>JAUIJL010000038.1 GCA_030431255.1 Thermoanaerobaculia bacterium | reverse complement strand
CTTGGAGGGACGCAAGAAGTGGCGGTTTTGAAAGGTGACGTCGGTGACGTGCTGCAGGCTGTTGGGGGGAACGAATCGAAGCTCTCTACCCATGGCAATCCTCCTATGAAAGGGTTTTCCGAAAGATCTCGGTCTCCGAAGCTACGCTTCTGCCCCTTCCTAAGAAGATTGGACGTAAAAATGCTCTTCAATTCTGCGCTTTGGGAAAATTTCCGTAGAAAAATCGGAGTGGGAGGTGCCAGGCATTTCTCAGGCCAGGGTGCCTGGCATTTCTCAGACCTAGAGCTCGATTTCTTCCAGATGCCTCAGACCAAGCCGCAAAGGGATCCGACACGCAGCCACGGTCAGCGCCAGGATCCACAACAGCACCGCGCCCAGCACCCAAGGAAAGCGCTCACTCCCCAGGTGGGCTTCCAGATCGTGCCAGAGCAGGACGACGGCGAGTCCCGCGGTTACCAGGACTACGTAGATCAAGCTGAGCAGGAAGTTGAGGGTGCCACCCATTCCGGAGACGATGCGTGACGGATTGTCTTCCTGGAAATTCGGATAGAGACTGCCCAATCCCACGGCCAAACCCGAGAGTGCCAGGGTCGTGGCGATCACCGCGCAGACGGAGAGGGAGAACGCCACGGGATTCAGGTCCAGCTTGAAGGCCGAAAGCACCGTCAAGCCGACGGTGAAGAACGAGGTCGTCACCACGCTGAGCCAGAATTTTTGACGCACGATCTGGCGCATGGTCACCGGTGAGAGACCCAAGATCCAGACCCGACGCCCCTCCAAGCTGATCAGGGGGTAAATGAAGCGGGTGGTCAAAGAGGCCAGGATCAACATCGACGCGCTCAGGTTCAGAATCGTGCCCCAGGCTTGCCAGGTTCTGGGATCGAGGGACGCTACGACTTGGCGATGGGGATCCAGGTTGGCGAAATAGACGGCCATGATGCCGAAAAACAAAAGGAATTGGGACCATTGACTCGGTTCTCGCCAGAAGAGGCGAAGATCTTTGATGGTCAAGGATCGGGCCGGCTCCGGCAGGGGTTTGAGCAGTCTCTCCAGGCGCGTCAGCAAACCCTTCGCCTCGGACGGCGGTTTCTGTTGATCGGCGGCCATCAGGGCGGACCAGCCGGGGGTGAACCAAAGGTCGGCGGCTAGGGTGGCCAGCCACAGCAGAAGGCAGGCATTGGCCGCCAGCAGCAGGAATGCAAAGAGCGCGTCGCCATGGGCGCCGGTGGCGGCGGCTAGGACCCCTTGGGAAAGCCATTGGCTGGGCAGCAGAGGGTTTTGGCTGGTGGAGAGAAGATCCAAAATGGTCTGGATACTCGCGGGATCCGACAGATCCGGGGTTTCGAATCGGCTGCGGAAGGAGCGGAATAGGCCGATGCCGATAGCGACGGCCAAGACACCGAGGGGCATCCATCGATGACGCAGCCGGTCGACATGGCGAACGGCAAATAGGGTGACGATGGATCCGAGCGCCGCGGGCATCACCACGAAGGGGATGTAGAAGGCGATCAGCGCCGGATAGAACAACCACGGCGCTCCGGCCTCGAGCCCGTAGGCGAGCATGATCGGTCCGCCGAGGAAAGCGGTCGCCCACGAGCTGAAGCTCACACACTCATAAAACCGACCCAGGAAAAGCGTGCTCGTCGGGATGGGGCTCTGGACCAAAAACGGCATTTCCCGCGAGCGGTAAAGGGTGGCGTAAGCGATCAACACGTTGGAAAAGGTCAACAACACGAAGAGGGTCAAGGCGAAGGTCGAAAGCAAGCGCGCCATCACCAGGTCGCCCAGGCTCAGCTGGGCGTTGCCCAAGAGCTCGGAGCCGAAGATTTCCAACATGCCGAAGGCCAAGCGGGCTCCGCCGTAGATGCCCAAAAGTAAGAGGACGGCGGAGATGGAGACGAACGCGACTTTGAGCTTGGACTCCCCTTGGACCGATTTCAGGGTGTGGATCGCGATTTCTTTTTTTGCTTTGAGCAGGGCCCGCAGAGGTCCCGGGCTCGGAGACGATGCCATGGGCGCTTCTCGGGTCATCAACCGACACCCACCGGCGAGACGCCCGCCGCGGAGAGCGCTGCTTCGTCCTCCGCTTGACGGGTCAGCTCGAGGAAGACGTCTTCGAGGGATCCCGGCTCGCGTGCCAGGCTCTTAATTTCCCCGACGGTGCCGACGTGCAGCAGCTTGCCCCTGTGGATGATGCCGATCCGATCCGCCACCTCCTCGGCGATGGATAGGGTGTGGGTCGACATCAAAATCGTCAGGCCGTCCTCCTGGGTACGACGGCGCAAATAGGTTTTCACGCTGCGGATATTCTTCGGATCCAGGCCGACCCAAGGCTCGTCCACCACCACGACCTTGGGCTCGTGCAGGAAGCAGGAAGCGAAAGAGAGCTTTTGCCGCATGCCATGGCTGAAATTCTCGGTCAGCTGATTGGCCACCGCGCTCAGCTCAAAGGTTTCGAGCAGGGGCTCACACAAAGCCTCGTAACGCTCCTTGGGCACTTGATATAGCCCGGCCACAAAGGCCATGAATTCGCGTCCTGTGAGCTTGTCGTAGAGGAACGGATGGTCGGGAATATATCCGAGCAGCTTTTTGGCCTCGACCGGCTGCTCACCGACGTCGTAGGGACCGACACGGGCGCTTCCCGCGGTGGGTTGGATCAAGCCCGTGAGCATCTTGATCGTGGTGGTCTTGCCGGCTCCGTTGGGGCCGAGGAAACAGAAGAACTCACCTTCGGCAATGCTCAGATTCAATCGGTCCACGGCAAGCTTGTCGCCGAATCGTTTGGTCAAACCGCGGGTTTCGATCATGATGTCGGCCCTTGTGAGTCGTGGGGTCCCGCAGTCTCGGGACGTCGGAGCTCGATCACTTCTATGTCCATACGTCCGAGGAAGGCGAGCAGCTTGGGCCAGCTTTCGATACCGCCTTCCAGCAGTTTGAGGTGGGTGGCGTCGGCCGGGATTTGGTCCAGGGTCGGGTCGAAACGTTGGAAGCGATCCCCCAACCACACCTCAGGCCACGCGTGGTAGTAAAAACCGTCGAGCTCGTCGCTCCACACCAGGCCGATCGCGATTCGGGTCGGCAAGTCCGAAGCCCGGGCAAGGGCCGTGAACAGGACGGTGTGCTCGTTGCAGTCTCCCTGACGGCTTTCCAGAACTTCCAGGGCCGATGGGATGCTCATCACCGGCACCTTGTCCAGACGGGCGAAAACCCAATCGTGGATCCGCCGAGCTTGGACCGCGGGATCCGACGCTTCACCGACGATCTGCCGGGCCTGCTCGACAATGCTCGGGTGCCGGCTCTGGACGAAGGCGTCCTCGGCCAGTATGGCTTCCAATTGCCCGGCATCCGGAGGCGACGAGGACACCTCCGCTTCCTGGATGATTCGCAAGGTGCCATCGGCTTCGAGGATCTGATGGTCGTCGACGGGGATCTCGGTGCCGGGCTCCAGGCCGCTGAGCCGCAGTCGGATCTCCCCGGCTCCCCGATAAGGCCTAGGTCCTTCCGGTCGGATGGCGGTCAAACCCAAAAGATCCGTGCCCCCTGGGGCGTTTGCTCCTGGAACCCGGCCCGCCATGGCCGAGGCTCGCTCCGGGCTCAGCCGTTGTAGGACCAAACCGAACGGGGTTTCGGCGCGCACCACCTCGCCGCGGTCGTCCACCCAGGCCGTCGAGGTGAAGCCGCCGGTGGTGACCTCGAGCTTGCGGGTTTCCACGCCGACCCCGTCGACCTCGAAAATCGCTTCTTCCACGCAACGCACCCGGGCCGTGGCTTTGCGCATGGTCAGGGGATCGAAGCTTTCCATTCTGAAGTCGTCACCGACCTCCATGGCCGGAAAGCTCGAGGCGGTCCCCAATCCCGTCTGCAGCAGCATCTCCGGGTCCATGGGGAGTTGCAAGGGCATGGACTCGCCGCCCGAGCGCACCTCGGCGTCGAGCTCGCCGTCCCGAACCTCACCGGTGAGCCGGAGGGTCTGTTCCATGGATTCGACCGTCAAGTCGAGCTCCGCCAAAGGCTCGTCGTGGGCACGCCACATGGCGCCGACGACCCGGAGATCTGTATCTCGGCCCATCAGGTTCAAGGCCATTTGGGTGTTCATGGTGAAGCGCACACCGGGTAACCCTTGGCGCTGCTCAGGCAAGCGCCGCAGATGGATGTGCCCGACCTGAGGGCCGTCGGCCAAAAAAAGGCCGAGCCAGGTGGATTCGGCTTGGCGGATCTGTCGCCCGTTTGATGCGTCGCTGCGGCTTACGGGTGTGCCGCCCCACTCCCGTTGCAAGAGAAGGGCGGTCATGAGGACCCAAAAACCTACTATCGCCAGACCGATCCAGGTCTTCTTATTCATTCCGCGAGCTCACCTCCGAGGTTTGATCGGGCTCGCTCCGGAGATCTTCTCCGGAGTCGGCGTCCTGCCCATTTGAACGGACCGGCAGCTCGATGTGTTTAGCTCTGAGCGGAATCCTTTGAGCTCGCGAGCACCAGCACCAGGGCGATCAAGGCGGGAAGACCTTGGGTGAAGAGAATGGTGATCTTGGCGGTGGCCGCTCCGAAGATGCCCGCCACCAGCACGCAGCTCAAGAAGAAGACCTTCACGTCTTTTCGACCGGCCCACAGCCCCCACACCAAGCCGGCGGCCAGAAAGCCGTTGTACAAGCCTTGATTCATGGCCAAAACCGCCGACGAGGAGGATACCTCCGGGGTCATGTTGAAGATTTTTCGCCCCACCGGATGGTCCCAAAAAAACATCTCCAGCACCATGAAGCCGACATGGGCGAAGGCCACGAGGCCGACGAAAAACTGGGCAGCAAGTCTCATGGAGGTCTCCTTCAGATTCAGTGATTCCGATGCGTGCCGCGCTCTCTGTCAGTGAGCGAGCGCTGCTGCTTCGATCAGCACGTCTTCCCGCCGCAGCAGCTCGTCCGCATGGCGTAAAGCCTCGGCGTTGCCGACGTGCAGGCGCTCGCCTCGGGTCCGGATGGCCCAAACCCGCTGATGCTCCGCGGGCAGCTCGGCCAAATAGCCGATGAGCCGTCCGATCTCGTCCGGGGCATTGCCGTCGTCCAGGTAGCGTCGAACCCGTGCCAGCGCCCTGGGTCCAAGGGTGTAAAAGCTGGGGCAAGCCCAGGTGGAAGGCGGGTTTTCGGGTTTTTCCCAAAGCTTGAGCACACGGTCCTCGGCGTTCAGCTCGAGCACACCGGTGCGTCTGAGACGGCCCGGATCTCGTTCTTCCATGGCCAACACCGTGGTTTCGCCGTGATCGAGGAAGCGCTGCCACAGGGGTCCTAGGGAAAAGCGGAGGATGTTGTCACCGGCGCAGATCAGAGCTCCGTCGAGGGCTGGAGGCTCGGCTGACAGCCGGTCGAGCACGAAGCCGAGATCGCCGATCGCCCCGAGCCGGTCGCTATTGTCGACGGTACCGTCGTTGTGGACCTGGAGATCGAGCTCTTTTCGGGCCAATCGGTCGCGATGTCCCGCCGCCCACAGCTCGAATTCCGCCGCATAGTGCTCATTGCTGACCAAGTGGATCCCGTGCAGGTCTGGTAGCTCGACCAGTTGGTCCAGCAGGTAGTCCAGCACCGGCCGATCCGCCACCCTCAGGAGCGGCTTTGGGGTGTGGCGGGTGAGCTCACCCATGCGGGTGCCGTAACCGGCACAAAGGAGAATCGCGACTCGGTGGGACATAGACAGATTTCCTGCGTCTGGGGCGGACGGTTTCGGATCCGGAGCGGCTCAAGCTTTGAACGTCAGGGGGATATTACCTTGTCTCTACCGGCGGCGCTGCTCGTCGCCGGAGATCGGGAGCTGATAGCCTCCGTGGTGAGTTGACCTGACCCAGAATTCTGCCATTCACCGCTCGGATGCCGCCGGCGTGTTGAGCTCGGCCGCCACAAAGATGGATTGCTGCCGAGGGAGCTTGAAGATTGACCCGTTTCGGTGAGACGACGATCCGGCCCGCGGGAACGCTGCAGGGTGAAGAACCCGGCCGGATAGTCCTTCTAACGCTGATTTCTCACCCGGATTTTCGCCGGGTAGGGGAGCGGGCAGTGCTTTGGCCGTTGAGCGCGTCCCCCACCTTGCAATTGGGCCGAAGCACCCCGGAATTCAGTCGTCCCGGTGAGGTGTGGGAGGGCCGGGCCCTGGAGGATCCATATCTCAGCCGGCGGCCGTGGAGCATGAGCCGACACGCCGATGGCGTCTTGCTCAGCCGGCAAGGTACCTCGACCGAGCTCGTCGTCGATGGAGAGTCCGTGGGTCACTCGGTGCTGCTGCCCCACAAGTCCATAGATCGAGGCGTGGCTCTGGAGCTGGCCGGACGGATCACCCTTCTGCTTCATACGGTTTCGTCGGCGTCTCTGGAGGAGAGTCGAGCGGATTCCCCGATTGTGGGAGCGGGCGAGGCGTTGACGGATGTGCTGGCGGCGATTGGGCGGGTGGCGGATTTGTCGGTGCCGATTCTGCTCCGGGGTGAATCCGGCACGGGCAAAGAGCTGGCGGCTCGGGAGCTGCACCGGCGAAGCCGCCGGAGGCGTCGCCCGTTCGTGGCGGTAAACCTCGGTGCGCTTCCGACCTCGTTGGCCGCATCAGAGCTTTTTGGTCATGTGAAGGGTGCATTCACCGGTGCTGCCGGCGCTCGCGAGGGTTATTTCAGCGCCGCGGATCGGGGAACCCTCTTTCTCGACGAAATCGGTGAGGCACCTCCGGAAGTCCAGGCCATGTTGTTGCGGACCTTGGAGACGGGCGAGGTGGTGCCGGTTGGCTCGCACGTGGCTAAGAAGGTAGACGTCAGGGTGATTGCCGCCACCGATTCCGATCTGGAATCGAGAGCGAGCCGAGGAGACTTCAAAGAGCCCCTCTTGCATCGGCTATCCGCTTATGTGATTCGATTGCCCGCGCTACGAGACCGCCGTGACGACATCGGCCGTCTGGTTCTGCATTTCGCGGGACAAGCTTTGGACGAGCTGGGGGACGGATCGCGTCTCGATCGATTCGAGCCCGAGGGAGAGCCGTGGATGGAGGCTTCGGTGGCCTCTCGATTGACGCGTCATTCCTGGCCCGGAAATGTGCGTCAGCTGAGGAATGTCGTGCGTCAATTGGTGATCGATTCCAGGGGGCAGGAGCTCCTGCGCCCCGGCAGGCGCCTCGATGAGCTGCTGGGAAGCGGCTTTTTGCACCCGGGCTCACGTGCAGACCCGAGCTCGACTGACGATGCCTCTGAATCTACCCATGCTACCCTGGAGAGCGACAAACCGACCGTGAAAGGCCGAAGACCGTCCGAGGTCACAGATTCGGAGGTCGAGCAAGCTATGTCCGATGCTGCCTTTGAGCCCGCCGCCGCGGCCCGTCGTCTCGGTATCAGCCGAGCTTCGATCTATAACTTGATTCGGCGACATCCGACCTTGCGGGTCGCCGAGGACGTACCTGAGAAGGAGCTCGAAGCGGCCTTGGAAGCGGCTGAGCACGACGTCCCCGAGGCGGCGGGCCGCCTCGGGGTGTCCGTCAGAGCCTTGGCTCGACGCATGTCGTCGCGTCACCGTGAGTGAGCACGGATTCGCGCCGACCGACCTACTTGGCCAAGCCTTCGACGAAGGCGCCGGCTAAGGATTGGACCACGATGGTCGCGCTCTCCGAGTTCTGGATGCTGTCGGCGTTGATCCATACCATTTGCTGACCGTTGCCTTGGAGATTCCACTGCAAGGTTTGGTTGCTGACGATGTTCTTGGTCACATATTGCTGGGACGTTCCGGTGTAGGAGATCACACTCGACGGGTCGGACGTGGAGTTGACGATATTCACCGTCGCCTGTTGTTGCGAGAACTGCACCGAGATGAATTGGTTGACATCGCTCTGAATCTGAGCGCTGTACCAATGGGATTCCGGCACCGCGTAGTACCGCGTAAAGGCTTGGAATGGATAGAGATTGCCGTCCAGGGGCAGCTGTTTGTTGTTGATTCCCGAAGTATTGGTGGGCATCTTGACGCTGCCGATGAAGGCCTGGAGGTTCGCTCCCGGTTGGTTGTTCAGCACCGCCGCGGAGACCGAGTTGGTGTCGTCGCCATTGACGAAGCAAAGGGCCGCCAAGCCGAGATTTTGGGTGGTGCCGGGTACGGTGACCGTGACCGGCGGCTGAGAGTTGCTCCAAACCACGGAAACCTTGGTCGAGGCGTCATTGCCCGCGGCGTTGTAGAAGAAGAGCGAGTAAAGCTGGCCCGAGTTCAGATTGCCGGTGTTGGAGGCGGTATCGCCTTCTTTGAGGGTAATCAGACGGCCGTCGTTCCAATCGATATTTGACATGGATGTTCCTTCTCTCCGTCTAGGACGGAATTTGTTGACACTGGTTTTGGAGACAGGTTTTGGAAACGCTGCGATTTAAGGTTTCGGTCGGGATCCTCCTATTTCCCGGTTCTCCTCAGCCGCGGCTGCCCGCAGGCTCCTTTGAAGCTGCTCGGTTGTGCTCGCGGGATGCGAGGCCATGCTCAGGAGCCCGGGTACCGAGGCTCGGCGGTGAGAAGAGTTTTGTTCGAATCGTGCCGACGTAAAGAGCACGGAGCGTGCCAGGAAGAGGATTCCGAAGAAGCGGCGATTTCTGGGGGTCTTTTCGCCGAAGGGTCTCGGTTGCTGACGTCAGATGATCGGGCTGACGTCAGCGCCACCGAGGTCTGACGTCAGTCGGTGGCTCGGTGAGGCGTCGAGTTCGAGAATGGGTTGGATTCCCGTCTGATCCTTGGGCTGGTGTGGCGGTATGCCCTTTGCAGATGTAGGTCAGGGTCCGATTCATTGCTGAAAGGAGCAGGAAATGTCTATGATGATGATCGACGAAAAACTCGAAACAACTGCGCACCCAGGGGGGGAGATGGGATCTCAGACGACGGAGTCTTCGGCCGCTACGGTTGAGCTCGTGGTGGAAGGAGACGGCAAGCAGCTCATCTTTGTGGCCGACTCCAAGCCGGGCAGCCTGGTGACCTTCGGCAGCATGGTCTCGGATTTTGAAGTGCTTTTCTTGAACGGATCGCCGTTGTTGGACGTGCCGAATCCGATGAAGATCTCGAGCGGCCCGTCCATCACCACCGTCCTGGATCCGACGATGGAAGGAGCCTTCCCCTTTCAAATCAGCTCGCCCACTGGGGTGATTACCGATTTGGTGTTGACCGTTTCCTCGGACGGACCCTCCTATAAAGTGGGATTCAACCTTGAAGAAGCGGGCATCTTGGCCCTGCAGGCCTTTGCCAAGCAAGAGACGGGATCACCGGTAGATTTGAGGATTAGGAACGACTCCTCGGAGCCCGCGATCGTTCAGTTCTCCAAAGGTGGCTCCAATCTGAGACACGAGGTGCCCAGCCGCGCCACCACCGAGTGGACGTTCACACCGACGTCTTTCGGCATGAACGGCACGGTGATCGTGATGAATGCGGCCGGCCGTCACACCCAGCAATCCGGCGGCACCATGCACGCGGACATTTTGGTCGAGCCGCCGCCGTGATCGACATCTAGGCGTCGGGAGAAGCCGCTGAGGATCGTGACTCGATAAGGGTTACCAGCTCGGCGGCTTCTCGCCATTGCGGCCGAAGCTGTAGGGCCGATCGGGCATCGGCGAGGGCGGACGCCAACGGATCGGATCCGTGGGCGGAGGGGGCCGTGGCTCCGGTGCCGAGCCAGGTGGCATAGCTGAGGTGCCAGCGGGCGCTGGCAAAAAGGTAATAGGCGTTTTGGGGGCTCAGCTCCAGGCTGCGATCCAGATGATCCCGTGCCCGGGCAAATGCGGTTTGCGGTTCGCCACCCAGGGAAGAGAGCCGCTCGGCGCGGCGGGTCCAGATACGGCCCAGCGAGCGGTGCGCTTCACTGGAGCGCGGGTTGTCCTCGACCAAAGCGACGAAAATTTCTTCCGCGTCTGCGAAAAACGGCTCAGGATCCCTTTCGAGGTGCAGCTGCCACTCCCCGCGCAGCCGGAGAATGCTGCCGGCGCACGCCCGTTGTCCTTCCGAGTGCAGCGAAAGGGAGACTTGATCCACCAATCGCTCGGCCTCGTCGAGGGACGATCGCGGATCCTGCCCCGCCTTCAGCAGCACTTTTCCTTCGAAGTAGGCGGTCCAGGCAAGATTGAGGGGAGGGATCGGGCTATCGGGAGCCAACTCCATGGCGCGACGGTGGTGACGTCGGGCGCGGGCGAAAACATCGTCGGGATGCTCGCCCCGCTCCCATTGATGGATGGCCTGCGCATGAAAGGTCTCTCCCAGGGCGGCGTGGAGCTGGAACATATTGGGCGCGAGCTCCTGGGCTCGACGGAAGTGATCGACGGCTCGGCTCACGCCGTCGGCGTCGAGGTGACCGCTGCTCGGGTCACCGCCCTGAGCCAGGTGGAGGTGGCAGAGTCCCAGATAGTACGGAGGCACGACGTGGTCGTGCCGTAAAGACTCCGCTTGCTTCAGGGCGTGAATCGACTTCTTCAGCAGGGTTTCAGCATCGTCCCTGCCGTGCGCCGAGGAGGCCTTGAAGAGGCCGATACCTAAATTCACCCAAGCCGCGAACGGGGCCGAATGCTGCTCGGCGGCTCGTCGGAAGGCATCCGCGGCCCGATCGAAGCTCGGCAGTGCCGGCTCGCCGCGGGTGACCAGATGCTCCGCCCGGGTCGACTGCGCCATGCCCACAGCGACCCAATAGGAATACGATCGCTTTTCAGGCTCGACCTCCTCAAAGGCTCGGTCGGCTTGGTCGAGCCGGGCGATGGGGTCTTCCCCCCGTTCCAACGACCACTGGCCCCAGCTCCAATAGGCCCGCGCCAGCTCGAGCCATGCTTTCGAGCGGAAGTCGTCGCTTCGTTTTGCCTGCTCTGCAGCTTGAATCGCCGCCTTCAAGTCCTCCACGGGATCCACGGCGCGGCGTCGCTTGAGCTGTGCAGCCACGCGATGGAAGCGGGATTTCCACAGCCAGGCATCACTGAGATCGGGTTGAATCTCGAGGGCTTGATCGAGACGAGCCAGGCCTTCCTGCCACAGAGCCTCAGAGTCGACCCCGGCCTCCAGCTCGAGAGAAAGTTGCTGAAACACGGCCTGGGCGCCGGCTCGATAGATCGCGGGATCGCTCTGAGCGACGGCCGCCGCTCGATCGTACGCCTTTCGAGCTTGCTCAAAGGATTTGAGGGCGTCGTCGCTTCGACCTTCCGCATGATGTTGGACGGCCCAGGTTCGGTGGATATCGCCTTCCAGTCGGAGGAGCTCGTAGGACCAAGCCCGCTGGGTCGTGGATTGTTTCAACACGGCCAATGCGCGGTCGAATTGATCGTCGTGGAACAAGCTCAGCGCGCGGAGCAGCAGACTTTCAGGAGACGGCTCGGTTTCAGACGGCTCGGTGCCAGGCACTTCCGCAGGCATGGTGCCAGGCACTTCCGTAGGGGTCTTTTCCGTGGTGCCAGGCACTTCCGCAGAGGTCTCTTCCGTGGTGCCAGGCATTTCGACGTCGCGCTCTTCGATGGCGGCGAGAAAGGTGCGGGCCGGATGACCGTAGGTCTTTTGCAGCTCAGCGATTTGGTGGCGTCGGGCCTGCCAGTCGCCCCCCAGCTCGACTTCGGTCAATCGTTCCCGGTAGAGAGCCGAGAGGGTCTGAGCCATGGCCGCGGCGACTTCCGGTTCTCGGTAGTCGCTTTGCCAGGCGATCTGAAGATGCCTTTGGGCTTCTTCGAGCTTGTCCAAGGCCAGGAGTCCGCGGCCGAGGGCGAAGTGGCCGGGGCCGTTACCCACTTTGCCCGCTTCGACCATGGCTTGGGCGATGGCATCCATCCGCCGACGCAGCAGGGCTCTATCCGGGCGGATGTCGTGGGGAGGCGACAGGTGGGAGTAGCGCACTAGGGCTTCGATTTCCTCCACTTGCTCCGTGAGCTTTCGTGCGAGGATTTCGCGAGTTTCGGCCTGTTGAGCGGTATGGGCTCCCCAACCGAGGGCGACGGCCAGCAGCAAGGCCGAGACTCCCCCGACTCGCACGGCGACTTTCTGTCGCCGAAGCTGCTTCTGCAACCGATACCAGGTGTTGATCGGCCGCGCCGACACCTCCAGGCCGTCCAGGTAGGCGTCGATATCTCGAGCCAGCTCCCGGGCCGAGCCGTAGCGCCGGTGCGGTTGCTTTTCCAAGCATTTGAAGACGATTGCTTCGACGTCTTTGGGCACCCGATGCTTGCGCAGGGATTCCGGCTCGTTGCTCAACACCTGCACAAAGGCCGCGGGGCCGGTTTCCGCAAACGGCGGCCTGCCTGCGAGCAGTCGATACAGGGTGGCTCCCAGGGCATAGACGTCGGTCCTCCGGTCGAGGTGCTCGACGTTGCCTTGGACCTGCTCGGGCGCCATATAGGCAGGAGTGCCGACCACCTCACCGTCGCGGGTCAGATCGGCCTCGCCCGCGGCACGAGCGATCCCGAAATCCAACACTTTCGGATGCAACGGCGTGGGTCCGTTCGACTCGACCAAGATATTCGACGGCTTCAGATCGCGGTGGATCAATCCCGCCCGGTGGGCTTCGTGCACCGCTTCGGCGACCCGGCGAACGAGCACCAGCTTTTGTTCGAGATGCAGCCCCTCCGACGCCTCGTCCAGGGGTTTGCCGTGCAGGAGCTGCATGACGATGTAGGGCGTGGCCTTGTGCTCGCCGACCTCAAAGACCGGGCAGATTCCCGGATGGTTGACACTGGCTTGGAGCCGGGCCTCACGCACGAAGCGGTGGACCGATGCCGGATCCTGCAGACGGAGGGTTTTGATCGCTACCTGGCGGCGTAGGCGAGGATCCCTGGCTTCGTAGACGCGACCCATGCCTCCTTGGCCGATCAACTTCTCAAGGCGAAATCGACCCAGGCTCGAGCCGATCGCCAATGGCTCGGTGGTCGGATCCTCGGAATGGTGTTGGCGAGGCGGCACACCCCTTTGGCGATCACGGGTATCGGTATCGTCGTCGAGGGGATTGGCTGGGCCCGCCTCACCGGATCCGGCCACAGGCTGCCGAAGCTCCTCCCGGTGAGGAGCCCGGCTGTTGGGGCCTTCTGAACCGTGCCGTGTTTCAGGGTCGGGCATGGAGAGATCTTACGGCATGGTCTGCTGCCTCTCCACTGCCTGTGTCTAACACTTCGCCCGACAGCGGCACCGCCCGATACTTTCGGGCGGTGCACTTCGGCGGGCACTAGCAGTGCCCAATAGCGGTGCCAGGCACTTCTGTGGTGCCAGGCACTTCTGTGGTGCCAGGCATTTCTGTGGTGCCAGGCACTTCTGTGGTGCCAGGCATTTCTGTGGTGCCGCTCGATCCATTGATTCAGCAGGTAAACCAAGACCGGCCGGTCTGCCAGTGAGGTCTCCCATGCGGGTGCCGTGCCGGCACAAAGAAGAATCGCGATTTGGTGGAGCTGCCCGGCTTCTGTGTATCATCCGCCACGAATCAGAGTCATCTTGTGGGGAAGGAGTGCACGATCATGGTGCAGGAATGCTCGTCCGAGCCAACGGATCTAACGCGGCTGTTGAGACGTTGGGTCGCTGGTGTCGACGGGTCCGTGGACGAGCTGACACCGCTCGTTTTGCCGGAGCTGCGAAAACTGGCTCACTTCCATCTGCGGCAAGGCGGATTTTCCACGTTGCAGCCGACCGAGGTGATCCACGAAGCCTTTATCAAGCTCGTCGGCGCCAAGTTGCGTGGTTTCGACAGCCGAGGTCATTTCTTTGCGTTTGCGTCGAAGCTCATGCGCGACCTACTGGTAGACCATGCCCATGCTCAGCGACGTCAGAAGCGGGGAGGGCAGGTCGAGAAAATGTCCGCGGAGGCATTGGAGACTGACCCGAAGGCTGAAGGGATCGATCTAGAGACCGTGGTGATCGTCGACCAGGTGTTGCGCAGGCTGGAGGCCTACGATTCGCGCCAGAGCCGTGTCGTCGAGCTCAAATTTTTTGCCGGTATGACGCTTTCTGAGATCGCTTCGACTCTTGGCTTGTCCTTGGCCACTGTCGAGCGTTTGTGGAGCGTTGCTCGCCGGCGTCTGGCAGCGGCTTTGGAATCTGTGCCGGCCAGAGAAGAGTCTCCGGTCGGCTGCGCCGACGGGAAGCGGTTTTGAGCACGGAATACGACCTCGACCAAGGACGGGTCGACGAGTTGCTCGCCCACTGTCTGGAGCTGCCGGCGTCCGAGCGTGAGACGTGGCTCGAAGCAATAGGCTGTGATGCTCCGTTACGGCGTGAGGTCGAACGCCTCTTGGCGGTTCGTTCCTCTGCATTGTGGAAGGCGGAGCAGACGGTCTTCGAGCTGTTCCCGGCTCAGCCGACGTCTACCCCTACCCAGCTGGGGCCTTATCGACTTGAGGAAGAGCTGGGGTGCGGGGGCACGTCAAGGGTCTTTCGAGGCCGCCGGACGGACTCTGATGAAGCACCGCCGGTGGCCGTCAAGCTGCTCAGTTACGGCGTGGAGGACCAGGAGGTCTTGCGCCGATTTCAACGAGAGGGGGACATTCTAGCCGGGCTGGAGCATCCGAATATTGCCCGCATTCTCGGGGGTGGACTGGGCCAGGACAATCGTCCCTATTGGGTCATGGAGCTGATTGAAGGATGGAGCATCAAGGAATATTGCCGTCTGGGACGCGTCGATCCTGTGGAGTGTGTGCGGTTGATGAGCCGCGTCCTGGCAGGCCTAGCCTACGCCCACCGTAAGCTGGTGGTGCACAGGGACTTGAAGCCGGAGAATATCTTAGTCGGCGACGACGGGCGCCCCAAGATTCTCGATTTCGGCATTTCCAAGCTGCTGGATCCGGAGTCGTTGCGACCGAAAACGGTCACCCTCGACGGTAAGCGTATGTTGACGCCGGAATATGCCGCGCCAGAAGAGCTGGCCATGGCGGAAAGCTCGACGTCCGTCGACATTTACAGTTGTGGCGTGGTGCTTTACGAGCTGTTGACCTCTCGGCGCCCCTTCGAGGAAGTGACCGAGCCACTTAGTCTGCTCAAGGCCGTTCTAGAGCAAGATCCTCCACCACCGTCCCATCACTGCCCGGGTCTACCCAAAGATCTGGACGCGATCGTGCTTCAGTCTTTGCGCAAGGATCCGGTGCAGCGGTATCCGTCCGCGGAGGCTTTCTACCAGGATTTAGAGCGCTTTCTTGAAAATCGGCCGGTGCGTGCTCGTGCCGGTGGTTGGCTCTACCGGCTGACCAAGTTGGTCCGGCGCCAATACCGCGCTGTTGCGGCGGCGTTGGTTATGTTGACGGCCGTGGGCTGGGTGGTGGTGGACCGCGAGCAGTCCCGTCGCCGTTTGGAGCACGAGCGTAACAAAGGGGTCGAGATCGTCGATTCCGTCACCCGTCTCTTTTCCGAGCTCGATCCTTATGTGGCCGGAACGGAGTCTCCTAAGACGCTGGAGGAGCTTCTGGTGACGAGCTTGGAGCGGCTGCGTCTCGATGACGCGCCCTTGCTGAAGGCGGGCATCCTCAAGTCACTCGGTCGCCTTTACGGCAACCGGGGGCGAGCCGAAGAGAGTCTCGAGCTGTTGGAACAGGCTTACGAGCTTTATCGATCCGCGTTGGGGCCTGCGGATCAACGCTTGGTGGATGCCGAGGTCTTGCTCGGCGACGGGTTGACCTTTGCCGGGCGAAGTCGGGAAGCCGAGTCCGTGCTGCGTCGAGCGCTGGACCGTTTTCATCTACAAGATTCGCCTGACGAGGTGAAGCGTCTCGAGGTGGTCCTTTCCTTGGGACGTTCCTACCATCGACAGAATCGATACGCCGAGGCTGAAAGGATGTATCGGAAGGCGGTCGAGAGCGAGATCGAATGGGTCGACACCCCGGAGTCGCGCTCGCTTTTTGCCGAGTCTCGGATGTTGTTGGGGATGTTGCTGGCGGAGCGGGGGAAGGCCGAGGCGGAAGGGCGGTTGCTTGAGGCCTATGGAGCGGCCCTGCAAGAGTGGGGGGAAGACGACCCGCGGACTCTCTATGTGGCCCACGTGCTGGCGGCGAGGCTGTTGGCCCAGGGCCGTCGCGCGGAAGGCATTCACCGCATGCAGGATGTGGTGCGTCGTCGTCGCGCGGTTTTGGGTGGTGGGCACGTCCATTTAGCGGAATCTCTATGTGCTCTGGGTCCGGCGTTGATCGAAGACGGCCGTCGCGGTCCGGCCCGGAAGGCCTTAGACGAGGCGGTGCAAATCTATGACGCCTTGGGCTCGACCGGACCTGAGGTGGAGGATTGTCGTGACCGGTGGTCTCGAATGTCCCGAAAAGGCCGAGCTGAAAAAAGTTGAGGTTCTTTTCGGGTCAACGACGGTGGCGTGGATAGACGGCCCCACGCAGTGTGGTGGCCTATCCAACCCATGCCCAGGAATCCCTGAGCCTCGCCGGAGCCGTCCGGTGCAAAACGTGTGGAGATGTTATGAAGAAGTCGCTTTGGCTCGCCCTTGTGTTGATGTTTGTCGTGTCTTCGATCCTTGCCTTGGAGTCGGAGGGTCCGGTCGTCGAGATTCAGCCTTCGGGAGTCGATTTTTCGTCTTGGGTTTTTCCGTTGGAATACGGGGATTGGGCGGATGAGACCGGCGCGGATTTCGGGGGTTGCTCTATCGGAGTTGTGTCCTGTGGGTCTGACGTCCAGTGCGACCTGCCGTGTGGGTCCTGCGGACCTAGGTATTTCGGTCGGTGCAGCAGCTTCACCTCGACCTGTTCTTGTTTCCCGATCGAAGACCGTTGATTCGACGGCTCGGCCCGTCGTGTTGGAGCCGGCATCTTGCCCGGCACGGCTCGACGGGCCGCCGTCCTCTGGCGCTGTGCCAGGCATTTCTGTGCCACTGCCTCGCCCGCGGCACGAGCGATCCCGAAATCCAACACTTTCGGATGCAACGGCGTGGTCCGTTCGACTCGACCAAGATATTCGACGGCTTCAGATCGCGGTGGATCAATCCCGCCCGGTGGGCTTCGTGCACCGCTTCGGCGACCCGGCGAACGAGCACCAGCTTTTGTTCGAGATGCAGCCCCTCCGACGCCTCGTCCAGGGGTTTGCCGTGCAGGAGCTGCATGACGATGTAGGGCGTGGCCTTGTGCTCGCCGACCTCAAAGACCGGGCAGATTCCCGGATGGTTGACACTGGCTTGGAGCCGGGCCTCACGCACGAAGCGGTGGACCGATGCCGGATCCTGCAGACGGAGGGTTTTGATCGCTACCTGGCGGCGTAGTCGAGGATCCCTGGCTTCGTAGACGCGACCCATGCCTCCTTGGCCGATCAACTTCTCAAGGCGAAATCGACCCAGGCTCGAGCCGATCGCCAAAGGCTCGGTGGTCGGATCCTCGGAACGGTGTTGGCGAGGAGGCAGACCTCTTCCGCGATCACGGGTATCGGTGTCGTCGAGGGGGTTCGACTGAACCGAGTCCCGGGATTCAGCCGTCCCCTGGGCCGGCTCGCTGGATCCAGGCGCAGGCCTCCGAAGCTCCTCCCGGTGAGCAGCCCGGCTGTCGGAGTCTTCTGAATCGTGCCGAGTTTCAGGATCGGGCATGCAGAGATCTTACGGCATGGGCTGCTACCTCTCCACAAGCTAACCTGTACCGTTCCCCTCCTCTGTGGCAGTCAAAGTGAGAATTTACATCTCAGATATTGAAATATTAATTCAATTTGTGTAGTATTACCTTACAAACTATAAAATCGATGGAGGGACACACATGTTGAAGTCATCAATCATGATCGGCCTGCTCTTCTCACTCTTAAGCGTTGGACTTTGCTCCATTGGCTCAGCTTCCGATATTCCGCCAGAGGCGGAGGGTCCTTGGGTTGTCGTCAGCCCCGAGACAGTCTTTCCCGACGAACCCAACAATCTTCTGACCCGGACCTTCTATCAAACAACACCGATACTGATGGAGGACGAAATCTTCCTGTACTTGCAAACCGACGCACCTGGTCCCGAGGGTTCCCCTGGATTGCCCTGGGAACACTGCTATCACGATCAGATCGTGCTTTTCCGGGGAGCAGCTACACTCGATGGAATCAAGGGGCCTTTTACCGTCGAAAAAAGAGTTTCACGGTGCGAATGCCCTGAGCAGGGCTGCTCAGAGCCAGATAACTGGGTTCAAGAAATGGGCACCGTCATTCAGTCAAAGCACGATGGAAAGCTTTATCTGATCGCACAGCGGGTTCGTTTTGGAACCAATTGGGCGAATGGTGACTTTCGAGCTTGGACTCTGGGCGTTTCTGACGACGGAATCGATTGGACTTGGCCTTCGCTTGAGTTCCCGTTGATTGACCAGTCGGAGATCTGTGATCCTGTCTGCCGGGTCTACTCGGTGACCTCACCGGCTCTGATCTCCGAAGAAGATCATTGGTGGGGTTTCTTCAATTGGGGGACTGCGGCAACCCTAAATAATCGGACCGGTAGAATTCGGATTTTCCCTGACGTAAGTCGACCGAATGGCTTCAGGACCGAAATCATGTCCGGGGGTAAGTGGGTCGTGGTTAATACTGATGGAACCTTCGATTCAATCCCCGACAATGTATGGGGTTTCGCAATTGTTCAGGGCCTGACTAAGGTAGACGACGAATACTTCCTATGGGCAGACTGGTTGAGCACGGAAGACGTGGCCGGGTGCACGGAGGACGAGTTGAATTTCGGCAGCACCCTCCTCTCTAGAAAGGTCACGCCTAGCTCAATGGAGAGCGTCCGCGAGCTTGAGTCAAATGTACGGCCGATTCCCAGTGCCAATGCGACCGGAAGGATCCAGCCGTCCCTGCTAGTCGATAGAGACGGCCGCAAGGTGCTGTTTTCCGGCTCGACAGACAAAGTTTGTGAGACGGTGCCTGCCTGGCCCCAAGGTGGAAACACGTTTTGGGGCATCGAGATTCTGACCACAGTTCTTTCAGATTCCATTGTCGAAGATCTCTTTTCAGAAACCGCAGCTCGTCCTAGTGGGACTTCCCTTTCTGGAACCGACACTGAAATCGGAGACCAGCAGTGGCAAGGAAGCCCAGGACTCAAGCTCATAGACGGCCGAATTACCAATCAAGGAGTAGACGGGATCTATGCTGCCGGTTTTTCTACCCCTACCAAATCCTCGGGATTGGGCTATTGGGAACTGGAATCAGCTATCGATCTCGAAGGGAGTGGCTGGGTGGGGGTCGGATTCAACGGCACTGCCACATCGGGCCTCTATCAGACCGGCCAGATCTGGCTCCTTCTTCACCAGAACGAGACTTGGTCTGTCCTAGCCGATGGTCTCTCAGAGACCGTCGGCTCAGGCTCGACATTCGAAATAGCTCAACCTGGAGTGAATCAAGTCCGCCTGAGATATGATCCAGCTCTCAATCGAGTTGAGGCTTCGATCAACGAGACAATTGTCCTCCCGTGGGCTGCGGTTACGCATGGTGTCGTCGATTCTTTTGTGGGATTCACCTTCTTCGACGATTCGGGTATCTCGGGTGAAACGATACTTGATGATTTAAAGCTTCGCGCGTTTTCCAGGGCTATCTTCTCCGACGATTTCGAATCTGGAGATACATCGAGCTGGTCCAACTAGCTCGGTGAGGTCCGGATCTCTCTTCTGAATGGAAACTGTCCGATTGCTCCTGGCCGGATCCGAACTGGTGAAACCTAGATTTAAGAATCTATTTCAGAAAGCCGTAGGCGTTGATCGCCGAACCAAAGTGTGCGCTCTATTGTCGGGAGCCTTGCTGCTGTGGGTGTCTGCGTCAACGGCTCTCGAGCTCTATCGAAGCTACTGGGTCTGGGTTGCGGATCCTTGGCAGGACGGAGCGCCCTCGACTTGGCGAGTAACCAGCCATCAGGTTGAGCTCCTGGAAGGTCTTTGGTCTCGAATCGACGATTACTTGAGTGAGGGAGAATCTCTCGGCGTGGAGATCCACTCGGTTCCAGAGTCCGAGAAGCTATTCCTCTTTCTGTGGGTCGCTTTCTTGGGCGCAGAGGTGGATGTTGTTCCTGCCGGCTCTTTTTTGGACGCCCCCAATTCGGGATGCCTTCTCGTCTTTAGTCCTGAGGCCTCGCCGAGCGATCAGGCCGACTACTCATTTCCAGGCGGGTGGCTCGACTGCCCCAGCTCGGAGGCCTCGCAGTGATCGGCCTCATGCTCACCGCAGTGGTGATTTGGGGCCTCGGATTCTTGCTGCCCGGGACTCCTCCCAGCCCCACTCGGACATGGGAGCAGCGTGTGGCCCTGATGTTTTTCGAGGGTAGTCTTATGCTGTACATAGCGGTTCTTCTGCTCTCGCTGTTGCAGCTCCAAGGAGAGTGGATTGCCTGGCTGGCAGCTCCAGTTATTCTGGTTTCGATGGTGAAATTCTGGGGCCGTAGAGGTGCATCATTGAGGATGCCGTCGAAGCTCGAAGATTGTAGTTGGGGAGACGGCGTAGCGCTTTTGGCGCTGCTCGTTTACTCAACTTGCACGTTCCTGCTTTGGAACGTGCATCCGGACTTTATCTACCATTGGGGGCTCAAAGGGTGGAAGTTCTATGCTGCGGGCGGAATTGACTTCAACTTCCTTTCCCGCCCTTGGAACAGCGGGCATCTTCATCCCGAGTATCCGAACCTACTGGCCACCCTTTTCGGATTCTCAGCCCTTCTCGACGGGCAGTTCTCGCTTCCCGCCGTGGTGAGTTGGTCTTCAATGATCTTCTTGGTGACTCTGATCTCTGCCCGCGGGATCATTCGTCAGGGCTACGAGTGGACCTGGCTATCCAAGGTCGCGCTGGCTTTCATTTCGCTATGTTGTTGTATGTTCGGTGTCGGCTATTTGCAGGCAGGAGGCGCGGATTGGCTGATGGCTTGTGCCGTGGTCGCCGGCGTCGGGGCGCTTCTGCGCCGAGAGGCCGGGCCTGCGCTCGATAGGGAGGTGGGTGTCATCGCGGCCTTTGCGGCAGCGTCGAAAATGGAAGGTATGCCACTCGGTTTGGCATTGATTGGTGTGCATTTGTGGCGTCGACTCAGTTCCTTCGAAATGCTTCGTGCGAAGTCTACATTGGCGGCAACCCTTGGGCCGATGGCTGTGGTTCTGGGTCTTCAGCAGCTCGCGATTCGATATTTCGGTCTCGTCTCCGGGCCGCGGACCTTTGTCAGCCCCTTCGAAGGTTTGGACCGCTGGGTCGTGATCGGCACGGAGCTGATGGCCAGCTTCCGAATCACCACCTGGCACGGAATGGCATTCTGTTTATTCCTCGTGCCCGGTCTTTTGCTCATGAAGAGATTTCGATTCGCGTCGGCTCTCCTCGGTGTGCAGCTCGCCTTCTACATCTTCATCTACTTGACTTCTCCGGATCCCGAGCCAATGATCCGAAATAGCGCTCCCAGGCTTTGGTTTCATCTCGCTCCGGCGGCGTGGCTGATGACCTTCTTGGCAATCGATCAGCTCGCCCGGCAGACTCAGCCGTCATCGACCGAGGATCTCAAATCCTAGTCCACAGTGAGCTCCTGGCCGACTCGTTCAAGCAGCCCGACGCTTCTTCCGCTTCTCCGCTTTGCTCCGCTGCTTGAGATCCTCTGCGACCACCCGGAGAATGCGGTCGAGGGTCGGACGCATCTCTTGAATCACTTCGGGAGAGGGCGGCTCCGAGGCGAAGCTGGCGTTCAAGTAGGCGACGACGAGCCGCTGGACGTCCTCGCGGACGGCTGGGTGCTCGGTCTCCAGCAGCCGCTGCAGCTCGAGCGGCGCGGTGCTCGGGCTCACCTCCAAGCCCATGGCGCTGAGCTCCCGCCGCAAGCGAGTATAGGTCTCGATCGGCGACAGGGGGCGCCGCCGTAGGTAGAGCACGATCACACCGAGGCTGAGCAGGAAAACCGCCAGGCCGCCGTAGCGGAACCTGGGGTCTTGCCAAATGGATTCTGCGTCTTTGTCGGCTTCGACGTCGAAGGTCGGAATGTCGGTTTGGAGGCCCGAGGTATCGGAGATCTGTCGGCCTTGACCTTCGTCTTGCTCTTGCCATGCGCGAAAGCGTGCCCACGCGGCGGCAATGCGGTCGCGCAGATCTTGGAAGAAGCTCTTCTGGTCTTGGGATCCGTAGGTCAGCACGTAGCGATCCCAGCGGAAGGCCACGTAGTCGTACATCTGTTGCAAGACGAGCTTGAGATCCCGTGGCGCCGCCGCCGGTCGACCCTCCGGTGGTGTCGGGTCGTAGATCCGCCATTGGTCGCCGGTCCAGGCCTCGACCCAAGCGTGGGCATTTTGCTGCCGAACGATGTAGTAGTCCTCGATGGGATTGAGCTCCCCGCCGAGAAAACCGGTGACCAGACGGGCAGGGATGTCCTGGGTTCTGAGCATCAACACCATGGCCGAAGCGAAATATTCGCAATGACCGCTCCGATATTCGAAGAGAAAGTCTTCGAGCGGGTTTTGGCCGTCCCTGCCGACGAAGTCCGTGGTGTAGAAGTATTCGGTCAGCAGGTGGCCTTCCAGGCGATCCGCTTTTTCTCTGGCGGTCCCCTCGCCCATGACCTGTTGGGCCAGCTGGGTGATCCGCGGCGTCACCCCATTGGTATCCAGGGCTTCCGGATAGCCGCCGACGGGGCCGCCGTCGGAGCTCATCTCGACCCCGGCGATGAAATCCCGATCACCGAGCTCGATCTCGTATTGCACGGTCTCCCGAGGGGGCAGGCCGTTGAAGAAGACCGCGCCGCCCGGATCCAGGCTCAGCTGTCGCACGGGCACGCCGATCGGTTTCAGCCCACGAGCCGAGGTCGGCAAAACCACGGTGGAGCTGCCGAGGGGCTCGAGGAAAATGGTGCCCGTGACGGGATCCCTGGCGCCGCGCTGGAGGGGCGGCAAGGGTAAGGCCATGCTGCCGTCGTCATCAGCTCGGATCAGACGGGGATTGCGCAGCTCGCGATACCAATTCCGATTGCGGTAGTAGTCGTAGGTGGCGGCCTTGAACCGCATATTCTCGCCGCCGACGGTGTCGGGGAGCTGGACCCGCATGGCGACGGAGCGATTGCCACGGATCTCGCTGGTGATGTTGAGATCCACCTTGTCGGAGAAGCCGGTGGTCCGGGCCAGGCCGAGGTTGTTGCCCCCTTGCCCCATGACGAAAGGCTGGCGGAGGCGGGGCATGGCGGCAAAGATGGGGATGCTCAGCAGCACCACCAGGAGGGTCGATAGGACCGCCGACCAGCGCATCGGCGGGAACGGCGCCGGGCGGTTGGGCTCCCGTCCCATGGCGGCCAGCATGTGGAGATGGGCGAATCGGGCCATGACCCCAAAACCCATCACCAAGGCGGCGATCAGGTAGAAGGTGATCGTGAGGTGGGAGCTGGTGCCCATGGCGGCCACGAAGATGAAGAAGATCGCCACGAAGACGTGCCATTTCTCCTTTTCGCGGCGAATCGAATAGAGCTTGACCACCACCAGAAAGAGGATCAGGTGCATCAAGGCCTTCACCGATTGATCGCGGAACCAGGCTTGTTGTAGGTCGACGAATAGAATCGGTAAGTAGACGAGGCCCAACACGTTGAGAGCTCGGTTCGACAGCCAATTCTCGCTGCCTTTTTCCGCCTTTTGGATGAAGTGAATCACCAGCCCGGCATAGACGAAAAAGACCGGCCACTCGAGCACGTCGTTCAAGGGTAGGGGCAAGGGGGCTAGGAGAGCCAGCCAACCCAACATGATCCGCTTTTCTTTGCCGAAAGTCATGCTGCTCCCGCCTTTCCGATGGAGCCGGTGCCGTCGGCTCGGCCGGCCACGAAGGGAGCCGGGATCTCACCCGACTTCATGGCCAGCCGGAGCTCTCCGTGGGTCTCTTCCGCTTCGATCAGAGGAGAGTGATCCTCGTCAACCGCCTCGATGCGGGCCAAGGCCTCCAGGATATTCAACCGTTGTCGCGGCCCGGAGGCGTACCCCAACCGCAGCTCTCGGGTGGTCAAGGCGACCTCGTAACCTTGGCTCAGGTGATCCACGGCGGAGGTCGCGGCCTCGCTCACCAGTCGCTCGAATTGTTTTTCCTGCTCATCGGTTTCGAGCTTGCCCACGGCGTTGTCGAAGATGATGTGCAGGCGGCGATTCTCGTCGCGGCTGCGCTGCTGGAAGATCAAAGACCCCTGACGGGCCGATTGCTTCCAATGGATGTTCCGGGGATCGTCGCCGCTTTGATAGTCGCGAAGGGCATAGAGCTCGTGGCTTTGGCCGGCTCGCACCGACGACCGCTCACCGGAGTCGCCGACCTCCTCGGGGCGGCTCAGGGACGAGGAGAAAAGCTCTGGAAAGACCAGAATCTCGAAATCCTGCTCATACCGACGGCCCTTGCGAAAGATTCCGACGGGAAACAGACTGGAGACTTGCAGCGCTTGGATCTTTCTCGGCCCGCGGCGACGCATGATGATCTCCAGCAGACCTTCGTCCCGGCTGCGCGCGGGTAGGTAGGGCACCAACCAAGGCGCGGTCCGGTGACGTCGGGATTTTCCGGAGGTTTTCATATCGTCCTGCTGGACCGACACCACCAGCAGCCAACGGGGTAAAAACCGGCTGCGATTGCGCAGGCGCACATTGAAGCGAGTCATGCGATTGGCGAAGACCTCTTCGTGGCTTTCCAGCTTGAGGTGCAATCGGTGGACGTTTACCCAGCCCACGATCTGAATCAGAGCTAATGCCGCCAGCATCATGGCGACAGCTAGGAAAAGGCCGTTGTTGCCGGTGTTGGTGGCGGCCACACCCACCACCAGGCAGGCGGCCGTGTACCACATGCCGACCCGGGTGATTTGGAATCCGTTGGAGCGAGACTTGAGGCTCCGGGCGCTGCTGAATGAGGGGTGATCGGCGGAAGCGGCCAGATCGAAGGACTCGCCGGACGAAAGGCTCCTAGAAGCCCAGGACCGGAATGTGCTGAAACGGCACACGCAACCCTCGCAGGCCTCAGAGGGGCACGGGCAGGTCGGCGACGATTCGCCGGATCGCTTCCCGCTGCTCGTCGAGGCGTCCTCCACCCCGT
Source organism: Thermoanaerobaculia bacterium (assembly GCA_030431255.1). Taxonomy (GTDB): domain Bacteria; phylum Acidobacteriota; class Thermoanaerobaculia; order Multivoradales; family J023; genus JAUIJL01. The sequence continues at coordinate 31,527 of JAUIJL010000038.1, read as the reverse complement.
TTCAGGGTGACGCGGTGGGCGAGCACCGGCACGGCCAGACGTTGGACGTCGTCGGGAATGGCGTAGCCGCGACCTTCACACAAGGCCAAGGCTTGGGTGGCACGGAAAAGGCCTTGGATTCCGCGGGTGGAAACGGGCAAGCTGAAGTCGCCGCTGTTGCGGGTGGCGTCCGCCATGCTCAACATGTAGTCGGCAAGCTTTTCCGTCACCTGGACCTGTTTCGCTTGGTGCTGAAGGGCGAGAATCTCTTCCATGCGCACGGCCGCCGGGACCTGATCCAAGAGGTGGTCGACGCCACCGGAAAGCAGGAGCTCCCGCTCCGCCTGGCGCGACGGATAGCCCATGGAGAGGGACATCAAGAAGCGGTCGAGCTGGGATTCGGGCAAGGGGAAAGTGCCCAGGAACTCCAGGGGATTCTGGGTCGCCAACACCAGGAAAGGCTCGGGTAATACGTAGCGCTTTCGTTCCACCGACACCCGACGCTCGCTCATGGCTTCGAGCAGCGCGGATTGGGTCTTCGGGGTGGCCCGGTTGATTTCATCCGCCAGCACCACGTTGGCGAAGATCGGCCCGGGCACAAATTCAAAGGCCTCGTTTTCCTGCCGATAGACCGAAACGCCGATGATGTCCGAGGGCAGGAGGTCGCTGGTGAATTGGATTCTCTGGAAGGCCAGCCCGAGGGCTTTGGCCATGGCTTGGGCCAAGGTGGTCTTACCGACCCCGGGCACGTCCTCGATCAGCACGTGACCTCCGGCCAACAAGCTGATGACCGCCATGCGAACGACGGACTCTTTGCCGCGCACGATGCGGTTGATACCGGCCTCCAGGGTTTGGATGGCGCTCAGATCAACGGTTCGGGGCGGTGTGGAAGTGGGTGGGATTTCGGTCACGATGGCATTGGTGGCGTTCATCAGTCCCGTTTACGAATGAAACCGACCATGGGTTTCGTTCAATGGCGAGATGGAATCCTAAGAGAAGACCCGGCCGCGGCCGGGTCTCATGGGTTTTCGTCGATCGGGTTGGGTTGGATGCAGTCGGTGGCTGTTTCTATTGGGCCCCGGCGTATTCCTTGTAGTTGCCGTACTCGGCGGGGTCGACGTATTTCAGAAGCTGAACGCTGAAGACGTCACCTTCCACGAAGTCGACCTCGGCTTCGAAGGCCATTTGGCGCGTTTCCGACTTCACCATGCCGGCGGTTTCGAGATATTGCCTCCAGGTCTTCTTCTCAGTGCCTGAAGCGTCGGCGTGGGTAACGTCCACGGTGATGCCGTCGAGGGGCTCACTGCCGGAGAAGAGCACCACCAAGTCGAAGAGAATGGTGGTCGATTTCGGCCCAGCAGGCTCTGCTTCCATCTCCATCCCCATCTCTTCGCCCTCGCCCTCGCCCTCGCCTTCGGCCGGCTCGCCGGCCTCCTCGGCTTGGGCGACCTCTTCGGCGGCGGCATCGCCCTCCGTGGCGTCGCCGGCCTCCGCGCCTTGCTCGTCGAGCATCTCGCTCTCTTCGATGGGCTCAGGCTCCTCCACCTTGGGGAACCAATTTTCCAACTTCACGGTGTATTGGCCGCGGACTTGAGTGACTTTGTCTTCAGGGCTGCCGGGTCCACAACCGACGAGGCTGAGCACCACCGCCAGGGACGCCAATAGGGCGACGACCTGGAGCGGACGAGGGGCGTTTTTGAGAGATGAGCTTCTAAGGGATGGCAGTAGGCGCACGATGCTCCTCCGATATGTCGGACGGACCGACGACTTCGGGTCGACGGCAGGTCGGCCGAGGGTTGGATGAATGGCGATCAAGGGAGCAGATTATAGCGAAGGATCGCCCAGATGGCCGAGACGCCGTCTTTCCAGCCGATCTTCTTGCCCTCGGCGTAGGTCCGACCGTGGTACGAGATGGGGACCTCGTAGATCCGCACTTCCATCTTGGCGATCTTGGCGGTGAGCTCGGGCTCGATGCCGAAACGGTTGGACCTCAGCTTCATGGAGCGCAGCAAGTCGCCGCGAAAGACTTTGTAACAAGTCTCCATATCCGACAGGTTGAGGTCCGTGAACATATTCGACAACGTGGTCAGCGCCCGATTGCCCAAGTAGTGCCAGAAGAACAGCACCCGATGCGGGCCGCCGAGGAAGCGTGAGCCGTAGACGACATCGGCGAGATCGTCGACGATCGGTTGAAGCAGGACCATGTAGTCGGTGGGGTCGTATTCGAGATCGGCATCTTGCACCAGAACCACGTCCCCGCGGGTTTGGGCGAATCCCGTACGCAGGGCGGCCCCTTTGCCCTGGTTTTCTTCGTGCTCGATGTAACGAAACGGCGGATCGGCCTTCTGCTCCAGTCGACGTAGCAGGTCGCGGGTGCCATCGGTGGAGCCGTCGTCGACCACCACGATCTCGCGGTCCATGCCGGCCGGTAGCTCAGCCTCGGCCACGCGCCGCAGCAATTTCTCGGCGGTGGCCAGCTCGTTATATGCGGGAATGACGATACTCAGTAGGGTCAAACCGTCACCTCACGGGACGCAGACGGAAGAGGACTTACGCCTCTTGACTGCCCCCTGTAGATCCACTAATGTGCTCTTGCGAATACGGATTCATCGTTCAACGCCCATGGACGCAGCCCTTGGACGCGACGCTGATCGGGTCGATCCAGGGTCGGCTGAAACCAAGGCCGAGGAAAACGTCGATGGAAGCAGCGCCGATGGAAACGACGTCGATAGAAACGCAGTATAAGCGCCGAGCGGGCTCGGATCGACCCCGCCGCGCGACGAACCCGCAATTCATGCAGATTCCCCTCTGAGGAGCTCCATAGCCGATGGCCAGGACCAGCACCAAAGCACCGCCGCCCGCCGACAAGAACAAAGCCCTCGAAGGAGCCCTCGGCCAGATTGAGCGTCAATTCGGCAAAGGCGCCATCATGCGGTTGGGTCAGCAGGAGATCATCGGCATTCCGTCGATTCCTACGGGCTCTCTGGCCGTGGACCATGCGATCGGCATCGGCGGATTTCCCCGCGGCCGCGTGGTGGAGGTTTACGGTCCCGAGTCTTCGGGTAAGACGACCCTGGCCTTGTCCGTGGTCGGGCAGGCCCAACGACTGGGCGGCACCGCCGCGTTCATCGACGCCGAGCACGCCCTCGACGCCGAATACGCCCAGAAGCTCGGGGTCGACATCGACAACCTCTTCGTGTCGCAGCCGGACAGCGGTGAGCAGGCCTTGGAGATCGCCGAGGTGTTGGTGCGCTCCAACGCCGTCGATGTGGTGGTGGTCGATTCCGTGGCGGCTCTGGTGCCCAGGGCGGAGCTGGAAGGTGAGATGGGCGATTCTCATGTCGGTCTGCAAGCGCGTCTGATGTCCCAAGCATTGCGCAAGCTCACCGCCATCGTCGCCAAATCCAGAACCTGCCTGGTGTTCATCAACCAGATCCGCGAAAAGATCGGCGTCATGTTCGGTAGCCCGGAAACCACCACCGGTGGCCGTGCCTTGAAGTTCTACTCCTCCGTGCGCATCGACATCCGCCGGATCGCCTCGCTCAAACAAGGTGATGAGATCGTCGGTAGCCGATCCAAGATCAAGGTGGTCAAGAACAAAACTGCCGCGCCCTTCCGTCAGGCGGAATTCGATATCGACTACAACGAAGGCATCTCCCGCAGCGGTGAGCTGGTGGATTTGGGGGTCGAGCACAAGCTCGTCGTCAAGAGTGGTGCCTGGTATGCTTACGGCGACGTCCGTCTCGGTCAGGGTCGGGAGAACGCCAAGCAATTCCTGCGGGATAATGACGATCTTGCCGACGAGCTCGAAATAAAGCTGCGCGACGCCATGGGTTTGAAACCGCTGGACTTGCCTCAAAGCGAGGCGGAACAGGATTAGGCTTCCGCCCAGGCTCTACCCCCGAGACGGAAAGCTGTAACGTTTCGATCTGGTGGAGCCATGCGTAAGCTGCTGATTCTCTTTTCGTGTTTCCTCGCTTTTTCAATCGCCCAGAGCGCTTCGGCTCTGACCCCGAAGATTCAGCTCGACGTGCCCATGGTGGTTTCCGGCACGCCGCTCAAGATGGACGTCAATTTGTCCTACGTGCGGCCGACGGACACGGTCGGGGCGCAGGTGTTGCTCGACGGCCAACCCATCGGTCGGGTGGTGCTGAAGGCGGGCACCCACACGGTGTTGCTCGAGGACGTCCGCCCCGGCGCCGGTAGCCATACCGTCACCCTCAAGTCGGCGGGTCTTGAGGTCTCGGAGGACTTCCACCTGGTCTCGGGCTGGTTGTCGATCATGCCGCCGCTGATCGCCATCATCCTGGCCCTGATCTTCAAAGACGTCTTGCTTTCCCTCTTCCTGGGCATTCTTGGAGGCGCCTGGATCCTCCAGGGCTGGGACTTGTTTGCCGCCTTCGGTCGCACCGCCGACACGTACATCGTCAATGCGCTGGTGGATGCGGATCGTCTGGCGATCATCATCTTCACGTGTTTTCTGGGTGGCATGGTGGGTTTGATCACCAAGAGCGGTGGTACCCACGGGGTGATCGAGCTGCTGACCCCTTACGCTACCTCTCAACGACGTGGGCAGCTGGCCACCGCGGCCATGGGCATGTTGATCTTCTTCGACGACTACGCCAATACCCTGATCGTCGGCCCGACCATGCGCCCGATCACCGACCGTCTGAAGATCAGCCGCGAGAAATTGGCTTATATCGTGGATTCCACGGCCGCTCCGGTGGTCTGCTTATTCCCGATCTCGACTTGGGTCGGCTTCGAGCTCGGCTTGATCGGCGAGGCATTCAAAGGAATCGGCTTGGAGGTCGATCCCTACACCACCTTCATCGGCTCGATCCCCTATCGCTTCTACCCGATTTTCGCGATCACCTTGGTGATCACGTTGGCCCTCTCCCGGCTCGATTTCGGGCCGATGCGCTTGGCTGAGCGGCGTGCCCGGACCACTGGACAGGTTTTGGCTCCTGACGCCCGCCCCATCGCCGACTACTCCACCGAAGAGGTCGAGCCGCCTGCAGACGCCCCGAAACGGGCGCTGAATGCCCTCTTGCCGATCGTTGCGGTGGTCGTCATGACCCTGGTGGGTATTTATCGAACCGGCGTCAAAGGCATGGCCGAGGCCGGTGTCGACACCGGTGGCATGGGCACAGACGCATTCCTGCGGGCCGTGCTCGAAAACGCCAACAGCTACCACGCTCTGCTGTGGGCTTCCCTTTCGGGCATGGTGGTGGCCCTTCTGTTGATCGTCGCTCAGCGAATCTTGCCGTTGGATCTGGCGATTCGGTCGATGTTCGCGGGTATCAAGGCCATGTTGATGGCCTTGATGGTGCTGACCTTGGCGTGGTCGTTGTCGGATGTGTGCGGTGGTTTGGACACCGCCCAATTCTTGGTGGGCTTGACCCAGCACAGCTTGTCACCGGCCTTCCTGCCCGTATTGACCTTTGTGCTTTCGGCGGCGGTGGCCTTTGCCACCGGCAGCTCGTGGGGAACCATGGGCATTCTCGAGCCGTTGGTGATCCCCATTGCCCATCAGCTCTGCGTAGGGGCCGGTATGGAAGTTTGGGGCGGCTCTTACCAAGCCTTGATGCTCGCTACCATCGCCTCGGTGCTCACCGGCAGCGTGTGGGGTGACCATTGCTCGCCGATTTCCGACACCACCATTTTGTCGTCCATGGCGTCCGGCTGTGATCACATCGCTCACGTTCGCACCCAGCTCCCGTACGCTTTGAGCCTGGGTGTCTTGGCGATCTTGGCCTCTTCCCTTTCCATCGGGCTCGGTCTCTCCCCGTGGGTTTTCGTCGTCTTGGGCATCATCATCATCGTCTCGGTGGTGTTGTTGTTGGGACGGCGCCAACGGGATGACGACGAGCCCCAGGAAGGGACTGCGGCCGTTGAGGCGACCGAATCCGCGGCTTGATGCAAATCCGGCTTGATAAGACCGGTATGGGCACACGGATATGAGCGAGCCGGGAAATCTGGAAAGCCAAGACTCGTCTGCTGAGTCGGGCTCGACTGAGCTGAGCCCGACTCAGCTGAGCCCGAGGTCCGGTCGATGGGCGTCCATCGCCGTTTCGCTCGGAGCTCTCGGAATTCTGTGGCTGGCCTTTGCTCAGCTCTTTCTGAGCTTTCCCGTGCTCTACGACACGGACTCCTACTTCCACCTGAGCGTGGGACGGCTCTATGCCGAGCAAGGCCTGGTGGACGAGCTTCCATGGGCGCGCTTCTCCGCTTTGCACGAGGGCTTTGGTGACAAGGAAGTCTTGTTCCATCTCTTTCTCGCACCCTTTGCCGCCGTTGATGCGCCGGAAGTGGGTGGGCGGTGGGCCTTAGCCTTCTGGAATGCGCTGGTCTTTGTGGTTTTGGCGGCGGTCGGCCACCGCCTGGCCGGATCCTGGGGACTGCTGGCTCCGCTGTTGGTCTACGCGGGCTCTTTCGATTTCCTCGGCCGGCTGATTCGCCTGCGACCCGAGACCCCGGCCTTGCTGCTGTTTATCGCGGCGGCCCTGTGCGTCGGTCACGGCAGGTATCGATGGTTGGGGTTTGTCGCCTTTCTCTTCACCCTGTCCTACACCGCCTTCCATGCCCTCCTGGGTTTGTGCGGGCTGTGGTTTCTACAGGCCGCCTGGGTGCGAGGACGGATTCGTCCCGCCATAGTGCTCTATCCGCTGCTGGGCTCGATCCTGGCCCTGTGGATCCATCCCCACTTTCCCCACAATTTAGTGATCTGGAAGATCCAAAGCTTGGACTTCTTCCAGAATAAAGCGGTGCTCGACGTCGGCGAGGAGATCGCCTCTCAGCCCACGGATGTGGTGTTGGGCTACAACTTGCCCTGGTTGGTGGCCATGTTGGGCATCTTGTTGGCCGCCGGCCGGGGGGGGCGCCTCTTCTCTCACGACAACCCAGGCGCTCACGGCAACCCGGGCGCCCACAGCAATCCGGGCATCGACTCAGAGCCGGGACCCGAGCCCGAAAGCTCCGAGGCGACCCGCGACGCCTTGGTGCTGGCAGCCGGGGTCTTCGGGGTGCTGTACCTCCTGATGTTGAGGTTTTCGACTCATTTCCTGCCGTTCGCGACCCTGGCGATCTTTGCCTGCACGGGCAAGCCGTCGACATGGATGCCCTTGCCCGGGCGGGGGCGTCTGCCCCTGGTGTTGGTGCTGGTCTTGGCCCTCGGGGCCGGGGGATGGCGGGCGGGCAATCTCCTGAGCGCCCTGGCCGCGGAGCCGGCGGACGGCTCTCGGGAGGAAGATTGGAAGCGCTTCGGCCAGAGCGTGCCGCCGGGGGCCAAGGTGGCCGCGTGGTGGGGGCACACCCAAACCTATACTTTCTTTGCCCCCCAGGCCGTCTATTTGAACGTGCTCGATCCGGTCTTTATGGCCGTCCCCTACCCCGAGATCTATGAAGCTCAGCGGCAGGTATTCGAGGGTTTGGAGCCGGACATCCCCAGGGTTTTGGTAGAGCGCCTGGACTCGGAGTTTCTGGCCGCGTCCCGGGGCCACCAGCACCCGAGCCTTTTCGAGCGATTGCGTCACGATCCACGGATCGTGACGCGGTACCAGGGACACGCGCTGTTGTTTCAAGTGCTCCCCAATCGCAACGAGCGCTTTGTGCTCGATTGGCGGCGGGTGCCCGGGGGATTCGAGCTACCCGTTTCGGCGGACGTGCCGACCAGCGACTGGCCGTCCTATCCCCTGGCTACGAACCCGAGCATTCGCTCGCTCGAAGCCTATGTGGACGCCCGCCGATTCGGGGAGCAGCCCTGTGTCGCGTTGGTCCATGATCTTCAGATCGACCCGGCTCAGACCGGTGTGCGGACTTGGGAGCTGGCTCCCCACGGACCCACGACCCTGTGGCTCGACGGCGAGCCACTCGTTTCGACCCAAGCCGGCCTGCAAGCGTTTCTCGGTCGGGGGCTTCGGGTCACCGCCGATCTCGAGCCCGGTCACCATCGGCTGACAGCTCTGACCTGCCGTGGCGAGGTGATTGGAGAAGGCACCTCTCCGTATAGTGGTTTCTACCTGCTCGATCTGGCTTCCTAGGCTCCAGTCGATCGTCGAGGCTTCGTTGGAGGCGCTCGGCTTTTGCAATTACACTGGATCCGGGCCCGTTGGGGCCTTGTCGGTGGTGGTGGGCATCGGGATCCACTAAACTCGCACCATCCTATCCGTCAAAGTCAGCTCGAGGATCCAATGTATACGAGCCCAAAGTCTCCGAACCGGCGTTTAAATCGATCGCTCTGTGCGGTCTTGATCCTGGTGGGGATCTCGATCGCGACTACGGCCCTTGCTCAATCCGGAACCACCCGCGAGGGCATTCACGTGGTCCGTCCCGGAGATACATTGGAATCCCTGGCCCTACAGTATTTGGGCTCCTCCGACCAGTGGCGGGATATCTGGGAGCGCAATCCCGAGATCAAGAATCCGCATCTGCTGCATCCCGGCGACAAGGTGCTGTTGCCCTTTAGACGTCTGCCGGATGAAAGCGCGTTCGTCTCCAATTTGTCGAATCAAGTCGAGCAGTGGCGTCCGCCTTTGTCCCGCGAGCGCTCCACGATTTACGACGTGCTGAGGGCCATGGATCAGCTGGAGACGGGCAAGCGCTCATCGGTGGAAATCTCTTTCCCCGACCTCTCGTTGCTGCGTCTCAACGAAGAGTCGAAGATTATTCTCGAGCCCACCGCGCGGCTCGGGGGCACGGTCGACCGCAGACAAGTGGAGCTGGTCACCGGTCAAGTCGACCTGGAGGGCGAAGGCTCCGACCAGGGCTCGAGAGCGTCGATTCAATTGGTGATGGGAGATGCCAAAGCCGAGCCTCAGCCTTCGGCCGGCGGCGAGCTGCGGACCCGGGCGCGCATGGAGAAATCCACCGCCCAGCTGATGGTCTACACCGGCTCCAGCGAGCTTGAAGCCGGCGGTGAGAAAGTGGCGGTGGACGAGGGCATGGGCTCCTTGGCCAAGCAAGGCGAGGCGCCGTCTCCGCCGGAAGAGCTGTTGGACGCTCCAGAGCTTCTGCAGCCGGCGGAAGGAGCTCGACTGGCGACCCCTCGCCCCGGATTCTCGTGGTCGGCGGTTGAAGGTGCCCTGGATTACACGTTGGAGATTTGCCGGGATTCTGCCTGCGGCGCGCTGGAGCGTCGCATGACGGGTATGACGGAGACCGAGTGGAAACCGGCCGGCAATCTGCCGATAGAAAAGCTCTTCTGGCGAGTGACCGCCAGGAGCTCTTCCGGTCTGGACGGCTATCCTTCAGCCTCCCGCCCCTTCGAGATCACCAGTGACCAAGAAGACACCACCCCACCGTCGGTGGCCTTCAAAGTCGACGGCATCCATCTGGCTCCGCGCTATGGGATCAATCGCCATTGGGTGCTCGGTCGAGGGGCCCTTTTCGAGGCCCAAGCGGACGACGGAGAAAGCGGTTTGGAGCGTTGGATTCCCCTATTGGACGGCGAGGAGGTGTCTCCTCAGGCCTGGAGCTCCGGGCCATGGAAAACCGGCGTCGAGCACGAGGCGTCGTTCATCGCGGTGGATCGGGCCGACAATCGAGCGGAGCTCGAGCCTGTGCCCTTCATCTTCGACGACCAAGCTCCCGCCCTGACTTGGGGGCTCGAGCACGTCGGTCCCCAGGGCGCGCTGGAAGCCCCGGCGTCGGTATTCGACGGGGTGCCGTGGAATCCCAGCCGTCAGACCTTGTCGATCAACGACCCGCACAGCTGGTGGTTCTGGCGCAAGCAGATTTGGACCTTTGACCGCGACTCCCGGCAAATCCTGATCCGACCCAATCGGCCGGTCCGCGTTTCGGTCAACGGCTCGTCGGAAGTGGTGTTGGGACCGGAGCGGGGTCTTTGGATCCTGGCCGAGGACGCCATCTGCGAGGAGATCCAGCGGCTCGACTATCGCTCGACCCTCGAGGTGGTCGGCGGATTCTGGAAGAAGAACACGGTCTTGAGCTTTGAGATCGAAGCTCGGGACCCGGTGGACAATCGGGTCCAAGGGGTGTTGAAGCTGGAAACCCTGGGCAAAGAAAAGTGACCTGATGGCGACCGACTCTCCGAACCCAGAGGCCGAGGGGGCCGGCGCGGGCGAGACCCACACCATCAAATCCGACCCGTCCAAGAGGCTGCGCTTCCCGCTGCTGGCTCAGCTGGTCGTGGCGCTCGTGCTGATGGGTCTGCTGCCGTTCGCGGTTTCTTTCTTCCAACTGCAACGGCAGGCACAGGTGGTGGAAACCCAGGCCAAGGACAGCCATCACCTGGCCACCCGAACCGCGGTTCAACGCCTCCAGAGCTTTGTCGACACCTTCGTCGGGGTGGCCCGGGCCATGGCCGAGCACCCGGCGGTGCTCGCCGGTCGCCGAGACGAAGCCCTGGGCAATGCTCTCACCGGAACGGTTTCTTCCGTGCCCGGGGTCTTGGCGGTGGGTTTGTTCACTCCCCGGGCCGAGACCGTAGCCCTGGCCCAGCGCCTACCCATTGCCGAGCGAATCGGCTCGGTCTTCGGAGAGGTGGACGATGAATCCGGCAGTGAATCCGGCGAGCCGGGCTCGGCGTCGGAAGCCGAGGTGCCCAAGAACGGCGCACCGACCCTGGAGGTGCTCAAAGGCAGCTCGGGAGAGCGCTATCTGCGGGTACGCTACCCCTTGAGCACCGGCCAAGGATTCTTGGTGTTGATCGCCGATGCTCAACCCATGGAATCGTTGATCGACCCGCCCACCCTGGGCAGCTCGTTTGAAACCCTTTTGATCGACCGGAATCGTTCGGTGTTGGTCGGTGGCACCGACCAGGATCTAGAACGTTTTCCCGAAGAGGTCTTCGCCTCCGAGCTCGATAAAGCGGGCTCTTGGTCGCGCATTTTCCGCAAGCCGGACGAAAACGGTCGACCCACGGATATGGTGGTGGGTCGGGCCGATTTGCAAAATGCGCCCTGGACAGTGATCTCGCGGCAGAGCGCCTCGGAAGCCGAGCGGGCCAAGGCCGAGATGAAGCGGGTACGCCTGCTGGCCTTGGGGTTGGCGCTGCTTTTGACCCTTCTGATCAGCAGCTTCGCGTTCGCCACGGTGATTCGGCCCCTGCGTCGATTGGTCGCCGCTCAGGCTGCGCTGACGGGTCGTCCGGCGGAGGCCGGTATTTCAGAAATCGCCCAGCTCGAAGCGTCGTTCCAGGCTTTGCAACAGCGGATCAAGGACAAACAAGAGCTGGGTGACATCTTCCTCGGGCGCTACCAGATTACCGATTTGGTGGGCTCCGGAGCCATGGGCTCGGTCTTCCGCGGTTGGGATCCGAAGCTGCAACGGGCCGTAGCGCTCAAGACGATTCACGTCGATACGGAAGAGGTGGATCAAAGCAAGCTTCTGGGCAGCCTGCGGGACGAGGCGGCGATCAGCGCACGGATTCACCAGCCGAATATCGTCACGGTTTACGACATTGAAGACCGGGGAAGCACCGCTTTCATCGCCATGGAATACGTGGAAGGGGTCAACCTACAGGGGCTCCTACGCAAGCGGACCCGGCTGACCGCGGCCCAGGTGATTCCCTTGGGTGCGGCCCTGGCCCGCGGCTTGGCGGCAGCCCACAGCAACTACTTGGTGCATCACGACGTCAAACCGGCCAATCTTTTGTTGGGTTTCGACGGCTCCATCAAGCTGACGGATTTCGGCGTCTCCCTATCGCTGACCGCCGCCAGTCAAAAGAGTGACGTCATTTGCGGCACGCCCGGCTATCTCGCGCCGGAGTGTTTCGAGGGCGAAGGTTATACCCCGGGAAGCGATGTTTGGGCCCTGGGGGTGGTGATGTGGGAATGCGTGGCCGGCTACAATCCGTTTCGAGGCGGCAGCCTGCGGGCCACCCTGGGACGGACTATGACCGTTCATCCCGAGCCGCTCGTGGACCTCTACCCAGACGTGCCGGAAGCGTTTTCGAATCTCGTGAATCGGCTGTTGTTGAAGGATCCCTCCCAGCGCCCCGCGGACGCCCAGGAAGTAGCCGCGGAGCTGGAGCAGCTTTGCCGCGGGCTGGATCTCCAATGGATTCCGGACTTCTCGGACCTGATGATAGTAGACGAGAAGGAGAAACCCGCGTCGTCCAAGGACGCCCCGACCATATGGGTGCCGAAAGCGGGGGCATCGTCCGAGGCTGAGGACGAAGCCGGAGCCGGCACTCGCAACGTCAAGGGCTGAGAATTCGGTCCTATTTGCGCCAAAAGGCGACGGTCATCAAAGCCACCAGGGCGTAGACCTCGAGCCGTCCCAGCCACATCAGCACCACCATGACGATTTTTTGCCACGGTGCGAAGAACGCAAAGTTGCCGGAGGGACCGACCGCCGACAGCCCGGGGCCGATATTGCCCAAGGTCGCGATGGCGGCACCGGCGGCGGTTTCCAGGTCGGGGCTACCGATAGTCAGCAGCAGAGTGCCGACTCCCCAGCCGGAAAAGTATAGGAAGAAGAAACCCATCACACTGCGGACCACGGTTTCGGGCACCGCTTTGCCGGCGATGAAAATCGCGATGATGTGGCTCGGGCTGAACATCAGCCGGGCTTCCCTGGCCGCCGCTTTCAAGCCGATCACAAACCGCATGATCTTCACCCCGCCGGCGGTGGAGCCGGCACAGCCACCGACGAACATCAGCACGAAGATCAAAATGCGCGCGGTGTTGGGCCACTGCTCATAGTCGGCGGTGGCGAAGCCGGTGGTGGTCAAGATGCCGGCGACCTGAAAGAGGCTGTCCAGGAAAGCCCGTGGGCTATGGGAATAAGTGCCGCTCGACATCAGCACGCCGGTGATCAGGGCGGAGACGCCGAAGGTGATCAGCAGATAGATCCGCAGCTCCGGATCACCGAAGAAGCTGCGCCAGCCGCGCTTTTGCCGGAGGCCGTAGTAGAGCGAGAAATTCGCGCCCGCCAGGATCATGAAGACGACGATGATGACTTCCACCCAGGGGGATTGGAAGGCCGCTACCGAGGCGTTCCGAGGTGAGAATCCGCCGGTGGAGAGGGTTGAGAAGGTGTGGGTCAGGGCGTCGTAGAGATCCATTCCGGCGAGCATCAAGAGCACGGTTTGGACCGCGGACAAGCCGAGGTAGATCTGCCACAGCAGACTGGCGGTGTCATGGACCCGCGGATGCAGTGTTTCCGCTGTGGGTCCGGGAACCTCCAACTTGTAGAGGAAACGGGCACCGGGGCCGAGCTCGGGAAGCAGGGCGACGAAGAGCACGATGATGCCCATGCCGCCCAACCATTGGGTGAAGCTGCGCCAGAACAGAATGCCGTGACCGTTGGATTGGATGTCCGGCATCACCGAGGCACCAGTGGTGGTGAATCCGGAGGCGGACTCAAAGAGGGCGTCGGCGGGGTGGATCAAGGAGCCGGTGGCCATATACGGCAAGGCGCCGAATATCGATGCCAACATCCAGCCGCCGACTACGATCAAGAAACCCTCACGGCGATAGAGCTCTCCCTTGCCCCGTGAAAGGGCGATCAAGAGGCCGCCCGATGCGCCGGTGATCGCGGCACAGATCACGAATGCGACGGCGTCAGAAACCTCGCCGTAGAGCAACGAGCAGAGCCCGGGCAGCAGCTCGGCCGCGGCCAGGATCAGCAACAACCGACCTAGAAAACGAAGGGGGGGACGCCAGTTCAATTCAACCTCTTCCGCGAGGGATCAGGAGGCGGGCTCGCGGCCGGGGAAAAGGAGCTGCACCGTCGGCAAGTGCTCCACCTGAGTGAAGATGATCACGGTATCGCCGACTTCCAGGCGATCCGGGCCTCTGGGCACGAAGACGCGTTCTCCGCGGACCACCGCTCCGAAAATAATGCCGCGAGGCGGTTTGATTTCCGCCAAGGAGCAGCCTACCGCTGGGCTGGCCGGGGCCAGGGTGCGTTCCAAAATCTGTGCTTGGCCGCTTTTCAACGACGCGATATTGGCGTTGTAGCCGCTACGGATGTAGCTCTGGATCCGCTCCGCCGCGATGCTGCGGGGCGAGACGATATTCATCAGCCCGAGCTTCTTCCACAGGTGGGAGGTCTCGGCGCGCTGCACCAAGGCGACCACGGTCTGAACCCCCAGCTCTTGGGCCAACAAGCTCGCCATCAGGTTCTGCTCGTCGTTGCCCGTCAACGCGACGAACGACCGCGCCTCGTGGGCGCGCTCGGCTTTGAGCAGATTGAGATCGTTGGCGTCGCCGTGGATCACCTCGAAGTTGGGGCATTGTTGGGCCAGGCTTTCGGCCCGTTGGTAGTCACGCTCGATGATCTTCACTTGGTCGACGTGACCTTCGAGAGCTTGGGCTACGGTGTGGCCGGTGATACCGCCTCCGGCAATGATGGCCGTGCCGTAGTGCCGGCCCTGGGAGCTCACCATGCGCTCCACCTTGCCGGTGGATTCCGACCGGCAGAGGATCAGCGCGTGATCTCCCACCTGGGCTTTGTCGATGCCGGACGGGATGATCAGCTCATTGTCGCGGAATAGGGCCACCACCAAGCTGCCGGCGGGCAGATCGACCTCGCTCAAGGGTTTGCGAGTGAGCAAAGATCCTTCTTCTAGGTGGATCTTGCGCAGCTGCACCTTGCCGTGGGCCAGATACTCCACCGCCAGGGTGCTGTGACCCAAGAGGTGATTGAGAATTCTCGTCGTGGAAAGGAGCTGGGTCGACAGCAGCAGATCAGCGGAGAAGACCTTTTCGTAGGTCCGCCGGTGGGTGGTGACGTCGTCCGCAATCCCGACCCTGACCACCGAGCGCTTGGCGCCCAGGCTTTTCGCCAGCACCGAAGCCGCCAGATTGGCTTCATCCGAGGAGGAGACGGCCATGAAGAGGTCGCAATTTCGGACCTTGGCCGCCTCGAGCACCGGCACGTGGGTGCCGTTGCCCAACACCATGCCGACGTCCATGGCATCTTCTACCCGCTCCCGAAGAGAGGGGTCCAGGTCGATCACCATGACGCTGTGGCCTTCTCTGGACAGGGTCCGGGCCAGGTGAAAGCCCACCTCCCCGGCTCCCATGACCGCGAATCGTTCGCCCATCAACTTCCTTTCCGTAACTTTGTGCCCGAAGCCGATCCGAAGATTTGAATCAGCTCAATGCTCGAAAGGAATCTTTTCATTGATCGACTTTCAGTTGTAGGCCTATCCTGAGCCGCGGCGCGGCGTAGGCGACCCCGTTGATTTCAAATTCCTGAGCTCTATTCAAATAGGTAGATTTCCGGAGCGTTTCGCCGGTCGAGAAAAAGGTCGAATTTGCCGCGCTGCGGCTTGCTAAGGCCTTATCCCAGTGAAGATAATCGTGGGTCACAATCATTGAATTACCGGTATTTGTCCGGATCCGCCTCGAAGCCGGGTGTACATCGAGGAAGAGCAAGCCCGCCTCCGAGGAAAGACAATCATTGAGCTCAGTCGCTCATCGTCGAAATGGCCGATATGGCCAGCGCAACGCTGGATGTCCCAGCTAGGAGGATGCATGAAAGGACCACGGTTTCTAGCCATCGCAGCGCTGATTTTGATCAGCGTGAGCCCGGTTTTGGCCCAGGCGGGAAGTATCGACGGAAAAGTGTCCCGTGACAACGGAAAAGGTGTCGGTGGCGTGACCGTCGTGCTCAGCGAGCTGGGACGGGTGGAGATCACCGGAAACGGCGGCGAGTTTCGCTTCCTCGATGTTCCGGCAGGAAGCTACAACCTGAGCTTCTCCCTCGGCGATAACGCCGACTCGACCACCGCCGAGGTTTCGGCCGGAAGCGTGACCACGGTCGATCAGGTCGTGGATTGGGACGTCAGCTTTGCCGAGACCATCACGGTCTACTCGGCGTCCCGCCGGCGGGAGCGCATCGTCGATGCCCCGGCGTCGGTGACGTTGGTGACCGAAGAGGATCTGAGCCAGGAATCGGCGACGGGACAGCTGGCCAAGGTGCTCGAGTTCTCCCCGGGCGTCGAGGTGACCCAAAGCGGTGTCGCAGATTTCAACCTCAATACCCGTGGTTTCAACAGCTCCCTGAATCGCCGGGTTCAAGTGCTGGTCGATGGTCGTGATCCGTCGGTGCCGTTCCTCGGCTCCACCGAGTGGTCCTACCTCTCAAATATGGACAACGCGGCCAGTGTCGAGCTGGTGCGCGGCCCGAGCTCTGCGCTCTACGGCGCGAATGCCTTCAACGGCGTGCTCAACATGGTCACCAAGGCTCCGCGGGACATCGACGGCGGCCGCGCCGGCTTGGCCGCCGGTGAGCTCGCTTCCATCCGTGGCGATTTCAGCCTCGGAACCGGTCTCGGCGAGAGCACCTTCGTGAAGCTCTCGGCCATGTACCAAGAAGGCGAGAGCTTCTACCGCTCCCGGGTCGGTCAGGTGGAATATGCGGGCCTTCCCTTCGAGCTGGTCTCGGTGGACAACGAATACGATTGGACCAACTTCAGCGTCCGTTTGGACCAATACCTTCGTGGCGACAAAGATCTGCTCACCGGCGAATTCGGCTTGTTCGAAACCGATTCCAACGGCGTGACGGTCACCGGTATCGGTCGTGTGGCCGTGCAAGACAGCGAGCGCACCTTCCTGCGTTTGAACTACAGCACACCGCGTTTCAACGTGTTGGCCTACCAGAACAGCCGTGAGACCCCGGATCAAGTCGCCTTGGCTTCCGGCGGACGTATCTTCTTGGACACCGAGAATGCTCATATCGAGGTCCAAGCCAACTACGACTTCAACGAAGGCAAGGTTCGGTTCGTGGGCGGCGCGTCCTACCGCGAGACCGAGATCGATACCGCCAACAACAACGGTTTCCAAACCCTGATTTTCCAACCGGTGGACTCCGACGCCTCGGCGGTCTTCGGCCAAGTGGACTTCCTGCTCACCGACAGCCTGAAGCTGGTGCTAGCCGGTCGCTACGACGAGAGCTCCCTGCACGATAGCCAAGTGTCACCGAAAGCCGCTTTGGTGTGGAGCATCAATTCCAACAACACCTTGCGCTTCTCCTACAACGAGGCGTTCCAGGTCGCTAACTACAGTGAGTTCTTCCTCGACGCGCCGACGGCCCTGCCGACCCCGGCCGGACCGCTGCCCTCGGTCAACCTCGGAGCTATCGAGGCGGCTCTCTGCGCACCTTTCGGGGTGAGTTGTGGCTTCGGCACCCCGACGGGTTTCCGCGCTCTGGGTAACGCCAATCTCGACCTGGAAGAAATCACCTCCTACGAAATCGGATACACCGGTATCTTTGGTAGCAAGGCTTTCCTGACGGTGGACTACTATCAAAACGAGCTCGAGAACTTCATCACCGATCTTTCGGTGAATCCGTTCGGCTCGATCAACCCCGATTTCGGTCCGTATCAGGCACCGGCCAACCATCCGGCGCCTAGTCTCTTGGTGTCGACCCTCGCCAACGCTTTGGGACCGAGCCTCTTCCCGTTCTTGTCGAACAACGTAGACGGCTCGCCGATCTTCGCCCTGGTCTCCTACACCAACGCGGGTAGCGTGGATACGGAAGGCATCGACCTAGGTCTCAACTACTACATCACCCCGGAATGGCTTTTCGACTTCAGCTACTCCTGGTTCGATTTCGAGATTACCGATCTGGCGGGCGCACGGGAGTCCGAGCTGCTGCCCAACGCTCCGGAGAACAAATACAGTGCCGGTATTACCTACAATGCCGCCAATTGGGGTTTCTCGGTGAAATACCGTTGGACGGAAGGGTTCCTCTGGGCCGCCGGCTCGTTCAACGGCGCGGTGGAGGATTACGATCTCGTCAACCTCAACGCCCACTACCAAGTCAACGACCGGGTTCGTCTCGGTTTGAACGTCTCCAACCTCTTCGACGACGAGCACTATCAAAGCTTCGGTGGCGATCTTCTCGGTCGTAGAGCGCTCGGATCGGTAACCTTCAACTGGTAATCGATCAGCCGATCGGCTCCGTGCTGATCCAGCTCGCTGATCCAGCTCGAAAAGGCCCCTCTCCGGAGGGGCTTTTTCGCGCCTATTGCCGTTTTCGCACGGTTTCACATCGGCGGAGAAGAATTCGAACCCTACGGGGGCGACCTACGTATCAAGGGGCACCCACTGCTCACAGGCAACAGCCGCCGCCGTTCGTTCACAACCAGGAGACCGCCATGTTTGTAGGTTTCGCTCGCCGCTCGCTCGGAGTCTCGGTGTTCTTCGTGCTACCCCTTCTGCTCGCGTCGTCCTCGGCCATGGCCGAGGAGTGGTCGCAATTCCGAGGACCGGCCCGAGACGGCCAAATCACCATGTTGGAAGTGCCGGAGAAGTGGCCGGAATCCCCCAAGACCTTGTGGAAGGTCGAGGTGGGCGAAGGTCAGGCCTCACCGGTGGTGTACGACGGCAAGATCTACCTCATGGCCCGACAAGGGGACGAGGAAGTGGCCATGGCCCTCACTCTGGACGCGGGCAAGGTCTTGTGGGAGTCGAAATTCCCGGCGCCTTATACCGCTCATCAAGCGGCGATGAAGTTCGGCAAGGGACCTCGCTCCACGCCGGTGGTGGCGGAAGGGGTGGCTTGTTTTCTCGGGGTCGACGCCCGCTTCTCCTGCCACGATGCCGGCAGTGGCAAGGTGCTCTGGGTGCGGGATTTCTCCGATAAATCCGACATCGCGGAGACCTTCTGCGGCTCGTCCATGACCCCTCTGATCGAGGATGGAGTCATCTTCGTGCACCTGGGTGACGACCGCGCGGGTCGTCTATTTGCCGCGGATCTCCGGACCGGTGACGAGAAGTGGGGTTGGGAGGGGCAAGGCCCCGGCTACGCTTCCCCCCTGATGTTGGAGATCGATGGCGTGCGCCAGTTGGTGACCCTGGCGGCCACCCATCTGCTCAGCTTCGATCCACAGACGGGAGACCTGCTTTGGGAGCGGCCGTATCCCGACAAATGGAAAGAGAATATTCCCTCGCCCCTGGTGGTCGGTCAGCGGATTCTGATCGCGGATTTCGAGAACGGCACGTTGTCCCTGTGGCCGAAGAAAACCGAGAAGGGCTGGGTGGTGGAAGACCATTGGCACAACCGGGAGCTGACCCAGCGCATGTCCTCACCGGTCACCGACGGGCAGCGGGTCTACGGCTTTTCCAATCGGCGCAAGGGGCAGCTCTTCGTGCTCGATCCGACTACGGGCAAGGTGATCTGGGAAGACGAAGGTAGAGGCGGGGAAAACGCGGTGTTGGCCATGGCCGGCCCTTGGCTATTCGTTTCGAATACCGAGGCCGAGCTCAAGATCGCCACTTGGAAAGACGGGTCGTTGCACGAAGC
Source organism: Thermoanaerobaculia bacterium (assembly GCA_030431255.1). Taxonomy (GTDB): domain Bacteria; phylum Acidobacteriota; class Thermoanaerobaculia; order Multivoradales; family J023; genus JAUIJL01. The sequence continues at coordinate 12,327 of JAUIJL010000038.1, read as the reverse complement.
CCGGGAATACGAGATCGCCGACAGCCCGGTTTGGGCGCAGCCGGCTTGGCTGAAAGACGGCCTGCTCGTGAAAGACGAACGCCACCTGAGCCGCTTGGCGTTGGTTTACGAAGAGCCCGAGACGGAGCCGAAGAAGGCGAAGAAAGGTCCTTGACCGGCTGAGCTTCAACCACGAAGCTCGCGGGTCAGCCAGGCCCTAGCCCGGGCCCAATCTCGGGTCACGGTGGCATCGCCGACCTGCAGGACCTCGGCGGTCTCACGGATGTTGAGGCCGCCGAACATCCTCAGCTCCACCAACTTGGCCATGCGCTCGTCGAGCTCGGTCAGACGTCTCAAAGCCTCGTCGATGGCGATCAAGTCGATCACACGGGGCGTGGTCGAGCCCAGGTCTCCCTCGATGGTGACGGGCTCGTAACCTCCGCCCCGTTTGCCCGCTTGCCGAGCGCGGGCATGATCGACCAACACCCGGCGCATGGTTTTGGCGGCAAAAGCGTAGAAATGAGCTCGGTTGCGCCAGCTCACCACTTCCCGATCCACCAGGCGCAAGTAGCACTCGTTGATCAATGCCGTGGGCTGTAGGGTGTGATCCGGCCGCTCGTCGCGCATATAAGCCCGTGCGATCTTGTGCAGCTCGTCGGTGACTTGAGGCAAGAGCTCATTCAATGCCCCGGTTTCCCCGCGATTCCAGGCTGCCAAAAGCTCGGTGACTGAGCGGTCTTTCATAATTGAGAAATCTATCACCGAGGTTGAGACCGCGCTCGGCTCGTTCCGAGTGTGACGATTATTGTGGTGGTGGCGACTGCTGGGACTGTCGTCGGCTGGTGGCTAGGATGTTTTCAGCGGCGGTGATCCAGGCCTCGGCGGTCGGCGCTTTTTGACGCAGGATGCCGAGGGCTTCTTCGGATTCCGCCGCGGCCGAGGCATGCTCCCCCAGCTCGGAGTGCAGGAAGGCCAGTCGGATCAACACCTTGGCGACGTCCGGGTGAGACGCTCCCGAGGTTTCACGCATGACATCGACAGCCTCCAAATAGCTGGCCGCGGCGCCGGCTGCGTCTGCCAATTGCTGTTGAAGAGTCGCCAAGTTGGCCAGTGCGGCTGCCAAGTTCGGGCTCGGATCGGAGCCTTGTCGGAGGATATCGATCGCTTCGTGGAATAGACCGAGGGCGGTTTCCAGATCGCCGCGTTGTTGGATCACCTCCGCCAGGTTGCAGAGCACGGCTCCAACCCGAGGGTGCTGTGGACCGAGGGTTCCGCGAGAGATGGCCAGTGACCGCTCGAAGAGCGCTTCCGCCTGCTCGAGACGGTTGGTCAGGGCCAGCACTTGGGCGAGATTGTTGAGGGTGTTGGCGGTGTCGGCGTGGTCGTTCCCGAGGCTTTGCTCTTGAATGCTCAGCGCCTGTCGATAGTGCCGCTCGGCGACTTCGAACGCTTCTCGCTGGGTGTGGATCGAGGCCAGGTTGTTGAGGGTGAGGGCCACCTTGGGATGAACCAGACCCAGCGACTCACGGTACATGGCCAAGGCTTGCGACAGCAGCTCTTCCGCCCGGTCGAAGTCACCCCTCTGGGAGCTGAGCAAGCCCTGATTCGCCAGGGTCGTGGCCAATTGGGGATGGCCGCCGTCGAAGAGATCCCGCTGGATAGTTTCGGCCTCTCGATAGAGCCGCTCGGCACGGTCGAAGTCCGCCCCCTCGGCGGCCAGCCATGCCATGTTGTTGAGGCAAGTGGCCATTCCGGCGACCGCCGGGGATCGGCGATAGAGGCTCAGAGCCTGATCGAAGAACCTCAGGGCCCCGTCCGAATCACCCTGGCTTTGGAGCAGGGTCGCGTGACGGTCCAGGATCCGAGCCAGGAGCTCCACCTGCTCGGTGGTTTGGGCGAGCTGGGCGGCGGAGGTCAGCTCGGAATCGGCGGCGTCGAATCGACCCGTTTTCGCTGACAGATCTCCGAGATGAAGATGGACCTCGGCCAGGGCCGCGGGGTCGGGCTCCGAGGCCTGTTGCCGAATGCTCAACGCCCGCCGGAGCAGGGGCTCCGCTTGCTCGTAGTGCCCGGTGACGCTGAGCACCTCGCCCAGCCGCAGGCACGCTTCCGCCACCCCTTCCCCCCGGGGTGAGTGGCGCTCTCGCAGCTCCAACGATCGACGGAGCAGGTCGGTGGCCTCCTCGTATAAGCCGAGCCCCGCCAGCGACCGCCCCATGGTCAGCATCAAGGAGCCGCGGACCTCCGGCTCGGAAGCGAGGTCGGTTTCGATCTGGGCAATACCCCGCTCCAGCAATCGCTGGGCGGTGATGGACTCCCCTTGGGCGCGCGTGGGGTCGGGAATGGCGAAAAGCTCCACCAGAAAATCGGAGACGGCAGTCGCCCGGCGATTCTCGGAAAGCACTCGGTCTCGTTCGTTGAGCAGCTGTCGGCTCTGGACCCACAAGAGGCTGATCAAGGTCATGAGCGCGCCCAGAATGACCGCGCCCAATGCCACGGCCATGCGATGCCGGGAGACGAATTTTCGCGTCCGGTAAGCCACGGAGTCGACCCGAGCACGCACCGGCAGACCTTTGATCAAGCGTTCCAGGTCATCGGCGAAAGCTTCCGCCGACGCATATCGGTCCTCGGGACGCTCGGCGAGGGCCATCAGAATGATGTTGTCCAGATCGCCCTTCAGAGTTTTCCGCAGCACCGCGAGGGTCGTGTCTCGGCGGGCGCAAATCTCTTGGAGACGCTCCGTCCCCGCAGCCCGAGAGAGGGTGAGGTAGTGAGAGGGTCTCGACAATCGGACCTGCCGAATTTGCTCGGCGGGCGCTTTGTCCGGTCGCAAGCGGTAGGGGAGGTCACCGCACATCAGCAGGTGGAGCAACATGCCCAGGGAGTAAATGTCGCAGGCGGTGGTCGTGGTCTGCCCCAAGATTTGCTCGGGGCTGGCGAATTGAGGGGTCATCGGCCGAGATCGCGGATCGGTGACCGAGACGTCAGGGTCGTTCTCCACCAAAAGCCTGGCGATTCCGAAATCCAACAGCTTGGGCAAGCCGTCGTCCGAGATCAGAATGTTGCTCGGTTTGAGGTCTCGGTGGATCACCAGGTTTTGGTGGGCGAAATGCACGGCCCTACAGATACTTTGGAAAAGTGCCAGGCGCTCCGAAACGGTTAGTCTGTGGGTATCGCAGTAGTGATCGATGGGCGAGCCTTCGACGTGCTCCATGACCAGATAGGGCCTACCGTCATGGGTGCTGCCACCGTCCAACAAGCGGGCGATGTGGGGATGGGCCAGGCGCGCGAGAATGCGTCGCTCGGTGGTGAAGCGCTGGATGAGGGTATCCGTATCGAGGCCGCGCTTCAGCACTTTGACCGCCACCAACTCGTCGTGAAGGCCGTCGGCTCGGCGTGCCGAGAACACCTGACCCATGCCGCCGCTGCCGAGGGATTCCAGCAGCTCGTAACGGTCGATCTCCGGTTTGGGCAGCGGCCCGGAAGGGAAGGCGGACCGTACATCGACCCAGGGCTCTCGCATCAAGTCGTCGTCGCCATGGGCCTCCAACAACGACTCGACCTCTCGCCGCAGGGCTGGATCGTCGCCGCAGTGCTCGTCGAGCAGGCACTCCCGAGCCGCGGGCTCAAGGGGCAAAGCTCGATCAAAGAGGTCCCATTGACGCTGCCAGCGTTCCGGATCGTGCTTAGCTTGGCTCTGAGCTTCCACCATGTGGGCCTCCTGGGATTTGAGGCAATGGGCAGAGTTTTCCCGCCGTGTCGAGTGGTTCGAATCTTAACGAAGGAGCTAGGTTTATGATTTCATTCCATCCACTTCTCAAGTCATCAGGGTGGCACCTGCTTTGCCTGTCGGTGCTTCTCTTCGGGGTGTCGGCACCCGCCCTGGCCGAAACGGATCTTTACTTTATCTACCCCGATTCTTGGTGCCGAGCCGCGGACCCACAACCGCTGCCCTTCACCTTGCCCCAATTGGGGGTCGATCACATCGTCGCCGTCGATGGTCCCGGTCACGGCCGTATCTACTGGAGCCCAGATCCCGATCTAGGTGGCTACTACATGCCCTTCTGTGACCGGCTGACCGTCTTGGGGTTCGATTCCTTTCAAGTCACGAGCGCGGGCGGAGAGCTGATCCACGGCACCATTCTGTTGGGCAACGGTCTGCCGGAGCAGATACGAGCCGAGGAAAACGTCACCGGTGGAACCCTCGGCCATGATTGGACGATGGAAGCTCCGGGCTCCGGTTTGAAGATTGTCGAATGGGCGGGCAATGGAGCTCTGGAAGGGTCCCACGGATTTCGAGTGGCGTCGGGTCAGATGCAGGACGCCTACCTCACCTTTCGCTTTTCCGGGGGCCTGAACACGTTGCAGCCGCCCGAAACAGAGGGCGGCGGCAATAACGGTGTCGAGACTGAAATCACCCTTCGCCCACCCACCGTGCCGCCCCCGGGATCGGGTTATGAGACCATCCTCGAATCGGTGATCTACGCTACGGGCCGGTTCGATGGTGTCACGCCTCCGGAATCTCTGTTGAGGATGCGATCCCGAGACGGGCAGTGGGAGATTCGGGCGGAGGCGGCGGCCGTCGGCACTGTTTTCGGTATGAGCCAGACCTCTGAAAGAACGATCGCGACGCAGTGGTGCCCCTTGGCTTCGGATCAGGCCAACGAGATCGTGCTCCGACGGTCCCACGGTCTCGACGGCAATCAAGATTTTCTGAGCCTAGCGGTCGCGAGCAGCTCTGGAGGAGATTGTTGGCAAATAGAAGAGGGCTTCATCAGCGCCCGATCCCAAGGGCCGGAGCACCGATTCGGCACCATGGACGTGTTGGGTGGGCCGAGCTTCGACTTCGATGAGATCAGCGTCGAAGCCCTGCGATTCGAGCCTGCCCTCAGCCCCGAGCTGCTGGACAGCTTTGAGTCGGGCCAATCCTGGAGCCCGGCCTGGCAAGCGGTGCGACCGCAGCTGATGACCGTGGAAGCCGGCGCCGCCCACACCGGATCTTTCGGCTTGCGAGCTCAACCGGAACCGACGAGCCCGTCCTACCTCCATCGCTCGTTGTCGCAACCGGTCTCCGAGCTCGCCTGCCGATTCAGCCTCGACGCCGGCTTCTCCGCTGAAGACATGAGAGGCAAAGTACGGGTTTTCACCGCCCGGTCGGGCCGGGGGCGAGAGATCAAGCTCTGGGTCCAACAAACTTTGAAGGGGGGGTATCAGCTTCAGGCGATCAACGGTACTCAGGTATCTCCGTGGGTGTCGGTTCGGTCCTGGCCGACGACCCTCGATTTTCGCTGGTCGGCCGGTCTGCTGGATATCTGGCTCGGGGAGTGTGAATTCAGCGAATCCAACTGTCGATGGGTGCAACAGCTCGGGGAGAGCAGCCCATACCTGATGACGGATTTTCAGATCGGTGCTGAAACAACCAACAAGCCGGTCTCCGGTGGGGTGACCTTCGACAACGTGCAATGTTTGATTCCGAGAAGCGAGCTCCCGAATTCCTGACCCCGTCGACTCGGGGGGCTCTCATCTGAAAACGTTGGTTTTGATCGCCGGCTGCCGCCGGCGTTTTTGCTGGGCGCCGAAAGCAGACCTCCAAAAATAGCTTGGTTCTCAAAATTTGTCTGCGTGATTCTCCGCGACCCTGCGTGAGTGGAATAGAGAGCGCGCCTCTTTCCTCTCAACGCTTTTCCGATCTACTTTCGGAATGGGACATCAGGAGAATTTCATGTCGATGAAGCTCATCACGAGCCTGGGCTCGGTGTGGCCGAAGGCTCGGGTTCAACATAGTTTTCGTGTCAGCGGGTTTTGCATCGCCCTTTTGGGTTTGTGTCTCACCTCGGGGCCGGATCAGGCGGTGGCCTCGTGCCTGGAGGTCCAATCCCAGTGGCAGGCCCCGGCGCAGGTGCAAGATCAGCTCTTCGAGTCCGCGGCTTTTCTCAACGACGGCGCTGTGCTCGCGAGCACCGGCGGAAGCCTTCACCGCATAGAGCTTGGTGGTGAAAGCGAGCTGATCTATTCCGGTGGCCGCGTCTTGCTCGATCCGGCAGCGCCGCTGTACGGCTTCTTCGAAGGCCAAGTGATGCAGGTCTTCAACCTCAACGGCGAGCCTCGCGGTGTGGTCCAAGCCGATCCCTTGGGCGTTTCCCTCGTGCCCGGCGCCGAGCTGGTTTTCGTGCCGACCGTGGACTTCGGTCACGACTCCGTGACCGTGCGATCCGCAGCGTTTTTCAAAGCTGCGGGAGAAGTGGCCGGCGCCGTAGAGGTTTCCGATCTATTCAGCTTTCAATTGGATAAGGATCGCTTCGCCTACGCCACCCACGACACCGCCTATGTTTACGGATTAGAAGGGGATTTGCGATTCAAGGTCGAGGGCGGCTTTCACAAATTCGACATCGCCGGCGATCACATGCTGGCAGTAGAGCGTGGAACCGGCAGGCTCATGGTCTTCGAAGGAAACCATTTAGTGGCTGAGCAAGAGATGGACGCGGCGGTGTGGAACATCGATCTATCACCGTCCGGTCGCTTCAAGGTGGCGACCACCAAGAATCGGCTCTATACCTTCGACGGCGATCAGCTGATGGCGGATGTGCCGCTGTCGGCGGCCTTTGCGAATTCGGTAGCCATTTCCGACCGAGGCGAGATTCTGGTCGGTGCTCAGGACGGTGAAGGCGGCATGGAAATTCAGCTCCTGGATATCAAAGGAAATCTTTTGTGGAGTGGTGGGAACGGTCGAGAAGAAAGGGGTTTTTGGCCCGCCGTCTCTTTCGATGCCGACGGTAATCGTTTTCTGGTTATTTCTTTGGACGGCCTGATGGCCTACCACATCAGCAGGAGCTTGGGATCATGTTGAAAGAAACCTTTTCTAGATCATTTCCATTGAGCGCGAGCCGACTCTTCGTGCTCGGAGCTCTATCGTCCGCCCTTCTCGCACCCGCTTCATGGGCCGTCGATGAGCCGACCTTTGATCCAGCGACCTGCTCTTCTCTGTCCGCTTTGGCGGACCACGGCTTGCACATCTGGCCCCTGCGCGAACGGGACGGTTGGCGGGCCTACGGCGAGGAGCGGAGCGGTCTGATGAGCAATTTCGGGGAATTTCAAGAATATGGAGAAGGGCCGTACCTGCACACCGGCATCGATCTTCGCGGCAGCTGGGGTGAGGATCTCGTCGGTCGGGATTTGGTGCGCGTGGTGGCGGACGGCGACGTGTGGGCGGCACCCAATTTCAGTGGCGCGGGTTGTACGAGCTTCAACAATTGTCGGGTGTACATCGTCAGTCGACCGGAGCGGCGATATATCTATTATTACTCCCATCTGAATCTGCTTCACGACTTGGATACCGTGGTTCGCGAGCAGCTCGAGAGCGCAAGCAATCGTTTCTATCGCGATCAAAGCTTTCCATCCCAGCCCGTCAACGCCGGGGATACGTTGGCCGGCTTGGGGCCGTTCAGGGATCCGGATCGCGTCACCCCGGAGACCCGCTATTCCCACCTCCATTTCGGGATTTTCGATATGTGCAGCAATTTCTCGGGTATCCATCCGCTGAAATATCTGCCTCACCCCAGGCAACCCGGGTGGTCGCAATATCGCGACGAAACCCCGCCGACCGTCGGGCCCCTGACTCTGGTGGCTGACGGCGGCGCCGAGGAATTGGCCACCGGAGGTCGTTGCGACGGGGTGTGGGAGCCCGTGGACCTGATCCTGGAAGCCAAGGACGTCTTTCACGATCAAACCGCGGCTCCGTACCACTTCCTCGGAACGGATTCCGTGGGCGTCTACGAAGCCCGCTACAACATCCGCCGCGACGACGGCGTCAGCATTCGAAACATGGGTTGGACTCGGTTCGACGAGGTCCCGTTCTTCTTGCCGGGCGTGGAGCGTCCCCTTGGACCGTGTGTGGACGACCCGACGGACACCTCTCCGCTGCAAACCGAAGACTTTATCTGTTTGACCGAGCTGAATTGGTTGATCAACCCGTCGCTCGGACTCGAAACGGCGATCGGTGGTCCCAAGATCGGGCTGGGGTATGCAGATCAGCTCTACAGCACGGAAGCCCCGTTCGAATCCCGCAGCACGTTCGCCGGCACAGAGCAGTATTTCCACCGCTTGACCCACACCGGCGGCTATCACGACCGTCCCGGCAATTGGGATCCATCGGTTCTGGAAGACGGCCGCTACCAGATCAGCGCCACGGTGCGGGATGAAGCCGGCAACGAGTCGGCGGCCCATCGCTGGGTGATCGTGGACAATATTCCGGATCACCTCGGTCTCTCACCCCACACCGGTGATTTGGTGATCCGGGATCACCCGCAAGACGTCGGCGCGATCCCTTCGACTCTGGGGGACCAGCCCTATTGGGCGAGCCCGGACATCAAGGTCATCGAGTCGGGCACGGCGCCGCCGTCGGGGCCTCACGACCCGATTTGGGATGCCACCTCGGTGGTCGACGTGCGGGCCGGTGTGAGCTACCAAATCTATCTACGGGTGGAGAATATGGGATGCGATCCCCTGGTCGGGGTCGACGCCTTGATCGGCGGTGCCGACACGAGCCTCATCTACCGGGGCTGGGATCATCTCGGGGAGACCTCTTCGTCTGTGACCCTCTACCCTGGCGACGCCGCGGTCCTCGAGCCCGTGGAATGGACGCCGGAATATTCCGGCAACTATGCCTTGCTGGCGATCACCTCCACCGGTGAGGACGAGCCGTCCACCACTGAAATCGGGCTCGTGCCGGAAATCGGCTGGGGACCGACCGTCGCCGACGACAGCAACATCGCCCAGCTCAGCGTGCACGTGTCGGGAGACGGTCCGATCATCTTCGATCATTGGCCGCCCTTCCCGCCCGACGTCTACTGGCGTTTCGATTGCGGCGACTTCCCGATCTACGAGCTCGGTGCCCTAGTCCGGTTGCGGACCAAGGCCCTGCCGGAGCTTCTGCAAGCTTGGCAAGACGCCCCGCGAGCCGAGCTCACCGTCGAAGGCGAGGAGCTGATCGTCGACATGAAAGGCTGCAAAGTCGATCTGCCGGTCTTCCAGCCGCCCGAGGGCACCCAGCTGCCCTTGAGCCTGAGCGTCGAGCTCGAAAACGGCCCAGGAGGCATCTACGACCTGCGTCTCGAGCAACGCTTCGAAGACGTGCTCGTCGGCGGGGCATCCTTCCGCTTCGAGCACTACGGCCCGCAGCAGTAGCCGCTCGGCTCTGCCCTCGGCAGCAACGCCCACCCTGTGGATCGATCCGCGGGGTGGGTTTTTTCACCTTGGGAATTGCCAAGCTCAATTCTGAAAGCTCGAGGCGGCCTTCCTTGGTCTCCGTTCCCAGATATTCGATCTTCCTCTGCATTGAGCTCTCCCTCGAAGTCGGCTGCTCGCGAAGGTATATATAGACTTAGAGCGCCGGTAGACCAGCAAGGAGACGCAATGGCTCACGAACTGACGATCCCATATTCCGACGACCTCCTGCTGTCGCTGAAAGAGAGCCCCGAGGAATTCGAAGCTGAAGCGCGAACGCTCCTCGCCGTCAAGCTCTACGAGCTCGGCCGCTTAACGACCGGACGCGCCGCCGAGTTAGCTGGTATGGGACGCATCGAATTCATGTTCGTCCTGAGCCGATTCAACCTGTCCCCAATCGGTATCGATCCAGGAGAGCTGGAGCAGGATCTCGGAAATGCCTAGCAGCGCAGACCGTCGGGTCGTGGTGGTGAACGCGACCCCAATCATCGCTCTGTCGATCATCGATCAATTGAGTCTTTTCCGTGACCTGTACGGCCGAGTGCTCATCCCTACAGCGGTGAGGCGGCTGCCTCGTCGTGGTGCTTTCTGGGCTGCCCTTTCTATGGATGATCTCGCGGTGGATACAGATCTGGGCCTAGGAGTGCTTTCCCGGCTGTAGAGCCATGTCACCAAATCCACTCGGGGAGATCGATGAGTCGTGGTGATCAGGCTCACCGACGAGCTCGTATCGCCCGCAGATTGATATCGATCAGATAAGAAAAAAGGAAGGGGTTTTTCGCCGGCCTTCGCATGAATGGGGTGAACACACTTAAAACACCCCCCTGCCGGAGGTTAAGAATTATGCGACAGATCACTCGCTACGCTCTTTTTGTTGTCATCTCCACCGCTTCGCTCGTCGCGCTGACCGTTCCGGTCTCCGCGGACTGGGCGGAGGAAGCGCTCGCTCTCCAAGAGTTTCTCGACACCACCAACACCTTCAATATGACGACCTGGGTCGGAGCGCACAACGCCTACGCAAACGACGAATGGGGATACTTCGATCCCAACCAAACGCTGAAGCCGAAGAACTTGCTGTACGCCGGGGCCCGCCAGATGGAGTACGATCCGCGCAAGGACGACTCCGGCGATCTGAGACTCTGCCACGGCGATTGCTCGTTCTGGGGGGGCGAAAAGACATTTGCGGACGGCCTGGAACAGATCGAGAAATTCCTTCAGTCCTATCCCAACTCCGTGGTCTTTCTGAAGCTCGAAATGGACGACGCGTTCTCGAAAACCGCCGACAAGCTCGAGAGCAAGCTCGGAGATTACATTTACAAGCCCACGGCAGGCCAGATCTCGACGGGCAACGCTTGTCCGGGGCGCTACGGCCTCGAGCCCGAGTACCTGACCAAGGCCGATATCCTGGCGGCCGGCAAGAACGTGATCGTCTTTGCGGGCAACGGCAAGCTCGGCGATTGTCCCGGCAGCAGTGCCTTTATGAGATGGGTCCACGTCGGTCTCGAATACGAGAGCTCCGGTTGGCAGCTCAAATTCGATTCTCCGGACTCCCCCTCGGAAAGCGGTGATTACTACGAGCAGGGCCGGATGACACTCGTCCACGATCCCAACACCTTCAACAACATCAACGGCGGCGGCGCGGATCAAGTCTTCACTCCCTCCAACGTCGATAGCTACATGAGGAAAGGGCACAACGTTTTCGAGCTCTACAACTTCAACGGCGACGACACGTTGTTGTTCGAAGACGTCAAGGCCAAGCACATGGTGTGGTCGTGGAACACCAACGAGCCTGCCGGCAACGGCGATTGTGCCGTCGTCAACGACACCGTGGGCTCCCTATTCAACGACACCGCCTGCAATTACAACCTGCGCTTCGCCTGCTTCAACAAAGGGGCCCAGAAATGGAGCGTGACCAGCGCCAGCGGCCTCTGGGAGTCCGGACCCGAGACCTGCAGCAGCGAGCTCGGCGCCTCGTACGAGTTTTACGTGCCGACCAACCCCAGGCAGATGGACGACCTGCTGGACACCATCGACGACGCCGGCATCAGCAGCGCCGTCTACGTGAATTACCACGACCAAAACGTTGAAGGGGTGTGGCAGGCCAACAACCCCGCGCGAGTCACCGTGGGATCGACCTCGCAAGTGGGCGACACCACCGACGGCAGCTTCGTCGACCTCAGGTACATGATCGACCGAGGCCTCTACACGGGCAATTTTTCCAAGGTGACGTCGGTGCGCATCCGGGCCAAAGACCGGATCAAGGGCCTCGAGCTGACCTATTCCGACGGCACGGTGCTCTACCACGGTGGCAGCACCGGCAACTACAGCAACTCCCTCGATCTCAGCAGCAGCACGGTCACCGAGATCGAGGTCTGCATCGACCGCTACAGTGGGGAGGATCGGGTGTTCTATCTCGAATTCGCCACCGACACCGGATCTTCCATCAGCAAAGGCTCGAGGAAAGGTACCTGCACCACTCTGACGCTGACCGACCCCCTCATGGGCTACTTCGGAACGTCCGGCGGTGCCTCTTTCAACTCCATCGGCTTCTACACCCTCAGCGGCGAGGTCGACTGACTGCTTCGGAGACTCCCAATAGAGACGGACTAGTCGGGATCGTCACTTGAATGGAGTGGCTTGCTAGCGGGCTCAAAGGCCCACCCTCGCGCGGGGTGGGCCTTTTTGCGTGTCTGCCCAAGGACTTCAGACGCATGATCGATTCCGCCGTCCATTTCCGCGGGACTTGATGAAGCCTCGTTCATCGCGGAAAGGGGTGGTGCCGACACCACAGCGTGGTGGTGAGTTTCTTGGAAGCGTCGGAGATCGACAGTCTTGGATTGGCGGTCTCCGGCTCTGAATGACAGTCAACGACCAACCATGAAATGGAGGCATTATGCAATCCATGCGTCAAATCCAAGCTGCCGGGGCGATCGCTCCGGGATTGGGCTCGGCTCGTCCCGCGCAGGACGTCGAGAAACGTCAGGCGGGTTTCTGCCTGTGCAACTGTACGGACGCGGATGCCGCTCCGGCGCCTCGCCAGGCGGGATTCTGCTTGTGCAACTGCACGGACGCGGATGCCGCTCCGGCGCCTCGCCAGGCGGGATTCTGCTTGTGCAACTGCACGGA
>JAUIJL010000037.1 GCA_030431255.1 Thermoanaerobaculia bacterium | reverse complement strand
ACCTCCCGACCGATCGCGTGGAACCAAGGACGCGGCGAGCTCGGTTTCTCTCCGGGACGATAGTGAGGATGACGACTCAGGATCGCTTCCACCCCCAAGGGCGCGGTCTCGTTCTCTCGATGACGCTGAAGCGTCTCCGCCTCGATCTCCCGGACCATCTCGAGCACCAGCTGCCGATAATCACGGGCCGACAGATGCGCCTGCGACGGCAAGGGCGTCAGATGCAGCTCAAGCTCTTCCGTGAAATCCGCCTCCGACACATCCTCTCCACGATTTCGGGCGTGGTGGTAGGCCGTTCGATCCACCCACTCGCCTTTCATGGGCTCCCCGGTGATCAGCGCTTCAGCCGACGACACCCCCGGCCAATCGAGCGGCGACATCACGAGCGATTCTTTGCATGAGTTGCTGGTGACGTATCGCAGACGGGCGAGCTCCACCTCCGGCTCCTGAGACAGCTCCACGTGGTGGTACCGCTTGGGAAAGACGGAGTCGTCCCAATCGTGGGCCAAGCCCACCTCTTTCGACACCTTCTGACTGAAATGACGCATGAAGTCGGACATGCGTTCAGCGTCGGAAAAAGTCGCCTGGAGGTGCAGGTGTGTGCTCAAAAACACGAAGGAGTGCAGATCGATGGGGTAGAGCTCTTTGGCTCTTGCCAAGGCTCCGACGATCTTCAGATTGAGGCTCCGATCGGGTTTGAGCAGCGATCGAAATTGAAAGGTGACTTGGGTGATCTCGGCGGTGACCTGCCGAGGGCGGCTGAATAGGCGCAGTTGTCTCGTCATATCAATTCCTAGACGGAAAAACTGACGCCAATTCTGCGCTCAGCCGAAAAAAGTGACCCGAGGCCTGGCCCGTCTCCGACTGAAGTGCGGTAGACGCGGTGGAGCCTATCGATTCGCCAAGTCCACCAAACCCGCTCGAAGAGTGCTCGGCTTCTGATCCTCCACCCAGGCGAAGAGGAGTCGGTCTTGATGACGCACTATGCGCGGCACGCCCGCGGACCGGTTCCCGGAGGTATCGGTGACCCGAAAGACCTCGCCCAATTCGCCGTGGTCGTCCACCGTGCGGAAGCGGATCTCGACCCCTTCCGTCGAGGTTCCCATCCAGCTGACGACCGCTCGACCCTGGGCGTCGTAGGCGGTATCGACCCGACCGAGGGGGGCTTGATCGTCGATGACGACGGGTTCGGAGAAGTGCGCTCCTCGATCTGTGGAAAGGGCGGCCCGAACGCTCGGCTTGACCCCACTCGCGGTGAACCATGCGACGACGACCTGATCACCGTCCGCTGAAATCGACGGTCCGTTGACCGGACATCCGTGGATCTGCCAGCCGTCTTCGTGGATCAGAACCGGCTCGCTCCATCCATCGGCGGTGGCGCGGACCACAGCGATGTCCCGGATTTCGTCGGAGCTGCGATCTCGATACACCACCATGGGCCCGTTTGGGGTCAGGGTGGCGTCGGTGGAGCAGCACTCACACACTCGCTCGTCCAAGATCTCACTGGCTTGGGGCTCTTGGAGCAGCTGGGTGGTCCGCAGCTGCATATCTCCACCTCCGGGCATCTTTCGACCGTCGAGCCAGAAGGCCTGGATGCCACCTTCGTCCAGGGGCACATACGACACGAAACCGTGCTCGCTCGGGGAATCGTCGTCGTGCAGCAGGCCGACGGAGGTCCAGGAATCGGAGCCGGGCTCTGAGCGAGCGAGCATGGCGCCGTAGGCGTAGGTTTCCTCTCCGAGCTTGCTCAGCCAGTGGACGAAGCGCGCGCCGTCCCGGCTTTCGGTGACCGCGGGTAGATCGGCCCAATTGGCGAAGAATCCCGACGCTTCCACCACCAGCTCAGGCTCAGACCATCCGCCGGGCTCCGATCCGAGCTTGGAGACGTAGACGGCGTGAGCACCCTTCTCCTGGCCCGGCTCCAGCCAGGTCAGGTAGGTTCCAGAGGAGCTTTCGGTCAGATTCGGCGACATAGCTCCTGCGCCCACCGGCGGATCGATCGGCGCGACCCGGACGGCTGTCGACGTCGGGGTGGTTTCCGCGGCCGGGGTCTCTGAATCCCTGCTGTGGCCGTTGGAGCAGCCCAGCGAGCCGACCATGGGTACGGCCGCGATCAAGAGCGCGACCCAGAATGAGGACACCACAGCTCGACCAGTCACCTCTGACGATTCGGTGGATGACTTGGTGGATGCTTCGGTGCATAGCTCGTCGACACATGGATCGATCATGGGCTCGATTCCTCAGCCGTCGACGACTTGGCCGCAGCGCAGCATGGATTGACCGTGGTAGGGATTGGTGAGATCCCCGGCGGGTTGCAGCCAGGAGCGCTTGGACATGGAGCAATAAGCGACAACGGGTTTGTCGTCGGTGGTCGCGGCTTTGCGCCAGCGCACGAGACCCTTGGACAGCTCGTAGAAGGCGTCCCGTGCGGTCTCAATATCCTCGGCTTCCGCCAACCCGGCAGCGGCCTTTTGCAGGGTGGGCAGCAGCTCGCGGATCTCATCGCCCATGTCGCCCTGGATGCCCGCGGCTTCCGCGGACCAACTCTTTGCCAGCGTGTCGAGAATGCCCTGGATCTTGCCGCCTTGTGCGGCGACACCGCCCATGGAGTCTCGGGTCAGGGCTTCCCGAGCCGGCTCGTAATGCCCCAGAAGCTGCTCAAACGCGCTCGGGGATTTTCCGCTTTCGGCGACCAAGGTGGAGGGGCCGAGCAGCAGCGTGGTGACGACGAACGCGGTGATGGCGAGCAGCGAGCTCTTTGCCGAGGTGTTCAGGGTGATGTTCATGATCTTCCTTTCTCAGTTGGATGTTCAGAGTTGGTTTTTGGGGTTTCGGAGCCATCCGGGTCTCCTTCGCCCTCGAAAATGGGTGGATTCTCGAGCTGCCCTTGAGCAGGCTCGTCCACAACGTCGTTCACAAATAGAGGTGTCTTTTCCAAATCCATGCTGCGCCACACGAAATAGATGGCCGGAAATACCAGCAGGATGGCGACGAAGGAGGTGAAAACACCTCCGACCATGGGCGCGGCGATGCGGCGCATCACGTCCGAGCCGGTTCCCGTGGACCACAGAATGGGCACCAGGGAGAAGAAGGTGGCGGCGACGGTCATCATTTTCGGGCGGATCCGCTGCACGGCGCCGTGGTCGACGGCTTCGCGCAGGTGAGCATGGCTCACCATGCGCCCCTGCCGCTGCCACGAGTCGTAAGCGAGATCGAGGTAGAGCAGCATCACTACGCCGTTTTCCGCCGCCAAACCGGCGAGCGCGATCACGCCGACGATCGCGGCCACGGACCAGTTGTAGTCGAGGTAGTCCATCAGCCACACGGAGCCGACGAGGGAAAACGGAATGGACGACAGCACGATGCCGGTCTTGATCCACGAGCGGGTGTGGATGTAGAGAATCAGAAGAATCAGCATCAGGGTGATCGGAACGATGATCGCCAGACGCTCTTTGGCCCGCTCCATGTATTCGTATTGGCCGGACCAGAAAATGGTGTAACCCGGCGGTAGCTGGACCTGCTCGGCCACCTCGGCTTTGGCCTGCTCGACCCAAGTGCCGACATCCACCCCCCGCAGATCGACATAGATCCAGGCGTTGGGCCGGGCCCCTTCGGATTTGATGCCCGGCGGCCCTTCGCGGATTTCGAGCCGTGCCACCTGTTTGAGGGGTATTTGACCGCCGGCGGGAGTAGCCACCAGGATCTCCTCCAAGGCCTCGGGATGATCCCGCAGCTCCCGGGGATAGCGCACGTTGATCGGATACCGCTCGAGACCCTCGACGGTCCAAGACACATTCATGCCGCCCACCGCGCTGCGCACCACGTCTTGGATGTCTTCGATCCGCAGGCCGAAACGCGCCGCGGCCTGACGATCGATATCGATGTCTAAATAGCTGCCGCCCATGACCCGCTCGGCATAGGCGGAAAGGGTCCCCGGCAGGGGTTTGACTACCGACTCCACCTGCTCGGCGAGTCGCTCGAGGGTGCGCAGATCCGGTCCGCCGATTTTGATGCCCACCGGGGTTTTGATGCCCGTGGACAACATGTCGAGGCGGGTTTTGATCGGCATGGTCCAGGCGTTGGTCAAGCCGGGGATCTGCACGGCCTGATCCATCTCGGCGATCAACCGTTCTCGGGTCAGGCCGGGACGCCATTCACTGGGATCCTTGAGGATGATCGTGGTTTCGATCATCGAAAGGGGAGCCGGATCCGTGGCCGTCTCGGCGCGGCCCACCTTGCCGAAGACCGACTCCACCTCCGGGAAAGTGCGAATGATCTTGTCGGTTTGTTGCAGCAGCTCCTTGGCCTTGGTGATCGACAGGCCGGGGAAGGTGGTGGGCATGTAGAGCAAATCCCCTTCCCACAACGGCGGCATGAACTCCGAGCCGATGCGTTTCAAGGGCACCACGGTCACCGCCAAGACGGCGACCACCGCGACCAAGACCAGGGCCCGCCAACGCAGGACGAGGTGCAGGATCGGCGTGTACAAAAAGGTCAGCACCTTGGAGACCGGGTGATGTTGCTCACTGCGAATGCGACCGCGGACGAACCAATACATGAGCACGGGCACCACGGTCACAGCGAGCACAGCGGCCATGGCCATGGAATACGTCTTGGTGAACGCCAGGGGGCGAAAGAGCCGTCCCTCTTGGGCCTGCAACGTGAACACCGGCATAAACGACACGGTGATGATCAGCAGGGTGAAGAAAAGCGTCGGTCCGACCTCTTGGGCCGAGCGCAGGATGATCTCGAAGTGGGATTTTTCCTCCCGCTGCTGCTCGTAGTGCTTGTGGGCGTTCTCCACCATGATGATCGCGGCGTCCACCAGCACCCCGATGGAGATGGCGATGCCGCCGAGGGACATGATGTTCGCCCCCAGGCCCTGCACGTGCATGATGATGAACGCGAGTAGGATGGAGAGGGGGATGGAAACGATCGCCACCAGGGCGGATCGGATATGAAATAGGAAGACGAAACAAACGAGCGACACCACCAACATCTCTTCCAGCAGGGTGTGGGTAAGGGTGTCGATGGACCTCTCGATCAGGCCCGTGCGGTCGTAAGCGACGCTGATCTCTACGTCGTCCGGCAATCCCGCCCGCAGCTCCTCCAACCGTTCCTTGACCCGCTGGATGGTGGTTCGGGTGTCGGCACCGGCGCGCACCACCACAATGCCGCCGACGGTCTCCCCTTCGCCGTTCCAATCCGCCAGGCCGCGGCGGATCTCCGGGCCGATTTGCACCCGCGCCACATCCCTGAGCAAGACGGGCACACCGCCGGGTCCGGTGCTGAGCACGATCTGCTCGAGATCTCGGGTGTTTTGGATGTAGCCTCGTCCGCGGACCATGTATTCGCGCTCGGCGATCTCCAACAATCGTCCGCCGGTGTCGATATTCGACTGTTGGATCGCCCGTTTGACCGCCTTGAGGTCGACGCCGTAGGCGCGCAAGCGGATCGGATCCACCTCCACCTGGTATTGACGCACGAAACCACCGATGGAAGCGACCTCCGACACGCCGTCCACGGACGACAGGCCGTATTGCAAATACCAATCCTGGTAGCTGCGCAGCTCCGCCAACGAGCGTTCCTCGGAATTGAGCACGTACATGAACGCCCACCCCACGCCCGTGGCGTCGGGACCGAGCTGAGGCGTGACCCCCGGAGGCAGCTTGCCGGTCAGACCCGAGAGATATTCGAGCACCCGGGAGCGGGCCCAATAGAGATCCGTGCCGTCCTCGAAGATCACGTAGACGAAAGAGAATCCAAAGAAGGAATATCCCCGCACGGTTTTGGCGTGGGGCACCGACAGCATCTTGGAGGTGATGGGATAGGTGACCTGATCCTCGACCACCTGCGGCGCCTGACCGGGGAGCTCGGTGTAGAGGATGACCTGGACATCGGAGAGATCCGGGATGGCGTCGACCCGCGTTTGGCGAATGGACCACAGACCGCCGACGACCGCCAACAGCACGGCCACCACCACCAAGGTTTGGTGGCGCAGAGACAGCTCGATGAGACGATTGAGCATCGCGACCCCTAATGACCGGCGTGGTTGGAGGGGTTGAAGGGGGGTATCGACGAATCCTGAGACCGCGATTCCGTCCGTTCCGCGACCATCTTTTGGATCGCTTCGCGCAGCTTGGACTCGGAGTCGAGCAAGAATTGCGACGACACCACCACCCGCTCACCGGCGGTCAGACCTTCCAGAATTTGGGTATATCCATCGACCTCCTGGCCGGCGGTGATCGGGCGCGGCGCGAATCGCCCGGCACCGAGCTCGACCACCACCACCTGGCGCTTGCCGGTGCGTAGGATCGCTTGCGACGGCACCGTCAGCACCTGCTCGAGCCGCAAGGGCTGAAGCTTGACGTCGGCGTACATGCCCTTGCGCAACCGGCCGTCGCGATTGGCGACCTCGATCTTCGCTTTCAGGGTGCGGGTTTTCTCCGAGAGCTCCGGCTCCAAGAAGCGGACCTTGCCGCGAAGGGTCTCGCCGGGGAAGTAGGCCAGGCTGATCTCGGCCTCGGTTCCGACCTGGACCTGGGCCAGCTGCTCTTCGAAGAGCTCCACCGACAGCCACAGGCGGGAAAGGTCGGCGATGTGGAAAAGCTCCATGCCGGGCCGCACGGCCATGCCCTCCAAGCCGTCCATGCGCTGCATCACCAAACCGTTCGACGGCGCCGCCACCTCCAAGGTGCGAAAGACCTGACCGGAGGCTTCGAGGCGAGCGATTTGCTCGTCCGTGACGTCCCAATAGCCCAAGCGAATGCGGGCGGACTCCACCAGGGACTCCGCGCGACGACGGGTCTCCTCCGGCGCGTCGCGCATTTCTCGGGCGAATCTGAGGGCTGAGAGTAGCTCCTGTTGGGTTTGCACCAGCTCTGGAGAGTAGATTTCAAATAAGGCTCGACCGGCTCGGACCTCCTCACCCACGTAGTTGACGTGCACCTTCTCGATCCAACCCGAGTATTTGGTGGTGACGGACACCATGCCCCGCGGGTCGAATTCGAGGTAACCCACGGTTCGGATCGGGCGGACCAGATTCCGTAGCTCGGCGGT
This sequence comes from Thermoanaerobaculia bacterium, assembly GCA_030431255.1. Classification (GTDB taxonomy): domain Bacteria; phylum Acidobacteriota; class Thermoanaerobaculia; order Multivoradales; family J023; genus JAUIJL01. Next base: position 50,359 of record JAUIJL010000037.1, on the reverse strand, counting down.
CGCCGTGCGCACATTCATGTTTTGCTCGACGGCGGCGTCGATGGTGACCACGGTGCCGTCGGATTGCGGTGGCTCGGCGGCAATGGGCACCAGCTCGAGCCCGTCGATCGGGCATTGACCCGCTTCGGGCTCGACGATGGTGTCGTGGTCGGGGCACGTCCATTGGGTTCCAACATCGGTGCCGGAGTCTTCCGCGTGGGACGATTCACCACCTTTCATGGGGGTGAGATCCATGCCGCAGATCGGGCATTGTCCCGGCTCTTCCTCGATCACCTGGGGATGCATGCCGCAGGTCCAGAGCTGGGTCTCTCCATGCCCGTGGTCGTGCGCTTCGGTATCACCGGATCGGAAGCCGAGCAGATTCGTCGGCAGGAATTGGGCGAGCACGACGCCGGCGACCAGAGCGATCACGGCGACGATCCAAGCGGGCATGGTCTTCGACGGTAGGTTGGAATTCGACATCTTCAGCTCGCTCCTGCCGTCGCCTCGGAGAGGCTCGGATCCGGGCTTTCTGCGTGGGTGTGGGTGGGTGAGCCTGGGGAGACGCCCCCGTCGGGCAACGCGGGCTCCCCGGGCTGCACTGGCTCCCCGGGCTGCACGGTGGGTCGAGCCACGGCCCGCTCGAGCTGGGCCACAGCCACCGCCAAGTCGGCCCGGACCCGGGCGGCGGAAATACGGACCTCGAAGAGCATGACCTCGGCGTCGAGCAAATCGACGGCGTTGAGCTTGCCCGTGCTGTAGGCGATTTCCGCCGAGCGCAGGGCTTCGTCCGCCTGTTTGAGCAAGACGTCCTCCAGCAGGCTCAGGTGTTGGAAGAGCAATGGCAATCGCGTGCTCAAATCACCGATGGAGCTTTCGATCTCCGCCGCCAGCTGATCTCTGTGTGCCTCCGCGGCTCGGGTGGTGGCGTGGGCTTCCTCCACCCCGGCCTCGAGCTTGCGTCGCCAGACCGGCAACTTCACCGAGCCGGTGAGCGCTAGAACGTCGCCACCGTTGCCCTCGGGCGGGTTGATTCGCCCCGCGTCGTCCCGCCGGCTTTGCACGGCGGTGTAGGCGAGCCCGAGGGTGACGTTCGGCCGAAAATTCTTCTCGGCGAGCTGGATCATGGTCTGTCCTGCGGAAATCTCGGCTTCGGCCGCGGCCAGCTCGGGGCGACGACCCATCGCTTCGACCACCAAGTCGCGGGTCGGATAATCCTGGGGCTGCAAGGTCGGTAGGTCCCAGCTTCCGAGCCCCTGGTCGACGGCGCGATCCCGCAGTCGGTTGAGGCCTGCCGCCAACATCGATCGCCGCTCGGCGAGGTCCAAGAGCTGGGTGTCGACCCGGGTGATCTGGGCCTGGATACGGATGCTCTCCTGTTGCAGACCGGTGCCGGCCGCATAGCGAGCCTGGGCCGCTTGCTCGAAACGCACCAGGGTCGAGCGCTCGGCCTCGATGATCGCCTGTTGTTGGTCGAGAAAGGCGAGCTCATAGGCCGAGCGCCGAGCCTCCGTGACCAAATCCAGGCGCACGACCTCCACCCGTGCTCGCGCCGCCGCTGCGTGGTAGAGGGCGGCTTGCTCTTTTAGGGAGAGCTTGCCGAACCAGGGCAGCTCCTGCTGAAGCCCCACGGTCAGCCGCTGGGGTCCGACCCGGGTTTCGGGCGGCAAGACGAATAGCGTCAACGCCGCGACCGGATCGGGCAGCGCCGATACTTGGGGCGCCCGCGCCGCCAACGCGGCCGCGTGTTGCTCAGCCCGTGCGATGCCGGGATTGCGATCCAGGATCTCGTCGAGCAGCGCGCGCAGATCCGGTGACTCGACCGATGCGGCGATCCGGCTCGACGGCGATGAGGGTGCCGTCGAATGCTGAAAGTCGGCGGCATTGAGATGGGCCGCTGCAAGAACGCACCAACCTAGGGCCTGAATTCTCGAGAAGACCGTAGCCCTTGAGAAGACCGTAGCTCTCCCGAGCCCGGTCCGCGGATGTTTGCCATCCATGATGTTCCTTTCGTGTAGGGGTCATTGCGCGCCCGGGGGGCACGTCACGCACTACGACGAAAGGGGTATCAAATGAGGAAAACGCTGTGCAGCGTATGCAGGGACCGGGGTGGGTCGGGCGGTCGGGCTCGGTGGAGGTAGAGGGGTGGTTGCTCGACCAGAAGCCGCCAACCGTCGGAGAAGGCTTCGACCAGAGCCGGAGCCTGCTGGGTCCGCTGGACGGTAGTGGAGGCGATCAGCGTGGCTTGATCGATCGACACCGAGAAGGTGGTGACGCCTGCGCAGCCGCCTCCGGGGAAGGTGGAAGGATCGTCACAGCAATCGGCCGGTTCCTGGGAGCCCGACACAGGGGCTGGAGCCACGGGCGCCGCGGGCTCGGAGATGGTCTCGGCGGGCTCGACCCTTGAGCCGGCCTGGGCCGCCATCTGCGCGCAATGGGAGGTCGCGGTTTGTTGCGGCATCTCGGAAGATCTGGATCCGTGATCCGCTGTGGAATTCCTGGTGGGCGCGACCTCAGCCGAGGCAACCTGGCTCGCCATGCCGTGCACACAGCTCGTCGGCGAGCACATCAAGCAGCTTCCGCCGAGGGCGGAAATCAGCAGGACCGCGATGAGAGCCCCGTAGGGCAAACGACTCCACATGCATAAAGCATAAACGACAATCTCCCTGGCGGGCAATTCCCAACGCCGTGGGAGCTTGTCGATTCCTGTAAAAATTCGACGGCGATTGCTTCGCCCGAAAAAAAGAGAGCCCAAGCCCCACAAGGGCCCGGGCTCTGTGCCTCAGATCATCCGGCGATCCGAGTCCTAAAGCATCGGTGCTCGGTCATTGACGGCCGAAGAGGCTTTCGGTACCGAAGATCGAGCCGCAAAGATCGACCCAATTCGGCGCGCTGCCGACGTTGTCGTTGTAGCTGAAGGCGCCCGAGCGGACCCCTTGTCCCTGGATCGGTCCTTCAAAACCCACCAAGCCGTAGTTGCGGGCGTAGAAGAAGCGATCCGAGTTGGCCACTTGACCGCGAATCTCGATCACGTCGTTGAAGGTCACACCCCAGATGGTGGTGTATTGGTCGTGGCGTGCTTCGAGCACCAGACGATTGTGGCTATTGCCCTCGTATTGGTTCGTGCACTTCATGCTGCAGCTGTTGACCCGCTTATAACCGGCGTCGACGTCATGACCGACGGGGCTGTCCCACGACTCGCAGACGGCGAGGCTGCGGGGCAGCCAGCGGGCGAAGGCGGTGCGATCGTTGTCGGTGGTCTGGTAGAACGCGGGTTGACCGTCGGAGCAGGTCTCGCCCCAGGAGCTGTCGCGATAGCGGTAGATGTACTGGCTGTCGAAGCCGAATTCCTCCCAATTCTCACCGCTGTCGTTCTTGACGAAGAACCAGCGATCGAGGCCGTGGGAGCTGCCGCCGTCACGGTAGGCGAAGGTTTCCTCGGCGGTGCCGCCGTCGGGATATTGGAGCCGGCTGTAGACCCGGAGGTTCTGATTCGACGGCACGACGTAGGGGCGAAGATCCACCACCTCGCCACAGGCACCGCCGCCTCCACCACCGCCTCCACCGCCGCCGGAAACCGTGATGCTGACATCCATGCCGTTGTTGTCCTCGTTCGACTCGTCGAAGCGGTCGATATCGTCGGCCACGGCGGTCAGGGTCTTGGTTCCGGAACTGCCCGGCACCCAACGGTCTCCCGACGGTCCACCGGAAAGGCTGATGGTGCGAGTCGCGCCCGCGGCCATGGCGTCGGCGGTGCCCCATCCGAAATAGCCGTCGACCCAAAAACCCACGCCGACGATATCCGGAGTGGCGGCGTTGCCCTGATTCTTGACCGTGGCGTGGAATTGAACCGAGTCATCCACCGAAGGATTCGACGGTGACCACGTCAGATTGGTGATCACCACGTCCGGCAGAGGGCCCCCACCGACGCTCACATTCGCCGTGGCGCCGTTATTGTTTTCGTTGGATTCCAAGAAACGGCCCGTATCGTCGACGATCGCCGACAGCTCGAAGCTGCCGCTCGATCCTGGGGTCCAACGGCTCGAGGCCAGATTGATGGTACGGCTGGCACCCGCCGCCAACGGGCTGGTGGAGAGACCCCAACCGTAGTAGCCGTCGATCCAAAAACCGACACCGATGTCGTGGGGCGTGATCGACTTCCCTCGATTGCGGACGGTGGCGGAGAAAGTCACCTGATCCCCGACGTCCGGATTCGACGGCGACCAAGAAAGGTCGGTGATCACCACGTCTTGAAGCGGCGCGAAAATGAAGCCGTCCTGGGCTTGATAGGTCGATCCTGAAGCGACTTGGGTCCAACCGGGAGCCGAGGTCCACTTCACCTGTTGACCGACCACCGGCACCTCACGGGTATAGCCGACGTCACCCTGCCACATGGCCTCGTGCAGCTTGTTGCCGCGAATATGGGCGAAATAGGTTTGGACCTCGGTGCCGTTGTGGGGACCGGTCGGGCAATTTCTGTCCACCATGGATCCCCATTGGGGATTGCCGAAGATGTCCAGAGGGGTCTCATATTGCCTGACGCACACGTTGCCGGACCACAGGTGCTGATAGAGCTTTCCGTCGAGCACGTAGCCGCCTTGGGCTTGGTAGGTGGTGCCCGAGCCGGCGTTGGACCAACCGCCCGTCGTCCATTGAATCTGTCCGTTCGAGACGTTCAAGGAACGGGCATAGCCGACGTTGTTACGCCACATGGCTTGGTGCAGCTTGCTACCGGCAAAGAAGGAGAAATACGTCTGAACGGGGCCGCTACCGGGGAGATCCTGGTTTCTCAGCCCCAGAGGGCAGCTTTCGGTGACGGTCGCGCCCCAATTGGGATTTCCGTTGCTGTCTAGGGGTGTTTTGTGTTGTGTGCATTGGTTGTTTTGGAACACCTGTTGGTAGAGATCGGCTCCGTGAGCCGGAATGGCAAGGATCCACAGAGCCAGGATCCACGACATGCAGAGCATCGGATGACGGAACATATGAAGACTCCTACGGTTCCCCGAGCAAAAGCAGGGGTGAGAATTTGGGGAATCGGGGTCTGTGACCCCGCTACATTTCCGTAGGAGTCGTCGGCTCTGGGTTTTTCCCCCGACCGCTGAAAAATTCGCCCGGTCTTGGACTGTTTGCTTAGGCTCGATCCACCCGCCAGGATCGCGCGTGGGGGATTCTGGGCTCGTAGGCTAAGGGAGAGAAGCGTTTAGCTGAGTAGGAAGCTTTCGCGAAAAGCTCGGTGACGTCTTTCGCTTCGAAATGCTGTAGGTGGGTGGCCGGAGGGCAGTAGTCTTCCAGTGGGATCTCGGTGTAGACCACGCCGCCGGGCTGCACCACCCTCAAGATCTCCCGCAAGGTGCGTTGGACGGCCTGGGTGGTGAGATGCTCGAGGATGTCGAAGACCAAGGCGAAGCCGAAGAAGCTCTCGGAGAAGGGTAGGTGGAAGACGGGAGCCCGGACCGTGGAGATACGGTCGGCGATGCCACGGACGCGGGCGAGATCCTCGAATCTCCCCAGACTTTGGACGGAGAGGTCACAGCCCCACATCTGTCGTTGGGGTCGTCGGGGCATCTCGCGCATGCTCAGGGTGGCTCGACCCCAACCGCAAGCGAGATCGCATCCACGGGGGCTGAGACTCGGGTCGAGGTAGGGCTCCAAGTAGATCTCGTGCAGTGGCAGATACAAGCTCTGACGCCAATAGCCGGCAGTGCTCAGGGGGGGGAGCCCTCGGGCGAGAAAAGCTTCGACGTCTCGGCAGGCGGGAGGTAGGTGCTCGGCGACGTCGGTGCCGGCTGGCGGAGCAAAGTGGATCACGTGCTCCAGGAGGACCTGCCAAAGGGGGCTTTGCCACAGGGCAGCGACCTGGGGGTCGGTGCGGGCTCGAAGCCGCGGCAAGATGCCGAGCTCCTGCCATCGGCCACACGCTGCCCGGGCGGAGGTGGGCCCGAGGGTTTCGACGCCATGGGCAAAGCGGCTTCGAAGCAATGAGGGTGACATCTGGAAGAACGTCGCCATCCAACCCAGGAAAAGATCGAGGCCGGGAAACTCGACGCAAAGCTGGTCGAGCAACGATGGGGATGCCGGGCCCGAGCTGCGGTCCTTCATGGTCCGGGAGCGTACCATGTCGGTGCGCTGTCTCGGCTCGGCAAGAGGGTCGCTGTTTGACCCTATCTATTGTCCGTCTCTATTTGACCGTATCTATTTGATCTTGTTAACATTATGCCAACGTTTAGCCTTTGCGCATCGATTACAATCAGTTTTTAGATCAGTTGTTGGCAGCGGTCGTTTGAGCGGTCGGAACACAGTCATTTGACGGTAGATGTCTGCCCGAGACCTTCGCCGAATTCTTTAGGTGAATCTGGGAATGGGTGAGAGGCGCGGAGCGGTGACCGTCACTTCAGGAGGAGAAGAGGATGAAGGAGGAATCCCGAGAGTCGAGGCGAGACAGGATCCAAAAGGCTTTCGATGCCCAGGTCGGCGAGCGGGGTTTGGAGGCGCTCGGTGTGGAGGTCGAAGCGTCCTCTTTTTCCGAGGGTGAGCATTACGGCGTTGGATTCATTCCCCTGCTCGGCCGGCGCCTGGCGGTAGCCGTGCCGGCGGTGGAGGTTCCCGAAGACATCACCGAAGCGGATCGCGACGCGGTGATCCACATCGTGAAGGGTTGGGAGTCGGTCTATCCCGACGACGTGGCCACCGACTGGCCCAATTACGTGACGGATCCGGTGATGTTGGTGGACCCCTCCGGCGTGGTGCGGATCGGTGCGGAGGAAATGGAAGCCTCGCCCCAGGACAAGATGATCGCGGAGACCATGGAAAAGTACCCGGTCTGCAATCCACGAAAAGTGGCGCTCGATGACGTGAATGTGGTGTTCATCGGCCAAGTTCGGGCGGGTTTGACCGGTACGTTGACCGAAACCATGGACAACGGCACCGTCCAAACCACCAAGATCAATCATATTTTGATCAAGACCTTGAGCGGGTGGCGCATCACCGTCATCACGAAGGAGCTGGTCCACTGAGCAAGGGTGCCGAAAAGACATTTTTTCTCGGCACCCATCGAACCTGTTCCCCTGAGGAAACCTGGGCGCGGATAAGCCCGGGATTGGATCGATTCGGCATCTCCCGGGTGGCCGACGTCACCCGGCTCGACCGGATCGGTATCCCTGTGTTCCAAGCGATCAGGCCCCGCAGCCTGAATCTGTCGGTCTCCCAGGGCAAGGGCGTCTCGGCCATGGCCGCGCGAGTCAGCGCGGTGATGGAAGCGATCGAGCTTTGGCACGTGGAAGATCTCTCCGACGCTCCCCAAGAGGATGCCTCCAATCGATGGATGGCGGAGCGCAATTCGATTCCCCTCGGAGCGTTGCGCTGGCTGGCGGATGCTCGTTCGTTCAGCGATCTGCCGATGCCCTGGATTCGCCTCCGCTCGGCCACCCGAGATCGAGACGGTTGGCTGCCCCGGCAAATGGTCGAGCTCGATTTTTCAGCGCCGGATCGGTTGTTGCCACGCATGTTCATGCAAACGTCCAATGGCTTGGCGTCGGGCAACACCGCCGACGAAGCCCGCCTGCACGGCCTCTACGAGCTGATCGAAAGGCACGGCGTCTTCCTCGCTAAGCAAAATCCAGGGGGTCGTACGGCGGTCGATCCCGATTCTATCGACACCCCCTACTGCCGAAACCACATCGACCAGATCGTAGATGCCGAGATGAAGCTCGCCATCTACGATCTGACCTGGGAAGTCGACGTGCCCACGGTGTTGGTGGAGCTGGTGGCGGACGACCTGCCTGTGGTCTGGCGGGGATCGGGAACCCATCTCTGCCCGGAGGTGGCCTTGTCCCGTGCTCTGACCGAAGCCGCTCAGTCTCGCCTGACCTTCATTTCCGGTGCCCGAGACGATCTGCCCGAGCTCGCCCCGGGCCTCTGGACCCGCTCCGTCTTCGAGTCATTCCGAGCACCGGAGCCCCGACGGCGCTTCGACGAGCTGGCCGATTTGTCGACCTCCGAGGTGGGCCGGGACCTAGAAAGGGTGATCGAAAAGCTCGAAGCACGAGATCTCGAGCCCTTTTCCGTGGACCTAACCCGGGCCCGTCCGACGGATCCGGGATTCGAGCCCGCCGATCTCGGCATCTCGGTGGTGCTGAGCTTCGTGCCAGGGCTGATGGAAGTGGGCCACGGCTGAGGCATGGGCGGCTGAAGGATGGGTTCCGTGAAAACCAATATGGGCTCAGGAAGAACCGTAGTATTCGCCGGACCGAGCTTGGCCCAACGCGACCCAACCCTGGATCGACTGCTGGTCCAGGTCGAGCTGCGTCCGCCGGCGGCACGCGGCGACGTGCTCCGAGTCATGTCGAGCCCACCCCAAAACGTGGTGCTGCTCGACGGCTACTTCTTCACCACCCCTTCGGTGACCCACAAGGAGCTGCTCTACGCCCTCGACGCCGGTGTCCGTGTTTTCGGTGCCGCGAGCATGGGGGCTTTGCGGGCCGCGGAATTGGATCGAGAGGGCATGGTCGGGGTGGGTGAGATCTACGAAGCCTTTCGATCGGGCTGGCTGGAAGGCGACGACGAGGTGACCCTGATGCATCTGCCGGCGGAGCTCGGCTACCAAGCCACCTCCATCGCCCTGGTAGAGCTCCGCCATATCCTGGGTGCGTGGGGTAGGGACGCGGCGAGCCAAGCGCCCGATGAGGTGTCCGAGCTGATCGAAACGGTGGCGTCGTGGCCGTTCATGGAGCGAGACCCCAAACGGATTCGCCGGCTGGCGGATCGGCTGCTGGGTGGCGAGAGGTCTCAAACGCTCATGGAGCGATTGATGGCTCCGGGTTTGAAGGCGGCGGATTCGCGGGCTGCCCTGGAGCAGGCGCTGGACCGTGGGACTCCAGAAAGTGGGGCCGCGGTGAGCACCGCCGCCGGCCAGCCCGCCGAGGGTCTGTCCACCACCCGCTACGTCCACTATTTCCAGGAAAAATACTGGCCTGCACCGGCCCTGGCTCTCGCTGCGTCGGCTCTCCCCGGGGATTTCGACGAGACGAAGCTGCGCGGGGCTTGGAATATGGTGCAGATCTTCCATCCCGGTGTCGCGACCTTCGTGGAGTCGATCCGTCGACGATTTCTGCTCGCGACGGTGGCCGCTGGGGAAGGGATCGAGCCGAGCCCGGAGGAGCTGGAGCGGGAAACGACCCGCTTGACCGAGGTGTTGGGCCCTTCCGGCGGATTGCCGAGGCTCGAAATCTTCGAGGAGGCACGCCTGCGTCTGCGAGCGACCCAGGCAGTGGACTTGCTCGTCGGCGAGAAAAAAGCCCTCTCAAGACTATCGAGTCTCTTTGCGTTGGGCTCCGATCGAGCCGGTGACTTGTTGTTGGAACGGCTGGCTCATCAATTCGATTTGATGCCGGGCTGGATCCTCCTGCGGGCTTTTCTCTTCTCGACTCTAGTGACCCCGGCGGTCGCAGCGGCGGCTCAGGCCGAGGAGGTCACAGGGTGTTTTCGGAGCCTTTCGAAGGGCGCGAGGATCCGTCGACACCACCTTTGGCAGCTGGCCGCCGACACATGGAATTGCTCTGTGGAGGAGGTGCCCGCTGCGGCCGCCGTGCGTGGCCTGATCGAGTCCGACGGCTCGGTCCCTGGGTTGAGGGAAGCCCTGCAATTCGTGGCACCGGCGGAGCGACTGCCGAAGCCGATCAACGCATATCCGGAAGCGAAAGCCAGGTTGCCGGCCCAATCCTTGGAGGACCGGGCTGGAAGGGAGAGAAATCCCCCTGGCTAGCCTTTCTGCAAAAAAACCCGCGCTTCTTCGAGGTCCTCAAGGGCGAGGCCTTCGGCGCGATCTCGGTTTTCCGACACCAGGTCCAAGGCTTCCTGTCGCTTACCGTCGGCGATCCACAGCTTGGCGAGGCGAAGGCTACTGCGCAGGGCGAAAATTCTCGAGCCCTGTCGCCGGGCGACGTTGAGCGCGCGTTCCAAGTGGATTTGCGATTCCGCCGCCGAGCCGTTGGCCGAAAGATAGTCACCGCGCAGCCGGTGAAGCTCCGACTCGTAGAAGCGTTCGCCGTTGGTGCGCACCCGATCCAAGGCCTCTTCCAGGGTGCGGAGGGCGGTTTCGGAATCACCGTCTCGGTCTTGGGCTTCCGCCAGAAGGCCCAGGAAATAGGTCACGGACGCTCCGGCTCCTTGGGCACCCCAGGCTTCGATCGCCGCCTGCATCTCGGTTTTGCCCCCCTTGGGATCTCCCTGCATGGCTCGGGCCCAACCCCGGAAGATTCGACAATAAGCGGCCATGGTGAAGAGGGAGTGCTGCTCCGAGACCTCGGCCCCTTCTTCGGCCTGCTTTTTGGCGGCGACCACGTCTCCGCCGAGCTGCTCGATGGAGGCCGCGATACCGAGCGCAAAGGCCAGGGTGGGGTAGTGCTGAAATCCCCGCGAAAGCTGAATCGCTTGGGCGATGGTCTTGCGGGCCTCCGCCAAGTCGCCGATGAAACCTTGGCAGAGGGATCGATAGATCAAGCAGTTGACACCGGGATGCAGGGCGTAATTGACGGTCGAGCCACTCTGATCTTGGCTGGAGTAGACATCGAAACCGATTTCGAGGTGCCGCTGAGCCTCGGCGAAATCTCCGAGGTGAAAGAACACCCCGCCAAGGGCCCGCCGGGCCTCCACGATCTGCTCGGTTTTGCCTTCCCGCTCAGCGTGGGTCAGGAGCTGCTCGGAAAGCTCCCGGCAGGCCGCCCAATCCGCCCTCACGCCGTAGTATCGGAATAAACCCAACAACACGGGGAACAACCGTCCGTCCACCCGGCGATGTCGACAAAGCTCCCGCGCCCGCCCGTAGACCCGCTCCACCTCGACCGACGCGAAACCGCGGGTGGCCATGTACGCGGGTCCGAGGGCGGTCAGCAAGGCCAGCTCCGTATCCGCCTGTCGGTCTGGATCCGTCACTTGATCCACCACGCTGAGAGCTTTTTGTAGGTGCATGGCGGCCTCCATGTTGGCGGATCTTTCCAGATCCCTGGCGGCGGCCTGCTGCCAAAGCGGGATGGCTTTCTCACCCATGTGAGCTTCCGTAAAGTGATGGGCGAGGATCTCCGGACGTCCCCAAACCTTGGGCTCGGGCTCGGCCTCGAGGATCTCGGCCACCTTTCGGTGGTGGTCTCGACGGGACGCCCGAAGCAGAGAGCCGTAGGCGGTCTCCTGAATCAATGCATGTTTGAACCAATAGCGAACGGGTTGAGCCGACTTATTGCAGCGCAGGAGATCGGCGCTGACCAATCCATCGAGCCCGCGGGTGAGGGCCTGCTCCGACAGACCGCTGACGGCCTGAAGGAGGTCGAGGGGAAAATGGCGTCCCAAAACCGAGGCCAGCTGCGCCAACGATCTCAAATTGCCGAGGTGGTCGAGCCTCGACATCAAGGAGTCCTGAAGGGTCACCGGAATCGCCGGTTGGGATCCCGTATGCAGCACCAGCCGCTCACCATCGGCCCTGAAGACATCGGATTCGAGCAGGGATTTGGTCAGCTCCTCGATGAATAGAGGAACGCCGTCGGCTCGCTCGACCAGCTCTCGGACCACATAGTCCGGAAGGCGGCGGCGTCCCGCTTGGTGGTGGACCATGGCCGCAGCTTCGGCTTCCGACATGCGATTCAGCGACACCTTGAAGCAGAGCTTCGAAGCCCAGGAGTCCTCAGAATCCGGTCTCGTGGTCACGATCACCTGAGCCCTGGACTCCCTGCTGCGTTTGATGAACAGCTCCACCAGCTCTCGGGTGGAGGGGTCGACCCAATGGAAGTCCTCAAATACGAAGACGGTTGCTTGCCGTTCCGCTTGGCGCATCCACAGGGACATCAAGATGTCGAACGTCTGTTCTTTGAGCTGGGGCGGCGGCAGGACCGGGAGAGGAAATCCATCGATTTCGAGTCCGAGCAAATGTCCGAGCCAGGGGATCGAGGCATCCGGCGAGAGGCCGAGGGCTTCCAATCCGGCTTGAAGGGATTGCCGCTGAAGCCGAGGAGCGGCACCGCGATCGATTTGAAAGAATTTTTCGACGGATTGAATCAGTGGGAAAAAAGCGCTGCTTTGGTGATAGGTAGAGCAACGGCTGATCCACCAATAGGGGTTTTCGTCTTGGAGGTGCTCACGAAATCGATAGATCAACCGGGACTTACCCATCCCCGGCTCGGCCACGATCCGGATGGCGTTGCCCGCCCCCTGTTGCGCCCGCTGGAATCCCTTGACCAACACCCCGAGCTCCGATCGCCTGCCGATCCAGGGCGTCAGATCGCTCCAGGAATTGGCCTCGAGTCGGTTGGTGAAACCGGTGTCGCGCAGGATGCGAAAGACCTCCACCTCCTCTTTCAATCCCTTCAGCTCGAACCGGCCGAGGGGCTCGACCTCGATCAGCTCCCGGACCAGCTCCTGGGTCTGAGCGCTCATCACCGCGGAGCCCGGGCTCGCAATGCCCTGGAGCCGAGCCGCCAGATTAGGGGTCTGCCCCAAAGCCAGCTGCTCTTGGCTGGGTCCCTCACCGATTTCCCCCGCCACCACCGGCCCGGTGTGCAAGCCGAGCCGGACCCCGACCACGAGATCCCGCTCCTTCTCCAGCTCGTGATTCCAATGCTCAATACCCTGGAGGATGTCGAGCGCGGCGAGAGCGGCTCTACGAGCATCGTCCTCATGGGCCTTCGGATAGCCGAAGTAGATCAGGATGCCATCGCCCAGATGCTGGGCCACGTGGCCGTCGTATCGTCGCACCACCTCCGCACACAGGGATTGGTAATGCCTCAGGATCTCGCGGAAATCCTCGGGATCCAAAGAGTCCGAGAGCTGGGTGGAGCCCACCAGGTCGGCAAAGACCACCGTCATCTGCCGTCGCTCGGCATCCGGACCGGAAATAGCTTCAAGGGGTGGATCCGTCCGCGTCGGGCTTTCCAGACCCGCCCCGCACTGCCCGCAAAAACGAAATCCCTCCGGGTTCTCGAAGTCACATTGCGCGCAGACGATCCTCATCGACCCACCGCATTGCCCGCAGAAGCGCATGCCTTCGGGATTTGTGGAGCTGCAGTGGGGACAAGAGGGCATAAGCGGGGGGATCCTGACCGACACGCGGCACGGGTTTAGGAGCTGGTCTCGGAGGACCAAGCCCTCGGGCGGTGGTCCTCAGATATACAAATAGCGGGCCTCATTATAGCCATTGCAAGGACGTCACGAGGCTCGGTACCTAGTGGATCGGCTCGTGTCGCGAGCTCTGGTGAGGGTGGGGCGCGCATCGGTCCGCTGTGAGCTTTTTCAGCGCCACGGAGGTGCGTGACCAAATCTTGTATTCGCGAGGTCAAGCGACTGGAGCTGCAAGTGGCGAGATTGACTCAGGGCTGAAGATGGGCCGCGGACGCAGACCTGCTCAGTTCGAGAATGTCTTCTTTTGCAAAGGCGTCGTCGGCACCCAGGCCTTGGGATGGCTCTCGGCGAGAGCCCGGATCAGCCCGTCCTGGGTGTCGGCGGGGTGGAAGTAGCCGGCTGGGGCCGATTTCGTGCCCATGTGCATCACGACCCGGTGAGTGGAGCCCAGTAGATCGTTCACCTGCCGATGCTTGGAGGTGACGTAGAACCACGTGGGCAGCAACGCCAATTGGATCCCGGCTTGATCGAGGGTATAGGCCTCGACATCCTCGGGGACGACCTCGGTATCTCCAACGTGTAGAACGCGCAGGCCACCCAATCGGACGATGAATCCGAGGTTCTGGACTTCCGGGCGGCGGGTTTTACCGTGATGAAGCCGCAGAATCTCGACCTCGATTCCAGCGACCGTGCGCATCGCCTTCTTTCCCGGCTCCGGCCAGAAACCCTCGACCCGAGATTTCAGATCCGAATCGACTTCCAGCACTTTTTCCACCGCCTGGAGGGTGGAGATGAAGCGCGCCTCGGGTTGAGCCCGCAGATATCGGACCACGGAGGCGGCGTTGAAATGATCGGGGTGGTAGTGGGTCGCCAGGATGAGATCGACCCCGGCGAAGGGCCCCTCGGCGACTTCCATCTGCCGACGGATTTTTTCCGGAACCACGGGATAATGTTTCAACCCGTCGCCGAAGAGAGCGTCCACCAAGACCTTGCCCTTTTCCGCCTGCAGAAGAAATCCCTCGTTCGACAGATAGGTCGCCTCGACCTGAGCACTCGCTAAAGCAGTGGTGCCGAGCAGGATGGCGGTGGACAGGGCCAGGACGCGGAGATGGTGGAGCTTCATGACCCGTTTTACGTCCACATGCGGTCGAGGTTGCCGACAACCTTCGAGCTGGTCCGCCTTCCAGATGTAGAACGGATGTGGAGAGCTCGTCCATTGAGCCCTCAGAGACGCTCCGATAAGGTGTCGTTACAACACCAATCTCACCGGAGAAACCATGATGTTTTCGCTCGTTCGTGCCGCCAGTGTCGCTCTGCTGTGTCTTGTGCTCGCCGCCTGTCCTCAACCCGAGGCAGCGGACGACTTGACTGCTGAGGCTCCGGCTGAGCCGGAAACCGCTTCGGTAGACGCGAAAAAGGCCGAGAAACCCGCCTTCGACTATCCCGGTGGCTGGACCGGCGACGCCTGCGTGGATATTTGTGGGGTGACCGAAGGATCTCCCGTGGATCGCCCGCCGGCGGTGGTCTGCTTCGATAAGCAGGACGAAAAGTGCGCGGCCAAGACCGGACAAGGGGATTACGACTATTTGATGTTGTCCCAACACTGGCTGCCGACCATGTGCATGGGGCTCGATGCCGGCTACGACAGCACCGTCACCCATCGGGCGGGATCCCGTTGCGTGGCAGACGCGCCCAGCCGCTTGACCGTCCACGGTCTGTGGCCCAACTACACCAAGGGATTCCCCCAATGCTGCGGCAGCGCCCAACCCTTGGATCCCGCGCAAGTGCGCAATTGGCCGGAGGAGCTGCGCCAGAGCCTGCAAGACTCCCAGCCGGATCCCACGACCACGGATTTTGATCCGGCGATTTGCGAGATCTTCAACCACGAGTGGCAAAAACACGGCACGTGCTTCCGGGATACGGGCGACGTAGACGGCGACGCGCGGGCCTATTTCGAAACCGGCTTGCTGCTGGCCGACCGACTGCTGAGCGCCGACGACACCCTCGACGGCTGGGCCGGCACGACCCAGTCGAGGGCCGATATCGAGGCGCTCTATCCAAAGGACGTCCAGGTGCTTTGCGACTCCCGAAGCGTCGAGCGTCTGCTCGAGATCCACACCTGCTGGAGCCGAGATCTCGAGATGTTGGATTGCCCGCACACCGAGGGTTTCGGCTCGCTCAAAGCGTGTGGCGACCAAGTGGTGCTTCCGGAGTGGGTGGAGCGACGGTGATCCACGGTAGCCGCGGCTCCATTTGTTAGGGCCGAACGAGGCGGTCGATCCCGTTCACACCAGCTGTGTCCCGCCGGCAACAGGATTCGAGAGGTTTTTCGCGGCTCGGCGTAGATCTCCATAAGGAGGATTTATGCGGGTCTTACCAGTCTTACCAGTTTTACGGGTCTCAGGATGGTCCATGGCGGTCGTTGCCTTGATGGTAACGGCGCTCGGCTTAATTGGAGCCGGTTCCGCCGGTGCCGAGGGTTGGGGTGAGTGGGGCGGTCCCGGTCGAGATTTCGGGTCGTCCTGGAAGGCGCCTCGGCATGCGCAGCCGGTGGAGTGGGGAGAGCTCGGGCCACGGATTCTGTGGTGGCGGGACTTCGGTCCGGGTTATTCCGGCATCGTGACCGACGGGCACGCGCTCTACACCATGACCCGCCAGGGTGAGCACGAGCGGATCGTGGCGTTGGCGGCCGCCGACGGTGAGAATCTGTGGAGCTACTCCTATGAAGCTGCGACCGACGGCCTGGCCGCCGTGGACAAATCCTACGGTGACGCTCCCCAGGCGACGCCGCTGCTGGCGAACGGCGCGGTGATCGGCTTCGGTTATACGGCGGTGCTGAGCGCGGTCGAGGCGGAGTCCGGCCGCTTGAGGTGGTCTCGGGATCTGGCGCAGGAGCTCTCCGCCCGGCCGCCCTATTTCGGTCACGCGGCGAGCCCCCTGCCCGTGGACGATGCCGTGGTCGTGCTGGCGGGCGGGGTCCACGCCTTCGATCTCGCCGACGGAGAGCCCCGATGGCACAACCGGCAGCTCGACGGTAGCTATGCCTCACCGTTGTTGGTGGAGGGTCCCGACGGGCGCCAAATCGTGATCGCCGCGGCCGGTGAGATCGTCGGTCTCGATGCCGAAACCGGAGAGCTGTTGTGGCGCAAGGAGCACGCCAATCAGCACCGCACCATCCTGAGCACGCCGATTCTCGGTCCGGATCAAACGGTTTTCGTCTCCGCCTATTTCCTCGGCAGCATCGCTCTGCGCCTGGAGCCCGAGGGCAAAGCCCGGGAGCTTTGGCAGCAGCCGGACCTTCAGATTTCTCACTTCAACGCCGTGCGAAACAGCGACATGGTGGTGGCCTCCCGCGATCGCCGATTGATGGCCGTCGACCTCGGCAGCGGTGAGATTCTGTGGAAAGAGAAGGGTATGGGTAAATCCAATCTGGTCCGTCGTGGCGACGACTATTTGCTGTTGAGCGACCGCGGGCGGCTGACCCTGGCTTCCATGGACCGGGCAGGTTTTCGATCCCGCGGCTCGGCCCAGATCCTCGAAGGTCGATCGTGGTCGCCGCCGACGGTGGTCGGCGATCGGCTCTTCGCCCGCAACGGCACTTCCATAGTGGCCGTGTTGTGGACGAAAAGCGCCGCCGGGCCCGGCGAAACCTTGGCCGGTCTGAGGAGCCGGCAACCGGGCTCCGATGTCGAGATGCCCGAGGCCTTCGTCAACCTGACCCGTGACGCGGAGCAAGCCATGCAAGCGGGTGATCCCGGGTGGCTCGTGGAGCTGGCGGGGCATCTCGAGCCGTGGATCGAAAAGCCGTCGACCGCGGCCCAAGCCCTCTACTTCCGCGGTTTCCTGCGTTGGCGGTTGTCCTACGACCAAGACTGGACCCAGGCCTTGGCCCATGTGGACGCGGCGATCGAGGATTTGAAGTCCGCTTTGGCGGCGAATCCGCGCCTCGCCGACGCCCACGCTCTGCTGGCGAGCCTCTATCCCCGCTACTACAGCTTGGCCCCGGGGCGAGCCATGGCCATCGGTCCCTTGGGGGACGATCACCTGGCCGGCGCTTTGGAGCTTGAGCCCGAAAATGCCCGGGTGGTGGCGATCCAAGCGTTGGATCTCATCCACTCGCCCAAACAATATGGTGGCGACCCGGAAAAAGGCTTCGAGCTGCTGGAGCAGGCGGTGCAGCTCGCGGATGGGCAATCGGCAACGGTGGGTCCCGGCTGGGGACGCGGCTTGATTCGGCTCTGGTACGCCCAGCAGCTGGTTGAGCGGAGCCGAGTCTCAGAGGCCCGTCGGATCCTGACGGAGGCGATCGAGATCTATCCAGGATTCCGAGCCGCCGAGAATCTGTTGGCCGAGCTGCCTACCAAGCCTTGACCACCTCCTCGAAGCGGGTCCGGAAACGTCGGCTGAGGGTGACGTCTTCGCCGTTTTTCATCCGGATCCGCAGATCGCCGTGTCCGATTGGATCCAGACGGACGATGTGCTGTACGTTGACGATGGTGGAGCGATGCACGCGCACGAAGCGGCCCGGATCGAGCTCCGACTCCAAGGAGCGCAGGGAGCGTCGAGCCAAGTAGCTTTGGTCGGAAAGGTGGAATCTCACGTAGTTGGATTCCGCTCCGATCCAGATCACCTCCGACAAGCGAAGGGTGACCCGTCCGCGTCCTTTCGGCACTGAAATTCGTGTCAGGGGCGTCGGCGGCCTCCTGTTCGGATCGGCTTGCCGGTTCCATCGCTTGAGCACCCGCTCCAGGGTTTGTCGCAACCGTTGCTCGTCGAAAGGTTTGAGCAAATAGTCCCAGGCTTCCGCTTCGAACGCGCGCACGGCGAAATCGTCGAAAGCGGTGACGAAGACCACCGCCGCCGGACGTCGGTCTCCCGACGGATGATCTCGGAGGGCGTCGAGCACCTCGAAACCGTCCATTCCCGGCATGCGGATGTCCAAGAACAAAACGTCGACCCGTTGTCGGCTCAGCCAGTCCACGGCTTCTTGCCCATGGCGGCAGGTGTCGACGACCTCAAGCCGGCTGTGCTGAATCTCGCTGTCTTCTATTTCCTTGTGCTGTGCCAAGAGCTCGACCAAGAGATGTCGACCGGCCGGCTCGTCGTCCACCACCAACGCCTTGAGGGTTTGGGGGGTTTCGGCGGCTCTGTGATCCTTGCGCGAAGGGCTGCTCAAGGGACCGTCTCCCCCTCGGCCTCGGAAGGGAGCTGGATGACGGCGCGAAGGCCGCAACGTCCTCGCCCTTGGCCCGCGGCGCCGATCGGCTCCAAACGCAGATGCTCTCCAGGTCCGTAGAGCGTCGCCAATCGCCGACGGGTATTGGCCAAGCCGATGCCGCCGGTTTGTGAATCCCAGACATCCCCATGCGCGGCATCCAAGCCCGGGCCGTCGTCCTCGACGGTGAGCAGGGTTCCGCCGGCATGGCGGGTGGCGGTCACTTTTACCGTTCCGCCGTCCGGCAGCTGGGAGATCCCGTGGCGCACGGCGTTTTCCGCCAAGGGTTGGAGCAGCAGGGCCGGAACTTGGACATCCCCGAAGGACGGATCGGCGTCGATCTCAAACTTCAGCCGATCCTCGAACCGAGCCTGCTCGATCTCCAAATAGGTTCTGACCAGATCCAGCTCCTGGCGCAGCGGAATCTGCCGTCCCGGGTCTTTTAGGCTGGCACGGAGCAAATCCCCCAACAGCCGCACGACCCGGCGGCCGGCTTCCGGATCGCGACCCATGGTGCCGGCGATGGTGTTGAGGGCATTGAACAAAAAATGGGGTCGCAGCTGTCGCTCGAGACCCTCTAAGCGCGCGGCGGAGAGCTCGGCTTCCAAGCGCGCGGCCCGGCGCTGCTCCTCGGCGACCCGCCGAACGCGATCCAGGTATTGCACCAGCCCTACTACCAAAATGTAGATCAGCAGGTTGGTGTGGTAGCCGTGGTAAATCACGTTGAGAAAAACGAAAAACCAAGGGCTCGGCCCGGGACCGCCGAGGAACGAGCGGATCGACGCGAAGCCGGCGTCGAGGGCGGCGTGCAGCAGCGCGAAACCCATGGCGAAGAGCAAGTGAAAAGCCACGGCGCGCCATGGCCGGTCACCGCTGACCGGAAAACGATGGGCGACTCCCACCAACAAGGGCGTCAAGGCGGCCCAGATCAACGCGTCGGGGAAGCCGTACCAAAAAGCCTGTTCCCAGGTGAGGTAGGGCGAGCCCCCCAAGCGCAACATGCTGATCGTGCCCCAAAGGAACCACGCTGCCGCCACCTGCACCCAAATCCAGGTCCGTCGGGGCTCGGGCTCCGATGCAGACGATGATGAAGATGGGCTGGTGGCTCGTGGGCTGGGCATGTCAAAGGATAACCCGCCATATGCAGGGTAGCGCCCGGATTGTGGGAATTCGAGCACAGATCGTTTGCTACCAATTTCTCCTGAGTGTCGCGTCTACTGAGAAGGGGAGGTAGGGGCTGGTCGCAGGATCTTCCAGCCACTACCGATCTGCCTGGTGCATAGTCCGTAACGCTAGGGAGGCTGCAGCCCTTTAGGCCCCCCGGATTCCTATTGTCTCGACTGATGGAGATTTCGATGAGAGCTATCTCGCCTTCTTTCGTACGCCTGACGTTTCTGCTTTTCTTCGTCCTCGCATCCATGCCGGCGGGCCCAACGGCGGCCCAGACAGATCCGATATTCAGTGCCACTTTCGAGGTCGGTGACCTGAGTGAATGGAGCGCGTTCTTTCCGCCCCTTCCGCCGTCAATCTCGTCGAGTGCGCCGATGCAGGGCGAAGGAAGTGTGGCGCTCGGTCGTGAAACGATCTTCGAGCTCTCGGATCTCATCGACGAGACGACTGTGATGTCCGCGGCCGTCTATGCCGAGAGTGACGGCGTGCCTTTGCCGGGAACGCTGCGCGTGTCAGAAGATCGGCTGCGCATCACACTCTTCTTCGACGATCCGTTGCCGGATGAAAGCGTCGTACAAGTTTTCGTCGAGGGCGATCTACTGCGCGGCGCCAACGGGCAGCTGGTCGACGCCAATGGTGATGGTCTGCCCGGGGGACGATGGGCATTGGCTTTTAGGACCCTGACCCTAGAGACGGTGATCGGTACGCGGGTGTGCGGCCGGGTCTTGGCTTCGGCGCAGGCCGAAGGTCAGGAAGTGCCGCTCGTCGGCGTCACGGTTTCTGTCGATGAGGCCGAAGCCGAGTACACGGCGGTGACCGACGAGATGGGCAACTACTGCCTCGATCCGGCGCCGTCAGAGCGCTTCTTCGTGCATATCGACGGCACGACGGCGACGAATTCGGTGCCGAAGGGCACCTACTATCCGACGGTGGGCAAGGCCTTCGAGCCGATCGAAGGCCTGACCGTTCACGTCGGTGAGAGTTACTTGCCGCTGATCGGCGCCGGCACGCTGCAAGCGGTCAGCGAGGCTCAGGACACCGTGATCGCTTTGCCGGCCGAGGTGCTGGCCGACCATCCCGAGCTGGTCGGCAGCGAGCTCGTGGTGCCCGCCGGCTCGCTCTATTTCGACGATGGCTTACCCGGTCAGGAGGCGGGCATCGCGCCGGTGCCGTCGGACCGGCTGCCGGGTCAATTGCCTGCTGATTACGACTTTCCGGTCGTGCTGACGGTGCAAACCGACGGCGCGAGCAATCTCGATGTGCCGGCGCCGGTTTGTTTTCCCAACCTACCGGGTCGACGGACCGGCAAGGTGCTCGCCGCCGGCACGTCCCAGGGCCTGCTCTCCTTCGACCACGACGCCGGACGCTGGCGCAGCGTCGGCTCGATGACGGTCACTGGTGATGCAAGTCTGATCTGCTCCGATGTCGGCAGCGGCATTCGTGCGCCGGGCTGGCATTTGCCCGCCGAAGCGCCGGTTCAGTCCCAACCTGCACCGACGCCACTGCCGAAAAGGGGGCCCGATCCGGAGCACGAAGTAGAGCCGGTCTTGCCTGAAGCGCCCGCCGACGCGACCTTGCCGCCGGATCAGCCGGCCGGCTGCCCGCAAGGGCTGGACAGATGTCAGCAGGAGTGCCTGGAGACGGAACCTGTCTGCAAGGCGTCGAAGGCCCTGGCACGCTGGGAATGCGGCCGGCTCTATACCCGCCAGGGCGGCGACATCTTCACCGAAAGCGTCTGTGCGATCGGGGAAGCCATCGGACTCGTGAACTGCGACGTGGGCACCAATTCCTGTTTCAGCAACTGCGATACCCGCTGTGGTGTCAGAGGCGGTGTCATCAAGCCTAGACCTTCACTCGGCGAGCCTCCGCCGGACCCGATTTTTGAAGAGATCGAAGCACTGGGTATTCAGATTGTCGATCTTCTGAGACCCTACTTTTTCCTAGGCGCCGAGCTACCGCCCGAGGTCGACAGTCAGCTCGACGCGCTCTTGGCGGCGGGCGATACGGCAGCCGGCGGAGATGCCGACGCCTATGTGCAAGGTGTGGCGAGAGATCGGTGGCTGGCGCGGGGCGGCGCGATGCCGCCGGGCAACAGTCCGCATTATCCGATCCTTTATCTCGCGGACCTGGTTCGCGACGGCGATGGATTGGAGCCGATCCAACTACGCGGTCTTACAGGCCCCTACGGCCAGTTCACGATTTTCCCGCCCAATGGCTCGATCTTGCGGCGGATACGCTTCTACGATCCCTACACCCATGCGTTCGGTATCGAGTATCCGGTGCTCTTGGAGGACGGTAGCTACGGCGTCTCGCGGTTTTACCTCCATCCTGTCGACGATACGGCTGCAGATTTCGATGGTGACTTGCTGGTCGATGTGGTCGAAGCCATCTACGGTTCCGATCCGACTCGGGCAGATAGCGACGGCGATGGCGTCAGTGATCGAGACGAGGTGATCCAGGAAACGGATCTGCTCGGCCGGGATATCGACATCGGCCCGGTCATCAGTGGCGAGATAGGAGAAGCCGGCGAGCTCGATCGACTCTCCTTCGCGGCGGTGGCCGGCCAGCGCGCTTTCTTCGATATCCAGAGCGGCGGCAACCTCACCCTGGACTGGATGGTCATGGACGCGGATGGCGACACGGTCTTCGATCGTTCTTTCTTCTCGGACGCCGGCACCCAAGAGCTGACCCGCGGCGGCAAATATACGCTCTACTTGGGAGAGGAGGGCTCGACGGCGACGGGGCCCTATACGTTCCAGATTTGGGACGTGCCGGATCCAGATACCTTCGCGATCGCCATCGGTGACATCGTGTCCGATGGCGTTCCGGGGCCGGGTGCCGGCAACATCGAGTCTCCAGGCCGCGAGGATATCTACACCTTTGACGCGACCGCGGGTACGCGCATCTTTGCCGATCTGCTCGCCGGCGGCGGTCTGCCGTGGGATTGGCGGCTCGAGGCGCCCGACGGTACCGTCATCTTCGATCGCTCATTTTTCTCCGATGCCGGCACGTATCTCTTGCCACAAACCGGCACCTACGAGCTGCGCATCGGCGAGCTCGACAGCGACGACTCGGGCACGTACAGCTTTCGATTATGGGATGTTCCCGATCCCGAGACGTTCACCATCGACATCGGCGATGTGATTTCAGACGGTATGCCTGCGCCGGGTGCCGGCAACATCGAATCTCCAGGCAGTGAAGATATCTACTCCTTTGATGGTGTGGCGGGGCAGTCGATCCTCGGCGATGTTCTGGCCGGCGGCAGCCTCTCCCTGGACTGGCGCCTGGAGGCGCCCGACGGCACAGTTGTCTTTGATCGTTCGTTCTTTAGCGACACCGGCCCCCACGTGTTGCCGCAGACCGGCACCTACGTGCTGAATGTCGGTGACCCGGACAGCGATCATTTCGGGACCTACAGCTTCCAGTTGGTGCTGAGTCATCCGTGATCGTTCCTGCTTCGGGCAGGGTATGAGAAAGAAGAGGGCCGCCTCCTCACTGCCATAGGCCGTCGACGTGTTACCGTTCCCCCTCGCAGAGGACCCGCGAGCGAGATCAGCGAGGAAGAACATCGGGATGTCGACAACCAGGAAGCTTGACCTCCGCACGGCCGTGGCGGCGGGCCTAGCCACGTTTTTGAGCTGGCTCGCCGCCTTCGTCTCACCGGCGATTGGGCAGCCGGTGGGCGGGCCCGGCGGCGAGCCGTGGCGGCCGACGGTGCGGTCGATGCCGGAGGGCATGGGCATCGACTTGGTGACCGATGTGCTGGAGAAGGACGGCGTCTTGTGGGTGACCACCTACCAGGGCCTACGGCGCTACGACGGCAGCTCCCTGCGCGTTTACCAACACGAAGAAAACAATCCGCGATCCCTGGCGGTCGATCTGACGGTTCGCCTGCTTGAGGACCGTCACGGCTCGTTGTGGGTGTGCGGCCAGGGGGCGATCCAACGCTATCGGCCTCGGACCGACGACTTCGAGGTCTTTCCTTTCGCCGAGGCGGGGGTCCCGGAGCTCGAGGACGCCATCTGTTTCTCCCTGACCGAGGCTGAGGCCGAGCCTGGGGCAAAGGGCGCCCTTTGGGTCGGCACCAACAAGGGGCTTTTGTACCTTGCCACCAGCAGTGCCACCAGCAGTGCGATCAGCGGCGAGCAGGCCGGCGACGATTCCGGCGCGACCTTCCGATTCTTCGAGCAAACCCTCGGCTTTCCAATCAGCGGTGAGGTCCTCCGACGGGGAGAGACCGAGCTGTGGATTCCGTCGTCCCGCGGTGGTTTGCACATCCTCAACACGGTGACCGGCGAGCTGACGGCCGTTCCCGCGCCGATCGAGGGCTCGTTCGGTAGCTTCTGCTTGTTGGAGCGGCCGGACGGCGAGATCTGGGTCGGCTCGAATCCCGGTCTCTACCGCATCGTCGATCCCAGCGGCGATCCACGCCTTGAGGCGGTGGTGCTCGGAGAAGGTGGCGCCGGGCAGGAACTGCTCTCCCAGCGCCGTTTCAATCACCTGCTCGCCGACGGCTCCGGCACCCTGTGGCTGGCTTCGTCCCAAGGCCTCTTCGCCTTCGACGAACGGTCGGGTCGGCTCCACCAGATGCCCGTGCAACCCGGAGCCCCGCTGGCCCTCGGCAGCCGGCGGGTGATGCGCCTTCACCTCGATGCCGAGGGCACGCTGTGGATCGGCAGTCTCGACGGTCTCTACCACGCCGAGCTGCGCAGCCGCGCCTTCCTGCACCTCCATCCGGGCTTCCAATCCGCGGAAACGGCGGTGTCGGAGGTGGCGGCGAGCCCCTCGGGCCGGCTCTTCGTCGCCACCCGGGGCGAAGGTCTGAAGATCTGGGACCCGGAGCGCGGGTGGGTCCACCACCGAGCCGACGCCGCGAGTCATTCGATCTCGGCTTCCGACGCCCCTGCCTCCGACGTCTTGCGCGCCGTGGCGCTCGATGCCGACGGTGGGGTGTGGATCGGGGGCGATGGGGGCTTGCAGCGCTTCGATCCCGAGAGCGGTCGATTTACGGGTTTTCAGCTGCCTTCGCCCGACGGCATGGACGGTGGGTCCGAGCTGGTGGACTCGTTGTTGGTGGACGGTGACCGCGTGCTCGCCGGTCAATCCCGGGCGCTGGCGGTGCTCGACCGACGCACCGGTAACGTCCATTACGTGGGGGCGGAGATGGGTCTGCCCGCGGGTCTGGTGACGGTAGCTCGACGGGCCACGGGCGGCGGCTATTGGATCGGTTCCCTGGGCGGCGGTGTCGCCCACCTGGCTCAAGACCTCTCCCGCTTGACGCCCCTCGACCTCACCGGCATCGGCGCGGGGGATCGTCCCAGCGGGTTGATCAACGACTTGCTCGACGACGGCGACTCCCTGTGGATCGCCACCATGGAGGGAGTGCTCGAGCTGGATCTCACCACCCGTCGGATCCGTTCCGCCGACAGCCCGATCGCCCGGCTCGACAAGCCGGCGAGCCTGCTCCGCGATGCAGATGGCGGGCTGTGGGTGTCGACCATGAAGCAGGGGCTTTTGCGTTTCGATCCCGAGAACGGCGAGCTCATTCACTTGCGGGCTGGGGACGGCCTGTGGGCAGACTTCTTGAGCAACAGCACGTGGTTGCCCGATGGGCGGATCGCGGTCGCGGGCAACCACGGGGTGGTGATCTTCGATCCCCGCAAGGCCCGGGGCAATCCGGTGCGTCCGCGGGCCACGGCGGAGCTGGCCGCGGGCCGCCAAGACAGCCCGCCCGAGCCCTTTGCCGACGGCGCCCGCCTGGCTCATGATCGCAATACGATCCGCATTCGTCTGGCCGGCACCTCGTTGACCGAGCCCGAGCGCAATCGCTTCCGCTACCGGCTCGAAGGTTTCGACACCCGCACCCACGAGGTCGATGTCGACGGCCTCGATTTGCGCTACACCCTGCCGCCGGGACGTTACGCCTTGCACGCCGCGGCGGCCAATGCCACGGGACGCTGGGGCCCCGAGCAGGTGATCGCGCGATTCACCATCGCGTCGCCGCCATGGTTGCGGTGGTGGGCGTGGTGCGCTTACGCCTTGGCGTTCGTCGGCTTGGTGCTCTTCGCGGTGCGGGTGCGGACGCGCTTGATCCTGCGCCTGAACCGCAAGCTGGAGCGGCAAGTGGAGACCAAAACCCACGAGCTGGCCCGCAGCAATCGGGAGATCGCCGAGCAAGCGGAGACCATCCGTCGGCAGCTGGAGGAGAAGGAGTATTTCGTTTCCAACGTCTCCCACGAGCTCCGCACACCGCTGACCGTTATCCGTGGCCTGATGCTCAAGGCGGCCACGCCCGAAAGCGTGTCCGAGGCCGAGATCGAGGTCATGGAGCGCAACATCCACCGACTTTTGCGGCGGGTGGATCAATTGTTGGAGCTGGGCAAAACCCGGGCCCTCGCCGGTGCCGAGCAGGCGGTGGAGCCGATCTCCCTGGAAGAGCTGGTCCGGTCCGCCGAGCTCGCCTTCGGTCCCTTGTGCCGGGCTCATCGGCTGGAGCTCGAGATCGAGGTGAGGCAACCCGCCGTGATCACGGGATCCCAGGAGGCGATGGAGACCATTGTCGGCAATCTCCTTTCGAACGCGGTCAAATACACCCCGTCCGGCGGCCGGGTGACCCTTCGCTGCGACGTCGCCGACGATCACGGGGTGCTCGAGGTGGCGGACACCGGTGTGGGTTTCAGCGAAGGCCAGCTGGACCGCGTCTTCGAGCCCTACACCCGCCTCGCCGGTGGCGACGGACGGCTCGCGGAGGGTCGCCCCGGTCCACCCGGCGGCTTCGGCTTGGGCCTGGCGCTGGTCAGGGAGCTGGTGTCGAGCGCCGGCGGTGAGCTGACGGTGGAGTCGGAGCCCGGTCGCGGCACCTGTTTTACTCTGCGTTTTCCCCGTTTCGAGGGCAAGGGTGCGGACGTGATGCCGGGCAGCGAAGGCGAGAATTCGGCGGCCAGCCTTCATAGGGAGTCCAAGGCGGCTGAGCACGCCCTGGACCAGGTTTCCGCGGTGTCGGAGCCCGACCCGGAGCAGGCCAAGGCTGACGGGCGCCCGACCTTGCTCCTGGTGGACGACGAGCAGGATCTGCGCGACTATCTGCGTCGCTTATTCACCGCGGACTACCAGCTGTTGGAAGCCGCGGACGGCGAGTCGGCGCTCCGCTTGGCCCGCGAGCACGTGCCGGACGCCGTGGTCAGCGACGTCATGATGCCGGTGATGGATGGATTCGAGCTGACCGCCGCCCTGCGCGATGACGATCGCACCTGCCATATTCCGATCGTGCTGCTCACCGCCCGGGACACGGCGGAGGCCCGCCTGCGGGGCTTCGAGCTGCGGGCGGACGACTTCGTCACCAAACCCTTCGACGAGACCCTGTTGCGTTCGCGGGTGGCTAATCTGCTGGAGATCCGAGCGGTGCTGCGCAGCACCGGTGCTTGGCGAGGGCCCCGGGATCCGGAATCCGAGACGGCAGCCAAGCCGAGTAAGCCGTCTGGGGAGCCGTCCGGTGAGCCGTCAGGGCCGTCCGGTGAGCCGTCAGGGCCGTCCGTCAATCCGACGGATCTCTCGCCCCGGGACCGTCGTTTCCTGGAGCGCTTCTTCGACACGGTCGACGAGATGCTGGCGGATAGCGAGGCCACGGTCGGCGATCTCGCCGCCAAGCTTTACCTCTCCGAATCCCAGCTGCGGCGCAAGCTGCGGGCGCTCACCGGTCAGTCGCCGACCGCACACCTGAGACAGAGGCGTCTACAGGCCGCCGCCCACCGTTTAAGGCAGGGTGAGTCCATTCAAGACGCCCTCTTCGGCTGCGGATTCACCAGCCAATCCCATTTCAGCAATTGCTTCAAAGCCGCTTTCGGCGTGACGCCGGGACAATTCGCCGACGATCCTCGGGGCATCACCGGCGAATCTGTGGACGCCGACGATCAGAAATAGGTTTCGAAACCGAGACTCAAACGGTCGCGTTCCCGGTATTGACCGAAGATCCCGTCGAGCTCACCGGTGAAGACGTCGACCTCCAGCTTCAGGCTCCATCGATCGTCACCCCGATAAGTCATCGCCAAGCGCCACAGGCGGTCGCCCTCTGCCGAGCCCAGGATTCGCAGCTCACCGAGCACGGTGTCGGCCAGCCAGCTCCGGCGCACCAGCACAGAGCCGAGCACATCCTCCGCCGGTCTGACGAGGCCTGGCGGCGCGTCTCGCACCTGGTCGACCACCAACTGCCAGCTGGTGAAGAGGCCCGCCGGCAATTCGACGTCCACCGCTAGGGCAGCCTGCAGCCGGTCCCGCTGGACTTCTTCGAGCCCCGGTCGCCGGACGTTGAAGGGGGCGTCGAAGGTCCAGCCCAGCTCGGCGCGTGCCACCGCCGAGCCGACCGCCGTCGAGAGGGTGCCGCCCAGCAGGGTGCGGGAGCGACGGTAGAGCTCGATCCCCGGTGCCTCGGGCGTGCCGGCCAGCCGGCCGAGGGGTTGAGCTTCGGGACCGGTGAGGGCCACCGCCGAGAGGTCGAATCGGCCGGCGCGGACCTCGTAGCGGGCCGCCAACAGGTCGCCGTCATGGTCCACAGACCGTCTCGGCGGTGCCGGCCTGCCCAGAGGAGCGCCGTAGCGGAAGCGGGGAGCCACAAAGTCGTAGAGGGAGCCCTGGGCGGGAAGCTCGTGGGCGTCCGGGCGTGGCACCCAGGCGAGCTCCAGCCGACCCCGGCCGAGCTCCGTGCGTCCCCAAAGCATCCACTGCCCGATGCGCGAGGAGTCTGTGTCGTCGAGCACGAATTCCCGGAAAGAGCGGGGTTGGAGCTGATCGAGGATGGCGAAGCCGTCGACCACGCCCCACACCTGACGCTGCTTGCCGAGCCGTAGCCGGGTGCCGGTCCGACGCCATTCCAGGTAGGCGTCCCGCAGCTCGGCGTGATCGTCAGCGGGCGCGATGCGCGATTCTAAATCGCCCCGCAGCCGGCCCG
Organism: Thermoanaerobaculia bacterium; assembly: GCA_030431255.1. GTDB lineage: Bacteria > Acidobacteriota > Thermoanaerobaculia > Multivoradales > J023 > JAUIJL01. The sequence continues at coordinate 21,950 of JAUIJL010000037.1, read as the reverse complement.
AAAGCACGGCTCGCCAGCCGTGTCCGAAGTCCAGCTCCAGCTCCGGCTTCAGCTCCACCGCGGCACGCACCAGCTCGTCTCGCTCCGCCGTGGCCTTCAGATGCAGGACGGCGCCCCAGCTCATCGTCGGTCCGTCGGTCGGACTTTCGGCAGTTGCGGCGTTCGCGACGGCCGGGCCGAGCCAGGCGTGGACGACGAGCGTCACCGTGATCACGGTGACGCTCGAGATGGACCGCCTCATGGCTCCAGCCTCTCAGGGGTCAGCAAGTCGGCGTCGAGGCTTTCCGGGAAGGAGACCTCCACATAGCGGAATCGGGTCTCGCGACCGCTGGGCCGGCTGCGGACATGGATCAGCATGGGAGTCCAATAACCGTGTCGGCGGTCGATCTCGAGCACCTCGATGCGCTTGCCCGAGCGGCCGTCGTCGGTCTCGAAGTCGATACGCCGGGGAATCCAGGTCACCACGTCCACCCAGGCTCGGAAACGGTCGAAGCCGAGGGTTTTGGCGAGGGATTCGGAGACCGGCCGGCCGTCGAGCAAGAGGTGATCCACACCGCCGATCACGTCGTGCCCGGCGGCCTCGAAGTGGTATTCCTCGAGGGGGAAGCGCAGCTCTGCCTTGAGATCCTCGTAGGACAGCTCCGTGCCGAGGAATCGATCGCCACGGCCGGCGGCGGGGATTCGGCGCACCTTGCCGAGGGCCGGCAGGTAGAGCCATTGGTCGTCGCCGACGGCGGGATCGTGGGCGTCGAAGCTCAAGAAGGCCATGTCGGCGACGTTGCGCGGTGCCGTGAAACGGATCAGGGCCCGCCGCGCCTGGTCGTCGCGCAGGCGCAGCACGTCGGCGCTGCGCTTCCGGGTCTTGCCCTTGTGGATGAGCTCCATCTCCAGGCGCCTGCGGGTGAAAGGAGCTTCTGGACGTGCCTGCACCTTCTCGGCGATGTCTCGGCCCGAGAGGCCCAGGTAGAGGGTCGCGTCGGGCGGGATTTCCGATTCGGCTTGGGCCTCGGCGGTCGCCGGCCCCACGGCCAGCCAGAGGATCACCAAGGCAGCGGCCACCGCGACCTGCTGAGTCGATGGATTTCGGACGGCGCGCACGGAGCGCGCGAAGAGGGGCACGGCGATCAGGGCGACGAAGAAGCTGAACAGGCAAGCGACGGTGATCATGGTGCCGAATCGGGTCAAGGTCGGTAGCTCGCTGCTCCACAGCACGGCAAAGCCGGCGGCGAGGGAGACGGCGTTGAAGAAGCAGGCGCGGGTCGCCGCCGGGAAGCCGGCTTCGAGAGCCTCACGGACCGATGCCGCGGGCTCGGCGCGCAGGCGGTCGATGAGGTGGATGGAGAAGTCGATGCCGACACCGATGGCGATGGCGGCGAACATCGAGGTGGCGGGCTCGAGGAAGACCCCTGCAAATCCCATCACCCCGTAGACCGTGAGCGCCGCGAGCAGCACCGGCAGGGCCGCTAGCAGGCCGAGACGCGGGGAGCGGAAGAGCCACGCCGAGGTGAGGGTGACCAACAGCAGAGAGACCGCGATGCTGCGCACGTGGGATCGCTCCAGGCGGGTCATCCAGTGGTAATCCACGTGCACCCGTCCGGTGAGGGTGGCCTGTACCCCAGCGGGCCAAGGCCGCTGGGCCAGATAGGCCTCAGTGGCTTCCACCACCCGGCGCTGCTCGCTGAATAGGCTGGTGTCGAGATACGCCCGCACCAACAGGGCCCGGCGATCGGGGTCGATCCGCTCCGCCAGGTCGTCGGGCTCGCCGGAGATCTCGAAAAGCAGCAGGTATTGGGCGATCGCCTCGTGGCTCGCGGGCAGCGGTCGCCGGGTCGGAGAACCGACGGTTTCTTGGGTGACGGCTGGATCAAGGGCGGCCTGGAGCAGGGCCAGGGTGTCGGTGATCGCCAAGGTCTTGCGCACGTGGGGCCGGCCTTCGAGGAAGCTTTGCAGCTCCACGACCTGGGCCAGCACCTCGGGATCGAGGGCGCCTTCGGGCTCGGCGGTCTCGATCATCACGTCGAGGTAGGCAGTGCCGGCGAAATCGTGGTTGAGGGCTTCGTGGGCCCGGCGGATCGGCTCATCGGCCTGGAAGTTCTCCACCTGGTTGCGATCGACCCGCAGCTGCCAAGCCCCGGTGACGGCGATCACCGCCAGCAAGGCGAGGGCCGTTCCGGCGAGGGCCGGCCGACGATGCACCGCCAACGCCACGGCGGTCAGACCTCGGCCGAGAGCGCTGTCGGCGCTGCCGCTCGCCAGGCGACGGGGTGGGCGCAAGCGCAGCAAGGTCAGCATGGCGGGCAGCACGGTCATCGAAAAGAGCCAGGCAATGGCCACGCCGAGGGCGGCGAAGATCCCGAAATGGCGGATCGGCGGCATGATCGATGCGGCGGCCAGGCCGCCGAATCCGGCGATGGTGGTCACCGTGGTCAGAGTCACCGGACGCCACATCTCGACCATGGCACCGACCACCGCGTCCCGTGCCGGGGCCTGGGGATCGCGCACCCGGTGCTCGAAGTAGGCGGTGAGGATGTGGATCGAGTCGGCCACGGCAATGGCCATCACCACCACCGGCAAGGCGCTGGTGATGGCGTAGTAGGGGATACCGACCCAAGCCATCAGGCCGAGGCTGCCGGCGGCGGCGGCGATGATCACCACCAGGGGCGCCAGGAGCGCCCCGATTCGGTAGAAGGCGAGGAAAAGCAGGCACCAGATCACCGCCAGCACCAAGGGCAACATGGTGCGGGCGTCGCGGTCGATGTAGCGGCTCAGATAACCGCTGAGCGCCCCTTGGCCGGCCACGTGCAGGCGGCGTCCGGGCGCTTCGAACGGCCGACACAGCTCGAAGATTTGCTCATAGGTGTCGGCGGCTAGGGCCGGATCGTGCAGCTCGGCGACGATCATCAGCGCCGAGCCGTCCTCGGCCACCAGGGTGCCGAGCAAGGGCGGCATGGACAAGGCCCGTCGCCGCGCCGCCCGCACCGCCTCGGCGGATCCGAGCTCGTCGTCGAGGATCGGGTCCACGTGCAGGGCTTGCTCGTCACCGCGAATCTGGGATTCCGAGACGAGCGACGTCACCCGATCGTCGCGCACGTTGTCGAGATCGGCGATGGCGTGGTGAAGGCGACGCAGGACCTCGAGATGCTCGGGGGTCCAGGCGCCGTTGGGCGTGTCGGTTGCGAGGGATACGGCGATCGGATCCCGCAGGCCGAAGACTTGGGTCGCTCGGTCGCGGGCCAGGACCGACGGATGGTCGCTGGGAATGAAGGCGTCGACGCTGGTTTCTTTGGTCAGTTCGCCGAGCCCGGAAGCGGCGACGATCAAGCCGACCAAGCCGAGAAGCAGCACCAGGAAAGGCCTGCCGGTGATCCGGTGGAAGCACCGGTGGGCGAATGAGGTCGTGTCGACGCTGTTCACGATCCCGGTACCCAAGCGGAGTCGAGGATCGGTTCGCGACCCAGGGCCGCAGTGGGCTCACCCCGGCGAGCGGCGGTGGGGGAGAGCAGGGAGTCGGCGTCGATCCAGGCTCGTACCGACGGCGGTGCCGGCGGGGAATCGAGGGTCGGGTCGACGAAGGCCACGGGACGTTTGGGATCGATCCACCGACCGGCTTTGCGCAGCGCGGCCCGTGCATGGCCGATGGCCACGGTCTGCCCGTTCAAGTGCTCGAAGCGATGCTCGAAGTACAGCCAACGGCTGTCCCAGAACACCAGGCGAGTGTGCAAACGATAGGCATGAAAGGGCTTGAGCGCACGTTGGTAGCGGATCAACGTGCCGCCGAGCAGGGCGCCCCAACGGTGGCGGACCATCAATTTGACGGCCTGAGAACGCAGCATCCAGGCAAAGCGGCCGACGTCCATGATTTGCAGGTAGCGGCCGTTGTTCATGTGGCCGAAGAGGTCGAGATCCCAGGGCATCACCCGAAAGGTGCAGGAGGTGGTGGCGAGGGGCTCGATGGGGGTTCGACGGAAATTGCGCAGGAACGTCCATAGGAGACGGAAGTAGAGATTCATGGTCGGATCCTCGGTCTTGGAGTCGGTCTAGGAGGTTGGGTCAGGGTGGCGCTGGGAGATATCGGTGGTGCCACCAGTGCCGAAGCCGCCGAAGCATAGAGATGCCTCCTCCGGCCGTCTTGCCGATATCGGTCAGGGTTTTGCGTCAGTCGTGCGTCGGCGCCGGTCGCGCGATGGACGCAAGATCCTGCGTGATCCAGGCAACCGGCGCCGGAATGCTCCAGCTCGAGCTGCGGGCTCTCAGCGCCGATCTCGCTCGTGGGCCGAATATTTCGGCACCGCCGTGCGCTGCGAATCACATCTGCGGGTTTCGGTCCGTCTTTGCGCGGAGTGGGGAAAGTCCCCAGTCGAGTCATGAACGTCGAGCGGTCGCTCAGAGGCCTCCAGACCACAAGGCGAGCGGGCAAACGATAGGCGTGAAAGGCTCGGCCTGGAGTTGGTCTTCAGGGTTGAGCAAGGGACCAGCGGCCGAGATCGCCGCTCTCGAAGCCGTCGGAAAATAGAACCCGGTTGGGCAGGCGCAGCGACCACAGGCCGATGCCGAGAGCGCCCAACAACAGCTCATGCTCCTGCTCTGGTCCGGGAATGGGGCGAATCTCCAGGTCGAAGCCGGCGCGATTGGGCAGGTGCTCCCCTTCCGCAAGGGCGCTGAATGTGGCACCGCCGTCGGCGGATAGGGCGACCCCCCGCGCGGTGGTGGTAAATCGAGTGGCGTAGAGCACTTGCGAAACGTCGGGATCGCAGGCGAAGCTCGTGAAATCGGCGGGTGGGCCCGCGCTCCACCAAGCGGTGCCGTGATCGCTGGAGCGGAATACCGCGCTTTCTTCGCCGCTTGTGAGCAAATACGGCTCGAAAGGGGACCCGGAGGATGCGCACAGACCGCGGATGGTGAGCTCCGGCGGCAGCCCGGCGACGGCCGGTTGCCACGACGCTCCGGCGTCCGTCGAGCGCAGGACCCGGTCGAGCTGGGGCAGGGCTCCCCGGTCGTTGAGCACGGCGAGCAGCGTTTGATCGTCGAGGGCGACGATAGTGTCGATGGCCTCGGACCCCGGCTCGCCTTCAAACACCCGGCTCCAAGTCCCACCGCCGTCCGTGCTGCGGTGGAGCACGGCTCGGCGGCCTTCCGGGCTGAGGGCGCTGCCGCCGATCCAAAGGTGGTTGCCGTCCGCGCCGACGGCGAGACTTTCCCAGTCGACCGTGTCGGTGGGCCCGGCGGCGGTCCAAATCCCGTCCGGCCCGCGTCGCCAGACCCCTGACGGGGACGAAGGTCCCTGCGCCAGCGCGAAGAGGGTGCCGTCGGCTGTGTAGGCTGCGGCCACGTAGGCGCCGCCCGGCGCCTCCTCCCGTTGCCAATGGGCGCCGCCGTCGCTGGAGGTGTAGATGCCGCCGCGTCGGTCCGTGAAGGTGAGGTCGGTGGCGAGGGCGATGACGTTCGGATTCGGACCGTAGACCGCAATGTCGTGGACCGTGAGGTTCGAGATGCCCGTGTGGCTGACGGCGAAATCTCCTGTTCCGACCCGGCGGGCCAGCGCCAGGTCCCGCAGACCGAGCAGGGTTCTGGGCTCCGTCCCACCGACCAAGGCCACCGCGCGGACCGACCAACCCTCGCTGGCTCCGACACCGAAGCTCCAGGAGGCGCCGCCGTCCGTCGATTCGTAAAGCCCGCCGCCGTCCGTGCCCACCAGCAGCCGGCTGCCCGCCGCCGACGGCAGCATGGTGCGCACCGCAGTTTGGGGCCATGGGTCGTTGTGCAAGGCGTTCCAAGTGAGGCCGTCGTCCGTGGAGGCGTAGAGCCCGCCGTCGAAAGTCGAATCGATGCCCACGAAGAGGGTGTTGCCCAGCCGGCGGACCACCTGCAGCCTGGACTCCGGCAGTCCGGCGGTGCGGTCGGTCCAGGTCTGGCCATGGTCGGTGGAGAGCCACAGCTTGCTCGGAGACGGATGGGGTTTCTGCCGTCGGCACACGACGGCGACCTTGGCGCCCTCGGCGGCGGCGGCGAGACAAGGCCAATCACCGGGCGGCGATCGATCGACGAAGGTGGTTCCACCGTCGTCAGAGAACATCAGCTCCGCGCCCTGGGGGCTGCTCGATCCCGCCAGCCAAATGGCCGACGGATCGAGAGGATCGAGGGCGATGTCGAAGACCTGCCGAAAGCTCGCGGAGCTGATCGAGGAAAGGGTGTCCCCACCGTCGTCGCTGTGCCACAGCCTCGAATAATCGCTGAGCCACACCGTGCGGCCGTCGGGCAAGACCTCGATGTCGTAGACGCTGCTGAGGGTGCTTTGGCTATGCCGCCGCCACGTGAGGCCGTCGTCGTCGGAGACGTAGAGCCCGCCGTACGGCGAGCCGGCAAACGAGGTGGACCTTTCGGGCACGGTGCCGGCGAGCAGGCGCCCGGGCACCGCGGGAACGACGGCGAGGGCGCGGACGTCGCCGACAAAAGGACCGGCGGAGCGCCAGTCGGCCGGTGGGTCGCTCTCGCCCGCGAGTGTCGGCGGTGTGAGCACGAGGCAGGAAAGCAAGCAGAGAAGGCATAGCCATGCCGGTTGGATCGTAGATCGCATCGGGAAACCTCGAAGGAAGCGTGTTTAAGTGTCGGCCGATGTAAACGGCGGGCCCGCGGATGAGCCCGGCCGCGTCGTTGGAACCCTAGGCGGCCGCTCATGAGAGGTCTTGCGGGTATCGGCCCGGACCTTGCGCCAAACGCGCATTCGAGGCCGACGATCGAGAGGACTTGAACGATATGGAGATGGGGGATTGACGACCCGGACGACGCTGTAAACCGTAGAAGGTCACCACCGGCTCACGGTCGTGCCGTGACAGCAGTCACTCACCCCACTCGAAAGGAAACATATGTTTGCGTCCTCTGGTTTCTCGGCAGGTCTGCGTCTGCTCGTGCTCTCGTTTCTCGGGGCCTTCCTGGTATGGCCGCTCCATGGGGCGGAGCGCATCTACGTCGGGCAGCTCAATCCGGCGCAGGTGCAGATGTTTTCCTACGACCCCGGGGGAGGTACCTTCGCCCGTGAGGACTTTGACTCCGCCGACGTCGATCCCGCGACGCCGTTGCGCTCGAGTCAAGAATTCTTCGGCTTGAATGCCACCGACGACACCTTCGTCTTGGCCCAACCGTCGATCAGCACCGCCTTCGGCGCTATCGACGCCGCGCGCCGGGTGCAGCTGCCGCGGCCGAACACGGCCGATGCCGCCCGAAAGATCGTGCTCGATCCTTCGAACGACTTCGCCTACCTCATCGGTAGTGCCGATACCCAGAGTCAGCTCCTGCAGGTGATCGACCTGCGGCCGACGAGCGCCCTCTACCTCGAGCCGGCCGCCGAGCTCGCCGCCGGCCCCGGCTTCGTCGACCGGGCCGTGGTCGGCCCCGATGGCGACACCCTCTACCTGGGGCTCTCACGCGGCGGCTTCGGCGCCACCGGCTGGTACGCCAAGATCGTCGCCGTCGACATCGCCGATCCCACGGCGCCGTCGGTGTTGAGCGAAACCCTGGTGGCCGATCCGGGTTACGGTCACGATCCGCACATCGGCGGCATGCGCCTCGCCACCATCGACGGCAAGGATTACCTCTTTCTCATGCGCTACCGGATGGAGATCTTGGAGATCACCAGCCCCGGGAACGTGTCGTTCGTCACCAGTTTCGAATCCTTCACGGATTTCGATCCGGACCCGGTGGGGGAGGACCTACGAACCCGCTGGCACATGGACATCCACATACTCGACACCGCCGGTGGTTGGCGCGGCGTCGTGACCTCGGGGGCGAGCGTTCAGCCGGACTTCTCGTTCGCCGATCGCCGCAACGAGCTGGTGGTCGTCGATCTCGAAAGCCTGGCCGGCAGCTCCACGGTGAGCGAGCTGGGCGCGTTGGTGTTGCCGACCCTCGGTCGATGCGGGGTCAACAGCCAAGAAACGGCCCCGTCCCTCGATGGCCAAACCCTTTATCACCTGGACGCTTGCAGCACCACGGACGTGGGTCTGCTGAGCGCTGTGGATATCGACGACTTGCTGGCACACGTGGAGAGCGCCGGTCCCGTGCCTGCCGTGCCCGGCATCGCCCTCGACGATGACCCCAGCTTGGTGACGGCTTACGGAATCGAGCAGGGGCTCCTGGTGAGGGACGAGATCGCCCCGGCTGCCGGAGGGCCGACCATCGAGTCGGCCACCGTGGACGGCGGCATGTTGCTGCAGAACGACGCCGAGCGAACCGTCGACATCGTGCCCGTGGACGGCGACAGCTTCGTCGACGTCGCCCATGTGTTCGTCGGTGACCGCAAGGTCGACGCCGTGGTCACCGCCGACCTCATCCAGGCGACCGTGCCCCAGTGGATGCCCGCGGGAGATCGCCCCGTCGGAGTGATCGACAACACGGGCATGGTGAGCGTTTACGAGGGCTTACGGGTGGTCAACCCGCCCGAGTTTCTGCCCTCGTCGGTGGTGTACGCCAGCGGCGTCGCCAACGACATCCATCAATTGAACAGCTCGGGGGAAGAGACCGCGGTGGAGAGCTTCTCGACGGTGCAGGGGTCCGGCCCGGTGCAGGTCTCCGGCGATGGACGGCGGCTCTACGTGGGCGGCTTCCGCGATGGCCGAATCGCGTCTTATTGCGCCGTCGCCGAGGCCGGCTGTGATTGGAACGAGCTGGACGACGAGCTCTTGCTCACCGGCTTCCACACGGATTTCGCCCTCGACGACGCCCGCGGACGTCTCTTCGTCAACACGATTTTGGGCGTCGCGGTGATCGATATCACCAACCACGACCTAGTGTCGGTGGACACCGACGGCGATCCCATGAACGGAGATACCGACCTCGATTTCAGCGGGGTTTTCGGCACGTTCCCGAGGTCGGTCGCGCTGCATCCTTCGGGCGATTACCTCTACGTCGCCGGTAGCAGCCAGCCGTTTATCTACACCGTGGATCTCACCACCAGCCCCGACGTCGTCGACATGGGGACCGAGGTCAGCGGCACCAGCGTCTCGGGACTCGACGGAGTCTTCGGCCGAGCGGACGGTCTGGCGGTCTCGGCCGATGGCACGCGACTCTATTTCACCCAATTTTCAGACCTCTCGGTGCGCGTGTTCGACCTCTCCGGCGCCGGCGGCACCCTGAGCGAGCTGACGGCGATCCCGATTCCCGACGCGACCCCGGACGTGCGTCGGTTGGTATTACGTCCCGACGATGAGGTTCTCTACGTGACCAACCGATCCCGCGGTGTGACCGACATCTTCCGGCTGGTCGCCGACGGGTCGTGCCCGGCCCCTCCCTGCCACGTCGCCGTCTTGGACACGGGCGGTGGCTCCAACGACGTGGCGATCGGTCCCGAGGGCGATTACGCCTACGTCAGCTCCGACGAAGGGGTCGTCGCCATCGATGTCCAGGAGGGCAGCCCGACCCTGAATCAGATTCTCGCGGTGACCGGCACCGGCAGCGGCAGCCTCGGGGCGGCGTCGAGCCCAGGGCTGGCGATCGAGGCGTGCGATCCCTGCGATCCGGTGGCGCCGTCGCCAGGCGTTCAGCTCGATTTTGCGGCGATCGATAGCGGCGGCAATACCTCGGTGACCAGCGCCAACGTGTCGAGCACGCCGGTCAACGCCAACTTCATGGTCGAAGGCATTCCGGTCTTCTACGACATCACTACCGACGCTTCGTTCTCGGGCACGGTGCAGGTCTGCGTCGACTACGACGATTCGGGCCTCAGCGCTGCCCAAGAGAGCAATCTCAAGCTGCTCCACGAGCAAGCCGACCCGAGCTGCGATCCTCCCGGCTCCGTCTGTTTCGTCGATGTGACGTCGGCGGGCCAACCCGATACGGCGGCGAATGAGCTTTGTGGCGAGGTCACGAGCTTCTCCCAATTCTTCGCGGCGATCGACCTGGCGACGGCACCGTTCAACCCCACGGCCGAGGCCTCCCAGACGCCGGGAACCTGGCAGGACGCCACCAGCCTCTCCACCACCTGGTCCGGTGCCGCCGCCAATCCGTCGGGAGGTGCCCTCGCCGGCTATTCGGTGTCGTTCACCGCCGCGGCCCCGGCGTTGCCCGACCAGGTGATCGACGTGCCCCACGGCGCGGACCCCCACGGCGCGGCCAGCGGTCCCCTGGGGGAAGGGCGGTGGTATTTCAACCTCCGCACCTGCGATGTGAACGGTTTTTGCGCCGCCGCGGTCGGCATCGGTCCTTTCGGCCTGGACCGCAGCGCGCCGAGCTGGCCGATCGATCCCCTCAGCTCGAGCCATTCGGACGTGCCCCAGGGCGAGGGCACGATCGACGTCGCGTGGCAAGGGGCAATCGATCCGTTCTCCGGGGTCGCCGGCTACGCGTGGGAGATCACGCCGAGCTCAGAGGGTTGGACCTGCGACCAAGTGATCGACGGCGGCGCCGATGTGCTCGACACCTCGGTGACGGTGTCGGCTGGGGAGTGGACCTTCCATGTCTGCGCCGTCGACACCGTCGGTCACTGGAGCGCGGTCACCAGCCTGGGACCGCTGGCCGTCGCGTCCACCTGCGTCACCGATCCCGCGGCCTGCCTTTTCACCGACGGCTTCGAGTCGGGAAACCTGGAAGCCTGGACGTCCCACACGCCCTGAAGGGTCTGCTTTTGCCGGGGCTAGAGACGCACGAGAGTGTTGCCCCTCCGGTGATTCTTGCCGGCTCCCTGGTCTATACTCTGAGCCCGTCACCCCCTGGGTAGGCGTCCGATTTCAGAAGGGCTTTCAAGAGGTTCCAGGAGGGCTTGGGTGCAGCGATTTAGTGAGAGGGTCAGCTTTATTTGGTCGGTTGCCGACCTGTTACGCGGTGATTTCAAGCAATCCGAATACGGCCGGGTGATTTTGCCGTTCACGGTGCTGCGTCGCCTCGACCAAGTGCTCACACCTACCCGCGAGGAGGTGTGGAAGGCCCACGAAGAGCTGGCCGGCTCGCCGGACGCTCTGCGCCGGCGGATGCTGATCGGCGTCGCGGACCAGAATTTCTACAACCTCTCGAAGCTCGACTTCTCCAAGCTTCTCGCCGACCCTGCGCACCTGGCGAAGAACCTTGTCGCCTTTATCGAGGGCTTTTCCCCAAACGCCCGCGACATCCTTGAGCGGTTTCGCTTCGAAAACCAAATCGAGCGCCTGCGACGGGCCGGTCTGCTCTTCTTGGTGACCGAGAAATTTTCCGAGATCGACCTGCACCCCGAACGGGTGACCAACCTGGAGATGGGCTACATCTTCGAGGAGCTGATTCGCAAATTCTCCGAGCAGTCCAACGAAACCGCCGGTGAGCACTTCACGCCCCGGGAGGTGATCCGGCTGATGGTTCGCCTACTTTTCGTGGAGGATGAGGAGGCCCTCAGCCGTCCAGAGGTCGCCCGTAGCATCTACGATCCGGCTTGCGGCACCGGCGGCATGTTGAGCGTGGCTGAGGAGTTTCTCGCCGAGCACAACCCCGCGGGCCGGCTGGAGGTCTTCGGTCAGGAGCTCAACCCCGAGTCTTACGCCATCTGCAAGGCGGATATGTTGATCAAGGGCCAGCTGGCGGATCGCATCCAATACGGAAACTCGTTTTCGGAGGATGGCCACCCCGACTTGCGTGCCGACTACTTGATTTCCAATCCACCGTTCGGTGTCGATTGGACCAAGGCCGAGAAAGTCGTGCGCGATGAGCACAAGCGGCTCGGCCACGCCGGTCGGTTCGGGCCGGGCTTGCCGCGTAAGAACGACGGCTCGTTGCTCTTTTTGCTGCACATGCTGAGCAAGATGAAGGCGCCCGAAGACGGCGGATCGCGCCTGGCGATCGTGTTCAACGGCTCGCCCCTTTTTACAGGTGCGGCCGGGTCGGGGGAGAGCGAGATCCGTCGGTATTTGCTGGAAAACGATTTGCTCGAGGCGATTGTCGCATTGCCCGACCAAATGTTCTACAACACGGGCATCGCCACCTACGTGTGGGTGCTCACCAACCGCAAGCCGCCGGAACGCCGCGGCAAGGTGCAACTGATCGACGGCACGGACCAATTTCAGAAAATCCGCAAATCCCTGGGTGATAAACGTAAGGAGCTTTCCGACGATCACATCGGGGAGCTGGTGCGGCGTTTTGAGGGGTTTGAGGAGGGGCCGAAGGTCAAGATTTTCGACAATCGAGATTTCGGTTTCCAGCGCATCACTGTCGAGCGACCCTTGAGGCTCAATTTTCAGGCGAGCGCTGAGCGCATCACTCGTCTGGACGCTGAGCGGGGCTGGCAGAATCTTCTGACCAGCCGAAAAAAGGGGGAGCGGGCCGAGGCGGAGATCGCCGAGGGGCGCGAAACCCAAGCCCGTTTTCTGCGCGTGCTCGATCGGCTCGATGGGGACCGCCTCTACCAGGATCGGCCGACCTTCCGCGCCGATCTCAAGGCCATGGCCCAGGACGAGGGGCTCAAAATCTCCGCCGCCCTGCGCAAGGCGATCGAAAACGCCCTCGGCGAGCGCGACGAGACCGCGGAGATTTGCTTGGTGAAAGGGGAGCCGGAGCCCGATTCCAGCCTGCGGGACTACGAGAATGTGCCACTTCGCGAGGATGTGGACGAATATCTCGAGCGGGAGGTGCTGCCAAGCGTGCCCGATGCTTGGATCGATCACTCGAAGACCAAAATCGGCTATGAAATACCGTTCACGCGGCATTTCTACGAATACACGCCGCCTCGGCCGTTGGAAGAGATCGAAGCGGAGATTCGGGCGTTGGATGAGGAGATTCGGGGGATGTTGGATGAGGTGTTTACGTGACCAGCAATTCTATAGCAGATACCAGCTTCCCCAGCTCATGGGCTCAGAAACCTCTGAAGTTTGTCTTGACGAGAAAGTCGCATCGGGGTCGGCCTGATGCGCAGCTACTCTCTGTATATCGGGATCATGGGGTCGTACCGAAGGCATCACGAGACGACAACTTTAACAAGGCAAGTACTGATCTAAGCTCTTATCTTTTTGTTCGAGAGGGCGATCTAGTCATCAACAAGATGAAAGCTTGGCAGGGATCGGTTGCGGTTTCCCGGCATACAGGTATCGTCAGTCCCGCCTATTTCACGTTCACTCTGGGCGAGGCGGTATACCCTAGATTCCTTCATTATCAACTCAGGTCGCGGCCTTATGTGGCGCTCTATCGCCAGCTCTCTAAAGGCATCCGGCCAAACCAGTGGGACCTTGAGCCGGAAGCCTTTGGCCGCATTGTGGTTTTTCTGCCAAGTAGGAATACCCAAACGGCCATCGCCGACTTCCTCGACCGTAAGACCGCCGCCATCGATACGTTGATCGAGAAGAAAGAGCGGATGATCGAACTGTTAGCCGAGAAGCGAATCGCCCTCGTCCACCGGGCTGTGACCAAGGGGCTGGATCCCAACGCACGGATGAAAGATTCGGGGGTCCCGTGGATCGGGGAGATTCCAGAGCATTGGGAGATCTCAAGAGCGAAATCTTTGGTTTCTTTTTCTACGTCAGGTTCTCGGGGATGGGCAGTGTTCTACACTGACGACGACTGCGCACCGGTGTTCCTACAAAGCGGCAATCTCGGAGCAAATCTGGCACTCAACTTTTCGAGGATTCAGTATGTCGATCCTCCAAGAAGCTCAGAAGGAAGCCGGACCTTTCTGTTGGAAGGCGACGTATTGATCTGTATCACTGGAGCAAAAACAGGGAACGTTGCATTGGCAACGGATCTACCTGAAAGGGTCTTCATCAATCAACATATTGCCCTTCTGAGACCTCGGCAAAAGCTTGTCAACAGCAGCTTTCTAGCTCATGCTCTCAAATCAGATCCTTCGCAGCAGCAACTCGAAGCAACGCAATACGGTGGCACCAAGCAAGGCCTGGGTCTCGAGGATGTAGGGAACGTGCAAATTGCTCTACCTCCTCTCGCAGAGCAGCGAGAGCTGATCTCCTTGCTTGAAAAGCGATGTCACGCCATCGTTGGTGCAACTACACAATCTCGGCGACAAATCGACCGTCTCAAAGAATACCGCCAAGCCCTCATCACCCAAGCCGTCACCGGCCAGCTTGAGATACCGGTGAAGACGGCGTGAGCGATATAAAACTCTTTCGCACCTCAGGAGGCCAGGTCACGGAACTGGCGGGCGAGGGCTTCGCACTGGAAAAGAGCCTTCAGAACCTGATCGAAGCCAATCTCGAAACCTTCCTTGGGGTCCGATTTCTTGCCAGCGAATACAGCACTGGCGAAAGGCATCGAGGGCGGATCGACTCCTTGGGTATTGACGAGAACGGCAGCCCTGTCATCATCGAATACAAGCGGTCCTCCAACGAGAACATCATCAATCAGGGTCTGTTCTACCTGAATTGGTTACTCGATCACAAAGCCGAGTTTCAGCTTCTCGTGATGGAACGTTTCGGAGCCGTCGAAGCACAAAGAATCGAATGGTCAGCTTGCCGCCTCGTTTGCATTGCCGGCGATTTCACGAACTATGACGAGCACGCCGTGGAGCAGATCAATCGAAATATCGACCTGATTCGCTATCGTCGATTTGGTGACGAGCTACTGCTCTTCGAAATGGTAAGTGCGGTGAGCGACTCCCGAAACGTCACGATCAGCAGAGAGCCGGTTTCGTCCGCCGGCTCCTACAAAGGCTTTGTCGACTACTTTGAGGATGCGAGCACGGAGCTAACCGATCTCTACGAGAGTCTAAGGGCCTATTTGTTGAGTCTCGGCGACGATGTTCAGGAAAAGCAGCTGAAGTTCTACGTAGCGTTCCGTAGGATCCGAAATTTTGCTTGTGTCGAGATCCATCCCAAGTCCAACAATCTCGTGGTTTTCCTGAAGGTTGACCCAGATTCAGTTGATCTGAATGGAGATCTTCAACTCCGCGATGTTCGCAACATCGGCCACCTCGGCACAGGTGAGCTGGAGCTTCGCCTGTCCTCGGCCGCTGAGCTTCGCAAAGCTGAGCCTCTTTTCGCTCGGAGCTACGAGAACAGCTGATGCCCAAAGTCACCAGCGAAGAAGCCTTCGAAGCCGAAATCGAGCAACACTTGCTCGACAACGGTTACTTGAAGCGCCGCCCCCAGGACTTTGACCCCGAAATCGCCCTAATCCGTGATGACCTCACGGATTATGTGAAAGACACCCAGCCCAAGATCTGGAAACGTTTGCAAGACCTCTACGGCGATCAAGCCGGCCCGCAGCTGATCGACGCGTTCCACAAGGAAGTCCGCCAGCGCGGCCTGTTGGACGTGCTGCGCCAGGGCTTCAAGGCCTCGGGCCGCACCGTGCAAGTCGTCACCTTTCGTCCGGCCCATGGCTGGAATCCCGCCCTCGACGCTGAATACCGTAAGAACCGCGTCTCTGTCGCCCGGCAAATCCACGTCGACCCGAAGCGCCCGGGGCAAGAAGCCGACCTCGTGCTTTTCGTCAACGGCATCCCCGTGGTCACCGCCGAGCTGAAAAACCCCCTCACCGGTCAGAAGGCCGCCCATGCCAAGGTCCAATACCAAGGTGACCGCGACCCCGACGCACCGATCTTCCGCTTTAAAGAGCGCGCCCTCGTACACTTCGCTGTCGGCAGCGACGAGGTCTGGATGACCACCCGCCTCGCCCGTACCGACACGGTTTTTTTGCCCTTCAACAAGGGCGACGGGCACGGCGCCGGCAATCCGTCGGTGAAAGATAAGCACCGCACCCACTACCTGTGGGAAGAGGTGTGGCAGCGGGACTCGCTGCTCGACCTGCTCGCTCGATTCCTCTTCTTGGAGAATAAAGAGAAGCTGATCTTCCCCCGCTACCACCAGCTCGACTGCGTCCGCCTGCTGGTCAAGAAAGCGCGCGAGCACGGTGCCGGCTCCAATTACCTGGTGCAGCACTCGGCGGGCTCGGGCAAATCGAATTCCATTGCCTGGCTTGCCCATCAGCTAGCGACCCTACACGACGCCCAAGACCAAAAAGTTTATGACGGCGTGGTGGTGATCACCGATCGCCAAATCCTAGATTCCCAGCTCCAGGAGGTCATCGACCAAATCGAGCATGAGCCCGGTGTGGTTCAACCGATCGTCAAAGGTCCATCGAAATCGGGCCAGCTCGCAGCGGCCCTCGCCGCGCGCAAGCAGATCATCGTCTGCACCATCCAGAGCTTCGGCGCCCTGGCCGAGAAGCTCGATGCCTTGACCGATCGCCGTTACGCCATCGTGGTCGATGAGGCACACAGCTCCCAAACCGGTGACGCCGCTCGCGACATGAAAGAAATCCTCGGCGCGTCGAGCGTGGCTGAGCGCTACGAAGAAGAGGCCGACGACCTGGCCGCGCCCGACCAAGCTGTGCTGCGCGCCGCCCTCGCCCGAGGGCCCCAACGTAACTTGTCGTATTTCGCCTTCACCGCCACCCCGAAATATAAAACCCTCCAACTCTTCGGCCATCGGGGCGAAGACGGCGAGCCTCGGCCGATCCACCTCTATTCCATGCGCCAAGCCATTGAGGAGAAATTCATCCTCGACGTCTTGCAGGGTTACACCACCTACGAGCGATACTTCGAGCTGGTCAAAAAGGTGCAGGACGATCCCCGACTGGACAAGAAAAAGGCCAGCCGCGCCCTGGCGTGCTTCGTGGATTTCAGCCCGGAAAATCTGCGCCAAAAGACGGAGGTGATCATCGAGCATTTCCGCTCCACCGTGCGTCGACAGCTCGACGGTCAGGCCAAAGCTATGGTGGTGACGGCGTCCCGGCTGCACGCGGTCAAGACCCGTCTGGCTTTCGATCGCTACATCGCCGAGCGGGGCTACCACGACTTGGGCGTGTTGGTGGCGTTTTCGGGCGGCGTGGTCGA
Source organism: Thermoanaerobaculia bacterium (assembly GCA_030431255.1). Classification (GTDB taxonomy): domain Bacteria; phylum Acidobacteriota; class Thermoanaerobaculia; order Multivoradales; family J023; genus JAUIJL01. Next base: position 5,158 of record JAUIJL010000037.1, on the reverse strand, counting down.
CCCGGATGACCCGGCCACCGAAGTGAAGCCGTGGACCGAGCCGGAGATGAACCGCGACCCGGTCACCGGCGAGACCCTGCCGGAATCTCGGCTGCGCGAGGCCTTCGATACCGACCGCTACCAAATCCTGATCGTGGCGGAGAAATACCAAACGGGATTCGATCAAAGAAAGCTCATGGCCATGTACGTGGATCGTCGGCTGTCGGGAATCCAGGCGGTCCAAACCCTGTCGCGGCTCAACCGCAAGAAGGAGGGTAAAGAGCGCACCTTCGTGCTCGATTTCGTTAACCAGCGGGACGAGATCTTGGAAAGCTTCCAGCCCTACTACGAAGCCACCACCGTCGAGCAAGATATCGACCCGCACCGCCTCTACGAGCTTCGCAACGAGGTCTTGGCCTTCCGGATCCTGCACGAGTCGGAGCTCAAACACTTCGCCGAGGTGTTCTTTGCCATCGGCGCCAAAGCCGACCGGAAGGGCAACGCCCGCCTGCACGCGGCCGTCGACCCGGCGGTCGATGGCTTCAAGGCCCTCGACGACGACGCCAAGGACACCTTCCGCAACCGCCTCGGCGCTTTCCTGCGGCTCTACGCCTTCCTCGCCCAAGCAGTGCCGTTTTCCGATGTCGATCTCGAGCGACTCTACGTCTACGGCAAGATGTTGCAACGCAAGCTACCCTCCGACGGCGAGCCTGGGGACGAGGTGACCCTCGGGGAGGATGTGGCGCTCCGCTACTACCGCCTGCAAAAACAAGCGGAAGGCGCCATCGAGCCGGTGCCGGGAGTCGAGGGGGAGCTGCCGGCGCCGAGCGATGTCGGCACTCGTTCGGTGGATGCCGAACAGGTGACCCTGTCGAGCCTGATCGATCAATTCAACGAGCGTTTCGGCACCGACTTCGACACCGGCAATCTGGTGGAGAGCGTGACCCGGGACCTGCGAGCCGACGACCGCATGCGCGCCGCCGCCGGCGCCAACGACCGCGATAACTTCGGTTATGTCCACGACCGAGCTTTCGACAAAGCGATCATCGATCGGTTGCAGCATCACAGTGGTTTCGTCAATTTTCTATTTGAAAATGAGGACGCCTTGAAGTGGCTCCGACGAAAAGTCCGCGACGACATCTACGACGCTTTCCAGAAAGAGCGCAAAGCGAAGGAGTGAGATCTGAGCGTCTCGTTCGATCCGTGGCGTGGCGGGGGAGGGTTGGATCGTGCCAAAGGGGATCGCCGCTTAGCCTCGGTCGGCTTAGAGCTCTCGGATCAACGCCTGGACCTGCACGTCCCGGGGTGCCAGGTCGCCGAGGAGGCGGGCGTAGGTGAGGGCCGACTCGAGCTCGCCCACATCCCGCAGGTCTCGAGCTCGGTCCAGGAGGGTCCGTGGAACCGATCGGCTCGCAACGCCGGTCCCTGGGTCGATGGCCCAAAATCCGTTGTCGCTGTCTTTTAGGGTCACCGCAAAACCCAGGTTGCCGGTGCTCGCCTCGGGCTCGTCGGACCCGGCGGTTTCGGCCCAGGCCACGTGACGGGAGCCCGGACCGTGGCGCGCCTCGCAGGAGACGTCGATCTCGGACCAGGTGGTGGTGTAGCGGTCGGCGGAGGCGTCGTAGTTCTTTTGTAGGTGCGTCGAGTGGCATTCGGCGCACATGAAATTCCAATTTTGCTGCAAGCCGGTCCAATGCAAGGGATCGTCGTGGCCCACCTGCTTTTTGGGATAGAGGTGAAACCAACGCTGGCCCCCGAGCTGCTCGGGCCGGGTATCCCAGCAGACCGACAGCGCTTGCAGGCGTCCGTCGGGGAATTCGATCAAATATTGTTGTAGGGGCTCGATGCCGAAGGTGTAAGCGATGCGGTAATCCGCGAGCTCGCCGTCGGGACCGTCGGTACGCACGAAGAAGTCGCCGTCGCGGCGGATAAACGTCGAAACCACGCCGTAGTAGGCGTGCTCGACGCCGGAGAAATCCCCCGACACGGTGTCCGGGGTCGCCTCCTGCATGGCGAGATCGTGGTGCGATCCGCGCCAGAGGTCGGCCTCTTTGCCGTGACAGCCGGCAGTCGGGATCGTTGACGTATTCCATGGCGTTCAGGTGGTAGAGCCAACCCCAATACTCGTCGAAGCCGAAGGTCGTGGGCAGGAAGTTGTTGCGATCTCCGAGATGATTCTTGCCGAATTCCGCGGTCGCGTAACCGAGATGTTTCAACAGCCGAGCGAGGGTCGGCACCTCTTTGCCGATGCCGATCGGGTCGTGGGGCAGACCCACCATATGCAGACCGGTTCGGATCGGAAGCTGGCCGGTGATGAACGCCGATCGACCCGCGGTGCAGCTGGGTTGGGCGTAATAGTCGGTGAAGCGCATGCCTTCCGCGGCGATGCGGTCGATATTGGGCGTATCGCTGCTCATCATGCCGTGGTGGTAGCTGCTCAGGTTCGACCAACCCAGGTCGTCGGCCATGATCACCAAGATATTCGGTTTTCCGGCCTGCTTGCTCGGCGCGTTCTGGGCGAAGACTGGGGTCGCGGCAGCCGGCCACAGCGCACACAGGAAGACGCCCCCGACCAAGGCGGAATGTCTTCGAATCGCGGAACTACGGCTAGATCCAATCTCAAGAACATAGAAGCCCCTCATGTTTCGGCCAGCCGGGGAACAATCAACGGAGAGTTGATTCTCATGGCCTGAAATTCGACAATATGTGGAATCCTTCAACGCAGCGTTGACCCACGTCCTTCAGTGTCACCTCGCTCTTGAGCTCGGCAGATATCATCGGCAGATATCAGCAGTGCAGAGATGGCTCGTGCGTCTGAAGAATCCAATCTTCTTCTTGTGGCTCGATCACCTAGAGGCTCTAGCTCCAAGGTGCGGGGACTATAAAAGCGTAGCGCTGTGGTGGTTGGAAACACTTCGTCCGCGGAGATGTAGAGAAGCTCCAGATCCGCTTCGGGCATTGCCCTCGGGAAGGAGGAGCTACAAGCGTAGAAGACCACGATCAAGGAAAAGGTGATCAACAGGCGAAGCGCCTCATGCAGCTTCGATGAGGTGAACATCGGCTCCTTGTCAGTCTTCGGCACCAAGGGCCTGGTGCTCTGCGATCTGGATCGTCTCTACGTCTGCACCTAGAATCTCGCTGATCGAATTGAAATTCTGATAGGCCGATGCATTGAAATGACTCACCGCCCTAGAGGCCCTCGACACATCAGCTGGCACTCTTCGTTCGATCAGAACCTCACAGACTGAGAGATTCATTCTCAACTCTGCAATCTCATCATTAGACGGTCTTTGAGTGAGCTTCATAGACTGAGTCCCCGCCTCCAAGGCTGTAGTGATGAAGAAAATCTCTGCTCGGGGAAACCGAGCCTCCCCTTTCATCATGAATATCACCCTTGAGATCCACGAAGAGTACCAACGGAGAGCTCGAAGGGAATCGGAATCGACCTGACCACTAGTGGGGGCCCCTCCTCCAACTTCTTTCAGACGCTGAAGAACCGCATCATGAATCCATCGGTCTTCGTGGGTAAAGAAGCATAGGAAGTCTTCCCATTTCGCGTGTAGGGCTGCATCCAAAGAGCGGGCCAGCTGGCGAGACACCGTTAGTGTCGCGAGTGCGAGACCCCTATTAAGAATTACTGCGTCCATGGCCACACCCTCCTGAAAGTTGCGTCTGCCCCGAGCTTTAGTGGTTCGCTGCTTGGGATAACAGCTGTATTTCTTGGACCAACTCCAGGTGTAGGAATCGCGCTGCCGGGTAGATCGATCTCAACAAAAGCTCCCTCCGCTGCACTACCCGTTTGGGCTTTAGGACCAGTTAATCCCGGTCGAACCGAACCAAATGGTTCGACCTCCACATGGACTCCCACAGGTTCTCCTCAAGCTGGATTGATAGCATTGTCCGCTTTGATTTGCTTAAGGCCCTGCCAATCAGTGTGGTGACGGGCTCTCGTGACCAACTTTTGCGTTCTGGCTGATCCAGACGAACTCAGCCGGCGTAAAGCTCCTTTCCCCCACCCCAGAGCCGTGCTCAACAACTTACCGATCCCGCCACCCAGGAACGCCTCTGCGGCCATGACGTCCAAAGGCAAGTCCGTGCTCTCGATCAGCTCTGTTTCCGGTCCTTCTGGAGCATTCGCTGCCGAAGGACCCGTCAACGCGCCGGCCACCGCGATACCGATCGCAGCAACCACAACGAACTGGGCGAGCTGCCCGTCTGGATCCACCAAGTTTATCGGGTTGTTCCGAACATAAGCGTAGAGGTTCCACCCGTCACGCGCCGGATCCACGGACCCGAATCTGTAGAGCGGATACGCGCACGTCCGCGCGAGCATGTAGTCGGTCAAGCCATGGGGATCCCGTTCGTGGCCAGTCCATTCGAAGCGCGGCTCGTCCTTGGACTCCAGCCAGAACCGCGTGTCGCCGGATTCGAAACCGTCGAGCAGCATCTCTGACGGATCCTCGATCTCGGCGCCGAACGGGTAGTAGTCGTGACGGCTGAACACCTGGCCGTCTTCGGCGGTGAGCAGACGCGGTGTGCCCAGGTGATCCGCGTGGAAATACCGGACCGCTCCGTTTTGGCGACGGGTCGCGATCAGGCCGGTGGGACCGTGGATGAAGTCCCGCTCGTGCAGCCAGCGGCCGTCCGTCTCCAAAAATTCGCGCACGATGCGGTCGGACGGATCGCGGAAAGTCCAGCGGCGATTCCCGTCCTGGTCCTCCACCATTAGGCGGATGTCACCCGGACCGAATGCGTAGGTCCACCGCTTGGACGGGTTGGCGGCGTTAGCGTCGGTGATTCCGAATGACGTCTGACGACGGAATGGGCCGTTCGTCATCACGAAGATCGGCCGAGCGCCCGTGCCCGGGTGCTCGCCGATGTTGACCATGCTGCCGGCGGCATCCCAGACGATGGAATCGTCATTGCCCCGGCCTAGCAGACGGTTCGTAGCCGTGTCCACGTTGTGCGCCACGACCGTCCCATCGTCGCGCGCGAAGCTGGTCACGTTGTCGGCGGCGTCGTAGGTCAGCTCCTCGCTGCGATCCTCTCCCGCTCGCTTCACCGTGCCCGACAATAGGCGGCCGGCGCCGTCGTAGGTGAACGCGTCCTCACCGATCTCGGCAATGTTTCCTACACCGTCGTAGGTGTAGGTGCCGCTGTCCCAAAGCACGCCCTCCGC
>JAUIJL010000011.1 GCA_030431255.1 Thermoanaerobaculia bacterium | reverse complement strand
GGCTCTTGCCAAGGCTCCGACGATCTTCAGATTGAGGCTCCGATCGGGTTTGAGCAGCGATCGAAATTGAAAGGTGACTTGGGTGATCTCGGCGGTGACCTGCCGAGGGCGGCTGAATAGGCGCAGTGGTCTCGTCATATCAATTCCTAGACGGAAAAACTGACGCCAATTCTGCGCTCAGCCGAAAAAAGCTCGCCTCAGGAGCCGGGCAAGGTGCCCTCCGCCGTCCACAGCACCCGACACGGACCCGGCACCGGCTCCTCGTACATGGGATGCCCGAATCCGATCAACAGGGTGCAAGTCACCTGAGCGGCCAAAAGCACCAGCCGGCCGCGATAGCTCGTCAGCTTGCCGCACAGCCAAGCCGCCGGCGCCACCAGGCAGGCCGGCAAGGCCACCAAGACGTGCCACCCCTGGAGGGTCACCGGAGACACGGCAGCAGAGATCAAAACAGCTCCCAGGGTAGTGAGGGCATAGCGGCTGAAGAACGACTCCCGGTCGAGCACCGTCAAGCGCCCTTTGAGCCATTGGAAGCAGATCCAGAGGGTGACTAACGCCGTGACCAGGGCGATGAAGGCCACTGAAATGCCGACGGCTCGGCTCCACCATGGAGCGTCGGCGTGGAAGAGCTCGGTCTGGCGATACCTCCGCCCGACATCCAAGGACCCGAGACGGATCCAATACCCGAAAGCCCGAGGCAGCCGATAGAGCCAGCGAAAGGGTCCGTGGCCCACCGTCGCCGTATTGGATTCATCCACCCAATCCACGCTGCCGTTTTGCCAGGCGACCAGCGTCGGGATCAGGGTGGCTGATCCCACCACAAGACCGCCGACAAAGGCGGGCCCGTAGACCCGACATCGTCCGGTCACCAGCAATCCGCCGCTGATCAAGAAGAGGATCACCGCAGAACCGTGCAGCTGAGGAGCGGTCGAGAGGGCTAGGGCCAGGAAAAAAGAGGGCCAAACGGCTCCGGATAGGGGCTTGCGCAAGGACCACCATCCGGGGTGCATCCATCTCGGCTCGCCGGTCCACAATCGACTGTGGGCCCACAAATGCAAGGCGCTGGGCAGCACGATAAAGGCGGGCTCCCACAGAAATCCGCCGTGGTAGAGCCGCCACGGAGACAGCCAGAAGAGCATGAATAGGGCCATGGCAAATTGCGGGCCTTGGACGGCGCGGGCGGTCGCAAACACCAGCCAACCGGCCAAGCCGTGCATCAACACGATGCCCACCGACGACGCTCGGTAGTCGAAGACTGCCTTGAGCGGCTCTCCGATCAAGATTTGCAGCAAGCTGCCCGGAACCACACTTCCCCCGGACATGCGTTTGGAAAACGGCAACAACGGACCGCCCATGGCCCGCTCCACCGCCGGCGTCAACAGGTGGACCTGATCCCGGGTGAAGCTCTCGCGGTCGTATTTTTGAATGCCGCAGAGCTCTACCGCGCGGACTTCCGAATCGCCGGTGATCGCGTGCAGATCGAGCCGACCCCGCTGCCACAGCCAAATCTGCAGAACCAGACCGACCATCACGATAGCGAGCAGCCACCGCCCCGAGGCAGGCGAGACCACGTTCCTCGAAGGCTTGGCGGATGATGGGGCGCTTGGCCTCTCAGAAGAAGGAGTCATAACCGTCACTCAAGGTCCACTCACTCGAAAGTCCAGGTTGAATCCCGTGGACGAAGGATGCCATGGGTTCGAGACCCGAGCCATCGAATTCCTTCGAAAAACACCGATCCGGCCCGTGGCCTATATTTTTTCTCTGCCTCGAGCCCTCTATTGGGTACACACCTTTTCATCGATCGCCTGAAGAACCTCAACTTCTTAACAGGGGAGTCCCGAAGCACGAGCAGTGTGACGGCCTTTCCCCAGCTCACCCGTCCAAGGAGCAATATCTTGAGAAAACCAGTGGTCTGCCTCGTAGGATGTCTCGCTATCCTCATGTGCTGGGTCGCCCCGGCCATCGCCCAAGACGACAATCCCGTACGTTTCGCCAATGCGGCGAAGTCGAACGCCGCGCCTTTGGATATCGCCATGGAGCACATCCACCGCTCCCATGCCAAAGCCTCGAGCCAATTGCTCGGCGACGTCGATGTGCACAGCCGAACCGTGTCGAAGCACAACGGCACCCATCATTTCTATTTCATCCAAAAGCTCAACGGTCTCGAGATCGTCAACTCCATCACCAACGTCAATATCGATAGAGCCGGCCGCGTGATCAACATGGGGGATCGCCTTCTCAAGGTCAACAGCGTTGAGGGTAACAGCGTCAAGGCATTCGCTTCCATCCCCGTCCTGGAGGCCGCCGACGCCATCTTGGCCGCCGCCGACCACCTCGGCCTGCGTGCCGAAGGGGAGGTGCAGGAGCTGCAGAAAGCCGTCGGCATCAGCCGCTCGACGACCTTCTCCCCCTCGGGAATCTCCCGCGAGAAGATCCCCGCCCGTCTCGCCTATTACGCCATGGAAGACGGCAGCGTGCGACTGGTTTGGGATCTGCAGATCCAAACCCCGGACCAAAAGCATTGGTGGAACCTGTGGATCGACGCCGAATCCGGTGATTTGGTCGCCAAGAACGATTGGATGACCTGGGAATCCTACGAGGTCTTCGCCCTGCCCAAAGAATCCCCCGACGATGGTCCCCGAACCCTCGAGGTCAACGTCGCCGACGCGGTGGCGTCACCGTTCGGCTGGCACGACACCGACGGCAGCGCCGGCGCCGAATTCACCGACACCCGCGGCAACAACGTCTCCGCCCAGGAAGACCGCGACGCCAACAACTCCGGTGGCTTCCGCCCCTCCGGCGGCGCGACCCTGGATTTCCTGACCACCCTCGATCTCAACCAGAGCCCGGTCAACTACCAAGACGCGGCCATTGTGAATCTTTTCTATTGGAATAACGTGATTCACGACGTGCTCTATCAATACGGTTTCGACGAGGCCTCCGGCAACTTCCAGGAGAACAACTATGGCCGTGGCGGCTCCGGCAGCGACTCCGTGAACGCCGACGCCCAAGACGGCTCCGGCACCAACAACGCCAATTTCGCCACCCCGCCCGACGGCTCCAATCCGCGCATGCAGATGTTCGAGTGGACACCCTCCGCCACCTCGCTGGTGTCGGTCAGCGCTCCGGCCGGCATCGCCGGTGACTACACCGCCTCCAACGCGGACTTCGGCGCCGCGCTCACCACCACCGGCATCTCCGGCACGTTTGAATACGCCTCCCCCAACGAGGGTTGCACGGCGTTGAGCGGCTTCACCGCCGGTCGGATCGCGGTCATCGATCGCGGCTCCTGCGAGTTCGGCACCAAGGTGCTCAACGCGGAAAATGCCGGCGCCATCGCCGCGATCATCGTCAACAACCAAGGCGATGGCACGATCACCATGGGTCCAGGTGCCGACGGCGGTAGCGTTTCCATTTCTTCTGTCATGATCGGCCAGAGCGACGGCGACACCATCAAAGCCGAGCTCGGCAACGGCGTCACCGGCACCCTCAAGGACGCCGGCGGCGCGGTGCCCAATCGGGATTCCGACTTCGACAACGGCATCATCGCCCACGAGTATTGTCACGGTCTCTCGATCCGCCTCACCGGCGGCGCCAACACCTCCAACTGCCTCTCCGGTGCCCAACAAGCGGGTGAGGGTTGGTCGGACTTCTGCGCCTTGGTCCTCACCGCCGACGCCTCCGACACCGCGACCACTTCCCGTGGCGTCGGCAATTACGCCATCTTCGAGCCGTCCACCGGCGCCGGCATCCGCCAATACCCCTACACCACGGACATGGCGGTCAACCCGCACACCTATGCCGACATCGCCGGCGTCAGCCAGCCCCACGGCGTGGGCTCGGTGTGGAACGCCATGGTCTGGGAAATGTATTGGGCCCTGACCGATGCATACGGCTTCGATTCCGACCTCTACAGCGGCACCGGCGGCAACAACCTGGCGATCCAGCTGGTGGTCGACGGTCTGAAGCTACAACCCTGTAATCCGACCTTCGTCGACGCCCGTGACGCCATCCTCTTGGCCGACCAAAACAACAACGGCGGCGCCAACCAATGCCTCATCTGGAGCGCATTTGCCAAACGTGGCTTGGGTGTCGACGCCCAGGACGGCGGCACCGCCAACAGCGTCAGCGTGACCGAAAACTTCGACGTGCCGGCATCCTGCGTCACAGGCTGCGGCAACTTGGTCTGCGAGGCCGGTGAAGACTGCACCTCGTGCCCGACGGATTGCCCCTCCGGCTCCACCAGCGGCGCGGTCTGCGGCAACGGCATCTGTGAGGCCGGCAACGGCGAGGACTGCGTCAGCTGCGCGGCCGACTGCAACGGCATCCAGGGTGGCAAACCCGCCAACCGCTTCTGCTGCGGCGACGGCGACGGCACCAACCCGGTGAGCTGTGGCGACGCCCAATGCTCTTCGGGCGGTTTCTCCTGCACTGACGTTCCTGTGCCGGGCGGCAGCTTCTGCTGTGGCGATCTGACCTGTGACGTGGGCGAAAGCTGCTCCACCTGCGCCCTCGACTGCACCGCCGGCATCGAGATCTGCGACAACGGAGTGGACGACGATTGCGACGGCCAAGTCGATTGCGCCGATAACGATTGCCTGGCAGCACCGAGCTGTCAGGGCGGATGCACCCTCGGTCAAACCGGCGACAGCTGCCAAGACGGCGCCGACTGCTGCTCCGGCAGCTGCTCCGGCGGCAAGCCGTCGACCCGAGTCTGCCTCTGATCTGCCCGCGGCTTAATCCTTGAGCCGAGCCCCGCCGAGCTCTTTGCTCGGCGGGGTTTTTTCATGGACATCGGCGGATGCATCCCGGGGTTATACTCCCGGGCATGCCGCTTCTCGCTTCCGGCGAAAGTCGACCGCTGCGTACGGACCTGCTGCGCCCGCTGCCTGTCCTGGCTCTCGTCACGGGCCTTCTGTTCGTGAGCGCCTGGCTCCACGACGACGCCTATATCTCGTTTCGGACCATCGACAACTTTCTCAACGGTCACGGCCTCACCTGGAATCCGGGCGAGCGGGTCCAGGTCTACACCCACCCCCTTTGGCTCTTGCTCAGCTCCGGCCTGGTGGCGCTCACCGGTGAGTTTTATGCCACCAGTCTCGCGCTGGCGGTCACCCTCAGCCTGCTCGGTTTCGTCTGGATCATCTTCCGGGTCGCCCCCAACCCGACCGTGGGTTGCGCGGCGGTTTTGATCTTGGCCCTATCCAAGAGCTATCTCGACTTCGCCACCTCGGGTCTGGAGGATCCCCTCACCCGACTCTTGTTGGTGGGTTTTGTGATGCTGCGGCTGCACAGCGGACGCCGAGACTCCGAGGATCGAGTGCTGGGTCTTTCCTTGGTGGCCGCTCTGGCGACCCTCAATCGGCCCGACGCGTTCCTGCTCTTTCTGCCGACCCTGGTCCTGCTCACCGCTCGAGATATCCGGCATCGACTCGGAAGTCTCGCCTTGGGCCTGTCGCCCATCGCGCTGTGGGGACTTTTCGCCCTGATCTACTACGGCTCCCCCCTCCCCAACACGGCCTACGCCAAATTGGGCATGGGCGTGCCCCGACCCGGCTTGATCGTCCAGGGTCTGGTCTACCTCGGCGACGCGCTGGTTTTCGATCCCCTCACCCCCGTGGTGATCTCGGGCGCCGCCGTGCTGATCCTGCGCCGACCGCAGCGGCTCGCTTCCCCTCTCCTGGCCGGCGGCCTGCTCTACCTCGGCTATGTGGTGTGGATCGGTGGCGACTACATGCGGGGTCGTTTCTTGGCGGCTCCCCTGCTCGCTTCGCTCCTAGCCCTGCTCTGCTACGACTGGCCGCTGCCCAGCCGCCGTCGCTTGCAGCAGGGGATCGCCCTATTCCTGGTCCTTTTAGGCTGGCGTTTCTCGATCGCCCTCCTGCCCACCGAACGGTGGATCAGCCCCTTCGGCATCGGCGACGAGCAGCGCATTTACCATCCTTCCACCGGCCTGATCTTCGCCCTCGGCAGTGAGCTCTGGCCCGATCATCCTTGGCGGGCCAAAGGGGAACGAGCGCGGACGGCTCCCCCTGACGAGGTGCCGGTGGCCATGGGCATCGGGCTCTTCGGCTTCTACGCCGGGCCCGATGTGCATATCGTGGATTGGCCGGCCCTCAGCGATCCCTTGCGGGCTCGACTTCCCGGGGTCGTCTCCGCCACCTACATCCGTCCGGGCACCGAGCCTTGGCGACCCGGCCACACCTATCGTCCCCTGCCGGAAGGTTATTTAGAAAGCCTTCGGACGGGAACGAATCGGCTCACCGATCCCGATCTGGCGGACTACTACGACGTGATCCGGCGTCTGACCCGCGGCGAGATCTGGAACACCCAACGCCTATTGGATGCGGTCAAGCTCAATCTGGGCTTCTACCAAAGCAAGGTCGACGCCTACGTGGCCAGGCATCCCGACCTCTTCACCACACGCCCCGCGCCGCCGATCAGCTCGACGCTGGATCAAGTGGAGTGACCGGCAGGCAGGCGAGCCCTGCGGACACCCGAGCCGATTGACGCTTCCCCTATTGACCTCATCCCCCGCATCCTCGACTTACGGAATCGGGGACGCGCTATCTCATTCACTGAAGCCGGGCGCCGGCCTCGACTCGATCAGGATGTCCATGCACCCACAAACCTTTCGAAATCGCTCAGCTCCCTTCATCCAGCTCTTGGCGCTCACCGCGCTCGTGGTCTCCGCGGGCTGCGCCGGCCAAGGCCAAGCTCCGATCGAACCCTCTAAGCCCGCCGGGCGCGCCCTCACCGCCCGCACCGGTCCGCCGGCCCCCGAGCGCGGCATCGCGTACCCGGTCTACCGCACCCTCGATCAGCTGACTGCTCCCGCCCTGGTTCCGGCGCCGCCGGAGGGTGACGGACGTATCGATAGCCCGCGGACGGAGCGTGAGATCGAAGAGCTGACCCGCCAGGCCTATCTCTTGCCTCCCTCGGACGCCATCCAGCGACAAACCCGCGGCAGCGTGGACTTCGCCCTCGGCACGAGCTTCGATTCCATCGACGTCAGCGAATGCTGCGCGTCCGGAACCCTCAATCCCCCGGACCCCGACCTCGCGGTGGGCCCGGAGCACGTCATCGCCACAGTCAATGCGGGGCTCGAGATCTACACCCTCGACGGCACCTCGGTCTTCGGTCCGACTCCCCTGATCACCTTCTTTTCCGGCCTGCCCGGCAATTGCACGAGCTTCTCCTTCGACCCCAACGCGCTCTATGACGAAGAAGCCGGCCGCTTCATCGTCGCCGCCGACGGCAACGGCGCGTCCTATTGCGTGGCGGTCTCGACCACCAGCGATCCCCTGGACGGCTGGCTCTTCTACGACTTCGCGGTCAACGTCGACAACGCGTTCTTCGACTACCCCCACATCGGCGTCAGCCACGACGCCATCTACGTCGGCGCCAATATGTTCGGCAATACCTTCACCGGGCGCGTCTTCGCCCTGGACAAGGACGCGATGTACGCCGGAAATCCCGCGAGCTCGGTCACCCAAACCACCGCCGCGACCCCGCAGCCACTCAAAGCCCACGGCGCCTCCAACGGCACCTTCCCCACCTCCGGCCCGCAATACATCCTCGGCGGGGAGGGCACCGACTTCAACCTCTACAGCTGGGACGACCCGTTCGGCGCCAACGACTTCACCCTGGTCGGCGCGATCGACCTCGCGGCCGCCCACGGCGTGTCCGTGGGCTTTCCGATCAGCAGCCCTCAAATGGGCGGCGACAACGTCACCGGCAACGACGACCGCGGGCTCGACTTCGAGCTGCGCAACGGCTCGGGATGGATGGCGATGCACGTCTCGTGCAACCCCGGCGGCGGCACGGTCAACTGCATCCAATGGGCTGAGATCGACCTCGACACCGCCGGCGTCACCCAGGCCGGTGTCTTCGGCACCGACGGCGAATATCGCTACTTCCCCGACATCGCCGTCAACGACTGCGGTGACGCCTTGATCGGTTACACCAAAAGCTCCGCCGGCTCCTTCCCGGGCGTCTACGCCGCGGGTCGAAGCGCCGCGGACCCGGCCGGAACGCTTCAAGGAGAGATCGAAGTCAAGGCGGGCGACACCACTGCCAACGAGCCGGACCGCTGGGGCGACTACACCAGCATGAGCGTCAGCCCGGACGGCAAGACCCTCTGGTACCAAGGCGAATACGCCAAAAACCTGGGCGGCGGCGGTCGCAATTGGGGCACCTACATCGCCAGCGTGACCTTCAACGGCTGCCTGCCAAATGGTCCGATGTTCGAAGACGGTTTCGAAAGCGGCGACGTCGCCTCCTGGGACAGTTTCGTCCCCTGAGGAAGCACGCTTAGCCGGCGCTCCGTCAGGGGCGCCGGTCTAGCAGCTCAGCCCACCGCCGAACAACGCCGGTGAAGCCCCACGACGAGGCTTGGTGAGAAATTTTCAACTTTCCTGAGGGACTTCTGCGTGCTTTGCGCTTTAGGGGAAACGGCCGATTTGGCCGACAACCCCTTAGCTTAAAACCCAGGAGATTCCCATGACTCACCACCATTCTTTGCTCCAACGCCTGCGTCCACGCGGCCGCGCCTGCCTCGCTGTCGCGGCCTTGTCCGGGCTGCTCGCCGTCTCCGCGGTGCCTGCATTCGGTGCCGCGAATTGCCCGGTCGACATGCCGGACGAGATGCAAGAGCTGCATCGCTGGCCGGCTGAATTCGTCATTGAGCTCAACGGCAGCTTGGATGACTTCACCCCGCCGGTGATGACGATCGACGGTGTGGATGCCGCCGAGGTCTTGCCGCCGGGAACCTGCAGCATTCGCTTTCGGCGCATCGCCGGCTGGCATTGGGGCAATCCGGGTCCGATCAACCTGCAATTCAACGGCGACACCGATGTGTTGGAGAATTTCGACTTCGTGGTTTGGGGGCTGGGCCTTCCCGGCTGCAACGGACAGACCACCTACATCACGCCGGTGACCGGCAATGGCCACTGGCTGAATGGTGCCACCCAATTGGTGGTGCAGACCGACGTGGCACCCTGCGACAACATCGAGCTGATGAATACGGACGGCCTGCCCTACCACGAGTGGCCGCACATGTCGGAGCCGGCGGAAGAGCCCGATATCTGCGACACCTTCCCGGTGCTGTGCTACGGCTGGGACAACCCGTGCATCGGCCATGTCATCGATCCAGAGCTGTGCAACGACACCGGAAGTGTCTTCTCCAAAGGCTGGAGCTCGATGGCTCCCATCGACTCGATCCTCGCCAAGCTCGACCTGCTGGTCATCCTGCTGGACGACCCAGCCGGGTCCACTGAGATCGACGACGTGCTGGGCGTGGTCGCGAGTCGGGCCGCGACTGCCGACGCAGAGAGCCAGGAGCTACGCAATGCTCACGATCAGCTGACGACCTACTTGGATCGCCATCCGGAGCTCGCCAATGGCTTGACCGCCCTCCGCTTGCGCACCGCCATGGCCACCTCCCTCGACCTGACCGACAAATTGATGGATCGCTGCACCGAGGCCATCGCCGAGCTCGAGCGGGCCCAGGTGACCGGTGGCCTGACCGCCGAGGCCGCGGCCGACACCCGGGACCGCTGCCGTGCTGCCGCCCACAATCTGGAGCGAGTCACCGAGAGTGCCGGTCGCCTTTGGTCCGCCGGCCTCGCCGACGCCACGACGACCACCACCTCCACCACCGGGCTTCGCTGAGCCGTCGTCCCGGCCCCGCCGGCGCAGCCGATCCTGTGGATCGGCCGCGTTTGTCGGGCTCGTGGCGATGGGAGCTGAGTTGCCGATACCTCATTCTGCGGGAGGGCCTTACGCCCTCCCGTTCCTTTTGGCATCGAGGAGGCAGCCCACGGCAAAAACGGGGCTTAAAGCTCCTCCGACCCTGGTCGGCCCGGTCTATGTCCCGCTACCCCCAGGAAGGTTTAGGCGCTATTGACAGACAGATAGAATCCATTCATGGCCGACGAGCACTGGCAGAGAGTCCAAGATTTGTTGATCGACGCCCTCGATCAACCGCCCGAGGAACGCCACGAATTCGTGGACCAACGGTGCGCGGGGGACGTCACCCTGCGTGACGATGTCCGCTCTCTTCTGGACGCCGATCCCGACCTTATCGACAGCTTCGACAAACCCCTCGTCAGGCTGCTCGAGCCGGACCCGCAGGACACGTCACTCGGCCGCTACGAGGTCTTGCGCACCCTGGGAAGCGGCGGTGGCGGAGTGGTCTACCTGGCCCGTCGGGCCGACGGCGAGTATCACAAACATGTCGCGATCAAAGTCTCCAGACGTGGCCTGGCCAACGAGCAGGCCCGACGGCGCTTCTTGTCGGAGCGGCAGATTCTGGCCGGCCTCGAGCACCCCAACATCGCTCGGTTGTGGGACGGCGGCACGACCTCTGACGGTCGGCCCTATATCGTGATGGAAGCCGTCGACGGACCGTCGATCGACGCCTACTGTCGGCAGCTCGGCCTTTCGATCCGCCAGCGCCTCGAGCTTTTCCTTAAGGTCTGCGGCGCGGTGCAGCTGGCGCACCGCAACCTGATCATTCATCGAGATCTAAAACCCAGCAACATCCTGGTGGGCAGCGATGGCGAGCCTAAGCTGCTGGACTTCGGCATCGCAAAAAACCTGGATCCTGAAATGGCCCATCTGGTGACCGAGACCGATGCCGATCTCCGGGTGATGACTCCCCAATACGCCAGCCCGGAGCAGGTTCGAGGCGGCGCGGTCACCACCGCCACCGATGTCTACGGCCTCGGGCTCGTGCTCTACGAGATGCTCACCGGCCAACGCCCTTTCGACCTGACCGGCAAGACCCTGGATCAAGCCCGCGAGCTGATCTGCGAGCGCGAGCCCATGCGACCGAGCACGGCGGTCCGCCGGACTTCCGGTCTGCGCAAGGATCCTGGCCACCCGGTCGGCCCCAAAGCCGCCAAAGACCTTTCCGGAGATCTCGACAGCATCGTGCTCAAGGCGTTGCGCAAAGAGCCCGAGCTGCGGTACTCCACGGTGGAGAGACTGGCCGCCGACATCCGGCGCCACCTCGAGGGCCGACCGGTCGAGGCGCGCCGCGGCACCTTGCCCTACCGGCTCGGCAAGCTCCTGCGACGGCACGCGAAGCCGGTCATCGCCACCGGCCTGCTGCTGACCCTTCTGTCGGCCTTCGCCATCGACCGTGAGCTGCAAAGCCGGAAGACCGAGCAGGCCCGCCATCGCGCGGAAGCCGCCGCCATCTACCTCGCCGAAATGTTTCTTTTCTCGCGCGATACGGCCCGGGAAGCCCACCGGGTGATCCCGCGCGAAATGCTCGACCAAGGCGCCACCATGCTCGGCGAGCTCGACGGCATGCCGGAGCTGCGCGCCGAGCTCATGACCGCCATCGGCCGCGGATATCTCGCCCTGAGCTTGACCCGTGAAGCCGAGCCGTTGATCGAAGGTGCCCTCGAGCTGGGCAAGCAGACCCACGCCGAATCGTCGCAAGAGCTGGTGGAACGTCGATTCGACCTCGCCTGGTTGCGGGGCGGACAAGGCAGATTTCAGGAGGCGGAAGCCATCTATCGCGAGATCCAGGCCACCACCCTCAAGCATTGGGGCGACGAGCCGGCCAAGATCGCCAGGATGCGCAACGCCCTCGCCGCCAATCTCCTGGACCAAGGCCGTTACGAGGAGGCGGGTCCGCTTTTCGAGCAGGCGTTGGCGGCCAAAAAAGAAGTGCTCGGGGAGCACCACCAAGACGTCACAGCCATTGCCGGCAACCTGGGAGCTACCTACTACTACCAGGGGCAATACAGGGCGGCGGCCAAGGTCTTCCGACAACAATTGGCCTCCCTGCGGCGCCATCACCCGGATCATCACGGCCAGGTCCGAGCGGCCAAAATCAACCTCGCCGCATCCCTCAGGGAAATGAGGAGCTACGACGAAGCCGAGCTCCTACTGACGGAGATGCTGATCCTCGATCAACAAGATCCACCTTCCACCGGCCGGGGAAAGCTCTTGGAGCACCTGGCCGAGAACGCTCTGATGATGGGCGAGCTGGAAAAGGCAGAGACGCAGGCCCAAGAGGTCATCAGCCTCTACCGCGGACTCGTCGAATCCGACCATCCGGATCTGGCCAGAGCCCAGACTCTGCTTGCGCGGATCCTGTTGAGCCGAGGAGATGCCGAGCAGGCGGAAGCACTGCTGCGCCGTGCTGAAATCATCTACAGCCGGGGAGATCTCGCGGATCACTGGCAGCGCGCCGAAACCGCCAGTCTTCTGGGAGCGAGCCTGCTCGCCCAAGGCAGGCTCGAAGAAGCCGGACCCTTGCTGAAGTCGAGCTTGGAGCAAATTCAGCGTCAGGCCGGCCCGAAGGCCAATCCGGCCCGGGAGGCGGCAGCCCGGCTGCGAGATTTCGAGCAGGCTCTTGCTGAACGGCAGAACCATCGGTAGCTTTTGCGAATCGGTGCGGGATCTCCGGCTCCTAGGTGCCGTCTTGAGATCCCTGAGGGATGGACCGAGGTTTTGGGGGAGGACATCGGCATCGGATCGACGATAGGCTCTTCACGACCTACCAGCTAGACCGCCAATGTTCCGGCCGGTGACACCCGGCTCCCAGGAAAACGCATGACGAATCTGCTGATCGAGGAAAAACATCTGACCCGGGCCAATCGT
This sequence comes from Thermoanaerobaculia bacterium, assembly GCA_030431255.1. Classification (GTDB taxonomy): domain Bacteria; phylum Acidobacteriota; class Thermoanaerobaculia; order Multivoradales; family J023; genus JAUIJL01. The sequence goes on along the minus strand of JAUIJL010000011.1, from coordinate 268,485 downwards.
CATGTGCTCAAGCCGGATTCGGGAGAGCATGTATTTCGCTATTGCGTCTTCGAAGGGCTGAAAGACCTCGAGCTACAGCTCGGCACCTCGATCGAATCTTGCTTCCTCCACTGCACGTTCAGCGAGTGCGAGTGGCACGAGCCCTTGTTCAATGAAGCCCTCTTCTTCAGCACAAAATTTGAACGTTGTAGGTTCCACGGAGGCTCGTTTACGGGTTGCACTTTTGTCGCCTGCGAATTCGTCGACTGTCGCTTCGAGCGCAACGCCCACAAGAGCCCTTGCACGTTTGACGACGTTCGCTGGTATGGCTGCTTGAAAACCGGCAGCCCAGGCCTAGAGGGGCAGTTTTGAGCTTTCGGGAGGTGTCTCGCTCGCGCTCCTTCTTCAGCCCCTTCAGGGCTAGACGCAAGCGACCGCTGAGCGCCTGGCTACCGGCCGCGACCCTAGTTTTCGGGCTGGCGTCTTTCTTCTATCCCGTGGTGACGGAGGGTTTCGGGGTGGTTCCCGGGGGGCCGGGGGATACCCGCTTGGTGCATTTTTCCCTCGAGCACGCCCACCGTTTCCTCGATCGCCGGCCGCTGCACCGCGATTTCTGGAATCCGCCCATCTACTATCCGCAGCGCAATGTGGCGGCCTACACCGACACCATGATCGGCTTCACGCCGTTCTACTCGCCGTATCGCTGGCTCGGCGCCTCGCCGACCACCGCCTATCAGCTATGGCTGCCGACCCTGCTCGCGCTGACGTTCATCGTCGCCTATCGAGCCCTTCGCCGACTTTTCGGCGTCCATCGCTTTGCGGCGTGCGCCGGCGCCTACCTCTTCGCGTTCGCCGGACCGCGGCTATTCAACGTCGTGCATCCGCAAATGCTGCCCTGGCTCTATTGGGCCCTGGCTTGCCTGGCAGCCGGCCATCTGCTGCTCGACCCTCCAATCGGACGGCCGGAAATCCCGATGAAACGACGACGCCTCTGGCTGGCGGTGTTGGTGATGGCGTTGGTCGGCCAGGCTTACGGGGCGTTCTACCCCTTCTTCTTTTTCGTTTTCCTCGCCGGTCTCGGAACGCTCGTCGCCATGACCTCCTCCGACGCTCGCACACGGGCTCGTCGGCTGTGGGCCGACGAAGGACCGGCGTGGGCCCTTGCCGCAGCGACCGGGGCGCTGCTCCTGGCGCCCCTCGCCAAACGGTATTTGTTGGCAGCGGAAAAGGTCGGCAGCCGCCCGCTTGAATCCATCATCAACCTCTCACCACGGCTGTTGTCGTGGTGGCTGCCGCCACCGACCTCACGCTTCTACGGCGACATCTGGCGATGGCCGGAGGTCCTCGGGGCTCCCGACATCTTCGGCGACCGAGCCTTCGCCCATGGGCTGGGTTTGCTGACGACCCTAATAGCGATCGCCGGACTTTGGAGCCGGCGGCACCGACCGGCGGTCCGTTGGATCGCGGCCACGACGGCGATCTTGATCGTGCTCGCCACCCGCTGGCCGAACGGCGCGTCGCTTTGGGTCGGCGTTTACGAGTGGGTCCCCGGGGCGTCGGCGGTCCGGGTGGTGGCGCGCTTCGGACAATGTTTGATCCTACCGGCGGCTCTCGGCATCACGTTTTTTCTCGATCGGCCGACGATTCGCAACAGGCTTTGGCCCATGCTTCTCGTTTTCCTGGCCCTTGCCGCTGAGCAAAGCCAGGTCATGCGCTCTTGGAACCTCGAGGAGGTGGACGCCCGGGTCGATGCGATCGTGCAAGCGGTGGACCCCGGCTGCCGTGCTTTCTATCTCGATTGGAGCGGCGGTCCAGTGTTTGAGGAAGACGCCATGTGGGCGGCCCTGGTGAGCGGCGTGCCGACGATCAACGGCCGCTACGGCAACACCCCACCGAGCTGGCACCCCATGCGCCGAAAAAGCCGACAGCCCTCGTCGGGTCCGCCGGACGGGGCGCTCGAAGCGTGGCTACAGCATCATGGTGTCGACCCGCGCGAGGTCTGCCGCCTCGGGATCGCGGGGTCCGACCTCGCCGGTTCCACGGAGGTGATCCGTCGACCCCCGCCGGCCGACCAGGGGACGTCATGCGCCGACTGATTCCCTTTCTGCCGGCGCTGATCGTCGGGCTTGCGGCGGCCGCGGTCTTCACCGGCTGGGGGGCGAAGCGTTCCATGGCCGTGGTGGAGACACCGATGCTCCACCTGAGCCTCGAGCCCGGCCGACACCTGGACTTCGAGCTCGCGCTGCAAGTGCTGAGACTGCCGCCACGGCTGTTGGCCTGCCCGACCCTATTCCTGCACCTGCTGGATGCGGACGGGCGGATCGTGCGTCATTTCGACCATCGGATCTCGGACTGGCCGGACCCCGCCGAGGTGCCGGGGGGCCGAGCCGTCGATCGAACCACCCTCGTCCTTTCGGTGCTCGACGAGCCTCTGCCGCCGGGCACCTACCAGCTTGCCGCGGGGCTGTGGGAGCCGGAGACGGACCTCCGCTTGCGTCTCCATCGAGAAGGCATGGATACGGCTCGGCGGCTGCCGATCGCTGAGCTCGAAATCACCCCCGCTACCGACGCGGTGCCGAAGCCGACACTTTCCGGCGATTGGACCGCCCCGGAGCCGGCCGACTCCGTGCACGGCCGAAGCCGACGAGGCTGGACCCGACCCGCGACCCTCGAAATTCCCGATCATCCGACTCCACTGGAATGGCGCCTGGTGCTCGATCTGCCATCGTGGGCCACGCCCCAGGGTGAGCTGGAGATCGCCTGCACCGGCGAGACCCTCCAATTGCTCGAACGGTGGCAAGAGATCCGCTTCCGGCTGCCGGCGGGACAGCCGTGCCGTCTGCGTTTTCCGCCGATCGACTCCAGCAGCGGCGAGACCGGTGCCTTGCTCTACGCCCTCAGCAGCCGCGAGGTCTCTGCCACGGCCTCAGAAGAAAGACCTGCGCCCGCTTGTGTCCGACCGCTCTGAGCTGAGCTCACCAGCTGCCGGACGCACCGCCGCCACCGAAGCTGCCGCCACCGCCCGAGAATCCACCACCGCTGGAGAATCCGCCGCGTCGACCGGACCCACCACTACGGATGAACGGCCCCCCCACCCAGAGCCCTCCCCGGCGCCTTCTCGACCTGTCCATTCGAAGGGATTTCGGCCAGATGAGCCGCAGGAAGCCACCGACCACCAGCCACAGGGCGAGTAGAACCCAACCCGCGTTGGAACCGAAGGCCGCCAGACCGGCAAAGAAGATGAAGGGCGTCAGATAGGCCCAGAAGGTCCAGCCGTCGCGACCGGGAGTCGCCAGGCCGGCCCAAGCCATGGGTGATAAGAAGAGGAGCAAAAAAATCGAGCTGTTATCCGAGGCCCCGCGGGCCGTCGGGGGGGGTAAGACGTCGGCTTCGCCGCGAATGGCGCCGCCGATCGCTTCCACCGCCTGCCCGATTCCGCCGGCGAAGTCGCCGCGACGGAAGGCGGGTCCGATCAGCTCGTCGATCATGCGTCGGCTTTGCAAGTCGGTGACCGCGCCTTCGAGGCCGTAACCGACTTCAATGCGCACTTTTCTGTCATCCCGTGCTACCAAGAGGAGGACGCCATCGTCGACCCCTTCGCGACCCAGCTTCCAAGCTTCGGCCACCCGCAACGCGTAGTCCTCGATCACCTCGCCTTCGAGGCCGGGCACGGTCAGCACGGCCACCTGGGAGCCGGTTTCGGCTTCTATGGCCCTGAGACGCTCCTCAAGACTCGCCTCGGAGCTCGGGTCGAGCAAGTCGGCGAGGTCGGTGACCCGTTGGGCCAGGTAGGGCACGTCGAGCGACGCCGCGGGTCCGGCCAGGGTCGCCGACATGGCCCAGATCAACGACGCCACCACCCACGATGGCAAAAGCCGTGTGCTCATCAGCTCTCCCTCAGACGGGGCGCGTCCGACAGCTCATCCTCGTCGTCGGGCCGGCGGCGCACGTTGTATTGCTCGAGCAGATCACCGCATCGACCGATGACGTCGACCAGAGCCTCGGTGGCCCGGCCGACGGCGATGCCCGCCACCAACCGATCGACCAAGTTTTGCCATTCGCCTTGGGGCACGGCGCGGTGAATTCCCTCGTCGGCGAGAATTACGGCGCGATGCTCCCACAAGCCGACGAGGATCAGAATGCCCGTGCGGTCGCGGGTGCGAAACACCTCCTCTTCGAGAAAGGCCGACTCCGCCCGCAGTCGCACACGGCGCTCCATCGAGGTGGGGTCTACCAGTCGGCGCCCTATCGGCGGCCAGCTCGCCAGCACCCAACCGACCACCACGCCGGCCACGGCCGGCAGGGTGATCCAGCCTAAACCGGCACCGCCCCAAACGCCGCCCAGGGCATGCAGCGCGCCGGCGATCAACGAGCCGGCAAGGGCGCCGAAAACGGCGCCTTTATAGCGGGTTTCCGGGTGCTCGTCCAAACGCTCCACCAAATACGGCACGATTTCACCGGAGGTCTTCTCCTCGGCTTTCGCGGTTGCCGATTGAATCGCTTCGAGGTCGGAGTCGGAGAAGAACGCCTGAAGGTTGGAGGTTGTGGGCAGCACGGTCCTGCGCTTGCTGGGCGGGCTCAAGGGCTCAGGGCTTTCTGATTTCAATGCAAACCCATTTCAGAATTCGACCTTGGGTGCCTCGTCCGCCCCGGGCTGCGCGTCGAAATAGGCCTTCTGCTCAAAGCCGAAGAGGCCGGCGAAGACGCTCGCGGGGAATCGACGGCGAGCGGTGTTGTAGCCCTGGGCGGCTTCGTTGTAACGCTTCCGCTCGACCGCGACGCGATTCTCGGTGCCCTCGAGCTGCCCTTGGAAATCGCGGAAATTCTGCGTCGCTTTCAGATCCGGATAACGCTCGACCACCACGAGCAGCCGCGATAGGGCGCTCGAAAGCGCCTCCTGATTCTGCTGAAAGGTGGCCATCTGCTCGGGCGATGGAGCGCCCTCGAAATTCGCTTGGCCGACTTTGGCACGGGCTTCGACCACGGCCTCGAGTGTTTCACGCTCGAAGTCTGCGGCGCCCTTGACCGTAGCCACCAGATTGGGAATCAGGTCGGCGCGGCGTTGGTAGACGTTCTCGACCTGGCTCCAGGCCGAATCGACACCCTCTTCAAGGCCGACCAAATTGTTGTGGATACCCGCGCCGAAAAGCGCGGTCAGCACCAAAAGCCCAATAGCGATGGCTCCGAAAGCAAGCAGGGTCTTATTCATGCAAATCTTCCTCAAAGGATTGGAGGGAATGCCGACCATCCTACCGCAGGATTTTCGTGTCGTCGGTAAACTATAAAACAAATCCTTCAATCCACCGCCAAAGAAACCTGTTTCGGCATGAGAGCTGGACGGATTCCAGCCCAAATGAACATGCCGGGCGAGTCCGAGTCAGGACCCGTCCGGCATCAGACGTCCACGGGGCCACCTCGACGGTTTCCCCGTGGCTTCTCGAGCGCTCGGCGTCTCAACCGCCTCGACCTTCGTCGAGGCATGGCTCGAATCGCTCGTGGATCAAACCGGGCAGCGAGACAAGCAGCGACGGAGCCGGTTGTCGCATCTCGACTGGCAAAGCCAATCGGTCAGGCTGCAATCATCGAGGCACTTGCTGTATTCCGAGTTGCAATTCTGCTCACAGGCCGACGCGGATTCCGGTCCGGCCGCCCGGGTGTCGAAGACGATCTCCTCACCAAAGGTCCATTCGCCGGCTCCCAAGCAGGCTTCGGACCCGACCACCGCGGTGGCGTCCGAGCTCACCGGCGACGCGGTCGCCTGGGTGTCTTCGGCGGCGGAGGTGAGGGGAATCAACACGGCAAAGACCAAAGCGACGAGCACGGGCACGGTGGAAACGAGCTTCTTCATATTTCATTCTCCTGATGGTGAGCAACGCACGTCATTGTTCGCTCTCAGTACATGAAAATCCCCTTTCCGTGACTTAGGGGGAGTGGCGAGGAAATTTTTTTCAGAAATCTCCTCGCTCCTCACGGCTCGCCTTGAGAAACACCGCCCCAAAGCCCGCCGGAAGCCGAAAGATGCCGACGGGCGGCGCCGGCTCAGGGCACGGTCCAGGCGCTCAGGTCACCGCTTTCGAAACCATCGGCGAAGATCGGATCGTCGCCTGTGCCCACCAGCTCCACGTCGACGGTGCCTTCGTCCGCGTCGTCGGAGGTGATGCGCAATTGAGCGCTGAAGCCGCGGACGGTGTCCGGGGTGAAGCGCACCTCGACGGTCCGGATCTCGCCGACGTCGAGCAGACCGGGGAAGGCGTCCAACATTTCGAAGGCTCCGGCGTCGGCGCCCGCCAGCTCGAGACCGAGGATCGCCATGTTGGTGGTGCCTTCGTTGGTGACGCTCACCGTCCGGTAGACGCTCGGCTCTTGGATGGCGACCACACCGAAATCGAGGGTCGACGGCGTCACGGTGATCTCCGGGTCGACGCCGGTGCCGGTCAGGTCGAGGACGAGGACGAGGAAAGCCCGAGTCGGGATCGTTCGACTGCACCCACATTTCAGCGATCTTGACGCCCACGGTCGACGGATCGAAGACCACGGACACGGTCCGCGACTGACCGGGCGTCAAGCTCAGCTGGCCGGTGTCGGAGGTGATGCCGAAGTCCGCCGCGTCGTCACCGGCGATTTGGACAGCAACAAGTCGTCGTCACGAAGCGGACGAGCTACCCCTGCACTGGCGCGAAAAATCGGCGATCTGTCACAAATATTCCTAGGAAAGCATGCGATGCTTCGGAATCTAAGCGACGCCCCGGGCCCACGGAGCTCACATCGACCGTGATGAATCGTCTCGTCAGCTCCACTGAAAGGTATGCTTGATAGGTTCAGCTCCATCAACCGGGTCGAGCAGGTGAAACATGGAATGCACGGGTGGCACCAGGGCCTACACTCAGGTCGAAGTCATGGACGCGTTCAAGGGCACTGGCGCGCCCAAAGGCACCGGCTCGTTTAGAGGCATCGACACCATCCGGCGCGGGATCGCAGGCCCCTTCCGACTCTTGGGCCTGCTCTTAGTGTTCCTCTCGGCGACACCCTCGGAGCTCGCCGCCCAGCGCCTTGCGACCCGCATCTACTCGGAGCTCGACGGGCTGTCCAGCTCAGACGTCAAGGACGTGATTCAAACCCGAGACGGTCGGCTTTGGTTTGCCACCCGCACCGGGCTCAGCTCCTACGACGGCATGTCCTGGTCTGCTCCCGGACCACGAGAGGGGCTTCCCTTCGCGTCCCTCCAAGGGCTGGAGCTCGACTCGCAGAATCGCCTGTGGGTCCTCAGCGCCAAAGACACCGCCGTGTCCGTTGCCGAGCAAGGCCGATGGAAGACGGTGATTCCTCCAGCAGATCATCCTCCGCCCGGCTTTATGCCCGTAGATTTCGCGGTCGCAGATGTTACCGATGCCGATGCCACCGATGCCGATGCCACAGTGAACGATTCCCAGGCGCCTCGCATCCTGATTCTGCTGAGCACCGGTGAGGTCCGCATTTGGAGCCGCTCGTGGCAACCCATCGACACGCTGTCCGAGGTCTCACCCATGCTCGCGGTGGGATCGGAGGGCGGACGCTTTTGGCTGGCGGGAGAAAAACTGTGGCGGCTCGGAGCCTCCAGAGTGCCCGTGCCCATGGTGCTGCCGCCAGAAGCGGTGGGCGCCATTCACGCCCATGCTCGAATCGGCGAGCGCCGATGGCTGGTCGGGTCCCGTTGGGCAGGCTGGATCGAGCCGGCTGTGGATTCCCGGGCTGTGGACCCCAGAAAAGTCACTGAATTCGGGGGGTTCTGGCAGCTACCCGAGACCCTGACCGCCAAGCCGGGCGACACCAAGCTGACGAGCGACGGCCAGGGCGGAGTCATCATCACCAGCAGCTCAGGCATCTTTCAGGTCGGCCACGAGTCCGTGAGGCGTTTGGGATCGGCCCAGGGGTTGGGTTTCCAAACCGCCACCGGCGCCGTGCTCGACCGCGAAGGGCAAATCTGGATCACCTCTAAACAAGGGGTGACGAAGATCCGTTCTCTTCTCACCACCGCGTGGGATCAACGAGCCGGTCTTTTCGACGACGAGGTCTCGGCCGTCGCGGAGCTGCCGGACGGCACCATGGTCTTCGGACACGAAGGAGGGCTCAGCTTTCTCCAGAGCGGTGGATCCGCGGGTGAGCAGCCGTCCACCGAGAGCTTTACGACCGGCCATCGAAAGCCGTTTCGAGTCATGGATATCGCGGTGCTCGATCAAGAGACCCTTTGGATTGCCGCGTCTACCGGTGCCCTCGCCCGTCGAGACGAGCATCGTCGACCCCGTTGGACATGGGTGGCCGATCCTTCACCCGAGATGCAGATCGCGGCGCTGGCCCTCGACCCCCAAAACGGCAGCCTCTGGGCCGCCGGTGGACCGGGTGCGGGCCCGGTGATCGAGGATGAGGTCCGTTGGGACCCGAGCGCTCCCAGAAGTGTCCGCAGAATCGCTTTCGACCCAAACGCTAATCTCTATGTCGTCACCCACCTGAACGGCGTGTGGATTAAAGACCCGGACCACCGTTGGATTCGCATGGACGAGCCGGCTGGACTAGACCGGAATCTGAGTCTATTCACGGTGCTGGTCGCGGATGACTCGGTCTGGGTGGGCGGCAGCGAGGGTTTGTACCGCGTCCGTGATCATCGCTTGGAGAAGGTCGTCTCACCGCCGATTCAACGCCCGGTCTTCGCCTTGCTCAGGGACCGCCGACAGGCTCTCTGGGTCGGGACCGACGACGGCGCGTACCGGGTTTTCGACGGCAAAGCTCGCCACTTCGGCTTGGCCCACGGTCTGCAGGGTCGAGAAACGAATCGGGCCGCTTTGGTCGAAGACCGCCATGGAGCCATCTGGATCGGAACCCAGCTGGGTGTGACCCGAATCGCGCCCGACGATCAACAGACCCTGCCCCCACCTCGAGTAGAAATCAGCCGATTGGAAGTCGGTGCCCGCTCCCTGCCGGCGGACCGCCCGATCACCCTCGAGCACGACCACCACGGTGTCTCTTATTCCCTGCGTCGGCTGACGCTGATCGACGCCGAGCGAGTCGAGTGGGCGGCTCGCCTCATCGGGCTCGAAAAGGACTTCCAGCCGCTCGACGTCTCGGCCACGGAAGTCCGCTATATCAACCTACCTCCGGGCGACTACGAGCTCGAGGTCCGAGCCAGGTGGAAGGGTCAGGATTGGGGACCGATCGCGCGCAGCGCCACCCTCCATGTCGATCGTCCCTGGTGGTTGGATCCGCGCTTTCAAACCCTCGCGCTGCTCGGTGTCGGCGCGCTCATCTGGCTGCCGGCGTCGGCCTTCGCGGCCAAGCGGCACTCCCGTCTGCTCGGCCGGCAGGTGGCGGCCCGGACCCGTGAGCTTCAGGAGCTCACGCACCAGTTGCGCTCTGAGATCGAAGAGCACCAACGCACCGAGAAAGAGCTGAGGGTGGCCAACGTGGCCGCGGAGCAAGCGAGCCGGGCGAAGTCGAGCTTCTTGGCCACCATGTCCCACGAGATTCGAACCCCCATGAGCGGCGTGTTGGGAATCGCCCGGTTGCTGGCCAGAGATTCGACCCTCAACCCGCAACAGCGAGAGCGGGTGGAGACCTTGCACCAATCGGGCAAAGCGCTGCTGGAAATCCTCGACGACGTGCTCGACTATTCGAAAATCGAAGCGGGTCGGTTGGACATCCAGCCCGTCCGATTCGATCTTCATTCCCTGCTCGACGAAGTGGTGGCGTTGTTCTCCGCCCATGCCCAAGAGAAATCCCTGGACCTCATCCTCGACCGGCGACCGGAGCTGCCCCAATGGGTGCGCGGCGACGGTGCTCGAATCCGCCAGGTCTTGCTCAACCTCATCGGCAATGCCGTTAAATTCACCGAGCGGGGATCCGTCCGGCTGGCGGCAAACCGGCTGGTGGCAAAGGGCCATCCGTCGGTAAGGAACGTCGTGATCGAAATCACCGACACCGGAATCGGCATTGAGGAGAGCTTGCTGCAGCAGCTCTTTCAGCCTTTCCACCAGCTGGAGTCCAGCCACCATCGACGCCACGGGGGCACCGGCCTCGGACTGGCCATCAGCCGCCGGCTGGTTTCGGCCATGGATGGAAACCTCCGGGTGCAAAGTCGACCCGGAGAGGGCACCACATTCTCCCTGGAGCTGCCCCTGCCCGCCGTGGAAGCACCGACGTTGCGCGAGACAGATCCGGACGTCGAGCTTCCCTCGGAGAGCGGACGACCCCTGGCGATCTTGGTGGCCGAAGACAATCCCATCAACCAAATGATCGTTGTGGACATGTTGGCCGAGCTCGGACACGAGGATGTGACTATCGCTGAAAACGGCCTCGAGGTGCTCCAAGCCGTCGGCGATAAATGTTTCGATCTCATCCTGATGGATCTACAGATGCCGGAGCTCGACGGTCTGGAAACGGCTCAGCGCCTGATCGAAAAGCTCGGCGCCGACACCCCTCATTTGGTCGCCCTGACCGCCCACGCCATCGAAGGAACGGAGGCCCTGTGCCGGGAGGCCGGAATGCACGACTACCTGACAAAACCCGTGTCGTTCGAGGCACTGTTCGGAGCTCTGCGCAACTGTCCGTGAGCCACGCCGGCTCAGGATCCAACTTGATGTCGACGTCAACCGTTGTCTCTCGCCAGCCTTCTAGAAGCGCCGAAGCTCCACCTGTCAGGTAGATTCGCCCAGGGCCATCCGCGCGCCGCCCAAGCTCCTTGAGCAAGTTCTGCAACTTCCCCGGGTCGATACAATTCCGCATGACTAGAAGATAGCAGACTTCCGGTGACCACCCTCTCAGGCTTAGGCGGCGCCGAGCAGCTCGTCGAGCATTAGAATCGAGCAGGATTGCCAAGTGCCCCGGATTCTGTATGCACCCACCGAAAATGTCCGTTTTCCGCTGAACCGGCACACCGACCGAGTCGACATGGAAGAAAAGACGAGCGACGTCACGGAGCTGATCAGTAGCTGGCGAAGCGGCGACGAGCGCGCTTTCGACCGGCTCCTGGCAGTGCTCTATGACGATTTGCGTTCGCTCGCCGCCGCTCGGCTGGCGGGCGAGCGCAGCGACCACACCCTGCAGCCCACGGCCCTGGTGCACGAAGCCTGGCTGCGACTGCAAGGGCACGATCCGTCGACGGTCGACTCGCGGATCCACTTCTTCGCCGCCGCCGCCCAGGTCATGCGCCGGATCCTGGTCGAGCACGCGCGGGGCCGGCGCACGGACAAGCGAGGCGGCGGGCGGGTGCGGGTGACGCTTGGCGAGACCCCGGCCGGTGACCTCGATCCCGAGCTGCTCGACGTGCACCACGCTCTCGAGGATCTCGAGCGCGTGCGCGTGCGGCAGGCTCGACTGGTCGAGCTGCGCTATTTCGGCGGCTTCACCGTGCCCGAGGCGGCCGGCATCCTGGGTGTTTCGGTGGCGACCGCGGAGCGCGAATGGACCGCCGCGCGGCTGTGGCTGCGGCGCCGGCTCGAGAAGTGACGTGAACGTCGAGCACGAGCGCCGGGTCCAGGACCTCTTGCTGGCCGCCCTCGAGGTGCCCGAGCAGGCGCGACGGGAGAAGCTCGAGTCGCTGGCCGGCGGCGAGCCGGAGATCTTGGCCGAAGTGCTCGATCTGCTCGGCCGGCAGGCGTCCCTGGGCGACTTCCTCGAGCGCCCGGCGGCCTTTACCCACAATGACGGGCCCTCGGCGCCGCCGACTCGGGTGGGGTCTTACACGCTGCTCGAGCTGCTCGGCGTCGGCGGTATGGGCCAGGTTTTCCGTGCCCGCCAGGAAGAGCCGGTGCGCCGGCAGGTGGCGATGAAGCTGATGCAGGCCCATCTCCACGGTAGCGCCGGGGAGCGTTTCGTCGCCGAGCAGCGCGCCTTGGCAAGGCTGGCCCATTCCAACGTCGCCCGCTTCTACGAGGCGGGAACCACCGACGACGGCCGACCCTTCTTCGCCATGGAGCTGGTCGACGGCGTGCCGCTGACCGACTACTGCGACCGGCACCGGCTACCGATCCGGCGGCGGCTCGAGATCTTCGTCGCCGTCTGCGCCGGCGTCGAGCACGCCCACCAGAGGCAGCTTCTGCACCGCGACCTCAAGCCGTCGAACGTGCTGGTGACCCTGGAGGACGGCCGGCCGGTGCCCAAGGTGATCGACTTCGGCATCGCCAAGGCCCTCGACGGCTCACTCGGCGACTTGCAAACCCGCGGCTTGCTTCTCGGTACCCCAGCCTATATGAGCCCCGAGGTGCTGCTCAGCGCCGGGCGATCAGAAGCCGAGATCGACACCCGGACCGACGTCTACTCCCTCGGCGTCATGCTCTTCGAGCTGCTCACCGGCCGGCGGCCCTTCGCGGACGACGGTCAACCGGGAGCCGTGCTGCGGCGAATCGAAGCGGGTGAGACGAAGACTCCCAGCGGCCGGCTGCGCCTGCTGCCGGCCGACGAGCTCGCCGGCGTCGCCGCCCTGCGATCGACCACGCCGGCCGAGCACCGGAGTCTGGTGGCGGGAGATCTCGACTGGATCGTGGCCAAGGCCATCGCCGCGGACCGTTCCGAGCGTTACGGCTCGGTCGGAGAGCTGGTGGCCGACGTCGGGCGCTACTTGCGGGACGAACCGGTCGAGGCCCGTCCACCCTCGTTCGGCTACCGATCGCGCAAGCTGATCCAGCGCCACCGACTCGCCGCCGCAGCCATCGCCGTCGCCGTCGCCGGGCTCGTGCTCGGCTCGGTGGGATTGGCCCTCGGACTGGTGCGAGCCAGGGCGCAGACGGCGGCGGCCGAGGCCGCGCTCACCGAAGCGCGTGAGGTGACGAGCTTTCTCGTCGACCTCTTCCGCGCCGGCAACCCGAACCAGCCGGGAAGCCCCGAGGTGACCGTCGAGAGCCTGCTCGGGCAAGGTGTCGCCGAGCTGCGCGATCGGCTGAAAGACCAGCCCGTCGCCCGCGGCCGCCTGCTGCAAGCCATCGCCGACGTCTACGTGCAGCTCGGCGCGTACGATCAGGCCGAGCCGATGCTGGTCGAGGCGACCGAGCTCTTCGCCGCATCCCTCTCCCCGGAAGATCCGGCCCATGCGTCCGCGCTCAGCAGCCTCGGCGTGCTGCAGATCAAGCGCAGTGAATTCGAGCCGGCCCTCGAAACGTTGGCGGCTGCACTCGAGCGCCTCGACCCGGCCGGTGACGCCGAAGCCTGGGCCCTGGCTCGCCACAACCAGGGCGTGGCGCTCTTTCGCCTGCGGCGCCTCGGCGCCGCGCAGCGCGCCTTCGAGCAGGCCCGCGAAGCACGCGAGCGCCACCTCGGCGCCGACCATCCCCATCTCGCCCGGAGCGACAACGCCCTCGGCGCCCTGCTGCTCGAGAAGAACCGGCCCGGCGATGCCCTCGACTACCTCCGGCGCTCGGCCGAGCACCGCCGACGCCACCTCGGCGCCGAGCATCCGAGCTACGCCAAGAGCCTGCACAACGTGGCCTTGGCCCATCTGCGCCTCGGCGGAGGCAAGGCCGGTCTCGACGCCGCGCGCCAAGCGCTGGACATCGAGCAGCGCTCACTCGGCCCGGACCATCCGGACCTGCTGCGTACTCTCTGCACCCTGGGCGAGCTTTCGCAGCTCGCCGGTGATGGCGAAGGCGCGGAGGCCGCCTACCGCCAGGCGCTCGCCTTGGCGGAGCAGCTCTTCGGCCCAGAGCACGAGCGGCTCGGGCAAATCGCGACCCGGCTGGCCGGCTTCTATTTCGAGCAAGGGCGCCTGGACGAAGCGGAGCAACTCTTCGAGCGCGCCAGACCGATCTACGAGTGGAGCTATCGCCCGGAGCGGCCCGGCTCCCAAGACGCTCTTGCAGGCCTCGGCTTGGTGGCCTGGAAACGCGGTGATCTACGACGGGCCGAAGCGCTGCTGACTGAGGTGCAGTCGCATCGCGAGCGGTCTCTCGACGCCGGCGATTGGCGCCTTGCCGTGGCGCTGCGAGGCCTCGCCGGTGTGCGCTGGGCGCGTGGCGAGCGCGCCGAGGCCGAAGACCTGGCCTGCCGCGCCGTCCGCATCTTCGAGGCGAGCACACCGGCACCCCGCGCTTTCGAAATCGGCTTGCGACGGGAGCTCGCCGCGCGGCTGCAAGAGCTCGGTCGCGCCGCTGACGCCGAGGTGGCGCGGCGGCGCGGTTCCGGATTCTGTGATCGCTGAAAGCCCTCAGGGCGTCGCCGACGACCAAGCGCCGGTGGTGCCGGACTCGAAGCCATCGAAGAAGATGTGCAGCGCCTCGTGGTGGACCACGACGAGGTCGCGCAGGTGGTCGTCAAGGCCGGCCAAGACGGTGACGGCGGCGGTGCCGTCGAGATTAGCTCGGCGGATCAAACCGTTCGGGTCGCCGGCGCTCGAGGCGCCTTCGGTCCAATAGAGGGCCGACGCCAGAGCGTCGACGGCGAGGTCGTGGGGGTTGTTGACCACGACCGGCAGGGCGGCCGGCGAGCCGCCGTCCAAATCGGCCCACCACAGCTCGTCGTCGAAATGATCGGTCCAATACATCTTACCGCCCGCCGGGTCGACGGCCAGGCCGCGGACGCCGCGAGAGAGGCCGGAGAGCAGGGTCTCGGCGCCGGTGCCGTCGAGGTTGGCGCGGCCGATGGCGGCGCCGGCGCCGGGTCCGTCTTCGACGCCTTCCGTCCAGTAGATCTTGCCGGCGACAAGGTCGAGCGCCACGTCGTGGGGCTGGGTCAGCCCAGCCACGATCACCGCCGCATTCTGCCCGTCCGTGTCGACGGCGCGCAGGACCCCGTCGTCGAGGTCGGCGAAGTAGAGGCGTGAGCTCGCCGGGTCGAGGGCCAGGCCGCGGTAGTGGTCTTCGGGGAGATCGAAGGAGCCGAGAACAGGTGTCAGGGTGCCGCCGTCCCAGGGCGTCCCGAGCACCGCCGCGTGATCGTCTTCAGTGAGGAAGAGACGGCCGGCGGAGACATCGACCGCGATGTCGTGCAGCACCTGGCCCGCCGCCCCGACCAGCGGCGTCGACGCCGAGCCGTCGAGCGCGGAGCGCCACAGGTTGCCCTCGGCGCCGTAGAATTCCAGTGTGCCCGCATCGATGGCGAAGGACTTCGGCACGTCGTCCTGGAGCTGCACCGGATTCTGACCGTCGAGATCGGCGCGCCAAACGCCGCCCGAGCTCGAGTAGTAAAGCAGGCCGTTCGCGATCTCGACTTTGAATGCCTGCGACCCGATCAGGGTGCACGAGGCCAGGGCGAGATCACAGAGCCTGAGGCCGAAATTGCTGGCGGACTTGGAGTAGTAGAGCCGGTTGTTCACCGTATCGATCTCAAGCTCATCGCCGTTCGGGCCGACCGTGCCGAGGTTGACGGCGCCGCTGCCGTCAAGGCCGCTGCGGAAAATGTCGCTGCCCGCGTAGTAGTAGAGGTGACCGGCCTCGAGGTCGAGCGCCAGGGCCTCGGCGGCGGCGGTGACCACGAGCTGTGAGGCACCTCCCGCCAGCGGCACCCGGCGGATCGCTGACTCATCCGTCCAATAGACCCATCCCGCGCCGGCGTCGATTTCCACGTCGAAGGCGAAGTTGGGAGCCTCGACCTCGGCGAGCACCGTGCGTCCGCTGCCGTCGAGCGCCGAGCGCATCAGGCGACCGTTGCGCTGCACATCGAGCTCTGCGTAGACGAGGCGTCCACCGGTGGTGTCGAGCGCCAGGTAGTCGATAGCCCGTACTTGGGCCAGCTGCTCGGGAATCTCGCCCGTGGCGAGGGCGCGGAAGACACCGCCCTGTGAGCCGGTGGCGACCCAGTAGAGATGGGCCACTGAGGCCTCGCCGGCAACGGCGGGGTTGGTGATGGTGTGGCAGGTGATGAGGGCCAAGAGGGCGGCAAGTACGAAATAACGCAGCATGAAAGGCTCCAATGTCGGTTCAGAGGTGATCTCGATCTGAGTCACCTAGCGATTTCCGGAGCCAGACCCCCTCAGCTTTTTTCACACCTTGAATCAGGGCACTGCCTACCTTGCCCAAGCGTGGAGATAAAGCTGTCCAATTCCCTTCGCAACGAGTTGTAGCGATAGTAGGGGTCGTCGCCAGGCCCCTCATCGTGGAAAGCATCCTCGGAGGGAAGCACGGCGCCACGTCGACCGAAGCCGTCGGGACGCCGTAGCGTGGGCCTTGCGCGGGCTTACGGAGCAGCTGAGCTCCAGGCGCTCAGATCGCCGCTTTCAAAACCGTCCCCAAAGACCAAGAGGCTGAGCCGCTGACCTTGAATGCTGGTTTCCGAAGCATCGGATCCCAGAGATCCCTCACTCATCCACACCACCACGAGCTGCCCCTGGGCGTTGGCCGCCACGTGGGGCACTTGCTCGTCACCTTCGGCGAGGGTCGGGATCTCAAAAGCCCCTCCCACCTTATTCCCGGCGCCGTCGAAAAGCTGTCCCTGGACGGTGTTGTGGTAAATGTCGGGGTAGGAGTAGGTTCCCCAGGTGGCGAAAAACCCACCGCCGGGAACGGGGCTCACCGAAGGCGTCACCTCGAAGTCCTCGGTGTCCGTCTCGACCTGGAATTCTTCTCCCACCGGAGTGCCGTCGGCGGCGAATCGTTGACCATAGAGGTGAGCATCGCCGCCTTCAGTCGTGTACGGATCGCTGCTGAACAAGATCACGAAGCTGTCGTCCGCGGCCACCGCGAGATTCGGATCCCCTTGCCACCCCAGCGTGGTGGTATTCACCTGGAATTCGCTGCCCAGGGCCTTGCCGTCGGCGTCGAAACGGCGGGCCAAAGCAACGGCGTTCGAATCGTCGGTGCCCGTCGAGTAAAAGTCGGTCCAGGCAACGATGAAACCACCGTCCGAGGTGTAAGCGACTTTCGACGTGTATTTGAGGTCGAAGTGCTCGCCGGCGACGATCTCGTCACCGACGGGAGCGCCGTCGGGGCCGAAACGCTGTACCCGAATCTGATAGCCCTCGTGCGTCCAGCTGACGATAAAAGAACCGTCGGTGTGGACGTCCACGTTCGGGTAGGTCTGCTCTCCCGAGGTGTGGGTGTTGACCTGGAATTGACTAGCCAACGGGTCGCCGTCGGCCCCGAAACGCCGCGCCTGGACGCTCCGGTCAGGGTCCGAGCCGGCAGAGGTGTCGCTCTGCCAGACGACGGTGAAGTTGCCGTCCGGATCACTCGCGACCGAAGCGTTGAGCTGTCCGGTGTGAGTGAGATCGTTGATTTCCAGCTCGGCTCCGATCGGTTTTCCGTGGCGATCGAACCGCCGGCCACGGATCTCGTCGTCGAGCAGCTCACCCGCTTCTTCGCCACCCTGCCAAACCACCACAAAGCTGCCGTCGTCGGCCATCGCTACCTCTGGATTCCGTTGGAACCCGCTCGTTTCCTGATTGACCTGAAACTGTCCGCCGGTCGGCTGCTGGGCGCTTCCAGGGCCGGCACATATCACCGATATACAAAGCAACGTCATGCAACGATTCATACCTATGCTCCTCGTGGATTGGATGTTTTGGCGACGGCCGGGGCCCACGGTCGCCGTCCATGGATGAAGATCCCAATCAGCGGGCAAAGGGTTAGGCAGACAGGTCCAAGGCTCGACGGCGGCGTCATTCGAGAGGGTCTGAACGACGTGAACCTGGGACCCGGACCCGATAGTCTTATGCCATGAGCTCTGAGCCCAAATCCGAAAAGACGCGTCGAGAAGGGCTCACCGCGGCCGACCCAGAGATTCAGTGCGGAATCCAGGACGCCACCGGTGAGCCACGCCTCGGTTCCACCGAGCGGATGGAGTCCCTCTCACAGCTCGAAAGCGAGGCCGGAGAGAGCCGTGCCTCGGACTACTTGCCGTTTCTGAGCTGGGGCAGCGGCTACGGGGCTCACGAGCTGACCACCGACGGTCTGGCGGGGTTTCTGGTGGCTTTGTTGCTGTTGCCTCAGGCCATGGCTTACGCCCAGCTGGCGGGTTTGCCGCCGCAGGTCGGTTTTTACGCGGCCTTGGTGCCGACGCTCGGATATGCCCTGCTCGGCAGCGCTCGCTTTCTTTCCATAGGCCCTGTGGCGCTGGTCTCGCTGCTCACCGGTGAAGCGGCGGCGGTTGCGGTCGAGGCGGGCTACCCGCTGATCGATGCCGTCCAGGTGCTGGCGATCATCAGCGGACTGGCGTTGATGGTCGGCGGGGCGATCGGCTTGGCTCGCCTAGCGGACTTCTTGAGCCGACCCGTGCTCGACGGCTTTGCAACCGCCGCTGCGTTGCTCATCGCTTCCAGTCAGCTGCGTCCGTTTCTCGGCATCGAAGGTGAGCGAGCATCCGGCTTCCTCGGCCGTGTTGAGGCGGTGATCACCGAAGCGGGCACCGCTCATCCACCAACCCTGTGGCTCGGCGTCCTGTGTCTCGGATCGCTTTTGGTCGGAGGACGGGGTTTGCCCTGGCTGGCCCGTGCCCTCGGTGCCTCCAAGAAACAGGCCGAGATCGCGGGCCGCGCCGTGCCGCTCTTGGTGTTGGCCGGCGCCTGCGGCGCGGTCGCCGGGCTCGACCTCGGCGAGCGTGGGGTGGCAGTGGTCGGGGGCTTCAAGCTCGGCTTTCCACCCTTCGGGCTTCCGCCCCTGAAGCTCGACCTGTGGACCATGCTGCTGCCGGGGGCATTGGCGATCGCCCTGGTGACCTTCGTGATCGGCCTGGCGTTGGGGCAGTCGCTGGCGGGCCGAGAGGATCGTGTCGACCCGCGGCAGGAGATGCTGGGCATGGGCCTCGCCAACGGGTTGGCCGCGGTTTCGGGCGGTTATCCCGTCGGTGCCAGCGTCAGCCGCTCCTCGGTGCTGCGGGAATCCGGAGCGCGCACACCGCTCGCGGCTCTCATGGCCGGCTTGGTGGCGGTGGGCCTCGCCGTGCTCGCCGCTCCCGTGGTGGCTCTGCTGCCCAAAGCGGCCCTCGCGGCGCTGATCCTGACCGCCGCTCTCGGCATGATCGAGCCGCGACGGCTGCGGCGGGTGTGGCGGATCGACGCCTACGACGGCGCCGGCCTGACGATCACCTTCGTGGCGGTGCTCGCGCCTGGGGGTCGACCGAGGTCTGTGGGTCGGCATCGTCGCGGCCCTGGTGCTCAATTTTTGGCAAAAGGCCCGGCCGGAAGTGGTCGTCGAGGGCTGGAAGGATTCGAGCGGACGATTCGCCGACTCGGCCCGCGAATCCGTGGAAATGCCCGAGATCGATCCATCGGTCCTGGTTCGCGTCGACGGCGCACTCGATTTCACCAATATCCGCCATGTGCGCCAAGGCCTGTTCCAAGTGTTGTGCGACCACCCGGCTGCTTCCTGCATGGTGCTCGATCTATCCTCCTGCAACTCCATCGACGGCAGCGCGCTGACGGCTCTCGAAGACCTGATCCGCGATCTCGGCGAAGCCGACGTGCTGGTCGTCTTCGCCGAGCCCCGACCGCGGGTGCTGGAGAAAATGGAACGTGCCGGATTGATCGATGTGCTGGGCGAAGACCTGTGGTTCGACTCCAAGACCGAGGCGGTCGAGAAAATGCGAGCGCGAGGTCGCTAGGGCTCGCTACCCTGGGCCTCGTAAGCCCAACCCAGGTAGTTGCCGTCGTTGGGGAGTTGCGGCCCCCAGCCGGGGAGATGCTCGTCCATCAATTGGTCGTAGGTGGAGAACACCAACCGCATGACCTTGGGATGACGCCGATGGGCTATGGCCCCCCAATGGTAATCCGATTGGCTGGTGGCGGTGCCCTTGACCGCTTCCCGCATGGCTTCGCGAAAGCTCAGACCCGCGGAGGCGCACGATAGGATGCTGGAGGTGTCGACCTCGCTCAGGTGGCGGAAAAAGGTGGAGATCATATTGGGATACGAGGCCTGGGCGTTGGTGGGCGGTGAGGTGCCCGGCTCCGGCGCCCAGGGCGAGAAATGGAATCGATTACCGTGGGAGACCGGGCCGATCACCACCTTGGGCTGATCCGTGCCTCCACCCACGACCCGGGTCCATTGTCGACGGCCGGCGTTGGAATAGCTCGCCATGGTGAAGAAATAGCGCAACCGTCGGCCCGACCAACTGGGTTGGATGCTACAGCTGGTGAAGTGACTTGGACCCGCCGTGGGAAAGAAGGCCGGCGGTACCAGGGAATTACCGTGGGGAATAATGTTGCTGTAGCGCCGACCGACTCCGGGACACTCCACCTCTTCGAGGCCCCAGCCGTGGGACATGTGAAAGAGGAAATCCGCTTCTTCCCCAGCCGTCTCGATATCCTGCAAATCCGGCCGCAGCTGGTAGAGATCATCGCCCACATAACCGTTATTTCCTTGGTTCGTCGGCTCGAAGCAGGCTTCGTCGAAGCTTCGACGCAAGCGATCGACCCAGGCGTTTTTATAGGACGCCGGCAGCACCGTATTGCCCGGCAAATCGGGAATATGGCTGGTGCTCAAGCCGGCCCAGCGCACGGTGAGGCTGTATTTGCGATCACCGGACAGCTGGTTGCAGACATCGTCGCGATCCTCACAAAGGG
This sequence comes from Thermoanaerobaculia bacterium, assembly GCA_030431255.1. Lineage (GTDB taxonomy): Bacteria > Acidobacteriota > Thermoanaerobaculia > Multivoradales > J023 > JAUIJL01. The sequence goes on along the minus strand of JAUIJL010000011.1, from coordinate 248,057 downwards.
TCGGGCAGAAGGGGGAGGCCTGCCATGAACGGCGGGTCGGCTGCCAAGACGGCACGCAATGGGCCGAGGCGAAGGTCTCCACCGCCACGTGTTCCTCCGGCTCCAACGGTATCGGCTCTTGCCAGAGTAAGGGCGGTGGATCCATGTCGAGACCGAGACGCCCGGGTCGGACGCGGCTGTCCGCGTGCTGGGCTTCTGCGTCGACACCGAGGGCTTGCCACCCCTTGCCGGTGAGGGCGGAGACGAAATAATCGCGGCTGAAAGCTTCCCCGGCCAAGGGCTGGAAGAGCACCTCGTAGGCGTAGATCGGGATGGCCTCCCGGTGCAGATATCGGCCGTCGGTGAAGAGACCCCGGGCGACCCGGGTCACCGTGCCGCTTTCGACACCGTCCGGCGGGGTTTCGGCGAGCAACACGTCACCGGTCAAAAGCTTCTGACGGGCGTCTTGCTCTCGCAGGAGGTGGCCGGATCGGGCGTCGAGCTCGATGCCGTTGGATTCGAAATCCGCTGGAGCATGGGCCATGGAAAGGACCCGCGGCTTGGAAGCTTTGCCCGCGATGGTGGCGGAGCTGACCGCACCGCCGCCCACTAATGGAAAACCGTCACGAGTCGCATGGAAGAAAACGTTATAAGACAACAGCTCTTGACGTCCGGGCGTGCCGTCCTCAGTTTCCTCATAGGCGATATTCGCCACCACCCGAGCCTCGGGACGATCCGAGAGATCCACCACCTTGCCGAGGGCTGAGCGCGCGGCCAGAGCGGCTTGCTCGGGAGTCAAATCGGACTCCGCAACGTCTGCTCCCGCTTGGCGATCGAGCCAAGACCACGTGGCGGAAAGGGTGTGGTATTCCAGACGCTGCCCGCCGTCATCGAGCCAAAGGCGATGCCCCGGCAAGACTCGAGCGCTCAGGGGCTCGCCGTCTTCGGATTCCAGGGAAAGATCCAAAGCATGGGTCAGCCGATAGAGATCCACCTCCACCGCCCGCGGCTGTCGAAAGGGTACCTCGACCTCCTTCCAAGAGGCGGGTGTATGGATGCTGTGAAAATCGTCGGCCACTTTGAAGTCCGCAAAACGCAGCTCGGGCACGGCGGCTTGCTCGGCCGAGCCGGGCATGGACCACAAAGCGGCCATCGAGCAGGAAAGTAGAAAGGTTTTCATTGGGTGTTTATGGACGTATCGTTTTTTGAGCATGATCGGTTCCTGGTCATCAGATCTGGTTCTTAGGCCCCACTGCCCGTGCGCGCGCGTCACTTCGGGCTCGCGCCACCGCTGAGGTGCCGATGAGATTTGCCCTTCCGGATGCAGGGGTGGGGCTTGCCCCCTACCGGGCCGCGTGGGCCGGGCCTGGAGAGGCTCGGCTTTGCCTCGCCTAACGGGCGGGGACAAGCCCCGCCCCTACGACAGGCTGCCTAGACAAGGCCGGCCCGGTGGCACCGGGCTCGGCCTAGGGGAGACGAGACGGCAGCTCAAGGCAGGATCAGCTCACCCTCCTGAACGCTGGTGTTGGTGGGGCGCACGCCCAGCTCCACCTGGATCCAATCGGCAATGTTGTCGGCTAGGGTCGTGGCGGAGATGGGCGCTTTGGGGGTCGAGGCCCAAGACCAATAGGCGCCCGGGTTGGGGGCTTGGGTCGGGAAGGGGCATTGGTAGTCGCGGACCACGGCGGCAAAGCCGTAGGCGGAATCCACCTCGCCCCAACTTTCGCTTTTATCGCCGTGCCCTTCGCCGTAGACCTCGGCATAGGCGGTCATCTCGAAGACATGGGTTTGATTGGCGCGCAGCTCATGGGAGATGCCGCGCGTGGTGTCGTGGCTGACGAGCATGTCCACGGCATGGCTTCCCGGGCTACCCTCCCGTTCGATCAGAGCGGCGATGCTGGTGACGGTATCGTCGATCAAATTGCCTTCGAGGATGCCGGCCAAGGCCGAGCCTTGATCTCCGACAATCAGATTGATCACCCCGAAAACACTCTGCAGCAGGGTGCTCACCGCTTGGGAATTCCAAGCCAAACGAGTGTTGCCGGAAACACCGACGGATTTGTTGAACAGCTCCGACGGTCCGGCCGAGCCCACGGAATGCTGAAGATTCGCCACGTTGGAGGTAAGGGTCTTAGCGCCGTGATTGAACCAACCGCCCGACGCGGTGCGCTCATAGACCCGGCTTCCATACTCGATGCGCGTGACCAGCTCCGCCTGGCATCCGCCCCCTTGGCACGGCCGGCCACCGGCCACACCGCCGCGAACACATTGCATGCGCACCCGCATGTCTTGACGCAGGGCTCGGGTCACCCGATGCTCCGCCGTGGGGTGTCGACGGGCCAAGCGGTAGTAGTCCACATTGGCGGCGCTGCCTTCGGCATCCACCCGGTAGTCCACCTCTTCCCGGTGAAAGCCGTTGCGGACCCAATGCTCGTCGTAAATGACCTGCCGGCTGCTGGGGTTGCCCGGGAAGGCGACCGTGGTGAAGCAGCCGCACTCGGTGTCGATCGGTATGGCCACCGCGTCCAAGAGGGAAGATGCCGAGGCATAGAGCTCCGGATCTTCCTGGCCGGCCACAAAGTCGAGCAGGCTTTCCCCTTGGGCCGCTGGGGTGGACGCTTCCGCTTCCGCCCATACATCGAGCAGCTCGGGATGCTCGTCTTCGACAAAGTCGGTGAAACGAAGCCCTTTGACCTTCAGCAGCTTCTCCGCCTGCCAGGCCCGGTAGTCCTCGGGCCGGTGGCTCATCAAAAACACGGCACGCTGCGCGTTGCCCTCGGAGCCGTCATCTTCGGTGCCGCCGAGCTCCAAATAGAGCAGCTCAGCCGCCGGAAACCTCTCGGCAAAATGCGCCGCGAGACCGCCCGAATAGAGATCGCCCACGGTCTCGCCGTAGAGGGCCACGGCTTCCGGCGCGGACTCGAGGGCGATCTGCTCCAGGCTCGTCGGATTTTCGGACCAAGCTTGCAGAGCGTCCATCAAAGCCGAGTCGATGACGTAGACCGAGCCCGCTTCTTCCTCCCCGGCCAGGGCCGAGGCCGGCCCGAGCAGGGTGAGCAAGGCGAGGGTCAGTAGGATCCAAGAGGCGCGGATAGCGGTAGAACGATAGGTTTTGGATTTGCTGTTAGACATGGTTTCTTCTCCAAGAGGCGTATCTTCGGCACCGCCGGTCAGCCTGTGCAGGCCTTGCCGGACAGTGGAAGATTGGTTTTTGTTAGGTCTGCGGTGATCGCGGGCGAATGCTCAGGGATCGAGCCAGGCCTGAACCTGGCTGAAATAGCTGGCCAAGGCGCCGTCGATCACCGAGTCGCCGAGGTCGCAGGAGCCGGAGCTGAAACCGCACGATCCCGTGAGCTGACCGACGACTTGTCCGTTGGCGAGCATCACCGGCGAGCCGGAGCTGCCGCCTTCGATGGTTTCGTTCGAGCTGTAGATCCACTCACCCCTGGGCACATCCGTGCAGGTCGTGGCGGAAGTATTGACGGTGTGGACGGAATAGGCCTGGGGCGCGCCCTTGGGATGGTGGATGCGGTAGAGCTTGGTGCCGTTGCTGGAGGCCACGGGGGTGGTGGTCCAACCCAATAGAAAGACCCTGCCGGGGGGCATGGCGTCGAGCTCAACGAGGGTGAAGTCGCTCTGCTCACCGGTGGCGAGCAGGGTGGAGCCCACCACCGTCGCTTGGCTCGGGGGACCGCCACATTGGTCCGCGCCGAAGTAGTCGAAGAAGGCTTGTAGGCTGCTCGCCACGGCTTGGGTGGAAAAGCAATGGTTGGCGGTGAGCAGATAGGGAATGCTTGTGGTGGGGTCCGTATCGTTCATCAATCCGCCGCTACAGATGTAGCTGAACGGGCCTTCGGAGAAGACCAAATGCGCCATGCCTTCTCGGGCCACGTTGACCTGCGACGGCTTTTTGACGATGGCGGCATTGGTGATGCACGGGGCGTTGTAGGAGCAGAATGCTTTGGCCGACGCTGCATCCTCAGAAGACGTCGAGCCTACGGCGCGGAATCCTTCACCGAGATGCACGGCGCTGTGCAACGTGGGCCAGCGGTCGGCGGAAAGGGCCTCGTTGCCCAAGCCGAGATGCAGCTGGACCCTGACCTGCTCGCCGAGCAAGGCATGGGTCCAAAGAACGCCCGCGTCCGACGGTCCCCGGCCTCGATACGGACCGAAAACTCGGTCGTCGCCGTCGTAGACATAGAGGGCCGCGCCCGACGGCAGGTCGAAATCCTCGAAATGGAGCCGCACGGCCGTCGCGCCCGGAACCCGGATCACCGCGCTCCAAATCCAACCCTCCGAAGAGTCCACCCGCTTGCCGAAGCCGGATTTCGCCCAAGGATCGATCCTCAAGCCGAGGGGAGCCGCCACACCCACCAACTGTCGACCTTGGGTGGTCTGAGCGCCAGCGCCCTTCAGGTGCGCGAGATGCTCCGCCGTAGGAGCAGCGATCACCGCGCTCGGTAGCTCGGTGGGCTCTAGGCTCAACAGCCACCGACCCAACATCTCTTTCTGCAGAGCTTCGGTAGCGAGGTCGACGACCGTCGGAGCCCATTCGGCCGGCGCCTGGTGCATGCCGGCCTGATCCGTGACCGCGGACGCGGGTTTGGAGCCGGCCGAAGGTATTTGAGACGCCGACGGCCATTGAGATAGAGCGGGCGACGCCATCAGAAGGCAAGATGCCAGCGCGCCGAGATGCCAAAGGCGAAAGCGATCGATAGAGGAAGTGGGAAGCGATGGAAACATGATGTGTCCTTTCGTCATGGAAAGTTGTGGGGTGCTCGAGAAAGCCGCTCAACAGCCTGTGGCGGAAGTCTGGCGCCGGCGAGAGCTGCGAATTTTTCGTCGAATCGAGGCGCGAAAACCGCAGGCGATTCGGGAATCGTCGAGGTTTTCCAACGAAGAGTCGGCGGAAAAGGCGCGCTCGCAGCGCGGTGAGACTTTTGCCACAGGCTGCTAAGCCGTCTCAACCACCACATCGGAAAGGAGCCGGGGATTTGCCTCATCGTCGGCGGAAAAAGTTCCGCAATGTTTTTTCGCCGGTGATGAGGCAAATGGGGAGGGTCTTTTCGATGTCCCTATTGACGGAGTCGCCCCTCCGTTCGCAACGGACCTTCCGAGGGTCGCGCTCTCTCGGAATCACCATCCTCAGGAGATAACCCATGCCTCTCATCCACCGCTTGAATACGACTTCCTCTCACCTCTCCACGCCGATGTCCCGAGCCCCGCTCCCTCGGATCCGCTCCGCCGTGCCGCTGGTGATCGTCCTGCTCTGGACCCTGGTCGCCGTCGGACCCGTGATGGCCGGCCAGGCAGCTTTCGACCTCGACCCGACCCTGCAGATCGGCCACGATTTGAAGATCGCGGTCGTGGGAGCTTCGGCCCACAAGACCTACACCGTGAGCTTGTTGGACGAATACGGGGATCCGGTGGCTTCCCAAGAGGTGACCACGGACGCGAACGGTGCCGTCGACGGTTTCACCCTGTGGCAGTCCACCGGTGTGGTGGGTTGCGACGACGGCACTTACACCCAAGCCGCGGACTATCTCTTCGACACCTATGAGTCGGCCCAAGCCTTTCTCGCGGGCCGTACCTTTGATCTAGAGCTTCGATCCCTCGGCGGAGGGCTGAAAGCCTCAGCCACCGTGGATCTCGTGGGCCGAACGGATCCCCTATTTTTCTTCAGCGATGCCTCGGCATGCCCCAGGGAAAAGTTCTTCGAAGACGAGCCGGTGTACGTCAGCGGGCGCCAGGTGCCCCCGGGAGAGAGGGTCAGCTTCTTCATGATCGAGGCTCCGGGCATCTGGCTGGTGGGCATGGAGCTCGAAGACGTGCGAGCCCTCTACGCCTCGTCACCCCAGAACCTATTCCAGAGCTGGGAAACCACCTCGTTCACCGAGCTGGTCACGCCCGCTTGTGAGCTTCCCGCGGGTCCCTACGGCGGTGTGATCCGCTTGGGAGAAGATCTAGTGCCGACGCTCGGGTCCCAAGATCCGACCATGGAAGAGCATTCGCAGAACAGAACTTGGGGTCATTGCGACAAGGGCCCGGACGTCCCGGACGAAGAAGACCCGTGAGCGGGCTCGGAGGCGCGCCACGGGCTGAAGCCCGACGGGGGCTGCGGAGGCTCGGCATGGCCTCGCCTCTCGGGCGGGGACAAGCCTCGCCCCTACGCAGGTTTGCCGGCATCACGGGTGCTTCGCCGCAAAGCTCGGCGCACCGGTGAAGAACAGAGGTCTTAGTAGGTTCCTAGTGCTTCGGCTTGACGACGGCGCACGTAGGCCAAGCGTTTTTCCGCCCGCTTCGTGCGGGCGTCTTCAGGGCCGACGCTCGCCAAGAAACCGGAAAGGCTCGATTCCAGGAGCCGGATCGCCTCGTCGAATTGCCCGAGATCCGCCAGGCAATGACCCAAATAACCCTCCGCCAGGGCGATGTGGTGATCTCCGCTCGGCAGCGCTTGCCGCCAAATCTCGAGGGCCCGACGAATCAGGGGCTCGGCGCTCTCGGCCGAGCCCTTTTTCATCAGCAGATCAGCGAGGTCCAGGCGGGGATAGGCGGATCGATAATCGTCTTTGCCGAGCACTCGATCGTGCAAAGCGATGATGTCGACGAAGGCCGTCTGCGCGGCGTCGGGGTCGGTCCGCGCCAGCAGGTGGGCGAAGCCGTAACCGCTTTTGATCGCCTCGGGGCTTTCGGCGCCGAAGAAGCTCACCCGAATGTCGAGGGCTTGACGGTAAAGCGTTTCCGCGACGGCGAAATCCTCCCGTCGCACCGCCAAGCGCCCGAGGTCTTGCAAACAATCCGCTTCCAGGGGATGGCCCGGTCCAAAGGCGCCGCGGGCGCCGGTCAGGGCTTGGCGATAAAGGGACTCGGCCTCGTCGAGCCGGAGCTGCTCCCGCCGAAGGGCCGCCAAGTTGTAAAGCGTGTAGGCCACGGTTTGGTGTTGCTCACCGAAGAGCCGACGCTGTTGGGCGATCGTTTCCTCGAAGAGCTTCGCGGCCTGCTCCAAGCGGCCGCTGAGCTGTAGGGCGAGCGCGAGGCCGTTGCGGGTTTCCGACAACAGGGGATGGTCTTCCCCCAGCAGATGTCGACGCCCTTCATAAGCGATCTCGAAATGCTCCATGGCTTGGTCGTAGCGCCCGCGGGCGTTGAACAGCTCGCCCAGCAAATGCAGCGTATCCAACGCCTCCGCCGAGCCCGCTCCGAAGAGCGCTCGACGCAGCTCCAAGGCTTTCTTGAGGGTCTGCTCCGCCGCGTCGTGCAGATCGCACCGGGATTCCGCTCGGCCGAGCTCGTGCAGGGTGTCCGCCAATCCGCTGCCCCCCGGGTCACGACGCTCTTCGAGCACGGCCACGCCACGCAAGATTTGCCGAGCCGCGGTGCAGTCCCGCCGGTCCGTGAGGATGCGCGCCAGGCTCCGCTGCGCCGCCGCGGTTTCCGCGCTATTCGGACCCGCATGTTGTTTGAGCAGGTCGAGGGCTTCCCGGGTCAAAGCTTCCGCTTCGGAGTAGAGGGAAAGCCGACGATAGACACCGCCCATCACCGACATCAGCTCCGCCTTGAGGTCCGGGTCGCCGGCCAGCTCTCGGCGGATCCGGCGGGAGCCTTGGTCCAATACCTCGCGGGCGGAGATATCCCGCCCGTGGGCTTCGTAGGGATCGGATACCTCGAAGACCCGGGTCAACAGGCCCACCACGTTCTCGGCTCGGGACCGTTGACGCTCGGCCAGCTCCAGGTTCTCCTCCGCCAACACCCGAGCCCGGTGGGCCTCGACCGCCTGCCAGGAGGTGATGCCGACCGCCACGACCAGAGTCAAGAAAATGAGCGCCGTGGCGGCCACCGCCAACCGATGCCGACGAATGAATTTCGAGGCTCGATAAGAAAACGTATCCTTGCGCGCCAACACCGGCTCACCGCGCAAATATCGTCCCAAATCGTCGGCCAGCTGGGCCACCGAGCCGTATCGACGCTCCGGATCCTTGCGCAGGGTCTTCAGCACGATGGTGTCGAGATCGTCGCCCGCACGGTCCTGATATTTGCTGGGCGGCGGCGGCACCGTTTCGGTGACCACCCGCTCGAATTCCACCGCGGTCATGGCGGAAAAATCGTAGGGACGTCGACCGGCGATCAGGAGATAGAGCACCACCCCCAAGGAATAGACGTCCGACGCGGTGCTCAGGGTTTGCCCCAAAACTTGCTCGGGGCTGGCGTATTCCGGCGTGAACACACGGTTGCCGGGCCGGGTGAGGGTGGGCTCCGCGACCGCCGACGTGTCGTCGTCCGCGGGCTGCAACACCTTGGCGATGCCGAAATCCAAGAGCTTGGCCGAGCCTTCATCGGTCACCAAGATATTCGACGGTTTGAGGTCGCGATGCAGCACCAATTGACGGTGGGCGTATTCCAAAGCTGCGGCGACGTCGAGAAAGAGCTCGATCCGCCGACGTAAGGAGAGCTGGTGATGATCGCAGTAGTCGTCGATATGGCGACCTTCGATGTGCTCCATCACGAAATAGGGCGCCCCGGTTTCGGCGGTGCCGCCGTCGAAAATACGGGCGATGTGGGGGTGGTCGAGATTGGCCAGGATCTGCCGCTCTCGCCGCAATCGCTCTCGCAGCTCCAACGAGGCCAGATCCGGGCGTACGGCTTTGATCGCCACCCGCATGTGGGGATCGTGACGCTCCGCCAAATAGACCGTGGACAAACCACCTCGGCCGATCTCCTCCAAGACGCGATACGGCCCGAGCTGCTTTGGAAGCGACAGCTCCTCGAGATCACGGCGAATCGGCCTGCGCCCGGCGGAAGCTCGACCGGCAACTTCGGTGGTTTCGGCCAGCCGCTGGAAGCCGGCCATGATCATGCCGTCCAAATGCTCTTCAGCCCCTTGGGAGGCGGAGTACATGGCCTCCAACCGTTGCCGTTTGGGCAGGTCCAGGGTGGTGTGCTCGTCCAAGGCGCGGGCGAACGCCTCGGGGCCCAGCTCCGAGTTGCGCTCGAAGAAGTCCAGCAGGTCGGCATCCGGCGGCTTGACTCGGCTCATGGCGTGGCGAAGGGCGGGACTAAGGCTCGGCGATCTCGGTGGCGAGCCAAGCGCGGGCGGCTTTGAGGTCCCGCTCCACCGTGGCACTGGCGAGGCCCATGACCTCGGCGGTCTCCGCCAAGGTGAGCCCGCCGAAAAAACGCAGCTCCACGGCCCGTGCCTTGCGGGGATCCGTTTCCGCCAACGCTTTCAAGGCGTCGTCCAAGGCGATCAATTGACGATCTTGGCGAGCGGCGGTCAAGCGGTCGAAATCGGCATCGTCGAGGCCCACCCTCTCCGCCTCGCCTCCGCGTTTCTTGGCGTTTCGACGCCGAGCCTCGTCCACCAAAATGCGTCGCATCAAGGTCGAGGCCACGGCGAAAAAGTGGGGTCGTCCGTTCCAGGCGATGTCCAAATCCACCAACCGCAAATACGCTTCATTCACCACCGCCGTGGCTTGAAGCGTAATATTTCCGTGGCGGCGCATATACGCCCCGGCCAGACGTCGAAGCTCGTCGTAGAGCAGGGCCATCAACCGGTCCCGCGAGTCGTCGTCCCCGTCGCTCCACGCCCGCAGCAGGCGGGTGACCTCACCACGGGTTTCGGACGATTCGGTGGAGAGCAGATCCGAGCTGGAGTCGGGCATTGGAAATCCTCTTGGACGAGCTTGACGATCGATCTCACTATATCTCGAACCCATCGCGGAACCGGACGCTCGGAGAGCCCAGCGAATTGGTGTGATCCTGCCCCGGTACCTTTCGGCGTTCCGTGAGCACGATGAGGCAACCCAAACGGCGCGGATCCGTAGAAAACCCTATGCACAAACCACCCTTCGTTTTCCCCAAGCTTTCGACCCTGCGACCCTTGAATGACTTCGTGCCTCTCGCGAGCGCGGCGGCCTTCGCGTTGCTCGGGACCGGCCTGGTGTCGACCCCGGCCGCCCACGCCTCCGAGAAAGCCGCGTCGGAGTGGAGGGTGCTTTTCGCTTCCCAGCAGAATCGCCAGGACGACATCTACCGCATGCGGGCCGACGGCTCGGATCTGCATCGGTTGACGAATCATCGTTCCAAGGACTGTCATCCCGCGCCGAGCACCGATGGACGCCACATCGCCTTCAGCTCCGAGAGGGTCGGCTGGTGGAAAGTCTGGAGCATGGAGGCCGACGGTAGCCGTCCCCGCCAGCTGACCGACGGTTCGGCCGCCGAGTACTACCCGTCCTGGTCGCCGGACGGCAGTCGGATCGCCTTCGCCTCGGGCCGCGGGGGCAGCACCCAGATTTGGGTGATGAAACCCGACGGCAGCGACCGGATCCAGCTGACCCCTTCGTCCTCGGAGAGTGGCAACAACAACTTTCCCACCTGGTCTCCCGATGGAAAGCGCATTGCATTCGCTTCGGATCGCGCCGGCAGCTGGGATATTTTCACCATGGCGCCGGACGGCACCCAGGTCCAGCGCCAGACCTCCGCGGCCGGCAACGAGCTCGAGCCCGCATGGTTTCCCGACAGCCGACGCTTGGTTTTCCAAGCCGAGCGCGCCAACGGCAAATTCGGCCTACAAGCCGTTGAGGCCGACTTCGGGCCGTCCGACACCGGTGAGGCGGTCGGCCAATGGCTGACCCAAGGAGCCGTCGACGACCGGCGACCGACGGTTTCCCCGGACGGCCGTTTCATCGTTTTCGAAGGTCGAGATGGCAAGGGCAGCCACATCTATCGAATCGATGCCGACGGCTCGGATCGCCGACAGCTGACCCACCAGGGATTCAATTACGGTCCGAGCTGGCTGCCGAAAAGCGCCTCGGTCGTGCTACCCCGCTCCACCCCATGACCGGAATGCTTGGTTTCCGAAACCCGAGGGCTCTGTGGCTGCTGGTCGCTTCCACCCTGTGGATCCTACCCACTCTCGCGAATTCGCAAACGCCCGAGCCCGAGCTCTTCGCCCCGGGCGTCGTGTCGAAACCCGACCGTCACGAATTCGGTGTGGTGGTGACGGCCGATGGCTCGGAGGTCTTTTTCGGCATCGACTTCGACGGTCGGCCCGAGATTTGGCACGTCGAGAAAGAGGGCGATCGGTGGGCAACGGAACGCCCATTGCTGCGCCACGACGAGGTGGGTTTCAACGATCCCGCCCTGTCGCCGGACGAGAAGCGCCTATATTTCATCTCCACTCAGCCGCCGGGCGGTGCGCCCAAAGGCACGGCCCCCAACTCGGACATCTGGTATTTGGAAAAGCGCGGAGAGGATTGGTCGTCGCCCATCCACGCCGGGCCGGTCATCAATACCACCGCCAACGAGTACTACATTTCGTTTACCCACGACGGAGATCTCTATTTCGCTTCGAATCGTGGGGCGGAGAGAAAAGGCAATTACGATATATACTTTTCTGCCAATGGCCTTTCAAATCCGGAAAAACCCATTCGCTTGGGCTCAGGGGTCAACACCGGCGCTTACGAAGCCGATGTATTCGTTGCGCCCGACGGGTCCTATCTCATTTTCGCCGCCGGTCGGCGGAGCAATATTGGTCGAGGAGACCTCTACATCAGCTTCCGGGGTCAGGATGGAGCCTGGGAGAAAGCCGTCAACTTGGGAAGGCCGATCAACACCGAAGGACATGAGGTCTGCCCGTGGGTGTCGAAGGATGGTCGCTATTTCTACTACACCAGCCGCCAGGACATCTATCGCATCGATACCGAAGCCCTCTGGGTGCATCGATCGCCGGGCGGCGAGGAAAACGCCCCTAGCCCTGCCCCTAAGTCGGTGCCACGTTAATCCGAGATCAGTAATCCGAGATCACCCAAGGAGCCGTTTGAGCTTCTTGAGGAATCCACCCACCCCGAGCGAGACGTCTCCGCCGTGTTTTGGTTAGGCCGGTTGCTGGTCGTGCCGACGGCGGTGGTCTTCCTGCTCTGCGTGGCGATCCATCTTGCGTCGTTCTTCGGTTACGGTGCCATCGAGGCGTTCCCCGTTTTGTGGGTGACACACGCCGTGGTGTTGGTGCTCCTGTTGACGACGTCTGGCCTCACTCGGGCCAACAGCCCCGCAGAAGACGGCGGCTTGCCGCCGAGCCACGCGCCTGAATGGATCGGCGGCTTTTTGTTGGCCCTTTTCCTATATCTCTTGGTCAACACGGGATTTTTCATCTACTTAACCCTGGAAGGCCGGGCTGTTCGGATGGACGACGGCTCTTACGCCATCTCCAACCACGGCGATTTCGTGCGCTCTATTACCCTCGACGAGTACCGTTTGGCCCACGCCCGGGAGGCGAGAGGTGTTTCCGGATTTTGGATCTTTTTTTCCGCCCTGGCCCTGGCGGAGTCCATCTCTTTAGCCTGCGACCGTACCTCTTAGCCTGCGACCGTAGAGCGCAATCGACCCCCTGACTCTTTTCGGCGATTCGGAAAGCCGTCAAGGGGCCGATTATCTTGCCTACGAAGCCGATGTATTCGTCGCGCCCGATGGGTCCTATCTCATTTTCGCCGCCGGTCGGCGGAGCAATATTGGGCGGGGAGACCTCTACATCAGCTTCTCGCATCGATACCGAAGCCCTCTGGGTGCATCGATCCTCGGGCGGCGAGACGGGTAGCTCGTCCGCAGAATCTGTTCCTGTCAAAGGAGGGACTCCCAAGCCGGAAAAGCCACGAATGCCATGAACAACCAACCCAAACAATACAGTAGCCCCATGGCTACGGCCCTCAAGAATTCAATTCGCGCCTCGGGTCGGCGGATCGCAAAGCCGACGCCGATGAGCACCTGCAAGGCGGCGGGGAGAATCGACCATTCAAGGTAGAGATTGATCATCACGATGTTCGGAAGGGCAGGTCCGACCACCAGAGCCGCCAATACGAACAGCCACAAACCGACGGCCGTCGCATGAAGCCCCAGAGCGCCCCAGCTCGATGACTTGCCTTGGGTCTTGTTCACTTGAAGCTCACCTACCCGCTCCACTGAAGATCCTCAGCTCGATAAAAGAGATTTGATGGGATTTTCAGAATACTTTAACAGCCTTCAGATCCTCAACCCAACCACCGCAGCAGGTCCCCCTAGCGCGCCGGATTGATCGAGCTCCGCTGAAAAAATCGACTCGGCGCCTAAAATCGCCATCTGAAACCCAGGAGGCCCCAAACCTTCATACCCTAGGATACCGCTATGTTCGACGGTCGATCCGCCGCAGTCTTTTTTGCCTACCGAGGCGCTTTCGGGTTCCTCTTCTACACCTTCGCCACCTTCAGCCTGCTCTACCACCACACGGTGGTGGGTTTGGATCCGCTGCAAATGGTGTTGGTGGGCACGGTCCTCGAGCTCGCCATCCTCTGCTTCGAGGTGCCCACGGGCGTGGTGGCCGACGTCTACAGCCGTCGTCTTTCCGTGGTGATCGGCTGCTTGGTGATCGGCATCGGCTTCTTGATCGAAGGCAGCTTTCAGACCTTCGCCGTGCTGTTGGTCGCCCAGGTGGTTTGGGGCGGCGGCTACACCTTCATCAGCGGAGCCGGGGAAGCTTGGTTGGCGGACGAGCTGGCGGTGGAGGGCCGGGCCGAGGAGCTGACCCGGGTGCTGTTGCGGGGCGGGCAATGGCATCAAGCCGGCTCGCTGCTCGGCATCGTCGCCAGCACGGTGCTGGCGGCTCGCGGCGAGCTGCAAAGCCCGCTGATCTTCGCCGGCTGCGGCTTTCTGGCGCTCGGAGCGCTGCTCCGATGGGCCATGCCCGAGCAGGGATTTCAGCCCTTGCCTCGGGATGAGCGCCAGACTTGGCAGGCCATGGCATCGACCCTCAAAGCCGGAGTCGCCATTGCTCGCCAACGGCCGGCTCTGTGGCGAGTGCTCTGGGTCAGCCTCTTCTTCGGCATGTTCAGCGAGGCCTTCGACCGCCTTTGGGTGGTGCACCTCAACCAAGGATTCGACCTGCCGGAAGTGCCGGGCGTCGGCGAGATCTTCTGGTTCGCCCTGGCCCACGGGGTCAGCTTGATCCTGGGCATCGTGGTGTCGGAGGGGCTCCGGCGCTTCGACGTGGAGCGAGGGCGGCAGACCATTCGGGTCTTGTCGATCTTGACCGCAACCCTAGGAGTCGGCGTCGTGCTCTTCGCCCAGACCACCCATCTGGCCGCCGCGCTGGCCTGCTTTTGGACGGTGTCGGCCATGCGCGTATGCCTCGAGCCCCTGACCTCCGCCTGGCTCAATCGTCACGTGCCGTCGAAGGTTCGAGCGACCGTTTTGTCCTTGAACGGCCAAGCCGACGCGTTGGGACAGATGGCCGGCGGTCCGGCCCTGGGAGCCGTCGGACGCCAGGTCTCGGTCCGTGCGGCCCTCACCGTGGCCGGAGCCTTTCTTCTGCCCTGCCTCGCCGTCTACGCCCGCATCACCTCCGGCGAGAGTGAGCTTTCCGATATTGAAAACTCAGAGACGAAATAGGCTCAGCGGAAGGCCGACGCTTGATGAAGGCGGGAGGAAAACCGTCCGGGAGGAAACACGTCCGGGAAGAAAAAAGAGCCCCGGCGAACCGGGGCTGCGGGAATTACCGATCGAACCGTTGAGAGTGGGGCCGGTCCGATGCTGTTGACTGACTAGGTGAGGGACGGGTTAGGCGATCTACCAATCGTCCAAACCGGGATTCACCGGCCCAAAGTAGATGTAGTACTCGAGCGCCACCGGCGGCATTTGGAAGGTGGAGCCCGCGCCCTGGGGACGCAGATCCACCATCAGATTTTGCAGCAGGAATCGACGGCTCACCGTGGTCGCGGTGTTGCCGAAGACGTCGCTCAGGCGAACGGTTTGCGGTTCCCGGAAGACGATCGTCATGGTGCCGTCGTTGCGCTTCACCTTCACTTGCCGGACGTTGGAGATCGAGCTGGTGCTCGTGGTGATGTTGGTGACCACCCCGAAGGCGTCGAGCACCTCGATTTGGGGCACGGGCCAGGTGACGCTCGTCGGGCACGAGGTGCCGAAGGACGTCTCGGCAACGAAGAGCGGCAGGGTCTCCCACGCCTCCGTCAGGGCATCCGCGTTGGCGGTCCCCGACACCACCGGATCGATATCCGTGCGCACTCGCACCAGCTCCGGCTCGACCACGAATCGACGCCGGTAGTGGATGGGCGTCGCCCCGTTGAGCGCCGGAACGACGGTGCCGCCGGCGGCGATTTGGTGACCGTCGGTGGGCAAGTTGCCGCTGACTTCGGCGAAGACGGCCACCGCGTCGCTTTCCGGCACCGGGGCGATCGACCCGCCACCTGAATCCAGCCACTCGGTGCCGACGTCGAAGGTCGGATCCTCGTCGGTGAGCACCACCGTCGGCATGGGATCGATGATCCGGGCGCTCGACGTCCAGACGCCCGACGAGGTGAGCACCGTCGCCGCGTGGATCGGCAGGCTGCGCCATTCGGCCCAATCGTCGGTGACGGTATTGTTGCGGCCGACTCGACGATTCAGCCAACCCACACCGGTCTCCGGCGACCACAAACCGGCCAGCTGACCACCACCGTAGCCGTAAGGCAACGCGCTGTTGTTGCCGACCACCGGTCCGAGGTGCAGAATCGCCGCCAGATCGCTGTCATCGCCGTGGTAGTCGTCGTGATCGACACAAATATTCCATCCTCGCTCTTCATAGACACCGGAGCCGCCGAATTTGGCGAAGACGATCTCATCCTCGAACGACCGAAGATACGGACCCTCCAGCTCGTAGGGCAGCAGATTGGCCGTGGGGTCGTTATTCACCCGCTGCGCCCGCTTCTCGATCAGGCTGCCCGTCGACGGCACCACGTGATCGAAGACCAGGGTCCACGGGCGGTTATAACCCCGCGGACCGGGCTGATCGGGCCACGGCACCGCCGCGCTCGCCGAATTCGACCAATTCTGACCACCCACCTGATGCAATGGCGCGAAGCGGCAGGCCAGCACCACATGCAGATCCCGGCTCGGGTCCAACGGATCGACGGTTCGGGTGTAGGGCGGGTAGCCGGTGATGGCGTATTGCCCGAAATCCGGCCAATCGCGCAGCCCGGGATCGGCGAACGGCAGCTCCAGCTCGGCGGCGTAGAGCTGGGTCATCAAGCGCATGGGATCAGCGGTCGGCTCGTTGCCGTTGCTGTTGGCGCCACCACCGGTCCGCGTGCTCATGGCCGACGGGCCGAACATCAAACCAGTGACGTCGCCCAAGACCATATGGGCCCGCAGATCGTGCATCCGATAGGCCGCATCGTAGAGGTCCACCAGCGCCGACGCCGTGGTCGAGCCCGAATGGTTCATCAAAACCCGCACCGCCGCGTGGGGATCCATCTGGCTGTAACCCGGGTCGTAGCGAAAATCTTGGGTCATATAACCCGCGGGGAAAAACGTGCTCGGCGTAAACACGTGCTCCATGGCGTCCAAATACCAAACCTCCGCGTCCGTATTGCCGGTCGCTTCGTAGACCAGCTGTAGACCGCTGACCATGGGAATCGCCCGATTGCCGTGCTGGGACCAATAACCCGCGATGTGGAGACGCTCGGCCTGGGTCAAGAGCCCTTTTTCGAAGGCCGCGGCCAGGTTGCCTTGGAACCAAGGCTCGTTTTGAACGGCCTGGTAAGCCGACGCCAGACCCGTCAAAACGATGCCCATGTCGTTGTTGCCGCCGACGCCGCCGATCACCACCGGATTCGGATGATGGTAGTTGCGACCGGCGTGGGTGACCGGCGCCGTCGCCAAGGGGATGGCCTGACTCGCTTCGTCCCAAGCCGACCATTCGAGCATGATCAGCTGAAGTGCCAGCCAGCTGCCGAGCCGTTTCTTGAGCGCCGGGCGGACGATTGAATCACTGAAGAACGGATTGCCGGGATACTCCCACATGGAGATCCAGGAAGGGTTTCCGTCCCATTGGAATTGAGGAGTATCCACCTGGCAGGTCGTCTGATTCTCCATATCGGCCAGGGTGAAATGTCGAGGATCGATGCGCAGGGCCTCGTCGTACCAACCGGACCGACGCTCGGTCAGCCACATGGTGTAGTACTGCTCGATGAAGGTCCGTTCCGCGGCGTTCAGCGTCGGCGGTGAGGACATGTTGGTGTAAGTATTCTCGCAATCCCCGGAGCTCACCCAGCTCGGGTACCAGCTGTATTCCTCGTAGGGCGGCTTGATGCGGGTGGGTTGGCCTTGGTACGAGAGCTGAGAAATCGTCAAACCGGCGAGCCAATTCCTCAGCTCGGCCTTCCAGGCGTACCCGGCTTCCCCCGGGTTGCCGATGGGCAAGGTGCCGTTGGAGCCGGCACAGCCGCCTTGCAACGGCGCAGCGGGCAGCCGCGAGGCGCCGATGACCAGGCAGAAGAAGAGGGCGAAGAGGACGGTGAGTCGAAACACCTGCTGACGGATGCTTCTCGTTGGCGTGGATGGAATGTGCATGAAACCTCCTAAATGCATTGAAGCTGCGAAACAGCAGCTCGTTCCCCACGCGTAAACGGTCGAAAAACCGGCTCAACCCAGAGCACAAAAAGAGAAAATCCGGCGATCCAGGGCTCGAAGATCGAAACAACCCGGGGATCGCGAGTGTCGAAAGGTTTTTCTCGGATGCTCACACAGAAGGGTTTTTCGCAATGGGCAACGATTGAAGCGAAGACAAACGATTGAAACGAAGAGAAAAGACCGGGCCGACGGCGAGCCAAGGGGTAAAACTCGCCGCCGGCCTCAGATCCGAGGTGCGAGCGGGTCAGGGGGCCGTCCAATGCCCGGCGTAACCCGGGGCGCTGACTTGCGTGCCGGTTTGGCTGTAGATGAATCCCTCGGCCGCGCCACGAGCGCTGGCGGCGCTGAAGGGAGCCTGCCAAACCGAATTGTAGGTCCATGCGGCGGTGGTTTTGGGCGGTGCCGCACCAGTGCAGCTGAAGTTGTTGGCCACACCCACCAAGAAGTAGCTGTTGGAGGAGCGGGTCCGGCCGTCGCTGGTCTTGCCGTTGCCGATGGACTCGGCTTTGGCGATGGAGCTGATCTCGAAGACCGCTTCTTCACCGTTGGAGATAACGAACGGAGCGGCACCTGCGTTGCTGTATTGGACGTGAAGGTTCTGGTTGCTGGTACCGCGAGAACCGTCGACAGTCGCTATGCCGAGAATGTTCTGAACGTCCTGATCGTCGATGTTGGTAAGGATGGCACCCACATCGCCGCCGGCGTTGTCGATGGTCTGATAAAGGTTGTAGGCGGACTTGATTCCGGCCAAAACGCTGCCCGCGCTCGCTGAGGTGTTGTACGTACGCTCCAGAGCGAGACCTTTCTCGAACAACACGCTCTCATTGGCCGAGCCCGGATTCATCTTCAAAACTCCCACATTCGCGGCCGTCGCGGAGCTGGAAATCGAATGCCACGGATAAGCGCGAGTCGCGTCGTTGTAGACCTCAAACGCGGAGCTGAATTTCGATTTCACTTTGACATCCGCCGAGCAGCCGATCCCTTGATCGCATTGCACGACGTCGTTACCGGATGGACGGGTGCATGACATACGGAAGGAGATGGTGGCCGACGAAGCCACATTGTTCATGGATAGCTGGTTGTCAGTGTTCCGGATGAAGCGGCTGGTGCCGAGCCGTTGGGCGGCTCCGCGCTGGGTCAAATAACCATGACGCCACTCCTTCCAGGTGCCGTTGTTGCGCTTATCCTCGTAGTTTGGATTATGAACGTCCACTTGGCTTCCGGGCAGCTCGACCCCCGACGCGATGATCCGACAGGTGCAGGTCGAGGCACCGCCCGTGGAGCTGCTGCCCGTAGAGCCGTCGCCGTCGAGAATGTCGTTCACGTAGGAATGGGCTTGGCCGAGAGCCACCGGGTCGTTGGTGTAGGTGGTCACCCACTCGATGAAACCGATAGGCTCGGCGTAAAAGGAGTCGTTGCGCATCTCCAGCTCGGTGATGACCTCGGGGTCGTTCTTTCCGATGAAGGTCTCCAGATCTTGGCCTTCACCGAGCTCGGTCAGATCCCGCTCGACCTGGGCGAGCCACTCAGGCTGATAGTGGACCAGATAGTCGACGAACGACCCGTCGTCACCTTCGGCAACCCCATCGTCCGAGCTTTCCAAATAGTCGGATCGGAAAGCTTCGAGCCACTCCGGTCGCAGGTCCTCGTAGACCGCCACCAACGGGCCACCGAGAGAGCCGGCCGCCTGATCCGTCCAGGCGCTGAGCCATTCCGGGTAGTGCTCGGAGACGTGCTCCGCCAGGCTGAGCTCGGTCGGCCGCGTGGCGCCTTGCCAAGCTTCGAGCAGACCTCCCAAGTCGGTGGCCTTCGGCACGTCGGGGTCGGCTTCCTGAGCGGCACCGGCCGAAGACAGGGCCAGGGTCGCGGCCACCGCGGCGACGCCGAGCGTGCGTAAAACGAGGCGTCCACGGGGCGCACGGGGGTTGGAAATAGCTTGCATGATCAGTTGCTCCTTCAAGGGGTGTGTTTGGATTCGACGTCGTGGGTCGACGTTCACCCCTCACGCGGAGAAGCTCGAAAAACCGGCTCAGAAAATTCGAAATATATTCCGTCAAGGGTGGAGGGCCGCCGGGAATCCGCATCCCGGAAGGCTCGGCCGCTCCGGCCACGCGGCGGTCGCCGCTGCTAGGCAGCTGCCCTTGCCGGCGGCACGGGAGGCGAGCCGTCTGGCCTCTGCGAGCCGTCTGGCCTCCGCGAGCGGTAGGTCCGCGGATCGTCCGGCCCGACGCTCGACCGCGGCGCGCAGCAACAGCGGGTGCACGCGATCCGGGTGATTCGCCGGCAGCAGCTTCTCTTGCAGCCGGTCCACCTCGTCGAGCACGGCCGCAGCCTCCTGGGCTCGGTCTGCTCGCAGCAGAATCGACGCCAGATCCAAGCCGAGTCCCACCCGGCGGCGCTCGCTGTCGACATGGCTCCGCAGGCCTTCGAGACGCTGGATGGCGTCCGCCGCGCGCCCTTCGGCGGCGTCGAGACGGGCCCGATTGTGCTCCAGCGCAATGGCGATGTCTTCGGCTCCGAATCGCGGCTGAAGGCTTGCCGCTTCCGCCAGCACCCTTTCGGCCGCTTCGGGACGACCGAAATCCACCAACACCTGCACCAGGGAGTTGCGCAGGGTGACCTCCCGCGGATGCACCGCCTCACCCTCCGCCGGCTGGGTGGCCGCTACGGCCTTTTCGAGCTGCCCCAACGCCGCGCCCAGGCGGGCGTCGGCGCGCAGCACCCCGGCCAATCCGGCGCGCGCGGAGCGGGTTTGGGGATGGGCTTCGCCGAGGGCCGGCTCCAGAATCGACAGGGCTTCCCGAATCGCCGACTCCGCAAGGTTCAGATGTCCTTGTAGGCGGCGCAGCTGACCGAGATTCTGAAGCTGGACACCGAGGCTCGGAGCGTCCGCCCCGGCGGTGCGTCGGTTGATCCGGATCGCCTGCTCGAGCAGCGACACCGCCGGATCGAGATCCGCTGGATCCCCGCTCGCTTGGTAAAGCGCCGCCAGGTTGTTGAGCGCGCTCGCCACCTCGGGGTCGTCGCCCCCGCGAGCCGCGCGCGTCACCTCCAACGCCTCGGCGATCAGCGATCGCGCTCCTTCGAGATCCTGCCGACGCCAGCGCAACACCCCCAGGTTGTTGAGACTTTCCGCCAGGCGAAAGTCAGCGTCGCCGTGCAGCCGACGACGGATCTCCAGGGCTCGCTGGTAGAGGGCTTCGGCGGCCGTCAGCTCCCCCCGGTGGCGGTAGACCGCGGCCAGATTGTCCAAGGTTTGAGCCACCTGCTCCGAGTCGGGACCAAAATGCTTCTCCGCCAGCTCGAGAGCTTCCGTGAGCAACGGTCGGGCGTCGTCGAATAGACCGAGGTTGAGGTGCATCTCACCCAATAAATCGAGCATGATGGCCTGGAGATCCCCCTGGCCGGCGAGCTCCGATCGCGCTTGCTCGGCGCCCCGTTCGAGCAGGTCGAGGGCAGTGACCGTGCGACCCCGTGATTCATCGGGATCGGTGACCTCGAAGAGGCCGACGGCAAAGTCCACCACTTCCGCGGACTTCGCCTGCTCCCGTTGCAAACGATCCCGCTGCCGAGCCAGCTGCACCGAAAGCACGGTCATGCCCGCCGCGAAGAGCACCACCAACAGCGCCGCGGCAGCGATCAACGGTTGGCGGCGAAGAAATTTGCTCAAGCGATAAGCCGGCGTGTCGGGACGGGCGCTGATGGGCAGGCCGTCCAAATGGCGCCGCACGTCCTCCGCCAAGCGCTCGACCGACGGATAACGCCGCTCGGGATCCCGGTGCAGGGCGGTGGCGATCAAGACGTCGAGATCCCCCCGCAACCGACGGGCCAACAGCTTGGGCTCGGTCCGCCGATCCCGAGCCCGCTGGGTCTCAGAGTCGCCACCCTCGGCCACCACCCGGCTGCTCGGACGGATGATCTCCCCCCGACGGACCGCCTTCAGCACCTGCGCCGCGTCGCCGTCGGTCTCCGGGTAGGGCGACACCCCGGTCAGCAGCCGGTAGAGCAAAACGCCGAGGGCGTAGATGTCCGTGCCGGTGGTGATCGGCCGGCCGGCGACTTGCTCGGGGCTCGCATATTCGGGGGTCATGGGCTGCTGCCAAGTGGCGGTCATGCCGGGGCCTTCGCCCAGGTCGCCGGCCGCCCCGTCACCCAGCAGCTTGGCGATGCCGAAATCCAGCAGCTTGGGCTCGCCGTCCTCCGTCACCAAGATGTTGGCCGGCTTCAGATCCCGGTGCACCACCAGGCTTCGATGGGCCAAAGCCACCGCCGAGCACACCTTCTCGAAGAGGCGAAGGCGCTGCGCCACGGAAAGCCGATGACGGTCGCAATATTGATCGATGGGCACGCCGTCCACGTGCTCCATGATCAAGTACATGCGGCCGTCGTCGGTGCTGCCGCCGTCCAACAACCGGGCAATATTGGGATGCTCCAACCGCGCCAGGATCTGACGCTCCACCCGGAATCGACGGGTCGAGACCTCGGCGTGAAACCAGCCGCGCAGCATTTTGATCGCCACCCGCTGCTGGAAATCTCCGTCCTCCCGGCGGCCGAGAAAGACCTCGCCCATGCCGCCGCGACCTAAGAGCCGTTCCAGTCGATAGGGGCCGATGCGCTCCGGCGGAGGCGGCGGCTCCTCGGCCTCGGGGGCCGCCAACGGACGATCGAGGAAGCTCGACTCGATGCCGTGGCCGCGCAGCATCTCTTCGAGCTTCGGGCGCAGCTCGGGATCGTAGGCACGCAAAAGCTCGACGAGGCCGTCCTCGTCGAGCTCAATAGCCTTCAAGAAATCGTCTTTGAGACGGCGCCAAACCTTTGGATCCACTGAGCCTCGACGCCCTCCCTCGGTCTACTGCCCGCTCATGTTGCCCAGCCCGTTCATTTTGCCGAGCAAGAAGGCCCGCGCGCACGTCCACTCGCGTTTGACGGTGGCGGGCGAGATGCCGAGCGCGTCGGCGGTTTCCTCGATGGTCATGCCCGCGAAATAACGAGACTCCACCACTCGCGCCTGCTGCTCGTCGAAGCTCGCCAGCTCGTCGAGGGCGTCGCTCAGCTGAATCAGCTGCTCCAAGCCGAGATCTCCCTCCACCGGCGAATCAGAGAGGGTCACGCGCACCGCGCCACCTCCGCGCTTGCTCGAAACCCTGGCCCGAGCGTGGTCCACCAGGATGCGTCGCATCAAACAGCCGGCCACGGCGAAGAATTGCGCTCGGGATTTCCACTCGATCCGCTGTTGGTCCACCAGCCGGAGAAAGGCCTCGTGGACCAACGCCGTGGGTTGCAGGGTGTGTCGGCTGGACTCGGACCGGAACATGCCGCCGGCCAGGGCTCTCAGCTCTCGATACACCGTCTGCATAAGCGTCTCCAACGCCTCGTTCCGTCCGCTCTTCCAGGCCACCAACAGCTCGGTCACTTGGTCGGGCGGCAGGGTTTCGGCCACGGCTGCCGACGAGGCAGCGTCGGTAGCTACCGGGTCAGAAGCCACCGGGTCAGAAGAACCCACGTCTGTGTTTGAAGGCAAAGGGAAGTCGTTCATATCGGGCGCTCTATGCTGTAGCAGTATAGCGTGCCCGCGAATCGACGGAAAGGGATGGACTTCCGTTGCGGTCATGGCATGCCTCCTTCACCGGGATCTCCAAGGTCACCCCCATCGCCGGCGTCGTCCGGCGGCTCGACCACCGGGCTACCGCACAGCCATCCCCCGACCTCCTCACCCGCTCCGCACATCAGGCCGCGGATCGGCTCGCTCGACGTCGCATCCTCCATCCATCCCAACGCTGGGGCCCCCGTGGTCGGCGGCGCCTGCTCGTCGGGCACCCCGTCGCAGTCGGTGTCGATGGGGAAAGGCGCCGAGGACTCCCAGGCGTCTGGCCCGCGGGTCGTCGCCCAAGGGGCGCGGATGTAATAGACGAAGTCATGCTCGACCTGCTTGACGATGCCGGAGCCGGCCTCCGTGAATTCGATATTCAGCGGAATCTCCACCTCGCCCCGAGCCATCCCGCCAGAGCCGGCCGGATCTGGATGCAGCACCATCAGGCCGGTGGGACCCGACGGCACATCCAGCGAAATTTTCACATTCCAAACACCGCATTGGGTGTAGACCTGCCCGCCGTCGGAACAACCCTGCACCGGCCGCAAGGTGTATTCGCTGCCACCCCCCGTCTCCCCGAGCTCGAAGATCCAATGGGCTTTGCCGTTGCCGCCGCCGGTATCGACATCGTCGAGCATGATTTGATCGAGCTTCGGCCCGCCACCGTCACTGCCGGCACAAAGCCCGGCTTCGAGAGCCACTCGGCTGCCCGGCACCAGCTCGAGAACAAGAGAAGACGGCCCCGGTCCACCCTGCGTGGCCGAGCCGATGGAAACCAGCGGTCCCAGGAAAAGGATCGCGGTGAGGACGAGTATTTTTTGCTTCATGTCGGTACTCTCATTTTCCGTCGTGAAAAGTTCACCTAAACACATCATGTGCTCCTCACGCGGAAAGCGTCACAAAACCGGCTCAAGAAGACCCTTCTCTCATTCTCTGACAGCCATGCAGCTAGTCTCCGCCATAACAGCTCCTCCCCATCAAGCTCCCGCTCCACCTAGTACCACGCACTCAACGACGTCAATGCGACAGATCACATGAAATCAGGCTAAAGCACATCGAATCGATGACGACGCTTGATTCCTCCGAAGGATTTCGTGGACATAGGAGCCAAAAACTTTTACCTGTGGAAAACTCTTCGAGCCAGCCCTCCCACACAAAATAGTTTCGAGGCTACTCTTAGGCTTGCCTTCTACAGGGCGGCCCAGAGCGGTTGCTTTCAGATGCAAATCCGACCTTCGGAGGATCATTGAAACCTCGAACACCCCGCGGACCCACGAGCTCAACCAAAACCGAAAGCCCGGAGCCGATTCGACTCCGGGTTTCGTCTCAAGGCTTGCGTTTTACCTCAGTCGAGATTTCGAGCATAGATATTCGAATCTTTGATCTCCGGTGAAGTCTGAACCACATTCGACTCCCGACTCTCCCACAACACCAACCCTTTGCCCGTATTCCAAACGCAGTGGTCGTCCGCGAAGGCTGCGGCCTTGCCGCTGGTGGTGATGATGCCGGAAGACTGCTCGGTGGAAAGGTCCGAGGAGAGCTGTTTGTAGTCCACGCGACCGTCGGAGCGCTCGTAGGCGAAGTAGATCTTGTCGCTCGATCCGCAGTGCTCGACCGCCGGCCAGCCGCCCCGCCGGACGCTGGTGCCGTTGTAAACCTTTTTCGGGTCGCCGACCCAGTTGGCGTCCGAGCCGCGCAGTCGTTGAGCCCAGATGTCACCGCCGTTGGAATCCTCGATCGAGAACCAGGTGGCGAGCCACTCGTCGGAGTGGTAGTTGTACTCCAGCTTCGGCCCGTCGTCGTGCAGCTCCGAGGAGCCGATCAGCAGATCCCAGCTGAATTTGCGCGCGCCGTTTTTCAACAACATGGCACCGATGATGTGGGTATCTTGACCGCTTCCCATCCGGCTGTCTTTCCAGGCGACCAGATAGTCTCCGGTCCAATAACTCACCTGCACGTCGGGACGCTCGCCGCGGGCGGAGGAGTCGACCGAAGGCGAGAAGATACTGCCGGTGGGGCTGCCCGCGCTGGTCACCCGGCGAGCGCGGATCCGCCAGTCGGCACCGCCGATACCGTGTTGGCACACACTCGACATGGTCGCGGTTTGCCAAGCGACGAGGTATTGCGAATTCACCGGATTCCACGACACGCGCGGGCGCACGTTGTGCCAATCCTGATAAGCCGTGCCCGAAAGGTTGACGTGACTGTTGGGGATCACATAACCGTTCTTGTCGACACGCACACCGTAGATCTCGGAGTTGTATTGACATTGATTTTGTACGTCTCCGCGGGTGTTGTCGTAATACACGACAAAGTATTCCTCAAGACTTCGATTGTAGGCCACGTGAGGATCCTTCTGGGCCTCGTAGCCGGTGTTGGCGAGAATGGCCTGGCGGATGAAGGTGCCGTCCTCGGAAAAGAGACGGGCGGTGACGTTGGCGCGGCACGAGTTGGCATAAGTACACGTGCTGTTGCCGGGACCGTCGTTGTCCGTATAGGCGACCAAATAACGCCCATTTTGGTAGTCGTAGGCGGCCGTCGGCGTCCACAGCGGCGTGCCGTAGGTGCTCTCGACGGTCCAGACCGAGCCTGGGCCCGCGAAGACCCCCGGGGCTATCAGGAAGGTCGCCAAAACCAGAGCGATCAAAGTCCATCGGGAGTAGCCGTCGGAAAAGATAAAACCGTATCGAGCTCTCAAAGGTTGTTTTTGCATGGGTGGCTCCCAGCGCGATCACGCGCTACTGGTGAAGATCATCGGTTGAAGGTCGCGTCGCCGCCGATCGGTCGCCGCGATTCCTCCGCTGACATCTCCCCACGCGCTTTCGATATCGCAACCCCTTCACCTTTGTGAGCTTTTCTTCACCGCGAGCTCGACCGTCCAGGCATCCGACTTTCGGAGCTCAGCTCCGGAAGCTGGTCACCGGGCTGGTAACATCGAGCGCGTGGTTCCCTGAGGGCCGACCCACAAATCACCCTGCGGCGAAGGAAGGCCGAAAAGGTAGATCGAAGCCGTGAGCTTAGTGTACGAATTCCATGCAGAGATGCAGCTGCCAAACGGCTCTTGGAAAGCCATGTGCATGCACGCCGGATATATCGACGACCTCAGCGCCAAGGCTGGAGTCGATTGGCCGAGCTGGTATTCGGGCTTTCCTCCGGACGTCAGCCAAGAGGTTTATGCAGGGCTGATGCATTGGGGAAGCGAGTTTTGGTTGGACTACGACGAATACGTCGCCCATGTGCACAAATACGCACCGAAAGGGATCGCGCAAACTATCGACACCACCATCTTCAAACCGATAGAAGCTCTGAAGCCCGCTGCCGACACCAAGGTCCGATTGATTATCGTGGCGGGTTGATCTATGGCCCCATCACTAGACTTGAACATGCTTCGCCGGGGCTCAGCCGCTTGGAACGCTTGGCGCCGCGAGACCCCGGAGCTGAAACCGAATCTGGAGCGCGCCCAGCTGGAAGGCACCGATCTATACGGATTCGATTTCTCAAATACGAACCTCTGCCACGCCGATCTGCGACGTTGCGATCTTCGACGTGTGAGTTTCAGCAGCGCAGATCTAAAAAGTGCCGATCTCTATGGAAGCGATGCCCGTGGCGCCGACTTCACAAGCGCAAAGCTTCACGAAGCTTGGCTCAATCGGGTCGACCTGAGGGGAGCGAATCTGGAAAGAGCCGCCTGCCGGGAGGCTAAGCTTCGCTTTGCCGACCTCAGAGGCGCCACCTTGAAGGGCGCTGACCTCTCTTACGTCTCCATGCTCCACGCCCGTCTGATCTACGCCGACTTCACCGATTCCAAGCTTTCAGCCTATTTGGCCGGAGCCGATTTGAGCTACGCCGTGCTGCGAGGAGTAGATCTCCTGCACTGCGACTTTCGCGAGACGACCCTGGTGGGTACCGACTTTCGGCAAGCCAAGGTCCGGTGGGACAGCTTTTCGGAAACCCAGCTGGCGGATCCTGAGCTCATGAAGCAGCTCGAAGCGATCTGGAACGAGTAGGCCACCCGATTCATTCTATTCGCTCTACTCTCCGATCATGGTTGCCCCCGAAGCAATGCCCGCGCCGGCTAGTCCTCGCGCACGATGACGAGCCGGAGGTCGCTTTGGTGCAGGTGCAGCCATTCCACTCCGTTGGGCGTGCCGTGCCGGATGCGGAAGACGGCCGTGGTTTTGAATCGGCGGGTCTGATGGTGGGCGCTGTGGTACTCGTCGAAGGTCACGGCGACGACGGAGTCGACGATGAATTGGAGCTCGAGATTGGCGATTTCGATCTTGCCGGGCTCCTCGGCGTCTCGCCACTTGCCGTGCGTCCCGCGCAAGGTGTCGAGGACCAGGCCGCGGTTCATGCTCGCACCCCGTGGATCGACCACTTGAAACCCGCGTTGCAAGACATCGCCATAGCGGGCCAAGTGATCCTCGGTCTTTTCGATCTCGCCGTTGTACCAATCCTCTAGGAAAGCGTAGACCTCGCGCACTTCTTGGAAGGTCTGATCCTTGAGCTTGGGGTTGTATTCGGCGAGGCTCTCGGCCTGACGGTAAACATGGAGCACTTTGAAGGTGGTTTCCAGCTCCAGACCGGGAAAGGGAACCCGCTGATGGCCGACGATCAGCCGCGCCCCGGGATCGAGCTCAGAAAAGATTTTCTTGCGCAAACGATGTTGGTCGAAGCTGCCTTGGTCGAAGTAAAAAATCACATCGTAACCCGACCAGGGGTGATTGAAGAAATCGTCTTGGATCAGCTTCACCTCACCCCGTGCGAGGGTCTGGCCGAGCGTTTTCCGGGCCTGTTGGCTGACCGCGAAGATTTGTGGATCGTATTCGATGCCGGTGGCATGAGCGCCGAGGGCTGCCGCATGGAAAACCACCCGGCCGTCACCGCTACCCAGATCGAGAAATCGCGTCCCGGGTTGGATGTAAGCCTGGAACGCTTCCGCCACATCTTCGAGCAGAAACGGAAAGAAGCGCCCCTTGTCGAGATCGATCACGTCGACCATCCGGTTGATGGCGGTTTCAGCGTCGTCGGCTGGGTCGGCGGTCGCTTCGGAGCCGTAAAGCTCGCCCAACATCTCCGGGGTGTAGGCGAGCAAACATTGGTGTTGGATGTGCTCGAGCAGCTCGGTGTCCACTGGCTGGGGAGGCTCAGACTGTCCAAGGATCGGCATAGAAACGAGAACGAGCGAGACGAAAACGAGCAAGACGAGCAACGAGACCGAGATGCTGTGGCTGATACTGTGGCTGATACTGTGGCTGATACTGTGGATGATTCTGCGGGTGATTCTGTGGGTCATGGCGAGATCCTGTGGGTCCGAGATCCTAAACATCAGAGAACCGATACATCACGGGGAGATCCTATCCGCTTGCCGCAGGGGATCGAAAAGAGGCTCCGCGGCGATCTTTTCCGAGGTCGCGAAGCCGTCCACCTTGGCTTGCTCGAGCAGAGCTTGGGCGCGCTCGAGATCCCCCCGGAGGGAATAGGCCCGCGCCAAGTCGTACATAATTCGACCCTCGGAGGGCTCCCGCAGCCAAGCTCGCAAGAGGTGCGCGGTGGCCTCGTCCACATCGCCCCCCTCATCGAGCAGCTTGCGACCGGCGTAGGCGAAACCTTCCGCCATCGGCCAGGGGTCGACCCGAGTGAACGGCCATTTCTCGATGTCGACCTGCAAAAGGCGGGTCTGCAAATCACGGACCTTGCCGTCGGCGCTACCCTCCGCGAGGGACCGAAGCTCCACCAGGATCGCGACCAGGCTCCGGAGGTCTTCCGGCACCGCGTCGGCCGCTTCGGCCAATGCGTGCACGGCGGCGTCCACGTCTCCCTGTTCCCGGGCTCTCTGGGCCACGCGAATGGCCCGACCGCGAATCTTCGACCCCTGGGCTCCGGCCAGGAAGCGCTCTCCCAGGGGGCCGTCCGGATCCACCAGGGACGGCAAACCCTCGGCCTCGAAGAGCCGCTCCGCCACCTCACCCTGGGTGGACGACAATAGGAAACGCGGCGCGCTGAACTCGAGGTAGGGGTGGTCGTCGGTGAGCAATCGGGCTCCGTCGAGCCAGGTCGTCATGGTGTCGGCACGGCCCACCCAATGCTGGGCGATCTGCAGGGGATGGGTGATGTGGATCTTTTCCAAAAGCCGCTGCAGATCCGGCTGGGCCATGTGGAAGTAAAGCTCCTCGACGTCGATCTCGAAGGGCTCCGTGGAGGCGATCATCAAATAGTCGTTCATCGCCATTTCCCAGATCTGGACGTGTCCGAAGACCTCGTTCAAGGTGCGCAGCACGGCGGCGAAGTTGTCCGGATGCATGGAGTAGCCGTGCAACCACTGGGCGTGGATGCCGCCCGGTTTCAAGCGGTCGCGGCTGAGCTCGAAGAATTCCCGGGTGAAGAGGTTGGCGATGCCGCTGATCCACGGATTGCTCGGCTCGGAGACGATCACGTCGTAGCGGCGATCGCTGAGCAACAGCAGATTGCGACCGTCGTTGCGGTGCATGTGCAGGCGAGGGTCGTCGAGAGGTGCCTGGCTGACGTCATCGAAAAAACGGCTGCCGTCGATCACCGCCCGGGAGATCTCGGCCAAGTCGAGTCGCTCGATGTCGAAGGCGAGGATCGCCCCCGCCGTCACCCCCGAGCCGAGACCGATCAAGCAGACGTCGCGGGCGTCCGGTCGTTGCAGCATGGGTATCACGCCGGCCAGCCCCTGGGTGACCATGTCGTCCGGCAGGGTCGAGGCATCGGGCTTGCCGTTGACCGACATGGTGAAGTCGCCGTCTTGCGACTCGCCCACCGAGACGGTGGCGTCGATCCCCTCCCGGTAGAAGACGATCTCCCACTGCTCGGAGGACGCGGCGCGGCCCAGATAAGGACCGGAGGTCATGGTCTCTCGCGACCAGGGCTCCGTGAGCCCGACCGCCAGGGCGGCTAGGATCCAAACCCCGGCCACGAGCACGCGACGCCCGGCAAGGGACTTTTTGTCGGCCTTGGAGGTCGCGCTCCAGCCCGAGACCATCGGGGCGAGCAGAAAGCAAGTACCGACCAGCAGATTGAGGCCGGAGGCGAGGTGGATGGTGCGCTCCATGCCCATGACGCTCCAGGGCACCAGGACGAATCCCGCCACCGCGGACCCTAAGATGGTGCCCGCCGTGTTGGCGGCATAGACGTCACCGAGGCTCCGACCGACTTTCTCGGGGGTCGGATCGTAGACCCGGCAGATCAGCGGCATGAGCGCTCCCATGCACAGGGTCGGCACGATCAACAAGCCGAAGACCCACATGGCCTCCAGCAGCAGCACATCCATGAAAGCGGCGCCACCCGAGGTGGCCTTGGCGACGACACCAGGCATCTCACCGAAAAGCGGCACCACGAAAAGAGCTGCGAGCGCGATCGTCATCTGGAGGAAACCCGCCACGTGCAAGGGCCGGCGCAGACGATCGACCCGTCGCGCCATCACTAGGCTGCCAACCGCCAGACCGAAGATGTAACAGCTGACGATGGTGCTGAAGGAATAGGTCGACGAGCCCATGGAGAGGATCAAGGCCCGGGTCCAGGCGACCTGATAGGCCATGGCGGCGAAGCCGGAAAGCCCGTAGAGCAAAAGCAGAAGCCGACGATCCAAACCGGCCGACGGTTCCGCTTCTCCGCTCCGGCGTGCCTTTGCCTTTCCTTTCTTGCCTTTCGACCCTTTTTTGCTCTTGAGCGTCTTGCTCTTGACCGTTTTCTTGCCCTGAGCCAGCTTTGAGGGTGGCTCCACCGGCTGCGCCTCAATCGCAGGATCGAGCTCGGTCGCGGGCTCGATCGGCCGACGGGAGATCCAAAGGGCGACGGTGCCGGCCAGTAGATTCAGGGCCGCCACGGTCCAAGTCGAGGCACTGAGGCCGAGACGGGGCAAGAGGAAGAAGCCGGCCGTGGCGCAGCCCACGAAAGCGCCGAAGGTGTTGGCGCCGTAGAGAATCGCCACGTTGCCGCCGACACCGTCACTCCCCGAAGCGCTGTGCTCCGTGCTCACACCGTCCGCTTTCGGACCGGACGGCACGTAGCGATGGAAGGCGTTGGCGAGCAACGGCAGGGTCGCGCCCATGGCGCAAGTCGGAATCAGCAGGATGATCCCGCTGATCAGAATCCGCGCAATAGTGATCAGCAGGAAGCTCTCCCCGAAGGCGCCGACCAGGGCGCGATAGATCACGGTGCTGTGCTCCAGCAGGGTCGGAACGAGCAGCGCGGTGAGCCCGATGAGGATCTCGAGCACCCCGTAGAGCCGCTCGGGACGACCGCCCGCGCTCTCCTGGGAAGTGAAGCGCCCGGCGAGCCAGCTACCCAGGGCGAGGCCGCCCATAAAGCAGGTCAACACCGTGGTGATGGCGAAGGTCGTGCCACCGAAAACAAAGACCAGGAGGCGGCTCCAGATGATCTCGTAGGTCAGGCCACAGGCCCCGGAGACCAGAAATAGACACAGATAAATGAGCTTCTCGCCCCGCCGCATGATCACCTCGAAGTCTTGTGAATGCAGAGAATAGCACAAGGCACCAGCATCAGATTCGAAGCCGCCGACCGGCTCTGGTCACGCCTCGTAGGGGCTGAGCTCAAAAAAATTCGAACTTTTTTACCGTTTTTTCTCCTCCGCCTATATTTCTTCCACCGCCCCCTCACTCTATTGAGCAAATGACATCGGAAGCACTCGCTTCCTTCACAATGCAGGCCAAGTCGCAATCGCAGCCTGCGCAGGACTTCTTGAAAGGTCGCACGTTATGCTAAGACGCTCGTCAATTGTCCTTCTTATCATCGCCTTCCTGCCCGCGCTCGCGATGGGTGGCCAGCTCTCCGGTGAGCTCGGCTACCTCAGCATGGCCAAGGGCAACCTTCAAGGCTCCGCCCAGATGGCCATCCAGGGCATCATGATGGAGCGCTTGGGCGCCGACGGCACCGAAGAGATGGTCGTCACCCAGCTCGTTACCGACGAGCTCGGCGGCATGCATGTGCGCTTCCAGCAGAAGCTCAACGGTCTCGAGGTGGTCGGCGGTGACATGGTCATGCACGTCCACGCCGACGGCGCCATCTACGGCCTCAACGGCGACTTCGCCAAGGGCGCCCGGGCTGCCATCTCGCCGAAGGTCGCTCCTGAAGCCGCCTTCTCCGCTCTGGGCAAAGCCAACCGCCAACGCGTCGGCTCCTATGACCTCGTTTACGTGCTGCGTGCCGGCAACCCGATCCTCTCCTGGCGCACCACCGTCGAATACGTCGACGCCCAGGGTCCGCAACGGGATATCGTCTTCATGGACGCCCTCACCGGCAAAGTCGCCGCCCGTCACCCGCAATTCCACTACGCCCGCTCCCTCGAGACCCAAGACTGCAACCAGAAGACCAAGAACTGCAGCACGGTTTCCACCTCCAGCAACGCCATCAACACCGGCGACCTGGCCATCGACTCGGCCCACAACTACGCCATCGCCACCTACGACTACTACTGGAACGAGCACGGTCGCGATTCCATCGACGACGCCGGCATGACCCTGATCTCCCGCGTGCACTACGACCGCAACTACAACAACGCGTTCTGGGACGGCACCCAGATGACCTACGGTGACGGCGACGGCACCACCTTCGTGCCGCTCTCCCAAGACGCCGACGTGGTCGCCCACGAGCTGACCCACGGTGTGACCGAGCGTTCCTCCGGCCTCATTTACCAGAACGAGTCCGGCGCCCTGAACGAAGCCTGGTCCGACATCTTCGGTGCCTTGGTCGATCGCCAAGAAGGTGCCACCGGCGCCGACATCTGGCTGCTCGGCGAGGACATCTACACCCCGGCCATCCCGGGCGACGGTCTGCGCGACATGGCGTTCCCGTCCTCCGTCGGTGATTACGACTGCTACCCGGACCGCTACACCGGCACCTCCGACAACGGTGGCGTGCACTGGAACTCCGGTATCGCCAACCTGGCCTTCGTGCTGCTGGTCGAGGGTGGCAACCACCCGGATTCCAACGGTTCCTGCGCCAACAACCCAGGGCCCACGAACGGTATCGGCTTCGCCGCCGCCGCTCAGATCTTCTACAACGCCAACGTCGCTTGCTTGACCTCCGGCTCGAACTTCGCCGCGGCTCGCTACTGCACCGCCGACGTCTTCGGTGGCGCCCACGCCGCTGCCGTGCACGCCGCTTGGGACGCTGTCGAGGTGCCGAACGATCCGCCGCCGCCGCCGCCGGAACCCATCGAGATCTTCGACGGTCAGGCCGTGAACGGTGTGTCCCTCGACACCGGTGTGACCCAGGACTACTTCCTCAACGGCATCGTCGCCGGTGACTCCGTGACCTGCTCCACCAGCTGCAACAACGGTGACGCCGACCTCTACCTGCGCTTCGGCCAGGCCGCTGAGACCAACCCGAACAGCAACAACAACGAGTGCGGCAGCTACAGCGCGAACTCCAACGAGAGCTGCACCACCGGCGCCGCTTCCGGCAACGACACCCTCTGGGCCGCGGTCCAAGCCTACTCCGGCTTCAGCAACCTGTCCCTGACCTGCACGGTCAGCGGTGGCAACGGTAGCTGCGATCCCGCCGGCTCGCCCTGCGGCAACTGCTGCAACGGCTGCTCGGGTGGTAAGCCCTCCAGCCGCGTCTGCCTCTAAGACCCTGCGTCTTGGATGACCTCTCTTCGGAGAGATCGAGGCCCGCTGCTTCAGCAGCGGGCCTTTTGTATATCGAGAAAGATTCGCTTCGCAGTCAGTAGTAGTCGACCATCTTGTGCCAGCGATTGGATTTGAAGGCTTCGACGGAGATCTCGTACACCACATCGACCGGCTCACCGTCCAACTGCCCGGGAGCATAGGGTGCCATCGCCCAAACCATGTCGAGGGCCGCGAGAATCACGGTGGGCTTGGCCGTATGGCCGATGGCGATCACCGGATGAGACACGCTACCGTCGCGGCGCACGACCACCTCGATCGTCGGGCGCTCCAGACGTCTTTCCAGGCGGGCGTTGCGATTCATCGGCACCTCCACCGGCCGCTCGGCTTTAGCCAAAGTCGGCCTTTTGAAGCGCCCTACGGGAAAGGGAGGCTCAACGGCACGCATACCGCGCGGCGAGGTGCGCAGGACGCGCAGCTCAACCTCGGCCAAGATCTTCCCCGCACGACCATAGGCTCCCCAATCTCGATCGGCGACCGATCGGTCCAACAGAAGCGCGCTGTGGAACAGCCAGACCGCCCGGTGCTGATCCAAACCTTGGTTGAGCTGAGCAATCGCCATCTGGGCGGTGAGCTCGCCGAGGATCTCATTGAGGGTGGGCTCATGCCAGCCGCGCCGACGCACCTCGACCCAAAGCTTCTCCGCCGCCTTGCCGGCCCGTTTAGCGCTGCGCTCGTTTCCCTTGCGCAACTTGGTGTCGATCTCTTGAATCTCGGACCGCCAGCGTTCGAGACGGCTGCCGTCGCTCGCTGAAAGAGGTTGGGCCGAGACGATCAGCAGCACGGCAAAAAGAAGCACGTTGATGGGTGGGCGCATGGGGGACTCCTTAGCTGTGGCTTTTGCACGGGAGAACGGTCCTCTGTCGCAACTCTAACAACGTGACTTGCTTGAGGGCAGGCATCTCGCACGGTGTTCCTACGGAAGGAGGTAAAGCTCGGTGTGCCAAAAAGCGAAGCGGGTCCATCTATCGCAACGTCCCACCAAGAACCGGGCTCTTCGTCGATCCTCGAATGGCGGTATCTCACATATCGGGTAGTATCGCCCAGTGATACCATGGTTGCATGAGCCAGGTACTCACTCTCGATTCCA
Source organism: Thermoanaerobaculia bacterium (assembly GCA_030431255.1). Classification (GTDB taxonomy): domain Bacteria; phylum Acidobacteriota; class Thermoanaerobaculia; order Multivoradales; family J023; genus JAUIJL01. The sequence goes on along the minus strand of JAUIJL010000011.1, from coordinate 213,292 downwards.
AAGGTCGCCTTTCGCTCCCTGAACAGCTCCGAGCCCGGCACCATCTGCAGGACGGAAGTCGCCTGCGCTGGGCCGAAGAAGGGGATCGCATCGTCCTTGAGCCGGTCACAGAGCCCGCCGGCTTGGTGGAAAGTGATGGTCTTCCGCTAGTTCGTGGTTCCCTTCATAAAGGCTCGGTTCCTGATCACCGTGAGCTCCGGGAGGACCGTCTCGCCCGTCTGCATGAGCTCGCCGAGTGAGAATTGTCTTCGATACTTCGGTCTTGGTGGCGGGAATCGTGGAAGCGCACCCCCATCATACTCGGGCAAGAATCTGGTTGAAGGCCGTGGCGGATGGTACCCACGAAGGGGCCATGAGCTGGCACGCTGCGGCTGAGACATGGTCCGTTCTCACAAGGCTTCCAGAGCCATTGGCTCTTTCGGGAGGAGAAGCAAGGGAGGCCCTTACCATGCTTTCCCCTTTCTTTACCCAGATCGACATGGCCGCTGACGTCTATGAGGCAGCATTGCTTCGATGCTGTGCGGCAGAAGTCACATCAGGTGCTGTGTTTGACGCCCTCCATCTCGTGGTGGCGGAGAAAATCGAGGCAGATCTGTTGTTGACTTTTAACATCAAAGACTTCCGTCGCCTCGCAGTGAAAGAGAGTCCCCTCGTCGCAGCGCCGCCCGATCCACCGGGTCTGGTTTTCGATTTCTGACGCCCGACATCTTAGCTCGTCCGCCGGACTCGGCCCGGGTGGGGATCCTGAGGGATCTGTTCCTCGTTTGCCGGCCCATTCTTCTACTTATGTAAGCCTACTCACCTTTCATTGTCGCGGGCAGTATCAACTCCCCCATGAATCGGTCGCGGAAGGCGTTGCGGGTGCGACCGTCGCTGTAGTTGCCGGCCTGGATCCAAACCACCAAATCGAGCTCGGGCACCACGAAGAGCAGCTGGCCGCCGTTGCCGCTGGCGTAGAAGGTTTCTACCGTCCGTTCACCAACCTCATAGCTCTTGCGCCACCAAGCGAAGCCGTAGTCATTGCTTTCGTTGATCGAAGCGTGGGGCGCGGCCGACTCTCGCACCCAGTCTTCGGAAACGATCCGTCGACCCTGCCAGACGCCACCGTCGAGATAGAGCTGGCCCAGCTTCAAAAAATCCCTCGGACGCAGGCGAATGCCGCCTCCCATATACCCGCGATACATCGGAGAGAGGTTCATTTGGTAGTAGGAGATGCCCAACGGTGCCGCCAGCTCCTCCTGGAAGAATCGCGGCAGGCTGATGCCGGTCGCTTCCCGCAGCACGCCGCCGATCAGGTGGATTCCCGCCGTGCAGTAGACCCCCGCCTCACCCGGCTCCCGGACCATCGGCAGGTCGAGGGTATAGCGGTACCAATCGGGCTGCTCGTCCTGGTTTTGCATCGTGTCCTCGTTGCCCGGGGAATCGTAGTTGCCGTCGTCGCAGTCGAATCCCGACGACATGGTGATCAGGTGACGGACGGTCATCTCGTGCTTGCGGGGGTCGGGATGGGCGAAGGCCTCCACCCCTCCGAACAGCGAATAGACCGGTTGATCGAGCCCGGGCAGAGCTCCTTTGCGGATGGCGATACCGAGCAAGATCGAGGTCAGGCTCTTGCCGGCCGAGCGGGAGTCGTGGGTCAGCCCTCGGTGGTAGCCGTGAAAATACTCCTCCACCACCAATTTGCCTTGATGGGCGATCAGCAACCCGTGGATGTAGGGCTGGCGCAGCCCGGTGGGCTCAAAGCCGGCGATCGAGCTCACCAGCTCGGTCAAAGGTCGCTCATCCAGGCCGGTGTCGCGGGGCAAGGCGGTGTTCCAGCCGTCTTCGATCTCGGGGGGTTGCACCAAAGCGGAAGGGCTCTCCGGCGAACGTCTGGGGTAGAAGCCGGGCGCGTCCTGCCGGGAGCGGCGGGTGAAGTCGAAGGTCTCACCGAAACGGGGAAATTTGAGGGTAAATCGCTCGCCGGGCTCGATGCTCCGACCGACCGCCATCAACTCACCGTCACCGTCGGCGAAACGGATCTCATCTCCGACCACCGTGGCCGACTCGATGGGCAAGAAGATCCCGAGGTTGCGTTGCGGATTCCGAAGGAAGGTGAGGTACCGCCTCGCACCCTTGTCGTCCGCCCGTGGCTCGGAGGCGGCTTCGTCGACCACCAGCGAGATGTTGAGGGAGACCTCCTGGGCAAGGGGGTCGATCTCGCCGTCGAAGGCATGGCTGCCGGCGGGCTCCAATCGAACCGGGGTGGCGATCGGATAACCCGCGATCAAGCCCGGTGCCTGGAGCCAATGACCCTCGATCGGGGCTCCGGCTTTCGCCTGTCGGCCGACGAATCGCCCGTCGTCGAAAAAGGCGAACGACCAACTTACCGAGCCGTCCTGCGCCTCGGTCCGATCCACGGCTACTGTGTCTCCCTGGATCCGGGCGACCCACCCGTTGCCGGACCGATGTAAGGTCAGCGGCCCCTGAAGACGAGGACCGAAGCTCTTCTCGGATACCCACAGCCCCTCCCAGCTCGGAGGCGAGGACGTCGAAGGATCGCCGACTTCCTGCCCTTCGGCACAGCCCAGCCCGGCGATGAAATAGAGGATCGAGCAGAGAGCTACGAGCATGCGGTCTTTCATTCTTCTCTCCCGCAGCCCCTGCACATTGGATGACAGTGCATTGGATGACAGTGCATCGGATGATGTGCATCGGATGACGGTGCATCGGATGGCGGTGCATCGGATGGCGGACGGCTGCATGTCTTGGTCGTCTAGTTAGACCCGCGAGCACCTCATCTTGAAGGAGGTCGTGGACCTTCCCTATGTCGTTCTACAAGAAGAGTAGAGCCTCTCTTGTAGAATGTCAAAGGGAAGATGTGCCAATTGGCCATGCTGCATGGGCCGCGACCTTCGCCGGCATGATAAAGGCAACAGAATCAACATCAATGTTTTTCGACGCTTCGACCATGACAACCCGAAAATATCGAGAAGCTTTGGTTAATCAAATTTCATATCAAATAAATCAATTAGAAAGAGTTGACACCTGTCTTCAGAGGCTTATACTCGAATCCTCGTCTAATCTTTCATTACGTTTTAGTTTGAGTTGATCCCTTGCTCGAGCCGCCGAAAAGGCGGGTTGAACAAGGTGTATCCGACACGTGTCTTGATGCATTGGAGCCTCCATGTCTAAATTTCCGCTTTCTCTGTGCCTTCTCCTGCTCACAGCTTGGATCGCATGGCCGATCGTCGCGATCGAGCCCGTCGACGAGAATGATCCCGCCGCCTCGGCCAAACGTGCAAGCTTCCTCACGGACCCCATCCCCGAAGCCTTGCCCTCCATCGAAATGTACGAGCCCCAATCCCAAAAAGCCATGGGGCTCTACCCCGTCCAAAGCTTCTTCGCCGAATATTCCGATCGCTGGGTCGTGGGCTGGGACACCAAAAGCGACCGCCCGGAGCTGATCTCCGGTGAAGGAATTCCGCTGATCGCAAATTTCAAGAGCCGCGGTGGACAGGCCCCCTCCCTACAGGAGACCGAGGGCTTGCTTCGGGATTTCATGGGGCAACATAAAAGTCTGTTTCGGGTCGAAGACCACGACCTTGCGATCGATCCCACCCGCTCCATGGCCATGGGCAAAGATCACCATTTCATGTCCATCGAGCTGCAACAAACCTTTCGCGGAATTCCGGTGGAAGGCGCCTACGTCTTCTTCCGCGTCAACCACGGACGGATCGTGCAATTCGGTACGCAAAAAGTCGCGGATGTCTTTGTCGACACCGAGCCGTCGATCGCCGTGGACGACGCCCTGAAGCTCGCCTTGGATCGCGCCGGCTTGAGCCGAGGACAGTTGGAGATGGTCAAACGCGGCCGACTCTCGATTCTGCCCGTGGACGCCGAGGAGGGTCGTGCCGGAGTGCCGTTCAAAGGCGCCCCCGGCTTCGGCTATCGGCATCTTTTGATCTGGCAATACCAATTCGTCGCCGAAGACGGCAGCGGCTACCGCTTGCGGGTCGACGCCCACAGCGGTGAGACCTTGGAGCTGATCGACATCACCCAAGTGGCCGAGGTAACGGCCAACGTCTACCCGGTCACCAACAACGCCAACACGCTCACCGCCGTGAACCTCCCCTTCGTGTCGCTGAGCAACGGCGGCAGCAAGGTGACCGACGGCGACGGTCAATACAACTACAGCGGTGGATCGTCCACCGCCACCCTCAACGGTCGATATACGCGCATCAACGACAACTGTGGCTCCATCTCGTTGACCGACTCCACCGACGGTAACCTGGACTTCGGCGGCGCCGGGGGCACCGATTGCACCACCCCCGGCTTCGGGGGATCGGGCAACACCCACTCCGCGCGCACCGGCTTCTACCACCTGACCAACATCAATCGCAAAGCGGCCCAATTCCTGCCCGGCAACACCTGGTTGGACGGCACCTTGACCGCCAACATGAATATCAACCAGAACTGCAACGCGTTTTGGAACGGCTCGACCGTGAACTTCTACACCTCCGGCGGAGGCTGTGGCAACACGGGTGAGATCGCCGCGGTCTTCCTCCACGAGTGGGGTCACGGCATGGACTCCAACGCCGGCGGCAGCTCGCCGGAAAACGGCACCGGTGAAGCCGTGGGCGATTCCTTCGCCGCCATCGAGCTGCGGGACGCCTGTATCGGCGAGAATTTCAGCTCCAACTCCTGCTACAACTGCCGCGCGTCGTGCACCGGCGTGCGGGATCTCGCCCCCTTTGCCGACGGTGGCTCCAGGACCGTGGCTCGCCCGAATACGGTCACCGACAACAACGGCATCAACTGCGATCGCCTCAACGGTCTGAACGGGGTGACTTGCCCCTATCGCCGCCCGGACAACGGTCAGCTTTATCGGGGTGTGATGGGTTACGAAGGCCATTGTGAGTCGTACATCGCGTCCACCGCCAATTGGGACTTGGCCGAGAGCCTGGTGGCCGAGCACGGCACCGAGGACGGCTGGGCGGCCCTCGAGAAGATGTGGTACTCCAGCTTGACCCCCATGGGCAGCGCCTATCGCATCGCTTCCGGCGGTGAGTGCAATCCAAACGCCACCATCGACGGTTGCGGCTCCTCCAATTGGTACACCCTCTACCTCGCCGCGGACGACGACGACGGCAACTTGGCCAACGGCACCCCCAACGGCTGTCGAATCTGGGATGCCTTCAACGCCCACGGCATTGCCTGTGGCTCGCGGCCCGCTTGCAGCAGCACCTGCTCACCGGCCCCGACCGCCGACGCCGGCGCCGACGTCACCATTTGCGCGGGCGATTCCGCCACCATCGGCACACCCGCGCTCGCGGGCCACACTTACAGTTGGAGCCCCGGCGGCGGTGCCACTGCCCAGCTGAACGTCTCGCCGACGTCCACCACCACCTACACGGTGACCGCCACTACCTCGTGCTCCAGCGCCCAAGACTCGGTCACCGTGACGGTGGACGACGGCTCCGGCGGCGGGCTCAGCGAAAGCTTTGAAGGCGGTATCGGCAGCTGGACGACCTCCGGCCTCTGGCACCACACCAGCAACAGCTCGTGCGCCGGCCCCGGTTATTCGTCGGCCACCTCCGCGGTGTACTACGGCCAGGATTCTGGCTGCAGCTACAACACCGGTAGCACCACCTCCGGCAACCTGATCTCGCCGGTGATCTCCGGCATCAACGCGAGCTCGTCTCTAACCTTCCAATACTTCCGTCAGGTGGAGAGCTACGCCGGTGGCTCTTACGACAAGACCGAGGTGGCGGTGAAACCCACGGGCAGCTCGTCGTGGACCACCGTCTGGGCCCGCGACAGCAAGAACGCCTCGGAGAACGCCTGGACCTCCTCGGGCGCCATCAGCCTGTCCGCCTATGCCGGCCAAGACATCCAGCTGCGCTTTCAATTCAACTCCGTGGATAGCCAATCCAACGCCTTCACCGGCTGGTTCGTGGACGACGTGACCGTCACCGCGACTTCATCCTGTGGCGGTGGCGGTGGCGGTGGCGGTGGTGGCGGCGGCGGCGGAAATACCGCTCCCAGCGTCTCCATCTCCGCGCCCTCCGCCGGCACCACGGTCGACGAGGGCACGTTCGTGACCTTCACCGGCTCAGCCACCGACACCGAGGACGGCAATCTGTCGTCCAGCATCTCCTGGAGCTCGTCCATCGACGGCGCCCTCGGCACCGGCGCGTCGGTCTCGACCTCGGGCCTCTCGGTGGGCAACCACACCATCACCGCGTCGGTCTCGGATTCGGGCAGTCTGTCGGACTCGGCCACCGTGGCGATCACCGTGCAAGCCGTGACCAATGGTCCCCAAAACGCGGCCTACGACTCCGGCCTGGGCGTACCGGCATGCGCGGTGGCGGGTAGCTCCTGCGACTCCACCACCCTGCTCCGCGGTCGTGCCGGCTTGGGTCCGGAGCCGAACCAACCCAACACCCTCGGCACCTGCGCCGACGGCACCAGCGGCACCTTCCACTCGGACGAATCGAACGACCGCATCAAGGTGTCCACCTCCGACGGCAGCGACATGAAAGTCGGCGCCACGGTCACCGTGGAAGCCACGGTCTACGCCTGGTCCACGGGCAGCAACGATCACTTGGATCTCTACTATGCCGCGGACGCCAACAGCCCGTCCTGGCAACTGATCCAAACCATCGATCTAAGCACCGGTGGCGAGCAGACCCTGTCGGCGACCTACACCCTACCCACCGGCAGCCTGCAAGCCGTCCGCGCCGCCTTCCGCTACAACGGCACGGCCGGCACCTGCACGTCGGGCAACTACAACGACAGAGACGACCTGGTCTTCGCGGTCAAACCGTAAGCTCTAAATCGTTTCGATCGACATACGCGGCACTCGATGCCGTCATCACCGCCCGGACCTTCCGGGCGGTTTTTTTGTCGACGAAGGCAAGGGAATGCAGGGGAAGGCAGGGAGCTACCGACAGATTGCTCGATGTGTAGAAATTGCATCGCAACTGTAATTTCTACCCACGGGCTTACCAGGCCCAGCGAGAAAGGACCGCTAAGAGCGCCATCTCGCAACGCAAAGGGTGTTTTCCGAGAGCCGGCACAACGCTTGCTTTAACCAAAGAACACACGGCTCTCGCCTCAAATCGAAGCGAGCACCTGATCAACTTGTACAAGCACCATCAACCCCGAAGCCCCTACAAAGGAGAAACATGACCCCTGATCTGACGACCACCACCCCACCCGTCCTTTCCTCGGGAAGCCTGATCGGCAACCCGGTACGCAATCTTTCCGGTGAGGATCTCGGCAAGATCGATGAGATCATGCTCGATCCCGAATTCAACCGAATCGGCTATGCGGTCGTCTCGTTCGGAACTTTCCTCGGAATGGGCGGCAAGCTATTTGCCGTGCCTTGGGAAGCGCTGACTCTCGATACCGAGAATAAATGCTTCATCCTAAACGTCGAGAAGGAGCGCCTGGAGAATGCGCCGGGTTTCGACAAAGACAACTGGCCCGCTTTCGCCGATCGGAGCTGGGGCGAGCAAATCTACTCCCACTACCAAACTCAGCCCTACTGGTGATCGATTCGGGCGGTCGCGACCTCCGACCGTTCGAAGGAGCACCTTTCCTCCCTAGGTTCACTTCCACCGGCCGAGGCCGTTTCGTCCTCACAACACCAAGCCCCAATCATCGAGCTCTGAAGACAAAGCGCGAGGTCTGGAGCCGTCGCGGCGCCAAACACGGCGACGAGCCGGCTCCCTGGGGGACTCAGCGCTTTCAATATGTCCGACAGCATGCTCCGGGGGCGCGAAAGGCCCGGTTCGCTCATTTCAGCGGCCGGGCTTTGCTAGTTCCGTATCTCTCGAAATTAAGAGGCGTCCGGTCTAAATCGGGGCATGTGGAAACTGTGAGCAACCCGGGTCGGGGGGCAGGACAACTTTCCCGCTTTCCCGTCGCCTCCCAGCACCGAAGAAGATGCGAAGACTCTTAACATTAACCTACCAAACCAAACGAAAAGATCTTGCTGCGTTCTTGTCCAGAGAAAACCCTGTCTCAGAATGACGATAGACTCTAATAGAAGTTCTTCGCTTTGGGGTCAGATCAAGAACTGAAAGACTGCAAGTCATCGAACCTACTTGGCAAGCTGTTCCCGCGGCAGCTATGACTGTATCCTGAGCGTCCTCTTTGTATGAAATCCGGCAAGAATACGAGTGATGCATGTGCCCATGAAGAACAAGATCAGCGGCTCTTTCTTGCATGTGCCTCATGAACGCTCCGCCATTCTTCATCACGGTCAGTCCTTCAAGCTTGATGTTCGGAACAGGCAGAGGGTGGTGATGAAGCACTGCGATGAAAACATCCACACTACCTGACTGATCGAAAAACTTATTAAAACAGTTAAACTGATCAGCAGTTATCTTACCGGTGCTAGAAAAAAAGGGCCAGAGCCGAAACCCCACTTCAGTCGAATCAAACGGGTAAACAAGCACTCTCTGATTCCTGATCAAAAGGACTCGAGGCGACATATACTCACTGAAAATCTTCTCGAAGGCAGGAACCCGAAATTTCCAGAGCGGAATAAAGTGGTCTCTAAACCGGTCATGATTTCCAGGAACTACTATGACATGATCATCCGACAACCCTATCAAGCCCGCAAGTTCTTTGATTCTATCCTTCGCGAATTGGAGAGAGCGAGCAGTCCCGAATCCAGATAGGTCGCCACTCACAATCAAGAGATCGGCATCTTTCTCGGCAGTTGGAAGATTCGGAACAGCATTCCACGTCTCGTTGGCGTGACTTCTTAAACCTGGTAGAAATGAAACTAAGTTCTCGACAGAGCTGATAGAGTCTGAAGCAAAATGCGGGTCTGACAAGTGCCAGATTCTTAGGGGTCTGACATCTTCAATTGCCCCTAGATCAATTGCGACATTTAATGTATCTTCTGCAGAAGGAACAGGCATTGTCTCCTGGTCAATGCGGCTCATCATCTTTCCTTTGATAGGCAAGAGCCACGTTTTGAGGTTCGGCCATAAATAACAGATTGCATTTCTGGCAACTCACTGGTTTAGTCAGTAGTTCTCGCCAGTCACTACAAATTGAGGACGTGTGGACGTGGGCGCCATTGTCTTTCTTAAAAGCCCAACATCTTCTTTGCAACAGCCCAGAGTCCACTAGATCTTCTAGTACCCAATAGATTGGTGCGATTTCAAGGTCACACAGCTCTGCAAGTCTGCTAGGGAGCCAGGGCTTCGGCAACTCACCGCTCATGAATTCGAGCAGTTTCGAGCGGGCCCGTTTATAGTTTGAGAGGGTATTCACCCTCAATCTATCCTTTACAGGTGTTGCGACAGAGGTGTCGTCTTGCTCAGACTTGTCAAGTTTCCTCAAGACCCTTTTTCTAATTTGCTGGAACTTCTGCAGCTCAATGGGCAATTCGGCTATCTGGGGACTCATTTGGGTAGACTCAGCTTGTGACAGCCTAGCAAGTGAGCTAAAAACACTCCCTGGCTCGCGGCTTACTTCTAGTTCCTGCTCAGCTCGAAGATTCAAAGTTTCGTTTCTAAAATCCATTAATTTCTTGCGATATCTTCTTGCAGCAGCTTCTCCAACACCAATTTGCAAGGCTGCGTCTCGAAGTGACCGCACAGTGTAGTCAAGCACCTTCGGTTCCAGTTCCGTACGCTGCGCAACATACTTGCCAGCCAAATTTGTGAGTTTGTCGATCTTCTCCTCATTAGTCATCGAAGACATTTTTGACATACACTCATCAATTTCAATATTGAGCTGAGGTAGCGCCTCCATAGTGGCAACTGTCTTTTTCATGATCGTCTCAACTCCGCCTCAACAATGGATCTAAATTCGTCAGAAAGGAAGTCGCCCTTATACATCACCATTGCGTTAGGATCTTCCTGAGTTGCCTCCGAAATGTACGAATCGGTATTGTTGGTGAGTATAAACACCTTGAGCCCATCACCGAAACGCCCTCTGAGATCCTTGTAAAGGAATACGCCCGTTAAGAGACCTTCCTGAGTCAAATTGATATCGTATCTTTCTCCAGGCGGCATCATGACGTCGAGCACAACTGCTTCAGGTGGTGTCTCCTGAACGGAGAGCCAATCCCATGCAGGCTCTACTCGCTCAAAGAGAAGGACCGAAAAACCCGCAAATTCCAATTCTTCTTTGTATTCTTCGATCGAAGTGTTTTCGTCGTCTATATACACTATTGGCATTAGTGAACTCCTGGATCTTTTGAAGCTCTCAAGGATTGAGGCAATAATAAGTGAAACTCAACTGGATCTCCATATCTTGCCAAAAGCAAGTCACCTCCAAGTTGAGAACGAGCGAGTTTTCTGGATATGAAAAGCCCCATACCTTCCCCAACAACTTTTTTCTTCATTTCTTGATTGCGAAAACCTTCACTAAAAATCGATTCGCCCTCGCTCTCCCAAATGGGTTCCCCCCAATTCCTAAAAACAACGATATAGTGTTCTTGACTTCTAGTTCCCTCGACCAGTGGTGCCCTACTATGCTCCCTATCGCTTCCATACTTGGCAAAATTTATGATGATGTTTTGAACGATTCGATCAAGAGCACCTCTTCGGCAAAGAAGTTCCGGGATCTGCTCAAAATTTGCAGTATGAGAGTACAAAGGGGTTGCCCCTCTTTGCGAGAACATATGTTCTAGCTCTCTCTTCCATTTCTCGACTAACTTACCCACCATGACCAGCTGTTCGACTTCAGTAATCTCCCTAAAAGCGTCAATACGGTTTGCCATTACCAAGAGCTCCGAGGCGCTGTGTTTGATGTCGCTGAGCTTGTCTTCCCGACGCGCAGTTCTGAGTACAGTCCAGTTTCTAATCAGAAAGTCGGCTTTGTTCCTGATGGTTAGAACCGGAGTTTTAAAATCGTGGCTTATTCGATTGGTGATGGCTTGGAAGGTCTGCTTCGCCTCGATTCTCGTGATGAGAATCGCTATGTGACGCGCCAGGTGTTTCAAGTAGATACCGTCGAAGTAGGTAAACAGAGGTCGATTTATATGCGAGCCATTTCTCTTTACCAGCAGAATACCCACTAGACCAGCAGCACTTGTCTTCAGTGGGATTGAGCCCCATGATGATGTAAAACCGGGCTCTCGATCTGAGTCCCATACAAAAAACCTGGCATCATCGGGTTCGGTTGGGTCAAACGTTTTCAGGATCCTCTTCATGACGTTCGGAAGGTCGGAATCTAGCGACCCTTTCGAGGAGACGAGAATGGATCGACCACTTTCGAAGTCAAAGGTCTCTCCATCAAGAGTAGCCACATACAGCCTACTGAAGATTTGTCCATCGGCAATATGCGAGAGCCCTATCCGAAGTATATCGCTCATCTGACTGGCTGAACCAATGGATTCCCAGAGAGAGTCAAGATCCTCAAGCAGTCTCTGGTTGAAGGTAGTTTCTATTCCCAGCAACAAGTGCGGCCCTAGCTCCTCAAGAGCTTCGACAATAGCTCTTTGCTTCGGAGAAACCCGTGCTGAAACGACAGCGACAGCAATAGCCCTAATTTTTTGATGGCTGTGCTCCGGCTCCTCTCCAAAAGGCACTCTGATTGCGACGATTATCAGATCTTCGGAGACTTTCAAGTCGAACAGTTGGCGAACCCCGACATTCGCGGGTTCGGTATCATCAGCTGTGACTTTCAGAAAACTTCTCTCCACCATGGGATCTAGAATGTTGTCACCGATAGTTTGTGGGAATCTACTCAGCTCTTTTTCGTTAGAGATAAACACCAAAGATGGAGAGGCACCAGTACTTGGCCCTTTCAGGTACAAACTGAAATCAGTACCAAGGTCACTTCTTAGGATCCCCTCAATTCTTCCCATGGGTTCGAGGATAGAGTTCTCTGTCGGCATTTCAGCGGCAAGCGAATGAAGCCGCTCTCTAGCTTGTTTGCGGAACTCACTTTCGCTCACGTCATGATAGATGGCCTTAAGCTGACCTCCCTTTATCACCCTAGCCCTGAACGAGAGAATTCTCTCTTCTCCGCGACTACCAGGCACTGTAGCAGTCCATTCCAGAAAACGTTGGCTGTTGGTTTCTTCGGGAAGATCAGGTGGATCCCAACGAGAGAAGAGCTGGGTCGCAGTAGTGGTGCCAGGTTCACATTTTCTTCCGAGCATCTCCTCTTCGCCCAGTGACTCCAGAATCAAATCGTTCCCTTGAATACGTACATACCCAGAACCAGTAGCTCTTAACAAATCATCATATTCTTCTTTTTGTAGTTTAAGTTGATCTCTAGAGGTTTCCAGGGATGAATAGGATTCGACTAACGCAAGGGCAACGAGGGCAAGAAACGCCAGTGATTTCCCAACAAAGCTTGCCACAAAAAAGAACTCACTGAAACGGAAAGTTCTCTCGTACGACAGAGGCTCGAACAGATGGACTAGGCCATAGATACCAAAGGCGGCAAAGAGGACAATCGGCAGGTAACCCCCGTACCTTTTTGCACGTTTTGAGAAGCTCACAGCACAGATTCCACATGCTGCAATCGATGCCGCACCAAGCGGCGCCAAGGAAGCTATAATGTTACCAGAAAGGACTTTGACGACAATTTTGGCACCCAGAATTGGCGTTGCTACCAATAACAATATTCGGGAATAGGGAACTTGACCTTTCGGATATTCTGCTGCCATACCTGAGAATAAAAGGGTTGTAGTACTCGCAAGAGAGAGGCAGCCGAGTACCCATGGCTCCAAGACCTCAATTGACTGCGGGTTGAACGGCGATTTCGTATGGGCACCGAATAGCAGGACTAGTCTGAAGGAATAGGAAACCGCCAATAGACAACAGGTTGCGAGAGCCCACCTCAAATACTCCTCACGATGTTGCCGCGCAGCCAAGGTCAGCTGCCCAGCAAGCAAAATCAATACCAACAAATGAAAGAAATGGACATAAAAACTTTTCGAAACATAGCTGGGCAAACCCAAGAACTCTAATCCGAGCCCTTGAAGATTCACCAAGGGATCTGATCCCGTTTCATTGTGATGAGGAGATACCGTTATTTGTGAAGACAAGACTAGGAGAATCAGCAAACTGACAAGCCAGAGCAATCCAAACCTAAGAATAATATTTCGCGAGTTTTCCATACGTAGTTTTGTTTGAGTCTTCTTGACATCAACCATCGATTAACTCCGGCGCTGGATCCCTCAACGCTTCGCGTGTTTGCGAGAAGGGTCGCACTTGTAATTGATCTATAAGACAACTGACATCCGGGAGTATATCCGGGAAGAGACAGGTTGGTCCAATCGGCGGAGAAACTTACCCATCAGAATGCAGTAAGATTATACAGGTCAACAATATACGCGAAGTATTGCGAGTCTTGCCCTCTTTGCAGGACCCAGCCAAAGAGTTTCAGTACCTGTGGGCGACATCCTATCTCGCGTAGAAGATTTCACCGAGCTTGCATCTTCAGGTCTCAGGTCTCGACCTCCCGCACCCGATGACGCTCTTCGGGCAATAAAAACGCTTGCCCCAAGGACTCTGCCGACACCCTCGACAACGCCAGGCAGTGCAAGGTATCACCCAATTCTCGGCAGGCACCACTCCGCCACAAGGACAGACATTCAGAAATCTTTTCCGCATCATCGAAATCATCGACATGGTGCACCACGACTACCAAAGTGTCTGACTCTCCAGGACCGTCGCCCGCGGCCTGCCATGCGATGGCTTGGGTCTTTCCATCTTTCTGAAATATATCTAAACAGCCCTTCGAACCGACGTGCTCCGCCAGAGTTGCGATCGGATCGGCGACGACGGACATTTCGATAGGTTTTTCGATTCGGCCCAGAAGCTCCGCCATGGACGGAAGGGTTTTCTCAGATCTCTCAGCCCAATGCCGACGGCGGGCGGTGCTCCAAGTCAGGCTTCCGGGTGCTTGCGAGGGGTTTTCTGCGAGCAGGAAACCTTTTTGACGGTAGAGTTGCTTTTCAGCGTTCGACTCCGCCGTGCCTTCGACGGTCGGGATCAGGCTCAGGTTATCTTTTTGCACCCCGTAGGAAAGCCTTTCGACGTCGGGACGCTCGGCCAGCCGATCTTCGTAATCCGGTTCTTCGGTGTACAGCACTAAGGTCGTGCCGAGGATCGCCCAATCCGCGTGCACGTCTTCCGTCATGGCCTCTCTGGCTTGACGCTGGGCGTCGTCCACGCTGTCGCAGTGGATCGCCAGCAGGCCGCCGGTACGGTCGACGCGGGACATGGGTCTGGCGGTGGGGATGCGCAGCTTTTCTTCGAGGATGCGTTGGGCGTCGTCGAAGGGGATGGCTCTCGACGGCACGCCGGCGGTTTCGAAACCGATGCGGTAGGTCTCGAGCTCAGCGGCCCAGGCGCCATCGAAATCGATTTGGGTGGCGGTGAAGACCACGCAAACGGCCTCCGGGTCCAGCCGGAGCTGGGCGCGGAGGCCTTGGAAAGACGAGATCACGTGGGCCCGGGGGCGACCCGACAGACCTCCCATGCTTTGGATTTCGAAGCGCAAGGCTTCGGCGTCGCTCGGATCGGGATCGCCCGCACCGGACTGTCGACGCACGACGTGCACCTCGACCTTATCCGCGCTCGAACCCCGCTCCAGCCGGGCGTTGAGCCGCTCCACCGCCGCGCACAGGGCGACGGTGCCGGGCACGAGACGGCCGAAGCGTTGAACCACGCCGTCGGCCATCAGCAGTAGGTGGATCACCACACGACCCGTTCTCCGGATTCGAAGACGCTGCCGCGGGCGGCCATTTGCAAATCGCTGGTATCGGCGCGCAACAGATCGCTACGGAACATGCCGATTTGCGCCCAAACCCTTTCTTTTTGCCCCGGCGTGAACTCGTGCATCCAATCGTCGTCCACATAATTCATGTAGTTGTGGATCGGGCACTCAGCGCCGGCGGGCTCGCTCGGGCATAGGTTGTGAGGTTGATCCTCGTCCGCCGGCTTGCCGAAGTTGGGACCGGAATGGGCCGGGGTGTCGTCGACCTCGTCGCCGAGACCGAAGCAGCCGTCCTGGAAGGTGTGGTAAAGCCCGAGCCAATGGCCGACCTCGTGGGTGGCGGTGGCGCCCAGGTTGTACGGCGCGTTGGCGCCGCCGGGCAGGGTGCCGTGCAGCATCACCACGCCGTCCATGTCGGGATCGCCCTCCATTTGGAAGGGAAAAGTGGCCCATCCCAGGAGGCCGCCGCCGGGCTCGGCGGTGTAGAAATTCAAGCCCGTGGTGGGATCGAGCACTCGATTCTGGGTTTTGCATTGACGCTCGCGTAGAGAGCCGTGACCCATGCGGAAGAAGGCCGGATCATCGACCTCGACGACCTCGTTTTCGTCGTAGGTGAAGCTGATGCCCATATCCTTGAACGCCTTGTTCATGACATCGATTTGCTCTTGACGCTGATTCGCATTCACCTTGCCCCGATCGCCGTCGACCACGTGGATGAAGGCCACCGGAATCACCACCCGGAGATCCGCTTCGGCGATCCGGGTGCGCTCCTTGAAATTTTGTTCCAGGGCGGCCATCCGCAATTGATCACCGGTGCTGATGGGATGGGTGGCACAGCGCCGTCCTTGGATTTCGTTGTCTGCCATGGTGTGTGTCCTTTCGTGGTCGCGAGTCAGGTCCGGCCGAGATCTAGAGGGCTAGCTCTGACCGGCCAGAATTTCAGCGTGCAGGTCAGGGTGATTGGCTTCGAGATGCTTCATGAGCGTGGGGATCGGAATCCCGTGGTTCTCACGACGCACTTTCTTGCCGCGGATGACTAAGTCTTGGCTCGACACGTTGCGCGAGCCCGAATGCAGGGCGGCCACGAACCAGCGGTCGTCGCAGACCGGGGATCCGGACGAGCCGAAGCTGGTGTCGGTGAGGTAGCTGAGGCCGGCATCGTTGCCCACCACCACGAAGTTGTCGCGGAAGCCCAGGCGCATGGGGTCGCCGTTGGGGTGCTGAAGCACGTTGACCCGCGTGCCCAGGGCTTGCTCGACTTTTTTCTTGATGATGCGCTTGCGCAGAGGCAAGGGCGGACGGGCTTCCGGGGGATTCGCGAGACGCAGGATGGCGAAATCCAACGCCTTGTCCGACGCCACCAGGGCGCCTTGGCCCGCCACCGTCTGGGCTGACGGCTGATCGCGCCGCAGGTAGTCGTAGAGCACGGTGAGGGACTCCGCCTGCATGCGGAAATCCAGATCCGAGGCGTCGGGCTCTTGCACCGGGAAGCTGCGACGGGCGTTGATCACGTGGTGGTTGGTGACCAACAGATTCGGTCCGATGAACCAACCCGTGCCGTTGATCAGCCACGGCTCGTCGCCGGAGAGGAAGATCGCCTCTCCGTCCTCGTGGCGTTGCACCAAGACTTTTACCACCGAGCGCGAGTTGCGGATCGCCCCTTCCAAGAAGGAGATGTCGACGGTTTGGTCGGAGCCGGCGACCATGGCCTCGGGACGGATGTCCAAGTTGGCGGCGCCAGTATCCTCCGTGTTGACACCACCGTCGATGGCTTCCGGCGGCGTCAACTGCACCAACTCCAAGGTATCTTCGAACGTCTCGACCTCGGGACGATCTCCTGCCAAGGCGATGGCCGCTTCGAGCCATTGGGCCAGGGGCACGTCGCCATTGCGCAGGTTGTGAACGTCGTTCAATTGGTTGAGCTGCACCAGCAGCCGAGCGGCCGGCGGCAGCCCGGAGCCCTGTAAGGTGGCCGCGAAGAGCGGCGACATGCCCGAGGTCAGGGCCGCCAACATGCCATCGCTGGCCAAGCCGGCGTTAATCGCCGCGGTGCGCACGGCGTCGAGCTCGTCGTCTTGTAAATAACCTTGCCAATTCGCCATCAAAATTCTCCCTTGCCTTTCATTCGCCCTTTGCCCTCGTAGTCCCGCAGCATGTCCCGCGCGGCCGCGCGGACCCCGTCGTCGTCGCCCACGTTGTCGAGCACGGTGACCATGGCGTCGCCCAATTTGCTGTATCGAATGGATTGGCTGGCGAGGTCGCGCACGTTGAGGTTCTGCTCGGGCAGACCCACTTTGACCGCCAGCTTGGACAGCTCTTCCTTGCCTTTGTCGGTTTGCTCCACCCGCAGGAGCAGGTCCTCGAGCTGAAAAGCATCTTGACGGATGACGTTTTGCTCGGCGCGATTGCCGAAAGCCGACGCCACCTTGCGCAGCAGAGCGGTGGAATCGGGATTCAGGTGCTCGAGCATCCGATGGCTGAGCTCCGAATGGCCGCGCAGCCGGGCATCTTTGGTTTTGAGGAAGAGCTTTTCCAGCTCGTCCGTGGCGGTGGGATCGCCGGCTTGGATCCTCAGCTCCAGGGCCCGGAATTGCCCGCCGATATCTTGAGACTCGGCGGCGATCTTCTGCGCTCGACGGGCTTGGTCCATGGCCCGTTCCCGGTCGCCCTGCTCGTTCGCCGCTCGGCCCGCCAGGATCCGCAGCTCCAAGAACCGACCCAAACCGTAATGCTCGACCCCTTCGGCCAGGGCTCGCTCCAAGACTTGCTCCGCTTCGGACCAACGCCCGAGCTCCGACAAGGCCCTCGCTTCCAAGCGGTGCAGCTTGCTGCCGGCGCTGCGCTCCGACCGCTCCGAGAGCAGGTGGAGCACCCCCTCGAAATCACCGGTTTGCAAGTGGGCTTCGGCTTCGCGGGTGGCGGAGACTTCCCAATCCTCAACCCGCCAGGAATCCAACTCCTCGTGGGTGCGTCCGATGCGCGGACCGAGCCAAGCCCGCGCCCGCTCCGGCAACGGCTCGTCCCAACAGCGGGCCAAGAGATCCACCAGATCTCCGTCCCACAAAGGATCTAACCCCACGGGATCGTCGTCGCGCATCAGCCGGTGGTAGACCAGCTCCGCCCGACCCACCGCATCGGCGCGGCCTGAGTAGTGGAAGACGGCGCGGTCGTGGATCTCCCGCAGGCGGTCTTGCCACGAGGGGTCCTCGATCATCAGCCGCAGCATGATCTCGCGCACGTCTTGGCGGTGACGCAGGGCCGAGCCTTCGCCCTCCGAAGCTAGGTCCGGCTCGAAGAGCGCCACGTGGTCCGGCAGGCGTTGGAAGATCCCAGGCGCGGCATCCGGCTCGATCTCGCACAGCTCGGCGAGCACGTCGCGGATGACGCCGACAGTGACCCGACGCACGATCAGGCCGGGATGGGCTAGGCGGCGGACCTCGGCGTCGCGGATGTGGCCGAGAATGCGGGTGTAGAGCTGTCCCTGCAGCTCAAAGCGTTTGGCCTCGGTGACCATGGCTTCGAGGTCGGCTTCGCCCAATTGCTCGGATCTCAGGGCATCCGCCGCCAGCCGCAAGCTCAGGGGGCTGTTGCCCACCCGCTGCAGGACTTTGGCGCGCAGCTCGCCGTCGTCGATGCCGAAGGCCTGGAGCACCGCGTCGGCACTCTCGTCGTCGAGGTCTTCGAGTCGCAGCTCGCCCACATCCTGCCACTCCGCCACCATGGCTCGACCGGAGACCAAGATCCGGACGTAGGGCACGGCCTCGGTGAGGGTGTCGAGCAGGCCACGGACCGTGGCCACCGCGTGGCGACCGCGAACTTGCACTTGCTCGAAGGTGTCGAAGACCACCGACAGGGCGGGGCGCCGGGGCAACCCTCGGAGCCCCCGATCGATGACCGCCAGGAGGTCGCGCTCCGTGGGACCGTCCCCATCCGCCTCCATGGACAGGCCGTCGAAGGACAGCTCGTCGAATCTCAGGGAGTCGTCGTCCGCGGCGGCGAATTCCACCGCCAGGAAGGCCTCGGCCACGGGGGCGCTGGCGAAGAATTGCCCGAGCTGGCGGGCGAGCAGCTCCACCAGGCGTCGCGGGTCGAGGGGGTCCACCTCGGGGTGGTCGAAATCGAGATAGACCCACGGATCGCCGACCTCTTCCAAATCGAGCAAGACCTTACCCAGAAGGGTCGATTTGCCGACGCCACCCACCCCCCAGAGCACCTGGATCGGGCTCTCGGCGGGTGCTTCTGGATCGAGATGGCGACGCAGCTCGGCGACCTCCTCGACCCGTCCGCGGAAGTGTTTGCCCAAGAGCCGACGCAGGGGCTCGACCCGTCGATAGCGTTCGAGCACCGAGGCCACCCGATCGCGATCAAAGGGTTGGAGCTCGCTGCGTGCCAGCCATTCCGAGAGCTGCTGGGCGGTTTGTAGGTCGTCGAGGGTTCTGAGCTCCAGGGAGTCCACTCGCCCCTCTTCCAGGGCCCGGCGCAACCAATACCCGTGTTTGGAGCCACCGTGCTCAGAGTCACCGTGTTTAGAGCCACCGTGCTCGGAGCCCTCGTCGGAGACGGGTTGGGGGTTGGCGTCGAGGGCTTCGGCCAAGCGGCCTTCGCTCACCAAGCGGGCGAGCACCTCCTGACGACGACGCAGGTCGAGCACCATGGTGCCGTCGTTCAAGGTCTCACAAACCTCGGCGAGCCTTTCCAACAGGTCTCGGGGCGGGTCCGCATCGCCGCCCACCGCCTCCAGGGTCATGGGATTGAAGCTGGGCAGGACCGCCGCCGCCTCCAGCCAGGGTGCGGGCAGCTCCGGCCGTTCGAGGGAGACCGAGCCGAGCAGGTCCGCCATGCGCGAGCGCCAGGATTGTCGCTCGTCTGGCACGGGCTCGGGATCGATCTCAACCGTCTCTTGATGGTCTTCGAATTCTGGGCCTTCGTCAGAGGCAGGCTCAGTCGATGGCCCGCGATCCTTGACGTTGGAGGTTCCGGATCCAGGGACACCCATCACCTGACCACCCTTGCTGATGTGATCGATCAAGTCTTGCACAGCGCCAGTTGGATCAGACTCATCCTGTTCCGGGGGTAGCTCAGGCGTGTCGTGAGGGGCGACCTCGGAGGGTTCGGCCTTCGAGATGGGCCCCTCGTCAGGACCCAACACCTCGAGACGCACTTCTTCGATGGAGGTATCACGCTCGGGATTTCGCTCTACCAACGCATCGAAGAAGGCTTCGTTGATCAGCCCGTAGGAGTCCAATTGATCCACCCACTGCTCCACTTGATCCCTAAATGAAGCCTTTCGGTCCACCTTGAGCACGGTGTTCTCACCGGATTGCTTGCGAGCAAACCGATAGAGCTGCCCCTGATCTCGATCGAATAGGCTCAGGATCAGGTCCACGACCCTTTGGTTGGGGCGCTGCATCAGCCGATCTCCTTGAATCCGGCGCCGGCGGCCCGTACCAAGGCGTTGAGACGTCGCATGCGCATGGACCCGTCGTCCGGGAGACGATCGGTGATCATGTCGACGGTGTCTTCATAGCGGAAGGAGGGTTGGCCCGGGTATCGCTTGCGAAACCAGTGATCGAGATGGCTGCTACCCACGTGCTCGAGCACACAGGTCTCGAACGCCAAGTCCGCCTTTTCCAGGCGCCCCTGGTCATAACCCAAGAGCATGACGCGCAAGCGGGCCGACGCATCGGCGTCTTGTTGGGCGCCCGCCACCAGCTCTTCGATGAAGGTCAGCACCGGCGCGGGCACGCCGGCGCGATCGAAACCGTCGAAAATGGCCAGGGCCGGCAGGGCGCCCTCGGGGGTGGTTTCGAGAATCCAGGTCGCCAGATTGCGAGCGTAGCGATGCTCGTCCTCGTGGGGGCGCGGCATCATGGCGAAGTCGGCGTCGAGGCCGGTGGCCAAATCGATGGCCGGAAGGTCCGGGGTGAGATCCGAGAGGGTGCTGGAGGGGCATTGGCTCGACCCCACCCGCAAGAGATTCGGTTGCTTGCGCTCCCAATAGCTCGCCAGGCCTTTGCAGAAATCGGTCAAATAGGTTTTGCCGTGGCCGTTTCCCCCTTGCACCAGAGTACAAACGGGGGTGGCGTTCAAGGAGCCCAAGCGCGGGATCAAGCGACGGAAGGAAGATCGATCCACAAACGGGCGGCCGTCGATGACCTGCAGAGGATCCCCTTCGAGGGACCAATCCACCTCGGGGATCGGGGTCCGCCAACCGCTGGGATCCGCTTCCAAACGATCGGCCAAGTCCACCAAGGAGGCGGCCCGCGTGCTGCCGTCGTCGAGTCGACGGATGATCTTGATCAACATGGTGGGCTGGTCTTGGCTCAAGGCTTGATCGATGATCCACTCCGCCACTTGGATCACCGCCGTCGACACGGGTAGACGTAAGGAAAGCTCCACGCCCACGAAGGGCTCCACCACCGAGGTGGTGGGATTGGAGCCCAATCGGGGCATCAAGAGCACTTTGAGCGCTATCTGTTGGGTCTCAGTAACCATTCTCGGTGCCGTTGAGCTGAGCTCACGGTTTCTGATGCTTTGGGTCTGGTCATCAACATCCCTTTCGGAGAGCTCGGGTCATGCTCAGAGACACGAGCTTCCTTCTAGTGAGTTACAGCGTATTCCCGTTACGCAATCGCCCATGCTTGTGACACGCTCTTCAGCAAGCTCTTAGCTCAGCAAGCACGGCGAAATGATCGATCGGAGTCTTGGCCTCAGTCTATCCGGCTTCCTGCTCCGGAGCTACCGAGCCAGAGCTGCCGTGGACGCCGGCACCCGAATCACCGTGCATCTTGAGCGCCCCCCGGCGCCGTGTTACGTTTCGCACGAATTTTCAGGCCCGCTCGACCCGGGCCGTAACCCCTCGAGGACACCATGGCTAGCCAATTGACCGGTCCCGTCCGTGTGCGTTTCGCCCCCTCTCCCACCGGATTTCTACATGTCGGCGGTGCCCGCACCGCGATCTACAACGAGCTCTTGCGCAAGAGTCTGGGCGGCGCCCACATTTTGCGCATTGAAGATACGGACAAAGAACGGTCCGACGACGCCATGACCCGTCAGATCATCGAGGCCCTGGCTTGGCTCGGCATCGAGGTCGACGAAGGTCCCTTCCTACAAAGCGCAAATCTCCAAGACCACACGGCCGCGGCCCAACGGCTGTTGGCCGAAGACAAGGCCTACCACTGTTTCCGCACCGCCGAGGAGCTGGACGAAAAACGCAAGGAGATCCTCGGACGCGGGGATTCCTACCGTTATAAAACCGCGTTCGATCCGCCGCCCCGTGAAGAGGTGGAGCGGCGTTTGGAAGCCGGTGAGCCCTACGTGGTGCGCTTCCGCATGCCCGACGAGGCGATCGTGGTCGAGGACATCGTGCGCGGCGACGTCCACTTTCCCGAGGAGTCCCTCGACGACTTCATCATCTTGCGCTCCGACCGCACCCCCACCTACCACCTGTCGGTGGTCTGCGACGACATCAGCATGGGGGTGACCCACGTCATCCGCGGCGAGGATCACCTCTCCAACACCCCCAAGCACATCGGCCTCTTCCGCGCCCTCGGCGCCGACCTGCCCAGGTTCGGCCACCTGCCGCTGATCCTCGGCGCGGATAAAAAGCGTCTGTCGAAACGCACCGGCGCCACGTCGGTGGAAGAATTTAGGGCCCAGGGCATCCTGCCCCAAGCCCTCTACAACTACCTCTGCTTGCTCGGCTGGTCCCCCGGTGACGATCGCGAGCTGATGGATCGCGCGGAGCTGATCGAAGCCTTCACCGCCGAGCGCCTGGGCAAAACCCACGGCGTCTTCGACGTCGACAAGCTCAAGTGGATGAACTCCCACTACATGGCGAGCACGCCGCTGGACGAGATCCTCGAGCACCTGGCGCCCTTCCTCGAAGAAGCCGGCCTGGCCGACGCCGACCCCGAGCTGCTGCGCCACGTCGTCGAGCTGCACCAGGGCCGCTCCAAAAACCTGGTGGAGCTGGCGGAAGGCATCCGCCACTACTTCCAAGAAAGTCTGGAATACGACCTCGAGGCGACCAAGAAATTCCGCAAGCAACCCGAGCTGCCCGAGATGCTCGAAACCCTCGCCACCCGCTACGCCGAGCTCGACGACTACACCGTCGAGAGCACGGAAAAGGCCATGCGGGACCTGATCGCCGAGCTCGACGTGAAGCTGGGCGTGCTCATCCACCCCACCCGCTTCGCCCTCTCCGGCAGCAAAGCCGGACCGCCGCTCTTCGACCTCGTCGTGCCCGTGGGTCGCGAGCGCGGACAGCGACGGTTCGCGGATTTCATCCGCTTCCTGCGGGAGAACCCGGTGACGCCGGAGGGGTGAGCCGGGAGCGGATCAGAGCTTGGGGCGGAGATGGTCTTTGAGGAAGCTCATGATGGAGACTTCCGTGTCGTCGGAAGCACCCCTCCGATACAGAGGCACACCGCGGTCCTTCAGAAGCGGCTCGATCTCACTGTCGTCTCGCGCGGTCAAGGCCGCGATCGGGAAAACGTCCGCCCCTAAGCCGAGCTCGTCCCGCGCATAGTCGATGAGCCTGACGCCGGTGTTGATCGACGGCTCGAGGACCTCTTCCTGGAGGTCCACGTCGTCGTCCATTTCGAGCAGCGTGTCGAAGTCGACGGTCGCGACCATGATGTCGAAGATGCCGGCCACGTAGCGGTCCGGACGCTTCTTGACCTGCTTCAGCCCGGCCTTGGCCTCCATCTCGTTGGTGGCCAGCTCTACATCGCAGCGCATGGCACCGATTCGTCGAATCAAGGGGCGAATCTCACCGGGCTGATCGTCGACGATAAACACGATTGGCTGTTCATTCATGGCTGTCGGCTCCAAAGGTAGGACACGGTTCGGGAAGAGTAGCTTTAGGATAAGAGGGGCAATCTCAGTCGAAACACATTCCGGCGGCGACCTCGACCGTCGCGCTCTCCATCGCAAACGATAGACCCACCGTGGGCCGTGACGATGAGCTTCACCAGCCACAAGCCGAGGCCGGTGCCGTCGGGCACCCATTGGCGTGCTCGATTGGTTCTAATACCGCGGTCGAAAATTCGCTTGCGCAGCTTCTTGGGCACGGGCAGACCTTCGTTGGAGACTTCCAGCTTGGGACCTTCCGAATCCGACGAAGCTGAGATCACGATGGCGGAATAGGGTCTCGAGTACTTCAGTGCGTTGTCGACCAGATTGATGATCACCTGCCGGAGAAGATCCGGGTGGCCGAGAACGACTTCCATATGCTGATTGATCGAGGCCCCGTCTACGTGAACCTTGAGGTTCTTAGCCTCCATCTGATGCAAGAAGTCGTGACGGGTCTCGATACAGATCCTGGCCAAAGAAAGACCCTGTTTCTCCAAGCGCTCTCGGCGCAGAATCTTGTCTAGATAGGAAAGATTTTGGACCATCCTCATGCATTGCCGAGTCTGACCGATGACCCAAGTCATCGTCGTCTCGATCTCGTCGCGTTCGTCGAGCAAGCCGGACTTCAGATCTTCGAGATTTCCGACCAGGGAAGCAAGAGGAGTGATGAGCTGATGACCGAGGCTCGAAAGATAAGCCTGTTGTCTTTTTTGTCGCTCAGTAAGCTCGTTCAGGAGCTCATCCTCGTCCAAAACATCATCCGAGCTCAAGTCGACGAATCTCTGGAGCTCCAAACGCTGAGTGACATCTTGGTAAAGCCCTTCAACCGTCACCTGCTCGCCTTCCATGGGATCCCGAACCGTCCGCATATAGCCAGCGGTCTCGATTCGCTCTTTGTTGCTTCGGATCAGAGGCTGGCGCACGCGGGTCAGCTGCCCCAACAGCTTTGAGGTGGTGGCCTCAGCTATGAGCGCTTCGCGAGCTTCTCGAGTCTCATACAACCTCACACGGTCCAGCTGCATGAGCGCGGAAGTCGAGTAGCCCAGAATCTCCGCCTCGGCTGCCGATGTCTCGACGGTTCTTCCGTCGGGAGTTGAGCGGAAATAGGCGATTCCCATCTCGCCGAGCATCTCCATCAACCGGGTGTGCTGTGCTCGCCCTTTCGCCTCATCCGTGCGATCACGGAATATCCCGATGGTGTAAGCGGCGGGAGGCTGAAACCGTGGATCCTCAAGGATCCGATAGGAAATTTTGACGGCTCTCGGTGTTCCATCCTTATGACGGAGGTGAAAGTCCTCGGGTCCAAGCTCCACGGGTTCCGAAGAAGACCTTTCTTTCGCCAGCAACTTCTTTAATTTGCTCCGAAGATCCTCATAGTCGTCCAGTGCGTACAATTTGCGGGCGTCCGCACCCGCCACATCCTCTCGCTCGTAACCCAAGATCTTCAAGGCGCCGGGATTGACATATCTCAAGCGAGGAATCCAAGACCCATCGGGCTGCTCCTCACGGTGAGATATGGCAATTCCGACAGAGGTAGAGTCATTGACGGCCTGAGCGACGACCAATCGCCAGGTTCTCTTGAGGGCAATGCCCGAGAGATCCGCAAAAAACTCAAGGGCAGCCTGGTCTTCAGCGGTGAATCTCGGGGTATTTCTCGCCCGCGAAAGACGCAAGACTCCTATCGGCTTTCTCGAGCCGTGAATCGGCACACCGAGAAATTGAACCGTCTGCTCACCGTCCGGGGAGCATTCTTCATGGTAGGGATGCCCTGGATCCAAACCGTGCTTTTCTTCGATAGCCTTTCGATCTTCCAGGTCGGCAATTCGCAGGGACTTCCCGCTACCAAACACGAAGCCGGTCCACCCTTGATTCTCACGGTAAACCACCGGCCGATCCCGCCCCAAGCGCCCGTCTGTGCTGCAGCTGAGTCTCAGGGTTTTGGAGGCGCTCTCCGCCAAGAGAACCGTCGCCACCGTCGCGTCAAAAATCGTTTTCAGCTCGGAAACCAGCTTCGGCAGGCTCGGATCCTTCTTCCTGAGCTCCCGGCGAGCCAAATCATGAAGCTTCTCGATCCTGCGTTCCGCCTGGGCCGAAAGAGCTTGGAGAATGATCATGGCGATCCACGGACCGACGCGATTCAGGATCTCCCTGGCTTCCTGGGTAGCCGCTTCATCCCCCGGCAGGAGAGCCGCTATTTGCCAGTCGCCCTCGGATTCGATTTCCAGCGCCGTGAGAGCCTCGGACTTATCGCCCCCGGCGGAACGAAGCTCACACACACCGTTACCAGAGCGTAGGCCAGCGGGCAAATTCTTCAGATTGGGATCGGTTGGATCCAACGCGAGAAGACTTCGCCCCTCGGCGATCAACGGGGGCCGTGCGAACGTCTCGCCTCGCTCGAAGACAGCCAGGGCCGCTCCAATACCTGCTCCGGGCAGGTCGACCAACGCTTCGGCGAGGCTCTCGAGCACCTCCGAGAAGGGTCTATCCTTCCTGCGTGTGAGCTCCGCAAGCCGTTTCAGCAGGCGCCGCTCTCCCGAATCGCCGGATCGCCGAAAGATCATCTCAACCGTCCAATGCGACTAGCCTGACGTCTCCCCTCGCAGCCAATTCACGGGCAGCCAGCATGTGCTCTTGGGGATTGCACAGTGTTTCGGCCACATTGATTTTCCGAGCGTCACGGCTGGAATACGCTGCTCTGATCACCCTGCCGATGATCAGGTCCTCCAGATCTTGCTTCGTGAGGCGAGGCGGAGCCGGCTCGGGTTTGGGCTCCGGCCGTGGAGACAATCCCAATTGACGGAAAAGCGCCCAACCACGGGGCGCCAGCAGATAATGCGAGACCTCTGATCGTCCAGGCCCTTTCCCCATCTGTCGACGAACGATGGAGTGGTCGTACCAATCGCGCAGCACCTGGCCTACACGGGCTGCCGTGACCCGAACCTCTTCGGGCAGGAGGTCCGCGACTTGCCCTTGTCTGAGCGGCTGCTCGGCCTCGCCCAAAATTCTCAAGATCTCCCGATCGAGGGGATGGCGCCCTTGGTCGGACAAGCGGGCCTCGATTTCCATCTCGCGCAGCTCGTCCTCGCCGACGTAGAGCGCCCCCAACATGTGCTGAAGCTCCACGGCCGCGGTTTCTCGAGGGCCGAGCAGGGGTAATGCGTCGTCGATCAACGGCCGGGCGTCGCGCACCAGCTCGATGACCTCGCGCATGCGCAAGGAATCGCAGTCGGCGGCGGCCCGCCAGCCCATGGAGATGATCCGTCGAAGGAACCTCCGGAATTCCGTCGAGTCGGGAGTCTCCTTCTCGCCGATGGTTTTGAGGGATTGTCTGAGCTGGAAGCCCAGAGCTTTTAGATCTTCGGAAGGCCGCTGTCCCCTGGTCATCGCCGTGCCTTTCTCTGAAATTGAAATGTCGGCCTGAGGTCACGACCCGAGCGTCAGGTGAGGAGATTCAAAGCCGCAGCTACTCAGCCAATAGCTACGGAGGGCGGCCGCTAGCCAAGCTCGACTATATCCTGATCTCTTGCAGTTATTTTTTGTCTTACATCTTCTTTTCAAGTTGCTTACAGCGATTTCTCATCAAGATCGCTTTCAGTATTTTTCAGTATAGGGAAAAGACTGACCTCTGTCTAGACCTCAGCAAGAAATAGCTTCTAGAACCCGCCCAAATCGACGATCAAGCCGATTCGCTCGCCCGCGGGGTCGCGCATCCAGGCGTAGGGATCTCCCTCTTCGGGGGAATACTCCACCCATTCACCTTTATTGCCCTTGCGACCACGATTCCATTTCTCGGCTGCGGCTTGTCCTCTGCGCCATCGGACCCTGGCGGGAGGACCACCCGCTTGCTCATAGTGCCCCAAGCTGACGGATGCCAGGGTCTCTTCCGGTTGGCAAACGCAGTGCGCATTGACCAAAAGCGTGCCCACCTCGAGCTCTTGGAGCTCTTCCTCGAAGACCCGAAACGGACCGGACTCGAAGGACATCGAAGGCAGGAGCACCAAATCCGGCGACACCTCGACGATCAGATCTCTCATCTGTCGACGATTCTTCCGATCGATGGCGTCGGCGCAAATCAACACCGCGATTTGTGCACCGGCCGTTTCCAAGAGCTGAAGCTTCGAGCCCGGCTCGATGAATTCTTGGATTTCGTCGTGGGGACCCAGCCCGAATACCTCGGCGAGCTTGCCATCAGGAAAGAATCCCGCCTTCACGGCGCCATCGAGCTGCTCTCCCGTGATTCGAAAACGCCCGGCCTTCCAATGCTCCAGCAGGGTCCGCCCTTTGTCGTCGATCAACAGACTTTCGTTGTACGGCCTCGTCAGCTCGTCGCGATCGATATGAAAGCTGCCGGTGACCACGCCGTAGGGGAGATTGCTGCCGGAGTGCCTCAATCGCTCACACAACCAGTGTCGGGTTTCGAGATCGATCGTCAGCTCAGGAAAAACCAGCAGGTGTATCGCTTGTTCTTCCGCGGTCCTCAGGGCAGTTTCTATTTGCTCCTGCAAGGAGTGACCTTCCTTCGCGGTCACCGGACACGCGGTGCCGGCTCTAAAATCACGCCCTCGCTCTCCCACCAGCTCAAAGCAGGTTTGTGCATCACCGACCAAGGGGCAGAGGGCGAGACGCCAGGGCTCGCCTCGGTCGATCCCAATTCCGGCTTCGTTCATCAAGGGCGCGTACGGGTCGGCATGGGCGGGTCGAGCGCGCTCCAATCGAGGCTGATGATTGCCCCGCTGCCAGAAACAAAAAAGTCGATCCAGGTGCCTGGACGGGCGTTCCTCCCAGCCGGGCGGACGACTGCCTTGCGCGTCGTCCCAGACCTGGCGCCGCCAGGATCGGTACACTCGCGGCCGTCGAACCCAATAAATGACCCGACCACCCAGGCGGCGATCTCCATCGAGAACCACTTCCTCGATTTCGACCTCCCCTTGGCGGCCGTCATCGTGTCTCTGAGCACACTGGTCTTGAACCAAATCGAGAGCGTCGAGGAGGCGAGCATACAGATCCAGGGCGGAGATACTTTCCTCAAGCCCACCCAGATGTGTTTCCAGGGCCTCGAGATCCCTCATCCCGGGTAGCACAGGCCGATCTCTCAAGTCGTGGAAGTCGGCCACCAGCTGAGACGCCACGGCAAAGAGATGGGCAGCGAGCTTAAGAGGGCTCGAATCCGCCTTCGTCGCCAAGCTACGGTGGCGCCGGAGGTAGTCCACGTAAAGAGGAATAAAACGATCGTTCGCGGTCTTCACAGGCCCTCCACAAACAAATGATTTGGTCGACGGACCACAACACATACCAGCTGAGCAATCGATTCGGTGATCCACCAATCACGCGCTGTGCTTGAAGCGTAGGCAATGAGCTAAATATTACCACGCTCGACCTATCTGCCCGTCTCGTGAAGCGGCCTTGCCGTCCATCTATTTACAAGCCTTACAAAACTCTTTCCTGGCTCTGAAGATTCGAGCTCCGGGCGGGCCTACACTATTTCCACCGGGCGGGAATACGACTCTTAAGCTTTCATCTCCTAGAACACCCTTTTAAGAACAGGTCTGGATCAGATCATGCCATCAACTCGAGCCCTATGGATTTTCGGCGTTGTCCTTGCATTATCAACCCTTGGAGCCGAGGTCAGTTTCGGCGAAGAGTCAATGGAAAGCCCTTGGTTGGATAAGGAGGTGGTGGTCGACGGGCTGGGCGGCGAGTGGAAGGGGGATGGAAGGAAGATTCGCGGCACGAAGCTCAAGGCCGCGACCGCCCACGACGATCAATTTTTCTACGTCAGCTTGAGCACGAAGAACGGTGATCTTCAGCGGCAAATCCTTAGAGGTGGGCTGGTCCTGTGGCTCGACGATGCAGCCGGCGAAAACAAGAGCTTCGGCATTCGTTTTCCCTTGCCCATGAGGGAGTACCGAGATCAGCTGCGAGAGCAGGGTCGCGGGGACGGAGCACGAGCTCCGGGTGCCGAACGGGGACGAAGGGGGCGACGCTCGCCGGACGCCATGTGGCAACGGATCCAGGAGATTGAGCAGGAAGTCGAGATCTTGAGCGGCTTGGGAGAGGTGACCCACCGATCGAAAGTGGCCGAGCTCGACGGCATCGAGGTCGCCATGGATCGTCTGGAGGATCGATGGGTCTTGGAGTACAAGATCCCCATGCATGCCTCCGGCACCGATACTGCTGCGCAGACCGAAGACGAGGAGAAGGCTGACGTGGTGGTCCCGGCTTGGGGGATTAAGACGGCGACCGGCGGCCAGATGTCCCTCGGCATTGAGATCCCGGGTTTCGACCCGGAAATGCGCGATCGCGACGGCGAGGGCGGCAACCCCGGCAATGGTGAAAGCGGTAGAGGAGGTGGTTTCGGTGGTCCTAGGGGTGGAGGCTTTGGTGGTGGCTTCGGTGGAGGTCGCAGCGGTGGTTTCGGGGGCCCTGGCGGTGCTGGTGGCGGTCGGTCTGGCGGCGGCTTGGGCCGCGGAAGCGGAGGTCGACCGGAACCCCAAGAGCCGATCGAGGTCTGGACGCTCGTCCGACTCGCGGAAGGAGCCGGCCGGTAGGTCCCATCCCGCTTAGCTGCAAATTCATTTCAGAGAATTAGGCCGCGACCCACGCGGCCTAATTCTGTTTGTGGACGTCCTGCAAAGCTCTGCAAAGCAATGCTCAGGCGCTTCTGCATCAGACCGTGGGTGATTTATCTAAAAATATGCTACAGTGACATTCAGCCAATGATATTACCTCGCCTGGTCCGAAGGACCTCAGGAGCAGGCATCCACAACGATGAGGAAACCATGAGAGCTACCCGCGCCCTTCTAGTTCTGACAACCATCCCGTTGATAGCGGCCGTGACGGCGACCGCGCCCGCCCACGGCCAAACCCAGCTTTGCTTCGACGCGGCGAGCCTCGACCCCATTGCGGAGCTGGAGGCTTCGCCCCGTGAAAACGAGAACGCTGAGCTGTTGGCATTGCGGCCGGGCCGAGGCCTCGCGGCGGATTCGGGCACCTACAGCACGATCGCCGCTGATCTCGACAGAATCGCTTTGGAGTATCCGGAGATCGCGGAGATTCCTGCCCACTTCAATATCCAAAACGACACTCTATTCGTTCACTTTGAGGACGCGGCGACCCGTGATCTGGCCGAAGCCGGTGAAATTCCAGACTTCGAGTGCTTGAATGAGTGGTTGGATCTGGACTTTGCGCGATGGTACGAGTTTCTCGAAAGAACAGTGCTGCTCGAATTCGACGGCAACTACAAGATGGAAGAAGTCGCCGCTTTTTACGAGCGCATCCCCGGGGTCTCGTTCACGGAATACAACGTCAGCCTCATCTTGGGGGATGCCGGCTGCTTCTACCAAACCGACGACGGCAAACGAACCTACTTTTTCGAGGAATGGGTGGTCCTCTTTCCGGCTTCCGGCCCGGTGAGGCTGGCGAAGGTCGAGGTCGGCGGCGGCCAGGTCAGCTTGGTCGACGACGAAGAGCCCCCCTACCATGCCGACCTGGCGCAGGAATATCTGGATTGTCAGGCCGGATTGTTGGGCGGTCCACAGGTTGTGGAGGTGCCGACCGCATCGACCGTGGCCCTGGGTCTCCTGGCCGCGTTGTTGGCGACCGCCGGCCTTTGGATCTCCCGTCGAGCCACCCCGATCTGACCCGACGGGGCGTCAAGGCACGCAAGAAACCTTTTTCATCGCGAAGCCGACGCCCCGCTGCTCGTCCTTCACTTTGCCTTCGATCCGCGCCGACAAGGTGCCGTCTTGCTCCAGCTTGTAGATCAACCGCTGGGGGAAGTCGTGGTTCGGATTTTCGAAGATGGCCGCGCGCTTTTCTAGGAACACCAAGCCGAACGCGGTTTTTCCCTCGCCGTTCGGGGACGCGATGTAGACCACCCCGCCGTCGGACGTTTCGTGGATCACCAAGAATTCGTAGGCCACGGTTTTCGAGTCTTTGATCGTGCGTCCCGTGCCCAACATGGAGCCTCCCGCGGGTGCCGACCATTGCTCCCCGGAGCCCGGCTCGCCCGTGGTGCTGGCCCAACAGCCGGTGAGCCACGCCAGATCTTCGATCTTGGCCTGTAGCGGCCCATCGGCGGCAAAGGTCGGCAAGGTCATGGCCAACAAGACGGCCGAGCAGGTCGCCGAGAGGATCCAAGGAGTCCGAGAGCGTCCGGCGGAGCGGGTGGAAGTCGATGGCGTCATGGTCGTTCCTTTATGTCGAGGGGGTCGCCCTGGTCGCGACCCGTTGATTCCCAAGCTTGGAGGCCCTGAGCATTGGAGGCCCTGAGCATAGGTGACGTGGCCATTCCACACCAGCCCTTGGTGCCCGACCGACCCATTCCCGGGTCGAGGCGACGAAGATCCTCCGGTGAGCTCGGCCCGCCGAAGGTTGGTATCCTCCAGGAATGAGCCGAGATGTTTATGAGCCGCCCAATCCGTTGCCGGATGTCTACGAGCAGCCCTCCGAAGGCCATCTGCCTACCGGGCGGCACCGCGATCCACAATCCACGGACATCAGGCTCGGCCTTTCCCTGGAAGCCTGGAAAAGCCTGGCCATCGGCGCGACCATCGGTGTTGCAGTCTTTTTGGTGCCTTTTGCGCGGTTCGTCTTCGGCTATTTGAATACCTTGGCCCACGAGCTCGGCCATAGTGTGGCCGCTTGGGGGTTCGGCTATCCGGCGATGCCCGCCTTCGATTGGCGCTACGGCGGCGGACTCACCGTGACCGGCAACCGCAGCACCATGGTGATGCTCATGGTGTTCGTCGGGTGGGCTTTTCTGATCTACCAGCTGCGAGACCGGCCCGGACCCAGAAATGTCGTTTTGGTCTGCGCGGTGATCTACAGCGTGATCGCTTTCAGCCCGGCACAGGAAGTGATTCGCCTCGCCATGGGGCACGCCATGGAATTGATCATCGCGGGAATCTTCCTCTACCGTGCGCTCTCCGGCCAAGCCATCACCCACGACGTCGAACGTCCCCTCTACGCCGCCTGCAGTGTGTTCATCTTGCTTCAAAACCTGAAGCTGTCTTGGGGCCTGATGTTCGATATCGATGCCCGAGCCGCTTACGGCATGGCCAAAGGCGGGGGCCATTGGATGGACTTGAGCCAAATCGCCCGAGATTATTTGAGCGTCGGCCTACCGACGGTCGCCGCGGTCCTCTTCCTGGGTTGCTTGCTGACTCCGGCGATCACCTTTCTGATCTTTCGCCACCTTCAGACCGACGGCTAGGGCCGTGCTTCGGCAGGCGCGATCTTCTATCATCAGAGGGAACCATGGTTCGTGGACAACGTATCTCCAAGCAGCAGCACCAAGGGACACCATGAATCACCGACGGACCCCAACGAGCCTTCCTCTTCCGCGGCCACCCTCCGCCGCCTTCGGTGTTTGTGGTTGGACAACATGGCTCGGTGTCGGCTTGCTGCTGTGGATGACGGCCCAATCGGTGGCAGGCCAGGACCATCGGATTCGCTTCGATCACCTCTCGATTTCCGAAGGCCTTTCCCAGGCTTCGGGCAACTCGATCCTCCAAGACAGCCGCGGTTTCATGTGGTTCGGCACCGAGGACGGGCTCAATCGATTCGACGGTTATGAGATCGAGGTCTTTCGTCACGACCCCGACGACCCCAGCTCCCTGGCCGACAACTATGTCAGCGGGTTGGTGGAAGACGGCCAGAAACGGCTGTGGATTTTCTTCAATCAGCCCGGGCTGATCAGCATTCTCGACCTGGAGACCGAGCGCTTTCAGCGTTTGCAGCACGATCCTAACGATCCGGACTCTCTGCCCCTGAGCTTCATCAACAGCGGGGATCGAACCGACGACGGCTACAGCTGGCTCGGCTCACCCAACCAGGGTGTGACCCGGATCGATCTGAAGACCCTGGCGGTGACGGCCATTCGTCACGATCCCGACGATCCCAGCTCCCTGGACGACGACCGCATCGCGAGCATCGTCGCCTCGGCGGGTGGTGACCTGTGGATTGCCACCCAAACCGCCCTGCACCGGCGCCTCGAGCCCGTGGACGGCCGCGAGCGATTCGAGCGATTCCCCCTCGGCGATCCGTCCCTGGATCCCGACAGCCGTCCATTCAACAACCTATTGGAAGATAGCGACGGCATCTTCTGGCTCGGAAGCCGCGGGGCCGGTCTCTACCGATTCGATCCCGCCGACGGTCAGATTCAGATCGTGCTCAAAGACGACGCGGTGGACGGTCTCGCACGTCCCATGGCGGAAACCGGCGACGGCATGCTGTGGATCGCGACCCAGAGCGGCTTGATTCGATTCGATCGAAAAACCCTGGCAGCCAAGCATTATCGCCCCGATCCCCAGGATCCCCACAGCCTCGGCAACGGTCGTCTTCGCAATTTTCTCGAAGATCGCCACGGGGTGGTGTGGATGGGCACCGACGGCGGCGGGCTCAACCGCTACGATCCGGAGTCGGATGCTTTCATCGTCTACCGACACGAGCCGGCCGACCCCGGCAGCTTGAGCAACGACTTCATTCGCGCGCTCTACGAGGACCAATCGGGCATCCTTTGGATCGGCACGTTCGGCGCCGGCATCGACCGCTTCAGCCGCGACAAACACAAATTCCGACTCTACCGACACGACCCCGCGGACCCGGAAACCCTCGACGGCAACACCATCTTCCCCATTTACGAGGATTCTGAAGGCACTTTGTGGGTCGGCACCCTGGGGGGAACGCTCCATCGCTTCGGTCCGAAACGCCGCAAGGTGGTGGCGAAATATCTCGATTCCGCGGAGCTCGGACGGCCGTCGTGCATGCTCGAGGACCAAAGGAATCGTTTTTGGGTCGGCACCTTCGGCAGCGGGCTCTTGCTTTTGGATCGAGACACGGGCGAGGTGATCCGGAGCTTCATTCCGAATCCGGACGACGACAGCAGCATCCCGTCGAGAACCGTCAACACGATGTTTGAAGACAGCCGCGGGCGTCTCTGGATCGCCGCCGGGGGTTGGTCGCTTTTCGATCCCGAGGAGGGCCGATTTAAGGTTTATTTGCGGGATCGCCAGGCCGCCGGTCCGTCGCCCTTGAACGGTGTCCGCATCATCCACGAGGATCGGCATGGGGAGCTCTGGATTACCCACAGCCAAGGGCTGTCGCGCTACGACGAGAAGGCGGAGAGCTTCACCCACTTCAACGCCGACCCGAGGGACCCCCACAGCATCAGTCATCCGAACATCATGGGGCTCTACGAAACCCCGGACGGCATCTTCTGGATTACCACCTACGGCGGCGGGCTCAATCGCTTCGATCCCAAGACGGGCAAGTCCGAGGTGATCACCACCAAGCACGGCCTGCCCAGCGATGCCCTCTACGGCATCTTGCCCGACGACCAAGGCCACCTGTGGATCAGCAGCAACGGCGGCTTGGTGGAGCTGGATCCGAAGACCTTGGCGATGACCACTTACGACGTGGACGACGGCCTGCAATCCAACGAATTCAATGACCGCTCCTACTTCCGCAGCCGTAGCGGCGAGCTCTTCTTCGGCGGCGTCAACGGCCTCAACAGCTTCTTCCCCGACCAGCTCAAGAGCTCCGACTACAAACCGCCGGTGGTGATCACCTCGTTGATCAAAAGCGGCCATCGCCAAAAGCTCGATCTCTCCACGGACGATGCCGAGCTGGTGGTCTCCTATAAAGAAAACTTTTTCTCGTTCGAATTCGCGTCTCTCGACTATTCCACTCCGGACAAAAACCTTTATGCCTACAAGCTGGAGGGATTCGACGAAGATTGGATCCAGGCCGGAACCCGACGCTTCGCCGGTTATACCAACCTCGACGGCGGCACTTACGTCTTCCGGGTCCGGGGCACCAACAGCGACGGGGTGTGGAGCGATCAAGACGCGTCGATCTCTGTGCGCGTCACGACCCCACCTTGGAAGACCTGGTGGGCCTATTGCCTCTACGCGCTGGCGCTGGTCGTCGGCGTGCTGGCCTACGTACGTCACAAGACGGCGGTGCATCTCGAGGCGGTGCAGCGGGAGCGTCGGGAGACGGAGCGGTTGCGGCAGATCGATCGCATGAAGGACGAGCTCTTGGCGAATACGTCCCACGAGCTGCGAACGCCGCTGAACGGCATCATCGGCATTACCCAAAGCCTGCTCGACGGCGCCACGGGCAAGCTCTCCCAAGCGACGCGCACGAATCTGGGCATGGTGGTGTCCTCGGGCCGGCGACTGGCCCATCTGGTGGACGACATCCTGGATT
Source organism: Thermoanaerobaculia bacterium (assembly GCA_030431255.1). GTDB lineage: Bacteria > Acidobacteriota > Thermoanaerobaculia > Multivoradales > J023 > JAUIJL01. The sequence continues at coordinate 177,535 of JAUIJL010000011.1, read as the reverse complement.
TCTCCAAGCTGCGCAATCATGAAATCGAGCTGCGACGGAGCGCGGTCCAGCTGCGCGCCTTAGTCGCCGAGGTGTTGGCGTTGTCGCGACCCCTGGTGGCGGCCAAGGACCTCGAGCTGGAGAACGCGGTCTCTGAGGATCTGCCCTTGATCGACGCGGACAGCAACCGTCTCCAGCAGATCCTTCACAACGTGGTGGGCAACGCGATCAAATTTACCGAAGCCGGCCGGGTCGTGGTGTCGGCGGAGCACCGAGAGGATGATGTCGTGGTCACGGTGTCCGACACGGGCATCGGCATCCCGGCAGATCGAATCGATCGAGTCTTTCAATCTTTTGCCCAAGCGGACGGCTCCACCGCCAGAACCTACGGCGGCACCGGCCTCGGCTTAACCATCACCCGTCGCCTAGTGGAGCTGCACGGGGGCAAGATCTCTTTGGAGTCCGTGGAGGGTGAGGGCACACGGGTCAACTTCAGCTTGCCCTGTTGCTCGGAATCCTGGACCGCTGCCGGAGACTCTTGGGATGGCGAGCCGGGGTCCATGAACGCGTCGACCCTGGCCCAGATCCGGGACCTGGAGCCCGTGGAGCCCTTGACCTTCGACGGCGTCGCGGAGACTTTTGGCGACTCCACCCACAAGGATTCCGGCACGCCAGACGCCCCCGCGGGCAACGGAAACGGACGACGCGGCCTACAAGGCACGGGAGTCATGATCGTCGACGACGAGCCCATCAACCTTCAGGTGATGCGCAACATCCTCTCCCTGGAGGGCTTCAACATCACCCAGGCGCACGACGGTCGGCAATGCCTGGCCCAGCTCGACGGCGGCACCTCGCCGGACATCATCCTGCTCGACGTCATGATGCCGGGCATGACCGGTTTCGAGGTCACCCGCGAGGTCCGGAACCGCTATTCCGCCAACGACCTGCCGATCCTTTTGGTCACCGCGAAAAATCAGGTCAGCGATCTGGAAAAGGGGCTGGAATCGGGCGCCAACGACTACCTGACCAAACCTTTTTCCCGCAACGAGCTATTGGCCCGCATGCGCACCCACCTGAGCTTGGCCCGGGCCCACACCATGGAAGCGGAGAATCGGCGCAAAACCGAAGAGCTGGAGCAGGCGCGCATGATCCAGCTTTCCCTGCTTCCTAGACATCCACCGGATCTACCGTACCTCGACATCGCCGCCCACATGGAAACCGCCACGGAGGTCGGCGGCGACTATTACGACTTCTTCGTGCAAGACGACGGCGCCCTCTACGTGGTCACCGGCGACGCCACGGGCCACGGGATTTCCGCCGGCATGGTGGTGTCGATGACCAAGTCGGCCCTCAAAGCCCTGGACGTGCAGAGCCCACATCTTCTGCTGCACCAGCTCAATCAGGTCTTGAGGGCGGTCAAATTAGAGCGCATGCAAATGGCGCTCAACGTGACCTATCTGACCGACACCGAAATCGCCATCTCTTCGGCCGCCATGCCGCCGTCCTACCTCTACCGACCCGGTCGCGGCGTGGAGGAGGTGCTTTTGCCCGGCCTACCCCTCGGTGCCCTGCAACAGGCAAAATACAGCCTCAAAGTGCTCGAATTCCACCGTGGCGACGTCTTGCTGCAGATCTCCGACGGCCTGCCCGAGCGCATCGGCACCCATGGAACCATGCTGGGCTACGACGCCATCGCCGAATGTCTCGCCACCCACGGCGATCGCTCCGCCCGAGAGATCCTCGACGCCCTGCTCGATCTTCAGCGAGCGTGGGCCGGCTCAAAACCTCCCACCGACGACATCACCGCCCTGGTGCTCAAGCGTCGGTAAGCGGACAAGACTCCGCCCAGCGAGGTTTTTCGAAGAAATCTGCTCGGGGGTCGAATAAAATCAAAGTGATATCACTATGGTATGCTATCGATGTCGATCACGGCATCACCGGCCGACCACTCGACGACGCGCCGGAAATCCGATCCTCGACCTGCCGCAGCTTCCAGGCTTCGGCGAAGGAGCTACCGATGATTCGCGAAAAAGAATTCGTGCCCGCCCGCGGACTCTTGGCCCTGACCCTGCTGATTGTCGCTTCTCTGGCGATCCTCGTGATGTTCATCTTTTTCGTCAAGGCGAAGTTTCCACCGGGCATCATCTCCACGATATTCCTTCTCATGTTGAATATCCTCGGTTATGCGGGCCTTTTCATGGTCTACCCCAACGAGGCCAAGGTGTTGATGTTGTTCGGCGACTACCGTGGCACCGCCAAACGAGCCGGCTTGGCCTGGGCCAATCCCTTCTTCCAGAAGGTGAAGATCTCCTCTCGGGTGCGCAACTTCGAGACCGAGAAGCTGAAGGTCAACGACTCCACCGGCAATCCCGTGGAGATTGCGTCGGTGGTGGTTTGGAAGGTGGTCGACACCGCCGAGGCTCTCTTCGAGGTGGACGATTTCGAGCATTTCGTGCGCGTCCAGAGCGAGGCGGCCCTCCGCAACTTGACCACCGACTACCCCTACGACGCCCATGAGGACGGTGAGATCGCCCTCGCCAGCCACACCTCGCACATCTCCGAGAAGCTCAAGATACACATCCGCGATCGCCTGGAGAAAGCCGGTGTGGAGGTCATCGAAGCGCGCATCAGCCACTTGGCCTACGCCCCGGAAATCGCCGCCGCCATGTTGCAACGTCAACAGGCCAGCGCCGTGGTCGCCGCCCGAACCAAAATCGTCGAAGGTGCCGTGGGCATGGTGGAGATGGCTCTCAAGCAGCTCGCCCAGGACGAGATCATCGAATTGGACGAGCAAAGCCGAGCCGCCATGGTCTCCAACCTCCTGGTGGTGCTGTGCTCCGACCGAGCCGCCCATCCCGTGGTCAACGCGGGCACCTTGAATCACTGACACCGGTTTTTTTTCGAAGACCTGATCCCACGCGCAGGAGCCGACTTTGGCCAAACGCAAGGCCTTTCCACTACGCCTCGACCCCAAGCTCTATCGGATGCTCCAGAAGTGGTCCGCCGACGAGCTGCGCAGCGTCAACGGGCAGATGGAATATCTGCTCCGACGGGCGGTGGTCGAGGCGGGCCGATGGAAGGAGCCTCCGGACGAGCCCGAGGACGAGTAGCCGATTCACCGGGGTTAGGAATCAAACTGAACAACCCTCACCCCCCTAACCCCCCTCTCCCGGGACGGGAGAGGGGGGAATGATTGCTTGCTTCGCGCTCGCATTTAAAGGTGGCCTTGAGCCGTCTGGGCGTAGAAAAATCTCCCACTAAACCGAGCAAGTTGGGCGGACTTTCCGGCTCCCGCTCTTCCGAAGCGGGCGGGGGGCAAGCCTCGCCCCTACACCAGATCGGTTGCGGCTGGATGAAAACCCAGGTCGGCTTATGGGGATGCCTGGGGCTCCTCGGACGATCTCAGCCGTTCGCCGAATCGCCGGGCCTGCTCGTAGATCTGATCCCGGTCGAGGGTGCGGAAGCTGCCGTTTTCCAACAAAATCTTGCCGTTGACCACCACCGAACGGACGTCCGAGCCCTTGGTGGCGTAGACCAGGGACGACATCAGGTCGTAGAGGGGCTGTTGGTGGGGTCCATCCAAAGCGACGATCACCACATCGGCCCGTTTGCCCACTTCCAGAGACCCGATCTCGTGATCCAGGTCGATGGCTTCGGCGCCGCCGAGGGTCGCCATGCGAAACGCCGTGTGAGCATCGATCACCGTCGGATCCGACAGCTCGAGCTTGTGCAGCTTGGCGGCGGTGTCGACCTCTTCCCACATGTTGAGATCGTTGTTGGACGCCGGGCCGTCGGTGCCCAGGCCCACGGCCACGCCCGCCGCCAACATCTTCGGCACCGGTGACACCCCTGCCCCCAGCTTCATATTCGATTGCGGGCAATGGGCGGCCCCGACCCCTACCTCGGCCATGCGGGCGATGTCTGCATCGGTCGGCAAGACCACATGGGCGGCGAGCACCCGATCGTCCAACAAGCCGAGCTGGTCGAGAAAATCGATCGGCCCTTTGTCGTGTAGCTCGGCGACACTCTCCATTTCCGAGGGATGCTCCGCCAAATGGATCAACACGGGAACATCGTGTTTGGCGGCGATGGCGTGGGATTGCGCTAGGTGCTCGGCGGACACGGTGTACACCGCGTGGGGCGCGATCGCCGGTGTTACCAGGGCATGGCCTTTCCAGGTTTCGATGAAGGTCTCCGCGTAGGCCAAGGCGTCGTCCCAAGTCTTATTGTCCGGTGCCGGAAAGTCGATCACGGTCTCGCCGAGCACGGCTCGCAGGCCGCAATTCGCGGTTTCCTCGGCGATCGCGTCCTCGAAGTAATACATGTCGACAAAAGTCGTGGTGCCGCCTCGGATCATCTCCAGGCAAGCCAGGCGAGTGCCCACCCGAACCATGTCCTCGTCGACGTATTTGGCCTCCGCCGGAAAGATCACCTCTCGCAACCAACGCATCAGCGGCAGGTCGTCCGCGAGGCCTCGGAAGATAGTCATGGGCACGTGGGTGTGGGTGTTGATCAGCCCCGGAATAATCGCCCCACCTTCGGCGGACAGCACCCGCGCCTGGGGAAATCGAGCCTTCAGCTCGGCTGTGGTGCCGATGGCCTCAATCCGATCTGCGACCACCGCCACCGCGCCGTTCTCGATGATCCTCGAGTCGGCATCCATGGTGACCACCCAACCGTCGGTGATCAGGAGTGGTTGTTGGGGATCCTGGCCGATCGCCGACGCCTCGGTCGGCCCACCCGAATCGGCTTGGGCTTCGGGATTTTCCGGCGCCTGGCAGCCGCCGGAAAAAACGAGGAACACAAGCAGAATCCAAGAACCACCGAACCAACGAAGAGCATGTCGCATGGCGGTGACTTTATCGCAAAGCGCTATCATCCTCATTTCCGTCCAGAAACGGAATCCTGATGGGGCGGCGCGGCGCCCTGCGCGCGTCGCTACGAGCTCGCGCCACCGCTGAGGCGTCGTTGCAAGCTACTGATGTGGTGGAGCTTATGCCGATTCGCCAGCTGAACCGCTCAGACAGGCTTCGCTTTCCGTGCTCGGTGCGCCGCGCCTTCCTGATCCTCGAATGGTCTAGTCTTGCAAACGACCTGCACAGTTCCCCTTCTTCTATGGAGCCCCGCATGACCGAGCCAGAAACCACCAATCCACCGCGTATCGGCGTCAGCTCGTGCCTTTTGGGCGAGAAAGTCCGCTACAACGGCGGGCATACGCGCAACGATTTCATGCTCAACACCTTGGGTCGGTGGGTGGAGTGGGTGATGGTCTGCCCCGAGGTGGAAATCGGCCTCGGCATTCCCCGGGAATCCCTCAGGTTGGTCGGCAAGCTCGACGCACCGCGCATGGTGGGCATCAAAAGCGGTGACGATCACACGGAGACCATGAACGAGTGGTCCGGCCCACGGATCGAGGCCCTGCGACAACAAGAGCTCGACGGTTACATTTTCAAAAAGGGCAGCCCCAGCTGTGGCCTTTTTCGGGTCAAGGTTTACGGCAAGAACAACTTCCCCATGGCCAAAGGCCGGGGCCTTTTCGCCCACGCCTTGACCCAAGCCATGCCCCTTTTGCCGGTGGAAGAAGAAGGCCGTCTCAACGACGCCCAGCTGCGGGAAAACTTCATCGAGCGGATCTTCGCCCATCGACGCTGGCGTCAATTGCTGGCCGAGCCGACCCTCGGTGGATTGATGGATTTCCAGGCCGACTTCAAAATGACCCTCATGGCCCACTCCCCCTCCGGCCAGCGGGACCTCGGCCGCATGGTGGCCGAAGGGCACGACCGCCCCCTCGACCAGCTCATGGACGAATACGGTCGCAAGCTGATGGAGGTGCTGAGCCGAATCGCCGGCCCCAAGAGCCACACCAACGTGCTCCAGCATTTGATGGGTTTTCTAAAAAGCGCCTTGGACCGGGGCGACAAAGCCGAGCTGGTGGACATCATCCACGAATATCGCCTGGGTCGCCTGCCCTTGATCGTGCCGATCACCCTGCTCAAGCATCATTTCCGACGCCACGAAACCCCGGATTGGCTGAGCCGACAGGTCTACCTCAACCCCTACCCCAGCGAGCTGATGCTCAGGAATCAGATCTGAGCTGAAGCTCCTGGATGCCCGCTTGAAGATCTTCCAGCGCCATCTCCATATGTCGCAGATGAGTGCGGAACGACAACACACAGATGCGCAACACGAATCGATCTCCCGACACCCGGGTCGGGGTCAGCATCACCCGCTGGCGCTGATTCACCAGCTCCATCAGCCGACGATTCAGCGCGTTGAGCTCTTGGTTGTCGAAACCTTCCGGGGCGTAGCGGAAGACCACCAACGACAGCTGGGGCTCGGCCACGATCTCCACATCGGGTAGGGCGCGCAGCCGGTCGGCGGCCCAATGGGCCAGGTCCAACTTTTCGTCCAGCTGACGGCGGAAGACGTCCACCCCGTACATCTTGAGGGGTAGCCATACCCGCAGTCCCCGGATGTCCCGCGACAGCTCAGGAGATATCTCGCTGAAGTCCACGAATTCAGGGTCGGCGTGGTCGGGCATGTAATCCGCTTGGGTGCCGTGGGTCCGCTTCAGCGCGGCTTGATCCTTCACCAGCAAACAGCCCGTGCCGTAGGGCAAGAAGAGACCCTTATGGGGATCCAAGGTGATGGAGTCGGCCCGTTCCATGCCGTTCATGGCTCGGCGCCCGCGTTCCGTGAGCTGAAAGAAACCGCCGTAAGCCGCGTCGACGTGTAACCAGAGCTTTTCCCGCTCCGCCAGGTCCGCCAGATCCGCCAACGGATCCACCGCCCCCGTGTTGGTCGAGCCGGCGTTGGCGACGATGAAGAAGGGTTGCAGACCGGCCGACCGATCCTGCTCGATGCTGTGGACCAACGCGTCGAGGGACATGCGGAATCGGTCGTCGGTGGGAATGGAGCGCACGTTGCGCGGCGGAAAGCCCGCCAGCTTGGCCGCTTTGACCATGGAATGGTGCACCTGGTCCGACACGTAGAGGGTGCCGTGCAGGAAATCCTCCGGCAGAAGCTCGCAGCGGGCGGTGGCCAGGGCGCTGAAATTGGCCATGGAGCCGCCGCTGGAAAGGTAACCGCCCGAGCCCTCGGGCAGACCGATCATGGAGCAAAACCACGAGATGACGTTGCTTTCCAGCTGCACCAAGGCCGGGGACGCCACCCACACCGTGATGTAGCTATTGACCACATTGGCGATGAGCGCCGCGATGCCCGATTGGGGCAGACCACCCCCCGGGATGTACGCCAGGTAGCCGCCGCTCGCGGTGTTGAAAGTGCACGGTATGGCGCGGTCGAAGAGCAGCCCCAAAAGCTGCTCGAAGGGAGCCCCGGCCTCCGGCAACGGCTCCGAGCAAGCCCGCGCAAGCTCGACACCGTTCGCGGTGCCGTCCATGGGTCGCTCGGGCAAGGCGTCGAGGAATTCCACCAATCTGGCGGTGGTTTGCTCGATCAGGCCGCGCAGCTCGTCACCCGAGACCTCGAGATCTGATTCAAAGTTGGTGGAAAGGGAAGATGCGGGGAACGAAGACCGGGTTTGCATGGGCGAAAAATATCATCGAAAGCCTGGGCCGGCGCTACGAGATGGAAGCTATTTCTCGGCTGTGTCTTTCCCGGTTGGTTGTACGGCCGGAACCTCTCATCTATACTCCCAGCAAGATTCGTCTGACATGCTGCAACGGTAACCCGAGCTGCGAAAACGACATGCCGAGGGACTCGTCGTCGGCGTCGGTTGCCCGAAGATGCCTCGGTGAAAGATCGGGTTGTGAAGATCGGGTTGTAAAGAGACAGCTCGGACGAAGCTGAAGAATGGGGGATATTGCGACCTGAAATACGCTGTAGAAGGCGTGCTCAACGTCGCGGCCTTCAACCGAGAGAAAGGGCTCCTCTTCCTAAGGCCCTGGCCGCTGCCGAACGTTTTATTAAGAATTTCCGGCAAAACATTAAGAAACCCTGCTCGAGAGCTCGGAACACCAAAAGGAGACTGGAATGGCCACTTACACGAGAAGCAACGCTTGGAATCAAGGCGGTACTTTCGACAACGAAAATCTTCTCTGGTACGCCCGAGGCGTCGGCGAGATGCAATCCCGAGAGTTGAACGACCCGAATAGCTGGTGGTTCTTCGCGGCCATCCACGGCGAGTACGTCGGCGTGGCCAACTATCCGGGTTGGGGCTCTATTCCGGGGCCCCCGCAAGTGCCCACCTCACCGGTGCCGTCCCAGGGCGTCAAAGATCAGTTCTGGAATCAATGTCAGCACCAAAGCTGGTATTTCCCGCCCTGGCATCGCGGATATCTGCTGGCCCTGGAGGCACAGGTCCGCGCGGCGGTGGTGAGGCTCGGAGGCCCCGACTGTTGGGCCCTGCCCTACTGGAATTACTTCGGGCCCGACGACCAATTCGACATGCCGCCCGCGTTCGCCCAGGAAGAGCTACCGGGCGGCGAAGCCAATCCGCTCTTCGTCACCGCCCGTTTCGGCCCCAACGGCGACGGCAATATCTTCATCCCCATCCCGCCGGTCTCCCAAGCTTGCCAAAACAACGACATCTACACCGGCAGCAGCCCCGTCACGCCTCGTCCGGGCTACGGCGGTCCGCAAACGGGCTTCTGGCATGGGGGAGGTCGTTCCGGCAATCTGGAGAGCAACCCGCACAATCAAGTGCATGTGGACGTCGGCGGTGACAACAACGTGATCTGGGGCCTGATGTCCGATCCGGGTCTGGCTGCCCTGGATCCGATCTTCTACCTCCACCATTGCAATATCGACCGCATGTGGGCCGCCTGGAACGCCAAAGGCAACAGCAATCCCACCGATGACGCCTGGCTCGACGGACCGGCCGCCTCGGGGCAGCGGGAATTCGTCATGCCGATGCCCGACGGCACCACTTGGGTGTTCACGCCGTCCCAGGTCAACAGCCTCAGCCAGCTAGACTATACGTACGACGATCTGTCGACCGTCCAGGCTCAACCGGCGGAGCGCGTGCTGGCCCAAAGGCTGAGCCGACTCGGAGCCACTCCGACCGACACCGCCCCAGGAGATGCCATGGCAAATCAAGACGATTCAGAGCTGGTCGGCGCCCACGACGGTGCTTTGGAGATCAAGAGCTCGGGGGCTCGGGCCACCGTAAGGCTCGACACCAACGTGCGCAGAAAAGTGTCCGACAGCCTGCGGATGGCATCTCGGAAAAGTCTTCCGGACTTGGTTTATCTCCGACTCGAAAACGTCCGCGGAAACCGCGACGCCCACAAGCTGACGGTTTACGTCAACGAGCAGGCGGCGGGCACGGTGGCGACCTTCGGGCTCCGACGAGCCAGCCAGAAGGATGGACAGCACGGCGGCGAAGGTCTGACCTTCGAGCTCGACATCACCGGCATCATCGACAACCTGCATCTCGACGAGAGCCTGGATGCCGACTCCTTGGACGTCAAGGTGATGCCCAGCAAAGCCGTGCCGGACGACGCCGAATTCACCATCGGCCGGGTCAGCGTCTATCGCGAAGGGCAATAAGCGGTGGAAAACGCTCGGGCACGCAGAAGGACCAGCTACGCCGTGCTGCTGTTGAGCGCCACGGCGTGGGTCCTCATGTTGGCCGCCCCCCAGCTGATGACGGGCCACGCCGGCCACGGCGCAGCGGCCCCGTCGGCCGTGGTCGACGGGCACCTGCACGCGGACATGCAGGCCCATTCCGCAAACCACCCGGCCGTCACTGGCGCCCTGGACTGGGCGGCGGGTTGGGCCCTGATGTTGGTGGCGATGATGTTGCCGACGCTGATCTCGCCGATCCACCACATTCTCGACCGCAGCTTCAAACGCCGGCGCGCCCGGTCGATCCTGCTCTTCGTGGTGGGTTATGCGGCGATTTGGATGCCGGTCGGCATGGTGCTGACGGCGGCGATCCTGTGGATCGGTCGAGCCGCATCGGCGATGCCGGCTCCGGGGCTCTTGCCGGCCCTGGGGATCGGCCTGATCGCCTTCATCTGGCAATGCTCGCCCGCCAAGCAGCGCTGCCTGAACCGCAACCACAATCATCGTGAGCTGGCGGCGTTCGGCCGGAGGGCGGATATGGACGCCCTCCGATTCGGCCTCGACCACGGGTGGTGGTGTGTGGGGTCGTGCTGGGCGCTGATGATGCTGCCGATGGTGATGTCGGCGGGACACCTCGTCGCCATGGCCGCCGTCACGATTCTGATGATCAGCGAGCGCCTCGCTCCGCCGAGACCCTTGGATTGGCGCCTGCGATTCCCCGGCAACCTGGGCCGGATTCTGATCGCCCGGGGCCGCATGGGTCTGCGACGGCTCCTGCCCCAAGCAAGACCGGGCTCCGACCTCTCGTCCGTGGGAACGCCCTGACGGAGGCTCGGCGCAAATCGACTGAAACCAACGCGGCCCGGGATCTGCTCCCGGGCCGCTTGCTTGTGCTCTCCTAGATCACTAGACGCGACAGGTCCTAGGTCGGTACGTCGAGCTCGTGGCGTCCGTCGGCGTCGACCACGATCAGCTTCTCCACCGAGCCGGCCTTGAACTCGTCGCGCACCTCGAGCTCGGTGGACGGCCCCCCCGGATCGTCGAGGGGTGCTTCCACCACCAAGCTGTAGTGACGGGTGGTGGCGCCGACGGACTCGATATCGAGCCAAGCCCGATACCCCTCCCCGGGCACCTGCACCCAAGCGCTGATCCGGATGCCGTCGAAGGTTTTCTTGACCTCATAACCCGCTGAATCCGGGCTTCCGAGGTCGAGCTTGTGGCCGCCGTTGTCGATCCACCGGCGAAAGATCGACACCCATTCGTCGGGCCAGGGCCCGCCGGTGGGATAGCTGGGCATGGGCGCCGATTTGTCGGACACCCGGCCCAGGATGGCCTCCCGCTTGGCCCAAACCGTGTCGTAATCCCACAGGTCGAGCCACGACATATGCTCGTGGTCGATCAGGCGGAACATGGGACGAATATGCAGCTCCCAAACCGGCTCGCGATGGTTTCCATTTTCGTTGGGCATGGTTCGCTCCGACTATCGGTTTTCGGATGGTTGGCCCAGACCCTGTAGGCGGGCGGCGTCGAACATCAAGGCGTCCGGGGCCGGAGCGGCTGCTCGCTCGCCGTCTGCCGTCGGCTCCTCCGACGGCACCACCGCCACGGACACTTTCCACAGCTCACCGGCGTGGAAGACCGAAAGGGCCTCCACTTCTTTGGTGAGATCGATCACCACATCGACGTCCGGGCGGGCGTGGTCGCCGTGCCCGCGCCAAATGGAATAGAGGTCGAAGAGATAGAGCTTGCGGAATTCCGGATCCCCGGGCCGGAAGCTCTCGGTGGCGGGATGCAGGTAGACCTCACCGCGATAGCTGACGTCGGCCGGACGGGGCACCGAGCTCAAGCGCAGGCTCACCGTTTGATCGACCCGTGTCGGCACCAGCAGATCTTGGCTGCCGGCCGCTTGCGGTGCCAGAGCGCTCACCATGCCCGCCGCCGGGTGGCTGTCGAACGGCACGGCACGGAAGGCGGCCACGCGCGCCGCCGCGGGTGCGACCTCGTCCGGCGTGAACTCGTAGCGGTAGTCCAGGGCCGCCGTGCTGACGGTGTCTTTCACCGTCCACGGATCGACGTTGTTTTGGGGATCCTTGAACAGACCACACAATTGGCAATCCAGGCAGCTATCCACCTTCGAGCTGGTGGATCGGGCCTGCCAGTGGTCCCACAGCAAGTCGATGAAGGCATGGAAGCTCCAGAAAATAGGATCCTCCGCGGCGGTCGTCGGGCTGCGCATGGCGCCACCGATGTAGCGGCTGTGCATGTCGTTGTGGGAGGGGGATTCCAGCGCGCCGTAGGCCTGATCTTGTCGGTCACGACAGACGGGATCCTCATTCGACTCACCGCCGAAGAAGTAGGGACCCTCCCCCTGCCAGCCCGGTGCGTCGTCCAGGGTTTCGTCGATCACTGTCCACGGGAACGGCAAGGGCTCGCAACCGTTCGTCTGACCCGGTCGGCAGATCTCCGTGGTCCGTCGTCCCCGGTGGTAGAGCACGGAATTCGGGTCCTCGATGATCGTCGGATAGCGGGATCCTGAAGGAATCCGGGTCCAATCCCAATAGGGCACCGTCACCTCCGAGGTGCGCGGCGGATCCGACCGACGCAGCGCGTTTTCGTATTCGACCAAATGGGCTCGATGCCACGGCAGGAAGGAATCCCGCGCATGCTCGCAGGGTCCCACGGACCCGCTGTTGTGGAGGGCGGCGAAGTAATCGTAACCATCCTTGCTGGTGGGGTCCTGGTCGGAAATTTCCTTCAGACGACGCACCGCATGGAGGTAATTCTCCAACTCCTCGGGCTCCAGGTCGTCGATGCTTTTGCGCACCCGCGAGGGCGGCTCGTAGGCCTCCTCCGACTCCTCGGCGTCGCCTGCCGCCATTCGCGCGGAGCTCCCGTGCCCGTGCCCGGCCTCATCGGCCATGGCCACGTGCTCATGGCTCATATGAGCGTGCCGACCGTCCGGAGGCGAGCCCGGCAGACGCACTTCCACCAACTCCATCATGCCCTGATCCTCGTGGTCGAGAATGTGGCAATGCAGCACGAAGGTGCCGATGTATTTGGTGTAGCGGGTTCGGATCTTGATCGGTGTGTCCTGACGCACCAACAAGGTGTCACGCCACACCCGCTGCGGTCGGCCGTCGGGGCCGATGCGCTCGTGCTCGAAAGGATTCACGTGGATGTGAAAGGGGTGGTTGACCCGCAGAGAATTCAGCGTCCATTCCTCGGCCTTGCCGAGCTCCAAGACCCGCCGATGGTCGGGGCTGAACTCTCGACCGTTGACCGTGAACTGGCCGCCGCTGATGTTGAAGACCGCCTCTTGATAACCATCGATTCGCTCGATCGGCGCGAACGGCACGAATCGCTGAAGCGCCGCCTCACTGGGCATTTGCATGGACATCGGCGGCCCCTCGACGACGACTTTCGCCAGGGCCTGACGGTCTTCGTCCACCGCCAACAAGGATCGGGATGCCGGGGTTTCGCCGTCGTAGAGAATGAATTCGGCCCGCTGTCGGCCCGCCGGCAACGCCCGAGCTCGGATCAACACATCGCTGCGATAACCCGGTTGGAGCTCCAGGCGGTTCCAGCTGTCGATGCGTCCCGTCACCAAGCCGTCGACGGCGATTTCGTTGAGCTGATGGCCGTCCAGAACCAGCTCCAAGGATTCGCGAACTCCGCCGTGGATCATGCGCCACCGTTGGATCTCGCCCGGCCGCATGTGAATCACCGGAAAAATTTGACCGTTGATGGTCGTTTGACGGTGGGAGGTGTCCCACACCCCGGGGCCAAAGGACTCGTCGAAGTCCTCGACCTCGCCGTTTTTATCGTAAGGAATTTGTTGGAACACGAAGATCTGCTCGGTCATGCGCTCAATTTGCGGCAGGTAATCGATGCCACCGCGAACGATCAGCGCGCCGGCCATGCCGCTGCCCACTTGGATGGCGGTCGAGCCGTGGACGTGAGGGTGGTACCAAAACGTGCCTGGGGGATGATCTCGGGGGATCTTGATCTCATTTTGGAAGCGCCGACCCGGCTGCACCTCCAACAACACGTTGTCGGCGTTGCCCGCCGGCGAGACGTGTAGGCCGTGGGTGTGCAAATTGGTGCGATTGAAGCCGTGGGGATCGTTGATGTTGTCCGAAGGCGGAGGAGGATCCGGCGGCAGATTGTTGACGACGTCCACGTTGAGGGTATCGCCGGGAGAGACCTCTAGGGTCGGACCGGTCAAGAGACCATCGTAGAGTCTCAGGTGGGTTTCACAACCGGCGATCGGCTGCATGCTGTAAGCGAGGGTCAGCCGGGCGTCGAGCTCGCGATCGACGGATCGGATCTCCGGCGGTAGACGCAGCAGCTGCCCGCCGTATTTTTCAACGTCGACGGGCTGGTATTCGCAACCCGGTTTGTCGGCCCGCAGCTGAGCAGTGCCGGCCAAGGCAAGCCCGGCCACGCAGACAATGAATCGCACACTTTTGAACATGGATCTCCTCCTCAGGTGAATGTTCTTCACTTCAGCGGCACACCGACCCTCCAAATACCCACACCCGCGCCACCCAATTTCTCGGCTCGGGCTCAGACCCGGCCGCGGTATCGAGCAGGCAGATCGGGGCCGACCCGCGAGACCGCGAAGCCGGCGAGATCGCAAGGGCCAGACAGACCCGTCGAGCCCAGCACTTTAAATAAAAGCAGTTAGCTTGCCCTCAGTATACGCCAACTCATGCTCGGGAGGATCGAGCTAGTCACGCCCAGCCATCCAGATGCTCAGGGCCAGCGAGCCGAGGAAGACCCCGACCACCACCGACCACCGAAGCTCCGTCGACAGCACTTGCAGCTCCTGCTCCAGGTACGAGGCCAGGAGATTGGTCGCCAACGCCAACACCGCCGCCAGGATGAAACCCACGGCGATTTTGGATCCGTGCTTCGCGGGGCTGGGGGCCGAGGCTCCGGATGCGGAGTCGGCCCGTTGATCGAGGGTCTGCACCACGTTCTTGCCGGCGGCCACTTGTCGCGCATGGTCACCGATGGTGACCGAGACGGAGTCACCGGCGGAAGCTTCAGGGGACTTCTTGGAATCGCTCATGGTTTGCATCACCCGTGATCATGAATTCCCGCCGACCCTGCGATCGTCCGCGAGCTCGAATCTTGGAGGTCAAAAAACACAGTCAAAAAACACCGTCAAAAAACACCGTCAAAAAAAGCCGCGTTCTTTCCTGCGCAACAGCAGCGCCAGAATGATCGCCATGAGAGCCACCGTCACCACGATCATCCAAGGCACCAACCGGACCGGCCAGAGCACCGCCGCCGCACCGCCGACCCACACCAAACCCGACGCCCCGATCCGGAAGAAACGCCGAAAGACGGAGAAGAACGAGAGGTAGAACAAGAAGAAGGCCGCGAGGCTCAACCACGCCAAAAGCGCGACTCTCAAATGAGCGTCATTGGGCAATTCCACCGCAGAGCCGACCCACCAAGGCCTAAGAAGCGCTCCCAGCCCCACCATCAGAACCGGCAACGAGCCGATCAAAAGAAATACCGTCCCAGCGAACCGGCGCTCATTCCGGTACAGCCCCGGAGCGACGAATCTCCAAGCTTGGAACATCAGAGTCGGCCACGCGATCCACAAATATAGATCCCAAAAAGAAAGCTCACCCAGACGTAGGAGCTCCAATTTCCCGAGACCCCAAAGCCCGGATGCGACCGCCGGCGGCAGGAGGGTTGCTTGAATCAATCTCTGGCGAGCCTCGCGAAAATGATTCAACAAGCTCATGGTGGGCAAGGTCTCTTCGGTGTCCCCGCTCTCCGCAGTCGCCGCGGTCGTTGCCGATCGAATCGTATCGTGTATCCATTCCGCTTGAATTTCCCGATCCAAGGTCGGACCGAGGGACCTCAGCGGTTTGCCGAGCTCGCCGAGCTCTCGGAAGATCGCCGGAAGCTCCGAAGCCCGCGCCGCGGTCAGCAGCCACAACGCGGTCAATGCCAGGAAGGGCAGAATCGAATAAAGAGGGAGGGCGACGCCGAGAACGACCATCAGCAGCAGCATGCCCATGGGTTTGATGTTCGAGCCCGACAGCTCCAACAACCTTTGATGCCTCACCCGAAGCTTCAAAGCCCGTATGCGATTAGGTCCGAGCACAGAAACTAGGGGTCCCAACATCAGAGCACTGAAGAAGAGCACTTGGTCGTAGAGCAGGGGTAACCTTCGAGCCACTACCCTCACCAAGAGCAACAGACCCGTCGCCAGGGTCAAAAGCAGCAACACCACGGGCAAGCGCTCGAAGACCACCAACAGGGGCTCTTCGATTCCCAACCACGAAATCGCCCAATAGCTCAAAGCTCCGTATGCAAAAGTCGTAGACGGAAGAAGAATCATCAGGGCGACATAGAGGCGGCGGGCGACCTTTCGCTCTTTGAGGTAGAGAGCCGGCAAGATGAAGTGCAAGGCTTGGCGCAACGACCACAAGACGGCGATACCCGCCGCCAAGGTGCAAGCGAGGGGCAACCCCACGGACCACAAGCGCATGGGACCATGATGCGCCCCGCCGGTCACCCACTCGGTCACCCGCTCCGAGCGCATCACGAATACCCCTAACCCCAGGCCCAATGCCACTAAGAAACTCGAAACCGAGCTGACCAGACGAAGCCGGAGCTCTTCGATGTGGTCCCATAGGCCCATGGTTTCCAATGGCTCGGCTTCGTCGTGGGCGATGTCCTCCGTCGAGCCCGACAACAACGTTCTGAAATCGAAGCCCAAGCCGATGCCCGCCTGCAAATCCCCCGGGTTCGTTCCGGTGGAAAACAGCAATCCTTGGCTCCCGGATTCTCGAGCGCGCAAATGGGTCGACGCGGCCGCGCGCACCTCCGGGTGCCGATCCCGAGTTGCCGCCTCCAAAAAATCGCCGGCGGCGTCGGAGCCCAGCCCGCCCGCGACTTCCACCACCGCCAGACGTTCCAACCAGTTCTTGGACCCCATTTTGTCCGTGAGCTTGAGCACGACTCCCCATTCCTGCTCCGCCTGTCCCAGCCGCACCAACGCCTTGACCGCCGCCCAATGGATGTCGGAATCTTCGTCGGCCAGGTAGTCCATGACCCCGTCGATGGCGAGCTCGGAGCCGCGGATATCGCCCAACCACTCCAGAGCTCGAAGCCGCAGCCGCTTGGGGGCGTCGGAATGCAAGTAGTCGATCAGGACTTGGACCGCCGGCTCTCCCACCGAGGTCAAGAGATCCGCCGCCTCACCCACCAACACCGATCGCGTTTCCAGGCGGCTCAACAAGCCTTGGGCCAAGGGACCGCCCAGCCTCGGTAGCTCAGATCTAAAGTGACTTCGCAGAGCTTTCAACCGGACGGACTCGCGCTCGCGTTCTGGCAGGCTGTACAGATCGAAGCTCCATTCGACACGTCTGTCCAAGAGCTCTTCGAATTGATCCAACAACCAATCGATGGCCGCCCGGTCTCCGAGCTGAACCATCAGGGACGCCGCTTCCATCAGGCAGGCATCCCCACCTTCCACCGCCCGATCTGCCAGCTCGATGAGGAATCTGCTGCCGGCCACGCTCGCCAGCTCCGTGGCCGCCACCCGAGTGGCTTCGTCGAGACCCTGCTCCAGCTTCTCCACCAGCCGAGCGATTAGACCCGAGGACAGATCTGAGTACTCGTCCCGGGTATTGGCCGCGAGCGCCGACGCCAAGAGCAGCGCCTCCACCGACGACTCTTCGTCCACCAATCGATCGATCAAGGCCGGACCGTCTTCCACCAAACCGCTGAGCAGCACCAAGGTCTCCCACCACCAAGGGTCCGAAGCCAAGCGTCGCAGCTCCTCATCGTCGAGCCGGACCAAGTGGCGCTCCAAATAGGCGGCGGTCAAATACTCCTGCAAGATCTGATGCCAGAAGGCGAGATTGCGCCGACGGGGATCCGTAAACCTCAAGAGCAGGGCGTCGCAACCCTGCTCCACAAAATCGTAAGCCGCGCCCGAGCCCTCTCGACCTTCGTCCAGCAAGGTCTTCGCCTCCGCCAGAGGCAACATGGTCGACCGATACCTGGATTGGGATTGGAACGCCAGGTGCTCCAACGCCCGGGACAGCTCCTCCGACGGCGCGCGACGATACTCACGGTGGACGTCACGCTTAGCCTCCTCTCGAACCAAGAGGGTCTTCACGAATCCTTCGATCAACAAACCGCGATTCGACGACGTGATCCCCGTCTTGAGCACCATCCACAGAATCAACGGATTGCGCACCATCTCCAGCAGATCGTCCCGACGCAAGGTGTCGAAAAGCTGGAGGCCGTCTTCGGGCCGATAGCGCACGGCAAAATCACGGATCATGGCGTCGGTCAGCCGCTGGACCGTGGCCTGACGGATGCCCAGCTCGCCGCGGTAATGCTCGGTGCGACAAGAGAAGACGAATCGATTCTGGGAGTAGCTCTCCATCCACCCCCGCAAAAGCCGGATATTGCCGTCGTAATTGGTGCCGGGCATTTCGTTCAGGGCGTCGAGGAAGAGGATCATGCGCCCCTGGGCCAGCATCTTGGGCAGCAGAACCGCCAGCTCCCAGCGACCGCTGCCCAACACTTTGTCCTGCAGGAATTCCACCGGATCCTCACCGGTGTAGCTGCCCAAAGATACGAACATGGGGATCCGCGCCCGACGGGAGGAAGCCGCCGCTCGCGCTTGCAGCATCGCCAGGTGTCGCAGGGAGGTGGTTTTGCCGCTGCCGGGCTCGCCCAGCACAATGACCCGGCGCAATCGATATTGATCCAAGATCTCACCCAGGCGCCGCTCGACTTTCTCGATCACCACCGGCAGATTCGCCGGCGAAAAGAGGGCTCGCAGCTCGGTGAACTCGTGGTCGACCCCTTCCTCTCGACGTAAGGTCTCCGCCAGACCGAGGCAATATTGCCGCCAGGCCCGATGCTGCCAGAAGGGTAGGGTCAACCCGCGCCAAAGGCCCAGCCGCTGGGCATGGGTTTGCCGAAAGACCAGCTGTTGCACCACGTTTTCGCCCGCAGCCACGTAGCGGGCACCATCGCCGATGCGAACCTCGACCATGCCTCAACCCACCCGTTCCAGACGGCTCATCTTCAGCTTCACTCCCTCGACACCCAGCCGATTCAAAATCTTTGAGCCCACGAATCTTATCCCACGGCATCGAGCCAGAGACCAACTCGTCTTCAACCAGCTGGGGGCTTTCTCCTGTGTTATGATCCAAACACAAAATTCGTGATTTCCGACTTCTTCGGTCGGCCGGACATTTCGGTCAGCCGGATCGCCATTTCGACGCGACACCTAGGTGAGCCGTACGGGCTCGTCGGGGCTGCTTGTGCCGTTCAGCGGGTCGGACCGAGGTCTGAAGCCGCCCTACCAGGAGATAGCCGCCGATGCGCAAGCTGATCCATGCCCTCTTCTATGTCGTGTTCGCGATCATGAAGCCCTTCAAGATCTACGCCTACCGAACCCGCTTCGGCATCATCCGGTCGATCATCCTCGAGATCACCACCTTCATCGATTGGCTGTCGATTTTCTTCAACATCCAAAACAACTCGATGATGCTCAATTGGAAGGTCTTCAAGGGCAACTTCATCTTCGGCAAGGCGGTCATGTGGTCGACTACGACTCCGCCGCCGAAGCCCTGCCCAAGCCGCTGATGAAGGGCAACAACTTCATGGGCGTGAATATCGTTTCCGCCAGCAACAACGCCTTCGCTTTGAATTCCGGCAGCCTGAACCAGAACCCGCCCTTGAGAGACTACTTCCGGGAAGGCATCGACAAAACCATCTTCACCGAAAGTGTCCGCGCCTTGGATATCGACAAGGTGCGCGAGCAAACCCAGGAGATCGTGGAGGAATGGGGCAAGGACCCCAAGATGACCCACATGTATCCCCTGCGCAGCGCGGCGACCCGCATCTTCTTCAGGATCCTGGCCGGCACCACCATCAGCTACGACGACAGCCTGTCGGTGACCCAAAACTACATCCGTCGTTTCGGCGAGCTGTCCATGTTCAACGGCTATCTGCCCTGGGTCAACGGCCTGCTCGGCACCCGCAAGCACGTGCGCAAGGACGCCTATTACATTCTCAAGAATAAATACAACATCGATGTCGGCACCATCGACATGACCCTCTTCGCCGCCATGTTCAGCATCGGCACCTTGGTCATCCAGGCGGTGGAATTCATTCAAGAAAACAACATCGATTATAAAAATCTCGACTATCAGCACAAACGCAATTTTATTTACGAAGCCGTTCGCCTCTGGCCCACGGTGACCTCCGTGCATCGGATGCTCGAAGACGACGAGGTGGTTCGAGTGAGCGGTAAGGATCTTCAGCTCACCGTGGGCGACGAGATCGACTATCCGTTTATTTGCACCAACCGCGATCCCAAGCACTTCAGCCATCCGGACAAAATGGATCTGGATCGACCAGCGGAGGAATACGAGAAAGTCCTCAGTTGGTCCAAGGGACCCCACGGCTGCCCGGGCAAGGAAATCTCGATTTTAGTGAGCATCGTCATGCTCGACGCCATGGCCGAGCACACGGATCTCAGCACCTTGAAAATCTTCAACATTACTTTCTGAGGCGGAGGACTACCATGAGCGGTTTCATCCCACTTTTCGACAAGATCAGCTTCCATGAAGAGGGCGGCGAGCCCGACTCCCCCGCTTGGCTCTATCGCTGGAATCACAGCTACGTCAGCCCGTTGGCCATGGCCGAGTTTCCGCCGCCCAGCAACCTGCCGACCCTGAAATGGGGCTTGATGGTGGCGGAACGCCTGCTCAATTCTTTGGTCAACGCCATCGAGGTGGAGGCAAGCTCCAAGGAAATGCAAGAGTTCAAGGAGAAAGCCAAGGATCTCAAGGAGCTGTTGGAGCGAAAAGAGCTGAGCTTCAAAACCCTAAAGGCCGTGGTCGCCGATACGGTGCAATTCGGTCGGTTGAAGGACAACGACGAGCGTCCGGAATCGATCGAGGACTACGCCGAGCTCTTCCGCACGATTCAGCTGCCGGCGGTGGCGAGCGACTACAACCTCGACAGCACCTTCGCCATGATGCGCGTGGCGGGTCCGAACCCGCTGATGATCGAGCTGATGACCGAGCCCATCCCCAACTTCCCGGTGACCGAGGCCCACTACCGCGCGGTGATGGGCGACGAGGACACCATGGAAGCCGCCATGGCCGAGCATCGGCTCTATGTTTGCGATTACCAAGCGTTGGACGGCTTCGAGCAGCCGACCACCGAGCCGACCAAATATCCCTACGCGCCGATCGCCCTCTTCGCCGAGACCAAGGACACCCGGACCCTTACGCCGGTGGCCATTCAGACCCAACAAAAACCCGGTCCCGACAACCCGATCTGCATCGCCGACGGCAGCTACGATTGGCTGATCGCCAAGACCATCATCGAAAACGCCGACGGCAATTTCCACGAGCTGGTCAGCCACTTGGGTCGCACCCATCTCTACATGGAGCCGTTCGTGGTCGCCACGGGTCGCAATCTGCCCTTGGATCACCCGATCGCCAGATTGCTCTGGCCCCACTTCGAGGGCACCCTCTTCATCAACTTCTCCGCCCGGGTGGCGTTGATCAGCCCCGGAGGTTTGGTGGAGCAGCTGCACAACGCCACCCTAGATTCCATGCTGGCGTTGACCGGCAAGGACGTGAGCGGGTATCCGTTCAACGGCTCCTTCCTGCCCAAAACCTTCGTCACTCGTCGGGTGGAAAATCTCAAGGACTACCCCTATCGCGACGACTCCTTGCTGTATTGGAAGGCCATCCACGACTGGGCCAAAGCCTACGTCGACGACGCCTACGCGTCGGACGAGGCGGTGGCATCCGATATGGCGTTGCAGAAATGGCACGCGGATTTGGTCAGCGTCGACGGCGGTCGCATCCGAGACTTCGGAGAGCTGGGAGCGATCAGCACCAAGCGCTACCTGAGCCAGGCCCTGACCATGATCATCTTCACCTCGAGCGTGCAGCACGCGGCGGTGAACTTTCCCCAATTCGATTTGATGAGCTACTGCCCCAATCTGCCCTTGTCGATCTACCAGCCGTTCCGCACCGGCGCCGACGCTCAGCATTATTTGGATTGCCTGCCGCCCCTCAACAAGGCCCAGCTCCAACAATGGTTGTTCTACCAATTGGGCACCTTGCACTACACCCAACTGGGCGAGTACAACGACGGCTACTTCAGCCAACAGCTGGAGAAAGGCCCCCTGGCCACCTTCCAAAGCGCGCTGAAAGAGGTGGGCCAAACCATCGAGACCCGCAATCTGAAGCGGCGGCCCTACAACACTCTATTGCCCAACGGCATCCCCCAGAGCATCAACATCTGAGGAGGTCCGTGTTGAAAAAGAAGAAGATCATGTTGCTCGCGCCGTTCGGCTTGGCGGTGGTCGTCTTCGTGATGGCCGCCTTGGACGACATCGGGCGGACCTCCATCCACCAATTCGACGCTCCCTGGGTCGCCGGCCTGGGCGACGTGCCCCCCGAGCTGGATCACCTCTTCGTGGTCTTCCTGCGCTACATCGGTTTCTTGATGGTGGTGATCGCGTCGGTGATCACCACCCTGATGGTCGAGGTCTACCGAGGCGCCGATCGCGATGTCGCCTGGCCCCTGAGGCTGGTCACCCTCGGAACCCTCGCGGCGCTCTTGAGCACCATCGTGACTTTGGATCGATCCGGTGCCAGGTTGATACCGGTTTCGATCGTATTCGTGTTGGTGCTCATCGTCAGCCTGTTTTTCCACAAGCTGGCTGAGGACTGAGAGCCTACCGAGCTGTCGTCTCGATGATGAACGCGGCCAGGTCGTCCTTATACTTTTTGAGCGACGGTGGATGTAGGTACATCATGTGACCCGCTTCATAGTAGGCCATGACGATCCGTTTGCGTTGCTCGGGGGTGAGGTCCATGTGCTCGATGGCGTATTCCGTCGCCACTTGCGGAGTTGCTAGGTCGTAGTAGCCCTGTTGCACCAACAGGCCCATGTGCGGGTTCAGGCCCATGGCCATGGCCAGGTCGTTGGCGGTGTTGGGATGCGGTAGCTTGAAGGGTGTGCCGGGTTGGGCGTGGCTCCAATCCCACTCCATCCAAATACCGCCCATGATCTTGTAATCCATGTCCTGCCCGAAATCGAGCTCGGAGTGGTAGTAGTTGAGGAAGGCGGCGGTGAAGTTGGGGCCGATGGCGGCGAACATGGGGTCGTAATCCATCTCTTCGCCCAAGCGATTGAAGCTCCGACCGAGGTAGCGGGAATCGATCCGTCCCGTGGTTTGGCCCCGATCCCGCAGCAGCTCTTGCAGGAATTGGCCGTGGCTGACCCGAAGGTTGCCGCGATCCCAATAGGTTTCCGACACGCCGGTGTAGGCGGCGAGCTTGGCCAGCACCTTTTTGCGTTCCGCTTCGCCGAGACGGCTACCCTTGAGCAGGGCCGGAGCGTATTCGTCGTAGGCGAAGGCCTTGACCTCATCGATGAAGGCCGCCACGTCCGCCGGTCGATTCTCGAGGGCTTCGTGGTACCAGGCGGTGGCGGCGAGGGTCGGCAGGTAGAGCACGTGGGGAAGATCGATGCCGATGCCGTCGGATCCCGAATCCCAGCTCATGAACGGCGAGACCAAGACCACGCCGTGGAAGGCCAAACCGTGCTTTTGTAGGAGGTCGAGCGTCACGCCACCGGCCCGCATGCCGCCGTAGCTTTCACCCAACAAAATCTTCGGCGAAGCCCATCGACCGTTTTCAGTGACATAGGCCTTGATGAATCGCGACACGGAGTCGATATCTTGATCGACCCCCCAGAAATCCTTATTCGTCGCCTCGCCCACCGGGCGGCTGAAACCCGTGCCCACGGGGTCGATCATCACCAAATCCGCCACGTCGAGAATGCTTTGCTCGTTGTCGACCAGGCGGAAGGTCGGGGCGGTGAAATCCGCGTCCACGAGGTCCACACGACGCGGGCCGAGCACCCCCAAGTGGAGCCAAATGGACGCCGAGCCGGGACCGCCGTTGAAGGCGAAAAGCAAGGGGCGAGCGGCGAGATCTTTGACGCCTTGGCGGACATAGGCCGTGTAGCCGAATTGCGCCGCCGGCTTCTCCTCGGCGTTCCTAACGATCAAATACCCGGCGGTGGCCTCATAAGCTACCGTTTCGCCCTCGATTTTTACCTCGTGCCGGGTCACCGAAGCTGCCGCTTCGGGAACGGCCTTGGGCTCGGCGGCCGGCTCCTCCGCGAAGACGGAAGCAGAGCCGAGGATCAGCGCGAATAAGACGGACCATGTCGAGCGAGCAGCGGATTTCATAGGACCTCCAGCGAGCTGCGGAAAAAGGGAGCGCGGGTAACGCGGCGGACGATCGTAGGCCGCCGTCTGCCCCAGCGAAGGGGGCGAGCGGTCGACCGTCGGAGTGGATGATACCTCTACCTACGATTACCTACGATCCGCCCACTGGAGGGTTTTGTGCTGATGCTTTGAGGAGGTGCAATAGCGAACGCGCGGAGGCCGGCCCGAGGCTACTGAGCGGAAACGACCCCGGACGGTCTTCCTTGCTCAGACGGTGCTTCCTCGCTGCGCACCTCGTCGAGGATGGCCTCGAACCGACCGACAATGCCGTCCCAGCTCTGCTCCTCGGCGGTGACCCGCGCCCTTTTTCCCATCTCGCGCAGACGATCGGTACCGACCGTGGCTAGACTCGCGGCGTGCTCCACGAATTTGCCGGTCTCGCCGAACGGCACCAACATGCCGTTTTCACCGGAGCACACCAAGCGGCGGCCGGCCGCGTAGTCGAAGGAAAGAACCGGCAGGCCCGACGACATGGCTTCGAGCACCACGTTGCCGAAAGTCTCCGTGAGGCTGGGTGAAATGAGCACGTCTGCCGAGGCGTAGTGGGCCGCGAGATCCTCCTCCCGGCGCATGCCACAGTAGATGGTCATGGGATCTTGGGTCCGCATCGCCGCCGCCGCCGGGCCGTCACCGACCACCACGGTCAAGGCGTCGGGCCGGGCGCGACGAAAGGCTTCGAATGCCCGAATGCATAGGGCCGGATTCTTTTCTTCCGCCAGACGACCGACGTAGAGGGCGACCGGGGTTTGATCTGTCGCCCCCCATTGTTCCCGCAGCTCCGTGCTCCGACGACTGGGATGGAAGAGCTCGCCGTCGACACCACGACCGAGCAAATCCAAGCGCTCGAAGCCGTCTGCCGACAACATATCGCGCACGTCCGGCGACGGCACCAGGGTGCGTCGGGTGCGGTTGTGAAACCAGCGCAAACCACCGATGGCCAAGCGCATGCCGTAGCCGTAATGCTTGCCGTATTGGTGGAAATTCGTGTGGAAGCTCGACATCACCGGCACGCCGAGCCGGGCGGCGGCCCACAGAGCCGCCAACCCCAACGGACCCTCAGTTGCGATATGCACCACGTCGGGACGGGTCTCACGCCACGACCGTATCAACCGAATGTAGCTGGGCAAGCCGAAACGCAGGCCGGGGTAGAAAGGAATCGGCACCCCCGGAGTGAGCAGCTGGCGCCACAGGGCAGGGGAGTCCTGATCCTCATCTTGGCGGGGTCGGACCAGCTGCAAATCATGGCCCCGGCTCACCAAACCTTGGGCCAGCTGACGCAGGGTGCGGGCGACGCCGTTGACCTCCGGCGGAAACGTTTCGGTGACGAGTGAAATTCGCATGATTTTCCAGGGCTCGCCCGGCAGATCGGGCCGTCCTGCCCGTGTGCGGGCCGTCGTTTGGGCTCGGTCCATCCATCCGCACGGACACCCCGGCGGCTGGTGAAAAATTAGCGGTGATATGTGAAGGGTGGATGAACCGGGGATGAGATGAACCGGGTGAGATGAACCGGGTGAGATGAACCGGGTTCCATCCAGAAACGGCATCTCGCCGGATCACGAATTCCGTGGGGACGAATCTTGGATTCGCCCCTCAGAAGGCTTGAAGCTTTTCCTCGACGGCCCTGAGGTCCTCGACTCGGCCGGCCCGACGCAGCAGCTGGGAATAATCGGTCAGGACTTGGCGCAGATCGGGATGGCCTTCGGGCAGCTGGGTCTCTCGGGTTTGGATGGAGCTGAGGTACAGCGCCTCGGCCTCGTCGAGCCGATCGACGTCCCGCAGCACGTTGGCCGATCCCCATTGGGCCCAGGCGGTCAGGAGGTGATCGGCGCCCAGCTTGCGCTGCCAGAGATCCAGGGCCGGTTGGAGCTGGGCCTCGGCGTCGGCCATGCGACCCATTTGCCAATACAACACTCCGAGCTCGGCCATGGGGTTGGCCACCACCGGGTGCTCCGGACCTAACGCTTTGATGAAGGAATCCCTCGCATCGATGAAGGCGGCTTCGGCGGACGCAAACTCTTCCAGCTCGCGGTAGAGGATGCCGAGATTCGATCGTCCCATGGCCACGGTGGTGGCCTCGGGGCCCAGGGTTTGTGTTTGGATCTCAAGGGCCCGTTCCAGCAGCTCTTTGGCTTCGCGGAATTGCTTGGCTTCCCCCAGGCAGGACGACAGGTTGTTGAGGGAATAGGCCAGACGCGGGTCCGAGGGCTCCAGCCGGCGCTCGCGAATCTCCAGGGATTTGCGCAGGTGGGGTGTGGCCTCGTCGCAGCGGCCACGGGTCTTGAGCAGGTTGCCGAGGGCTTCTCTCGACGCCGCCTCACTCTCGGGCTCGTTCCCTTGCTCGGCAATCGCCAGGGCCTGCCGAATATGCTCTTCGGCTTGCTCGTGCCTCCCGGCGCGAAAAAGGATCACTCCCAGCTCGCGCTCGATCTCCCCCACCGCGGGATGGTCCAACCCGAAGGCGGCCCGGCGGATCCTGAGCACTTTGACGGCAAAGGCTTCGGCGTCTTTGTAATTGGCCAGCTCCCGCGAAATGACCGCCAACCGATAGAGGCTCTCCGCGACGTCGACGTGATCCGCCGCAAGGTGCCGACGTCTCAGGTCGAGCGCCGAGCTCACCAGACGCTGAGCTTCTTGGGGGACTTGGAGCTGGTTGTAGATGGTGCCGATGGTGTGCATCAACCGGGCACGACGCAGGGGCTGGTCGGTGAGCCGGCTCTCGATGACCGACGCGCCGCGATCGAGCACTTGGCGGGCCGTCACCGATTCGCCCCCCGCCTCCCTGGGATCGGTGATCTCAAAGAGATTGACCAGAAAACCCGTGACCGCTTCAGCGTCGAGCAACGCTTCGCGGGTCTTTGCCGCTTCTTGGTTGGCCCGATTCGCCTCTCGATTGGCCCGCACCATGGCGTAAGTGGTGCCGAAGATGCCGAGCAGCATGGCCAGCACCGCCAAGCCGGCTCCGGCCACCGCCGCTTTGTGCCGACGCACGAAGCGTCCCGATCGATAGCTCAGGCTCGGCGGACCGGCCGACACCGGCTCGAGATCGAGATGCCGTTGCAGATCCGCGGCCAGCTCCGTGGCCGAGCCGTACCGACGATCCCGCTCTTTGGCCATCGCCTTGCCGACGATCCAATCCAGATCACCTCGCAGCCGACGGGCCAGAACGTCCGGCTCCAGGCCGCGACCGGCGGCGGTGCGCTCTTGCTCTTCCGGTGCCAGGTTGTTGAACCGGCGGCTGGGCAGATCCGCGGGCTCGTGGGTGATTTGACGCACGATCTCCGCCAGGCTGGAGCCTCGGGTCTCGAACGGCGACGAGCCCACCAACAGCTCGTAGAGCATGACCCCGAGGGAATAGACGTCGGTGCGGGTGTCCACGTCGGTGCCGGTCTCCGGGGTGACGTCGAAGGCCTCCGGGCTCATGTAGGAGGGTGTGCCGATACCGAATCGGGTCAGCAGGGTTTCCTCGGTCAAGGGCTGGTCCATGGCCTTGGCGATGCCGAAGTCGATAATTTTCGGCGTCACCTCGGCCCCGTCGGCGACCACCAACACATTCGACGGTTTGAGATCCCGATGCAGGATGCCTTTGCGATGGGCGTGCTCCACTCCTCGGCAGATCCGAATCATCAGCTCCAATCGCTCCTCCAGGCTGGAGCGACGCAGATCGCAGAATCGGGTCAAGGGCTTGCCCGGCACGTTCTCCATCACGAAATACGGAAAACCGTCTTCGGTGGTGCCCGCTTCGAAGATCTGTGCGATCCCGGGATGGGAAAGCCGAGCCATGGCTTGGCGCTCGGCGTTGAAGCGGGCGAGGGACGCCGGGCTGGTGAGGCTGGCGCGGATCAGCTTGATCGCCACGTATCTCTGGACGGGCTCCCGCTGCTCGGCCAGATAAACACAGCCCATGCCGCCCTCTCCGAGCACCGTCAGCACTCGATAGGGGCCGATGCGATCCGGCATGTGCCGGGCGGGGTCTTGCCGACCGGCCTGGGCTCGAGCCGCCCCTTGGAGCTCGGTCGCATCTTCCCCGTCGATCACTGTCGGGGCATCCGAGTCGGCCAGGGTCTCGGCCTCGGCCGGGGTCGGCGGACGCCACGGCGCCCGCCGCTCCTCGGGCGGCGGAGCCGTGTCTTGCCCATCGATCCGTTTATCTCGCTCGTCCCGGCTCACTCCGGCTCCTCGTTGGACCCCAACCTAGGCGGCTAGGGGCTGGTGCTGGACCAGGCCGCGGTATCGCCGGCCTCGAATCCATCGCCGAAGAGCACGTCCTCGGCCAAGGAAATGGTGAACAGCCGCGCCGCATCGAACGACGAGCCGATCGGCTCACCGTCGCTGTCGACGTCGTCGCCGGACACCGAAACCACTCCGATATTACCGGCCCAATCCACCGCCTGCACGAAGTAGTACGTGGTCCTTTCCACTTGCAGATCGGCGCCGAAACGGCCGGGACCCGTGGGGGTCATCTCCACCGACTGCCAGGCTCCGCGGCCTTGCTCGTCCACGTCCTGGGCAAAGGTCAGGTAGACCCGATAGATGCCGTCGCCGGCGTCGGTCACCGGCACGTCGAAGGTGGCGGTCTGGCCGTTGAGCTGGTGGAAGCAATCGTCCCCCAGCAGCTCCGCCTCACAATCGGCGGTGAACGCACCGAGCACAGGCGCTTGCCAATCTGACGAGTTGGAGTAGAAGTTGGTGAATTCCCGGGTGCGATAGAGCCATTGGCTGAAGATCTCCTCGCGATCTCCCGGTGTCGGCTCCCGCACTCCGCGACGCACCGCTACGCCCATGGGCGCGTTCATGGTGTCGAATCGACCACCCCCGGATCCGGCCGCCAGGAAACCCACGGAGGTCGGGGTGTCGATGTTGATGAACGGCGTCGGCGTATCGATGTTGATGAACGGCGTCGGCGCCGGACCCTCGGACTCGTCGACCTCGGTCTCGGGATTGCCGATCACCGGGTTGAAGCACGGGTGCACGGTGCCTTGCTCGTCGGTGCAGCGGGAAGGATCCATGGGATTGATGGCGTCGGGCTGGATCAGCTCGCCGCCGCGGATCAACACGCCGTGTAGCTCGGTGCCGAAGAGACGGGAATCGAAGGAGATCATGGGTTGGATGGGCTGCCCCGCTTCGACGCTGGCCAATCGATCCAGGGTGAAATACGTGCCCACGGGCTCCTCTCCCTTGTCACCCGTGCACAACACCGACTCACCGTCGATGTCCGTGCACCAATCGAATTGCACATAAGCCTCCTGCCAATCCTCGGTGCCGGGATCGTTGTCCGTGTCTTGACCCTCTTCGTAGGCTTGGAAAACGAAATCGAGGATGCGCAGGCTCGAGGCGCCCTTTGGCGATCCCTGCTCCGGGGCGGCGGCATCCACCCCGGCCCTGACCACCGGCGATTGGCGCACGAGACGATTCGGCGCGATGTGGTGCTCTGTCCAGGCCGCGTCGCCGAGCCGAACGGCCCGGGTCTCCGGCTCGTCCACGGCGGTGATCAAACGCACCTCGTAGTTGGGGATGCCGAAGACCATGGCCTCGTGGATCACCTTATGGTCGAAGGAGTCGAGTCGGCTCTGGCGCAGGAAATATTCCTGCTTGGCCAGGCGCAGGGCCTCGCCCACGGAGATCTGACCGGCGCGGGTCATCTCTTCGGCCACCATCAGCACCAATTGCTCACCGAGGCCCACGCCTTCGGAGAATCCCCAACCGTAACCGCCGTGGCCGACCATGGCCGGGAACGACTTCTCCGCCAACAGCTCGGGTAGGTCGAGCAGGAAGGCGGGATCGGTTTCGTCCGACGCGCCGCCGACGGCTTCCACGGAGAATCCGCTGTGGCAGCCGACGCCCACCAAAATGCCGCCGCGATTGTCCACCAGGGCCGCGTCCATCTCCTCGGTGGTCAAAACCCCCGCGTCCCCGGTTTGGGCGGCGCCCTCGGCTCGATGGTCGGCGTGGCCGCTGACGAAAGCGAGGTCCGCCGGCTCGGTGGGTGGCACGCCGAAGAGACGATCGAGCAAATCGACGTCGCTCCACGGCGCGATGCTTTGGCTCAGGCGATCGAGCTCGGTCGAGCCCAGATCCAGGCTCGACTGCAAGAGACCATGCACCGCGTCGCCGCCGTCGGTCAGGAAGTCGTAGCCGGTGGTCAGGGCACGATCGACCACCGTGACCCCGTCTTGGGCGATGAAGACATCGATCAGGCCGAGGATTTGATCCGGGGTTTCCACCATGCGGCCGACCGCGAGATCGGGGATCCACCAGGTGAAGGAGCTACCCGGCACATCGGCGGTTTGAGACGCGCCGTAGGGGGTGTCCGCCAGGTAGTGATCCCGGCAGACCGCCGCCATCATCGGGCTTTCGGTTTCGGCGCAGAACGCCGCCGGCGATGACGCGTCGTCGAGCAGGCCGAAGCCCTGTAGCTCCTCGATGTAATTCGATTCCGGATAGCGCGGCAGATCCTCGGCCAAACGCCAGAACGGAATCGAAGAGTCGCCGCCCACCAGGACCAAATACTCCAAGCCCGTGAAGCTCTGGGAGATCTGCTCGAAGAGATAGGTCTGGATACCGCCCGCTAGGGTGATCGCCTGCTGGATGTTGTCGTCCGCATCGGCGGTATTCGCCGGTGACCACGCGGTGCCGTCCCAAGCGGCGTAGAGCGGATCGAGAGCCGGCACATTGGCCAGATCCAAGACCTGACCGTCGATCTTGACGTGGGAGGCGAAGCTCACCAACGCCGCGGCCATGGCGTCGGCGTCGGGGGTGCCGAAACGGGCCTCCAGCCGATCCCGATGCCAAACGATCAGGGTACGGATCTCGTCGGATCCGGCTTGGATGACGTAGAACGGCCGATCCGAGTCGTCGCCGGCGGTGTTGGGACCGTCGGGCGCGGGACGCTCATCCCGGGCCGTCACCTCCACGCGAAACGCCGTCGACGTCAGGTCCGGCAAGGTCCAAGTACAAGCCCGCGAATCGCCGTCGAGCACCTCGGCACAGGTGATGGCGACGGGTCCGTCGCCGGTTTCGTCGTTGACATAGGCCACGTCGAAACCCGCCAAACCGATGTTGTCCGACGCCGACCATGTGATGACCTGGGTCGAGCCGGACGGCCACGCCTCACCGCCGTTGGGCGCCAGCACCTCGACCACCGGCGGGTCGCCGTCGACCACGTCGAGGGTCACACTGGCGGAAGCCTGCTGCCCGTTGAGGTCGGTCACGGTCAATTGCAGGGGATAGGAGCCCGGCACATCGAGCCCGTAATCCGCCAGATCCGATTCCGAGATCTGGAAATAGGGCGAGCTCGAATCGAGGTTGTCCGCGGAGCCGTCGCCGTCGAGATCCCAGGCAAAGGAGGGGCGATCCCAACGATCGTGGGCCGCCACCCGATGTTGGGCGACGCTGCCGTCGGAGGCCGGCAACGAGCCCGCCGACAAACGCCCGTCCCCGGCCGGCTCGCCGATCGAGATATCGTCGATCAACCAACCCACACCGTTGTCGAGGGAGCCTTGGCGCTCGAAGACGAAGCGGACCCGACCTTGGCTGGTCGCCGCCACGTATTCCGCCACGGGTATCACCAGCCCCCGCCACACCGTGCCGGTGTCGTCGAGGGGCATGGCGTTCGGCTCGCTGCCGGAGTCCTGGGTCTGCAGATCGATCGCCGCCGTCACCCAGGTGACGCCGTCGTCGTCGGACAGCTCGATCCGGGCGGAATCCAGCTCCGCGGGGTTGCCCACCTGGTCGGTGCCGAGCAGGTAACGCAATTGCAGCAAGGTTTGATCGTCGAACGTAAAGCTCTGATTCGCGGTCAACGTAAAGGTGCCGTCGTCTCCCTGGTAGTGGCAGGTGCCCGGCTCACCGAAACGCCAAGCGCTCAGCGGCGAGCTGTAATCCCCCCCGTCCGAGCAGGCTCCGGCCACCGACACATTCCAAGGCTGGCTGCCGCCGACCCGGGCCTCACCGACCTGAGAGCGAAGCGCCCCAGCCGACCATTGCTCCACCCCCTCGACGTCGTCGAAAAACGCCGACGGTAGGGTGTGGCTCAGCTCGATGCTCTCGTCCGGCCCGCCGAGCAAGACCTCGCTCTCGGCCTGGCCATCCACCTGGAGGTCCGGGCTCGCGGTCGGTCGGGTGTCGGTGTAGTAGACCCCGAGGGATCCCGAGATTTCCGGTCGACCGCCCCAAATCAACATCTCCTCACCGGTCCAGACGGCGCGGTGGCGTTGGGTGCCCGGCGGCGTGGAGTCGTCGTCTAAGGTGGCGGACCACGTGCCCGACGCCACCTCGAGACGCGCCCCGCTGCGGGTCGACAGCTCGGGCACCAACCCGGTCTCGTTGCTGATGTTGAGGCGATCCGCCCCGCCCCAGACGATCATTTCCACGCCGTTCCAAACCGCGGAATGGTGGCAGCGCGGGTCGCCGTGGGCTGTCATCATCGTCGCCGACGGCACGCTGGGGTCGATCTCAACGCCGTCGGACAAACACAGGTTGGCGTCGAGGTAGGTGTCGGTGCCGCCCCAATTGATCATGCGATCGCCGGTCCACACCGCGGAATGATTCCACCTCGCCCCGGCGTCCCCGGCGGGCTCGAAGGGCGCGGACCAGGTGTCCAGCGCGGGATCGTAAATCGCGGCGTCGTTGAGCGGCTCACAGGCGCTCGGGCAGCCCGCCAAGCCGCCGAAAACCACCATCTCCGAGCCCGTCCACACCGCCGTGTGCTTGCCACGGGCTGTGGGAGGGGTGCCGCCGGTGGCCGTCCACTGGTCGAGGGCCGGATCGTAGGAGGAGCCGGACGACAAGGTGTCGGGATCTCCGAGCCCACCCCAGACGATCATCTCCGTGCCCGTCCACACCGCCGTGTGGTCCGTTCGGGCCGCCGGCGGGCTTCCCCCCGTGTCGGTCCAGCTGTCCAAGGCCGGATCGTAGAGACCCCCGGTGTCGAAGGGCATGCCGGCCTCGTCCACACCGCCCCAGACGATCATCTCCGTGCCCGTCCACACCGCCGTGTGACCGCTTCTCGCATCCGGGGCATTGGCCCTCCGGGTCGACGACCAGCGGTCGAGCAAGGGGTCGTAAACCACCCCGCGATTCTCCGTGGCGTAGCTCTCGCCGCCCCAAACGATCAATTCCGTGCCCGTCCACACCGCCGAGTGACCGCGACCGGCCACGAACGGCGGCTCGGGCATGTCGACCCACACACTCGAGCCGGGGGTATCCCAATCCGGCTGCATGCGTTTGCCCGTGGACGCCACGTCCGTGGGCCGGGAGGGTGAGCCCGAGGGCGGCACGTCCTGGGCCCCGCCCCAGATGATCATTTCCGAGCCCGTCCACACGCCGAAATGACCGAATCGGGCCGACGGAGCGCTCGGATCCACCGGAATGGTGGACCACGTGGCATCGAGGGTGTCGTAGATCAAACCGTTCCGCCTAGCCGTCAAAGCGCCCGGCATGCCGGTGATGCCACCCCACAGCATCAATCTTCGACCGGTCCACACCAGGCTCGAATAGCGCCGATCTCCGGTGATCGGCGGCGGCGTGGGCTGGGTCCAAACGCCGGCGGAGTAGCGGGTGACCAATCTGCCGGTGGCCGGCTGGGCGACCCACAGGCTCTCACCGGTCCACAGGGCCCTCGGCGCCTCGAAGGGTGGCGACATGGCGCCTCCCCCTGAGGGTTGCGGCAGCGAGGTGTCCCAGAGATCGGTGACCGGATCGTAGGATGAAAAGGCGGTGGAATCGCTGTCCGGGTCGATCCACGACGAGCCGTCGAAACCACCGACCACCAGCATCTCGTCCCCGGTCCACACCGCCGCCGCCCGGCCCCGGGCCGTCGGTGGCGTGCCGCCCATGGCGGTCCAACCGCTGAAGCTGGGGTCGAAGCGCGCGCCGTCGCTCAATGGGCTGTAGTCGGGAATGAGGGGTGGCGGATCCACGCCGCCGGTGCTCGGCTCCAAGCCACCCCAAACCACCATTTCCGTGCCCGTCCACACCGCGGAATGCTCGGTTCGGGCGCTCGGCGCGCCGGAGACAGGCGTGGCCACCCATCGGTCTTCCACCGGGTCGTAGACACCGCCGCTGTTGAGAGCGATGAAGTAGGGGGGCGACGTCTCCTCGCTCCAGGCTTCCCCACCCCACACGATCATCTTGGCGCCGGTCCACACCGCGCTATGGAAGGCCCGCGGCTCGGGGGTCGAGTCGTCCAACCGAATGGGGGTCCACACATCGGCAGTGGGATCGTAGGAGAAGCCGGCGTTGGTCCATAAGCCGTCGCTCAGCTTGCCGGGCACGGCACCGCCCCAGACGATCAGCTCCGAGCCGGTCCAAATCGCCGACTGTCCCATCTTCGCTTGGGGACCTTCCGGCAGCTCACGGGTCCACGAGTCGGGTTGGTCGCTACCGCTGCCCAAGATCTTCGGCAATCGAACCTCGGCGGCCTTGGCCGGGGCTTGCTCATCAAGCAGCTCTGATCGCTGCTCCACCCAGGTCTCGAACGGCTCGGCGCCGCCCTTTTCACTGTCGTGTTGGTAGATGGACCTCAACCGACGGTCCACCAAATGGGGACGCACCAAGACCTCCGCGATCAACGCGGGGTCGTTGCCCAGAGTCGCGAAGAGCCGCCTGAGTCGCTCCGGCCGACGGGTCCGGCGTGCCATGCGGTCGAGCTCCTGTTGCAGCTCGGCGTCAGAGATCGTGACGCCCCATCGTTGCTCCAACAAGGCCGCCTTCAACAGATTTTCCTCGGCCTGTCGCTCGAAGACCGCTCGCCCGTAGCGCTTCTCAAAGACGGCAGCCGCCGGCCCCGTCGCGCCCACGCCTTCGGATCGTCGATCCCCGTCGCGCAACCCTTCCACTTGCATCCAAGCATCCACCAGCTGGTCAAAACCAGGGGCTTGCTCAGCGCCGGCCGGCATCGAGAATCCAAAGAGGAGGGCGAGCAACGTCGCGAGGCTCAAGGAGCCGGAGAGCACCCTCACCCCCCAGCCCCCTCTCCCGCGTGCGGGAGAACCAGACACCCTCACCCCCCAGCCCCCTCTCCCGCGGACGGGAGAGGGGGGGCCAGAAGGTTGACTCGGCTGTAAGGAAGCTGAATGACGGAGATGTCTCGAGGATTGAAGGGAATGGAAGCTGAGAAACCGACGCCTGGAAAACCGCATGACCGCTCCTTTGGGCTATCTTATAGCCGGATCCGGAGCTCGATTGCTCCTATTTCCTTAAGCGAAACATCCGGAAAAACCTTGTCAGATTTCTTTTGAGGCAGAGGGAGGGGAACCTGACCGGTCACAGTCTCAAACGTCAGCTCAGGCCCAGGCGGTCGATTAAGGAGCTCCAGCGTGGATCTCGGTGCAAGGGCTGCAAGCGCGGCTCGACCGCCACCAAGGGCAACCAGCTGGATCGAGTCTCGTAGGCGACTTCCAACCAATCAAAGGCCGCGTCGAAATCCCCGAGGGTGGTCAGCTCCGTGGCCAAGGGCACGGCCGCGCATCGGCTGGCCTCGGCGCTCTCCCGCAAGGACTGCACCACCCTGCGACGGTCCGACCTCGTCGTGGCATCAAGCTCCGGTCGTTCCACCAGCTGCACGGAGAGCAAGCAATCCTTCGCGGGCTGGAAGCTGGGATCCAGGTCCAACGCCCCGCGGCAAGCCGCCGCCGCTTGCTGGTAATCCCGCGCCAGGTAGTAATACCAACCAAGGTCCAGCTGGATCGAAGGGTCTTCGGGTTGGAGTCGACGGGCTAGACGGGCATCGGCCAGCGCCTGAGCGAATCTCCCCTGCCCCGCCCGCAGGAACGCGCGATGGGAGTAGGCGGCAGCGGCTTGGGGATCCAGCTCCAAGGCACGGCCGACCGCCGATTCAGACCGCCGCCAGTCCAGATCTCGATAGAGGACCGCCCGCGATAGGGCGATGTGGGCCGACGGCGACTCCGGATCGAGCTCCACGGCTCTTCGGGCGGTTTGCAGGGCCGAGTCCAGGGCTTCTTGCAGATCGTTGCCCACCCATCGAGCCCGCATCAAGTGAATCTCCGAGAGGGCGGTCCACGACGCCGCGTGGTCGGGATCTTGCTCCACGGCCTGTCGAAACGCTTCGAGACCCCGGTCGAGACCATCGACGGTGCCGGCGGCGACCAGAAACTTTCCCTGTAAATAGGCTTCGGGTGGCGGGCTCTCCTGGCCGGGAGCCGACCCGGAAGCGGAGTTGGAGCGTGCCATGAAGGCCCCGACGCCTATCGCCGACACCACCAGAAGCGCCATCGCCGCCGACAGCCGGGACCAGCGGGAGGTCAGACTCCACCGAGCCGAGCCCGATCGATCCGCGATCTCGTCCGACCTGACGGCCCGCAGCCATCCCGCCGAACGAGGTCGGGACACCGCCGTCACCTCGGCGACGAATCGATAACCCCGACGCGGCAAAGTCTCGATGAAGTGGGGTGATCGCGCATCGTCGCCCAGGGAGCGACGAAGCTCCTTGATGCAAAAGTTCAGGCCACGTTCCGCGTCCACGTGGCGTCCCTCCGGCCACAGCAGGCGGTAGAGCGCGTCGCGAGTGACCACCTCCCCGGCGGCGGCCACCAGCCGGATCAGCACCTTCGACGGCTGGGGCTGAAGACGAATTACCTCACCGTCTCGGTGCAGCTCGCCGGTGGAAGGATCGAGCTCGAAACCGTTGAATCTGAGCATGGCTTTGGGAGGTAGTCCTTGCATCGTTCTCTCCACTGCCATGGTACCAAGCCCGATCGCTGCCGAGCCCCTTTCTCAGCGGTCCTCACATTCTCCTCACTCACCACCGACACCCTCCTCATTGCCGAAGCCGCGGTCGGCAAGCACACTTTGGAAGTCCAACGTTGGGGAGGCCGTGTGCCCTCCCGCGCTCCCGGAAATCAACGGAATTCGGACGGGCGGGGGCAAGCCCCGCCCCTACGTCAGATTTTGCGGGCGAAGGAATTCGAGACGGACAGGGCACGCCCCAACCAGACACCAGGAGACCCCACGATGATGAAATATGTGACTTCAACCGTTCTGCTCACGGCTTTGGCTCTTTCGCCCGCGATCGCCCTGGCCGAAACTCAAGCGCCGGAATCACCGGTGCGTGATCCGAAGGCCGTCGAGCTGCTCGAGCTATCCCGCGCCGCCTTGTTGACGGTGAGCTCCGTGAGCTTTCGATTCGTCAACGGTCATGGCGAAGCGCCCTTCGGCTGGGTGGAAGGCCACGTCACCATGGCCCGCGATCCCCGAAAGTCTGCCGAACAGGACGGCAATCGCGGCAGGATCCGGGTCGACGGCACCTTCAGACCCCAACCCGCTTTCGACCGTCCGGGGTTTGACTTCCGATTCACCCGCGACTTCCGGTCCGCCGCCGAGTGGCGAAGCGACCAAGACAAGATGGTCGTGGCGTCCCTCGAAGCGGACCCCAACACCGCCGGCAATCTGGCGACCAACGGCTCCTTCGGCTTCTTGCCGGAATTCATCGAGGCCGAGCCCCTGTGGAAAGAGCTCGATTTGGCGGTCGGTTTGGAAGTGGCCGGCACTAAGGAGGTCGGCGGCGTGCTCTGCGACGTGGTGAGCACCACCCTCAAGGGCGCCTACGGCATAGTGCATCAAGATTGGTATCTCGCCCGCACCGACCGACTCCCCCGCGGCCTGCTCTGGTGGGCGGAGCAAGGGGGCCGACGGATGGAGATGCCCTACACCATTCACGATCTGAAAACCGACCTCGCCCTCGAGGATTCGACCTTCTCTCCCGAGGCGCCGGAGGGCGCGTTGGTCGTCGCCTCCGAAGCCGAAGGCGTCCGCTTGGGAGAGAAGGCCCCTGCGTGGTCGCTCAAAGACGCCGACGGTCGGAGCGTCCGATCCGCCGACTTGCAAGGACACGTGGTGGTGCTCGATTTTTGGAATACCACCTGCTACCTCTGCCATAACGCCTTGCCCCAGCTCTCCGAATTGGCCACGGAGCTCCAAAGCCGGGAGCCCGCGCCGCTGGTCACCTTCCTGGCGCTCAACATTTGGGAGCAGGGAGACCCGGCCGCCTACTGGAAGAAATACGGCTGGGCCCATCGCATGGTGCCCGGAGCCGACGAGGTAGCGTCGGCGTTCGGCATCACCGGTCAGCCCGCGGTGGTGGTGCTCGATCCTGACGGCAAGGTGCTGCACGCCCAGGTGGGATTCACTGCGGATCGTGCGGAGCGGGTCCGCCGGGTGATCGAAGCAGCGCTCAAGCGACGGTCGAAGGAGCCGGGCTGAGCCCTCGGCGGGGGTCGCCGACATCCGGGTCGGATCGGGCCGTATGGAATAATCCAAAAGTCGAGGCCACGCCGTCGCGGCCTCGCTCGCCTCGCACCCACGAGCTTCACCGACCTTTCTTCATCGGCCCGACACAACCGGCCAGAGCCACCCTTGGACATCACTCCCCGATCCCGCGCCCTACACCTTTTCGGTCTGACCGCCCTGGCGGTGGCTCAGCCCCTTTTCGAGCTACTGGCGCGCCAATCCACCTTTTTGGTCGCCCACCGGGTCGGACCTTCAGAGGTGCTCGGCCTGACCGCTTTTCTCGTCCTGGCTCTGCCCGCGGCCCTCGCCCTAGTCGGCGAAATCCTACGACGCCTCCACCCGGCTCTCGGCGACGGTTATCAGCGGGCTTGGGTCGGCGCACTCATCGCGCTGCTTTGGTTGTCCATGGCCCAAAAGCTGCTCGATGGCGGCTCGGCTTGGCTGTCCATGGGTTCCGCGGTCGTGCTCGCCGGTCTGGTGATTCACCTCTATCCACGACGGGAGGGTCTGCGCCTCTTTCTGTCCGTGCTGGCCATCGCCATCCTCCTGGTTCCCGCCGGTTTCTTGAGCCGGCCGTCCATCCGTGGGCTAGCCTTCGGTCCGGACGACTCCCCAAAAACCGGTGCTCCGTCGGATCCAACGACTCGGGCCCCAATGCCGCCGGTGGTCTTCATCGTTTTCGACGAGCTGCCCCTCGCGTCGCTGATCGACGGCCAAGGTCGGATGCTCGAAGGCCGCTATCCATCCTTTGCCGACTTGGCCGCCCAGAGCCATTGGTTCCGCAACGCCACCGCCGTCGCCGACGACACCCAATACGCCTTGCCGCCGATCCTCGCCGGGATCCATCCCCGCGGCTCGAAGCTGCCGAGCGCCGCGGACTATCCCAACAACCTCTTCACCTTGCTCGGCTCCAGCCACCGGATCGTCGCCGAGGAGGTCATCAGCCGGCTGTGCCCGCCGGATTTGTGTCCACAAAGCCGGACGTCAGAGTCCCGTCGGGAAAGCCTCCGAGGGTTGGCCGGCGATCTATGGGTGATTTATCAGCGCATCGTGCTGCCGAAAGCGGTGGCAGACGGCCTCGGAGTGCCGGAGATCACCTCCGCATGGCGGGATTTCGGCGAGCCGCCTGCCCGTGAGACGGATCTTTGGAAAGTGGAGCTGCCACCGACCCGGGTCGCCACGGGTCTGGCCCAATTCCTCGAAAGTCTCGATTCGCCCACCGCTCCCGGGCGGCCCGGCCTTTTTTTCCTGCACAGCCTGCTGCCCCACATGCCGTGGATCTACACCCCCAGCGGTCGTCAATACGCGCCCTTGACCCGCGAGCATCCGGAGGGCACGGTGGACGAGGTGTGGAGCCTCGATCCGTGGCTGACCCGACTCGGTCAACAGCAGCACCTGATTCAGCTGGCTTACACCGATCGCGTGCTCGGCCAAATCATCGATCGGCTGAAGCGGAACGAGCTCTTCGAACGATCCCTCATCGTCGTCACCGCCGACCACGGCTCCGCCTTCCGGCACGGCGACTCCCGTCGCCGGCTATCGCCGAAAAACTATTTTGAGATCCTGCCCGTGCCGCTGCTGATCAAGGAGCCGGGCCAAACCCAAGGGCAAATTCACGACCAAAACGTGGAGCTGATCGACATCCTGCCCACGGTCGCGGGAATCTTGGGGCTGAGCCCCACCTGGACCTTCGACGGCGGCAACGCCCTGGCCGCGGAATTCGAGCCCCGCCCCCGAAAGCTGGCCATCGATCCGGGCCACGAAAGGGCGTTCCCCCTCGAGCCGGAGATGCCCCAGCTCTTCGAGGTCGCCCGTCGCAACGTCGAGCTCTTCGGTCGAGATCTGAGCGGGCTGTATTTCCCCGGGATCCATAGCGAGCTAGAGGGAGCCCCGATCGACAGGCTCGACCACGTCGGTCTGGAGGTGGAGGTCGACCAGCTTTGGCGCTACCAGGACGTCCCGGCCACAGGCTTCCTACCCGCGCGGATACAGGGTCATCTGCCGGCAGATGCCGACCCGGAGCTCCTGGCCGTCGCGGTCGACGGAACGATCCGAGCCACCACTCGGAGCCTAAGACTCGACGGCCGACATACCTTCACCGCCATGTTGCCGGACGCCGCCCTGAGCCCTGGCCGTCACCGAATCGACATCGTCGTGATTCGCGAGGCCGGTGATCAACGTCCGCCACAGCTCTACCGCGCGGCCCTTGCCGAGCCCCAGGCATACCGTCTCGACGGCGACCGTCTGATCGACCCGGCGGGCCGACCGCGACCCCTCAGCCCCGACGCCATGATCGGCACCGTATGGTCGAACGACTTGGGTCTCGAAGGCTGGGCCGCCGACCGCCGCGCCGGCCGATCGGCCCAACGGATCCTGGTCTTCGACGGTCCGCAGATGATCGCCTCCACCCGGGTCGAGCTGGGCACGCCGCAGCTGGAGCACGAAAACCTCAAGTTTTCGGGTTTTCGTCTCCCCTTACCGAATATCGCGGCCAAAGATCGAGCCCGGCTCAGGGTCATCGCCGTCAGCGAGCAGCACGCCGGGGTCCTGTCTTGGGCCGTCCCCTAAGGCTCAGCCGATCATCGCGTTCGTCATGACCGAGGAAACGATCTTGGAGCTCTCTTCGACGACGTTGACACCTGAGGTGCCCAGGAAGCTCTTGAGCCCTCGCACGTCGTCGGCCTCGCTCGCCCCGCCGGCGATTGCGTCGATGTAATCTCGGCTCGCCGAATCGAGATCGCTGACTCTCTGGACCGTATAGTTCTTAGCGCTCTTTCCGTCGACATAGATTCCCAGGGAGACGAAATCGAAGCCCAAGTCCTGAAGACTCTCGAATTTCCCGAGGGTCGCGGTCCGCAGCGGCAACGACTTCGAGGTATCCACCAATCCCGCCATGGTGCCGGAAGCGCTGCCGTAGTGGCAGACGATCGTTCCCGGTTTCGTTCTACCGGTCACCAGTAGCTGGCGGAAGAGCGGGATGAAACCGGCGCTGAAACAGCAATCCAGAACAATGGTGTGGGTCTTGACTCCCATTTTCACGAGGTCGGAAACCAGGGCCCTCGTCACACCCTCGGTGACCCCGTTCAATTGGGTTGGGGCGCCGTTGGCGAAATTCCCGTGGCTGCCGTAGAAGACGATCCCGTCGACCTCTCCACGCATCGTCTTGGGAAGACCGGTCACCGGAATCGACGTCGCATGTGCGCCATAGGTGATCGTATGAGCGCCCTTGATAGTCTGCTGCAGGCCAGTGACGTCGGTGCACTTGAAGACCAGGATTTTCGCGGCCATGATGTTCATTTCCTTTCTGAAGTCATTGTTGTCGAGCTTCGAGCCGACTCGAGACGCGGGTCGATCGACCTGTTTGGTGACATTCACCAAGTCCAGGAAATGCGTCCAGCCGGCGGCGATGGGCGCAGGAGCGCTTCGCCCAGGCTGCGTTTCCACGGAGCTTCTCGGAGTCGCCGGTTTCTCGGCGGTGGGCTGACCGCGGCGGCAGGAAACCGTGTTCTCCGCCTCCGCGTGTGTTATCCATGCCGTGAGTATGGAGCGGCCCTCTCGGAGCAACCATGGCGCTCCATCTTGGGGCTGCTTCTAGGTTCCGGGTCTCAGGCGTAAGAGGGCATGATCGGGCTGATCCCGTCCTTGAGCCGCTCAGCGATCAGAGCGTAGGTTACGCTTTCAGCGTACCTTCCAAGAACATCCAACACCGGAGAGAATAGAGCCGATTCACCCCTTGCCGTCCATCAGCCGGTCTTGGAGCCATGCCGTTTCGATCCACCACAGACACCCGTTTTTCGGAGAGCTTTCGCGAGCGACCGTCCACCGAGGCCATACCCGCGTTGACCGTGCTCTCTCACCCCGACGTCCACCGGGTGGGAGCGCGCGTTCCTCTGCCTCGGCTCACTATCGGCGAGGTCGTGGAGCTGTCCCGCAATGAGCCTCTCTTCGCCCAGCCCGAGGGAGGGCGGCCTCGCGGCCTCGGCATTTCCTTCATCAGTCGCAAGCCACTTCGGCTGACTTCCTCGCCGTCGGATTTCTTGCTCGAGCGAGCCGACAGCTCGACGCCGGTCCAGGTGGACGGCCGGCCCCTCGACCAACGCGTGACCCTCTCCCTCGACGAGGTGCGCCGGGGGGTGGTCATCGAGCTCGGGCGTCGGGTGGTGCTGCTCTTCCACCACTGCCCGGCGGTCCCCGAGAAAGGCCCGCACTTTGGCCTCGTAGGTGCTTCCGCAGCGGTCGAGAAGCTGCGCCGTGAAATCGCCCTCGCCGCCGGCGACGACGTCTCCGTGTTGCTGCGGGGGGCTTCGGGAACCGGCAAGGAGCTGGTAGCCCGGGCCGTGCACGAGGCCGGGGCGCGCCGCAAGGGGCCGTGGGTCGCCGTCAACATGGCGGCGGTTCCCCCGTCTCTGGCCGCCGCCGAGCTTTTCGGCTCCCAGCGAGGAGCGTTTACGGGCGCCGACCGCGAACGACCAGGTTATTTCGGCGCCGCCCACGGAGGCACACTCTTTCTCGACGAAATCGGTGACACCCCGGCCGAGGTCCAGCCGCTGCTGCTGAGGGCGTTGGAAAACGGCGAGGTGCAACCCGTGGGCGGCGCCCAGAGTCGTCGAGTCGACGTCAGGGTGATCGCCGCCACCGACGTCGATCTGGAGACCCGAATCGCTGACGGGCGATTCCGCACACCGCTCTTGCACCGCCTGGCCGGCTTCGAGATCCGCCTGCCGACCCTGGCCGAGCGACGTGACGACATCGGGTGTCTGCTGATCCATTTCCTGGAGCGAGAGCTCGGCGGTCTCAGGCCCCTGGCGGAGGCCGCCGACGCCGCCGAGGAGCGTCCATGGCCTCCGGCACCCGTGGTGGCGGCCCTCGCCGCCTATTCCTGGCCGGGCAACGTTCGCCAGCTGGCCAACGTCGCGCGCCGGCTGGCCCTCGCCCTACGAGCCGGCCGTGAGATCGAGCTCGACGCCCTGCGCTCATGGCTCCACGAGCCCTCCGAGGGCGTCCCGAGCCCGGCGGCCGATCCCGAGCCGAGGGCCGTGAGCGGACCGCCTGAGGTGCAACCGTCCCACAAGCGACCAGCCGATCCCGGCTCGCCCACGGGCCGTTGGCGGCCGGTCTTTCGGCAGGCTTCGGACGTGGACGAGGAAGAGCTGCTGCGGGCTCTGCGGGCGGCTCGCTTTCGCCTCGCCCCGGCCGCCGAGGCCCTCGGCGTCTCGCGCACGGTGCTGTACAAGCTGATCGACGAGTGCCCTCGGGTGCGCAAAGCGTCGGACCTGGACCGTGAGGACATCGAACGCGCCCTCGCCGACCACCCGGACGAGGCCACCGCCGCCCAATCCCTCGAGGTATCGCTCCACGGACTGCGCTTGCGCATGCATGCCCTGGGCCTGCGCTGACAGAGACGATGCTGTCTCCGGACGCCGGGAGTGGCGTTGATTCCCAGGTAAGATTTGCTCCGATGAAGGCAAAAAGCTCATTCCCCGAAACCATCGGCCCCTACCGCGTCACCGGACGGCTGGGGCAAGGAGGAATGGGCGAGGTCCTGCGAGCCCACGACGACCGGCTCGGCCGTCCCGTCGCTTTAAAGCGGGTACACCCCGAGTCCCGAGACTCTGAAGAGGCCGCGCGCCGCTTTCGACGGGAGGCCCAGGCGGTGGCTCGGCTGAGTCATCCGGCGGTGGTCCAGGTCTACGACTGGGTCGAATCGGCGGGGCATTGTTGGCTGGTCATGGAGCTGATCGAGGGCAGGTCGCTGGACGAGCTCGTGGCGGAAGGGCCCTTGCCTGTAGAGCGCGCCCTCGAGGTGGCCCGAGACGTGGCGTCCGGTTTGGCTGAGGCCCACTCGGCCGGCGTCGTGCACCGTGATCTCAAGACCTCGAACGTGATGGTGACCCGACGCGGCTCGGCCAAAGTGCTCGACTTCGGCCTGGCCAAACCGGTGCCGGAAGCAGCTTCGGGCGACGATCACGAGCGACCGACGACGGAAGACGTCACGCTCACCGCCGAAGGTCGGATTCTCGGTACGGCGAGCACCATGTCGCCGGAGCAAGCCCTGGGGCGACCTGTGGATCACCGGTCCGACCTCTTCTCCCTCGGCGTGTTGCTCTACGAGATCCTGAGCGGCCGTTCCCCCTTTGCGGGACGCAACACCCCCGAAATCCTGAACCGAATCTGCAACGTGCCCGAAGCGCCCCTGCATCGGCTCGATCCGTCGATCCCCCGAAGGGTTTCTGACTTGGTGGCTCGCCTGCTGGAAAAAGACCCGAGCCGTCGTCCGGAAAGCGCCCAGGAGGTGGTCCGGGAAATCGATCGCCTCAGCAACGAGAGGCACCAACGGACGACTCGGGTCGATCCCGGAGAGCTCGATCAACTCTCGGATCCGTCGGCGACTCCCGATCCG
Source organism: Thermoanaerobaculia bacterium (assembly GCA_030431255.1). Taxonomy (GTDB): domain Bacteria; phylum Acidobacteriota; class Thermoanaerobaculia; order Multivoradales; family J023; genus JAUIJL01. The sequence continues at coordinate 133,058 of JAUIJL010000011.1, read as the reverse complement.
GCCTCCGATCCAAATCCGGACCCGGTTCCCGAGCCCGTCCGCGAACCCCGCGCCGAACGGCCCGCGACGACCGGGTTGAGCCGAGGTCGATGGAAGAAGAAGCGCGTCGTCGCGGCGGTGCTGGTGTCGGCGGCGCTGGCGCTGGCGATCGGAGTCGCGATCGTCGAGCAGCGGACGGAGCAATCCGCCGACGCGCTCACCAAGACCGAGCTCTATCACCGCGGCGTCGAGGCCTTGGCACGCTCCGACCGACGGGCCGATATCGACGCTGCGACCCACGATTTTCAGGCGGCCCTGGCACTCGATCCCGGCTTCGCCCCAGCCCTCGCGGGCCTCGCCCGGGCTTATCAAATGGATCATTATCGCGGCAGCAAGGATCCCCAGCGTTTGGATCAGGCCCTCGCCGCCGCCCGGCAGGCGGTCGAGCTGGACGGTCACTTGGCCGTGGCCCGAGTGGCCCTCGGTCAGGTGCTCCAGGAGATGGGCCGGCTCGACGAGGCCACGGTGGCCTTCAAGCGCGCCCTGGAGCTCGAGCCCGCCAATGCCGGAGCCCTCTCCGGCCTCGGCCGCATCCACGGCATCCGAGGAGATCTGGGGCAGGCCGAGACCTTTTTGCGACGCGCCGTCGAGGTCGATCCAGAAGACGGCCGACACCGGAGCTTTCTCGGCGGCATCTACTATCGGGCCGGTCGCTACGACGAGGCGGCCGAGGCTTTCCTCGCCCACCTCGAGAAAGATCCGGAATCCTTCGTCGCCCTGTCGAACCTCGGGGCGACTTACTACATGCAGGGGCGTCTCTCCGAGGCGGCGAGCCAATTTCAGAAGGCCCTGCTGATCGAGCCCGATCCCACCCTCTACTCCAACGTCGGCACGATCTACTTCACCCAGGGGCTTTACGCCCAGGCGGTCGACGCCTACCAGAAAGCGATCGAAACCGGCCGGGCGAACGACCCCTTGATGTGGGGCAACCTCGGAGACGCCCTGCGTTGGACGCCCGGACGCCGAGAAGCCTCCCGCGACGCCTACCTGCGGGCCGGCCAGTTGTTGGAAAGCCGCGACACCCTCCATCTCACCGAACGCACCCGCTCGACCCTCTACCGGGCCAAGCGCGGTGATTGCGATCGGGCCCTCGCCGAGGCGGATGGTCTCGCCGAGCAGGCGGAATCGAACGGCGGCGCCTGGTATCGCTTGGCGGTCGTGCGGGAGGTCTGCGGCCACCGAGAGCCCGCCCTTCAAGCCCTCGACGCGGCCCTCGAAGCCCGCTTCTCCTCGGAGGAGATACAGAGGGACCCGGAGCTGTTGGACCTACGCCAGGACGTGCGATTCCACGAGATGATCTTGCGCCGGCGCGGAGAGGATCCTCCGACGTAGTGGCGGGGCTACGCGCCCCGGGCTACGCGCCCCGGGCTACGCGCCCCGGGCTACGCGCCCAGAGCTTGCCCTCCCCTACACCGGCCGTCCCGGGGTAGCGCAAGCGCAACCCCGGGCTTTTGGCAACAAGCCCTTCGGGCTAGCAGAAAGATCCGTTTCCGCCGTACGCCGAAGGCGTTCTTGTCCCCAGCCTGGGGTTGCGCAGCTACCCCAGGACCGTTCTCCCTTCAATCGTCGTCGGGTGGATTGTTGGGATCCTCCACCACCATCTCGGGATCCACCTGCTCGTCCCCGTATTCGAGAAAGAACTTCCAGGTCGCACCGCCCGTGTTGCTCGGAAAGCCGTTGGGATGGGAGCTGCCGGAGCCCACGATATGCCAACGGGGGCCCGTGGCCTCCAGACCCGCGGGAGGAGACGCCGGAGCCATCGAGAGCTCCTGGCCGGCGCCGAACGGATTCGATCCCGCGGGCTGGGAAGCCCGGGGTTTGAGATACATGGTGAGCGCCTCCGGCGAGGAGCCCATCTGGCTCAGCCAATTCTCATCCAACAACACGAAACCCTCTGTGCTGTTCTTGTCGAGGTGCACGGGCAGGGTCGTGATCGGCTTCCATCCGCTGCCGTCGTAGGCGTCCCACTCATGGGTCGATGCGCCGGTGATACGAATTCTCCATCGATTGAAACTCTCATTCTGCGACACGGATGACTCTCCTCGGATGTTTTCGGATGGTTGCGGGAGGACTCTCTGGGGATGGAGCTAAGCAAGCTTCGAGCCGGCCTCGGTCATGGGTTGGAGGCCGAAAAAATTCACCACGACTGTCTCCAGACGGTCGGGCATTGCTTCGAAACGATCGAGGACCGATCCGAGACGGTCGAAAGCCGCTGAATCGCCGATATTCCGGGTGTTTTTCGGTTGGTATGCCCCTTGCTCATCGAAGGCTGCGGCATGCGCACGAAACGGTCTACCGCTCGACCGCGTGCCGATTCTATCTATCTCTTCGATCGACATTTAGGAGCTACCCCATGTCTCGACCTTCCCTTTGTGGCGCGCCGCCGCGCGCCCGGAATCTCAATGTCTTCGCACGCGCGGCTCTCGTCTTCGCCTGCGCGGCCCTCGTGCTGACCGGCCATCTCGCCGCCGACGAGCCCGCCGGCGCGGATCCCGACTTGCGGGCGAGCCTCGTCGCCAAGGCCCAGGAAGCAGCCGGCCAAACTTGGCGGACCGCTTTCTCTCCCTCCGCCACGAGCACCTTCGGAGCCGACGGCCTCGAAATCACCGGTGCCACCGATGAGGAGCCGTGGGCGATGAGCTTGCGCCTCGCCTCCTTCGGCCGCCGGGGCGCCGTTAAAGCGACCCAATCCCGGCTGTCGCGCACGGACGCCTACCGCGCCGAGGTGGATCACCAAGGCGTTCGAGAATGGATCGTGGGGTCCGGCGGCCGGCTGACCCGCGGTTTCGTGCTCGACCAGCCCCCGTTCCGCGTCAACGCCGACGGCAGCCTCGACGCCGGCTCCGGGGACCTGGTGTTGAACCTGGCGCTTTCCGGCGATTTCGTCGCCGAGCGCGGGCAGGACGGCGAGTCTGTGGTCCTGCGCCACGGCCGCACCGTCTTCGCCTACAAAGATTTCACCGCCGTCGACGCTGAGGGCCGACCGCTCGCCACCCGGGTGAAGGTCACCGACGACGGCATCCAGCTGCGGGTCGACGCCTTTGCCGCGTCCTATCCCATCTCCATGTTGATGAACGTGGATCAAATCGCCAAGCTGCTGCCCACCTCGAGCCTGATCGAGCTGGCCGGCTGGCGGGTCGACATCAGCGGCGACGTGGCCGCGGTGAGCGCCCACTTCGCCAACGTCGGCATTCACGCCGGCGCGGGCAAGGTCTACCTCTTTCAACGCAACTTGGGAGGCGCCGACAATTGGGGATTGCTCAAGGAAGTCGTCTCCCCCGCGCCCGTGCTCGCCGATCGCTTCGGGCACTCCGTGGCCATCGACGGCGACTACCTGGCCGTCGGTGCCTTCCGCGCCGACAACACCGGACCTCTGCTCTTGGGCACGGGCCGCGTCTTCATCTACGAGCGCAACACCGGTGGGGCCGACAATTGGGGCCACGTCAAAAGCATCGACAATCCCACCCCGGCCTTCGCCGACCACTTCGGCTGGTCGGTAGACATCTCCGGCGACACCGTGGTGGTGGGAGCCAACTTCGCCGAGCAGGCGGGCACGATCGATACCGGTGAGGCCTATGTGTTCCGGCGCGACGAAGGCGGGGCCGACAATTGGGGTCTGGTGGCAACCCTCACCCCGCCCCTGCCGGCCCAGAATCTCTCTTACTTCGGCCGTGCGGTGACCATCGACGGCGACACCTTGGCCGTGGGCTCGCGGTTCCGGGACGTGGACAGCATCGACGACGGCGCGGTCTACGTCTTCGAGCGGGACCTCGGGGGAGCGGATTCCTGGGGCCTCGCCGCGTCCCTCGATGCCGACGACGGCGCCCTCAGCGACCTCTTCGGATTCGACGTCGACATCCGCGGCGACGTGCTGGTGGTGGGTGCCGATTGGGCCAATGCTCCGGCCCTCGACTCCGGCGCCGCCTACATTTTCGAGCGCGATGCCGGCGGCGCGGGCAACTGGGGCCAAACCAAGAAGCTGACCGCCTCGGACGGCAGCATCGGTGACCACTTCGGTCGCTCCGTGGCGGTCGGTGAGGACGTGATCCTTGTCGGTGCCCACCTCGATGGCCCGCCCCTCAACTCCGGCTCGGTCTACCTCTTCCGTCGCGACGAGGGTGGGGTCGACAATTGGGGCGAGGTGGAGCGTTTCGTGGCCACGGACGCCGCCGTGGCCGACTACTTCGGCTATTCCGTGGCCCTCGACGACGACACCTTCGTGGTGGGCGCCTTTGGTGAGTCGATCTCCGGCTCCGCCTACGTCTTCGGGCTCAAGCCCTTGGCGGACCTCTCGGTGAGCGTCTCGTCCACGCCGGACCCGGTAGCCCCGGGCGGCTCGGTGACCTACACCGTGACCGTGACCAACAACGGCACGGACGACGCGGAAAACGTGGTGGTGAGCACGGTCACCGGCCCCGACGTCGGCGCCGGCACCACCTCCGCGGGCTGCGGCGAGGATCCCAACGGCTTCGGGTCCTGCTCCCTAGGCACGATCGCCGCAGGCGACTCGGTGCAATTCACCCTCACCCGCCCCGTGGACGCCATGGCCTCCGGCAGCTTGACCCTCGAGGCCACAGTGACCTCGAGCACCGTCGACCCGAGCCTGCTCAACAACACCGCCGTCGAGTCGACCGCGGTGAGCGGCGGCGGTGGCGGCATGGCCGACATCTCCCTGCTCAAGACCGACTCCGCGGATCCCATCGCCCCCGGCGCCACCCTGACCTACAGCCTAGACGTGCTCAACAACGGTCCGGACGACGCCCTGAACGTGGTCTTGATCGACACCCTGCCCGCCGGAGTGAGCAGCGCGACGACCACCGGCTGCGCCGAATCACCGGCCGGAGTGGCGGGCTGTAGCCTGGGCACGGTGGAGGCCGGCACGTCGAAGAGCGTGACCGTGACCGTCACCGTGGACGCCGCCGCCGGCACCACTTTGAACAATACCGCCACGGTGAGCAGCGACACCGAGGATCCCAACTTCGCCAACAACACGGCCACGGAATCGACCACCGTGGGCGCCGGTACCGCGGATCTCGTGATCTCCATGGACGACGACGTGGATCCGGTCACCGCCGGCGACTTGCTCACCTACACCGTGGAGGTGGCGAACCTCGCCGGCGATACGGCCACGGGCGTCACCGTGACGATCACCCTACCGGGTAGCGTCACCCTGCCCTCTACCGTGGGCTGCGCGGAGGATCCCAACGGGATTCCCACTTGCACTCTGCCGGACATCGATCCGGGCACTTTCGAGACCTTCACGGTCAGCGTCACCACCGACGCGGCGGTCTTCGATCCCTTGATCGCCCAGGCCACCGTGGCGTCCGACGCCGACGACCCCAACCTCGGCAACAACACCACCACGGAGTCCACCTCCGTGGCGGCGGCCGGCGAGGCGGACGTGTGGGTGATCCAACTGGACTCCGCGGATCCCGTGGACATGGAAACCCAGATGACCTACACCATCCTGGTGGGCAACTACGGTCCGTCCACGGCCCAAGACGTGGTGTTGACGGACGTGCTGCCGGACAACTTCTTCGCCCCCGTCGCCATGGGCTGCGAGGGCGGAGCCCTGCCTGTCTGCGAGCTCGGCTCGATCGCTCCCGGAGAGGTCAAAACCGTGACCATCACCGGCACGGTGCTCGAGATCCCCGGCGCCGGCGACACCATGAGCAACTCGGTCTCCGTGGTCGCCGCCAATCCGGATCCCGACACCTCCAACAACTCGGCCACCGAAACCACCACGGTCGTCGGCTCCCCGGGTGAAGCGGATCTGCTGGTGTCGGTGGAAGACGGGGTGGATCCGGTCACCGCCGGCGACAATCTGGTCTACACAGTGCAGGTGGTGAACCTCGGACCCCACGTGGCGTCGAACGTCACCGTGGCGAGCGTGCTGCCGGCCGGCGTGGGAGCCGCCGTCAGCGCGGGCTGCGCCGAGGATCCCGCGGGCGGCGCGTCCTGCAGCCTGGGCGACCTCAACCCCGGCTTGCCGGTGATCTTCACCCTCACCGTGCCGGTGGACGTCCAGGCCACGGGTCCCTTGGCCATGGAAGTGTCCGTGGATTCGGACACCCAGGATCCAACCCCGGCCAACAACACCGACATGGAATCCACAGCCGTGGAAGCCACGGCGGTGGCGGATCTGTCGGTGACCTTCAGCGCCGGAGACGACACCGCCGCGCCCGGAGGCACCGCCGACTACGAGATCACGGTCACCAACCTGGGAACGGACGACGCCACCAACGCGACCTTGACCCTGGCGGTCACCGGTCCGGCGGGCGTCGCCGTCACCACCGGCTGCGCCGAGGATCCCAACGGCGTGCCCACCTGCACCCTGGGAACCCTGGCCTCCGGGGCGTCCACCGTGGTCACCGTGTCGGTGCCGGTCAACGCCGGGGCCACGGGCTCCGTGCAAATCGACGCGACCGGTTCCTCCGACGCGAGCGATCCGGACCCGTTGGACAACGACGCGACCCACGTCACGGAGATCGACGCCGTGCCGCCCACGGTCACCCTGGTGAATACGGTGGGCGACACGGGCGACGGCAGCCTGGACCTGTGCGAGGAAGCGCGGGTGGAGGTGAGCGAGCTGCGGGTGACCTTCAGCGAAGCCATGGACGAAACCCTGGCCGCCGACCCCGGCAGCTATCGGTTGATCGCCGCCGGCGCCGACCGAGACGTGGACACCAAGCAATGCGACACCCTGGAGGGAGACGACGTGGTCTACAACCTCGCGGCGGTGACCTACGATACGGGCACGCTGACCGCCGCGCTCACCGTCGGTGGAGCCTTGCCGGACGGTCCCTACCGCCTGCTGGTCTGTGACGGCGTGACCGACGCGGCCAGCAACGCCCTCGACGGTGATGAAGACGCCACCGCCGGGGTGGATTTCCGCCGCTACTTCCGGGTCGACACGAGGAACCTCTTCACCGAGGGCCACTTCGACTGCGACCTCGACGAGTGGCAGCGGGTCTCCAACTCGATCCTCGACATCACCTACACGGCGTTCGACGTCGACAGCGCCCGGGTCTCCGGCGCGGCGGTCTTCTACAACAACGACCTGGCCAACACGGACTACTCCCTCGGCCAATGCGTGGCCATGGACCGCGTGGGCGGCTACGAGCTCGGGGCCGAGGTGTGGATTCGGGATCTGGAAACCGACGTCACCGTCGGCCGGACGTGTGAGCTCTACGCCCAGGCGGACTGCACCGGCGCTGCGACCATGACGGAAACCAACGACGAGGTGTTCACCGCGGTCAACGGCGGCTGGCAGCCCTTGCCGACCTGGACCTTCGAGGCGCCGGCCGGCACGGTCTCGGCTCTGTGCAGCCTGGATCTCAGCTTGGCCAATTCCGCCGCTGAGATCACCATCCTGGTGGACGACCTAGTGTTGACCGACCTCATCTTCGAGGACGGCTTCGAGACGGGCGACACCTCGCGGTGGTCGTCGACGACCCCCTGATCGAACGCTTCCCGTGACGGCACGGGAAGCCTCGTTCGGCCTCGATTCCTTCTTCGGCTCGGAGCCCAAACCCCGAGCCCGGATTGCGCGCCCCCCTCGTGGGTCGCTCCTAAGCCGCCGGCTCTTCTTGTCTCAAGGGGACCGGCGGCATTTTTGTGGGACCTACCGACTCATTTTCAAGAGCTCTGCCAAATTTCTTTGGTCTTTGAATGAGCTGGGACTGAGCTGGTTGCACATCTCTGGCGGGTTCCTACGTGCTTGACCTTAGGCGGCTTCCTAGGATCTCTTCATTGCGGGCCGATCCGAGAGCCAGTAAGCTCAAACGGTAGCCGGCCGGGTATGCCGAATTTTCATTCGGCCGCTTAAAATAGGCCGATACACCGGTGATAGTCGAACCGATTGAAAGCATAGGATGGACTTCGGCCGCAACCTACAAGATCTCAAAGACTTCCTTGATGCCCGGCAGCACTCCTGGGCGTTGATTGGGGGCGTGGCCTTGGCCGCGTACGGCTTCGCACGCACGACTTTGGACCTGGACTTAGTCGTCGATATCAACGCCCAAGAAGATATTGTGAGCTTTTTGGAAGAGCTGGGATTCGAGACCCTTCACTGCTCGGCGGCCTATTCCAATCACCTACACCAGAATCCTATCCGTGGACGGATCGATTTTCTCTACGTTCGAGGTTCAACCCGCGATCAGATCTTCGATAAGGCCGAAATACGAACAGGGCCACGTGGTATTCCCGTGATGGTGCCGAAGCCGGAGCACCTCATTGCGATGAAAGTTCTCGCGATCAAAAGCGACCCGGGCCGCACATTCCAAGATCTTGCCGACATCCGTTACCTCGCTTCCCTACCAGGAGTCGACCATGACGAAATACGCCACCAATTCGAAAAACACGGCCTCCTCGACCGATACGACGAGATCCAGCGAACTCTCTGAGCTCTTTGATCCGGAACGGGACATTCCGACGACGGAAGAAGACGTTCGTATGCAACGAAAGCTCCGCGAGCAACCCGGCGAGAATCTATTGCCCCGCATCGACGAGCTTTTGAACATACGGCAGTTCGAGAATATCCCTCCGCGGCTGTCGACCTCGGAGGGATGGGAGCCTTTCGAGCTGGACTGAGTGGCTTTTTATTGACCGCTATCCAACGTCCAGAGCCGCCAGAAGCGCGTCCGTCTCCACGTGATCGCCGGCCACGTCGCTGCGTTGCTCGAAGAGCAGCTCACCGCCCTTGGCGACGACAAACGCGCCCCCTTGTTGGAAGGCGTCACCCTGGACCATGCCCTGGCGGAATCCGGCCTTCATCGCCCGGGCGCCGTTCGCCACCAAGCTGGGTCGGAAGGTCGACGTCACCGAGCGCTTGAGGTCCGCGGCCTTGTAGCTGCGCAGACCCGGGTCGGTGAGCAATCTAAATTTGAGGTCTCGCTCCGCAGCGAACGAGGCGGCTTGCTTTTTATTGCCGTTGCCGATCACGGTCAGCTCGGCGCCCGCGGCTTCAATTTGAGGGTTGATGTCACGCAACTGCGCGACTTGCTCGCGGCAGAACATTCACCCAAAGTGGCGAACGAAAACGAGCACCGCGGTTTTTTCTTGCCAGAGATCTCCCAATCGAACGGGCTCTCCCGTGAGATCCAAGGCGGTTACATTCTCAAGCTCGGCTATTGGGCTCATGGTGGGCTTCCCATCGTGGCTGTCAGGTAGGTTGTCGGGCGTACGTTTCGTCGCGGCCATGATCTCACATGCCGAACAGAAGCCGGAACACTCGGTCCAAAGCACGATGCCGGTCGTGAGTCACGACCGGCATGATTTCAACGGCTCACACCGTTCGAGGTTGAAAAAGGTTGCCGGCTGATCAGGCCGAGCAAGCTCCTTTTTCGAGAATGCCCTGCAGGTGGCCGCCGCCATGGCCGCCAAGGCGGATGTGATCGTGACCCGAAATCTTCGGCACTACAAGAATTCGCCCATCCGAGCTGCCCTGCCCGGTGATGAGAGAATGGGCCTCCTAGCCCGGATCTTCTTCCGCTGGCGAACAGCGCAATTGAACAGCTACGAAAGTGGCGCAATCTTGTGCGGCCTGCGCCTCTCAAAGTGACGGCTATTCAGTCGGCCGCTTTTTCAATACATCCGTCACTTGGAGAACCCAATGCCTCAATGCCTACAGCTTACCCTTCGGCTATCCGTGCTCCTGATTCTGACGACACCCCAGTGGGCCGCCTCCTCGGGCGCTCCCGTCGGCACCGACTTTCAGGTCAACGTCAACACCACCAGCGATCCCTTCTTCCAATCCGTCGCGGTCCAGGACGACGGCTCGTTTGTCGTGGCTTGGGAGGCCATCAACACGGACGGCGACGGGACGGCCATCGCGGCTCGATTTTTCAGTGATGACGACGTCGGGGGCTCCGAGATCGTGGTGAATACGGGTACGACTTTCGACCAGGAGGATCCCGATGTGGCTGCCCTCGTGGACGGCACCTTCGTGGTGGTCTGGGACACCGATCCTCCAGAGTCGCCGCGGGACATCTTCGGCCAGCGCCTCGACAGCGCGGGTCAGAAGGTGGGGGACGAATTCATGATCAGCACCAGCGCCACGGGCGACGACAACGATGCCGTGGTCGCGCCGTTGGCGGGCGGGGGTTTCCTGGTGGTTTGGGAGCTGAATGGAGGCCCTCCCGCGGACGAGGACCTCTGGGGCCGGCGGTTCGACTCGAACGGCTCGCCGGTGGGCGCACCCTTTATGATCAATGAGGTCACCCTCAGCGACCAAGAAGACGCCGATATCGCTTCGGACAGCAACGGCAATTTCGTCGTGGTGTGGGAGAGCTACGCCCAAGACGGCTCGGAAGACGGCGTGTTCGGCCGCCGTCTCGACAGCACGGGTCAACCCGTCGGAGGGGAATTCTCGGTCAACGAGATGACGGCGGGCACGCAGAAAAATCCCTTTCTCGGCGTTCGCTCGGACGGGGTCTTCGCCGTGGTCTGGAACGACGAAGCCGTGGCTCCCGAGGACGACCAGGTGTGGCTTCGGATATTCGATGCGGACGGCACGCCCCGCACGGGCGATATCGCGGTCGCAACCCAAGTCGTTTCCGAGGACCGAGCCAGAGTCGGTTTCAACTCCTTGGGGCAGGCCACCGTGACCTGGGAAGGCGACGACTCGATGACCGGGAATCTGAACATGTGGTACCGCAGCTTCGAAGACTCCGGAGCTCCTGCCGAGGGACCCGAAGCGGTGCTTTCGAGCATCAGCCAAGGCAGCCAATACGCCGCCGACCTGGACTTCGGTCCCGGAGGGCACGGTGTCGCGGCTTGGCTTTCCTCCCACACCGGGCCCTGGCAGCTCTTCGCCCGCCGATTCCCTGCGGGCGTCGTCTTCTGCGACGGCTTCGAATCCGGCGGCACCGAAGCCTGGAGCTCGACTGTTCCCTGAGACCTCGGGATTCGGACAATTACGACGAGCCCTAAGCCGGCCAGGTTGCCCTTGAGCACCCGGCGCGGCTCCCGGTCGGCGCAGCCCTTCATTCGGCTAGGACCACGCCCCGAGGGTGACGACTACGCCCGAGCCGGCCAAGAAGCCATGAAAGGCAACTGGCAGCCGACTCTCCGAGCTTTCGAATCGATGCTCTGAGCATCAACCGAGCCGAGGTCCATCCAACCAGGCACGGGCTCGTTCAGCGAGCTCTTTCAATCGAGGTTGCTGCCAGGCAGGCTCCAACATCGACAAATTCTTGTAGCCGATCGTCGCCGGAGGATAAACCTGTAGATAGAGCGCCAGGGCGTGGCGTCGATGGAAGGTCGAGGCTGCCTGGTCTCGCAAGTAGAGCTCGGCGAGGCGGGCCGCGGACTGGGCTTCGGCGGCCTCCCAGACCACCGGCTGGTCGAGAGCCGCCCTCGCAGCTTCGAGGTCGTTCTCTTGCAAAGCCTGGTCGCCGATGCGGATGGCGGAAATCAGGCGCCGGATCCCCGAATCCTCCGAACCGACTCCGACCGGTTGCGCCAGAGCCTCCGCCAAGGCGAGCACCGGCTCGAGCCAACGCGCCCCTTCGAGCCGCATGCCGCTCTTGAGCTCTTGCACGGCCTCGACAGGCTTTCCCAAATGCACGAGGGAAAGTCCCAAAAGGTGATGAACGTCGCAACGTCGCCTATCGTCGAGAGATTCGGGATCTTTGCCCGCCAGCCATGCGTGCACACCTTCCCATTCGTAAGCGTTCGGCAAACCCCACCCCCATGAGCAAGATCCGTCCGCGGAGCGCTCTACTCCGACTCCGGCTACTGCGAGATCAGATTGGACGTGAGACCGTTCTCGGCGGCCCAGGCCAGCGGCGAGAGCTCCAACAGACGATCTTCGGGCCGACTGGGCAGGCGCTCGAAAAGCCAGACCAGGTAGGCAAAGGGATCCCAGCCGTGGTAGCGGCAGGTTCCCACCAGGCTGTACATGCCCGCCGCGCGACGGCCCCCGGCGTCGTTGCCGGCGAACAGCCAGTTCTTCCGCCCCACGGCGATCAGCCGAAGCATCCGTTCCGATCGACCGTTGTCGATGTCCAATCGACCGTCTTCGGTGTATCGGCACAGTGCGTCCCATTGGTTGGTGACGTACGTCAACGCCTTGCCCAACGGGCTCTTGGGCAGCACGGTGTGCCGATGTTTTTCCATCCATGTCTTCATGGTGTCGAGCACCGGCACGGCCTTTTCTCGGCGCAGGGCGAGCCGTTGATCGGGGGAAAAGTCTGTCGCCGCTTTCTCGAATCGAAACAGCTCGCGGATCATCGCCAAGGCCTCCAAAGGCAAGCCTTTGTCCTTGAGCGAGGCCTCGTAGAAATATCTTCGGGCATGCATCCAGCACCCGACCTCTTGAATTCGGGGCGTCCGATCGGGCTTGAAGAGCTGGTCGTAACCGGAATAGGCGTCGGCTTGGAGGTAGCCGCCGTAGGTTTCGAGAAAAGTCCTCGGCGCTTCTCCTTCTCGGGTCGGCGAATAGTCGTAGAGCACCAGCGGGTGGTCGAGATCGCCGATATAGACCCACAGCCGACCGGAGTAAGCGCCGCCCTTTTTCTGCACCGGCACGGTGGTGTCGTCGGTGGCGACGACGGCGGAGCGAAACAACTCCTTTTTGAGGGCTCCGAGCAGGCCTTCGACCCGCTCGCTGCATTCCTTGATCCATCCGCAAAGGGTCGTTTTAGGAATCTCGACGCCTTGGCGCCGCAGGATGCCTTCCATGCGATGGAGCGGAATATGGTCGCAATATTTGGAGACCACAACATGGGCCAAGAAGCCCGGGCCGGGCAGACCCTTTTCCACCATCTGGGGAGGCTTGGTGGAGCTGACGATCTTCTCGTCGCAACCCTTTCGGCAGCCGTAGACGAAGGTGACGTTTTCAATCACCTCGAACGACGCCGGTTTGTAGTCGATCTGCTCGTGAATTTCTTCACGAATGGCCGGCATCACCTCGTCGCAACATGGGCAAATGCGCTCTTCGTCGGGCAGAGGATGCTCCACACGGCGCCGAGGCAACTCTTTGCTGGGGCGTTTGCGTTTGGCGCGACGACGCGGCTTGGCCGGGGTCTCGTCCTTCTCAGGCTCGGCCGGGGTGGGAGCTTCGAGACCCAAGGCTTCGAAATCGATCAAGGCGAGCTGATTCGGATCCAGCTTCTCGGTCTTGCGACCGAACAATTTCCGGGCCAGCTCGTCCACCTTGGCCTGCAACGATTCTTCCCGTCGCTGAGACTTTCTCAGCTCGGCGAAAAGCTCACGCACCAAGGGCTTGAGCAGCGCGGGGTCATCGGGGATGGAAGTGGGCTCGACCATGATTTCGACCCCCGAAATCTATCATTCCGAGCCCGTTTTAGAAACCTTTTCAGACCACTTTTCGGCGCCATCTCGGATGTCTTCGAGCGCCCCGCAAATCGATCCCCTCCAACAGTAACGCCAGCTCCGCCGCCTCCACTTCCGTGGCCTTTTCAGAGCCGTCCGGAAATCGAAACGTTCCCTTTTCGAGACGTTTGTACCAAAGCGCGAATCCGGATCGATCCCAGAACAAGATCTTTACTCGGTCGGCTCGTTTGTTGCGGAACACGAACAGGTGGCCGGAGAACGGATCCCGCTCCAAAATGTGTTGCACGCGGGCCGTCAAGCCGTCGAAGGCGCACCGCATGTCGGCCGGCTCGGTGGCGATGAACACTCGGACCGAAGGTGGGAGCATCAGCATGAGCCGGCCACCTGCAACGCCCACAGCACCTCGGCCAAATCCCGTCCCTCGACCTGCGAAGGCAGCTTCAACCGAAGGCCGTTCGGAAAAATCAACTCGAACCCGTATTCGTCTGCCTGCTCTGGGCCTGGCGCGGGCATGGTCGGGATCTCGACGAATTCGACGGTGGTCTCAGGCTCGTCGGAATTCCCGCGCATACGCCGTCTCCAAGACTGAAAAGTCGAGATGGCCAGATCGTTACGCCGACAAAACTCCAGTTGCGACAGGCCGCTGTTCTTCTGGGCCAGAAACGTTCGTCGCCAGAATGATTCTCCGCGCCTTCGTCGAGTCTGAATCTCTCGTAGATCCTGAGTCATGGTTACCTCCGACCCGGATCATCGCGGACTGTTGGCTCTGAAGGAAGGTGGGGTTTGCCGAACGCTTACTCCCATTCAGCGTCGTCGGAGTCTGCAGTGGCAGCGATCAGCGCCAGACCCACGTCTTCCGAGCGCTCTCGGGCCAAGGTCTGCACCAACGATTGCCACGCCGAGGCTTCGGGGTGAAGGCGCCGCAAAGCGAGACAGGCGATATCCACTTGCATCTCTTTTCGTGCCATCTCCTCTATCTTCAGCGCGATTTTCGAAGCGCTGAGACCGGCAAAGCTGCCGGCCATCGCCAGCACGGCGGCATTGACCTCGGGGGCGGTGGGGCCGTTGAGCAACGGGGCATGCAGAGCGGAGAGGGCCCTACTCGGCTTTGACGGCTCCTGGTCGGAAGCAAGATCCATGGCCGGAGGGTGTGGCCCGAGAGATGCCATGGTCACCGGGTCTCGAGAGCAGACCAAGGCGACATGACGAGCACGCCAGTCTTGGACCAGAACCGCCTCTGAGGGGATGGGCACGTCGTAAAGAACCGCCTTCCGATCTCGGGAGAAGGCCACCAGCTTCCATAGGTTGTGATCATCTCGGACCTCTGGGCTTTGGTAGATGATGAAACCGATGCCGGCGTCCGAATCGCTCGCCATGACAAAACCGGTATCTTCGAAGGCATCCAGCCGAAGGAGCCGGCGAAATCTGTCCTGCCCTCTGCCCTGTCGATCGAATTCGACAACCTCCACTCGCGAGCTCTCAGACTCGTCGGGGAGATCGAGGCGGACCAACGTCAGCCATAGATACCGATCCTCTGTCCCAGCGGTCACGGCATGGACTTCCCATCCCCATGGCAGCTCGAGATCCGTGTTCGGAACACCATTCGCCGAGAACACCCTGCCGTGCTCGTGGTAGCTGAAGACGCCGGGCTGGTCTCGCTCCGAAAAGGGTGCGAAGTAGCCCTTCTCCAGCCGGCGGTTGGCTCGCCAACTGTCGACATCCACGATGTGAGTCTCTTCGAGACTACTGGTATGCGCTCGAAAGGACATCCAGAGACACGATGACCCAGGGACCAGAAAAGTGGTCTCGATGATGGCCGTTTCTGGAACCAACTCGCGAAGAGATCGCCAGCGCGCGATGGACCAATCCTCCCGATCGAGCTCGAGAAAATGCTCTTCGCCGACGATGCAATAGGTCTCCTCGGTGATGAAGAATTTGCTGTATCGTCCAATAGGCTCCGGCGTTTGCAGCGAGATCTGCGAGGTCACGGATTGGCTCGGCAGATCGACTTGAAGAATCAACAGCCATCGGTCCCGGGCTTCCGAGAAAAAGAGGCAGCAACCGTCTTCAGTCAACCAATATTGGGGGTCTTCCGAGCGAGGAACGATAAACCGACCATGTCGGCGAGGGGAAGGCGGGTCGGCTCGATTTCGACCCGCCAAGCCTCCTGGATCTGCCGACGGAGCTGGTCGCAGCGCTGCTCCCAGGATTCGCGGTCGGCTCCAGAAGTGACCAAGGTGAGAGCTCTCGCCGCGTCCCGGGCGCCCAGAAGATCGTCGTCTTGCAGATGCCGTCGATGCTCCTGGATCAAGCTCTCCCGTTGCTCGGCCCGGTCGAGACCGGTCACTAGATTTTCGAAGCCCTCTCGGTCCGCGGCTGAGAGCGAGGTCGGTGCGATGTCCCCAAGACGTTGCCGGGCTTCATCGAGACGGCCGGCCCGCAGGGCGACGGCGGCAACTGGCAGCCGACTCTCCGAGCCTTCGAAGCGATGATGCCCTGAGCATCGAACGAGCCGAGGTTCACGCCCCCGGCTTCCGACCACGACGGCTCTTTCCTGGCCCTCTCGCAAGCGCGACAAAGCAGCGACGGCCTCTTTCGGCTGATCGACCTTAGAGAGGACCGCGAATGGGTAGCGCACAATCCGTCGCGGTTACTGCCGACCGAGCTCTTTCACGATCTCCGTTCTCGACGCCTGCCGGGCGGGAAACCACACCGCGGTGAAGGCGACTAGGACGAGGCATACGGCCGTGATTCCAAACGACCAAAGATCCAGAGGCTCGACGCCGAAGATCATGCTGCGAATCCACCGGATGGACATCCAGGCGCCCAACCAGCCCAAGCCGAGCCCCCACATCAGCAGCTTCCCCGTATCTTTCAACACCAGACCACGGATCGATGCTCGAGTGGCTCCCATCGCCCGGCGGACGGCTATCTCTCGACGGCGGCGACCGACGTCGTGGCTAGTCACTCCGAAGACGCCGATCGCGGCCAGCATCAGACCGAAGACCGCCAAGGCCGAAGACAGCTCGGAGTGCATTTTTTGGTCCACACCGGCCCTGCGAGCTTGCTCGGCGAGCGGCTGGGCGTCGCGGATGGAGAGATCCGGGTATCGGTCGCGCAGGAATCGGGCAAAGCTCGCCAGATATGGTCCCTGGGCGTGTGCCAAGACGCCGAACCGGACCGAGCCCCTCTGATGGTAGTGAAAATAGACCGTGGGCTGGGTATCGAGGTCTAGGCGGGAGTCGTGGGCCGGGGCGCTGACCCCGATCACCTCGAAACGGGTCTGTTCTTGCCCATCGAGCAGCCAAAGACTCTTCCCGAGGCTGTCTTGGTTCGGCCACAGCGCATCGGCGGCCAGTTGGTTGACGACCACGGTTCGAGCCGTAGCTTCGCGGTCCCTCGCGCCGAAATCGCGACCCATCAGGAGGGGTATCTCCAGGGTCTCGAAATAGCCGTCGGAAACGGTGTTGTAGGTCACATCCAGGGTTTCACCACCGCTCTCACCCGCCATCTCCGCCGACCGCAAATATCCGGGTGGCACGTGGGTCAAAGAGGCCGCCGATCGCACGCCGGGCATCTGTCTGATCTCTTGCAGCAGCTCATCGAATCGTTTCAAATTGAGTTGTTGGGGGTGCTCAGCGTCCGCCGTGTCCACCTCGGGAAAGTGGACCATGGTGACGTATCTCCGCTCCAGGCTGAAGCCCAAATCTCGATCGGTGACGGTGATGAACGTACGCACCAGCAGGGTCGCACCGAACACCAACATCACCGACAGGGCCATTTGAAAGACGACCAGGGCTCGGCCGAGACGCCGTCCGCCACCCGGCCCTTGATCCGAGGTGCGGGTCAAGCCCGCCACCAAATTCCGCCGCAACACCGATCGCACGGGCAGAGTCGAGCTCAGCACCGCCACCGCCAACGTGACCGAGATCAAGAAAAAGCGGGCCAGCGGCTCGGAAGCGTGAATGCTGGAGCCGGCCCCCCAATCCCCGAGACCCACGGGATTGGCGCTGATCAAATAGCCGTTGAGCACCTTCACCACGGCATGGGTCAAAAGCGTGCCCAGAGCTCCTCCCAAAGCCGCCAGCATCAAACCTTCGAGCAACAAACGTCGGACGATGCGAAAGCTGCCCGCCCCTAGGGATGCATGGATGCTGAGCTCTCGACGACGGGCTTCGGCCCGGGCCGCCATCAAGTTGGCGACATTGAAACAGGCGAGACTCAAAAACAGCATCACCGCCGCCATCAGCAGGCGAGAGCCTCGAACCAACGGATCATCGGACAGCTGGGGACCAGAGAAACTTTCCGCCGGCGACAGAAAGAGCTCGCGGGGTCCGTCGGCTCGGGGCGAGTGCTCGTCGAGGGCGGAAGAGAAGGACGCGATCCGTTCTCGGACCTCGGCCGGCGACACCCCTTCGGCCACTCTGGCGAGCACCGCGGTCCAAACATTCTTAGGGTCGTCCAGCCCAATAATTTTCGTCTTGACCTGCGCAATCGGAACATAAAACGCCGTCGCCAATCCCGCTCCCTGGAAACCTTTGGGTGCGACGCCCACCACCGTCGCCGGGTGCAGCCCTACGAGATCGACGGTGGTTCCCACGATGTCGGGGTCGGCGTTGAATTGCCGGGTCCAGAGCAGATGGCTCAACACCAAAACCGGCTCGGCTCCGGCCCGGTCGTCGGCTGGATTCAACAATCGGCCCAAGTGGGGTCGGGACCCGAAAAGTTGGAAGTAGTCGCCTTCCACCCCGCGACCCCAATGGAAGGTATTTCGATCGGCCCGCCGCAAGGACGCGCCGAACACGCGACCGCCGGTCAGCTCCGCAAGGCCTAAAGCGTCTTTGTCGAGCTCGCGGAAGTCCGCAAAGCTGAGACCCGTGCCAAAGGCGTCGTCACCTTTGCCTCGGATCCAAAACACCTCCTCGGGTGACGGAGCCTGAATGAAGGAGAAATGCAGATAGGAAAAGTAGGTGAAGATGCCCACCGTGGTGCCGATGCCCACCGCCAGCACCACGACGATTCCGACGGCATAGCGAGGCCGACGCCACAGGGATCGCGCGGCGAAGAGAATGTCGTTCCAAAGATCAAAAACTGGCTTGCGCATCATTGGCTCCCTGATCGCGACGCCTTCAGGGCGTCGGTCAACAGGAATGACGCACGACGGGCTCAGCTCTCTCGATTTTCTTGAGACAAGAATTCTGGAGCATGCGAAGCCTTCTCAAGGGCGCCCTCCCCGAAGACGTCGATCGCGTCGCCAGGAAAGCCAACTCGCGGTAGCTTGACCTCACTCCGAGGCCTATGGCATGGTATACCATATGAAGGCGAAGCTGCTCCTTCGCAACAAGCGCGTATACGCCGATGGTGCCATTCGCGAGATGGTAATCTGGAAGCTGCCCGAAGCCGATGCCGAGCGGCCCCATGGTTTGAAGTACCGCCTTTACTACGGCACGGAGGAAGAGTGTTTGGTGCGCTACGACAACGAGCGGGGCAAGGGCGACCACCGCCACTACGGCGACCGAGAGGAGCTCTACCGGTTCTTGTCCGTCGAGAAGCTCCTTGCCGACTTTCGGAATGACATCGATCAACTGCGGGGTTCCGATGAGTAAAAACCAGATTCATGTGGGCGTGGAAGACGAACAAGCCGACTATGATCGGTTCCTGGATGTATGGCGCCGCGCTGAGGCGGGTGAGGAAATCGAGCCCGAGGTTCATCTGAGCTTCGAGGATCTAAGCCTCTTGATGTCGGTGTTGACGCCGAAGCGCTTCGAGCTGCTGAAGGCGTTGCGAGCCGTCGGCCCGTCGAGTGTAATGGCTTTGTCGAAGCACCTCGGCCGGGACTACAAAAACGTTCACGTGGATTGCTCAGAGCTTGAGCGAGTCGATCTAATTGGGCGTGACGAGGATGGCCTGCTCATCGCGCCGTGGGACGTCATCAACGCGCAGTTTCGACTTGTCGCCTGAGAGCACATCCGTTGTCTAGCAGCCTGCGGATAGATCGGCGTTGCCTGCGATGATCAACCCAACGCTCAAAGAAAGACCTCGATCATGGTGCAAAGAATCCAAATCGACTCGGCGGTTTGCCACGGGAAACCTACGATCCGCTGAGCTCGCGTTCTCGTCAGCACACTGCTCGGCGCGTTGGCCGCTGGCGATACCATGGAAGCGCTTTTGGAGGACTATCCAAATATCCGCCGCGAGGATATCCAAGCAGCGCTGGAGTTTGGATCACGGCACTTCTCGCGCTGACGATTCAATCTCCTCCCAGCTCGGCAACGGCTCCGAGGACGGCCTGACGATCACCCACAGGGTTCTGACTATGATCTTGAGGTCGGTCCAGGGCGTGCGACGGCGCAGGTAGTTGCGATAGCCGCGCAGCTTCCACGGCAGCAGGACGTGCCGATAGATTTCCTCTCGATCTCCCGAGGTTTCGGCCTCGGCTTGGGCCATGAGCTGCTCTTCGTTGCGCAGGCGGAGGGTGACGGGATCCGTGAGACCTGGACGCGCGGTGAGGACTTCTTGCCATAGGGGATCCTCTGGATCGACGAAGGACGGCACCTCGGGTCGCGGGCCGACGAAGGACATCTCTCCTACGACGATATTCCACAGCTCCGGCAACTCGTCGATTTTGGAGGCACGCAGCGCTTTGCCCACCGGGGTGATCCGCGAGTCGCCCCGGGAGGTGACTTTCGGTCCATCGGCGGCTTGGACGCGCATGGAGCGGAACTTTCGCAACGGAAAGGGACGTCCGCCTCGGCCGACCCGCTGTTGACGAAAAAGGATCGGCCCGCGGGAAGTTAAGGCCACGGCCAGAGACGCGATCACGAGAATCGGCGACGTGACCGCCAAACCCAGGACGGCCAATGGGACCTCGACCCAACGGGGCAGTCCGGCCCGAAGCCGCGGAGGTGGGACGAGCTCAGTCACCGACGACGATGGACGCGGCAAAGATCCTTGACCGCGCCGATCACCGCTGAAATTTCAGCGTAGGTCATGGCCGGGAAGATCGGCAGGCTTACGGTTCGGCACCACACGGCTGAGGCTTGGGGCAAATCTTCCGCTCGCCATCCGAATTGCTCGCGGTAATAAGGATGGAGATGCAATGGACGCCAATGCACGGAGAAACCGATGCCACGCTCGCGCAGCTTCTCTAAGAAAGTGTCGCGATCGATATCCAAGCGATCCAAATGCAGGCGGATTTGGTAGAGGTGCCAGGAGTGGATGCGATTCGGTGGATCGGATGGCAGCTCGATCTCGTCCACCTCGGCCAGCTCGCGGGAAAAGCGCTCGGCCACGGCCTTGCGTTGCAGACGCATCTCCTCGGCGCGCGCCAGCTGATGCAATCCCAAAGCGGAAGCAATGTCCGTGAGGTTGTATTTATAGCCGGGGGCGAGGATTCGATAATCCCACGCGCCTTTGGACGAATAGCGACCCCAGGCATCGTTGGACAGGCCGTGCAGGGACAGCGAGCGCATCTGCGCCGCAAGCTCGGCGTCATCGGTGGTCGCCATGCCCCCTTCGCCGGTGGTTAGGGTTTTATTGGCATAAAAGGAAAAGCAGCTGACGTGGGAGGTCCCTTCGCCGCATCGCTGCCAGTCGGACTCGACACCGTCGGCGGGTCGCCAAGCGGCTGGAAACGCGTGGGCCGCGTCTTCCACGCACCACAGGTTGTGACGCTCACAAAAGGCGCTGACCGCATGCATGTCGAGCATCAAACCCGCGACGTGCACCGGAATCAGCCCCACCGGCTCGAGCTCGCGATCGATCGCTTCCGGTAAATCGCCCCGACCCAACGCTTCGAGCTTGCGCTCGGCATCCGCCAAATCCAACGCCAAGGTCACGGGATCGCAATCCACCAAAATCGGCACCGCGCCGGCGTATCGGATCACCTCGGCGGTGGCGGCGAAGGTCATGGTGGGGATCAGCACGGCTTGATCGGGCCGCAAACCCAAAGCCACGGTCGCTAGGTGCAGAGCAGCCGTGCACGAATTCATGGCCACTGCGTGATCGGCGCCCACCGCTTGGGCAAATTCCTTCTCGAATCGAGCGGTCTTGGGCCCGGTGGTCAACCAGCCGGAGCGTAGGGTGTCGACCACCTCCGCTACCTCGGCGTCGTTCAGCTCGGGACGAAAAAACGGTACCTTCACGGACGGCTCAGGCATGACTTGCTTACGGCTCCTGCTCAGGGCTGATGCGATCTCCGGAGCTCACACGCCGTTTCATCCACGCGGATAACCAAGCGGCGGGGCGCTCCCAGCCGAAGATCGAACATTGATACCAAATCCTACGGCCGATCCAAGGCCACCGTCCATGGGTGGCCTGTTCGACGATGCCCGGATGGGCCCACAGTCGACGCCAGATGTTGCGCCCGAGCCCGTGCCGAGCCCGGCGACGGGAAAGGTGCCGGGCCAACACCAGCTTGGATAAGGAAACCGCGGACGGATCGTCCACTCGCTTCCACCACCACCGCTCCACCGGTCGCAGCCGACCTTGCAAGCCGTCCACCACCGCGCCGTTGGTGGGCTCGGCCCACAGCCGGTAGGTCACCTCCGCCGCCCAGAGCACCGGCAGCTGCAAATCGAATCGATCCGCTTCGGCGACGATGCGCTTGCCCAGCTCGGTGGGTCCCCGTCGGCCGATGCGTTCGAGATCTCGGAAGGCGCACGCGGCGCGCGGCGGCGGATCAAGCCACAGATGGACCGCCGCGACCAAATAGGCGTGATCCAAGCGCAGGCGTCGACCGGCGCCGGGCAAGGAAGGGTCAGGCTCAGCCGCCGCCACGAGCGCGTCGGCAACCTCGGGCCCCACCAAACCCCAGAGGCGATAGTGCAGCTCCAACAACGCACCCGCGGCATTCCTCGCTTGCCACGCGTAGCCTTCTTGGCGCACATAGCGCTCCGACCGGGGTCCCGCGTTCAGGGGCTTCCAACCGGCCGACCGCAGGCGATCTCGGGCGCGATCGAAATCCGCCGAGGCGACCAAGACGTCCAAATCCGAGGTCGGTCTTTCTTCCGGCGGATCGTAGACCCGGGAGCACAGATCCATACCCTTAATTGGGATCCACGGGACTTGCCCTAGGACCTCTCCCAGCTCCGCCATGGCCGCTTCGAGATGCATTTGTTGGGCGGACACCGCCCGCATCCGTTGCCGCCAAATGCGATAAGCCTTGGGCCCGGACACGGCTCCGCGATCGCTCGAGCGCGACACCCGCAACGCCAGGGCCGACGACACCCGATGTCGTCGGGCCAGGGCGCCGTCGACGTCCCGTGCCAGCAGCTCGGCCAGGGCCTCACGGCTGTCCTCCGATGGCTCGTCTAGGGCGGTCGCAATGAGCAGTAGATCCCGATCCATGGCCTTCAGCCTAACCCGAATCGGTCTCGAAACGGGGTTCGCGGCGACAGGTCGGGCCCAACGCTTTGTAGAGCCTTTTGCGGTCCGGGATTGGAGACGAAGCACCCGGTCGGCGGTAGAATGGCCGCCTCACCAGAAAATCAAGCCTTTTGGAGGAAGCCGCCCGTGCGCCCAACGTCGAGACTTTCCAATGCCCTGCCCTTCGCCATCGCCCTCTTGCTCGGCGTGTTGCTTCTCTCCACCGCTCCCGTTTGGGGTAAGAAAAAGCCCAAAGACGAGGCGGAAAAGCCGGAGACCGCCCTCACCGCCGCGACCTTCAGTGGCCTGAAGCTGCGAGGCATCGGCCCGGCGGTCACCTCGGGCAGGATTTCCGACATCGCGGTCCATCCCGAGGATCCGGACACCTTCTATGTGGCGGTGTCCTCAGGCGGAGTTTGGAAGACCACCAACCACGGCGTCACCTGGGAGCCGATTTTCGACGATCAAGGCTCCTATTCCATCGGCTGCGTGACCCTCGACCCCCACAACCCCCACGTGGTGTGGGTCGGCACCGGCGAGAACAACAGCCAACGCAGCGTGGGTTACGGTGACGGCGTCTACAAATCCCTCGACGGCGGCGCCTCCTGGACCCACATGGGGCTCAAGGACAGCGAGCACATCGCCAAGATCATCATCGACCCGAGGGATTCCGACGTGGTGTACGTCGCCGCCCAGGGCCCGCTGTGGTCCAAGGGCGGAGAGCGCGGGTTGTATAAATCCGTCGACGGCGGCAAAACCTGGAAGCTCGCGTTGGAGATTTCCGAGCATACGGGCGTCTCCGACCTGCTGATGGACCCGCGGGATCCAGACACGTTGATCGCCGCGGCCTACCAGCGTCGACGTCACGTGTGGACGTTGATCAACGGTGGGCCGGAGAGCACCATCTACAAATCCACCGATGGCGGTGAAAACTGGCGCAAGGTGAATCGCGGGCTGCCCTCCGGGGATATCGGCCGGATCGGTTTGGCCCAGAGCATCGACCAGCCAGACACCGTCTACGCCATCGTCGAGGCGGCGGACGGCGGCGGCTTCTACCGCTCCACGGATCGCGGGGAGAGCTGGCATAAGCGCTCGGGTTATGTCTCCGGCAGCCCTCAGTATTACCAAGAGATCATCGCCGACCCCCACGACGCAGACCGCGTCTACAGCATGGACACCTGGATGCAGGTCAGCCCTGACGGCGGCAAGACTTGGAGCGGCATCAACGAACGATCCAAACACGTGGACAACCACGCCCTGTGGATCGATCCGAAAAATCCCGAGCACCTGCTGGCGGGCTGTGACGGCGGGCTCTACGAGTCGTGGGATCAGGCCCAGAGCTGGAAGTATTACGGCAACTTGCCGATCACCCAGTTCTATCGCTTGACGGTGTCGAATGAGAGCCCCTTCTACTACGTTTACGGCGGCACCCAGGACAACTTCACCCTCGGCGGACCGGTGCGCACGAACCACGCCAGCGGCATCCGCAACAGCGATTGGTTCGTCACCGTGGGCGGCGACGGCTTCCAACCCCAGGTGGATCCCGAAAACCCGGACATCGTCTATTCCCAATGGCAGCACGGCGGTTTGGTGCGCTTCGATCGAGCGAGCGGTGAGACCACCCTCATCCAGCCCAAGACTGGGCCCGACGACGCGCCTTTGGTGTGGAATTGGGACGCCCCGCTGCAAATCAGCCCCCATTCGCCGACCCGCCTCTACTTCGGTGCCGACCGGCTCTTTCGGTCCGACGACCGGGGTCAGAGCTGGACCGCCATCTCCGGCGACCTCACCCGCAATCTCGACCGCAACAAATTGCCGGTCATGGATCGCGTGTGGTCGATCGACGCGGTCTCGAAGAATCGATCCACGTCCATCTACGGCAACCTGGTCACCGTCTCCGAGTCCGCTTTGGTCGAAGGTTTGATCTACGTCGGCAGCGACGATGGTCTCGTCCACGTGACGGAGAACGGCGGCGACACCTGGACCAAGATCGAAACCTTCCCGGGCGTGCCCGAGCGCGCCTACGTCAATCGGGTGCGGGCCTCGCACCACGATCCGGACACGGTCTTCGCGGCCTTCAACAACCACAAAATGGGTGATTTCAAGCCCTATCTGCTGAAGAGCACGGACCGCGGCAAGTCCTGGAGCTCGATCTCGGGCACCGGGGACGGCGCTTTGCCCGAGCGCGGATCCGTCTACGCGGTCGAGCAAGATCCGAAAAAGGCCGAGCTGCTCTTCGCGGGCACGGAATTCGGCGCTTTTTTCACGCCGGACGGTGGCGGGACGTGGGTCCAGCTCAAGGGTGGCGTACCGACCGTCGCGATCCGCGACTTGGTGATCCAAGACGTCGTGGACGATTTAGTGCTCGGCAGCTTCGGTCGGGGTTTCTTCGTGCTCGACGACCTCGCGGCCCTGAGAGCATCCGATGAGCAGACCTTGGAGAACGCCTTCGCATCGTTCTCCATCCGCGACGCTTGGGCCTACCACGAGGCCTTGCCCCTGGGGCTTGCCGGCAAATCCTTCCAAGGCGATGACTTCTACATGGCGGAGAATCCTCCGTTCGGAGCCGTCTTTACCTACTATTTGAAGGACGGCTTCAAAACTCTGGAGGCTGAGCGCAAGGAAAAGGAACAGGAGCTGGTTGAGGCGGGAGAGCCGGTGGCCTACCCGACCTGGGACGAGCTGCGGGCGGAGAAAAATGAAAAGGCTCCCAAAGTGGTGCTCACCGTGCGCGATGCCGACGGCCATGTGATCCGGCGTCTCGAAGGGCCCGCGGGCTCCGGCTTCCACCGCGTGGCCTGGGACCTGCGCTATCCGGCGCCCAACCCCATCGACCTGCACGCCCAGGAGAGCTTCGATCCGTTCACCTCGCCGGTCCAGGGTCCGCCGGTGGTGCCGGGCGAGTATTCGGTGAGCTTCCAGACGGTGGTGCGGGGCGAAAGCACCGACCACGGTGAGCGTTCGTTCACGGTGAAGAGTCTTGGTCTCGCCACCCTGGCGGCGGACGATCAGGAAGCGGCGGCGGCCTTCCACCAAAAAGCAGCGGAGCTCCAGCGGGCCGTGCTCGGGGCGCTCGCCGCCCACGGGGAAGCCACGGAGCGGGTCGCCCATGTGGCCCGAGCCATTCACCAGACTCCGGGGGCCGAGCTCACCTGGTCGGAGGAAGCCGACCGATTGGAAGCCGAGCTGCGCCGTCTGCAAATCGCCCTGGTGGGCGACGCGGTGGTCGCCCGCGCCTCCGAGCCGACCCACACGGGCATCAGCGGCAGGATCGGCACCGTAGTGGAAGGATCGTGGTCGGCGTCGTCGGCGCCCACCGGCACGGCGCACGAGGAATACGAACGGGCGGCGGATCTCTTCGGACCGGTGCTGGAGGATCTGCGGCGCGTCGTCGAGCAGGACTTACCCGCCCTCGAGCAGAAGCTCGAAGCCGCCGGAGCTCCATGGACCCCGGGACGCGTGCCGTCCTGGTCGAAGGAGTGATCGGCGAAGCGTTGCTGGATTCCACCAACGAACGTCCTCAACGAACGACCTCCAACGAACCGACCGGGGAGCCGCCCATGGACCCACTAGGCAGATTCGGCAGATCAGGCAGACATCGCATTCCGCCCATCGTCGGAACCGCATTGACCGTCGCAGTCCTGGCCTGGCTGTCGGCTGCGGCTCCCCATCTCACCGCCCAACCGCAGGCCGCCGAGGGTCCAGAGCAGGCTCGGGCGGCCAAGGTGCTACCCACCGAGCTGTTGCAGGACCTGCAGCTCAACGAGCTGCTCACGGGTCTCGAGACGCCCACGTCCCTGGCCAATGCCGGGGACGAGCGGCTGTTCATCGGCCTGAGGGATGGGCGCATCTTGATCTTCGCCGACGGCGCCCTTCGCCCCACCCCGTTCCTGGATATTCGAGAGCGGGTTCGATTCGAGAATGACCTCGACGGCTTTTACAGCTTCGTCTTCCACCCGGATTACGCCGGCACTGAATTCCTCTTCACGCTCTACGTCAATCGCGATCTACAGACGGTGATCAGCCGATTCACCGTGTCCAAAGATCCGAATTTCGTCGATCCTTCGACCGAGGTGGTGCTGTTGTCCATCGATCAATCCGTGGGTCAGCACGACGGCAACCATCTGGCCTTCGGTCCTGATGGCTTCCTCTACATCTCCACCGGCGATAGCGGTCCCGGTTTCGACCCCCTTTGCTCAGCCCAAGATCTCGCCTCCCTCCAAGGCAAGATTCTGCGCATCGACGTCGACCAAGGGGCCGCGGTGCCGCCCTTCCACAGCGTTCCGGCGTCCAATCCATTCGTTGGGGTGGAAGGGGCTGCCGATGCCGTGTGGGCCCTCGGATTGCGCAACCCTTGGCGCTTTTCCTTCGACCGGGTCGGCGGTGATCTGTGGATCGGCGACGTCGGTGAGGACTCCCGCGAGGAGGTCAACCTCCAGCCGGCAGACGACCCGGGTGGGCGAAACTACGGTTGGAAAACCTTGGAAGGCACCCTCTGCCTCGAGAATGTGGCAGGTTGCGCTTCCACCCCACCGCCGTGCGACTCCCCGGCCTACACACCACCGGTTTTGGAATACGAAACCGGCGAGAGCTGCGCCGTCATCGGCGGATTCGTCTATCGCGGCTCAAAGCTGCCCGGGCTCGACGGCGCCTACATCCATGGTGACTTTTGTAGTGGCATCCTGTGGGCCGCGATACAGGAAGGTGAGGCCTGGGCTCATATGGACACCGGTCTGCGCGCCCCTAGGGTGACGGCTTTCGGCGAGGATACCCAGGGCGAGCTCTACATGGTGACCACGGACGGACGTCTCCTGGGCATCGAACCCGGCGACGGCAGCAGCTCCTGCGAGCAAGACGCCACCACCCTTTGTTTGAACGACGGTCGATTCCAAACCCGAGCCACCTGGCGCGTGGCGGACGGCGAGCCCACGGAAGCGGAAGGCTCGAATCTCACCGGTGACGGTGGTTTCTTTTGGTTCTTCGGTGAGAACAACCCGGAGCTCTTCGTCAAGGTGCTCGATGCTTGCGAGGGTTTCGGCCACTATTGGGTCTTCATTGCCGGCTTGACCGACGTGGAAACCCGAATCGAGGTTCTCGACACTCAAACCGGAACGACCCGAACCTACGAGAAGTCCCTGGGGGCAGCATTCCAACCGGTCTCTGACACCTTCGCTTTCCCGGATTGCCCCTGAAAGCGGCAAGGTGAGCCCCGACACGGCGTCTGTCCCTCGGGGACGAACGCTCACGAAATCGCTCCATTTGGTTCCGCCTGGTAGACTGCCCGGGTGAAAAAGCTCGTGCTCTTCGATATCGACGGCACCTTGCTGAGCTGCGGCCGGCAGGTCGGTCATATCTTTCTCGAGGCCTTGAAGGAGATCTACGGCTCTTTCCGCAAACCTGAGAATTACAGCTTTGCCGGAAAAACCGACTCTTTGCTGGTGATCGAGATGGTTCGCGGCGCGGGTCTAAATCTCGGCGAGATCCATTCTCGGATCCCCGACATGAGGAATCTCTACCTACAAAAGCTGGAGCAGCGCCTGGATCCCGCCGAAATGACGGTCTTGCCCGGCGTTGTCGAGCTCTTGGAGCGTCTGAGCCGCCGGGACGACATCGAGCTCGGGTTGCTCACCGGCAATTGGCGCGACGGGGCGCGCATCAAGCTGTCGCGCTTTCAGCTCGATCGATTCTTTTCCGTCGGCGCCTTCGGTGACGACGGTCTCGATCGTCGCGAGCTGGTGCCCGTGGCCCTCAGCCGGGCACGCCGCACCGGCCACGCCTTTGAGCCCCCCCAAGTCCTGATCGTCGGCGATACCCACCTCGACATCGACTGTGCCCATGCCTCGGGGGTCCGCTGCCTAGCCGTCGCCACCGGCTTTACCGATGCCGAAAGCCTACGGCAGGCCGGTGCGGATTGGGTCTTTCCCGACCTCCAACAAGCTTCCCTGCAATTTTCCCTCTTCCGCTGATCTCCCCACGGCGGACGCCGGCGGATCTCGCCCCGGCAGCTCAACCCGGTTGCTCTCCCCGGCAGCCCACCCTGGCAACCCACCGGACAGTCGGTAGAAAACCTATCAATCGTAATCTTTACCGTCATCTTGAGATCATAGGATCCTCGCAACGCTAGCCCCCCGCGTGAAGCAGGTCATCTTCCATGACCATGCACAGAATCGGACGTCTCCGAATAAACATTCGGTAGCGCACGCTCGCACTGCGCAGACCCATGGAATCGATGCCCACAAAGCCTTTGATGTCATAGATTTCTGAAGATCTAGATCTTACCGGAGCAACCCGCTTCCGGCAACCGATATATCTAAAGTCCCCTGTCGATGAGCCGGGCATTTGCCCGGCTTCTTTTTTGGCGCGCGCTATCCCTCAGACCACGACCACTTTCACATTCCAATGGGTAGAAAACTTTACCAAGTAGGAGCGAAAACAGGCTCGGAGATCCCTGCTCGCTCGAGGACGAGTCTGTGCGGGACTGATCATCTGGGGCTGAGCTCTCTTGTAGAGCGAGAATTCCGGGCAAAAAAAGTGCTCCGAAGAACATGGAATTCCGGGAAGACCATGAAGAGCTTGTCGGTCGCCCCCTGTGAAGTATGACTGGGAAGCTCGGCGACCATCGCCCGTGAATTTGGCCTTCGCGGAACCCCACGTTTCGGAGCCCGCTCTCTGACTCCTTCTCTAAGCACATGACATGCCAGGCTGGCGGATAATCGGTAAAATCTGCTGCTAAAAGGCCTAAAGTCCTTGACGGCAACATTTAAGAAGTCGTCAGAAATCGATCCTCGGCGAGATCGATCACTGAATCACACCCATGGCCCGCAAAGCTGACCGATTTCGTACAGAACAGCCATAAAGCAAGGGCCAAGCAGTGACCGAATTCGGACACTTGGCCGAATTCGGTCATACACCTCCTGCCGACCTCGGCTCAGCTCCCACCCATTCTGCGATCGACCCCTCACGCCCAACCACCCGAGTCAGATCACCCTTACCCAATCCACGGACTGCTAGGATCCGGTGATGACCGAAGCTCGAGCTTTCCTGCAAGCCAAACCATCGACTCCTTTCCGTTCCACGATCGCCGAGGCCACCCCGCCTAACAGCCTGTGGCAAAAGTCTCACCGCGCTGCGAGCGCGCCTTTTCCGCCGACTCTTCGTTGGAAAACCTCGACGATTCCCGAATCGCCTGCGGTTTTCGCGCCTCGATTCGACGAAAAATTCGCAGCTCTCGCCGGCGCCAGACTTCCGCCACAGGCTGCTAAGGTCAAGACACCCAAGGCGTGTTGGGCTTGGATGTTTGCCGCGCTCTTCTGGCTCTGCGCACTTCCGGCAGGCTCCACGGCTGAGGAGTCGGGAGAGCACGCCTTGAGCGGTTTCGAGCTGCTCGACCGGGTGGAGCGGCACTATCGAGGCGTGCGGCATTATCGAGACCACGGCACCATCGAGCGGATCGGTCCGTCGGGTCGTCAACCAGAGCTCGAAGTGCAAACCCGGCTGCACTACGACACCTTTGAGCTGGTGCTTCGGATCGGGGGGACCTGGCGACGGATTTGGCGCCAGGGGGACAAGGTTTTCGAATTCGAGAGCACTCTGAATCAATACCGAGAGGCACGGTCCTTGACCGCCGCCATCGCCGACGGATTGGGCATCGACGGTTACGAGACCTTGCTCGTTCCCCTGGCCTTGGCGGGTTCTTCGCAACCCTTCGCCGACGTGCAAGCGGTTTCTCTCGAAGGCCAGGCTGCCTGCGGTCCCGACGACGCGCTGACCTGTCGGCGTCTATTGCTGTCCCGCGACGGCGGTCTGCTGGAGACGGAGCTGTGGATCGACCCGGGGCTTTGGATCCGCAGAATCGAGGTCACCAAGGCCACACCACTCTTCAGCGTGCGTAAAGTTCCCCGCTACGACCTCCCGGATCGAAAGACTTCCGGCCAATCCACCATCCGGGTGTCGTTGCATCCCGAGCCCGGTCCTTCCGAGCCCACAGAAGGCAATACGCCAGGAATTGCGGAAGGAGACACAGAAAAAGGCACGGAAGAGGGCACGGGTTGGCTTGCGGAGCTTCCGGACCATGCCCAGCGGGTCGACACGTGGACACCCCCGGAAAGCTCGAAGGAGAACACTCCCGAATCCGACCTAGAGACTTTCACCGACCAGATCACCGTGCGTTTGGTGCGCTTTCGGATCTATGCCGTCGACCGTTCGGGCGCTCCCCTGCGCGATCTCAAACTCGACGATTTCGAAGCTTCCTGGGGCAAGAGCCCCATTCCCGTGGTCGCCGTGCGTTGGGTGGATGCCGACGAGCCGGAGCAGCTCTCTCCCCTGGACCGAGCCGAGCTCAAAGCCCTGGGCGTGAGACCGCCACCGGTCGGACGCCGGGTGGTGATCTTTGTTCAATCGGCATTGGAAGCCGTGCGCAAGAGCGGCCATCGACGGCTGTTGCATCGCGCCGACAAGATTCTGGAAACCCTGGGCCCCCACGACCAGGTGGCGGTGGTGAGCTTCGATTCCCACCTCAAGCTCTGGCTGGATTGGTCGCGAGACCGACAAGAGATCGCGGAAGCCTTGCGTCAAACCACCCTCGGCTTCGGATCCATGCCCAGGCTGCGGCATTCGGACGAGCCGTCAGCCCTTTCTTCCCATTGGGATGCTCGCCAAGCCAAAAAGGTCGCCTCACCGGAAAAGGCTTTGGAGCTGACCGCCCGAGCCATGGCCGAGGTGCCCGGGGAGAAGCTCATGATCTACCTGGGCTGGGGGCTCGGACGTTTCAGCCGTGAAGGGGTTCGAATGACCTCCGAATACGGACCGGCGGTCGAGGCGCTGGAAGCTGCCCGGACCTCCGTTTTCGTGCTCGACGTCACCGATGCGGACTACCACTCCCTCGAGGTCGGCCTGCAAAGCGTGGCCGCCGCCACCGGTGGCGCGTACTACCGCACCCGCCTCTTCGCCGACCAAGCCATTCGACGATTGGGGGCCACCCTCTCGGGCCACTATCTCGTGACCCTCGACGGCTCGGCGCTGACCGCGGCCCAAGAGGAGCTGCCGAGCCAAACCCTGAATCTTCGTCTGCTGAAGCGGAAAAGCGAGCTGCTCGGCCCACCTCTGGCTTTAGAATAGATCCACAGAATAGGATCGACGTCGAGCGAGGGGAAGAAAGGTCCTCGGTGAGGGCCGAAGCATGCCCGAGGCCAATCAAGAAGGGGCGAAGCAGCAGCCATGGGGATCTCGGGTCTGAAGGAAATCACCATCGGTGTCGGTCATCTTCGCCGGCAGGTGGATTTCTACGCCAACAATCTAGGGCTCAGGATTCGAACCCGGGGCATGATTCCGGCGGAGACCTGCCAACGGCTCTGGCATATCAACGAGCATCTGAATGTGGTGGTGCTCGGCCGCCAGGACCTGCCGACCAGCCCCCGGCTGCGATTGATCCCGACCTTCGACCTTCCCGCCCGACCGGACTTCGACGTCACCCGCAACGGCCCCCTCGGCCTTCTCTTCGCCACGGAAGACATCCTGCGCTCCTACTACCGCTTGAGCGGCAATGGCGTGGAATTCCACTCAGAGCCGATTCGCGTCGGCCCCCGCGGACCTCGGGCCCGTCGACATGGACGATTGGTCGCCTTCGGTCGAGCCTACGACGGCGAGTACGTGATTCTTGCCCAGCCCGCACACGGTCTTTTGAAAGACGGCACCGTCTCGCCCTACTTCGGGGTCACCGAGCCCCTCGAAACCCAATTCGTGGTCTCGGATCTGGACGGTTGTAGCCGATTCCTTCAAGAAGGATTGGGATTCAGCTCTGTGTTGCGCTCCAAACGAGACGGCGCGTCTCGGGAAAAGGCCATGGGCTTACCCGCCGGCTCCTCCTTTGAGCTCGAGACGCTCAGGGACGCCACTGGGCAGTCGCGAGTTTCCTTGCTACGTTTTCGTCCCGAGCTCTTCCAGCAACCCGAGGTCCGGCCTCCCAGCCGAGGCATTTGCGGCCTGCGCTTCGACTGCCCAGATATCGAGCAAACCACCGCTGATTGCCTCGCCGCCGGGGGCAGAATCACCACCGCGCCGGCCATGATCGCCCACCCTGCTCTCGGCGAAGGCCGGGTCACGACCCTCATGGCGCCCTTCGGTGTGCTCGTGGAGCTCTGGCAGACCGTCTAGCGTCGCCGACATTCTCACCCCTGAGACGCGACGGTCTCAGAACAGAGAATTCCAACCGGCCTAGAAACCCCGCTCGCCATCGACACCCTTCCTGATCCACCGACTCCGATTTTCCCTAGCAGGGTCGCGTCCAGAAAAGGATTCTCGAAGAGTCGGCGCGGCGCCCTGTGCGCGTCGCTACGAACTCGCGCCATCACTGATTGCCGCCGCAAGTTGCTGATATGTTGAACTTTAGGCCGATCCATCGGCTGAACCGCTCAGACAAGCTTCGCTTTCCGTGCTCGGTGCGCCGCGCCTTCGAGAGCCTCGAAAACGCCGAGCCTGGACGGAACCCAGCAGGCTCTAGATCCAAGGCTTACACCCACATCTCGGCTTGAATGCAAGACGGCCGTCGCGAGCCGGCAAGGGTCTTGCTGTACTGCTCGGCACACCCAAACACAGCTCCCGATATCGGGAGACTTCGCCGAGCAATCGGCACCATGACTCAAGACCCCGGATGGGGGTCCCTTCTGAGGTATGTGATTGATGGAAAAGCTCGTTGTTTCGCATCGACCTTCGTACGCGCGGTCCGCCGTGCTCTTCGCCCTCGTGGCCCTGGTCTGCTCCCTGATCACGTTGCCCGCCGCGGCGCAAAACGTAATCGGTGAATACGTCTACCAAGAATACGGAACGCCCACCCACTACTACCCCCACGCGCGCCTCGACAAGAACGCTCGCCCGGGGCTCGAGAAGCAGGCCGCTCAGATCACCTGGTCGGATGTCATCGTCTTCCCCGGCGCCACCTACATCGCGCCCCACTTCTCCTGGCTCAACCTGCCTCCAGGCGACGTCCTGGTGGTGCGTTCGGAGGACGGCTCACAGCATTGGACCTACACCGATCAAGGCCGAGTCGGCCTCGGCGTGTCCAAAGAAGGTTTCTTCGCCACCCACATCAAAGGCGACACCGTGGTGTTGGAGCTATTCTCCGCCAATCCCGCGGCGGCCTTCGATAAAGCGCTGCGGGCCGAGCCGTGGGGCGTGCAAATCGACTACTTCGGCCGGGGCTACAGCAACGACGAAATCGAGGCCTATTGGATCGCCGGTCACGGTGAGGCCATGCAGCTGCCCGAGCCGGACTTCATGAACGCGAAGTCCATTTGCGGCACCGACGACTCCCGCGAGGCCAAGTGTTATCAATCGAGCGAGCCGGACGCCTACAACGAAGCCCGGGCCGTGGCTCGACTCTTCAAGAACGGTAACATCCACTGCACGGGTTGGTTGATCGGTTGCGAAGGCCACATCATGACCAACGAGCATTGCATCGGCAGCCAAAGCGAGCTCAACAACATCGACTTCGAATTCATGGCCGAGGGCTCGTCCTGCTCCCAAGATTGCCGAAGCGGCGGTGCTTGCGGCGGCACCATCGAAGCCTCCGGCGGTACCTTGGTGTCCGTGGACGCCAACCTCGACTACGCGCTCGTCGATCCGCCGGGCACCGGCAATCTCTCCAACACCTACGGCTATCTACAAGCGCGCAGCAGCGGCGCCACCGTGGGCGAGCGCATCTACATCGCCCAACACCCCGCGGGCTGGGGCAAACGCATCGCCATGGAGTCGTCCCACTCGTCGGACGGTGGTTTCGCCAAGGTGTCCAGCACCACCGAAGGCCGCTGCGGCGGCTCCGGATTCGACGTCGGATACTTCGCCGACACCCAGGGCGGATCGTCCGGCTCGCCGGTGCTCGGTTACAGCGACAATCTGGTGGTCGCCCTGCACCACTGCGGTGGCTGCGACAACCTCGGTGTGCCGATCGAAGCCGTGCTCGCCGACCTCGGCTCCAATACCCCGGCCTGCGCCACTGGCGGTGGCGGTGGCGGTGGCGGTGGCGGTGGCGGTGGCGGTGGCCCCACCGTGCTCACCAACGGCGTGCCGGTCACCGGCCTCTCCGGATCTACCGGCAACGAGCAATTCTTCACCCTCGACGTGCCCGCGGGCTCCTCGAATCTGAGCTTCGATATGTCCGGAGGCACCGGCGACGCCGACCTCTACGTGCGCTTCGGCAGCGCGCCCACCACGTCCACCTACGACTGCCGCCCCTACGTCGGCGGCAATAGCGAGTCCTGCCCGATCGATCCCGCCCAAGGCGGCACCTACCACGTCATGATCCGTGCCTACTCCACCTACTCCGGTGTTTCCCTCGAAGGAAGCTACACCGGTGGTGGTGGTGGTGGTGGCGGCGGCGGTGGCGGTGGCGGCGGCGGTGGCGGTGGCGGTGGCGGTGGCGGTGGCGGCAGCCTCTCCAAGGGCGTTCCGGTCACCGGTCTCGGCGGATCCACCGGCAACGAGCAGAGCTTCACCCTCAGCGTTCCTGCCGGCGCCTCCAACTTGACCTTCGACATCTCCGGCGGCTCCGGCGACGCGGATCTCTACGTGCGCTTCGGCAGCGCCCCGACCACCAGTCAATACGATTGCCGTCCGTACAAGACCGGCAACGCGGAAAACTGCACCTTTGCGGCTCCCTCGGCCGGCACCTACCACGTCATGATCCGCGCCTACTCCACCTACTCCGGATTGACCCTGGTCGCCGACTACGACGTGGGCGGCGGAGACTCCGGTCAAACCTGGAGCGGTTTGTCCGGCTCCACGGGCAACGAGCAGAGCTTCACCCAGGCGATCACCACCAGCTCCAAGCTCACGGTGACCACCTCGGGCAGCAGCGGTGACGCGGATCTCTACGTGCGCCTCGGCGCAGCCCCCACCACCAGCACTTACGACTGTCGCGGCTACACCTCCGGCAGCAACGAGAGCTGCGTGATCGACCCCGCGTCGAGCGGCACGTACTACATCATGGTGCGCGCCTACTCCACCTACTCCGGTTTGACCCTGACGACCACACCGGAATAGGAGTCAATCACCCCAAATGCGAAGGCCGACGGAGCAATCCGTCGGCCTTTTTTGTATATCAGTGATCAATAAGTCGAGTAGATCTTTATGGGTCTCGAAGGTTGGTCGCCACCGAACACCGTCCGGGTCTAGATCTCGATCAGCGCCAAGACGCGGGTCTAGATTCTTGCCAGTCGGATCGCTGATGACCGCTCACTCACCTCGGAATCTAACAATGTGATTTTGAGTAGGTCCCAGCTGAACCCGAAGCTTTTGGGGAATTCGATGCCTGCTGACCATATCTAAAGCGACATAGACTCCCGCGGTTGGAACCGTGGCCTCAATCAACAAGGGCTGGGTCGGCCGCGAGCCCACCAATGCCTCGATCTTGACCACTCCAACCAGCTTTCGCCGGGCTAGGCGTTCGAGAGCTGTGGGTTGAGCCGGGGGGTGTTTGACGGGTTTGATCTTGAGAGATTTCGGAGGTTGGCTTGCCCGAACCTCGAGGTCTCGAAGCGGTTTCGCTAGCTCTCCAGGAATCAGCTCCAAGAACGAATCCGCCTTGTCGGCTTGAAGGTTCAATCCCGCATGCCACCAGAAAGCCGCGTCCTCGGAGCTCCCGGCTCCCGCTTCGATCAACGCACGAAATCTGGTGGCCTGCACCAAATCGCCGCCGTCCAGTCGCCCACCCTGCTCAAGGGTCTCCATCATCAGACGGTTCAGCGCCCGCCTAGCCTTCGACCATTTTGCTTCGTGAAGGTGCTCTCGGACCTCCGAGAAGTCTACAGAGACCTGAGGTGGGCTCGGTGCCACGGCCGCTAAGACGACAGTCGCGGCCACAAAAAACGAGGTCAGCATATGAGCTGCTCGTCGTAGTAGGTATCTCCACTGGGCATGGTGATCGTCGTCTTGCGCAGCACGCAATATCCGTAGCCGTCAACGTAAACAGGAACGTCCTGATATTCGATGAAAGGCCCCTCGGCTGAAGCGGGCGCCGACAGGGCTCCTAGCGCCAACAACAGCACAGAAACAAAGACGAGTCGAAGAGTCTTCATGAGGTATTCTTCGGTAGTTTGACGGAGACGTTACCCAATACCAGTCAGCCAAGCAACGGTTTCCGCGTTACATGGCTTTTAGATTGAGGGGCGGTTCATGGCTCGAAAGATCAAGGAAGTTGAGGAAGGGTGGAGGGCAAGGCTCGAAGATGGTGAGTACGAGCTCACTCTAGAGGAGCTTCGGGCCTGGATTATTTCAAGGAAAGTCCAAGGTTCAACTCTCGTTAGAGATCCGATTTCTCGTAGGTGGAAGAGAGCTGACAATTGCCCTGCGCTTGTTTCAGCTTTTCGGGCGCACCGGGAAATAGGACGTGCTTTCCAGAAGGTAATCGATGCCCCCAGAGAGCGTCGGCGACGAATTGCTCGCAAAGTCGCAAATTCGGGTTGGTACCTACTTCTGGGTGGCCCCTTCCTGGGAATTCTCAACTCCGTACTTGGTGGGCCCTCCAATCTAACCAGTTTGCTGCTGGCCTGTTTCCCTTCGGCACTCGTGGTCTTCTTCGTCGCGGCAATTTTGAATCGATAACGAGTCACTTCTATGACAGTTTGAGATTCGTCCCCAAGAGCGGTCATCAGCTAGCCCCCAGGATTCAGACACCTGGCTATGGCCGCGGCCAGCTCTTCGGGCTGGACGGGTTTGGCCACGTAGTCGTTCATGCCCACGGCGAGGCATCGCTCTCGGTCTTCGGCCATGGCGTTGGCGGTCATGGCTAGGATGGGCAAGGTTGCGAGCTCGGGGCGGTCGCGGATACGGCGGGTGGTTTCGTAGCCGTCCATATTCGGCATCTGACAATCCATGAGCACGAGGTCGTAGCTTTCGCGGTCGAGGGCTTGGAGGACCTTCTCGCCGTTGGCCGCGATCTCGACTCGATAGCCGAGGCTTTCGAGCATGAAGCTGGTGACTTCTTGGTTGATGGGGTTGTCTTCGGCCACCAGGATCCGCCCGTTTTGGAAGGGGCCGGCGTCCAGAATCGGCGCCGACGGCTCGTTTTCCACCGGCTGCTGATCGGGATCCACCGCCTCCAGAAGCACCGAAAATGAGAATCGGCTACCTTCGCCGACCCGGCTCTCCACCTCGAGGGAGCCCCCCATCATCTCGCTCAAATGCCGACAAATGGCCAGGCCGAGGCCGGTGCCTTCAAATTGCCGCGCCGAGGACTCCTCCGCTTGGGTGAACGGATCCAGGATGGTGGGAAGGGCGACGGGCTCTATGCCCACGCCGGTGTCTGACACCGTGAAACACAGTCGATGGAGCTCCCCGGCGGGCCGCCCCTCCGAGCCTTTCTGTCCAACCCGGCCGAGCTCCACCTCCACCTTCACGCGACCTTCTTGGGTGAATTTGAGACCGTTGCTGATCAAGTTGATCAGGATCTGTCGAAGGCGTCCGGAGTCCCCCAGCACCCGTTCAGGCACCTCGGGGGCGATCTCAAAACCGAGCTCCAATCCCTTTTCTTCCGCGCTCGGCACGAAGAGAGCCCGAATTTGCTCGAGCTCCCGGCGGAGCTCGAAGGGTTCCCGTTCCAGCTCCATCTTGCCGGCGTCGATCTTGGAAAAGTCGAGGATCTCATTGAGGATGCGGAGCAACGCATTACCGGACCGCCGAATGGTCTCTGTGTAATGGACTTGGCGGGGGGTTTGCTCCGTGGCCAAAAGCAGACCCGCGATGCCAACCACCCCGTTCATGGGAGTGCGGATTTCATGGCTCATTCGGGCCAGAAAATCCGTCTTGGCGCGACCCGCCGCTTCCGCCGCCGCCAGGGCCCGGCTGCGCTGGGTTTCATAGGTCCAGCCGATGGACACCAGCAGCAAGAGGAAGGTCAGCAACCCCAACACGTCGATCACCAGCTGAGCCTGGGTCGACATCCGAATCGGCATGGCTCCCCGAGCGACGAGAATGCCGAGGACGGAGTATTTCAGGCCCACGAGCAACAACCAGGCCAGGGCCGATCGATAATTCAAGAGGAAAATCGCCAGCATGGGAATGGCGATGCTCCACATGAGGCCGGACACTGGGAAGCCACCTCGGGCCAGGGTGACCACCAAAACGATGCCGTAGAGAACAGCAAAGAGCGCATTGCCCGCCAAGATCAGGCTGCCGGTGGTCAGCAACAGCAGGGGAATGCCCGCGGCGAGCCCCCCGGCGACCAGCAGAGCGACGGCGGCCTGGGGCGAATCGGCCAGGTAATAGTGGACCGGCGCAAAGAACGGGCCCCATGCGCAACCCAACCAAGCAGTGATGATGAGGAGTCGTGCTCGCCAGAGTAAGTCGGGGTGATCGGCGTATTTCGCCGGAACGAAGAAGTCAATACACTGAGAGAATAAGGAACTTATCCCCAAATTTAATGGCTCCTTCTAAAAATAGGAAAGATGGAAGATAAAATCTCTTCTCGAATCAACGACAGAGAACCGCCAGGAGCCTGTGGAGAGAAAGAAGCCTTGTTCGAGCTCGAAGCGTCCTTTATCACGGTCACATTCTTCGTATCCCGAGAGGCTACCACAGCCCCATTGGGAGCTATCTTACGGAATCGGACGGCTAGGAACGGACTGAGCATGGCCGAGAATCCGTCAAATCCGCGGGCAAAACACATCGATGACGACTCCCTCTCCATGAGAAACGCGTCGGCACCGCCACGCAAGCGGCCAGATCCACCGGAGGCCTCTCACGAGGTCGACCCATTGAGCATCGAGGATCGACGCGAGCCTTTGAATTCCTGCAAGATCTCGAGCCATGACGCCTTGGGCCCGAGAACCAGACATCACGTTTTACACCGGTAGGAAGCCATGAGCAAAGAGAGCTACTCGCCCCAAAGCTTCACCCCCAAATCCCTCAGCGGTCGTGCCCACGGCACGCACAGCCTTGCGACTCAAGGTACCGTTCGGCACCAACAACAGCGGATTCAAGCGGACATCACCTCGATCTTGGAGGATTGGAACAATGCCGACCCCAAGGCGTTGGAGAGGCTGATGCCGGAGGTCACCGCTGACTTGCGGCGCCTGGCCCAACACTACTTCCTCAGGGAAGATCCCGGGCACACCCTCCAGCCCACGGCTTTGGTCAACGAGGTCTATTTGCGCTTGGCCAACGGTACCGTGGGTGCCCTCCACGACCGAGGGCAATTTTTCGCCTTCTCCGCCCGCTTGATGCGCCAAATCCTCGTCGACCACGCGCGGGCACGGCTGACGGCCAAACGCGGCTCAAATCAGGTAAAAGTAGAGCTGGAAGAAGCTTTAGGGGTGCCTGGCGACGGGCGGCTCGATGCGGAGACCCTACTCAATCTGGACCAAGCCTTGGATCGATTGTCACTCCTGGACCAACGCCAGCGATCGATTGTCGAGCTTCGCTACTTCGTGGGGCTGACTCTGCCGGAAATCGCCGAGGTCCTCGACGTTTCACTCGCTACAGTGGAGAGGGGCTGGCGGGTCGCTCGGCGCTGGCTCGCCCGTGAGCTTCAACCCCGAATGATCTAGACCCCCATTTCGGAGTCCAGACGATCAAAGGCCCGGCGGAACGAGCCGCCGAGCCTTTGATCGCAATAGTTCTCTGATATCGGTGCTCAGATGTCAGTGCTTGAGCTCCCGGGCTCAGTCCGCGGGTTTCGGGCGCTCCGCGTATTTCCGATACAAACGATGTTGATGATTGTCGTCGGGATCGATCTTGCGACCGGCCACGAACACCTGCTCGATGGAGGTGATGGACTCCAAGGGATCGCCATTGGTGACCATCAACGAGGCTTCTTTGCCCGGCTCCAACGAGCCCAATCGATCGGCGACTCCCAGGATCTCGGCCGCACCCAGGGTGATGCTACGGAGCCCCTGCTCGCGATCCAGCCCATAGGCGACGGCCATGGCTGCCTGGAACGGCAAGTTGCGGGCGTTGGACGAGCCGAAGCCGCTGCCGCCGTCACCGATGCAGAAGGTCACCCCGGCTTCGTGCAGGGCGGCCGCGGCGCCGTAGACCGCGTCGTAGGGCTCCCAGGCATTGTTGGGCAGCTCGTGCACACCGTTGAGGATCACCGGATAGCCGGCTTCCTTCAGGCGATCGGCCAGGTAGCGGGCGTTGTAGTCGAGCACCAGCACGACGTCCCCGAAGCTCTGCTCCGCCAGCCAATCCAGGGCTTGGCCGATCTGGGATCGACCGGAGACGTGTACGAAAAGCCGTAGCTCGCCGTCGACCAAGGACACCAAACGCTCCAGCTTGGGATTCACTTCGAGGCCCTTGAGATCGGCGCGATCCGCTTTGCCGTAGGCGCGGGCCCGGGCCAACCATTGGTTCAGCTCCTTGAGCGCTTTCTTGGCCGCCGCGGAGGCTTCCTCATCGTCGTCGTCATCGCTTTCGACCACGGCCGGGAACATCAGGTGCAGCCCGACCGGCGCCTCGATCATCATGTCTCGCCAATTCCAACCTTCGAGACGCATCAACGCCGAGGTGCCGGAGAACAGACCTCCGTTTTGATATACCAAGGCGCTGGTCACCCCTCCCGCGAGGGCGGCCGGCAAACGCAAGGAGTCGGCGTTGAACGCCACCTCGGCGCGGATGTCGGAATTGTTGTCGCCGATCTCACGGGTGTCC
The DNA here is from genome assembly GCA_030431255.1 of Thermoanaerobaculia bacterium. Lineage (GTDB taxonomy): Bacteria > Acidobacteriota > Thermoanaerobaculia > Multivoradales > J023 > JAUIJL01. Next base: position 91,715 of record JAUIJL010000011.1, on the reverse strand, counting down.
ACGGTCCCGCGAACACTGCCGATCTCGGACAGGCCGAGGGGGGTCAGCGGGTGCACGAACCCGGGATAAATGTGCTTGCCGTCGAGCTCGATACGCTGGGCGTCCGAGGGCACCTCGATGCCGTTGCCGACCCCTTCGATGAGACCGTCGCGCATCAACACGACACCGTCTTCAATGGCCGGTCCGCTGATCGGATGCACGGTGGCACCCACCAAGGCGGTCAGCTCACCAGCCCACAGCGCGGGGGTCATCAGGGCCGACACCGCGACCCAAGCCATGGCCCGAGCTGGGTTCCATCCAGAAATGCTTTCTCGGTGGGTCGGCGCGGCGCCCTGCGCGCGTCGCTCCGAAACTCGCGCCACCGCCGCAGCTTCGACACAAGCTACTGATGTGGTGGATCTTAAGCCGACCCAAAGGTTGTGCCGCTCAGACAGTCTCCGCTTTCCGTGCTCGGTACGCCGCGCCTTCCAGATCCTCGAAAACGCTGGGACTGGACCGAGCTGAGCTAGGCGTTTCCATCCAATGCTTTTGCGGCTCATCGCGCCACCTCCTCGGGATCGGTCGAGCTCTCCGGATCCTCACCTTCGGTTTCGGCGGAAGTCTCCTCTTCGCCGCCTTCTTCGTTTTCCCCACCGTCTTCCTCTTCGGCGGACTTCTTGCTCGCCACCACTTTGTCGATCAAAGCACGGCGCTCGGCCTCCAGAACCTCCCGGGCCGCCAGATCCTGCTCGCGATCGAAATATTTCCGACCGTCGATCCAGGTTTGCTCGCACATGCTCAGGGTCGAAAGGGGATGGCCGTTCCAAATCACGAAATCAGCGTCCTTGCCCTTTTCCAACGAGCCGACGCGATCGTGGATGCGCAGCTGTTTCGCCGGGTTCAGGGTGACGAATTTGAGCGCCTCCGACTCGGGGACCCCGCCGTAGCGGACGGCTTTGGCGGCCTCCAAATTCATGTGACGCGCGAGCTCGTCGCTGTCGGAGTTGAACGACACCGTGACACCGCGGTCCCACATGATGGCGCCGTTATGGGGAATGGCGTCGATGACCTCGAATTTATAGGCCCACCAATCGCTGAAGGTAGACGCGCCGGCACCGTGGGCCGCCAGCTCGTCGGCCACTTTGTAACCCTCCAAAACGTGTTGGAAGGTGGCGATGGTGAAGCCGAATTCCTTGGACAGGCCCAACAACATCAGGATCTCGTCCGCGCGGTAAGAGTGGGAGTGCACCAAGCGATTGCCGTCGAGAATCTCGGCCACCGCTTCGAGCTGTAAGTCGCGACGGGGCGGCACCAACTGGCTCTTGGCGCCACCGGCCGCTTTGTAGGCCTTCCATCGCTTCTGATATTCCCGTGCGGCCAGGAAGCGCTCCCGGATGGATTGCTCCACACCTTGACGGGTCTGGGGATATCTCGGGTTGTCGTCGTCTCCCCAATTCGATTGTTTGGGGTTCTCGCCGAGCGCGAATTTGATGCCCTGGGGCGCGCCCGCAAAGAGCATCTCCGACGCCGGGCTACCCCAACGCAGCTTTGCCACCGCATTTTGCCCGCCGATGGAGTTGGCGGAGCCGTGCAGGATGTTGACCGTGGTCAAACCACCGGCCAGCTGACGGTAGATGTTGACGTCGTCGGGATTGATCACGTCCGCGATGCGAACCTCGGCGGTGGTGATGTGGGTGCCTTCGTTGACGCTGCCGGAAATGGCCGTATGGCTGTGGGCGTCGATCAAACCCGGAGTCACGTGCTTGCCCGTGCCGTCGATTACATCGGCCCCGGACGGCACCTCGAGATCACGGCCGACCCCAGCGATTTTGCCGTCTCGGATCCACAGGTCGCCGTTTTCGATCTTGCCTTCCGGCCCACTGGTCCAGATGGTGGCGTCGTGCACGAAGACACTCGCCGGCTGCTCGGGGGTCTCGGCCATCCAAGCGGACGGCTCGGAAACCCCTTGAGCGCCCGCGGAGGTCGCGAGCGCGGAACATAGGACGGCGACTTTCGCGCCTCGGCTCAACAACTTCGGCGCCATCATCGGATCACCTCCGGTTTCGGACCGCTGACGCGATCTCCCTTGAACGTAAAGGCCCCCTGCGGTGCGACGCCGGTGCCGCTGCAGGTGTCGCCGTCAATCGACATGACGAACGAAATCGTGCCCGGCATGCCCAACGGCGTGGAATCGATGGAGAACTCCACCGACTCTCCGGACACCGAGGCGTCGAGCATCGCCAGGCTGCCCTGGGGCGTGCTGACGGATCCGCTCAGATCTTCCACGGTGCCGGTGAAGGCGAGGGAGACCTGGAGCTGCCCGCCGGGGCCGGCATCGATGGTGATGTCCCACGATCCGGCCGGGTCGACCGTCGGTGGTTTGATTTCCTTCAGCTCGGAGTGCACCCCGTCGATCCACAGGGCCGTGATCTTGACCTTGTCGGTGAAGAGGTCTCCCTCGGTGACCACCACATTGGCCATCTTGCCGACCTCCAGAGTGCCCGCCCGATCGGCGATGCCCCACATCTTCGCGGGGGTTGTGGTCAACGCCGCCAACGCTTGGTCGGCGGTCAGACCCCGCTCGATGGCGACGGCGAGATGCTCGTGAATCTTCTTGGCATCGCTGCTGCCGTGGGAGGTGAACGCCACGGTGGCACCGCCGGCCAGCAACCGTTGGGCGTTCGCCGGCGCTTGATCCCAATGACGCAGGGCCATCAAATCGGCTTTTTCCGGATGCTCCTCGTCCACCGACGGGGCCTTGGGCAGGCTCACCGGCAGAATCCACGGATGGCCCGCGGTATCCAGCCGGCCTTCGAGCAAATACTCCCGCCCGTTGCCGACCAGGATCGCGTCGAGCCCGAATTCGTCGGCCAGGGCGATCAGACGATGGATATCTTGAGGGCTTTGGCTTTCCAACACGATCGGCTCGCGACCGGTCGCCACCTCGGAAAGAGCGTCCCACGCGGAGTTGTATTCCGGACGCTGCTGGCGGGGATTGGCCTCGAAGGCTTTCTGGGCGGCGGCATGCCAGCGGGCGTCGAGCAGGGTCTGACGGAAGAGCGCGATCGAGCCCATCAGCGAGCCCGGATACGAGCCGTCGGCGCTAGTGGCCAGCTGGGCGACCTGGGTCAGGTCCCGGGTCAGCACCTGCTCGCCGACCCCGCCTTCACCGAGGTTCACCAACACGCTCCGACCGCGAAACAGGCCGCTTTTGGGCACCAGCACGGCGGTGGTGAAACCCGCTTGTTGCAACTTGGCGTAAGCGTCTTCGTCGTGGGCGTACGGGAAAGCGCTGCGGTCGGGGGTGACCAACGGGTTTTCGTGCCCACCTTGGGGCACCATGTCGTCGTCTTCCGGGATCGGCAAGCTCAGGGGATAGAAGCTCTCGATCAGGCCGGGATAAAGGGTCGCGCCTTCGAGCTCCCAGACCCGCGCCTCAGCCGGGATCTCCACGTCGGCTCCGATCGCTTCGATCAAGCCGTTGCGGATCACCAGGGTCCCGGACTCGATCACCTCACCAGGTGCCGGAATGATGCGGGCGCCGGTCAGGGCATGGACCCCTGGCTCCTGACCTGCAAACGCAGGCACGGCCGGCAGCGCCGCCAAAACGGCCGCGCATAAAGCGCCGCCTACTCGTTTTTTGAACACTCTTCTCACAAGCTAGCTCCATCCTTCGCGGTCGAGGGTGAAACGAAAAGCGGATGCCCAGGCCATGGAACGGCCCGGCACGAATCGAACACAGGTCGAGCTTGAGGTACGCAAGCTCGGGTCAAAAGTTGCCGCGGTACGCAGCTGGGGCAAGCCCTGATAGTCTTTTAGGGATCATCCGCTCGGCTGGATGATCCGCTCAACCTCAAGACCAGCCTGGAGCTTCCATATGCCCCGCACCCGTCCCCTAGACTTCTTTGAAATTCGCGTGCTCGGTGCCCTTCTGGAAAAAGAGCAGACCACGCCGGATCAATATCCGATGACCATCAAGACCACCATCTCGGCCTGTAACCAAAAAACCAATCGCGAGCCCGTCACCGCGTTGACCGAAACCCAGGTGGTGGAGGCCCTCGACCGCCTGCGGCTCGATGTGTTGACTTGGCGGAGTGAAGGCGCCCGAGCCGAGCGTTGGGAGCAGCGATTGGATCGCCGTTGGTCCCTGACCCCGGATCGTAAGGCGGTCATGACCCTGCTGATGTTGCGGGGTCCCCAAACCCCTGGCGAGCTCAAGAGCCGCTCGGAGCGGATGTTCCATTTCGACTCGGTGCAAGACGTGGAGCGCACGCTCCAGGATCTCGCTTCCGGCGACGAGGACGCCCTCGTCTGTGAGCTGCCCCGTCGCCCCGGTCAGCGGGAATGCCGTTGGGCCCACCTATGCGGCGAGGACGATCCCCAAGAAACCGAGGCCCAAGCCGCCGCCAACGCCGCGACGGCACCGGCCGCCTCCGCGGCACCGTCGGCCCCTCGTGGACCGTCCTCGATGCAGCGGTTGGAGGATCTAGAGGGCGAGGTCGCGGAGCTCAAGGACGAGGTCTCCTCCCTGCGCGATGAGCTCAAGGCTCTGCGCATTCGTCTCGGGGATTTGACGGAGGATTAGAGCCACTTTGTGAGAACAATCGGCGACGCTTCAGGCGGGCGGGGGCAAGCCCCGCCCCTACGACCGGAAGTGCAATCTCGTAAACCAATCGGGGGCGCCTAGCCGGGGGGCGCCTAGCCGGGGGCACCTAGCCGGGGGCACCTAGCTGTCGGCCCGTTTCGATTCCTCGATAATCTTCTGCTGGTGCTGGCGCGGCACTTCTTCGTAGCCGTGGAATTCCATGGTGAAGCGGCTGCGTCCCTGGGTGATGGAGCGGAGAGCCGGCGCGTAGTCGAGCATTTCCGCCATCGGCACCATCGCCTTGATGATCTGCTTCTCGCCCTGGGCTTCCATGCCCTGGGGTTTGCCGCGACGTTGGGAGAGGTCGCCCATGATGTCGCCCATGAATTCCTCGGTGGTGGTGATTTCCACCGACATCACCGGCTCCAGCAGCGTTGCCCCAGCTTTTTCCATGGCGTCCTTAAAGGCCAGCGAGCCGGCGACCTTGAACGCCATTTCCGAGGAATCCACGTCGTGGAATTGGCCGTCCAGCAGGCGGATTCGGAAGTCCACCACCGGGAATCCGGCCAAGAAACCACGGTCCCGCGCTTCGAGCACACCCTTTTCCACCGCCGGACGGAATTGCTGGGGAATCGAGCCACCGAAAATCTCGTCCTTGAATTCGAAGTCCTCGCCGGCGGGCAACGGCTCGATCTTGATCTTGCAATCGGCAAATTGTCCGCGGCCGCCGGATTGCTTCTTGTGGCGGCCGTGGCCATCGGCGGCGCGACGAATGGTTTCCCGATACGGCACCTTCGGCGGGTGCAACACCACGTCCACCTTGTAGCGCTGCTTGAGCTTGGCGATGGTCAGCTCCACGTGCAGCTGTCCGGAGCCCGAGATCAACAACTCGTTGGTCTGGGAGTCGCGGCCCGAGGCCAAGCCGAGGTCCTCTTCCATCAAACGATGGAGCGCATCACCGATTTTCTCCTCGTCGCCCTTGGCTTTCGGCTCGAGCGCGTAGGACATGGCCGGCGGACGGATAGTGATCCATTCCAGCTTCACCGGGCTGTCCTTGCTGCAGAGGGTGTCTCCGGTCAAGGTGTGCTTGAGCTTGGCGACACCGCCGATGTCGCCGGTGATCAGCTCGCTGGTGCTTTCGCCTTGTTTGCCCTGCATATGGAGCAGCTGGCCGACCTTTTCCGCCGACTCCGAGCGGCTGTTCCAACACGAGGAATCGGAAGAAATAGAGCCGCGAACCACGCGGAAAATATTGATTTTTCCGGAAAAAGGATCGTTCAACGTTTTGAAGACCATGGCCGCCATCGGGCCATCGGCCGAGGTGGCGACCTCGATGGCCTCGCCTCCGATATCCGATGCCGGGTATTGACCGCGGGCAAGTGGATCGGGCAGCAGGTGCTCGACGGTGCTCAAGAAAGCATCCGTGGCGATGCCGTGCAATGCAGAGCCGAGGGTGGCGACAAAAATATTGCGATTCATAATCGCTGCTTTTAGGCCTGCGACCATCCGCTCTTCGGTCAGCGTGCCTTCCTCGAAATACTCCTCCATCAGCTCGTCGTCGGTCTCCGCCACGGACTCGATCAGCTGATTGCGCCATTCTTCGACCTGATCGGCCAGATCCCCCGGCACGTCGATCTCTTTGCCTTTGCCGTCACCGTCTTGGTCGTAGGAGTAGGCCTTGCCGGTGATCAAATCGACCACCCCCGAGAAATCGTGCTCGGATCCGATGGGCGCCTGCAGTGGCACCACCGGCACACCGAACGACGTTTTCATGCCGGCCAAAACATCGTCCAAGGAGGTGTTCTCGCGGTCGAGCTTGTTGATGTGGATCATCACCGGCTGCTCGATGCGAGCCGCGTAATTCCACATCCGCTCGGTCATCACCTCCACACCGGAGGCCGCGCTGATCACCAACACCATGGCGTCGGTAGCCCGCACACCGGCCCGGCTCTCGACTCCGAAGATGCCCGAGCCCGGCACGTCGACGATATTTATTTTGTGTTTGTTCCAAGGAATGAAGCAGGGCGCCAAACCGATGGAATAGCCTCGATCGACTTCCAGGGGATCGAAATCGGTGGTGGTATTGCCGTCCTCCACCCGGTTCATGCGATTCAAAACTCCGCTGGTGTAGAGGGCAGCGCTCGCCAGGGTGGTCTTCCCCGTGTCTGCGTGTCCAGCAAGGGTGATGTTGCGAATCTTGGCCGGGCTATCCACCTGCATCCTGGAATCTCCTAAAGGGTCCGCGATCCATGAGGGCTGTCTTTTAAAGCTAGATGAAACGCCGGTGAATATAACATCCGCGCGCGTCGGTGGAACCACCCTGGAGCAAGATCTCTGTTTCCGATCCGAACGGCGAAGATTTTTCCCTGAATTTCACCGCGCTCCGTTTGACGGGATCTCCGCAGAACACCTACAATGAATCAGGAGTTTCTACACCTTCATCGAGCCATGACCCTTCATCAACTAGGCCGTTACGAAATCATTGGCGAGCTCGGCAAGGGAGCCATGGGCCTGGTTTATCTGGCCCGAGATCCCCTCATCGGCCGACAGCTGGCGCTGAAAACCTTCCGCCTCGGCTTCTCCGCTAAGGACGCGGACGCCGAGCAATTTCGTGCGCGCTTCCTACGCGAAGCCCAAAGCGCGGGCATTCTCAGCCATCCCAATATCGTCACCATCCACGATGTGGTGGTCGAGGACGGCGGTGATTTCTTCATCGCCATGGAATACGTCAAGGGCACCGACCTCAAGCAGCTGATGCAGCGCCAGGGTCGGCTCGATATTCGATTCGTCGTCGACATCGTGGCCCAAATCGCCGAAGGTCTCGACTACGCGCACTCCAAGGGCGTGGTGCACCGCGACATCAAACCCGCGAACATCATCATCACCGCCGACAAGCAGGCGAAAATCACCGACTTCGGCATCGCCCGGGTCGACGCCTCCAACCTCACCGTCGAAGGCCAGCTGCTCGGCACGCCCAACTACATGGCACCGGAGCAGATCCAGGGCAAGGAGGTCGACCACCGGGCCGACATCTTCTCGTTGGGCGTCATGCTCTACGAGATGATCACCGGCAAGAAGCCCTTCCAGGGTGACAACCTCACCATGGTCACCCACCGCATCGTCTACGACGCCTTCACACCTCCCCAGGAGCTGGTGGCCGGATTACCCGATCGCCTGGTCACGGTCTTGCAGCAAGCGCTGGAGAAGGACGCGTCTCGCCGTTACTCCCGTGGCTCGGAAATGGCGCGGGACCTCAAGGCGGTATTCACCACCGAGGCTCAACGGCGGGAGGGTGGCACCGCCTCCTTCCTTTCCCCACCCACACCTCAGCCACAACCGCCCCAAGCCACGGCATCGACGTCCGGGGTGGTACCGATTCAATCCGCCGCCAGCATGCCGTACCCGGTCTCCGCCAACAGCGGCGCCATCCGTCCCGGCACGTTGGCGGGGGTTCCGGCTCCGCCGCCGCAACCGCCTTCTCCGGCAGCCGACGACGGCTCCGGACCCCGGCGCATGATCATGGCGGCGGCCGCGTTGTTGGTCGCCGGCGCGTTGGCCACCGCGGCCTTCGTCGCCCTGCGGCCGGCCACCACCGCCGACGCCGCAGCCCAACAAGTCGTCGACCCCGAGGCGGAGCTGCGCAGCCAGTACCAACCGCTCGTGGAACGAGGCAAGCAAGCGATGGCCGACGGCGAGCCGGTGCGGGCGGTGGAGCTCTTCGACCAAGCTCTGGTCATCGTGCCCGGAGACAAAGAAATCCGGGGTTTGCGGGAAGACGCGGAGAAAATGATTCTCGACGGCGATCTCACCGTCGAAGAGGCCAAGGTGCGAGACCGCCTGCGACGGGCGCAGTCCGCGCTGCTGGCGGATCGCTACGACGAGGCCATTGCCGCAGCCCAAGAAGCCCTCGAAATCGCTCCGGACGACGAAGAGGGTCAACGCCTGCTGGCCGAGGCGGAAGAAGGGAAATTGCGCCTGAAGAGCGCCAAGGACAGGGTGAAGGACCGTTTCAGCAAACGTCCAGTGGCACCGACGGCCGAGCCCGAGACCACTTCCACTCGACCGACCGCCGTGGCCGAGCAAAAAGCCACGCTCAAAATCGACTTCTTCTCTCAAGTCTCCGACGGAAGCTTGACGGTCTTCGTCGGCCCCACGAAGTTCTTCACCCAGAAATTCAGCTTCACCAAAGAAAGCGGCGGCTTGATCAAACGTCAGGTGAAGTCTTCCGGTCGGTTGACCCACTCGGGTACCCTCACCGCCGGCGAAGGGCTCAAGATTCGCACCTACGTGTGGCGCAACGGAGCGACCAAAACCGTGGAAATGGACGCCGACTTGCCCGCCGACACCACTCGCACCCTGGAGATCCGAGTCGGCGAAGACGGCGCTGTCGCCACCCGTATTCGCTAGCTCCCCATGACTCCGAGCGCGGCCCAGGACTTGCCTTGGGATGTAGCCGTCTGGCATCCGACGGTCTTTTTTCTCGTGGGATTGGTGGTCGGTGGCCTGATCGCCGCCTGGGGTCACCGCGCCAGACATCAGGCCTTGCGGGAGCGGCTGCGATGGGCGGACCAGCGACGGCAGCAATTGGAATCGGAGGCCCTGGCCGCTCAGCAGCTACGCGTCGAGCTCGCCCAGGAACGCTCGCGACGGGATGCCGAGACCGAAAAGCTGGCCTGGATCCACACCGCCGATGAGCAAATGCGGCTCAGCTTTCGCGACTTGGCGGACGAGCTGCTCCGCCGTAGCACCGCGGACCTCTCACAGCATTCCCAACAACAGCTGCAAAACCTCGTGTCGCCCCTGAATGCCCAGCTCTCCGGGCTGGATCAGCAGGTGAGATCCTTAGAGAAAGAGCGCCAAGGTGCCTATTCCGGCCTCCTGCGCGAGATCGATCTCCTGCGCACCAGTCAGGAAGATCTACGTCAATCGGCCCAAGCGCTGCGGGAGACCTTGCGCGCTCCCGGACGCCGCGGACGCTGGGGGGAGATCCAGCTGCGCCGCTTGGTGGAAATGGCCGGTTTGACGGATCGGGTCGATTTCGAGGAGCAACCGACCCTGAGCGATGGTCAGCGTCCGGATCTCATCGTTTATTTGCCCGGGGGACGGTCCTTGCCGGTGGACGCCAAGACCCCCATGAGCTCCTTCCTCGCCGCCCAGGAAGAGGACGATCCCGAACGCCGTCGACGTTTGTTGGACGAGCATCTCAAGGCGACCAAACAGCGCGTCGCGGAGCTGGCCGCCAAGTCCTATTGGCGCAACGTGCCGGGCTCCCCGGATTTCGTGGTCATGTTCCTGGCCAACGAGAGCGTGCTTTCCGCCGCCTTCGAGCGACAGCCGGACTTCTTGGATCAATGCATGGCCCAGAAGGTCTTGCCCGCGACCCCGATCACCCTATTGGCACTGATGCGCTCTATCGCTTGGGGTTGGCGCCAGCACGCCGTGGCCGAGGACGCGGCGCGGATCGCCGCCACCGGACGTGAGCTCCATGATCGGCTTCAAACCTTCGTCGGGCATTTATCGCAAGTGGGTAAGAGCTTGGACCAAGCGGTACGCAGCTTCAACCGCTCTGTGGGCTCCTTCGAACGGAGGCTGCTGCCCACCGCTCGGCGGCTGGAGGAAACCGCGGCCACGGATCAAACCTTGATCCCTTTGCAAAGCCTCGACGATCGACCGCGGGTGCCGGTCGGCTCTGAAGAGGTCGACTAGCCCGCCGGGGGAACCACCGTCACCGAACCGAATGGCTCGAGCTGGGGCACCAGCTCGTCGGCCGGGCCGGCGGCGACCACCACCAATCGATCGGGATGGATGAATTTGCGCGCCGCCGCTTCCAAGTCCGCGGCGGTCAAGGTGCTGATGGTCCGGGCGAAGAAGTCGTAGTAGTCGAGGGGTAGGTCGAAGATAGCCAGATTCTCCAATCGACCGGCGACATCATCGGTGGTCTGCACCGTATACGGGAACACACCGCGCAAATAGTCGAGCGTGTCTCGAACCTCCTCGTCCGGAATCGGCTCCTCGCACAAGCGATGGAGCTCGAAGAGGATCTCCTTGACCGCTGCTCCGGCGATATCCGTGGCCACCGCCGTGCGGATGGTGAAGGGTCCCGGCCCGAGACGGCGGGCAAAGCTACTTTGAACCCCGTAGGTATAACCGTGGCGCTCGCGCAAATTCAAGTTCAGACGGCTGGTGAATTTGCCGCCCAAAAGCACGTTGAGCACGATCAGGATGTGGAATTCCGGATCACTTCGGCTGACCCCGGCGTGGCCCACTTGGATCTGGGTCTGGGCCGCGCCGCTCCGGTCGGCGACGAAAACCTCGACCCCGTCGCGCCGGACGGGCTCGATGATCGGCGTTTCGAACCTGGTCTTTTCAGAGCCGCTCTTTCCGGAGCCCAGGCCCGAAACCCAACCGCCGAACAGCTCTTCGGCCCGCCGGTGCAGATGGTCGGGATCGAAATCGCCCGCGACGATCAGCTTGGAGCCCTCGGGAACCACGCATCGATGGTGGAAGTCCTTTACCTCGTCGAGGGTGATCGCGCCGACCCCTTCGGGCGTGCCTTTGACCGGAAAACCGTAGACCGTGCCGTCGTAGACCGCCTTCGAGAACACATCGTCGGCCAATAGGCTGGGCCGGCTGGGCCGACGCATCAGCTCCGCCAAAGCCCGTTCTTTGACCCAGTCGAACTTTTCTTCGGGAAAAGTCGGCCCGAGGATCAGCTCAGAGATGAGATCCAGCCCATGATCAAAGCTCGACGCCAACACGCTGATATCCCCGAAGGCGACGTTCCACCCGGCGCCCGTCTCCATCGAGCCTCCCAGCTGCTCGACGGCGAGGGCCAGCTCCGAGCTGGTGTAGCTCTTCGTGCCCTCCTCCAGAAGGGAGCCGTGCACGTCGGCCAAACCGGGACGGTCCATGGGGTTGGCCAGGCCGCCGGCAGGCACCAGCATTTGCACCGCGACGAGGGGAAACTCGGGCATGCGCACGCTGAGAATTTTCAATCCGTTGGCCAGCTGAACCGAGGCCACCTGCGGGAAGGAGAAAGGTCGAGGCGAGCCTCCGGCGGGCACAACGGACCTGTCGACGGGTTTTTTGGCTGACATATTTAGATTCCTGAAAAGGCTACAGACCGTGTGCGGACCGAAAACGACGGCGGATGACGAGCTCACCGATAGCGAGGCGTTAGGATTCACCCACCACCGTCAACACAACGCTCCGATCCAGCGTCAAGAAACGGGCTGCCAGATCACGCAGATCCCGGGCGGTAATATCGCGATAGCGCTCGATCTCCCGAGCGACCCCCGCGGGATCGTCGAAATAGGTGGTGAATTGCGAAATCGAGTCGGCCCGTTCCGAGAGATTCTGCAACTCGGTGTAGTGATAACGCAGCAACCGATTGCGCGCACGCTCCACATCGGATTCGTCCAAGAGCTTGTCGGAAAGGGCCGTCAGCCGTTGCATGAGCGCCCGCTCCAACACCTCCGGATCCACCTCCGGCCGACCCGTTGAGATCACCGTGAAGCTCGACGGCTCCTCGGTCGGCAAGATGAATGCGGCGACGTCCTGGGCGAGATGCTCCGAGACCACCAGATCTTGGTAGAAGACGCTCGCCTTGCCACTGGCCAGCAGCGTGGCCAGCAGGTCCGCCGCATACCAATCCCGATCTCCGTATCGGGGCCCCGGAAAAGCGATGTAAACCCGGGGCAGCTTGACGTTGTCCTCGAGCGTCGCCCGCTGCTGCCCCGTCGGCTCCACCGGCGGCATGGTCGGTCGCTCGATCGGTCGTCGGCCCGCCGGAATATCCCCGAACCACCGCTCCACCCGCGCCAAAGCGTCTTCGTATTCAATGTCGCCGGCCAGGGTCAGCACCGCGTTATTCGGCACGTAGTAGGTTTCGAAAAACTCCTGGACCATGTGGAGCTGGGCCGCGGCGATGTCGTCCATATAACCGATCACCGGCCAGCTGTAGGGATGCCCCTCCGGATAAAGGCGCTCGTAAAGCACCTCGTAGGCTCGGCCATAGGGCTGGTTGTCCACCCGTTGGCGCCGCTCGTTCATCACCACGTCACGCTGATTGTCCAGCTTCTCCTGGTGAATCCCCCCGAGGAAGAAGCCCATCCGATCCGACTCCAACCACAGCCCTCGATCCAGATGGTGCGACGGCAACGTTTCGAAGTAGTTGGTGCGGTCGTACCACGTGGAGCCGTTGGCTACACCACCCGCTTGCTGAACATATTTGAAGTGATCGTTGGTACCGACGTTTTCGCTGCCCTGGAAGAGCAGGTGCTCAAAAAGGTGGGCAAATCCCGTCCGGCCGGGAGCCTCGTTCTTGGAGCCGACGTGATACCAGAGGTTGATGCTCACCAAAGGCAAGCGACGATCGCGATGAAGAACGACTTTGAGGCCGTTGCCGAGGGTATGGCGCTCCAAATCGAAGCTGAGATCCGTGGTCATGAAGCAGGCGTATCCGGGGGAGGGCCGCCGGGATTGGCGGGAGGGCAGTGTAGTGATCCCCCTGAGCGACTGTCAAGGAACGCAGCCGAGGCGCGACCGCGGCCGACGGGCGGGAATCTTTCGGCCCAGAGCGGTCGTCGCTTGCCTTTGATTTCGTCCAATTTTAGTGCCTTCGAGGACCTGGAAGGCGCGGCGCACCGAGCACGGAAAGCGAAGCTTGTCTGAGCGATTCAACCGATGAATCGGGCTAAGATCCACCGCATCAGTAGCTTTCAGCGAAGCCTCATCGGTGGTGCGAGCTCGTAGCGACGCGCGCAGGGTGCCGCGCCGACCCGCCGAGACAACTTAGCCGGAAGAAACCTACGTAGGACCAACTAGCTCCATCGTGGCTCTTGACTTACGCCCCAATTCCGCCTATGATTTCGCCATGACCACGCGAAACCAAGCCCGCAACCAGACAGGCTCCTATCTTACCGAACGTCAGAAGGCGATTCTCGAATTCATCGCCGACTACCAAGGTGAGCACGGCATTTCCCCCACCCACCGTGAAATCCGCGACGAGTTCGGCTACTCCTCTTTCGGCACGGTTTACAAGCATTTGAAGCTGTTGCAGCAAAAAGGCTTCTTACATCGCGACTGGAATCAGAAACGCGGATTGGAGCTGCTGAGGACGGTTCCCGGCAAGGAGATGACCCCGGAATCCGAGGTTCCGTTCATGGGCCTTATCGCCGCCGGCCAGCCGATCGAAGCGCTGCCCAGCCCCGAAACCCTGGCGGTTCCCAATCACCTCTTCGATGGCGCCACCTCGAATCACTTCGTGCTCAAAGTGGCGGGCGAATCAATGATCGACGAAGGCATTCATGACGGAGACCTCGTGGTGGTGCAGCGACGAGAGCTGGCCCGTCCCGGAGAGATGGTGGTGGCGCTGGTGGGCGGAGACGCGGCGACTCTGAAGCGTTTCTATCCCGACGGCGCGAACGTACGTCTCCAACCTGCCCACCCGAATATGGAGCCGATCATCGTGCCCGCCTCCGAGGTCAAGGTCCAAGGGGTCGTGGTTGGTTTGATGCGTAAGTTCTGACTCAGCTCGCGGACTTGAAACCGGAGGCATCTCGGGTCCCTACGTTCAGCAAAATTGAGCATCTCCTCTGCACGCCCTCTTTTCGAACCTTCCTCGGCGCTGCTAAACTCCTCGCGGCCCACCCTTGAGCCGTGGACGGAAATCCCGAAGCGGCTCAGCCACGCTCACCCGCTAGCCAGGCGGCGGTCTTCGAGGAGAGTACATGTCCGGTCAGGTCTTGGACATCGATCAGCTGCTCACCATCATGACGAAGCAAAACGCTTCGGATCTCCACCTGAAGCCGGCACGACCGCCCCTTCTTCGCATCAACGGCAAGCTCCTCCCTTTGAAAACAGATCCCTTGTCGATCGACGACATGCAGCGGGTGGTCGACAAGGTCCTGCAAAAAGAATCTCAGCGCAAGAAATTGGAAGAGCACCTGGCCTGTGACGTCGGTTACGGTGTTCCCGGAGTCGCCCGCTTTCGCGGCAACATCTACTCCCAGCGGGGCCATCTGGCGGCGGTCTTTCGTCGCGTGCCGTTCGAGACCATGTCCCTCGAGGATCTCGATCTGCCGTCGGTGATCAAGGAATTCTGCAAGATCAATATGGGCTTGGTGTTGGTCACCGGCCCCACCGGAAGCGGTAAGTCGACCACCCTGGCGGCGATCATCAAATGGATCACCGCCAACCGTCCCGTGCACATCATCACCATCGAGGATCCGGTGGAATTTCTCTTCCGCGACGGCATGGCGTCCATTTCGCAGCGGGAGGTGGGCACGGACACGTTCGCGTTCGGCGAAGCCCTCCGCAACGCCATGCGCCAGGATCCCGACGTCATCATGGTCGGTGAGATGCGCGACTCCGAAACGATCCACACGGTGATCACCGCGGCGGAGACCGGTCACTTGGTGTTTTCCACCCTGCACACCAACAGCGCGACCCAAACCATCGACCGTATTTTGGATTCCTTCTCCGCCGATCAACAGAGCCAGATTCGCGCCCAGCTGGCTCAGGTGCTCTCCGCGGTGATCTCCATCAAGCTGCTGCGCAAGCCCGACGGCAAAGGACGGATCGCGGCGCTGGAAATCATGCGCAACTCACCGAAGATCGCCAAGATGATCGAAAAGGGCAATACCTCTGAGCTGCACGAGGAGCTCGAGGCGTCGGTGGGTTATTACCGCATGCAGAGCATGAATCAATCCATTTTGTCGCTGCTGGTGCGCAATGCCATTACCTACACCGAAGCGATGGAAAAATCTCCGGATCCGGAGGATCTTTCCCTTAAAATGCGGCGCATGTTCCCCAATATTGAGGAACAGCACCGACAAGGAGGAACGGAAGTGCCTGCTGCCGACTTCGCCGAAATTCAAGAGCTTCTCCAATTCCGCAAGCTCTACGAGGAGCAAGAGGTCAAGGCCCAAGAGCGGATGGCGGAGAAGGAAGAGCACGCCCAATACCTCGAACAGATGATCGCCGACCGCGACGAGCAAATTCGTCGGCTGGAAGCCCGGGTTGAGGAAATGCGCCAAGAAGGCGAAAAGATGCGCGGCGATTTCGGTCGCCTTCAAGAAGAAATGAATCAAAAAATGATGCAGGCCCGGGAGCGCATCAAGGAGCTCAATCAACGCCTTACCGGCGGTGGTGGAGCGGCCCCCGGTGATCGGAAATCCGGCATCTTCCGCTGATTCGGCTTCAATCCCATGTCTCTCGATCTCGACGAAGTCCGCAAGATCAGTCGACTTGCCCGGCTCAGCCTGGGCGACGCCGAAGACGAAGCCGCCATGGTCCAAGATTTGGTCGCCATTGTCGGCTACTTCGACCAGCTCTCCGACTATGAAGCCGAGCCCGCCGAAGAGGTAGGGACCGACCCCGTGACCTCCTCCCGTGAGGCCGAGGACCGCCTCGGCAAGTGCCTGGACCGGGATCTCTTCGAGGCCAACGCGCCCGAGGCCAGGGACGGCTTCTTGGTCGTCCCGCGGATCACCGCCGGCGCCGCCAAATCATGAATCCTTCACTAGAACAGCTTTCCGCTCTCGAGATCGGCGAGAGAGTCCGGTCGGGCGACCTGAGCGCGGTCGATGTATGGGACCATTTCCATGGGCGAATGACCGGTATCGAGCCCAAAACCGGTGCATTCCTCGAAATCTACGACCACCAACGCTCACGGGCGGAGCGGCTGGACCGAGACGTCACCGACGGAGTGGACCCCGGACCGTTCGCCGGCGTGCCGGTGGCGCTCAAGGACAACATCGCATTTGCCGGTCATCCACTGACGTGCGCCTCGCGCATTCTCGAAGGATACGTATCCCCCTTCTCGGCCACCGCGGTTCAGCGCTTGCTCGACGCCGGCGCCGTGATCTTCGGCCGCACCAATATGGACGAGCTGGGCATGGGCTCGTCGAGCGAGCGGTCGGCCTTTCAAACAACCCGCAATCCATGGAATCTCGAGCGTGTGCCCGGCGGCTCCAGCGGTGGCTCGGCAGCGGCCGTGGCCTGTGGCCTTCCCCTTGCCTTGGGCACCGATACCGGAGGCTCGATCCGCCAACCCGCTTCCTTCTGCGGCATCGTTGGGCTGAAACCGAGCTACGGACGGGTCTCCCGATTCGGCTTGGTGGCCTTCGCCTCCTCCACGGACCAAATCGGCCCCCTCACCCCCGACGTGCCCAGCGCGGCAGCCGCCTTGGGCACCATGGCCGGCCTCGACCCTCGCGACGCCACCTCGGACCCCGCCGAGGTGCAGAACTACCTATCCGCTGTCGAGGGGATCGCCGCCGAGCCCGGTGCCGCGAGTCTGAAGGGTGTCAGGGTGGGCATCATGGATCAGGTCGACACCAGTGCGTTGACCGGCGGCGCCGCTGAGGATTGGCAACGATCCCTCGATACTCTGCGTCGGCTCGGCGCCGAGATTCGCAACGTCTCGGTCGCCAATCTCGGAGCTGCCATCGCCTGCTATTACGTCATCACCAACGCTGAGGCGAGCGCTAATTTCGCTCGTCTCGACGGAATGCGCTACGGTCGGCGATCCGGCGACGCCCATCTCGACCAAGCTTATGTCGCCAGTCGGAGCGAGGGATTGGGCCCCGAGGTCAAGCGCAGAATTCTTCTCGGCACCTTCGCTCTATCCTCCGGTTATTACGAGGCTTACTACGGTCGCGCCCAAGCGGTGCGACGGGCCCTCAGTCGCCAATTCAGCCGAGCTTTTGAACAGGTGGACGTCATCGTGACGCCGACCTCGCCGACCGGTGCTTTCGCCCTGGGTGAAAAGCTGGACGATCCCCTGGCCATGTACCTAGCCGACGTTTTCACCACCGCCCCGAGCCTGGCCGGCTTGCCCGCGCTCTCGGTGCCCAGCGGATTAGACGGCGACGGCCTGCCCTTGGGCTTGCAGATCCTCGGTCGCCCCATGGATGAATCCACCGTGTTGAAGGTCGGCCACGCCTTCGAGGTCGCAACGCCCCTTCCCCCCGTACCGGAGATGGATGGACATTAGGAACCGTCGCGCGGCGGGTTGGATCGTGCTGGTGGGTTTGCTCTTGACCGCCACGGCGGCGCTCGGAGAAACCATTCGTCGAAACCTGGGTGAAGGTCAGGTGGCCGCCTTGGTCGATGGAAAACATCTGCACCTCGAAGCGCCCCCCCTCAGAGGGGAGGGGCTCCTGGCCTTCACCCGACGTCTCACCGGCACCGACGAAGCTGCCCGCGCCGTGTCCCAGGCCAATCGGCGGCCCCGACGCCTGCTCTCCGGTGTCCGCTATCGGGTGCCCTATGAGGTTCTGACCCCCGATCTACAGCTGAAGGTCATCGGCGCCATGTTTCCGGAGCCCCAGCGGAGATCCGACGCCTGGTCGGTAAAGATCCCGGGCAGCTTTCGGGATCTCAGCCTGTGGACCCTGTCGGAGTGGCTGACGGGCACCGGCACCCACTTTCAAGAAATCGGCACTTTCAATCGCATGAATCGCGACTACGGCTTGGTCCCGGGTCAGGTTGTGCTCATTCCGAAGCATTTGTTGCTGCCGACTTTTCAGGCCGCCCTGCCCGCCCCACCTCAAGAGCCCCAGGCTCAAATCGCCGACGGCCAGAGCCCGCAAGGGGAGCCGACGCTGGACGACGAGCCGGACGACGAGCCGCCGCCGGTGGCTTTACCACCAGGGGCGCCTTTAGGTGCCAGCCCCGATCACCGACTGACCTTCGATTCCGATGCCTCCGGCAATTACGCCGTCTACCGACTGGAGCGGGGAGACGCCCTCTACTCGGCGGTGGTGGTTCGATTTATCGGCGCGGTTCGTGCCAAAGAGGTCAACCAGCTGGCCAAGGAGCTGGCGGATCTGAACGGCATCCGCGATGTCACCGACATGCCCGTGGGGCAGCCCGTCCGAATCCCGTTCGATATGTTGCTACCCGAGTTCCTGCCGACCAACGATCCACGCCGTCAGGAGTGGGAAAAGAACCGGGCCGCCAGCGCCCAATATTCGAATACGGTCCGGGCTTCGCGTCTCGAGGGCATCACTGTCATCCTCGATGCCGGTCACGGCGGCGAGGACTCGGGCACCAACCACCAGGGCACCTGGGAGAGCGTCTACGTTTACGACGTCATGCTCCGGGCCAAGAGCCTGTTGGAAGCGGCCACTGCCGCGGACGTGATCACCACCACCATCGACGACGCCAAGGGATTTAGCGTCCTGGATCGTGACGAGCTACCGAGATCGCGCCGCCATCGGGTGCTCACCCATCCACCGTATCCGATCCGCGACGCGCGGGTTTCGGCCCATCTGCGCTGGTATTTGGCCAATAGCCGCCATCGCAAGGCGGTCAAAACCAGCCGCGACTCGGCGAAGACGGTTTTCTTGTCGATTCACGCCGACTCCCTGCACCACTCTCTGCGCGGCGCCATGGTCTACGTGCCGTCCACCAGCCTCACTAAAGGGACATTCGGCAAGTCCGGCTCGGTCTATTCCAGCCGACGGGAAGTCAAAGAACGGCCGAGAGTCAGCTTCTCGTGGAAAGAGAGAACCCGAAGCGAAGGCCTCTCGCGACAATTGGCCACTAAGCTGCTGTCGTCGTTCAAGCGACATTCGCTGGCGGTGCATCGCGAGAAGCCGATCCGAGACCGGATCATCCGATGCCGCAGATGTCGTCCGTTCGTGCCCGCGGTGGTGCGATATAACGAGGTCCCTACCAAGCTGCTGCTCGAGATCTGCAATATGAACAACCCCAACGACCGGGCCCTATTGCGCACCAAGGCCTTCCGACAACGGGTGGCGACGGCGATCGTCGACGGCATTCTCGACTATTACGGTCAGCCGGCCCTGCCCAAACCCGTGCAAGTCGCGGACTCTCCCTGATCCACCCCTGATCCACAGGCTGATTTTCGGAACCGACCGACACCCGAACGGGTCTACCACTTCGTGACCGAAGGATCGTCGGGAATCGGCGAGTGCACATCACGAGGTCTTGTCGCAGGACACGTGCTATTTCCGGCGGGCCATTAACGATAGGATCCGTTGGCACCTTCCCCCGCCCTGGGAAGCCGTGTCGATTGTTGGGAAACCCGGGTAAAGCGAAAGACGATGTATGCCGTGACCACCGTCGATCCAAGATTGTTCAGCTCGACCCCCGATTTGGATTTGGTCGAGCGCCACCGATACGGTGATGCCGAAGCCTTCGAAGAGGTGTACTCACGATTCGCGGCCCTGGTCTACAACCTCTGCCTGAGAATGTCGGGCTCGCCGGAAGAGGCGGAGGATTTAACCCAGGAAATTTTCTTGCGAATTCATCGCAACCTGGGTCGGTTCAACGGAAAATCCAGCCTCAAAACCTGGATCTATCGAATCACCCTCAACTATTGTCGATCCAAGCTCTCGGTAAAGAAGCATCGCTACCCCACGGCTCCCCTAGCCGAGGAGACCGAAGAAGGCGGCGTGCACTTGACGGATCCGTCCCGCGGACCGGAGGAGCGGACCCTGGCCCAGGACGCGGCTCGCCATGTGTCTCTCGCCCTGCGGCAGGTCAAGCCGAAGTTCCGGGAAGCCGTGGTTTTGCGGGATATCGAAGGAATGAGCTACGATGAAATCGCGGATATCTTAGGGGTTCGAATCGGCACGGTGCGCTCTCGAATCGCCCGCGGCCGAGACCGGCTGAGGATCATCCTCGAAAAAACTGCGCTCGAAAAGACAGCACCCTAAAGAAACGGTTGGAAACGAGACCATCATGAGTCAACAGGCCCGTGCCGAGCTCATCTCCGCTTACTTGGACGACCAGCTCCAAGGGGAGGAAGCCGAGCGCTTCGAGCGGCTTCTCAAGGAGGACGAATCCGTCCGCCGAGAGGTCGAGGGCATGCGTCACGTGGTTTCCAACCTCCGCCACCTCGAACGGATGGCGCCACCTCCGACCCTCAATCAACATGTGGCGCGGCGGATCGCGTTGGCCGGCGAGCAGAGAAGCTTGTTGGATCGCATCGAAACCGGCATGGCGGGCATCCAAACGCCGTCCAACAACTTCCTGATGTTCGCCCTGGTCTTCACCCTGGCGGTGATCGTCTATCTCTTCGCGGTCTACCTCAACCAGGACTCCCACCTCCAGGTGATTTTCGACGCACCTGAGAAGGGGGCCATCGTCGAAGATATCGAGGGCGCGACCTCGGTGCTCATGGGCTCACGGCTCTTCTTGCGGCAAACGGATGGAAGATGGGTGGAAGACGGCTTGACCGCCGCTGAGGTCGAGGCCGCCCAAACGGTGACCGCCGACAGCGCCGCGGGCCGGGAGCTGCTCGAGCACCATCCCGACTTGAAAGGTCTGACCCTGCTCGGCGACGCCGTTTTCAAGCTGCACGGTGACGTCATCGAGCTGAAGTCCAGCTTAGTCCACGGCCCCGTCCACGGCGGCCTCTGACTTCCAACCTAATCTACCTCCCGCCACCCATAAGCGGGCTCGCCGGGAGTCGGCTGGGTGGGCTGCGGGCGTCACTACGAACTCGCGCCACCGGTGCTGTTCCGTCGAAAGTTACTGATGTGGAAAACTTAAGCCGAACCATAGGCTGTGCCGCTCAGACAAGCTCCGCTTCCGTCCTCGCTCCACCCAGCCTCATGTTTGCTCGCAAACCCGGTTTCTGGATGCGCTCTAAAGGGCCGTTTCTGACCCTCAGATCCATCTAACCCGCCACCTCGAAGGGGATCTTTCCGGTTTCGACCGCGCCGGTGACGGTGTTGGTCACCGCGACCTCCAAGGCATAGCTTCCCGGCGCCAAGTTTTCGGGGTCGAAAGAAGCCCTGAGCTTGTCGACCCCGTCGATGCCGGTCAAGGTCCGTTCGAGCAGCGAGAACACCCCGCCCTCGACCGCCTGTCCTTCGTCGCCTTTGACCACCGCGTCCACCCGCAGGCTGCCCTCGCCCAAGTTGTAGGCCACCAAACACAGCTCCGAGGCCTCCCCTGGCGTCAAGGTGGGTCTGGCCATGGGCACAAAGGGCACGCCGTCGAGGGTGAAGGGATAGACCACCGATGTCCGCTCAGCCAATGAGCCCTGGTTCTCTCCCTGCTCCCGCACCATGAACCATCGATTGGGGGGCTCGAGGAAGAACGGCGGCAGAACCCCCGGTTGTTGTTGCTCGAACGGCGGAACTAAGAGGTCCTGACTGACCACCGCGGTCCGCCCGGTATCGCTGTTGCGCACCAACACCCTGAGCAAATAGTCGTCGGGCACCAAATCCAAATGCCCGTAGTATTTGACGCCGGTCGCGGCCATCGCGCCCCGGGTCTGCTGCAGGTCGAAGGAGACGACCTGGGTGACGAAGTCGCGCATCTCACCCCGCCGATTGGTGGCGTAGATATAGAGCTCCAGCCTCAAGAGATCCGTCGGCTGACCGGCGAGCAGGGATTTGCCCCCGACTTCGAGAATCACCGGCACATATCCGAGCTCCGGAGACGCCCGGAACGGAGCGGCTAAGACCTGGAGATCCAAGTCCGCACGCGGGGCGGCGGCGGCGATGGCCTCCGAAGCCAGAAGAGCCTTTTCCATGGGATGCAGGTCGGTGAACTCCCGCGGCGCGTAATACCCAGCGCGGTGGGAGATTCGGGTGCTCCGGGGAAGCCCGGCAGTCTTCACCTTCAGCTTGTGAAACTCGCCGTCGGCTTTAAGGTTCTTGGGATAAAAGGAGAGGACGTAGGTCACCGAGTTGCGGTCCAAGACCGACTCCAGCTGCAGCCCCAAATTGTTGGCATTTTCGAACAGGCTGCCGCCGGTGCCGTCCGCCACGTAGAAGAGCGCGTCTTGATTGTCGTGGAGCCGGGTGGTGGCCAGGTTCGAGCTCTGCCCTCGGATGCTGGTTTCCACCCGCAAACCGCCGATATCCACCGCTTGAATCAAACAATCGGCGCGGCGGAACTCTTCGAGCATCGTGGCGATGTCGCTCTGCAAACCACTATTGCCGAAGGTCTCGTCTTGATCCACGAACCAAATGGCTCCGGACTCGCGAAGCCTTTGGTCCCTGGCGGCGGCCGCGGCATTGCGGGAAGCGTCTCGACCGAGCAGGAGGCTACCGTCGAAACCTTCGGAGAAGTAGATCACGTGCTTGCGCCCGTCCACCGCCGCGAGGGAACGCGCCGTGGATCCCATGGTCTTGGCCCAGGTCGTGATCCGCCCGCGCTCGTAAGACTTTCGCGCCTTCTCCTGCTGAAACTCGATCACCGACAGATATTGGGAGATCGCCTCCTCGGCATCGAATTCCCCTTGCTCACCAAAGCTCTCGTCTGCCAGCTCTCCGTTGGCTCCGGGAATATCGATGACGAACCGTAGCGGATCCACCACCGCTCCCCGCCGCAACAGCTCCGGCGCCCCCAAGGTTTCGATGGCCCGAGCGAGCTGAACCCGATCGGGTGTGAAGGTCACTAAGAGCTGTGGACCGTGCTCCAACGAAAAGGTGGCAACCGCCGCCAAATCCGTGGGGTGGAGGTGCTCGAGCACCAACTCACGAGCTGCCTCGCGGGCTTTGATGATGTTGGCCGGTCGGGAAAAGCTCAGGTCGAAGAGCAGCAGGAAATGCCGACGGGCCACCGAGGGCAGCTGATCGACGGTGCGCTTGAGCTCCCGCCGTGAAGGTTGGAGCACCTCGAGATCCACCACCTCGATATCGACGATGTCTTGCGGTTTCCCCGAGTCGAAGAGGCGGAAGTTGTCGGCGGTCAAATCGCGAACCGGCTGCCCCGACTTGGAGGTCACATTGACCGGGACCTCGATCAGGGTCACCTCCGATTTCCCTTCGAAGGTTTCACCCCGAGGCTGGGCTTCTACCGCGGCGGGCGCCGAAGCCAGCATTAGGCAGAGGCTACACAACAAACCGATTCGACGGTCGGGTGGGCTTCCGGAACCTTGGCGACGGATGGCGAAACGTTTCATGTTTTTCTCCAATTGGCCCTGAATCATACCGTTTCAAGGCTCCGGCGCTTCGGTGGTCGGCCCCTCGTAGACCTCGGTTCGTGGAAAAAACGCATACCACCCGAACCAAAAGGCGAAGTGCCCGGGCCGTCGTCCCAAGGCCTCCCCTTCGAATCCCGCGGGCACGAGCTGCTGGTCACCCACCTGCCAGAAACGGCCCAGATGGTCCACCAACCGCCCGTCGCTCCAAGCGAAGGATTCGCTCGCGCTCGGACGGTCGAAGGCGCGCACGGCCCCGCTTTCCGGGTCCGCCACCAACACCACCGGCCGGCCTCCCACCACGTCGTTGACGACCCTCGCCCCGTGCAACACTTCCAGGGGATAGGCCCGCACGGCGCTTCCCGATCTCAGGGTGTAAATCTCCGTCTCGGGTGCTAGTGCGTCGTTCTTTTTCCAAACCGGAAAGCTGACCCCCTCCCGAGCTTGATTCGCCTTGTCAGGACGATAGTCGAAACCGAATTTTCGACCCTCTTTTTTCAGCTCCTTGGTCAGCTGAACCACCAGGGTGGCTGGGTGATGCTTTCGCCAATCGGCCCAGCTGGTCCGGGTCATGGGCAGAATCTCCAGACGATGGTCCTCCGGCGATTCAGCCAATCGGCCGATGACCGGCTCACCGTAGAGATTGCTCCACAGGGTGCGCGTTCGACGATCGAACATCAGCTTGTTGCTGCGATACAGCAACCCGGAGGTGCCGAACCGCCAAGCCGACCCGCCTTGCACATCCGTGGCATACAGCACGCCGGAGCCGCAGAGGGTGCAATAGCTGAGGGTGATGGCCTGATCACCGACCCGATCATTGAGCATCTCGTGCCAGTCCAGAAAGCGAAGCGGATAGGCCCGCGCTTGATCCCCGACCACCACCCCGAAGACCTGCTCGTCGTCGTCTAGATATCGAGCTTCGTCCGGGCTGACCATCGGAGGATCGTCCAATGAGGGGATGCCGTCGATTCGCACGCCGCCCGGCACCACTTCCTCCAAGCGGATCTTCATCGGCGCGCCTTCGTAGAGGATGTCTTGGTAACCCGGATCGATTTTGGACAGAAGAATGACCTTCCAACGGTCGTAGCCGGCGGTCGGTCGAAGCTCTTCGCCCAAGCGGCCGGCGAGCTCGACCCAATCCCAATAGCTTTTCCCCGCGGATTCTCCGGTCAGCCCTTCCAGAGCGTCGAACGCTTCCTTGCGCAAGGGATTGGGGATGAAGAAGAGAGCATCGACGATGCCGAAGACCAACCCTTTGTCGCCGGCTCGGACAATCTGATCAGCGGCGGCGCGACGCTCCTTTCGGCTCTCGGAGAGAAGGTTCCGAACCAGAAGGTAGCCGGGATCGATATAACCCGCACCTCGCTCAGGACCCGAGGCGACGGCCTCTTGTGGGGCGCCGGCGGCGGCCCCGGGCCAACATCCTCCGAGGATCCACAAGCCGATCGAGAAGCCGACGACGACGCGAGCGGCCCCGGACCTCAGGTGCCGGCGGCTCGAGGCCCGGCTCGGCGGGATCCAGCCCTCAGAAGATCGGTCTACGGCGAGTGGATCTGAAGGTCTCAAGGCTTACCTCCGGTTCTTCTCCGACTTCCCCTGCTCCGAGCCGGAGTCATCCATCATCGGATTCAACATATAGAGCAACTTGCGCGCTTCGGGATGACCGGCATCCAACGCCAGAGCCCGCTGGAGGTGATGACGAGCCTTTTTCACCTCCCCGAGCGCCACATAGACTTTGGTCAGGCCCACATGCACCTCGGGAGCCTCCGTTTCCGTGCGCAGGGCGTCGCGCATGTGAATCAGAGCCTCTTCATAATTCCCATTTGCCAGAGCGACCTCACCCTTGTAGACGAAGAAGAACGGATTGGTGTGGTGCACGCCTTCCACTTGGGCCAAGGCTTCGCTCGCTTCTTCTGCCTTGCCCTGGCGCTGGTAGGCCCGCGCCAAATTGATCAACAGCGGCACGTCTCCCGGCTCCACCTCCAGGGCATCTCGGTAGATGCCGATCGCCCGGTCGAGCTCGTTCTTTCGCGCATACCAGACCCCCAAATTATTGGACGCCTTGACGAAAGTCGGATCCACGGCCACAGCGGTCTCCAGGTGCCCTTTAGCGATTTCCAGATCGTCCGCGAGCAACGCCTCGGCCCCGAGATTGTTGAAATAGTGGGCGGTCGCGGTGAGGTCGTCGATCGGCTCGAAATCGCGGTAAGATTTGACTCGATAGGGTAAAAAGTCGTAAGTTCTAAGCTCTCCATCAATGTAGAGACCGGCCACAATATGGCCTTGGCTCACCACCATTCCCTGGCGGTGGTCCCAACGCTGGTAATCTTCCACCTCTACGTAGAACGGATTGATTCGGATCTGGCGGCCCGCCGCCACAAAGAGATTGACGAAGGAGAGACAGTTGCCTCGGCGCTCACTGAAGGTGCCGTTGGCATCACGGGTAGGAGCCAGCTCGTATTGCAGATCCAGGCCCCGGAAGATGTAGTCGAGAATCCGAGCTGCTCGGCTCCTCGCGTCACCCACGGGTTTGAGCTTCGCCTGAACGACCTCGAGGGCTTCGCCCTCGAGCTCAAAGGGGAACTGGACCGCGTCCGCGGATCTCTTGTCGGATTGATCGGCGATCTGCCGACGTAAGTAGGTAGACGAATCGAAGGTGCTGCTTTCGGAACAGGACAGAAATAGGACACTGATCCCCGACAGGATCGCTAGAATCCAGCCACTTTGCTTGGCATCCAGACCTTTCCGAAACACTGAGCCCATGACGTTGACCCCTTCTCCTCGCCTTTAAGGACTTTGATGACCGCGAGCACATTCTTCAGCTCTATCGAGCTACGATCCAGCTTTAGCTTACAACGGTTGCTCGGCAGAGGGCTTTCGGGCCGGAGACACTTCGGCAGAGGCCCCGCAAGCCCACAGCTCGGTCATTCCAATCGATCCACTCCACCGTATTGGATTCCAGCCGTTCAAGGCCCTGAATTTTTTCGCTATCCCGGCCATTTTTCGTCCCCCACCCCTGCACACGCTTTAGCCACAAATTACTGTTCCTGAAACACTTAGAGATGTGGTTCTGATCGAGCTCAACGATGGCCCCTAGTTTGCATAAAGGGACGAACAGCCCATTAAAAGGGATGAGCTTCAGATTTTTGATCCCAAGCTTTCGAATGACGAGCGTGCCTGTGAGCGCTCCCCTCGAAGTTGCTGTTTGAAAGACGATGTTTGTTGTGAACGTCCTCTGTGACGGCCTGAGACCCCGGTCTCGAGCACTATCAACCCCCACCTGGAGGTGTAAGAAGAAGATGAGCACCCTCAACTCTTTGCGTCGGCCCTTGGCGCTGATGGTCGGCATGATGCTGATCCTCTCCGGCGTCGCTTGGGCACAGACCCAGAGCGGTAATCTGTACGGCACCGTGACCGACAACAACGGCGAGGCCCTTCCCGGCGTCACCGTGACCTTGTCCGGCCCCGGCGCGGCCCAAGTGCAGGTCACCAACGCTCAAGGCGAGTTCCGTTTCCTCGGTCTCAGCCCGGGCAACTATCAACTAGAAGCCTCCCTCGAAGGCTTCTCGACCGTGGTCTACGAGGCGATCAACATTCGCGTCGGTCGTAACACCACGATCGCAATCCAGCTCTCCCCGGCCATTGAGGAGACCATCACGGTCACCACCGAGAGCCCGCTCCTCGACGAGCGCAAAATTACCCAGGGCATTCAGGTCACGCAGCTCGAGCTGCAGAAGATCCCGACCGCCCGCGACCCCTGGGCCGTGGCCGGCCAGACCCCCGGTGTGTTGATGGATCGCATCAACGTCGGTGGTAACGAATCCGGTCAGCAGCCGAACTTCATCGGCGCCGGCTCCAACGGCACCCAAAACAAATTCATGATCGATGGTGTCGACATCACCGATCAATCCGCGGTGGGCGCCTCCTCCACGTATTTCGGCTTCGAGCAATTCGAGGAGATGTCCTTCTCCACCGGTGGCTCCGACGTCGAGATCCAGACCCCCGGCGTGCAGCTCAACATGGTGACCAAGCGCGGCACCAACGAGTGGCGTGGCTCCGGCTCCTACAACAACACCAAAGACGACTACCAGTCCTCCGACAACCTGAACGAGAGCGATCTCGCGCCGGGCCAGGCCGCTTCTGGTGAGTCCTTGACCGGTAACCAGATCGACGACATCACCCAATACGGTGTCGAGGTCGGTGGCTTCCTGTGGAAGGACCGGATCTGGATCTGGGGCTCGTTCGACGAGAACGACATCAACCAGAGCGTCTTCGGCGGTGGTGTGGACAACACCCTGCTGCGCAACGAGGCCTATAAGCTCAACGCGCAAATCACCGACGCCAACTCCTTCGTCTACACCTGGAACGAAGGCGACAAGATCAAGAACGGTCGTGGCGCCGGTCCGAGCCGTCCGCCGGAAACCACCTGGGATCAAAGCGGTCCTTCCCCGCTGACCAAGGTTGAGGACACCCACGTCTTCAACTCCAGCTTCTTCCTGACCGCTTCCTGGTCGGAGATGCTCGGTGGCTTCGCCCTCGAGCCGAAGGGTGGTCGCGACACGCAAGCCTGGTTCGACGCCGACGGCGTTGCCCACGGCAGCTACTACTTCCTCGACAACGAGCGTCCGACCGAGCGCTACAAGCTCGACGGCTCCTCGTTCTTCACCACCGGCTCCCTGTCCCACGAGCTGAAGTTCGGTTACAGCTACCGTACCGCCGAAGAGACCTCCCTCTGGGGTGCTCCGGGCAACGGTCTGGTGACCGACGGCTCCGCCGGACCGGGCAGCGAGGTCACCGCGTTGGCTTGGCGCGACAGCGTCGTTTCCGTGAAGACCGAGTACACCTCGTTCTGGGTGCAAGACACCTTCACCACAGATCGCCTGACGGTGAACCTCGGTCTGCGCTACGACCAACAAGAGGGTGAGAACAGCGTCTCCAACGCTCCGGCGTCTGGTTTCGCTCCCAACCTCTTGCCGGCTCTGGACTTCAGCGGCAACAAGCCGGACTTCGAGTTCAGCGACATCGTTCCGCGCCTCGGTTTGACCTACGCCCTGGGTGAGGATCGCAAGACCCTGCTCCGGGCCAGCTACAGCCACTTCGCCGATCAGCTCGGTACCGCCCTCGTCACCGAGGTCAACCCGCTGAGCGACGCGTTCGCAGTCTTCTCCGGCACCGATGTGAACGGCGACGGCATCCTGCAGAGCAGTGAGCCGAACGAGTTCCTCGCGCCGGTCGGTTTCGACCCCGCGAATCCCACGGCTGCGTCTTCGCCGAACCAAATCGATCCGGACATCGAAGCGGTCGTCACCCAAGAGCTGATCTTGGGCGTCGAGCACGCTTTCTTGCCCGAGTTCGTGGGTGGCTTCACCCTCACCTGGCGTAACGCCGACGACTACTACGACTCGATCCCGCTGTACCGCGACGCGGCCGGCAACTTGGTTCGGGTCCAAGCTTCGGATTACGTCCAAACCGACACCGTCACCGGCAGCCTGCCGGACGGCACCACCTTCAGCACGCCGGTCTTCACCGTCCGTGACGACCTCACCGACACCGGTGGTGTGTTCTGGACCAACACCGACCGCTCCACGGAGTACTTGGGTTACACCATCTCCGCCACCAAGCGTCTGTCGAATAAGTGGATGCTGCGCGCCCACTTCACCTACTACGATTGGGATTGGAGCATCGGCGATGAGTTCCGCCGCTTCGACGATCCGACCGACGGCCACAACGACAACGGTAGCTTCCACGAGTGGAGCGTCGACAACGACGGCGCCATCTTCGCTGAAGAGTCCGGTGGCTCCGGTAACGTCGACCTGTTCCTGAACAGCCGCTGGTCCTTCAACGTCAGTGGTCTGTACCAGCTGCCCTGGGGCATCAACGTCTCCGGCAACATCAACGGCCGCGAGGGTTACCCGCTGCCGTGGTTCTGGGACAACTTCTCGACCGCCGATGGCACCAAGGACATCCAGGTGGCCACCGTGGGTCGTGACCGTGTGGACGACATCATCACCACCGACGTTCGTGTGGACAAAGACTTCCAGGTCGGTGATCTCGGTATCACCCTCTCCGTGGACGTCTTCAACCTGTTCAACGAAGGCTACGTGGTGCAGCGTGAGTTCGACGTGTCGTCGAGCCGTTCCGGCTTCGTCGATCAGATCATCGGCCCACGCGTGGCGCGCCTCGGCATCCGCCTCGCTTGGAAGTGATCGTCAGCTCAGCTGATCGGGCTCCCTAAAAGAGCCTAGAAAGCCGCCGGACCTGCTCCGGCGGCTTTTTTCTTACTCGCTTTTAGACCCTGCTTTTCGCCCCTACTTTTTGACCGAATCGTTTCGAGCTCGTATTCAACTCCCCGCGCGGGTTCCGCTATGCTCGGGAAGTCCGATTCGCTTGTGAAGAGAGCTCAAAGGAGACTGCTTATGCCCGCCAGCATCCCCATTCGCCCAACCTCGGGCCGGATCATTTCGATTCTCGGCCTGCTCACCCTCGCGATTCTCATGGTCGCCCCCGCGTCCCTGGCCCAAGATTGGAAGGGTCGCGGACGGATCCAAGGCAAGGTCACGGATGAGCAAGGCAATCCGATCAAAGGTGCCACTATCCGCATCTTTTACCGAGGACAGGAAGGCGTCGGTCCAGAAGCCGTAAACACCAACAAAAAGGGCCGTTGGGCTTATATGGGGCTCTCGTCCGCCCCTTACACGGTGGTCGTGGAGGCCGAAGGTTACGTGTCGGCCGAAACCCAAACCCGGCTCAATGAATACTCCCCCACGCCGCCGGCGCCGATCGAGGTCCAGCTGAGGACCGCCGATTCGCTTCCCGACGCCGAGGGGGATCGCTTGATGGGCTTGGTCAACGAAGGCAACAAGCTCATGCAGGAACGCAAATTCCCGGAGGCGCGAGCACGATTCGAAGAAGTGATCGCGGCGATCGAGGACGACGCCCAAAAGCGTCCGCTGCAAAAAGCCGTGGCCGGCACCTACTTGGAAGAAGGCAATACCGCTGAAGCCCGAGCCCGCTTCGAGCCCCTGCTGGCCGGCTCAGAGGATCCCGCCGAGAAGGTCGCAATCATGCAATCGGTCGCCCGCAGCTACTACGTGGATGAGAGCATCGATCAAAGCGTCTCCACCCTGGAGTCCGCCTTGGCCCTCAGCCCCGAGGATCCCACCACTCTGAGACTGATTGTCGACATTCTCCTGGCGGCGGGACGGGAGCAGGACGCCGAGCCGTATATGGCCAAGTTGCCGGAAGGCGAAAAGATCGATCCCAACGCCTTGCTCAACCTGGGAATCGGTGCTTACAACAACGGCGATTTGGATACCGCGCTGGAGAAATTCCAAACGGTGATCCAGTCGTACCCCGACAACGCCAACGCCTTCTATTACCTGGGCCTCGTGCAAATGGGCAAAGAAGACAACGCCTCCGCCAAAGCCAGCTTCGCCAAAATGCTGGAGCTGGAGCCGGAGCACCCGAATGCGGGTGAGGCCAAACAATTCTTGGATTATTTGAACACCCTTTGACGGCCCGAGATCCGCGGTGAGCGGGTACGCCCGCCTCAAAATCGTAGGGGCGGGGCTTGCCCCCGCCCGCCTTCGAGTAAGTGCGGAAGGGGGCAAGCCCCGCCCCTACGCAAGCTCATATCACCCATGGATCGCGCAGAATTCGTGACGCCCCGATAGCGGAGCTCTCCAACGACAAAGAACGAAAAAGGACGCCCACAGCGGGCGTCCTTTTTCGTGTCCCATGTCCAGGGACCTCAATTCCTAAGCCATCAAGTCCGGGCCGGCAACTCCTGGAGTGTCCTGGAATGTCAGCCCTGCCAGTCGGTGTGAGCTTCCTTGTTGAGCACCAACCATCCCCAGACCATGCTGAGATAGGTGTGATTCCGAAGCTGAGCTTTGTCGTAAAAACCCGTCAGCTTTCGATTCAGCTTCTTCAAGTTGTAGAAGGGAATTCTCTGGTAGTAGTGATGCTCAATGTGGAAGTTGGACCACAGGAACAGAAAATGCCAAATCGGATTGCCGTTGACTCGGGTCGACCATTTCGCCGGATCTGAGTTGTCGATGTCGTAATGCTGCCCTAGGCGATTGAGCACGAAAATCGGCGGGAACATGAAGAACACCGGGATGGTATGCACCCGCAACAGCTCGCCGACCCCACCGAAAGTGAGCAACGCAGCCATCACGCTCAGGTGGGCTACCAGGCTCAGTAGGCGCTCCCAGCGGATCTTGCGCTGCAAGTCCAGCGGGTAGGTCGCGGCTTCTTTTCGCGATGCGTGGGCGTAAATCACAAAGAGCGCCGGGGTCATGTACAGCATCTTGACCCAACGAGAGTTTTTCTTCGGCGAAAGGTGGGCCCGTTTGGGATCGTGCTCGTGATGCCCGAGCTCGTTGTGATGGTCCAAATGCCAACGGGTGAATTGAGAAACGGAGATGCCCGTCGGCAAGGCATAGAGGATGCCCAACATCCGCTCGAGGCGAGGCCGGCTCTTCTGGAAAATCGCCTTATGCACTTGCTCGTGAACCAAGATCAAGAAACCCAGAAGATTGAATCCCTGAAGCACAGCAGCCACCGGCCACAGCCAAATCCAGGTGTCTTGCCAGAGGGCCCATGCACACAAACCGAAAAACGCCACATGGCGACCGGCCACCACGAAATGCCGCCAAGCATGGACCTTGTGTAGATCCCGCAGCTCCGTGCGCGGGATCTCGGCGGAAAGCCGACGTTTCAAATCACCGATGTGCTGGTAGTAGTAGCGCTCTTTCTCAGTCTCGGCATGGACGGACGGCGCGGCCGGGCTCGGAGTTTTGCTCGTCGCGAGGGGGAGCTCGGGGGAAAGGGAATTCGTAGTCATCGTCTTTTCGCAGTCATCGGTTTTTCATTGAGCAGCCGACTGGCCGGCTCCGGACGGCCGATGAAATCCCGGCCGGAACGATCCACATCTTAGCCATGTCGAGAGTCACCCCAAGAAATGGCAGTGTCACCTTTATAATTGTCAAAGGAAGAAACGCCCCAAAGCCGGGCCTCAACGGCCGATTACGGCACGGATGATCACGACCTAGGGTCCGGATGATCACGACCCTGGCACTTGATTTCCACCCAATTTCCGCCCAATTTTCAGTCTGCCGAAACCCTTTCGGCATTCCGTGTCTCTCAAGAAATGGGAGGACGGAGCTACTCTCCTCCGATCCACGGGCTGGTGATAACCCACTTCTGGATCCAGCTGAACCAACCCATAACATCGGCTCGCAACCCAGCTGAAATCGGCCCGCTGAAGTCGGCTCGAGCCAACCCGGAGATATGTCGAATATGGAGCTCTTTACTCAACCCTGGCCCTGGTGGATTGCCGGTCCGCTGATCGGGCTCATGGTTCCCGCCATTTGGCTGGTCAGCAACCGTCAATTCGGCATTTCGTCGAATCTACGGCACCTCTGCGCGGTGATACCGACCCGCATCGCATTCCTACAATACGATTGGAAGCGACACGGTTTGTGGAATCTGACATTTGCCCTGGGCATTGCCCTCGGGGCTCTGTTGTCGTCGATTTGGCTCAGCCCATCCGGTCCGTCCGCGGTGTCGGAAGCGACTCGAGCCGATCTGGCGGCCCTGGGCATGGGCCAATTTTCCGGCTGGGTTCCGTCCGAAATATTCGCCTGGAACCTACTGTCTCAACCCGCGGGTTTCGTGGTGCTTGTGGTGGGCGGATTCTTGGTGGGTTTCGGCGCCCGCTACGCCGGGGGCTGCACCTCGGGTCATGCGATCACCGGTTTATCCTTCGGTCGGCTCGGCTCCCTGGTCGCGGTCTGCGGATTCTTTGCCGGCGGGCTCATCTCCACGCACTTCCTTCTGCCCTGGCTGCTGAGGAGCCTCTGATGAGCGATTCCATGGAGCTCCCGAGCGAGCCGAAGAAAGATTTCCACTTCGTATACCTGCTGTTGGGTATGTGCTTCGGAGTGGTCGCGACCCAGGGCGAGATCATTTCCTGGTTCCGCATTCAGGAGATGTTTCGCTTTCACAGCTTTCATATGTACGGGGTGATCGGATCCGCGGTAGCGGTCGGCGCCCTTTCCGTGGCCCTCCTAAGACGTCTCAACCCCCGCGCCCTGAGTGGGGATCCACTGGTGGCTCCCACAAGCCGATCCGCGGCTTCGAGCCCTCGCCTCTGGCTGGGCGGCCTGATTTTCGGTCTCGGATGGGGATTGGTGGGAGCTTGCCCCGGACCCATCTTCGCCCTGCTCGGACACGGCATCGGCGTCATGGTGGTGGTCCTGGTCGCCGCCATAGCCGGAACCTTCAGCTACTCGTGGCTGCGGCCCTACCTACCCCACTAAGCCCCACGCCCCTTCCTTTAGGAGATTTGCTATGTTGTTTCGTCAGATTTTCGACCCGAGACTTGCCCAATACGCCTATTTGATCGGTTGCCAACGCACCGGTGAGGCCATCTTGATCGACCCCCAACGGGATGTGGATCGCTACCTCAGCCTCGCCCGAGAGGAAGGGGTGAGGATCACCGCCGTGGCCGAGACCCACATCCACGCCGACTTCCTGTCGGGCGCCCGTGAGCTGGCCCACCAGACCGGTGCCAAAGTCTATGTCTCCGGTCTGGGAGGACCCGATTGGCAAAGCCAATGGCTCGACACCGACGACATCCAGTCCCATCGCCTACAAGACGGCGACTCGATCCACATCGGCAACATTGAGCTCAAAGCGGTCTACAGCCCGGGGCATACTCCGGAGCACGTGAGCTATTTGGTCACCGACCACGGCGGCGGCGCGGACGAGCCCATGGGTCTGGCCTCCGGAGACTTCGTATTCGTCGGTGATCTGGGTCGACCGGACCTGCTCGAATCCGCCGCCGGCGAGGCGGGAGCCATGGAGCCCGCGGCCCGACGTCTATTCGAATCCGCGAAGTCCTTTCTCGACCTGCCGGATCACCTGCAAATTTGGCCCGGCCACGGCGCCGGCAGCGCCTGCGGCAAAGCCCTGGGTGCGGTGCCCATGTCCACCGTCGGCTACGAGCGCCGGTACAACGCTTCGTTGGACGCGGTTCGAGAAGGCCAGGATTCCTTCGTGCAACAAATCCTCGATGGACAACCGGAGCCGCCCCTCTACTTTGCCCGCATGAAACGGTTGAATCGACAGGGCCCACCGCTCTTGGGCGATCTGCCCACACCGAAGCGCCTGGCACCGGAAGAGATCCAACCCCACGGACCCAACCGATCCTCAAGCCCTCCGGACTCCATCTGGGTGGACACACGCCGCAATCGCAAAGCCTACTTCGAGGGTCACCTGGAGGGCTCTGTCTACGCGCCCCTCGATCGATCTTTTCCTTCCGTGGTCGGTTCTTACGTGGAGCCGGAGACGTCGATATTTCTCTTGGTGGAAAAGCAAGAGCTCGAAGAAGCCGTGCGCGAGCTGGTGCGGATCGGATTGGACCGCGTGGTCGGCTGGGCGACGCCCGAGGATCTCGACGCATCCGGGCAGGAGCTCGTCCGGCTGGACACCTTGGATTTGGAAACCGCGAGATCCTCAGCACGGGACGAAGGGGTGCTCGCGCTCGACGTACGACGTCGAGCGGAGGTTGAAGCCGGGGCCATGCCCGGCGCCCACAACATCGCTCACACCCGTCTCGCCGACCGCCTCGACGAGCTGCCGCGGGGCAAGGAGCTCCTGGTCTATTGCATGACCGGCATACGGGCGTCGGTGGCGAGCGCATACCTGGAGCACCGCGGCTTCAAAGTCCGGGTGGTTCAAGACGACTTCCCGACTTGGTGGTCCGAGCATCGGCCTTCCGTCGCGGTTTCCGACGTCGAAGTCGCCTGAGCCCCGAGGAGATCCCGCATGAGTTTTGCTTGGCTCGGAGCCTTGGCGATCGGCCTTTCCTTGGGCCTGCTCGGCTCCGGTGGCTCCATCCTGACGGTGCCGGTGCTGATCTATTGGGTGGGAGAGCTGGAGAAGGTCGCGATCGCCGAATCGCTGGCGATCGTCGGCTTCATCGCCGCTTCCGGAGCGCTGCCCTATGCCCGCAAGGGTCTTGTGGAGTGGCGTTTGGTGGGCTGGTTCGGCATTCCGGGCATGGTCGGCGCCCATTTCGGCGCCGTCGTCGGCGGGCACATCTCCGCCGGCCTCCAGCTGACCCTTTTCGCGATCATCATGTTGGCGGCCGCGGTGCTGATGTTCCGTCCACCGCGCCTCAAAACCTCAAATACCGGGCCGAGCCCGGAGCGCAAAGTCTGGAAAACCGCCATCGATGGTCTCTTGGTGGGCCTGATCACCGGCTTGGTCGGCGTCGGCGGAGGATTCTTGATCGTGCCCGCACTGGTGCTGTTGGGCGGCCTGCCCATGCTCACCGCCGTGGGCACCAGCCTGGCGATCATCGCCCTCAACTCCTTGGTCGGCTACCTCGAATACCTCGACGTCCTGCAACGCTTGGGCCTCGCCGTGCAGTGGCAGCTGATCGGCGTCTTCGCCGTGCTCGGCGCCCTGGGCGCCTGGGTCGGCAGACGGCTCGCGGGTCGGCTACCCCAGGCCCAGCTGCGCCGGGTCTTCGCGATATTCTTGGTAGCCATGAGCCTATTCATCTTCTACCGCAACGGGATCCTGCCCGGATCTCCGGTAGGTTAGAAGCAATGGGTTGGGAATATCGAGATGGGAGCATTTGGTTAGAATCCCACCCGTTGCCAAAACCACCCGCCCTCGGGTCACGTAATACCCGTGCAGAGCCACTGAGCCCAGAGAGCCCACTGACTCCACAAGTATCTTGAATCTGAGATACAGTCAGGCTCCACACATGAGCGCCGATTCATATGAATGACTCTTCAACCCAAAGCTCCGCGTCGACCGACGGCACCCAAGTCTGTGTGTCTCAGCTGAAGGTGCTGGCGGATGCCACCCGATTGGCGGTGGTGCGGCATCTGTTGGAGGAGCCCCAGCAGGTCTCAGATCTGCGACGCCGGCTCGACGTTGAGCAGAGTCTGTTGTCGCACCACCTCAAGGTGCTTCGGGATGCCGGCCTCGTGCTCGACGAGCGGGTCGGTAAGTCGGTGCGCTACCGCTTGGCCCCCGACGTCACAGTGGGTCCCGACGACTCGATCCACCTCGGATGCTGCCGTTTGTCCTTTGATCCCTGAGCTTGTTTACCAATTCCCGTTTTGAATCTATGAGTTTTCCTAAAAGCCCTAGCGCGCTCTCGCGGTCGATCGCCGCGGCTGCTTTTTTGATCACAACCTTGGTGGGTTGCGGCAGCAGCGACGACTCGCCATCGGCCCAGACCCGAATCACCCTGACCGGATCGAGCACGGTCGCTCCCCTGGCTTCGGAAATCGCTCGACGCTTCGAGGAACGCCACCCCGACGTCCGTGTGGAAGTACAAACCGGCGGCTCGTCACGGGGCATTGCCGACGCCCGTAGCGGTGCCGCCACCCTCGGCATGATCTCCCGGGACCTGGCTCCCGACGAGCAGGATCTGACCGCCTTCACCATTGCTCGGGACGGAATAGGCCTGATCATTCACGCCGACAACCCCGTCGAAGAGCTGAGCCGGTCGCAAATTGCGTCGATCTTTCGCGGTGAGATCAGCAATTGGTCCGAGGTCGGCGGCCGTGAGGCCGAGATCACGGTGGTCAATAAAGCGGAAGGCAGAGCCACTCTCGAGGTCTTCAAACAATATTTCGAGCTCACGAGCCCGGAAATCCGCGCCGATGTGGTGATCGGTCACAACGAGCAAGGGGTCAAGACCGTGGCGGGAAACCCTAACGCCCTCGGTTATGTCTCCATCGGCGTGGCGGAATCGGATATCCAACAGGGTATTCCCATCCGGTTGCTCCGGATCGACGGCATGGAAGCGAACATCGAAACCGTGGCCGACGGATCGTTCCCCATCAGCCGACCGTTGAATCTGGTGGCCCACGGCACGGTCGACGGGCCGGCCGCGGAGCTGGTCGAATTCAGCTTATCGGAGGAGGTGCATGACCTCATCGAAGCCCAGCGCTTCGTTCCGAGCCGCCGCTGATCGATGCTTGACGGTGGTGCTGGTCGGCGCGGCGGCGATCGCCGGCGGGCTGGTGCTGTGGATCGTGCTGTTCATCGCCCGCGAGTCCATGCCCGCCCTGCTGTCCATCGCCCCGTGGAGATTTGCCACCGATGCCTCTTGGCATCCCCAGGACGGGCTCTTCAAGATCACGCCCATGGTCGCCGCGACCCTCGCGATCAGCTTGGTGGCGATGTGTTTGGCCGCGCCCCTGGGCATCGCCACCGCCATGTTTTCGAGCTTCTTCGCCCCAGCGCGAATCGCCGGCCTGCTCCGACGCTGGATCGAGATCCTGGCCGGCATTCCGTCCGTGGTCTACGGGCTCTGGGGGCTGACGGTGCTGGTGCCGAGGATCGCCGCGATCCAGGCCCCGGGTTTGGGCCTGCTCGCGGCGTCTCTAGTGCTCGCGCTCATGATTCTGCCCACCGTCGCCCTGACCGCCGAGGCCGCGTTGCGCTCCGTGGATGAGGATCTACTACGCGGGGCCGCCGCCCTCGGGCTCGATCGCACGGGCACCGCGCTGCACGTCGCTCTTCCCGCCGCCAAGAACGGAATATTCGCCGGGCTGGTGCTCGCCACGGCCCGTGCCCTCGGTGAAACCATGGCCGTGCTGATGGTCGCCGGCAATGTGGTGCAGATGCCCGGCAGCCTTTTCGACTCGATCCGGCCCCTGACCGCCAACATCGCCCTGGAGATGGGTTACGCCACGGCGGACCATCGCTCGGTGCTCTTCGCATCCGGTTTGGCCCTGATGTTGATGGTCGGCCTGCTGGTGGCCCTGAGCACGATGTCGTCCCCGGAGGCGACCGATGGCTGAGCCCCGATCTCACACCCAGGCCCGCGATTTCTGGACGGCGACGGTCCTGTGGCTCGGCGCCGGTAGCGTGCTGGCCTTGCTCGCCTGGATCCTGGGGGATCTCCTGCTGCAGGGTGTCGGACGGCTGTCCTGGGGCTTCTTGACCGAGCCGCCGTCCGACGCTGGACGTTCCGGTGGGGTGGCGCCAATGATCATCTCCACCCTTTGGATCCTGGCCATTTGCCTGGCCACCGCCGTGCCTTTGGGATTGGCGGCCGCGCTGTTCTTGACCGAGCTGGCCAGCCGACGCACCGGCCGCTGGGTCCGCCACAGCCTCGACGCCCTGGCCGCAGTGCCGTCGATCGTGTTCGGCCTATTCGGCAACGCCCTTTTTTGCCATGTCCTCGGGCTCGGATATTCGATTCTTTCCGGTGGCCTGACCCTCGCCTGCATGGTGCTGCCCCTTGTGGTCCGCACCACCGAGGCCGGGCTGTCGAATGTGGCGCAGGAAATCCGTCAGGGCGCGGCGGCCCTCGCCCTTTCGCGGGTCACCACCCTGAGGACCCTGGTCCTGCCCGCGGCGGCGCCCGCTCTCCTGGTGGGCCTGGTGCTGGGCATCGGCCGTGCCTTGGCGGAAACCGCCGCGTTGATCTTCACCAGCGGTTATGTGGATCGCTTCCCCGAGTCGATCCACGACTCCGGCCGCAGCCTTTCCATCCATATCTACGACCTGTCCATGAACGTGCCCGCGGGCAACGACACCGCTTACGCCACGGCGCTGGTCCTGGTGGTGCTGCTGATCGCTTCTCAACAGCTGGCGACTTGGGGCATTCACCGTTGGATCCAGCCGGAGAGATCCGTCCGATGACCACCCAGCTCTCCCCTCCCGCCATCGCCGAGACCCAGACTCCAGACTCTGTCTCGACACCGGATTGGGCATTTCGCGCCACGGACCTTCGCATTGCCTACGAGGGCAAAACAGTTCTGCAGGACGTCGA
Source organism: Thermoanaerobaculia bacterium (assembly GCA_030431255.1). Classification (GTDB taxonomy): domain Bacteria; phylum Acidobacteriota; class Thermoanaerobaculia; order Multivoradales; family J023; genus JAUIJL01. The sequence continues at coordinate 52,418 of JAUIJL010000011.1, read as the reverse complement.
CCTAAACATCGCCCGGCGCCGAATCACCGCCCTGATCGGCCCCAGTGGTTGTGGCAAGACCACCTTCCTCCAATCTCTCAACCGGCTGACGGACATGATCCCCCGCTGCACGGTGGACGGATCTCTGCTGCTGAGCGAGCAGGTCTTCAAAGAACAAGGCTTCGGCGATCTCGATCTCGGCTCTCCGGAGCTTGACGTCGTGAGATTGCGCCGCCGGGTCGGCATGATTTTTCAACGGCCGAATCCATTCCCCCTGTCGATCCGCCGGAATTTGGAGCTGCCTTTGAGGGAGCACGGCGTCAAAGACCCGGAGCTATTGCGCCGGAGGATTGAAAAATCCCTGCGTGACGTGGGTTTGTGGGATGAGGTAGCGGATCGGCTCGAGCAAACCGCCACCGCCCTTTCCGGCGGCCAGCAACAACGGCTGTGCCTGGCGCGGGCCTTGGTCCTCGAGCCCGAGATCCTGCTCATGGACGAGCCCACAAGCGCCCTCGACCCCTTGGCCGCGGCGGTGGTGGAAGATTTGATCCAATCCCTTCGGGATCGCTACACCATCGTCATCGTGACCCACAACCTGGCCCAAGCCCGGCGTTTGGCCGACGACGTGGCCGTCTTCTGGGTGCGGGAGGGAACCGGCCGGGTGATTGAAACGGGAACCGTGGCTCAAATCTTCGACCGCCCCCAGGACCCCGACACCGAGGCCTACGTGCGCGGCTTAAGGGGCTGAATCGAAGCGAGCCGCTCATCCGGCAACAGCTCTTCCGGCCAAAAAGGAGGGCATCCATTGGGATGCCCGTGCGGAACCCGATTCGTGATCGTCGTGGACACATCCGTCCAGACGAGGTGGGGATCTCCTTCAGTGGAGCTCCCACCTCGTAAGGCGTAAGCCGGCAGAAATCCGACTCAACTAATTTGAGAGAAGATCGACTATGGGCTCCAGGGCTCACCTACCCACTCGGCAATCAGCTCACGCCGGGGGTCCGCACGGGGAATCACCACGAGGTCGACAAATGTTTCGGTTTGGGGATGGAGGTCGTGCCGAGCCCGGTGGGCCAGATGATCGAGGGTGATCGGCCGCAGGCACTGCTGCTCGTCCTCGATCAAGAAACACTCGGCGTCGAGCTGCTGGAAGATCGCCAACACCTCGTCCGCGGAACGTCCGGAGGCGTCCATGCCGAAGGGCCAGAACTCGGAGATCAAAATCGGTCGATCCCTCACCAATCGCTCCCGGGCACCCTCGTAAACCCGGGGCTCGGCACCTTGGGTATCGACCTTGATCAGGTCGAGCTTGCCCGGGAATCGGCGGAAGTAGCGGTCGAGCCGCAGCTCTCGAATCTTCTCCGAGCCCGTCACTCCCGGTGACGGGTAGATGCGATGATCGCCCATATTGTCGGACGACAAGAAAATTCTTCCCGTGCCGTTGCGGTCCGACGCCGCCGCGCGCTCGATCACCACGCTTTTGCGCGCCCGACCCCGAAAATTCCGCCGCACGTTGTGGCGCAGAATGGCGAAATTGTCGGCGTCGGGCTCGAACGAGAAAACCCGTCCGGATTCCCCCACCCGCAGGGCGGCCACCAGGGTGTACCAGCCGATATTCGCCCCCACGTCGACAAAAGTCTGCCCAGGGGAAAGGAGCCGTTGAACCACGGTGGTCTCAAACGGCTCCCAAATGCCCAGCTCATGGATGGCATAGGAGATGTAACGGTCGAATCGACGATGCACCGCCATCTCGAACGGCGGTAGGCCGGGCACCTCGAGACGGCGGCGGGGGTGGTGGCGTCGAACACGCCATCGACGGATCAAATCCACGGAGCGGAGCCCTGGATCAAGAGAGCTTGATCTGGAGGATCTTCTCCTGCTCTTCTTGGTGGAAATCACGCAGCTTTTGCGCCAGCTCCGGATCGGACAGCGCCAGGATCCGGACCGCTAGGATCGCCGCGTTGATGGCACCGGCTTTGCCGATCGCCAGGGTGCCCACGGGAATGCCCTTGGGCATTTGAACCGTCGACAGCAGGGCGTCGAGGCCGTCGAGCGACCAACCCTTCATCGGCACGCCGAGCACCGGCAAGGTGGTGTGGGCGGCCACGACACCGGCCAAGTGGGCAGCGCCTCCGGCAGCGGCGATCAACACTTTGATGCCCCGCTCCTCGGCCGAGGTGGTGTACTCCATGGCCGGACCGGGGGTCCGGTGGGCGGAGAGCACCCGCGCTTCGTTGGCGACGCCGAAGCGGTCGAGGGTGAGCGGACAATGGCGCATGGTGTCCCAATCGGACTCGCTGCCCATGAGAATTCCGACTTTAGGATTGGCATCCTGCATGATGAGCCTCTTCGCGGTGGATCCCGCGTTTTTCGTATCGGTGAGAAGCTTCGGCGCGCGGCGCGAAGCCTTGGCGGTCATCGAGCGACAGCCGAGGCCCGCAGCGGTAGCCGCGGACCCCGGTGGGCGAATTATGCCTTAAACGTCCTCGGATCGCAGCTTCTACCGATCGGGAGGTCTCTCAAGCCGCCGGAATCGGCTGGACGGCGGCGACCGTGTCCGTTTGCCGCTCGAGCCGCTTGCGCAGCAGCTCGAAACCGAGCCAGGTCACCAAACCGACCACGCCGAGCCCCAGCCATAGCGTGTTGGGCCCGAATTCGGTGTAAATCCAAGTGCCGGCCACCGGTGCAAAGACCATAGCAATGCCCCAAGCGCTGGTGTGGAGCCCCATATATTTGCCGCGATGGCGCACGCTGGCCCGATTGGCGACCCAGCCACCGGCGGCGGGAATCGACAACATCTCGCCCAGGGTCCAGATCACGATCGACAACGACGCCATGGTCCAACCCACGCCGAACGGCAGGACGGCGAAACCCAGGCCGACCAAAAACGCTCCGAGCCCGGTCACGGAGATCGGCGAGAACCGCTCCGCACGGTGGGTCAGCACGACCTCGAAGAGCAAAATCATCAAGGCGTTGATCGCCATCAAGAATCCGTATTCGGCTTCGCTGAAGCCGTAGATCTCTTTGAGGTAAACCGGGAACGACCCCCAGGCTTGGAAGAACAACGCGGCCATGGCGGCGGTCAGCACCAGGAAGACCCAAAACTCTCGATCCCGCATGGGGTGGGTCGCCACGGTTTCGGCGGCTCGCTCCTCGATGGCGAATCCCGGGGTCTCCAAGCGCCCGCCTCGGCGCAACCTGGCGAGCAGAAACGCGGCCCCGATGCAGGTCAAACCATCAACCCGGAACAGCCAACGGTAGTCGTAGGCGGCCAGCAATCCACCGATCGCGGGTCCGATGGCCCAGCCCAAATTGATCGCCAGCCGGTTCAAGGCCACCGCCCGCGCCCTCAGCTCCGGGGGAGCCATCTCCGCCAGGGCCGCGCCGTTGGCGGGGCGAAACGACTCTGCAGCGGTGGCGGTCAGGAACACCAGGACCGACATGACCTGCAAAGACTGAACATGCTCCAGCAGCAGATAACCCACCCCGGAGAGGGCCAACGCCCAGAACTGAATGCGCAACGCGCCGAGCCGATCACACAGCCAACCCCCGACGAAAGCACCCGCCAAATGGCCGGCACCGTAGATGCTCAGCATCCAGCCGGCAGCGGTCAGGGGATGACCGAGCTCCTGGGTCAGATAGAGGGCGAGGAAGGTGATCACCATGGCGCCGGCCCGATTGACGAATAGGACCAGCGACAACCACCACACGGAAGGTGGCAGACCGTTGAAGGCTTCTCGGTAGGTGCTCCAAATACGACTCATGATGATCTCCTCAGGATGCCGAGCCATGCTCTCACAGTCGTCGAAGGGTCTGGGACGAGCAGTTTCGACATGCCTAAGTACGTCGTACGTCCAGAAACCCGCCATCGTTTCAGCAATTTCGGCGGATTCTCATCCACCCGGCCTTTTCAACAGGCTCGAGCCTATTTTCAAAAGCTCATGCTTATTTATATGAAAGGGCCCAGAATAAGTCAAGCAAACCCTTTTGAAAATAAATACGAGGAAGGCTACAATACGAGCATGGCCAGCGACTTTTCACTGACCCCCGCCAAGAAACGCCTGCTCGAGCACTTGAAGCGATCCGGTCCTGCGACGCCGACGGAGCTGGCCAAAGCATTCGGCCACTCCGAGGTCGCCATGCGGCAACATCTCCAATCCTTGGCTGAAGATGCCTGGGTGCGAGATCAAAAACGCCCGGCAAAGGGCCGGGGCCGACCTTCGATGGAATGGACCTTGACCGAGAAGAGCATGGCCCTTTTCCCGGATCGACACGGCGATCTGACGGTCCACCTGATCGAGGCGACCCGACGAGCCTTCGGCGATGAAGGGTTGGACAAAGTCCTGGAGATTCGGGCCGACCAACAAACCCGCGAGTACCGACAGCTGCTCGACGGCTTGCCGAGCTTGAAAGCACGGGTCGAGGAGCTGGCCGAGCAACGTACCCGCGAGGGTTATATGGCGGAAGCTCTAGAAGCTGAGGACGGCGGCCTCTTGTTGGTGGAGCACCACTGCCCGGTGTGCGAGGCGGCAAAGTCCTGTGCCGGTCTATGTGCCAAGGAGCTGGACGTCTTCCGCCGCACCCTCGGAGACGGTGTAAGCGTAGAACGCAGCCGTCATCTGCTGAAAGAAGGCGATCGTTGCGTCTACCGGATACGCCCCGCCGATTCTGAGCTTGAAAGAACAAAGCCCCGGATCCGAAGATCCGAGGCCTGATATCAGCGCTGGGAACCCGTCACCAAGACGACGTATCACCGGACTCGAAGCCATCGGCAAAGAGCACGGTCGTCTGGGCTTGCACGTTGCCCGCATCCATATCCACGGGCGCCGCGCGACCGTATCGCTCCCACATATCGTAGAGGATTTCCGCTCGGGTCATGGTCGGCATGCCCGTAGTCCGAGGCAAGCAATCATTAGGGAAAGAATTCTCATTGCTTTGATCCAACAAGAATTCCACGTAGTGATTGCTGGCGATTTGGAAGTTGAGGGTAGCGGTGACGGTCACCGGGGTAACCGCATCCAAAGGAATCGGGATGCTGTACGGGGTGATGTCGTAATTCACCAGAATTCCCGAGCCCGGTGAGGTCTCCGGATAGGTGTAATTCTTGGGCTCGGTTTCGAGGTCGGACCCACCGGTGAAGCCCAGGGGCGGAATTCGGTTGTCGATGGCGTAGCAGTTGTTGCGCACGAAGTGGAAGATATGATCCCCGTCGCCGTCGAGAATGTCGCACTCACCGGTGCCGTTCTCGTTGTAGATGCCCGGCTCCGAGCGGTAGATCTTGATCTGCGCGTCCTCGGTGAGCACGCCGGTCGCGGCATCATAGGCACCGCTTTCCCACAGCAGGTTGTCGGCTCCGTCGACCGCACGGACGTTCAACCACATGCGCCGCCCTTCGGGATAACCGGTGGGCAGCTTGTGGCCGGTCAGGTTGGTGACTTTGACCTCCACCTCCATGGTGCCGCCGGATTCCGCCTCCGTCAGGGTCGTGACCTCCACTGTTGCCGAGCGGTTTTGCAGCATGTCGAGAGCCCAAGCCGTGGTGGCGTCAAAGGCGTCTTCCCGGCTCAGATTCGGATACTCACCCTTGAGCACTTGGGGGATCCAAGTGTTGGCGCCGGCGAATTGGTGGATGGCCAAATTGCCCGAGCGATCATTCGACTGCTGGAGACATGCGAATACCGGTGAGGCCTCGGTTTGCTGCATGTGGCAATCCAAACAAGACTGCTCAGACGCTCCACCGGGTCCGAAGTCGCTTTGCTGCCACTCCTTGAAGGTGCGTTCGATGGGGAAAGGAACGCCCGTATCTTGACCGCTCTCGTCCACCAGATTGTGGACTGGGCTGGTGACGTTGTGGCAATTACCGCAAACATCGGAGCTGACGTGGTAATCGGAGAAAGCCCAGGGATGGGGTGGCGGGTTCTCCATATTTGCCGTGTAGTTGTAGGGGCCTCGGCGACAAGGCTCGGAGCCGCCGCCGCTGGCACACACCGCGTCGTCGAGCCACATATTGCCGTTCTCGAAATACACCGACTCCTGCCCTTTGGGCGGGTTGTCGTTGACCATCATGCGATGACATTGATGGCAATTCACACCGGTGAAATCGTTGTCGCGGGCGTCCAAATTTCCGACCAGTGAGCAACCGTCCTCGGTGCCGCCGGGCGGCTCGGAACGTCCGGAAAACCAAGCCTTGGGCGCGTGGCAACGCAAGCACCAGTCGCCGATTCCGGCCACATCGTTATTGGCCACGTCGAGGGCGGCCCAAAACAATGGATCGCGAGTGGAATTCGCCATCATCGAGCCCGACCAAGTGGGATAGGGCTCCACATTCTCGGCGAAATCATAATCACCGTGGCACCCCTGGCAGTTGCTGGGGGGCAACAGCGAGAAGGCCAGACCCGGTTGGGTGCCGTTGGTCGTAAACGGTCCCGCGAGGCTCACCCAAACACCGAAGAGGGCGAGCAGACCCGCCAGCACGGCCAAGCCGACGCGCCGTCCCGTGGAAGCTTTAGCTGTAGAGGAGAGAGATTGCTGCAAGACTGAAGTCCCCATGGTCACTACCGGCGATCACAACCGGCTGCCCGCGGGCAAGCTGCCCAGCAGACGACGGCCGGCACCCGGCAGAAGGTTGAGTGGAGAAGAGCGTCGGGGGACGAACAACAAGATCAAGAGATCCATCGGAATAGGCCGATCTTAGAACATTTGCCGCGGGGTTGCGAACCTGCCTACTCAACACCTCCCCTGCCAATCCCGCCCTCCAAAAAAAGTGCCGGCGAGCAGGTCTCGCCGGCGGGTATGCAAAGCATCGGTCGATGACGATCAAGGCTTGAATTCAGATCAGAGCTTCTCCTCGTACATGGGCGAGGCATAGGCATTGGTCTCTTGGAAGTAGCCGACGGTGGCGGTCTGGTCTCGATCATCGAGCTTGATGATGGCGAAACCGTGGGCATAAATCTCATCGACCGTGCCGAGCTTGAGCTTCTCCCCCGGAAGCGCCGGGTCGTCCACCAATTGGGGCGGATCCGGGATGCCGTCTAAGACCTGATACGGATTGTCTTCCTTGAAATGGGGAACCGCCGCGTGACCCATGCACCGCCCTTTCGCTAAGCCCAGGTAGGGCTCGTAGATGTCCAGGTTGTGCTCGTGACCCCAGAACCACGCCGCGATATCTCCCGGACCCTCCGCCGCCTCTTGAAATTGACGGAAGCTCTCGAGCAATTTCGGGTTGGCGGCTTCTTGCCCGGCCGGTTTTTCCACCCCTTTGCCGATGGCATCGAAGGCGGAAAAGAGCTGATGGTGGCTGAGCAGGATGGTTCGACCCCCGGCTTGGCTGTGCCGACGGATCTTGTCCACGTGCCACTCCACCTCCGAGTCCTCCAAGTAGGTGATGTCGGTAGAGACCGTGAACGGATCATGGTCGTGCAAGCCCGTGTCCATGGCCAGGAATTGCCAGGCTCCGTCAACGCTGCGCAAACAGAAGTAGCTGGCTTTTTGCGCCTGCTCTTCGTTGAACAACGGCGGTGGATTGGTCTGCGGCAGAAGCTTGTAGAAACCCGCACCGCCGCTGTACATGTCGTGATTGCCGGTCATGTTGTAGACGGGAATGGGATTTTTGTCCCGCTCCAGCACATCGTTCAAGATGTCGAGAAAGAATTTGTGGGTCTCGTTCTCAGTGCCGGAATAGTAGACGTCTCCCAAGTGGATGATCACGTCGGGCTCGTGCTTCTTAACCGCCTTGAGCAAAGCGATGGCCTCGTCCGTGCCGGTGCCCCAATCGCCCAGCAGGGCGACCTTGGCGTCGGCCGGCAGGGTCTCCATCACGAAGTCGTCCAGGTTTTGCCAACGGACATAAGGAATGTCTCGCCGATCCCCGGACAGGCCGAAGTACTCTTCATATTGCATCACCGCTTCCAGCCACTCCGGATCACAGGTGTTGAATTTGAGCTCGTCCTTCTTCTCGGCGGCCTTTTTGTCGTTGCCGAGGAATTTCGCTTCCATATATTCCCCGGCAAGCTTGGCGCACGTCCACAAGGTATCGACCACCCCACCGTGCTTGGCGGAAAGCTCCGCGGGCGGTTGATCCGGCACCTCCTTTCCCTTGCTTTTATGCCGGGAAATCGCGTGAGCCACGGCCGTGGCCGGATGGTTCTCGTCCAATCGAGGGGCGTCGGGTTGGTTGGCGGTCATCTTGCCCACCCGATCCTCTATTTTGTTGGCCACCTCCTCCACCATGCTCTGAAAAAGCGAATGGAGAGGGTGCCTAAAGGTATTGATTCGACTCACAATCCACCTCTCCCTAGAGGGTCTTAAGAAATTCGATCAAGTCCCACTTCTCTTCGTCGGTCAAGTCGGTGCCGTAGAGGTGGCCACCGTTGCCGTTACCGGCGACTGACGAATCCTGCAACCAACCCACCTTCTCCACCTCGGGGCCCTGGTGCACGAATCCCACATGCACGGGATCGAAGACCTCGTATCCCCGGTAGAAAGATTTGGGTCGATCCTCGGGTTTTTGCAGCAGATCCCACAGGGTGGGCGCGGAGCCGTTGTGCAGGTAGGGGGCGCGCACCCAGATGCCGTCGATCGGCACGTTGGCGTAACCCTCGGTTTTGCGGTAGGCGTCGAATTGGAACAGACCCTCGTGCACCGAGTGCAGGGCCTCCACCAGCTCTTTGGTGAACGAGTTGAGACGATGGGAATCGGTGCCGATCTCGGCGATGTCGGTGACGGTGCCGATTTTCTGGCTACCGAACGCGTGACAATCCGCGCATTGGGCGTTGTAGATGATGCCACCTCGGGCCGCTTTCTCCTGATCGATGTCGTACGGATACGAAGCGGGTGGAAGATCGAGCACGAAGTCGGTGACGATTTTGAAGTGATCGGGCAGCACCGAGTCGGGGGTCGCACCCACGGCCATGGCCGCGGCGTAATTGCGTTCCTTGATCGCGTCGTTGTTGCCGTCCCAATGGAGCCACATGCCTTCGCGGGCACGCTGATTCCAAATCGCCGGCAAATCCACCGTGCCGATGGTGCCATCGTCGGGCAGGTTGAGCACGGTGATCTTGGTGGGGTTGAAGGTGTCGGTTCGGCCGCGGCCTTGGTCGGGACGAGACTTCTGCCACGAATAGGCCTTGCGCTGGGTATCGAGACCCGTCTTGGCGGTGGGGATGATCACCCAGCGATAGAGGAAGCTCTCAATGGCTCCCAAATTTCGCTTCTCGTTGATCTTCGCCACTACGTTTTTGGCGGTGAATTGAGGCGAATCCGCGCAATCGTAGAGGAACCATTGGAACGCCTGGAGATCGAGCATGTGGGCCGATCCACCGAGGGCGATTTGCTGGGGCGCGCCTTCCTCCGTCCGGTAGTTGGCGGTATGGCAGAGAGAGCAATTGGGCTCGACCGTGGGATATCCCAGATCCCGCAAGGCGAAGCCGATCGGGAGATCCTTGCCGTCCTCGTAGATCAAACCCAGTGACGCCATCCCCTTGTCCGGATCGGGCAAGGTGTCGCCACAAAGATCCGGCAATACCTCCCACAAATAGAGGGGCACCCGTGCCTCGACCGCCAAGCCGATGGCGCCGTATTTGAATTGCTCCGCTGGGTCGTCGAAGATCGGATCCGGTTTGATGTCCAATAGATGGCCATGCACGTTCTTAGCGATCACCACACCGGCGACCAAGACCAAAGCCAACAGCGCCAGATGGGCCGGGGTCATCAGGGCTTTGAGACAGCGCTGAATACCCCCGACGATGAGCTCTTTGAGCCCGGCGGCGCTGATCTGATATTCGGGCGGCATGCCACGGTGCAAAAGCACCAACAGGATGATGCCGAGGGCGCCGTCGAAGATCCAGAATTTGCTCAGCAGCGAATCGGGGCTCCATGTCTGATTCAGCCAGAACCAGAAGACAGAGCTGGCGAGCCAGAACACCACCGACGACCAAGCGAAGATCCGATAGCGTTTCGGATAGGCCCCCGCCGGCATGAAGTAGAAGCCCAGCTGGATCAAAAGGAAGCCGCAATTACCGAGCCACAGATAGGCCCATTTGGCGGTCACCCCTTGGTACATCGCCTGGGTCGCCTCGGGGTTGAGCAAAGCCGGCAGGGCAAAGCCGAGATTGGCCACTACCGCCAACCAAGTGATGATGCCGAAGGCTCGCAAGGAGCCGTTGGATTCACCCTCAGGCGGCGAGAATAGGGCGGTCATGGCCTTGCCCCAGCTCGCCACCGCTCGCGCCAAATTCGCCGGCGAGATCTTCAGCTCCGCCGGCATGCCCATCTGCAAAAGCACCAGGAAGATGACACAGAACGAGCCGTCGAGGATCCAGAAGGTCTGGATCATGCCCGGCAGGTCCCACCGGGAGTTGGACCACAACCAATAGGTGGCCGCCATGCCGCGACCGATCACCGAAAGCCATGCGTAGACGTGCAGGCCGAGGGGGTCTTTCGCCGCCGGCAGATAAAGCAGCGTGGCGGATAAGAGCAGGAAGCCCGCCCACGGCACCCAATAGATGGCGAATTCCGTGGAGCCCGGGCCGAGCAGGGCCTCGAGCACATCGGGGGCGAAGATCGCGGGCAGAATAAAACCGAGATTTGCCGCCGCACCAATCCACGTCAAACGGCTGAACCATGTGAGCCAAGCATTCATAGCGTTCTCCTCAGGTGGACGGTTTCAGGGTTTTTTCGAGATGGGCCAAGATGTGCGGATAGACGTCGTCGACCGCGTTCTTGCCGAAAATGCAGTCGATATGACCGTAGTCCGGAATCACGTGCCGCGTGTAAAGATCCTCACCGTTGGCCGCGATCACGGCGTCCAAGGTCGCCTTGGTGCTCTTGGGCAGGTAGGTCTTGTTGTCCTCACCCGAAATGAAGCACATGGGCATGGCGAGGCGATCGAGATGGGGCATGTAGACATCGTTGCCCTCGTGGTCCATGACCTGCTTCTCCCGCACCATCAGCGCCAGATGCTCGAAGGTGGTGATGTTGCTCACCCCGAAGAGCTCATGCAGGTTGTCGAAGGTCCGCTGGTCCAGCTGCTCCAAGGAGTAGAGCTGGCCGTACATGAAGGTGATGCGATGGCTGACCGGGCTCTCGTTGTGCTGCCCTTTGCGCATCGGGTAGAGCTCTAAGAGCTCGTCGAAGAGCTTGGATTTCCAATTGGAGTTTTTATCCACATACGCGGTCAAGGAATCGACGCCGAAGAGATCCAAGACCGACGGCAAATGCAGGCCCGACTTGAGCTTGACGTCGATCGGGCACAGCAAGTTGGTCGCCACCTGGGAGCACACCACACTGTGCACCCCTTCCATGCCCGCCAGCAACGCCATAAAGAAGGTGTTGGAGCCGTAGCAGTGGACCACCGCTTGGATCGACTCCACGCCGGTGGCGTTGCGGACGTAGTCCACCGCCTCGGGATGGTCGATGCTCGCGATTTGGTCGCCGTTGGATTGGTCCTCGGAAGCCGGCAGGGCGATCGAGATGCGGAAGTCGAAGAGCCACACGTCGTAGCCGTGGGCGTAAAGGTATTCCAGAAGGTTGGTGTCGATCAGGTCCGTGGAGAAGATCAAGCTCGACACCCCGGCGCCGTGCACCATGAGCACGGGCCCCTTGTCGCCGCCTCTGTAGCGGGTCAGCCGCAGGGTGACCCCATCGCTGGTTTCGAAGTGATGAACTTCCGGCGCGCCCACCCGCAACGGACGCTTTTTGCGCGGCTCGGCGTCGGGATCGAAGTATTTCTCGGGCACCAAGATGCCGCCGTAGGCTTCGAAGAGCACCCCGGCAAAGTAGGTGCCGAAACGGGCTAAGCCTTCGATGCTCTCCTTGGCACTATGGGCGCCGATGACCTTCATCGTGGTCATCTGCTTGGCGAAATCCAAAGGCTCGATATGCAGGATGCCCTTGCCGACCACCGGCCCTTGATCGTTTTCGCCGTCGTAGACGGTCACGTAGAGGGTCGTGGTCTGGGGCCAAGCCGCCAGGATCGAGGCGGTGTGCACGATCTTGTATCCGTGGAAGTAGTAATCCTTGCCCTCCTCGGAGTGCATCACCATGCGATACACCATATTTTTGGTTTCGACCTGATTCGGATTATCGACGAATAGGTTGAAGCTGCCGCCGGTGACGGTCATGGCGTCTTCGGACAACGCCCGGCACTTGACGGTGCCGAACATTTCCGCCTCGTGCTCCTTGGTGTTGATCAGCTCGTCGAGATCGTCACCTTGAATGGTGAGCGTGAATTCCATGGCCGAGCCCGAGTCTTTGCCTTGGTCGTAGCCGGCCTGGAAGTCCTCTTTCTCCTCGGTCGAGAAATAACCCTTCATGGTCTCGGTGAATTGAATACCGAGCACGCCTTCCTTTTCTACGGGCGCCGTCTCGCGGGGCTCGGACGGCGTCTCCACATCGAGGCTCCATCCCCGATCCTTGGCCATCAAATCGAGCACCCGTTCCGAGAGAGCAGAAATGGTCAACAGCGGGTTGACTCCCAGGCTCAAGGGCACGATCGAGCCGTCGGTGACGTACAGGCCGTCGTGCACGTCGGTTCCCGCGGCACCGGAGTAGACCTGTCCTTTGTGATTGGTCACGCCCTCGGACGCGTCGTCCGCCATGACGCAGCCACCCAAAGGATGGACGGAGATCAAGCTCTTGTCGAAGGCGTCGCTCCAAATCGGATTCTTGAGATAGACCCCGCCCAGGGGTTTGGTGGCGTCTTCCAAGGTGTCGTTGACGGTCTGGAAGATGGGCTCCTTGCCCACCCCCGGCCAAGAGAGCTTGATGCGATCGTTGTCCTGGAGCTCGATGTCACCTTCGCTGCCGTCGTGGGACATCACCAAATAGGTCTGGGTGTTGTTGATCGCCCCGTGGTACGGACCGCGAATGAGGCTCTCGGCGGCTCGGCCTTTTTCCTGCAACCAATCGAAGAAGCCGTGGTCCGTATCTTTGCCCACCGCGCCGGCGGCGACCGCAAAGACCGGCGGCACCGCCGGCCCGACCATGCCCGGAATCGAGCCTTCCTCGATCACAAAGCCGTCTTGCCACTTCGGGGTGTTGCGGTGGTCGATGATGCTGGTGATACACGGGCCCACGGGATCCACGGAGCCGTCCGTGTGGGTGCCGAAGCCGATGCCGTTGATGTGGGTGTCGGTGTTGTAGGCAAAACCGAGGACATCGCCGTTGCCGGAGAAGTGCTTGCCGACTCGATCGGAAATCGCCAGCCCCTTCTCCTTGGACCGCAACATGATTTCGGTCGAGCCGAGGGTGCCCGCGGAAACCACCACGATGTCCGCGGTGACGAAGAGCTCGGGGGCGTCGAATTTCTGCCGACCCTGGCCGACGACCTCAAAATGGATGACCCACTTGTCGTCCCGGCGTTCCAGATACTTCACCGAGCATTCGGTGAAGATCTCGGCACCGTGATTCCAAGCATCCGGCAAATAGTTCATGAGGGTCGTATTCTTTGCCCAATGGTTGCAACCGGCGACACAATCACCGCAATTGATGCACTTTTTTTGCACCACACCCGCGGAGTTCGTCCGATCCTCAAACGTCACATTGATCGGCGGCTTATAAAACACATCTTCCATGCCCAAACCTTCCGCGGACTTCCGGTGAGCCTCCAGCTTGGGCAGGGTAGGAAAGTCGTCGGGATAGGGGTTGGAGCCGAGCATGGTGGTGGCGCGCCGATAGTATTCCTCCAAATCCGTGTGCCCTCCGCGCAGCACGGTCGGCCAGCGCTCGTCGTCCCACACCCCTTCCACCGCCTTGAGGGCGACGTTGGCATTGATCAGCGACGTGCCGCCCAAGCCACAACCCACGAGCACGTTGATGTCTTCCTGAACGTGGAAGTCGAACATGCCGGTGGCTTTGCCCACGTGGCCGTCGGGCAGGTGCATCTGCATCTCCTCGGCGCCCTCGACCTCGGTATCCGGATATTCCCCGGGGCGAATCTCCCGTCCGCGCTCCAGCAAACACACGGCCTGACCGGCTCTTGCGAGACGGGAAGCGGCGATACCGCCCCCATATCCGGAACCGATGACCACGGCACCATAGTGTTCTTTCATGGATTCAATGGGTGAGGACAGACGCGCATTCATGGACCGTCTCCTTGGGGGCACGAGCGGAGCACATGGGTTCCGCTGCATTCGAGGTCGAGGCGAGCACACACAAATCAACCCCACACCGCCGTATGGCTGGTGGCTGGAAACGGAGTGTTGGAAGGAAGCCCGTGGCCGGCTTCTGCGCACAGTCGCCGCCGCGCCGCAAACAGCGCGCTAACGCCGATTCGACACAATACGACACGGTGACCGACGGGCTCCCTTCCGGGATCCCTCCAACAGGTACGGTGCGTGGCAGACAGATTTAGCAATTACGATGCCAGAAAAGACGACAAAAAGGAATAGGACTTTGAAACGAATAGTGCGCGAAAGTCATACGTAACCAACAACGTGCTCAAACAGCGAGCGCCTGCGTTGGATCCCGAAACCGGGCACCCCACACGACTGACCCCACCTCCGAGCAATCCCCAACGGATTTCTCGAGCTCCCCAAGTGTCCGCGGACGGTCGCCGGACATGTCCGGACATGTCCGCTTTTGCCGAATCACGGGCTGCGCTCCAGTTTTCGCTCCGACACATCGAGTAGAATGCCGTCATCGTGAGGCAGTCAAAAATCGATGATCGCTGGGGCGACCTAGCCGCCGACACCCGCCCCCAACGCATCCTCTCCAGCTCCTGGACTCAACTATCCGTTCCGTGGTTGACGATCCTCTTTCACGACGACCACCGCCGCGTGGGCGAGGTGGCGGTCCTCACGGCGTTGGTATCCGGCGAGGAAGTCAAGATCTCACGCCTGGAGCCACATTTCGGCGGCCCCGGTCGCTCTCGGCAGCCCCTGGCGGACCCACACCTCAGCCGCACACCGCTGTCCCTCAAGCTGAAGAGCTACGGCATCGAGCTGGACTGCGAAAAGACCTCAACCCCGGTCAGCCTCGGCAATGTACCGGTCTCCGACCGCCGCCTCCTAACCATGGACGAGCTAGATAAAGGCGTGGTGATCCAGCTCGCCAACTCGATCGTCCTGCTGCTGCATTTGCGGGATCCGGTGCCCGAGCGATCCGACGAATCCTTCGGATTGGTCGGCCAAAGCGAGGCCATGATCCAATTGCGGCGGGATATCGATCGGGTGGCGTCGTTGGACGTTCCCGTGCTGCTGCGGGGCGAAACGGGCACCGGCAAAGAGGTGGTGGCCCGGGCGCTGCACCACAGCGGCTTGCGCCGGAACGGCCCGATGGTGTCGGTCAACCTCGCGGCGGTGCCCGCCAGCCTCGCCGCCAGCGAGCTTTTCGGCTCTGCCAAGGGCGCTTTCACCGGGGCGGTATCGGCCCGGGAAGGTCATTTTGGACGTGCCCACAAGGGCACTTTATTTCTCGACGAGATCGGTGAGACCCCCCTGGAAATCCAACCTCTGCTGCTGCGGGCCCTGGAAACAGGCGAGATCCAAGGGGTGGGCCACGCCACGCCCAAAGTGGTGGATGTCAGGCTGGTCGCCGCCACCGACGCGGACTTGGAGCGCCACATTGCCGACGGTCGGTTCAGGGCCCCGCTGCTCCACCGTTTGAGCGGCTTCGGCATTTTCTTGCCGCCCTTGCGCGCCCGCCTGGACGACATCGGCCTGCTGCTTTTTCACTTCATCCGCCAAGGTCTGGAGGATATGGGGGAGCCGGTGGCCCCGGACGTGCCTATTTCCTCGGTCCGTCCCTGGCTCAGGGCGTCGATCGTTTCCCTCTTGGCCGTGCATCCATGGCCGGGAAATGTCCGCGAGCTCCGCAATGTGGTACGACAATTGCTTATTACTGCTCGTGATGCGCGACCTAAAGAGGTTCTTCGGCGGGCCCAACAACTGTTGGACAGCGATCGGGGACTGGCTGATCAAAGTGATCAGCCTTTAGCGGAAGAGCCGGTTTCGTCGTTCGATCTGCCTCGGCAAAACCGCCGCCGGTCCACCGGCGGTGCTCTCGGCTCAATGCCGGTCAAGGCTTCGACTAAGGCCAAGTTTCGGCCGGCGTCCGAGATCAACGAAGACGAGCTCTTAGAGGCCCTCGCCGCCAATCAATGGCTCTTTCAGCCAACGGCTCACGCCTTGGGAATCTCTCGAACCGCGCTCTACCGTCTGGTCGACAAGTCGACCCGCATTCGGAAGCCGAGCCAGCTGACTCGCGACGAGCTCGTCGCGGCGCTCGACCTCCACGGCGGTGATCGCGAATCGATGGCCGGTGCTTTGCGGGTGTCGGTCAAGGGATTGAACCAACGCTTGCGACAGCTCGGTCTGATGTGATGAGAAGCTGGTTCTCGGGATTCGAGCTCCCGGAGAGTCCAAGGATCACGACCGAAACTGGAAGTGATGTGAGTTGTGACTGTTTACGCTCCTACGCCGACGATTGTGGACATACAGAGAAAAGCCCCTCCACCTGAAAGACTGCCCCCCAAGCTGGGCTCTTACCAACTCGGTGAGCGTCTGGGCCGAGGGGGCATGGGCGAGGTCTATCGCGCCCATCACCAGACCCTCGAACGGGATGTGGCGATCAAGGCGATCCATGAGGACGCCATCGAGGACGAGGCTCACCGGCAAAGATTCCGTCAAGAAGCCCGTTTGGCGGCGCGGCTCAACCATCCCGCGATCGTGCAAATCTACGATTTCTTGGAGCTGGACGAAGGCGACTTCATCGTCATGGAGCTGGTGGAGGGCGCCCCCTTGCGCGCCTTGCAGCGGGAAAAAGCCTTCACCGTCTCCGAGATTCTCGAGATCGGCTGCCAAATCGCCGAAGCCCTGAGCGTCGCCCATCAACAGGGCATCGTGCATCGAGATCTCAAAGCCGAAAACGTCATGATCACCACCGAGAGCCGGGTGAAGCTTCTCGACTTCGGGTTGGCCAAACGTTTCCGCCTACCCGACGGCGACAGCGTGGTCGAGGACGAAGCCGAGGTCGGCCAGGTGCTGGGCACCCTGCGCGCCATGTCTCCGGAGCAAGCCAAGGGTCAAAAGCTGGACGGCCGCTCGGATCTCTTCTCCCTCGGCGTTCTGCTCTATGAGCTGTGCACCGGAAATTCTCCGTTCCGGGGCAAGGGTGTGGCCGAAACCCTGCAACAGATTTGCTCCCACTACCCGACCCCGGTCCATCGGCTGCGCACCGATTTGCCCATGGAGCTGTCGAAAACCCTGGACCACCTGTTGGAGAAGGATCCCGCCCTACGCCCCCAACAGGCCCCGGAGGTGGCGAAAAGCCTCAAACGATTGCTGCGGCTTTTCTCGGACGAGGATTCCGGGCCGCTGATGCAGAGCAGCCCTTCGATCACCGATTCTGAAACCGGTTTGGTCAGCAGCGATCTTCAGGACCTCACGCTCAAGGAAGGAAAGCTGCCGGCTCCGCAGATGCCACTGCCCGGACGGGGTAACGAGCTCGACATTCTGAGCGCGGCTTGGTCCCGCGCTCTCGAGGGCAACCGCCAGATGTTTTTCATCAGCGGTGAGCCCGGCATCGGCAAATCCACGCTGGTGAGAAAATTCACCCAGGGTCTGCAAAGCTCCGGCTTCGATCTATCCCTGGCCGAGGGAAGATGCCTCGAATTTCACGGCTCCGGCGAGGCCTTCCTGCCCGTGCTCGAAGCCCTCGGGCGTCTGTGTCGCGGCCCCCACGGCCGCGCGGTCAAACGGGTGCTGCTGCAGTGGGCACCCAGCTGGTTGATGCAGATGCCGTGGATCATCGAAGAAGAAGAGCGCGACGACATCGTCCGCCGCACCCTCGGTGCCGGTCCGGCCCGGCGGTTGCTGGAGCTGCTCGAAGCCCTCGACGCCCTGTGCCGGCGTCGGCCCATGGTGTTGGTGTTGGAGGATCTCCATTGGTCCGACGCGCCGACGCTCGAGCTGCTTTCCGCTTTGGCGCGACGGATCGAATCCGCTCGGTTGTTGGTGATTTGCACCCTGCGCACCAGCGAGCTGGCATCCGCCTCGGAAAGTCTGCAACGGATTCTCGAAGACCTCACCCTGCGGGATCTCGCCCGTGAGATACCTCTGAGGCTCCTCGAGCCGGCCGAGATCACCCAAATGCTGATCTCGAAGCATTCGGAATGGCAGATCACCCCGGATATCACCGAGCTGGTGCATCGACACGCCGGCGGCAATCCGCTCTTCTCCGCCCACTTGGCGGAAGTGTTGCTGCGGGATCGCGAGACCTCGCTGCAAATTCTGGAGGACGAGACTCCGGACGACCCGGGTGACGACCTCCTCTCGATGGATCTCTTCCGAATCTTGGAAAGCCTGCTCCAACGGGCCGGCGAGGAGGAGCAACGGCTGCTCGAGGTGGCGAGCATTGCCGGTGAGCGCTTCCTGCTGCCGGTGGTCGCGGCCGCGGCCAAGGTTCCGATTCCGGATTGCGAGCGGGTGCTGGACCAGCTCGCCCGTCGACGCGCCTTCGTTCGAAACTTGCCGAGCACGATCCTGAGCAACGGACGCAAGGCCAAGCGCTATGCCTTTTTGCACAACATCTACCGCCGGGTGCTGCGCCAGCGGCTGAGCTCCGAGGACGCGGTGCGCTGTCATCGAGTGGTGGCTTCGTCGATCGAAAAGTGGCAACCGAAACGGGGCGCCCACCCCGCCCATGCCCTGGCCATGCACTACGAGCTCGGCGAGCAGCCGGCGAAGGCCGTCTCCCAATACGATCGGGCAGCGGAGATCGCCATGACCCGTGGCGCCTACGGCACGGCCGTGGAGCAGATCCGCCGGGCGGAGCAGCTCTTGGAGTCGGTGGACGACTCGCCGCTGCTCACCAGCACGAGGATCGGTCTGGCCAAAAATCTGGGCGTGGCGCTATTCGCCACCCGCGGCTACAGCGAGCCCGAGAGCGGTGAAGCTTTTCGGTTGGCGGAAGATCAATGCCAAGCCACCGGAGATCCCCGGCTCTTCTATGTCCGTTGCGGACGCTGGGTCTACCATTGGATGCGTGCCGAGATTCCCACCTCGATCGAAATCGCCGAGCGAGCCCGGGCACAGGTGCTCAGCCAAGAAGACGCGGGGCCCTATGCCCGCCTGTTGGCCAATGTCACCTTGGGAGCTTCCTACCTTCGCAAGGGTGCCCTCAAGGCGGCGCAAGATTGCTTCGAAGACGGCCTAGAGCTGAGCGACCAGGTCAATATGCGCGAGGTCTTCCAGAGCTTCCCCTTGGTGGAAGGTCGGGTCTTCGGCAGGGTCTTCGGTGGGTTGAATCAATGGTACATGGGCCGCAGCGACGACGCTCGACGCTGGGCCTTGGAAGGCTGCCGGCTCGCCAACGAGATCGGCCATGCCTTCAGCCAGCTCAATGCCTCCAGTGTCGCCTCCACCCTCTTCCTATTGTGCGGCGACGCGGCCCGGGCCAAGGAGCTTCATCTGAAGGCCGCCGCCCTCAGCGAGGAGCACGGCTATGCCATCAGCCTGGCACCCCAGCTCCGCTCGGTGATCTTCGAGCCCAATCCCGCCGCTGCCGCCAGCCTGCTGGACGTGTTGGAGAAGAAGATGGTCGCCGCCCAACAGTTGGGTTTGGTGCAGCTTCAGAATGTCGATCTGCTGATGCTCTCCCATGCCAGACGCCACGCGGGTCGCTTGGAGAAGGCCATGGAGTCGTTGGAGCAAGGGGTCAAGCTGGCCGAAGAAACCGACGACCGCTGGTACGAGGCCGAGCTGCTGCGGCTCCAAGCCAACCTCTTGGTCGAAATCGAGGGTTCTTACCCGGAGATCCGAGCACGGGCCGACGAGCTTCTACAGCGCTCCTTAGAAGTCGCGGATCGCCAAGGAGCCCTGGCTTGGAAGCTGCGGGCTGCCTGCAGCCTGTTCCAGCTCCATGAAGACACCACCGCCGAGCTCACCAGTCGCCGGCTTCTCACCTCGGTGGTGGAGCAATTCGAGCAAGGCCACGGCACCGCCGACTACATGATCGCCAAGAGTCTGCTGGCCGGAAGATCCATGGCCTGAATCGTCAGAGCAGGGCCCAGCACGAAGCCACACCCCTCCGGACGCGGGTCGTTTCGGAGTGGCAGCTCTCTGGGATAGTGTTCCGGTGTTATGTACGAAGGCTTCTACGAGCTGAGAGAATCACCCTTCTCCATCACGCCGGACCCCAAGTTTCTCTTCTACAGCAAGCGTCACCGCGAGGCCTATGACCATCTGTTCTACGGCATCTCGCAACGCAAGGGCTTCATCCAGCTCACGGGCGAGGTCGGAGCCGGCAAGACGACCCTTTGTCGGGCGCTTTTGGAGGAGCTGGGCGCCGATTTCTCCACCGCTTTAATTCTCAATCCCACGATGACCGAGATCCAGCTCTTGCGGGCCATCCTCAAGGAGCTCGGGTTGTCGTATAAGGGCAACGACCGTCTGCGCTTGATGGAGCGGTTGAACCAATTTCTGCTCTCGGAGCTCTCCGAAGGTCGCGATGTGGTGCTGATCATCGACGAGGCCCAAGATCTTTCGGACAAGCTGTTGGAGCAGGTCCGGCTGCTCTCCAATCTCGAAACCGACCAGCGCAAGCTCCTCCAAATCGTGCTGATGGGTCAGCCCGAGCTGCGAGAAAAGCTCGATCGCCACGAGCTGCGCCAGCTGCGCCAGAGGATCACGGTGCGTTATCACCTCACACCCCTCAACCGTCACGAAACCGATTTCTACCTACAGCACCGGCTGCAGATCGCCGGCGCCAACGGGCGGCCGACCTTCAGCCCTTGGGCGGTTTGGGCGATCCACCGCTACTCCCGCGGCGTGCCCCGGTTGGTCAATGCCGTCGCCGACAAGACGTTGCTTTGCGGTTATGTGGAGGGGCGTGATCGACTGGGATGGCGGCAAGCTCGACGGGCCATTCGGGATCTGGAGGGCCACGGATGAGCTTGATCAACGAAGCGTTGCGCAAGGCGAGACAGGAAGCAGCCGAGCAGGAGGCTGAGGAGCGAGCGGGTGGCGGAGCCAAAGGCAAAGCCGTTTATCGGGAGCCCCGGGCCCATCTGCCCACCGGATCGAAGATGGGTGTCGGCCTAGCGGTCGGGGTGTTGCTCGGCGTTCTCGCGGCCGGAGGTGGCGGTCTAGGGGTTTGGTGGCTGACGAACCGAGCCGCCGATTCAGGGAGCGAGAGCGAGCCCAAACTCACGTCCGTGGTAGCCGAGCCCGCCCAGGAGGTCCCAAAGCAACCAAGCTCGGCTCCCCAGCGGGCCCCCGAGCCGACCCCGACCGAGGCCTCGACCCCCGAGAACGCTCCAGCCACCGAGCCGACACCACCAGGCGAGGCTCCAAGGCCGACGCCCGTGCCCACAGCGGCCCCGGCGCGGGCCGAGCCGGCGGCTGCGCGCCCAACCGCTGAGTCTGTGCAGACCGAGCCTGTGGAATCTGAGTCTGTGCAGACCGAGCCTGTGGAATCTGAGGCTGTGCAGCCCGAAACCGTGCAGCCTCAGACCCTGGTGGCGTCATCGGAGCCCGTGGCGATGAGCTCCGAGCCGACGGATCCAGAGGGCCGGGATCTTCCCAAGCTCATCGAGCCGCCGGAGACCATCGGCCAGGTGGGCAATACCAACGTCTTTGTGCTCGAAGCCGACCTGGGAGACGGCAAGGTCGTGCTCGACTTCATCGTCTGGAATCCCTCCTCGCCATTCGCCCAGATCAACGGCAAACAGGTCGAGGTGGGCCAGCTGGTCGCGGGCCTTTTGGTGGAAAGCATCGAGCGTGACCAAGTCACCCTCAAAGCCACCGACGGTCGCATTGTGCTCCGGGTGCGGTAGGCACGATCTCGCCAGGCCGTCGGCCCGGACGACTACGGGCGAAAGGCCTACAGCCGACGGACCACCCAGGCGGCGACCAGGCCGATGGCGAGGGCGAGGATCAACAGGCCTTTGACGTCCGGCCCCGGGACCTCGATGGCCGCCGGCAGCTGAGGGCCTGGGACCAGGCGCATCATGAACGCCCGGTGGACGTTGAAGATCGGGTCGATGGTGTTGAGCACGGAGGTCCAACCGGACGCTCGATCGTCGATGAACCAGACGTTGGAGCGAGGGGTCTCGACCGTGGTGTCGCCACAAACGAAGAATGAATTTTCTTGGGACGGATCCCATTTGACCCCCACGGAAAAATAGGGTCCGATGGGCGGCTCGACGCCTCCCAAATCCACCTCCACCCAGGTGCCGGCCACCTCGTCGGTGATATTCGAGCCGTGGGCGGGCACCACCGCATAGGGCTCCAGCTCGGGCACCCACACCACCGTGCCGTCGTCCTCGTCGATGAAGCGCTCGTGGCGGTAGAAGTGCACCTCGAAATCGATCTCGGTGTCGGTGTTGGTGCGGCGCCAACACACGCAGAAGCGGTCCATGTTGTTGCTGGGCATCTCGTCCAAGGCGAATTCTTGAACGTAACGCCCATCGACCACCGTCGGCACCCACCCCCAGGCGGTTTCGGCCGATCCGTCGTCCCGAACGATGCCGTCTTCGCACGGTGCCGTCGGACCGTCGCCCGTAGAGACATCGCCGCTACCGTCCACCCGCACGGGCTGAGCCCACGCGGCACTGACACCGATACCGCCGAGCACCAGGGTCGTCATAAGGGCGATCGGCAAGAGCCGTCCGATGTTCCGAGGGGTCTGACTTCGCCGGTCCCGAGCGCTTCGATCAAACATAAAGAATCTCAATGTGTACCTCGCAGAGTCGGGTGTTGCTCAAATTCGAGTTTGCCGGGTCACAGCGATGCCAACAAACGCCACAACCGACTATTGGCTTTCCGTTGGATGGTGGACCAACCGGATCCAGGCAATGCATACGGCAGCCGACTGGCCTCTGGATCGTCCCAGCGGTTTCCGGAGCCGGTCAGATCCCAGAGCAAGTCTTTGCCGGAAAATCCCGCGTCGACCACAAAGGCGTCTGGAGCGGTGCCGTTGCCTCGGTATTGGTTGCTGTGGACCCAAACCCGATCGGAATAGGGGTCGATATCGAATTCCGCCGCCCCGAGCAGGGTGTTCAAGCTCGCGACACCAATGCCGAAGGAGTGGTTGTCGCGGATCTCGTTGTGGGCTATTTCGACCTCATCTCCGGCGAGCACCAAGATGCCGGTGCCGGCCGGAACCTTGCTGACGATCGCCGTGGGGTCACCGAAGTTGGCGCGGTTGTTTTCGTAGACCCTATTGCCGAGCACCCGGCAATCTCGGGACACCTTGGACGGATTGTTGGGCAATCCAAAGACCAAAATACCGCCCGTGTTGTCGAAAACGTCGTTGTCTTCCACCAAGGCATTGACGGAATTCTCGATCTCAATGCCGGTCACATTGCCGTAGGCTCGATTTCCCCGCACCACAATGTCCTTGGATTGGCCCACGTAGATGCCGGCGTCGCGGGTGCCGACCACCTCGCACTTCTCCACCACGACCCCGGCGACCTCCACCGGATACACCCCGTAGAGGCCGGTGTTGTCGAGCTTTAGATCGCGGAAGGTGATGTCTTTGCCGAGGTTGATCATCAGACCGTTGGCGGTGTAATTCCGCACGTCCAGGCCTTGAATCACGATATTGGAGCCCGAGCCGATCAAGCCGTCGGAAAGGATGCCACGACCGTCCAACACCGGTCGCCGGCCATCGACCTCACGGCCTTCGAGCACCAGATAGGACATGTCGAGGGTCAGGGTCTCGTGGTAAACACCCGGATCGATCACCACCGTATCCCCGGGTTTTGCCAGGTCGATGGCGTCTTGGATCCGCTGTCCTTCCCGGACGAAGAGCTTCGTGTCTTCGCGCTCGATCTCCACTTGCCGAGGCGAGGGCGTTTCGGGGGTGAACGCAGCCATCTCCGGGCTTTGGTTCGGCAGCGACGCCACCACGGGCAGGCCCGAAGGCACGCTGTCCGGAATCGTCGGCTTGCGGCTCTCGTCGGTGAGGGCGTGCAGGAAGGCGATCAGATCTTTACGTTCCTGGGGCAGCAAGGTGAAAACCCGAATCTTGTCGTCCAGATTGGGTAGATCCATCCCCTGCCCGACACCGCCACCTTTTTCATAGAAGTCGATCACTTCCGCCAGGGTTTCGAAGGCGCCGTTGTGCATGTAGGGCGCCGTCAAGGCGATGTTGCGCAGGGTCGGCACCTTGAAGGCGTGATCGTAGGCCGACCCACCGGCGATCTCCGCTCGCCCGAGATCCGGCGCCTCGAGATCCTCCGGATCGGGAACCCCGATCACCTTGAAATCACGATTGGCGAAGGTGGGCATGTTGTGACACTCGAAACAGCGGGTCTTGAGGGAGCGGAAGACGTTGAGGCCGCGACGTTCGGACTCGCTGAGCGCACCCCGATCACCCCTGGCGTATCGGTCGAAACGGGAATCGAACGACACCAGGGTGCGCTCAAAGGCGGCGATGGCGAAGGTGACGTTCTCAAAAGTGATGCTTTCGTCACCGGTGCCGTCGAAGGCTTCGTTGAATAGCTGAACATAGGAATCGATGCCCTTGAGCTGCTGCACCAAGCGATCCGGCTGCTCGG
Organism: Thermoanaerobaculia bacterium; assembly: GCA_030431255.1. Taxonomy (GTDB): domain Bacteria; phylum Acidobacteriota; class Thermoanaerobaculia; order Multivoradales; family J023; genus JAUIJL01. The sequence goes on along the minus strand of JAUIJL010000011.1, from coordinate 27,940 downwards.
CCATTTCGTTGGGGTCGACGATCGGCTTGGCCGCTTGATCTTCGAGGTCCGTCGCCCGGCCGTCCCAGAATTGCAGGTGGTTGAACGCCGAGTTCCACACCGTGGGCGAGCCACGGCGCAAAAGCGCCCCGCCCCGGCGCTCCGGACCCAAGCCTTCGCCCCCTTTGCCCATGGAACGCCCACGGTTGTCGGAAAGGCCGAGATCCGGATGATGGCAGTGGGCGCAAGAGACCGAGTCGTCACCCGAGAGGAGGGGATCGAAGTAGAGCAACCTGCCCAGCTCGACCTTGGCGTCGGTGGACGGATTCTCCGCGCGTTTGGGCATGGCGGGGAACGGGAGGTCGAGGTTGCGGCCTTGCTCGATCAATGAAAAATGATCTTCAGCTCGGGCTTCTAGCTCGGCGACCTTTTCGGGCGGGGTGCTGGGAGCCTCCAGGGCTTCAAGGGGTAGAAAGACGAAAACCGCGAACGCCGCGGCCAAAAGAGCAACCACCATCAAGCTCCGGCGAACCCACTTTGCCATCACCATCTCCTTCGTCACGGCCTTCTCATGACGGCCTCTTTCTCAAGGCCGTGAGCAGCGCAACAGATTCTTAATCGCTTGGGAGGAATGCCAGCTCATCCCACCACTTGCAGCACGGGCCTAGCTACCGCGTATCGCTCCAAACCTCGACGCATATTGCCCGCTCTCATCAAGATGAGAGCCGCCTGCTCCGGCATGTACAGACGATGCACGGTGAGCTTGAAAAGCTCCATCCAGCGGTCGAAGTGGGCTTCCGAGATATCTGGAATCAAGGCGTGCTTGAGCATCGGGTTGCCGCGGAACCGACCGGTTCCCAGCAACACCGACGACCAAAAGTCCACCATGCGGTCCATATGGCGCTGCCAAGAAGCACCGATCCGAATCTCAAAGATCGGTCCGAGCAGAGGGTCCTTCCGAACGTCGTCGTAGAAGGTGTGCACCAACACCCGCAAGCTGTCGTCGTCGATGGTGTCGAATTGGGTCAAGGGGGTCTCCAGCGTGGGAACAGACCATGTTGCCTACGGATGTGCAAGGGTCTGCGGATATGCAATCTCTTCTATGGGAGCATATCAAGACACTCTCGTCCGGGTGTCGACGGCAACGCCTGTGGAACGGATACGAAAAAAGGCTCGGGAGACCCGAGCCTTTTTTCGTGGGTAGAGACGAGCCGATCCTATGGACGGATCGGCTCCTTCTCACCGAGCTTACGTCACCGAGCTTACGGAGTGGTGCTGTCCCACATGGTGGTATCACCGGACTCGAAACCGTCGGCGAAGAGGTCGACCACACACTCAGCCGGGACCGTGAAGTCCTCGGTTTCGTCACCCACCGCGGTGGTGCCGGCGGAAGCGCCGGTGCCCACACCACGCTTGGCGAACGCGCGCCAGATCTCACAGGCGTTGGCGCCGCCGTTGTCGTTGGCGTCTGCGGTCAAGATGGCGTCGCGAGCGGCCACGAAGGTCGGAGCACAACCCTGCAGCTTCAGACCGTCGATCATCAGCTGGATGGTCAGGTTGTTGCCACCGGTGCCGTTGTAGAGATCGGTGTCGAAACCGTGTTTGTCCACCAGGTTCCAATACAGCTCCCACAACATTCCGGCCCAGATTTCACCCACACCGTGGGGCACATTGGTGCCGTTGATATCGGCGTAGGTTTGGGGATTGACCAACAGGTCTGTGGAGTACGGGAAGTTGCGGATACCGCTTCCGTTCTCATCCTCGAAGATCAGGTAGTTGCCCACACCACGGGTCGTCGCACGGGTATCGGTTTCGTCGGCAAAGAGCACCAGGGCCCAGAAGTCACTCCAACCCTCACCGGCCTGCTCGTCGCCTTGCAGACAGAAGACGTTGTTGGGACCGCCGGTCAGACGGATGCTGATGCCGTGACCGTATTCGTGGGAAATCACGCCGGCGTCGAAGTCGCTATCGCGATCGGGATCGATCGCGGCAGCGAGGGTCACGTTGACAGTCCCTCCGTTCCTACCGAAGAGCTCGGCCTTGACCAGATCACCCGTGCTCTGACCGATGAACATGCCGGCGATGGTGACGGAGCCACCGTTGACGCCCGGACCCATGTTGAGCACGCCGTCACCCTGATTGTTGACCACCACCGCGGCGATGGCACCGGCATTCTCGGCGTTGAGCACTTTGAGACCGAACTCACAGGAGCCGCGGTCGATCAAAGCGATCAATCCGGTCATGGAGCCGGCGGGCAAGGCTTGGCAGGCATCGGTGGTCGAGCCGGTGCCGCCCTCGTCGTCACCATCGTTGACCAGGGCCAGATTACCGGTTTGACCAGCCAGGGCCGCGCCGAAGTTGGCGCCACCGGCGTCATAGGTTCCGGCGATGCTCACCGGGCTGTTGATCACAAATTTCGGCGGCGCGGTCCAGACGAACATCTGCATGCGCGGGCGGTTGCCTTCGGCGGGGGTCGAGAAGTTGGCGTTGTTGGTGCCGGAGCCGTCTTGGGCCTCGGCGTTCACCGGATCCGCGCTCTCGAAATTTCCGGAGGCCGGATCAAAGCCGTAGTGGTAGGTGAGATCGTGCATGATGTTGTTCCAATAGAACAAATTGACGATCGCCGCCTCGCGGTTGGTGCCACCGGTGGGGCCCTGACCCGGATCAAACGGGTAGTCGAAGTCCAAGGGGCTCATGGCGCCACCGCTGACGTAGGTGTTGTCCGGCGAGTTGTCGGCGTCGATGTCGTCATAGGCGTCGACGTTGCGGCCACGGGTATTGGTGAACTCGCCGCCGGCGATGCCGTCGGTATCGTGCCAACCGTGGGGGGAAGCCGTCGCATCCGCGGGCCCGACCACGTCCACTTGGCCGACATCCTCGGGATGCTCACCGGGAAGCGGGAAGACAAAGTAGATGTCCTGGGGCACGGTGCCGACATTGTCCTCACCGTCGACATGTTGCGTGCGGTTGTGCTCGCCCAGCAGCGCACCGTTCTCCGCGTCGACCATCAGGTCCGACCAGTCGGACGAGCCGATTTGATCGATCTCGATCTGCCAAGCCAGGCGAACGGCGCCGTCTTTGGGGATGTAGGTTTGATGCACCCGGATGTCGCGACGGGAGATGCCGGCGCCGTCGTAGAGGGCGGCGGAGTCACGGCTGCCATCGGCTTCCAACAGGCGGGGAGCCCGCGCCACAGCGCTCATGCCGAGGTGATCAGCAGCCTTTAAGATCGCCTCCTCGGCGCCCAATTGGGCCGAGGTGGTGGTGATCTTGGAAGCCAGATCCGAGACGAAACCGTTGGTCAGATGGATGATGCTGCCGTCGGACGCGACGTGCACACCGATGAGACCGTTGAACACCGGAATACCGTTTTGGCGTTGGCCGAAGAAAATGTGGGTGGTGCCGTTGTGGGCAGTGACGTATTGGTCGGTCACCTTCAGCTCGCTCAGATCCGCGGGGGTCAGATGGAGCGATTTGTAGTTGGCGTGGAGGTAGCTGAGGGCCAAGTCGATGGCCTCGCCGTCTTGGGGGCCAGTCAGGAAGCGCGCGGAACGTTTGCCTTCCGCGGCCATGGATGCTGAAGCCAGCGGAAGCAATGCCAAGCACACTCCTAGCGAGGCCACCAACACTTTTCTAAATGTCATTCGTTTCTCCTTGTGGCCGCTGTCGCTAACTGCAGCCAATCTGTGGGGACGAGAGCCCATCGCGAAATGTTGAGAACGTATCAGCCGAGCACAGCTATAGGGGCGTACCACTATCAACCCCGTGGCCCAGCTATTCACCAAAGCCCTTCCAAATTGCGATAAGAATGAGGGGATTCTGCCGACAGGATGCCGGAATTAGACCCTCATTTTAGCAAGTGAGCGCGCCAAGGGCAAAAAATTCTGCGCCCTTCGATCCCGACCTCGACACCACCTGGCAGACCTCTCTGCGACCTCTCTCGACGCGATACCATTCGCGCATGACTATCCGCGAATCGATGCTGATTCCGACACCCCTCTGCTTTGAGCCCCTCACCGTGCCCACAACCGTTCCGATGATCAAGGGGCTGATTTGAGCCACCGGTGGACACTAGTGGAGCGCCGTGAAGGCCGCAGAATCGCCCATCCCCTCCATGAGGGAGGGCTGGTGGTGGGCAGCAGCGCCGAGGCCGATCTGTTGCTCGACCACCCGACCGTTTCCCGTCGACACGCAAAGCTGGTCACCCAAGGCGACAGGGTCAGCGTTGAGGACCTCGGCTCGTCCAACGGCACCTACATCGCCGGGCTTCGGCTCCACGGCGCCGAACCCGTCGACGCCGACACTCCGTTGCAATTCGGCTCTTTGGCCTGCGTGTTGGAACGGGTCGCGCCCGAGGAAACCGAGACGGCCGTCCGTTTGGACATCGCCGGGCCCGGACACCTCGAACAAGCGGTCGCGGGAGCTCCTCAGGAGACCCTTTCCGTGGGCTCCGTGCGGGAATTCGTGACCCACGCACTGCCCGAGGTCGTGACCAGCCTTGAGGGCTACTTTAAGGTCGCGGCCGAGCGACGAGCATCCGCCGCCGGCCAAGTGGCTCATACCGCGGGTCGAGCCCTGTTCCTATCGTTCCCTTGTCGGCAGCTGGAAATCCTTCGGCTAGACGGGCCCGAGACCGCTTTGCTCTTCGAAGCATCTCTAGAGGACGCCAACCCAGAGCCTCCCGGGGCGGACTCGGCCACTGAGTGGTCTGAAATCCAATCCGGATCCCTGGTGGTTAGGGCACGCTTCTCTCCAGAGCTGCACACCCAGGGAGTTGAGCCCATGTTCGAGCTGGTGGGCCGGTTGGCAGCGCTGGCGCTCGGCCACAGCGAAGCCGACCTCCCCTCCAGCCCGGAGAACGCGACCGCACCCCCTTTGCCTCAGCCCGCGACCTTGGATCCGGACATGCTCGGGCTCTTCGACGAAGCCGCGCGCATCGCCCGAGGCGACGTCAGTGTGCTGATTCAAGGCGAGACCGGAACCGGCAAGGAAGTGCTCGCCAAGTACATCCACGACGCCTCTCCGCGGCGGGAGCACCCCTGGATTGCCATCAACTGCGCGGCCTTGCCCGAGGATCTTCTGGAAGCCGAGCTTTTCGGTATCGAAAAAGGGGTTGCCACCGGTGTCGATGCGCGGGCCGGAAAATTCGAGCAGGCGGACGGCGGCACGTTGTTCTTGGACGAAATCGGCGACATGTCGCGGCCCACCCAAGCCAAGATCCTGCGGGTCTTGCAGGAGGGACAGGTGTATCGTCTGGGCGCTAGAACCGCTCGGCCGGCCCAAGCTCGGATCATCGCCGCCACCAACCAAGACATCAACCGGCGGATCGCCGACGGTGCCTTCCGCCTCGACCTCTTCCATCGCATCGCCGACTGTCGCCTGACGTTGCCACCCCTGCGTCGACGCCCGGCAGATTTACCGAGCTTGGCCGCTCATTTTCTGTCCCGCGCAGCCACTGAGGCCCATCGGCGCCCCCAGGGCATCTCCCGGGCGGCCCTCGACGCCCTGGCAGCCTACTCGTGGCCCGGCAATATCCGCCAACTGGAGCGAGAGATGACCCGCGCCGCCCTCTTCGTAGAGGACGGTCAGCTGTTGCAGACTCGACATTTGCAGGCAGAGATCGCCGGATCGCGCGGCCCCACGGCGACGCCCTTAGAGCCGGTACCCAACACCGGCACCCTAAAAGCACGGCTCGAGCAAGTGGAACGTCGCATCCTGACGGACGTGCTGGAGTCCCACGACGGCAACGTCCGCGCTGCTGCCGGCGAGCTCGGCATCGGCCGAACCACGCTCTACCGACGCCTCGGCGAGCTGGCGATCGACATCTGATTTCTCAGGAACAAGCCATGCGCTACGAAACCGGCATTCCAATCGGCCGCGGGGCCGATTCCGAAGTCTTCAAAGCCCGGGACCCGGACCAAGATCGGTTCGTAGCCCTCAAGATCTTCGCCGAAGACGACGAGGGGCGTGCGGCTCGCCGGGAACGGGAGGCACGGGTTCAAGCCGGCCTCGATCATCCTTCCATCTGTGAGATTTTCGAAGTCGGCAGGACCCCCGGCGGTCGTGGCTTCATCGCCATGCGATACGTCGACGGCGAGCCCTTGGACGCCGTGTGCAGGCGGCTACCGATCCGACGTCGTATCGAGCTGATGAAACAGGTCGTCGGGGCCGTGGAGGCCGCCCACCGAGCCGGCCTCGTGCATCGCGATCTCAAACCGAGCAATCTGCTGGTGGAGGAACAGGCCGACGGGTCGCTACGGGCCTTTGTGCTCGACTTCGGCATCGTTCGAATAGCGGCTGAGACCCGTCTGACCGAGACCGGCCACGTGCTCGGTACCCCCGGCTACCTCTCGCCGGAGCAGGCGCGGGGCGCCGAGGTGGACGCCCGAAGCGACATTTTTTCCCTCGGAGCAGTGCTCTACCAAATCCTGACTGGACGGATGGCATTCGACGCCACCGGAGTCGGTGCAATCTTCCAAGTTCTGGAGCACGAGCCACCCCTCGCCCATGCGGTGCACCGTGAGACACCGGCTGAGCTCGCCCACATCGTCCAAAAAGCCATGGAGAAAGATCCTAAACGTCGCTATCCCGACGCGGGCGCCCTAGGAAGGGACTTACAGCGATATCTGGATGGATCGGCGACCGCAGCCCGGGGTGTCGGCATCCTCGGACGTTGGGTGCGGAGGGCGGAGCGCAGCCCGAGGCTATTCCTGGCCGGTCTGCTTTTGCTGCTGTTGGCCCTGGGCTCCTCGATTTGGGGAGTGACCGGTCAGTTGATCGCTCAACGGCAAACTCGCGATGCCGAGATCTTCGCTCGACGGGCCACGGAAATCGAAGCCCGGGCCCGCTACGCGCAGCTCTTACCCCGTCATTCCATTCAGCCTACCCGTGACCTCCTGCTCAAGGAGTTGGATCGACTGGCGGCAGAGGTCGCGCGCGCCGACGGCCAGGCAGCGGCGGCCGGCCTGTACGCCTTGGGTCGAGCCGAGCTCGCCCTGGGTCGTTCCGATCGCGCGGCGGAGGCCCTAAGACGATCCCGAGACGCCGGCTTCGACGATCCCTCCTGGCACTTGGACCTAGCTCTGGCCTTGTTGGGTGATGCCCGAGAACGGCTTCGGGAAGTTGAGCTGCAGCGGGATCCCGAGGAGAGACGTCGGCTGAAAGCACGCATTCGGCAAGATCTACGGGATCGCCTGCCAAACCTCGCGACCCTGGCTGGAGCGGAGCTCGGTCCAGAGGGTTTGGGGCGGGGAGATCAGCTCATGATCCGGGCGCTCGACGCCTTGATTTCAGGGCAGCACGACCACACTCTCGAATGGGCGGGCCGGCTTATGGAGCTCGAGCCGTGGCGATTCGAAGCCGCCCTGATCCTCGCCGACACCTACCGCGAGCAGGCGACGTCGACCTTTATGAGTGAGGACGCCGACGCCACCGATCACGCGTTGCAGTCGGAGGAAGAGCTCCTGGAGCAGGCTCTGCTGCGGGCCCCGAGCGCGCCACAGCTTTATCGTCGCTTATGTGAAAACCGAATGACCGCCGCCCGAGCCGACTTGGAGATCGGCAGATCGACCGAGGCATGGCAAAGGCATTTCGACGACGCGGAGACCGCCTGCGCCCACGCCGTCGAGGTGCAACCCGACGGTCTGCGAAATCGAAGCCTTGCCATCGAGGTCCGTTGGCGTCGGCTGTTGGCGCAATTGAGCCGACGAGGCCATGCGGAAGAGCTCCTGCAGCCCGCCGAACGGCTAGCCGCCGACGCCCGGGCCCTGCTCGACCATCCCGAGGCGGGATACTTAGAGCTTCAAAACTTGGGCAACGCTCTTTTGGCGCACGCCCAGGCCTTGGGGGAGGTGGGACGTCCAACGCCCGAGAAATACGAGCAGGCGGCCCTGGCGTTATCCCGTGCGATCGAGATGTCCCCGAGCTCGGCCTTCGGACGCCAGAGCCTCGGCATCGCTTGGACTCGCCACGGCCAAGCCCTCGATGCTGTGGGTAAGGATCCCCGAGCTTCCTACGGCCGCGCCGTAGAAGCTTTGCATCAGGGCCTCAACGGCATTCCCTCCGCCGAGGCTCGGGTTTGGAATTCCATCTGCTTGACCTGGACCGAATCCGCCTACTACGGGCTTCGCCACCTCGATGCCGTCGAGCCGTCGTCAGTGGAGAATGCCCTGAACGCGGGACGAGATGCTTGCGAGCGTGCCCTGCGGATCAGCCCGGACTATGTGTCGGCCCTCAGCAACCTGGGCATGGCGGAGTGGACGCGTGTGGAGTGGGAAGTCGCCCGGGGCGTGGACCCCTCCTCGACCTATGATCGAGCCCAAGGAACGTTCCAGCGGCTTTTCGAGCTCAATCCCGAGCATGTCTCCGGCCGGATGAATTTCGCGGGCCTAGTCGCGGTTTACGCCCGGGATCGACTGTCCGGGCAGCTGCTGCCCGGACAATCCGCAGCAAAGCCCTCCGAGCCCTCAGACGCCGGGCTTCAAGACCTGATCACCGAGCTGCGACGAGCCCGCGATTGGATGCTGCCCCTCTCCGACCGTTTTCCCTTCGACGCCGACGTGCATCTCGGCCGATTGCAGATCCTCGAAGCTGCGGCCCTCTGTGCCTCAGGCCACTCTTCCAGCGCAACATTCGCCGCCGCGGCACGCTCGTTGCGCGGGCTTTCGACCCAGGGCGGTTGGCAGAGCCTACGGCATCTCCTGTGGGCTCAATTCCATCAACGCCGAGCGGAATGCCGCTACCGGACGACCGGAAGCGTCGCCGGCTCAGATCTACAAGACGGGATGGATGCGATCACCAAGGCGCTCGAGGCGGAACCGTCGTCCACGGAAGCGGCCGAGGTCAAAGCTCGGATCGAGGCGTTGGCTGCCGCCGCGGATCCATCCCCGGAGGGCGATCCGAATTGACGTCGGTCGGTGAAGAATCCCACATTTGGGGCTCCGCGGAGCTCCAAATCTGGGACTGAAGGGGGTCCCCCTCACAAAACCCCGCCAAGTATCGGAGCTTTCTCCCGGCCGCACCGCCGGCATCGCCTTTGCTCCTACGGGACTCGAACCCCACTACCAGGAGCTCTTCATGCGCCGATATTCGCCGATTCTTCTTGCCGTCACCTCGATCTTCCTTTTCATTCTCTGCCCCAGCTCTCCAGCCATTGCCGACACTTTCGTGGTCGACAATTGGGATGACGGCCACGACTCCGAGGTGGGCAACGGGATATGCCTCGCCGACGGCTTCGGTTGCACCCTACGGGCCGCCATTGAGCAGGCGTCCACCCTTCCAGGTCCTCATCTGATCGAGGTTCCCCCAGAGCCGGGAGGTGCGAATCCAAGACTGTTTTTCGACACCACCATCTGTGCCTCTCAATCGATGACCATTCGCGGCACCGGCGCCGAGCCCACTGTGATCACGTCCTTTGCCACCGCCGCCGCCATGATCGCCAATTGTGGGGCGGCGTCTTTGACCTTTGAAAACTTGAAATTCCAGCCTTTCGAGGGGGCGGGTGTCCAGGCGGATTTGGGCGACACCACGCTGACCGATTGCGAGTTTGAAACCGGCGACAACGGCAGCTCCCCCGGGCTCAGCGTGGTCGGCGGTCTGGCGATTTGTGAGCGTTGCACCTTTGACGGAGGAGGCTCGCCGGGCGTCACAGTCGAAGGCGGTGAGCTGCGATTGATCGATTCGGAGATCCGAGGCATGCGGGTCACCGAGAATTCCGACGGCGGCGGCATGCGCCTCCAGAGCGGCACGGTCTATCTCATCCGTTCACTGGTGACCGACAATGAGGTGAATTTCACCGGCACCGGCTTGGGCGGCGGTATCTACTCCCGAGGAGCCCAGCTGACCCTGATCAACAGCACGATTTCCGAAAATACGGCCTGGAGAAGCGGCGGCGGCATTTGGTTCGGCCAAGGCTTGCTCAGCCTGCGCAACGCCACCATCGTCCGCAACGACGCCAGCGTTCCCGATTCCGGCTTCGGCTCCGGCGGTGGCATCTTTGCGGGCGACCTCGGCGCGGTGCAGGCCACCAACTCGATCATCGCCGACAACGAGCTACCGTGCCCCGGCGGCCCCATCTGTGTGCCCTCAGGCTGGGAATGCGCCGGCCTGGGCATCGAGTCCCTGGGTTATAACCTGATCTATCGCTTTTTCGGCTGCACCATCAACGAGCTGACGAATATCGGCACCAACATCACCGGCACCCCACCGGATCTGGTGATCCAAGGCGCCTGGGGTGGTGAGACGCAATCCATTCCCTTCTTCTCCGACTCGCCCTTAGTGGACGCCGGAGATCCCGACGGCTGCGTGGCCAATACGGACTTCGACGGCAGTACCCCGGAAGCCGAGCTGATGGAAGATCAGCGGGCCTTCACCCGACCCATGGACGGCGATCTCGACGGTGGCTCTCGCTGCGACATCGGCGCGGTGGAGCTGGATTGTAGCCGGCTCGACGGGGCGGACGCCGACGGGGTCGGCCTGTTCTGCGACAACTGCATCGACGACCCGAACGCCGACCAAGCGGACGCCGATGGGGATGCCATCGGAGACGTATGCGACAACTGCCCCAACAACGCCAATGACGATCAGGAAGACGGCGATTCCGACAGCATCGGCGATGCCTGCGACAACTGCCCGGATGATGCCAATCCCGATCAATCCGACTCCGACTCGGACGGAATCGGCGACGCCTGCGACGCCGACACGGAGCCGCCGATTTTCGTCGACGGCTTCGAATCCGGTGACACGACGGCTTGGGGCTGAGCAACCGGAGAGCCTCGACCTGGACCCTTCGATTCCGGGTCGAGGCTTCATTCGTCGACGGCAGTCTGGGATTCTCGAATCCCCTAGCTAACTCAACTCGGGACGTCTGCAAGGCGCTCCTCGAGCACCTCCACCAGATGCCGCAAGCATTTCACCCGTGCATGGCGTTTGTCGTTGGCCTCGACCAGGGTCCAAGGAGCCGTGTGGGTGCTGGTGCGAACCAGCATTTCCTCGATTGCGACCTCGTAGGCGTCCCACTTATCCCGATTGCGGAAGTCTTCGTCGGTGAGCTTCCAACGTTTGTGGGGCGTGGTCTTGCGGGCCTCGAATCGACGCAGCTGCTCGTCTTTGTCGATGTGGAAGAAGTATTTGACGATCACGACCCCGGAATCCGCCAGCTGCCGCTCGAAGTCGTTGATCTCCCGATAGGCCCGTTTCCACTCCGGCTCCGAGGCGAATCCCTCGACCCGCTCCACCAGCACCCGGCCGTACCAGCTGCGATCGAAGATCTGGAGCTGCCGCTCGTCCGCGGGAAGCAGGCGTCGCCAAAAGCGCCATAGGTAGTGACGGTGCTTGCCCTGCACGGGAGCGGCGATGGCGTAGACGTGATAACCCCGCGGGTCGAGCTTGGCGGTCAGCCGACGGATGCTGCCGCCCTTGCCGGCGGCGTCCCAACCTTCGAAGACCAACACCACGGATTGCCGCTCTCGGTAGCACTGCAGCGCCAGCTCCCGCAGCCGAAGCTGATCATCGAGCAATTCCTTCTTGTATGTGGCCCGGTCCAGCTCCAGGCTGAGGTCGAGGGTGTGGAGCATCAGGCGGTCTCCCCGGAGAAGCCGCCCGGCCGGGAGCCTTCCGGCGGAGGCTCGTCATCTAGAGGGTGATGGGGCTCATAGGGAGCCGGCACTTCATATCCCCGTTTTTCAAGCCCCTCTTCGAGCCGACGGATGGCGATTTCGAAAATCTTCAACCTCGCCCATCGCTTGTCCGTGGCTTCGACGATAAACCACGGAGCCCATTCCGCTTCCGTGCGCTCGAGCATCTGCTCGGCGGCTTCCAGGTAAGCGTCGTAATGCAAGGCGTCGATCGGCTCGGACTTCACCCGCCAGGCGGCGCTGTGGTCATCACGCCACTTTTCCAGTCGTGTGGCCTGCTCCCGGCGGTCGATATGCAGGAAAAATTTCACAATCTCGTAGCGGTCCTCGGCTAAGGTGCGCTCGAACGACGCGATGTCCTGGTAAGCGCGTCGCCATTGGGCCTCGCTCACCTCGCCTTCCACCCGCTCGACGAGCACCCGCCGATTCCAGCTGCGGCGAAAGATCGCCATTTGGCCGTAGTCCGGCACCTTATTCCAGAAGCGCCACAACCAGGGCATCTGCCGTTCCAGGGTTCTGGGGGCGACGATCGTGTGCAGCTGGAATCCTCGGGGCTCCAAGCGCTCGGTGAGCTTTTGGATCGAGCTGTCTTTGCCCGAAGCGGTCCAGCCGTCGAGAACGAGTAGGCTGGACACCCCGTGCTGCCAACACGCTCGCTGTAGTTGGTGGAGCCGGCTCTGTAGAACCGGCAAGCGTTTTTTGTAATCCGCTTTGGACGATTTTCGACTGAGATCGATCTGCTCGAGCATGCCGAATTCTAACCCGGAGCGCTCAACAGCTCAGCCGCGCGATGTCTGCCGGCGGCGACGGCCACCTCGAGGGGTGTTTCTCCCTTGCGGTTGCGGAGGTTGGTGGCGGCGCCTGCTGCGAGCAGCATGCGGATGTTGTCCAACCTTCCCCAGCCCGCGGCGTGATGCAGGGCCGTATTGCCGTCACCGTCGACCAGATCGACGTCGACCTCCTGCTCGAGCATCTCGCGCAAGACCCCGGACACCCCACTGCTGCCGGCGTGGTGCAACGGCGTGCTGCGATCGTCGGCGCGATATCGGCTGGACGCCCCGTGCTCGAGCAGCAGCCCCACCGCCTCGACTTGGCCGTCTTGAACCGCGTAGAAAAGCGGCGTCCAACCGTTCTCGTCCGGCAGATCCACCGACGAAAAAAACGGTAGCAGGGTCCGCAAGATGTCCAGATCGCCACCGAAGGCGGCGAAATGCAACAAGCTCTGCTGCTCGGCGTTTAAGTCCGTGGCCTTGGACGGCTCGAAGAGCAGCTGGAACACGTCCGCTTTGCCGTGGAAGGCGGCTTCGTGGACTGGACGAATGCCTTCTTGGTTGGCGAGCCGCTTCGAGCGCTCAGCCAGCACTCGGACGATTTCCGCATCCCCCCGACGGGCGGCCACGTGCAGTGGCGTGTTGCCCCGCTCGTCACGGGCGTCGACGTCGCTACCGTGCCCCAACAAGAGATCGACCGTGGTCTTCGTGGCTTGATCCACGGCCAGGTGCAAGGCGCTACGCCCTTCCAAGTTGCGGGCTCGAACAGCGTCCCCCAGCTCGATCAGCCGCCTCGCCACCGCGTGGTTGTCGAGACGAGCGCATTTCATCAACGGCGTCTCACCACGCTCGTCCAGCCAAGGTCCTTCCCCGGACGGCACCAACGAGCTCACCCCCTCCGGATCGGGTGCATAACAGCTCCAATGGATCGGCAGAAAGCCGGCCGCGTCGGCCAGATCGAGCCGAGAGCCGATGGCAAGCAGCTGCCGGACCGCCGAGGATCGGCCCAAACGAGCCGCCAGGTGCAGCAGCGGCGGTCGACCCTGCGGCGGGGTGGCCAAGGCCTCCTGGCCCAGGATTTTCAACGCTCCGAGGTCGTCGCGAATGACGGCGTCCGCTGCCCGAAGATACGGGTCGATTTCCGAGCTCGAGGTCCTCAGAAGAGGGCTCAGCGGGCGAATGTCGCCTTGCGCGAAGCGGGTGAAAGCTCCGTAGAGGGGATCCTCGGCGTCTTGCCCCAGGTAGAGCATGAACGGCTCGTAGCGTTGGAGATCCAGGCGGGACGACAGCTTCCAGTAGAGAACCCCGGCGAGCGAGCCGGCGCCGTCGAGCCAGACCTCATGTAGGGCCTCCACGGCCAAGGCGCGCTCCTCGGGCTCGATGGGCTGGGACGCCCAGAAGAATGCTCGATCGTTCTCCGTCTCGCCGGCGGGATCCCACAGGGGAATAAAACCCTGGGAGCTCCAGGGAGCGATGGTGACCCCCTGATATCGGGTATAGCCGAGCTCGGTGAAAATGACCGGCCGGCTGAGCTGGTGGGTCTCACGAAACGCGTCGATATCGCGAAAGATATCTCGCCAAGACGAGACCAATCCCTCTTTGCTCAGGGGTGTTTCCAGGGTCGCCCGCAGGGGAAAGTAGGCGTTGATGCCGATGAAGTCGAGGGCATCCCAGAAGGCGACCTCATGGTAGTTGTCGAAGTTGGCGGCCAAAGTCAGGCGGCCCGAATAGATCTTTCGAACCTCCTTCACCAAACCCCGCCACAGGGCTTCGAGCAGCTCCCGTCGCCGGTTGATCGCCGCCGGTCGATCCTCCGCGCCGTCAAAGGTGTAGGCCCTGGCCCACAACCGCTCCGCCCGATTCCGCTCCACCAAGAAGTCGTCCAACACCTTGAAATCGCCGGCTCCCATGCCCAGCCGCGCTTCGTCGGTAAATTGGTGCTCCGACCTTGCCACCAGGTCTCGCAACCGTTGCTGGGCCCCGTCATCGAGGTAGTACTGGGCCAGAGGAGGGATTTCGTCCACCGGCAGGGTCGCGGCCAGGGAATTCATCTCACTGGCGATACCCAGCACCTCCACCCCCTCCCGCTCGGCGATGCGCCCCCACTTGAGCACGAAGTCCGTGTAGGTCCGGAACCACTCACGGGTCGCCTCTCGGGATTCCGGATAAGTCAGCCCATGCCATAGGAAGCGATTGGCGGGCTCGTTGTGATCCAAGGCCACCCGCAGCACCAAGACCACCTGCAGTCCGTTTTGCCGCGCGGTGCGGATTTCGTTCAACACCGCCGGCTCTTGCTCGTTGTACCAGAGCTTGGAGGTATTCCAGGGTCCTTGGTAGGCGTAGGCCGTGACCTGCACGGCGTTCATGCCCGCTTGGTGCAACGCCGCCATCCACCGTTGATGGTCCAGCTCGTGGGTTTGAATGCCCCCCAGCAGGAAGGGTTTGAGCTTCGGGGGTGGTGACGAGGACGAATCTGACGAGTCTTGGGCCAAGGCGGGGCACAGCCCGAGCAGCAGTCCCAAGCAGAGGGAGAGTGGGAAGGGTCTTCGTTTCATGGAATTTCAAGCAGGGGCGGCTCAACGCCCCGACATTCTCAAGGAGTGCGGCTCACCGCCTCCACCTCAGCGGAAGAGTCTGCCGACCCAGCCGCCCAAACGCGTCAGAAGGCCGGCCTGGGGCTCGGGCCGAGCCGCCGACTTGGGGATCACCACGCGGGTATCGTCGTTGGGGTCGCTTTCGGATTCCGTGTCTTCGGTCTCGGCTTGCGGGCCCGCCTGAGGGTCGGAATCCGGCAGTGGCGCGGCAGCTTCGACCGGAGCGGCTTCGGCCGGCACCAGCTCGCGACCGGACGGCCCGTCTTCGAGCACCATATCGAGGGTTTCTTCTTCCGTCGGCAGCCTGAGATTCCCTTCCACCAAATCCACTCGACCGATCTCGTCCGAATCCAAGTCGGCCACCGACAGCCAAGCTTCGTCGCCCGAAGCATCCGGTGCTCCAGGAGGCAGGCGAATGCCCAAATCCGCCAGCTCTCGTTCCAAGATTTCGAGATCGCTGTCCGCGTTCTCCAAATCCTGCCGTTCCTCGGACTCGAAGCTCAGGATTCGCCCGTCGGCGGACACCACCGCGCGCTCCACCACCTCGCCCTCTCGATAGAGGCAAAAGCCCGTGGACGAGTCGTCCAAGACGGCATCCGCGCTGCGAATATGCGGCACGGACACCAAGAGGGTCAACGCGTCGGTTCCGAGGGTGGTGGTCAAGTCCTGGGCGAAAAGTCCGAGCCCCGCCTGCGCTTCCGGGGGCACGTGGCCCGCGGACCAGACCACACAGGTCCAGGGGTCGTCTTTCAGTTGGACGATCGAGGTCCAGCGTCCGCAGCTGGGCTTTCCCTCAGCCCGGCGAATGGGCCCGTCCTCAATCATTTGACGGACTTCATAGGTGTCCGCAAGTGCCCCGGTGACGAATCCCGCCGGTGCTTTGACCACGAGAAGCGCCAGCGGCGTCTTGGCTTCGAAGAGCCCGAGAAAGTCGTTGAGACCGGTGGATTCAACCATCAAGCATTCCTTGGCTGCATTCTAACGGAGAAGGGGGGCTCGCGGTGGAATCTATTACCCTCTGCTGGGGTATCATCGGCTCGTGAGGAGCGAATGAGCGATCCCGAACGATCCCACATCGGACCTTATCGTCTGATCCGGCAGCTAGCTGCCGGCGGGATGGGCGCTGTCTTCGAGGCAGAAGACCCGCGCTTGCAGCGCCGTGTGGCGCTCAAGACCCTACCCGATCACCTGGCGTCGGACCCCGAGCAGCTGCGACGCCTGCGCCGTGAGGCTCAAACCCTCGCCTCGTTGAGCCATCCCAATATCGTCACCATTTTCTCCGTGGAAGAAGACGACGGCATCGTCTTCCTGACCATGGAATGGATCGAAGGCGCTCCGCTCTCCCGCAGCATTCCCGACGACGGCCTGCCCCTCGAAACGTTCTTTCACTACGCCCTTCAAATCGCCGACGCGCTCGACGCCGCGCACCAGAAGGGAGTGATCCATCGAGACGTCAAACCCGGCAACATCATGGTCAACCAAGAGGGCTGGATTAAGGTCCTCGACTTCGGCTTGGCCAAACGCGGGGAGCCGTTCACCGAAGAGCCGGTGGACGACCAAACCCTGACCCGCGAAGGGCAGATGCTGGGCACGCTGCCGTATATGTCTCCGGAGCAGCTCCAGGGCGGGCGGATCGATCACCGCACCGACATCTTTTCCTTCGGCATCGTCCTCTACGAGATGGTCACCGGCGAGCGTCCATTTCAAGGATCCAGCTGGGGCGACCTCGCTTCCGCCATTTTGCGCGACGATCCACCGACGGTCAGCAGCCTCAACTTTCAGCTGCCCCGTCACCTCGGGCGCATTCTTCGCCACTGCCTGGAAAAAGATCTCAAACGGCGATTCCAGAGCACCTTGGACCTGCGCAACGAGCTGGCGGAGCTGCAGCGAGAAATCGTCACCGGTGAGCTACCGACCCGCTCCCGACCCTTATTTCGCAAACCGCGATCCCGGATCGCCTGGCTCGCCGCCGGCGCCGGTCTCCTGCTGCTGGCCGGTCTGGGCATCCCACGGCTCTTCCAAGGGGATCAGAATCCCGTCTCATCCTTGGTCGGCGAGACGCCGGCCGAGGCTCCAAAAACGATTGCCATCACCCAATTCGAGAATTTGGGCCCTGACGAAGAGCAATATTTCGCCGCCGGGGTGACCGACGAGATCACCAGCCACCTCTCCTCGGTCAAATCCCTGCGCGTGATCTCCCGGCGCACCGTGGGCGAGGAGCCGGACACCGACTACCTGTTGACGGGAACCGTTCGTTGGGACCCCACCGAAGACAACGGCAGTCGTCGAGTACGGGTCACCCCCAGGCTGATTCGGGTGTCCGACGGCGCCCATCTGTGGTCTGAAACCTACGAGCGGGTGATCGACGATCTCTTCGCGGTGCAATCGCAAATCGCCGTGGAGGTGATTCGCCAGATGGACATCGTGTTGCTCGAGCCCGAGCGTCGGGCCATGAACGAGCGCCCGACCCAGAGCCTCGAAGCGTTTCGCGCCTATCTCCAAGGCATGGATTTGGCGGGCCGCCGAGATCCGTCCGCCCGCCACTGGGAGCAGGCGGTCGAG
This sequence comes from Thermoanaerobaculia bacterium, assembly GCA_030431255.1. Taxonomy (GTDB): domain Bacteria; phylum Acidobacteriota; class Thermoanaerobaculia; order Multivoradales; family J023; genus JAUIJL01. The sequence continues at coordinate 10,402 of JAUIJL010000011.1, read as the reverse complement.
CGCTTCGGCGAGGCGGTGCGGTTGGATCCGGAATTTGCCCTCGCCTGGGCCGAGCTCTCGGAAATTCACTCCTTTGTGTATCAGCTGCGGTTGGACCGCACCGAGGATCGCCTGGCGGAAGCCCGACGGGCGGCGGATCGCGCCTTGGCCCTCAATCCGGATCTGCCCCAAGGTCATCGGGCTTTGGGCTACTTCTACTATTGGGGTCATCGCGACTTCGACTCGGCCCTAGCCGCCTTCGAACGGGCGGAGGAAGGGTTGCCCAACGACAGCCAAGTGCTGGGCGGCATCGCCTACGTCATGCGTCGGCAGGGACGATTCCAGGAGGCCTCCGAGTATTTGCTGCGAGCCCTGGAGAACGATCCGGAAAGTGCTTGGCTGGCCACCGAGGTGGCGATCACCTACCAGACCATGCGTCGCTACCGAGAGGCGGACCGCTACTTCGCCCAGGCCCTGAGCCTGGCGCCCGATGAATCCGCGGTCTACCGACGCCGAGCCAGGAACTACTTACTGTGGCACGGCGACCTGGAGAGCGCCCGGGCCACCTTGGAGGCCATGCCCGACCAACGCAGCACCAGCTCCATCGTCGCCTGGCACGACTTTGAGATCCTGGCCGGCAACCCCAAGAAAGCTCGGGAGATTCTCGACCAAACCACCTCCACCATCTTCGGCGACGACACGGGTTATTGGCCCAAGATCTTCTTGCGCGGAAAGGCCATGCGATTGGAGGGTAGCAAGCGGGTGAGCCAAACCTTCCTCGAGCTGGCCCAGCGACCGCTCAAGAGCAGTCTCACGGCCAATCCCCAAGACGTCCGGCTCCACGCCGCTCTGGGATTGTGTTACGCCGATTCCGGCGAGCGGGAGAAGGCCCTCTACCATGCCCGCAAGGCCACGGAGCTGGTGCCGGTCTCCAAGGACGCCTTGGTCGGCGCCAAGATGCTCGAAAACTTAGCCGCCACCCTCACTCAGCTCCAGGAGCACGACGAGGCGATCGAGATCCTCGATCAGCTGTTGGATTTTCCCGCCGAAATCTCCGTGCCGCTGATGCAGCTCGACCCGAAATGGGCACCACTGTGGGACACCCCAACATTCAAGGAATTGGTACGAGCCCACGACGCGCCCCGCGCGCCGATCGTCAATACCGAGCCGGCCGGCTGATCCTCAAAAAGCTTCCGGTTCGAGAGACCAATATTGATCTTCGGGGAATCCGGTCGGCGGGCAGTGCTCGGCCTTCAGCCGGCCCAAATCGTCGATGACGGCCTGGCGAAAGCCCTGCTCACCGAAGCGCTCCAGAAGATCTCGGTTGTAGGCTTCGACGTCCAACATCTCGAAGCGAGCGTGCACGGTTTTGAAGATGCGGGGCAGTCTTTTTTGCCCCGGAATTTGGATGTGGTGCAGACCCCCGCTGTAGATCATCAGCATCTTGCCGTCACCGACCGCCCGGAGGATGTCCACCACCCCGCCGCGAATGGTCATCGGCCGGCCCTTCTTATCCAGACCGTTTCCGCGCATCAGGCGTCCCTCGGGGGCGATGATCACCATCGCGTCGGGGCCGATCTGCTCCATGAGCTGCTGCCAAGTGTGATCCCGCTTGCGAGTCACCGACACCACGGTCTTGACCATCGTGCGATACGCCAATCCGACGATCGGCCGCTCTAGGGTCACCGAGGCCGCCGGGGCAACCCCGCGAGTGGCCAGTCGCCACAGCACACGGTTGGGGATCAAGCCGAAATACAGCACGTCCAACAGGCTCGTGTGATGGAGCACGACGATCAGCCTCATCTCGTCCCACTGATCGTCGCTCACCGATCTCAACCACAGCGGGTCGAATCGATAGAACACGCGGGCCAGTGTCTTGACGCACAAGAGGATGGAAAAAACGACCAAGCTTCGAATCATGTGGACCTCGGCGGCATTTCATCAAAACCACACGCGGGGATCAATCCGAATCCGGGAGCCCGAGGACAACGAAATTTGGGATAGGGTAAACCCACAGAGGAGCATACGGAGGAGCATGGAGCGTGGGAAAGACGAGAAAACGAGTGACCTTCTTGGTCTTATCGTTGGAAGGCATCGGCCTTCTGATGCTCGCATTTTCCGTCTACCTGGCCGGCTCCATGCATTTAGATTGTGAAAAACGTTCCGACGGCGGAGAGATTCGCATTTCCTGTGAGGCCACCGAGCAACGATTCCTCGGTTTGGTCACCCTGCAGCACCGCCGCTACGAGCAGGTGCGAGGGGCTTTCGCCGAAACTCCGGGCTTGGGCCGCAGCGATTTTTGGCTGACGTTGAAAACCGACCACGGCGACGATCGGATCTTGGCCGGGAGCCGAAGCCGCACCGATGCCGACGTCCGATTCGTCGAAGCTTGGATGGGCGAAGCCGACAATCCACAGCTGTCTTTGCAGCGCAGCGCGGCGCCTTGGGCGGTGGCTGCGGCGGTTTTCGGATGCGTTTGGATCTTTGTGATTTCTCTCATCATGCGTGAGTTTCTGGGCTATCACACCCCATGGTGGTGGCGCGCTCTCGGTAAGAAGTAATCAACAGTCTTTTGGACCATTGATCAAACTTTTCGACGAGCTCGAAGGGCTGCGGCTTTTTGGCTGCTCTGCCGATTTCGGCTTATCGATGAAGGTAAATTAGTACCATGAGCTTCCTCTTCCTGACTGCATTGATGTTTTCCCCGCTGGCGGCCGACCAGGCCGGCGGGTCTCCTCCAAACCCACCCTCCGAGGGCGCGACGCTCAAGGTTTGCGCGCGGCCCAACCACGGCTTCCTCACCCCGACGCCGGACGGTGCCACGGGGCTCGAATACGACCTGCTGTCCAGCTTTGCCGAGTCTCAGCATCGAGACCTCGAGATGGTCTGGCTCGACAGCTTCCAGGATTTGATTCCTTTCGTGCAAAAAGGGCGCTGCGACCTCGGTGCCGCCGGTGTGATGGTCACCGACGCCCGTGCCATGCGGGTCAGCTTTTCGGACCCTTACTTCCCCGTTCGGGTGATCATGGTCGAGCCCAAATCCCGCCTGACCTCTTCCCCCGCGGAAATGGCCGGGTTACGGGTGGCCGTGGTCGAAGGCACCATCCATGAAGACATCGTCAGCCGCATGGAGGGAGTCCAGGTCAAAACCGTGGAAACCGACCGCTCCCTCTTTGACGCGCTGATCGACGGCTCCGCCGACGCCGCGGTCTGCGATTCGGCGATCGTCCTTCCGTTCCTCAGCGACTACCCCACCCTGCGGGTTCGATTCCCCTTGTCGGAGCGAGCCTTCTTCGCGTTCCCCTTGCCCCGAGATTCACCCTGGACCCAAAAGCTCAATCAACACCTAGAGGAGCTGCGAGGGTCGGGGCGTTATCGCGAGATGCTCACCGAGCATTTCGGCGCCGACGGCGCGTCCTTCATCCTCGACAGCGAGCCCGACGAGAGCGACGACCACGACGAGCCTTGACCCGGGCCTCTCAGCCCGCCCCTTGCCGACGGATTTCACGTCTCAGCCAGAGCCTGGCGGCGCGCCAACGCCGGCTCACCGTGGCTTCCGACACCCCGAGGGCCTCGGCGGTTTCCGGCAAGGTTAAGCCCCCGAAATAGCGCAGCTCCACCACTTTGGCACGTTCCTGATCGAGCTCCGAGAGCCGGGTCAACGCACGGTCGAGGGCCAGAATGTCGAGGTCCGGGCCGCGACCGGCCGCGACGCGGGAGGCCGGCTCTTGCCCTTCGAGCTCCTCGATGACCACGATGCGGCTCCGGTCGATGCGCTTATCGGCCTTCGCCCGGCGGGCATAGTCCACCAACACCCGCCGCATCAGGATCGCCGCCAGGCTGAAGAAGTGCAATCGATCTTCCAGCCTGAGATCCGACCGTCCCACCAGCTTCAAGAACACCTCGTGGACGAGCTCCGTGGTCTGCCAGGTATGATCTCGGCGTTCTTTGGCGAGGTGCCTGGATGCCATGCGTCGGAGCTCGCCGTAAACCCTCGGCACCAATCGTCCGATGGCTTGAGGATGATCGAGCCCCAAAGCCAGAAGGTCGGTGATCTCCTTGTCTTCGCCCATTTGCGACATTATAGAGGCGTCATCAAGGCGTCGCCCCCGTTCCAGTCGGCCATTCCGGAGCATCATGGAAATCGAATCCTCCTCCACGCCCCGAAGCTCGTTGACCTTCATGTCGCCCATCGGCCGCCTGCGGGTCTCCGCGTCGTCGGACAAGCTGATCGAGGTCAAGCTCGGTGCCGCCGAACTGCCGGATTCCACAGGCTCTTCGACCGCTGACGATATCTGCCGGTTGGCCCGGCAAGAGATCGAGTCCTTTTTGCGGGGTGAGCTCCGAGCTTTCACCGTGCCCTATCGGTTGATCGGCACGGCCTTCCAACGCTCCGTCTGGCGTGAAATGGTGAAAATCCCCCTCGGCGCCACCATGACCTACGGCGACATGGCGCGGCGCTTGGGCGACGTCGGCGCCAGCAGGGCCGTCGGGGTCGCTTGCGGCGCCAACCCCATTCCCCTCATCGTGCCTTGCCACCGCATTGTGGCTTCCAACGGCCTCGGAGGATTCAGCGGCGGCCTGGAACGTAAGGAGTGGTTGCTGAAAATGGAGCTCATCGGTCGACCACCCGCACCCTTGGGCTCCGAGCCCGCCGCGGACGACGCCCCGTCCGCCCCCTCCATCGAAGGCCGCCAGCAGAGCCTCTTCTGAAGCGTCTCTTCTGAAGCGCCTCTCCGGACCGGCCGGATCGAGGACAGCTCTCACCGGTCTTGCCGCAATGATCCGCTTTAATTCGCTGTAACTTTTGTCGGAGCCCGAACGTTGTTCATATGATGAACGGGGACTCCTTCCAGAGCTGGGTGCGTGCGTATCGCGACCGCGTCTACAACTTCGCCTACTACACCTTGCGACACTCGGAAGATGCCGAGGACGTGACCCAAGAGGTGTTGATTCGCTTGTGGCATCATCGTCACAAGCTCGAAGAGCCGACGATTTTGGCTTGGCTGCTCAAGGTGACGAAAAACGCCTGCTACGACACCCTGCGTCGCCACACCAGCCGACGCAAGCGTTTTGAGGAGGGCCATGAGGAGACCTTGGCGGAAACCGTGGCCGGTGACGGTCCCGACCCCCAAGCGGAGATTGAGGCCGACGATTTTCAACGACGCTTGAAGGAAGCCCTGAGCCGATTGCCCGAGGGTTATCGCGAAGTCGTGGTGTTGAGGGAAATCGAGGAGCTCAAATACCAAGAAATCGCGGATATCACCGGCAGACCTTTGAGCAGTGTGAAAATTTACCTGCACCGAGGACGTAAAATGTTGCGGCAGCACCTGAGCCGGGAAGCCGTCGGTCCAGAAGCAGCCGCCGTCCAAGAAGCCACCGAATCCAACGTCATGCCCATTGAGCAAAGCCCGGCGTGGTCCAGCAAGACCACCCGACCCACCAACCCTTCCACCCATTCCAACGCCGAGCCGCCCTTGATCGAGCACCGTAGCCAAAGGACAGCCCATGCGTGATTCACAGCCGAAATCCAAGCCATCGCCTCCTCCCACCGGGCCTTCGAGCCGAGACCCTTTCGACTTGCTCGAAGCGTATGTCGACGACGAGCTCAGCGGAGAAGATCGTCGATTCGTGGAGCGGAGCCTAGCCACCGCTCCCGGGCTGGCCGCGGAGCTGGCTTTGGCCCGTCGCATCCAGGCCGGGCTACGGTCCATGCCCAAGCAGAGCTGTCCCGAAAGCGTCAGCCGGCGGGTAAGCGACCAGGTCTTGGGCAAACTTGAAGCCCCTCGAGCTCCGGGTGCCGGTCCACCGAAGAACAAGCCACACCACCCGACACGACTCGGCAACGGGCCTTTCGGCGGATCGTCCGATGGATGGACTGCCGGTTGGCGTGCCGCCTTTGTCGCTCTCGGACGACACCCCGCTCGCTTGGCCGCCGGATTAGCCTTGATCGCCACGGCCTGGATCTCCCATAGCGCCCTGGTCGACGTGCACCCGATCTCACCGCCCTCCGCTCTTTCCCGGTCGGATCACCTGGCCACGAGCGCCGCGCACGAAACCGCTTCCTCCCCTTCGGAAAGCCCAGATCAGGCCCCATCCGCCCAAGAAGTGGCCCGTGCCGAGCAGGAGGTCAAGCTCGCCTTGGCCTATTTGGGCAAGCTGGGTCGTACCGCCGGCAAGTCGGTGGTGCAGATCACCGGCGAATCCGCAGCCCGGGCTAAGGGGCCCAATTCGTGAAGAGACATCCCGTTTTTCTCGCCGTGGTCTGGATCCTGTGGATCGTCCTGGGGCCGGCCCCCCTGTGGAGCCATGGCTCGGCTGCCCAGGATTCGAAACCGAAATCCAGCCGCACGGCTTCGTCGGCCACCGAGCAGGACGCCCTCGAGAAAGAACCGGGATTCTTCGATTTCGCGGGGCTCAACCTCTTCGAGGCACAGGACCTCGAGATGCACATCAGCGTCAAAGGCCCGTTGCTGGCCTTGGTCGCCGCCGCCAGCAGCGAGGCCGAGCCCGACCTATCCGACACCCTGGGTCAGCTCAAGGGCATCGAGGTGCGGGTCTACAACCTGCCCGAAAAGCGACGCTCCAAGGCCACAGAGGTCTTGGACAACATCGCCGACAGCCTCAGAGATCAGGGTTGGAAATCCGCGATCACCGTGCAAGTGCAGCGAGACCACGGCTACGCGTTCTTGCGCTATGGGAATAAGAAACCCGTCGGCTTGGCGGCCATGTACATCACCGACGAAAATCAAGCGGTTTTCGTCAACATTGTCGGCGCCATGGACATGGCCACCATCGGCCGATTGGCACGAAGATTCGATTTAGATCTCTTGGCGGTCACCGAGCAGTAGCCTTGAACCAATCGGCAATCCTGTCTCCGTGCGTCTCGACTCTGCGAAATTGATAGGCGCGCGCCGAGCACCACCTGCTCGATCGAGTAGACCATGGACACGCCGAAGAGGGCGCCGTTACCGCGGGCTCGCCATCCCTGCGTAAATCCAGGGACCGCCGATTTCGAAAAGGAAGTCAAATGCAGTCGTCATTGAATTCTCGATCTGCCGACCATCTAAACCTAAAGCGTCGTGCCCTCTCTACCTTCGCAAGAAAGATCGTGCGCGATCAGCTTCAGTATTGCCGACATTCTTTCAACGTCGACGACGCTTGGAGCTGTATCTCGAATCAGGAGATTCTTCAGTCCGGAAAGGTCATCGTCCAGGGAACCAACCGCCGGGACCGGTTCAGCTTGGAAGCTCAACCAATCTTCAGAAAGAACCGACCAATAAAGATCCTTGTTTTTTGAGGCCACTTCGCTCAGACCTCGGTCTTTCATCATCTTGACGAGGATCTCAAAACACTTTTCGAGCTCAGACAATGTGAGGCTCAATTCAACCTCCTTCCAAAAGCTGCAAGATCTTTCGCAGCTCACCTTCTTGCTTCGCGATTTGCTTCTCCAGGACCCTTATTCGTCCTGAAATGATCTTCGACCGAAGCTCTTCAGGAGCACCCCTCAGAGCTCCTTTGTTGTCGAAGGCGTAGGGATCAGACTTAAAGTCTGAAAGTTTCTGGCGATGCTCCGTAATCAACTTTTCGAATGACTTTTTTGATTTGGCTAGCTCGCTTTGCGATTGACGAGAGAGTGCCCCGCCGGGTTTCTTTCCGCCTGAGACCTTCCCCCGCCCAAAGAGCCGCTTGAAGAAGGCACCGACTTTCCCCAGCCGACCCCCTTTCAACACCGCGCCGAGCACCACCTGCTCGACCGAGTAGACCATCGACACGCCGAAGAGGGCGCCGTTACCGCGGGCTCGGATGCGTTCCCAATATTGCTCGACGTCGATTCTACCGCTCTGCAGGTCCTCGACGTCCCGATCCAGCTGGATGTGGGCCGAGGTTTCACGCCCGTCGGGATCGACGTATTTGAGCGGGTTGTTGCGCACGTAGGCGTAGCGATTCCAGCTTTGGGGTAGCTGGGGATCGCCGGGGGCCGGATCCGGGGATAGGAAGCGGCCCAGCCTCGGATCGCAGAAGCGGGCGTGCATGTAGTCGAGGTCGTCGGACTTGCCCGGGGCGTAGAAATCTCGCTCGTGACCGGTGTATTTGAGCGGTAGGTCGTTTTGATCGGCGCGGGTGGCCTCGCCGCCGAAGGGTCGGTAGGTGTGCTCGGCGACCACCCGCCCGGCGCCGTCGGTGAGCAGGCGAGGGCTGCCCAGGTGGTCCAGGCTCAGATGGTGGGCGCGGGAGAGGATGTCCGACGCGTCGACCGCCACGGTCGCCAGGGGCAGGCGGCCGCGGTAGATGTGGTCGCGCACGGGTTGGAGACGGTTCGACTCGGGACGGAATTCCCGCAAAATGCGACCCCGCAGGTCGCGCAGGGACCATTGGAATCCGCCGGAGCCGAAACGCAGGATCCGCTCGTCGTCGGCAGTGTAGAAGAAATGGACGACATGTCCGCCACGGCTGCGACGGATCAAGCGGTTGAAGGCGTCGTAGACGAGCTGGGTGACGCCGTCTTCGTCGGTGAGCTGGGTCAGGTTGCCGGCGCCGTCGTATTGGGCGTTGCCCGTCAGGCGATTGGTGGTGCTCGACACACCGATCGCTTGGGTTTGGCCGTCGGTGGTGATCGACAGCAGATTGCCGGGCGCGTCGAAGGTGAAGCCCTGCTCGGTGTAGACGTCGGACGCGTGGGGTTCTTGGTCCGGAATCCAGGCCTCGGTGCCGCCGGATTCGAAACCGTCGGCGAAAATCGACGGGACCGTCGACCGGCGGATCCACTGCTTGGATGATCGCAAGCGGGACACGCCGTCGTAAACGAAACGATCCGTGAAGCCACCTTCCGCGGAATCATCGACAGACAGCTCCAACACATTGCCCGCGCCGTCGAATCGGAAGGCCCCGCTTTGCCACAGGGTTTGACCGGCGGCAGACTCCGCCGACATCGAGGCCGGACGGGTCATGAGGTCCGGATCGAGCCCCACCCGATCGACCACCCCGTTGGCGTGCTCCAGGCGTCGCAAGGTCATGTTGCGGTGATAGCCGACCTCCGGCGCCCAGCCCGGAATCGCCGTCAAAAAGCCCGAGCCCGAATCGTAGACCTGGCTCACCGTGCGCGGATGGGGCGGACCGCAGCCGTTGTCGGCGGAGGTGCAGGTGGGGTAAATCAGATCGACGAGCTTGCCGGTGGGATCGAAGGTTTCGCGATGCTCGAACGACTCCTCATCGCAAAAGCCGTCGTCGAGGCAGTCCGCCGAGGTTTCGCCCGGCTCGCATTGACGGATCCAAGTGACCTTTCGAAAATCCCGGGCACCACCGAGCCCGCCGTATTCGAAATCCTCCGCGAATCGCTGCTCTCTTGAACCAGCCCCAAGGTCCGGATACTGAAAGTTGACCGCGCGGACCAGCCGACCGTTGGCGCGATTCGAGGCCGTCGACGATCTGCCGTAGGTGAGCCGCTTGAGCAGACGACCGCCACCGTCGCGGATCGCCGTCACGCGCCCACCGGCTCGGTCGTAGACATAGTCGCGGACGAACGGGCCGTCGACCACCCGGCCGGGCCGGCCCAAGGGGTTGTACATCGAGTAGCTCGTACAGCCCCCAGCCTTTTCGGGATGGCATTCCGACAGCAAATTTCCGCGCTGATCGTAATCCCAAGAGCGCGTCTGCGGCCCGCCGGCCACCGGCATCTGCGCGCCGATCAAGCGGTCCGCCAAGTCGTAGGCGTAGGTCGTCCGTACGTCGGCACCACCGGTGCCCGAGGGCTCGGTGATCGCCACGAGGCGCCCGAAGGCGTCAAATTCGTCGGTGCGGCGCACCGAGGTCTCCGCCACCTCACCCTGGGCATCGACGGAGGTGCCTACCTTCAACGAGCGAATCGTCTTGCGGAATCCTTCGTAGCTCAGGGTCACGCCGTGGCCGGGCTCGCTCGGGCCGGCGTCCGGTGGGTAGATCAGCCGGGGTCGCCCGAAGGGATCGAATTCCCGAAACGAGGTGGTTTGGCTACCGCCCCAAGTGGTGGTGCCGGACCGGCGACCCTCGGCGTCGTAGAAGTGGTAGCGATCCGCCGCCTCGGCCCCCGAGCCCGCAGGCAAGCGGATGCGTTCTTGGTCCAAACGCCCCAGACCGTCCCAACGGTAGTGTTTCTCCGTCAAGGCGTCGGCGTTGCTCACCGAGCCGTTGGGCAGCTCGCGGACCTCGGCACGGGCCGGCTGGGCGCTGCTGACGGCGGTGCCGTGCCAGATCTTGGTCCACGCCGCGCCCGATGCCGTGCTCGGCTTGACCAGCCGCAGCCGACCCAGCTCGTCATACCGGGTATAACCAAAGGCACCGCACCGGAATCTTGAATTCCGAGCTGTTGTTGGGCTCTTGTAACCGAGCCCGGGGCAAAGGTGGGCAGAGGGAAAGAACTCAGAGTGGGAAGGATCGTTCACCT
>JAUIJL010000036.1 GCA_030431255.1 Thermoanaerobaculia bacterium | reverse complement strand
TGCTCCACGCGTAGACCGTGGCGCTCACCTCGACCGTTTTACCGGCTTCGAAGTTGGTGCCGTCTAAGGTGCGGATCACCAATCGATCGTTGGATTCGTCGCTGTGGTACGAGCCCGATCCGCCGTCCGTGCAGCTGTCGACCGTATTCGGCTGGTTCGGCTCTGGGCCGAGGCTTGCACGACCATCGAGCAGGCTGCCGGAGTCGCATTCGTTGGCCGCTTGGTCGCAGAGGGGAGCGCCGTAGGTAGAGCTGTAGGTCGCGACTTGGCCACCGCCGCCTCCTCCACCGCCGCCGCCTCCGCCACCACCACCACCACCGCCACCGCCTCCACCACCGCCGCCGGTGGTTTTGCCGATCTCGACCGCAAAAGCGAGGCCGAGGCGGGCGAATTTGTAGGGGTGATCAGCGGTTCCGCCGAAGGTGGAGATGGTGTCGTTGGTGGTGTGGATTTGATTGTTGTGCTGGCCGAAGACCGCTTCGAAGGGCATGACCGCCGGGAAACCGCGGTTGTGCCAGGAAGCGTGATCGGAGCAACCGTAGCCACATTGGGTACCGGCCCATGAGAGGCTGGGCTGGTAGGTGTCGATCAGCTGGCCGACGAAGGAAGTCAGGTCGGAGTTGGTGTAATCCTGCAGCAGGCCGAAATCTTGGCTCGAGCCGTTGAAAGCGGTCATGTCGAATTGCAGCACGGCGACCACGTTGGTGCCGGCGCTCTGGTGGGCCGCGGCGATATCACCGGAGCCCCGCAAGCCGACTTCCTCGGCCGCGTAACCCATGAATTTCACCGTGCGATCCGGCACAAAGCCTTCGGAGAGCAGGATCCGAATGACCTCGCTCAAGGTGGCGATACCGGACGCGTTGTCGTCGGCACCGGGGCCGATGAAGCTGGGATTCGTAGTGCCAGGGGCGGTGGAATCCAGGTGACCGCCGAGCACCACCACCTCATCGGGGGTGGTCGCCCCTTGGATGGTGAGAATCACCGAATCTTGGACATAACCGGAATGGTTGTAGAGCTCCACGGTGACGTCGGAGCGCCCTGCCGCATAACCCGCCCACAAATCGCGGATCCACACCGCTGCGTTGGCGCCGGACGTGTGGGTGTAGTAGCGATTGTTGTAGTTGTTGGAGAGGTGATCGATGGTGCTCAGGATGTTGGCCTTGGTGACCAACGGCTCCAGGGATTGCACCAGGGCTTGTTGGTCGATGGTGTAGGACACCAACGCCGCTTTGGAGTGATTGGCGTCCGCGGCCTCGATGGCCTCCAGAGCCTCGCCGTAGGAGCGGTGCACGATGAAGCCTGGGCACCGATGGTAGGCGTCGTGCAGCAGGCCCGAGATTTTCTTGAGATCGCGTTCTTTGACCCGGGTGACCACCGCGTCGGCCCGGGATGCCGCCGCTTTCAGCGGCAAGCTATCGAAGCTCAGATCCGCGCGTTTGGCAATTTTCTGAAAAGCGTCGCCGCCGATGCTGATCCAGACCCCTTGGTCTTTCGCACCCACATCCATCGCTTCTTGGCTTTCTTGGGGGGCGGCGAATGCCGAGGCCGTCAAGGCTACGGAGAGCCCCAGGGCGATGGTGGCCTGAGCGCACCACCGCGTCGTCTTCTTCCGCGTCGTCTTTTTCAAGGCTGTCTTCATCAACACATTCTTAAAAGAAACCGTGGTTTGTCGCATGACAAAAACCTCAGCCCGAAACACTAGACACCGAAAGGCCCTGGTTTTTGGAACCCAGGACCTCACAGAATCGATGATTCGGGATACAGATCCCCCAGGAAGTGGCTGACCACTTCTTTGGGGTCCTCTCAGACCGACTTCGATCCGAGAAGGGTTGGGATGGTGCCGCGCGGCAAAGCTACGTGCTCAATTACCAAAGGCTTATGCAATTTATGTTCCAGCTCAACAAGAGCCGGTCGGTTCTTCTAAGCCCTTGAATCTATGAGGTCAAGACGTACCAAGCCGGTCAGAAATCGAGATCGAATTCTCAGGGTTGAGATTCCGCCGTCTCACTTCCGAGAATAGCGGCGAGAACGAAAAACGTGAAGATCGGACACAAAATCAATGACAGACCCCCGAAGAATCGACTATCTTTCCGCTCGATGGGAGCAAATATGAACGTCGCCGATGCCTGGCCCCGAGCCGAGACGTATCAACGGATCACCGCCATCGACGCCCATACGGAGGGCGAGCCGTTTAGGGTGGTGGTCGACGGATTTCCCGAGCTGAAGGGGACGTCGATCCTCGACTACCGACGGGACGCTAGGGAACGCTTCGACCACCTGCGCCGCGCGCTGATGTGGGAGCCCCGCGGCCACGCGGACATGTACGGCTGCCTGCTGACCCCACCGACCTCGAAGGGGGCCGATTTCGGCATTCTCTTCATGCACAACGAGGGTTTCAGCACCATGTGCGGGCACGGCATCATCGCCATCACCACCGTGGCCGTGGAAACCGGCATGGTGGAGGCTCCGCAGCCCCCATCGGACACGTCCACGGACGTCGTGCCCCTGGGCATCGACACCCCCGCCGGTCGGGTCGACGCTTATGCGTGCAGAAAGGGCGCCAGGGTCACCAGCGTCTACTTCCACAACGTGCCGTCGTTCGTCGTGGAGCTCGACGCCGAGATCCACGTGCCCGGCCTCGGCGCGGTGACCTACGACCTCGCCTTCGGCGGGGCGTTCTACGCCTATGTTCAGGCATCCGAGCTCGGAGTCGGCCTGGACGGGGAAAGCTTCCATGAGCTGATCGACCTGGGCGGCAGGATCAAAGCGGCGATCGTGGCGGACCGAGCCATCGAGCATCCCTTTGAGGAGGACCTCGGCTTTCTCTATGGCGTGATCTTCGTCGGCGAGGCCCAGCATTCGAATCGACACCGCCACAATCGACACAGCCGCAACGTTTGCGTCTTTGCCGACGGCGAGATCGATCGCTGCCCCACCGGCACGGGGGTGAGCGGACGGGTCGCCCTACACCACGCCCGGGGAGAGCTGCCCGTGGGCGAGGACATCGTGATTGAATCCATCATCGGCAGCACTTTCAGCGCCGGCGTGGTGGAGACCACCCGCTTCGGCCCCTACGACGCGGTGGTGCCCCGGGTGCAAGGCCGAGCCTTCATCACCGGCCGCCACGAATTTTTGATCGACCCCGACGACGATCTACGCCACGGCTTTTTGCTCCGCTGAGGACCCCATGAAGCTCACCGTCCTTTCCGCCGACGATTTGCGCGCCGCTTTGCCCATGGACGCCGCCATTGAAGCCATGAAGGAAGGCTTCGCGGACCTCTCCGCCGGACTCACGGTTTCACCCCATCCGGTGATCATTCCGGTGCCGGAAACAGCCGATTCTCCCGGCGGCACCACCTTGATCAAATCCGCTTACGCTCCGGGAGCGCTGGGGGCGAAGATGGTTTCGGTCTTTCCCGGCAACCGGGACCGGCACCTGCCCGTGACCCCGGGTTTGGTGGTGATGCTCGATCCGGAAACCGGCCTGCCCCGAGCGATTCTCGAGGGCACTTACGTCACCGCCCTACGCACCGGTGCGGCTTCCGGGGCCGCCACGGACCTCTTGGCCCGAGCCGACGCCGGCATCGGCGCCCTCTTCGGCACCGGCGGTCAAGCCGCCGCCCAGATCCGAGCGATCGATTGCGTGCGAAATTTCGACGAAATCCGTGTCTACAGCCGGGCGCCGGAATCGGTGGCGAGCTTCATCGAACGGGTCGGACCGAGCGTGCGAGCCCGCCTCGTGGCCGCCGCAGGCCCCGACGAGGCGATCGACGGCGCCGATGTGATCTGCACCGCCACCACCTCTCCGGTGCCGGTCTTCGACGGCACCCGCCTCAAACCAGGGGCCCACGTCAACGGGGTCGGCACCTTCAAGCTGGTGATGCGCGAAATCGACGGCAGCACCGTGGAACGCTCGAAGGTTTTCGTCGACTCCCGCCAAGCCGCCCAGGGCGAGGCCGGTGACCTGATGATCGCCGTCGACGAAGGGCTGACCTCCGTGGATCGGTGGATCGAGCTCGGCGAGGTGGTCGCGGGAAGGCGACCGGGACGCACCCGGCCCGAAGACATCACCTTCTTCAAATCCGTGGGCGTGGCCGTCCAGGACGTCAAGGCCTGCACCTTGGCTTTGGAGCGGGCGTCGCGTCTGGGTTTGGGGCGCGTCATCGAGCTTTAAAGACCCATGAAACACGCCGGCCCAGGGTAGCTTCGCAACCCCTGGGCTGGGGACAACAACGCCTTCGGCCTAACCGTGCGCCGTCAGGACTCTTTCTGGGTCTTGCGCCAGAATTGGATCAGACCCCAGAAATGCTCGGTGAATTGCTCGTGCTCGTGTTTCGGGAAGAGGGATTCCACCTTGGCCCGAACCGCGGCTTTGGCGTGCTCGGAGCCGAAGTACTCCCACAGCACCTCGTCGAGATGGCCCAGGTGTTGGTCGCAGAACTCCCGGAATTTGTCGGTCTCGAACCGCTGGTTGGCGATCTCCGCATAACCCCGGAGCTTTTCGCGCAGGGGTTTGTCCTCGTCGGCGGCGATGTCGTAGAACGGCTGCCAATCCGGGGTTTGGCGCATGGGCCGGCCGGTGACCGCGCAGAAGATCGACCAGCGCAGCAGGGACGACACCAGCCACGGAAAGTGGTAGTGCAAGGAGGTGACCTGGGAGTCGGGACAGGCGTTGGCGAAGTCGATCGGGTAGAACACGCCGTCTTTGCGCAGGGATTCACAGGAGTTGAAATCCCAATTGAAAAAGCTGTTGATGGTCAGCGTTTGCTCCACCAGATAGTCGTGCTCGCCCTCGCCGAGGAAATCGAAATCCACCTTATAGCGATCGTGGAGGGGCGCGGCGGGGTCGTAGCGAACCACATTGACCTGCGGTCCGATGCCGATGGCGCGCACGAAGAGGTCGTAGCCGTCCACCGCTTTTTGCAGGTGCATGACGAAGGTGCCGCTTTCCTCGTAGGCCTTTTTCAGCGCCTCGGCGTCCTTGATCATCGAAACGCCCTTCCAAGCCCCGCCGTCGTAGGGTTTCATGAACATGGGATAACCCAGCTGCTCACCGATGTCGTCTAAATCGAAGAGCTTGGCGTAACGATTCAAGGTGGTCTTGAGGTCGTCGTGCCCCTCGTACTCTTTCGGTGGCACCATCCAAGTGCGCGGCACGGGCAGCCCCAAGCGCATCATGGCGCAATAGGTGGTCTGCTTCTCCATGGACTGGAGGGTCCAGGGGTTGTTGAGCACGTAGAGGTCGTCGAGCAGAATCGACTTCTTAATCCACTCCCGGCTGGTGTGGTACCAGTGGGTGAGGCGGTCGAGCAGGACGTCGTATTTGCACGGCTGCTGGAGGTCGAAGGGCTCGATGGAAATGCGCTCGACCCCGAGGGAAATCGTGTCCCCCTGCCAAGGAATCCGCAGGTCGAGGCGACGGAGGATTTCCTCGTAACACAGGGGCCAGTCGAGGTCAGCCCCGAGGGAAAGACCGATGTGGCGTTCGATATTGGCCATGGAAGAGTCCTTAAAAGCGCGAGATTCGGCTCGCGAGATCCCGCGGCGGCCGACACCTCGGCCGAGCCGGAGCTCAGACGAGCTCTTCGCGGATCGCGTACTGCATGATCTCGGCGTTGTTTTTTAAATTCAGCTTGCGCAAAACACGGGCGCGATAGGTGCTGATGGTTTTGACCGACAAACAGAGAGCCTCGGCGATCTCCGAAACCGTTTCCCCGGAGGCGATGCGCTGCATCACCTGAAACTCACGGTCCGAGAGGGATTCGTGGGGGACCTCGCCCAAATCGTGTTGGAGGGTTAGGGCGAGCTGCTCGGCGAGGCTGGGGCTGATGTATTTACCGCCGTTGGACACTCTGCGGATGGCGGCGATCAATTGCTCGGACGCGTTGTCCTTGGTGACGTAGCCGTCGGCACCACCCTTGAGGCAGCGGATAGCGTAGTGATCCTCAGGGTGGCCCGTCAACATGAGAATGCCGAGGCGGCGATTCCGGTCTTTAAGCGCTTGAACGGTCTCCAATCCGCCTCGTCCGGGCATGGACACGTCGAGCAGCACGATATCGGGATCGGTCTCCCGGGCGCGTTCCAAGGTTTCGGGCCCGGTCGAGGCCTCCGCGACCACCTCCATACCCTCTTCCTCCAGGAGCTTCATCAACCCCTGGCGAAAGAGCATATGGTCATCGGCGATCAGAACCTTGATCATGGAGCTCCCGGACCCCCAAGAAGCATCGAGGCGCTGGGCCGGGTGGCTACACGGCCAAGTGCGAGAGCCGACATCCGGCGAGCTCGACGGACGGCCGATCGATGCGGCAGATTGTCTTTATTCACAGAGCTACTCATCAAACACAGCAGCCCAGCCATGAAATGACCAGGGTCCTCGAGGACCGACGGCCGACCCATCACTGGCAGCAGACTCTTAGTTTACTGCTCGGTAGAAGCATCGTTCAAGCCGACCTTCCAGTCGGTTTGTCGGCCGGACGCTTCAAAACCTCCGTAGCCGGCTTCTAGAACGGTGCCATCGGCACGGCTCGTTAACGATAACCAGCCTCTTTTTGCAGTGGTTCGTATCTTGTTAACCTTACCAGGCCCTTTCCACCTCGATCCGCATCGACCTGCCGGGAGGATTTTCGTCTTGCACACATTATGGACACGGCTCGACACACCCGCGGGCACCCAAGCTCCATTCGAATTGCCGGCGTGGACCCCCCAATGGGTGCACGATGTGCTGCCGATGACCGAGGCCTATCCTCTGTGGACCGCTTTGGTCTTGATCTCTGTCTTCTACGTCGGTGCCAAGCTGACCGAATGGTTCTTATTGCGCGGAGTCTCCCGACTTACCTCGAAAACCCAGACCGAGGTGGACGACCAGCTGCTGGAGCTGGTGCGCAAGCCCGTCTTTTTCACCGTCTTCTTCTTCGGGCTCTCCCTGGCGACCCTTGCTTTGGGGCTGCCGGACACCTTCCGCACGGTGACCGTCAATATTCTGCTGACTTTCGTCGTCCTCTCCTGGCTCGGTGCGGGATTCCCCGGTTTCCGTATCGTGCTCGATGCCCTGGGCCGCCACAAGGACCGTTTCCCGCTGATCGAGGAGCGGACGATCCCGTTATTCGACATCTTGTCGAAGCTGGTTTTGATCGGCGGCGCGACCTACGCCCTGCTGATGATTTGGCAATTCAACCCGGCCCCCTGGTTCGCTTCGGCCGGTGTCATCGGCATCGCCGTGGGTTTTGCCGCCCGAGACACCCTGGCCAACCTTTTCGCGGGCATCTTCATCATCGCCGACGCTCCCTACAAGCTCGGCGACTTCGTCACCCTCGACTCCGGCGAGCGTGGCCTCGTGACCCACGTCGGCATTCGCTCCACCCGCCTTCAAACCCGCGACGACATTGAAATCACCATTCCGAACGCGGTCATGGCTAACGCCAAGATCCTCAACGAGACCGGTGGCCGGTGGGAAAAAGAACGCATCCGCATCAAGGTGGGCGTCGCCTACGGCGTGGACGTCGACCGAGTCTGCGAGCTTTTGGTGGACATCGCCACCCGACACGATCACATCTGCCCCGAGCCCACACCGCGGGTCCGAATGCGCGGATTCGGCGATTCCAGCCTCGATTTCGAGCTGCTCTGCTGGATCGACGAGCCCGTTCTACGGGGAAAGCTCAGCCACGACATGTACATGGACGTGTACAAAACCTTCCAACGAGAGCACATCGAGATTCCGTTTCCCCAACGCGACGTTTGGGTTCGACAGATGGCGACCACGGAATAACTCGGGAGATTCCATGCACCGTTTCAACGTTCACCTTTCTCACCGTGGAGCATCGGCTCACCCCTGGCCCCTCCTCGGAGTGGTCGCCCTCGCCTTGTTGGCGGCGCTATCCGCTTGCAGCCAAAAACCCGAGACTCCGGGAGCGGGCGAGCCGACTCCGGAGAGCATCGGCGAGTCCTATGACCAAGGCCTGCTGCTCTCCCTCGCGGTGCTCGGCAAAACCGAGGACGGCAAACCCATGCCCTTGCCGGCGCAGCTGGGATTCTTGCGTTTCGAACAGGGCAGATGGACCTACGAGACGTTGGAAGACGAAGACAGCAACGTCTTTCACAAAGCCCTCGTCTACCGTTCAGAGACCCATGGCGAGGGCATTCTCACCCTCGGCGGCAGCGATGCGGTGATCAAGCTTTGGCGCCCCGGCCAGGCCCCGATGGAGGTTTGGCGCGAGGATTTCGGCGGTCGGTTCAGCCGCATGCGCGACGGCGAGCTCGGCGACCTCTACGGCAACGGCTCCACGGCACTGGCGGTGGCGACCCACGACCAAGGGGTGGTGGCGGCAATCCACGAAAAGGGCGACGGCTGGGTGGTGGACGAGATGGACCGGGAGCCCAATACCTTCGTCCATGAGATCGAGGTCGGAGACCTGGACGGCGACGGCATTGCCGAGGTCTATGCCACCCCGAGCGCGCGCAACAAATTGGACGGATCTCCCCAGGCGGGGGTGGTGACCCGCTACCGGCCACACTTGAGAAGCCGGCAGGACGGCGAGCTGGGTGGCGAGCTGGGTGGCGATCGGACGGTGGTGGCCGACCTGGACGATCGACACGCCAAGGAAATCTTGGTGGCCGATGTGGACGGAGACGGACGCGACGAGCTGTACGCGGTGGTCGAGGCGGTGTCCGGGGGCGAGGTGGAAATCCTACGATTCGACGCCGATACCGCCCCCACCGACAGACATACCGTCGCCACCCTGCCGGACAAGCTCTGCCGGTTCCTCACCGTCGGTGACGTTGAGGGCGACGGCACTAAAGAGCTGGTGGCTTCGGGCTCCAAGAGCGGGCTGTGGCTGCTGACCCCGGGCGAGCCCGGTGAGCCTTGGACAAAAACCAACATCGACCGCGAGTCCGGAGGCTTCGAGCACGCTTCCCTGCTCACCGACCTGGACGGAGACGGCCGCGACGAGCTCTATGTGGCCAGCGACACCCACGGCGAGGTTCGTCGCTACGCTTGGCGGGACGGCACGGCCGATCGAGAAGTGATCTATAAACACGAAGGTGGCTTGAAGGGTTTCACTTGGAATTTGACGCCATTCCCGGCCCGAATGAGGATGGACCATGCATCAGCAGAATGAGCCCCACCGCTGTGGCTGGGCGGGCGACGATCCGCTCTACATTCAGTACCACGACGAAGAATGGGGAGTGCCCATTTACGACGACCGACAGCTCTTCGAATTCCTGATTCTCGAGGGAGCCCAGGCCGGCCTATCGTGGATCACGATCCTGCGAAAAAGGGAGGGCTACCGGCGCGCCTTCGACGGCTTCGATGCGGAGAAAATCGCCGGATACGACGAGAACAAAGTCGCCCAGCTATTGAGCGACCCGGGCATTGTGCGCAATCGGCTGAAGGTCGGTGCCGCCATCGGCAATGCCCGGGCTTATCTGGATTTGCGTCAAAAGGAGGGGGATTTTTCGGACTTCATTTGGAGCTTCGTGGACGGCAAGCCCAAGATGAACGCTTGGCCCTCCATGAAAGACGTGCCGGCCAACACCCCGGAAAGCGACGCCATGAGCAAGGCGTTGAAAAAACGCGGCTTTAAATTCGTCGGCACCACCATTTGCTATGCCTTCATGCAGGCCGCCGGTTTGGTGAACGACCACATCACCCCATGTTTCCGCCACCGCGAGCTTTTGAAATCGTAGGGGCCGTGCTCGAGCCCTGAGGCTCTCTGACCCCATTTCGAGGCACCTGCGCGGTGGGTCGGCCCGGCGTCATTTAAGCCGACAGGGAAGTCGGATACAATCAGAAGACCGCCGGGATTCCCCAGCTGGGGAGCCGGGCGATTTTCTATCTCTATCCCCATGGTGGCCCTCCTCTCATACCTGCCGTTCAACACGGTGTTAGAACACGGTACCGGGCACAACCAAATGGGGTCACATATAGCCGTTTCCATGGAGCTCTCTTGTGATTCCCACTCCGGAAATTGTCGATGATCTAGAGCCGATTGAATTCGTTCCGATTCCATCCAGCCCTGAATCGGACTCGGACACCCACGACGACATCCTCGTTTTCACCATTCACGACGGCGCCCAGGTGCCTCGGCAACTCTGGGGAGACCACAGCGAGCAGGTGCTCGCCCGGGAAGAGGTCCACCAAGCCTATGTGCGAGAGCGCGATTGGGGCGCCAATCTGGTGGCCGAGAACCTTGCCCGAGATTTGGGTCTCTCCGGCTACCTGCGGGTCAACCTGGCTCGCTTCATCCTCGATTTCGGTCGTTTCCCGGGCACTTCCGCCATCGGCGAAGGCTATTTGACCCGTCACAGCATGTTCCCGCCCGTGGAGCATTTGTTGTCGGAAGAGGCCATCCACGAGGTGTTGACCCGCTACTACGACGGCATTTCCAAGGTGCTGACCCAGCACATCTCCACCAAGCGCATTACCCTCGGGGTCCACACCTACGATCCGCTGAATGCCACCGGTACCGAGCGCCCCAAAATCAGCTTGGTCACGCGATCGATGGAATACCAAAACCATTCCACGATCCCGCCCTATGTCTTCGACCCCCTCTTTCCGCCGATCCTGTGCGAGGCTACGTCCGACCGGGCTTTGACCTACCAAATCCTGTTGGATCTTGAAAAAGCCGGGCACCACACCGCCCTCAACTACCCCTACGTAATGCCCGAGGGCTCGGTGGAGATTCGGGCTCAAGTGTGGTTTTTCTTCCGCCACCTACGCCGCCACTTCACCCGCACGTTTCCGGACACGCGGGAACGACCCGAATACCAACGGGTGTGGCAAATGCTGCTCGACGTCACCCGTAGGTCGCCGGATAGCGAGCAGCTGAGGGCTTTCATCCATCGGTATCGGGACGCCCCCTTGGGTCTGGACAAAGTGTTCGCCAAAGCCCGCAAAGCGTATGCTCGGATCCAGGAATTCCTCGGCACCCATCGGCACATTCTGGTGGAGGACTTCCGCTACGCCCCGGAGAGACCCAGCTGCGTGGGCATCGAGGTGCGCAAGGATCAGCTCTGCTGGATCGACCCCGAGATGTGCGAGGCCGAGCCCACCCCTGGAGCCGAGAGCTTCGCCAAAGAAGTGGCGGGAATTTTCGCTCGCTCGGTATTGGAATATGTCGAGCATAAGAACCGGCGGGCCTTGGACCAACGGGAACCCGATCTTGGAGGGCGCGGAGCCCGCCCCTCTTCTCACGACGGCTCGTCGATCGGCAATTCTTGAATCGGGCATGGTGGTAGATGGGTCGAGAACACGAGCCTGCCCCGGACGAGCCTGCCACGGAAGCGGCGGCTCAGGACCAGGTCTCCCCGGCTAAGGCCGACCCCGGCCCGAGCGGATCTCTCCCTCCTCGTCTCGGCCCCTATCGCATCGAGGCTCGCCTCGGCAGCGGCGGCATGGGTGAGGTGTTTCGTGGATTCGACGAGCGCCTGACCCGATCCGTCGCCATCAAATGGGTCCACCCAGGCGACCTCAATCCGTCCCAAGAGCCGGCCGTGGCCAGACGACGATTCCGGCGCGAGGCCCGCGCCGCGGCGCGCATCAACCATCCGGCGATCGTTCAGATCTACCATGTGCTCGAGCTGCACGACGAAGGCGACGCCATCGTCATGGAGCTGGTGGATGGTCAGAGCCTGGCGGACTTGCTGCGGGCGGAAAAATCCCTCAGCCCGCAGCGGGTGATCGAGATCTGCCTGCAGATCACCGAGGGGCTGACCGAAGCCCACGACAAAGGCATCATCCACCGCGACTTAAAACCCGCGAATATCATGATCACCCCGGCCGGGCAGGTGAAGATCCTCGATTTCGGCCTGGCCACCGGTCTCGGCGTGGGCACGGACTCCGATCGTCTGACCCGCCCCGGTCAAGCCGTCGGCTCCTTCGACATGATGTCGCCGGAGCAAGCCCGCGGCGAAGAGGTGGACCCTCGATCCGACCTCTTCTCGCTCGGCATCCTGATGTTCTTGATGCTCACCAGCGAGCGCCCTTTTTGGGGCACGACACCGCTGGCCACCGTCGCCCAGATTTGCCGCGAGCCCCATCCGAGCCTGCGCCCGCTGGTGCCCGACGCGCCCAAAGACCTGATCGAGCTGATCGATCAAATGCTGGAGAAGAACCCCGCCAATCGGCCCCAAAGCGCCGCGGAGGTCGAAGCCGCCCTGCGACGCGTGGGTGGTTTGTTGGGGCCTCTCCGGATCCCGGAGCCCGCCGCCGGCCCAACCCTCCGCGCCCTGGCTTTGGTGGATTTGATCGATCGAGAAAGCGTCTGGGAGCGTCTCGGAGATCGCCGGGCGGGCCGTTGGGTCGCGCGCTTGGAGGGCCTGATCGAAACCCGCCTACAAGAATCGCCCACCTGCCGACGCCTCGAGCTGCCCGAAGGCAGCCTCTTTCTCTTTGAAACCCCCATCGAAGCGGTCAGCCTGGCCATGGAGATCCACCGCCGGCTCGCCATTTGGAGCTCCGAGGAAACGGATCCCGTGGGTCATCCGGAGGACGCCGATGCGGTCAGCGCCTTCGCGATCATCCACTTTGGAGAAGTGATGGTCGACCGCCGGGAAACCGCCGGCATCGACCTGTCGGAGGAAGCGAAAGCGGAAGAGCTGGGGCCGGCGGCGAGCCTGGTCGCGTCTCTGGTGTCCATGGTCTCACCCGGTCAGACCCTGCTCACCCGCAGCGCCTTCGATCTATCGCGCAACTCCGCTGGTCAATCCAGGCAGCTGACCCATCTGCGCTGGCTCGCCCACGGCAGATTTGAGCTCGAAAGCGGCGCCGAGCCGGTCGGGCTCTTCGAGGTCGGTGAGCCGGGGGTCGCCCCCTTCACCGCGCCCCCCGCCCGTCAGCTCGACGACCCTAAATCCGGCACTTCCCAAACGATCCTAGGCTGGCGGCCGGCCTCCGGCCAAAACCTGGATTCCCACCCGAATTGGCGCCTGATGGACCATCTCGGCGACGGCAGCTTCGGTGAGGTTTGGCTGGCGGAGCATCTCAAAACCGGCGAGCGGCGCATTTTTAAATTCTGCTTTCACAAGGATCGCCTGCGGGAGCTCCAGCGGGAAATCACCCTCTTCCGAATCCTCAAGGACCAATTGGGAGAGCGCGAGGATATCGCCCGGATTCTGGATTGGAATTTCGACGAAGCCCCGTATTTCGTCGAGTCGGAGTACACCGAGGGTGGCCATCTGATCGATTGGGTGGCCAAGAGGGGAGGTTACGAGCAAATACCCCTCGGTCTTCGCCTGGAGATCGTCGCCCAAATCGCCGACGCCCTCGCCGCCGCCCACTCCGTGGGGGTGCTGCACAAGGACGTCCGCCCCCGGGCCATTCTGCTCCAGGATCTACCGAACGGCGATGTGCAGGCTCGCTTGGCAGATTTCGGGATCGGCTCGGTGACCGAAGACGCGTCCGTGGATCCGGAGGAATATTCCGTGCTCCAAGACGCGGAGGACACGGCCGCGGCCGGCTATTCCCTATATCGCGCTCCAGAGGTCATCGAAGGTCGCCCGGCCACTATTCAAGGCGACATTTACGCTCTCGGGGTGATCCTCTACCAGCTGGTGAGCGGCGATTTGAGCCGGGCCCTCGGCTCGGGTTGGGAACGCAACATCGAGGACGAGCTGTTGGAGCGCGACATTGCCGGGGCGGTGGATATCAGCCCGACCCGGCGGTTCGGCGACGCGACCCGCCTAGCCCAGCGCTTGCGCCATTTGGAGGTCCGCCGACAACGCCTCGAAGATCGACGTCAAACGGAGACGATGGCGGCCGAAGCCAAGCTCCAAATGGAAAAAGGCCGACGTCGACGCCGCTTAGCTTTGATCACCCTCTCGATCTTGTCGTTGATTTCCGCCGCCATGACCTGGCATCAACACCGCATGGGCCTCGAGATCCAGCGGGCCCGGGAGGTGACCGAGCAAGCCGCGGGCCGGGCCGAGCTGGCGGAGGAGTCCAAGGCATTCTTGCTCGGGCTTTTCGAGCCGGATGTGTCGATCAGCAAAGAGCCCACCGATCGGCCGACCCTGCAAGACTTCCTCGATCGAGGCACCGCCAGGGCACGGGATCAGCTCTCCCATCGTCCGCGGGTCAAAGCCGACGTGCTAGAAAGCCTGGGATTTGCCTATTTGAGATCCAAGGACTTCCGCAGCGCGGAAATCCTGTTGGAAGAAGCCCATTGGATTTGGCGCAGTGAGCTGGGTGAAGTCGCTGTGCCCACCGTACGCAGCGGGTGCACGGCGGCTTCAGCCGTCCGATATCGGGGTTTCTCCGAACGAGCCATGTCACGGATTCAAGAGATCCTACCCTGGGCAAGGACCCTCGTAGAAAAGACCGGCAATGACCAAGGCGCCAGGCACCAGCTCGCCCAATGCCTGCGCGAGCAAGGGGAGATCTGGGTCTCCCTGGGGGACCTCACCTCCGCCCAGGACGCCTTCGCCGAAGCCCGGCTCCTGAGCTCAGGTCAGCCCTCGCCCGATCAGTAGGGGCGAATCTTGTATTCGCCCGATCGGCAGGGCGATCACAAGGATCGCCCCTACGTTCGGAATACCAGATCATGAGGATCACGCCAAATGACGACGGAACCAAAGCTGGGTCGCGTTCATGGCTCGGACCAGCTCTCGGGTGGGCCCGGCGAAGGGATGGCGGGCGCCGAAGGTGTGGCTGCCGTCCTTGATTGCCACCACCTCGTGGGTGCTGGTCGCCCAACCGGCGAGATCATGGGCCTCGGAGAACGGCACGGATTCATCGTCGGTGCCGTGCACGATCGACCACGGCGCCTGGATCCGCGCCGACGCTGCCGCCAAGTCGAGAGTGGCCTCGTTGCCGCGGAAATCCTCCAGTAGCTCGACACCCAGCTCCAGCTCTTGGCCCGTGCGTCCATTGCGGGTGGGAATCACCCCATTCCGGCGCCATTCCTCCTCGTATTGGGCATAACGCTCGAACGAGCACAGGGCGGCCCAGGTCACCAAGGCGCCGATGCGATCCACCCACGGCTCGGACGCCGCCGCCAGGATCGCCGCCGCGCCACCCCGGCTATGGCCCAACAACCCGATCCGGCTCGGGTCCACCCTCGACGGCGCGATCTGCTCCAGCGAGCCCAGAATCCGCTGGGTTTCTTCCAGCTCCAGGCTGAAGGTGTTTTTGCGGAAGGCGTCCAGATCGGTGACCAGCTCGTCGCCCGGCTGCATGCCCGAACCCGAATAGTTGAATCGCACGGTCACGAATCCCCGCTCGCAGAGAAGATCCGCCAATGGCGGGAAGAATCCCCACTCCATGAATCCCTTGAAGCCGTGGCAGATCACCACCGCCGGCCGGGGCGCGGCAAATTTTTCGAGATCCGGCATATGCACAAAACCGTGCAGGCAACCGCCGAAAGACGAAGCGGAGTCGATACGAAAGGCCTGGATTTCAGTCATGGGGATACTTTAACGCGATTGCCGACAACCGGCCTGCGGAAACCGGCCTGCGGAAAACCAGCCTGCGGAAAACCGGCCTGCGGAAAACCGGCCTGCGGAAAACCGGCCGCTCGAAACCGATCTGCTCGGCTCTCGGATAAGATCCGCCCATGAGCAGCGAGACCCCACATCCTCAGACCTCCATCGACGCCCCCGAGCACGAATATCGGGCGATCCGCGAATCCGCGGCCGTCTACGACCGCTCCCACGTCGACGCCCTCGAGCTGACCGGTGACGACCGAGCCCGTTTTCTGAACGGTCAGGTCACCTGCGACGTGGCCGCTTTGAGCCCAGGCCAGGCGGCCTATGGTTTCTTCACCACCGCCAAAGGCCGAATCGAAGCCGACGTCACCGTGATCTGCCTCGAAGACCGTCTGTGGCTCGAGGTGCCCTCAGGCACCGGAGACAAGGTGTTGGAGCGCCTGCGCAAATACATCATCTTCGATCAGGTGACCGCCGAGCCTTTGGCCGCACGTCCGACGACCTTGATCGGCCCGAGCAGCGCCGAGCTGCTGGCGAGCCTCGACACCGATGGCCTGACCGTCGTCGAGCGCCACCGTGAGAAAGACGGTGAGCAGCACAGTGGTGGATTTGATCTTTGGGCGGACGACGATCTTAGAAACACCGTCAGCCGGCGCCTGAAGGACGCCGGCGCCACGAAGATCGGCCGGGAGGCATGGGAACGCTTTCGGGTGGAAAGCAGTCGGCCCCGCTGGGGCAACGACTTCGGCCTCGACACCTTTCCCCAGGAAACGGGCGTGGAGCAAGCGGTCAGCTACACCAAAGGGTGTTATCTGGGCCAGGAAGTGGTGGCCCGCATCCACTACCGCGGTGGGGTCCAGCGGTTGCTACGGGGCTTGCGGATCCACAGCGAGCACGGGCTTGCGGAGCTGATCGATGCGGAGCTCCAGCTCGACGGTAAGGCCGTGGGCCGTCTCGGCAGCATCACTCGCTCCGAGGAGGGTTGGATCGGTTTGAGCATCGTACACAACAAAGCGACCGTCGGATCGACGGTCGCTTTGTGGTCGGACGGCGAGCCCCGAGGCTCCGCCGAGGTCATCGAGCTGCCCTTCGAGCCGGCCTAGCGGCTTAGACCGTAAACGAGGAGCCGCAGCCGCAGGTGCCGATGGCGTTCGGGTTGTTGAATTTGAAACCGGCCCCTTGCATGCCGAAGACGTAATCGATTTCGGTGCCGGTCAAATAGCGGGCGCTGATCGGATCGACAATCAAACGCAGGCCGTGTTGCTCGTAGACCAGATCCGTGTCGCGTACCTCGTTCTCGAAATCCAGAGCATATTCAAAGCCGCTGCAACCCCCGCCACGGACCGCAACGCGCAGCCCGCTGTCCTCGTCGATGCCCTCCTGGCTGCGGGTGGTGGACACCATTTCGACCGCTTTTTGGGTCATGGTGACGGGATACGAAGGGGAAGGCGTATTTGCCGGGCTCGGTTGAGCTTGTTGCTCTGCGTGTTGTTCCATGGCCTGGTCTCCAAAACTCGGGCAAGCGAGGGTGCCAAAAGTGGGGGATCGAACTCGAGGCCTCGCGGGTGAGCCCGTTCGGCCCGCCGAGAGGTCCTTCAAAATACCCTTTCCGGGTACTTAGGGTCAAACCATTGGAGGGCCGAAAAAATTCCGTGATCTCGCTCCATCCGGGATCCCTCTCCCGCACGGCGCTGGAGTCCGCTATGATCCGGCCGCGATGCGGGCGATACTTTTCGACTTCAACGGCGTCTTGGTGGACGACGAGTCCATCCACTTCGAGACCATGAAACGGGTTTTCCGAGAAGAGGGTATCTCCCTATCCGAATCGGATTATTTCTCCGACTACCTGGGTTTGAACGACCGGAATTGCATCACCGCCATTCTCGAGCACAACGATCTTGCGTCGAGCGCGGATGTGGTGTCTCGACTGGTCGCCCGCAAAGCGGCCTATTATCAAATGCAGATCCGGCTGAAGGGGCTGCCCGAGATGCCCGGCGCCGCCGACCTGATCCGCGAAGCTCACGGGGTCGGCTGGAGCCTGGGGATAGTCACCGGCGCCTTGAGGATGGAAGTGGAAGGAGCGCTCCGCCAAATGGGCATCTCCAACTGCTTCAAGACCGTGGTCACGGCCGACGAGGTGCCGACCGGCAAACCGGATCCAGAGGGCTATCGCCGCGGTTTACAAGCGCTCAACGCCCGTCCGCCCTTGCCCGCGCGTCTTTTTCACCCCCACGAGGTGCTGGTCATCGAGGATTCCCCGCTCGGCATCCAAGCCGCCCGCGCTTTGGGCATGCCCACCCTGGGCGTCACCTCCACACAATCCGCAGAGCTCTTGCACGAAGCCGATCAAATTATCGGTTCCATGGCGGAGCTTTCGGTGAAGAAGATCACCGGTCTTTTCCCATTTCCTGCTTGAATGGCCCGACCATGAGCCCTCAGATGAACGAACGATCCTCAGGCCACATTGAAGTCATCGCCGGCGGCATGTTTTCCGGCAAAAGCGAAGAGCTGATTCGACGATTGCGCCGGGCGGTGATCGCCCGCCAGCGGGTTCAGATCTTTAAACCCGCCGCCGACACCCGGGCCGACGGCGTCGTTTCCCGGGACAACCGGAGCCTCGACGCCTACGCCGTCTCCAGCAGCCAAGAAATGCACCAGAAGCTCCATTGGAGCGTGCAAGTGGTGGGCATCGACGAGGCACAATTCTTCGACGAGGCCCTGTGGAAGCTGGTGGTGGAGCTCGCCGACGCCGGCATTCGGGTCATCGTCGCCGGCTTGGACATGGATTTCCGCGGCGAGCCGTTCGGCCCGATGCCCAAGATCATGGCGGTGGCCGACTACGTGTCCAAAGTCCACGCCATCTGCGTGCAATGTGGAGAGCCGGCCCAATTCAGCCAACGCATCACCGACGCCGGAGAGCAAGTCCTGGTGGGTGACAGCGAATCCTACGAGGCCCGCTGCCGACGCTGCTACCGTCACCCCGACGCCGCCCAACGGACCCTCGACCTCAACACGACCACCGACCCGGACGAGCCCGTCAGGCGCACCGCCGAAAGCTGAGCTCACATTCCCACCCGTCGAAAAAAATCGGCGGAGCGTGCTTCCACGCCCCGCCACCCATGTGCTGCTAAGCCCGTCTCAGGGGATAGCACCAAAAGCGTCCGTTTTCTAATTCACCGATTCGGCAACATTCATCAGCCTTAACACCACGATATTGAGCGCTTCCCCTCCACCGGTTCTCACCAAGCGGGTTTGCGCCAGGGCAACTAAAGCTTCGACGTCAAACTCCTGATCTCCGTCGGGGCTCAGAATTTCTCCGGGATCCTTCCACTGGAGACCCCGGGAAACGGCTGCTATCAGCTCGTCGAGCTGGCGCTCCGTGTGCAAGGCCGCCATCGGCGCCAGGGCGACGACTGCCAGCGGCTCATTCGACGCCACTAGGTTGGCGAGACCGATATCGTCACAGAGCTGCCAGATCCGCTTCAGCTCTCCTCTCACGCCTTCCAACGACAGAACTATTCGTGTTCCGCCCTTGCCCGCATCTTCCAACAGCCGCGCCAGACTTGCTTCACTGGGTATCCAAGATTCAACGATAGCGGCATGGAGATCGGGATCTTTTTGAAACGTCCGCAGCAAGAGCCAAAAGAGCACCCTGAACGACCCGGGATGCTCTGCCGCACACAGCGCTTCCAAGAGCTTCTCAAGGTCGGCCGTCTTGAGCTCAAGCTGCGGGTCGAGATCGTCGACGATGGCGGAAAGTGTGAAGTCAGCGGTCATGGGTCCCGGCTTTGAAAAAGGTGGGAGCCTGCGGAAACGGCTCAACACAGGCTCCCGATGTGTTGATGGTGCCGGGAAGCTACCGAAAGTCAACGACATGTGGCCAAGAAACGCCCGTTGTCGGCAGAACGTGCCGTCAAAATGACTGGGAGTCTTCCTTGCGAGTGGATTCCAATCCAACGACTCACCTAGATCGAGAAATCGCTTATCAGGGAACAGCTCTGACGCAAAGATTTCCACCAAAAGCGGAAGAATGAGGTTTTCCTCTGAACACCTTTCGGTGCGATTCCGCAACGGACTAGACGACATTGAAGTAATCTGCCTATCTTCCAGAATAGGTGAAGCAATGAAGCTCGCCAAACTAAGGAGAAGGCAATGAAGGTTAAAACTGATGTCCTAAGCGGTGCCTACGGTGGGGTCTTGCCGACCGGATGACTCCAAAAGACGAAGGGGTGGCTCTGGTCATCCCTTCATAAATTCGTCTATCCTTCTTACATGGGCGTGGTGACCGAACATCAGCAGAAGCGCATTCGCCGGGCCGATGCTGCTGACATTGCCAGAATGGTGGATCAGGAACGCTACTGGTCTGCCGAGGCTCTGCGCCAGATATCTAAACGAATCGACAATCTCAACACCGACAATCCTGCTGAGGCTCTACATGCAGGAAAAAGCATTCTGAAGTTAGTGAAAAGGATTCGGGATGCCACTCCTGATCACCACGCATTCGCTCTTGCCGTTTATGCTTCCACGCTGCGCACCAATGGAGACCTGGAGCAGGCTCTTCAAACCTTCCGCGAGGCCCTTTCGATCCCCGGCCTGGGCGAAACCAGCCGAGGAGACATCTACACGAAGATGGCCGGCACTCTGATTTGCCTGGGTGAGCTCGAATCTGGATTGCAAATCATCAATTCCGCTCTGGCAACCAGCTCGGACCGAGTGCCTGCTCTGGCGATCCGAGGATGGATTCTGTATTTGCTCGGTGATCTCAGCGATGCCTTGATCGATGCAATCACTGTCATGGATCTGATCAAAGTGGAGGAACCGCGCACGGACTATTCGATGCTGAGCGCCGTGATGACGACATGCAACGCCTTGAGCTTTGAAACGGGCTTGAAAGTCCCACCTGCTTTCTTCGAGCGACTGAAGGGGCATATTGAAGATCTACGGAAGCAATTCGCCGATGGCGGTTCAGGGTATCGAAAGGCCCAACTCCCTCGCCTCATGCTTTCGAGGGCAGAGGCACTTCTCAACATGCGCGATGGGCGGCCCCAACTGGCGATCGCGCCTCTGCGGCGGGCGGTTCGGTTCTTGGAAGAACAGCACCCGGATCAGGCGCTCGCATGTGCTCTTGATCTAATTTGTGCCTACGCCCAAGCCGGAAGGCATTCAGAATCCGCCGATGTCCTGCTCACCGTTCGACGGCTGGTCAATAAGATGCCCTACAGCCTGCGCCCCTTGACGAAGAACGCTTTGCGGACAGCTCTGGAGAGCAAATCGATCCGGTATGGCGAAGCGGTAGAGCTACGCCTCTTGTTGAAGCCACACCACAGGGCAAAGCAATCCTGAGCATCGTACCCGCTGTCCAGCAGAATTTGAGAGGAGCTCAATGAAGACAACCACTAGCATTTCTTCCGGCATAGCCGGTGGTATGGTTCCAACCGGTTGACCAAGAAAATGAAGGGATGACTTGTTTCATCCCTTCACGAAATCAAAGACCGCTCAGGGCTCGAGCTCCAGAGGTTGAGCCCCTACCTTGGATACTACGTCGGGATCCGCCAGCATCCGAAGGGTCAGCTTGCGGGCGGTGGGACCGTCGGCGCCTTTGCCGAGAATTCGCGTGGCGAAGAGACGTTGTCGGTCGCCTTGGGTCCAATTTCCGACCCACCAGCCCAGGGTTTGCTCGCCTTCGAGCCGACACGATCCGGTTTTGGCGCTCAAGGACCAGGGCGGCTCACCGGTGGAGGCTCCAGAAGTGTCGGAGCCTTTGAAGAAGAGGATCTTCTTCACGGTTTCTACCGAGGCTTCCGACACCGGCAGCTCGCCGGTGTAGAGCTTGCTCAGGAATCGAATCTGCTCGTCGGCCGAGATCTTCATCGACGAGCTGAGCCAGAACGTGGTCAGGCCGCCGCTGATGTCCCGATTGCCGTAGTTGAAGCGATTCACGTAGTCCTGCATCTTCTCCTCGCCCACTCGCCGCGCCAGCTCTTGGTAGTACCAGACCACCGAATAGCGGATGGCCGAAGCCAAATCGTGGTCTCGCTCCCAGCTGCGCAAGTATTTCTTTTCGCCGTCCCACGGCAACACGGTCTCCAGATCCACGGCGCCGGTCTCCAGGCCGATCAAGCTGTTGGGGATCTTGAAGGTGGAACAAGGGGGATATCGCTCTGAGCAGGCGCCCCAACGCAGGAGCGGTGTGCCGTCGAGCTCGGTGACCAAGAAACAGCCTTCGTAGTCGGCAAAATGCTCTTCGAGGGTCTCGGCCCCGGCGGCGGAGCCGAAGGCGGTGAGCAGGGTGACGGAGATCAGGGCCAAGGACAAAGTCAGCCGACGCATTGTTGAATCCTTCCACAAACCGTTGATTTTTCAGGGCTAAGAAGCGTAGAAGGCGATTCTGATTCGCAATCGTGGCCAAATCGTGGCAGGGGGAGCCGTCCTGGTGCAAAGCCTCGAATGCGTCCGCCCTAATCCCGCGTCATCCACCAAAGCTGTGGACCGAAGAGAATGCCGGAATGGGCGGACCTTACGCGCCCTTGCTCGTCGATCACCAGGGTGCTGGGCAGGGCGTTCACACCGAGCCGCCGGCCCGTTTCGTCGTCCAGAATCAGGGTTGGGAACGGGAGATCGGCGGCGACTCTCTTCAGCTCGTCGGGCGGGCTTTGCACCGAGAGACCCAGCACTTGGAGCTCGGGGTTTTTGCGAGCGAAGCGAGACAACGTCGGTAGCTCCACGCGGCAGGGCATGCACCAAGTGGCCCAGAAGTTGACCACCACTTTGCGACCCCGATAGTCGGATAGGCGCACGATCTCACCATCGAGGTTGCGCAACGCGAATTCCACCGGCTCACCCACCAAATCCGGAGCCCGCCAAGCGCCGATCAGCCGACCCGAGACCAGAAGGAGACCCAAGAGGGCGACGATCCAGACCAGCTCTT
Source organism: Thermoanaerobaculia bacterium (assembly GCA_030431255.1). GTDB lineage: Bacteria > Acidobacteriota > Thermoanaerobaculia > Multivoradales > J023 > JAUIJL01. Next base: position 37,190 of record JAUIJL010000036.1, on the reverse strand, counting down.
TCAGCCACTTACGCCTTCGGGTCGTGTCTTTCTGAGATCCGCCGCTGTCGACGCTTTCCTCTCGGATTTCTTCAGCCTGTGCATCCATTTCCGCGCCTCCCGACATATCCATTCGAAGACATCACTCCCGACCGACCCGCGTCGACCCGGATCTACGATAAGTCCGCGTTGAGCTTTTGCCTAAAGATCGATGGTGCCGCTGGGGTCCGCCGCCGCAAAGGTGCCGCTGCCCTTGTCGACGATCGGTCGCGCGAGATCGAATCGTGAAGATTCCTCGCCCCGGCGTCCCACCGATTGGCGCCAGCGCAACAACATGCCTCGACGCCAGTCGAGCACCAAGGACAGTAGGCAGGGAATCACGAAGAGGGTCAACACGGTGGAGACCAAGAGGCCACCCACCACGACGCTTCCCAGGCCTCGATAGAGCTCGGAGCCCGCTCCGGGGAAAAGCACCAGGGGCAACATGCCGAATACGCTGGTGGTGACACTCATGAAGATCGGCCGCACGCGGTTGCGCGCCGCGGCAGTCACCGCGTCCCGAGCGCTCATATCGTCCTGGCGCAAATGGATCAGCGCTTGGTGCACCAAGAGAATGGCGTTGTTGACCACCGTGCCCACCAGAATCACGAAACCCAACATGGTCAGCACATCGAGCCCCTGGTGTTGGAAGAGGCTCAAGGCTCCCAAACCGATGACCCCGCCGAGGGTGGCCAGGGGCACGGTCCACATGATGATGAAGGGGTAGAGGAAGCTCTCGAAAAGCGCCGCCATCAACAGGAAGGTCAACACCACGGCCAAGGCGAAGATCCAGCTCATGGAGCCGACCATCTCGGTCAGGCTGTCGCTGCTACCCGAGAGCCGGGCGGCATAAGTTTCGCCGAGAGCCCCGGATTCCCTCATCGGCTCGACCACTTCTTCCTGGATCAAAGCCATGGCTTCGGCCAATGCCGTCTCCGGCGGTGGCTCCACAAAAATTTGTACGGTTCGTTGGCGGTCCAGACGGTGGATCTCACTCGGCGCCTTGGCGGGAATCACCTCGGCCAGGCTGCCCAACGTCACCAGATCCCCGGACGGCGTCGGCACCGGCACCTCCTCCAGAGGCGGCACTCCTTCATGGCCGATCAGCCCCGCGTCGATCAGCTTGAGATCCAGCTCGCGACCCTCGTGGATGTAACGCCCCACCCAAGCTCCGTCCACGGCCGCCGAGGTGGCCAAGCCGATATCTCGTGATTGAATCCCGAGCTGGGCCAAACGGAAGCGGTCGGGCGACACCCGTATCTCCGGGCTGCCGATCTCCAATTGGGTCGAAGGACGGATTTGCGCCTCCGGCAGGGCTGCCTCCGCTTTCGCCATCACTTGCCGAGCGAGCTCCATCAACCGTGGCAGATCCGGGCCCGTCAAGGCGATATCGATATTGCGACCCCGGGCGATGCTGTTGTCGAAAATGCTCCTTTGGGAAGCGAAGGCGCGTGCGCCCGGAAGGACTTTGCCGATGGCCGCCACCTCGTCCACCAGCTCAGCCGCTCGATCCGGATCCCGGGCCCGCAGACCGAAAATAGCGCCACCGGGAAAGGCCACATAGTAGAAGCTGCGCAAGCCTCCACCGGCCATGGAGCGAGCCTTGGCCTCCTCCGCCGTCCACAGCGGTCGCAACCGCTCGACGAACGGCTCCCGCAAGGCCACGGTTTGCTCGATGTTGTAATCCCCGGGCACCACCACCACGCCATAGACGAAATTGCGATTGCCCTTGGGTAAATACTCCAACGGAGGTGTCAACCCCCAGGTCAGCAACACCGCGCTCACCGTCACCCCGAGCACGACCGCCAACCGTACCCACATGCTTCCGCACAGCCGATACACCGTGTGACTGATGCCGTCCGCGATGCGTTTGCCCAACATCGGCCCCCGCCCCGGCTGCCGATGATTCTGGGTCGGCACCTCCAAGAGCTTCGACGACAGACTCGGGATGAGGGTCAGGGCCACCAGCATGGAAAATAGGACCGAGCTGGAAATGGCCACCGCCAAATCGCGGAAGAGCTGTCCGACCTCGCCCTGGATAAAGGCGATCGGTAAGAACACGGCCACGGTGGTCAGGGTGCTGGCCACCACCGCACCCCAAACCTCACTGGTGCCTTCCATGGCCGAGCGGCGGCGGGACTTACCCATCTGACGATGACGGTAGATGTTCTCGATCACCACAATCGAGTTGTCGACCACCATGCCGACCGCGAAGGCGAGCCCGGCCAGAGTGACCACATTGAGGGTCCGGCCGGTGAGCCAGAGGATGCTGAAAGTGGCGATCAAGCTGACGGGAATGGCCACCGACACCAAAAAGGTGGTGGCCGCGCTGCGCAAGAAGATCAACAGCATGCAGACCGCCAGGACACCACCGATCAACAGACTTTGACGCACCAAGACAATGGCGCGATCGATATATTCCGTTTCGTCGTAGCTCTGCTCCAAACGCACGCCGACCTCGGCCAGCGGGCCCCGATTGAGCTCGTCGACCGCGACCCGCAGACCCTCCATCACCTGCAGCACGTTGGTGCCCGGTTTTTTGGCGATGCTCACGCCGATGGTCGGCTCGTCGAGGTAGAAACCGGCCTGCCCGAGCTCCCCCTGGCTGAGCTCCACATCGGCGACATCTCCGAGACGCACCGGCACTCCCTGCCGCAGGCCGATCACCGCCTCCTCGAGCTCCTCCGGGCTGTGGTAAGCCCCCAGCGAACGGACTTTCCAACGTCTTTTGCCGTCGCTGTAGTCGCCGGCGCCCCAATCCCGATTGTCTCGGCCCAGGGCATCCGCCAGCTGTGCCAAGGTGATGCCCCGGGCCGCCAGCTTGCGCGAATCCACGCGCACCTGCATCTCGAGGGCTCGGGCGCCGAAAACCTGAACCTGAGAAACCCCTTCTACCCGCTCGAAACGTGGCCGAGCGATGTCGTGCATCAACGGTCCGAGTCGGCTCAGGCCGAGGGCGGTTTCCGCCGAATCCCCGTTGGGGGTGAGCATGAACCAGGCGACTCTGTCGTGGTCGGATCCGGTGGTCTCGATCACCGGCTCGTCGGCGTCCAACGGCATGCCACGAACCTGCTGCAGGCGAGTCGCCGCACGCATCAACGCGAAGTCGAGATCGGTACCTACCGGAAAGGTCAGGGTGATGGCCGCCAAGCCGTCGAAGCTCGAGCTCTCCATGCGCACGAGCTGCTCCAAATCCTCCAACTGCTCCTCTTGGCGCACAATGATGTCGCGCTCGATCTCGGCGGGGGTCGCGCCGGGCCAAGCGGTGGTCACCGTGATGCGCGGAGCCTCCAGGGTCGGCGTCAGCTGAATCGGCATGCGAAACATGGCCAGCGCCCCGAAGAGCACCAGCACGATTCCCCAAACCAAGGTCGCTACCGGTTTGCGGATCGACGCTCGAATCACTTCTCTCACCGGACCGGATACTCCTGGCGCACCGCCCGCACCTGCTGCCCGATTCGCAAATCCTCGTTGCCGTGGGTAATGACCGCGTCACCGATCCCGAGGCTGCCGGAAAGCACAGTCACCTGCTGCCACGACCCTTTCGAGCGCCCCGGATGGACCTCGACCCGGGCCACCGAGAAGTCCTCCAGCATGGTGAAGACCGCATGTCCTTGATCTTGGGTGAGAATCGAGTCTTTCGGCACCCAAACCCCGTCCCGCGGGTTTCCGATCTCGAGCCGACCCTGGACCAACATGCCGATCGCCAGGCCGGAATCGGGCTTCAGGCTCACGTAGGCGGGAAACGTATGGGCGCGATCCGAGGCTTGGGGCACGACGGCTCGCAGCTCACCTTCCACGGGCTCGATCTGGGTCGACTCCGCGGTGACCACCACCTTCGCGCCCGGTTTCAGGCTGCCGAAGTGGCTCTCGGGAACGTCCAAGCGGACCTCCAGCTGATCCAGCGACACGAGCTCGACGACCGGATCCCCGACGTTGATCCACTGTCCCACCTGGGTGGTCTCGCGAACCACCGTGCCGTCAAAGGGGGCCTTGAGCACCCCTCGCTCGAGGTCGTCCTTCAACCGCTCCACCTCCGCTTCGAGCCGGGCGACTCTGCCCTCCCAGGCTTGGAGCTCGTAGAGGGCGTCGTCGACGTTTTGGGTGCTGACCACCTCCGAGCCGGCCAATTTGCGCAGCCGCTGCAGGCGCAGCTCGCTGGAGCTCGTACGGGCCCGTGCCTCCTCCAGCTCCCCGCGGGCGGCGGCCAAACGCAGCTCCATGGGTCGACGCCGCAGCCGAGCGAGCTCTTGCCCTTTGCGCACCCGGGCACCCGGACGCACGGACATCCTCTCCACCGAGCCGGCCACCTCTCCGGCGACCACCGTCGAGCGAGACGCCACCACCTTGCCCATCAAGCGCAGCACCTCGCGTCCTTCGCCGGCCCGCGCTTGGGTAAAGCGAACCGGCGCGGCATCGCTCCGCTCCGTGCCTTGGCCCCAGGCCGAGCCGGGCCCGATCCAGCCGGCGCCCACCAGGGCTAAGCCGGCAAGGAAATAAGGAGACCAGGCCGAGACGCCGATCCTAGCCCGTCGTGGACGGACGGCCTCGGGACCGTGACCTCGGAGAGGTGGGGCTGGTTTCGAAGCGGCAGAGCGGCTTGAGCGCACGGCGAACGGACGGCAGCCCAAGCGGTGACGGGAACGGGGGGAAGGGTCATTGTGGGTGTCGGTCTTCACGTTCGGGATCCTCACTGCCCGGCTCGTGGCCCGATCGATATCATCCGAAAAAAATAAAACAGCCCAAGGCAAGAATGTGTCTTGCCTTGAGCTTATCGCAGTTGTCGCGAGTTGTCTGGACCCGTTGTCGTGTCCCCGGCGCGCGAGAAGGCGCGCGCCGCACCCGGGTCAGCGAGCCAGCGTCAGGGTGCCCGTGTCTTGGGGCTCTTCCTCGCGCAGGCTGGCGTGGGTGCCCTCGAATTTACCGTCGACGAATTTGCCTTCGAAGGAGAACGGGCTCGGCTTCTCACCATCGCTCATCACGCTGCCCTTGAGGCTGCCCTCACCCAAGCTACCCTCGGCGGTGCCGCTATACACGTGGGCTTCGTCACGGAACTCGAAGTAGAAGGACACGTCCCAGGTATTCTCGCCGGTCGGAGTGAAGACCGCTTTCAAGGCTCCCGGCTCGTCTTGGCGGTTCCATTTGAACTCACCGGTCAGAACCTCGGCGTTCTCAGGCATTTCGGCTTGGTCCTCGGCGCCCTTGTCCTCGGCAAAAAGCCCGGGGGCGGTGAATAGGAAGACCAAGGCGGTGAGAACGAGTGCTGCTTTTTTCATGCTGTGCTCCGTGGAGACCATGCTCCGTCGAATTAGGTCAGGCATCGAAGATCGTCCGGAATCGGCGGGGCACATCGAGCCGCTCGCGCCGGACCCGAGCCTCCGGGTCTACAACCAACCGTCCTATGTTAGCCCGACACCCCGTCCCTCGGCCACCGGTCGATCCACGCTCTTTGACCTTTCGACCCGCCGAAGCGCTCCCGGATTGCGGAGCTACCCCGAAAAGCGGACCCACTCGAGCTACTCCAATAGATCCCCGCCGATTTCCTCCACCGTCCGGCAGCCGCAAAGGGCCGCGACCCGTTCGAATTCGTCGGTCAGGATCTCGATGACGTGCTCTACTCCCGCTTGGCCGTCCACCGCCAGGCCCCACAACGCCGCTCGGCCGATGCCCACCGCCCGGGCTCCCCGGGCCAGGGCTTTGACGATGTCGGAGCCACGGCGCACGCCGCCGTCCATGAGAATTTCGAGGCGATCTCCGGCGGCATCGGCGATCCTCGGCAAGACCTCGAAGGTGGCCGGTGCCGTATCCACCTGGCGCCCGCCATGGTTGGAGACCACCACCGCGGCCGCGCCGTGGTCCGCCGCCAGCACCGCGTCGTCCGGGTGTACCACGCCTTTGATCACCACCGGCAGGTCCGACACCCCGGCCAGCCACTCCACATCGCTCCACGACAGGCTCGGATCGAAGAGACTCTGCACGTAGGCGCCGAGGCCCGAGCCCTGGTCCTTTTGCGGCATATCGGCTTTGCCCGCGGCCAGCAGGTTTCGCGCTTCCAAACCCGCGGGCAGGTGGAATCGGTTGCGCACGTCGCGTTCGCGGTGAGCCCAGATTTGAGCGTCGACGGTGAGCACCAACGCTTCGTAGCCGGCGTTCACCGCCCGCTCCACCAACGCCCGGGTCGCTTGCCGGTCTTTGTAGACGTAGAGCTGGAACCATCTCGGGCCGGAGGCCGCATCCGCCACTTCCTCGATCGACCGCGTGGCCATGGTCGAGAGGGTGAAAGGGATGCCGGCGGCCGCGGCGGCTTTGGCGGTGGCCACCTCACCGTCATCGTGGGCCAAGCGGTGAAAAGCGGTCGGTGCAATGAATAGAGGCCATGGGATTTGTCGACCGAGCACTCGGGTGCTGTAATCCCGCGACGAGATGTCCCGCAACACCCGATAGGTTAGGGTCGCACGATCGAATGCCGCGCGGTTCTCGTGCAACGTGATCTCGTCCCAAGCGCCGGAAACGTAGTAGTCGTAGGCCATCTTCGACAAGCGCTCTCGGGCGGACTGCTGGTATTCATCCACGTTGATCGGTCGGTCGGTGGCGGCTTGCATAGCTGGTTTCTCCGTGGTTCTCCGAAGCTCCGAGACTTGGTCCTCGTGAGGCTCGACCGGCTCGGATTCGATTTGCTTGGGATTCAGCCGGGGCAGGTTAGCAGGTAAAAGCGCAATCTGAAGGGGATTCCGGGGGTTAAGGCTCGCTCATCCCTCCGCCATGGCATACCATTTGCCATCTGGGCGAGACGCCCGAGCCCGAAGTCGAATCGCGGAGCAGAGCATGACAACTATCTTGAGCGGTGATGTGGGAGGCACGAATACCCGGCTGGCGGTCCTGGAGCCGCAAAACGGTGGATTCGTGAAAAAGGCCGCCAGGACGGTGCCCAGCGCCGACTACGACTGCCTTGAAGACGCGATTCGGGACTTTTTCGACACCACCGCCGAGCCGTGTTCCTTCGCCGCGTTCGGCATTGCCGGGCCGGTGGTCGGCGACCGTTGCGAAGCCACCAACCTGCCGTGGATCGTCGACGCCGCCAACCTGAGATCCGCGCTCGGCTTCGAAAAAGTCGCCGTGTTGAACGACCTCAAGGCCCAAGCCTTGGGCATTCGCTTCCTAAAGCGGGACGATTTCGAGACCCTTCACGCCGGAAAGGCGAAACCCGGAAATCGAGCTTTGATCGCCGCCGGAACCGGCTTGGGTCAGGCCGGCCTGTTCTTCGACGGCCATCGGCATCGGGTGTTCGCCACCGAGGGTGGACACGCGGACTTCGCCCCCCACGACGAAATCCACATCGAGCTGTTACGCTTCCTCACCGACCGCTTCGGGCGAGCGAGCTGGGAACGGGTCGTTTCCGGCTCGGGTTTGAGGAACCTCTTCCACTTCTTGGTGGAAGGGCTGGACATGGAGCCCATTCCGGAGCTGGCGATCGGGGAAGGAAGGCCGTCGCCGCAACAAATTTCCTCTGCCGCCTTGGAAAAGCGCTGCCCGGTGGCCGATCGCGCCCTCGACATCTTCGTGCAGCTCTACGGCGCCGAAGCGGGCAATCTGGCGCTCAAGACTCTGGCCGTCAACGGTCTATTCATCGGCGGCGGCATCGCGCCCAAAATTCTCGAACGGCTCAGGAGCAGCCTTTTCATGGACGCGTTCCGCGCGAAGGGAAGGATGCAGGGCTTGGTGCGCAACATTCCCGTCCACGTAATCCTCAACGGCGATACCGCCCTCTACGGCGCCGCCGGAGTGATTGTCGATCCCGTCTAAACCACTCGGCTTGCTGCCCTTTTTCATTTACGGATAGATTCGGACCGTCATGATTTCCTTTTCCAACCTCGGTAAGTCCTTCGGTAAACAAGTCCTCTTCGAAGGGGTCTCCTTCCAATTCAATCCCGGCAATCGCTACGGGGTGGTGGGCGCCAACGGCTGCGGCAAATCCACGTTCTTGAAGATGCTCGCAGGTGACGAGCTACCCAGCGAGGGCACGCTTTCGATTCCCAAAAAGCTCCGCCTCGGGGTGCTCAAGCAAGACCATTTCCAATACGAGGAGCACCGAATTCTCGACGTGGTGGTCATGGGCAACGAAGAGCTGTGGAAGGCCATGGAGGAGAAGGAAAAGATCCTCGAAAAAGCCGACCAAGCATTCGACGGCGACCGCTACGCCGAGCTCGAGGAAGTGATCCTGCAGCACGACGGTTACGCTGTCGAGGCGCGGGCCGGCGAGATCCTCGAAGGCCTCGGCATTCCCACCGAGCAGCACACGCTGCCGTTGTCGACCCTATCCGGCGGCTTCAAGCTTCGGGTGTTGCTGGCCCAAGTGCTCGCCGCTCAACCCGATTGCCTGCTCCTCGACGAGCCCACCAACCACCTCGACATCCTGTCGATCCGCTGGTTGGAAAAATTCCTGGTGGACTACCCCGGCCTGGTGGTGGTGATCTCCCACGATCACCGATTCCTCGACACCGTGTGCAATTACATCGTCGACGTGGACTACGAGACGATGATTCTCTATCCGGGCAATTACCAGGCGTTCGTGGAGCAAAAGAAAGGAAATCGCGAGCGCAAAGAAGCGGAAATCGAGAAACAAGAAAAGAAAATCGCCGATCACCAAGCGTTTATCGATCGCTTCAAGGCCAAAGCGAGCAAGGCCCGTCAAGCCCAAAGCAAAGCCAAGAAGTTGGACAAAATCGTCATTGAGCGCTTGCCCCAATCTTCCCGGCGGTACCCCATCTTCCAGCTCAAATCCGTGCGTCCGAGCGGTAAGAAGGTGGTAGAGATCAAGGGCATCAGCAAGTCCTACGGCGATAAACGAGTGCTCAACAACGTCTCCCTCACCGTCAACAAGGGAGATCGGTTGGCCATTCTCGGCCCCAACGGCATCGGCAAATCGACTCTGCTCAAGATTCTGACGGATCGGGTTCAGGCGGATCGCGGCGCCGTGGAGTGGGGTTATGAAACCCACGTGGGTTATTTCGCCCAGGACCACAAAGAAATTTTCGAAGGCGGCAAGTCCACGGTCGAGGGTTGGCTGTGGGACTTCTGTCCCGGCGAGCCGGTGGGTTTCGTTCGCGGCAAGCTCGGCATGGTGCTCTTCTCCAGCGACGAGGTGGAGAAAAAGGTCGGCGCCCTTTCCGGCGGTGAGGCCGCCCGCCTGGTCTTCGCACGGCTCGGGGTGCAAAAGCCCAATGTGTTGCTGCTCGACGAGCCCACCAACCACTTGGATCTAGAAGCCATCGATGCCCTGGTAGAAGGCCTGAGGAATTACGACGGCACTCTGATCCTGGTCTCCCACGACCGCTGGTTCGTCTCCCAGCTGGCGAATCGGGTGCTCGAGATCAGCCCTAAAGGCATCGAGGACTACCGTGGCACCTACGCCGAATACGTGGCGGCTTGCGGCGACGACCACCTCGATGTCGAGCAGGTGGCCCTGAAAGCGAAGCGGGACAAGAAAAAAGCCAAAGCCGTGGCCCGGGGTGACAAAGACGCGATCAACGAGCAGCGAGCGCTGAAAAAGCGTAAGGTGGAGCTGGAGCGTGAACGGGATCAGCTGACCCGCGAAATCGACAAAGCGGAAGGTCGGGTGGCGGAAATCAACGAGCTTTTCTGCAATCCCGGGTTCTTCGATCGAACCGAAGAGAAAGAAGTACGTAAGCTGGAAGGGGAGCAGAAGAAGCTCTCCGACGGGATCGAAGCTTCCATGGAACGGTGGCAGACGATCGAGGAAGAGATTCAAGAGATCGAGGACACCCTGGGCTAGCGCCAGACGGCTGACGCCAGACGGCTGACGCCAGACGGCTGACGCCAAACGGCTGACGCCAGACGGCTGACGCCAAACGGCTGACGCCAGACGGCTGACGCCAAACGGCCAGCACCAGACGAAGAAGGAGTATTTGGATGTCGAGAGAAGGCCTATCCCCCTGGGCGATCGGCGCGGCGTTGGTGGCCATCGGTCTCGGTAGCGTGGCGGCTTGGTATTGGTTCATCCAAAGAGCGCCGGTGGTGGAAGCTCCACCGCAGATGGTGGGAGGCAACTCTTCCGACGAAAAGGCCCCCGAGGCCGTGCCGGTCACGGCCCCTCCACCCAAGCTCGAGCTACCGCCTTTGGAGCAAAGCGACGAGATCGTGCGCGAGCTGGCCCGCAAGCTCTCCGACCACCCCAAAGTTGCCGAGTGGTTGGTGCCCAGAGACCTGGTGCGGCGCTTCGTGGCCACCATCGACAACATTGCCCGCGGAGGTAGCCCCCGTCCCCATCTCTTGCATATGGAGCCCGGCGGCAGCTTTCAAGTCTCCCCGGAGCCGGCCCAGGGAATCCGATCCCTGACCATCGATCCCGCAACTTACCGCCGCTATGATTTGCTGACGGAGGTCTTCACCTCCCTCGATATCGGCGCCACGGTACGGCTCTACTACGACCTACAGCCCTTGCTCGATCAAGCCTATGGAGATCTCGGGGATCCATCCCGCACGTTCGCCGCAGCCTTGGACCGGGCGATGGAGCGATTGATCAACACCCCCATTCCCGAGGGGCAGATCGAAGTGGAGAAACACATGTTGGTCTATCGCTTTGCGGAACCCCAGCTGGAGGGTTTGAGCCCGGCGCAGAAACATTTGATCCGCCTAGGCCCGGAAAACGCGCGCAAAGTCCAGAGCAAGCTCACTTTTCTCCGTTCCGCGCTCGACCTCGAGCTTTGACCCAGGGTTTCGGCTGAAGAAGAGCAGCCCGCTCAACCCGGCTCGGCGACACCCAAAACTTCCATCATCTTGCGCTGAAGATCCACCGGACGAAACGGCTTGCGCAAAAATCCCGCCGGCGGATGCCCGGTAAAGCGACCCACCAGATCTCGCTCGTCGTACCCGCTGACGATCACCACCTTGAGCTCGGGGTGGGTCTCCTGCATTTGCCGGAACGCTTTTTCACCGCTGACCTCCGGCATATTCAAGTCCAGCAGCACGACCACCAAGTCGTGACCTAGCTGGACCACCTTCTCCACGCCCTGTCGTCCTCCCTCGGCGGACTCGACCTCGAATCCACATTTCTCGAGGCCGCGCTCAATGGTGCGACGAACCAACGCGTCGTCGTCGACCACCAAGACCTTGCCTTCACCCTGCCAATCGAGCATGGAGCCTCCTCCCAACGTTACTGTCTCGAAGTCGATTATATCGCTCCCGCTGGGTCGCCTCATCCCGACGACCCCAGACATGCCTATTCGGAGATGCACTGAAGGCGGAACGCTGCACCCCCGAAGATTCACCGCGAATCGGCGCTGGTCGACCTCGGCCGGCAGGTCGAAAGGGGCCTTTTCTTCAGCTGCCGGCCGCGCCGAGTCGGTATGCCGAGTCGGCAAATAGGCGGATCGAGCCCGCCTTCCCAGGCCGGCACCGGTCTTGCCCTCCAGGTCAAGGCGGCTACGGAATACACCGTGTCCACATCGCCCGAGGGCCAGGAGATCGACCGTGAATCACCAATCACCTTACTCATTTCAGCGCTTATTTCAGCACCTCTTTGAGCTTCGCTCCCTTCGGGCGGGCTCGACGTGGCCGCTCGCCCTCCTCGTGACTTTGATGCTCACGGCGGTGACCACGGCGCCGGCGATGGCCGCACCGGATCTCAGCGAGCACGGCTCCGTCAATTTGTCGTCGGCCGTGGTGGCCTCCGCCGTCTGGACCGGTGTCGAGGTCCTGTCCTCGGTGCCGACACTCTCCGTGGCCGCGGTCGAGGTGTCCGCCGAAGGCACGGTATGGCTCCTACGGGGTATCGCGGAGGGCAGTGGTCAGGCGGTGGAGGTATCGGTCAAAGTGGCCGGCGGGGCCTCGCTGGCGGTCGGCACCGTTCTTGAGGTCATCACCAGCACGGCCGGCTCGTTGTTGGTCGCCAGCGGGGAAGCCCTAGCCTTTATCCCCAACGAGCTCGGCGCGTCACTCTTCTATTCAGAAACCTGGGATCAACACCACCACCCATGACGACCGGGAGCTGCCATGAGGACCCATCGACGTTTAAGCACCCTTTTCCCCGCCGGGACCTCGACCCGGTGGACTCTGGCCCCGTGGATGTTGAGCCTGTGGATGTTGATCGCAATGTCGACCGCTCCCGCTTTCGCCGGCAGGAGCTGCGAGCAACGCGGGCTCAGCGCCGAGGCCGTGCAAGCGGGTTTCGAAGCCGGCTTGCACCTCTTTCAGCGACTACAGGATCTGACGGACGACCGCGGCCAGGCTCCCGAGGTGGTGCTGCTGGCCAGGGTCGGTAGCGACTTGTCGAAGCACGGCCTCCGGTTTTCCCACATGGGTTTCGCCGTCCGCGACCACCCCAAAGGTCCATTCACGGTCGTGCATCTGCTCAACCACTGCGCGGAGTCGAGCTCGGATATCTACATCGAAGGGCTGGCCAACTTCTTTCTCGACGACCCCTTCGCCTACGACGCCTGGGTCGTGGTGCCATCGGCCGATATACAACCCGCCCTGGCGGCTCGTTTGCTGAGCAATGTCCCACGTCGGCTCCATGACCCGCATTACAACATGGTGGCTCGTCCCCGCTCCCAGAGCTACCAGAACAGCAATCAATGGGCCTTGGAGCTGCTGATCTCCGCCATTGAGGACGCAGACCCAGGAAGCAGCCGAGCCACCCTGCACTCCCTACCGTCCATGGGCTCCTACCGCGGCGACATGATCGAGCTCTCACGCTGGAAACGGCTCGGCGGCATCTTCCAGGCCAACGTCAATTTTTTCGATCAGCCCCTGGGCAATCGCCTCCGTAGCCGGTACGAAATCGTCACCGTGCGCTCGGTGATGCATTGGCTGGACGCCTTGGGTCACGTGGCTTTTCAGGAGGTGATCCAGCCGCCGACGTCCACCCGGATCGGCGACTCACCATCGGAAAGGGCACGAGCGGATTGAGCCGACAAAGGCGGTCGCCCGATAGAAAACGTTGTGAACGGAAGAAAACACTCGACTCCATTACTTGCCGATACCACCTAGCCGAAGCCGTTGATCAGCCCGACACCGGGCTGATCAACCTTTAAGCATTTTTCGATAAGTCTTTTGTTTCGAGCAGCTCGCCCCACAACGCGCAACAATGTTGCGGTGAAAATCAACACCCTGCAGATGTTTCTCCTTTTCTCTTCATATAGCATTCTGCCTAGGTCGAAGATTCACCCCAGAAAGCGCCGCCTAGGAGCTGCACCATGCCGACCCAAGCATTTTCGAGGATCAGCGAAGCCCTCAGCAGAGCCTGCTCATTCTCCACCCATGCCGCACGGGGCACCGTGCGCCTAGCGGTCATCGAAGGCGGCTTTCGCCCTCGCTCGGTGACCCCGGAGCAGATGCAAGTCGTTCTGCGCGAGATCATGCCGGAGATGCTGAGCCATCGAGGGGTAAGGCGCGCGGTGTTGGTTTGCAAGAACCTGTCGAAAGAGCTGTCCAACCTCGACCCGGTCAACCTATCCGCCGGCAACGACGGCCCACCTCAGGCCTTGAGGGTCCCTTGATGCTCACCGTGCGCTGAGCCAACCGTCCCCAAGACAGAAGAAGGCGCCGGAGCCGGGCTCCGGCGCGTTTTTTTCGCGCTCTCAGCTACAGGTTTGACCGTTCGATCCGGGATCGTAGGTCAAGGTCCCATGGGTGACCTGATCCACACATAGGCTCACGGACACCCCACCGCTCGCGGTGCTGGTCGTCTGCAGGACCACCGAGCCGTCGGCCCCGGTGACATCGGTCACCGTTTCGTTGAAGGTACCGCTGAACGTGCCGGTGACGGAAGCGCCCGCCACCGGAGCGCCGAGGTCGTCGATGACGGTCACGGTTGCCGTGCCGTATTTCTGCCCTTTGCCCGCGCCCTGGGTGCCGGTGGTGATGGACGCGACGGATAGGGTGGTGGCGGTGCCTCCGCCGCCTCCGCCGCCTCCTCCGGCGACCGAGTAGCTATCGAAATTATCGTAAATGTAGGTATCACCGTTGGTGCTGTTGGGCGCAAAAAGAAAGATCATCGTATCCACCGAGGTACCCGCGGTGCTCGGATCCGGTTGATCCAGGAATGGAAGCTCCAAACGCTGCCAACCATTTTGCACCGTGGTTTCGGCTTGGAAGCGGCTGTGGCGACCCGTGGGGTAATTGCTCGGGGTCGCTTGTCCGCTGTCTTCCAATTGCAACAGCACCGTCGTGCCGGGAGCCGCGGTGGTGTAAAGGTCGACAAAGAATTTTTTGGTCTTGTCCACATAGGAGCTCGCATCACCGATCGCCGAGGAGGAGTAGACCAACACATCGTATTGCTCACCGCTGTTGCGGGTGTACTCACCGGAGAGGGCCGATGGGTTGACCCCGCCCGTGTCCGGGTTGGGGATCACGCTCAGGGTGCCCGTGTAGCTCCCCAACACCGCATTGGCGGCATCGTCGAAATTCTCGTAGGTGAAGCTTCTTTCATAGGCGGCCTCCACTTCCACATCGACGCTCAGGTCGCCGGGAGCACAACCTCCGGACAGGGTCGCAGTCACCGGGCCGCTGCTGGTGCCGAAGTCGACGGTGATGCTCGACGTGCCTTGGCCGGAGACGATGGTGGCGTCGGACGGCACCGTCCATTGGATGGTTCCGGAGGCATTCGCCACCGAATAGGCCACACCGCTCTCCTGGTAGGAAACCACCCGATCTCCCGAGATCGACGGCAGGAACCCGTCGTAAACCCGAACGTAATCGACCTCCAAGGAATTGGGGAATTGGGTCGATGCGTCCGGATCACCGGGCCAATTACCACCGACCGCTAGGTTCAAAATGAAGTGAAAACGCTCGTCGAAGGGCCAGTTATAAGGCGCGACGTCGGAAGGGGTCTTCACCGAATAGAGCACACCGTCCATATACCAGCGAATCTCGCCCGCTTCCTTTTCAATGGCAAAGGTATGAAATTGGTCGGCGTAGATGCCGCTGGCCAAACGGAATCCGGCACCTTGGTTCTGGTTGTTGGGATACGGGTCGCCGTAGTGGATGGTGCCGTGGACGGTATTCGGCTCGAATCCCACCATCTCCATGATGTCGATCTCACCACTCTGGGGCCATCCTCCGTACACCTCGTCGGTCGGCAGCATCCAGAAGGCCGGCCAAAGCCCTTGCCCTTCCACCAATTTGATCCGGGCCTCGAATCTGCCGTTGGTGAAATCGCCCTGATTGAGGGTGCGAAGCCGGGCGGAGGTATATCGGCTGCCCCGAACCCGCTCGCTCTTGGCGGTGATCTTCAGCGTGCCACCCGACACCGTCGCGTTCTCAGCTTTGTAGTACTGCAGCTCGCTATTGCCCCAACCGCACAAGCCGATATCGCAGCCGTCTCCGATTTGGGGCTCCCAGCGGCTGGTATCGAGGCTAGTGCCGTCGAATTCGTCTTGCCAAACCAGGTTTGGACATTGTTGCGCCTCGGCTCCCATGGCGGCGGCGAGCCAGAGAACGATGATGGGCACTAGATAGAAACGAAGATGATGAAAACGGTGATGACGAGAGTTGACGGGACCAGTCATAACGACGACTCCTTCAGGGGGGTTCCAACTTTTTCGATCTTGCAGCTCCGGCCACTTCGAGACGCTCTCCATCGACCCCATCGGCGGGCTGAGGACAGACGGGCGCCCTACCCAATAGATGCAGGTTTTACTAAATCGATATAGTTGGCTTCAAATTTTTTATAGACTCGACCTGAGACCCGAGGCCAAAGACTTGAAAGCCAAGTGGTCGGCACCGCCGTGAGCACCTGGCGCCAAGAACCTTGTCTTCGGCAACTCCCGCTGAAATAGGCAGAACGCCTGCCGTGAGCCTCGCCGAAGCCCCAAGTGGTCGGCACCGACAAAGGGGTACCGACAACAGATGCCTCCTAGGACGCCGCGCCGTTCCCCCGAGACAGCATGTTTAGACGGGCCCTAGTCCGCAGACGTCCGGGCTAGAATCGGGGTATGTCGAGCCCCAAGCCGAATTCGAGCCATCTCGCTTTGGAGAGCACCTTCACTCAAGAATCCACCCTCAGGGCCGGTGAGGAACGGCGTCTACCGGCGCTGACCCTCGCGTGGCATCCCGAGCTCGAGCGAATCGGTGAACGGGTGCTGCTTTTCGGGCTGGTGGGAGGGCGCGGGGTCGACATCTCGCGTCTTTCTCCGGACTTTGCCCACGTCAACGGCAATCCCTACCCCCTTGCCGATCGATCCCTCAGCCGTCGTCCAATTCGCCTGGCACCGGGTCGTGCCGCCGACACCTTCTCGCTTTCGACGGAAGGCTCGAAGACGTCCCTCGCGGTCGACGGCACCGAGGTCGACGGCGAAATCGAGCTGGGTGCCGATCACCTGCACCGGGGTGTGGTCCTGACCCTCTCCGGCCGCATCGTGCTGATCCTGCATTGGGTGCTCGACGCCCTACCGGCGAGCCCCCTCGATCTTGGCTTGGTCGGCAATAGCTGCGCCATGAGACAGGTCCGCCGAGACATCGAGCGGGTGGCCCAGCTTGAGATCCCCATTCTCTTGCGCGGCGCCACGGGCACCGGCAAGGAGCTGGTCGCCCACGCCATTCACCGCCAAAGCCGGCGGGCCGACCACCCCTTTTTGGCCCTGAACATGGCGGCCATTCCGCCGTCGTTGGCGGCCGCCGAGCTTTTCGGCGCGGCCAAAGGCGCCTATACCGGGGCGGCCCAGGCCACCCCGGGTTATTTTCGCCGCGCCCAGGGCGGCACCCTCTTGCTCGATGAAATCGGCGAGATGCCCGTGGAGGTCCAAGCGCTCTTGTTGCGCGCCCTCGAATCCGGAGAGATCCAATCGATCGGCGGCCTGCCCACGAAGAGCGACGTCCGGCTGATCGCAGCCACCGATGCCGATCTCGAGTCGGAGATGGAATCTGGCCGGTTCCGCGCCCCCTTGCTCCACCGATTGGGCGGATACGTGATCCAGCTACCGACCCTCGCCCAGCGACGGGAGGATATCGGCCCTCTGTTGATCCATTTCCTGCGGCATGAGCTCAAAGCCATCGGCCGAGACCAGCGTTTGCAGAGCTCGAGCTCCCCCGGCGAGCCCCCCTGGCTGGCCGCTCCCCTCGTCGCCCGGCTGGCCCGTCACCCATGGCCGGGAAATGTGCGAGAGCTTCGCAATCTGGCCCGACGGCTGGCGGTGGGCTGGTCGGACCGAGCGGAGGTTCCAAGCTCAGCTCTGGAAGAAATTCTGGGGGCCCATCCCCCGACCGATGCCGGCTCCCCTACCGCCACGGAACCCAAAGCAGATCCGCACGTTTCACCTTCTGGACCGAAGCGCAAGGCGCCTTCCGAGATCACCGACGACGAGCTGCTGGCCGCCCTGCGTGCCAACCGCTTCCAAACCCGCGCCACGGCACGGGCCTTGGGGATCTCGCGCACCTCCCTCTACGCGATGATCGAGCGCTCGTCGAGCATCCGCAAAGCCGCAGATCTCGAGGTCGAGGACATCGAATCCGCCCTCGCCCAATCCGGGGGACGGCTCGCCGAAGCCGCCGCCGAGCTCGAGGTATCGGCCCTCGGTTTGAAACGCCGATGCAAAGAGCTGGGATTGGACGTCACCTGAATCTCGTTCAGGGCTGCACTGAGGACCAGCCGGCGACATCTCCGCTTTCGAAGCCGTCGGTGAAGATTGAGTCGTCGAATCGGAACCGCCTGGCGAAAACGCCGGTGGCCGAGCCGTCTTGCCCCTCGCTCGTCCAGGTCACCACAAAATCACCTGACGGTAAGGCCGCGACGTCCGACCACTTTTGGTCTCCGGTGGTCCACACATTCACCGGAAACAGGTCCCCGAGGGATTGATTCCTCACGTTGAGGGCACGACCGAAAACCCCCATCCCATCGCCATCGCTCCCGGTTTCCTGCCAAACGACGACCACCGTCTCACCTTGGCTGGTGGCGGCAACCCGAGGCACCTCCGGCTCAGCCGTGGTGCTTGCTCGGATCTCGATCTCTTGGGCCAGGGGCAGGCCCTGTGGATCGAGTCGCCGAGCCCGCAGGGCATGGGTGTCCAGGCCACCGTCGTCGTAAACCCCTTGCCACACCACCAGGAAGCCGAAGCTGACCGCGGTGGTCACCGCGTTGACGACCACCCCCGACTGTAGGTCGACTCTTCGGATCGGGCCGAGGGTCGGCACCTCGTCGAACGTCGCATAACGCGCCTGAATCTCCCGGAGATTGCGGAAGGGATCGTTGCGATCCCAAACCATCAAAAAACCGTCTTGCTGAGCGGTGATATCCGGCGCGGAGAAGCTGATGGGATATCCCTCCTCCGGGCTGACCCGGAATTGCCCACCCTCAGGCGACCCGTCGGCCGCAAACTTTCGTCCCGAAATCTTGAAGTCGTATCCGGAAAATTCGCGATTCTGCCAGACCACGACAAATTCCCCCGCGTCGGAAAAGGTCAGGGCGGCGCCGGATTGAATGCCCTCATCATCGACATTCACTTGCGCCTCGTTTTCTAGGGGATTGCCCGTGCCGTCGAACGGTCGAAAAAAGACGTCCGCATAGGACACCCGCCCGAGGGTCGGCTGGCCGGTCCAAGCCACGACAAATCGTCCCGCTTGGTCGACCTCGACCCGGCTTCCCACTTGATTCAGCGTGTTGACGGCGTGGACCCGCGCTTCGAGACCCTGGGGATTTCCCGCGGAGTCGAACCGTCGAAAGACCACGTCCGTATCTTGCGGCGAAGATGCGTAGGCATTCCAAGTCACCACAAATCCACCGTCAGCGCCCATCGCCACGCGGGAGAGCTCTTGGGATTCGGTCGTTACGCTATGGACCTGAATCTCTCCGCTCTGGGGAAAAACCTGCGCCGATGCCCGCTCAGCCCAAATCACCACCGCCAGGCTCAGCCAAACCACCGAAGCCCCCAAGGCCAGGGGCCGTGCCCTTCTGAGCTGTTCTCGAAAGATCGTGGATGTCTCACCAAAGCTCATCGCTTGCTCCCGGGTATGGAATGGATGGGCGACTCGGCACCAACCCAGCCATCGCCCCGCATCTAACCACCTGTCGACACCACCCCTTGGTAGGATCCCGTCGTGTCTGAATCAAAAGAAATCCTGATACTCGGAGGCGGCCTCAGTGGACTATATACCGCCTCTCAGCTACAGCTCCGGGGGCTCGACTACCTGCTGGTCGAAGCCCGTGATCGCCTCGGGGGCCGCATCTTGTCCATGACCCCCGAGGGCGGCCCCGCGGAGCCCGCATTCGACCTCGGCCCCGCCTGGTTCTGGCCCGGCCAGCATCGCATGGCGGCGCTGATTCGCCGCTTGGGTCTCGAAAATCAGGTTTTCGAGCAATATTCCCGGGGTGACGAGCTCTTCGAGGCCGCTCCCGGCGAGGTCCATCGCGGCACGTTCGGAATCACCATGGCCGGCTCTTATCGATTGCGCGGCGGCATGGCCAGTCTCGTCCGCGCTTTGGCGAGCGAGGTGAAACAAGTCCGGCTGCACACCCGAGCCACCCGCCTGGAATGGGACGACCCGCACCTTCGCACCACCGTCGTGACCGACGAGCGCGAAGAAGTCCTCGAAAGCCGGTCCGTGGTGATCGCCCTGCCCCCTCGCATCGCCCTCGCCGGCCTCGAATTTCATCCCCGGCTCGCCGACGCTCGACGCGATCGGCTCCAACGCATCCCCACCTGGATGGCCCCTTCGGCCAAGTGCATGGCGATCTACGATCGACCTTTTTGGCGCGAGCAGGGGTTGTCCGGCGACGCCTTCAGCCGGCTAGGACCTTTGGGGGAGATCCACGACGCCGGTCCGCTGGACGAAACCGACGGCCCGCACGCCCTTTTCGGCTTTTTCGCCTTGCCTCCGGATGCTCGACGGACCCATGCCGACCAGCTGAAACCGGCCTGTCTACAGCAGCTCGGTCGGCTCTTCGGCCCGCGAGCCGCCGAGCCCATCGAGTTGAGGATCAAGGATTGGGCCCTCGAAACCCTCACCGCCACGTCCCAGGACCTGCAAGAGCCGGCGGTCCACAGCTTGGAAAGCCTGGAGGAAACCGCGGAACGGTCCTGGGACGGAAAGCTGATTTGGTCCGGCTCCGAAACCGCGAGCCCGGCACAGCGTAGCAATGGGTATCTGGAAGGGGCGCTCGAAGCCGCGGAACGAGCCCTCGGCCAGTTGCTTCCACATCGCCGACCGACATCCTGAGAACACCAGCTGAAGAGGACTCCATGCGCAGCGTCCAACCCCAACTTTTGCCGAGTCTCCTGCTCACCGCCGGCTTGTGTTTCGCCGGGGTCGCCCACGCCCAGTCGGAAGAGCCGATCATCCTGGGCGAGTCCGTGGACGTGTATTTGGTCAATGTGGAGGTTCGGGTGACCACCAAGGACGGTGAGCCCGTGAGCGGATTGACCCGCGCCGATTTCACCCTCAAAGAAAACGGCAAGAAGGTGGACATCTCGAACTTTATAGAGATCCCCCCGCGCCCGGGCGAGGCTATCGAAGCTCAAAGCTCCACCAATTTGGACGACACCGGCGAGCCCACGGCCTCAGAGCCGGCGGCTACGGTGATCTACGTGATCGACGAATCCTCGACCACCCTCGCCGATCGTCGCATTGCTTTCGATCAATTGATGAGGCTGCTCGAGGGCAAGCTCGGACAGGGCCGGGGGAAGAAGATTCACACGGCCATCGCCGTCTACGACAACAGCTTGAAGATCGTCGCCCAGCCCACCACCCAACAGCAGGTGCTGCTCGACGCGGTGGCCGACGTGGCCGACACCAAGGCCTCCGGGCTCAGGCGTCGCATCGAGCAGGACCGCTTGCTGGCGGAGGTCGCGGCTCGCACCGGTGAGATACGCGAGGAGGCGCGGGGGGATCTGATTCCCGTGGAAGAGGCGGTCCGCAAGCTGAACCAGCTCAACCGCGAGGTGCAGATGGAGGCGGATCGTCGACGGGATCAAAATCGGGACCGCTTCGCCGCCCTGGGCTCCCTGATCGACGCGTTGGCGCAACGGCCGGGTCGCAAGGCGCTGGTGATGCTCACCGACGGCATCACCCTGCAACCGGGACAGGCGGCGCTCGATATCGTGCAAGACGCCCTGTGGGAAGTCTCCACCCTGCGCGGGACGGCCGCCTCAGGCGCTTCCATCGACGCTAGATCCGCGGCCCTCGGCGCCCTCTCCGACCAAGGGGCACCCCCGCCACGGCGCCGGAGAGCCAAAAAGGCCAAGGCCGACGATCTGATGGCCGTCGCCGCCCTGGCGGCCAACGCCGGGGTCAGCTTTTATCCGTGGAAGCCACGGGTCGGTTTGGGCCAAGCGGATGCGAGCTTTCTCGGTCCGGCGGCCCTCGAGCTGTCACCGGGCATTCTCAACGAACGGGAGAGCAGCTTGGTGGACGGCATCAAAATCCTCGCCGACGAAACCGGCGGCAAGGCGGTGGTCGGCGGCAAGCTGGAAGGCTTGGTCCAAGACGCCATCGACGATTTCACCGGCTACTACTCCCTCGGCTTCTCACCCAAACACGGGGCGGACGACCAAATCCACAAGCTCAAGGTCCGGGTCAAACGGCGAGGGGTGGAGGTCTGGCACCCCAAGAGCTACGTCGCCAGGTCCTTACCCTAGACGCTCAGCCCCCGCGGCTCAAAACGGGAAGAAGATCGGGATGAGGATCACCAACAGCACCAACACCATGAGGGTGAGAGGGGTGCCCACGCGCACGAAGTCGGACACCCGATAACCGCCGGCGCTCATCACCAAGAGACTCGCCTTTTGGCTGAACGGGGTCATGAAGGCGGCGGAAGCGGCGAGGCCCACGGCCATCATCATGGGGGTCGGGCTGATCCCGAGCTTTTCGGCGGTGAGCGCGACGACCGGCGCGAGGATCACCACCGTGGGAGCGCCGTCCAAGGTTTGGGACAGGAACGACGCGAGCACCACGATCGCGGCGAGGAAGGCATAGGGACCGAAGGCCTCGCCGATGCCGGCGACTCCCCCGGCCACCCAATGGGCGGCTCCCGTGCTTTCCATGGCGGTCCCCACCGGCAGGATGGCCGCCACCAAGAAGAGGGCTTTCCACTCGATCGCTCGATAAGCCTCCTCCATGGTCAAGGCACCGAAGAGCACGGTGATCACCGCGCCGGTAAAGGCCGCGACGTGCACCGGAAAAATCCCAGAGACCACCACACCCACCATCACGGCCAGGGCCGCGAGGGCCGCCGGCGCCTTGCTGTAACGGCGGACCGGCTCCGACTCGTGGTCGAGCAGCACGAAATCCTCGTCTTCCGAGAGCTGGTCGATCTTGCGCAAATCCCCGTGCAACAACAGGGCATCGCCCACCTGCAAGGGGAGATCCGCCAAGTCCCGGTGGATCGCCTCCCCGGCCCGCCACACCGCCAGCACTTGCAAGCCGAATCGCTGTCGAAAGTGGATCTGACGCAAAGACTTGCCCAGGGCCGACGAACGGGGCGCCACCACCGCCTCCACCATGCGCACCGACTCCGACTCGAGCTTGGCCTGGCGCTGGATCGGATCCAATTCCAGGGGACCGAGCTCCAACACCTCGAGCAGCGTCTCGGGGTTGCCGATCACCAAAAGCTCGTCACCCGCCTCGATCCGGGCACCGCCGGACACCACCAAACGGGCCGAGCCGTCGCGCACGATGCCGACCACCGTCAGCCCCACCAGCTCACCGAGACGGCTGTCGCGCAGGGTGAGACCGTTCAGCTGAGACCCCGTCGGCACCTCGATCACGAAGAGGCGATCCTCCATCAGACTCGACAAGGGCACCTCGCCCACCACCTCGAGGCTCTTCTGCTCTTGCAACGCGGCCACGTGGGCATCATCCGCCAACACCAAGATCTCGTCGTCGCGCCGCAGCTCGCGACGCCCCAGCTCTTCCCGCATCCAATCCTTGCCGCGACGAAGCCCTACCACCAAGACCTCGAATCGCTCCCTGAATCTCAGCTGTTGGAGCGTGCGTCCCACCAGACCCGAGCCCCTGGGCAGCCGCAGCACCAGCCCGTGGACCTGGGAGACGATCTCGCTCAAATGCCCGGGCTCCGCCTCGGAGATCGCCACGCCGCGCATGGCCAGCAGGCTTTGGAGATCGAAGTAAAGGGCGTCGACCACCACCAAGTCGTCGGCCTCGAGCCGGAAATCCGGGCCCGGCGCCAGGATTCGCCTGCGCCCCCGCCGGACGCCCACCACGGACGCCCCCAGGCCTGCGCTGAGCTGGGTTTCGTCGAGGGTTTGCCCTTCGAGCACCGAGCCCGGCACCACCCGAATCGACGTCAGCCGATCGTCGACCCGATAGGCGCGGATCAAATGCTGAGCGCGATCCCCCTGCTTGGCTTCCAATCGCTCGGGCAACATACGGCGGCCGAAGAGCAGCATGTACAGAATTCCGACTACCAAAAGCACGAGGCCCACGGGCGCGAAATCGAAGAGGCCGATGGGCTCCAAACCCAGCTGCACCGCCATTTCTCCGGTCAGAAGGTTCGGCGGGGTGCCCACCAGGGTGGTGGTGCCGCCGAGGATGGCCCCAAAGGCCAACGGCATGAACAATCGGGACGGTGAGATGCCCGAGTGGCGCGACACCGAAATCACCGCCGGCATCAGCACCGCCGCCGCCGCCACATTGTTCATGAAGGCCGAGAGGGCCGCGGCCAGCAGCATCAAGAGGATCACCGTCGCGGTCTCGCGACCTCCGGACCACCGAGAAAGCTGTCTTCCCACCGCGTCGGCCACGCCCGTTCGCGCCAATCCTGCGGAGATGAAGAAGATCGAGAACATGGTGATGACGGCGGGCGACGAGAAGCCCACGAATGCGCGGTCCACGGGCACGAAACCCGTGAACACCATCACCAACAAACCGCAGAACGCGGTCAGCTCCACCCGCAGCTTTTCGGTCAAGAATAGGTAGACCATCGCCGCCAGCAGGGCGAACACACATCCGATCTCAAACGTCATGGTGGAAGGCGGCCGTCAACGGGACGTGAGGGCCGAGGATGGGCTGCTCGTGTTGCAGCGCTTGGCAGGGAGATTTCGACGATGGGCTCCATGTCGGTCGGGCGCCGGAGGTCGTGGCGCGCATCGAGTATAACGAAGCGCGCCGCGGCCGGTCCTCAGCTAGGACGCCGCCAATGCTCAAGCGGTCAGCAGAAGCTCACGCCGGCGCCATTCCACGCACGCCAACCCACCGACAAAAAGCCCTTCCAACACCAGCTGAGCCCGCCCGAAGAGGCTGGCGGTCTCCCAATAGCTGTAAGCCCACCCAAAGCACAGCAGGCCCCACACCAAATTGGCGGCGATCAAAAGCCACAGCAGCGGTTTCGGCCGCGTCGCCCGTCTGGCCAGCGAGAACGAGTAGGCGGCGTAGGCCAAATTCACCCCACCCATGAACAGGACAAAGTTGTAGGGCAGCTGGTAGAGCTTGCTCAACCAGCCGGACAGGCCGAGCACCAAAATCCCCACCAGCGCACCGGCAGAGCAATCCACCCAGAGCAGGTTGCGCGGTTCCTGCATCGAGCTCCAAAGAGACTGTTCTTGGGTCTTCATGGCCCCTAGCCTATCCGTTAATGCCGCCTCCAATCCAAGAGATCGGGAGGCATCCGGCAGATCCGTCGGTCCAACTTTTCCACGCGCTTGGGCCCAGCGGGCTGAGCACCGCGACCAGCCCTTGGTGCGCGTCTACGCTCGACTCTCCGAAGGCGCCCCCGAGCCGAGCGGCCGAGCGGCGCTGACGTCCATCGCGGCGGGCCTCGACGAGGCCTATCCGAGGGCCAGCGGCTCGGATCGTAGCCTGCACCTCGGCGCCCCGACCTGGATCGACCCTCGCACCCGCCTCGCCGACGGGGACCAAGATTTCGAGATCGTCGGTCTGGTCGCCGATACCAAAACGGAAGATTTTCTCGCCCGTCCGATCCCGACGGTCTATTTCTCGTTTCCCCAGCGCGGCTACGGCACCACCAGCGCGCTGATGATCTCGGTGCAAGGCGAGCCGGCCGCATGAACGCCGAGATGTTCTCCATTGTCGCCGCGCTCGCGCTCATCTTGTCGGTGGTCGGCATCTGGAACGGGGTGAGCCTGGCGGTCAGCCGCCGCCGAAAGGAAATCGCCTTGCGCATGGCGGTCGGTGCCCGTGGCGCCGACATCCGTCGCCTGGTCCTCGCCCGCGCAATGGCGTCGGTAGCGCTCGGTCTGGTCCTCGGCCTCGGGCTCTCGATCGCGCTCTCGGGTTGGGTGCGCGGTCTGCTTTTCGACATCGAGCCCACCGATCCCGCAACGATAATCGCCGCGACAGCCATGCTCACCCTCTCGGCGCTCACAGCCGCCTACTTGCCCGCGCGCCGTGCCGCCGCCACCGATCCAACGAGCTCCTTGCGCGCCGAGTAGTCGTTCAGCTCCAGCTGGAACTTACGTGGCACCCACCAGCAACTGGATCTGGTTCCTGCCAGACCGGCTCCCCTGGATGAAAACACGCCCGAGGATCCCAACGGCTTCACCGTCGATGGAGATTCTTACAATGATGTCGATAGATTTTGCACAAGCGGCAGTCGAGCGCGATATCAGGCCGCCTTTTATGCGCTTCTGCGAGCCGGCACGGCGTTTGCTTTCTATGTAAGTCACCCGCTTGACGCGGAGCCAGTCAACACTCGGTTCCTCAGCCAAGCTTTCATCGTGCAAGCTCAGCTTGCACCCCGACCCCCAATCACCGACAAGGAGAATTCTATGAGCAGCGTCGCTCTCAACGAACCATGGCTTAAAGGTAAATGGAACGAAGTTAAGGGAAAGATCAAAGAAGAGTGGGGCGATCTCACCAACGATGATCTCGACCGCGCCGAAGGCAACCGCGATCAATTCGTCGGAGCCGTACAGCAGCGCTACGGTTTGGCCAAAAAAGAGGCGGAGAACCGGGTTTCAGCTTGGGAAGAGCGTCACGGCCTTCGATGATCACCGTCGAGCCGAGATAGATAGGCTGTGTCGACCAACAGACACGACATTTTCTATCGAGAACCTAAACACATTTCTTTCAATGACCAGGAGACCCTCATGATGCTCGACAGCCTCTCGCCAAAACTTCGTCACTTTCTCGCCGCCTTCGCCATAGCCGGCATGCTCGGCTTCAGTGTCGGTTGTGCTTCGACGGTGGAACAAGCCGGTGACGACATCGAAGATGCCACTGACGAGGTCGGTGGCGCCATTGAAGAGGCAGGTGACGAGATTGAAGACGCCTCTGACGGCTGATCACCCGCAAAACCACCCGTACACCTCGGCTTCCTACCGAGCCCGGGCCGACCCAGCTCGGCACCGCATGAAACGCACAACACCCCGACTCCCGTCGGGGTGTTGTGCGTTTATTCGGCGCAAAGGGCGGACCAATGCTTCCCCATGCGGGTCAGGACGGGTGCTACCAAGCTCATTTCCCAACCTGTGGAAAGAAGAACATCACGACCAGCACGATGGCTATCAGGAATCCGTAGAAAACCGAGTTAACAAAGGCAAACGCCGCAGACAGCAACGGTCGGTGGAAAGAAGATGTGTCCATGCTGAAGTCAATCTCGTCCTCCGGCTTGCCGGCAACGGCTGAAAATAGATCTCGGAACAAACGCTCCTGCTGGAGATAGTATGCGTCGAGGAGCCAGAAAGCGATCGTTGGCACATACGCGATGAGAACAAACCGAACGTCAGCGTCTTTTGCCGCTAGCGCAAAAGTCGCCGCTACTAAAGTCACCGCCCATCCTTTGAGAAGGGCAGAGTTTCCCGCCAGCCGAGTGACGACGCTTTGAATGAAACCGAGATGAGCAATCTTTCTTTCAGGCAATGCTAGCTCCGCGCGGACTTGGCCCTGCTCAAGGCTCTGGACGAGACGATCCATCATGTCCCGAATCTCCAAGCTTACCAAAAATTCGGGGCTGAAGACCTGGCGCATCCCAGGGCGCTGTGGATGGTCGAGAGGAAACCAGCTGACAATTAGGTTGCGAACCTTCAGGCTACCTCTAGCGCCGAAGACAAGCTCGACGTTGTTGGCCGGGGAAACTACCAACTACCCTGACAGAGGGGGATGAGGGAGCATCAGCACAAGGCGGACATCCGCGAATTTCTCAGCGAAGTACCGGTCATCTCTCATCTAATCCTTACCTTCCGCGCCTAACGTGACCCCGATCACCGGCAACCGGAGCGCGAAGCGCGGAGGTTGTCCGCGTGGATCGGGTTAGTTGGCCGGTGGTTCGAGAAACATCATGGATCCTTGCCAATCGTTTCAACGCACCTCTTGAAGCGATCAATCCCACCCCACGCTTCGAAGTGCTTTCTAGCACGCGTCCGAACATTCTCCGGTGTGTACGGAGCAGAGAGCGTCTCGTTGGATAGGACAAGCGCATGAACCTTCTCCACGCCGAAACGGTATGTGTCTTTCCGGCTTCGCGGATTATCGGCCCTCTCGTGCAGAGACTTAGCGAACGCTACAGAGCCCTCGGCTAGGCCCCAGCGTGGACCCGGTCGCCAACAATACCATATTCGATCACATCATTTGCAGGATTGTAATATACGACAATGTCGCCTTTACCGACTCCCTTGGTAGTGAAAGCCTCCGCCCCAGGATAGATGCTGAATGGGATTTCCAGGGAATTGAGGTAGCGCTCCTGATCGCAGTAATCCTTGGTCTCGTCGGCGACAAGCGAAGTGGAGGAAACAAAGTAGCCCGCATAGGGACCGGACGGTATGAGACAGGGTGTTGCCCCATGGGCTGCGACTCCGTAGAACTCCATCCTCGGCGCTCCCGGAGCATCCCAACCAGCTCCTTCTGCCTCACGAAAAGCGTCGATCAACTCTCTGCAATTTGAGTAATCGAGCTTGCGACCATCTGGAAGCAATGCGCTGGCGCCGTTGCAGATCGTGTTGATAGCCATGCCATCCGAGCCCCACGGATCTTCTGGATGATAGGAGGTTGGCGCGCCGTCTGTGTTTACTGCCATTGGTGCCGTAAAAAATAGTGAGCCAGTAGCACCATAAATCTTGCGCTCTCCATGGTGCTTCGTTTCGTGCGTGAACACGAACTCAAGACCGCACTTGGTCTCCGCCTCGATCGATGGAGGCGCCACGACAATCGTAGCTGTCAGACTAGCCAGGATAAGTCTATGGAGCATGCGTTTGCCCTCATGCTGCCAGGAGGTAGGCGGCCCCTCCAGTGATCAAAAGGTATACGTAAACTCTCACCTGCTGGAGAGCCTCCACGCTTTCGCGCCCGGCCGGCCAACCTTGTTTTGATGAATTTCGCATATCCACGATATTCCCCATGCTCTACAACGCGATTTGACTGCGAGCACACCTACTACGGGCTTCTCTGAAAAGAGACGTTCTGTATTTCCAAATTCTAGTCGCCGACTCACCGAACAGTCAATGCTGTTTACCGAACGTTCGCTATGTCGACTCGCCGCAAAGCGCTGATTATTATCCGTTTATTCGGCTCTCAGTGACGATATCCAATCCCCTGTGCGGACTCTAGCCTCTTCCTGCAGCCCCAACACACCAGCTCAGCGGCGTTCGCTCCACGGGCCGTTTCAGAAAGAAATATTCTTGCCTTATCTTAAGTCCGCTCAGTTTTCTCCAAAACCCGACGGTAGCGCTCCCGGATAGAAAGTAAATCTACTTTCAGAGTCAGCGAAGGACCCGGGGTCGAGCAATAGGAATCGCAAATTTTCGATCCTGCGCTGACGGCTCCCATGCAGCGTCTCGTGCAACAGTGGAAGATACGCGGATTGCGAGTGTGCCGGCAGCGATCCAGGAGACGCTCTTGCAGGCTGCTTCTGCCATACCTGCTGATCGCGAGCTCGAGCAGGCAGCGCGCGAAGCAGGTGTTCTATCCGCAATGTTTGCGTACCTCCTCCAGAACGGCGTCATGATTGGCTTGAAAAGCCTTTGCGTGGGCGTGCAAGAAGCGTTCGACCTCGCCCTTTCTTCGCAATTGGCTCAAGACGCCTGGAATATGAACCCAGCCCGCTTCGATCGTTAGGTTTTCACAGAGCGGGAACGCGCTCAGATCTACGCCAACATCGAGCTTCTCCAAAACATCTTGAAGAGCAATTGTCATTCTGCCTTCCGGCTTGACGACCCAGAAGGAAATGCTGGGAGTAAGCGTACCGCGCTCCCAACCCACGGTGAACGCGAGATTTTCCGATGGCCTCTCGAAGACAACATAGAAGTTGCGAGCCGCCTCTACTCTAGGCTTCGAATAGCCCGCTCTCTTACCTAGAAAGTCAAACGAATCCAGCGCAGCCTTCTCGAAAAAGCGAAGATTCCCTGGCCACCTCGAAATCCACGACACCATGAAGTTTAACGCGGAAAACAACAAGGACGAGCCTGCCGAGAACCCGGCTGAGACTGCGAGCAGGAAGAATACAACGCTGATGTCGAGATGGTGCCGCAGTGCTATCACAACAGAGAGCACTAGCGCTGTTACCCCATTGAAAAGAAAGAACGCAGTAAAGTAATTCCGAAAAATGGCTCCGATGTCCCCTCCCTTGAATACGCGTCTCAGGAGGGCAAAAAACCATCCGGTAGAAAATGCACCGATAGCACACACCAAAAGCGTAATTAGTTCCGAAGAACCCGCGCTGGACAACGCTAGGCGATCTTCAAGATACGCCAACAGGGGTAGGGAAATGAATAAGGAAACGATGAGCACGAAAATCGTGCAGAGCAGGACTCCCACCAAAGACGGCCCATCTTTCGATGTCCGCGATCCATCAAGGTGTCCAGTTTCCTGCATTTCTTGTAACCGTTCTTGAGTTTGCATTCTTTCTCCAGCCTGGAAGACTCCCCGGCTCTCGTGTCATCACTGTCCCGCCGAGCGGAATCAGCTCGGCCAGCCTAGAAGATGTTGCAGCCGGGAAAGGATCGGATCGAGCCGCTCATCGGGAGGGCAAGCTGCCCTCCGCTCTAAAGAGTATGCGCGGGCAAGGTCGGCTATTTCTCGGCAAGCCACTGATCGCCAACTGAAGCGCGGTGATCGCGCGACGTATCGGCTTGGTCTAGTCTAGCGAGTCTTCAGTGCTCCACCTCAAAAGCAGTCTCTTTCGAAAAAGCTTCCGAATCCGCGGAAATGCGAGTGTGGCGCCAGCCAGCCGCACCATCTCCGTCGTCAAAGCTCGCGTCTGGCGGCCGCACTAAATACGGTCCCTCCATAATCTCCAA
The DNA here is from genome assembly GCA_030431255.1 of Thermoanaerobaculia bacterium. Taxonomy (GTDB): domain Bacteria; phylum Acidobacteriota; class Thermoanaerobaculia; order Multivoradales; family J023; genus JAUIJL01. The sequence goes on along the minus strand of JAUIJL010000036.1, from coordinate 7,014 downwards.
GAATGCTGTGGCTTTGCCGCCCTCACCGGCTGCCGTGATGTGGGTTTGCCCCGCAGGCTGCGTCCAGAAAGACCCGGGTCCCATCCACAAATGCTCAGCGTCGGGATCTATCTGCGGACATTTCTCTGTGGACCTTTCTCTGTGAGCATCTTTCAGTGGCAGTGCCTCGGGGACGGCTTCCTAAACCTTATCTTCAACCCGCTCAGTTTCCGCCAAAGCTTGGCGGTAGCGTTCCCGAACAGAAAGTAAATCCACTTGGTTGAGAAACACCGAAAGGCCCAGGTACGACAATAGGAACCTTAGATCCTCGGCCCAGGGTGGTAGGTAACGGGCGGGACGCAGCAGTCCTTCGGCTCGTAGGTGCGCCAGGACGGGTAGGTCTTCGAGGTCGAGCTTGCCGCAGAAGAGCAGGCGCAGGCAGTCGACGCGGCCTTCGGCGACGAGAGTCCGCAGGTAGGAGGCTCTTCACTAACTTGTGTGGAACCCGATCGGCTTGAGGGCCTCTGGAGTCATATCGAGACCGCCTAAATGGAAGTAGATCGCATTACGAAAACGCTCTCGGTTCCGAAATCCTCGAGCCGTGTATTTGATCCACTGGATCCGAGAGTTGATGCTTTCCGAACGGGCGTTGGTCACCCCGTGGTAGATCGCGTTGATGATCCCTTCCATGTGCTTTTTGATCGTCCGAGCCACCTTCTTGACCGGCTCCATCCGGCAGCGGATCGCGCTCTCGTACCACTTCGTCAGCGCCTTCCGAGCCCAGCCACGGCTTTTGTAGCGCCAAGCGTCCATGCCGATCTCTTTGAGCACCCAGGCTCGGCCTGTTCTCTTGGCCACTTTCGTCAAGCCCGCCAGCTCCGCCAGTCGTTCCCGACTCAGCTCGGTCGAATTGCCCAACCAGTGGTAACGGGTTCCTTTGAGGGCGTCGTTCCCTTCGGCTCGAAGCTTCTTGTTCTCGGCGCGTCTCACTTGATCGACCGCCTTGCCCAGATGCTGGGCGACATGGAATTTGTCGAAGCAGATCTTCTTCTCCGCGTCGGGGATCCAGGTGGTGACCGCCGAGATGTAGCCTTGCCACATGTCCATGGCCACAGTTCGGACCGAGGCTCGTTCCTTTTCGTCGAAGCTCTTCAAGTAATCCTCGACCACCTCAGCCTTGCGCCCGTCGGCGACATGCACGACGTTTCCACCGGTCTGATCGCAGATGACCGTCACGTAATCGTGGCCTTTTTTGAACGACTTCTCGTCGATACCGATCCGCTCGGGCAGCCTTCTCCCTTCCTCGTAGCTTCGCCGTTTGATACCTCGCTGGACTGCTCGCTTCTGGATACCGTCGACCGTGCCCCAGCTCAGCCCGAACAGCTCGGCGACGGCGCTGATGCACGCCACCTCAAGCCAGCGAAGGACCAGTTGCTCGAACATGGCGGTGAATTTCGACCTGCGGTCGGCCCAGGGGACCTGGACCCGTTTGACGCCGTGCTCGAGGCACTTGACGCGAGGCACCTCGGTACTGAGGATGGTTTGGAATTGGCAGGTGTCCAGGTGCCGCCATCGACGAGTCGAGGAATCGTAGATCGGGCTAGGCTCCCCACAGGTCGGACAGGGCAAGCGCCGTGCGGCGCTCTCGACCTCGACCAATACGGTTTCCTCCGCCACTTTCAGCTCGACGTTGACGACTTCCCATGGGGACTCCAATCCGAGGACGGCTTCATAGAGTTTGGTGTCTTGCATGGGCAAAAACTACTGGATTCTGAGACGCGGTTCCACACAAGTTGGTGATGAGCCAGGTAGGAATGAACTTGCAGCAAGCCATCGAGGTAGACGGCGTCTTTGGTGAACGGCGCGCCTCCGGTGATGGGGCCGCCGCGGAAGACTCGACGGGCGTTTTCGAAGGCTTGCTCAGGCTCGACACCTTGGTCGAGGAAGTAACGGTAGATGTCGAGAAAGTCCGCTCCGTCGACGGCCATTTGGATCGTGATCACCCGACGGGCCAGGCGCCGCAGCCGATCGATATCCCACGATCCGCTGATCAGCTCAGCAAAGACGGCCAGGCCTTCTTGGGTTCGCGTGGTGCCGGGGTGCCCGGCGCTCAGGATCGGCAAGTCTTCTTGGTAACGGCCGTTCAGGGCGGTGGCTACGTGGATGTAGGCTTCGTGATGCAGCAATTGCTCGGCGTCGAGATCGGTGAAGCAAGCGTCACGACGCAGGCGGATCCGGCGCGGACCGGCGATGGCGTTGGACGCCAAGCCGTCGACAATTTCCACTTCTGGAGCGTCCTCGCCGAATCGCTCGTCCACGGCCGTGCGAATGGTCTCCGCCACCCCGAACGCCAAATGGCAGGCCTTGGGCGGTGCTCCGATATGCACCCCCTGCAAGTCGCTGAGGGTTTCGTCCAAATGTCGCGCCAGGTCCAAGACCGTCGACCGGCCGTCGATCGACGGATCCGTGGGCCGACCGTAAACCTTCGACGACCAGTGGAAGAAATCGGCGGTGCCGAGGCTCGCCAGCATGTGCGCCCCCGTCTCGATGGCGTCAGCTTGGCGGAAAAACCACTGATCCACCGGATCGTCCGACAGGTCGTTCTTAAATCCGAGAAGCCCGTCGATCACCGCCGACATGTCCATGGGCTCGTAGATCACCCGAGGCAGCTCGCGCCCGCCCTTTTCAAAGAATTCCGCTTTGACCGAATCCGGCCAGGTGATCGCCCGCAGCAAACGCACCGATCCTTCCAGGCTTTTCAGATCCTCAGCGCGTTGTCGGATCTGCTGCTTGCGCTCGCTTGTGATTTTACTCATGCGCGTGTTTTACCCAGCTCAACGGTGGTTCCATCGTCAGCCCTCACCCGGTGCCACATGTGGACCTTGTCAAGATACCCTTCCGGTCCGCGAATAGCCATGGGCTCGACCCCGAATGCTTCGAAGCCGAACGACTTGTAGAGCGACTCGGCGGGCGCATTGCCTTGGGTCACGGTCAGTGTGATCACCTCGAGCCCCGACTGAGCCACCGCATATTCCAACAAGCTGCTCACCAATAGACGCCCTGCGCCCAGACCCCTAGCCTCCGGCTTGACGTACATGGCGATGAGACGGGCCTTGTGTCGTGTTTTGGGCTTCTTGTTGAGCTCAAGGGCGACGGTACCGATGAGCTCTGCGTCACGAAAAGCACCGAACGTGGCGGTGAGACCCCTTGGATTTGCGACTCGCCGCGCCCACCAAGACTCGGGCTCGGCAGCGCGCTCTTCGGGAGTGGAGGTAAAGGCGGTGGGCGCCTGGGCGTAGGCTTCGAGCATGAGCGCTCGGTACTGCGCTAGGTCATCGGCGGTGAGCTGGGCGACGTGCATGGGTCTTCAGCCTTATGACGTGATCAACAGTCAGTGCTCGAGACGTTGCTAATCTTCTTTCTTATGATCCTTCGATAGTGCAAATAGCAAAGACCAGCGCTGCTTACGATGATGCAAATCGGCATGACAATAAAGACTACAAAGTAACCCGAAAGTCCTTCAAATGAAGAGACGTCAAACAAATAGACCGCCAAAGGACCAATAGCAAAAGCGGCCGACAAGAAACCGATGACCGGGCCTACTACAAAGAAGGTGAGCAGCAGGGCGATTCCGTCACTGCGCGAAAAATCTCTGAGGTTGAGTCTCTTCACTTCCGGAGTCTTGCTGGATTGGGTCTTGCTCTCAATAGAAGGGATTGGCCAGTTTGCCCACCTGAGTCATTAGAGGGAGGCCCAGGGATCGTAGGAGCCGAAATTCCAAACGTGCCCTTCGGGATCGCGGCAAGTGTAGCCCCGTCCCCCATAGTCCTCGTCCTTAATTTCAATCACGATCTCCGCGCCTGCCGCGACGGCTCGTGTGTAGTGTTCGTCGGCATCGTCGACGATGATGTACGGGCTTTGAGAGACGGCGCCACCCAGAGCGCTCGGCGGCTTTTGAAGATGGTCGAGCTCGCCCGCGCGCGCGGAGCCGAGCATGACCATTCCGTTCCCAAAGACGAGCTGTGCGTGGGCGATGGTGCCGTCTTCACCGGGCACGACAAGGTGCTTCTCGAATCCAAATGCCTCGCAAAGCCACGCGATGGCTGCCGCTGCATCGTGGTATCGCAGGGTTGGAATCACCGTCACGGCTGTGGTTTTCGCATGATCGGCCACTAGCTCTCTCCTGTGGGGTGCGTCGGGTCCAAGGCTGCCGCCTGTCGAATCGGCAGGGGCAGCTCACATCTCGATGGGCATCGCATCATAAACATTTAAGCTCGGTGGCTCGGCGGCCAAACGACGCAGGTGGCTGACGAATTCGATGGAGCCGGGGACTTGGAAGTGCAGGCCTAGGGATTCGCGATCTTTCCATTGCTCGACGAAAACCAGACGCAAGGGGTTTTCCGCGTCGACATACACACCGTGGGTAATGCAGCCGGGCTCGGTGAGCGAGCGTTGGACGTGCTCTCGGCTGATTTCGAGCAGCTCTTGGATGGTGTCTTCTCGACCGAGCACGCTGCCGGTGACGAGGATCATGGGATCTCTCCTAGGAACGCCTGGGGCTCGATGGCCGCGCAGGTGGCGAAGGCTTCGATGTCGGTAATCGCCGGGGACGCAACACCGGCGGAGTTGGTGTAAGTGGAACGATATCCCGTCCAGGAGTCGGTGACCACCAGCTCGTATTGCAGGTCGGTGGTGGCGGCGGTGAAGACCCAGAAGTGTTGGTTGAGACCACAGCCGTCGAGCACTTTGATCAGCAGCTCCCAGTTATCGGCCTGGAAGAACCACAGCAGACCGGAGTCGTCGGAGGCGCCTGGCACCACCTGGGCTTGGCCTGAGTCGTCGTCGACCTGCCAGTCGACCTCGACCTTGAATCGACCACCGCCCAGGCACAGCGTGGACGGACCCGCCACGCACGGCTCGGGATCGCCGATGAAGGTGGTGGCCGCGGCTTCGTTGGAGTAGGTGGAATCGCCGGCTCCACCGGTGGCCCGGACGCGGAAAAGGTAGTCGCTTTGGGGGTCCAGATCGCTGACGACGACCGACGAGCTGTCGACCGCCACCAGCAGATCTTGATAGGCGCCGGCGGACGCGAGCTTGCCTTGGACGGCAAATCCACTTTCACCGGTGGATCGATCTTCCCAACTGAGGGTGACCTCTGTGGCCGAGATGGCGGTGGCGGTGAGGTTGGCCGGTGGCGTTTCGCCGAGGGTGGCGGCTTCCGCGATGTTGGAATGGGCGGATTCTCCTCCGGAATTCACGGCGCGCACGCGGAAGCTGTAAAGGGTGCCGGACGGTAGATCCTCGACGGTGAATTCGGTGGTGTCGGCATCGACGGTGGTGAGGGTCTGGAAGGCGCCGGTGGTGCCCGGGCGGCTTTGAATTTTGAATCCGGTTTCGTTGTCGGACCCATCCTGCCAGCTCAAATCGATGGACGCGTTGGAAGACGCCTCTGCCACGAGATCCGTGGGCGCCTCCGGAGGCTGCACCGGCTCGAAGGCGGTTTCGACCATGAAAGCGGCGGCCAGGTGGGCAAATTTGATCGCGTGGTTGGCGTTGTTGCCGAAGATGTCCAGGGTGTCGTCGACCGTGTGAATGTTGGGATTGCCCTCGCCGAATTTCGCCTCGTGGGGAAACGACGCCGGGAAACCGGCGGCGGTCCAGGACGCGTGGTCGGAGCAGGCGTAACCGCAGGCCGACGAGGTGCGGCTGAGGTTGGGTTGGTAAGTGTCCACCAACCGGCCGACGAAGTTGTTCAGCGGACCGTTGGTGAAATCGCTGATCAGCACGATGTCGTTCACTGAGCCGCGGAAAGCGGTCATATCCAATTGCAGCACCGCCACCACGTTGACCCCGCTTTGTTGGTAGGCGTTGGCGATTTCTTGGGACCCCAGCAGCCCCACCTCCTCGGCGGCATACCCCATGAATTGCACGGTGCGATCCGGCCGGAAGCCGTTGGCCAGGGTGGCCCGGATCACCTCGCTCAACACCGCGATGCCCGACGCGTTGTCGTCGGCCCCCGGCGCCAGAAAATCAGCGTTGCTGTTGTCGCGGGTGATCGAGTCCAGGTGACCGCCGAGCACCACCACCTCGTCGGGCAAGGTGGTGCCGGGGATGGTGAGAATCACCGACGGTTGGGTCCAACCCGGGTGCTCGTAAAGCTCGACCGTCACCTCGGGACGCTGCCCGGCGAAACCCCGCCATAGGTTGCGCAAGTAGATCGCGGCGTTGCGGCCGGACGGATGCCGGTAAAAGCGGTTGTTGAATCGGGTGGAAAGGGCGTCGATGGTATTCCGGATGCGATCGCGATCGAGCTTGCTTTTGAGCGAGCCCACCACAGCCCCTTGGTTGATTTGGAAGGCCTTGGGCAGGGCCTTGACCTCGGGCAGAGCCGCCGACGCCAACGCCTCCTGGGCCTTTTCGAAAGAAGCATGGGCCATGAATCCACCGCACCGATGGTGCTCTTCGTGGAGCACGGCGGAGATGCGCTCCAGGTCGCGGGCATGGATCCGGGTGGCCACCACCTGAGATCCCTCGGCCTCGGCTTTCAACGCATGGGATTCGAAGCTCAGGTCGGTGCGGACCCGCAGGGTGTCGAAGGCGTCGGTGCCGAGGGTGATCCACACCGTTTCGTCGCCGGCCGCGACCTGCTCCGCCGGTGCTGAGGCCGCGAGCAACAGGCAGACCGAGATGACAAAAGCTGAAACGACTCGGGACGATCGGCTTGGAACGAGCATGGAGGATCCTTTTCGACGGCTTGGCTTCCACAAGGTCTACAGGGCCTCGACGGCCCAAGCATGCATACTGCATCATCCCATCGCGAAGGGCCAAGGTTCTGGACGGACCGTTGCGAATACGTGACGAATGCCCACTGAGCGCGCCGCGCGCCTTCCGAGCCGTCCCGGAGGGACAAGGCAAGGGAAGCCTCTATATTTATCAAGGATAAATTCTGTGTCTTCTCTCAACTCTGTTGAGACCCGCCGTCGTCTGAGGGGGAGAGGTGGGGGGCCGGGGGGAGGAGAGGGGGATTTGACCGTG
>JAUIJL010000035.1 GCA_030431255.1 Thermoanaerobaculia bacterium | reverse complement strand
TCCTGTGGAATCCCTCGTAGCTCAGCTCGATGCCGTGGGACGGGTTGCCCGAGTTGGCGTCGGGCGGGTAGATGATCCGTGGACGATCGAAGGCATCGAATTGCTGCAAGCCCGTGGCCTGGCTGCCGCCCCAAGTGGTGGTGGCGTATCGGCGGCCTTGGCCGTCGTAGAAGTGGTACCGGTCGGAAAATTCAGCGCCGGAGCCGGGGGGCAGTCGGACCCGCTCTTGATCCAGACGTCCCAAGCCGTCCCAGCGGTAGCGTTTCTCGGTGAGGGCATCGTTGTTGTTGAGCGAGCCGTTGGGCAGCTCGCGGACCTCGGCCCGGGCCGGTTGGGAGCTGCTCGAGGCGGTGCCGAACCAGATCTTGGTCCACGCCGCCCCGGAAGCCGCTCCCGGTTGGATCGATCGAAGGCGGCCCAACACGTCGTAATCGTAGGACGTGCTGATGCCGCTCGGTGCCCGGCTGGTTTTCACCAGGCCGGTGTTGGAGTCGACAGCGGTGTTTTCCACGTTGTAAAAGGTCAGCGGGCCACCGCTGCCGCCGCTGTCGAACGAGCCGTCGTGGTAGGTGTAGCGGGAGGTTTCGAGAACCCCTTGGGTGTAGGTGTGCGTGAGGCGAAAGCTGCTGGTGCCGAGCCCCATGGCGCACAAATCCACGGCGGTAGCCACCGGCACCAAATCACCGCCGAACCAGAATTGGGCGCTGATCTGGCCTCGACCGTCGGCGGTGAAGCTTTGGATGAGATCGTCGTTGGACCACCAACGATAAGTGCCTGACATCATCGGATAAGTGCCTGGCACCGACGACGGACATCATCGGATAAGTGCCTGGCACCGACGACGACGGGGCAGCCGGGGTAGCGCTTCGCGCAACCCCGGTCTGTTGAAAACAACCCCTTCGGGGTAGAGAGCTCCTTGGACCTATCGCCGACGCTTCGCCTTGAGCTTCTGCTAGCCCGAAGGGCTTGTTGTCCAAAGCCTGGGGTTGCGGAGCTACCCCAGCTCCGGCTGATGGGGAAACGACGGGCCGGAATCCTCGAAGGTGATTTTCTGCTCGCGGAAGTCGTCGTCCAAGGTCCACACGGTGTTGCCGTCTCCGTCGAATCCACGGCTGATGCCGACGCCGTTGCCGAATCGATCCTCCATGCGGGTGAGCAGCCAGTCGTCGCCGGATTTCGCGAAGGTGTGGACGTGCCCGCCGGGCAGCTCGATGGTGATGGTCGACGAGCTCAGCGTCGGCCGTTTGAAGCGGAGATAGCTGCCGTCGCGGCTGTAGCGGACGAGCTGGTCGAAGCCGGAATCTCCCGGATCGTCGGCGTCGGAGGCGTGCAGTGTGTTGTAGAAGGTGTGCTCGCCGCCGTCGGCGGAGACGTAGATCCAGGCGGTGGTTTGGTTCCAGCCTCCGGGTGGGATCAGGCGCGGCAGCGCGAGGCGCCAGCCCAGACCGGCGTCGTGGATGCTTTTGGGTCGGAATTCCACGGGGCATTCGGAGGGTGTCGGGCAGGGGCTGGAATAGACGAAGCTGTCCCAGGGGGTGGAGTGGTATTGCAAGCGGAGCTGGTAAGAGAAACCGCCGCCGGCCGGATACTCGAGACCGAGGGGCACGTTGAGGCTGAGGGCGCCGTTGAAGAGGGAGACGTTGTCGATGCCGGCGAAGTCGTAGACGCCTTCGGCGCGGAAGCCCGGTGTGGCGTTGGGGGTTTGTTGGGCCATGGTTGCCGGCGACAGCAGGCAAAGGAAGGTGATTAGGAAGAGTGTGACGGTCCGATTCATGGAGACCTCCGAGAAGCAATTCAAGCTGAAGAGATAAAGGCCTTACATGATGAATGATTTTAGTGAGGTTAAGCCTTCATGTCAACAAGAAATGAGGGGTTTATCCTCATTTTGAACTGGACTTGCAAAGCGGAGGATCTCCGCACGACTTGGCGGAGTCAGCCGGGCATAGGAAAAAGGCCATGCGATCCGAGGATCAGCATGGCCGTGATTCGAGCCGTTTGGTTCTACGGCTTGGTGACGTCAGTCGTGTGACCAGCTGCCGTCTACCATCCGCAAGATGCCGTCGGGGTTGCCGTCCCGCAGCTCGCTGGGCAGCAAGCTCTGAGGGAATCCCTGGTAGGCCACGGGCCTCAGCCAGCGGTCGATGGCCGCGGTGCCGACGGAGGTGCTGCGGGGGTCGGTGGTGGAGGGGTACGGTCCGCCGTGTTGCATGGACGGGCAGACTTCGACGCCGGTGGGGAATCCGCCGAGCAGCACTCGGCCTGCTTTATGCTGGAGGATTCGGGTCAGCTTGGGCAGCCGTTCGAGGTCCGACTCCGTGCCGTGCACGGTGGCGGTGAGCTGGCCTTCGAGGCCTTGGGCGAGCTCGTAGAGCTCGGATTCGTCGGCGCAGCGCACCACTAGGGTCGCCGGACCGAAGACCTCTTCCTTCAGCTCGGGCCGGGATCGGAAGGTGGCGGAATCGGTGGCCAGCAGGGCCGGGCAGGCGGCGCAAGGGCCGGCGTCGGAGCTGCCGCCCCGTGCTTTCAGCTCCACCCCGTCGACGCTGGCGAGGGTGTCGACCCCGGTGTCGAAGGCTTGGCGAATGCCGGCGTGCAACATGGTGCCTTCCGACGATTCTCCGAGCCGGCTCGCCAAGTGGTCGATGAATCGATCGGCGGCGCTGCCTTCGACCACGAAGACCAATCCCGGGTTGGTGCAGAATTGCCCGGCACCCAGAGTGACGGAGCCGAGAAGGCCGTCCGCCAAGGCTTCGGCGTCGGCGTCGAGCTTGTCCGGCAGCAGGAAGAGGGGGTTGGTGGAGCCCATCTCGGCGTAAACCGGCACCGGCACCGGCCGCGCGGCCGCGGCGTCGAAGAGGGCGCGGCCACCGCGCAAGGAGCCGGTGAAACCCACGGCGGCGGTGGTGGGATGGCGCACCAAGGCCAGGCCGACACCATGGCCGGTGCCTTGGACCAAGGAGAAGATGCCTTCGGGCATGCCGGTTTTGCGGGCGGCTTCGACGATCGCCCGGCCCACCATCTCAGAGGCACCGGGATGGTTGGGGTGTCCCTTCACCACTACCGGGCAACCCGCGGCCAGGGCTGAAGCGGTGTCTCCGCCGGCGACGGAGAAGGCCAAGGGGAAGTTGGAGGCGCCGAAGATGGCCACCGGACCCACCGGCACCAGCATGCGGCGGACGTCGGGTTTGGGCAGGGGTTGGCGATCCGGCTGGGCGTGGTCGATGCGGGCGCCGACGTAGGAGCCCTCACGCACCACCTCGGCGAAGGCGTTGAGCTGACCCACGGTGCGACCGCGCTCTCCTTGCAGCCGCGCCTCCGGCAGGGCGGTTTCGGCGCTGGTGCGATCGATCAGCTCGTCCCCTAAGTCGATGAGGTTTTGTCCGATTTGTTCCAAGAAAGCTGCCCGGGCTGGTCGATCGATGTCCGACATGGCGGAAAAGGCGTCGCCGGCGAGTCGCAATGCGCGATCGACTTCCCGATCGGTGGCGTCCGTGAACGCGGGGTCTAAAGGCTCGCCATTTCGCGGGTCGATACCGCGAAAGGTTTGATCGCCTTCGGTCGAGCTGTCGAAGCCGAGCAATTGGTGTCCGGTCAAGGTCATGGCTTATCTCCAATGGGCATGGATCGTCGTCGGAGGATGGGGCGTCGCGGTTCCTGGTGGCTGATCGCCGAATGGTGCGGGTTGCATTCAACCCCTGTGATGGAAGCGGCAATGTATCATGATTTTGTCGTCAAAAACAATATTTGACGCGACGCGGCCACGCCGAGCCCGAGAAGATCCCGCCCATGAGCTCGGACCACGGGCTCAAGCAGCCCTGGGGAATTGCGGGTTCGAAAGGATCTCGCGCAGCTGTCCTTGATGCCGTTCCTCGTGCACCGCCAGGAATTCGACCGCTCCGGGCACGGTGGCCAGTCCGAGCACGGGGTTGTAATAGTAGAGCTTGCGCAGATCGAAGCCTTCTTTTTCCAATTGGTCGAGGTCGTCGATCAGCTTGTGTAGATCTTCTCGCAGCTCGGAGATCGGGCGCCCGGCACGGGGAATGAAGGCGTCCGGAGCTTTGAGGGGCAGCTTGCGATTGGCGCCGACCTTATGTCGGAGTGCGCTCGGCAGCAGGCTGTTGGGCACGGCAAAGGGCACCTCAAAGAGGGGCGCCACCCAACGCAAGGGTTTGGGCATCGACACTACGCTGCCGATTCCGCGATAGATGAAAGGCGTTTTTCCGGCCTTCTTGCGGGCCACCAGTCGATGGATATTTTTGAAATAAACCCCGTCGGTCTTGATCAGATGGTCCAGCACTTGCCCTAGGGACCATGAATCCTCGTCGGCAGCGAAGTCGATTTGCTCCTGATCCAGACCGTCTACCAGCTCAAGGGTTTCGAAACGGGTGGCACGGGAGCGTTCGATCTCTCGATAATCGGCTGAATCGGGCATGGTAGCTCCTCATCGTGGATAGTACGAGGCGTGGAATCCCAGGGGTATCGGTGGATCTAAGGATAGACGGGCGAGCGGCCCATTTTCCACCCGCTGGGCATCGAAGAGCAAAAACTCCCCTTCTCCGTTGAGGGCATGGAAGGCTTGACAGATCACACACCCGCGGCCTTCGGTGGCGGGATCGGGCATGAACACCGGCTCACCGCCCAGGTAGGTGCCTTCGGGCGCTTGCCAGTGAGAGGAGCGGCCCTGCCAGGAAAGCCGTTCGAGTCGATCGAAGAATTTACGCCCGCTTTGTCCGGTTTTCGAGATGCCGAGCATCCAGAAGTCGTCGTAGTCCCGGTGGCTGTGACGCGGATCGATGGCCGGAAAATCGGCACACAAGCGATAGTCGAGGGCTCGCGCTTCGACGATTTCCCCGCGCTCTAGGTCGATCACGAACCGCCGTGGACGCCCGGCCGGCGCGTCGACGAAGAGGTTCGGCAAGGGTTCGTATTGATCATAAACCGGGCGATCGAGCTCGAAGAGATCCACGGTGACTCGGTTCGGGTCGGGGTGATCGAACGCGTTGATCAGATGCAGGCAGTATTTATCTCCCGCCGGCATGTGGGTGATCAAGTCGCCGTTTTCGAGATCGAGAATCAGCAGCTCCGAGCCCCTTTCCGGCTGCCACGACAACGCTTCCATCACGCTTTTACCGCCGGCGAGCATGGCGCCGACGTCGAGCAGGTAGGGGGAGAGAAAGAAGATCGCCCGCCGCTCACTGATGATGAAGTCGTGGATCGAGCAAGGATAGGGCAAGGGATGTCGGCGTCGGTAGACCAAGCTGCCGTCGTCTTCGGCGAATCGATAGAGGGTTAGGGACGGCTGTTTGGGCGAGAAAGAGACGCCGAAATTCAACAGGTCGCCGTTCTCCATGAAACAGGGATGAGCGGACAGCGGGCTGACGTGGTTCAGGCGTCCGTCGAAGGTGTGGACACCCCGGGTGTCCAGGGTTTGTGGATCGAGGGCGAAGGGCAGGCCTTGCTCGCCGAACGCCAGGAGCTGATCCCGAAAGCGGAATACGCTGACGTTGCCCGGCGATTCGAGACCGATGCCCCTTTTCAGCTGATCCCCTTCGAAGGAGGTGCCGAAGGTTCGGTAAAGGGCGCGACCGTCATCGAGCTCTTGTTGCCATTTGGTGGTGCGCACGAAGCGGTGGGTGAGCTGAACGCCGGAGTCGGTGAAATCCAGGCGGGTGGCCGTGCCGTCGCCGTCGAGCCAATGGCGGTAGCTTTGGTCCCCGACCTCAAATTGCGAAGGGCCGGCTAGGTAGTAGGTTCCCCGGACGTAGGGCGGAATCGCGCCTTCGATGTGGGTGATGGGTGCATCTCGTTCGACGATGTCGATGTCGAAGAGGCGCTCCATGGCCGGTGCCAGGTCTTTGGTGAGCGGGTCTTTGATGAGCGGGTCCTGGGCAAGCGAGCCCTCGGCGAGCTCATCGGTGGTGGCGCTCATGATGCCTTTTCCTCCAGGGTGGCCATCTTTGAGAGCTGCTCGTCCAGGGAGCCCATTTCGGAGGCTTTCTGTTGCACGGACGGAACCGGAGCACGTTTCTCGGTATGGAATCGATCCAATACCTCAGGATTCAGCGTCCAATTTTGGACCCCGGGCTGGTCTTGGACACGCTGCCACAGGGCTTCAATCTCCTTCAAATCGAACAGTCCGGATTGCAGGTCCAAGGCCTCGACGAAGGCTCGGTTGCTCAAGATCCGCGGCTCGTCGAGCATCTGAGCCGACACGTGGGCGACGATGAATCGGGCCAGCTCCTCGAGCTCGTCCACTTGACGGGTCAGCACCCGCTTGGCTTCGGGCGCCTCGAGACCTACCTGGTAGAAAGTCTTTTCCGCCCGACGCAGGGTGTCGATTTCGGTGAAATCGAAGAATCGCGGGCTGTCGAGCTCCAGACAATGCTCCTTTTTCCACTGATAGAAGGCGGTCAGCGTTTGTTGGACCGTGCGATTCCACGGCCCGAGGCGAGAGAATTGACGTAAGAATCCGATGGTGAAGCGACGATCCGTCAACAGCTCGTTGACGAAGGGGAAAACGTAGATGCCGAAGTAAATCGTCAGCTCCCAGACGTATTTCAGGGCGAAGCATTCTTGGTCGCCGAGACAATCGTAGGACATGGAGTACGACGGCAGGTAGGCCTGGAAGACCGCCTTGTTCAGGGACTCATAGGTTTGGCATTTGCGCTTCAGCTCTTCGCCGTCGTCGGTTTGGATCGCGTCCACGATCAGGGTGTTGTAAATCGCGATCAGGTCGCTGCCCGGGCTGTAGAGGGGATCGCCGAAACGGCCGGATTCGCCGGTCATGGCCCAGCGCTCGGCGGAGAGGGTTTGGCCGCAGTCGTAGGAGAAGTCTTTGAATCCGCCGAAATCGCCCGCCTGCCGTTGGGGCAGGTCGCGGGCTAGGGCGGGAAAGCGCTCACAGATGAAGCGGGTCGCTTTCTCCACCGAATTCACCTCTTGCCAATCCACCACCGAATGGTCGTAGACCACCCCGAGGCTGGTCTTGCCGCGCAAGGGGATGATCCAAAACCACAGCCCTTCGTCGGCGAAGTGGTTGGTGGCTACCCAGGAGGGCAAGTGTCCGGTGTGTCGTCGGTGGGGATGCTTACGCCGTTGGGCAGGGCTCAGGTCGGTCAACGTCTCCACGTCCACCAGGCCGTCGACCCACCAGAAAAATGCGCCGTGCCTGACCGAGGTCGGCCGTTGGGATTGTTGGTTTTTGGCCAGCAGACGACGTCGACCCGTGGCGTCGACCACCCACTTTGCATGCACCTCGGTGCGAGCATCGCCGTCGTTTTCGCTGTCTCTCCCAAAACGGATCCGGTGCTCGGCGCCTTGCGCGCCCAACTCGACGGCTAGCTTCGACACCCCCAAGCAGCATTGAAATCGATCGCTCGATCGGTTGAGCCTCAAAAGCTCCGCCTCGAAGACGTTGCGATCCAATTGATAGCTGGCGATATTGGAGAAGGACCGGATATACGACGCCGAATAATCCTCGAAGGAGCGTCCTTCGCCGGTGCGCCAATAGAATCTCAGGTTGTATTTCATGAAGTGCTCGTGCAGGAGGTGCTCCTCCATGTCGAGCATCTTGGAGAAATACCAGCCCGCCAGCTGCACGCTGGACTCGCCGACTTTTTGTCGGGCCTGGGGCAGCTCTTTGCGTTTTTCGAGCAGCAACACCCGACGGTCGGTTTCCAGCAGCAGATGGCGAGCCAGGGTGAGACCGGCGAGACCGCCACCGATGATGACCACATCCCAGCTGTGGGCCGGAGGGTCTGTGGAGGGGAGTGATTCTTGGCTCATGATGTTCGGTTTTCCTGGAGGGATTCGAGCTTGGGTCTACGTGTTATCTTGCCCGCCTATGGTCGAAACGGCAGCACATCCGGCGTCCGGGGGCGCAAGGGTCATCATCGGCAAGCGGTGGTCTACCGCCCTGCCTTGGGGGGTCGTGTGTCGCTTGGGTCGGATACCGGCTTACAAGACCTTGCCCTTGAGCTGGATGCTCGCCCAGGACCCCCGGCATCTGTGCAAGCGTCTCGAGCTCCAGGGTTGGGAGCTCTGGCCCGAGGCCGAATCCTGCAGCCCGGACCGACCTTTGCAGGTGCGGGTGACGCCGAACGACCATTGGCCCCTGGCGGTGTGGTCGGTGGCCTACTACCGAGGTCCCGTGACTCTCGTCTGGCTGACCGGCGGCGATGCAGAAGAGCGGTTTTGGGTGGATCCGAGTCGGTGGCAGGTGTTCGGTGACGTCGAAGCAAAGGCCCCGGCGATCGAGGCCCATCTGGGGATGGACTCGACGATCCAGGTAGATTTGACCCTCACCGCCCACCGTCGCGGCCGACGTCTCGGTGTCTTGCTCGAGAGAGAGGACCGGCTCGAAGGAGCCCCGGACGGATCTGCGTCTGATCATCGGTAGCCCCCTGCCCTAAGCCTTCGGACGATTGCGTCCATAGGTTTCATGGGCGGCGACGAATTCTCCCGAGGCGATGGCCGCGCCCATGGAAAGCTCTCCGGCCAAGAGGGTGGCGGCGACGATTTCCGCCAGCTTGCGGGCGTTTCCCGCGCCGGCACAGCCCATGAGCTCGAGGCATTCTCGATGGGTGCCGATGCCGGTGCCGCCGCCGACCGTGGCGACGCTCAGGGAAGCCAGGGTGACGGAGGCGAAGAGGGCGCCGTCGTCTTCGAGCTCGAAGTGAGTCACGCCCACGGACGAGTTGACCACGTTGGCCACGTCTTGTCCGGTGGCGATGAAGAGCGCGGTCAAACCGTTGGCGTAGTGGCCGTTGTACCCCACGGCCCCGGCGGTCAGGTGGCCGAGCACGGTGTGTTGCCACATGTCGACCATCTCTTCGCTGGTCGCGCGGAAGAGGGTGCGCACCAAGTCGGCGGGCAGACGGACGCCGGCGGTGACCTTCTTGCCTTTGCCGCCCCGCAGCAGCGCGCCGCTGACCCGTTTTTCCGAGTTATAACCACTGAAGATTTGGTAACGCTCGGCGTCGAGGTGCTCGACCATCCACTCGCACGCGGCTTCCGCCGCTTTGACGATCATATTCATGCCCTGGGCGTCGGCGGTGGAAAAGCCGAGGTCCACAATGACCTTCCGACCGACGGGCAAGCAGCTGATTTGCTCCAATCGACCGTGGCGGGTGGTGAGCTCGGCTCGGCGTCGAATCTCGCCGGCGTGCTTCTCCACCTCGCGGGCGAAGTCCCGGGCCGCGCCAACGGAGGAGAGGTGGAAGATGGGTGATACCCGATTGCGGTCGATCCAAACCCGCGCCTCGGCACCACCCGCTCGGGTGATGGCCGCCATGCCCCGCTCGTAGGAACGCACTAGGGCACCTTCGGTGGTGGCCAGGGGCACGTAGAACGTGCCTTGGGCGTGCTCGCCGAGCACCTTGAGGGGACCGGCGACACCGAGGGGCATTTGGGCGACGCCCACGGGATTTTCGATGTTGCCGCGAAAATCCCGTGGATCGAGGCTGCCCCGGCCCACGTGGCTCAGCTCCGCGCCGGTTTTTTCCTCCACCCAAAGCCGTCTTCGTTCCACGGACCGAGGGTCGTAACCCTGGTCGATGTAGCGGGGCACGAGGGCGAGGCGGGTTGGCCGTTCGTGTTCGTCCGCGTCGATGTCGCCCCGGTCGGAAGGATCAGCCTCGGGGAGCGGCGGCTCGGAGCTGCTCAAGGCGCACCCACGGGACGGTCGGGCGCGCCGACGACCAGGGCCACCGCGTTGCCGTCGAGCCCCATGGAGGTCACCAAGCCGACCCGCGGTCGCAGATCGAGCAGTTGGCGGCGGAAATCGAGAGACGGCGCGACGAGATCGTCCGGAAGCTGCTCTAAGCCGCGGGTGGCCGGCACCTGTCCGTGCTCGATGGCCAGCACCAAGGCGAGGGTTTGAAAGGCCCCCGACGCCCCGAAGCTCTCGCCGAGGCAAGCTTTGACCGCGGTGACCGGCACCGGGCCCGAGCCGTTGCGCTCGGCAAAGACGCTTTGAAGCCCCAGAGCCTCGGCCCGATCCGCGGCCGGCCGACCGGCGCTGCCGGCAAAGACCACGTCGATTTCACCGGGCTCGACCCGTGCATCCGCCAAGGCGCTGCGGACCGCGCGGTCGACGGCGCGCACGGCGGACGGCTCTTTGCGTCCCCGGGACGGATCGAAGGCCGAGCCGTGTCCGAGGATCACCGCCCGGGCGTCGATCCCGCGCTCCCGGGCCCGGCTTTCCGTTTCCAAGGCCAGCAGAGCGGCGCCCTCGGCGAGCACGAGCCCCGTGCCTCGGGCGTCGAAGGGCAGGGCTTGCGGGTCCTCTCCGGTGGCCAAATGGCCCGCCTGTTGAAAGCCGTAGAACGACTCGAAGCACAGCTCCTCGGCGCCGCCGGCGAGCATGGCGTCGGCACGTCCGGCGCGCAGCAAGTCACGGGCTTGGCCGATCGCTTGCAAAGCGGCGGGGCTGCCGCCGGCGACGGTGGAGTTGGTGCCCCGCAGACCGTGCCAAATGGCGGTTTGGCCCGCAGCGGCGTTGATCACCGTGTTGGCGAAATCGAGGGGTTTGACGTATTTCGGCCCCGCTTCCAGTCCCCGGCGATCGAACGCGGAGATGGTTTGCACGCTGCCGAAGAGGGTCCCCAAGGAGAGGCCAACCAAGTGCTCGCCGCGCAGCTCTTCGGTCCATCTGCTGGACTCCAAGGCGTTCTCAGCGGCGATGATCGCCAGCCGACCCGTCCGATCCACGGGTCGAATGTTGCGTCCGAGAAAACGAGCTCGGGGATCGAAGCTGACCTCGGCGGCGCTGTGGGTCTGCAGATGGGCCTGTAGGCTCAGGGCGTCGCCGGCTTGCTCGGCGAGCGAGCTTGACGGTCCGTAAGCGGGGTCGCCGGCGCAGAGGTGTCGCCACAGCTGGTCGACATCCTCGCCCCACGAGCAAATGGTGCCGAAACCGGTGACGACGACCCGCTCTTCGGGGCCGTTGGTTTGGGTGGAATTCACGATCACCTCATCCTTCAAAGCGCCGGAAGATGACCGACGCATTGTTGCCACCGAAGGCGTAGGCGTTGTTCATGGCCACCGCCACCGGTATCTCGCGCGCTTCGTTGGGCACGCAATCCAGGTCGCATTCCGGATCCGCTTCCTCGAAGTGGATGGTCGGCGGGATGCGCCCTTCGCGCACCGCCAGGGAGCAGACCGCGCTTTCGATCGCCGAGGCCGCACCCATGGTGTGACCGATCATGGACTTGATCGAGCTGATCGGCACGCGGTCGGCGCGGGAGCCGAACACCTGTCGCACGGCTTTGGTCTCCAAGCGATCGTTGGTCGGGGTGCCGGTGCCGTGGGCGCTGATATAGCTGACCTCTTCGGCGTCGGCTTCCGCGTGCTCCAACGCTTGGCGCATGGCCCGTGCGGCGCCGTCGCCTTCGGGATGGGCGGCGGTCATGTGGTGGGCGTCGCACGACAGGCCGTAACCGCCGACCTCCGCGTAGATCTCCGAGCCCCTCGCCACCGCATCTTCCAACCGCTCGAGAACCAACACTGCGGAGCCTTCTCCGGGCATCATGCCCTGGCGGTTTTTGTCGAACGGTTGGCAGACTTCGGGGGCGATAGCGCCGAGGCGGGCGAAGCCGGTGTAGGTGATGCGTGAAAAGGCGTCGGCGCCGCCCGCAAGCATGATGTCGGAGCGGCCGTCGCGCAGGGCGTCGAGGGCATAACCCATGGCGTAGTTCCCCGCCGCGCAGGCCGCCGGAATCATAATGTTGGGCCCGGCAAAATCGAATTCCTCCGCCAGGTTGGCGGCGATCACGTGGCAGGGGTAGCCACCGACGAATTCTCCGCCCACTTGATCGAGCTCTCCGGCCAGGTAGCGATCGTCGAAATCCTCGACTCGACCGGGCTCGCCGGAGGTCGTGCCCATGGCGACGCCGATGCGTTCGGGCTCGACCGAGGCGTCGAGCACCCCGGCGTCGTCCACGGCCTGGCGGGCTGCGCAAATGGCCAATTGGGTGGCTCGGCCCACCAACTCGGGATTCAGGCGCCGAAACCAAGGGCTCGGGTCGAAGTGTTTGACCTCGCCACCGCGTTGGGCGGCATGACGGGAGGCATCGAAGGATTCCACCTCAGAGATCCCGTCCTTGCCTTCCAGCAAGCGGCTCCAAACCGTCTCGCGGCCGATTCCGACCGGCGCCACCAGCCCGATGCCGGTGACGACGATCCGTGCCGCTCCATCTCGGCGGCTCCTCAAGCCGCCTGACCCTTGTTTTGCATCACCAAATCGACGGAGTCCTGGACCGTGCGCAGCTCTTGGAGCCGCTCTTCGGGCACACCGAGCTTGAATTCATAATCGACGTCGACACCGATCTCCAACAACGAGAGGGAGTCGAGCTGCAGATCCTCCACAAACGAGGCGTTGTCGGCGATATCGGCGGGATCGATATTGGTGACGTTGGCGATGATTTCTTTGATCTTGGTACGAACTTCTTCGACGTGCATGGCATTCTCCTAATCAGACTGAGCATGGTCCCGGCAATGGATAAGTTCCGTCCCAACGAATTCAAATGTGCATCTCGTTCCTATGTGCATCTCGCGTGCCGGACGTTTCACGGCTTCGGCCCCGGTGATCCGGAAATCACAAGCTCATAGAAGGTGTTCCGCCCCGACAACGCTCGCTTGCATAGAAGGCTCCTTCAATCATACCAATTCAGCTATAAGCGAGATGGCAGCTAAGAGGAAATGTCTCTTCGTCCGCCACCGCGTGTTCTGCCTCTGTCCTCATCTAACGCAGCTCGGGGCATAAATACGCCGAAATAGGTGGAAGATTTTGTTCCGGGGTCGTGGGCAGCCGGACCCCGGGCTGGGGAAAGGGAATCCCGTCAGGGTTCGGAGACGGCCGGCTCGGCTGCGGTGAGGTCCGCCGATTCGAAGGCGCGATGTTGGGACTGGCCTGATTTAGCTTGCCAATTGACGCTGTAGCCACTGCCCGGCCGCTTCGAGGGCTTGGTCGCCCTCATCCAGCCGACCGGCGAAGAGGTGCCAGGCATGGATCATGTCGGGCCAGATCTCCAGCTCGGCGGGCACGTCGGCTTGGGCCGCGCGTTGGTGTAGGCGCACGGCGTCGTCGAGCAAGGCTTCGGAGCCACCGGCGTGGATCAGCATGGGCGGCAGACCGGTGAGCTCGATGGTGAGGGGGCAGAGCTGCGGATCCCAGGGATCGCGGCCGGCTAGGTAGTGGGCGGCCATTTTTTCCAGGCCCGGTCGTTGGACCACGGGATCCAAAGAGGTGTGTCGGTCGACGGACGGGGTGGTGCCCGCGTAGTCGGTCCAGGGGGAGAGGCAGATCAGGGCCGCGGGCAGTGATTCCCCGCGTCGGCGCAGGTGCGCCGCGGTCACCACCGCAAGGCCTCCGCCTGCGGAATCTCCCGCCATAGCCATGGCCATGGCCTCGGAGCCCCCTGCTTCGACGACTGAATCTTGGACAAGAAAACGCCAAGCGACGAGAGCGTCTTCGAGGGCGGCGGGAAAGGGATGCTCGGGAGCCTTGCGGTATTCGAGACCCAGACACCGGGCGTCGGCGGCGCGGGAGAGCCTAGCGATCAGCCCGCGATGGCTGTCCAACGAGCCGATGACGAAACCTCCACCGTGGAGGTAGAGCAGAGATCGCGGTGCGGGCCGGCTGCGATCGAGACGGGCGTCGATCCACTCCGCCCGCGCCGGGTCGGGTAGGCCGGGCACCTCCACCGGCCGACCATCGACGTCGTCCAAGGCCGGGAATCGGGACAGCAGACGGTCGAAATTCCGCCGAATGTGGGCGATCGGAAGATCCGATGTATCGCCACCGGCGCCGAGAATCTGCCGCAGCAGGTGAACCTGGCCTTTGGACATGATGCCTCCCCGGTGCCCCTTTCGGTGATGCGGGATTACATCTCGTCTAAGGGCTCGATAGCCAGCAGACGCAGTCCGTGGTCGAGAATTTGACGGAAGGCTTCGAGCAGGGCCAACCGGGAGGACCGTTGGGGCTCGGGGGCGTCGAGCACCCGACGCTCGCGGTAGAAGACGTTGAAGGCCTGGGTTTGCTCGATCAGGAAGCTGGTCAATCGCGACGGATCCAGGCTCTCGGCAGCGTCGGCGACCACTGTGGGATAGAAGAGCAGGCTGCGGGCGATGGCCCAAGTTTCGTCTTCGTCGACGGCCGGCTGCTCGGGGGCGGTCCACTCGCCGGCCTTGCGCAAGATGCTCGAAATCCGCGCGTAGACGTATTGCAAGTAGGGACCGGTTTTGCCCTCGAAGGCCACGGACTTTTCCGGATCGAATTGGATGTCGGTCTCGCGACCGACCATCAACATCTCGAAGACCAAGGCCGACAGGCCGATGGCCTCGGCCCGCCGCGCCAAATCGTCCGCCGGTAGGTCCGACGAGCGTTCGAGGATCGCGTTTTCGGCCAGCCCCACCACCTCGGCCATCAGGTCGTCGGCGTCGACCACCTTGCCTTCCCGAGACTTCATCTTGCCGTCGGGCAGGTAGACCATGCCGTAGCTCAGGTGCTCCATGCCGTCGGCCCAATCGAAGCCGAGCAACTTGAGGGTCGCCTTGAGCTGCTGAAAATAGTAGTTCTGCTCAGAGCCCACGCAGTAGTAGGACTTGGTGAGCCCGAACTCCCGGAATTTGATGTCCGCCAGATTGATGTCTTGGGTGATGTAAAGACCGGTGCCGTCGGCCCGCAGGACCACCTTGTCGTTGAGCTTGCCGTGTTTCGACAGCGGGGCTACCACGGCGCCGTTGTCGGCCTTGTCGAAGACATCCCGTTCCAAGGCGTCGAGGATCAGCTCACGGCCGCCCCGGTAGATGTCGCTCTCGTAGTAGTGCCTGTCGAAATGGATGCCGAGGCGCTCATACGTGGCGTCGAATCCCTGATAGACCCATCGATTCATTTTCTGCCACAGCTCCCGCACCTCGGGGTCGTCTGCTTCCCACTTTTGCAGCAGCTCGCGGGTATCGGCCATCAGGGGTGAGGCGGCGAGGAAATCTTCCTCGACCTTTTTCTTCTCCCGGTCCTTGAGGCTCGACGGATCGATGCCCTGCTCCGCCAACCACGCCTGTCGCTCTGCGTACAGGGCCTTGTCGAATTCGACGTAATACCGGCCGACGAAATGGTCGCCCTTCTCACCCGTGGACTCCGGGGTCTCGCCATCGGCGAAACGTTGATAGGCGATCATCGACTTGGCGATGTGGATGCCGCGGTCGTTGATGATGTCCGTGCGGTGGACCCGAGCGCCTTGGGATTCCACCAGGTTGGCCACGCAACGTCCGAGCACCGCGTTGCGCACATGGCCGAGGTGCAGGGGTTTGTTGGTGTTGGGTGAGACGTATTCCATCATCACCACCTGATCCGCTTGACGGTCGGAGCCACCGTAGGCGCCGTCCGATGCGGAAACCTGGTCGAGAACCCGACCAGCGGTCGCGTTTCGCGCCAAGCTGAGGTTGAGGTAGGGACCCGCGGCTTCCACGTTGCCGAGCACGTCGTCGGTCTCGATGAGTGCGGCCATTTCCTGGGCGATTTGAGCCGGGTTCTTGCGCCAAGCCCGGGCCAGGGGAAAGCAGGGAAAGGCCAGATCGGCCCCGGTGTGCTCGGGTGCTTGGGAAAGGGACACCTCTTCGGCGGTCAAGGCACCTTGGGACGCGGCGGCCAAGCGCTCGGCAATATGTTGAAAAACCTCGGTCAGCGGTGCGCTGACCACCGATTCGTGGTTGAGGGCTCTCACGGCTTACTCTCCTTCGGATGGGGGCCGGCCACGGATGATGGCCGGATGTCGGACGGCGGATCTTAGCATCCCTGCCTTGGACACCGAAAAAGTGGGCTCCAAAAAAGCGGACATTAAAAAAGGGCTCCCGGAAGGGAGCCCTTGGCCGGCGCCGCCTGATCGGCGACGCCCTTTCGATCTAACCGCTACCGCTTACTTACAGGTCTTGCCACCGTTCGGTCCGCGGCATTTATTCGAGCAGCAATCGGCGTCGACCACGCAGGCATCTCCCTTGGGAGCGCACGATCCGACACAGAGATCACCGATCTCGTCGCAGGTCTCACCGGCGGCGCAGGGATTGCCGGAGCTGGCCAAGCAACCGAGGAACGAGTCACAGGACTCGGTGCCGTCACAGAAGGCACCGTTGTCACAGTAGGAATCGTCGGTCACGAAGCTACAGGCATCGTTGCCCTCGTCGCAGCTGTCGATGGTGCAACCCACGCCGTCGTCGCAGACCACGGCGGTTCCCGCTTGGCAACCGGCCACCGCGTCGCAGGTCTCGTTGCCGTCGCAATAGAGACCGTTGTCGCAGATCGAGTCGTCCGGAGCGGAGCTACAGGTGTCGTTCGCCTCGTCGCAGCTGTCGACGGTGCAATTCACGCCGTCGTCGCAAGGCAGGGCGCCCGCCTGGCAGGAACCCGCGTTACAGGTCTCCGCGCCGTCGCAATAGAGGCCGTTGTCGCAATCCGCATCCACGGTGCAACCCGGGGCCGCCGAGGCCACGGCGAAGACCAGGTCGTCGGCGTCGTCGTAGCTGCCCGTGGTGCAGGAGCCCTGGGCGCCCTGGTAGCGGAAGTTGGCGCGGATCGCCTGCATGCTGCCCGCGGGCAGGGTGTATTGGGTGGTGATGGTTTGAGCCCCACCGCCACCCGGGCCGAACGAGCCGAGCAGGGTCCAGCTCGGGCTGTTGGCGTCGGCCGTGTAGTAGAGGTCGAGGGTGTCGCTCGAGCCGGTGCTCCAAGCCCACACGGTCACCGCCACCTCGGCGGTGACGCCTTCGGTGAGGTTGCCGCCGTCCAGGGTCCGGACCACGATGCGATCATTCGACTCGTCGCTGTGGTACGTGCCGGAGGTGCCGTC
Source organism: Thermoanaerobaculia bacterium (assembly GCA_030431255.1). Taxonomy (GTDB): domain Bacteria; phylum Acidobacteriota; class Thermoanaerobaculia; order Multivoradales; family J023; genus JAUIJL01. Next base: position 43,285 of record JAUIJL010000035.1, on the reverse strand, counting down.
GGTGCAACCGTCCAAGGTATTCGGCTGGTTGACCTCGGGACCGAGGTTGGCGCGACCGTCGAGCAGGTCGTTGGAATCACACTCGCTACCCGCGACATCGCATTTCGGCGCGCCGAGACCAGCGTCGTAGACGGCGTCTTGCGGGCCGTTGGAGCCGAACGGAATCACCTGGATGCTGACCGAGGCGGGACGGGTCAAGGTGCCGTCGGTGGCCTCGATGTCGAACGAGTAAGTTCCCGTTGCCTGACCGAGGTCGACCGAGAACGACGCCGTGCTGCCGGCGCTACCGTCGGCGGGCAAGCTGACCGAGCTCGGCGACAGGCTGCAACCGATGCCCGCCGGGTTGCCCGAGCAGGAGAGGTTGACCGTGCCGCTATAGCCGAAGCTCGAAATCACCGTGCAGTTGGCGGAGCCGTTGTCGCCTTGGGCCAAGCTTTGGCTAGCCGGCGTGCAGCTGATGGCGAAGTCGGGCTGACCCACGGGACTGTCGGTGGCGCAAGCGGACGCCGGGCCGAAGCACGAATCCGAGCCGCCTTTGGGGATCACGATGTAGGAGTAATCGCGACCGTTCTGGAGACCGGAATCGTTCCAGGAGGTGCCGGCGGTCGAGCCGAGCTTGACCTTGCCGAAATCACAGGCGAACACACCCTCGGTGCGGAAGACCTCGTATTCGGTGGTACCGGCGATGCTGTTCCAGCTCAGGCTGATCTGCTGATTGCCGGCGCTGGTGTTGACCGTCGGCGCGCCGGTCGGCGTGCCGGCGCAACCGGAGTCTTGGACCGTCGGCGACGAGCAAGCGATCTCTTGATCGTTGAACGCTTCCCAAATTGCCGTCATGTGCGGCGTGCCGTCGTTCAGGTTGCCGTTGTCGTCATCCGCCGCCAGGTAGTTCATATAACCGCTGGAGGAGGCGCAACCACCTTCCGGCGGACCGCCGGAGAACCAGGTGCTGGTGGCACCGGCGCCGATGTAGGTCAAGCGGGTGACGATCTCATGGGCCGTGTTGTTGTCGTAGTTATAGGGCGCTTGTTGCAGCTTGCGCTTCCACAGAGACCACACCGCCTCGGAGTACACCCCGCCCACACAGTGGACGCTGCCGCCGCAATTGGCGTTCGACCAGGTGTAGTCGTGGGGTTGGCCGGATTGGCGTTTCAGGTAGTCGATGTCGCGCACTCCGGTGCAGGTCAGGCAGGGATCGCCGTTGCCGGTGCAGACGGTGGAGCGGAAATTCCGGCCGATGCACGAGGTGTTGAGGCGCAAGGCGGTGTAGACGTCGGCGATGCCCTCGCCGGACGGGCTGGCGATGCCGCCGTTGACGTCGTTGGCGTCCATGCCGTGGCCCCACTCGTGGTCGAACACACCAGCGATCTCACCGGTGTTGAAGCAGCCGCCGCCGGAACGGTAGAAGTTCACCGTGCCGTTCCAGAACGCGTTGCACGTGCTGTTGATGTTCATATTCGAGGTCAGCTGGTTCTGCAGCCAGCCATTGGACGGCAGCTGACCGCGACCCATCTCGATCACCTTGTTGAGCTCGTAAAAACCCGTGCGCGAAGCGTGGGTGTTGCCCGAGCCGCCGAATCCGGGGGTCACACAGTCGGTGCCGCTGGAGGTGCCGAAGTCGAGATTGTCGTTCTGGGTCAGGCTGATGGAGCCGCAATTGTCGTTCATGCGCACGTAGGGGCCGACCAAGGAGGAGGTCAGGCTGCCCGCGGCGGTGAGGTTGCCGCCGGTGTCGGTGGTTTGGGTGCCGCTTCCGGTGGTGACGTTGAGGAAAGGCATGGGCCAACCGGCCTGCTCGACGCCGTCGGGAACGATGCCGTCGTTGGTGACCGGCAACACACCGCCCTTGGCCTCGGCGTATTGGTTTTGATCCTCAAAGGCCAAGACCTCGCCGGTTTCAGCGTCCACCAAAGCTTCCCAGCTGCCGTGGTCGTTCTTCAGAAGGACCTTCACCGACCACACTAGGCGCATGTCGTAACCCTTGGCGAATTGCACGCTTTTCGAGGTGTCACCGACGGCCATGGGCACGTAGATCAGCTCGGATTTGGCCCAATGGCGGTCGATTTCCAGGGCGTCCAGGTGGTTTTCGGTGGCGCGCGCGGCTTGGTGCTCATTGAGCCGGGGCCCTTTGGCGACGAGGGGCCGATCACCCCATTGGTGCATGCCCATGAGGATCAGGTTGCCGCGGTTGATCACCGCCGACACGTGGCTGCCGCGGACCTTGATGCCGCCGATGGTGCGCGGCGCGTGGATTTGAATCAGCTCACCACCGTTGTGGGAGGCGATGCGATAGTCCGCCGAGAGCTCGTTGAGATCTAGGTCGAAGCGGGATTTGTGAAGATCCAAATAGCCGCGAAACGCCTGCCAAGCGGCGGCGTGCAAGGCTTCTTCACTGCGTGGCGCGGCTTTGCCCAGGTCGTCCCAGGCCAGGGAGTTGCCCTCGCCCGTGCCGGGAAGCAAGGGCGTGGCGGGGGTCAGGGTGACGAATCGTCCGCTGCGTTGATCGATCCGCGCGGTCGCCAGGCCTGCTCCGAGATCGGCCACGTCGACCATGGCCTTTTCGGCGGTGGCCGTCGGCAGCTGCTCGACCTTCCGGGGCAGCTCATCGATGGTCAGGTTGGTGTGGGAGAAGGCTTTAGCGCTGACCGACGGTGCTTTCACCGGCGCGACTTGGGCGGACGCCGCCGAGGTGAGCAATAGGCCGACCGCCAAAGCCGAGGTACACGTGCTTCTGAAACTGAGCTTCATCGGATGTCCTCTCTTTTGAGGGTTAGGGGGAACCGCCCACGGCATCCACTCCGTAGGCTCGTCTCGGGACGGCTTCGCCTTCGCCGAGACTTTTGCTGATTGGGTTCAGTCAAATAGATGTCAGAGGGAATGGAAAAAATATAGGGTGACAGCTTCGCCGTGGGGGAGCTCGTCAAATCTCCGGATTCGGCGAGCTCAAAGCGGGGTGGGACTTCTGTCGCAGACTGCTAAGCTTCAGCAGCGGGTGATTCCGATCAGCGAATGAGCGCGCGGCTTCAGACGTAGACCTCAAACTCGGCGCGGACATGGCGTCGGGCCAAGGACCGGCGGACGGACGAAAAGACGATGGGAACGGACGGACCACAGGCATGAGCAAGAAAAAAGGCACTCCCCCTTGGATTTGGATCGGCTGCGGCTGCTTTCTCTGCGTCGCGCTCATCGTCGGGGCGATTGTGGGAGCGGGCTTCGCGGGATTCAGCTGGGTCCAAAACCTGGTGGAAGACATGGCCGACCCTCAGGCCCGGACCGCTGCGGCCTTGGACATGCTAGGAGCCGAATCCCTGCCCTCCGGCTACCACGCTCGGGCGTTTTTCAATCTACCGTTCCTCATGGAGCTGGTGATCCTCTCCGACGGTGCGCCGCCCGCGGAGATCGACGCCGAAGGCTTCGAGGAAAAAGCCGAGCAGCTCGGCAATCTGGTGTTGCGGGGAGACGATTTGGGCGCCAACACCCTGATCTACCTCAAGCTGCGCCAACGGGACGCCGAGGATCCAATCGAGGACGTGCTGGCCGGTAGGGGACAAGGCAATACGGACGTCGATCTCGGTTTGGAGCTCGATGCCTCCGAGCCCCTCGGCGAAGGAGAGCTGGAGATTCACGGCGAGCGGGTCACTTGGCGCGCCTATCGCGGCAAAATGGACACCGTGGGCGGTGACCACAACGGCATTTTCGCGGCGGCACAGGTATTCTGCGGCTCGACGTCGGAAGTCCACGACTTCCTGTGGTTCCAAAAGGCCTCGGCGGGCCAGGTCGCCGACCAGCCGTCGCCCAGCTCCGACAGCGCGATCACCTCCGCGGATGCTGCGATGGTGGAGGAGTCCTTGGTAGGCTCTGAGCCCGACGCGGAAGCCGACGCGCATGAAACGGGTGTCGAGTCTGCTGTCGACGACGTGGAGGGCTCCCCGGCCGATCCCGAGGCGCTCTCAGCGCTGCTGAGCCACTTCGACGTCTGCTGATGACCTCTCTTTAGATCGTTCGCGTTCTGCGCCCCAGCCAATAGCTTGAAGCAGCACCAGGCGGCTCCGCTCCGCCGAAAGTGAGATATGGGATATCCCGACGATTCGTCCAACGGGCCTAACGATCCGCCGTCCAACGGTTCTCCATCCTCTGGATCTCCAGGTCCCGGATCGCCGAGCCCTGGGCCCGATCTTCTGGATCCGAAGAGCATTGAAAGGGCCATCGCCCGCCGGCAATTGCGGCGGCGCCTCTCCTTTCTCGGCTGTGGCTGCTTCGTCGTGTTGGCGGTGTGTGCGGTGGTCTTCGCCGTGGTGGTCTATCAGGGAGCGAAAAACCTCGCTGCCGACTTCTCCGACCCCGAGGCACGAACCCGAAAAGTGCTGGCGACCCTTGGCGCAGAGGACCTGCCGCCCGGCTACCACGCGGTGATGGCGGTAGACGTGCCGCTGCCCTTCGACATGGTCGTGCTCAGCGACGAGCCATGGCTGCTGGAGCCCGACTCTGAGCCGGCTTCCCCCGCGGCCTTGCCGACCTTCAACGGCGTGCCCGGCTCGAAGCTGTTCTACTACATCCACATCCAGGCCGAGGATCGCACCGGCAACGACCCCTTTGAGCGCGAGTTCGAATCCCGAGAGAAGCTCGATCAAGGGGATCTTCAAATCCACGATCGGCGCGTGGCTTGGGAAGCCCACCGTGGCCAGGGATTACGTCCCCAAGGTCACCAAGAGGGCATCTTCTGCCGATTGAGATTCGAGTGTGACGATCGCGAGACCCGGCGAGCCGTCTGGTTCCACGAGCGCTCCCCGTCCGAGAGCACCGTCGGCACCCCGGCGGATCCAGAAGCTATTTCCGCATTCCTGAGCCACTTCCGGGTCTGTGGTGAGCCGGAGGAGCCTTCGTGATATGATGAGGGCTACTTCGAATCGTCAGGTTCGAAGCCACTCCCACCCTGACTACGAAGGAGGTTTGCCATGCGTCCCATTGCCCCACCAGCGGCGAGCCTCCGCTCACGCCGCTAGACTCGACAGCTCCGCCCCTTAGGACCATCCGCAGCTCGATTCGTGGTGAAACACGAATCTGAGCGGATCCTCCTGCCCGACGCCTAGCGTTGGGTGCTCGGTGTCCCGTGGGTTTTGGATTGTCGAATCTCCCGCGTTTCGCTCGCCGCTCGTTCGCAACGTCTTCATGGGATCCACCGATCCCACCAAAGCTTGAGAAAACATGCGAAGGAAGCCATGAGCAAACGCAAAGAGATTCTACGAACGCTCGCCACGCTGTGTGACGAGCCCAGACCTGGTGACGGCCAGGATCCACGCTTCGACCGGAAAAGGAAATCGAGCACCCAAGGAGAAAGAAAAACCTGGCAACTCTGTAAACAAATAGCGACCGCCGTACAACTGGCTCTCGGGAGCTCTGCGGATGAACGGCTCCGAGAGCTGCTGGTCGTCCAAGTCACGCCCGCTCCAGATGCCTCGCATCTCCTATTGCTGGTGCAGCCGAGCTCGGCCGTCGCCCGTAGCGAAGAAGAGATGAACGAAGCCCTGGCCAAAGCCCGAGGTTATTTGCGTACCGCCGCCGCCGAAGCAATCACCCGTAAGAAAACGCCCCATCTGACGATGCGCTTTTTGCCCTTCGGTATGCATCAGGAGGAGAGCCGATGATCGAATATTGGCTCGACGAGCCGCCGACACCGGAAGTCAAAGACGCCTTGGCCCGTTTGACCTCGATGGCGGATATTCAACACGTCGCCGTAATGCCCGATGTCCACCTCAGCCGGCAATTTTGTATTGGCACGGTGGTCGCTTCGAGCTCACGGCTCTACCCGCAGGCGGTCGGCGGCGATATCGGTTGCGGCATGATGGCGATCGCTTTCGACGTCTCCGCTGACGATCTTTTCGCTCAGCCAGATCGTGCGGCGGTCATTCTGAAAGCTTTCGGAGAGCTGATCCCGAAAAACCGCCATTCGTCGCGGACGCTTCCGGATCGCCTACCCTCGGAGCTCGAGCCCGAGAATCTGAGTGACCCGCGCCTTGCCAAGAGCATCTTGCGTGACGGCCGGGTACAGCTCGGCACCTTGGGGCGAGGAAATCACTTCGTTGAGCTGCAGCGCGACGAGCGGGATCGACTGTGGCTAATGTTGCACAGCGGCTCGCGAGCCGTCGGCCGGCGCCTGAGTGAATTCCACCTCGAGCGCTGTCGGACCGGGCAGCATGGGCTGCTCTGGCTCGAGGCAGAGAGCACCGAGGGCCAAGCCTATTTGAACGATGTCGAGTGGGCTCGAAAGTACGCCCGGCTCAACCGGTCGAGGATGCTCGAGTCCGTTGCCATGACTCTCGAAGAGCTGTTTCGAGTGCCATGTGACGAATCCACGCTCATCTCCTGCGATCACAATCATGTCGCAAGGGAGACCCACTTCGAGAAGCGCTTATGGGTCCATCGGAAGGGCGCCCTGCGGGCCGATTCCGGCGAGAGGGGCGTCATTCCCGGCTCCATGGGCACGGCCAGCTTCCACGTCACGGGTAGAGGCTGCGCCCGAGCCCTACGTTCCAGCTCCCATGGCGCCGGTCGCAGAATGAGCCGTGGCGAAGCGAGAAGAGTCGTCGGCATCCAACAATTGAAACAACAGATGGGCGATGTGTTCTTCGACCAGCGGCTCAGCAGCCGGTTGCGGGACGAAGCTCCGGCTTCCTACAAAGACATCAATCGGGTCATGCGCGCCCAACGCGAGCTGACCCGGATCGACCGTCGATTGCAGCCGGTGTTGAGCTATAAGGGGACCTGATCCTAAGAGAGGGCCACTGCCGGACTGCGGCTTCTCCACTTTGTGACTTTTCGATCAGGGCCTACTGCGTCGACAGTGGGCCTTGTCGCTCGACCTTGCGAACCCACCTGACTACCAACGGACAAGGCGGAGGCCATCAACCGCTTCGAAATGTTTGTCTCGGCTTACGACGGGCTCCCCATGCTGGCGAGCCAGCGCCGCTATCCATACGTCGTTCTCCGGGATGGGGCGACCGAGCACACGCAGCTCATCGCGCACGTCGGCATAGGCTCGAGCCGTGGTCTCGTCGACTCGGAGGATGACGGAGTCCAGGATCAAGCTGTCCAGTAGCTGTGAAAGACGTCGGCGGTGTCGTGACCGCAGAACGCCGTACCGATACTCGCCGATCACAACGACCGGGAGGTGATGGCGGCTCTTTTGAGCAAGCTGTTCGCCTAGTGCAGCGTCACCCTCGAACAGAGCCGAGACGGCGTTGGTGTCGAGAATCACCGCCAAGCGTCGGGATCGATGGTCGCGAATTCTTCGGCGACAATCGCGTCGACCTCGGCAACCTCATCAGGGTTGGCTTGGCCGAATACCCGACGCCAGCCCGATACCGCAGGTTCCTCTGAAACCCCTTGCGCGAGCCGGACTCGAAGTGACTCCGTGACGAAGTCCTTGAGGCTCTCTCCTCGCATTGCGGCTGCGGCTTTGCTCTGGCGAAATACATCGTCAGGAATCTCAAGAGTCGTTTTCATGTCGACAATATTCCCATATTTATGGGAATCTCTCAAGAGTCGGAGCCAGGCCTGAGCCGTCGCCGGTGCTTGGTCCCTCTCGGATGGTCACGGTCGCGGAAACAACGCCTCAAGGACCTCAGCCATCCGACCCTGCCACATGCCCCAGCCGAAGCCGTCGTCGCTTTCGATGGTCTTCGGTCGATAGCCGTTCTTCCTGAGCGTCTCCACCATGTCCTTCGAGTCTCTGCGAGCGTCCATATCCCAGAACGGATAGAAGCGATCGTGGGAGCTCCAGTGGAATACCAGCTCCAGGTCGTGCCTCTCGCCCGAGACGGCGGCCATCAAGTCCTCTTCGAGCGCGCCGTGCTCGTAGGACAGGGCGGCGGCCCGGGAAACGGTCTCCGGGTAGTGTAGGGCGAGGTATATGGACGCGAAACCGGCACCACCGTAGAGGTCTTGCCCGGTGACCGCGCGAGATTCGCGGCGGGCGGCGGTGCGGAACGTCTTGTCGAGGAGCGGGATGAGCTCCTCGACTTGCGCCCGAGTGTAGTCGGCGGTCTTCAAGCCGCCGAGCTCGCCCCCGATGGACGGCACGAAGGCGACGATCATGGGCGCGACCGTCTCACCGATCAGGTTGTCGAGGGTTTTGTCCATCTGCCCGTTCGAGATCGCCTGCGCCGCGTCGTTGACCAACAACAGCGGGTAGCGGTCGGCACCCTCGCTGTAGCCCGGCGGTAGGTAGATCTGGAGCTCACGCTCGTTGCCGAGCAGCTCGCTCTTCCAGGGCAACGTTTCGATGCTGCCGCGCTCGCCCTCGGGCTCGCGCAGGTGGGCAGGGGGTTGCCAGCCGGTGGTCGCCAGCAGGGATCGCTCGCTGTCCTCAGGACCGGTTTTCTGCGGATTGCGCGGATCTATCATCCGCTCGTCGAAGACCGTGAATCGATAGGAGAAGACGGCTTTTTCGGGCAGCTCGTAGCTTCGGTAGTAGAAGTCCGTGCCTTCGACCCGATGCAGGGTGTGCTCAGCGCTTCCAGGAATGAAATTCCCGATGATGGCCAAGTCCTCAACCTCGCCGTGGTAAACGAAGTGCACCAACGTCCCTCCACGACTCAGCCCCTCGAGAACCGGCAGGGTCGGGTGTTCGGCCAGGAAGCGCTCGATCATCTCGCTCTTGTTCTCGGCCGCCTCGAGCTTCTTGACGAAGGCGCCGAATTCTCCGCGCAGATCTGAATCAGACCCGGTCTCGTCAGACCCGACGCGGTCGGCCTCGGTGCGGCCGGCCTCGGCACGCTCGATACCGGTGCGGTCGGCCTCGTCACGCTCGGTACCGGTGCGGCCGGCTTCGGTTGAAGGTGCCGAGCTCGTTTTCGAGATGCCGATCGCCGAGATGTCGACCAGATTTCGGACGTAGACCTTGCCGGCGGCAAAGCTCGGCCGCGTGAAGTATCCGCGCTCCAGGGCCTTGACCCGCGAGACCTCCTTGTAACCTTCAGGCGTCGCTTCCGCGACCACGATCTCGCCGGAGCGAATCAGGATCACTAAGTGACCGTCGATCAGCACCAGGTTGCCGAGGCCCGGCGGCCGCGATCTCCAGACCATCTCGCCAGTGGCGGCGTCGACGCAGGTCAAGAAGTTGCCGTTGAAGCCGTAGAGGTGCCCCTCGTAGGGCACCGGCGTGGCGAAGTTGCCTTGGCTGCGCAGCGTGCGAGAGCGCCAAGCCTCCTCCACGGTATACCCCTCGTCGTTCTTGGCGACCTGGAAGAGGGCCGATTCACGCCCGTCGATCAAGAAGATGCCACCGTCGCCCACGGGCACGGGTTGAGTCGCGAGGAAGGCTCGGCCGTCGCCTTCGGTGTGTCGATGCTGCCACAGCACCTCACCGGTCTCGGGAGCCAGGCCGAGCAAGCTCTGGTCGGTGATTGCGACCAACAAGGTCTCGCCACCGAGCTCGAGCACCAGTGGCGATTGATAGGTGATGGAATCGTCCCCGGTCGACCAGCGAACCTCGCCGGTCTTGCGATCGAAAGCCTGGATCGAACGTCCGTCTTTCCCGCCGGTCTCGACCACCAGCAGATCGCCGAGCACGAGCGGGGCGGTAGTGAATCCGGATCCCGGCATCACGGCGCCGAAGCCGGCCTGCAGGTCCAGGCGCCAACGCTCCTTGCCGTCTTCCAGGGAAACGGCGAAAAGATCGCCCAAGGCACCCAGGCCATAGACCACGCCACCGTCAATGGCCGGGGTCGACAGGGGCCCATCGTCGGCGTTCGGATCCCCTTTGTAGGTCTCGGAGATCCGATAGCGCCACTGCTCGGCGCCGCTCGACGCGTCCAGCGCCACCAAATAGTCCGACGCGCCATCCGAGAAGGTGGTCACGAGCCGTCCATCGACCACCAAGATGCCCGAATAGCCCGAGCCCATGGGGCGCGACCACACCCGCTCGAGACCGAATGTGTCGCCGTCGCCGGCATCTCCTCTGTCGCCAACATTTCGATCGAAGAGACCGTTGCCCAGCGAGGTGAGGTTGGCGGACGGACCACTCCACAGCGGCCAGTCCGTCCCTTTGTTGGGAGTCGTGAGCGAACGCTCGGTTCGGAGCTCGGGCTCGGCAATGGCAAGTCCGGCCAGGGTCGGAAGAATGAGGCAAATCAAAGCGAATTTTTTATGGTGCAAGGTGGGCTCCTCAGTCTTAGAAAACTCAGTCATTGAAGAGTCATTGACGGTCGGGCCGGACCCTAGACGGCCCGGCTCTCAAGAGTCTCGGCCATGCCCGAGCAGCCGGCCAGGAATGGTTCCGTGATCGATGTGATCTTGTTGTGATCAGGCTCAGGGCCGCGGAAACAGCGCTTCGAGGATCTCAGCCATTCGGCCTTGCCACATGCCCCAGCCGACGCCGTCGTCGCTTTCGAAAATCTTCGGGCGGTAGCCGTTTTTCTCGAGGGCCGCCACCAGATTCTTGGCGTCCCGACGGGCGTCGAAGCCGAGGAGCGGATTGAAGAAGTCGTACGAGCTCCAGTGGAAGACCATCTTGAGGTCGTGCCTCTCACCCGAGACCACCGTGCCCGAGGCGGCGGCCATCAGATCCTCTTCAAGCCGGCGACTCTGAAGGGATTGGACGGCGACCCGGGAAAACGTCTCGGGGTGATGCAGGGCGAGGTAGATGGACGTGGAGCCGGCGCTGCCATAGCGGCTCTGGCCCATGACCGCCCGGGACTCGCGGCGGGCGTCGGTGCGGAAGGTCCGGTCGAGGAGAGGGATCAGCTCCTCGACCAGAGCCCGGCTGTACTCGGCGGTCTTGGAGCCGCCAAACTCGCGCCAGTCAGCGGTCGGCACGAAAGCGACGATCACCGGCGCGACCGTCTTGCCGATCAGGTTGTCGAGGCTCTTGTCCATTTCCCCGATGGAGAGCGCCTGCTCATTGTCGTTGACCACCAGCAGCGGGAAGCGGCCGTCGCCCTCACCGTAGCCGGGCGGCAGGTAGATCTGGACCTCGCGCTCGTTGTTCAGTCGCTCGCTCTTCCACGACAGCTTCTCGATGCTGCCGCGCCTGCCCTCGGGCTCGCGCAAGTGGGACGGGGCTTTCCAACCGGCGGTTGCCAGCACCGAGAGCTCGTCGCCATCGGCATTGGTCGTCTTCTTGGGATTGGCCGGATCGGTCATATGCTGCTCGAAGACCGAGAATCGATAGGTGAAGATTGCTTTCTCCGGCAGCTCATAGCTTCGAAAGTAGAAATCCGTACCTTCGACCCGATGCATGGCGTGCTCACTGCCGTCACGGATGAAGTTGCCGGAAACGGCTAGGTCTTCGACGTCGCCACGGTAGACGAAGTGCACCAGGGTGCCCTCGAGAGTCGGCCCTTCGAGAATCGGCAGGGTCGGATGCTCGGACAGAAAGCGCTCGACCATCTCACTCTTGTTCTCGGCTGCTGCGAGTTTCTTGACGAAGATGCCGAAGTCTCCGTGCAGATCCCAACTAGACTCGGTCTGATGAGACTCGGCCCCCTGGGCGTTGGCTGAACGCGTCGAGCTCACGACGCCGACCGCTGAGATATCGGTCTGATTTCGGACGTAAATCTTGCCGCCGGCAAAGCTCGGGCGGGTGAAATAGCCGCGATCCAGAGCCTGGACCCGTGACACCTCCGAGTACCCTTCCGGTGTCGCCCTTGCGATCACGATCTCGCCGGTGCGGGCCAGGATCACCAAATGACCGTCGACCAGCACCAGATCTCCCTCGCCCGGTGGCCGCGACCTCCACACCCGCTCGCCGGTGCCGGCGTCGACGCAGCTCAAAAACTTGCCGGAGTAGCCGTAGAGGTGTCCTTCATAGGGCACTGGAATCGCAAAGGAGCCACGCAGCGCGCGGGAGCGCCAAGCTTCCTCCACCCGATATTCCTCGGCGTTCTTGCTGACTTGGAAGAGGGCCGAGTCCGGCCCGCCGGTGAGCAATATCCCTCTCTCGCCCACCTGCACGGGCTGGGCCGAGTCGAACCCCCGACCTTCACCTTCGGTGTGCGGATGCTTCCACAGCACCTCACCGGTTTCGGGTCTCAGGCCGAATAGGTAGCGATCGGTCACTGCGACCAATATGGTCTCGCCCCCCAGGTCGAAGACCATCGGTGATTGATACCTGACCGAATCGTCTCCGGTCGACCAACGCAGCTCGCCGGTCTCGCGGTCGAGGGCCACGATCGAGTGTCCGTCGGGTCCGCCGGCCTCGACCACCAACAGCTCGCCGATTACCGTCGGTGCGGTGGTGAATCCGTAACCAGGTCTCACGGCGCCGAAGTCGGCCACGAGGTCGCGACGCCATCGCTCGTGGCCGTCGTCGAGGGAAACAGCGAATAGCCCGCCCCAGGCCCCCAGGCCATAGACGACTCCGCCGTCGATGGCCGGCGTCGACAGTGGACCATCGTCGGAGCCGTCATGCCCCTGGTAGGTCTCGGAGATCCGATGGCGCCATAGCTTGGCGCCGGTGGACGCGTCGAGGGCTGTCAGGTAGTCCGACTCGCCATCTGAGAAAGTGGTCACGAGCCGTCCATCGACCACCAGGATCCCCGAATAGGCCGAGCCCAGGGGACGTGCCCAAAGCTGCTCGAAGCCAAAGGCATCGTCAGCAACAGCATCTCCTCCGTCGACACCTCCCCAGGCGAAAACGCCGTTGCCTAGCGAAGTCAGGTTGCCCTTTGGGCCGCTCCACATCGGCCAATCTTGCCTTTCATGTGGACGGGTGGTCGAGAGCTCGGGCTCGGCGGCGGCAAAGCCGGTCAAGGCCGGCAGAACGAGGCAAATTAGAGCAAATGTCTTGTGGTGCAAGGCGGGCTCCTGGCGATTGAAGATCAGGCCGGGCTTCTAGCAGCCTGGCTCCCAAGGAGTCTCGGTCATGCCCGAGCAGCCGGCCAGGAATGGTTCCGTGATCGCTGTGATCTTGTTGTGATCTGCCCTTGGGAGGCGTCAAAACGACGAGTCGGCGATGACTCGGAGATCATTGGACACTCGGCGGAATCGCGTCCATCGGCCGGCCTGACCGCCGGTTCCTGGGACATAATTGGGCCATGGAAACGTTGGACACCCTTCGGATCGGCGACTTCGAGGTCGAGCCCTCGCTCAATCGGCTCCGCAAAGGGCACGAGGTGCTCAGCGTCGAGCCGAGAGTGATGGATCTGTTGATGTTGCTTGCCGAATCGCCGGGGCAGGTCTTCGGCCGAGACGAGATCCTGCAGCGCGTATGGTCCGAAGCCAACGTCCAGGACGACGCCTTGCGCCGAGTGGTCACTTTGCTACGACGGGTGCTCGATGACGACCCCAAGCAACCGCAGTACATCGAGACCATCACCCGTCGGGGCTATCGGCTGGTGGCTCCCGTCTCGCGTCCAGATTCGGATTTGGATCCGAGACCGAGTCCGACCGAATCGGTCGCGGCGGCTGACCCTCGGCTGTGGGTTGGGGTGGCGGCGGGAGTCTTATTGGTCGTCGGCCTGAGCGTCGCCATGGTCCGGCCGGTCCAGCGTGGAGCCCAGCTCGATCTACGCCCCCTCACCAGCCAGCCCGGCGACGAGTCGGAACCGGCGTTTTCGGCCGATGGCGGCAGCATTGCCTTCATCCACGAGCTGGACGGCACGAGCGCGTTGATGGTGAAGGGCATTGGAGACGGCGAGGGCCGACGGTTGTTACAGCGGCCCCGGCTGACCTCGCCCGCCTGGTCCCCGGACGGAGATCGCGTGCTGGTGGCAACCCGTGGCACCGACTGTGAGATCCTTTCCGCGAGCGTCCAGGATCCGTCGACAGTTGAAAGCATTTATACCTGTGGCGAAGGAGAGCGCGTCGACACGGTCCTCCAGCCCGACGACAAAACGATGATTTTCTCCCGTCGTCCGGCGAGATTCGGCGCTCCTTGGCGAGTGCATCGTTACGATCTCGTCACCCAAGAAAGCACCCAGCTGACCCTTCCTGCCGAGCCGGGATATGGCGATGTATTCCTGGCATTGTCCGCGGACCGCCAAAAGGTTGCGGTGGTCCGTCAGTTGGTCGGTGACCGTTCGAAGCTGCTGATTCTCGACTGGGCCTCGGGAGCCCAGGAGGTGGTCGATCATTTCCCCGACACCATATGGCGCGTCTCGTGGTCTCCAGACGGGAGGTCGCTGGTCTTCGCCGACGGCACCGACCTCTACCGATTCGGCCTGGAGAGCCATACGACGGAACGGTTGATCTCCAGTCCGCGGGATTTGGGCCAGCCATCGGTCAGCCCGGTGGGAAATCGCGTGGCGGTCGTGGATCAACGTTTTCTGTCGAATATTGTGAGGCGGCAGAATCCCCTCTTCGATCTTGTCGACGAGCCTGAGGTCGTGGCCTCGTCCACACGGGCGGAGCTCATGCCGCGCTTCGCACCCAACGGCGACCGGCTGGCGTTCATCTCCGGGCGCTCCGGACGTTCCGAGATCTGGGTGAGCGGGGCCGACGGTGAGCTGGAGCGCCTGTTCGGGCTCGATCGTCCCAACCACATCCATGCCTTCCTGTGGTCTCCGGCGGGGGATCGGATGGCGGTCTCCGATCATCATTCGCGGCTTCTGATCGTCGACGCCGCAACCGGCGATTCCGAGGTCGTACCCGGTGCGCCGTCCAGCGGCGGGCTGCTCGACTGGTCGGCCGACGGCTCGTCCATCTATCGCCTCGAGGTCACCGACGGCTCACCCGAGGCCTGGAAAGTCGGGCTGGGCGACGGAGAGCGACGGCAAATCACCCGCTGCGGGGTCAGGGCGGCTCAGGAGTCGCCGGACGGCAAGGCTCTCTACGTGACGCGCCGGCACACGCCCGGGCTGTGGCGTGTCGAGCTGGAGGGCGACGGCCGACCCACGCAAATCCTCGACGATGTGGTCTGGTACACCTGGAAGACAAGCGATCGCGGCTTCTACAGCTTCGAGTCGGGAATGGACCAGACCGGGATTTACTTTCGAGAATCGGCCGCCGGAGCGCTGGCCGCCGCGGACTCGGCCGTGGGGGAACCGGTCTTAGTAGTTCCTCTGCCCGCGCTAAAGCTGGACTTTTCGGTTTCCAAGGACCACCGGTGGCTCGCCTACGCCCAGGCCCTCCCGCCGGAAGGCGACATCATCCTCATCGAGGGCTGAATGCCTAGCGACGCCAACCATCGCGTCGTCGTGGTGAAATTGAGAGCTCAGAGCTGGTCTGCTTCATGCAGCCGAATCTTGACGTGCGGCGCATAGTGCTGGAAGTCGGCGTCAGTGGTAAAGATCGGCACATCAGAGCGGTGGGCCACGGCGCAGATAAGTAGATCAACCGCGGTCCCCGAGATGCCGCGCGCCCGGCAGAGGTTGAAGAACTGTGCCGCCCGGTCGTAGTCGGATGGGACGATCTCCAGGTAGCGAAAATCGCCGAGGCTTTGCTGAATCGCGGTGAAGCTATTCTCGTTGCGTATCCCGGAGAGGATCTCTTGGCGGATTGGACCGATGAGGACTGCCTCGCCAGAACGTACGAGCCGAGCCCATTCCTCGACCAACAGGCGCTCTTGGTCATTCAAGCTTTGCGGGCGACGCCTCAGGGCGAGGGACCAGATCGTTGTATCGATGAGAACGATCAATCCGAGCTGGTCCGGCGCAGGTTCTTGTGGTCGTAGTCGTCGTAGTACTCGACCCGTCCCATCCAGTCGAGAATCTTCAGACGTCGGCGGGTTTTGACGTACTCCTCGAGGGCTGCGTTCACGGCCTCTTTCTTGGACGGATGGTGGCCAATCTCCACAGCTTCCTCGATCAATTGGTCATCCAAAGCAAGGTTCGTCGCCATCTTCTCCTCCTCGTCATCAGCTTACACATGTCAATGTGTAAAAGGCAACTTGTGACGCGCTCAACTACTGGTCAAGGTGCCCAAGCCACATTTCTTTAAGAGGCTTCTTCGGAGCGCCAAGGCGGGGAGACACTCCATTCCCGGCGAATGCCCTGGTCCAAGCGTTGGATCGTGGCGTCGCTGAGCTCGCAGCTCATCTCGGGAAAGGGTGCGAAGGTCAGGGCGTAGCCGGAGGTGTGGGAGCGTTCGAATCGGCCGGCGCCGAGCTCTTGCCAAGGGATGACCAGGGCGGGATGAAAGGCTCTCAGCAGCAGGCCACCACGCAGATAGAGCCCGCGCTCGGTCACCCCTAGATTCAGCGTGCCGGTGAAGGCGAATCCATTGAAAATCGCCGATTGCAGACCGTATCGAGTGCCTTCGAAGGGTTCTTGCAGGCGATAGCGCTCAGCCAGCTTGAACCAGCCGTTTCGATCCGCCGAAACCCGGCACATATACAACCACATGATGCCCACGGAACCCGCGGAGACGAGGACGGAAATCAAAAAAATCAAGGTAATGTCTCGTGTTGAATCTGGACGATACGCTGCTCTAGCCGAGCTCTTCTTTGAGCCACGCGCGGGCTCGCTTCCACGTTCGCTGAACCGTGCGCAGGGACATGTCCAAAGCCTCGGAGGTCTCTTGCTCCGACAGACCGGCGAAGAACCGGCACTCGACCACCCGCAGCATGCGCTCGTCGATTTCGCCGAGGCTTTCCACGGCGTCGTTCAGGGCCAGGATCCGTTCTGCTTCCTCCCGCGCGCCGACCTTATTCTCGTCCAGCTCCTCGGGAGATTCACCGCCGCCCCGTTTCTGGGCGAAGCGCTTGCGCGCGTAATCGACGATGATTTGGCGCATGGCGTGGGCGGTGATGGCGAAAAAGTGCTGGCGATCCTGCCACCGGGCCTGGTTTTGATCCACCAGCTTCATATAAGCCTCGTGAACCAGGCCGGTGGTGTCCAAGGTTTCGCCGAATCGAGCGCGCCGAAGCTGCCGGTGGGCGATGTTGCGAAGGTCGGCGTAGACCAAGGCCACGACCTCGTCGAACGCCTCCTCGTCGCCATCGGCGAAGTCCTTTAAAAATCGGGTGACTTCTTTGCGATCGATTTCCATTCCTGCTCCTTGGCGAGGGTCCTGGGCTCGGCCCTCGGTGGCGCCCAAGCCTATACCGCGCCGGGTTCGAGGGCTACCTCGGCTAAATCCGGTGGAAGCAAGCTGGTCCACGACATAGCGACGTGACCCGGGTACAATCAGGGCATGACTCAAACACCGGTGATTCTCGGCGTGGCCGGCGGAAGCGGGTCCGGAAAGACGACGGTCGCCCGCCATATCCTCAATACCCTCGGTGAGGATCGCCTCGCCTTCCTGCCCCAAGATATGTACTACCGCCACATCGAGTGGCGAGACGTGGCCCATCAACAAGCTCACAACTTCGATCATCCCGACGCGGTCGACACCGAGCTCTTGGTGGAGCATCTGGCGGAGCTCAAGCTCGGACGGGGAGTCGAGCGTCCTGTCTACGACTTCGTGAATCATGGACGGGCCGAGCACACGGAATCCGTCGCCGCTCGGCCCGTGGTGTTGGTGGAGGGGATTCTGTTGTTGGCGGAGCCGGCGATTCGCGAGCTGCTGGACTTCAAGATCTTCGTCGATACCGACGCCGATGTCCGTTTGATCCGCCGGATTCGAAGAGATATCCGGGAACGGGGCCGTGATCTGGACGATGTCCTGCGTCAATACCTCGAAACCGTCCAACCCATGCATCTCGAATTCGTCGAGCCGTCCAAACGGTGGGCCGACATCATCGTGCCCGAGGGGGGACGCAATCGGGTCGCCATGGCCATGATCACCACCAAAGTCGAGAAGCTGCTGGCCGCCGCTACGGGTTGACGGCCCATCGTCGATCCTTCCTAGACCCCATACGAAAGGCCGATCCATGACCTCCTCCACGACCTCGAAGATGCCGGCAATCCAAGCGCGGCTTCATATATCTTTGGCCGAGCGCACCATCGACAGCATGGTGGAGATGAAGAATACTCCGGGCAAGGTGGGCATCGCCCTCTGCGGCGGTGGATCCCGGGCAATGTCCGCGGGATTGGGTCAGCTCCGGGGTCTCGCCCATCTTCGGCCCAAAGGCGCGGCCGCCGACGGCCCACCGTTGCTCGGCCTGACCAAGGGCATGTCGGTGGTCTCCGGCGGCGCTTGGCTGACCGCCCCCTTCACCTTCTTGCCGGAAGACGTGTCGGACCAGGCCTATTTGGGCACCTACGTGGAGGACCCGGGTCGCCTGATCCGTCGTCGCCGACCCATGTACCCGATCGAGGAGACCCTCGATCAGCTGCCCGAGGGTTATGCGGGCGGGGGCATCGGCTCGCCGCGATTCACCGTCGTGGGTCTGGCCCTGCAGGCGGTGCTGCTGAAGCGTTTCGCTAAGGTCGCTACCCATCGCCTGTGGCAGACCATGATCGGTTTGAACATCCTCAAACCCTATGGCCTGTATCGCAAGAACAAGGACTTCGAGCCGTCTTCCACCTTCTCCTTGGATTCGGTTTCCCACCGACGAGAGCTCTTGGAGCTCAACCCAAAGCTGGCCGATTACCCGGTGCATTTGGTGACCGTGGGAGAGAGCCGCATCCGCCGACCGTTTTGGATTTGCAATACCTCCATGTTCGTCAACGAGCCGGAGGCGAATGGTGAGCAGCTGGTGCCCGTGCAGTCCACTCCGCTCTACACCGGCATCCTTTCCCGCCCGGACGCCGTCGATGCCAATGGAAAGAAGGTGGGGGGCGGAGCCGTGGCGAGCTTTGCGTTCAGCTCGGACCTGCTCGGCACCGGCGATTCCATGGCTCGGGTGGAAACTCCCCGGCTCTTCTCCCTGAGCGACATCGTCGGCCTTTCGAGTGTCGCCTATGCCAGTGGGTTGGAGCAGAAGATCGACGAGTGGCGCAACGATCACGTTCCGCTGGCGGAAGTGCTGATGGAGCGGGACGCGGACGTCGAAGCTTGGTTCGAGGAGCACTTCGAATCCAAGCTACCCGAGGCCTTGAAAAACCTCCTGCACAAGCCGAAGCTGAGGGAATTCCTTCGCAAGTCGGGCATCGGCGAAAAGGTCGGGCTCAAAATCGACGCCGACCTGCACGCCGCCATCGAAGAGATCCAGAATTTCATTCCCGAAGAGATGTATTGGCCCGTGGCGACCGACGATCCACGGCTTCACGGCAAAGAAGGCAAGGGCGAGAAGGGGGACGCCGGGGTGGAGAAGGCCCCCGTCGCCACCCGTTTCGCCGACGGCGGCAACTTGGAAAATACGGGTGTGGCGTCGTTGTTGACCTATTCCGATATCCACCGGATCATCGCCTTTGTCAACTCGCCGACCCTGATGAAAACCGTCGACGTGGGCGTGCTTTCTCCCGCCGATTCCGAGGGAAAGAGCCAGGAGATCCCAGACACTCGGATTTTGATCGATAGCCAGATTTCTGTGCTCTTCGGCTATCGGGCCCATCTCGAAGGGGTCGGCTATCGGCTCTACGCCGACACCGATCCTGCGGATATCCCGGCGGCCGAGCGCCCCTTTCAGGTCAATCAAGTTTTCCCCTCGGGAGACTTCCCCGAGCTGATGCGCGGATTGTGGGCGGCATCCCACGGTTTGCAACGCCCGGCGCTCTTCGAGCAAACCTTGGAGACCGTCGACAACGAAACCTTCGGGATCCGCGGCGGTAGAAAGGTCAGGGTCTTGTGGTACTACCTCGACAAGACTCAGGACTGGCTGGATCGTTTGAGCGACAACGTCCGTGGGTTGTTGAACGAAAAGGGTTATGAAAATTTCCCCTGCTTCCCCACCAACCAGGGCCTGGACGCGACCCAAATCAATCTATTGGCCCACCTCACCAGTTGGTGCGTGGCGGACCCTTCCAACCGCGCCGCCTTTCAGCGCATGTACGAGGCCTAAGCCGAATTCGGAGCCCCATGATCCCCGAGCGCATCTATTTGGTCGACGCCAGCCCCTACATTTTTCGGGCTTTCTTCTCTGTGCCACCATCGGTCAAGACCCCCGACGGGAAACCCAAG
Source organism: Thermoanaerobaculia bacterium (assembly GCA_030431255.1). GTDB lineage: Bacteria > Acidobacteriota > Thermoanaerobaculia > Multivoradales > J023 > JAUIJL01. The sequence continues at coordinate 23,404 of JAUIJL010000035.1, read as the reverse complement.
AACGCTCTGCATGGGTTTTCCGGATTCTTGCTCAAGCTGATCGCCGACGAAGAGGTGCGCCACATGGCGCTCACCTTCGATCGCAGTCTCAACACCAGCTTCCGCAACGAGATCTATCCGGAGTACAAGGCCCAGCGGGAGCTACCGCCCCCGGAGCTGGAAGCTCAGCTCCGTTGGTGCGAAAGCCTGGGCACGGCCCTCGGCATCGCCACCTTTGCCGACGAGCGTTTCGAAGCCGACGACCTGATCGCCACCCTATGCGGCCCGTTGGAGGCGTCCGGGGTCGAGGTGGTGATCGTCACCTCCGATAAGGATCTGGCGCAATTGGTGGGTCCGCGGGTGAGTCTCTACGACTTCGCCAAAGGCGATCGCTACGGAGCCGACGAGGTTGAGGAGAAATTCGGTGTGCGTCCAGGCCAGATCGCCGACTATTTGGCGTTGGCCGGCGATAGTGTCGACAACATTCCAGGGGTCGCCGGGGTGGGCAAGAAGACCGCCGTGGCCTTGTTGCAGGCCTTTGAGAACCTCGACGCCATCTACGACGATCTCGAGCGAGTCGCCGAGCTGCCCATTCGCGGCGCCAAGTCGTTGGCCTCACGGCTCGGGGATCAAAAAGACCTAGCGTTTCTCTCCAAACGCTTGGCGGTCGTCTCCACCGAGGCACCGGTGGCGGCCGGGGTGGATCAGCTGAGGATCCAAGGCCCCGACGAAAATGTATTGGACCCTTTGGCCGATGCCCTCGGCATGGAACGCTTTGCGGAACGGGCCCAACGGGTTTTCAGCACGCTCTGAACCCGATGTCATTCCCGTTTCTTTCGACCCTGGCTTGTTTAGAGCTCCGTTATGCGCCTATACCCCAAATTTTTGTACCTGAGACGTCCCGAGCGCCTGATGCGGATCGCCCTCTGCGGCCTGCTCGCTTTGCTCACCGCTTGTGCCTCGACCCTCGACGAGCAGGAGCTTCAGGTGATCTACAACCGATCTGCCGGCGTTCAATACGCGGATCGAAATCCGGTCATCGTCATCCCGGGCTCGTCGGGCAGCCGATTGGTGCACCACGAGAGCGGACGGGTGATCTGGGGCTCGTTCGGAGGCAATTGGGCGGACCCTTCGAAACCCGAGAATGTCCCGCTGATCGCTTTGCCCCTGAGAGAGTCGGACCCACCCACCGGGGTCGGCCCCGACGGGGTGATGGAATACATCCACGTCCGCCTGTTGGGTTTGGAGGTCCAGCTCAAGGCCTATTACCACATCCTCGCCACCCTGGGAGCCGGCGGCTACCGCGACGAGAGCATGGCCGAGAGCGGTGCGGTGTCCTACGACGACGACCTCTTCACCTGCTTCCAATTCGACTATGACTGGCGTGACGACTTGGTCTCCAACGCCGCTCGGCTGCACGACTTCATCGAGCGAAAACGCGGGCAAGTCCGGGCCCAGACCCTTGAGCGCTTCGGTGTCGATCGACCCGACATCAAATTCGACATCGTCAGCCATTCCATGGGTGGCCTGCTCACCCGCTACTACCTGCGGTACGGCAATCAGCCGCTGCCCGCCGACGGCTCCTTGCCGACCCTCGATTGGCGCGGCGCGGAGCACGTGGGCCGCGCGATTTTGGTGGCGCCGCCGAACGCCGGCTCGTTCAAGGCCGTGACCCAGCTGATCAACGGAGGCCGTAACGTGCCGGGGCTGCCGGGTTACGACGCCGTCATGATCGGGAGCTTTCCCGCGTCCTATCAGCTCTTGCCCCGAACCCGCCACGGCGCGGTGGTGCGCGGCGACCGGCTGGACGAGCGGCTGGATCTTTTCGATTTGGATGTTTGGATCGAGCATCGATTGGGCTTGCTGCAGCCCGATTTGGACCCGACCCTTCAGCTCCTATTGCCCGATGTGGCGGACCCGGAGGAGCGGCAGCGAATTGCCATCGATTTCTTGCGCCGTCAGTTGGCCAGGGCCGATCAATTTCATCGGGCGTTGGACGTGCCGGCCGTTCCGCCGGAAGGCACCGAGCTGATGTTGATTACCGGAGATTCCGAGACCACCGGTGAGGTGGTGGCGGTCGATTTGGTGGGTCGGGAGGCCCGGGCCGTGGAATTCGGCCCTGGGGACGGCAGCGTCTTGCGTTCGAGCGCCCTCATGGATGAGCGCCTGGGCGGTGTTTGGCAACCTCGGTTGGTGTCGCCCGTCACTTGGGAGGACGTGCTCTTCATTCCCGGCCGCCATTTTCGATTGACCAGAAACCCACAATTCACCAACAACGTGCTCTATCGGTTGCTGGAGGACCCGCGCAGGCCGGCCTCCGGTCCGATTCCAGTCCTGAAAACAGGCTCGAGCGCTGAGCCTTCGGCCGATACCAGCAAGGGATCCGGAGACTCGCCATGAAAGCCCTTTATCTCAGTGCCGAAGGCCCGGAGCTGCGGACGGATTACCCGTCGCCGGATCGCCCCGGCGGCCAGGCCTTGATCCGCTTGGACCTCGCGGGTATTTGCTCTACCGACCTCGAGCTGATCAAGGGCTATTACGATTTTCAAGGCGTGCTCGGCCATGAATTCGTCGGCACTGTGGAGCAATGCGACGATCCCCGTTGGCTGGGGCGGAGGGTGGTGGGCTCGATCAATCTGGGCTGTCGGCAATGCCGGGAATGCGCGAGCTCCGGCCCGGAGCATTGTCCCCATCGACAGGTGCTCGGCATCGTCGGCCACGATGGAGCATTCGCCGAGCTGCTGACTCTGCCCGAGCACAATCTGCTCGCGGTGCCCGACGCCGTGACCGACGAGCAGGCGGTCTTCACCGAGCCGTTGGCGGCGGCGCTCCGGATTCGGGATCAAATCCGAGCCCGGCCCTCCGATCGGGTGGCAGTGGTGGGGCCGGGGCGGCTCGGACGTCTGATCGCCCAGGTGCTGGCCCTCGACGGCGCCGACGTCACCCTGCTCGGTCGCCGTGCTTGGGAGCCCGCGGATGCAGCCGGTTCCTGGAGCCTCTCGTTGGGAATCGTCGACGAAGCCGCGGACAACAGCTTCGATCGGGTGGTCGAAGCCACCGGCAACGAAGCCGGCATGGCGCACTCCCTGAGGCTGGTCCGACCCAGGGGCACCCTGGTGCTCAAAAGCACCTTCGCCGGCTCCGCCACCGTCGACCTGACGAAGCTAGTGGTCTCCGAGATCCGCGTCATCGGCTCTCGCTGCGGCCCCTTCGAGCCCGCCTTGCGATTGTTGGAACGCGACTCCATCGACGTCACCTCTATGATCCACGGTAGCTATCCGCTTTCAGAGGCGCTCGCGGCACTGGAACATGCCGGACGCCCGGGAGTCTTAAAAATTCTGTTGACCCCTTGACCCTCCAGGTCAAATCCTCGTTCATCGGATCGGGAGGGAGCTCGAATAAAGTGAGCTCGGTTTGGGTAATAGGGTGATCGATTCATCGTATGGATCTATTCATGTGGAGCTCACGTCGAGCCACACGGAATTGAGCCGTCCTCAGATCACATCTGGATCACAGCCGGAGATTGTCCATGAGCTTTGACCGCCCTCAGCTTCGAGATGACGCCACTTTTTCTGACCACAGGTCTTCCAGCAACAGGTCCTCCAGCAACAGGTCCTCCAGCAACAGCTCCTACGTCCTTCCGATGCGCGCCTTCGCCATGTTGCCGGTCGGACTTTTATTCCTGGGTTTGGTGACGACCGCACTCCTGATTGCACAGACCCAGCCCGCAGGATCTGAGGCGGGCGAGGAAGCGCTTGGTTTTGATCCGACCGGGGATTGGCTCGGAGCCTTGGAGGTTCAAGGCGTTAGCCTGCGGCTGGTTTTCCATATTGAGCGAGGCGACGATGGTCTGACCGCCACCCTCGACAGCGTGGACCAGGGGGCCAACGGCATTCCGGTGAGCAGCGTGAGCTTTGTCGACGGCACCTTGACGGCGAAGATTCAAGCGGTCGGGGGCGGTTATGAGGGCATCTTGCAAGAGGACGGCACCTTGGAGGGGACCTGGAGCCAAGGGGCCTTGAGCTTGCCCCTGAAGCTGGAACGGCAGACGGAGCCGGTGGTGCTCCATCGTCCTCAGGAGCCCAAGGAGCCTTTTCCTTACCGCAGCGAAGAGGTCACGTTTCAGAACCAAAAGGCCGGCGTCACCCTGGCCGGCACGCTGACCCTGCCGGAGGGCGAGGGACCTTTCCCTGGAGCGATTTTGATCAGCGGCTCCGGTCCTCAGGATCGCGACGAGTCGCTCATGGGTCATCGTCCCTTCTTGGTGCTCGCCGATCACCTGACCCGCCAAGGCATTGCGGTCTTGCGTTACGACGACCGGGGCACTGCTCAGTCCACCGGTGATTTCGGTGCTGCCGACAGCCGTGACTTTGCCGATGACACCCGGGCCGCGGTCGCTTGGATGAAAGGGCGTTCCGAGATCTCGACCATCGGATTGGTAGGTCACAGCGAAGGTGGCTTGATCGCGCCCATGGTGGCTGTCGATACGGAAGCCGTGGACTACCTGGTGCTGCTCGCCGGGCCGGCTCAATCGGGCCGGGAGGTCATGCTCGAGCAGACCGAGCGGCTGTTCAAAGCCCGGGACATGGAGCCGGAGCGTCGCGCCGAGCTGCGCAAGCTACAAGCGGAGCTCTTCGACCGCATCCGAACCGATGCGTCGGAGGAGAAGATCCACCAAGCGCTCAGCGCGGTCATCGACCTTCAGAGCGGCGGCGTGCTCAGCGATGAGGATCGAAAGGCACAGGCCGAAATCCAGGCTAAGCAGCTCACCAGCCCGTGGTTCCGCTACTTCCTCGCCTATGATCCAGCGCCGACCCTGGCCGAGGTGAAGCAACCTGTCCTCGCCATCAACGGCTCGAAGGACTTCCAAGTTCCCGCTGAGATTCACTTGCCGGCCATTGCTGAGGCGCTCGAAGCCGGGGGCAACACGCATTTCGAAACCATGGCGCTCGAAGGCCTCAACCATCTCTTCCAAACGTCGGTGACCGGCATGCTCGACGAATACGCCAAAACCGAAGAGACCTTCGCACCGGTAGCCCTGGAAAAAATCAGCTCGTGGATCCTGTCGGTCACGGGTCCGGACGACACCACCACAGCGGGCGGCGATGCGAGCTGATCGCTAGCCATTCAGAGTGGGGAGCCGACACATTCTGCAGCGCGCGTTTTTCGGTCTTTGGGTCGTCGCCATGCTGCCCGTCGCCCTGCTGCTCGCGGCGACGGTGACCGGCACCTCGGAGCGTTCATACGAGGTGCTCGCGCCGGAGAGCCGGGTCGACCTGGGCAGCGATCGGGTGTCGGTGCGGGATCTGGCGGCGGCTTTTCAACCCCGCATGATGCTCCGTGGCTCGACCCCTTCGCCCGATCTGCTGTGGATTTGGTTCGAGGCGGTGGACGCCGGTGGTCGAGTGGACCTCATCTACCATTGGGTTTGGGAGAACGAGATCCATCCGGAGAAGACCGTCAACCGGATGTATGCCCTCTTTCGGGCCGCCTATTTCGGTTATCCGCTCTACGACATCGAGTTTTTTCAAGTCTCCGTGGACCCGAAGACGGGTGACCTGCTGGGTGCTCTCTTCGAAACCGCCTGCGAGGATGGTTTTTTCCAGCGACTTCCCGCCCACTGTCTGACACGGGTGGAGCGGCAAGCCGGTGGGCAATTTCAACAAGAGGTCCGTTCGAAAGACGGACTTCTCCTAAGCACCGAGACGATCAGCCCCGTGCTGGAGGGCTCCCGGCTGATCGCCGCCGTACAGACCTGGAATCACCTATCGATGCTGCCGACGGATGTCGAGCTCGAGCAACCCTCGTGGCGGGAGATGGTCGCTCCATTGAAACCCCTGGATGCCGAGGACTTCGCGGCCCACAAATTTTCCCGCAAGAGCCAGGGGGATTATGAGACTCACGACTCGAAAGAGATCCTGGGCGTCGCGGCTATCGGCATGTGGCTGTTGTTGGCCTTAGGCCCGCCGGCCGTGCTGAGGGGTCTGCGCGAGGCGGTGGGGTCGAAGCCTAGGGGATTCAGGGGAGAGCCGGCTTATACTCCAATCATTCGTGCCCTTCAGGTCACGTACCAGAAGCTGAATCTACGAGGTATGAGCTCTCCGATGTCTTGGCCGCAAAATTTCCTGTCCTTGGTGGCTTCGATCCTGGTGATCGTGTCGATCTTTCCCCTGCTGCGATTCGACGTTTGGTGGATCCGTGCCTGGGACTTTCCCCGCGTCCAAGTTCTGCTCGTCGGAATGCTGATCTTATTGGTGCGCTTTGCCGTGCGGTACCCGATGAGCCGGCCCGAGTGGATCCTCTACGGTCTGGTGGGTGTAGCTCTCGCTCTGCACACGGGGCGGATCTTTCCCTACACACCGCTGGCCCAAGAACAATCTCTGGTCGCCGAGTCGGTGGATCCCGATCGCACCCTATCGCTGATGGTGGCGAATATTCTGATGCACAACCGGCAAGCGCATCGCTTGGTGGACTTGGTGCAAGATCTTCAGCCGGACCTGCTCTTGGTGTTGGAGCCAGACCGTTGGTGGGCCGAGCAAATGGCGGTGCTCGAAGAGAGCTATCCCTACCGCATCGAGAAACCGCTGGAAGACACCTACGGCATGATGTTCTATTCCCGGCTGAAGCTGCTCGAGCCGGAGATTCGCTATTTGATGGATCCAGGAGTGCCGAGCATGTTTGCCCGGGCCGTGCTCGACAGCGGAGAGATCGTGGATCTCCACCTGCTGCATCCCAAGCCGCCGTATCCGGCGGAGAGCACGGAAACCACCGAGCGGGACGCGGAAATCTTAATCGCCGGATTGGCGGCCAAAACCAGCGGATTTCCGGCGGTGATCGCCGGAGATTTGAACGATGTCGCGTGGTCCCACACCACGCGCCTATTCCAACGCACCAGCGGCATGCTGGATCCTCGGATCGGACGCGGGCTTTACAGCACGTTCCACGCCGAGATTCCGTTCATGCGCTGGCCCTTGGATCACGTATTTCACAGCCATCATTTCAAATTGGTGCGCATCGAGCGCCCGCCGGCGATCGGCAGCGACCACTTTCCCGTCTTCGTCGAGCTGACCTTGGACGAGCAAGGTCCCGTCCATCAGGAGGCACCGACGCCCCAGGGAAACGACTTCGAAGAGGTGATCGACAAGCTCGATGCAGCCTCCGACATGTCGCCGGATGCGGAGCCGGAAAAGCCGGATCCCCAAGGATCTAATCCGTAGGTTGGGCGCGGCTTCTAGCGGCTCGGCCGAAATCGCGCAGAATGCTCATTTGGAATCGGTCGCCGATCATCCACTCCGGATGCCATTGGATGCCGAATTGCCAAGTGGATTCGTCCACCGCCTCAATGGCCTCCACCACCCCGTCGGGTGCCTGAGCCGCGGGGCGCATTCCGTGGCCACATTCGAGCACGGCGTGGGCGTGGTAGCTGGAGACCGACAGCTCGTCACCGGCTTCCGGCAAGATTCTGCTGAGGCGCGAGCCCTTGAGCAGCTTGACCGGATGCCGACCCCGGCGTCGATGACGGCGGACCAGGGACGGATCCCGACGCAGGCTGTGGTTGGTGCCTCCACGATAAACATTGAGCAACTGGGCGCCGCGACAAATGCCGAGCACCGGTAAATCCTGGTCGGTGGCCAAATCCAGCAATGACAGCTCGAAACGATCTCGCAGGGGTTTAACCCCCTTAAGATGAGAAATATCCGTTTCGTACAGATCGCTCGATAGATCACCACCGCCGCTCAACACGATGCCGTCGATGCCTTGGAGCCGTTTCTGAAGCTCGCCTTTGGCGACGTCGCGAAACCGAATGGATTTGGGCTCACAGCCGGCCCGTCGCAACATGCGGCCGTAGGTGAAGCGGCTAAACCCGAAACGATTCCACCAGGAGCTGTCGAGGGAGAGCAGAACGCGGGGTCGGCTCACGAGCGTCCCACCTCCTCCTCTACCTTCTCCAGACTCGCTTCATCGTCTACCGGAGAGGAGCCGTGGAGCAGCTCTTCGTCGATCCTTCCGTGTTTGAGAAAAATCGCCAGCGGATAGAGCAAGCCCAAAGAAGCGGTTGGGTCGGATGTGAACATCAGCTGCGAAATGTTGTCCTCGTTTTCGTCGAAGAGCTCTTGAATCCGCTCCCAGCGTTCCGTCGGATTGAGGATCTCGGCGGTTTGGCTGAGGAAGGCGTTCATTCCCGCGCTGATGCCTCCCAGGGAGGAGACCATGCGTGAGGAGCGCCAGGCCGAGGACAGCTCGTCGAAAAGAGTGGAATTTTCGTCGTCCGCAAGCATTTCGCGCAGGATGCTCAGGAAGCCCACCACCGGCGTCTCCGTGCGCACTCCGAGCTCGGGTTGTACCGGTTTCGGTAACGGCAGGCCGCTCGCCAAGCAGAAAAGAATCCAGGGGAAGTCGATGCCCGAGGCCACGGTTTGAAAGACCCCACCGAAAAGACGAGGGTTGATTTCGATCAACCAAGGCTCGGACTCACCGTCCCACATGAAATCCAGCTGTGCCACACCGTGCCAGCCGAGCTCGGAGAGCAGGGTTTCGGTGGCTTGCTCCGCGGCGGGTGCGGCGATGGTCTCGCGCACGGACCCGGGGGCTGACGATGCGGCCTTATGACGATTGCGGTAGGTCATCAGCGCATGGACTCGGCCCTGATCGCAGATCGCGGTGACGCAGATGTCCTCGCCTTCGACGATTTCTTGGATCAGCGGCAGAGTGCCGTGTTTTTCGTAAATCTGCTCATAGGCTGTGGCCAGCTCGTCGTGGCGGTCCACACGCACCATGCCCACGCCGCCGGCTCCACGGGGAATCTTGATGATCGCGGGCACGTCGACCCGAGCGAGCTGCTCCGGTGTGGGTGTTTCGTCAAAGCGCCATGTGGTCGGCACGTTGAGACCGATTTCCGAGGCCATGGCCGCCAGCTCACCCTTGTCTCGTACCCGGTCGAGCAGGTCGTTATCGGGCAGGGCCAGGTCGATCAACCCCTTGAAGCGTTCCCGGTGTTTGGAAATTAAATATGTTTCCTGTTGCACCGGCTGCAACACATAGGGCACGCCGTCTTCGGGTCGGCGTTGCCGGATCTCGGATTCGAGAACATCGAGGAATTGCTCGGGCTCCTCCGACGGATCGGGGTAGGTGAAGGAGTCCGTGGTGTGCTTCGACAGGGCTCCCGGGGTGAGGCCGTACACGTCGGCGCTGATCACCTCGATCCCTTTGGCGGCGAGGCTGCGAGCTACCGCCAAGGAGTGCCAGCCGCGGCCGAAGGTGACGATTGCCCGTCCCTTCGGCTGGGAATCGGCGTCCGAGCCCGTCGACGCTTGGAAGTCTGCGGCGGGCGTTGGGGAATTCATGATCGGGATGCTTTCTGTGCGTTTATCTGGAATGGACCGTCCGAATCGTCGGACGAGCCCGAGGTGTTGTCGAGAATTTGTTTCGCCCGTCGACCGAGCAGCGCCATCACCAGAACGGTACCGACGATGCTGGCGATGAGCAGAGCCCACTCCGCGGTGCTTCGAGATGCATTCTGAGATGCCAGACCCGCCGCGTGACCCGCGGCGACGAAAGTCCAGGTGTTGGGCAAAATGGCGAAGCCGGCGACTAGATAATGCTTCCACGAGAGGCCTGAAGCACCGAGCCCGTAGTTGACGGCCCAGACGGGAAGGGCGGAAAAGCGCAGCAACGCGGCGCCCCTCGGTCCTTCCCGCTGCACCGCTCCTCGGACTAGTGCGAGCTTCGAGCCGTTGGGCTTTAAGCCGTCTGGCTTCGAGCCGTCTGGCTTTACGCCGTCGGCTGCAGAGCCCTTTCTTTGGCGTTTAGCGAGGTACGGCTCGATGAAGTATTTGGCGATGCCGAATGCCGCCACTCCGGAGAGGAAATTGGTGCTGAAGGCGATCAATAGGCCCCATTTGAGCCCCCAGGTCGCGCCGGCGGCGAGAAAGACCATCGACGCGGGCATGAGCAGCAGAATCCACAGCACCCCGATACCTACGAAGGTGGTGATGCCCAAGGATCCTTGATCGGCGAGTCGCTCGGTGAAATCGGCGACGAAGGTCTTCAGCTCGGCTCCGTAGCGCCAAGTCAGCGCGCTGAGGGCGACCAACGCCACCACCACCACCAGCTTGAGGGCTGTGTCTCGGTGCCGGCCCAAGATTGTGCCGGGCGCGGCGTCCTTGAACGCGGTCAAGGGGGAGGTGGGGCTGTCGGTAGCGGGGCTGATCATGGGGGCCTTTGGGGTTCAGGTGCACTGGGTTGGGGTGCACTAGGTTAGGTGCGCAAGAGAGGTCGGTGGCCAAGCGAGGTCAGACTTTGACCGTGCCTCTGAATAAGGCGATGGCAAAGAGGATCAAGAAGACAAAGAAGATGACTTTGGCGATTTCCGAAGCGGCCACGGCGATACCACCGAATCCGAAAACTGCGGCGATCAAAGCGATGATGAAAAATCCGAGTGCCCATCTAAGCATGAGGTAGCTCCTTGGTGATGCAACCTTCGGCGCGGAAGGTCTCGGCCGTGAATCGCGGCGAGCGCGCTTTCGTTTCGAAGGGAGTTGAAGGTTGCAGAGCCGGCTGCGAGCCGGCTCCGCGGAATTTGATCTGGATGATCCAGATGCGACTCATGTAATTAGAAGAGCAAAATGAATGCCAACCCCGAAATCGCATTGAAAGCGGGGGCCGGCCGATGGAAAGGACGAGTTTTCTGTAAGCTTTACAAAGCCGATGTGCCTTTTGCAGACGCGGCTCTCGGTTGGGGGCAAGCCCCAACCCTGCAATCGGAAGGCAAGTCTTGACGATTTGAGCTTTGCTAGCCCTTATGGATCTCCACCACTTGGTCGATTCCGAGGCCGCCAGGATCTACGGTCTGGCGGGTGCCGTCGGGCCAGAGGATATCCAGGCCGTCCAAGGCGGTCGCCTGCCCCAGCCCGAGGGTAATCGCGGAGTCGCTTTGGCTTTGGTAGCCGCGGGTGGGCATGACTTGGCGGCGCAGGCGCAAGTCGCCGACCCGGGCCTCGACCCAGGCGCCGATCGCCTGGGAGTTGGCGCCTGGCTGGCTCAGCTTCAGCCGCAACCAATGGGAGCCGGTGGCTTGATCGTTGCGCAGGAGCAGGGGCTCCCGGCCGGCTTGGGTCAGGATCAGGTCTAGATCGCCGTCACCGTCGATATCACCGTAGGCGCTGCTGCGACCCACAAGTGGGCGATCCAGGTCGCCGAGCTTTTCCAGCGGCACGTCGACAAAGGTCGACCGAGCGCCCGCGCCCGCATTCCAAAACAGCTGAGCGGGTTGCTCATAGCTCTGGCTCGGGTCTACGGACTGAATCTCGTTCTCCAAATGACCGTTGGTTTGCACAAGGTCGAGACGGCCGTCCAGATCGGCATCGAAGAAGAGCACGCCGAAGGAAAGGGCCGTTCGGCTGGGGGCGCCGATGCCGTCGGTGATCGCTTCGTCGACGAAAAGGGTCGCGTCTCCTTGGGACATGTAGAGAGACGTCATTTCGTTGGCGAAGTTGCCGATGGCAAAACCCAGATCCGAGTCGTTGCGGTAATGAGCGGCGTCGATGCCCATGGCACCGGTCGCCTCGCCGGCTCGACCGTAGGCTAGGCCGAACAGCTCGCCGGTTTCCTCAAAGGTGCCGTCACCTTTGTTGTGGAAGAGGAAGTTCTGCACCGTGTCGTTGGCGACCAGGAGGTCCAAGTAGCCGTCGCCGTCGATATCGACCGGCGACACACCCAGGCCTTTGCCCACCGGCACGTCCGTGGCAGGGTTGCGGACGTGCAATCCGGCCGCTTCGGAGATGTCCTCAAAGGTGCCGTCTCCGAGATTGCGGTAGAGGTAGGAGAAGGTGCCACGGTAGTTCACCGGCGGACCGTAGGCTCGGCCCACGCCCGTCAGGCGGTAGTCGACCTCGGCGTCGATCTGTCGGGACCATTGGACGTAGTTGCACACGAAGAGGTCGAGGTCGCCGTCGCGATCGAAATCGCCGAAGGCGGCGCTGGTGGACCACATATCGTCCGCTCCGGCGACACCGGCTCGTGAGGTCACGTCCTCAAAAGACGCCCCGCGGTTGAGATAGAGGTGGTTGCTGCCCACAGCGGCAATGAAGATGTCCGGTCGACCATCGCCGTCCACATCGCCGATGGCCACACCGGTGCCGTAGAAGTCGGTGGTCAAACCCATCTCGCTCGTCACGTTCTCGAATCGACCGCTGCCGTCGTTGCGGTAAAGGGCCGACGAGGCGGCTTTTCGGCCGGCGGTGTGGGGCCATTGGGTGCCGTTGACCAAGAAGAGGTCCAAATCGCCGTCCGAGTCGGGGTCGAAAAACGCCGCGCCCGAGCCCATGGTCTCCGGTAGGAGCTTCTCGCCTTGCGCCCCGTTTTCGTGTTTGAAGTCGATGCCCGCTTCAGCGGTGACGTCGACAAAGGGCAGGTCCGGAATTTGGAGCGACGTCGCTTCCACTTGTTGCGGCGCTTCGGCGAGCAACTCCACTTCCTCCCCGAGCTCTTCCTCTTGCTGCAGCCACCAGACCACGCCACCGATGATCAACGCCAGGGCTGCGAAGGCGATCAGGCTGCGACGAAAAGCCACGCCGATAATCGTGTCGTCGACATGTTCTTCGCCTTCTTCGAGCTCGGGGTCGTAAGAGTCGGGGAGATCGGAATTGGATTTGTGATCGGACATAGTGGATATCCTCAAAGGCCGCAGCCCGGATGATTTAAGTCAGTGAGCGGAAACGCAGGAATGGAGACCTTGGCCGCGAAATTTTTGGCAGTGAGATCTCGGACGCGAGCTCATTGCCCTCATTGCCCAATGGTTCGGTGAATTTCCTGGAAGATGCGTTGGGATAAACGGTGAAACTCGTCCGCGGAATAGCGGCTCGGAGCGGCGCTCAGGGCCACGACTCCTGTGCCGTTCGCCTGGTTGCGCAGCTTGATCCGCAAGTCGCCCCAGACAATGGCCCATTTCGCGGCGGCCTCCACCTCGGGATCGTAGGAGATGCCCAGGGAGCGTAGGGCTTCGAGCACGGCGTAGAGCAGCTCGCCGTCTTGTTGGTTGTAAGGCTGGCGAAAGGCGGCTTCCACCTGATGGGATCCCGGGGGCGGCTGATAGTTGTCGGTGTTGAGCAGGACCCGATATTCCAGACTGTCCAAGGCCACGAATCGGCTGTCCCGTCGGGCCCGCAAGCGCATTTTTTCGTCCTGGGCGATGGCCGCTTCGAGGGCCTTGATCGCCAGATGCTCAACGTCGCCGATGGCGTAGTTGGTCGCCACCAAATATTGAGCCTCCGCCGACCCCCCTTCGAGCTTCAGATATTGCTCAAAGTGAGGCTCCGCCTCGCCGCCCCGGCGCAACAGCATCAGCGCCGCGCCTAGATTGAGGTGGCTGTCCGGCAAATCCGGCGCCAGCTGGTAGGCCTTGCGGAATGCCTTTTCGGCGGCGTCATAGTTGCCTTCGGCGATTTCGAGACCCCCGAGATTGACCCAGCTTTGCCTCAAGGTGGGGTCTTTGGCCAAGGATTTCTCTAAATCCGTGGCGCCGGCCTTGATCTCACCCAACATCAAGCGGGCGGTGCCCCGCAGCATGAGCTGCTCGGCGGTGGGTTTTTTGCCTTTGATCATGCGGCTCAGCATGTCGAGCGCGAGGCCCGGCTGCTCGGCGTCGAGCAGCTGCTGAACCTGCTGTGGGCTCTGCGCGTTCGCGTCGGCGACGAAAAGCCATGGCGACAAGCCGACGATCAACAACAGCGTCGACATCATGGAAAGTGGAGAACGAGGCATGTACGAATGCTCCTTTACGGCCACCGGGCGCCAGTGGCTCCGGCATCTCTGCGAATCCCGTCCGAGATCCGCCCACTCGGCATGCACAGTATAAGGTCTCTTCGCGCTCAAGATAGAAGAGCCGACCCTCTGAAGGTTAGAATCAGCGGGTGACTCAAAGCCAAACCACAGACACCACCCCTCCTTCGCCCCACGAGATCGCCACCGAGCTGTCGAAGCGTGTGATCGGTCAGCGAGAAGCGATCCGTGAGATGTCGATTTCGATGTCGAAGAAGCTCGCCGGTCTGCCCGTGGGCAATCTCCTGATGATCGGCTCCTCGGGCACCGGCAAGACGACTCTGATGAAGGCTGTGGAGAGCTTTCTCGAAAAGCGGCCGAATCTCTCCCTGCGCTCGACGGTGATCCGCATGCACGCCAACGTGCTCGGTGAGGAGGCCCAGCGGGGCCGCTCCGGAGAAGCGATTCTGCACCGACTGCTGGACCGCGCCCGCGAGCAGCTCGGCCCCGACGCCCCGCTGGAGGATCTGCTGGCTCAGGCTTCCCGTGGCATCGTCTTTGTCGACGAAGTCGACAAGATCCGTGCGTGGGTGGGAGATCAGCCCAATACCTCGGGCATCCGCGCCCAAGAAGCCTTGCTGACGGTGATGGAAAACGAAGCCGTGCCGCTCACCCTGCCCAAGTGGGCCGGCGGAGATCGGATCACCGTCGACTCCAGCGGCCTGCTCTTTGTTTGTGGCGGGGCATTTGAAGGGCTCTGGGACTCGGTCTTCGACCGGGTCACGGTGGGCAAGGACCGCGGCGCCTTAAAGCCGGTGACTGTGGTCGAGGACGGTGAGGTGGAGGAAAAGCTGATCTTCCACCTGCGGGATTGGCTGCGCAACGACGACCTCTTCGAATACGGCATGAGCCCACAGTTTTTGTCCCGTTACGACGCCGTGGTCCTGCTCTCGGATCTGACCGTGGAAGAGCTCGAGCGAATCTTCCTCACCGTGCCGGACTCCGGGTACCACATGGCCCGCGCGTACTTCAAAAGCCGCGGTTTGAATCTCCTATTGTCGAAGAAGGCCGTGTATCGCATCGCCAAAGAAGCGGCGCGGGAGCAGCGGCTGGGTGCCCGCGCGCTCAAAGAAGTCTTCCGACGGGTGATCCGCGACTACGAATACGACCCCGAGTCCAAGGTCAACGGCCCCGAGAGCTCGGTGTTGATCGACCTGCCCGATGTCGAGGCAGCCCTTAAGCTACGCCAGCGCGGCTAGCCGGCCTGCGCGGCCCGGCCTGCGCGGCCCGGCCTGCGCGGCCCGGCCTACCCGATTCGAAAAATGCACGGCGTCATGTTGTAACGGCGGCGGCGTGGATTTCACTTTCTACTGCAAAGTCCTTCATACGAGGTGTCTCTAAAAGGTCCTCATTCGCCTTGTAGATCCGTGACGGCTCTTGGTTTGGAACGCTATGAACTGAGGTGGATACAGCATGCCGGAGCTCTCGTCCGAAGCCACGACGAACCGATCCTCCCAACCCGCTTCAAAGGTCTCCTCGCCACCCGCGGTCTCGTTGCCCAAAGGAGGCGGCGCGATCCGTGGCATCGGAGAAAAGCTCGCGGCGAATCCGGTCACCGGCTCGGGCTCCCTGAGCGTGCCGATCTCCACCAGCCCCGGCCGTTCGGGTTTCAGCCCGGATCTCTCTCTCCACTACGACTCTGGTGCTTCCAACGGTCCCTTCGGCTTTGGTTGGCGACTCTCCCTGCCGAGCATCTCCCGCAAGACCGACAAAGGTCTGCCCCGTTACCTCGACATCGACGAATCCGACACCTTCATGCTCTCCGGAGCCGAGGATCTCGTGCCGATGATCGACTCCGAGGGGGCCCGTCTGCGGGATGAGGTGAGCGTTCCGGGCTATCGAATAGACCGTTACCGCCCTCGGGTCGAGGGTTTGTTCGCGCGCATTGAACGCTGGACCCATCTGGACGATCCAACGGACGTGTTCTGGCGCACCCTTTCCAGGGACAACGTCCTTTCGATCTATGGACGTGATCCGGAGTCGCGCATTTTCGATCCCGCCGACCCCCGCCGTATCTTCAGCTGGCTGATCTGCGAGACCGTGGACGATCGAGGTAATGGGCTTGCCTACAGCTACAAGGTCGAAGACGGCGCCGGCGTGCAGCTCTCCAAGGTGTCGGAGCTGAGCCGAGGTGATCGCGACGATCCCAAACGTGCGGTCCAGCGGTATATCAAGTCGATTCGATACGGCAATCGCGCCCCACTGCTACCCCCCGACGGCCGACGGCCACTTTGGCTCGACCCCGCGCAGATCGAAAACACGGAATGGTTATTCGAGGTGGTTTTCGACTACGGCGAGCATTCGGTCGAGTCGCCGACGCCCGGTGATTCGGGCGAGTGGCTTTTCCGCGCGGACCCCTTCTCCACGTATCGAGCCGGATTCGAGATTCGAACCACCCGCCTCTGTAAACGGGTGCTGATGTTCCATCACTTCAAAGACGAGCCCGGCGTCGGCGAGTCCTGTTGGGTGCGATCCACCGAATTCGAATACTCCCATGAGCTAGATCCGCAACCCGACGACTCACCGACGTACACCTTCTTGAGAGGTGTGACTCATGTTGGGCTCAAAAGGAGGGCGGACGGATATCTGCGGCGGGAGATTCCGCCCCTCGAGCTCGAATACAGCCGACCGGTGGTTCAGGATCGGGTGGAAGACATCCCCGAGCAGGAGCTCGAAAACCTGCCGATCGGCGTCGACGGCCAAACCTATCGTTGGGTCGACCTATACGGGGAGAGCATCCCGGGCATTCTGACGGAGCAGGCCGACTCATGGTTTTACAAACGAAACCTCAGCCCACTGGGCGAATCCGTGCGTTTCGGACCCAGCCGGCAGGTTGCTCCCCAGCCCAACGCACGGCTCGCCGAGGGGGCGGAGCTGGTCGATCTGGCGGCCGACGGCCGGCTCGACGTGGCCGTGCTCGACGGTCCCAACCCAGGCTTCTTCGAGCACGACGGAGACGATGGCTGGTTGCCGTTTCGACCCTTCCAATCCCGCCTGAGCCGAGATCTCAGCGATCCGAGCACGCGGCTCGTCGACCTCACCGGTGACGGCCGAGCCGATGTTTTGATCACCGAGGACGACGGTTTGATTTGGCACCCTTCTTTGGCGGAGCAGGGTTTCGGACGAGCCGAGCGTGGGCTCGTTCCCTTCGATGAGCAGACGGGGCCTCGCTTGGTATTCGCGGACCGCACCGACTCGATTTTCCTGGCCGACCTCAGCGGCGATGGCTTGGCGGATCTGGCTCGCGTCCGCAACGGTGAGGTTTGCTATTGGCCCAACCTCGGCTATGGCCGTTTCGGCGCCAAGATCACCATGGATCGGGCGCCCGTCTTCGACTTTCCAGAGGCTTTCGATCCCGCACGCATCCGCCTGGCGGATATCGACGGCAGTGGCACGACCGACATCCTCTACTTGCACACGCACGGAGCTCGGCTTTATTTCAACCAGAGCGGAAACGCTTGGAGCCCGCCGAAAGTCTTGGAGGTAGCCCCTGAGGTCGACGAGCTCGCATCGATTCAGACCACTGATTTGCTCGGCAACGGCACCAGCTGCCTGGTGTGGTCCAGTCGCTCGCCCGCAACGTCAAGGCGCTCGATGCGATACGTCGACCTGATGGGAGGTCAGAAACCCCATCTCTTGGTGAAAACCGTCAACAACATGGGGGCCGAGACCCGCCTCCACTATTCGACCTCGACCCACTTCTATCTACGGGACGAGCAAGCAGGCCGGCCGTGGATTACGCGTTTACCGTTTCCGGTTCATGTGGTGGAACGGATGGAAACCTACGACCACATCAGCGGCGGGAAATTCGTCACCCGTTACGCGTATCACCACGGTCACTTCGACGGCGCGGAACGGGAATTTCGCGGATTCGGCAGGGTCGATCAATGGGACACCGAGGAGGTCGAGGAGGGTGCCGAGGTTCCTGGGGGCTCGATCGATCGCGACGGAGCCGTGCCCATGCCGCCGGTGCTCACCAAGACGTGGTTCCACACCGGCGCGTACATGTCCAGAAATCACATCTCCGACTACTTCGCCGGCCTGCTCGACGGGCGGGACGTCGGTGAGTACTACCGCGAGCCGGGGTTGACGGAGGCACAAGCCCGAGACCTATTGCTACCCGATACGGTCTTGCCCGACGGCCTGAGCACCGCGGAGGAAAAGGAGGCCTGCCGGACCCTGCAAGGGGCGATGCTGCGCCAGGAGGTCTACGCTCTCGACGGCAGCGCCCAAGCCGAGCATCCCTATTCGGTGGTTGAGCAGAGCTTTGCGATTCGAAAGCTCCAGTCGCCGAGCGGTGACCGACCCGGAGTGTTTTTCTCCCACCCGCGGGAGGCCGTCACCTATCAATACGAACGCAATCCCGCCGACCCTCGAATTCAACACGGGCTGACTCTGGAGGTCGACGCCTGGGGTCACGTGCTCAAAGAAGCGGGTGTGGGTTACGGCCGTCGACTGGCGGATCCCGAGCTTCCGTTGGCGGCCGACCGTGCCCAACAGAGCCGTGTCCACATCACGTATTCAGAAAGTCGATTCACCCACCCGATTCAGCGGCTCGATTGCCACCGTGCTCCGTTGCTGTGGGAATCCAAGGCCTTCGAGCTGACGGGTTATTCACCTTCGGGTCCGGGCGGCAGGTTTCGCATCGAGGACTTCGTCCGCCCAGCCCCCGAGCTTCCCGGAGCTTGGACCCATGATTTCGACCAAGAGATCGCCTTTGAGGATCAGGCTTCGATCGGTCGCCAACGCAGGCTGGTCGACGAGACTTGCACGTTCTTCCGACCCGACGACCTGGGTGTGGCAGCGGGGGATTCCGACGCCCTCTTGCCTCCAGGCGAGATCGAATCCCTCGCCCTGCCCGGCGAAAGCTATCGACTCGCTCTGACGCCGAGCTTGATCGATCAAGTTTTTCAGCGCGACGGCGCCCCGCTGCTTGCCCAACCCCAAGAGATGCTCGGCTCAGCGAACGGGCAAGGCGCCGGCTATGTGGATCTGAAGGGGGACGGACGCTGGTGGGTGCCTTCGGGCCGTGCTTTTTATTCCATACCCCAGGGCAATGAGCCCGTCGATCCGCCCGCGGCCGAGCTTGCCGAGGCACGCGGCCACTTCTTCCTGGGGCGCCGCTTCCGCGATCCATTCGGTCAATTCAACACCCTCGAGCTCGATGCCTACGACTTGTTGATCCGAGAGACCCGCGATCCCGTGGGCAATCGAATCACAGTCGGTGAGCGGTTGCCGGACGGCACCGCGGATCCCGCGCGAGCCGGGAACGACTACCGGACCCTCACGCCATGGCGGGTCACCGACGCCAACGGCAATCGAACCGAGGTCGCGTTCGACGCCCTGGGTCAAGTGGTCGGAACCGCGGTGATGGGCAAAGCAGGTGAAAACCTGGGCGATTCCCTCGACGGCTTCGAGGCCGATCTGAGCCGTGACGAGATCCAGGCGTTGTTCCGAGATCCGGCGGCCGCGGATTTGCTGGGCCGTGCCACGACGCGCTCGGTCTACGATCTCTTCGCCTTTCAGCGGGGCTGGGCGGAAGGCAAGATCCAACCCGCCGGGGTCTGCTCGATCTCCCGGGAAACCCACGACGCCGACTTGGCACCCGGCGAGATCAGCGCCCAAAGCTATGGCTTCGTGTACTCCGATGGTTTCGGTCGTGACATCCAACGAAAAACCCAAGCGGAGCCTGGCCCCGTGCCCCTGCGAGATCCCGCGGGCAACATCCTGGTCGGTGACGATGGCCAACCCGTGCTGGGCGAGAGCACGAGCCGCCGATGGGTGGGCAGTGGTTGGACCGTTTACAACAACAAAGGGTTGCCGGCTCGTCGATACGAGCCGTTTTTTTCCGACACCCACGGCTTCGACCCCGACACGCGGATCGGCAACGGACCGACGGTCTTCTACGATCCCCTCGGCCGGTCCATCGCCACTTTGTATCCCAACGAAACCTACGTCAAAACCGTCTTCGACCCTTGGCAACAAGAGACTTGGGATGCCAACGACACGGTGCTCCGGGATCCCCGGACCGATCCGGACGTCAGCGGTTACGTGGCTCGGCATTTCGAGGCCCTCGGCCCGGAAGAGGCGGCGGCTTGGCAGGGCTGGCACAGCCGGCGCGTGGGTGGGGCCCTCGGCCCGAGGCAGCAGGAGGCGGCCGTCAAGGCTGCGGCCCATGCCGACACCCCGACCACCACCACCTTTGACAGCCTGGGCCGTGCCTTCTTGACCCTGGCTCGAAACCGGGTCGTTTGTCCCGGGCACCCTCTCGACGGCACTCAGGAGCTGACCGCCGGCAGGGTCGAGCTCGACATCGAAGGCAACCCGAGGGAAGCACGGGACGGGATCGTCCAGAACGGCGATGCCCGGGGACGGAAAGTCGAGACCCACGACATAGACCTGCTCGGCCAACGGATTCGCGGGCGGAGCATGGAAGGGGGGAGTCGCTGGACGTTGACCAATGTGGCCGGCAATCCCATCTTGAGCTGGGATAGCCGAGGCCATCGATTCCGCACGGAATACGACGCCCTACAGCGACCGCTACGCCATTTCGTGAGCGGAACGGATGCCGCCGATCCGGACGCCGAGCTATTGATCGAGCGGTCGGTTTACGGTGAGCAGCATCCCCAAGCGGAAGCACTCAATTTGCGTTCCACGGTCTATTTGGTGCTCGACCAAGCCGGCGCCATGGAGTCCGATCGACTCGATTTCAAGGGCAACGCCCTCGGCAGCCGTCGACGATTGGCCGTCGACTATAAGCAGCCGTTGGATTGGAGCCCGGTCGACTCGATATTGCCGGGCGATCCGTCGGCACCGCTGGATATGGCCGCGCTGGAAGCGGCTTTGGGCGCGTTCTTAGCATCGGAAACCTATGTCACCTCCACCGCCTTCGACGCCCTGAATCGGCCGGTGTCGGCCACCTCACCGGACGGCAGCACCGCTCGACCCGTCTACAACGAGGCCCAATTGCTCGAGTCCTTGGAGATCCATCTGAAGGGCTCGGTCGCCGACGGCGAGCCGATTTGGACGCCCTTCGTGCTCGGCATCGATTACGACGCCAAGGGCCGACGGCGGCAGATCGAATTCGGCAACGGCACCAGAACCTCCTACGAATACGACCCTCTGACCTCTCGTCTGCGCCGGCTACGCACCGAGCGGGACGCCGACCTTTTTCCCCAGGATTGCCCTTTGCCCCCGGACGCCGAGCGACCCGGGTGCGGGGTCCAGAGCTTGAGCTATACCTACGATCCCGTCGGCAACGTCACCCACATCCACGACCACGCTCAGCAAGCGGTTTTCTTCAATAATCAACGGGTCGAGCCGAGCGCGGATTACACCTACGACGCCTCCTATCGTTTGGTGCAAGCCACAGGGCGAGAGCATTTGGGTCAAGGGAGCCCACCGCGACCCCACGACTATGACGATAGGTTCCGCGTCGGTCTCGCTCATCCCGGCGACGGTCAGGCTCTGGGTACCTATGTCGAGCGTTATGTCTACGACCCGGTGGGCAACCTGCTGGAGCTCCAGCACCGTGGGACGTCCCCTGCCCAATCCGGTTGGAATCGAATCTTCGAATACTCCGAGCCCAGCCGGCTCGAGCCGACCGAGACGTCTAATCGTCTCTCCCGCGCCGTGATCGGCCAAACCGAGGAGGTCTTCAGCATCGCCGGAGAGGGTTACGACCCCCACGGCAACCTACTGCACATGCCCCATTTGAGCCGAATTTCTTGGGATTTTCGGGATCAGATGCGCACCTCGCAACGGCAATCCCTGGGGCCGACGGATTCCGCCGGAATAGCCCGCGACGGTGAGCGCACCTATTACGTCTACGACGCCTCCGGCGAGCGGGTCCGTAAGCTCACCGAGTTGGAAAACGGAAACCTCAAGGATGAATGGATCTATCTCGGCGGTCTCGAGATCTATCGCAAACACTCTGGGCCGACGGCCGGCTTGGCTCGGGAGACCCTGCACGTGATGGACAATCAAAGCCGAATCGCGATGGTCGAAACCCGTGTCCAGGGCCAAGATGCCGCCCCGGCCAAAGTCGTTCGATATCAGCTCGGCAACCACCTGGGCTCGACCAGCCTCGAGCTCGACGAGCTTTCACGGGTCCTTTCTTACGAGGAATTCAGCCCGTATGGCAGCACGACTTACCAGGCCGCGCGTTCCGATGTATTGCCGAAACGGTATCGATACACCGGCATGGAGAGAGACGAAGAAAGCGGCCTCGCCTACCACGGGGCCCGCTACTACGCTCCTTGGTTGGCCCGCTGGACCGCGGCGGACCCCGCCGGTCTTGTGGACGGCACCAACTCGTATCGCTATTCGAAGAACAATCCCGTCGGCTTCCGCGATCCCGGAGGTCGCCAAACGGAGCCGCCCAAAGTCGGCCCGATCCGCGACGGCATGTTGATCGGTGACGATCCGGGTCTGAGCCATCAATGGCAAAAAGCGGTGGAAGGGGTCCTGCAACGGAGATACGGCAAAGGCTCCTACGAGCAGAACCTCAAGGCATTTCACGATCAGCTCAACAGTCTGCCCAAGGGATCCAACCGCCAGAAGGGGACGGCTATCCACTTGGCCCGCAGGGTCTTCAATGCGGCGAATAATGCGTTTCGACGCAGGGTCGCCTTGCCCAAGGGCACCCAGGTTCATCATTCCTTCGAAGGGTTGGCGCAGAATCCAGCCAATTCTTTGAACGCCAGCGGTCTGCAGATCACCCAGGGCAAGGCATCCACACCGGGATCTTCCCACCACCGGGCGCACCGGGCTGAGGATCTACGACAACAACCAGGCGTCAAAAATCCGGGACGCCAAGCGACCCAAGAAATGAACGCGGCTCGGTCGGCACAAAAACCAGCGGCGGCCGCCCGCCCCACGGCGCCTTCGCCGGCGCCCGCCGTCCGGGCAAAACCCGCAACACCTGCCCCCGCTCCGGCAAAACCGGCTGCTCCAGCTCCGGCCAAGCCGGCTGTCGCGGCCAGGCCCGCTCCGGGACCTCGCCGACCGGTGATCCCCGTATTGCCCAAAGGCACCGGTGGACGGATAGGGGTCGGCGTGATCGGCTGGGCTGCCTGGACCGTGTTGGCCGTCGACTTGGCGGAAGCCAAAACCACGGACCAACGGGTCGACGTGGCCACTGGCGCGGCCGAAGGCATGGCCACCTTCTGGGCCATCTCCAAGATCCCATATGTCGGAAAACCTGTCGCGGGTGTGGCCGGAGCGGCCATGACCGGTTACGCGACGGGCGAAAAAATCGCCAAACACGTGATTCCCGACGAAACCAACATTGCCGTCGGAGAGACCATCGTGCACGACGTCATCGGTGCGAGTCGGGACGATGTCGAGATCCTGCAAGAGGTGGACATTCTCGACGCGGCGGCGGAAGGTCTCGGAGGGGCCATCGTCCAGGATCTCTTCGGCGCGACCCCGGACGACTTCGAAGCCTTGCAAAGCCTGAGCATCGGCGGTTTTCGACCTTTCGGTCCTTGAAGAACCCTCACGGCCCGGCCTGCGCGGCCCGGCCTGCGCGGCCCGGCCTGCGCGGCCCGGCCTGCGCGGCCCGGCCTGCGCGGCCCGGCCTGCGCGGCCCGGCCTGCGCGGCCCG
>JAUIJL010000010.1 GCA_030431255.1 Thermoanaerobaculia bacterium | reverse complement strand
TCAACCGCCTGATCTACCGCGAGCAAGGCGGACACTTCACCCACTTCCTCTACACCGCCGACGACGAGCGCATCCTGCGCTTCGGCACCGGCGGATTCTCGTGGTCCCTGCGGGATTTCCAAGGCCGAGTGCTGCGGGAATTCCGCCCCGAATCGAACCGCCTCCAACCCGTCCGTGACCACATCTACCGCGGCTCGGCACCCATCGCCACGGTCACCGTCGACGAAAACGACATCCTGTCGAAACGACACCATCTGAGCCTCGATCACCTGGGCAGTCCTAGGTACATCACCGACGGTGCCGGCAACTTCCTCTCCGAGCACAAGTACTACCCCTTCGGCGAAGAAGCCACCCGGCCGGCTCAGAACGACCTACCGTTGAAGTTTACGGGCCACGAGCGGGACTTCTACGCCGACGGAGCGAGTGACGATTTGGATTACATGCACGCTCGGTTCTGTGATCCGCGGGTGGGGCGGTTCTTGTCGGTGGATCCGGTCTTGGGGTCGCCGGACCTTCCGCAGTCGTGGAATCGGTATGCTTATGTCCAAAATCAACCGATGATGCTGGTGGATCCCGATGGTCGAGAGTCGGCGGGCATCATGCTGGATAACGACATCGAGGATCTCCAAAGCGGTAGAATCGGTGTCGACGAGTACTGGGCCCGAATTCGAGCGCGAGGGGCGGGCGCGGCCTTCGCCGTATCGTTTGCGATTCCTGGACCGGAAGATCTTGCGATCGCAGCAGCTTCCAAAGTTGGAGGCGGGTTGCTCAAGCGGATTGGGGCATTCTGGGGACGTTTGTTCTCCAGGGGAAAGGTCCCAAGGGGGGTAACGAGGGCGAGCGTCGACGACAAGCTTGCGAGATACTTGCTCAACCCCGACCATCCTGTCGGTGGTCCAAAGGCAAAGTGGTTCGAGGAAGCTCTGGGGTTCACGCCTTCGAATGCTGACGATCTGGCGCGGCAGGTGAACTTTGACGCGGCCAAGGCAGTCCAGACCGAGGTTACCCAGTTTGGGACCAAGTTTGAGCAGACGATTCCGATTACAGGCGCGAATGGACGAACCATTGACGTGCCGTTCGTTTGGATCAGAAACGCGGACGGCGGAGTTCGCTTGGTGACCGGAATCCCGGTGAAGAGGCCATGAGGTTTCAGCTCTACGACGTTGTGCAGCTAGCAGCACCCATCCCCGAAAGGGGGTTGCAGGTTGGCGCCAAGGGGGCAGTCCTGTTGATCTACGACGAAGCAGAGAAACCTCACTACGAAGTCGAGTTTTGTGATGCTAAAGGAGCAACCTTAGGGGTTGTAACTCTCGAGGAGGAGGCGCTGTTGCCGGCTGATGAGTAGTCTCAAGGGGTGCAGGAACATCGGTTTCAGATGTCGGCAAGTCGCTCTTCAAGTCAGATAAGCTGCCGGACAATTTCATTACAAAGGCTGAAGCCAGGGATTTGGGCTGGGATCCAAAGGCAGGAAATCTATCCGAGGAGGCTCCTGGAAAGAGTATAGGTGGTGATGTTTTTCGGAACATGGAAGGCCGCTTGCCTGATGCTCCGGATAGGGTTTGATACGAAGCAGACGTCAACTACACATCTGGGTATCGTGGAGGAGAAAGAGTGGTCTATTCAAACGACGGCCCGATTTACTACACGGGCGACCACTACAAGACTTTCCAGCTTCTGGGTGCAAAATGAATGGTCCCATCACCTTAGATCTTTCGGGATTGCAGACGAAGGAACAGTTTCATCGACTCGTTCGCGAGACTTTTTCGTTTCCGCTCCATTATGGAGAAAACAAGGATGCTTTCTGGGATTGCCTTAATGACTTCGCTTCGGACGTCACCGTAGTTGTCAAAGGCGAAACCACCCTTCCCCCGGAAATGAAAAGTTTTGTTGATGGGTATCTTGAAATCTTGGCTGAGTTTCAAAGCGAGTCTTCCGGGGCATTCAAGGTTCAGAAGAACCAAATACCCGCCATCTGACCAGGCGTCAATAATTCCTGTGACTAGCAAAGACTCCGCAGGCGCCAGCTGGAGCGACACTCTATTCATCTTGCTGACGTCGGGGCTACCCAAATTTCAAATGTCGAAGGTTTTAACTTTTCCTAAGAGTCTTACCGGCAGGAATATAGGCCAGCTTATCGCTGACCGACCGAGCTTTAGTCGGCAGAGCCTATCCCTTCAAAGGCACCCGGATCTTGTCGTGGTAGGTGAAGGCGGCGCCGTGGTCGTCGAGGATTCGGGAGTGGAAGCAGATCTCGTGCTTGCGGCGGTGGATGATGTAGTAGTGGTTGCGTCCGACGGGGCCGAGATGGGAGCCGAGGGCGAAGCTGCCGGCGCCGGCGGAGATGACGGGGAAGAAGGCGGGCTCGTGGCCTCGTGGTGGGTAGGACCAGCGTTGGGCGACGGTGATCGACGGTTGGTGCTCGTGGCCGTGCAGGATCATTTCCGCTCGCCAGCGCCGGGCGTGGTAGAGCAGCTCGGAGGCGTTGGCGAAGGTGCTGATGCGTTTGCCGAGGGCGGCGACGGCTCCCGGCGAGGTGGCGGGAAAGAGGTGATGGTGCACGACGATCCAATTCCAGGCGTTGGATCCGTTGAGATCGTCTTGGCGCAGGAGCTCCCCGGCGGTTTCCAGGGTGTCGGCACCCAGGAAGCCGATGCCCCCGGCGTCGGGACCTTCCACCAAATTGGAATCGAGGCCGAGGATTCGCAGATCCGGGCCGCTTCCACGGTTGGGGATTCGGGTCAGGGAAGCGGTGCAGGGCTCTTTGCCCAGTAGACGATAAAAGGTTTCGTAATTCTCGCGGCTGATGCCGGTTTGCTCCTGCTTTTTCGCGTACTCCTTGGGTTGCCAATCGAGATCGTGATTGCCGGCCACCGCCACCACCCGGGAGGGATCCAATGCGAGATCTTTGCGGATGGCCTCGACGACCTCCCACGCCCGCTGGAATTGATCGAATTGGGCGCCTCGCTCGACGAAGTCCCCGCTGACCACCAGTGCGTCGACCCGCGGGCGAATGCCGAATTGATCGAGATCCTCCCGCAGCAGCTGATGGGCTTTCTTGCGGCCTTCGAAGTCGCGGGTGGTGAGGTGGAATCGAAAGTCAGGACCGACGTGAAGATCCGAGATGTGGACGATGAGGAAGTCGTCGTCTTCGATTTCCGTTTCACCCAAGTCCAAATCCAGCTCTCCGGCCGGCTCCATCGACGAAGTCGGCTTTTTGGCCGCGTCGACGGTGGCGTTCATGTCCTCGATGACACCGGAGATCACTCCAGGACACATCACCAAGCGATTCATGCCGGAGCGCGCCAAGATGCCGAGCTCGGTCAAATACTGAGAGTCCGGGGTTTTGGGCGGAAACAATCGAGCTTTTTGATGACGCAGGGCTTCGGCGCAAAACGTGGAGGGCTGCTGGGCCAAACGTCGCTGGAGCTCGTGCAGGATGCGCCCGCCTTCGATCATCGACTCCAAATCGTCGTCCATCAGCGACGAAAGGTCGGGGGCGGTTTCCGGCTCGGGCAGGGGTCGGATCCAATCTAGACCGAGAGCGTCGAAGGCTTCCAAGATCAGACCGTGGTGACCACCGGTGAGGTGCAATAACCGATCGGCGGCGTCGGCGGCATCGGTGTCGTCGCCGAAGTGGAGGCGACCCAAGAATCGGGTCAGCTCTTTGGCCGAGGGCACCCGGAGGTAAATCGGGTGGAGATCGGAGATGGAGGTTTCCTCGTAGCGCCAGTTTTCATAGAAGTACATCGAATAATCGTCGAGCACGAGGAGGGTGAGGTCGCAGCCTTGGTGGTCTTGAAAATAAACCTGTAGATCACAGAAGCCGACGATCAAGGCGTGGTAGCTCTCTTCGAGGCCTCGCCGACCGCCGCGGATCACCACCAGGGTCGAGCCGGTATCCGCTTCGAGGGCCTCTCGAAAGGCGTCGAAGAATGCGTCGCCGCGATCTCGACCGACCACCGGGTCGAAAGGCTTCAGCTCGAGGTCACATTGTTTGCCGACCCGGTCGGCGAGCTCCGAGCTGAGCAATTGACCGTCGCGGCTGACGGACGGTAGATGGAATTGGAGGCAGCGGTGGTCGGCTCGGGTGCTCCAACTCTGTTGGATGGTTTTGGAGAAGAGCCGTTGGCCACAGAATTGGGGACCGTGCACGATGACGGATCGACGGCCTTCGAGCCGTGACCATACGTGGCTCCAACCCGGAAAATGGAAAAGCGCGGGTATTTCTTTGCTCATGGGGGAGCTCACGGGGAATCCTTCGGGGGCAAGTCGATCTCCTCGGCCAGGATCTCGATCAGCTCGTCGATCGGCTCATTGGACTCTTTGATGCATACGTACGCGATGGGCGCGGCGATGTGGTGCCGACGCACCTGCTGGCCGACCGGCGCCGTCAGGCCCCGGAGCTCCAGGGCCTCCAAGACCTCGCGACGTTGGTCGTGGGTGGAGCTCAAGCCCAGCTCGAGCAGCTTAGACCGTATCCAGGTGTCGGTCAGCTCGGCGGTGTGCAAGGGGGTGCCCTTGAGCTCCGCCTCGCGGCAGCAGGCCAGGAATAAATACCGTTGCAGGGGCGACGGCATGAAGCGGAAGAAGATTTCCTCCACGGCGTCGAGGAAGACCTCGAGGGCGTCCTCTTCGAGCAGCCTCTCGGCCAAGGTGTCGATATCGTCCTCGCCGTCTTCCAGGATGCGGCTGTAGAGAGCGGCGCCGAAATATTGAAGCAGGAAGGGTTGACGTCCGACGCTCGAAACGACCCGATGGCGTAGGGCGTCCCGGTCGCGGATCGTGCCCCAAAGGCTCAGGGGGTCGATCAGGCATTCGCGGATTTCTTTGTCTTTGAAGCCCTTGAGGGGCAACACCGCGGCGAAGTTGACGAACGGGCTTTCGAACTCCCCTTGGCGGCGGTAGATCTGCTGCCAGCCCGACATGATGATCCGCAGGTTGCCGGATTGGGAATGCTCGCGCAGGGCGCCCATGAATTGCCAGGGGTCGCGCTCCCGTTTGCGAATGGCGTTGCCGAGCTCGTCGAGCACTAGGACGACCTTGCGATGTTTGCGCGTCACCGTGCGCAACACACTGGACAGCATGGAGTCGTCGAGCATCTGGGAACGGCGCTTGACGGTGACCACGGTGCGGGCGTCGAGGGAGCGGACGATCTCGTCCACGACTTGGCTCGGCTCTTCCTTGTCCTGGCAAGCGATCATGAAGACCTTGGCGCCCTTGGCTTCCAAACGGCGCTTGGACTCCTGCAAAAGGGAGGTCTTGCCCACCCGTCGAGGCCCGACCACGAAAAAGTTGCTGTCGGTTTCGATCAGCTGCTCGAGCTCCGCCTCGCGACCGAAGAAGCGCCAACCCACGGCCGGGTCGTGGGGTTGGTAGGGCGCGAGCAGAAAACGCGACAGCTCGTGGCGGTCGAGCTTGGAGCGCACCGCGGTCACCAGGGGGGAGAAGCGGAAGCTGACCCGGTCCTCGGGAGGGCGATCCGGCAGATTGCGGGCGTCGATGGAGAACACGAGCTCGCCGCGAAATCGCAGATGCCCGGCCAAACGCACCGCGGGATCGTCGGAGACCAACAACATGGGGTGGGGCTGTTTACGGTTTTGAAGGCTGATGGCCCGACGGCAAATATCTTTGGCCTCGTGGACCAGGGCGGCGACGCTCTTGGGATCCGGCCGCTGCTCCGGTCGCTCACGGATCGCCACATTCCAAGTATCGGGGAATCCGCGGTAACGGGCTTCCTTCAAATGCAACACGAATTGCTGGAATCCTGAGCCCTCCCCGGGAGCGGGTCGAGCTTCCACGCCGTCGAAATCCGCGTCTCCCAAGATGAGTCGAATCAATTGTTGGGCTTTTCTCATCGTCCGCTCGCTTGTTGCTGCTCAGGCCGTCCTACGATCGGTTTGGCACGATTCCTCTCGATTTCTCCAGAAGGCTCCGATTTTTGCGCCCTCGCCCTCCAGCCTCCTCTCTCTGTGGGGATCGTCCGCAAACAGGGCTCTGCACCACCCTCACCCCCCAACCCCCTCTCCCGCAAGCGGTAGAGGGGGAGCCAGAGTGCTCGCCCAAGCTTCTTGGTCAGATTGGGAGATGCTCTACGCTCGACCGATTCAAAATTACCTTCAATCGCGCGCGCGCAGCGCAAGCAATCATCCCCCCCTCTCCCGCCCCGGGAGAGGGGGGTCAGGGGGGTGAGGGCTCCCCTACGCTGGGTCCAGCGGCGAGTGGGCATCGCTGGTGGAGCTGTTTCGTTAGCCGTGGGATTGCACATGGGCGATTTGGAAGTGACGCAGCACGCCGAGCAAATGCTCGAGCTCGTCTTTGGGCCAACCCCTGGTTCGGGAATCCACAGCCCGCTTCGACAAGCTTTGGTTGTGGGGAAGGCAACGGGCCAATTCCGCCAATCGACGCCCCTCGGCTTCATCGGCAAGGTGCACATAACCAATTCTACCGTTGCGGCTCAGGCGCAGGACCAATCGGCCCTGACGTTCGTCCATGCGCGCGTCGTCGAGCTCCAGGCGCTCATGGGCCTTCAGCTTCAAGGGTTTCATTTCGACCTCGCGCCGCCAAGCGCGGATCGCCGCGAGATCGATTTCACCGCCTTGGATGATCTCGCGCCCGTCGAGCCTCAGATCCGGGGCGGTGGCGACCATGTCCGCGTGGGTTTCGGAGATGATGGGTCCGTCGAAAATCGAGTTGTCGCCGATGGCGATATGGATCGTGCCGGCGGCTTTTTCGTCCAAGAGCGAGTTGCCGGTCAAGGATTGAATGGCGGGATTCAAACCGATGCCCAGCTCGGCGAAGAGATTCCAGGAATGGTCCCCTCGGGCTTCGGCGCGTTCGCGTTCTTGCTCCAGGAAGGCCAGTGCCCGCGACGTCTTTGACGCTCGGATCTCTTCCAGACGCCCCTCATGGAAGCAAAGCACGGCGGAGTCGTTGGGACCCAACACCGCCCCCGGCACGCTGCCGTCGATCAGCACCTCACCATGGACCGAGGCGATGCTCTCCGGGCAGCAGAAGGTTTCGCCCGGCGGGATGTTGCCCCAGCTGTCGGGATAGATAACGCCGGGGCTGGTGAGCGGTGCGTTGTGCCAGCCTTCGAGCTGTAGCCGCAGCCGGTGGGAGGACGAGGTGCCTCCCGTGGAATCTCGGGATCGGGTGATCAGCTCGGCTTCCCAGGCCTCCCCCAAAGCCCACGCCAAGAGCTCGGCGTGGCGCTCGATCTTTTGAATCGGAGAGTCGACGAGCACATCGAGGATCTCGCGGGTCAGCCCCGGAATATGGGCGAGGCGGCAACCTCGCACCCTGGGAATGTTGAGCACGGCACCGCGCAGGCTGGAGGTGGCCAAATCGCCGTCGAGCAGGTTGACCACTGAGCGGGTATTGGCGAAAGCGTCTCTCAACGGCCGGGGCAGGGGCACCGAGGAATCATCACCACCGGGCCGTTTCCAATCCATCAGAGCCAGCTGATAACGCTTTGGAAAGTAAGCGTAGAGGGGGCGCAGCTGGTGATGGATGGCGGCTTCGGTCAAGGGGTCGACCCATGGCATGACCGACTCGTCGAAGAGGATCAGCAGATCCTCGCGCGCCTTGACCCGCAGGCAATCCCGCAGCAAAACACTGAACGCTTCGATGCTCTCGTCCGTCGAGCTCACCGGCAAGTCCATTGAAGAGATTTCATCAAAACCATAAGGGTTGGGAGCATATCGCGAATCCGCGCCCGGCAAGTTGCCGTCTTCGAACGGGCGCGTAGGGTCCGGCCGGTTGCCCACGACCCCGCGATGCTCCTATGATCTGCACCATGAAGGCTGCAATTCTCGCCGTCGGCTCCGAGCTCTTGGGCACCGAGCGACTGGATACAAACTCTTTGGCCCTCGCCGCTCTCCTGGAGCGTTTCGGCGTCGACCTGATCGTCAAGTCGGTGATCGGCGACGACGAGCAGGCGATCGCGGACGAGCTCACCGCTCGTTTACAACAAGCGGATTTGGTGCTGCTGACCGGCGGCCTCGGACCCACCGAGGACGACCGAACCCGCGCCGCCACCGCCCGCGCCCTCGGTCGCGGTCTGCAAGTGGACGAGGCGTGGGTCGAGCATATTCGTAAGCTCTTCGCCTCCTTCGGCCGGGTGATGCCGGAAGTGAATCGGCGCCAAGCGGAGGTGATCGACGGCGCCGAGATGCTGGAAAATCGCCGCGGATCCGCTCCGGGACAGAAATTGGAGCACGAGGGACGCCATATCTTTCTCTTCCCCGGCGTGCCGCGGGAGATGAAGGGCATGATGGTCGATCACCTCGAGCCCTTCCTGGCGGCGCAGTCCAAGTCGGAATCGGCCGTGGAGCGACGCACCCTCAAGGTCGCTTGTTTGCCGGAGTCGGAGGTCGAGCAGCGCATCAAGGAGGTCTATACGACCTACGGCCGCGACGCCATCGCCGTCTTGGCGTCTCCGGGCGACATCCGGGTTCAGGGCTCCGCCAAGGGCACAGCGGAGCAGAGAGCCGAGATCCTCGATCCGATGATGGCGGATTTGCGACGCGCCATCGGTCCGGCGGTTTACGGCGAAGGGGAGCAGCAGCTCGAAGAGGTGGTCGGCGAGCTGCTGCAAGCGGCTTCCATGCGCGTAGTCACCGCCGAATCCTGCACCGGCGGCTTGATCGCCGAGCGTCTGACCCGCACACCGGGCTCCAGCGCCTGGTTGGAAGGTGGTTTCGTCACCTATTCCTACGGTCTCAAAACCCTGCTCCTCGGGGTAAAAACAGAAACCCTCGAAACTTGGGGCGCGGTCAGCGAGCAAGTGGTGGTGGACATGGCGCGGGGCGCCCTGTCCCGCTGTCGCAGCGAGCTGGCGATCGCGGTCAGCGGGATTGCCGGTCCCGGCGGCGCCACCGACGAGAAACCCGTGGGCACCGTGCACTTCGCCCTGGCCGGCCCCGGAGAGCACGAGGTCGAGCATCGTCAAGTGATCTTCCCCGGCGATCGGGAACAGGTTCGACGCATGACCAGTCAAATGGCTTTGGATATGATCCGTCGCAAGTTGTTGGATTTAGGGGCGGAGCTATCGGCGGGTTCAGCGGAGGAAACCAGCCCATGAGGAAATTGGCCGTGTTGGGGTCCGGGTCGTGGGGAACCGCCCTGGCGGTGCATCTGGCGGCACATGCGGGGCCTGACAGCAGTGGGGTGGACACCGTGCTTTGGGCTCGGCGGGAATCCTTTGCCCGCGAGCTGGCCGACCGTCGGCGCAATGAGCCCTATCTGCCCGGCATCGATTTTCCGGACCGCCTCAAGGTGACCTCGGATCTCGACGCCACCCTCGACGCCGATGTGGTCCTGGTGGTCGTGCCCTCCCACGGCTTCCGCGAAGCGGTCCGGCAGTTCTTGCGTCGTCTGCCGGTGAATGCGCCGCCCAAGATCTTGGTCTCGGGCACCAAGGGCATTGAAACCGACACCCTGGCGCGCATGAGCCAAGTGACCTTCGAGGAGGCGGTGGCCGCTGATCGCGACGTTCGATTCGCGGTCTTGGCCGGCCCCAGCTTCGCCGCGGAGCTGGCGCGCGATGTGCCCACCGCGGCGGTGGTCGCGTCCGCGGAGCCGGAGCTGGCCGCGGACCTACGTCATTGGCTTTCCACTCAATATTTCAGGCTCTATTCCACCACCGACGTGGTCGGTGTCGAGCTCGGGGGCACCTCCAAGAACGTCATCGCCATCGCTGCGGGCGTGGTGGCGGGCCTGGGGCTCGGTCACAACACCACCGCCGCGTTGCTGACCCGCGGTTTGCACGAAATCACCCGCCTCGGGGTGGCGTGTGGTGGTCAATCCAGAACCATGGCCGGTCTTGCCGGCATGGGAGATTTGGTGCTCACCTGCACCGGCGGGCTGAGCCGAAATCGACGTTTGGGCGAGCAGCTGGCCCGAGGTCGGACGGTGGAAGAGGTCGCCGGCGCCACTCCGATGGTGGCGGAGGGCTTTCGCAACTCTCTGGCGGTCGCCCGAATCGCCGAGCGTAAGGGGGTAGAGATGCCGATCACGGAGCAGATGGTGAAGGTGCTCTACCACGGCAAGGATCCGAAGAAGAGCGTCGAGGATTTGATGACCCGAGAGCTGCGGTCGGAAGCCGAGCTCTGAACCGGTGATTGAGACTGAGCTAGAAGCAGGTTGTTGAGATGACCGATACCGAAGATCCCGAAGAAACCGTGGATCCCGAGGACGCGGACGAGACCGACAGCGCCCCGCCGTCTCCTTCAGAGGTGACCCTGCTCCTGGGAGCCTGGAGTCAAGGGGATTCCGACGCCCTGAATCGGTTGATGCCCCAGGTCTATAACGAGCTGCGCAAGGTGGCCCAGCGGAATATGAATCTGGAGGAAAATTCGACGCTCCAGGCCACGGCGTTGGTCAACGAAGCCTACATGCGCTTCGTAGACATGGATGTCGTCTTCAACGATCGCGTGCACTTTTTTGCCGTGGCCGCGGGTTTGATGCGAAGGATCTTGGTGGACCGTGCCCGGCGTCGACGGGCGAAGAAGCGCGGTGGTGGGGAGCGGGCGGTGGTGCTCGAAGACGTGTCCGCCGGCACCCGGCCTGCGGACGATCTCTTGTCTTTGGACCAAGCCCTGAGCAGCTTGGCCAAAAAAGACCCGCGCAAGGCCAGGGTGTTGGAGCTGAGGCTCTTCGGCGGCCTGACCATCGATGAAACTTGTAAGGCGATGGACCTTTCCCATGCTTCGGTGGAGCGCGATCTGAAAACCGCCAAGGCATGGGTGATGCAGCGCCTCAAATCGGAGCCTTCGAAAGGCTGAGGGGTCGCCCGGCCTGTGGCGCTTCCTGCCGGAGCCGCGGAAGGTGATCTAGGACCGTCGGCTGGAAAGGAATCGCCCGTGGGTGACGTCGATTTCGAACGTCTGGACGAGCTCTTCCATCAAGCCTTGGAGCTGGATGGCGAGGAAAGACGTGCCTTTGTGGCGAAACATACCGAAGGGCTACCGGAGCTTCGGCGAGAGCTCGAAGGTATGTTGGAATCGACGGACCCACAGGAGACCGAGGTACAAAGCACCGAGCAATGGTTCGGCGGGCTCTTGGCGTCGTCGTTGGACACGGAGCCCGGTGCTGCCGATGATGTCGGCGCGATTCTGGATACCCTGACGGGGCGATTCGACGACGCCCAGCCGAGCACGGTCGGCGCCTATCGGATCCTCGACGAGCTCGGTCGCGGAGGTTTGGGCACGGTCTACCGCGCCGAGCGAGACGACGCAGAATACAACCGACAAGTGGCGCTGAAGCTGGTGCGTCGGGGTTTGGAGTCGCCGGAGGTCGAGGAGCGTTTTCGTCTGGAACGGCAGATTCTGGCGAAATTGGATCACCCCCACATCGCCCGGCTCTACGACGGCGGCACGACTCGCGAAGGGCGACCCTACTTCGTGATGGAGCTGATCGAAGGCGGTCGGCTCGATCATTGGTGCAAAGAAACCGAGGCGCCCTTGGTCGAGCGATTAGAGCTGATGCGCAAGGTGTGTGACGCCGTCCACTACGCCCATCGAAACCTGGTGCTGCATCGAGATCTCAAGCCGTCGAACATCTTGGTCGACGGCGACGGACAGCCCAAGCTTCTGGATTTCGGCATCGCGAAAGTATTGGATCAGGACCCTGGGGACGACACCGAGCCCGTGGCCCAATCGCCGGAGCTCACAGTCACCGGAAACCTATTGCTGACGCCGGAGTTCGCCAGCCCTGAGCAAGTGCGGGCCGAGGTCCTGACCACCGCCAGTGATGTTTATTCCCTCGGCGTTTTGCTCTACATCTTGATCACCGGGCAGCCGCCCTATCAACTCGATCGGCGGCGCGCTTCCGACATCGAACGGGTGGTCTGTGGGGTGGAGCCGGAGCGCCCGAGCGCGGTAGCCCGTCGGTCCCCGGAAGGCGCGGCTCCGGGATGGAATCCGCGGTCCGGCGGCGATGATTTGGACAACATCGTCGGCATGGCCCTGCGCAAAGAGCCCGAGCGTCGTTACGTTTCCGCCGCCGAGCTGTCTGAGGATTTGCGGCGATACCTCCAGGACCTGCCGGTGAAGGCCCGCCCGGACAGCTTCCAGTATCGGATGGGCAAATTCGTCCGTCGTAATCGCATCCCGGTGGCGGCGGCGGCGCTGGTGGCGCTCACCCTCGCGGCGGCGGTGCTGATGATCCTCTGGCAGGCGAGAATCGCCATTCACGAACGGGAGAAAGCCGAAAAAGTCACCGAGGTGCTGGTCGAGACCTTCGATGTCTCGGATCCCTACCAAGCGCTGGGCGAGACCGTCACCGCTCGCGAGATTCTGGATCGCAGCTCACAGCGAATCCAGCGCGAGCTGACGGACAATCCCGAGCTGCGGGCGACTTTGCTCGGCACCATGGGCAGGGTCTACAAAAATCTCTCGCTCTACGACTCCGCGGCCGATCTTTTGGACGAAGCTCTGCTCAGCGCTAGACAGAGTTTGGGTGAGCACCACCCCGAAGTGATTCGATGGAGGGTTGAGATCGGAGAGCTGGAGCTTTTGCGAGGGCACCTGGACGCAGTAGAAAGTTTGATCCGGGAAACCGCGGGTAGCTTGGAGAGAGCGCCGTTGCAAGATCGGGTCAGATTGATGATTCTAGCCGCCGAGCTAGCGTCGAGCACCGGACGTTTCGAGGAAGCGGAGCAACGTTTCGCAGAGGCTCAAGAGTTGCTCAACGCCGCTCGACACCCTTTGTTGTTGGCGGAGGTCTTGGACGGTGTCGCGGAGATGTGGGTCGAGCTTCAAGAGCACGCAAAGGCCAAGGGGCCTTATGAGCGAGCTTTGGAGCTGCGTCGGCAAGAGCTGGGGGACGAGCACCCCAAAGTCGCGGAATCTTGGAATGATCTGGGCTTGGCGATCGCCGGGTTGGGTGATCAAGGAACAGCGGAGACCTATTTTCGCCGTGCTTTGGAGGTGCATCGAAGAGTCTTCGGCGATCAGCACGCGTTTACCGGAGTCATTCTCTACAACCTGGCTAGGTCCCGCTTACACCAAGGAGACTCGCGAGAGGCGGAAGTTTTGTTGAAGGAGGCGTCGAATCTTCGGGTCGATCTCTTTGGGCCGAAACATCCGGCGGTGGCCGAGATCTATCGGGGTTTAGCAAGGGTTTATCAGACTCGGGGAAGGGAAGATCCGGAGCACAAAACGCGATGGCGGAAGCGAGCCCTAGAGCTCGCTCGCCAGGCGATGGAAATCGATCTGGATCATTTTGGCCCCGACAGCCGCATTCATATCGACAATCTCTTCGTGATCGCCTCCCTTGAACGGGCGACCGGGGCCCATGATGTGGCTTTGGAAGCTTATCGGCAGGCCCAAAGCCTGATGCTCGAAAACTCCCCCGGTGATATCCGGCGCGGTGAGGTTTGGGCAGAAATCGGTGCCTGCCTTCTCCGGATGGGTCGCTCGGAGGAAGCCGAAGCCGCATTTCGATCGTCCCTGAGCACCCTGGAAGAGCTCCGGGTGGATCCCGGCGACTGGCGGGTGGCTTTGGCTCGAGGCGAGCTAGCGTTGAGTCTTGCAGACCGGGGCCAGACGGCTGAAGCCCGATCCCATCTAGAGCCTGCGTTGGCGACGTTCGAGAACATCTTCCCCACGGCCTCGCTGACCCGGCGCCTTCGGGAGCTCAAGGCGGAAATAGGAAAGAGCGGAGCTCCCTAGGGGCGCTCCGCTCTCACGGTTTGGGCATTGGCTCAGATCTGGTACCAGGGTGGCTTCTGGCAGTCCTCGCAGGGCGGGCAGCTGCCGTAGTTCGAGGAGTCGGGGCCGAGCGCACCGATGTCGGGATCCGTCTCGGGGGCGTCGATTTCATCAGGACCCGAAGCGCTCGAGTTTTCCATGAAGGGGTCTAGGTGGAAGTTGGGAGCGATGAACAGGGGAGCCGGCTCCGATTCAGTTCCCGAGCCCGACTCCGAACCGGAAGGATCCTCTTCTGGATCTTGCTCGGGATCCTGGCCGGGGTCCGTGCCCGGGTCGGCGGGCACTGGGGGCTGAATGGTGCCCCAGATGCAGTCGCCTTCGTCGTTGAATCCCATAATCGGCACGGTTTCTTTGGTGCTGGTGCCGGAGAAAGTCAGGAGCTGTCCCGAGGGGTAGTTGGGACGGGCGTCGATCAGGGGTAGCTCTTCGTCGTACCAAGGCGATGGATTGCGCAACAGCCACACACTGAGGTCCGTGGTGGTGGTTGGATCCAGATGGATACCGGTCAGCCAAACGGTGTCCGTGGCGCTGAGCTGATCCACCTTCATCGGACAGCCGGTGGCGTCGCTGAAATAAAAACGTGGAGCAGGGTCGGCGACCAACGGAATGGAGGCCTGATGCTCGATCCGCCCCGCGGCATTGAAGAGCTGAAGGCTGAAGGTCCGGCCGTCCAGGGTTTCCGCTCCCTCATAGTCGCTGAATCGGTAGGCGTAGGGGTCGGGGTAGGCGTTGCTCCCGCAGCCGACGACGCCGGAGCGATGCCAAACGAGCTTGGGCTCAGCCCAGCCTTGGGCGTCGGTCTTCAGATGCTGCGTGGCGACCACGAACCCGGTTTCGTCCACCAGCTTGGCCGTGTATTCGGTGTCCGGCTGGGCGTAGTCGATGGTCACGTAGAGGTGATTGCCGAGCTTGTGCTCGGTGGCGATCTCGAAACCGTCGAAGGCGGAGACGGTGATTCCCGCGGTCGGTGGTGTCGTTTGACCCAGTGCGGGCAAGCCAATCAACGCGATCAAGGTGATGAATGTGACGTAGGAGAAAGCTCGATAAGCAGAGGTGGCGATGGTGGTCATGGTGGTTGCTCCTGGGAAGAAATAAGTCCCGAGAATCTGGATCCCCTAAGGGAGACCGTCTCTAATGCCCCTAAAGCGCAGGGTCCGGAAAGACTCCCTCAACAAAGTCGATCTTTTTTTGAAATTTGTTTTCTGCCGGGATGCGAGCGGTTTCCCACGGGCTCTGCATGGGCTGATGGGGACGGGGCTGTGGCACAACGAGCCGGCGTCGAATAAGATCCGGCCACGGCAGCCGGATTCTCCGGTTCGCCCCCTCCCCCTCCCTCACATCTTCCAGCGACCCCGAGAACGGCTGTATGAACCACGAGAAGCTCCTTATCCTCGATTTCGGCTCCCAATACACCCAGCTCATCGCCCGCCGCGTGCGCGAGAATCGCGTTTATTGCGAGATTCGTCCCTGTACGATCGATCTCGACGACATCAAGGCCTTCGGCGCCAAAGGCATTGTGCTTTCCGGCGGACCCGACAGCGTCTACGACGAAGAAGCGCCCACCGTTGATCTCGGTATCTTCGAGCTCGGCCTGCCGGTGCTGGGCATTTGCTACGGCATGCAGATCATGGCCCACCATCTCGGCGGACGGGTCGAATCGGCGGATCATCGCGAATACGGTCGCGCCGAAATCGAGATCCAAGACGGATGCTCTCTATTTCAAGGCTTGAGCGATCGGGAGATGGTCTGGATGAGCCATTCGGATCGGGTCGCGGAGCTACCTCCCGGCTTCCGCACCGTGGCCTCGTCGACCAATGCTCCGGTGGTGGCGATGGAAGACACCGAGCGGGGTTTCCAAGCTATCCAATTCCACCCGGAGGTCTCCCACACCCCCAACGGCGGCGAGATGCTTCGGAATTTCCTCCAGGGCATGTGCGGCTTCAGCTCCGATTGGGTCATGGCCTCATTCCTCGACGAGGCCGTGCAGTCGATTCGCGACCAAGTCGGTGACAAGCGCGTGATCTGCGGCCTATCCGGCGGGGTGGATTCCTCGGTGATGGCGGCCCTGGTGAAGCGGGCGGTCGGCGATCAGCTGACGGCGATCTTCGTCGACAACGGTTTGTTGCGCAAGGACGAGGTGCACCAGGTCGAGCATTCCCTGCGCGATGGCCTCGGCCTGCCGATTCGGGTGATCGACGCCAAAGATCAATTTCTCGGGCAGCTGGCCGGCATCACCGATCCGGAAGAGAAACGGAAGACCATCGGACGGGTATTCATCGAGGTCTTTGAAGCGGCCGCCAAATCCGAGAAGGACGCGGCGTTCCTTGCCCAAGGCACCCTCTACCCCGACGTCATCGAGTCGGTATCCGTCAAAGGTCCTTCGGCGGTGATCAAATCCCACCACAACGTCGGTGGATTGCCCGAGCGGCTGGGTTTCGATTTGGTGGAGCCCCTGCGCTTCCTGTTCAAAGACGAGGTGCGTCAGCTCGGCCGGGAGCTCGGCTTGCCGGAAGAGCTGATCCAACGTCATCCCTTCCCCGGACCGGGATTGGCGGTGCGGATCCTGGGTGAGGTGTCGGCGGAGCGGGTGGCCACCTTGCAAAAGGCGGACGCGATCTTCATCGAAGAGCTGAAGGGCTCGGGATGGTACCTCCAAGTGAGCCAAGCGGGAGCCGTGTTGCTGCCGGTCAAAAGCGTCGGTGTCATGGGCGACGAGCGGACTTACGAGGAGGTCGTGGCCTTGCGCTGCGTCAACACCGAGGACTTCATGACCGCCGATTGGAGCCGGCTGCCCTACGAGCTGCTGGCCAAGGTGTCGAATCGCATCGTCAAC
Organism: Thermoanaerobaculia bacterium; assembly: GCA_030431255.1. Classification (GTDB taxonomy): domain Bacteria; phylum Acidobacteriota; class Thermoanaerobaculia; order Multivoradales; family J023; genus JAUIJL01. The sequence goes on along the minus strand of JAUIJL010000010.1, from coordinate 292,309 downwards.
GAGGTGGCCGGCATCAATCGCGTGGTCTTCGATGTGACCTCGAAGCCCCCGGGAACCATCGAGTGGGAGTGAGGTGGGCTTCTCAAGCCTGAGCGTCAAGCCGTGAAGAGGCCAAATGGCTGATCCGAAGGCCTCTTATGAGCACTACGTCAGGGCTCTTGTGCTAGTCTTTAGACGACTTATTCGATTCTCAAACTTTGAGCGTCCAGAGTCGGAGCTGAGCCCCCCGACGCTCCCGCCAGGACGCTCGATCTGGCAGATATCTTCGGTCGAATCACACAAAAGAGATGCCTAGCAACCAAGATCGAGCTTGAGCCAGCAGGAGACCTTTCCATGTGTTATGTGCGACGACCCCGGCTTTCCCCGCACGCCGTGCCCACCCTCATATTGCTTGTCCTGGCCCTGCTCGTCGCTCCGACGACGCTGTGGGCCGGCGGCACTCCGGACCCCGGCACCTCTCCGCTGGTGGAAGACTCGGGTGATGCCGATGTTCTGCCGGACAACGAAAATCAGCTGATCGGTGTGCTCGGCGCCGATCGCGGCTTCGGCTTCGGCGATTACGTCTCCGACGATACCGAGCCGGCCCCCGGCGTCGACGGCGGCTTGCAGGCCACCATCGGTGCCGACGCGAGCTATCAATACTTCATCGAGGTGCCGCCTGGGCAGGGCTCGTTGGTGGTGGAAATTTTCGACGCCGAAACCGGAGCCGGCGATCTGGCGGGCACCGAAGAGCACGACCAGGACAACACCACCGGTTGGGATTTGGTCACTCAATACACCTTGTTCGACGGCGACGGAGCCACCGCCGCCTCGATTACCCTCGGGCCTCAGGATTGCGATCCGGTGACCGCCGGTATGCAGGACGGCTGCAACAACGCCTGGTCGGATCTCGGAGTGTTCACGATCACCAACCCGACCCCGGGCCATTGGACCTTAGAGGTCTTCGCGCCCAACGTGCCCGCGGCCTCGGACTTCGACGACAACAATTCTTTCGGCATCCGCGCCCACGACGGCGATGCCTCGGCCGGCGGTACGGAGTACAACGTTTACGCCGATACCTATGTGGGTGTGGGGCATGTCTACGCCCCGGGTCCCGCTACGGATCCCGGTTATAGCCGCACCCACGACTTCTTTCCCTATGTGACGGAAGGCTGTTCCTGCGACGTCAACGATTGGGATTCAGACGACAACGGCGACGAAACCATCGACCTGGCGCCGCAGAATCCGGTCACCGGCGCCACCGGCGCCTATTCGTTTACCGCGCTGAGCGGAGCCACCAATTGGCGTCAGAATATCGCGGCCGATTTCACTACCGACGCCGACGCCACCTCCTTCGGTTTGTGGGACCTTCGCTTCAATATCGGCGAGTTCAACTTCATCACCCTGTGGATGGGCTCGGAAAGCGCCGCCGATCCTGTGGTGCCGCCCACCAATCCCGGTGACGGCGCGGAGCCCAACCAGCAGCCGGAAGCCGGCGCGATTCGGCTGTACTTCCCGGCGGACGGCAGCCGGTTCTTCGGCGAGATCGGAGGCGCGGACGACGTGGTCGCCTCGCCGGTGAAACCCAGTGTCGGCCAGAGCTGGGCGGTGATCTCCGGACCCGATCCCGTTTTGGTCGGTGCCACCTCGCGGGTCCGGGTGACGATCACCGTCGACAACCCCGCCGCCTTCCCGATTCAATTCGATGCTCTGACCACCGATCCTCGGGTGGTGACGGCTCAAGTGCCGACCAACACGGGGCAAACCGTTTACGTCGCCGGATCGGCGACGGTCAACAACAGCGGCGGCGCGGCGAGCACCGCCACCAGCGAGTCCGGTGCCGGTCCGTGGAATCTGACCTTCGCCCCGGGCGTGGTCGATGCCGGCGACACTATTACCCTCACCTACGATATCGACGTCACGCCGACCTCCTTGAGCCCGCCGGCCCTAGCCTTCACCGGCAGCGGTGGCAACGGCACCGTGGCCACCTTCTTGGACGAGACCTGCGCCAACGGGGCGGGCGGCGCCTCGGTGTGCACCGCGACGGCCCAGGCCGGGGCGGAATACGCTTTCGGTCCGCTTTGCCCCCTCGGCGTGGACGTGCTCAACGCGGGCATGCCGGGGATCGACGTGGTGAAAAACGCTAGCGCCGTGACCGATGCGGGCGGCGGTCTCTTCGACGTCACTTACACGGTGACGGTGACCAATACGGGCACCACGAATTTGTCGAGCGTGCAGGTGGTCGACGACCTGGAAGCGGCGTTCACGGGCACCGCGACGTTCATGGTCACCGTAGGTCCCGCGGCCAGCGGCACGTTGACCGCCAACGCGGGCTACAACGGCGTCGCCGACGACAATCTGTTGGTCGCCGGCTCGAGCACGTTGTTGCCGGCCGATTCCGAAACCATTACCTATACCGTGCGCTTCGATCCCAACGCCGAGCCCGGGCCGTTCGTGAATACCGCGGCCGGCTCAGCGGTGGATCCGGCCATGACCCCGGTCAACGACAGCGATACCGCCAGCGCGCCGGTGGGTGAGAATCCCGGCCTTGCCGTGGTCAAGTCGGTTCAGGGTGCCTTGGTCGACAACGGTGGTGGCAGCTTCACCGTGACCTACCAAGTGTCGGTGCAAAACACCGGCAACGTAGACCTGTCCGGAGTGCAGGTGGTGGACGATCTGACGGCCACCTTCACGGCCCCGGCGTCGCTCACCTCCACCACCGTGCCGATCGCCAGTGGCACCTTGACCGCCAACGCCGGCTACAACGGCAATGGGGATACCAACCTCCTGGTGGCCGGAAGCAGCACTTTGCCGGTGGGCGCCACGGAGACCATCACCTTCTCGGCGACCTTCGATGCCGGCGGCTCGGTGGGTCCGTTCACCAACACCGCTACCGGTTCCGGCACCAGCCCGCAAGGCACACCGGTGCAGGATTCGGATACCGCGGACGTCTCGATCAACGAGAATCCGGCCATCGCGGTGACCAAGGTGACCCAAGGTCCGGCCACGGACAATATGGACGGTACCTACACCGTCGACTATTTGGTGACCCTGGAGAATACCGGCGATGTGGATCTGTCCATGGTCGCCGCGTCGGATAACCTGGCGGCGGCCTATCCGGCTCCGGCGTCGGTCTCGTCGGTGACGACGCCGATCACCACCGGAACGCTCACCGCCAACGCCGGTTACAACGGCATCGGCGATACCCAGCTGCTGACCGACGCCTCCAGCACGCTGGCGGTGGCGGCCTCCGGCACCATCAGCTACAGCGTGACCTTTGACCCCGGTGGCCAGACCGGCCCGTTCACCAATACGGCAAACGGTAGCGGTCGAAGCCCGGCCGGAGCGGACGTCAACGATTCCGATACTGCCGACGTCAGCGTGACGCTCGGAAGCCCGGTCATCGGGTTGGCCAAGCGGATCGCCGGTCAGGCCGTGTCGCTGAACGGCGGCAACTACGGCGTCTCGTTCATCTTCACGGTGGAGAATCTCGGGGCCTTCGACCTGACGGACGTGCAGGTGACGGACGATTTGTCGTTGACCTTCCCGGCTCCGGCGGCGGTGGTTTCCGCCTCCGTGATCTCGGCGTCGGGCACGTTGACCCTCAATCCGGCGTACGACGGCGTGGGAGACATCAACCTCCTGATCGCGGCCTCCAGCACCTTGCCGATCGGCGCGGTGGAGGAGATCCAGATCGATGTGGTGTTCGATCCCGCCAACCTCACTCGCTTCGAGAACTCGGCCATCGCCACCGGCGATAGCCCGGTGGGCACCACCTCGGATACGTCGGACGACGGCGTGGATCCGGATCCGAACGGTGACGGCAACCCCGATCAAGACGGCGAGAATGATCCGACTCCGGTCGCCATCGGCACGTTGATCGGCATCCCCACCGCCGACAGCTTCGGATTGACCCTATTGGGTCTGTTGTTGGCGATGATCGCCGTCGTTCAGCTGCGCCGTCGCGGCTGAGCACCGGCGACCATCCCATTTTGAAAGGCGGATCGGGCATTGCTCGGTCCGCCTTTTTGCGACCGGACCTGACCTCACAGCAAGGAACCAAAGGAAGATGTCGATGCAAGAAAGGTATATCGAGGTCCGTTGGTCGGACCCGAGCGAGATTCTGAAAGCCGCGCGAAGCGGTCGCTATCGAACGGGATTGGATTTTCTCAACGCCATGTTCGATGGAGAGATACCGAGACCGCCGATCGGCGAGCTTCTCGGCTATGGTCCAGAGTCTTTCTCGGAAGGTCGGGCGGTCTTCTCCGCCGAGCCGGGAGAGCAGCACTACAACCCCATGGGCATGGTGCACGGAGGGGTGGCGGCGACCCTCTTGGACACCGCCATGGCTTGTGCGATCCACACCCAGCTACCCCTCTCGGTCGGGTATACGACCCTCGAGCTGAAGGTCAACTACATTCGACCCGTCACCGTGGGCACCGGCCGAATACGTGCCATTGGCGAGACCTCGCACTTGGGTAAGAAAACCGCGGTCGCCGAGGGTCGGCTCGTCGACGAGAACGAGCGCCTGCTGGCTCTCGGCTCCACCACCTGCCTGATTCTTTCCTGATCGAATGACCTTGTCGGTGAGCATGCCTCTCTTTTTTCGGAGGTAAATCTTCCCGTAATGGGGACCGTAACGATCGGGGTACATACTCTCAGCATGTTGTTACTTCCCTACTTCTTTGAATCTCTCGCCGAACTCCTGGCGGGACTTTGCTCTCTAAGGGCGGGGTCTGGCACCTTGGAGCCTGTCAAGGTTCCGATTCGGTCCAGAACCTCGGAAACGAAGTGATGGAAGACAAAAGGAACAAGGTTGAGCTCGCCATTTGGCTGGTCGCCTCCATCGCAGCCCTTGTGCTGACCCATTGGAGCGGCTGAGCGAGCAAGGCCGTTAGAGTTTCAGCTCACCTATATTGGAACCTACCGAGAACTGAACGCGCATTCGCCGCGTTTCTCACCATTAGTGTTCCTACCGAAGATACTTCGCGGCCGCAATGGCCGTGAGCACCAACCCCAGCGCGGTGGCCTCTTCCGGACGGCGGTGCCAGACCCCGATCCGAAACCACGAAGAGGTCATCGCCGTGTACCGCCTCCCTCTCAACCTCGTCAAAAGCCTCGAGCCTGCCGGCACACTCAGCTGCATCAGCTACCGTGGGCCGCTCAAATACCCTTGCTGTCGTAGATAGTCGAGGATCACCTGGACAAGCTCGACCGGCGTCGAGTCCGTGGTGTCGAGCATCAGGTCGGCATCATCTGGGGGCTCATAAGGATCGGAAATGCCTGTGAATTGGTCGATCAGGCCGGCACGGGCTTTGGCGTAGAGGCCCTTTCGATCCCTTCCCTCACAGATCTCGAGAGGCGTCGCCACGTGGATCAACACGAAGCCGCCCCTATCCTCGATGGTCGCCCGCACTTCCTTGCGCAGGCTGTCGTAGGGTGCGATCGGAGCGCAGAGGGCGATGCCTCGATTTTTGGTGATCTCCGAGGCGACGAAACCGATGCGACGGATATTCAGATCGCGATGCTCCTTGGAGAAACCGAGCTCGGAGGAGAGGTTACGTCGCACCAGATCACCGTCGAGCAGGGTCACGGGTCGGTCTCCCACTTCTAAAAGCTTGTTGTACAAAACCTTGGCGAGGGTGGATTTGCCGGCTCCCGACAAGCCGGTAAAGAACACGGTGAGACCCTTTTGGTGTTTGGTCGGGAAGCTCTTTCGCAGCTCGGCCGCGACCTCGGGGAAAGTGAACCAATCCGGCAGGTCCAGACCCTCACGCAGTCTTTTTCTCAGCTCCGTGCCCGAAAGCTTGCGAGCCAGGCTGGGATCCGTGACCTGTTCCGAAGGCATGAATGATCCGCCTTCGTCCCCAGCAGACACCACGTAGGTCAGGTCTTGGAACGGGATCAATTCGATGCCCAGCTCGTCCTGATGTTGTCGCACCAGCTCCTGGGCGGCGTAGGGCGGGTAGAAGGGTCGGCCTTGGGCGTCGAGGCCGGGTCCGGCATGATCTCTTCCGATGATCATGTGGGTACATCCGTAATTCTTGCGAATGATCGCGTGCAACAGCGCCTCCCGGGGTCCGGCCAGCCGCATGGCCAGAGGCAAGACCGCCAACATGGCGGAGCCGGGTGGATAGCGATCGAGCACGGCGCGGTAACAGCGGGTGCGGACGAAACGGTCCAGATCCCCTGGGCGGGTCGGGCCGACCACGGGATGGATGAGCAGGTGGGCATCGGCTTCGGCGGCGGCTCGACGGGTCAGCTCGAAATGGGCGCGGTGCAGCGGATTGCGGGTCTGAAAAGCGACGATCCGTTTCCAGCCGAGCTCTCGAAAACGGCGACGAAGGCCCTCCGGGGTCCAGCGAAGATCGAGAAGATCGTGATGGATGGGCGGTGCCGGCACCTCCACCGGTCCACCGACGAAGACCATGTCGGACTTTTCGAGCGTCGCCTTGACGGACGGATGCGCGGGGTCGAGGGTGCCGTAGACCGACTCACATAGGAATTCGAGATCGGGCCGCCAAAGATCGCTCACGCGGAGCAGCGCCAGAGGCACACCTTCTTCGTCCCTCAACACCAAGGGATCTTCCGAAGACAAGGCCTCGGCGCACTCTGCGCTGATTTCGAGAGTCACCGGCATCGGCCAAAGGGTGCCGTCCGCCAGCCGGGACCGGCGACACACGGATTCGAGATCGGCCTTGCCCATGAATCCGGTCAACGGTGCGAATCCGCCGACCGCGATCATTTCGAGGTCCGCCTGCTGGCGTGGGTTGAGGGTGTGGGACGGCCAGGTCGGGGATAGGTCTCGCAGCTCACCGCGCCGGTGGGGCGTCGTGACCGGCTCGGGAGCGCGAGAGATGATTTCGGTGTTGCCGGGATCGGCAGGGGTGCGGGGCGAGGTCATGACAGGGGTAGAGCCTCTGGGAAGTTGGAGCTTCGAATCGACAGGGCGGACGCCGGCAATTCCTGATGCGACGTTGGAGAGGGGATTCTATTGGGTCTGTGCTCTGAGTGCTGTGCTCTGGGTGCTGCTCTGGATGCCGGGCGTTTCGTAAGGACCGAAATTTCGGTGCCGGGCATTTCGCAGAAGAGGTGCGCTTCGACGAAGCACCTGGGCCTGTGACCTGGCTGTGACACAAAAGCTCGGGACTCGGGGTATCTTTCGGGTATGGAGAGATTGGGCCTCATCGGCGTCTCATGGCGCACTGTGGACGGGCAAATGCTCGAGCGGCTGACCCTGCCGGCGGAGACCCGTGAGCTGGACCTGACGCGAATCCGAGAGCAGACCGGTGTGTCGGAGATGTTGTATCTCTCGACCTGCAATCGGGTGGAGATCCTATTCGCGGGCGACGGCTCGACCGCGCCGGCGGAATATCGAACGAGGTTCTTTGAGGCATTGCTCGACCGTTCGCCGGAAGTCGGCGAAGCGGAACGGTTGTTTCGAGCTTGGGGGGGTGAAGGGGCGGTCGAGCATCTATTGCTGGTGGCCGCGGGCCTCGACTCCGCCCAGCTCGGAGAGCACGAGATCCGGGGTCAGCTACGTTCGGCCCATGAGCTGGCTCGCAAGATGGGCTTGAGCGGCACGCGATTGGACTTCTTGGTCGAGCGGGCGATCCGGGTGGCACGGGACGTCCAGCAGCAGACCGGTTTGATGGACGGACGGGTGTCGATCGCCGAGGTCGGTCTGGCCGCGGTGCGCGAGCACCTGGTGCGTCGACCCGGACCCGTCGCCTTGGTGGGTGTGTCGGCGATGACCGAGCGCTGCGGCGAGCAGCTGCAAAAGGCCGGTGTCCCGCTGCTGGTGGTCAATCGATCCCCGAAACGGGCCGAGGCCCTGGCCGATCGCCTGCAAGCCGATTGGCGAGCCCTGAGCGACTTTCAAGCACAGCCCGACTCGGTCACCGCGATCATCCTGGCCGCCGGCGCCTCGGAGCCGGTGCTGCGCTACCCGACCCTCGAGCGTTTAATGTCCGGGCACGGGGCGCCTCTATTGGTAGATTTCGGGGTGCCGTCCAACGTCGACGGCGAGGCCGCCCGAGCGCTCGGTATGAGCCCTTTGGATATGAGCGCCATCAGCCGACGGGCGGAGCAGAGCAGAGATTTGCGTCGGCGCGAGGCGATTCAGGCCCGCCAGCTGGTGGACGAGGCGTTGGTGCAAGTTCGCCGACAGATGGCGGAACGCAACTTGGCACCGGTGCTTTCGAAGATCGCTTCCCGTTATCGGCAGACCGCGGACCAAGGGGTGGAGCGGCTTTTTCGCAAGGAGCTGAAACATCTCGGTGCCGAGGAGAGACGGGCGGTGGAGCGCTTTGCCCACAATCTTGCGAAACGCCTGGCACACCTACCGTCGGTGGGTTTGCGGGCGCTGGCGCCCGAGCTCGGGATAGAAGCCGTCGAGACGTTTCTTCAAGCGGCGGACGAATCCTTGGCCCAAGAGCTTCAGGAAGCGGTATCCAGAGAAGACGGTTTTTCGGTTTCAGTGTTGGAGGACGGTGGATGAAGATTCGTTTGGGCACCCGCGGCTCCCGCCTCGCTTTGGTGCAAAGTGGTTGGGTGGCGGAGCGTTTGCGCGACTTGGGTCATGAAGTGGAGATGATCACCATTCGCACCCAGGGAGATCAGCAGCAAGATCGAGCTTTTTCGCAAATCGGCCAACCCGGGGTCTTCGTGCGCGAGATCGAGCGAGCGCTGCAAGACGAACGCATCGACCTGGCCGTGCATTCCTATAAAGACTTACCTTCCCAAGGCCCCGAAGACTTGACCATCGCCGCCGTGCCCGAGCGCCTGGATGTGGCGGATCGGCTGCTGATTCGCGAATCGGCCTATACCACCGAGACCGACCCCAGTGGTTTGCTGCCACTTCGGGAGTCGGCCCGTGTGGGCACCGCGTCCGCCCGTCGCACCGCGTTGTTGGCCCACTTTCGGCCGGATCTGCACACGGAGCTGCTGCGCGGAAATCTGCCTCGTCGAGTCGAGCGTTTGCGCGACGGTGATTTCGACGCCATCCTCTTGGCGGCCGCGGGTTTGGATCGCCTCGAACGGGACGGCGGGCTCGACATGACCGGAATTCGCCAGCTGCGTTTGGACCCCTGGCGTTTCGTGCCCGCGCCTTCCCAAGGGGCCCTGGCGCTCCAAACCCGAGCTCACGATCCCGCCGAGCAAGCGGCCGCCGAGCTGGACGACGCGGTGGGGCATCGGGCGGTGCGGGCCGAGAGAGCCGTGCTGTCCCGGGTGGAAGGGGGATGCCATGTGGCATTCGGCGCCTGGTGCCGACACGCGGAAGCGGAGCTGGAGGTGGTCGCGGTGCTCGGTGGCGACAAGGCCATGGCGCGCGCCGAGGCCCGTGGCAGGGATCCCGAAGCCCTAGGCGACGAGCTGGTGGTCCAGCTCAAGGGTCGTCTCGCCTCGCGCTAGGCTTCCGACGGAGTCGAATCCTTGGCCCGCATCCTTTTGACCCGCAGCCGCGAAGGTAATCTAGCTTGGGCCGCCGAGCTGGAAGATCTCGGCCATGGGGTCGAGGCGCTCGATGGCCTGGTGCATGAGCCGGTGGTGGATCCGACCACCCGCGATCGATTCCAGGAGGAGTGGGGGCGAGCGGATTGGATGGTCTTCAGCTCGGCCCGCGGCGTCGAGGCCGCGGCCGGTTTGCTGCCACAGCCGCGGCCGGACGGGCCGAAGCTCGCCGCCGTTGGGCCGACCACCGCGGATGCATGTCGGAGCTTGTTGGGGCGCTGCGATTTGCCGTCTCCCGAGCCCACGGGCAAGGGTTTGGCCCGGCACCTGCTCAATCGGTTGACGCCCGGGCAACGGGTCGTGGCCGCGGCCGCGGATCGCGGCCGGAGGGATTTGGAGCAGGTGTTGGAGCCGGAAGGTATCGACGTGCAACGGATCACTGTCTACCGGACTCGCGTGGCGACGGCCGTGCGCCGAAAGGTCGATCTCGACAGCATGAAGGTAGACGTCGTTTTCTTCGGTAGCCCGTCGGCCATCGAAGGGCTCGATGCCCTGGCGGAATGGGACAAAATTCGCGCGATGCCGGCGGTGGCGATCGGACCGACGACCGCCCGGGCTTTGGAGTCCAGCGGATTTCGAGTCGGGGTTGCCGATCGACCCGATTTGGCGGGTATGCTCGACGCCATGGAAAAGTTGCTCCAAGGGACCGATTCGACTGAAAAAAGATCCGCGGCTCGGCCGCGAGACGGAGAAGATGGATGAGCGCAGGGGAGAAATCCAAGCAGATTTTCGAGCGGGCCTTGAAGGTCCTACCCGGTGGTGTGAATTCACCGGTTCGAGCGTTTCGAGCAGTCGGTGGCACCCCGCTGGTGGTGGAGAGCGCGTCGGGCTCGCGGTTGACGTCCGTGGACGGCCGCGAGTACCTGGACTTCGTCTGCTCCTGGGGACCCTTGATCCTCGGGCACGCTCATCCGCGGGTGATCGAGGCGGTCACCGAGGCGGCTGCCCGCGGAACGACTTACGGCGCGCCGTGCTTGCCGGAGGTGGAGCTGGCGGAGCGCATCGTCGACGCGTACCCGGGTTTGGAGCAGGTGCGTTGTGTGTCGTCGGGAACCGAAGCCACCATGAGCGCCGTGCGTTTGGCCCGCGGCGCCACCGGTCGCAACTTGGTGGTCAAATTCGCCGGCTCCTACCACGGACACGTGGACCATCTGATGGTCGCCGCCGGCTCCGGCTTGGTGACTTTCGGCACCCCCTCCTCCGCCGGCGTGCCCGAAGACATGGTCAAGAACACCTTGGTGGCACCCCTGGACGACGAGGCCGCTATTGAGCAGCTCTTCGCGGAGCACGGCCGAGAAATCGCCGCGGTCATCCTGGAACCGATTCCCGCCAACAACGGATTGTTGCTCCAACGTCCGGAATTCCTCCAAACCTTGCGTCGCCTGACCTCCGCCCATGGCGCCCTATTGATTTTCGACGAGGTGATCAGCGGATTTCGGGTGGGCCCCGGCGGCGCCGCCGCCCACTACGGCATCACCCCCGACCTGGCCTGTTTCGGCAAGGTCATCGGCGGCGGTCTGCCCGTGGGGGCCTTCGGTGGCTCCAAGGATTTGATGCATCATCTGGCACCGAACGGTGGTGTATACCAAGCCGGGACTCTGTCGGGAAATCCGGTGGCCATGACCGCCGGCGCCACCACCCTCCGCCTGCTGGAAGAGAGCGACGGCTGGGCCCGTTTGGAGAGTCTGGGGGCGTATCTGGAAGGGAAGCTCGGGGCGACCCTGGACGCCGCTGGTCGCCCCGCCTCGTTGGTGCGCGTCGGCTCGATTTTCTGGATGTGCTTGCAGGCAGGAGAGCCGCCGCGAGCCGCGGACGGTATCGACGGTGACGGCGCCGACTTCTACAAACACCTCTTTCATCAACTTCTGGACCAAGGGGTCGCGATCGCTCCTTCCATGTACGAGGTGGGATTCCTTTCGACCGCCCACACCGAAGCGGATATCGACCAATTGGCGGACACCCTGGGCCGAGCCTTGGCTTCCGTGGGGGAGAGCGAGACCGCATGATCGATACCCGGGCCCGCCAGCGTCGGGTCCAGATCGTGTTCCTGGTGCTGATGGCGCTTTCGGCCGCCCAGGTGCTGTGGTGGGTCCTAGACCAGGCCCACCGCGCCCGGGAGGTGGAGGAGCGGCAGCGGACGCATTTCGAGTCCGATATATGGGCCGCCCAGAAGCTGATTGCAGCTGGGGTGCCGGCGACGGAGATTGCCCAACGCTTTCCCCACCTCCAGGTGGTTCAAGGGCAGGAGGTCAAAGTCTCACCGGAGGCCGCTCTCGAGCTCTGGCAGGAGCGGCGCAGCCGGATCAACCAATACAGCTGGGAAGGTGGCTTCTTTCTATTGGTGTTGATCGGCGGCATGTCGGTGGTGTGGCGGGCGGTGCATCGGGATTCCGAGCTGCGGCTGAGGCAGAGGAATTTCCTCGCCGCGGTGTCCCACGAGCTTAAAAGCCCCCTGGCCAGCATGCAGCTCACCGCCGAGACCCTGGCGCTGCGGGAGCCACCGGCGGAGCGTCGACGCAAGCTCGTTCAACGCTTGTTGGTGGACTTAGAGCGATTAGGGGCCCTGTTGTCGAATATGCTCGACGCCTCCCGGCTGGAGCAGGGGCGGCTGGAGGTCAACCGAAAGTGGCTGCGGTTGTCCGAGGTGCTGGGTGCAGCGGTCGAAGAGATGTCGGATCGAGCCTCCGACGCCGGGGTGCGTTTGGACATCGACCCGGTGCCCGAGGATCTGGTGATTCACGCCGATCCGGTGGGCATGCGCACGGTGCTGCGCAACTTGATCGACAACGCGGTGAAGTCCACCCAGGTGGCCGGCGGAGGCACGGTGACCCTGAGGGCCGCGGGCAATCCTGGGCCCAAGCACGGAACCGTGGTGTTGCACGTTATCGACAACGGGGTCGGCTTCCCTCCCGAGGCCGCTGAAAAGATTTTCGAGCAATTCTTTCGTCTGGGTGACGAGCTGCGGCGGTCGAGCCCCGGCACCGGTCTCGGGCTTTCGATCACCCGCCGTATCCTGGCCCTGGAAAAGGCGACCATCCGCGCCCACAGCCAAGGGCCCGGCCAAGGAGCGGTCCTGACGGTCACGTGGCCCCGGGCCGATCCGTCCGCCCACGATTTACCGGTGGGGAGCGGTGCAGCAGCCGACGCAGGCGACGGCCGGGCCGAGCCGGCAGTGGTCGCCGAAGAGGCAGTGGTCGCCGAAGAGGCAGTGGCCGCCGAAGAGGAATCGCAACCATGAGCATGCGCGTATTGGTGGTAGAGGATGAAATCCATCTGGCGGAGGGCATTTCCGAGAATCTCGAAGCCGAAGGTCTGCAGGTGGTCGTGGCGAACAACGGCCGGGAAGGATTGGATCAGCTGCTGCAGGGTAACTTCGACATGGTGATTCTCGACGTCATGCTGCCGATCCTCGACGGATTCACGGTGTGCGAGATGGCGCGGGAGCAGGGCTCCGAGGTGCCGATTCTCTTTCTCACCGCCAAGGACGGGGTGTCCGATCGCATCCGTGGCCTGAAAGCGGGGGGCGACGACTACCTTCCCAAGCCTTTCCACCTCGAAGAGCTGCTCTTGCGGGTCAAGGCCATTTTGCGACGCCGGGGCTGGACGTCGACGGTATCGTCGGTGGAGGCGATGGTTCGGTTCGGCGAGAACACGGTCGATTTGCGGTCCTACCAAGGGCGCTCCTTCGACGGCCGCGATCATGCTCTGACCCAAAAAGAAGCTTTGATTTTAAAAACCCTGGCGTCGCGGCCCAAAGAGGTCGTGACCCGCGAAGAGATTCTCGAAGATGTCTGGGGGCACGAGGTCTTCCCTTCGACCCGCACCATCGACAACTTCATCCTTCGTTTGCGCAAACGATTCGAGCCGGACCCCGAAAATCCGGTCTTCTTTCATACCGTGCGGGGGGTGGGCTATCGCTTCACCCCCTCGGCGCGGGGAGGAAACCCATGAACGAGCCTCAACCACCCAACGATCTGTTGCTGCGCGCCCTGCGCGGTGAGCCGACGGAACGCCGGCCCCTGTGGATCATGCGCCAAGCCGGTCGATATCTGCCCGAATATCGGGAGCTGAAAAAGAGCCACAGCTTTATGGACCTGGCCGGGGATCCACGCAAGGCGGCGGACGTCACCCTCATGCCGTTCAAACGCTTCGAGCTCGACGGCGCTATTGTCTTCGCCGACATCATGAGCCCGATCGCCGCCCTAGGGGTGGGCTTTCGCTTCGATCCGGGTCCGGTGCTCGATGAGCCCCTTCGCAGCCGCTCGGCGATCCAGGCGTTGCCCGAGCCGGATCCCGCGACGGTGGCGCCGGAGGTGCCCGCGACCCTGGAAATCGTGCGTCGTGAGCTCCAGGGGCGCGCTACCGTATTGGGTTTTGCCGGCGCGCCCCTGACCCTGGCCGCCTACCTGGTCCAAGGTCACGGCAAGACGACATTTCCCCAGCTGCGGGCCCTGGCCGCCGCCGATCCGGAGACCTTCAACCTCTTGCTCGGCAAGCTCACCCGGCTCGTCGCCGGCTATTTGGAGCAACAGGTGAAAGGGGGCGCGCAGGCGGTGCAGGTCTTCGATTCCTGGGGGGGTCTGCTCTCCCTGCGGGATTGGCGACGTTTGGTTCGGCCCCATTTGGTGGATCTCTTCAAAGAGCTCAAGCGCCTCGAGGTGCCGGTCATTTATTTCTTGCACGAGGCCCCCCACCTCATCGACGACGCCTTGGAGCTGCCTTGGCAAGGGCTGGCCTTGGATTGGCGGGCCGACTTACAAGCGGTGCGTCGACGTCTCGGTCATCATCGGGCGATCCAAGGCAACCTGGACCCGGCGATTCTGCTCGCCGGCCCGGACGCGGTGCGGACCGCGACCCGTGAGCTCTTGGAGCGGGTGCCCGCCCGCGGACACGTGGTCAACCTGGGCCACGGCATCACCCCGAACGCGCCGATCGAAAGCGTGCAAGCGTTGATTGAAACCGTGCACCAAGAGCGCGTCTCCCACGAGCAGCGGACCTAATCGGGAGTTTTCATGCCGAAAGATCTCTTCAGCGTCGAACGCAATTTCGACCACGGAAGCTCGCGGGCCGTCGGGGTGTTGGTGGCCAATCTGGGCACACCCGAGGCGCCGACGGCCAAGGCGTTGCGTCCCTATTTGCGCCAGTTCTTGGGCGATCCGCGGGTGATCGAATTCTCCCGTCCACTGTGGTGGCTCATTCTCAACGGCCCGATCCTGACGTTTCGGCCGAAGAAATCCGCCGAGCTCTACGCCAATATTTGGACCGACCAGGGCTCACCCCTGAAGGTCTACTCGGATCGGGTCACCGAGGGTCTCGAGCAACGGTTGCGCGCCCAGCTGGGCACGCCCGTCCACTGTGTGTTGGGCATGAGCTACGGTGAGCCGTCGATGAAAACCGCCCTCGCCGAGCTCCAGGTGAAGGGCTGCGATCGGATTTTGTTGCTGCCGCTTTTCCCCCACTATTCGGCCACCAATACCGGTGCCGCCTTCGACGCCATGATGCGAGAGCTGATGACCTGGCGTCGGGTGCCGGAGCTGCGCACCATCCATCAATTCCATGATTTTCCCGGTTATATCGAGGCCCTGGCCAACACGGTGCGAGAGCATTGGGACGAGCACGGTGAGCCGGATCTGTTGATCACGTCGTATCACGGCATTCCCAAGCGCTACTTCTTGAACGGCGATCCCTACCATTGCCAATGCCACAAGACCACGCGGTTGTTGCGGGAGCGCTTGGGGGTCGACGAGAAGAAGGTTCTGGTGACCTTCCAGAGTCTTTTCGGCAAGGAAGAGTGGCTCAAACCCTACACCGAAGAGGTGCTCGAGGCCCTGCCGGGCGCCGGCGTCAAACGGGTGGACATCATGTGCCCCGGATTCAGTGTCGACTGCTTGGAGACCATCGACGAGATCGACCGCGAGTACCGCGAGGTCTTCGAGCACGCGGGCGGTGAGACCTATCGCTACATCCCTTGTCTCAACGACCGGGACGACCACATCGACGCGATCACCGAGCTGGCGTTGAGCCAACTCCAGGGTTGGGTGGAATCCGCCGACGACTACGACGCCCAGGCCGTGCGCGATCAGGAAGCGCAGAGTCTTCGCCTGGCGGAAGCGCGCAAAGCCTGCCCGGTCCACGGCGACGCCGGCTTCTCCGAGGATTGAGCCAGGCTAGCGACTAGCCGGTCAGCGATGACAAGCCTTGCGCTTCTTGCCGCTGCCGCACCAACACGGTGCGTTGCGACCGATAGTGCGGAGATCGATGGGCTGGATGTGCGGCGTGCCGGAGACGTAGACCCAACGTCCGAGATGGCGGCGGAAGGTCGACCGTTCCCGCAAGGTCTGTGGGGTTCTGTCTTCCGGCGTTTCGTTTTCCAAGAAGGTGGCGATGAATTCCACCTCGCCGTGGGAATCGCGGGACCCGCCCGCGGCAACGTCGACGATTTCGAGACGGATCCACTGAGTTTTTTCGATCGAGGCCCGCAGTCTGGAGCGAGCTTGCGCATCGGAATCGGCAAGGTCGGTCTCGGGAAGATGGGTGGCGAGCAAATAGTCCACCTCTCCGAGATGGAACGCGCTGAATCGGGACCGCATCAGGTCTTCGGCGGTTTCGGCCTGGGCCTCCCGCCGGTGTAGCGGGCCGCAGCAGGAGCCATAGTCCAGGACCTCGCCATGCTCCAAGCGACCACATGGGCACGGACGGCTCAAGACGCACCCCTTGGTTTGGGTGACAGGCGTTGGGCGATGGCCCGCAAGCAAGCCGCGGCATCAGCGTGCCAGGCGGAGTAGGGAAGGGGCATCAAGGGCAGCCCGGCGCGATTGAACATGCGGTAGCGCTCGAGCTCGAACGCACCGACGTAGGCGCCGGGGTAGCCCACCAGGTCGATACCGAGGCAACGGCCTTGGGATTCAACCACCAGATCTACCTCCAAACCGGCCACAGGATAGGCCGCCCACACCCGATAATCCCTCAGCTCGAGCAAGGTCTTGACCTCCTGGAGGAAAGGGTCCATCGGGCCGTGGGCCGGGGCGACGGGTTGATCGACCTCCATGTGTTCCAGGAATCGTCGAACCAAGGAATCCTTGCCTGCGTGCCAGGGCTGCCCTTCGGATCCTGGATCCGCGCCGGGCAGGGAGGTAAACACCCATTGCTCGCTGCGGGCGCGGGTCACGGCCACGTTGAAGACGTCCTTGCGCTCCAGGAAACGGAAAGCCGACGGATGGGATAGGGGATCGAGAGCCAAGCTCAGGTACATCACATCGCGCTCCTCGCCTTGGAAGGCGTAGGCGGTGCCGACTTTGATGCGATGTCTCCGGATCTCCGAAGAGCCCAGACGCTCGGTCAACCGTTGGGTGATCAGCTCCACTTGGTCCCGGAAAGGGGACAAAACCCCCAGGCTGCTGACCATCTTGAACGGTCGGACCGATTCCTCTTCAACGCGCTTTTCCAGCGCCTCGATAAGGGCCTGGGCCTCGATCGGATTGGATCCGTCCGCTTCCCGCGATCCCGGCACCCGCCGAAGGTAGAGGGCTCGATGGTAGTCGTGGGCGGGATGCTCTTGCATGACCCGCAAACGATCCCCATAAAGCTCGCGGTTGGAGAAAGCGATGATCGACGGCACCGACCGGAAGTGCTCATCCAACATCACCACCTGCTGTTGCTCGTCGAGGTTGTCGTCCACCAAATCGAGGATGCTTTTGTCGCGATAGTCGAATCGTGCTTTCGCCTCGGGGCTCAGCCCGTATCGGTTGGCGAAGGCCTCTTGTCGATCCCGGGCGAGGAATGAGAGGTGTCGAAGCTGTTTGGGATCACCCACGACCACCGCCCGCTTCGCCCGTTGCAACATGGGCAGGCAGGACGCGATATCGCATTGGGTAGACTCGTCGATGATCACCAAATCGAACATATGCCGCCTCAGGGGCAAAGTGGAAGCGGCGTCCGTGAGGTTCACCAGCCAGACGGGCAAGGCGTGCAGCAAGACCTCGAGGTCGATGCTTTCGAAGAGGTCCTCCCGCCGTCGGCCGGTGCGAGCGCGGATGGCATCACGAAAGCGGGTCAGCTGACGACGCCGGCGGCTGAGTATTTGGTGCAGCCGAACCCGGATCGCCCGTCGGATCAAATCGGCTTGTAGCTCCAGGCGTTGCTCGAGAGCTCGTCGGTAATCCTCCATCTCCTGCCAATAGGAGCTGGGAAGCGCGCTCAGCTCACGACCCAGCTTCCATTGCAGATAGCGGCTGGTGAGACGGTCGATCCAACGATCTCTGTCGGGGCCTTCGACGACATGGTGGCCCCAGGTCTCCTCGAGCCGGCTGCGGGCCGCCAATCGGGTCTCGATGTCCTCAATCTCGGCGGCCAAGGTCTTGAGCTGTTTGAGCGTCTTGTGAACGGCGGGAACGCTGGAGGCACGACCGGGCAGGTTGCCGGACAACCATCCGATCACTCGTTCCTTGAGCTCTTTTTGATAGTTCTTTCGGCCGCCCCGAACCACGAAGTCCTGTTGTCCGAGCAGCCCTTCCAATTTGTCGCCGATCACGTCCACCGCGTGGTGGGTGCGAGAGGTGATGAGCACGGAGTCCCCGTGGGCCAGCGCGTCGAGGGCGATGGCGGCGATGGTGAAGGATTTGCCGGTGCCCGGTGGACCGATTACCAGGCTGAGGGGAAAGTGAGCGGCGTTTCTTACGATTTGCTCTTGAGCGCGGCTCAGCAGGGCGGGAGCGTTCACCTTCAATCCGGCGACGCTCAAGCTTTCGACATTCGGTTTGCCGGCTCGGCCCGGGTTTTGGTGTCGAACCGGCTTGAGCTGATCGAATAGCGCCATCAGCGGTACCGACGGCTCTTCCTGGGGGCTCGCCATCCGTTCGAGCTCCGAGAGCACACCACGGGTCTCCAGGGATCGTCGAATCAACATGGCGACCATGGCCGGCACCAGCATCAGGGTGTCCGAGTCCTGGCGTCGGGCCTCGGTCCGCAGCTTTCTGAGCCGGCCGGCCTCGGCCAGCGGCGGGAAGGCGTCCAGGGGTGAAGCGTCCAGGTCCGGAAGCAGCTCAGCGAGGGCGTTTCCCAGGGTGCGAATCGATTCGAGCTCGAGCTTGTTGAATCCGTTTTCGAACACACGCTCGACGGCTTCTTGGGCGATTCCGTGCTCTGCGGCTCGTCGACCCAAAAGCGTGTGGTGGAGCCTGGGACGATGTGGGTCGAAGCACCAAATCAGCTCGCCGCTGCCCTCCACCTCCATGAGGCTCAGCGGATACGTCACCAACGGCGCGCAGATCGAGGAGCGCTTGCCGTCGTCGGACGCGGTCGATCCGACCGCGAAGAGCACTCCCAGGGAAAGGCTCTTTTCCGTCTGGTGAAGGTGGGCCACCTTGGCCAGCGCATCGAGCTGGGGGTCGGGCTCGACGGTGATACAGCCTTCCGCCAGGAGATCGGCCTCGCCCGTGAAGAAGTGCTTCCGCTCCACCTTCGTGCTGTAGAGGTCGAAGACTTCTTGGGACCGATGGTCTTCCCGGAAGCAGTCGTGGAGGAAGAGGGTCAGGCTTCGGGGGTCGAAGGCGGGATTCATGGGTCGATCTTACCGGCTCAGGGCCGAAAAGCGCTCGGTGACGGTATGATCACCAACATTCGCTCCCCATGAATTCCCTGATGGGCTCAGCCCAATAGACACCCAGCCGGAGGTGGCAGATGCATCAGCAAGCAAACGATCCGAAGCAGACGGCAGCGGGCAGCACAGAGACGTTGTTGCGAGACCCGAAGCGGTTAACCCGGCTCGGCTCGATGCTTCTGGCAGTGGCCTGGCTTTGGACGGGCTGCGCGGGACCGGCCGCCGAGGTTTCGGGCGAAGGGGATCAGAGCCCGCCATCCACCGCACCTGCCGCCCCTTCTCTGGCGGAGCTTTTGGAGCAGGCCACCGTGGTGGATTTGAGCTATTCCTACGGCGAGGACACCCTCTACTGGCCGACCTCGCCGACGGATTTCGAGCTCGAGGTGCTGTCCTTCGGTCAAACGCCGGCGGGTTTCTTCTACGCCGCCAACAGCTTTTGCACCCCCGAGCACGGTGGCACCCACTTGGACGCGCCGATCCACTTTGCCGAAGGGCGACACACTGCGGACCAGGTCGAGATCGATCGCCTGATGGCACCGGCGGTGGTGATCGATGTGAGCGAGAAGGCGGCCGCCGATCAGGATTATCGTTTGACCCGCCAGGATGTGCTGGATTGGGAAGCGCGTCACGGCGAGGTGCCGGCGGATTCCATCGTGTTGTTGCACACGGGTTGGAGCAAGCGCTGGCCGGACCGGCTGGCCTATTTCGGCGATGACACCCCCGGCGATTCGTCGAATCTGCATTTTCCGTCCTTCGGCGAGGATTCCGCCCGTTTGTTGGTGGAGGAGCGAAAGGTCGGGGTGTTGGGGGTGGACACAGCGTCCATCGACTACGGTCCGTCGGCGGACTTCATCGTGCACCAAGTGGCCAATGGCGCCAACGTCCCCGGGCTCGAGAACATCACCGGGCTGGAGCAACTTCCCGCCACCGGCGCCTATGTGATCGCTTTGCCCATGAGCATCCAAGGGGGCTCCGGCGGTCCGGTCCGCATCGTGGCGCTCCTGCCGTGAGTTCTCTGGCCGTGAGCCCTGCCGCCGTGAAGCGGAGCATGTTCTTGCCCGTGCTCCTTCTTTGCTCAGCCCTGGGTCTGAGCTCAGCAGCCGCAATCCGGGCTGAATCCCAGGGCTCAGAGCCGTCGTCGAGCCCTCAGGGCTCTACGGAAGCGCGGATCCGTGAGCTTTGGTCCGAGCTCGAGCGGCTGATGTCCTCATTGCCGGAGCCTCAGCGCTCTGAGCTATGGCAGGAGCTGACCTCCGACGACCAGGAGCCGGTACCGGCAGGGCAGCTCGAGGAGCTTCCGCCACCGGAGCCGGCCGCACCTGAGCCGACCGCACCGGAGCCGACTGCACCTGAGCCGACCGCACCGGAGCCGGCTGCACCTGAGCCGACCGCACCGGAGCCGGCCAAGACCGAAGTCGAGCCAGTCGCGTCTGCCGCGGACTCGGAACCGGCCCAGCCGTCGAGCGCATCGCGGAAACGGGGCTGTAACACGTTGGAGCCCTTCGATACCGATGGCGACCTCAAGCTGACGGGTCTCGATCGATTTTGGCGCCACTTCTACCTTTGGCTCGACCGCAACGGCGACGGTGTGATGAGCGAGAACGAGCTGGAGCCGCCTTATGAAAAGGGCGTGCGTGAAATTGCCCTAAATCTGCGCTCGTTTGTACGTGGCAAGAAGAAACGGAAACGTGAGCTGCAGATCTTGGACGAGCAATACCTATTGCTCGACCTCGATGGAGATGGATGGCAGGGGATCGCACCCTCGAGCAAGGATGGCGCCTTGGTGATCGACGTCGACGCGCTCAAGCGTTCGGAAGGACCGGAGCTTCTGGGGCCCAACGGCGAGCCCCTGGTTGGAATCCAGGCCTTTCGTCCGGGATGGAGCTTCGTGCTGCCGGGCCAAGAACCCGTGGAAATGCGCTGCCCTCGCTGACGGGCCGAAAAAATCTGAAAAATTTTCGCTCGCCTATATTTTTTCGCCGTCGGCCCCACACTATGAAAACAAAGCCGCGGAAATCGGACTCTCGATCGCCACGGTTTCCACCGGGCTCGCCCCCGGTGCCCGTCGCCCGGCCTGACCGGCCCGCCGACAAAAAAAGAGCACGTGTTGATGGCCTTGCTCGTTCCAGATAGCCGAGTCTGCTGCGCCCGCAGCTGGTGAATTTGGCCCCCGGACTGATTCCTCTCCGGGGGCCGATTCATATTTGGGCCCCTTTTTCTACCGGGGCTCAGAGGCCGGCTCTAGCCGGCGCCGGAGCTGGATCCGCAGTCTCGACCTTAGTGGCCGCTTCGGAGCTCGGTGTAGCGGCCTCGCCATCGGTCGTCACCGGCGGTGGCGGGGTGGTAGCCGATTCCGACCAACCCCCGGTATCTCCCGTCTCGAAGCCGTCGAGGAAAAGCCGGCCCTGGAAGTCGTCGAGCCGCGGGCGGACTACGAAGAGACCACGATTCATATCGCTGATGATCGCTACGCCGCTGTCGAAGAACGGATACACGCTCCAGGCTCCGCTGAACGAGTTGCTGTCGTTGGCGGGAAAGGTGTCGAAGAAGGCGACTTCTTCGAGGTTGTCGAGACCGTCAGCCAGCGACAGAATTCTCAAACCGGTGGTGTAATTCGCCTGGTAGACGAAGTTGCCGTGCACGTATTGATTGTGGTCGATCGCGACGGTTTTGGCGTTGTGGGTCTTTCGCAAGGTGGGTTGCTCGAGATCCGACACGTCGAACAAAAAAGTTCTCGTATTGTTGCCGTTGAAGAGCTCGTCGAGCTCGTCGTCGAGCACGAACGTCGCCTGATCCCCGGTCAGCCAGCCCTGGTGGGTGTAGCCTGAATTCTCGTAGGTCGTGCGCGAGAGCATGACCGGGTTTTTCTTGTCGGTGACATCGACGATGGTCAGGGAGTCGGTGTTGGAATTGAAGCAAATCTCATCGCCCTCATGCTCGGTATCCGGACCGTGATACGTCACGCATTGGGCGTCGTGGGTATAGCCGTCGTCACCGAAGCAACCGGCAAAGGTCGGCGCGGTGGGTGTGCGGATATCGATCATGTGCAGCCCGCCACTGCAGTCGTTGCTGCCCACCGCGTAGGCAAAACCCGATTCTTCGTCGATGACGATGTTGTGGGCCGAGGAAAAATCGCCGTAGTGGGCGGTGTTGGAGAAGGTGACGGGGGGCGCAGCGACGTCCCGAAGCTGTTTTAGGTCGAACACCTGCATGCCGTGGCCGGAGTTGTTGTCGGCGACGATGAACGCGTGGTTCTTATAAACCTTGATGTCGCGCCAGGTGGAGGTGGTGGCGTGGGTCGGCAGGTTGCCGAGATAGACCGGATTCTCCGGATCTGTAATCTCGACGAAGGCAGTGCCGTTGGTGCGACCTACCAGGGCAAATTCTCGGCCGGTTTCCTTGTCCATCCAACCCCAATTGTCGTTGCCGTTGCCGCCCCCGATTTCCGCCAGGGTCAGATGAGACAGCAAGTCCACATTGGAGCAGGGGAAGATGTCCGCCATGCCTTCGACACAGGCGGATGCCGCTTTAAGCTGATAGGGGATGTGGCTCATATTCATCTCGGCATTGAATTTGAGCCACTTGGCTTCGAGCTCGCTGAAGCGCTGAGCCCGCTCCTCGGCCGGGACTTTTTCATAGTGGAGCTTGGCCGCGACATGACAAGCCGGTGCGGGCTGGACGAATATCGCGGTAGCCAAGGAACAGAATAAGAGAACGGTCACCCATCGACACATCTGGGGGTCTCCTCGCAGGGGGTTGAGTAAAAGCTTTCATGGACTAACGCGAGATCTGATGCTCGGATCCGCGATGCCCGCAACCCGGCTCGACCCGAGGCAAAGTCGTAACGTCACGGGTGCGGGTGTCCCTGGCAAGTCGAGGTTGTGATGTGGCTGTTGCCCCGATAAGCTGTCAGTGAATCCGGTAATGATCTCGGCCCAAATGACTTCTTGTTGGAGGAATCATGCAGCCAATGTTCCGAAACGCCCAAATCCTGGCCTTGGCAGTGATGGTTGGCCTGATCGCTACCCCAAACGATCTGTCGGCCCAAGAACCCGTCGAGGCCGTAGGTCCGTCGCAAACGGTTAATGCCCACACCACCGGTCGCCAGGAATATCCCTCGGTGGTCAGTTTGGCAGGAAAATACGCGGTTGCATGGTCCAGCCCCGACGGAGCAGACGGCCAGGGTCCCGGTGTGTTTTTGCGATTCGTGTCCTCGCAGGACGGCCTGCCGATGGGAACCGATATACGCGTTTCGGAGCCGGGAGCCTCGGCGACCACGTGGACCGACGTCGGAGCTTTGCCGGACGGCGGCTTGTTGGTGATCTGGCAGGAAGACCGGGGCCTTGAGCAGCGGCTGATGGCAGCCTTCGTGTCGAGCGGTGGCAGCCCCTCCGTGCCCCTGGTGCTGAGTGATCG
Source organism: Thermoanaerobaculia bacterium (assembly GCA_030431255.1). Lineage (GTDB taxonomy): Bacteria > Acidobacteriota > Thermoanaerobaculia > Multivoradales > J023 > JAUIJL01. The sequence continues at coordinate 268,803 of JAUIJL010000010.1, read as the reverse complement.
AGCCGGCGCGTCTTCCCATCCCCGGCTGGCGATCCGCGATGACGGCAGCTTCGTCGTGGTCTGGCTGCCGACAGCGGGTACGCCGAGCCTGCGACTGGCCGGTGCGCTTTTCTCACCCCAGGGTGTCGAGCTGCAATCCCTTTTCGATGAGAGCTTCGGCGCCTTCTCCACCATGAGGGCCTGGCATCCTGCGTTCCTCCCGGACGGCTCGATTTTGGTAGCGGTCAGCAGCCTCTTCGAAGTCGACGATTTCGACGTCTTTCTCTATGCCTTCGATTCCCAAGGAGATCCCCAAGATCCGTTCAGACGAGTGGTTGCGACCAGCCTATCCAGGGCCTACGACTGTAGCCGCTTGGTGGTCTCACCGGACGGTAGCTTCTGGGTGGTGTTCACCGGTGGTTTCAGCGGCGGCACTTTCGCCCGTCAGTACGATGCGGATCTCCAGTCGACCCATTTCCTTTCCTATCCCACTGTAGGTGACGGAGATTGCGTGTTCGCCGCCCGGGGTGGAGCTTCGGACGTGGCGTTGGTGTCCACCAACAGCTTCGACGACAGCACCCACTGGGGTCAGCTTTCCAACAACGGCACCATCACCACCGAAAGCATTTTGTCCGATCAGATCGCCGACAACTCGCGCATCGCCCGTGGAACCCAAGGCACGAATTGGCTGGTGGTGTGGGAGGAAGAAAACGGTGACGACGACAGCCGCGGAATCCGAAGCCAGCTGCTCGGGGCTCCTGGCCTACCCCTCGTTGAGGTACCCGCCATGAGCCCGTGGGGGCTCCTCGGCATGGCCCTGCTGCTCGGTCTTGCCGCGTATGGTCTCCTTCGCCGGTCGGCTGTGGCGGAGTAGGGGTTGGCGTCCCTGGATCGCGTTTGATATTTTCCGCGGGAAGAAGAGAAACATTCCAAGCGGGAATTGAAGCGTCTAAGGTAGTCCATATGGGACCTCATTCTTCGGAGTGGGCGCGCAAATGTCTCCAGGCGGTCTTGTGATCGCAAATATGAGGGCCAAGCTATGTTTAGGCCGCCCAAGTTATGGGCTGTGCTCTGTTTATTCGTTCTGAACCTAGTTGTGGGCTACCGTGCGGAAGCCCATCTCAGCCGGTGCAGTTTCGATCCCAGCTGTATCTGCATTACTTGGAGCTTCGAGTCCGGCTCCACCATTGAAATTCGATGCCCGGAATCCTCGGGATCGCCGGACGGGTGGGCAGCTCCTGCTCAGAATCCGAATACGCGTCCGGACATTGTCGACGGCAGAGGCTCCTTTAACGGCTCGGGGGAATTTGATGGGCCGGCCTTCTTGATGGGCTCGGATACGACTTTTTCTCAGGATCGAAAATTGACCGCTGGAAAGCGAATAGCTCTAAGGAAGCTACAAGAGCATGAAACATGCCGGTCTCTTTTCGCGAATTCGCCGCTCACCGAAAATCCGGAGTGGCTTCTGAGCAAGATTCAATGGCGAAACGGTCAGAACGCTCCTGAATCGACCTGCGACGAGCCGGAGTCCGTTGCAACCCATGTAGGGCAAAGTCACAATATTCAAGTTCTCCTTTGTCCCAACTTCGTGAACCTCAATGATGGTCAGGCCGCCGTGATCATCCTCCACGAGGCTTTACATGTTGCCGGGCAGCGCGAAAATGGTGACGGCTCAGTCGGACCGGGAAATCCCCCTGGGTCAGCTAGTATTTCTCGCGCAGTGGCAGACGCTTGCGAGATACTCTGGTGAACGACATGAAGAAAAAGAAATTCCAGCTGGTGATTGTGTTGACTCTTGGCATGCTGATCCCGATGGCGGCGCTTCAATCAGAGCCGCCGCAGGAAGCGGGCTCGGCGACACTTGCGGACGATTGTCAGAGCATGCATGATCGCGCTATCGAAAACCTGAATGACCTTTTTTCGAAGCCCCGAGCTGCGCAAGGGGAATCGCGGAGCGATAGGTATGAGCAACTCCTGGATGCGGCCAGAGTCTGCCGAAAGGCAGCAGAGATGGCTGCGGATCGGGAGCATGCGGCTTCCCTAATGGCCTTGAGCTACTTGAGCTTGGCTAGGGAACAAGCAGGGAATCACGGCGATCCTCAGCGTCGCAGAGAGATCTTGGCTGAGGGGGTTCATGAGGTGAGCGGGATGCACTACGAGAGTAGCCCAGCTCTCTTTGAGCTTTTGAGGAAGAGTGCTTACGAAGAGGCTGAGGTGGATCACTCCCAAGCAGTGCAACTTATGGAACGGGCCGTCGCGATCGCCCGGGCTCAATTCGGTGAAGAAGATCCAAGGACTGCAATCGCCCTCTTCGACCTGGGCTTTTTGTACGCTCCCAGCACGAATCCAGGTTCCGGTAAACGAGCGAGCGATGACCCTGAGAAGGCAGAATCGTTTTTTCGCGGGGCTTTGAAGCTTTTTGAGCAACAGGCGTACCCGGCAAAGCACTCCGAGTACGGAACAGCCGTCTCAGCGCTACGAGACTTGCTTCTGGCGTCTGGTCGACATGAGGAAGCAAGGGGTCTAAAAGAGCGTCTTGATTCGATCGCCCTCGAAGAAGATCGTTGGACGAGGTCGCAAGCAGAGGAACCTTCCGAAATACCTCCAAGCGGCCGGAATCCATCCTGAAGAACACTCCAAAACTGGAGCTGCTCGCCGACAACGACGGCGGGGCCGAGCCGTCTTCACCACGCGACTTTAGTCGAGGTGGCTCGGGCGACCCATTTGAACGGTGACTGCTTCCTTCTCGCAGCCCCGACCTTCCTTCTCGCAGCCCCAACCTTCCTTCTCGCAGATCCAGCCTTCCTGCTCGAAAACCTAACCTTCCTTCTTGAAGACCCGTCGACCGTGGATGTGAACCCGCGGCACAGGGATAGACGCCCATCGCAGGCCCGGGGCTGCATGTACACGGTCTGAATCGTGCGGGTGGCACCGCGAGCCAGGGTGCCGGCATTCACTAGGCCGTCGCCGAGCTCGGCTAGGATGGTGTCGTTGTGTGGTGGAGGGTGGATCGAGCCCGTCGAGTCATCGCGGCCGGAGCCGGCATCGGCATTGCTCTATACCGATGCATGGTCGCAAAGAATCATCCCAACCTCGCCAGCCACGGGCGTTATCCAGTCGACATCCGCTCTTCTAGCGGCTGTGTCTGCTCAAGGATTGAGCGCATTGCTCAACCCCTGAGCGCAGGGCTCGGAGCGAGACGAGCCCCGCTCTGCGTCCTTGGGCGCCGGGCTGCGAATCCTCGATGGACATCCATCTCAGGATGTCTGTTTATAGGTTTTTTTCGAGATTGTCTTCAACCCTCCCACGGGTGGGGCGGGACTGCTGTACCTCATTGAATGGAGTAAAACATGAAAATCTGGTCTGTTCTTCTTTTGGTCTTGTTGCTGTCCATAGCCTGGACAGCTCACGGAGCTCCGCCACAGCTGGGCCCCGATATGGCAAACACCGATGATCGCACCCCGATCATGATCGACGTGCTGGCCAACGATTTCGATGTGGCAGGCCGACCCATGCTCTTGCGGTCCGTGGATGCTACCCAATGCCCAGGCACGGCGTCGGAGCACTTGGACGGCACGGTGCAGTTCTTCCCTCACTCGATCATCTCGACCACTACCTGTCAGCTGCATTACACCGTTGAGGTGGGTGGCCAAAGCTACTCCTCCACCGTCGATCTCGAGGTCAGGCCCCCGGGTGGAGGTGGCGGTGGTGGTGGCGGCGGCGGTGGTGGCGGTGGCGGTGGTGGCGGTGGCGGTGGCGGTGGTGGCGGTGGCGGTGGTGGCGGCGCTCTGCTCGACTTGCCGACGGAACCCTTGGAGGGATGTCCGGGCAGCGAGGAAAAAGCAGTTTGCTGCTGGAACGAGCTCCTGCGCGCCGTCGGCGGTCAGACGAACCTCGATTGGCCCACCATCGACTACGTCACGGGTATCGGTGGCAGCAGCTCACCCAACCAGCACCTGCTCTGCCATGCGGCCAGCTACTACTCCGGGGTCGATCGGCCCACCGGTGGTCACTCGTCTTCCCGAGATTGGTTCGTGTCCTATCTCCAGGAACAGCGGGATACGGGCTGGATGAGCGACGCTGGGCCTCAATATCGTCGGAACGAGATCTTGGCGCCCTTGTACGGAACCTGGCACGCGGCTTCTTACATGCTGGCCTTGGACCGGGCGATCCAGACCAACGATACGGTGTTGATCGACGGCCTGCGAAGCTGGCTGCGGACCTATTGGACCGTGAATTCCCTCGTGGCCCGGAACGCCCCGTTGAGCACCATGACCATGCTGACCACCCAGGTCTGTGAGCAGAATGGTTCGGACGTCTACACGTTGACGAATCCCCATTCCGAATGGAACGGCATGATCGTCGGAGGGGCGGCCACCCGCCGCCAGTCGAATACCTGTATTTCGACCGGACACGGGACCATCCCGCTCGGCGTCGAGGTCAGCTCGGATCAACCCGCGCACTATTTCACCGCGCTCGCCCTGGCCGCCTATCCGCGACATCTCAACAGGCAGGGCATGAACGCCAATAACTATTTCTGGAACCTGCGGGTCGCCCTGCGTCTCGGCGGGACCGATTTTCTGGCCGCCAACGGCGGCATGGTTTTCCTCGAGGATCACCACCTCCCGGCATCGATTTTCGGGCTCACCGAAGCGGAACGGGCGGATCTCGCGGCGTTCGTCGAGAACCCCATCGCCAGTCGAGAGCGCTTGGGTCGCCTGGTCGGCTATATCGACGCGGACTGGCATCCCGCCGAGGACTCGAGCGACAACTACTCGTGCTCGATGGTCTTCGAGCGCACCACGGAAGCCACGCTTTCCCGATTCGGAACCGACGGTCCCCTGGCTGACGACGGCCGGCAGGAGGCCTGCAACGTCAATACCCCGTCGCTCTACGCTTCCGTGATCTACAACGATGGATGGGGGGAGTACCTGAGCCCAGGACAGACCTCGGGTGTCCGGACCGACTACGTCGAGCGGGTGGGTGAGGAGATCTGTGCGCAGGTCAACGGCGCTCGGCGCTGCATCGACCGTCCCGGCGGTGAGGTGCTCTATCGCCTCGAGTGGACCCCGGCGGGTCTCACGGTGGTCAACAACCTAACCACGGAGATTCCACCCGGCCAGGCCCCCTGGGGCGGTACCGCTCCCACCATGCCCGCCTGGGTCGAAGCGGAGCATTACGACGTCGGTGGCCAGACGGTCGCTTACTCGGATACGACCCCGAGCAGCAACAGCGGCGCCAATCCCTTACGGCCCGACGAAGGTATGGACGACCATATCGACGGGGACGGTCGCAACGTGATGGTCGACCTGGTGGCTGGAGAGTGGCTGGAATACACCCTGAATATTCCCGCGGGCCGCTATGCGCTGACCGTGAAATACAAGACCCTCGACGGCCAGGGCGCGGGTAGCCTTCTTTTCGAAAGCAATTCGGACGGAATCTCCCGCTCCGTACCGTTGCCGGCCGGCGTCGGCAGCTGGTCCCAGGCCCATGTCTTCGACCTTCCGACCTTCGCCGCCGGGGAGAAAGTCGTGAGGCTCAGCGTTCAACAGGCCGGTTTCGAGCTGGATGCGTTCCGGCTGTCGGCCCTGGGGGATACCCGTGAGGCCTTCGGCGAAGGGCCCCAGGAAGTGCCCGGCCAGATCGAGGCCGAGCTCTACGACAAAGGGGATCCGGGCGACGCCTACTACGATTCCACGGTGGAGCACCTGGCCCCTTCCGGCTCCCAATTCCGTGCCGGGGAATGGGTGGATGCCCAGGTGAGCGGCGAGAACGTGATCGTCAGCTGGGCCGAGCCGGGAGAGTGGTTGGAGTACACCCTCGACGTCGCGGCGGGATCTCACGAGCTGGAGCTGCGCTTTTCCGGCCATCAAGCGAGTCAGCTCGGAGTGACCGTTTTCGGAGCCCAGGGGATCGAAGCCCAAACCGTGTTGGCGGTTCCGAGCACCCACAGCAATTGGCAGACCCTAACCTATCCGGCAGTGTCGTTGACCGATGGGCAGAAGATCCTGCGCCTCGAATTCCAAGGGGCGCCGGTCTCGATCGATTGGCTGCGCATCGGTAACGAGGAGCCACCCCCACCCCCGGAGCAGCCGGTGGCGACGCACAATACCTTCCACGTCCCGGCGGACGGGGGAACCTTCACGATTCCTCACTCGGTCCTGGAAGCGGACGATACGCCCACGGGTGCCGTGGACGTGGATTGGACCTATCTGGAAATCCTCTCGACACCACCTTTCGGTGGGGTGTTTCAGAAGACCCCGACGGCCTTCACCTTCACGCCCAATTCGGACTTCGACTCCCAGGTGAGCTTTCGGTATCGCATTACCCATGTCGCGGATCCGACCCTTTCCGATCTGGCGACGGTCTATTTGAATCCGATCGACAACCTACCGTCGGTGCCGGACAAGATCTACGAGATGTATCCGGACTGGAATCTGGTTCTCCATCACAGCACGCTGCTCCAAGGAGCTGTGGGAGACGGCACGCGAATCGACGAGATCGTGTCCCAATCCAATCCGCCCGTGGAGGTGCATCCGGATCGGGTGATCTTCCAGGCCCCGTCGACACCGGGTCAGACGGCCTTCACCTTCCGGGTGGTGGATCGTCACGGGACCCCTGGGTCGGCGCTCACCACGGTGACCCTGGTCACCACGAACAACCCCAGCGGTCCGATCGCCAACGACGATTCGTTCCTGATGGCGGCTACGAACGAGAACGGCAGCCCGGCCAGCGCCTCCATCCCTCCGGGGATTTTCCTCGACAACGATTCCTATCCGGATTTCCACTCGCTCGAGGTGCGAGAGGAGGGCCAGGTGTCCTGCGGGGTGCTGCACCCGCAGGCAATCGGGGGATGGGACCTGGACGCCGATCCCCAATGCGATGTCGCGTCCTGGACCTATTCCTTGACCGACACGACCACGGGATTGAGCGATACGGCCACCATCTCGGTGGATATCGTCCCCGCTCCCATCGGAGCTCCGGAGAGTTACGACCTGGATCACGGCCGTTCCTTGACGATCCCCTTCTCGGAGCTGCTCGGCAACGACCAGGGCTTCGGCATGAACCTGATCATGGTGGTGGAGGACATCACCTCCGTGCCGGGTGCACACGGCTCCCTCGACCTGTCGACACCCGGGCAGCTGACCTTCCATCCGCAACCCGGCTTCGTGGGCACGACCTCGTTCACCTATGTGGCGCGCAACGACCTGGTCGAGCGCAATCCTCTACACTCGAACGAGTCCTGGAAGATGCGGACCGATCCGGTGACGGTGTCCATCCAGGTCGATCCGCCGGATGTCAGCTCGCGGGACGATCGGTTGTTGATGCTCCAGGGCACCAGCCAGCTCGACATCCCCCTGGCGAAGCTCTTCCGCAACGACGATCCCAGCGATCAAGTGGAGATCGTCGGCTGGACCAGCACCGCCCAGGGCGAGCTCGACCTCTTCTCCGGCCGGTTCCGCTACCTACCCGACCCGGGCTTCTGGGCTGCGGGTGAGGATCAATTCACCTACGAAATCCGTCGCATCAACGGAACGGGTCTCACCACCACGGCCACGGTCGTGATCGAGGCCGAGTCGCCGTGTGAGGTCGCGTTCTTCGACGATTTCGAGGCCGATGACCTTTCCCAATGGCCGAATCGAAACGAGACGGGAGGCGCGCTCACCCAGACCCCCGAGGCCGCTATGCAGGGGCTCGGCGGCCTGAAAGTGGAGCTGGGCGCCGGCGCGGTGTCGACCCTTCTGGGTGAGACGAGCATGCGCTACAGCTCGGATCCGGTGGTGTCTTTCTGGTTCGATCCGAGCGATCTGACCATGGCCCACGGGGAGTCCCATCCTTTGTTGGCTACCGGGCAGCTCTTCCTCTGGCTGGGATATCTGGACGGCCGGCATCTGGTTCGCGTGGTCAGCTATCTCGACGATGGCTCCGCGATCGGATCGCCCTGGCAGACCCTGGATCCCGGCCCCCACCATCTGCGGCTCGAGGGCGGCGCGGCCTCCGATTGGGCGGCGTCCGACGGCTGGAATCGGCTCTGGATCGATGGGGTCTTGCGGCACGAGACTTCCGGTCTCGACGACCATATGCAGCCCGCGCGTCGGTTGCAGACCCAGATCGGCTCCCTGTGGGGAATCGACGCCGGAACCATGGGTAGCTACGCCCTCGACAACTATCGAGTCTGCAGCGGTGCCGGGGAGCGGACCGCCATGGCCGTGGATGGGTTCGAGGTCGATGCGCTGGACGACGTGTGGGATTACGTCTTCGAGATCGGCGGTCACTTCGGCCTCGAGGCCGAGGCAGCCCTCGACGGTTTCCGCGGGCTGACCGTGAACCTGAATCCGGGTGCCGGCGCGGTACAGCTGGTGTCGACGGATGTCCAAGGGGCGGGGCACGTGCGCACCTCCTTCTTGCTCGATCCGGCGACCCTCGCGATGGACGAAGGGCAGGACTTCTACCTGCTGGGAGCCGTCGGAGCCTCGGGCTGGGCCTATCACCTGCACCTGGGCTACGCCGACGGCAAGTATCGCCTGCGCCTCTACGGCACCAGCGACAGCGCCTGGGCGACCACGCCCTGGGTGGACCTGGCCGGTTCCGGAACCGCGCAGGAGATCGGAGTCGAATGGTGGATGGCCAGTCGGGTCGACAGCTCCGACGGTGGCATTCGTCTGAGCATCGACGGTGTGCAAGTCGCCGAGGCTTTGGGGATCGACAATGACGAGCAATACATCGAGACGGTGGTGCTGGGAGCCGCGGCCTCCATCGCCCCCACGACCCAGGGGACCTTCTACCTCGACAACGTCCAGATCTGGCACGGGGATCGCCCGCGGCGGAACCGGGTTCTGGACCGTCTCGACACGGAGATCCACCCGATCTGGGATGCGACGACCGAGCTCGGCGGCAGTCTCACCGTGTCGGCGGCGGCGGCGCTGCGCGGCAGCGGAGGCCTGGAGGTGGCGGTGACACCCGCTACTCCGACGATCACCAAGGTGCAGAGCTCCGCGATCGAGGGGTCCCGCCATTGGGTGGCGAGCTTCTTGATCGATCCCGCGAGCCTGAGCATGCCGTTGACCAACACCATGTATCTCCTGGGCGGAATCGGTGACGGCGGGTGGCGTCTGCAGCTTCGCATCGCCAACCTGGGCGGTTCCTTCTATGTGAAGGCCTGGAGCCAGAGGGATGACGGCGGATGGCCGAGCACTCCCTGGGTCCCGCTGGCGGATCCCGGAACCGGTCAACGGGTTGGGCTGGAGTGGTGGCAGGCCAGCGCTGACGGTGCCGACGACGGTGGCATTCGGTTGACGGTGGCTGGGCAGGCTCCCCTCGAGCTGACGGGTCTGGACAACGACGCGAGCGGTCTCGACAGCCTGCACCTGGGTGCCGTGGCCGGAGTCCATGATGCGGTCGAGGGCGTGTTCTATCTCGACGACGTGCAGATCTGGACTCTCGACAACTGATGCTCGGGGCGGCGGTCGGGAAGGTGCATGCCATGGGCCTTCCCGACGCCTGCCCCTCGTCCCCAATCTCGACTTCTATGGAAAATCTTTCGTAAAGGACGCTTCCGATGAAATATACAAGTAAATCTTTCGATCCATCTTTCGATCAGACATCCCGTCAAAGTCCCCGACATGGAGCTTGGCGACTCGTTCTGAGTCTTCTGGTGCTCGTCTTCCTGGTCTCCGCCGGCCAGGCCGTTGCCCAAGACTCGGCGCCCTTCGCCCAATGGTCGGAGCTGCAAAAGGGCAACGCTCCAGACACGGTGCACGCGATCGAGAACATCGACTCGGTCAATCTGTTCAACGGCAATCTGAGTCTGCGGATCCCCCTCGGTCAGAGCTATCCGGTGAACGGCGGCCTGTCCTACGGCCTGACCCTGGTCTACAACTCGAATCCTTGGGAGGTCAAGGCGTCGAGCCGCTTGGAATGTCGCAAGAATGACGAGCCCGGCGCTCAGAATCCTTTCTACGCCAAGACCCTCGATCGGCTTTCCAACGCGGGTCCGGGCTGGATGCTGAACCTGGGGCGCTTCGCCCCGGTGGAGGACCTCCTGCCCGACGCCACCCGTCCTGCCTTCACCTACGTCTCCGGCGACGGCTCCTTTCATGGCCTGCATCCCGAGCTCCATTGGGACGACGAAACGACCTATCCCGGTGTCTACCACACCCGGGACGGTTCCTTCATCCGGATGCTCGTCAATGCGACCTGCCAGAGCCCGGGCTCGAGCCCCTGCCGAAAGCTTGAGCTGCCCGACGGCTCCCACCAGGAATTCCGCGATGTCGGGGGGCCGTACGAGAACTTCCGCCCGACCCTGATCGCCGATGCGTTCGGCAACCAGGTCGCCATCGAGTATGGGGCGTTCACCTGGATCCTTACCGACGATCACGGTCGCCGGCAGGAGGTCCACTTCGACACGACGACCGAGGCCTTTGCCTATTCGAAGATCATGCAGGTGATCCTCACCGCCTTCGATGGGCAGAGCGCGACCTACGACTTCGTCTACCACGACCCTGCCACCATCGACCGACATCAATTCGAGCTCACGGTGATCGAGGATTTTCAGACCTGTGACCAGATCTTGGGGAACACGAGCCTAGGGCCGGAGATCCCCGGTGTCGAGCTGCTCAAGGAGCTCCAACTGCCGGACGGTTCCTTCTACCGCATGGACTACCACCGGGAAGAGGTGAACACGTCGGGGGTGGGGGGAACGCTCATCGACGGCGCCATGGCCGGCGCCTTGCAGCAAATCCGGTTGAGCACGGGGTTGCACTATCGCTTCGAGTACACCGACGAATACGGTATTCCGAATATCGAACGCCGTACCCCGGCAGCCCACGAGCGGGTATTCGGGGTCGCCAAGAAGCAACGGTTCATCTTCGACGAGGAGGGTCTCGAGCAGGAGGTGGTGACCTGGGAATACGACACGAAACGGGCTGAATTCGAGGCCGACGGCGAGGAGCCGGGTATTCAGCGGTTTCAACCGTGTTTCCGATCGACGGACCTCAAGTTCTTTGCCGGAGACCCGGATCAAAGCCCTGGGCTGACCCCGACGCGGCACTCCCGTCACTATTTCTCATTGGCGGAGCTGGGTCCGGACCAAGGTCCACATTTCCGTGCGCGTCGAGCGCTGCCGTTCACGCCTTGCCTGCCCGATGGCGGTGGCGTCTACTACAACGATCCTCCGGATCCCGCCGAGCCCCACGGCCTTTATCTCTCCGAGGAGGTTTTTGATCCCGCGAACCCCGGCGGCGGTGCTCTGCGCAGTGTTTGGGTGGCCTACGAGACCGACGCCCCGTCGGGGGTCGACGACAAGGACGGGAATAAGCGGCTGGTGCGCCGCCAGACGGTGTACCACGATGACGGAGATCGGTGGATCGAGAGTCGCTACGAGGACTTCGACGGTCTGGGGAACTATCGCAAGCAGGTTCAGCTTTCTAGCTTCGAAGGCAGCCAGGGCATTCAGAAGACCACCTATACCTCGTTCAACATGGAGGAAGACGGGACTGGGAAAACCGGACCCGACTTCACGCCGGCCCCGGGAGATCGGTGGCTGCTCGGCCTGTACGTGGAGCAATGCCGGCACGAAGGCGGCTCGATCGCTGGATGCTCGGATACCGTGCAACAGCGGATCTTCTACGATTTCGATCCGGACACGGGTTTCCTTCACCACATGCGTCGGCTACGGGGCAGCACCCCTTCGTCGCGGGACGTGCTCACCGTCTACAAGGATCTGGTGGGTGAGGGCAACGTCACTTCGGAGCGGGTGTTGGGTGGGGATCCGGAATACGACGGCGAGCCCGGGGTGAATCCGAATATCCGTTTCGGCCTGGGCAGCGCGGCGGTAGACCATTGGGCGGACCACACCTACGACAACGGTGTGCGTTCGCGCACGGTGCTCACCGACGACGGGGATTATTTCCTCGAGACCCTGGACCAGGGCATCGATCCGGATACGGGTTTGGTCGCCTGGAGTCGAGACACGGAGGGCCTGACCACCTACCTCGACTATGACCAGATGCATCGGTTGACCCGGATCTGGGTGCGCAGGAACGGCAATCCGGTGAACGTGGCGACTCAGCTGTTCCGGTACACCGTGCCGGCGGAGGGCAGCGAGAATCTGACCTTTCCGCAGATCTTCCTGACCTGCGAGGGCGGCAGCGGGAGCTGTCCGAGAACGCCCTTGGGTTTCGTCTTCGAGGCCCGGACCTGCCCACCGACCGCTTCGACCTACGACGGGTGCACCAGCACCCGGGAATCGGAGCGCCGGTATTTCTACGACCGTCAGGGTCGCTTGGTGGACGAGCGTCGGCTGATTCCTTGGGGCGAGAGTGATCGGGAGGTCTGGCGCAAGGTCGACTACGACCTGGCGGACCGCATGGCTTGGGAAGCGGAATGGCACGCCTCGGGTCAAGGCTTCGACGTCTTCTTCACGCAATACCTGAATCACGATGTGTTCGACCGGCCCCGGATCGTCCAGCGTCCGGACGGCAAGCAGACCACCTTCGTCTACACGGGCGACCGGCAGGTGGCGCGCACGGTCGGGGTCTGGACCGGCAGCGGTGAGCAGGGGTCGACGACCACGGAGCAGACCGACGGTTTCGGTCGGTTGATCCGGGTGACCGAGCCCTCGGGCAGCAGCGGCGGAGCCGTGCACACGACCTATCGCTACGACGAGGGCGACCGCCTAACCCAGGTCTGCGTGGGTGACAACGATACCGGGTCCGCGCAATGCGGTGGTCAAGGCCAGCTCCGGACCTTCGACTACGACGGCAGTGGCTTCCTGATCTCGGAGAGCCATCCGGAGATCGAAGGCGCGATCACCTACACCTACGACGGGGTGGGCAATCGGCTGAAGCAAGATTTCGGTGGCGCCGACACCGTGCACGACATGTCGTACTCCTACGATCCGGCGAGCCGCGTGGTGCAGGTGCTCGACGGCGACGGAGAGCCGTTCGTGGACTATTTCTACAGCCGTGGAACGGGCAACGGCACGGGCCCCGACGAAGGGCGCCTCGAAGGTCGGCTCTACCAGGCCCGTCGGCACAATCGGGTGCCGGCCGGACCAGGCTCCATGGGCTCAGTCAATCATGTGGTGACTGAGACCTACGACTATTCGGCGCCCGGAGATCGGCTGAGCCGTTACTCGGTCCGTTCGAGCCAGGGCGCGTCGTTCACCACGGAATATGCCTACGATTGGCAAGGCAACGTCACGACCTTGGGCTATCCGGAATGCGATCGGGTGCCGTGCGCGGACCTGGCTCCGAGCCTGGACCTAGGCCTGGAGTACCGGGTGGATCAGCTCCGTTCGGTGCCCGGCTGGGTGAACAGCTTGACCTATCGGGCGACCGGTGAGGTGAGCCGGATCCACCACGCCAACAACGTGAGCGACCAGATCCAGCGGAATTTCGAGATCTGGAAGCCCATCGACCAGATTCGGATCGTGCACAACCCGAGCACGCCGCTGTGGGAGTCGGGGGTCTACGAATACGACGGGGCCGGGAATATCTATGCGATCGGCCAGGAGAGCTTCTCCTACGACCTGGTGAGCCGCCTGAAAGCATCGACGGTGGTGACGGCCACGGGCACGGACCAGGAATCCCAGAGCTACGACGTCTTCGGCAATATTCTTTCGATCGCGCGGAGCGGGGACGCCACACGCCATCTGTCGCCGGACCCCGCGACGAACCGTCTGTCGTCGTCGCTGGCCGGCTACGATCTGGCCGGGAATATGACGTCGTGGACGGAGTCGAGCCAGACCTTCAACTACGAGTACGCGCCGGACAACCGGATCACGGTGCTGGAGGGCAACGGCAAAGAGCGGTTCTTCCTCTACACGGCGTCGGGAGAGCGTTTCGCCATCCTGGATCAGGGAACGGGCGAGCAGGCGTATATGTCGCGGGATCCGGGCAACGGCCTGCTGAGCCGTTTCGAGCGGGACTCGTCCGGAACGTGGAGCCGTGCCAAGGATTACATCCGTGCGGGGTCGAAAGTGGTGGCCACCCTGGCGGACGGCACCGTGCGTCACCTACACCACGACCACCTGGGCACCACGCGTCTGATCACGGACGCGAATGGCGCGGTGGTGGGCGACCTCACCACCCACTATCCCTTCGGCACCTTCGCCTTCGACGGTTCCCCGGACGTCGAGGAGCACCGCTTCACGGGCCACGAGCGAGACGACGTGGGCCTGGCGTCCGCCAACCTCGACTACATGCACGCCCGCTACTACACCTCGTCCATGGGACGGTTCCTATCAGTGGATCCGGTGCTCGGCGACGCGGCGTCGCCACAGACCTGGAATCGCTACGCCTACGTATACAATAACCCGGTCGGAAACACGGATCCCGATGGGCGAATCGTCTTCGGAATCGCCAAGAAGGCGGTGAAGCTTGCCCTCAAGGGAGGGGATGTCGCTGCAACTTTTGCCGGTGCAATTGATGACTTCAACACCCTTCGAGATCCGAACGCCGGCACGGGCGAGCGAGTCATCGCCGCGATTTCGCTGGTATCTGAAGCGGTCTCCCCGCTCAGCGTTCGAGATGCGAAGACCGTTGCCGCCGCCATCGATAGCGGCGGTGGAATCGCAAAAAGTGTCGCGAATGGCGTAGCGGGTGCGCCCAAGAGAATTCCTTGGACCTCTTGGCGTAACTACGAGAAAGTGACGGTCGATGGGCAAGAGTACGCCCAGGTGGGTGATCGTCTTTTCTCACGGCATGCCGTCGATCGTATGCAACCAAGCGGTCTCCGCGGAACGACATCGGGTAGCGGTGGGATGCCTCAGATTCGCCAAACCGGTGGTGGATACGATTACGGGCGTGGAGTGGCGCCACAATACATTGAGGACGCCATCGCTTCGAGTAGAGGTGTTGTGCAAGAAAACGGTAATATCTCGCATACATCCGGTTCGGTTCAGGTGATCCTCAATCCGAAGGGGGCGGTGGTGACGGTGATCACCCACTGAGCTGGTATGACTATTCTCGAAAAATTCTTTTTGTTGAAAAATCACTTCCAGAGTGGCGAGATTTCGGTAGAAGAATTGCCGTTGAATCTCGAACCTCTCCTTTGGCAAGCCAGCCGTGTAGAGCAGGACCAGAAGCGGGTAAGGAAGATCATGAACGATCTTGAGCTTGTCCTCTTCACGCTTCCAGCTGAGAAACAGAAGGCAGCGGTAGTCAAGGTGCTGGAAGACGCAGAAGAGTTGTTGTCGGTGAGAGACTTGACCACCGAGTAACGCCGGTTTCCAGGGACGCTTTTCATTCAGGCCGGCTTCGAGCCGGCCTTTCTCGTGTCTGACTGGCGTTGTCGCACACCAGCGGCAAGTGGAGCTCGCGGGCGAGGCGGATCAGGTGCGGATGGATGGAGGGCGTCGGCACGACACATCGCGCCGACGCCTTTTGGCCCGCTACTCGATGCTGACGGTGAAGCTCCAGATTTCGTGGGGCGGGAAAGGATCCGTGACCGTGACCGAGGTCGGGCACGGGGCGCCGAAGGGCTTGTGCCAGACCGCCTCGAGCCCCCCGTCGCCGCGAGTTCGGTAGCAGCCACCCCACGGGCTGTTCTGTCCGAAGCGGACGTCGCAGTCGTCGGTCACGCTGCCGGGAGCGGTGGTCGAAAAGGCCGTGCCGGCGGTGCCGGTGAGGGTCCAAAGCCCCTGGCAGGTAAGACCGCCCTGGGGACCGTCGACGGTAAAGTGCAGAGCCCTGGAGTTGTTGTTCTCGTCCGGCTCTGGAATCTCTTGGTTGACGTCGCCGATGGCGACGAGGGTGTAGGCACCTGGGCTCGCCACCGTCAGCGTGACCGAATGCTCGCAGATATCGCCCTGCAACATGGTGCCGGGACATGGATAGTCGGTCAGGGGCAGCCCCGGTCCCGTCAGGCCGAGGGCGATACCCGGCTCGTTCGAAACGATGTCCGCGCCGAGGTTCCGCATCCTCGCCGTGACCGTGAACGGCTCACCGGCCCGCGGCGCGGCCGGGGACAGCGTGAGGTCGCCGACCGTCACGACGTAGTCCGGCAGCGCCGTCGCCTCGGTGACCTGGACTCCGCGGGTCCGCCGATTGTCGCCGGTCTCGACCTCCGACGCGTGGTGCAGAACAGAGGCGACGAGCGTCACCGTGCCCTCGAGCGTCGGCGTCCAGCCAAAGGTGCGGGAGCAGGTGAAGCCCGGGGCGAGCACCGGGCACGACTGGGTCCGCGGGCCGTCGGGCAGCTCAAGGGTTACGGTGGAATCGTGACTGTGGAGGCCGCCGACGTTCCGCACCACGACGGTCACCTGGGTCGGCTGGCCGACGGCCGTCCGCCAAGGCGAGACGGAGATCGCCTCGAGAGAGAGGTTCGGCTCCTCCGCGGCGATCACCTCGAGGCTGCCGCCGTGGCAGTTGTCGGCCTCCTGCAGCTCCTCGACCTCGTCTCGGCTGTCGAGGCACAGGGTGTAGGGATAGGAACCGGGGGCGTCGATCCATCCCGGAAAGGTGATCACGCACGTCTCGAACCGAGCCAGGGGCGGGCACTCTCGGATCTCGAAGATCTCACCGTCGACGACGAAGCGGCTCGAAAACCCACTCGGGGCCGGCTCGTCCCCGAGGTTGCGCACGGTGGCGGTGACCTCGAAGGGACGATCCGCGACGATCGTCGGCGCCGGCCGGAAAGAGACGAGGCGTAGGTCCGGCAGACTGACGCCGCCCACCACGGTGAGGCGCACGAGGCGAGAGCGCTGCCCGAGCAGCTCGCCGGACAGCGAATCGTAGATCTCGGCGTCGACATAGAACGACGAGTCGACGCGGGCGCCGTCTTGGGGCGTCACCGCGGCGTCGATCTCAGCGAAGGGGTTGGCGACGATCGACAGATGCGGGGTCACCGCCCGGTACGACCAGGACGCCATCGCCCCCGTCGGGCATCCCGCTGCGGTCCGCAGGCTGAAGCGATAATTCACGGTTTCCCAGACGGAGACTTCCGCCGCCGGCGGATCGACCTCGATGACGTAGCAGTTTTTCTCTTCGAGCGTCAGCGACTCGGCGTTGGCGGGGGCGCTGACCAGGGCGCCGGCGAAGAGGGCGAGCACCAGGCACCAGGCGCCGAGGCGTGTCGCCGTCGTCGCCGGCATCCCGCCGGCGGTTCGGATCGAGAAGGGGGCAGCAAGACGGTGTTCGGAGCCGGCCAGCCGGCCGGCCGTTTCAGACTTTTTTAGTTTCATGGTCGTAGGACTCTCGGAAAAGGCCCGATCGAGCGTGACCGGGCCGTGGTGGAAGGTCTCGGCTCCGCAGAGCATGCGCCCACCGCGGGCGCCTAGAGACCGTCTCACCCCGTTGGTCACGGCGTCAGGTGCCGAAAGTCACAGCCGCGGTCACGATCTCTTTCGATTGAAGTCACCGCGTTGTCGGTCCAGTCGGTCCAGGAATCTCCCCGGGTCAGGTAGTATTTCTCGCCCAGCGGAAGACGCGATTACCCCCGAGTAGAAGGAACCAGTGCTGAAGAACAACCTAAACCTAGAGCTGCTCGCAGACAGCCCAGAGGCGATTCCTACTCTGGCCCGCTGGTATTTCGGACAATGGGGTCACGAGGTAGAAGGAAACTCGGTGGAGAAGGAAGCGGAGAAGCTGCGGGGATTTCTCCATCGGGATCGCGTGCCGTTGATCGTGGTGGCCAAAGTCGACGGTGAGGTGGTGGGGGCGGCGCAGCTCAAGTTCCGCGAGATGGATATTTTTCCCGATCGTGAGATCTGGTTGGGAGCGGTCTATGTGCTGCCGTCCATGCGCGGCAAGGACGTGGCGGAGCAGATGATCTCGCGATTGGTGGAGATCGCGACCCGGCTCGGGGTCCAGGAGATCTTCCTGCAAACCGAGCGATTGGACGGCGGGCTCTATGCTCGGCTGGGCTGGCGGCCCCTGGAGGTGGTGACTTACCACGGAGTCGAGGTGCGGGTGATGCGTCGGCTCCTGACCGGAGAGGTGGGCTGATCGCGTTAAAATGACGAATCGCTTTCGCTCGAGGACTTGCGGGGATCCATGAAGCTCAGAGATTCGATATCGGTTTTATTGGTGTTGACGATTGCTGCGGGTTGGCTCATGGCCTCCGAGCCGACCTCCGAAGAGCCCCTGCCGAGCACCTTTTCCACTTTCGGCTACGCCGTTACCGGCGGAGCTGCTCCCGGTTATGTGGAAGATGCCTCCTGCGAGATCTGCCATCGGGAGATCGCCGAGTCTTACCGAGAAGTGGGCATGGCCCGCTCTTTCGCTCCGCCGGAATCGGCCGTGGTGGTGGAGACCTTCACCGACGAGCCGTATTACCACGACGACTCCCGGCGTTTTTATCGCATGCGGCGGTCTAATGAAGGCGGTTTGACCTTCGAGCGTTGGCAGGTGGACGGCCAAGGGCAGAAGGTGAATGCCTTCACCACCGAGGTCGATTGGGTGGTCGGCTCGGGGCATACCTCCAGGGTGTATCTCTACCGCACACCCGACGGCGAGCTCTATCAGCTTCCCCTGGCTTGGTACTCCCAAGGCCAGGGCTGGGGCATGGCTCCCGGGTTCGACAACCCCGAGCACAACGGCGTGTATCGGCGAGTGCAGCGGGAGTGCATGTTCTGCCACAACGCCTATCCCGACGTTCCCGCCGGCAGCGACACGGCCGGCCGTCCCCACCGATTTCCTGAGCAGCTGCCCCACGGCACGGGTTGTCAGCGCTGCCACGGGCCGGGGGCCAAACATGTGGCCATGGCCTTTGCCGGCGAGCTCGACGAGCGGAAATTGCAGGATTCGATCGTCAGCCTGAACGAGGTGAGCCCGGAGCGACGTAACGACGTGTGCTACGGCTGCCATCTCCAACCCACGGTGGAGCTGATGGGTGTGCGCCGATTCGAGCGCGCCGATTATTCCTTTCGGCCGGGCGAGGCCCTCTCGGACTACATGGTGCTGATGGACGTGGTGGCGCAGAATCTGGAGGCCGACGACCGATTCGAAATCAACCACCACCCCTACCGCATGGAGCAGAGCGAGTGCTTCGTGCAGAGCGCCGGTGAGCTGTCCTGTTTGAGCTGCCACGATCCCCACCGCAAAGTGCCCGTGGAACTGCGACCCGCCCATTACCGCAACGCTTGCCTGGGCTGCCACGAGGGCACGGCCTTGAGCGCGACCCGGCACGCCGACGAGCGGGGCATCGTCGATCTCGAAGCGCTCGATTGTGTGTCGTGTCATATGCCGCGACGTCGAACCCGTGACGTGGTGCACGTGGCCATGACCGATCACAAGATCCAAAAAGGTCCACCGGATCCGAGCCGTCTCGATCCGTTGGAAGAGAGCCAATCCGTGCTCGTGGATCTCAAATTTCACCGACCGGAGGAGGCTCCCCAGGGCGCTTTGGGTGAGGCCTATCGGGCGGTGGCGGTGATCAAGGCGGGGGGCGGTGCCGATGCCCTGGACCACCTCGAAAAGCAGCTCGCACAGCTGTCGATCGAAGATCCGGCACCCTATTTATCGGTCTTGCGGACCCAGCTGCACACCCTACGCTTTCAACAAGCGAGCGTCACGGCGTCGGAGCTCTACGCCCGTTTTGAGGATCCGTTGATCCTCGAATGGTGGGCGTTGGCCTTGGCGCAGCTCGACCGATTCGAGCAAGCCCAATTGCTCATGGAGTGGGCCATCGAGAAGGCACCGGAACGGGCCGAGCTGCACTACAACCTGGGCAATTTGTTGGTCAAGCATCGGCCGGACGAGCCCCGACTGGCAGTGTCCTCACTGCGCAGGGCTGTGGAGCTGCGACCCAATCTGGCGGTGGGCTGGAGCTACTTGGGGCAAGCCCTGGAGCTGGACCGCAAACCGGAGGAAGCCGAGGGGGCCTATCGACGGGCCCTCTCCGTGGATCCGACTTTGGAGCATGCGTACTTGCATCTGGGCCGATTGTTGCTCGAGACCGACCGCGGTGGAGAAGCGGACGTTCTGCTGCGGCATGGGGCGCAGAATGTGAGCAGACCCGAGCAAATCCAGTCGCTGCTGGCGAGCCTGTCTCAGGATTCCAGCGGATAGGGATGGGCGGGCCGGTCCGATCCGGGGCGAGGTTTACGGCCGCCAATGGAGGCTGTAGACTGCCGGCGGTGAACCCATGGATGTTGCTCCTGCGAAGGGGTTTAGAGCGGTCCAAGGCCCGGTCCCAGACGATCGACCCTGAGCTCTCGGATGGCAGCCGACGGACCTGAGCAGAGAATCGGAGACTTTATATGTCGTCAGTCGCGCAAGATATCCGCCGTGTGGTGTTGGGAAAGGTTCCCTTGGTGTACTTCCAGACCTGGGAAGAAGGTCGGGCGATTCAGCTGCTCGACAGCTTTGCCGCCAAGGTATTCAAGAACGACACATCGCTGGCGGTTTGGAGCTGTACCGGCGGGTTTACGGGCGCGATCGAAGACCAGGGTTTGGTGAATCCGGTGGATGCCGTCAATGCGGTGATCAACTGGACGGAAAGGGGTTTCTTCGTTCTCAAGGACTTCAGGGCCTTCATGGACGATCCCGTGGTGCTTCGGGCGCTGCGTGATGCCTACCAAGCGCTTCAGCGCACCGACAAATATCTTTTCGTCATGGCGCCCTTGGTGGACATCCCCCGGATCTTGACCAAAGAGATCTTTCTGATTGAGATGCCACCCCCGGGAGAGCAGGAGTTCAGCCGGTTGATTCCGGCGGTGGGGCGTGCCTACGGTTCTCCACAGCTCGACCCGCGGCTGTTGGAAGAGCTGCCCGTGGCCTTTAAGGGCTTGACGCTGAACGAAGCCCGTCATTCCTTGGAACGTATTTTCCGAGCTCCCGACGCCTCACCCAAGGAGATTTTGGACGAGGTCTTCGTCGAGAAGGCGAACATCGTCAAGAAGTCCGGTGTGCTCGAATTTGTGCCACCCACTACCTCGATCGAGGATATGGGGGGGCTCAACAATCTGAAAGATTGGTTGATCCGTCGTCGCGAGCTCTTCTCCCACAAGGCGCTCGAGGACGGCATTCCGGTGCCCAAGGGCATGTTGGTGATGGGCATCAGCGGCTGTGGTAAAAGCTTCGCAGTGAAAGCTGTGTCCGCGTTGTGGAAGGTGCCCCTCTTCCGGCTGGATATGAGCATGGTGTTCTCCGGAACCTTCGGCTCCCCGGAAGCGACGTTCCAGACCACCCTGCGGACCATCGAATCGTTGGCACCGGCGATTTTGTGGATCGACGAGATCGAGAACAGTCTGGGCATGGACGAGGCTCCGGGCCAGATCAACTCGCAGATCTTTTCCACGTTCCTCACTTGGATGCAGGAGAAGCCGCCGCTGATTTTCGTCGCCGCCACCGCCAACCGCATCGAGGCGCTGCCGGCTGAAATCCTGCGCAAGGGCCGATTCGATCAGATCTATTTCGTCGATCTACCGGAGCCCGACGAACGGCAGGAAATCTTCAGAATCCACCTGAAGCGCAATGGTGTGGATCCAAAGAATTTCGACTTCAACTTCCTCAGCATCTCCACCGAAGGTTGGAACGGAGCGGAGATCGAGCAGGCCGTGATCGCCGCCCGGGTCGACGCCTACAGCGAGGGGCGGGTGCTCAACATGGACGATATCGCCATCAACACCTCGTCGATGGTGCCCCTGTCGAAGACCATGGCGGAGCAAATCAAAAAGATTCGCGCTTGGGCGGTCCGTCGAGCGACCCGCGCTTCGGGCTAGGCGTTTTGGGCGATCGATCTTAGTCGGAGCCCGCGCTCAACCATCCGATCTCAATCAGGGTTTCGCGCGTGAGATCGGTCAAACCGTAGTTGTCGACATCTTCGACCGCGACCCAATCGTAGCGATCGAGCTCGTCGTTGAGCTCGAGGGTCTGCGAGCTGAGTCGGCATCCATAGATCAGGAATACCATCTGAAGCTTCGTGACGCTGCCGTCGGCTAGGGTCTTGGGCAGCACGGCATCTTTGAAGAAAAGGGGCTCGGCGGACTCGAGCTCGACCCCTAGCTCCTCGATGATTTCGCGCCGAAGGGCGTCCTCAATCCGTTCCCCGTCTTCGACGCCGCCACCGGGCAGTGCCCATCGACCGGGAAAAACGCCTCGGTCCGGGGCCATTCGACACAGTAGAACCCGATTCAAGGAATCCTTTGCAACGGGCACGACAATCAGCCGTCGGGGAGGATGCGGGGTTTCGTCGGTCATGTTCGGAATCCTCGGGTTGGAGCCTGGATCTTAGTCGGAAATCTCACTCGCTGGAATGCGTTCATCCATTTGTCGCCCAACCGCGTACTACCCAATATGTTTAAGATCAACCCAGACCAGGGCTACTACGATCCTTACCCCGTGGCACAGCTCGATCGGCACATTGCCTTGATCGGATTGTGCGGGAAAGAGACGCGGACCGTGGGATTCCGTCTGGCTGGATTGCTCGGGACGCCGGCGCTGGATTCCGACCGCCTCATCGAGCATGAGGTGGGGACGTCGGTTTGGAATCTCATTTGGCGCGAAGGCGAGGCCCACTACCGTGGGCTCGAACGAAAACACTTATACCGTGCGATCTCGGCCCGTCCGTTCGGGGTGATCACCCTCGGCGACGGCGCTTTGATCCATCCCGGCACGCGGGCCAAAGTGTCGTCTTTCTGCCATCTGGTCGCCTTGGATCGGGATCTGGCCGGCTGCTACTGGCATTATCGATCCATTGAGACCGCGGAGATGGATTTCTGGCATCCCCTATTCAGCGGCCGACTGCAGACCTACGAGCAGATTCGTCCCTTTTACGAGGCCCGCCGGCCGGGCCTAGAGGAAGCGGCTACGCGCGTGTCCATGACCGGTCAAAGCCCGTCGGCAATCGCCCAAGAGCTTTTCCGAGCGCTCATTCACTGAACCGATCCGCCCGGGAGCTGGATCCGGCCTAAACCCGTGGGGCAATGACCCGGATCACGGCCCGACCACGCACGCTGCGCATGAGCACCAGCTCCTTGTCGCCGTCACCGTCGGTGTCGAAGACCCTCAGTCGACCTCGGGCGCTGAAGGAATCCACCTCGGTGCCCTCGGCGTCGGCGGAAACGGTGATCGTGACTTGGGCGGAGCCGCCCTGTTCCGACTCGCGGCTCAGGGTGAAGTAGGGATCCTTGCGCAGGACTTTACGTTTGTGCTCTGGGTCGACGGCATAAATCCGCAGGGTTCCGCCGGCCACCACCGCCAGATCCGGAGAGCCGTCCCCGTTGAAATCGTTGCCGAAATCCCAATCGCCCCCTTGGTCCTTGAGCTTGGTGCGCTTGGGACGTCGATCCTCGAATCGTCCCGTGCCTTTGCCGGGAAAGACGTCGATGACCAGGTCGTTGCCGCCCATGCCCTCCTGCTGAATCAACACCAGATCGTCCTTGCCGTCGCCCGTGACCTCGTGGATGGAGGGGTCCACGGCATACCATCGGCGGCTGACGGTCTGCACCGCAAGGGTCGGTCGACGGCCCGCGCGGGTGCGGTCGGCGCCGGTGTAGAAGACCCGCAATTTGAGCTTTTGGAAGATGCCGAGCTTGTCGCCGGGGGTGGTGGCGACGATCAAAGCGGGGCGTCCGTCCACCTGCACCCAACGATGTTGCTCCACGTCCTCGGGGGCTTCGAAGCGAAACCAATTTTCTTGGATGCGCTCGTCTTCGGCCGCGTCCGGGCGGATGAGCAAGGCGCGAAGCCGCTGGGCTCCGAGGGCTTCGGTGCGGGTCGCCCACAATCCCGTCGGGGTCTCCGCGCCAGGGTCCACCGCGACGACCACGGGGCTCCAGAGCTCGAAACCCCTGGACTGCCGCCGAGCTAGAACGGGTAGATCGACCCCGCCGAGCAGCTTGAGGCCGTCGGCGGATTCGGCATAGCGATTCAAGCGACCCACCTCCGGAATCAGAATCGGCGTGCCCGCTCGGTCGGCCACCAGACCTCGGGCCCTGAGCACCCGCAAATCCACCCCTTCCAAGTCCAACAAGACCTTGAGGTCAGCTTTGGAGCGTCCGTCGCGGGGCCAGCCGAAGATTCGGTCCTCACCCCCGAGCCAGAGGAGATCGCCCCGTCCGAGCAAGGCGTCTACATGCTCCGGCAACCCCTCGACCACCGGCGTGGTGTCGGTCTCAGTGCCCTGAATGCGGTAAAGGGCTCTCGGAATCCGGCCGTCGGTGTTGCGGGTGCCGTTTTCGGGCACGATCAAGACCGCCACGCCGCCGCCTGGATAGGGGGCGACGTCCAGCGGCTCACCCGGCAGAATGGCGTCGTGGACCTCACCGTCGGCCAGCGCAAGGTGACGGGACAGCACCTGCGGAGGGGGCTCGTCGTCGGCGAAGACGAGCAGTGCCGGCAAACCCAAGACGGCCGCCAGAAGCAGAAGGATCGAGGTGCGGGCCATGGTCAGCGAGCCTCCTTGGTTCCGGCTTTGCCGCTCAGGTAGAGGTCGAGCCGCACGGGTGGAGTGACCCCGGCCTCTTTGATCTTGTTGGGTTGCACAATCATCAGGTCGGAAAATCCATCGGCGTCGTAGTCTTCGATGTGGACCAAGGCCAAATTTCGAGGCTCCTCTTCGAGCTTGAGGATCAAATCCGGCTGGCTGGGATAGGAGCACCCGGCTCGACCCCGGTGGATGCTGACGGTGCGCCCGCGGCCGAGCTGCACGAAGTCGGCGCGACCGTCACCGTCGAAATCGCCGTCGAAGAGTGAGAGCTGTCGCATTTGCACGTTGTTCAGGTCGAGCTTGAATTTTCCCGATAGGTCCAGGCCTTCGACCGCGCGGAACGTGCCGTCCGGTTGTTGGCAATAAACGTGAAAATCGAGCCCGATCGAGATGGTTTGGGTGGTCATGATGCGAATTGCTTGGAAGATCGAGAAATCGAGGGTCAGGGCCAGGAGATCCTGGCGGCCGTCGCCGTCGAGATCCTGGAATCCTCCGGGGATCGAGATATCGTCGTCCGAATCGTTTTGGAAGGTGTACCCGAGGGCATCGAAGCGGACATAGGGTGTGGGCTCGGGGGAGAGGTCGTCGCGGCTGTGGAAGAGCTGATAACGGAAGGGCGGACGCTTGGCTTCCTGGAGCTCCTGGCGCACCCCGGCGTCTTCGGTCTCCAGGGATTCTTGGGTGACGTATTCCGCCCGGCCGTCACCGTCCAAATCGCCGAAGTAGGCAAAATCCGGGTGGGTCGGAGAGCAAGAGTCGTTTTCATCGTCTTCGCCTTCCCCATCCTCACGGCTGCCTTCGCACGGCTTCGGGTTGGGTAGGCTCAACGGATCGCCCGGCGCGGCGAATGAGCCGTCCCCGAGATTGCGCATCACGTGGAACGCGAGCCCTTTCTCGGAATCGGGGAAGACCAAATCCGGTCGTCGATCCCCGTCGATGTCCCGGGTTTCCGGCATGGGATAGAAACGGCTCAAGCTGCGACCGGCGGACCGGCGGTCGGTGGGCAGGGAAAGCTTGTCCGCCGGTGCTCGGGCATAGCTTTCAGGCTCCGCCAGATAGACCGCGGCGCCGTCGACGGACGGGAAGAGCAAATCGTTCCGACCGTCCCCGTTGAGATCGTGGGTCATGCCGAGCCGGGGCACGAAGTTGCCCGAGCCCGCGAGCACGGGCCGGTCTTCAATCAGGGGCTCGAAACGCAGACGCCCATCTTCCAACCGCAGGGCCGAGACGCCTCGGTCGGTGACCGCCACCAGTGGCACGGCTCCGTATCCCCTTTCCAAGGCCAGGACGTCCTTTTCCAAGGGTAAGACGTGGTCCACCGCCCGAAAGCTGCCGTCCTCGGTGCCGAGGTAGACCCTCAGCTCCCGTCGATCGGTGAGGGCGGGCACGATGGTGAGCACCTCCACCAAACCTTCGATATTGTCCATTTCGGCGAATTCTTCCACCGCCATCTGATCCCATTCGGTGTAAACGATGGCGACCACCAAATCTCGGAGACCATCGCCGTTCAGATCCGTGGACACCACGGTGGACGGCGCGCCCGGCAGATCGACCGAGGTCAAACGCAAGTCGAGCCGGTCGCGGCGCGCTTCCGCGGGTGGCGCAAGAAAGCAGTAGACGGCCAGAAGGGTAGAGCAGAGCAGGAAACGGAGATGCATGGGCTCACTTTCGGGATGTCGCGGCAGTAGGTCGGGTCTCGTCGCCGTGAGAGGACGTCGACGATCGAAATGGAGGCCTTCGATGCAGTAAACGTTCGCCGCCGGGTTTCGTTACCGCGCAGGCGGAAAAAACCGCCTGCGCAGCAGCCCATGGGGCCGTCCTGGCGTTGAAAAAATTACACGGCCATTGTAATTGCTTCTTCAGCTCGTCGATGTCGATGGCATGTTCCGGTCGAGCCGCCGATGCCTCTTTTCCTCCGTGTCGATACGAATCTCCCTGAATTCAAGCCTTTGAGGCCTATTCGAACCAGAAGCTCGGCCTTTTTCGAAGACTGCAAGTCGGGCCGGCATCGGGTTTGCTACTACTTAGTCGGGTATCGAATGGTAAAAGGAGACCCGTCATGACCCTACAGAATTTCAAGACTCATAGATTTCATACAACCCGAACCGTCCGCGGGTTGACCGCAAGTGTCGCGCTGTTCACGGTCGCCGCTCTGGTCGGCTGCGCTACCGCGCCGTCGGACTATTCCGGACCCTATGAAACCCGTCGTGACAAGACAGCTAAGGGTGCCGGTATCGGTGCCGCCGCCGGAGCGGCGGCCGCTTATGCCAAAGGTAAGCGAGAAGGCGACGAGCTGCTGGCGGGAGCCGCAATTGGGGCCCTGGTGGGTGGTGGTGTGGGCGCCTACTTAGACGCCCAAGAAGAGCGACTGGCGCGGATCCCAGGGACTTCGGTCGAACGAGTTTCTCGGGACACGTTGAAAGTCCGTTTCGATTCGGACGTCTTATTCCAAGTGGACTCTTCCCAGCTATCGGGCTCAGCCCGTTCGAATATCGGCCAAGTGGCCGGGGTGATGGTGGACTTTCCGAAGACCTCGGCGGTGGTTCACGGCCACACCGACTCCACCGGTTCTGAATCGCATAACCAAGCGCTTTCCGAGCGCCGCGCCAAAGCGGTCAACAACACCCTGGTGGACTATGGAGTGAGCCCGGCTCGCCTCACCGCCCTGGGTTCGGGCGAGGCCCGACCCATCGCCTCCAACAACACCGCCTCGGGGCGCAGCCTGAACCGTCGAGTGGAGATTTACCTGCGCGCCAAAGCTAAGTAGCAGCTCCCTCGTCTCCACCCATAGACCCTGTCTCCATCAAAAGATCAGGTGAAGACTCGGTCAGGTGAAGACCCAGTCAAACGAAAAACCCGGCTTCGGCCGGGTTTTTCGTTTGAATTGGATGGCAATGAGATGATGTGGCTCGAGAGACCGACCTGGTTGGGTCGAAACGTCCTGGTCCAAGACGTCCGGGCCAAGCCGACCCGGGCCGAAAAGTGCTGAATCCAGGAGATGAGGATTGGCAGACCTTCAAGCGACTTTTTTCGCCACCGCCGAGGATTTTCGCAACTGGCTGGAATCGAGCCACGATCAGGAAACCGAGCTGTTGGTGGGTTATTTCAAGAAGCACACGGGACGCCCGAGCATGACTTGGCCGGAATCCGTAGACGAAGCCCTTTGCTTCGGATGGATCGACGGTGTGCGTCGGCGCATCGATGATGAGAGTTACAGCATTCGATTCACCCCGCGCAAGGCGGACAGCATCTGGAGCGCGGTCAATATGGAGCGGATGGCGGTCTTGCAAGAGGAAGGGCGAGTCCGACCGGCGGGTGCCGCGGCGTACGAGCGACGGACCGAAGCGAAGTCCAAGACATACGCCTACGAGCAGCCGGAAGATCTGAGCCTGGGGGAAGCCTACGAGAGCCGATTTCGGCAGCAGCCCGAGGCCTGGAAGTTTTTCTCCGACCAAGCCCCTTGGTATCGCAAGAAGACGATTTGGTGGGTGGTGAGCGCTAAGCGAGAGCAGACTCGAGAGAGTCGGCTGGCCAAGCTGATCGCCGCCTCAGTGGACGGAAAGCGCCTCTGAGCTCGACCCGAGACCGATTTCGATTCGGATACAATCGGCTCAACGAATCTCCACAAGGAGCAAATGCATGCGTTGGACCGAGATCGGATCGATTCTCATTGGGCTCGCCATCGGAATTTTTGGTTGGATCATCATCATCGGCTCGTTGATTTCCCTCAACGAGGGGGAGGTGGAAGGCGGGATAGCCATGCACCTGTCCTTGGCCTTGTTGGTGGGCGTGGTTCCCGTCGGCATCGGATGTCTGCTGGTGTGGCTGCCGTTTAAGAATCGGGGTCGGCGGCGCAAAGAAGCGTTGGAGCGCAAGCTTTTGGGCCTGGCTGCCGAAGCCGGGGGCATCTTGACTCCGTCCCACGTCGCACGAGAAACGGAGCTGACCCTAAGTGAGGCGAAAGCGACCCTCGACGAGCTGGTGCTGGGTGGCTATTGCGTTTCGGATCTTCGAGACGACGGCCAAGTCGTCTATCGATTCAGTGTCGGAAGCTGATGCCCGCGTCCGACACTGAATCTTCTTAGAGGCCCTACCTCTTAGAAGCCCCGCTTAGAACCCTCTCCTGGAACCCTCTCTTGGAAAACCCTCAGTGACGTCGTCAGTTGAGCGGCCCGCCGGAGTCACCATTCGAAGCACCGCCGCTGTCGTTGTCCGGAGGGTCGCTGGGGCATCCCGCTCTCAGCTCGGATTTAGTCTTCATCATGATCTCCTTGGCTGGTGACATGGGAATTCATGTCATGGGAGATACGCAAATAGGGCCCAAAGGATTTGCGGTGGGTCGGCTCATCGCCCGCCGGCCACGTCCAATATGCTGCCGGTGGCATAAGAAGCCTCGTCGGACAAAAGCCAAAGGATGGCCTGGGCGACCTCCTCGGGTCGGCCTCCCCGACCCATGGGGATGGCATGTTTGACCCGCTCGAGCCGATCCGGCTCGCCGCCGTCGCCGTGGATGTCGGTATCGATGAATCCGGGTCGAACCCCGGCCACTCGAATACCGTCGCGGGCGACTTCCTGGGCTAGGCCGAGGGTCAAGGTATCGATCGCTCCCTTCGACGCGGCATAGTCCACGTATTCGCCGGGTGAGCCCAAGCGAGCCGCTGCCGACGACACGTTGACGATCACGCCGCCGACTCCGCCGTGACGTTGGGACATGCGACGAATCGCTTCCCGGGCGCAGAGCATGCTGCCGACCACATTGGTGTTGAAGATGCGCGCGAGACGGTCGGCCCCCATCTCCTCCACCCGCATTTGGGTTTCCAAGATGCCGGCGTTGTTGACCAGAGCCGTCAAGGGACCGAGCTCGCGGTCCACGGTCTCGAAGAGTCGGAGCACGGCGTCCTCGTCAGCCACATCGGCCTGCACGGCGATCGCCTTGGCGCCTGCGGCTTCGATATCCTGGACGACTTCTCGGGCGGAGCCCGCGTCCCGCACATAGTTGACGCAGACCTGAAATCCGCGTTGGCCGGCCATCCGAGCGGTGGCCGCGCCGATGCCACGGCCGCCGCCGGTGATCAAGAGGGTTGGGATCTTTGAATTCACGTCGGAATTGTAAGGGATTCTGGGCTAGACCCCTGCGCCTCGAGAGCCGGGGAATGAAGGGACGGCGGAATTTGTTGATCTCGACGTCAGCCAACTCAGTCGACCCCGAGCGAAGGAGCCTCCCATGAAAGCCATCTTGCCCCGAGAGTCCGGCCACGACCGTGCCTCGGCGTCACCCCCCGCCATCGATCTTCAAGTGCCGGAAACCCTGGAGACGGCGACTTTCGCCTTGGGTTGATTCTGGGGACCCGACTCCCGGTTCGGGAGTCTCGGCTCGGTGTTTAGGACGCGGGTGGGATATGCGGGTGGCACCAGCCTGCGGCCCACCTACCACGAGATCGGCGACCACGCCGAGGCGGTGCAGATCGACTACGATCCGAGCCAGATCACCTACGCAGACCTGCTGGAGCTGTTCTGGGCCGCCCGCCGACCCACCCGTCCGGCGTGGAAGCGGCAGTACATGTCGGCTATTTTCTATGCCGATGAGTCCCAGCTGCTGCAAGCAAAGGAGACCCATCGTCGGGTTTCGGAGTCCGTAGGCGCTGAAATCTTCGTCGAGATCCTACCCGCCGACTCCTTCTATCGCGCCGAGGACTACCATCAAAAATACTACCTCCAGCGCCACGGCGAGCTGATGGCGGAGCTGCGGGCTCCCTATCCGGAATTTCGGGATTTCGTCGACTCCACCGCCGCGGCCCGGCTCAACGGCTACCTAGGCGGAGCGCGCACCCAAGGCTTGACCGAGGACGATCTCGAGCCCCTTGGATTGTCACCGACGGCGCGACGGATCGTGTTGAAATCCCGTCGCTGAGTGGCTTCACTCCGCTGGTCTCATCTCACTCCAAGGTGTCGAGCATATCGGCGTGGTACTCCTTAAGCGGCTCGTCCGACCTCACCCGCTCGACGAGATCGGCGTTGGCAATGAACGGTCGGCCGATGGCCAGCAGGTCGAATCGTTGGTCCCGCACCGCCCGAGCCCCTGTTTCGGGTGAATAGCTGCCACAGCCCACTAAGGTGCCGTTGTAGTTGGTGCGCAGAAACCCACTCGCGGTCTGCCCATCGAGCTCGTCAAAGGTTTGGCTGTCGTCGAAAATGCCCGCGTGCACGTAGGCTACACGGCGGCCTTCGAGTTGTTTCAGCAGCGCTTTGAAGACTTCCGCGTCGCGGGGGTCCCCCGACATGTGGAAGTAAGCGCCCGGGGAGAGCCGGATCGCCGTCCTTTCGGCGCCGACGGCCGCAATCACAGCGTCCACCACCTCCAACGGAAAGCGCAGGTGATTCCCCACGGGGCCACCGTAGACGTCGTCCCGCAGATTGGTGTGGTAGTGCAAGAATTGGTCGAGCAAATAACCGTTGGCGCCGTGGATCTCGACGCCGTCGAAGCCGGCCCGAATGGCGTTGGCCGCGCCGTCGGCGAAGGCTTGTACCAACCCTGGGATTTCGTCCGTTTCAAGAGCGCGGGGTGTGCCGTAGTAGAGATCCTTGGTGCGATTGACGCGACCTTCCAAGGGAACCGCGGAAGGGGCGATGGGGTCGGCGCCATCGAGGAAAGAGGGGTGGGAAACGCGGCCCACGTGCCAGATCTGGAGGAAGATCTTGCCGCCCTCCTGGTGCACCCGATCCGTGACCCGACGCCAACCTTCCACCTGGGCGTCGGTGAAGATGCCCGGTGTGTTGGGATAGCCCTGGCCGTCTGCACGCACAATGGTCGCTTCGGTGATGATCAAGCCGGCAGCGGCCCGGCGCGCGTAGTACTCGGCCATGTCCTCGGTGGGCACCAAGTCGTCGTCAGCCATGGATCGGGTCATGGGAGCCATCAAAATGCGATTGCTCAGCTCAAGGCTCGGGGTAAGAGCAAACGGCTGTAGAAGCTCTTGGGTAATTGATGGCTCGGCAGCAGTGGTGGAACGGCTCATATCGGGTCCTTGTCTCGAAGAGGCTGAAAATTCCGTCGGCTGGGCTCACGTCCAGTGAGCCCAGCCCTGGGAAGGGAAGCTCTTGTCCTGTCGAGGGGCAACAAACGAAACAGCCCGTCTATTCCGAATTTTGGTCTGATCGGTCAAAAATTACTCAACGGTACATGCTGGACAACCGCGGGGGTGAAAACCGTGGCGGGTCAGCTTTCGCTGCTGCAGGTCGACGGCAGGTCCAACGCGAGGACTGAAGGCACGCGGTCGGGGTAGGCGGCTCGCAGGAGACCCAGGCCGATGCCGGCTAGGCCGGTCATTAGCCCCGGCAGCTCGGTGTCGAAGCTGATGCCGCTACGCCAGCCCGTGGACTGGCCTTGCCGTAAGAGTCGGTGGGCCCAGATGGCGGCTCGCTCGCCGAGCTCCGGTCGATCCAGCCGGCGGGCGGCTTCGAGCAGGAGGTCGATGTGGCCCCAATCCCCGTGGCACAGGCAGTGGCCGCCGCCGAAGCCTTGATCCTCGGTGGCCTTGAGGGCAATCTCGAGCTCGGAGCGGTGGGGTGATCGCGGATCGTTTTCGTCGTTGAGCAGGACGAGGCGTCCGAGGGCGATGCCCGGCGCTCCATGACACCAGGCGAAGAAGTGGGGGTGCTCGCCGTCGGAGGCTTGACGGTCGAGGCGGACGTCGCGCCAGAGGCCGGTTTCAGGGTCGAGAGTGCTTCGCTCGTAGGCGAGGGCTCGCTCCGCCGCTTGCCGAAAGCGCTCATTGCCGGTGACGTCGGCGAGCCGGGTCAAGGCCCACGCGAATCCAGTGGAGCCATGGGCCAAACCGGTCAGAGGGATATCGCCCCCGCCTCGGGGTGGCGGCCAAGCCAATGACGATGCGTCGTCGTCGAGCGGCATCTCGACGGCGTGCGCCAGCAAGTGCTCGCCGCAGGCCCTGAGCGTTTCAAGACGGGTCGCGGGATGGGGCTCGGGCAGGGTGAGCAGGGCGAGCACGGCGCCGGCCGCGCCGCCCGTCAAGTCGAAGTCGCGATCCGTAGGCAGGCGATCACCGAGGAGGTCGACGGCGGCTTCCGCTTCGGCGATCAGCTTTGGGTCGCGCCACAGGCGGCCCAGCCGACACAGAGTGTAGATCCAGCCGCCCCAGCCGGCAAAGGCGCCGACTTTGGTCAGGGCGAGTGGGTTGTGAGCGATGCGGCGTCGAGCGGTGTCGAGGGTTGCGCGGGCCAAGCGCTTCAAGTGTTTGGAGGTCTCCGGCTCGGGAGCCAGGTCGCCGGCGTGGGCGAAGAAGAGGGCGATGCCGGGCAGGCCGCTGTAGAGATCCGGGCCGACCGGCTCCAGACCCCAGGCGCCGGGGCCGGCCAAGGCGAGGTGAAACCAGGCTAGGTCGGCAGTAGACGGGGAATCGGCTTCGTCGGTGCCGCAGACGATCATCGACGCTTCGAGCTTGCGGGCCAAGCGAAGAGCTTCCGCGACCAAGGCGCCGCGCGGAGCAGGTTCCTGGATCTGGAGGTTATGACTCGGCAACGGGGGAGGTGAAGTGCCCTGGGGACGGCCGGCGCGGATCGACTCTCGGATCAGACGGCTTTGCTTTTCCAGGTCTTCGAGACTGAGCCGGCGAAGCCGTCGACGCACTTGGTCGAGCCCACTGCTTTGAAAGAAGCGGCCCGCACTGTGGGTTCCAGTGTGGGTTCCAGAGTGGGTTCCAGCGTGGACTTCAGCTTGGACCCCCTGATCGATCACTTGATCACTGCCGACGAGGGTCGTGAAGCGGGGCACGTCTCCACGTTGCAAGGCCTCGCGTTCAGCGGGGATTGCACGGCAGAGGCTGGGACGTTGCTTGGCTTCTAGCCAGAGCTTGTCGAAAAGACGATCCCGATCGAGGGCATCGCGCATCAGGTCGGGATGAAAAGAGGTGTGCAGCAGGCGGGTGTAGACCGCGGTGCCCCGGAGCAAGCTGCGGATTTCCAGCTCCTTGAGACGATTCAAGGGACCGTCGTCCGCCAGCAGTCCTTCATGGTGCTCGAGCAATTGCCCGTAGGCTTCCCGAAAACCCTGGTCGATGGCGTCCTCGAAGGGCCAAAGGGGCGGGACCTCGTCGCCGATCCTGGGTCGGTTGGCGCCGGCGGGAATCTCGGTCCAGGCGGCTTCGTAGCGTGCTCGGTCCGTGCCGGCATCCACCAAGCGGGTCATGGGTGTGCGTTGGCCGGCTCCGGCACCGAGACCGCTCAAATCCAGGCCGGGGCTGCCGGCCTCGGGCCAGATCCTGCGCGGCAGGAAGTCGCTGCGCAACACCGTGTGGGACTCCGGCTTGGCGGGAGGCAGCGTTGAGCCGGCCGAGGCTTCTTCGCGCACCAGGGGCTGGAAGAGGGTTTCCAAATCCAAGAGCTGGGGGGTCTCGCCCTCGGCGATGACGTTTTCGTAGTGCAGGTCCGTGGCTTCGAAAGCGTAGAGCAGGGCGAGATGTCGGCCCTGCTGCCGATAGAAGCGCTCGACGCCTTGCGGACGGTCGCAAGGAGCCGGGGTTACGAAGCGCATGTAGGCATGGTCTCCTCGATCAAGGGATTGGGGCACGTGGGCAGGGACACCCACCCCCTGTGCCAGATCGACGAAAGCCCGTTCGAGGCCCAGGGAGCGGGGTTTGTAGATCAGCTTCCGGGGGGGATGCTCAGGACGGCCGGGCTCGGCCTCGGGGGCGAAGGTGATCCGAGCCACGGTGCGACCCCGGTCGTGGCGATCCGAGAGCCCCGCCTCCACCTCGGAAGGCGTGCCGGGGTCGTGCCCGGCGAAGAAGGTGTCGACGATCACCCGCCGGTCCTCCATCAGATGGCGTGCCAAGTCGAGGGAGAAGCGCAGCCAGAGCTCGATGTGTTCGACCACCGCGCGGGCGAGCACGGGATAGCTCTCGAGGAATGAGACGGCTCCGCGGGGGGAGCCGAGGTGCTCCATGAATTCCTCGAAACGGGCCTCGGGAGACTCCCCACCCAGCTCGCCGCCCAAAGCGGCGGCATGCAGCTCCAACACCACCGTGCGACCTGTCATCCAAACCACATCTCGAGGTAGGGGACGAAAAAGCGAGGCCGAGAGTGCCGGAGGGTCCCAGGCGGGTCCGTCAGCGGCGTCGGCCGAGCTGTGGACCGCGGCCAAATGCCTCAAGCCGTCCGCCAGCCGCCGCTCCGCGTCGATCAAGAGGGGCAAAAAGAGGGCTGCGAAATCGCGGTCGGGAAGATCGGAAAGGTCCAAGCCCGGCAGCTTTGAGGACCGGAGCGTTGGGATCCAGCTCGACCGCCGGTCGAGCCACGGACGATAAATCGATTCGAGGTGATCCAGCCAGCCCTGCCGAGGGCCCCGTGCGGCGAGGGAGGCGTCGGATTCGCCGAAGAGTGCTTGGAGAGTCGATTGGGTCACGCCGAGCTGATCCAAGCGTCGGCGGTAAAGCGCCTCGTCGAGCAGGCCGGTTTCTCGGCGGTATCGGTCCAGCCGCCGCTCCGCCCGCTGGGCATCCGATTGCAGCTCAGGAGATTCGAAGTCTGCGCCGATCGCTCGTTCCTCGAGGGTCAGGGCGCGGAACCAGGCACTGGATCGGAATGGGTTGGATCGGAATGGGCTGGATCGGGATGGGGATGTGGCGGAGGTCAAGGAGCTTGTCGGCTTTCGGCGGAGAGTGATCGGAGAGAAGGGGTCGCGGCTCGAGGCCATTCTTCCATGCCGCAATCGAAACGGCGGGCATAAAAAGAGGCGGGCCTTTTGGACCCGCCTCTTCGGCCTCGCAGGGATGAGGCCTTTCGGAAAGCGATGCCTCAGGGGCAGTAGGTGCCCGGCGGAACGCAGGAAGTCGCGGGGGTGGTCCAGGCGCAACCGCCGGTGATGCTGAGCAGCGCCTTGTCGTCGAGATTGACGTTGCCGGCGGGAGAGGGCAGGGAAGCCTGCTCTTCGGCGCTCAAGCTGGAGCGGTAGTCCTCATCACGCAGGGCACGGGCGATGTCGATCTTTTTCATTGTGTTTCCTTTCGGCGGTTGTGAGCCGGGATGTTACCCCTCCTCCCCCGGCTCACCCGAGAAGAGAGGCATCTGAAGGGTCGATCGGACAACCGATCGACCGACGGACAGCTGTTGGATGCTTTGGCGTTCAGCTTTTGAATTCGGCTGGGTTCAGTGGCAGGGTCCAGCAGAAGAAAAGTTGATCTATCAGTATCTTTGAGTGAATTGTTCTTATTTAACGATTCTGCGGAAGGAAGAATAGGCGATAATGGCTGAATAGGCAAGTGGGAAAATATAATTTTTACATCTGCATGTGTCTGTTTATCAGTCGGCTCATTTGTCGACGTCGGGATGCGAGGCAGCGGCGGCCTGGTGATTCTCGGCGTAGGGAATCGGGGCCCTAGAAAGCGTGCAATTTGTTTCGGAGAAATGGCACAATGCTTCCAAGAAGTTATCAAGAGGGAGCCTCGCCATGCGTCCGCGACGTACCACCGCCCAAAAAGCCGCCCGGCGGCGACTTTCCAGCGTGACTGCCGAGAATTGTGGCAAGGTCTTGGCGAGGGCCACGTATTGGACCACGGACTTCCTAGAGCTTTACCTCGACCGTTGCGACGAGGCCGGCTTGCACTTGCCGGCGGAAGGATATGTTTTGGCCCGCCAGGCGCCGGAGCTGGCGTCGCGCATTCGCGTGGGCGAGGGGGAGGGGGAGTTCGCCGCCGAGGCGGAGAAGCTCTCCGCCAGGGTGACCGCCGCGGCGGTGCTGAGCAGCTGCTGCCGCAGCTGGGGCAAGCTGCGGGAAGCGGAGCTGGCGATTTTGTGGGCTCAGGATTTGGCCCTCGGCGCGCCCCTCAGCCCCAGGGCCGCTTGCGAGCTGGTGCGGCGTTACGCGGCGCTAAAAGTCACCCGGACCGAGGCCGACGCAGAGGCCTGGGTGGAGCAGGCGGTGGCTTTGGCGGAAAGGTTGGATGAGCGCGAGAATCTGGCCGACGCCTTGGTGATGCGCGGCACCTTCTTGGCCCATGCCGAGCGGGGCGGTGTGGAGGACGTGGTCCGTGGTTTGTCGATCGCCGATCTCAAACAACCGCGTGGACGACGCACCTTCGATGCCGGCCTATTCAATATTTCCCATGGTGCTCTGCGTGCGGGAAATCGAGCCGAGGCGACCCGGTGGCTGGCCCGCATCAAGAAGCGCATGGCGCGTCTGCCGCGGTCGGTGAACAAGCTGCGCGTGGCTTGGATGGAGGCGGTGTTCAGCGCTGAGCTGGGCTCGGTCCGCTACGCGATTCGTTTGTTGGAGCGCTCCCGGCTTCACCTCTTCGAGCTCGAGGCGGTGGCGGATTTCGTGGCTTGCTCTATGGATTTGGTGGGCATCCACCTGCTGGACGGGGACCTGGCGGAAGCCCAGGCAGTGGTCGAGGAAACCCGCCGTCGGCTCGAAACCCTGGCCCTCGACCAGGCTTGGGCCGGGGATTTGGTGCCTCTGGTGAAGACTTGGGGCCAGGTGGGTAATTCTTCGGTCAAATGGGATCGGTGCCGGCAGGAGATGAGTCTCGCGCTGTGCAGCTCGGGCAGACGTCGGGTCGGCGATACCTTCCGCTGAGGCATCGTTCAGAAGAGGCGCCGTTCAGATGACGCGCCGGACGCTTCGGGAGCGACCGGCGCTCCCCGGGGTCACCCCCCGGGGCATGGTCGTCATCCGTTGGGGATGATGAGCCCGGGCAAGCCGGCGATCACAGTGGTTTGAACGTTCATAGCTCTTCTCCGAGATCGATCCGCGCTCCATTGCGCGGATTCGTCTTGGAATTATCGGAGCTAGAGGACACATTTAGGCGATTTCTCGGCAATATCGGTAAATTCGACGACCCTAGTGCCTACGTTTTCGCCTTCGCGGCAGATTTTTCCGACCAAGGCCGCCCGGCCGACCCCTAACGAATGACCTCGATGTGGGGGTCGTGACGCCAGAAGCGTTTCCTCGGGGGCACGGCCCGCTTACGGAAGATTTCCGGTCGAGCCCGGCCGTTGAAGCGGGTCACCAAAAGGCCGCTCTCGGGGTCGAAATATCGGGTCACCACGCCGCTGGGCCGCCGGATCGTGCTCGCGGCTCGGGCTTTGGCTGCCTTGGACATCAGCTCCCGCCACAAGGGGGCGGCCCCCTGGGCGCCGGTGAGCCGCAAGGGCTTGCCGTCGTCCCGACCCACCCACACGACGGTCACGATGCCGTTGGCATAA
Organism: Thermoanaerobaculia bacterium; assembly: GCA_030431255.1. Lineage (GTDB taxonomy): Bacteria > Acidobacteriota > Thermoanaerobaculia > Multivoradales > J023 > JAUIJL01. Next base: position 231,231 of record JAUIJL010000010.1, on the reverse strand, counting down.
CCCGCGAGCCAGGCGTCCCGCCGATCTGACGAGGTGCCGGTTTTGGCGGCCACCACCAAGCCGTCGATCGCAGCGGCTTTGGCGGTTCCGTCCCGGGCCGCGTCGAGCAAAAGATCGTGGACCAGGAAAGTGGTCGAGTCGTCGGCAACCCGTGTTTGATCCGACCGAAATCGTCCGATTCTGCGGCCTCCGGGTTTTTCCATCCGGCGAATGGGGCGCGGCTTGGAGGCGACCCCGCCGTTGGCGAGGGCGGTGTAGGCGCCAGCCAGCTCGAGGGGAGAGACCTCCAACGAGCCGAGCACGAAAGAAGGGGGTGGATCTTCGGGGACTTCCAATCCCGCACGGCGCAAACGTTGGCCGATCGCCTTCTCACCGCACCAACGGCCGAGACGCGCGAACGGTACGTTGAGAGAAAGGCGCAAGGCATCCCGAATGCTGACCACGCCGCGGAATTTGCCGTCCGAATTGGCGGGCTGCCACGAGCCCGAGGGGAGCTGGATCTCCAAGGGCTCGTCGGCGATTCGGCGAGCTGGGTAAACGGGCTCGCGGCTGCCGCAGCGCTCAAAGGCTTCCAGCAAGAGCAGGGGTTTGATCGCTGAGCCCGGTTGGCGGCGAGCCCGGCGGGAGCGGTCGAATCCACCCCGCTGGGTCGGATCCCCACCCACCAAGGCGAGCACGTCGCCGGATCGGGCGTCGAGGCTGACGATCGCCAGGGAGAGCGGAGCCTTCTTCAAATGCCGATGCTCCCGTCGCAGGCTTTGCAGCCATCGTGCCGCCTCCTGCTCGGTCCAGATTTGAAGCAAGGGGTCGAGGGTGCTCCAGATCACCACGCCCCGGCCGCGGCTCAGCCGCTTCTTGGCCTTGGCTGTGGCTTCCGCACGAATCCAACCCAGGGCGGGGATGCCGACCGGCGCCTCGGGTCGACGGCGATGCAAGCGGATGCGGGTGGATTTGGCCCGTTTGAGCTCGGATTCCGTCGCCCACCCCAAGCTCTCCATTCGATCGAGCACCCATTGGCGGCGTTCTTCGGCGGCGTCGAGGTTGCGGATCGGTGAAAGTCGATTGGGGCCTTGGATGATCGCGGCCAACAACGAGGATTCCGCGAGCGAGAGGTTTTCCGGCCGCTTGCCGAAGTAGACATGGGCAGCGGTAGCAAAGCCGTGGACAGCCAGACCGTCCACATGACCCAGATAAACCTGGTCCAAATACGCTTCGAGAATGTCTTCTTTGGTGTAGGTCGCCTCCAGGGCCAGGGACCTCACCGCCTCGGAGGCCTTGCGGCCCAGGGACCGCTTCGGGGTGAGGTCGCGATTTTTGATCAGCTGCTGGGTGATCGTGCTGCCACCTTGGGCGACCTTGCCGGCCTTGACGTTGGCGAGGAGAGCGCGAGCCACGGAACGGCTGTCGACGCCGAGATGGTCGAAGAAGCGGGAGTCCTCGGCGGCCAGGAGCGGTCGCCAAACGTGCTCCGGCAGGTCGTCCAGGCGGGTGGGGATGCGAGTGGCGCGGTCGCCGGCCAAAGACTCGGCCAGCAGCTCGGGCTCCAGCCACAGATCGTCGGCATCGATGGGAGCGAAATCCGCGTTTCTCGTGCTCACGATGCGACCGTCGGTCCGGTCGAGATCGAGACCGATTAGGGTCGGAAGGTAGTCGTCACCCCCGACCCGACAGGCTCGGCGAAAGATCCAAAAGACGTCGTGTCCCCAGAAATACTCACCGGGCTCCGACGGCCGATCTTGAACCCGGGAATAACCCAAGCGTTGGAGCCGCGGCTCCAACGCCAGCTCGTTGATCCGGGCGCCGAGGGGAATCTTGAATGGGGCGGAATAAATGCGGGATTCACTGCGCCCGAGCTCTTCCAAGAGGGGATTTGCCGAGGCTTCGAAGCCCGCGGACGTGAGGGTCAGCAGGAGGAGGACTAGGGGGAGATACACCCTCACCCCCCCGTCCCCTCTCCCGTCCCGGGAGAGGGGGAGCCGGAATGCACGCCCAACCTTCTTGGTCATTTGGGGAGATGCTCTACGCACGACCGATTCCGAAGCACCTTTAAACGCGCGCGCGAAGCGCAAGCAATCATTCCCCTCTTTTCCGTTTCGGGAGAGGGGGGTTAGGGGGGTGAGGGTCCTATCCCTTCTCCCGTTTCGGGAGGGGAGGGTTAGGGTTGGGCTGTTCCAGCCAGAAAAAAGGGACCGCTTCATCACGCGAGTCTAACGCGAGAAGCGGTCCCTCGGAGGCCGTCCGGGAGCTCACGGGTCCGTGAGCCGGACGACGGGTCGGGTCTCGAGGATCAGATGCCTTGAAGCATCAGCTTGGCGACCAATTGGTTGAAGGCCGCGGGGTCCGGTAGGTCGGAGCCCTCCGCCAGCAGGCCGTATCCGAGCAGCAGCTGGGCGTATTCGTCGAGCAGCGCATCGTCGGCATCGGCGTCGAAGCGGGCTTGCAGCTTCTCCAGCAGCTCGTGCTTGGGGTTGATCTCCATGATCCGCTTCTGGCTCGGCATGCCCGACGCGCCTTCGGTTTGCCGCAGCAGTCTTTCGAGGTGCGGGCTCATGTCGAATTCGTCAGCCACCAAGCAGACCGGCGAGGTGGTGAGGCGGGTGGAGAGACGCACCTCTTTGACGTGATCGTCGAGGCTCTTCTGCAACCGGCCCATCAGATCGCCGTGGGCTTTGCTCTTCTCCTCCAGCTCCTTCTCGGCTTCCTTCTTCTCCTCTTCCGTGCCCAGCTCCACGGAGCCCTTGCCCACGGATTTGAGCTTCTTATCCTGGTATTCGAAGACCGATTGGGCCAACAGCTCGTCCACTGGGTCGGAGAGGTAGAGGACCTCGTAACCCTTCTCGGTGAAGGCTTCGAGATGTGGGGAGCTTTCGATCGCCGCGCGGCTGTCACCGGTGAGGTAGTAGATCTCGTCCTGGCCGTCCTTCATCCGCTCGATGTACTCGTCGAGGCTGGTGAGCTTCTCGGCGTCGTGGGACGACTGGAAGTAGAGCAAAGGCAGGAGCTTGTCGCGGTTCTCGAAATCCGAGGACACGCCTTCTTTGAGCACCCGGCCGAATTGGCTCCACAGGGTCATGTACTTTTCGTGATCGTCGTTTTTGAGCTTAGCGAGGTGGTCGAGGACTTTCTTGGTCAGCCATTTGCGCATCTGGCTGATGTGGCGATCCTGTTGCACCATCTCACGTGAGATGTTGAGGGGCAGATCCGAGGAGTCGACGATACCGCGCACGAAGCGCAAGTAGACGGGCAGCAGCTCCTCACAGGCTTCCATGATGAGGACCCGGCGCACGTAGAGGCGCAGGCCCCATTGTTGATCCCGGTAAAAGAGGTCGAAGGGTGCCTTTTCCGGGAAGAAGAGCAGGGAGCGATATTCGATCCGACCCTCGGCCCGCAGCGAGAGGGTTTCCAGCGGTGCGTTCCAATCCCTGGAGATGTGCCGATAGAACTCCGCGTATTCCTCGTCGGTGACTTGATCCGACGGCCGGGTCCAGATGGGCTCCTGGGAGTTGAGGGTTTTCTCCTCGACGATGGTCTCGGTCTTGCCCTCGATGGGGTTGCCTTCCTCGTCCTTCACCGCCTCCTCGCGGGAGTGCTTGGTGAGGATCGGGTAGGCGACGAAGTCGGAGTGTTTCTTCACCACATCCTGGAGGGTGTGGAAGCTGGTGAAGTCCGCTAGGCCGTTCTCCTCGTCCGTGGGTTTGAGGTGCAAGGTAATGGTGGTGCCCCGACCGTCGCGCTCGGCGTCTTCCAGGGTGTAGGAGCCGTCGCCCTCCGAGGACCAGCGCACGGCGGAGTCTTGGCCGGCGCGGCGGGTGACCAAGGTGACTTTGTCCGCGGCCATGAACGCGGAATAGAAACCGACACCGAATTGGCCGATCAGCTCGGCGGTGGCTTCGGGGTTGGGATTCTCTTTGAGCTGTTTCATCAGCTCGCGGGTGCCGGACTTCGCGATCGTGCCGATATTTTCGATCACCTCGTCGCGGCTCATGCCGATGCCGTTGTCGCTGACGGTCAGGGTTCGGGCGTCGGGGTTGGCGTCGAGGCGAATGTGCAGATGATCGTCGTCACCCATCAGGCTCTCATCGCTCAAGGCCTCGAAGCGCAGGCGATCCAGGGCGTCGGAGGCGTTGGAGATCAGCTCCCGAAGAAAGATTTCTTTATTCGAATAAAGGGAGTGAATGACGATGTCGAGAAGCTGACGAGTTTCGGCTTGAAAATCGTATGTTTGTGCTTCTTTCGGATCGGCGGTAGTGGTCATCGAGTTTCTCCTCTGACAGAGCCCACCCTGCAGTGGGCGATCTTATGGCCCTCGGGCCGTTCGAGCTGTAATCGTCTCTAGAAGTTTTTTGGGGCGGGGCAAATGCCCGCGACGACCGAGACGTTCCTTGTGCGGGTCCGTGGTCATCGATCGTCAGCAAAGCCCTGCAATGAGTGCTAACACAATTCTAGCTCATCGCATTCCCGATAAGCCAAACCCATGCGGCGGCGCCAACGTAGAGGAGGGCCTTGTGCCCTCCCGTTCTTCGGACTGGCGGGGGCAAGCCCCTCGGGGGCTAACTTGAGAGATTTTTATCTGTCGCATTTCTCAAGCCGGAGAACCCTCACCCCCCTAACCCCCCTCTCCCGGGACGGGAGAGGGGGGAATCTATGCTTGCGCTCCGCGCGCGCGTCGGAGGTGATTTTGAGCCGTTTGGGCGTAAAATACTGTTCCAGTAAACCGAGTAAGTTGAGCGGGCTCTCCGGCTCCCCCTCTCCCGTGTGCGGGAGAGGGGGCTGGGGGGTGAGGGGGAAGAATTACACAAGGGCGAGTCACCCGTTTGTGGCGCTAGCTGTGGGGCTGAAGGGCCACCACCCGGCGCAGCTCCCGTTCGGCGACGGTCAACATGGCGATGTCGATGCGCGGTGAGGCGTCGAAATCCGTGCGCAGCTGTTCCAGGCGGGCGACGGCATCGTGCCGCTCGGCAATCCAGCTTTTGATCGCCGCATTGGCCCGCCCGGGATGCACGACCACCTGACGGGTGATTTCCGATTGATGGGTGGAAAGATCGTCGAGCACGGCGGTGACCGCGGCTTGCATGTAGGACCCTTCTTCCTTGAGCTGCTCCCCCGCCCGGCGAAGCCGATCGAAGCCGAAGCGCTCGCCGACGGTGAAATACACCTTGCCGACCCGCTCCACGGCCACTCCCGACTCGTAGGCGGTACGAGCCACGTCGCAGGAGAAGGGCAGGATGTCCATGCCGGCGATGCGCATGGCCAGATCCTCGGAAACCCCTTGATCCCGCAGGCGACGGAATCGTCGGCGGACCTTGGCCTTCAAGTTGGGGGGCAGGAGGTCTTCCAGCTGAGCGGCGACTACCACCATGCCACTTTCGTATTTCTCCAAGCAGGCCCCGAGATTGAAAGGGTGTCCGCCGTAGCGCAGGAACCAACGGGAGACGTCGGCAATGGTGCGCATCACAATGTGCAACATGCGGTGCTGCTGGTCCGCCGAGACGTTGTTGTCCAGGGATTCCACCGTGTCCCAGATCGCGCGGATCTCGAAGACGTCGCGGGCGGCGATATAGGCGCGAGCGACTTCCGACACCCGGCGGCCGGTTTCCTCCCGCATGCGGGTGACGAAGGTCGTGCCCATGCGGTTGACGATCGAGTTGGTGACGTGGGTGGCGATGATCTCCCGACGCAGACGATGGTCGGTGATTTGGGCCGCGTAACCCTCGCGCATGGGCTCCGGGAAGTAGCGCAGCAGGTCTTGCTCGAGCAACGGGTCGTCCGGCAGGTCCGAATCCAAGAGATGGTTGTAGAGGAAGATCTTGGCGTAGGCGAAGAGCACCGCGATCTCGGGCCGGGTAAGCCCTCCTTTCGACTCCTTGCGCTCCGCCAGGGTGGAGTCGTCGGGCAGGAACTCGAGCCGCCGATCCAATTGATCCAGGCGTTCGAGCAAGCGCATCAGCCGGGCTTGGTCGTCCACCAGAGCATGCCCTTGGGTTTGCTCGAGGGTGATGGCCTGGGATTGGAGGTAGTTGTCCCGCAGCACCAGCTCCGCCACCTCGTCGGTCATCGACGCCAGCAGCACGTCGCGCTCGGCGAGGGGAAGATCTCCCGCCAGCACCGCCTCGCGCAGAGCGATTTTGATGTTCACCTCGTGGTCGGAGCAATCCACGCCGCCCGAGTTGTCGATGAAATCCGTGTTGAGCCGGCCGCCCCGCAGCGCCAGCTCGATCCGGCCCCGTTGGGTGACCCCGAGGTTGGCACCTTCGCCGATGACCAGGCAGCCCAGCTCGTCCGCCGAGACTCGGACCTCGTCGTTGGATCGATCCCCCGCGTCGGCGTGGGTCTCGCCGGAGGCCTTGATGTAGGTGCCGATGCCGCCGAACCAGAGCAGGTCGACTTTGGCTCGAAGGATGGCTTGAATCAGCTCGTTGGGGGTCAGGGTTTGGGACGGCAAGCCGAACCGTTCCTTGACCTGAGGGCTGACCGTCAGGCGTTTGGCGTGGCGATCGAAGATGTCGCCGCCTTCGGACAGCAGATCCCGGTTGTAGTCGTCCCAGGTCGAGCGGGGTAGGTCGAAGAGGCGCTGACGCTCCACGTACGACATGGACGCCGGCGGATGGGGATCGACGAAGATGTGCATGTGGTTGAACGCGGCGATCAAGCGGGTGTGCTCTGAGCGCAACATGCCGTTGCCGAACACGTCGCCGGCCATGTCGCCGACGCCGACGCAGGTGAACGCCTCGTGTTGGATGTCACGACCCACCTCGCGGAAATGGCGTTTGACCGATTCCCAGGCGCCACGGGCGGTGATGCCCATCTTCTTGTGGTCGTAACCCACGGAGCCACCGGAAGCGAACGCGTCGCCGAGCCAGAAATCGTATTCCGCGGCCACGCCGTTGGCGATGTCCGAGAACGTGGCGGTGCCTTTGTCGGCGGCGACCACCAAATAAGGGTCGTCGGAGTCCCGGCGGACTACCTGCTCCGCCGGCACCAGCTCACCGGCCACCAAATTGTCGGTGATGTCCAACAACCCGCGGATCATGGTTTGGTAGCAGGCCACTCCTTCCGCCAACCAGGCCTCGCGATCCCCCGGCGCCGGCGGCTGCTTGACGATGAAGCCACCCTTGGCACCCACCGGCACGATGACCGCGTTCTTCACCATCTGGCTCTTGACCAAGCCGAGGATTTCCGTGCGGAAGTCTTCGAGCCGGTCGGACCAACGGATACCACCGCGGGCGACTTTGCCGCCGCGCAGATGCACGGCTTCCATCTTAGGCGAGTAGACGAAGATCTCGTAAGCCGGCCGCGGGCTGGGCAGCTCGAGAATGTGCTTGGCGTCGAATTTGAAAGAGACGTAGGTCTTGGGGTTGCCGTTTGAGTCGGTCTGGAAGAAGTTCGTGCGCAGGGTCGATTGGACCAGGTTCAAGAATCGGCGCAGGATGCGATCCTGGTCGAGACTGTGCACCGATTCTAAAGCCTGGTGGATCTCTGCCAGGATCAGCTGCTCGCGGTCGACCCCGTCTTGGTGCGCGGGGTCGAAGAGCTCGAAGAAGAGGCTTAGAAGGTGTCGGGCGACGTCGGCGTTAGCGGCCAGCGTCTGAGCCATATACGACTGGCTGAAGGCGATGCCCGTCTGACGCAGGTATTTGCAATAGGCGCGGAGCACCACCACCTGCCGCCAGTTGAGCTCCGCTTGCAGCACCAAGCGGTTGAAGCCGTCGTTCTCGGCGTCACCGATGTAGACCCGCCTGAGGGCCTCTTTGAACGAATCGCTGGTCTCGTTGAGGTCGACATCTCTTTCCGCGCTGACCTCGAAGTCGCGGATCCAAACCGGATTGGGGGCATCGGTCGGACGGACCTCGAATGGGTATTCGCTGACCACCCGCAGGCCCATATTTTCCAGGATCGGTAGGAGCTCGGACAGGGGTCTGGGTACCGCCAGCTCGAAGGTCCTGAGGTGGAAACGCCCCGCCGCCGCTCCGGAGCGACGATACAGCCTCAGACCCAGATCACCGGATTGGAGGGTGTTCTCGATGTGGGGAATATCGTTGAGCGCGTCTTGGGGAATGTTGTGCTGTTGGTAGGCGCCCGGGAAGGAGTCGGAATAACGGCGCCATTGGGTCAAGCCCTCCACGGAGCCGGAGTCCCTGATCATCAGCTGGTGCAAACACTCGGCCCAGCTTTGGGTCGCTGCTTCCAGCTTCTGTTCCAGCTCTTCCGGATTGTAGGCGGGAAGATGACCGGGTCGGGTTTGAACGATGAGGTGTAGCTGGGCCAGCGGGCGCTCGGAAATTCGGGTGGAATAGGCACTGACCTCGCCTTCGAACGCTTCTTGAAGGGTGGCTTGGATCGTCTCCCGCACCTGGGTGTTGTAACGCTCCCGGGGCACAAAGACCAAACAGCTGACGAACCGCTCGTCCTCGTCCCGCCGCAATAACAGAGCGAGCCGTGGCCTGAGCTGTAGCTCGAGAATGCGCATGGAGAAGCGGTAGAGGTCTTCCTTTGAGATCTGGAACAGCTCGTCGCGCGGATAGTGCTCGACGATATGCCGAAGCACTTTGGCGTCGTGGCTGGACGGTAGGAAGCGGGTGTTTTCCATCACCCACAACACCTTTTTCCGGACCAAGGGGATGTTGCGCGAGGCAATGCTGTAAGCCATGGAGGTGAACAGGCCGACGAAGCGCACCTCGCCGTTGACCTGTCCCTCGGCGTCGAAGCGTTTGAGGGAGATGACGTCCATGTGCACATTGCGGTGCACGGTGGATTGGTGGGTGCTTTTCGACACCAGCACCAGGCGGTCACCGTGCAGGAAACGGCGGGCGTCTTCGGACACCGGTTGGCGGCTGGATGCCATCTCTTGCAACGGCAGGTGGCGCAAGAGCCCGAGGCCGGATTCTCGATCCGGGCGCAGGTATTCGTTGCCGTCGTCGTCGACCAGGTCGTATTCGATATAGCCGAGGAAGGTGAAGTGGTCCGCCACCACCCATTCCATAAATTCGACGGTTTCGTCGAGCTCTTCGACCTTAAGATGCTTCCGTTGGACCTTGAGGTCCTCGATCGCCCGCACCCCGGCCTTGCGCATGGGGCGCCAGTCCGACACCGACATCTTGACGTCGTTGAGCACCTTGCGGAGGGCGGTCTCCAGCTCGACCATATCCGCCTGGGCAATCTGCTTGTCGATCTGGAATTGCATCACCGATTCCTGGGTGATGTCCTTGCCTTTGGTGCCGAGGGGCACCACCTCTTCGAGCAGACCGTCCTCCGCCCGTCGGCAAGCGATCTGGGGATGCACCGCCAGGTAGATGGTGAGCTTGCGGCGCGCAATTTCCCCGGTCACGGAGCCGACGAGGAAGGGCATATCGTCGGAGACCACCTCGATCACCGTCCGGTCGGAGCCCCAATCCATACCCTCGTCGCCGGGATTGAACAGCCGAATATCGATTTCACCCACCGGTCGCCGGCGGATCCGATCAAAGAGGGAAAGGGCGACTTTGGCCAAATCGTCGATTTCGAGCTCTTCGAGCTCGTCCAAGCCGACTTCTTCGAAGCAGTAACGCACAAAGGGCTCGGCGACGTTCCAATCTTCTTCACCCCGGGATTCGGAAAGCTCTCGGGCTCGGGTGATGAGCTTCTCAATCAGCTGACGCTTCTTTTCGGGTAGGGCCCGCATGTGGGAGGTCTCCTCGCGATGGAGGGGAATGGGCTCTGTGAGACCGAGCCCGGTCAGGTTGAACGCCATACGGCCGGCTCCTCGCCGGCCGTATGAGATCTCTTGAAGAGAGCCTAGCGGATTCCGTCGCGCCCGAAAAGGGTCGATTTGAGCTCTATGCCCCGGTGCAGTCATGGGAAGTCGGCCGGGCGTGGAGCACGACCTGATCGAAATCTCTCAACTTTCGTCGACTCGAATCGCTCGGTAGATCCGGGAGATGTCAATAGGACATTCTTCCTATCGGCCGAAGGACATTCGTTCCATTGACGCTGGGCAGCACGGGAAAAATAATATTTTTATACCTTCGATCCTCAGAAACCTCTGGAGAGGTGAAAGATGCATTCTGATCCGCTCTCTCAGCCCGACCGAGGCCCATCCATGCTGCGTGGGCTCGGCGGCTCCACGAAAAAAACTCCGGTGGGCTCACCGGTCGGGGCCGGCTCGGTACGCCGCCCCTTGCGCATGGTGCGCTTTCGGAAGCTTGCCGAACGGGCTTGGATTCGCCAACGCTTGCCGCTTTTGTCGACCCATCACCCTTATCGCGAGGAGTTGGAGTCGAGCTTCCAAGAGCTCGGCAAGCAGCTGAGGGAGCTGCCGAGCTTCGAGGATGTGGCCGCCGAAGCTCGATTCCATCGCGCCGCCCTGGAAAAAGCGGTCGAAAAATGGGGTGAATGCTCCCGCCAGGCGCAAGAGCACGCCGCCCGCCTCTCCGAGCTGGACCCACGACGTCGATCCGACGGAATCCTGCTGGAAGCCGCCCGTCAGCTCGCCCAAAGCAGCCAGAACAAAGGGCTGATGAGCTACTCACCGGACTATCTCTACGTCTTCCGGCGCACGGTCGCCGGGTTGCAGATCACCGCGGCGCCGGTGGACGAGGTGCGGGCTTACGAGCTGTTGGAGCAATTGGAGCGCGACGAAACCGCCTTGGGCCAAACCGATACCGCTACCCGGGTCGCAACCTGCCGTCCTACGGTGCTCGCTTCCGGAGAGCGCGTGCGGATCGAGGTGGATCACGAGGGTTTTTGGGTTTCGATCGAAAAGGCTTCCAGCCCCAAGCTCACTTATCGCGAGCCTTTCCCCAGCTACGAGGAAGCATTGTTCTACGTCCGCGAAAGCCTCAGCGAGGACTTATCGGCGGGCAAACCCGTTTCCGCCGACTGGCAACGGGCTGAATCCGCCAGCCTCGAGCTGCTCGGTAGCCCAGAGCCGACCCGCGGCTCCAAAGAGGCTGAGGCAGATAAGGGGAAGTCCCTGTGGTCCATGTTGATGTCCGTTCCCGGATATCGCTCGGTATTCGAAGAAGGGGTTTCAGATCCCGCGGAGCCTCCCAAGACTTGGTGCTCCTGACCAGAGACCAGCTATTCCAGACCAGGTAGTCCCAGCCCCGGATCCGAAGCCTCAGCTCCGAAGCCTCAGCTGCGCCGGCTCTGCTAATCGAAAGCGCCCGAAGGCCCGAGAGCATCCCGAGCCTTCGGTGGGATCGGCTCAGGGGGAGCACAGGCTATGGCTTGCGAAAGCGCTGGGCCACTCTTTCATCCAATCGCAGATATCGTTCCACATCACCGGGCGCATGCGTGGTCCGAGGTTGAGGGTGGCGGGAGTCGAAACGATCTCAGCATTCGAAGAAGGCTCGTTCCCCCGTTTGTGGACCCCCAGCACCACCGGCGCGGTGCCCCATTTCTGCCAGATCGGGCTGCCGCTGTGACCTCCGGTCGTGTCACAGTCGTACATCAAATAACCGGACGCCGCGTGGGCGATCTCACATCGATCGCCGTACATGAAGCCGCCACATTGGCCCGAGGGTAGGGGCGATGCGGAGCAGCTCTGGCCGGCAAGCGGATAGCCGTGGTTGTTGACGTCGGTGCCTTCGTAGTGGTGGATCGGCGAGTACCAGCCCATGCCCATCCAGCCCAGCTTGGCGGTCCGTTTCTCATCTTCCAAGATCACCAAACCGTAGTCCCACGATTTGTTGTTCCAAAGCCGGGCGAAGTATTGAATGGCCCTGCGGGGCGCGCCGTTCGGGGTCTCGCCATTGCCCATTTGGCCGGGTGAAAAGTAGGCCGGGGTTTCTTCGCCGTAGAACCATCCCTCGTCGTTGTAGAGGCAATGGGCGGCGGTCAACACGTGGCGGGGCCCCACCAAGGTGCCGGTACAGCCGGTAGCTCCATCCGAGTTGCGGGAAAGGGAGCCGATGGTGCGCAGGGGATAGCCGGTCAACAAAGCCTTCGAGCTGACGAGAAATCGGTCGTCCTGATTGCCCAGCACGACGCTCGATGGCCCGGTGGAGCCGGGAGCGGTGAGCTCGTTCGAGAGGTCCGGATCAAAAGTGGGGCCTTCGGAGGCGCCGAATGAAAAGCTCGAATCTCCTCCGTTTTTCGACATCCTCTCTATGGCCTTCAAAATGACTTCGGGCACGCTCTCGTCGGCAGGACGTTTCGATTCGAGCACCGTGCCGTCTTCTAGCACCATGAAGGCGCTGCCTTCGGCGGATCCGACCCGGTGGCTGGTCACGTGACCCACCTCGGTCCAACCCTGGCGAGCCGGCTGTTGAGCACGTCCGGGCTCGGAGCTCTGCTGAGCGAGCGCTGAGTGGCTGAGAGCGGAAATCACCAGGACGGTAAAGGCTGAGATGACGAAGCGTTTTTGGGTCGGGAAGCGCGGGTTTGGGGTTTTCATGTGAAGGATCTCCTCAGGTTTATGTCTTAGGGTCGGGGCGTTGCCGCCCAGGTTCCGCCGTCAGTCGACGTTGGGGAGATTTCGGTTCAAAAATTGTTTTTTAACCAAGGCTCGAAAGAAGTCGGAATTTTTTTGAACCGTTTCCGAAAGTCGTTCGACGTACGTCCCGAAGCCGCACGAGAGGCGGGTTGAACCTTGGACCCTTGAAGCTATCGGGAGGATCGATGTCACTGTCTGCTACGCTCCCACCTATGAAATCTAGGATGCCGGAGGCGGGGCTTACCGTTTTATTGCGCCGGGTGGCGCACGGTGACACCGACTCCTTGGCGCGGCTTTACCAAAAAGTCGAAAAGAAGATTTACGCCTTTGCCTTGAGCCGCCTCGGCGATACGGAGGCGGCGGCGGATTTGGTGCACGAGGTCATGTTGGTGGTTTGGCGCCAGGCTTCCTCGTTCAAGCGCGAATCGCGAGCACTGACCTGGATCCTCGGCATTGCTCATCACAAAATCCTCGATCGGCTCAGGCGCGCCGGTCGCTGGCGGGAGGAGCTTCCCGACGAGGAGACGCTCGACGAGGAATCACCGAGCCCGTTCGAAGCCACCTTCGGAGCGCAACGCCGGGAGGCCGTGCAAGAAGCGCTGCGAGCCCTGTCCGATTCGCACCGACAAGTGGTGTATCTGACCTTTTTTGAAGATCTTTCCTACCCGGAGATCGCCCGGGTTTTGGATATCCCCACAGGAACCGTAAAGACCCGTATGTTTCATGCGAAGAAATTGTTGCAGCGGCAGCTGGGGCCTTGTTTCGAAGGAGATTGGAAATGAGTCTGGCTTCAGACCATCCTGAAGAGCTTCTGCCTTGGTATGTCAACGGGACCCTCGGTCCCCAAGAGCTCCAGAGGGTCGAGGCCCATCTCGATCAATGCCCAAGCTGTCGTGAGGAGGTCCAAGCGCTGCGCGCCCTGAGACGGGAGATAAAAGACGTCGCGGAGCCGTCGGAAGAGGACCTGCCCGGTGAAGCCGGTATCCAACGTTTGTTGAGCGCCATTGAAAACGAGCCTGAGCAGATTCGGCCACGGCCGGTCCGGCCGGAGCTTGCTTCCGGACGAAGGTTTTGGGGTGGGTCTCGGACAGCTTGGCAGCTGGCCGCCGTGTTGGTGCTCGCCGTGGGGCTCGGTAGCTTGGTCTTTCGCTCGCCGGATCCTCCTCAAGTCGTGCATCGCGCCGGCGAGCAGACCCGTGGAATCCAATCCCTGATCCCCCCGGGAGAGGCCTTGCACCCGGAGAGCTTCTTGCTGCGTTGGAGCTCGCCGGAAGGAGCTCCAGCGCCGGTGTATTCCGTTCGAGTTTCAACCACCGACTTAGAAAGCTTGCATCAAGCCGAGAATCTGACGGAGGAGGTGTATCAGGTTCCGAAAGAGGTGTTTTCCGAGCTACCGGTAGGAGCTCGTCTTCTTTGGCGAGTCGAAGCCGTGAGCGCCGATGGTGAGAGAGAAGTGTCCGCAACATTTCACGTGACTCTGGCTGAAGCCGGAGCCGCTTCAGGAGAGGAGAAACCATGACCCTTCGCAAAAAACGAATCGACGATGAGCGAGATCCGACCGGGCCGGTCACGGCGGTGCCTATGTTGTCCAATTTAGGAAGACGTCCCAAGAGAGACAAAGACGACCTGTGCAATCAGACGGGCGGGACCGGATTCGACGGCACCGTCGGTGAAGATGACGACGGTGGCACCGGCGGCACCGGCGATGAGCCTTGTCCCGACAAGGGCGGGCATCGGAGAAATCGTCGACTGCGGCGTCCCTAAAGCGGTCGGAGCTGAGGGAACACCTGAGAAATTAGTTGGCGAGGAACCCCTTGGAGATAGCTACCACTTTTCGTAACCCCGGGCTCTGGGCGGCCTCGGTCACCATCGCTTTCTTGGCGTCGGTGCCGGGAGCCGGCCCGGCTCGGGGAGACGACTTCGATCGTTGTTTCGAGCGAGAGGGGGCCAAGCGGTCCGGCTGTATCTACGGAGTCGCGAAAAAAGTCACCAAGTGGCAAGAAGGTAAGCGGCATCTGACGACCCTGCTCGAGGAAGACCCCGGAGACTTCTACGCTGTGTTCAATCTGGCTCGGATTCAGCTGGACACCGGCGAGGCGGAAAGCGGCGGTGAGTTGTTGACGCGAGCGGCGGAAGGTTTCGCCGGCTCCGGTGACCAGCTCTACGAAGCCCTGGCTCGACTCAATTTGGGTAAGTATTTGCAGCTCACGGGCCGTTTGGAGCCGGCGGTCGAGCAATTGGAGCTGGCAGCCGATCTGGCTGAGAAAGCGGGGCGACCGAGCTTGGTCGCCCAAAGCCGGCTCAGTCGACTGCAGATCCACCGCGCCCGGGGTTGGGATCTCGAAGGGGCTCGTCTCGAGCTGTTGGAGATGGAGCACGGGATCTTCGTCGGCGACGACGGTCAGGGCCTCGGTTACCGCGTGCAGAAGGCATGGCTTTTTCAGCTCGGCGGCATCCTGATGGATCTTCACCGGCTGGAAGAGGCCTTTGCCGTCAACCGGCGATGGGCCTTGATGGCCCGAGAGCGGGGGGACGGCTACGACGAGGCCACCGCACAGACCAATATGGCGGCATGCTGGAGCGAGATGTCGTGGCGGGAAGGGGCCCGGGAGCGAGCCCTGCAGCTGGCGGAGGAAGCTCTACACATCGCCGAGCAAGCCGGGCAGAAATACGCCGAGCTCGAGGCGTTGCTCTTGCTGGGCAAGCTGATCCGAGGGCCGGAGGGGCGCGAGCACCTCGAGCGCTGTTTGAGGGACGCACCGGCGGGAAGTCTTGCGCGTTCCCTCTGCCAATTCGCCTTGGCGGGGTCGTGGGCCGACGAAGACCCCGAGCAAGCGTCGCAGCTGCTCGCCGAGGCGCTCGAAGCCGCCTTGGGCTCCGAGAATATTTGGGCCCCCATCTACAGCTGGGCGGAGCAATTCCGGGTCATCTGGGCGCAAAGCCGCCAAGCCGAGGACTTTGAAGCCGCTCGGGAGCGGGCGCTGCTGAGCTCGTTGGAGGTGCTGGATCACATCGAGGCCACGCGGTCCCGGCAAGCTTTAGAAGGTCGGGCCGATTTCTTTGCCGCGACCACTCAGGCTTATCACGCGCTCACGGGTTATGTGCTGGATGCCGGAGGCGAGCCGCGGCGGGTCGATCTGGAGCGTGCCTTTGCCGTCAGCGAGCAGATGCGGGCGCGGGTGTTGTTGGATCATTTGACCTCGATCGGAACCGAGGCCGAAAAGGCGGTCGAGGAAGAGGCTCGGATCTTGCCGGGCAGCTTTGTCGAATTGGAGACTTTCGAGCAATCGCTGGCGCAAGATGAGGTGGCTTTCGTCTTTCAGCTGGCACCCGACCGGGATCTTTTCGGTATCGCGGGCGGAGGATCCTGGGTGATGGCGGTGACCCGCTCCGGCACACGGTCTTATCGACTGCCCCATGGTCCCGACGTGGAAAGTAAGATTTCCCTGCTGCTCGGCCTCTTCGAGGAAAGCTCTCCCAACACCGCGCTGATCGAGGAGGTCTCGACGGCGCTGCTCGACGAGCTCCTGGGACCCGCCGTGGCGGATCTGGAGCCCGGCATCGAACGATGGGTCGTGATTCCCGACGGCCTCTTACACATGCTGCCCTTCGGCCTTCTCGCTCCGAATACGCGGCTGTCGGCGGTGCCGTCGGCGACTTTGTGGAGCCACTGGCGCCGAGCGCCGAGCTCGGGCTCGGCCGCCGTCCTGGCATTCGCCGATCCCGAAACCCAAAGCGCTGATCTGGTGGACGGGTTGTCCGCGGAGGCGACCCGCGGTGTCGAGCTCGGCCGACTGCCCTTCGCCCGTGAGGAGGGCCGCCGAGCGGTGCGCCGCATGGGGGGAGCGAGCCGAGCCCTCTACGACACAGAGGCCGGTGAGCGCTTCCTAAAACAAACAGATCTGAGTCGATACGGCATCTTGCATTTCGCCACCCACGCGGTCCTCGACGCTCGCCGTCCCCATCGTTCCGCGATTCTGCTGGCCCCCGAGGTCGGCGAGGAGGACGGTCTGGTGCATCCGAAGGAAGTGGCCGATTTGACCCTAGGGGGCAAATTGGTGGTGCTCTCCGCCTGTCAGAGCGCGTCGGGCAAGGCGCGCTTGGGCGAAGGGGTCGACAGCTTGGCGCGATCGTTCTTCCACGCCGGGGCACGAACGGTCGTGGCGAGTCTTTGGCGATTGCGGGACGACGAGGCCGCCGCCTTCTTCGACGTCTTCTACCGCCATCTGGCCGCCGGAGCATCGATTCAAGGAGCGATCACCGCCACGCGCACACAGCTGCGCGACTCCGGTGCGCGCCCGTCCGCGTGGGCCGGGGTGGTGGTGTTGGGGGACGGCGGATGGACGCCCGTACCCGGCGGACGTCGGCCCCCCCTCTGGTGGTGGTGGGCGCTGGGAGCGCTGGTGATGGTGCTCGCGGCTTGGGGGCTCGGCAAGCAGCGCGGCAAGCTCTGAGGCGGGCGGATCAGCTGGACCCGGTGTACTTGTCGATTTCAGATTCCGTGGAGCCTGCTAACCCTGGTCTTCCTAGCCGGATAAAATTCGTGGATGGATATGATGCCCTCGGATTCTGGACAACAGCTGAAACCATTCGCCGTGCAGCTCTTCTGCCTGTGGTTGGGACTCTACGGTCCGCCGATCCTCGCCCTTCAGGAAATCGCCGGTGAGCGGCAAGCCATTGAAGCCCGTGCTCAAGCCGTGGCCGACGAGAAGACGCGGGAGCAAAAGAGGATCGAGCGTCAGATCGCCGAGCATCTGGACGATCTGATTGGGTCGTCGTCGACGGGGGCCCCGTCGAAACACCCGGCACCAGCTCACTCGTCCAAAACGGAGGGTCCGTCGACACGCCTGACCCCGTCCAAACACCTGGCACCCATTCCGGCAGCCCTCGCGTCCACGGTCTTCGCCGTCCAAGTCCCGGCGGACCGACCGACGCCACCATCGCCCCCGAGCGTCGATTCCGGCACGGACGGCACCAGGACGGTCAGCAAGGCCACCAGACCGACTGCCTTCACCAAAGCCGATCTGGACACGATCCCGTTCCTGCCGTCGTGGAACCTGATCTCGATCCCAGAAACGCCGTCCCCGAGCTCCCCGTCCGACGTCTTCGCACCCATCGACGGTAGCTATTCGACCGTCTGGTTCTACGACGCCTGCGACCCCTCGGTCGACAAATGGAAGCTCTACGATCCGTCTAACCCGGGCGGCTCGACCCTCACCACCATCAGCCCGACCCAAGGCCTCTGGTTCGACGCCACTACGGCCGGGTCTCTGCCGTCCACGGGTGAGCTCCCGGCCACCACGTCGTGGCAGCTGTGCACGGGTTGGAATCTGATCGGCTTCCCAGCGGGCCAAGACCGACACATCAAGACCGCCCTCCAGGACATCAGGGGCAAATACTCGATGGTCTACGGCTACGATCCGTCCGACACCGAGGACCCCTGGGCCATCCACGACGTCACCGTGCCGGATTGGGCCAACGACCTGCAAATCTTCGAGGTCGGCAAGGGCTATTGGATTCTGGTCACCGAGGACGTGACTCTAGAAATTCCCAACCAGGGCGACGCCCCGACGGTCGCGTTCACCACACCGATCGACCTCAGCGAGGTCACCGAGCCCACGGATTTACTGGGCGACGTGTCGAGCCCCATGCTCGATTTCTGGCGCGTATCCAGCCGCCTGATCGGTCAAACCGATTGGCAAGAGCTGGCCCGCGGCTCCCAGCCTCGGGCGGGCGAGAAGCTTGCCCCCTTCGATCCGACCCTGCTGCTCAACGGCCTGCACGAGATCAAGCTCGAAGCCGTCGACAGTCTGGGACGCATCGTCGAGGACCGCATCTCCGTCGTCGTCGATGGGCAGATGAAAATCGGCCACTTCACCCTCAGCTTCGTAGATCTACAGATCCCCTTGTCAGGTCTCGACGTCCGCATCCTCCGCACCTACGACAGCCGCGACCAGCGCCTCGGTGACTTCGGCGTGGGCTGGACGCTGGACATCCGACAAGGCTTCTACCAAAACAACCGTCCACCGGGCGACGGCTGGCAAATCCCGGCGACCTCGGGTCCGTGGGGCCTGCCGTGCTCGGTGGTCCAAGAGACCAAAAGCCACCTCACGACGATTCGACTCTCCGATCAAGAGGTCTATCGCTTCCGCCTAGCGCTCAAACGCCCCAGCACCCTGATCGGCGGCTGCATCGCCGACGCGGAATTCGAGTGGGTCGACGGTCCGTTGCCGGGCACCACCCTCGAAATCCTCGGCAATGCCGAGGTTTTCTACCCCAACAACAGCGACGGCGTGCTCGATCGCCATACCCAAGAGCCCTTCGTGCCCGACGACGTCAAGCTCACCACCCGCGATGGCCGAATTTTCCACCTGGACCTCCAGGACGGCGTCACCCACCTGGAAGACCTACACGGCAACACCCTGGACATCACGCCGGACGGCATCACCCATTCCAGCGGGCGCGGAGTGGAATTCATCCGCGACGCGGACGGCAAAATCGAAGAGATCATCGATCCCAGGGGCAACCGCAACGTCTACAGCTATGACTCGCAGAACGACCTAATCCAACACACCGACCGAGCCGGCGCCGAAACCAGCTTCACCTACCGAGATCACTACCTCGAAAACATCCACAATGCTTACGGCATCCGAGCCGTGCGCACGGAATACGGCGAAAACGGCCGCATGGTGAAAATGATCGACGCTTCCGGTCGCGAGATGCTCTTCGATCACGACCTGGAAGGTCGTCGCGAGGTGATCACCAACCGGCTCGGCTTCACCCGGGTGATGGAATACGACCCGCGCGGCAACGTGACGCTAGAGATCAACGAGAACGGCGAGAAAACCACCCGCACCTACGACCGCGATCTCCTGCGCACGGAAAAGAACGACCTGGGTCACACCACGACCTATGAGTATTTCGGCTCCAACGACCTGAAATCGATCAAAGACCCCCTCAACGAGGTCACGTCGTTCACCTACCACGACCTCGGCCTACCGGAAACGATCACGGATCCGCTGAATCACACGACCACCAATCTCTACAAGGCCAACGGCGAGCTGGAATGGACGCGCGACGCGTTGGATATTCAGACAGATTTCGCCTACAACAGCCGCGGCGAGCTGAGCTCCATCACCGATGCCTTGGATCACGTGACCTCGTTCAAAGTTGACGCATACGGCAACTTGGAGAAGGAAACCGACGCCCTCGGTCATTCCACCAGTCACACCTACGACGACCACGGCAATCGGCTGACCTCCACCACCACCCGCACCCTGCGGAACGGCGGGCTCGAAACCCTAGTCACCCGCTACCAATATGATGATTTAGACCGGGTGGTCACCGTCACCGCCCCGGACGGCACTTCCACGAAAACCGTGTACGACCTGCTTGGCCGGGTCACCCAGCAAATCGACGAACGGGGCCGGACGACGATTCAGGAATACGACGAGCAGGGTCGCTTAGCGCAGGTGATCTACGCCGACCGCACGCACACCCGTAACCATTTCGACGCCGAGGGCCGCACCATCGCCTCCGTCGACCAGCTGGGCCGGATCACCCGCTATACCTACGACCCGGCGGGTCGCCTGCTAACCACCACCTATCCCGGCCCAGACGAGCCAACAGTCACGAACGAATACGACCGTGCCGGCCGCTTAGTGAAGGTCATCGACGAGCGAGGCCACCCGACGCGCTACGTCTACGACGACGCCGGCCGCCGGACCAAGGTGATCGACGCGCTCGATCAGGAGACCATCTACGTCTACGACGATGCGGGCCGTCTAGAATCGGTCACCGACCCGCGGGAATTCACCACCACCTATCAATATGACGAAGTCGGCCGTCAGCGGTTCGTGATCTCCCACGATCAAAGCAAGGTCGAGACCGTCTACGACGCCCTGGGCCGCCGCAAGGAGGTCTGGGATCAAGAACGCAAGAAAACCGAATATTTCTACGACGACGTCGGCAGGTTGAAGTCGGTCAAAGACGCCCTCAACCAGATCACCAGCTACGGCTATGACGAGCTGGGAAATTTCATCGCCCAAACCGACGCCAACGGCCACACCACTCGTTTCGAGTATGACAACCGGGGCCGGCAGATCACCCGCATCTTGCCCGACGGGGCCAAAGAGCACTTCTCCTACGACCTCGACGGCACCCTGAAGGTTCATCAGTCGTTCACGGGCGCGGTGAAGAAATTCACCTACGACGAGCTCGGCCGCTTGTTGGAGCGCAAATACTCCGACGACACCGTCCACTCGTTCACCTACACCAAAACCGGCCGCCAAGCCACAGCCCAGGATCCGCGAGGCCTCACCCTCTACTCTTACGACGATCGGGATCGCCTTACGAAGAAAACCGACCCCACCGGCCATAGCCTTGAATACGGGTACGACGCGGCGGGAAACCGAGCGTCCCTCACCGCCAACATCGGCGATCAGACCTTCACCACCAGCTACACCCACGACGTCCTCAACCGAATCCGAACCGTCACCGATCCGAACGGCGGGGTCTACACCTACCAATACAACGGCAACAGCCAAGCCGAGCATCTGGAATATCCCAACGGCGTTACCACCACCTGGATCTACGACAGCCAGAGCCGTCTCGAAGACCTGATCACCCGGGACCCGGTGGGGCAGATTCTCCAGAGCTACCACTACACCATGGCCAAGACCGGCCATCGCACCCAAATCGACGAGTTTGACGGCACCGTCCGCGCTTACCGCTACGACGATCTTTGGCGATTAACCCAGGACAAAGTGACCAATGCCGACGGTCTGGTCTACCAAGAAGATTTCCAATACGACCCGGTAGGAAATCGTCTGCTCTCCAACCTCCAAGAATCCAGTGGCCCGCCGCTGATCCAGGGCTACGCCTACGACAGCCGGGACCGCATGGTCCAACACAACGGCCAGCGGGTCGAGTGGGATCGCGGCGGTCGGATCAAGAAACAGCCGGAGATCTGGCCGGAGCCGGGACGGTCCTATCAATGGTGGTCCGAGGATCGCCTACTGGAAGTGGAGACCACCAAAGGCGTCAAAGTCGAGACCACCTACGACGTCAACGGCAATCGGGTGAAAAGCACGGAGACGGTCGGCGGTCAGACCGACACCACGGGCTATCTGGTGGACGACAGCGGTTGGCTGAGTCATGTCGTCACGGAGCTCAGCGGCGCGGGCGCGGAAGCTGTCTATGTGCGAGCAGGCGACCAGCTGCTCGGCCTCAGCCGAGACGGTCCTGAGGAGCGCTATTACCTCCGGGACGGCCTGGGGAGCGTGCGCGGTCTAACGGATGCGTCGGGTGGGATGGTCGAGCGGTTGGACTACTCGGCGTTCGGGAGAAGCTTGGGAGCGTCAAGCCGAGCGTATGGATTCACTGGCGAACCGAGGATCGCGGCGGGTTTGGGCTATCACCGGGCGAGATGGTTGGATTTCGGGGCGGGTAGATTTTTGTCGGTGGATGCTTTTACAGGAATCCGAAACCAGCCGGCTACTCTTAATCGATACGTCTATTCTCAGCAAATTCCATCATCCCTTGTGGATCCAAGCGGGTTGTTCTCTGTTGGTTTAGCTGAGCTATCGATTGTAAACGGCATCCGCTCAGCCCTTGTTTCGATTCAGGGGGGTATTGGAGGTTTGCTGTTGCAGGGGGCGGAGAGAAAGGGGGATCTTTCTCTTCAAGATGTACTTTTTGCCAACATACTGCCGATTCTTCTCAGTGGTCTGGTTGTATCTGGTTTGGCGCTCCTCGGATTTGCTCGCTTTATCCTGCAGGTCCTTAAGTCTGGAAGTCCCAGCTCGATAATCAGGCTAACTACCCGATTGTCTGCACGTCTGTTTCGATTGGGTAGTCCGGTTCGAGATTCTGCAAGGGCGAATGCCATACGAGTGGCCTCTGAAACTTGCTCAATTGATTGCCGGCTTCTTGCTCAAAAAGTGCTCTCTCAGCTTCCTGATGCGAATGAAGTTATCTATCTCCTTCCTAAATCCGACAGGTTCTTACCCACTTCCAAGGGAGTAGTCGTTTCAGGAGAAGGATTTGATTTTCACGCTGGAGTTCTTATGAAAGATGGAACAGTCATAGATCCGCTTCTCAATAGAGTGTTCGACTCAGTGGATCTGTTTAAGGAATCGATCTCAGGCGGCGCAGATGAAGTCCTTTTGATGATCGGAGGTGCTATCAAATGAGTGGCAATAAATTGGAAGAGAACAAGGAATACAATGTCGCTGTCATAGGGACTATTCTTTCCGGGAAGACCACTTTTCTCGATGCCCTCTCGGGCATTTGGGAAACTGAAACCCAGAACGAGCCATCGTCGAACATGCTATATCTCCGGGTCCATGATCCGAAAATAGAGGGCCGAGCGATTGTGTTCGCACGGATCGGTTTGGCAGGAGCGCGCCACGTTAGCACCTTCGAACAGCTCGTGAAAATCAACAAAGGGTATCTTGAACAGCAGCATTTTCTGTCAGCAGCAGATGTCGTTATTTTCATTCTCGATCACCAACGAGCGATGTTAGATCAAAACAAACGTTCTCTCCAACAGTGGAAAGCTCTTTTTACTGAAATTGGGCGATCTTGGCAGCCGGAAGAATTTCTATTTGTAGCCAATAAGTCGGATTTGCCGAACATCTGTTCTTTCGACGAACTAGCTGTAGCCTTGGAGATTCCTCCAATGAAAATGTTGACGGTGTCTTGTAAGACGCGTCAAGGGATTTCAACATTCAAATCGCGCTTGCTTGGTGTCCTGGCCGACGTAGACAAGGGGAAGTCACGTAGGCCGTAGCCGAATTACAAGGGCTCAGGAGGAGGCGCCGAGCCGGAACTATGGATTTACCGGCGAGCCGAGGTTGGCAGTGTGCCTGGGTATCACCGCGCCCGCTGGTTGGATCCTGGGTTGGGGCGGTTCTTGTCGATAAATAGTTGGGCTGGTGATTCTGTCCGGTTTAACCGGCCGAGGAGAGATCACCTGCGGATCAGCTGGACCCGGTGTATTTGTCGAGGCCGTGGCGTTGGACTTGGAGCACGGCTTCGACCCGGGAGTGGACACCGAGCTTGGGATAGATGTTGGAGAGGTGGTTTTTGACCGTGCTGGACGAGATGTTGAGCTCGGACGCGATTTCCTTGTTGCTCTGACCGGCGGCCAGAAGGCGTAGCACATCGAGCTCACGCCCGCTGAGCAGGCGCTCCGGGCTCGACTCCCGTTGACGGTGCAGGGCCATCACTTTGGTGCGGATGCTGCGGCTCAGCCAACCTTCCTCACCCTGAGCCACCTGGCGCACGGCGTCGACGATGACGTCGCCGGCCTCGGCCTTGGTGAGATAGCCGGACACTCCCTTGGCGAGCAGATTCGAAATATAGGCTTCATCGTCGAAGGCGCTCAAGACCAAGACTCTGAAGGCGGCCGGCTCTCGGTTGAGGCGATCCACCACCTCCACGCCGTTGAGCCCCGGCATTTCGATATCCAACAACAAGATGTCGGGTCGGAGCTCGGCGACCAGCCGCAAGGCCTCCTCGCCGTCGTTGGCTTCGCCCACCACCTCGATGTCGTCCGGGGTTTCGAGCAGCGAGCGCATGCCGGCGCGGAATACCGGGTGGTCGTCGGCCATCAAGACTCGAATGGATTTCATGTCAATGCTCCAGCTCGGATATCGAGGACGGCTCGTCTTCCATCATGTCGAGAGCGCCGTGGGAGATGTCGATTCGAATGGTGGTGCCTTCGCCCGGGCTGGAGCGGAGGTCGAGGTTGCCGCCGATGGCCTCCGTGCGCTCGACGATTCCCACCAGCCCGAAGCGCTCTCGTCGGGCCAGGTCGACCCACCGCTTCGGCACCTCGAAGCCGCATCCGTCGTCGCGAATCTCCAAGGTGCAGCCCTCGGCATCGAGCTCGAAGCACAGCTCGATGCGCTGCGCGTCGGCATGTTGGATGGCGTTAGAGAGGGTCTCCTGGCAGATTCTGAACAGGTGGAGGCGGGTGTCCTCGGTGAGCTGCTGCCGGTCGTCCATCAAGTCGAGCGCAATGACCCGGTCGGGCTCCCGCTCCAGAATTTTGGCGACGTGGGCGCGAATCGAGCTGGCCAATCCGCCGACCATGAGCGCGGGGGGACGAAGCTCGGTGCAAATCGACCGAAGATCGGCGGTGACGGTTTTTAGGTCCGTGGCTTCGGGCGTCGAGTCGGCGCCTTTGAGCCGTAGGGCCAGTGCGTGGAGATCTTGAATCGGCCCATCGTGTAGCTCCTGGGCCAAACGTCGGCGTTCCCGCTCGCGGACCTCGAAAAGCTGACGGCGCAGCTCTCGTTCTTCTTGGTAGGTCTGGACGGCGAGCCGCAACCGGCGACGGTAGGAGGTGGCGGAAGCGCTGGTGAGATGGATTTTGACCCGCGCCAGCAGGTCGCCGTGGGAGACCGGTTTGACCAGATAATCGTTGGCCCCCACTGCGAAGCCGGCGATGAGGTCTTCGGCCTGACCCAAACCGGTGAGAAAAATGATCGGCAGATCCTGCAAGGCTTCTTGGCCACGGATCGAGCGGCACACATCGAAACCGGACATGCCCGGCATGCGCACGTCGAGGATCACCAGGTCAAAGGAGCAGTCCGCGAGCAGCTCGAGGGCGCTTTGACCGTCGGCGGCTTGAACGGTGTTGAGCCCGGACGCACCGAGCTGGCTGCACAGGATGTTGCGGACGCCGGGGTCATCGTCGATCACCAGGATGGTGTCGGGCCCCCCGAGGTCGGCCGGCAAGATCTGGTGGCTGAGCCCAACCGGCGCGGAGATCCCCGTGTCGGACCTTTGGCTGTCGGTCTCTCCAATCGCCGGGGCCGTCGTTTGAAGAGAGGTGGGTGGCGCAAGGCCTGGGCGCGCGGTGGAGCCGCTGCGGAGCCGACTGAGAATCTCCGAGTGTTGGAAGGGCACCGGGCTGACGTCGGACATGGGCAAGGTGAGAATGAGATAGCGGCGACCCGGAGGCCCCGATTCCGACCAGATCCATCCGTCGTGCAGGGTCACCAGCTGATGGATGAACGAGCCTCGACCGATGGATTCCGACCCGGTTTCAGCGCGGGAGGGCCCCGAGCGGGTCGGCGCTACGGGACTCTTGCCGCCCGTTCCGGACCCCTGGCTCGCTGGAGAGCCGTCAGCCAAGTGTTGATTCTGAGGTGAAAGCTGGGAGGTAGCGGAAGGGGTGGAGACGATCACCATCAGGTCACGGTGCTCGACCTTTGCCGAGACCTCGATCCATCCTTCATGGGTGGCCTCGATGGCACCCGAAATGAGATTCTGCAGGATTTGCAACAGCCGGACGCGGTCTGCGTGGGCCGGTGGCAGGTCGCGGGGCAGCTCGCTGATCAGGGTCAAACCCTTCTGTTCCGCCAAGGGGCGCGACAGCGTGACCACCATTTCCAGGCAGATTCTGAGATCGGTCGAGCGGCGATCGAGCACTAGCCGCCCCTCTTTGACCTTGGAGGTGTCGACCACCTCGCTGACCACATCCCCCAGCCGTCGACCGGTGGCCCCGATCATGGCCAAGTGGGCGCGCCCCTCTTCGGAAAAGCCGGCGGCTTCGGCGTTGAGCAGGGCTTCCGCCAACGCCACCATGCCGTAGAGGGGCGCCCGCAGCTCGAGGCAAGTGTCGGCCAAAGTCTGCTCGCGCAGGCGGCACAGCTCTTGAAGCCGGTGCTGCTCTGCTGCCAGCTCTTGAACCTGCGAGCGGCGCGCTCGCCACAGGTGGATATATGCAATCCCCAGGATCAATGCGGCGAGCGATGCCGTCCAAGCCATGCTCAGAAGTCGGCGTTACGCGGGGTCCGGGGGAACGGAATGACGTCGCGGATATTCTCGATGCCGGTGCAATATTGAATCGTCCGCTCGAATCCGAGGCCGAATCCGGAGTGCGGCACGGTGCCGTAGCGGCGCAGGTCCCGATACCAACCGTAGTCGGTGGGATCCAGGCCCATGGCGGCGATGCGCGCGTCCAAGACCTCCAGCCGCTCCTCGCGCTGGCTGCCGCCGATGATCTCGCCGATGCCCGGGGCCAGCACGTCCATGGCGGCCACGGTTTCGCCGTCGTCATTGAGGCGCATGTAGAAGGCCTTGATGTCTTTGGGGTAGTTCACCACCACCACCGGCCGTCCGACCAGCTTCTCGGTCAAGTAACGCTCGTGCTCGCTCTGGAGGTCCACTCCGTAGCTCACGGGGAACTCGAATTTGGCCTTCTTGCTCTTCTTTTCGAGAATGCGCACCGCTTCCGTATATTCCATGCGCTCGAAGCTCGCGTCGATGAAGGTTTCCAATCGATCGACGCAGGTCTTGTCCACCCATTTGGCGAAGAAGGCCATGTCGTCGGGACGCTCGTCGAGCAGGGAGCGGAAGAGATATTTGAGGAATTCCTCCGCCAAATCGGCGTTGTCGGAAAGATCGGCGAAGGCGATCTCCGGCTCGATCATCCAAAACTCGGCGAGGTGCCTGGAGGTATTGGAGTTCTCTGCCCGGAAGGTGGGGCCGAAGGTGTAGACCTTGGACAGGGCGGAGCAATAGCACTCCACGTTGAGCTGGCCGGAAACCGTGAGGTGGGCCTCCCGACCGAAGAAGTCCTGGCTGAAATCCACCTCGCCGGATTCGGTCCTGGGCAGGTTGGCGAGGTCCAAGGTCGAGACCCGGAACATCTCACCCGCCCCCTCCGCGTCGCTGGCGGTGATGATCGGCGTGTGGATCCAATAAAAACCGTTTTCGTGGAAAAAGCGGTGAGCTGCTTGGGCCAGGGTATGACGTACCCGGGTGACGGCGCCGCCGATGTTGGTGCGCGGGCGCAGATGGGCGTGCTCGCGCAAATGCTCCATGGTGTGGCGCTTCGGCGACATGGGGTAGGTTTCCGGGTCGTCGACCCAGCCGATGACCTCCAGCTCTTGCACCTGAATCTCCACGGATTGGCCCTTGCCTTGGGACTCCACCAGCTCGCCGCGAATCCGGAGGGAGCACGCGGAGGTGAGCTTCATCACATCGGTTTCATAGTTGGGGAGATCGTTTTGGACCACGCCTTGGATGGCATCGAAGCACGAGCCGTCGTGCAAGGCTAGGAAGGACAGGCCGGCTTTGGAGTCGCGACGGGTGCGAAGCCATCCTTGGATCTCCAGGGTTTCGCCGACCTCGACTCGGCCGGTCAGGGCTTGTTGGACCGTGACTCGTTTCATGCTCGACCTCCTCGTCGATCGATATCTCGGGCACCTGCCCGAGCTGAAATGCGCCGGAACGCGGGAGCGCAGTGGAAATAGGGATTCAGCTTGAGACGACTCGGGTCGTCGGAACGGTGAATCTATCTCACCTATTGGACCATCTGCACACCGAAGCCGAGGAAAAACGCGGAGAAATCAGCCGCCGGGCACTTCGTCTGTAACGACTTGCCCGTTGGCGCGTAGGTTCTTTAATCATGTCGAGTCACTGTAATCATGTCGGGACAGGGTGTAGACCCTTAGCCATTCCCAGCGAGGCGGAGAAATGTCGATTCCGGCTTTGTGCATCCCATCATCTTTGTCTTCCCAAACACCCATGAGCTCTCCGGCGACGGCGGCCCACGTTCGACCCACTCTCCAGGTGGTCGTATCGGTGTTGTGCTTGTCGTTGGGGCTGATCCTCCAAGCGCCCCTCGACGCCTCCGACGAGCCCGCGGCGAGCGCGGACCCGGCCGAGGTCGATCCGGGGTCGATCGACGGGTCCGGATTCATCTACGGGGTGGTTGAGACCCGCAAGGGCCACTTCGAAGGACGATTGAAATGGCATCGGCGGGACGCGTTTTGGAGCGACTTCCTGGAGTCGAATAAAGAGGATCGACCCTATTGGACCTCGGTGCCCGTGGCCGACCAGATTCGGACCTCCGAGGTGGAGATCTTCGGCAAGACCATGACCAAGCGTAGCTTAGCGCGGCGCGGGCGGGGTTTTATGGCCCGCTACGGCGATGTGCAGCGGATCGAGGTGCACGGCACGAGCTGGTCGACGGTGGTGCTGCGGGACGGCACGGAGATCGACGTGGAAGGCGGCTGGGATCTTCGTAGCGACGTGTTGATCTTCGCTGCCGACGGAACCGAAACCCGGCTCGAGTGGGAGCGGAT
This sequence comes from Thermoanaerobaculia bacterium, assembly GCA_030431255.1. Lineage (GTDB taxonomy): Bacteria > Acidobacteriota > Thermoanaerobaculia > Multivoradales > J023 > JAUIJL01. The sequence continues at coordinate 202,713 of JAUIJL010000010.1, read as the reverse complement.
CTTGCGGATCCGATTCCTGCCGACCCCCGCGGAGCTCAGTGTCGACGTGTTTCGAGCGTATGGGACGGTGACCACCTCCATCGGTCCCTTGACCGGTTATATCCAATGGGACAAACAAGAGTGCATCAGCACCGACGTCATCGATGGTTTTGACCGGAAAACCGGTGACGAGATGGAGATTCCCCTCGGCCGGGTTCAGAGCGTGGAGAAGCTGGATCGGGACACCTCCCGGTGGGTGCTTCGCGACGGCAAGACCGTAGATCTCTACGGCACCAACGACGTCAACCACGAGAACCGCGGGATTTGGGTGGAAACCCCGGAATGGGGGCGCGTGGCCGTGTCGTGGCGGGCGTTCGAGCGACTCGATTTCGTCACCCCACCCGGCTCGGGACCCTCCTACGAAGATTTCACGCTTCCCCGTCCCCTGGTGGGCACCGTGCGCGGCGCGGGTGGCAAGACCCTTCGCGGGCGCGTGATTTTCGACATCGACGAGCAGGCCGGCTGGGAGTTTTTAAACGGCGAGACTAAAGACCTGACGTACGACATTCCCTTCAGCTTGATCACCTCGATTGAGCGCCTTTCCGACCACGCGAGCCGCATCACGGTGACCTCGGGTGCTTCCGTGGAGCTGGGGGATTCCTCGGATGTCGGTGAAGGAAATAGCGGTGTGATGGTGGTGGGAGACGGTGACCAGCTGCAATACCTGCCGTGGTCCGAGGTCGATCGAATCGATTTCGAAGGATCGGTCGAGGCAGCCGCTCAGCTGTCCTCGGCGGTCCCGGAAGCTTCGGGGCATTCCGAGGCTGGAGATGCCGGCACGGATGGGTCTGCTTTTTAGGCGATAGTGTTTAGGGGATAGCGACGGATGCTGATTGTGATAAATTACCTTCTCACTTTTTCATCGGCCGGTCGGTGGTAGGCCGTGCCGACTCTATTTGTTTGTGGATCGGGACTCGTCAGCATGGAGCATCCCTATGAGCCAGATGAGTTGGGCCAGTCCGGACGCCAACAGCGATGGGTTCGTCGCCATCAGCAGAATGCGGAAACAAGCTTCGATCATGAGCCTAGAGGACTTCGTCGAGGCGTTTCCCCATCCGGCCCTGCGCAGCATCGACCCCAGTGACTCGTCCACCGGCATCCGAAAGCTCTTGCCGGTCAGGGACGAAGGGGTGCAGCTGTTGACCCAAATGGTCGACGGCGTAGAAGGGCTACGCTACTTGGGAAAGCTCGCCTTCGTCGCCAAAAGGCCGGGAAATCCTTATCCCCACCTGATTTCGATCGGCCGCTCTAAGACCAACGACATTACGGTCGCGGTCAGCTCCGTGTCCAAGGTCCACGGCTATTTCGTTTCCGATGAAGAGGGATGGAAATTTACCGACCACGGCTCCACCAACGGCTCGAAACTAAATAAAAAGAAACTTTCCGCGAATTCAAAGACTTCACTAGCGGATGGCGCGGTCCTTCAGCTCGGATCGGACACCTCCTTTCAATTCCACACGCCGGAAAGCCTCTACGCCCGCCTGCTAAAAAAGAACTGACCTGAGCGGGGGCCTCGAAACGAAAAGGGCGGATTCCGAAGAATCCGCAGACAAGCAGGGCGGATTCCGGGCATCCGCCGTTTCGGCTTTTCTGGGACCGAGCCCCGCATGGCGGGCTCTGACCCGAGCTTATTTCTTGGCGCCGGGTTGGCTCTCCCAAGGTTTGCGCTCGAAGTAGCTGTCGGTGACTTTCACCACCGTGCCGGAGAGCACCACCAGGGCCACCAGATTGGGGAAGGTCACCAGACCCAAGGCGATATCTCCTAAGGCCCAAACCGTGGTCAGGTTCAACACCGCTCCCACGAAGTGCATGGTGACGAACGCGATCTTGAAGGGCAGGATGGCCTTGGCGCCCCAAATGTAATTGGCGCAGCGGTCGCCGTAATAGCTCCAAGAGATCGCCGTCGAGATGCCGAAGAGCAGCACCGAGAGCAGGACGATATAACCCCCTACTTTGCCGAGACCTTTCTCGAACGCGTATTTGGTGAGAGGCGCGCCGTTTTCCACCGCGCCGCCCCACAGGCTGGTCACGGCATCGCCTCCGCTGGTGACCATCGAGGACTCTCCGGGTTTGATGGTGCCGGAGAAGGGTTGGGTCATCGCCTGATCGAGGAACAATTTGTCTACCGGGGCTTCGTGCCAACCGAGCTTGATGCCGGCGGGGGCGGTTTGCACACCGTCGACAAAGGTCAGGGATTCGGGAGGGGAAGTCATGAAGACTTGCTCGTTCTCGATGTCGACCCAGGAAATATCGCCACCGACGACGATTTCGGTCGGCACCCGGTCGGTCCAGACGCCGGTGATCATGATCACCAAGCCGGTCATGGTGCAGATCACCAGGGTGTCGATGAAGGGCTCGAGCAGGGCGACCGCACCCTCGGACACGGGCTCGTCGGTTTTCGCCGCGGCGTGGGCGATCGGCGCCGAGCCTTGGCCCGCCTCATTGGAAAACAGGCCGCGTTTGACGCCCCACATCATGGTGACGAGCACCGCGCCGACACCGCCGCCGGCGACACCGGCGGTGGGGTTGAAAGCCTCGCGGAAAATCATGGCGAAGGTCGGGGCGATGGCGCCGGCGTTCATGATCAAGATGATCAGCGCGCCGGTGACGTAGATGCCGGCCATCAGCGGTGCCAGGATGCCCGTGACCTTTCCGATTCGTTTGATGCCGCCGAGAATTACCGCAGCGACCAAAATCGCGGTGACCAAGCCGGTCATCCAAGGGGCGACGCCGAAGGTTTTCGACATGGTGTCGGAAACCGTATTAGCTTGCACCGCGTTGCCGGTGAGGAAAGAGGTGCAGATCAGGGCCAGGGCGAAGAAAATCGCGACCGGTTTCCAGGCCGGGCCGAGGCCCTTTTCGATGTAATACATGGGTCCGCCGGACACCGAGCCTTCCCAAGCGTGGGGATCTTTGTCCGGGAATTCGACCACGCGATATTGCTGGGCCATGGTGACCTCGGCATATTTCAGCGCCATGCCGAAAAAGGCGGTCATCCACATCCAGAAAAGGGCGCCGGGGCCACCCCAATGGATGGCGATTGCCACACCGGCGATATTGCCGATGCCGACGGTGGCGGAAAGGGCCGTGGTCAGGGCTTGGAAGTGGGAGACGTCACCGGGCTCGTCGGGATCGTCGTAGCGGCCGGTGGCGACACCGACTCCATGACCGAAGCGGCGGATCTGAATGAAACCGAGGCGGAAGGTGAACAGCATGCCGGTGCCGAGCAACGCGATGACGATGAAGGGCACGGTCTGGTCACCCACCGGAATTCCGAAGTCCCAGACCCAGGAATTGAGGGTGCTGACGATATTGGCGAACATAGGCTCTCCCTTGGCGAGCGGTGAGATAGGGGCAGGGGTGTGAACCGGGAGTGTATATCACGGTCGCCGGTCTGGGCTCCAACCGCTGGGGCCGAACGTGGGTGTGGAGCCGCGAGTGGAGCAGGTGCCGAGGGCCTTACCCTGTGACGGCGGTGTGTGCAGGCTCCGATCAGGGCTCGGACTGAATGGAGCGAAGCATCAACCGTTCGTAGAGCCGAGGCGCCAAGCGACGACACCACCAGGAGAATCGACCGACGCCGCCCAGGGCGATCTCGCGTCGACGGGAGCGTGCCGCGTCGAAGATCTGCCCCGCCACCCATTCTGGGCTTGCCTCCGGACCCACGGTCCGGCCTTTGTCACCGGCCGAGGGAGCCGCATCAGCACTTTGCTCGTAGCGCTTGCGGATGCCGGTGGCGATATACGACGGGCAGATCATCGAGATGTCGATGCCGGTGCCTCGGAGCTCACAACGCAAGGTATCGAAGAAGCCGTGAAGGGCGTGCTTGGAGGCGCAGTAGCCGGTTCGTCCGACCAGGGGCGCATAGCCGGCGACGCTCGACAACACGATGATCGCCCCGCGGTTGGCTCGGATCGAGCCCAGGCAGGCGGCGGTGCAGTGGACGCTACCGAGGAAATTCACTTCCATCACCCGTCGCACGGCTTCGCATTGATCCGGGGCGAAATTCTTCAGGTGGGTGATGCCGGCGTTGCAAATCAAGGTGTCGACCGGCCCCAGCTCCATTTCCAACAGCTCGACGGCTTGGCGAATGGCGGGCTCGTCGGTGAGATCGGCTTCGGCAAAGGCGGCCACGGCGTCCAGGGCCCGCAGCTCTTCCTTCAGCTCCGAGAGGGCCGAGGCATCGACGTCGACGGCTGCGACGCGGGCGCCGGCTTCGGCAAAGCGGTGGCAGAGAGCACGTCCCAAGCCGCCGGCTGCGCCGGTGATCAGGACGGTGCGTCCGGAGAAATCCCTGGGTTTCATTGCAAACCCCGATCTTCCAAGAAGAGGTCGAACACCTCTGAGCTGGACTTTTCCGGCTGAAAGCCGAGCTCTTCCTTCAGCCTACGGTTCGACAAAACGGGCCGATATTGAAGGAAGCGGACCTGCTCCGGGCCGTAGTCGGTGAGGCCGAGCTTTCGTCCCAACCACAGGGCCGACTTGAGCATCCAGGCGGGTAGGGGACGGTAGGCCTTGCCCATGCGTCGCGCCAGCTCGTCCATGCCCAAGGCGCCGTCTCCGGCGAGGTTGAAGATGCCCGTGGTGTGGCTGTCGATGGCCACCTCGAGGGCCCGGGCCACGTCCTCGTCCCAGACCAGAACGAAGCGATCGTCACCTCCACGCACTCCCACCAGCCAAGGGCGATCGAAGAGCTGGGTGATGCGATTGTCGACGCCCCGACCGAGGATCGTGCACGGCCGGAAGATCACCTGCTCCAGGTGGGGTGCCTGGCGACGGGCCGTGGCCAGCATCTCCTCCACCTGACGTTTGTGCCAAGCGTAGGAAAAGGTCTCGTCGGCCCGCAGCTCGTGATCTTCGTCGAGCCACTCCGGGTGGTCGGCGAAGTAGCCGTAGGCGGCTCCGCTCGAGGTGACGATCAATCGTCGGACCCGGTGGGCGAGACAGGCGTCCAACAGGTTGCGGGTACCGCCGACGTCCACCGAGTGCTCGAGGTCTCGGTCGCGCCCGGGGGAGACCACCGCCGCCAAGTGGACCACGGTGTCGATACGGTGGCGCCCGATCACCTCCGCCAGCGCCGGGTCCCGAATATCCACCTGCTCGTAGGAGACCCCGGGCAAGCGCTCCTGCTCCGTGGGCAGCCGGATGTCCGTCACCACGAGTCGGAAATCGCCGTCCCTGCCGTCCATGCCGTTTCTACGGCTCAAGCGACGCACCAGCTTGCCGCCCAAATATCCGGCGCCACCGGTGATCAACACCGACCGAGGAACGCGCCGGCCCGCTTCGCCCTGGTCGCTGTCTATGGCGTCGTCCGTGCTCTCGCCGCTGTTCTCGCCGTCTTTATTGTCGCTCATGTCGTCGCTCGCTTGGACCACCACCAACCCAGAGATAGACCCGCAAGGATATGCCAAATTCCCCACCAAGCGGCGACCAAGGCCATGCCTCCGAGGCCGTTGAAGTAGTCGAAAATCAGGATCAGGCCGAGGGCTGAGTTTTGGATGCCGATTTCGAGGCTCACCGCCCGGCGATCCCGCTCATTCAAGCCCGCCAGCCAGGAGCTGCAGTAACCGATGCCCAGGGCGGTGGCGTTGTGGATCAGCACCAATCCCGCCACAGCGCCGATCCAGCGTTGGAAGTGGTCGAGGTTGGCGGCCAAGGCGCCGAGCACGACCCCGGCGAAGATCAACAGCGACAGCTTCTTGAGCGGCCCTCGCAATCGTTCGGCGAGCTCGGGTTTCCGGGCGGCGACGGTCATGCCGAGCACGATCGGCAGGCCGAGGATCAAACCCACGGTCGCGGCCAATTGAGCCGGGTCGAGGGCGACTTGGCGCAGAATCTGAGCGGTCGGAGGGTACAGACCCGCCCAAAGGGCCAGGTTGAAGGGGGTCATCACCACCGCGGCGAGGGTCGAGACTGCCGACAGGCTGACACTGAGAGCCGTATTGCCCTGGGCCAAGTGGGTGAGGAAATTCGACAGGGTGCCGCCGGGGCACGAGGCCACGAGCATCATGCCCAAGGCCATAGACGGAGGCGGCTCGATCAGCTGCACCAGGACCCACGTGAAGGCGGGCAGCAGCACGAATTGGCAGCCCAGGCCGATCGCCACCGGGCGTTTGTTGACCCAAACCCGGCGAAAGTCGTCGACCCGCATGTCGAGGGCAATGCCGAACATCACCAAACCGATCGCGCCGTTCAACAGCAGCAGGCGGCTGCTGTCGAAGTGCAGGCTCAATTGGTCGACGGCGTTGGTGGGGTCCAAGGTATGCCTCGGCTCAGGAGAGCTCGCGGATATGCCGACGCAAGGTGTTTCGGTAAGTGTCTTTGTGGACGTAATAAGCCATGCGATCGAGTTGGATATACCGCCAACCCCCGCGCATGTCCGGGAACGGCTCTTCCTTGACCCGGCGGAATCGTTCCGCCTTGGGATCCTTTTCTTGCACGGCGTGCAGGAATCGAGCGACGAGCTCGGCCTGCTCGTAGCGCCCTTGCCAGCCCAGGCCGGTGGCCTCGATCATGCCGAGCAAGAAAAGATCGTCCCGTTTGGGGTGGAAGCAATTCAAATAGAGCTGGGGTGAGCTGCCGCGCCAATTCAGCTCCTCCCGGCTGATGAACGGATAATGCAGCTTGTAGCCGGTGGCCAGGAGCACCAGATCGAAGTCCTCGCGGGTGCCGTCGACAAAGTGGGCGGTCAATCCATCGAAACGCTCGATATCCGTCTTGAAGCTCAGGTCGCCGTGGCCGGCGTGGTAGAGCACCATGGAATTGACGATCGGGTGGGATTCGTAGAGGGCGTGGTCCGGTTTGGGAAAACCCAGCCGTTGGGGATCGGGGTTGAACCACTTGAGCAGGAAGCTATCGAGCTTTTGTTTGACCCGGCGCGGTAATTTGACCTTGCCGCCGATGGCGTCCGCGGGTTTGCCGAAAACGTATTTGGGCACGAAGTGGTAACCGCGGCGCACGGACATGGCCACCCGTCGGGCTCGGTGCACGGCGTCGACGGCGATATCGCAACCGGAGTTGCCGGCACCGACGATCAGCACCCGCTTGCCCTCGAAGATCGCCGGATCCTTATAGGAAGCAGAATGCAGCATCTCGCCGTCGAAAGCGCCCACAAAGCTCGGCCGATTGGGCTCGGAAAGGGTGCCGTTGGCGATCAGCACTCCGCGAAAGATCTGGGTCTCCGGGGTCGAGCCTTTTTTGAAGCTCACCGACCAGCCACCGCCGTCGGTGCGCCGCGCGACCCGCACCACCTCGGTCTCGAATCGGTAGTGGGGACGCAGCTCGAAGCGGTCGGCGAAATCTTTGAAGTATCGGCCGACCTCCTGGTGGGACGGGTAATCGGCCACGTGGTCCGCCATGGGGAATTCGTCGAATTCGGTCATGCGCTTCGACGAAATAAGGTGCGCCGATTGATACATGGTGCTCTTCGGCCCGTGGATATCCCACAAACCTCCGACGTCGGAATGGAGCTCGAACCCCTGAAAGGGAATGTTGAAGCGCTGGAGATTGCGGGCCATGGCCAAACCCATGGGGCCGGCACCGATCAAGGCATATTGATTCTCAGTCGTCATGACCTTCTTTCCGGGTGTCGCTTCGAGAAAAGGACCATCGGGCACAAACGAGGGATGGAAGGGGGATTCTCTCCCGTTTTCGGACGCAAAGCCAAGGCCGGCTACAACCTTTGCCGCGCCGGATCGTATGAGCTGTGCCGGAAAAGAAACCCGATTCCGCAGATTCCTTCGGTTCCACCGATCCCAGCTCAGGAGATACGCCTATGTTGCAGCGATACTGCTGTGTTTCGTCATTTTTTCGCCTTTTCATCCTTGCCGTTTTGTGGGGCCTGGGCTCTGGGGCCGCCGGCGCTTCTCCGGCTCCCGAAGAAGCCGCCGACCTGCGATTGGGTGACGATGTCGTTCCCGTCTTTCAAGCGATCCACCTTACCGTGGACGCGGATCAGGAAACCTACCGCGGCTCGGTGGCCATCGAGCTGCAGGTCAAGGCTCCGGTGGACGTCTTCCATTTTCACTCCGAAGGGCCGGAGCTTACGTCGTTGCGCCTGAGCACCGGTGGGGAGACGGTGGAAGTCGAGCACGCCCCCTTGGGTGACGATGTGGTGGAGGTGAGCTCGAAGACGCCGCTCGTGGAGGGGAAGTATTTGCTCGAGATCGACTTCACCAATCCCTTCGACACCAAGGCCACTAGCCTCTATCGAGCAACGGCCGGCGAGCACGCCTACACCTTCACCCAATTCGAGGCCACCGATGCCCGTGAGGCCTTCCCGTGCTGGGACGAGCCGCGCTTTAAGTTTCCTTACCAAATGACCCTCACGGTGCCGGAAAAGCACCTGGCTGTGGCCAATATGCCGGTGGAATCGGAGTCGGAGGCCGACGGCTGGCGGACCACCGTCTTCGCCAAATCCCCGCCCATGCCTTCGTATCTGCTGGCCTTGGCCACGGGTCCCTTCGAGCAAGTGGACATGCCCGGCCTCGGGGTGCCCGCGCGCATTCTCACCGTCCAAGGGCAGATCGGCCTGACCTCCATGGCGGTGGAGGTGACCCCGCCGATTCTGAAGGCCCTGGAAGCCTATTTCGGCAGCCCGTACCCGTATCGCAAGCTCGACTTCGTCGCGGTGCCCGAATTCTGGCCGGGGGCGATGGAAAACCCGGGCCTCATCACCTACGTGGACCGTCTTCTGGTGATCGATCCCGAGACCGCTACCATCCGCCAGCGTCGATCCCAAGCGGGGGTCATCGCCCATGAGCTGGCCCACCAGTGGTTCGGCAACCTGGTGACCATGGAGTGGTGGGACGATCTCTGGCTCAACGAGTCGTTCGCCGATTGGATGGGCGACAAGATCACCCATCAGCTGTTCCCGGAGCTCGGCGTCGACATCAGCAGCACCATGGCCGGGCAGCGGATCATGGTCGCCGATGCCCGCGAGACCAGTGTTGCCATCCGCCAGCCGATCACCAAGACCGAGAAGATCATGCAGGACCTGGGTTTGGCTTATTCCAAGGGCAAGAACGTGCTCGCCATGTTCGAGAGCCGGCTCGGGGAAGAAACCTTCCGCAAAGGTGTGCTGGATTATTTGAAAGCCCGCGAGTGGAAAAACGCCACCGCCGACGATTTGTGGCGCGCGCTTTCTAAGGCCTCGGGGCAACCCATCGACCAAGCCTTGGCCACGTTCATCGACCAGCCGGGTGTGCCGAGGATCTCGGTGGAATCGATCGGCGAGGGCAAGGTGCGGCTGAGCCAGGAGCGCTTCCGTAACTTCGGCGCCAATTCCAAGGATCTGCAGTGGAAGGTGCCGGTGATCTTGCGATTCGGCTCTGGGGACATGGCTCACACCAAAGCCGTGCTGTTGGATCGACCGACCCTGGAGGTGGATTTGGGGGTCGATGGGCCGCTGCAATGGCTGCACCCGAACGGTGAGACCCGCGGCTACTATCGCTGGAGCGTTTCCGCCGACGCGCTGAAGGCGCTGACCACGGACGGCTTGCCCCATTTGAGCGCCGTCGAGCGCATCAACCTGGTCACCAACTCCTCGGCCCTGCTGCAAGCGGGCGAAATCGACGGGGGCACGTTCCTCGAGGTGCTTACCCAGCTGGCCGGGGATCCCGAGCCGATGGTGGTCAGCGCGGTGGTGGGCGAGCTGGGATTGGTGGATGTCGCCTTCGTGCCCGATTCCCTTCAGGACGCCTACGGTTCCTGGATCGACGCCGCGTTCAGCCCGGCCTTAGACCGTTTCGGCAAGGAAAAACAAAGCGGTGAGGCGGAAACCGTCGCTTTGGTGCGTCCCATGCTGCTGCGTCTGATGGCCCGGGAGGCTGAGGACCAAGAGGTTCTCGACCATTTTCGGAAGATGGGCAAGACCCTGTTGAAAGAGCCGTCGGCCGTGGATCCGACCCTGGCCGGCTTGGCCCTGTGGGCGGTGGTGAAGGACGGCGACGCCGAGATGTTCGACGAAATGCAAAAGCGGGCGGAAACGGCGGAAACCCCGACCCTGCGCTCTCGCTACCTCAGCGCCCTGGGGGCGTTTGAGGATCCGGCCCTCCAGAATCGAGCCATGACCTACGCCCTGGAAGGACCCATCCGGCCGAACGAAATCTTCAATGTCGTGGGCGGAATCGCTCGAAATGAGGAGGGGCAGGATCGGCTCTTCCAATTCGTCATGGACAATTGGGACGCCCTGGGTGAGAAGCTACCGGCCCAATTCCGCTCCTTCATGCCGGGTATGGCCGGCGGCTGCTCCAAGGAGCGGCTTCAGGTGGCGGAGGACTTCTTCTCCAAACCCGAGCACCAAGGTCCCGGGGTCGAACGCTCCATGGAGCGGGTGCGCGAAACCGTGCGCGATTGCGTGGCGTTGCGGGAGCGGGAAAGCGAGGCGGTCTCCGCGTTCCTGGAAGCCTACGGCGGCTGATCCGATCTCGGCGTCGCGCTCGTGGGGCGTGGGCGACGCGCATGCAGTCATTTCCCCCCCTCTCCCGTCCCGGGAGAGGGAGGTTGGGGGGGTGAGGGTTCTTCAGGAACGCCTTCGCGTGGGCGACGCGCGGAGCTACCCCGGGACTTCCGGTGATCCATCCTGCTCCTCGGCGACCTCGCCGGGCTTGGCGTCGGGATCCCAGCACAAAACCACCAGGGTGAGATCATCGTCGACCGCGGCGGAGCCTTTGTGCTCGGCGACGGCGGCGAGAATCGCCCGTTTGACGGTGAGGGCGCCGACGGATTCGCCGGCGCAGGATTGGATGACCTCCATCACGCGCTCGTAGCCGAAGACCTCTCCCTGGCGATTCACCGCCTCGATGATGCCGTCCGACAGCCAGACCCAAATATCGCCCTCTTCGATGTGAAAACGCTCGCTGGGATAGTTGGGTTTGAGGGCGCCGAGGGGAGGTCCGGGCAGCTGGATTTCGAGCACCTCATCGCCCCGCAAGCGATAGGTCGGGGTGTGGCCGGCGTTGACGATCTCCATCTCGCCGGTCTCTCGATCGATGGCGGCCAAGGTGGCGGTGACGAACGCTCGGCGGTTGTCTCGTTGCTGGAGCCGTTGCAGCAGGAGATGGTGCAGACGTCGCAGGATGTGAATGGGGTTGCTGGATTCCTCGCACAGCAGCTCGAAGGCCGATTTGACCATCGCCATGCGCAGGCCCGCCGGCAGGCCATGACCGGAGACGTCGGCGATGACCACCGCGTGCCGTCCGTCCGCCAAGGTGAGGAGATCGTAATAGTCTCCGCCGATGGCGCGGCTGGGTTGAAAGTAGGTGGCGAAGCTCAGCGGAGCCGGGGCGTGAAGTGTGTCCGGCAACAAACCGTGCTGCATTTGTCGGGCGATTTCCAGCTCGCGCTCGAAGATTTCTTTGTCGGCGGCATCGGCCACCAGGGTCTCCAAATTGCCCGCCATGGCGTTGAAGCTCTTCTGCAGGGCGCCGATTTGATCCTCTCGGTAGATCTGGATGCGGGTTGAGAAGTCACCCTTCTGAATCTTGCGCGTGGCCTCGGTCAGCCGATTGACCGCTCGCGACAGGCTGAAGATCATCATCAAGGCCACCAGGACGGCGATGATGTAAAGGTTGAGGGCTCCCAAGAAGACTCCGGCAAAGACCAAATAGACCCAGAAGCCGACCTCTGCCGATCCCGGAATCAGGTCGTAGCTGAGGGCGTCTAGGCTGGAGGTCAAGGTCGCGGAGACAAATTCGTCCGCATTGCCGCCGGTTTCCAGATCGAGGAAGGGGCGGGTCAGCTCGAGCCACACCAACCACGGCCGAAATTGCCAGGTGGGCTCCCCTTCCTCGTGCCAGAAGAATTTTTGGATCTCTTCGTAGGGAGCCGTGGGTTTAAGAGATTCGAGGGGGTACTCGCGCCCGGACATGACGAAGGTCCAGCGCTCCTTCTCCCGCGCTTGGTCCGCCCGCGACACCTCCGTCCAGATGCCGGAGCGGTGGGAGAGCTCGGCGTCGAGCTCGCCGTCGAATCTGGCCAGCACCGCCAACGAGCCGGAACGCGCTCCGCCCACTAGGCTCGGTCGGCCGTCGCGGCCGGCAAAGAACGTGACGCCGAGCAGGGTCGGCCCGTTTCCCGGGCAGGGCCAGAAGTCGCGCCAACGCTCCGGTAGATCCGGGTCGCCGGCCAGCTTGGCGCCGTCCTTGTAGTAGGCGAAGGTGGCGGCGACGGGCTCGTAGGTCTCGTCCTTACCCTTGCGTCCGAGCATACGATCGAGCTCGGAACGGGCCATGTATTGAAGGTCCGACTGCAGGGTGACGGCGGCGTTGCGGTAGAGATGCCCGAGGAAGAATCCCGCCAGGACGTAGAGCCCGACACCGACCAAGAGGGCAACCAAGGGAATCGGCACCACGCCGATCAAGAAATAGGAGAAAGCGAGGCGTCCGCTGACCCTCCAAAGCAGAACGCGGAAGACTTGGCGCAAGGCCCAAAGAGTCGCGACGGTCGTCCAGACTAGGGCCAGAATCTTGAGCGCCAAAGGAGGACCCGCGCCGGCCGATGCCAAGATCCACCAGAGCAAAATGCACAGCGCTGGAATGCCCGTCAGGAAGAGGATCTTTCGTCTTTTGCTCATGTGAAGACGGGCTATCTAGGGGCCGGGGGCAAGAAGTCTGGGTGGCCGAGCACCTCGAGGTGCCCGGCCACCCGAGTTTAGCGGATGCGCAAGTTTCTATACGGATTTCTGTGGGCGGGGTTGCCGAGGGGGGATTTGACCGGATTATGACCTCCGGCAGGGCCCGGCGATGGTAAAAACGAGGTGGATTCGTAGGCGGCCGCAGTCGTCGCTCGATGACAGAAATAGAGGCCATCTGGTACCATGGAAGGGTGCATAGAGCGCCCGCCCACCGGTCTCCACTCGCCCTCACGTCTCCCGGCACCGCAGGCCTCGTCCGAGGCTTTCGCGATGTCGCCAGGGAGCTTGCCGCCCTCCGATCGGGTCTCGATCCCAGGGTTTCCATAGAAAGGTAGTCCATCCATGACGAGCACCGCGTCCGTCCACGACGGGACCGACGGCGCCGATGTCGCTCCTGAGCAGCTGTCAGATGTTGTGATCCGTTTCGCGGGTGACAGCGGCGACGGCATGCAGCTGACCGGCAGCCAATTTACCAATACCTCTGCAATTCTCGGTAACGATCTTTCTACGTTGCCGGATTTTCCCGCGGAGATCCGCGCGCCCGCCGGCACCCTTCCCGGGGTCTCCGCATTCCAAGTGCGCATCGCCGACTACGACATCCACACGCCGGGAGACGTTCCCGACGTGCTGGTGGCGATGAACCCTGCCGCGCTCAAGACCAATATCGGAGACTTGAAGCCCAACGGCATCTTGATTCTCAACTCCAATGAGTTCAAGAAGGTCAATTTCAAAAAAGCCAAATACGAGGTCGATCCGCGAGAGGACGGCAGCCTCGACGGCTTCCGGGTCTTCGAGGTCGAGCTCACGCGCCTGACCCGGGAAGCCTTGGCCGAAACGGAGCTGGGCAACCGCGACAAAGATCGTTGCAAGAATCTTTTCGCCCTGGGCATGATCTATTGGCTGTTCAGCCGCACCATGGACAACACCATCGAGTGGTTGGGCAAGAAATTCGCCAAAAAGCCCGACATCGCGGCGGCCAACATCCGGGCCATGAACGCGGGCTGGAATTATTGCGACATCACCGGGGCGTTCCAGGTCCGGTACGAGGTGATGCCGGCCAAGCTCGAGCCGGGCACCTACCGCAACATCAACGGCAACTCGGCCGCGGCCTTGGGCTTCGTGGCGGGCAGCCGACGCAGCGGCCTACCCCTATTCCTCGGCTCCTACCCGATCACTCCGGCGTCGAGCCTTTTGCACGAGCTGGCCCGCTACAAGCATTTCAACGTCACCACCTTCCAAGCCGAGGACGAGATCGCCGCCATCTGTGCCTCGATCGGTGCCGCATTCGGTGGCTCCTTGGCCATCACCACGACCAGTGGTCCGGGCATCGCGCTCAAATCCGAGGGCATGAACCTGGCGGTGATGACCGAGCTGCCCATGGTGGTGGTCAATATTCAACGGGGCGGCCCTTCCACGGGTTTGCCGACCAAAACCGAGCAATCCGACTTGCTGCAAGTGCTCTTCGGCCGCAACGGTGAGTCGCCCATGCCGGTGGTGGCACCGTCGTCACCGGCGGATTGCTTCGACGCTGCGGTGGAGGCCTGCCGGATCGCTTTGCGTCATATGGTTCCGGTGATCTTCCTCTCCGACGGCTATCTGGCTAACGGCTCGGAGCCTTGGAAGCTGCCGACGGTGGAAGATCTGCCCGATTTGCGAGGTAATTTCGCTTCGGGGGACGACCTCGACGACGATGGTCAATTTCTGCCCTATCGTCGAGATGCCGAGACCCTGGCGCGCCCGTGGGCGGTACCCGGAACCCCGGGTCTCGAGCACCGAATCGGTGGCTTGGAAAAACAAGACGGCACGGGCAATGTGTCCTACGACCCGGAAAATCACGAGCTGATGACCCATCTGCGGGCCGAGAAAGTCGCGCGGGTAGCCGACACTATCGGCGATCTGGAAGTGCACGGGGATCCGGAAGGCGGCGAGCTTTTGGTGATGGGCTGGGGCAGCACCCTGGGCGCGATCACCGGCGCGGTCAACACAGCGTGTGACAATGGTCTCAAGGTGAGCCGCGCTCACCTCCGCCATTTGAATCCTTTCCCGAAAAACCTCGGCGACGTGTTGTCGCGCTTCGACAAGGTCCTGATGCCGGAAATGAATACCGGACAATTGGCTTTGCTCCTGCGGGGCAAATTCCTCAAAGACATCGTGACCTACAGCAAGGTGCAGGGCAAGCCGTTTACCCGCAATGAGATTCTCGCCAAGATCGAAGAGATGATGGAGGTCGGCAATGACTGAAACGGCCACACTGACCCGCAAAGACTTTCAGAGCGATCAAGATGTCCGCTGGTGCCCGGGATGCGGGGATTACGCCATCCTCAAGGCGGTTCAATCCCTATTGCCCGAGCTCGGCATCCCGAAGGAAAAATTCGTCGTGGTGTCGGGTATCGGCTGCTCGAGCCGCTTCCCGTATTACATGGATACCTTCGGCTTCCACACCATCCATGGACGCGCGCCGGCGATCGCTACCGGGCTGAAGACCTCACGTCCGGATCTCGATGTTTGGGTGATCACCGGTGACGGCGATTCTATGTCGATCGGTGGCAATCATCTGATCCACGCCCTGCGGCGCAACGTGGGCATCAAGATCTTGATGTTCAACAATCGCATCTACGGTTTGACCAAGGGTCAGTATTCCCCCACCAGTGAGGTGGGCAAGCGGACCTCGTCGACCCCGGTGGGCTCCATCGATCCGCCGTTCAATCCCCTGGCGCTGACTCTCGGCGCGGGCGCTTCTTTCGTCGCCCGCAGCGTCGACATCTTCCAACAACACTTGGTGGATACCCTGCGTCGAGCGGCGGAGCATCGCGGCTCGGCTTTCGTCGAGATCTATCAGAACTGCAACATTTTCAACGACCACGCGTTTGCATACATGACCGACAAGGCCAACCGTGAATCCCAGGCGGTATACCTGGAGCACGGCAAGCCGTTGGTCTTCAACGGCGGCGCCCAGGGCATCGTCCTCAACGGCATGCGTCTCGAGGTGAAAGACCTCGGCAACGGATTGACCGAAGAAGACTGCCTGGTTTGGGACGAAACCAACCCTCTGCTGGCACAAATGGCGACCCAGCTCTTGCCGCCGGAATTTCCGACCCCACTCGGGGTGTTACGAGCGGTGGAGCAGCCGGTCTTTGAGCAGTCCGTGGGCGCTCAGATCCAGAATGAGATCGACCGGCAGGGCACGGGCAGTCTCGAAGAGCTGCTCAGCGCCGGGGATACGTGGAAGGTCGGCTGACGCCCAAGCCGGCCGCCGAGCACGGCGCAATCTGAGATCCGGTGCTCAATTCAGACACCGGATCGCTGAGGATCGAGATGATGGAAGCACGCACACAAACAAACGCCCCTCAGGCGGATACATCTGAGGCCGTCGATACCCAAGGCGGACAGGCGGGCCCGAGCCGGCCGGAGCCCAAGGGCTGGAAGCGACATGGACGGCTCTTTTGGCGCGAGTGGGTTAAACCCCTGTTGGTGATCGGTTTGGTGATGTTCAGCTTCCGCTCCGCGGTGGCGGATTGGAACGATGTGCCGACTGGATCGATGAAACCGACGATCCTCGAAGGGGATCGGATTTTCATCAACAAAGTCGCCTACGATCTGAAAGTTCCGTTTACCACGATCCGAATCGCCCAATGGGAAGATCCATCCTGGGGAGACGTGGTGGTGTTGCGGTCTCCTGAAGACAGCAAGCGCTTGGTCAAACGGGTGGTGGGTCTGCCCGGAGATACCTTGGAAGTGCGGGGAATCTACCTCTTCCGCAACGGAAAACGCGCGATTTACGATCGATTGGATCCCGAGATCGTCAACCAAATCGCCAAGGACCAGCAGCCCGGATATCTCTTTGCGGCGGAGGAGATCGAAGGACGTAGCCATCCGATCATGAGCTCGATTCGCGGATCCGTCTCACCGTCGGGTCCGTTCGTAGTGCCCGAGGGCCATTTCTTCGTGATGGGTGACAACCGAGGCAATAGCCGCGATTCCCGTTACTTCGGGTACGTGAAACGCAAAGAGATCCTCGGACGGGCCACGGCGGTCGCGCTCTCCTTCGACCGCGAGGACTATTGGAAACCGCGGTGGGATCGATTCTTCAGCAAGCTACCCTAAGACCACATGGCTAGGATCAAACCGTTTGACGGATTTCCGGACGAAGGCCTGCAATTTCTGAACGATCTTCGCGACAACAATCGTCGCGAATGGTTTGAAGAGCACAAGGCTACGTTCAATAAGAAGGTCCAAGAGCCGGCCCAAAGCTTCATCCTCGGCTTGGGCGAGCAATTGGTGAAGCTGGCGCCGGGCCTGCGATACGACACCCGGCTCAACGGCAGCGGCTCGCTCTTTCGGATCTACCGAGACACCCGGTTCTCCAAAGATAAAACACCCTATAAGACCCATTTGGGCATGGTGTTTTGGAACGGAGACGGCAAGAAAACCGAACGCCCAGGCTTCTACTTCCACCTAGCACCGGATCAGGGACTGATGCCCATGACCGGCTGGTATCGCTTTCCCAAGGAGGCCTTACAGCCCTGGCGGGAAGCCGTTGCCGACGACCCACGCGGCTCTCGATTGAGCGGTATCCTCGACGATCTGTCGGCCCGTCCCGAGGTCACCTCCATCGGCGGCGAGCACTACAAGCGAGTGCCCCGCGGATTCGAATCGGATCATCCGCGGGCAAACCTGCTCAAACACCACGGCATCTGGGCGGAGACCCCTTACTTTCCGCCCGAAGATCTGAGCGATCCGCGGCTGATCGAGCGCTGCGTGGAACGCTGCAAGCTCTTGCTGCCCCTCCACCTCTGGTTGGTCGAGCTCGCAGACAGCATCAAGGCCTCGGCGAGCTAGTCGAAGCCCAAGCGGGTCATCTGTCGGCGCAAGCCCTTGCGTGAGACTTCCAGCTCTGCCGCCATGGCGTCTAAATCGGCGCCGTGGCGGTTTTTTGCGTCTAGGATTTCTTGTTGGGTGAGGTCTTTGGCCTTGCGCAGGCGTGTGGACTTTTCGATCAGGGCGTAGAGGGAGGTTCGGGAAATGCCCAGGGTCGCCGCGGTGGGTTGGAGCTTGAACGCGTTGGCCTTTAGGGCTTGCAGCAGCTCTTGCTCGTCGATTTCGTCGGGATTTCGATAGGTCGGTCGATCAGCGCCCTCGGCGGCTGTGGGATTCGTGGCGACGGGAGGCTGTGGGTGCGCGGCGAAGGGCTCCCGGGGCGGCTGGGTAGCCGTTGGCTGGGCTGGACTTGAAGCGGCATCCGACGTCAGCTTGGATTCCAAGTCCGGTGTCAATTCGAGCTGTTCTCGACCCCGATTGGCGATCACCAATTGTCGGACGATGTTGCGCAACTGGCGAATATTGCCCGGCCAGGAATAGGCGGCCAGCTTGGCCACCAGCGATGCGGGCAGCCACGGTCTTCGACCTCTCCCCTTGAGTCGGCCGCTCTCCCCGACGCTGTCCAGCTCCAATCCCAGGAAGTGCACCAAGAGGCGACCGAAGTCCTCTAGCCGGTGGCGCAAGGGGGGGAGGTGTATTTCGTAACCGCTCAGTCGGTGGACCAGGGGCTCCCGAAATCGGCCGTCGGCGATGGCCCCTTCCAGGTCCGCGTCGGTGGCGGCGAGGATCCGGACCGAGACGGGTATTTCTCGATCTCCACCCACGGGACGGATCCGATGGGTTTCCAAGGCCCGCAGCAGCAGGACTTGAACTTCCGGGGGGGTCTCGCCAATCTCGTCCAGAAATAAGGTGCCACCGTCGGCGCGGGAAAACGCGCCCGATCGTTTGCGGTCGGCGCCGGTAAAAGCTCCTTTCAGGGCGCCGAAAAGCTCGGAAGCGGCCAACGTCGGGGGAATGGCACCCATGTTGAGGGCCTCGAAGGGGCGCTCGGCACGGGCGGACGCCTTGTGTATGGCTAGTGCCACCAACTCCTTGCCGGTGCCGGTTTCACCACGGATCAGGCAAGGCACATCGAGGTCCGCCACACTCGAGATCTGACGGCGAATCTGTTGAGTGCCGAGCCCTTCGCCCACCAAACCGAAGCTCGGCTCGTCACGACTCAAAGGCTCCATCAGATGGAGGGCCAGCAGGACCTGATTGGAGATCAACCAGATCACACCGGTCTCGATGCGCTCACGGGAAATGTCGATCTGGTCGTGAACGGGCGCGCCGTCGACGGAAATCCGAATGCGACCGCTCGGATTGACGAGCTGGACGCCACCGCCGCCCGTGGGACGCAGGAGCAGGGCGCTACGGCTGAGGCGAGGGTCCGCAAGGGGTCTTCGCTCGGCGCTGCCGGGCTGTGAGAAAAGGGGCTCGAGCCGAGAGAGGTGGGCTTCCTGATCGGAGGCCAAGGCCGGAAGCAACGCCCGCTCTCCCACTCGACGCAGATCTGGATGGCACAACACGGTCAGCCCAGGTAGTCGGATATCCGCTCGATCCACGGTGTGGGTGGCAGATCGAGTGACCGAGTCGAGATGGCCTAGGTAGGTCGAGTCGTCTTCTGGCGACGTAGGGAGCCTGCGCACGCCGCTATCTTACCAGCCCTGGGATTCGGAGTCGTGGCTCTATGGGCTCCGGTCGCCGGTGCCGAGATGTCCAAGACCCACTGGCTCCTCTCCTATTTCTCGACATTCGAAGCTCCGACATTTCTTGAGCCCGTTTTGAAATGTCGGACATTTCTATGTCGAGCCCCGACATTTCAGAAACCTTAAAAATGATCTGAAATCTCTATCAAATCCTGGCACGTCGGTTGCAATTATGGGTGTTTGCGTAAAGAAAAGCGCGCACAACCCGAGAAATTTAGGGCTTGGGATTACTTCCTAAGCAACTGAAAAAAAGCAACTTGTGGTGCTGACGGGATTCGTGCGCCCAATTCGAGAACTGGAAAGGGAGCACCATGTTTCATCAAATGGTTTCGAAAAACATTCGTTCGTCGTTCGGCCCCAGCTCATCCGTCATGCTTTCGTGTTGGCTCGCAGCTATGATGGTCGCCGCGTGGGTAGCCCCTTCGCAAGCGGCGATGGATTGTGGAGCTGCCCATTGGCTGACCTCTCCTCAAGGCTTGCAATGGGCCGGCGACGCGGGACCGACCCGGCTCTTGTTAGAGGTGACGAGCCCCTCCGTGCTGGTGATCGAGTCTTCGAAAGGTGAGCTCACGGCCGAGCTGGATGGTTGTGGCTCCGGGTGGGGAGGGCGGGTTGTTGAAACCTCGTCGAACCGCCGGGTGTTGGCCTTCACCGAGGCCGGAGTCTATGGCCTACGGGTCGACGGTAAGGGGATGTCGGTTCAAATGCGCTGGATTGAAGTGGCAGCGGTGCCGTTCCAATTCCGCGTGTGGCACGCCGATCGAGGCTTCTTCGTGCACGGAGTGGACCTCTACTCCGTCGAGCAAACGGGCGGAAGCCGGTGGGCATCCCGTGGCCTCAGGGCTGGGCCGCCGGGGGGCCAAGGGCGGCACCTGGGTCAGCTGATGAGCTTTGAGGCGGATGCATTCGACGGTCGAGCGACTTTGCGAGCCGAGATCGGTACGGGCATCCATCCGAGCCTCGAGCATCGACCGGCCGACCCGAGCTACCTGCTGAGGTCCGACGTGCGCATTTGGAACGGGACCTCGCCTTCGAATCTCGACAACGAGGACGAGGAGCAGGAAGTGGATCCGAACGAGGGTGGTTTCACGGGCACAAAACCGGTGAGCTCCAACGCTTCGCTGGACAACGAGGACGAGGAGCAGGAAGTGGATCCGAACGAGGGCGGTTTCACCATCGATAGCGAGACTGACGGTGAGCACCTGATCCTGACGGTCCACTGGTCAGGCGACTCGTGCGATGCTCCGGCGGATCGGCGGGCCCTGGCTCGGCAGTGGATCGAGCTCTTGTCCGCTCCTTGAGCATCCGCCGGCTCCCTGGGTCTGGCCTAAGAAACTCGACCCTAGGGAGCCGATTCGGTGCTCAGGCTATAAGTTGCCAGCTCTGCCCGGTACAACCGGGCTTTTTCGTCGAGATCGGCCGCTTCATAGAGGTCGACCAACGCGCTGAAGGCTAGGGTCAAATGGAGGCGAAGAGGATGCTCTTGACCATGCAGCTTTTCCAGGGCGGTCAACAACTGAGCTTCGGCCTCTGAGACTCTGCCCAGACGGGTCAAGCACTTGCCTTTGACAATCTCAGCGTGGATCACTTCCCAGGATGTGGTCGAGTGAATGGAGCGAAGGATTTCGAGGGCCGTGTCCGCGTGGCGATCGGCCGATTCGACGGATCCGAGACCGAGATTCGCCTCCGCCAAGAGCCGGTGGCTGAAGCCCACGGGGCCCGCAGTCGGTCCGAAGAGCTGCTCGCGAGCCGCCAGGGCCCTGCGCAAAAGCACCAGGGCTCGTTTCGGGTCTCCGTTGCCGAGATGGGCGCTTCCCAATGCCGACAAAGTCGAAGCGGTATTGGAATGCAGGCTGCCTTCGGTTTCGAGGCGCAGGGTGAGGGCTCGGCTCAAATTCTCGATCGCTGCGGGATAGTCGCCGATGGTATTCAGGAAGGTGCCGAGGCCGTGATACGCGGAGCCTAGTTTCGGGGGATCCGATTCCGGGTCGTTGAGGCGGATTTCGAGAACCTCTTCAAATCCCTTTCTGGCCTTCTCATATCGGCCGAGCTTGAGGTGGCAGCTGGCCAGATTCCTGATCGTGCTCGTGGACTCGGAACGCGCAAGACCCAGCTTCTCGCGCATGGCGACGGCTTCCCTGAAAAATCTCTCGGCAGCTCGGTAGTCTTTTAGCGCGTAATGTGCGGCTCCCACGTTGGCGATCTTGGTGGCCATATGGTCGCTTTCCTCCGGAAATCTGCGCCTCAGCTCTTCGAGGGCCCGTTGGCGCATGGCCAGAGATTGGTCGTAGGCTCGGAGGGAGTAGAAGACTTGGGCAAAGACGTCGTACATGTCGATTTGGTGATCGGGGAATTCGCCGAGATTGGCGGCAATGCGGTCCTGGCTCGCCATCAGCACTTCCTTCACCGTCAGCTCCTCGCCTTTGGAGCGGTCGGGGTCGGCGGATTTGAGCATCTCGGTGAGGAACCTGTTCATGGCTTCCGTCTCGGCATTCGCGGCCAAGGCATCGGCCTCCCGCCGTTCCGCGAGCTGCCACATGACCGTGGAGGTCACTGCCAGGCCGGCGATCAGAAGCAGCACCACCAACGCGGGACGATTCCGTTTCAGGTGTTTGCCCGTGTGGTAGAGCCAATTTCCTTTTCGAGCCTGGACCGGAAGCCCTTGCAGGTAGCTCAGAACATCGTCGGCCAGGTCGGCGGCGGATTCGTAACGGTGGCGTGGCTCCTTGCGGATCGCCTTCATGACGATGGCGTCCAGATCGCCTTTCAGCCGGCGGCTCCGGCGTCGCCGAGCTTTTAGGGTGGCGGCGTCTGGTCTCGGCGCTTCAGAGAGCTCGCCCGCCGAGGGATCCACGGCACTGGGTCGGTGCTGCGGATCGGTGCTTTCGGTGCCTGTGGTGTTGGAGAATCGCCGGTGGTCTCCAGGCTTGGATCCCGCGGCAACGCTGGGTTTCGGCGGCTCCTGTAGACAGATGCTGCGCACGAGCGAGCTGTAATCGAGGTCGTCGAGGTCGTAGGCCTTGACGCCGGCCAATAGCTCGTAGAGCAGCAATCCCAGGGCGTAGACGTCGGCGGCGGTGGAAATGGGCTCGCCCATCAATTGCTCGGGGCTGGCGCAAGAGAGGGTCAACGGCACCCGGCCTTCCGAGGTGAGATCGGAATCGGCGGACTCTTGGAGCAGCTTGGCGATGCCGAAGTCCAGCAGCTTGGGCCGACCGTCGGCAGTGACGAGAATATTTCCGGCTTTGAGATCGCGGTGAACCACCAGCCGTTGATGGGCGAAGTGCACGGCTTTGCAGACCTTGCGGAAAAGTCTCAGCCGTTGCCGGAGATCGAGTTGATGGTTTTCACAATATTCGTTGATCGGCTCGCCTTCGACGAATTCCATCACCAAATAGGGCATGCCGTCCGAATCCGTGCCGCCGTCGAGCAGCCTGGCGATGTCGGGGTGCTGAAGGTTGGCTAGAATTTGGCGCTCGTTGGCGAATCGGGCCTCCATCTCATCGCTCAGAAGAGGGCCGATGGTTTGCTTGATCGCGACTTTTTGCTCGTAGTCGTCCTCCCTCACGGCAAGGTGCACTTTTCCCATGCCCCCTCGGCCGAGCAGCTCCTTCAGCCGGTAAGGACCAATGCGAAGGTCGGTCGTTTCGCCGCTTTTCGATGAAGGTTTGGGGGTGGAACCGAGGAGGGGAGACGGGGCTCGGGTCGGCGCTCCGGAGGTTTGTGTGAGCAATTGCCAGAGGGGCTCGTCGATGAAGCTCTCAGCGGTCTCTCCGTAGGGCAGGTAGGAGAGGACTTCTTGGTTGAGCTGTGGGTCGCGTTCGCGAAGATCCTTTAGCAGCTCCGACCGTTCTGAGCGCGGCAACTCCGCAAGGCGATCGAGAAAGCCCTTGATCACTTGCCATCTTTCGGCGTCCATAGGATCTCCTGATGCTTGCTCGTGGCTCGAGCTCAGGGTTGATGCCGAACGGATTGCCTTCCAGAAGGTCTGGGGTCCGTTCGATGGGGGATATGGACAAGAACGCGAAAAAACGGACGAAAATGGTCACTTGAGACTTTCGATTTCCTTCATCAACCACATCCGGGCGGTGCGCCACTCCCGCTTGACCGTGGTCCGGGAGATGCCTTCTACCTCAGCCACCTCCTGGATGGAGAGGCCCGTGAAATAACGCATCTCCACGATCCTCGCTTGCCTGGAATCGAGCTGGGCGAGCTGGTGAAGAGCCTGGTCCAAGGCCAAGAGCTCCGGATCTTTTTGCGACTCGGGAACGCGAATCGTCTCGTCGAGGGAGAGCACCACCTGTCGGCCGCCCCGTTTGGCGGCTTGTTTGATCCGGGCATGATCCACCAGCAGCCGACGCATCATATTGGCCACGAAGGCGAAGAATTGCGCGCGGTTGTGCCAGCTGACGCTGCGTTTGCCCAACAGCTTCAAGAACAGCTCGTTGACCAAAGCGGTGGGCTGGAGAGTATGGCCCGGGTTCTCGACCGCCATATATTTGCGCGCCAGCCGGCGCAAATCCTCGACGATCAACGGCATCAGCTTGGGCAGGGCCCCCTGGTCGCCTTCACTCCACGCATCCAGGAGTCGGGTGACCTCGCTCGGGGGTTGATCCATTCCTCGTGATCCTGAAGCGGTGAATGACTATTTTTGCTTCCAGGTCCCGTCAGGTAGCTGAATCCACTCACCTTTCGCGGCATTGTCCCGGAGGGTAGCTGCGTAGGTGGCTTGGATTTGCGGCAGCTGGGAGAGATCCGTTCCGGTGGCGGCGGCGATCTCCTTGAACATCCGCTCCCGGTCGGCATTTTCGGCCTTGACCAGCTTTTGAACCTTGGCTCGATCCTGAAGCGATAGGGAATCGAGGCTGCGAAGCTCCAACAAGGCGTCCTTGTTTTCTCCCAAGACCCCGGATGTTTTGAAGGGTTGAATCTCCGGTAGCCGTTGACCTCGGCTTTCGACGATCTTGCGGATCGCAGGGTTGGTGATCTCGGGCGCGGCAACTCCGGACGACGGCTGGGCCATCACCTCGTCGGCTGTCCATTCCAGTGCCCAGCTCAACACCGCCTGCCGCAAAAGGTCTGACGGTCGGGCAGGGGCGTCGATGGCGCTCGCGGATTCCGAAGGCGCATCGACGTCCCCGGAGTCCTCTGCCGTGGCGGCCTTGGCCGCCTCCTCGGCGACCGCGTTTTCAATTTTTTCCGAAAGATCACGCACCGCGGCTTCCGGAAAATAGACATTGATCGTGATGCAAGCCAAGGCGCCTGCGCAGGCCATGACCCACAGCAGAGCTTTGCCGGATCCGGTGATCAGAGCGAGCAAGCCGGCACGGCGGGTTCGGGTGATATGTCTGGGTGTCGGCACTGTGGGCACTCCCTTCCGTGGTCGGGCGAGGGTGAGCCGCCCGCTCTGTCGATAGATGCAGCAGGGTCGATAGATGCAGCAGGGTAAAATTACCACAGCGACAGACAGAGCAGAGACCACAAAGATGACCGCCCGAATAATCGTCGGGAATATTTGAGCCCATTTCGCGCTGTTCAGCGCGTTTTCCTTTCAGGCTTTCGGTACCTCTGGTAGGGAGGGGAGGAAGATGGGGACCGAGAGCCCGGTATGAGCCTCAGTTGGGCGGATCGCCGTCGCCGTTGAGCTCCCGGAACAGCCATAGGCGGGCGAATTGCCACTCGCGCTTGACCGTGGCGGGTGAGAGGTCGAGGGCGGCGGCTGTTTCCTGGACGGTCATACCGACGAAGTAGCGGAGCTTGACCACCGAGGCCATGCGTGGATCCTGGGCCTCCAATCGATCGAGGGCTTGATGAAGGGCGAGAATTTCCACTCGAGAAGGTTGGTCGGCGCCCGCCAGATCGTCGAGCTCCGGGCCGAGCATCATCGGATTTTCGCCACCGCCGCGTTTGGCTCTTTTCTGATGTCGGGCGAAATCGACCAAGATCAGTCGCATGGTCTGGGCGGCGAAGCCGAAGAAGTGGGCGCGGTTCTCCCACTGAACACTCCGGCGATCATTGACCTTGAGGAAGAACTCGTTGACCAATGCCGTGGGCTGCAAAATATGGCGATCCCCTTCCCGTGCGAGGTATCGCCGGGCCATGACCCGCAAGTCGTTGCTGACCAGGGGCATGAGCTCCTGCAGGGCCTCGGGGTCACCATCGCTCCAAGCGAGCAGGAGAGCGGTCAATTCTTCGGGCAGGGCAGCGGTCATGGTCTCACCGGTTTTGCCGACCCCCGAAGGATGGAACATAGAGCTCATGGCAGAACCTTCCTCAGGGCCGGCTCTTCAATGAAGTCTCCGACTCTCAGGCTGAGCCGAATCAAACAAGCCGCGTCGAGAAAGAGCTCTACATCGTCACCACATTCTTTGACCAGCAGGGTCGGCCAAGTTTCTCGATCCTGGGTGAGCATACTGCAAACAATCTGTTTGCAGCGTTGCCATCTTTCTGTCGGCTCGGGCGGATTTCGCGAAACGGCCACGTCGAATTCTCCTTGCGTCGGCTCAAGCGCGGTGACAATCAAGAAACGCGGCGAAATCGCGAAAAGTGGCTCATTGAAATCGCGAAAAGCGATCTCAATGAGCCGAAAGATGAGAGACGAAAACTAATGCCGACGGGAACCCGCTCGGATCGACACGGAGAATTGGGAGCCGCCGGGGTGAGCTTGCAAGAAGTAGCGACCGCTCGGAATTTCCCAAATAGCCTCTTGCTCGGCCGGGATTCCGTGACCCTCGCTATCGAGCAGACTTGGACGCTCGGCGCCGATCACCGACAGCACGGAATGTCGATCGAGCTCGATCGCCAGGATCTCCGGGCGGTCGAAGAGGATCGAGGTGACCTCGACTTGACCCGTGTCCGCGAGACGAAGGGGTCGGGCGCAAGTCAGGGTCCCGAGCAGGTTGGGATGCCCGGCCCAGGCGCACAAGGAGCGCAGCTCGAGGCCGTCGCGGGTCGAGGCCAGGATGCCGAGACCGGGGATCTCCCGGGCCTGAGATCGTGCATCGATGCGACAGCGCTCGATGTCCTCCGTCCGCAGCTCGTCCCATTCATCGACGGGCTCTTGGGGCACGGGATCGGGATCGTCGTTCTTGGTCAGCGCGGTCCGGCATTCCGAGCCGCTGGTCAGATCATCCCATTCGTCGACGGGCTCTTGGGGCACAGGATCGGGATCGTCGTTCTTGGCGACGCCGGTCCAAAGCTCATCCCATTCGTCGACGGGCTCTTGGGGCACGGGATCGGGATCGTCGTTCTTGGCGACGTCGGATCGCAGCTCATCCCATTCGTCGACGGGCTCTTGGGGCACGGGATCGGGATCGTCGGTTTTCGACCACGGGTCGAAGCTGAGCTCGTTGCGTCCGGAGCCGAGCCAGGCATCGATCAAGAAGCCCGCTCGAGGCTCGTCGGTTTCGAGCTGGATGTAGATCGGTCCGGATTGCCGAACGAAGTGCACGGCACGTCCCAACAGACGCGGCAGGGTTGGATGCGGTTGCAGCTCGCGGCATGCGTGGTCGAAAAGTCGGACCTCGGGCCGTTCAGCGGCACGGTGGTCGACGGTGTCGATCCGTTGAGCCTCGACCACCAGCCAGCGAGAAGCGGCAGCCTCCACGCTGAACGCCGCAACGCCTTCATGGGTGACCCCGCGTTCAGAGGCCGGCAGGTCCAAGGACCACGCCTCGTCGCAAGGGTGGATCGCAGAAGCGGCCGGCGGCGAATAGATCAGGTAGAGAAGACACAGGAGCGAAACCAAAGCTGTGGGCAAGGAAACCGACAAGAGCGCGGACTTCGAGCGGAACGATTCATGAGTCATCTTCGATCTCCGGAGAGCCCGCCTCGCCCGGAGCCGCGCCACCGAAACCGGTTTTCGGTGCGCAGCTCTTCCAGGGCGAGCGCGGGGCTCGCGGTCAGGGACCGCCGCGGACGGCGTTCCGAGATTGAGTGTTGGCTCCTAAATCGCGCGAGTTCAGGAAGTTACCTCCTCAACGGAGGTGTCTTCTGGGTTTCGCTTCTTGCTAACGGATCAAAAACGGCGGATTGGACGGTTTTTCAAAATAGATTTCAAGAATTTTCGAAGATGGGTTCGAAATTGCGTCCGAGCAGCGTTCGCGTGGGGGGGGGAGCTTGGCCGTATGGGGTGGTTAAGTCGTTGGGGGGATGAGACTTGTAATTGTTAGGGGAGCTTTAGCCATGCAGATTTTGTTTGGAAGCACCACAGAAAAAGAACGCGAAAAATCCACCACCGGAGGGGTGGAAGAGCATCGATTCACCCGCTGGATCGGTTTGCTGTCGAAAGAGGACGAGCCGACCGGCGGAGATTTCGACGATGTGTGGACCCTGCTGCGTCGATGGGTTCGACGCGCGCTCCAGCGGCGAGGGATGTGGGACCGCCGTCCCGTCTACCTGGGAATACTCGGAGCCGGCAGCTGGGTCCAACACGACTCGGCGGATGGTGAGGGAGTGCCCAAGGGAGGTACTCGAGACGCCCTGGACGAGCTGGTGCAGGAGGTTTACGTCGAGGTATTCGTCAAACGTTTGCCCACCTTGACCCGTTACGTGCAAAAGGGCAGGACGGTGGAAGCGGTGGTGCGGAGAGCGATCGACCAGGCGATCCACGAGCGGCAGTCGGCCCGGGATCCCCTGGGTCAACGCCTCTACCAATGGCTGCGCTCCGCCGCCCAGATGGGGGTCGACCGGGGGCTGGTCACCTTGCTCGACGGCGGGGCCAAGATCCAGTCGGCGAGCGTTCTGCACCTGGGCGGTCGTCGGGCGGACGGCCCGTCGGCAATTGCCGACTTGGACGAGCACGTTCGCCTGTGGAACGACGAGCTCTTCGTCGACTGGCTGACCGCCAAGGGGCGCGAGTCGGAGCAGGTCGTGGCTCGGCTGGCGGATTTGCTGCTCGATCTGCCTTCCCACGGTATCGACACGGTACGTTTCGAGATCTTGGTCCAGGCCTTGACCCGGGATACCCGTTCCCGCCTAGCGGTTCTATTTCAAGAATGGCAGCCGCTGGCGCGCATCTGGACCACCGGCGAGGCGGACGCGGAGCCGTTGGGCGCCTGGGACGATCCACGAATCGTGGAGGAAGCCCGGGATCGCTTTCAGGCGTTGGCCGGCTGTGTGGAGCAGCGGATCGATGGCGTCGACGCCCAGCAGCGCACCCGTGAGCAGCTCCGGCGTTTGTGGCGTCTCCTGGGGATTTGGGCTCGGGCCATGGCCACCGGTCCCGGATCGAGCCATGATCGCCGATGGTCGGACTTGTTCAAGGGCGACGGCTTTCCCAGTGATCGAGAGCTCGGGCGGCTGTTGTCGCTACGCCACGATCGGATCAAAGATCTGATGACGACTCTCAAACAGCAGATCTTGCCGTGTCTCGAAAGCACTGAAGCGGCGAATCTTGTTAGTCTGTCTCAGAGAGATTCCGCATCCGCATTTGAGCCCGACAAGGAGACACATCGCATGAGCTCGTCCAGCGATTTTCGGCAGCAGCTGTTGGCCCAGAGCCTCAGCGCCGCGCGGAAGTCACGGACGGTGGGCGATGGGGCCGCCGAGGGCTCGACCATCGAGGTCTCGAAGCAGCAAGCCGGGGAGGTGGAGGCGGCGTCCGTCGGTCGGCTTTGGGATTTTGGGGAAACCTCCGGGCCGGAGGCGGAATGGCTGGTGTTGGAGGTCGTGGGTGACCGCAAGCTTCTAGTGCCCGTCGACGGTGAGCCCTGGTGCGGCTCGAGGGATCTTCGACCCAGGGCGGAGCCTCCCTTTGACCGCCTCGTGGCTCGTGTGGGGTTGGGTTTTTGGACCGCCTCGGACCTGCCTGGCTCCGGATCGACCCAATGGTCGGAAGCCGTGCTGGAACCCCTGAGACGGCATCGCTCCGAGGTGGAGGCAGGTCGAATCGAAGCGGACGACCCGGCGTGGGAAACCGATGTCGACCCGGATTACCGAAGCTGGATCCGGGCGCTGGATCAAGAGCGTCGTCGCTGGATCCGTGAGCTCGGAGGTGAGCCGGCCGGGGACATGGGCTCAGTGCTCACCGTCACGACGCCGGTGAGCTCAACCGATCTCGTCGAGAGCTCGGCTGAATCCCAAACAGCGACCGAATCCCAGCCGGCCGCGCAGGACGGCGACCCTCTAGATCCGCCGGTCCAAACCCTTCAGTTTGTCGCCGCGGCGGCGGCCGCGAGTCCGTCGGTCACGACGGTGGCTCCGGTTAGCAACCTGAGGTCATTGGCCATGGCAGCTTCATTGCTCGCCGCGGTCGGGGCGGGAGTGCTGGTGGGCAGGCTTTGGCACGATCCGGAGCTCGATCCCCGTTGGGCCCAAGCCGAGGAAGTCCGAGAGCAGCTTGAATCTGAGAATCGAAATCTGCGGGAAGATTTGAGCCGGTTGGAGACCCAGTCCGAACAGCAATTGGACGCGTTGAAGGCTGAGACCGAAACGCAGCTGGCGGAAATGGAACAAAGCTTCGAGCATCGGCTGGATGAGCTGGACGGCTCGGAGCTGGTGACCGGCTGGTTGTTCGTGCCCCCGGGCACGACCCGCAACTCGGGCCAGACCGTGACCTTGGATCCCCAAGCGCGCTCGGTGTTGATCCAAGTTCCCGCGGCCCACGGGGACCGTGTCCGTCTGTTGCGAACGGATCGGGGGTCGGCCTCCGCGGAGCCGCGGGCGGAAGTGGTCAAGGAGCTGGAGGTCACGGGCGTGGAGATGTACGGAGACTGGGTTTGGCGGGTGCCCAAACGGTTGCTTCCGCCCGGCAACTTCATGATCGAGGTGGTTCGTGACGGCGAGACGGTGATCCGTCATCGTTTCCGGGTGACCGAGACTGAAAAAGAGGAGGACGTCTGGCCGTGATCCCTTCGTCGTCGGCCTCTCAGTCGTCGCAGGCGGCGCCCGATTGGCAACGCCTCAAGGACTTGGTGGGCGATGCCCAGGCGCTTCCGGAGCCCGAGCGGCGGGCCTTCCTCGTCGAGCAGTGCGAGGGCGACGAGCTGCTGCTGAAAGAGGCTCTGCAGCTTCTCGGCCACGCTCCGGACACGGACGGCTTCCTCAACCAAGCCGTGTTGCCGGAGGTCGGCGGCGGTCCCTTAGATGAGGGGGACCGGGTGGGTGCCTTCCGCATCTTGTCGCCGATCGGCGCGGGGGGCATGGGAGACGTCTACTTGGCGGAGCGGGCCGACGACACCTACGAGGAGCGGGTGGCGGTGAAGGTCATTCGATTGGCCGGTGGGCCTTCGGAGCTGCGGGATCGGTTCTTGTCGGAGCGTCGCCTGATGGCGGAGCTCCGACACCCGAATATCGCCCGTCTGCTCGAC
Source organism: Thermoanaerobaculia bacterium (assembly GCA_030431255.1). Classification (GTDB taxonomy): domain Bacteria; phylum Acidobacteriota; class Thermoanaerobaculia; order Multivoradales; family J023; genus JAUIJL01. The sequence goes on along the minus strand of JAUIJL010000010.1, from coordinate 172,165 downwards.
GCCGGCTCCCTCGAAGACGGCCGTCCCTACTTCGTCATGGAGCTGGTGGATGGGGAGCCGATCGACCTCTACTGCGCCCGGCGCGGGCTCTCCTTGCGCGAGCGCCTGGGGTTGATGATCCGGGTGGCGGAAGCAGTCGCCCACGCCCACCGTCACCTGGTCATCCACCGGGATCTCAAACCGGGCAACATTTTCGTCACCCAAGAAGGGGTCCCGAAGCTGCTGGATTTCGGGGTGGCCAAGGACCTCAGCGAGGTCGGCAAGACCCCCTCGACCCGACTGTTGGTGCCTCTCACCCCGGAATACGCCAGCCCCGAGCAATTGACCGGCGGAGCGGTGACCACCGCCTCGGACGTCTATTCTTTGGGGGTGGTGCTTTACGAGCTGCTCACCGGCAGCAGCCCGTTCGGCGGCGTCGAAGACCCCATGTCCGGGCGCTCCCAATCCTCACCACCGACCCGCCCGAGCTCGCGGGTAGTGCGCGGAGAGCAGGCGGATCGGGGTCGATTGCGCCGACAGCTGACCGGAGATTTGGACAGCCTGGTGCTCAAAGCCCTCGACCCGGACCCGAGCCGGCGGTATTCCTCGGTCGAAGCTCTGCAACGGGATCTCCAGAATTATCTCGATGGTCTGCCCCTCGAAGCCCGCGGTGGCTGGTCTTACCGGGTCCAAAAATGGTTGGCGCGCCACTGGCGAGGCACCCTGGCGGCGGCGGTCGCGGTGGCGTTGGTGGCCGGCTGGTGGCTCGAGCGGTCGGATCGTCGCTTGGCGCAGGCCCAGGCTCAAATGCGACTGGAGCAGGGGAGGCAGGTGGCGGACACGTCCCGAGAAATGGGAAAGTTCGTGATGGCATTGTTGGAGCCCGCGGCCTTGAATAGGAGCGGAAACGCCGCCGCCCTCGAGCTGCTAGACCACATCGTCGAGCTGTTGGATCGAGAGGAGACCTTCGAAGGCCAGCCGCTGCTCAGAGCGGCGTTTCAGGGGGCCGCCGGTCAGACTTTGCGGCAGATGGGCCGAGCCGCCGACGCTGAGCCGCGTTTACGAGAATGCTTGGACCTTCGTCAGAAACATTTGCCGACCGATCATCCCGAAGTCGCCTTGGCCGCCAACAATTTGGGGGTGGCCTTGCTCCATCTGGGACGAAACGAGGAAGCGAGCGGATACCTCCAACAAGCCGAGAGCATCCTGCGACGGACATCGAGCGACGAGCATCTGAATGTGCTGGCGTCCGCCCTCAGCAATCTCGCGAGCATTGAAAAATCCTTCGGGCGAAACGACTCCGCCATCGCCTTCTTCCGCAAGGCTCTAAACGCCAAGATTCAGCTCGATCCCGGCGATCACGCCACCATCGCCAACGCCCACAAGAACCTGGCCGCGGGCTTGTACGCGGCCGGTCGGCTCGAAGACGCCCACGGCGAGCTGGAGCTGGCCTCGGAGCGCTGGCGTCGGTCGGAAGAGCCCGATCTATGGAAAATGTCGAGCGTCGACTACTACCTCGGGCTGATCGCTCGGGATCGCGGTGATCTCCAAAGCGCGCGCGTCCACTTGCAGGCCGCCTACGAGATCCGCCTCAGTCTACGGAGTGCGGATCAACGGAAGACTCGGGAGGCGAAAGAGGCCTTGAATGCACTGGACGCCCTGCCGGCGCTGGACGGTGACAAAGCGTCGGATCCTTGAGCTATGGATCGGTCGAGCTGTGGAACTGCCGACGACCAAGCCCGAGCATCGCCGCTTTCGAATCCGTCGCTGAACAGCTCGCCGCAGTAGAAACCGGTGGGGCCGTTGGAGATTCGCACACCGTCTACGCCGGCTTCGATCAAGTGGCCTTCACCCAGGTCGGCGGCGGTGAAGCGGACTTTGAGCTGGTCGGTGGGGGTTAAGACGTCGGCGATGCGAAAGCTCTGTTGGATCCACTGGCCGAAAAGGCCCGGTCCCACGGATTCGAGGGGGATCCAAGACCTACCGTCGTCGTTGGACAGCTCGACGAGCAGGACGTCGTCGCTGGATCCTTGATCGTCCCACCAGCGCCAATAGTGGAGGTGTGGATCTGGACCGGCGGCGTCGAGGGTGGGTGAGGTGAGGCGAGTGGCGCCGTCGTCCACGTCGGTGTTGCCGCCTGAGTTGTAGGTCAGAAAAGCCCGACCGGAGGAGTCCGCATCCCAGGGGGGATCGCCTTCGAGGCCGTAGCCGGCGGGACGGCCGCGTTCCCAGGTGCCCGACTGCAGGCTCGGATCGTCGTTCACGGTCCAGCCGAGATCGATTTCGAAATCGTCGCGAAAGGTCTCGTCGAGGGAAAGGGCCACGGGGCGCCGGTAGACCCGTCCCGCGTGGTTGTCTGCGGAGAAAGGATGCCTGACGACGGCGCCGTTCGCGGTCTGCACCTCGAATCGAAACGTCACCTCACGGCCACAAGCCAAGGCGGGCAAGGATCCGACGAAGGTCGTCCCGCCGGCCGTGTCGTTCGACGTCCGGTGGTCGGCGGCCGGCTGGCCGTCGGGGATCATGGCCACGGGGATCATGGCCACGGGAATCTCCCCCTCGCCTTGGTCATAGAGGAGGGTGGCGGCGGTGGCAGCTGCGGGTTGTCCCTGGCGATCGAGGGTTTGAATAGAAAGCTCCAGGCCCGTGGGTTGGATGAGCACGGGCAAGGAGGAGGCGAGCTCGACCCGTAGCTCCGGGGCCCCGCCGGCGCAAATACCCATGGGTTGGGAGAGCGCGGACCACAAAGCGGGCTGCACGATGGAGGTGCCGTGATTGGCTCCACCCTCTTCGGTGCAGCCCGCGTGGGAGTGGATGCCGATGGCTTGTCCGCTGAAGCTATCGATCACCGGCGCGCCCGAATCGCCGCCGGTGGTGTCGACTCGATATTGGAGGGAGTCGGGCAATACCGAGGTCAGCGGGCCGTCGTGGCTGTGTTGGGCTTGATTCCAGCTCTGGGGCGTGCCCTGGCTCCCGTCCACCCTGCCGTAACCGGTGACCTTCAGGGCCTGATCACTCGCAGAAATGGGTGGGGTGCCGAGGGCAAAAGCTCGTCCCTGGGCCTCGAGGGGAGTGAGCTGGGTTTGGCCGTTGGGGAACGCGCCGAAGTAAAGGAAGTCGTTGCCGATGCCCTGATCGGAAAATTGGATCGACGCTGGATCGACGGGATATTGATGCTCGGGTCCGGGGTGGGTCACCGTGCCGTCCTCCTCGGATAGGGGCACGTTGAATTGCACCACGTCGAATCCAGCGCCGTGGCAGTGGCCGGCTGAGAGGAAACAGCCGTGGGCGTCGTCGATCAACCAAGCGGTGCAGCCCTCCGGCATCACCCTGGCAATCCGTTCATCGTCGCTCAAGGTGCGATCGTCGAGGGATCCGCAGATGGATTTGGCCCACCCGTCGATCAGTGGGAGGCCGGCGTCGAGCTCTTGGATTCGGACTCGGCTCGGTGCTGAGCCGGGGTGGGCGAGCAGCTCGACGCGGACCGTGTCGCCGTTGAAGTAGGCGCTGGAATACCGCCAGTGGCGCAAGGTCTCGGCGTCGAGCGTTTGCACTGCGCCATCTGCCAAGGACGTGATCCTCAGCCGGGCACGTCCCCCGATGGCACGTCCCCCGATGGCACGTCCCCGGTGGTTCGTGCCCAAGATCGCTTGGTGAAAATAAAGCCGCAGCCATTCGGCACCGGGCGCGGAAAGCTCCTGAGAGAACACGACCTCGGCATCCGACGATGAGCTGTCACTCGGCCCGGAATCAGCCGTTCGGCCCTCGACGAATCCAGAGTCGAGAAAGACCTCGCGTCGGTCGAATGGCACCGGTTCCTGAGCGGAGGTCGGTCCCGCGGCACCCATTGCCAGAGCGAGCATCGTGACCACCCCAGCCGCCAAGTGTCGACTCGAGGTGTCGGCGATTTTCAAGTCGTCGATCCGGCCACGGTGGCTGCTTCCTTGCTGGGACGGGTCAAGAGACCTTCCATCGAGCCTCCATCAGCATGGTCGACAGGTCCTCGGACGCGTCCAAGGGGGCGAGCTCGATGTCCTGCCCGCCTGAAAGCTCCAACACCGCGTAAACACTGCCGAAAAGGTCGAGCCATACGTTTCGATCGAACCCCAGGCAGCCGGTCCAACGTCCACGTCCGTGATTCTTGCCCTGGCCGATCGGCACGATTTTCATCTTGGCGGGACGCCAGTAGAAATTGAAGATGCGGGCGCCAAGGGTGAGCACCGTGCTCGGTCCCAAGGATCTGGCGACGAATCGGTAGACGCCGTTGCCGGTGAAGTCTGCTCGGGTGTTCTCGTAGCCCATTCGAAAGCTCAGCTCCGGTCCCGATCCGACCGTGGCTTGGAGGGCACCGTGCAGCTCCCGATACCAAGCCACCGGATACCAACCGCCGACGAGCACCTTTCGTGGATTAAATTCGGCTCGGACCGCCGGCGACATCTGCTCCACCAACCCACCGAGATCCACTTCAGGAAAGAGGCGCTCGACGGTGGTGAAAAAGCTGGTGATGTTGATGCCCTTGCACTCCACGGGCGAGGTGGCGGAGGAAGTCAAAGAGCGTGCGGACGGCAGCTCCACTTCATATTTGGATACCCAGCTCATGGCGACCGCAGTCTACCAGCGGGTCTCATCCATGGGCCCGGCCAGTGCGGGGTTGGATCCGTCGGAGGTGTCGAGGCCGCGACGATCGGTGCGGGTTATTGAGATAGAATCAAGCTTCAAGGAACCCCCACCATTCGCCGGCCGGCTTAGGAGCTACCCATGAGTCTCGATGATCTGCACAAATCCGTGGACGGGCTTCGGGTGTTGCGTGACCAGCTTCCCGACGACCAGCAGGAGATCAAATCCCGAGCGAGCAGATTGATCGCAGACTTGGAACGGCAAATCGGTGATCTAGGGGATCGGGATCCCGGCGAGGACGAGAGCTGGGGCTCTCTGCTGGAAGGGTTGCGTCACTTCGGCGAGCAATTCGAAGCCGAGCATCCGCGCATCACCGAGGCCGCCAACCGGGTCTCGATGATGTTGAGCGGCATGGGCATCTGACGATCGCGACGTTCTCTCCGCAACCCAACGCTATTCGGCCGTGACCCAATGCCGATTGGCCAAGTCCACCTCCGGAGCGTGACCTGATGCGATGTGCTCGGCGATTTGCTCCGCGTGGTGCCGGCCGTTTTCGATGAACCAACGGCCCGTGTGCAAGCCTCCACAGACCGTGCCCGCCAAGTACAACCCGGGTCGATTTGTTTCAAAGGTGGTGTCGTCGTAGACCGGCGTGCGCGCTCGATCTTTGTGGATATCCATGCCTAGGGTTGCCAGAAAGTCGTAGCTCGGCCGGTAGCCGGTCATGGCGATGACGAAGTCGTTGGCGATGCTGCGCGGGCCGTCGGGCGTTTCCAGCAGCAACCGTCCCTCTTCGATGGCGCGGATTTCCGAGCTGAAAAAGGCCTGGATGTTTCCCTCTTGAATGCGATTTTCCAGGTCTGGACGCAGCCAATACTTGACCCGGTCCGAAAGGCTCTCGCCGCGGTGGATGAGGGTCACCCGGGCGCCATTTCGATAGCAGTCGAGAGCCGCCTTGGCCGCCGAGTTCTTGCCTCCGACTACTGCGACTTCCTGCCCGGTGTAGGCATAGGGCTCTTTGTAATAGTGGATCACCCGCGGAGGCTGCTCGCCTTCCAGCCCGAGCCGGTTCGGGACATCGAAGAATCCCGTGGCCACCACCACCCGGCGACAAGAGTGCGTTCCCTTCTCGGTCATCACGGAGAAGGCGTCGCGTTCTCCTTCCACCCGTAGCACTTTTTCGTAAAGCCGAAGATCCAGCTGCTCGCTGCGGGCGACCCCACGATAATAGTCGATGGCTTCTTCCCGGGTGGGTTTGTAGCGTCGGGTCGCAAAGGGGTGGCCACCGATTTCGATCAGCTCCGGGGTGGAGAACAACTCCATTTGGTTGGGATAACCCACCAAGGAGCAAACCAACGGTCCTTTGTCGATCACTCGCGCGGTCAGGCCACGCCGTCGGGCGGCGATAGCACAGGCCAGACCCACGGGTCCGGCGCCGATCACCACCACATCGACGGAATCCATCAGGTGGCGGTCTTAAGCGAAAATGTCATCGGGCGTTTCGGCTTGAATGGCCCTGCTCAGCCACTCCCTGAGCTGCTCGTGGTCGTAGGTCTCTTCGATCACACGGCGTTGCTTTTTTGACAGCTCCAAGCCTCGTAGCCGGCAGACATCGAAAATGGAAACGCGGTGTCCCTCGGCGAGTCCCTCGGTTCGACCTTGAGCCAGCCACTCTTTTGGCCAGGATTTGACGGTTTCTGCGAGCATCTGAGGTTTCTCCAGGAGGTTTTGGACCTCGGGTAGTGCGTGGCCGGGGTATCGGAAGGGCAGCACGTTCCGACGGAGCCATTTTAGCATGTCGTTCCGCAGCTGCTCCGAGTCGGAAGCACTGGTGACTTTGAGCATCGCCTCGATACCCTCGATGAGGTCATCCTCGGTTTCCGCCCTTTCGAGCATGAGCAATGCCGCGACCGGATCGTTGACGGGCTCGATGAGATTCTCTGGGAGAGATTCCAAGAAGGCTTGATCGGCAACACAGCGCGAACGACGATTGATTCGCGGCAGTGGAAGCACGCGACGAGTCGGTTAGACTGTGCCGACAAATTCACAGGAGCGGACGATGGAGGCGCACGGTCGATGATGGAGCGATCGATGATCAGGTGGCATTCTCAAACCCTGTCGCAGGGCTTGAGACAGGTGGTGAGCATCTTGGGAATCGCGGTTCTGGCCGCGGTTCAGCTGGGACCCGGGGTCGGCTCGGCGCTGGCCGACGATCAAAAGAAAACCGACAGCAAGCCTGCGGAACGTCCAGAAAGCGGCCCCTGGGTTCATGTCGATGCTCAGACCAAATCCACGTTGAGGGGTCTCTATGCGGCCGGCAATGGTGTGGTGTGGGTCACGGGCTCCGAGGGCACGGTGCGTCGGACCGTGGACGGGGGCAAGACTTGGAGCTCCCCGGCACCGGAAGGCAGCGAGACTTTCGAAATCCGTGACGTTGAGGCTTGGGGGGCGGATACCGCCGTGTTGCAGGTGGCCGGACAACCCGCTCGCTTCTATCGCACCACCGACGGCGGAAACTCCTACACGGTGGTCTACGAGCATCCCAGCGAGGCTGCTTTCTTCGACGGATTCGCGTTTTGGCCCGGAGAGGATCGAAAGCGGGGAATCGCCTACAGCGACCCCGTGGACGGCAGCTTCTTGGTGACCGTGACCGAAGACGCCGGCCAGAGTTGGACGGAGCTGTCCGCGGACCGATTCCCGGCGCCGCGGGAAGGGGAAGCCGGCTTTGCCGCCAGCGGCACCGGCATCGCCGTCGCTGAGGGTGGAAGCGCCTGGATCGGATTCGGCGGACCCTCCGCGCGGATTTTGCGCACCGAGGATTTCGGCGAGTCTTGGTCCTTCGCGGAAACCAGTCTACGGAGCGGGGAGCCCTCGGCGGGTGTGTTCTCCGTCGCGTTTCGCAATCCGTCCCGCGGATTGGCCATGGGCGGTGACTACCGAGATGAGGCGGGTCTCGAGGGCACGCTGGTGTCTACCCATGACGGCGGCATGCATTGGCAGAACGGTAGCGGTCTTTCCGGGTTCCGGTCCTGCGTGATCTGGGTGCCTTCTTGGTCGGCGGGTGAGGAAGGCGGAGGCCACGGCGGGGCCTGGTTGGCCAGCGGCCCCTTGGGAACCGATGTCTCCTTCGACGACGGCAAGACTTGGAAGAAGCTCGGCGAAGAAGGATTTCACGTCTTGAGCCTCAGCCCTGACGGCGAAGTCTGGGCGGCCGGGGCCGGGGGCAAAGTGGCTCGATTGCGCATGGACTAAGATGGACACTATGACCCGAGAACATCCGAGCTCACAGCAGCCCGAGCAGGGCACGTCCAGTCGACAAATACCGATCACAGTGACCGTCAACGGGCAAAAACGACACGGGGTCGTGGAGCCGCGTTTGTTGCTGTCCGACTTCCTGCGCCACGACCTGGGTTTGACGGGTACCCACGTGGGCTGTGAGCACGGCGTTTGTGGTGCCTGCACGGTGTTGATGGACGGTGACTCCGTCCGTTCGTGTCTAGTGCTCGCCGTGCAAGCCCACGAGCGCGAGCTGGTGACGGTGGAAGGGCTGGCTTCCGGAGATACCTTGCATCCCCTTCAGCAGGCCTTGCGGGAGAGTCACGGGTTGCAATGTGGCTTCTGCACGCCGGGCATCTTGATGTCGATGGTGCCGTTTTTGGAAGAGAATCCGAATCCCACGGAGGAGGAAATTCGGATCGCCCTTTCCGGCAATTTGTGCCGCTGTACCGGCTACCAGAAGATCGTTGAAGGTGTGGCGTTGGCGGCCGAAATGATGGCCGAAGGATCGTCCCCCGAGGATGTCGGCGGAGCGGAGAGCTGAGATGGAAACCCGCTATTTCGGCAAACCGCTCAAGCGCAACGAGGACCACCGGCTGCTCACCGGCAAGGCCCTATTCGTCGACGACGTGACCCTGCCCGGCATGTTGCACGTGGCCTTCAAACGCAGCGATTTCGCCCATGGGCGGATCCTTGAGATCGACGTCCAGGCCGCCCTCGAAAGGCCGGGCGTCGTGGCGGTCTACACCGCCGAGGATCTCGGTGACTACCATCAGCCGGGCCCGCTGCTGCTGCCCGCCCCACCCATTGAAGGCGCCGTATTCCATCCACGGATGCAAGTTCCACTGGCCAAGGACAAGGTGCGCCACGTGGGAGAGCCGATCGCGGTGGTGGTGGCCCGCAGTCGCTATATCGCCGAGGACGCGGCGGAGGAGATCTTCGTCGATATCGAGCCCCTGGACGCGGTGGTGGATTTGGAAGGGGCGCTGGATCCGGACACTCCCAAGATTCACGATGATTTGGAGTCCAACCTCGCCGCCCACGTGGTGCAGAGCAAAGGGGATTTCGATTCGGTGGTGGATAAGGCGCACAGGGTCGTCCGCCGTCGTTTCTTCTACGATCACGGCATCGCGGCGGCCATGGAGAATCGCGGCATCGTGGCGTCGTGGGATGCCCGCGATCAACAGCTAGAGATTTGGGACACCACCCAGGCGCCGATCGCCATTCGCAACGGATTGGCGGGCATGCTCGGTCTGGCCGAATCTCAGGTGCGGGTGGTGGCACCGTTCATCGGTGGCGGATTCGGCCCCAAGATCATGATGTTTTATCCCGAGGAGGTCTTGCTGCCGTGGATCTCCATGCGGCTGGGCTGGCCGGTGAAGTGGATCGAGGATCGGGCCGAGAACTTCGTGGCGACCACCCACGAGCGGGCCCAGATCCACGAAGCGGCTCTGGCGGTCGACGAGAACGGCAAGATTCTGGGCGTGGAAGACACCTTTATCCACGACGCGGGGGCCTACAACCCCTACGGCTTGACCGTGCCGATCAACAGTCAATGCACCCTGCTCGGCCCCTACGATGTGCCCAACTACCGCAGCGAGTTCACGGTGGTGTACACCAACAAAACCCTGGTGACCCCTTACCGTGGGGCGGGACGCCAACACGGCGTTTTCGTCATGGAGCGATTGTTGGATCTGGCGGCCAAGGAGCTGGGTTTGGACGTGGTCGAGATTCGGCGTCGCAACTTCTTGCCGCCGGACGCTTTTCCCCATGACCACGGGTTGATCTACCAAGATTTTTCCAGCCTGGTTTACGACTCCGGCAACTACGAGCCGGCCCTGGACAAGGCGGTCAAGCTGATCGATTTTGCCGGCTTCGAGTCCGGGTCATCGGAGATCGAGCCCCATAAACGCCGTGGCATCGGCATCGTTTGTTATGTGGAAGGGACGGGCATCGGTCCCTATGAGGGTGCCAAAGTCACGGTCGAGCCGTCGGGCACCGTGAGCGTCGTCACCGGGGTGGGCACCCAGGGACAAGGGCATTTCACCTCCTTCGCCCAGGTGGTGGGCGAGCAGATCGGGGTGGATCCCACCAAGATTCGGGTGGTCACCGGCGACACCCGCCTTTTTCATTGGGGAGCCGGCACCTTCGCCAGCCGAGGTGCGGTCGTCGCCGGCAACGCCTGTCACGCGGCCGCCCTCGACGTGCGCAAGAAGATCCTCAAGATGGCCGGCGAGCTCTTGGAAGCGCCGGAAGAGGATCTGGAGCTGGTGGACGGCAAGGCCCAAGTGAAAGGGGTGCCGGCCAAGGCCATCGAGCTCGGCGAGCTGGCGAGTCTGGCCAATCCCATGCGCGGCGCCGTCGAGCCCGGCACCGAGCCGGGTCTAGAAGCCACCACCTACTTCGGTCCCAAGCACGGCTCCACCGCCAGTGGGGTGCACGCCATGGAGGTGGAGGTAGATCTCGAAACCTACGACGTCAAGATCCTTCGCTATGTGGTGGTGCACGATTGCGGCACGGTGATCAATCCGCTGATCTTGGAGGGGCAAATCCAAGGGGGTGTGGCCCAGGGCATCGGCAACGCGTTCTACGAGCAAATTCTCTACGGCGACGACGGCCAGCTGCTCAACGGCTCGTTCATGGACTACCTCCTACCGACCTCCATGGACGTGCCCAACGTCGTCGGTGATCATGTGGAGACACCCTCTCCCTTGAATCCCCTGGGTATCAAAGGCGCGGGAGAAGCCGGCGCCATCCCGGTGGGAGCTCTTTTCGCCCAAGCGGTGGAGCATGCCCTGCGGGATGAAGGGCTCGAAATCCTCGAGATTCCCTTATCTCCCAACCGATTATTCGAGCTGCTGCACGACCGCGAAGGGATCGCGTCGACCGAGGAGTCTGGATCATGAAACCTCCGGTCTTCGACTATTTCGCCCCCAACACCCTGGACGAAGCGTTATCCCTTTTGGCCGAGCACGGCGACGAAGCGAAGGTATTGGCCGGTGGCCAAAGCCTGGTGCCGGCGATGAATTTTCGCTTGGCTCGTCCAGAGATCTTGATTGACCTGGGCCGTTTGTCGGAGCTGACGGGCATCGAAAGGCTAGACGGAGGGCAAAACGTTCGTATCGGTGCCATGACACGCCAACGGACCGTCGAGCGTCATCCCCTGGTGCGAAAGCATGTGCCGTTGGTCCACGAAACCATGCCGTGGGTGGCCCATCCACAGATTCGAAATCGGGGCACCTTCGGCGGTAGCTTGGCCCACGCCGACCCGGCGGCGGAGCTGCCGGCGGTGCTTTTGGCCCTCGGCGGTCGATGCCTGGCCAAAAGCCGAGACGGCGAACGGTGGATCGACGCCCAAGATTTCTACACCGGTTTATTCGAAACCGCCCTTGAGCCCCATGAGCTGTTGGCGGCGGTTGAGCTGCCCTCGGTCGGTCCGGGGGAGGGCTGGGCCTTTACGGAGATGTCGCGACGCCACGGCGACTTCGCCCTGTGCGGGGTCGCGGCTCGGTTGAAGGCCCGGGACGGAGTGGTCGAGGAGGCGAGCGTCGCCTTGCTGTCGGTGGGGGACGGTCCCACGGCGGCGCCCAGTGTCGTCGAGATCTTGGTGGGTCAGGCACCGAGCGCCGAGCTGGTGAGCACAGCCGCCGACGCAGTAGTGAACGACATCGATCCACCGGGAGACCTGCACGCCACGCCGGCCTATCGGCGCCACCTAGCCCGAACCCTCACCCGTCGCGTTCTGACGGCGGCGGTGGATCGGATTTCAGGCTAGCTCAGCTCAGGAAGTAGAGCGGAATCGACATCAACGCGCCGAGCGCCACCCCGGCGATGACCTCGGCTCGAGTGTGCCGGCTCAGCTCCAGACGGGACCAAACCACCAGCGCCGCCAGGGCGATGAGGGCCGCCCCGAGCCGGGGGTGAAGCTGCCACAGCCCGAAGGCGACCCATACCGCGAAAGCGGAGTGTAGGGACACCTTGAGCTTGAGGTTCACCAGGGAGGCGATCACCACCATGCCCACTCCCACCAACAGGGCACCCAAGAGGTTTAGGGGCGCACCCAATCCGTAGAACACCGCTGCCAGCACAAGGCCCAAGGCGAGGCCCATGCCGTAGACCGGACCCCGCAGCTCTTGGGCGGAGACGTCGAAATTGGTGATGCCGGTTTTGGCTTGACGCTGCAAATAGAAGATTAGGGGCAAGATGGCGACGAAGAACACGATGACGGTCGCCAGGACCGCTTGCTGCCAAGGTAAGTAAAACGAAACCCCCGCGATGACATAGAGCAGGAGCAGCGCGAAGGGATGGCCGATGATGGACACCCAACGGGCGAAGGAGCTTCGGATCATGGCCGCAGTGTAGCAGGCCGTTTGGGACCGGCGGAGCCCTTTTGGGGACGAAAGATTCGGCTTCGACGGAACCTCATGGCTGCTCGTTCGTCTTATGAATGAGCGCCCGTCAAAGCAGGCACGGAGACCGTCGTGTCGCGGGCTGCTCGATGTTGATTTCCACGAGAGAACCAGGAGAGAGCCCACCATGAAATACACTGTTGCCACCGCCCACTCTGACCGCGAGCCTGTGGGCAATCGCCGAGCTCGAAAATCGGCGGCCGTCACCGTCCGAAGCATGAGGGCCGGTATGCTCGGCTTGCTGCTGTTGCTCACCGCGACCTCGGCGGGTTTCGCCGCCGACGGGCTCGACGCTGAGGCGCGCCTGGAAATCATCGACAGGGTGAGCTCGACGCTCGATCAAAGCTATATTTTCGGCGATGTGGCCGAAAACATGGCGAAACATGTGCGCGAGCAAGCGCAATCCGGCGCCTACGACGACCTCGAGGATCCGGACGCCTTCACCCATCGGCTGACCGAGGATCTGCGCTCGGTGAGCAAGGACCTTCATCTGTGGGTGCGACCCATGCCGCCGGAGGACCTGTCGGGCGTCGAGGAGATCTCGCAAGAAGAACGTCACGCTCGACGCCTGGAGCAGGTGCGCATGGGCAATGGCGGCTTCAAGAAGATTGAGATCCTAGAAGGCAACGTGGGTTATTTGGACCTCCGTGGTTTCATTGACGCGAGTCTGGCTGGTGAGACAGCTCACGCGGCCATGCGATTTTTGGCTCAGAGTGATGCCCTGATCATCGACCTGCGACGTAACGGTGGCGGCTCGCCGAGCATGATTCAGCTGATCTCGAGCTATTTTTTCGAAGAGCCCCAGCACTTGAACAGCTTCTACGTGCGCGAGGGCGACCGCACGCGGCAGTTTTGGACCCAGGCCAACGTGCCCGGACCCCGCATGGTAGACACGCCGATTTTCGTGCTCACCAGTAGCCGGACTTTCTCCGCCGCCGAGGAATTCAGCTACAACCTGCGCAATATGGAACGAGCTACCCTGGTGGGGGAAACCACCGGCGGCGGCGCCCACCCGATCAACATCGAGCGATTCCCCGAGCTCAGGATTGAAATGTCCGTCCCCTATGGCCGCGCCGTCAATCCCATCACCGGTGACAATTGGGAAGGCACCGGCGTGGAGCCCCACATTAAAGTGCCGGCGGATCGCGCGCTCGATGTCGCCTACGCCAAAGCCCTCGACGACATCCTCAAGACGGTCGAAAGCGATTCCGACCGTGCTCGGCAGCTGCGTTGGGCAAAGGAGATCGCTGCGGACGGGCCGGTGCTCAGCACGGAGCAAAAGCAAAGCTTCGTCGGCAAATACGGGCCGCGGGAGATTTCTTTGGAGGGTGATCGCTTGATCTACCGCCGGGGCAAGGCGCCTAAGGTGGAGCTGATCGCGGTTGGTGAGGATCGCTTCCGGCTCGACGGTGTTGAAGGGTTTCGTGTGCGATTCGAGCGCGGGTCAGGGGGCGAGGTCGAGACTTTGGTGGGCCTCTACGGGGATGGTCGCGAGGAGCCCAACGCTCGCGAATAGGGCCGGTCTGAGCCGCCGACCTGTGTGGGCTGGAAACCCTACGATATGTCTGTCAAGCTCAGGGCATGGACGACGGGTCTGCTCAAACACGGATTCTGGTGATCGGCGATACCCACGGAGCGCGGGACGCTATCGAAACGTTGGTGTCGGAAGTGTCGGACATCCCTTGGGATGGGGTGCTGATGGTCGGTGACTTCACCCGGTCGTCGCGCCACGAAGATCCGGCCCTTCCGGAAGTTGAGCAAGAGCTGCACTTTGCCCTGAAATGTCTCGACGACGCCCTGGGGGTTCCGGTGCTCTGGGTGCCGGGCAACCACGACCCCAAAGAGCTCGACGGCCCCGGGGCCCTGGATCACCGGAGCAGCCGAATTGGAGACTTGACCTGTTTCGGCATCGGCGGGGCCGGTCCGACTCGTTTCGGCTTTCCCTATGAATGGGACGAGCACGAGATCGCCCACATCGAGGTTGAGGACCACGACATCCTGCTGTCCCACACCCCGCCTCGGGGAGCCCGGGATCGGGTGATTTGGGGTCGGCGAGTCGGCAGTCGCAGCATCCGTGAGCTGGCCCTCTCCCGCTTTAGGGTCACCGTTTGTGGGCACATCCACGAAGCGGCCGGGGTCCAGCGCCTCAACCATCGCTTGGTGCTCAACGCCGGCGCTCTGGGTCCCCCATTCGCCAAGCTGCAATACGGCGAGCTGCGCCTGATCGGAGGCGAGATCTTTGCCCGTCATGTGAACCTTCAGACGGGCAAAGAGCAAGAGCTGGGCGAGATCCGCCCAGTCTGCTGATCGGGCTCGTCCCGATCAGCTCGCACTGCTGATCGGGCTCACACAGCTGGCCGGTCTACTCAGCCTCCATCGGCTCACCAACCTTGCTACAAGATGCGATCTATGTGGGTTCGTCCAGAATCGGTTTCTCGGTGGGGTCGGCGCGGCGACCTGCGCGCGTCGCTACGAGCTCGCGCCACCGCTGATTTGCCGTTGCAAGCTGCTGATGTGGTGAGTCTTGGGCCGATTCAACAGCTGAATCGCTCAGACAAGCTTCGCTTTCCGTGCTCGGTGCGCCGCGCCTTCCAGGTCCTCAGAAACGCCAGAGCTGAACGAGCTTATTGAGTCAGCGAGCGAGGTCGAAATGCATGACGCCGGTCTGCTCGCCGCCGCCGTAGCCGATCCACGAGCTCATGATGTGATTTTCGTCTTTCACCGAGATCTCCACGCCGTGGATGTGGTGGTCGACCGCCGGGTCGAGATTGGTGCCGCCGACGAATTTGAAGATCAGCTTGTCCGAGGTGCTGGCATCGCGGTCGAGCTTCATGTGGGGTTGGTTGTCGCCCGCGCAGTAGTGGGTAAGACGGAGCTCGTCGCCGTCGAGGTGATACATGTTGATCATCTCGTGGTCGGTGCCTTGGTTCATGGTCTCCATCACCACCGTGCCCGCCGATGCCACGCGAAATTCGTGGACCGCGCCTGGGGACTCTTCCATCTCGTCCCCGCCTTCGCCTTTGGCGGAGCCTTTCCAGGTGCCTTCGAACGACTTCAATTGCTTGAAGACCTTCGCCGCGTCCACCGAGGTTTCGGCGGCGGTTTCAGCGGTAGCCTCCTCGCCGAAGACCGATACGGGGACCGTCAGCACTAGGGCGCCGACCAATAGGGCGCGGGTCAAGGCAAGGGGCTTCGCGGCGATAGGCTCGCTTCTTTGAATCATCTCACTCTCCTCATGGACGGTTGGAGAGGAGATTCTATCATCTCGGGGCCGCCACCCCGCCTGCCAAAAATCTGCGCCCTTCAGCTTTTGTGGAAGGTCTCGTTCTTCTTCGCCATATCCACAAGTAGCTGGGCGGGCTTCAGGCGGTCGCCGTGACGCTCGGCATAAGTTTCCAGCCGGCCGACCACGTAGTCGAGGCCGAGACGATCCGCCTCGCGCAGGATGCCGCCGCGGAACGGCGGGAAGCCGAAGCCGAAGATCACGCCGATGTCGATGTCGTTGGGGTTGGAGATGATGCCGTCCTCGATGCACAGGGCCGTTTCGTTGAGCATGGCCATCCAGGTGCGCTCGATGATCTCTTGCTCGGGCACCTGACCCTCCTGCCAATCGATCAGGTCGTAGATCGACTCGTCCACCTGCTTGGGCTTGCGGGCGTAGTTGTAGAAGCCCTTGCCGCCCTTGCGGCCCTTGCGACCGCTTTGGATCATCAGATCGAAGACAGGTGACGGCGCGGCGCGCTCGCCGGCGTGCTCCAACATCACCGCGCCGGCGTGTTGGGCGATGTCGATGCCCACCTCGTCGAGCAGGGCCAACGGACC
This sequence comes from Thermoanaerobaculia bacterium, assembly GCA_030431255.1. Classification (GTDB taxonomy): domain Bacteria; phylum Acidobacteriota; class Thermoanaerobaculia; order Multivoradales; family J023; genus JAUIJL01. The sequence goes on along the minus strand of JAUIJL010000010.1, from coordinate 156,062 downwards.
GACGGGCCAACCCCAACCGGTGACGGCCTTGTCGATTTGGTCGATGCGCGCGCCCTCGGAGAGCAGCCACAGAGCCTCGTTGACGAAGGGGCCCAGCACCCGGCTGGTGAAGAAGCCGGGACCGTCGTTGACCACGATCACGGTTTTGCCCATCTTGCGGCCGATTTCCACGGTGGTGGCGAGGGCCTCGTCGGAGGTTTTGTCGTGTTTGATGATCTCCAGCAGCGGCATTTTGTGGACCGGGCTGAAGAAATGCATGCCGATGAAATTCTCCGGCCGCTTCGACGCCTTGGCCAGCTCACCGATCGGGATGGTGGAGGTGTTGGACGCGAAGATCATGTCCTCGGGGGCGTGCGCCTCCACCTCTTGGATGACCTTATGCTTCACGCCGACATCTTCGAAAACCGCTTCGATCAGGAACGGCACCCGGGAGAAACCCTTGTAGTCGATGGTCGGCAGGATCCGCGCCATGGCCATCTTCTGATCCACGGGGCGGTATTTTTTGCGTTTCACCAATCCCGCGAAGAGGTCGTTGCAATGTTTGAGACCGCGGCCGAGGCTTTCGTGATCGCGGTCTTTCAGCAGCACCTCGTAGCCCTTGTGGGCCAACACCTGGGCGACCCCGGAGCCCATGAAGCCGGCTCCCAAGACGGCGATGCGGTCGACCTCGCGGGCGTCGGCCGCCATTTTCTTGGCTCGCCCCTCGACCTCGTTCTTGGTGAAGAAGATCGAGATCAGGCCCTTGGCCACGGGATCGATCACCAGGCTCGAGAAACCCTCTGCTTCCAATCGCAGGGCCTCGTCGAGGGGCATGGAAATGCCCTCCTTCACCACCTCGATCGCCTTCAGCGGTGCCGGGTAGTGGCCCCCGCTCTTCTTGAGCACGGTTTCTCGGGCTTTGTCGAAAATCAAGTTCTTGGCGCCGGGGGTGCGGGCGAGCAGATCGCCGGCCTTGGCGAAGAGGCTCTTTTTCACTTTCTTGGGGCGCTGCAGCGCGGCCTTGGGCTTGCCCTTGGCGAGCCAGCGCAGGGCAGCTTGACGCAACGCTGTGGGGTGACAGGTGTCGTGCACGATGCCCAGCTTCTTAGCCTTGCGGGCGTTGATGGACTTGCCGGTGAGAATGAGGTCCAAGGCCTCCGGCACGCCGATAAGCCGCGGCAGGCGTTGGGTGCCACCCAGGCCGGGATAGAGGCCGAGCTGAACCTCCGGCAGGCCGAGCTTGGTGTGGTCGGCAGTCGTACAAATTCGGTAGTCGCAAGCCAAGGCCAGCTCTAGACCGCCGCCCAAGCAGGCACCGTCGATGGCCGCCACCAGCGGGAAGGAGAGGTCCGCAAAACCGCTGACCAGCTCGTGGCCGCGCATGATCATTTCCTTGACCTCGGCTGGATCTTGCAGGCCCTTGAGCTCGTCGATATCCGCGCCCGCGACAAAGATGCCGGGTTTGTCGGAAATGAAAACCGCTCCGCGGATCGACTGTTGGGAAAGCTCTTGGATCTGTTGCTCGAACCATTCGAAGTAACGGCTGTTGAGCGTGTTCACGCTCGGGCTCGAGGGATCGTCGAGGTGGATCCAAGCGACGTCGTCCTCGATCACCACCCGTCCCGGAGCCTGAGCTTCCACGGGCAAGGCGGGGGAATCGGAGCTCGTGGTGTCGGCAGTGGTCTCAGGATTCTCGGTGGACATGGTGGGGCTCCTGGTTGGTGATGATGTCGTTGCGGGTGGGGAATAGGGGCCTGTCGGCAGCAGCTCAAGCTTAGCAGATATCGGCCCTTTGTCGATGACTTGTGCCGCAAAGCGTCAGGCGCGAGGGCTCGTGGGCGTCGGCGGGAAAGTCTATTGGGACGGGAGATATGTCGCCTTGACGCTTATTTTACTTACCGGTAGGATGGTGCCGTCAAGCGGAAATTTTGCCGCGGTACGGCGTCAGCTTTTCGAAGCATCCTCAAGATGAATCCTCACGGCGAATCCTCATGATGTATGACGAAGCTCTCATCATGAATTCAGTGACCTCGCTTCAATGACCTCGCGGTCGGCTCCTCCCATCGCAAGACATCCTGAAATTCGGTTCGAGAAAGGCATATTCATGGCATTTCCCACCAACGGTAGCGGTCGCAAAGTGGCCATCGTCGCTGCTAGGCGTACTCCTTTTGCCCGTGCTTGGACGATCTACAAGGACGTGACCTCGGCGGAGCTGGGGGCTGAAGCGGTGCGGGGTTTGTTGCACCACACGGAGCTCGAGCCCAAGCAGGTCGACTACTTGTCCTTCGGCTGTGCGGCGGCGCCGATCAACGGCCCTCACGTGGGCCGGGAGGTGGTCTTCCACAGCCCGCTGCCTTCGGACGTGCCGGCCTCGACGGTGCAGTTCTACTGCGCTTCGTCCGCTCGCTCGGTGATCGACGGCGCCAATGAGATCGCCCTAGGCCATGCCGATGTGGTGATCGCCGGTGGTGTCGACAGCATGTCCGAGCATCAGGTGCTCTTTTCCAAAACCTTCACCCACGCCCTGCAAGCGGCCTCGAAAGCCAAGAATATGGGCTCCCGCCTCGGAGCCCTCAAGGGGCTTTCCTTCGGTGATTTGGCTCCCGAGGCTCCGGGCATCAACGAGCCGACCACGGGCATGAGCATGGGGCAGCACGCGGAGCTGATGGCGAAAGAGATGTCGATCCCGCGCTCGGAGCAGGACGCTTGGGCGGTGGAAAGCCACCATCGGGCTCATCGGGCCTATGAGACGGGACGTCTGGCGGATCAAGTGATGACCGTGCACATGCCGCCGAAATTCGACCCGGCCCTGGATCGCGACACGGATATCCGTCCCGAGACCGATGTCGAGCAGCTGGCCCGTCTGCGGCCCGTCTTCGACAAGAGCTACGGCACGGTGACCGCGGGCAATGCGTCGCCCCTGACCGACGGTGCCTCGGCGCTGTTGTTGATGAGCGAGGAAAAGGCTGAGGAGCTGGGCTACGAGCCGCTCTGTTTTATCCGTTCCTACGCCATGGCCGGCATCGACATCCAAAAGGAGCATCTGCTCCTGGGTCCCACCTATTCGGCGCCGGTCGCCCTCAAACGGGCCGGCATGACCCTGGCCGACATCGATTTCGTGGAAATGCACGAGGCGTTCGCCGGCCAGGTGCTCGCCACCGTGCGCCGCTTCGAATCCAAGGAGCACGCCGAGCAGCTGGGGCTGAGCGCGCCGATCGGCACCGTGGACATGGACGCCATGAACCCCAACGGCGGGTCGATCGCCATGGGACATCCCTTCGGCGCCACGGGAACGCGGGTGATCGGTCAAGCGGCCCACGAAATGCAGCGGGCCGACCACAACACCTGCTTCGTGTCCATCTGTGCCGGGGGCGGTCTCGGCTTCTCGATGGTGTTGGAACGCGTCTGAGGTCCCACCCCCCGGCCGTCTGTTCGGCGCGCCGAATGGTAAGGGGCTGGGGATGCGTGTGCGAGTCGCCCGCTAGGCGTGACGGATCCGCGGATGGTCGGGCTCGGCCCTTGCTATCATTGTGGGCTATGGCTGAGCTCATCTACTCCAATGGCCCACTTCCTTCCCGCGTTTTATCCCGCGGTCGAACATCCCGCCGCCGGCCCTTGCGGGCTGGCATCGGGATCGTCCTCGCGCTCGTCTGCGCGGGCCCACGAACCGTCGATGCCCAGGCCCCGCCATTCAGCGGCTCGCCGACGCCCGTAGCTTCCAGACCGGTGACGGCGTTCAACGCCGTCGATCGTCCTCAGCTATATCGGCAGTCCGTGGCCGACCCCAGCTCGACCATCCTGCGCTCCGCGCGCGCAGAGGCCGCGGTTCCGGACATCGATCCCTTGGCGGTGACACCGGCCATGGCGTCGTTCCTGGCGGAGCGCATCACGCCGAATATGCAGCGGGAGACTCGGCTGCGAAAATTGCAGGAAGCGATCTTCGATCCCGAAGACGGTCTGGGCATTACCTACGGCACCCACGGTACCTTCACCGCGGCGGAGACCTTTGAGCGCGCTACCGGCAATTGCCTGTCGTTCACACTGCTTTTCGTGTCCTTGGCTCGACATCTGGGGTTTGTCACCCACTTCGTCGAGGTCGACGAGGTCACGGGTTGGAGCCAACAAGGAGATGTCAGCTTCAACCATTGGCATATGTTCGCCGAGGTAGAGATGGCGAACGGGGTGGTGCAGGTGGATTTCCTGCCTTGGTCCGAGCGCCAATATCGGGCACGGCGCCGGATTGAAGAGCCACGTATGCGGGCGCACTTCTACAATAATGTCGGCGCCCAAAGGCTGACCCTGCACCGCGATGATCCGTCGGGGGCCATCGCCTATTTCCACAAAGCGCTCGACTTGGATCCGACCTTCACCCCGGCGAGGCTGAACCTGGCGGTCGCCCAGCGTCGGGCGGGTGAAACGCTGGAGGCGGAGGCGAATCTCCTGGGTATTCTCCGGCAGGAGCCGGGAAGCTCCCAGGCGGCGACCAACCTCGCCAACCTTTATTCCGCCCTCGGCAGAGCCTCGGAAGCCGACCGTTGGATCAAAAAGCGCGATCGCTTTCTCAAACAGAATCCCTTCCACCACTACCGCTTGGGCCTGCGGGCCCTGAAGGACGACCAGCCGGAGCAGGCGCGGGGTCATTTCCGCCGGGCCATCGCCCGCCAAGTGGACGAGGCCACTTTCCATCAGCATCTGGCCGAGGCGTACTTTCGATTGGGGCGATTCGCCAAAGCCGGTGCGAGCCTGCGTCGAGCCCTCGACTTCACCGAAGACCCGGAGCGGATCCGCGCCATTGAGCAAGCTCTGTCGAAGATCGAACGCCGTTCCGGCGGCGCCTGATCCGGCCTTCTTCAGGCCCATGTCGCTTCGGCAGCGGCGTATACGAGCGGCATTCCTGCTGCTAAGATCGGCGCATGTTTGGCCGACCTGAACGACCTCGTCCCGCTTCAATTTTCACCCGCCTTGCCGGAATCGCATCGGCGATCTGCATCGCCTGCCTGCCCATGGGCTGTGCCGACGGAACGGGCTCCTCGTCGGATCCGGATTCCGCTGGAACGTCCGCTCCCGGCGATGCCCGCACCGGCGATCCAGGCGCCACGACCCCACCGCCGGCTCCTGCCGATGGCGGTGCTGGATCCGCAGAGCCCCTGCTGGTCGAAACGACCGAGGCTTGGGGAATCGATTTCAAGCACCAAAGCGGTGCCGCCGGCGACTTGCTGTTTCCGGAAATGATGGGCGGCGGCGTCGCGATCTTCGATGCCGACGGGGATTCGGATTTAGACCTCTACTTTGTGTCGGGCGCTCCCGAGCTCGGGCAGAGCCAAGCCAAAGACGGGCCACGGAATCGTCTCTATTTGCAAGAAAACGGTGTTTTTAATCCGGTTGCCGACGGCGCCGGCTTGGTCGGCTCGGGCTTGGGAGATCCTGGTTACGGTACCGGCGTCGCGGTGGGGGACATAGACAACGACGGCGACGAAGATATCTTCGTCGCCAACATCGGCGTCGACCGGCTCTATCGCAGCAAAGGGAACGGCACTTTCGAGGACGTGACCCGATCCGCGGGTTTGAGCTCGAATTCCGATCCGAAGCTGGAGTGGGCAAGCAGCGCGGCTTTCTGCGACATCGATCGCGACGGTTTCCTCGACCTCTACGTGGTGCGGTATGTGGTCTACGACCCGGATGTCCAATGCACCGACAAAGCAGGTCGCCGCGAGTATTGCGGCCCCAGCAGCTTTGAGGACCGCACCGACGTGCTGTGGCACAACCAGGGCGACGGCACCTTCAAAGACATCAGCGCCTCGGCGGGCATCCAAGAGGTGACCGGCGCGGGTCTGGGCGTGGTCTGCGAAGATCTGGACGACGACGGCTGGGTCGACATCTACGTCGCCAACGACGGCGACCCCAACCAGCTGTGGATCAACCAGAAGGACGGGACGTTCGTCGACGATGCCCTGATCATGGGCTCGAGCGTCAACTCATCCGGGTTATATGAGGCCGGCATGGGCGTGGTGGCAGCGGATTTCGACAACGATTCCGACTTCGACCTTTTTATTACCCATCTCCGCGACGAAACGAATACCTTCTACCGCAACCTCGGCACCGGTATCGGATTCGAGGATCAAACCGCCCAGGTGGGCTTGGCTGCCGCCAGCACCCCGTACACCGGCTTCGGCACCACGCCCTTGGACTTGGATTTGGACGGCGATCTGGACTTGGCGATCGCCAACGGCCGGGTCACCCGGGGCGACCCCCTGACGGATCAATTGGCGGGCCCTTGGAATCCTTACGCGGAGCCGAATCTGATCTACCTCAATGATCAGGGCCAATTCCGCATTGCCGAGGCGGAAGCACGGGATTTCGTGCGACCGATCGAGGTCAGCCGTGGTTTGGCCACCGGTGACCTCAACGGTGACGGTGCCCTCGATTTGGTGGTCAGCAACCTGGAAGGCCCTGCACGGGTGTATCGATCCCGGCCCGGGAACGGCCACTGGTTGCTGGTGGACGCAGTGGATCCGAGCTTGAATCGTCGAGCTCTCGGGGCGCGTGTGGAGATCGAGGTCGGTGGCCGGCGTCAGATGCGCACCGTGCAAAGCGCCATGAGCTATTTGTCCAGTAGCGATCCCCGGGCCCATTTCGGCCTGGGAGAGGCCGATAAGGTGGAAGCGGTTCGCGTCCGCTGGCCGGATGGCAAGCAAGAGACCTTCACCGGCGTCGAGGTGGATCGAGTGGTGACCCTGCGCCGGGGTGAGGGCGGTCCGTGAGCCCCTCGATTCGCACACGTCCTCTTGTCGGGCCTTCTTCATGGCGGATGATCTTGGTGGTGGCCGCGATCCCGTGCCTGGTCTGTGGCTGCGGAACGGGTCCAGAAGGGGTGGCGGAGAGCTCGTCGTCGACAAAGCCGCAAAGGGAGTCGGTCGCCGGTGCCCAAACTCCATCGATCCCAGCCGACCCGGAGGGTGTTCCCCAGCCGGACATGACCGACATGGAAGAGCGGGTCGCCGAGCGACTGGAAGAGACCCGAGCAGCGGTGCTGAAGAATCCGCAATCGGCCACGGCTTGGGGCCAATTCGGCATGGTCTGCCACGCCCACGAGCTGTGGGAGGAAGCGGCAGCGGCCTATCGTCGAGCCCAGCAGCTCGATTTGACCGACGCACGTTGGCCCTATTACCTGGGCGATGTGTTGAGCGTCGTCGGCACCGACCTCACGGCGTCGGCGAAATCCTTCCGTCGAGCCCTAGATCTAAATCCGGGTTATGCCCCCGCCCACATGCGGTTGGGGAAGGTCTTGGTGGCGGACAACCAGCCGGACGCGGCGGCCAAGGAGCTGCGTAGAGCGCTGGAGATCGAGCCCGGCCTTCAGCCCGCCCGGGTCACCCTGGCTCAGGTTCAGCTGGCCCGGGGCAAGCTCGAGAATGCCGAGGATTTGCTCGAAAGGGTGTTGCGGGAAGAGCCCCGTCACGCCCAGGCTCTCTCGACGTTGGGACAGGTTTTCATGCGTCAGGGGCGGCGAGACGAAGCTCGGGAAATTGCCCAGCGGGCTCGTGGCGCGGCCATCTACAATCTTTACGATGACCCTTTGATGGGCCAGGTGGTTTCGGAAGGTGTCAGCTCCGTGTTGATTTGGGAGCGGGCCAAAGCCTTTTTGGACAACGGTGATTTCGAACAGGCGGCTCGGGGATTGCAGATCGTGGTCGACCTTTTGCCCGACAGTCCGGACGCCCACAATCAACTTGCCACGGCCTTAGGCCACCTGAATCGACCGGAGCTTTCGCGCCGCCATCTCGAGCGCGTGTTGACCCTGGATCCGGCGCGGATTAAACCCCGGGTGCAGCTCGCCGGTTTGCTGATCGACTACCAAAAAGCAGGGGCGGCGATCCCGCATCTCGAGCAGGCTCTTCAGATGGATCCGGACGATGCCGAAGCGCTTTGGCTGTTGGGCCGCGCCAAGGTGCTCTCAGGAGATCTGCAGGCAGGCTTGGAAAGCTTCGCGCGGGCCGAAGCTTCCACGGCAGAGGTTCCGATCTGGGTCCACAACGATTGGGGTAGCGCTTTGGCGCAAACCGGACAACCGTATGCTGCCCTGGATCATTTCAAGATCGCCCTGGCGGCGGACCCGAGCAATGCCCAGACCCTGTTTTACATGGGGCTTGTTCTGGAAGCAACGGGTAGCCGAGAGGCCGCGGTGGTCCATTACTGCCGGTCGATGGAGGCCAAACCGAATCCGTTGGCCGCAGGCCGACTGCAGGCTTTGGGGCGCACATGCAAGTGATGTGACCACGGGGATCTCTTTTCGCTGGATTTCTTCCTGTGCTTCTTCAACGTGCCGGACAAAACTTCAAAACCCTGGATCTGGCGTGTGCCAATCGCAGTGGAAATCTAGTATTGTCTCAATTCGGCCTTCACGAAATACGGCTACAGGCCTAGGTTATTCACCTTCTGGGTGTATCTTATCGGCTCCTGCCGAAATTGGCCTGGATCTTGCTTTCAAATGAAGGTCTGGTTTCAACAACATCTCCACAAGGAGGAGAACGGATGCGTAGAATTTTTGCATTGATGGCACTGGCTTTGCTCGTTGCTTCGGCAGCGGCGTTTGGCCAGGCTCAACGCGGTAGCATTGAGGTGACCGTGACCGACACGGAAGGTCAAGCGGTCCCCGGTGCGAGCGTCAACGCGGTCTCTGACGAGACCCTGACTCGCCGTACCATTTTCACCGACAACAACGGCAAGGCGACCATCGTCGCCCTCGACCCGGCGACCAACTATGTCGTCACGGTCTCCCTCGAAGGTTTCTCGACCGCTACGGTGACGGCTGTCACCGTGACCGCTGGTCAGAACCGGCCTCTGGCGGTCAAGCTTGGCCTCGCCGAGGTGACCGACGAGGTGATCGTCACCGCCGAGGCCCCCCTCGTCGACGTGACCAAGACCCAAGCCGGCCAGAACATCACCCTCGAGCTCACCGAGTCCCTGCCGACTGCACGGTCCTACCAGGACTACCTGCAGTTGGTTCCGGGCGTCCAGGACGGTATCGACAGCGAGGGCAACCCCGCTTCCCGTTCCGGCATCAACTACAGTGACGGCCTCGGTCGCGTGGGTCGTTCCACCGACAACCTGTACTACTTCGACGGCATTAACGTCACCGATCGGACCAACGGTCTGTTCGGCGCTGATCTCAACACCGAGATCATCCAGGAGCAATCCGTGCTGACCGGCGCCATCCCCGCCGAGTTCGTCGGTGCCCCCGGCCTGATCTCCAACGTCGTCACCAAGAGTGGTGGTAATCAATTCTCGGGTTCCGTGAACTACTACTTCCAAGACGACAGCTTGGTTGAGGACAACGATCACTTCGCGGATGAGTCGTTCTCCACCTTCGACACCGCGGTCACCTTCGGCGGTCCGTTGGTCACCGACAAAGCTTGGTTCTTCACCAGCTTCCGGATCGTCGAGCGCGAGCAGGACGTGGTTACCCGGAACACCAACGAGTTCCTTCGCCGACCGACTCGCACCCAGGATCAAGGCTTCGCCAAGCTGACCTGGGCGATCACCGGTAGCGACGTGATCTCCGGTACCTTCTTGTCCGATCCTGAGGACCAAGACGGTAGCTTCAACCGTGACGTGCCGAACAGTGCCGACGAGTCCTTCGAGACCGGTGGTGACCGCTTCACGGTGGGTTACAACCGTGTTTGGGGCTCTGCGGCTCTCGAGCTGAGCACCAGCCAACACGACGGTGACCTCAACGAGTTCCCGAAGAACCGCGACCCCGGTAACGTCATCAGCTTCCGCCCCGGTTCGACCGGTTCGGATCGCCTGGGTGGCGCAGGTACGGATAACTTCGTAACCCGTTCCAACACCTTGAACCGCGCGTCCCTCGAATATCTCTTCGACACCGGTGCCGGCGACCACGCCGTGAAAATCGGTTACGAGTTTGGTGATTCCGAGCTGTTCGAGAACCAGATCACCGTCGGCGGTGCTTTCTGGACCTCGATCACCGCCCAGGAAATCGGTAACGTCATCGGTCTCTGCGAGATCGACGGTAGCTGTGCCCCTGGTGGTGTCGGCTTCAGCACTCTTGAGTTTGGTGCGTCTCCGGACGACTTCCAAGGCTTCCGTGCCAACTTGTCGGCTCAGAACGCTGCCCTTCTCCTGGGCTTGTGGGACGACAACAACGACGGCGCCCTTTCCGACGCTGAGATCACCAACAACATGACGTTTGCCAGCACCGCCGGCAACCCGAATGGCCAGATCAATTACGCTCGTGACCTACAGGTGTCCGAGGGTGAGCAGACCGAGTCTTCGGACTTCTACCAAGCCTACATCCAGGATTCCTGGCAGTGGAACAAGTGGAGCATCAACGCCGGTGTCCGTGCCGAGCAATGGGATCACTTCGCTTCCACCGGCGACGAAATTTCTGACTTCGACCTTGCCGTGGCCCCGCGTGTTTCCGTCGCCTACGATCTCAAGGGCGACGGTCGCAGCAGCGTCGGTGTGTTCTACGGCCGTTACTTTGACGCGGTCCGTAACAACATGACCGATTTCGCCGGTTCCTTGACCGGTCGTGTCATCGAAGAGCAAGTTTGGCTCGAAGAAGCGCAAGAGTTCACGACCTTCCGTATTCGCGGTGGCCTGGCTCAGCAGGACGGTTTCTTTGCTCCGCGCATCGAGACCCCTTACACCGACGAGATCCAGCTCCAGTTCAAGCAAGATCTCGGCTCCAACATGATGTTCGAGCTCAACTTGATCGATCGTGAGACCGCCGACATTCTTGAGGATTACGGTAGCCTCTACTACAACCCGGCCGACTACGACGGTGACTTGAATGCTTCGGACGCCCTTTTCTTGGGTCCGGCGTTCTTCGGTTTCCCGACCCTGGCCGACATTCCGACCAACTTGAACTTCATCATCGGTACCCTGCCGCCGGAAGCTTTCCGCGATTGGCAAGGTCTTGAGTTGATCTTCCGTAAGCGTTATAGCGACAACTGGCAATTGCTGGCGTCCTACAACTACGCTGACGCGGAAGCCAACTCGAACTCCGACTCCAACGCCGACGGCGCTGGTGATGTGTTCTTCCTCGATCCTCGCGCTGTCGGTCGCACCGGTGTGCAACCCGGCCTCGTCGAGCATCTACTCAAGGTCAGTGGTTCCTACAACTGGGACAACGGCTTCCAGGTCGGTGGTAGCTACCGCTGGAACTCCGGTGTGACGCTCAATCGCTCCGGCGCCCGCGCGTTCTCCCGCAACCTGCCTGACCGTGTGGCTACCCCGTTCGAGGCCAATGGCATCTCCGAGCGTTGGATCCAAGAGGACGCCATCGGCTTCATCGACGGTTCCGATTACGGCACCCTCGACGCCCGCGTGTCCTACCTGTGGTCGATCACCGATCGTGTTGAGGCGGACTTCTTCCTCGACATCTTCAACGTGTTCGACGACCAGCAGACCATCCGCGTGCAGGATCTCGTCAACGATCCCGACGTGGCGTTCCTAGACGGTCTGGACTTCGTCCAACCGCGTCGCTACTTCCTCGGTGCGCGTCTGCGCTTCTGATAGTGGTGATCTGATCCGGATCTGATCCGGAGAAGTGGAAAAAGCCCTCTTCGGAGGGCTTTTTCTATGGGCGGAATTTCAGCCTTCGGCCCAGCCTCGATTTCGGCTCGCAAACAGCCTAGCCTTTTCGAGGATCTGGTCGGCTCGGCGCGTAGGCCACCCAGCCGACCCCTGCGAGTCCGTTTCGAAGATCAGAAAGGCCCAGCACCCCGAACACGGAAAGCCGAGAGTGTCTGAGCGGTTCAGCCTACAAATCGGCTTAAGCTTATCCGCATCAGCAATTTACGACGGCGAAGCAGCGGTGGCGCGAGTTCTGAGGCGACGCGCGCAGGGATGCTGGGCCGACCCGTAGGACGGCTTTTCCGGACAGGATCTAATTAAAACGACTGCGAAAACTTCGACACATCGACTCGGATGGTCGACAGGGATCCGTTGATGTCGTCCCGCACGGAGATCGCTACTTGCTGGTCCCCCGGGCGAAGGGCGACCGGTAACGGATAGTGGGCGGAGTTTGCCTTCGCTTCTTCCACCTTGTCATTGGGGATGTTGAGGTGAAACGGAATCTTCTGCACCTTCCCGGGGTTTCCGTCCTTGTCTTTCACACTGACGAAGATCGCCAGGGAAGCCACGTGGGTTTCCCCTTGGGGAACGAGCACCAAATTGCCGACGGGAATTTCGAGCATGATCGGCAGGGCGGCTGTACCGTCTTCCCGGGGAGCCTCGCTGCCGGGCACCGCCTTAATCTCAAGCGGGTTGCCCAAGCTTTGATACATCAACGCGGCGACCGTCGCGCTCGCCTCGCGCTCCCCGGGTTGGGGCAAGCGAACCTCCGTGCGATGTCGAACGGTGCGCCCTTTGCCACGCACTTTGACCTCGATGTTGTGGGAAGAGCCCGGTTCCCACGTCTCAGGTGGATTGAAACCCAGCGAATAGAAAGTATCGAAGTCACGGGTCAGCTTTTCCAGCTCCTTGACCAACAAACCGGAAGAGCGGATCAGCTTACCGCCTGTCGCCTTGGTGGTGGCTTCGAGGGTCGCTCGATAATTGGCGTCGACCACGGAGGCGCTCTCCGACGTCGAGCCTTGCTCAGTGAGCGCAGAACGCAATAGACCGCCATGGCTGTCTTCCGCGTCGACGGCGTAAAGGGTCACGCCGGCGCGGTTGGCGATCAGCGACGTCTTATCGATTGCGTGGGTCAGATCGTAGTTGCCCACGGCTCGGGTGTAGTCATTGTTGAAATCGATCCGACGCATTCCGGGACCGGCATCGGTATTGCCCTGGCCGAAGCGATTTCGCCATTCCACGAAGAGACCCTCGCCCGGTCGGGTGGGGATTCCCTCGCCGACATAGAGAACGGCTTTGCGTCCCGGCACGCCGGCCAGGGTAGCGACCACCCTTTCGATGTGATTCATCGACTGCAAGCCTCGGTTGTACTCTTGAGCGGCGTAGGCCTGAATTCGAGCGATCAAGCTGCTGGAATCCGGATCAGCGGACCGGGCCAGGAATCCGCCACTCTGTCCTCGGGCCAGCTCGCCGTAAATCAAACGTCGCTCGGAATCGACCACATCGAGCTGGCCGGATACTTTTTGGGCTTCGTCCAAAATGTCGCCGATGGCCCCACGGTCGTATAGAAATTCCGAGTAAAAAACCAGGGATCCTTCAACCCCGACCACGGCGACGAGATCCTCGTCATCGAGCGCCTTGATTGCCTCGCGCAGGGCATTGAAAGTGCGTTTGCGGTTGGCGGGCCTCATCCGGGTGTGGTCGATCAGCACTACTACATGGGCGCGCCGCTCAGGATCGGCCTCAATTTCTTCAATCGGTTGAAAGCTCGAGTCGGACGTCCGCTCGACTTGGATCTCTTGAAGGCTTTCTCGGGCTTGCCCTTTGGCTTCGGCATAGAAGTTTGAGATCGGGATGGTTTTGCCGCCGACCCGGAGATCGAAATCTTCTCGGGTCAGGCCCTCGACCGGATTACCCGAGCGGTCGGTCACGAACACTTCAACATTCACCACCCGAACATCTAAGGACTCAGTGAAAAAACGTGGTGCCTTCGAGCCGTCGCCCGGGTTTTCCTGGGCGACAGCAGCGCTTATTGCGCCCGAAGCGGAAAGCAGAACGAATAGGAAGACACGTAGGACTTGGTGCATGATTGCGGCCTCTTTATGGTCGAATCTTAAGGCGGATCGTTGATTGGTTGGTAAATGTGGGCCCGGGAGCGAGTCGTCGCCGAATATCGATATGATAACGCCACGTTCCATCCATTTCAGCGATCGGTTGGATGAAGTGGGATCGCGCAATCCGAGGCCGGGCCCTTGTTTGGGAACGCTTCAGGGTAGAATCCAAATTCCCGCACGGGCCGTAAACAGGGAGGCCGGGTGCCCTTCTCATGGCTAGAGGTTATCCTCAGTCGGCTTCGCTTCAACCGCGGCTCACCCCCCTCTCAGGTCCACTCCTCGCGACGTTCGAGAACAACCCGCCAAGAAATTCCGTGGTGGACGTGATCCATGGGCGAATCCAAGGGAGTATTTCGAAGAATTCGCCTCTATCGATAGAATAGCCGTACGGGAATTCTCGATGACCTTTCAATCCCTGGAGATCAGCATATGTCTCGATCCGTTCATATCGTCATAGCCGCGATCCTGCTCGCTTTCATCGCCTCGCCTATCTGGGCCCAGGGCGGGGGAATTCTGCGCGGAGTGGTGTTCGACAGTGACAAGAACCCCATCCAGGGCGTTCAGGTCACCATCACCTCCGAGCAGCTTCCGAGCTTTCGCGAAATCGTAAACACCGACAAACGCGGTAAATTCCTGGTTCGCTTTCAAGCCGCCCAAATCCAATATCAATACCAAATGCTATTTGAAGCCACGGGTTTCCAAAGCTTCACTCAGCCCCTTTCGCCGTCCTCGACCCGCCAGATGCGCGAGGAATTTGTGATGGAAAAAGGCGAAGCCAGGGTCGTTCAAACCATGGGCGATCTCGGCTCGGTGGTCAGCGGCTCGAGCAATGAAGCGATCACAGCCTTCAATGCCGGTCTGACCGCCCAGAAAGAAGGTGATTTCGAGACCGCGCGAGCGAGGTTGGAAGAAGCTACCGTTGCAGACCCCTCGCTTGGCCCAGCTCAAGTTGCCTTGGCCCAGGTGCTATTGGACTTGCGTCAATATGACGAGGCCCTGGCTGCTGCCGATACGGCTCTGGGACTGGACATCAACCGAGCGGATGCGTTGAAGGTGAAATACCAAGCGTTGCGTTCCTTGGGCAAAACCGCCGAAGCCGACGCGGTCTCGGCGGAGCTCGATTCTGCTGAGGACGCCGCCGCAGCGGCTCGCCGCTTCTACAACGAGGGGGGAGAGGCGTTCAAAGCCGATGACCACGACACGGCGTTGGCCAAGTTCCTGAAAGCCGCGGAGCTCGACCCGTCCCTCAAGGATGCCCACCACGCCGTCGCAACTCTACAGCTGGCCAAGGGGCAGAACGCCGCTGCCGCTGAATCAGCTGAGCGAGCTCTGGCGCTGGGTTCCGACGACGTCAACACCTTGCGGGTTTTGTACGATGCCCTCGACGCCCAAGGCGAAACCGATAAGTTGATGGACATCGCTCCGCGATTGGCTGCGGTCGACCCGGAATTCGGAGGCGCAAAATTGGTTGAACAAGCCGGGGCTATGTGGAACGGTGGCGAAACCGACCGCGCCATTGCGCTCTGTCGTCAAGCTTTGGCTATCGATCCCGAGTTGCCCAGGGCCTATTACTACATCGGCTTGGACAGCTTGTCTAAGGGTAAAAACGATGAAGCGAAAGGGGCGCTTCAGAAATTCATCGATATGGCGCCCGATGATCCAGAGGCTGCGACGGCCAAGGAGATGTTGACCTACATCCAATAAGGTCGAGAGTCGTTACTGTAGGCAAAAACGCACCCGCAAGGGTGCGTTTTCTTTTGGGAGGGTCGGCGTCTCGCCCGCATCAGGGGAGCCGGCAAGATGTCTGCGCTCCCAAGACAAGATACTTTTCGAGCTGAGGTTAGTTACCTTCAGGGCCCACGTCGATGAAGGATGTGACGGTCGAGCTCTGGCGGCCAAAGGTGTCCAGGACCGAGATACCAACCTTCTTTCGTCCCGGGCTGAGCAATAGCTTATGGGTGTGCACTAAGGATTCTTTGCGTGCGGCCTCCACATGCTCTTCGGCCAATCGTACACCCAGAGGCGCACGATCGATTTGCGATACCTCGCCGTCTTTGCCCACAGCTCCCACGAAGAGCTGCAAACGGACCTCGTGTTTGTCTCCGAGCGGCAGGATCACCAGATCCTTGAGCGGAACTTGGAGCTGCAGGGGCACCAAGTAGAGGTCGTCCTCATGGGGCACCGGCTTTCCCCAGCGGACTGTAACTCCCAACGGATTCTCGCCGTGTGCGTAAAGCAGAGCGGATCGTAAGCCGTCGTGCATGCGACCTTCCAAGTTCTTGCTACGGTAACCCGTACGATGTCTGAGCTTATGACCTTTTTGGGGATTCCGCAGCTTGACGGAGATCTCGTGATACCTGCCGGCATCTGCGCCGCTTGAGGGGATGCCGAGGGAGTAGAAAGACCTGAAATCCTGAGCCACCTCAATCAAGGCCGGTAGGGCCTCATTGCGGTTGACTAACGCGCGGCCCCCGGTTTCAAGAGCCATCAGTCTCAGTGAGGATTGAAGGTTTTGGGGCACGGTCGAATCGAGAGATGTACGAAGCTTCGGGTTCAGAAAGCTGGCGTATTCGGCCGAAGCAAATTCCATGCCGCGCAGACCCCCGGCGTCGAGGGTGTAGAACACCACTCGATGGGCGTTGGCGTGACGGTTGACCCGCTCCCAGGCTCGGGTTGTGTCATGGCGTCCAATTTCCGCATAGGCCTCGGGCATATTCCACTTTAGGCCCACCACTTGAAAGAGCTCCTCCCCGGCGAGCATTGGAATACCGCTGGAGACGTGGACCAAGGCCTTCCTTCCCGGAAGACCTCCGAGGGTGAGGATCAGTCTTTCCAGAGCATCGACTGTGTTGTCGACATTGCTCATGACCTCTTCTGCGTATGTTCGGGCAAAGAGCAAAGAGGAGCTGGGGCGGCTGCCTCTGCCCTCGATGCGGGTTAGGGCTTCGTAGCGATCTCGATTTCGAATCGTGGCGAGACCAGAGTCGTCCTCAATGTCGCTCAAGGTCTTGAGCAGCAGGTTTTTCTGATTCGTGAAAGGCTGCCGCACCTCCAGCTTACGGTCGTAAGTCACGACCATGGCCCGGTCACCCCGGTGCAAGGATTGGCTGATGAATTGGCGAACCGCGGGCAGGATGCGATTGCGCTCCACCGGATCGATGTTGAAGTTGTCGATAAAGACAATCAGCCAGAGGCGATGCTCGTCGTCCACCGTCGGCTCTGATGGCGTATCGGGCTCCTGCACGGGCTCCGGGGTGGCGGCCTCGAGTTGAGGGGTGGGAGCTTCCAGAGCGGGCCCGGGCACCGGGGCTCCACCGGCGACGGCGTAGAAATTCGTCGCCGGAATCGGGGTGCCGTCCCGGTAGATGACGAAGTCGTCCTTGCTCAGGCCTTCCACCGGTTTGCCGTCCCCGTCGCTGACGTAGACATCGATATTGACGACTTCCACGTCGACGGTTTCGATGAACGCCTCGGCGTTGACCGGGTCTTCTTGGTCGGCCCCGTCGTCCTGGGCGGCCAGCGACGTCGATAACGTCAGAAAAGCGAAGAGCGCCAGCGTGAAGCCGAGAGCTCGCGGGGGATAGGGACGCTCGGATTCAGTGGCGGGGCAAGGGGAGGTCGAACGGAAGGCCGGCAAGGGTTTTCTCATGACGGAGCAAGGATCTCATGGGATCGAACCCTTGGGAAGAGCGACCTACGGCGTCCATCGGACGCCTTGTGGCCACCCGCGGCTCCCGTTTTTGACTTATTGGCGGGTGGGGTCGCCGGAGGGTTCGGACACTTCCGAGCTCGACTCCTCCGACTCCGGCTCGTTGGAATCCGTTTCCTCTGAAACCGAGGCTTCAGCGCATCGTGGGTCGTCCGCCGAAAGCTTGGCTTTGGCTAGGCCCACGGGCGTGAAATGCTCCCGATCACCGCTCATAGAGATGCTTTCCACGTAATAAAAGTAGGCGCGGCAGGGATCGATGGTCCGATCCTCGAACGCATAGCTGGTGATCTCGTCCGTAGTCCCTTGGCCCTCGATGGTGTCCGGGTTGACCTGCTCCCAGGGGCCCTCGGCGCTATCGGCTCGAAAGACGTCGAAGCCGAAATTGTCGACCTCGCTCGAGGTTTGCCATTTGATGGTGTTCTTCAGATCTTCCGGATTCTTTTCTTCTTCAGCCGGGGCTTCGTCCGAAGAGCCGTCGATCGGCAGGCAGTAGGCGGGGGACACGCTCACGACGAGCATCGCAGTGAAGAAGACCGCGAAAAGGACGGCGAGGGTCGATCGCAGCGGACGGGTCGAGCATTCAGCGGAAATGGAGATATGGCTACTCAAGGTCACGGGCTCCTGATTCGGAGGATGTAGATAGGGCGGCATTGGAGAGGGCCGCGGTCGAAGCGTCTGCCGATGATCGATCGGGCAGAGGCACGGGGATCGCCGGATCCCCCATCAGATTATAGGTCTCCACGAAAATCCGTCGTTTCAGCTCATGTTTGGCGAGGCGAATGGCCTCACCGAGGGTCGTGCCCGGTTGGGTTAAATGCTGTAGCAGGGTCTTGCTCCAGCGCTGCGCCGGCGAGTTCCGCCAGGAAGCTCCGAGCACCGCGATGGCGCCCCGGTCCTCCATGCGCAACAGCTTCTCGCCGATGGAATCCGCCGTCGGATGGTCGAAAGGTGCCGAGTAGCAGGTCATGCTGAGCACAATCGGAAGGCGGCGATTGGGTTGCAGCCGATCCAAATCCTCGAGGGTGAAGAGGTCGTGGTTCTTCTTCACATCCGGTGGGCCGGTGCGCCAGATGTAGCGGCCGCCGTGGCCGAGGAAGTGGATGAATAGCTGTCCCTGGTCGAAAGCGCTGATCAGGCTCTCGGTGTGCTCGGCGTTGCTCTCTTCCGAGGAGAGCGGGTAGATCTTGTCGGGTTGGAATCCTTCTTCGCTCAGCCACTCGGCAAGCACGTCGCTGCGATGTTGATAGCTGCGGTTTTCATTGGTGATCAACAACGCATTCCGGTTCCATGGTCCGGCTTCCGGCTCGAGCATGTAGCTACGGATCTTCTCGACGATCTGCCGGGTCTCCTGGGGCGTCACCACGGGCAGACGCCCCACTGCCAAGTCCGGGAGATAGTCGTCGCCATCCACGGCCACAAAGTAGTTGTCGCTGGCCGAATGCCCTTGGTGGGTGGTGAAATTCCAAGTCGGGATCAGGTTGCGATGGTTGAGAGTCTCGCCCTCG
This sequence comes from Thermoanaerobaculia bacterium, assembly GCA_030431255.1. Taxonomy (GTDB): domain Bacteria; phylum Acidobacteriota; class Thermoanaerobaculia; order Multivoradales; family J023; genus JAUIJL01. The sequence continues at coordinate 137,154 of JAUIJL010000010.1, read as the reverse complement.
GCGTAGGAAGTGCTCTTATTCTTGACGAACCGTTGTATTTCCCACGGCCGAAAGGTCCAATCCGCGTAGAGATCGTCGTTGGCCCAGGGATTTTTGCTGTCCCAGCTGGCGTCACCCACGAGCAGCAAATAGCGGGGCGCGGGCTTTTGCCAATGGTGATAGGCGTAGGCGACGAAGTCCCGCAAGCCCTTGGGGTCTTGGATGCCCCCCAGGGTCTCGTCATAGACGTCCTCAATATCCACGACCACCACGGACAAACCGCGGGAGCGATGCAGCTCCGCCAGCGGCTCCACCTCGGCGGCGAGGCTGGAGTGGGTGACCATCACGTAGTCGGCCTGAATGTCGGGCCGTAACCAATGGGAAGGACGGTCCAACGAGACAGCGGAAACCGACGCCAAGCGATCCGAGGGGGTGGCGAAGAAGGCGCGGTCGTCGATGGGGTCGGCATGGACGGGAGCGTCAGGTGAGGTGCCGCCGGGGATTCGGATCGTCACTTGAGCGCTGTCATCGACCACGAGCCGCCGCCCCGAGCGACTGAACACCAAGAGCTGTGGCTGAGCAGAATCACCTGCGTCCGCCTCCGCGCGAGGCTCGTGCGTAAGTTGGAGGGTCTGTGCCGCCGAAGGCGCGATCAATGCGGCTTGTTGATCGGCGATCCGGCCGTCGTGGGGGTAGTCCACCTCGATCCAATTCAACATCACCACGTCGATCAGCGCTTTCTCGCCGTCCATCCTCACCGGCACCTTGAGGCCGAGGGTGTTCTCGCCACGGATCAGCCGGCTGGCGGGCAAATCGCGAAGCTCGAAGACGAAAGGATCGCTGCCGCTCCACTCTTGGGTGCCGACGACCTGATCATTCAACCGCAGGACCAGGGCATGGTCCGCGAGCTCGGGGTTGTTCTTGCGGCGTACCCGCGACCAACCGCGGAGACCGACGCGAAGATGGACTTTGGCGTCCGGATCCGAGGCGAGGTGGGAGAGATCAATAGTTTGGGTCAGAGGATCGCGGTGCAGGTGCACCAACTTCTTCCAGTACCAGAGCTCTTCTACCGGTGCTCCCTTCTTGGGCGGCAGCCGTAGGAACATCTGATCTTGCTCGAGGTGTTGGATCGACCTGGGGTGGGTAGCCCGATCAGACGTCGGTTGGGTCTCAAGGGCCTCGATAGCCGCCATACGGGCGGGATTCTCGACATCGGTGGCTAGGTTGTAGACGTTGAACCGCGTGACCTCGCTCGAATAGGAGACCTCACCGGCCAAATGCTCGGCGATCAGCTCGATCCAATCCCCGGGGCCGAGCAGCCCGTCGCCGCCATCCTGCACCCAAATCGGGATCGGCGTATCCTGGTGGAAAAGACCCAGTCGGGAGGATTCGAGGCCCGCTGAGGTGGGATCCAACCCAGCGTCGACCAACTCTTGGAATGTCAGTCGATAGACCCCATCGCTTTCGACATAGAGCTTGAATTTCGGAGCCGGCTCCGAGCTCACCGTGGATTCGGTGGCCGCAGCGGCGAGCGCCGGGGTGAGGGAGGTGAGACCGCCGACGAGGAGGCAGATCGCAAAGACTTTGCTGGTACGGAGGCTGGAAAAAATCATGTCTGGATTCTACGCCCCTCGGTAGAGATGGGTTCAATATCCGGCTCGGACCAGAACTAAGGCGACGGATCGGCCGCGGCGAGCTGGGCGAAGGCAGCCTCCAGCTCCGGATAGCTGATGGCTGGACGGATCCGTGGATCGGTCTGGCGTAACACCCCGAGCACTTTCCGCGCGGTTTGCGCCTTGGGCTTCGCTCGCAGCAGCTCGTGATAGCTGGCCGTGGCCGCCAGGTAGTCCTCGGCATCCACCGCCAGCCGGGCGCGGTGAAGAAGCTTCAAATTCGGACGGAGCTCCATCGCCAACAGGCCGTCCAGGAGATGGAGCGCTTCTGACGCCATCTCGGGACGGCCGGAAATTTGACGCCAATGGATTCTCAATTTGGTCGAGGCCTGAAAGAAAGGGCTCTCCGGTGCAATCGAGGCCAAGTCGGCTTCCAAGCTTTCGAGCCCGATTCGATCCCCGAGGGCGGAATGTCGCCATCCCTCCGTGACGGTCGTAGCGTCGCCACCCATCTCCGCAATACGCGCTTCAAGCCCCGGTCTGCGACCCTGGATCACCGCTTGCCCTTCCATGAGCAGCAGCGCCGCGAGAGCTTCCTCCGCTTGGGGGTGGGTCCGCAAGATTTGGGCGAGGGCGCGTCTAGCTTGGGGCTGTCGTTGGTTTTGGAGCCAGAGCAGGGCCTGGGCCGTCCGCCGATCGGTTTCATCCACCAAGGCGTCCGCCAAGGCACCTGCCCGCTGAAAGCTCTTCCGCTGGATCAGGGTTCGAACGAAAAATAGGGGATGTTTGAGGCGACCCTCTCGGGCCCGGGCCAAGAGGGGGTCCTCGTCCCTCAACAGCTCGTCGAGGGAGCGGCGACCCAAGGGAGCGCGCATGGCCTTGGCGGATTCGGTGCGGAAGAGGTTGCGCAGATCTCGCGATATCGGGGCGCCGGCGCCGAGCGCGCGGCTGGCGTCGGCGTCGAGCCGGCGGGCGGCAAGCACGGATTCCGCGGACGGATGGCCCAGCAACCACCAGGAGTCGCGGTTCGAGGCGTAACCCCGCTGAAAGTCTTCGGGGCGAGTGAGGGGCTGCTCTCCCGCTAAGAAGAGCAAGGCCCCTCCCGGCGGCGGTTGAAAGACCTCCACGTAGGGGAAGACCTCGTTGAGGGTCGCCAGCAGGGAACGCAGCAGGTCCTCATCGAGAAATCGGAGGCCGATCCATTGCACGAAAGCGCCCGACGGCTCGAGCCGGCTGTGCACGAGCTCGAAGAACTCCTGAGTAAAGAGGTGAGAAGCGCCGGCGGTCCAAGGGTGAGACGGCTGGGAGACGATGACGTCGAAGGTGCGCCGGCTGAGGTGCAAGAGGCTGCGGGCATCGTTGATGTGCAGAGTCAGCCTGGGGTCGCTCAGGGGATCGTGAGCGCGGAGGTCGGCTAGGACTCTATTGGCTCGAACCACCTCCGGCTCCAGCTCCACCACATGGACCTCGTCGACCGAGGCGGGCACCGCCGCCGCGGTGATGCCGGCGCCTAAGCCGATGATCAGCGCGGACTCCGTGTCGGGACGGCTGATCACCGGCAACATGGAGAGCCAGCGGGCGATGGAGAAGGCCCCCTGTCGGGCGCCTTTGGGGGTGATCGCCGATTCCGGCAGACCGTTGGTCGACAATCGCCACAGACCGGGTTGCTCGCTGAGCAGCACCGTCGAGCTGCGTCCAACGCTGAAGAAGGCGACCTCGCCCTCGACCAGGCGTCCGCTCAACGGCGAGGATCTCAAGACGTTCCAAGGGGTCGATGGAGGGAAGACCGCGATCCAGGTCAGGAGCGAGACCGCGCCGACCAAGACCGCGGATCGCAAGGGGCGGTGGATCGAGGCGCTGATCAACGCGAGCAGCGCGCTGGTGGCGATGGCGGCGCGGGCGGTTCCGGCGATTTCAAGGGCCGGCAACAAAAAGAAACCCGCGCCCACCGCACCGACGATGGCGCCGAAGGTATTCCAGGCATAGACCCTGGCGCTCGCCTGTCCGGTTTCCGCCGCCCGTGCAGTGAGAATGCGCACCGCGAAGGGGAATGTGGCGCCGATGAAAATCGCACCCGGCAAGAGGGTGGCCGAGGACGCCAGGGACGCATGCAGCAGCTGGCCCACCGGGTCCCCGAGCAGGTCGGGAAGGCGGTCCACCATCAGGAAAGCGCCGAAGGACGTGAGAGCGATAGCCAGCTGGCTGAGGGCGAACCCCGCCCGGGCGCGCTCCGGGGAGTCCGCCCACCGGCTGGCGACCGTGGAGCCGACCGCGATGCCCACCAAGAAAGTGGCCAGCATCAAGCCGAAGGCGTAGATGCTGCCGCCGAGCAAGTGGCTGAGCAGACGCGTCCACAGAACTTCCCAGCAGAAGGAGACGATGCCCGACACCAAGATCACGGGCAGAATCCAACGGCCCGAAGGAGCGGGATCGAGGGCGATCGTCGGCGCATCGTCGAGGTCGGCAGAGCCGTCGGCTTGGGCCGGGTCGTGATCGGCGGCGCTTTTTTCGAGCAACAAAGCGAAGCCGAAGACCGCCGCATTCAGGCCCACGGCAATCCAAACGGTGAGGCCCAACCCGAGCCAGGGTAGAAAAAAGAAAGCGGCGCTCAACGCTCCTGCGGCGGCACCGGCGGTGTTGGCGCCGTAGAGCAAACCGATCCGCGGGCCGATGTGACGATCCTCGCGCACGGCGTGACGAGCCAGAATCGGCAGGGTGGCGCCCATCAGCGCCGTGGGAACGAAGAGGATGACGAACGCGGAGATCAGGTAGAAGAAAGCCGAGCCCGTCTCCGAGGTCCCGCCGCTGAGCTGAGGATCGGCCAGCCAAACCCCTTGGAGCTTCTGGGCGACGCGCAGACCGAAAGGCACAGCCAGCGCGGAAATCGCAATGCCCAGCTCCAGGACACCGTAGACCCAAAGCGGGCGTTTGAGGCGGTGCAGGAAGCGTCCTGAAAGGTGAGCTCCGGCCATCAAACCCGCCATATAAGCCGCCAACACCGTGGCCACCGCCAGCTCCGAGGTGCCGAACACGAAGGCGAATTGTTGGCTCCATGCGGTTTGGTAGATCAAACCCGCGAGGCCGGAGAGCACGAAACAACCGAGAACGAGTTGGAAGCGGAGATCACGGATCATCGGCGTGTTTCGGCCTCGGAAGCTGCGAAATTCGGATCACCGAATTCTCGCCTCACGGATTCCACGTCCCAACCCGCGTCCCGCTCTTCCTCAACGCTTTTGAGGTCGCGCTGCAGCAGGCTTTCGAGATCCTGGATTCGACGACGTGCGCGGTTGATGTAGCGCTGCCGATCGTGACGCATGGTCGCCAGCTCGCGCACCCCGTCCTCGTCGAGGCAGCGGAATTTATTGGCCGCCCGTCGGGCCTGATAACCCCGGAATCCCAGCATGCGCAGGGCGTCGATTCCCATTTGTAGGGAGGTGTCCAAGGTCTCGCGATAAATATGCTCGACGTCGGCCTCGATCAGCTCGTAGGCGTCGAAGCGATGGTCGGCGCGCACGAGGACCTTCAAATGGGGGAAGTGCTTGCGACAAGTCTCGATCATTTCGAGGGTTTTCTCCAGGCTGCCGACGGTAAGGATGAGAATCTTGGCCCGCTCGGCGCCGGCGCTGTGCAGTAGATCGTAGCGGGAAGCGTCACCATAGAAGACTTTGAGCCCAAGCTTGCGCAGGATATCGACCCGATCACTATTGATCTCGAGCACCGTGGTGTCGACACCGTTGGCGCTCAGCAGCCGACCGACGATGCTGCCGAATCGACCGAAGCCGGCGATGATGACCGGATTGTCCTCGTCGACCACGTCTGCCGGACGCCGGCTTTCCGTGCGCGTGCCGACCCGCGGGAGCAGCACCTTTTCGGCGAAGATCATCAACAGTGGTGTGAAGGCCATGGAGACCGCCACCACCGCCACCAACGGGCTGGTGACCGCGGTGTCCAAGACATGGTTCTGAAGCGCGAACGAGAAAAGCACGAAAGCAAACTCGCCTCCTTGGGCGAGGGCGAAGGCGAAGAGCAGGTTTTGATCGAGGCCCATGCCGAAGGCCTTGCCCAAACCCAGCAGCACGGCCAACTTAATCACCACCAGCAGCACCACCAGGGCGGCGATCAGCCCCGGAGCGCCGGCGATCAAGGCGAAGTCCAGGGACGCGCCCACGGCGATGAAGAATAGACCCAGCAGCAGACCTTTGAAAGGCTCAATATCGCTTTCAAGCTCGTGGCGATATTCGCTGTTGGCCAGCACCACCCCGGCTAGGAAGGTGCCCAGGGCGGGGCTCAGGCCGACCTTGGTCATCAATAGGGCGATGCCGATCACGAGCAGCAGGGCGGCGGCGGTGAAGATCTCCCGCAGGCGGGTGCCGGCGATGAAGCGGAACGCGGGCCGCACCAGGAATTGACCGGCAATGACGATGGCCGCCACCGCGCCGATCACCATCAGGGTTTGGCCCCAGGCGGGCAACCCCTCAACCCAGGTCGTTCCATGGCCGGCGCCGTGCCCGGCAGCTTGTCCTGCCGCGTGTCCCGCTCCGTGCCCGGTCACCGCCCCCGCGGAGCCCCCTCCGGAGGCCAAAAGCGGGAGCACCGCCAAGAGGGGGATGACGGCGATGTCTTGGAAGAGCAGCACCGAGAAAGAGCTCTGACCGGCATCGCTCTTCATCAAACCCTTTTCCGCAAGGGTTTGTAAAACGATCGCTGTCGAGGACAAGGCCAGCACCAAGCCGATCGCCAGGGACGCGCGCCAGGGTTGGCCGAAAGCCAGGGCCGCCGCCGCCAACAGCCCGGCCGAGAGAGCCACTTGCAAGCCGCCCAAGCCGAGAATCGGCCCCCTGAGACGCCAAAGGCGTCCCGGCTCGAGCTCCAAACCCACCACGAAGAGCATCATCACCACGCCGAATTCGGCGAAATGCATGACATCTTGGCCTTCTTCGCCGACCAAGCCGAGGGCGAAGGGGCCGATGGCAACGCCGGCGATCAGATAACCCAGAACGGAGCCGAGCCCGAGACGTTTTGCGATCGGCACCGAGACCACAGCCGCGGCCAAATAGACAAATGCCTGGTAAAAGAATCCTTCGCCGTGCATCTCAAGGCTCCAGAGGGTAAGGGTGGGAGTGGTTCAGGAAACCGTCAGCCGCTTTTGGTCAGCCCCGTTTGATCAGACGTCTCGGATAAGCGCATCGAGATCGGCGTTGACTCGTTCCAATCCCGCCAAAGCGCTCCAATTTAGGGTGTCGTCGCGCAGGGCGATGATGAAACGCCGGTATTCGTCGGCGTGTCGGTCCATGACCTCGTGGCCCATGCCGTGGGTGCCGTGGGCCACGAACGGCGGCAGGTACTCCATGCCGCACAATCTGAAGCTCTGCTCGATGGGAGCCAGTAGCTGGCGGATGGTGAAGTGGTTGTACCCCTTTGGCTGGTAGGCGCTTTCCCGACCGCCGGCGGTGATGGCATTGAGGATTTTCTTACCCTGCAGAGCGGTGCCGTCTTTGCCGAAGGCCCAGCCGTGTTGTAGGACGAGATCTTCCCATTCCTTGAGCATGGCCGGTGTGGAGTACCAAAAAAACGGATGTTGCAGCACCACCACGTCGTGTTGCTCGAGCAGAGCTTGCTCCCGCTCGACCCGGATGTGCAGCTCGGGGTAGGCCTCGTAGAGATCATGGAATGTGATGCCTTCGAGATCCTTGATGGCATCCACAAGCCGTCGATTGACGCGGGACTTTTCGAATGCGGGGTGAGCGAAGAGGATCAGGACGCGATTTCGCCGGCGGTCGTTGATCATGACGGCATTCTAACGTGGGATTCTGGTGCGGGATATACTGCTGCCCGCCGCTACCTTCCAGCTGAGACGACTCACCCACGACGACTCACCAACCCCACGCAAAGAATCCACGGAGCCAGATGGGAATCCACTCGCGAGCCACGGTCGAGGTGCCGGTCGGCCTGATCTGGATGCTCCTGATTTCGGGCTTGGCCCCGGCGGTTTCCATGGCGGATCAGCCCGCGTCCACGTCCGCGCCTACCCTTCCTACGGCTCCCGTAGCGACCTCCGGCCCCATAGCGAGCTATCGCGGCACCGTGTCTTCGGCTTTGGTGGAGGATTGGGTGAATTTCTCTCCCGCAGCCACGGCTGACGCGGGCCCCGAGCGTCATGTCCAAGACATGCTCCTGACCCTGGCCTTGGCCGACGAAGCCCGACGCCTTGGGCTGGACTCGCGGATCGAGGTGCGTCACGAGCTGGAAAGGCAGCGATATCGGCAGCTCTCGGCGTTGCTGAAGCAAGCCGTCTCGGCGGCCGTGACGGTCACGGAAGACGACGTCGAGAGGCGCTGGTTGGAAATCCGTGATTCGTTCACCCGGCCCCAAAGGTCACGCCTGCGAAACCTATTCAAGCGCTTTCCTCCCGGTGTGGATTCGGAGACCAAAGACGCGCTGCGCCAAGAGATGGCGGCGCTCCGTCGGCGGGTTTTGGAGGGAGAGAGCTTCGCACGGCTGGCGGAAGAGGAGTCGGACTCCCAGACCCGGCTGCAGGGTGGCTTGCTCGGCAACGTGCGGGCGGGCACGTTTCGCCCCGAGATCGATGCGGTGGCTATGGCTTTGGAAGCCGGCGAGCTGAGCGAGGTGTTGGAGGCGGAGGACGGCCTCACCCTGCTCTACTGTGAGCAAAAGCTCGATGCGGTCACCCGATCCGACGACGAGCTCAAGGAGATCGCGCGGGACCAAATCATCCAAACCAGCTATCGACGTGCCTGGCACGAGCTACAGCAAGCTCTGACCGAACGGGCTCGGGCTACCTACCGCTGGGAGGTCTTGGCGCAGCCCGCCCCCGATCCCCACGGATCGGATGACCCGAGGATTTGGGTGGAATTCGACGGTGGTGCGCTGACGGTCGAGGAAACCGCGGTCATCTGGGCCGGGCAGGGGGCGGTCGACACCGAACGGGCGCAGCTGAAATGGGCCGACGTTCCGAAGGCGAAGCTGACCGCTGCGATCGAGGCTTTCTTGTTGAGAAAGATGACGATCCGGGAAGCCTTGTCCAGGGGGCTGCACGAGCCGCCGGAAGTAGACAGACGGTGGTTTTGGAAGCAACAGCAGGTGCTGAGCGCCAAGGCCTTGGCCGGCGAAATCCAAGCCCGTCTACAACCGATCTCGGAGCCAGAGTTGCGGGCCTTCTTCGAAGCCGAAGGTGAAAAGCTCGTACGTCCCGCCCGCTTTCGTTTGACGGTGCTCGCCCTATCCGCCGAAGAGCGGCATCTGAGACGGGTTTACCGGCAGGGGGCCGAGATCAGGCAGCGAATCTCGGGCGGCGAGATGAGCCTGGAAGAGGCCGCTCGACGCCATTCCGTGGATCCCTCTGCCGCCAACGGCGGGCAGGTGGGTTGGGTGGGCCGCTGGCAAATTCCCAAGCGATTCGGGATCGATTTCCTGAGAGAGATGCGACGTCTAGAGCCGGGCCGGCTCAGCAAGTGGGTGCTGAGTGAAGGGCGCTTGTGGTTGATTCGCCTCGACGAAGCTCAAGATCCGCGTCCCATGACCTTCGACGAGGCCAAGGGACGCATCGAGAACGAAATCGGCCGACGTCGGGTCGAGATGCTGGAGGCTCAGATCGTGGCCGAGTGGTTGGAGAAGCTGGAGATCCGATTCTCGGCTTCTCCTCAGCCCAACTGACTAGTCTTCGATCGGACTAGTCTTCGATCGGACTAGTCTTCGATCGAGAAGCTCATCAGCTCCACGGGCGTGGCGACGTTGCCGCTGACCCGGAAGATCGCATTCAAGCCCATGCCGCCGCCGGTGGTGACAGTGGCGAGCATGGTGCCCGTCTTGCCGTCGTTCAGGCTGATGGCGTGGAATCCTTGACCGCCTACTGAGCCGGTGTCCACCGCCAGACCCGTCGAGCTGGCATCAAATTGCCAAATGCCTGCCAGGAAAGAGCCGTTCATGTAGGCGTTGGCCGTGGTCGGTGACATCACGCTCAAGGTGTTGAGGCCGGTCATCACGGTGCGCGAGATCGAGGTGACCTGAACGGCCGAGGTGCCCATGATGTTGGAGTAGATGCTGAAGATGGCCATGGAGCCGGAGGTATTCACCATGTCGAAGGTGATCATGGTGATGGAGCCGCTGGATTCGACGGGGAAGCAACAGGCGGTGCCCGGAGGATTCAAAGCCATGTCGAAGCGATTGCCGAGCATTTGGCTACCGATTCCGGTGGTGCCGAAGACCGTGCCGGAATCGTAAGTGATGTTGGTGCCGGGTGCTCTGGACGGGCCTTCGAAGGACTTGCGGGGCGGATCCAGACGCACCAGATTGCGATCGCTGGTGACCGAGATACCGGCCTTGGCGGCTTCGTCGGCACGGCTTTGTTTATAGGCCTGCATCGCCGCCCGCCGCTCCGCTCGGCTCATCTGGCGCAGAGTCTCGCGATCGAGATCAGGCCTGGTGCTCGCGGAGGGGGTTTCGTTGGAATCGGTATCGCGTTCAGCGCCGGGGCGATCACTTTCACCTTCAGAGCCGCCTCGGTCCGGAGTCGGGTTGGAGATCGCGTTGCTGTCGGGAGAGGATCCCGGGCCTCGGTCGGCCTGTTGTGCTCCGGCGGTTCCGGCGATCCAAGCCAGGCCGAAGGCTGAGGCAAGGGTGCATGCGGAGACGAAATGGACGACCTTGCTCATGACTTCACCTTTTCGAAGCGGGCAGATGGGGGGAGAGGCCGGCTGGTTCGGGTCGGAATTCCGGCTCGGGATCCCATGATGAAAACAGATCCGAAAAAAGAAAAATTAACTGCTGAAACTTAGCATCGGCCCGCTATGAGGTCAAGCCGCGCGGTCGTTTCGATGCTGTGAAGAGCCGAGGTCTTCGAAGCTCGTTCGGAGGCGTCTTTCATGACTACTTCACCAGCGAAATCGTCCCGACCACGGGGCCGGCCTACGTGGTAGCATCCGCGGCATGACTGCCTCTATTCCGGTCGTCGTTACCGGCATGCATCGCTCCGGAACGTCTCTGATCGCTTCTTTTCTCCAGGCCCTCGGCGTGAATCTTGGCGACGAGCTGATCGAAGCCGACGCCAACAATCCCCATGGTTATTTCGAAGCCAAAGAGGTCGTGCGTCTGCATCAGAAGATGCTGGCGCAGATGACCCGTGCCGACGAAGGCGGGCATCCCGATTGGGGTTGGACACCATCCGAGCATTTGAGCTCCGAGATTCCCGAGGAGGCGGCCCGTGAGGCCAGGTCCTTGGTGGCGGAGCAAGCAGAGCATCCAATTTGGGGCTTCAAAGATCCACGGGCTTCCCTGCTGCTGGATTTTTGGGATGCCACGTTGGACGACGCACGATTCGTTTTCCTTTATCGTTTTCCGTGGGACGTAGCGGACTCGATGCAACGCCTCGGAGCCGGAGTGTTTCTAGAGCATCCGGATTACGCGTTCAGGATTTGGACCTTCTACAATCTGCGCTTATTGGATTTCAAGCGCCGGCATCCCGACCGCGTCTTGTTGGCGAGCACCCAAGAGGTGATCGCCGCGCCCGAGCGGTTCGTCGGCCTGCTACGGGACAAGCTCGGTGTCGAGCTTGCCGACGCCGACCTCGAGGAGCTCGTCGACTCCCAGCGATTCCAATCCCTCGCCGGCGACGATCCGTTGATCTATTGGGTCGAGCGGCTTTGGCCCGAGGCGATCGATACCCTGCGGTGCTTGGATGAAGCAGCGGACGTATCCTCGGCGGGTCGTTGGGAGGTGCCGGATCCACCGATCCGCAGAATCACGCTCGACGGACCTGTGGATGTTTCGGTCGTCACGCCTTGCCACAACGATGGTCTCTTCCTCGTAGAGGCGATCGCCAGCGTGGAGCGCAGCCTGAGAGCGGTGCCGGACGATCTGCGGGTCGAGCAATGGATTCTCAACGACGGCTCCACCGATGCCGGGACCTTAGAGGTCTTGGAGCACGTGAGGACAGCGGGTCTGAACGTAGTGGACCTCGAGCAAGGCGGTTTGTCGCGGGCCCGGAATGAGGGGGTCCGATTGGCTCGGGGCCGTTACGTCTTGCCCCTCGATGCCGACAATCGTCTACGCCCCGGCCTGCTTCAAGACGGTGTCGGGCTCTTGGATCAGAACGAGAGCCTCGTGGCGGTCTACGGCGATTGTCGAGAATTCGGCATGCGCAACGGCCGACGGGTGACCCCCGAGCTGGATTTCGACCTTCTCCTGCAGTCGAATTTCATCGATGCGTGCTCGTTGATTCGCAAATCCGCGGTCATCGACCAGGGAGGCTACGATGTGGGGTTGTCGGCTTGGGAGGATTGGGATCTGTGGATCCGCTTTGTGCGCAGCGGTTGGGAAATCGCCCGAACCGACCGCCTGACCTTCGACTACCGGGTGCGTCCCAGCTCCATGCTCTCCAAGTTGGCCTCGGATCCGGCGCAAGACGATCTGATGTTGAAGATTCTCTCGAAGCACGGCGAATGCTACCGAGAGCAGCTGAGCCGAACGACGGGACACATGGTCGCCCGATGGCCGGCGCTGCTCGAGGAAGAGCTGCGACGACAGCAGCAGCGGATGGCCGCGCTCGAAAAGGCCTACACCGAGCTTGAAGAAGATCGCGAGAGCTCAGAAGAAGCAAGACGGAAGGCGTCAGCCCTCTTTGCAGAGCTTGAGGAATCCTACAAAGACCTGGCCAAGGCCCGTGATGAGCTGGAAGTCTACTGGCAGGAAACTCAGAACAATCTCGATCTGCGGGAGTGGGAATTGGCGACGATCCGGAGCAGCTCGGCGGTTCGGCTCGCGCTCGGCTTGAGCCGCACCCTCGCCCAAGCGCGCTCAAACCTCGCCGCTTGGTTCGGCCGTCGGCAACCCTCGGGATCTTGAATTTGTGGCTGCCGACCCCCGGATCCCCCGCGATCTGCTGGTCATCGGTCTTGTTTCGTTCTTGCTGCGCCTCGGCGCCTGGGCGGTGGCGATTTGGGGACGGCTTCCCGCGCTCTACGACGAGCTCGGCTATCTGAGCCGGGCCCGGGGTTGGGCCGAGCTGGCGGTCCGGCTCGTCGAATCCGGGGTTTGGGACGCAGGCTCCTGGCAAGCCGCCTACGGGCAAGGGCATTGGCCGCCCCTCCATTCCTTGTTGTTGGCTCCCATGGTCGCTTTCGGTGAGGACTTTCTGCCGGCCGCTCGGCTGGTCACGGTCGTCGTCTCCACTGCCACCACCCTCCTGGTCTTTTGGCTCGGCGCGCTGATCGGGGGGCGAAACGTTGCCCGGTGCGCCGCCGCCTTGCACGCCTTCTATCCCACCTTCATCGGTTTCTCCCACCTTCTGTGGGCGGAGACCTTATCGGCCTTTCTGCTGGTGGGCCTAGCCTGCGCGACCTTCAAAGCGGATGGGGCGACCGGCGAGGGGAATCCATCCCCGCTGAAGTGGAGCTTCTTGGCGGGATCGGTCGGTGGGCTTGGAGCTCTGGCAAAGGCGAATGCGTTGATCTTCGTGCCGGTGGTGGTGCTGTGGTTGTGTCGACCCGCTTCCACGGATCGCCGACGCCCTTGGGTCCGAGCGGCCGCCGTCATGCTCGGCTGTGGGCTTTGGGTGGTGCCTTGGCTCGGCGTCTTGCACCACGAGGAAGGTCGGTGGATGCCCATGTCCACGCTCGGGGGTTACAACCTTGCCCTGGGCAATCACCCCTGGGTGCCTCCAGGTTACGGCTCGTCGTGGGGGGATGAGCTGAGCAAGTCGAAGATGCAGAGCCGGCTAGAGGAGGTGGCTTCCCGCACCGACTCGGATTGGCGGACGGTCGCCGGACTCTTGGCGCTAGAAGAGATGCGACAGCAACCCGGCACCACAGCCCGACGTTCGGTGGAGCGGATTCGCATGCTTTGGACCGCCGATGTCTTCGTCGCTCGGCATGTCTTGCACGGCGCCTACGTCGAGCTCTATCCCACGACTTCCGATGGAACGTATCCCACGGCTCTTCAGTGGGCTGTCGTGCTCTTGGTCGCGGTCCTGGCGCTGTCTTTTTGGATCCTTCTTACCTGCATAGGGATCGGTATCTTCTTGGGTCCGCAGTCCGCTGAGCGGACCTTATTGGTGCTGCTGGCGATCGCGGGCAGCCTGGCGCCCGCTTTGACCCTTGGTTTTCCAAGACTGCACATGCCGCTCCTGGTGATCTTGCTACCCCTCGCCGGCCGGTCGCTCGAGCGCCCGAGATGGAAGTCGGATTGGGCCTCCAAAGCCAAGGTGTTGGCCGTCTTGGGATGGGTGCTGTTCTCGGTCTCCGGAGCCGGCCGGCTGGGTTTGTACCTCAACCCTTCCAGCCTACACAGCCCGGCAGCGCGGGTGCTGGAGCCTTGGGTAGGTCCCACCCTGGTTTCCGATCAAATCCTGCTGAGGCGGAAAGAAACCAGCCGGTCCTGGCAAATCCGCCTGGAAAATCGGCAAGCCGCGTTCTTGGTCATCCCGGTCAGCACGTCTGGAGTCCCGGAGCCGAAAGCCCTGCAACCGGAGGTCTCCTGGGATCCAGGGGAAGGGTGGAAGCGTCTCGAGGTGGTAGCCCGGGCGGGAGCATCCATCCGAATCGTCATCGAGAGCCCGTCGGGCGATCCGATGACCTTCGATCCCGTCAGACCCGGCACCGGTTCTTGGACCGACCTGGATGCTGAATCGGGTTCGGCTTTCCGGTGGCTCGGAGGCGGCCCGGGCGTTTTGGCTCCGACCCCTACCGACGACTGATCCGCTGGGCCGTTGCGGAACCTTCCCTTTGACAATCTACAAGAAGAGCTCTATTCTTCCTGTAGATCGTCATAGGGAGTTGTCCCTGGCGACGATACCTACTGAGCTTGAATGGACTGAACGAAAAAGCGAAAAGCCCCATGAGCCTATCCAAGACCCTGAAGGGCAAGACTTCCTCAGAAAAAGCGACCGCGGAGCGGCCGGACATTCTGCAAGGCACGTTGGATCTTTTGATCCTGCGGACTCTGCGCTTGGAGCCGAAACACGGCTGGGCCATTTCCCAGCGCATCCAGGAAGTCTCCGACGATGTGCTGTTGGTTCAGCAGGGCTCTCTTTATCCGTCCCTGCATCGCCTCCAACGTCGGGGCTGGATCGCCGCCGAGTGGGGGGCGTCGGAGAACAATCGTCGGGCTAAGTTCTATCGCTTGACCGACGAAGGGCGGGCGCAGCTGGACGTGGAAACCGACCGCTGGCATCGGCTGTCGGAAGCGGTGGCCTTGGTGCTGAAACACGCCTGAGACGGGATTTGGCAGCGCTTCCCTGAAGACGTCGGGAAGCTTGGAGAGAAAATGAGTCGAATAGACGACTGGACATACCGTCTCAAAGCCCTGTGGCGGCGAGATCGCTTTGAGAACGAGCTCGACGAGGAGCTTCGATTCCATCTCGAATCGGAGATTGAGCGACGGGTGGCGTCGGGCGAAAGCCGAGCTTCGGCGGAGCGTGCGGCGCGCCTCGATTTCGGCGGGCACGAGAACATCAAGGAGGCCTGCCGCGACCAATGGGGCACCCGGGGCCTGGAAGACTTCCGCGCCGATCTGCGAACCGCCCTGCGTCAGCTCATCAAGTCGCCGGTGTTTTCACTCACCGCCGTGGCTAGCCTGGCCATCGGCCTGGGGGTGGCGACGGTGGTTTTCAGCTTGGTGGACTCGGTGCTCTTGCGGCCGCTGCCGTTCGGCGAGCCCGAGCGCATCGTGAACCTGAATGAGATCACCCCGGAGGGGGAGACCTTCTCCGTGTCGGATCAAAACCTGTTGGATTTCGAGCGTCGCTGTCGGACCCTCGAGTCGGTGGCGGGGGTGCTCTTTCCCGCACCGAGGCCGACGTTTCAACGGCAGGACCAGCGCATTCGATGGATCGGTCAGGCGGTTTCGGCGTCCTTTTTCGAGGTCCTCGGCGTCCGGGCGCGGATCGGTCGCACCTTTTCGTCCGCGGAATTCGTCGGCACGGATCGCCCGCGGGTGGTGGTGCTGACGGATCGGGGGTGGCGGCGCAACTTCCATGCCGATCCGGACATCGTCGGTGAGCCCATCCTCTTGGACGGTGAATCGTGGACGGTGATCGGGGTGTTGCCCGCGGATTTTCGATTCGAAAGCGCCGATCATGACGTATTCCTGCCCTATGCGCTCGATCCGACCGTGCCCCGCGGTGATCATCGATTGACCGCTTTCGCCCGTCTGGCTCCCGGGGTGGGCTTGGAGCAGGCCGACCAGGAGGTAGCGGAGGTCGCCGGCCGGCTGGCCGAGCTTTATCCCGATACCAACGCCCGTTGGGGGGCCGGATTGGTGGCCGTCGACGAATACTTCCTGGGGCCGGAAGCGCGACGAACCAATTTCGTGTTGCTCGGAGCCATGGCGCTGCTTTTGTTGTTGGCGTGCGTCAATGTTTCCAACCTGTTGCTCGCTCGGGCCGAGGATCGATCGAATGAGATCCGCCTTCGGCTGGCCCTGGGGGCCGGTCGTGGCCGGGTCGTCCGACAGCTCCTCACCGAGTCTTTGGTTCTCGGCAGCCTGGGCGCATTGGGAGCCGGCCTCTTGGCGTGGGCGGTCATGCCCTGGGTGCGATCCCTCGATGTGGCGTTGCCGCGCATGGACCAGATGACCCTCGATTGGCGGATTCTGGGAAGTCTGGCGTTGGTGGCGATGGTGACCTCTCTGCTTCTGGCGGTGGTGCCCGCGTTGAGGGCGACTTCCCATGGCAACCATCGCTCCGGATTGCGCCACCACCGCCACGGCGCGGATCCGGGCTCGGCTCGCATGCGCGCAGCCTTGGTGATGGCCGAGGTGGCGTTGGCCACGGTGTTGGCCCTCGGAGCCGGCTTGCTCTATCGCAGCTTCGAGCTCCTTCAGGGGGTCGATTCCGGCTTTACCACCGACGGAATCCTGCTGGCCCAAATCGACCTGCCGTCGGAGCGCTATCCGGAAAGCTCTCCGCAAACACGCCAATTCTTTGCCGGGTTGCACGAGCTGCTCGAGACCCAGCCCGGGGTCGACTCCGTGGGCGGCACCATGGTCAGCCCGTTCCGTGGCCCGCGGCCGAAGAACAACGTGGCAACAGAAGCTGAGGTGGATCAAAACGCCTTTGTGCCCATCCATTGGCGGGGAGTGACCTCCGACTACTTCCAAACCTTGCGCATCCCGTTGTTGCGGGGACGGAGCTTCGACAAGAAAGGAAAACCGGGCCTGGAAACGTTGATCAGCTCCAGTCTGGCGCAGCGGCTGTGGCCGGGAGAGGATCCGGTCGGCCGGCGGATGCGCTGGATTCGCCCCGACGGTCCTCTCTTCGAGGTCATCGGCGTGGTCGGCGACGTGCAGGATCTGCAGCTCGGCGGCGAGCCCCTCGACGTGGTCTACCTGCCCCAGCGCATCATGGGCTGGCCGACCATGACCATCGCCCTGCGTTCGTCGGGCTCCCTGGAGCCCCTGGCCGCTGGGGTGCGAGCCGCCGTGCACGAGCTCGACCCGCTGCTCGCCCCGCCGGAAATGTCGACCCTCGCAACCCAGCGTCGCGAAGCCCTGGCGCGGCCCCTGCTGAGTCTGCGTTTGGTGGCGATCTCCGCCTTGATCGCGGTGCTGCTGGCGGCGGTCGGGGTCTACGGCTTGGTGGCCTACGCGGTCAGCCGACGGCGGCGGGAGTTGGGGGTTAGGGTGGCGGTGGGAGCGCGCCCGCAGCAGGTGGTGGCCCTGGTCGCTTGGGACGCGGCCCGCTTGATCGGTGGCGGTTTGCTCTTGGGCTGGATCGCCGCCCTTGGATTGGCCGGCACCTTGAGGGTGCTGCTCTACCAAGTCTCTCCCTTTGATCCGCAAGTGATGGCCTTCGTCGTCGCCGTGCTGGCGGCGGTCGGTTTGTTGGCGTGTGCCGTGCCCGCAGGCCGCGCCGCGCGGGTCGACCCGGTGACGGTCTTGCGTCAGGAGTGAGCCGGGCCGTCCTGCAGTGAGCCGAGTGGCGGGCAAATTGGACGAAAAAAGTTTCATCCAGGGGCGGGCTCGTCGCCGTAGGGAGGGAGTGTTATTCTCGACTTCGATGAGCAACAGCTCCCAGAGGATTCCCGCCGAGATCTCTGACGTGATGCTCCTAAGGGCCATTGCGACCAGAGATGGAGAGGCCTTCCATCGTTTCTATCTGCGGTGGTCATCACAGCTGCTGGCCGTGCTCAGGCATTTGGCGCGCAACGACCAAATCGCAGAGGACGTGCTGCAGGAAGTATTCATCGCCGTGTGGCGACGCGCTTCCAGCTACGATCCTTCCCGTGGCGATGTGGGGGGTTGGTTATACATTATTTGTCGCAATCGATGGATCGATTTTCTGCGTCGATCCAGAGCCGGTGACGTTTCCGAGAACGATTTACCCGAATCTCCGGCGCCTGTCGTGTTGGACCGCAGAGAGCTGAGCTTGGACCTGCGTCAAGCCCTCGGTCATCTCAAGGAAGGGGAGAGAAAAGCGCTGCTGTTGGCGTTTTTCGGTGGCCTGACCCACGAGGAGGCCGCAGAGCGGTTAGCCCTACCCCTCGGCACTTTGAAATCTCGTATTCGCCTCGGTTTGAAGAAGCTGGCCAAGAAGATGAAGAGCTATGAGCAAGATGAGTGATCGCCTGCCCCTCGAGCATCCACCGGAAGCCTCCCTGGAGGATCTGGTGGCGGGTGAGCTTTTTCCTGCCGAGCGAGCGCTGCTGGAAGCCCATCTCGACAAATGTCGGTCCTGCCGTGAAAAGCTGGCCTCGCTGTCGGCCCCGGCGGGTGAGATGTTGCGATCTTTCAAGCCCGATGCCCTGGCGTCAGGCTCCGCCGAGGTGTCGGGCGACTTCTGGCACAAGTTGCAAGCCGCGCTGCCGGATCTCGACGCCGGGCTCGATCCGTTCGCCGGGCTTCCCGTGCCCCAGGTTTGTCGCGACGAGCTCAACGTGAGCGAGCCTTTGAGCTGGGAGGAAATCGGTCCGGCCCGGGTGGCCCGGGTGGCCGCGGACCCGGTGCAAGACTATGTGTGTTTCGTGATCAAAACCCCCGGTGCCTCGGTCTTCCCCCATCATCGCCATCTAGGAACCGAGGATTTGGTGGTGTTGCAGGGTGGCCTGACCGATGATTTCGGGCATATGGGGGTCGGGGACTACCGTCAGTACCCCGCCGGCTCGGCGCATGCTCCGCTGATGGATACGGGGCCGCTTTGCGTGGCCCTTACCCTCATCCGAGGCGGCTTGGAGTTTTCTTCCTAACGAAGCTCCGTCCCATTTCAGCGGTTTCGAGATAGAGGAAGACGCGGCACATCGAGCGCGAGTTTTTTCATCTCAAGATTTTTTCATCCCAAGATTTTTTCATCCCAAAGTTTTTTCATCCCAAGATTTTTTCATCTAAAGGGTCGGTCCATGCCGTAGGCAGGGGAAACAACCTGATCGAGGAGCTTGCCCCCAACTCCTTGGTCACGAATTTTCCTCCAGGAGCCGACATGCCTGAAAGAACTCCGTTTGAAAGAACCCCCCGTTTCAAAGTCGTTGCGTTGATCTGCCTCTCAGCCTTGCTTTGGCCGTTGGTCTCACAGGCCTCCAGCCATCGCGAAGCACCGGCGATCATCTCGAGCCCGCAAGTGGACGGCACGGACTTTTACGCCTTCAGGAGCTATGAGCCGGGTCGCCAAGATTTCGTCACCCTGATCGCCAACTACAATCCCCTGCAAGCGCCCTACGGCGGCCCGAATTATTTCTCCCTCGACCCTGACGCGGCTTACGACATCCACATCACCAACGACGGCGACGGCGTGGAGGATTTGACCTTCCGCTTCCTCATGGTGCGGGTCAGCCCCCAGGTGGCCTTGCAGGTGGGCGAGGACGGCAATACGGAAACCGTTCCCGTGCCGCTGGTCAATATCGGACCGGTGGGCGGTGAGTTCGGCACCGCCAACGTCAACGAGCGACGTCTTTTCCGTCTCCAGCTGATCCGTGGCCCGGTGGACAATCCCACGGAGAAGATCAATATCGTCAATCCCCGCACCGGTGGCGGGCTCTTCGGCTCACCCTTGGATTACATCGGCGACAAGACCTTCGCCAATTACGAGTCCTACGCCAATCACTACATCCACGACATCAATATTCCGGGTTGCGGCAACTCACGGATGTTCGTCGGACCTCGCAAAGAGGGATTCGCGGTCAACCTCGGTAGGGTCTTCGACTTGGTCAACCTGAACCCGGTGGGCGACCCGAACGGCGAGACCAACGATATCGAGAACTTCAACATCAGCACCTTGGCGCTGGAGGTGCCCATCGATTGCCTGACCGACAGCGGACCGGTGATCGGTGGCTGGACCACGGCCAAGCTGCGTCGGGTGAGGACCCTCGGCGGTGAGGTGGAGTATGGCCGGCCGGCTCAGCTCGGCGGTGATTACGTGCAGGTCTCCCGATTGGCCAATCCGTTGGTGAACGAAGTGGTCATCGGCCTGCCCGACAAAGACCGTTTCAACGCGTCGCAGCCCAAGGACGACGGCCAATTCCTGCGCTATGTCACCCATCCGTCCCTGCCCGAGCTGTTGGAGATTCTCTTCGGGGTCACCGCGCCGAATCTTTTCCCCCGCGAGGATTTGATCCAGGTCTTCCTCACCGGTGTGCCCGGTCTCAACGAGGACGGCTCCACGGCGGAGGTCATGCGGCTCAACACCGGTATCGACGTCACCCCGGCGGCAGAGCAGGACTCCCTCGGGGTGCTCGGCGGCGATTTGGCGGGTTTTCCCAACGGTCGTCGGCCCGGTGACGATGTGGTCGACATCGCCCTGCGGGCGGCGATGGGTGTGCTGCTGCCCGAAGAGGTCGCCCCCAACGGCCAGCTGCCGTATACCGACGGGGTGTTGCAACACGCCGGTCAGTTCATGAATGCATTTCCCTACCTGAACACCCCGCTGTCGGGAACCCGCGACTGATACGAGCGGATGGATTCCATGAGATGTTTGAAGCATCAGGCGGGGGCCGAATCCTCGACCAGAGACCGTCGCTCTTGGGTGGCGGTCTCTTTTTTCATGCTCGCCGCGACGCTTGTCACCGGACCGGTGTCGGCCCACGATGTGTGGTTGGGCATTCCCGCCGGTGTTGCGCCCAATGAGGTGGTGAAGGCTCGCCTCTTTCAAGGTCACGGCGGGCAGTCCGAGCCGCTGGCACGAAACGATCGTCGTCTGCAGCGGCTTTACGCCATCGACCCGGCGGCGGCGGAAACGGAGCTGCCGGGTTTGCACGGCGGTGATCCCGCCGGTCTGGTCAGACCGGGCACGGCGGGCTCATGGACCATCGTGTATCAGAGTCGGACCGCGCCCCACATCACCGACGCGGACGTCTTCCGTCGTCATCTCGAGCTCGAGGGTCTCGACCACGTGCTCGACCAACGCCGTCGATCAGGTCGGAGCGACACCCAGGGTCGCGAGCTCTACAGTCGAACCTTGAAGGCCTTGCTCGTGGTGGGTCCCGGGCCGGTGATTGATCGTGCCCAGGGATTCGACGTCGAGCTGGTGCTCGAAGCCGCTGATTCTGATCGTGTGATCCTTCAAGCCTTGAGAGGGGGCCGACCCCAGGGCGACGTCTTGGTGGACCTGCATCCCCTGAGACCCGGACCCGAGACGCCCATCCAGTCCGCACGGACCGATGCCGATGGCCGGGTGGAGCTCGCGGCTCCGTCCGGGGAGGCGAAAGTGTGGGTCGCCACCGCGGTCCTGGCTGAGCCGATGTCGGAGGCAGGTCGATCCGCCAACGAGCCGGATCTCGATTGGCGGACCTACTTCACCGCGCTGACCTTTCCCCGACCCTGAGGGCGGTCGCTGAGCCACCCAAAACCGATGGCATAGCCTTCTCCAATGTAGGGGAGGGCCTTGTGCCCTCCGGCCATTCGGGATTTCAGGGCGGTCGGGGGCAAGCCCCGACCCTACGTCGTTTCCGTCGGTCGGGGGCAAGCCCCGACCCTACGTCGTTTCCGTCGGTCGGGGGCAAGCCCCGACCCTACGCTGGTTTTCGTGTCGTGGGCCGGTCGACGCTGCGGCCTCAGCCCGTGCCGACGATGGCGGCGGCGTCCATCAGCTCTTCGAGCAGGCGGAGGGCCGCTTCGCCGGAAATGGAAAGCGGGTCGAAGGTGGGGGTTTCGGAGTATTTGAGCACCACGGCGGCGTTGACCTTGGCGAGCTCGACCTTTCCCATGCTCCAGCTGGGGAATTGACGTTGGGTGATCTCGTCGTAGGCGAGGATGGTCACCGCCTCGTGTCGCGGGTCGGAGAGAATTCGGGCGTAAAGGGCATTGACCTTTTCCCGGCCCCCCTCAATGACCTGCATGTACACGCCGCCCTGGCAGACGCAGAGCACGCCGGTGATGCCGGCTTCGGGATTGTTTTTACGCGAGAGTTGCAGGATGTCGCCGATCACCTTGTCGTCGATCGGTTGGGTGGCGCGGCTGGCGTAAAGAAGTCGTATCAGCATGGGCTTCTCCTCACGGGGTCTTGTCGTGGAGCAGCGAGAGGAATTCCCGTCGCAGGTTGGGATTTTTCAAGAAGCTTCCGCGCATCACGCTGTTGACCATTTTGGAATCCATGTCTTTGACCCCGCGCCATTGCATGCAGTAGTGATCCGCGCGCAAGACGATGGCGAGACCGTCCGGACGCATCTTGTCCTGCAGCAGGTCCGCGAGCTGGATGACCGCCTCTTCCTGAATTTGTGGTCGGGCCATGACCCATTCCACCAGACGGGCATATTTGGACAGCCCGATCAGCTCAGAGTGCTCGTTGGGCATCACGCCTACCCACACTTTTCCGATGATCGGGCAGAGGTGGTGGGAGCAGGCGCTGCGCACCGTTACCGGACCGACGATCATCAGCTCGTTGAGATTGGCGATATTCGGAAATTCGGTCACCGGGGGGGGCGGCTCATAGCGGCCGCGGAAGACTTCCTTAACGAACATCTTGGCCACACGCTGGGCGGTCTCGCGGGTGTTGTGGTCGTTTTCGGTATCGATCACCAGCGACTCCAACACGCTCTGCAACTGCTCGGCGACCTCGGCCAACAGGAGCTCGTTCTCGCCGGGCTGGAGCATGTCGGCGATGCTGTCGTTGGCGTGGAAGCGGCGGCCGGCTTGCAATAGGCGCCGGCGGATCACCTGTGAGATCGGCCTGGCCGAGGCGTCTCGACTGCCGGTCTGCTCAGCGGAATCGTTGCTATCAGTCACTCTGCCTCCAAAGTCGTTGGGTGTGGCTTCACTATATCGAGCCTCGACCCGTCAGCGCACGGCTTCGGAAGTTGGACGTTCCGCCGACGATAGAGATTGTGAAAGCCACTTGCGTAGCAGGTCTTCGCTCAGAGGAATCGTGCGCTGGAAAACTTTGACAATTTAGTTGTCGCGGGCGAGAGAGATGGTTATAATGGTGGTGCAAAGTTTGGCACTACCTTTGCTTCCAAAACGAGACTCTCGGTGAGCTCCTTCTTCCCGCATGGAATTAGGATCGGGGAGGGCAACGTCTGAGTAGGCGTAAATCCCTTTCTGCTGACCGATTCGGTCCAACAAGATGTTGCATCATTGTATTAATTCATCACTAAGGGAGCACTGTCATGAGTGATCTTAATGAAACTTTGGCTGCGGCTATGGAAATAGACGGCGCGATTGGGGTGGCCTTGGCGGACTACGAAAGTGGGCTCTGCTTGGGGACGGCGGGCAGCCGCGTCGGCTTCGACCTCGAGGTGGCCGCGGCCGGAAATTCCGAAGTCGTCCGATCCAAGCGAAAAGTCATGACCTCTCTGAATCTCGACGACCGGATCGAGGACATTTTGATTACCTTGGGACGGGAATATCATCTGATTTTTCCCCAGACGGGCACGACCCTTTTTCTGTACATGGCCTTTGATCGGAAAAAGGCGAATCTCGCCCTTGCGCGCCACAAGCTGGCCGGACTGATCAAGGAGCTCACGGTTTAGCGGGCCTAGTGCTCCGGCCGCGGATTCACTGAACGATCGGCCTCGAATCGCCGGCTGACATATGAATATATGTTTGAGCCACAAGGCCGTGATGGGTGATCCGAGAACGTGCTGAAATGGCAATGCTCCACCCGGAAACCGGCAATCTCGTATTGCATGTGGTTTACGACGGCATCCCCCGTTCGGGTAAAACCGAGTCGGTGAGGGCGTTGGCCCGTTGCTTCGACCGGTCTGCTCAGACCTTCGAGGAGCGAGACGGGCGGACGCTCTATTTCGACTGGTTGGATTTGGAAGGGGGCCGTCTCTTGGATCGCCCGATCCACTATCGAGTGCTCAGCGTGCCCGGGCAAAAGGTTTTGTCACGGCGCAGATCCATGATTATCGCGGCCGCGGACGTTGTGATTTTCGTGCTCGATTCCAGCACCACAGGGTTTGCGGGCTCCTTGGAGCGTTTGACCACCCTTCGGCGCCAGCTCAAATCTCGACATCGGCCGATCCCGATTCTGGTTCAAGCCAACAAACAGGATCTTCCCGAGGCCGTGGATCTCGGGAAGATCCGTGACCGTATCGGTGCCGACCTGCAGATATTTTCAACCATCGCCACGGAAGGTAGAGGTATTCGAGAGGCTTTTGTCCTCTCGGTCGGCATGTGTATTCGGTATCTCAGAAAGGAGAGCTTGGTCGACTTGGATCGGCTTGCGAGAGATACCGGCGAAAGCTCTCTACCCAACGCGAAGCAATTGCTGAGCATCCTTTCGGATATCCACCACCATGGAGACTGATCGCAGCCCATTGCCTTGAGCTGATTTTGAATCTTCTTCCGTCATGAGCAGAACACTGGAATGAAACAGCAGCAGGCCAAAGGCCTCGGGAGGATCGGAAATGAATCAGGCGGATGCAAGTGGCGACTTTCGATTATTGGATTTGGTAGACCCGGGCCCTCAGGCCTTGGACCTCGACTCACGGCGTTTGGAGGAGCTTTTGCTGGCGGCGAGCCTAACACCTGCCGTGGCGGATCTTCTGGCGCGGTTTCGCAGAAGCTGCAGCGAGTGGATGGCTACGGTCAACGTGCTCGACGAGCTGATTTTCATGGTCGATGACCAGGGCCTGATCCTCCGGGCCAACAATGTGCTCGAGCAATGGGGGTTGGGCTCCGTAGAATCCGCGGTCAACCGTCCGCTCCACGAATGGTTGCACCCCGGATGCGACAATAAGCATTGCTACCTTCTGAGAGGTTGGCGATCGGTCAGTGAGTCCACCGAGGCGGGCATGAAGCTTCGCGGAATCGAGGTGGAGGATCCTGTGTTGGAGCGGGTTCTCGAGGTGGGTTGGCACCGCATCCCCGACCTCGAGGAAGAGGCCGGTGGGCGATTCGTGGTGGTGGTGCTGAGGGACATCACCGATTTGGATCGAGAGCGGAAGCGTCTCTTTCAACGCAACCAAGACGAGGTCTTGGACTACATGGCCCGGGGGTTGGCCCACGAAATAGGCAATCCGCTGGCGGGGGTGAAAACGTCTTTGCAAGTGCTGGCCAGCCATTACGAGACGTTCGACGAAAAGAAGAAGCAGGTCTATTTGAAGCGGATTCTGGACGGCACGGAGCGAATTTGGTCGATCGTGCATCGGGTGCTGAATCGGGGAGCCAGTCTGGGTCGATTGCAGAAGGTGGAAGCTCACGCGGCCTTTGAGCGTTTGTGGGGTATCTTCATCGATCCGGCCCGAGCTGCGGGAGTCACTCTCAAGCTCGACGACGAGCCCGGTTTGATGTTGCATGCGTCGTCGGCCGCGGTGGACGAAGTGTTGGCCAATCTGTTGACCAACGCCTTGGAAGCCTGCGGCGAAGGCGACCAGGTGTCGGTGACCGCCCAATCCCACGAGAATGAGGTGGTGGTCACGGTTCAGGATACCGGCTGCGGCATCAGCCCCGGTGACCTCGGGCGGATCTTTCAGCCGTTTTTCACCACCAAGAGCAGCGGCACCGGAATCGGCATGGCTCGGGCGGCTTTTCTGATGCGCTCGATGGGTGGCTTGATCGCAGTGGACAGTCGTGAGGGGGTGGGGACGAAGGTTTTCTTGACCTTTAGATCCGGTTCGGGTGCCTGATGGCCGGGAAAAGCCCTCCGAGCGGCAGACTTCTGCTGGTGGAAGACGAGCCCCTGATCGCGGCACCCATCAGCGAGCTTCTGGCTGCTCGGGGGCATCGGGTGGCCGCGGTGCACAGCCTCGAAGAGGCCCGCGCCCTGTTGAAGAAAGAGTCTTTCGACCTGATGCTTTTAGATGTCAGCCTGCCCGACGGCTCCGGGTTCGAGCTGTTGGAGGACGGCGAGGTCGGACCCGCGACGATTATGCTGACCGCCGACCACTCGGTAAATACGGCGATTCAGGCCCTTCGTCGCGGTGCCCACGACTATCTGACCAAACCTTTCGACACGACGGTTCTTCTACATCGGGTGGAGCGGGTGCTCGAGCATCGGACCCAACAAGCCGGCGAGCTGTTGCGCCGACGGGTGGAGACCTTGCATCGGCGACGGCATCCGCGTCCGGAATCCAGGTCTCGGGCGATGAAAGATCTCTACCGCGAGGTGCTCTTGGTGGGGGAGTCCGAGCACGAGCCGCCCGTGCTGGTGAGCGGCGAAACCGGAGCGGGCAAAGAGCACGTATGCCGTTTGATCCACGATTCGTCGGCGCGGCGGGACGCTTCTTTCGTGGCGTTGAATTGTGGTGAGCTGGACCGTCGGCTGTTGAGATCCGAGCTCTTCGGCCACGAGCGTGGCGCGTTCACCGGCGCCACGGAACGCCACCGCGGCCTCTTCGAGCTGGCCAAGGGCGGCACGTTGCTGCTGGACGAAGTCGCCGAGATGCCTTTGGAGGTGCAAGCGGCCTTGCTGCGGGTGCTCGAAACCGGGCGATTCCGCCGGGTCGGTGGCAGCGAGGAGATCGAGGCCGACGTGCGATTGATCGCCGCTTCGAATAAGGATCTCCGTCGGCTCGCCGAGGCCGGCGAGCTGCGTGAGGATCTGCTCTACCGCCTGAATGCCATCGCCCTCGAGGTGCCTCCCCTGCGTCGACGCGTTGAGGATATCGAGCCCTTGGCCCGTCTCTTTTGCGGCCGCTTCACCCGCCGTGGCAAGACCCTGGATTTCACCGACGAAGCCCTCGGTGCCATGCGCTCCTATCCGTGGCCCGGAAATGTCCGTGAGCTCCGCAACGTGGTGGAGCGGGCGGTGGTGGTGAGCCGAGGAGAGAAGATCGATGTCGACGATTTGGCGCTCGATCGGCATCCGAAGGTGCGATCGGCGTCCTCCGCCGACTCCTCGTCCTCACCTTCCGCTGAGGATCGCTCCCCCGACTCCTTGCCGACCCTGGAGCAGGCGGAGCAGCGCCTCATTCGTCGGGCCCTAGAGCGCTTTGACGGCAATCGAACCCAGGCGGCCAAAGCGTTGGGCATCGCAAGGTCCACTCTGATCCGAAAGCTGTCCAAGGATTGATTCCTCGCGCCTATTGTCTCAATCTGAGGCGGCGACTCAAATTCACTGATCTATTCTGAGTCGAAATCTATTCGAATACCCTCAGGTCCTCTGAGGGTATTTTTGTATCTTCTGTATTTATTGGAGTTACGGATCATCTTGGTGATTTTTCTTCGGTGGTATGGCTTTTGCTCTCTTAGCGGTGTGTTGTTGAGAAACCTTCACCGATCACCGACCGGAGGCCGCCATGGACGTTTTGATAGTCGAAGATGAAGACGGTCTCCGGGAATCCGTGGTCGATGGTATCGAAGCCGCGATCGAAGGGCTTTGGGTGATTGCGGCTGAAAGCGCAGAGGCCGCAGACGAGAAAATTCAAGAGCACGGCTGGCCCCAGGTGGTGGTCAGCGATATCCGGCTACCGGGGCGCAGCGGAATCGACTTCCTCATGGATCTGCGCCGTCAACGCATTCCCACCAAGGTCATCTTAATCAGCGCGTTTGCCTCGGTGGCGGCCTTCCGGGAGGAGGACACCGGTGGGGTGCTGAAATTTCTTCCCAAACCCTTTGAGCTTCCAGAGCTGATCGAGAGCGTTCGCACCGCCCTGAAACATCAAGAGTTTTCGGGCAGCATCAACGGCATTACCTTCATCGACATCCTGCAAGTCCTGAATATGGGCAAGAAGACTGCGGCGGTGCGCCTGCGTCACGACGATCATGTGGGGCATATCTACATGGACGACGGTGAGATCGTGCATGCCGACAGCGGGCCGCTCGAGGGTATTGAGGCCTTCAACTCTCTCGTGGAATGGCCCCATCCGGCGTTCAAGGTGCTCAAAGAATCACCGCCGGACCATCCGCGAAGCATCGACGCGTCGTTCGGATTCCTGCTTCTTGAAGCGACTCGGCTCAAAGACGAAGCCCGGCGACAGCGGGGCGAGCAGATCGAAGACGACGAGTCGGAAGCACCGGAATCCCTTGAGACACCTTCCCTTCCGGAGCCGGACCTTCCGGTGATGAATCTTCAGGTACAGAGCATTTCCGAAAAGAGCCATGGCATGAAGGTGGAGGATCTTCGGGCCTTTTGCCGCGAGCTGGTGACGGAAACCCCCGAGGCTGTGGCTTCCAACGTGGTGGACCTCGATTCCGGCACCATGCTTGCCGGACACTTCGACTCCGCCTTCAGCACGGATCACTTCGAGGCGGTGTCGGCGGCGGTGACCAATCTATTTCGGGGAAAAGAAATTCTTCGAGTCGAAAAGCTCGTGAAGTCTCAGCGGGGAGACCTCGAGACCGATCACTTTATGCAGCAAGCCCATCTATCCACCACGAACTTGGAGCATTTCGTCGTCAAGATTCCGGAACGCGAAGCGGTGCTGACTTTGGTGACCCGCAGACCCTGCAATTTGGGAATGGGTTGGTCCGCGGTCCGCTCGGCAGCGCCCAAGATTACGGACTCGTTGCCGTCGTGAGCCGGTTAGGTCATGGAGGTCCCGAGTCTCCACCGACCCTCGATGAGCTCATAAGTTGGGCGCGCGGAGAGATCGGAGTGCCTGGGGATTCGGGATCTCCAGCTGTCGGAGAGAAAGGAGGAATCGTGCGCTGTGGATTGACCCATCTGGAGCTTCCAATTACCTGTTTGGCCCGATCGCGACGACTCTACGAGCGCGGAGCGGGTTTTGAGCCGGTCGCTGAGTCTCTCGATTCCGTGGATTTGGAAGCCGGCGGCATCGTTTTGAGACTGCGACGAGGGTCGGCTCCCTTTCCCACGGTGACTCTGAGACTTCAGACCATCGATCCCGGTAGGGCCTTGAGCACCCTATCGAGCCTCGGGGCGGAGCCGATCCGAGAACCCCATCGGGTAGCCGATCAAGAGCTGAGAGCTTGCGCCGAGGATCCGGACGGCCACCGGCTGGTTTTGTGGCGGCGCTTGCGAGAGTCGGAGCTCGATCGTCCCGTCGATCTGCCCACGGTCCTCACCTGGCGGCGAGATGCGGAGACGTTATTGGTCTCCCTGCTGAGCAAGGCCCCGGAAACCTGGCGCGATCTGGCCCGTGAGGGCTCGGTGGCCGAAGCCGAGCATCTCGCCGCCGGCGGTCCGGTCGTACAGGCCCACGCGATTCGTGGATTCATTCGATCGAGCCCGCGTTTCTATCGCCACCATCTCGTTCCTGCCTTGGCCGATCAAGGCATCAGACCAGAGGACTATTCCGATGACTTTAGCTGCTGAAACCACTTCCTGGACGGGTTCCTTCGCCCGCGCCCTGCAGGGCGGTGGTCTGAGGGGAATCCAAGAACGCATCCGACGACTCGGGATTCTCCTGCGTCTGATGTGGTACGCCCATCGGCGTCGCAAAGATACCGAAGGAGCCGCCCGCAGAGCCCTGGCCGATCTGCTGATCGGCGCCCGCGGCGCGTCGATGAAAGCCGGCCAATGGTTGGGCACTCTTGAGGACGATTCCACCCTCAACTCGTTGACCGAGCCCGTCGAGCCGCGGCCATTGAACGAGATATGGCCGGTGATCGAGCAGCGGATGGGAGCAGGGGCGGCAGCGAAGGTAGATCACCTCGAGGCGGCTTTTGCCGCCGCCTCCCTCGGCCAAGTGCATCGAATCCGGCTGCGATTCGGGCAAGAAATGGTGGTCAAGGTGCTCTACCCGGGGATCGCCGAAGCGGTGGCCGCCGAACTGGAGTGGGCGGGACGAATGCCCGCTTTGGGTGCCGTGAAACGCTTCGGTTTCGATCTCGACACCTACAAGGATCTGCTGAAACGCCATCTCGACGAAGAGCTCGACACTCCACAAGAGGCGCTCCATCAAGAAGCGTATCGCCGACAAGTATGCTTTCCCGGTCTGGTGGTGCCTGAAGCCTTCCCCGATCTCAGCCGACCCGGATTGTTGTTCCAGGTCTTCGAGCCGTCCCATCCCTTGGCCGAGGCTCGGTCATGGTCGCCTCGGCGGCGTCGATGCTTGGCGAGCACCCTGCTACGTTCCACGCTGCACGGCCTTTTCGCCAAAGGGCTGGTGCACGGTGATTTGCACGCGGGCAACTTGGGCTGTCGATACGGCCGGGAGACGCCCGAGCTGGTGCTCTACGATTTCGGCTGTTTGTTGCGGTTGGACGAGCGTCGTCGGCTCGCGCTGTTGCGGCTGATTATCGGCCTGCGGGAAGGCGACGGCCTCGACGTGGCCGCCTGCTTGGTGGAGCTCGGTTTCGACGGCCGCAAGCTGCTGCATTTGTCGGTCGATCTCACGTCCCTGTGTCGTTTGCTCTTCGAGCCCTTCCTGCTCGACCGATCTTACGATCTGCGAGAGTGGCGTTTGAGCGAGCGCCTCGGGGATCTCCTCGGAGAACTTCGCTGGTGGCTGCGGGCCTCCGGACCCCCAGACAGCCTCTTGCTCTTGCGTGCCTTCCTCGGCTTGAGCCGACACTTGAAAACCCTCGACGTCCACCTTCGTTGGTGGCCCATGCTGACCTCATCGGTGGGGGAGAGGGTGCTGGAAAAGGCTCGGTGCTTTGAGCCGGCGCCGCTTTCCGACGAGCTCGCCGCCTTGCGCCGTGCACCCCGACCCTTGGCTCGACGGCTCAGCCTGCGGGTGACCGAGCTTGAAGCGGGTCAGAAGCTCGGGGACTTCGAAGAGAAACC
Source organism: Thermoanaerobaculia bacterium (assembly GCA_030431255.1). GTDB lineage: Bacteria > Acidobacteriota > Thermoanaerobaculia > Multivoradales > J023 > JAUIJL01. The sequence goes on along the minus strand of JAUIJL010000010.1, from coordinate 106,548 downwards.
CGAGGAAGTGTTGCGAATCGATTTTCCCGCCCAAGAGGTGCTGCATCTGGCGAAAATCGTTCCGGAGAAGATTCAAAACCAATTGCTCGATTCCGGCGTCGACTTACAAGCCCTGGGCAATGCGGCCTACCGGCGGGGCATGCCCCCGGGCTCGATCATTCACTTTGTGGACCGCAATCGGTGTTACGACTTGTGGCTCAGATGATGAATACCCTCCAAAACACAGCGTTTCGGCTCGGCGCTCAGAGGGTCTTCCGAACGCTCATCTTGTGCTTGCCACAGGGACGTTCGAGGGATTCCTTTGGTCGCCGAGCCGGTCGATCGCCGCCCCATCGACTCCAGCCGAAGCACTTCCGATGATCCACATCGATCGTCCGCGCGGTCACCTCCCTCGGGAGCGGGAGCCGGCCAAAAATCACAGTGAGCTCAGTGGATTGATTCACGGGCAAAGGCCCACCCAAGAAAATGATTCACCAAAGAAGCACGACCCATCCGTTCAGAAAGGTTAGACATCATGTGCTTACAGCCCAAACGACTCAATCCGCATTCCAAGCCTCCTTTCACGTCTAGCACGGGAGCACTCCCTCTCTGCCTGGTCTTTTGTGCGTTTGCCTTGCTCCTGCCCACTGCATCGGCTTTGGGGGTGGACTGCGTCACCTCGGAGACCCGGCTCTGTGTGCACGGCGGTCTTTACGCCGTAGACGTCCGTTGGCAAGATTTTTCCGGCAATCACGGAATCGGTCGAGTCGGCGCCCTCGCCGATCCCGGCACCGGCCGTGCGCTCGCTCACCCGATCACCGGCGAGCCCGCCTGGATGACCACCTCGGACAGCGGCAATTTCTGGTTCTTCAACCCGCAGAACCTCGAGCTGCAGCTCGCGGTGCTCGACGGCTGCGCCATCAACCAACACGTGTGGGTGAAATTCGCGGCCACCACCAATGTGGAGTTCGAGATCACCGTGACCCACGTGGCCACCGGTGAGCGGCGGATCTACTCCAATCCCTTGGGGCGAGCGGCACCCGCTCAATTCGATATCCACGCCTTTGGTCCGTCCCATTGCCCGATCCAGGCACCGCCTTCGGACATGGACGGCGACGGCATCTCGGACAGAACGGATAATTGCATCGACATCGTCAATCCCGCCCAAACCGATTCCGATCTCGACGGCCTCGGGGATGCCTGCGACAACTGTGTGATGGTGGCCAACCCCATGCAATCCGACGGCGACAGCGACGGTCTCGGTGATGTTTGCGATCAGGTCTGTGAGCAGATCGACGGGGACGGCGACGGCAGAAACGATACCTGTGACAACTGTCCTCAGGTCGCCAATCCCGACCAAGCCGACAGCGACGGCGACGGTGTGGGCAACGCCTGCGACAATTGCCCGAGCGGCTCGAATTCGACCCAATTCGACCAAGACGGCGACGGTGTGGGCAACGCCTGCGACAATTGTCCGTCGACCGCCAATCCCGGCCAGGCCGACAGCGATTCCGACGGCATCGGCGACAGCTGCGATTCGGATATGGCCGAGCAGCCCTTCTGCCAATTGACCGCCGACGCCGCCATGATCACCGCCGGCGGCAACGTGACCCTGTCGTGGTCCACGGACCACGCCGCGTTGGTGAGCCTGGAGCCCGGTGTGGGGCAAGTGGCGTCGTCCGGGCAGCTTTCCTTGGCCCCTGCCCAAACCACGACCTACGTGTTGACCGCGCTCGGAGAGCCGGGCACGACTCCCGCGGTTTGCGAAACCGTGGTGCAAGTGACCACGACGAGCGTTGAGGATCCGACCTGTGAGCTGACTATCGACGACAGCGTGATCCCGATCGGCCAAAGCACCACCTTGACGTGGTCCGCCGACAACGCCGAGCTGGTCACCATGCAACCGGGTGGCGGCGAGGTGCCGGCGTCCGGCCAGCTGTCGGTGTCTCCGAGCGACGACACGACCTACATTTTGACGGCCTTCGGAGCGCCGGGCACCACTCCGGCAGTGTGTCAGGCGGTGCTCGACATCGTGCCCGTTGCCGAGGACCCTACCTGCTCCATGGCCCTGGATGTGCAGCAGATCTTAGAAGGAGAGAGCACGGTGCTCTCGTGGGCGAGCGCCCATGGCGTGTCCGCCGATCTGCAACCGGGTTACGGCCCGGTGCCGCTCAACGGTCAGATACCGGTCGATCCGCTCCAGAGCGTCGACTACGTCATGACCGTGACCGGGGCTCCCGACACCCTGCCGGCGGTGTGCTCCATCCAGCTGGAGGTGCTGCCTCCCACCTCCGCGCAGTGCACCTTCCGAGCCACGGTCGACTCCGGGCTCGGCGGTGAGCTAGACGGTGGGACCTTCGTCACCCTCGGTGCTGGATGCACCTTGGAATGGACCACGGAAGACGCCACCTCCGTGTCGATTTCGCCCGGTATCGGCGACGTGGCTCTCGACGGCAGCCTGCCGGTGGGGGCGGCGGCCTTGGGTCTGACCCAATACGAGCTCGAAGCTACCTCCGCCTCGGGGCAAGTCACCCTATGCGAAACGGAGGTGCAGGTGATCGCACCCATGGGCGCGACCATCACCACGCCCCTGAACGGCATCAGCCTGGGCACGGTGGTCGACTTCGAAACTGAGGTGCACGATCCCCACGGCGAGGTGCGGGTGGATTGGCAGATCATCGGTCCCTTGGGTCAGGTCTTGGGCACCTTCTCGGATCTGCCGGTGGTGCCGTTCTTGATGACCCTGGTCGGAGAGCACACGGTCATCTGCACCGTGACCGACGCACTCGGGCGTGTGACCACGGTAGAGGAAGCATTTTCGGTCTCCCTCCTGTAAACAGCTCGGCCCGTGCTCCCTGGGCCTTCGGGCCAGCGGGTCGGGCAATGTTTGCTGGAGGGTCTCGCGGACGGGATGGCCTTGTGCCATCCCGCTTTTTTTGTGTGCCCGTTTTCGTGCTCGTTCCATGGGTTGAGGCGTTTTGATACAAACCATTCGTTTTAACTGATTCATTCTGCGGCACGGCGTGCCTCGAATTGATCGGAAAACCTGAGTTGATCAGTTAAACGTTTGTTTTCAAATGACTTATGTCTGTATTGCGGCGTTTTGCATACTCGGCATCTCCTTTGCAATAAACCATGCTGAAACCTTCCAGATGATCTCCCCCCTCGATGGTGAATGGTTTCGATGGTCCACGTTCATAAAAGGAGATCTCTATGTCCAGCGCAGCATTTACTTCAATGTTTACCTCATCACTCAATTGGGTGCTCGACGCGACATCGAGCGCGACGATTCTCGCCGCCTTTCGCCGGCCCCCCTTAGATATGGTTTCGAAGATCTGGAAGGCGCGACGTGCCTTCTACCTCTTGGGTTGCTTCTTCGGGCTGCCCACTGTCATCGCCTCGTCGTCGGCTCCGCTGGAAGCCTCGGGAGGCTCAGCGGACCGGGGCTACCAGCCGAGAGCTTGCGGATTCGACACGGACCACGACGGCAATCCGGGTGAGCCGGAAGACTGCTCCTTGTGCAACGGCCGTTGGGACGCCTCCGATCCGATGGTGGATGAGATCTACGTCAGCTGCTCCGAGGGTCCATTCCCCGCCGGCGCCGACGACGCTTCTTGCGGCGACCCGCTGACCCCCTGCGCGACCCTGACCGCCGCGCTGGAGCTGGCGGACGGCCCGGCGGTCGACGGCCCGGACGTGATTTGTTTTCGCAACCGTTGCCGGGAAGAAAACCTCTCCTTCAAGCCTCACCATGGCGGGGCGAGCGGTTTGGTGGCTGCGGCCCTACCGAAGGCCGACGGCACGCCATGGTGGCTGCCCGAGCAGCCGGCCATGATCGTCGGTTGGGATCAAGACGCGGACGGCGTGTATCCGCCCGTGGACGAAGACGACGAAGCGGTTCTGCTGCCGCCGGAAACCTGCCCCGGATCGATCAATCAAGCCTGTGACGACGGCTCGCCGTACGGCTCGATTTTGAACCCGGAAGACGACACTCAACGGTTCTATCAAAAACCCCTGGAGCGAGCGTTTTACCTCGCTGAGCAGGTGCATCATGTGGAGCTCGCTCACTTCGAGGTGTGGGACTACGGGCGTTTCACCCTCACCGACAACTCCGGCTTTCTCGACTTCGCAGCGGATTCGCCGAGCGCGGAAAATCACTATATTTACTTTCACGACATCGAGGCACGGGGTCTGAATCTAAACAGCAACTTCACCAGCCGAACCTCGGCGATCAATATGTTCAAATGGTTTCAGGACTACGTGACCTTCGAGAATATGCTCTTCGACGGCAACGGCCATTGGTTCGCCCGCGGTGGCGACAATGCCGGTCCGGATCGCGGTCCGGTCCGTTGGCAAAACCTCACCGTGCGCCAAGATCCGTGTCGCCCGCGGCCCGAGGCGAGCTGCGATCCGGGGCTCGACCCCCAGTGCCCTTCGGGATTCGTCTGCCTCGATCCCGAGGCCGGCGACCCTGCGGGCTGTGAGCCGGCGGCGGGGGAAGCGTGCGTCACCCGGGCTTCCACGGCGTTCAAGGTTTGGGGCTATTACACCGATTTCGAAATCCTCAGCTCAGTGCTCGACTCCGGATGGAGCTCACAAACGTCCCTGGACGTGGCAGGCGTGCCCCGGGGCATCGACGTGGCTCAATGCCTCCAAGGGTGGGTGATTCGAAACAACGAGATCATCGACTTCAACAGCCCCATCGAGCTGACCCCCGACTCGGCCTTCTGCGGCTCCACCTCGAGGCCGATCGACCGCATCGTCATCGACGGCAATCTGATCCGACATCCTACGCCGGGACGGATTTTCGATCATGGAATCCACTTGGAGCCGGGCGGGGCCGACTATCCGGGGCAGCACATTCGCAACGTGCTGATCACCAACAACATGATCTCGAGCGTCGCGGGTTTGGAATCGTGCATCATCGTCGATACGGGCTCCGAGCACGTCGAAGCCGGCTTGGACGATATCCCCGGAACCGTGGAGGTGATCCACAACACCTGTTGGGGGCCCATCACCCAAGGTGCCGGTTTGCTGATCGGCTCGCCCGCCGGTCCGGCGGCGGTGCTCCAACACGATATTGTGGTGCGCAACAACATCTTCTTCGGCTTGGACGACGACAGCCCCAACATCGCCACCGCCTATGCGCCGGAGCGCTTCGTGGTGAGCCACAATTTGTGGGATCCGTCCGCGGGCTTCCGCTGGGACCAACCCACCGGATACGACATCACCTACGACCCATGGGCGGCCGCCACCGGGGACCACGGCGCGGTGGGCTGCACGCCCCAGCTGGCCTATCCCGACGGCTTCTTGTCGACCGGCGACGCGGCTCCCCTGAACGGTGATCTCCACCTGAGCCCCACGGACGCCTGCGCCCGGGATCGGGGCATGGCGCTCGCCGGCGAAGACTTGCCCGGCGACATCGACGGTGACGATCGCATGGCGGATCTCGCTCCGGATCTCGGTGCCGACGAGCTAGCGTACGATCCCTCGGGAGACGACCCACCGGGCGACGATCCCTCTGAAGGCGGTCCCCCGAATGGCGGTCCCCCGGATGAAGATCCCCCGGATGACGATCCCCTCGCCGTGGATTTAGTGGCCCATTGGCCCTTGGACGAGCTGATCCACGACAACGGCGAGTGTTGGAGCGAGGATTCGTCGGGCTCCGGTCTGCGCGCGGTGGTGGGCAACGGTTGCTCCGCGGGACCGGTGGTGATGCCCGACGCCGTGGTGGGCGCCGGCCTGGATCTCAACGGCTTCAACGATTACCTTCGGGTGGCCGACGACCCTCGCCTGGATCTGACGTCTTCCTTCACCCTCAGCGCGTGGATCCGCCCGGATACCTTCGGCGACCAGGGCTATGGTCGGATTTTGGCCAAACAAAAATACGTCGGCGGTTTCGGCCCGGGTTATTCCTTCTACGTGGCGAATGTGCCGGAAGGCAGCCCGCCGGGACTGCGGGCGCTGTGCGCCAATATCGACGTCTACGACATCGGTTGCAGCCGTGCCGACGTGTTGTATACGCCCATCGGCTCCGACCCGTGGCGTCACGTGGCCCTGGTCTTCGACGACAGCGCGGATGAAGCCCGCTTCTACGTCGACGGCTTGCCGGCGGGCGAATTCGCGGCCGACGGTCGTCCGAGGGCGTCCAACGTGCCGCTGATGCTCGGCGATCGCGACGATCTCTCCCGCAGCTTTGACGGCGGATTGGACGATGTGCGGGTGTGGTCCCGAGCCTTGAGCGACGAGGAAATTCGCTTGGCGGGAGCCGTCGAGCGGCCCATGGCGTTGGCGGTCGAAGGCTCTGCCTCCGGTTCCTTGGGGCTCTTTCCCGAGGCCACCCAAGCGGTGACGGTGCCGATTCTCTCCGGAGCCTCCGCGGATTGCCGCATGGCCCCGTCACCGGGCCCTCTTGAAGATCCGACGCCTTTTGAAGACATGGTCGACACCCTGGCTCCTGATGCCTCGGGCGGTCGTCACCAAGCCACAGTGACCATCGAGGGAAACGGTTTCTACGAGCTCTTGGTGAGCTGCCGCGACCGGAACGGCGTGATGCTCGAAGGTTCCATCACGGTGACCTTCTACGTCGGTTTTCATCCGTCGCAGCCGGAGTCCACGGAGTTTTTCATCGAATCCCGAGTCGGCCTCGATCACATGAGCCTGGCCACCGGACGGCTCTCGGGGAGCTACAGTCAAATACCGAATTATTGCGACATGGATCTCTTCCCCGAGGGCTGCGTCCGCCGCTGGACCGACCTCAGCGGTACGGTCTCCGCACGCCCGTCCGAGGTGCCCGTGGGTCGGGATTTCGGCCAGGACGACGTGGAAAAACCGTTCTTCGTCAGCGATTGCCTGAACGGCTTGCCTTGCGCCCGGACCCTCGACGTATCGAGCTTCGGTCACATGGTGCAGGCCCAGGCTTTCGAGGTCGAAAACGTCGACGATCTCGACCCCATCATCGGTGCGTTCAGCGTGTATCTGCTGGTGCGTCCCCAAGGCAAGGGCGAGGATTTCGCCCTCTTCGGCTTCGTCGGTGACGTGCTGCGCGTTCGCGCAGCGGATGGCTCCCTCGAGATGACCCTAAACGGATCGCCGGTAGCGACCACCGTCCCCGGAGCCGTGACGCTCGGCCAATGGCATCTGATCGAAGCCCATCGAGTCGGCTCCCAGGTCCGTCTCCGGGTCAATGGCAGCGACCTGACCGACACCGCGTCTCCCTCGACGGCCCCATCGTCGCACGCCTTCGACTTCCACTTCCTGCTTTCCGATACCCGTGGCGAAGCGATGTGGGGAGACCTGGCAGCCACCGCCATCTACGACGGCGAGCTGACCGAGCAGCACAAGGCGCGGATCCGAGGCTATTTCGAAACAGTCTACGCCGTGGGTGAGATGCCCGAGCCGTAGGCTCGTCGACCGGTCGGCCCGGACGAACGATCGCCCTAACGCTAGGTCTGAAAGGCGTCCGTATGGATTCGTCCGTGCGGGCGCGTTCCGACGGATGTCTCGGTTAAGATCCGTCTATGGGTTCCTCGGCTTCAGACACGTCTACCACCGAGACCGCGACCTCCGGGGCGGTGTCTTCCGAGACCTCTATCTCCGAGACCGCGTCTTCTCCGAAGACTTCCGCGCCTGCGGAGGCCGCGGAGTCGGTGGTCTACCGATTCGGTGACTTCGAGCTCAGCTCTCGGCCCTTCCGCTTGGTGCGCCGGGGAGTGGACGGTGACGAGGAAGAGGTGCCGCTTCAGCCCCAGCCGGCCCGCGCTCTGGAGCTTTTGGCGCGGCGATCCGGGGAGCTGGTGACCCGCGACGAGATGCGTGAGCACCTTTGGGGCGAGGCTCATCTCGAGCATGAGCAGGCGATCAATTTCACCGTCCGGCGGATCCGTTCGGCGTTGGGAGACTCGGCCCAGCAGGCCGGTTATGTGGAGACCCTGCCACGGCAGGGTTACCGCTTGGTGGTGCCCGTGGAGCGAATCGTGGAGCCACGGGAGCTCGTGGTGGACGAAGTCGATGCTGCCGAGCCGCCGGAGCGCCGCCGGATTCCGCGGCGGGGTTGGATCGCGATCGTGGTCGCCCTGGTGCTCGCCACCGCTCTGGGCGTGGGGTGGACGAGGTGGTCGTCTTCACCCTCAGACCTGGTGGCCCGTTCGACGCCGCTCACCGACGCCCAGGAAGATGCTTTGTGGCGCGCCCGGGTGCTGCTGCGGCGGGTCGACGCCGAGTCGGTGGCCTCGGCCATGGAAACCCTCGAAGGGTTGGTGGTCGAGGCGCCGGATTCCGCCGGTGTCGCCCTGGCCATGGGGTTGGCTTGGCAGGCGAAAGGCGCGCTGTCGCCACCGCCCTCGGGGCAGGGCTTCGACACTTTCATGCCCGAGATGGGCCGTTGGGGAGATCGGGCCCGCACTCTGGATCCAACCCTGATCGACGCCCACCACTTGGTGGCCACAACCCGCTTCTACCATGATCTCAATGCCCGGGACGCTCAGGCGATCTTGGAGCGTGAGGTGCTCGCCCGGGATCCCGATCATCAGAACGGATTGCATCTCTACGGCTTGGTGCTCTCGTCCCTCGGCCGTCACGACGAGGGGGTGGAGAAGATCCGTCGGGCCGTGGGTTTGGCGCCGGAAGCCATCTACGTGACCTCGGATCTGGCCTTGGTCTTGCTCCTGGCCGGACGCTACGAGGAGTCCCTGGTCCAGGCGCGCCAGAATATCGAGCTCGATCCCGACGACCCGGGTGCCCGCTGGATGGTGATCGACAACCTATTGCTCTTGGGTCGCGACGACGAGGCCCTGGCGGAGATGCAGCGATTCTTTTCCGAGCTGCTCGACTACGACGGTATCGAGACCGCGGAGCAGGCGTTTCGCGAGGTGCTCGGCGCGGCCGAGCGGTCCATGGAGATGGGCGCGCCCCTGGGCGCGGTTCAGGCCCGATTCGCCTTGAGGCTCGGCCGAATAGACCTGGCCGTCGAGGCGCTGCAGCGCGCCTGCGACGGCCAGGGGGACTACGGCTTACCGCACGTGCCCCACGATCCGCGCCTGGGAGAGCTCTGGCAAGACCCGAGACGCCAGGAGCTGGGATCGTGTTGGGACGGCTTCCGGTAAGCGGCCTATTTCTTCTTGAGAGACTCTTCCGAGCCGGGAGTTACCTCGACATCGAGAATTTTCTTGAGTCCCTCGAGGAACTTATTGGCTCCATCTGCGAAGTCTCGGAAGATATTGCTCTTGTAGCCGACCACGGTGGTCTCCGCCTCGACTCCAGCAGCCAACAAGTCGGTGCCTGCGGAGAACTTCACGGTTCCGTCCGTCCCTGCTTTGACGCCGGGAATGACACCGCGGACAACCGGCTGCTCGTTCATAAAGACAACGGTCCGTCCTTGCTGGGCCGACTCCGCGTGGATGTAGACGACCTCGGCTTGGGCGACTCGTCCGCCGCCGTTGATGCCGGCCTCTTGGAATTCTCCTTCGGTATTGAAGCCGGCTGTCACGTTGGCGGAGCCGGGGATCAGCTCTGCCGTCGTAAGAACTGAGTGATACTTCAAAGCCACGGAGAAGTTGCCGTTGTCATGGATCTCGATAGAGAGCGTGACTTTCTTGGTGGGTATACCGGCGCCGATTTCCACCTTGAGGCCGGCCAGACCCGTGGGGTCGACGTATTCGATCGGGTTGTTGCGGCCGTATTGGTAGAGGTTCAGGGACGACGGCAGGGCGAAGTCGAAATCCCGCGCCGGATCGGGTCGCTGGAAGCGGGCGTGGTCCGGGTCGTAGTAGCGGGCGAGCATGTAGACGTGGCCCGTGGCGTCGTCGTCGTGGCCGGTGAAACCGTGGGGACCGGGGTCGTCCGCGGCTCCTGCTCGGGCTCGACCGCCGAACGGAGCGTAGTCCTGGTAGTGGGTGCCGGAGCCGTCCCAGCGCACCACCGGGTTACCCAGGCGGTCCGTGAGCCGCAGCTCCCACTCTCGGTTGAAGAAGGTTTGCCCGGTGACCGAGGCCACGGCTTTGCCGTTGAGCATCACGTGCTCCTCGACCTCCGCCGTTCCGGTTTCGAGCGCGACGGTCTTCTGCCACACCACACCCCCCGAGGGGCCGCGCTGGAAGAAGGTGACCTCCCGGTCGTCCACCGTGCGCACGCGCCGCCCGGCTTCGTCGTAGAGATAGTGGGCCACCAGATCGCCGTCGAGGGTGAAGACCGCCGCCAGCCGACCTGCCGCATTGTAGTGGTAGCGGTGCTCGCCGTCCTCCACCAGGCGACCGTCCATGTCGTAGGTCCAATCGCCGCGTCGATTGAGCACGTTGGACGGCCCGCCGCCGGTGGGCAGGTCCACGCCCTCGCCCACGAAGGCGTCCCGGTGCAGCAGGTTGCCGCCATCGTCCCACGTATAACCGACCCGCGAGCTGTTCAGCCACCAACCGGTCAAGCGACCCTGGCCGTCGTAGTCGTAGGCGAAATCCGTGGTGCGACCCGCGTCGTCCCGGCGATAGCCGGTGAGGAAGCCGCGGGCGTCGAAGGTGAAGAGGGAGGCGTCGTAGGTCGGCGTCGAGGCGCCGTCGAGCCACAGGCTTTGGCTTTGCAGGCGACCCAGGGCATCGTGGGATCGGGTTTCCTCGCCCCCCGCGGTGTCACCCAGGGCGGCGTAGGGAATGCGCACGGGTCGACCGTGGACGTCGAATTCCACGCCGGTGACCACGTCCGCGCCGGCGAAGCGCGCGGTTTTTTGACCGTCACCTTCGTTGTAGGTGTATTCCGCGCTTCGGCCCGACGGATAGGTGATGGTGGCCGGGCGGCCGGCGGGGTCGTAGTCCACGTCTAAGACGAGGGTCTCGGGCGGCACGGCGGCGGCCGCCGACGCCCATAGGAAGAGGGCCGCTAAGACCCGGGAGGGACGGCGTGGCCGGAACGGCCGGAGGTTGGGTTTCTTTATCTGCATGGTCGATCTCCGAAAGTTTTGTGCGTTCGTCGAGATGAATATGGGTTGTGGGAAATCCGAGAGGACCGACGCGAGGCCGCGCCCCGCGCCGGTCCGCAGGGTCAATCGCGGGTGACGAAACGCCCCAGGGTGCCCACCAGGGCCTGCCCCTCGACGCCGCCGAAGAAGCCGTTCCAGGCCCAGGTGGACCCCAGCCCTCCGGCGTTGGACGGATTCACGTACCAACGGGTGACCGTGGCTCCGGGGGAGCGGCGCGCCAGCACCACGTCCGCCCGGCCGTCGCCGTCCAGGTCGCCCAGGAGGGGCGTGTCCGTGTCGTAGTCGCCGCCGATGAACGAGCTGTCCGGTGCTTGGTCTCCCCAAGAGACGTCTCCGGGAGAGGAGCCGCCGGGTACGGTGTAGTCCACCAACCATTGCCAGCCCGTGGCGTAGGGGCGGACCACGGCGCGGTCGCCGTAGCCGTCGCCGTTGACGTCGGCCACCAGGAAGCGCTCGTCCACGCCGTCGGCGCCGTAGAGGCCGTCCGCCAGCAGGGCCGAGGCCGTGACCACCGGCAGACCGCCATCGGTGTTGCGGTAAGACCGCCAGCGGAAGCCGCCGTTCTCCGGGGTGACGAAGGTCACGTCGGCCCGGCCGTCCCCGTCCACGTCGGCGAGCATCGGCGGATGGGGCGTGTCCACACCCCAGAAACGATCCGACCCCGGAGCGCCGTCGGCAAAGCGACCGTCCCGGCGCGAGAGCGAGGCGTAGACCCGCCAGCCGTTGCCGTGGGGACGCAGGGAGATCCGTTCCGAGACCCCGTCACCGTCCAGATCCGCGAGGGCGTAGTGGCTGGGGTCGTAAGGCCAGGCGTCCGACGGACCGGTGGTCTGGTCGGCGACGCCGTCGCCGAGCCCACCGCCGACCCGCGGTCGACCGTCGTCCACGGACCAACCGGTCGTCGAAGCCACGGCCCGGGCTCCCTGGCGGAAGGGATCCTCGGGTCCGGGGCTCAGCACGTGATTCCGCAGCTTGGCCACGTCCCGGCTCGCCAGACGCACCAAAAAGAGGTGCTTGCCCGTGACCGGGTCCGTGGCACCGGAATCCACGTCCCAAGGCGCCGAGAAGAGCATGGCGTCGAGGGACGGCAGCAGCCGGGCGTTCGAGTGGTAGGCGCCCGAGGCCTGGTTTTCCGCCCCGAGGGAGCCCGCTAGGAGCACCCGCTCCAGGAGCCCGGTGGTGGCCGGATCGCCGTCCATCGGGGCTCGCAAGAGCTGGATGAAGGGCACGCCCCCGGGCACGGCCAGGGATCCGCCGGAGCCGGCGAAGAAACCTTCTGCCTGGTCGCCGACGAAGGAATGCTGTGGCCCACCGGGACCCAGCTCCACGGCGTCGTGGCTTTCCACCCGACCGAAGGCGGCCGGATCGAAGGACACGTCGAGGCGCATCAAGAGCTCGGGATGACCCGCTGGATCCCGAGTATCGATGGCGTTCACCCACGGGCGTCCGTCGGCTCCCCAGACCATGGTCGGGAAGTTGCGATAGAAGCTGAAGCGGGCATCGTCGGAGCTCAAGGGCGCGACCTGGACGGGGTGGGTTTGCCCCATCCACCACACGCTCAGCTCGTGACCCGGCCCGAAGAAGAAAAAGCGCTCCGGGTCGGTGGGGTGGAAGATCGCGTCGCGCACCCCCATGCCGGGGGCGGTGCCGCCCACCAGCACCACGGTGTCGAGGGAGCCGTCCACCGGATCCCCCACGTGGTGCAGTCGCAAGCTCAGGTTTTGGGTGGTGTCCGGCTGGGCGGGATCCAGGAGCACGTAGAGGAACGACGTGCCGTCCGCATTCACCGACACCTTATTCACCAACTGTCCGTTCCCCATCGGTCCGGTGGGCTCGAGCAAGAGCTGGCCACCGGGGCCGTCGGAACCGTCGAGGGCAAAGCTACGGACCTGCCCGTAGGGGCCGACCGTGGACGCCCGGTGACGCACGTAGAGCCGATCTCCGGCCACGTGCCCGGCGTGGGCGTGACCCGGCACGGTGAGCTCGGTCTCGGTGCCGGTCTCGAGCTCCAGCAGGCGATAGGTCAGGGTCGCGGGATCGTTGCCCACCATGTATCGGTAGACCACGTAGCGACCGTCGTCGCTCGCCGACGGTTGGTGATAAGCGAAGACGTAGTGATCCCCCGGGTCGGAGGTCAGCTGGGAGACGTGCAGGCCGGTGACCGGATCCAGGAAGGTGCGATACGGCGCGCCCGCCCACGGCTCCACCAGCTGCTCGTCGGCGTCCACGCCCACACCCGAGAGCTCCACGCAATCCTCCTGCCCTTCCACCTCGAAGCACACCCGGCCGGAGTAGGGCCCCAGCTTGGGCACGGTGACCCTCAGGGTGACGTCCTCGGTCTCATAGTCGGAGAGGAAGATGCTCGACGGCGAAACGCCCACCAGATCGCCGTAACCGGTGACCGTCACGTCGAAGAAATCGGCGGTGTGGTTGGTCACGTCCACGTGGGCGAAGGCGCTGTGGCCGTGCCAGCGGGTGCCGAAGTCGCTCTGCGCCACCGCGCTCACCAGGTCCACCTGCACGCCCGTGCCCTTCAGGAAGAGACGTGTTCCCGGGGTCTGGCTCGAGTTGATGTCGAGGCCCTGGAGCGCGCGCCCAGTGGTGGTGGGCGAGAAGGTGGCGGAGAAGAAGAACGAGTTGCCGGCCGGCAGGGTGGTGCCGGCGTCCAGGCTGCTCGAGAAGGGGGGCGACGCGCTGGATTGCACCCAGGTGCTCGACGTGCCCGTGTTGGTGATTTGGAACGTGCGGGTCAAGGTCTGGCCCACCCGCACGTCACCGAATTCCACGTCCACGATCGGCGCGCCCATGGATCGGATCTCGAGCACGCCCACCACCTCGCCGTCACCGGAGAGGGAAACGGGAATCTCGTTCACGCTGCCGTCCGGGCGGGTGTGGCGGAAGGTCGCCGTGCCCGAGAACGAGCCCGCTTGACCGGCCGGATCGAATTCCAGCACGGGGTAGCAGGCGTAACCGGCGGCGATGCCTTCGCAAGTGCTCCAACCCGACGGTCCTTGGTCCGCGGCCAAGCGGAAGCGGGCATCGTCGAAGGAGACGGCGAGCCCGGTGAGCGGACCGCCACCCACGTTGCGAATGCGCACGGACTCGGTCAAGGTTTGCGGGGTCGAGGGCTCGTCCACCAGGACCGCGCCGAAGACCACATTCCGCAGATGGGCGGGAATGTCCATCTCGCCGTCGCCGAGGGGCGCCTCGCCCGTGCCGTCGAGGGGGACGGTGACCGGGTCCGTGCCGTCGGCGGTGAAGGTCACCCCGCCCGTGGCGGCCCCTTCGGCCGTGGGGGCGAAGCGCAGATCTATCTGGGTCGAGCCACCCGGAGCCAGGGCGAAGGTCGCGCCCGAGACCAAGTGGAAGGGAGCGGTCACGCCGCCGATGGAACCCACGGCGTCGTCGGTGCCGATGTTGGAGAGGATCAGGCTCAAATCCGCCTGCTCGCCCACGGAAACCGGGCCGAAGCTCAGGACGGTGGGCGTTACGGCCAGCTCGGGGCTTCCGCCACCGCCACCACCGCCGCCACCGCCACCGCCGCCACCGCCACCACCGCCGCCACCGCCACCTCCGCCGCCACCGCCACCTCCGCCGCCGGTCAGCTCCACTCGCTGCCACAGGCTCGGGGCGTAGTCGGCGTCGAAGGAGCGCACCTGCCAGGCAAAGGGCTCGGTGCCGTCCCACACGCCGTCGGGCATGAAGACGAAGGAGGTGGCGAGGTCGTTGGCCCGCCAGACCACGGTCTCACCCTGGAGGGCTTGCACCTGGTAGAAAGCGGCGCCTGCCTGGGGCGACCAGGACAGCGTCACCGGACCGGGAGCGATTTGGCCCCCGGGTGCCGCGCCGCTCGGCGGCGCGGCCAGGCCGGGAATGGTGGTGGTCAGCTGGTCGGGACGCCCGCTGGAGCCGTCGTAGGTCACCGTGCTGGTCACGCCGGAGTCGGTGATCACATGGCTGACGCCGCCGTAGACCGGGTCGTACGAGAGCTCCGCGATCACGGTGCAAACGCCGTCGGCGTCGCAGGCTCGGTGCTCCACGAGGCGATCCGCGCGGTCGTAGGTCCACTCCTCGGAGCGATCCGAGGAGTGGATCGTGCGCGCCAATCGACCGTGGGCGTCGTATTCATGGTGGACCCGGAAGGTTTCCGGGTGATCCTCCCAGAGCAGCTTGCCGGCCCAATCGGTGAAGCGCACGCGATCCGGGCGATCGTAGGGGTAGATCGTCTCCCAGATGCCGGATTTGCCGTTGCTCACCGAGGCGTGGCGGCTGAAGGTGGTGAAGCCGCCGTCGGACGCCGAGCCCGAGGCCAGGTAGGCCTGCTCGCCGGTGCCGGCGCGCAACAGCCGACCGGCCAGATCGGTGACCGTGGTGCGGATCTCGACGTCCGCGTCGGCCTCGGCGACCCGCCGGCTCACCTGCCGGAAGGTGGTGCCGTCACAGCGCGCTCGGTATTTCTCTTGGCGATGGCTGAGGGGCGTGCCGTCGGCCGCCGTGGTCGTATTCTCCACCTCCATGCCGAGCACGTCCCAGCGGGACGAGGTCATTGCCCCGGCCACACCCGTGGCCTGGGTCTGCAGGCCGAGGGAATTCCAGCCCGCGGTGGAAATCGCTTCCACGAACGGCGATTGATCGATCCACGCCGTGCTCCGGACCGTGCGTCCCCAGGGGTCGAATTCCCGGCGTTGGAGTCGGTTCTGGTCGGCGCCGAAGCCGAGCCATTCCTCCTCGTAGGGAGCGACCCCGGGAGGCGAGTACGCCATGTGTTTGGGCCAGTCGAGCCCCGTTTCCGACACCACGGGTCGTCCGTCGAGGTCGTAGGTGTAGGTGGTGGTCACGCCCGCGTCGGTCTCTTCGGTCACCACGCCGTCGTAGCGCACGCTCCGCAGGGTTTCCGGTCCCTCCAAGGGCACCACCCGGCTTTCCTGGCCGTAGGTCCACTCGAGCACGTCGAAGCCGGCGGCGTCCGCGACCGGGCCCCGTCGTTCCGAGGCGAGCCGACCCGCGTAGGCGTGGGACGGGCCGTAGTAGGTGTAGCGGGTTTCAATGAAACTCGTGTCGTCCGTGTAGCTGCGCAGGGTTTGCGGCAGGGTGCGGCTCTCGAAGTCGGTCTCGAATTCGGAGGTCGAGCGTCCCAGGGGTTGGGGGTCGGTGCCGTCTTCGGGGTGGTACCAGGCCTCTTTCAAGACGGGCAGGGCCACGGCGTGCTCGCGGTCCGTGGGGACCTCGTCTTGGTCGTGCCCGGCAACGAGGCGATGTTGATAGTCGAAAATCTGCTCGATCCACGGCAGACCGTGGGTTTGGTAGTCCCGCGGGGCGCGCACGATGCGCACGGCGTGGTTGAAGTCGCCGTCCGCCATGGACGCGTGCCCGTCGGTCCAGGCCTCCGGCTGGTTGAAGGCGAGTCCCGGCCAGAGGTCGTATTCGAAGAAGGTATCGAGCCAGACGTCCGCCGGCGCCCACGAGCCGCTGCCGGACGGTCCGTCGGTGGGGCATTCGCCGTCGAGGCGTTGGGAGTAGCGCACGGGCACCACGGCGTACAGAGCACCCGCGTCCCGCAGCACCGCCGAGACGTCACCACTGTTCAGGAGCGCGGATTTGTATTCCCAAACCTCCTCGCGATCGGTGGTCACGCCCTCGCGGTCGACGTAGGTCTCCTGGCGATAGGTGGGTTGTCCCACCAGCCGACCCCGGGGTTTGTCTGCTTCGGCGGGCCACAGCTGACATTCGAAGCTGTCCACCAGCGCGCGCACCAGAGGCGATACGTAGGAGGTGATGCGTCGGTAACTGCCGGAGTCGGTGGTCACGTCCACCATCAGCTCGCCGTCGGCGGGGGTGGCGGTGGTCACCGTGCCCTGGTGGTAGGCGTAGGAGTAGATCTCACCGCCGTGGCGCAGCTCCTTCAATCGGATGTGCGCCTCGCTCACGATCACGCCGTTTTCCGTGGGAGCGCCCGGCTGGCAGGCGCTCTCCGTGAAGATTTGATATTCCATCTCCACGGTGCCGCCGGTGGCCAAACCCACCCGCTCGAGCAGGGGCATGCCGTTGTCGTAACCCGGAAGCCCGCCATACTCGAAGGTGGTGGTGTAACCCTCGGCGGTGAGCATCGCCGACGGCTCCACCGACTGAACCCCTCCGAGCTGGATCGCCGTGTAATGGAAGGCCACTAGGGAGCGGGAATCCGCGCCGTCAGTGATCCGGATCTCTTTCAGCCGTGGATAGGCCGCGATCTCGGGATCGAGGGGCACGCCCACCTCCGCCTGGAGCTCGGCGGCGGTGTAGTAGTCGAAGAGCAGCTCCCGACCCCAGGAATCCGTCACCGCCTCGATGGGACGGCGGAATTCCACCGTGCCCAGGCCGGCGCCGGCCGGCAGAGTCGAGCCCAAGGGGTCGCCGCCGTAGCGGATGGTGGTCACCCGACCGTCGGGACCTTGGATCCAGGTCGGGTAGAAGCGCATGAAGGTGAAGTCGGAGGTCGAAGGAATGTTGTAGACCGGCTCGAAGATCGTGCGCGTGCCGTCCACGTCCAGGAGCTCGTAGGGACCGTACGAAAAGGCCTCCGAGCGATCGCGCACGATCCGCCGCAGGCTGGAGTCGATCCAATGGGACTCGTTGACCACGGGATGGTTGGAATCCGACAGATCTTGGAAGAGATAGTCGCGATGGAAGTCGGTCACGTGACCGCCCGGCTCCACCAAGGCCGTCCAGCCCACTCCCTTCGAGCAAATTTCGTTGCCGTACTCGTCACATTGCCGGGTGGGATCGCCGTCGTAGGGCTTCTTTGCCTGCACGAAGCCGAAACCCAGGTGCCAGGTGCCACCCAGCTCGCCCGGAGGCACGCTCAGGTGTCCGTAGTGGCGCAGCTGACCCAGCCGATCTCGGCTGTAGGTCACGGGCACCTGCAAGCCGGGCACGCCGGCGGGCAGCGACATGGAAACGTCGCCGGTGAATTCGTTGTAGCGCACCAAAGGCGCCTTGTCCGCCAAGCCGAGCAGCTCGGAGCCGGACTCGAAAGGATTCAACGGCTCAAAGCTGTTGGAGCCCTCCTGGGCCCCCAACGACAACGCCGAGCCGAGCAGGCCCACGAGCGCCGTCACGAAAAGCGCGAAAGATCGGGTTCGCCGAAGCATGGAATCTGTCCTCCTGTGGAGATCGAGCAAGGATCGATCGGACCCGCACGGCGCGGGTGCGACAGGAGGACGGTAAGCAGCGGCGAGGCCGAGACCTATTTGCGCGATCTCGGTAAAGGTGAGCGAGCACCTGAGCGTTTATGAGCAAAGATGAGCGGGCTGGATAGACGCGGGTTTGCGGCGTCGAGAGGTTCTAGACCCAGTCGTCGGAATCGGGAGAGAGACGCGACTCAGTCCTCACTTTCCTCACTCAAGAGCTGGGAATGGACCTCACGAGCCGCCCTGAGCCCGGTCTCCCAAGCGCCGGCGAACGAGCCGTTGAAGGCGGCGTCAGTGGTCGCCTCGCCGGCGAAGAAGAGGCGCGATGGGTGGTCTTGCCCAGCGGCCACCGGCAAGGCGAGGATTTTGCGTTGGTCCCAGCCGTCGGGAACCGGCACCGAATAGGCGCCCAAGGAAAAGGGCTCGAGGCTCCAGCGAGTGACGTGGATCTCGTCGGCTTCGAGCGACTCGGCGACCGCTTCCGCTCCGTACATGCCGGAGAGCATGGTGACGGCCGTGTCGATCGCCAGATCGTCACAACCCGAGGCGCTGCGCCGTCCGGAGGTGGTCTCAAGACCGAGGCAACGGCTTTCGAAGAGCTGAGCCCATTCGCCGCCGTAAAAGCCGATCGCCAGGTTGGCTTCGAAGGGTTTGACGACAAAAGCCATCACCCGCTGCTTCTGCTCGGCAACGCTCATCCCGGCTTCTTTGGCAAGGCGGCGCTCAGCCTCGCTGATCGGTCCCGCAGCCAGCACCCAAGAGCCAGGCTCGGCATCGCCGAAGATGTCTTTGCTGAAGGGCAGGATCACCTTCTGCATGTGGCCCATTTGAATCCTGTCGATGGCGTCACGCTTCCAAGGCGGGAGCTCCGGCGTGAAGGAGATCTTGCCGGCGCGCAGCACGCCCACCGAAACGGTCAGAACGGCGGTCTTCGCCTCATAACGACGACCGACGGCGTGCGCCGCGACCCCATCGTCCGCGATCTCGATCCGGGTTACCGGCGATCCGAGGCAGATCGGAAGCCCCGCGCCGTAGCCGGCGACAAAAGTGCCGAGACCTTCAGCGACGAGGTCGTCTTCTCCTGCCAGGAAGCCGGCGGCGTCGACGGCCGACGAGACGTTCAGCTCGGCGGCGGTTTCCAGGGGGCCGCCGGAGGCTTCCACCAGAGGCACCATGGCCGCCATCTCGGGCTCCCGCGGTAGCCAAGCGGCAGCACTGTCGCTGGTCGTCCTGAGCAGCCGGCGCGCCTCGTCGCAGTAGGTGGCTGCGTCGAGTCGATCGGCCGACAGGTCGCGTGCGCCGACGCAGAGCCGATCGCTCACCCCGTCATCGGCCACCTCGCCGGCCAGCCAAGAGCACGCCTCAGTCGCCCCCATCGCCTCCTCATCGATACGATGACCGAGGGCGCAAGCCTCCTCGGCCTGCTCCTGCTCGTGCTCGATCCGCCGGGCGGCTGTTTCCAGCGCCACTTCGTAAGCCTCATAGGTCTCGTCGAAGAGCGCCCACTCCTCTTCGCTCAACGGCCGGCCGTCGACGAAGGGTCGGGCGTCGAGCTCGCTGCGTTGACGGTTGAAACCCATGGCGTCCACCACTCCGGTCAGCGGGTTGGTCGCCACGCCGTGCAGCCAAGCGCCTCCGTAGTCGATCGGCACGGACTCTTCTTGCCCTTCGACCGAGACCTGACCGACGAAGCCGCGGCCGCCGACCCGGTCCGTAGCCTCGAGGATCAGCACCGAGTGGCCCAAGTGGTTGAGCTCCTTGGCCGCCGCCAGCCCGGCCAGACCCGCGCCGATCACCACCGTATCGTAGCCTGCGTTCTGGTCGCAGTCGGCGCCGCCCAAACCTCGCGGCGTGGCGGTGTCGGTTACCGACGGCGCCACCGCTACACGATTATCGCGGTGGGCGCAGGACGTCAGGACAAGGGCGATAAGCGTGGACGTCGCAGTGGCGAGCAGCTTGTTGCGGCGACGAGCTCGGGTCCGCAGGTCGGAGTGCATCGTTTCGTCTCCTGAGATATGGACACGGGGAATCCTACTGATTGTTGAGGGAGAACATCAATCGTCGAAAGGGGAGCTCGGCAGGGGCGCCCAGCCGGCGGTCGTGTAGAGCGACGAGCCTCGGCGGCCCGGTCCTCGGCCCGTGGGATATCCACCGGGCTCGGGAGGTTGGTGGAGTCTTACTTGAATGGCTCGGAGCACAGCCGCTTTCTCGTCCGAGAGCAGTGTGAGCATCGACTCCGCCTTGTCAGCGTGCAGATTCAGGCCGATATGCCACCAAAAAGCCGCGCCCTTTTCGTGTCCGGCGCCGGCTTCGATGATCGCCCGCAAGCGAATGGCTTGAACGAGATCTCCTCCGTCGAGGCTGCCCCCCTCTTTGATCAGGTCGAGCATATTGCCGTTGAGCTCTCTCCTCGCCTTTTTCCAGGAGCCCCTGTCGATATGGTTTCGAACCTCCGCGAAATCCATACGGACCACGTCAGGGGGGCTCAGAGTGGCGAGCCCAACGGCGAGCGCAAGTATCGTCAGCATATGGGCGCCCAGCTCTTGGCGAAAGGGCCCGCCCTACAAAATCCCACTGAGCCGGTTGAGGTCTTTTTGCAGGGAGGTCCAACCGTAGTGTCGGCTGCCCCATTGCATCTCTCGCGCGGCGGATTGAATATCCCTGGTCATGGATTGGAACCGACGGGCCTCTTGCACGACTTGGTTGCGGTCGGAGGAGGTGCCGCCTCGGTTGCGGGCTACCCGCTTGCGGTAGAGCTTGCGCAGGTCGTCGGCGGCGTCTTCGAGGTCTTCCACTTGATCGTGCAGGTCGTCTTCTCGACGCTCGCCCAGTCGACGCTCGACTTCGTCTCGTAGGTCGTCGTATTCCTCGTGGAATTGCTCGACCCGTTTGGGTAGCAACTCGATGATCTCACCGAGCTCGTCCATGCGCTCTGCCGGGCTCTTTTTTGGGGGTGGCGGAGGCGGTGCGGGTCTGGGGGTTTCAGCGGGTTTAGGTGTGCTGCCTGCCGTCTGGGTTTTCGGTGGGCTCGGTCGGGTGCTTTTGGGTTTGGAGGTGGTGGGCTTGGGCGTGGCTCCCGGTGACGTGTCGGTGGTGGGCTCGCCGACCGAGCCGCCTTCCGGCTCTTGGGAGCGAATTCGGATCTGGAGCGGCTCTGGCGGTGGCGCCGCGGATACGGCCGCGGCGGGATCTCCGGGCGGCCCTTCTAAGAATTGAGCCTGGACGGGCGGCTCCGGCTCTTCTTTGCTGGGCCACAGGAACGCCACCGCGACGACCACCAGGGCTAAAGCGATCAACGCCGCCGTCAGCTTGGGTACCAGACTTTTGTGGTCGGCGGTCGGCGTCCCGGTGGCCGGCACCCCGGCGGCCGGCGTCCCGGCGGCCGGCGCTCCTGCCAGCGGCATGCCGCCCGCGGGGGTCGACGGCAGGACGGTGGTCGGCCCGGGCATGGCCGCGGCGGCCAGGCGTGTGGCGGGAATCGCGGTGCTGAGGCCTTGACGCAGGGCCTCGGCCATGGCGGCGGCGTCCGCGAAGCGATCCGCCGGGTCTTTGGCCATGGCCCGAAGGATCACCGCCTCCAACCAATCGGGCACCGACGGCACCTGAGCCCGGGGTGAGACCGGGGCGGTTTCCAGGTGGGCGCGCAGGAGCTCGAACTCGCTGTCGGCGTCGAACGGCACCCGTCCGGTGACCATCTCGTAGAGCACGACCCCCAGGGAATAGAGGTCCGTGCGCGGATCCGCCGGCCGACCCGAGACTTGCTCGGGGGCGATGTAATGGGGCGTGCCCACGACGTGACCCCGCCGGGTCAGCCGACCCTCGCCCTCCACCAAGGCGATGCCGAAATCCACCAGCTTGACCCCGCCGTCCGCAGTCAACAGGCAGTTGGACGTTTTGACGTCCCGGTGCACGACCCCTTGGACGTGGGCGTGGTGCAGGCCGTCCAGGAGGGCGATGCCCAGGTCCACGGCCCGGGTCCAAGGCAGGGCGCCGGTGCTTTTCAGATGCAGGTCGAGCTGCTCGCCCTCCACCATCTCCATCACCAACACCCAGCTGCCCTCGTGTTGAAAAAAGCTGTGGACCAGGACCACGCTGGGATGTTGGAGGCGGGCCAAGGCCTTGGCTTCTTTGCGGAATCGCTCCACCAAGTCGGGATCGTTGCCCATGCTGGCGCTGATCACCTTGATCGCGACCTTTCGGCCGAGATTTTGATCCTCGGCGGCGTAGACCGTGCCCATGCCGCCGCGACCCAGCTCCCGTTCGATGCGATAGTCGCCGAGCATTGTGCCGATCATCGGGTGACCCTCGAAATGTCCATCAGCTCCCGGCCGAATTCGATGGGCACGGCGAACGTGACGATCACATCCTGCCGCGCCATGTAGGTGAAGATGCCGATCACTCGGCCGCGATCGTCGAAGACCGGTCCGCCGCTATTGCCGCGACCCGCGGAGTTGACGGTCAGTTGGTAGACCTCGCCGGCAGTGCTCCAATAGGCGAAGCTGCCGCCACCGGAGGGGTTGGCGTTGCCCTTGATCAAACGCCCGATGGAGCCGGTGCTGAGGGTGGTGTCGGGGATCTCCCGCTGCTGGGTGGAGCGATTGAGGGCGTCGAGCTGGGAGATGCCGACGATGGTTTTTGGGGAGACCGCGGGATATCCCAACACCGACACGGCGTCGCCGACCTTGATATCGCTCGAGTCCCGGCGCAGCTCCACGGGTTTGACGTCGTTGGGCAGGTCGATCTTGATCAAAGCGACATCGTGGCTGTCGGAGACTCGCACGATGCGCGCGGGGATCGGCAGCGGGCTCTCCGGGAAAGTGACGTCCAGGAAGATCGGTCGGCCTTCCACCACCTTATTGACGCTTTGACCGCCGTCGAAGAAGATCGATTGGGAAGGCACCCAATGCTGCAATAGGGACCGCTCGTCCTCGTCGAGGGTGCGGCCGTTGGCCAGCTCGATGGGGGAGTCGAGGTTCTCGCGCTCAAGATCGTAGAGCATGCCCGGCAGGGGCAGCGACTCGTAGGGACTGCGCCAATTGGCCGCCACATGTCGATTGGTGAGGATGAAACCGTCACTCTTGACCACGAATCCCGAGCCTTGGATCGGCCCCCAATTGACCTTGCGGTTGCCATCGCCACGGTTGGCGCACAGGCTCGGCTCGGCGCGATCCTCGTGGGTGCGCACGTAAATCGGCACGCCGTTCTCGTAGCAGTGGTAGACCTCCTCGCCGGTGCTGACGTGCACCAGCGTCCATGCCGTGTCGATTTTCACGGTGGAGAATCGATATTGCTCGGCGATCTCCCCGGGGGTGGTCGCGCGGCCGTCCTCGAAGCGATCCAACAGGCCTTGAACTTGGCTCATTTCCCGACGATTGATGAAGAAGAGCACCGCCGCCACCAGCAGCAGGGCGGCGATCACCAAGCTACCGATCTGCATTCTGCGGCTCGTCTTCTGCTCGGAGCTGGTGACCATGGCTTCCACGGTGCGCCGACCGACGGTGCCCGGGTCGTCCTGGGAAGACGTGGCTTTTTCGACGTCGGTCATCACCCGGGTCGGCGGCAGGGCGTCCCCCGGCCGGGGATGGATGTCGAAGACACAAGCCGGCCCGCCTTTGCCCAGCTGAATGCGACAACCCGGGCGCAGCGCCAGCCGCTGTTGGATTTTCTTGCCGTCCACATAGGTGCCGTTGCTGCTGCCGAGGTCCACGATCTCGAAAGAAATCGGGCTTTTTTGCACGAAAATCTTGGCGTGAAAGCGGCTGACCAGCTCGTCGACCTCGGGATCGAACGTGACCGTGGCCTGGGGATCTCGTCCGAACACGATCTCCGGCGGATCGCCGAATGGAATCTCCTGCTTCTGACCGGCACGGCTGCCACTTTCGAAGGTCAGAACCACCTTGCGCGGCGGGTCGAGGGCCAAGGTGGGGGCTTCCGGATGTTCCATGGTTTCAGGCTCCTACGGTTCGAAAAATTCGGCTCAGCCGCCCATTTGAATGAAATAACACCAATCGCTACCGTGGAAACTCTGGGCTTTTAATCGAGTCCCCTCTTTCCAGACGCCCAAAACGTCGGCTTTATCTCGCGCCGCGGAAAAAACTTTCACCGAGCTCACCACCTGGACGTAGTCGCCCTTGGAAAGACGACCGGGTCGTCCGCTGCTCGATCGCAGACGGTCGGAGGCGGATCCGCCGCACAGCACGTACCCGGCTTCGGGTCCGGAAGTCGATTCCACGACGGGGCTCGAGCCGGGGTGGGCGGGGACCGGCTCCGGACCTGAGCGCATCTGCACGAGCGAGATCACGAGGGCCAAGATGCCGACGATTGAGCCGATACCGGCCCACGCGTGGTGACCCAACCAGTCGAGCACTTTCTGGCTAAACCTTTTCATCTGCTCGTTTTTCTTGTCTTTCCCTATGGATTGATCTTTAAGCCAGTTTAGGAACCGGTTCGAGCGGTTGTCAAGGTGGGGAAGCCCGGGCTCGGGTCGGCGCCCTCGTGAGAAAGATGGCGTGAAAGTCGCGAATCCTGCGCAAGTAGAGATAGAGAGACCTCATCAACTTTCTTCCACTCTCGACCCATGATGTCCAAGGAGACCGTTCCATGCGTTTTCGCGCCCCGCATATGATTCTGCCCGTCGTTTCCGGCCTGCTTCTCGCCACAACGCCGATCTACGGAGCCGGTGAGGTGATCGCTACCGGCGACGAATTGATCGTCAACACGACGACCTCCGACAACCAGGGTTTTCCGGAGGTCGCCACCAACGGAAACGGCACCTTTGTGGTGGCTTGGGAAAGCCTCGGCCAAGACGGTGACGGTTTCGGCATCTTCGGACAGCGGCTCGATCGCGACGGCGCGCCGATCGGCACGGAATTCGCCGTCAGCTCCACCGCGGCGGGCAACCAATTCGACCCGTCCGTCGGCGTCTGGCCCGACGGCGGATTCGTGGTCACTTGGGCGAGCTACGGGCAGGACGGCTCGGGTTACGGCATCTACGCCCAGCGTTTCGACTCCGCCGGCACCATGGTCGGCGCGGAGACTCCCGTCAATACCTACACCATGGCGGATCAGGAGTACCCGGACGTCGCCATCGGCGCCGACGGCGGCTATTTGATCGTCTGGGAAAGCCATGGTCAGGACAACAGCTTCGCGGGCGTCTACGGTCAGCTCTACGACAGCGCCGGTGCCGCGGTGGGTGACGAGATTCAGATCAATACCACCACCCAGGAAGAGCAGGACGAAACCGCGGTGACGGCCACCAGCGACGGCTATATCGTGGCCTGGGAAAGCGGTGGCAACGACACCAGCGGCGACGCGGTGATGATGCAATTCCTCGACCTCGACGGCAATTACGTCGGCAACGAGATGCAGGTGAATACCTCGATCAGCGACGATCAAGAGGATCCCGACCTCGCCCGGTTGAGCGACGGCACGATCGCCGTGGTGTGGGAAAGCGACGGCCAGGACGGCGATGGTGAGACCGTCGTCGGTCAGCTTTTCGCTTCCGACGGCACGCCCCTCGGCGGTGAGATTCAAATCAACGCGACGACCCTCGGCAATCAGGAAGATCCGCGCATCGCCGCCATCGGCGACGAGGCTTTCCTGGTGATCTTCACCGGCGATGAGGCAGGGACCACCGATGTCTTCGGCCGCCTCTTGGACGCCTCGGGCAACCTCGTCGGGGAGGAATTCCGGGTCAATACCTCGACGACGGACGACCAAGATCGCGCGGCGATCGCGGCCGACGCCACCGGTCACTCGATCACCGCTTGGCGAGCCTTCGGCGGCCACGACGGCGACGCCGCCGGGGTCCTCGGCCAGGGCTTCGAGCTCACCCTCTTCACCGATGGATTCGAGTCGGGGGATCTGAGCAGCTGGACGTCTGTGGTGCCTTGAGGCTGGGGGCCCTCACCCCCCCTAACCCCCTCTCCCGGGACGGGAGAGGGGGGAATGATTGCTTGCGCTCCGCGCGCGCAAGTTAGGGGGGTGAGGGTCAAAAGCGATAAGCTGTTCTCGCTCCACACAGCACGACCGTCGCCCCCAACCCATCGGATCCCGAGCTCTCGGGATCCGTCCAGCCGCGAGGATCCGTCATGGCGAAGATTGAGCTCAGCCGACACATTGCCGCCCCCATCGACGAGGTATTTGCCCGCAACACCAACTTTGCCGATGCCGCCGAGGTGGTGAACGGAATCACCAAAATCGAGATGCTGACCGACGGAGAGGTGGGCAAGGGCACCCGATTCCGGGAAACCCGGGTGATGTTCGGCAAGGAAGCCACGGAGGAGATGGAGGTGGTCGGTTTCGACCCTCCCCGCAGCTATCAATTGGGCGCGGAGAGCCACGGCAGCCGTTATTTGAGCACCTTTACCTTCACCGAAAACGGCGACGGCACGGACGTGCACTTGCTCTTTGAGGCCACTCCTTTGACCCTGCCGGCCAAGATCATGTCGGTGCTGATGAAACCGATGATGAAAACGGTGATGAAGGAATGCTCGAAGGATTTGGACGATATTAAGGCGGCGATCGAGGGCACATCCAGCCAGGGTTCGCGTAAACCAGCCAAAGCTCAAGCGGCGACTGACGATCCCAATGATCTACTTACGGTCCTATAACTCATTCCACCCTTGAGGAGACCGATATGCCGTATACGTGGTTCCGCCTCCGTTGGACGCTCGCCGTGGGTTTGATGTGCTCGGCCATGGTGATTCCGCTGATCGCTTGCGCGCCAGGGACTGAGCCCA
Organism: Thermoanaerobaculia bacterium; assembly: GCA_030431255.1. GTDB lineage: Bacteria > Acidobacteriota > Thermoanaerobaculia > Multivoradales > J023 > JAUIJL01. The sequence goes on along the minus strand of JAUIJL010000010.1, from coordinate 79,693 downwards.
CGACCGAGGAGCCGACAGAGGCCGGTGGTGAGGCGACGACCGGAGGCATCATGGACGACGTGGCCGAGAAATACGTGCGCCTGGTGCTGGAGCTGGGCAATCACGACAAGGACTACGTGGACGCCTATTACGGCGATCCTGCCTGGCGGCAAGAAGCCGAGGCGTCCGAGCGGGACGTGGCGGCCATCGGGGCCGACGCCTCGGCCCAGATGGAGCGGCTGCTCGCGGATCCACCGGCCGACGGCGCGGAGGAGATCCTGAGGCTGCGTCACGAGTATTTGGTGCGCCAGCTCAGCGCGTTGGCAGCCCGGGCTCGGCTCCTGGGCGGCGAGAAGATGTCGTTCGACGAGGAGTCCCGAGCCCTCTACGACGCCACCGCTCCGGTGCTCGGCGCGGACTATTTCCAAGGGGTGATCGACCAGCTCGAAACCCGTTTAGTGGACGAGGGATTCACCGAAGGCACGACCTTGGAGCGTCTGGAAGCCTTCCGCTCCCAATTCATCATTCCGCCGGAGAAGGTCGACGCCGTATTTCGGGCGGCGATCGATGCCTGCCGGGAGCGAACCGCGGCTCGTCTCGAGCTTCCCGAGGGGGAGAGCTTCACGGTCGAATATGTCAAAGATAAATCGTGGAGCGCTTACAACTGGTATCAGGGCGAGTACAAGAGTCTGATCCAAGTAAATTTGGACCTGCCCATCTACATCGATCGAGCGGTGGATTTGGCCTGCCACGAGGGATATCCCGGGCACCACGTTTATAACGCGTTGTTGGAAAAGAATCTGGTACGCGATCGAGGGTGGGTGGAGCTGTCGGTCTATCCGCTGTTCAGCCCCCAGAGCTTGATCGCCGAGGGCAGTGCCAACTACGGCATTGCCATGGCCTTTCCCGGCGATGAGCGTCGGCAATTCGAGGCCGAGGCGCTGTACCCCATCGCCGGCTTCGATCCCGCCAAAGCCGAGACCTACCATGCGGTGATGGAGCTGGCGGATCGTCTGGCTTACGCGGGCAACGAAGCGGCCCGCGGCTATTTGGACGGCACCCTGAGCGCCGAGCAAGCGGTGGATTGGCTGGTGCAATACGCGGCCATGACCCGTCCGCGGGCGGAGCAGCGATTGCGCTTCATCGAGCAATACCGCAGCTACGTGATCAACTACAACCTGGGCCAAGATCTGGTGGCGAAATACGTCGAGACCCTGGCCGGTGACGACGCCGACGAGCGTTGGCGGGTCTTCGGCGGCCTGTTGTCGTCGCCCCGCTTGCCGTCGGGTCTGAAGGTCGAGGACGCCGGCTCGGGATCTCCCGAAGCCGGAGCTACGGAGTAATTCCGACGCGCGGCCTAGCAAACGTGTCTCCTCAGAAGGGTTCCTGAGCACATTAGATTCAAGAATTTCTGAGGTCCGTGAAAAACCCCTTCGACCCGGATGTCTTGACACCCTGAAGGGGTGTTATCCAATAGCCCAGGGTAAGCGCAGCGCCACCCTGGGTTTGATTCAAGGACAAGCGCTGAATGCGGACGTGTCTTGGATCGGTAGGAAGGGGGTTTGGCTCGGATTGCTGTACCGCGCCTCTTCCCCGGTTTGGCGATCCTTGACGACCAGCTCGACCTCGACATCGGTCAAGCCGCCGGCAAAGACCCAAAAACGATCCGCCAACTCACAGGCGTCCAACACTTTGACCACCATCTCCACGTTGTCGGCATTGAAGAACCAGAAATAACCCGTATCGTCGGTCAGCTGCACCCCTCGGCCCGAGCCTTCCGCCTGACCGGATCTCCACTCGGCTCGAATCTCGAACCGTCCCCCGTTGAGCAAGATGTGGTCCTCACCTTCGGGCGCGGGTCCGGTGGAGGTCTGATTCGACGCCACCGGCAAGGCTTCGCAGCCGGCAAAGGCATCCGTATCCTGCAAGGGCTGGAAGGCCGTGCCCGCGGGATTCAGGTAGAGCTCGACGTCTCCGGTCCAGGTGTCGGTCACTTTCAGCTCCACCTCGACGTTGGTCAAGCCGCCGCCGAAGACCCACAGCCGTTCATTCAAACCACAGCCGTCGAGGGATTTCACGATCAGCTCGACGTTGTCTGGGTCGAAGAACCAGAAATAGCCCGTGTCGGCGGTTAGCCGTACGGCCCGACCGGCGCCGAATCCTCCGTCTTGGGACCGCCAGTCGGCCTTGACCGCATAGCGTCCTTGGTTGAGGCAAAGTCTCTCCGGCGACTCCTCGCAGCCGGTGCCCACCCGCGCATCGAGCACGGTGATCTCTTCGATCCCCCCGCCGGCGACCACCGACAGCTTAGTTTTGGCGTCGATTCGATCCCCCGTGCCGTCCTCGGCGAGCAATCGCAGCTCGTCGCCCACCAGCTCGCCGCCCACTAGATCGATGGCCGAATCGAGGGGCGACTCGCCGAAGAGCACCAAGACCGTGTCGGTGGGGAAGCGGACCACGTAACACTCGGTTTCGAAGTCGAGCTTGCCGAAACGATCGGGCCATTGGGAGGCCGACGCAGCCGGACCAGCCGGCAAGATCCGCTCCGTCACCAGCTCGCCCTGCCGCCAGACCTGGACTTTTTGCGTGGGTGAGTCGATCGAGCTGAAGTCCGTGCCGAGTTGGATGCCGTCCTCGGTTCGGATCATCTCCAGCCGACCCAAGGGCGCGTCCGTTTGGCCGTCGAAGGTGCCGAACGCCTCGACATCCAAGGTTCCACCAATCGGTTGGGTCGACTCACCCAGGCTCAGGGTCAGCTCCGCAGCCTGGGCGTTGCCGAGGGCGACGGAGAAGCCACCGTCCGACGCCCGCAAATCCACCACTCGGAGAGATCCGTTGGCGGGCTCGAGAGCGGCACCGCCCAGGGAGCTATACGCCTCTTGGCCGACGAACACCGTTGAGCTCTCGACCACCAGCGGCTCGGAGCCGGTGCCGGAGATGGTGATGCCGGAGGGAATGAAATTGGGCATTCCGACGATGAGCGGCGGGCAAATGAGCACCTTATTGCCGACCACCCCACTGGGACCACCTTGCAAGATGTCCACCGGTGTCGGGTCTTGCAATAAGAGCTGTAAACAATGGGTCTTGGGACGGCTGCCAAAGGGAACTATGTCGAGCTCGGTGACGCAGGTGCCGGTGGGAATTGTGGCGGCCGGTCCCTCCACCGGAGCGGTGTGCTCCGCCACCGTTTGATCGTCCATCAGCACCTCCACCGACATGAACACATCCAAGCCTTCCGGGAAATCCGCCGACACGGTGGCCACGTTGCCGTCGTCTTGCCAGGTGAGCTTGCAGGAGAAGGTGCCGTCGCTCTCTTCGAAGCTGCCCGTGGCCAAGAGCTCCAGCAGCCGGTGGTCGGTGACGGTGGGGCAGGAGAGATTGACGCAGGCCCCGTCACCACCGCTGATGTCGAGCTCGAAGGCGCCGGGCAGAGGCACTCGGATTTGGTGATCGACGGATTCGACCAACGTGTCGTCGACCGGTAGGCAGGTCAATCCGAAGCAGGGAACCGGCGGTGGGCAGGTGCGATACCGCAAGCGCACGTAGTCGACGGTGGTGTCGTCTTGGATCAGCACGTCGAGGCGGCGGTCCTCGATCAACGGGGTGACGTCACGTTCGATCAGGGTCGGGCCGTTGATGGCAGCGTCCCAGGTGCCGCCGGCTTCGGGCAGATCCTCGATCCGGCTGGAAAATGCGAACGAAGGACCGGGGCGGAGGCCGAGGTTTAAGGAATCGTTGTCGGCCTGGCTCGAATCCCCCGGTTTCATTTGCACCTCGATCCGTGCCTCGAAGACGGTTTCCGGCAGCCCGGAGAAGCTGCAACCGAAGAATCGGTTGACGCGCGTGTCGTCGGCCGATTTCCACGCGGCCTGGGGATAGGCGCCGTTGAGCTGAGCGCTCCGTTGCACGGCATCCGCGGGCTCGGCGTAGGCGTCCGGTCGGCCACAGTAGCGCGTGCGCCACGGGCTCGAATACACCCGCAGCTCGTAGGAATCGACCATGGTGTCGTCTTGGACCAGCAGGTCGAGCAGCCCCTCTTCCTCGATCAGCTCGAGAACGGTTTTGCCGCCGGAGAATGCGATCTCCCCGAGCTCCAAGACGTAAACCTGCTGGGTTTCCGTACCGCTGACATCGGTCAGGTCGGCCAAGGGCAGGGTGACGAAGCCTTCGGCGGCGGTCGCCGATCCCAAGAGCAGGGAGTCGTTGCTCGAATTGCCTCCCAGGTCGCGGGCGATGACGATCAAGTCGATTCGGCAAATCGATCCGGGCAAACCCGTGAAGCTATGACCCACCCATCGGTTCAGCGTGGGATCGTCGAAATCGGTCCAGACGGGATTTTGGGGCGCGAAGTAGGCGTCCAGCTCAGGCCGTCGCACGCTCGGATCGGTGGGCTCGCCGAAGACGTCGTTTCGCCCGGCCTGAAAGTAGATAGGCTCGCCGAGATCGGAGCACGCTTCGGCCGCGGCCAGTGGATCGGACGCCGCCGTCGAGAGCAGCGCCGAGAGGAGAAGGAGAGGTGTGAGGTGGGCTCTGATCAGGTGGGTGCGCATGGTCGTCCCCTAGTGGTTGGGCGTCGGCAGCCGTGAAACATCGCGGGTGGGCATCGCATGCCCACCCGCTCTTTCCTTTGCAGCGGACCCGCCGTTTCTGACCGAGGACGACTATCTTTCGAAGGAATTTGGACTTTCGAGGGAATTGGATCAACGACCACGGCGCAAAGTGATGGCGCAAATCGCGTAGCTTTCCGAGGACCACATGGGCGGATGACGATCGGTTTTCAGCATTTTTTGGTCGCCTTTGTCGATGCAGATCTCGATCTTGAACCCGCCGAGACGGGGCTTGCCGTGGTCCCGATCCTCGAGCTGCCGGCTCGACATGTGCACGTCCCGTGAGACCACTACCGGATTCTCGATGCCGAGGGTCCGAATCAACGATCCGGCGGGGATCGGACGGGCTCGGGGCACGATGAAGATGCGGCTCGGTGGGCCTTGCGCCGGGGTGATGTCGATCCGCCAGTGCCGGGTCCAGGCTTCCAGCGACTCACCCCATTGATCGGGTCCGAGGGGGCCGAATTCCGCCTCGAAGTCGGCGACTCGAATGCCGCCCCTGAAGATCCTCTCGACCCGAGCGATTTCGCGCTGCGCGGTGTCTTCGTCGATCGGCGGAATCACCCATTCCGGCTCCCATTTGCGATAAGTGAGCTCGAAGGAGCCCGGCAGGGTCGTGAGGTAGAAGTGCCCGTAGCGCCAGACGATTTGGGGGTGCGGTAGGTAGCTCACCGGTCGAGCCAGCTCTCGCGGCTCCCCGTATTGCGACCGAAGCAGCTCGCGAATGGGCTCGGGATCGCCTCGAAAAGAAACGGACCATGCTTTGAGCTCGGGGTCGGGATTGTCCGGATTGCCGTGGTAGAGATCGAAATCCGCCTCGAGTCTCAACGAGCTGATGGGCCCGTGGTCGCGAGATTGCCACTGCAAACCGACCCCGGGCATGGGATCGTCGGGATCTGGCTGGATGGCACCGACGACGCCGAAGAGCTCCAGCCTTCTTCGCGGAATGCCCATCACCAGGGCCGTGGCGAGCTCCGTCGCCGACGGACCGCCGGCGGCGGGCATCGGCTCACGGCCGCCGCGTCGGTGGGCCCGGCAGCCCACCGCCTGGCTTCCGAAGGTAAGCACCGCCCGGCTGTCGGGCCGCACGCGAAAGCTTTTGCCGGTCGCCTCGGGCCCCGCCGCCTCAGGACCTGTAGCCTCAGGACCTGAAGCCTCAGGACCTGTAGCCTCAGGACCTGTCGCCTCAGGCCAGCCGACATAGGCCGCACCCACCTCGCTGGGCACGTGCTTCAGCTCGGTGGTCTCGCCTTGCCAGGTCAATGCGACCGCACCCGGCTCGAATCGGGTCGTGAGGGTCCGCTTCCCGGAGTCGACATCGTTGCAAATCCAGCGGACGGGCGGATGGTCGGCTTCTGCGACGGGCTCGGTCGCTGTGGGTTCGGTCGCTGTGGGCTCAGTCTGCGTGGGCTCAGTCTGTGTGGGCTCAGTCTGTGTGGGCTCAGTCTGTGTGGGCTCTGCGCCCACCGTCGACGTCACCAGCAACAACGCCCACGCCCATCGGCTGAAGGTGCTGCGTAAGTTTCGATGGTTCATCGGGTCGTCCTTTCGCAGATCGCGGCGGATTCCGAGGTGAAATCAGCCGCGGTATCTGCTTTGGATATCGAAAAACACCGACAAATCACGCAACGGCTTGGGGCTCCGGGCTAGGTCTGCTCGGCCCGCTGCACCATGGCCTTCTTCAGCAGGACCTCGAGCTCGCCGCTTTCGGTCAGCTCTCGGATCAGGGCGTCGAGGGGCTGCTTGAGATCGCTGCCGGGCGGCAGGGCGATCGCAATGCTGTCCACCTCGGGCAGGGTCAGGGCGACTTCCAGGCGATTTTCGGTTTGCGCGTTCTGGAATTCGTCGAGCTCATCCGGGATCAGAGAATCGATGATCGCGAAATCGGCGCGTTTTTCGGCCAGCTCGGTGAAATATTCCTCGACGAATTCGACCAATCGGAGGTTTTGGTCGGAGATGCCCATCCGTTTCAGGTGCTGATGGTGGCTGGTCCCCCGCGCGGCCACAGCCACTTTGTCGGCCAGATCGTCGGTGGAGCGGATTCCGCTGCCCTGTCGCGCCAGCACCACCTGGTAGACGACTTGATAGGGGATCGAAAAATCGACGATTTTTCGTCGCTCCGGCGTGATCGACAGGGTGCTGGCGACGAGATCCGCTCGACCTTCCAAGAGGGCCGGCAGGAGAGGAGCGTATCCGGGCTCCTCCAAGGTTCGGATTTCCAGCTCGACTCCCAGTCGTGCGGCCAGCTTTTCCATCAGCGTCACCTCGAGACCGACGAAATGCTCCGAGGTGCCGGAGCGGCGGGTGGCACCGTGTTCCAGATTCGGGCTGACACCGCCTCCCAAGGTCGGGAAGCAGAGCATGACCAGCTTGCCCCGTTGGCGGATGGTCTCCGTGGCGGACGGTGTCTCCAGGGCGGAGTGGGAGTCGTCGGCTGCCAAAGGCCCGTGGAGGTTTAGTGCAGGGCCGATCAGGAGAGCCATGGACAGCGTGAGCAGCCTGAATCGGTTCATAGTCGTCTCTCCGGTCCGGTGAGACCGTCTCTGAGGTTCGCCCACCGGGTTGATGTTCCAAAGGATGTCGTCTTTAAATCTATCGGATGCTTCTGTGTCTGATTTTTGCAAAATGTCTGGTTAATGACCTGTCCGCGGGGATCTCCGAAGCCTTGGGAGAAGTCGGCGACATGTCCAGCTCGGCCAAGGCTCCGCGAAAAGGTCGGGTTCTCGGATTGATGGAAATTGCACAGGTGTTGCGCTCTACCCATGAAGCACAACACCTGACCTCAACCACAATCGGAGCATCACCATGATCCTTCTGACAAAGAGTCTTTTCTCCATATCGACCCCCCAACGATCGACCCCATCGAACCTGAGCCCCATGCACCGAATCGGCGCCTGCGGCCGTGGAGCCGCGCGTCGGCTAGGGCAGTCGATCGGCCTCCGCGCTTTCGCCGTGTCGACCACGATGTTGATGGCGGCCACGGCGACCGCCGCGCCGATATCCGTTTCCCTTTCCAATCTACAACCGGTGGATCAAGAATCCATCATTGAAACCCCATACGACCCCACCCATCCCGACGCCGAGATCATGTGGGAGCAGATGCATCTCGACGAGACCAGCATTCCCTCCTACCGCACCAATATCGACTTCCAAGTGCGCAACGACGGCACGGAGTGGATTCGCCTCGACGCTTTGCGGGCCCATTACCCGGGCTCCGGCGAAACGTCGTTGCATATGACGGATGACGCGCTCCTGGGTTATGACTCGAGCTTTTATGAATTCCAACCCGCCAATCCCGACAAGAAACGTACGGCGATCACCAGCGGCGGCTTCGGCGTGACCGGTGCGGTGATGCAGCAACAGCTCTTCGATCCGGGGTTGCCCTACGGACGAGCCCTCGGGGTGTTGGCTTACAAACCCCCCGGCGCGTCGGAGCGCTACGTGGTCACGGGCTCCTACGATTATTTGATCGGCGATCCACCGGAAGACGTCACCGAAGACGCGCTCGTCGGCTCCCAAGCTTTCCTAGCCATCTACGACGGCTTCGGCAGCCTGTCGCGTCAGATGCCGTTCCCCGGCTATTTCGCTTCGGAGATGGCGGACCTCGAGGACGGTCGTTTCTTGGTCGTCGGCAAGAATCTGAGCCCGGCCGGCGAAGAGGTCCTCATCCTGCATCGCATCCGCCTCTACGACCTCGACCAAGACGGATCCGCGATCAATACAGGGGAAACCCATTTCGACAATTCCTTCGGCAACGAGGGCTCCGTTTGGACCGCCTTCTACCAGAACGAAATCGCCTGCGAGGTCTTGGGCACGGCGGGTGTCACCGCCCTGTCCACCAACGGCGGCGACACCCGTTATTTGGCCGCCGCCTCCCTGCGTTGTGACGGCGCCAATCGAGCCGGCTTGGCCATGTTCGAGGAAGACGGCTCGCCCACGGCGTCCTTCGGCGATGAAGGAGTCTTGGTGCTGGCCGGACCCGGCGGGGTGGCCCTGCGTCCGGTCGGCGTGGAGCACCGCAAGGGTTTTGTGTTGGGGTGGTTCGATGCCTGGCTGGCGGCCGGTGTGGGCGCTTGTGGCTACGGTGAGACGGGCTGTGAGTTCGGGATCGCCCGATTGGATTCCCAGGGTCTGGTGAACGATTTCGGCTGGCAGACCACCACGTTCCCGGAAGCCGAGGCGGCCGTGCCCCACGCCATGGACGTGGCCGACGACGGCAAGATTTGGGTGGGCGGCACGAGCCGTGACGAATTTACCCGTTACGCCGCCGTCGCCCGTTTTTCCGTCGACGGCTCTCTCGATCAGAGCTTCGGCGGCGGTGGATTGGCTTTGACCGCGATCGGTGGCCACGCCTCGGAGATCCGATCCCTGGACGCCGCCGACGATCTCGGCGCGGCGGCGGCGGTTTGGGTCGAAACCGCGGCCGGCTCGTCCCTGGGGGCGATCCGTTTCGAAGAGAACGGCAATATGGTCTACGGCCACGAAACGCTCGGTAACGACACTTTGTGGAAATACAGCCCGATCAAAGAAAACTTGGGCTACGGCTCCTATTTGGAGCCCGACGTCGAGGCGTTTCCCACCGCCGTGAGCCTCGACGGCTCCGATCGCGCGCTGGTGGTCGGCGGTGCCTACGGCTCCGTGGACACCCCGCCTTGGGGCGGCACCGACAAAGTCGCCCTGGTGCGGTATTTGCCCAACGGCCAACCCGACAGCCGTCGGTGGCTCCAACCCGGTGGCACCCTCAAAATCGCCTTGCCGGAGGATCGCACCTTTCATTATCCGCCGCCGGATGTGATCTCGATCGAGCTCGATTTTCTCGGCGGCACCCTCACCGACCTGCAATTCGATCGACCGCTGACCGCTCGGTGGCGCCACGCTGTGACCAGCAACCCGGTGTGGGGCTCCTACCACTTCCCGTTCGGCAATGGCGATCTGGCGTTCAACGAGGCCGCCACCTTGAGCGGTCACGTGCTCACCCACCATCACCGGCACTCTGAAAACAGCCGCTTCGCCTTCGACATCGGCCTCGGCCATTGGACCGGATCCCATTGGACCGCCCTGGTGGACGGCGCGGGCGACGCCTCGGTCAATGAGAATTTCCGGGTTTGGAACCTGCCCGTTCGAGCCATGGCCGACGGCGAGATCGTCGCCTGTCGTCGATCCACGGCCGACAACTCGCCGGGCAGCATCGACAGCACCCAGGCGAATTTCGTCACCATCCAGCACTCTTTCGACGCGGTCGACAAACGGCGACGGGAATTCATGGACTATCTCCACTTCAAGACCGATTCCATCCCCGAGGCGCTGTGTCCGAATATCTGCCCCGAGGACGAGCCGGACTGTGATCCCGCGGTCGATGGGGTCGACCCGGACGGTCGCAAGCTGCCGGAGCCCATTCCCGTGAGCCGCGGAGACCTGATCGGTCGGGTGGGCAACTCGGGCATCTCCACCGCGCCCCATCTGCACATTCAATTGCGCACCGGAGCGGGCGGCGCTTCCGGCGATCCCTTCGCCGGCGGCATTCCCATCCTGTTTTCGAACGTGCTCTTGGGTGATCGTTTCGATAACATGGGCAACGAGCAATACCCGCCCATCTGGTACGAGCATCCGTTGAAGGCCTTGCCCCACGGCTACTTGGTGGTGCCGGGCGAGTAGGAGCGCGAGCGAGCCTTCGAAAAGCCGGACGATTCAACGGATCGTCCGGCTTTTCGCTTTCAGCGCAGCGTTCCTATTTGGAATGCCCGTCATCCGGGCGGCAGCGGCGATAGTGGCGGGCGGCTTTGGAGCGGTTGCCGCATGCGTCCATGCGGCACCAGCGGCGGGAGCCGTTGCGGCTGATGTCGAGGAAGCTCAGCACACAGTCGTGACCCGCGCAGGCTTTGAGGCGTCGGCGATCTCCCCGGACCAGCAGGTCCGAAGCCCGATCGGCGATCGGCCAAAGGGCTTCTTCCACGGAGAGCTCCAGGTCGGGGAGCCGGCGTACCAGCTCGTCGCCACGGCGGGCCAAGAGCGGCACCGGGCGGGGGTGATCGAGGGCCCGGTTGAGCATGTTGAGCTCGTTTTTGGCGGGAACCTCGCCGGTCCGCCAAGCTCCGAAGGCCCGACGGATCGCTTCTCGTAGCTCCAAAGCCGTCGCCAAACCCGTGGCGTCGATCCCCGCCGCCGGCAGCGGCAGGCCGGCAGCCTGGAGCCACCGCCGAAAGGCGTCCGCGTCTGTCAACAGATCCTGGATGCCGTCGGGTCCGCGGACCACGGTATTGGTGAAATCGACCGCCAGATGATTGCCGACGAAGAAAAAGTCCGTGCTCATGTTGAAAATCTAACCGTCTAAGTGAACCTTTGCAAGTTAGTCTGCGTATCTCCAGGCAACTAACCTTCAAAGCATGGTTTTGAAGGTTATAAATCACGAGCCAACAAGGAGCTACCGTGTCTGCACAAGCCGAATCTCTTCCCTCGAATACCCCTGCCACCGATCTCCAGGTGGGCCATGTGGGCATCAACGTCACCGATCTGGACTGCTCGGTCAGCTTCTACACCGAGTTGTTGGGGCTGGAGCTGTTGAATCGCTCCGACGATCCGGAACGCGCCTACGCCTTTCTCGGAATCGATCGGCAATTGACGATCACCCTTTGGCAGCAGAGTCGGGATCGCTTCGATCGCTCGCGTCCCGGGCTTCACCATCTCGCATTCCAGGTCAGCTCCCGCGAGCAGATCGAGGAGCTCGAGCAGCGTCTGCGCGCACGGGGAGCCACGGTGCTGAACGGTGGCATCGTTGCCCACTCCGAGGGCTCCGCCTCCGGGGGTCTCTTCTTCGAGGATCCCGACGGATCGCGGATCGAGTTTTACGCTCCGGATGTCGGGGATCGACCCGCCCCCAGCGGCTCGGCGCCGGCCTGCGGGTTCTTCTGATGTCCGGGCCGCTGCATCGAGGCGAGCTGGAGCTTCAGCGGCGGTACGGTGTGGCGGAGATGGGCGGTCGGGTGGCCGCCTCGATCCGCCGTTCCATTCCGCCGATCGCCGCGGATTTCCTCACCCGCCAACCCTTTGCCGTCGCCTCGGTGATCGACGAGGAAGAACGTCCCTGGGCCGCCCTCTGGTCCGGACAGCCGGGTTTTCTGCAAATCGTGGACGACGTGACCGTGCGGCTGCCCGCCGCGTCATTGGATCCGATCAGCCGTCAAAGGATCCGATGGCCGGGTCCGGTCGGTCTGTTGGTGATCCAGCCAGAGGCCCGACGTCGCATGCGTTTGAACGGACGAGCGAGACTCGTCGGCGCGGTCGGCTCAGCAGAGGGCTCAGTGGAAATCGTCGCCGACGAGGTCTACTCCAATTGCCCCCAGCACATCCAGCGACGGCGGCTCGAGTCCGTGGACGAAGAGCCGGGTGAGGTGAGCTGCGGATTGGGACTCGACGAGACGCAATGGGCTCGCATAGAGCGCGCGGACACCTTCTTCCTAGCCACCTACCGTCCCGGCGGCGGCGCGGACGCGTCCCATCGCGGCGGCCCACCCGGTTTCGTCCGGCGACGGGGCGAGCAAGCCTTGGAATTCGCCGACTTCAGCGGCAACAACCTATTCAACTCCCTCGGCAATATGCAGCTGCATGCCCGGGCCGGCTTGCTCTTCGTGGACTTCGAGTCCGGGGACGTGCTGCAAGTGACCGGACGCACCGAGTTGTTGCATCGCTCCCTGGAAGAGGATGATCTGCCGGGACATGAAGGCCGTGTGGTGCGGGTCGACATCGAAGAGTGGCAAGAACAGAAGGGAGCGATGCCTTGGCGGGTTGGCCCTTGAAGCTCCCTCAAACGAAGATATCCGGTGGCGGGTTCATGGTCTTGATTGCGATCCAGGGACTCGCAGTCGCCTGACCAACACGCTCCATTTGCCAAGCCAAAATGGCCTTGAGCCTTTTCTGCTGAATGGACCGCCAGCGTTGGGGTGGATCCGTGCTGCCGGAGACGGCCCGCTCCCAGCTGGTTTGGAATAGCTCTCCGAGCACGAATTCGATAGCCGACATCGGCGTTGGAAATAGGTTGGGGTGCCGGGGGACCGGAAAGCTACTGTCGATGAATGAGTGGGTGTGAAAGAAACACCCTGGAGCGTTGAGATCTCCCACATCCATCTGCGAGTGGGCGATTCTGTTTTCGGACGCCGTCTGGTCGTAGACGGTGATCGTCATCGAGGCCAGGCCAGAATAACCTATCAAGGGCTTCGGCCTGACTTTCCTATTCCGTCGACCAGACGTCAGTCCGCGCTTGCTCAGCTCTATTTTCCAGATCCCTGTGATCTCGGCAAACACCTCGCGATTCGACTTGCCGGAAGTTTCGTAGTCCCCCTTGCTGATGCGCGTTCGGAGAGGCCAGCTTTCTGGGATCTCTAGAACTGTCGAGCCGGACTGTTGCGCGATCAAGCCCCTGATGTCAGTTGCCAGTTGCTTGAGTTGAAAGCCTGCGGGATCGAGAAATTTCGCAGCAAGCTCGCTCAAGGCTCCAATTTCAGACAGGAGCTCAGACGGGCTGAATAGAAGCTTCGACACGTCAGCCCTCCGAATCGCTCCGAGAGCCCTTATCTATTCGATCTCGGTCCAAGGGATGGACCACAGCGGCGAGGTCGGGATCATCTTCTACGCTCGAAATCGTGGCATAAGCCGTCCCGGCATAGGCTGGCCAAAGGTCCGGCACTATCCGAACCGCTTCCTCAAGATCGCAGAGCTCATCCGAGGGAGCGAGATCTTTGTTGATGCAAACGACGGGTGAAGAGAAGTCGAGGCGTTCGAGCCCCGAGCCAGCTCGTGATTCAAGCTCCTGATGGAACTTTTCCGGATCACGAGCACCCGACGAGCGAATTTCCCAGGCGTATTGCTCCACTCCCGCCTGCCACCATCTCTCCTCGAGGAAGGACTCGAGGATGCCGCAGTATTTGCATTGCTCTAATCCCCTGGCCAGCTCAGATTCTCCGCCGAGCACTTTTCGAAGCGACCCTAGCGTGATCCCTAGTCGCGCCGCTACCCATTGCTCGGCCCAAAGAAAAGTCGGATAGGGCAGCACGGCGTGCAACATCCAACGAAGAAATTGCAGACCGTTAGTGCCTGCCGAAAACTCAGAGAGCGGAATTTGGTTGAGAATGATCTCGTCGATCGCCCGTGAGCTCCAAGGCAATCCTGAAGGTAATTGCAAGAGGCTCTTTGCCGCTGACTCCGTTCCTTGCCTCTCGACTTCCTCCCATCGACCGGAAATCATGCGGATCGCCTTCGCAAGTTGGGCCGACCTTTGGAATCTCGAATCCTCGGCCTTGTCGAAAACCCACTCGAGGTTGTTCAAACGGGCGACCACATGGGCCGCTTTGTTGGTGGTATGCAGTCTTTGGGAGATCTCGCCGACATGCCCGGAATGTATAGCGAACGCGGTATAAGCCCCATCCTGGCCGGGTTGGCTGTCCGCATACTCGCGAAGCACGGCGGCTAGGGCGAGCCCATTCGAGGGCTGGAGGGAGATTTGGTCCAGCTCATCCCGCTCGCCCCAATGCTCGATTTTGAAATCCATGAGCACAAGATTGGCCCAGTCCAGATCTTGGGCTTCGACATCATTTGGATGTCTTGCTTTCGCCTTAGCCAGATCGTCGAACCCATGAATATGAGATGTGTCTTCGTCGTCGACGATCAGGATATGGGGAAGGTCTGCGGCACTCATCGCCTATTTATCTCCCGGAAATTTGATCTCAACGGCCGTGGCGAAAGGTTCGGTTGCAGGGGGAACGAATCGAATTTCAGCTCCGTAATCATCGAGCATGCGCCGGGTGATCGGAAGACCGAGGCCCATGCCTTGACCCAGCACCGGGTCTACCTCAGCGGTGGTCGACTCGAAAGGAAGGAACCAGGATTCGGCCTTTGGTAGATCCACGGCGACACCTGTGTTCTGCACCAGCAGTCTGATCGATCCATCGTCTTCAAGATGGGCGCTCGCTCGGATCTGGCCATCGCTTCCGGCCGCCTTGACCGCGTTGCTCAGGAGGTTGGTGAACACCGCGGTTACCTCAGCGGGGAACATGGGGGGCGACTTGATGGAGCCGGGGATCTGATTTTCAATCCGAATGCCCCGCCGCTCTGCTGAGAGCGCAATCAGTCGACTGGCGACCTCAAACCGTTCCGCGAGTTTCTGTCGCGACCGTCGATGGCGCGCATCTGGGGACACAATGTCGGTTAGGTATGAGGCCTCACGCTCGAGACCGCGACGAAGCTCGCCGATGGCTTGAAGCACCATTTTCAGTTTTCGTCGCTGCTCGGGAGTCAGGTCCGCATCGGCAGCCAGGTTCTCCAAGGCATGCTCCACTGCTTGGCTTGCACCGAGCAGGGACCGGATCTCGTGTACGAACGCCGACATTTGGGTTCCGACCGAAGCCAAGACCCGAAGCAGCGACTGCTCGGAAATCATCTCGTCCGTTCGGTCTATTTGCGCTCGGAGCTCCTTGGAGACGCCGCTCAGCTTATCGGCCAGATCTTTGGCTTCGTGGCCCTGACCCGTGGAAATCAGGTGGGCGCGGGTTTTGGCGATCACGTCGGTGGCTTCTCGAAGGCTTGCCCCAAGCTTGGAAGGGGTTGATGCTGGAGAATCCTGTTGTAGCTTCGAGGGCTCTTCTGTAGCTTCAGTGCGTGCCTTGCGGCGGCGTTCTCTTCGGGCCTCTCGATCAAGGAAGGACGCCGAAGCGTAAACGCGGGTGCAGAGGTCAATTCCCGTACGGACCAAAAGAGTCAAGTGATCGTAGCCGCCCTCGGGCACAAAGCCTTCGCGATTCACCAGCATGCGCATGTTCTCCGCATGCTCGTGAACGAGAAAGACCGCTCCGAAATAGTTGTTGTTGGGGAAAAAAGTAAGCGCCGCATCTTTGTCGTCTGGGTAGTCCAGGTCCTCGAGATCCCAGTTCTTCAGCGTATCGAGCGTCCGGGCTCGCCGGGTATAGTCCGCGTCGATTTTCAGCCAGTCATTTTGCGGCTCACCATAAGGAAGGACACGAAATCCCTCCATATAGACCCGCACCCCGCTCGAGCGGCTTGCCCAGGTGCGCTGGTCACCCGTCACCGCCAAGTTGCCTTTGCGCAGAAAAAGTCTGGCGTCGAAGAATGGTCCGGTTTCCGCGGCCGGGTGGTCGTGGTCGGCAAAGTACGGCTTGGCATTAGGGAGGTCCTTGAGAGTCCTCTTGGTTGGCGCTATGGCGTAGTGGACCTTCGGATCACCGGGACGACACCGGATCTCAATGACCCAAGAGGCGTGCTCTTCCATGAGGCGCCAATAGTCGTCGCCTGAGGCGAATTCGCCCTCAAGGCGAACGGAGAATTGCCGGCCTTCCGACGAAGCCAGGCGAACCAGAGGCTCGTCGAAAAGCAGCTCTTCCTCGACGATGGATCGTCGAAGCTTGCGCGTGAGGAAGGCGGGCGGATCGAAAGACTGGACTTCGGCGAAGAAGCGAGCTCTCTCCGATTTCGTCCAACGCCTGCGCAGCTTCGACAAGCGCAGAACAGTGCCGCTGCTCGCAGAAGAAGGGACAGGCAGGTGCTGAACCGTCACCGCGTCTGAATCATCGATTTTGTCGAGTGTTTCAAATTTCTCAACGGCGTCCCAATCGATGCGAGCATCGATGGCAAGGCGCTCGTCGTCGGATGGATTAGGCTGCGAGCCGTCCTCCTCATCAAATGGCCAAGGGATGCTCTCCACCTCGAGCAGCTTGGCCAGCTTGTGAGCGGCGAGCCGTCCAATGCCTTTAGCCCCGGTGAACCGGCGAGAAAGCTTCCTGGATTTCCGATCACCACTATCCTTGAGGCGCGACGCCACCCGCAGAAAGCCTCGCTCGAATTGTGTCCCGGTCATGCCGGTGCCGTCGTCCGAAATCGTGATGAGGCCCTTCTCGGGATCATCGAGATGTCGACCCAGAACCACGACCTCGGTGGCGTCCGCGTCATAGGAATTCTTGATCAGCTCGATGAGAGCTGTTGAATCGCGGCCGACGAGAAGCTCTCCGAGCTCGCGAAATAGATGGGTATCAACCGTAAACTTCGCCAAGACAGGACTCTTTCTCGTCGGGCACCCTTTGCCGGGCCAGATCACGAAGGGCGGTTCTCATGTCGTTGAGGGTAGCTTTTTCAATACCAAGCCCTTCTTGTAAGACCGCTCGATCCGCCATCTCGCGAGCACGATGCTCTCTACCGGCCCGGAGCGCCTCATTGACCGCCACGAAATCATGAATGGAGCTGGGCACGATCGGGACCGGCAACCGAGCCAGAGCACTGAGATCCAGCTTCAGAGCTCCACCGCCGTAGCGCCGCCCGTGGAGCTCAGCCCAGAGGGCAACATAGGTTGTCAGGAACCCCAGAGCGATGCATTCGGGTTGGACGCCTTTTGGAAGCTTAAACCTCACCGCGTAAAGGGTGTTGGTGCAACACAGATCGGTTCTGTTGATCACCAGGCGTGGAGGTCCAAGTCGCGTGGAGGTGAGGAAGGCATCGGGCCGAGTCGGCAGGTCGACCCGGAACCAGGGATCACGTTTTTCGCATTTGTGATGCGTGTCGACCCCCGCGGCTTCGCCCTCCTCGATCCAGCGACGGACACCGGGAAGATGCTCCAAATCCGGCGACGGCCTGACCAAATAGGCTCGCTCTCCCGACATTGCGACGTGTTCATGGTCTTCGGTCGTGAAGTCGATGCCAGCGAGCCACTTCGTTCGGGAAACGATCCCGTGCCGTGCCCTTGAGGGGACGTCGAGATGGCGCAGGTCGCTTTCGGTCCGGATGAAATGACTGTTGGCGCCGGTGACGATACCGATGCGCGTGGTGGCTATGCCGGCCAGCTCCGAGGTGCCTCTGGTCAACTCTACTTGAGCCATCGCTGCCAGCGCCTTGGACGAAACCCTACGGCCGTTTTTGAGGGTTTGCTGAGCGTTTTTGGCAGATCTCCGACGAAAGGCGCTCACCGATGTTTGTAGCAGCTCCCGAAGCTGCCCCGCGGTGTCGACCGAGTGAACCTCGATGGATCCAGCGACCCCGAAGCCCTCACCTGCGACCACCACCACCGGTTCCTTCGTGTCGTTGAACAGGCGTTCGCGCAGGTGAATGAGCCGGACTCGCCGGAAGCTCGTTTTCAGGGCAGCTCGCACCGCCGCCGCGTAGTCGGCTTGCAGGATCGCTTCTGGAACCAGCAGTGCCAGCCGTCCCCCGGGCTCGAGGAACGCCGTCGCCCGCAAGACGAAATATGCCCAAAGGCTGGCGGTCTCCGGCAACGTGACGGAGCATTCAGCGGCAATTCGCCGGGCTGCTATGCGGTTTTGATTCTTGACCCAGTGATGGCGTACGTAGGGCGGATTACCCACGATGGCTCGGAACGGCGTTCCTTCTAGACGGTAAGGAGTTAGCGCGAGGAAATCCTCGAAAATGCAATTTGACTCGCGAAGTCTCTCGCTGTCCCGCACGTATTGGACACAGGAAGGGTCGACGTCGACGCCGAAAACTTGCTCTCCGACGCTTTCGCTGCCGAGCTCCTCAAGGACCTTGGCTCCCGCTTCCATGAAAGCACACCCGCCAAAGCTGGGGTCGAGGATCCTACCCGGGGCGCTGTTGAGCGCCCACCTGACCAGATCCTCGGCAACTCCCTCAGGGGTGTAGTAGGCGCCCAGAATTCGCTGGCGAGGAATCGACTGTCCATTGACCACAAGATCGGAATCTAAAAGCACGCCTGAGGGCGCTTCGGTTGAAGATTCACAATGCTCAATTGGCAGCGCCACCTTCACCATTCAATATCTCTCAAGTCCTGCATTCAAGTTGCTCGAGTCAGATTGGACCCGATGCTCGACAGAGATGGGCCGAAGTCGATTCTGATCATAACGAGCCGTTGCTATTTCCCGCTATGGTGACGCAGATTACCACGGGATCAGCATGTGACCATGCGACCAGCTTGTGACCTTAGATCGACCGTCCGTGCCGAGGCAAGTGCCGTCAAGTCTCCGAATGGACGGCCGACTCTCGGCGCACGGGACGCCGACGCCAGAGGTGATAACCGATCCAGGCGGCGGCGAGCACGGCCGAGAGGGTGAGGGCGGTGCCGATGGCCACTTGGTAGCGGTAGGCCAGGGTGACGGTGAGCAGCAGGCCGACGGCGGCGACGGCGAGGCCGGGCCGGGGTCGTCCGGTGCGACCCAGCAGCAGGCCGAGCCACAGGAAGAGGGTGCCGACGAGCATGCCGAATCGGCCCATGGAGCCGCCGAGGCCGGTGGCGTAGGGGATTTCGAATCCGATGTCGTCGTCGCTTTGGTTGGCGTAGAGCTTCTCGAAGGAGAAGCGAAGGCCGGTGGTCGGCACCATCAGGCGCAGGGGATCGAGATGTTGATCCTGCGCGGACGGGGCGGCTTTGAGCTCTTCCAGCTCCTTTTCAGCCACGGGTTTGGCCGTGGCGACCACTTCCATGGTGCCGCGGGGTTTGTGGTAGGTGACACCCCGGGGCACGAAGACGTCCCAGCGGCTTTCGGTGACCAGGATTTTCGGTTTGGGCAGCCGGCCTCGGATTCTGCCCAAGCCTTGGATCGGCGTCGCCGGGGTCTGGTAGATCACCTCCACCGGGAACGGTCGGGTCTGGTGGATGATCTGGATGAGGTGCCAGCGGCCGTCGTCGTCGTCGGTGCGGGCCGGTTTCTCGGGCTTGCCGTCGACGAAGGCGGACCAGATCTCCGAATCTTCGGGCAAGCGCAAGCGCAAGAATTGCTCGCGGCTGTTGCGCACCGTGAAGCGGGCGCGGGTGACCGCCAGGCCGTCGCGGGTGTAAAGGGTTTGGTAGTGGGCTCGATCGATGGCCGCTTCCTGCACCTCGACCACCTGATGGCGGGTGACCCCGAGCACCAAGTCGCGATCGCTGCCGACGTATTTGTAGGCGTGCAGGATGGGGTTGGTGGTGCGCAGAACCAGACGTCGCGGCAGCTCGGCGATGTCGAGCACGGTGAGAGAGTTGACCTCGGCGGGCTGAACCTCGACGGCGGACAGCGCTTCCACCGCCAGCCGCCCTTGCTCGACCTCGGCCCCCGTCACCGAGGGGATCGGTACGGGCACTTTGGGCTCTCCGTCGGTCAGGATGCGCTCCCAACCCGCCTCGATGCGGAATTGACCATCCATCTCTTGGGTGAACTCGATGCTCACGGTGGAGCCGTCGGCGCTTTCCTCGATGTCGTGTTGGCGCACGGACGGCCCCGACAGGCTGAGCAGATGGGTGTCCGCCGGCAGCCGCAGGCTGAGGTCCGACAAGGAGCCCGACTTGACGTCGATTTCCAGGGTCGAGCTGCCTTCGAGGGTGACGTCGCCCAAGGAGACGAGGGTATCGACCTGCACGTCGAATCGTCCTTGGCGCCGTTCCGGCCGCTCGGCTCGAACCACCAGGGAGGGCGGATCCTCGACATATTTGAAGGTGTGGGCGACGGTCAGCTCGAGGGCCTCCCGGATGTGGGCGGGCAGCTGATTCTCGCCGACCCGGGTGACGCTGTCGTCGACCATCGGCTCCAGGGTCAGGTCCCGGCTTTGCAATAGGGCGACCATGCCCCGTTGTCGCTGAGCGTCGGCGGAGCGCAGCAGAGGCAGGGCCATTTGCATGGGCTCTTCCTGGGGTAGGGAACGGTCGAAGCGTACCTCGAGGGCCATGGCACCCTTCAGGCGACGGTCGAGGAAGATGGTGAGATCTCGGTAGCCGTCGGCTTTGGGCTCGCCCAGGCGCCAGTCCACGACCCCGCCGTTCGGCGCTTGCACCGAGGCCACCTGCACCCCGGTGGGCACCTCGAGCTGGACCGTTCCCATGTCGCCGCGGGTGACCTCGAGATCCACCAGGGCGCGCACGAAGAGCACGCCTTCCTCGGCGTGGGCCGCGTGGTAGAGGGCGGCGCTCGATCGAGTCTCGGCGCGGATCGCCTCCGGGACCGCTTCGGTCCAGCCGATGGTGACCCCGTCGGTCATCGGCACGTGGGCCACGGCGAGGGTATTGTCGCCGGATCCGGCACGCATGTCGACGCTCGAAGCGGGCACGACCGTCACCTCTTTTTTGCCCGGTAGCTCGAGCTCGAAGCTGGACACCGGCACCCTGGGAATTTGGACTCGCACACTCGGCGGACCCTCGCCGGACCCCAGGGGAACCTCGAAACCGGCGCGGATGGTGTGCTTGCCCCGACCCAAGACGATGGTCGCGAACGATCCACCACGGGTCACGATCGGAGCCTCCTCGCCGTCGACGGTCACTTGTTGCAAGGTGACGTTCAGGGGCAAGAGATCGAGCACCAAGGGGTCGTCAGTGAACAGCTCCACGTTGAGGGTGCCGTCGAAGCGCAGGGCACCGGATTGCAGCTTGCCGCGATAGACCGCCCGCGACAGGGCGTGGCCGCGATCGACGGCTCGACGCCAGGAAAGCTGCACCCCCTGGGTGGAGGGCAGCGTGGCGTTGAAGGTGGTCTTACCGCCCTTACTTTCGATCTTGCGCCCCGCCGACGGGATGATCGCCAACTCGGGATGGGAGCCGGACAAAGAGCCGTTGAGCACGATGGACGAGGCCGGAGGCATGGGCAGAGCCAAGGAGAATCCGTCGTCGGACGCGGAGGCGTCCGCTCGATAGGACAGCCGCAGCTCGTAGTTGCCCCGTTGCTCGGTGCTCCAGGCGAGACCCTGGTTGGTGGTGACCAGCTGGATCGGGCTGCCGTTGACCTCCGCTTCATCGACCGCGGTGCCCGCGCCCAAGACGGGGATCAGCGCCCAGCCGTTTTCGAGCACGCTGAGACGAACCTGGGCGTCGACCCGGGCGGCTCCGCGCTCGTCGACGTTGACCTTGACCTCGGCGGTGCCGAAGGCCCAGGCCACCGGTGCGGGCTTGGCGGGCTGTTTCGGATCCCTCGCCGCGTCCACCAAGCGATCGTAGACCCCCCGAGGAAGCTCGACCGTGCCGACGCTGCCGGCGACTTGAGTCCCTTGGGCGGTGTCGCCGCGCGCGGGATCGTCCTGCCTTGGGACCTCTTGCCCGAAGACCTCTTGCCCGAAGACCTCAGCGGGTTGAAGCCAGATCAGCCCGAGCAGGAGAAGTGGCAACACCAAGGATTGGTGAAGGAATGGGAGTTGGCGACGAAACGAGATGGCATGGGCGGCGCTTCGATCAAACATGATGCTTCCTTTCGGCGGGCAGCGGGCGTCGAAAATGGCGTCGGCGCAAGTTCGGGACTCAGGGCTTAGAGCTCAGGGCTCAGGATTCTGGGAGCTCGGGCGCGGGTTGGGCTTTCAGCCATCCGGCGTAGCGGAGGGACTCGTCGAGCCATTGGGGAGATCGAGGGATCCAGGTGATGAAGCGCTCAATCATGTGTGAGTCTTCTTCCAAGATCGGATGACCCAGGAGCTCTGGACGTTCGACGGCCAAACCGGTGAGCAGATCGCGGGCTCGGCTCAAGGTGTTGTGGACCTCGGCGGTCCGTCCTCGGCTCCACGCGTCTCCGGCGGAGCGCAACGCGGTTTGCAGCTCGTGGGCGAGGTGGTCGAGCAAGACGGCGCGTTGGTAAGCGCCGAAGCGTGGCTCGCCGCGTTCGAGGGTTAAGTGAGCGCGGGCGACCCCGTTGTCGAGGTGCACCAGATCCTTGAATTTCGCGGTGACCTCGGCGATGGGGCCCGGCTCGGCCACCACGTCGAGCAGAATGGTGTGGTAATCGCCGGCGTAGAACGAGGGCACCACGATTTGAATGCCGTCATCGTCGTCTCCGCGATCGGCGGTGATGCCCAGGCGACGGGCCAACCGCAGGTCGACGCTGTGCTCAACCGCTTTGACCCGTCCGGCGTCGAGCTCGTCGAGGGGGTGCGAGCCGAGGACGTCCACCAGCTCGACCCCGGGTGCCAGGCGAATATTCAGGCGCACGGCTCGGGCCACGGTTCGGGCGGCGGCTTCCAGCTCTTGTTGCACTTGGAGCTCGGCTCGATCGGCGCGGACGGCTTTGTAGTGCCGACCTTGTCCGATCAGGGCCCAGCTCTCCAGGGTATCCGAGCGGACTTTCCTGCCGATGCCGAAAGTGGTGGTCGGCAAGCCGGCGACTGCCGCGGAGTGGATCTGAGCCTCCAACGCCGGAGAGCCGGTCTGGGGCGTGGTCTCAATCCACACCAATCCGCTCGAGCCGAGGGGCGCGGAGGGATCGTCGGTGGCGGCGAGGTCCTCGAGGGCCATGGTCAGGACTTGGGTGGGGTCGAGGGTGGGCCCCGGCAGCTCTTCGCCGCGGGCCAGCTGCTCGCACAGCACCGCCAGCGGACCGTGTCGAAAATCCTTGGCCGACAACACCAAACCGCCACTGCGGCCGACGACCCACAACCTGAAGCGATCCTCAAAATCCCGTTGCTCGGCGAAGGCAAAGAGCAGTTGCCGCAGTGCTTCGAGATCCTGAGCCGGCAGGTTCTCGGGACGTGAGTCGTCCGGACCTCCATGGGTTGCCAAGGCGGGGAGGCTCAGGACCACCGCGAGATTCATGGCTGTGCGTCGGCCGCCGAACCGCTCGGTGGCTTGCAAGCCGACCTGCAATAGGAGTCGGGAGCGGCCTTCCAGGGCGCTTTGATCCGCGTGGAGATGAAGGCCGAGAGCGGCGTGGGACGGTGGGTCGAACGGTGGCCGAGGGCGCCGGCTCAGAGCGTGGGGAGGTTGGGTGCCGGGCCGACCGAGCTCCGGGTCGACGGCGGTCTGGGCCGAGAGCCGAGCTTGGAGAAATCTCAGCCCGGGATCTCCGGGTAAGTAGGTGTTGGCCCAATAGCCGCGGGCTTCTTGGAAGGTCAGCCCTTCGATCCTTTGACGATCCGTGAGCCATGCGCGGGCCCTGGAGCGTGCGCGGGTCTCGGGGGGGCCGAGGGGCACCGGTGTCTGCGGACGAGTCTCGTCCAGGCGGGCGATCCGCTTGTCGGCCGATCGCAAATCGGACGATCCTCCTTGAAACGATCTATTCTGTGGCTTGGCCTTTCCTTCGAGCGCCCCGCCGATTTGCCCATCGCCGATCTGTGAATAAAGGTCGGCCGGGCCCGCGGGTTGCGGCTCGGAGGCGGGGTCGGGGAAGGAAAGATCGTCGACGGCCGGAAGCTCGGGCTCCTCCAAGGACAACGAATCGGCCTCGACTTCCCCTTTGATGGTTGTCTCGTCGGCGGAAACCGTCAGGGTCTCGGAGATCCTCGGCAACGAGGACCGATCCCCGTCGACGGGTGCGTCCGGGAACGGGGCATCGAAGTACACCGACGCTTCCGGTGACGTATCTCGCGACTCGTCGGGCGTCGGGTCTGGGATCGGGACTTTTTTCGCCCGCGGCCGTTGCATCTTCGCGAGCGGCGGCAAGGTCAAGGCCTCGGCCTGCGTTTCCGGTCCGACCAGCCCGGATTTGTCCGCCTCGACCTGATCCGCCCGGTCGTCTTTGCGGGAGGGTGAAGAGGTCCCGCGATCGCAGGCCACCCAGCTCAGGCAGCTGAGCACCGAGAGTGACCCGGCAAGGAAGAAGGGGACGATTCTGCGGGCGGGTCGCCCCGGTCGCGGATCGCCGGCTCGGGGTTCGCGGGATCGCGGATCGCCGGATCGCGGGTCGCCGGATCGCGGGTCGTACATAGCAGCCTCCGTTGGATCTCTTGGATGTGGACCGTCGCTCGGTGCCACACCCGGTGAGACACGGTTGCTCAGCAAAGTGCAACTGTGCCGTCGATCAGACCTGTCCTTTAGACAGACTCGGAGGCCGCGATGAAAGTTTCAGCCGTTTGATTCGCGCAGGTGGGTTTCGAGCTCGGCGATGGCCTCTTCGTAGGTGACCCGGGGCTCGTAACCCAGCTCGTTGCGCGCACGATCGATGGGAATTTGGTGGTTCGAGCCGGCGAGATTGAGGGCCTCGAAGGTCATGGGCGGACGTCCCTCACGTTTCGTCCAACGCCACCAGCGCTCGAACAACGCGGCGATCGGCTTGGCCGGCAAACGGGGCAAAGAGCGAGGAGGCGGAGCTCCCGCGCAACGGGCGAGGTCGCTGAAATAACGTTTCCAGGTGATATCCCAAGGATCGCAGGCGTTGTAGACGCGACCGACGGCGTCGGCTCGGCTGCCCGCCAGCATCAGCATCTCGACCAGATTTTCCACGTGGCACAGACCGGCGTTGTGCTCGCCCCCGGCGATGAGGGTAAATTCCCGCCGGCGCAGCAGCGGCAGGACCATCTCCACCCATGGGCGGCTGCCGACGCCGTAAACGTTGGCCGGCCGGACCACGGTCAGCTCGAGGTCGGTGTCCTCCGCTAAGCGTAGGGCCAGTTGCTCTTGGGCCTGTTTGGCCCGGCTGTAGGGGCCTTGGGCGGCTCCGTAGCGCCGATCCTCCCGGCATGGACCTTTGCCCAAATCGTCGCCATAGACCACGATGGACGAAGCCAGAACCGCCCGGACCCCGTATCTGGCGGCGGGCAGCAGCACGTTGGCGGTGCCGTCGACGGTGACCGCTTGGAACAGCTCCTCCGGTCCCCAATCCGTGACCACCGCGGCGAGATGAAAGACGGTGCCGACCTGCTTCACCGCTTCGGCCATGGCGTCGGCGTCGGTGACGTTGCCGCGCAGGATCTCGACGTCTTGCCAGTTTTCGGGGATTTGCTCGTCCGGCAGCAACAGCGCTTGCATGTCGACACCGTCTTCGCGCAGGCGGCGGATCAAGTGCCGGCCGATGAAGCCTCCGGCGCCGGTGACCAATACGGGCTCTGACCAAGCTCTTGCCGCTGGATCTGCTGTTTGCATCGGGTCTCTCCGTAAAGATCGGGCTCCGACGTGCCGCGGGCCTCGTTGAGCTTGTCGAGGAGTCGGAGAATGTGGTTTACTAAAGGCCTATCCGGGGTATTTCCCGCCTAAATTTCTCGACCCCCGGGTCCCGAATCATCCCAAACTCAGGAACCTGAAGCTCAGGAGGTTTCCCTTGAAATCTATCGGATACGATCGTCCGTTGTTCGTGCAACCCTTCGACCACCGCGGTAGCTTTACGAAAGGCTTCTTCGGTCTCACCGGCGACCCGGAAATCACTCCGGCCGCCGACCAGCACAGTGCCGTCGCCGGCGCTAAGACCCTCGTCTACCGGGGTCTGCTGCGCTCGATCGAGCTGGGCGTGCCCGCGGACACCGTCGGCATTCTGATCGACACCCAATTCGGTAGCCCGATCATCGCCGACGCCAAACGCCGGGGCATTCCGGTGGCGGTTTGTGTCGAGAAATCCGGTCAACCCATCTTCGATTTCGAATACGGCGCGGCTTGGCAAGATCATCTCCGTTTCGTACGGCCGGACATCGTCAAGGTTCTGGTGCGTCACCATCCCCGGGTCGACGAAGGCGGCCGTCGCGAGCAAATGGCTCGCCTCAAGCAGATCTCCGATTTCGTCCACAGCAGCGACGATTGCCACTATATGTTCGAGCTTTTGGTGCCGGCGACCACCGACGAGGACAAAGCCCTCGGTGATCGCTACGATTCCGAGATGCGGCCGAAGCTCATGCTCGAAGCCATCCAAGAGATTCAGGATTTCGGCATCGAGCCCGACATCTGGAAGATCGAAGGCCTCGACAGCGAGGACGACGCCAAGGCTGTGGCCGCCCAAACCCGCTCCGGCGCCGGTCGCGAAACCGTCGGCAACATCCTGCTCGGCCGTGGCTCCGACAAGGACAGTGTGCACCGCTGGCTGAAGGTCGCCGCCCCACTGGACGGCTACATCGGCTTTGCCGTCGGTCGGACGAATTTCAGCGAGCCGCTGAAAACCTACCTCGCCAATCCGAGCGAAGCCGCTGCCGAAGCCGCCATCCAGCAGATCGCTGAGAACTTCAAGGGCTGCGTCGACGTTTGGCAAGCCGCCCGCGGTTGATCTCCCGGTTCGCTATGCAGCTCGGTCATCTCAAGCTCACGTTGGTCAACGATTGCGCCTTCCGACTCGACGGCGGGGCCATGTTCGGTGTGGTGCCGAAGCCCCTTTGGCAACGGCACAAACCCGCCGACGATCGCAATCGCATCGCTATGCAGACCCATTGTCTGTTGGTGGAGCGCGGCTCGGAGCTGCTGCTGATCGACACCGGAATCGGCGACAAAAACGACGCCAAATTTAGGGACATCTTCGGCCTGGAGGAAGGTGCCCGTCGGTTGCCCCGAGCGATCGAGGATGCCGGGTATCAGCTGGGCGACGTCACCCACGTGGTGCTGACCCATCTGCATTTCGACCACTGCGGTTGGAATACCCGGGAGCAAGACGGGCGCATTGTGCCGACCTTTCCGAACGCTCGCTATTGGATGAGCCGCGGAGAGGTGGAGCACGCCCGTCGCCCCAATGCTCGGGATCGTGCGAGCTACCAGCCCGACAATTGGGAGCCGGTCTTCGAATCGGGTCAAGCGGAGCTCTTCGAGGGCAAAGCGACGCCGATGGAAGGTGTCGAGGTGATCGAGGTGCCGGGCCACAACGCCAATATGTGCATTGTGCGCTTGGACGGCGGATCCAAAGGAACACAGGGTGTGTTTTGGGCCGATTTGATCCCCACGGCGGCCCATGTGCCGTTTCCTTGGGTGATGGGTTACGACCTCTATCCGCTGCAAACGCTCGAAAACAAAGAGCTTTGGATTCCCAGGGCGGAGGAGGAGCAGTGGCTGTGCATTTTCGAGCACGAATCCGACCGTCCCTGGGGCAGAATCGTGCGCGATGCCAAGGGGCGTTATGCCGCCGAGCCGGTCGAGGTAGACTGAGCATTCGTCGAAGCTCGGCTCTTGAGCTCCGTTGTCGGCGTATCAGCCTGCCCCCCAAATATCGTTTTCTACCCTTCAGGAGCTGCTCTTGAGCAAAACGTACGACCTCATTGTTATCGGTAGCGGTCCCGGCGGATATGTCGCCGCCATTCGCGCCGCCCAGTTGGGTTTGAGCACCGCGGTGGTGGAGAAGGACCCCAAATTCGGTGGTACCTGCCTGCACCGTGGCTGTATTCCGACCAAGGCGTTGTTGCACACGGCTTCCACGTTGGACGAGATCCGCCACGCGTCGCGCATCGGCATCGAGGTCGGAGACCCGACGGTCGATATGCGTCAAGCCCACGCCTACAAAGACAAGGTCGTGGCCAAGAACGCCAAGGGTGTGGAATTTCTGTTCAAGAAGAACAAAATCGACGGCATCCACGGTTTCGGCTGTGTGGTGGGTCCCAATCGGGTCGAGGTGCAACGGGGTGGAGTGGCCGAGACCTTTGAGACCAAGAATATCTTGATCGCCACGGGCTCGGTGCCCCGGGAGATTCCGATCGCGCCCAGCGACGGGGAAGCGATCATCAACTCCGATCATGCCTTGCAGCAGCAGCGCATTCCCAAATCTCTGGTGGTGCTCGGCGCGGGCGCCGTGGGCACGGAATTCGCCTCCATCTTCAAATCCTTCGGCACCGAGGAGGTCACCATCGTGGAGATGCTGCCTCGCCTCTTGCCGATCGAGGATGAGGACGTCTCCTTGGAGCTGGAAAAGGTCTTCCGCAAGCGGGGCATTAAGGCCATGGTCGAGACCAAGCTCGAATCCGTGGAGCGGGTGGACGGCGGTGTTCGTTTGCAGCTGCAACGGGCCGGCGAGCCGGAAACCCTCGATGCGGAGCAACTGCTGGTGGCGGTGGGCCGGGCGCCGGTGACCGAGAAGATCGGTCTGCAACAGATCGGCGTGAAAACCGATCGCGGTTATGTGGAGGTCGACGAAATGATGCGGACCTCCGTGCCGAATGTCTATGCCATCGGCGATGTGGTCAACACCCCTTGGCTCGCCCACGTGGCGTCGGCGGAAGGCATTTTGGCGGCGGAGCATATGGCCGGCTACGGGGGAGCGCGGCCGGTGGATTACGGCCGCGTGCCGTCGTGCACTTACTGCGATCCCGAGGTGGCGAGCGTGGGTTTGACCGAGGCCCAAGCCAAGGAAAAAGGCTACGACGTCCAGGTCGGAAAATTCCCATTCTCCGCCTTGGGTAAATCCGGCATTCTGCAACGGCCGGAAGGCTTTGTGAAAGTGGTGCGGGAGAAGAAATACGACGAGCTGCTCGGTGTTCACATCATCGGAGCTCACGCCACGGATTTGATCGGTGAGGCCTGTGTGGCGTTGAGCGTGGAAACCACCACGGAGGAGCTCATCCGCACCATGCACGCCCATCCGACCCTCTCGGAGGCGGTCATGGAAGCGGCCCACGCAGCGGTTGGGCACGCGATCCACTTCTGAGACCGAGCTTTTTAGAGAACGTAATTTCCAGACGGAATTTAGATAGATCAACAAGGAGCAGGTTAGATCATGGCGACTGAAATCTTGATGCCTCAAATGGGCGAGTCGATCGCTGAGGGCACCATCACCCGTTGGTTGGCGAAAGTCGGGGATGCCGTCAAACGCGATCAACCTCTCCTCGAGATTTCCACCGACAAAGTCGATGCTGAGATCCCGGCTCCGGCCGATGGCGTGGTGATCGAGATCAGCCGCCAAGAAGGCGAGACCGTGCCGGTCAACGAGGTGGTCGGGTTGATCGGCGAAGCCGGTGAGAAGCCGGCCGGCGCCGCGTCGGCCGGCACAGCATCGAGCGAAGGTGCTGCTCAGCCCGCGTCGAGCCCGTCTTCTGAGACTTCTGTGGTCGCTGCCCCCGTCCAATCCGACCCGGCTGAGGACGGCGGCGACCTGACCCTCGAGCAGCGGCTGCGCAAATTCTCCAGCCCGGTGGTGCGCAAAATCGCCGCCGAGGAGGGTGTGGAGATCTCGGCGGTCGAGGGATCTGGTATTCATGGTCGGGTGACCAAGAAGGACATTCTCGGCTATTTGGAGAAGCGTGCCGCCGGCGAGCTGCCGGTCGCTGCTCCTGCTGCTGCCGCACCGGCTCCGGCCGCAGCCCCTGCCCCCGCCGCACCGGCGGCGGCCACCCGACCCACCGGAGGATTCTCGGTGCCCGCCTACCACCCCGGGGAGAACGTCACCATCGAGCCGATGGACCGGATTCGCTCCCGAACCGCAGCCCATATGGTCTATTCCAAGGCAACGTCGGCTCACGTGACCACGGTTTTCCATGTCGACATGACCCGGGTCGCCAAGGTGCGACAGCAAAGCAAGGACGCCTTCTTGCGCGGCACGGGCACCAAGCTGACCTTCATGCCGTTCATTTTCAAAGCGGTTTGTCGAGGTTTGCGCGAGTTTCCTCAGCTCAACGCCGCAGTCGACGGCAACAACATCGTTTATAAGAACGACATCAATCTCGGCATGGCCGTCGCGATGCCCGGGGGCGGTCTGATTGTTCCCGTGCTGAAAAAAGCCGACGAAAAGAATCTGGTGGGTTTGGCCCGCTCGGCCAACGACTTGGCGGATCGTGCTCGCACCAAGCAGCTCAAACCCGACGAAGGTGCGGGCGGTACCTTCACCATCACCAATCCGGGGGTCTTCGGCTCCCTCTTCGGCACGCCGATCATCCCGCAGCCTCAGGTGGCGATTCTCGGCATCGGAACGATCGAGAAGCGGGCGGTGGTGGTGACCGATGCCGAGGGCGCGGACTCCCTGGCAATCCGAACCATGAGCTATTTTGCCCTGACCTTCGATCATCGTCTGATCGACGGCGCCGACGCGGATCACTTCATGAACGCGATCAAGGACACCCTGCAGGCAGGGTCCTGGGACGAGCTGGCAGCGTTCAAATAAAGGTGTGGCCGTTAGGGACGGCCGGTGGTCACAGAGGTCGGGTGGGTGTGAGCTGTGTGCTAAAATCCAAAGGTCGTGCGCACTAAATTGGGGGTGAGAGATCTCGATGATTTCGACTCGTGATCTGTCGGAATTAACCGATATCGAAGGTCTGTTGAGGCTGAGCCAATCGCTGGCCACCTTGGACGCTATTCTGTGCCCGGAGTGGGAGTTTCGTTACTTCTCCTTCAATAACCGTTGGGAAGCCAACGCCAAGCTCGGCTTGATGCGCAACGGCGAAGGCGATGATTGGTTGCTCTATTTCAACGATCAAGGCGCGGTGCTCAAGGGATTCGTCCACAACTGCCCGATGGCGGTCAAAGCACCCTGGCCGGGAATCTTCGACAGTGTGCCCGAGGCGTTTTCGAGCTTTCTCCATGAGCCGGCCTTTTCCCGGGAAGCTACGACCTTCTGCGTCTGGCGCACCTTCGACGACAAGGCTTGGCAGATCGGGGATTTGGAATTCCCCGAAGGACCGGACCCCGACGGCTCTGCGACCCTCATGCGTTTTCTCGATGGTCGTCCCGCGACCTACAAACGTTGGGGTGACGAATATTTCGGACAACCTGTTCACCCCGGCGCAATCGATCGGGTCTATCGCCATGTTCCGTTGAATGCTTCCTTGGTCGCGGCTTTGAACCCGGAAGCGAGCTTTCGAGAGCTGCGAACCGAGATCGAGGAGATCGGCTATCCCGTGGAATGACGGTGGCGTATCAGCCGGCAAGAGGATTGCACGTGAAATCTGAGACGTCATAGAGGGTCGCCGGCATCGCGTCGGCACCCATCGGCTCGAATCGTGCCGATTCACCCCGCATCATCCCGCTTAGAGGCCTATGCACAGTCATTGCCCACCCTCCCGTCCCGCCGGCGACCGCACGCAGAGCTTGTTGTCCGATGCCCCCGTCGAATCCCTCAGAAGGGTCGATTTGGCACTTCCCATGGAGCGTTGGGTCTGCTCAGGCGCATCCCGTTCCCCGGCGCTCACCTTCCTGCTGCTCGCTTTCTTAGGGTGCTGGATCGCCGGCGCCGCGTGGGCGAGCGACCCGGCCCATCCCACCGGGGCATGGATCGAGGTTTTGGACGGCCAAGGGCGTCCGGCGGAAAGCCTAGGGGTTTCCGATCTGACCATCGAAGAGCCGTCCGGCACGGCCCGGGTGTCCGGAGTGGGTCGTCCGTTGGCGGTCTCGGGCGCCAAAGGCCGTATGGTGCTCTATTTCGACCAGGCCTTGGCCGGCCGTGGCGCCTTGCGTCGGGCCGCCGACGCCTTGTCCGATGCCACCACCGGCCTGGCGACGGTGGGCGAGATCGAGGTGGTGTCCGCCTCGGTGGACGACGAGCCCCAGGTTCAGGTGCGCAGCGCCGATCCCTTCGTGCTTTCCGAGCGACTGGGCAGGATGGCGTTGACGGAACGCAGCGAGCGTCTGCTCTATTCCATTCGTGAGCGAGCCCTGCGCGAGTGGCGGGAAGGGGCGACCGCCAATCCGCCGGTTCCCCTCGATGAGCGGGTCACCGCCCTCAGCCGAGCCATCTTCGAAGAACGTGAGCTGGTCCAGATTCGGATTCGCCGGCTGGTGACCTGGGTGACCCGGGAGGGCGTGGGCCGTTCGACGGGTCCGAAGGTCTTGATGGTGGTCATGGAAGGGTTCGACCTCGACCCGTTGTCGTTCTACCTCGAGCGGCTCGATGCCTCGACTTCCGAGGCGTTGCGCGCGGCGGTCGGCGAAAGAGGCTCCTTGGACGCGGAGGTGCGATCCCTGGCCCGCACCCTGGCGGCCGCCGGCTGGGTAATCTTCCCGGTGTCCATGCCGGTGACCGACATGGAGCAAAAGGCCGCAGAATTCGCGGCCGTAGAAACCGGCGACGATGACCAACAAACCGTGGTGCCCGGCATCACCCTGCGCCCCGGACGCATCTTCGGTCGCAAGAACGACGACGAAAGCGAAGAACAAGAAGATGCGAGCGAGGTCCGTCTGGTGGACCCGCAAAAACCGCTCTTCCTCCTGGCCACCGGCTCCGGCGGTGAGCTCGTGACCACGGACCCCGCCTTGAGAGACGCGATCCACCGCTTGGGGCAACGTCGCTGGGTAACCTGGAGCTCCACCGTCACCCACGAGCAGGAGCTGGCGGCGATCGAGGTCAAGGTCAATCGACCGGATTGGATCGTCAGGGCTCCCCGATGGCGCAGTCTCGGCACCCCTGTCGGTTTGGCGGACCTTCGATTGGACCGGATCTTGAGCACCGGAGCCCAAGGAGACCTGACCCTCGCCGCGGTTCTAGAGGTGCCGGAGGTCCTCGAGACCGATTCCGAGGGCGGAGCCGATGCCCCGGCCCGGGCCACCCTGGACGTCCGCCTCGACCTCCACGACCTCGAAGGTGACGAGCTGCGAGCGGACGGCACGCGGGCGGATCTGCGGGTGAGCGTGCAAGCCCTGGGATTGTCGGACGAGGAGCCGTTGATCCTGCGTGAGGTCCTGCCGAATCAAGACCTCAGCTCGGGATTGGAATGGCGTTTCCAACGTCGGATCGACTTGCCGCCCGATGCCACGGCCGTGGCCGTCTTGGTGGAAGACCTAGCGGGCGGCGTTTGGGGTGGTCGCAGGGCGACGGTGGTGCGCGCCGCCGGCGAGGAGGCGAGGGCTTACCTACCCAGTCCCACCGTGCTCGAAATCCAGCGGCCGGACGAGATCCTGCTCCGAGGACGGGTGAAATTCGACGTTTCGGTGTACGACAATCGCATCCGCCGCCTGTCCTTCCTGCTCGACGATCGCGAAGTGGCGTCGGTGCGCCAGCCCCCTTGGACCACCCGCCTGGATTTGGGAAGAACACCCCGTCGCCAGTCCCTGACGGTGATCGGCTACGACGCCCAGGGGGTGGAAGCCGGACGGGATTCGGCGATTCTCAACGGCGGTGACGCCGGCTTGGCGGTCGAGATCGTTCGACCCACCTCCACCAAAGGCGTCGGCGCCGTGGAGGTGGAAGCCGAGGTCTCCGTGCCCCTTGAGCGGCAGCTCGACCGCGTGTTGTTCTTCTGGAACAACGAGCAGGTCGCCACCCTCTTCTCGCCCCCTTTCCGCCAGTCGGTGGTCGTGCCCGAGGATCGGCCCGTCGGATACGTGCGCGTGGTCGCTCTGCTGGACGACGGCTCCCTGGCGGAGGACGTGCTGTTCATGAACGGTCCGGAAGCGGGAGAGCGGGTAGAGGTCAATCTGGTCGAGCTCTACGTGGTGGTCGCGGACAAGGACGGTCGTCCGGTTCGCGGTTTGACCCAGGAAGACTTCGAGGTCGAAGAGGAAGGGGTGCGCCAGAGCATCGCCACCTTCTCCGACGCCGCGGACCTACCGCTGACCCTCGGCATGGCGATCGACTCCTCCGCCAGCATGTTCGTCAAGCTACCGCGGGTCCAGAAAGCGGCCTCCGACTTCCTATATTCCACATTCGGCGAGCACGACCGAGCCTTCGTCATCGATTTCGACAGCGTGCCACGGTTGGCCCGCGGCACCAGCAACGATGTCGACCGGGTGGTGGAGTCCATCTACGGTCTCGAAGCCTCCGGCCGCACCGCGCTTTGGGAGTCGATCGTCTTTTCCTTGGTCCAGCTCCAGGGGGTCCGGGGACGCAAGGCGCTAGTGGTGTTCTCCGACGGCGCCGACGAAGACGACCAATTCCCCTTCCGCAGCTCGATGCGCATCGCCAAGGAAATGGGCGTTCCCATCTATTTGATCCTGATGAAGAAGGAGCCGAAGGACACCCCGGTTCTGGGTCTTTTGTCCCGTTCCTTCACCTCCCGAGCTCGACGGCTGGCCGAAGCCACCGGGGGGCGGGTTTTTTACGCCAAGGAATACGACGATCTCGGCGACGTCTACAGCGAGATCGAGGAAGAGCTGCGCAGCCAATATCTGATCACCTACTACCCACAGGGTGTGAGCAAAGATCGTGGTTGGCGAGATGTGGACGTCGACGTCACGCGGCGGGGGCTGACCCCTCGCACCTTGACCGGTTATTGGCAGTGATTCGCAGTGCCTCGCGGCAAATTGGGGGAAATTTCCGGCTGGAGAGGTTTTCTCGGTAGAATCCACTGACAGGCAAATGGACTAACACTCCTCCAGGGAGGATCTATCGATGCAATCGCCCGCTTCCATTGAGAAAGAGACGAATACCGCCGTGGCGGAGCCTCCTTCCAAGCATGAGCGTCGTCTTTACGAGCTTTGGGGCGCCATCCGGGATTTAGGCTCGGTGCAAGAATTGCTCGACTGGGATCAAGAAACCCATATGCCCAGCCGGGGAGCCGTCTCTCGAAGCCATGTCTGCGGCACCGTCGCGACCCTCAAGCATCGAGCGGTCACCGACGACGAGCTGTGGGAGGTCATCGAAGCCTGTGCCGCGGAGGCGCCCGAAGGTAGTCTCTTGGCAGCTCAGGCGCGGGTGGCCCGTCGTGACGCGGCCCGCGCACGGAGGATTCCCGAGGACTTGGCGAAAGCCAAAGCGATCGCCCGAAGCCGGGGCACCATGGCCTGGCAAAAAGCCCGCGCGGCCGCCGATTTCAGCCTTTTCCAAAGCGAGCTCCAAGAGCTTTTGGATTTGGCCAAGGAGGAGGCCGCAGCCCTCGATCCGGACGGCAACCCCTACGACGCCCTGATGGATCGCTTCGAGCCCGGGGCCACCGAGGAAGAGCTGGTGCCGCTCTTCGATCATCTGGTGGCGGAGCTGACCCCCATGGTCCGGGCGGTGATGGACTCCGGCAAGGAAGTGGACGAATCTCCGGTCCAAGGTTTCTTCGACGTCACTCGACAACAAGAGCTGGCGAAATATGCGGCGTCCGCTTTTGGCTTCGATTTTGAAGCCGGCCGTTTGGATACGGCGATCCATCCCTTTTGCGTCGGTATTGCCCCGGATGACGTGCGTCTGACTTGGCGCTGGCAAGAAGACGACCTGCGTCCGGCTCTGTACGGTGTCTTGCACGAGGCGGGTCATGGGCTCTACGAGCAGGGCTTGCCGGCCGATTGGCATCGCACCCCCCTCGGCAACGCGGTCTCCCTCGGTGTGCACGAGTCCCAGAGCCGGCTGTTCGAGAATCAGGTGGGACGGAGCCGGGGATTCTGGACCTGGTTGTGGCCCCGGTTTGCCGAGCTTTTTCCAGAGCAAGCCGCCGCCGGCAGCGTCGATCGAATCTGGCCGGCTTTGCATACGGTCAAACCCTCGTTGATCCGCGTCGAGGCCGACGAAGGCACCTACAATTTGCACGTGGCGATTCGGTTTCAGATCGAGCGAGCGCTATTTCGGGGCGATCTGCAGGTCGCGGATCTACCGGAGGCTTGGAACGACGCCTACGGGGAGCTGCTGGGCACCCGGCCCGCCGATGATTCGGAAGGGGTGCTGCAAGACATTCACTGGTCCCAGGCGATCTTCGGCTATTTCCCCACCTACACCTTGGGGACCATGACCTCGGCTCAGCTCTTCGAAGCCGCCGAGCGAGATCTGGGTCCTTTGGAGGAAGCGTTCGCTGAGGGGGAGATCCAGCCGCTGCTGGGGTGGATGCGGGAGCACGTCCATCGGCATGGACGGCGGTACGAGGCTGGGGAGCTGATAGAACGGGCGACCGGTGAGCCCCGATCGCCCGCGGCGCTGATGACTTATTTGCGGCGTAAAACCGAGGCGGTCTACGGCCTCTCCTGACGGGCTTTTACTCTCGATTTTTAGAGGCGGCCCGGGGGCTCGGGATCAAGCCGCGGCCGGGGATCCAATCCCGACGCAGCAACAGCGGAAACTCTTCGCGGATCTGGGCGACCTTGTCCGCCGGAATCAGCTTCATGACGTCGATCATCATCTGCATCTTGGCCCGATTGACCTTGGCGCTGAGCTCGGTCTGACGGTCCGCTTCCTGGGTCGCCAATTCCCAATCACCGGCTTCGAGGGCGTCGCTGAACGCGTCGAAGGTGCGCTGCCCCATGATCTCGTGGCGCTCAGCCAGGAAGACCTTGGCCACCTCATCCATTTGCTTGCGGGTTTGCTCGCTCAGCTTGATCCTCGCCAGTTTTTTCTCTTGATTCCACCATACCCGTTTCAAAGCCCGCTTCTCGACCGAGGCCGGGTCGGTGGCGGCCCCACCTTTGCCTTGCTGGGCTACAGCCGGGGCGGTTAGGGTAGCGGCCGAGATGAGAACGAGTGAGAAAGCGGTGGTGAGGAACGGTCGAGATCTCATGGCATAGTCTCCGGTTTGGTTTACTTCAAGGGGCTTATCGTGATAGCCAAAGGCCCCCAGCGGATGAGCGCCCTCATCTCGCGTTGAGACCCTTTCATTTCAGCGACCCCGATTTCTAGATTTAGGAGAGATTCTTCGTATGGCCAACGGCTCAAAAGTCTCGCGGATGCTCGGAGTAATTTTGCTTCTGATCTCCGCCGGTATTCTCATCTGGTTGGCCAAAGGCCGGATGCAGTCTTCCTCTTCCGAGGGCGGAGCCGATATTCCTATCGGTCGCCGGCCGGTGGTGCTGGTGACCGTAGATACCACGCGCGCGGATCACCTTCAGCCCTATGGGGCCAAGGACATCGCGACGCCGACTTTTTTGCGTTTGGCCCAGGAAGGCATCACCTTCGAGCAAGCCTACTCGGTGGCGCCGATCACCTTGGTGGCTCACACCAGCATCATGACGGGACTGTACCCGTTTGAGCACGGGGTTCGCAACAACGGCATTCAATACGTGCCGGAGGAGGTCGAGACCCTCGCCGAGCAGCTGCGCAGCGAGGGATATCGCACCGGTGCCTTCGTGTCCGCGGCGGTGTTGGAGCGTCGATACGGCTTGGCACAGGGCTTCGAGGTCTACGACGACGACCTGTCTACGGGCAGGAACCGCCGACCTCGGATGGTGGCGGATCGTCCGGCCGAAGCGGTGGTCGAAGCCGCGTCCGGTTGGCTCGAGACCTTGGACGACGACGAGCCCTACTTCCTGTGGGCGCACTTCTATGATCCCCACGCCATGTATTCGCCGCCGGCCCCCTATCGCGATCGCTATCGGGAACGGCTCTACGACGGCGAGATCGCCTACATGGACGCCCAAATCGGACAGCTGTTGGAGCATCCTCGGCTGAAAGGGGGGCAAGAGCCCATCGTCGTGGTGATCGGCGATCACGGCGAAAGCCTTGGGGAGCACAACGAGCGCACCCACGCCATGCTCGCCTACGATTCCACCCTTCACGTTCCGTTCTTGCTCAAGGTTCCTGGGGGGCCACAGGGCACGAGAGTGCCCGGGAACGTCAGCCAAGTGGACGTCGTCCCAACTCTGTTGGCGCTTTTGGGTTTGAAGCCCGGGGGCGAGATTTTGGGCAAGAGCCTGTTGCCTGTCATCGCCGGCAAGTCCGGGGGTAATCGGGCCCTCTATTCCGAAACCTACCTTCCTTTCTATACCTACGGTTGGTCCAAGCTGCGGGTGCTTCGCCAGGGGCGTTGGAAATTCATCGACGCACCGACCCCCGAGCTCTACAACCTCAAAGCCGATCCCAGTGAGCTGACCAACGTCCACGACCGCGAGCCTGGCTATTCCCACGACCTGACCCGCGATCTGACAGAGCTGCTGGGCACCGTCGAGGATTCCGAGCACGAAGCGGCGCTCTCTCTCGATTCGGAATCGGAGGAGAAGCTGCGCAGCCTCGGATATTTGTCTACCGGCAGCGGCAATAAGGACACGGGCCCCCGCCCAGATCCCAAGGAAGTGATCGGGCTGCACGTGAATCTCGAGCTGGCCCGCCAGCTGTTGCAAGATCGATTATTCGATCGAGCTGAGACCCAGCTGCGCAAGGTGTTGGAGCAAGATCCGGAGAATCTGGCGGCTCTGGTGGATTTGGTCCAAGCCTTGGAGGGTCAGAATAAGGTCGAGGCCGCCATTCGAACCGCCGAGCGTGCGCTTGAGATCGACCCGGACTACACCCGCATGTTCGTGGTCTTGGCTCGTTTGGAGGCCAATCGCGGTGAGCTCGATAAGTCGCTGGAGCTGGCTCAGCTGGCGATGGATAAGGATCCCAAGAATCCGGAGTTCTTGTTGGTCAAAGCCCGCCTCATGGCCCGGGCCGGCCGCCAGGACGAGGTGGAAAAGTTGCTGACCCGTGGTATCGAGGATTTCTCCGAAATCCCCAAGATTTCCGTGGCCTATGCCCAGCTGATCGAGGTTCGGCGAGGCGAGCTTGAGTCGGCGGAAACCCGCCTGCGCGAGGCCGTTGAGCATGATCCCTTCAACGCCCTCGGCTGGGTGGTGCTCGGTCGCGTGTTGGAACGAACGGGCCGTGCCGAGGAGGCGATCGACACCTATCGCCGGGGTCTGGAGTCGGATTCGAGCAACATGGATCTGCACGGCAGCCTGGGAACGCTTTTGGTGTCCAGGGGCGCCTTGACCGAGGGGATTCAGCACCTCAAAGAAGCGGTGCGTTTGAGCCCGCGCATGCAGCCGTCCCTACACGTCAGCTTGGGTGGGGCACTGGCGGAGCTCGGGCAGCTGGAAGCAGCGGGCAAAGAATACGAGCGGGTGCTCGCGGTCCAACCCAAGCATCCCGGGGCGAGGAACAATTACGCGGTGGCCTTGCGTCGCCACGGTCGAATTGAGCAGGCGGAAAAGCTGTTGATGGAGCTGATCGCCGATTCGCCCAAGAACGTCGATGCCTACAACAATTTGTCCGCGATCGCCGTCGACAAGGAAGAATGGTCGAAAGCGGAGCGCTACGCGCGGATCGCCTTGGATCTCGACGGCACCTTGCCCGAGGTTTGGAACAACTTGGCGATCGCCCAGGAAGAGCAAGGGCGGTCGGAAGAGTCCGAGCGTTCCTACACAAGGGCCCTGGAGCTGGATCCGGAGTATTGGCCGTCCCATCTCAATCTCGGCATCCTTTACCGAAAGATCGGCAGAAGCTCGGAAGCTTTGACTGCTTTGGGAGAAGCCCTGAGCCGTGTTCCTCAGTTGCCGGCGGCCCACTACGAGCTGGGCATGCTCTACGCCGGTCCGATGTCGGATCCTGCCAAGGCTCGGAATCACTTCAACGCCTTCTTGAAGTACTCCCAGGAGAAGGATTCCAGGACAGTGGAAGTGCGAAAAATGCTGGAGAATCTGACAGTTACAGGTCCTTGACTCTTTTTGTGGAATCCGTCTTTGACAGGTCTCAACGCTTGACCTTTGAGGCCTTCAAAGTATAATTGCCACATCCTTAACGAGTTCCGAGGAGGAATTGGAAACATGACGACTGCACGCTGGGCTAAAGTAGCCCTCATGCTGGTTGTACTGGCCTTTGTGGTTGCCCCAGCGTCCGGGCAATTCGTGGCGGGTGTACGCGTAATCGAGAACAGCTTCGATGGTACGAATCTGGATATCGATTTCGTCGAGTACTACACCGGCAGCTGGCCAGTTTCCTACTATGCATGGCCCACAGCTTTCATCGGCGGATCGAACGCGACTTCGATCGGCTTCTACGTTCCTGCGATTGATTGGGGCGACGGCAACGCTGAGCCGCCGGTCACCACCAACAATCCGGGTACCGGCCTGCCCCTGACCGCGACCACCACCACCGTCGGTGGCGTGGCCGTTCGCGGTTACCGTGGCAACTTCACCCACACCTACGCCGCTCCGCCTGCCGGTCCGGTCGTGGTTGCGGGTCGCGCGGGCATCACCTCCGGTGGCATTCAGCCGCCGCCGTCTAATGCCAGCCAATTGGTCGCCGGTAACTTGGCGACGACGATGGGTACGATCGGTGGTCAGACGATTTTCATCGCTACCGACAACCTCTCGTTTGCCGGTCCTGTGACCCCGATCATCGAGGTCCCGACCGCTTCTGAGACCGGTCTCTTGGCCTTGGCTCTCTTGCTGGCCGGCGCGGCTTTCGTCGTGCTCCGTCGCTCCTGAGCAAGTCTCAGCCTTAGAACGCCTCGGCTTGATTGTTCTGCAAAACCTTTGATTGTTCTGCAAAACCGAGCCGAAAGGCGGGTGAGAATCCACCTGAAATCCATTCCCGGGTTTCAGGTGGTTTTTCTTTGGGCCTTGATGGCCTGCCCGCTGCTGGTCGCTTGTGACTCCGGCAACCCTGACCGAGCTGAAGGTGGGGCGGCGTCTCCAGGATCCGGTGCCGGCGGGCAAACCTCGGATTTCATCTTCGAGGATCGAAGCCGCGACGCCGGAATCGACTTTGTGCATCAGAACGGTGCGACGGGCGAGCTGCTGCTCTCCGAGGTCGTGGGCTCGGGTGTGGCCTTGGTGGATGTCGACCAAGACGGTGATCTGGACGTTTATTTGGTCCAGGATACGGAAGTCGAGGGCGCCGCGAGTCCCAGCACCCCGATCGGTGACCGTCTTTTTCGCAACGATCTCCTGCGGCTGGAAGACGGCAAGCTCGTCGAGGGCCCCCTGCGCTTCGTCGACGTGACCGAAGCCGCGGGCATCACCGCCCGCGGAGCAGGCATGGGCGTGGCCGTCGGAGACATCGACAATGACGGCTGCTACGACCTCTACGTGCTCAACCGCGGACCGAATCAGCTGTGGCGAAATCGTTGCGACGGTACCTTCGAGGATGTCACCGCCCGCGCCGGGGTCGGTGACGAGCGTTGGGGAGTGAGCGCTTCGTTCCTGGATATCGACAGCGACGGCTATCTGGATATCTATGTGGCGAATTACGTCAACATTCCTGAAGGGGAGAATCGCGCTTGCAGCTCGCCTTCCGGCATTCCAGAGTATTGCAGCCCTCAGGTGTTCAGCCCGGAGGTCGACACCCTGCTGAGGAATCGGGGTGACGGCACTTTCGAGGATGTATCGGTGAGCTCGGGCATCCGCGGGGCGGCTCAAAACGGTCTGGGCGTCGTCACCCGTGATTTCAATCGTGACGGTTTCCCGGATCTCTACGTCGCCAACGATATGACGCCCAACTTCTTGTGGGTCAATCGGGGTGACGGGACCTTTGAGGATCAAGCCCTGCTGTCCGGCAGCGCGGTCAATCGGAGCGGTCGGTCCGAGGCCAGCATGGGTCTGGCTTTGGCCGACGTGGACTGGGACGGCGACGACGATATCTTCGTGACCCACCTGAGCCGAGAGTCCCACACCATGTACCGCAATCGGGGCAATCTGTCGTTTGAAGACGACACTCCCAGTTTCGGCCTGGAAAGCTTGACCAACGAATCCACAGGATTCGGCACCCACTTTTTCGACTACGACAACGATGGTTGGTTGGACATCATCGTCTGCAGCGGAGCCGTCACCTCCACCCGCAAGCGAGTGTCGACCACCGAAGAGGTGACCCTTCGGCAGCCGAACCAATTGTTCAGGAATTCGGGCAACGGCACCTTCGTCGACGTTTCCCCCCAAGCGGGACCCGGCATTACCGATCTCGAGGTGAGCCGAGGATTGGCGGTGGGAGATATCGACAACGATGGAGACGCCGACGTGATCCTGACCAATAACGGCGGTCCGGCACGCCTGCTGATCAATCGCGTCGGCACGGAGAATAGGTGGCTGGGAATCCGGGTCGTGGATCGGCGTCTTCGGCGGGATAGCTTGGGTGCCAGGGTCCGACTGATCTTTGCCGACGGTAGCTCGAAGGTGCAAACGGTGCGGGTAGACGGAAGCTACGCGTCCAGCAGCGATCCCCGGGTCCTTTTCGGCCTGGGCTCTTCCACCGAGATCCCCGAGGTCGAGGTGATTTGGCCCGATGGCTGGACGATGCAAACGCAGCCCGAGGTGCTGGATTCCTATTGGGTCGTGGAGCGGACCGGGAAGGAAGCCCCGACCGCGGCAGGGGAAGAGTGATGGCAGGCATCGCCAACCGTTTTCGCACTGGACCCAGTGGTCTGAGAGCCGTGGTCCTTGTGGTGTTGGGCTGGGCGGCCATTGGGTCGGGTTGTGGCAAAGCTCCGTCGGTTGAGCTTCCTCAGCTCGATCCGCCCGAACGCTTCGACTCGATGGACGAGGTCGTCCAAGAACAATATGTCGAGCTTCGGGCAGCGCTCGACGGAGCCGTCGCCGAAGGCGCCGCCGACGCGGAGATCGCCGATCGGCTCGGCCAACTCGGCATGTGGTTTCAGATCTATCGCTTTCAAGGCACGGCTTCGGTGGCCTATGCCGAAGCCGTCAAGCTGCAGCCCGGAAACCCGAAGTGGATCTTCCTCAACGGGGTTGCCATGTCCACCCTCGGCGAGCTCGAAGCCGCCGAGCAGGCTTTTCGTCGGACCTTGGAGCTGGATCCCACCTACTCAGCGGCGGAGGTCAGGCTGGCGGAGACCTTGATCGGGCAGGGTGTGTCGGATCCGTTGATCCGAGAGCATCTGGAGTCGGCGCTGGAAAAGGATCCGAGCAATGTGCGGGCCATGGTACTGCTGGCCGATAGGAAGCGCCGAGCCGGGGAGGCGGAGGAAGCCGTAGAGCTTTTGGACCGCGCCTTGAAGCTTCAGGAATCGCCGCAGATTCATTATCACCTGGGTCTCGCCTTCCGAGATGCCGGTGCCAAGGAGGTGGCCAACGCCCACTTGGCCAAGGCGGATCCGGAGTCCAATCCCGAGGGATTTCTCATGCGGGATCCCTTTTCCATGGAAGTCACGCGCATGGACGTGGGTTATACCACCGCCATGAAACGCGCTCGGCAGGCGATGTCGAATCGAAATTTCGTCGAGGCATTGAATCAATATCGCCGTTCGTCGGACTCGCGACCCGGTTCCGTGGAAGCGCGCCTCGGGGTGGTCCGGGCCATGCTTGCTTTGGATCGCAAGCAGCAGGCCAGAATCGAAGCAAATCGCCTAGCGACGTCTTTCCCCGACCGACCTAAAGTCCAGTTCATTGCCGGGCGAGCGCATGAGGCTTTGGAGCCGGGCTCCGGTGAGCCCTACTTCCTCAAAGCCTATGAGCTGGACGGCAACTTGGTGCAGGCCATGCTGAAGCTGGCGGATATTTATCAGGATCAAGGTCGTCTCGAGGAAGCCCTGAAGTTTCTGGCCCGAGCTCGAGAAACCCGGCCGGGGCACGTCGAGGCCTCGCCCCGCTACGCCAGAATGCTGATTCAGATGGGCAGGATCGACGAGGCCAAGCAGGTTCTCAGCGAAGACGTGGCGGTGACCGAATCTCCTGGACCTCTGGTGGTGCTGATGGACGAGCTGGGTATGGAGATTCAGTAGCCGGCCGGCTGATCAGCTTTCCGGCAGGGGACGACAGTCGCTGCACAGGCTGTGGATCTGCAGCGTGTGTTGATCCGGATGGAAGCCGTGGGCCCGGCAGATTTCTTTTTGTAGGGCTTCGATCGCCGGGCTGACGAATTCCACCACCTTGCCACACTGCGAGCACACCAAATGATCATGGCGCATGCCGGGATGGACATGCTCGAAAAGGAAACGGTTGCCTCCCATCCGCCGCTTTTCCACGAAGCCGTACTTCACCATCAGATCCAGGTTTCGATAGAGGGTCGCGCGGGAGATTTTTAATCCCCTCTCCTTCATCGACTCCAATAGCGAATCTGCGTGGATGTGGGTGTGGTGAGAGTAAATCTCTCGGAACAGGCGTAACCGCTCCGGGGTCACACGATGCCCCTTCTTGCGCAGCACCTCGAGAAATTGATCCAGCTCTGGGAATGACATCGCGCGCCCCAGGTCCAACGGCTCAGTAGCGGCTCAGTAGCGGCTCAGCGGCGGCTTTTCAGGAAGCTGCCGAGCAAACCGGCGCCGATCTCAGCGATATCGTCGGCGATATTTCCGTCACCGTCCCGGTCGATCACCTGATTCAGCAGGGATCCGGCTTGGGGTTGAGCCCGTTCTACCTGACGGCGCTCGTTGGCCAACATGCCCGCGAGGCCTCCGGCATCGAGCTGGTTGTTTTGGCGGGTTTTGGCCAGGGCTCCCATGACCAGCGGAGCCAGCATGGCGAGCAATTGGCCCGCCTGTCCGGAGTCCAGACCGGATGCCCTGCCGATGGCGGTCTCAGTACCCTGGCGACGGCCGCCGAGCATGTGCTTGAGGATGCCCGCGCCCAAGCCGGAGGATTGGCCGCCGCCCAGGAAGCCTGCGACATCGTCCAAAATGCTGCCGTCGTGATCTCTGTCGAGAGCTCCGGCCAACGACTGCGCGCCGCCTTGGTCCTTGGTGTTGTTGGCCAAAGCTCCGACGAGCATCGGCAATGCCACGTTGACCGCCTTCGAGGTGCTTTGCGGATCAGCCCCCAACTGTCGGCCCATATTCCGGATGGCT
Organism: Thermoanaerobaculia bacterium; assembly: GCA_030431255.1. GTDB lineage: Bacteria > Acidobacteriota > Thermoanaerobaculia > Multivoradales > J023 > JAUIJL01. The sequence goes on along the minus strand of JAUIJL010000010.1, from coordinate 35,207 downwards.
TGGTCATCGAGTTGTTGGCTGAGCAGCTCAAGAAGAGACATATGATTTTCCTTCTCGTGTGGATTCGATCCCAGCCCGTTTGCACGGGGTGGAACGGGGTCGGCGGGCCGGCCTCACGGGCCGGCCGCCGATTCTGTTTCCGAGGGGGCTTCGGTAGTAGGACCTATTCTATCGGCTTCTTCGGGGAATACGGCGACTAATTCGAGCCCGAGGGTGGCTCCATGGCCAACCCGAGCTCCCTGGCTTCCTCCCGGGTATCCACATCCTTGGCCAAGGTGAGGACATCCAGGACAGCGACCCGACCGATCTCTCCTCGATGCTGCCGACGATAGTCCCGGCGTAGGTAAATACGGCCCAGCAGACGAGCCATCAAACCGTGGTCGATGCCCCGTTTCAGATGCAGAGCAAAGCGGGTTCCATTGCCCAAGATCTCAAGGGTCACCGTCGGAGGCTGGAAGCGGCGGAGGCGTCGCCAGTCGGCTTGCAAGAGGCGGGTAAAGATGCCGATCGTGACCACCCGAAAGCGATACCCGATCGAGGTATTGCGGGTGCTGTAAGCGATTTCGAAAATGTCGTAAAGCAGCTGTCGCCGTACGGCCTTCGGTAACGCAATGACCAAATGGCCGGGCAGGGTGGGAACCGGTTTTGAATCGTGGTCGCCGCGGATCCAATATTTGGGTTTCCAAGAGCTGGAGCCGAGCTCTTGTTTTTGTTCTGGAGACCGGCACTCGAGCATCCAAAAAGAGCACGGGGAGCAGCGCTCGTAGTCGTCGGTGGCGGTTTTGAGGTCCGCTAGGCTGGGTAGGACGTCGGCGGTAGCGTAGGCCACCCGGCTTTCGGGATGGGCGGCGAAAACGTGCTCGGTGGCGTTTCGTAAGTTGTCGCCGAAATTGCCGTCGGTGTCGATGACCTCGGCGCCTGACAGCTCGAATCCGCCGTAGATGTCGCGGGGACCCGCAATGTATATCGGATCAAAGGCTCCGGATTCACGGAAGCGAGCGCAGACGTGCTCGATCATCGGCTTGCCCGCCAGCTGAAGCGAGGCAGCCTTATATCCGTCGAGAGGGTGGTGAGCCTGACCCTCCTCAGGCATCTGCTCGTATCGGCGGCTACCGCCGGCGAGAAGAATCAGTGGGATGGGAAGAGAGCTCATCACCGTCGAAGCCGACTACGCATCTGCCAAAGTCTTTGGGACGCAAATCGCGGCTTCGACGGTGATCGAGAGATATCAGACAGCGAGAACACAGTCCTGGGAACCGAAACGATTGACCGAGAAGCTGTCGGCTTGCTCGTCATTCTCCCAGCGCTCGCCGTCGAGGAGGTAGCGGAAGCGGTACTCTTTGCCGGCGTCGAGGGAGATGGTGGTGCTCAAGGAACCGTCCTTGCGCTTGACCATCGGGTGAGACTCGGGGCTCCAGTCGTTCCACTCGCCGAGGACCGCGGCATTCTCAGCACCGAAGTCGGCGGGCAGCTTAAAGGTAACGCGACAGCTCTTACGAGTCTTGGAGTAGGATTTCTTCAGCATTTGACAATCTCCGTCCCATAAGCGAAACCGTCTCGTTCGGCCCGACGTCTTCGGAGCACCGAGAAGTGCGGGTCCGAGAAATACAGGTCCGAGTTGTAGAGATTCGAGAATTCGGTGTCGGCTTTGGGGAATTTTTCAGACAGTAGGGAGGGCGCAAGAAGAGTCGGTCGGCGATTCGAAAAGAAGGGAATCCGGTGTGGGATGTCCGACCTCTGTGCCCCATGCGGGAATAGGGCCGCCACCGTGGCGACCCCGCAGCGAGACCGTAGCACATCCCGAATCATATGCCAAGAGGAGAAAATGCTAGACCGGCAGGGTTGTCTAGGTGCCGGCGGGTAAGGAAACGGTAGGGAGCGAACGGTGGGGAAAGAAGCCGGGTCAGAGCTCGGGCAAGGCGAAACCCTGAGGATCTTGGGTGATGAAGAGCTCGAGCTCGCGTTGGGCGGATTCGGCCCTGGGATCGTCGTTGAGCTGCAGGCACCGAAAGCGGCCCTCCAGGAACGACGACAGCCAGAAGACTCTGGGAGACAGCCGATCGTAGAACGGGCGGCATCGGTCTTTGAAATCCGGCAAGTTGACCAAGATGCGGTGTTGGGCGAGCAGTCTGGGCTGATCCAACACCCGGACGGAAAAAGGCTCGTCGAGAGCCTGATAGAGACGGGTCGCGACGTGCGGATGGGTGCGCGCCAGCTCGACCACCAGGTCCGGCAAGGTGTGGATCACTGGATAGTCGAACCAGGGGTCTGACCGCAGATCGGCAATAGCCTCCAACACCCACTCGACGGCTTGGTCCACGTTGCCTTGGCGCCATTGATATCGGGCTTTGACGGTGGCGGCGGCGCCCGGGTCGAACCGCTCAGCTTCGTCGAGCAGGGCCAGATGGTCCTCGGAGCCGAGCTCGGCATGGGCTTGGGCCATCATCAGCTTGTCCCAATACGCCGCCGGGGCTGCGCTTTGGCGACTCCAATGCTCGATCAGCTCTCGGTGTTTGCCCTGAACGTAGGCTTGCCGGGCTCGATCCCTTTCCGTGGCGTTTCGCAAAAGCTCGGGATGGGACGCGCTGCCCTGGGCCGTTCTCAGCCGCAAGAGCTCCAGGCTCCTGAGCCAGAGCTCCGGGTCGACGCCGGCGGGTCGATCCGCTCCGAGCTTCTGTGCCGCGGACCGGAGATCCCGAATCGGCGCGAATCGAGGGCGCCCGACTTTGCGCGCGAATCCGAACTCAATGCGGGGTTGGTCATCGGACGACGGCTCAGCGGCTGTGCTCAGAGCCTGGGCCAGCTCCGGGCCGGCGACAAAACCGGAGTAGAGGCCTTCGACCCCATCGACCCCCCAAACTTTGCGCATGCCATCGGCGTAGGCACGGAGCTTCATGCGCTCGGCGACCCGTGAAAAGTCGTGCTTGATTTGCTCGTTCGAGGCCACCAGCAGCAGGTCTCCGCTGCCGACTTGCCAAGTCTCCACGGTCTCGAATTCCGAGCGGAGGGTGGCGAAGACCGTTTGCATCAGCTGTGCATCGACCTCATAACCTTGCAACCACTGGAGGAAGAGGCCACCGGGTGCCAGGCGTTGGCGGGCCGCGTGGTAGAAGTCCCGGGAAAATAGATCGGCCACCCCGGCGCGGTAGGGGTTGGACGGTTCGGAGAAGATCAGGTCCCAGGTCTTTTTTTGGGTCAGGATGAGCTCCCGGCCGTCTCCCAGATGCATCCGGGTCTTGGGTGAATCGAGCACGTGGAAGGTTGCGGGCCCGAGCGGCCGGGTGAGCTCGACGACGGTCGGCTCCAGCTCCACCACGTCGACGGCTTCGATCGAGTCGACGGTGGTGAACCAGCCCGCCGTGGTGCCAATGCCGAGACCGATCACCAACACCTTCTGCGGGTTTTCGTGGAGGGCCGCGCCGATCAGCCCGCTCATCAGTGTGGTCGCTGCGTCGCCCAAGGCGGCCCCGTCGCTCTTGCCGTTGACGATCAACGCGGAGTCGGAAATCACCTGCAGCCCGATGCTGCTCTCAATGCCGTCGGCCTCTCGGCGCGTGGCCCATTGCACCTCTCGGCGATAGGCCTGATAGCCGTTGAGCCCTTGGATGTCGCTGGTCACCCGCCCGGCACCAATCGGCACATGTCGCCAAAAGGCCGTGGGGCCTTGCGCCAGGGTCGCTACCAACAAGGCCAAAGCAGCGGTGGGCCAGGCGGCTCTGCGGCTGATGGAGACGGCGGAGCCGACCCGGGCATTGGGAAGCACGGCCAGCGCTATCGCGGTGATCGCCAACAGCCCGGTGGTAACCCGCCAAAGCATGGGTGCGCCGAGCAGAGGGATCAATCCGAAGCCGCCCGCGAGGGAGCCCAGAATAGCTCCGCCCGTATTCCAGGCGTAGGCCAGGCCGACATCCTTGCCGGCGTTTTCGCGCCCACGGCCGAGCAAGCCGACCAACACCGGGAATTGATAGCCCGCCACCAGGGCTGCGGGCAGAACGATGATCGCCACCACCACGGACCAAGAGAAGACCAAGCCGCCGAAGCCCAAGACGGCAAATTCTCGGATCCGGGAGGCAAAAAGGGCCAAGTCGTCTCCGAGCCACAAAGGAAAGCTCAGGAAAAGAGCTTCGAGGCCACAAGTGGCGGCCAAAGTGTAGAGGGTGGGTCGACGGTTTTCCCGTCCCAAGGCGTAGAGCAGACCGCCGAGGGCGATGCCGAGCAAAGCCATGGCGAGAATCAAACCCATGGTGTAGGTGGAGCCGCCGAGAATGGAAGCCAACATGCGATACCACACCAGCTCCATGAGAAAGAAGGCGCATCCCACCAGGGCGGCGATGATGAAGAGGCCTCGCCTTTCGAAGCCGTAGGCCAAGACGCCATGGGAGTGGACCGGCACCGTCGAGCCGGCTCGCGGTCCCTCCTCGGCCTCGGTCGTCGTTGAGTCGTCGGCCACCTCGCGGTCGGTCGCCTCGACGTAACCTTCAGTCCGGTGTCGGGCGAGCAGGGCGGCGACGACCGCCAGCAGGAAATTGACCGCGGCGCCGCACCATAGCGTTTTGCGGATACCCAACTGTTCCAAGAGGAAGAAATTCGCCAGGCACGCTCCCAACACCGCACCGAGGGTATTGACGCCGTAAAGCCAGGCGAGCCGCCTGCGACCCGCGTCTTCCTCGCGCTCTAGGGCCTGGGTAACGACCGGCAAGGTGCCGCCCATGAGCGCTGTGGGCACACCGAGGACGAAGACCGCTAGGACGAGCCGGACCGCCGAGGCGCCGGCTAGGCCCAAGCTGAAGACGCCGCCCAGCTCCAGGTAGAGGGCGCGGGCGATCCACACCAGCAGAGGGCTCAACGCCGCCGCCGCGGCGATGCCGTATTCCAGCCGGGAATAGACCCGAAGCGGGTTCTCCATGGCGGCGGCGCGGCGCCCGAAGAGCCAGCCTCCGAGCCCCAGGCCGCCCATGAAAATCGCCACGACCGCGGCGGAGGCCGCGGTGCTGGAGCCGAAAATCAGCCGCATCAAACGCAGCCAAGCCACCTGGTAGATCAATGAGCAAGCGCCGGAGACGCCGATGATGATCAGCATCCTTTGGAACGTCGGTTTCATGGCTCCTGATCCCCTCCCTCGTGCTCAGGGTCCGGGATATCCGAATCGTTTCCGTCCATCTCTGGATCCGCGGCATCCACGGCGTCCGCGGCATCTGGGCCGGTGGGTCGGCCGGCCAGCTGAAGCCTGGGCGGGTTGTTTTGGAGAAATTCCCGGGTGTCCCGCTCGGCATGCCGCAACAGCACCTGCATCTCCGGATCCGGCTCGGAGAGCTGATAACACTGCAATCTGGCCTGTAGGAATCGGAGGGTCCAGATGGGGTGTGGCTCGTAGTCGGCATAGATCTCGCGGCAGGCGCCGTCGAGGTGGATTCTGCCGGCCAAATTCACGCGGGTTGCCAGCCTCACCTCTTCGAAGGTGTAGGCCGCGAAGGGCTGGTCGAGGGCTTGCAAGAGAGCTTGGCCTGAGATGGAGTCGAATGAGGCGAGCTTCTTCGCCAATTGGAAACCGCGGTCGACCATCGGCAAATGGACCCAGGGGTCCTGCTTCAGGAGCTTGAAGGCCGTATCCAGATGGGCGGTGGCCTCGCCGATCCGACGCTCGGAATAGGCCAGGTGGGCGTCTAGAATCGACGATTCGACCGGTGCATCCCCTCGCAGAAGGGCGAACGGGTCGGACGGGGTGTCCGCTTCGGCATCGGTAATCTCGTAGAGGCCCGTCGCCAAGAGCTCTGCGAGCATCAGCCGGTCGGAGAAAAAAAGCGGCTCGCTGAGTTGGTCGCCGGCCTTCGGCCACAACCGATAAGCGCTCGGCAGATCGCCGGCGTGCCATGCCTTTCGGGCGGAGAATCGCGCCAGAGAAGCACCGTGAAGCCGGTTTTCAGAAGCACGATCGGAGCTGGACGGCGATCGCGCCCAAGGTCCGGCTTGGACGAAGATTCCGCCGAGGGAACGGGTCGCCCGGAGCTCGAAGGCCTCGCTCCAATCCACCGACGACTCAGCGCCCGGCGACGAGGTGTCTGGCGCCGATGTACCTGGGAAGAGCTGGGGCAGGCCGGCGACCAAATAATCGCTGAGGGAACGGAGGCGAGCGATATCGAGCGCTTCGGGATAGCCGAATTGGTGAGCGAACGAGTATTTCAGGCTGGGGCGGTCGTCCGTCGCCACATCCATAGGTGAGGTGGCGGCAAAGGTTTCCGCGAGGCGATCATTGGCCAGAAAGGCGCTGTAAAGGGCGCTCAATCCGTCGGCTCCCCAAATCTCGCGCATGGCTTTGCGCCAGGGCTCTTGGCCGAGCCGCTGCTCGATGCGATGCGGATGATGGACCAGGGGCTCGGTGGCCGCGACGAGCCACAAACCTCGGGTGTCCGGCTGCCAGGTTTCGACCGACGGGAACACCGAGCGAAGGGTGGCGAAGCTGCCCTGGAGGGTCTCTGGAGCGATACCTGTGCCGTCCAGCGGCTGAAGGAAGAGGCCTCCGGGACCCAGACGCTCGAGCACCTTTCGATAGAAATCTCGGGAGAAAAGATGGGCTTCCGACTCGCGGTAGGGGTCCGACATCCCGGAAATGATCAAATCGTAGGGCTCGCGGTGGACGGTGAGCCACTCGCGACCGTCGCCGATCCGTAAATCTACTTTCGGTGAGCTGAGCGCATTGTGGCGCACGGATCCGATTCGGTCCGCAAGCTGGGCGATCTGCGGCTCCACCTCCAACACGTCGATGCGCTCGACGGACGGAATCTGAGCCAACCAGCCGGCGGTTTGTCCCGTGCCGAGGCCGAGCACCAAGATGTGTCGGGGCTCCGGGTGCAGAGCGGCGCCGATTAAAGGCCCCATGATGTGGCTCGGGGCATCACCGTGGGCCGTTCCACGATTCCTGCCGTCGACGATCAGGGCCAGATCGTTGTCCCGAGCCCAAGCCACCGAGCTTTTCGCTCCGTCCACCTCAGCGAGCATGCCCCGTTCGACCGCGTGTTTCAGGCCTTGAAGCTCATGGGGGTTCTTGAACCCGGCGTCGACGCCACCGTTGCCGATGTCCGTGTGGCGCCAGAAGGCGCCCGGGCCGGCAGAGGGTAGGAGCCAGCAGACGGCGGCCAAAGTCGCCAAGGTGCCGAGGGGAACCTTAAAGCCCGAGGGCGGCCGGCACCAAAGCTCCCAACCGAGAACGCAGAGGCTCAAACCCATACATCCGATCGAGAGGAGCCGCCAAAGCTGAGGGATGTCCCCGGTCGGTAGCCAACCGAGGCTGGAGATCCCCACCGCCACCGCGGCTCCCCAAAGTTGACTGGCGAGCAGCCGGCCCAAGCGCGAGCCGACCCGCCCACCCCGACCCGGCATGGCCGGCCACAGCGCCGAGATATAGCCGGCTACGAGAGAAGCGGGCAAGAGAACCGCTGAGGTCACCATGACCCAGCTCACCACCAGACCCGAAAAACCCGTGACCATGAGGGGGCGGAGGAAAGCCGCTCCGAGCGCAATCCAATCCCCCAGGGCGAAGGGCACGATAAGCACCAGGGCCAGGAATCCGAAAGCCGTGGCCAATGATCTGTGGGTGGGGCGTGGGTCCGGTGCGCTTTGATAGCGGATCAGATAGCCCAGGCCGATGCCCAGCAGGACCATGGCGGGCACCAAAGCGGTGGCGAAGATCGAATCGCCCAGCAACGGCGTCAACATCCGGCGCCATACCTGGGTCATGAGCAAGGTGGCGAAACCACCGGCGGCGGCGAGGAGAAGCCATCCCCAGGGGGCGGCATTCTCAGCTTTGTTGCTCGAGGCCGTGCTTTCAGAGGGCTGAGGGTCGGCCGCTGCAGAAAGCTGGTGAGATTTGCGGGCTAGATTTCTGAGACCCATGGCCGACAATAACCACAGCATGCAGGCCAACCAGAGGGTTCGGCGCAGTCCGAGGATTTCGATGGAAAAGAAATGGGTGATCCACAGACCCGCGGCGCCGCCGAGGATCGCCTGGGCCGAAAGGGCGACGGTTTGTCGTCGGGCGGGGTCCGGAGGCTGAGGGGCGGCTTGGGCCAGGGCCGGAAGGAGGCCACCGATCCAGAAGCTCGGGATCGCGAGCACGCCGGCGACGGGAATGCAGCGACTGAGCGAGATTCCCAAAAGGCCGGATGAGAAGGGGTAGAGAGCACCCGAGACGTCGGCGATCCAGGGGGTCACCGCCGCGCAGATCGCCATTCCGACATGCCATTGGGCGAGCAGCTCGATCGGACGGGAGGACTGCGTCGCCCGATGTCCCCACCACACGGCGCCCAATCCCAAACCGGCGAAAAGCAAACCCGCGGCCGTCGCATCCGCTGTCGCGGAGGCGCCGAGAATCGGTCGCAGCAGCTGAAAGCCGACACCGATGCAGACCAGCGCGCAGAAGCCGGAAAGAAAAGACAACGTGCTGAGCCGTCGGCGGATCACCGCGGCGGAAGCGAGCGAGCTCGATCCCGGTTCTAGGCCCTGCGCTTGAGGGGTTTGGCTATCCATAGGCTCGGTCAATCGATCACCTTGTTGCGCCGATGTCAAGCCTCGGTTCCTAGGACGCTGATCGCGGCCTCAGCTTCGTATCTGGTGGGCGGGGAGAAGGTTGCAACGGGTTAAGATACCGCCATCCCGTCCCCTGTCGCCGCAAACGGTCTCCATGATGCGTGGGCAGTGCCGGGCTGCCCTCTTCGTAGAGAACGAGCATCTGGAAAAGCACGGAGGAAGAGCATGTTTGAAGCCGTTGAGAGTCCTTATCTCGTGCCGTTTGACGGTCGATTCAAAGTCACCGATGCGACCACGGCCCCTCCGGAGGGAGCACCGGGAAAAAAAGAGCTGAAGAAAGCGCTGAAGGACAAAATCGACGAGCTCCACGATCTGCAAAAATGCCTCTACGCCTTTGATCGCCACGCGCTTCTTTTGGTCTTTCAAGCCATGGACGCCGCCGGCAAAGACGGCACGATCCGGGCGGTGATGAGCGGGGTCAATCCCGCGGGTTGTCAGGTCTTCTCGTTCAAGCAACCGAGCCCCGAAGAGCTGGATCACGACTTTCTTTGGCGGACCGCGCGCCGGCTTCCGGAACGAGGTCGGATCGGAATTTTCAACCGGAGCTACTACGAGGAAACTCTGGTGGTGCGTGTGCATCCCGAATATCTGGACGGCCAGCGCCTACCCGACGATGTCGATCGTGAGCAAATCTGGCAGCACCGCTTCGACTCTATCCGCGATCACGAGCTGCACCTGGCCCGCAACGGCACCGTGGTGGTGAAATTTTGGCTGAACGTGTCCAGGGAGGAGCAGAAGCAGCGTTTTCTGTCCCGCCTCGACGAGCCGGAGAAGAACTGGAAGTTCTCCGCCGGCGACGTGCGCGAGCGGGGTTTTTGGCCCAAATATATGGAGGCCTACGAGCAAGCCCTCGCCGCGACGTCTCGCTCTTGGGCTCCGTGGTACGCCATTCCCGCGGACGACAAACCGTATATGCGTTTGAAGGTGGCTGAAATCGTGGTCGACACCATGAAATCTTTGAATTTGCGATATCCCTCCGTGGATCCGAAAGAGAAGGAGCGCTTCGACGAGATGCGGGAGCTGCTCAACAGCGAAGCTGATTGAATGGGGCGAGAACATGGCAACGCTGGTCGTCGGTGATGTGCACGGGAGCTATCGCACCCTCAAATCCCTGCTCAAGAAGGCGGGTTTCGACGAGTCTCGAGATCGATTGTGGATGGTCGGCGATTTGGTGAACCGGGGATCGGATTCCCTCGGGGTATTGCGTTGGGCCCATGAAAGAAGCGGCTCGATGGGGCCTAGATTCGTCAGCGTGTTGGGCAATCACGATTTGCACCTGCTGGCGCTGGACGCGGGCATCGGCAAGGCCGAAGGCGGAGATCTCCGTTCTATTCTCAAAGCATCCGATCGCCGGACGTTGATCACCTGGCTGCGATCTCGCCCCATGTTGCACCGTGAAAAGATCGCCGGCGAGCAAGCGGTCCTGGTGCATGCCGGCTTGTGGCCGGGTTGGACGCTCAAGCGCGCCGGCCGTTGGGCCGAGCGGGTGGGGGAGCATTTGCGGGATCCGCGTCACGGCCATGAGCTGATGCTGGGTCCAAAGGCCTTGAGCAACGCCCCGGGCCGGCTTCGACGCCTGGGCGAGGCTCTCTACGCCTTCACCAGCCTACGCACCTTGAAATTAGATCGAGACCAGATCCCCTGCCGTCACAAAGGGCCCCCGGCAGACACACCTGCCGGCTGTGTGCCTTGGTTCGAAGCCCCGGGCCGCCGCTGGCGGGGTCCGCGGATTTTCTTCGGCCATTGGGCAGCCCTTGGTCTATTCCGAGGCAAAGACGTGACCGGGCTCGATTCCGGCTGCGCTTGGGGAGGGCCTTTGACCGCCGTGCGGATCGAGGACGGTCGAGTTTTTCAAGCGAGAAAACATCCCAAAGATGTGTCCAACGCGATGTGATCCGTAGGCTCGTCGGTGCACTGCGTAGGGGCGAATCTTGTATTCGCCCTCTAAAAGGCGAGGGCGATCACAAGGATCGCCCCTACGTGTATTCGCTCTAAAAGGCGAGGGCGATCACAAGGATCGCCCCTACGTTCGGAATCCGTTCGCTAGCCCGTGCTGACCTCGAAGGGCATGGAGAGCTTGGTGAGCAGGGCCTCGGCCTTGTCCGTATCTTCGGGCACCGAGCACTGGGCATGGACCTTCAACCCTCCGGCGTCGAGGGTCACTCGGAGCTCGAAATTTCCTCGGCCGAGCTCGCCTTCGAGATCCCGTTGAAGACGCGATTGGGCCGCTTGGCGCCTCAGCTCGGGCCGGAACGGCTTGCCGACGGTGGTCAGAGGCAGCTCGTCGAGCGCGTAGACCGATTTCGGCCGGGCCGGCTTTTCCGCGATATGTCGACCGACGAAGTCCCGGATCTCCTCCAGGTCGAGGGTCGCTCCCGGTTTGGGGGTCACGAAGAGGGCGGGAATCTCTCCGGCGTAGGCATCGGGCTCGCCGACGGCGGCCGCGAGGTGGACGTCCGGATGGCGTTCCGCCGCGCTTTCGATCCATACCGGATCGATGTTGTGACCACCTCGAATGATGACGTCCTTGGCCCGACCGGTGAGAAAAATGCGTCCGTCTTCGTCCATATGTCCGAGGTCCCCGGTGATCAGGAATCCGCCGGAGGTGCGACAGCCACGGTCGTGGCGTGGGTCCAAATAACCCGCGAAGACATTCGGGCCGCGCACCACCAACATGCCCGACTCGTTCGGCGGGCACGGGGAGGGGCCGATCTCGCCGTTCGCCCATGGCCGAATTTCCACCTCGGTAAACGGCAGGCGGTAGCCCGCGGAGCCGAGGATCCGTAGGCTGCGCCGCGGGGTCACCGCCAGCAAGCCGGCGGTCTCCGTCATGCCCAGGATCTCGTGAATGGGTTTACCGGTGACCTCCTCGAATCGTCGGCCCACCGCCAGGGGCAAGGGGGATGCGCCGGTGATCGACACCTCGGCCGCCGACAGGTCGGCGCCTTCCAAGGGCACACCGTTGAGGGCCGCAAGCGCCGTGGGCACCCCACCGATGACCGTGGCTCGGTGGCGCTCGGCAATACGCCAATACGAGCTGACGATATTCGGATGACGCATGCCCGCCGGCGACAGAATCACCATCTCGGCACCGGCCGAAAGGGGAGCGAGGCCGCAGATCAGGGACCCGGCGACGTGGAACATGGGCAGCCCGTTGAGCATGACGTCGCGCGGTCCGAGCTCGAAGAGGCGGGCGAACGACCAAGCCGTGAAGACCTGATTGCCCTGGGTGTGACGGGCGAGCTTCGGGGAGCCGGTGGTGCCACCCGTGTGGAAATAGGCGGCGATGTCGCCTGGATCGATGTTTCGGCCGGAGAGCAGGCGGTCCGCGGGTTGCGCGTCACGAATTTGCGCGAAGTCGAGGATACCGGGCTGGATGGGAGCATCAGGGGCTGAGCGCACTTGGATCACGTGCTCGAGGCTGGGCACTCTGCTCCGGATTTCGGCGACTTTGGAATCGATTTCCAGATTCGGGTGAGGGCCGGCGGCGACCAAAACCCTGGTGCCGGCCGCCCGCAGCAGCTCGGTGATCTCCTCGACCCGCAGGAGGAAATTGATCGGATTGACGATGCCCGCCGCCTCCGCGCCCCAGAAGACCTCGTGAGTTTCCGGCAAGTGGGGCAATAGGGTCGACACCACGTCAGTCGATCCGATCCCGAGCTCGTGGAACGTATTGGCGGTCTGATGAATACGGCCGATCAGCTGTCCTCGGCTCAGCCGGATGATCGGCTCCCCTTCGGCTCCGGAGGGCAAAAAGGTGAGGGCCGGAGCGTGCTCGTCCTGCTCGGCCATTCGGCGTAACAAGTCATAGGTAGAGCGGGCCGCGAGCTGCTCCGCGAGCGGGCGAGACTCGATCTCGTTCAGTAGAGCCGGAGCGTCGATGGGACGGTGAGAGCTATCCATTCGGTCGCGGTTCCTCGACTTGGGCTGGGGGGATGGTGTGGCTCCGGGAGACTTCAAGGAGCTCGATGTCGTGCTCATGGAACGACGGCAATCTTCCGATTATGCTTCACGGAATGAAGGACAACAACCAACAGCGGAATCGGGTCGTTGAGGCCTATCGTCGACAATTCGGTCAAGATCCCGAGCTTGTGGTGCGCTCGCCGGGGCGGGTCGCTTTGTTGGGCTCCCACGTGGACTACAGCGAGGGCTGGGTGATGCCCGCCGCCATCTCCTCGGCGGTTTGGTTGGCGGCGGGGGCGCGGAACGACCGCCGGTGGCAGCTCGAGGCGATCGACCTCGAGCATCGGGCGACGTTGGATTTGGAGAACCTACCCGTCCCGATTCCGGAGCAGGGTCGGGAGATGGATTGGACGGACCTGCCCGCCGGCGTCGCTTGGGTGCTCAGGGAAGAATCTGAATCGAAGGACACGGTGCGAGGCATGAACGCGGTCTACGGCGGTGATCTTCCGGCCGGTGCCGGGGTCAGCTCGTCGGCGGCCGTGGAGGTCGCTTTCCTCCTAGGTGCGAAGGGCCTGGCCGGTGACGGTGCTCCGGACCGTTTGTCGACCGCGCGCCAGGCTCAACGGGTCGAAAACACTTTTCTGGGTTTGCAATCCGGCATCATGGATCCCTTCGCCGGATTGTTCTCACGCCGAAACCATTTGATCTACCTGGATTGTCGGACCCATGAGCACCAGCTGGTGCCGTTGCCGCCGGGATTGGCGGTGCTAGTGGTCGATTCGGGGGTGCGCCGGCGGCTGGCCACCTCAGGATTCAACGATCGCCGCCGTCAGTGCGAGCAGGCCGTGGCTGAGCTGCAGAAGCACACCTCCCGGGAGCTTTCGACCCTCAGGGACGTCGATCTGGATTTTCTTGAGCAGCATGTTCATCACTTGCCGCCGACGCTGGCTTGTCGCGCGCGTCACGCGGTCGAGGAGATGGCCAGGGTTCGAAAGGCGTCGCGAGCCTTGACCGGCGGTGACGTGGAATCCTTTGGCGCGGCCATGGTCGCTTCCCACGCCAGCTCTCGAGATTTGTACGAGGTCAGCATCCCCGAGCTCGACTTGCTGAGCGAGGTGGCCGCGCGTGACCCCGATTGTCTCGGCGCCAAGCTGATGGGCGGGGGATTTGGGGGGTGTGTCGCGGCTCTGGTCCGAGAGCAGGCGGTCGATCGAGTGGAGGCCTCCATGGTCGAGGCCTTCACCGCCGGCTTCGGGAGACGACCTTCAACCTTGAGAGCCCAATTGGTCGATGGGGCCGAAATCGCGCGCTTCGACTGAGGAATCCACACCACACGGCAGCCTTCACCGCGTGGAAATACGCGGTGAGAAATAGCCTGTGGCTCGACTTTTGGGCTTGACCTGCTGGTAAGGTAGGGCATCGGGCCGTGAATCGTTTTCTTTTTTTTTCAGTACCAGGATTCAATCCTAAGGTGGCATCCGCGTTGGGGCTTCCGCGACGTGAGAGAGTGAAATGGGGAACGACTTTCGGCGCAAGACAGATACCCTGCCGACGTGCATGAATTGCGGCTCAGTGCTCTATGGCGGCTTCTGCTCGCACTGCGGCCAAAAGAGCACGGAGGAAATCACCCTTCAAAGATGGGGCTCGGAGCTTCGTCGACGGGTGCTGCACCTCGAGGACCCCTGGCTGCGGACCGCGATCGAGCTGACCCGCAGCCCGGGCAAGATGATTCGGGGTTATCTGCGGGGTCGCCGTCTTCCCTATGTCGGCCCGCTGGCCTATTCCGTGGCCACCGCCACCCTCTTAGCCGTGTCCTTGCTTTGGTGGTCTTTCGACCTTTCCTCGCCGATCACCCCTTGGGGTAGCCAGAGGGCTGCGGAGCCTTCTCCGCCCACCTTCGCCTTTGCTTGCTTTTCCATGCTCTGGGTGTCGGCTCTGGTGGCATGGTTGCAGCGCTCCCTTTTTCGCCAAGCTCGCTACAACGTGACCCAGACCTGGGTTTTCGATCTCTACGTCTTCGGCCATTTGGCGATCCTGCAGACGATCTTCGCCGGTCTCGGGGCTTTTGCCTCCAATGTGGGATTGGTGGCCTTGGCCGCCGCCTTGATCCTCGGATTGACCACCGCCCTGGGTAGCTTCTACCGCCGTCCGCTCTGGACGACCTTACCGGCCGCGTTGATCCTGGGCACGGTTTACATCGCCGGAATCTTTACCTCCGCAGCTCTGTTTAGAAAGCTGATCTGAGACCGGAGCCCATCTTCCCGTGGATGTGGGCTCAACTTCTGGTCTTCGAGTGCGTACAAGGGGTGGTCGACCCCTTTAGGTGGTTCTGCTCGGGTCGACCTTCCCATCGAAAATCCGTTATTGGGCCGATCTAAAAGGTCTAATAGCCGGCGGTGAACAACCGGCAACACCACAGCGGCGAGCTCTATGTCCAATCAGCGCAACGAGATCAACGAGACATTAACCCGTGGACCCGTCGGCTTGGCGATCTGGGCGATCGCTTGGCCGACCCTGCTACAAAACTTGATCGCCGGCCTCCAAGGGCTGGTGGATCACGCTATGGTGGGGAATTACGTGGGATTCGCCGGCAATGCCGCGATCGGCGTGTCCTGGCAGATCTTCCTGGTGGTGGTGGTATTCATCAGCTCGCTCTATTCGGGCATGGGTGTGCTGGTGGCACGATTCGCCGGCGCCGGTCAGCACGACAAAGTGGCTCGGGTGGTCTACCAAGTGTTCCTGCTGTCGGCGGGCATCGGCATCTTCGTCTTTGCGCCGGTCGGCTATTGGCTGTCACCTTGGTTGTTGGATCTGGTCCACGCGGCTCCCGAGGTGCGGGAAGAGGCGCTGCCCTATCTGCGCATTCTCTTCATGTTCAGCATCGGCAATATGTACTTCTTCATGATCGGTGGTGCCTTGCGCGCCGCGGGTGATGCCAAAACTCCCTTGCGTCTGGGCATCCTGCTGACGGTGCTCAACATCGGCCTAAACGTCTTGTTGATCCGTGGTTTCGGCCCCATCCCCGCGTTCGGCACCAAGGGCGCGGCCATGGGCACGGTGATTTCCGGCCTGATCGTCAGCGCGGTGGCGATCGTGCTCTTCTTTTCGGGGCGTCTGGTGATTGATTTGCGCCGGGCGCTCGGACGTCGTTTCGACCGTGAGGTGGTGTCGAAGGTCTTCCGTTTCGGTCTGCCCACGGGATTCCAAGGCATCGCGATGAATATCGGCGGAGTGATCATGGTGCGCTATGTGGGCTCTTTGCCCCAAAGCGCCGAAGCTCAAGCCGCCTATGCGGTGAGCTACAACCAGCTGTTCTCGTTGATCACTTGGACGTCGGTGGCGCTGATGGCGGCCGCCTCGACGGTGGCCGGCCAGAGCCTCGGAGCCGGCAACACGGAGCGGGCATTCTCCGTGCCGGGCGCTTCCTCGCGAATCGGCATGATGATGGCATTTCCCATCGCCGTTCTATTTTTCACCGTGCCGAGCACCCTGTTGGGGGCGTTCGGCATGAAAGACCCGGTGGTGTTGTCCCTCGGAGGCGAGCTGCTGGCCTTCCTGGCGATCTCCGGATTCTTCCTCACCACCGCCCTCAGCTATACCGGCGCCCTTCAGGGCACGGGAGACACCCGCAGCCCCATGTATATTTCGATCTTCTCCCAGCTGGTGCTGCCGATCGTGATCTGCGCGGTGCTCGAGGCCATGCACGGCCTGGGCTCGAAAGACATTTGGATGGCTATCGTCGCCGGCCACTTCACCCGCTGTTTGTTGTCCGTGCTGCGCTTCCAACAAGGGAAATGGCAGGGCATCGAGGTCCAGCTCGGAGAAGCGAATCCATAACCAGCTCCGGAATCTAGATGGCGGCTCCGTGCTACCATCCGGCCACTGAACGAAAGCTCGTTGAGGAGGCAAGGATGCACGATTCCGTGAAACCGGATCGCGTCAGCGATCGCCTATACAATCAAGATTTAGCCCCGGTTCCCCAGTCCGGTCGGACCTGGGGTATGTGGAATCTGGCAGCCCTGTGGGTGGGAATCTCCGTCTGTATCCCGACCTACACTCTGGCTGCGGGCATGATCTCCCAGGGCATGAGCTGGCGACAGGCTTTGCTGACCATCACCCTCGGCAATGCAGTGGTGTTGATTCCCCTCACCCTCAACGCCCACGCCGGCACCCAATACGGTATTCCTTTCCCGGTATTGCTCCGATCGTCGTTCGGCATTTGGGGAGCCAATGTGCCGGCCCTGATGCGCGCGATGGTGGCCTGTGGCTGGTTCGGCATCCAAACTTGGATCGGCGGCTCGGCGATCTACATCCTGCATTCCGTGCTCTTCGGATTCGAGCCCGCGGGACCCGCGGACATGATCCCCGGCTTGGGGATCTCCCCCGGCCAGCTCGCCTGTTTCCTGCTTTTCTGGGCGATCAATCTCGGGGTGATTGTTTTGGGCATCGAGACCTTGAAATGGCTCGAAACCCTGGCCGCCCCCTTCCTGCTGCTGATCGGCCTCGGATTGCTGGCTTGGGCGGTTTCCGAAGCCGGCGGTTTCAGCGTGGTCCTATCGGACGACACCGTGGCGAGAGTCCGGGGGGCGGAGGCGGGCTCGTTCGACTTTTGGAGTGTGTTCTGGCCCAACCTCACCGCCATGGTGGCCTTCTGGGCCACCCTCGCCCTCAATATTCCGGACTTCACCCGCTACGCCCGACGTCAAAAGGATCAGATCCTCGGTCAAGCCATCGGCCTGCCCACGACCATGGCCCTTTTTTCCTTCATCGGCATTGCGGTGACCGCGGCGACCGTGGTGATCTTCGGCGAGGCCATTTGGGATCCGGTGCAATTGATCGGGCGATTCCCGTCCAAGGCGGTCGTGGGTTTCTCGCTCTTTGCCTTGACCCTCGCGACCCTCTCCACCAACCTGGCCGCCAATGTGGTCTCACCGGCCAACGACATCTCGAATCTCTCGCCCCGGCGAATCAGCTTCAAAACCGGCGGCGTGATCACCGCGGTCTTGGGCATCGTGATCCTGCCGTGGAAGCTGTACAACGATCTGGCGGCGTATATCTTCACCTGGCTGATCGGCTACGGAGCGCTGCTCGGCGCCATCGGTGGGGTGATGATCGTGGACTATTACCTGATTCGTCGGCGTCGTTTGGAGGTCGAGGATCTCTACCGTGAGGACGGTGTCTACAACTTCGGCGGCAGTGGTTTCAATTGGCGCGCTCTGGTTGCGTTGGGGCTGGGCATCGCTCCCAACGTGCCGGGTTTCTTGGCCCAAGCGAGCCATGGGGCGATTGCGATCGCTCCCGCCTTCCATCACCTCTACACCCACGCCTGGTTCGTGTCGTTCTTCATCGCGGGCGCCTGCCACTGGGCGCTGACCCGGTTGTTTCCCCCGGACCGGTTTTTTCCCGCGGAAAGGATCCCGCCCTCGGCATCGGATTCCCGGGGCTGAGCGGACCATGGCATCCCTGCGCAACCATGCGGTGATCGGATTCCTGCGATGCCTACCGCGGAATCTGATCTCGCGGCTGGCCGGTCGGCTGGTGTCGATTCGGCTGCCCCGCTTCCTCAGGCCCACGGCCATGAAAGCCTACGCTGCGGTGTTCGGCGCCGACTTGTCGGAGGTCGCCGAGCCCCTGAGCACCTATCCTTCGATCCAGGACTTCTTCGTTCGGCAGCTGAAGGATGGGGTCAGGCCCGTCGATCCAACGCCCGGGGTTCTGGTCTCACCGTGCGATGGAGCTTGGGGGCAGTGGGGCACGGTGGAATCCGGCACCTTGCTGCAAATGAAAGGCCGGTCCTACTCCCTGGCTGAGCTGCTGGGAGACGAGGTGGACGCACAGCGCTTTGAAGGCGGCGTCTACGCCACCCTCTATCTCTCCCCCAAGGATTACCACCGTTTCCACACTCCGGGTCGCGCGCGGGTTCACCGGGCCCGGTACTTGCCGGGCAGCCTGTGGCCGGTCAACTCGGCCGGAGTGGAGCTGGTGGACGGCCTCTTCGCCCGCAACGAGCGAATTTGCGCGTTCATGGAGGTGGCGGAGCCGGGATTCGGCGGAGAGATCTGCCTAGTGGCGGTGGGCGCCACCATGGTGGGCAAGGTGAAGCTGACTTTCGACGACTTGGAGACGAATCGGCCCGGAATCGGACGGACTGAGCGTGAATATCCCTCGCCCCATGAGCTCGATCGATGTCAGGAATGGGGACGTTTCCTGTTCGGCTCCACTCTGGTATTGCTCGCCGGTCCCGGCGTGGTGGAGCTCGACCCACCTTCCCAGGGAGCCCCCCTGCGGCTGGGAAGCCCCATCGGTCGATGGACCCAGCCGACGGCAGCGTCGGATCTGGAACCGGATAGCCCGCCTGCTCAAGGAAACACGTAGAGGTAGAGGGATCCGCCGAGCACGTCCGTGGGCTGGTATCGAATCAGCCAATCACTGTGGTAGCCCTCGAAGGCTTCGAGCTCCAGGCCGCGGGACAGCACGTGGGCTGAGACCAGATAGGCTCCCGGCCGTGGGCCATCCTTCCAATCGGAGCGCCGGAAGGGCTCTCGGTGGAGACCGTAAAACTCCGGGTGGGTACGGCCGAAGAAAATCGTCCGGACCGAGTCGATGCCCTTGGCGTCGAGCCAGGCCGCGGCACGACCGATATCCTGGTTCCAATCGACATTGGAGTCGTCCAGCCAATAGGGGCCGGCCAGTGGGCCTCCCGCTAGTCGGTTGAAATAGGGCAAATAGTCGGGGTGATGGTTGACGACCTCCAGAGCCTGGGTCAGCAACAGCGCTACTAGGGCGAGGCGGGCCAAGGAAACGCGTTGGCTTTTCGCGACCAGGGGCGCCAAACCCGCGGCAGTGATGAATAGAAGGGGATAGAGCAGAAGGATGTAGCGATGTCCCTGATTCGATGCCATGGTGGTCGTGGCGGCAAACCAAGCGAGGGCCGGCACCACCAAGAAGAGATCCTGAGACGAGCGGCGCCACAGGAGCAGCGCGGACCCGGCGACCGCGATCAACAGCTCCGGCGGAGTGCTCTTGAGTAGGAAAGTGGCCAGGAAGTAGTGGGGAAAGCGACCCTCGCGGAATTGCCCCGCCAAATAGAATCGGTAGTCCGGCTCGAGGTCGGCGTAGAGACGGCTGAGGTCCTTGAGGTAAAAGAGGGGATCCGCGGGAAAAAGATAGAGCACCCAGAGGGTTGCGGAGGCCACGGCTCCCAAGGTTGACCAAAGGAAGGCTCTGCCACGGATCCAACGCTTCCATGCCGACATGTCCCGGCGGTGCCGACCCACCGTGGCCAAGACATCCGCCAGCACCATGGCCGGAATCAGCACCAGGCCACTGAATTTAGCGCCGAGAGTCAACCCGAGAGCGAAGCCGGCGAGCACGGCCCACCGAAGCGCCTGGGGCCGGTCGGACGATTCGCACAGCCGCCACCACAGGTAGAGGCTCAGCATGCCGAGGGCGGTGACCGCGGCGTCCATGGTGACCCAGCGGGCATGGGCGAGGGCCGACGGCGAGAAAGCCCATAGACCGACGGCAAAGAGAGCACCCAGCTCTCCGGACCGCCTTCTTGCCCACAGGAAGATGATCCAGCCGGCTAAGATGGAAAATCCCACCGTGGGTAGACGACCCCGGCGCAAGATCCGCCAATGGTCGTTTTCCGGGGCAAAAAGGGTCTTGGCGCCGAACTCCCACTCCTGCTCGGGTGAATAGGAAGGGTCGTCGAAAGGTATGTGTGGGTCGGCGGTGTTGGCGGCGATGCCGGCCAGCCACTTGACCAAGGGAGGGTGCTGGCGATTGAGCTCAATGTCTCCGCTCGCCGCGATGGCCATGCCCGCCGGAAGATGGGTCAGCTCGTCGTAGGTGACGGATTTGATCCGCAAGCTCTGGTAGGCCAGCCCGGCGTGCACGGCCAGCAGGAGCAACGCCGTCATGGTGACGATGGGGCGTTTGGGCGCGAGGGGACGGCTCGACGTGGCTTGGTTTTGGGTCGCGTCTAGATTTGGTGGCGCTGTGTGGCTTTGGGGCGCTGTGTGGCTTTGGGGCGCTGTGTGGCTTTGGGGCGCTGTGTGGCTTCGGGGCGCTGTGTGGCTTTGAGGCGCTGAGTTGCTCTGAGACATGGTGCGGATTGTATCGTCCGCAAGCGTAGGGTAGATATGGCAGGGCCACCCCATGAATTCGGGGTGGCCGGTTAGGTTTGCTGTTGTGGTAGGTAGCTCAGGTGGGTCAGTAGGTGGGATTGACCCCGGAGGGGTCAACTCATAGGTGTGTCAATTCGGGCCGTTTGACCCAGGCGCTCAATGTGCGCCTTGTTGTCTCTTTAGATAAGCAATCGACGTGCCAGGTTCCCATTGCGGCGAATAAATGTCGGAGAAAATCTAGGACTGCGGATCGAGTGTCCACTAAATGCTGTTATTAGTGCACTTAGGATTCTTGCTGGGACAAAATGTGGTAAACCTTTGCGAGGCACATCAGTAGCTGAGTGTCGACTGATAGAGACATACGTGTGCCTAAATATGGACGAATATGCAAAATTGGCAGGAAAATATGGAATCGGACTACCCACCCGTTACCCTGAGACCCCAAAGTGAGCCGGTCGAGGTACCGCCGCGCCGCGCCGAGTGGTTGCGCCACCTGCCCGCGATCCTCTTCTTGCTGACCTGTTTGAGCACCCTCGATTTGGGTGGGCCGGTATACGCCGTGGCCCTGATGACCATCCTTTTGGCCCATGAGCTTGGGCATTATTTACAAGCTCGGCGCTATGGAGTTCCCACCAGCCTGCCGTATTTCCTGCCCATGCCGGCCATGTTGTCCCCTTTCGGCACCATGGGGGCCGTGCTGGCTATGCGTCCGGGCTCGGCCCAAACCCGCGGTCTCTTCGATATCGCGGTCTCCGGTCCGCTCGCAGGTTTATTTCCGTCCTTGATCGCGACCGTCTGGGGTCTGCACCTCTCGGATGTGGTGCCGCTAGTGGAGGAAGAGAGCGGCCCGACGTTGGGGGCGCCTCCGCTCTTCCGTTGGTTGGCGAGCCTGATGATCGAGGTGCCCGACGGTCACTCGATCCTTTTGCATCCCATGGCGTACGCCGGCTGGGTCGGGCTCTTCATCACCGCCCTGAATCTCATGCCGATCGGTCAGCTCGACGGCGGCCACATTCTCTATGCGCTGGCACCGAAGTGGGCCCATAGGACGTCTTGGTTGGTGGTGTTGGGGGCCTGGTTGTGGATGCTCTGGGAGCAATATTGGATGTGGACTCTGATGCTGTTGCTCTTGGCCTTAATCGGCTTTCGGCACCCGCCGGTGCGATCGGGAGGACCTGCCCTGGGCCTCGGTCGCAGAATCCTCGGCTGGGCGACCCTAGCCGCCGCCCCGCTGATCTTCACCCCCAAACCGTTCCAGTTCTAACTCGGGTTCCTCGGTGGGGTGAGCAGTTGCTCGAGCAGCTCGTTCATCCGTTCCGCGGCGGCGTCGATGCGAGCGAATTCACGGCGCATCTCGCCGATGTCCCCTTGCAAAGCGGCTTCCTCGGCAAATTCCAGATGGCCTAACACGGCGATCAACGGGCTTTTCAGGTCGTGGGCCACTTTGTAGGTATGCTGCTCATGGGGCTCCGCGGCAACCTTTGACCCGTCGGCGGGATAGAGCCGGCACACGAGCTGGGCCGGCTTTTGCCCCAGCCAAGGGGAGACGCGCAATGCGATGGGATTCGGCTGGGTCGGGCACACCAGGGTGCCGCTGGTTTCTTTGCCACTGGCCAACGCCTCTTTGAGTGGGTGAAAGCGGATGTCCAGAGCTCGGCCTTGTCCGTCACAGGGCCGCCAGGGTAGCCGGCAAAAATCTTGGCCGACCAGATCGTGTTGGGCGACGCCGAGCAGGTCCATGACATCCGCGGTGCAAGCGACGACAACCCCCCTTTCATCACAGGTCACGAGGGCGAACGGCTCTTCTTTCGGTACTATGGATGGACGGCTCATGGATGACTCACAGATGATGACCGATCGGTGGTTGGGGCGAGATCACTCGGCTTGTCGAGATCCGGTTCATTGAGATCCAGCCTATGAGACCTTTCTCATGGAGATCTCACTCTCATAGAGATCTCACGGTTGATCGAAATTTCATGCTTGAACGATATCACTTGGCACGAGGCGCTTGAAGCCGGAGGCAGTCATTCGGAGGTTTGGAGCTTGGAGACCAGAAACTTTACAGCGCGAAATCAGAACGTGTTGGATTTGGATTTCGTCAGATCACGATTTCCCGCGCTTTCCACGGATTGGGCTCTCTTCGACAATGCCGGCGGAAGCGTTCCTTTAGCCTCGGTGATCGACGGGGTGGCGAGCTACATGGGGCGGCTCGGGGTTCAGCTCGGCGCCTCCTACGACCTTTCCGTCGAAGCCGGGGAGCGGGTTCAGGCCGGACATCGCTCGATGGAAGAGCTGATGGTGGCGGAATCCGGGGAGGTGATCCTCGGGCCGTCGACCACCGTTTTGTTGGCCCATCTGGCGCGAGCCTTGCGCCCGAGCTGGCGCGAGGGGGATGAGGTGATCGTCACCGATTTGGATCACGAAGCCAATATCGGGCCGTGGCGTGCTCTCGGCGCCTCGGGCATAGTTCTCAAAGAGTGGAAGCTACGCCGGGAATCAGCATCCCTTGAGCTGGAGGACTTGAAGGCTCTGCTCACGGAGCGGACCCGCTTGGTCGCCGTGACCCACTGCTCGAATATTGTGGGTCGAATTCACGATGTCTCCGCGATGGCCGAAGCGGCCCATGGGGTGGGCGCCCGGGTATGCGTCGACGGTGTAGCTTTCGCACCCCATCGAAGAATAGATGTGCGTGCCCTCGGCGTCGACTTCTACGTCTTCAGCACCTATAAGACCTATGGACCCCATCAGGCCGTGCTTTGGGGTCGGCGCGAGCTGCTCGCCGAAGCGCGGAGCCAGAATCACTTTTTCGTCGGCGAGGATCAATTGCCGGCCAAGATGGAGCCCGGTGGCCCGAATCACGAGCTGGCGGCGTCACTGCCGGCGATCCCCGAGTACCTCGAATCCTTGGCGACCCACCATGGGGCTCACGACTGGGCCGGCGGCGCGAGGTCTGGGACGGAGCCCAATCCGCTGGATCGAGCTTTCGAGCTCATCGCGACCCATGAACGAGCTTTGGCGGCTCGGGTTCTGGAGTTTCTGAGCCAACGTCAGGGAGTGCGTGTGATCGGCCCGGAGTCCTCCGATGCCGCGATCCGGGTGCCGACCATCTCCTTCGTTGCGGAGGGGCGGCACGCGAGCGAAATTCCCACTGCCTTAGACGGCGAAAAGGTCGCCATTCGGTGGGGAGATTTCTATGCCAAGCGGGCGGTGCAGTCCCTTGGCTTGCAGTCGGCGGGTGGCGTCATCCGAATCAGCATGGTGCACTACAACACCCTAGACGAGGTCGATCGGCTGATCCGAGCGCTCGATCGATGTCTGTAGGCCGATAGAGCTGGGAGCCACGGGGTGGTGACGGGCGACTCCCATGCCGTCGGGGGAAATGGTCTGGGACTGTAACTGCCAGAGAATCAACAGAATGAGAGCCAGCAACGCGAAGGCAAGCCAGAGCCAAATGCGGGATCTGCTCAAGCCGTGATTCTGGAGCTCTCCGCTGGTTGCTTCGAAACCTCCCGAATCGCGACCCGCCGGATCTGAGCTGTGCTCGAGCCTAGGGGATATATCTGGTGATGTTGAGGAAGCTTTTGCCTCGGTCTCGGCGTGGGACATAGCGCATTCTCATTCCAGCAACATTAAATTGGCGAAAGAAGGCCGCGACAGGCGGATGAAGGCATACGCCACCCCTGCCAGGCCGGTCATGAACGCGGGATCGAGCCAAGCTTCCGTCTCGTGGATCGTCGCTTTGGGCACGAAAAGAGATTCCGGGGCCCGCTTGGCCACCGCTCGGCCGATCTGCTGAGCGTCGTCGATGAGCTCCTGATCGTCGAGGTCGCGACCTACCTGTTGCAAAATGAGGGCTTGACCCAAATTCCCGCAGCAGAGATGGTCTTGGCGCCGGGCGGCAAGCCAGCGAGTCTGCTCCTGGAGCACGTCGAGGTCCGCGGCTGAGATGGGATCTTGCGGATATTGGTCGCGGGCCACGATCGCCGCTCGGGCCAGCAACATGCCCGCCGGCCCTTCGCACCAAGCGTTTTCGGCCACGGTTTGATCCTTTGCCGGGCTTTTCTTCCAAGCCCGGAGGCGGGGATCGAAGAGCAGGCGCTCCTGGGCGAGAGCGGCGTGGGCATCCCAATGCCAATTCCCTTCCGGGTCCTCGTCGTGAAGCCGAATCAATGCGTATGCGATACCGCTCAGGCCGTGCCCGAATCCCGACGAGCAAGGGAAGGACGGGTCGTCGAGAAAGGCCCGCAGACGTTCGCCACAGGTCTCGATTTGTGCCTCCAGGGAGGATTCCAACCCGAAATGCTTCGCTGCTCGATGGGCCGTCAATAGGGACAGCAGCAGTCCGGAGACCCCGTCGATCAACGACCAATTCTGCTGACGCTGGATGCGATTTGGTGTCACGATCCGGCACAGCTCGAGAGCGTCTTCGACCAGCTCCGAATCCTCCAAGCACAGGGCGAGCCGTGAGTAGGCGTAAATCGCCGAGCCGATACCTCGGAATCCACCGCCTAGGCGAATATCCTTGCGAGGTTGCTCCTCGACGATTTTGGCCGCGAGGGCTTTGAGCCGACGTCTCGGCAAGAGCACCGCTTCCAGGGCGAGTCGGCTGGATTGGGCGCAGCTATCGGCTTTGCCCCATTGGGCCAGGGCCAGGGCTATGCCGGCTGAGCCCGCGTAGAGATTGGGCGGTAGCTCCGAGAAGGTGTCGTCACTCTTGCGCCCGAGCCAGATCGCCGATCCTCTGTGCCTCCGAGCGTGACCGCGCAGTAGATCGATGATTTCGGCAGCTGCGCGGTCGAATTCGGCATCACCAGCAGACGATGTGTTGGGTGCTGACGCCAAAGGCGGCGCTTGGACTGTGGAGGTCATGCCGTTTGCTCACTTTCCGGGGGCCAGGGTCTAAGGGTCTGCCGGGCTCGGCTGGGGATTCCAACCCAAAAGCCCGGCCGACGTTCACCTGGATAGGGAGCAAACAGCGTGCCGGCTACAGACCCTTGATCTATGAGCTCGTCAGCTCGAGTCGGCGAAAACTTTGGGAAAAGGTTTACCCGCCCGGGTAAACGATTCCCCAGCGGCCGTGGCTTCCCGGAGCTTGCTACTTGGCCGGAAGCGATCCGACGAATTGGCCGGCGAAATCGAGCCAGCTGTCGAGTCCGGCGTCGACAGCTTCGTCGGCGTCGACCCAAATGATCCCGCGCATGGGGCGTCCTGTAATGTCCATGGGTGAGGCCCCCCGTCTTTCCAGGGCCTCTGCTTCCAACTCTTTGCCGACCCGAAACATGAATCGACCGACCTCGACGCCGCACAGCATGTTGCCGTTGAGCATCCAGCAGAATCCCCCGAACATCTTTTTTTCGGTGATTCCCGGACGTTTTTCGAGGGCGCGGCGCATGAGATCGGCGAGGTGAGGGTCGTGGGGCATGGGGTGTCCTTTCGGTGCGTCGAAGGGGAGCTTTCGGTCGTGCCTTCACGGATCGAGCGGCACGATTCTATCGATCCACCCCAAAGGACGAATGGGTGGACACGCAGCCGACACCGCCCTATGGATTTGTGGTGGCGGCGCGCCTAGCAGGTGGAAAAGATCTGAAGCACCATCGGAATCCAGCCTTTGCTGTCTCGCTTGATCACGTCGAGATGACCTGCGTTGGGCACGATGCGGCATTGTCCGGCCGCCAAGCGGGCGAGCTCATGGGTTTCTTCAGGCAGGATGCCCGGATCCTCGAGGCCGGAGACATAGCCGGCTGCGGAGACCTTGAGATGGGCCGCGTGCCACCTCAGGTCGAGAAAGCGGTAGGCCGGGGCCAGGGCTCGGCGATAGAAGGCATGGCACCAACGTCGTTGGGGGGCCACCCGATCCGACCAATCGATGAGGTGGATGGGGGTTTCTTCGAAAACCGCTGCCGCCACGTCGGATCGGCTGCTCAAGGCCAGATGACCCCAATATCCGCCCGCGCTGACACCCCAGAAGTACTTCGGTAGACCCGGGGCGAGGGAGTCGACGTGGTCGAGGACCGCGGTCAGATCACGATCCAAGAATCCGGCCTTCCAACGCTTGCTGTCACCGAATCCGGGGAAATCGAAGGTCAAGGCGTGGTAGCCGGCTTGTCTCAAGGCTTTCAAGCGTGAGCGGCGGAAGAAGTAGGCTTGCCCGCCGGGCACCCAAGGGTGGGCGAGCACAACAACGCCACGAGCCGGCTCGTCAACCTCGGATGATCCGGAATCGGCGGCTTCGGCGGCAGACCCCTGGGCGGGGAACCACGTCGCGCTCAATCGGCTGTCTTCGGTGTGGATGGTCAGCTGTGACCACGGTGTGAGGGCGGCAGGAGGGGTGGCGGTAGAGCTCTTTGGGGTCTTGGGAGCCAGCGCGCGCAGCAGTCGGCTACCCAGGTTTTCGACGATCGGCCGTGGGCGGACCGGATGCCGATCAGGCGATGAAGATTTCCAAAGTCTCAGCCGAGCTCCGATCTCAGGGCTAGGGGCGGCGATATCCATTGGGGGGAAAGGCTCCTCTCGCTCGGCTCGACGAACCGAAGGGCCGGCCCCTTTGAAGGACGAACAAAGGTGAAATTCCGGGGCCGGCAATCATGTATGCGCGGGACCCCTGAATCATTTCTGGATTTTTTTCGGCGCATCTTCGACACAGGTCGGTGGGGTCCTATTCCTAGTCACGCAAACCGCAGGAAAAACACGCCGTCATCTGGGGAAAATTTTCAAAGATTCGGCGGAATCGGGCAATAGAGAGACCGCCTCCGTTCCAGATCTCGGATGACGGCTTTCCTGATCACATCGTGTCGGCTCGGATCGTGTCGGCTCGGATCGTGTCGGGTTGCATCACCGTCGGGGCTGAGCCCGGCGAGGTAGGTCTCGATGTCTACCACCTCGAGGCGAAGCCGCACAGTCTGGAAAATACGTGGAACGAGCTGACCGGGGGTTTGGACGTGGTGCAAGCCGCCGCTGTAGGCGAGCAGAAGCCGACCCGTTTTCAAGGCTTGGAGGATGTCGACAATACCGCCCCGGATGGTCATGGGGTTGCCCGCGAGGTCGAGGCCGGACGGCCTCATCATGCGGCCTTCAGGCGCCATGACCACCAATGCATCGGGACCGACTTCGGCAAGGAATTGATTCCAAGTGTGGTCACGGCGCCGACTGATCGGCACCATTCGATGGGCAAAGACGCGGAAGAACAGACCGACCAAAGGTCTGGCGAGGGTCTTGTCCGCGCCGGGCACCACGCCCCGGCGGGCGATCCGCCAAAGCAGCTGGATCGGCACCGCCGCCAAGAAGATGGGCTCGAAGAGGCTGGTGTGGTGGATAAGGGCGGCGACCCGCAGACCGGACCAAGGCTCGGGCATCGGCTCGCCGACCCATTTCAGATCCACGCGATAAAAGAGTCGGCTCAGGATTTTGACCGAGCATAGGACGCAAAAAACGAAGAGCGCTCGCATGGTCCTGATTTTAACGGGCGCTCAGATCATTCGAAGCCCTCGATCACCTCGGCGATTTGTTGGTTGTGACGCAGGTTGTGGGCGCCGATGAGCGTGAGCCATTGGTGCACATTCATCTTTCCCGGGGGACCGGCGGCGGTGTGGCGTTTGACCGGGGCTTGGGTGGAGCGCACGAAGTCCAACGTTTTGGTTCTGAGGGCCGCATAGCGCGCGAGCAGCTCCTCCCTCGGAGCCTCACCTTTGGGCTGCAAGACCTCCGGTGCCTGGAATTTCTGACTCCGATCCTGGACCGTTTTGGCCAATGCGTCGGTGCCGTTGGCGGCGATTTGCACCCATTCCGGATCCGCGTCGCTTGCGAGGGCCCCGTGGACCATGCCGAAGAGCGACTCTTCCGTGAGCACCAAATGCTCGACGACCTCACCGACGGACCAACGCTCCGGATCGGGCTTTTGATACCAATGGGCCTCGTCGGTCTGGGCGGCCAGGGTTTCGAGCTCGGAGCGGGAGGTCTCCAGCAGCTTGATCACCTCGGCTCGCTCGTGGTCGGACAAACCGTCCTTGACCGCTTCCTCAGCGGCGGCGGTGCCGACCCAAAGTAGGGACGAGCCCATCAGTAACGAAAACATCTTGAAAAGGGAATTGCGGGGCATTCTGAATCTCCTTCGGTTTAACAGGCACTACCCGCCCGACCACGGGTCGGGGTGGAATAAGTCCAGGTATCGACTCTTAGACGAATGGAATGGGTGAAAACCGACAATCCATCGGCAGCTCTTTCCGGCTTTTTTTTCGATCCTACGGTTGGATCCTACGGATACGTTGTGCCGGCAGATTGTCAGGGATCTAGAGAATCGCCTGACCTCATGACCACTCAGCCGTCGTCGGTGGCGTCGAAGCCGAGCATCGAAACCGAGCTGGTGGATGCCGAGCGAATCGCCTGCTGAGGGGTTATAGTCGTGACGAGCCGTCCACCGGACGAATCCGGCATGGCGAGAGCCGTGACTCCCACCTAGACCTGGCACACAGACCTGGCAGACAGACCTGGCAGACAGACCTGGCAGACAGACCTGGCAGACAGACCTGGCACACACAGACCTGGCAGACAGACCTGGCACACACAGACCTGGAGCTCCATGAGCCGAGAACAAGCATCACAAACCCTCGAAGGTGACATCAAGCTCGAGCCGAAACGGAGCTGGGGCGAGGCCGCCAGAGCGTTTCTGCACCCGCGGGTGGTGGCCATTTTCGTCCTGGGCATCTCCGCGGGAATCCCCCTGCTGTTGATCTTCGGCACCCTCTCGGTCTGGTTACGGGAAGCGGGGGTCGCGCGCTCGACGGTGACTTTCTTCAGTTGGGCCGTGCTCGGTTATTCCTTCAAATTCGTTTGGGCGCCGGTGATCGACACCCTGCCGATCCCGGGGTTGACGAGGAAATTGGGGCGCCGACGAGCTTGGCTCCTGGTCTCTCAGCTGGCGGTGATCGGCGCTATGCTTTGGATGGCGGCGTCCGATCCCCAACAAAGCCTGGTCATGACCGCCCTGGCCGCGGTGATGCTGGGATTTTCCTCGGCCACCCAAGACATCACCCTGGACGCCTACCGCATCGAAGCGGTGGAAGCGGACCTTCAGGCCATGATGTCCTCCGCTTATATCGCCGGCTATCGCATCGGCATGCTGCTGGCGGGAGCGGGCGCGCTCAAGCTGGCCGCCCTCTTCGGCAGCACCGCGGAGGTCTATTCCCATCGGGCCTGGGCCCTGGCTTACGGCTGTATGGCCTTGTCCATGCTCGTCGGGGTGATCACCACCCTTTTGATCCGCGAGCCGGAGGTATCGGCTCGGCGCTCCGAATCCCGGCGTCGACCCTCGGACTACTTGCGATTCGTCTCCCTCTTCATCGCCGCCGCCGCGATCTTTGTGCTCGGTTTCGTCGGCTCCAGCGACTTCGCAGCGGAGGCCAAGACCTACTTGGAAACCCACTTGGGTCTGGTGGTGACATTGGCTGGATTCTTGGTGGAGTCCGCCCGCTTGTTGCTCAGCTTGGCCCTGGCGGCGGTCCTTGCGTGGCTGCTGGTGAAAATTCGGTGGGTGCCGGAGGGTATGGTGCGAGAGTCCTACGTGGAGCCGATTACGGACTTCATGACCCGCTTCGGCCGAAACGGATTCTTGATCCTACTCTTGATCGGCACGTATCGCATTTCAGATCTGGTGATGGGCGCCGTGGCCAATGTTTTCTACATCGACCACGGATATACCAAGGATCAAATTGCCGACATCGCCAAGACCTTCGGTCTGTTCATGACCATCGCTGGTGGATTCTTGGGCGGGATGCTTTCGGTGCGCTACGGCTTGATCCGCACTCTCTTCCTCGGCGCCATGATGGCCTCGGCGACGAACCTTCTATTCGCGTTGCTGGCCACCATGGACAACGATCCTTGGATGCTGGTGGCGGTGATCACGGCCGACAACCTTTCCATGGGTTTGGCCGCAGCGGCATTCATCGCCTACCTTTCAAGCCTCACCAACATCCGTTTCACCGCAACCCAATACGCCCTCTTCAGCTCGTTGATGACCCTGCTGCCGAAAATCGTGGGCGGTTATACCGGCTCCATGGTGGATGCCGTGGGTTATCCCATATTCTTCGTCGGCACCGCTTTGCTCGGCGTGCCCGTGCTCTTCCTCGTGGTTTGGGTGGGGCGCATAGAAGACTCATCCACCCGAACAGAAGAAGCTGGGGGTAGCTAGCTTAGCTAACCGCTGTGCCCCAAGCCGCCGTGCTCTTGATCTCCGAGGTGCTCTTGATCTTCGTGCTGGCCGTGATCTCCGTGGAGACCGTGATCTTCGTGGGGACCGTGATCTTCGGACGATTCCGCCGGAGCGTCGCCGGCCTGGGGCATCTCAAACGCCAACAACGTCTCGGGGGGTAGCTTCTCCACCGACAGCAGACGCATGGGGGGTGAGCCGGTCCAATTCACCTCAAATTCGAAGCTCACCTTGTCGCCGACTTGAAGATCGCTGGGCAAAGCCGCCTCATCGACGGGAAAGGGCATGGCCATGGAGCCCATGCCTTGGACCTCACCATCGATGTTGACGAACGTTGGGATGGCCTCGTGGTGGATGAACAGCTCTTGGGCGGGACCATCGCCCAACTGTCGAACGATGCCACGGGTCGTATAGCTCGCGGCCTCGGTCGATTCCGGGCTGCTTCCTCCGCAAGCGCCGAGGAAGAGCACGATCAAGGCCGTTACCAGCCGGGAAGCAGACGAGCTGCGCCACTGAAGTCTCACGGAAATTCTCCTCAATCGATCCAAGTGTTTCAACGGGCCATCGCCCGATCAGTGAGCACAGCCACAGCCGGGACCATGCCGATGACCACCGGCCCTTTTGTCGTCGGCCGTCTCGTCATGGGCCTCGTCGGGTTCCTCCACTGTGGATCCCAATCGTTGGGATGCCTTCTTGACCCGATCGGTGACCTTGGCGGTGAAATCGCCGAGGCTGGCGTTGATGGCGTCGAGCTGCTCTTGATAGTCGGATAAACGCGTGCCCCGAATGTGGATCACCAGCCGACAATGGGCGCATTCGAAGGAGCCGTCTTGCCCTTGGTGATGGGCGAAGAATCGGCTGTGCTCACCACATTTCGGGCAGGTGAAATCCGCCACAGCCACCAGCGAGCCGGGCTCGCCGATCTCGCTGATGGTAAACGGATTAGCCTCGGTGCTCACGGCAGCGCGGCCTGCTCGACGATCGACGTCTCGGGGTTGGTCAAGCTCCATTGATACCAGAAGGTGTCGAAACCCGTGAGCGGACGGGTGATCGCTCCTCGCACCCCGAAAGACCGTTTTTCCGGCTTGAAGCTGATCTCCCTGCCGTCGGGCGTGGAGAGGGACCAGCCGCCGTCGCTTCGGACCAAATTGAAATGGGGCTTGATCAACATCGCGACGGTTCCCTGGTAATGGGAGTCGTCTTTCTCGCGGTAGAGGAAGATGTTTCGATCCTCCACCTTGATCAAAGCGCCACCGTTCTCGAAGAGCGAATGGGGGACGGCGATCACTCGATCATCGATGCGAAATCCGAAAATCTCCGCTTTGTCCGCGAGCCGATCATCTTCGGCTTTGAGGCCTCGGAAGCCTTCGTCGGAGTCGAAATATTTGTCGTATGGTGAGCTTTCCACATGTTGCTCGCCTTCGACGGAAAGAACTTTGGTCTCGGGATGTAGGGCCTTCCATTGCCCGAATGTGGTTTTCATCGAGCCTGTCAGCTGCCTCAGCTCGGCTCCTTTTTCAGCACCGTAGATGGCATCGTGCGTGAGGATCGACCAATAGGTGTCGGTCTCGCGATCCTGCATCACCAATGCGGCGTGGAGGAGCCCTCCGCTGGGCTCGAAGGTGTAGGTGGCGTCACCCTGCGTGCGGCTGTACACGACAGCCGTGTTGGCGAGCGGTCACCAAACGGCCGCGAATTTCGTGGCCTCCGTTCCGTGGTTGACCACCTCGTGGCGATTCAGCAGGTTCAAGTCGTATGCGAATGACTCGCCGTCGCGCTCAAAGCCCAATACCCAGGCCTCGTCCGGAATCTTCGCTTCGTCGGCGGTGACGAATTCCGGATCGACCAAGGCGGGAATGCCGCCGCGGGGCATCAGCTGTTGAAATCCCTCTACTGGAATGCCTTCCAGCGCGGGTTTCTTCTCCTCGTCCGCCATGGCGAAACCAGGTATCAGCAGCGCCGCCACGAGCGCGGTTTGGATCGGGGTTCGTAGGATGGAGTGTGGGATGGTTCTCATGGGTCCCCCTTGGACCAAAGCTACGCTGGATCGTCTAGTGCTTGACCACGGTCGCGAGGGGATCCGTCCGCTCGCGATGACCCGCGAACGTTAACAGATTGTGGGACTTCTTGGCGGTGGGGATCTCGGGGTCGTAGTCCCTAGCGCCGAACCGTACCAAGTCGACCTGTGTCCAATCTGGCGATGGGCAATAACCTCTACTATTCGAAACCTATTTCATCCACACCAAGCTTGACCAAATCCTCTAGCGATCGAACGCAATCGGTAGCAGGCGCGTCTGTCTGCTTTGTTAGGAATTCCGTCAGCACAAATTTGAGCTCTTCTGTTGAATAGACACCCGTTTCAGCTACACAAACGAATTCTGCTTTCCAGTCGCCTCCCAAAAACCAAGGTGTCTTTTTCGTGGTCCTTTGCTCGATGGAAAGGGATAGAATCTGCCCTTGTGCATCAAAAGCCCTATACTCCCCCTTTCGAACATCAACCGCTTCAAGATCCAATTCCAGTGACTCTGCGGTTCGATAGAACATCACCAAATTCGACTGGGCCAAGACAACTAGCGGAGCTTCCAAGGGCTTCGGACCTTATCAATAGTTACTTCCTTGTTAGGGCTATTCCGAGTAGGCACCGGCGGCCTATGCGTGTCCTAGGCTCGTTGCAAAATTCTAATCACAGTTGCTTCTCCGAGGGGTTCCCGCCCTTCGGAGAACTGAAACTTCATACCCTTGGAACAATCAGCTTCAATAAACTTGATTTCAACCATTCCCTCATCTCCGGGAAAGAATTGCTCCCGATCTAGCAAAGTGATCATTCCTGAGGTCTTGACACCCTCCACCACGTCAAACAGCGGGCGGTAGCCGGTCTCAAAGGGTGTCTGGCGACTACTTTCACCTGCATAGAGGTATAGACTTGCTAGAATCCGCACCATCACTGTCCAACAGGGCTGAAATTCAACGATGCCGACCTCAGTTTGCTGAGGTCGCCCGCGGGTATTAAGACTGCATCCATAGAATCGGCCCTAAACTTTGTGACTCCCGCCATGACGCTACTCGGAACGTCGACTTCAATGAGATGATTAGGGATACCGTCCAGCTGGAAGTTGTTTCTACCAAATCTCGAAGCGTCAGAAAGATTCGTCGCGAACAACTTCCCAGACTCGTAACCTCCTGACTTGGTCCTGAGACCATTCGAAGCTATGTCATCCAGTTCAGCCTTCGAAACCGCCCGATAAAGAGTCGTGGCTCCATCTGCTCCTTTTGAAGTTGCCGATGCCAAAGCCTTGCCACCAGCCCCATATCCTCCCCCCGGTAGAGCCATTCCGAGCAGCATGCCACCGGCCGCCGCGATTTTTTCACCGTCGGGCGCACATGGATCCGCCAGGGTGGTGCCGGTTTCCCACAGATCCCACAGGCTCAGCCCCAGCTCGACACCACCCCACAGCAGACCCGCGGCGACGATGAGTGGGACGTTGCCTGCCGGATCGGAGTAGTTGACCGGGTTCTGGTTGGAGTAGCTGTAGTGATTCAGCCCGCCACCAAAACCGATCGGATCCATAGTCGTCCACCGGCCGATTTCGGGATCGTAATCCCTGGCTCCGAACCGTATCAGACCGGTTTGTGGATCGTATAAGCCGCCCGCGAAGCCGAAGGGTTGGAAGCCCGGGTTGGTGTCGAGGGTGACACGGCCGAAGGCGTCGTAACGTAGCTCCTGGACGATCACCCCCGTAACGACATCGACGATGAGTCTCGGGCTGCCCAGATGGTCGCTGACGACTCGATAGGTGGCGCCGTTTTTGATCAGGTAGTCCGGCACGTTCGGGCGGGTGGCGTAGACGAAGCGCGTTACCACGTTGCCCGTGCCGTCGAGCTCGGCGATGGGGTTGAGGCCGTCTTGGTAGAGCCAGCCTCGGGTCAAGGTACCGTCGACCTGTTTGCCGATGCGCCGCTGGGCCGCGTCGATGACGTAGTCGATGGTGGTGCCCGATGGTAGGGACACTCGGCGCAGGTTGCCGAAAACGTCGGTGTCGTAAGTGACGGCTTGGCCGTTGGCGGATTTCGACGTCAGCTCGCCCGCCTCGTTGTAGGTGTAGTCGGTGTCGCCGTATTGCCGAAGGCGATCTCTGGCGTCGTAGTCGGTGTCGAGCTCGGTGACGGTGCCGAACGGACCGTCATAGGAGGTGCGGTTGGAATTGACGTCGTAGCCGTAGGTCGACACTAGGGTGCCGTCATAGCTGACGGTTTCGAGGCGACCTGTCGTAGCCGAAGGTTTCGGCCACGGTGGCACCGCCTTGGGTGCGGGTGAGGTCGGTGATCCAGCCCCGTTTGTCGTAGAGGAAGGACTCGGCGTAGATCACGGCTCCGTCGAAGCGGTTGGTGAT
>JAUIJL010000048.1 GCA_030431255.1 Thermoanaerobaculia bacterium | reverse complement strand
CACTAAAGTGACGGACTCTTGTTTGTCATCGCTGACTCTCTGCTCAGTTTTCAAAGAACCGACCGCCCTTTTTCGCGGGCCGCGACCTCCAACACTAACAACCAACCAAGCAACTGTCAACAACAAAATCCGAAGATCTGCATGGCGCTCGGCGCCATTTTCGACTTCCGGGGACTCGAGGGCCGCCGAGATATTCGGCTGACTGCGAGCAATGCTGTCGTTTCAGGCTGGATGCTGGCTGCCGTTTTTTATCGAGCTGAGTGCTCGACGGCAAGTCAGTCTGGAAAGAACTGGCGGTCTTCGCCGCCGGGAGCGGGACCTTATCGACGACCCGGTCACCATGTCAACAAGTTTCTGAGAATTTCTTGAAACCTGTCTGGCGCCGTCAGCAACGAGGCCTTTCGCTTGCAGCGCTTTCGCTCTGCGGACGCGAAGAGTAAGCCAGCCACCTTAGGCTGTCAAGCAAAATTTTCGCTTTTTGCCGGAACCGACTTGTCTCACTGCTGGGTTCGGATTGTCAGGGATCTCGCAGGCGGTTGCGCCGCCAAGGGAGGCGGATATTACGAGTAGGCGTTTACTGTGTCAAGTCTGCATGCATTCTTTCAACCAGCTCGATCCTGTCTCAAGGCACGGCCGCCGGGTCGCAAGATGCCACGGTTCTGGACTACCCCGATCTCAGATCGCGCGCTGCGCCAGCAACTTCCAGGCTCGCCACTCTTCGACCAAACCATTCTGATCTCCCAGCAGCTCCGAAGCCAAGGCTATCTCCTGATCCAACGCTGACAGTGCTGCTTCCGACGGCTGTCTTCGTAGCGGATCATCGCCAACTTGGCGCGTGCTCGAGCAGCCATG
The DNA here is from genome assembly GCA_030431255.1 of Thermoanaerobaculia bacterium. Lineage (GTDB taxonomy): Bacteria > Acidobacteriota > Thermoanaerobaculia > Multivoradales > J023 > JAUIJL01. The sequence goes on along the minus strand of JAUIJL010000048.1, from coordinate 10,550 downwards.
GGGCGTCTCGGCCCTGCCACCGCCTCGCAGACCCTGAGGTATTGATCCATGAGGTGCTCGGCCCCTGAGGGGTCCCCTCTCAAACGGGAGATTTCGGCCTGGATACCAAGAACCTCGGCAAAAACGGGTGATTCTCGCCGAAGTAGCTTCGTCGAATTTCCAAAGCTTCCTCCACCAGGGGCACTACTTCCTCAAGCCGCTCACTTCGTACCAGCACCGTCGCCACACCGGTCAGTGCCCGTGCGAGTTCAACTCGATGGGCCGATTCCCCTCGAAGAGCCGCGATGGAATCGCGCCAGATCTCCTCTGCCAGATCAAGCTTCCCTGTCGTTCGCCACCAAGCCGCCAGATCTGATCGAGCCGCAAGAGTGTCTGGGTGATCCTTTCCCAACCTGCGCTCACGAGCCGAAAGAGCCCGATCTATCCATATTCGAGATTCATTGATTTCACCGCGGGTTTTCAAGACTCTGGATAGCAAAAGAGACGTCTCGGCCACTTGCAGGGAATCTCTTCCATGCAGCCGGCTTCGCATGGCGACGGCCGAACGCAGGATTTGCTCAGCGCTCTCCAGCTTTCCCGCGTAGTAGTGTGCCCAACCCACGTCTTGAAGGGTGGAGGTGTCAACACCGGTTTCATTTTGGACAGATCCACCGGTCTGGATTTGACACTCGGACTTCAGACACTGAATCTGCCTAACGTCAATTACTTTTGTGCCTCGTGTTGCCTCACCCAGCGATGTTACCGAAGTTTAAATGTCGTCACCTCCAGGAATCTATCCCCTGCGAGAGTGAATATGACTCAGCGCTCGCTCGACCGTTCTGCGTGCATATCGCTCGCTATCAGGCCCTCGACGAGATATAACCCGAGCCGCTAAGTCGTTGTAGATAGCCTGGGGATCGCCGCCCGATTCCAACTGTGCGCATACCCAAGCCCAGTCCCGGCCGGATGGGCTTGTGTCGACTCCGTTAATGGCATTATTGGGAGCCCTGCGACGGCGTTTAGCCTCGGAAGGCTCGTGCAACGCGGGCGACGGATCCCAAGGAGGGAGCTTAGACGTGGCGATCGTATTGACCCACACGCCGGAGCGTTTCCAATTCTTGAATCCCGCCAAACGACCGAGATGCTCGCCTGAGGTCGAGGCAAGATCGGCCCCCGTTCTTCGTGCCAGCCAACGCTGGGCCAAGGCCCGTTTCGATTCGCAGAGTTTCTCGCTGCATTTAAGCCATACATGACAACCGCCCTGTGGAGAGGTTGCGACCACCAAGGCACCGTATTTGCGGGCTATCGCGGCGGCCAACGAGGGAGCGAGATCGTCGAGGAAAACCAAGGGCCACGAGCCGTGACGAGACGGTCGTATATAGACTTCCGACCGGTGAACATTCATGGCTCGGGTCCAAGGGAGCGGGAGCTCGCCATGGGTTTTGGAGTGATGCCAGACCATGGCACCGCCATGTCGGAGAAGGGCGAGATCTAATCTCTCTACCCCTGCATCCCGGAGCCACATCAGCATTCTCTGAGTATGTTGTTCGGCTTTCATAGCCGTTTCTCTCCCCCCTGGGGGGCATGTGGTGCTCCGGGCCCCGGCTCTGCAAGAGAGGGGTTGATCGCCGACCCCAAGCCCTCTCCTGATTCCGGAACACCGAGAAGTTGCTTCGCCATCATCTGGCGCCACTCTCGGATCCGCCTTTGGAGTGTTCGCAACTGGCCCGGCGCGAACTCTCCCGGATGATTCGTTCGAATTCGCTCGAAGAGGGCTTTACCGGTGATGTCCGGCTCCTGCTCGAGCCACTTTTGAGCCTCCGTCCAGACCCCTTCGAACGGATCTGTTCTCGTACGCCAATCCCGTACTTTCACTGGCGGTTTTTCGTGTGTCGGTCGAGACTCGCCTTGCCGCCAAAGCTCGGGTAGCTCAGCCAGAAAACTCTTCAGATCCGGGTCGGGCTCATACTCTCGGCCGGAGACGAGCTTGGCCAGCTCCGCCTGAGCATCTCGAAGCTCTTTGAGCAGTGCGATCGGATCCAACTCGGCTCGAAGCTCACGCAGCATTTCCTTCGAGGCCGGACTGACGTCCAGATCTTCCAGGAGCCGCTCACACGGCGTTGCCGGTGGAAAGTACTTGCGGGTCACTTTGGCACCGTCCCGCGTTTTCTCCCGCAGCTTGAACGACGGCTGGAAGAAATTCACATACAGACGAGAGGCTCTGAACAGACGAGACAAGATCCGAGTTGCACCGATTCCGGCGAGTCGCTCGTACCCGACCAGACGACGCACCACTGAACCGTTTTTCTCCTCTACCCAGGCTTGATCGTTTTTCCGATAAGGACGACAGCGGGTCAGCTCGATACCGTGGTGGCTGCAATACTCGACCATGGCCTCATTGATGAAAACGCTGTCGTTGTCGGTGTCCAGCCCTCTGAGCGCTATGGGTAGGCGTTTTTCTGAACACATCAAGCGCTTCGATCACCAATCCCTGCTCGCGTACCAACAGCGGGATATTCTCGGTCCACCCACTCGCGATATCGGTCACAGTGAAGGTATGGACAAAGCTGCCGGCCATCTTGCCGCCGCAGTGGGCGACCAAATCCCCCTCGAAGAAACCGGGTTTCGGGTCCTTCCAGTCTCCGAACGTCCGGATCGGGACCTGTTTACGAATCGACGATTGAGCCCCTCCTCGCCGTCGCCTCCGCTCACCTTTTTCCCGAGTCGGTGCGAGCAGCCGGTCGATCGTTGCAGCACTCACCGTCATCAAGCGATGCCTCAACTCGGGGTCCAGATCGAGATGTCCATGACGTTCCATCGACTCGATGAGCCCGGGCAAAACGGCTTTCAAGCGTTTACCGCAGATTCGATCGGCGGCTTCCCACAGAAGAATCAGCGCCTCACGAACCGCTTCGTCGTAGATCCGACGCCCCACTCGCTCCGGAGGCAGTTTTTCGGATTGATTCAAAAGCCGTAGGGCATGCTTGCGATGGTAGCCCGTGACCGCGACGAATTCGTCGATGATTTTGCTCTTGCTCTCGCGACTCTGCCCTTTGTAGCGCTCTCTGACCGCATAAAGCAGCTCTTTGCGTGTTGCCATGCTGATCCACTTTCCCATTGTTGCCCCCCAGCATCCATTTGCTGGGTAGCATTTTGGTGAGGCAACGACACATGCGGAGTAGCAAAATCGCTGAGGCAACGCGCCAGTAGCTGTTGGACGAGATCAAAGACCGGTGTGAACAGCACTCGATAGCCTCGACGGACCAGCTCGTGGCCGACGGCACAGATCAAGTGGGTCTTTCCACGCCCGGGTAAACCGAAGGCGAGCAGATTTTCTGCGCGCTCGACGGAGGTACCCTCACACAAGGACGGGAGGACCCTGCGGACTCGGGTCGGCAAAGGGTCCAGCTCCAAGGTCGCCAAGGTCTTCTCTTTCGGCAGCCTGGATTGCTTGCCCAGCCGCTCGATGCGCCGTCGTCGTCGATCCTCGAGCTCGGCTTCGGCGAGATGTTGCAGATAGTCTCGAAACCCCCAGCCGTTGCGCTCCCCTTGGTCGGCGAGATCGTCGAAGGTTTCGACGAAAGTGGGTAGCCTCAGCTCTCTGAGAAGTAGCTCTAAACCACTCATGAGACCTCCGACGCCAATAGCTGGTCGTAGTCGGAAAAATCGACGGCGGGCAGGTCGATCTGTGGGACTTCCGGTTCTTGGTTCAGCGAGAGCACTCGCTTGACCCTCTCGCTGTCGGGCCTTTCTGCCGAATCCAAGAGCAGCTCCAGCGCCGCGTTGACGTCCGATTCCAGGGTGGTGGCGGCGAGATGCAAGATTCTCAGGTACTCCAAATCCGCCGATCGTTCACACAGGGTTTCGTGTAAGCGATCGTAGGCCCGGCGAAAGTGCAGGGTCGGAAATAGATCCTTTTTGAAACGATAACGGGCCGGCGCGCCGGGTTTCTTGATCAAGGAATGGATCACGTGGCGATAGTCGATGCGGTGACCGTCGTGACCCGAGAGGCGCTCCAAGGTCAACTGGAGTCGGCCGCCGTGTGTAGACCGTCACCCTATTTCGTGACCGCCACGCTCTAAATCACCGACTTATCTTGTGATCGGGTAAATTTACCGGCGGAGCAAATCGGACAAACCGAAGCCCGCCGAGGCAGTATCAGTTTGGCGACAGATCACCTCGACGGGCTCCACAGAGGTGACCATGCTAAGCCTGCCCGATGTCGACCGCAAGAGTTATCGAGAAACGTGCCTTGCCCGTGTTGCGGGAAAGCTGCATATTCCAGTGAAGTCGGCCACCCATTCCGACGCAAGTCGGCCACCTTGAATTTGTCGACGGCGTAGCGGGCTCCCTCGGGTTGTGGGTGGCCGACTTCGGCGTGGTAATCCACGATATTAACCAAATCGTCAGCCGAATTTCGACCGGATACGGCCTCTTCCGGTTGCCTTGCGTGGCAGGCTGAGATGTCGTCCCGCGGGCAGGGGCCGGGAGAGGCCGACGGCTCTGCATTCGCGCCTTAACTGAATTCTGATTTTTCAGCCGCGGCAGGCTCTGAAGGGCTCCCGGCGTCAGCCGCCCGAAGCTTTCGCATGGACTCTCCTTTCATGTCCAGATGGTGGGCGTTGTGCACGAGGCGATCGAGGATGGCGTCGGCGAGCACCGGGTGGCCGAGTAGGTCGTGCCATTGGTCTCGGGGTAGCTGGCTGACCACGAGCGTCGATTTAAGCTCGTGCCTATCTTCGAGGATCTCCAGCAGCTCCCGACGATCGGCTTCGCTCGGCGGTGCCAAGCCCCAATCGTCGAGGACGAGGAGATCGATCCGGACCAGCGACGCCAAGAGCTTGGGATAGCGGCCGTCACCGTGGGCGATACGCAGGTCTTCGAGCAGGCGTGGAAGCCGGGTATAGAGCACGCTGAAATCGTCGCGACAGGCTTTCTGGGCCAAGGCGCAGGCCACGTAGGTTTTCCCGGCCCCGGTCGGGCCCGTGATGAGCAGGTTGCGATGTCGCCGGATCCATTCGCAGGAGGCGAGATCCATGATCCGGCTCCGATCGAGACCTCGTCCGGCTCGGAAGTCGAGATCTTCGATACAAGCGTTGCGATGACGCAGCTTGGCTCGGCGCAGCCGGGAGGCGAGGCGCTTGTGGGCCCGGTGCGTGGCCTCCTGATCGAGCAGCAGAGCCATACGGTCGGTGAAGCTCATTTGCTCGATACCGTCCGTACGGAGCTGTTGCGTGAAGGCTTTGGCCATACCGTCGAGGCGCAGCTTGCGTAGCTGGTCGAGGGTTGGATGAGTCAGCATGGTCCGACCTCCTCGCTCACGCCCGTGTCGGTAGCTCCGGCGTAGTAGCCGGCGCCTCGGACGTGCTCGCCGCCGAGCTCGGGCGATAAGGAAGGCTCCGAATCCTCGGGCAAGGGCAACGTGTCTTGTCCGAGACTCAGGATCGATCGCAAGGTCTTCAGCGACGTGGAGCCGATCCTCAGCGCCCTCTCACAGGCACCGACGAGCCGCTCGGTTCCGTAGCTCTTTTCCAGGGATCTGACGCCTTCAGCGGCGCGCAAGCTGCGCATCGGATGGCGGCCGTCGCCGAGTATCGACGAGATCACGCTCACCACCGGCTCGGCGACCCCCTCGGCCCATCTTAGGAGCCCCTCCGGATCGTTCTCCGCATATCTTCGATGGCTCTCCGGCATGTGCTCGATGATGGTGGTGCAGCCGTCCCTGTCGAAGCTGCGTACGTGGCAAGCCACCCGTCGAGAGCCGTGTAGACACTCCACCGAGTCCGCCGTCAGGCGCACGTCCAGCTCATGACCCACCAGGGTGTAGGGCACGCTGTAGAAGTGGCGGTCCACACACACGTGGTAGCTGTTGTCCACCCGGGCCTTCGCCCACTCGGCGTATTCGAACGCCTCGAGAGGCAGAGGCCGAAGAGACGGCTGGTCCAGCTTCTCGAAGCGACTGCGCCGGGTGCCTTCCAACTTGCGGAAAGGACGGTGGTTCAGGCGTTCCAACAGGCCGCCGATCGCCTGATTCAGCTCGTCGAGTGAGAAGAATTCCCAATGGCGCAGCACCGCCAGGATCCACCGCTCCACCACCTGGACACCGGTCTCCACTTTCGCCTTGTCTTTCGGCTTGCGCACCCGGGCTGGAATTACCGCCACCCCGTAATGCTGCGCCAAATCTTGATAGGTCGGATTCAGTGCCGGGTCGTATCGGCACGGTTTGGAGACCCCGGATTTCAGGTTGTCGGGAACCAGGATCTCGGGAACACCGCCGTAGTAGGCGAACGCTCTACAGTGGGATCCGATCCAGTCCGAAAGCTTCTGCGACCAAGTCGCCTCGGCAAAGGTGTAATTGCTCGCCCCGAGCACGGACACGAAGACCTGGGCCTCGCGAACGGTGCCCGTCTTCGGATCTTTCACCGGCACGGTTTGCCCGCAGTAGTCCACGAACATCTTCTCGCCGGCCCGGTGGATCTGACGCATGCTCAGATCCAGACGCCCTTGAAACTCGCGGTACAGATCACAGAAGCGGCTGTATTCGAGACCCTCGGGGTTTGCTTCCTTGTACTCGCTCCAGACCTGCTGTCGGGTGACGTTCTGCTTCTGCAGCTCCAGGTGGACCTCGGCTCAATTCGGCAGGACCCTTCTCGTTGTGGGCATAGAAGACGGTGGAAACAGAGCGTTTTCCAGCTCCATGTCTCCCAACTTGTTTGCAGCCTCCCAAGTGGTCAGGCCCGCGGCGCGGGCACGTTGCACATAGTCCCTCACCGTGCTCCGAGCCGCCTTGCAGGCCCGGGCAGTCGCCCGTTCAGTCAGCGCCAGACTCCAGCGCAATCTCAGGACTTCTCGAATCTTCCTCATCGGTAGTCTCTCCGCCGGCATCGTACCCTCCTTTCGAGGGGACGGTACCGCTGTCGGGAGGGACCCGCTAATCGTCGATTTCAAGATTCCGATTCATGTCGGCCGGCAATTCCGATAAGGCCTCGAAAAGTGGCCGACTTCGAATCGGAATCGATGGCCGACTTGCGTCGGAATAGGTGGCCGACTTGAATCGGAATCGGTGGCCGACTTCCGTCGGAATACGCAGGGGCTCTTCGGTCTCGGGCTCTTCGGTCTCGGTCACCGGTGGGCGAAGGCGCGAGTTGGCGATCGGATCGACCAGCCGCAGGCGCACTTCCTCGCGCTCGCCGCAGCGTCGCAGATGCACGGCGGTGGTCGTGTCGTAGGGGTCGTAGAGCACGTCGACGCGCTCTCCGGCGTAGCCGTCGGGAGCCTCGTAGACCCTGCCGTCCAGGCGCACGGTGCGGTCTTTGGCCACTCGCCGGGTGACGGTCATGCGCATCAGCCGTTCCAGATCCTCGGGGGCCGAGCGGATCAAGGCGGTGTCTTCGAGGAATCGATCCAAGGGGGTCTCACCGTCCAATCCGCCGTGGGCGGAGACGTGGTATTCCCCTTCCAACCAGGCGCTGAACACTCGGTTCAAAACGTCGAGATCCTGCAGGTGCTCGGCCTGGAGCAGGGTGAGAAAACGCGCTCGCACCGTGCGAAAGAATCGCTCGATCTTGCCGCGACCCCGCGGCTGGTGGGGCCTGGAGTGGATCAAGGTCACGTTCAAGATCGCGCAGACCAGCTCCAGGTGTCGCGTGCGGAAGGCCGAGCCGTTGTCGCAATAAAAACGTCGGGGAATGCCGCGCCGCAAAAACGCCCGGCGCAAGACGTCGATCAGGCACGCCGCTCCTTCGCTGCGATAAAACGCGGCGTGGGTGATCAAGCGCGACGCGTCGTCGATGACGGCGATCAGGTAGGTCCGCTCGCCCCGGGCTCGGCCCAAGCCCACGAGCCGAGGCCCGTGCATCACGTCGCACATCCACAGATCGTTGATGTGCTCGTGAGTGAAGGCTCGGGCGTCGGGCGAGGCCGACGGGTCGCTCGGGAGGCTCGTCGTGTGCCCTTTCAAGAACCGATGCGCCGTGCTGTAGCTCACCCGGCCCGTTCCCACCGGCGCCGCTTGATGCGCCAAGTCGATCAAGCGCGTGAACGGCGTGGTCGGGTAGTCGGCGAGCAGCCGCAACAGCAGATCTTGCGTCTCGTCCGGGATTCCGCGAGAGCTCCCGGCGTCTTTGCGCACGAGCGGCTTCAACCCCTCGAACCCGTGCGCGCGATACAGGTCCACCCAGTTGCGCGCCGTCGAGCGACCCACCTTCCGGCGGGGCGTGCCGGGAATGTCCCACTCTTTCTCACTGATCTCGGCCAACAAACGCTCTTTTTCTCCAGGCGAAAGCGTTCGGGTGACCAGATCGCTGATCACGCCGTAGCGAAAGAGCGCTATTCGATCGCGAAGGTCTTCGTCCATCTCGTCTCCGGGCTTTGCGGGGTCGATTCCCCGCTTTCCGGAGCCTGCATCCTTCACGATCGTTTGAACACTACCAACCTATGTTGAAAGCTCGGCGACCACCCAGGGTGGGCGTCCGCGGCGGAACAATCCGAGAAGCACCGTGGCGAAATGGTGCGTCGTTCGCCACTCACACAAACGCCACCGAGACAAGCTTCCATAAGTCACGAGCGCCCTCTCCCACCAAGGTGCCGGGGCCGAGAGATCCGGCAATACCCGCTCCGCCTGCCGAGCCCGAGCCTCCCGCGCTTGGCGACGCCATCGCCGGATCTTGCGGATCCAAGCCTCGTCGTCCGAAACTCCGAGACGCTCGGCCGCCTCCGTCGGCCCCCGAGCCGTCAGCACCGTGGCCAACACGTCCAGCGATAAATCCTTGTAAGCACAGAGGTCTGCGGGAAGAATCGCATGGGTCACCGTGCAGCTCGGGCACCAGGCTCGGCGGACTCGAATCCGCTCACCGTCGACGTAGCGGCGGTAGAACCCGTAGGGTCCGAGATTCCCATGCTCGCAGCACGGGCACGGCAGGTCGGCCGGGAAGGCCCCAGCGTCCACTCTTGATAGTTCTTGCGATCGACGTTGGGCAGGCTTAGCATGGTCACCTCTGTGGAGCCCGTCGAGGTGATCTGTCGCCAAACAAATACTGCCTCGGCGGGCTTCGGTTTATCCGATTTGCTCCGCCGGTAAATTTACTCGATCACAAGATAATTCGGTCTTTCAGGGAGTGGCGGTCACCAAATAGGGTGACGGTCTACAATCCGTGAGCTCTACAAATACGAAAAGCTCGCCAAGGACTTCTCACCGGAGCAACGCCTCGAGCTGCGTCGAGAAAAGTCGGTGCCGGTGCTCGACACCATGGAAAAGTGGCTGGAAAAGCATCGCTTCAACGTGCTGCCGAAGAGCCCGCTCGGCAAGGCCTTCACCTATGCGGGCAACCAATGGAGAGCGTTGCGACGCTTTACCGGAGACGGTCGACTGAGCATCGACAACGGCGAGTCGGAGCGTCAGTTGCGCCTGGTGGCGATCGGTCGCAAGAACTGGATGTTCGCCGGCAACGACGACGGCGGCCGACGAGCAGCAGCCATCTACACCCTGGTCGGCACCTGCCGCTACCACGGCTGGGATCCCTTCGCCTACCTGGCCTGGCTCTTCGAACGGCTACCGGACCTACCGGAAAGCCGGCTCAACGAAGCGGCTCCGTTCGCTTGGGCCGCAGAGATCGACCTGAAATCGAAGCGTTTGCCTGCCTGATTTCAGTCTCAGAACCGAGTCGTCGGGGCCGTGCGGCTTCCGGGGTGCGTTCCCCAGGCGTTTACCCTCTTTGAGCGGTGCGGGGCAGCGCCAGCGAACGGCATTGGCTCGGCTACGGGAGATGGCTGCACGAAGATCTTCTGTGTTTTGAGTCATGATTGTCCTCCTAGGACAACCATGACCCGATCGGGAGCTCGGGCGCTAGGTGGGGCAGGGCGAGGTCTTACGATCCTTCACCTGGGCTACGAAGCCTCGCCGTGGCGGGCAGGTCGTACTTCTCCAACCGACTCTCGATATAGGATCTGTGCGGATCCAGCTTGCTTGCCCGAGGCTTGGGCTCTGCGGCTGCGTCTCCTTTTCGTTTCCAGTTGTATACGGTCTGTCGGCTCCGGCCCAGGCGGCGAGCCACCGCCGAGACACTCATACTTTCTTCGAGCCAGCGTTTCATCAGGACTACCTCGTTGGATATCATGCGGCCACGGCTTCCTTTGTTTTTGCGTTATCCGTATGGTTTTTCTAAGCGCAAAGATACAAGGAAGCCGTTCCGCGTTCGAGTGACGCGGCAATCCCCGAATCGATTCAGGGTTCGCCGCTGAGTGTCAAATCCAAACCGGTGATCTTGTCCAATTTACAATCGGTGGTGAGAAAGATCCGTATCTCGCGAAGAGCCTGGGAATCGTGGGGGTGCCCGAAACCGTGGTAGTGACCGCGGAAGGCGCTGTTCAACAAGTCCACGTAGGTCTTCTGCCAGAAGACTGGGAGATCTGAGCCGCCTTTGGGAAGCGGCGGAGGGGGGGGGTTTCCCTGGAAAGGGAAAAGCCCCTGTTGGAACAGGGGCTTTTCAAAAATCAATCCCGGCGGCGACCTACTCTCCCACACAGTCTCCCATGCAGTACCATCGGCGCTGAGGGGCTTAACTGCCGTGTTC
>JAUIJL010000009.1 GCA_030431255.1 Thermoanaerobaculia bacterium | reverse complement strand
CGGCGATGCAGCCGCCGATCAGGGTGCTGGGGCGTTTGAGCGCTAGGCGGAAGCGATAGACCTCTTGATCGGAGAGTCGAATCGTCGTGAGGTGGCTTTTGGTCTCTTGGACCACCGAGCACGGCAGACCCCAGGGGCCCGAGGTCGCGGGGATTTGCCAGCCGTCGCCCGGCGGACGGTTGTTTTGGTAGAAGCCTTGGCGGATGTCGAGGGTCCAGCCCACGCCGAAATCACCCAATCGTGTGTCGCGGCTGTCGTAGGTGCGAAGAATACGAATGTCGAGGCCCGACAAGGGGATCTGCAGGTCGACGAAGCTGAGGGTGAAGTGGCCGATTTTCATCTGCCCATCGACGACGACGGAAATGCGGTCCTCGACGAAACGTCCCAGGCTGTCCACGGCTTCGAGCTTGAGCTCGTGCAGGCCGTTGAGCAGCAGGGTCGGATCGAAGGTGGCGAGCTTTTCAGCGGCGCGGGGCTGGGAGCCCCGGGACAGCTCTTGCCAGTCGCTTTGACCAATCAAGCGTGTTGAAACACGCCAGAAGTCGAGCATGGGGCTCGACACATTGCCCAGCAGGTCCGTGGGCTCGGTGACCTCGCTGAGGTCAATCGGCGCGGTGAACGCGACCGTCGGGGCGGCGCCCTCGTTGGGGATGTCTAGGGTGACGTCCTCGGTCACGAGGATCCAATAGCCCTTGCCGACCTCGAAGATTTGAAGGTCGTTGGCCCAATCCGGCACGGTGACGTCGTGGATGGCCCAGGGATCCTGGGTGTCGGACGGGTCGTAGCCGTAGACCATCGAATACTTACCGTCGATGGTTTGGAGAGCCGTTTTGATGTGGCGGTCTTGACCTGCTGGAAAGCCGATCAGATTCCAACCCGTGCACAGCTGCCATGAGCTGGTCGTCGACAGCTCGCCGGTGGAAGGCAGAGTACCGGAAGCCGTGGCGTCGAGCCAGAGGCCTTGGGTGGGGCTGATGGTGGTGAGCGTGGAGCCGGACGGGTTTGACGGATCGTAAACCTTCCACTTCTCGGTCGAGGGATCGCAGGCGTCGTAGAACCAGACGGTGGAATAGCTACCGTCGATGGGTGCGAAGACGTCGGACGGCGTGCTCACCGCCGGGGTTTCGGGGATCGAGATCAGGTTCCACGACGGCAGAAAGGGCACGGAATCCAAATCGGCTTTGGCGAAGGCTGCCGGTCCGGTTTCGGCACCGAGGGATTCAGAGCCGCCGAAGCTTGGGGGTGATGGGGGCGTCGGACGAGTGTTTGGTTTTTGGGTGGCGCTCGGAATTGAGGCAGCCGTGGCCACGATCGGCGATGAGGTGGGGGATAGAAGGGCACCTGTCGGCTGTCCGAATAGGGCGAGCCACGCGCAGAGTGTCAGACCATGGAGAGCCCTCGATTTTACTTGCTCAGCCATGGCAATACTTTATCTCCCAATAGCCAACCTCTTACGATCCCCCGGCGAGCTCGTGGAGGCGGGCCCGGACTCTGGGTAGGAGGAAGGCTTCGTCGTTGTGCCTCAGTCGGGCTCCGGGTAGGCGGGCCGCCCTCTCGAAGGCTTGGCGAGCCGCGTTGGTGAGCTCGGGGGCTCCGGACCTGGAGAGGGCCAAACCGAGGAAGTAGTCGACCGTGCCTTGGCTGACTCCGTGGGAAAGCTGAGGCCCGCGGATGGTTCGCAGCAGCTTGGCGGCGGCTTCGAGCTCCCCGGCATCCATCAGTAGAATCGCCCGATTCAGCTGCACGATCCACAGCTCGTCGGCTTGGCGGGTATGTTCTTCCAGCAGCACGAGGTCGGTGTAGGCCACCGACGGTAGGAAGCCTTCGTGGGGCTCGAGCAGCAGGGGGCTGGAGCCGAGCTCGATGCGCTCGTTGCGACCGGCACCTCCGCCGCGCACGACCAGCTCGAGGGTCTCACCGCTTTCTGCCGCCGCGATCCGGCTTTCGAGCTCGCTCCGGCTTTGGATCGGAATTCCACCCACTCCGACGATCTCGTCGCCGGGGCGAAGATTGGCCGCCTCGGCCGGGCTCGCCGGGGTGACGTGGGCGATGACCGGGTGGGGGGTGGCGTTGCTGTCGATCGTCACCATGCCGGTGTAGGGACGGCGCAGGACCAAGGATTCGTCGAGCCGACGCCGCAGGTCTTCGAGGGCCGGGTCGCTGCTGAGGGGAATCGTGACCTTATCCGGCCTCGACGGACCGGGGCCGGCGGCGAAGAGCCAAAGCTCCGCCTCGGTGGCGACCAAGTCGTTGTCGAGCACCGCCAACAAGTAGAGCAAACCCGGGGCTTGCTGATCCATGGCGCTTTGGACTTGCCGCCAATCAGGTTCTTGCCCTTCGCGCAGCTTGTCCACCTCCACGCCGATGGCTCGGAGCAATCCCGGTCCCTCCGGGGCGCGGTCGATCAGAGTCCACTTGTCGGAGGCTTTCATCGCCAAGCCGAAGCTTTGCCGTAGGTTGGTGGCCGCGGTGCGATCACCGCCCAGCACCCCGAGAAAAGAGAGGCCCGGTTTCAGCTCCACCCGCACCTCGACATTTTGCCGATCGGCCAGGCTCAGGCGGGTCGAGAACATCTTCGAGCTGCCTTCGGTCACGGTGACGTGGTAGTCGCCGGGCTCCAGCGAAACCTTCGGTCGGCTGACGCCGGGCACATCCGGTTGTACCGATCGGCCGTTGATCCGAATCTCGCCACCGGTAGGGAAGTCGACGAAGACCAGCTGGCCGCCTTGCTCTTCGAGCACGATCGGCGGCATTTGATAGTCGATCATTTCCTGGATCACCAACTCCATGCGGTAGGGGCGGTGCCCTTCTTTGACGACTTCGAGAATGCGAAGCCCGGTCTCCAGGCCCTCGATGATCATCTCGCCGGAGAATTCTTCCCGCCGATAGAGGGCGGCCGCTCCCTGGGGCAGGAATCCCTCCGCGGCGGTGCCTTCGGTCAATCCGTAGGAACGACCATCGATACGGATTTCCGCGCCTATGGGTCGGGTATTCAGTCGCAGAATGGGCGATTGGCGTTCGAGGGTCAGCTCCAGGGTCACGGACCGTCCAGCGTCGACTTCCAAGTCCCTTTGGATCGGGGCGTATCCCGGTCGCTCGATGCGGACTTGGTGTGGGATGGCCAAGACCGAGACCGGCTCTGCGGTGGAGCCCACGGCTTGGTCGTCGATGAAGACTTTGGCGTCGAAGGGGTCGAGCACAAAGCTCACCTCGCCGACGGTTTTTTTGCGCCGGCGCTCGAAGAGCTTGAGCAGGTCCTCCGGCACCGGCAGGGTGGGGTCGAGGGCCGCGAGATTTGCGCCGGGATCCAGCTCGATAAAGCGTTGCAAGCCCTGCTCGGCTTGATCCGAAAGGCCGAGCTCGTGGTGGACCCACGCGCGATAACCGTGGCTGCGCACCAGCAGCTTTCTGCTGCCCTCGTCCAATCCCGTGGTTTCGAGGCCGGCGGTAAGAATGTCCGCAACACGGCCGAAGAGGGTGAGCGAAGCGGGCCGGTCCTCGCCGTAGAAGACCTGCAGCGCTTCGTCGAAGAGCTGTTGGATCTCGCCCTGCTCGACGTCGGGAGCCTGAACCTCTACCGCGAGAGTTTCGGATTCGTCGAGGTCCTCGGACTCGATCTGCGTGCCCGGAAGCTGGCCATAAGCGGTGCCCGGCAAAAGGGCCGGCAAGAAGAGAAGCAGCAGAAAAGAAGAGAGCTTGGGTGCTGATTTGATCGCAGTCATAGTTAATCGAGAAGCACAATAAACGGTAGCTTGGCATCGGCAATGAATAGACGACCGCTGCCGTCGACGCCGATGTCACGGGGATCCCGTAGCTCGATGCCGGCGCCGAGGCTGGGGCCGACGGATGTAATCAACGCTCCGTCGGGGCTGTACATGAACACTTTGCGTTCCCCGCGATCGAGCACGTAGATATGGTCGAGGGGGTCGATGGTCAGGGCGACCGGCCTTTTCCAAGTGCCGGTGATGACGTCTTTTTGGGTCCGCCGATCGAGAGCTAAGCGATTGACTTGTTTGGCTTTGGCATCGAGGCCATAGACCCGCCCCGCGCTGTCGCGATCAACGTCGACGAAATCCGCCCGCTGCCGGGATGAGAGCTCTTGTCCTTGGCGTCGGCTTTGGTAGTTCAGAATGCTCTTCCATCCCTTGGCGATCAGGAACCAATCCCCGAAAGGACCTCGCACCGCGGCTCGTAGGCCGTCGAGGGGTCGCTCCTTGCCGGTTTTGGGCTCGAGGAACGACATCCGTTGGGCGTCGAAGGGCAGCACCACCTCTTCATCGGTAACCACGAGGGCCACATCCTCGGCCCAGGCTGGGCGTTGGGGGTCCTTCAGGGGTCGGTTGGAGAGCTTGTTGCCCGCGCTGTCGAGCAGGGAGACCTGCGATTCTTTGTGATCGACGATCAGCACCCTGCCGTCGTCGGCGGCGGCAACTCCGATCGGCTCTCGCAGGGCCAGGCCGGCCGCCGGGAATCGAGAAGCGGGGCCCCAATGGGGCTCCCCGGCTTGGGGACGGAGCAAGTGGCGATGGGCGAGAGAGAGTAGGATCTCGGCGTTGGCGCGGTCGGTTTCCGTGGCGCCGGCATCTTCCGCGAGCCGCTGGAGGATCTCCATCGCCGCCGGCAGCTCACCTTTGACCAATAGGGTGCGACCCAAGAGCTGACGGGCCCGTCCGGTGTAGGAGGAGGGCGGCTCGTCTTCCACCACCGCGACGAATTCCGCTTCGGCGGCGGCTACGTCACCGGCCAGGAGGGCCAGCTCGCCACCCCGCAAGCGGGCCCTGGATCGCGCTTGCAGGTCGGGATAGGACTCCCTGCCGAAGAGCAACGGCACTCTCCGAAAGATGCTTCGGGCTTCATCGAGATCGGAGAGGGTGCGAGCCTTTTGTACTTTAAGCTCCGCTTGGACCAAAAAACCCGAAGCGGCCTCCGGGGTGCGAGCATAGTCGGAGAGCAGCTTGTCGAGGGCGGCGCGGATTTCTTGATCCTCTCCGTTGGAACGGTAGAGGTCGATCAAGGTGAGCAGAGCCTTCGGCGCCAGCTCATCCCCTTGGAATTGTTGGACCAACAACCGAAGCTCCGTTTGGGCCGCCTGCACCTCACCGGCATCGAGCAGCCTCTCGGCTTCTTGGTAGAGACGACTTGCCGCTGGATCCTGAGCCCCCGCGGGTATCGCTCCCAAAAGCATCACTGTCGACCCGAGGGTGGCAGCGATTAGGGCCGCCGTGGCCACAGAGTGGACGACAATTTTCGAACCGACAAATCGAATCACATTGAGCTCCGAATTCATGAGGAATTTCTCGGGGGCCGAAACAAATCGCGGAGGAGGTCTACAGGATCCCTAGCTGAAGATCTCACGTTGGTATCCCACGGTGAGGATCTTACGGTGAAGGGCAATCGGCGCCGACGCCGGGGCTCAAGTCTGCCTCAAGTGCGATTTAGCCGCAACTCTCCAGCGTGCTTTCTCCCCTGGTGCTCGGGGGTTAGGTCGGCCGAGGGCGGTGTCGACGAAGAAATTTGTCTCGGATCCTGAAACGTTTCCCACCCTTCCGTCACTTACTAGACGGACACCTCCGGTGGCGCCGAAGATATCGGCGGCTCCGGACCTGGGACGGGAGGGATGCCCCGGCGGGCCCGAGATGGGTTCGTCGGATTCTTTTTTTTTGGGCCGACTTTGCCCCGGCCGTCGTCGATTTTCTGCACGATTCAATCGACAATTCGCCTAGCTGGATTCCGTCCAGAAATAGGCTCGCAGGGTGTCGGCTGGGTGGCCTGCGGGCGTCACTACGAACTCGCGCCGCCGCTGAGGAACCGCCATAAATCGCTGATGTGGTGGATCTTAAGCCGATTCATACGCTGTGCCGCTCAGACAAGCTTCGTTTCCGTCCTCGGTCCACCCAGCCTCACGTTGGCTCGAAAGTCCCAGTTCTGGATGAGATCTAGCTGGCTAGCGTCTCATTCTGCGATTTTGGCCGACCGCGGGGCTCGGAGCGCGGCGGATCTTCGGCGCTGGCTGCGCAGTCGATCCCGGGTGACGTCTAAGCGGCGTACCACCTCGATCCAAAACGGCGAGCCCCGGCCGGCCAAGACTCCGGTCAACAAACACCCCAGCACCCAGCTGAGCAGTGTCCATCGGGGCAGCGATCCTCGCAGCGGGCTTGCCCCCGGATCCGACGCCGGCCCGCCGTCGGTCGCCGGTCCTCCGTCCGTGGACGTGTGCACCAGGGTCGGTATCGGGGGTCCGGAGAGCCCGCCGCCGAATCCCAACGCCGTCAAGGGATGGGCGACGGGATTCAGTCTCGCCCGCTGCTCATAGCTCAGGTTTCCGAGATCAAAGGAGCGAGTGGTCGCCAGCCAGTAGGCGGTGCATCGCGAATCGGTGGAGACGGGCGGGCAGCTCGGGTAGAGATTCCAGCCGATGGGGAAGGCCGGATCCCGAAGGGTCGCCAGCCGTTGCTGGAGCTCCGCGGCCGAAGACTCCTTCGTCGAGGGCGTGGCATGGCCGCCTTGCTGGGATTCCCCGGTCGAGCCTACATCCGCCACCAGGCCTTGGCGCGCGATCACCGCGTCGCGCGTGGAGCCGTCCTGCATGTAGACCTCCAGCAGGTGCAAGCAGTCGATATTCAGGCCGAACGCAAGGGCCACAGCGATCCAGGTGGCGGAGACTTTGGCGTTGGCTCGAAAACGATCGGTGAATTCTTGACCCAAGGCTTGCCAGCCCCGACGCAGCTCCGCCAGCACGGCGTTGGGGTCTTGGCCCAACCGCCGGGACCAAGTTTGAATCGCTTCGCTCTGCTCGATGGTGGCCATCAGCTGCTCGTCGGCGATGTGCTCGAGCTCGTTCCGCCGGGTGTGCCTCAGGAGATCTTCCAGGCCGAAGAGGCTGAGCCAAGGCCGCGCTGGATCCGCGCTCCCTTCGGTCGACCGCGCCGTGTCGGAAAGGCTCGCCAACCGTTGATCGAAGGCGGTCCGTTCTTCGTTCGGTATCCCTTTGGCCGGTGACAGGCGCTCTTCGGCGGCGGGAATGAGGTGCTGCTCGAAGAATCGCTTGAGCATGGCTTCCAATTGACGGGTGCGGACTCGACGCCAGTCATGGAGCCGCTCCTGAAGAAATCCCACGAAGCTGGACAGAGCGAGCATGGTCAGGGCGAAGGCGAGGGCGGCGTCGAGCAAGGGCATGGCCTTATCCTCCGTGGTCTTTGACGACTCTCAAGATGTCGGTGCCGTGTTTTTCGATGATCTTCGGTCCGATGCCGTGGACGGCGAGCAATTGGTCATCGTCCAAGGGCCGAGCGCGGGCAATGCCTTGGAGGGCGGCGTTGGTCAACACGGTGAAGGCCGGGACCCTTCGCCGTCGGGCTTCCTGGAGTCGCCAGTCTCGGAGCTCTTGGTAGAGGACCTCTTCGGAGGACGACAGCTCGCTCGGGGTTTGAGCCTGGGTCTTCCGGCCCGAGCCCTTGGATCGAACTTGGGTCTTGCTTCGAGAGCGTTTCGAGGTGCTGGTTTTCCGTTTGCGCTTGCGGGCCGGCGCCTCGGGCTCCACGGTGAGCTGCACGGCGCTGCGCAAGTCGAGGCTACGGCGGAGCGCAGCCGGGCCGAGGGACGCCCGTTGGAAGTGGATGGTCTGACCGTTTTTGACGAAGGAATCCTTGTGGGTGACCACCAGCTCCGCACGCACCAATCCGCCGAGCAAGGCTTCGAACGCTTTGCGATCGAGCCCGTGACCTTCGCAGGTTTTCTTGAAGAGCTGGCCGGTGCCTTGGCCGTTCCACTCCCGCAGCTGATCGAGGATTCGGCGCATGGCGGTCGCCTCTTGGGAGCTGGGGGGGCGGAAAGCCCGCACCAAGCAAGCGTCGGCAGCACAGATGTCACAGGTGCCGCAGGTCTCTTGGGAGTCTTCTTCGTCGCCGAAATGCTCGACCAAGCTCAGCATGCGACACGCTTTGGATTGGGCGAATTGCACCATCTGCTCGAGCTGCCCGGCCTTATGGCGTTTTTGGGCTTCATAGGGACGCTGCCAATGGGCGTTCTGCCCCAGGCTGACGCTCTCGTCCGGATCGATATCCGCGCCGCCGTGGATCCAGAGTTTTTCCAACGCTTTTTGAAAGGTTTCCTCGTCCAGGCCCGAGCGCGATTCGACCGCTTCCCGCGGTAGTTTTTGTCGATCCAGGGCACGGTGCAGTCGGCCCAGCACCGAGACGTCCGGATAGTCTCGACCGAAGAAGAATTCGTGGGTCCGACGGTCGGCCCAGGAATAGAGCAAGATCGCTCGCGAAGGTTGGCCGTCTCGCCCGGCGCGACCGATCTCTTGGTAATAACCTTCGAGGCTGCCGGGCAGGCCGGTGTGGATGACCGTGCGGATGTCGGGTTTGTCGATGCCCATGCCGAAGGCGATGGTGGCGACGATCACGTCGAGCTTACCGTTGAGGAATTTGGCCTGCACCTCGTCGCGACGCTTGGCCATCATGCCGGCGTGGTAAGCGGCGGCCTCGAAGGCCTTGGATTCGGCCAGCTCCTCGCCCAAAGCGTCGGCTTCCTTACGGGTCGGCGCGTAAACGATCGCCGGCCGATTGGCGGCATCCGCCAGCACCTTGTGGACCGTGTCACGGCGGGCGGACGGGCGCATCTCCACCACTTCGACGGCGATATTCGTGCGCCGAAAGCCGTGGATAAAGCGCGCGGCTTTGTGTTGCCCCAATTGCTCGACGATGTCGTTCTGCACCACCGGTGTGGCGGTGGCGGTGAGCGCGAGCACCGGAGCGGGACGAAAATCCGGCAATCGCTCTCCGAGTCGGCGATATTCCGGTCGGAAGTCGTGGCCCCATTGGGAAATACAGTGGGCCTCGTCGATGGCGATCAACGACGGCTTGTATTGCTTGACGCAGCGGACGAAGCTCGACACCGCCAACCGCTCAGGAGCCACGTAGAGAAAATCCAGACGTCCCTGTCGGTAAGCTTCGAGCACCCTCCGTCCAGCGTCTTTGCGGCCCGAGTGGATGCGGTCGGCGGCGAAACCCATCTCCTGGAGCTTGGCGACTTGATCTTCCATCAAGGCGATCAGCGGTGAGATCACCAGGGTGGTGCCGCCCCGGGCAATGCCGGGCAATTGGTAACACAGGGATTTGCCGGCGCCCGTGGGCATCACTAGGATCGCATCTCGGCCTTCGGTGACCGCTCGGCAGGCCGCCTCTTGGTAGGGCCTGAAGCCGCCGAAGCCGAATTTTTCCCGCAACAGGGAGGTCAGGTCCTCGGCGGCGGTCGGCGGACGTCGAATCAAAGTCTGCGCCTCGGCCTCGGAGGGATCGTCGAAGGGGCGGTAAGCCCCCGGAAGGGGCGAGTCGTGGCCGATCCACGAGGGCCGCTCCAGGGGAGGTGCCGGCTGGGGACCACCGGATGCGGCGGTGGCCGGCCTGGAGCGGTCGTCGTCCCACGCCGCGCCGCCGCCGGCCGCTCGATGGGGACCATCGTCGATAAATAAGTCCGGCTCTGCTTGATCCAGCCACTCCGGTGGTCGGTCGTCGAGCCAGTCGGGCGGTCGATCGTCGAGCCAGTCGGGCGGTCGATCGTCGAGCGAGTCGGTCGGCCGAGCAGACGGCGCAGGCGGCTCAGGCGGAGGGGAGTGTCCGTTCGAATCCGAGGCATCGACCGGGGATCGGCGCTCCATGGCGGCATCACTCCCAGTGGAGCCGACGGTCGGCGCGCGCCGGCCGGCCGTCGCTGATTCCACCGGGGAGCCCAATGAGGCCCCGAGGGTTTCGGACACCACCTCGCTGACGTAGCGCTCGATCTCTTGCATGAAGGTTGGAAGGTCGCCCTGACCCCGTTGGATGCGAGCCAGCTTCGCCTCCCACTCCCCGGTCATAGCCGGGCTCTTGACGTGGGGGTGAGCTCGGTCGATGAGGTGGATGCCCTTTTCCGTCGGCAGCAGGATCTTCTTCTGCCGTTCCAAATAGTCGCGCCGGATGAGTGTTTCGATGATCTCGGCTCGGGTCGCGGGTGTGCCCAGGCCGGTGTCTTTCATCGCTTCCGCCAGCTCTTCGTCGTCGAGGGTTCGACCGACGGTCTCCATGGCGGTCAGCAGGGTGGCTTCGGTGTAGCGCTTGGGGGGACGGGTTTGCTTCTCGATCGCCTTGGCGTCTAGGAGCTGGGCGGCGGTTCCGGGGGTCAGGCCCGGCGGGAGCTCCTGCTCGGGCTCTTTGCCTCTGCCGCGTTCGGAGGCTCCCTTCTTGCTCTTCGAGCTCTTGCCGGGCGCCGTGTCGGCGGCCCGGCCTCGGGATTTCTTTCTTTGAGCCGGCGGTCCTCCCAAGTCCAGGACCTTCCAACCGTCCTCCAAGACCATGGTGCCCTTGCTGTGGAATCGGTCCGCGATCTCGCCCTGCTCATCGGTGCTCGGGGTGGTCAGGCGGGTGACGACGTGGGTGATCGAGCTGACGAAGGGGCCGTGCCAGGCGCTCAGCAAGCGACGGCAGACCAAATCGTAGAGCCGCTGCTCGTCCGCGTTCAGGTTGACCGAAGACGGATCCGTATCCGTAGGGATGATGGCGTGGTGGTCGGTGACCTTCGAGGCGTCGACAAAGCGGCGGGAGAGCTTCTTGTCCCCGGTTCCGGGAGCCAGCAGGCCCTCGTAGGGGTCTCGAATGGCCGCCACCACCGACGGCAGGACGTCGGCCACGTCGGGCGAGAGGTAGCGGCTATCGGTCCTCGGATACGACAACAGCTTCTTGTTCTCGTAGAGGGTTTGAGCCACCTGCAAGGTCTTTTTGGCGCTCCAGGACCAGAGTCGGTTGGCGTGTCGCTGAAGCTCGGTGAGGTCGTAGAGCTTGGGCGCGGGAATGCTCTTCTTTTCCGAGCGAACACCCTCCACCTCGGCGGCAACCCCGTTTTCCTTCGCGGATTGGACCCGCTGCACCACGGCGTCCGCTTGGACGCGATCTGCCGGCAGGCGCTTGGCGTTCTTGGCCGTCGGTTGATCGCCCTGAAACCACGTGCCTTGATAGTCGTTTCGCGGATCGCCGGCTACCGATTTCGGGTCGGATACGGCTTCCGGTGGACTTTTCGTCGCGTCCTTGGGCTCGACCCGAAAGCTCGCCACCACCTCGAAGTAGGTTTCCGGCACGAAGGCCCGAATCTCGAGCTCCCGTTCCACCACCAGGGCGAGGGTCGGCGTTTGCACCCGGCCTACCGACAACACGCCGTCCTCGGAGCGACGACGAAAGGCCAAGGTGCAGGCGCGGGAGAGATTCATGCCCAGCAGCCAATCCGCTCGGCTGCGCCCCTTGGCCGCATCGGCCAACGGGTTCAGCTCCTCCGCCGGTCGCAGACGATCGAAGCCACGTTGGATCGCCGTCGGCGTCAGCGACGAGATCCAGAGCCGTTCCACGGGTTTGTCACAGCCGATCGACTCGTAGATGTAGCGAAAAATCAGCTCGCCCTCTCGTCCGGCGTCCGTGGCGCAGATCACTTTCCAGACTTTCGGGGATCGAAGGATCTTCTCGATCTGCCGGTATTGATCGCGGGTCTTCTCCACCACCACCAGGGGCCATTGGTCCGGCAGCATGGGCAGTGCCTCGGCCCGCCAACGTTTCCACCGCGGGTCGATCTCATGGGGTTGGGCCAAGCCCACGAGGTGCCCGATCGCCCAGGTGACGACCCAGCCGTTGCCCCAAATGAAGCCGTCCCCGCGTTTTTGCGCCTTGAGCACCCTGGCGAGGTCGCGGGCGACGGACGGTTTTTCTGCGACGACGGCGATAGTC
The DNA here is from genome assembly GCA_030431255.1 of Thermoanaerobaculia bacterium. Taxonomy (GTDB): domain Bacteria; phylum Acidobacteriota; class Thermoanaerobaculia; order Multivoradales; family J023; genus JAUIJL01. The sequence goes on along the minus strand of JAUIJL010000009.1, from coordinate 329,183 downwards.
ATAGAGGGGCGGGGACCTGGGCCTGGAAGTGGTGGCGGTTCAGGGGGCGTTCAGGACGTCCTGGATTTTTTCGGTCAGTGTGTCGGGGTCGAAGGGCTTTTGCAGGAAGTTGGACCCGGGTTTCAAGATGCCCTTGGTTTCGTAGGCGTCCGGGCTGTAACCGGAAATATACAGGACTCGGAGGCCCGGACGGGCGGCTTGCAACAGCTCCGCCAGCTCATAACCGTCCATGTCGGGCATCACGATGTCGGTCACCAAGATGTCGAGCCGTTCCGGCTCCTTAGAATAACGCCTCAAGGCATCTTCCGCCCCCGCGGCCTCATAGACTCGATATCCGGCCTGGCGCAACACCTCGCACAGGATGGTCCGAACCGGCGCCTCGTCCTCGACCACCAACACGTGCTCGCCACCCCCGCCGCGTCGGCGTGGGGCGGTGCTGCCGTCGTCGTCGAGCTCGTCCTCCTCGACCCAAGGCAAGTAGATGCGAAACTCGGTGCCGAGGCCTGGCTCGCTATCCACCCAAATATAACCACCGCTTTGTTTGACGATGCCGTAAACCGTGGAAAGCCCGAGGCCGGTGCCTTTGCCGAGCTCTTTGGTGGTGAAGAACGGCTCGAAAATCCGCGCCTTGACCTCTTCGTCCATGCCCTGGCCCGTATCCCTGACCCGCAGCACCACGGTCCGACCTCGGTCGATGGGATAGTCGAAACCGGCGGCGAATTCCTCGTCGATCTCGAACATCTCGGTGGTAATGGTCACCAATCCACCCTCGGGCATGGCGTCCCGAGCATTGATCACCAGGTTCATCAACACCTGTTGAATCTGCCCCTCGTCGGCGTGCACGGTGGGAGAGTCGTCGGTCAAGTCGAATTGCAAATCCACCGTGGCGCCGATCACTCGCACCAGCATTCGGCGGAGGTCGCGGATGCCCTCGTTGAGGTCGATCACCTTGGGTTGCAGCACCTGCTGGCGGCTGAAAGCCAATAGCTGACCGGTGAGATCGGCCGCCCGGTTGGCGGCCCTGCGAATTTCAGCCAGATAGTCGACGACCGGGATCTTCGCGGCCATCGCGCCGTCACCGTTGCTCGCGGCGTGTCCCGCCGTGCACAGGTCACAATAACCCTTGATCACGGTCAGCAGATTGTTGAAATCGTGGGCGATGCCGCCGGCCAATCGCCCGACGGCTTCCATCTTCTGGGCCTGCCGCATTTGCTCGTCGAGATCTTCCGCGTTGGGCTCGCTCCCCGGCATGTCGTGGGTCGAGGCTCGTCGATTCGGTTGATCTCGGATCTCATCGGGGGCGATGTCGGCTTCTTCGTAGGCGGCGCTTACCGCGCGCAGGAATTCCTCCGGCACCTTATGGGCCTGTCCGTCCAGGAATAATGCGATCTGCTGTTTCAAGAGATCATGCATGGCAATTCACGGAATTCGGTGGTCGGGGTGAAGCATGAAGAGGACTACACGGATTTCGAAACGCTTTCGCTTCGGAGAGACGACAACGCATTCGCCGACCGGCGCGTCTGAGGAGCCATTCAAAAGCCGGGGGGGCCGGCATGGGGGTATTCGAGCTGGCGCGGAGCCGAGATCGGCCTTGCGGTATCGATCACGTTGTTCGTCTGTCTTCGGCGTTGGTGCTCCGATCTGGCCCACCGAGGTCCCGGAGCAGGAGCCTTCTGTGGCTCACGGAGAGCTGAGCACCTCCCGGATTTTAAGATTTAAAGTTGCGGCATCGAAGGGTTTTTGAAGGAAAGCTCCTCCCGGGGCCGGGGCGCCACGGCGCTCACGGGCATCGGGGTCGTAACCGGAGATGAACAGCACCGCCAAATCCGGGCGTTCCCGCTTCATCATCTGGGCCATTTTGGGTCCGAGCATACCGGGCATTACGATGTCGGTGACCAGAAGATCGATTTGGCTCGAGTGGGTTTCGAAGTGGGCCAAAGCGTCTTCCGGCCCCGGAGCCAAGGTCACGCTGTGGCCCTGGTCGGTCAATAGAGCCTCCAACATCAGGCGGACCGGCTCCTCATCCTCCACCACCAGAATCCGAGCGCCGGGCAAGACAGCGCCGGCAGCGGGTACCGGCTCGACCACCGACTGCTGGTGACGGGGAAGGCAAACGACCCAGGTCGGTGTCGATCCGTCGCCCATCACCAGCTCGCCGTTGAGCTCCTCCACCAAAGCACGAAGCGTTGTCAGATCAGCGGGGGAGGCTGTCATCTCAGCGGGGGAGTCGGTGCTGGAGGTGGAGCCGGGAGAGGACGAGGACGGATCGCCGTGCTCGACCACCAGGAGAAGGTCGCTTCGTGCGGTCTCGCGGGCGCTCAACAGGGTGTGCAGCTCCGGAGACTCGGCCCAATGGGTCACCCGCAGGCTGACCGTGCTGGGTTGGGTTTGAGCTTCGAAAGCGGAGATGACCGCGTTCAGCAGCATTTGTTGAAGCCGACCCCGATCGGCGAGCATGGGTGCGGAAAACCCGCTCGGCCGCACCTCGAGCGAGCTGCCGCCCTTCGCCAACCGGCGCAACATAGGCTGAAGCTCGTTCAAAACCCGACCCAGATCCAGCTGCTCGGAATCCAGCTTGCTCCGACGTCTCAGGGCGAGCAGCTGGATGGTTAGCTCAACGGCCCGGTCGGTGGCCTCGGAAATTTGTTGAAGCGCCTTCGGCACCGGTCCGTCGTCCTGGCTGGAGAGCCGTAGCCCGAGATCGCAATAACCCTTTATCACCGTCAGCAGGTTGTTGAAGTCGTGAGCAATGCCGCCGGCGATCCGTCCGATGGCTTGCAGCTCCCGCCCTTCCTGTAACTGCGCTCGAAGCTCGGCCTCGACCGCGTCGGCCCGATGGTAGGCGCGGTCGACAGCTTCGATCAGCTCGCCCGGCAAATCCCTGTCCGGGTCGCCCGATAGCCGGCGGAGCTGTTCTTCGAGAGTCTTGTGCATATTGCGCGCGGTGAGGCTCAAATTGGAAACCTTTCGATACGACGCCGTCCGGATCTGCGACTCTGCCCACGAGGTGGACATCCCTATCAGGTTCAGATGTGGGGGCTCGGAAGCGACCTCAGTCATCATAACAGGGGCCGAGTCCGAAGGTTTGCCCGATGCTCCCTATGCTATTGTGCCGCCTTCTCACCGTAGACTTACCGCCCATGAAATGACCCGGGATGCGCTGGAATGTCCTTGAGACGGCTTCTTCGGCATGGAACGCCAACAGTCCTTGTTTTCACACTGACCCTTATCGCCACCGGCTGCGGCCCAAGAGAGCCGGAAAAGTCGTGGACTAATGAGTCCGGCTCGGCCGGCACCCGAGCGGTGCAGAATGAGCCGCCGCCCGAGCTGAAGCCCATTGCGGGTTACGGCTTCGAGCCTCGCGCCTGCGGATTCGACTTGGACGATGACGGCGTTGTCGGTGAGCCGGAAGACTGCAACGTCTGTGACGGCTCAACCGCCGATCCCGACGGCGACGGAGTCGACGAGGATCTGATCTACGTCTCGTGTCCTGGCTCGGAGGAGCGAGGTTTCGCCGCGGGAGCCGACGTCGAAGGCTGTGGCACACCGGAGTCTCCCTGCGCCTCGCTGGCCTACGGCTGGAGCTTGGCCGACGGCCCGGACGACGGCGCCGAGGACATCCTCTGTTTCCGTGGGAGATGTCGCGAGCCGGAGACGTTGGAGCCCGCCACCTCGGGGTTGGACGGGATCGTCGAGGTGGTCGCCGAGGGCCACCAAAGCCGTGGCTTCGAACGCGCCGCCGACCCGGCCATGTGGGTGGGTTGGGATTCCGACGACGACGGCGAGTACCCGCCCTTCGACGCCGACGACGAGGCGATTTTCGAAGGCTCCGCAGGCGCCGACCGCGGGGTCCGATTCCGACCTGTGGCAGATCGATTCGAGGTGGCCCATTTCACCACCCGCGGTTTCGGCTCGGCCGCGCAAGGAAAGGACTCCGGGCTGTGGGCTTTCGGCCCCGGTCAGGGCGAGCTCAGCCACCTCTACTTTCACGATATGCACTGGTTGGAGACCAATAAGGGGCGTCCAGCCGGCACCTCCGTCACCACCGTGGATTTATTCAGCGACAAGACCCGGGTCACCTGGTTGTGGTTGGACAACATCTGGGCACCGCGCACTGGAGGTTGGCTCGTGCGCGGAGCCGGCATGGACCAGGGTCCGGACGGTGGACCCTTCCGATTCTCTCGCCTCACGGTGACGGCCCGAGGCTGTGATTTCGACGATTGCGGCACCGGAGCGGCTTTCACGGGTTTTCACCTTTGGGGATATCTCTCGGGGATCGAAATCTACGACTCCCACTTCGACGCGGCGGTCGACGAATGGCAGCCGAAAGCCAAAGGCGGGCCTTCCGGGGCGCGGTTCGCCCTGGTGGCCCAATGCTCGAGAGATTGGACCATTCGGCACAATTTGATCGACGACTTCAAGAACGCCGTCCGCATCCAAGGCTGGGCCGAGCGCTACTGCGACGGCTCCGCGGCCCGCAGCGTAGGGCCGGTAAAGGTCGATCGCAATTGGGTGCGCAACGCACACCAGCCGTGGACCGGTGGCGATATCGCCATCTACATCAGTGAAGGGGGCGACAATCCGGCCGAGGTCGTGGGTGACGTGGAGATCACCCACAACGTGCTCAGCGCCCCCGGGGGTTGGGAATCGTGCATTTGGATCCACGGTGGCAACGGCGCCGCACCGCCGGAGGGCGCCATTTCGGTGGTCAACAACACCTGCGCGGGTCGGATCGACTATCACGGAGCCGTGGTGCTGGGAGACACCGGAGGTGAAGCGCCACGTTTTCCCCACCGAAATATCCGAGTGGTCAACAACCTGATCACCGGCTTGCGCACCGAGGATCCGAATTTCCGCATCACCTATCCAGCGGCGGGTCTGGAGCTTGGCCGCAACGTTTATGATCCGGCGGGGCAATTCCATTGGCAGGATCAGACTTTGCTGGATTTGGCGGCTTGGCAGGAAGCGACGGCCTTGGACCAAAGCTCCAAGGCTTGTTTACCCGCCTTCGAGAATTTCGAACGCGGGGACTACCGTTTGAAGGCCGATGATGTCTGTGCCCTCGACGCCGCCGAGGCGGTGCCGGGCATATCCGGGATCGACCAATCCGGATCCTCGAGATCGGAAACCACGTGGGATGTCGGAGCTCTCGAGCTCACTCCCCAACCATGAATAGAGCTGAACAGACGGCGAGCCCGAAACCAGGAGAATGCATGTTGAGTATTTTGAAAGCCGCTCCCTTGCGAGCCGGAGGTCTCAGATGGACCCGATCGACCAAGGGCTTCGGCTCGATCGTTCTGATTTCGGCGGTGATTCTGAGCTCGCTGGTGGGTCGAGAAGCCCGGGCCGAAGACGCCGATCCGGCGGTGGAAGCAGGCGCCCGGCTCGATGACCTCGTCGATCGCGAATGGCAGCTGAGGCAGAAGGAATTTCCCCTGCTCGCCACCCGAATGGGCAATCGGGAGGGGCTCGATCGTCTCGCAGGTCAATCGATCGACGACGAGAATCGACGTGCGGAGTCCACCCGAGAGTTCCTCGCGGAGCTTCATGAGATCGACCCGGAGATCCTTTCCGACGAGCATCGAGTGACCTACAAAGTCTTCGAATGGGTGTTGGAAGAGCGTCTCGCCGACCACGAGCTCGGCGGCTATCGTTTTCCGATGTCGGCGGATTCGGGATTCCACACCGGCTTAGCCCGTCTGGCTCTCGAGGTACCGCTGAATTCAGTTGCGGACTACGAAGCCTACATCGCTCGTCTGCAAGCCCTGCCGGGAGTTTTCGACGATTACATCGGTGTGTTGCAACACGCCGTCGACACCGGCTGGACGTTGCCCGCGGTCACCCTCAAGGGTTACGACCTGACCATCGCGTCGATGGTGGTGGAGGAGCCCGAGAAGAGCTTGCTGTTTCAGCCCTTTCAGGAGTGGCCCGTAGGGGTGCCCGAGGCCGAACGCGAGGGTCTGGAAGCGCGGGGTCGAAAGGCGGTCATGCAGGCGGTGGACGGGGGATTCGGGAAATTTCTGAGCTTCTTCCGCGAGTCGTATTTGCCCGCCGCTCGGCAAACCCTCGGCGCCTCCGAGATGCCTAACGGCGGGGCGGAGTATTACGCCAATCGGCTCAAGCACTACACCACCCTCGACATGACCGCCGACCAGGTGCACGAGCTCGGTCTCCAGGAAGTGGCGCGCATCCGGGCGGAAATGGATCAGATTATCGAAGGGCTGGCCTTTGACGGATCGTTTGCCGACTTCCTGAAATTTCTGCGCACCGATCCACAGTTTTACGCCAAAACTCCACAGCAGCTGCTTGAGCGAGCCGCCTTCTTATCGAAGAAGATGGACGCCCAGCTGCCCGCCCTATTCGGTTTGTTGCCCCGTCAACCCTATGGTGTAGAGCCGGTTCCCGACTACTTGGCGCCCAAATACACCGCCGGGCGATACGTCGGCGCGCCCCTGAGCTCCACTCGTGGCGGCACCTATTGGGTCAACACCTATGCCCTCGAAACCCGGCCGCTCTATGCGCTGGAGGCGTTGACACTGCATGAAGCGGTACCGGGTCATCATCTTCAGAACGCTCTGACCTCTGAGCTCGACATGCCGCCCTTTCGGCAGAGTCTGTATATTTCAGCTTTCGGTGAAGGGTGGGGGCTCTATTCGGAACGTCTAGGGTTGGAAGCCGGCTTTTATCAGGACCCTTACTCGAATTTCGGCCGCCTGACCTACGAGATGTGGCGCGCTTGTCGTTTGGTGGTCGACACGGGCATCCACGCCAAGGGATGGACGCGGGAGCAAGCCGTAGACTATCTGGCGTCGAATACCGCCCTTTCCCTGCACGAGGTCAATACGGAGATCGATCGCTACATCTCGTGGCCCGGACAAGCCTTGTCCTACAAGATCGGTGAGCTCGAAATCCGTAAGCTGCGGCAGACCGCGGAGCAGGAGCTGGGGACCGCATTCGACATCCGTGAGTTCCACGATCAGGTGCTGGGCCAGGGCTCGCTGCCCTTAAAAGTCCTTCGGAGCGAGATTTCCAGGTGGATTGACAAGAAAGAAGGCTCTTCAGCGGAGTAATTCGGAGGCCCTTTGCATCCACTGAGTCGGTGCGCCTGTGTCAGAATGTGCTCAACTATTCGTCACAGCAGACCGACACAGATCAGACCGGCAGCCGAGCAGGGCTCGCCGGTCGGACTGGATGCCCATGGAGCTTTTAGACCGTTTCTTGCCTCTGTCCTTGCGCCAGAATCCCCGCAGCCTGCGGCGAGGGCGGCTGGTGGTCGGAACGTGCGGCATCCTCTTCGTGGTGCTCAGCGTCAGCTTGGCCGCCCGGCTGGTGATCGGTCCGATAGCCCCGGCTCCGTTGGCCCTGGCCTTGATCAGCATCTTCGGCCTGGCGTTGGTGCCGTTCTTGTTGCTTTGGACCCGCTCCCTGGCGGTCGCCGGCTGGCTGACGACCTGCATCTTTCTAGTGCTCTGTGTGGCCCAGATGATCTGGGCCGGGGGACCCAACGCGCCCGTAGCGGTGCTCTTACCTCTGATACCCTTGATGGCGACCTACTTGGTGGGACCGGCCACCGGTCGGTGGACGGCGGGAATCCTGTTGGCCGTCATCGCCATCGTGGTTCTAGTCCAACGCCTGGGATTCGATTTGCCGCGGCGCACGCTCACCGCCGAAGAAGAGGTCTTAGCCCACGGCCTCTTGTTGATGGTGGCCATCCTGCTGGTCGCCCTGCTGACGATCAGCTTCGAGCACCAACGCAAGCTGCTGGAAGGAGAGCTGCGCCAATCCGATGCCCTCTATCGACGGTTGTTCGATCAATCCAAGGATATGGTGGCCCTGGCGAAACCGTCCGGGCGATTGATCGACGTCAATCAGGCGGGCGTGGATCTCTACGGTTTTCCATCTCGGGAAGCCTTTCTGCGGGAGGATATCCGCAGCCTCTACATCCACCCGGAGGAGCGTGAGGTCTTGGTGCGCCGGCTGGAAGAGCAGGGATTCGTGCGCAACTATGAGTCCCTGCAGAAGGGACCCGACGGAAAAGCTCGAATTGTCCAAGGTACGACCACCGCAGTCCGTGACGACGAGGGGAGGATCAGCCACTACTTGGCGATTCTGCGAGATGTCACCGCGGAGCGGCGGGCTACCGAGGAACGGGAGCGGATCGTGCGCGAGCTGGAGCGAAAAAACCGCGAGCTGGAAGGTTTTTCCTACGCGGTGTCTCACGACTTGAAAAGCCCCCTACTTACAATTCGTGGCTTTTTGGAGCTACTGAGGGACGACGCCGAGTCCGGCGATCTTCGGCAGATGTTGGAAGATCTCGACCATATTCTACGGACCACCGAGCGCATGCAAGCCATGGTCGACGGCTTATTGACCCTCGCCCAAGTGGGTGCACGCCGGGAATCCTGGACGTCCCATAGCCTGTTCGACATCGCCGAAGAGGTGGCGGAGCTGCTGGCCGGGCGTTTGCGTCAAAATCAAGTGGAGATTTGCATCGATCCTAATCTGCCCTCGGTCTATGGGGATCGAGTCATGCTCGGCAGGCTGTTGCAAAATCTGATCGACAACTCGGCCAAATTTCTTCAGGGGCGAGAGTCGCCTTGGATTGAAGTGAGCTGGCGCTCTGAGGACGAACGCGAGGTGATCTTCATCCGCGACAACGGACCCGGGATCGACGCGGACCATCAGGAACAGATTTTCGGGCTTTTTTCCAAGCTCAACAAAGAAGACGAGGGAACCGGTATCGGCTTGGCCCTGGTCAAAAAAGTAGTCGACATCCACGGCGGTGAGGTTTGGGTGGAGTCGGAAGGCCCCGACCACGGCGCAACTTTCTGCTTCACCCTGCCGGCGAGAGCAGCGTCGAGCGTGAGAAAAGTGAGCTAAACGATCCTGGGGTAGCTCCGCAACCCCAGGCTTTGGACAACAAGCCCTTCGGGCTAACAGATGCTCAAGGCGAACCGTCGACGATAGCTCCAAGGAATTCTCTACCCCGAAGGGGTTGTTTTCAACAGACCGGGGTTGCGCGAAGCGCTACCCCGGCTGCCTCGTCGTCTGTTGCCGAGATCAGTAGAAACCCAGCCGAGTCACACGTAAGTGAGAAGCTTGGGGTCTCGGAACGGCACGGCGTTGAATCCGGCCACGCCGAAGCCTCGTTTTGAGAAATGGAGCTCGGTCAAGGAGCCGTTGCGAATGCTCCAGCTGATCTCGATGATTTTCTCGTCGTCGAGGCCGAGCGCGATGCCGACGGCGGCGGCGACGGCGCCGCCGGAGGTGAAGACCGCCACCCGTGCCTTAGGCTCGGTGACTCGCCGGCGGATGTCTTCGAGCTCCTCCTGGATGCGTCGACGAAAGGTCCGCCAATCCTCTAGGCCGTCCGGGGTCTCGAGCTCGCCCTTGACCCACATGAGGCTGCCCTGGCGGAAGAGCTGGAGGTAGCTGCCCAGGTCTTCGGATCCACCGTTGAGATTCAACCGGGACGCGAGATGCTCCCGATGGTGCGCCAGCACCTCCGGGCATTGATGCTCGTCGAAGGTGCCGACGTGCTCGGCTTGGGGCAAGGGGAGCTGGGCTCTGGCCAGCTCGTCCGCGGCGGCGTCGTGGGTTTGGCGATGTCGCAGGCGGGGACCGACGAAGACCCGGTCGAAGCGTCGGCCCAATTGGGCCAGATATTGGCCCAAGGAGCGGCCCTGCTGCTCACCCAGGGGTGAAAGCCGATCGTAGTCGTCGGCACCTAGGCTGGCTTGTCCGTGACGAATGAGAAGCAGGGTGCTCATTTCAATGACTCAATGGGGCAAGTTAGCGGTTCAGCTCTTGGTGTCGGCTTCTGGGGTCGACGCGGCTTCGGGAGCTTCCATGGATTCGAAAAGCGAATCGGGCAGATGGTCGAAGACCGCGATGCGACCGAGCTCCGCTTGCCGGTCGTTTTCCGGATTGACCCGTTTCGACGCCAGCATGATGTTGCCGTGTCGCTGCCAGTCCAGCCACTTCCAGACGGTGGCGGCTCGACCTTCTTCCCAGTCCTGGAGCACGTAAGCCCATTGGTCCATCAAACCGGTCTCCCGGTTGATCCAGGCCCAATAGGTGTCGCCGGGGGTCAAACCGACCTGCTCGAAAGTGAGCTTGAGCTTGTCATAGGTCTTGCCGTCGAGGGTTTCCTCGCCGTCGTAGCTCAGGTTGACCCCTGGATCCATCAGCTTATAGGGCATGAGCAGCCAATAGGTGTCGTTGGTCCATGCGGACCAGGCTCGCTCCAACCACTGGTCGAGCTCCTCGCCTTCGACCGACTCGCCGTTGAGCCATGCCTGGCCTTCGCGGCTGTTGAGATCGAGCAGCACCACATAAGCGTCGCCGTCGCGGGTCTTGCCTTCGAGGCGATGGCGACCGGTGTAGCGGTCCCAGTGGTGCAGGCGGAAGCCGAAAAACTCGAAGCGGACGAATCGAGTGCCTTGCCAGGCTTCCGCGCCGCCCATGGCGTCGAGGGTTTTTTGGGCGATGGCCTTGGGGTCGGTGCCGGCATCCGCCGTGGCGAGCCCGCCCCAGAGAAAGGCGGTGAGGGTAGCGAGCAAGATCGCGAGTCGACGATGGGATCTCATGGAGTATCTCCTGGCAAGAGCTGCCTGAGTGTGGGTTTGGACCGCAAATCAAGAGCGAGAGGGCCCGAAGGAGGCCGGCTCCCGATGCTGAGAAGGGGCGCAATGAGTGATAGGGTATCGCGAAGACGAGGCCTTTGGCTTACCCTATTCGGCTTGCCTGATTCGGCCTTCCTCGGAGCTAGGTGTTTCGTCTCCCGGCCGGGAAAGGATTCCTTATTTCCTGATTCCGACCCGAATGGATCCAATCCCGGCATTTTGCTTCCTTCAGATTCGCGGAACTAAAGCACGCTATGACCGTCGACAGCCTGAATTACCCCAAGATGGTTCGAGATGCCTTGAGGAGTGTCGCTCGCGCCGCCCTCAAGCAGGTGGAGGAACACGGTCTGCCCGGTGTTCACCACTTCTTTATCACCTTCGATACCCAGTATCGAGGCGTGAAGCTCTCCGGCGACCTCTTGGCAAGGTACCCTGAGTACATCAAGATCGTCCTGCAGAACGACTTCCGGGATTTGGTGGTCGAAGACGATCGATTCTCCGTTACGCTGCACTTCGGCGGAGTCCCTCACCGAATTGCGGTCCCGTTTCGAGCGATTCTGGTATTCGAAGATCCCACCGAGGAATTCATGCTGCACTTCGAGCCGGACTCCGAAGCCGATGGTGGCAATGACGAGGACGAAGAGGTGCTCGATTCCGAGGCGCCGGCCGGCTCCCTGCAATTGCCGGTACGGGCGGTGCTCGCCGCCGCTGATCGGATGCAAGCGGAGAAGGAAGCCCAAACAGACACCGAAGAGCCGGTAGATGCCGAGGCATCGGCCGAGGGGGCTTCAAATGAAGACTCGACCGGGCCGGTGAAGCCTGCGACAGCACCCGTCGCCGGTGAGCCGGCTCTCGCTGTGCCGGTCGCCGATCGCTCGGCGGACGGCCCAGCCCCTGCCGCGCTGGAAGAGGCGCGGAAAACCGATGGGAAATCAGCTGCCGAGCGCAAAGCCGGCAAAGAAGGGGCGGCCAAAGACAAGGCCGCTGAAAAGTCGAAGGACCGTAAGGAAATCACCAAAGACAATGTGGTCTCCATCGACGCTTTCCGCAGAAAGTAGCTGGACCCGAAGCCGCCGCAGGACGTGATGGAGCTTACCGACCCCCTTCTTCAGGAGCGATTCCGAGTCCTTGAGGTGCTCGAGGAATCCGCTGCCGGTCGCAGGTGGAGAGCCGTCGAGCGAAGCTCCGGCCGCCAGGGCATTCTCGAAACCGTGTTGGCTGGATCTCCCGCGAAAGAAGACGTTTCCGCGGTTGCCCGGTCGTTGGTGGGCTCTGCCTCGGCCCACGTGGCCGAAGTTTGGCAGCTGGGGCTGAATGCCCACGGAATGCCCTTCCTATTTCGCCAGGATCCGGTGGGCGTTACGTTGAAAGACGCCCTGGCCGCCGGCGGGATTTCCCAGGCCACGGCGATCGAGGTTGCGTGTCAATGCCTCAAGGGTCTCGAATTCCTGCATCAACGGTCCATCTGGGTGCAGAATCTCTCACCTAAGGACATTGTGCTCAGCCACTCGAACGGCCGGCTGGAGGTGAAAATCGTCGACACCGGTGTGTTCCGGAGCTGGGGGGAAGCCCCGGGTGCCACAGCGGCGTCGAGTGTATTCGTCGGGCGTCTGAAATACGCCGCTCCCGAGCAATTCGAAGAGTCCCAACCGTTTGGAGCACCAGCGGGTACCTATGTGCTCGGTTTGATCCTTTACGAGATGCTCACCGGGCAATTTCCGATCAAGGGCGAAAGCGCGTCGTCGTTGATCGCCGGGCACCTATTTCGGCCGCCGTTGTCGTTCGACGAAACCGACCCCGAGGGACGGCTTTCGCCGGAGCTGCGCGGTGTGCTGGCGTCGATGCTGGCGAAGTCTCCGGAAGACCGATTTCAGACCGCGAACGAGGCCCTATCGTTTCTGCGTCCTCTCGACGCCGGCGAGAGCCCCTTGGATGGGGGCAAGGGGGCGATCCTGCGTGAGCTGATCGAGGCCGCCCAACAAGCTGAACAGGCCGCGGCATCTTCGACCGCCGTCAAGGACACCGAAACGGTCCGATTGTCGCCCGAGAAAATCCAGCAGATGCGCGAGATGGCCGCGGCCGCGTCGGGAGCGGCGAACGGACCGACGGCGATGATTCGTCAGGTGCGGGATCAGGTTCAGGAAGAAGATGTCCGGCGTCGAGCCGCGCTGGAAGAGAAGGCGCGGGAGAAGGCGCGGGAAACCGGCTTGAAGGTGGAAGAGCTTCTCCGGCGGGCGAGGTCCTCAGCCCAGCTGGAACAATTTCAGGAAGCACTTTCCCTGGTTCGCGAGGCCCTGAGCCTGAGCCCGGATCATGCGGAAGCCTTGATGTTGCGCGCTTCGTTGGACGCCTGTTTGAGAATCCAGGAAGAAGAAGAGCTCGAGCGCCAGGGTTTGGGGATTCACGCCACAGGAGGTCAAACCTCGACGCAAGAAGCCACAGGGAAACCGCCCTTAGGGCCATCCGTGGACCTGCCGCCGATCCCGGCACCCGGCACGACCTCGCGTTCTATGGATGCGAAAGGCACCGTAGAGCCGACCGCGGACGCCTCTGAGGCCCGCACCATGCGGATTCCCGAGCGGGATTTGGAAGTCGCCCGCAGTGGCCTCATGCCGGCGGTATCGCAAGCCCAGAACAAGAGCCCAGAATCTGCCGTGACCGAGCCCGAGGAGGACGAGGAGGACGAGGAGGAGCGTCACTCGACCGGCGCGATACCCGACCCGGCGTCGATATCCTTGGTCGAGCCCATCGGTAGCGTGACTCTGCCTATGGCCACCATCGAGGAAGCGAAGCGCAGGGCCGCGGAGCTTCAAGCGCAGCGGAGCTCCGGCCCGCCGGCGACGGGATCGGCCCCTCCTCCGCCCCCGTCGGTGACCCGAGTCGATACGGATGCGGTCGTGGATCTGGCGTCCGGTAAGCCTTCGGAACCTCCGGCGAAGCGGGACTCACCGACGAAGGTGGAAGCCTTCGGCAGTGTGACGCTGCCCATGGCCGCGATTCAAGAAGCCAAACGGAGACATCTGGAACAACAGCATCCATCCCAAGGACACCGACCCCACGAGCCTTCCAAGGGCAACGACGATGCTCCTGGGTCGGTGGATGCCGGGCCCAAGGACTCGACCTTGCCGCCGATGCCGGTGCGGCCGCATCGACCGTCTTCGGGGGGGTTGGAGGTCGAGCCCTACGGAGGAGCAGAGGTCTCGACGGGGTCGGTCGCCCCCGAGACGCTCACGCCTCAGCCTGTCGCTCCCCAGCAGCAGGTTGCTTCCCAGCCTGCCGCCGCCGATCGAGGATCTTTTGTCGACGATCGACCGGCGATCGATCGAACCCTCTCCGACCTCGGTTTCGGAGGTGCTGAGGAAGATTCGACGTTGGAGCCGCCTTTGGCCGGCATGTATCCGCCTCAAAAGGCCCGACGTGGGGGACCCCCCGATGGTCGGTGGGTCAAGCCGATGGCGATGGTGGGTTTGGTCGCGGCCCTGGCCCTGGTGTTCGGCCTCAGCTTCTTCCTTTCCGGGCGTCTGACCGACGGAGGAGCCGGCTCGAGCCCGATCCTCGCGTTGCCGGCGGAGGATGTGCAAGGGACCAACTTGCCACCCGGCTGGTTGGCTCTCGATGCGTCTCCGTGGGGTGAGATTCAAAGTGTGGCGAGCTCCTCCGGGGAGTCGATCCCCGTCATCGGACCGCCTTACACACCCAAATTGCTCGAGCTGCCTCCAGGCCAATATTCTTTGACCTTGACCCATCCAGCGCGCGATCAACCCGTCCAGGTGACTGTGGAAGTGGAAACCGGAAAAACCACCCGCCACCTGGTGAGCATGGAAATCGATCTCGATGAGCTTTTGGCACGCAGTGGTTGGTAGGCAAAGGGCAGCTGGGAGCCCGGGGCTCGGACGGGCTGTCCGGCCGGCAGCGCGCTGCTTGCTCTGGCTGGTGGCACCGCTTTGGGTCTTGTCCTCCGCGGTGTTTTTGACCTCTTCCGCTACCTCGGCCGGAGCTCAGGTCGAGGAGCGCACCCCGGAGCAAAAAGCTCAAGCCAAGCTGTCGGAAGCTCGGCTGGCGAGGGGTCGAGCCGAAGCCTTGGCTTCCCATCCGGATTTCGAGACGGTGATGGCCAGAAACTCCGGCCTCACCGGGCAGCTGGAGCGGGCACGTAAATATTTGCAATACGCCGCCGATGCCCTGGGTAGGGCCCGGTCGCGCCCGTCACCCAGCGCGTTCCAGGACGTAGAGACGTTGGCCCAAAAGGCTCAGACCGAGCTGGAGGCCTATCGAGCCACGTTCGAAAGCGTGGTGGCCGCGATTGAGCGGGAGCGAAATCCGCCGCCCTCACCGCCTCCACCCCCACCGCCTCCACCACCGCCTCCGCCGGTTCAGGTCGAGGAGCCGGATCCCGAGCCGAGCAACGGTACGGTCACCGCCGACCCCCAGCCTGCCGATCCTTCTACCGGTGAAGCGACAGGGCCGGGGAGTGAAGACGGGGCGGATGTCGACTCCTCGTCCGCTGGAGTGCCCGAGGTCGCGCCGCCGCCACCGCCTCCGCGCGGCAGAACGGGGCCGTCAACCCGTCTCAAACAGGCGATGCAGGCGTTCCTAAAAGGTAAATACAGCCAGGTGATCACCCAGTTGGAGAACGCCGAATCCATGCGCAAGCGATCCCAGCGGGGAAGGGCGTTTCTCTTGCGGGCTGCCGCCCGCTATGGATTGTTCCTGCTGGAAGGGGAAAAAGACTACGCCATGCGGGGAAAGGCGGCGGATGATGTGGTGGCGTGCCGTGAGACCCTGCCCGACATCGAGCCGCCGGCCGAGCTCTTCTCACCTCGTTTCAGGGATTTCTTTTCCGCCACTCGATGAGGACTGTCAGTAGAATGCCGACCGCACCAGGGGAGCCGGCTGCCCGTCACGGGAAGCGCAACGACCGATAGGAAGCACACGGGCCATCCAACCATGCTGATTGACCTTCACATTCGAAACCTCGCGGTGGTGGAAGAGGCCGTCATCGAGCTGGGCGTCGGATTCAATGTGCTGTCCGGTGAAACCGGCGCCGGCAAGTCGATTGTCGTCGACTCCCTGGCTTTGCTCTCGGGAATTCGCGCGTCCTCGGAGATGATCCGCGCGGGGGCCGACTCGCTCAACGTCACCGGGGTGTTCCAGCCCGCGGGCGGCGGCTGGCGGGAGATCCTGGTGGATTCCGGCCTGGAGCTGGACGAGCATGTGGCCGACGACGGCTTGGTGATTCGCCGAGAGATCAGCCGCAGCGGCAGAAATCGGGTCTTCGTCAACGATCAGCCCGTGACCCTCAAGCTGCTGACCCGGTTGGCACCCCATCTGATCCGGATCCACGGCCAGCGGGAGGAGCTGGGTTTGGTGGATCCTGAGCTGCAACGCACTTGGCTGGATCGGGTGGGCGGCGTCGAGGCCGTCGAGTTGTTGGGCCGAGCCCAGGAGACGTTTACCGGCTATCGGCAGGTCGCCGACCGGCTCAGCCGCTTGACCGGTGACGATCGTGCCCGTCGTGAGCGGGTAGATTTCCTGAGATTCGTCCTCCAAGAGCTGGAAGCCGCCCAGCTGAAAGAGGGAGAGGAAGACGACCTGCGCCAGGAGCGGGAGGTGCTGCGGCACGCGGATGCCATCCGTCAGGGTCTGTTCGCCGCTTCGGCGCAGCTCTTCGGCGACGGCGATGCCGAAGGCTCCTATCATGGGCTGTCCCAGGCCCTGCACAGCCTACGGTCGATCACCACATGGGAGCCTCTGGCCGCGGAATGGGTGTCGGAGCTGGAGGAGCTCGAGATCCGTTTGGGGGAGCTGGAGCCGGCGATTTCTCGACGTTTGGACGAGGTTGAGCTGGATCCGAGGCGCTTGGACGCCGTAGAGGATCGCCTGGCGGAGCTCGAGCGATTGTTCCGTAAATACGGCCCGAGCTCGGCCGAGGTATTGGCCGAGCAGGCCCGACTGACCCAAGAGCTCGACGATCTCGACGAAGCGGAGCACGGTCGCGAAGAGCTGGAAGCGAAGGTGGAGCAGGCCCTGGCAGACTACCGCCAAGCGGCCCAGACGTTGTCGGACGCGCGCCGTCGGTGGGCCAGGCTGCTGGAGGAGCGGGTGGTCGCGGATCTGCGCGAGCTGTCCCTGGACAAGGCACGTTTCGAGGTCGCCCTCGAAACCCGCCGGTCCGCTTCGAGCGCGCTGATGGTGGGCGGTGACACCGTGGAATTCTCCGAGCTGGGCTTTGATCAGGTGGTCTATAAATTCTCGCCCAATCCCGGTGAGCATCTCGGACCCCTCGGCAAGGTCGCCTCGGGCGGTGAGCTGTCGCGGCTGTATTTGGCGGTTCAGCTGGCGGGTCGAGCCGAGGCCGACGGCTCGTCGTCGATCACCTTGGTCTTCGACGAGGTGGACGCCGGCATCAGCGGTGCCGAGGCCGCGGTCTTGGGAAATAAGCTCAAACGACTGGCCCAGGGAGGGCAGGTGCTCGCGGTCACCCATTTGCCTCAGGTGGCCAGCTGCGCGGACGTGCATTTTCGGGTCAAAAAACAAGTCGATGATCACCGCACTCGCACCCGCGTCTTGCGGCTCGAAGAGACGGGCCGGGTGGAGGAAGTGGCTCGCATGCTGGCCGGTAGCGAGGTCACCGATCTGTCTTTGGATCACGCCCGGGAGATGATCGCCGGGGCGGCGGGCTGAAGTCGGCCGATGAAGGCGAAACGAGTCCCCCTAACCGAGCCTCCCGAGTCCCTGCGTCGACATCTGGCTTCGGGCGGAGTGTTGGCGATTCCCACGGAGTCGAGCTATGGATTGGCTGTGGATCCTCGGAACCCGGTCGGGGTCGAGGCGGTCTATCGCATCAAGGAGCGGGATCGGGGCAAGCCCCTGCCGGTGGTCGCCGCCAGCATCGAGCAGCTGGCTTTGCTCGGGATCGATGTGGACAGCCCGGAGCTCGGGATCGTCGCCGATTTCTGGCCCGCTCCGCTGACCCTGGTGGCCCCGGCTGGAGGGGCTGATGGACCGTGGCCTGCATCCGGCGGCCATGCGACCCTGGCGGTGCGCATCCCGGCCCATGACAGGCTCCGAGAGTTGTTGGAGAACGTACAATCGCCGCTGACGGCCACCAGCGCGAATGCCGCTGGCGAAGCGCCGATTTTGGATCCGGACCGGCTCGAAAGCTGGTTGAACGAGTCGGCTTCCGGCCTGGACGGGCCACCGGTTTGGATCGTCGACGGAGGGACTCTACCGGGTGGGGCGCCTTCGACATTGGTCACTTGGACGGAATCCGGTTGGCGGGTCATCCGCCAAGGGCGTTTTCCGATCGAAACCCTCGAAACAGCGGAAAGACGAGGAGACAGGATTGCAAGCGTTGGGCCTCGAACGACCACATAGACTGAATTGGATTCCGGCCGCCGTCTGCCTGCTTCTCATCGGCGTTTTCGGCGGCCCGGACCCGGCGAGATCAGACGGTCCCGCCGACTCGCCTCAGACCCCACCTCAGACCCGAGAGCCGTCCACCAAGCGCGCATGGGTCCCGGCCTCGGAGCTGCCGTTAGAAACCGCCGATCTGGAATCCCTGGAGCGTGGCCAGAAGGGTTACGGTCTTTCGGTCTTCGCAGGCACGGAGCCGGAGCGATTCGAGGTCGAGGTCCTAGGGGTTTGGCGGAACAGCAAACCGGAGCTGACTTATCTGCTGGCTCGACTCTCGGGTCAGGACTTGGAGCACAGTGGTGTGCTGGCCGGCATGAGCGGCTCGCCGGTTTTCGTCGGGGAGAAGCTGGTCGGCGCCGTCGCCTTCAGCTTCTCGTTCGGCAAGGATCCCATCGCGGGCATCACGCCCATCCAATCCATGCGCGAGATCGCCGGCTCCGTGGGTGGTTTGGGGCTCGAGAGCTTCGGCATCCGCCCTATGGCCGCCCAAACTAAGACCCCGGCCAAGACCCAAGCCAAGACGTCCGGTCCGGTCGGCCCGGGCTCCCGACCCGCGATTTGGGTTCCCAGCCTTCGCCAAGTGGCGGAGCAAGATCTCGACCCCGACCTTCTGGAGAAACACATCCAAGCTCTGATGCCCGGTACGGGAGCGAGCGCCGAGGCCGGACCCCGCAGCAGCTTGTTGTGGACCGCCGGCGGTTTCACCGGTCCCTCCCGTCGGCTTTTGGAGTCCGGTCTCGGGACGGCGCTGGCTCCCGCCGCGGGCTTGCCGACTTCGGGGCTGGGCTCCGGCGAGGCCACTTTCAGCACCGAGGTCGTGCCCGCCAACCTCACCGGTGGAGACGCGGTGTCGTTGCTCTTGGTAGGCGGTGACCTGACCTTGGCGGCCCACGGCACGGTGACCGATCAGCATGGAGACGCTATCCTCGCCTTCGGACACCCCATCTACTCCTTGGGGCCGATTCGGCTACCGATGGCGGAGTCCGAGGTGATCACCACCATCTCCAGCGTGCAAAGCTCGTTCAAGCTCTCCAACGCCGGACGTCTGATCGGGGTCTTCGACCAAGATCGGGAGGCCGGAGCCCACGGCATCCTCGGGGCCGAGCCCTCGTTGGTGCCGGTTTCGGTGCGGGTCAGAGGTTTGGCCGACAGCCGGTTCCAAATGTTCGTCGCCGACTCTCCGATCTTCAAGCCGACTCTCATCACTATGTCGGCCTTGGGGGCGCTCAACGCGGTCAGCCACACGGCGGGCTTTCAGGGCATCGACGTGCGCGCCCGCTTTTCCATCCAGGGACACGACGACCTAGAAGTGCGCCAAAGCTTCGACGGCAATCAAGCGGCGATCGACGGTGCCCTCTTCTTGCTCAGCTATGCGGCGTTTCTGGAGCTCAACGATTTGGACAACGCGCCGATCACCGCCGTGGACGTGGAAATGGAGCAGGCGCTCGAGCCGCGGGTCGAGGTCTTGGAACGGGTGACGGCGGATCGTCTGCGGGTCAAACCCGGAGAGAAGGTCCACTTGACCCTGGAGCTGCGGCCCTATCGTGGCGAGCGAATCCGGCGCAAGATGGCGGTGACCGTGCCGGAAGATATCCCCGACGGGCGGTACTACTTGATGGTCGGAGACGGTAGCAACGTCGACGCGGCTCGTTTGATGGTCGAGCCCGCCGAGGCGGAAACTTTGGAAGAATCCTTGGCGCTCCTGCGCTCCTTCCACTCTCGCCGCGAGCTGAGGGTGCTCGGCCTGGTGGCGGCCAAAGGGCTCACCGTGGGCGGCCACGCGCTGCCGGAGCTGCCGGCTTCCATGCGTTCCGTGCTGGCCACCGGCAAGAACGTCTCACCCATGCAGCTGAGGGTCGCCGGGGATTGGACGGAGCCTCTGGACACACCCATGGACGGCATCCATCGCGTCGACCTGACCGTCGAGCGGTGATGCATCAGCCCGTTTTCCAACTCAGTGAAGAATCCTGTTTCTGCAATCGAGGAGCTATTGTGCAATCTACTGGTTTGAGACCTTTGACCCGCATGGCGATGGTGATCCTTCTCTTTGGGGCAGCCCTGGCTTCGCCCGAGGTGGTGTCCGCCGCCGAGACCGAGATTTTGCGGGTCGCGGGTCGGGAGGCGGCCCTCGAAGGGGAGACGGAAGGGGTCAGCATCGGTGCCGAAGGTGAGCTGAGGACCGCGCCCGACATCGAGCGTCTGATCGGATTGGATGAGCCTTTCGTTTACTCCGCTTCGACCGACGGGGAGTCTTGGCTTCTCGGAACCGGCAATGAAGGCAAGATCTTCCGGGTGAACGGAGACGGTGTGGCCGAGGAAATCGGCCGGCTGCCCGAGCCCGAGATTTTCGCCGTTCTCGGCACCGCGGACGGGTCCGTGGTCGCGGCCGGCTCGCCCGACGGCAAGGTCCATCGCCTGACCGCCGACGGCACCGAGCAGCTCTTCGATCCGGAAGCGACCTATGTGTGGCGTCTGGCGGAGGACAGCCGGGGACGGATTCTCGCGGCCACCGGATTACCGGGCCGCTTGGTGCGTTGGGACGGCAAGAAGATGGAGGTGCTCTACGAGAGCCCGGACGCCCATGTCCGCAGCCTTTTGCTCAGAGAAGACGGCTCGATCTACCTCGGAACCGCCGGCCAAGGGTTGGTGGTCCGGATCGACGCCGAGGGCAAAGCCCAAACCCTCTACGACGCCGACGAGCCCGAGGTGCTGGATTTCGCCGACGCCGGCGAGCACGTCTATGTCGCCCTGCTGGCGTCGGAGGCGAGCTACGTGGATCTCAGCCCGCCGTCGGCCCAGGGAAACGGCGAGGAGGCGAGTGAGGCTCCGACCCCGACATTGGGCTCACGGGCCGGGGATCACGAAGGACCCCGCAGCGTGGTGCTGCGCTTGCACGGCGACGGAACCGTGGAACGGGCGGCCCGTCTGGAGGATGAGACGATCCATGCCCTGGCAGCTTTCGGCGCCGACCCGGGTAAACCCAAGAAGGGCGATGCTGAGAAGGGCCTGTGGATCGGCACCGGTCAGGACGGGAGGCTCTACCGCTTGCAAGGGGATGAGCTGATCCGCGAGCTGGAGCTCGACGAGCGGCAGCTGGTGGCCTTAGTCCAGGGACCAGACGGGCATCTCGGGGTGGTGACCACCAATTCCGCCGCGGTCTACCGGCTCGACGGCTCCCGCCGTGCGAGCGGCACCTACGAAAGCAAGATCTACGATCTGAAGCAGCCCTCGGATATGGGGGTCTTCCGCTGGAACGGCCAGGCGCCCAGTAGCTCGAAGGTGCGGGTGAGCTTCCGCACGGGCATGTCGTCCGAGCCCGACGCCACTTGGACGGGCTGGTCGATTCCCAACGATATCGAGGCCCGAGAAGAGCTTTCTCTGGCGGGTATTTCCGGTCGTTTTCTGCAGTGGCGCATGGAGCTGCGGGATCAGCCAGATCTCGAGGTCCGCTGGACCGAGCTCAGCTATCGTCAGCGCAACCGCGCTCCCGAGATTCAATCGTTCGAAGCCCACGATCCGGGTTTGATCCTCGTGCCCCAGAGCTTCAATCCCACCTCCACGACCTTTGAGCCGTGGACGCCGAATCGCGAAGGTATCTTCACCTCGATTCGTAAAGAGCGCGAATCGAGCCAGC
This sequence comes from Thermoanaerobaculia bacterium, assembly GCA_030431255.1. Classification (GTDB taxonomy): domain Bacteria; phylum Acidobacteriota; class Thermoanaerobaculia; order Multivoradales; family J023; genus JAUIJL01. The sequence goes on along the minus strand of JAUIJL010000009.1, from coordinate 307,508 downwards.
TCAAGACCCTGTGGAAGAAGGGGTATCGGACCTTGCAATGGGAGGCGAGCGACGCCAACGACGACCCATTGGTTTACCGGCTCGAGGTGCGACGGGAGGCCGATGGCGGCGGTTATGGAGACACCGGCGGTGGAGAATGGATCTCCATGGTGGAAGAGCTGGAGGAGAGCTGGTTCTCCTTCGATTCGACGGTGTTGCCGGACGGCATCTACCGCTTCCGTCTCACCGCCGACGATCGGGAGGGTAACCTGGGCGCCCGGGCGCTTCAGGGTAGCGAGCTCAGCGATCCGGTAACGGTGGATCACTCGGCTCCGGAGCTGGTCAGCCGCAAGCGAAACGGAGGACGCCTAGAGCTCGAGGTCCAGGACGCCCGCAGCCCCTTGCGTGACGCTCAATGGAGCGTGGCCGGTGGCAAGTGGCAGCCGGCTCGGGCGGTGGACGGCCTATTGGATTCCCGCCGAGAGCGATTGGAGCTCGAGGTGCCGGCGGACGCCCAGTGGGTGTTGTTGCGGCTCACCGACGCGGCATTCAACGTGGTAACGTTGGATTTGTCGACAGACTGAGCCCCACCGCCGGGACCTTCCCGGAGCCCGAAAATTTCCCGGAGCCATTGATGACCCAGAGGATTGCCGTCTATCCTGGATCGTTCGACCCGTTGCACAATGGTCATCTGGACATTATCCAGCGTTGTCGCCCCCTCTTCGATGAGGTGGTGGTGGCGGTTTTGCGCAATACCTCCAAGGGCAAAGGCCTGTTTTCCGTGGAGGAGCGGGTAGAAATCATCGACGAAACCTTGAACGACCTCGACGGCGTTCGAGTCGAGAGCTTCTCCGGATTGTTGGTCCATTTCATGGAGGCGGTCGGCGCCCGAACGATTGTCCGCGGTTTGCGGGCGGTGTCCGACTTCGAGTCGGAATTCCAGATGGCGTTGATGAATCGTCGCCTCGACAGCCGCATGGAGACGGTTTTTCTCACCTCTCGGGAAGAATTCAGCTATTTGTCGAGCCGCTTGGTGAAAGAGGTCTATCTCCTGGGCGGAGATTGCCAAGGTTTGCTGCCACCCCAAGTATTGCGTCGCCTGGCCCGATAGAGACTGCGTCAGGAAGGACCGGCTCGATGCGACTCAGCACGAACGCACGAGATTGTCTCTATCTCAATTGGGCGATCCCGCTCGATGCCGCTCCGCCCCTGCCGGGTGAGCTCGGCTACGAGATCCATCGTTGGCGGGATCAGGATTGGGTATTCGTCACCGCGTTGTTGTTCCGCTTCATCGGGCTGCATGCGCAGGTCCTGCCCTTTTTCCGCCTGTCCTACCCACAAATGAATTTGCGCATCTACGTCCGAGATGCGTCGGGTGCCCGCTCGGTGCTCTACCTGCGCACGTTGGTGCCGTTTTGGGTCCTGCCGATGTCACGGGTGGCCGGTCGCCAGCCGGCCACGGCCGGGCGATTTGTCTACCCGTCGCCGTCCGACGATCCCGAGGTCGGCGGTTGGCGCTGGAGCCTGAGCAATCGGCATGCCCTCGAGGTTTCGGCGAGGATCGCGTCTCCGATTTTGGGAGACGGTCCGGATCTCGGGGGCTGGACCCGCGCCGTCGAATATTTTCAACAACGCCGCAAGGGATATGCCATGTGGGAAGATCGTCTGCGCTCGGTGAATAAGAGCCGGGCGACGACGGAAATCTGGCCCTTGGCGGCGGAGATTCAAACCGCTGGGGTCTTGGCGGAAGCCTTCCCAACGCTCACCATGGATCATTGGTCGGTACCCCATTCGTCGTGGCTGTGCCCCGAGATTCCTTTTCAATTCGAGGTCGGCAAGCCCCGGCTGATGAGCTTGCCCAACCGTCATCGGATGGTGGCCGCGGTGTCCGACTGCTGAAGCCGTCGGCGCACGAAACCACAGCCTGAAGCATCACAGCCTGAAGCACCCCCTATGTTAGGATTTCATCAATGCCAACCGAGCTAGAATCCCCTGCCGAATCGTCCTCCCCACTGAAGTCGTCTCCACAGAAGATCGCCGTTCTTCCTGGAGACGGTGTGGGGGTGGATGTCACCGTGGAAGCGGTCAAAGTCCTGGAAGCCGTCAAGTCGCGCTTCCAGCTACCCCTGGAGCTGCACGAATTCCCCTGGAACGCCGATCGCTACCTGGAAACCGGGGAAACCATGCCGGACGGAGCCCTCGACGATTTTCGCGACCATTGGTCGGCGATCTTCATCGGCGCTTACGGCGACGAGCGGGTGCCCGATATGCGACACGCCCGGGACATCCTCTTGGGTATCCGCTTCGGGCTCGACCTCTTCATCAACTTCCGCCCGATTAAGCTCTACGACGAACGCCTCTGCCCGCTCAAAGGCAAGGTGCCGGCGGACGTCGATCTGGCGGTTTTCCGTGAGAACACCGAAGGTGCTTACGTGGGGATCGGCGGCAACTTCAAAAAGGGCACTCCGGACGAGGTGGCGGTGCAGGAAGAGGTCCACACCCGGAAGGGAGTCGAACGGATCATTCGCGCGGCCTTCGAATATGCCGTCGCCCACGGCCGCTCTCGGGTGACCATGAGCGATAAGTCGAATGTCATGCGATTTGGTCACGACCTTTGGCAAAGGTGTTTTGCCGAGGTGGCGGAAGAATTTCCCGGCATCGAAACCGATCATTTCTATGTCGACGCCTTGGCCATGCAGCTGATCCGGGCTCCCGAGCGTTTCGACGTCATCGTCACCAATAATATGTTCGGTGACATCCTCACCGACCTGGGCGCCGCGCTCCAAGGCGGGCTGGGGCTGGCGGCTTCCGCCAACGTCAACCCGGGCAAGGTGTCGATGTTCGAGCCGGTGCACGGCTCAGCGCCGAAATACGCCGGCACCGGTCGGGCCAATCCCATGGCGGCGATGATTTCAGCGGCCCTGATGCTCGACCACCTCGGCCACGGCGAGGCGTCCAAAGCCGTCGAGGACGCCGTCACCCAAAGCCTGCGTGAGCTCAAATGCACTCCCGACGTCGGCGGTGAGCTGTCCACCTCCGAGGTGGGAGATCACGTATCCCGGCTGATCGCCGAAGGTGGCCGATGATGGAAAGCGGAGAGGCAGCGGAGATGAGCAATCCCGAGGAGTCGGAGCTGATCTACGATTGGAACGGCCCCGCCCAAATCGACCTTCAAGAGCGTCGCATCGAGCTCGACGACGAGACCTTGAGAGACGGTCTGCAATCGCCCTCGGTGCAAACCCCATCGATCGAGCGAAAGCTCGAGATCGTGCACATGATGCACGATTTGGGCATCGACGGCGCGGACATCGGGTTGCCGGCCGCGGGCAAGCACGTCTTCGACGATGTGCTGCGCATCGCCAAGGAGATCGTCGATCACAAGCTCTGTGTGGCTCCCAACGCTGCGGCGCGCACGGTGGTTTCCGATATCGAGCCGATCGTCGAGCTGTCCCAGCGGTCCGGCATCGCCATCGAGGTGGCGGCGTTCATCGGCTCGAGCCCGATCCGTCAATTCGCCGAGGAATGGGAGGTCGACCGTCTGGTTCGGCTGACCGAGGAAGCGGTGAGCTTCTGCACCCGCAACAACCTGCCCGTGATGTACGTCACGGAGGACACGACCCGGGCCAAACCCGAAGACCTGCGTCGGCTCTACACGGCGGCGGTGGAGGCCGGGGCCAAGCGGGTGTGCGTGGCGGATACCGTCGGCCATGCCACGCCACGGGGCGCCAAAGAATGCGTGCGCTTCATTCGTGCCGTGGTCGACGCCACGGGCGAGAAGATCAAAGTGGATTGGCACGGTCATCGCGATCGTGGCTTGTCGGTGGCCAACGCCCTGGCGGCGGCCACCGCCGGTGCCGATCGCCTGCACGGCACCTGCCTCGGGGTCGGCGAGCGGGTGGGCAATACGCCGATCGATTTGCTGCTGGTGAATATGGCGTTGTTGGGATGGAGCGAGCGAGATTTGACCCGCCTGCAGAGCTATTGCGAGGTGGTGCACGAATGCACCGGCGTGCCCTTCCCCGACAACTATCCGGTGGTCGGCCGTGACGCCTTCCGGACCGCCACCGGCGTGCACGCCGCGGCGATCATCAAAGCGCGCAAAAAAGGCCAGGCCTGGCTGGCGGATCGGGTCTACTCCAGCGTGCCGGCGTCCTTGGTGGGCAGCCGTCAGCTGATCGAGGTCGGGCCCATGAGCGGCCTTTCGAACGTCGTTCACTGGCTCGAGGAGCGTGGCTTCGAGCCCCGGGAGGAGGTCGTTCAAGCCATCTTCAAACGGGCAAAGGAAGCCACCGAGGTGCTCGACGAGGCGGAGATCGAGGCGATCGTGCGCGAGCACGACAGCCGGCTCGTTGGGTGAGCACGATGGCGGACCTCTGGCGTCGCTCGGTGGAGGCCTATCTCGACTCCCTGGCCATGGAGCGGGGATTGTCGGGGCACACGGTTCGCGCCTATGAGCGGGATCTGAACCGGCTGGGGCGGGACCTCGACGAGCGTCGGGTGGATCTTCTGACGGCCGGAGCGCCGGACCTACAAGGCCATCTGCGTCGGCTCCGGGAGGGCGGGTTGTCCAGCCGCTCCACGGCCCGGGCATTGGCGGCCATTCGCGGTTTCTACAGCTATTTGGTGCTCGACGGCCGTCGGGAAGACAATCCGGCGATCAACCTGGTGTCGCCGAAGCAGTGGAAGCAGCTGCCGAAAGTCCTTTCGGAACAAGATGTTGAAGCCCTCTTAGCGGCCCCCGATCTCAGCGACGAGCTCGGGATTCGTGACAAGGCGATGATCGAGCTGCTCTATGCGTCCGGGTTGCGGGTCAGCGAGCTGGTGGGTTTGCAGCTGATCCAGTTGCGGCTGGATCAAGGCTTCATCGTGGTTTTAGGAAAGGGCTCCAAAGAAAGAATCGTGCCGGTGGGTGAACGGGCGGAGGAGTGGTTACGTAAATATCTAGAGGAAGCTCGGCCACGTTTGGCCAAAGGGCGCCACGGAGACGTCTTCGTCAGCCGTCTGGGCCGACGCATGACCCGTCAAGGCTTCTGGAAGCTGCTGAAATCCTACGGTCTCCACCTCGGGCTGAAGGAGCTTTCGCCCCACGTGTTGCGTCACAGCTTCGCCACCCATCTTCTCGAGCACGGCGCGGATCTACGTTCCGTGCAGATGATGTTGGGCCACTCGGATATTTCCACGACCCAGATCTACACCCACATCCATCAAACCCGGCTGAAGAGCCTCTATGATCGATTCCACCCCCGCAGCTGAGCCCTCGAGTCGACGCCCGCAGTGCGTCTGGTTCGCCCTCGTCTTGTCGGCTGCGATGTCATTGACCTCGCCGGCGCCGGGCTCGGCGGAGCTGGTGGTGTTCACCGACGGCCATTTCATCAGGGTCGACGCCTATTCGGTGGAAGGCGAGAAGGTGCGTTTGGAGCTGCCGTCCGGCGGCATCATGGTCTTGCCCCTGCGACGGATCAGCCGGGTGATCGACGACGTGGTGGCGGAGGATCCCGAGCCCATGGACAGCACGGCTCCGTGGGTCTTTCCCTTGAGATTCGATTCGGCTCAAGCGGTTCCGGAAGGACCCTACGGCGAGCTGATCCACGAGACCGCACAGCGCCACGGTCTCAATCCGGCTTTGGTCTCGGCGGTGATCCGGGCAGAATCCGCCTATCGGCCGAAGGCGGTTTCGGTCAAAGGCGCCCGCGGGCTGATGCAGCTGATGCCGGCGACCGCGGAGCGTTTCGGCTTGGATCCCGATCTTTCCTTTGAGCCGGCCCTAAATGTCGACGCGGGCTGCCGATACCTCCGTTGGCTGGCGGATAGATTCGACGATGATCTGACCCGGGTGCTGGCGGCCTATAACTCCGGCGAAGGCACGGTCGCTCGATACGGCGGAGTGCCTCCCTATCGCGAAACCCGGGGTTATTTACGTCGGATCTTTAAACACCTGGGATTGGAGCTGGTGCTCGAGCCCACGTCGTCTTGAGCCACGTCTTCTTGAGCCACGTCGTCTTGAAGTGAATCCAGCGATGCGGTCACGACCAGCTACGGCATTGCCGTTTTTGGGTGTTGCGACGATGGCGGCCGGCGCAGGAAGCGGTCGGGTATCGGCCCAATAGACCGGAGCGACGGGTCCGAGCAGGTCTTTCGGACCGGTCCATCGACTGCTCGGTGGGCCCGTCGGGCCGTTCCGGCGGCTGCTCGGTGGCTCGGGCGGCGCGGGTGGATCCGGCCGAGGCGGGCGAAACTTCCTCGATGTCGGCAACGAATCGATAACCCAGTCGGGGCACGGTCTCAATGAAGTCGGGGGCTGAGGGGCTGTCCCCCAACGCGATGCGAATCTTGCGCAGGGCGAAGTTGATGCCTTGCTCATGATCCAAAAACGTGCCCTTTCCCCAAAGGTGATCTCGAAGCATCTCCCGGGTCACGATTTTTCCCCGGTGCTCTATCAGCAGCTTGAGGGCCCGGGCCGGCTGCGGCTGGAGAGTGATCAGCCGGCCGGCCCGGCTCAAGCGGAGGGGAAGGGTGGACAGCTCGAAGGTGCCGAAGCGGTAGATCACGGACCGTTCCAGTCGGCGAAGGGCGTCGGCGGTGCTCACGGAAGCGGGAGATTGAAAGGTCTTCATGGCGTAATCCTTGGTGCGTGAGAAATGATCTCGTTCGTTGCGCTCGGCGCGCGCGCTGGAGGCGGCTGCCTCATCAAGCCGGTTGCTCAAAAGTTGAGCGCTTTGCTCAAAAATTGAGCGATTCGTTGAGCGGCTTATCGGTCAAGGGCCTAACTTGCGGTTGTTTTCTTTGTTTTTGGCCTCATGCAAGGGATTACAGCAAGTCCGGTGCCAACTGACTTGAAACTCGGCACGTCGACAAATGTCCTTCAGGGTTTTCCGGGCTAAACCAGGTTGCGCCCGAGAGATCAGGTGGGAAATGCTATGCTGACCGCGGATTCCACTTTCCGAACTTCACCAGCGGGAGCCGAATATGAGCTTTGTTGAAATCGCCCGATTCCCATCCCGTCTCGAAGCGGAGACCATCGGGCATGCCCTGGACGAGCACGACATTCCGTTCATGGTGCAATCTCCCGACATCGGGATGTTCGGCCCGGGTTTCGCCGGCGCCAATCCCGCGGGAGGGGCCGCCCTCTGCGTCCCGGAAAGCGCGGTGGAGCAAGTGCGAGAGCTATTGACCTGCGTCGTGCGCCCGCTGGAAGAAGGAGAGCTGCCGGAAGAGCTCCAGCGGGAGTCTGATTAGACAGGTATCCACAGACACCCAGACGCTTCTGCTAGGTGGCCTGTGCTTTCACCGCTTCCAAGTGATTTAAATAGGCCTCAGGGGTCTCGAAGCCTTCGGCAAGCTCTTCCAATACTTCTTCGGGTAGCAGGATTTTGTCGTAGAGCTTTCTCAAAAGGGCGAAACCATCGGGCAGCTTTTCCAGCGTAATGATGGGACCCGTGTCGCTGACGACAAGTCGGGGCATTGGATTAGGCGTTCAGCTCTGCGGAGATGTCGTCTGTCTCAGATCCTAAGAGTGGGTAGCCGTACTCGGCCATCTTCTCTTCGAAGCGCCGTCGAGAGTCACCGGTCAGCTCACGAGCTGCTCTTCCTGAGAGCTTGCCTCGCTGATAGAGCGAAGCCACGACGGTATAACGAAGAAAGTCTTGGTCTTCGGCCAAACCCTGTGGAAGCTTCGCGGATTCTGGGAACTCGATAGTGAGGTGTTGTGTCATAGCGAGGGTCGTCGGGATCTGAGGTTGCTGGAGGGGTAGGTTTTCAGAAGACGGTCTCCTCCATCCATTGTACTTCAGCTTCTCGCTGTCTTCTTTTCTGGTGTCGCTCGGTACCAGCTCATGGAGATCATTCATCCAGCTAATGCCAATCGTGGGACGGCGTTTTTTCCAGCCGGGCGATGGGCCACACGCGGTCGGCGCGCACGCTCATGGATCCGTCTCGTCGTTGCAAGATGCCTTCGATGGTCAAGCCGCCGGAGGTGGAGATCACTTCCCTCTGCTCCGCCAATAAATTCGGGCCGACAATCGCCTGGGCCATGCCGGTTTCGTCTTCCAGGGTGATGAAGAGCATGCCCTTGGCGGTTCCCGGCCGTTGGCGAACGATCACCGAGCCGGCGAAGCGCACCTTTCGACCCGCGGGCAGCTGCTCGAGCTGGGCACAGGTGACGACCCCCTGGTGAGCCAAATTGGGCCGGGCGAAGGCCATGGGGTGGGTGCCTGGGGTCAGACCTGTGGACTCGAAGTCGGCGGCGGTTTCTTCCAAGCGGGTCATGGACGGCAGAGGAGATCCCCGTTCTGCATCTTCAAGATCCGCCCTGCCGGCAAAGAGCGGACCCGCGGGGCGCGCGACCCGCGCCGCCTGCCATAAGGCGGCTCGACGGGCCAGGCCGAAGCCGGCCAAGGCACCGGAGAGGGCCAGGCGATCTAGGGACGAGCTGTCGAGCTTGCAGCGAAAAGCCATGTCGTCCAGATTTGCGAACGGCTTGCGACGTCGTTCCTCTTCGATCCGTAGGCCGACGTCCTGATGCAGACCGCGCACGTAGCGCAAACCCAAGCGCAGGCTGCCGTCGGCTTTGGGGGACGGAGCCTCGGAGCTCGAGGAGCGACGGTCGATCAACAGCTTGCGACCTGCGTTGGAGCTCCGCGCGTTGGAATCCCGCGCCTTGCCTGGCGCGTTGGAGCCCTGCCAGGTGCATCGCCAATCGGAGCAGTTGACGTCGATCGGATGCACCTCCACCCCGTGGCGTTTGGCGTCCTGAATGAGAGTCGCCGGATGGTAAAAACCCATGGGCCAAGCGTTGAGCAGGGCGATATAGAACACCGTCGGATGGTGGACCTTGAGCCAAGCGCTGGCGTAGGCGATCAGCGCGAAGCTGGCGGCGTGGGATTCGGGGAAGCCGTAGAGCGCAAAGGACGTGATGGATTGCACGATTTGCTCCTGGGTTTCGCCGCGGATGCCCTTGGCGTCCATGCCCGCGCGCAGCCGTCTTTCGATCGCCACCATCTTGTCCATGCTGCGTTTGAAACCCATGGCCCGGCGGAGCTCCTCCGCCTCGCCGCCGGTGAAACCGCCCGCGACCATGGCGATGCGCAAGAGCTGCTCCTGAAAAAGAGGCACGCCGAGGGTGCGTTTCAGAATCGGCTCCAGGCTGGGGTGGGGGTAGGTCACGGGTTGCCGACCCTGGCGTCGCTCGAAAAAAGGGTGGACCATGCCGCCGACGATGGGCCCGGGGCGAATGATCGCCACCTGGATCACCAAATCGTAGAAACGGTCGGGTCGATTGCGCGGCAGGGAGGCCATCTGTGCCCGGCTTTCCACCTGAAATACCCCCACCGTGTCGGCCTTGCGCAACAGCTCGAAGACTTTGGGGTCGTCGTGGGGGATGTGGGCGTAGTCCACGTGGCGCCCTTGGTGACGCAGAATCAACGGCACCGCTTCTTCCAGGGCGTTCAACATGCCGAGGCCGAGCAGATCGACTTTGATGATGCCCATGTCGGCGCAATCTTCCTTATCCCATTGGATCACCGTGCGTCCGGGCATGGACGCGGGCTCCAAGGGCACCACCTCGTCGAGCCGACCTTGGGCCATCACCATGCCGCCGGAGTGCTGGCCCAGATGCCGGGGCAGGTTTTTGATCCGCCCCCAGAGCTCGACGAAGTGGCGCACCCTGAGCTCCGTGGGGTCCAAGCCGGCGGCCTTCAGCTCCGCCTCGAAATCCCGCTGATCCCCCCGTTTGACGTCGTAGCGCAAGCGACCCAGCCGTTTCGACAGCTTGCCCACTTGCTCCATGGAAAATCCCAAGGCCTTGCCCACCTCCCGGGCCGCCAGGCGATCCCGATAGGTGATGACGTTGGCGGTCATGGCAGCGCCGTGGGGTCCGTAGCGCTCGTAGACGTATTGGATCACCCGTTCCCGGGGCTCGCCGGACGGCAGATCGAGGTCGATGTCCGGCCATTCCCCCCGTTCCTCGGAAAGGAATCGCTCGAAGAGCAGCTCCATCTTGACCGGGTCGACGGCGGTGATGGACAGGGCGTAACACACCGCCGAATTGGCCGCGGAGCCCCGGCCCTGGGCGAAAATGTTTTGCCGTTTGCAGAATTGCACGATGTCCCAAACGATGAGGAAATATCCCGCCAGATCGAGCTTTTCGATGACGTTGAGCTCTTTCTCGATCTGCCGCTGGGCCCGAGCGGTCAGCGGGCGGAATCTGGCCCGGGCTTCGTTCCAAGTGATGCGGCGCAGAAACGATGCCGGGGTCTCGTCCGGAGGCAGGGGATAGTCGGGGAAGCGGTAGCCCAAATCGTCGAGGGTGAACTCGAGCTCCTCGGCCAGATCCACGGCGGCGTCCAGGGCGCGGGGCAGATCGCGAAAAAGCACCTCCATCTCGCCGGCACCCTTGAGGTGGCGCTCGCGGTGGGCGGAAAGTCGGGACCCGGCGTGGTCGATGCTGGTGTAATGGCGGGCGCAGGTCAGCACGTCGTGCAGAGATTTGTCCGTGGGACGCGCGTAGCAGACCCCATTGGTAGCGATGATCGGCAGCCGCAGCCGGTCCGCGAGCTCCAGCAGCGCACGGTTTCGTTGCTCTTCAGAGCGCAAATGGTGGCGTTGCAGCTCCACGTGCAGACGGCCCGCAAAGAGCCGCGCGAGACGATCCAGAAGCTTGCGTCCGGCGTCCAAACCTTCGTGGGCCAGGCAATGGGCCATCAGACCTTCCGAGCCGCCGGTAAGGCAGTGCAAACCTTTTTGGTATTGCTGGAGCAGAGCTTCATCCACCCGGGCGTCCCCTTTGGGGCGCCCACGGGCGGCGGCGGTCAGCAGCTTGCACAGATTTCGATAGCCCTCGCGGCTGCGGACCAGCAGGGTTAGCCGTTGACCTTCCAAGGCGCGGGCGGCGGCCTCACGACGGGTGGATTTCGCGTGGCTCTTCTCACTCTCGCGGTCGGCCAACACCACCTCCGCTCCCACCAAGGCGCGGATCCCGGCTTCCCGGGCCGCTTTGTGAAAGCGGGGCGCACCGTAGACGCCGGAACGGTCGACCAGAGCCACGGCGGGTAGCCCCAGCTCCGCCGCCCGTTGGATTAGGTCCTCGGGGGCCGACGCACCGTCGAGGAAGGAAAACGCCGAGCACGCGTGAAGCTCGGCGTAAGCGGCGCTCGGCCTTCCGGAGATCTTCGGGTAAGTCCGCCGACGGGTAGCTTCTTTGCGCGCTCCAGGGCCGACGGCGTAGGGGATCCTCGCCATCTCCTGAGTTTAGCGTAAATGGGGCGTAAGTTAAAGACGACAACAACCCAATAACCCAACAACCGCTAGCTGGGCCGAACGCCTTGGCCGGCCGGGAATGCGGGCGCTATTCCGGTCGGATTCTGGCCGAATGCCAACGCCAGGCCTGGGCCTCGATCAATAGACGTCTGGGCCAGTGAAATAACAGGGCCAGACTCCGGCCTCGATAGGCGTGGGTTTTGAGGTGCAGATAAGCCTGGAAGCGGGCGATCCGTCCGGCCCTCGGAAGGGTCAAGGTTTTTGCGCCCCGATGCACGGCGATGACCCGGCCGATCACGGTCTCCGGTGGGTGGGTATCCAGGCGAAGGGTGCGATCGCCGGCGAGCAAATAATCGTCGCCCGAGCGACCCAAAATGCGATGGCAGACGAGCTCTTGGTCTGGGGTCCGCGCCAAGACGATGTCACCCAATCCGGGAGAGCCTTGGCACGGAGCCACCGAGACCCGGTCACCGTCGATGATCAAGGGCTCCATGCATTGGCCCGAGATCAGAATCTCGGCCGGTTCTTCGTCGTCACCGATGCCGTCGGTGAGCAGGTCGAGCACGACCTGTCGCGTTTGCGCGTTGTGGACGAAGGGGGGAAGCTTTTCCGCTTTGGGCATGCCCAATAAGACCACATCGGCTCGGATCAGAAAAAAAATACGGATCGATGATCCCTTTTAGGGTGATTTATCGCTGTTATTACACAAGAGACCCACGGAGCGGGCTGGAGGAGGCGGAAGGCCTTTGGGGAGGGCGTGGTACACCGTCCGTCAAAATCGTTTGCCTGTGGGGGGCGGGGTGGACCGCGGATGCTAGCTCTATAAGCGCATCCGACAAGGGAAAGGGATGACGAGGGAGTTTGTTTTCTTCGCCTGTGATCCGCTCTCTCGGATCTACAGGTCGCGACCGGCGCGGATTGCCGTCAGGTATCCGGTGCCCCAATCACCGCGGGCGATCCGCGTCGGTCTGCAGCTGAAGGTCTCTCCGACCTGTGCTAGCCTAAGCATAAGGAGACCGATGATGAAACACGCATTTGCACCTGCTACCCAAACCTCTGATGCCTCGAGCCAAGAGCAACGGCATGAGCGCAGCCCGACCGACCTTTGGCGGGCCGCGGTGGACGATATTTCCGCCGATGCGCTGGCCAAATCCGACCGCTATCCGGCAGAGTCTCTCGTGCCGGAAGGCGGCGAATAAGCGCGGGGGTCGTCTCTCCCTTCTATGACACGCTCGACGCCGGTGCTCCGGCGTTTGATCGGTCTCGAAACCGAATATGCGATCCGCTTCGGATTGCCCGGATCCTCACCGGGTAATCGGCGGATCTTCGAGCATGTTCGCGCCAAGCTGCGAGCCCGTGTGGCCACCCGCCCCGGCCGTGGCATGCGCCAAAAACAAGAGCTGTTCACCCAGAACGGCGGCGCCTTCAGCTACGAGCACCTCCCCCATTGCACCACCGGCGGCCTGATCGAAGGCGCGACTCCGGAATGCCGCAGCCCGTCCCAGCTGCTGCTCTATCAAAAAGCTCAGGATCTATTGTTGTTCGAATGTGTCGCCGAGGTCGAAAGGATCACCTTCGGCAGCTTCAGCGGTGAATTGGGCCTGCTCAAAAACTGCCGCGACGCCGAAGGCCATCGCTACGGCGCCCAAGAAAATTACGAAGCGGATATCGGCCGTGGCTTTTGGCTCGCGGCCTATCGCCTGGGCATGGCGGTTCTCTTGCCGTGGGTGATGTTGTGGACCGCTTTCGCGTGGCTGGTCCAAGCGGCTCTGGTGCTGACCTTGGTACCTTTTTTTCTGGTGCTGATGTTGATGCACAGCTTGGTGCCGGCCCTGCGCCGGTGGCGATGGCTGAGTGCCGTCGCCGATGGCGGCTCGGAATTTGAGGACTCCCTGGGAAAATTGTCGCTTTGGCTTTCCTATGGGTTGTCCTTTCCCGTGATGTTGCCCCATCTCCTGCTATTGCGGCTGTGTGCTTTTCGCGACGTCCGCAAGCACGCCTTGGCCTTTTTGATCACCCGTCCGATCTTGACCGGCGCCGGCACCGTCGAGCCGGGAGGGCGGTTCGGCTTGTCGGAAAAGGGGCCGGTGATTCGGCGGGTCATGCGTTGGACCATCGCGCCGGCGGATCGCTGTGTGCTCGATCCCGGCAATTTGCTCAAGAAGCTATTGATCGGCATGGACTTCCGGCGGATCTCCATCCCACCGCTTTTCTACCGACGTCAGCGGCTACAGCTGGGATTGTCCGACTCCAACATGGCCCAGACTGCCGAGCTGCTGAAAGTAGGAGCCACCTCTTTGGTGCTCGACATGATGGAAGACGGTTTCTTGGACGACGCCCCACGGCTCGCGCGGCCCATGGACGCGCTCCATCGCCTGGTGCGGGATCCGGCCCTTTCGGAGACCTTTGAGCTGCGTCGGAAGGGAAAGGGGGAGGAACCCGCGTCCATGTCCGCTCTGGAAATCCAGCGGGACTACCAGCGCCGAGCGAATGCCTATCTGAAACAAGCGAGCTCTCCCTCCATGGAAGCGTTTCAGCTGGTTCGGCTGTGGGGCGAGATCTTGGATCGGCTGGAGCGCGGTGAGCAGGAATCGTTGGTCGGACGATTGGATTGGATCACCAAACGGGCTTTGCTCGAAGAATGCGCTCCCACGGGCTCGGAGTCGGTGCTCAAAACCTTGGACTTGCGCTACCACGAGCTGGGCAACGGCTATTTGGCACGCCTGGAGCGGGACGGCTTGGCCCCGGTGTTGGTCACCGAGCAGGAAACCCGTCGGGCGATGTTGGAGCCGCCCCGACAAAGCCCCGCCCGTTTCCGCGGCCGGTGGATTCGAGATCACCAAGGCATGGCCGTGTCCGCCGCGATTTCATGGGATTCGGTGCATTTGGGCAGCTGGTTGCGGCCGAAAGTGGTTAGTTTCCCGTCTCCCTCGGCATCTCCGTCCTCGGCCCCGGCCTCGTCCCCGCCCCCATCCTCGACCGGCGAGTCGGCCGACCCATCCGGAGCCTAATCTCGGTTAAGATCCGCCCAGACTGCGAATAGGCGGAAGCCGTGGCCGGCAGGAGGAAAATGGATGATCGAGGGTGTGAGCATTGCGGGTCGGCGACTCTTCGGGAGATCGGCTCGTGGGTTGGTAGGGGTTTTGGCTCTAGTGGGCCTGATGGCTGCGTGCTCCGATGCGCCGCCGGAACCTAAGATTCTGCCCGAGCCGGAATCCGCCTTGCGCTCTCCGGAGCTGGGCGGGGGCGTGCTGCCCGAGGCCCGCATTGCCGATTATCGGCTCGAAGCCTACCTCGACGCCGAGGCCCACCGGGTGACCGGCACGGCTCGGGTGTTGTGGCGGAATACCACGGAGCTCACCGTCAATACGGTGCCCTTCCACTTATATATGAACGGCTTCCGGGCTGAGAACACGGCCTGGATGAGCCAAGCCCTCGGGCGACACCGACGCTCGACCCAGCACGAAGAGGGGCCGTGGGGTTATATCGACGTCACCGAGGTGACCATGGCGTCGGGCACGACCGGGGATCCCGAATCCCCTGCCGCCGAAGCGATTCCACTGCCGTTCCGGGAAGACGCGGATCCTTCCACCATGACCGTCGAGCTACCGGTCGAGGTGGGGCCCGGTCAGGACATCGAGCTGGAGCTGAAATTCGTCACCCAGCTGCCCAAGGTGGTGGCGCGCACGGGTTTCGGCGACAGCTTTCATTCCGTGGCCCAGTGGTATCCGAAGATCGGCGTGCTCGACGAGGACGGCTGGCAAGCGCATACCTTCACGCCCAACGATGAGTTCTACGCCGACTTCGGCAACTATCACGTGGAGCTGGACGTGCCCGCGGACGTCAAAGTCGGCGCCACCGGCATCCGAACCGCCGAAGCAGAGCTGGAGGACGGCCGCAAGCGCCTGACCTACCGAGCGGAGATGGTCCACGATTTCGTGTGGATGACCGATCGGGATTTCGTCATCGTCGACGGCGAGCACAAGGGCATCCGCATCCGGCAGCTGATCCAACCGGACCTGGTGGATACCGCCGCCGACCACGAAGCCGCCACCATCGCCGCCCTCGACAGCTACGAGGCGCGCTACGGACCGTATCCGTGGTCCACGATCACCATCGTGCACCCTCCGGAGGAAGCGGAAGGGGCGGGGGGCATGGAATATCCCACCCTTTTCACCTCCAGCGATCGAGCGGAAATCCCGCCTTGGTTTCGTCGCCATGTGATGGACGAGCGCATGAGCGGTGTGTTCACCACGGTGCATGAATTCGGCCATCAATACTTTCAAGGCCTTTTCGCCACCCGCGAGCACGAGCAGCCCTGGCTCGATGAAGGCCTCAATTCCATGTCGAATATCTTGGCCTATTTGGATCGTTACGAAGATCCTTGGGTTGTGAGAATCGGCACCCAAAAGGTCTACCACACCGACATATTGGGATTGCTGGCGGGCGGTCGGCGGGCCAATCTGATCCCCGTCGACAGCCCCGCTCAAGCCTTTGCCGGGTTGCCGGGGAGCTACGGAGTCACCATCTATCAAAAGACGGCCACTCTCATGCTGACCCTGCGCAATTTGCTCGGCCACGAGGCGTTCGACGCGGTCTTCCGGGAATACGGTGAGCAAGCTCGTTTCCGACACCCCCGCGGTCGGGATTTGGAAGGTCTTTTCATCGAGCGTTTGGGGTCCAATCCCACCCTGCCGACCCGCGCCGTGGGCGACAGCGTGCAGCTCGACTTGGAGGCCTACTTCGAGCAAGCCCTGAGGACCGTGCGCATCGTCGACTTCTCCCTCGGTTATTTGAGCCATCAACGTTTGGTGGGGGATGAAGGTTGGCGTCGAGACGAGCACGGCAGCCTGGTGGGGGGCGAGGAGACCCCTTGGTACCTGGACGAGGAGATCGACGAGCTGGAAGATGCTCAAGTGAAGTCCGTGGTGCGAGTCGAGAGGGTGGGTTATTTCCACATTCCCGTGGAGCTCGAGGTGGAATTCGAGGACGGCTCCACGGAGCGCCGGATTTGGCAGGGCAACGATCCCTACAAAACCTTCGAATGGCCCGGGAAACGGGTGGTTCGGGCCGAGGTGGACCCCGACCGTAAATTGTTGTTGGAGCATCATCGGCTGAACAACATCCGCCGATATCGGCCGAGGGACGGCGATCCGCCTGGCGACGGCTTGAGCGGCCCGGTGGCGGAGATCACCGAAGCTCTGGGTTGGGTGATCCTCGGAGGGTTCTTGCCGTGAGCGAGTTGATTCAAGTGTTGCGAAAATTCAGAGTCTGGCTGTGGGTGCTGGCGATTCAAGGGGTCGCCGTGCTGCTGCTTCGCGTGTCCATCGGCTCCAGCGTGAGCGGGGGCATGAAGGGTTATGTTTGGGGCGGTGGCGAGCAATTTCTCGCCGGGCTCTTTGAGCTGATGTCGGGTGGTGGTGGGTTTCTCAAATACTTCCCGATTCTGTCCGCAGTCGCGTTGCTGATCACCCTAGGGGTCTGGTGGATCAGCCTGGGGGGCGTGATCGCCGCCCTTCGGCAATCGTCGTCGTTGTCGTCCCTGGCGGCGGTCGGTCTGCGTTCCGCTGGCGGCTTGATCGGTGTGACCCTGTGGCATATTCCGATCCGATTGGTGTTGGTGGTCTTGCCCTTCGTGGCGTTGAGCAAGGCCTTCGAGCATGGAATACCCCTGCCGTTCTTGTTGGTCATCTTGGCGCTGCTCTGCTTCTGTTCCTTCACCCTCGACCTGGCCCGGTGCCGGGTCGTGTTTGCGCTCCAATCCGGCTGGCATCCCCGCGCCACGATCAGCGCTTTTCGCGACGCTTGTCGTCGACCCAGGGTGTTTGCGAAGTCGGCCCTATGGGGTGCGTTGCAGTGGGCCGCCCTTATCGCGATCGCTTGGGCGACCCTCAACCATGCCGGTACCGGGTCTCTGACCCTGTGGGCTCGGTGCCTAGCCGTAGCAGGTACCCTATTTGGCCTGTGCCGGCTCGCAGTAGCAGTGAATGCTTGGTCCCCAGGGTCCGAGGGGTTCCCGGGGTCCCCAGAGGTATCGACGCAGGCTTTCCAGAAGCCGGAGGAAGAGTCTGAGGACGCCGTTGATCCGTCCTCGGAGGCTGAGCCCGAGCCCGATTCGTTTCCGGAGCCCGATGCTTACGGAGATCAGAACGAGCCCATCGAAGCTTCTTCAGAAACGCCGGGCGCACCAAGCCCAAGAGATTCAAGCCCAAGCAATCCGACCGAAGACACGACGGAGCCGCGCGACGGCTCCCAGCCGGAGACCGAGAAATGATGATTCACCGTCCATCCCTATCCGTCACTTTCCTCTTCTTTGGGCTCTGCAGCTTGGTCCTCGCCGGCGTTTGCGTTGCCGACACGCCGGCATCCGACGAGTCGGAGCAAAGCCTCAAGGAGCAATATCGAAAGCCCGCCGGTCAGATCCTCGGCGCCGCCCTGGCGGACGACCAGGGCTGGGATCGCCTGGATTATTTATCGACGGTGATCGGACATCGGCTGAGCGGCTCGAAGGCCCTCGAGCTGGCCATCGAGTGGGCCCACGGTGAGATGGGCAAAGACGGTCTGGAGAACATCCAGCTGCAATCGGTGATGGTGCCCCATTGGGTGCGTGGTGAGGAGTCGGCGCGGGTGGTCTCGCCGGTGCCTCGCCCCATGACGATCCTGGGCTTGGGCATGAGCGTCGGCACCCCCGAAGGTGGCGTCACCGCACCGGTGGTGGTGGTGGAGAGCTTTGAGGAGCTGGAGGCCCTGGGCCGGGAAGGGGTCGAGGGCAAAATCGTCGCCTACGCCGTGCCTTGGATGGGTTACGGCAAGACGGTCCGCTACCGAGGCACCGGCGCGTCTCGGGCGGCGGCCTTGGGCGCGGTGGCGGTGTTGGTGCGCTCGGCCACCGGCGCCAGCTTGTCGACCCCGCACACCGGCGCCCTGCGTTACGACGAGGAAGTGCCGAAGATCCCGGCCGCGGCCATGACCGTCGAGGATTCCGAGTGGCTCAAGAGGATGAAAGCGCACGGACAAACGGTGACGGTACATCTCGAAATGGGCGCCAAAACCCTGCCCGATGCCCAGAGCTACAACCTGATGGCGGAGATCACCGGCTCCGAGCTGCCGAATGAGGTGGTGGTGATGGGCGGGCATTACGACTCGTGGGATGTCGGTCACGGCGCCCACGACGACGGTGCGGCTTGTATCGCCGTGTGGCAGGCCTTGAATCTCATCCATCAGCTCGGTCTGCGACCCCGGCGCACCCTGAGGGTCGTGTTGTGGACCAATGAGGAAAACGGGCTGGCCGGCGGCAAGGCCTATCGCCAGGGTCTCGGAGACGACGTCACCACCCACGTAGCAGCCATCGAGATGGACGGCGGTGCCGAGAAACCCGTGGGCTACGGCTTCGGCCTGTCGGGCATCGATCCGGAGTCCGGGGATCCCGTCTATGAGCGCGCGTTCGAGCAGCTCCAGGAGATCGGTTCCCTGCTCGAGGGCATCGAGGCGTCACAAATCTTGCGCGGTGGCGGCGGAGCCGACATTCGCGACTTGATGTGGGACGGGGTGCCCGGCCTGGGTCTGCGCACGGTCGGCGAGCACTACTTTGATTGGCATCACACCCACGCCGACACCCTCGACAAGGTGAATCCCCAAAATTTCCGCCGGGCCATCGCCGTGCTCGGGGTCATGGGTTATGTCTTGGCGGACATGCCGGATCGATTGGTGCCGGCGGACGACTACCGCCCGGCACCGGAGGATCAACGGCGGTGAAGCGCTCGGGGAGCCGGAGGCTGATCTCGGCGGTCGGTGCTTTTGTGCTCGGCATGATGATGGTCGCCGGGCCGGCCTCGGCCTGGCGCGCCGCCGGCCATATGGTGATCTCCGAAATCGCCTATCAACGTCTCGATCCGGAGGTGGCCCAAGAAGTCGAACGCTTGGTGGCGGTCCTAGGGGATTTCGAGCCGAAAAACGCAAGCATCCGGACGGCTTCCCTGTGGATGGACCAAGCCCAGGCCGCGGGCTGGAGATCGTTTCGCCGTTGGCACTACATCAACATTCCCTACAACGCCGGCGGGTTGCCGTCGGTCCCCGAGGTCGATACGGACAATGCGGTGGAAGCGGTGCGCGAGGCCATGGCCACCCTTCGCAACCCTGAATCCCCGGATCTGGCCAAAGCGATCATGCTGCGGGTGCTGTTGCATGTGGCCGGAGATCTGCACCAGCCCCTGCACGCCACCAGCCGGATCACCGCCGAGCATCCCAAGGGCGACCGTGGTGGCAACGATTTTCTGTTGTTGGATTTGGAGGGCGAGCCGAGCAATCTGCATCAATTGTGGGACGGCACCTTGGGTCTGTTGCCCAATCTCGAAGGCACGGAGGAAGACGCGGCCACGGTGCGGACCCTCGCTAAGCAGATCGTCTCTGCGGTACCCGAGGACACCCTGCCGGAATGGCAAGAGCTGGATCCCGCCGTGTGGGCCCAGGAAAGCTTCCATCTGGCGACCTCGGTGGTCTACGTCGGCATCTCCGAAGGCCGCGCCCCGTCGGAGGTCTACCAGGTCAAAAGCCGGCTGGTGGCTCGCCGTCGCATCGCCTTGGCCGGCTATCGCCTCGGCGCGCTGTTGACGGAATTGGTCCAGGGCACCGGGTATGGCGGTCCAGGGAGGTAGAACGGGCGCTCGAGGATAACCTACTGTGGACGAAGCTCGGGGTGTTTGAGGCCCGTGCCGCAATTGAAGAGCACGACCCGCTCGTCACGACCGACCTCACCGCGCTCCTTCAGGATCTCCAAGGCGCAGAGCGTGGCCGCGCCTTCGGGGCTCGGGTCGATGCCTTCGGTGGCCGACCATCGATGCATGGCGGAGACGATGTGCTCGTCTTCCACCGCCAGGGCGGTGCCCCCGCTGTCGCGCACGGCTTGCAGGATGAGGTCGTCGGCAAAGGCGTGGGGCACCCGGATGCCCGGGGCGAGGGTCTGGGCGCCTTGCCAGACTTCCGCCTCGTCGGACCCTTCCTCCACCGCTTTGACGATCGGCGCGCAGCCCGATGCCTGCACCGCCACCATGCGCGGCCGATCGGAGCCGATCTTTCCCATGGCCTCCAGCTCGTCGAAGGCCTTCCACATGCCGATCAAACCCGTGCCACCGCCGGTAGGGTAGAGAATCAGGTCCGGCAGCTCACCGCCGAAGTCTTCCCAAAGCTCGTAACCCATGGTTTTTTTGCCTTCGACCCGATACGGCTCTTTGAGCGTCGCGATGTTGAACCAGCCGTGATCCCGACAGCCCTCGGCGATCCAATGCCCGGCATCGCCGATCAAGCCGTCGATCAGCTTGAGGGAAGCGCCGTAGGCTCGGACCTCGTCCATCACCGCCTTGGGGGCGTCTTTGGGCATGGCCACGTGGGCGGTGAGCCCGGCGCGGGCGGCATAGGCGGCCAAGGCCGCCCCGGCGTTGCCGGCGGTGGGCACCGCCAGCTCGCGGGCCCCCAGCTCCAGGGCGCGAGAGACCGCCGCCGACAGACCTCGGGCCTTAAAGGTGCCGGTGGGATTGCGACCCTCCTCTTTGACCCAAAGCCCGCTCAACCCGAGCTCTCCGCCCAACCTCGGGCACAACAACATGGGAGTCGATCCCTCCCCCAAGCTGACCTCGTGGGCGGGATCTTGGATCGGCATGACCTCGGAGTAGCGCCACATGCCCCGCGGACGAAAGGCGAGGCTTTCGAGGGTCAAGGTCTTCGCGGCTGCTTCTAGATCGTAGCGGGCGAGCAGGGGACGCCCCGAGTCGGGGGCCACGGTGCGGAGCTGATCGGCTTCGTAGGTCTTGCCGGTTCGAGAGCACTGCAAATGGATCAGGGTCGAGGCGGGTCGATTCTGGGGCATGGGGATCTCACCGGGTTCCAAGGTTAGGTTGCAGAGGGGAGGCGCTAGGTTTAGATCACGCGGTCATTGCCGCCGTCGACCGGAATTTGAGCGCCCGTCGTGGCCGCGAAATCCCGATCCGCCAAGGCGCAGACCGCCTTCGCGACGTCTTTCGAGCTGACTTCCGTGCCCAAAACGTTGTTGGTTTTGTATTGCTCCACAGTAACGCCGTATTTCTCCGCCCGGGCGGCGAGCACCTCGTCGGTCCACAGGGCGGTGTCGAAAACGCCGTTGGGGTGCAGCACGTTCACCCGAATGCCGTCGGTGCCGAGCTCTAGAGCGGCGACCCGAGCCAGCTGGGTCAGCCCGGCCTTGGCTGCGGAGTAGGCGGCGGCACCGGGGCCGGGAGCCGGCACATTCTTCGAGCCGACGATCACCACCGACGGGTCGAAACCGTGGCGCAACACGGGAATGGTCGTCTTCAGGGCTCGCCGGTGGGACGTCAGATTGATCTCCATGGACCGATCCCAGGCTTCGTCGTCGAGATCCTCGATCGTCGCGCCGGCGGGAAAAATCCCGGCGTTGGACACCAAGATGTCGAGCCCACCGAAGCGCTTCACGGTTCGGGCCAGGGCATCTTCCAAAGCCTGCGATTGGGTGACGTCACAGACCAAACCCAAAGCCGCCGGATTCGAGTCACCGAGGCTCTCGATGGCGGGGTCTAAATCCAAAC
This sequence comes from Thermoanaerobaculia bacterium, assembly GCA_030431255.1. Lineage (GTDB taxonomy): Bacteria > Acidobacteriota > Thermoanaerobaculia > Multivoradales > J023 > JAUIJL01. Next base: position 285,702 of record JAUIJL010000009.1, on the reverse strand, counting down.
CCACCACCGCGGCGCCTCGCTCCAACAGCATCTCGGTGACCGCCTTGCCGATGCCCGAGGCGGCGCCGGTCACCCAGGCGACTTTGCCCTGGAGCGCGGGCACGCTGCCGGCCTTTTTCAGCTTGAGCTGCTCCAGCTCCCAATATTCCACCTCGAAGATGTCTCTGGCAGGCAGGGCCGTCCAACCACCGAGGTGCTCCGCCCATTGGATGGCCCGACGGGTGTGCCCCACGATGTCGGAGATGATCTGGGTTTCTTTGATCGATCGCCCGAAGGCCAAGGTTCCGTATGCCTCCCGCCCATCCTTCCACAGACCCCAGCGGGGAGCCGGATCGAGGCGGCTCAAGGTGCCGTCGTTGTGGTCATCGAAATAGGACTGATAGCTCTCGGCGTAGGCATCCAAGGCAGGCGACGAGCCGTCCAAGATCACCGGCACCCGCTTGGTGCGGATCACGTGATCCGGGGTCAGCGGACCCCGCGTCGCGATGTCGGCAGCGTCCGATCGGTCGACAAATCCCCGGGCCTCGGCGGAATCGTCGAGGCGAGCGTGGACGGGAAATCCCCTTAGCTCACCCACTTGTTTGCGGATCGCCGCCAGGGTCGCTGGATCGAAGCTCGGTGCCTTGTCGTCGGCGATCCGGGGTGCGGACCAAGCGCCGCCGGCCTGCAAGCGCTTCTCAGCGGCATCCACCATTTCGATCATGCGCTCGTAGCTCTTGCGGCCGTCGTCGTGAAAAGTGAACACGCCGTGGCTCATCAGCACCATGCCGTCGACCCGCTTCCAATCGTCCGCGGTCAGGTCGCGGGTCATTTCGTAGATGTATCGGGCGAGCACGAAGCCGGGCATGATGTACGGCACGATCAACACCGAGTCGCCGTAAAGCTCGCGAATCCGAGCCTCGCCGTCGGGGGTGTTGCTGAGCGCCACCACCGCGTCGGCGTGGGTGTGGTCGACGAATCGGAAGGGCAGAATGCCGTGCAGGATCGCCTCCACCGACGGGCCGGGAGCAGACGGGTCGAGCATGGCGCTCTTTTGCACCCGAACCATGTCCGAGTCGGCCAGGGTCTCGAAGGTCGCCAGCCGCTTCAACACGTCCAATCGAACCGGCGCGAATCCCTGGGGCTCGATGGTCGCCAAATCCCAGCCGCTGCCCTTGACGTAGAGGATGTCCACGGGATCGCCGAAGAAATCCGTGTCGGTCACCTTCACCGAGGTATTGCCACCGCCGTGCATCACCAAGAACGGGTCATTGCCCATCAGGCGGGAGGTATAAACCCGCAAGGCGAGCGGGTCATCTCCAAGCGCTTTCGCCTGCTTTTCATTCCAACGACTTTGCATATGAGTCCTCCGGGCCGGAGGCTACGGCAGCCCGCCGGTCGGTGCAACCCCGCGTCATGGTGATTTCTTGGATTTTGAGCCATCGATGGCGTGGGCGCTGTGGTGTATCATTGAGCGCAGCAATTCATCAAATTTGTTCTAAAAGCCATCCGAATCTCATCGGGCTCAAGTCGATGATCGGGGGAGGATTGAGCGTTGGGTAGCGGCTGAGTCCTTCCGAAGAGCGAATGGGAGGTCTGATCATGCGTGCCGAGGCCACACGAGTCGAATACTCGGCCGGCTATTCTTGCTTGCGGCGACCTGTCGGTAAAACGAATCGAGCAATGAGGAGGTCACTTCGTGAAACATGTAGCTTCGGCTTTTATATTTTTGGTATTCCTGCTGACGGCCGGATGCGAGCCGGGCGGAGACGCCCCCGCTCCGGCTGGGGATCCGCTGCAGAAGACTTGCAAAGAGCTCGGCATTGCAGATGGCCATTGCAATGGGATCTTGATCTTGAGCCAGGCGGGGCACCTGGATTGGGACTGGCAGAACTGGTTCCCCACCATGGCAGACGGCTCGTCGCCGATCGTCAACCAGAGCTACTTCGGTTGTGGTGGGATCAGCTGCGATCAAACAACTGCATCTTGTAACGCGCCTAAACCGACTAGTTGCATTTTTTCCTCGGCTGAGCAGCTGCTCACGGCTTCTGATCGCTATCGCTACTCAGTGTGCGAAATGGCCTTTCTACGTCATTTTGCCGATTCGTTGCCCGATTCATTTGAGAGGATGAAAAACAGCGGCGGGCTGCGCATCGTCGGTGGCGGAATCACCTCGCCCGACAACCTCTTGCCACACGGAGAGACTTTTCTGCGCAACTATCTTGTCGGTAAGACCTGGATGGCCAGTGTCGGCCTAGATTGGACCGGCCAGATCTGGCTTCCCGACGATTTCGGTCACGACTCGCAGCTGCCTACCATGTTGCAAGCGATGGGGGCCGAAGGGGTCGGCTTTGCACGTGTCCCGGGTGCTTGCGACGGGTTCGGTCAAGATGGAGATCGTGAGACCTCGACCGCCACTCGGTTGTTGGGCAAGATCCCCGGCGACCCGGGTGGAGTGGATTTCTTCTGGCAGGCCAACGATGGCTCCCAAATCCTGTCCCACTGGATGCAGGACCATTATGGTCAAGGTAATAAGGTCGCGACTGGAGGATCGCTCTACACCACCCCGGAGGATCAGGCGTTGTGCACCAACCAACAACAACGCGATCAGGGCAACCCGCAGATCGAAGGCTTTATCGGCAACAACCAACCGGTGTCGCCGACACCGTTTGTCTATGTGCCGGTGAGCGGAGATTTTATTATGCCGGTCGGTACCGGTGACGAAACGCCCGACTTGCTGCAGATCGTCGACGCTTGGAATACCAGCGACAAAGGTCATCCGCCCAACGGCATTGCCGCGATGGTGGGCACCTTCAACGACTACGTCCAGTTGGTCAGCCGGCACGTTGAGCAGAGCTCGGCCGAGACGCTCGCGACCCGGAGCTTCCACGACGTCGATCGTCCGTTCGAGCCGACACCATATTGGATGGGTTTCTACGCCAGCCGGACGGGTCTTAAGGGCCTTCACCATCAAACGACCCGCACGCTGCTCGCGGCTGAGACTTTTACCGCCGTTTCCGGCACCGTTGACGATGATTCCGGAGATGATGGTGCGGTTGCGGCTTCCCTTTTTGAGATCTGGAACGATCTGGTGCCCAGCACCCATCACGACTACATCACGGGTACTGCGATCGATTCTGTCTTCAACGACACCTCGTTCGAGGGGAAAGAGCAGCTTGCGCTGCTGAAGAACACTCTCCTCGACGCTCAGAGCGCCTTGTCTTCAGCCATCTCCGCGATCACCAGCCAAGTCTCGGTCAGCGAGCCGTCGGTTGTGGTCTTCAACTCACTTGGACTGAGCCGCCAAGGGCTGGTCGAGGTCGGTGACGGTGCTCAGAAGCAGGTCATCTGTGCCGACGCCCCCAGCCTCGGCTACCAGGTTCAACCGCTCGACCAGAGCTGCTCCGATCTCGGGGACGTGAGCGTCGAGCTACTGCCGAACCAGAACCAGCCGACGACGATTGTGCTCACGAACAAATATCTCAGGGCGACGATCACCAAGGAGTCCAACTGGAGCATCAGCTCCCTGGTCGATCTCGAGACACCGATGGTCGAGATGTTCAACCAGCCCGCCAACGATCTAGATTTCTATACGGACTGGGGCGACATCTATGGTTTCGGATACGAATGCAATCAAGAATTCGAGGTGAGCACCGACTCGCAAGATCCTGTTTCTGAGGTGGAGGTTGAGCAAGAGGATCTCCGAATCCGGATCACCACGCGGGTTTCCTACAATTCCGAAACATTTACAAAACAATATACGCTTCAGGCCGGCGAGCCGTTGCTGCGCATGACGACTACCGGCTCTGCCCCCTCCAATACCACCGTCACGGTCGGATTTCCTTTCTCCGATGCCATAGACACCATGGTCCACGGTACGCCGTATCATTGGGATTACAAGCCCACCAAGGACTATCGAACGGGCGCCACGGGTTTCAACTCGATCTTCCAGGCCACCCACGATTTCGTCGTCCCCCAGGTTGGCGGTAACAACTTAGGGGCTGTTTACCACGGGCTGACCCGCCCGGTGACGGATCCGGTCACGCCTGGAGTCCCTGTCGCTTGGGCCGTCGACGACAAGACTCTCCTTGGCGTGGTTTTGCGAAATACGAGTGGCGATTGCAACGCCGGCGCTACGGGTAGCGACGACGGCGTTTACAGCGTTTCTTACGCATTCCGCATTCCCGGCGACCTTCCTCAGGGCAACCAAGCAGCGTCGTCCGGAACGCTTCTACAAGAGGCGCGCCAATACAACACGCCGCTCATCGGCCGGCTCGTGCAATCGCAGCAGGGCTCGTATCCGACCACGTTCTCGCTCGCCTCGGTCGTCCAACCTGCGTCAGCGATGCTGACCGCCGCAAAAGACGGTACCGCGAACCCTGAGGAGCTGATCCTGCGGATTTATCAGCCGACCAATACCGAACAGAACGTTCAATTAAAGCTGGCGTCGGCTCTCGAAGGGAAACCCGTCCGCGTCGTCACGGCTCTGGAAGCGCCTATCACCGATGGTGCTACGACCTCCGGTCTGACCGGCATTTCGGCGCCCCGAGCCATTACTACCGTAGCGATCGGAAATCCGCCCAGGGATTGACGGCGATTCAAGGTGAGGTAGCCTCGGCGGACTCCAAGAGCTCTTGTGAATTCTCGTGCTGGATTCAAACCTTCTCCCGTCGAGCGTCGTCTCAAGACCGAGACACGAACATTCGCCGACCTATGCTCGGCCTGACCAGGAGACGACCCCATGCGCCAGACCCTAGCTTTCTCGAAGATATGTGTAGTCGCGACCGCCCTCTTGTTGATCGGCTCCGCCGCGGAAGCCCGCTCGTCGGTCAATAAATCCGTAAAAGTCGCCGCCGGCGAGACTTTGAGCGAAGGCGTCAGCAGCGTGAACGGCAGCGTGCACGTCGGTGCCGATGCCGTGCTCCAGGGAGACGCCGAAACCGTCAACGGCAGCCTGTCGATCGACGACGGCGCCCAAACCCGCAACCTCTCCTCGGTCAACGGCGCCGTACGGGTCGGTGAGCGCGCGACCATCGACGGCGACGTCGGCACGGTCAACGGCACCCTGCGCATCGGCCGGCAAACGTCGATTTCCGGCAACGTCGAAACCGTCAACGGCAGCATCCACCTCAACGGCGCCACCGTCGACCGCGACCTCGAAACCGTCAACGGCGACATCAAGCTAGATCAAGGCGCCCTCGTGCGCGGCAGCATCGTCGTGCCGGCCACGAAGGGTCGCGGCAAGAACAACTGGCGCGGCACCCTCGACATCGAGTTGCGGGGCGGCTCCACCGTCTCCGGCGATATCCGCGTCGAGGACGAAGATCGCAAAGTGCGCGTCATCCTGCGCGACGGCTCCTCCGTGGGCGGGCAGATCCAAGGCGCTGAGGTGGTCCGCGAGTAATTCCTCGCCCGAGCTTGGTTCCGGCCCAAACTAGAATTGTTTGGGATCAAAGCCCTATAAAGATGCGCCGATCGCCATCAGCGATCGGCACTTCTTGACCAAGCGGGGCGAGCCGTCGGCGGTCAGCATTCGTAAATGGGTGTGCCCGCCCTTCATGCCGGTGTTGGCTCAGTCACCGAGCTAACCGCCGCCACCGCCACCGGATGACAGCTGAATAGTCCCCACATCGATGGTGCCGCTGCCGGTCATTGCCGGTGCAGAAATACCTATATTTCCAAAGCTGGTGGCAAAGATTCGGAATTCCTCGGTGACCAAGAGCAGATTCGGCAAAGTGAATCGACCGTCGACCCCGGTGGTGGCGGTGGAACCAAAGTAAAGGGCGTCGGCGCCGGCCACCGGGCTACCGAAACTATCCACCACAAGCCCCGTGACGGTTGCCGTGACGGGAGCGAAGTCCGGAACCCAGCCGAGCAGGGCGGAGAAACTCCCTTCGCCACCCAACGGATCGGGAGTTGGCAGCAGGGTGATTTGCCACGGATCTTCGGAAATGCTGTACAACCGGGAACGATAGAGCATCAAGAGGTTGCCTTCGCCGTCGAGATCCAAAGACGTCACACCACCGGAGGCCGACCCGAGCGAGCTGGTTTCCAGCAAGGCTCCACTGTCGGCGCTGCGAATCTCCAATGCCAACGAGCTACGCCTCAGCACGGTGTAAAGCTTGCCGTCAGGGGCGATGGTCAGTCCGCCATCGAAGAATTGAGTCGTGCTAGCCAGCACCTGAGCTTGAGCGGTAGCCCGATCGATGACAAAGATGCGAGTGCCGCCCGCCAAACCATCAGTTTCCAGAGCTAGAATGCGGCCGTTGGCGGCGTCCCAGACCAGATCTGAGATTCCCACCAAATCGTTGCTCACTTGCTCGCGCACCAGACCGACGGTGGCCAGAGCTTCTCCGGTGTTGGGATTCAGCTCCATCAGCTCGCTTCGAGCCGGCTGACCGAAATAGGCGGCTTGGAAATCGGTCGCCCACAGCCGCCCCGTGTCGTCGAAGGCGAGACCACGGAGGTTGGGCAAAAAGCCTTGGCTCCAACCCACCAAACGGTTGTTGCCGGAATCTAGAGCATAGAGGCCGTCTTCAACCACGGCGCGGTTGGTACCACCGACTATCCACTGAATCCTCCCTCCCAGGCGGATGGGGCCTACCTGAGTGACGCCGGCCGGTTCCGGCGGCACGAGAGCGGAAAGAGCCGTAGCTCCTAAGGCTTCGGCGGAGCACGACACCACAGATGCTAAGGTGGGTACGTTGGCGATCAGGAAGGTTCCGTCCGCCAACGAGCTCCCTGTCACTCCCCCACATTCGACCATCGCCACGATACCGTTGCCGGCCAAATCCTCAACCGTGCCCGCCACAGAGGTCAAGGGATCGGGTTGGGTTTGAAGGGTCAGCGATTCGGAGACTCGCTGCCCGAGAGTGTCTTCAACGGTCGCTGTAATCAGGAAATCTCCCGAGACGGGGATGGTCGTCGCCCATTGGTAGGGTTCCTCATCGAGCGGGCTGAGGGTAGCTCCGTCCACTTCGAGCTCCACTTGAGCTGGGGGGAAGTTGTCCGCGGCGGCTACCTGGAAAGTCAGAAGGCTGCCGCCTGTTAATGGCGAATCGCCAGTGGGCTCGAGTATCCGAATCGTCGGCGGAGGATCGGCCAATACGCTGAACGTCTCGGTCACTTGGGCGGTTTGTGCCACGCCGTCCGTGGCAGTGGCCGATATTTCAACCGACGGCCCTGCCGGTACCGTCAGCTGGGCCAGATAGGGTGCGGAGCTCAGGGTGGCCAACGGGTTGCCATTTACAAGGATCTCCACCGAGTCGACGCCGATATCATCGCCGGCGTCGGCCAAAATGGAAACCTCACTTCCTTCATACAGCTCAGAGGCTTGACCCGGGGCGAGTAAGCGAACGGTGGGCACCGTATCGGGAAGAAGGTCGAGGTTTACCGGCACGGAGTCGGTTTGAGCACCCGCCAAGTCGACAGCCCGAGCGACCAGCTGAGCATCCGGTCCTTGGGAAGGAAGCTGAATTTCAAAGCTGTAGGGTGACCACCTATCCTCGGCAATCTTGGCGCCGTCGAGCCACAGCTCCACCAGAGCGACTCGAACGTCGTCGGACGCCGCTACCTCCACGGTCACCGAGCGCCGTTCCAAGAAGTCATCGCCGTCCGCCGGCGAGGTGATGCTCACTTCCGGTGCCACGCCGTCAAGGTCTTGGAGCTCCACATAGCGGCCGATGTGAAGCGCTCCGTTGCCCCAGCTACGGTTGTCGGTGAAGACACCTCTATTTCCAACCATGAAGACAAGGTCGTTGCGCACCACCAAATCTTGGCCGTTGTCATCTCTGAAACTGGGAGATCCGTCGAAAGGAAGGGATGCTTGGAATACCGCCGGTTGGTCTTCGATTTGGAAAATTGGCACCGAGTTGACGAAGAAGATATCGGCGGCCAAGGCGAAGGGGCCATCCAGGGCCAAGGCAGTGAGCCCGAAAGCATCGCTGCTCGATGACACCAGAAACGGTGCGGTAGGAATCTCTACGTTCAGAGTGCGCAAGCCACCCAAGCTACCGTCGGCCCCGTCAGCGACATAGGCGTAGGAACCGCGGACCGCCACGTCCGCTGCCCGCGAGGTGCCGGCAAACCGAGTTGGAGCCCAGCCCAATTCCGCGGGTGCGGAAGGATCACTGACGTCGATGACTCGCAGACCACCCTCGGTGTCGGCGGCGTAGAGGGTCGAGCCCACAAGGTCGAGGCCACGGACGAAATCAGCCGTCGCCACCGAGCCGACTCGACTGGGTGAGGTGGGATCCGTGAGATCGAAAATGGTCACTCCAAAGGAGCCGCCGACGTAGGCCAAGCCACCCTCGACCAAGACGGCCGTTGCCTTGGTGACCGACCTGGCGACCACCTCAACCGGCTGCTGGGGATCGATGATGTCGACCACCCGCAGCGTCTCCCCCGCGGCGATGTAGGAGTAGCTGCCTTCGACATCGATTCCATTCGCATTGGTGTTGAGGCCGCCCAAGCGCAAGCTGGAAACAAGAACCGGCGCGGCGGGATTCTGCACATCGACAATGTGCAAACCGGCGCCGCCCGCGGCTATGTAAGCCAGGTCTCCCTGCAAATCGAGAGCGTTCAAATATCCGGGAAGCCGCAGTGAGGAGAGGGCTTGGGGGGCAAAGGAATCCACCTCAACGACGACCTCCGCCGAAAATCCGTCCACAGTGGCGGTCACTGTGGCGATACCGTTTTGGCCGCCGAAGATACGACCCGGCTCGGAACCGAAGCCGGCTACCGACAAATCAGTGCTGGAATAAACGGTGCTGTAAGGACCTCCGGTGGCGTTGAGCACGGTGCCGTCGATGAGAACGGCAGTGACCACCACCGGTCGAGAGACCTCGCCAATGATCGTGTTGAAGGTCAGCTCCATGGACGTGGGATCCACGGAGAGCTCGGTCACCAACCCGGTGAGACTGGCGCTCGTGGCATCGAGGGGATTCGATCCCGATTGGACCTCCAGTCCGTCGGAAATGAGGTCGCCGTCAGTATCGAAGCGTAAAGGATCGGTTCCATGGACGTTGACCTCGTCACCGTCGTCCAGCCGGTCGTCGTCGGAATCTCTATCGTTGGGATCGAGGCCGAGCTGGAATTCCTGAAGCGCTGTGAGACCATCCAAGTCACGGTCCGACAAAGCATCGTCGGAATCTTGGGGATCGAGACCGTTGTCGAGCTCCCAATCGTCGGCAATGCCATCCATATCGGCATCACCTTGGGTTACCACCTGCAGGGAAAGGAGCGCGAGGGTGCCGTCGTGGATGGCGGAGATCAACGCCGTGCCGCTGCCTTGGGCAGTGACTAGACCGTTTTCGGAAATCGTCGCCACGGAGTCGTTACTGGTGGCATAGGTGGTATCGGTGGCGCCGCTGGTGACATCGATCTCACCACCGTCGGGCAGGTCGGCGATAGTGCTCAGCTGCAGGGTTTGGCCGACCTCATCGAGCACCTGAATCGGCGAGGTCAGTCGCAGGGAGGCCGGGATCGGCGCGGGCTCGTCAAAACGGATCTCGGGAACCTGAATGATCCCGTCGGCCGGCACGGCGACAAAGTCCGATTGTCCGGATCGAGTTACACCGTCGCGCAAGCAGGTGGCCCGAATGCGTACCCTTCCTATGTTGGCGGGTACGTTGGGTAGCACCCAAATACCGTCTTCGTCGGCCTGGGTGGTGCGATTCAAGGCACTCACCCAACAGCTCTCGTCCAGCTCCCGACTCTGGCCGCTGATTTGATCCGGAATCGTTGGGTCGGTTCCTTCTTGGAGCTCTACCCAATCCCAAACCCCATCGCCGTCGGTGTCTGGGCGCAGAGGTAGGGTTCCGAGGTCTCGCTCTTCGATGTTTTTGAGGCCGTCTCCGTCGGGATCGAGATGGGCATCAGCCAGGTTGGGATTAAGACCGTTGGCGGTTTCATAGTCGTCGCCCATACCGTCACCGTCGGCATCGCCCTCCTGACGCACCGCCAGATAGATGGAAGTTGAGGCTCCCGCCGACTCCCAGCCGGCGGTATGGGTGATGATCACTTGCACCTCTCCCGGGGCGACGGCGGTGAGCAAGCCGGCGCTGTCGACCTGCACGACCCCCTCAGGCTGCAAGGTGTAGAAGGTGATCTCACTGGCGGTGACGTCGTCAAAGCTGCCATCTTCAAAGCCCGCCGTGACCGTCAGCTGACGGTTGTCTCCTACAGTTAGGGAGGCCGGGATTGGGGCCACTTCGATAGAGGTCACCTTGAGTGGTGGCTGGGTGCCCTGCCGAATCGAGCCCGCCCACAGGGAAGTCACGCAGGAGGCAAAGACCAAGCTGGCCAAGATGTTGCTCAGCCTCATCGATTCACCTATGGGATTCTTCTAGCTTGCGGTAGTCGTCGAGCGCGCGTTTGGCGGTTCGGCGCACCTCTTCGTCGGCATCGCCCGAGGCCAGTTTTTTGAGAATTTTTCGCCACTGGGCACCATCGGCGCCGCCCGGTCGCCAGGCAGCGACTTCAAATACCGCAGCGCGCCTAATCCGAGTCTCGTCGTCGGTCGCCAGCACTTTTAGTAAGTCCGTGGGGCGCTCGCCTGCGGTCGCTTCAGGCCCTGGTTCCATTCGCGCCAGCTCGGCCAGGTCGGCCACCGCCCAGCGACGGATCGAGACTTGATCTGACCGTGCCGCAGCGACGATGTGACGATAGCGGCTAAAGTCACCGATTCGAGCTCGTCCCAAGGCCATGGCGCGCAATCTGTCCAGGTCGTCTTCTTGCTGCTCAAATCGATCGAGATAGCCCAGGCCCTTTTCTCGCTCGTCGGTACGGAGCAGTAGGATGGCCACGTCCTGCCGAAAGTGCCGGATCAATGGAGGTACCTCCCCATCTTCTCTCCATCGCTGCCCCTGATCCGATCCCAAGGAGTCGAGATAGGCGACGAATGATGCATAGGGCAGGTCTTCTTCTAGTAGTCGATAAATCAACGGAATCACTTGTTCTGGATCTCGACGAAATAGAAGTAGCCTTAAGGCGGTGTATCGCGACACCAATTGCGGGTGGCCCAAGGCGATCCCCGGCAGGTCTTCAGTTTCAGTCGACAACCCAAGGCGCTCGAGCATGGCGACCCACGGGGCCTCAGCCGAAGCTCCTCCGTGGTGCCGAGGGCGCTCTTGGGCCACGCTCGCCGGCGCTCCGAAAAGAGCCATCAGAACGAGGAAAAAAAGTACGACTCGGCTTTGGTATTGCATTAGCTTATTCACAGGCATCCCAAGTGTTGTCTTCCAGTCGGGCCCGGGCCCGAATAGCGTTCACGAGGCTCAAGTACTCTGGATTGCCGTCTTCAAAAGCGCGCTTCTCATGCTCGCCGTTGTAGTAATCCTGTTCCAGAGTGACTATCACTTCCTTTAGCCAAGAATCGAGCTGAGCTTTCGGCCAGTTGGCCGGGCAATTGGAGCATACTCCTATTCGCTGGAGATATTTGGTGAATTCGGGGCCCAACTCAAAGAGAACCTTGCCCCGGTAGTCACTCATGTGAAAGCGCTCGTGGCGTACGATGAGATCGGGAACGTCATATTGCGTTGCGGGAGGAGCGGGCGCCCCTTGCGGGTAGGGGTCGTTCCACTGCACCGGGGTCAGGTCTTCGATGATTTGCTCGCAAGTCGCGGCCGTCACCACTGGGTCGTAGGCGCCGGTCACCGGCGTGAACGCCGACGGGTCAATGCCCCAACCCACTCTTTCGATTGCCTTTTCCAAGTGCGGGCACCACTTGCCGCCAGAAAAGCACCCCCCGAACTCGCCACGGATTCCGGCTCGAAAAACTTCTCCCATAGCACCGCCAGTGGGGTTCCGGTTAAATTCCTCCACATCGTAGTCGGTTTGCAGATTGCCGCAGCTTTCAAAGATCTCGATCGTCTGGGTCATCGAATTGGTGCAAAAAGCGGTAACGCTCTTCTCGCCGGGCTCGGACCAAGATGTTTGGATCGGCAAGCTGGTACCAGCCGGCGGGCTACCCCCAAGGGCGATCCAACGGGTCTTCGGCGGATGATTCGACATCACCGTGAAGGAGACAGGATCCCCAACCTCGGCGGCACAGGGGCCGTCAAGGTCCATGATTTTCACCTCATCGCTCACGCAAACGCCGTTCACGCATCGGTAGTTGAAACGGCAGCGGTCCTCAGCACCCTCGGGGCACCGGCAGCCTAGGGACTCCTGTAGCCCAGCCCCCGCCGAACAGGCAGCGACACAGACGCTGCCATCGCAGGTCCGACAACTGCTGCAATCGTGGGGAGTACCGTCTGCCGCGGGATCGCCACCGCAATGCCAGCCCGCCTTCAAAACCCCGAAGCCTTCGGCCGAGACAATGCGAGTCCGATCCTCGCTGACCAGTCCCGGCCCGATGGTGACAAATCGACCGAGATCATGATCGAAGGAGTACATTTCCGTACGCTCCCCCGCCCCCAGGCCGTCGACATTGGGCAGGCTCATCTTGGCCGGGGGATCGAAAATCGCTCCTGCCGGCTGGATGGTAATGACGAACCGAGGCTGTTGCCCAAAGTTGGGCACCATCGGTACCTTGTCATGGTGAACGGCAGTCACAGCAATGCGTCCAGCGCGGCTACCGTCAGGGAAAGTCACCGAGCCAGGAGCTACTTCCAGGGCGAAACCAGGGATCTCGGCCAGCTCCAGCACCCCTCCAGAGGTTTCATCGACCTCCAGGTACCGATCTTCATCCAACTGCACCATATACACCGGCATGCCGAGGTCGTTGTTCCGCCCGGGTATTGGCGTCAGCTCGAATTCCAGATGGGGCCACAAGCCTTCCCGGCTGGATGTGGAGCCGTCAAAATGGAGATGCAAGGGCTCCGCAGGTACGCCGTCGAGGCGAAAATAGCCGGCGTTGTCGGTGGTGGTGGACGAGCGGCTGCCGGTCACTGAAACCGCCACTCCCGGTACCGGCTGGTTGCTGTTGTCGAGCACCAAGCCGCTGACAGCGGTGTTGGCGGGCAGCCCGGCAAATTTGGCCGAAGCACTGAAGGTCACAAAACCGGCTTCGGGGACCCCTGGGAGGTCCACCCGTACGGCGTTACCGGCAATATTCTCCGCATCTTCCACATGAAGCTCGACGGCCGCCAGCCCTCGGGTGTTGGACAAGATTTGCAGCTCCGTCCCCGACGGCGCCGGGTCCCCAGAAAGGGCAAGGGCCCCTCCTCCCTTGATCACTGTAAAGCGCACCGAAGCGTTCGACAGGCGATTGAAGCCCGCGTCGGTAACCGCTACCACCAATGGCTCGGGAAGGCGCTGCCCGGCGATTCCGGTTTGCTGGTCACCAGAATCCAAGAAGAGACGAGCCGGCGGGCCGGGCTCGGCATCGGCGACCGCCAAAAGTCGACCGCGGGCACCGGGTGCGGTCACGGTTACCCGATGAATGGCCTTGCCGGCGCTCGAGCCTAAGGTCCAGGGGGTTGCGGCATTGCCGGCGAGATCTGTCGTGACCGCCAAGCGACGTTTGCCCGCGATCAGAGAACCGCTACCGGAAGTCACCTCAAAGAACACGGTTCGGTTGGGCAGACCTGAGCCACTCTCGCCCACCAGCCGCACGACCAGAGGGTGAGGCAAGGATTCACCGATGGTTGCGCTTTGGCCTTGGCCCGAAATCCAGCGTAGTTGATCCCCCGCTGCCGGTCGTCGAACGACCTCGATTTCCTTTTGACGGGCATTGCCGGCTCCGTCGATCGCTTCCACTTGCAACAGGTTGGGCCCCAGCACCAGGGGAACATCGAGGATAGAAAATGTGCTGCCGTCGACCGAAGCGGGCATTCCGTTGACCGTGACCGTCACACCGTCCGGGGTGAGCAATCGCGCACCGCCCCGATCACCGTCGTGGTGGCGGCGAAGGTTTCGCTCCCGGGCAGTGGCTCAGAGACGCCCAGAATCGGACTCTCCAGGTCGCGTAACACGGTGATCTTGTCGGTCGACGTCGATCCGCCGGCGGTGAAACCGGCGGCGATCAAGGCTGTCGCCCCGCCATCCAAGGGCACGTTGTCCACGGTGAAAGTGCCGGCGTCGAGAGTTGCGGGAATACCGTTCACCCAGATCCCGGCCACCGATCCGTTGAATGCACCCGAAACGTCCACCGTGGTGGTGCTGATGCGCTGTCGATCCACCGGGGAGGTGATGACCACTTCGGGAACGGTGACCCTTTCAACGGCAACCGTCCACTGCACCTCGCGACCTGCGGAATCTCGGGCCAATAGTGAGATGTCGTTGACTCCTTCGACCAGAGGCACTTCTAGGTCGAAATCACCGTCCATCAGGGCCACCGGGGAACCCTCGATCCACAAGCCTTCGACTCCATGATCATCGCTCACACTGCCCCGAAAACGGACCGTCGGCCGCTGGGTCAAGGCGCCGGGACTCGGTTCAAGGAGGGCAATGGTGGGCGGGATCAAATCTAGGGTGACCTCTATCGCCGAGCGGCTCAGGTTCCCGGCGCGATCCACCGCCTCGATCCACAGCTCGTTGGCTCCCGCTTGCAAAGCCACGTTGGCGGTCACGGTTTTACCATCGGGAACCTGGCCGCTGCCGTTGATTCGAATGGCGGACACCTGATCATCCGCATCATTGACCAAAGCTTCGGCCGACACCTGGGGCGTAGCCAACAGGCTGCCGTCGATAGGGCTTTGCCAAACGATCTGCGGTGGCACGGTGTCGAGCACGATTTCCAGTTGCTGATTCAGCTCAACAGTATTGCCTTGTCGGTCGGCCAGGCTAATTTGAAGAGCATGGAATCCCGAGTCGAGGGCGGGGGCCTCGCAGGCCGCCGAGTGGGCGCTCAGCCGGCATCCGGAAATCACTTGATCATCCACTTGGATCGACAAGGAAGACAGATCGACTCCGCTCAACGGATCTCGAAAACCGAGCACGATGGCCGGAGTCGGGTCGTTGAAGATCAGCGATTGTTGGGGCTCGATCAAGTCCAAAGTCGATGCCGCCGAGTCTTGAGGCTGAAATCGAGACCAGGCTGAAACATGTCCCAGCTCGAAGCTGTCGGTGAAGATCCTCTCACCGCCACGGTCATCCGCCGCCAGGGGGCCCGACATGGCTAGTGCCACAAGCATAGTCCCCAAGCTCAAGGAAGCGGCACGTCTTAGGATGGCGCCGGAAATCGCTGTCATACACTCGCCCTAGTCTTTAGGCGCCTCCCCATTCAAGGTTGGCGACCTGGGAATCCACTGCTTTGCGCCCGAGACACTGGTCTGCGAGCAGGCTCGCTCGGCGCATGAAGAGGGGTTTTATACCACGTTCGACGTGGTTTGAGTAAGATTAATTGCTACTTCTAGCAGTTTGAACCTCTATGAGATTCAACCCGTGCCGATCGCCGATGCGATCAGCACGGGTGTTTTGTCTTTTGGGGAGATATTTTTCGCCGAAAGTGTGCCAATCGTAAAAATCGATCGTTAAAGGTTCCCCAAGTGTCGAGACATCTCGAGCCGGGCACGGCCGGACAGACCGTCCGTGCCTCTTACTTGGAGGAATCATGCGAAAAAGACGTGAGCGTCCCCGTTTTCTCGATCGGCCTTGGCGACTGACGACCTGCCTTGCCTGGTGCTTAATCGGAGCGGCTTGGCCCGCTGCGGCTGTTCCGATCAGGCATTCGGAGCCGGCTCAGCTGCCGGTGACGGCGGAATGGCCGGCCGGCTCCGAGGCGACGGCCATGGCGGTAGACCATTTCGACCATGACGGCGTGCTCGATTTGGTGGTCGGCTATCGGCTGGCGGACGGCACGGGTGCGTTGGCTTTCTACCGCGGACGGGCGGTCTCGACCCCTGGATCGTCGCCCTTTGAGCCTGGACAGCTCCAAGGTGTCCCGACAGCCGCGGACTGGCTGGTCACCGGAGATTTCGACGCGGACGGCCGGCGCGATGTGGCCACCGCCTCCGTGGATCGTTCCTCGATCACGTGGTGGTCATCGACCGGGGATTTTGAGCTCGGCTCACCCCGCGAGGTGCCGCTCGGCGGTCTACCCACGGTGGTGATGGCGGTGGACGTCCACCGACGAGACGGCTTGGCGGATTTGGTGGTCGCGATCACCGGCGAGCGCTCCGAGCTGTTGATTTTCCAAAGCCCGCGCGGGGCTCTTGCGGGCGAGGTCGAACGCTTCGGGCTCGACGGCCCGGTGCGAGCCTTGGCCGCAGCCGAGCTCGACGGCCTGCCCGGGACGGACATCGTCGCGGCCGCGGGCTCCTCCCTCTACTTAGTTTCCGGGCGGGATCGAAAGCAGGGCCGGCCCGAGAGCGTCCGTCGACAGGTCGAGCCTTCGAAAGTCGAGCGCTTTGAGCTGGATCGGGTGCCGACCGCTTTGGCCACCGGCCATGACCTGGAGGAAGGAGCACGCGCGCAGGTCGCGGTGCTCTCGGGCACGGGTGAGCTGGCCTTCCTACGTCGCTCCGCGGGGGAGTCGTTCCTGTGGATTGAAATGGACGGCAGCCGACGGACCTTCGAGCGAGCCGGTGAGGGCTCGACCTATCACCTCGGGGGCGAGCCGGTCGCCATCGAGCTCGCCGGCACCGACCCGTCTCAGCTCGTTCGGGTGGGTTTCGGTGGTAGCCCTGCTTGGCTCGCCGTGGGGGAGCCGTCGCAGGTCTTTTCTCGGGGACCAGGCGTAGGGTTCCAGGCCGAGCCGGCCCAGACCCTCCTCGGGAAATCGTGGGCCGAAGTCACCGCCGTGCTGCCCGCTCGCCTCAACGGAGATGGTTTGGACGATCTCCTGATCTTGCGCCGGGGGTTGTCAGCCCCGGAAGCGGTGAACGGTCTGCCGGTGACGACCTTCACGGTCACCCATGCCGACGACCTCGACGACGGTGCCTGTGACGCCGCCCATTGCTCGATGCGCGAGGCGATCCAAGCGGCGAATGCCTCGGCCGGGGCCGACGCCGTCGAATTCGCCGTCGGCAGCGGTCCGGTGACCCTCACCATCACTTCGGATCTGCCGCCGATCACCGAGACCCTTACCCTCGACGGCCGATCCCAGCCGGGATACGCGGGGCAGCCGATCGTCGAGCTGGTGGGCAATGCCGGCATCGAAGGGTTGGTCTTCGAGGCCGACTCCCTGGGCAACGGCGTCGACAACAGCTGCATTCGAGGTCTGGTGATCCGCGGCTTCGATCCCATGGGCCTGACCCTCGACGGCCGTGACAGCGCGGTGATCGGCAATCATTTCGTCGGCAACGCGGTTCACGGCATCTACGCCCTGCGGGCCGCAAACCTCCAAATCGGCGGCTCGAATCCCGCGGATCGCAATGTGTTCGGTAGCAACCTCCATTCCGGCATGCGCCTCGGTAGCACCGGCATCGCCCACGTCGTTCAAGGCAACTACATCGGTATCGGAGCCGACGGCACAGCGTCTCTGAGCAATACCTATTACGGCATCTGGGACGAGTCACAGCTGACCACCGTCGGGGGTCCTGCTCCCGGGGAAGGCAATGTGATTTCCGGAGATGGAGGGATCCACCACACGGTAGGTTGCTTCGGCGGGACGGATTCTCTGATCCAAGGTAATTTCATCGGTACCGACGCATCGGGATTGCTGCCTCGGGGAAATCGCACCGGGATTCAGGGCGGCAGCCGCCTGATGATCGGTGGATCCGCCCCCGGCCAAGGCAATGTCATTGCCAACAGCCTCTTTCACGGATTTAGCGTCCTCACGTCGGGTCACGTGCTGCAGGGTAACTCCATTGGAGTCGGTGCGGATGGAGTGACCCCCATGGGCAACGAGGCCGGAGGTGTGCGACTGCGGTCCACCGATAATTTGCTGGGCGGCACGGAGCCGGGGCAGGGCAACGTCCTGGCCTACAACCTCAACTATGCCGTGGAGTATCTCGGATGGCCGGCCAACTTCACGCTAGGCAACTCTTTCCACTCCAACGACACCCAGGCCCGTACCACTATCTGGAGCCATCTCGTAGGTCAGGTGGTTGCGTTTTCGTCGGCGGCCGCCAACGCCACCCAAACCCGCGTCGAGGGCTCCTTTGTCGATGGCATCCCCAACGGGCTGCACCGCCTGGAATTCTTCGCCAGTCCCATGTGTGACATCTCGGGATATGGCGAAGGCGAGCACTTCGTCGGCGCGCTCGAGGTGACGGCAGACGGTACCGGTGAAGCCGACTTCTCGGTGGTCTTTCCGGTGCCGGTGCCCGTGGGCCACGTGGTGACCGCCACGACCACCCTTCCGGGCGAAGGCACTTCCCGATTCTCCCGCTGTGAGGGAGTGGTATCCCTGCCCGGCACGCTCCTGCCCACCCTCTCTGTGCCCGTGGGTATCGGCGCCCAGCCCGGCTCGACGGTCACGGTGCCCGTGCTTTTCGAGGCCAACGGCGCGTCCATTGGAGCCGTGGCGTTCGAGCTGGACTTCGACCACACCTGCCTCGGCTTCGACGCCACCGACGGCGATTCCGACGGTCTTCCCGACAGTGTTCTCGCCGTGGGAGCCGCGGGTTTCGACCTCTCCGTGTCCTACGACGGCGGTGATGTCGACGGCGAGCTCGAGATCCTGATTTCGCAATTGCCGCCGCTCGCCCCCTTGCCCAACGGCACCCTGCTGGAGCTGACCTTCTCCACGTGCTCGCCGACCCCCGGCACCACCCGGACGGCGCCGGTGGTCTTCACCGCCACGCCTTCTCCCTCCTTCGGAGATCTGAACGGGCAGAGCGTTCCCGGCGAGGTCGTCGACGGCTCGGTAGAGGTGCTCTCGGGCCTACGGGGCGACTGCAACGGCGACGGCATGATGGACGCGGGAGATCTCACCGCCTGCCCGTTGGAAATCTTCGACGGCGACGGTGACCATTGGCTCGACGCGCCCCTGGGAGCTTTCGTCGGCAACCCGGTGGGCTGCGACGCCAACGGCGATACCGTGATCGACGTGGCGGATGTGGTGTGCACCGGATTGTTGATCTTCGGCAATGCCTGCGGCGGTGGAGGATCGATGGCCGGGCGCGGCGAGACACCGCTCTTGACCCTCGACACGCCCGCAGTGACGGCGGAGGGCATCGTCCGCATCACGGTGCGATTGGACCACCACGGAGCGGCGGTGTCGGGAGCGGCGTTCTCCCTCGACCTAGGGCCGCAGCTCGAGCTTGTGGAAGGGAGCTTCGAGCCAAAAGTGCCGGCGACCTCGACCCATTTTGTAGTCGATATGGACGACGCGGAGGGTGAGCTGGACATCTTGGTCGCCTCCACCGGCTCGGATCCCCAAGCTTGGGACGACGGGCCGGTGGTCGAGCTGGAGCTGCGGCTCACGGGGCCGGAGCCGACTTGGATCCGCCTCTCCGAGCGGCCCGCGGCATCCCTGGCCGATCCGACGGGAGTCTCTTTGCCGGTCGATGCGGACAGGGTGCCGTTCGCGGTACGCTCGGGGCAGCTCTTCGCCGACAGCTTCGAAACCGGCACCCTCGGGCGCTGGACCTCCCATACCGACTAGCCGAGGTGCGGCGGGCCGAACGGTGGATCGGCCCGCCGGCCCGTTTTGGGAAGCATTCACGATGAAGACCCTCACGATGAAAACCATGTCGTGGCTGGGCCTGGTCGGGGCCTGCTGCTGGCTTGCTTGCCATCGGCCGCCGGCTTTGCAGGAGGCGGAAAGATACGCCCAAGAAAGGCGTTGGCAAGAAGCTTGGCCGCGCTTCGAGCGGGCGGTGGCCGAGGCGAGCGACGTCCGCGAACGGGCACGCGCCGGGCTGCGATTCGCCGTGGCTCGGCAGGAAGCCGGGCAATGGCCGGCCTCCGTCGACCTGCTCCAGGACGCCCTCACGGATCTGTCGTCTCAGGACGAGACCCTCAGGGCAGAGATCCTCCTGCGTCTCGCCCACGCAAAGCTGAGCCTCGGGGAAACAGCTCGAGCCAGGGAGTTGGCAGCCGACGTGTTGGAGCTTGGGAACCGCCTCGGATCCGACCGCTTCCGGGGACTGGCCCACCATCGATTGGGCTCGATTTCGAGCCGTCAAGGGGATTGGGAAACGGCCGAGCGCCACGGTCGATCGGCGCTCCAGGCCTTGGAGCGCGTCGATCCCAACAGCCTCGAATTGGGATGGGTATGCCACAACCTGGCTCATTTGGCTTGGCGTCGGGGCGAATTCCCTCGGGCGGATCGTCTCTACGCCCGAGCGGCGGAGCTCAAGGAGAGGCACGCGCCCGGGAGCTTGACCCTGGCGCGTACCCTCGGTCTGTGGGGTAACTTGTTACAGGAAATGGGGGACTTTGAGCGCGCTCGCTCGCTTTATGAACGGGCTCTCGCCATTTCCGAGGCTGACGGTCAGATCCCTAGTCGAGCGGCCCATGCTTGGTCGATGGTGGCGCAGCTCGACCTCAACCAAGGGGATCTCGATCATGCTGAAGGCGCCTTGGAACGGGCCGAAAACCGACTCCGAGGCTCCGGCACGCCGCTACCGGCCCTGAGCTTCTATCGGGGCATCCTGGCCGAGAGGCGTGGGCGTTTGGCGACCGCCGAGTCCGAATTTCGGAGCGTGGTGGATCACTACTTGAGAGCGGCGCCGAATCACGCAGACGTTATCGAGGCGCGGCTGTCCTTGGGACGTGTGTTACTGGCCCAAGATCGACCCGAAGAAGCACTGCAACAATTGACGTCGGCTGCCGAAAAAGCTTCTATGTCCAATCACGGGCCAGACCAGAAAGCATGGCTCGCCCATGGTTTCGGCCAGATTTGGGAGCACCTCGGCGAGCCCCATCGAGCCCTCGGCAACTACCTCGACGCTTTGAGCCTGGTGGAACAGCAGGTGGACATGCTGGATCCCGGGCTGCACGGCCGGGGTCGATTCCGCGACCGGCGCCGTCAGCTCTATTGGGATCCGGTCCGTCTTTCGGTCGAGCTCGGCCTGTGGAAGCAGGCCTGGAACCTTCAAGAGCAGGCCCGGGCCGCTGAGCTTCGTTCCATGTTTCAACCGCGCAATCCGGGCCCGCGGCCCGAGGCTCCTCAGGCTCTGGTCGAGGAAAAGCACCTCCTCGACGAATCTCTCCATGGATTACAGCACCGTATGGTCCTCGCCCGATTCAGCGGAGAGGCGATCGACGGGCTCGACGAGCGAGCACGGTCGCTGCGCCGGGAGCGGGACCATCTGGCCGCCCGGATCCGCCGGCTCACGGTAGAGGCGGACCGTCTCGGCGCCCAGGCGGGCTCGGCGGTGGATCTCGATCAGCTGCGGCAAAGCCTGGAGCCCGGCACCGTAGCCTTGGCCTATTTCCTCGGCGAAGACAGCTCCTGGCTCGGGATTTTGGGCGCGGACGTCCTGGAATGGCAACGGCTGTCGATCACCGGCGTCGAGCTCGAACGGCAAGTCGAGCGCTTTCGCCGGGAAATCGAGCTTCACCGGCGGACCGACATCCCCGGCTATGGGCGTCTGCAAGCGTTGGCAAAGCAGCTTTTTCAAGACTTGCTCGAGCCCGCCTGGCCCGTCTTGGAAGAGGCACAGCGACTATTGATTTTCCCCGATGGTCCCCTGCACCTCTTGCCGTTCCCGGCGTTGATCCGAGAGCGGGACGACGAGCCGTCGTTCCTGGTGGAGCTCAAAACCACCCGGGTCACCCTCAGCGGTTCCTTGCATCGGTTGTTGGTCGACCGTGCCGACCCCGGCCGTCGTCTCGCGAAAATCCTGGCCTTCGGAGACCCCTACTTTCCGGAGAAGCTGCCCCAGGCCGCTGCGGCCCCTGCGGTCGTGGGCCACCATTTGCGGGATTTCGAGCTCGGTCCGATTCCCGGGAGCCGCAGGGAGCTGAAGGCGATCGGCGAGCTCTTCGGAAAAGACGTCAGCATGCTGACCGGCACCGAGGCGACCGAGCAAAGCGTGAAGCAACTCGAGCCGGGCGTCGACGTGCTGCATTTCGCAACCCACGGCTTTTTCCATCCACGGCTCGGGTTGGATTCCGCGCTCTTGTTGGCCCTGCCCGAGACGTACCGCAACGGCGAGCAGAACGGTATCTTGGAAGCTTGGGAGGTCTTTGAAGAGGTGCGTCTGGATGCCGGGTTGGTGGTGCTCTCCGCCTGCTCGACGGCGCGGGGTCGGCTCGCCGGCAGTGAAGGCGTGATCGGCTTGACCCGTGCCTTTCAATTCGCCGGAGCCGACCGGGTGATCGCCAGCTTGTGGAACGTTTCGGATCCGTCGACCGCGACGCTCATGAAGTCTTTCTACGGCGAGCTGAAGGCCGGTCGGCGGGTCGATGAGGCGCTTCGCGAAGCGCAGCTCGCCACGCTGGCTCAACCGAGCACCCGAGCCCCGTTTTTCTGGGCCGCCTTCGTCTTGGACGGCGTCGGTCGATGATCCCCCAGCTCCTTTCTCGGCTCTATTGTGCTAGGTTCCGCGCAGACCTATTCGTCAACGACTCAAAGGTGAGGGCCGATCGAGGGAGCCCTGTTGCTCGGATCGGGCCGCCGGCCGCCTTCCATCGGTCGCCGATCCGGCCCGGGTCGTTTCGAGCTCGCCTTTTTCGGATCCGAAAGCTCATGGGAAGGGAAACACCCTTCACGGATTACGTTCGCGCTTCGGGCGTGGGCCCGTCCGTGAGGTCCGACATCTCGGAGCCGTTTTTAGCTCGTCTAAAAACGGGATTGGCGGCCGAGCTCAAGCGGAGACGTCTGTGGAGCGTCTCGCCCCGAATCTTCGGCATCATCGGCGTCGACAGCTGGAGCCGAGACGACGACGCCGCCTTGCGCGAGCTGGCCCAGGAGTGCTTGATCTTCGTCCTGCATCGGCTTCCCACGTTGCGTGGTCATGCCCGCAGCAAGGGGAATATTGAGGGTTTGTTGCTGCGTTTGATCCGCAACTTTCTGAGCGACCGGCAAAGGCATTTCGATCCCTTGGGATACCGCCTCTACTCCTTCCTTTCGAGCGTCGTCGAGAAAGCGCTCATGCTGGGTCTTCTTCATGCGGACGCTCCGGCTGAGCCGTTGGACCACCACTCGAGACTGGTGCCGGCTGCCGGGCCGGGACGAATCCCCGCCGAGGTGCTCGAAAGAAACCACAACCGCGTGCTGGAAGCATGGGCCGACACCCATCTTCCGGAGTTTCTACCGGCGATCATGGAGCTCGGTCCGAGCAAACGGGAGCCCTATGTCGAGCGATTGGCCGCGCGGTTGCCGGAGCTGGCGGAGCAAGGCGTGCTCGACTTCAGCTTGGGCAACTTGAATGCGGCTTGGCGACAGCGGGCTCGTCTCTATTGGGCCCGTTTGTCCGATGAAATAGCGGTCTCCACGGGATTCGAGCGCGTCGGAGCGTCGATAGAGCGGATCCCGGTAGACGAGCAGCTTCCCGGAAGCGCCTTCGAAGCGGGTCGGGCGTTCCAAGACCTCAAGCAGTGTGTCGAGCGGATGATCGAGGGAGACCGCGATCCTGAGGAAACCCGTCTCCAGATGTTGGAGATCTGGCTTTCGTTGGTGGCCTCGTCGACCCTCGACCTCAAACCTCCTTCCGACCGCGCCCTGGAGCGATTGATCGAGATCCCTCGCCGTCGTATCGCAAGCCTGAAAGAACGGTTGAGGTCCTTTGTCCATGACTGCCGGGGCAATCCGTGAAACCCCCACGGCCGGCTCAGCTGACGGCGCAGCTGTCGATCGGTGATCTTTGGATCTTGCCGCGGCTGGGTGACGTGCCCGAGCAGTGGTTGGTGGTCGAGCTCGGGCCGGAAGCCCGGTGGGTGCCGGCCGATTGGGACCCCCGCGTCGGTAGCGGTGACGTCGCGGTGCCCCCGAGCTCCCGCTGCGGGGCCCTCACCCTCAGGGGGCGACATGCCGCTCGGATTCCCCCCGTCTACCTGGAAGACGGCAGCAAAATCGGCGAGCTCGAAGCGGAATACGTCGATCAAATTCGCCTTCGTTTGACGGAGCTCGACGGGTCGGGGCCGGCAGGGAGTCTGCTCGAGCGAGACATGGACCACGACCCGGGCTACCGGCAGCTCGACGATCGGCTGCGCTCCGTGGTGAGCCGGCTTGCAGCTCCGGAGCCTTCTCTTTCCACCGAGCATCGACCGACTCCCTTTCGAAAGTCGAACCCTCACCGGTCGGTGTTTCGCGATGCCGGTCGCGCGGCCGCCGCGTTGTTGCTGCTGACAGTGGGTTTCCTCGCCGGCCGACTGCTTCCTGGACCGGAGCCGGCGCGGCTCCGGCCGACACCGCTTTTTGCGCTCAACGTGGACTCGTCGCTGCGGGGCGAGCATGAATCCTTGGTCCGGATCGATCCGCGAGCCGAGCGGTATCCCGTCGTTTTGACCTTGCCCCTGGACGTCGATCGAGGAGCCTACCGCATCGACGTGCTCTCCAATGGAGCCCCGGTGCACAGCGAGCCCTGGATGGCCGAAGGCTCGCCCCAGATTCAGCTCTGGTTCTCGCGCCGTGTTTTCCCGCCGGGCAATTCCTACGTCATTGAGCTCTGGGCAAGCCAAGACGCCGCAGCTCCGGTCGCGCGTTATTCCTTCAAGGTTGCGGAAGAAGCCGAGCGTCACTGAGCGGAAACGGAAGGTGCCGATCGCGGATGCGATCGGCACTTCGTGTTTTGGAGAGGTTTGGTAAGGACCGGCGTCGTCAGTGGTGAAAGACGAACGCCAACGCGAGATGGCTCTCGTTTTTGTCCAGCGGGGCGGCCACGAGCTGATTGGAGCCTCCGCTGGGATCGATCAAGGGAATCAGCTCCAGGGGAGGTCTGCTGCCGTGCTTCCACTGGGCTTCAATCTCGAGGGCCAACCAATCGTTGATCGAAACCGTCAACGTGTTGCTCCAATCCGTGCGGAAGTCGTCGAGATCGTCGAGGTTGCCGAAATAGCTCAAGGTGCTGCTGAAGCCGGTGTGCTCGTTGATCGGCCGGTTATAACCGAGCAGCCATCGAAAACCCGGAAATTCGGGATCCGTATTTCCTGGATTGACCAAATTTTCCTGCCGATTCCACGTCAGGCTGAAGATCGTCTTCAAGCAGTCGTCCTGATCGGGATCGCTTTGCACGCCCAAACCCATGCCGAAACCGTAGCGATTCCTGAATCCACCGGGCTCGTCGCGCTCCCAGCCGCCGTGGGTCACCCAGGAAAATTTTCGGGAAAGCTTGTGGTCGTAACTGAAGGCGACCGACCAATTTTCCTCGATCTTCTCTTCCTCGATATTTTCCTCCACCGTGAAACGGTCCGGAGAGCCGACGGCCCTACGTCCCAAGGTTTGGTTCTGGGCCTGCACGGTACCCAAGCTGAGATCCAAACCCGCGCCGACCCACTGATGATGGAATGAAAGATCGACGCCCGCCGCGGTGAAGTCGCCGTTTCCTTGGTTGTGGACCAATGAAATACGCCCACTGGACGACCAGCCGAGATCGACGGAGTCGTTGGCATGGACGGCGCTCGGTAAGAATAGGGTGAACAACAAGAATAGGCGGCAATGGATTGATTTGAAATGAGCCATGGGTTCCTTCCTCAAGATTCCGAAAGATTTGTTTGGAGGCGGTTAAAGCTTTCGACGCAAGGATGGCGGAGGCGCCTGGACACGCCTAGGATTCGGGCTCTTGAATTTCTTTCTCAACGGTTCTGAAACGGCTCGTTTCGGGCGAGTCTATGCTGCGGCAGATCTCGACCATCGGCTCAACGGCGAGGTTTTCGGAGATCAGAAGGCTCTCGAAACGTCGTCGACGTCGAATACCTTCGAGCAGGTGGTCTTGTTGCATGTCGCGGATCAATCGCGCGACGACCTCCCACCGACGAGCTTTCAGCGGGTGGTGAATGGGGCTCAGCTCCAGGTTCCACGTGCCCCGGTTGTAGGCCAATGAGAGCATGGCGGTTTGCACTTCCGGCGGCACTTCCGGGTCGATGATGCTCGGGAATCGCTGTTGCAGTGAGCGCCAATACGGTTTTAGCAGATATGGGAACACGCCTGCCGCGGTCGAGCGGCTGATTTGAATGCCCCGAAGGGTGCCGCTGCGCCGAAGCAAGGTCTGGGCTTCCGTTCCCTGCGCTCCCATGGCTTTGCGGACCGCCTTGAGCTGATGGGCGGGCAGGCGCTTTTCAAAGGCGGCTTCGATCAACCAGGGCTCGGCATGACCCAGGTCCATGCCCGGATCGAGGGTGATACCGGAATCCCCTCCCGGCCAATAAGGCCGGCCGACATGTCCCTCCCGTCGATGGATCCATTGGGTATCGCCCCGAAAGCCGGGTAGCAGGGGGTGGCTCGGAGAAGTCTTGCTCATGGATCTATCGGCACGTGGGCAGGTCATGGGGGCTGCCGGTGGTTCCGGCTTCGGGCTGGGGGTTTTCGAGTCGATCGCAGGCGTTGGATCGAGAGCGGCTCGGGCCTTCAGAAAGTCCGACCACACCGTGCCGACGAGAGCTCCGGTCATGATCGCGACCGAGAGGTATCCGGATGCCTTCCATATGAATAGATATTTCATGTCGGCGTGGGCACCTCATGGGCGCTGAAGAAAACCCGCTCCTATGCACGGCAAAGTGGCAGGTTCCTTGGGTTATTTCTATGGTGAGCATTCTTGGTGTATTGCTTGCCGCGCCCTGGTGTAGGTCAGGTCTTTCCTAAAGAAATACTTACATTGTGGCCCTACGAGATCGCGGAAATACTTACGAAACGCTGCCGAGCGGGCCGATTCCGAACCGGTCACCTGTCTCGGTCACGTGGTCCAAATGTCGGAAGGGACGGAAAATCCATAGGTTTTGGTCGTTGGAGCTCGACGCATGGGATCCTTGGCAGACAACCATCAAAGACTGAGGAGCTGGGTGCTGGACACCCTCGGAGACGTCGAGATGACCTTCGGAGCTCCTTCGTCGAAAGTGGAAGAAAGGCCGCTGGTTTTTCTCTACGCCCTAGGGTTGGAAGAGCTGGTGTATCGCCATGGCACCACCGGCGGCCGCGCGCCCCAAGGTTTTCGTTTTCGTTTTTTGATCACCACCGGTGCGCCGAGCCCGCAGAAGGCTCAAGAGCTTTTGGGAGAATTGGTCTTTACCGCCATGGACGAGGCGGATTTCGACATTGAGCTGTCAGGGTCCGACTCTTGCCTGTGGCAGCTGCTCGGAATTCCGCCTCGTCCTGCTTTTTTTCTTTTCGTATCGGTTCAGCGGCCAATGGAAGAAGTGGTTTTGCCGAAGGTCCAAGAGCCACCGCGGTTGGAATCGTCGGTTTCCGTCCCCTTGGTCGGACGGGTGGTGGGACCGGGAGATATTCCTCTGATGCGGGCGCGGGTGGAATTGCCGACCCTCGACCAAGCGACCTACACCGATGCCGATGGTCGTTTCCGATTTCCAGCGGTGCCGAAAGAGCCCGCCGTGCAAGAGATCAAGATTCATGCGCGGGGGATCGTGCGAACGTTGGCTCTGGAGAGACCGGCGGATCCCAAAGAACCTGTGCTCGTTTATTTCGAGCTTTGATGGAGAGAGAAGATGCCGAGTTATTTGACACCGGGTGTGTATGTGGAGGAGGTGCCGGGCGGAGCGCGTCCCATCGAGATGGTGGGCACCAGCACGGCGGCCTTCGTGGGGGTAGCACCGGAGCCGACGGCGCGGATGCACGAGGCGGTGGCGGTGAACAATTGGACCGAGTTTACGAAAGCTTTCATGGCGGAAGGCAGCGCCGGCACGCCGCTTTCTCACGCGGTTTTCGGCTTTTTTCTCAATGGCGGAGGGCGTTGTTACATCGTCAATGTGGGGGAGGCCGGATCGGTATCGGGAACCGGTCGGCAGCGGCAGGGCCTTCAGCTGTTAGAAGAGCTGGAAGAGGTTTCGATCGTCGCCATACCCGGTTTCACGGACGCCGCCTCCTACGACGCCGCCATTTCCCATTGCGAAAAGCTGAGGAATCGGGTTGCGGTCCTGGATCCCCCCGATGAGGTGTCGAGCATCGACCAGCTGACCCAAATCGCGACTCCGGATCTGGCCGTGGACGATGCCGAGCAAGGTGACGAAGATTCTGGGGGCGAAGGCCTGAAGGGATTGCGCCCACGGGTCAGCGACGGCGGTTTCGGAACCTTTTATTTTCCCCGGATCGCGGTAAAAGACCCCCTCGACGGAAAGCCGGCATGGGTCGCGCCTTCCGGGCATATCGCCGGTATCTGGGCCCGCACCGACGGTCTGCGCGGGGTCCACAAAGCGCCGGCCAACGAGCTGATCCGCGGCGCCCTCGACGTGTCTTACCGTCTGACCCGCGAGGAGCAAGGGGTGCTCAATCCGAAAGGTGTGAATTGCATCCGCTTCTTTGCCGGCGAAGGCATTCGGGTGTGGGGAGCCAGAACGCTGGCCGCCTCGAGCAGTGAGTGGCGGTATTTGAACGTTCGCAGGCTGTTCATCATGGTCGAGGAGTCGATCGGCCGCAGCACTCGATGGATCGTTTTCGAGCCCAACGATCGACCCCTGTGGAAATCCATCCAGCGGGATGTGAGCGCTTTTTTGAAACGCGTTTGGCGCACCGGGGCTTTGATGGGCACCACACCCGAAGAAGCGTTTTTCGTCAAATGCGACGAAGAAACCAATCCCACTGAAGATATCGACGCCGGGCTCGTGACCACCTTGATCGGGCTGGCTCCGGTCAAACCCGCTGAATTCGTCATCTTCCGCATCAGCCAACAGGCACCGGGTGCGGAGGGTGACGGCTGATCGAAGAGGAACCAGAGATGGCACAGGACTCGAAAGCTCCCGATCCCTATCGGGCGGCAAATTTCAGGTTGGACATCCAAGGCGTAGCCGGTCATTTCGTGTCCTGCAAAGGTCTCGGGGTCGAAATGGAAGTGCTCACTTTTCGGGAGGGCGGCCAGGACGTTAAATATTTGCCGGGGGCCGTGAGCTATACCCCGGTCACTCTTTCCTACGGTGTGACCCCCGCGGCCAAAGAGCTTTGGCAGTGGATGGAAGAGGTGATGAAAGATCAAGACGCCCGCAAAAATGTTTCGGTGGTGGTGCTGAAGAACGACGGCGCCACGGAAGCCATGCGCTGGAACCTCGACGACGCCTGGCCGTGCAGCCTGAAGATCGGCGCTCTCCACGCCGAGAACAACGGGGTGCACATCGAGTCGTTGACCCTGGCCTACGGCCGGCTGACGTTGAAATGAGAGATTCCCGGCGGCTCCGAGAACCGGGTCTCCGAGCCGGGTGGGCAAAAATCCCGGACGGCTGGCCCGAGCTGCCTGCGGATCCGGCTCCCCGGCCGGTGCCGGATCCGCAGGCCGGTGCCGTCGCGGGCGATCGTCGCCGTTGGCTGGAAAGAGAACAGGAAGGGGCGTCATGGAACGGGTGGCCTTTTTGATCGAGGAAACCGGCGAGCGGATCCGCTGCCTATTGAATCCCGAGGGCATCGAGGTTCGTCGCTCCGCGGGAATTCAGCCGCGTGTGTCGTCCGGAGGGCCTTTGCTGACCGCAGGCATGAGCGACGATACCTTACTGGCGATCGGTGGCGGCTCCACCGAGATGCGTCTTCACCTGCTCTTCGATTTGGCGGTGGAAGGCTCTGAGCGGTCGGTGTCCGACGTCCGTCATTTGACCCGGCCGTTGTGGAATATGGCTGAGGGGGACCCGCCCAGGGTGCGGTTCATCTGGGGCAAGTCGTGGAATGTGCCGGGGGTGGTGACGGCGGTGGCGGAGCGCTTGGAGCAATTCGACGTCGGTGGGGTGCCCCGACGCTCTTGGCTGGCCCTGCGTTTCTTGCGGGTCGAAGACTCCGTCCCCGGCAAGGGGGCCGCGCGTAAGCCCCCTAGGCCGGCCCAGCTCGACCGAATGAGCCTCGGCGCGGGTCGAGGAGGTGCTTTTCGTGAGATGCCGGGTGACGGCAGCGGCAGAGCCGGGGAGCGTCTCGACCAGGTGGCTCAGAGCCATTACGGCGATCCGGCCTATTGGCGCTTGGTGGCATCGTCCAACGGCATTTCAGACCCCTTCGAGGTCTCCGCCGGCGGCGCTTTGCGGCTGCCCGGCGCGGGAGACGTGCCATGAGCTCGCCGTGGGCTCGGATGCCGGGGCTCAAGATCCAAGTGAAAGGGCGATCCCTCGACCGACTCTGGTACCAGGCCCTGGAGGGGGTGCAGGTGCGAGCACGGCTGGGGCTACCCACCCAATGCGAGCTGCAGCTCGACGGCCGGCAATTGGGCAAGCTGAGCCCTCGCGACTGGGCCATGGGCACCCCGATAAGGGTGTCGATCTCCAACCGCCAAGGGGATTCCGAGCTCTTCGAAGGGGAGCTGGCGGGGGTCGAGCAATCGTATCCGCCGGTGGGCGGCAGGAAAGTAAACCTTCGAGCTTACGATCCCCTCTTTCGGCTCCACACGCGTCAATCGGTCCGTGGCTTGAAGCAGATGACCCCCGCCGAGCTGGCCCGCGAGCTGGTGTCCGACCTCGGATTGTCGGTGGAGCCCGGGGACTCCGGAGCGGCTCGGCGCTGGATCGTGCAGCACCGCCAGACCGATATGGAGCTGTTACGGGAGCATACGGAAACCCAAGGTTTATTCGCCGTGGTCCGCGGCAAGAAGCTCCATCTGCTGACCCTCGAAGGCTCGAAGCCGTGCATCGAGCTCGAGCAAGGCTCGAGCCTGCTCGAGTGCCGTTTCGACGCCGTCGGTTCGGGAGCGTGGGCAGGAGTGACCGGCTTCGGCTGGGATCCGGCCACGGGCTCGACCGTCGACAGTCGGGTCAGCCGGCCGCGGTCCGGCCGCAAGGTTGCGTGGTCACGGTCGGGGCGGAAGGAGAGCATGAGGTCCTTGGTGGACCTGGGTCTCGAAGACGCCCGCCAGGTCGAGCAAGCCGCTCAAGCCGTATTGGATCGTTCCGCGTGCGGTGAGATCTCCCTCTGGGGCGTGGCGGACGGAGATGTCCGCCTGCAACCGGGTTGCGCGGTCCGAATCCGCGGGGTAGATGCCTCTCTCGAAGGGCAATTCGTGCTCACGGCCGTGCGTCACGGCTTCGATCGTCTGCGCGGATTCGTCACGGAGATCTCGTCCTATCCCCCGCGCCCCATGCCGGCCCCCACGGCGACGTCGATCGTGCCCGGCTCGGTGACCTCGGTCAAAGATCCGGAAGACCTGGGGCGGGTCAGAGCGACTCTGCCCACCCTGGCCGGCTTCGAGACGGATTGGATGCGGGTGGTGAGCCCGGGGCTCGGCAAGAATCGCGGATTCGTCGCCGTGCCGGACGTGGGAGATCAAGTGGCCGTGGCGCTGACCCACGGGGATCCCGCCAGGGGGCTGGTGCTCGGCGGCATCTTCGATGGACGCGGCTCCCTCGACAGCGGCGTCGAAGGCGGCAGGGTGCGGCGCTTCCAGATCCGGGCGGGCGAACAAAGACTCACCCTCGACGAAAAAAGGGGCGCGGCCCGCATCGAAAATAAGAAGGGAAGCTATGTCGAGCTGGCGCCCGACGGGATCAAGCTGCACGCGGCGGGTGACCTGACCCTGGAGGCGCCGGGCAAAAGCCTGTGCCTCAAAGCGAAGCGCATCGACATGGAAAAAGCCTGAGGAGGAGGCCTGATGCACGCAGCCGACATGAGCGATATCGAGGCCAAAGGCCTGCGGTTTCGGCACCCGAGCTTGGCGGGTGATCAGCCCGCGGGTCTTCGACTGTCGAATCGCGGAAGCCTCGACATGATCGCCGGCGATGCCTTGGTGCGGCAGGCCATTCACCTACTGCTCACCACCCGGCGGGGTGAGCGGGTCATGCGGCCCGACTTCGGCTGCGAGCTCGACCGTCTTCTTTTCTTGCCCAACGATCCGACCACCGCGGGTCTAGCCATCCATTACGTTGGTCAGGCGATCCAACGTTGGGAGCCGCGCATCGAGATCTTGGACCTAGATGCGTTCCCGGATCCTCGGGACGCGACCCGATTGGAGATTTCGCTCGAATATCGGGTCGCCGCCAGTGGCACGGAAGATGCTCTGAACGTTTCCATGAGCTTGGCGGGGGAGGTGGAGTGATGTCCTTGACGGTTCCCAACCTCGACGACCGGGACTTCTACGAGCTGATGGAAGAGGCGCGTCGGATCGTGGGGGAGAAGTGCCCGGAGTGGAGCGATCTATCACCCGGCGATCCGGGCCTAGTGATTCTCGAGGTCTTCGCCCACCTCACCGAGGTGCTGATCTATCGGCTCAACCGTCTGCCGGAGAAGGTCTACGTCGAGCTTCTGCGGCTTGTCGGAGCGCGTCTCGAGCCGCCCGTTTCCGCTTCTGTGGTGCTGCGATTCTCCAGGTCTCAGGAGTCGAGCCGATCGATCGAGATTCCCCGGGGCACGCGGGTGATGGCGGATCGAGCGGGCGACGACCAAGAAGCCCCGGTTTTCGTCACCTCCAAGCTGGTGACCTTAGTGGAAGGCGAGGATCACGTCGACGTCACGGCGTTGCAAGGGGAGCTGGTGATCGCCGAGCTGGTGGCTTTGGGCACTGGGCTGCCCGGCCAGGTCCATCGCATCCAAAGGCCGCCGATCACGGCTCAGGCGGGCTCGGAGCGGGATTTGGTGGTGGCGATCGAAGCCCTTCCCCACGAGCTCGACGAGCGCGCCCGGGCGATTCCCCACGGCGACAAGGTGTTCCGGATCTGGGTCGAGGTCGACAGTTTTGCCAACATCGGCGCGGAGCCCCACATCTACAAGACCGACCGAGCCTCCGGCCTGCTGCAATTCGCTCCCGCCGCCCGCTGGCTCGACGAGCAAGATCGTTTGGAGCAGGTCCCCCGGGCCCTGGCTGCGGTGCCGAAGGCAGACCGGGAGATCCGGGTCTGGTATCGCCGAGGGGGCGGAGATGTGGGCAATGTGGCGGCGGGAACGCTGACGGCGTTGCTCGATCCGATCCCCGGGGTCGAGGTGACCAATCCGCAGCCGGCCACCGGAGGTCGCAACCTCGAGAGCCTGCAAAATGCGTTGATTCGAGGCCCACAACAGCTCCACGGCCTGGAGCGGGTGGTCAAGTCCAAGGACTTCGAGCGAGTGGCCATCCGCAGCTCCGGGGCCGTGGCCCGAGCCCGAGCTTTGACCCTCGCGCGCCTGTGGAGCCACGCCGTGGCCGGCACGGTGCAGGTCGTAGTGGTGCCGGATCTGCCCCTGGCGATCAAGGCCGAGGGGCGGATTACGGCGGAGATCATGGTCGAGCACGAAACCGAGGACGCCCGGCTTCAGATCCTCGATGCCCTCAACGAGCGACGGCCTTTGGGCACCGCCTGTCTGGTGCAGTGGGGGCGGTATAAGGCCGTCAGTGTGGTGGCTCGGATCGTGGTCTATCGGGAAGAGAATCCCATCGCCCTGCGACGGCGGGTCTTGGATCGCCTCTATCGCACGATTCAGCCGCTTCCCAACGACTACGTGCCCGACGGCTGGGGCTTTGGGGAGACCCTGCGGGCGTCGCACATCTACGACATGATTTTGTCGGAGCCCGGGGTCAAATTTGCCGACGGCATTCGGTTGCGGGTGAACCACGTGCCCGACGAGGCGCGGGCCCTGGTGGCGGATTGTTTTCAGCCCCGATGCTGGTACGTGTCGGGCGGTGACTCACTGCTACGGTCGATCAACGACGGCAACGGCTGGGAGCGGGTCGCGTGTTTCGAAGGTGAGCAGATCCGCGATGTGCGATCTCATCCCGAGCACCCGGGTCGGGTGGCGGTCGCCACCCGACCGCGGGACGCGCAAAAAGCGGTGCTCTACGTATCCGAGGACTGCGGCGAAACCTGGCGGACGGCGGCGGAAACCGGATTCGAGGTCGAGGGCATGGCCTGGCTTCCCGGTCGGCAAACGCCGACGATTCTGCTCGCTTCGGACGAGGGCCTTTTTCAAGTCTCGCTGGAACGGCATGGGCCGGAGCTGGCGGAGGTGCCGGTTTATCCGGGTGGCAGCGGCGATGATCGAACGGGTTTTTACGCGGTCCAGACCTCGGTCGATGCGCACGGCAACGTGTTGGTGGCAGTGTCCGCCCAACGGGCCGGCGGTGTCTATCTGAGTCGTCAGGGCGGGCAACCCCGGACTTTTCAGCTCTTGGGCCTCCGAGGCGAGGACATCCGCTTCTTGGCCATTCAAGCAGAGGGGCCGAGCTCCTGGTTGTGGGCGGCGGTCGCCGCCGCCGGCAATCAAAAAGGAAAAGGCTGTTATCGCTGGTATCTCTCCGAGCTGACCCCGGAAGGATGGCGGGCCTTCGACGTGGGCTGGACCGCCGGTAGCTGTCACGGCCTGGCTTTTCAGGGCACTCGGGTCCTGGCGGCGTCTCACCGAGCCGGTGTGATGCGGTTGGACGCGAGCTCCGACAAACCCGCCTGGCAGCCGTCGGCGGTGGCGACCTCGGGTTTGCCGCCACGAGATCGCGGACGTTTGGTGCCGGTCCACACCGTGGTGGTCGATCCGGGGGGCAAGTGGATTTTCGCCGGCGGTCCCGAAGGCGTCTTCCGCAGCGGTGACGGCGGTGATCGATACGAGGCGCTTTCCCATCGGGACTTCGACAAAGTAACCCTTCCTGAAACCTGGCTATTTTGCTCCGGTGAGCATGAGATCGAGGTGGTGACCGAGGATGAAGCGGAGGAATATTGAACGTCTGCTGCCGCAGATCTTTCGGCGCACGGCGAAACCGGGAACTGTGCTTTTCACGTTGCTCGAGGTCATGGAAGCCCTGCATGAGCCCGTGGAGCAAACCCTCGAGGATCTGCCGCGATTCTTTGCTCCCCACGCCGCCCCCGACCCGTTCGTACCATTATTGGCGACTTGGGTCGATTTGGATGGATTGTGGCAAGTGGAAGGGTTGTCTCCCACGCGGCCGGTCAACGCGGCCGACCAAGCACGCAATCTCTCCTGCGGTATCGGGAGGGTGCGAGACTTAATCGCCGACGTGGCGTTTCTCTCCAAATGGCGGGGCACCCGCCGGGGGCTGTGCCGCTTTCTCGAGCTGGCCACCGGCATCTCGGGCTATCGGATCGATGAGTCGGTGCCCGGTCCCGACGGTCGACCCATGCCCTTCCACATCCGTGTCGTCATCCCGGATTCTGAACGCCATCGAACCTTGATCGAGCGCATTGTTCGAGAAGAAAAACCCGCCTATGTGACCTTCGAGCTGCGCTTCGAAGATCCGCAGGCTTGAGCCTCGGCACGACCGAGAACGAGGAAACGAACGTGGCAAATATCTTCCAAATCGTCCCGTCGTCGGAGACCCTTCAGCTCGACAAAGAAGGGCGAGGCGAAGTGACGGTCACGGTCACCAACATCGCCAAATCCGTGGCGGGCCGTGCGTTGATCGTGCCGATCGGCAATCTCGACGAGGGCTGGCTGACCATCGAAGGCGAAGAAGAACGAAAGCTGGAATCCGGGATTCCCGAAGCGGTCAAAGTGTCCATGGAGCTGCCCAAGGACGCGCCGGAAGGGGAGCTGAAGTTCCGGATCGATGTCGTTTCCGAGGTCAATCCCGACGACGATTTCTCGGAGGGGCCCGAGATCACCGTCCTTCGACCGCCCGCTTCGAAGCTTTGGTTGTGGATCCTCTTGGCGATCGTATTTCTCTTAATCGTCGGTTTGGTCGCCTGGTGGGTGGTGAGCGGCAGCAAAGAGGAAGCGCCGTCTCCCGAGGAGCAAGCCGCGGCCGCGGCCGCTGCAGACCAAGGAGCGGATGAGGGCGACACAGTCTCCGGCGAGCCCGCCGCCCAGACATATATGCCGAATTTGATGGGGCTGAGCCGGGCCGAAGCCGAAAAGCAGGCTGTGGCCCTCGGCCTGATCGTGGGTGCCGGTCCTGCGCTCGGCGGTCTTTCACTCGGTGGCGATGAGCTGACCGTAGCGGGTCATGATCCTCGTCCCGGCCACGCGATCGGCGAAGGAGACACCGTCACCTTCGAGCTGTCGGCGGATATGCCCGATTTGGTGGGCATGGAAGAGGGGGAAGCCGGTCTCGCCCTGCTCGAAGCGGGCATTTGGCCGGGAGAGGTGAACTATCGGATCAGTGATCGCCAAGAAGCGGGCAAGGTTCTCGAGCAGAGCGTGCCGCCCAAGGTCGAAACCAAGGCGGGGAATTCCGTGGACATCACGTTTTCGCTCGGAACCTGTGAGTGGTCGCCTTCGTTGACCCAGGGCTTCGGTTCGGTCGGATGTCGCAGCGGCTCCGCCATTTCTGGCCTGTATTGCAGCGACAAACCGTGTGGGGTCTGGCAGCTGTATTGCTGCCCCTATTCGCCGACCCCCGATCTCGAGGCAGAGCTCAGCAAGTCGGATTGGATCTCGCCGAAGGGCACGATCGCCAATCGCAAGGACTCGTTTCTCGACGCGTGGGAATGCCGGGAGAGCGGTTGCTCGGAGATGCAGGCTCGTTATCTCAAAACCCCACGCCTCAAAAAGGGCTCGGAGTGCCGATCCTTCGACGGATCGAGCTCGGAGCCAGTGCGTTGTGGCGAGGGACAATTCGTCGCCGAATTTGCCTGTTTGAGCGGCAAAACCTGCAACGCGTGGCGGATTACTTGCTGCCCCGGCGAATCGATTCCTCCCGAATAGCTCGCGACATCCCCTTTCACGCGCGGAAAACCTTGCAATGCCCATTCGGCGGCTGAGGCATTGGTGCGCCCTTCTCTGCTATGTCCAGAAAAATGGATTTTAGATGAGGGCTTGGTGACGTCAGGGGTTTTGCGGGCCAGCCAGAAAAACCACAAAGAGCACGGGTCATAGTGACGTGATTCGGCGGGACGTAGGGTGGACCCGCCTTCATTGACCGAATTGTGAATTTGCATTCGCCGTGGGAACGCCACGGAGGATGCCCACTGCCGACAAGGAGCCGACGGCATGAAAGAAAAGACCACGAGGTGGGCGTTGATGGGTTTGCTCTTGGGGTTGAGCCTGCTTTTCAACGGCTGCATGTTTCGAGGAACCCGGTCCTATTTCGACCTCGTGGGGCCCCGAATGATGAGTGAGTTCTATCGCGGGGAAGGGGTGGTTTGCTCCTTGCCGGAACGCTTCGAAAACACTGACGGCATCGTGGTTGGTGTCAGTTTCGATTTCGCGGTGTTCGGCCATTCGTGTGAAGGCCAGTCGCGGAAAGTCTTGGTCACCCTGGGAACTGGTCTAGTGGATCGCGCGGAATCCGCGAAAATGAATCAAATCGTGACGGTGATCGGCACCTTTGAGGGGCCTGCACAAGAAGTGCTCATCGCTCAAAACATCATCATTCAACGGAGGTGAACATGTTTGCTTTGAGATCCGGTGGCGGAAAACGGTGGCTCTGGCCGGTGTTGGTCACGCTTCTACTTTCGACCACCTCGGGCTGCGACGGCGACTCGCCCACAGAGCCCGAAATCTTGGCGGGTTTTACGTTTAGAGGTGAGGGGCCCATCGTGGAGTTTTTCGATGCGTCCGCCGGGCCGGTGACCCAATGGTTGTGGGAGTTTGGTGACGGCGAGACCAGCACGTTGCGAAATCCCGTCCATGAATACTCACCGATCGCATTCCCCGAGACTTATATCGTTCGCCTGACGGTTTGCGAAACCGTAGAACGGCAAGCGGACGATTGCAGCTCGGCGCAGAAACCTGTTCGGATTTCTAGCACCGGCCCACCTGTCTGACAGCTCGTTCGACTACCTACGGCGGCTCACAGGTGGGTGAGCCGTCGATTGCTTACGAAGGAGACATCATGAGCCTCGCGGTTTGGTATGGGATTCAAATTAAAGGTTTTTCTGTGAAATCTGCGGGAAGCGTAGCATCGTTTTCCTGGGCGAATTTTGACCTTTCGGCTTGGATGAGCCAGGGACTCGCGATCTTTTTTTCCTTGATGGAAGCGAGCGTTATTCTGCTCGTCGGCTGGGGTCTGGCACGGATGGTGCGCTCGATCGTCGTACGAGCTCTCAATAAAACGACGATCGATAATCAGCTGGCGGCCCTTTTGACCGGTGGGCGCAGTGAAAAAATGCCCGTCGAAGAGATTCTCGGCGGTTTCGTTTACGGCTTGGTCATGCTCTTCGTGTCGATCGAGGCCTGCCAAGCGTTGGGGCTGACCATGGTCACCGAGCCGCTCAACCATTTGTTGGGACGGATGATGGATTTCGTGCCCCAGCTCTTTGCAGCGGCATCCCTCGCTCTGATGGCTTGGATTCTGGCAAGCCTAGCCAGGGTGCTGACCCTGAATGCGCTCTATGCCTTCGAGCTGGATCGACACCTCGGTGAGGTCGTGGACGAACCGGACAAGGAGCCCACCTCGTTGACCGGGACCCTCGGCGACGCCGTTTATTATTTCGTATTCCTTTTCTTCCTGCCTCAAATGCTGGACGCGCTCCGCATGCAAGGTCTCCGCCCCGTGCAGGACATGGTCGGACAGATTCTGGCGATCATCCCCAATTTGTTGGGCGTCGGCATCCTATTGGCGGTGTTTTACTTTGTGGCCAGAATCGTCCAGCGGTTGACGATTCAGCTGCTGACCAGTTTGGGATTCGATCGCTTGCCGGAGATGCTCGGCTTGGAAAGCTCGGCAGGGCCGAGACCTTCGATCGCCGCGGGGTGGGTGGTGCTCGCTTCCTTGATGTCCATGGGTGCGGTGCAAGCCGCCGACAGCTTGGGTTTGACCTTGATCTCCGAGGTGACCCGAGGTCTGATGACCGGTTTGTTGCAAGCTTTTCTCGCCTGCGGCATCTTGGCCGTGGGATTATACCTCGGCAATTTGGTGAAGGCGGCGTTGGTGGATTGGGAGCAGGCTCGGGGCCGTGAGGCGAGCCCCTTGGCAGGTGTGGCTCGGGCGGCCGTCTTGGGCCTCGCGGTGGCCATGGCCCTCGGTCAGACGGGTTTAGCGCCGGAAATCGTGCACATGACCTTCGGCGCCTTTGTGCTGGGCGCGGCCATCGCCGGGGGTCTAGCTTTCGGGCTCGGAGGTCGAGAATCGGCGGCCCGTTGGCTCGAAAGCCGCCGCACCGGGGTCGACCCGGGTTGATCTTTGCCCGCCACGGAAGTGATTCCGTGGCGGGCTTCGGCGATCCGGCTCAATTGGGCGAGCTCTATTGAGCGGTTTTCAGCTCCGAGACGCTACCTTCTCGATAGACGCCCGGGGTGCAACCATATTGCCGGTGGAAGACTTGATAAAAGGTTTCCACATGGGAATATCCGACTTCCATGGCAACGTCGAAAATCGAGAGGTCGGTGTTGAGAAGCAAGATGCCGGCCGCCGCCATCCGGTGGTTGTCGATATAGGCCTTAATTCCCTGCCCCATCGCCCTGCGAAAACGGCTTGAAATATTGTTGTCTCGGATTCTGCACAGCTCTCTCACCATCTTAACGTTGAGCCCCGGCTCGAACAGCTTCCCATGGATGCAGGTCACGAGCTCGC
Organism: Thermoanaerobaculia bacterium; assembly: GCA_030431255.1. Lineage (GTDB taxonomy): Bacteria > Acidobacteriota > Thermoanaerobaculia > Multivoradales > J023 > JAUIJL01. Next base: position 246,502 of record JAUIJL010000009.1, on the reverse strand, counting down.
GGATCTCTCGGGAATGCTGCTCGAGCGGTGGTCTCTCCTGCTCGCGGTATTGCTTGAGCAGGGAATGCTCGAATGTGTTCTTGGCGAAGGTTGAAGACGGCAAGGCTTGGGTTTTGGGCCACATGGTCAGGCTCCCTAGGGAAGAGGAAAGGGGACGAATGTCATCGGAATCAGTACTTGCAGCCTACCCAGACGGGTGGATTCCTTGAGCTAGGGAAAGTCCTAGCTCGCCGTCGAGGCAAGTGTCGAAGGGGCCTAGAGATGCCGAAACAAGAAGCTTCCGAAATCGATATGAGCCCCGGGTCGGGGCGGAGAGACCTGGGCTCGAAGAGGCATTGGATGGCCGTATTCGATGCGGAGCGTCGCCGAATTGCCCGGAATTTGCACGACGGCTTGAGTCAAGAGCTGGCGCTGCTGGCATTGGATCTCAAACATTTGGAGGTCACCCGGGACCTCGAGGAGGATCTGAAGGAGCACCTCGCCTCATTGGCCGATCGGCTCGGGGCGATGGCCAAGCAGAGCCGACACCTCAGCCATGAGCTGCACCCGGCCCGGCTGGAGATCCTCGGCTTTGCCGGAGCCGTGAGGGCTCTGTGCGCGGATTTCGGCAGATTTCGAGGGCAGGTGGTGGACGTGTCCATCCATTCCCATGTCGACAAGCTCCTGTCGTCGTCCATGGCGGTCGGTCTTTATCGCATTGCCCAGGAGGCTCTCCAAAATGTGGCGAGCCATGCCCAGGTGCAACGGGCTCGGTTGGAGGTTCGGACCTGGCGGGGCGTGGTGTGGCTATCGATCGAGGACGAAGGGGTCGGCTGGGATCCCGATCATGTAAAGCCCGGTCTGGGTTTGGTCAGTATGCGGGAGCGGGCCGAGCTGCTGGATGGTGAGCTGCACATCGAGACCGCACCCGGTGACGGGACCCGCATTCTGGTGACCATACCTTCGGTGGATCGGCCATGAGCTGGGCGCGGATGATATTGCCTGGTATTTCAGACCGCTGATTTTCGCGTTCTATGAACCATGTTTAGGATTTCTGACCGTCGTGCTCATGATCTGGTAGTGAATTCCCCAGGGATGGCTGCCATGGGCAGGCCAACTCTTCTGCTCGGGGATGATCACCGGATGTTCCTCCAGGGATTGGATCGCCTGCTGTCCGCCAACTACGAGGTGGTGGGTGCCGTCGGCGATGGCTATGAGGTCCTGCGAGCGGCTGAGGATCTCGAGCCGGATGTGATCGTGGTTGATTTGAATCTGCCGTCATTGAACGGTTTGGAGCTGAGCCGCATCCTCCTGGAAAGCAATGAATCCCGGTGCATCATCATGTTGACCATGCACGCCGATGTGCACATTGCGGCCGCTGCTTTGGCGGCCGGAGTGAAGGGTTTTTTGATCAAGGACGAAACCGTGGAGACCCTGGAACGGGGGATCGAGTCGGCGATGAACGGAGGCCGGGTGGTCTCCCAAGCTTTGGATCAAGAGCTGTTGAAACGTCTCTTGCAGGATTTGGATCGGCAGGCTTCGCCGGTGACTTTCGAATTGACCCGGCGGCAAAAACAAGTATTGCCCCTCCTGGCGGAGGGGCTCGGGCTGAAGGAAGTCGGCGCTAGGCTCGGTATCTCCGTCAAGACGGTGGAATTCCACAAATATGGCCTGATGGAGCGCCTAGGCGCCCGCACCAGCGCGGAGCTGGTGCGGTATGCGTTGGTGTTGGGGTTGAGTGGTTAGGCCCAGTGAAATCCGGGGTCAGTCAGGCCGAGTTAGACCCCCCACACACCTGTTGGTCAAGTCGCCAGCTTTAGTGTAAATGCGTCGTAGGACTCGTTCAGCTCGTCATATGAATTACGTAAGCTGCGCTCGATATATTCTTTTGCTTCGGCTTGAGAGGTAAATTGAATCAATCCTTCATTTGGATCAAGGTACAACCAAACTGAGTTGTTGTCGTCTCTATGCCACATCAGCTCATGACCCGAGCTGTCGCCGTCGTCGTCCTCCGCCATGATTCCAAAAACAGTGGTTCCATGAATGGCAGTAATGGTTTGGGCAACTGCTGCGAAATCAGAATTGAAATCAGTTTCCGGGATCTCTTTTGCAATCTCCAGGTTCTGTGCCTCAATCAGTCTTCTGTCGTTGACGTGTGCATTGATCTCATAGGCCGACTGCATTATAGCCCATTTGTTTGGGTTCAAGTTATCGGCAACAGGTAACCTCTTGGGTCTTCCAGCTTTCTGCATTTCCAAGAGATACTTGGCGAGATCTACGCACATGGCGAAGCAGTACCCTGGGCAGAGAGTGATGTTGAATTTCTCGCCGTTGTCAGTGGGTAAGACATTCTTGGCAGACATTTGATTTCTCCTCTTTCCGGTTGAAGTTGATTATTGACCGGTTCCGGTCGACCAAATATTTATTTACAGCTCTTCCAAGGACAAGGAATCCGGCTCTTGAACTTTGTTCTTTGCTAAGAGCTTTCCCAAAGACACCCGTCCATAGCCCCGGCGATCGATCGACGCCAGGATGGTTCCAACACAGCGAGACCACCTGCCGGGTAGCTCACGGCACGATCGCCGGGGCTTTGGGTGACTCTCGCTGCCCATTCAGAACGTTTTTTGGAGAGGAACCCGTCCATGCGTTGGACTATCTTGATGCTCGCAACCGGCCTTCTACTCTTCACCGCCCCACCGATCTCGGCAGACGACGACATCCAGTATTGGACGCAATACTCTTTCGGTCTTTATAAGAAGGGAAAGCTGACCCTAGGCCTCTATGCGGAGGGGCGGTTTTCCGATGACGCATCCGATCTTTCGAGCGTCTTCTTCGGCCCAAAGCTCACCTATCGCGCACATCCCAATCTGTGGCTGGGCCTGGCGGTCAAACGCATCGATTTAGACGGAGATGTATCCATCGGTGCCCAACGCCCGGACGGCGGTGGGCCCCAGATCGACGGCCGCATCGAGCTCGAGCTGTCACCACGGTTCAGGATGTCCGAGCGCTGGTTCTTCGACAGCCGCCACCGCATGGAGCTCTTTCACCGGGAAAACCGCTCGAATCGCACCCGATTCCGCCACCTCACCCGCTGGACCCGTTCTCTCGGCAACGGATCGTTGCCGGATTCGGGTTGGAGCCATGTCTTCATCAACAACGAGCTCTTCCACGAGGACGGTGAGGGCCTTTCTGAGATCAACGAAAACCGTTTCGTGCCCTTCGGAGCCCGGTGGAGGATCTCGCCCAGGTCCTCGATCAACGTCTACTACCTGCTCCACAGCCGAAAATTCGCCGGGGATTGGACCCACAACCACGTCATCGGAACCCTATGGACGCTCAAGCCATGACGTCCGGACGTGCTCCCAAGCTACCTCCCCTGATCGCCCGCCGACCGACGAAGGAAGGCGCGATGATCCCTCGTCCAGACTTGGATTACGCGTTGGAATCCCTGGAATCGAAGCTGAGCATTGCGGTCATTCACGGTGCCAGCAACCTCAAGGGCGGCTCGGTGATCCATCGCACCTACAACCCGCGCTCCTGGAAGAGCTACGGCTCCGTGGCCCGCGACCTGGTGGGATCTTTGCGCCGGCTGGGATTTACCCGGGTTCGCCGGATGAGGGAAGGCATGGACTTGCCGCAGCTTTTGAGGGAGGCGGGGATCCACATGGCCTGGCTCAACACCGGGGGCATACAGGGCCATGGCGCCATGTGCCACGCCGCGGCGAGCCTCGAAAGTCTGGGCATTCCGTACGTCGGCCACCGGCCGACCGTCGCCGCTTTGCTCGACGATAAGCCGCTTTTCAAACAGTGGCTGCAAGGCATCGGAGTGCCCACGGCCCCTTTTGCGGTGTGGCATCCGTCCACAGCCTTTTCCCCGAGCAAACGTCGGTTGCAAGAGCTGGAGGAGCTCAGCGGTGGGCCTCTGGTGGTCAAGCCGGCGAGCGGCCGGGCCTCCCAGCACGTCCATTGGATTCGATCCGCGGACCAGGCCCGGGAAGCGGTGCGTTGGGTCTACGGTCACACGCGGGACCGCGTCCTCATCGAGCCCTTCTTGCCGGGGCGTGAGCTCTGCATCACCGTGGCTCCGCCGATCCAACGCCTGGAGCACCGATTTCAGATGACGTCTCGGCCTCGTTTCTTGGCTCCCATTGAGCGGCTATTCGACGACGAGGAGAAGATTTTTACCTCTATGGATGTGCAGCCGATCGGAATCCGCCGTGTCCAGGCATTGACACGGCCGGAGCACGCCGTGGATCTACAGTGGCTCGAATCCGTGGGGGAGAGGATCTTCAATGAGCTACAGCTCAGCGCATTGATCCGTTTGGACGTCCGCGAGGACCGACAAGGCCATTTGATGGTGTTGGAGGCGAACCCCAAACCCGATTTGGCAGTGTGCAAAGCCAACGGAGAAGGCAGCCTGATCGCCCTGGGTCTGAAGGAGCAGGGGGAATCTTACGATGAGCTGATCGCGTCTCTGCTGGCCTATCGGCTGGCTTTGGGTTTCGATTTCTGCTTGCCGTCTCTGGCCGTGATCCCCGATCTGTTGACCGACGAGGGGGATCATCTTGGCCTCTAGGCAGCCGGTTACGGAGGAACGAGTCCGTGTCCGGCCGATGATGGCTCTTTTCGGGCTCTTTCTCACGATGTCGGCAGCGCTTGTTTTGGGCGTCGGCATGGCGGAGGCCTATCGCACGTATCCGTTGATTCAACTGGATCGTCTGAACGCGCAGGGCGCGGTAGTCGCTCGGTCGCTACAGCCCTACATCCATGCCGGAGTGCCCCTGGATCAGGTCAGCGGGTTCGAGCCCCTGACCCGCCCGTTGATGAGCTCCAGTCGAGATTTGAAGAGCGTGGAGGTCTTCGATGCCTCCGAAAAAGCCGTGCTCGCCACTCGCAAACGAAATCCGATCGAGGCGCGACGGGAGGACGGCGCGTGGGTCCATCGGAGCGACGAGCTGGGAGACACCTTCGATGCGGTTTACGAGGTGAGCTTGCCGTTGAGCAGTCGCTTCGAAACCGTGGGCCAGCTGAAGTTGGTGATGTCTCAAGCCTTTGTCCGACAGAAGATCGCGGGAACGTTCTTGCGAGTGGCCGAGGCCTCCGGTGGCCTTCTGGTCTTCTGCCTCGGAGCAGTGGCTCTAGCCTTGCGACTGCGGCCCAAGAAGAGCCGATGGATCCTCAGCCTAGGCTTCAGCCTCGGGGTGATGGCGGTCTCCGGGGTGCTGATCACGGAAATGGTTCAGCTCTACTCCCAAGGTATCGTCGCCAAGACCGCTGCCCTGGCCGCGTCTTTGGGGCAAAGACTCCAAGCTCCCATGGACCTCGGCCTCGAGCTGACGGATTTCGATGGTTTGGATACGACTTTTCGCGGCTATCGAGAGCTCAATCCGGAGATCAGCGGCATCAGCCTGGTACGGGGCGAGACCGTCTTGATCCACACGAATGCCGCCAAAGTCGGCACAGTGGCGGAGCACGACGACGCGGCTTTTGAGCAATCTTGGGACCTCGAAAATCCATGGCAGGACGGGTCGGAAGCCCTGACTCTCACCATTGCCGTTCCGAAAAGAATGGTTTACGCCAGCCTGTGGGGTGCTTGCAAGAACCTACTGGCCCTTTTCATAGCGCTCATTTTGGTCTCCCGCCTGCTGCTGGGGCTCTTGATGGTGAGCACCGCCGGAGCGCAGGAAGGTCAGCCGACGACGGCCGCGGAGATTCAAAAAATCCAGGTCGTCCACACGGTCACCGTGCTGATGGAGGGGCTATGCCTACCGGTGATGGCGACTTGGCTCGCGGAGGTCCTCGGTCGCCAAGGCATGGGGCCGGGCGCGGTGTCATGGATCTTCACGGCTTTCTTTGCCGGCTACGCCTTCATTCTGATTCCCGCGGGACACATAGCCCGGCGGTGGGGCGCTAAAACCACACTGCTGATCGGGGTAGGTTGCGCTGTCGTCGGATGGGTCGGGTTGAGCCTCGCTTCCGACTACTACAGCCTGATGCTTTTGCGTGCGTTGGCGGGAGCCGGCCAAGGGCTGTCGCTGATCGGAGTGCAAACCGCTTTGCTGAATCTATCGGATCCGGAGCAAAAGACAAAAAACCTTTCTTTGATGGTGTTGGGTTATCAAACGGGGATGATCTCCGGGACCGTCTTCGGCTCGTTGTTGGCTCTATATGTATCTGTGGAGATGGTATTCGATGTCGCGGCCCTCCTGGGCCTGCTGAATCTGTGGCTCGGCAAGAGATCCCTGCGTGTCACGTCCTCTTCATCGCAATCCGCCGACCCTGTTTCCGCCGACCCTGCTCCCACCGACTCGGTCGTCGGCGGGCAGCCCGCGCGGCGAAAAGCCTCGTGGCAAGACATGCTCAAGGATCGTGGCCTTATTTCGACCGCACTGCTGATCGGGATTCCGACCAAGGCAGTGATTTCCGGTCTGGTGTTTTTCGGCTTGCCGCTGACGTTGTCTCGGCTGGAATTCTCAGCCGACGAAATCGGTCAGATTTTGATGCTGTATTCCGTCGGTGTTTTACTTTCCAACCTGTCGGCGGGTCGGGTGGTCACGATCCTGGGTGGAACCCGTCGAGCTCTGCTGGTGGGTATGGGTCTGGCCGCATGCTCCCTCCTGGTGCTGGCCGCGGGCAGCTCGGGATCCACGGTCGCCGGCTCCCCACCGATGCTCAGGGCGCTTCTATGGGTGTGTGGCGCTTGGGGGCTCGGGGTCGGTCACGGTTGGATTCACGCTCCGGCCCTTTCCCACGTCGCGGGAAGTCCTTCAGCCCACCGGTTGGGTGTGGCGGAGGTCTCCTCGGTGTTTCGATTCCTCGAGCGGGTCGGCAGCATGGCCGGGCCGATCCTAGCGGGTTTGTGGGTCGGTCTGGGAGGAATGCTCTTCGGTGTCTCCGCCCTGTTGGTGCTGATGCTGGCGGCGATTTTCGCGGTGTTGAGCCGGGCGCAAGTCGGCGCCGTGGAGGCGGGACCATGAATTCATCCCGGCTCCCAAAGCTCATCGTTGGGCTCTTCCTGTTGTCGACCGCGGCCTTCGTCGGCACGACCTATCAGGCGCAGGACGGGCCCTGGGTTCGGCAGCTCGAGGAGTCCCGGAAGGACTGGCTTCTCGTCCGTCGCGGAGTGCCTGGAGTAAGGGAGGTTTTGCCGCTGGCTGAGTCGACTCGTTCTGATGCTTCGGAGCCTGAGCGGATATTGATCCTATTTCCAAAGGCTTCGCCGGCCTATGACACCGCCTTGGCCCGAATCCTACGCTCGTTCGGGGCTCGCAAGCGGTGGTCGACCTTTGTGTTGGTCTATTACCGGAATGCCGATGGGCGCATGCACCGATATCTGCGGAAAGCTGAGAGGGGCGAGTTTGCGCTGATCTTTGCCATGGGCTCCACGGCGGCCCGGGATCTTCACGATCACTATCGCACGGGTCGAGTGCCGGTGGTCACGGTCTGTGCCAAGGATCCCGTGCTCTTGGGCCTGGTGGACGACTACGAGGGGGGCTCGAAGACCCACATCGCCTATACCTCCCTAAACGTTCCGGTCGCCGGTCAGCTCAGTTATCTGCGCCGGCTGAGACCGGATCTTCGACAGATTGCCATTGTGTATTCCAAGCGCAACTCCAGCGCGGTGAGATCTCAAGTGGAGCCGCTGAGAAAGGTTGCCGAGGCGGCAGGCATTGCGGTTTTAGATGTTGCGGTGCAGGACCCGAGCGCGGCCAGGAGTGAGCTGGAGCTCAAGGTGGCAACTGCGACTGGAGTGATGGGATCGAAGGACCCGGAAGGTGATCAAAGCGTTTTCTGGATCACCGGCAGCACAGCGGTTTTCGCTCACATGGACGTCGTCTTACAAAAGGCAGAGGGTTTTCCCGTTCTTGCGGTCACGCCGAGCCTGGTCAACGGCGGACCGAGCAGCGCTTTGCTTTCCATTGGAGTCAGCTTCGAGAGCAACGCCGAGCTCGCCTCGGTCTATGCCTTGAAGATATTGACCGGCCGTGCACGGGCCGGAGATTTGGACGTGGGTTTGGTGATGCCTCCGGATATTGCGATCGATATGAGCAAAGCGAAGGCATTGGGATTGGCGGTTCCGTTTTCCCTTTTTGAAGCCGCAAGTGTGATTTATGACTATGACGGCAGATTGGTGCGCCAAAACGGACGTGCGTTGCCGGTGAAGCCACCGTCTGAGTAGGAGATTTGGGACATGAAGAAGAAGGCCTCGGCAACCCTGACGGCCGTGCTCGTGACTTTGTTGGTGGCCACGGTCGTGACGTATTTTTCGGAGCGGAGCCGGATCCGAGACTCAGCCAGGCTGAAGGCTCAGGAGCAGGCGGAGCAAGCCACGCAAACGATTGACACCCGATTGCAGCATGTGATGTCCATTCACCGAGAGCTGTTTCAGGGCCTGGGCCGTCTCGGGGATTCCGAGACGAGCGTTTCTCGCTCGTTGTGCGAAACGCTGACGAACGTGCCGATTCTCTTCGGTGTAGGCGCGGCCTATGTGCCGGGCCGGTTTTCGGCGGAGCGAGAGCTTTATGCGCCCTATTGTCGAGAGCATCCTAAAGGCATGGCCACTGCGGGGGATGAAATCGTAAGGATCGTTCAGATTGAGGACTCCTATGACTACACGGCGCCCAAAAACGATTGGTATCATCTACCGTTGATCCAAAAGAAGGACGTGTGGCAAGAGCCTCATCACGGAAAATCCAGCAAGGCGTGGATCGTAAACATCACAAGCCCTTTCTTTGCCCCGGAGGATTCCTACGATCCGATCGGAGTGGGTTTTACGTCCCTTTCTTTGGATAAGCTGCGGGATTTGCTCGCTTCCCTGGAGCTCGGGGAGAAGGGGTATTCATTTCTAGTTTCCTCCGGCGGAAATTTCATCGTCCATCCCAAAGAATCTTATTTGGGTCGATCGGTGGTCGACGCCGCCGAAGCAGGTCAAGATGAGGGTTTGCGGCGAATTGCTGAGGCTGTGGCGAGCGGTCGGTCCGGCTATTTCGACCACTCCGACGAGCTGACGGGTGAGCGCTCGTGGGTCTTCCACCATCCGATCCCGACCTCCGGATGGACGCTGGCGGTCGTGCTCTTCCAGGAAGAAATGGCCGCCGACCTGGCCGAGCTTCACTCCTTGCGCCCGTGGATCGTGGCCCAATCCGTCGCCTTGGGGATTTGGCTTGCGTGGCTGTTGCTGGGAGCGGGAGAGGCGAGGGGGACTCGATCACTGGCGTTTCTTTCGTTGGCTGCGAGTCTGATTCTCGTGGCTGGATCCGTGGCTTTGATCGCCTTATTTCTTCAGGCCGGCCAGAAGAGCAGCCAGGATGTGGTAACGATGACCAGCCAGGAAGGGCTGGAGGAATTCCTTTCGGATTACGAGACACGGACCGAAGAGCTGGGCCGAGCTTCGACGATTCGCCTTCCAACCGGGTTATTCGTGCAATCTGTCAATTTTTCCGGCTCCAACGATGTGGATCTCACGGGTTATGTGTGGCAACGGTATTCCGGTGAGCAGCTCGAGGAGCTGCGTCCTGGATTCATATTTCCCGAGGCCATCAAACACAAGGCAGAGCAAGCATTTGATCGGGAGGAGGGGAAAGATCGCGTGATTGGTTGGTATTTCGAGACCACCTTGCGCCAGAGCTTCGACTACGATCGTTATCCTTTCGATTCCAAGCAAATCTGGGTCCGGATCTGGCATCGAGATTTCGATAAAAACGTCGTTTTGGTGCCCGACCTAGGGGCCTACGGCCTCACCAATCCGAGCGCCAAGCCGGGCTTGGAGGAAGAAATCGTCACTGGAGATTGGCTCATCGCCCGCTCCTTCTTCGGCTACAAGCGGCACAGCTACAGTACCAATTTCGGTTTGGCCAGTTATGTGGGCCAGGACGGATTTCCCGAGCTCTACTACAACATTTTGGCGATGCGGGAGAGCTGGGAGGCGTTGACGGTACATTTCATCCTCTTGGTGGTGGTGGCGGTTATGTTGTTCGCCATGTTGTCGTCGATCACCTCGGAAGAAAAGAAAAAAGCCTGGACGGGATTCAGCTTCTTGGGCCTGCTGGGTGGAGCTTCCGGTCTCTTCTTTGTCATGAACTTCGCCCATGTTCGGCTGCGGGGAGAAGTGCCCGAAAACCTGGTCTTCTTGGAGTGGTTCTATCTGCTGATGTATGTCGTCATCCTGTCCACCACCGTGACGGGATTCAGAGTGGCGTCGGGCAGCCCATCGCGATTCTTGGCCTATCGAGATTGTCTGATCCCCAAGCTCGCCTATTGGCCCTTGTTGGCCGGCTATGCCTTCTGCGTCAGCTTGGTGTTCTTCAGCTAGGAACAAACCCAAGAACGATCCTCATCGTCGAAATCGAGGACGGGACTTATGCTAGGCCCGTCTTCAACAACCTTTTTCCGCTGAGCTTGCGTCGGGGCTCGATCTGGAGGCGATCATGAAACCACTGACTGAACGGGCACTTTTGACCTGCGATCACGCGACGGGGGTGGTGGCCCACTCATCGTCACAATCGTTGGTCCGGATGTCGGGCTCTCTAGTGTTGGTTGGCAACGATCCGGCGAATCAATCGATCGGAGGGTGCACCAACGCGGGTCCTACCATCAAGCCTTGTGCCCGAACCCTAGCGGTGGAGCAAGGGAAGTCGGGCTTCGTGTATGTCCGTGGCAAGCCGATCTGCCTGGACACCGTGGTCGGTGGCACCGACGGCACCCCGCCGAGCGCGACCAAGTATCGGGTTCGGTCTCCGGGTCAGAGGGTCGTGAGCGTCGGCGGCTGACGGACCGGATGGTGTGCTTCGACCATGAGCCGAAAACGAAAGGTGCAGATCTTCTTGGTGATCGTTGTCTTGTTGTATGTCTTCGGCGTTTCCTTTGGAGCCCTGGGGCGTAGCGGCGGCGAGATCAAGGACGTGATGGAGACCGTTAAACGGGACATGAAGAAATCACGGAAGCGGATCAAGAAGGAGATGAAGAAGCCGCTTCCCAAGAGGATCTTCAGCACCAAGCAGAGCATGGAGTCGAATCAATTCAAGGTCATGAAGACGATCGTGCCGCCCCTGTTGGCACCGGCTATGCCCGATATCTTAAAAAAATATTTTCAAAGCCCCCCTCCCTCCTCGAGTGTCGCCTGTAGCGGTATGCGGTTGGTCGATGCGTTGATCTTTCTGCAGCAGCGAAGGGTGGCGCTCGAGGAGGTTTTTTGGGCCTGGGACGACCATGTTGACGACAAATATGTGCAGCTCAGTGGAACGATTCTGCACGCGGATCTTACGAGATCGGAGGGTGCTCGGTTGGTCATCCAGCTCGATCACGATTTCGACGGCAAGCAGGGGATAGGGGCCTCTCAGGAGGCACAGGAAGAAAATCTTAAACTCTTGGAAAGGCAAGCCGAGGTCGCGAGGGGTCAGTCGCGGATGCTCTTCGATTGGTTTTTGAAGGAAGACCACGCCAAGCTCGATCGGCTCACGGCCTCCGGCTTTCCCATGGCCCGGTGGTGCGGCACGGTCGTTCCCCACAACTGAGGTGACGGCCACCCTAAACCATGGCCAGCAAGCTGCGCACACCGGCTCTCGTCGTTGCCCTGATCGCCACCATCTTGATCATCTTGGTGGAAACGGGCAGCTCGTTTCGGGCGTCGATGAGCTTGTTCGACGGCTTGGGGGATCGAGTCGGCCAACTACGTGACGGTATTGCCGATTGGAAAGACGGTTTGGCCCAGCGGGAGCGTTCTGGGCCAGAGGTCTCAAAGCCCGAGCTCTCAAAGCCAGAGGTCTCACTGCCTAAATTCGAAAAAGCCAAACCCCCCAGCGACTTCGAACAGCTCGAGAGCTCGCTGGGCGCCGATAGCGAGAAAGCTCCGGGTTTGGCGGTCGCCGCGCTCATTCACCTCGACATCATGTTGTTGACGACACTTTTGTTGTTCAACCTGCCCTTGATCATCTCCGCCCGGTTGATCGCGAAGCTTCAAGGGTGTGTCTCCTGCCTGTTGGGGCTAGCGTCGGTGATTCTCGGCTTGATCACGATCTTGAAGGCGCTGGTGAGCCTCATCCTCATGGTCACCCTGCTGATGGCGATTCCGTTCGGCACCCTGGTTTACTTGGCCCGCTACGCCGACTTCAACACCGCCAAGGCCGCCGCCATCCTCGGCACCCTGATGTTCCTGAAGGTCGTGTTGGTGATCGCCCTGGTCATTGCCCACGAGCGTTTCCTGCTCAACTGTGGGTTTATCGTCTTGATGGCCACCTCGTTCATCGCCATGATCATCGTCACCTTCCTGCACAGCTTCCCGCCGGGCTTTCTCGTCAGCATCACCGACGGCATTGGCGCGATTATCGTGAGCATCTTGGCGATCATCTGGGGGGTCGTTTTTCTCGTGGGTGGAGCGATCGGCATTGTGAAAACGATCAAGGGGGCGGTTTTGTAGGCCGATCGTCTCGATCCACGGGGCTGAGCCCTGCTCTCGGGGCGGTGAGGATTGTTGGATGCATGAGAGATCCTGCTAAAATCTGGGGGTGCATCTCCATCTAGACGACGAGACCCAGGTGACGGCCTCTCCACCGGAGTCGGCAAGGGTTCCTACCTCCATCCCCACGCTGACGATCCTCGCCCATCCCGACCCGGATCGGGTGGGTGAGAGCCTTGCCTTGGGGGCTTTGGCCGCCGGAAAGGAGGTGTTGATTTCCCGCACCGAGCCGGCTTTCGCCCGGCCTGGAGAACGTTTCGACGAATCGGACGGTACCCCCTTGGGGGGTCGTTTTTTGAGCCGGCGGCCCATCCGATTGCGACCGGATCGCCGAGCCGGTGGAATTCTGGTGGACTTGCGCGAGACGCCGACCCTGGTGGAGGCCAACGGCAAAGACTTGGAGCAGGGGGACTATTTCTCCCCTCAGGAGATGACCGCGGGCGTCGTGCTGCGGCTGGCGAGAAAAATCGTCTTGCTCTTGCATTGCGGACCTATGCCGTCGACGGATTCCAGGCCACCGTCTTACGGCATGGTGGGTGCCGGTCTCGCCATGGGGCGTTTGCGCAAGGAGATCCAGAAGTTGGCGCCGCTCGAGGTGCCGGTGCTTTTGCGCGGCGAGACGGGCACCGGCAAGGAGCTGGTGGCGCGGGCGCTGCACGACCACAGTCCGCGCCATGACGGACCGTTTGTGGCGGTGAATATGGCGGTTCTCGGCCCGTCTTTGGCCGCGGCCGCGCTCTTCGGGGTGGAGCGAGGCGCCTTCACGGGCGCGGATCGCAAGCGTCCCGGGCATTTCCAGGCCGCCCGCGGCGGTACCCTCTTTCTCGACGAAATCGGCGAGGCGCCTCCCGAGGTCCAGGTGATGCTTCTGCGGGCCCTCGAAACCCAGGAGATCCAGCCGGTGGGCAGCACCGACTTCACCCAGGTCGACGTGCGGATCGTCGCCGCCACCGATGCTCGCCTGGAAGAGGCGATGGCGTCCGGTGGGTTCAAGATGCCCCTCTACCATCGCCTTGCGGGTTATACCGTGTACCTTCCCGCCCTGCGGGAGCGTCGGGAAGATGTGGGACGATTGCTCTATGTGTTCCTGCAAGAAGAGCTGACGGCCCTAGGGCAGCCGCCGCTCCGCAGCTACGATCCTCCCTGGCCCCCCGGCGAGCTGGTCGCCCGTTTGGCCCTGCATCCATGGCCGGGCAACGTGCGCGAGCTGCGCAACGTCGCCCGCCGGCTGGCGATTTCCGGTCGCGACGAGCCGGTGCCCGATCTCGAGCTGCTGCTGCCTCCTATGGCCCTCGGCGAAACGCCCGGCTCCGCGTCTAATTCCACGGTCATGCCCGCGCCGTCCAAGCGCCGGGTCTTGCGCAAGATGGAAGACGTCACGGAAGGGGAGCTGCTCGACGCCCTGCGGGAACACCGCTGGCAAATCCAAGCCACTGCTGATGCCCTCAAGGTCTCGCGGCCCAACCTTTATCGATTGATGGAAAACAGCTCGTCCGTCCGCACTGCCCACGAGCTCGGTCGAGAAGAGATTGAGGCTGCCGTCTCGAATGCGGATGGTGATTTGGATGTCGCTGCTTACGAGCTGGAGGTGTCTGTGCTTGGGTTGAAGCGGCGGATGAAGGTGTTGGGTTTGGATGCGGATCCGTCTGCGGGCTGTGGTGATCCAGAGGCCTAGAAAGATGAGTCTGACGTCCTCGACGTCCGAGTCTTACCACCGACGTCCGGGCGTCACTCTTGGCGCTCGGACTAAGCTGAAAATCTTAGTCTAGGGGCTCAATTGCGGAAAAGTAGCAGTCACTACAGCTGATCTCAGCTGGAATACTCGCGGTTTGATAGCTGGCATCCGTATTGCTTTTCCCGAATATCAACGTGAGGGGAGTGGCGGCAACAAAAGTCAACTTCAGGAGGTCCAGAGATGGCAACACTTTTTCTTTGTGCGATTGCGTGGAGCGGTAAGAAGGTCTAAAGAATCCGGGTGCCTGAGTCGAAGTTATCCCAATACTTGTTTGCGGGCGTCCCGGTGTCGTCTATTTTACATTGGAATGACTCTCGATACGCGTAAGATATGTTGCCAGTAAAGTCCAACGATCTGTGGAGCTAGTGATGAGAGAATCGAAATTGGAAAATGATCGAGTCTTGAACGAAGAGGCTACTTTAGAAGCGAAATGTTGGGCAGGAGCTTCTAGAGAGTATTGGAGAATAGATCCCAGGAAGAAATATTGTTACCATCAATGGAAAGCGGAATCCCTGCCTAAAATATCGATGTATTGGCCAGAAGACTCCGGCAGAGACTTCGAGGCGGATGTTAGGTATGCGCATTGCTATAGTGACGAACCTAATGTTGTGGTGGAGTTTTTGGTCAATCTAAGTAAGGTCCTTGAATCCGGGCACTCGCTGACTAATTCTTACACATCTTGCTCACAGTGCGAAAAGAAAAGTTTTAAACGACTCAAGATTGGGCATTTTATGGACAAGGGCTCAAGGAAGAATAAACTTTCGGTTTATGTGCAGAAGGCTGTGCAGACGTCTGTGCAGACGTCTGTGCAGACGGCTGAGCCGGGGTCAGATATCTATAAACCCGGTGATGATGGATATATTCAGATCGTTGTGGCGCCGGAGGGGTATGGTGAGTGTGGTCCAGGTGAAAAGTGCTGTTCACCGAGAGGCTCAGCTTAGCATCCTAAGTTGCTGAAGGCACTGAAGGGCCTCTGGCGATTCAGGGGCTCGTTCCAGGACTTCGGCAGCCAATCGCCGTCCCTCCTCCAGGGTCTTCTGCGCATCTTGGGGAGTTGTCTTGCCAAACAGAATTCTTTCTGAGAGCCATCGGCATTTGACCAGAGAGGTTGTAATCTCAACAGCATCGTTAGCCACCGCCTGGTCTATGATTTGTGCAGCCCTATCCAAGGACGGTTTCGGATTGAGGCCTAGCTGACGCAACCTCCGAGCTTCCAGCAGCAGGAGATGTGGGTAAGAATAAAGACTTTCTAGGTGATTTTCTTTATTCTCGAGTGCCTGTTCGAACAAATCCTGAGAACGCGCGATCAGAGTACCAGCCTCCTGAGTTTCTCCCAAAGACATTGCGTATTCAGCATTTAGGCTTAAGGCCTCTGCAAGGCAATATAGAGCATTGGAATCACGGATCGCGTTCAAGGCCTGCTGACAGAGGGATACGGCAGCTTGAGCAGAAGAAGTAGGATCTTGTTGTTCGCGAAGCGCCAGTTTACCCTCTAGGATTTCTACTTGCGCTGAATAGAAGAGAACGATGGGATGTCTTGGGGATAGCTCCAATGCCCTTCTATTGGCGTTCCGGGCCGCAACCAAGAAATTCTTAGCATCTTGGCCGCGATAGAACGCATCGAATGCCTGCAGGCGAATCGCTGCTGCGAGGCCACTCCAAGGCTCGACACGGTCAGGGCTAATTTCTGTCGCCCGTTTTAGGCTGGTTACGGCCAGCTCGACTTGAATCGGATCAACGATTCGGTTGTCTTGGGTAATTTCCTGGGCCAGTCGCTGGTGAGTAAGGCCTATGTAGTAAAAGGGAAACATGCTGTTGGGGTTCAAATTTTGAGCATGTTGAAAGACTTCGAGTGCTTGAAGCAAAGTGTCTTTTCGGCTTCTTTTATCTAGGTTTGCGGAATTGAAAAGGGTGACACCAAGGTTGAACCAGGCCGGGAAAGGTTTAGAGTGCAGCTCCGCTGCTGCCCGGAATGCTTCCATGGCACTCGCAAACACCTTGCCGGCCTCGAGTCCCTGATCGACTCTGTAGTTCGCCATTTCCAGGCGGAGGACACCCAGCGCGGAAAAGTAGGCGTAATCTCGTCTCGTAGACTCCACGCGTGCGAAACCTTCCGAGGCTAGTGCATAATGCTCAGATGGATCCCTTCCTGCCTCGCGTTTCTTGCGGCCGATGAGCTCATGAGCCCTGGCAAGCTCGTACCAAAGCTCCGAGGAGCGATCGTGTATATTCAGCGCTTGTTTTCCAAGGCTAATAGCGGATTCAACATGAGGTTCTGGATTCGAAGCCTGGTTAGCTGCGTGAGTGGCGGCTGTTAGCTCTAGTCGGACCGACCACAACCATGAGTCTTGAGCGTAGGGATTCGAGAGCCTTGCGGCTTGCAAGAGCTGGCGTGCTTCTTCTATCAACGGGCCGGCTTCTTTGAGCGATACGAATTCTAGAATTATGAGCAGGCTCAAGGTTTGGGCTTCGTCCAGCAAGATCGAAGTGTGGCTGGGAGCCACTTCAAGTGCGCGCTTATAGGCCTTCCGGGCCTCTTCCAGCTGAATCTTGGCGATCTCTTTCTCGGTTGTAGGCTCGTTGTGGTGGATGCTCACCGCCCAACTACGGCGGATATCCCCCTCAAGACGCCATCGTTCATACATCCAGGATGGTCCCTGTGGGGTGTTCGCCAGGACCTCAAGCGCTTGTTCGAATTGCCCGCCATGGAAAAGGACAAGGACATCGAGCTCGACAGAATCTTCAACTTTGTATGAGCTGCCTTCATGAGTTGAATCAGAGGTTGCTCTAGGCGATGAGGTCTTCGACTTCTCCTGAAGCCTAATAGCAATACCAAGTGTTCTAGTGAGTTGATCAGACAGTTGCTTACTGACTTCAGCCCGTTTGGCTTGATCGCCGTAACGTTCTAGGTCGACTAGCTGATCCCGATAAATCTCCGACAAGGTCCGCCCCAAGTCCGCGGCGATTTCTGCATTCTCAGGATCCAGCTCGTAGGCCGTCTCTAAATACTCTCGAGCCTCCTCGAGCTCATCCAACGCCAAATGCCCACGCCCCATGGCGTGGGACGCGAGGGCCCGAACCACGGGATCGCGATCGTCGAGGCTTGGACGGATCGCGTCGAGTCGGGTCCGCAGTAGTTTTTGATCCTCGCGGACATCGTGAAGCGGCACGAGGTGTGAGTAGCGGGCCAGAGCTTCGATTTCCTCCACCTGCGCCCCAAACCGTCGAGCAGCATCTTGCCGTTCCCCGGACCGCCAAGCCGACCATCCACCCCACGCCAACCCGGCAACGGCCAGCATCGCCGCCGCTGACGTGACCCGCACGGCCACGCGATGACGTCGCATCCATTTGCCGAATCGGATCCATTGGGTGACGGGCCGGGCATGCACGGGCTCGCCGGCCAAGTAGCGCCCCAGGTCCTCAGCGAGGGCGCGGGCGGAGTCGTAGCGACGGTTTTTGTCTTTCTCCAGGCATTTGAAAACGATCGCCTCCACCTCGGCGGGAATGTCTCCCGACGGCAACCGTTCCGGCTCCTCGTGCACGATGCTCAACAAGAGCGGTGTGCCCTTGCCGGAGTGGGGTGGACGACCGGTGAGCAGGCGGTAGAGGGTGGCGCCGAGGGCGTAGACGTCGGTGCGACGGTCGAGCAAGACGCTGACGCCCTCGACTTGCTCGGGCGCCATGAAGGCGGGGGTCCCCACCACCTCACCGGGGGCGGTGAGCATCTCGCCGCCGACGGGCCGAGCGATGCCGAAATCCAACACCACGGGCCGAGGTGGGGCGTCGGACGGCTGCTCCACGAGGATGTTCGCGGGTTTGAGATCGCGGTGGATCAAACCTTGTTGATGGGCGGCATGGACCGCTTCCGCCACTTGCCGCATGAGATCGAGCTTGAATTCGAGGGGCTCACCCTCCACCGCTTCGTCGAGTCGGACACCGTCCAGGCGAGGCATCACCAAATACGGCTCGCCGGCGTCCTGGCCGACTTCGAAGACCGGACAAATCCCGGGGTGGGCCAGGGTGGCCTGCAATCGACCTTCGCGCATGAAACGACGACGTGCCGCCGGATCGGCCCGCAGCAAGCGTTTGATCGCGACCCGCCGTTCGAGCTGGGGATCCCATGCCTCCCAGACTTGCCCCATGCCCCCTTGTCCCAACAAGGTCTCGAGCTCGAATCGATCGAGCTGCTGCGGCTCCGAGGCGGCTTCCCCTCGGTGCTCTCCGACTCCGGCTTTGAGGGTTTGGGACTCCTCGGGCAGGACCGATTGGTCCACCGTGCTTTGGTCTTCCAGTCTCATCGCTCCTCCCTTCGCTCGATGTCACATCATCGTCCGGCTTCACTCGCGGGCGCCGAGCCCACGGTCTTTAGCCCGGACCGGCCTACCGAGCCCGCTTCCGACTCAAGCTCGCCGACGCCGCGCTCTCCGGTGGCTGGTAGAGCAGATCGCCGCCGGTGTTGCCCTTCGACAGCTCCGCGGCGTTGGCTTCGTCGGTATCGATGTGCATTTCGAGCACGTAGCTGTCTTTGACCCGGATCAGCACGTCGCCGAAGGTGAGGTCGCGGTCGCCGCCGGTGATCGCGACCTCGACTTGATCGCCGTTTTCAACGCCGTAGGCTTCGGCGTCCTCGGGGGTCATGTGGATGTGACGCCAGGCGCAGATCAGGCCTTCCTTGAGGTGCAGGGTGCCCGCCGGGCCTTCGAGGGTGATGGGGGCCGAGCCTTGGGTTTTGCCCGAGGCGCGGACCGGGGCGTCGACCCCGAGCTTGAATTCGTCCGTGCGGGAGATCTCCACCTGGGGTGCTTTGCGCAGGGGGCCGAGCACCCGCACGTTTTCGATGCGGCCGCGCGGGCCGACGAGGGTGACGGTCTCGCGAGCGGCGAATTGGCCGGGTTGGGAGAGGTTGCGGTAGACCGTGAGCTCGCTGCCGGCGCCGAAGAGCACGTCCATGGACGCGCGGTCGAGGTGCACGTGTCGACCGCTGATGGCGATCGGCACCGGGCCGGGGGATTGCACGTCCGTGCCGCCGCCGGCGACCCGGGCGGTTTGGCGGGCGGTCATCAGCTCTTCGTTGGTGGCGACCACCAGGGTGCGGACCAAGGCGCGCTCTTCGCTGATATCGACCACGGGGGTGTCGGCGGAGACCTTGGCGTCGTGGTTGAGGTCCTCGTCCAGGCGGATGCCGAGGAAGTCGAGCCGCTGCAGGATCCGTCGACGCATTTGGGCGCTGTTTTCGCCGATGCCGCCGGTGAGCACGATGGCGTCGACACCTCCCATCACCGCCGCGTAGGCGCCGATGTAGCGGCGCACGGCGTGGGCGTAGACGGTGATCGCCAGACGTGCCCGGTCATTGCCCTCGGCCGCTTGGGCTTCGATGTCGCGCAGGTCGTTGCCGAGACCGCTGAGGCCGGCGAGACCGCTCCGACGATTCAGCAGATCATCGGTTTCGTCGATGCCCAGCTCCCGAGCGAGGGCCAGGACCGCGCCGGGATCGAGGTCGCCGCAGCGGGTGCCCATCACCAGGCCTTCGAGCGGGGTCAGACCCATGGACGTCTCGATGGAGCCGCCGAGCTCGATGGCGCAGGCGCTGGCGCCGTTGCCCAGGTGCAGGGTGATCAGCCGCAGATCGGCGATGTCTCGTTCCAGGTGTTCGGCTGCCAGCCCGGCGACGTAGGCGTGGGACGTGCCGTGGAAACCATAGCGGCGGATGCCGAGGCGATCCGCCACTTCGAGGTCGATGGCGTAGTGCTTGGCTCGACGGGGCATGCGTAGGTGAAAGGCGGTGTCGAAGACCGCCACGTGGGGCACGGAGGGCAAGGCTTCGCGGGCGCTGCGGATGCCGGCGAGGTTGGCCGGGTTGTGGAGCGGTGCCAAGGGAATATTGGCTTCAATGGCCTGGATGACCTCGTCATCGATCAAGGTGGCGTCGTAGAAGCGCTCGCCGCCGTGTACCACCCGGTGGCCGACCGTGGCCGGCTCAAAGGCCTGGGTGTCTTCGAGCACCTTGGCCACGGCCGAAGCATGGGTGGTGTCGCCCTCACCGATGCGCTCGACTTTGCCCTTCACCAGCGCTCGGCCAGTCTTCGTGTCGATGACCTGGTATTTGACGCTCGACGATCCGCAATTGATGACCAGGACGTTCAAATCGGGCTCCTTTGCCTGGGACGCGATGGGTTGTCGGCTCGGCGCCGGTTGTGGGTTGCGTTGTATTTTCGCCGATCTTGCCCGAGATGCGAATGCTCTCAGGTTTCGGCACGCCTCGGGTTGAGCAAGATCAAATCAAGGATATGAGGTGGCCTTCTAAACAAAACGGCGATGGGTCTGCACAGAGCCCACAAAGGACGACCCCTCGGCTGTGGGTAACTCGGCGGGTCCACCGTTCATCCAACACGAGGAGGGCCTCAGGGCTCCGAGCTCGACCCGTCCTGACAAGGCCTCAGATCAGCTTGATACCGAGCTCGGCTGGCCACCGTGATCGACGCCGACCAAATCGCCGTCATCGAAAAGGGTAGGGTCACGGGTTTGGGCACCCACCGCCGGCTGATGGCCGACCACGAGCTCTATCGTCAGCTGGCCGAACGGCAATTCGTTCAGGGTGAGGCCGCGGCTTGAGAGCGGGGGCGGGTCCGGAAGTGGATATAATCCGACCCTCACCTTCCTAGCTTCGCCTTGAGCCATCTTGAAACGAGAGCCCAACCCCACCGTCCACAGCTGGTTGCCGGCAGCCCTGGCTGTCTTCGCCTTGGCCGCGTCCGCATTCCGGCTGCGCTCCACGGACGTGTTCTGGCATTTGGCAGCGGGCCGTTGGATTCTCGAAAACCGGGCGATTCCCCGGCACGACCCGTTCCGCTTCACCTCCGAAGGCTTGACCTGGATCGACCACGAGTGGCTCTTCCAAGTGCTGATCCGCGGGGTCGAGCTGGTGGGCGGGGTGCCCGGGCTGGTGATCCTGCGTCAGCTTTGGGTGATGGCGCTGGCAGCGGTGCTCTGGTGGGGATTTCGTCGCTTGGGAGCCGGAGTTACGGCCGCTACGGCGGTCACGTTGATCGCCTTGATGGGCGCACGGCCCCGATTCCTGATGCGGCCGGAGCTGCTGACCTTCATCGCCTTGGCCCTGCTTTTTGCGGGCCTGCGGGAATACCACGTCCATCGACGTCGCGTGACTTTGGCCTGGCTGGCGGCTTTGATCGCCTTGTGGGTCAACCTGCACGGTGAGGCCATTCTGGGGCCGGCGGTCGCCGGATTGTATCTGCTCGGGGCACGCCTTCAGCCTTGGCTCGGCTCGCCTCCGGAGCCGGAGCCGCGGCCGGTCTCCTGGATAGAGGTCTTCGGCATTCCGGCGGTGCTGGGGCTGTGCCTGTTGATCAACCCCTACGGTTGGACGATCCTGGCGGTCGGGGCCGGCATCACCGGCGCCATGCGTGGGATCGACGCTTACAATCCGGAATGGGTGCCCGTTTGGCTGGCGCCCCAGCCCTTCTTGCTCTTCGGATGTGTGGCATGGGTCGCCCTGGTGATGATCGGGCGCCGACGATCCGGCTATCTTCACGGTCCGACGCTTCTGGCCGCGGCCGGCCTGGGCATCGTGGCCCTGTCGGCGGTTCGTCACCAAGCACTGTTTTTCATCGGCGGCGCTTTCCTAGCGGCAGAGACCTTGGCGCGCCTGCCGGTCGCCGAGCCGATGCGCCGTCGGGCGCCGATGTGGACCTTGTGGGCCTGCATCGCCGCCACTTTGTGGTGCCTGGCACCACCGTCGAGTGGGCCGTTGCAGCCCCGACAGGGACGGTTCACCCTGGGCTACGGCATTGAGCCGGGGCGATTTCCCGAAGCAGCCGCCGACTTCCTCGAGCATCATCCCGAGGTCGGTCCGCTGTTCAACAGCTTCGCCCACGGTGGTTATTTGATTTGGCGACTCTATCCGCCCCGTCAGGTCTTCCACGAGGGGCGCATGGAGCTGCAACCGGACTTACTACGCCAGATCGGCGAAACCCGCGGCAGCAATCGGGCGTGGGCTCAACTCATGGAGCGCTACGGTGCGGTCGGTGCCCTGGTGCGCATCGATCCACGGCCCCGGCCGGTGGTGACCCGGAACGAGCTGGGGGAAATGGAGCTGGAGGGTTACGAAACCGCCAACGCCCTGCTCTTTCCCCGTGAGCATTACGCCCTCGTCTATTGGGACGACTTGGTGATGCTCTTCCTCGACCGGCGGCTCGATCCGCCACGCCTGCTCCTGGACCAGGAGTTTTACTACGTATTTCCGGAGGACCCCAGGGCGACACTGAGTCGTGCCGCGAGCAGCCGAGAAAGCTTCCAAGGAACCTGGGCCGAGGTCGAGCGCAGCCTTGTTGATCAGCCGAACGGACGCATCGTCCGGGTCTTGAGCTCGGAGCTGGAGAAGATCAAAGCGGCCCGGGGTTGGTAGAGCTCTTCGAGCCGTAGGAGCATCCCATGAGCACCTTTGCGAACCTATTTCTACTGCGCGAAACCGAAGATGGAGCAGAGCTTTATCTCGGTGATTTTACGACGGCACAAGGATTGGCCTTGATTCCCGAGCAGACCCCCATCGAGGTGACGGCCTTCGGCGCGACCCTGATGAGGGATCATAGTTGGGCGACGGCCGAGCATTTGCCCCCGTTGGAGACGGCGGGTGAGCTCGCCGCCTTCCTGAACGAGGACGATGACATCGGCCTCGTCGATTTCGAAGCGCGTCTCCTCGGTATCGGCACCATGAGCTCCCATGATGACGGAGAGTGCACCTATAAGCTGGAATCTGCAAAGCTCGTCGCCTCCATCGTTCAAGGGGCGGCGGATCCGAGATTCTACGGCAAGCTGCTCCAAGTCCTGCGAAGCCACCCCGGGCAATACGTGAGCTGTGGCGACGAAGGAGAGATTGACCGATTCGCGACCTTTGACGACTATCTGAGAGCTATTTGAGCCTAGTGCTCGAGAGTAGGATCATCCTGAGGCATCCAAGTAGATGAAAATAAGAGAAGCAGAATCATCAGATTTCGAGGACATCTGGCCCATCTTTCGAGAAATCGTCAGGGCCGGTGAAACCTACGCTTACGCTAGGGATACGAAGCGGCAAGACGCCGAGAAAATTTGGCTCGACAAGCCCAGAAAGACGTTTGTTTTCGAGGAAGACGGCGAGATCCTAGGGACCTACTACCTCAAGACCAACCAAGACGGCCCGGGCAGCCATGTCTGCAATTGCGGTTATATGGTCTCTTCGCGCGCCCGGGGCAGGGGGCTCGCGACCTCGATGTGTGAGCACTCGCAAACACTGGCGAAGGAGCTGGGATATAAGGCGATGCAATTCAACTTCGTGGCATCGAGCAACGAGGGAGCGGTCCGGCTTTGGACCAAGTTGGGTTTTGAGACGGTGGGACGTTTGCCCAAGGCGTTCGACCACCCGATCCAGGGTTATGTCGACGCGTTGGTGATGTACAAGTGGTTGGATGTTTAGTCGCAGCTCAAGGGGCTTGGCGAACATGAAGATACCGACTCTCGAAACCGAGAGGCTCAAGCTGCGGGCCTTCACGGTCGACGATTGGCAGTCGTATGCCGAAATGTACGCGGACCCGTCGTTTGTCCGCTTCCTCAGCGGCGAGCCCCTGTCCAAAGAGCAAGCCTGGGAAAATATGGCGATCATCCTGGGGCATTGGCAGCTGCTCGGTTACGGCATCTGGGCGGTGGAGAGCCTGGACGAAGGAGAGCTCGTCGGTCGTGTCGGCCTCTTGCATCTGCCGGGCTGGCCCGACGTGGAGGTCTGTTGGGCCCTGTCACCGAAAAGTTGGGGCAAGGGTTATGCGACCGAGGCGGCCAAGGCCGCGGTCCATTGGGCTTTTGCGGAGGTGGGGCTGCCAAGGCTCATCAGCCTCGTGCATCCGGACAACAAAGCCTCGGAAGCCGTCGCACTTAAGATCGGGGAGAGGTTGCGGGAGCAGATCACATTCCAGGGCAAACCAGCGAATGTATTCGAGATCCTCAATCCAGCCGAGGCCTAGCCTGGCGGCTCATGCCGACCTAAATCCATCGACGGGTGGAACTGTCCAGATTCCTGGCCGTATCACTGCTTGGAGGACAGAGGATGACGCAATCCGGCCTGGACGGCACCATTCAGAATTCGACCGCATCCAAGGAAAATCCCTCGGACCGCACCGAGCCGGAAAACCGCTTGGTCTTCGGCGATTGGATCTTCGCTCCGAGAACCGGTGAGCTGTGGCGGGGTGGTTCCGGGCAGCCGGCGATGCTGTTGCGGCCCCAGCTCAAATCATTGTTGGAGCTGCTGTCGATGCGACCCGGGCAATTGATCAGCCGCTCGGAGATCCATCGAGCCCTGTGGGGCGAGACGGTGGTGGATCTCGATCGAGGCTTGAATTTCTGCGTCCGTCAGCTGAGGGAGGTCTTGGGGGATGATGCTCGACGGCCGAGATATATCGAGACGTTGCCCCGGCAGGGATATCGATTCATCGCCGAGGTCGCCGTCGAGCAGGTGACGGAGGTGCTGCCCGGGGCACCGGCGGCCGGCGCGAAGGGCAGCGAGCTGTCGGGCGCCGATCAGGATGAGCCCGCAGCGACGATCGACCGTCAACACAGGGGCGTCTCACATCCAGAAGGAGCCACTGAAACACCGACTGACGGCAAGGGTGTGGGGTTCGTCGGCCCAGGACGATTCCTGAGGCTCGGCGCCACGGTGCTCGCCGTGCTCGCGGTGCTCGTAGGCCTGATGATGGCGGTGGCGCACCATCGCGGGGCGCCCTCGGATTCCGAGATGGTGGCGCCGGCGGACCCCGACTTTCGCGAGGCGCTCGAAACCGGACGATTGTTGATGCGCCGAGGGCTGGGCTCGATGGACCGGGCGGAGCGGGCCCTGACCCGGGCCGTCACCCTGAATCCGGACTCCGCGGAGGCCTGGGCGGAGCTGGCGAAAGCGCAACTCTTTTTGGCCGAGAAGGATGCCGACGGTTACGAATCGGCGTGGGCCGCCGCCCAGCGATCGTTGGAGCTGGATCCACAATTACCGCTGGCTCACGTGCGTCTGGGTGAGGTGCTGAGCCTCCGGGACTTCGATTGGTCGGCGGCGGAGGCGACGTTTCGGCATGCCTTGAAGCTCGATCCGAATCACGTGGAGGCCTTGCATCGATTGGCATTCACCCTCTCCATGGTCGGACGCGACGAAGAGGCCTTGGGGATCATGGAGGAAGCCCGGAACCTGGATCCCATGTCGACCCTATTGGTGGGTGATGCCGTGGTGTTGCATCTCTATGCCGAAAGGTACGTCGAGGCTGAAAAACTGTCCCGCAAGCTGATCGAGCTGAATCCGCAGGTCAAGTCGCTTCACGTGCTTCGAGTATTCGTGCTGGAAAAATTGGAGAAATGGCCGGAAGCTGGAGCGGCGGCGCGTGAGCTCGCGAAGCTCGACGGCCGGGAATGGCAGGGTCATCCCACCGACGCCGAGGGCTTGAAGGATTTCTGGCGCTATCGGCTTCAGGAGCTCGGCTCCGAGACCGGATCTCCGGCCCGTCTGGCCCGGGCGGGCATCCACGCCCACTTGGGAAATCCCTCGGCAGCCTTGGACGAGCTGGAAGCCGTTGCCGCGAGCCGGTCCCTATTCCTCGCTTTCGAGCTTCGGGATCCCCGCTTTGAGATTTTGCATGGAGATCCGCGGTTTCTCGCTTTGGTCGATCAGGTGGGGCTGAGCGGTGTGCCCTGGGTGATCTAAGAACCTTCTAAGGGGTTGCTCATCGATCTCATCCGCCGGTCTCGTCATGATCTTCGGGCATCGGCGAGGTGCCGATGAAGCCGAGGCTGTGACCCGGCGACATGCAACACCACAGGGTCGAATGAAGATTGGGACCCACTAGGAGATCATCATGAAACAGCTCACCTTTCGTATCTTGCTGACGGCAACCCTGGTCGCGCTGACCTGGACGGCTATGGCCCATGAGGCGACGCAAGAGGCCGGCACCGGGGCGCGGCTGACTGCCGTCGGCGTGGTCGATGTGGTCGCGTCCGAGACATCCGCGGTCGAGCAGGTCTCGGAACGGATCGAGGCGGTCGAGTCGGCGGCGCTTGAATTTCCCCTGACCCCCGACTTCGCAGCCACCGAGGGCGGGACCTGCACCCCGTGCTCGAATCATGCCCAATGCGCCGTCGCCTGCGGCGGCGCCGGGGCTTGCTTGAGGGACTTCGGTGGTGAGTGCGGCGGTTTTCCGACGGACAAATACTGCTTCTGCTGATCGGGCCTCGGCCCGGCAGAGCTCGACCCGCCCGTCGATCGGGCGGGTCGTTTCGTATGGGTCGATGTGCATGGGTGCGGTGCGGCCATTTGTGAGGCTTGGGTGTCGGATACAATTCCGACATGCCGGAGAAACATCCCGAGACCTGGCAGCTGCACCTGAACACCAGCACGGTGAAGACAGAGGCTCCCTCAGGTCCTGCCCGCAATATCCGAGTGCCCGGTTTGACCGTCATCGCCCATCCGGATCCGTCCCGGGTCGGCGAGCAGGCGCCCTTGGGCATGTTCGGCTCGCCGCCTGGAGGTGGGTCCGGGAGGCGAGTAGAGGTCTCCCGGCTCCATCCCCTCTTTGCTCAGCCATGTTCCGCCGACGTGGCCCCTCGTCCTTTGGCGGATCCCCATCTCAGCCGTCGACCGCTGTGGATCACCGCGGGACAGCAATCGGGGACTCTCAGGTTGGCGTTCCAGGACTTGGATGCCAAGGGAAGATCGGCGGTGCGGCTCGATGGAGATGCTTGGAGCGGTGAGCGGGAGCTGGCTTCGGAGCGCCTCGATGCGGGGGTGACGATTGAGCTCAACGACCGAGTCGCGCTGCTCTTGCACCGTTTCGACCCGACGCCGGTCGAGCAAGCCGGGGATTTGGGGTTGAGGGGCCACAGCGACGCGATCCGTCGGTTGCGGCGCTCGATCCGACAAGTGGCGAATGTCTCGACACCCGTTCTGGTGCTGGGCCCGTCGGGCAGCGGCAAGGAGCTGGTGGCCCGGGCGTTGCACGAGGCGAGCGACCGGCGCACCGGGCCCTGGGTGTCGGTCAATATGGCGTCGGTTCCGCCGAGTCTGGCGGCTTCGGAGCTGTTCGGCTCCTCCCAAGGGGCCTTCACGGGAGCCACCCGACGTCCGGGATTCTTTCGTCGTGCCGATGGCGGCACCCTATTTCTCGACGAGGTCGGCGACACGCCTCTGGATGTCCAGCCCCTTCTGCTGCGGGCCCTCGAGACGGGGGAAATCCAGCCGGTGGGCGCGGATCGTGGTCAAAAGGTGGACGCCCGGGTGGTCGCGGCCACGGACGCGGATCTAGCGTCAGCGGTGGCAGACGGCGACTTTCGGGCGCCGCTATTTCACCGGTTGAGCGGTGCGGTCATCGAGGTGCCGGCGCTGGCTGAGCGACGGGACGACATCGCTCGCCTGGCGCTGTTCTTCTTGCGTCAGGAGCTGGCGAGCTGCGGACGGGAGCATCGTCTCGAGCCGGCACGGAGGGGGGAGAGGCCTTGGCTTCCCGCGTCGTGGATGGCGGGCTTGGTCAGGAGCTCCCTGCCCGGCAACGTGCGCCAGCTGCGCAACATCGTGCGCCGGTGGGTGATCGAATTTCGCGACGTGGAGGAGATGGTGGGCGATCCGGCCTGGGAGCCGACTGCATCGGTGAGGCCCAGCTCGGAGCCGTCCCGGTCGGAACCGATCCACGAGCCCGAAAAATCAGCGAAACCCCTAGGACTAGGCACCCGGGTGCGTCGGCAGCCGTCGCAGATTTCAGAGGCGGAGCTGATCGAAGCTCTGCGCGATCACGGCTGGCGTCTGCTGCCGACCGCTCAATTCTTGGGCATCTCGCGCACCTCCCTCTACGCCTTGATCGACAAATGCCCCAGCATCCGGCGCGCCGGGGAGCTGGGCCGCGTTGAAATCGAGCAGGCCCTGGATGCGGTTGACGGCAATGTCGATCTCGCGGTGGAGCGCCTCGAGATCTCCAAGCACGGGCTTCTACAACGCATGCGCGACCTCGGGATTCCATGAGCTCGGCGCCACTGAACGGGGCGGCCACGGACGGGGCGGCCACCGACGGGGCGGCCACCGACGGGGCGGCCACCGACGGAGCGGCCACCGACGGAGCGGCCACCGACGGGGCGGCCGCGGACGGGGTAGGTACCGATGGGTCCGGGAACCGCGGCCACGTCGGTCCCTACCGACTGGCCGGCCGGCTCGGCGTCGGCGGCATGGGGGAGGTCTACCGAGCCTTCGACCAGCGCCTGGATCGCTGGGTGGCCCTCAAGCGGTTGCGGCTGGATCGCCGGGTTGAGGATCGGCATCGGCAAAGATTTCGCGAGGAGGCCAAGGCGGCCGCGGCCCTTTCCCACCCGGGGATTGTGCAGGTCCACGATGTGCTCGAAGACGACGAAGGAGAGACCTGGATCGTCATGGAGCTGGTGGACGGTCGGGCGCTTTCAGAGGTTCCGGTACCCCTGGACGTGGATCGGTGCTTACAGCTCGGTGCGCAAGTGGCCGACGCGTTGGCCGCCGCCCACGCCCAAGGCATCGTGCACCGGGATCTCAAAACCGAGAATGTGTTGGTCACGGCATCGGGTCGGATCAAAATCACCGACTTCGGCTTGGCCAAACGGCTCGAAGGCTCGGTGCCGTCCTCGGCCGATGGCCTGAGCGTGACCGGTCAGGTCTTGGGCACCGTGCGGGCCATGTCCCCCGAGCAGAGCCGTGGTCTCGAGGTGGACGCCCGCTCGGATCTCTTTGCCCTCGGGGTGTTGCTCTACGAGCTGCTGACCGGCGAGAGCCCGTTCAAGAGCCCGGATCCGCTGACCACCCTGGAGCGGATTCGTTCTCACACCCAGCATCCGGTCCATGTCTTGAGGCCTTCGGTGCCCGCCGCGGTGTCCGCCTATGTCGACGCCTTGTTGGAGAAGAATCCGAATCGACGGCCGAGCCGTGCGGCCGGGGTGTCGGAGGACCTTCGCGATCTGGAATCCACGGCGGTGGAATCGAATGCGACGTCCTACGAAAGCACCTTGGACCCGATTCCGATGGGTGGTCGAGCCGCCGAGGCGACCCGCACCGAGGCGGTCGACAGCGAGGCGGTCCCTGGGGTCGACGGCACGGAACGCAGCCAGGGCAGCTTCTCCCTCTTTCGGCTCGGCGAGAGCCGTGGGAGCTGGTGGACCCTAGGAGCTCTGGTGGCGGTCCTATTCGTGGGGAGAGTGGGTTGGAATGTGTGGGATCTTCCGAATAGAGGTGTCCTATCCCCGGCTGAGCCGGGCAGATCCGCCGATTCTGGAGCCGAAACGGCCCAGGCGATTTACGTGGCCGTTGGCGAGCCGCGGATCCTCGGCACTGTGACCGAGGAGCAGTCCGAGCAGATCGAGCTGAAACAAGCCGCGGTCCACACCGCGGTGTTGAAAGCTCTTCTGAGTCTCGACGGGGCGGTGCCGGTGACCGCTGAGCGTCTGGACTCGAGCTTCGAAAGTGACCTCGCCCTGGGAAGAGCCCTGGCGGCGGACGAGGTCATCAGCTCGCGGCTCGAATGTCGGCGAAGGGCTTGTGCTCTCACCTTGCATCGCATTCAAACCGGGGACGGTCGGGTGTTGGCGCTCGAAGACATGCAGCTGCTCGAAAGTGGTTTGCTCAAGATCTCCACCGCGGTGCGGGCCAGGGTCCAGCGTCTCTACCAGGGCTTCGAGCTCCTCCCGGGCGTGGCGGAGCCGATCCTCGATCCGCAGGTCTATGACCGTCTGCTGGAGCTACGCCAAGCCTTCAAGGGCGGCGGTCGGCCCCGGGCGGAAATCGCGGAAGATCTGGCGCGGCTGGCCCAGCGAGCGCCGTCCTATCCGGAGGTCCATCTGCTGACCGCGGATGTAGCCCATGCCCTCTATTTCTATTCCCGCGAGCCCAAAGACCTCGACCGGGCCTTCGAGGCCCTGACCACCGCGCGCCGTTTGGCACCCTTGGATCCGGAAGCCCTCTACCGTCAGATCAGCCTATTGCTCGACACCGGACGTCTATCTGAAGCCCGGGATGCCCTCGATGAGCTCGAGGCCCTCCAGACCGGGGATGTGAGGGTCGCTATGCGCCGGGCGCTGCTGTGGGAGAAGGAAGGGCGGGCCGACGAAGCGCTGCAGCTTTTGCGTCGGCAGTTGGAGATCTTTCCCGCCTGGCAAGGATTGTTGGATTTGGCGGGCATGGAATATCGCCAAGGGCAAGCCCGCGCCGCACGGGCGACCCTCGAGCGGCTTCTGGAGCGAGCCCCGAACAGCGGACGAGCGCGTTCGTTTTTAGCTCAGCTGGAGCTCATGCGGGGTGATCCGAAACGCGCGGAAGCTCTCTACCGTCAGATGTCCGAGCAGTCCTCGAGCCTCGCGGTGACGGCCAACTTGGGGCTTTCGCTGATGTTGCAGGGTCGATTCGATGCGGCGGTCGAGGCGTTTAGGCAGACCGTGGAGACGGCGCCGGAGAACCCTGCGTTGGTTCTCAATCTCGCCGATGCCGAGCTGCTGAGGGAGCGTGACGGGCAGGCTCACAGCCTCTACGACGAGGTGATTCGTCTGACCGATGGCGCCGCGGCCTCAGCTGACGCCTCCCGCTGGCAACAGCTGACGGTCCGAGCCCAAGCCTTCGCCCATTCCGGCCGGGCCCAACAAGCCGCGGAGGCCATCTACCTCGCGTTGCAGGAGGCCCCGAGCCATCCCCAGGTGGCCTATGAGGCGTCCCTGGTTTTGGCTTTGATCGGCGAGCCCGCCTCGGCATTGGCCCACGCCAAGCGGGCCCGTCGGGATTTCGGGCCGGCGTGGTTCCGCTTGAGCTGGTTCGAAACCCTCCACGCCGACCCGGGCTTTCAGGAATTGATGAACGACGACTAATCGCGGGTTTGTCCGTCGGGGCCGTCCGGGGGCTCGATGTTGGGCGGCTCCAGGATCACCGTGGGATCCTTGACGAATTCTTTGCCCGCATATCGCACCCGGACGGTATATCCGTAGGACGCGAGCTTTTCATGCTTGCCCTCGTTGTCGATCTCCACCTTCCAGAGTTGGTCGCAGCCGTCGACGGCCTCGGCGGATTTGATCAGCTTGTCCTCGAAGATCGCCAGCAGCTCGGCGATCTCGGCGCAGCCACGGTTGGCGGTTTGTAAAGCGAAGTAGAGGGTGGTGAGCCCGCCCGGGATTGAGATCGGATTCGGGTTGATCGCGAAGGTCGAGGTGGCGGCGTCGAAGGTGATGACGACGACACGGGGTTTTGGTGGGGCTGCGGGCTTTCGAGCTGTAGTTCTTGAGGCTGCCATAACGCCTTCCTTCTGGGTGGAACGAAAATGGGATGAGGTGGTCGGATCTGGCCGGTTTGGCCGCGATTTTACTCAAAACGTGGTCCATATTACGAAGATTTTGAGCCGAGGGGAAATTGGACACTCCGACACCTCGGTCATTGAACACTCCGACACTTAGGAAAGGTTTTTGGACACTGCTTCGGGCTGTCAGCTGAGGGATAGGAGGTCTTTTTTGCCGGCATAGACCTTGCTCTTTAAGGTCGCAAGCAACGACGCAATAACCTATCAACCGTAGGAGAAAGACATGGCAGATAAACCTAAGGGCAAGGGCGGCAAAGGCGGCGGTTTCGATATTAAGGTCGACCTCAATAAGATTCTGGAAGAAACGGCGAAAGCATTTACCCTCGGCGGTTGTCAGACCCAAATGGTGATCATCAATAAGACGGATTTCACCCTCGCTCGATCGGGCTCCCATGTGGGCGCCGGTGACGTGATGTCGCGGGACGAGACCTCAGATTGGGGGCCGCCGTCGACCTTGGAGCCCCAAACCGTCAACGTGATGTTGGTGGATTCCGACGGCGGATCGTCACAGCTGTGCGCTGCCTACGGCTTGCCGGTGGAGCACGACCGTCATCGGTTGATGTTGTTCTATGCCTACAATCCGAAGATGGATTCGCACATGTACGGGGGTTTTCATAACCCGGTGCCGCACGACGGCACCCTCAGCGCCCAGGAATGGAAAGACTCGCGATTCGATCAGGGACAGTATCCCGGCAATACCCTCTGCGAGAACGCCAATGATGGCACCGGGCCGGATTGGCAGAAAGACGTCACCAGCCATCCCACCAACTTTTTCGAGCTTTCGCCCTTGAACATCGAGCTGCGCTGCTCGCGCAAGGAAACCGGCGATGGATCTCGCCTGGTGGCGATTTTTACCCTGACCCGGTAAGCCCGGTAGAGCCGGTGACGGGGAGACGCGCGGGCACCTGCAGGTAGCCTGAGCTTTCGCCCTCACCCCCCAGCCCCCTCTCCCTACGCGGGCCGCCCGGGACGGGAGAGGGGGAGCCGGAGAGCTCGCCCGTTTCCGAGCGGCGGATCTGCAATCGATTTCTAGGGAGAAACTTCCCCTGAAAAACTTTCGAAAGAGGAGCTTACGATGAGAAATTTATGGGCTGTCCGGATTTCAACGAGTAAGGCGCAGACCCTTGGATTGCTCCCGACGGGACTGCTCGTATGGGGCCTCGTATGGGCTTCGACGGCGGCCGCTTTTGCATCCTGCGGAGACCTGGAGGTGGAGCTGGCCGATGATCTGGACTGGGAAATCGTTACCGTCGGCTGTGAGACCGGCGAGGTGGAGTCCCAGAGCGCTCGTCGGGTAGTGATCAGCAGCGAGGCCTTTTACGGTCCGAACTGTGAGCTGACCCTACGAAAAGGAGAGCGGAGAGGGGTCGCTCGAGTCCAACAGAACTATTGTGCGGCGGAAGGCGGCAAGATCACGGTCCAGCATAAGGGCGGTCTCGACCTACCGGCCCATTGCTCCCGGGAAGGATCCGCGAGAATCGGTCGTGCCGGCAGGGTGACCTTCGGCAATTTTCGCCGGCTGGAGGAGACGTCACCAGCGGACCAGCTGCGGGTGGCCACCTACAACGTCTTTGATCGGTCCTACAACGTGGTGACCGATGGTCAGGACCAACGCATGGCCCACGTTCCCGGGGCGCTGGCTGATATGCCCGGGGGCCCTTTGGACGCGGTGGTCTTTCAGGAATCTTTCAACCACGATGTGCTGAGCTACGGTCTTTGCAAGGCGGGTTTCCCGTGGCAGACGCCGGTGATCTCCGATCCGACGATCAACAGCGTGGAGTCGGGAGGCATCTTCATCGCCTCGCGTTGGCCGATCACCTCCCAGGGGATCCATATCTACCGCGATGCTTGTCGCGGTGCGGATTGTTTGGCGGCCAAGGGGGTCGTCTACGCCAAGGTGGAAAAAGGCGCCCGCAAAGTGCCTTACCACCTATTCGGGACCCACATGCAGGCGGACCTGGAATTCCAAGGCATCCGCTACCGTCAAGCCGATCAGATGCGTCGTTTTGTGGAGAGCCGAAAGATTGCTGAATCCGAGCCGGTGCTCTTGCTCGGTGACTTCAACACGGATTGGATCCACCACGCCAAGGCGGTCGAGACCCTGCGGGGGCGGCTGGGGGCCGTCCCATCGGTGATGCCCGAGGGAGCCGCCTCCAGCAATCCCGAAGCCAATCCGCTGGTGGGTTTGGACGGCGCGGCGGGCAACGGTGAGTGTTGCGGCAGCTACTTGAGCTCGCGTCCTCGGGTCTGCGGATGTTGCCCGCGGGAGCTGCTCGACTTCATCTTCGTCGCCGACGGGCATCGCCGGCCGTCCAAGCCCCTCGAGCTGAAAGTGGTGCCCCTCAGGGCCGACCGTTCCTTT
The DNA here is from genome assembly GCA_030431255.1 of Thermoanaerobaculia bacterium. Taxonomy (GTDB): domain Bacteria; phylum Acidobacteriota; class Thermoanaerobaculia; order Multivoradales; family J023; genus JAUIJL01. The sequence continues at coordinate 212,612 of JAUIJL010000009.1, read as the reverse complement.
TCCATGCCCGTGGATCCCTACAACTGCGATCAAGGAGAATCGACTTGGCGGGGCAGGGACCTTTCTGATCACTATCCTGTGGTGACCACCTTTGCTTATTGAGTCATTTGAGTTTCCGGAGTTGCTTGAGTTACCTATGGAGCGCTCATTCCGACGGGATCGGCGCGACCTGATAGCCCAGGATCGCGACTCCGCCCTCAAAAACCTCATGGGATGCCGGCTCGAGGCGTAGGGGCGGCATCGCCGGGTCAAAGAGGGGCCGGCCGTGACCGATCACCACCGGATTGACCTTGAGCACCAATCCGTCGATGTCTTGCAGTAAGGCTCTGGCGAGCCGGCCGCCACCACACAGCCAGATGTCGAGACCCTCCTCTTGTTTCAGCCTCCGAACCCATTCCACTGGATCGGCGGTCAGCTCAACCGCCGGATCCGGGCTTTCCGTCATCGTGCTCGACACCACGATCTGGCGCAGATGGGGATAAGGATTGGTCACCCCCATGGTCAGACCCACCTCGTAGGTCTCCCGCCCCATGAGCACGGTATCGAAGTGTTTGGGCTCGCCTTCAACCCCGAGCAATGGGCGTAGGTGCCCTGGGAATGTTTCCGGGTACTCCTCGACCAGGTAGTCGAGGTGTCCGCCGGAAGTGGGGAAGAAGTCGAAGCCCCCGTCAGTGTCGGCAATGAAGCCGTCCGCGGTGACGGCAATGAAATAGATGAGCTTGCGCATGGGGGCCTCTTTTCTGTGGGATCTCTTGATGGAGACGGCCTGTATGGCCGACTGTCTAGGCGTTGAGCCGGATCGAGGTTCGGCGAGCTTAGCACCTCGACGGCCCGCCGGCCGCGAGGACGACGGGAGCTCTAGGGGCGGGAAAGAACTACAAAGAAGATGTAGCTCTTACACGTTTTCGGCCGCGGATTCGGTGAAAAGAGCTGTTTCGGCCCGAAGAAACGGCTTTTTGGAAGCCGGCATCGATCGTGCTCTCTAATGAGGTAGCGAACACATCTAAAAGGAGTCGAGTCCGTGTAGATCCGATTCGGCCCATCCATTTAAGGAGCACCTCATGTCCAAACAATTACTCGGCGCCATCCTTCTCGCATTGGGATTGTTGATCCTGGCCTATGGCGGCTTTACCTATACCAAGGAAACTCACGAGGTCGATCTCGGCTTCATCGAGCTGCAAGCCAAGGATAAGGAAAGAGTGAACCTTCCGGTGTGGCTCGGGATTTCCGGTGTGGCGGTAGGTGCCCTGCTCTTGGTCACCAGCCGGAAACGCTGATGCTTATTTTCCCAATCACCTTAGAAGGAGGAAGATCATGACGCTCATGGAGCTTCTTGTTTTGTTGGCCGTGGCGGGCGTGTGTGGTGCCGCAGGCCAAGCCCTTAGCGGTTATTCCCGCGGGGGCTGCTTCGGCGCGATCGCGGTGGGTTTTGTCGGCGCCGTCATCGGCATGTGGCTGGCACGGACCCTCGGCTTGCCCGCGCTCTTCGCGGTTTCGATCGGTGGCACGGCCTTCCCGATGGTTTGGTCGGTAATCGGCGGAGCCCTCTTCGTGGCCCTGCTGGGCCTGGTCACCCGTCGAAGGTGACCCGTGAAACAGCGGCCACCCTCGGTCGGCGGGCTCAGGATGCGGCAGAGCTCCGCTTCACTGACCTCCTAGGACGGCGACTGGATCACCGACGGCAACACGCCCCGGCTTCACGACCGATCCGTAGACCCCCAGGCAGCCCTCACGATCTTGCGCGACGGCGCGCAGGATTTCAGGGCTGCTTTCGTGTGTTTCGGGGTCGAGGGTGATGACCATGCAGCGGCCGTCCCGTTTGTCGACCCGCAGGCGCAGATCGCCGATTCTCAGCTCGCGGCCGACCCAGCTGTCCTCGGCGAATGGGGCGTCGTCGCTGGTTTCCACCAAGAGGTTGGGGCGAAAGCGCAAGGGGTCGAGCTGGAGGCCGACGGCCTTGCCGAGCTGGTGGATGGTTTGGGTGGTGATGAGGGAAAGCGGGAAGGTATCGAAAACCCCCCGGTCTTGTTTGATCACCCGCGCGCCCGCCCCGAGCTCCGCGGCCAGCAAGGGATCCGTGACCTCGAAGCCTGTGCCCGAAGGGGTCTTCACCATGGTTTTGGAGGTGTCGGGCTGAGAGGGGTCGACGAAGGACGGGTGGAAGTCGCGCATATCCGCGCGCTGGCGCAGGGTCAGCCAAGGAAAACCGCTACGGGCCACGCCGTCGCGCACGAAGGCCCACCGACGGTCTCCGGTCAGGCCGTGCCAGGATACCTCTACCTCGGTCAGCGCCTCCGCCGCCATGGATTTGACCGGGTAACGCCATAGCCCCACGACTCGGCCGACGATGGTCCCGTTTTGCAGGTTGGAATCCGGCATGGATGAATTTCCTCGGGGTTGGGGCGAGCCGAACGCGTCAGCCCAGGATGCGACAAAGCTCCGCTTGCAGCTCGTCGAGTCGAATCGGTTTTTGCAGGAAGCCGTCGATGCCGCCGGTCGCCGGTTGGTGGATGGCTTGAAGGGAAAAACCGCTGGCCAGCAACACTTTGACGTCGGGTTTGATGTCTTTCATTTGGTGGAAGGCCTCCAGGCCGTCGAGCTCGGGCATCATCATGTCGAGCACCACCAATCGAATCTTCGAGTGGAGCTTGTGGAAGAGCTCGACGGCTCTGCGTCCGTTCTCGGCACTGACGACGTCGAATCCCAGCTGTTTCAGCATCTCTCCGGTGATCACCCGCACGATTTGCTCGTCGTCGGCGAGCAAGACCAAACCTTCTCCTCGCCAGTCGGGAGCACCTTGTTTGATCTGCAATGCGGGACCTTGCAGGTTTTTGTCCGAAGGCGGTAGCAGGATGGTGAAGACGGAGCCCTCGCCCTTGCGGCTTTGGACCCGTACCGTGCCTTGGTGGCTGCGGGTAATGCCGAGCAGGGCGGCCAGGCCGAGGCCCCGGCCCGTGGTCTTGGTGGTGAAAAACGGGTCGAAGAGGCGTTGGAGGGTGTCGGCGTCCATGCCGCAGCCGTCGTCCGCGACTTCCACGAAGAGGTATTGTCCCGGCGGCAGCTCTTCCGTGGAATAGGCGTCGGCCGGCATGTCGGAGCCGACTTCTTGGGTGCCGGTGCGAATTCGAATCGTTCCGGGCCGGTCACCGATGGCGTCCGACGCGTTGGTGACCAGATTCATCAGAATCTGTCGAATTTGTGTCGCATCCCCTTCGAGGGTCGGTAGGTCAGGGTCCAGGTCGAGCTCAATTTGCGCCTTCTTGCTGATCGACACGGAGAGCAGGTCGATCATCTCGCGGATGGAGGCGTTGAGGTCGATGCGGGTGACCACAAAGCTGCCCTGGCCGGAGTAGGCGAGCATCTGATGGGTCAGGTCCGCGGAGCGTTGAGAGGCCCTCAAGATTTCTTCGAGATGTTTGTCGACTTGCTCGTTGGCCCCTTCTTCCAAACGGATTTGTGCCAGCTCGGCATTGCCCATGATGGCGTAGAGCAAGTTGTTGAAATCGTGGGCGATGCCGCCGGCGAGCAGGCCGAGGCTTTCGAGCTTCTGCACGTGCAACACCTGGGATTGGAGCCGTTGCCGGTGCTCGTCGAGTTGCTCTCGCTCCATTTCCGCGGCCGCCCGGGACGCGAAAATCGACAACAAACGGGCTTTTTGTTCCTGGTCGCCCATGGGCTGTTGGTCCAGGACCGCCAACAGCCCGATCGGCTCTCGATCGACGTTGAAGAGCGGCGTGCCCAAATAGCTTTCCGCCCCCATCTGGGCGATCAAGGCATGGCTCCGAAAGAGCTCTTGAAGGGCCTCGGGAAAGGCCGTGGTTTCCCGGCTGAGGGCCACCCGCTCGCAAGGAGAGCCATCGAGCTCGTATTCCACGCCGTCCAAAAACTGATCGCCGGCCCATACGGCCCGGGTGCGCACCATCTGGCCGTGAAATTCGGCCACCACGGCGTATTGGGTGCCGAGCGCGAGGGCCAGATGTTGCGCCAGGGAACGAAAGAACGCCTTTCCCAGGGTCGCCGCCGTTCCTTTGACCACCGCCCTCAGCGCGTCCTCTGCTTCCCTTTGCCCGGTGACGTCCATGGACACGCCGAGCACGGCGGGTTGTCCGGTATCACCGGTGTGAAAGCGAATTTTTGTCGTTTGTAGGTGCCGTGTCCGGCCCGCGGTGTCGGTGATGGTTTCTTCGTAACGGACCTTCGATTGACCGCTGCCGATCACCTGTTGGTCGTCGTGGCGAAAGCTCTCCGCTTCCTCCGGGGAGCTGGCGAGCTCTTGATCACTTTTGCCGATCACTTCTTGGACGGTCGTGCCGAAGGCGTCGGCTACCGCCTGATTGGCCAAGATATAACGGCTCTCGGAGTCCTTGGCAAAAATAAAACAAGGGGCGAGATCGATCACCTGCCGTAGTCGGGCTTCGCTTTGGGCCAGCTCCTCGCTGGCGCGTACGCGCTCGAGCTCGGCGGCGGCTCGATCCGCGAAGAGCTCCAACAGCGACGGGTCGGTTCCCGATGGGTCGAGCGGTCGGGTGTCCATGATCACCAGATGCCCCAACGACGAGCCCTCGGATCCGATCATCGGAGCCGCCGCGTAGCTTTCTACGCCGAGGTCTACCAGGTCTTGATCATCGGGAAAGAGGGCCTGGATATTCGACCCGTAAACGCAGGAGGTCCCTTCTAAGATCACTTTTTCACACGGGGTCGCGAGCAGGTCGTATTCGATATTCGGGATGAAGTCGTCGCCGGCCCAAAAGGCGAGCGTTTGAACACGTCCTGGGTGGGCCGAGGAACATTGAGTCACCAGGCAATATCGGCTTTCGAACGCCGAGGCCAGACTCCGGGTCAAGCACTGGAAGTACTTCGGTCCGAGCGCTTGATTGGTTCCTTGGACGACTTCGCGGAGAATCTCGGATTGGCTACGCATAGAAGGAAAACAGCGGATTGTAGGAGGAGAAGCGCGTGTGACTGCCGAGAATTTACCACAACGTCTACCCGAGTGAGCGGCCAGCGCGATTTGCGTCTGTTGCCAGATAAAAAGGCGAGCCTATTCGCTCGCCTTTGCCAATGCGTGTCTGTGTTGAGGCAGCCGAGAGGGCGCTCTCTCAGAACCGATAGCCGATGGAAATCTCGGCAATATCGGCGCTGTAGTCGTCGAAGCTCTGCTCCGTCTCGTCGTAGTCGAGGGTGCGATAGGTCAGACCGAGCAAATATTTCGACGCCAGACGGGTTTCCAAGAAGGCGCGATATTCCTCCCGTTCGAGGGCAAAGCTGCCGCCGTTCTCGTAGATCCGCGCCGCGGCCCCGAGGGTCAGCCGATCGTTGACCGCCCAACGCACCCGGGCGTCGAGGAAGTCGGTGTCGGCTCGATAGAGATCGTCGAAGAGCAGAACCTCGTTGACCAGGGAGTCGATCTGACGCTCGATGTCGATCAGGGTATAACCCGCAGAAACTTCGACGTCGTCGATCCGACAACCCACCCGAATCGCGATTTTCTCGGTTTCCGCCTGCCATCCCGAGCTGTCGTTCTCGAAGTCGGTGAGCTGGTAAACGGCGGATAGGCTCACGCCGTTGGACCAGCGATTCCGGGCTCGAATTCGATAGCGAGATCGGTCGGTGGCGGTGGCGAGGGTGACCGGGTCATCGATGGTGTTGACGTCGACCTTGGCGCTCAGCTCGAAACCTTTTCGCGGTTTCCACAGGGCGTTGAGGTAGTAACCGTCGTTGTCGGTTTCGGCGTCTTCGACGGTGATGCCGTCGTCGTTTTCGAGCTGTTGGAAGCTGACCTCACGGCTCTCCAACATCAGGCCCGCGCCGAGGGTGAAGCCGTGGTCGAGGAAGAAGACGAATCCCGCTTCATATCCGGTGGTTTCGATGTCCCAACGACCCTCGTTGACGTCGCTTCCGAGGGTGGAGTCCGCGGTTTGCTCGAGACTGTAGCTGCGCACCGAGCCCACCATGGCCACCCGGTCGTTCAGATTGCAGGTCAGCTCGAGGTCGTAGAGCTCCAAATCCCGGTCGATGTCGCCCGAGCCGGTGACGATGCTCGAAAACGGATTGCCCCGGAAGTCTAGGCCTTGAGAGCTCTCGTCGGCGTGGAGGTCGAGGCTGAGGTCGTGAAGCTCTGCACCGAACCGGACGTCGAGGCGGTCGTTCGGGCGAGCCAGCACTTTGACCGCGTGCTCACGGCTCTCGTAGTCGTAGGGCTGATCGAAGAAATAGAAGTCGAGGGTCGCTGGACCAGGGCTTTCACCCTCAGAGAAACCCGGCAAGAAGACCTCGACCACATTTTCGTAGTCCCGCAGGCGTTCTTCGAGGATCAAGGTGGCCTTGTCCCAGGTGTAAGAAAAACCGAGGGTGGAGGTCTGCAGGGTTTCGTCGATGTGCCGGTCGGTCTCGAATTCATCTCGGCTGATGTCGAGGGTGGTGGTGCCGTCACCTTCTTTGGTGTGTTGGTCGAAGCCGAAGCTCAGCTTGGCCCGCTTATTCAGGAATAGATCGAGCTCGGCCCGAGTGCGCACCCGCTCGAAGTCGAAATGATGGAAGTCGCCGCCGGTGGAGGCCCGCACATTGGCCAGCTCCGGGGGCACGATGATGTCTTCATAGAAGTATTCAGAGCGCCGACGATCGAGCTTGAAAGTGTAGGCGCCGTATTTGCGGATCCCGAGGTGCACGGTTTCGAAAGCGCGCGAGCCGAGATCGTTGACGTCGAGCTCGATGCGATCCGCCCAACGATCCTCCCCCTCTGGGACCAAGTCGAAGTCCAGCTGATAGAGAATGGGGCCGTCTTCCTGATTCAGGTCTTCGCGGAATTTGCGCTCGGCGCCATCGACGTCCACCCACCGATATCCGAGCATGATCTGCCCGTCGGCATCACCGTCTGCCGACGCCGGTTGGGCGGCAAGCCATGGCAGGGCCAGCAATGACAAGGCTAGGAACCGGGTGGCCCTGGTCGGCGTAGGCCGCATCGTGGTGACGACCCGGGCTCTGGGAATCGTGGCAAGAAGGTGCTTAAAGGTGCTCATGGTGCGCCTCGCCCCCTATTTGAAGAAGACCGGGCTGAAATTCGACCCGTGGATGGTGGAGTGGCAATTGGTGCACTGGGTGTCGAGGCCGAAGCGGCCGCCGGAAATATGGAAACCAGGCACCTCTACGTGGCACGAGTAACACAGCTCGGCGACCCGTTGGTGGGTGAGCATGTGTCGATTCGGTGAGCCGTGGGGGGTGTGGCAGGCGGCGCAGCCTTCCACCCGCACGGAGCCGTGCTCGAAGACGAACGGTCCCCCTTTGTCGGCATGGCAGTCGACGCAGGATTCCTGTTTGAAACCAGCCAGCCGGGTCCGGGGTGTGGGGCCGTGGGGATCGTGGCAGTCGGCACAGCCGATGATGCCTTCCTGCAGACGATGCCGTTCGTTGAATTGAAATTCTCCGGCGACGTCGGTGTGGCATTGAACACAGGCCAATGAGGAACCCGTGATGCGCGCGGTGGTGAAGGGGGTGGGCTGAGAGGTCGTGGAGGTTTCGTCCAACACCGTCCAACCGCTCTCTCCGTGAATGCTGTGGCAGTCGATACAGCCCAAACCGGCACGGGCGTGGGCGTTGGTGGGGAAGCGGGAATGGTCGTCGGTGTGGCAGGAAAGGCACACGCTCGACGATTGCTCAGCGGTCCGTAACGAAGCGCCGTAGGGGGCCTCCGGATCGTCGAGGTGGGCGCTTGCCGGACCGTGGCAAGTCTCGCAGCCATGCTCCGACCGGGCTGCGAAGGCCTCGGAGCCGTGCGCGGTGGGTGCTAGGGCGGGCGCCTGGGAATCATGGCAGGCGGAGCAGCTCTCGCTGCCGATGTATTCCAACCCCGAGCCCGCAACGGCAGTGCTCGCCTCACTGTCTGAGCTCGCCGGTGAGGCCCCCACCGTGGGCGCTTCGCCCCAATAGGTGATGGGACCCCAGACGAGCAAGATGGTGAACGCGATCGGCGGCCAAGCTCGTCTAGAGCTCTTCATGCTCTTCATACAAACCTCCTGGATCTGAGCTGTAGAAACATCTTAGAAAAGCCTGGGCCCGGCCGACATACGCGTCGGGGCGGGGGCAGCACGTGGGTCGGGTACACGGAGGGGTAGGGCTTGGGAATGTCGGTCGGGTAGGGGTCTCCCGCCCGATGGGGCGGTGTGCTCGGTTGCTCGAGATCGTAGTCTCGTTGATATCCGGCTCACGACCCACAAACCCAAAGGAGTCATTGGTATGAAGTGGAGCTACCTGGCCCTGACATGCTTAGTTTTCGGCCTTTCGGCGGCATCTTCGGCCGCCGAAGCCGATGGGGCGGAAGATCCCGGCAAAGTCGAGCTCTTGGAGCAAAAATGTGAGTCTTGCCACAGCGTCGCAAGCCACGGGATCAGCCGCACCGGTAAGATCGAAAAACTATTCGGTCCCGATCTAGCGGGGGTCGGTGATCGCCATGAGACGTCGTGGATGGTCGCTTATATCAAGCGTGAGCAAGTCGGGGAGAATGGGAAAAAACATACGAAACCTTTTAAGGGAAGCGACGAAGAGCTGCAAGCTATCGTCGATTGGCTGGGCTCGCTGAAAGCCGAAGAGGCCGACCCTTGAGCGTCGATCCACGGCTTACGTCCGGTTGAGGGGAGCGGACGCTCATGATTCCTGAAATCGCGCTGCAAAGCCTCGGAGCCTTGATGGCATTGACCGCCGTCCTGTTGGGCATCCTGACGGCGCGTCCCGTTTTGGCGACCTCGCGGATGGGCAGAATCCTGGCCTTCGTGGTTTTCTTTCTGCTGCCCGCCGCTTGCCTGTGGGCCGGCATGACCTTGCATCTGGAAAGCTCGAAAAGCACCGATTTCTGTCTGTCGTGCCATGTTATGGAGCCCTACGGCGAAAGCCTGTGGGTCGACGATGCGTCGGCTCTGCCGGCGGTTCATTTTCAGAACCGGTTGATCGATCGTGATCGAGCGTGTTTTACCTGCCATACTCAGTACACCATGTTTGGTGACTACAAGGCCAAATGGGCGGGTCTGCAGCATTTATATGTTTATTATCTGGGCGAGATGCCCGAGAAGATCGAGCTCTACGAGCCGTATCAGAATCGCGAATGCTTGCATTGCCACAACGGAGCCCGGTCCTTCGAAAGCGCCCACGAGGACTATTCCACCGAGCTGCGAGCCGGGGAAATCTCCTGCCTGGAATGTCACGACGTGGTACATGCCGTCTCCGAGCTCGACGGGGCTGAGCGGTGGCAGGATCCCCTGGAGAGCAACCCATGACCGACGACAGCTCCGCTAGACTCAGCGCTGAGCAAGCTGAAAACACGGCGAAGCCCGAAAAGACGGCGAAGCCCGAAAAGAAAGCGCAACCCGAAAAAACAGCACAGCCCGAAAAAACAGCACAGCGGGAAGGCGATCCGAGGGACGGCGCGAATCCCTCGAGGGCGACGAGGACGATGGAACGACAGCTGCGGCGATCCGGAGCGCTGTTGCTCGTCGGGCTCGCGGCCCAGGGTCTAAGCCTGCTCGGTCTCCAGACCCCCATGGGATTCATGGCTTTTGCCGTCTTCGCCGGCACCTTCATCGCCCTAGGAATGGTCTATTTCCTGTGGGCCGTATCTCGCGGCTCGACGACGATCCCAGATTCTTGACCCCATCGATCGCCTCTTGGAGCCGTCGTCTCGACCGACCGAGCTCTGCCCGAAAACATCTCGGCGCTTCCTGCGTAACCCCTGGCGAACCCAATATTTGTCCAGGAGATCATGGATGTTTCAGATGCAGCGAGCGAAGTCGACGGCCTTGGGAGCGTTCGGGATGTTGGCGGCCCTTTGGGTCTCGGCGGCTGGACCGGCGGTGGCCGCCGAGCCGGCCCTGACCTTGGGCCGGACGGACAACCTCCACTCGAAGATCCTCGATGAGGATCGTGAGCTGATGGTCTATCTGCCCACCGGCTACGAGTCGTCCGAAGCCCGCTATCCCGTGCTCTACCTGCTCGACGCGGGCACCCGCTTTCTCCACACCAGCGGCACGGTGGAGTCGTTGGCGCGGACCGGTCATATCCCGGAGATGATCGTGGTCGGTGTGAGAAATACCAATCGCACCCGCGATCTCACTCCCGCGGTAACAAATGTCGACGCGGAGAGCGTCGAGGACTTTCGAGCCCAAGCGGTGCTCAACGGCGGTGGCGCGGATCGTTTCCTCGATTTCTTGACCGATGAGCTCGTGCCCTACGTGGAAAGCACCTATCGCACGGTTCCGTTTCGTGTCTTGGTCGGTCATTCTTTCGGCGGCCTTTTTGCTGTTCACGCCTTGACCACCAAACCGGGTTTCTTTCAGGCCACCCTGGCCATTAGCCCGAGCCTGTGGTGGGACGACGGTGAGCCCGTGGAGCGGACGCGCAAGCTTTTCGAAAGTCGGCCGGACCTGACGCACCGGCTTTACGCTACCCTCGCGGACGAAGCCGGCGACATGGGCGAGCAATTCCGCAATTTCCAGGCCGTGCTGCGGTATTTGGCGCCGGAAGGGCTGGATTGGAAAGCCCAGCTGCTCGACGGCGAGGATCACGGCTCGATCCCTGTCGTCAGCGTGTACCAAGGTCTGCGCTTCTTTTTCCCCAAATGGCAGGTGCCGCCGTTCGCCCGAGAGGAGGGCTTGCGGGCCATCGACGCCCACTATGCGGCCCTCTCGGAATCGTACGGTTATGAGCTCTCGACCCCAGAGGCGACGATCAACAATCTCGGTTATCGATTCTTGGGTGAGGACGTCGAGCGAGCGATCGAGATCTTCCGAGCCAACACCGAGCGTTTTCCGGGCTCCGCCAATGTCTACGACAGCTTGGGCGAGGCGTTGGAAGCGGCAAACCAGCTCGAGGAGTCCTTGGCCAATTACCGAAAAGCTGCCCAGATGGCGGAGGCACAGGAGCATCCGAACCTGACGGTCTACCGCACCAATGCCGAGAGGGTCAGCGGTTTGTTGGAGTCCGGCTCAGGCGAGTGACGGTGGCGGGTTGGCGGTAACCGCTTGGTGGTAATCTGGCCTACATGGATCTCATCGATAGACGGATAGGCCGCCTGAGGATCGTCGAACGTCTCGGTCAGGGGGGCATGGGTGAGGTCTACATCGCCCACGACGAGATCCTTCGTCGGCGAGTGGCCCTGAAGTCGATCCGTGCCGACCAGCGCCTGGACAACGAGGCCCGGGGCCGATTCCTGCGCGAGGCGAGGGTGCTGTCGAGGCTCGATCACCCGAGCATCTGCCGTCTCTATGAGCTGATCGAGAGCGAGCACGGTCTCTTTCTTTCCCTGGAGCTGATCGAAGGGCAGAGCCTCAAACAAGCACTGGCAGAGGGCCTCGAGCCATCGGCCCGTTTCTTCATCGCGGAGCGGATCGCGGAGGCGTTGGTGGCCGCCCATGCCCGGGGCATCGTGCACCGCGACCTCAAACCCGACAACGTCATGCTCACCGATCTCGGTGAGGTGAAGGTTTTGGATTTCGGCCTCGCGTCGGTTTTCGATTCCGCGTTTCCGACCGTGGAAAGCATCACCGATGCGGGTTGGGTCAGTGAGCCCAAGGGGCCAGATCAAGCCGAGACCGCCGAGCAGGGCAGCTCCGCGCCGACCCGCTTAGCCGCTGTTGACGGCTCGCCGCTTGATAGGACCCAGCCGGACGTCGGCTCAGAGGGTGGCGACGACGCCGAGGTGACGGACGACACCGTAACCATGGGCAGCTCCGACGTCACCCAAGTGACGATCATTTCCAAACATCGGGAACGGGCAGCACAGGGGAGGGCAGCGCGAGACGGAGCTCCGCCGGAGGGGGCGCCCCTCGGCTAAGGATGCCCTGGAACGGCTGATCTGGATTCGTGACAAAAAAAGACGCTGGTGGCGACGGGCCGGCCTGGTGGCGGTGGCCTTCCTATTGGTGGCCGCCCTATTCAAATATACCCACGACCTGCGTCGGCAGACCGTGGCCGCGACGCTGGCTCAACAGGAGGCGGAGCAGGTGTCGGCCTTTTTGCTCGACGCTTTTTCGCTGGCCCGCCCGGAGCGCGCGCGCGGGCGTGACATCACCGCGGTAGAGCTCTTGGAGCGGGGCGCCGCGCGTTTAGATTCCCTTGAGGATCAGCCGCGGTTGCGGGCGAACCTGATGTTGACCATCGGCCAAGCGCAGCGGCAGCTCGGTCTTTACGAGCAGGCCCGTCCGCTGCTCGAAAACGCCCTGGAGCTGATCCGCGCCGAGCATGGCTCCTCATCGCTGGCCGTGGCCTCACCCCTCGATCAATTGGCTGGTCTCGAGCACGAGGTGGGGGATTTTGAGCGTGCCGCCGATTTGTCACGGGAGGCTTTAGGCATCCGTCGGCGTCACCTGCGGGCGGATCATCCGCATATCGCCACCAGCCTCAACAATCTCGCCGTCACGGAGCGCGCCCGCGGCGACGAGGTCGCGGCCGAGAAGCTGCTGGTCGAGGCCCTGGAGCTTCATCGGAGCCAGGAGCCGCTGGATGGGTCGGCTGTTGCCGGTTGCTTGATGAATCTCGGCGACCTTTACCGGGTCCAAAACCGGCTCGGCCAGGCTTCCGAGGTGCTGCACGAGGCGATCGAGCTGTATCGGACGAAGTTGGGTGACGATCATCCCGAGCTGGCGACCGGTTACAACAACCTAGCCGCCGTGCGCTTGGCGCAAGGGCGGCTGGGTGAGGCGGAGGAGCTCTATGGCCGGGCTCTCGACGAGCTGGAGAAGATCCTGCCCGAGAACCACCCCCGTTTGGGAGCAGCGCTCAACAACTTGGCGGAGGTCGAGCGGCGTCGCGGCCGTTTTTTCGTCGCTGAGGAGCTTTATGGGAGAGCGCTCGCCATTCAAGCCCGAGCTTTCGGCGAGTCACATCCGGAGTGGGCGGCGATCTCGGCCAATCTGGCCGGCTCCCTGCTGGCGCGGGGCGAGCTGGCGGAAGCCCGCGAGCGCTACGACCAGGCGCTTGAGATCCAGCGACAGGCTTTCGGCGAGGATGGCATCGACATCGCCTCGACGCTGCACCGTTTGGCCGACCTGGAAGTAGAGGCCGGCAACGACGGGGCCGGCGAAGCGCTCTATGGTCGAGCCCTCGGCCTGTTGGAGGAGGTCCAGGCCCCAAATCCGGGGCGAATCGGGATCGCTGTGGATCTGGCGGAGCTGCTGATCCGCGGGCAGCGGCTTGACGAGGCGGAGATGTTGTTGGAGAGCGCTGAACGGGACCTGGACGCCTCGGGCCTAGAAGCCGAGCCGGAGGAGCCCCGGCGCTCTGTGTGGATCCAGAGGGCGCGGGTGCTCTTGGCGCGGGGGCGCTTGGCGCAAGCCCGGGGTGGATCGGCGGAAGAGCTCTGGCGTCGGGCTCTCGAGCTGCTGCCGCCGGATGCGGAAGACCTCAGCGATCGGCACTACCGCGCGGTGGCGCTTTTGTTGCTCGACCGTCGGGAGCAGGCAATGGCCTCGGTGGAGGAGCTGAGGGCGTCCGGTTGGCGAAGCCGCGAGCTCGATGCCCTGCTCGCGGCGTCGGCCCCCGGCCTCGACCCCCGGCCTCGACGGAGGTCCGCTGCCCTGATGGTTCAGGGTCGGCGCTTCGAGATCACCAGCTCGCCGTCCTCGATGCCGTAGACGAGGCCGCTGCCGGCGAAGACCATCGGGGTCGCTTGCTTGGCCGAGAGTCCGTGGATGTTGCCGAAGAGCTTGGTGTCGTCGGCGAAAGCCCGGCTCTGGTCTTCGTAGCGAAGCGCCCATCCGCCCTCCCGTTCGAGCCATTGGAGGTAGATGCTGAGGGATCGTCCTTCGACCTCGGGCACCGCCGCGTTGTCGATCACCCATTGCCAACGGGGTCCGTAAATCGCTGCTGGGGCCCGCTCCACCCCGCCGGAGGCCAGGACTCGCAGCTCCTCGCCGACCGCAGCTTGGTGCTCGGAGCCCGTGGGTGCGGTGTAGACCACTCGCCCTTCCCGTACCCGAACCCGCAGCACGGGTCGGTCGGTTGTGGACACGGGCTCATCGCCGGCGTCGGTCTCTAAACGGACCTCGAATTGGGTGCCGATATCGCGCACCATGCCGAAGGTGGTTCGCACCTCCACGGGATCCCCGGCGATCGCCTCGACGCCAATCCCTTGCCTCGAGTCCACATAGACGGCGCCTCGCTCGAGATCGATCCGGTCTCGGCTTGAGAGGGTGGCGCGCGAGCCGGCGGCGAAACGGGCGGACGAGCCGCCGCCGAGACGAACGGCCATGCCGTTGCCTTCGTCTCCGCCCGCTGAGTCGAGCTCGACCACTGCGCCGGCGGGAAGCTCGAGACCGGGTCGGGCTTTGATCCGCCGGAGGGTATTGTCGGGCTCGGTGAGCACCAGCTGGACCGGGCCGCGCACCAGCTCGACCACGGCCACGGCATCGGTGGCTCGGCTCGAAGATAGCGCCGAATCTCCGGTGAGGTAGTCCGAAGCGAGCCAGACACCGATACCGGCGACCAGCAACATCAGGCCGAGACCCAAGATCGGTGGCAGGTTCAGGGGTCGGCGAGTCACCTCGGCCGGTCGGCGCGCGGCGTCCCGGGCAGTGAACGAGCCGGTCCAGGCGCGGCTCGAATGGTCTTGGGCCGACGGCCGCCAGGTGTTTTTCGTGCTCCGGGTGGAAGTCTTATGCTTTGATGGGTGGTCGTTCGATGAGCTCATTCAAAACTCCCAAGTGATACCGAAGGACGGCAGAAATCCGTCCCAGATTTCTTCCTCGATCCGCAGGTCGATGGCGCCTTCGTCGCTCAGCTCGAGATCGAAGTCCGGGTCGATGCCGGCCTGGTTGCGCCGGTTGTAAAGGTTTTGGATCTCTAAAAAGAAACCGAGGGTGCCGCGTTTCTTTTGCCATTCGCGGCTCAGACGCAGGTCGAGGCGATGGTATGGGGCGAGCCGCTCCCCATTGAAGGGGCCGAAGGCCGGCACGGCTTCGAGCTCGCCTTCGTCGTCCTCTTCGATCACACCGAAGAGGCGGGTCGTCGGCCAGCCGCTGTGGTAACGCCAGGCGAAGTTGGCGTGCCAGGCACCGATCGGAAAGCCGGCGTCGAAGGTGATGGCGTGGGGCTGGTCGAATCGGCGCGGCACGTCGCGACCGTCGATGCGGTCGAATACCCGGGCATAGGCGTAGGACGCCCACCAATCGACTTTGCCGAGCTTGCCGCGCACATAGAGCTCGAGACCGTAAGATTCACCGCTTTCCGGGGTGAAAAGGATACGGTCCGGCTCGATCTCCGGAAAAACACTGTTGGGCTCGTAAATATTTTCATAGCGGCGGCGCGGGTGGTCGATCAGCCGTTGATAAGCCTCGATCCGTACGAGCAGGTTGGAGCGACCGCCCACGGCGCGCTCAAAGCCGAGCACCCGTTGCTCCGTGCGCTCGGCTCGGGCGAGCTCGGTGATGCCGTCTTCTACCTGGAGCTCGTAAGGACGCTGGCTCTGAAAGAAATGGCCCCAGGCAATGCGCAGGGTGCTTTTTTCTCCGAGCCCCCACACGAGATTGAATCGGGGGCTGGTGTCGCGATCGTCGGTCAGGGTCTGCTCGTCGTAGCGCAAACCCAGCTCCAGCACCACGTCTTCGGTGATCCGCCAGCGATCGCTCAAATAAGCGCTTCGTTGGTCACCTTCGAGTCGCTGCCGAAACAACGTGGTACCGGTCCGGGGCTCGAAGCGGATGTCTTCGAGCGGATCGTCGAGCAGACGGTTATTGGAATAGTCGTAGACGGTGTCGAGCCGGCGGCTCTCGAAGCCGAAGCGCAGATAGTGCGACGGCGACGCTTGCAGGCTCCAATCCTGCTTGACCCCAAGACGTCGAGCCTTCGGCGGTCGTCGAGATCGAAGCCGAGGCCCTCGTCCCCCTCCGCCAGCTCGTCGCCCTCTCCGCGCCGATCCCGCTCGACCACGCCCTTTGAAACGGTCGTTTCGGCGAAGAGCTTCGCGGAGGCGATCCATTGGTGGGTGAGCCAGGCGTAGGCGTTGTTGTAGCGGGTGCGGAATCGCTCCCGATCGTCTCCGGGATCGACCTTGAAGAAGTTGAGGGAATCGTCGGAGTAAAGGGCTTGTGCGGTGAGCCGATGAGCCGGTTGGGGTGAGTAGTCGACCTTGAGGAAGGTTCCCCAATACTTCGGCTGCTCGACGATGTCGAGCAGGTCGAGGGCTACGTCGAGGTTGCTACGGCGTCCCGAGGCCAGCCATTGGCCGCGGCCCTCACCAAAGACTCCGGAGGAGCTGATCTCCGAGTTGAGCAGACTGAGGCCGAGCAACGTCTTGCGTTCCTCGGGCTGTTGGGTGGTCATGTCGAGCACCCCGGACATGCGATCGCCGTATTGGGCCGGAAAACCTCCGGTGATCAGATTGACCTCACGCAGGGTGCGCGGTGGGATGATCGAGATGCGGCTGCCGAAGTCTTTCAAATGATAGGGCTCGAAGAGCTCGATGCGATCGAGCAACACCAACACCTCGTCGGCTCGGCTTCCGCGAACGTTGAAACGTGCAGAGCTTTCCTCGCCGGTGATTCCCGGTAGCAGGGTCAAAGCTCGGAAGATGTCGTCGCCGAAATGGGGAAGCTGAAAAATCTCGCGACGGTCGAGGTCGAGGGCGGTGACGGGATCCTCGCGCATCAAAGAGATTCGGCTGGGCACGACGATGATGGCGTCGAGGGACACCGGAGCTTCTTCCAGCACTAGATCGCGCTCAGTGCGCTCGCCGGCGAGCAGCTCGACCTCGAAGTGGCCGACGACGAAGCCCGGAAGACGTGCCTCGAGGTGGTGCTTCCCGGGCGGCAAGGGAAGCGTGAAGCGTCCCTGATCGTCGGAGCGGGTGGAGAAGCGGCCGTCCCGGGAAAGGATCTCAACGCCGGGGACGGGGGCGCCATTGGCAGCGCTGCGGATCGAACCGTGGAGGTCCGAGCTCTCCGGCGGCCCGGCGACGATCACCAGACGACCGCCTGGACCCTCTGTCGCATGCAGATCGTGGGGAGCGAGGAGCTCGTCGAGCATGACGCGGGCCGTGGTCGACCGAACGTCTTTGGCGACTTTCATCTCGGGCCTCACCAAATGGCTGGTGTAGAAAATATCGAGCCCGAGCCCTCGCAGGGTGGTCAAAGCATCGCCCAACGGTTGACCGGCGCGGAGGGTCTCCAGCCCTGGGGCTCGATCGGGGACCTCCTTGCTTTGGGCAAGTGTGCTCGAAACCATGGCGAGCGAAAGGAGCACGAGCGTCGAGGCGACGGCTCGCAAGGAAAGGGTGGGCACCTCTGGCATGGACCGGCTCCTCTGGAATGGTTCTTCGAGCTTAGCAAAGCTGGAGGTAGAGCCAGAGGTGTTGAGCTTGAGCACGGAATTCCTTTGCGAGAAATTTATCTGACCGTTGTTCAACCGAGTTGACCCGGCCGAGGCCGCCACCGGTCGCATCGCGGGCGGCCTCAGGCCGGGATAGAGACATCTGTCCCGGGGTTGGATGTCAGGGGCAGCCGGCGAAGGCCGCGGTATCGAGCACCGGCTGGAAGTCGGCGCCGAGCGGATTGGTATAGACCTTCTCCTCCTGGGTTTGGGTGTCCGTCACGGTGAGGGTGATCTCGATATTGGTGAGGCCGGCTGCGAAGACCCAGTAGCTGTTGAAGGCGCTGTCGCAGGCGTCGAGCACTTTCACCAACAGCTCGGTGTTGTTGGGGCTGAAGAAGTAGAACTCGCCGCTGTCGCTCGACGGCAAGATCGCCCTGCCGTCGCCCTCGTTGCCCTCGGAATCGCGCCATTCGACCTCGACCTCGAAGCGGCCGTTTGACAGGCAATGCGTCTCCTCGTCACCGCGGCACGCCGGCTCGATGATCTCCACCAGCTCGAGCTCTTCGTCTTGGATGAGACCAATGCCGTGGGCATAAGCCTTCTCGTCCATGTCGTCCGGTGAAAGGGGGCTGGTGCCGATGGTCTGAACCGTACGATCGAAAGTACCGGCGGGCACGGTGATCTCTTCACCCATGGCGACGATCTCACCCCGGTCCTCGGCGACTCCAGGCGCGAATTCTTCGTAGTAACGAGCACCGACCAGCGGTGTGCCAGGGAAGATGATGCCGGGGGTAGCGCCGTCCACACCGGCGCGCCAAGCGCCTTCGTGACCGACGATCATGCCGTCTTCATAATCGTCCACATCCTCGCCGAAGTACCAGATGTCGCCGGTCTCGCGGCAGATGGCGACGAAGTTTCGCGAAATCTCCACCAGCTCGCCGTCCTCGAGCTCCCTTTCCTCCAACACCCTCGTCAACACACCGTCGACCATCTCGGTGTCCGCCAGCACGGTGTTGGTGGTAGAGATCTCCACCAGCTCCCCTTCGTCATCCTCTTCCTCGCCTTCGAGCACCAGGGCATAACCCGGCCAAAGGGGGAAGTAGGGATTTTCGCCGGTGGTGGTGAAGGTGCAGCCGTCGCGGTTGAAGCTCTGGGTGTATTGTTGGCCGAAAGTCGGGGCAGCGAGCAGACAGATGAGCAGCAAGACGAGGTAAATCCTAGTTTTCATGTCGTATCCTTTGAAGGTTCTCGGCAGATGTCTGTTGGCAATGGGGTCTCATTCGTAGGTGTCGAGCTTGGGTATCGAGCTCGGATTCGAAAGCTGTCTTGAACGCGTTCGGAGGAAGTGAGCTCCGAGCGCGAAAAATCCTTCGCGGATATCGGTAAAAAAATTTTTACGGCGTGCTGCGAGCTGCCCGGTCGCCATGAATTGCTCCTTTTTTAGGGATCTCGCGAAGGATTTGTCGACCAAGGGACTCTTCACTTCCATGAGGTGCGAGAGATGAGATTCAAAAACGGCAGCCTTCCCGAGCTCGAGCCGGGAGACAAGGCGCTCGCCGAGCGCATGCTCGCGGGTGACGAGCAGGCCTTCGAGGCCTTCTTCGACGACCACTTTCCCGGGCTCTACCGCTTCACGCTGGCGCGGGTCCGCGATCCCGACTTGGCCCGCGACTTGGTGCAGAGCGCGATCTGCCAAGGGATTGCCAACCTTCGCTCGTACCGTGGCGAGGCGTCGTTGGCCAGCTGGCTCTACACGATTTGTCGGCACGAGATTTCTCGTCACTTCAAGAAATCCGGCAAGCGCACGATGGTCGAGCTTTTGGAAGACCAAAACGACGTGCGCGCCGCCCTCGATTCCCTTCCCGCCGCGGAAGACGGACCGGAGCGCGATTTGGATGAAAAGGAGCTGGCGCACTTGGTGCACACCACGCTCGATCGTTTACCGCCACGCTATGGACGTGCGCTCGAATGGAAATATCTCGACGGCCTTTCGGTGCGCGAGATTGCCGAGCGCCTCGGGTTGGGGCCGAAAGCGGCGGAATCGCTGCTGACCCGGGCCCGAAACGCCTTTCGTGACGGCTTTGAGGCTTTCGGCATCTGTACCGAGAGCCGGAACGGAGGTACGGCATGAGCACATCTTCTAAACAGGGCGATTCCCACCACACAGATCATCCGGGTGGAGCCGGCCGAGACGACGCGGCCATTGCCGCGGTCTTGAAGCACGCCGGCCGGCGCCCCGAGGTGCCGTCCGACGTCATGGCCGAGGTCAAATCGGCGGCTCGTTCCCAATGGCGTTGGACACTGCAAGCCGAAAGACGCCGACGCCGGCTGCGTGCCGGAGGCGTGGTCGGTGGCTTGCTCGCCGCTGCAGCTGCTATGCTGCTGACGATCAAGGCGCCATCGGGCTTTCTACCGTCTTCAGAGCCGGTCGCTACCGTCGAGGTCGCCGCTAAGGCGGCAAACGGAGAAGTCATCGAAGGCTTGCCTCAGCTCGGCGATAGCCTCCGAGCCGGTGCTCTGGTGGAGACCACTGGGTCCGGCATGGCGATTCGGCTGTTTAGCGGAGTCGCGGTGCGCCTCGACAAGGACTCCCGGGTGCGTCTGCGGAGCCGGTCGTCCCTGGAGCTGCTCCACGGTGCGATCTACGCCGACGCCGGCGACGCTTCCCCGTCGAGCAAGTCGGAAGCCCTGGTGACCGTGCGAACCGATCTGGGCACCGTCCGGGATCTCGGAACCCGCTTCGCCGTCCGTCTCGATGCACCGAGCACCCACCTCGAGGTGCTGGTCCGCGACGGCAGTGTCGAGCTTGAGCACGACGATCGAAAAGACATCGCCGATGGGGGAGAAGCCCTGATCTTGAGTCCCGACGGCTCCCTCAGCCGTCGCCGGATCCCCACCAGCGGACCCTTGTGGAGCTGGACCCTAGAGGCTCTACCGACCTTCGACGCCGATGGCCGTCCTTTGCATGATCTGCTCGTGTGGGCGGCCTACGAAAGTGGGCGCCGGCTGCACTATGCCTCGCCCGAAGTCGAAAGCGCCGCTTCCGAGATCGTCTTCGGGTCCTATGCCGATCTCAGCTTGCAAGAAGCTCTTGAAACCAGTCTCGCCAGCTCCGGTCTCAGAGCGAGCACCGAGCCCGGAGAGGATGAGCTGCTGATTGTTTCCGCCAGGGCCTCCGGTCCCGGCTCCTGAGGCGGGGGAATCGGATTCTCATCTCGCGGCGAAACCGGTCGAGAGGTATCGGTTCTTGGGGTTAAATTCGGCTTGTTGAGCGTGCTCGAAGGGGCCGTGAGGATTTTTTCCTCCGGCCTATATTTTTTTCCCGGCCAACGTCATCTATTGCCATGAATCCTAAAAAATGGGTCCCTTTGGCCCACCCTATTTGAACGCTGCATCGGCAGCATTTTCGAAAGGTCTTTGTGATGTTGAAACGTTTGATGGTGACTGTCCTGTCTGCCGCCTTGGTTCCTACCATGGCTTTTGCCGGAACCTCCGAGTTCCTCAATGGCGAGCTGGGTTATACCCAAGCTAAAGCCATGACCGCCCAAAGCGCCGCCCTAACCGTCGAGAACATTCTGCTCGATAACTACGACTTCGTCGGCAACTTGAAGATGGTCGGTAGCCACACCGATCGGGTCGGCCACCAGCACATCCGGTTCACCCAATCGATCAACGGCATGGAAGTCGTCGGCTCCGACGTCTACATGCACGTCGACGCACGCGGCATGATCTACGGTGTCAACGGTGACTTCTCCGAAGGTCAATTCCTTCCCGCGAAGGCCAATCTCAACGCCGAAGAGGCTTTGAGCCGCGCCCTCAGCCGCTCCGAGATCGTTCCCTCGAAGGTCCGCACCGCCCCGAGCTTGGTCTACGTGATCGGCCACGACGGTGACGCCTACCTCGCCTGGGAGACCACCATCTCCTACGTCGACTTCAACGGCGCCCAGGTCGATCGCATCTTTGCCGACGCCAACACCGGCCGCATGGTCGCCCGTCATCCTGAGCATCACTACGCCAAAAGCTTGCTGACCTACGACTGCAACCAAGGCACCTCCTGCGGTTCCCTGGCCAGCAGCTCCAGCAACACCATCAACACCGGTGACAACGCCATCGACTCCGCCCACAACTTCGCCATCGCCACTTACGACTACTACGACGTCAACCACGGTCGTGATTCCATCGACGATGCGGGCATGACCATGCGTTCCCGCGTGCACTACAGCGTCAACTACAACAACGCGTTCTGGGACGGCGTGCAGATGACCTACGGTGACGGTGACGGCGTGGTCTTCGTGCCTCTCTCCCAAGACGCCGACGTGGTCGCCCATGAGCTGACCCACGGTGTGACCAGCAGCGAGTCCAACCTGGTGTACTCCAACGAGTCCGGCGCCCTCAACGAGGCTCTGTCCGACATCTTCGGTGCGTTGGTCGATCGCCAAGAAGGCGCTACTGGTAGCGACATTTGGCTGGTCGGTGAGGATATCTACACCCCGGGTACCCCGAACGACGGTCTTCGTGACATGGCTTACCCCTCCTCCGTCGGCGATTACGACTACTACCCGACCCGCTACACCGGCAACTCCGACAACGGTGGTGTGCACTGGAACTCCGGTATTGCCAACCTGGCGTTCAAGCTCCTGGTCACCGGTGGTTCCCACCCGGCCGGCGTCACCAGCAACAACGTGCCCGGGATCGGCTTCGACAAAGCCGCGGACATTTTCTACTACGCCAACACCTCTTGCTTGAGCCGCAACTCCAACTTTGAGGCGGCCCGTAACTGCACCGCCCAGGGTGCCGCCAACCTCTACGGCGCCACCGAAGAGGCCGCGGTCCACGAGGCCTGGGATGCCGTCGGCGTTCCCGGTGGTCCCGGTGGCCCGAGCTGTGCGCCGGTCGGAGCTTCTTGCGCCTCCAACAGCGACTGCTGCTCCAACAAATGCCGCGGTCGCCGTGGCAGCAAAACCTGCCGCTGATCCGAGATCCAGCCGGGTTGAACAAGGGGTCCTTCGGGACCCCTTTTCTTATGGGTAAATCACCCGCCAGAGGCCCGCCGTCGGATGTGCTAAATTGCTGGAAGCTCACGGGTTTGAGGCTTCCATGGTGAAGTTTACCGAGCTCGCGGGTTACGAGCTCGGCACACGGCTTCCCGGCGAGCAGCGGAAGCATTTGGTGGAGGATCTAATCCCGATGAGCGGCAGCCCCAATCCCGTTCTATTGCCCCGTAGGCTGCGGGAGGAGCGCCATTTCCGGTGGCGCGGAGGTGACGTCTCTCGCCTCGAAGGCCTTTCGGACGCGGTCTTTGCTTTTTCTTTGACCCTGCTAGTGGTTGCTCTGGAAGTGCCACAAACCTCCGACCAGCTGGTGGCAGTCTTCTGGCAATTCCCGGCCTTCGCCCTCTGCTTCACCTTCTTGTTGTGGGTTTGGTACGAGCATTACATCTACCATCGACGATTCGGCATCGAAGATGGGGTGACCGTGTTGCTCAACGGGTTGTTGCTGTTTTTCGTGGTCTTCTATGTCTATCCCCTCAAGTTTTTGGCCGGGGCATTGATCACCGGCTCGCTGCTGGACCAAGGAAGCTCGAGCTTGGGCAGCGGCGGCAAGGCGGTCATGTTGTTGTACAGCGGTGGCTTCGTGGGGATCTTTGCCGTGTTCAGCTTGCTTTATCTTCGCGCTTGGCGACTGCGGGACGACTTGAAGCTGAACGAGGCGGAGAGGATCGCTACCCGCGGAGCCCTGACCGGTCACCTGATCTCGGTGACCATAGGTCTCGCCTCCATCGCCTGCGTCTTCTGGCTGCCAGGGCTCTCGGCTCTGAGCGGATTGATCTACTTCGCCATGGGACCGGCGCAGGGCTGGAATGGGTTCCGTACGGGGCGACGGCTGAAAGCGGTCGACGTTGTGGATGGCGAGCTCGATTGAGTCGATGGTGCGTTGCGCGGGGTCGATTCAGAAACTACGTGGCACGTCCAGAAAGCACCTCCAGAAACTACGTGGCACCTCCAACAGTGACTGCTGCTCCAACAAATGCCGCGGTCGCCGTGGCAGCAAGACCTGCCGTTGATTTTTACCTCAGCGACCGTTGAAAGCGGTGCCAGTAGGGGTCTTCCGGGACCCCTTTTGCTTTAAAGGCAGATGAGGCACGAATTTGGAGTGTGCTAAGTTTTAAGAAACCCATTGCTTCCGAGGTCTCTATGCGCAAATCCACGGGAATAGCTTGGACGATCGTGCTCGGTCTTTTCTTTTTTACGGTCGTTTCTTGTCGACCCAAGAACGACGACGGCAAGAAGTCGCCGCCGTTGATCGTCACGCAGCCGGAGCGCCTACCGGTGACGGATCTCGACGTGGGGTTGACCGGGGAGCAACAAAAAAGTTGGCGGTTCCTCACCGAGGGAAGCGACCTCTTTCCCGTGGCGATCCTCAGCGCTTTGATCGACATCCATACGGATGAGCCTTTCTCTCAGTCCTTGGACCGATATGGTTTCTTGCCGGCGGACAAGGGGCCTGGGAATCCCTACGGTCTGCCGGTGGGCTGGACCGTGGACGTGCCCGACTACTCGCTGCTCAAGATCGATTACGTGGGGGTCAATTGTGCGGCCTGCCATACCGGCCAAGTCGAGTATGGGGGGCGAGCCCTACGCATTGACGGCGCGCCGAATATGGCCGACATCGAAGCCTTCGGTCTGGCGGTCAATGATTCCGTGCTGCACATGATCGGAGATCCCACAGAGGCTCTGCTCTTCGTTTGGAGACTCATCCGTTTCGAGCCGGTTCAGGAATCTCACCGACGGGCCTTTGAAGACGTGCTGACGCCGGAAGCTCAGTCGTTGCTGGCCACCTATGCTGAGGCTTTGTCCAATGATGTGGATGAGCCCGCGGATAAGGTCGGCAGGGAGATTGGGCGAATATTCATTCGGATTCTCAAGGGAGAGTCTGAGCCGGACCAAGAGCGGATAGGTTTTTCCGGCGAGCTTGGAAGCCTGGCGGGTGTCGCGTCGAGCCTACGAGAGCTGATGGAATTCGTGGATCGTTATGAGGAGCTGCTCGAGAATCGGGTGCAGCTCGGATTGCGAGCGATCCACGCTTTCAAGATCTCGCCCGTGCCCGGTCCGGGCCGGGACGATCCGTGGGGCATCATCCGCAATTTGTTGTTCCGCAACCCGACCCCGTTGACCGCACCGACCAGCATTCCCCACCTCTTCGATGCCGGAAAATTCGTTTGGTATCACGCCGACGGCAATACCAACTCGGTGATGGAGCGGAATATCGCCCAAGCGGTGGCTCTTGGAGCTTATGTCGATGAAAAGACCCAAGTGTCGAGCTTGAAGCCTCGCAACGTTTGGGCGTTGGAAGCGATCTTGGATGAGTTGGAGACCCCGGGTTGGCCGGCGATTTTCCCGGAGCTGAACCCTGAAAAGGTGCAACGGGGCTCGGAGATTTTCCATCGTAAATTGGAGGCACCCGGCGGTGGCGTGTTCAGCTGCGCCGACTGCCATCAGGCCTGGGACGGTCGGCTGATCAAGCTTTCCGTCGTCGGCACGGATCCGAATCGAGCGGAGAATTTCCTACGCCCCGAGGGCGGACAGCCGTTTCCCCAAGCCATTTCAGAGACCGTGAGAAAGATCGAGGTAGCGGCCTATCAAATGGCCGACATTTCCCCAGAGGAAGCCCGGAGTCACGAGCGCGCCCATCCGCCGGAATGGCGGGGCACGGGTAGGTACATCGCTCGGCGGCTGGACGGCGTGTGGGCCACCGCGCCCTACCTGCACAACGGGTCTGTGCCCACGCTCTACGATCTTTTGCTGCCCGCTGAGGAGCGTCCCGAGAGCTTTCCCGTCGGGCATCGGGACTATGATCCCGAACGGGTGGGTTATTCCTCCAAGGTGGAGGATCCAATTTTCGTCTTCGATACCTCCGCCGAAGGTAGCTCGAATGCCGGGCACGAATTCGGGACGCGGCTTTCCGATGAGGAGCGTTGGGATCTGGTGGAATACTTAAAATCCCTATAAGGAACCCGGCACCAGAAACTACGTGGCACCTTTTTCACGGTGAGTTTTTTTAAAAATACTCGGATTCGAGCAGAATTCAAGGTCATTATTCCGTCCAAGCTCTATTAGAGCGCTCGCACACCTGTGCGCCGCCACCAGAACCGCCACCAGAACTAAGTGGCACCTTTTTCGCGTTAGCACCTCGGTGGGGCCATATTTTTAGCAATTTTTGAATCTGAGCAGAATTCGAGGGAGTTTTTACGTCCAAGCTCTATTGAGAGCGCTGCGCACATCTGTGCGCTGCGCACAAATCAATAAAGGAGAGCTTGATATGCCGAGAATACCTCGCATCCACACGCGACCCGGTGCCTTGGTCGAAGTCGTCAATCGAACCTTCCAGAGGCGCTACTTGATCAAACCCGGGCCGAGAATGAACGCCCTCATCATCGGCGCCCTGGCCAAAGCCCAACAACGCCACGCCGTCGACATTCACGGCGGCGCTTGCATGAGCGGACACTTTCACCTCCTGCTCAGCTGCCAGACGGTCAGGGACCAGGCCGGATTCATGCGGGACTTCACCCGCAAGCTGTCCATCGAGAGCGGTAAGCTCTACGATTGGGAGGATCCGACTTTCCCCAAACGCTACCGTTGCACCCAGCTCTCCGACGAAGCCGAGGCTCAGGCCGCTCGGCTCGCGTACTGTTTGAGCCACGGAGCCAAGGAAAATCTCGTGGACTCGCCGCTCGACTGGCCGGGCGTGCCTTTCTCCGAAGCCTTGATCACCGGCGAGCCCTTGCAAGGTATTTGGATCGATCGCACCGCCTACTGCCGAGCCCTGGTTCGCGGGGAGGACGTCACTCTGGACGACTTCACGGAGCATTTGAGCCTCGAGCTCAAACCCCTGCCTTGCCATCAGCACCTGGGTCGTGATCAGCGGCGGTCGATGGCGTTGGAGTTGGTGAGAAAGATCGAAGAGGACACCGCGGCGAGGCATCGGGCAGAGGGAACGGCTCCCCTCGGCGTGGACGCGGTCCTCAACGCGAATCCTCATGATCGGCCTGAGGAAGCACAAGCTTCGAAGCCAGAATCGACGCCCAAGCCCCTCTTCCATGCATTCACCCAAAGAGCATGGCACGAGATGCACGAGGCCCTGTCTTTCATCCTCGCGGCGTACCGCGGCGCGGCTGAGCGCCTGAAGATCGGTGATTTTACGGTCGATTTCCCAGAGAACACCTTTCCACCTGCACGGTCCTTCATGGAACCGATTTTGTCGGTGGTCGGGTCTTCCTTGAAGACTCCTGCTCCGGAGCTTCTCCAACCCGGGTGACGCTTCTTTCGTCTCTTCTTTGGTGGCCTCACAGATCGGAATGCTCGCGACCAGATTCTGGGTAGGGGGAGGTATGCCCTCTTTTTTGAGACTGGAAGTCGCACGGGGTCTAAGGTTTGAAAGCGGTATCTGATTCGAGAGACTTCCAAAATCTACGTGGTACTTAATGGGTAGGGGTGGGATTCTATAGGAGAATTCGAGGCATATGGGGGAGATCCGAAGCGTTTTACGCTGTATAATGCGCGGGAAACTTACGGAAATCGTGTGCCCGATCCATCGCCTGAGCCGCGCTTCGGCCGCGGTTGAGCCTTACTTATTTGGAGGAATGTTTATGGAACCGAAAAAAAAGAATTTACAGCATCATGGAACGGCAAAAGCAAAGGGTTGTCCGCATCTGCGCCTGGGCAATTTTGGAAAGCTTTTTCCGAAGCTCTCGCCGCGTCAGCTCACCGACGATGAGGCGACACTCGAAGCGCGGGCTCTCGGAGGTGTCGGCAGCCCAATGCACGACGCTGATTTCAGCTCAGGGGATTCCGGTCTGCCCGCGGGTTATACCTTTTTGGCTCAATTCATCGATCATGACATCACCCTCGATACGGCCACGGATCTGAAAGGCAGCCCGGAGCCCAACGTCAGCGAGCTGCCGAACCTACGGTCCCCGTCCCTCGATCTCGACTGTGTTTACGGCTTCGGTCCCGAGGCCAACCCTCATATCTACGAGCCGAGCGCCGCCGGTCGATTGATGGAAGGAAATTCGGTCAACAAGAACGATCTGGCACGCAACGAGGAAGGGCGCGCACAGATTGGGGATCCTCGCAACGACGAAAATCTTTTCGTTTCTCAGCTGCAGTTGCTTTTCCATCGTTTTCACAACCGAGTGCTGGACAGCAGCTTGGGTGATGAAGACATCGAGGAGCATTTTGAGGAGGCGCAAACCAAGGTGCGTCACCACTATCAATACCTCGTGGTCCATGACTTCCTGCGCCGGGTCTGCCACCCTAAAATCTATGAATTCGCCCTCAAGAAGCTGGCCAAGGGCACCTTCCCCCTGATCTACGAGCCCGACGCCCACCACAACCTTCCGATGCCCGTGGAATTCAGCGTTGCAGCCTACCGCTTTGGTCACACCTTGGTGCGCTCGCGGTATGCCGCCAACGGCAAATATCCGGACATCGATCTTTTCGAAGAGAGCTTCGGGACCCTTGGATTCTCGGCAGTTCCGCCCGAGCTGACGGTGGATTGGCGGTTCCTGCTGCCGGTGGACGATTGCTTCCATCCGCTGTCGTCAAAGCGTTTCGACGCGCAATTGGCAGACGAGCTGATCCGCTTGCCGAATCCCGTGGTGGGTCGCCGGGCCGATGCCGACGAGCGTTCCCTGGCTTTCCGGAATCTGCGGCGTGGACATGTTCTCGGGCTTCCCGACGGCCAAAGTGTGGCCGGAGCTTTGAATGCCGCGGGTTATCCGATCCTGGCCAACTTCGATCTGAAATTCGCCGACATCGAGGGTTGGAACGAGCTCGATGCCCGATTCGGGGACAATGGAAAAGGCCGCGAGCGTATCGAAGAATCGACTCCGCTCTTCTTCTACATCCTGCGCGAAGCGGATCTGGCTTCGGACGGCGAGCAGTTGGGGCCGGTGGGCTCGGCGATCTTGCTCGAGGTCTTCCTCGGCATCTTGGTCCATTGCAAGACTTCGTATTTGGACGAAGAGAGCTTCGAGCTCGATCCGTGCATCGCGCCCAACGCTCCGAGCTTTGAGCTGGCCGACATCGTTCGTTTCGTCGAGGGTCATTGATGGTCGAGAGCGGCAAAGCCCGCCGCTGACTCCAAGCCTGCGACGGTAGTGAGGGGGCCCTCGGGGCCCCTTCACTTAAAGGGCTAAGCGCCCGTCTCTTGGGCGCGGCGGACGGCCTGCACGATTTCGTCGAGCTTCTGTAGGAAACGGGAGCGCTCCCGTTTACCCATGGGCGGAGGCCCGCCGGTGATCTCGCCGGTGCCACGTAAATCCTCGAGCAGATCCCGGGTGGCTAAGGCATCGCCGATGTTGTCCTCGGTGAAGGGTTTGCCCGTCGGCCCCAAGACTTGGGCGCCGGCCTTCACGCATTGATCCGCTAGGGGAATGTCGGCGGTGATCACGATATCCTGGGCTTGGACGTGCTCCGCGATCCAGCGATCGGCTTCGTCCATGCCGCCGCCCACCACCTTCAGCGACAGGTTCGAGCGGTCTGGAATCCGCATCCACGAGTTGGCGACCAAAGTGACCTGCAGGCCGTAGCGGTTGGCGACTTTGTAGATTTCCGCTTTGACCGGACAAGCGTCCGCGTCGACCCAGATTTTCAGCATAGGCAGCGCTCCTGAGAATTTACGTGGTACCTGTTTCTAGGCTGCTACCAGTCCGTGGTTTTGTAGTCCTTCAGGAATTTACCCCAAATGTGGACGCCCGAATTCATGCCGTCGATGATCGGATCGACAATGCGGGCGGCGCCGTCGACGATGTCCAAGGGCGGGTGGAAGCGCTGCTCGATGACCTTGCGGGCGGCGATCGCTGCGGGGTCCTCGTCGGTGATCCAACCGGTGTCGACGCTATTCATGTGGATGCCGTCGTTGAAGTAATCCGCCGCTGAGGTGCGCGTCATCATGTTGAGCGCCGCCTTGGCCATATTGGTGTGGGGATGACGGGTGGTTTTGGCGTTGCGATAGAACTGACCCTCGACCGCGGACACGTTCACAATGTGTTTGTCGCGCTCGGGGGTGCGCAGCATCAGGGGTTTGAGGCGCGCGTTGATCAGGAACGGTGCTACCGCGTTTACCAGGTGCACCTCCAGCAGCTCCACCGATGGCACGTCGGCCATCAGCATGCGCCAGGAATTGGTCTCCCGGAGATCGATTTGTTGGAGATCCTGATCCAGCCGTCCGACGGGAAAGAGGGCCTGCTGGGCTTCCAGCTCGTCGGGCAATAAAGGTACCTGAGACAGCTCGGCGGCGTGGGTCAAGCCGGGAGCAGGACTTTCCCCTGGGCCTAGGCTTCCCCCGGAGCTGCGGCCCGTCGCTCCGGCTTCCGGCAGCAGGCGATAACCCCGCAGACCTTCGTAATTCCCAAGCAACCGCCGTTCGTGGCTCGACAGGGTGCTCGCGGCCGCGGTTTCCCCTTCCATCATGTGCTCGTAGAACGCTGGGGGACGGCGAACGGTTTGGCAGGCGTTGTTGACGATGAAGTCGAGGCGATCCCGGGACTTCATCAGCTCACCGCAGAATTCCTCCACGCTCGGGGTATGCCGGAGATCCAGGCCGAAGATTTCGAGGCGATCGCCCCATTCTTCGAAGTCGGGCTCTTGGGCGTAACGTTTCGCCGCGTCCCGCGGGAAGCGTGTGGTGACGATGAGGCGCGCCCCGCAGCGCAGCAATTTGAGACCGGCTTGGTAGCCGATTTTGACCCGTCCGCCGGTCAGCAGCGCCACCCGACCGCCGAGATCCGCCAGCTCGGTGCGTTTGCGGTAGTTGAGCTCGGCGCAATCCGGGCACATCTGGTCGTAGAAGTGGTGGACCGCCGAGTAGTCCCGCTTGCAGACGTAGCAATGCCGCTCTTGACCGTCTTCCAAGGGGGTGACCTCGCGGGGCGCTTGCTCCTCGGGTGGGGGGAATACATTCGGCGTGGTAAACACCGGCTTTCGGCGCAGCTCGCGGATGCCCGTCTCATGCAAGACGTTTTCTTCACGTTCGATGCGCTCAGCCCGGCGTTTGGCGGCGAGGGCTTTGACCAGCCGACGACGGGCCTTGGTGTCGGGGCACCACACCAAACCGGCCGCTTCGAGCAAGCGCCGTTGCTCGTCCTCGGACAGCTCCACGAGCAGAGCCCGGTCCTCGACGATGGATTCCAGGGTTTCCATCGCCGAGCGAAGGCGCTCCACAGTCGATGAGGGCTCGGTCTTGTCGATTTCTGGAGTGATATCCGCCATGGGCGCGCTAGCTTAGCGGGTTTGCCGGCGGCCTTCCAGGTGCCATGTGCCGATCCGTGTTGACGGCTCGCGATCTGACGTTTGACGGCTTGAGTATCGCGGGCCATCACGTCGCGGGATCAGGCTGCGCCTTGCAAGGCCTCCTTGGCCTCTCGGTAGGTCTCTTCGATCACCAGGCGATCCTCGCTCTCGGTGATGGCCTGCCGGGCTCCCCGGGCGATGATGTCCGCTTGGCGTCGGAGCGCGTCGAGGTCCTCGGGGCGCTGGGCAAATTCCGCCACGGTGCCGATGGCTTCCAAGAGCCGCAGCGCCACCGAGGGGGTGGAGCGGCCGTAGTGCCGTATTTGATCGAATGATGCATCGATGATCGCCGGCAGCCCGATCACCGGGATCATCAGCCGGCAGGTTGCGTCCCCCGACGCTCCCGACCCTCGATGCCAGGCCGCCGGCAGCTCCCGTCCGACCAATCGACATAGGGCGGCGCGGAGTCGGTCGATGCAGGCGATGGCCGTAAACGGGTCGTTCAACCCGGGAGACAGGGCGCGGACCGCGATTTCGACCAATTTGTGGACGCTGTGCTCTACGTCTTGCCCCGGTGTGCGCTCCAGGCCGATGGTGAGCGTGCCGGCGAGATGTTCCGCAAGCTCTTTGTCGACCGCATGCTCGGGTGAAACCAGCGCCAGGGTTTGGCCGGCGACCACGAATTGTCCGGGACGTCGTTGCAAACGAATCGTCAGGTCGTGCTCATCCGCAATCGCGACCAGGGCTCCGACCTCGACGAATTGAAGATATCCGTCGGATTTGGCGGAGATCGCATAGCTTTCTTGCTCCGGTGACGTCGGCGGCTCGGAAGCTCCCACCTCGGCTGAGAAGTCGTCGTCTCCTTCGTCAGCGGATGACGGGAAGACTCGGTCGATGCTTTCCATCAGCTCGAACCCGACGCGAGCCACGATTTGGTTGGCCTGAATGGAAAGAGAAACGTGATGGATGAAATAGATCAGCACGCCGATGCTCAGCACCGCGAAGAGCAGCGCGAGGGAAATCGAAGCATGGGGCACAAAAGGATCTTGCTTGTCGTAGCGGATCGAGCGCAGGACCAATAGACAGTAGAGAAACGTGGCCACAAAGGTCCCGAGCACGACTTGGGTCGCGGTGTCGCGCATGAAATTGCGCAACATGCGTGGGCCTAGCTGGGAAGAGGTGAGGGTCAGGGCGACCAAGGTCATGGAGAACACCACGCCCGCGATGGTAATCATGGAGCCGGCGATGGTGCTCAACACCGCGGTGGCTCCTTCGGCACCCCCCGTGAAGGTCCAGCCGAGCAGGTTTTCGAGCTGAGCGGTCACCCAGGTGTCCAGGCGGCGCGACACTCCTGCCAAGACGACGGCGCTGCCGGCGAGCACCGTGGGCAGGAACCAGAAGCTCGATCGGATTCGATCCCAATGCTTGAACACAGAAACCTTCATCGCTTGCCTTCCTCGCGGTAGCCACGTCCTCCGCCCATCAGCGACCGTATCGCCCCGCTGACCATCGCCGCAGGCCCAGATCAATGTGGTGACCCACGAAAATTAGAGCGGCACGTTGTCGGTAAATTATGACTCGGTTTCCTCCGAATTTCTCGGCCCGGTGGCCGACCAGTTGTTTGGGCAGGTGAAGCTTTCAGTGACCAGACTTGTCAACGCATCGTGCAGCTCTTGCCAGCGCTCCAGGAGCTGATGGTCGGCGGCAGCTGGATCGCTCAGCAAATTGTCGGTTTCCTCGAGCCCGCCGGCGGTGGAATAGTCGTAGAGCTCGTATTCCACTGCGGTGTCCGTATCCACCTCGCCGTTGTAATTGACGATCGGGTTTTCAGACGAGCTGTAGTCGGCTTTGTAATAAACGGCGTATTTACAATCGTCTCGAACAAGGGTGCGGATCGAGGTGTATTGGGTCAAATTGCAGTCGTCGGTGGCAAAAAGGAATTGTTGTCGTCCAGGACTGCGTGGATCGAGGATTGAGCCGGCAAAGCTCTGGCCTTGGATCGCGAATCCCGGGTCGATTTCGGTACCGGTGATCTCAGCCAAGGTGGGCATCATGTCAAGGAGGCCCACCAAGGAGTCGGAGCTCTCGCCCTGGGGCAGTTGAGGATTCGAAAAAATAATCGGCACGCGGATGGCTTCGTGATAGCAATTATTTTCTTTTTGCCGCAGACCTCCTTGAGCCATGGCCATTTCGCCGTGATCTGAGATGCGTACCACCAAAGTATCCAGCTCCAGGGCCGCGCCGACGTGTTGGTTTTCCCGCAGGGCTTGAATGAGATCGCCGGTCAGAGCGTCCACTAGGGTTTGCAGATAGGCATAGAATCTTACGTAGGATTCGGCGTGCTCGCTCGAGAGGGGGCCGCCTTGGAAGTGGGCGAGAAAGTCTTGTTGTGCCTTGGGTTTGTTGTCCAACCCCGAGCCATAGCTTGGTGGCAGGGCGAAATCGTCGTATTCCGGCGCCATCCACGCCTGCTCCGAATAGCCGGCTTGCTCCCAGCTTTCAGGGTAGATCCAAACGTCGTGGGGGTTGGCCATGGAAACGATGAGGCAGAAGGGCGGCTCACGGCTCGGATCGTATTCGCGCAGAAATTGGCCGGCGGACTTCTGTCTGGGGTCGTATAGGGGACCGTTGACGATCCGGGAGTCGTTGTCGACGGTGCCACCTCCCAGGGTATTCAACGGTGAGACATCTCCGGTTTCGGCCTTTGTGTTGGCCTCCGCGGTGCCCTGATCCGGAGAGGTCCATTCGGGGAAAGAGTAATGGTTCTCCATGGCGTCGTCTTCGACCATCATGCGATCCAGATCCGCGGGACGCATTTGGCTGAATGAGGCGAAAGAGCCGTCGAGATGCCATTTCCCCTTGTAGGCGAGCTGATAGCCAGCATTCGACAATACCTCGCCGAGGGTGGTCAGGGAACCGCCCATGGGCAAGGTCCTACTCATGCTCAGAGTATCGTTGACCTTCAGCACGCCGTTGATCGTCGGGTAGGTGCTGGTGAACAGCGCCGACCGGCTGGGCGAGCACGCAGTGGAGCTGCACATGCCTCGATTGAAGGTGACACCCGTGGATTGCAGGTGGGTTAACCAGGGCAGATTCTTTTCGGCCCATTCCGGCGGGAAGTGTTGCAGGCTCCGTTGTTGGTCGGTGCAGATGATCAATAGGTTGGGCTTGCGATCGAACGGTCCCCAAGTGGTCATGATTTTTTGGTCCTATGGTTGGTTTGTGTTGGGTGAGTGACTCGAAGCGAGGCGAATGCGGCCGATGGATGTGAAGAAACCGTGGCGATCTCGCAAGGCGCGCACCAGGGACTCGGTGTCGAGCCGACGACCCGCTTGCTCCAGGGCGGAAGTGAGAATTTCGGTCGCGGCCAAGGCTTGGAGCTGGGCCGCGACGTGCTCGCGAGGCAGGCTGTAGGTCATGGCCAGCGATTGCCATCGCCGGGACAAGGAGGGCCGTTTGGGCAGTGTGATGGTGAAACAAGGCCGCTCACTCGCGTCGGAGCACCTTCGAGAATCGTCGCCGAGCCACAGCGCTGGGATGTCGGAGGCATCGAGGTGGCTCGTGTCCCTCGCCAAAACGACCCACGCCGTGGCCGGATTCGTCGACTCGGGACGCGTCGTTTCCCGCAGCTCGATCTTGCGACCGTAGATGCCGCCGGCCGTCGAGATTTGATCCCGCCACGCCCGCAGCACTCCGAGGCGGGCTTGGTCTTGGGGGGCGGGGCTCGGGGGCAGCAAGACACCGATATCGATCTTTTGGTCGTCGGCCCCCGGGCTCGGCGTGACATCCAGGGTTTTCCAGAAAGCGACCAGCGCTTCGGCATCTCGTTGGCTGAGCCGATATCGCGGCATGCCGGTTTCGAGCCGGTTGCCGGCTGGATCGAAACCCAGGGTGACGGCGCGGATCAAACGACGCGCGTCGTAGGGCGGATGCCGACGTCCGCTGGGAGTAACCGCCTGCCGCGAACGGGTCAGGGATGACGGTCGAAGATCCGTGGGCTCGACGCCGCCTTCGGCCCGGCCTCTGCCGTCGGCGCCATGACAGCTGCCGCAAGGCAGGGCGGTGGCCGAGAGCTCCACTCCCGGCATGCCGGGGCTCGGGGCTTCGATCACCGCCACGACGGGCTCTCCGTCGACCCCGATGCCTTGCTCGTAGAAGCGACGACCGAGCTCGTGGTCGGGACGTGATGCCTGAGCCAGGCAGCCGACGGCGACGACCGTGGTGCCCAGGAGCCACCCGCCCAAGGCGAGCGTTAGGGATGACCGGTTGCTCATGGTGCATCCGTCCCGTGAGCATTGCGTGGCTGGGCGGGCACCCGAAGGCGTGCCAGCGGAGCTCGACCGGCCAGGCCTTCATCGCCTTCCTCGGCCCACACCAGGTAGTCACCGGATCGCCCCGGAAACACTCGGGCCCGGTATTGCCGCGCCGCGCCGGGGACGTTACTGGGCAGAGCCTGCGCAACGACCCGGTGATGCCAGCCACCGGCGGTCCGACCGACGTAGAGGGTGATCTCCTCGTCGTGGGCTCCTTGGGGTGGGACGTCACTGGCGGGTTCCATCGCGGTGACCGTGCTCGGCCGCTCCAGCCAGAGCTCCACACCGCCGCCGGGCAGAAATCGGAGCCGCTCCTGCACCAGGCGGATGGGAGCCTCGGCCGGGGCCGTGGGGCCCGGAGCGGCAACCTCCACGCTGAAACAATGGATGAGTCGCGGCGCATCGAGAAAGACCGCCAGGTCATAGGTACCGGGCTCGGCCAATCGGGCGAAGGTTTCGTAAACGCCGGAGCCCCGGGCCTGAAGACTGCGGTCGACCACTTTGACCGCCAGGGGTCGCCGTCCTTGCACGGTGAAGTGGCCCATGGGCGCGGCCATGCCTTCCATGTAGAAGTAGATCGCTTGATCCTCGGCATTGGCCAAAATCATGGCGCTGGATCCGGGAGCGCGATCAAACGACGGTGCGAGCACTTTCGGATCCTCGGGGCGTTGGCCGAGCGGATTTCGGCCACCGGGAAAATCGGCGGCCTGGATGGGCTCGCCTTCCACGCCGGCGGTGTCGAGGGGCACCATCAACACCTGCTCGCTGTGGCGATGGCGGACGTAGGCCAGGTGATCGGAGAAGACCACTTGCTCGGGACCGCCGGCCATGGGACCGCTTTTGATCACCCGCGCCCGGGCGGCGTCGACCACAAAGAGCTGGTTGGTGGCGGGTGAGACGGCGAAACCCAGGCGACCGTCCGGCGCGAAGTCCAGCTGCTCGAGGGGCGCGCCGGTTTCCAATCGATGTCGGACGCGGGGTTTCTGGTCGGCCGGGTTGAGATCCACCTCGGTCAGCCGTCCGTCCGAGTGCCCGATCCAGGCGGACTCCGCGCGGTGGGACCAAGCGATGGAGCTGGGAGATGAGCCGGTCGTCACCGTGCCGAGGCGCTTCCGGTTTTGTAAATCGATCACTTCCACGGCACCGGCCTCGGTGAGCAACACATAGGCGTGTTGCTCGCTGAGAACGAAGTCCTTGGCGCCGGCAGAGAGCCTTAGGCGTTCGGTGAGCTCGCCGGTGCTGGGGTCGATGGCGCTCAAACCCCCTGGGTCGAGGGCCCACACCAGGGTGCCGTCGGCCGACGGCCACATCCGGGTCACTCCGGGTGCGACCTCGATCTGCTGCTCGAGCTGCCACGTATCGGCGGTGATGCTCGCCACCTTACCGGCCACGGGCTGGCTGACGAGCAGCCGTCCGCCGTCGACACCGTCGATCAGCGTCCAATCCGCGCCCGGGCTTTCCAGCAGCACCATGGTCAAGATCTTGCTGCCGCCGAAGCCGAAGAGCGGATCGACCACGCTGAGGGTGGCGTCGTGATTGAGGCTGAGGATGTAGTAGACGTTGAAGTCCACGTCGGCCCGGGAGAAAAGATCACCGGTGAGATAGCGGGCCACCCGCTCGCCGCAGACCGGGGCCTCGCCCCGACGTCGGCTCATCCAAGCGGCCGGCTCGGCCCCGCCCAAGGGGGTTCCCGAGGCCGTGTCCCGGAGATCCAGCCGCAGGCGTACGGTTCCCCCGGCTACCAATGAGCCGTCGGTGACCGGGCCGATCGAGTCGACCGCCGCCAGCTCCACCCCCAAAGCAATGCCGTCGATGGCGGTCTCGTGGATGAGGGCTGGGGAGGCCGAGGCCGAGGTCGCTAGGGCAAGCCCCAGGACCAGGACCAGGACCAGGGCCAATGGCCGTGAGAGATCTCGGAGCTCGCAGTGCTGTCGATGGGTGCTCATCAGCCTTGCCCTCCCATACGACGGATGGGCTTGGTGCTAGCGGTTTCTGATGGCGGGTTGCCTTGCTCGGCAGCATCCGGACAGGGCAGATCCTCGGCGATGACCGAACGATCCTGACCGCCGGCCTCGGACCTCACACATAGGCGATCGGCACGGCCCACGTCGCCGGTCCAGGTCCAGGTCTGTGTCGGGCCCACGGGGTCGGAAGGCTCGACGATGCCGATGGGCTCACCGGCGCAAGGACCGTGTTGCGGATCATCGGCTTGCTCGGCGTGGATCCACAGCCGTCGGGAGAATCGCGCCTCGCCGGGGACAGAGCCGAGAATCGAGGAATTGCTGCCGATCACGGAGGTGTCGCCGGACTCGGTCTGTACGACCCGCAAGAGGGCGACGATGTCGCGCTTTTCCCCGGCGGGAATCTCGGGCCCGACACGGAAAAGGCCCCAAGTGCCGCCGATGAAGCCGTTGCTCTGCCAGGTGCGGTAGAGGTAATCGCCGGTTTTTTTCAGTTGCCCTCCAGCTCCGTTGTGTCGAGCTTGGGATGTGCCTTCGCCGACCGGCGCCAGCACCACGTCGAAGTGTTGGCCGGCACCGATGCCGCCCTGGGAGCCCATCCATTGGGAGTAAGGGTTGTCACCGAGGGTTTGGGGCACAGGACCCGGTCCGGCAAATCCGCCGACGTTGGCGTGGCCGTCGAGGGGCGTGTACGGCTCCTCTTGCCAGCCGTGGCCGTGCAGCTCGAAAGTCTGGGGCGTGAAGTTGCCGAGGGTGTGGACCAGACGGATTCGATAGGGCGTGCCGGCGTGGGCCACGAGCATCGTGGTCGCCGGATCCCTGCCCGCCTGAGCGCTCGACAGCCAGCAGCTTTGGTCGACGAAGTCGGAAATTTGGAAGGAGCCGTAGGGCTGTGGATCCTCTGGATTCTGCTGATCGCCATTGACCGCGACATCGTGGGATGCGGGCGGTGTCATGCGCATGAGGGGCGTTTCCGTGCCATAACCCACGGCGCTCAGCTGACCCGAGAAATTGGCCACGTTCTGAACGTTCAGCGCTTGATAATCACCATCTTGGTCGCGGAAATAGAGCTCCAGGTCGTCTTGTAGGAAGAGCACTCCTTCCCGGAAAGGCTCTCCTTTCGCCGGGTAGATCTCGGCTTGGAGGCGAGTGCGGGCGTCTTCCACCCAGCGAGCGCCCAGGGGCTCGATGATCAAGGCACCGAAGAGACCCTTGGTGGCTTGGAAGAGCGGATCGGCGGGCAGGAGATTGGCGGCGCCGAATTCCACGGGGGTGTAGTCGTGTCGACCGTCGTCGTCGGTTTGCACATGGCCGGCGTACCAGAAATAGGTGCGCGAAGGCGCCGGTGCGTCCGGGTTCTTCGACGACAGGTCTTTGGAAGATTTGGACGGCACGGTTTGCACGGGGTTGAAACCCGCGTCGTAGCCGGCGCCGTGCAAGGGATCGTAAGTCACCAATTGGGGCGCGAGCCCCACCCGGGTGGAAGCGGCGAAGCTGCCCGCGCACAGCTCGGCGTATCCGTCGAGAGCGCTGGGGTCGGATCCGTCTCGGACTTGGGCCAGGCGTTGCGAATAGACGGCGTCGGTGCAATCCGCGCTACCGGTCAAGGGCGCTTCCAGGGCCATGCGGGTGGGATTGTCGGTCACGAAGGGTGTGGCCGTGGGGTCGAGGTGATTCTCCAGGGTCACCTCCAGGCAATCGCCGGCGGCGGCCCGCAACACCAAAGGCTCCGCTAGGCGCCGATCCGCCCAACGCCAGCCTTCGTCCGTGGCCACGAGATCCTCGGCCAGGGCGTAGATCACCGCTTCGGGGCTTTCGATCGCCGTAGGCCACGGGGAGGTGGTCGTGTTGCCGTCTTCGTCGGTGGTTTGTAAGACCAAGTCCATGGGGCTGCGATAGGGCAGGGGCACGTCCGGCGCGAAGTCGGCGGCGCTCAGGGCGAGCACCCGGTAACGTCGGGTTTGGAAGCCGTTGCTTCCCGCCAACGAATCCGGGCTACAGACCCAGCTGCCGTCGGCTCGGAAACTACCTGGTACCTCGGCAGCCGGCATCTCGGCAGCAGTTCTGAAACTACCTGGCACCTCTGCTGGCACCTCGGTTCTGGCGGTGCCAGGTAGTTTCTTGGCGGTGCCAGGTAGTTTCTGGGACGGGACGTTGTTCGGTAGGGGCTCGAGGAAATCTTGACGCTGGGCGTAGGACCTCAGCAGGCCCCAGGCGCCTTTGGCTTGGCCTTGGTCGGAGAGGTCCGTTTGGTAGAGGTAGTCCACCTGTGGGCCTCCAATCTCGCGAGGCAATCGAATATTGAGCTCGAAATGCTCGGACAACGAGGTCGACTGGGCGGCACGATAGCCGGAATTAGCCAGGGAAGGCTCGAAGAGCCACGGCAGGCCGCGCAGGCTGAGCTGATGGTTGAGGAAGTGGGCACCGGTCAAGGTGCGGATCTGGATCGGGTCGCCGGCGTATGCCTCCAAAAGCGGCGTGATGGGATCCGTGCCTTGGACACCGCCGGTGAGCGGCGGATACCAA
Organism: Thermoanaerobaculia bacterium; assembly: GCA_030431255.1. Lineage (GTDB taxonomy): Bacteria > Acidobacteriota > Thermoanaerobaculia > Multivoradales > J023 > JAUIJL01. The sequence goes on along the minus strand of JAUIJL010000009.1, from coordinate 173,231 downwards.
TCGGGCTGTTTGTTGAGGGCCGGGTTCAACCGTTCGATGGAGCGATAGACCTGGGCGTAGTCCTGGGCCGGCAAACGCTCGCCGGTGGCCGGTGGCGGGGCTCCGTCGGCGCCGGTGACCCGGGGAGCCAGGGGCTCGCTGCGGTAGTTGATGGAGTAGATGCCGAGCATGGCGCCGAAGGTCACCGCTTGGGGCCACGGACCCGTGGGGGCGGTGATGCCCGGGCTGTTGACCACGCGCGGGAAGTCGACCCCATAGTTGAATTTATTGGCCACCGAGCTCGGGCCGATGCCGGCCCCTTGGGACGGTCCAGGACAGCTCGGGCAGATTTGCTCGAGGGCCAAGGTGCTCGGCGGATGCTGAATCTGCCGCGGGTAGGTCAAGGCGATGTCCTGGAATTCGAGGGCGAATTCGCGCACACCGGTCAGGCGCGGCGTGGGTTTGCCGGTCTCGTAGGAAGGTGAAGCTTCGTCGTCTTCGCGATAGAGGATATTCGCCCGCCAGCTGGTGGGACCACCGTCGGACGGTCGCGCGGCGTAGGCGCTCCGGCAATCTTCACCCAAGGGGTCGAAGCTGCCGCCCATGACCTCGCCAGTCCACGAATCGACCCATTGGGAGCACGCCGGCTCCACCAGCAGGCCGGCGTAGAGACCGGTTTGTTGGTGGGTCGACGGCGACATGTGGTCGTGGGTGAAGACCGTGCGCAGGGTGCGGTCGTTGCCGTAGACGTCTTCCAGGGGATCGGCCATCCAACGTTGCACCGTGGCCATAGCGCCGATCCAACGACCTCCGGGACCGGCGCCGAAGAACGGCAGCTCCCGGGCTTCGAGCAAGCAGCGACCCAGGGGGCCGGGAGCCGAGCCGTCCGGGCAGACCTCGCCCGGACGGACTCTCAGGCCACCGCCGGCGTTGATCGCGTTGATGCGCTCGCGCACCTCGTCGGGGCTGAAGGTGGCGTCTTCGTAGTTGAAGCCGTTGGCGGCACCGTCGGACGAGGTGACGTCGAATTTCACCAGGTGAATGTGCTGGCCGATGATGTCCGTGGGGGTCCGCACCTGGTAGTCGTCGAGGCTGTATTCGCTCGGCACCAAGTTGGCGTGCCAGAAGTCTATGCACTCGCCGGAAGCGGCGCGGAAAAAGAGGGGCTCCGGGGTGCGCTGCCCATCCAGGGTGGGTTGCACGTCCTCCCACAGGCTCAGCATGCGCTGTTGGGGGAAGTGCCAACCTTCCTTGGTGAACACCACGTCGGTTTGGATGGCCGCGGCCTTGTAGTGACGGGTTTCGCCGTTCCAACGGTCCTCGAGGGCACAGGGGTCGGCGTAGGGGGCGCCGGCGGCGGGTCGGCTGCCGTTCAGACGGAACGATGTTTTCGAATCGCAAACGCCGTCGGTGCCGCAGCTGGGGATCCGTCCACCGGGGAAGAGATCGCCGTGCCACCACATGGCCAACCGCTCGGCCGGCTCGCCGTCGGCGTCGAGCTGCTCGGCGTTGACGTCGAGCAGAATCTTCGAGAAATCGTGTCGGGTATGGCATTCCCGGAAGGGGTTGCCGGCGGCGGCGGGGGTGCAACCGTCGGCTGCGGTGGAATCGGTGAGCTCCGCGGGCGCCGGCGAGGCGCCGATGCGGTGGCGGGGCAGGCCGCCATCGAGGGCCAGCTCCTCACCTTCGTGCTCGATGCGCGGCACGTCCAGGGGCGGCCGAACGGCCCGCTGGCCGGCCAAACCCGGAATGAAAAAGGGAAAACCCGGATTGCCGATTTTCTCCGCCAGCTCGGCGGTGATCTCGTGATCACTGCCCAACACGCCCCAGCCGTCGGGGGATTGGCGGACCAGGGTGAGCCCGCGTTTGCCGTCCGGCGACACGGCCACCGGCGCGGGCATGGGCGGCATGGCTAGGCTCGGAAGGGGGACCACCGCCGGAATCGGGGTGCCCTCGGCGATGGTCGGATCCGGCAGGGCTCGATTGGGCTCGGCAAGCTGCCAGCGCACGGTTTGTCCGTTCTGCTGCGCTCGACGACAGGCGGCGCCATCGTGGATCTCGCCATCCAGCTCGCATTGCCAGGCGTCGGCGGGTCGGCCGGTCTCCGGGTCCATGCGGGTGCCCTCCTCAAATACGTCGTGCACCCGCCACAGGGCCCACATGCCTGAGGCAAAGTGGGGATAGAAGTGGCAGTGAAAGATGGAATCGCCGGCGGTTTCGTTGCGATTGCCCGAGCCGCTGTAGACCATTTCCAGGGTGTAGGTGGAGCCCGGGGTCAAAGTTTGGCTGTCCAAATAGTGGCCGGCGGAGGCGTTCGGAGTATGCAGCCATTGGTGGGCGTGTTGATGGTGGACGTGGGCCGCGGCGCCGCCGGCGGAGGCGATGCGATATTTGACCGGATCCCCCAAATAGGAGTGGTACACATTCGAGGGGTCGTCGGGAAAACGGATCGCCTCACCGTCCGTGTCGGTGGAGCCGTCGCCGTCCGAATCGTCCGTGCCGTCGGAAAGACCCGGAGGCTGGGTCGAGACCTGGGCGGGGTCACCGTTGGGCCAGGAGCTGAGGAAGAACTCCTCATATTTGCAGCCCACACAATCGCCTTGGGGGCCGATGCGCACCCGATTGGCGAGCACCCGCGGGCCGATGGCATCCATGCCGAAGTTGATGCTGAAGCTGTCGAGGGAGCCGTTGGCGGAAAAGATGTCGGTCAAATACGGCGTCACATTCCAGGAGGTGGGGCAAGGGGTTTGGCTGGCGGTCACCGAGCCGTTCGAGCCGTCGCTCTCGGGTAGGGTGATGGTGGTGATGCCTGATGCGGTCTGCCAATCGCCGGGCTCGCCCACGGCGTTTTGGGCACCGGAGGTCAGACACGGCAGGGATTGGGCGGTGGAGGCCAAAGGCTCCTGGTAAATGGTGGTGATTTCCCGGAAAGGCCGTTTGCAGCGGCTGTCGAGGGGCGCATCGCCGGTGGCCGCGGGCACCGGGAAGCACAAGGGATCCTCGGGGTCGAAGGGGAATTCGCCGGGTTGGGATCGATCCTTCGCTTGATAGGCGATGATGGCGGTCAAATCGCTGCCCACCAGCTCGGCGTCGTGGGTGTTGGGGTCGGAGTCGGGATCCGGATCGATCAGGGCGAGAATCGGACGACCGTTTTCGTCCTCGGCCCAATAGTCGATCAACGGCTGACCCCGCGGGGTCAGACAAAGGTCGCCGTCTTCGGTGGGGGTGAGGGGATACGGGCAGTCGTCACGTCGGTTGGCGGCCAGCAGATCCTCGCGGGTCACCTGGCTGCGGAAGAAGACCGCGCCCGGTGGCTGCACATTGACCATGCCGTGCATGCCGAGGGCTGTCTGGCCGTTGCCGTCCAAAAGACCGGCCATTGCGCCGGTGCTTTGCATCAAATAGGCACCTTCTTGGTCCGCCTTGTAGATGTACGTGCGACGTTCGCCGGGGCCGACCAAGCTGCTTTCATTGGCGCCGGCAAACGACGCGTCGGCATCGATGGCGGGAGCGCTCTGATCTTCGTCACAGGCGGCGACCAAAGACAGACCCATCACATGGACGCCGGCTTGGCGGGTGACCGTGCCCGGAATCTTGGAGTCGATGCCGTATTCTTCTTTGAATTCGATGCTGCTCCCGCTCACCTCGTGGGGCGTGAGCAAATTCTCGAAGTCGATGCGCAGACATTCCCCCTGGGGCACCCGCAAGACCATGGGGCGAGGTCGTTTTTCCGGATCGAGCATCACGTGGCCGGGGGTCATGTCGTCCTCCGTGCAGCTCGTGCCCTGCATGCACACCACATCGGAGCGCAGGGCAAAGATCTGACCATTGGGCTGGCTGGCTCCGAGACGGTTGAAGAAATAGGGTTGATCGAGGGCCACCACGTCGGCGGTGACAATCCTGGGGCAAGCGTCGATGGGCTCGATTTGCGGGCAGGATCGCCCGTCGGCAAAGACCGTCGTCGGAGCGAGCATCACCACGATCCATGGCACGAGGGCCCGAGACCCAAACCAGGACCAAGATCGAGGAAGGGAGAAGCGTTCGGAAAGGCTCGGATGTCGGCTCATCGTAGATCTCCTTGGGCTGAGGTCGTCGAGGCGGATGTGGATGCTGAGGAAGGCTGGGCGTTGGAGGTGAGCGAGACTTCGGCCTGAGTTGCCGAAGTACGAGGTGGCGAAGCCGGCTGTGGTGCATCGTCGGCTGCGGCCTTCACGGCGGCTAGCAAGTCCTCGGGCGGCCCGAGGCCAAAGACCTTCTGCCACAGACCGGTTCGCTCATTGCCCACCAGGAAAATGGCTTGGTGGGCCTCCTTTCGAGAAACCTGTTGGCCGAGCTTGGCCAGCACCCGGTCGACATCGTCGGGAGAGCCGGTGAGGAAGCTCCAGCCGGGTCCGGCGTCGAATGCGTCGGCATAGGCCTTCAGCCGCTCGGGGGTATCGCCTTCCGGATCGACGGTGATCGAAAGAAAGAAAACGTCGCGTCCCAGCCGATCGGCGAGGGTCGATTGGGCCTGTCGCAAGGCCCGGTGCATCACCGGGCAGCTGCCGGAGCAGGTGGCGAAGAATGGGTTGATGACCACGGTGCGTCCGGCGATCAAGTCGCTGTAAAAACGTCGCGACTCGCCGTGTTGATCCAGAAGCACCGTGTCGGTGAAATATTCCCGGGCCGCGTCATTGCCGACGGTGCTGTCGACGGTGCCGGCGCTGTCGACGGTGCCAGGTAGTTTCGCGGAGGGCGATTCAGAGGTGCCAGGTAGTTTCCTGGAGGCGGTGCCAGGTAGTTTCCTGGGAGTCAATTCAGAGGTGCCAGGTAGTTTCCTGGGGGCCAACTCAGCGGTGCTAATCAGCTCCGCGTTGGGTAGACCGTCGAGCACGGCGGTCAAGTCCTTGGGCGGGGCGAGGCCGTGGGCGCGGATCCAGGTTTGGGTGCTCGGATCGCCGAGCAAGATCAGCGGAGCGTGCTGCTCCTTGAGGGCGGTGAACACGCCGAGGTCCTTGAGCAAATCGTCGACGATCAGCTTCGGTCCGGTGAGCAGACGCCATTCGTCGCTGCCGTCGAAACGCTCGGACCATGTCTTCAAACGCCGCGGCGAATCCACCGATGGGTCGATGCTGATGGAGATGAAGGCGATATCGTCGTCTCCGCGAGCTTCCAAATCCCGCTGTAAACGCGCGAAAAGCGCGCCCATGGGTGGGCAGACCGTGGTGCAGGAGGTGAAAATGAAGTTGATGGCGGCTCGTCGACCCGCCACCAGCTCAGTTAGGCTGACCTGTCGTCCTTCTTGGTCTATCAGCTCCGCGTCCGGAAGCCGCACGAGGCGCAGTGGGGCCGGGGCGGTCGGATCGCCGCCGGTCGTCTCCGGCGAGGCGTTGCCGTGGCCGCCATGTCCGTGGCTTGCGTGTCCGCCGTGTCCGTGGACGGCGTGGCTGCCTCCGCTGTGACCATTGCCGTGGTCGTGGTCGGCGGGTTTCTCGCTTCCCTGGGCCGAGGCCTGGGCAGCGTAGGGGATTCCGAGCAGGAGCCCGCCCCAGAATAGGGCGAGCAGGGGAAAGGATAGGGCGCGTTCGCAGGTCATCTTCTTCCTCCGGGCCGATGGGTTGAATCGGTTGTCGGGGAGGAAGTGGGATGAGGTGGACGGCTATCTCACTTGTGGGAGATTTTTTCGAGAACCCTGTCCGCCGGGCTGCCGCGACACGAAGAAGGCGGACCCCTTGGGGCCCGCCCTTGATTGCACCGCATTCGACCGTGTCGACCGATTCCGCGGCCCGAAGCTCAGGAATAGGATAGGCCGCTCGGTGGATCTTCCTCATCACCACCCCAGACCCCTGAGTTCTCCGGATCGTCCACCACCTGTATGCCGAAGATACGAGTCGGGCCGTCTTTGTCCAGTTGAATCAATGAGAATTGCACGGAAAGGCTCACAGTTTTGGATCCCCCTTCCACGACGGCGTCGGGATGGGTTCCCTTGAAGGTGGTTTCAGCGAGGGCGACGGGTTGTATTTCGAGCTCCAATGCCGGTTGCCCGAGCACGTTTTTGATGAGCAATAGGCCGTTGGGGTTGCTTGGATCATTGGGTTTCAGCTCAACGGTTGAGCCGACTCCGAATTGAGTACCGCTGGTGGTGCTGACCTTGAACCACTGCGAGGTCACCTCGGAATCTGCTTGGAATTCTTCGGGAGGCAGTGAGATGGGATCAGTTTCGGCCGCGCAGGTCACCAAGCGTTCCTGCTCGTTTTTGGTGATGCTGACTCCGCCGCCATAAATGGCCCGATAGCCGGTCGACGGATCCTTGTACACCGCCAGCTTCAGGGTTTCCATACCCTCAATACCGTCGAGGGTCACCACATTAGTGACCGCATCGTAGGTGATGGTTAGGGCTTGTCCGTTCAAACCCGCCGTCAAAGTGTCGTCTGCTTCTTCGATATTAAATTCTGCGCCTATTCCGAAGGGAGTACCGGAAGTGCGGCTGACGGTCCAGAGGCCGATAAAGTCTTCTTGGGGCATGGTCTTCTCCTTTAGCTCTGTGGTCCCGAAAAACATCCATCAAGGCGTTCATACGTTTAGTGGGATGAGGACGTGGGTTATCTCAGGCTCTCACTTTCGGGCCCCTTTCTCCGCGAAATCAACGCCAATCTCCGACCAACACGAAACCGGCCCATGCGGATGGATGGCGGTCGGGATGCTCAGCCAAAATTTGCAGCTGGGCTCGGCGCAAGGCCGCGGAAGGGCCGGCTCCTTGGGCTAAGGCTGTGTAGAAATGCTCCATCAGCTCGGCGGTGGAGCGGTCGGGCACCGACCACAGGCTGGCGATCACTCGGCTGGCCCCGGCTTCTAAGAAAGTCTGAACCAAACCCACCAATCCTTCGCCACGGATTTCGGGCCCGAGGGCCGTTCGACAGGCGGAGAGAACCACGAGGTCTGCCTGTAGGTTCAATCGTCTGAGGGCTGGTAAGGAGACAAAAGCCTTTCGTGGCGAGCCCTGGGCATCGAACGCCGAAAGCTCCAGGCCTGAGCGGGAGGCGACGGTGGCGTCGACCCGGGCGTGGGTGGCCAAGTGCAGGATCTTGTACCGGTCGAGCGGCGCACCGAGCAGGAGGTCGCGGTGGGCGTCGGCGCCCTGGGCGACCAGGATCGGCTTTCCGTGCGAGGCCTTTACAACAGCCTCGGCCTCGCGATGGCTCCAGCGGAGACGGAAGAGTGGATCCGTCTCTGGAACCAGGATCTGTGATCGGGTGGCTTTCGGCAGCCGGAGGTCGTGGGCGGCAAAAATGGGATCCGCGAAGACCGCGGCAAAAGCTTCGGCCGGCGGCCGCTGTGATCGGCGCCGACGCTCCAAAGTGAGGACGGCCATGGACGGGATGCGAGCCAGCTCGAAACGATGGATCAGCTGCGGATTTCCGCTGCCGGCAGGTGGCGGGTCGGTGCCGGGAATAGGAAGGGCGGCAAAAGGTAGGTAGTGCAGCGGACCGTCTAGGGCCAGCACCAGGCGTCGGATCTCGGGTTGATCGAGAAGTCTCCAGGCGGGTTCCAGCAACATCCGGCTCAACGGCGCCAAATCGGTAGCACCGGAGCTCGTGGAGGTGAGGCCTATTCGTTTCTTTCGGACCGCTTTCTCCAGGATCTCCCGCGAGGGAAGCTCGAAAGTCTGGAAGAGGGTGCGTCCCACCACGAAGAGATGGGATGAGCGCTCTCCGACGAGATAGTGCAACAAGACGGTGTCGCTGTCGAGCTCAGCGCGAATCTGCTTCAAATGGGGCGCGGAGAGACCGACCAGCGAGTCCTCATGCTTTTGACCCACACGGGTTGGCGTGCCGGAGGTGGCGAGAATGGAGCGCAATCCCCAAGCGCGAGCGGCCTCGCTGACTTGGAGAGCCTCGGTCGGTCGCCCGAGCTCGATGAGGTGGGTGATGTAGCGCTCGCGGACCTGCCGTTGGGAGCCGGCGAAGAACGCGCGGTAATCTGGATCGTCAAGGTTGAGGGTGACGGCGTCGAATGATTGCGAAGCTCGTTGTAGTAAATCGAGCGCCTCGGCGCGATGGCGGGCGGCCGACTTCAAGTCGATGGACGCCGTCCAGCGAGATTCTGCCAGCTGGGCCAGCTGGTACAACGTGATTCCACGACCTCTGGAGTCATCGAGCCCCTGGAAGATTCTCAAGGCTTCGTCGAGAGTCTCTCGCGCCTCGTCCGTCCGGTCCAACTGAGCCAAGGCTCGGCCCAGATCCACCAGCACCCTTGCCGATCTTGCGTTCCAACCTGCCCGCCGTAAGATTTGGATGGATGTTTCCAGCCTTGTCAGAGCTTCGCGAGGCTCACCGGTGTCGAGCAGGGCCCTGGCGATGTACACATCAACCATCGCTTTGCCGACTTCGTCGTGAGTTTGCTCCTCTAGGAGGTGCGAGCCCTCATAGGCGCGTAGGGCCGAAGCCAGATCTTGCCCCAGGAATTCTAGGTGGCCGAGCACCTTGAGCGCGCTGGCTTCCCCGGAGAGATTCCCGACTTCGCGATGGACTTCAAGAGCCCGTTCCAGGTATTCGCGGGCGGACGGTAGGTCGCCTAGCATGGAATAGGTGGTGGCCAAATTGTGCAGACTGCGGCCCAACCATCGCTGATCGCCGAGCTGCTCGAAGGCGGTCGCGGCCCGTTGAAAGGCGCCGAGAGCCGCTTCGAGATCGCCGCGATCCAAATGCAGGCCCGCCAAGTTGTTGAGAGTCTTGGCTTCGAGCTTCTTCAAGCCGGCGTCGGATTGGATCTCAAGAGCACGGGCATAGAGCTCCTGGGCGCCGTCGAGCTCGCCGAGCCGCCGTTGGGCTTGGGCCATGTTGAGCAAATAGGCGGATTCGGTTTCGCGGTCGCCGATCTTTCGCACCGTGGGCAAGGCTTCGGCGTAGCAACTCACGCCTCGGCGCAACTGATTTTCCATCAGGTCGACGAGGCAGAGGTTGCCCCGGAGGAAAGCCAGGCGAAAGGGATCGTCGAGCTGCTCGGCGAGCTCGATGGCGTGTTCGAAGGCCCGACGCGCCTCGTCGGTGCGGCCCGCCGGGCCGGATACCAAGCCGATCTCGTTCCAGGTATCCGCTGAGCGCTTGCGATCTCCGAGCCGTTGCCAAGCGTCGAGCACCTTCTGGGCGTGGTCGCGGGCGTCTTGGTGGCGGCCCAGAAGGCGTAAGAGCACCGCCTGGGCGTAGGCCGCTTGGGTGATGAGCCGTCCGGACGGCTCGTCCATGTCCGTGGAGGGCTGGGTCGTGGAGAGCTTGTTCGTGGAGACCTCGGCCGCTCGGCTGTAAAAGTCGAGGGCGCGCTGTCGGCTGTCGCCGTCGCCTTGGGCCCAGGCCCGGCCCGCGGCGGTGAGATTCCCCAGCAGGTCGAGACGGGCACGATGGGCATGGGTCTGGGGGATGGTCTCGAATTTCAGGGTGAACCGACTGCTCTGAGCCGTCGCTGAGGCGGAATCGTCCTCTCCCTCGCCCTCGAGATTGGCGTGGATGCCACCCGGCAAGCGCGCTTGGACCTCCACCTCGACATGTCCGCGAGCCCAGGCCGGCAACAACAAAACCTCGGTGCCGTCGAAGTCCAAGGGGGAGTCGATCCGCCAAGGCCCAACGATCGTCGATCCCCAGGCGGTCATCACCACATCCGCGGTGTGCTGCTCGGCGAGGATCAAACCGCGTCGACCCTTGGGCACGTGGAATTGGAAGGTTTCCGAAAAAGTCAGCTCGGGCCCGAGCCTTTGTCGCTCGATGACCCGGCTGAGCTCCACACCATCGCTCAGTCGGATGGGTTTTCGCGACGGTTCTGCCGCGCTCAGGCCCTGCGCGCCGAGCAGCAGGGCGACGCCGAGCATCGCGGAGCGACTCACTTGGGCGGCGGCTCGGTCTCGGCCCGTCGGGTCTTGCTCACCGCAAAGCGAAAGCTACCGATCGGCTCGATGCGATCACCCTCGCAGGGCGCACGGCAAGCTTCGGGCCGTTCGGAAAAGCGGTAAGAGGCGTCGATCTGGAAGGGGTCACCTTCGACGATCAGGGAGCCGGGCAGGCTGAGCAACAATCGCCCCTGGTCCGGTGGGCTCACACCCGTTCGCGTCCAAATCTGCTCACCTTGAGCCGAGAGCTTGAGATCCAACCACATGCCGGCTCGGGCGTCGGTCTGCAGGGTCGCCGGTCCGAGCTCCAGGGCCACCGTGATCCAGGATGAGCCGGGACGGAACGCGAGAGTGGCCGTGGTCGACGGCTCCGTGCTCGACGGCTCCGTGGTCGCTTGCCGCTGGATCTCGAGCACCGCGTCCGGAACGCTCACCCAAGGCTGTTGCAGCTGCTCGACTTGTTGTTGAAGCCGGTTGCGGCTGTGGAAAAGGAAGACCGAAGGTAGCAGGCTGATCAGCAGAACGGCCGCGGCCGGCAGCCATGCCGCCGGGGATCGCCAGGGGCTCGAGGGAGAGGGAAAGGCGATCAGGTCGCCGGCGGGCTCGCTGGTGCCGGCGGAATCGCTGCCCAGTCGGGCCCGGTCGTCGGCGAGGCCTTGCCGCAGCTCTTGGGCCAGCTCCACAGCTTCGAGGCAGCGGGCACAATCCGCGAAGTGGTCCTCGAGCTCGATTTGCTGCCGCTCGTCGAGCTTGCCGAGCACGTAGCGCTCGATGACGTTTTCGGCGTCGATGATCTCGTGGGGATCTGGGGTGTCTAGGTAGGTCATGGCAGGTTTCCGGCTAAGGGCGGCTGTCTAAGCTCTTTCGGCGCCGGCTTCAAGAAGGTAAGTGGGATGAGAAAGTAAATCATCTCAGGTATTTGCGGTCTAAAGCCGCGTCGTTCGTGTTGGCGGCTATCCGGAAGGACCAGTCCAAGGGCGTTGGTGATGGTCTTCGAATGCTTTCTTGTAGCGCTGACGCGCTCGATGCAGCACGCGATTGAAGTGAAGGGAGGAAAGCCCGAGATCGTCACAAATCGAGGCCTTCTCCTCCTCCTGCAAATAGAAGCGGGTGAGAATGTCGCGATCTCGTCCCGTGTCCAATTCGAGCAACATGCGTCGGACGAGCTGGGCGCGCTCCTCGGCCAGCAGGCGGGCTTCGGACCCCGCGTGACGCTCGGAGCCCGGAGCGGCTTGCTCGGCCACTCGATCCGAATCGGCCTCGGTACGGCGACGTTGGAGCCGTCGAAAGTGCTCGGTCACCAGATTGCGCGCCATGGACATCAAAAACGATCCCAGCTTGTCCGGCTCTCGGACTTGACCGTCGCGGATCTTGCCGAGGGCCAAGCTCAAGGTGTCCTGAACAAAGTCCTCCACGTCGGCATGTTGGCTCAGCCGTTGTCGCAGCATTGCTCCAATGGGTCGCCGATAGCGCTCGACGAGCTCGTGCTCGGCTTGCGCGTCACCGCTTTGAATCCGAGCGACCAACTGGGCCGCCGTCGAGGAATTAAGACTCATTTCTTGGTCAATGGTAGCAGCTGCAGACACCTCAAATGGTGAAATTCCAGAATGTAATGTAAGACGTAATGAATCTTCTGGTAGATTTTGTATACCCCCTCGATAATGTTCGATTTGATGTAGTTCCCCAATCTTGCTCATGACCAGCCGGCTGAGGCCAAAGCCTAGCCGCGATTGTGGGCGAAGGAGTTTTGAGCAGATGAGAGAGCAAAAAATGAGACTTCCGATCATCCTGGCGATGACGATAGTGGTCGCCGCTTTGTCGGCCGCGCCCTTTGCTTGGGCGGACGGCGATTTCACGAATACCCATGCAGACCTTCTGGCGGTCCTCGCTGAAGAAGGCAAAGCCCTGGCCGCCGAGCAAGACGGCTTGAGGATTTCCTACGGCGGCGACGCGGTGTATCGCTTCGCCCAATCCGAGGAATGTGCCGGCTTGGCCGAGGTGGCGGTGGTGGACCGTGCCGGACAACCGGTGGCCGTGTCCTCCGCGTCGTTGGTGGCCTACTTGGCCGACGGCGAGGCGCAAGCGGCCAAGGCCTTCCAAGGTGACGCCGAGACGTTCGTCATGTTGGTGCGCAGCGGCGCTCAGCAGCGCCTACAGTTTTCGTTCGATCTGCCGGTCAGCGCCTCCGGTGCGACGGCGTCGTTCACCTCCCGCCTCCAACATCGATTCGCCTGTGACGAGGTAGCCCGTTTTGAGATCGAGATGGAGCCCGCCGCGCGCGTGCGGGGCTTGATGGACTCTCCGTCCGGCGAGTCCTCGCTCGGGCCGATCTCGGCGGTGGAATTGATGAGCACCTCGATCGAAGCGTCCCTCGGTGGCCCGGCGCTTCTGGCGAAGGCCGGTAACTCGACCTTGACCTGCGCTAGTGACGGCTTCGACGCTTTGGGCGCGGAGTGGCAGCTGGCGAATATCGGCGACGCGGATCAGGCGGCCGCCGCGGTTTCGGGCGGTGTGCTCAACCTTACCGGCGACGGTACCAGCCTCTACCACGGCACCGACAACGGTGGCTTCTTCTTCCAAGAGCGGTCCGGCGGCTTCCGCATGGAAGTCGATCTGGTCGACATCCCGGTCAATGCCGGCGGTGGCTTCCGCAAAACCGGTGTGATGGTCCGAGCTTCCAACGATCCCCTGGCGCCCCGGGTGTTCATCCAATACGTGCCGAACAATCCCCTGACTGGCACCAGCTCCTTGCAATTCGATTACCGTGGCACTGACGGTGTCGCGGCGGAGCTCGGCTCCACGCCCATGGGTCTTAGCCTGCCGCTGCGTTTGGCGGTCGATCGTCGTGGCGATACTTTCTCCGTCTACTACTCGACCAACGGTGGCACCAGCTGGATCAAACCGGCCGGCGGCGCGGGCGGCAGCATCGATATCGACATGGGCGACACCGTGCAGGTCGGTATGATGACCGCCTCCTACAACGCCAACACCACCATGACGGCGTCTTACGACAATTTCCGTCTCTGTGAGCCCAACAAGATCCCGTTGCCCGAGCCGCCCCCGGGCGTCGTTTGTGAGCCGGGTATTCCGATCGATTTGATCCACGTGGTCGATGCCTCCGGCTCCATGACGGCGCCGTTCGGCCCGGGTGAGACCAAGCTCGACGCGGTGCGCAACGCCATGGCCGCCATGCACGATCTCCTGGAGTTGAATCTGCCCGGCAGCCGCTCCGCGCTGATCGCCTATTCCGGCCGGTTCAACGATCGCAATTACAATCTGACCTCCTCGGTGCACGTGCTGTCGAGCTTGACCTCGGATCTCGATTCCGTGGACGCCGCTGCGGCAGCGATCGACCAGGGCATGATCCATCCCGATTCCACCACTCCCTTGCCGTTCGCGCTCCAAGCCACCACCGACATGTTGGTGAATTTGGGCGATTTGAACAGCCTGCCGGTAGTGGTGCTGTGGACCGACGGATTCCCCAACGTCGACACCCAGGGTTGGGACGCCCTCTTCTACACCAACAACGAGATGCGTGCCCTCACCCTCTATGACGGTGGCGGCAACTTCATGCCTTGGGGTCAAGTGGCCTGGATGGGCAATTACAACCCCGCCATCGACACGTATGACGGTGAGGTCTTCGCCAACACCATGGTCGAGATCGAGACTTTGAAAAATACGGTGGCCGATGCCCTGATCTATGGTGTGGCGATCCAAAGCGACAGCATCTTCAAAGAAGATCTGCTCGACTACGCCGCTTGGTACACGTCGGCCGAGGTGCTGAGCGTGCAGGACTCGATCACCTTGGTGGAAGGTCTCGGAGCGATCGTCGATGGTCTCGATTGCGGCGGTGACATCGGCGACTACGTCTGGGACGACGCCAACGGCGACGGTATCCAAGATGCGGACGAGGTCGGTTTGGCCGGTGTGACCGTCACTCTGGTGGACGAGAACAATCAAGTGGTGGCCACCCAGGTGACCGACGCCAACGGCGGCTACTACTTCGCCGACGTGCCCGCGGGCACCTACACGGTGGTGATCGATGCCTCGACCCTACCGGACGGCTACGAAGCCACTTACGACCTGGACGGCATCGCTACCCTCAATGTGGCCACGGTCACGCTCCTGGACGACCAGGTGATCGACACGGTCGACTTCGGCTATCAATTCGTCGATACCGGCGATCCGTGGTGCCCGCGGACCCCGGGTTATTGGAAGAACCACACCGAGGTCTGGCCGGTTACCGAGCTGACCATCGGCGGTATCACCTACGACGAGGCCGGAATCCTGGCTCTGCTCAACTACGGCGGTCCGGATGCTGCGACCCGACTGGCCAAGCATCTGGCGACCACCATGTTGAACCTGGCCATGGGCTCGGATGACTCCATCCAACCCACGGTCGACGCGGCCGACGCCTTCTTGGTCACCTATCCGCCGGGCAGCAACCCGCGCGGCAAGGCCCGTGGCACCGCCAATGCCTTGAAGGACATCTTGGACGCCTACAACAACGATCCCGCCTGCCACTGAGACGGGTGAAGGGCCGATCGGGGGCGGCTGAAGCCGCTCCCGATCGGATAGGCGGCTGAAGCCGCGCCTGGTTAATAGGCGGCTGAAGCCGCATGAGAAAACGAGCCGGAGTCACCTCCGGCTCGTTTTCTATGTGTGCTCAGCCTAGTCGAGCTGATGGGTGGGTGGCTTCTCGCTGTCTCTCGCGGTAAGAAAGCCCAGGGTAGCTGGGCAACCCTGGGCCTTGGTCCACAACGCCCACGGTGTATCAACTGAGGGCAGGCTCGCGAGTCTTTCGGACGTAGGGGCGGGGCAAGCCCCACCCCTACGCCAGACCTCCCGAGGCGGAATGAGATCATCGAAAACCTTGGCTCATCTGCAAAGAAGTCGCCAAGGTTTCTCGGTCGGCCTCGCCTAAGCCTCCACCAGCTCCGGCTCTTCTTGCACCACGACCGACGCCGCTCGGGTGCGCGGACGGGGCACACCGGTTCCGGTTTGGGGCCTGGGTCGCGGCCGCGGTGAGCTCGCCGGCGCGATCTCGTTCGTCGGCAGCAGGGTGACCTCGGTCATGGCGTTGTTGCGCACGGTGATCAGTCGACTACCTTGGAACGCTGGGCTGGGCTTGTATTTGTTCTTGCCCAGGTCCTTGCGTTGGTTTTTGTCGATCGGACCGAGGGGCGCGGATTGCACGAAGAGCGGACGGTTGGCTTGCCACCAGTCGCGTTTCGACGGCGCGCGGTCGAGGGTCCTTCGATTCGACGGCACCCGCAGGTTTTGCCACTCGTGCCAGATCGCTCCGGGGCGTCGATCTCGGACTCGCGAAGGAACGCCACCGGGTCTCGCCCGATCGGAGATCTCCACGTGAACGGGCGCGTTGAAGCCCTTCTTTTTGGAAGCGTAATAACGTCGCGGATTCTCCATGTAGAAGTCGAAGAAGTAGCGGATCTGATCGGCCGCGTCGGACCACTCCGTGCGGAATTCCACGTGCCGGTGGATGTGGCCGAAGAGCACCAAATCCACGGGCCTGGAAATTCCGGTGCCCCGGCCTAGGCAGAGCTGCATGAATTGCTCGATCTCGCCACGGGACACGCCGGAGTCCAGCAGGTCTCCGGTGCTTCCACTCTTGAAATGACCAGTGCCGGTGAGCGGCCAGGTGGGATGCAGGCGCTTGGCCAGCTCTTTCTTAGCGGCATCGACCACTCCCGCGGCGACCCTACCGTCATGGCGAGCCAGGAACTCGACGGTTTCCTTTTCATCCGATTGGCGATGCTCCGTCTCGCGGAAGTAATGGGGAGTCTCGCTCTTTTTGACGTTCAGGGGTGGTGCGTGCATGCCGACGATCACCAAGCCGTCTTCGTCCGCGTCCTGGAGGGCACGGCGTAGGTTGATGATGTCGTGGGAGCGGACACCCTCGCTGTTGGGGCTGCCGTCGGCGAAGCTCTCTTCGTCCTCGTCGGAAAGACCCGCCAAGTGCTCGAGAGCGTCTCCGATGCCAGACAGGATGTTGGCGTCGGGGCCGGTGTCGATCATCACCAGGCGATGGGGTCCGAGATCTACCACGTAGGACGGGCTGTCGTTGAGCTTGCGCACATAGTATTCGGGATAGATCGGCACCACCGACGGCAAAGCCTGATCGGGATCCAGCTTGGGCACCCGGCCGCCTTGGACGGCGATCGCATCCTCCTCGGTGAGATTGAACGGTCCGTAGTGGCTTTGCATGCGGTTGGGCCCGGGAATGTCGAGCTCAAAGTGCAGCTCGTACGGGTAGCCGCGGTAGTCGTGGTTGCCGAGGGAGGTGAAGATCGGCACCTTGAGAGCTTCGTGGCGGGACGGCCGCGCGTCGGGGTAGGCCGACTGACCTCGCACGAGATCTTCGAAGAGAGCGAAATTTCCGCCGCCACGTTCGTGATCGCCCTTCTCGAAGATGTAGTCGACCAAGTCACCGGTGGCCACCACCATGTCGATCTTGCCCTGGGCGTGTAGGGCGTTGGCCTTGCGGATCAGGTCGCGGAAGTTGTTGTTGCAATTGGAGAATTCCTCGGCGCTCACTGCCCTTCCCGCGCGGCGCAGGCGGGCGGCGAATTTGTCCAGACGCCGGCTGACGTGGAGGTCGGTGGCGTGAAGATAGCCGAAGTTTGCCCAAGAGCTTTTGGCGTAGAGGGAATGGGCGCGGACCACCACCGTGCGACGTTCCTGGGTGCGAATCACCAGGTCGTAGAGGGTGCGATCCGCCAGCTCGGTGCCCGCCGGCAGCTTGAAACCGATGGAGACCCGGACCGGGACATCTTCGGGATCCGGTAGATTTGGGTCGTTTCCAACGTCGTCTTGACGCCGTTGCTTCAGACGTGGGTCCGCGGTGTGGCCCTTGTCGGCTTTCTCTTCGTCGAGGGCTTTGACGCCGAGACCATCGGGGATTTGGTCGAGCACCGCTTTAACCTCAGCTTCGAGCACGATCTCTGACCCCACCGTGTGTCCACCCACCGGACGCAAGCGAAGGCGCTGTCGCCACGGGGTCATCAACGAGCTCGGGTCCTCGTTGAGGGTGGCCCATTGCTCGCGGGTGAGGCTGAAATTGACGGCAATCGGCAACTCGGTGGAGTCGGGCTGCACGACTCCGGGGCGACCCAGCATGGGCGCTCTCAGCCGCCCCAGCAAGGGGGCGTCCAGCTCGGCTCGGTCGATCATGCAACCGCTCTCGAAAAGCTGCGATTCGGAGGTCCCGAAGCGTTGGGCTTGGGCGACGGGATAACCCAACACCCCGAGCTCGCGCTTGGCTTTATAGCTCTGCCAGATCCTGCCGTGCACGGCCACGCCGCCGTGGATCCAATAAACGGCTCCCCACTCCATCTCGCTGACCCGGCGGCGACCGTCGCGGGTGGGCCGCTCGTCGGTGGTGGGGAAGCCCAGCTCCCGCTTGCCGGTGGCCGGGTTGCGGTCGTGGCCGCCCAAGTCGAGGTATTTGCGCAGAATGCCGCCGTGGACCTCATGGGCGCCGGTGGAGCGGTGCCAGTAGATGCGACCGGATTGGAAGACTTGGTAAAAACCGCCGTGACCGGCATCGATGATGCCGCCCTGGGCGGTTCCGAGGCGCACGCCGCGGAAACGAAGGAGCCGGTGATGTCGGCCGATGGCGATGGAAGCAAGTTGTTGGCTCATGGTGCTCTCTCTTTGTGGTCCCGTTGAAGTGGCGACTAGGGGTCGTAGGAATTTGTCGGTTCACTTGGGACTACGGAGGGCTGCTGGGAAACCCGCCGGCTAAAATGGATTCTTGTGATCGGGCTAGAATCTACGACACGCCGGCGATGCCGGCGCGACCGGAGCAGCGGCTTGTGCCCACTCGTATCCACTCACTTGACGGAGACCCCGATCGCGATGACCTCCCCGACATTCAAGACCCTTCAGCTCGACATCGAAGACCGCGTTGCGGTTCTGACCCTTGACGATGCCCGCCGTCGCAACGCCATCACCCTGCCGATGGTGGAAGAGATAGGTGTGGTGTTCGATCAGCTGGAGGCCTCCGACGAGGTGGGTGCGGTGGTGGTCACCGGCGCGGCTCCCGCTTTTTGTGCCGGAGCCGATCTATCCCATCTTCAGGGTGCCGCTCGCGAGGGCTTGCGTCGCATCTACGAGGGTTTCCTGCGGGTTGGTCGGTCGACGCTGCCGACGGTTGCGGCGGTCAACGGTGCCGCCGTGGGCGCGGGCATGAATCTGGCGTTGGTCTGCGACCTGCGTCTCGCCGCCCACGGGGCGAAATTCGATTGTCGCTTCTTGGACCTCGGGTTGCACCCGGGCGGCGGTCATACCTGGATGTTGCGTCAGCTCGGCGGCTCGCAGCTGGTGACGGCCATGGTGCTCTTCGGCCAAGCCCTCGACGGCCGGGCTGCCCAGGACCACGGCTTGGTGTGGGAATCCGTGCCCGACGACGAGCTGCTGGATCGCGCCAAAGCGGTGGCGGCGCGGGCGGCGTCGGCGCCGGAGCCGTTGGTGAAGCAGGTGAAGGACACCCTGCGCGACATGGGGTCGATTCACCACCACGCAGACGCCGTGGACCGGGAGCTGGATCCCCAAGTCTGGTCCGTGGAGCAGCCGTTTTTCGCCGAGCGATTGGCGGCGCTCAAAAAGAAGATCCACAAACAATAAGCCGACATGCAGGCTCCACGGGGCGTTGCGAGACACGAAAAAGCGCGCGGATCGAATAGATCCGCGCGCTTTCCAAATGGCGACGGCTTTGAGCCGGCCGATCCGTCGATCACGAGCCCAAGGGCGGGCTCCAACGGGAGCGCAAGAAGACCTCGTATTTCTCCTTGCAGATGATGGATTCCGTGCTGGTGTCGAAGACCTCGAGGGTGTATTTCCGCGCCGCGGAGGAGCTGGAGCGATAGCGGACCCCTTCGCCGTAAGCGGTGAGGTATTCATTCTGTGAGGTCCAGGTGCTGCTGCCCTGCTGGCCACGCAGACGTACCCGATAGTCGACGTCGTTGTAGTAGGCGCTGGTGCGCTCAACACAGTCGCGCGCGCTTTCGCCGGGCTGCACGAGCGCGTGGGTTACGCACATGGAGACCGCTCGCTCATGGCCGTACGGGGTCGGGTAGGTTTGATCGTTGTTCTCGGCGTCTTCCTCGAGGTAGATCGCGTTGCTGGTGTTGATCGTGCCGCCGGGAATGGTGCTCCAAGTGACGAATTCGTCGTGCGCATCGCCGCTGTCGTGGCCGTTCCAAGTGCCCGGCTCGTTACCGATGTTGTCGTTGTAGTCGGCCACACCGCCCCAGCCCCAGCAATTGTCGGTGTCCTGGTCGAAGCCGTAGTAGGAAATGCTCTTCTGCAAAGCCCACCAACCGGCGCTCAGATTGCGCGGCTCGGAGGGCACGGACGGGTCGAGCTGCCGTGCCAGCTCATGGGCGCGATAAAGAGACGGATGGACCTCCGCGTTGGAGCCGGCGAGGGCGAGATAGATCTCCAGGGCCGACGCGCCTTGCTCATAGAACGGCGTCAGATTGACCTTGCCTTGCTCGAGAATGCCGAAACCGAAGATGCCTTCCACGGTTTCGTCGACAAACGAAACCTTGCCGTGGTCGAGCTCGACCTCGGCTACCACGTTCATGGGCAGAACGCCCAGCTCTTTGCTTTGAGCAGTGGCCGGCTCGCTCGAGCCGGCGTGGAAGGTCATGGCGAGCAACGTCGTCAAGGACAGGGTTCTTAAGGTGCGATTCATGGTGTTCTCCATCGAAGTAAAATGGGGGGTTCTTTCGGCGGGCAGCTCGGGGTGAGAGTTGCCCGTCGTGTTCAAACTGATGGATGAACGGAACGGCTTTGCGGATTTCTCACCGGGTGAGAATTTTTTTGAGAAACATTCCCGTCGGCGCTTCCGTGAGACCGGTATCAGGTCGGGTGCCGAGCCCTTAAGTGTAACTATTCAGGCAGGTTAGCGGACAGAATCCGGCGGACGTTGCCGCCCATGATTTTTCGCACATCCGCCTCGGAAAAACCCGAAGCACGGAGTGAGCGGGTGAGCAAGGGCAGACCCGCGGCGTCGATTGGGGTGGTGGTATTGCCGTCGAAGTCGGAGCCTAGGCCGACATGGTCCACCCCGGCCACAGCCACGGCGTGACGGATAGCTCGGACGATGGCGTCCACGGTGACCTCGCAGATCGCTCCGCGCCAGAATCCGATTCCTACGACTCCTCCGTTGGCCGCCAGCTGCCGCAACTGAGAGTCGCTGAGGTTTCGGGGGCCGGGGCAAGTGCCTTGGACGCCACCGTGGGAGACCACCACGGGACGACCCGCGAGCTTGAGGGTGTCTTGGAAGGCGGCAGGGGAGGCATGGGCGAGGTCGATGGTGATGCCCAAGGATTCCATGCGTGGAATCAAGCTCTTGCCCAAGTCCGTCAAGCCGTGTTTCTTCAAGCCGTGGGCAGAACCGGCGACGGCGTTGTCGGCAAAGTGGGCCAAACCCATCATCCGGAAGCCGGCGCGGTGAAGGGTGTGGAGGGCGGAAGCACTGCCTTCCAACGCGTGCATGCCTTCGAGGGCCAGCAGGCCCTTCAGCCCGTCTTTCTCGAGATCGTTGCGGCTGAGAACCAGCGACAAGTCTGATCCTCGGCCCAAGCCGCGGAGCTCCCGAGCCTGGGCCACGGCCCGGGCCTTGGCGCTCCACCAAGTTGTCGGAAAACGCCAGGACGCGAGAAAGAGCAGGCCCAAGCGGTCTGTATCGGTGTTGGATCGATAGTTGGTGCCCTTGGGGACCCGGGTGACGACTCCAAAGACTTGCAGATCTACACCTCCCTGCTGCAAACGCGGAAGGTCGACATGCCCGTGACGGATGCGTTTCCGAAGATCGCGTTTCCACAGTAGGGGGTCGGCGTGCAGATCGGCGACGAATGCCGAGTCGTGAAGGCTCTGGATGGTCTTGGAGACTTCAGAGGGACCGGAGCTCAAAGATCGATTGGATTTGGCGTCGAAGTCCGGCAGGATCTTGAATCGGAGCACCATGAGCAGGACGCCGAGGCTCACCAGCAAGGAAAGGCCCATCCGTCGGGGCCACCGTTTGGGGAGTGAGGTCATCTGCTGCTCTGGTGAAGATGTGCTCAAGGAGAGATCCTACCTGGGCTCAGCCCGAAGGGAGATGTGTGCTTTGAGGTCGAGCCGGTCGACCTCGGATCGGGGTGGATCGACCCAAGATAGCAGAAGGCCGCCGGACACGCCGGCGGCCTTCACGATTCTAGATCTAAATCTCGGGTGACTATCAGCTGTCGGCGGGGATGTCGTCGGCGGGGAATGCATCGACCGGCAAGCAGAAGCCGAGGCCGAATTCCGTATCGGTGAAATATCCGTCGCTGAGGAACGTGGCGGCGTTGGGCTGCTTTTCGTTGACTCGGTCGACCATGGTGATGCCGAGCTCATCTCGCAATACGATGGCGAAGTCGTTGTCGAATTTCTCCTCCGCATCCTGCACGCTGCCGTGCCAATCACCCACGGGCAGTCCCAAGAACCAACCGGTGATCGCGATGAGCTTGTAGTTGTAGGCGAAGACGATGCTTCTCGATGCGACCGAGATCTGCAGATCACCGATGAAGACCACATCCGCTTGGGAATCGCCGTCCACCGCCCAGAATTCCTGGGAGACCCGCAGCAGGCCGTCGTTGGTGAATGCATAGTCCATGTAGTGCACGGTCATATCGGTTTTCTTCTTCAGGGGCGGGGCCACGAGGGGATCCGCCATCCGCACGTCACCGTGGGAGACGACGCCGGCGGGAATCGCGGAATCCTCGTAGATGGGTTCCTCGAGAGTCGCGTCGAGCAGGCCGTTGTTGTTCAGGTCGACATAGCGGTGGAGGCTGGTGAACGGGGTCAAGAGGTCGCCGTCGTCCACATCACCGTTGACCACGAAGGAGCCGACCGTGCTGGTGGGGGCATGCTTCAAGCGCTGGTCCGGGTTGTTCACCGTGCCCGAGCCGTCGGTGTCGGCATAGATCGGCTCGAAGACCGAGTAGGCGCCGTCGCCGTCGAGATCCACGAACGCCTCCCGGGAGGTGAATTCGGTCAGGATCATGCCGGAATCGGAATCCGCGGGGATGGTCGGATTGACGGTGCCACCGTCTTTCACCGCAACCCCCAGGCCCGTGAGCTTGAAATCGACGGTGGCGTTGAGCTCGTCCTCTAGCTCCTGACGATCGACCAATTGATAGTAGGAGATGCGAGAGGCGTCATCACATGCCGGTCGGCTCGACGGAATGAGGCTGGCTCGCAGCTCGACGGTGTCGAGCACCACGCCGGTGGCGTTTTCGACCGCCTGCAGGGTCACCGTTGTGGATCCGAGCGGGGCCTGGAAGGTAGCGCGCAGCTCGAGATCGGCGAAGGCGCCGGGATCGCTGGGGCTCTGGATGGAGGTGGTGCCGTAGACCATGGACGGTGCCACCGCTTCGATGGTGATGCCGGCGCTGCCGTCCAAGCTGCCCGGGAACGTCTCGGCGACTTCCACCCGTAGCGGCTCGGGGGTGCCCGGGGTGCGGGGAACGACCCACGGAATGGTGGTGTCGACGATCAGCTCCGCCTCTACCGCGGCGCGCTCCACCTGAACCACAGCGCTGGCGGTATTGCCGGAGAGATCCACCGCGGTCAGGGTGACGGTGTTGGTGCCGATCCCGAGATCACCGGTCCAGAAGGGGCCCACCTGATAGTTAGGCGCCGGACCGGAGGCGGATACCCGGAAGGTCGAGGAATTGCCGGCGTGCTCGATGGTCAGCTCGGCGTAGTCGAGATTCTCCTCGAAGATATCCGCCTGGAAGATGAAGTCCTCGGTGGTGACGACCGCGCCGTTGACGGGATCGGTAATGGTGACCTGGGGCGCAACGTTGTCCTCAGGCGCCGGGGGTCCTTGGTTGCTGATCACCAAATCGTCGATGGCCTCAAAGAGGGAGCCGTTGTATTGCAGCTCGATCCGGGTGATCTGCGGAGTGGGTGTGGTCACCACCAGCTGTTGGTTGAAGTCGCTCGGCCCGACGGGAATCGTTCCCGAGTCGGTGCTGACCAACAAACCCGCGGCATTGTAGGCCCGAAGGGTAGCCGAAGAGCTGGTCGAGCTGAAGCGGATCAATCCGGCGTTGAGCGCGACGTAGTCTTGGGCCGCGGTGAAGGTGATGACCATGGGACCGCTGTGGAATTCTTGGCCCGACCGGTAAGTGTGAAGGACTTGGCTGCCGGATGAAGCGTTGGCGTAGGTCTCTACAAGGGGCTTACCGTAGAAGAGGACGCCCGGCACTTGGCTGTAGAGCATGGTCCCCGAGGTGAAGACCTCGAAATCGACGGTTTCCGCGGAGGCGGATGTGGTGATGGTGAGGAAAAAAACCGATACAGCCAGGGCGAGGTGAATCCATTTATCGAGTTTCATGATCGATCTCCAATTTCGTATTTTGGACAGAGCTTCGCCACAGCCCGACGGTCTCGGGAATCGTTGCAAGTCATGGACTGTGGGTTGTCTGTGACTCAGCTCTGCGTGTTGATGAACAGCGGGGTTATGGGTTGAAACGTGGTGTAAACAGGTTGGAACAGTCTGGAAACAGGGTGGAAACGCGGGGGGCTCGCCGTATGGTTGCGACCTTGCCGCCTTCCTTGCACCGTACTACGGCGGGGTCGGGAGCAACCCGCCACAGACATCGAAAAATTCTTGACGCGGAATGTTTGCCGGATAGTAACCCCGCGGGGGTGACGGGCATTTCAGAATCGATCTACCCGGTGATGATCCATCACCAATCACTCAAGAGGACACATCATGCTTTCCCATAGTCGGTCCGCTCCCAGAACATTCACTTTCATCCTGCGACTCGCCTTGATCGCCGTGGTTTCATCGAGCTTTGTGCTTCCCGCTACCGCCGAGGACTTCTCCGCGATGGTAGAAGGCGCCCACGGTGGCGCGTCTTGGGACGCCCGTCGCGCCGTCGCCGCCGATATCCGTGTGGAATTCGGTGGCAACTTGATGATCGATGGTCACATGATCAGCGACACGCCCGTGGGTCAGACTCGCTTCGAGCTGGCGGACGGCACCGTCTTAGTTTTCAATGGCCAAGACGCCTTCACCGCTCCCGCGGATTCGAAGTTCCAAGGCACCCGCTTCCACGTCCTCACCTGGCCCTACTTCCTGGCCGCGCCGATGAAGCTCGATGATCCCGGAGCCCACCTGGAGCATCTCGGAAAGCGCCCCTTCCGTGACGGCAAATCCCTCGACGCCGCCCGACTGACCTTCGGCTCGGGGGTCGGAGACAGCCCCGAGGATTGGTATGTGGTCTATCGTGACGACAAGGGTCGGCTGGCGGGCATGGCGTATATCGTGACTTTCGGCAAATCTGCCGAGGAAGCCGAGAAAGAGCCCCACGCCATCACCTACCACGACTACCAAGACGTCAACGGTGTGCAGCTTGCCACCCGCTGGACGTTTTGGAATTGGAACGAGAAGGACGGCGTGGTCGGCGAGCCGATCGGTGGGGTCGTCCTAAAGAACCTCGAATTCGTCGAGCCGGCAAGCGATGCCTTCCAGGCGCCGAAAAACGCGCGCAAGGAGGCTCGTCCGGCGGACTGAAGGTCCGGATCCTGAGGGTTCGGATATCGCTGATCGTGAAAAACTCAGGACGATTGACGTCCTGGGTTTTTCAATGGCGGTGATCGGTCAGAGCTGAAATCCGTCCTCGAGCTCCTCGAGAAGCTCCGGGTCGAGGTCGAAGGGCAGCTCGACGCAGAAATGGCCGGACAGGGTCGAGCGGGCATCGATGTTGAGATGCTCGGAAAAGATGCGGCGGTTCAGCTCGAGACGCCCGGCCTCCACACATTCGCCGATCAACAGGCTCGCGGCATGGGGGCCGAAGTCTTGGGTGAAGGGAGAGAGACAGCTCTCTCTGAGGACCATCCCGGATTCGGGGTTGATGAAACGCATGGAAGTGACCGGCTCCGCGAAGGGAGTGCGTGGAAGCATGGTCACCAAAAGCGAAACCGCGGACGACAGGGATTCCTTGGTTTCGTCCGGATTGCTGCGGGACCAATGGAAGCTCAGCTCACGGCCGAGCAAATCCACGGATTGCCATGAACGCAATAGACCCAAGCGATTGAGCAGGACGAACACCGCCAACACGACGGGCGAAATCAACCACATCATCACCACCAGTGGGACGGAGACCAGGGTGATAACGGCAGAGATGACGGCAGAGAGCAGGCGCTCGACGGATTTGGTCACGGTCGATCCTTTGGCGGCGGGCCGGCCTTAAACGTCTTGGAGGTCAAATAGAGGTCATCCATGGGTCATTGGCGCTTACGAGCCGATAAGATCGACCTGGAGAGAGTCTGCCGGCTTCCATCTTGGCGTCGGCGTAGCAGCTCGGCCCTCAGGAGGTTCCATGGTTCTTGCACAACGACGCATTCCCTTTGAGTTTTTTGCCGCGGCGGCGGTGGTCTTTTGCGCCGCCATATGGATTTGCGCGACCCAGCTTTCCGGCACCGCGGACGACGCCTTGGTGGCGACCGGAGTGACCCTCGACCTGGTGCTTTTGGTGCCTACCTTGTACTACTTCCTGGCGGTACGCAAATGCGGATGGCCGGCTCTGACCCTCCTGCCGGTCTTTTTCATTTGTTTGTTTGCCGCTTCCCGGATCGTGCCCGCAGAGCACCACGCCCTGCTCAACGGGCTACACGCCGTTTTGCCGATCGCCGAGCTCGGCTTGGGTATCGCCCTGGTGGTCGCGGTGCGTCGGGCTTTGGCGGCCGGGGGCACCAAGGATTGGCTCGACACCGCCCGCGCGACCGTCGAGCGTTGGACCGGAAACTCGGTGGCGGCCAAGATACTGGCGTTTGAGCTGGGGCTCTTTCGCTACGCGTTCACCCGCCAAAAGGTCGGCCCCTTGTCTCCCGGCGAATTCAGCGCTTACCGGAAGACCCCGCTCACGGCTTATATCTGGGTGTTGATGATGGTCATCGCCGTGGAGACGGTCGCCCTTCATTTGCTGTTGGTGCGGTGGTCTGAAATCGCCGCTTGGATCTTGACCCTCCTTTCGATCTACAGCGCCGTGTGGCTGATAGGAGATACCCGGGCCATCTTCCGCCGTCCGATCCGTCTGGACGGGGAGGCGCTGAGATTGCGTTTTGGTTTGCGTTGGAGCCTGGACGTGCCGTGGTCGGCTGTCGAGCGAGTGGAGACGGGCCTAGGTGTGAAGCCAGAAGCCGAGAAACCCTTGGAAATGGTGCCCCTCGGCGCCGGTGCCAATGTCCGCTTGACGTTGCGTGAGCCGGCGGTCGCCGACGGTCCCTACGGCATCACCCGAAGATGCACCGAGATCCTGTTGTACGTCGACGAGCCCCGCAGCTTGGTTTCCGAGATCGAGCAACGGCTTACCTAGCAGACAAGGTTCACCCGGCAGACAAGGTTCACCCAGCAAACGATGTCGAGCTAGAAGACATAAGGTGATCCCTCAGGACTTCCCATGGAGCTTCAGATGAGCCACGAGTCAGATGTTTCGGATCGGAAGACCTTCGTCCCGTTGATCCTGGTTTTCTTGCTCACTCTGGGGTGCGGCGATCTTCAAGCCGGCGGCGCCGGAGCCGAGTCACAAGCGCCCGAGTCGCAAGAGCCCGAGTCGCAAGTGCCTGGCACCGACTCACAAGTGCCCGGCACCGGCGACAGGGCCGGCGATCCGACCACCCAAGACCCACAGACCGTCGATCCGGACTTCCCGGCTGCCATGGCCGAGGTGGCGATTCAAAGTCACGGATCGAGGCTGAACGGCATCATTTACCTGGCCTCGGGCAAAGGACCGCATCCGACGGTCGTCTTATTGCACGGCTTTCCCGGCAACGAAAAAAATCTCGATCTCGCTCAGGCCGTGCGACGGGCCGGCTTCAACGTCGCCTTCTTTCACTACCGAGGGTCCTGGGGAAGCGAAGGCAGCTTTTCCTTCAGCGCTGCTCTCGAGGATGTAAAAGCGGTCAAGGACTTTCTGAAGAACCCTGAGAACGCGGCTCGCTATCGGATTAATACCCATCGAATCAGTGTGGTGGGGCACAGCATGGGAGGTTTCATGGCCCTGCATGCCACGGCCTTAGATCCGTCCATGCGGTGCACGGTGTCGATCGCCGGGGCGAACCTGGGGCTTTGGGGCTTCTCTGCCAAATCCGACCCGGCAGCCGCCGACGGGGTGGCGTCCGCCTTGGACGGCGCTACCGGACCGCTCCACGGCACCAGCGGCGTGGCTCTGCGCGACGAGCTGGTAACCCATGCCGACACCTTCCATCTGCCGACCCTAGCGACGGCGCTCAAGAACAACCGACTTTTGTTGATCGGCGGGCAGCGGGATGGCGTCGTGCCCTTGGAAGCCCATCACCAGCCTTTGGTGGCGGCTTTAGACAAAGCCGGAGCTGAGCACGTCGACACCGAGATATTGGACGCCGATCACGCCTTCTCCGACAAGAGGATTGCGCTGGCCCGAGCCGTGGTCGATTGGCTGGGCCGATTCTGCGGATAATGCTTTTGAGGAAGTGTGCTCATCAGCCCAGTCGGCGGATCGCCGACCGGGCTTTTCAACGAGGCCTGATCTTGTCGGGAGCGGAATCAGCGCACCATCATGGCGTCTAGCTCGTCGCCGTAGCCCACGAACGGGGCGTCGGTGCCGCTGCGGACCGTGCCGAGACACAGGCTTTCCGCCTGAATGAAAATTGCGGGGTACGGACCACCCACGCACGGAGCGATATTGCAAGGAGTGGTGAGCACATCACCTTCCTCGATCGGCAATCCGAATTGGGAGTCGGGCATGCCGATCACCGGTGAGCCCCGACGCACGGAGAACAAGAGCATGTCGGTGGTGCCACCCATCCAATCGAACGGCTGGGCGGAAGGGGTGAAGACACTGTCCCCGTTTTCGCGCAGGATCAAGGCGTCGAGATCGTCATTGAGGTCGAGTCCGAGGGTCAGGGCGGACGCCCAGACGATGAACCCGCCGGATCCGTTCGAGCACAATATGTCCCCGGGATTCACTCCATTGGCCTGAGCGGTGCCCGCATTGGCATAGAACCCTTCGAGAGGATCGATCCAATCGGCGTCGAGGGAGAAATAAAGCCTCATGGCCGACGATTGAGCCCACATGTCGAGGGCGTCCAGGGTGTCACCGGGGTCCGGGCCCGGCGAGGCGGTATTAGGTTCCATCAAGCCGAGGCCGGGGCCCCCGAAGGGGCCGGTTCCGTTGCCGTCGAAAACCGAGGCGTGGCAATAAGAGCCCCAAGGAGGGATCGGCAGGCTCGGAAAGAAGGAGGTGAGCTGGACATCTGCGGAGGCTTCGCTATTACCCACGACCCCTTCGCTAACGACCGACGGTAGAGGTGCGGAGTTGCCGGAGGCAAATTCATCCGTGGAGAAGAGGAAACGATATTGACTGCCCCAATAAGATCCGGATCGAGTGAGCAGGGCATCTTGCCCCCACGATAGAGCGTCGACCTCGGCGGAGTTGTAGGCGGCTGGAATGAGCCCGAGACTTGCGGAGGTCCAAAAAGGGTAGGGGCCCGATCCCCCTGGATTGACGATATACGCCCCTCCCGGGTCGATGGAGCCCCCGTTCGTGGGCGCCGACGGCCCGTGATAAGCGATTGAAATCGTCAGCTGAGACGAGGCGTTGGACACGCTCAATAGACATCCGGCCGCTGCCATGCAGAGCACGGACCACCAGCTGGATCGGCGAGTTGAGGATGTAGAGGGGTATCTTTCTTCCAATTTCTCTTTCACGGTATGGCCTCCTGAATGGGGTGGATTTAGCCAATGGGCGCGGAGGCTTGCCGGATTGCCTCAAAAAATTTCTGGAATCTGCAGGCATCGGCGCGTGGATCTTTTTGAGGCACTTCGAATGGATCCTACGCCTATTGAATGAATGACCAATCCAGGAGATCTATCATGAGAATTCAGATGTGTCGGACTCGCGGCACAACGGCTGTTTCATCAGTGTCGATGGCTACGATTTCTATTCCTGTGTTTTCTATTCCTGTATTTTCTATTCCTGTATTCGCTCTTCCTGTATTTGCTGTTCCAGTGATGTGGAGCCTTCTCGTGGCAGCGTCCGCGGGTTCCCTCTATGCTCAATCCGGTGCTGAGGTGCCTCGGTTGCTGGAGGTTGAGGCCCAAGGCGCCGACTTGAAGGTCAGCTTTTTTCGGGGCTCGCCGGCGCCCGGTGCCGGCAGCTTGGATGTGGTGGTCACGGGGGCGGGCTGTGGCGAAATTGCTCGGGTTCCCTCCTCGACCTCCGGTAGCTCCGAGGTAGTGGTGGCGTTGGCCGTTGGTGTCCTCGATGATGTGCTTTCGTGCGGCACCTCCTATCGAGTCACACTAGAAGGCAGCTCAGGGCCGGTGGGCGAGGATCTTCCTTTTCTCTTGGGTGTGACCTGCAATGCATCGTTGCAATGCAACTTGACCGTCAGCTCCTGGGCGGATGCTCAGGGTGCTCTTGTAGCATCCCCTCAGCTCGATCAGGCTTTGGCCGGCGCGGCTGGTGGCGGAGATCTGGTTGGAATGGTGAGCAGTCAATCGCCCCAGCTGCGGGATGAGATGCTCAGCCACGCCCTGCGTTTGGACCGACTTCTAGCGACCCAAGGGAACGGTTGGACGGGTGGGTGCCATTGCCTGTGGACCGGTCTGGTAGAGAGGCCTCCGGCCATGGGGGGTGTCGACGGACCGGTGCTGTCGGCGAGAATTTGTCCGGAAACGCTCAGTGCACAGGTAGATGGAACGTTGTCTGTGAGAACCGTGAATCGCTGCTATTCCCTCGGCTCCGGTCAAGGCAGCACACTCTTTCTGCCTGCCGGGCAAGTCGTCACCATTCCCGCTTTCGACGCTTGCTCGGGATCTGGGACGAACACGCCAGGGCCGGTGGTCTCGGGCTTTCGACTGACTTTCGACGGTGAGGTGCAAGCCGGCGGCGACCTAGGCCATTTTGCCCAGGCTTCGCTGGCGGTCGGTTTTGCCTTCGGCGGCCAGCTTTTCATGAGCGGCTCAGCGGCCGCCGTTCGCAGCTCGTCGGATCCCCAGGCCTCCGAATTCGACACCCTGTACATGGACAGCGGTATCTTGGGAGCCGACCGCGCGAGCCTCTCGGCGAACGGCCAAGTCGACCTCCTACCGTCCAGCTCTTCGCCCGTTCCGCAGCTCCGCGGGCGAGTCGAAGGAGCTGGAGCCATCGAAGCGTGGTATTCGAATTTTTATATTGAGATTCGGGCACCGGGCAGCGGCACGGACACCTTCGTGGACGGAGGTGACATCGTGTCTTGCAGCGGAGACGGAGGAAACGGGGACTAGCTCGGATTTCTCACCAGCCTTCTGCTGCGACACCGTATCCACCTGCATCTACGGCGTCAGAAGCCGATTCTGCTCCTCAACATACTGCAAGTATGCCTGCGTCGCAGAATACGTCTTCTTCCTTGTATATCCAGCCAGGCGTCTCCGGCGTCTCGCAACGAAGTTGGTGAGAAATCCGCGCTAGCCGGGGTCGACGGATGCCAGGAGCGCTTCGACCGCCTTTGAGCGCGGGTTTTGCGGACCGAAACGGCGAGACATCTCAGCGTGGGCCTCGGTGAGCAGGGGGCTCGCCTCCAAGGGACGCTCGCGGATCAGCAGGCATGCGGCTAAACGGGCTTGGGCGTCGGCGATTTGCCAATGATCGTCGGCCCGTTCAGCGTGCAAGCGGTGGCGCATGGACAGCGCTCGACGCAGTAGCTTCTCCCCTGTCGAAGGATCTCGGGTGTGACACAGCAAGTCCCCGAGGCCCATCAAGGCCCTGGCGTGCTCCGGATGCTCGTTCAGCTTTGCGTGTACGGCGAGGCTGCGTTCAAAGCAACGCTCGGCTTCGGCGGTCGAGCCGGTTTCGAGCAAAGCCTCACCCAGGTTGGTGGTGATCGTGGCCACCTCTCGATGTTGCTCACCGACTACTTCCGCCAGGATCCCTGCCGCTTCTCGGTAGTGCTCCACAGCCTTTTGAGGCTGGTCTTGGACCTCGGAAATTTTGCCCAAGCTGTTGAGGGTCAGCGCCACCTCTCGATGACGATCTCCGAGCAGTCTTCGGTTGCCCGAAAGCACGGTCTCGAGATGCTCTCGCGCTTCCTCCAAACGCCCTCGCTGAATCAGAATCCGGCCTAAGTTGCCCAGGCTGGCGAGGTAGTCGGGGTGGTCTTCGCCGAGCAATGGGCGGCGGATAGAAACAGCCTGCCGATAGTGATGCTCTGCTTTGTCGAATCTTCCGGTCAAGTGATAGACGACCCCTAGGTTGTTGATCAAACCTGAGGTGAGGGTATGGGCATCGCCGAGCCGGCGACGCGTGATCTCCAGGGCTTCGAGCCAAACTCGCTCGGCTTCTTCATAGCGGTGTGCCCGTCGGTAGAGCGCCCCTAGGTGACTGAGGCTTTCCGCCACGTCCGGATGGTCCGGACCGAGGCTCGCGCGTTGGACAGGTAGCACACTGCTCAGCAGCCGCTCCGCTTCGTCGAGCTCACCGAGGTAGATCAACGACTCGGCAAGGTGGGCGCCGCTTTCGGCTGTCGTCGGATGGCGCTTGCCGAAGCAACGCCGACGAACCTCCAAAGCCTCGCGGTGTAGGTCCGCGGCGCGATCGTAGGCACCAAGGCTAAAAAAGGCGCGGCCCATGGTAGTCATCAATCGGCTCTGAATCTCGGGATCGTCCGCCAGCTCTTCGTCGATGCGTTCGGCGCCGCGGTCGAGCACCGAGCGCACCGACACGGTTTCACCTTTCGAAACCTCGGGAGTCGAAGTTTCGATCAGCTCGGTGAGGAAAGTGGAAATACGCTCGGCCTCGGCCTGGGCTCGTCTGGCCTTCCTGCTTTGCCAAGTGGTTGCCGTCAGGCCTAGGAGGACACTGGTGACGATGATCGCCAAGGCCAACGTGCCCCAGGGATGTCGACCCATGAGCTTCCAGGTGCGTAAGACGAGGCCGGGTGCACGGGCTCGAACCGGTCGACCCTCTAGGAAGGCACGCAAGTCGTCCGCCAGCTCGGTCACGGAGCCGTAGCGCTCCCTGGGCTCGATGGCCATGGCTTTGCGCAGAATGTTGTCGAGATCTCCGCGCAGGCGTCGGCGCAAACGGGTAGGTGTCGTGCTCCTGAGCGTCGCCGCTCGCTGGAGATCCGAATTTTCGAGGCTTTGGCTCAGGGGTCGTGGTGGCCCGGAAGGCGCCCTGACGCCCTCTGAGGATCGGCTATTCGGAGACTTTCCGCTCAGCAAGCGGTAGAGGGTGGCGCCCAAGGAGTAGATGTCGGTGGCGGTGGAAAGAGGATGTCCGGCGAGCTGCTCGGGGCTGGCGTATTCTGGTGTCAGTAAGCGTTGTTCCGGCACGGTGGGCTCGATGTCGGCCTCGTGATCGAGCAATTTGGCGATGCCGAAATCGAGTAGCTTGACGGTGCTTTCCGCGGTGACCAACACATTGCCGGGTTTGAGGTCACGATGAATCACAAGGTTCCGATGGGCCCAGGCCACCGCCGAGCAGACCTCGAGCAACAGCTCAATTCGCCTTTCCACCGACAACCGGTGCTTGTCGGCGAATACGTCGAGGGCTGTGCCTTCCACGTATTCCATCACCAAGTAGGGTTGGCCGTCGGCTGTGCTGCCGCCGTCGAGCAGGCGGGTGATATTAGGGTGCTCCAGACGGGCGAGGATTTGGCGTTCCTGGCGCAGGCGGGCGAGGATATCGTCGGTATCTAAGCCGCGTCGCACCAGCTTGATAGCAACCCTTTGGCTGTAGTGCTCGTCGTCCCGCTCCGCCAGATACACCGTCCCGAGGCCGCCGCGACCTATCTCCCCCAGGGTCTTATACGGGCCGAAGCGATCCGGGACGCCTTGATGCTCAGCGATCTCCAGATCGAGACCGGAGGCCACCACTTTGCCGATGAGCCCACTTTCGTCACCGGCGGCGAGCAAGGCGCGCACTTCGTCCAATAGCTCGGAATCTCGGCCGCAAGCACGGGCTAGAAAGACCGCGCGATCTGCTGCCGGCTGTTCCAGCGCAGCGTAGAAGAGCTCTTCCACCCGTCGCCAACGTGCGGAATTCATGGGGTCGACGGCGGCAGGCTCATAGCTTGGATCTCTGCGGGACGAGCTTTCGATTGAGCCAGGCTTTGGCGAGCTTGAGCTCGCGCTCTACGGTGGCCGACGAAGTGTCCAGCACCTCGGCGACCTCTTTTAGGGTCAATCCTCCAAAGAATCGCAGCTCTAAGATCCGGGCGCGTCGGGGATCGAAACCGGAAAGCTCTCGCAGGGCGAGGTCGAGATCGAGCAAGTCTGTGGATATCTCCAAAGCTGCGTCGACGTGGTCGAGAGAGACGGTCATCTCACCGGCACCCCTTTTCCCCGCAAGACGTTTTCGGCCGTGGTCGATCAAGATGCGGCGCATGGAGCGGGCCGCCATGGCGAAAAAATGGCCCCGCCCTTGCCAAGCCAGCTCGAGCCCCACCATTTTCAGATACGCCTCATGAACTAGAGCGGTGGCTTGAAGAGGATGTCCTTCGCGCTCGTCGTCGAGGTAATGCTGGGCCAACCGCCGGAGCTCGTCGTAAATGAGCGGCATCAACCGCTCTCCGGCTTCGGTGCTGCCACTTTGCCAAGCGATCAGAAGGCGAGTGACCTCGGAGGGCTCTTTCATGGCTCGCTGACCCGGCGTCCACGATTTGTGTGCTCAAGCTGGACTGAGGGCTTCCGGTCTTCGGGCGGCCGGTCATCGAAGCTTGGAGAGAACGGATCCATAGAAAGATTCTATCCTTTGCCGAATGTCCGTGTTTTTTGCTGTGCTTTCTCTTGGGGCCCCAGATTCACGTCAAGGTTCACCTCACTTCGCAAGCAAAACAATCCTCAATTTCTTCCACATTTTGCGAATTGGGAGTATTCTATCGGCGTAGATACCTCAATAACCTCGCCCGGCCGGAGCATGAGCTCCGATTTGTAGGGCGAAATACGTCGGGCTGAGAAAATCGGCCCGGGGGCCGAATGCTTCGGCTACATTGACGACGGTTTGCCGTCTGGAGGCTCGCTGATGAGTTTAGGTAATCGTTCCATCATCCTCACCAACACCGAAACCGTGCCCGGCCGCACCATCGTGGAGTTCTACGGGGTGGTTTCCGGCAATACGGTGCGGGCCAAGCACATCGGCCGAGATTTCATGGCCGGCCTGAAGAATATTGTCGGCGGAGAGCTCAAGGGATATACCGAGCTGCTGCAAGAATCCCGCAGCGAGGCGACGGATCGGTTGGTGGAGCAGGCCCAATCCATGGGAGCCAACGCGGTGGTCAATCTTCGGTTCGCCACCAGCTCCGTGGCCCAGGGCGCGGCCGAGCTCTTCGCCTACGGAACCGCTGTTCGGGTGGAGTGAGGAGGGGCCATGTCATCAGACACATTAAGTCTATTGATGCCGTTGCTTTCGACCTTCATCCTGCTGCTCGTGACCTACTTCATCGGCTCTTGGTTGGAACGGCGACACTTTACGAGCATTCGCGAGCGTGAGGCCGCTCTGCGAAAGTTCCCAGTGCTGACTTTCGAAACCTTGCCCAACACTTGGCACGTGGCCTCGAGCGATTTGGTGAGCGGCAGCGTGGTGATCTCTCTGGACTACTTCAAGCGCTTCGTGGCCGCCTTGCGCTCTTTGGTGGGCGGACGGATCAAGACCTACGAGCCGTTGTTGGATCGCGCCCGGCGAGAGGCCGTGCTGCGAATGACCGAGGAGGCCAAGATGACCGGTTTCGATGCGGTGATCAACGTACGGCTGGAAACCTCGCGTTTAGCCAGCTCCCGTCGCGACGGCAAAGGCATTGCCGGAGTCGAGATGTTGGCGTTCGGCACCGGTATTCGATTCGCCAAACCCAACGCGGGTTGACGGCTCCGTGAAATTTCAACCCAGGGCTCCTCGGGAAGGCATCAACGTCAGCGACGAGCATCCGCTGAAGGAATTCTCGGTGTTGGTGGTCGGCTTGGCGGTAGCTTTCGCCTTGGTGGCGGTGGTGGTGGTGTTCTTCGTCGACTTGGCGGTGCCCCTCATCCCGGCTGAGGCGGAGGCTAAGGCCTTGAGCTCCTGGATTCCGGATGGATTGGAGCTCAAGTCCGGGGAGGAAGCCGAAGCGCTGCAGGATTTGACTCGACGTTTGGCCGCCCATTGGCCGGATTGCCCGTACCAATTTCGGACCGGCGTGTTCCCGAGCGACGACCCGAACGCCATGGCCCTGCCGGGCGGGCTGATTTTGGTGTCGACGGCGTTGCTCAAAGGGATCGAGAGCGAGAACGAGCTGGCGGCGGTGCTCGGTCACGAAATCGGCCACTTCCAACAGCGGGATCATCTCCGGCTCTTCGGGCGCGGGGTGGTGCTCCAAGTGTTGATGGCGGTGACCTTGGGGCAAGGCGGCGGGTTGACGTTGGGCGACTACGTCAGCAGTCTGACCCTAAATAGCTTTGGGCGGGAGCAGGAGATCCAAGCCGACAGCTTTGGGCTGTCTTTGGTGCAAGCGGAGTACGGCCACGTCAACGGCTCGTGGAGATTCTTCGATCGATTGGGGGCCGAGGACACGAGGATCGATCGATTGGCGACCTACCTCGCGACCCATCCGGCGTCCGCGGATCGCAGTGAACGGCTGCGTCGGTTGGCGGTGGAGAAGGGTTGGTCGTTGGAGGGGCCGCTCACCGATTGGGATTGAGCCGTGCTGACGGGAGCGCCGGCGTCTCTCCGGGGGTATCGAAGAAGCCGAGCGTTGGGCCGGCGGCTAGTAGGCGTCGTTTCGGGTGGGGTGTCGGACCCGTTGGAGGGATCCTACAAATAGGAATCTAGTCGTGATCGTAGAGGTTCCCATGCTGGACAAAAAATACATCACGAAGTCGCCGACGTCGAAGGCCGGGTGGACGTTGGTTATGATGTTGGCTGCGGTGTTCTGGGCGGGTTGCGAGGTGACCATTCACTCGACTCAGAACGCGAAGCCGGTCCGTGTCGGTGAGGTGGAGCTGACCAAAATCGACACTGTCGGCTCGGAGGCGATGGCGGTTTTCGCCGGCAACAAGGGCACGGTTTGGGCGATCACCAAATACGATGTGATCAAATTTCCCCAGGGTGATCTCGAGAAACAAAAGACGCTGTTGGATCCCCAGATTTTTCAGAAACGATTTAAAGAATCGATGGGCGCTTTCTCCTCGGGTTTCGCAGCGGCCAACGGTTATTTGTGGGTCGGCACGTGGGAGGGCGAGGTTTATAGCTTTCATAAGGGCAAGTGGCGTCGATTCATCCCCGAAAGTCATGGGCTGGGCGGTCCGATCTCAGGCGTCGTGCTCAACGACAGCTCCAGTGTGATGTGGCTCGGTGCCCGGAGCGCCCTCTGGCGGGCAGTCAAAAAGGGCAACACCCTCGATTTCGTGCTGGAGAAACAAATTGAAGCGGTTGCCATGGGCGCGGACGGCACCGTCGCTGCCGGGTCCTACGATGGAGTCGATATCTACCGGGATGGAGAGACCCTACCGCTGTGGTCGATCCGAGAAGGCGATAAGGGAGTGACGGGGCTCGGCGCGAACGGCGACGGATGGTGGGTCGGCACCCACAACGGTTTCGTCCTGCTGGACGCCGCAGGGGCGGAGACGGGACGCGAGCTAGAAGGACGCTGGATCACCACCATGCTGGACCATCCGGCGGGCCGGGTGGTGGGCAGCTGGCAGAGCGGCTTGTGGCTCGAAGACGGAGGGCAGTGGTTGAATATCAGCAGCGCCCAAGGCCTTCCCGACGACTCGGTCAGCTCGCTCCATGTCGACAACCAAGGTCGATTGTGGATCGCCCTCTACGGTGCAGGAGTTTACGTCGTGGAGCTTGAGGCATTGAGAAGCGAGGCCAAGACATCAGGCACGACCTAGCGCGGAGGTCGATTGCGCTGATCGACCTCCGCGACAGCTCCGCGGTCGAACTATTCCTGCCCAGGTCGGTTGGCCTCCGTCCCGCAGACCCTCCGCACGCCTTGGCAAAACACCTTGAAGCTGGGGGACGTGTTTCGATCCGGGTGCAAGAGCTTGCCGAGGCGCCGTGCCCCGTCGCGTTTTCGATA
Source organism: Thermoanaerobaculia bacterium (assembly GCA_030431255.1). Lineage (GTDB taxonomy): Bacteria > Acidobacteriota > Thermoanaerobaculia > Multivoradales > J023 > JAUIJL01. The sequence continues at coordinate 136,312 of JAUIJL010000009.1, read as the reverse complement.
GTCCGGTATGAACTTTCGCAGCTCGTGAGCTGGGTTGGATAGCTCGTCAGGATTTCGGTATCGAGCCTTATCCTTCTGGCGACGTAGGTTCGGTCGGTCGTAGGCCTCGCCAACTGCTTCCCAGTCGCCGAGAATCCATGACTCGAGCTCGCGGCAGGCGACCCGGATCAATGCCTCGGGTCGGTCACCTTGATCGGCAAGCTCCTGAAGCCTGGCTTTGACGCGTTTGCAGTCGCCGGCATCTTGATCTCTGAGCACTACGAAACGGCTGTCGGGCGCGCGCCAGCTACGCAGTCGGCGGGCCATTTTGGATTCGAGGTCCCGCTTGCCTTCAAATACCAGATATCTCACTGTGATCTCGTCGAGCGGCAAGAGCGCCGGTAGCAGTCCTTCTAGAAGATCCTTTGCCGAAGGCTCCTCTAGGAGGAATACGAGGGTCGTCATCGAGGGGAAGCTCCCTCGAAAAAGCCCTCTTTCCACAAATGACCGAGCTGATCGCCTTCTGCTTCGTAGGCCTTTAGCTGCTCGTCGTCCCAGGCTCGCCGAACAGAAGAAAAACCATTCTCTTTGACCAGCCAAAGCACCTCGTCGGTTTTGACCGCGTTCAGGAAGTCCGGAGAATGCGTAGACACGAAAACCTGTCCGCCTCGGGCGGCATATGCGCGAAACTCTTCGGCTAAATCCCACAAAAGCGAGTGGTAGAGCTGGTTTTCAGGCTCTTCCACGCAAAGCAGGGGATGGGGAGCCGGGTCATAGAGCATAACCAAGTAGGCGAGCATTTTGATGGTGCCGTCGGAAACGAAGCGGGCGAGGAAAGGATCCTCAAACGAACCGTCCTGAAATTTCAGAAGCACTCGTCCTTCTTCTGTGACCTTCGACTCCACCTTTTCGATTCCAGGGATGCTGCCGGCAAGGCGTTCCAGAACATCCCGGAAAACGGATGGGTGCTGATTGTGGAGAAATTCCACCACCAAGGAGAGATTCTCACCTTCGCTGGAAAGGTGCTCGGCGTAACCGGCTTCTTGCTCGGGTCTTGCCCGGCTGATGTGAAAGTCGGACAGATGCCAATTCTCGATCAAATTTCCGAGCGCCACTGCGGCCGGGAAACGTTCGAATTGGGCTAGCCCCTTGATTGCCAGGATGTCTTGGCCTTTCAGGGTCTGCGGCTCGCGTTTCAGCTCTGTTTCATCCTCGACCGACTCCAACTCGTTGGTGACGGCCTGCCCTTCTCCACGGGAAAAATCCAAGAAATGCCAGGGCTGGCCGCCACTTCCACGGCGATATTTGAGCACTTCCCGAAGGACTACCGGCCTCCCTTTTTCTTCGTCGATTTCCAGCGTGTAGGTAATGAGCCGGCGTCGATCGGTGCTGAGGTCGGCTCGCAGCTTGAGCTCGATCGCGATGGGGCCGTCGCTACCTCTAGATCTGACCTCTTGAAAGCCACGGCTACCGCCGAGCCGGCCCAGGGCTGCGGTCACGTTGTTGGCCATGGCGTCACGCAAGAATGAGAACAACGAGAAAAGCGTGCTCTTTCCAGACCCGTTGGAGCCGACGATCACGCAAAACGAGGGAATGTCCCTGATCGTGACGTCCCTAAACGCTCGAAAGTTCCTTAGATGCAGGGCTTCGATTCTCATGGCCCGAGAATATCGCTGATCCAGTCGGATCGGCTAGTCGAGAGAGGCCTCATTCCACGGGTTGGGGCACGACTCTGCCGTACACCCAATTGCGGCTTTCGTTGTATTCCATGATCGTCGCGGTGCTGTCGGCGAGGGTGGGGTTGCCGAGGATCTCTCGCAGCATATGAAAGGCTTGGTCGATGCCCGCGGAGACGCCCGCGGAGGAGAGAATTCTAGGATTCTCCGATGAAGGGTTGTCGATGTATCGGGCCCCGGGCACGACCGTGGCTTTGGCGTCGCGGGCTTCGAGGATGGCTTTCAGATCACCCAGGGAGCCGTGGTGGGTGGTGCATTGCAGGCCGTCGAACCCTCCGGCAGTGGCCAAGATCAGGGCACCCACACACACCGAGGCCACCACTGGAACGTGGCTCAGACGCTGCTCCAGCCATGCGATGACCGATGGGTTTTCCGCGATGAAACGTTTAATGATATCCGGGGAGGCGCCCGGAATGATCAGCACGTCGATGTCGTCTGTGGGGCAGGTCGCAAAGCTGTAGTCAGTTTCGATTTTCAACCCGTGTAGGGCTGTGACCCTACCTCCCTTTTCCGTCACGGTGTAGAGCCTGAACACATGTCCTTGGTCGTAATTCGGGGGGTGGCCCGGAGGATTCAGAGGGATGTTGGCCATGGAGAAGACGTCGAAGGAACCGGTGAAGTCGAGCACCTCGACGTAATCGAACAACAAAAAGAAAATGTTGTATTTCTTCTGGGGCGCCATGGCAATCTCCTGATGTTCTAGCTGACTGATCTCGACGAGAGCCGGAGCGAGCCCGAGCTAAGATCCCTCGCCTGATTCAGCGGGCAGCCAAGTTTCGTGGACGTGTAACCATCGTACCCCATTGGGGGCCTCCGGGTCCCGACGGAAGACGGCGGTGCTCAATCGGCCTTTGGCGGGTCCCTCGTTTTTTTGCCACTCTTCGTAGGTGACCAGGCTGAGATCCTCGTTGAGCGCTTGAAATTGAGTGTTCTCGATCCAGATCCGCGACCCTTCCGATTCCACGGACGCCGGACGCCAGGAGCCGAAGGCAGACCTCAAACCCGCGCGCAGCGGCTCGATGGCGGTTTTTCTGCCGCCGGGCGAAACGATGTGAAAAGAGTCGTCCATCACACCGGAGAATCGATCGAAGGCTTCGTCGGTTTGGGGCAGCTCGCCGCGAAACCAATCTTGGAAAAATTGGTGCAAATCCAAGACTTCCTGCCGACAAGCAGTCTCCATATCCGCAGTTTTCAACTCTTCACGTTCCATGGGCGAATTCCTAATATGCGTGCTTTCGGAGGGGCTCGGCTGAGCGGCGACGCTGGACGGCAACATCCCCAGGGCGAGCATCGGGATTCCGAGCCATACACTTACGCTGAGGCGCCGGGGCTTGAGAGAGGGAAAGCTGGAGGATCTCATGGTGAGATTCTACCCGCCGGCCGGCTAGGGCTGAAAAGAGCACCCACGAAGAGAGGCCCGATCGGTGAAATACCGACCGGGCCCTGTCTATCGTTTATCTAGGCATTGGCTCAGGGAGCGCCGGGCAGGCGGTTGCGGATTCGCATCAAGCTCGGGCGGAAGAGAGTGGTGAATTGGGGAAAGGCGGCGTTGGTGATGTAGAGATTCTTACGATTCTTACCCCGCCGACCAAAAGCGCACGACGTGGGACCGTCGAGCAAGTCGGAGGCATCGAGCAGGGTTTCCACCGAGCCGTCTTGGCCCAACCGCAGCACGGTATTGAAGGGGTCGGTGGTGCAATAGATGTTGCCGTGGACGTCGAAGGCGAATTCATCGCACCCTTGAGGAAAGGGCAGGGTGACCGCCACCCTGGCAGTGCCGGGACCGCCGTTCGCTTCGATTGGAATGGCCACCACGGTTCCGGTGGACGAGTTGGCGACATAGATCTCACCGCGGAAAAACTTTAAACCGTTGGGTCCAGGGAACATGGCGCCCGGGGGCCTTTTGAGCAAGGGATCATCGGCCCAGATTTCCGCGATGCCACCATTCAAGGGAATGCGCCAAACCAGGCCATCGAAGGTGTCGGCGGCGTAGAGGAAGCCTCGGTGAACGTCGATGCCGTTCCACACAGTGGTGCTCGGCGCATTGGCCAAGAGCTCATAGTCGCCGGTCTCGGTGTCGACCCGGAAGACCCCTTGATTGCTCGGATCACAGGCGGAGATCGCCACATAAAGACGATCCCGACGATCGAGCGCCAGACCCAAAGCCACGGTGGGCTGGGGCGGGCACGGCGCGCCGATCGGCAAGAAGGCGAGCGAGCTCATCTGACCGTGGCGATCGATTTTTCGAATCTCGCCGGTCAGAGCGAGGGTGATGTAAGCATTGTCGTGACGATCGAAAACGATGCTTTCCGGATTTTCCGGCCCGGCGGGGTCGAAGAGAATCAGGGTTTCAGTGTCGTCGGCCTGAGCTGAGGCGGAGAGGAAAGCGAGGGCGATCACTGCGATGGCTGTGATCACTGTGATCTTTCTGGCGAGCGGTGCCTTCGGTAGCGATGCTCTTTTCGGCATAAAAGCCTCCGTCCTTGGTTTGGGTTGGTGCTGAGGGTTTCAGCTACAGCGGTTGACTACAGTGGGTAGTGCGATTTTGCGGGCTGAATCGAATCACCAGTCGTCCCTTTTCTTGGACAGCTGGTCCCACGGATTTGCCATTGAAGCCCGGTCACCCACCGCTCTCGCCGTGACGGACGCGTCCGGGCCGGCCCAAACGCCGTCAGGGCGCGCGCACCAGCTCGGGATCTCGGCTCAAGATCAGCAAACGCGTCCAACGATCCCTGGGCCAGGATTTGCGGAATTCCACCACCCGGTGGGGGATGTCTTCGAGGACGTGCAGGCGATCGAATCGATCGTGCAGGGTGAAGGCACCGAGGGAGCGGTCGTGCATGAGGTCCATGATGTCCGGCAGAAAATGCTCGATCGACCAATGGAATCCGACGGCGAAGAACGAGTAGATGAAGTCGTAGGGGCCCGGCATACGGCCCAGCTTGGCGTCCAGGTCGGCGGCATCGAAGATTTGCACCTCCTCGATGCGGTTGTGGTCGAGCACCCGTTGCAGGGCCTCCAGGTTGCCGCAAAAGGAATCCTTAAATCGAGGCCCGGCCTTGGTGTAGCGGGTGCTCTCGCCGGTGCTCTCGTAGAGGTGGAAAGGCACCTGCTGCCACTGCATTTTTTTCTTGAAAAAGACGACGGACCGACCCATGCCCGGGCCGATGTCGAGCACTTTCTCGGGAGTCGAAACGCGTTCCAAAAACGGCGCCAGTGCTTCGTGCTCGCCCCAGGACAACCCGTTCTGATTATGCTGCCAGAAGCGACGGGACTTCTCGTTCGCCGAAAGGTGGAATTGTGGGGAGATGAGCTTGATGGCACCGACCAGATCGGGCGCGAAGGGAGGCGCCTCGAAGATCAGCTCTTTGTTTCTGAGATCGGGCTCGAGCTCCGACAGCGAGTGCCCGAGACGAAGCCGCTTGCGCAGCTTGGTGGCGATACCGTGGAGGGCGGTGCTCAACGTCCGGCGTCTTTGGGGCATGGGAGCTCCAATCAGGCAAATGGATAAGTCGCGGTGGCTGTCAGCGGATTTCACCAGCAACCCGATACCGTATCAAGAACACTTTGCCGGAAAGCTCGAAAAACCTCGAAAGAATTCGAGAATGGTCGACGCGTACCGCGTCGGAGAGAGATCGGGGCCAGAGGGTAGGTGTAGAAGGCGCTTCTAAAGGGCTTCTCGGAGATTCGGCTCCTGGAATGAGCTTTGCTTTGGTAGATATGTGCTCCCTAATTTCGCCGCCCATTTCCAGGAGATCAGCTATGTCCGACCTATTTCGTCCTTTGTGTCCTCTTGCCTTAGGAATCTGGCTCGCGCTCACCTCTGTGGCGTCAATCCACGCTGAGGAGCCGGAAGAGCTGCCCTTCAAGCGCACCGAGGAGCGTGAGACCTGTGATGCTTACGATCCCCTCAAGCAACCCTACTTCGGCACCACCCACCTGCACACGGGCCGTTCCTTCGACGCCGCCATCCGATTCGTGCCCCCCGGTCCACGCGACGCCTACACCTTTGCCAAGGGTGACGGGCCGATCAAGGGCGTGGATCCCACCGGCCGGGTGACCCGCGAGTATTGGATCGATCGACCTCTCGACTGGGGGGCGGTCACCGACCATTCCGAGCATTTCGGCGAGGTGGGCATCTGCCAAAGCGAGGACGATCCCGCCCGTTTCTCCCTCGATTGTCAGCTGATCAACGGTTTCTATTGGCGGCCGGGGGCCGGTTTGCCGCCGGCGGTCCAACGGGGTAATGCCAGCGCCGCCTTCGGCATTTTGGTGGCGCCCGGGCTGGGGCCGTCGAGTCTCAATACCCGCATGCCCATGTGCAACAACGGCGAGGCCGATTGCGACGCTTCCGAGCTGCGGGTTTGGCGCGAGATGCAAACCGCGGCCGAAGAGGCCTACGACCGCACCAGCGCGTGTGAGTTCACCAGCTTCGTGGGTTATGAGATGAGCGCCGCTCCCTCGGGCACCAATTGGCATCGCACGGTGATCTTCCGCAATGCCGACGTGGTGGACCGGCCGGTGACGGCGATCGATCTGGCGGCCACCCCCAATGCCCGACCGAATCTCCAGGAGCCGACCTACAACAAACAACAGCTGCGGATCGACCTCCTGTGGAAGAAGCTCGAAAAGGAGTGCGCCGCCAACCCGGCCAAACCCAACTGCCAAGTGATCACCATTCCCCACAACTCCAACCTCGGCGGCGGGGTGGGCGACGTGGTGCCCCCCATGCTCTTCGATCCCGAGTCGACGGAAGACGCGGCGTTCCAAGCCAAATACGAGCGGGTCGTGGAGATTTACCAAAATAAGGGCAGCAGCGAATGCCGTTGGGATCCACGCTTTCAAAAAGGTGTGGGCACGGTGGACGAGCATTGCGATTTCGAGCTGCTCGACTCCTTGACCTTGATGTCCGCCTCGGGGGTCGGCACCGGAGGCTCGGCGTCGGCGGCGGTGCCGCCCCGCGCTTTCAACGAGCGTGCTTTCGTGCGTAACGTGCTCAAGGACGGCCTGACCCTCCAAGACCAATACGGTGGGGTGAATCCCTTCCGATTCGGCCTGGTGTCCGCCTCCGACTCCCACAACGGCACCATGGGTTGGCATCCGGAAAATGCCACCTTCATGGGTCACGAGGGCATCGAGGACGCCATTCCGATCAATACCGGCAGCAACATCCAAAACGGCACCGGCGGCTACGGCGTGGTGTGGGCGGAAGAGAATTCCCGCGACGCCGTTTTTGAGGCCCTTTTGCGCAAAGAGACCTACGGCACCAGCGGCACCCGTCCGGTGGTGCGCGTCTTCGGAGGCTGGGGGCTCGACGACTTCTGCGAGATGGCGCCGCGGAAGCGGGTAGAAAAGGGCTATCGAGAGGGCGTGCCCATGGGCGGTGAGCTGCTCGACGCCAAATCTGCAAAGGATCGCCAACCCGACGAGGCACCGACGATCGTCGTCTCTGCGCTCAAGGATTCGTTCATCAACACACCCCTGCAGCAGATCCAAATCATCAAGGGCTGGGTCGACGACGACGGCAATACCCAAGAGCAGGTCTTGACCGTGGCAGGTCACGATCCCCAGCGTTGGGAAGTGGATCCCGAAACCGGTAAACACCTGGCCCAACCCTTGGTGGACCCGGAGACGTGCCAAGCCTTGACCCCGGGCAAGAATCAGCTGTGCGCGGCTTGGAAAGATCCGGATTTCGATCCCAATCAGCGGGCCTTCTACTACGCCCGCGTGCTCGAGGACCCGGTGTGCCGGTGGAGCACCCACTGGTGCCGGGACAATCTGCGCCTCGGCTCGGAGACCATCGATCCCCTCTCGCCCACCTGCGCCAAAGATCTCAAGATCTGGCAGCACTCCGACGATCCGGAGAAAAAGAGGCGCGGCAACATCGGAGCCTTCTGCTGCAACAACCAAGAGTCTGAGGTCTTCCTACAGCCGGTGATCCAAGAGCGGGCCTGGACCTCGCCAATTTGGTATACGCCGAAAGCCCGCCGTCAAGGCTCCGGCTCGGCGGACAAAGGATCGGCTCCGTGAGCTGGGGGCATCCAAGGTGGCGCCGCGGGGCTCTGGGCGCGATCTCGCGCTCACCCGCGGTGCATTTCGCGGTGGTCGGCGCGTTGCTCTACGGGCTTTCCGGCTCTCCGGGGCCGCAGCCCGAGGATCGCGCAGTTTTGGAGATTTCCGCCCAGCGGGTGGCGCTGCTGAGGACCGACCTGCACCTCGAGCTCGGCCGCGCGCCGAGCCCCGCGGAGCTGCAAGCGGCCGTGGACACGTGGATCGACGGTGAGGTGTTGATCCGCCATGCCGTCGAGCTGGGGCTCGACCGGGAGCCCGCCGTCGAGCGACGTCTGGCGCAAATCGCCGCATTCGTGGACGGTGAAGCCCGCGATCCGCAAGCCTCCGAGGCCGTCTTGGCGGATCGAGCTCGAGAGCTGGGTCTGCACATGAGCGATCGCGTGGTGCGCAACATTTTGATCGATCGCGCGTCGCGGCTGATCCGGGCGGCGGTGCTCGTGCGGGAGCCCACAGAGGGTGCGTTGCGGCAATACCTCGAGCAACACGCGGACCTCTTCCGCACCCCTTCTCGTCTGGCGTTGGCCCATGTGGAGCTTCGCCGGGCTTCCATGGGCGAGGCGGCCGAGAAGGCGGAAGCGCAAGCACTGCTCGAACGCCTCGCGGAGGCCCTGCCGGAAAAGGAGATCCATGCCGACGCTCTGGCGGGCTGGGGCGACGCACCGTCGGTGCCGTCGGTTTTGCCGGCGCTCACCGAGCGGGATCTGATCCGTCGATTCGGTCCACAATTTGTCGACGCCTTGGCGGAGATGCCCGAGGGCGAATGGTCCGGGCCGGTGCGTTCGGCCCACGGCTTACACCTGGTCAAAGTCCAGGAGCGTCGCCCCGGTGCCTTGCCGCCCCTTTCCACCGTGGAGGATCAGGTTCGGGGTCGTCTGCGCCACGAGTTGGCGGAGCGTTGGCTCCAGGAACGGCTCCAGGGCTTGCGCGCCGAATTCGACGTGCGCCTGAGCCCGGACGCGGTGGCCATGCATACTCTGTTGGGCTCGGAGGTGTCGGGCTCGGAGGTGTCGTCATGAAGAGTCGTCTTCAAGCCACCGGTCTTGTGTGTTGGCTCGTGCTGCTGCTGGCCACTCTGCTCCAACCCACCGAGGCGCGGGCCCATGCCTTCGCCCCGTCGTTGCTCGAGCTGCATCAGCAGGAGGGCGATCAATTCGCGGTGCGTTTCAAGCAACCGACAGTCCGTCGCTCCGGCTCGGAGCTCAGGCCGATCCTGCCGACGTCTTGTGAGGCCGCGGGACCGGCCCAAGTCGAGCCCGAGGGCACGGGTCTGGTGGCGACGTGGTCCGTTCGCTGCGCGGACGGTCTGGTGGGCCAATCGATCGGCCTGCAAGGCATCGCCGACAGCCAAGCCGATGTCTTGGTACGGCTGCAATGGTCGGACGGGCGATCTCTGCGCCACGTGCTCACCGCCGAGGCGCCGGCGTTTGTGGTGCCCGCCGAGGAGAGCTCTTGGCAGGTCTTCCGGGGTTACGGCCTCTTGGGAGTGGAGCACATTCTCTTCGGCTTCGATCACCTGCTCTTCGTGCTCGGCCTAGTGATGTTGGTCCAAGGCGGGCGACGGCTGCTGATCACGGTCACCGCCTTCACCCTCGGCCACAGCGTCACCCTGGCGTTGGCCGCCCTGGGGCTCGTGCACCTGCCGTCGGCACCGATCGAAGCGTTGATCGCCTTCAGCATCTTCGTCCTGGCCGTGGAGCTGGCTCGACGCGCCGTGGATCGCGAATCGGTCTCTTGGCTGAGCCGTTCTCCCTGGCGGATGGCGTCAGGATTCGGTCTGCTGCACGGTCTGGGCTTTGCCGGTGCTTTGTCGGAAATCGGTCTGCCCGAGGGAGACATCCCCGCCGCGCTCTTTGCCTTCAATCTCGGTCTCGAGCTCGGGCAGCTCGCCTTCATCGCCGCGGTGCTGATTCTCGGAAAAGCCCTGCACCGCTTCGAGCATGCCGTGCTTCGGCCCGACGCATCCTCATGGGTTTGGATCCGTCAGGCGCATGTCCTGGCTCCCGCCTACCTGATCGGATGCTTAGCCGCGTTCTGGACCTTCGAGCGTGTCTTAGGCTGAATCACGGCTGGGCCCGGCCGTGGCGGCATCGTCCGCCACGGTCGGCAGCTTCCAGGGGCCCGTTCAAAGCCTGAGCACCAAAAGAACCAAGATGCCCGACACCAGGACCGCGAGCATGGTCCTAAATACATTCAAGCGATTCCAGCGGGGCTCGAAGCCGCTTCGGGCCTGCGTCAGGCCGTCGGCGTCGAGCTGCTGCACGTCCACGGCCTGGAGCTGGTTGTTCAGGGGGATGTTGCCCACAATCGTCGGCAATTGGACGCCGAAGAGGTAGATCACCACGGCGCCGGTCATCAACAAACGGTCGGCACCGCCGAGCTGCTGGAAACCCAAGGCCGCGGAGGCGATGAGGGTCACGATGGAGCCGATCCAAACCAGCATGAAGATGGGCTGGTTGTTTTGAATCACTCCGTCGATCACCTGGAATGCGCGGATGAATTCGCGATCACCCAGCGCGCTCAGGCCGGGCATGATGACCACCGCAAACGCGAAGAGGAAGCCGGCTGCCCACGAGCAGAGCAAGGTCGCCGACACGAGGTTTATCTGAAACAAGCTCATCGAAAACAATCCCATGGATTTTTCTCCGTCTCAGAGGTTGGACTACTGCTGATGGTTTCACGGGCTGTAGAGTTGGGCGCGCCTTACGACGCCTTTTTCCACAGTCCGGTGGCGGCGATTTCCCGAGCGTAGTCGGCAAAGTCTTTGGGTGGGCGGCCCAAGGCCCGTTGGACTCCGTCACACAGCTGAGCGTTGCGACCGTCGAGCACGGTGGAGAAGAGGTAGTCCATCATCCAGACCACCTCTTTCGGTGCACCGGAGTCCCGGACACCGTCCACGAAGGCATCGTGGGAAATCTGGTGATAGGTGATCTTCCGTCCGATGGCTCGGGTTAGATCGGCGGCGGCGTCGTCAAAAGTCATCAGACGAGGCCCGGTCACCTCGTAGAGCTCGCCATTGTGGCCGGGCTCCGTGAGCGCAGTGATCGCCACTTCCGCAATGTCGTCCACATCGACGAACGGCTCCTTCACCCGGCCTGCGGGAAGAGTGATCACCCCGGCGAGCACCATGTCGATGAAGGCACCTTCCGAAAAGTTCTGGTGAAACCAAGAAGCACGGACGATCGTCCATTTCAGGCCACTGTCCTGCACGATCCGCTCCGAGGCCTGGGCCTCGGCCTCACCGCGACCGGAAAGCAGCACCAGGCGTTTCACGCCGTGGCGTTTGGCCCGGTCCGTGAAAGCCTGGATAGAGTCCGTCGCGCCGGGCACGGCGAGGTCCGGGGCATAGCTGATGTAAACCGATTCAACACCCTCCAAGCAGGCGTCCCAGCCCGACTCTTGGTCCCAGCTGAAAGCCGGAGAAGCGGAGCGAGAGCCCACACGAACCGGCACGCCCTTGGCCTTGAGGCCGGCGACCACACGGCGTCCGGTCTTGCCGGTGCCTCCGAGCACGAGGGTCAATCCGGTGGAGGCTTGGTTGTTCTGTCGGCTGTTGTCTTGGCTGCTTTCTTGGCTGCTTTGTTGAGGATGGGTCATAGCTTGCTCCCTTGTTGAGTCTAGTGTTTGGGTTGCAAGCTAAAACTACCGACAGCGGCGGGAAGATTCTTGACGGCTGCCGCCAACTCTTTGACACCTCGCGCCAACGTGAGCCGGGCGGGGTGTCATCTTTGACCCATCCTGCCGGCTTCGGCGCATGGGCCCATGGTGTCCGACGAAACAGCCTGGGGATGTGTCGCCGGCTCCTCTGCCAAAAAGTGGATTGGGAACAAGAATAACAATAAACCAAGGAGCCTCAATGATCGTTGTCTACCAATCGACCTCCTGAAATACCGCTGCTGTAGTTCGTGAGACTTGGAAGTTTAGTGCCGAGAAACCCGCCGAAAGCCCCAAGCGTAAATACCCAGACAATGTTGATGAATAGACTCAAGATCTTGAACAAGATATTGCTGATCGTTGGCTCAAAGTGGAGCGCACTCGATACTAAGTCATAGAGCAGGCCTATCGGAACGAAAGAAAAAACGGCTGCCAAAGAGCTTCCGACAATTAACTGTCCTCTTTGTAATTCTGCTCCTACGGCTAAGCGCACAAAAAGCACACCAACCCCAATGACTGCAATAAAGAAGAGGACGAAGATCGCACACCCTCCACCTAAGACAACTGCGGTCTGCTCGGATGTTGGGATGGTCCAAAATCTGGATGAAGACTTGATCAAGCCACCCGCCACACCGGAGAATAGCGCCGCGGCCAGCATCAACAGGCTGTAGCAAACTATTCCAGCAACTACCGGAATAGCCCATGCTTCAAAGGGAACAGACTTCAACGCTTTGGAGAGTTGGTCAGCTTCCATCCCTTGAGAGAGCCGAGCCCTCATACTTTCGACTAGTCTCATGATTTTCTCCCGACAGGTGGCCACACCCAAGTTAATCTTTAACACGTCGAATAGAAAACTAATGGACATCTCCAGCCGCGTCACCAACGAAACCTTCAGATTGGCAGCTTAACATGTGTCTACACCACATATGTACTTGCGCCAACTGGGGAGATCGATCTGGCAAGCGCCCGTTTCCTCGTGAGCTTTGAGATCGGAGATGCTAGCAAACCCTCTGCCGTTTTTACAACACTAGAGGGGGCGCTGTGAGTACGGCAGCTAGAGCTTCGACAGGGGTGTCTGGGGCCCGTTCCGTCTGAAGGGCCGGACACACCCGCTTGAGCTGCGTCGCGGACTGGTCTACAGCCCAGGGTATCCGGATCCATCGACGCTGGTCCGTGGTCCGACCAGCCACCTCTCGAGGTAGCCGGCGAGGTCGAGGGGGATGATTGCGTCGACCTTCCGCCCCCATCCTTGGGGAGCTGTTCTTCATTCTCGACGGCCATGGCCGACCTCCGCCTCGACCCAGGAGCTACGAAGAAATTCTTCCGAAAAGGAGAGGAGCGCCTTGTCCCCAGATGTAGATGCCGCGGTCGATCAAGCGCATCCGAAGATCCGCACATTCAGGTCCGCGCTACTTAGGTAGACGCCGAAGAGAATCGCGTCGACAGACATGTGGAGCGAGTCACAATGGTAAGATTTGCCTGAAGGACGACAGTATCGCTATCAAGTGAGGGAAGGGTTTACCGTTGGCTGATTTCGTCAAGCGCCGCCTGCAAGTTTTTGTTTCCTCGACGTTCACGGACCTCATCGAAGAGCGGCAAGCCGCTGTCGGCGCGATTCTGACGGCTGGCCATATCCCGGCAGGCATGGAGCTTTTCACCGCCGGGGATGAGTCCCAGATGGCCGTAATCAAGCAATGGATCGACGAGTCCGACGTCTATTTGCTCATCCTAGGCGGGCGTTACGGCAGCATTGAGCCCACCACCGGAAAGAGCTACACCCACCTCGAATTTGAATACGCACAAGAGATCGGCAAGCCGCTATTCGCGGTGGTTGCCGACGAGGACGCTCTAGAAGAGCGGGTAGCGAGCGGGGGAGGGAGCAAGCTCCTGGAGATGAAGCACCCGAAGAAGCTCAAAGAGTTTCGCGAGTTGGTGATATCCGAGAGGATCGTCGAGTTCTGGAAGGAATCGAGAGATATTCAGCTGGCAGTCTTCAAGTCCATGTCGACCCTCGACAAGCGAGAGGATCTGAAGGGCTGGGTGAGACCTCCCGACTTGGATCTGTCGGCCGTAACAGCAGAGATGACTCGACTCAGCGCAGAGAACGATAGACTGCGGGAACAGCTGAGCGCAACATCCGGCAAGACTTCTCTGGAGCTCGCGGCTGAGCTGCTGGGAAGCAAAGATTCCAATCTGAAGGAGTTGGGGTTGCAAAGAGCGCTTGAGCAAAGGAAGGAAAGCCCCGATGTGATCTCCCGGTTGATCAGAAGAGCCGGGCTGTCTAACCTGACACTTGTCGATGTTGACTTTTCCGGAATGGACCTCAGAGGCGTAAATCTCCATGGCGCGAACCTCAGTAGCGTGGATCTTAGCGGCGTAGATCTCAAGCGCGCTAACCTTAGCCGCGCGGAAGTTGGCGGCGCGAACCTCGAAGGGGCAGATCTCAGTGGCGCGATCCTCAGCCAAGCGGAACTTGTCGGCGCGAATCTTGAAGGTGCAGATCTCCATGGCGCGAACCTCGAGGGTGTGCATTTAAGCTACGCGAACCTCGAAGGCGCGAACCTCAGCGAAGCAGCCATCTCTTTCGGTGCAGATCTCAGGAGCGCGAACCTCAGGAGCGCGAATCTCAGTGGTGCGAGCCTCAAGCGCACTAACCTAAGTGGTGCGAGCCTCAGTGGCGCGAACCTCAGTGGCGCGAGCCTTAGCGGCGCTAAACTCAGTGGCGCGAGCCTCAGCTGCGCGAACCTCAGTGGCGCGAACCTTAGTGGTATTGATCTCAGCGGCGTGAGCCTCAGCAGCGCCAATTTCGAAGGAGCGAGCCTCGCGGAAGCGAATCTCGGCGACGCAATCCTAAACCACGTGAATCTCAGTGGCGCATACCTCTTCCGGGCGAGCTTCAACGGTGCGGATCTCATCAACGTGAACCTTCGAGGCGCGAAGCTCTACGGAGCAAAGTTGGCGGAAACTCGCAACCTTACTCAGAAGCAGCTGATTTCCACCTGTGGAGATTCTGAAACAGAGATTCCGGAGGCCCTACAACGGCCACGACACTGGCTCGATGAGCGGTGGCGTCCGTCGAGAGGCCTCCAAGGATGCCCGCCAGGGACCAATGGAGATTAGCGGCCAAAGACGATCCGCCACGGAATGAATTCCGAGGTTTGCAAACCCTTGCCCTGGCGGGGCGGCCCGGAGGGCACGTAGCTTCGCATGGCGAGGGTCTCGGAAGTAGTGGGATGCAGGGCTGGGGCGTCTAGCCATGAAATCTGAACGTGACACCGGTCGTGGAGATGAGCGTACCGACTGAGATCTTTACCCCGAAGGGGTTGTATTCATCAGCCCAGGACAAGCGAAGCGCCGTCCTGGGTCGTGTGGCCATCCCGTCCCAAACCCCAACGGGGTTTCACAAACGGTGGTCCCAACTATCCGTGTTGAATCGTAGGAAATTGCGTGTTTGCAGCGTTTGTAGAACCCCTTCAGGGTTCGGGATTCACGTGCTTTCGAACCCAGGGTGGCGCTTCGCTTACCCTGGGCTATTGGATCTAACCCCTTCGGGGTAAGAAGAGGTCTGCTTTGACGAGCTTTTTCGCAAGCCGCGCAGAGTTCTTGGCTCAAACTTTCATGAATTGTTCCGGAAAAGGCACTCTAGCCCCAGAGCGGTCAGTAGTGCAGCCGCAGACTAAGACTCCAACCGATAGGACCGGGGTGTCTGTCCAGCCCATCGTTTGAAGGCCCGAGTAAACGCGCTTTGCTCGGAGAATCCCGTCATGAACGCCACTTCGGCCAGCGAATAATCCGTTTGTTGTAAAAGACGCTCAGCCAATTGACGCCGGGACTCGTCGACCAGCTTTTGGAAGGAGCTTCCACGGTCCGACAATCTGCGTTGCAGGGTCCGTCCGCTCATGCCGAGGTGTTTGGCGACGGAGGTGATGGTGGGCACGCCTTCGCTCAGGGTGTCGGCGATTCGGATTTGGACCCTTTTTTCCAGTGAGCTGTCGTCCGAAAGCTTTTCGACTTCTTCCTCGAGATGGCTCTCGAAGAATCGGGATAGGCCGACGTCACCCAGCTGGTTGGGGGTTTCTAGGGCTTCGGTCGAGATGTGCAGGGCGTCGCGGTCCGTGTCGAAATGAACGGGGCAGCCGAAATAGGACTCGTGGTGGGCGAGGGTCTCGGGGGCCGGGTGCTTGAAGTAGATGCCGAGGGGTGGGTGCTCTTGGGTCGCCACTTGCCGCGTGATGGACCAAATGCTGGCGATGGTCGCCTCGTTGGACAGTCGCAATCCGAGGCGACGCTCTCCTTCGCGGTTGAGATGCATGAATCCGCCGTCGTCGCTGGGCTCCAACACGTAAGTGGAGACACTGGTCAGCACCCGGGCGTACCTCTCGGCGCGCTCGAACGATCCTCGAAGGTGGGTCGCCGATTTCCAGGCGAGGCCGAAAGCGCCGTATTCGTCGCAACGCATGGCGCCGCCGACCCTCAGGGGCAGGGAGATGGTGTTTGGGTCGAGCTCAGCAATGCGTTCCAGCAGGGCGTAGTACTCGACATCGTCCAACATCTGCTTGGGATCCACCGGGCTGTCGGGATCGATGCCCACGGATCGCAGCAGGGCGTCTTTGTCGACGCTCCGGTCGACTTCGTGAACGACTTTCCTGACGAAGAGTGAGGTGATTTTTCCCATGAAACAGCCGGCTCATCCTCAGCGCAGAATCGGGGGGAGCCGCGCTCTCCTCGGCGCGGCTCCACCATTTCACCAACAAGACCAAGGACAAGGCAAGGCGAGAGGCATCACGTCTCACCGACACCGACGTACTTCCCGCGAGAGCCGAAAGTGGCTTCGGCCATGCCCGGAAACCCGCTCAGCTTGCGAATCCAAGCCAGTGGCTCGCTGCTTTCGGCCGAGTGCACGGCTCGGCGCGCGGCTTGGCGCTCGAGCCACAGGGAATCACCGAATTCGTGGGTCCGATAGTCGTTGTCCTCCAGCTCGTTGGTGATGCGACGCAAGAGCTCGCGATCGGCGAAGGCGTGCAGTAGCTGGTAGTGGCTTTCCTCGGGCTCGTGGGTGCCGGTCAGGATGGCATCGACGATTCGAATAGGGCTCTTGGGTCCCAGGCGTTGGGTCGCGAGGCCGGGTCCCGGCCGGAGCCCATCCCGAAGGCTTCCGGAATGCTCGAGGGCACGGGTGACCGTGGTGCCCAGGGCCACGACCCGCCCGCCCCGGGTTTGGGTCTCGGCGATAGCGTCCGCGGTGGCTCGCGGAATGAAATAGGGCTCGTCGAGGGGCAGCCGAGCGTCCAAAGCGGGATCACCGGTGGACGAGATACCGGCGGCGTGGGTGAGGGTGGCGAAGCCGACTCCCTTCGACTCCAGCTCGGCCAACAGGCTCCAGCTGAGCAGGAAACCGGCCGACGGCGGCTCGAAGGCGACAGGGCGTGAGGCCAGGGGCGTCCACACGTCCCAAAGATCCAGGGGCTGCTGGATGTGGGCGTATTGGATGGGTCGACCGTGGTCGGCGATGCCCGCCCAAACTTCTTGGGACGGACCGTTGAAGGAGATCCTGACCAGCCGCGGGTGACCCAACTGTTGGTTGATGGTGGCCCGCAACGGACCGAGGATCAAGCGATCTCCCAATCGCAGGTGGGGTGGCAGGGGCCGATCTTCGGTCCGATCGCGAAAATCACCGGCGCCGAAGACGATGACGGTGAAGTCGCGCACGTCGTCGAAGTCCATGGACGGCCGACCCGCCAGACGCACCTCGATGGGCTCACCGCTCGGTCCGTGGAATCCGTGAAGGCTGGCGGGTAGGGTGGCCGCGTCGTTGGCGACCAGCAAATCACCCGGCCTCAGGATGTCGACCAGCGCGGACCGGGCGGCATGCCGCAGCGCACCCCGGGCGTCGGCGATCAGCAGCTTGGCCGCCGCTGGACGTTGGATGGGTTGATGGGCGGCTCTCATGACGCCACCGCCAGGGGTGCGGAGCTCTGCTCGATCAAGGCCACCAGCTCGGCCGCCGCTTGGGCGGGCGGCTTCAGGTCCGCGGGGTCGGCGTCGGGGACCGCCAAGGCGTGCAGGGGAGTGTCCATATCTCCGGGATCGACGGCCAGGACCGACACGCCGAGGCTTTCCAGCTCTTGGTGCCAGATGCGGCTCATGTGGGCGAGCGCGGCTTTGCTCGCGCTGTAGGCACCCCAGCCCGCGTAGGCGTTCTCCGCGGCATCGCTGCTGATGTTGATCACCAACGGCCGACGACCGTCGCGGGCGGAGGCGGCGAGCGCGCCGAGCAGGGCTTTGGTGAGGCGGAAGGGGCCGAGCACATTGGTGGCCAGGGCCTGCTCCAGGTCTTCACAGTCCGTGTCGGCCAGCGGTTTCAGAGGGACTGGCCCCAGGCTTGAGGCGTTGTTGATCAGCACGTCCAATCCGCCCAAGGCGGTGGTGATCGCCATAGCCATGGGATAGATCTGATCCTTTTGAGAGACATCACCGACGATGCCGTGTGCCTTCGGGAATCGTTGGGAAACAGCCTCGACCTGCTCGCGGGTGCGAGCGACGAAGGCGACCTGATTGCCCAGACCGCTCAGGGTTTCTACCAGGGCCAGCCCCAAGCCGGAGGTACCCCCGGTAACGGCGATGCTCAGGGAATGAATTGGAGACTGCTTCGATGTATCGGTATTTAGCATGGGGCTTTCCTCAGTGGTGGATGGTGAGTCGGCCGTTGTTTTGCGGGCTGACGGAGAAAGGCTACAAGTTAAAGTGAGCTTGAAGTCAAGAAGAAATTTTGATGTACTAAGACCATGAGCGAATTGTTGACCATCGGAGAGGTTTCGAAACGCAGCGGCATCGCCTCCTCGGCCCTGCGTTTTTACGAGGAAAAGGGGTTGATCAGCTCCGAGCGGGCGGGCTCTGGGCATCGGCGCTTTCCCCGGTCGGTATTGAGACGCATTGCCTTCATCGTTTACGCCCAACGCGTCGGGCTCACCCTTGAGGAAATCGGCCACGAGCTGAGCGCGGTGTCGCCGAATCGGGCACCCAGTCCTGAGGATTGGTCGAGAATGGCCGGAACTTGGACGCAGCGAATCGACGAGCGCATCCAAGAGCTCGAGCGGTTGAAGCGGGGTATCCATCAATGCATCGGTTGCGGGTGTTTGTCCCTCGCCAACTGCCGACTGGCGAATCCTGGAGACCGCGCTGCCAAGCTTGGGCCCGGTCCGCGGTATTGGATCGGGGATCGACCTTCTAGGTCGTGATGCTGGGCCGATCGATCAGACCCTTCGGGTTGCGAAAGTGAGTGGATCGAGAGAAAAATCTCCAGGGCGGGAATAAGACGGCATCCAGTTTTGTTGAAGCATTTACCGCTACCCTTCGTGTCCGAGTCCGTGGCTTCGAAAGCACGCACCTCCAGCAGCCTACTCCGAGGAATCATCCGCATGACCCACTGCGAATCGGGTGTCCATGATCGGCCGACCACCTACTCCCGGAAGGCAAGGGCACAGCCCAAGGCCTCTTTGCCTGAACCTGCCTCGCTGCAACCACCATCGACCCAGACGTGGAAGATTGAGGAGAGATACGGCCTCGATCTAGGGCTCTTGGACCGCGCCGGCAACCCAGCCGTGGATTGCCCTGAGAGCTTGTTGGGACGATTGAAGATCGCGTCGTTGAGCAAACGTCCGTGTCGAGGAGCCGACGAAGGCGAAGATCCGTGAGCAGCGCCCACGTCGAAAAACAAGTCGAAAAACAAGTCGAAAAAGGGGAGCGATTTCAGGCCCTGCACCGGCCTGGAAACTGCTTCGTGATTCCCAATCCCTGGGATGCGGGGACCGCGAAAATGTTGGCGGCACGAGGGTTTAAGGCGTTGGCCACCACCAGCGCGGGTTTGGCCTTTGCCTTGGGCAGGAGCGATGGCCATGGCGCGGTTTCGTCGGGCGAGACCCTGGCGAATGCCCGTGACATCGTCAAGGCGACCGATCTTCCCGTGAGCGCCGATCTCGAAAACGGATGGAGCGCGGACCCAAAGGATGTCGCGGTGGTGATCGATCGAGCCGTGCGCGTGGGTCTTGTGGGTGGCTCCATCGAAGACTCCACCGGGGACACCGAAGAGCCCATCTACGATTTCGGTCTGGCGGTGGACCGAATCCGAGCCGCAGCGGAAGCGGCTCGGAGAAAGAAGATTCCATTCATGCTCACCGCCCGGGCTGAGAATTTTCTCCACGGTCGGCCGGATCTCAGCGACACGATTCGGCGGCTCCAAGCCTTTCAGGAAGCGGGTGCCGACGTTTTGTACGCGCCCGGTTTGCGCTCGAAAGCAGATATCGCGTCGGTGGTGTCTTCCGTGGATCGCCCGGTCAACGTGGTGATGGGTCTGGCGGGTTTCGAAGGCAGCGTTCAAGACTTGGCCGAGATGGGTGTCACTCGGATCAGTGTCGGCTCGAGCCTCGCCCGGGCTGCATTGGGTGCGTTCGACCGCGCGGCGAGCGAGGTGCTGAAAGAAGGCACTTTCAACTATGCCGGTGAAGCTCTGCCTTACGGGGAGCTGAATGGCCTGTTCAGGAGCCGCTGAGCTCAAACCATCTAGGGCCGCGGAGCTCAAGGCTCGCCTTCATCAGTGGGGCCGACGACGGTTCCCTTGGTGGCGCTTGGAGGTAGCGCGGATAGGTCTCGTGGAACCGCATTGTGGAACCACATTGTGGAACCACATTGTGGATAATAGGTGACATCCAGCCTCGTGTTGGCATTCGTTCTGGATGCATTCTGTCGTCACCCTTTCCGCGATCTGTTTCGGAGCCCCTATGTACAAAAGATTCTCCCGATCGAGCCAATGGTCTTCTCCTGAGCCGAGCTTGTCCCCGATGCTCGGTCTTTTCTTGCTCCTGGCGATCGGCGCCGGCCTGTTGACGTCGGCGCCGATCCAGGCTCTGCCACAAATCACGGGCGTTTCGCCGCAAGTCATCGCTGCCGGTGACGTCATCGAGCTGACCGGAAGTGGCTTTATCGCGGACCCTTCCCGTTATTCCGTGGTGCTGGTGGATGGCCAGGGGTTGGTGGCCACCGGAGAGGTGCTGGCGGTGACCCCCAACCTCCTGCAAGCGGTGATCCACGGCGGGCGGGCTTCTAATCTGGCATGGGTGGTGGTTCGTGAAGGAGTGACGGTTCCCCTTGCGGACATGGCAGTATCTCCGGAAGCTCAAACCCGTGACGGGTCTTGGTTCCAAGGCTCCGGGGATCGGACCATCGTCGGGCCGGTGGTGGCTCTGCTGTGGGAACCCGACCCGCCGGGCTCGGGTGGTCATGCCGGTGGACACGGCCTGCCCGGTGGTCGAATCTTCATCGGTTGGCCGTTCGGCTGCTCAGAAATCACCGCGAAAGTGACCATGGGTGGTGACGATCCGTTCGATCCCGGTTGGCGTCATCGGGAGCTGCCCACCAAGGTCGTGCCAAAGGCCCAGGCGCTTATGGCGGAACCGCTTCGAGAGCATTGGCAGGCGGGGTTGACGGTCTATTTGACCGGTGAGGCCGCGGCTAATGCCGGCGCCGGGGTTTCCGCGATCACCGACGCCTTGAACGCGAGCTTTCTACCCTTTGGCCTCGACGCCGCACCGTTCGAAACAGAGGCTGGGATCGGCATTTCGGTGGGAGGCGAGCGCATGTCGCCGGCGGCCGGCGTCACCTTGCTCGGCATCAAATGCGTGATGCCTTGAGCCGCTCGAGGGCCTCGATGGCGGCCGCGGGATCCTTGCCTTGAAATTGCAGCAGGCAAGCCGCGTCTGTGAGCACCTCCGAGGCTTGGTCGGCTCGTCCGAGCGCGGCGAGGCTCTTGCCTAGGGCGAGCAGCCATCGACCGCGATTCAATCCCGGATCCTCTCGGGATCCGGGGGTCACGTCGAGCAGCTCCTGAAAGAGTGGGACGGCCTCTTCGTGACGGCCGAGATGGCTTCGAAGATTGGCCAAACGTCCCAAGCTTCGTCGACGGTCCGTCGGCCGAGCATTTGGCTGGGATCGCCAGATATCGACCGCGTTCTCATAAAGAGCTTCGGCTTCGTCGACGTCACCGAGTCGAAATCGAAGATCGGCTAGGGGAATGCTGAGCTCGGCGACGATCGGATGCCGGGGCCCCGCAGACTCCAATTGGCTGTCGATGGCGGCCCGCAACAGCCGCTCGGCCTCGTCGGCCTGCCCGGATTGGAAGAGCATCGAAGCCAAACCGACGCGGCTCCGAGCGACCTGGGAGTGGCCTTCGCCCAGCACTTCAAGCTGCGCGGCGAGGGCGGCCCTCATGAGGGTCTCGGCCTCGTCGACCTTCGCGTTCTGCCGCAGCACCTCCGCCAGATTGGTGCGGTGCTCGGTGACCGTGGGATGCGCCGGCCCGTAGGCCTTTTCCAAGGTGGCCACCGCGCTCCGCAGATGGAGCTCGGCCTCGTCCAGCCGACCCTGGTGGAAGACCAGGGCGCCCAGATTGCCCAAGGAATTGGCGGTGGCGGGATCCTCGGGTCCGAGCAGCCGGCGTCGAAGCTCTAAGGCTTCGGAATAGAATTGGAGGGCTTCCTCGGATCGTCCTTGGGCTTCCAGAATGGCACCCAGATCGTTGAGGCTCTCGGCCAGCTCGGGGTGGTCCGGGCCCGCCTGCCGACGCAGGGAAAGCGCTCGACGGCCCTGAGTCTCTGCTTCTTGCCAGCGGCCCTGTGCAAAGCGAAGCTCCGCCATGGCGGCGAGCGCCCGAGAGAGGTGTTCCGGTTCGGCACCGCTGGTTTCGTGCTCCCTGACCACCGAGCTCAGGGCCTGTTCCGCGTCGTCCAAGCGGCCTTGGTGGAGGCGAACCCGTCCGATGGTTTCCAACACCATGGCTTGGTCCGACGGATATTGCCGCATCCAGGTCCTTAAACGTTGGGCCCAATCGTCGAGCACCCGATCCACGGGCACGACCTCTCCCGGATTGGCCCACGGGTCCGCGGCCCGGGAAGCTTCCACCAACATGTCGAGGAAGTGCTCGGCTCGCGCCGTTTGTCGGCGCGCCCGATGGGCCTGCCAAGTGGTGCCGACCAATCCGGCGGACAGGCTGGCGAAGAGCAAAACGCCGGCCACCACTTGGGTCCGATGGCGGCGGACGAATTTACCGACGTGGTAAGTCCAAGCATCCGGTCTGGCGCTGATCGGCCGATTTTCCAAATGGCGGCGGATGTCGTCCACCATTTGCTGCACCGAGCCGTATCGTCGTCCGGCCTCCGGCTGCAATGCCTTAACCAGCAGGGTCTCGAGATCACCGCGAAGTCTTTTTTGCAGACCTTTGGGCGTCGTGCCACGGCGATCGGCGATGTGCTCGGCGGAGCAGGCAGGACTTGTGTCGGAGCCTGGGTCGGTTTCCGGAAGCCGACCGGTGAGCAGCAGATGCAGGATCACGCCCAAGGAGTAGACGTCGGTGGCCGTGGACAACAGGCCGCCGGCCCTTTGCTCCGGGCTGGCGTAGACCGGAGTCAAGAGCCGGGCCCCCCATTGGGTCTCCGCTCGGGTGTGGGGCCAGGGAGAGGCGGCGAGAATCTTGGCGATGCCGAAGTCGAGCAGCTTGGGATCCCCCACCGCGGTCACGAGGATGTTGGCGGGTTTGAGGTCTCGATGCACGATCAGCTGGCCGTGGGCGTATTGGACCGCGTCGCAAACCCGGGCAAAGAGCTCCAGCCGGTCTTTGATGCCGAGCCGATGGAGGTCGCAGTAGATGTCGATCGGCTCACCATCGACGAATTCCATGGCCAAATACGGTTGGCCGCCTTCCGTCGAGCCACCGCCGAGCAGGCGAGGGATCGCGGGATGCTCCAGGCCCGCGAGGATTTGTCGTTCTTGGCGCAGACGCCGCAGGAGATCGGCGGTTTCCAGCCCGCGTTTGAGCAGCTTGACCGCGACCAGATGACGATATTGGGAGTCGTCGCGCTCGGCCAAGTAGACGATTCCCATGCCGCCACGACCGAGCTCCCGAAGGATCCGATAGGGACCGATCGACTCCGGGGTCCTCTCCTCGGTGACCGACCGTTCCAGGGCGTCGGACACGGCTTCACCGAGGGGGTCGCCCGGTGCTTCGTCGGCAGCGAGCAAGGCAGCGACCTCGCGGCCGAGGGCGGGATCCCGCACTCGAAGCCGGGCGAGCGCTTCTGGACGGTCGGCGGCTTCTAGATCCAACAGCTCGTCAAAAGCGGCCTCGATCCGGCTCCAGCCGACGGTTGGATCGGGCTTCGTCGACTCTACCTGCTTCGATCCGTCAGCGTCCATCGCTCGGCTTCACGATGGATCCTCCTCCATGTGGCGTTTCAGCCAGGCCTTGCCGATGCGCAGGTCACGCTCGACGGTGGCAATGGACCGTCCGACGATGGACACAATTTCCGCCACCTGCAAGCCGCCGAAGTAGCGCAGCTCGATGACCTCGGCCTTCCGCGGATCGATCCTAGCGAAATCCTGGAGCGCTTGATCGAGCTCGAGAATCGCCTCGTCGGGCTCGATCGCCACCTGTTGCTCGTCGAGCTCTAGGGCTGAGACGCCGCCACCGCGTTTGTCGGTCTTTCGGCGACGGGCCAAATCCACCAGCACCCGGCGCATCAGCCGGGAGGCGAGGGAGAAGAAGTGGTCGCGGTCCTGATAGTCCACGTCGGCGCCCACCAAGCGGAGGAAGGCCTCATGGACCAAGGCGGTGGTTTGTAAGAGGTGACCACGATCTTCGAGACGCATGTGATGGCTCGCCAACCGATGGAGCTCGGCATAAATCATAGGTGTCAGCTCGTCCAGCGCCTGGCCTTCGCCATTGCGCCACTGCTGTAGTAGTTGGGTTATCGCGCCGCGGGTGTCGATGCCGTGTCTCCTTTCGGGCCGACTCCATTTGTGCCGGACGATTTTACAGATTTCAAAAGCATCGGATCGGGATGATGGTTTTCGAGGGGTGACGGCGCTACAGAGGTGAGTCACCCCATTCCTTCAAGGATACGTTCAAGGGCGCGGCGTCCCCTCGCCGGCCCGAAAGCAAGGAGAAACCCATGAGATTTCGATCCCTTCTGTCCCATCTTTTGATTGCGATTCTGGCCGTTGGGCTGGGATTTGCCGGTCCGATAAGCGCCGCCGAAGAGGGCGCCGCCGTGGTCCATCGGTTGCTGCAACCCCTGATCGACCGTCCCAGCGAAGAAATTCCGGACAGCCTCCGTAGCGAGTTTGCCGGTGCCCAAGGACGCGCCACCGTCGACGGTCGGCCCGCTCTCTCCCTACACGTTCGAACCGAAGCCGGCGAGGACGAGCTGAAGCGGTTGGGCGCCGTGGTCCGCAGCTCGAGCCCGGGTTGGGCGACGATCGATATCCTGCCCGAGCGTCTGCAGGAGCTGGCCCACCATCCCCGAGTGCACTCGATCAGCCTGCCCTACAAGCTGAAACCGGTGCTCGAAACCAGCGTGCCGAATACGGGCGCGGATCACCTGCGGACGGAATCCGGTGGCGTGTTCACCGGCTTGACCGGCGACGGTGTGATCATCGGGGTCATCGATACCGGAATCGATTGGAGCCATCCCAACTTCAAGGATCCAAATACGGGGTTAACCCGGATCCTAGGAGTTTGGGACCAAGCCCCCAACGTATTTTGCAACTCCAATGACATTGACAACAACAATTGCTCCCAAATGGACATCCATGGGCACGGCTCCCACGTCACCGGTATTGCCGCCGGCAACGGCGCAGCCCCCAATGGTGGGGGTAGCGCCTATGAGATGGCGGGCATGGCCCCCGAAGCCGACATTGTGGTGGTGAAAACCGATTTCTATTCCAACTCGATTATTTTGGGTATCGACTACATCCTTCAGATTGCCGCCCAACAAAACAAAGAAGTCGTGATCAACCTGAGCTTGGGCGGGCATGGCGGCTCCCACGACGGCACCTCGGCGATGGAGAGCCACATCGACAGTGTGCTCTCAGGGTCTACGGGGCGAGCCGTGGTGATCGCCGCCGGCAATGAGCGCATGGACAGGATTCACGCCGAGCGCAAGACTTTCCATCAGCTGTCTGTGATCGGCCCGGATTTGGAGGTCCAGCCGTTTCCCTTGGTTTCGAATCCCACTCCCAATAACTACAATTGGGTCCAGGTCCTCGGCTATTACCCGGGGGGAGAAGATCTGCTCATGCACCTAGTGACGCCCAGCGGCGATTATCTGACGCAACCCTTGGGATCCGGCAACAACGCTTGCTCGTCTCTGACCACGGCGTCGGGTTGGGTCATCCTCTGCAACACGTCGACTCCCGTCTACGCCCCCGGGACCTCGGCCAATGAGGTGGAGATCTTTGTGAGCAATTGGGATTGGGACAACAACGTGCCGCTATCGGGTTTCGGCTTTGGCAATTGGCATATCGATATCTCGGGCATGAATGTGCCGAGCGGCTCCAGCGAAATCGATTTTTGGGTCCGGTCGAACACCGCCGATCCCAACGATGCACCCTATTTCACCTCCTACGTCGACGGGGAAGAGACGTTGGGCATGCCCGGCACCTCCGAACAGGCGATCGTGGTCGGTG
Source organism: Thermoanaerobaculia bacterium (assembly GCA_030431255.1). Lineage (GTDB taxonomy): Bacteria > Acidobacteriota > Thermoanaerobaculia > Multivoradales > J023 > JAUIJL01. Next base: position 110,360 of record JAUIJL010000009.1, on the reverse strand, counting down.
CTCATACCACCAAGCCTTGTTTCGGCAGCTTCAATAGCCAAATGCAGCGCAGCATGATCGCGGACTTCTCCAGCTGGGGACCGACTCGGGACGGTCGGCGTAAGCCGGAGCTCACGGCCCCTGGCATGCTCGTCGAGTCCGTCGCAACCGGTGGCGGATATATACCCAACGGCGGAACGAGCATGGCCGCGCCCCATGTGGCCGGCGCCGTGGCGCTCCTCCTCGAGCAGAACGGAAATCTCGATGTCCCGGGCATCAAGGCCTTGCTCAACAACAACACCTCCCAGAGCTATTTCTCGAGCACGGTGAGCTCGCCGGGTGGATGGAATCCGGTCTACGGCTACGGGTTGATGGATCTCGGTTTCTTGGGCACGGATCCCTATGAAACCAACGATCAGCTGCGGCACGCACGGGAGGTGCTGTCGGGGGAGATCATCCAGGGCTATATCGGTGACGATTTGGACGCGGACTACTATCGAGTCCATGGCATGGCACCCGGCGATGTGCTTCGGGCCGATCTATCCAACCTGCCGTTCAACTACGATCTTTGGTTGTACTCGGTCTCCCAGATCGGCATCACCTGTAACAACAACGGCCCCATCCCGTTCCTCGAAGCCTCATCGACCAACGGCAGCACCACCTCGGAGCTTGCTTGGACGACGTCTTCCTGGTGGTACGCGGACTTCATGGCGGTGACCTCGGGAGGGCTCGGCCAATCTAGCGGTACCGCTCCCTACACCTTGAAAGGCGTCGTCAATCGACCTGAGACCTCGGCGCCGAACGATTCCATTTCGACCGCTCAGCAGTTGCCGGAGTTTTATAAATTCGGCGTCACCGGAGAGTGGTCGACGATCAGCGATCAAGACTATTACTGCTTCCCGGTCAAGCAGAATCAAACGATCAACGCTTCCGTGTTGACCGCCCAAGGCGGGCCGAGCGTGAGGCTGCACCGGTCCGGATTCGGGTCGGTGACGGGAGCCTCGGGTTGGGTGACGTATAACGTGCCGGCGGGCCAGGGCGGCACCTATTGCGCTCAGGTTTACCAGCCTTCGCTATTGGTACCCCCTCCGCCAATCGGTTACGGCCTCTTGCTCGACGTCAACTGACGTCCCCACCGGGCCGTTGATTTCTGGCTCGATATCCCGCCGACCCCGTGGATTTTCACGGGTCGGCGGGATTTCCCATTTTTAGAGTCGGCTCCGCTAGAAATTCGAAGATCCATTCATCTGTGGTCGGGGAGGCTGCGTAGGGCCGGCAGAGATCCTCAGCGACTCACCTGAACCGACTCACAGGTATCGACTCACAGGTATCGACTCAAGAGCCGTCAATCGACAAGGAGCGATGATGCATCGACCTATCTGCTATCTCGGACTCATGCTGTGCACCCTAACCACGCCCATCGAGGTCCTCGCCGGCGATCTTTTACCGCCGGCTGAACGCTTCAAGGAATTCTCCACCGTGGCGGGCTGGGACTTCATCACGGATCAAGATATTCATCAGATTCACCCTGACGCCAACGTGCCATTGATCATAGGTGACGCCGAACCTCTGCTGCGGGCCAAGTTTCCTTCGGAGGCTCAATATCCCTTGGCCTGGGCCTACGGCGATGTTTCGTACACCCCCGACCACGGTGGCGGCTATTTTTCAGGCTCCCCCGACGCGGCGATGGTCTTCACCATACCCAGCTATCTCTACGTGGAGCTGTTCACCGAGGTGCGTCTCCAGGTGGTCTATCTCGGCGAAGAAGCTCCCCCGACGACCGTCACGGGTTACTTCGATATTCAAGGAGAACCCGGCCCGGAAGAGGAAGTCATACACCGGCTTCCGGCCTCAGATCCGACCTTGCCGGCCGGTAGCTCCTATTTCTACGAGGATTGGTGGATCCCCTACGGTCCCCCCTGGCTACAAGTCGTCGTGCATCTTCCGGAGGGCACGACCCTCCTGCATGTGGTCATCGATACCTATGCCAGCTCTGCCTGGTGGATCTTTGACGATGGCTATAAAGACGGTGAATTCGAAGGGCCGAAATGATGAGGCGTCTGCTCCCTCAACAATGCCGTTTCACTCCGATGGCTCGGCCTGCGGCTCGCTGAAAAGCGGCCCGGCGTGCAGGGAGCGAGTGTCGGCGCCGTCGCTGGTCAGGCAATAGGCACCGACGCTCAAGATGCTGGTGGCGACGGTTGCGACGGCGAAGAAGATCAGCAGGGCCCAAACTGCCCTGCGCAAACCTCGGCTGATTTCCCGAGGGGAGGCGGTGAAATCGTCTGGATACTCCACGAGGCCGATGGGGGAGACCCTTGGCACGGCTAGGGGCTGTTCCGAATCAGGGGTGAGATCGTCGTGACTCATGCCTTGGGATACGGCCTGCATCGGCGCTTGGTTCGGTCCACCGGGCCATGACCACAGAATCGACAGGGCACATGCCGGTCCCAACGGGCGCCGATCCTCATGCGTACGCATATTTGCAGGATTTGATGATGTGAATCTTGAAATGTACACATGGGGGTAAAAGCAAATGGATGATGCTTACGTCCAAGCCATGGATGCCGAGCCGACGACCGATCGTGAAAAAAAGGATCGTGCTCGCGCTCTGCTCCACCGCTGGATGGTGCTCTACAATCCCTTCTACTTCATGAGCGCCTTGAGCTTGTTGGGTGGGATTCTGCTGATCAGCGAAGGCCTTGAGGGTAGCCCGGTGGACTGGACGTTGGGGCATCTGGCGCTTGTCGGCGTGGTCCAAGGTTATGAGCTGTGTCTCATTTTGACCGCGGCTTGGCTCCATCGAAGGGGGCTGATCCGTCCGGCGGTGCTCTTGGCCTTCGTGGAATGCTTATTTCTGTTGGATCCTACGTCCTTTACCCACGTGGTGGCCCACTTTGAGCCGTACGACAGTGGGGCCGCCGTGCTTTGGGCCGTCCTGGCGCCGTTCAAGATCTTGGGGCTGTGCTGGGCCTTGCAGCTCCGCATGCGGCCATGGGCCTTCAGCTTGGCGTCGATCTGCCTCGGTTTGATCGCGGTAGTCCCTACGGCGCTCGACAACGGCTGGGCCGGCCCCCATGACGTGTTGGCTCTCGTCTGTTGGGGATTGGGATTTCTCTTGTTGCTGCTCCGAGAACGGCCCTTGGCGATCGCTTCCAAAGCGACGCTTGATGACTGGGGGCGAACGGTGCTGACGCGCGCCCGTACAGCGTTGACCTGGGCTTTGCCCATCGGTTTGGGCATGCATGCCTGGGCCTGGAAATCCATTTTCGCCGTCGATCTCGAAACCTATTTCCTCCTTCCAATTTTGCTGTCCGTGATTTGGATCAGCAAAGATTCGGCCGCCCTTTGGCCCATTTCCGCGGTGGTGCTGGTCTGGTCGTCGCCGGATTATTTGATGGTCACCAGCTTGGTCCTCGGAGCGGTCTGCCTCTACCAAGCCCGCATTCGGCGTGAGGGCATCTACCCTTTCGCGGCCGTCCTGCTCTTTTACCTCAGCATCTCCTGCTGGGGTTGGTCGGGTGAGGGTCTGCCCAGCCCATCTTGGTGGGCGGACGTGCCGCTGATCGCGGCCACCGCTTGGTTGGCTTGGCGCCACTGGCGGAAGATGTTCCTCATGCCCGCGGTGTGGCGTTTCTGGGTTTTGGTGACCCGCCAAGATGTGGATGGCTTCCACCTCGGAATCGGTCTGGCCGTGCTCAGCTTCGTCACCCTGATCTTGGGCACTTGGCTCGGCGCCAGGATGGCCGGAGGCCCGGTGTTGGAGAGCGATCCTCCGACCGAATCGAGCGGTGGATCCGTAGGAGCCGGACCGTGAGGATCTGACGATTCACGGATGGGGTCGCGAAATCAAGGAGCAAGGCGGTGCCGCAGCACCGCCTTGCTCGTCGGGTCAAAAGGGTTTGGGTTGAAGGTGTTGGGTTTGAGGGGTCCTTACAGGTGTTGTCAGCCGGCAGCGATCAGGGCTCCACGGTCAATTGGAAGCAGAAGGTGTTGTCGAGCTCCACGGATTCTTGGACCGCGTGGCCCGGATCCACATGGGCGCCGAGGCAGTAGGTGCCGGGCTCGGTGTGCTCGGGCAGTCTGACCTCGGTGGTGTAGGTGATGCTCTCGCCTCCCGGCAGGGTTTCCGTGTTGCTGATGCGCCCTCCTTCGAGCAAGACGTCTTCCACGAAGACCGGCTCGAAGACGGCCCATTCCTCGGGTAGGCGTTGGTCCGTGGAAAGGACCAAATCCACCATATATCCGTCGGGATCTTGGAGGGTGCCGAAGGCCTCACCCCCGCCGAGATTGGTGACCCGCACCTCCAGCTCCATGGTTTCTCTGGATGGCACGGCGGCACGGGCGAATAGGCTGACCACGAGATTGGGGTCTTCGCTCGGCGGAATCAGCTCGCGACAGCGGGGCTCCCAAGGACGGTTTCGGCAGTAGTGGTGGGCCGGGGTTTCCAAGTCGACGATGAGCACCGAGAAGCCGAGGCTCGGGTCTTTGAGCCGCAGCTCCGTGGCTCGGGGGGAGAAGGGGAAGATCATCTTTCCCGTGGCCACCGGCTGTAGCGACGTGGAGTGTCGACCGTTGCCGTCGTCGTGCTGGACCTCTTGGGGATCCCACCAATCGAAGGCTTCGATGCGGCTTCCCTCGCCGTTCAGGATCTCCACCCGATAGGCGCCGGAGCCCCCCAGGCGGGACGGCGGGATGGCGTCGATGACGTCCACCGAGGTCAGGGTGACCTCGTTTTGACCATGAAATTGCATCTCCACCACGAAAGATCTCGCCTCCGTGTCGACGGCGTCGCTCAGGGACGGAACGGGCTCCTTGGACGGGTCGATTTGGGCGGCCGACGGCAGGCTCAGGAAGGTGGTCCATAGGCTGAGCAGCAGGATCCACTGGGTTGTGCTGGGTCTTCTCATGGTTGGCTCATTTCTCAAGGGGGTGGTTTTTCGCTCGGGTGTGGCTTCGGAGACGGGTTGGAAGCCGGCGTTGGAGATCGTGTCTTTGAGTCTTGTGATCATGATCCGTTTCCTCCTCAGGGCCGCACGTCCAGGCAGGCTGCTTCGTTGCACATGTCGTAAATCCACTCGATGCGCCGGGTGTCCGCGGCTTGGGGACGCCGATCACCGCTGCCCGCCATCAGATCGTTGTTGGGCGGGTCCGACACCCACCAGCCGGTGCGATGCACGGAGCCGTTCGGTTGGGTCTGTTGAATCTCACGGCAGTCGGCGGGAACACGGCTCGGCTCCCAGTGGAGCAGGTCGGGAATGTCCGCGTGGCAGGCCGCCTCGCTGCGGTAAACATTGGGGAATTTGGCCTTCTGATCGTAGGGCGGATCGCAACAATATTCGTCGGTGAGCCCGAACGGTGAATGACCGGTTTCGTGCACGATGGTTCCGGGGGAAAAGGGCTCGCTCGAAAAAATGCGATCACAAGGGCGCGCGGCGTCGCGAAAGGAATTCTCGTGCAGCAGCACACCGACGTCGGCAAAGGAATAAACGCTCGTCCAATCCGCCGGCGCGTCGAGCACGAAGCCTTGGGCGGCGTGACCCAGATCCGTCGCCAGCCAGAAATTGAGGCTGTCTTGGTTGCGCAGGTGGATATCCCACGAGTAGTAGGCGTCGCGAATCACTTGGTGAGCACGGTTCAAAAAGACCGGGTCCAAGGCTGAGGTGTAGTTGACGCAAGAGCCGGCGGTACAAACTTGCCGGGACGGCACCAGCACCACGTCGATGCGCGAGGACGGCGAGCCGGTGAGCAAGATCGGAACAGGTCGATTGCCCGATGGATTGCCGACTTGGGTGGTGCGCCAGCCCGACCATGCCTCGTTGCCGCCGTTTCTGACCAAACACCCATAGGTGAATCCACCGGTGCCGTTCTGGAAAGGGCCGGCCTGGAAGGTGCAGGTGTCGCCGGTGCAGGTTTGAGCCGGGCCGTTGGCCGGATCGGTCCAGATTTCGAGATCCGAGCCGCCCACGGCGGTTTTGCCCACCTCGGCATCGTTGAGGGATTCGGCGGTCACCGTCACCGTGTCGCCCGGCTGGGGCCAGATGGGATCGTGCAGGCAGCGGACCCGCAAGCCAGGGGCCTGGGGCGGTCGCTCGACCTCCACATTGAGGATCACGGTGCCGCGAATGCCCGGCTCCCTGCCCGTGGAGCGAACTTGGCCGCAACGTCCGGAGGCCTCGCCGGTCAAGCCGAAATTCGTGCCGTTCATGCACTCCTGAATATCGACTCGAAAGCTCAGGCGTCGGGCATCCACAGTGGGGCCGGGCGCCGGATCCAGATCCAATTGATCGTCGGGCCCGCGGAGAAAGCCGTCTTCATCCCAAATCTCCAGATCCACGTCCACGGTGCCCTGGCTGTGGGTATTCCAGACGAAATCCCAATTGGGAAAGATGGTGTCCCGTCCATACCATTGCGAGGTTTGGCGGATATTGCTGTGGATGGCGCCGTCGAAGAGGACTCTGGCGTAATACGACGCCCCGTCGCAGGGCCAGACGTCCATGCAGTCTTGGGAGATCACCGTTTGAATGGTGATCTTGAGCTTGACGGGTGTTTGTGCCGAGGCGTCGCCCGCAAAGGTCAGGGTCGAAACGATGATCGCCAACAAAGGCAAGAGGCCCTGCCGGCATCGGCCTAGCCACGCCCCGGCCGGGACCGATTTTTGAGAGTTATTAGTGGGTTCCATGTTTAATTCCTCCTATAGATGAATGGCTCATTGGGTCTGTAGGAGGGTTTGTGCATGGATTCGGTGGGATGTTTAGAGAAAGTCGAAAAATGTCGCTTCTAAACTCATGGCGGCCTCGACACATGGCGAATCGACACATGCCACTAAACAAATGGCACCAGCGTCGACACAGCATGGGAAAATCACACGGATCGAATAACCATGAGGAGAGTGGGATGACGAAAAACCTTCAGCTCGGACCGGTCCACAAGGCCATCTTCGAGGTAGTCGATACAAGGCGGGCGACGGGATTCGGTCTGCACGTGGCGTCCTCACCCAAGGCCAATGGCCGAGGTGCTTACCCCGAATTCTTTTTGTATGTGACTGAGGCCGACGAGGTGGAATTCGTCTACCTAGACGGCAGCCGCTCGTCGTTGCCGATGGTGATCGGACCGACCGTCGGCGAGCCGATCGTGGCCGACGGTGTAGGAATTTTCACCGCCGACCTCGGGCCGTCTTCGGATCCCTCGTTGGATCCGGAGGTCGTCGGGGGCTCAAACGAGCCGCGCGGTCTGCATCGTTTTGTAGTAAATCTCGGCAAACGGGACGGCATCGAGAGCATCGTCGTGAGCTTGACCAGCTATCGGCTGGCCGTGGACTGTCGACGCGAATCTGAGCATTCTGTGGGGCCACCGCGCAGCTTCAACATCGAATCGGCTATTTCGTTGGTGGAGGGCGATCTGGGTTCCCGTCCCGAGCTCTTCTATTCGGTCAACGGCCTGATCTCGGCGGCGGGGCATGAGGGCGCGGGTAGCGGTTGGAAGGCCAAAGAGCCGCGGATCCTCAGAGACGGCGACGACAGCGACGACGATTCCTTGCTCGGCGGCACCCACGAAAACGACGATCCCGGCAACGACCCCACGGGGGGCTAGCTCGCTCCACCGAGAAAACATTCCCGGATGGACCTAGCTCGCTCCGAAGAGCACGAACGGAGCCCAATAAAAAACTCCGTCGTCGCCGCTTTCTTGCCGTAGGCGAAGCTGGGCTCGACGCAGGGCGGAAGGCCCGGAGGCGCCGGCGGCCAGGGCTTCGTAGAAATACGTGGTCCAGCGGGAAGCCGTCCGGTCGTCCATGTCCCACAAGCTGACCACCACCTGCGAGGATCCCGCTTGGAGGAAAGCCCGGGTCATGCCGATCAGGCCTTCGCCCCGCAGGTCCCGGCCGAGTCCGGATTTGCAAGCGCCCAACACCACCAGCTCGCTGCGCAGACGCCATTGGAAGATGTCGCCGATTTCCAGGGACGACGGCGAAGGCTCACAGCGTCGGTCCCGCTGCGCCAACACCAGCCGCGGGCGTTTTCCCGCGCCGGTGCCGAGCTCGCCGTGCACGGCGAAGTGGATGCGGCGAAAACGTTTCAGATCCAGGGCCCGTAGATGATCGGCGCGAGCCTCGAAACCGCTCAACACCCGCGCACCCGGCACGTGGGCTTTGAGCCAAGCCGCCTCCTCCGCGCTGCCGGCAAGCCGTCGATAGGGTTTGCCGGGTCCCTGGTCGGGGGTTGTGGAAGGACACCGCGGGTCGATCTCGTAAACCGGGTCGGCGACCACCAGCAGCTCTTGCGGTTTGCTGGTGCTTTCTTCGGCAGTGAGCTGCCGGTCGCGTCGACGGTTTTCGAGATGTCGGAGGATGGTGAGAGACGGCGCGTAGGACACGTCGAAGCGCTCGATCAGGGGACGTCGCTCAATGTCACCCTCGATGTCGTTCTCGACAGCGCCCAACAGGGCTCCGAAAGGCAGGTAGTGAAGCGCCCCGTCGGCAACGATCCGCAGATGCGGCGGAGGCGCGTCCGGGGCCCGGGTCACCGTTTCGAGCAAGAGATCCTCGGGCAAGAGCACCCGGCTCCAATGAAGCTGAGCCTGTTTCAGCCGGGGAGCAAGCTCCAGCCTCGGGCGCCCGGAAAAGAGCCGGTAGAGCCGGCGCGCTCCGGCCTCGAGCTCGCGGGCGGGAGGTAGGGGCCACATGCGGATCCCCTGGGCACTCCATTTCCAAAGATAGGATCCACGGTCACCGAGAAAGTAGAGCAGCAGGACGCCGTCCTCCGTCGACGCCGGACCCACGGCCTCCAGGTTGGCGTCGAGGGCGAGCCCAGGGTCGAAGTAGGGTCGATCAAAATCGGCTTCGCCCTCCACCAATTCGTCGAGAAAAGAACGCCCCTTGGATCGCTCCGCCCATGCCAGCGCTCGGGCCGTTCGGCGCTCGCCGCCCCGAGCCAGCTCCACCTCGATGGCGGTTTCGAAGACGTTGATCACCCGTGACAGGAACGAGGCGCGATGAAGTCGATCCGTCGGGCGTTTGCGGATGCGCTCCACGGCGTCCACCGCCCGTCGAACGAAGGACAATGCCTGCTCGGCTTTGCCGTCGGCGTTCAAGGTTTGGGCGGTCAGGGCGTAGACGCCCGCCAGATCCATCGGGTCCTCGCTGCTTTCCAGGATCTCCCGGGCCGACGCCGCCAGCCGTGCCGCTTCCGAGCTCTGGCCCCGGGCGAGGTGTAAGCGGGCGAGGGTCACCAGGACCCTGCCGGATTGCCGTCGAGCTCCGTTCCGTTCGAGCATGGGCAGGGATCGACGGAGCAGTCGCTCCGCTTGGTCGAGGCGTTGGGCCCGGCGAGCGACCACCGCCAAGTCCACGAGGGCGTAGGCCTCCAACTTCTCCTCGCCGGACCGGCGATGGAGGTCGGCCGCCTTTTCGAACCAGGCCTCGGCCGCGTCGAGCCGGTTCTCGGCCGCATCCAGCTGGCCGAGGGCGGCCCAGGTCGACGCCAGATCCGTGGAAGCGTCGAGCTGCTCACGGATCGACGCCGCCCGGTGGAGGAGGCTTCGCGCCCGATCGTAGTCGCCGATCCAAAGGTAGACCTTGGCCAGATTGTGGGCCGTCCGCGCTTCTTGGGCTTCAATACCCCGTTGACGCCAAAGCTCGAGGGCGCGGCCATAGCTCTCGATCGCCCCTTGGGGTAGCCCCAGCCGATGCTCGATGAAACCCAGGTTGTTGAGGGTACCGGCGAGATTCACGCCCTGGACCGCCGGCCACAGCTCAACCGCGGCGGCGTAGTGGTCGCGGGCCTGCGCGGGGCGACCGGCGGCCACCGCCAGCTCGCCCCGATAATGGCGCAGGCGAGCGCGGTAGCTGGCGTCGTGCTCGGCCAACAGCGGTTGGGCTTCCGCCAGCAGTCGATCCGCCGCTTCGATCTCACCGCCGTATCGCCAGCGGATCGCGCCCATTTCCATGAGCATGCGTCCGACCTCGGCCGGACTCTGGGCTTGACGCCATTGCTCGGCCGCTCGGCCATAGGTCTCGAGCGCCGGTTCCACCAGCTCGGATTGCCGTCGCAATTTCTGACGCATCCGTTCCGCCTCGGATGCGAGGCGCGTGGCGTGGACCCGAAGATGGTCCATCTCCGAGGCGGCCCGGTGCTCCTTCAGCTGAGCGGAAACGGTGCCCTCGAGCTCGCCCCTTCCGAAGGCGTGGATTTCGAGCGTGTGGCGGCCGTCTCGATCGGCGATGGCGTGAAAAGTCTCGACCCCCGAGCCACTGACGGGAGTGTCGACCCAGAGCAACACGTTGCCGTCCGGATCGCGAATCTCCAGCTCCACGTCGATGCCCGCTTGAGTGACCGTGCCGGAAATGTATTCTCCGGCCACCAGGTCCATACCAAGGATCCGACGTTGGCCTCCTTGCCAGGCGTCGAGTGTGTGGGCCTGGTCCAGGGACAAGGAGGGAGCTTCTTCAAACGGCGGCGCCGTGGCTTTCGGCTCGGGGTTGAGGTCGTCCGCGCTCGACGATCGCTCAGCGTCCTCTGGGTGCCCGCAAGCGATGAAGCCGACGAGCAGCGCCGTCCTGGCGAGCCAGTGGCTTCGACGGTAGCGCCTCAAGAGGAGGCGGAGCCCCACTGGAACGGGAAGGTCTCCAGCTGTTCGCCGGAGGCAGGATCCGCCAAGCGCAGCTCGTAGTCCCCGGCCGACGGCAAATCCTTCTCCAGGCTCAAGATCAGGAGACCGTCCTCGGTGGTGGCGACTTGCAGGGGACCCACGAGCCGCTCGTCGGAGCCGGCGCGGGTGATGGTACAGCTGACGATCTGGCCCGCTTCAAGGGAAAGACTCGGTGTGATCACCAGCACGTGACGGCCGGTGTCGCCTCGGATCTGGGGCACGGGCTCGTCCGGGCTGCTGCGCAGCTCCCGTCCGGTCAAGTGGTGGATTGTCGCCGTCTGGAGGCCCTTCGGACCCGTCTGGAGCCCTGCTTCCGGCTGCGCGGACCTCAGCTCCAGCAGCTCTTGACGGGTGTCGAGCCAAGCGGTCCCGAGCCCGAGGCTCAAGGCGGCTAAAGCCGCGACCGCCATCCAAGTCCGGCGCGGCGGAGCGCTGGTAGGGGTTCGCGGAGCGGCCTGCTCCCGTTGCCGGATGGCCCGGAGGGTAGACGCCACCTCAAATTCAGAGGCGGCATCGAGCCCGTCGTCGATCTCGGCCTTCTCGAACGCGCGCAGCTCGTCGAGCAGCTCCCGGGCTTCGGGCTCCGTCTCCAGCCGGGCGGCAAACGCGGTCCGATCCTCGGCGTTCATGGCTCCCTCGTGGAAGGCCATCACCGATTCGGCGAGGGGGTCGGGAGCTTCCACGTGCTCGGCCAGCGCGTCTTTGAAAGGAGTTTTTCTAGGAGCTAGGTCGGCCATCGATCAAAAATCCACGTCTTCAAAATAACCTTCCAACCGCTTGCGAAGCTGCTGCTTGGCTTGGAAGAGATGGGCTTTGACGGTCTGGATCGAAATGCCCATGTGGTCGGCGATCTCCTGGTAGCTGCGATCCCGATACACCCGCAACGTCACGGATTGACGCATCTTCGGCGGCAGATCCCGAATCGCTTCGGAGAGCAATCGAAGCTCCTCTCGCCGCAAAAGGCCCGTATCGGCCCCCGAAGCCGTCGACCGAGCCACCCTTTCGTCTCCGTCGAAGTCGGCGTCATCCACGGGCGAGAGGCTGACGTCGTCGTCCCGCAACATACCAGTGCGTAAATAGTGCTGATATGTGTAGTAAGCGATGCGAAAAAGCCAAGTAGACAGCTTCGACTCACCGCGAAAGCCGTCCAGGCTCTTATAGGCGCGAAAGAAGGTTTCTTGGGTGAGATCTAAGCGATCCTCCGGCGACCGCACCCGTTTGGCGAAGAAACCCTGAATCGGCCTGAAGAAACGCTCCACCACCACCTGAAAGCTCTGCTCCCGGTTCTCCCCGCGCTGAAACGCGGCCACGGCATCGTCCAACGCGCCGGCCGGTCGTTTCGGGGTGTCGAGCAGCACCAAGAACATGGGGATTCTCCGCGGATCTTCGTGGCCGGAGCGCGCCGTTGCCGGGGGAGGGCGATCGGGTCGTATTCGGTGTTTCCGGCGGCAAGCATATCCCAAACCTCTGCGCTTCAAGCTTTACCCATTTTTCTTTGAGGGAAGAAATGGTCGCGCCGTTGGCGAGGCCGGCAGCGGCGTTGCTACTACGTCCTATATGAACACCGAAACCGCAATCCGACCCCCAAAATCAGCCTTTTCAGCGGCGAGCCGCTCAGCTCTTGAACGATCGGCTCAACTTTGGGGCGGGCCTAGCGGTAGGGACGAACCTATCTTAGGAGCAACACCATGAAGACAGTCCAAAGAAAACCAGCTCATTTCGACATCAGCTCAGCCTTTCGGGACTCAGGAGTCCCAAGGGCGACCATGCGTTGCCTCGTCTTTCTCTTCTCGCTCATATTTTCGGCTATGCCGAGCTTTGCGGCTGCGCCGGAGGCGGTCGCATTATTACCGGCTAACGGGGTCAGCTACACCAGCCAAGAGGTCTTCGTGACCGCCGATTTCAGTGATCCCGACGGCGCCGGCGATCTCACTTTTATGTTTCTAAGAATCAACGAAGAGGTGGCCGGAACCACGGCTTGTTATGTTTCTTACCACGGCGGCAACCAGCTGCTCAGACTGCGCAATGACGACAATACCGATTGGTTGCCGGGCTCGGCGATTCCCGGCTCGCCGGTTCCGCCATTGCAGAACAGCCAATGCATTCTCGACATTGCCGAGACCTCGGTGCAGCAGGTCGGTACCGACACCATTCGGTTGATCGCCAACCTGACCTTTAGGCACGGTTTTATCGCCGGCACCCTGCCGGCGACCAAACATGTTTATCTCCACGCGTCGGATCAATCTGGAGCTGATTCCGGCTGGCAGGACCTCGCGGCTTGGACGGTGCTTGCTGAGGGCTGGACCAACCCGCCGACGGCTGAGGTCACCTCGCCGATGCTGCCGGCGTCGAGCTACGTGGATCAAGATGCCTTCATCGAGGTGGATTATTCCGACACCAACGGCTGGCGCGACCTTCGATTTCTCTTTCTAAAGATTAACGAGGATGTGACCGGCAATAGCGCGTGTTACGTTTATTACGACCCGGTGACGGATCTGCTGCGTCTGCGGGACGACGGCAATACGGCGTGGCTCGGCGGGGTTGCTCCGGGCTCCTCGGCGACGATCCAAAACACCCAATGCATTTTGGACGCGGCGAAGACCGAAGTCTCTACCATCGGTGCCGATATTTTGCGATTGCGCGCCAACGTCACCTTCAAGAGTGATTTCATCGCGGGTGGATTGCCGGCGGACAAAAGCGTTTTTGTGCACGCCTCCGATTCACTCAGCAACAACTCGGGCTGGATCAACTCCGGCTTGTGGACGATTCTCGCTCCGGCGGGGCCGTCCGCGCCGACTCTTGGGGACGTCACGCCGGTTCTGCCGGCCTTTGCCGTCATCGGCGAGCCGAGGGACCTGGCCATGGAATTCAAGGATGCCAACGGCGCCCAGGATGTCCGCGGAGCCGGCCTGATCATCAACGACACCTTGTCGGGGGCCGACTCGACCTATGTCTTCTACAACCGTACGGTCGATCAGCTCTTTCTCAGAAACGATGACGATTCGGGCTGGCAGGGACCAGGCCTCGTGCCCGGGACTCCAGGGGCGAGTGTCGAGAATTCCCAGGTCAAGCTCGACGTGGCCGAGAGCTCCGTGGAGTGGGTGGGGGATACGATGACTCTACGGTTGAGTCTTACCTTCAAGAGCGGTTTCGAGGGAGAGAAGACGGTGTATCTCACCACTTACGATCAATCCCTGACCTCGAACGCCGGCGGTTGGACCGACATGGGCAAGCTGGCCCTGGAGGACGCTCTCGCCGTGTGCATGATGGGGGATCCCCAATTCGGCATCAATCCGAATACGGTGGAGAATGCCACCATCGCCATGGATGATCTGGAGAACCTGCCCCATTCCTCCCTTTTCGTGTTGGGAGACCTGACGCAACATTGCGAGTATTGGCCGGATTACCGGCTTTACCTCGAGCCACGGGCGCTGACCCCTCTCTTCCCCATGGCGGGCAACTCGGATTTGCATTGTGGCTTGGATCGATACCAATACGAGACGGAGAGGCCGCTTTGGTATTCCACCACGATTCGCGGAATCCGGTTCATCACGTTGAGCACCCTGAGCGTGTCCGGGCCCAGCCACCACATCTGCTCCATTGGCCCGGATCAGCTGACGTGGCTGACCAACGAGCTGGCGGCGGATACCCAAACCACCACCGTGATCTATTTTCACGCGCCGTTGTCCAACACGACCTACGGCAGTGGTGACAACTACGACCCCAAGAATTACCCGTTCGATCACTACATGCTCGAGTCGCCTCAAGTCCGAACGCTACTTCTGAATCATCCCAATGTCGTGGCTTACGCCAGCGGCCATCTCCATCTTTCCTACGGCAATCTCGATGGAGAAGGTCGTGGTCATGAGCACCTCGAAAACGGGGTGCAACACCTGAGTGTGGGGGCGACGGCCGCGAATAAGGGATCGTCCTGCCTCTTCGTCCACAGCGACAAGATCATCTCCAGGGTGAGAGATCACGACGCAGAGGATTGGGTCGAGACCTTCGACGTCACCCATTTCGTGACGACGACGCTGCAACCGGCGAGTCCGTAACCGGTGTAATTCCCGGCTTCCCATCGGCCGAGCGCCATCAACCGACGAGCGTGGGCGAGGCGCAGCTCCTCGATTGGAATCGTGCTGTCCTCTTCGAAGGGGTGTCCATCGGCAAGATTTCTATCCCAGCGCGCCCCTTCTGCCAAGGCAACCGATCCGAGGGGCTACTTCGACCAGGCCGTGAGGTCTCCGGATTCGAAGCCGTCGGCGAAGATCAGCGGGCTTTGTCGAGAGACGAAGTCTCCCAGGGCCAGGGGACCTTGACCGACCTCGGTGGTGGGAAGCAGGACCGCGGGCACTTGGGAGACGTCGTAGGTCCGAAGCAGCTGGTCACCGATGCTGAGGGCGTAGAGCAGCCCGCCATCGGCGCTGGTGTCCAAGCCGAACACCGCTTGGCCCACGTCGATGGTGTCGATGATCGTCGGCGATTCGGCGGTGATGTCGACCACTAGAATCGCGCTGCCCTCGGGATTGCCGGCAAAGGCGCGATCTCCCGTCGGCGAGAGGGTAAGGCCGTAGAGCCGGGCTCCCGTGTCGACGCTTTTCAGGCTGTCGTGGGTGTCGGCTTCGGTCTCGAAAGAGCTCAGCTTGCCGTCGTCGGCGGTGACCACCCAGAGATCACCGTCGGGTGCCAGCGCGACGCCGTGGGCCTCTGGACCGACGTCGAAGGTGTCGAGCACCGTCACCGAGGTGGAGGCAATGCCCATGGCGGTCACGGTGCTGGTGCCCGTGTTGTCCTCGGTGTTGCCCACGTACGCCCGGGTGCCGTCGGCATGGATGACCAAATATTCCGGACCTTCGCCGACCGCCACCGTGTCGATAACCGCGGGCACCGTCAAGCTCGCGTCGATTACCGAAACCGAGTTGCCGGCGTAGTTGGCTACCAGCACGAGACCTCCGTCCGGGGTCACCGCGAGGCCGTTGGGCTCCGATCCCACGGACACGGTGTGGATGACCTGTGCGGGGATCTGGCCGACATCGATCACCGATACCGTGTTGTCGTCGCTATTGGCCACGTAGATGATCTGTCGATCGGAGTCCACGGCTACACCGTAGGGATTGGCGCCGACGGTGACCGTGTCCACCACCGCTGCCGGCGACGGCCCGAGATCGACGATGGACACGGTGCCGTCCAAGAAGTTGGTGATGTAGGCAAACGGCTCGGCGACGACGGGTTGGACCGCCAGCAGGGCGGCGCCTACGACCCAGGCATATGGAAGACGAGCAGGCTGTCGGCTCGTCGAAGGGCATCGAGTGTTCGGGAAGCGAATCATGAGGGGGCTCACTTTCTGTGGAATTGACGATGCCCCTCAACAGAGCAACATCAATGCCACGGCGGAGCCGCCAAGAATTGCGGCCGAATCGTCCTGGAATGCGCTCTCGGACCGACCCTCGAGTCAGGATCCGACAACACCTGTTTGGGAATCCTGCCGACTCGACGGTATCGCTCAGGGTCCTACCAAGGATCGTCCACCAAACGCAGAGGCTCCACGTCGAGGTCGCGCAGGGCCGCGTCGAGGTGGAGCAAGGCAGCCGCGATGCCGGCCGCTCCTTGCATGTAGCTGATCTGCGCCTCCAACAGCTCGGGTTTCACCCGATGCTCGGCCTGCACCCATTTCAGACCCTCGCCCTCCGACTCGGCCCGGCTCAGCAGGTCGTCGGCCATGCGCTGAGCGAAGGCCAGATGCTCGCGATCACCGGTGCGTCGATATTGGTGGACGAAGTGATCCATGACCCCGGCCGAGCCGCAGCATTGGCTGACGTTGTTCCAGAAGCCCGGCGTCTCCTGCTCGGGAATGCCCGACTCGGCAATGGCTCGGCTGCCCTGGTCGACCCACTGCCGCCATTGCGCTTCCTGGGTCGCCAGATACAGCTGCTCGAACATGCGGCTGGTGCCTACGGGACCGTGACAGAAGCCCAGGTAGTAGCGGTCCTCGCCGCCTTTGCGGTCCCCTTTGTTTTCGTGGTGAAAGACCAAGCAATATTTGCCGTCGGCGGTTTCGGCGACCTCGGTCAGGTGACCCGCGCCTTCCAGAGCCGCATCGAGGAAAGCCTGCTCGCCGGTCCGTCGATAGAGGGCTGCCAGAAAATAAACCACGCCGGCGGTGCCGTGGGAGAAGTTGGGCATCACCAGATCGGGATTTTGAGGACCCCAAGGCCACGTGCGACCGCCGGGTCGGGGCTCGGAGCTGGTCAGCAGCCATCGTCCGGCGCGCGTCGCCAGCGCTTCCGACTCGGGGTGCTCGAAGGTGTCGGCGGCCCACAACAGCACGAGACCGAATCCGGCATTGCCGTAGAAAAGCTCGTTGGTCTCGCCCCAGTGGACCCCGTCGCCGGCTTCTTGGGCGCAGGCGTGGATTTGATCGAGCAAACGCCTGGCACCTTCTCGGAACCTGGGCTCGCCGGACGCTTGATGGACCTGCTCCAGGGTCCAGAGGATGCCGGCCCAACCGTCGTATAGGCCGTAGAAACCGATTTGATTCGGGTCCTCGGGAGCCGCCGACGGCAGGTGTGCCAAAAGCTCGTCGGCTCCCCGGACCGCCCGGTCCAGATGTCCCGGGCCCTGGGTGTGGCGGTGGGCGTCGAGCCAAAAACGCACGGTCCCCGCCGTGCCGCTGTAGAGCGTCAGGCCGAAAGGTAGGAATTCCGCCGAGATTTCCGGAGGTAGCTCGGGAAGCTCTTTCTTCTCTCCCCAAGCCAGCCCATGCTCCGTCTCCCTGGCTTGGGCATCGATCCAGGCCGCCGCTTTCATCGCCGCTTCGTAGTAGACCGTCGGCTCGGGAATTGGGGCAGGCGGGGGCGCCGATTCGGGCTCCGGTGAGCGACCACAGCCGGCATAAAGCAGCAAGGCGGCGGCCAGACCCAAGGCCCTGGCGGTCAAGGTCATAGGTGTCTTCAAGGAGCCGTGCTCGACCACAGGGAGGTATCTCCGGACTCGAAGCCGTTGGCAAAGACGTGATCGATACAGTCGATGGCGTGCATTTGCTCATCGATGACGGTGGTTAAGGGCCCGCCTTCCATCAAAGAGTAGGCCTGGGTCGTGCCCAGGCAGGTGTCCTGGACGGTGATCGTGAAGCCGACCGTGCTGGGGGAGCCGGCCACGAGGCGATAGAAGCCGTTGCTGGGATGGGGCTCGATCTTGAGCAACATGTCGAGGTTGCGGTCGTTGAAATACCAAAACGCCCCGGAAGAATCCGTGAGATGGACCGGAGTGGCGGGACCCGTGCCGGCGGTCTGGGAATCCCATTCCACCGACACACGAAAACGGCCGGACACCATCTCGAGGTAGGGATCGGAGCCCCTTCTCAACAAGGGAGCCTGCGGTACCGGGGAGATGAAGGTGGGGCAAGCCAAGGCGCTGGTATCCGCCAGGGGATTGCGACTCGCACCGAGATTGAACTCGTATTGTTGCGAGGCCCCACCGCTGGTGTCGGCGGCCGTGAGGGTCATCTGATTGGAGGAGAGATCCGCCAGGAAAACCCAGCTGTTGTCATTGATCGTGCAACCGTCCAACACGCTCACCAAGACCTCCACCGTATCCGGATCCTCGAGGGTGAAGAATCCGGAATTCGTAGTGGCGAAGGAGAAGACCTGCCCCTCCCCGGAAGACGTCGTCGATTGCCAATCCACATCCACCTGATATCGATTGCCGCCCAAACACAGAGTCGTCGCCGACGGGACACAGGTGCCAACTCCCGCAAAAACCGCGGGCGCGAAGCTGAGCCCACAAAAGAACGCCAATATCCAAGTCGTCATTCCCATCGTCGAGCGCATGATGTGTTTCCTTTGGGTTGTGCTCGGGTCATTGGGCCCGAAGTCTTTGAAAGCTTTTTGGTGGAAGGAAATTTAACACAGGCCTTTTGGGGGTCTAATCCCCATCAATCTCCCCGTCAACCACATCCCGCCAAGACGCCTCCGGCGCCGGTGGACGGGTCAGTCGCCAATAGATGGCGGCGATCAGGGTGAAGCTCAGGGTGCCGGCGATCCAGACGAATGCCATGGGTGTGAGCCAGGTCAGGCCTTGAAGCTCGGCCAATTGAGCTTGGACGTCGAGCACGGGTGTCTGTTTCTTGATGGCGAAATAAAACACCAGCCAACAGGCTATGTAGGCTCGCAATAGGAAGCGCAGTCTTTTCTGAAGCAGCTGGTTTTCTACGTTCGTCGTTTCGCTCATGGGTTCCTCGGGGTCGGCTCGGACGAAGCCTATCTAACGCCTGGGCCGACTACAATTGTTGAGAACCCAACCCCAGGAGACTTTGCTTCGACGCTTCCGACAACCGTGCCGAGATCCTCGACTTGGCGGTGTGAGCGTATAGATTCATCTGAATTCTTGATTCCTTGCGTAGAGCGGGCAGGAAACAACTTCTGCCAATCTCCAAGGAGTCCATCATGCGTCCATTCGTGCTCGCTTCGATCTCGCTGTGCTTGATGCTCACGCCCACGACTCTTTTCGCCGGTCCGGCGGTTGTGCCCACCGCCGAGGGGCAAATCGGGGGCACCCCGGTTGCCGCTGACGAAGTGGTGGGGCCTCGCTTTGAATCCATTCGGGGAAATTCCGGTGAGGTTTTGATGGGGGGGCTGTTGTTTGCCGGAGGAAACCCGCCGCCGTCACCGGAATTCCAATTTTTCACCGATCAATTCCACAGCACGCCCAATCCCGTGGACGCCGGCTCGGAAACCGTGACCGTCAGCTCCAGCTCGAAGACCACGCCGAGCAGCGCCCGCAGCCGCAACCCCACGGACGACGGTGATTTCGTCGCCTTCGCCTTCGCCGTCGACGGAACCGCTTCCCAGACCTTAATGGTCAGGGTCGCGACGTTCGATGAATCGGGCACCCATCTCTCGACTTTTCCGATCGACAATATCGCGACCTTCCCGGACCCGGTCTTTGCCGACACCGGGGTGGCGGTCAATCAAAGTGGTGAGGTGACGGTCGTTTATTCGGATCTTCCCGGCGCGACCCCTACCGTGCGGGCCCAGCGAGTGGACGGATCGACCGGCGTGCCGAACGGCGGCGCCATCGAGTTGGGCCCCGGGCTGAACGCCGACGTCGCCTTGCTCGATCCGGCCGGCAACCGGCTGATCATTCCGTCGACGGATTTCGTCACCATCCGAGGCAATATCGTCGATCTCTCCGGCGGCACCCCGACGGTGTTGCCGTCCTTTGATATCAGCACCACGGCCGGTATGCCCAACAACTTGCCCCAGGTCGCCGCCGATCCCACCAACGGCAGCTTTACGGTGGTTTGGGAGAATTTCGTCGACATTCCAGGAGATCCGGTCAACGTCCGCGCTCGCCGATTCGACGCCATGGGCAATCCCATCGGCAATGATTTCGTCGTCAACACGACGACGGCAAATGCCCAAGGGCAGCCGGCGGTCGCCTACGGGCCCGAAAATCTCTCCGCGGTGGTGTGGGCCGGTGATGCCGCCGACACCCAAGTCGACAAGCTCGATGTCTATATGCAGGTCTACGATCCTCTGGGCAACCCCATCGGCGGGGAGACGACCGTCAATACCTTCACCCAGAATGTGCAGGATCGGCCTGCTGTTCGCTTCCTGCCCGAGCCGGATAGCCAGGGGCGTCCCCAGGTGGCGGTGGTGTGGCGTGACGTGGCCAATGCCGACGGTACCGGGCCGCGGGGAACGGGCACGTCTTACCGCTGCTTCAGCATCGAAGGGGTGGCCGATCCGATGCAAATTTTCGCCGACGGCTTCGAGTCCGGCGACACCAGCTCTTGGTAGCCGTCGCCGGCTGAGCAGCGGTTTCGAGGCTCAGGTGCCGGGCGGCTCGTGGGGGAATTTGAGCGGCAGGGTCGATGGGCTGGGCCAGTTGCCGTCCGGGTGCTGAAACCAACCCAAGAGATAGTCCACCCCGTCCATGTCCGTGGGCCCGAAGAAGAGCAGCGCGCCGCCGTAGCCCGCCCATTCCAGCACGTCGCTGGTGATGGGCAGCCGTCGACCGGTCTGCACGAGGTCGGGCACCTCTCCTCCCACCGTTTCCGAGTCGGGAGCGGGGCTCACCGTATGCCAATGGAGCTTGTGCTCGGTGGTGTCGATCCAAGCGAGGGTGTCCCGCCCTTCCACCGGCCACACCGCGGGCCACGGCTTGGCTTTCTCGCTGGACACGTCCAGGAGCCGGGGCAGCACGGCGATGACGGTTTTGGTGGCGGGGTCCACCACTCGAACCGTGCCGTCCAAAGCCACGAAGGCCGGTGTAGCTCGGCCGTCACCGGCCCAATCGCCGAGGGTCGGCCAGCTGCCGATGGTTTCCGGTAGCTCGAGCCACTGGTGGAGTCGAAGCTCCGAGCCGCCGTTCTTCACCAATTTGTAGAAGGTCCCGGTTTCGGCGTCGAAAAGCGGCGGCAAGCTCAGATTTCCCTCGGGCCACCGACCGGTGGCGGGAATCCAGCCCGTCTCGGCTTGCGGCACGGAATAGCGAGCACAGTAGAGCTCCCCGTACATGGTCGCCCAGGGATCGCAGAAGCTGAACGTGCGCTCGACGGTGTCGTAGAAGCCGGGGGATTGGGCGCCGTTGAAGGCGTTTCGGGCGGTGGCCGGCAAAGCCCTGGGCACGACCCGGATCGTCACCTCCGCCTCGATGGGGCCCTTGGCGCTGAATGGACCGCCCACAGCTTCGACAATGAGACGGTCAGCTCCGACATAGCCGGGAGTCGGTGCATATTGCACCTGATCGGCCGAGATCGACACTTGGCCGTGCTGCGGGGCGAGCGACACCCTCCATGACGCGCTGGTGCTGATGTCGGGGAATAGAGCGTCTCGGGAGAGAGTGACCGGGTGATCCTCAGGGGTCTGCGCGAAAGCGTCCGCGGCCTGAGCGGGTTGAGGCCAAAGGATGAGGGTCAGGCAGAGCAGGGGAAATGTGGCGAATTTCATAGATATCTCTCAGCGGCTCGATAGAGCTCGGTGTGGGTGTCGGTTTGGAGCGGGTGTCGGTTGGGATTCGGGCCGCAGTCTCAGATTCCGGGGGGCTCGTGGGGGAATTTGAGCGGCAAGGTCGAAGGATGGCCGAAGGACCAATGGTTGATCCACAACGAGACGGAATTCCCGAGCACCTCGAGCTCCAGGTAAAAGAGGTCCGGCGTGCTGTCCAGAACCGCGGAGGAGGCCGCAAAGGGAATCTGTCGCCCTTCGATTCGGTTCAGCTCGATGGTGCCGGAAGTGGTCCCGTCTTTGAACAAAGATATCCAGCTCAGGGCTCGGTTGGTGAAATCGATCACGGCCACGGAATCACGGGCCGCATCTTGGGAGAACGGCCAGAGCGTGGGAAATGGGAAAGCGTCACCCGGGGGGGTGACGAGAGTATTCGACCACCGTTGGGTCCACGGTTCGGCGTTGAGATCGAAAGCTTCGAAAATCTCTCCCGTGTCGCTCATCAACAACAGGCTTTGGGTGCCGTTGCCGTCCCAATCCCCGGCGACGGGCCAAGTCCATTCGGTCTCCGGAATCAACACGGAGAGGGTGATGCTCAGCTCTCCAGCATCGGGATCTCGTTCCAAGTGGTGCAGGACGCCCGTGGCCGGGTCGAAGAGCGACGGTAGATGAAAGCCGTCGCCGTCCCAATCCCCGTAGACCGGTAGCCATCCCGGTGACGCGCCGGCCACCGGCCAGAGAGAGCATTTGAGCTCGTTGCCGTTGAGCTGCCAGGGGTCGCAGAGCTCAAAGGCGGTGGCTGCTTGGTGATAGAGCCCAAAAGCGCCATAGCTGTGTTCGGCGAAGGTGCCTGCCACCGGCAGGGTGGTCGGCAGAACCCGCACCTTCAGCTCGAGCAGAATCGTTTGTCGCGGGAAGAGCTGGTCCGCCATGAAGATCAGGCGGTCGAAACCGATGTAGA
The DNA here is from genome assembly GCA_030431255.1 of Thermoanaerobaculia bacterium. Taxonomy (GTDB): domain Bacteria; phylum Acidobacteriota; class Thermoanaerobaculia; order Multivoradales; family J023; genus JAUIJL01. The sequence continues at coordinate 87,824 of JAUIJL010000009.1, read as the reverse complement.
AATCGTGGGGTCGGTAGATAAAGGTGCCGCGCGTAGAGCTCGAGCCTATGAACCCGTGGTCGGGTCCACGGGCTAGCCTAAGCGACTCGGGAACCAGCTGGATCGGCTCGAAAGTGTCTCGATCGATGGTCAGGGACGTGCCTTCGGTGATCTGGCGGATCGGCGTGGCGTCAACCTCGGCAGGTGTCCACATCGGAATCGCGATCCATGCCGCGAGGGAAATGGCAAGAGCGGAAAAATTCATGGTAGAGCCCTTCAGCAAGATTTAGGGGGAGCGCAGCGCTATTTTCGATAAAGGAGCCGGAAGACTCAACGCGCTGGGTTGGTCAAATCATCTGAGTGACGTAAGGGCGGGGCTTGCCCCCGCCCGTTGGTTGTCGGTCCCGTTCTGACGTAAGGGCGGGGTTTGCCCCCGCCCGGTGGTTGCGGTTACCGTTCCGACATAGACGCGGGGCTTGCCCCCGCAGCGGGCATCATCTGCTCGAAACCGTCAGGGGGTCGAGTAGATGACGATCGGCAGGTTGGTCCGATTCCACACCGTGCCCGCCGCGTTGATTGCGGTGCTGACGGTTCCCGTGGTCGCATTGCCGCCGGCGATCTGCAGACGGATCGTGCCCGCGGAGGTGCTCGACGGGAAGGTATTGCCGCCGCAGCTCGGGCAGAGGTCCGGGCTGGTGAAGCGCAGCAGGTTGAACGTGACGTCGCCGCCCCGCGGTCCGCTGCCTTGAACCCAGGTGGGTTGGCTGCCGGCGTAGAAGGTGACGGTGGTGACCATGCTGCCGCCGCCGTCGGCCACGTCGATGCCCCAATACGGCTCCGACGGTGGTCCCCAGAGGCCGCCACGGCCGTTGCTGCCGATCAGGAAGCGGTAGGGCTCGCTACCGCTTTGTCCGTTCAAGCTCCAATTGAAGGTCGCTTGGGTGGTGGACGAGAACACCAAACCCAGGGAGCCGACCACCGTGTGCTGGGGGGCACCGCCCACGAGGGTGACCTTATAAAGCGGGGCGTTGAAGGCGTTGCCTTGGATGGTGGAAACCGCGGATTGATACCAAATCGGCGTGCCGGAGGCGGTGTAGGTGTACCAGGTCACCACCCATTGGTTTTGGTTGTTGTGGTGCAGGCTGATGCCGTTGCCGTTGCGGGCGGGGTTGTACCACATGCCGTTGATCGGCGTGATCGGCGCGGCCGGGTTGACTTGGAGATTGCGGGAGGTAGAAGCCGCCAGATCCCGACCCTTGGCATCGGTGGTGGCGGTGACCGTCACCGTCTCGGCACCCGCTTGGGTGAACGCGCGACTCAGGTTGGTGGAATTCATGAAGGTCTGGGCGCTCTTCGGCTGGGTGATCTGGGGATCGCCGGTCCATTCGCCGGGTCCGATGTCGAGGTTGACCGCGTCGTTGTAGGGGTAGCAGGGCCGCATCTTCACGGTGTACATGGCGGTCTGCCCTTGCTCCACGGAGTTGGGTCCAGTCACCAGAGGGGATAGGGCCGTGGATCCGCCTTCGCCGAGCAGGTCCCAGAATCCCAGGGGGAAGCGGCTGCCGGTGCTGGTCCATTGACGATCCGGGGCCAGGGCACCACCGATGCCGAAGACCCAATCGAAACCGGCTTCCGCGTCGGCCACCAAGGCCTGGACCGTCTCGTTCTGACCGTTGCCGTCCGCGTCGCCGCAGGTGTTGCCGTAATAGCCCCACACATCGGCACCGACGAATGCTTTGATGCCGGCCTCGCCGTAGAGCACGGAGTCGTCGTAGAGCTCGGCGCGAACCATCACCCGGGCGTTGGCCTCGGCCTCGATCTTCGCTTCCAAAGAGGCCGTGAGGCTCGAGGTGTCGAAGTGATCTTGGAAGTTTTCGTCGCCACAGCAGTCGGAGCTGGTGCAGGTGTAGTCGAAGGTGCCGTTGGCGCCGAAATCCGCTTCTAGATTGACGCTGGCGCTGACCTCGGCGTCGAGCCCGAGGCCGACGTAGGTGGGCAGGTTGATGTCGACCCACACGGGGATCGGGCCGACCCAGAAGCTGAAAGTGGCGATGTGCGGGTTGAGCACCTGCCACTCGTGATCCCAGGAGTAGGCCAGGGACGCGCTCGCCGACAGGCTGGCGTTGCCGCCGAGGGACGCGTTGCCCTGGGCGCGGACGCTGGAGAATTTGAATTTATAGGGCACACAGGCGAATTTCTTCACCCTATATTTGAGGGTCGCATTGCCGGTGGTTTGGAACGGCAGCTGCACTTGATAGCTGCCGCTGAAGCCGCCGCCGAGGCTGAAGGTGTCACCGATGGTGTTGTTGGCCAGGCTCCAGTTGCGGGTTTTGGTCTTGTCGTTCCAGCCGAAGCAGCCCTTGGCGTTCTCGTTCGTGGCATTCACCAAGTCGGGGTAGAGGGCCTTGGTCTCATGGAATTCCTCCATGTGGTTGCGGTCGATGATGATGATGCCGCCGTCATCCGGCGGGCCGCCGCCGGGGGCGGTGCTGCAGCTGGACTTGGTGTGGGCCGCGGTGGCGGGATTGGGTTTTTGCAGCTGCGGAATCAGGCCGGGCAGATCGGCCACCGGCTTGGATCCGAGGCCGTCGGCTTTTTCCGGTTTGATCAGCCCGAAGTCCACCAAAAGCTCTTCTTTCTCCGACTCGGGCACCGGCAAGTCGGCGACGCCCTCGGGAGACACGAAGAGAAGATCGGTGACCACGCCACGGTTGGGATTCTTCTTGTCGTAGACGTGCATTTGGAACCAGCCGTCACCTTCCGCCACCTTCACCATCTCGGCGTCTTCCCGAGCGACCAGGATCTCACCGTCGTCCGAGTCCGGATCTTCATTTTCCAATTGAGCCCAGGCGGGAGCGACCAGCAAGGGGGTGAGCAGGGCGAGCATCCAACAAAGGATGAGTCGATGAAAACGGGTGTGGGTCTGAAGCATGGCATCTCCTTCGTAGAGAGGAAGGCCGCCGGTCGAGGAGTTGGGGGCCGGCGGGTAGTGGGTCGAATATCTACGCTTAGAGCAATGCCTGTGCCGGCCGGTGGACGAGCCCGAAAGCCCGCTTTCTAAGCGGATCTGGGCGCTTTTTTTGGGTCTGTCGCCCGAATTCGGGCGGGCGTCGCCCGGTTGCGGGCGGCGCCTGCGGAAGGTACCTGGCACCGGCCAGAAGGAACCTGGCACCGGCGGATGGACGATTCCCGTGGGGCTCGCGTAAGAGGGGCCGAGATAGGTGCCCGGCACCGTCAAAGGTCGGCACCGTCGACCTGCCGTTGTCGAGTGCTCGTTGCTCGGATTCATGGACAAGGGGGCAAATTCCGAGATCGGCGACTCCCCTCCATTTGGGCCTACCTTGGCCATGAACGATTCCCAGGTTTCTACAACGGAGATCGACGCGATGCTCGACTTGCCTTCTTTGGACACGGTCCGGAAATCTCATCAGGTTTACGCGGCGGCCGGCAGGCCGCTGTTGCTTTCCTTGATGATTTGGATCGGCTTTTCTCCCGTAGCTTTGTCGACGGAGGGGCCGACGAGCCCAGGTCCGCGATCGACTCGGCACGATCGGCAGGGAAGTTGGATCGGTGAGCAGGAGGGGCCTCGGCGCTCGGCGGTGGTGGTGAAGCTCGAGGCGGATCTGGCGGATCCGCACAAAGTCTTGGCGGAGCTGGCTGCGCTCGGTGGCCTGGCCGAGAAGGCGGGCGGCGTGTCCAGGGGATCGGCGGTGCCGGTGTTTCCGCGGTTGAAGGACCCGGCGAAGTCCCGGGTGTCCGCCGCGGCCGTCGACCGAGGGTTGGATCGTATTTTTCGATTTCCTGGCGGCGCCGCTCCCCAGGCTCTCGCCGAGCGACTGTCCCGCGACCCGCGGGTTTCGTGGGCAGAGCCCCTATTTCGGGTCAGCACCCAGGTGGAGGAGCCGGAGGGCTCGGATCCCTATCTGACCAGCGAGGATTCGTGGGGGCACGGGTTGGCGGATCTTTGGGGTCACCACCGAATCCGCGCCCCGGAGGCTTGGACCGTCGCCGACGGCATGGGCGTGCTGGTGGCCGTGATCGACAGCGGCTGCGACTTCAGCCATCCGGATTTGCAACCCAATTTGTGGATCAATCACGACGAAATCGACGGCAACGGCGTGGACGACGACGGTAACGGCTATGTGGACGACGTCCGGGGTTGGGATTTTTTCGGCACCTGGGATCCGGAAGCAGGGGTCTTGGTGGACGACAATCTTCCCGAGGATCAAAACGGTCACGGCACCCATGTCTCGGGCACCGTGGCGGCGGTGCGCGACAACGGGATCGGGATCGCTGGGCTGGCTCCCGGGGCGAAGGTTCTGTGCATCCAGGGGTTGAGCCTCGCGGGTATCGGTTTTTCGGACGATTTGGCGGAGTCGATCGTCTACGCAGCCCAACAGGGGGCCGGCGTGATCAACATGAGCTGGGGAGGTATCGGTTATTCCCAGCTGATCGAGGATGCCCTGGGGGTGGCCTATGACCTGGGCAGCGTGTTGGTGGCGGCCGCGGGAAACAACTACGGGGAAACCCGAGACTTCCATCCCGCCTCCTCCAGATACGTCATCAGCGTGGGAGCCTCGGATCCAATGGACCAGCGGGCCGTGTTCTCAAATTTCGGCACCGGTTTGGATTTGGTAGCGCCCGGTGGAGGCATTCCCGATAATTCCGATACCGCCACCTTCGTCAACATGCTCAGCCTGCGGGCATCGGTCCACGCCGGCCCTGAGGTGTTCGAGGTGGGCGACGCCTACCTACGCCTGTGGGGCACCAGCATGGCGGCTCCGCACGTCTCGGGGACCGCTGCCCTCCTATTGCAGCAGCGGCCGGATCTGACCCACGAAGAGGTACGTCAGATCCTGCGGGGCAGCGCCGCCCAGGGCTCACAGCCCGGCTGGCAGATCAACACCGGCTACGGTCGGTTGGACGCGTCGGCTGCCCTCGACAGCGATCTCCGCGGCAGCGTGCGTCTGCTCAGCCCCAGGCCCCTGACGTTCATTGAGGATCGAATCGAGATCCGTGGGATCGCGCAAGCCGACCAGCTGGTGAGCTATGTGCTCGAAGTCGGCGGGAGCGAGCTGCCGAGCTCGTGGACGTCGTTGTTGGATGGCGAGGGGTCGGTGCAAGATCTCCGTTTCAGTTGGGATGTCTCCGAGGTTCCGGACGGCGATTACACGCTGAGGCTTCGAGCTCAGGATTCAGCGGGACGCACCTACGAGGATCGGGTCACCGTGGTCCTGGATCGAGTAGAGCTCCTTTCCCCCGAAGAAGATCTACCGGCATTCCGGGTCGGTGATGTGCTGAGCATTCGCGGCCGGGCCTCCGGCGGCGGCTTCCAACGCTTCCGCGTGGAGTTTCAAGACCACAACGGCGATTGGCGACAGGACGGCATGGCCCTATCGGCCGGTGGCTCGGAGCCGGTGGCGGAGGGGGATCTGGCGACTTGGGATACGTCGGTGCTTCAGGATCGAGCCATCGGGGAGCTCTATCCCTTGCGGCTGGTAGTGGAGCGCGCCGGAGCCGAGCCCATTCAGGAGCAGCTGACGGTGATCGTCGACCCCAAGCGTCGAGCGGGATGGCCCTTTCGTCTGAATTTCGATAGCGGTGGGTCCTTTCAGCTGGGCTTCTTCGATCACCTGGTCGCCGAGGACCTCGACGCCGACGGCACCCTGGAAACGCTCGTGGCTTTCGAGAAAGAGGTATACGCCCTGCGCCACGACGGATCCTTGGTGCCCGGTTGGCCGCGGAATATAGACGAGAGCTTGCCGGTGGATGTTTTCGTGCAGAAAAGCCCCTTGCCCGTGGATTTGGACGGCGACGGGGATCTGGAGGTGGTCATGCCGGCGGTCCAGAGCTGGGCCGCGGCCTGGCACCACGACGGCACCGCGGTCGCCGGCTGGCCGAAACGCATCGGGGCCACCGTATCCGCCGCGGATCTCGACGGGGACGGTCGCCCCGAGCTGGTGGGGGTCTTCGACGTCTTCTCGGGAAGATCGGTGGAAGTTTTCAACACGGACGGCTCGCCGCACCTCGCTGAGCCCGTGATCGTCGACGAGGCCATCGAGGACATGGCCCGTCCGGCGATCGGTGATCTCGACGGTGACGGCCGTCCTGAGATGGTGTTCCAAGTGTTTACCGACGACGGAAACCAGCTCTACGCCTTCGAGCACGACGGCACACCCATCGATGGGTGGCCGGTGGGCGTCGGCTCCACCACTTTTCAGCAGACCTATCCGGCCATGGGAGATGTGGACGGAGACGGTGTGTTGGAGGCTGTGGCTGTGGATCTCGTCAGCTGTCGGGTCGTCGTGGTGGATGCCCGAGGTCGGATGTTGCCGGGGTGGCCGCAACGCGCCACGGCCGATGCCGCATGGTGCTCGTCTCCTGTGGTGGGCGACTTGGACGGTGATCTGAGGTCGGAGGTCGTGGTCGGTGGGTCCGAAACCCGGCTCGAAGAAGAGCTTCACCTGCTCGCGGCTTGGCACGGCGACGGGCAGGCGGTGACGGGGTTCCCCGTGGAGATTCGGAATCCACGGGACGGTGCCTTTTTGCCCGGTTTCGCCACACCGGCCCTGGCGGATCTGGATGGGGATGAAGAGGCGGATATCGTCGTCGGCGTGCTCAATCCATCCGATGAGGGGCGATTCGCGGTGGTCGAAGCGCGCAATCTCTATGCCTTCAACCGCCGAGGGGAGGTCAAGGCGGGATTCCCCTTGGCCACGTCCGGTGCCCACGGAAGCTATCTCCACACCCCGCTGGTGGCGGATTTGGACGGCAACGGCAAGGTCGAGCTGGCGTGGGCCAATCATCGAGGCGACGTCGCGGTTTGGAATATGGATGCAAAGCCTCCGTCGCCGGCGGCTTCTTGGCCGATGTTTCGCCACGATGCCGGGCTCCGGGGAAGCGCTGGGGGCACCGGGCCCTGTGTGCCGTCCCCAAGCGTGCTTTGCCTGGGGGATGACGATCGCTTTGAGGTTCGCGTGCTGTGGCGAGATTTCGACGGTCTCGAAGGCAAAGGGCGCAGCCTCGGTTTGACCCGCGATACCGGCGTGTTTTGGTTCTTCGAGCCCGAGAATCTGGAGCTGATGGTCAAGATTCTCGATGGTCGGCAGCTCAACGGCCATTTCTGGGTCTTCTTCGGTGCCCTTTCCAACGTCGAATACGAGCTCATCGTGACCGACACCCAAACCGGACGCCGCTGGCGGACGGTGAACCCCGCCGGCAATCTCTCCAGCGGCTCCGATACCCGGGCGCTACCGGATTCGCAGCAGAGCGGTTCCGGTGCGGTCCGTTCGTTCCAGGCAGACCCGACGAAAGGGATGAAGCTTCCGGGTTAAAATCCGGGCATCATCCACCCAGTCGGAGATCGTCTTGAGCCCAAGCCCCGCAGACTCCTTTTATCGGTTGCGACTCCTCTCGGATCACGAAGGGCGACTGCTGGCCCTGACCCTCGGTGAAAACGGCATCGGCACGGATGCCCGGAATCGATTGGTGCTCGAAGGGCGTGGCATTTCGAGATTTCATGCCGGCCTGCAGGTGGCGGCCGATGGATGTGTGCTCGAGGATCGCGGCAGCAAGAACGGCAGCACGGTCAACGGCAAGCCGATTCAACGGCAACCCGTGGGTCCCGGAGACGTCCTCGGCTTCGGCACGGTTCGTTGCGTCTTGGAAGAAATCTCCCGGGACGATGTGGAGCTGGCCGTGGCGGTGGATTGGAGCACCCGGGGCAAGGCGACCACCCTCTTGGGCGGCACGTCGGACCTGACCGCCGGAGGATCCGCCATCGACGGCGTGGTGCTGAGGTGTGTGGGCGATCTGCTGGATCGGCTCAGCCTGGCGCCGTCACCGGACCTCGAAGGCGCCATGGCGGATTTGAATCGTCACCTCGGGATTCGGGGCATCTGCTTGGTGGAATGGCCGGAAGCAGGTCCGGGGCGGGTGTTGGCGGCGGCCGGGGAAGTCGGTGGTTTGCCGAGCCGCGATGAGATGTCCCGAGCCGAGGCCTTGCCCCAAGACGAAAGCTTTCGCATGTTGTTGTTGCCGGAGGTCGGTCTGGCGACGGCCCGTCTGCCCAGGCCCGGTGAGGGGCAGAGCATCCTGGGGTTGGCGGCATTCGGCACGGCGGTGGTCTCCGTGCAGCCCAGCCTGCTGGCGGTCTGTCTGCACCTGCTGCACCGTCGCTCGGAGACCGCCGAGCCGGGGGTGGCCGAAAGCTCGGAGCAGGGGGCCATGGGGCTGCGCTTGCCCGAGGGCATCGTCACAGGAACGTCGGCGGCCATGACCTCGGTCTACCGCCAGCTGGGCATGTTGGCCGCGGACGAGGTGCCGGTGTTGATCCTCGGCGAAACGGGGGTCGGCAAGGAGCACTTGGCCCGCGCGCTGCACGACTCGTCGGATCGGGCCGCCGGGCCCTTCGTCGCCATCAACATCGCCGCGGTGCCGTCGGAGCTGTTGGAAGCGGAGCTCTTCGGCATCGGCCAGGGGGTGGCCACGGGCGTCAGCCGGCGCAAGGGAAAGCTGGTGGAAGCCGACGGCGGCACCCTCTTCCTCGACGAAATCGGCGATATGCCGATCGCTTTGCAAACCAAATTGCTGCGGGTGTTGCAAGAAGGGGAGGTCACGCCCCTGGGGGAAAAGCCGATCCGCATCGACGTCCGCTGGGTGGCGGCCACCCATGCGGATCTACCCCAAAGGATTGCCGATAAAGCCTTTCGGCAGGATCTCTACTATCGGCTCGCGGGTTACGAGCTGCGGGTGCCGCCCTTGCGCCGACGGACCGAGGACCTGCCCTTGTTGGTGGGTTATTTTCTTCGGCGCTTCGGCCGCAAGCTCGGGCGCAACGTGCGCGGGGTCACGGTCAAGGCTTTGCAACGGCTTCAGGAGCACGCCTGGCCGGGCAACGTGCGCGAGCTCCGCCACGTGGTGCGCCGCTTGGTCTATCTATGCCCTCCGGGCCAAGCCATCGACTCGAAACACGTGGCCGAGGCGATCAGCCGAGCCGAGCTCGGTGCCGGGCAAGGGGACGGCTTCGAGCTCGGGGTGAACGGTCTCGAGGAATACCTGGAGAGCCACGAGCGGGTCATCGTGCAGCGGGCCCTGGAGCAAACCGACGGCAACCAAACCCAAGCCGCGAATCTGCTCAAGATTTCACGCAACAGCTTGGCGCGACGCGTCCAACGATTAGGCATAGGGGATGGGGAGTAAGGGACGAATCTTGGATTCGTTCCTCAGAGGCGCGCAGGCGGAGAGTAAAGGTTTTTTGGCAGGCTCGTGCTTGCCGCGGGAGCAGTCGGCAACCAGCAGCGCAAGAGCCAATACATATCGTATAATCTGGAAGTGGTGGTGTGAGGGGAACGGGTAGATTCCGTTCCCTTTCGCACTCTTGGTGGGTTGTGATGAGGAGCTTCGATGGACTGGTGGTCTCTCAGGGTTTGGGCTCTGAACGTGTGTGCGGCGGTTTTTGGGGTGACCTATCTCGGGTCGTCCGGGCTGTCGGCCCAGGAGCCTGTGGTGAGATTTACCCACCTCACCGCCGACGATGGATTGCCTCACGCTAGGGTCAACCACGTGCATCAAGATCCTACGGGTTTTCTCTGGTTCGCCACCAGGGAGGGGCTCGCCCGCTGGGACGGCTACCAGTTCTACATCTTCCAACACGATCCGTCGGATCCTGAATCCCTCGTCCACAACCACGTGATGCATAGCACCACCGACGATCGGGGCAGATTGTGGGTGGCGACCAATGGCGGTCTGGATCGCTTCGACGCCGATCGGGAATCTTTCGTGCATTTCCCTCCCGCCGGTACGTCTGCTCCGTGTTTAGAAGGCGCCGTCGACAAAGTGGCTCAAGGTCCTGAACGGCTTTGGGTGGGTACTGCCAAGGGGTTAGCCGGCGTGGATTTGGAAACCGAGCAGGTCACCTGTTTCCTCCACGATCCCGAGGATCCTCGATCCCTGAGTGATCCGCGGGTCAACGACCTCTTTGTCCTCGACGGAACGCTTTGGGTCGGCACCTTCCGCGGTCTCAATCGGCTGGATGGACAGGACGCCGGCTTTACCCGTTTCTTGTCCGATCCAGGTGACCCTGCGGGTTTGAGCCATGAGCAAATTCACCAGCTGGCTGAAGGGCCCGACGGTCGGTTGTGGGTGGGTACCTCCAAAGGGCTCTCGATGGTAGATCCCCGAAGCGGCGAGGTAGAGCAGCACCGCGGGGGTTTTCCCGCGTTGAGCGAGGAAGGGATCTTCGCCCTTCATATGGATCAGCGAGGCGATATGTGGGTCGGAAGCGGCTCGTCGGGGCTGTTCCGTTTCCTCGCCGACAGCGAGGAAATCCGTCGCTACCAGAGCTTTCCCCAGGATCGCCATAGCTTGATCGGCAACGGCATCCTGAGCATCGGTGAGGATCGGTCCGGTCTGGTGTGGATATCCACCTACGTCGGGGTCAGTCGCTATGATCGTCGATCGGAGCAATTCGCGACCTATCGGGTGATGGCCGGCTCGGACTCGACTCTGAGCAGCAACAACATCTCAGGCATTTGGCTCGACCACGAGGATCTGCTCTGGGTCGGGACCTGGGATAAAGGTCTCAATTGCATCGACCGGCGGACGAGTCAGATTCGCCACTATTCGGCGGATCCGGCTGCCGATGCGGTCGGCTCCTCCGGCTCGAGCAGCCTTTCCAGCTCCACGGTCAGCGCCTTGGTCGAGGATAGGGATCACAATCTCTGGGTCGGCACGCCGAGCGGGTTGGCGATGCTCGGTCCTGAGCGTCGCGAGCCCGTCTGGCTTTCGCCGGATTCCGGGGTAGGGCGCGATTTGATCCGGACCATGGTGGTGGACGATTCCGGTCGGCTTTGGCTGGGCACGGACAACGGTCTTTACGCCACCGGGCCGGTACCTTCCCGGGGCGATTTTGAGCTTCGTCGAATCATCGGTGGCCGAACCGCTGTCGACGCGCTCTTTCAGGATCGAACGGGCATTTTGTGGGTGGGCACTCGGGATTTCGGCTTGCTCAGGCTGTCCCCGGAGCAAGCCGACGCTCAGGCCGAGCTGTTGCCGGCCTTTTTGCGCCCCGGAGAAGGCTGGGTCACGAGCTTGGCTGAAGACGGTTCCGGTGTGCTTTGGATCGGCACGGATCGCGGCCTCTATAGCCTCGACGCAGATCGCGGTGTCCTGCGTCGATTTGAATCCGACGGATCCCAGCGGGGTCCGAGCACCAATTTCATCATTGCCATCTTGGTGGACGATGGCGGGCAGCTGTGGCTCAGCACCACCCACGGCCTCAATCGCTTCGATCCGTCGACCGGCGTCTTCACATTCTTCGATCGCGAGGACGGGTTGCAGTCCAATACCTACTCGACCGGCTCCGCCCATCGCGCCCGCAGCGGGGAGCTGTTTTTCGGCGGAAGCCAGGGTTTCGACAGTTTTTTCCCCGAGAATATCCGTCTCGACCCATTCATACCCACGCCCGTTTTTACCCAGCTGAGAATCGGCAATCAGCCGGTCTCACCTCGGTCCGAAGACTCTCCGCTGGAACGTTCGCTCCAGCGCACTGAGCATTTGGTGCTCGGGCCGTCCCATCGCATGGTGTCGTTCGACTTCGCCGCCCTGCATTTTGCCGATCCTCCGGGCAATCGCTACAGCTTCCAACTGGACGGCTTCGACCCGGACTGGCTCGAAACCTCCGCCGAGCGGCGCAGCGCCACCTACACCAACATTCCGGCGGGTGAGTACACTTTTCGTCTCAAGGTGGGTAACCCCGACGGAGTTTGGAATCCGGAGCCCGCGACCCTCGCTATCACGGTAGTGCCACCGTGGTGGAAGTCCCCTTGGAGCTATACCCTCTATGCCCTGGCCTTGATCACCTCCGTCGGGCTGTGGGTCCGCTCCCAGCAAGCCAAGCTGAAGCGTGAGCAGGCGGTCAGCGCCCAGCTCCGTCAAGTGGACAAGCTGAAAGACGAGTTCCTGGCCAATACCTCTCACGAGCTGCGCACGCCTTTATTCGGCATGGTGGGCTTGGCCGAGTCGTTGCACGACGATTTCGACCAGCTTTCGGCAAAGGAGGTCCGTCGTCAGCTCGACTTCATCGTGCACAATGGACAGAGAATCGGCGGCTTGGTGGACGATATCCTCGACTTTTCCAAGCTCAAGCACGGGGAGCTGGACCTAGAGCTCAAATCCGTAGATTTGTGCACCTTGACCGATGTCGTGCTCACGCTGCTGGAGCCGCTGACCCGCAACAAGGATTTGCAGCTGATCAATGCCATCGATCCCAAGTTGCCGGGAGCCCTCGCCGACGAGCAGCGACTGCAACAGATTCTGCACAATCTTCTGGGCAATGCGGTGAAATTTACGGAGCAGGGGACGGTCGAGGTTTCAGCCCGAGTGGACGAAGAGGGGCAGCGGCTCGTGGTTCGAGTCGCCGACACGGGAATAGGCATTGCCGAGCAGGATCAAACCCGGATCTTCCGCTCCTTCCAGCAGGCCGATGCGTCCAGTGAACGAACCTACGGCGGCACCGGTTTGGGCCTTGCCATTGCCCGCCGCCTGGTGGAAAGCCATGGCGGCAAGTTGTGGGTCGAGTCGCAACCCGGAGAAGGCACCCAATTTTTCTTCACTCTGCTCGTCTCCGAGGAGCCGGCAGAAACCTATCCCGCGCTTCTGCCGACCCAAGAACCGATGCAGATCGTCTCAGAAGAGTCTTCGAGCCAAGTGGCTCGTCCGGATAGCTTTCAGGTTTTGGCGGTCGACGATGAGGCCGTGGTCCGTCAGGTGCTCGCCAATCACCTTCGGTCGGCTGGATATCGGGTGTTGCGGGCCAAGGGTGGTGATGAGGCCCTGCGCCTTCTTGAGGAGCATGCCGTCGATTTGGTGCTCCTGGACGTGATGATGCCGAAGAAGTCCGGCTACGAAGTCTGCCGGGAGATTCGCCGTCAGCGATCGCTGGAAGAGCTGCCGGTTCTATTTTTGTCCGCGAAGCACCAAGTCGACGATTTGATGATCGGTTTTGCGGAGGGGGCGAACGATTACCTGCACAAACCGATCTCGAAAAATGAGCTGCTGGCCCGGGTGGCCATTCACTTGCAATTGCTCGAGGTCCATCGGGGCCGGGGCCGGGAGGTCAAAGCGCTACGGGGGCTGCTGCCGATTTGTGCTCAATGCAAGAAAATCCGTGACGATCGCAACGGCGGAACCTGGTCCGAGCTGGAGACCTACCTCGACTCTCACTCCGACGCCACGCTCACCCATGGCCTGTGTCCGGATTGCCTCGAGGAACTCAGTGGGGCCGGCTCCTAGTGTCTTGGACTGGGGTGTTCTTCCAACCATCGACCGATCTCCTCGAGCTCCCGCCGGCTGGCTTCGGGAACTGTGCCGTAGAGCTTTTGGGCCCGCTCGGCCAATTCCTCGATCCGATCCGGCTCGGTGCCTGCCAAGTCTAGGGCCCGGGCCAGGGCAAACGCGGTATCCGCCCGATCTTTGGGGTCTCGGGCTTGCTCGGCATCGGCTTCAGCGTCGAATCGGTCTGCCTCCCGCAGCATGGGTAGCGCTTCGCGGAACCGACCGAGCCGGACCCAAGCGTCGCCCCAGCCGGTGAGAGCATTGGCCACCAATGGGTGATTCTCACCGAGCGCCCGGCGCCAGATGTCGGCGGCACGTTCGAAATCCCGCGCCGCTTCCTCCAGGTTTCGCAGCCTCAGATTGACGGTGGCGAGGTTGAAGCGCAGGACTCCTACCTGGGGGTGCCCGGCGCCGAAGGCTTGCTCGAAGATGCGCAGGGCGCGACCGTAGGGCTCGAGGGCCTGCTCGTCGCGCCCGGCTTCCGTCCAAGCGCTCGCCATGGTGGCGTAGGCCACGGCGAGCTGGGCGTGCTCCGGCCCGAAGCTTTGCTCCAAAATCCCCAAAGCTTGCTCAAAGGACTGCTCCGCTGCGCCGAATCGACCGTCGAGCGCTTGGAGCTCGCCGAGATAGGTCAGGCTTTGGGCGAAGGCCGGGCTGTCGTGCCCATGGACTCGACGATGGATGTCCATGGCTTGGCGGTGGAATCGAGTCGCGTCTTCGAGGTTTCGGGCTTCCCGCGCGAGGGTCCCGAGCCGCGCATAGGTCTCCGCCACCACGGGGTGGGACGGACCCAGGCGCCGGATTTGAATGGCCAGGGCCCGGTCGAGGCTCTCGCGTGCCGCGCCGTGGTCGTTGAGATCGTCGTAAACATTGCCGAGACTGAGCAAGGTTTCGGCCACCGTGTGGTGGTCCTTGCCGAGGTGCTCTTCCCGCCAGCTCAAGGATCGGCGTAACCTGTCGAGGGCGTCTGCGTAACGGCCCTGGTGCCTGAGGTTGATGCCCATCTGGTGGTGAAGGCGGGCCTGGAGATCGCCGGGGCTACCCAAGGCCCGCAGGGCGCTCGCCGCCTGCTCGGCATACCGGTCGGCCCGCTCGAAGTCCTGAAGATGCAAACCCGCCACTTTGACCAAGCGGACGAAGGATTCGGCGATGACCCGGTTGTGATTGCCGGCCGCGGCGGCCAGGGTCGCTTCCACCAAGGTGTCTGCGGAGGCCTTGTCGAGCCGGGCGTCCTCGATCAAAGCCCGCTGATGCAGAGCCTCGGCGGTGAGGGGCCAGTGCTTTACCGCCTTGGCCCCCTCGACCCATCGGGCCGTGGTGTCGGCGGCGGCATCGAAATCGCCGGCGGCCCAAAGCGCGCGCGCGTCGGCCTGGTGTTGGAGCAGGATCGGCAAACGCTCTCTCAGCTGTGGGCTCATGGGCGGTGGCGTCGGCGCCCGCAGGGCCCGGATGTCGAAACACTCGGAAATCGCCGGCAGCTCATCGATCATGGTCACGGCCTTGGACACCAATCTATCGGTGTTCTTTTCCAACAGGGAGACCGTGGCGTCCACCGCCCTGAGCCGCAGATCCAGGCAATCCGTGCGCAGATCGAAGAGCTCCGGGGACAGGCTGCCGTCGGTCGCCGCAAGGCACCACTGGCGGGCATTGTCCGTCCACTGGATTCCGAAGCGATCCAGGCCCGCGAGCACGGTTTTCCGAACATCGGCGGCAAACGGTCGATCCACTTGCTGGAACCGTTCCCCCAGGGCCTGGGCCCGAGTTTCGTTCCAGACGTCGTCCCACCGCTGGGAAATGGTGGCGCAGGGGGTGGTTTGAGACCGCTGCCAAGTCCACCAAAGGGTGGCGGTAAGGGCCACGATGGTCACGCCCGCCAGCCATCTGCGGAACCGGCTGCCCCGATGGCGGAATCGTCGCAGGTCGTGGATCAGCTCGGCCATGGAGCCCGGTCGTTTTTCCGGATCCTGTCGCAGGCCGCTGAGCACCAGTCGACGCAGGCCCGCGGGCGCCCCCGCGGCCGGCGTCCCGGCGGTAGGGGCTCCGCCGCCCGCCGGGACGCCGGCAGGTGTTTTCGGTGTGTTCCGCTCACTGCTGCGCTCTTCCGGCAGCTCGCGGAAGAGTGCCAGGTGCAGGCACAAACAAAAGCTGTAGATGTCGGCGGCCGGCCCGACCTTTTTGCCGGCTCGCTGCTCGGGGGCCATGAAACCCGGGGTGCCGACCACCGCCCCGGTTTGGGTCGGCTGCGCCGATCCCGGGGGCAAGCCGGTCCGGCTCAGGGCGTCGAGGTCGATGGTCGAGCCTTCGGAGAGCTCCGTGTCACGGGCGATGCCGAAATCTAGAACCTGGGCCCGCCCTTGGTCCGACACCATCATGTTGCTCGGTTTGATGTCCCGGTGCACCAAGCCCTCGGCGTGGGCCGCCGCAATGCCCGAGCCGACCTCAATGAAGACGTCCACCACCTCGCGCCACGAGCGCTTCTCCGCTTGTAGCCAGCGATCCACGGTCAGGCCCTTGACCAGCTCCGTGGCGATAAACAACCGTCGATCGGCCACACCGACATCGAAGACGGTCACCACATTGGGGTGCTGCAGCCGAGCCAGCGCCCGCCCTTCCTGGCGCAAGCGGGACGAGAACGATTCCGGGTGGTCGGAAGAGAAACGCCGAATCTTCACCGCCACTCGCCGGTCCAGCTCCGGGTCGTAAGCGGCGTAGACTTGCCCCATGCCACCCTCGCCCAATTTGTGCAGCACGATGTAGCGGCCCAAAGAGCTGCCACGCTCGAGGATCGCGGGCTCCCGGATCCAGGGCCCGACGGCGGCTCCTTCTTCTCGGGGCTCGCCGTCGAGGGGCTCGCCGTCGAGGGTCTCATCGCCGAGGGTTTCAGTATCTTGGGCGGGGAAGTGATCGTCGGCCATACGGGAAGAGGATATCCCGACTGCGAATTCGGGCGTCCTGCCCTGGTCCATCTCCTAGAGCTCAATGAAATCTTGAGAGTGCCTGCTCGTAAGGGAAAATTCTCATAGATTTTAGATCTGTAAGTGTAAAACTTGCTTTATCGAGATTGGAGGTGTAAGGTAAAGCCGAAATTGGTTGAGCCAAACCCAAGGAGTGTCACATGCCTTCACTTAATGAATTGAGAATACCCTTCCGCGCGACCGCGCAAGGCATGGCGATCGTCGCCGTGCTCGCTTCCTCGTTCGTCTTGCCCCATGCCGGCCATGCCCAACACCAACCGTTCGGCCCCAACGATAGCGATACCGTGCACTCGGACGCCATGGCCGCGCGTTACCGAATCCTCAAGGCCGACCTCTATCCCTCGGGCGGACCACCGACCTGTGGTGCCTCGTCGGCGACACCGAGCCTGGAGTGCAACAACGCGGTCCACAATTTCTGCGTCGGCCGGGGTTACGTCAGCGGTTTCGGTTTCGGCACCGAAGGCACGACCGACACCATGGATGTCACTTGCCTGACCGGCGATGCCGTTCAGGTCGAAACCTATACGCGAGTCAACCCGGGCGACACGCCCGGCCCGACCGCCAACGAAATACGACTCAATACCTGGTGCCTGAACACCACCACCAGCTTCTACTCGCCGCCGAATCACAACTGCGATATCGGCATCAATCGACAATGCACCAGTGACGTGGGATTCGGTCCAATAAGCGTGGTGGGCAACACGTTGACCTACGCTTGTATCGAGCCGGGGGTGGCAGAGGATCAAGCCGTGCCATCGGAGGTTTCCGCCGCCTGTCCAGTGAGTCACGGGTCCGAGGAGATCGATGACGCCTGTCAGCAGGCGATCGCCGAGCATTGCGCCGACTACGGGCTCGTCGGTGGCTACCCACCCGCGTTCAGCTTGAGCACGGCGGTCGACTTCAGCTGCTTGCCGGAGCACGAAACCTGGACGGCCAACTCCACGATGCCCCTTCCTCCGGCGTCGCCGATCGATGTGCTGCGGGAGGAGTACGAGCTCAACGGTGGAGGGGGCATTCAGCAAGTTTTTCCATCACCCCACAACCGGCTCACCAGCTCACTGAGTCAAACCTACGACGGTCGGATTGCCATCGGGGCCAATGGGTTGGGCGTACACTTCCAAGTCCAAGTCCCGGAGTTTTTCTCTGAGCCGCTCGGTCAAGCCCAGACGGATACCGGCCTGCCCGAATACTTTTCGAGCATGGACTTTACGACGCAGAATCTATACGAGACTGTCGAGAATCTTCGCGATGTGGAGGCCACCCATCTAAGCTTCGCTCCGTCGATCGCCGTTTGCGACCCTCCGCTCGCCGGATCCTCGTCCCATCACAATCGCTCGCAGAGCCATAAGGGGCGATCGAGCAATCCCCAGGCATGCACGGATGGTGTGCTCGATCCAAACGGAGCTCAAGATTGCTACGACATTTCGCTGGTTGCCCGTTTCACGGGCCCGGCCAGCTTCGACGATGAGCTTTGGGTGACGCCAGTTCGCTTAGTGGTGTCGAATCCCAAGAGCTCCAATCCGACGGCTCTGCCCACGGTGGCGGATCCGATCCGTTTGGGCGATCCGGAGCGTATCGAAATTCTAGGCAACAACATCCTCGAACCCGTGATTTCGGGCGACGGCCGGCTGTTGATCGCGCAAGTGAATGGTTTGATCATGTATTCAGTAATCCCGGATACTTTAGACGCTTGCGACCCCGATGGCTGGACGGAATTCAAACACATCACTGAGATGTATGCCGACCCCGACATGGCGGACTATGGAATTGCCAAGTTCCCCATGCGGGACACCGAGAATAAGGTAATCAGCACGGCACTTGGCGATCCCCTCAACGTGACGCCTGGAGCCTATCCTTGGATCGATCGGGACGGCGACATGCTGTTCTATATCGCCGGCGATCAGAGCTTTTACTACATCAACGAGCTCGATCAGGTCGTGCCGCGTTATCCGATCCTCGGTCATCCCCTCGGGGTGTCGGTGACCGAGCCGAACATCACCACGATTTCAAGTGATCCTTTCAACGGTGGCCGCAAAATCGGTCTTACCGCCGGTGGCCTGTGGACCCAAGGAAAATTCTTCACTCTAGACACGCGCAACAACAACCTCGACTTCAGCATTCACGACAACGTGATTTACCATCGTTTGGTCGACCTTTACGACGACCTTTCCAGCGGTGTGGAGATTGGCGCGTCGGAAAAAACGACGCTTTCGTCACCTGAGAATCAATTCAATTTCCTGCCGAACCTGCTAACCGAGACGCCGCGGGAAGTCGTGTGGCACTTGTCGAGCTCGAAGGATACGGATGAAATCGCCTTCGACGATGTCAACCATCCGGCGGCTCTCATCGTGTCGGAGATGGGGGCAACGCTGAACCTGGTGCGTGACTTCTTTGCGCCGATGTCCCTCCACAACCGTTACAACGACGGCTTCGAATGGGATTACCTTCGGCAAGGAACTGGCACCGCGACCTACCAAGGTCGCGGTTATACGAAGGCCCCGCATATCGCCAACAGCGCTGCCGCGGTCTCCCAGGAAGTGGCGGATTTCGCCGGCGACGTCCATTCGCCCAACCCCTTGGCAGCGGCGGTGACGTGGAACGTGCCGACCTACGGCCGGCTGCTCGGCGGTGGTCGAGTCGAGCCCTTGGCGGCCGGTGGATTCCAGGCCAAAGGTCTGTGGCTCGACGGTGTCGACGATCGGCTGGAGTACGTGATTCCGTCGCAACCCGATTCGGCGGCCATGGCGTCGGCGCCGTGGTTCGTCACCCTGTCGGTCAATCCGCGGTCCACCACCACGGTACAGCGGCTGATCACCTGGCCCGACGGCAGCTTTCTTAATTTGGTTCAGGAGCCCACACAGCAACGCCTGCGCCTGAAATGGCCGACGAGCACAGGATACGGCGGCCACGACGTCATCCTGACCGATCCGCTCTTGAAGCTTGCCACGGACAAGTGGAGCACCATTTCCGTGCTCTCCGAACCCAATGGCTCCGACTTCGATGTGACGGTTTTCCTAGATGGTTACAACATCCACCGCGAGGAGGACATCACCGCATTGAGCGCATTCAGGATAGAGCCCGGGCGCATGATGTTGAGTGCCCAGGCCGGCGGCTTCAAAGGCTGGGTCGACGATTTCAAAGTCATCGGCGGCAAACCCTCAGTGGAGGAAGTGTGTAACCACGCGGGCGGCACCCTGGTCGGTGTCGACAGCAGCGCGAGCCAAGAGCTGGAAGATTTGGCGGATGCCTACGATGCTTACGGCTCCCACGGCCGTTTCATCAGCGACATCTCGCCGCTTTCGACATCGTACTCCGAATTCGCCTGCGAGCGTCCCGACACCTCGTCGTCGCCGGTGTGCCTCGGCACCACCCACGGCATCATGGCCACCGAATGCATGCGGTCCTTGATCCACTTGCAGGGTATTCCGCTCGTTTGGAACGACCCGCGTCCGGACTCGGTTAGCAACGCGTTCTGCCTGAGCTGCCACACGGCGGAGAATCCGTCGGCAACCATGCGTCCGCTAGACGCACTGACCTTCGATTCGGGAGTCGAAATGCACGACGATCCCCGTCGTCAGCCGGTGCAGCCTTTCCCGCTGCTCAACGGTGTCATTCCACAGACTTACTTCCCGACACCGCCACCGGCGGGTGTTCCGCTTGAAAATCTCGACGCCCGCACCCATCCGGATGTGCCTTGATCGGGTGAATCGTTTGATGTCTTCGGCGTGTGGCCGCTGAAGCAAAGGGGGACGGTGCCTAGGCGTCGTCCCCCTTGTCTTTGGAGAAGAAGCCGGACGGATTGAAGACTTGTCGAGATCCGAAGCTGCGTCTCGAAAGTCGATTGGATGGATTTGGGCGGATTCCTGGTCCCAAAGCGCCTTAGCAATCAGAGGACCCGTGACGTCGTCACGGTGTGGCGCTCAACACTTGTATTCAGTGGAGGACATCAACATGGATTTCGAAACGAATCGATTTTTCTCGACTTCGGATCCCTCTCGCTTCGGCCGGACACGGATGATCTCCGGCGTCCTGTTGACGGTTGGGATGCTCTTCGGAGTCGCGCCCGCATGGTCTCAGGGCACGATCACCAGCGGCACGGCAACTTTCGAACGAATTCACTATCTGGCGGATAACCTTAATAATTGCAATTATTTCATCGACGGGGGGCTGGACAACGTCTTCGAGGATGCCTGGTACTTCCGGGTCGCGGGAGACTCCGACGAAACCGCGTTCACGGCTCCTCAAACGGAGAGCTACACCGGTCCCGTCGGCGAGGCGACTTGGAGCAACGTGGCTTCGAGAAACCTCTTCGACGCACGGTTGTCGGCTACCGTATACGACGGAAGCAGCGGCACGAGCTCGCATATCGTGAATAAGCTGACCATCACCAACATCAGCTCCGAGCCTCTCGACATCGATATCTTCGGCTACTTGGATTTCGACCTGGCCGACACCCTGACCGACGACCAAGCCGTGTTGCTCGAGGATCCGGTGCTGGTAAGGGTCTCCGACAGCACCACCTTCGGCGAGTTTCAAGGCCCCGGCGCCATCGGGGTGCAAGCCTCGGACACCGCCGACTTGGCGGTGAGCATTCGGGAGCTGATGCAAGACGGTCTCGTCACCAACTTCGACGGCAGCGGATTTCCCTTCACCACCGGAGATTGGGAAGGGGCCTTCCAATGGCATGCCGTGATCCCACCGGGCGGCTCCGAAACGTTCACCAAAGCCTATTCCGTCAACCAAGGTCTCGGAATCATCTTCTCCGACGGCTTCGAGTCCGGTGATACCTCGGCCTGGTAAGCTTCGCCGATGAATCTCCGAAATTGCAGCCTCATCCTTCTGCTCATCGCGGGCCTAGCACCCTTGCTCACGCCGGTTGCGCAAGCAGGTGAAACCGGCACCCTGGTGGTGACTGTTCAGAATGAGCCCCTAGCCGGGGAGACCACGGATCAAGAGGTCGCCCTTGCCGGTGCGACAATTCGATTGTCGACTCGGTCGGATATGACCTCCGGCGACTTTGGTCTGCGGACTGCGACCACCAACGAAAACGGCAAGGCCGTCTTCTTCCACCTCCCACCTGCGGACTATTGGATAGAGGCGGCGCTGGACGGCTTCGAAACGCGCTCCTGGAAAGTCGACGTTCACGCCGGGCTCACCCGCCGGGTGTCCGTTGGGCTGAAGATCCCGATCGTCGAATGTAACCTAGGGAGACCCTGGGACCTCAGGGGCTCCCTCGATCCTGGCATCGGGCCGAAGGTGACGGTGGTCCGTTTCGGCGACCATCGATAGGGATCTGCCGCAGGCCAGATGAAGTCCTATAGACGGCTCAAGGCGCGACTGATGTTGTCCCTGGCCCGTTGCTCGTACCGGTCGCGGAAGGATTCCGTGCAGTAGATGGTCGGCCGGTCGAGAAAGGATTTCAGGATCTTTCGCCGTTCTCGGCGGTAGAGCAGGCCGGGAACCCATTTGTACTCCGCTCGGACCTGCTGCTCATATTCGTCGAAGCGCGAAGTGCCGGCGCCGAGAATGCCCAAGTCGACATCGATCATGATTTGGGCATCGGTTCCCTCTGCGGCGGCGGTGTGAAGGGTCACCATGATCAGACCATGAATGCGTTCAGCGATGGATGGGTCCAATCCGGCATCGAGCGCCTGCTCGCGGGCCCAATCGGCGCTCTTCTGCTCACTGCCTTTGCGGCGGGTTTCGTAGATCGCGTCGTGAAACCAAAGGGCGAGCTCGATTTCTTGCGCGTGATCCGCTTGCTCCCGTAGGGCTTCAAAATGCTGGAAGCACTCCCGCAGATGCTGAAGATTGTGGTACTTCCGGTGGGCCTCTCGGTAGGCGTCCACGATTCGTGCATGGAGCTTGTCATCCACGGGGGCTGCTCCGAGCGCTTGCCAGCTATTCGTCCATCGATCTAAAGAAATGAGATCGCCGGTAGGTTCGTTCATCGTTGAAGTGAGCTCCCTACGAAGATTCAGGGTCTTTCCCCTCCACGGCCCGACGAATCGTCCGATCGAGCTTGGGGGAACGGATCCAATGGGTGAGCACCATGATCAGTGAGAGCACGGTGGTGAAGAGCCCAGCAAACGAGAAGCCCGCAATGGGGCCATCGAGCTCGAGATACCAGAACATCGCCATTCCGTAGAAGCAGAAGATGAGGACAAACGGGTGGGAGGAGATCCGGTAGCGGGCGGTGCACCCCGTTGGTGTTTCTTTTAGACGCACCTTGGTGATCGGCTCGAATGAGTTTTGAAACCACCAGGGCAGCCTCAGCATCACGTAGAAGGCGTCGCCCTTTTGGCCTCCGAGGCAAGGGGTTTTCATCCTTCGGCGGGCGCTTCGCCATCGCTCCCGGAGGGTGTCGCCCTCAATCCTTAAATCGGCACCGACCAGGGTCCTCAGTCGGTCTTCGACGACTTCCTTCGAGGCATCGATGCGCAGCTCGGTCGTTTTTAGCGGGTTGATCCACATGGTGACTATTCTAGTCGCTTCTCGATGCTTGCCTTCGAGGAGGTGGGTTTGCGGGATTTACCTCTGCGGTGGACAGGGATTCGCCCTTTGCTGAATCTTTGAAACGGCGGGCAGCCCAATTGCACATTTCACCGTGCGGTCGACCCAGTCGTAGTGCTCAAGCGATCCCGGCGCGGTGCCGAGGATGCAGGTGGGGGTCGGCTGCTCCTAACTTTTTATCGATCAGGAGCTCCCTTCATGACCTCGACCTCTCGGCCCCTTCGCTTTCTATGCTTGCTCGCCTCGTCCTTCCTCTTTTTCTCGATGATTCCTTTTGTCGCCTGGGCTGGATCCGGCTCGTTGGTGGAAGACGAGAACGGTGACGGACGCCTCACGGTGTATGTGCATTTCGATTTGCCGCCGGGAGAGCAATATTTGGCGGATGTGAAGGCCGCTTGGGTCCAAACCGGCAAGATGCTTTGTGACGCCGCCGACGGTCAAGTGCGGCTGGATCGGGTGGTGCTGACCGGTGGTGAGACCGGCCGAGGGGAAGCGGATTTCCGCATGATTTTCCGCGAATGTAGGTCCAGCGCGCCGGTGCTCGGGCTCGGCACGCTCGGAAAGACTTCCACCATCTGCAAGAGAGATCATCAGAGGCCTTCGACGTGGGCCCACGAGGCGGGCCATCTGGTCTTCGGGTTGTGGGATCAATACGCCGAGGTCGGGCGTGATTTCGGATACAACCCTGAGACCGAGCAGCAATTTATTTGCGACATCGGGCCGGGGTTCGAGCCCGATGCCATGGACGAAAAGAATCACACGCTGATGCAGCCCGTGGGCAGGACCCGCTGTGTGGGCGGAGAGTCGGACGGCGCGGTGTGCTTGCGCGATGCCGAATGTCCGGGCGGCATTTGTGATCCGGTGATGATGAGCGAGCTCAGCGTGCGCGGGAACCACGATGACTGGCGCGGCGACGGCGTCGGGCCGTGTCCGGAGCCGGTGGCCACCACGGTGGTCACCCTCGGTCTGGAAGAGGGACCGTTCTGGCGTTTCGGCGACACCCGTGTGTTCGACGGGAGCTCCTTTGCCACCGCGCGGGCGACGGCCCATCAGACCCGAGAGATTCGTCTCCGAGATTCCCTGGGCTCGCCCCTCGGGGTGCCGTTGGAGTTGTTCCTGACCCGTCAAGACGTGCCGGATCAGGAAGAGCATCACTTCCTCTTGGTCGCGGCGGTCGATGAAGGATATTTCGACGACATCAGCTGGGGAGAGATCCGATGGTTGGGCTCCTGGGAGCTGGATTTTTCCAGTGGCAATGTAGCTGTGCTCGGTGACGAGGATCCGCCGACCTTCGAGTTGGAGAATCTGTTTTACGGCGCGGACGATATGAGCGTCGAAATCGACGTCAGCCAATTTTGGGCAAATCCCTATGAAGGGGACGTGCCGCCGTTCACCGCCACCGGGAACGGCTACCTGTCCTGCGGGGCCCCCGATTGCGCTTGGCGTTGGCACGGGCCGAGCGGGACCTGGGCGACGACCCGCCACAGCTTGATGACCCTTGAGGAAACCGGCGAAATCGAATCGGATTGGCAGACCTTGACCCGACATTTCGAATTCTTGGAGGAACCGGTCGGTCTGCCCGAGAGCGAGATGCCCGTGCATTGCCGACAGGCTCCGGAATTCGTGGATCGACTTTCACACAGCGATCAGATTCTGGTGGTGTTGGACCGTTCGGGTAGCATGGGGTATCCGGCCGGCGGCAACTTCGGAATCGAGGTTTGTGACAACGACTTCGATGACGACAACGACGGCGCGGTGGACGAAGGACAATGCACCGAGAGCCGCATGGCCTTTGTTCAGGCCGCCGCGCGGGTGATGATCGAGCTCGAAACAGCGTCGGACGTGGAGCTGGGTTTGGTGACGTTCGACGATTTGATCGATCCGGAAACCGCGCCGCTGGTCGACCTGGATGCGGCCACCTCCACGGCCTATGCCAACCAAGTGGACGCGCTCTCGCCGCGAGGTCGCACCGCCATCGGATCGGCGCTGCAAGAAGCTCTGGATCGTTTCCAACGGCCCGAGAACGACGGGCGTCGTCAATCGATCCTGCTGCTCACGG
Source organism: Thermoanaerobaculia bacterium (assembly GCA_030431255.1). Classification (GTDB taxonomy): domain Bacteria; phylum Acidobacteriota; class Thermoanaerobaculia; order Multivoradales; family J023; genus JAUIJL01. The sequence goes on along the minus strand of JAUIJL010000009.1, from coordinate 62,963 downwards.
ACGGCGAGAACAACGAGGATCCGGAGCCCGAGCTGGTCTTGCCGGCCCTGCGAGAGGCCGGCGTCCAGGTCTTTGCCGTGCCCATCGGTGAGGAAGCCGACGAAGGGGAGGCGGCGCAGATCGCCGCCGAGACCGGCGGTGGCTTGTATCCCGGCGAGGACTTCTTCGAGCTGCCGAGCCTCTTCGTGGAGCTCGCCGCCCGCTTGGCCGGTCAAGCGCCGTTGCTCAGTCGGCATCGCTTTTCCGTGGCCGACGATCCGGGTCAATTCCCGACCCCCACGGATCCCGACGAGCCCAAGGCGGTGAAGCTCGACAAGGTGGAATTTTCGGTGGAGGAGGGGGCCGAAGCGCTGCATCTCCTGATTTCCGGGCGCAACGACAACATCGATACCTGGAAGCTCGATTGGAGGTTGCACGGCCCGGGCGGGGAGCTGGTGAAGCCCATCGACGCTGGGGTTACCCGAGATGCATTCTTCTTCTTGGTCCAACTGGACGGACCGACTCCTGGTCTTTGGACCCTGGAGTCTTGGTCCGCCAACGGCGATCTGCAGCGCTCCATCTTGACCGCTTACACCCACCATCCCGACATCGGCTTTTTCACCGACGCCCAACCCAGGGTGGCGACGGCCGAAGATAACGTTCGTCTGACCGCCGCGCCGTCGGTCTTCCTGCCCTTGGTCGGAGATGTCTCCGTGCAGGCGCGGATTCGTCGACCGGATGGAAGCGATGTTTGGACCACCCTAGAGCAAGACCCCTCCGGACTTTGGTCCACGGAATTCGATCAGCTCGTCGGTCGGGGCACCTACCAGGTCTTCTTCGACCTGACCGTGGGGCAGAACGCCGAGCAGCTGCCGGGTGAGAGCATCTTCGAAGGACCGGACCACACCGGAGATCCGATTCCGGCGTTCCAGCGTCGGGCTTCGAGCAGCTTCACGGTGGTCACCGGAGCCTTCCCGGAGTGCACCGACGACGATTGTGACGGCGACGGCATCCCCAACAAATACGAGTGTGGATCCGACACCGACGGCGACGGCATTCCCAACCTCTTCGACCACGATTCCGATCGCGACGGCACACCGGACGCCATCGAAGGTTTGGCGGATAAGAACGGCAACGGCATACCCGACGCCTGCGATCCCGCCTATCCGAAACCGATCCACTGAGCGCCTGATTCGGCACCAACGAAGGACGCCCTGCGAGCCTGATGCTCGCAGGGCGTCTTTCGTGGTTCCGATGCATCGAACCGGGAAAGCGTCGTCTCCGTATTCCCAGATATCCGTATTCCCAACGTTATTCCCAACGTTCCGTCCACCGATCGCAAACCCGTTCCCAATTTGGCATTCGAACACGGAGATAAAATGAAAACCTTGAAGACCGCTCTCGTTTTTCCTTTGCTCATCGCGTTGAGCACGCCCGCTCTGGCCGACGACCACGGCGGCCTGCCCGATACCGACTACCTCGGCTCTTTTCTCAGGGATTTTGAGACCGCGACCGACAAGAGCCTGCAGCTCGCGAACGAGGTTCCCGCGGAGCACTATGGGTGGCGGCCCACGGTCAAGGTGAAGTCCGTGAGCGAGGTCTACATCCACGTGGCCATGGCCAATTTCTTCCTCACCCGTCTGCTCGGTGTGCCCACGCCCGAAGACGTTCAAGCCTTGGGGCGGGAGGCCGAAGCCAAAGTGACCTCCAAGGAAGACGTGATAGAGCTCTACAAACGTTCCCTGGAGCAGGTGAAAAAGGCCGTCGCCCACAACGCGGAGCTCGATCTCGAGGAAAAGATCGAGTTTTTCCAGCAGCAACGGCCGAAGCGTGACGTCTTCCTCCAGATCTCCGCCCACAATCACGAGCATCTAGGTCAAGGCATCGCCTACGTGCGCATGATGGGCCTCGTTCCGCCCTGGAGCAAGTGATCGATCTCAATCCTCGACGAAGGCCTTGAGCCGCGCGAGGGACTCGTCCCATTGAGCGCTGACTCGGTCGAGGTAGCTGCGAATGTCGCGGATCGGCTCGGGAACGAAGGTGAATCGATTCTCCCGACCGATCCGGCTGGAGCGCACGAGACCCGCTTGCTCCAGGACCCGCAGGTGTTTGGTCACCCCCTGTCGGGTCATGCCGAAACCGTCGCTCAGCTGAGCGATGGAGCGGGACTCACCGTCGCTCAAACGGCTGACCAGCTGTAATCGCGTCGGCTCGCCGAGGGCCGCGAATACCGCCGCCGGATCCACATGTTGGGCGTGCGTCTCAGGACTCGACATGGGCGGCGATATTCTTCATTTGCTCGGTCCAACCGTGGTCATTGCGGCGCATGGCCTCGAGCGCTCGGTCTTTCTCTTCCAACGCGCTGAAGCCGGATTCGACGACAGTGAGCCGCGTGCCCGTGGCAACGGGCTCCAGCTCAAACGTCACCGTGGTCTCCGGCGTGCTGCCGTCGAGCTCGTAGTCGTCCTTAGGAATGTCGTAGGGACACCACACAAAGCGAAACAAACGCTCCGGCTCCATCGTTTGGACCCGCACCTTCAAAGTCATGTGCTCATAACCGGGATACGTCACCTTTCCCCCGGACACCTCTCCGACGACAAACGGCTTGTCCAGCTCCACCAAAAACCACTCACCGAATTCCTGAAAATCCGTCAACGCCCGCCATACCCGTGACACGGGCGCCTTCAGCTCAACGACTTTCTTGATCTGGTCTTCCGCGGTTCTGTTTTCCATAAGTGCAACCTCCTAGTTGCTCTTAGGGTAGCGCGTGCTCTTTTGAAAGGCAACCTTGGAGTTGCCTTTGTGCGAGGAGGTCTCAACCGAGAAGAGTCGCTCGACAGAAAACGACCCCGCGTGGCGTAGTCGCCTCGCGGGGTCGTCGGTCAAGGCACGTCAGGCTCAGGGAGCCGGGTCGAAGGTCATTTTGCAGGTCCGACCCGCTCTCATTTCGAGCTTGCCGTCTGTGCAATCGGTGGATCCGGACCAACCCGCGCAGACATACCCGGGGTCCGGCTCACAGGAGAGCTCGATCAAGGTGTTTTCTTCGTAGGTTTGGAAACAGTCCGCGCCACAATCGATTCCCGGGACGTCGGTGGTGATGCGCCCAGAGCCCAATCCGAGTTTTTGGATGGTTAGGTTCTTGCCGTTGGTCACGAGCTCGAAGTTGGCCGTGCATCCTCGGTTGTTCCTCATTTCCACCTCGCCGTCCTGGCAGTCCGTGGAGCCCGTCCAGCCGACCAGCTTGGAGTCGTCGGCTGGATTTGGCAACAACGTCACCCACTGGTTTTCAGGGTAGTACTCGATGCAGTCTCCCGGGCAGTCGATGCCGGCGGGATCGGTGGTCACCGAGCCTGAGCCGTTGAGGAACACCATGAGCCGATAGGTCACGCCCTCCGTGTCGAAGGTCGCCACGCAGGTCTTGTCTGCGTCGAGGGTTATCGTGCCGCCGCAACCCGCGGATCCGGACCAACCGACAAAGATCGATCCTGCTGCTGGGGTCGCGGTTAGGGCGATCACTGTGTTTTCCTCGTATTCGGCTGAGCAAGCCGAGCCGCAGCTGATGCCCGCGGGGCTGCTGGTGACGGTCCCGGAACCAGTGCCGGTTTTGCTCACGGTGAGCGTGTGGGTGGCGGTGGGTTCCAGGTCGAAAGTGGCAATGCAGTTGCGGTTGTTTCGCATCTGCACCTCGCCGTCGGAACAATCGGTAGAGCCCGAGAAGCCCACGAAAACCGATCCGGCTGCCGGGGTCGCGGTCAGGGTGATCACGGTATTCTCATTGTAGGTTGCTGAGCAGGCAGAGCCGCAGCTTATGCCCGCAGGGCTGCTGGTGACGGTCCCGGAACCGGTGCCGGACTTGCTGACGTTCAGCGTGAATTGCGGCGCGGACACGTTCTCCACGGTGAGCTGGGCTCCATGGGTGTAGAGGGTCTTGCCTTGGCTGCCTCCGCCCGGCAAGGCGTTGGTGCCGACGACACGGCATCGGTAGTAACCCTCCTGGGAACCGGCGATATTCGACAGGCTCAAGGTCGGAGCTGTAGCTCCGGACACACTGCCTCCATTGTTGAGCTGGGTCCAAGAAGAGCCGTTGCTGCTGTGGAACCACTGGTATTGCAGGCCGGTGATGCCACCCACGGCTTCGACCTCGAAGGTGACGGTTTCGCCCTCATCGGCCCAGCGGTGCCAAGGGACCCGGGTCAGCATGACGTCGGCCGAGGCGCGATACGTCGCCATCTTCGAAGCGAAGGATTGAGCCAAGCTGCCGCAGGTCTCGTCGGGACACGGATTGAACGGCCAGCTCGAATCGTCTGAATCCACCAAGTATTTGTCTCCGATCGAGAAAAGAATCGCCGGTTGGAGGGGATCCATGAGGTAGTCGAAGGCTTTCTCGAAATCAGCGGGCGGCATCAATGCGGTATTGGCTTTGAAGTAGGTGGTGTTGAAGAAGGCGCCGAAAACCTTACCTTTCTGCTCGACCAGATTCCGCAGGGCTTGACCCTGGGCGAGGAAGCCGATGCGATAGTTGTCGCTTTGGTAAATCAGCTCTTGCCGGGTAGCCGGGGGCAGGGATGCCCATCCGTCTTCGAGATAGACGGCCCCAGTGGCAGTTTCGTGAATCACTCCGGAGAACCAGGGGCTATCCAGCAAATAGCTCATATCGGTGCCGTAGTACGGCGTATCCAGGGCGGACTCGAAATGCTCCCAGGTCCGTAGGTCGAAATTATGGACAGTGGTCATCTGGCCCGGCTGGGAGTAGTAGGAGTAGGTCACCGGCTGATCGTAGAAATCCCGAAGCGAGGTGGCGAAGGGCGGTTGGAAATACACGACGCCTTGAAAGCTCGAATTGTTGCTCTGGGCCAAGCTGATTTCCCGAGCGACCTCTTCGATGAATTCACTCCAGACTTTGAAGCACCACTCTTCCCATAACCGCCAGATATCCGCGACCGGAGCTCCGTATTGAGCGGATTGTTTGTAACCGGGCTCGGCGCTGGTCAACGGCACGAATTGCACATGGCTGGGCATGGAATTCGAGAGACACGAGTCGCTGCCGCCACAGTGGTTGAATTCGTTGCGGTCCGCGGGAAGCTTGGTGACATTGTGACCGGGTAGAGCTTGATCGAGATAGTCGACGAAGCTGTCTCGAGCGCTGGCCGAGAAGAGGGGGATCAAGCGTTTGACACCGGCGAGGAAGCTGTATTTCGGATCCGCGTCGGTGAATAGAGCTTGGTGCTGGGTGCCGCCGCCATAACGAATTCTTGCCGACACACTCGCTTGGCCGGTGTTGTTGAACACCTCCCATTCGTCCACCAGGAAGCGACCTCCTAGGCCGTCTTCGCTCAACATGTAATAGCCGTAGATCGGGCCCACGGACTCCGGTCCACCATCGGCATCGAAAGCCACACGAATGTTGGCCAAGAGCGCCTCGACGGCGGGTCGATAGGTGATGTCCAGATGCTCGCCTGTGAAGGCGATTTTCGAACCTGTGGAGTGCGGCGGCTCCGGGTTGCGTTCCACCAACGCGCCGAGAGAATTCAGCGCCTGGGATCGGTAGATCGCGGGCTGTTGGTCGAGCTCGGTCTGGGTGAAAAAACCGGGCATCGAGGGGTAGCTGTGGAAGCCGAAGTAACCCAAGCCGGGGCCCGAGTGAATATTCGACATGGCGGTGCTGACTTCCCGGGCCTGGTCTCGACCTTCCGAGGCCGGGCAGCTCGCATCGACCACGTCGCTCAGATAGTAGTGGCCGATCTCGCTACCATCAAAGCCGTTATCTTTATAGATCTGGGAGATGGCTTCTTTTTCGTGGAGGCGGTTGTAGGCCGCGTGGGTATCGCAGGCGTCCGTATTGGTCACGGTGCCTTGAACGGCCGTGACCTGGGCAAGCAGGGGGGCGGCCAACAGTCCCAGCGCGAGACCGAGCACGGTCGAGCGGAGGGTTCTATGAGCCGGCTTTGATGTTTTGAAGGGGTCCCGAAATCCATTCGGACACACTTTTCCCGTTGAGTACATGGTATCTAGCTCCAGTGTTTGAACTGAGTTGTTTTTCGAGAAGGAATTTCTCGATCTCGATGGGTAACGCGGGTTGCCGGCGGCAAATCGATCAACGGAAATCGATTTTTTTTGTGATCCCAATACAACTCGGCCCCAGCACCTCATGCGAGGGCTGGGGCCGGGAGTAGTTACCTTTCGGCTGTCGGCTCAGCTCAAGAGCTGTGCCAGTAGGTCCAAGGCCCGTGGGTCGTCGGAGTCGGCGAGCCAGAACAGGGCATGACGGCGGATTTCGGGATTCCGGGTTTCTTTGACCAGTCGAATCAGCTCGGTGGTGCCCTGGTTGTCGGGCGTCGCGGTTTGGCTGATGGAGAAGATGATGTGCTCCCTCAGCTCTTCATCCGTTTCGCGGTCGAGCATGGCTCGCAGGGTCTCGACGGCAAAGGCGCCGCGGGTTTGTCCGAGCCAGAAGATCGCGGAGCGTCGCGCCTCGGTGGGGGAGGAGGTGTTGCCGGCGAGCTCGGCCATGATCCCATCCGCGGCCGGGCCCAGGTGACGACCGAGGGTGGCGTGGACCATCTCGAGCTCGCCCTTGACCGATGGCTTGTTCTGCCATCGATGCGCGAGCCGGGTCAGGAAATCCAAGCTGGTTTTTGGGGAAACCTCGAGCTCCTCGACCCGATGGTCGAATTCGAGCCGGCATCCCACCGAGTAGATTCGCATCCTCTCGACCTCGCCTCGCCGGACCCGCATCATCACGCGCAGCCGGGCGGTGTGGTCTGTGTGGATGTCGCTCCAGGTCGTCCAGTTGTGGCTTTCTGCATCGAGCCGACAGATCCCGGGTCGGATGGAGTCTCGGTCTCGGGGGTTGAAAGTGTCGCGATCGAGGCAGCAGGCGAATCCGAGCTCGGGCTGGGTGTCGATCTCGTAGGACAGCCAATAGGGCTCCGACCCCGATCCGGCGACGCGTTCAGCCAGAGCATTCTCGGGTCCGGCTTGCAGGCCCGACACCAACGAGAGCAGGCCGAGGGCCGTGAGGCTTGCGACGGTAAATCGCAGGAAGAAATCCGATCTTAAGATCATCTTGAGGGTATCTTTCATGATCAGCCTTCGAGCAGACTTTCGATCAGTTTTTCGGTCTCGGGGCTATCGATGTGGGTGAGGGCTTGCAGGGCCTCGCGCTTCAGCTCGGGATCTTTTTCGTTTCGGAAGATACGAAGCAGCGTCTCGCCGTCGTCTTGAATCATCAGCGCGTGCAGGATCTCTGCTTTCACCCGTTTCGATGTGCTCGATCGGTAGAGGTCGTTGAGGGCGGCGGCGATCTCGGCTTGGTAGTCCTGATCGCCGGCAATGGCCAGGGCTTCGATGGCTGCCGTGGTGATGGATTCGTCGTTGGATCCCTTCATGATCTCCAAAATGGCCGTCACCTCGCCGGCGATGCCGAGACCCTCGAGCGCCGCCGGAACCTGCTCACGGGGCAAGGTGCGGGCGAGCTCCTTCAGCTCGTCGGTGGCGCCCATGACCCCGAGGGTCTCCAATCCGCTCTCCACCAGCTCGGGATCTTTTTCGTTGCGCACCAGCTTCGCCAGCTCGGCCTTGGCATCGCTGACGATCATGCTTTCGATCACCGCCCGTTTGATCTCGCGATCGGTGGAGCTCTGGTACAGCGACAATAAGGTTTCTTTTGAAGAGGCGTCGTCGACCATGCCGAGGGCTTCGATCGCCTGCCTTTGCAAACCCGGCCCCTGATTGCCGCGGGCCAGATCGACCAAGATGTTTGCGGCGCGATCCGAGTCCGTTTGGGCGAGCATGAAGAGCGCATGCTCTTTGAGCTTCTCCGAATGATTGCCGGCGAGGAATTTCTCGAGCAGGTCGACGGCCTTTTCGGGCTCCACTTGGTGCAAGGCATCGAGGGCGTAGAGCTTGAGATCGTCGTCGGTGAGGTCGATTTGATCGCCACCGCTGACCCCTTCAATTTCGATCTGTAGAGCCTCAGCGTCGTCACGCCAGGGGCTCTTCGGATGCTCGTTGACGAGGCGACGCAAGCTGCGCAGGGCTTCGTTCTTGCGTCCGATTTTGTTCAGCGTGTAGGCCTGCCAATAGAGCGCGCGGTCGTTTTTCGACGTGCTCTCGTCGATCAGCCGGCTGAAGGAGTCCAGCGCGGCTTCATAGCGACCGCTGTTCAAGGCGTCTTGCCCCTGCCGGTAGAGATCCTCGGCCTGCTCCGCTTCGAGCCCGAACGAGCCGGATGCGAAGGTCAAGGCCAGGAATCCGCAGAGGATCGCTCGCATGAGTTTCTGTTTCATCGTTATCTCCAATGGTTTTTTCAGTGATGTCAGTAGGTCAGCGGTGTCGAATCGGTTGATGTTGGATGCGCTCAGATCGTCGAAGGTCGACCTTTGGCCAATCGACCTTCGGCCAATCGCCCTTCGGTGATACGGACTTTGAACAACAAGCTTTTCTCATCCACCCGTCGCTTCAAGTCGTCGAGCTCGTCGTCGGCGGGAGCGTGGGCCAGCTCGAGGAGAATCGGCTCGAGCTCGGCGAGCAGAGCGGCGATACGAGCCTGACCGGCGCGTTGGGCGGCTCGACGATAGAGGCGATTGGTGTGCAACAGCTCTTCGGCCCAAGCCTGCTCGGACGATCGCTCCACGGAGAGCTCGCCGTCCGTGGAGGTCTCGGGGCTGGAGAAGTCGGCATTCGCGACTTCCGTCAACAATCGCTCGCTTTGTCCGAGATGTTTGCCCAAGGCCGCCAGCAGCAAACGCTCGCGAGCAGTATCGTCGATTTCGACGGGGTGCTCGGCTTGCCCGGCGTCGGCCACGGTGTTTTCGTCCGAGACGTGCGCGGGTTTCTGCAGCCGTCCCGCCCAGAAACCGATCAGCACCAACAGAAGCGCGGCGGCCAGCCGGCCGAAACGACGAAAACTTTGGTGCCTTGATGCGGATCTTGTTTCGGCCGACGGCTCAGAGGGGGCGTTCAGCTGGGGCTCGAGGCGCTCCCAGACCCGCGCACCGTAGTCGTCGGAGCGGTCGGGCACCGGCGCTTGCTCAGCCATCGCCAAGACCTGCTCCAGCTGGTCGAGGCGGGCGACCACCTCGGGATCTTGCAGGGCCTCGGGAGGCAGCTTCCGGTCACCCAGGAGGTGCTCCAAGAGGGTCTCGTCCAAGGAATCGTCTAGGGAATCTCGCTCAAGCTTCATGACGGCTCCAGAGGGTTGGGCGGAGGAAAGGCTCCAAAACGTGACGCATTTTCTTGACGGCGCGGAAGATCGCCTGCTTGCTCGCCTCCTGGCGAATCCCGAGGGTGCTACTGATTTCGGCGATCGAATAACCTTCGAAATGGCGCAACGAGAAGGCGGCCCGCTCCATGGCGGTGAGGCCGTCGAGGGCCTGGGTCGCGGCTGCGGCGATTTCCGCGGACTCGGCCCGGCGGCCAGGGTCCGGCAGCTCGCTCACCAGCGGCGGCGTTTCGGTATCGTCGGCGTCTTCGGCGAACGGATCCTCGGGACGCCGCTTTAAACGTCGGTGCGCGTCGATCGCAGCGTTGGTCGCAATGCGAAACAGCCAAGTGCTGAATTGGCTCCGGCCGTCGAACGAGGCCAGCTGCCGATAAGCACGCAGGAAAGCCTCCTGCACCACGTCCTCAGCGGTCGCCTCATCACCGACAATGCGAAAAGCGACCCGGAAGACCTGGGGGCTGTGGGTCTCCACTAGCCGGCGAAACGCGTCGCGATCACCACGTTTGGCGCGTTCGACGATCAGATGGGGCATCGTGTCCATACGTCATCTTGGACGAAGCGCCCGGAAATCGGTTAGCTGGAAGCCGAAACTTTTTTGGATTTCTTTTCGGGCGCCTTGGAACGTAGGGGCGCGGCTGCGGGCGAGAGCAACAAAAATCCTCCCAATGCAGAATTGGCGCCCATTCTTACGTCTAAGCATTAGTGAAATGCCTGAGGTTTATCTCGCGGCAATCACTAACTTTGGAGGTATCAGCATGGGACGCGAACCGAGGTACATTCCACCCAACAGCCTTCAGCACGTGACGGACGTCACCTTTCAGAATCGAAGGCTGCTGAGCCCGTCGGGAGAGGTCAATCAGCTGTTTCTCGGGATTCTTGGGCGGGCACAAAGGAAATACGAGATGATAATTTGCGCTGTGGTGGTCATGTCCACTCACGTCCATTACTTGCTGAGACCGAAGGACGCTGCGCACATGGCTGCTTTCATGTGCTTTCTCAAGACCAACATCGCCAAGGAAATCGGCGGGCGCCTTCGAGGGTGGCAGGGGAGCTTTTTCGATGGTCGCTATCATCTGACGCCGGTCTCCAATGAGGTAGCCGATCAAGTCGGGGTGCTCCGGTACATCCTCGCCCATGGTCCCAAAGAATTCTTGGTTGATTCGGTTACAGAGTGGCCGGGCGTCCACAGCGCCTTGCCGACGGCTGAGGGTCGGGATATGGTCGGACGTTGGTTCAATCGAACCGCGGAATTCAACTCACGCGTGCTTCGAGGCGAGACGGAAGTCGATGTTGAAGAGCTCGCCTCCGAGGAGCGGGTCGTGATTTCTCCTCTTCCATGTTGGGAGCATCTACCGGAAATGCAATGGCGGCGGGCCGTCGCGGATCTGGTCGAAGAGATCGACCGCGAGGCAGCCGTGAAACGCGCGGAGCTCGGGAAGACGAGTCTGGGTGCTGCGAAGATACTTACAGAGGACCCAGAGCGTCGGCCGGAGCGTGTCGAAAAATCTCAGAAACCTCGATTCCATGCCCGAGATCCTGAAGTCTTTCGGGCCATGATCGAAATCTGGAAAGAAGTCCTTCGCAGCTTCCGCGAGGCATCGGAGAATTTGCGGTCGGGGATTCGAAACGTCGCTTTCCCGGAAGGCACTTTTCCGCCTGCTCTTCCGTTCGTTCCTTTCAGCTTTGAAATCGTGAGCGCAGCAAGTCGCGGTCGACCGTGATGAGGCCTTGGAGTCGATGGGTTTGCTGGAGAACCTTTCGCTCGGCCTGTATAAACTTTGATTTCCAGGCTTTATTCGGGCGATTTCCCTGAATCGGGAGAGGTGCGTCCAAAAGAGCCAGTTGAGATGAGAATCAACGACTCGGGGAGGCGTAAGTCTTGAGTTTGAGATTCCATGAGACCTTTTCCATGAAATGGTTGGCACTTGAGAGCCGGAGTTTGAGATTCCATGAGACCTTTTCCATGAAATGGTTGGCACTTGAGAGCCGTTGCACTTGAGAGCCGTTGTGGAAGCAGACCTTTTCCATGAAATGGTTGGCACTTCTGTGGAAGGCTGCGGGCGAGAGCCGTTTCGCTGCTGGAAACTATTTCGTGGCGGCTTCGGGGGCGGCGGGTCTTGAGAAGGCGGAGTCGTTGTATTGCAGGAGATCCCAGCGGGTCCCATAGAGATCTTCAAACACCGCGACGGTGCCGTAGGGTGCTTCTTTCGGTGGTCGGACGAAGTTGATGCCCAAGGAAAGCATGCGATGGTAGTCGCGCCAGAAGTCGTCGGTTTGCAGGAAAAGGAATACCCGTCCGCCGGTTTGGTTGCCGATGAAGGACTCTTGCTCGGGGGTGGAGGCGCGGGCTAGGAGCAGGGAGGTGCCGGTGGATCCGGGAGGTGCGACGACGACCCAGCGTTTGTCTTGCTCGGGCTGATATTGGTCTTCGACCAGCCGGAAACCGAGCTTGCCGACGTAGAAGTCGAGGGCCTCGTCGTAGTCTCGTACGACCAGCGCGACATGGGCTAGGGCTTGCTGCATGGGTGGGGCCTCGGCTTCGGCGTTATTCGCTCGCTGCTTGGGCCGGGTCGCGTTTTCGGAACAGGGCCTCGAACGCCTCGTAGACCGCCAAATGCAGGGTGTCGCCGTGGTCGAGCCGTGGCAGGTGCTTGAACCACAGCCGGGCGCCTTCGGTTTGCCGGCTCTCGAGCTTCTGATGTAGCTCTTTGGCGACGGTTTCCATGATCTCCCCCTCTTTGCCGACGCCGATGAAGACCGAGGTGCCGTCGGGGATTTTTGGGGCGTCTTTTTTGAGCAGCGAGCGATCGTCCCACCACAGGCTCGGGCTGACGATGATGTAGTGGTCGAAGAGCTCGGGTCGGGTGTAGAGGATCTCGGTGGCGAGCAAGCCGCCCAGGGATTGACCGATCAAGGTGGAGACGTCTTGGGTTCGATAGGTCTTTCGGATCAAGGGCTGGATCTCTTTGGCCAGGGCTTCGATGAAGCGGGCCGAGCCGCCGGAGGTGGGCAGCTCCTTTTGATCCCTCCCGTTTTTGCTCGGATAGGTGAAGTCGCGCTTGCGATCCAAGTTGGCGATGCCGACCACGATCGACTCCGGCAGCATTTGGATCCAGGAGAACGAGCCGAATTGCACCAGACCCGCGATGTGGATGAAGTCTTCGTCGGCGGATCCGTCCAGCAAGTAAATGACGGGATAGCGCTTCTCTTTTTGATCGGCGTAACCCAAGGGAAGGTAGACGTTGAGCACCCGGTTTTCTTCCAGAACCTTGGACTCGAGCTCCAGGGTTTCACCGATGCTGAACGCTTTTTTGTCGAGGACTTCTTGCCCTTGCGAGGGCATGGACGGAAGACACAGGGCGATCCATGCGCAGGCGATCAGCGTCGCCGGTTTGAGGGAAAAGTGTGTCGTGGGCGGGGTAGATGTGTCGGGTGATGATCGGCGGTTGCTCATGGCCCTGGTCTGGTGTTCCGATGGTCGTCGCGGCTTGGGTTCGACCCGGATGCCGACGGCGAGCCGGCTTCCGGGGACGAAGGGGATGCTGCTAATCAGGGGTCCGGTTTCAAGGCCACTCGGAGGCGGATGGACGGCTCGTCGGAGCCGATCCAAGCGTCGTAGTCCGCCCGTTTCACCACCAGGCGGGTCTTCTTGCGACCCTTCTCGTCCTCATCGGCATCGAATCGTAGAGGTGTCGAGGTGAAGAAGACGGACTCCTCTGCTTTGGAGCTATCCACCAGCTTGAACAGCAGGTCGACCTTCTGATCCACGCCCTCGTGGGTATGGAAGAAGACTTCCAGATTCAGGGTCTCCTTCTTCCGACCTTCTAAACGACGGATGTGCAGGCTTTTGAGCTCGAAGATGCCGTCGATGAGGGTGTCTTTCATGGCTTGGGAGGTCACCATGGTGTGTCGTAGACGGGTAACGTCGAAGTCGATCTCTACCGGGCTGTGCACGACCACGACCTCAGGCGGCGGCTCCGGCTCTGAGGATTTGACGATTTTCGGTGGCTCGGCGGCGGTGAAAAACAGTCCAAAGGCCAACATCCACTCCAGCATGGGTACGGTCTCCTGAGAATAAGAAAAGGTTTTCTGCGGAGACGGAGCATACCAGTCTCGGTGGGATCCGTTAGACCTCGATGTTGGGGAAGCTCTTCTTCGCGCAGGTCGGACAAATGCCGTGGCTGAATTGAGCTTCCGAGTGGGAGTCGATGTAGGCCTCCAAGGCGCTCCAGGAGCCGTCGTGCTCGCGGATGCTCTTGCATTGGGCGCAAATCGGCAGGAAGCCTTGCAAGATTTTGGTCTGTTTTTCCACCATCGCCCGTTCCCGTTCCACCCGCCGGGTTTGGGACCGGACGAAGGCGACGGTGGTGGTCAGCGCCACGAGAAGATAGAGCCCGTACGCCCAGGCCGAGCGCCAGGGCGGATAACCCACCTCCACGTCGAAGCCGGGGGTGGTCCGGCTGCGACCGCCGTCAGCGCCGATGGCTTGGACCTCGAATCGGTAGGCGCCGGGTGGTATCCGGCCGTAGACGGCGGTTCTGGATTCGGAAGCCCTTCGCCATTCGGGATCGAGACCCCGCATGCGGTAGCGCAGGACGACCCGGTCGGCATCGATGAGGGCGGGCACCGTGATGTGGACTTCCAAGGATCGGGCGTCGTAGGGCACGCTCAGGGGCGGCCCGACCGGATGATCTTGCTCGTCCAGGCGAATCGATTCGATGATCGGTGGAAAGGAGAGGGGGCGGTTCTCGGGTTTGCCGGTGGTCACCACGGCGATGCCGCCGGCGGTGGGGAACCAGAGCCGATTCTGCTCGTCGCGGAAGGCGCTGGGGTAGTGTCCACCGTTGCATTCCGGGTCCAGAAGGCCGTCCGCCAGTCCGAAGTGCCTGCTTTCGATCTTGGATCCATCTCGGGCGGCGCGATGGAGCTGCTCCTTGGAGACCGCGAATATGCCGAGATCGCTGCACATCCAAAACCGTCCTTGGTGATCGTCGAAGACTCGCCAGACGTTGTCGTCGGGCAAGCCGTTGCCCGTATCAAATCTGGCGAAGCCGCGGCCGTCGAAGCGAACCAAGCCGTGGCCGACGGTACCCAGCCAAAGGTTGCCTTGATCGTCCTCGTGAATCGAGCGGATCCAAGCCCTCGTTTCCGGATGTGCCTTAAAGTCTTCAAGGATTTGATGGTTCCAGCGGTAGAGCCCGTCGTCGGCTCCGAGCCACATATTCCCCTGGCGGTCTTGATGCACGGCGATCACCCACCGCCGGGAGAGCAGCGAGGTCAAGAGCTGACCGTCCGACGAGAGCTCGAAGACCCCGAGGCGGGTGGCCAACCAGAGGTGACCGTCCCGCGATTCATAAAAGTGGTTCACGATCTGGTCCGCAACTTCCTTGGGGGCTTTCAACCAGGGGCGCAGCTCTCCGTCGATCAGGTGATGGGCCCCGGATCTGGCCCCGGCCCAGATCCTTCCCCTCGAGTCTTGAAAAAAGTTGCGGACGGGGGATTTCCGCTGAGGATCCGAGAACGGGATCGGCTCAAAAGCTCCGTCGCGATAGTGGTCGGCTCCGTCGCGATGGCCCACCAGCACGCTGCCGTCGGCCAAACGGTAGACCGCCCAGACGAACTCGGATCGGAGGCCTTCCTTGAGGGAGATGGGGCGGATTCTTCCCTGGCGTAGCCGCTGTAGGCCGTCGTAGGTGCCGAGCCAAATCGATCCATCTCGGTCTTCGAGCAAGGCCCACACCCGATTGTCCGTCAAGCCATCGTGCTCGGTGAGGGATCTCGCTTCGCCGTCGTGATAGCGCATCAGGCCCGAGTTGGTGCCCACCCAGAGATTTCCCGCGGAATCTTCCATGAAGGCGTCGGTGCTGACCCCAGGCCACCTTCGCTCTACGGTCCGGGGTCGGGTCGCCGAGAGCTTGGCCACCTCGTCGGGCCCACCGAGCCACACCGAGCCGTCTCGGGTGGCGGTCAGGAATCGCTGGGGAATGGGGCTCGTATCCGCCGCGATCATCGACGGATTTTCGATCGTCTCCACGCATCGGCCCGCGGATTGGCGCACCAAGTGGGAGGCGCTCCAGAGCCAAAGATCCTGATCGGGGCCGAAGGCGAGATTCTCCACCTTCATCGTCGGGCAAGAAGGGTCGGAGAAGTCGATCGGCTCGAAACGATCACCGCGCAGGCGTAGGATCGTGCCGTTGTCGTTGACCCAAATCTCGCCTTCGGCGGTTTCGAAGATGTCCCGCACATGGCCGGCAACCAGGCCTTCGTCGGCGGAGAATCGGCTCCACCGCCGGTCCGACCAGCGAAAGAGCGCATCTTGCGCAAAGCCGACCCACAAATCGCCGGAATCGCTCGCCATCAGTGATTCGACGCGGCTGCTGCGCAGACCTGGAATGTTCGACCGGTTGAAGAGCTCGAAGCGCTTTCCATCGAATCGGGCCAAACCGCTGGTGGTGCCGAGCCAAAGGTATCCGTCTCGGGTTTGGGCCAGGTCGATGATCGTAGTGCTCGCCAAACCCTGCCCCCGCGTCCAGGTTTGAATGGCGTAACCCTCCAACGCGGGCTCCGGTTTGAAGTCCTTCGGCAGCGGGAATCCGCCGGCCGCCGCCGACGAAGCACCGGCCAGAGTCAGAAGCACGGCCAAAGCCGGGGCGAAGGGCTGTGTGCGCTTCGGGCTGGAGCGTCGTTTCATGCCGTGGCTAGGCCTTCAGGCCAGAAATTCGGGCTCATTAGGCCGTCTATTCTCTCACGAAACGGCTCGGGTGCCGCGTCGGCGTGGGCCCTACGAAACCCCGCGAGCCCAAGGAAAGCTCGCGGGGTGATTCGGTGCCCAGAGCGTACCCTGGCGGGATTTACTCCATTCGCAGGGATACGGCTGGGTCGATGGCCGCGGCGCGCAGGGCCGGTGCCCAACAGGCCAAAGCGCCCACCGCCAGTAATACGAGGGTGACGAAGCCCAGGGTAGGAATGTCCAACGGGGCGACGCCGATCAGGAAGCGGGTGATCAAGGGCGTCAAAGCGAGGGCGAAACCCGCGCCCACGACGATGCCGGTCAACACCAAGCGCATGCCCGAGGCGACCACCAGACGGATTACCTGGGGTCGTCGGCCGCCGAGGGCCAAGCGAATGCCGATCTCCCGCCGTCGCTCGTTGACGCCGTGGGCGAGCACGCCGTAGATCCCCAGGGAGGCGAGCAAGAGGCCGAAGGATCCCAGGGCCGACATCACCGCCGACGCCAGCCGTTGGGGCAGGAGCGAGCGGTCGATATCGTCCCGCAGGGTCATGAAGGGGCTCGGATCCTGGGCCGGTAGGGCCGGCTGGATCGCCTCTCGCAGCTCCCGCTGACGTTTCGTGACGTCTCCCGTGCTGCGGACCAACACCGAGGCTCGCGGTGAGGGATCTTGGGTGATCGGAAGATACACGTGGGCCATGGGCGTGGCGTCCTGGATCAGATATCGGCTGTCGCCGGCGATGCCGACGACGGTCGCTCGCTCACCGCGAAGCCGGAGCTCCTGGCCGACGGCTGCCTGTTGAGGCCAGAAGCGTTGGGCCATGGTTTCGTTGACGATCACCACCCGCGGGCTGTCCGGGCGATCCTCCGGACCGAAGGCTCTACCCGCGACCAGCGGGATCTCCAATGTCTCGAAGTAGCCCCGGCTCACCGAGTTGGCGTCCACCACCAGGGCGCCGCCGCTCGGGGTCTCCATCCCTTCCACATCGATTTCGATCGGATTCTTGATCACCCCGATCGGCGGTCGTTGGGCGAGGGCCACAGACTCGATGCCCGGCAAGTCGGCGAGACGCCGTCGAACCTCCTGCATGCGCAGCAGCCCGAGCTCGGGATCTTCCTCATCCAACACCAGCGTCAGTCGGCCCGCCGCCACCCGATCGGCCTCGAAGCCGGGATCGAGGCTTTGACCGGCTTGTAGGGAGCGCAGAAACAACCCGGCACCGATCAGCAGCGCGACGGCTCCGGCAACCTGAAGCACCACGAACGCGCCGCGCAACCGTGCGCTTTGGGGCGCCGCCTGCCGGGAGCGTAAGCCGTTGACCAGATCCTGCTTGAGCGCCTCGCGGGCCGGAAAGAGACCGGCGATCAGGGAGGCGAGCCAAGCGGTGATCGCGGTGAAGAGCAGGACCCGCCAGTCGATGCCGAGCCCGAGTCCCCTCGGGGCCGGTAGGTCGGAGAGGCCGAGCAAGATGGCGCGGGTCAGCCGGGAGGCGACGAAGACTCCTAGGCCGGCGCCGAGGGCGAAGAGCAAGAGGGTTTCGGTGATCAGCTGACCCACCACCCGCGCGGCTCCCGCGCCCATGGCGAAGCGAATGGCCATCTCCTTTTGTCGCGCGGCGGCCCGGGCGAGCAGCAATCCACCGACATTGAGGCAGGTGATCAACAGCACCAGCCCGGCGACCGCCATCAACAAACCCAAGAAACCCACGACGCCGGAGCGCATGGAGTAGTCGATGCCGGTGGTGGGGTGAACAGCGACCCGAAGATCGCCGTTGCGGGCCGGGTCGAGGCGTTCGAAGCGGCTTGCCAGCAGATTGAGGGCGGTTTGAGCCTGCTCGAGGCCGACTCCCGGAGCCAGCCGACCGATGAATTCGAGGCCCCGCATCTCGGGATCCCCCAGGTCGAAGCTCTGCAAGAGCATCTCTCCGGCCCGCAGGGGTAACCAGACTTCCGTGGGATAACCGATGAAGGTGCCGCTGAAACCCTCGGGACCGATGCCGACCACCGTGAACGGAGCACCGTTCAAATGCAGGGTGGAGCCCACGGCTTTTGGATCTCCGCCGAGCTTGGATTGCCAGAATCCATGGCTGATCACCGCCGCGTTGGGCTCTCCCTGGGGCTCCGGCAGACGACCGATCCAAGGCTCGACGCCGACCACCTGGAAGTATTCGGGAGTGGTCAGCTGGGCGACGATCCGCTCCCCTTCGAGATCTGGACCCAGTCGCAGGCGACGGGCGGTGTAAGCGGAGATCTGCTCCAAGGCGTCGCCGGAGTGTTTTTGATATTGCAGGAAGTCCGCATAGGAGAAACCGGTGAAGCTGTTGCCGCCGGGCACCTTGGCGGCGAGATCCACGACCCGCTCCGGCTCGCCCAAGGGTAGGGGTCGCAGCACGATCTCATTGACCACGGTGAAGATGGCCGTGTTGGCGCCGATGCCGAGGGCTAGGGTGCCGACGATCACGGCGGTCAAAGCGGGGCGGCGGGCGAAAGAACGGATGGCGTAGCGGAGGTCTTGACCGAGGCGATCCATAGGGCTGCTCCTGGGTCTGGTCGGAGGGGTCGAGGTAGAAGCCGGGACAGAGCTAGAAGCCGTCGAGCCTTGCCGCAGGCTGAGGCCGGCTCCGGAGGCGCCGAGGGCCGCGAGCCGGGCGCGGGCGGCGGTGAGCAGGAGATCGAGCACCGTGCGAGCCGTCTCCAGGGCGCGAGCCGGGAAGGTCGAGTGTTGGAGGTCCGCGGCTTGCCGATGGATGAAATCGAGCATCGAGTCGCCGTAGCGTCGACGGAAATCGGGCGGGTAGAGCCGCATCAGCAGTCGCCACCAACGGTCGGAACGGCGGTCCACGTCAAGCCTCCCCGGGGCGTTGGACGAGCCCGTGGGACTTCGCCAAGTCGACGATGTCGGAGAGGATTTGCAGCTCCTGCTCGAGCCGGTCCCGTCCGGCATCGCTCAGGGCGAAATAGCGCCGGCTCGGGCCTTCGCTGGCCTCCGAGGGGGCGCTCGTTTCGTCGAGCAAGCCGGCGTCGACCAATTTACCGATCGCCCAATAGAGGGATCCGGGGCCGAGCTTGATCCGTCCTTGGGTTCTTTTCTCGACCTCGCCCTTGATCGCGTAGCCGTGTACCGGGCCCTGAACGGCCGAAAGCAGGATGTGGAAATGTGACGGTGTGAGTCGCATGACCATCTATTACGAATTCTGTAATAGAGGGTTGCAAGCCCACCGAAGCTAGTCAGTCAACGGCGGAGCAGGCGTCTCACTCCTCCGAGAGGCCAGATCGTCGAGGAGCTGGCCGAAGTAGGACATTCGGCCGTCCTCCTCGGCCTTCTGCGCCCGCATGGTGGGGGCTAGGCTCGGGAATCCCGGTGGCAGCCCGAGCTCTTCGACGGTGACTTTCCACAGATCCTCGAGCTCGTTGCGGCGGTCGGCGATGCGGGCTTCCTCCAACCGCTCCTCAACGTCTGAGACGCCCCAGCGTTTGAGGGCACGGGAGAAACCCAGGAGCGCGAACCTCGGATTTTCGGCGACGAAGGCGCTGGTCATCCAGTCCAGGATCCATTGATCCAACTCCGCGCTTTCATAGTCCAATACGGCTGTGAAGAGATCCAAATCATGGAGGGTTCCCATGCCCGGGGCCAACACGAGCTCGGCCACTTTTTCTTGGGAGAAACCTTCACCGAGCTTCCATGGGGTCAAAAACGTGCGGGTTGTGGGCGATTGAATCGCCCGCCAGCGCCATTCCCGCATGTCGATGGGCTCGTCCTTGGGAACGACGCCGTTCGCTCGCGCCGCTTCCTGCTGTGCCCTGGAAGCGAAACCATGGCGAATCAACGCCGCCATTTCGCCGGAGCTGTAGTGGTCGGCGAGGGCCATCACGGAATCCGTTGCGATCACCGGAACCAAACCCAAGAAGGTTTCGGAATTTCTGGCTCGCCTGACGAAGAGAAAGGCTTCCTTTCCGGGGATTGCTTGGCGATAAATCCAAGGGTTGTGCAAGAAATAAAAAGTCTCGGCGGCTTTCGGTGCTCCGGCACGCAAATGATCCAACACTCGGGTTCGCACCACCACATGGGAGGCCTGCCCGTCGATGCTGATCGGCCTGGCGTGCCTCTCGAGCGCTTGGAGAATCTCTGCTTTCGGCAAGCCGTCCTCGGTCAGCATCTCTTTGGAGGTCAGCCACCAGGGCCACGACTCCGGATCCAAATAACGGGCTTCGGGATTCCAGGGCACCACCTCCACCCCGAGAATTTCGACGTGCATCGCTTGGTCGGCCCAAAGAATCTGCCGTTCGAGACCCAAATCCGACGGCGGGCAAGCGAAAATTGGCGTGGTGAGGCAGAGGGCCGAGACCAAGAGAGTGAGCGAGCACAGAAGGAGCGGTTTTCCGACGCCACCGTGGTCTCCGGATCTGCTCCGAAGCGGTCGGCGGGACGGGTGCTGGGCGGCGAATACATCACATCGGTGCTCGGGTCTCGGCATGTCGTGTCCTCCGTTTGGGTGCTTTGCCTTAGACTCGATGACAGAATTAGAAGTTCCCACGCCGCTGTTCGTCAGCCGCCCCTTTGCCGGTGAAGGAGGCTCTCACTTCTGCGGTGGTTCCCTCATCGACGATCGTTGGGTGATCACCGCCGCCCACTGTGTGGAAGGCGAGAGCGGGTCGAGTCTCAAGGTTTGGATCGGCGGCAATAACCTGACGCTTCCGGGCCAAGGCGCGACCATCCAGGTCAGCAATATTTATTCGCGCCAAACCTACAACGGTCAAACCTTGGCCAACGACATCGCCCTGCTCAAGCTGGCCTAAGACGCACCGGCTTCTCTGCCTCGGGTGAAGCTGCGCAGTGGAATACGACTTCATCTGTGAGGACATCGAAGCAGAGGTTTGTGGCTTCTAGAACCCGCTCTCGTCTGAGCGATTGAGGTGGCACCCGGGGCGCATCACGCCTCCGGTGCTTTGGTCGTTTCAGCGAGCTCGAGCCCTGATCTCGAATGCGCCACATCCTCACAACGTATCCGGAGCATGAGCACACCGAGGCCCCCGTTCCGCAGATCCAAATCCAAAGGCCGAATAGCCGGTGTGTGCGCAGGAGTCGCGGAGCGCTTTGGCTGGAATCTCAGCCTCGTTCGACTGATCTGGCTGATCTGCACCTTGATTCCGGTCCTGCCGGGTTTGCCAGCCTACCTCGTGCTGTGGCTCTGTGTTCCCGCGGAGTGACTCGATCTACCCGGGGTCTTTCTTATTGAGCGAATTCCAGTCTGCGTGCCAATAAGCGAGGCTGAGCAAGCAGGTGACGAGCAGCACGCTGTATTCCATGCCGTTGCGACCCAAGCCGACCACGAACCATCCCTCGGGCGCGTGAACGAGCACGATACCGGCGATGTAGATCGCTGAATAGATCAAGCAAATGAGTGAAACGAATCGGCCCATGGCGAGAAAGGGTGCGCCCGCAATCTCAACGAACGTAATGGTGTAGGCCACCGCCAAACCGAGTGGGATGTGCTGGGATTCCAACCAGGTACCAAAGGGCGCAACCGCGTCTGCCCACCAGCGAGCCACTCCGTGGGCCGCGATGATCAAGGCCAGGAGCACTCGGAGCACCAGAAAAATCTGATGTGCCTTGGTCGTGGTGTCTGTATTTGCGATGTCCGCCTCCCGCCGCACCGGAAGCAAGCATCCTTGTGATTCCGGCTTCAGCTCACGATTTGAGTGTGGCCTCTCCACAGGAGTATAGCTCTTTCGAGACGAGGCGCCCTTTCGTCAGCTAAGCTCGGCGCGACAAGGAGCTCGAGATGAAGTATTGCCCCATGTGCGGTAAGGAATATGAAGACGGCGAGGTGTGCGAGAAGGACGGCGCCGTTTTGGTGCGGCTGCAGAGCGCGGCCGAGAGCTTGATCGGTTTGGTGCTCAAGGATTCCTATCGCATCGTGGAGCAGATCGGGCAGGGCGGCATGGCCACGGTGTTCCGGGGCGTTCAGATGCCCCTGGAGCGGGACGTGGCGATCAAGGTCATGCTGCCGACTTTGCAGTCCACCCCCTCGATGATCCAACGCTTCTTCCAGGAAGCCAAGCTGCTGTGCCGTTTGAGCCACCCGAATGTGGTCTCGATCATCGATTTCGGCAATACCGAATCGGGCATGGTCTTCATGGTCATGGAATTCCTGCGCGGTCGTCCTCTGAGCTCGAAGGTGTCGAGCGGCGGCATGCCGATCGCCGAGGTGGTGCGCCGGATGCAGGAGATGTGCGCTGGGGTCGGGGCGATCCACTCCTGCGGTTTGGCTCATCGCGACCTTAAACCGGACAATATTTTCGTGGCGGAAAGCTCCGACGGCTCGGAGCAAATCAAAATCATCGATTTCGGCATTGCCAGGGATGTGGATTCCCAAAACCAGGGCACCCGCCTGACCCAAACCGGCTTGGTGATGGGCACGCCGGGATTCTTGGCCCCGGAGCAAATCGGCGACGCCGCCGAGGCCGACGCCCGGTCCGACGTCTATGCCCTCGGGGCGATTCTCTATTGGATGCTCACCGGCCTGCGGCCCTATTCGGGCCATACCCCCAACGCCATCCTCACCAAGCAGCTGAGAGAGCCGCCGCCCCTCGACGTCGGTTGTTTGAAACACCATCGCACCTTGGCCCAGGTGGTGGAAAAGGCCATGCACCGGGCGCCGGACGAGCGTTATCAAACGCCCGCGGATCTATCTCGGGCGCTGACTTCGGTGGCGGCGACCGACGTCGGGATGGAAGCCGAGGATACGATCATCCTGGGCTCGGGCATCGATCCCACCACGGTGGCGACCCAGCCGTTGCAGCAGCACTCGGTGGGCAAGGCCGGCGGACTGAAAAAGACCTGGCCTGTTTGGGTCGCCGGCTCGGCGCTCGTGGCGGCGCTCGGAATCGCCTTTGCCCTATCCGATCGCCTGGGTCTCGGTGGCTCCGGCGGTCCCTCCGAGCCCGGTAGCGGGACGTCGGGTGAGGCGACCGAGCAGTCCCTGACGGTCGGCCGAGGTGTGTTCGAGGATCGGATTCTGATCGGCATGAGCGGGGCTTTCTCGGGCTCTTCGAAAGAGCTCGGACGGGGCATGCGCCTGGGCATCGAAACCTGTTTTCAGGAAGCCAACGACGCCGGCGGTATCCACGGCAGGCGCCTGGAGCTAGTGGCCCTCGACGACGGCTACGAGCCGAGCCGCACCGTCGCCAACGTGGCGGAGCTGCTCTTGGAGCGAAAGGTCTTCGCTCTGCTGGGCAATGTCGGAACCCCCACTGCCGAGGTGGCGATTCCCCTCGCCCGGGAGCAAGGCGCACCGTTCGTCGGGGCTTTCACCGGTGCCGACTTGTTGCGCCCCGATCCGCCGGAGCCGCTGATCTTCAATTATCGGGCGGGATACGCCCAAGAAACCGCCGCGTTGGTGGCGTATTTCCTCGATGTGCGAGGGCTCGACCCTTGGGAAATTGCCGTCTTTGCCCAGGAAGACAGCTTCGGTGACGCCGGATATCGCGGGGTGACCGACACGCTGAGGGAGCGCGGCCACGACGACAAGGTGCCCCGCATCGGTTATCGACGCAATCGCACGGAGGTGGAGTCCGCCGTCGAGCGGTTGTTGAGCCTCGATCCCGAGGTCAAGGCGGTGATTTTGGTGGCGACCTATCGCGCCGCCGCGGAGCTGATCCAAGGATTGGAGGCGGAGCGTCCCGATTTGCTCTTTGCCGGCCTGTCCTTCATCGGCAGCCGGGCCCTGGCCGAGGAGCTGGCGGAGCTGGGGCCGAACGTCGCGGAAGGGGTCATCGTCACCCAGGTCGTCCCCCACTACGAATCACCGGCGCCGGGCGTCGCCCGCTATCGCGAGGCCCTTTCCACCTACTTCCCTGCGGAGCGTCCGGGCTTCGTTTCCCTCGAGGGATACCTCGCTTGCCGGACCTTCACCGCCGGTCTCGAGCAAGCCGGGCCGGGGCTTACCGCCGACTCATGGGTCGCGGCCATGGAGTCGATCTCCCGGCTCGACCTGGGCATCGGCACCGAGATCAGCTTCGGCTCCAGCCGCCACCAGGGCTCCAACCAGGTCTGGGGCACCGTGCTCGACCAGAACGCCGAGTATCAGATGCTCGATTTGAGCCCTTGACGGCTCGTCCGTCTCCATTTTTGAGGACGCATCATGGAATCCGAGATCGTCAGCTGCAAAATCAAAGGGTCGGTGGCGACCATCACCATGGACGACGGCAAGCGCAACGTCATCTCACCGCGCATGCTCAAAGGGCTCAATCAGGCCCTGGATTCGGCGGAAAAGGCCGGAGCGGTGGTGATATTGACCGGACGGGAGGACGTGCTCAGCGCCGGTTTCGACCTGAACATCTTGCGCAGCGGCGTGCTCGACGCCTTTGCCATGATCACCGGTGGCTTTGAGCTCGCCGCTCGGCTGCTGGCTTTTCCCACTCCGGTGGTCATGGCGTGCAACGGTCACGCCATGGCTATGGGCGCGTTTCTCGTCCTATCCGGCGACTATCGGATCGGCGCCGCCGGCCCGTTCAAGATCGTCACCAACGAGGTGCAGATCGGATTGACCATGCCGGCGGCCGGCATCGAGATCTGTCGACAACGGCTGACCCCCGCCCACTTCGTGAGAGCCGCCCTGCTCGCCGAGCTCTACGATCCCGAAACAGCGGTAGAAGCGGGATTTTTGGATCGGGTCGTGCCCGCCGAGGATCTGTCCCGACAAGCCGCCGAGCTCGCGGCGTCGCTCACCGAGCTCGACATGACCGCCCACCACGAGACCAAGCTACGGGCTCGGAAAGGGTTGCTCAAGGCCCTGAAGAAGGCGAAGCGCTCGGATCGGGTGGATTTCGTGGCCAAAGGGCTGAGTCGGATGCTCGGCAAGCGGAAGAGAACGTCGTCCGACTAGCTCAGCAGCTCGAGCCCGTGCGTCGCACTAAAAAAGGCCGCGCCCCTGGTGGAGCGCGGCCCGTGGATCGAGGAGGGGCGTCGAAGGATTATTGGCTGATGGAACCCGGCTCTTGGAAGAGCACGTAGCCCACTTGCTCGCTGGTATGGTTGCGTTCCGTGTCGAAGATCAGGTCCTCGTCGATCACCAGGTCCAGAGTCGACGACGTCGTGCCGAAGACGTAGGCCCAGCCGCCGTTGGCCCCGTCGACGCCGGCCATGGTGGCCAGGGCGACGCTTGGAGCGGAGCTGAAGGCGGGGGTGAGGTTGTAGGTGTAGGGCGCGTTGAGGTCGTCGAAGCCGAGAATGGTATCGGCACCCACGGCGGCTTTCATGGGCACACCGCCGAGCACGGTGTCCGCGGTCTCGATGACGATCACGCCCACGGTTTCATCGGCCCGGACACGGTCGGAATCCTCACAAACACTTTTACCGGTGAAGAGCGTCGACGCGGACGGTGGGTTCTCCCGCATGTTGCCTCGATTCCAAAAGACCGAGAATTTCGGATCGTTTTCGCTCATCACCTGGCCGAGCACCACCGGATTGGAGAAGCTTTGGCCGTAGGTCTGCGCCTCGCCCACCCAGCTGAGGTTGTGGTCGGTGACCGTGGAGATGTATGTGAAGGCGCTGATCTTCACGCCGTCCACCTGCCAATCTCCCGCTTCGGCCACCATGTAGCTGATGGTCTCAGCCTGAGGCGGGATGCCACCGGAAGGGCTTTGCAGCCGAACATCGAAGCTCGAGTTGGTGACGTTTGAGATCCGGGTCACCATGGGACCCACGTTGTTTTCGTAGTGGATGGTGGCGACCACCACCGGGTCGTTGTAGGTGCGGCTGAAATAGACGCGGTGCGGTGCGGTGTCGTTGGTTTGGGCGGTGCCCCACTCGGCCACCGGAGCACCGGGTGACGGGTAGATGGTCGGTCCGAGGAAGGCGAGATAGGCCACTTGCTCACTGGTGTGGCTACGCTCCGGGTCGTTGATCGTGTCCTCATCGATCGACAGGCTCAGCTGGTCGGCCGTTCCCATGGTGGTCTGCGACCAATGGACCTGGGCCCATCCACCGTTTCCACCGTCCATGCCGGCCATGGAGGCTAGGGTCACCAGGGGCGGCGCAGGGAACGGAGTGCTGTAGTCGTAGTTGAAGGGAGGCCCGTCGTCCTCACCGAAGATCTGGTCGAGGCCGAGGCCCGCCTCCATTTCCACCCCCGCGATCGTCCCGTGACCGGCTTCGAAGACCACAAAACCAATGGTTTCGTCGGCGCGGATGAGGTCCGGGTCTTCATTGACGGTCTTGCCGGTGTAAAGCATCGAGCTGGAGGGCGGGTCGAATCGGCCGGCACCCCGGCTCCAGAACACCGAATAATCCGGGTCGTTCTCGCTCATCACCTGGCCGAGCACCACCGGATTGTTGAAGCTCGAGAGGTAGGTCTGCGCCTCGCCGACCCAGGACTCATTGTGGTCGGTGACCGTGGACACGTATTTCTGCGCTTCCACCTTCATGCCGTCGATCACCCAAGAACCCTCTTCCACCACCACATAGCTCACCTTGTCTGGATACACCGGAAGGCCCGAGGGATTTTGCAGGCGGAGGTCGAAGCTGGTGGGAGTGACGTTGGAGATCCGCGTGACCACCGGCCGAGAAATGATGTGGTTGGCGCGATAGTGAACCGTGGCCACCACCACCGGGCTCAAGAACGTATTCGACAGCTCCACCGTGACCGGCTCGCCGCCGACGGTCACCCGGCCCGTTTCGAGCTTGGGGCCCGGGTCGAAGTAGAACGAAAACACGTTGCGTTCTTTGAAATCGCATTCACCCCAGGTTCGATCACGGGGAATGGCGCCGCCGAGGGTCATGCCCATCTTGCCGTCCTCGAAACGGTGCACGAAACCGTTGCGACTCTTCACCAACGAGGCGGAGTTGATGTCGAGGCCGACGTCGACCGCGCCTTTGACCTCATCAGGAATGGGATGTGGCCTGCAACCGCTCCCGTCGTCATAGGGATAGCTATGGGAGGTGCCGATGTCGAAGACCAGCTCCCAGCCCGCGGCGGGCTCGGAGCCCGTGTCGATGATCTCGTCGATTTTGTCTTGCAACGTGAGCCCTTGGTGTCGGAAACGATAGAGCTGCACACGATTCGGGTTGGTGGTCACCGCCGTCGGACATTTGGCGGCAAGGCTCGTCTTGCAGGGAATAGAGCCGTTGATGTCGAAGGGGTAGGGATAGGTGCGTGAGAAATAGGAAACGTCCTCGGTGGGATCGTAGCTGTAGTCCAAGTTGATGCCGTACGGTGCGTAGGGCATGAAGCCGCTGACCGATTGGGCGTTGATTCCCTTGGTGATCAGCTCACCCTGCTCGTCGAAGTACCAGGGTTTTTCCGGTGAGGCCAAGGCGAGGTAGGTGTGGGACCGATCCACGCCGTTGAGAAAGTCCGTGACGATCTCGTTGACATCGCCATTGAACCAGATGGCGAAGATCGAGGCCCCGTCCCACATGGCGGTCATGATCTCGGCCGCAATCTCCGGGTACACCGGCGCGGCTTGTTTGCAAAGCGTGGGATTGTTGTCGCTGGGGTCCCGGGTCGCGAAGATCGGCTCGGTCCAAGACAGGCCGTCCTGGGAATAGCGCAGGCAAGCCCAGCCGCCGATGGAAGTTTGGCCGGGGGCCTCGGGATGCTCGGTGACGAAATAGGAAAGGTAGCGGTAGTAGGTTCCGTTGGGATGTTTGAAGACCGCGCTGTCGTCGTCGAGCACGGCGCCGAGGGCGGTCGCACCGGTTTCCGGGGCGTATTCGAGGGGAGAGCCGATCCAGCTCCGATTGTCGTGCAGGCTGCTTCCGTGCTCGATGAAAAGCATGGATTCCGAGAACGGTGGGTCGGTGAAATTTTCCACCTTCCCGGTTACGTGGACGCCGAAAGTGCCCGCATCGGTTTGGCGCACGATCGGAAAGGTCTTGAGGGGTTGGCCGAGCGAGGTATCCGGGATCGACAGCCGATGCACCAGATCCGAATCCCATTGGCCGGCGATGGCGACACTGCCGAGGCCGGTATTGAAGCTGACGATCGCGTCCCACGCCGAGGTGGAGGCGAGGTCGTAGAAGAGATAGCACCTGCCGTTGCTCTCCGAGCACGCGCCGACCGAGTCTTTGCCGTCGCCGTTCCAATCGCCGGCCACCGGTCGCAGGTTGCTGGAGCCCACTCCGGCGGCGTTGACCGTCGAGAAGCTCAAGCCGGTGTAAAGCCGAAACTGCAGGGTTGAGGCGTTGAAAGCGCCGAAATCGTCGAGACCGTCTTGGTCCCAATCGCCGATGAAGGGGTAAAACCCCGGGATGGAATAGTTGGTGGATCCGATCAAGCTGTAGCTGGAATCGAAACGCTCGAAGATTCCGGTATCGCGGTCGAAGATACCGAGCTCCTCGAATCCGTCACCGTTCCAATCGCCGGCCACCGGCCACGGGTCTCCGGCCGAGGTATTGATCGCCGGCGAGCTGTCGTGGAATTTGCCTGTCGTATGCGGGTGACGCCAAACCACCTCGCGGCTGATGGGCTCGTAGTATCCGATGCTCGATACGGTTCGATCGAAGACCTTGGCGGCGAAGGGATAGGCGACGGTGGTGTTGGAATCACCGGAGACGATGTGCTCTTGATCGCTGTTGTGATCGTGGTCGAGCACGGTGAATTGGATGAAATCTTGCGGGTCGCTGGTCGGAAAGGACGCCAAGGTGACGTCGCCCAATCTGGACGAGACTCCCACAGATTCCGCGTGCAACAGCGGATTGCGCTCATCGAATAGGGATTGTGCGGTGACGGTGGCCGTGCCACCGATCAACATCGCGATGACGAATAGAATTGGATACAAACGGCTCATGGTGAATCCTCTTGTTGAATGGTCCAAGTCTTTGCAGCAATACATCGCAGCAAGACATTGCAAAATAGATCATCGAAGCGGGGCCGAAGTCGGCCTTTATTCAGAACACGACATTTCCTTAAACCCGCTGTCAGCCGGGAAAGAAATAAAGATTCCCCGTTCAAGCCGAGGGCTCGTGGGATTTAACGTTGGAGATCAGGGTCGGGAGGGAGGTTGTCGATTTGATTTTTCGTTCATGATGTTGTGATGAGGGATATCACTCGCAACATCAACAACTGGATGGCCCACGAGGCCGATGCGTCCGACACCAAAGATGAGCTGATTCAGCTCGTTTACGGGCGTTTGCACGACATAGCTCGAGCCCACAGCCGGCAGGCTCGAAACGACCACCTTTTTCAAACGACCGTTTTGCTCCATGAAGCGTATTTGCGATTGGAAAATGCTTCGGATATTCATTTCAGCAGCCGAGAGCACTTTTTCGCTTACTGCTCAAATGTGATGCGCCACGTGGTAGTGGATCTGGCCAGGCAGAAGGGAAGGCTCAAGCGAGGTGGGGGAGCTGTTCATCTCACATTGGATGACGTTTCTCCTCCCCGCGAAGCCGTGGCCATGGAGGATTTGGTGGCCGTGCATGAGGCCTTGGAAGTCCTCGAGGCAGTGGACCCGGAACGGTCGAGAATCGTCGAGCTTCGGTATTTCGCGGGCATGAGCCCGGTCGAGATCGCCTCGGTGTTGGGATTGTCCGAGTCCACGGTGCATCGTCGTTGGCGGGTGGCCCGGGCTTGGCTCTTTCAATATCTACGATCCGCCGCATGAGCCGGGCGAGGGGAGACCTGTCGCCCACGGCCTTCGACTTGGCCGAGAGGGCGTTGGCGGTCGAAACCGCCGAACGCTCCGCGTTGCTCGACCGTTCCTGTGGTGAGGACCCCGCCCTTCGCCGTCGGGTAGGCTCTTTGCTCAAAGCCGATGCCCTGGCCGGAGGATTTATGGCGGCACCTGCCGCCGTCGAGCTGGCAAGCCCATACGACAACCTGGAGGTGCCCGGGATGTCGACGTCGCCCGGCCGAAGAATCGGCGCCTACCAGGTGTTGCGACGGCTCGGCTCCGGCGGCTTCGGTGATGTCTTCTTGGCCGAGCGTGCGGATGAGCAATTCAACAAGCTCGTGGCGATCAAGGTGTTGGGCAAGCATCGCTTCGACGACGAGTCACGCCGTCGGATTGTGGCGGAACGGCAGATCCTGGCCCGCTTGGAGCATCCGGGCATCGCGCGCCTATACGATGGCGGCACGACCGCGGACGGCTACCCCTACCTGGTGATGGAATTTGTCGACGGCATGCCCATCGATGCCTATTGTGAGCACCATGAGCTGCCCCTCGGGGAGCGATTGGAGCTCTTTCAGAAGCTGTGCGCGGCGGTCCAATTCGCCCACCAGAGCTTCATCGTGCATCGGGACCTCAAACCCAGCAATATCCTGGTCACGGCGGACGGTCAGCTCAAGCTGTTGGATTTCGGCATTGCCAAAGCCCTGTCCCCCGATCCCTCGGAGGGCGACGGGGGCACCACCCGGTACCAGCCCATGACCCTGAGCTTTGCCAGCCCCGAGCAGGTGCGCGGCGAGCCGATCACCACGGCGACGGACGTCTACGGCCTGGGGGTCGTCCTCTACCGTCTGCTGTGTGGCACCTATCCCTTCGAGCTCAGCTCGTTGCCACCCCACGAGGTGGCGGCGAGGATTTGCGACACGACGCCTCGACCTCCGAGCCGAGTCGCGCCCCAAACCCGGAACGCGGTTCCCACGGCCGGGTCCTTGAAGGGCGACCTCGATTGCATCGTGCTCAAGGCGTTGGAGAAATCGCCCGACCAGCGATACGGCTCCGTCGATCGATTGGCGGCGGATATCGAGGCGTATCGTCGGCATCTCCCGATTCAAGCGCGGCCGCGGAGCCTCGGATACCGGCTGCGAAAAGCCGTGTGGCGGCATCGCGGACTAGCGATCGTGGTCGGGATTGCCGGCTTGTGGATCGCCCTTTTCATGGCGATGCTGATCGCCCAGACCCGTCGAGCCAATCGCGAGGCCGAGAGGGCCAACGGAGAAGCCGCGCGGGCCAATCGGGAGGCTGCTGCGGCGGAAGAGGTCGCCGGCTTTTTGGTCGGTGTGTTTCAGGTCTTCGATCCCAGCGTCGGCAGCGGAGCTACCGTCACCGCCCGGGAGCTGCTCGACCAAAGCGCGCGCCGTGCGACATCTGATCTCAAAGCCCAGCCGCCGTCCCAGGCTCGCATCTTGGAGACGGTGGGCCGTGCCTACTTACAGCTGGGTTTGGTGGAGGAGGCGTCCGGAGCCCTCGGACAAGCCCTCGAGATCCGTACCGCGGAATTTGGTGAAGGCTCTGAGGAAGTGGTCGATACGCTCTATTTTCAAGCGGAAACGCTGTGGAAGAAGGGTGATCTGCCGGCTGCCGAGGCGGCGTTGAGCCGGGCCCTCGAGACCTCCCGTGGGCTCGACGATGCGGAGCGAATCGCCGGCGGGCTGCACGGCTTGGCGGTGGTGTCGTGGATGCGGGGTGAGCTGGAGAAGAGCGAGGCCTTGAGCCGCGAGACCTTGGCCGTCCGACGGCAGGTGCTCGGTGACTCCCACATCGACGTCGCCCGCACCTTGACCAATTTGGGCCTGGCGCTGGCGGATCTGGGCAAGCCCGAGGAAGCCTTGCGGGCTCTCCAAGAATCCATCGCGATCCAAGAGGCCCTAGAAGGCTCGAATCACCTCGACACGGCTCGGGATCGCGGCAATGTCGCCACCATATTGGCCCAGCTCGGTCGCTCGGACGAGGCGGAAGCTTTAATGCGGCAGAATATCGCCATTTGGCGGGAGGCCTTTGGCGGCGAGCCCAATCCTGTCTTGGGCGGTGATCTGGTCAACCTGGGCATCCTGGTCTTCGGATCCCAACGGGTGGCGGAGGCCGATCTCCTGCTGACCGAGGGTTTGGAGGTGTTGGGACGCCTCTACGGACCGGAGCATCCTTGGATGGCCGTCGCCAATCGATGGCTGGCCGAGGTCCGACTCGCCCAAGGGAAGCCGGCTGAAGCCCGGGCGCTGGCGGACGGAGCAGCTCGACAGGTGCGCGCCGCCTTCGGCGTCGACCATCCCCTGTCGGCGGAGTGCGCCGAAGCTTACGGAAGGATTCTAAGGGCGTCCGGCGATACCTCCGCCGCCCGCGAGCAGCTTCAGCTCGCATTTGACGGTTATCGAAACTCTCTGAATCCCGGGCATCCCGACCTAGAAGCTTTTTGTCGAAAGTATGCCGACATCTGTCGCGGGGAGGTGGCTGGGCCGTAGGTGCCCTTCCATGCTGGTCAGCCATTGGGAGGGCCTTCGCCTTTCCTGTGAAAACTAGGGCTTCATGCCAGGGCCGCCCGTCGCTCTATCGCCTCGGATCACGGATCCGCGAAAGCCTGCGATTCGGGAATCGCAGGGGCAGGGTTTTTCTCTCAGTGGGATCTTGCATTACAATTCCGGCCCATGAAGCTCGACAGACGATGGGCGACGACAGGGCTGATGGCGATGACCCTATGCCTAGCGGCATGCTCCCATGAGCCCGAAGCACCTTTAGAACCTTCACCTTACGACCCTTTGCTGGGAACCCGTGGTTATATTTTCTTGTCCGTAGATACCCTGCGGGCGGATCATCTCGGCATCTACGGAAGCGACCGGCAAACCAGCCCTTTTTTGGACGCGTTGGCGCGTCGGGGGGTGGTCTTCGAGCAAGCCTATGCTCACGCACCGGCCACACTCATCTCCCATATGTCCATCTTTACCGGCCTCTATCCCCAGGAGCACGGGGTGGTGCCGCCCGCGAACAACATGCTTTCGGAGCAAATTCCCACCCTGCCGGAGACTTTTCTCGGCGCCGGTTTCCGGACGTCCGGGCATACGGAAGGGGGGTTCATGCACGGTGCGCACGGCTTTGCCCGAGGTTTCGAGGTGTTCTCCGACGACCCGTTCGAAGCCTCCACCGATGTGGAGGACACCTATGAACGCGGGCTCGAATTTCTCCGGGGCCTAGAGAAGGACGATCGCTTTTTCCTCTTTCTGCACACCTACTCCGTCCACGATCCCTATTTTCCGCCGGAGCCATATCGCGGGCTCTTCGAATCGAATCCCCCATCGAGCCCGGAATCGGTTTCCGCCGACCACATCGGCACGGTGAACAGTGGATTCCGAGACCCGGATCCTGGGGAGGTCGACTTTCTCAAGGGCCAATACGACGCGGGCCTTCGCTATTTCGACAGCGTCTTGGAACGATTCGTATCCCAAGTAGAAGCCCTCGGCCTGACCGACGTCACGTGGATCATCACGTCGGACCACGGCGAGGAGCTTTACGACCATGGGCGGTTGTTGCACACCCAAACGTATCCGGAAAGCCTGCGGGTGCCTTTGATCGTGCTCCATCCGTCGATCACCGGTCCTCGTCGCGTCAGCGATGTGGTGCGGTCCATCGACCTGGCACCGACCCTTTGGGATCTGGCGGGCATCGAAGCTCCGGGACGGGTGTCCGGAAGCAGCTTGATGCCCTATTTGGCCGGCGCGGAATATGTTCCGGACCGCGCGGCCTACGGGGAGGTGCAATATCTCGATCAACAACGGTCTTGGGTTCGGCGGGTGGACGGCGAGCTCTATCTTTTGGTGGAGCACCTGCCCCTTGCGGACGCCGACGGTGCTTGGGTGAGCCGCTCTTTGTCTTTCGATCACAGCGACTCGACCTTGAAGCTCAAGGTGCTCGCCTTTCATCAGCCGAGACGTCTCGAGGTGAGGGTGGACGGTGAGCCCTTGGCGACCGTGGAGATGTTTTCCGACCGCTGGGTCGAAGAGGCGCTCGAGCTGCCGAGAGCCACGGGCTCGCAAAGGATCGAGCTGCGGGTAGACGGTTGCGTCTCACCGCTGAGCCTGGGTTTGAGTGACGACTACCGCTGCCTGGGATTCAAAATCGCCGATCCTCAGCGGCGCCTGCTCAGGCTCTACAACCTCAGCAGAGACCCCAACGCGCAGCAAGACGTGTCTAAGACATCGCCTCGGATCTTGAGGGAGCTGGCCCGGCAGCTGGAGGAGAAATCCTTCGAGCCGGTGGCCGCGCCCGGGCAGCGCCCCTTGGATGAGGAAGAAGAGAACGCCCTCAAGGCTCTCGGTTACATCTAGCCCCTCTACCTTCGGGACCGTCCGCGAGCACGCGTGCAGAATCTACACGGCCTATGTAAGTTTTGCGGTCTTCGGTCTCGATCAATTCACCCATCGGAGGGTTCTCTTCAGCCAGTCGAGATCGAGCTTGTAGGGCTTCTCGACGTACTCCCTGGGATTCTCGACCACCTCGTGCAAGTGGGATTCCTTGACTTTGCACACGAGGTCCGCGTCGTCGCTCTTGCCGTGCTGCTCTAGGGCAAAAGTGCCGTCGTCGAATTCCACCGTGAACCAGTCGTGGGCCTTGCTCAAATCGTCCTTGTAGATGCCCACGGCCACGGTGCCTTCGTCGAAAAAGGTCTCACCGGCTTTGAGAATTTGCTTATAAGGCGTCAGGTGGCGATTCATCCCGAGTGAGCGGTTGACCACATGGAGATATTGGGTGAAAAGTGCGTCGGTGGCCAGCTCGTCAACTTGTGGCATAAAGAATCTTTCTCCTTCATCTTGGGTGTTTCGTCTTCTGGAGAAGACGTCGTGAGCGCGAAGCGACAGCTGGTGAGCGATCGCTCGGCGCCTAAGGTGTGTCTATATGAACATGCAAGCAGCGTTCCAAGTGTCCGCCAGAACGCGTGAAGGACGCTCCGGGGAGCGTCCTTCACGACGAGCGCAGAGATCGAGCGCAAGCTCAGGGGAAGATGCCGTCGAAGACCTGAGCGGTGCGGACGGTTCCGAAGTTGTAGGAGTAAGGGAAGGTGTTTTTGGAATAGAGCACGCCGTTCTTCCGGACGGAGCTGTAGAGGAATTTAATCTTTCCGCCGTCGTGGGAGCTAGAAGCTAGTCCTTGGCGAGTCAGGGGTTGGCTGAAACATTTATAACCGATCAGCTGCCAGCTGCTACCGCCCACGGAGCCGTAACCCGCGGCGCAGGTGCCGCTGTTGTAAACATAAAGCGCGACCCGGGTGATGCTCTCCTCGTCGATGGTGTCGTCGGGCACGATATTGCCGTCGGTTCGACTGGTGGAGCCACCGGTGGAGGAGCGCCATTGAATGCGTAACCTATGGTCGTCGTTGGGGCGACAAACGGCGAAGTAGGGAGAGTTGGAGCTGAAGGCTTGGCGGGCCATCAAGCAACCCTTGGCCCAGTCTTCCGTGTGGCTGTTTTTGGTGTTGATGGCCGCGGTCCAGAAGTTGCTGCCGGACGTGATTTCGTAGTGGAATCGGAAGTGGTCGCTCGAGCCCCAAATATCCTCGCTGTCGACCTCGACCCCGATGGTTCGATGCTCTTCCTCGAGGGAGCTGGAGCAGGAGACGAAGCATTCGAACGGCCAGCCGTTGGCGTTGTGGGTTTTGGCCCAGGTGTCCTGGTCGTAGTTGATCTTGTCGGTCGCCAGATGGTGCACACCATAGAATTTCGCATTCGACCATGCGCTGGAGCTGTTCACGTAGTAGGAACGGCTGATGAATTTGCGGGAGTTGATCGAGACAGCCAGGGACTGGTTGCTGGTGGTCATGTTGAAAAACACACCGTAATGATGGGCGTCGATGTCTTCGAGCTTGTCGATTTTATGGGCGACGAAAGCGGTACGGGCCAGAGCGGCGGTGCCATTGGAAACATATTGATTGAGATAGGTCGAATCGCCGGTGAGCACAAAGATGAATTTACCCCTGAGATCCCGGAGCATCGGCCAACCACAATTGGGGTTGGAGGCCACACCTTTGAGGGTGGTTTCACCGGAGCAATGGTTCCAGACCCAATCCGCCGGGCGGAAGACCGCGGAAGACGGTAGGTGAGCTTGAATGCGGGCGTCCAAATCGGTGGGGTTGACGGAGGTCTGCCAGCTGTCCTTGATATCCAAGAACACCGTCACCACCTCATGGTCGGGCGTGGCATCGTGAAAGGACCTGAGCTCGTCGAGACAATCTGAGAAGCGATGGCAGGTAGTGTCCGCGTCGACGCCGGCGACATGGTAGACGTACCAATCTTGCGCGGTGATCGGCCAGGAGCTTCCCTTGCTGGTGTGCAGGTCCAGCTCTAGGGATCGAATGCGGTGGTAGACGAGCTGGTCGATGAGGGCTTCTTGTTTCTGAAAGCTGTTGTGGCTCGACTTCTGACGCACCTCGTTGTAGCGGCGGTTGGGAAACGCCTTGGCATAACCCATGGCCTTGCTGTGCTCGGCCAGCGGATCGAATACCGGACCGTCGAGCTCGAAGACCGGTGGGGGAGTGTCCGCGTTGAGTGATTCGACCTGGGACGAGCCCGTCTCCAAAAGGACCGGCATCACCTGCTGAAGCTGACGATATTGCACGGGGTCGAAGGTGGGATTCTCGGCGTGGATCTCTCCGTCTGCTTCTTGAGCGCTGAGCGGGGAGGAGATCATCAGGACGGTGATCATCAAGACGGCGACCGCAATATGTTGAATATTTTTGA
Organism: Thermoanaerobaculia bacterium; assembly: GCA_030431255.1. Lineage (GTDB taxonomy): Bacteria > Acidobacteriota > Thermoanaerobaculia > Multivoradales > J023 > JAUIJL01. The sequence continues at coordinate 26,641 of JAUIJL010000009.1, read as the reverse complement.
GCATGACATCTCCTTATCGCCCGATCCACAGTCTTTGAAAGTGGCCGCGGGGTGGCCTCGGAGCGGCACTGGGGACAGGCGTTTGCAGTGGTATCTAACTATTTCGATCTGGGTAGACTGGAACGTCCGTGTTCAACAGATACTACGGGGAAGCCTGGGAATCCCGCCACGGGTTTTGGAGTTTTTTTGTTGCGGGCCGAGGGCGAGCTATCGCCAATCGCCTTGCACCACGAAACCCGCCCAAAAATACGGGGCTCGGCGCTGGGGGTCGGCGAGCAAGTCGAGCTGGGCGGCGCGCAGGGCGGCGGCCGGGGCCAGGTTCTCTTGCCACAGATGTCGGTAGAAGCGTTCCATCAGCTCGGCGCCGGCCGCGTCGTCTACATTCCACAGGCTGACGAGCAGGCGGTCGGCTCCGGCCTGAAAAAAAGCGCGGGTGAGGCCGAGCAATCCTTCGCCGCGAAGCTCCCGGCCGAGGGCGGTCTCGCAAGCGCTGAGCACCACCAGCCGGGCGTTGAGCTCGAGCCCTTGGATTTCGTGGGCGAAGAGGTAGCCGGCACCGGCCCGAGCACGACCATCGGGGTGCGAAAGAGCGAGGGCTGAGAGCTCCGGGAAGTCGGGGTCGAGCACGCCGTGGGTGGCGAAGTGCAAGGTCTCGAAAGCGTGAAGGCCGCCGTAGACGCCCGCGCCGTCGCCCAGCAAATTGACTTTGGTGGCGTCCGAGCCGACGAAGGCGTGCCCTGGGCGGCCGGTGAGCTCGGCGTTTCGCAGCACGATCTCCGCTTCGCGTCCGGTGTGGGGCAGCCGCTGGAGGGTGTGTCGACCTTCGCCGGTCGACTGCTGTCCTCGGCTGCCGAGTCTCGGATCTCCGCGACCGAAGATCGGATCCGCGACCACCAGGGCTGACGGCCGGGGCTCGGCGGCTTCGGCTCGACGTCGTCGCAAAGCGTGGGTGATGGAAGCGGACGGCAAGTGCACCAGCTCGTGGCTTTCGATTAAGAACGAGTCGGCGCAAGCCTCTTCGTCGGAGCCCGTGGTTTCGTCGGCGCCGGCGCGACTGGTTGAACCGGTGGGAAAGGGTAGGGCGCCGAAGGCGAGCCGCTCGAGGGGACCGTCGGCCATGATCGCCAATCGACGACCCGCGAGCGGGCCGCTGAGCAGCTCCGCCACCGGCCCGAGCAGGATGTCGGATGCTTGGCATAGGGCTGCCCGCCGTTGTCGGCGGCCTTCCCGACGGGGCCGCAAGGCGAGGGCTCGGTAGGCCGATCCGATATGCCCGTCCAGCTCGTCGGCGGGCGGCAGCTCGGCGGTGAGCACCAGACCTCGGCGGTCGATCAACCACAAGAAACCGCGGGACCGGCCCAGGGCGTAGGCCAGCAGCACGGTTTCTTGGTCGAGCACGGTGTCATCGAGCACGGTTTCGCTCAGCACGGTGTCGCTCAGCACGGTGTCATCGAGCACGGTTTCGCTCAGCACGGTGTCGCTCAGCACGGTGTCATCAAGCACGGTGCGGCGAATGGCCTCCGCGTCGAGGGGCTCGGCGACGGTCGACGGCAGCCGTCGGGCGCGCAGCTCAGCTAGGCGGTCGGTGAGCTCGCGCAGCCGGCGCTCGAGCTCGGGACGACGGGCTTCCGGCGCTTGGGCTCGTTGTTGCTGAAGCTGATTGATCTGCCGTTGAATGGCCGGGATCGAATCCCGCGGCACGGTGTCCTTCGATTCAGTGTCCTTCGATTCAGTGTCCTTCGATTCAGTGTCCTTCGATTCAGTGTCCTTCGATTCAGTGTCCTTCAGCTCGCTGCCGGTCACCTCGCCGTGGTTGCCCCGCGGCGTGCTCAGGAGGTCCAGAAGCACCCGAGCCCGTCGCCGCTCGTGGACCTCGAACGCGCTCACTGCCCAGCGGGGATCTTCGCTCGCCAGCTCCATCAACAGGTCGATGTAGCGGTCGTAGCGATTTTGTAGCTCGGCGAAGAAGTAGGCTCGCCGGGTGGGGCTGCGGGCGTTGCCGCGCAGCGCCTCGAATGCCGACACCGCGGACGCCAAATGCTCGCGGGCTTCGTGCAGGCGGCCCAAACCCCGGAGGGCCTTGGCCATCTGGTGCTGGGCCTCGGCCTCGCCGGCAGCCAGGCCGATATCTTGAAAGATCTCCAGGGCCTGACGGGCGGCGTCGAGGGATTCGTCATACAGACCTTCGGCGGACGCGAGGGACGCCAGATTATTCCAAGCATGACCGGCGGAACGCCGATCTCTGAGCTCGACGAAGATGTCGAGGGCTTGACGGTAGAGGTCCCGGGCTTGGGCTCTGTCACCCTCAGAGCCGACGACTTGGGCCAGGTTGGCGAGGGTGGTGGCGCGCCCCTGGGCATCGGAATCTCGGTACAGCTCGAGGGCCGTTTCCAGGTGGCGCCGAGCTTCCGGAAGCCGACCGGCGTCCTGCTCGACCTGGCCGAGCAGGTCGAGGGTGTAGGCTCGCTCGGAGCCCTGGTCGAGGGATCGCCAAATGGTGTCGGCCTCTTGCAACAGATCCCGCGCCCGGTCCAAGCGGCCGAGGTCCATGGCCAGGTGGCTGAGATCATTCAAGATCGAGGCCTCATGGTCTTTATAACCCTGAGCTCGCCACAGCTCGCGGGCGCGCTCGAACGCTTCGAGGGCCTGTTGAAGCTCGCCGAGATCCTGAAGCGCGTCGCCGAGCTCGTCGTAGGTCAAGGCTTGGCCGTAGGCATCATCCTGAGCCAGATAGAGCTCAAGGGCCCGTTCCAGCTCTCGACGGGCTTCCTCGAGCTCGCCGGAGCGACGCAGCTCTCGGCCGAGCAGAAAACGGTTGATGGCTTCTTGCTCGAAGCTCCTCGATTGGGCGGCGAGGCTCGCCGCTTCAGCGTGCAGGGGGATGGAGCGGGCTTGTCGGAGCGACGCTGCGAGCCGACCCAGGCGATCCAAGGTTTCGACCTTCCACCAACCATCTTCCGGCCCCTCGCCCCAGCCGTCGAGGGCCGCCTGAAACGCCTGCTCCGCCCGCTCCGACTGCTGATCCCAAACCGCCTGCTGACCCTGGCGGAAGCACTCGGCGGCCTCGGCTCGGCGCCGATCGGCGGCGGTGGGTGGACGTTGGGCTCGAAGCTCGGCCCGATAGCTGCCCGTGGCTTGATCCTCGAAGGCGCGGACCTCGAAGCGAAACTGACCGGAAACTTTGGTGATAAAGACGAGGCGCTCGGCGCCGACCTTGCCGGTGGGGCTGTCGAGCTCCAGGGTCCCACCCTCGGGTCGTTGGACGGTGGCCACCACATCGATGCCCAGCTGCTCCGCCCACAGCTCCACGTAAACGTCGGCTCCGAGCTCGATGGGGTAGATATGCCGTTCTTCGGCCCGGAGAGAGCGGATGGTGCCGTCGAGCTCGAAGGTCGCGGTGGTGGGCAGAGGTCGTCGGGTTTGGGTCACCGACGATGGATCGGCCTGGTTTCCCCCAGGGGTTTCTTCGATGCCCGATCGATGGCAGCCGAAGCACAACGATGCGAGGAGCCACCCGGCCGAGATCAGCGCTATTCCTGAAGGCGCAAATCCCAAAGGCGCAAATCCCGAAGACGCCAACCTCGACGCTCGGAGATTCATCGTGACCGGAGGTCGCTCATCGGAGCTCGAGAAGGTGGGTTTCGAGGGGCTCTGCCCGGCCATCGAGGCGACCTTCGAGAGCCAGGCCATAGGTGCCGGGCGGTAGGGAGCGGGGTAGGGCGATTCGCAAGCTGCCATGCTCGCTCAGGGTCAAACCGTCGGCTCGCCAGATCTCCCGCTGATCGGCGTCGAGCAGCCGAGCGTCGTAGGCTTCGAAAGCGCGAGGATCGCTGGGGCTGACCATCAGCAGGGCTATGCCGTCGCCGCCGGCAATGACATCGGGCCGGCCGTTGGCGCGCACGCTTTCCAAATACAACACGGGCACGTCGGCTTGGGGTGTTTGCAGGCGTCGCTCCAGCTCTCGGCCATGATCCGTCAGCTGTGCCACGCGGGCGGTGAGCAGGCCGGCGACCACCAGCAGAATTGCCGCCGCCGACCTCAGCACCTCCACCTTCGACCACCAGCCGCCGGCTTTCGCGGGGTCGCTGGTCGAGCCGGCGGTGAGGTCGCGGGGCGCGTCGCCGGCCGTGTCGTCGGCCACATGGTTTGCCGAGCCGTCGACTGAGCCGAGGCGTGGACGCAGCTCACGCCAAGCCGCCTCGAGCTCGAAATCGACCGCTGAGCCGGCGCCGGTGCCGGGCGCTTCCGTCCGCAAGGAATCAGGCCGCAGGGATTCCAGGTCCAGGAGACGGTCCACGCACCCGTCGCATTCGGCCAAATGGTCGAGCAACCGCTTCAAGGCCTGGCCTTGAAGCTTTTGAGCGAGGTGGTCGAGCAAAGCGCCATCGTCGGGATGGGGTCCGGGATTTGAGCCGGCAGGATAGGAGCTCATGGCGGATTTCCTGGGGAAGGGTCGAGGACGTCCGCGAGTCGCTTGCGGCCCTCGCGGAGGTGGGATTTCACGGTTTCAGTGGAGACGCCCAACGTGGTGGCGATATCCCGATAGCTGCGTTCTTGAAAGAGCTGAAGCATCAAACATCGACGCATTTGATCCGGCAGCTGCGCCACGGCGGCGCGGACTTCCAACCGCCGCTCGGAGTCGAGCACCTCGCCCAGGGGAGAAGCCCCGTCGACCCACGAGTCGCTGAGGGGAGCGGCTTGCGGGCCTTCGTCCAAGGGAATTTCTTCGCCGGAGCGTTTGACCCGGGAGCGGTCGCGCAGCCACTTCAGGTGGACCCGACGGGCGATGGTGTAGAGCCAGCTCTCGAAGGGGGCTTCCGGACGGTAGCCGTCGAGGGCGCGGTAGACGGAAAGCAAGGTTTCTTGGGCCAGATCGAGGCATTGGTCCGCCGGCAGGGATCTACGCAAGAAGAATCGTCGCAGCGGACGGTAGTAGCTTTCGAAAAGAATCCGAAAGGCGTCCTCTCTGCGACGATTCGCCTGGAAGTCCGTGATGGCCTGAGCGATCACGGGCTCCCCCTGTGCGGGATTCGGTGGCGCGGGGACCGATGGTGTGCTCACCGGCAAAGTATGCCATAGGAACACCGCTCGATCCCCTCACCGATCTCAATCGTCCGGGCCGTCGACGTTTCCGTCCTGCTCGGGCTTGGCCGGATTTTGTGGGCCGGTGTGGCTCGCCGTGCCACCCTGTTGGCCGCCGGGGCCGGGCAGGTTGCCTGGGGCGCTGTCGTGTTGGTCGGAATCTTGATGTTGCATGGTCTCTCCTCTCCGTGCGGTTTGTGGGTGTTGCCTGCATGCTTTTGCAGGCTCCTCTGCGGAAATCGCTTCTAAAGACGTCGGGTGAAAATTTCAGCACCCCATGACTGGCGGTGTGGACGGCAACGCGACAGACCTGGTGATGAGAGAAATGTCACTCCAATTGTATGTGATGTCGGCGCTCGGCCTCGGCCACGAAGGCGGCCCGCCAGATCCGGCCGTCGGCGGCTTGCACCTCCACGGTCCAGGGACCGGCGGGGATACCGCCGAGGCGGGCCGCGCCGGCGATCACGGGATGTTGTCGGGCGGGGCCGGTGGGCTCGGTGGTGACCGGGACCGTCCGACCGTCGGGCAAACGCAGGCTCACCTGGGCGAGGGTATCGCTTTCCTCCAGGGCGGGTACCCGGATCTGGAGGTCGGCGGCCGGCGGCAGGTCCACCTCCAGCCGACCGGGGACCTCGACGGCAGCTTCGACGGTGGCTCGACCCGGCGCGCTCCACAAGGCGGTCCAGCGACCGGCGGGCAGGGAGGAAAACCGCGCCACGCCGTCGCTCACCGGCCGGGTCTCGGAGATCTCCCGACCGTCGTGCCGTTGGAAGCGTCCGCTCACCCAGGGCGGCGCGGAGCCGGATCCTCCGACCACCTTCAGCTCGAAGCCGGGGCTGGGCCGAAGCTCCACCGGGTGGGTAGGCATGCCGGGGCGCAGGTCGAGGACTTCCTCGTGGTCACCGAAACCTTCGTGAGATACCTGCAGTCGATAGCGACCGGCGCTCAGGCGGGGCACATGGAATCTACCGTCGTCTTTGCTGGTGACCGAGAAGAGATGCATCGCCTCGCCGTCGGCCGGTGGGTCCCCAGCCGCTGCCAGAAACCCCAGGCCAACGCGGGTGCCGGCCAAGGCTTCGCCGTCGTCCGCCGATCGCACGATGCCCTCGAAAATCAGGCTTTCGATGTCAATGCGCGTGTCCTGAAAACCGTTGTTGATGGACAGCTCCCGGCTGTGGCTGACCCACCGGCGCGGATAGGAGACGTGTAGGCGATAGCGCCCGGGGACCAGATCGGAGATGTGGATTTCACCAAGATGATCGGTGAGCGCGGAGCGGGTGAGGGCCACGTCGCGGCCTTCGAGGGTGACCTCGGCGTCGGCCAGAGCCTCGCCGTCGAGCAGAATTTCCGCCGACAGCTCGCCGCCGTCGAAGCGCAGGTCGCGACGGATGCGCAGTCGGCCGGGCTCGATGCGCAGGCGAGACCGGGCCTGACGGGCGTCGTCCGGCAGCTCGGCGGTCAGCAGCCAGGGTCCGGACGGCAGGTTTTCGATCACGAATCGCCCGTCGTGGCTGACCCGGCCGTCGAGGGATGGTCCGGATTCGCCCTCCGCCCGTACCTGAATCGAGGCCAACTGCTCGAAATCCACGCCGAGGATCTCCCCTTCCACGGTGGCTCCCCGCTCGAGCTCGATTTCGAGATCGTGCACGGGCTCGCCGTCGACCCGCAGCGCCGCCGGCAGCTCCACGGTGGCGAATCCCGGACGCTCCGTGACCACGCTGTAGGTGCCGTCGGGCACATCGGCCAGCTCAAAGAAGCCGTCGGCGTCGGACGTGGAACGGCGAAGCACGGCTTGTGCTTGTTCGGCCTCGTCCAGATCGAAATATAGGCTCACGCGGGGCACGGGCAGGCCTTCTGGGTCGACGGTGCGGCCGAAAACCCGATGGCCGGCGGGCAGCTCCACGTCGAGCCGGTGGGGCTCCAGGCCCACGATTTCCACCGGACGCTCGGCGGCACGATAGGCCGGGTGCACGATGCGGGCCACCTGGGGGCCGGGGTCCAGGCCGTCCACCCGATAGCGCCCTTGGGCGTCGGTCGAGGCCCCGACTCTCGACACCAGCACGCGGGCGTCGGCCACGGGCTCGCCCCGATCGTTGGTGATCCGTCCGCGCAACACGGCGCCCCTTTCGAGGTCAAAGACCAGGGAAGAAGGGGCTTCGGGCCCCTCGACGGCACGTAGGTCCAGGCCTTGGGTCTGCGAGGGACGGAATCCCGCTGCTTGCACGGAAAATTCGTAGTGGCGCGGGCTGAGGGTGGTGAAGCGGAATCTGCCCTGCTCGTCGGTGCGGATCGACCCGTAGGCCTCGGGGCCGGGCAGGGTCGGCTGATCCAGGGCGATCACCGGCTCGGCGGAGACGTGAGCGTCGGCCACGGGTCGGCCCTGGTCGTCGAGCACCCGGCCGTCGACGGTGAGACCCCGCCGCAGCACGGCTCGGAAGGGGCGCTGAGCCTCGTTGCCGGCGGGCATCGCGGCTAGGGTCTGCGGCACGAATCCTTCGGCGCGCAAGTGCAGACGGCGAAGGTCACCCGATCCGGTGCCGGTGATGACGAATCGCCCGTCGGCATCGCTCACCGCGTCCGGAGCCCCGGAGGGCGGGCGGCTGAGCAAGCGGCGGGTCGGTGTGCTCAGGTCCGCGGACGCCCAAACTTTCACTTCGGCCACGGGGCGTCCCGCCTGGTCGACGGCCCGTCCGTGCAAGGGTGCGCCCGGGGCGAGAAAGACCGTGCCTAGATCCACGGCCCGGCTGCCCGGGTCCCCGGCTGTGTCGAGCTCAATATCTATTCCATGGTTCCCGTCGGATTCCGTAGACATATCCGCGCGAAGATCCGTCTGGATGCCCGGCACCACCGTGGCCACAAAATCGGGATGGTGCGCCCTCAAATCCACCACCGGCGCCGGCAGGGCATCGACGAAGAAGGTGCCGTCGTCGTCGGTGCGGGTGTGGGCGAAAAGCGAGTGGGCGGATCGATGATCTCGGGCCGCCCGCACGGTCACGAGCACGCCGGCGATGGGACGCGATTCGAGGTCGAGCACCCGTCCGAAGCCGGCGCGCCGTGGGGCCGGCCGCAGGATCAAGGGCTGTTCGGAGTCGACGGTGACGGTCACCGGTTGGTAACCCGGCGCCAAGGCCGACCACGAGCCGGCGGTCGGATTGGCGGCTGAGGTGCCGGGCCGAGCCGGTAGCTCGAATCGACCGTCGGCTCGGGAGATGGTGAAGCGGCCGGGATCGTCGTCGCTCCACACCAAAGCGTCGGCCAAGCCTTGGTCGTCGGCTCCGAGCACACGACCCCGAGCTCGGAGCATCTCGCCGGTGGGCTCGACCTTCCGTCGTGCATGCTCCATGCGCATCGTCGAGGTCTCCGTCAAGGAAAAGCTCGCTTGGGTCACACCGGAGCGACGGTCGATCTCGCGGTCGATCTCAGGGTCGATTTGCCCGTCGACATTGGCGGTGTCCGATCGCCGCAACCGCCGCAACACCAGGTCGAGCAGCTCGCCGCGCAAACGGGGCACCACGGCCCGACCGTCCGGACCGACGGCGGTGGTCCGGAGGGCCGGCCGCCAGCCGCGATGTCCAGGGGCAGGCGCCAGATGGGAAGAAGTCGCTTCAATTCGCAGGCCGCCCATGGCGTCCAAGGCATTCATGGGACGTCCGTCGGCGTAGCGGACGGTGATTTCCGCGCTTTCGGCCGGGGGCAAAACCGCCCCGTGGAGCCGTCGAGACTCCACCACCGGCAACGGCTCGTAGATCAGCGGCACCCGTCCCGGTGCCGACACGGTGAGGGCGTAGACCCCCGCTGCGGGGGCGAGCACGGCGAATCGACCGCGGGCGTCGGATTCAGCGTAGACGGTGGGTCGGTCGGCTCCGGAGGGCAGGAGGGCCCTCAGCTCCACTCGGACATCGGTCACGGCACGTCGCTCGGGGTCGAGGACCGAACCTTCGATCCTCAGCTCCGGAGAGCTCGGCCGCCGCTGCTCTTGGGAGCTCGACTCGAGGCTCTCCGATCGGGCGGAGATCGGGGAATCGGCGATGGCGACGGAGCAGGTCGCGAGCAACAGCAAATAGGTGAAGACAAGCCGGAACGAAGCCGACGGTGCTTGGATGGAGATCGGCGCTTTCATGGGAATCCTCAGTGGCATGCCGATTCAACGGCGTGGCGATTCAACGAAGGGGTGGAAGGGCGGACGAGCCGTAATAGCTCGCCCGCTCGCGGATCGCGTCAGGGCTCAGGGGCAGTTGACGACGACCTCGCCTTGGATGCAGCTATCGGTGCCGTTGCCGCCGTCGATGTAGTCGTAGCCCCAATTGCCTTCGATCTGATCGTTACCGTTTTGGCCGTAGATCTTGTCGTCGCCCCAGCCGCCCTGCATGAAGTCGTTGCCACCACCACCGTACATGCAGTCGTTACCGTCGTTTCCTTCCATGATGTCGTTGCCGTCGGCGCCCCACATTTTGTCGTTGCCGGCGTCACCGTAAAGCCAATTGCGTAGGCCGTCGTAACCGTAGGCCTTGGCGTGAATCTCGTCGTGGCCGTCGTCGCCACAAATGCGATCTCCACCGAAGTGGCCGAAGATGACGTCGTTGCCCCCCAGGCCGGCGATGACGTCGGCGTTAGCGGATCCGAAGATGTAGTCCGGGCCGCTGGTGCCCGTGTGGGTGGTGGTGTAACCGCGGCAGGTGGCGGACCAAGCCGGTCCGGCGAGCACCAAGGCGAGCACGACGAGCGCGAGGGAGGTCATGGCTAGGGTGTTCAGCGGATGACGCATAGGAAGTCTCCTTGTGATGTTTTCCGAGGGATCTCGGCGGGTTATACAAGTAGAAATCCCGTTCTCCGCTCGAGGGGGGAGCGAGATGGAAATTATTTTTCGCGCTCGGATCGTGGGGTGGCCGCGAACGGCCGGCGAGGTGGCGGGAGACGAGAATAAGCGAGGCTTTCCGGCCGTAGCGGACTGAGCAGAAGTGAAGACCGAAAAGCATGGAGCTGTCGCCGTTTTGGCGCGCCGGCTCCCGGGCAGGGGAGACAACCACTTGAGCTCAGAATTACACGAACCAGGAAAAGAAGACCGGAACCGAAAATCCCGTGGGTTCATCGCCATCGGAGTGGGGGTCGGTTTGGCCATCGGCACCGCCACTGGCAATATCGCCGTCGGCATCGGCGTCGGTGTGGCCTTGGCGGTGGCGTTGCACAGCCGTATGGGCAGGGCGGGGGGCTGACGGATTTTGGATAGGCACCCCACCCTGCCGAGGGAGGATTCTAGGGGCAGGTGTTGAAGGCGTCGGTGTCGTTGATCGCCGCCGAGGGATTGCCGAGGGGGTTGGTATAGGTCCAAACCGCCTGGGTTTGGGTGTCGGTCACGGTGATGGTGTATTCCACATCCGTGGCGGCGGCACCGAAGACCCAGAAACGATTATTCATGGAACAGCCGTCGAGGACTTTCACCAGCAGCTCCCAATTTTCGGAGCCGAAGAAGGTGAAAAGTGTGGAGTCGGCGGACGGCCCCGGCACCGGTTTGCCGACCCCCACTTGGCCTGCGGCGTCGCGCCACTCGACCTCGACTTGGAAGCGATCCCCTTGAAGGCTGACCAAGTCGGGCGCGTCGGTCACCTGGAACGGTCTTTTATTCACCCGAATGGGCAGGGAGTCGTCACGGGTGCTGCGGAAGAAGACCTCCAGGTTGTAGGTGCCGGCTTCCAGCACCCCGAGGTCCACCGGCGTGGCCGATAAATAGGGCACCGCCGGAGAGCATTTGGGATCCGGGCTCTCGCCGTTCAGAAACTCGCCGCCGAATCCGGGGCTGAAGTTGAGAAAGACCGAGATCAGCGAGCCGTTGCGCTCGATTCGGTCGAGCCTGGGCGGGCTCGGGCCGCAAACATTGGCGACGACCGGCACGAGCAGCTGCACACGCTCGTTGTCGGTGGGGGTCCATGGGTTGAGCACCGTTTCCGGCGTCATGGAGTGGAAGAACAGCTCGCCGACGGCGAAGTAGGTCCGAAATAGGGTGCTGCGATCGTTTTCGATGCCTACCCGTCCGTTGATCCACAGCTCCACCAATCCCTCGCTGAACGGGTTTGAGGACCCGTCGATCTCGAGATCGAGACGGAAGCTCTGGGCGGGGCACGGCGGAGCGCAAGAGGGGCGATAGAGCTGAATCTCGAGACCCTGATCAGTTCTCACGAGGTCTTCGAGCCCCACGGGCAGGGACTCGCTCATCCCCTCGATGACGATGACGAAGTCCTCGCCGGGTAGGGGCTGGATCGGCTCAAGGCGGACGTCGAGATCGGTGAAGGCGGTGGCCGGACCCGCGGCCGTCAGGCCGATGAGCAGCACGGTGAGCACGAGGAAGCATTTCAGCGATAATTCTTTGAGCACGGCATCTATCCTAAGGTAGTGGGGGATGGAAAGATCTGCGATGAGAGATGTCATTGTAGCATGTTTTTAGTCTAGGCTCGAATCTGGATGCGTGCTTAAATTCTGAGAAATTCGAATCTTCGAGCATCCCGGGAAGTCTTCCCCGGGTCCTTTTGACATGAGGTGCCGCAGGGTACCCATGTTCAATTTCCTGCTACCAAAGGACTCGACATGACCGAAATTCTTACTGAGTACAACAAGCTCAACGAGGCCGGTATCGAGATTCCCTTCAATCAGCTTGTGCTGCACAAAGCGGAGTGAGGGCTTCGAGCTAGCGGTTTCGAGCCCGGGCGAAACATAAAAGACCGCCGATGACGGTAAGGGTCAGGCCGAGGGCCGAGATGCCGAGGGTCGCCCCTTGATCGGGAGGCAGCAGGACCGCGCGGCTCGGCCGTTCCGGGTCGAGCCAGAGCTCGACGGTGGCGCCGTCTTCGTACGTTTTTAGGACGAAGCTGCTCGATTTGGCGACGGCTCCGTAGCTGAGACGGTCCGTGCGGTAGGACCGGCCTTCGAATTCGTAGCTGAATTCCAGATTCGGTTCGAAGAAGGAGCCGTCTTCGGGTCGATGGGCGGTGCCTTCGATCTGCCGCCAGTCTTCAAACGCGAAGCCGAAATAGAGCCCCTGGGCCATGGAGACCGTCATCCACAGGCCGATGCACAAAAACGGCAAACCGAAGAGCTTGACGAGGCAGCCACCCAGGTCCGTGGCGTTGAGAGTTTTGCGAATCATGATCTGCGCTCCTCGGGCCCCGGGAGACGGGGCGAAGGTGGGTCGACGGTCTGCTGCACACACGCACACACGCTCACACGTTGGAGGGAGTCGCGAGGCTGGGACTTTTCCGACCGCCTTTCGGCTCCAGCTTCCGACGGAGCCCGCGATAGCTTCCGGCCGAGCCCGCGATCAGGGATCCGAGGGCCGGACCCTGGCGGTGACGATCCGGTAGCCGACGTCGAGGCACGGAGCGTCCAGGATGGACTGATTCCTCTTGGCCCAAGCTCCATTGTCGAGGTCTTTGCGCAACCTCTCCAAACCTTCCGACACCCTGTCGATTTTGGAAAACGACGAAATCGATTGCCGGACCTCGCTGCTCAAATAGGCTTGGGGTCGTTTCCAAAAAGCCGCTAGAAACCCGTCCTTGCAGTCCTCCGGAATGGGCAAGGGGCTCACGCGCACGTCATCGAAATGTGCCTGAAGCTCTTTCAGAGCGGGGAAGATTCGCAGATCCGTTTCATGGATTTCCGGAAAGTAGTCCCGAGTCAGCCAAAAGCGATCGGACGTAGGGTCCCAGGTCAGGGCGATGAATCTGTCGGTGGTCACCCGATGGATCTCGCGGAAGGCGAGCGGTCGGTTCGCCCAGTGGTGCATGGAAAGCACGGTCATGGCGTGGGAAAAACTTTTGTCTTTGAAAGGCAGGTGCTCGGCGGAAGCCTGCCCGACGGGATGGGAGCCGACTTTCCTCTGGCAGATCATCTCAACGGACGGCTCGATCGCCACCAAGCTCACGTGTTCGGGCTCATAAGAGCCGGTGCCGGCGCCGAGGTTGACGATGCGGGTCGCTCCCCGAAGCTCGGCATAGAGCCGGCTCGCGATCCGCGGATCCGTGGAACGGGTTGCGGAATAGGTGATGCCGATTTGGTCGTAAAGAGCTGCCATGGGTGACTACCGGTCTCGCCGTCGAGGGCTCAGCCTTGGGCCGCGACCTGCTTGGCGAGAGTCTTGGGTGCGAGGGTTTGAAAGCTCTCGTCGACCCACCGCTTCAAGAGCTCGACGTCCGGAAGGTCCGAGGCATGGAAGCGGACCGTCACCCAGCCGGAGCTGCCGACCTCGAATCGATCGTCGCCGCCGGCGACGTCCTGGGCTTCGTCGAGGGAAGGTTTTAGCTTGAGCATGACCTTGCAGGCGCCGTCGTCCTTTTCGCCCACGAAGAGGAAGTTCTTCTTCCGCACCTTGAAAGCGCGATTCACGCAGGAGGCCCCCTCGCTGGTCTCGGGAAATGTCATGGCGTGGTCACGGAGTGCCAGAGTGACCGGATTGGTGAAGTGCTCGCTCATGGTGGGCTCCCGATTGAAAGGCCGGTCGGAGGTCAGGTGGATCGGCCGAAGCCTATCACCGGACCCTACGGTGAGATCGCGACGGTTCCATCGGTCGAGAAGAAGTCAGATCGAGAAGGGCAGATCGAGAAGGGCAGATCGATAAGAGGTCCTTAGGAACGCGGTATGCTCGCAGCACCCATTCAATTGAGGAGCTTTTCCATGACTTCGAGCCGTCCGCTCCGTGTCTTCTTTTGCTTGGCCTCCGTGCTCGTCCTGAGCTGCTCGGCGGATCAGCCGCCGGCTGAGACCGATGGCTTTCAGCCCTCTCGGCTGATCGCCGACGGCATGGTGATCCAGCGAGATCTGCCCGTGCCTCTGTGGGGTTGGGCCGACCCCGGAACCGACGTCGAGGTTCAATTCGATGAGCAATCGTTTTCCGGTCGGGCCGACGCGGAAGGTCGCTGGCAGGTGACCCTGCCCGCGCGGCCCGCCGGTGGTCCCCATCTTCTTCGGATTCGAGCAGAGGATTTTCAGCGGGAGATCCACGATGTCATGGTCGGTGATGTGTGGCTGTGCTCGGGGCAATCGAATATGGAGTGGCCGGTGGCTCAGGCCCGAGATGCCGAGGCGGAGATCGCCGTGGCCACGGATCGCTCCATTCGGCATTTCGCCGTGCCGAGATCGAGCTCCCTGAAACCCGAGGACCGGTTGGTGGGTGGCGAGTGGACCGTGGCCTCTCCCGAAACCGTCGGGGGCTGGACAGCGGTGGGTTATTTCTTCGCCCGGGAGCTGAGGAAAGAGGTCGACGTGCCCATCGGTCTGATCCACTCGTCGTGGGGTGGTAGTCGGATCGAGCCTTGGATGAGCGCTACGGCCTTGGGTTTCAGGGACGACGAGCAGGCGGCCCGGGAGGTGGCACGGCAGCTCGAGGACGAGGAAAGCCAGTTGTTGGCCAAGATCCGCGAGCAGCTCGGTGAGCTGCCGGAGCACGATCTGGGTATGAGCGGGTCCAAGGCCGTCTGGGCCGATCCCGATTTGGACGACGGGAATTGGGATGAGATGGAGCTGCCCGGGCGTTGGGAAGGGGCGGGCTGGACGGGCCTCGACGGGGTGGTCTGGTTTCGCTATCGCTTCGCGCTGAGCGCCGACGAGCTGAAAGCGCTACGGGCGAACGGGAAACCCGCCAGGGTCGGCCTCGGCATGATCGACGATACGGATACCGCGTGGCTCAACGGTCGACAGATCGGCGGCCTCGAACGATCCTACGATGTGCCCAGGGTTTACCCGATTCCCATCGAAGACCTTCGAGAGGGAGACAACGTGATCGCGGTCCGCGTGACCGACACGGGGTTGGGGGGCGGCATCTACGGTCCGCCGGAGATGCTCTTCCTAGAGCTCGACGGCCACCGACGTTCCTTGGCTTCGGAGTGGCGTTTTCGCATCGGCTCCTTCAGCTACGACCCGAGCACCAACGCCAATCAATTCCCCACGTTGCTCTACAACCAGATGATTCACCCCATCCTCGATTACCCAGTCCGGGGCGTGCTCTGGTACCAGGGAGAATCCAATGCGGGTCCCGAGGACGCTTACCCATATCGGTTGCGTTTCCCCGGTCTGATCCAAGACTGGCGTCGGCGCTACGGCCTCGACGATCTGCCCTTCCTCTTCGTGCAGCTGGCGAATTTCATGAAACCCGCGGAGCAGCCGGGTGAAAGCGATTGGGCCGTGCTGCGGGAATCACAATCCCAAACCCTGGAGCTGCCCCAGACCGCCCAAGCGGTGATCATCGACATCGGCGACGCCGACGATGTCCATCCACGCAACAAACAAGACGTCGGCCTGCGGCTGTCCCTGGCCGCGCGTCATCTGGTCTATGGAGAGGAGAGTTTGGTGTGGTCGGGGCCGACCTACCGTGAGCATCGGATCGAGCAGGACCGGGTCGTGCTCACCTTCGACCACGTCGGCGGAGGTTTGCTGGCCAAGGACGGCGAGCTCGAGCAATTTGCCATCGCGGGGGCCGATCGACGATTCGTGTGGGCGAAAGCCTGGATCGAGGGAGATCGCGTGATCGTTCGCAGCGAAGCCGTGCCTGAGCCGATCGCGGTCCGATACGCGTGGAGCAACAATCCCGAAGGTGCCAACCTCTACAACGTGGAAGGGTTGCCGGCGTCACCGTTTCGAACGGATAGCTTCCCGACGGCGGCAGCACTGCCCGAAAGGCCATGAGGTCACTGGCTGGGTTTCTGTTGCTGGTGGTGGCGTGGAGCGTCGCGATCTCGGCTCAACCCCAACCTCAACCCGAAGAGGAACGTCTCGACGGGCTGTTGGAGGCGCTCCGGGCCGCGGTGGACCATGAGCCCGAGCGTGCTCTGGTTTACGGCACCGAGGCTTTGCAGCTGATCGGTGACGACGAGACCTCCAGCCGGCGTCTGGAGATTCTGCTGGATCTTTGCAAGGCCGCCTACCGACGGGAGCGCCATGAGCAAGCCGCGGATTATTGCCGAGAGGCGGAGAGCGGGGCTCGGAAGCTCGGCGAGACCCCGATCCTCGCCGAGGCCCTGCGACGCAAAGCCAACGCGATCCGCCGTTTGGGGCAACACCGCGAGGCCCTGGGGGCATCGACCGAGGCACGCGAGCTGTACGAGCAGATCGGTGATCGACGGGGATGGGCCGCGGCCTCCAACGGCATCGGTTATGCCCATTGGAGAATGGGCGATTACCCCAAGGCCATGGACTCCTATGTCGCCGCCCACGACGCGTTTCAGCAGGCGGCCGACCCCGGCGGCGTGGCCTGGTCGCTGCGCAACATCGGCGTGTTGCATTCGGATATCGGCGAGCCGGAGAAGGCTTTATCCCTATATCGGCAGGCGTTGGCCCTTCAAGGGGAAGTGCAAAATCAGCGGGAGATCAGCAGCCTGCTGTCGGTGATGGGCGATGTCCAACGCCGACTGGGTCGGTTGCAAGAGGCCCTGGAATCCCAGCTACAGGCCTTGAAGATGAAAGAAGAGATCGGCAGCCCGACCGGGGTCGCGATTTCGTTGGGATTTATCGGAGATATCTATCGAGATCAGGGCGATCCGGAGCGAGCTTTGGACTATTACCGTCAGAGTTTGGCCATGCGGCGAGACATCGGGGATCGCCGGCGGGAATCGATTTTATTGATCGATATCGCCGAGCTGCACCAGGACGAGAATCGCCATCGAGAAGCCCTGGCGAGTCTCGAGCAGGCCTTGGCGATCGCCGGCGAGATCGACGCTTCCGGTGAAATGTTGCGGGCCAAACGGGCGTTGAGCGTCTCCCTGGGGGCCCTCGGGCGTCCCGCGGAATCACGCCGGGCCCTCGAAGCTCACGAAGAGCTGAGCCGTCGTATGTACAGCGAGGAGAATCGGGCCGCCATGGAAGAGGCTCAGCTTCGCTTCGAGGCGGCGATTCGAGAACAGGAGCTGGAGCTGCTGCGTCGGCAGGCGGAGCTGGACGCCTCGGAGCTGCGGCGTCAGCGGGCGGTGATGGCGGCTTTGGTGTTGTTCATGGGGCTGTCGACGGCCATTGTGGTGGTCAAAGTCCGCGCCGAGCGGCAAATCGCTCGACAGAACGAGCAGCTGTCCGCGGCCATGAAGAAGGTGTCCGAGTCCGAGGACCGATATCGGGCTCTATTCGAAGAGCGATCCACCGCCAAGCTGGTCGTGGCGTGTGACTCCGGGAAGCTTCTGGATACCAACAAGAGCGGGCGAGAGCTGGTTCCGGAGGGCCACCGACCGGCTTGGTTGGGGGAGATCCTGCAACGGTTGCAAGTGTCTTGGGAGGATTCCGGCGACGGCTTCGTGCATGCCTTTTCCCTCGGAAACGAGCCCGCCCGTTGGATGGAAGCCTGGGTCAGCCCGCTGCGCCTAAACGGTCGATCGGCGGCTATAGTGTTGGTGCGAGAGGTCACCGAGATGCGCGCTGTACAGGCTCAGCGCCTGGCCGAGGAGCAAGCCGCACACGGGGCCGGCCCGGTTTCGGAGGCGTCCGGCGTCCGTGATTCAGCGATTCGCCCCCTGGTCGGTCCCTCGGCATCGCTGCCCCAAGGCGTGCCCGAGGAATTGGTCTTTCCCGAGGGTTTTTGGATCGGCCGGTCGGCGTCGGTGCTGGCCATGTATGCCGCCATGAAGAGTCTTCTGGGCACCGACCTATCGGTGTTGATCGGCGGTGAGACGGGCGTCGGTAAAGATCGGGTGGCGCGGATCCTCCACGATTCGTCGGATCGTCGCGACGGTCCGTTCGTGGCGGTCAATTGCGCGGCCATTCCCGCGGAGCTGTTGGAGTCGGAGATGTTCGGCATCGGGCGGGGCGTGGCGACGGGTGTCGAGCCCCGGCTCGGCCAATTCCGCTCCGCCGACGGTGGAACCCTATTTTTGGACGAAATTGGCGAGATGCCCCTGGAGCTCCAAGCCAAGCTCTTGCGGGTCGTGCAGGAAAAGACCGTGCATCCCGTGGGCGGTGGTGAGGTGACCGTGGACACATGGATCCTGGCGGCGACGAACCGTGATCTATCGGAGCTGATCGAGGCCGGGCGGTTCCGTCGAGATCTCTACTATCGTCTGGCGGGTTATGTCTTGGAGGTGCCGCCGCTTCGACGCCGACCGGTCGACATCCTTCCCCTATTCGAGCACTTCCTTCGTGCCTTCGCGGGTCCCGATTTTGCAGTAGAAGGCTTTGAGCATCGAGTGGTCGAAGCCCTCAACAGCTATCGCTGGCCGGGCAATATCCGAGAGCTCGAGCACGAGGCGGCGCGGACGGCTCGAAATCTGAGGGCTGCCGCAGTGGTCGAGATCGGCCATCTGTCCGAAAGGTTCGACGGCAAGAAAAGCGCCACCGAGACCTTATCGTCCAAGGGTCTCCTTTTCGGTGAGGCCGAGGGCTGCTGGAAGCTCAAGACCCACGTCCAACGGCTGGAGCGTGAGCTGATCCTCGCGGCGCTCGAAAAGACCGGCGGCAGCCGGCGCAAGGTGGCGACCTTGCTCGGCGTGTCGAGGTCGACGCTGGCGCGCAAGATGTCCGACCTGGACCTCTGAGCTTCCGAACGGTCCTATTTCGAAGCCATCTGGCCGGCTCCAAAACGAGGCCGGCCCCGAGAACAGGCTCCGAACCCGCTCTTTCGCGGTGTTCTCCACATCTCCACTCTTTCCTCTATGTGTTGATACATAGGGGCTTACGTACATTCACCTGATCTTCATCGAAATCCGGCGGCATTGGCCCAGGCTTTGCTTTGTAAGCCCACATATCCCGTCAGCGCCTTCAAAGGCCGCGGCTTATTCGGGTCGAGCCGTTGGAGGCTCGGTGCTGTCCGAAGCCGGGCAGCGTTCATACCTGCACCCCTGTTTGATGGACAAGGAGAATGATCGTGAGACTCGCAACCCAATCTTTATTTCACTTGCTGTTCGGCTGCTTGTTGGCCCTGAGCGCCGGCGCCCAGGACACTTTGGTGGCACCGGGCTCCACCTGGAAGTATCTCGACAACGGCTCGAATCAAGGCACCGCTTGGCAGGCACCTTCGTTCAACGACTCCTCTTGGGCCTCGGGTCCGGCACAGCTGGGTTACGGCGACGGCGGTGAAGCCACCGTGGTCTCCTACGGCCCCAGCAGCTCCGACAAATATCCGACCACCTATTTTCGCCACGATTTTTCGGTGTCGAATCCCGCGTCCTACGGCAGCTTGACCCTGCGGGTGATCCGGGACGACGGTGCAGTGGTCTATTTGAACGGCACGGAGATCTGGCGCTCCAATATGCCGAGCGGCACACCGGGTTATCAAACCTACGCCTCGGCGACGGTGGCGGGGGCCGACGAATCCGCCTGGAACCTCTCCAGCCAATCTGCGGCTCTGCTGCAAGCGGGCTCCAATACCCTGGCGGTGGAGATCCACCAGCGCAACGGCTCCAGCTCCGACATCAGCTTTGATCTCGAGCTGCTCGGCAACACCGGCTCGGGCAGTGTGCTCGTCACCCGAGGGCCTTATCTGCAAATGGGAACGCCCTCCGCCGTGACCCTGCGCTGGCGAACCGACACCGCCACCGACAGCCGAGTGCGATACGGCACCACCGCGGGCAATCTCAGCCAGTCGGCGACCGACTCCTCGGTGACCACCGAGCACGAGGTGCGGGTCTCCGGCTTACAGGCGGCCACCCGTTATTACTACGCGGTCGGCTCCACCAGCGAGGATCACGCGGGCGGAAATACTTTCTTCTTCGAGACGGCGCCGGCCGCCGGCTCGACCCAAGAGTCCCGCATCTGGGTGATCGGCGATTCCGGCACGGCCAACGCCAACGCCGCCAACGTCTACAACGCCTATCGCAATGAGGTTGGATCGGGTTATACCCATCTGATGCTGATGCTGGGCGATAACGCCTACGACGACGGCACGGATTCCGAATACCAAGCCGCAGTCTTCGACATGTATCCGGAGCTGCTGCGCCAAACCGTGGTGTGGTCGACCCTGGGCAACCACGATGGCCATACCGCGGATTCGGCGAGCCAAACAGGCCCGTATTACGACATCTTCACCTTCCCACGCTCGGCGGAAGCGGGCGGTTTGGCGTCGGGCACCGAGGCCTATTACTCCTTCGACTATGCCAACGCCCACTTCGTGGTCTTGGATTCCTACGAAACCGATCGCTCCGTCAGCGGCGACATGCTGACCTGGCTGGAAGCGGACCTACAAGCCACCACCGCCGATTGGATCATCGCCTTCTGGCATCACCCGCCCTACACCAAGGGATCCCATGACTCCGACTCCGAGGGCCGGCTGATCGACATGCGTCAGAACGCCTTGCCGATGCTCGAAAGCTACGGGGTCGACTTGGTGCTCTCCGGCCACAGCCACAGCTATGAGCGCTCGTACCTGCTCGACGGCCACTACGGCTCGTCGGGATCCCTGAGCAGCTCCATGGTGCTGGACTCCGGTAGCGGCGATCCCGCGGGAACGGGTGCCTACGAAAAACCGTCGGGCACTCAGGCCAACGAGGGCTCGGTGTATGTCGTCGCCGGCAGCTCCGGCAAGATCAGCGGTGGCAGCTTGAACCATCCAGCCATGTACGCCTCCATCAACCAGCTGGGCTCTGTGATCCTCGACTTGAACGACCAAGTCCTCGATGCCCGCTTTTTGAACGACAGCGGCACCGTGTCCGACCGATTCCAGATCACCAAGGCCGGTGGCTGTGTGATCACGGAGAATCCGGAGGTGAGCTGTGCCGACGGTCAAGACAACGATTGCGACGGGCTGATCGACTGCAACGACAGCAGCTGCTCCGCCAGCCCGGCCTGCGCCACCAATAATCCGCCGTCGGTGGTGATCACCGACCCGGCGGACGGCGCGGTCTTCGACCAGGGTCAGACGGTCGCCTTCACGGGCAGCGCTTCCGACGCCGAAGACGGAGATGTGTCGGCGGCTATTTCGTGGTCGTCGAGTCTCGACGGTGCCTTGGGCAGCGGCGCTTCGGTGCAAACCGGCTCCCTATCGTCAGGCACCCACACGATCACCGGCTCGGTCAGCGATTCAGGTGGCCTGTCGGCGTCGAACGGCATTGCCGTCACCATCCGGCCCGTGGGCGGTGGTGGACCTCAGACCGCGGTCTACGATCCGTCCCTGGGAGCACCGGCCTGCGCGGTCGTCGGCAGCAGCTGCGACTCCTCGTCGCTGCTCGACAGCCGCGGCACGTTGAGCCCGGCGGAGCCCAATCAACCCAACACCCTGGACGGCTGCACCGACGGCGCTTCGGGCACCTACCACAGCGACGAGTCCTTGGACGGATTGGTGGTGCGCACTTTGGAGGGTAGCGACTTCGCTCCCGGCGCCACCGTGGAGGTCGCAGCGACCGTCTACGCTTGGTCCGACGGCGCCAACGATCACCTCGACCTTTACTACACGGCGGACGCGAGCAATCCGTCGTGGAGCCTGATCACCACCCTCGATCTATCGGCCGGAGGCTTGCAGACGTTGACGTCGCAATACACCTTGCCCAGCGGCGCCCATCAAGCGGTTCGTGCCAACTTCCGCTACAACGGTGCTCCGAGCACCTGCGGTAGCAGCAACTACGACGATACCGACGACCTGGTCTTCGCCGTCACCGGCGGAGGAGGCGGAGGAGGAGGCGGCGGTGGCGGCGGAGGTGGCGCCTGTGCCGCCGACGAAGACTTCTCCGGCGGCGCCTCGGCTTGGACCACCAGCGGCGATTGCTCCACGGGAGCCTTTGTCGCCGGAGCTCCGACCGAAGTCGTCAACAGCGGGGTGACCACCCAAGTCGCGGGGGATCACACCTCGGGCTCCGGCAACGCGTTGTTCACCGCGCCCAATACCAGCGCGGGCAGCGACGACGTGGACGGCGGCGAGTGTGTGGTGACCTCACCGACCTATGGGGTTTCGGCGGCGTCGGATCTCTCGGTGTGGTACTTCCACGGTCAGCGGGACGCCGGCGACGACGCCTCGGGCGACTATTTCCGCCTGCAGCTGTCGACCGACGGAGGCAGCTCGTGGACCGACCTGGTGTCGATCGGTGACGTGACGGTGAACGCCGCCTGGACGGAGGCCACGTCGCAGATCCCAGCCGGCAGCAGCGTGCAAATCCGGGCGCGGGTCTCCGACGGATCCAGCACCGGCGATTTGGTAGAGGCCGGGCTCGACGATGTGTCGATCTGCCCACAATAACCCCAGCTGCAATCAATACATCTGCCTACAATAAGCAGTTGAGCGACGCGGGCCTCGATTCGATTGAGGCCCGCTTTTTCGGACTAGCTCTTCCCGGTCTACTCGTTCTGTGTCACCTGCCCGGCCGTTTTCCGCTCGACGGTCTTCAATCCCGCTTCGGCGCGATCTTTGAGTGCGACCATGGCGGGAACGCCTCGGCGACCCTGAGGTAGCTTGTCCCAATCTTCGAGGGCGGATGTGTAGGCCTGCCACGCCCGGTCGATCTCCGCCAGCTCCAGGTACACATCCCCTTGCTCCACCCGCCATCGCATGGAGCCCGTCGGTCCGTTCGCCAGGCGCTCCAGCCGTTGAGCGGCTTCGGTGAGCTTGCCGTTTTGCCTCAGAATCTCAATGGCTCGGGATTCCAGTGCGATCAAAGATCCGAGTTGCTTCAAACCCACATCCAAGGTCGTGACGGCGTCCAGCGGTCGCTCGGCATCTACCAACGCGTCGGCATGGGCCAAGAAGTGAGCTGGGCGAGGGCTGTCGGCCAAGACCAAGGCTTGCCCGTATTCGGCCGCGGCTTCATCCGGCCGATCGAGCGCCCGCAAGACGTCTCCCTTGAGCATGCGAGCGCGGAAGAGGGCCCCCCGCTTTGGGCTCACTGCTTCGGCGAATCGATCGACCGCCTTGAGAGCTTCCTTAGGATGCTCGGTGGCCAAGTGGACCTGCGCCAAAAAATACAGGGCCGAGTGTTGCTCGCTATCCACCTTCAGAGCCTGCTCGAAGTCGGCTCGGGCCTCCGCCCAATGCTTGTCTTCCATGTGGAGCCGTCCCCGCTTCAACAGCAGGGCGGCGTTCCCCGGCTCGTTTCCGATCTGGGTGGACACCTGAGCTATTTGTTGGTGAATGGCTCCGTGACCGAAGGTCTGACCGGCGACCAGCGCCCACAGGATCAGCAGACACGTCCAGGGAAAGGGTCGGAGACGGCAAGGGATGGCCGCTTGTGGCATGTTCGGTCTCTCCTCCGCCGGTTGCGGGAGCTTTGGCTCTGATCGGACACACGAGGGCCGGAGCAGAACGGATCAACGAAACGGATGGTGACGGGATCCTACCTTTTGCATGGCGAGCCCGGAAGCCTAGGGCGTCCCTTGGATGAGCAAACCCGCCAGCTGATCGGCGGATTGTCGCAGGCGCTCTCCCAGAACGTGCAATCGGCTTTCGTCGAGGCGATTGGACGGCCCACCGATGCTCAGGGCGGTGACCGGATCTTCGGTGCCGATCCGAACCGCCACACTGACCGCGGAATAGCCGTGCTCGAGCTCGTCGACGGCCCACGCGAATCCCTTGTCGGCGAATCGGTCGAGCTGGTGCTCGAAATCGTGCAGCTCCGTCACCGTCGACTCGGTGTAGCGCTCCAGGGGCAGGCTGAGCAGGTCGCGGCGGCGGTCGGCCCCCAGGGCAGCCAGAATCGCTTTGCCGGAGGAGGTGGCGTGCAGGGGCCACAGGCTGCCGACGCAGCCCGAGGAGTCGACCAGACGCCCACCGGTGACCTCTTCGTCGATCCGCATCTGTCCGCCGATCCGGGTCTCCAGGCTACAGGTTTCTTGGCAGTCGGCGGCCAGGGCGTGCAGCAAGGGTAGGGCCCGGGAACGGAGATTGCGGCCGAGGATGGCCCGCACGCCGATCGCCGCGGACGTGGGCCCGAGCCGGTAGTGATGGGATTCCGCATCCTGCTCGATGAATCCCTCGGCTTCGAGAGCCGCCAGCAGGCGATGAGCGGTCGGTTTCGTGAGGCCGAGCGAGGCCGCCAAGGGCGTCAGCTTCCACTCGGGGCGCTCCGCGGTGAAGGCGTTGAGAATCGAGGTGATTCTGCCCACCACTTGAGTCCCGGCCGGCATTTTGCGGTGCTCTGACTTTGCCATTTGAGTTGCCCCGGGGTCGGGCGAGCGCATTTTCGACTCCTTATCTGACCGTCTAGACGGTGCGGGGTTCCATGGTAGGATTTCACTTAGTGAGATGTCGTCTCACATTGTGGAATTCTTGATAGGCATTGTCAATCTCGGCTCGTGCCGACTTGTCGAGCTCTTGATAGCGCTTTCCAGGTCTTTCTACTCACCACCGCTCTCCGGATCCCAATTTTTCGGGACCAGCTTTTCTGAAGACCGGTTTTTTGAGGACCAGTTTTTTTGAGGACCAGTCGATGTTAGATGAGATCGAGGTCGCAACGGATATTCGTCATGCCCACACCCTTCCAGGCTCCTTCTATTCGGACGCGGATTGTTTCCGGCGCAGCCGTGAGCTCTTCGCCGAATCCTGGCACCTCATCGGTGATCGTCAGGACCTGCGGACCCCTGGCACGGTCAACCCGGTGCTGATCTTGCCGAGCTTTCTGGACGAGCCGGTGCTTCTGGTCCGGGATCTGGAAGACCGGCTCCGATGCCTTTCGAATGTGTGTACCCACCGGGGGGTGTTGCTGGTGGAAGGACGGTGCCGAGCCAGGTCGTTGAGGTGTCGCTACCACGGCAGGCGGTTCAGCCTCGAGGGACGCTGCCTCGGCATGCCCGAATTCGATCAAGTCACGGGTTTTCCGTCGCCCGCGGACGATCTTCCCAGGCTGCCCTTGGGGGATTGGCACGGCCTGCTCTTCGCCCATTTGAGCTCTGGACGGGACTTTGCCGATTTCATGGCGCCGGTGGAGCGGCATCTCGAAGGCTTGTCTTTCGAGGGGCTGGAGCCCGAGCCCCAGATCTCCCGCGACTACACCGTGCGGGCCCATTGGGCGCTCTACTGCGATAACTACTTGGAGAGCTTCCACGTGCCCTTCGTGCACAAAAGCCTTGCGCAGAAGCTCGACTACCAACAGGTGGAGACGATTCTCTTTCCCGGAGGCAGCCTACAGCTGGGCATCGCCGCGGACGACGACGAGGTCTTCGAGCTGCCCGCGAGCTCGCCCTACGCCGGGCGGCGAATCGCTGCCTTTTACTTCTTTCTCTTCCCCAACCTCATGCTGAACTTCTATCCCTGGGGTTTGTCGGTCAACGTGGTCGAGCCCTTGGCGATCGACCGCACGAAGATCCGATTCCGGGCTTATGTTCAGCACCCGGAAAAGGTGGGACGGGGAGCGGGAGCCGACCTGGATCGAGTCGAACGGGAGGACGAGGAAATCGTGGAATCGGCCCAATTCGGCACGCGCTCACGCCTCTATCACCGCGGCCGCTTTTCGCCGACCCAAGAGAAGGCCGTGCACCACTTCCATCTGCAGCTGGCGGCCAAGCTGACGGAAAGACTTCGAAACTCGAGGTCGCAGTCGTGAAATAGGGGGGTTGGAAGTGCGTGGTCTCAAGGTAAGAAAAGTCGGCTCTCAGGCGCAACGTCCTCCGTTGCGATCAAAATCACTCGTTCTTTTCCCGATCATCTGTCTGATGCTCGGTCTCGCGTGGACTGGACCCGCGCTCAAATCCTCTGGCGGTGATGCTCCCTCCGCTCTCGGGTCCGAGATCTTCTTCGACGATTTCGAATCGGGCACCACCTCCGCTTGGTCCTACACCGAGCCACCGGTCAACCTGCGGATCGACGCTCCCACCACTGGATCCTCCGTCGGCCAAGATCAACCCACGATTTTCGTGACCTACGGCACCCCGACCGGTCTGGCCGTGGACCCAACGACCCTCACCTTCGACGCCGACCTCGCGCCGCTGGACGTCAGCTGCAACTCCACGCCGAGCACCGCGACTTGCATTCCGGACTTACCCTTCGATGAAGGGCCCGTCATGCTGACGGCGGTGGTCGCCGATATCGAGGGTGGCCTTTCCCCAGCCGATCTCGTGACCTTCACCGTCGACACCCTCGCACCGGACACGATCGACTTGGCGCGCCTGACCGTCGAGCTCGACGCCGGACAGCTCCAGATCGTCGGCGCTGCCGGAGCCGCCGAGCCGAGCTCACGGGTACGGGTGACGAATCAGCGCACGGGCGAATCGATCGTCGTCCAGGCCGGAGCCGACGGCTCGTTCACCGGGTCGATGGCGGGTGAGGGTCGTGACGTCCTCTCGTTCCAGGTCATCGACGGGGCCGACAACGAGAGCGACTCCGTGTCGATCCCCGCGCCCTTCGATCTGCCGCCGGATCCGGTGGAGGTGGCGCCTCCCTTGGATCCGACGATCGCGACCCAAATGGGCGACGCGCTGGAATTCCTGTGGACCGGTGAGGATCCGATCCAAGTCGATGTCGGGCCCGACGCCGTCGACAAACGACGCATCTCGTGGATCCGCGGTCGAGTGGTCGATCGCGACGGTCTGCCGATTCCCGGCGTCACCGTGCGAAACCCGGCGGCGGACGAGCTGGGTTGGACTCGCACTCGCCTGGACGGCATCTTCGATCTCGTGGTCAACGGCGGCGGTGCCGTGGTGCTCGACTTCGAGCGCTCCGACTATTTGCGCGTCCAGCGGGAGG
>JAUIJL010000034.1 GCA_030431255.1 Thermoanaerobaculia bacterium | reverse complement strand
GCTCGCCACCGTCGGCGCCGACGTAGATCCAAACGGTGGTTTGATTCCAACCGCCGGGCGGAATCAGCCGCGGCAACGCCAATCGCCAACCGAGCCCGGCATCGTGGGCGTGCTTCGGCCTGAATTCCACGGGGCATTGGGACGGCGACGGGCACGGGCTGGAATAAACGAAGCTCTCCCACGGCGTGGAGTGATAGCGCAGAGCGAGCTGATACGAGTAGCCGGCACCGGCGGGATATTCGAGCCCCAACGGCAAGGTGACGGAGAGGGCGCCGTTGAATAGAGCGACCTCGTCGAGCCCGCCTACATCGTAGGCGGCTTCGGCCCGGAAACCCGGAGCCGCGTTGGGGGTTTGTTGGGCTTCGAGGGGTACCGAAAGACAGGCGATCGACAGCAGCACCCACACACCGGAGGGCAAGACGCATCTACACATGGGATCCATCTCAGAGAATTAGGAGTCGGAGCTCGAAGATTCTAACCCGGCAATCATCGAAGATCGCGAGCTCTGAGCGCGAGGTCGTCCGGTTTGGTTGCCCGCCGGAAACCTTGCGGGGCTCGGCTCGCCAAACCCTTCTCTGAACAGAATCTACTTGACAGGGCGTGTGGAGATGGCGGCGAAGCTGTCGTAATACCAATCGCGGAGCGGATCGTATTTGTCGAGCAAGGCGGCCCCGGTCAACACTCCGCCGCTTCGCTTGCGCAGCTTTTGGAGCTTCTTCCAGACCCCTCGGCCCTCCTCCTCTCGAAGGATTTTCGCGCCCTGGTGGAAATTCGCTTGGAACCACAACCAATCGCGCATGCCGATCTCCGGGCGCAGATCACTGGCGGCCATTGCTTTGGACGGCCGCTCCCGGAGCACCTGACGGTAGAGCAAATCGAGCTCTTGCACGGTGATGTCACCGCTGCGCTGCATGAATTCCACGGACGCCAAATGGGTGAGCAAGCCCCGCACCCAATACTCGTCACCGGATAAATTGGCGCGATCGACCAAGATCTCTCCGATGAACAGCATGGAGAGCACGTCCGACATCACCATCGACGGCCCGTGCTCCGGAGAGCCCCGGGAAGGTAGGTCCGGCGAGCTCGGTGGCGTGACGTTCAGCTGCTGCCACAATAGAGCGGTCCTCTGATCTCCGACCGCCGGAACTGCCAGAGACGAATGGCCGACTCGAACCGGCACCCCATAGGGCATGTTGATGCCGGAATCCCGCCATTCATCGAGAGTCAGCACGTAGACCGTCATCACCACCTCGCTGTCGGCCCAACGGCGAAACGCGAGCAACATCTGACGCAGCTTCAGCTGCAGACGCGCGGCCCGATCCAACGCTCCCAGGGAATAACGCATGAACACCAAGTCACCGGGCATGGTCACCAGATCGTAGGCGGTGGGAGCCGGGAATAGGCGGGTCGGAGCTTGGAAGTCGGTCACCGATTGCCCGGAACGGGCCATGGAGGCGAGGGCGGGCACCAGCACCATCGCAAAGCCGACCAGCCAGACCGGCCAGCGGGATCGGCGCTTGGAAGAAGCGGCGGCTCTTGCTGTTGACCGGTGGATCGAAGCTTCGGGCTGCTCGCTGCTCATCTGGGTGCTCATTTCGCTCATACGCGTCAGTCTATACTTTTTCCGACCTTAGATTTGGATAGAATCGCCCCTCACCGCTCTCGCCCACCGCTTTCTCCCCACGAGGAGCCATCGTGACCTCAGCAGCCGGCCATCAGACCCTGAACGCCAAAGATTTTGTCGACCAGCTCGTTCGCGAGATTCACGAGCTCTTTGCCCAGCTCGGCGAGCACGAAACCCTAGAAGCGGAGTCCGACGGTCAAATGGACGTGGTTCCACTGCTCAAGCTCGCCCTCACCAGCGAGCTCGAGGCGGCCGAGATCGCGGCGTTTTGGTTGCCGGATACGGCGGATATCGAGGCCAAAACCATCCTCGCCGAGCAATGCTCCGACGAGCTGAGGCATTACAACCTGATCATGAGCCGGCTCAAGGAGCTGGGTGAGGACATGAGCGGTTTCGATCCTCTGGCGGAGGGCTACAGCCCTCTCTTCCACTACCTGCGCACCTTGCAATCCACCGAGGAGCGCATCGCCGCCGGCCCCTTCGCCTGCGAGGCGGTGGCCGAGGTGCGCAACGCCCAATTCATCGATTTCTGCCGCTCGGTCGAGGACGAGGAAACCGCCCAGCTCTACGAGCAGGTGATCCATCCCGAAGAGATCCACCACCATCGGCGGGGTCGTGAATATCTGGAAAAAGTGGCCACCACCCCCGAAATCCAGGAACGGATCCGCAACGCCGCCCGCAGCTCCCTGGCGATCGCCGACGAGCTACAGATCCTGACCGAGAAATCGACAGGGCTGCACAATATTCCTTTATCCTGAATTCCCTTATCCTGAAAAATCGGCGGTCCTTTGAGTCCCTTGTCGAGAAAAGGCGGCCTGAGGACATGCGATCTCGAAGACGTCGAAATCGGGCAGATCTAAAGCGCGTGGACGCCCATATTTGCAGGTGTTAGCATGTACAGCTAAGCAAATGTTCGGCGGTCCGCTCGTGCTGAAAGCCCAACCGTGCCGCTCCGCGCCTCAGCTCATCGCTGGATCCGAAGGACTGGCTCAGGCTCGCGCAGGAAACGGAAGCCCCACGAGTTTCACTACCCTTGGACGTGACTCCGTCCGTGGGCGGACTCGCCCCTGAAGCTTCCCCCGATGATCCGGGCCCGAATGGATCGAGCCCGATTCATCGAGCCCCAATGGATCCAGCCCGGAGATCCCATGGTTCTGCATTCCCCCTACCGCACCGCCCGACACAACGGGATCTCCTCTTCGGCTTTTCAAAGCCGGCTCCTTATCGCCACCTTGCTCATGCTCGGTTTCGTCTGGCCGAGGCTGGCCGGCGCGGGCATTTACGAGCTCGAATCCGACCCTCCTTCACCGATTTTTATTCTGGAGTCCGACACCAACCCCAGCATCGACATCGCGATCACCGGCGTGACGTGCATGAGCACCTGGGGACCTTCGGATTGGACGGTCAATCTAGACCACAACACCACCACCGGTGCCGATGTGGATCTGCTCGGCCCCAGCTTGATCTCATTCAACGACAGCCTGCTCGTCAAGGACATTTCCGTCCTGGTGGCGAACGACACAGAGAACGAGGGCGACGAGTCGTTCGATCTCGTGCTGACCGCCGCGGGCACCCAATTCACCTGCGACACGGGCACCTGGGATCCGGGCCAAACCCAATACATCTTCACGGTCGTCATCGTCGACGACGATGCCACCCCATCGTTCAACATTCACGACACCCAAGTGGTGGAAGGCAACGAAGGCACCCGCTCCGCGGTGTTCACCGTCACCTTCGACTTTCCCTCCAACCCGCGGAATCCGGCGACACCGCAACGGGGGGGTGTTCCCAGCGTTCAATGGCGAACCCAGGGTGGGGAAGCCACGCCGGGCTCTGACTTCGTCGCCGCCCAGGGAAATCTGCTCTTCGAAAACGTTCAGCAGCCCCAGGAGATCCGCGTCCCGATTTTGGGCGACTTCGAGCCCGAGCCGGACGAGCGTTTCGCCGTTCAGCTCTTCAATCCAAACGGAGCCTCGATCGGACGGGACACCGCCATCGGCACCATCATCAACGACGATGGTCTGGAGCCGGAGCTGTCGATCCACGACAACGCGATTCAGGAGGGCGATAGCGGCTCCAGTGACCTGAGCCTGACGGTATCCCTCTCCGAGCCGTCCGAGCAGGAGGTCCGGGTTCGATACACCACCGGCGACGGCACCGCCGAAGCGTCGGACCAAGATTACCGAGCCTCCCAAGGCTCGATCATCTTCGCCCCGGGCGAGACCCAACAGACCGTGACCGTGCAAGTGAACGGCGACACCCGTCCGGAGCCGGACGAAAGCTTCCTCGTCAACCTTTTCGAGGCCGTCGGCGCGGTGATCCGAGACGGCGAAGCCCGAGCGGGAATTCTCGACGATGACGACGGCTCCGAAGGTCCGACCCTTTCGGTCGAGAACCTCAGCGTCACCGAAGGTGACCTGGGCTTTTCCCAGGCACCGGTGGTCGTGAGGCTCTCCCAAGCCGCCGACCAAGACATCACCGTCGACGCGACCACCGCCGACGGCACCGCCATGGCGAGCCTCGACTACCAGGCCAAACAAGAGACCCTCACCTTCGCGGCGGGCGAAACCGAGAAGATCTTCAATGTCAGGATCCGCGCCGACACCTTGGTCGAGGGTAACGAAACCCTCTTGGTGCGCCTGAGCGATGCCGACGGAGCTGAAATCGGCCAAGCCGAGGCGGTGATCACCATCCTCGACGACGACGAGCCGAGCGCTACGCCTTCACTCTCGATCAACGACGTGGGAGTGGTCGAAGGCGATAGCGGAACCACCCCCGCCGTCTTCATGGTGCAGCTGGATCGGGCCTCCGACCAAACGGTGGAGGTCGACTATTCCAGCTCCGACGGCACCGCCATGACCGCCGACAACGACTATCGTCCGGCCGCGGGTCGGTTGGTCTTCGCGCCGGGTCAAACCTCCGCCAACGTGACCGTGGAGGTGATCGGCGACACCCGCGCTGAAGACAACGAATTCTTCTCCGTCACCCTGACCAATCCCCAAGGCGCGGTGCTCGCGCGCCCGGTCGGACGGGGCGGCATTGCCGACGACGACAGCGAAGGCGGCGGCAACCCATCGATCATCCGCTTGGTGGACGTCAGTGGCACCACCGAAGGGGCCGGCCCCGCGGTGGTGATCGTCGAACGGCAAGGGTCCACCAACGTGCCCGCTCGGGTCAGCTTGGGCACGGTGGCCGGCACGGCCCAACCCGGGTCCGACTTCCAAGAGGTGCGCACGACCCTCGAATGGGTCACCGGTGAGTCGGGCCCCAAGCGAGTGCAAATCCCGGTGATCGACGACAACCGGGAAGAGGGCCGCGAAGCCTTTGGGGTGGTGCTGGCACAGCCGATCAACGCCCGCATCGTCGGCCGGCGGCAAGCCGCGATCAGCATCGTCGACAACGACTCTCCCATGGCCATTCAGGCCGTGGGCGACACCGAGCTGACCTCCACCACCGGCCAGGAGCTCGAGCTGCAAGTGCGGGTCGAAGGGGA
Source organism: Thermoanaerobaculia bacterium (assembly GCA_030431255.1). Taxonomy (GTDB): domain Bacteria; phylum Acidobacteriota; class Thermoanaerobaculia; order Multivoradales; family J023; genus JAUIJL01. The sequence goes on along the minus strand of JAUIJL010000034.1, from coordinate 76,409 downwards.
TCAAAACCGCCCGATCGCCGGCGCCGCCGTGCTCTGGGAAGCCGAAGGTCGCGCCAGAATCGTGGGCGAGCCCCGGGCCTTCTCCGACGATCAAGGATTGTCCGCACGCACGATCGAGCTGGCCAACACCCCGGGGCCCGCCGTGGTCAGGGTCCGATTGCTGGGCACCGATCAGCAAGCGACCTTCCAAATTCGGGTCGAAGGCAATTTGAGCGGCCCGGGCCCATCGGATGGACCGTCCCAGGGCTCGGGCATCGCCCAGACTTTGAACGAGAGCTGCGCCGACGCCGGCGACGGCACGGACTACGCCCAGCTTTGCGGCTTCCTCTTCGGCCTGGCCGGCTCCGACGACCAACAACAGGCCCTCGACCGTCTGACCCCACGCTCCGCGCTGGCGCAAGCCAGAGCCGCCCTGCGGGGCCCGGGGCATCAGCTGCGCAACGTCAGCTCCCGGCTGTCTACCTTGCGCGGCGGTATGGCCCGCCAAAGCCTCGGTCAGCTGGCCTTCAACCTCCAAGGCAAGTCCCTCTCCCTCGGGCCCCTACAGCAGGCCATCGCGGACTATCGACACGAGAGCGATTGGGCTTCGGAGCGGGTCGACGGCGCCATGCGGATCGCCTCGGGTGACGTTGGCTCAATCGCCCAACGACGAGGCGGCGCGGCATCCGGTGATCAAGACCCGTCGTTGGACGACGGCGAAAGCCCGTGGGGTTTCTTCATGAACGGTCGGCTCTCCTTCGGTGACGCCCCGCGTCTCGGCCAGACCGCCGGTTATGAGATCAGCACCGAAGGTCTGAGCGCCGGCATCGACTATCGTCTGAGAGATCGTTGGGTGGTGGGCGCCGCCCTCGGCTATTTACGCTCCGACAGCGACGTCGAGCAAGACCAGGGGTCCTTCGATCTCGAAGGTTTGTCGCTCACCCTCTACACCACTTACTTCCGCGACTCCTTTTATGTCGACGGTGTGCTCAGCTTCGGCCAGAACACTTACGACATCGAGCGGGTGGTGGAGCTGCCGAGAAACCTCAACGGCATCACCCGATTCGTCGCCACGGGCGAGCCCGACAGTGATCAATGGGCGGCCCATCTCGGAGTCGGTTACGACTTCTTGGCCGGCGACGCCCTGACCCTCGGCGGATTTGTCCGTGGCAGCTGGGTGCAATCCACCATCGAGGCCTACCAGGAGCGGGGCGCCCTCTTCTTCGATTTGGCCTTCGAGGAGCAAGACACCGAATCCCTGCTGGGCGAGCTCGGGCTCGAGGTCTCGCGGCCGTTCAGCCTCAGCTGGGGTGTGGTGCAACCGCAGCTGCGGGTCACCTACTTGCACGAATTCGAGGACGGGGTCCAGCTTCTGCGTGCCCGCTTCGCCATCGACCCCAACCGACGTGCTTTCGTCATCGAATCCGACGCCCAGGATCAAGACTTCTTCAACGTCGCCCTCGGTGTCACTTTCACCCTGCCCCGCAGCTGGGCCTCGTATTTCCAATATGACACCGACCTCGAGCGCGACGACCTCGACGTCTACACCCTTTCCGGAGGCTTCCGCTTCCAGTTCTGAGCAAGGACCGGCCATGCCAAACCGATCAAACTCACTCGACCCGATCGCCTTCTCGAAGACCGCGGCCCTGGTGGCCGTGCTCGTGCTCGGCGCCTGGGGCACCCCCCTGGAAGCCAAGAAGAAGGAAGAGCCCCAGGGCTCCGACGACCTCTTGATCGTCGACTGCCTGCTGCCCCAGAAGGTGCGCCGCCTCGGACGCAACAACACCTACCTGGCCCCTCGACGACCGATTCGCACGACCGCCGTCGACTGCCGGATCCGCGGCGGCGAATACACCGAGCCGGACCAAGCGAGCTACGCCACCTCCCTCAAGGTGTGGCTGCCCCGGGCCAAGGACGGCGACGCCGAGGCGCAGTACTACGTCGGTCAGATTTTCGAAAAAGGGCTCGGCACCACCCCGGACTATGAAAGCGCCGCCGAATGGTACGGCAAGGCCGCTGAGCAAGGCTTTTCCGCGGCTCAAATCGGATTGGGCTACCTCTATGAAGAGGGCTTAGGGGTCGAGCAAGACGACGTCCAGGCCATGAATTGGTATCGAAAGGCTGCGGGTTTGGCCGAAGACCTGGTGGTCCTAGAGCAATCGGAATACGACAGCTTGATCGAAGCCCAGGATGCGCTGAAGAGCAAGCAGAAGCAAGTGGACGAGCTCCAAGGCCAAGTGGACGAGCTGCGCCGGCAGCTGTCGGAGGCCGGCGCCGAGTCCGAGGAGGAGAAGAACCGCCAAGCCACTCTGCGCTCGATTCTCGAGCGATTGGAAGCGGATTTGGCGGGACGCAAGGCGGAGGTGGACCAGAGCCGCGAGCAAATCGCCTCGTTGGAGAAACGGCTGGCGGTGGTCACACAGCGGTCCAGCGGAGGCGGCCAAACCGCCGCGCTCGGTGAGATTCCCTTCGGCGCTTACCATGCCCTGGTGATCGGCAACAGCGATTACGAAGCTCTGCCCGACCTGGCGTCGGCCCGGGAAGACGCCGAAACCGTGGCTTCCTTGCTCAAGAACAAATACGGCTTCGAGGTCACGGTGCTCCTGGACGCCAATCGATTCCAGATCATGTCGGCGCTCAACAAGCTTCGCCAAGAGCTGACCTCGAAAGACAATCTGCTGGTCTACTACGCCGGTCACGGCGAGCGCGACGCCGCCGGGCGCACGGCCTATTGGCAACCCGTGGACTCGGACCCGCGGCGACCGACCAATTGGATTCCGAGCGAGGTGGTGACGGAGCACCTGGATTTGATCGCCGCCAACCACGTCTTTGTGGTGGCCGACTCGGTGTACTCCGGTCTCCGAACCCGGTCGTCCGTGGCTCGCCTACGTCGAGGCATGACCGACGAGCAGCGCTATCACCACATCAAGCTATTGATGGAAAAGCGCGCGCGTTTGGTGCTGTCGTCAGGAGGCCCAGGGGGCGGTGACACCCAGGTGGACGCATCCAACTTCGCCTCGGCTTTCGTCGAAATCCTCAAGGGCAACGACGGCATTTTGGAGGCTTCCCGGCTCTACGAGCAGGTGAACGACCGATTGCAAGCCGTCAACAAGGGCACCCAGAGCCTCGAATTCGCGACCTTGAAGTGGGCTCGCAACGACCTGGCTGATTTCTTCTTCGTGCCCACCGGGGCTCGCTGAGGACCGGCGGCCGGGAAGGCGTCGCGCGAGCCACCTGCTCGTTGTTCAGTGTAGGGCGGGGCTTGCCCCGGGCTTGCCCCCTATAGGCGCTAACTTAGACTGCTGATAGCCCTATCATGCGCCCTCACCCCCCAGCCCCTTCTCCCTTCGCGGGCCGCCCGAAGACGGGAGAGGGAGAGCCGGAAAGCCCGCCCAACTTGCTCCGTTTAGTGGGAGATTTTCTATGCCCAGACGGCTCAAGGCCACCTTTAAATGCGAGCGCGAAGCGCAAGCACTGATTGCCCCCTCTCCCGTCCCGGGAGAGGGGGGTTAGGGGGGTTAGGGGGTTAGGGTTCTTCAGCTTCCTTGCCTTCCGCCGGTTCTTCCTCTTTCCCTTCCACCTTCTCTTCTGCTTCCTCCGCTTCCGCCTCGTCCGGGAAGCGACGCCGGGCCAAACTTCGGGCCACCTCTTGAAGATCGACTACCCGATCCGTTTCGTCGACGATTTCATGGCCCAACAGGGTTTCTACTACGTCCTCAAGGGTCACAATGCCCCGGGTGCTGCCGTATTCGTCCACCACTCCCAAGAATTGCCCGCCACCACGGCGTTTGAGGAATTGCGACAGCAAGCGGTCGCCGGGCACGAACTCCGGAACGAACGCCAACGGCCTTCGCAGGGCGGAAAGCGGCACCTCAAATTCGTCGTTGGCCATGCGGCGCAGCAAATCGTTCTTAAAAATGAAACCGGTCCATTCCTCGGTGTCGGGATCGAAAATCGGAATTCGGGAGTGGGCACAACGGCCGACCTCGGCGGCGACCTCGTCCACGGTGGCGTTTTCCGGCAATTGGAAGACCACCGTGCGTGGGGTCATGATGTCCCGAGCCAGAATCTCGTCCAATCGCAGCACGTTTTGCACCAGCTCGGCTTCGATCGGCAGGATGCTTCCTTCTTCCAGCGATAGGGCCGCCACGTGATGGATCTCTTCCTCCGGCGCTTGGGGCTCAGCGTCCTTGCGCTGCACCGGACGCGTGATTTGTTTCGACATCCAAACCAAAGGCCCCAGGAGCCAGGCGGCCAGGGCCCAGGGCAGGGCTACCGCCCTGGCGACCGGAGCGTCGTAGCTGACTCCCGCCACCTTGGGCAGGACCTCCGCGAAGACCAAGACCGCAAAGGCCAGGGACAGCGGGAACCATACTTCGGAGGAATCACCCCAAACCTTGCGAGCTTGGGCACCGGCGAGCGCAGCGCCGGCGGTATTGGCCAACGTGTTGACGATCAAAATCGTGGTGATCGGACGCTCCATGCCTTTTTTGAACGTATCCAACACCAATCCGGACCGGCTGCCGGATTCCGCCAGCTGCCGCACGTAGGGCACTCGCACCGAGTAGAGAGCGGCCTCCGAAAGGGAGCAAAAGGCCGAAACCACCAAGACCAAGGCCACCGAAAACACCAAGACACCCATGTAGACCTCCTGAAAAGGGTCCCCATCGTACTTCGAAGCTCAAGACGATTGCCATCCAGCCGAGCCGATGAATGGATGGCTCAAACCATGCGTAGGAGTAGGGCCCGCGGCCGTCTCGGCGGCTTCCACATTTGTCCAAAAGCGACGGGGCGAGCCGCGGGCCCACGGCAGCCCACGGCAGCCGGGAGGACCGCCGTGGGTTTGCTACCATGATTCGACCCAACTTAGCCTCGTCCATTTTTGGCGTATCCGAGGATCTGGAAGGCGCTGCGCGCCGACCTAGCCGCCACCATTTGCCGCAGGAGAATTCCATGTTCACAAAATTACAGAATAGCTGGAACCTGGTGAAAGCCAGTGCCAGGGTCTTGAGCGCCGACAAGGAGCTGGTCTTTTTTCCCGCCATCTCCGGCCTGGCTCTGTTGTTGGTCAGCGCCTCCTTCATCGCTCCCCTCTTCGTCTTCGGTAGCGGTTTCGAGGTACAAGGGGCCGGGGTGATCGGTTGGGTATTGTTGTTTCTTTTCTACATGGTGCAATACACGGTGATTTTCTTCTTCAACTCGGCGTTAGTGGGTGCCGCGCTGATCCGCCTCGACGGCGGCGATCCCACCGTCGGCGACGGCTTGCGGATCGCCAAAAGCCACTTCGGCTCGATTCTCGGTTATGCGGCCATCGCCTCCACGGTGGGTTTGATCCTTCAAGGCGCCAGGGAACGCTCCAACGGCCTCGGCAGCATGGTGGTCGGCATGCTCGGCGTGGGCTGGAATTTGGTCACCTTCTTGGTGGTGCCGGTCCTGGTGACCCACAATGTCGGACCCATCGACGCGATCAAAGAAAGTGCCAGAATTCTCAAACAGACTTGGGGCGAGCAAATCGTCGGCAATGCCGGAGTCGGCTTCGTCTTCGGCTTCTTCCACGTTTTGTGGACCATCATTGTCGTACCTTCGATCATCTTCGCCGCCATGTCCGGCAACCCTTGGTTGATCGTGCCGGTGATCGTGGTCGGCGTCTTGGGATATCTCACCCTAGCCCTGATCGGCGCGACCCTGAGCGGCATCTATTCGGCGGCCCTCTACCGATTCGCCACCTCCGGCCAAAGCGCACTCTTCGACCAACGCTTGTTGGAAGGGGCTTTTCGCCAAAAGTAATACTGTGCGGCAGGATTCCATCCAGAAGCGGAGTCTCGGTGGGTCGGCGCGGCTTCACCCGGATTGGATTACCGGATAGGGTTGGGGGATGCAAATCCCCCGACTCCTCTCCAAGCCGTTCATCGCCTGCATCGTCATGGTTTGCGCTCTTGGCCCTTGGTTCGTGCTCACGGCCGATCAGGGCTCCAGCCCGGAAGAAGCCATCGACGAACAAGCGCCCAAGGTCGTTCGTCTGCTCTCCCCTCCAGGACGGGTCGCCGAAGGCAAGACCGACATCGAAGCCCTGCTCATCGACCCGGACATTCGCGAGCTGGTTTTCTATGTCGATGGCGAGGAAGCCGATCGACGAAAGAAGCTACCGTGGCGAGGCCAAGTCGAGCTCGACAGCCCACCCCGTCGCCAAACCATCACCGTCAAGGCGTACGGCCCCCACGACCGGCTGATGGGCGAAGACTCGGTGGAGATCAACCGGGTCTATCGTCCGTTTCGCGTCCGGCTAAGTCGGCTGGAAGGGGAAGTCGGTGATCACGTGGTGGTCGGCGGAGAGGTCTCTCTTCCCTACGGCACCGAGCTGGAGAGGGTGGATCTCTACGTCGGTGAGACCCCCTTGGCGACCATCCGCGAGGCCACCTTCGAGGGTCGGCTGAGCCATCCCATTCAAAAAGGCGATCTGGTGAAGGCCGTCGCGCGGCTCAAGGACGGTCGCACCATCGAGGACGTTTTGGTCTTCGGGGTGCAGAACGTCGAGCGCGGGGAAACGTTCCTGATCCAGCTCCAAGTCCTGGTCAACCGCAAGAACGGGCCGCCCATCCGGGGCATGAAGAAGGAAGAATTCAAGCTGGTCGAAAAAGGCGTGGACCGCTCGGTCGACAGCTTACAGCCCGCCGACGATGTCGCCCTGACGTTGGGCCTGGTGGTCGACTCCTCCCAAAGCATGGATCGCCTTTGGATGGCCACGCGCGGGGCGGTCCAATCGTTCCTGGGCTCCCTCATGGGTCCAAAGGATCGGGCCTTCCTGACCACCTTCTCGGACCAGGTCCAGCTAGCCGCAGGTTGGACCGACGACCCCATGGACATCGACCGAGCCATGGAGGACGTGAAACCCGAAGGCATCACCGCCCTCTACGACTCGATCGTTTTTTCCATGCTGCAATTCGGCAACGAGCCGGGTCGCCGAGCTTTGGTGGTGCTGACCGACGGCATGGACTACGGCAGTCACAGCGATCCCGATCAGGTGGTGAAATTCGGCGAGCAGCTGGGCATCCCGGTTTATGTGGTGGCCATGGTGCAACGGGATGTGTCCCGCGGCCGGGCCGGCATTCAAAATGAGGCACCGATCCACTCCCTCAAGCTTCTGACGGATCCCACCGGTGGCCGATTGTTGAGGACCGGCGCCCGGGGCGGTCTCGACCGGGCGTTTCAGCAAATTTCCGACGAGCTGCGCAGCCAGTATTTGCTCACCTACTACACGGACCGACCAGTCGACGACCTGTCCGCACGGGATGTGGAGATTCAAGTCCCCGGACGCAAGAAGGTCGAGGTACGAGCCGTGTTGGCGTGGGATCAGGTCCGCTGAATCGCCACCCGAGCCGCAACCACTACTTTCGTAATCGCTCCTGATGTCACCGCTCGCCCGCGCCGCAAACCCGATCCGGTGGAGCCAGTCTCCGTTCCGTCGGTGGCTGCTTTTCGGGTCGTTAGCCACCCTCCTCTCGGCAGGCTTTGGATGTGGCCGTCCGGAGCCGACGGAAGACTCGATCCGGCGGGTGATTCCAACCCGTCCGTGGCAGGTCGCCGAAGCCGGTCAGGGCGAGTCGGTACCAGCTCCCGACAAAGCGGAGGAATTCTGGCGCGCGCGCACCGGGGGCGAGGTGTGGTCGAATCCGGTGGCGCCGGAAGCGGGCCCCCTCATTTTCGGCAGCGATGATCGTCAGATCTACGCCCTCGACTCCAGGGACGGCACCAAGCGGTGGACTGCCCGCGCCAAGGGTCGCGTGCGTCAAGCGCCGATGCTGTCCCGGGACCTGGTGTTGGTGGTCGATGAGCTGGGCTGGCTCTACGCCTTAGTCGCCGACACCGGAGAGCAACGCTGGACCCAAAAGCTGGACCCCAAAGCCACCGAGGCCTGGGCAGCCGACGACCAGCGCCTGATTCACGGCGGCTCCCAGCGTCGGCTAGTAGCCCGCGATCCGGCCAGTGGATCCATGCGTTGGGCCTACGAGCTGCCGGCGGACGATGCCGGCGTGCGAGCCGCCGTCTTGGGCCCGAAACGAGCCTTCCTGGTGACCCAAGGAGGCCATGTGCGCGCCCTTCAGGCCGCCGATGGCGCCCCGCGATGGCTGGCCGAGCTGAGCCTCGACACACGCTCCGCCCCCAAGCTGGTGGGCTCGGACCTCTTGTTGGTGGGCAACGGTTTCTTGTGGTGCCTCGACGCCCACACCGGCCAAGAGAAGTGGCGAGCCCTGACCCATGAGTTCGTCTCCGCCGCGCCGGAAATCGTCCGTCGTCAAGGGGAAGGGCCGCGGGTTTTAGTCGCCGGGGGAGACACCCTTTTTGCCTTCGACCTCGAAGGCCGGGAGCTGTGGCGACGGCCGCTGGAAGGGTCCTTCCGATCCGGCCCAAGGGGCTTTGACGACCTGGTGCTGGTCGGCAGCGGTGAGCATCTGCTGAGCGCCTACGACCTGAATCAAGGTGTGGAGCGGTGGCGGTTCGAGACCGACGCCTTCATCACCGGAGCGCTCTCGGTCTACGGTCATCCGATCCACGGCAATCGGGTCCTTTTCGGCGGCGTCGACGGCGCCCTCTACGGCGTCACCCTGCCATCTTCAGCCTTCGAGCCGATACCACCCATCGAGCGCCGACCGGAAATCAGGGTCGGCCCCACCTTCTTCGACGGCACTCCACAGATCCGCTGGAGTCGAGCGCTGGGAGCCGCTCTCGCTCCACCTACCGTGGATGGAGATCGGATCCTCCTACACCATCAGAGCCGGCTTTCATGCCTAGACGTGGGCAGTGGCGAGACCCTTTGGACGAAGAAACTTGCTTCCGGTCAGCGGTCACCCCGACATCGGCCAGTGGCATCCCAAGAGCTCAATCTGGTGGTGGTCATCGCCGGCGGTGATCTCCAGGCCTTCGCCCTCGACAACGGCGCCGAGCTGTGGGGAGCCCCCAAATCCGGAGCCCCGAATCGGCTCAAAGCGCAATCGCTCGCCCTGGCGGAGCACCTCTTCGTCGGCACCGCCGACGGCCGCGCGGCCGCGTTCGACCCGGCCAGCGGAACCCGGCTGTGGGTCCGCTCCCTCGGCGGTCCGATCACCGGCGCACCCGCCGTGGGCGACGGAGTCGTCTTCTTCGGCACCACCGCCGCGCGAGTCTTCGCCCTCGACACCGCCACCGGCCGCGAGCTGTGGTCCATGGAAACCTCAGCCGCCGTGGCCGCCGGGCTCCACTTCGAAAACGACACCGTCTACGCCGCCGACGCCGGCGGAAAAGCCTACGCCTTCGAGCCCGCCGTCGGCGGCAATCGGTGGACGTCCTCCATCGGCGCCGGATTCCGCCTCAACCCAACCACCCACTTCGGCGCGGTCTTCCTCTGCGGCGACGACGGCAACCTGTCTTCGGTAGACGCCTTAACCGGCGCGGAAGCCTGGCGCCTGAGCATCGGCCACCGCTGCACCGGCGCCCCCGAAGCCTACGACGGCATCGTCTACACCGGCAGCCAAAACCAATCCCTGCACGCGGTCAACGCAGTCAACGGCGAAGAGCTCTGGCGCCTCCACATGTCCGGCCCGATCATCGGCAGCCCCATCGGCATCGACCGAAACGGCAGGCAGCTAGTCGTCACCGTGGATCGCAACGGCTCAGTGGTCGCCGTCGAGCTGCCGTAGTCAGCCATCGAATAGATGCCTGGCACCTCGTCTGGTCCTACGAACCGCCCGGGCTCTCCGGACCCGACCGGGTATAATTGTCGGAGGAGGATCCGAGATGACATCGCCGCGAAAAAGCACCTCTGACAATCAGCCCCACCTTGAAGCACCGGACCTCGTACCCTTAGAGGTGCTGACCTCGACACAGGATCGCCCGCTCGTCCAAGAGCTGGCTCGAACTCTTCGCGGGCAAACGGACCTCGCTACTAAGGTTCGGGCAGAGCTCAGAGATCTGCTAAATCCAAGCCCCGGCATCAGCAAGAAGGCAGTGCTGCAAGCAACTCCTCAAGAAATCGACCTCCACCGCAACCCGGGCCGCGAAGTCACCCAGAGGTCGGCGAGTGGTTTCGACTAGTAGAGGATCAAGACCTTTTTCTGAGTTCACTTGTGATTGGAGAGATACGCAAAGGGATCGAAAAGGCGAAATCCCGAGATCCGCGCAGGGCCGAACAACTCGAGGGCTGGCTATCCGACCTCCTCACCGCCTTCGAAGGGTCCATACTCCCGGTAGATCAATACGTGGCAGAGGCTTGAGGTCGAATGAGCTCCGGCCGCTCCTTGCCCATCATCGACACCTTACTGGCAGCGACCGCTGAGGTCCACAATCTAACCCTTGTGACCCGCAACGTCGAAGACGTCAAAGAAACGGGTGCGTTGGTCTTCAATCCGTTCGAGGAAACTTCCTGGTAGATCTAGCCAGCATCTGGAACATCCTGAGTGATGTAAAGCCAATCGAGATTGATAGAAACTTTCTGAATTGGACAACATCGAGTGGCCACCAAGACTGCAAAAACGACTTCAAATCTATCGGGATTGGTCCCCGCTCATCGCGGTTATGAATTCCAGGATCTCCTTGTCGCGTGCCGATTCGTAGACATCCTTCTGGGAAATGTGGTCGAAGCCCACTGTGACGAGAAGCTCTTTCCCGATGATCGTTTCGACGACCTGACAACAACAAGCTTCGACGGAAAACGAGAGCGCTGCCAATTCAAACACACCGACAACGACGATCGGCCGCTTACCCTCGGTACGTTTACAAATGACAAGCGTGACCTCCGGCTGGACAAACTCTTCCGATCGATGCTGGCCGACCGAGACGGACCAGGAAGCCATGCTAAGGACGTAGTCTTTCGAGTTGTGCTTCGGGACAGGGCCGCGACCGACCCGAAATTAGTGGAGGTGTTACAGCCCAAAAAGCTAGATCCCGGCTCCTACCTTCAAGTAATCCAGACTGCTAGATTCGGATTCGATGCAGCAAAACTGCAGCAGCAGGATGGCCGGAACCAAGACGAGGAGTCCTCGTTCAGGTTCCTATTCACTGGCAACACGCCTCTTTCCCAAAACGACCTCAGATGGTGTTGTGATCGGCTTGTGATTGAAGTCGATGCTCCGCGAGCGAGCTTCGACCTCACTGATCCTGGAATAGCAGAGAAGATCCTGTTGACTCGCGCCCGCTCCGAAATTGGTGCGGAGAGCTTTCCAAACGAAAGCCGCCAAGCGATTGATGTCGCAGCAGCGTTGATTTCAGCGGCTCGAGCCGCACGCCAGCAATTGCTCAAGCCAACTCCAAAGGAGCTTCTGCGCAGAACAAAGCTTAGAAGCGACTTCGGAGCAGTGTCCCGTTCGCATCCCGTTGATTCGAGTCTCGAGGTCCGGCGTCCACGTGCTGTTCAACAATTCCTGATCGCAGCGGAGAAACGCGCTGCCGAAGGGGGCTTTCTACTTGTTCAAGGGCCTCCCGGGCATGGTAAATCGTGGATCTGTCAGCAGATCCTAGAAGAAATGTCCGATAAGGGGTGGCTGATCGCTGAGCACTACTGCTATCTCGGAGATGCGGACGGTGAGCGCCTTGAACGGGTCTTGGTGGAAGCAGTCTTCGGGAGTCTTGTTGCTCGACTCGCAGACGCGGATCTCCGGCTCGTTCAGGATCAACGCCCTCGTTTTGCCGCCGATGAAGATGCCTTGGTTAATTGTCTTCAGTTTTCCCGTGATCTAGAGCCGGACCGACGAATTGCGCTCGTGATCGACGGGGTTGATCACATCACGCGCGTCCGCCGTTCTTCGGGGAACAGCTCGTTCGATCCTTCAAGGAGTATGTCGGAGGCATTGGCATCGCTTGACCTGCCTCTCGGGACGGTGGTGATTGTTCTCAGCCAGCCCGGTGCCCATCTCAATCCGCTTAATGATGCCGGGGCCGAATTACTGACGCTTGAAGGGCTTTCCCGGAACGAGCTGAGCTTGCTCGCCAGCCGTCTTGAGCTTATTCCAGATAGCGAGGCGGACGTTGAGGGGAAGGGCTCTCCTCGGATTGAAGACTCGGAAGCAGGAAGCAAATTCTTGGCTGCCTTAGCCGAGCGCTCAGGCGGCAATGCGCTATATGCAACCTACTTGTGCCAGGAAGTCCTTCGATCTATCGACGTCTCTCCCGATCCCGCGAAGATGGTTCTCCAGCTCCCTTCTTTCGATGGGACACTCACCAGCTACTACGAATATCTTTATCGATCTCTCGGATCTGAAGCAATGTGGGTTGCCGACGTTATAGCGCTTGTCGACTTTCCGGTCAGCAGAGCTGAGCTGTGCGAGATCAGGCCTGATGCTGCTCATCGGGTCAATACCGCGATCGAGCATCTCAAGCCTGTGCTACTCGAACAGGCGACGCAAGGCGGCATACGCGTCTACCACGAGTCTTTTGCCCGATATCTGAGGACACCGTTCCAAGACAACCCCACGGCTCTTGCAGCTCTCATAGAAAAAGTTACGAGTTGGCTTGAGAAGAAAGGTCTCTTCGCCGACTCTCGTGCTTTCCGCTCTCTTTTGCAGCTCCTTGCCGAAGTCGGTGAAAACGGCCGGGTCTTGGATCTGGTCGACGGCGATTTCGTGGTCAAAGCCGCTGCGGGAAGTTTCCCCACATCTGAAATCAAAAGAAACCTCGGGATTGCGGTTCGCGCTGCGGCTCGGCTGGAGCAATGGCCAGTTGTTGTTCGATATGTTGAGCTGTCCCGGTCGGCGGATTCTTTCCATGTGGAGCGCTTCGACTCCACATTGGTGGATTTTGCCGATGTCCCGGCAACTCTCATCGGTGCAGATACACTGGCTGCGCGTTTACTCAATGGCGACCGTTTGGTGATGCCTGCAAGGGAAGGTTTGCAGTTGTGCGCGACCTTGGACAAACTCGGCGCAGTCGCCCCTTGGCAGCTTTATTTGGACGGTTATCTGCGAGAGCTAGACAGCGACAATACATCCTATGGAGAAGAATCCGATCTCAAATTAGCCCTAGTCCGGTTGCGCGGCTGGCTACGCTTAGCGTCAAAAATACAATCTGCAGAGCCGCCCGGCTCCGGTGATCAAGGACCACCTCAAACCGATAAGACCGTCAATCTGAATGGGCTCGCGCAATGGATTGAAGATCGCGGGTTACCCATGAAAGAAGTCGTGCGCGCAGTGCTCGATACGCATGGTTGGGAAGATGTGGTGCGCCTAGCCGAAGCTTTTCAAGAGCCTTCCAGTGCGTATCTGGCGATGGCGCATGAGCTTGAAGCTCGACCGGGCTTGGATCCACATGGGAGCTCGCCACGTCAATGGGCTGAGGCTGCGGTAGCTCACGGCCTACCGCTTGGGGCGCGCCGTCGTGCTTTGGCGTTTGGTGTCGATTTGGCGGTTTTCACGAAAACAGATATTGCGACTAGTCGAGAACGGCTGATCGGTCTCACGCGCGAAGTCGAGGAGAGACTCGTTCGGCCAGAACAAGTCAACGCCTGGTTGGATGCCTGCACTCTGGCAGCCCGAAGAGATCCAGTTGGACTCAACGCCGCTGAAGCCGTGGTCAGCGGAGGCGATGGTTGGTATCGATGTTGGCTTCGTTTCGCCATAGCGCTCTCCAGGGTCGATACCGCAACGTTGCACAGTCAAGGCTTTCATGCCTTGGAAGCGATTCGGCTGCTGACCGACGATCTCAGACCTTTCGCAGGAGATCCCCGAGCCTGCGACCTGTACTCACTCGAGCCTGTTATTGAAGAAAGTCTGAGACATGCCTTAAATATGCTCGATGATGAGCAATGGTCTGAAGGTTTGCTTATTTTGAAGAAGGTCAGCAAGTCGATTACGACCACCTTGAGTGGAGAGGGCGGCGGGCCGGTTCCTCCGCGTTTGGTCCTGCATCTGGCGGTGGCAGGTGCGAATCCAGATCGGCGCGACGTTGCCGAGCAACTCATCTCGGACGAGTTGGCTGAGGGATCCGGTCGACGCTTCTATTCCGATCTCGCCGAGTACCGTCTTCTTGCCGCCAGACTTGCACTGGCTGCCGACGACCGCCAAGAGGCAGAGAGGCTTTGGCAAGAGTCCTGCGCGCTCCTCGCAGGCTATGGTCGGCATAAAGACATCACGATCTTTGAGCTGCTCGATCCCCTTCCAAATTTGATCGTAAAGGACCGGGCCAAGGCGTGTCTGCGGGTAGCTCGTGTTCAGGCGCTATGCGAGCGAGTGCTACGACACACCAATCGAAAAGAAACCGGGCACGCCATACCCAGATGGTGGTCTCTTCTAGCCAAGGCAGATCCCAAGGCTTTGGCTCACTTGGTTGTCCCCACTCTTCTCAGGGAATGCAACGACCCGAACTCAGTCCTGAACGAAGCACTGGAGGATGTTTGGCGCGAGTGGTTTAGAGATGCCGATCCGATGGTTGCCGGCGTCCTTCGCCTGACCCTGGACACACCACTGGATCCCTCAGATCCGAAACAACTGGAGCGGCTTGCCGAGGCCGATGGACCCGAGGGGCGGCAGCTGCTCACGCTGCTGCTGGCACGCATAGACGAGCGGTCCGTGTCTTACCCTTACTCGAATAGCGACAAGCTGCTTGAGAAAGACAACCAACATGTCAAAAATCTCAACTCCATCGCAGAAAAGCTCGACCTTCCCAGTATTTCAGCCGTTCGCAGTAAGACCGCTTCAAAGGAAAGCGATGACGGAGAGAGCTACTCCAGAGCGAGAGCTGGAACCACAAAGCTGGAGGTAAACCCAGTCGTCAATTTTCCGATTGGCTCGGCAGGTCTTGCGCAGGCTATTAGAGCTTGGCGCAGTAGACCATATGACGTTGCCTCCCCAGAGTGGGAAACCGAGCGATTCGCCAACGCCATCGGCTATCGGTTGGTTGAGCTTTTGGCTGAAAACCGATTCGATGACGCACGCTCAGCTCTGTGGTCTTTGGCCGATGCATCGGCGGGCCTTGGAGAGAGGGTCAACATCTTGCGGTCCATTGCAGAGGGGCTTCAACGACATGGAGAGGTGAAGCTCGCCGCTATCGCCTTTTCGCTCACATGGACTCGTACTCGTGGACATGAGGGGTGGTTGGCATTCGGTGGCGAAACGGAAATAGAAGCACTCAATCAGGCAATGGATCTGGATGCCGGGACAGCTGGGGCTCTAGTAGCTGAAGAGATCGAGCTAAGAGTTTCTTCTTCTCGCTTTGGGACCTATGGAATTTCCCAGGCAATCATTCACGCGCTTGTTGTGGGAGCCCTATCCACCGACGATGAAACGCATTCGGACCTTGCGTTCAGCGCGTGGGACGAAGCCTTCGACGTCATCAACTCAAGGGCGCCCCGCGTAGCCGACTCCGACGATCCTGCTATCCCCTATGAGCCTCCACTCGCGGGTGTCGCGACACCGATGCCCAACACTCTCGAAGAGGCATTCGCTTTGGCTGCCATCGCCGGAATCGCACACGCGGGTCGCGAGAAGAAGCGACGTGCATTCCTAGCGACTCATCTGCTGCTCAAGGAGCGACCGGCCGTCTGTGAGCGAGTGCTTCCCGCCGTGCTCGATCAGATTTCAGATCCTGCGACACTCTCCTGGCTACTTAGCTTGCTCGAATCATCAGGATCTTCAGCGGCTTCAGTGATCGAGGCCTGCCAAGATGTGCTTCGGGAGCTGTCGAGCCGCGACCACCTGACGGTACGTGCCCTTGCTCGACGCATGATCACGGGCGAGCCGCCCCCGCTCGTTGCTCCCACCTCGCCCGACAAGGCTCTATTGCGCGAACCTTCACAAGTCCTTTGGACCCCGGAACCGGCGAATGGAGACGATGACAATTCGCCAGCTCCAGAGCTTCTCCTCAAGTCCGTAGCAGTCCGCGCTCAGCGTGCCGAATCGATGTTAGAAGGATTGTATGAGGCCGTTTGCACGCGGGCGGTAAATGCGCGAAAGAACGACTACCTCCAAAAACGACTCCAGCAGCAGCTAAGAAACCTCGGCGATCAAGCGCTTATGCGTTGCCCAGACGCCTTCCTCACGCACGAGCAAACACTGGAAGAAATTCTACAAACCGTCGCAGCCGGTGGTCGCGCGGCAAAGCTCGTGGCGGGCGAGCTCGTCACGGATCCAGCTCAATGGGAAGACTACCTAGCGTCAGCTCTGCTCGATGATCCAATCGTGCCACTTTTACTCGAAGCTCGCCGAGTCCCGCGACCTTTTTTGCAGCCTCCACCGGGGCTCGGAGACGAGCTATGGAAAAGAATTCAGGAGTGGATCTCGGGCGACACTAGCCACAATATAGAAGCTGCCTCCAGTACAGAGGGCCGTCTGTTCGCAACGTTGACGCTGGCCCCCATCTCCGAGCTACCGACCGTGACGAGCGGTCCATATCGAAATTGGTACTGGCTCGGAACTTTCGAGAGACGCAGGTCGAAACCACGGGATTGGCGTAGCAAAAACATTCTTGATTCAACTCGATTCCAAATTCTTGAAGTCCGTAATTTGAACGACCGACAGGCCTTGACTCTGCCGCCGGTGACACGAGGCGACATTCGCTGGTGGAGAGCAGAGATCAACCAAGCTGCAGGTGGGCGACCCTTTGGCTCGTCTCAGCCTCTCCTTGGAATTGACACTGAGCTGGAAATGGTAGGTGATGGTCGCTTGGGCCTCGGTGTGCCTGATTCGCTGCTCTCGCCTACCGCACCGCTCCTAGCGCCACTTGGGTTATCGCCCGGGGACCCTTTTGTCTACGAGGATGACTCCGGCCCAGCCCTCGCGCTCGTGACTTGGCGAGCAGAGTATGACGTCAGTGATCGCTATTTGGCGTGGCCTCGGACTTTTGGCTGTGGTGTTGTAATGCGCCCCGATCTGCTCGCAGCTCTCGTAGAGATTGCCGGTGAGGAACGCCTCGTCAGGCGAGACTTTGTCGAAGGGGATGTCGGGCTTATCGGTAGTACCGAAGCGTGATCGAATGTCTCAGTAGACTAGCCACCTACCCCAGATAACCCAAAGCCTCCAATTGCTCACGGGTCTCGGGCTCGAGCTCGACCTCTTCCGCTTCGACGGCGGTTTGAGTCGCCAAATACTCCCTCAAGAGCTGGGCGAGCCAACCCGTCAGGATGGGGCGTTCCCGGCTCAGGTCATGTCGCTCTTCGGGATCGTTCTGGAGATCGAAGAGCATTCGCCCCGCCGCGAAGCCCGGGCTGAGGGGCACGATCAGCTTGTAGCGACCGCGTATCAACGACGCGCCTTTGCGGCCTTCGTAGTCCATGGTCGACACCAGGAGACGGTCGGGATCGATGCGCTCGATGCTGGAATCGTCCTTGCCACCCGGCCGAGCCAGCAGATCCGCCAAGCTTTCACCGTCGAGATCTGATGGGCGCTTCCCGGTGACCCAATCCAGAAGGGTCGGCAGCAGATCCGCTTGTTGCACGGGACGGGTGATTCGGGTGCCCTCTTGTTGACCCGGAAGGTGGATCCAAAACGGGATGTGCAGCACTTCTCGGTGGAGATCCCAGCCGTGGCCGAAGGCGCCGCGCTCGTGGAAGGCCTCCCCGTGGTCTGCCACGACCACGATGAGTGGGTCGAGGCCGCGGTCCGCCAGGGAGCTCCGGAGGGCGCCGAAAGCATGATCGTTCCACGCGATCTCTGCGTCGTAGAGCTGGAAGAGCTGCTCCACCACCTCATCCGTGGCCGGGGCTTTTTTGTCGCCTAAGGCTCGGATGTGCTCGTTGGTGCCTAACCACGGATCATCGACGCCTGGGGCAAAACGGGCGCGGAAGGGCTCGGCCGGCTCGAAGGAGGCATGGGGCTCGGTGGTCAGCACGACCATCAGCGGCGGACGGCTATCTCCCTTGGCTCGAAGCTCGTCGAGCCACGCGAGCATACGCTCGGTGATTCGGTCGGCGTCGACCACTTGGTACTCGAAGCGATCGAATCCCTGGTCGAGATTCGTATCCGGGCTGAAATTGCCGTTGGTGGAGAATCCTCCGGTGGCGTAACCCGATTGCTGAAAGTGCTCCGCCAGGGTTTCAAACGAGGGGCTTAGACCATCTTCGATGCCCTGGACTCCGTGCCGCTCGGGGCCGACTCCGGTCAATAGGGTCGCCATGGTCGGCCGGGTCCATGACGATTGGGCGACGGCTCGCTCGAAGACCGTCGAGCGCGCGGCCAGGGCGTCGAAGTGCGGTGAGATCGGACGATCATGGCCGTATAGACCCAAGCGGTCGGCTCGCAGGGTGTCCACCACCCAGATGAGGATCGGTGGAGCGGCTGACGGCTCCCTGACATCGGCTCGGGCCGCAAGCTCCGGCGGTTTTTCGCTTGGGTGCGCTTGCGATGGCTCCGAACCGGACGGCATAAGAATTCTGGGTTGTTTCAACACCACCCCGCCCGAGCCGGCTCGGGTCGAGACCCGCAGCCCCAACCGGGCCGGCGTCGGCTCGTCCGCCTTCACGGGCAGGGTCACGGAGCCAGCCGCCTGATGGTCGGCACCCCGATGATCGAGCTCGGTCAGCTCGGTGACCTGCGCCGCCTCCCCTTCCACCTGCCAGACCACGGACAGCACCGCATTCGTAGGGCTTTCTGGATCGGCATCGGCGCTCCCGGTCCGCCAAGAAAGCTGCTCCCACGCCAAAGTCACGTCTGAGCTGGGCTCGAGAAAATAGGCGACCTCGACCCCGGAAGGAATCCACAGGGTGTCCCCTTCTCCCCGGGCCGTCTCGGGCTCAGGGCCGTCGCTCAGGCGGATCCAGTCGCAGGCGAACGATAGGGACCGAGGATCCTCACTGCTCAGAACCTCGCTCACTTTTTGCGCGTAGGTGCCGCTCAGGGTCAGATGATGTAATCCCGGACCGGCCAGCTCCGACGGCACCTTGAATGCGAATTCAGCGAAGCCGCCGCCGGGAAACGTCGCTTCGCCCAGGGCATGTCCATCCCATTCGAAGGTCACCTGCTGCGGTGGAGCATCCGGAAAGCTGAAGGCCAAACAACGGGCCGAGATCTCCAGCTCTCGACCCCAAGCGAGAAAGAGGTCAACCTCCGCCTGCTCACCGTCGACCCAAACGTAGCTCGTTCCGTCCGCGGACGCGGCGTCCCACGACCAACCGCGTCCCAGGTGCTTACGGGCCCAGGGCTCACCCAAATCGAGGATCGGAAGCTCCCGATGGATCTCCGCCGTGGCCAATCCCTCGGCCAAGCGGTCGAGCTCGATCATCTCGGGCTCGGGACCACATGCGACCAAGCCCAGAAATAAAGCTCCAAGGCTGAGGACCACGGACAGAGATCGCCCAATGACCAGTGACCTGCCGCCCTTCGTCTGATAGATATGCATCATGCCAGGCAATACTTGGGGTCATTCGTTCCGCATTACCACCGCGGGTGAGAGCCATGGACCGGGAAACGTGGTCATCATCGATGGCGTGCCGTCCGGTCTCGAGCTGTCGGTGGACGATCTTCTGCCCGACTTGGCCCGCCGTCGGCCCGGCCAGTCGAGCATCGTCACCCAGCGCAAAGAAGCCGACCAACCACGCATTCTTTCCGGGGTCTTCGAAGGCCGAACCACCGGCACCTCGATCGCCATCCTGATCGAGAACACGGATCAGCGCTCCCGGGACTATAGCGACATCCAGAAGAAGTATCGACCGGGCCACGCCGACTACACCTTCGACGCCAAATACGGCTTTCGCGACTATCGCGGCGGTGGCCGGTCGAGCGCCCGGGAGACCACCGTGCGGGTGGCCGCCGGCGCGGTGGCCAAGAAGCTGCTCGCCTCGGTCGGTGTGGAGGTCTTGGGTTATGTCGTGCAAGTGGGCGACATCCGCGCCTCCATCAATGATCCCGCCAACATCAGCCTCGACCAGGTCGAGGCGAATATGGTGCGCTGCCCCGATGCCAAAGCCGCCGATCAGATGATCGAGCTGATCGAACGGGTGCGTAGCGAGAGGGATTCCATCGGTGGCGTGGCGGAGGTGGTCGCCACCGGCGTGCCTCCCGGATGGGGAGAGCCGGTTTTCGACAAGCTCAAGGCGGACCTGGGTAAAGCCATGTTCAGCCTACCGGCGGTGGTCGGGGTGGAATACGGCGCCGGCTTCGCGGTCGCCACCGCCCGCGGCAGTGAAAACAACGACCACTTCGTCTATCGCGGCGGACGCATCACCACCGACAGCAACCGCCACGGCGGCATGTTGGGCGGCATCTCTTCCGGCACGCCCATCGTCCTGCGATGCGCGGTCAAACCCACCAGCTCGATTCCCATGGAGCAACCCACCGTCACCCAAGACGGCGAGGCCACCACCATTTCCACCAAAGGTCGACACGACCCCTGCCTGCTGCCACGATTCGTGCCCATGGCCGAAGCCATGATGGCCCTCACCCTCGCCGATCACATGCTGCGTCAGCGGGCGATGGCTGCTTCTGAAGGTTAGACCACGACTCTGTGATCCATGATCGGGGCCTCGACGAGATTTTTTCGTTTCAGATGATCTAAAACCGCCTCCTATCGCGCTCTATGGGTGAAGGGCCACCGCGACCCGTCGCGGCGGGCCCAACCCAAGACTAGGCAGCAGGAGATCATCATGAATCAGCCCACTACGACTTCCGAGCCGACAACACAACCACAGCCCTCCGACCAAGGCGTCGAGCAGGTCTGCTTTCTTTTCAGACACTTCGACCGCGCAGGTCTCGACGCGGTGATGACCCTCAGCAATCGCGGCGCCCTTTGGGTCCAACGACGACCCTGGAGCCCGCAATCCGTGGGCATGGAACGGGGTTTCGTCACCTCGAGGGCGCCCTTAGAGGACATTCTCGAGGTTCGAGCCCGACCTCACCGCCCGTTTCAGCGCATCGCCACCGCATGTGGCGCGACGATATTCGGTGTGCTGGCCCTGGTTTCGATGTCGAGCCCTATCACCGCCATGGGCTACGGAGCTCTGGCCCTGGCTGCAGGCCTGTTGGCCAAATTCTGGCCGCCGGTTTTGGTGATTGTCGCCCGCGCCGGTCGGTTCAGCTACCGGGGGCCTTGGTCCATCAGCAGGCCGACCGTCGCCAACGTGCAGCGAGCCCTACGGGAAGTCACCGAATGGAGCCGTCGGCATCAGATTCCCTTGGTGGGCAGCTCCAAAGCAAAATCCAGCTCGGGCTGTGGGCAGAAAACGAGCCCTATCTGCATCGAAATCACCTCGTTCAGCCCCGCCGGCGGATCGTGATTCGATCCAGAGAAATCAGTCGCCCAGACCGGGCTCGGTCGAGATGGGATGGGGACCGCCTTCGAGGCGTCCCTCGAAGCCGTGGTCGGGATCGGCCATGTCCTCGGAATCGCTGAGGATTTTCAGATCCTCACCTTCGAGGGCCGCCATCAGGCAGGTCGCCGTGGAATCGCCGGTCACGTTGACGGAGGTGCGGAACATGTCGAGCAGGCGGTCGACCCCGAGGATCAGAGCGACACCTTCGGCGGGCACCCCGATGGTGGTCAATACCAACACCAGGGTGATCATGCCCGCGCCGGGCACCCCGGCGGCGCCGATAGACGCCAGGGTGGCCGAGAGCACCACCTGCAATTGATCGGTGAGGCTGAGCTGCATGCCGTAAATCTGGGCGATAAAGACCGCGGCCACACCTTGGTAGAGGGCGGTGCCGTCCATATTGACCGTGGCACCGATCGGCAAGACGAAGCTGGTCATTTGCGGGCTGACGCGAATGTTCTGCTCACAGGCCTCTTTGGTCACCGGCAGGGTGGCGGAGGACGATGAGGTCGAAAAGGCCACCAACAACGGCTCTCGCAACGCGCCGAGGAATTTCAGGAAAGACAGCTTGACGGCGAATTGCACCACCGATCCGTAGACCAGCGTCAGGTGGATCAAGAGCCCGGCGACCACCACCAAGGTGTAGGCGCCGAGGGCCAATAGCACCGAGAATCCGGTGGTGCCCACGACTTTGAAGAGCAGGGCAGCCACGCCGTAAGGGGCCAGCGCCATGGCCATGTGCACCAAAATCACCATGGCATCGTTCAGGCGATCGAAGAGATCGACCACCGGCTGGGCTCGATCCCCGGGCAGGAAAGTCAAGGCGATGCCCAAGAGCAGGGCGAAGGTGATGATCTGCAGCATATTGCCCTGGGAGAGGGCGGTGAGCGGATTGGTGGGCACCATGCCGACCAATTGCTCGGAGAAGCTGGGTGCCGCGGCCGCGCTGTTGATTTTGTCGGTGGCAGACTCCTCGTAGGAGGAGAGCAGAAAAGCTCGATCCTCTTCGCCGACCAATTTGCCCGGTCCGACGAGGTTGGCCAGGGTCAAACCGATCACCAACGCCGCAACCGTGGTCCCGAGGAAGAAACCCAAGGTGCGTCCGCCGATCCGCCCGAGCTTGCGAAAATCGCCGAGGGACGCGACTCCGACCACCAGGGAGAAGAACACCAACGGCACCACCACCATCTTGATCAAGCGCAAGAAGAGCTGGCCGATCCAATCTGTCCAATCGATCAGCCGTTGACCGAAGACCTCACCGGAGAAGGTGCCTTCTTCGGGCAAGATCATGGAATTCGGTCCCACGAGCAATCCGAGCACGATGCCCACGGCCATTCCGATCAGAATCTTGGTGTGCAGGGGCATCTTGCGGCTTTTCGCATCGCTCATGGAATTCTCCTCTAGATTTGACGAAATTGTTCCCGGCTCCATCGGGAATGTCAAACCAAGCGAAATCTACCGCGCACAACGAACCGAGGCTGAGAATCAGAGGGTGACGGGAATCAGCAAGCGCTCGATGGCCACGGCGTGGCCGGTGGCGACATCCACGTCCACCACCGCGCCGGCCAATCGCAAATCTTTTTTCGCCACCTGAAGAGATACGTTGCGTTGGGTGGCGAACCGCTGGAGCACCTCTTTGACCCGGAAGCCGATGATGCCGTCGTAGGGGCCGGTCATTCCGACGTCGGTGATCAACGCGGTGCCGCCCGACAGGATCCGCTCGTCGGCGGTGGGCACGTGGGTGTGGGTGCCGAAGACCGCGCTGACTTTGCCGTCGAGGAAGAAACCCATGGCCTGCTTTTCGCTGGTCGCCTCGGCGTGGAAGTCGACGATGACGATCTTGACCTCGTCATCGAGCTCCTCGAGCACTCGCTCCGCCACCTCAAAGGGGCTGTGCAAGTTCTTCATGAAGACCTGACCCTCCAGGTTCAAGGTCGCGACCTTGATACCGGCGGCGGTCTCGCCCACGTGCAGGCCGGTGCCGGGGTTGGTGCCCGGATAATTGGCCGGCCGCAGCAGCTTCTCGTGTTTGTCGAGCAGCGGCAGGCCTTCACGTTTGTCCCAGATGTGGTTGCCGGACGAGTAGCAGTGGATCGGCAAGGCGTCGAATTCCCGGATCACGTCCGGGGTCACACCGATGCCACCGGCGGAGTTCTCCACGTTGACGATGACGTAGTCGATCAGCCGCTCGTCGATCAGCTCTTGTAGCAATCGCTGCAAGACACGGCGTCCGGGACGACCGACCACATCACCCACGAAGAGAATGCGAGCCGTGCCCTCCCGCTCCGGGGCCTGATAGAAGTCACGCGACATCAGCGCGCCAATTCCACCGAACGGGTCTCGCGGATCACCGTCACCTTGATCTCACCGGGGTAGGTGAGCTCGTTCTCCACCTTTTTGGCGATGTTTTTCGACAGCCAGATGGCGTCCTCGTCGGTGATCTTGGAGGAATCCACGATCACCCGCACCTCACGGCCGGCCTGGATGGCGAAGCTCTTCTGCACACCTTTGAAGCTGTGGGCGATGTCCTCGAGCTTCTCCAAGCGTTTGATGTAGCTCTCCAACACCTCTCGACGGGCACCCGGTCGAGCCGCCGACAAGGCATCCGACGCCGTGACCAACACCGCTTCCACGGTCTCCGGATCGTAGTCGCCGTGGTGGCAGGCCATGGCGTGCACGACCTCTTCGGTTTCGCCGTATTTGCGCAGCAGATCGATGCCGAGCTCCAGGTGGGAGCCTTCCATCTCCCGATCCACTGCTTTGCCGATGTCGTGCAGCAGACCGGCCCGTTTGGCGACGTGCACGTCGGCCTTGAGCTCGGAGGCCATGGTGGCCGCTAAATAGGCCACCTC
The DNA here is from genome assembly GCA_030431255.1 of Thermoanaerobaculia bacterium. Lineage (GTDB taxonomy): Bacteria > Acidobacteriota > Thermoanaerobaculia > Multivoradales > J023 > JAUIJL01. Next base: position 52,376 of record JAUIJL010000034.1, on the reverse strand, counting down.
TTTCGAGTGTTTGAGCACGTTCTGGCCGTAGGAGGTGCGGTAACGCAGACGGCCCAACAACTTGATCAGCTCGGGGTGCAAGTCCGGAATATTCAGCTCGAGCAGGGCGGACTCGCCCTCTTGTTGCACCCGTTGGTCGAATTCGGTTTTGGTCTTCTCCACCACCTCTTCGATACGAGCCGGGTGGATTCGACCATCGGAAATCAACCGCTCCAGGGCCACGCGAGCGATCTCGCGACGGAAGGGGTCGAATCCCGAGAGGATCACCGCCTCGGGGGTATCGTCGACAATTAGATCCACGCCGGTGGCCATTTCCAAGGCGCGGATATTGCGCCCCTCACGGCCGATGATGCGCCCTTTCATTTCGTCGTTGGGCAGCAGCACCACCGAAACCGTGGTTTCCGAGACGAAGTCCGAGGCGTTGCGTTGGATGGCGTTGGCCAAGATCCGTTGGGAGTTGCGGTTGGCGGATTCCCGCGCTTCGTCCTCAATACGCTTGACCAGGTGAGCGGCGTCGTTCATCGCCTCTTTTTCCATCACTCGGATCAGCTCGTCTTTGGCCTGTTGGGCGGTCAGGCCGGCGATTTGCTCCAGATGATGCTGCTCTTCCTTGATCAGCCGATCGAGCTCTTCTTGGCGTTGGTCGAGATGTTTCTCTTGACGCCCCAGGGATCGCTCCAGCTCACCGACGTCTTTGTCGCGGGATGCCAGCTCCGACTGCAGCTTGTCGAGACGATCCTCTTTTTGCTGCAGACGTCGCTCTAGGGTTTCGAGCTCCGAGCGGCGCTGTCGCGAAACCTTCTCGAATTCGTTGCGCGCCTGAAGCAGCTTTTCCTTGGCTTGAAGATCCGCTTCGCGGATTCGGGTCTCTCGCTCTTCCCGCGCGGTCTGGGTGATTTCCGACGCCTTTCTTTCGGCATCCTGAACCACCTGCTGGGCCGAGCGACGGACCACGAGGTAATAAAGCTGCAATCCAACGACGGCCGCTAATAGAACCACCGCCAGAATCATCATTTCATTCACTGGGCCACCCCCAGATCGATAACAGGGGTGGGAATGGGTGGAGAGCTCGAAGCTGAATCCCCGCGTGGAGGGAGGTCGCGCGAAGTGGTTAGAACCGGGTTCCAACCAGGTGGGTGTCCGCGTCGCGAATCCTCAGCGTCCTCGTTCGAGCGAGGCTGGCACAGATTACGCGCATTAAGACTCCCGATAGCAAAATGTTGGTTCTAGGTACTTGGCGAGCCACCCGAACCACGCGGGAAAATCAGATTTTCAATTCGTCCGGGTCCTAAAAAACGGGACCCTTTTCTTGTGCGAGCGCTTCGCGGATCGGGCTCAGGTTTCGAGCGCTGCGGAAAGCTCTCCGGTCAGCTCGTTCACCTTCTCCATGATCTCTACCCGTTCCCCTTCCTGCTGCTGGTTACATTGGAGCAGCTCATCCGCCAGATTCAGCGCCGCCAAAATCGCGATCTTTCCCGTATCGACCACCGGCATGTGGTCACCAATCTCGCGCATCTTCGTATTCACGATATCGGCGAGCTTCAGCAGATACTCCCGGTCCTGCTCTCCTCGCACATGGTACACGGAACCAAAGATCTCCACGTCGACCGATGTGGTGCTTCTGGGTTCCATGCTCTTATCTCGCATCTCAGGCCTATCGAGGCTCGGAATGATTGAATTCTCTGGACGTTCCACTAGATTCCGAGACCTACACGAGCGCCCGAGACCGCATTTTCGGGAGTCTCCGGTGAGGCATCTGGCAAAGTCTGCCCTATCAGAGAGTTAGACACCCGAGGAATATAGCATACGGCAAAAGGATTTCGATGCCCCGCGCCTCGCCCCCGAAAGGTCAGGAATCCTCTTCGGAGAGCAAATCCGACAAATGGTCGACCAATTTCTCGACCCGCTCACGGATCTCCTGTCGCTCTTCCTGCCACTCGGAGCTCTGGCCGGCGTCACCCGCGTCCGCGGCTTGGGCTTCGAGCTCTTCGATCCGCTCTTGTAGCTGCGAATTCTGCTCTTCGAGCTCCTGGTTCAGGGCCTTTTGCTCTTTTAGGCGGGTCGCCGCTTCTTGTACTTTTTCTTCGAGATCCTGTAACCAGGCTTTGCTCATGGATGCTTCCTCAGAGATGGTTTCCTGCGAACGTCAGAGTTCGGCGATTTGCCGAACGAAAGAACCACCCGCCGTGGTGACGGGTGGTTCTTAGCACGGTGGCCGGCACCGCTGGGCGCCGGCCATCGTCAGGAATGCTCCGGTTGTGTTTAACCGAGGTTTTCCTTGGCCACCTCCGCCAAACGGGCAAAGGCCTTGGGCTCGTGGACCGCCAAATCGGCCAAAACTTTCCGATCGATGGTGGAGCCGGCTTTCTTCAGACCGTCGATAAAACGGCTGTAGCTCAGACCGTGCTGGCGCGCGCCGGCGTTGATCCGGGTGATCCACAGGCGACGGAATTGGCGTTTCTTCTGGCGGCGATCACGGTAGGAATAGGCTAAGGCCCGATCCACCGCTTCCTTGGCTACGCGATACGCCTTGGACTTGGCACCGTAGAAGCCCTTGGCGAGCTTGAGCACCCTGCGGCGGCGATTGGTGCGGTTATTTCCGCGTTTGACTCTAGGCATTTCAGAACCTCGTTGGGGCTCCCGAGGGAGCTGTTGACATCCGGCACCTCGCGGCTTGATCCGGATGCGGCCCCACTGGACAGGTTGGACCCAGCAGCAGCCATTATTTAATTGAGAACCTTCGAAACATGATCACGCCAACTCGGCGCAACCACTGCGACCTCCGGTCTGGGACCGGTGTCGCCGGCGTCAGTGGAGCAGCATTTTCTTGACCGTCTTCTCGAAGCCCGGAGCGACGAGCGCCGCCTTACGCAGCTTGCGCTTCCGCTTGGTGGTCTTCTTGGTCAAGATGTGGCTGGTCTCCGACCGCCGCCGCAAAACTTTGCCCGATGCGCTGACTTTGAATCGCTTCGCAGCCCCGCGATGGCTTTTTTGCTTAGGCATGTGTCGGTCTCCTTGGTTGAGCGGAATCCCTCAGGGCTCCGCGGGCTCTTAAACTCTCAGATGCTGATGGCTCTGGGTCCGGCTCAGAGCTCCAGGCTGCGCTCGGACACCTTGGCGGTGATTCGCTCGCAGGCCTCCGCCACACTGACGGCGCCGGGCTCCTCGCCCGTTCGCAATCGGATGTTGACGGTCTCGGACTCCACCTCGCGCGCGCCGATGATCAACATATAGGGAACTTTTTGCAGCTGGGCCTCACGGATCTTATATCCCAGCTTCTCTCCGCGATCATCGAGCTCTACTCGCAAGCCGGCGCCGCGCAATTCTGCCTCGACCTTGCGTCCGTAGTCGAGGAATTTTTCGGACACCGGCAAGATCACCGCTTGCACGGGAGCCAGCCAGGCCGGGAAAGCACCACCGGTATGCTCGATGAGGATGCCGAAGAAACGCTCCAACGAGCCCAACATGGCGCGGTGGATCATCACCGGCCGGTGATCCTCCGAGTCGGTACCGATGTATTTGAGCTCGAAGCGCTCCGGCAGCTGATAGTCGAGCTGCACGGTGCCCAGCTGCCAGGATCGACCCAGCACGTCGTGCACTTGGAAGTCGATTTTCGGGCCGTAGAACGCGCCATCGCCCTCGTTGACCTCATAGGCGATGTCGCGCCGCTCCAGAGCCTTCATCAGCGCCCCTTCCGCTCGATCCCAAAGCTCGTCGCTGCCCAGCCGTTTCTCCGGCCGGGTCGACACCTCGATCACCACGTCGTCGAAACCGAACGTCTCGTAGACCGTGCGGATCATGTCGACCACCGCCAGCACCTCTTCTTCCACCTGCTCGTGGGTGCAGAAGATGTGGGCGTCGTCTTGGCAGAAGGTGCGAACCCGGGTCAGCCCGGACACCACACCGGAGCGCTCGTAGCGGTGCAGGCGACCGAAGTCGGCGTAGCGGATCGGCAGATCGCGGTAGGACCGCAAGCGCGTGCCGAAGATCAAGCAGTGGGTGGGGCAGTTCATCGGTTTGACCGCGAACTGTCGACCATCGACCTCGGTGAAGTACATATTCTCCCGGTAGTTGGCGTAGTGCCCGGAGGTATGCCAGAGGTCGACATCTAGGATCTGCGGGGTCACCACCTCGTTGTAGCCGTATTCCACGTACAGGCCGCGGACGAAGTCCACCAGCTCGTTGTAGACGGTGGTGCCCTTGGGGTGGAAGAAGGGGGACGCCGGAGCGGTGGGGTGCAGGCTGAAGAGGTCCAGCTCCTGGCCCAAACGGCGATGGTCACGGGCCTTGGCCAGCTCCAGACGCTCCTCGTACTCCTTCAGATCTTGTTTCGAGGCGAAGGCCGTGCCGTAGATCCGCTGCAGCTGCTCGTTGGATTCGTCGCCGCGATAGTAAACGCCGGACGTTTCGATCAGCTTGAGGGCGCCCACTTGCTTGGTGTTTTGGGCGTGGGGACCCCGGCAGAGGTCGAGAAACTCACCGTGCTCGAAGAGGGTGATGGTCTCGCCTTCGGGAATGTCTTTGAGCCGGTCGAGCTTGAGCTCCGCGCCGCGCTCTCGGAAGATTTCCTCGGCTTCGGCGCGGGTCACCTCCCGTCGCCGGACCTCGTGATTCTCCTTGGCGATCTTCTTCATCTCCGCCGTGATCTTGTCCAGATCCTCGGCCGAGAACGCCCGCGGGAATCGAAAATCGTATTGGTACTTTTCGGAGTGATCTTGACGCCCGGCGTCGATCTCCGTGCCCGGCCAGAGCCGCTGCACGGCGTCCGCCAACACATGCTCTGCCGTGTGGCGAATGAAATCGCCGGCTTCGGGATCGCGGGTGGTGAAGAGGCGAAATTTGCCGCTTTCCGTCAGGGGCGTACGGATATCGACATTGGCGCCGTTGAATTGGGCGCCGACGGTGGCTTTGGCGAGCCCGGGTCCGATGGACCGCGCCACGTCGAGAGCGGTAGTCCCTGACTCGACGCTGCGTACGGATCCGTCGGGTAGGGTCAGCTCGATCGCGTGGGATGGACTGCTCATGGTGTCGACCGTCTTTGGGTTGGCTCGGAAACGCGTTGTTTAGCCTTGAGCCGGGCCCAGGCTTGATGAGGGTCCATCGCGATTCGAGCTGTTGAGGGGAGAAGAGGATTTTGGTAGGCGCTAGCGGACTTGAACCGCTGACCTCTGCCGTGTGAAGGCAGCGCTCTAACCAGCTGAGCTAAGCGCCTAGAGCCGAGCTTTCCCCCGGCCTCTTCGGTTCTGGGGGTGCAAGCTTGGTAGACCCGAGCGGACTTGAACCGCTGACCTCTACGATGTCAACGTAGCGCTCTAACCAACTGAGCTACGGGTCTAAAAGATCTGCAAAGAACCAACCTTCGGGGCCGTGCCGCCGAGGGTGGCAAAATGTAGCAAAGGGCTCTGGGCCTGTCAACGACCTTTTTCGGCGATTGAGCCCACGTTTTCATCAGCGCCCCAAACGCTCCAACAGCGCCCGCACCTTGGGCAAGTCGTCGGCGTAGCGGTCGCGGGGCGCCCGAGCCTCGAAGTCTTTCAACGCGCGCCGCGCCAAATCGGGTCGACCCAGCTCCGCGGCTTGCACCCCCAAATTGAAAAGGGTGTCGAATTGATTCGGGTCGAGGCTGACGGACCGTTGCCACACTTCCAGGGCCTCCAGGGGGCGGGCCTGCATGAAGAGCGCGACCCCCAGGTGGTTCCACGCCGGCGCCGAGCTCGGCCGCAGCTCCGTCGCTTTGCGCCCGTGGACCATGGCGGCGGCGGCATCCTGACGGCGCAAGGCCAAAACCGCGGCGTTCTCTTGCAAGCTGCCGTCCTCGGGCGCCAGCTCCAGGGCCGACGCCATCCATCGGGACGCCTCCTCGAGCCGCCCCAGCTCCGACAAAGCCATGGCCAGGGCACCCATGGACTCCGGGTCTTCGGAGTCCGCCAAGGGTCGCAGGACCTCCAGCGCCTCCAGCGTCCGCCCAGCCTCGACCAACGACAACCCCAGCTGGCGTAGCAACGACACGCCGGCGACATCCATCGCCCGGGCTCGCTCCATGGCCGCCAAGGCCTCGTCGCGGAGGCCGCTCTCCAACAGGGCTTGGGCCAGCTGGGTGTGGGCGACTCCCATGGTAGGTCGCCGTTCCACCATCGAGCTCGCCAGCTGGACGGCGGCCTCGAGGGACTTTGGATCACCGGCGGCAAAGAGCTCGCTGAAGCGGTGGATATCGCGATCCAAATCTATCAAGCGCTTCGGGTCGTCGTCGGTGGTAAAGTGATCTTTGGCGTCGCCATCACCGGTCAAATATCCCAAGCTCTGCAGACGCGCGAGGTCTTCTGACGACAGCTCCGAACGAGCCGGCGGCCATTCGGACGCGTCCGGCAAGTGTTGACGCAGGGCCTGGGCCTCTCGCCGCCGGTCCGCGACCAGATTGCTCGTCTCCCGCGGATCCGCCTCTAAGTCGTAGAGCTCCGCCAAGGGCAAGTCGACGTACTTCTTGCCGTCGCGGATGACACCCCGAAGCGGTGCCCAACCCCGATTCAGGGCTCCCGACAAGGCTTCGAAATAGCTTTCACCGACATCGCCGTCGGGCCCCAACAAGGAGCGTCCGGGGAGATCCGACGGCACCGGCAGACCGACCCCTTCGAGCAGGGTCGGCATGAGATCGATGTGGCGAGCCAAGCGATCGTCGCTCCCGGGCTCGACCCCTGGGCCCCACACCAAAAGCGGCACTTGCAGGGTCGATTGGTAGGCAAAGATGCCGTGGGTCAGCTCACCGTGGTCCCCCAAAGCCTCGCCGTGATCCGAGGTGAACGCGACCAACGGACGGGGCTCGGCGGCGGCGAAGAGATCTAGGAGGGGACGCAAGTAGGCATCGACCGCCGCCACCTCGGCCTGGTAAGGCGTCGTCGCCTGCTCCGACCAGGGTGAGCCGGCGTCGTAGGGGGCGTGGGGGTCGAAAAGGTGCAGCCATAGGAATCGCCGCTGTCCCGCTTGGGATTGCCACCACTCCAGGGCCTTGGCGACGGTTTCGTCACCGCGGCGCTCGGAGACTTGGAAGGAGCCGCCGCGGGCGATGCGATCGCCGTAGACGTCGAAACCCCGGCTCAACCCGAAACGACCGTCCAAGACGAAGGCGCTGACGAAGGCGGCAGTGGCGAATCCCTCGGCTTTCAGGATCTCCGCCAGGGTGCGCGCCTCCTCGGGCAACACGAAACCGGCGTTTTCGCGCACACCGTGTTGGTAGGGGTAGAGGCCCGTCAACATGCTTGCGTGAGACGGCAGGGTCAAGGGAGCGTGGGCCACCGCGAAGGTGAAAACCCTTCCCTCCTCCGCGATCGCTTCGAGTGACGGCGTGGGCGTCCGCCACGGGCTCTCTTCGGCGCCGGCGGCGTCGAAAAAACCGACCGCGTCGAAGCGCAGGGTGTCGACGGTGATCAGCACCACATCCCGCGCCTGGCCTCGACCGTCGGATGCCTCGGTGGTCACACCGAGGGTCGTCGAGGCGGACTCCGACGGCACCTCGCCCGCGGGATCGCTCGACGGCGAGCCACATGCCACGGCTAAGCCGAGCAGCATCAGACAGCAGGAAGGCAGGTGTTGGACGGAGCGGTGGGATCGAAACATTCGGTGTCCGCGGAAGAATTTCTGCCCAGAGACCACGATTCGGCCTGGGAGCTCGCTTGACAGGCGCCGCGAGGGTATCACGGCGGCGCTCCGAGCACCTCGGGTGTGACAAACCCTGAAACAAATGGCTGCTCATCTACGTCTTATTCGAGGAGCACGGCTGAAACCATCTTCGGAGACCCCCATGGACGATCTCTTGCGCGATATTCGATTTTCCTTTCGACAAATTCTGCACCGCCCGCGCACCAGCGTGCTGGTAGTGATCTGCGCCACCCTGGCGATCGGATTGAACGCTTCCGTGTTCACCCTGGTCAACGCCGTCACCCTGCGCGAGCCTTTCGTGCAGGAGCCCGAGCGGCTGGCTCGCCTTTACGGCACCTACCCGGGTTTCAACCTGGCGAGCCTCTCCTACCCCAACTACGCGGACCTGCGGGACCTCAACGGTCAATCCGATGCGCCCGCCTTTGAGAACATCGCCGCCTACGGCGTGCTGCCGGCGAACGTCTCCATCGACGGTCACCACGAGCGCCTACCGACGGTGGTCGCCAGCGGCAACTACTTCGACACCCTGGGAGTGTCCGCGGCCCTCGGACGGGTGTTCGGCCCGGAGGAAGACGAAATCCGCTCCGGGCACCCGGTCGCGGTGATCGGTGATCGTCTCTGGCGGCTGCGATTCGGGGCTGATCCGGCGGTGGTCGGCAAAAAGATCCTGATCAACAGCGAGCCGTTCACCGTGATCGGCGTGACCCAGCCCCAATGGCAGGGCACCTTTCCGGGCATGATCCTCGACCTGTGGATTCCCCTCCAAATGCAGCCCGTCTTGCAGCCGGCCAAGGACACCGTCTTGGATTCCCGTGGCTCCGGCTGGTTGATGACCGCCGCTCGCTTGCCCGACGGCGTCGGCATCGAGCAGGCACAATCGCGGTTGAACGTCTCCGTGGCGGCGCTAAAGGAGAGATATCCGGATCGAAACGAGGGTTGGGGCGTCGACGTGCACGCCGGAGTCTCGCCTCTGCCTCCCGATGTCAAGAAAGCGATCGACCTCAGCTCCTGGGCCATGCTCGGGCTGGTGGGCGCGGTGCTCTTGATCGCCTGCGCCAACGTCGCGGGGCTGCTGTTGGCCCGTGCCGAGGAGCGGCAAAAGGAGATCGGCATCCGCCTCGCCATCGGCGCGGGACGCATGCGTTTGGTGCGCCAGCTGCTGGTGGAGAGCGTCACCCTGGCGTCCATCGGCGGCGTGCTCGGCAGCTTCTTGGCCCTCGGCGCGACTCGAGCTTTCGCCGCCAAAGCCCCATTGATCGGCGGCATGCCCGTGGTGGTCGACACCGCGCCCGACCTCGGGGTATTCCTCTTCTCCCTCGGCCTGACCTTGCTCACCGGCCTGTTGTTCGGCTTGCTGCCTGCCCTGCAGGCCACCCGCCCGGATCTGGTGCCGGTGCTCAAGGGCGAGCGAGGCACCAGCTCCATCGGCAAGCCGAGGATTCCCGTGCGACGTCTGCTGGTCGCTTTCCAGGTCGCTGTTTCCATGATGTTGTTGATCACCGCCGGCCTCTTCTTGGGCTCGCTGGAAAACGAGCGCTCCGTGGACTTGGGTTTCCAATCCGAAGGCCTATTGCTGGCGGCCATGGATCCCTCCCTGCACGGCTACGACGACGCTTCCGGCCTGGCCTTTCTCGATCGAGTGCGGGAGAAAGCCGCGGCTTTGCCGGGTGTGACCAGTGTTTCTTTCGGCGAGGTCGCGCCCTTGACCCTTTTCAGCAGCCAACAACAAACCATCGATGTGGAGGGTTATACCCCCGCCGAAGGCGAGCGTATGAATCCGGAGTACAACGTGGTCTCCGACGGATATTTCGAGACCTTGGGCATCCCCGTGCTCCAAGGCCGTGGCTTCGAGGGTTACGACAACGCCGAGGGTGCTCCGGTGGTGGTGATCAACCAAGCCCTGGCGGACCGATTCTGGAAGGACGGCAACGCCCTGGGTAGCCGACTCTGGACCAGCGGCGCTTGGCGAGAGGTGATCGGAATCGTGGCCAACGGCAAATATCTGAGCCGCCGGGAGGCCGCCAAACCCCACGTTTACATCTCCATGCGCCAAGCCTGGGAGCCCAAGCAGCAACTCCATATCCGCACCGAAGGCTCGCCGACGGCCCTCGAGCCCGCCGTCCGGTCGATCATCGCCGAGCTCGATCCTCAAGTCGCCGTCTACAACGTCCGCACCATGGACCAACATCTCGACGCCTCGTTGATGCCGGCCCGAGCCGGCGCCAAGCTGGTGAGCCTCTTCGGTGGTCTGGCCCTGGTGCTCGCCGCCATCGGCCTCTTCGGGTTGCTCAGCCACGCCGTGGCCCGCCGCACCCACGAGATCGGCATCCGGATGTCTCTGGGTGCCGCGGGCGCCGACATCTTCCGGCATCTCCTGGGTCGAGGTTTGACCCTGGTGGTCGTCGGTCTCGGCCTCGGTCTCGCCGCCGGATTAGCCGTGGGCAAAGCCCTTTCCGGTATCCTCTACGGCATGTCCGGCACCGAGCCGTCGATCGTGCTCAAGGTCGGCATCCTCCTGCTGGCCACCGCGTTTGTCGCCATCGCCGTGCCGGCCCAGAGAGCCACCCGTGTCGACCCCATGACCGCCCTACGGCACGATTGAGAAGACCGCCTATCCGAGACCTCAGATGATCATTCGGCCTGAGACATCCCACGATATCCCTCAGATTCACCGGGTGGTCGAGCGTGCTTTCAGCCAAAGCGAGCTCGGCCACCACGGCGAAGCCGAGCTGGTGGACACGCTTCGCGCCTCCTGCGACCAAAGCCTCTCCTTGGTGGCTGAGCTGGACGGTTCCATCGTCGGACATGCTCTCTTCACCCGAGCGACCCTCGACAATGGACAAGACCCGCCAAGGATCGGCATGGGCATGGCACCGGTCTCGGTCTTACCCGATCGGCAACAAGGGGGAGTAGGGTCCCAGCTGATCCGAGATGGGATCCAACGCTTACGGACGGAAAAGGTACCTTTCGTGATCGTCTTGGGGCACCCCAGCTACTACCCGAGATTCGGCTTCCTCCAAGCCTCGACCCTGGGCGTACGATCCGACTTCCCCGATGTGCCGGACGACCACTTCATGATCCACCCCATGGACAGCGACCCGTCTCGCCTTTCGGGCATCGCGCGCTACCACGACACCTTCTATCCGGCGGGCTGACTCTCCGAGGGACTGCCTATCCGGCGGACTGATCCGTCCCGTCCTCGAAGCCAGATCCTCGATCCCAGCCGTCGTCCTCGACGGACACTCGCGTCTCTGCGAGGAGACGGAAGAACCAACCTTGCCGCTAGATAAGGCCTGATGTTGCCGGCAGGGATTTCGCATAATCACCACGCATGCGTTGCTCAAAGATCTTCAGCAGTCTGCTCGTCACAGCTTGCATCATGGGCTCGGCTCCCGAAGACGCTGCCGGTCAAGGCAATGACTTCTTGGCAATCAGATCGGTGCCCAAGAAGAGCGTAGAGATTCCACCGTCCAGCGACGAGACCGTGGCCCTCTGGCATTACTACTACGCCAACCAAGCGCTCACCTACCGTCAGGACTCCCTGGTCGTACGCGACGCCTATTTGGGTATTCTGGAGCGCTGGGCCGACGCTCCGGGGATCGGCGAGGTGCAGCTCCTCTCCCACTACGAGTATTTGCTCTACCACAGCGACAAATGCTTCTCTGGCGAGCAATACGAGTCCCTGAGGAGAATCGCCTCCTCCGGCCAGGGAGCGATTCTGCCGGCCGCCATGTTGCACCTTTCCGCCTGGCATTACGACCTCGGCCGGAAACACTTCAGCCGTCTCGAAGCCAACGCCCGACGTCTCGAAGGTTTGATGAAAGCCCATGTGGACGACACGGGGCGGTCGCCGGAGGCGCTTTCGGAAGCGGCGGATTTTTTGACCCACATGGCTGAGCGGATCTGGGATTCCGGATACTTCAATCTCTTCGACTCGGCCGACTCCGCGCTCGACCTGGCCGTCAACTACGAGGACGACCACATCGCAGCCCGTTATCTGCGGTCGATGATCTCCGAAAAGCGTGGCTTCTATCGCAAGACACTCCGGGATCTGGAGCACCTCCATCGACTGAAACCTCTGCAAGGGGACATCACCCTACGCCTAGCTGTCAACCTCGCTCGACAGGGCAAGGAAGATCAGGCCGCCGAGCTGCTCGACACCTTGATCGAACGACACACGCGTATCGAGGATTGGGTCCACCACGTGGCTTTTCAGGAGGCGGCTCGCTTGGCAATGGAACGCGAAAAGTGGCGCCGGGCCGGCGAGATCTTGGACCAGGCCCAAGCGACCTATCCGAAAAACAAACGTTTCGAGCTGATGGAGATCGACCTCCACCGGCGGGCCACCCACCGGCCCGATCCGCGCAGCCGCGCGCTGCTCGACGCATGGGACTCGGACTTCGGCGAAACCCCACGCCTTCGCTATTTGCGAGGACCCCTGCCCGAGATGGAAGCCAATCGCACCCGGCTGGCGAAACGTGCGAGCTTCCGTGCACCGGCCTTGAGCGCGGGTGCACGACGCCTTCAAGCGGGAGAACAAAGCGGCTCGTCTCGGTGTGCGGGTTTGTGGCGAAGGCTCTTACCGCTCGACGCCCCCCCTCAAGTGGCAGAGGTCGCGGAGGAGCCGACCGGCGATGCCTCGCCTGCGTCCACTGGCACCGCGGTCCGGGCGAGCTACGTGAAAAAGGTCAAGGACCCCATTCTGCCGACGGCGGACGGTCCCGCCAACCAACCCACGGAGCACCGACCGGCGATCGAAACGAGCCGGCAGGTCTACTACGACGAAACCACGGGCCAACCGATCCGGGTCGACGAAACTCTGGACCTGGAGCTGACCGAGCTCTACGTGACCCCCTCGCGCTTCGGTCGAAAGGGCTTGAAGCTCAAGGCCTCGGATCTACAGGTTTTTGATGAGGGGAAGGAACAGAAGATCGTCACCTTCGAGCAAGGGGATGTGCCGTTCACCGCCACCCTCTTGATCGACGCCAGCGGCAGCATGGTCGGCCCGCGTATGTCCAGCGCCTTGACCGGCGCCAAAACGTTCATGCAGAGCATGACACCCCACGACCGCGCGCGATTGGTGATCGCCGCCGACCGTCTGCGGGGGGTCAGCTCCTTCGTCAACGCCGAAGACGCCACGCTCCACGATCTGACCGAGCGCCTGGATCGCACCTCGGCGGGCGGCGGCACCGCCCTCTTCGACTTCCTATTCCTCTCCACCGACGCCCTTCAGCCCGAGCACGGCCGCAAAGTGGTGATCGTGCTCTCCGACGGCTTCGACATCATGAGCGCCGTGCCTATGGAATCCGTCCGCGAGGCCATCCGCCGGAGCCAAATCCAGCTCTATTGGTTGCGCTTGCGGGAGGGTAGGGACCACGAGAAGGACTTCGTGCCGTCCACGGGCTGGCGACCGATCGGTGAAACCCAAAAACAGCTCTCCATGCTCGAACGGACCGTTCACGATAGCGGTGGCGATGTAGTGGAGATTACGGGCGTGGATCAAGTGACCGACGCCTTCACCCAGATCCTCGAGGACCTGCGAAACCAAGTCGCCATCGGCTACTACGCGGACCCGTCTCGGGGCGACGGCAGCTGGCGCAAGGTCAACGTCAAGGCCCGCGGTCTCGGCGTTCGCCTACGCCACGTGGCCGGTTATTTCGACGGTTGAGTCGGGATTCCACCGGGCCAACACGGCCTCAGGTGTCCCATCTGTCGCTGAAAAGCAGCCGGATCCAAATTGGTGCCGAAGAGCAAATAAAGGTTCTCGTCCATCCAGCGACATTCCAAGCGTAAATGATCCTCAGGCACCTCAGCGCCGGCCGAGTACTGCTCGCATTTGCCGAGACCGAATTCGAGCTGTTGGTCGGGGGTCGTGACCCGGCGGTCGTAGACGATCAAATGGCCGAGGATCACCGCGGTCATCTCCCGGCGCCGGATCAGGCCCGGCGAGGCCCAACGCCGATGCCCCACATAACCCTTGCCGGGCACGTAGTCGGAATGGGCGACCTCGACGTCGTTCAGCCCCCTGCGATCGAGCACGTAAAGCCGGGAATAGTAGGGTAAGGCACCGGCCCCGCCGGTCACCACCCTGAAATCCTCCGGCAGCAGGCCTTCGTCCACCCACTGACGGAGCATCAACCCCTGCTCGGTGCGGAAATTGGCATAGTGTCCGATGGCGGGCACCGCCTCGAACCCCCTGGGTTGCTCGGCCTCGCTTTCGCCCCAAGCCGCGGCCGCCCACACCACCACCCAGGCCACGAGCACCGTACCCGCCACCCGCGGAGACCAGCCCAGCCGTTCCGGCGCGAGCCACACCCACCATTGCCGCGCGCCCGCCACGACCAAGAAAAAGTAGTAGGGCAGCCACGGCACCATGAAGCGGAATTCCAGGAAGTCGCCGCCCACGGAAACCACGTAAACGCCGTAAACCCCAACGATCAAGGCGGAGATCAAGATGGAGCGGGTCCATCGGCAGCTCAAGCCTGCCGAACCCTCCGTGACGGGATGGCGTAGGGCCAAGAGCGCGAAAGGTAATAACAGCTCGATCCGATATTCGCTCAGGAAATAGGAGAGGTAGGTCCAACCGTCGGCCCACTCGGTGCCACCGACTTTGGCGTAGAAGGTGTTGGGAAGCCAAAAGCCGTAATAGTCGACACGCCACAGCAGGTGCGTGGCCACCGGCGTGACGAAAGCGACCGGAAACCAAACCGCGCGACGCCACGACATCTGCCGTCGCCACAGGTCGATCAGCCAGCAAAGACCGGCGGCGCCGGCCCACAGCAAACCCTCCGGGCGGGTCAAAACCGCCGCCGCTCCACACAGGCCGAAAAGACAGGGATGAGCCCCGCTCACCGCCAGCACCACGGTCGCTAAACCCCAGAACGAGAACATCTGGGTCTCCAGCCCACCGGACGACCACGCGATGAAGGAATAGTTGGTGACCAGCAGGCCCGGCGTCAGCCAACGCCAATGGGATTCCGGCGGGCTGAGCTTGGAGACCAGGAACAGCACACCCAGACCCGACAACAGCCCCATCAAGGGCGCGAATATCTCCGGCTCGATTCCAAGCTGAAGGCCGGCCGCCATCAGGGCCATCCACAGAAAATTGGTATAGCCCTCTACTTTCTCGCCCGGATTCCACACCAGACCCAAACCCTCGACCCAATGCCGGCTGTAGCGAAAGCTGATGAAGGCGTCGTCGGAGAGAAAGAGGTGTTGGCTGAACCGGTAGATAAAGATCGCCGCGAGACCCGCCGCCACCGAAGCCGGGATCCACCTGGGATCCAATCCGGACGTTAGCCTTGCCTTCGTCTCCGCCATCCTCAGCTCCCTCCTCGGACGCTCGCGCTGCCGCTCACTAAAACACCATCCGCCGATCCAGCACCCTGCTCACCGACCAAAGGCGTGATTCGCAATCGAGCCCGCTCAAAGGTCAATTTCCAGGACCCTTTTCCGCGGTCGACCACCCCGAACCGGCACTCGAATCGCCGTAGCGGCTCCTCCCCCACCCGATAAACGGCATGGAACCGCACGCTTTGCCCATCGATCAACGACGCTTCCTCGCCGAAGAGGACCGGCCCGTCGGCCACCATCAGCTCCTGACGGGCTCGGATCCCATCCGGCGAAGAACCGGTCAGCTTCACTTGCACATCGACCTCCACCAAAGACCTCGGAGGCACGGTATACCGCTGTCCGTCGAAGATCCAAGGTCGTTCGGAAAGAAACGCGTCGGAAGATGAGATCGACGTCAAACGCGCCAATCCGAATTCGTAAGCGATCGGTTTTGCACCGTTGGACCGCGAGCCGAAACCCTGGCTCCGACTGGATCTCGGCAAGCGATCACTCGACTGTACGTGGCGAAAGAGGAAACCCAGCTCGCCGTCGGCGATCGGCTCCTCGGACCTCTCGTCGGAGAAGAGCTTGCCCGCCGGCACGCGCCATTTCGTGCATTCCGAAGCGTCCACTTTACAGCCGTAGAGCCGACCGTCGAGCCCGACGCCCGCGACCCGATTCAAGAACACATTGCCGAATGCCAGGGTGCGCGGCTTGCTGTATTCACGGAATGCGCTGCGGCCCGAAAACGGCAGCGAATCCCCATCGTCCGGCAGGTCCGACGCCACGCCGAGCAGATCGAGCAAGGAAAGCGGTAGATCGCTTTGGGCGTAGGGCTCCGTCACCCAGCCGCTGCTGCCGTCGGGGGTCAGCACCCCGAGGAAACCCCAGGCCTGATCCAGCATCTGGGCAGCATCACCCTGTCCCCGATCCAGGCCCACCGCTTCGTCCGAGGTCAGCACCACCACCGTATCGTCAAGCAAGCCGCGATCCCTGAGCTGCCCCAAGAAATCCACCAATTGACCGTCGAGGTACGACATGGACCAAGGGAATGAATGCTTCTCATGGGACGACTCGTGATCTTCGGGCACGGCATAGGGATGGTGGGTGCCGACATTCAGCAGGGTGAGGAAGTAGGGCTGTGGCTCCGCGTCCATCTCTTCCACGGTCTGCAAAGCGCCTTCGAAAAATGTCCTATCGTCCACGCCCCATTTGCCCCAGATGTGGGCGTCCGTAAACCAACGCTCGCCGAGGATCCGCTCGAAACCCGCCTTGGGCATGAATTGGTCCTTGAGGGAAAACGGCAGGTGGGCCGCCTGCAAATAGGCGGTTTGATAACCGGCGCGACGCAGCCGCTCCGGCAAGCAATCGAGCACTTCCTCGCCCCGCTGTTTGATCAGCTCGGTCATCTTCGACAGCCCACCGGCCAGACGGGGCGCGCGACCACAGAGCAAGGCATAGGTGCCCCGTTGGGTCTGTCGCTGCATGCTGATGAAGTTGGAATATACCCAGCCCCGGCGGAAAAGCGCGTCGGTTTGGGGCAAGAGACCGGGCTCGTCAAGGCCTTGGGATTCGAGCAACGACGGAAAGGCCCCGCCACCGAGGCTCTCCACCAAGATCAACAGCACGTTCTTGCCCTCGGCTCTCGGCAGCAGGAGGCGACCTGAAAGATCCGGCCCCGTGTCGTCCGGCGGCAGCTCGGCACCGATCCGCGGATCCACCGTCGTCTCGGAGGTCCCGCCGGCGCCCACGAGCCCACCGCCCAGCTCCCTGAGCCCCAGCTCTACGGCGTTGGCCTGCCGCCAACCCGGAGCGTGCTCAGAGATCGGCCACAGACCCAAAACGATCGCCAGAGCCACACCGATGATCCAAGGCGCCCAGCCGCCGGCGGTCAACCGTCCGCGATTCAATCGGTAGGCGATCCAGGCGGCGACCGCGGTCAGCCCCAACATGCCCAAAGTCGCGGGCGCTGAGAGGGTCGGCATCACCGAGCCGCGAAAAAACATCGGATCCCAAAGGTAGTGGATATTGGCCAGACGTGGCAGCGCGCCCAACGCCGTCAAATGCTCGTAGGCGGCCACCTGAATCGCCGTCCAAAGCAGCGCAGCCGACAGCCCCAACCAGAATTTCCGGAAGGCCCACGCGCCGAGCACCAGCCACAGCCACGCCATCGCCAAGTCCGAGCCATAACCTCGTAGGTCGTGGGCGCCCGCTCCTCCGAACCCGTGGAGCGCCCGCAAGAGCCACGCCGAGGTCAGCAGAGCCCCGAGCCAAACCCACCAAGGGCGCAGAGCTTTTCCTGCGCTGTCGCCACCTGCCTTCGCCGACCTCACTGAATTTTCTGACCTGACTGACTTTCCCGGCCTCGCCATGGGCGTAGCATACGCCGTCCTCAGCGACGGAGCTACAGGGTGGGCGGCTACCGAGCTTCATGGTCTCACCCTTGATAGGATTCCCCCATGCTCACCAGGATCCGAATCCAGGGTTTCAAGAACCTGCTCGACGTCGACGTTCGATTCGGCCCGTTCACGTGTATTGCCGGCCTCAACGCCGCCGGCAAGTCGAATCTATTCGACGTCATCCGCTTTCTACATCTCTTGACCCAACACCCGATCATGGAAGCGGTCAAAGGCCTTCGAGAAACCCGAGGCCGAGTGGACGCGCGCAGCCTCTTTTCGTCGGTCGGCGACTATGAGGCCCCGGAGATCCGCATCGTCGCCGATCTGCTGGTGCGAAGGCAGGTGGAAGACGATTTCGGCACTCTGGCGGAAGCCGCTACTTCTTCGGTCCGCTACACGGTCGCCTTCGAGCGGACCCGTGATGAAACCCCGGAACGTTTGGTTCTGATCGAGGAGAGCTTGGTCCCGATCACGCAGAAAGAAGCGCGGCGCAGCATCGGCTTCGAGACCTCGACCGATTTTCAGCAGTCGGTGATCCAAGGCCGCAGGACTGCGCCCTTCATCTCCACCTCAATGGAGAACGGCTCGCCGCAAATCCAAGTCCATCAGGAAGGTCACGGCGGCCGCCGGGTGGCCGCGCCCAAATCCTCGCGCACGGTGCTCGGAGCTTTGGCCCTGAGCGACTACCCCACCCTGCTCGCGGTCCACCGGGAGATGGAATCCTGGCGCACCCTCTTGCTCGAGCCGTCTGCCATGCGGGCGCCGTCCTATTACGCTGATCCCCAAGAGCTCGACGAACGGGGCGCTCACTTGCCGTCGACCCTCGAGCGACTGCGGAAACAAGAAAAACAGGAGGGTCGAACCTATGCTCGGCTCGCCAATCGTCTAGCAGAGCTGATCGACGACGTCCGCGAGCTGCGGGTAGTAGACGACGAGCGCACCGAGACCCTGACCCTGGAAATCTTGGGAGACGACGGGGTGTTCCGGCCCGCGCGAGCCCTCTCCGACGGTACCCTCCGCTTCGTCGCCCTGGCGACCCTGCTGGAAGATCCCGATGCCCAAGGTTTGATTTGTTTGGAGGAGCCGGAAAACGGCATCCACCCCAGCCGAATCCCGGCGATGCTCGATCTCCTGCGTGAGATCGCTTGTGACCCCGATTTCCCCATCGGAGAAGACAATCCGTTGCGCCAAGTGATGGTCAATACCCACTCGCCGAAAGTCGTCGACCAAATCGATCCTGATGATCTGGTCTTCGTCTCCCGTCGCCTTCGTTCTTCGGGCCAAAATAGCGAAGATGGATATACCCTGGGGCGCTTCGCCGAATACCTCGTGCCGACGAATTCCTGGCGCGGCAAAGCCGCGGGCGAGGCCTCCAGGCTGAGCCTCGGTCATCTCCACCCTTACTTCAAGATGAGCGGAAATCTGCCCCAACAGCTCGGGTTGCCCTTTCCCACCGAATGAGCCGGCCCTCCGATGAGTCATAGAGCTTTGCGTTGGACCTTGCTCGGCGACGGGACCAGTGACGAAAGCCTACAGCCGATCATCACATGGACGCTCGCCGGAATCCTGCCCCCCGACTCCCATCTTGAACCGAGTTTCGTCTCCCATACGGACTTGGGCGAGCGATTCCGAAGGGCACAGCAAGAGTTTCCCAGTGATCTATTTTTTGTTCATCGTGACGCTGAGCGAGAACCATTCGAACAACGGCTTGACGAGATCAAAAAAGCTGCCGCCGAAGCTCCCGAGCTTCCTCCGACGGTGCCGATTATCCCTGTAAGAATGACCGAAGCTTGGTTACTGATCGACGAAGATGCGATCCGTATGGCCGCCGATAATCCGTATGGCCGGCGGAATCTATCCCTGCCCAGCATCGCGAAGCTGGACAGCCTACCCAACCCCAAGGACGTCCTCGATCAGTGCCTATTGGCGGCCAACGACTCCCAAGGCCGTCGTCATCACAGATTCAAGAAGAAACTGGCGTTTCACCGCCGACGGGTCAGCCAGCTGATCCGCGACTTCCGGCCCTTGCGGAGACTTTCGGCCTTTCGCCGTTTCGAGCAGGACACCCGGGTGGCCGTAGAGTCGTGGTTGGCGGAGCCGGCTTGATTCACTCCGAAGGCACAGCCGATCAAGCAGTTTCCGGCAGACCTCCCGCCAGGCCATCGGAAACGGGTTGCAGCTCTTCCACCTCCACGGAGCGGACCTCGCGGCTCGCCAGGTAGGTGTACATGGCCGGCACCACGTAGAGGGTCAGCAGGCTGCCCATCAGCAGGCCGCCGATCACCGCGATGCCCATGGACTGGCGGCTTTCGGAGCCGGCACCGAGGGCCAGGGCGATCGGCAGGATGCCCAACATGGTCGACATGCTGGTCATCAGCACGGGTCGGAACCGGGCCACGGCGGCGTGTTGGGCGGCTTCGAGGATGTCATCGCCCCGCAGGCGTCGTTGATTGGCGAATTCCACGATCAAGATGCCGTTTTTGGTCACCAAACCCAACAACATGATCAGGCCGATTTGGCTGAAGATGTTGAAGGTCTGCCCGGTCATGCTGAGGGCGAGAAATCCGCCGGCCAGTGCCAGGGGCACGGTGAGCATGATGATGAAGGGGTCGCGGAAGCTTTCGAATTGGGCCGCCAGCACCAAGTAGATCAGCAGCACGGCCAACAGGAAGACGAAACCCAGGCTCGACGCCGATTCCACGAAATCCTTGGACTCACCGGCCAGGGCGGTTTGGAAGGTGTCGTCGAGCACTTGATCGCGCACCCGATCCATGGCCGCAATGCCTTCACCGATGGTGTGACCGTCCGCCAACGAGGCGGATACCGTGGCCGACACGTAGCGGTTGAAACGATAGATCTGCGGCGGGCTGGCGGTTTCCCGCAGGGTCACCAGGTTGTCGAGCTGCACGAGACGGCCGTCGCCGCCTTTGACATGCAGGGACGCCAAATCCAAGGGCTCGTCGCGATTCTCACGCAAGAGCTGACCGATGACCTGATATTGCTTGCCGTCCTTCAAGAAGTATCCGAAACGTTGACCCGACAACGCCGCCGACAGGGTCTGACCGATATCCAGGGCCGAGACCCCGAGATCCCGGGCACGATCTCGATCGATGTCGATCACAAGCTCCGGTTTGTTGAATTTGAGATCGACGGTGACCACCGAGAACGTCTCGTCGGCGCGGGCTTGGGAGAGGAATTCCGGCAGGATCTCCCGCAGACGCTCGAAGCTCGGGGCTTGGATGACGTATTGAACGGGCTGGCCGCGACGTCCACGGCCGATGGTCGGCTGTTGGGTGACGAAGGAGCGGGCACCGGTTTTGGCGCTCAGCTCAGCGGTGATCGCGGACGCGATCTCACTTTGGGAGCGATCTCGCTCGGAGGCGTCCGTGAGCTTGACCCGTACAAATCCCGAGTTGACGCTCGACGAGGCGCCGAAGCCGGGTGAGGTCACGGCGATCACACCCACCGATTCGGGCACCTTCTCCTTCAACACCTGGACCACGTCTTGGATGTACTCGTCCATGTACTCGTACGACGCACCCTCCGGCGCCGTGGACATGATGCGAATCGAGCCGCGGTCCTCCATCGGCGCCAGCTCCGACGGCAGACCCGTGCCGATCCACCAGGAGAGGGCGAACGACACCAACAGGATCGGAAGCGCCAACCAGCGCACACCCATGAAGCCCTTTAGGGTCTTGCGGTAAGCGCTGGTCAGACCTTGGAAAAAGGGCTCGGTGACGCGATAAATCCACGGTTGGCGTTGACGTTTTTTGAGCAGCCGGGTGCACAACATGGGGGTCAACGTGAGGGCGGCGAACGATGAGATCACCACCGCTCCGGCGATGGTCACGCCGAATTCGCGGAACAACTGCCCGGTGAGCCCGCCCAAGAAGAGAATCGGCAGAAAGACTGCCACCAAAGCCAGGGTGGTGGCGATGACCGCGAAGAAAATCTCGCGGGTGCCCTCGACACCGGCGGCCATGGGCTGCTCGCCCTGCTCGATCTTGGCGTAGATATTCTCCAGGACCACAATCGCGTCGTCGACCACCAAGCCGATGGCCAACACCATGCCCAACATGGTCAACACGTTGATCGAGAACCCGGCCAGGTTCATGATCAAGAACACGCCGATCAAAGAGACTGGAATCACCAGCACCGGAATCAAGGTGGTGCGCCAATCCCGCAAGAAAAGGAAGATGATCGCCACCACTAGGGACAGAGCAATGAAGAAAGTCTGCTTGACCTCTCGGACGGATTGGCGGATGTATTGGCTGATGTCGAAGCCGATGCCCAGCTCCAGGTCATTCGGCAGCTCTTCTTTGACCTGAGCGACCCGGCGATAGAACTCGTCGACGATCTCGATTTGATTGGCACCCGGCTGCGGCCGCAACACCACTCCGACCATGGGAATGCCGTCGCGCCGCAAGAGGGTGCGAAGGTTCTCGGGCGCCAGCTCGGCGTATCCGACGTCCGAAAGCCGCACCACCCGCCCCTCGTCCTGTTTGAGCACCAAATCCTCGAAATCCTGCACCGTGTGCAGACGGCTCTTGGTCCGCACAGTCAGCTCGACGTCGACCCCTTCGATCCGGCCGGCCGGCAGCTCCACGTTCTCCCGCTGCAACACCGTGCGCACGTCCACCGGCGTGAGCCCGTATGCGGCCAAGCGATTGGGATCGAGCCACAGACGCATGGCATAGCGTTTAGAGCCCCAGATATCCACCTCGGCGACTCCGGGAATGGTCTGCAAACGCTCCTTGAGCACATTGTCGGCGAAATCGGTGAGCTCCAGCAGGCTGCGGGCTTTGCCGTCCACCTCGAGGCCTTTGACGTTCAAGAACACCACCGGCACGCGATCGGCGTCGGCTTTGGAGACCGACGGTGGATCCACCTCCGGCGGCAGCTCGCGAACCCCTTGGCTGACCTTGTCGCGCACGTCGTTGGCGGCGGTCTCCAGGTCCACTCCCAGGCTGAACTCGGCGGTGATGGTCGAGCGGCCTTCGCGGCTGGTGGAGGTGAGGGTCTCCAATCCCGGCACCGAGTTGATCTTCTCCTCGAGCACCTGGGTGATCTGCGACTCGATGACATCCGCGTTGGCGCCGGTGTAATTGGTGCTGACGGTGATCACCGGCGGCTCCACCGAGGGATACTCGCGGATGCCCAGCTCTTTGAAGGAGATGGCACCGAAAATCAGAATCACCAGCGACATGACGATCGCCAGCACCGGCCGTCGAATGCTCAGGGTGTAGAGGGTCATGGGGCGGGCTCCTCGGCCGCCTCGAGCACCTCGATGTCGAGATCCGGGCGCATTTGCTGAATCCCGGAGACGATCACTCTGTCGCCTTCTTCGAGACCGCTCAGGATCTGCACTCGATCCTCGGTCCGCTTGCCCACGTCCACCGAACGGCGCTCGGCTTTGCCGTCCTTCGCCACGTACACGCTGGTGCTTTGGGCGCCGGGGATCAAGGCGATGGAGGGCACCATCAAAGCGCCGTCTTGGCGATTCAGCACCACCCGCACTTTGGCGAACGCTCCGGGAAAGAGCGCAAATTCCTTGTTGGCGGCCCGCGCCCGCACTTGCACCGTGCGGGTGTTGGGATCGATGCGCGGCTCCACGGCGTACACCTTGCCCTCAAAGGTCCGATCGCTACCGCTGACAGTGAAGGTCACCGTGTCGCCGGCGCCCAGCTCACCGGCGTATTTCTCCGGCACCGAGAAATCCAATTTGATCGGATCCAGGTTCTGCAATCGGGCGATGGTGGTCGAGGAGTTGATCAGGCTGCCCTTCGACACCTGGCGTAGGCCGACGACGCCCGCGAACGGCGCCCGAATCTCGGTTTTGTCGATCTCAGCCGCCACCTGCTCGAGCTGGGCTTCCAAGACCTGTAAACGGCCTCGGGCCTCTTCGTAAACGTCCTGGCTCAGAGTCTGCTCTTCCAGCAGGGCCCTCGACCGCTGCTCCCGACGCTGGGCCAGATCCCTTTGCACCTCTAGGCGGCGTTTCTCCGCGACCAAATCCGCGTCGTTGATTTTCACCAACAGCTCACCCTTGCGCACGGCTTGACCTTCCTCAAACCGCAGGTCCACGATGCGTCCTTCCTCCTCGGCTCGCAGATCCACTTCCTCATTGGCCCGCAGCTCGCCGGTGGTGGAAATGGCATCGTCGACGACTCGGCCGCTGACCCGGTACACCCGAACCGGCAACGACGAGCTCTCTGTCGCCGCGGGCTCCCCTGAGGTCGAGGCGGACGATCCCCGGGAGCCGGACGCCCCTTGGGGGTTGCCGTTCGAGGCCGGGCGAGGCTCGGAATCCGTCGAAGACCGGATCAGCGAGGCGGGGTCGGGGTCGGCCTCGCCACCGCCGCCACAGGCGGAGGTGAGCAAGAGCACCAAAAGAAGGGCAAGTTTTCGTAACAGCATAAGCATTCCTGGCCGTTCGAGGCCTGAGGTCCCGAGCACTTGAAGGCGCTCTCACAGAAAGCGTTCGCGACAAATTCGTTCGCGAAAAAGAAGTCAGTGGATTCGAGCTCCACTGAGGCAGCTGAGTCTTTCCATGATACGCGGCCCCCATCCAGGGGTTGCCGGCTGTCGAGAGGTTTACAGGGTTCTTACAGCTCGACCGTCGCCCTCACCCCTATTCATCGAGGTAGCCTTCTCGAGCCCGGATGTCCAGACCCCGTTGACGGGTCTTGACCTCTACCTCGTGCCAAGATCCGTCGCCGCGATCCACGGTCGGGTAGTAGCCGATGACGTATTGCTCTCGCAGCTCTTGCAGAATCTTCTCGAACGCCGGTCGGGCTTCCTTGACCGTGCGCACGCCGACGATCCGACCGCCGCTCCGGGTCACCATGGTCTCCAACATATCGAGCTCTTGGCGGTGCTCTTTGTCTCCGCGCCACGCCGAGTACAAACGGCCCCCGGGCGCTAGGGTGCCCGGACGGATCCAATAGATCAGCGCTTGGCTGCGCCGGGCGCTGCGCTCCACGTCTTGCATGCGCAGCAGGCTGGAGACGTCGATCCCGTCCGACAAGAGGATGATCACCCGCCGTCCCTGATGGGCTTCGAGGCGTTCCATGGCCACGTAGAGGTGATCGTCCAAGGAGGTGCCACCGTCGGCCTTGACCCCCGAGAGCCCTGCTTTGAGCACCTCGGGAAAATTGGTGAACGGGGTTTGGTGCACGATGCGATCGGAGAAGAGCAACAGCTGAGCTTGATCCAACGCGTGCATGCCGTCGACGAAGGCCGACGCGCCGGCCAGGGCGGACCGCAACCGGGAGCCGCGCATGCTGTCGCTGGCATCGACCATGATCAGGGCGGTGATCGGCACGTCGCCGCCTTCGAAGGTCACGATCTGCTGCTCTTCCTCGTCGTCCAAGACCCGGAATTGGTCTCGGGTCAGGTCCTTCACCCGCTGACCATTGCGCTCGACGGTGATGTAAAGCTGCTGGAGCGCGGACTCGACCTCCAGGTCCACACGCACACCCTTGCTGACCAGCACCGCGGAGGCGGTCTTACCGCTCTCGGTGGTGGCCACCACCTCGAAGCGGTGGGGAATCGGCTTATCTCCCACGTCATGGCGGGTGGACCACGGCGCGGATCGCAAGCGATCGATGAATTGATCGTCGACGAAGAAATCCACGGTGCTCAACGGGTCGCCTTCGATTTCGAAGATATCGACGCTGATTTCCACCTCGCCGAAGAGCAGCTGTCCGGGTTCTGGTTTCAGCACTGTGACCATCATGTCGTCGGCCGCGATCAAGCCCGAAGCGGTCAGCAGCCACGCCAAAACCACAGCGACCCGAACCCATGTGCCGGCGGACGGTTTCCTGACCACCGAGGCGTCACGTGTGCGGCCTGCGAGCAAGCCGAAGCGTTGGGGGCTCATTGGGTCTTCTCCAAAGCAGTGCGGGCAAGGGCCGCCAGCTCGGGGCTCGCCGCTCGGGTCGTTTGTCTCATTTTCCGTGACAAGGCATCCAAATGGGCTCGCGGCCAAGCGTGGAAACGATTCCGCGCATTCTCGCCGTCCGGTGACGAGGCCAGCTCCAAGAGGCCTTGTCGTGCGGAGTCCGGTTGGCCTTTGAGCGACAGCAGCCAGGGCTGCGCGAAGCGTAGGACCGGATCCTCGGGCAATACTTTCAAGCCCTCGTTTAAAGCTTGTTGGGCCTGTTGGATCTGCCCGCGATCCACGGCAAGCCGGACCTTTTCTTGATGGGCCAACGCTAGCCACCAGGGTGTGCTCGCCGGCTCGCCGGCTCCGGACGGTTGCGCCGCCTGGAGGACCCGATCGAGCTCTTTGCTCGCTCGCTCGAGCTCGCCCAATCGATGCAGGGCGACGGCCAACCGCACCCGAGCGAGGGGACGATCCGGCTCCACCTCCACCAACTTTTCCAGAACCTCTGCCGCGTCTTTGACCCGGTCGTAGCGTTCGTAAATCGCCGCCAGAGACGACAGGGCATAGGGGGCCTCGGGCTCGAGCGCCAGGGCTTCCTTCAAGACCGCTTCCGCAGGATCTAGGAACCGTTGTCGTTGTAACCAGCCGCCTAAGATCGCCATGGCCTCGGCCGCCAGGGTCTTGCTCTTCGAGTCCTCACCGAGCTTCCGCAGGATTTCGAGTGACATATCCTGGCCCAAGCGGGAGAACCGGTAGCTGCCGCCCCTTCGATGCTGCTCGGCGTGCTCCATAAACAACCAAGCGAGCCCCATGGTCAGCTCCGGCTGCTTGCGGGTTTTGCGCATCAGTCGGGTGACCACCTTGGAGAGCTGGGTCTCCAGGAAGGGAATGGTGTCAGTGCCCAGCTGCTCGTCGAGGGATTGCTCAAGGGCCCGGAATCGGGCCAGGGCCGTCTCCACGCCTTCTTCCATATCCACCACCACTTGGAAGAGCTCACGGCGGGTGGCGATCACCCGCTGACGCTCGCTGGCGGGCATGCGCAATGCCTCGCCGGAGAAGGTGGTCTCGTGGGAGGCCAGGCGATCGAGCTCCGTCCAACGAATCGCAGGCAGCGAATCATCGAGCACCAGGACATCGGTGGTGAGAGACGGTCGAGCGCTGTCCGCCAGGAGCCGAAGCTGGTATTGGCCGACTTCCAGGTCCGCGGGAAGGTCCACCTGGCCATGGAAGAGCCCATTGGCGGAGCGCGAGCCCGTGACCGGCACCACGCGGGCCTCGCCGTCTCGCGCGAGCTCCAAGCGCACCTCGCCGACGTCCGACTTGGAGGATCGAGCAAAGGTCAGTGGAACTTGGGTGCCCGGACGCAAGATGGAGAGACCGGGTTGCAGGTGATCCGCGGTCGTACCACGGCCCGCGGGGGATACCCGGAGCCATCGATCGTTTTCCGGTGGCGGGACCTCCAAGATCGGCTCCAACATCGAGGCCACCGAATCGTTGGCCGCGGGAATTGAAAGGGGCACCGATCGCAAGCCGAAATGCTCCCCCGCCCGGAACAGAATCCTGAACACATAGTCACCGGCGGCCGGCGCCGGGAACACCGCGGTGAATCGAATGGGATCCAATCCGGTGCCCAGGTCTTTGGATGCCGAGTCTTCACTTTCTGAATCCGCGAATTGGACCTCGGGGCTCGCCTCTTCTGTGGAGCCATCCGCCATCGGATCTTCAGGACCTGTGGTCGGCTCCGCTTCCGGGGAGGGTGCGGGGGCTCCCGCAGCGGAGGCTTCTGAGCCATCGCTCGGCACCGTGGGCTCAATCCCCCCGGGCTTTTCGACCCCAGGCCGGTCCGGCGGCCCGGGTAGCGTCCATGCCACGCTCACGGAATCGAAAATTTCCAGCCGCCGGTCGACCAGGTAAACGAATCCCTCAACCGCCCCGCCTTCGGGCAACGCTTGCCGCAGGGAGCTGTCGTCGATTTCCACCGTCAGCAAGGCGTCCACGGACTTCTTGTCACCGGGTCTGCGGACCACGGAGCTGACCATGGCCAGCTCACCCCCCTGTTGATCGCTGAGCAAAAGGGCCGCGGTGCGTAGCTTGACCACCGCCGGCAGGGCTTCGATTTCGGTCGGAGCCGGAGAAGCAGTGGTCTCCTCCCCTGTGGGTTCCTGCGCTCGCACGACCCCGGCCGACACGACGCCGAAGAACCCGAACCATAAAAGCAGCGCAGCGAAAGAAGCGGGAAGAGCGGAAAAAAAGAGACTTCCCTCGCGGGAAAGCCGGAAAGAGCTTGGCCTGTTTACGATTGGCCTAGTCAAGGGAGAGAGCCCTCCTGGGTGGCGGCGTCTGTGGTTGCGGATGTTTCTGTTTCGCCGGTCGCGGCATCTTGGCTCGAGTCAAGGTTCGGATCTCCGTCCGCCGGGGCTGCCGCCGAATCACCCTCGGGCAGCCACTCCGGCAGACCGACCGCGGCGGTGATCGTGGATTCCACCGGCCCATATTCGTCGCGTACGGTGACCGAGACCCGCTGGGGATCCCGCGGAACCCTCAGGTCGAGCTCGTACTCCGCCTGGCGACCCATGGCGGTCAAGAGATTGCTGTTGCTCAGGCGGACCGGCACCTTGGTTTGCATGATCGGGGCAAATCCTTGGCCGAGGCCACCCGCGGTGGCATAAATCGACAGCTGACCGGAATGGCTCCGCCGATCGGGCACCAACACCAGCTCGGAAAGGGGCACCATGATCTTGATCTGCAAGCGCCAATCCTCGGCCCTGGCCTCTGGAGCGCCGACCTCCACCGAGATGCCCAAGGGATTCTCGGTGGCGGAGTCCACCATCAGGTGGGAAAGGGTGCGTTCCGCCAGCTCCATGACTTTGCTCTTGACCGAAAAATGTGTCCGGTGTCGCAGCTTGGCCCGGCGCACGGATCGATCCTTGGATTTCTTCAAGCTCACCGTGATCTTCTGGCTTTCACCGGCCTTTGGATCAGGGGTGAATCCCAGGATGTAGCGGGTCTGCTGATCGTTCGCTAAGCCCGAGAAGTAGTCGTCGAGCTTCTTCAGTCGCGAGGTATGACGCCCGCCGGTGATCAAGGCGAGGGATTCCAAACCGTCGTCCACCGAGACCACCTCCCGGCCCGAGCCCGCGGAGAGGTTGCTTTGGTGAGTGCCGCCCGAGCCGACTTCCACATCGGCGCCGGACGAGAACAGGCGACGGGCCTTGCGCCCGGGTGAGACGTTGATGGTGTTGAAGGCCACGTCGGCGGAGCTCGCGGCCCGGGCCAGATTCTCGAACATCTCGATGCCGGCCATGTATTGACCCTTGGACGCCAAGTTGTCGAGCATGAAGCGCTCGTTGTTGCCGTCTTCCCGCTCACTGCTGCGGTAATAGTCGGAATCGTTAAACGGGCGATCGTAGACGTCCCGCCAGGCTTGGAAGAGGTCGAGGGGAGCCCGCACCGGCAACGAGCCGCCGACGTAGAGCACCTGCTTGCGGCCGGGCAGCCCCGAGAGCGACCCCACCAATTGTCCGAGCTGGCCGGCAACGGACGCCAGCTCCTGATTGACTCGCTTAGAGAAGCCGTCGATTTGCGACAGAAGCGCCCGTGGATCCCCACCCTGCCGTTGAACCCGCTCCGAAGCTCCGTCCGGGTCGCCACCGTCGCCATCGGTGCCCAGCTGCGGGGCCGGATCGATGCCCGCCGACATGGACAAGGTAGAGCGCAACCGCAACTCTTGATTCAAATCCCGCATCACTGCGCCGATGGCCGCGGCCAATCGGCCGGCTCCGGGTTTGCCGTCGAGGCCGGCCAAGCGGTCGACCACCGCTTGGCGATCCGCAGTGTAGGACTGCAACACGCTCAAACCCTCGTCGTCGGCGGTGGCCAGCAAGACCTGATCCTCGCTCTTCAAGTGATCGAGCAGGAAGCGCTCCAACATCGGGCGTGCATTGTCGAGCTCTCCGGGCTCGATGAAGCGACGATCGACATACACCGCCAAGAAAAGAGGCTTCCGCTCGACCACGCCGTCGCCGGAGGCGGCGAGGCGAGCCGATGTTTTGGCTTCGAAGAACTCGATTTCCCGCTCTTCACGGTCGACCTCGAGCTCGAAATCGTCGACGGTGAGACCGGTCAGCGGATGTCCCTTGCGATCGGTAACATGGACCTCCACCTCCACCAAACGAACCTCCACCTCGCCGCCGAAAATCTCGGTGTTTTCAGCAGCCTGGGCCTCGGTCCATCGAGGCACTGCCACCATGGCGAGCAAGATCAGCAGAGTCGATACGGGGTGAGATGAGCTGAGAAAGGGACGGAGCCGACACAGGGTGGAACGTACGGAGGAACGCAGGGTGGGACGCAGGGCGGAGCGAATGCATCGAAACGAGCCTCGAGCCATGAGGACGTCCTTTCAGGATTCAGTAGACGCGATCCGGCCCGTGATCACCGGCGAGTGCTTCCGCACCCGAAGGCTCATCAGACCGCAGCGAGACAACCACATGAGAAAAATCCGCAAATATTGTGACGCCCTTACTGTATCTCCAACGGGTACGAATCACAGGCCCCGTGCCGCAGATCCCCAACTCCTTGACACGGAGAGCTCACCCCGAGGGACCACCCGGCAGACGGCCTGCGTCGCCCAACCCGGACGATTCACCCGCTTCGTCTCGAGAGGCAGGAGACGCTACCCGTGGCTGTTAGTATCCGGCTGCTCCGAAACCCGCCATCAACGATTGAAATATTCGAGGTACCACCATGACCGATCGTCCCGTTTTCAGGATCTGTCTTCTCTCCCTCTGCCTGAGCTTGTTGTGCGTGGTGGGTACCGCGCAGGCGGAAGCTCCTTCGGATCCAGAAGTTCCTTGGGATCAGGGTCGGGTGCTGCACGGCCCCGGCGCGGTATTGCCCGAGCGCCGGCGGGTGGAGCCGGTCAATCGGATCTTGGAGCATCGGCTCGAAGAGCTTTTACCCCGGCTGATGCGCGAGACCGGTATCGATATGTGGTTGGTGATCAATCGCGAATATGCCGAGGATCCGGTGTTTTTCAGCCTTGCCCCGGAGCCGGTGTTCGCCGCCCGTCGGACCACCATGTTGGTTTTCCACGATCGCGGCGACGGGGAGGACGGCGGGGTGGATCGCTTGACGGTGAACCGTTACCCCTTGGGCACCCTCTACGAATCCGCCTGGGCCGGTGGGGATTTGGAAGCCCAATGGAAAGCTTTGGGGGAGCTGATCAAGGAACGGCAGCCGAAGAAGATCGGCATCAACGTCTCCCGACACTGGCCGGTGGCCGACGGATTGACCCACGGCCTGCACGAACGGCTGATGGAAGTGCTCGACGATTCTCTCAAGCAGCGGGTGGTGTCGGCCGAGGAGCTGGTGGTGCGTTGGTTCGAAACCCGGACGGAGCCGGAGATCGCGGTTTATCCGCAAATCGTCGCCCTGGCGCGCGGTGTCATCAGCGAGGCGTTCTCGTCGCGGGTGATCACCCCGGGAGCCACCACCACGGACGATGTGCGGTGGTTCATCCGTCAACGTTTTACCGAGCTCGAGCTGCCGATTTGGTTCATGCCCGACGTCAACCTGCAACGACCGGACAAGGATTGCGAGCCCGACAGCCCCTTCTGCGGGACCTCGGGCATCATCCAACCCGGGGACGTCCTGCACACGGATGTCGGCATTTGCTACCTACGATTGTGCACCGACACCCAGGAGATGGCCTACGTGCCCAAGCTCGACGAGGCCGATGTGCCGGGAGGTCTGGTGAAAGCCCTAGCCGTGGGCAACCGTTGGCAGGACCTCTTGACCGACGCCTTCGTCACCGGTCGCACCGGCAACGAGATCTTGGCCGCGGCCCAAGAGACCGCTAAAGCCGAAGGTATCCAACACAGCATTTACACCCATCCCCTCGGCGTCTTCGGCCACGCCCCTGGGCCGACCATCGGCATGTGGGACAACCAGGGTAAAACCCCCGTGCGCGGCGACTGGCCGCTCTACGCCGACACCGGCTACGCCATTGAAGGTAACGTCAAGGTGCAGGTGCCGGAGTGGGACGGCCATTGGGTTCAGATCAAATTGGAGCAGAGCGCCCTCTTCGACGGCGACAAGGTCTACTACCTGGCGGGCCGTCAAACCCGCTGGCACGTGGTGCGCTGACTCGGACTGGAGATCCAAGGTGAAAAACGGAGATCCAGCGTGAAAAAAGTCGTCTTCTTGTGCACGGAAAATTCGAATCGCAGCCAAATGGCCGAAGCCTTCGCCCGCATCTGGGGCGAGGACAAGATCGAGGCTTGGAGCGCCGGCTCGGCCCCTTCGGGCAAGGTGAATCCCAAAGCCATCCGCGCCATGGCAGAGAAAGACTACGACCTCACCAACCACGGCTCGAAATCGGTGGAGGATCTGCGGGGATACAGCTTCGACGCGGTGATCACCATGGGTTGCGGTGACCAATGCCCGTGGATGCCCGGTGAGCTGCGGGAAGATTGGGGGCTACCGGACCCTAGGGACATGGAGCCCGAAGCCTTCAACCAAGTCCGCGACGACATCGAGCGTCGGGTCAAGGACCTGGTGAGCCGGTTGGGCTAACCACCAATCCGAAACATTTCGACCTTGTCGGCCGGCACGAATCGACCGGCTCGCAGGGCGGCGGTGCGTTCCTCAGAGTAGCGGTCCGTACGACGGGACCAGATCTCCCGGATGCGGGTCGCCAGCTCTTGATCGCTTTCGCCGGCTCGCAAGGGCGATTTCAAGTCGTGGCCGACGGCGCTGAACAGGCAGGTGAAGAGCTTGCCCTCGGCGGAAAGGCGGGCCCGGGAGCAATCGCCGCAAAAGGGCTGGGTGACCGAGGTGATGACCCCGATCTCACCGCCGCCGTCGACATAACGATAACGGTCGGCGACCTCACCGGCGTGATCTTTGTCGACGGCTTCGAGGGGCCATTCCGCGCCGATCCGCTCGACGATCTGGCGTGCGGAGATCACCTTTTCCGGATCCCAAGCATTGACCGTGCCCACATCCATGTACTCGATGAAGCGGACCACACAGCCGTGGTCGCGGCCGAAGCGCGCCAAGTCGAGCAGCTCGTGGTCGTTAGTGCCTTGGATCACTACCACATTCAGCTTCACCGGACCGAGGCCCGCGGCCACCGCGGCGTCGATGCCTTGAAGCACTCGATCGAGGGGCAGATCCAAGCCGTTGATGCGTCCGAAAGTGACGGGATCCAGGGAATGCAAGCTGACCGTCACCCGGTCGAGACCCGCCGCCACCAGATCCTTCGCCCGATCCGCCAACAAATAGGCGTTGGTGGTCAGTGCCAAGTCCTCGACCCCGTCGATCGCCGCCAACCTCGAAATCAGCGTCTCGATTTCCGCCCGCAGCAAGGGCTCACCGCCGGTCAGGCGGAGCTTGCGTGCGCCCAAACCCACGAAGATGCGCGCCAATCGCTCCGTTTCCTCGAAGGTCAGAATCTGTGGTCGCGGTAAAAATTTATATTTTTGGTGGGCGGGCATACAGAACGTGCAACGAAAATTGCAGCGATCCGTGACCGAGATGCGCAGGTCGCTGATGCCTCGACCCAGCTGGTCCAAGGGTTGCTCGCGCGTCTCTGAGCGCAACGTGGGGGTGTCCGCGGACGTCGTCATGGGTTTAGCATAACGCAGACCCGCCTTCTGACGCGTTGCGGCGCACTTCCGGCGATACTTTCGAGGATTTCCATGTTTCTCTCACCCCAAGGTCAAAGCGCTCGACTCGGATTCTCAGCCCTTGCCACTTCTGCCCTGCTCGTTGTCGGCCTGCTCGCTTGCGGTGCGCCGCCGGAGCCCGCGACTCAACCCCAGGAGGCGGAGACCGAGCCTGCCGTCGAGCTCAACATCCACGACATCCAAGGGCGCGATCACCGATCTCCCCATGAGGGGACGAGGGCCCGCACCCAAGGCGTGGTGACCGCCCTGGTGGAACGGCCCGGCTGGTTTTTCGTGCAGAGCGAGCAACCGGATGCCGACGAGCACACTTCCGAGGGCCTGTGCGTGTCCACAGAACGGGTGGGCGGTCTGCACGGCTTCGCCATCGGTCAACGGCTGCAGCTGGTCGGACGGATCACGGAGCCGGCGGGACGCGGGGAATTGCCGGTCACTTGCCTGGAGCTGGACAGCTTCGAGGTCCTAGCCGAGGACGTGCCTCTGCCGGAGCCGGTACGGGTCGGCAAGCGCGGCCGAGCCGTTCCCGATTCGGTGGTGGACGACGACGGTCTACAGGAGTTTCAACCGGACCGGGACGGCATCGATTTCTTCGAAAGCCTGGAGGGCATGCGGATCGAAATCCCCGCTCCGTTCGTGGTCGGCCCGACCTCGAAATACGGCGAGGTGACAGTGGTCGTCGATCGGGGTGCCGGTGCCTCGCTTCGAACCGCTCGCCAAGGCCTGCTGGAAGGCCCGGACGACGCCAACCCCGAGCGCTTCATCGTCACCGGTGACGCCGGCTCGACCATCCCCGATCTGAATGTGGGCGACGCCTGGGCCGCGGACCAAAGCGTGGTGGGCGTGGTCAGCTACGCGTTCGGAACCTTCCGGGTGATGGCCACGGAACCTCTTCCAAAGGCCACCGCCTCGACCCCTAACCATCGAGAAGCGGCGGCTCGGCTCACCGTGGATCCTCAGAAGCTCACCGTCGGCTCGTTCAACTTGCTGAATCTTTCGGCCCGAGACGACCAGGAAAAATTCGACCGCCTGGCTAGAGTGATCGTCGAAGAGCTGGCCTCGCCGGACCTCCTATGCGTGCAGGAGGTACAGGACGACTCCGGCGCCGACGACGACGGCATCGTCACCGCCGCGGCCACCTACGAGCGATTGATCCGGACCATCTCCTCCCTCGGGGGCCCGGAATACCGCGCCCATTCCTTGGATCCGATCGACAACCAAGAAGGTGGACGACCCGGGGGCAATATCCGCGTCGGATTCCTATTCAACCCGGAGCGGGTCGAGGCCGGGCGGCTCGAACGGCTGGACGATCCAGCGTTTCGGGTCGACCCTGACAAAGGCTGGAGCAATACCCGGCGACCCCTCTTGGGGCAATTTCGATTTCGAGGCGAGGAGATCTACGCCGTCGGTTTGCATTTGAGGTCCAAAGGACGTGACAACCGACTCTTCGGAGCGATTCAGCCACCGGTCCGACACAGCGAGGCCCAACGCACCCTGCAAGCCGCCGCCGTGCGACGTTGGGTCGATCAGCTCTTCGAGCGAAATGCCGACGCTAGGGTGATCGTTCTGGGAGACTTGAACGAAACCTCGGATCGACCGCCGGTGCTCACCTTGAGCCACTCCGACGACCCGGCCCGGCGGCTCCACGACCTGGCCCTACGCTTGCCGGCCGGAGATCGATACTCCTTCGTATTCCAGGGCCAAAGCCTGCTCCTGGACCACGTGCTGGTGAGCGAGTCGTTGGAAGAAAACGCGGAAATCGTGATCGTACGCTGCTGCGCCGAAAGCGCGGCCAACTTACAAGCCAGCGATCACGATCCCATTTGGGTCCAACTCGACTGGTAACTAGACTAGACGAATAGCGAAGCACGCCTCGCTGGGTCGGCCCAGCTCTGCACGGAGGAAGGCTTACTAAACAGAGTGGGCGATGTAGTGGCTGACTTGATCGGCTAGGTCGATGGTGGCCGACGATTTGCGCACAAAGCCTTCGGCGCCGATAAGCTGGACGAGGGAAAGCAGCTCGTCTTCCGGCAGCTCGGAATAGAGCAGCACCGGAATGTCCTTGGAGAATTCGTACCGTTTGAGAATCTGGGCGACTTTCTCGCCACCGAGGGCGGGCATCATCACGTCGAGCAGGATGAGGTCGGGGCGCTGCTCCCGAATCGCGGAGTTCAGCTGGAACCCGCTACCGAAACACTCCACCTGGAAGCCCGCATCCTCGAGCACAGCCCGAGCGACCTCCCGCACCATCTCGTTGTCGTCCACGACGAAGACTCTCTGTCCCGACAATGCGGTCTCCTGGCTCGGGCATGCATTTAACGAGCGCCAAGATCGTTGCGCTCCACCAAATTTTTTCGA
The DNA here is from genome assembly GCA_030431255.1 of Thermoanaerobaculia bacterium. GTDB lineage: Bacteria > Acidobacteriota > Thermoanaerobaculia > Multivoradales > J023 > JAUIJL01. The sequence continues at coordinate 17,064 of JAUIJL010000034.1, read as the reverse complement.
AGTAAAGATCTTAACTCGCTGAGTTTTCACACGCAACGAGCCGAGCGGGGCCGAGACCGGGATCGGGGAGGATCAGCCCCCGTCGGTGCCTTCGATCAGACAACGGGTCAAATCATCGGGCTCACCCTCGGTGCACAGCACGTTGTCCTCGATCCGAACCCCGCCGCAGGGGATGAGCTCGTCCACCAGCGACCAATTCACCGAGCTCGCATCGGATCCCCGGCGCAAAGGCTCGAGCAACATGGGAATGAAATACACACCCGGCTCGATGGTGACCAAATGCCCCGGCTCGAGGGTGCGCGTATTTCTCAGCACATGACTATCGGGCGGCGGTGCCTCACCGCCTTCGGGGCTCGCTTGATGACCGCCCACATCATGGACTTGCAGACCGATCAAATGACCGACTCCGTGGGGCATGAAGGTTCGGGTCAACCGCGATTCGAGAGCCTGCTCCGCCGACACCTTGAGCACGCCGAGCTCGTTGAGAATGCCGGCGATTTGGCGATGGGCCTCGAGATGGATCTCCACATAGGAGCGCCCGGGCGTCACCATGGCCACGAGCTCTCGCTCCATGGCGTCGACCGCATCCCTCAGCTGCGCCATCACCGGATGGATGTCGTCACGCACGAAGGTGCGGGTGATGTCGGCGGCATAACCGCAATGGCCGGCTCCGGCGTCGAGCAGCAAGAGCTTGCCAGGCCCGTATTCGGGTCCGCGTTTGAATTGATAGTGGAGAATGGCCGACTTCGCATCGAGAGCCACAATCGTTTCGTAAGGGATTTCGTGCTCGAGATGCCCCGTCGACTGTAGGAATCCCCAATGCAGCTGCCGCTCGTCAGCCCCGGCCAGGAATCGCTCTTTGGCGTCGAGGTGACCTTTGGCCGCCGCCTCACAGGCTACCCGGGTCAGCGCCACCTCGTAGTCGGTTTTGGTCGCCCGATGCCAATCCAAGGGTAGGAGCAAGGCCTCCGGCTCGATCATCGACGCATCGATGCCGAGGGTCGCGGCCGCTTCCCCGCACTCGCCAAAAAAGGCAACTCGGTCCAGCTTGCCGAGCACGTCCGGCACTTGGTCGAAACGCTCCACCTCGTGCAGATCCACGTGACCTTCCCAATGGGATTCCGGGGTCGGAGAGGTGTCGTACCAAAAGTCTTTGGGTCGCACTCGCACGACGATGGGCTTGGCACCCGGACGGGCCAACACCACGTGCTCCGGTCCGTTCAGAGGCGGCGCCCAGCGACGAAAATGGCCGTTAGGCTGAAAGATCACGAGCCGATCGTCTAGGTGGTACTCCAATTGTCGTCCGGAGTGGAAGACGACCGCGTCCGCCGAGCATCCTGCTCGGCCGGCCCGTTGCAGAGCATCCGCGAGCCAGTGGTCCAATTGTTGAAGGTGGTCGGCGTAGAGGGCATCTAAATTCAAAGGCTCACCTCAAATAGCTCTGCGCGGATTCGGCTCAAATCTACATCAAGAAGTTGGATCGAGCAGTTGGGATCGGACAGCTTGAGCATTTATGTCTCGATCCCCGACGCCGTGTCAAGGTCACCTTCCGATTTTTTAAATTTTGCCGCCAAAATCACAAAATAACAGGTGACTTGAAGCTTCACGGCACCGTCAGGGTGGCCGGGGTTTCGGAGGAGCCCAGGACCAGCACCTGCTCGATCACCGCGCCGTCATCCCCTTGCAAACGCACGGTCCAGGTGCCTAGGGGCAGATAGAGGACGCCGCCGGTCTTCATGACCCCGCTCTCGGCGAGGTTGCCCTGGAAGTCGAAGGACATCGGCAGAGCTCGACCGTCCTGGGCGACCACGGAGAGGGTGACGGAGCGGTTGAGCAATCCGGAGGCCGAGGTCAAAGAAACCGGGGCGACGGTGCTCAGCACCAAGAGTGGAGACGCCCCTGCCTGGCTTGCTTCCGGGGCCCCATCGGAGCCCGACTCCGCGGGCACGGTCATGGGAAAGGCCTGCAGGGCCCCGAGGCCCCTCTGCAACCACAGCTGCCAGGTGCCCGGGGGCACGGTGTCGATCCGGAATCGACCCAAGGCGTCATGGAGAAATCCACCGTCCACCCGCTCTCCGGAATCGTTGGTGACCACATAATGCAGGGGAGTGACCGCGTTTCCGGCAGCGTCTTTGGCTTCAAAGCGAAAGACCGACGCCGATTCGAGTCGGATCTCCAGGTTCTGCAATCCGCCGGAATCGGCCGCTTGCCCCGATGCATCGGAGACCTCGGCCCCGGTTTGGACTTGCAGAGGTAAGCGATGCTCCCGATAACCGGATCGCCGAGTGACCAGCACCCACTCTCCTTCCTCAACCGCCGGAAAATCGAAACGCCCATCCCCTCGGGCCGAGCGGGACACGGGCTGCATGCTGCCGGCGGCCGGATAGAGCATCACCGCCGAGTTGCCGAGCGCCTCACCGGAAGCATCCACGACCTTGCCGGCGACCCGAGCGGTCCTCGGCTCGATGGTGATCTCGCGGTCCCCGTCGATGGTGAGATCCCGCTCCACGCGAAAGCCGTTCATGTTGAATAGGGTCAGACGATAATCCCCGGCTTCCAGATCCCTAAAGACAAAAGTGCCGTCGTGGTGAGTCCATGTGTTCCTGCCACTTTGCTGCTCACCGGAGCCGGCCAGCATCGCCACCATGGACTCCGCCGGCTTGTCGTTGATTCGGACGATTCCGCGCAGCTCGAATCCGGGCCGGAACTCGAGATCCAAGGTGCCCTCGCTTTGCCCTTCGGTGAGGGTCACGACGCCCTGGGCGCTTCGGCCGTCTACATTCAGCTGGGCCACGATCCGCCATTCGCCAGGACCGAGACCCAAGATTTCATATCGGCCGTCGTAGCTCACGCGACCCTGTCGAAAATTCGGCCCCTGGGCTCGTATGGTGACCTTGGAGAGCTCGTCCAGCTCGAGGCCTTCGATGCGACCGCTCACCCGGGCCCCTCCGCCGTCTTCGGAGATCACGAGCTCGAGACCGGATATGGGCCCCAAGATCTCCAATTCCACTTCCTCGGAGCTGAACCGACCGAAATCAATCGAGGCCTTGGCTTTGTATTTGCCCACCGCAAGCTGCTTGGATTGGAAGAGCCCGTCGGAATCGGTCGTCACCTGGATTCCGTGCCCCTTTTCCTCATTCTGAAAGGACACTTCCGCCCCAGCAACGGCTTCGCCGCTTTCGTTCAGGACCCGACCGGTGACCAGGTGCCCGGATTCGAAGACGATCTCGACAAAGCTCGGCTCGCCGGTGACCTCGATCTCCTCGCTGGCGTTGAGATACGGCTCCCGAAAAGCGGTGATGACCATCCGACCCTCCGGCAAACCACGCAGCTCAAAGAGGCCTTCGGCGTCGGACATGCCGGAGTTGGGCGAATGGCTTTGCCGATTCGGCTCTTTGCTCATGGCGCTCAAATACGCCCCGGGGACCGGATCGCCCTGATCGGTGGTGACCCGTCCGCTCACCACCGCGCCGTCTTGCAAGACGATTTCCACATGCAGCGGCTCGGAACCGGCCGGCGGAATCTCGATCGAGCGAAACTGCCCCAGCTTGTGATCCGATTGCGCCTCTAAGGTCGCGGGGCCCGGCGACACCGCCTCGAAGATAAATTTGCCCTCGTCGTCCACCGCCGTCGAAGAACCGAACCGTCCCATGTGGTCCATCGAATCCTGTTGCAGCTGAACCTGGGCGGCGGTCACCGGCCACCCGGAGGTATCGACCACGCGGCCCGTCAAGCGAGAGCCTCGAATGAGGGTCACCCGAAGATCGTCCTGGGGCGCCTCGACGATAGAGATCTCTTTCGAAATATATCCCTGGGCCTGGACTGAAAGGCCTAGGGTTTGACCCGGGGCGAGGTCGTCAACTCTGAATCTTCCCTGCCCATCGCTCTCGAGCTTCGACATGTCGTCGTTGCGCCAGATCCGCATCTCCAAATAGGTCGGACGCGTCTGAATCTCAGCCCCTTCAATGCCACGTCCCTGCTCGTCTTGCACCTTGCCGATTAAGGAAACCGAAGGCCCGAGGGTCACGGTTCCCAGACCCCAAGGACCCGCGAGGCTCAGCTCCTCAACCGGCAGCTCGATACCCGGCACCCGGGTCGGCGCGAGACCCGAAGCCTTCACCGCAAGGTCGTAGCGAGCTGCCGGCAAATTTGGAAAGTGGTAACGCCCTTCGACGTCGGTGGAAGCCGTAAAGACATCGGGGGGCAGCTCGGCGACATTCCCTCCCCAATCCCGAAAACCCGAGCTCTGGAGCAGGGTGACCTCAGCGCCGACCACCGGTGAGCCCTGCTCGTCGACCACCCACCCTTCGCCGGGCCGGGCGGGGTCTAGGGTCCAGATCAATCCCTCTCGACGCTCTCCCGGCTCGAGGGTCCCGAGCTCGATCCAGGTATCCGCCGAGAGCACCTTGGCACTCTCGGAATCACCACCCTTTGGGCGAGGGACGGGGTCGGAAAGCAGCACCCGATAGTTGGCCCCGGCGAGCAGCCGGGGCAAGACGAAGGCACCGTCCTCGCCGGTGGTGATACCTTTGCCGTCTCGTTGTTCCTTAACCAACCGATATTGAAAAGGAATGGGAACCACCCTGACCCCCGGCATCCCCTCCCCTTGGGCGTTGACGACTTGGCCCGAGACGAATGCGATGGGTTGAAGCTCCAGGGTGATGGACGCGAGATCCCCTTTGCCGGCGATGCGCAAATGTCTCAACGCAGTGCTGCCGGAAATCGGACGGTAGCCGTTGAGACCCGTGGACAGCCAACCTTCGTCCGACGGCAAATGGATTTCGAATTCTCCGTTCCGATCGGCTCGGATCGCCCGACCGTAAAAGCGACCGTCCCAGACCAAGGCCCCCGGCACCGGTTCTTGGTCGATCCGCTCGATCACTTTGCCGCGGACCGAGGTCGGCGGGCTCAGCACGAGCTCCATGGCGTTCGGCTCCCCCTGGTTTTCGGAACCCCCTCGGTCGCCGAGAGCGACGTCCATCGAAAAGCTCCCCCACCGACCCTTCAAGGTCGACAGGGTCAAATTGAACGCGGAGGTCCCTTCCGTCGGCATGCTCAGCCCCGCGCTGCCGTCGGCTCCGGTCTCCGCCACGGGATAGGGCTGCCCTTGCTGGAACACCAACACGCCAGCAACGGGTCGCCCTTGCGTGTCGAGGACTTTTATCGGCGTCGACACGCCCCGTTCGAGGCGTACGGTCGAGGGTCGATCCGAAAGCCGTCGCACCGAGGTCAGCCGTTGAATGAAGCCCTGCGCCACCACCTGCAGGGTCACCGCGTCTTGCTCGGCCGCCGGAATCCGAGCCCAGCCGGACTCGTCGGTCCGACCGAGGAACGGCGCGCTATGCCACACCGGCACGGCGTAATCCGAGCCCACCTGATGGGACTCCCGTCGACTCGGGGTGCGTCGATAAGCCACCACCGCAGCCTCGGCCACCGGACGGTCCTGCTCGTCCAGCACCCTGATCTCCAAACCACGATCGGGCGCCAGGGTGACCGGCTCCAGATCGACGGGATCCAGCAGCGGGGTCAGCCGAATCTGGGCGCCGACGAACCCCGGCGCCGTGACCTGAAGCCGCCACATGCCCACTTCCGGCGCGGCGATTTTGAAAATCCCTTGTTCAGAGCATTCGGCGGACTTGATGCCGGGCACCCCGGGAATGCCCTGGAGCAAATATTGCCCGGTGACGTGGCGGGGCACCATGGGGTAGAGAGACACCTTCGCATCCGCCAAGGGCTTTCCTTGGGGATCGAAAACGGCGCCTTGAACCCAAATCGACGCCGAGGCTGGAGCCGACATGGCTGGGATGCACAGCCCGACAAGGCAAACCGCAAGCAGCATTCGCCGAAGCCCAATGGATGGCTTGCCGGCTAGCCCGGAAATTTCACCAACTTCGTCGCGAGACGCCGGAGACGCCTGTAGATACAAGGAAGAAGGCGCATTCTGCGACGCAGGCATACTTGCAGTATGTTGAGGAGCAGAATCGGCTTCTGACGCCGTAGATGCAGGTGGATACGGTGTCGCAGCAGGAGGCTGGTGAAATTTGCGGGCTAGCCCAAAAGATTGCGAAAGGGATATCTCAGGTCGCTCGGAGGTGTTTTTAAACATGTTGCTCACTCGGCTCAGACAAGTTTCGGCTCCGTTGGGTTCCCATCGAGCTCTAGCCTCATGGAGGGCTTCTTGTCCTCACTGAGGATTTTATGGAGGGCTTCTTGTCCTCACTGAGGATTTACGGACAGACCGCCTGTCCGTCGGTCTTCACTCTCGGGGATCCAAATCCATACTACTCGACGCGCCGACCGTCTATTCACCGATTCGCCACCACCCACCGGCAACGCAGAGCGCAGGCTCCAAGTGCTGGGCCTGACCGGGCGGGATGACGATAAAGTTTAGGGCCATGAAGGAATCCAAACCGCCGCCCCTCGCCGACTCCTCACAGCCCGTGCAAGCGCGGCGCATGTTTTTCTTGGCGATGTCCGCGGCGGTGCTGCTCTCCCTGCCGTCGTTGGAGATCGGTTTCTTTCTCGACGACTACCATCAGATCGCTTTGATCGAAGGACTTTACGATTTCGAGCGTCCCGCCCTGAACCTCTACAGCTCGTTCCTAGATTTTCCGGACGTGCCTTGGTGGACTTCCGAGAGCACTCGCACCGGCTTCTGGCGTCCTCTGTCGAGCGCCCTGCTGCGCCTGGACCATGCCCTTTTCGGACGCAATCCCCTCCCCTGGCACTTGCACAGCTTGCTCTGGCTGGCGGCCCTGATCGGTGTGGTGGGTCTTTGTTTCAGAGGTCTTCCGGCTCGGCTCGCCGGCTTGGCCCTACTGCTCTTTGCCCTCGACGAGAGCCACTCCATGCCCGCCGGAGTGCTCTGCAACCGACATTCTCTGGTCACTGCGACGGTGGCCTTTGCCGGACTTTGGGCTTACCTCCGATATCGAGAAGACGGTTGGTCCACGGGTCGTTGGCTGGCGCCGCTGATCTTCGCCGTGGCCCTGGCGTTCGGCGAAACCACCGTGCCGGTGATGGCCTATCCGCTGGCGTATGAGCTCTGCTGTCGACGCGAGGCATGGTCCGAACGGCTTCGGGCCATCGCGCCCATAGCCGCGCTCGCAGTGGCCTACGTGGTGGCTTACGGATATCTCGAGCTCGGTCCCCGTGACCTCGAGGTCTATTTAAATCCCCTTCAAGATCCGAAGGGATTCGTGGTCGGCATGGGTCGACACTTGCCGCCGTTGCTCTCCGGCGGGCTCGCGGCTTTTCCCGCCAGCCTGTGGCTGATGGGTCCGGAAGCGCAGCTGGCCCTCGAAATCGTCGGGTGCTTGGTGTTGGTCTGGCTGTTGGTGTGGTGTTGGTGGCATCGAGCCCGCTTATTCGGGCCGCGAGCGGATGATCCGAAAGGCGAGAACGACCTCTTGCCCATGTGGTTGGTGGGAGCCCTGGGCGCCCTACCGGCGGTCGCGCCCGCCTTCCCCTCCGATCGCCAGCTCTTGGTGCCGGCCGTGGGTTTTTCGGTGATTATCGCCACCTGGATCCTCGACACCCAGAAGCTTCTGCGCCGGGCCGAGCGACCCGCCATCAAAGCCGTCGCCGGTGTGGCGCTCTGCCTGCTGCTCCTGCTGCACCTGGGCCTAGCGCCCTTATTCCGAATACAGATGCAGAGGGGGACGGCGGAGCTCGGCCGCACCACGAGCTCCATCGTGGAGACCCTGGAAACCATGGCCGTGGAAGCCGGTGAGCTCGATCCGAATAGCCCGAGCTCCAACCGGGTCGACGGCGGCGAGCCCATCAGCCGGTTCTTGGTGGTCCACTCGCCGGACTTCTTCACCACCATCTATCCGAGCATCATGTGGGAGCACCGCCACGGGCCGGGCACCGTCTCGTGGAATGTGATCTCCTCCACCCCAGTGACCCAAGAGCTGACCCGAACCGGCGATCGCACCCTGGAAACCCGAGCCCTCGACGGACGATATCTTCGCGCCACCCTCGACCGCGCCTTCTACCTCGCTGATGCGATTTCAGTAGAAGGCGGGGTCATCGAGCCGCCGAAATCCGCGGTGCCCCTGCGTATCGAGGTCTTGGAGACCGCTCCGCGGGACGCGCAAGACCCGTTGGACAACGGCCCCGCGGCCCTACCAACCCGGCTCCGCTTCACCGTCTCGAGCTCCTTGGATCGAGGATGGCATCTCGTCACCTGGCGTGACGGCGAGTTGGTGGGGCTCGACATGCCGGCGATCGGCGAATCGATCACCGTTGAGCCGTCACCGGGTTTGATGGGTTTGATTTGAGCCGCGGATCACTTATTGAAGACGGCGCGGTCGACGGAGAACGCTCCGGAGCCTTTGATCAACACGATCACCGCCAGACCGATCATCAGCAGGTGGTATTCGAAGCCTTCCCCCTGCTGGTTGCCGTACCAATTCATGAAGAAGCCGTGGGAGGCGTGGGCCATGAAGATGGCGCCGGTCATGATCATCACGAAGCCGAAGGCGGCGAAGCGGGACAGGGTGCCGGTGATCATGCCCAAGGCCCCGAGGGATTCGCCGAGGATCACCAAAAGGGCGACGATCCACGGCAGACCGGCGGTGCCGGTGAAGTAGTCCATGGTGGCGGAGAAACCGTTGCCGCCGAACCAACCGAGGGTTTTCTGCAATCCGTGGGGCAATAGAACCACTCCGGCGGTGATCCGGGCGATGGTCGGGGCGATGTCGTTCTCGGTGCGGGTGAGTTTCTGCAACAGCTCGTTGGCCATGGGAGGCTCCTTTCGCGATATCTATGGTTTGCTGATCTATTTACCGTCTGATTGATTATTGACTAGTCAACTATCTGACCAAAAATCTACTTCGGCTCCAACTCGCGCAATCCCAAGCGGATTTTGTCGAGCAACTCCACCAGATGTGTTTTTTCGTCCTCGTTCAACATGCCCATCACGCGGTCGTCGTTCCCGTCCACGGGCTCGTCGAGGGAAGCCAAGAGCTCCAAACCCGACTCGCTGATGAAACATTGGACCCGTCGACGGTCGTTGGGCACCCGCTCTCGGATCACCAGCTCCTTGGCCACCAGCCGATCGATCAGCCGGGTGATGCCCGGAGTCTGCTCGATCATGCGGTCGGCGATCGAAAGGGTCGGCAAACCGTCGTCGCCGGCACCCCGCAGGATGCGCAAGACGTTGTATTGCTGATGGGTGATGCCCGAGTCGCTGAAGACCTCGGAGGTCTTGCGACGCAAGATGTCGGCGGTCCGAAACAGCGCCAGGGTAGCTTCTTGCCCCTTGGACTTGAACGGACGATTCTGTTGGATCTCCTCCTGCAGCACGCTTCGCTTTCGGCTTGCGGTGTTGCCGTTGGGGGCTGGGTGGGAAGAAGCTGGGGTGTCGCGGTCGACCATCATGGAAAAAGAGTACAGGTTATTATTTGACTAGTCAAGTATCTTTGGGAAATTCCCCGAAGAGGCGAATCCCTTCCCGCCCTCGGAATCGATGATCGTTTCACGTATCATCCCGCGCGACCCGCCGGCCTCCCGTCGCGGGCAACCCAAAAGGAGATCCACGCCATGGCGTTCAACTTGCGCAATCGTCACTTTCTCAAGCTGTTGGACTTCACCCCGCAGGAAATCCACTTCCTGCTGGATCTTTCCCGCGACCTCAAACGGGCCAAATACACCGGCACCGAGCAGGCACGGCTCAGCGGCAAGAACATTGCCCTGATTTTTGAGAAATCGTCGACCCGAACCCGCTGCGCCTTTGAAACCGCCGCCTTTGACCAGGGCGCCCACATCACCTATTTGGGCCCGTCGGGATCCCACATCGGCTACAAAGAGTCGGTGAAAGACACCGCTCGCGTGCTCGGTCGCATGTACGACGGCATCGAATATCGCGGTTTCGGCCAGGAGCGGGTGGAAGAGCTGGCGGAATACGCCGGAGTGCCGGTGTGGAACGGCCTGACCGACGAATACCATCCGACCCAAATCCTCGCGGACTTCCTGACCATGCAGGAATTCTGCCCCAAACCCTTGGATCAGATGTCCCTGTGTTACCTCGGAGACGGCGGCAACAACATGGGCAACTCGTTGATGGTGGGCAGCGCCAAGCTGGGCATCGATTTCCGCATGGCGTCGCCGGAATCCTGTCGACCGACCCCGGAGCTGGAAGCGACTTGCCGGGAGCTCGCCGAAGCCTCCGGTGCGAAAATCACCCTCACCGACGATGTGGCCGAGGCCGTCAAAGGCGTGGATTTCCTCTACACGGACGTATGGGTCTCCATGGGCGACCCCGACTCGGCATGGGAAGAGCGCATCGCCCAGCTCCGTCCCTTCCAAGTCAACATGGACGTGGTGGAAAAAACCGGCAATCCTCGGGTCAAATTTCTCCACTGCCTGCCGGCTTTCCACAATCGGGAAACCACCAAGGGCGAGGAAGTCTTCCAAAAATGGGGGCTCGACGGCATCGAGGTCACGGAAGATGTTTTTGAATCCCCTTGCTCGGTGGTCTTTGATCAAGCGGAGAATCGAGTCCATACCATCAAGGCCGTGATGGTCGCCACCCTCGGCGCTTGATGCCACGATTCCCGCCTTCCCCTCCCGCATGTCGGGAGGGGTGCCCGTCGTGGCACCCGGTCGGGATATGATCCCGGTGAGATGAGGAGCTTCTTATGCGTATCGTGACCCGTGGAGATCTCGACGGCCTGGCTTGTTCCGTGCTCATCGGCCTGAATGAAAAGCGCGATGACGTCTTATTGGTCCACCCGCAGGACTTGACCGAGGATCGAGTTGAGATCCGCCCGACGGACATCATCGCCAATTTGCCGTATCACCCGAATTGCGAGATGTGGTTCGACCACCACTTGCACACCGCGGCTCCGGCGACTCCTCCCACCGGCTTTCGTGGTCGATTCGGCCGTGCCCCCTCCGCCGCGCGCCTGGTTTACGACTACTACGGTGCGACGGTCAGCATGCCCCAATACGAGCAGCTGGTGCGCGAAACCGATCGCCTCGACTCAGCGACCCTGACCCTCGACGACATCCTGAATCCCCAGGCCTACATCAGAGTGGGATTCAGCCTCGACTCCCGCAGCGGTCTCGGCGCTTTCGAGCCCTACTTCCTCACCCTCTTCCGCTTGTTGCTCGACAACCAGCCGATCCAACAAATTCTCACCCACCCGGAGGTCGCCCGTCGCTGTCGGGAGCTGGACAACAACAACGCCCACCTGCTCGACGCCCTGCGCGCCCACAGCGAGATCCGCCAGAATCTGGTCGTCACCGACTTCCGGAATCTCGACAAGGTGCCGGTGGGCAATCGGTTCTTGGTCTTCGCGGCCTTCCCGCAGATCAATGTCGCCGCCCGCATTCAATGGGGACCCAATCGTGAGTTCATGGTCGTCACCCTCGGCCACAGCATCGTCAATCGATCTTGCCGCACCAACGTCGGCGAGCTGGCCGCGCGTTTCGGCGGCGGGGGTCATCAGGGGGCGGCGAGCATCAAGCTCGCGGGCGACGATGCCGACGAACGGCTCGAGCTGATCTGTGAGGAGCTGGTGGCCAACGGCTAGCCGGCTCCGATGGCGTTCCGCGACTCGCCGCCCTTCGGCGGGCGTGGCTCAGATCTTCTCCGAAGGCAAAACACCTTCGGCGCGAATTCGTATACCCTCGCGTCATGAGCAGCATAAGAGACGAGCCCGCGGAGCGGACCGACGATTCACCGGAGGCTTCGGAAGAGCCCAGCCAGGAGATGGCCCCGAGCCCCGAGACGGCGGACGGGCTTTGGGCCTCCCTCAAACAAGCGGTCGGTGGCGATCACAGCCAGGACTACACCGAAGGGCCGATCGGCAAAGCCGTTCTGCTGCTGGCGGTGCCGATGGTTCTCGAGACCGTGATGGAGTCCATCTTCGCGGTGGTCGACGTCTTCTTCGTCTCCAAGCTCGGCCCGGAAGCGGTTGCCACCATCGGGCTCACCGAGTCGATGATGGCCTTGATCTACACCGTGGCGATCGGCCTGAGCATCGGCATCACCGCCATGGTCGCCCGTCGCAGCGGCGAGAAAGATCCCGAGGCGGCAGCCACCGCCGCGGCTCAGGCCTTGTTTCTCGGTGTCGGCATCGCCGCCATACTCGGCTTGGCGGGCATGTTCTACGCCGAGCGCCTGCTGACGCTGATGGGCGCCGAAGAAGAGGTGCTGCGGGTCGGCTCCGGATATACCCGCATCATGATCGGCGCCAATGCCACCGTGATGATGCTATTCCTGATCAACGCCATGTTCCGCGGCGTGGGCGACGCGGTCATCGCCATGCGGGTACTGTGGCTGGCCAACGGCATCAACATCGTGCTCGATCCCATGTTGATCTTCGGCATCGGCCCGTTCCCGGAGCTGGGCATCGAGGGCGCGGCCATCGCCACCAACATCGGTCGTGGCACCGCGGTGGTGGCCCAGCTGTGGATCCTCGCCCGGGGTAGCCGACGGCTCAAAGTCGCCTGGCGACACCTCAAGGTCGTGCCCCAGATCATGGTTCGGCTGATCCAGCTCTCGGGCACGGCGACCTTCCAATTCTTCATCAGCACCGCCAGCTGGATCGGTTTGACCCGCATCCTGGCGGAATTCGGTAGCGAGGTGCTCGCCGGCTACACCATCGGCATCCGGGTCGTGCTCTTCGCGCTCTTCCCGAGCTGGGGCGTCAGCAACGCCGCCGCCACCATGGTCGGCCAAGCCCTCGGCGCTAAAAAACCCGAGCGCGCCGAGGAAGCCGTGTGGATGACCAGCATCTACAACTGCGTCTTCCTCGGAGTCGTCAGCCTGCTCTACCTGATCTTCACCCCCACCATCGTGGGCTGGTTCACCCAGGACCCCGAGCCCTTCCGCTGGGCCGTGCTCAGCCTCAGGACCATCAGCAGCGGCTTCGTCTTCTACGCCTTCGGCATGGTGCTCACCCAAAGCTTCAACGGCGCCGGCGACACCTGGACCCCCACCTACCTCAACCTGCTCTGCTTCTGGATGTTCGAGCTGCCCATCGCCTTCGTGCTCGCCTTCACCTTCGACCTCGGGCCCTTCGGCGTCTTCCTGGCCATGACCCTGGCCTTCTGCCTGCTAGCCGTCGCCAGCGTGGTGATGTTCAGGAGAGGTGGTTGGAAGACGAAGACGGTTTAGGGGCTTTGTTCAGCTCAGGCAGGGGTACAGCACAGCTCGACATCGTCTAGACCAACGACGTAGCTTCCCTCTTTAGACTCCAATAGCACCGCATTGAAGGGCGGCTCGGGATCAAATGTCGCGCCGTTCCAATTTACAAAACCCCAAAACAATGTGCGCTCGGGATCAACTCTATCGCCGGTCCCTACGTCTCGGAGGACTCCACCAGCCGCCGGGCGACAGCGAATCCGATGGGTCACAACCGCTTCTGGGTGAAACACCCGGCTGCTTGCTCCGTTGCAGTCTGCGCCGTCTCCATAGACTTCTAAGAATCCCGAGCCACTCGGGAAAAGGGTCGCTTCCACAAGCATCTCCCAATTCGCCTGGGTCCAATCGTCGATCAGGTCTTTACGCGCGCCGACTTTGCCAAATCGATGGGCGGATTCCCAAGAAATCGTCAAGAATTCTGCAAAGGATCTAATGACCTTGTCGGTATTCATCGATGTACCGAGCCTCCCGACATTCACTGTAGTAAGCCACTTAGGCTTTCATTCCAAGGGCATCACCAATAAACCGTGCCAGCCGAACTGGCTACTCTTTTCTTCTATAAACCCAAGCTTCCAGTAACCTGCTTCTCAGGTCTAATGGAGCATCCAGCCTTTTGGCGACTACCTCAACTTGCTGTTCTGGAAAACGGGCAATGATCTCTGCTTCAATCTCCGAGCACAGCTCGTCCTCCTCTTCGCCGACTGGTCCGTCGAAAAGACAATGGCCAATGATATAGCTGCCCTTCCAACCTACGGTTACAGCACGAAGCGCGAAGGGGACCATGCCAAGAAGAGCCACTTGGAATGCGAGGAGCACGCTTCTTCGAAGTTCTAGGTTTTCGCTTGTCACCGTCTCAGGGCCTCGATGGAATGATGTGGATACTTCCGTCTTTAGCGTAGGTGATGATCCCTTTCGTTGTGGGTGTGTAAACGCCATCCTCGACGAAATCACCGATCTCTCTGCCGAAGTCTACTCTCTCTTTGAAACCGGGTTGTCCCCTAGGTATCTTATTCACTGGGGCACCTGAACCGGCCTTTTTCGCCAAGTCCTCAGGGTCGGCCCGCAAGACACTCTTACCTTCGATAAAGTTATTGTGCCCCGGAACGTGCTTTCCTTGCTTGCCCATATGAACCTGGGGCGCTCCCTTTGCTCCTTTCCCCCGCCCAAAAAGCCGCTTGAAGAAGGCACCGACTTTCCCCAGCCGACCGCCTTTCAACACCGCGCCGAGCACCACCTGCTCGACCGAGTAGACCATCGACACGCCGAAGAGGGCGCCGTTGCCGCGGGCTCGGATGCGTTCCCAATATTGCTCGACGTCGATTCTACCGCTCTGCAGGTCCTCGACGTCCCGATCCAGCTGGATGTGGGCGGCGGTCTCCCGTCCGTCGGGATCGATGAATTTGAGCGGGTTGTTGCGCACGTAGGCGAAGCGATTCCAGCTTTGGGGCAGCTGGGGATCGCCGGGGGCCGAGTCCGGGGATAGGAAGCGGCCCAGCCGCGGGTCGCAGAAGCGGGCGTGCATGTAGTCGAGATCGTCGGACTTGCCCGGGGCGTAGAATTCTCGCTCGTGACCGGTGAATTTGAGCGGTAGGTCGTTTTGATCCGGGTGTGTAGCCTCGTCGCCGTAGGGTCGGTATTTGTGCTCGGCGACCACCCGGCCGGCGCCGTCGGTGAGCAGGCGGGGGCTGCCCAGGTGGTCCAGGCTCAGATGGTAGGCGCGGGAGAGGATGTCTGAAGTGTCCACCGCCACGGTCGCTAGGGGCAAGCGGCCGCGGTAAATGTGGTCGCGCACGGGTTGGAGACGATTCGACTCGGGACGGAATTCCCGCAGAATGCGACCCCGGAGATCGCGCAGGGACCAGAGGAATCCGTCGGAGCCGAAACGTAGGATCCGTTCATCGTCGGCGGTGTAGAAGAAATGGACGACATGTCCGGCTCGGCTGCGACGGATCAGCCGGTTGAAAGCGTCGTAGGCGAAGGAGGTGACGCCGTCTTCGTCGGTGAGCTGGGTCAGGTTGCCGGCGCCATCGTATTGGGCGTTGCCCGTCAGACGATTGGTGGTGCTCGACACACCGATCGCTTGGGTTTGGCCGTCGGTGGTGATCGACAGCAGATTGCCGGGCGCGTCGAAGGTGAAGCCCTGCTCGGTGTAGACGTCGGACGCGTGGGGTTCTTGGTCCGGAATCCAGGCCTCGGTGCCGCCGGATTCGAAACCGTCGGCGAAAATCGACGGGACCGTCGACCGGCGGATCCATTGCTTGGATGATCGCAAGCGGGACACGCCGTCGTAAACGAAACGATCCGTGAAGCCACCTTCCGCGGAATCATCGACAGACAGCTCCAAGACATTGCCCGCGCCGTCGAATCGGAAGGTGCCGCCTTGCCACAGGGTTTGACCGGCGGCAGACTCCGCCGACATCGAGGCCGGACGGGTCATGAGATCCGGATCGAGCCCCACCCGATCGACCACCCCGTTGGCGTGCTCCAAGCGTCGCAAGGTCATGTTGCGGTGATAGCCGACCTCCGGCGCCCAGCCCGGAATCGCCGTCAAAAAACCCGAGCCCGGATCGTAGACTTGGCTCACCGTGCGCGGATGGGGCGGACCACAACCGTTGTCGGCGGAGGTACAGGTGGGGTAAATCAGGTCGACGAGCTTGCCGGTGGGATCGAAGGTTTCGCGATGCTCGAACGACTCCTCGTCACAGAAGCCGTCGTCGAGGCAGTCCGCCGAAGTCTCGCCCGGCTCGCATTGACGGATCCAAGTGACCGTTCGAAAATCCCGGGCACCGCCGAGCCCGCCGTATTCGAAATCCTCCACGAATCGCTGCTCGCGAGACCCGGCACCGAGATCGGGATATTGAAAGTTGACCGCGCGGACCAGCCGACCGTTGGCGCGATTCGAGGCCGTCGACGATCTGCCGTAGGTGAGCCGCTTGAGCAGACGACCGCCACCGTCGCGGATCGCCGTCACGCGCCCACCGGCTCGGTCGTAGACATAGTCGCGGACGAACGGGCCGTCGACCACCCGGCCGGGCCGGCCCAAGGGGTTGTACATCGAGTAGCTCGTACAGCCCCCAGCCTTTTCGGGATGGCATTCCGACAGCAAATTTCCGCGCTGATCGTAATCCCAAGAGCGCGTCTGCGGCCCGCCGGCCACCGGCATCTGCGCGCCGATCAAGCGGTCCGCCAAGTCGTAGGCGTAGGTCGTCCGTACGTCGGCACCACCGGTGCCCGAGGGCTCGGTGATCGCCACGAGGCGCCCGAAGGCGTCAAATTCGTCGGTGCGGCGCACCGAGGTCTCCGCCACCTCACCCTGGGCATCGACGGAGGTGCCTACCTTCAACGAGCGAATCGTCTTGCGGAATCCTTCGTAGCTCAGGGTCACGCCGTGGCCGGGCTCGCTCGGGCCGGCGTCCGGTGGGTAGATCAGCCGGGGTCGCCCGAAGGGATCGAATTCCCGAAACGAGGTGGTTTGGCTACCGCCCCAAGTGGTGGTGCCGGACCGGCGACCCTCGGCGTCGTAGAAGTGGTAGCGATCCGCCGCCTCGGCCCCCGAGCCCGCAGGCAAGCGGATGCGTTCTTGGTCCAAACGCCCCAGACCGTCCCAACGGTAGTGTTTCTCCGTCAAGGCGTCGGCGTTGCTCACCGAGCCGTTGGGCAGCTCGCGGACCTCGGCACGGGCCGGCTGGGCGCTGCTGACGGCGGTGCCGTGCCAGATCTTGGTCCACGCCGCGCCCGATGCCGTGCTCGGCTTGACCAGCCGCAGCCGACCCAGCTCGTCATAGACGTAGGAAGCCGTCAAACCGCTGGGCTCTCGGCGGGTGGCGATCAAACCCGTGCTCGGATCGATCGCCGTGTTTTGCACCGAATAGAAGGTCAACGGACCGCCGCTCGTGGCGCTGTCGAAG
>JAUIJL010000008.1 GCA_030431255.1 Thermoanaerobaculia bacterium | reverse complement strand
CCTTCTGACCTACGATGCGCAGGGAAAGATGACCAGCCGCACCGAGGCGTTCAGCGAGCCCGAGGAACGCACGATGAGCTGGCAGTACGACCCGACGTACCCGGACCTGGTCACCCGGATCGAGCGACCGTCGACCACCGGTGATCCCATGGATCTGCGCGTCCAAGATCTCACCCGCGACAGTTTGGGCAACCTCACCGCCGAAACCCAAGAAGGCGTGGAGAACGCCTCGGCTTTTTCCTTCACCACCGTCCGTACCTTCACGACAGAGGGTTTGGTGGAAACCGTAAATCCGCCGGGCCACGGCAGCGACGATCTGGTGACCTACGTCTACGATCCGACCCGCGGTAGCTTGATCCTTGACGAACGCATCGATCCCATCATCGGCACGACCGATTTCGGCTACGACGCTTTCAACCGGCGGACCTCGATCATCGATCCCAACGGCGTCGAAACCGTGACTGAATATGATGCCGCCAACCGAGTCACCTTCGTCCGTCGCAAAGGAGCGATGGAGGCCGAGGATCTCGTCACCGAGCATCGCTACAACACCTTCGGTGACCTTTTTCAAACGGTGCTGCCCGAGGGCAACGTGATCAAGTATTCCTATGACATGGCGGGCAGGCTCGAAATCATCGAGCGCAAGCCCGACGATCAGCCTGCGAGCCACGGCGAGCGGGTGGTCTACACCCTCGACGGTGTCGGCAATCACATCCTCGAAGAGCATGAGCGTTGGGAAGGCGGTGTCTGGGTGAAGCACGCCCAAACCGCCTACACCTATTCGACCCGCTGCTACCTCGATCAAGTCACCAACGGCGTTCCGGGCGAAGAATCCGTCACCGAGTATGCCTACGATTGCAACGGCAACCTTTCCGACATCTGGGACGCCAACCATCCGAGCAACGGACAAACCGAGCCGCCGTCCATGAAATATGTCTACGACCCGCTGGACCGGCTGACAGAGGTGCGTCAGCCCTTCGGCGGGGCCGGTGGCGGGGAGGTGATCACGGGCTACGGCTATGACATCCAAGACCACCTCACCCGCGTCACCGATGGCGAGGATACCGTCACCAAGTTTCGCTACTCCGATCGAGATTTGCTCACCAAGGAGACCTCCGAGGTCTCCGGCGTCACCGACTACACTTACACTGACTCCGGCGAGCAAGAGACCAAGACGGATGCCCGCGGCATCGTCGAAACCCGCAGCTACGATGCCCTCGATCGACTGACCATGATCGATTATCCCGACGAGGCTCTCGACATCGCCTACACCTACGACGATCCGACGGTGGATTTCAGCCTCGGGCGGCTGACGAGCATCCGGCGAGACGGTCATGCCATCGACTACGCATATGATCGATTCGGCCGCATCACCCGCGACGGCGCGCTGACCTTCGGTTACGACAAAAACGGCAATCGCGAGACCCTGGGATATCCTGGAAACATCTTGGCGACCTACACCTTCGACTACGCCGACAGAGAAGCGACCCTGACCGTCGACGACGGCGGTGGTGCTCAAGCAGTCGTTTCAGCGGCAAGCTATCTGCCGGCCGGCCCTCTGGACGGTCTGACCCTCGGCAACGGCTTCTCCGAAGCCCGCGCCTTCGACAGCCGCTACTTCCCGGACTCGATCGTGCTCGACGATGGGGTCGCGGACGTGTTGAGTTGGAACTACACCACCGATGCTGTCGGCAATCCCACAGCAATCGCCGACCTGTTGGACTCGTCCAACGACCGCACCTACGGCTATCAGGACTACCAGTACTTTTTGACCCAAGGCGACGGTCCTTGGGGCACGCTGGCTTGGACCTACGACAAGATCGGCAATCGCCTCACCGAATCCCGAGATGGTGCGACGGCCGATGTCTACACCTACGTGCCGAACCTTGCGGGAAGCAATTCACCGCAGCTCGACCAGATCACGCTAGGGATCGGCGGCATCCACGACTTCAGCTTCGACGCGGTCGGTAACCAGACCCAGGCGGATTTGGCGGGTAACGTCATCGACCGTACCTACGACGATTCGGGACGCATGAACCGTCAAGAGCGGGTGGCAGCCGAAGCGTCTACGGATTTCCTCTACGATGGCCGCGGATTCCTGCGTCGATCCCTCGGGCAGGCGCCGTACCCGGCAGGCGAGGCCATCTTCTGCGACGGATTCGAGTCGGGAGATACGTCCGGTTGGGGTACCGGTGTAAGCACATGTTTGGAAACGCTGGCGACTGAGCCGGTCTACGGCTCCGCGGGATTGCTGCACGGAAACGGCGAAACGGCCGTCTTTTACTTCGCGGGGCGTCCAGTGGGTCAGCTCGATGAGACCGGGCTGAGCTTCCTCACCGCGGATCATCTCGGGACGCCGATCGTTTCATCGTCGTCGTCGGTGGAATGGTCGGAAGGATTTGAGCCTTTCGGGAGAGCTTACTCCGGAGCGGATATCGAAGTGTTTCTGAGGTTGCCGGGACAGTGGGCGGATAGGAGCTGGCTGGAGAGCAGCCGAGGTGACGAGATGTTCTACAACGTGCATCGGTGGTATGCCGCCGAGCTTGGCAGATACACCCGGGTCGACCCCGTTCAGTGGAAATTTTCGGGCACGGACTACTCCTACGCGCTTCTCCGACCCAGCACACTGATCGATCCCCTGGGTCTGGAGCCCGGGCGACGCACAGCGGATGCCGCTGATGTCTTGCGTCGAGATCTCCAGGAAGATTTGGATTGCATCCGGTCCGTTCGCAAACAGGTCCGCTCAAAAGAGCTCACAGGTCGGACTCGCTATCAGCACTGCATCGGTAATTGTCTGATTGTGAAGCAATGCCCCAGCGGCAAGGCTGGAGCAGCCCTGGCAAGCTTGTTTAAGGAATTCTCTGATGTCTTTCGATGCCTTGCTCAAAGGCGAGGCGACAATTGCAAAAGCGCCTTCCAACCCGACGACTTCAAAGACAACACCTTGGGTAGGATCTGCTCAAAAGATAGATCTTGCGAAACTCAATGCGAAGATTTGTTCAAAGCAAACGATCCACCGGACGGTCCCTTCAGATTTCTCGTGCCGGCGGTCGAGCCATGACACAAAGACCTTTTCCGAAACTCGTCTGTGGCGCAGCTTGCGTGGCTCTCGCGTTCTCGCAGATTAACTGTGGTGTTGAGATCAAAGAAATACCTCTTCTCAAGCCGTTCCGCTATGTGAGATTTAAAGCGCTCGATGAGGTGACTTTGGCAGTGTCGGACGATTCCATGGTGTCGGACCTTTGCAATCTCGACGTTTTTGCCGGTCTAAAACCCGACCTAACCAAAGAAGAGGCCGAGGTCCTTCTCGGGTCGAGCAGCGGAAGCCGCCTCGAACGTGCGGGCGACGATGAGGTACATCTTTTTCCTCGTGAAGACGGAGTCATTGAAATAGTGCGGCAGAGGGTTGCTTCGAGTGACGGCACAAGCTCTTCTTACCGCTGGATTGTGAGATTCGCACCGCTAGATACCAAGATCGAGAATTTTCTGGATGCCAGGGTGGTGAATCTTCTAAGAGTCGCAGAGTTTTCTGAGGAATTTTCTTTTCTGATTTTCAATAGCGCTACCTACGTTCAGCTCGATGTCGAAGATTCGAACGTGAAAAGGATCTGGTGGTTGCACGATGAAGTCGCCGCTCCAAATCGAAATCGAATGCCGAATCGAGTGCCAGGTAGATAACCCCAGGTAGCTTAACAGCCCGAGCCATCAGCAGCTCGCCAACACGAGTGACTGATACAATCTTCTTCAGATTTCGTCATGTAAAGCCCAACTCAGGATAATTCTCCTCTCCGAGAATACTTCTTTTTTTAAGGGATCGTGATGCGAAGCCGATTCGTCCCTAGCCTTTTCCTGCCCACTGCTTACTGGAATTGCTTTTACGGCCGGCGCATCATGGCGACGATCTCACCCGCATCGACCGCCCCGACGGCACGGCGTTGAGCTATCTCTACGATGACCTGAGCCATCCCGGCTATCTGACCCGAACCACCCTCATCGGCATGGACGGCGCCAGCGAGCGCATCACCGCCGCTTTTGAATACGACTCCCAAGGATACGGTCAAGATGTGGCGTGGTGCCGTGGACTTCGCAAGCGGCGTCAATCGCTGGGAATTCGCCTTCGACGATCCCACGCTGCCCACGGTCACGACGATCACCGATCCCCTCGGCAACACCTTCACCCGAACCTGGGCCGATCGCGATTGGGTCACCGACAAAGCAAGGCTGGCTTCAGTGGACGGCGACTGCCCAACCTGCGGTCTCGGTCCCAACGCTCAGCTGTTCTACGAGGATCCTGCCAACCCCTTCCGGCACACCCGCGAGACCGACGGTAGCGGCAACGTCACTCTTGACCTATGACGCTCAAGGCAAGATGACGAGCCGCACCGAGGCCTTTGGCGAGCCCGAGGAACGTACGATCTCCCGGCAGTACGACCCGACTTACCCGGACCTGATCACCCAGATCGAGCGACCGTCGACGACCGGCGTGAGCGTCCGCGAAGAATTCCACCATATGGACGTGTTCGCCGCCATACCCTTGACTCTGTAGTATGGTACGGAGTTTAAGATCTCTTTCCAGGAGACACCGCTTTCTCCGGAGACCCGTCTTGCCAGGAGACCTAGCAATGAAAACGATGACCATCGGACAGCTCGCCCGCCAAGCCGACGTCGGCGTGGAGACTGTGAGATTCTACGAACGTCGGGGCTTGATCGAGGACCCACCTCGCCGCGACTCCGGCTATCGCCAATATCCACCGGAAACCGTGGATCGTCTGCGTTTCATCCGCCGGGCCAAAAAGCTCGGCTTCTCTCTCGAAGAGATCGGCGAGCTATTGCTCTTGCGCAGCCATCCGACGGAGAGCCGGGAGCAGGCGCGAGCCAAAGCGCAGGCGAAGATCGCCGATATCGATCGACGTTTGGCGGATCTTTCGAGGATGAGAAGCGTGCTTTCCTACCTGGCTGAAGCCTGCGCCCACGGCACCGACACCGAGCCGTGTCCGATTTTGATGGCCCTCGACGGCCGCGAAGGGAACAACCCATGACGGAATTTACGTCCCCTGAGCTGCACAGCTGCTGCTCTTCGAAAACCTTGGATCCGGTCTGCGGCATGGAGGTCGACCCGGCGAGCGCCCGCTTTTCCCACGAGCACGACGGTGAGCGCCATGTTTTCTGCTCCGCCGGCTGTCGAGACAAATTCGAGGCAGATCCCGAACGCTATTTGGAAAAGAAGGACCCGCCCGAGGCGCCGGCCGGTGCCGTATACGTGTGCCCGATGGACCCGGAGGTGCGTCAAGAAGGGCCCGGCAGCTGCCCGAAATGTGGCATGGCCCTCGAACCCGAAACCCCCAGCCTCGGGACCCGCACGGAATACACCTGCCCCATGCATCCAGAGGTGGTGCAGGACGGGCCCGGCAGCTGTCCGAAATGCGGCATGGCTCTCGAGCCGCGCACGGTGAGCGTGGACGACGAGCAGAATCCGGAGCTCGAGGACATGACCCGGCGCCTCACCTTCGCCACCGCGCTGTCGGTGCCGATTTTGGTGCTGGCCATGGGTCATATGCTGCCGGGGGATCCGATCTCTCCCCTGGTGCCGCCCCGCTGGCGGGTGTTGTTGGAGCTGGCCCTGGCGACCCCGGTGTGCTTGTGGTCGGCCCAGCCGTTTTACGTTCGCGCTTGGCAATCGCTGCGCAATCGCAGCCTCAACATGTTCACTCTGATCGGCCTCGGGGTCAGCGTCTCCTACGTCTACAGCCTGATCGCCGCGCTTTTGCCCGGCATCTTCCCCGACTCGTTCCGCGACCCGCACGGGACCGTGGCGGTCTATTTCGAAGCCGCTGCCGTGATCGTGGCGTTGATCCTGCTCGGCCAGGTGCTCGAGCTGCGCGCCCGGAGCCAAACCGGCGCGGCGATCAAGGCCTTGCTCGGGCTGGCGGCCAAAACCGCGCGACGGATCGGACCCGACGGCGAGGAAGAGGACGTGCCCCTCGACTCGGTTGCGGCCGGGGACCGGCTGCGGGTACGCCCGGGTGAAAAGGTGCCGGTGGACGGCAAGGTGCTCGAAGGCTCCAGCACCGTGGACGAGTCGATGGTGACCGGCGAGCCGATCCCGGTGAAGAAGTCGGCCGGGGACGCGGTGATCGGTGCCACGGTCAACAGCACGGGCTCCTTCGTCATGGAGGCGGAGAAGGTGGGCTCCGAAACCCTGCTCGCGCGCATCGTCACCATGGTGGCCGAAGCCCAACGCAGCCGGGCGCCGATCCAAAAGCTGGCGGACCGCGTGTCCGGCTTTTTCGTGCCCACGGTGATCGCCGTGGCGGTGCTCACTTTCGTGGTTTGGGCGCTGGTGGGTCCCGATCCGCGCATGGCCCACGCCCTGGTCAATGCGGTGGCCGTGTTGATCATCGCGTGCCCGTGCGCCCTCGGCTTGGCGACCCCGATGTCGATCATGGTGGCCACGGGCAAGGGCGCCGGCGCGGGGGTCTTATTCAAAAACGCCGAGGCGATCGAGCGATTGCGGCAGGTGGATTCGCTGGTGGTCGACAAGACCGGCACGCTGACCGAGGGTCGCCCGAGCCTGGTCACCGTCGAGCCCAGGGACGACGTCAAAGAATCCCGATTTCTGCGGTTGGTCGCGACCCTTGAACGCGGCAGCGAGCATCCCCTGGCGGAAGCGATCGTGCGCGGGGCCGAGGAGCGGGGTTTCGAGGTGGGGGAGTCGGAGTCCTTCGAGTCGGTGACCGGCAAAGGGGTGCGAGGCCGGGTCGACGGTGTCGAGGTCGCCCTCGGCAACCGGGCGATGATGTCAGAGATCGGCCTTGAGCTCGGGGATTTGCCGGAGCGCGCCGAAACCCTGCGCGCGGAGGGCCAAACCGTGATGTTCGTGGCCATCGACGGCCGGGCCGCGGGTCTCGTCGGCGTCGCCGACCCGATCAAAGACAGCACCCCGGAGGCGATCAAAGCCCTACACGACCAAGGCTTGCGCATCACCATGCTCACCGGCGACAGCCAAACCACCGCCGAAGCAGTCGCTCGACGCCTGGGCATCGACGAGGTGGTGGCCGAGGTGCTGCCGGAGCAGAAGGCCGAGGCGATCGAGAGGCTCCAAGCGCAGGGTCAGGTCGTGGCCATGGCCGGCGACGGCATCAACGATGCGCCCGCCCTCGCCCGCGCCGATGTCGGCATCGCCATGGGCACCGGCACGGACGTGGCCATGGAAAGCGCCGGCGTAACCCTGGTTAAAGGCGACCTGCGGGGCATCGTCCGGGCCCGGCGTCTCAGCGAGGCGACCATGTCGAATATCCGTCAAAACCTTTTTTTCGCCTTCGTCTACAACGCCCTGGGAGTGCCGGTGGCGGCAGGCGTGCTCTATCCAATCTTCGGCATCCTGCTCAGCCCCATGCTAGCCGCCGCCGCCATGAGCTTCAGCTCCGTGTCGGTGATCGCCAACGCGCTGCGTTTGCGTGGGGTGAACCTAGACGAGCCCTGAGGACGTCTTCCGTAGGACTTTTCTCAAGGCGGGGTCGGACGCCGGCCTTCGATCGGCCTGAGCCGTTGATGGAGCACGGGCGCCATGCGCTGGGTGGCGTCGATTTCGCTGTAGAGCAAGGCCCAGCCGGGGAAGAAGCCGAAATTCGAGTACATCAGGGGATGGCCGAAGAAGCTTTGGTCCAGCCACGGCATGGTCATGCCCATGGTGTCCTCCGGCCCACCGAGCACGTGGCCGACCTCGTGGGCGAAGAGCACGAGCTGTTGGTAGGCGCTGCCGTCGAGGTTGTCGTTGGCCGCCATCTGGGAGACGGCGTGATGACAGCAGGGTTCTTGGGCACGGCATAGGGCTTCGTCGTAGATCGATAGGCCGGCGACCCCCGCCGCCAGCCCGGCTCCGCCCGCCAGCGCCCGACCGCTCAAGAACACCACTAGATCCGCCCGGCCGGCGCTGTGGGGAGGCCCGCAGCAGGGTGGATCGGCTTGGTGGGTGGCTTGAATCGACTGGCGTAAAAGGCCGTCACGGTCGTGGGCGTCGGGTCCGCCGGAGGTCCAAGCCTCCAAGCCGACGATTTCCACCCGCACCCGGAAACCGTCGTGGCCGCCGTCGAAGGC
This sequence comes from Thermoanaerobaculia bacterium, assembly GCA_030431255.1. Classification (GTDB taxonomy): domain Bacteria; phylum Acidobacteriota; class Thermoanaerobaculia; order Multivoradales; family J023; genus JAUIJL01. Next base: position 354,041 of record JAUIJL010000008.1, on the reverse strand, counting down.
GTTGGCGCAAAACGCCCAATCGTTGCCCGAGTCCGCCTCGGGCTCGAGGCAATTGAGCATCCAATCCAAGGTGTTGAGCATGCCTTCTTGTTTGCGCCAGAAGGGAAAGGTCGAGCCTTCGGGGTAGGCCCGATAAAGCTCGGGATCGCCGTCCAGGACGACCTGCATGCGCAGTCGCCGCCGGTCGGCCCTGGGCACCGCGCCGGTGGCCGATCCTTCCACGCAGGTCTCGAGACCCGCACCCTCCGTCGAGCAGGGTAGAGGCCTTTTCGCCGCCAAGGGACCACGGGCCGCCGGCAGACCGCGGGTGGTGGCGTTGTAGATCACGTGATTGACCCGTCCAAGCAAGCCCAGCTCAACGGTCTCGTCGCCGGATTTCGAGCCGGGAAGCTCCAATCCCAACAACCGGACGACGGGCTCCAGGGGCTCGATCACCGACCAACCGTCGGCATCGAGGAAGTGTCCCTCCACCGCTTGGTCGGTGATGGTCACCGCCGCCGAGCCCCGACTTCCCAAGAAACCTTGGTAGGTGGCGGGAGAGGGGAGGGATACGAAGCTCCCACGACCCCTGGCGCCGTCTTTGAGCGTCGCCCCGGGAAAATCGGTGGAGCGCAGATCGATGGGTGTCAGCCGAAGGGTCTTGTCCACCAGCTCACCGCTCGGCAACTCGAAAGGCAACACCACCGGTAGACCTTCGCGCGCCTGCCGATCCAGCTCTCGGGTATCCAAATAGATCAAGGTCAAGGTCGGAGCCGTTGAGCTCGATGTCTTTGGGGGGCTCGGCTGTGCCGGCGACGGTATCCCGACGGACCAACCGATCAGGGCAAGCAAAAACCAACGCATCGACATGGGGTGGACCACGGCAATTCCTCCGGTGCTTCTTCGGGCGGCAGATTTTGGGAGCTCATTGTCAGCTGAGCCAGTCTACCTTTAACAACGATTCACTCAACAGCGAACCACCGAAGCAAACGAGAAGGAGCCGAGCCATGAAATCGAAAGAGCGCCGAGCCGACGCCGAGATCCCCACCTCCACCCTGGCCGACGTCGCTTTCTTGTTGGTGGTTTTCTTCGTGCTGACCCTCACCTTTGCCGCCAACCGAGGGCTCGACTTCAGCATGCCCCAAACCCCGGAAACCCCGACGATCGATCCCGTGGAATCCATTCTGGTGGAAGTCTTGGCGGATGCCTCCCTGCGGGTCGACAACCGCGCTACCACGCCCGAAGGCCTGCTCTCCTACCTCGGCGAAAAGTTGCGCGAAAACCCGAAAAAGCCCGTGATTTTAAGGCCGGCCGACGAAGCCCCCTACGGCGCCATGGTGACCACCTACGAGCTCTTACGGGTGGCCCCCGAGCAGCTGAAGCTCAAGCATCCCGTCCAAATCGCCCTACCGACCCGATCGGAGACGGAGCAATTCTGGCAATAGGTGACGGTCGATGCCTGCAGTGGCAGGGGCAGGGGTAGATCCAGCGTCTCAGACCACGCAACGGCAGCCGCAGGCGAGCTCGATTTCCGTCGGGGAGACGAGGCGCTCGGCGCCGTCGGGTCGGACGTGCAGCACCACTAGGGTGTAGGGGTTGAGCACGACCACGTCGCGCACGCCTTGGGAGAGGTAGAAACGGGGGCCGATTTCGAGGTCTTTGGCCTCGAAGCCCTTGCTGATCACCTCGATCACCGCTTCGGGCACCAATTTGACCGCTTCCTCTTGCTCGTCGGGCTCGCGGCAGAAGATGGAGATGTCGGGGCGTTTGAGGGAGCCGTCGGGAAAGGCCACGTAGACGTCGGCGGCGTGGATGCAGGCGCAGCCTTCGTCGGACCCGGGAATCGGCTCGATGGAGGCGCGCACGCGATCGACTTCTTTTTGATGCCGATACACCGGTGAGCTTTCCCACATCGGCAATCCGCCGACGATTTCCAATCGCACGCCGAGCTCTTCGGCTTTCAGCAGCTGGGGAAGGGTAGGCTGGAATCTCTCTTCGTCGCGTTCCATGTGTTGATCCTAAGCGTTTGATCCGACACTGTGATCCTAGACCGTGATCCTACACCGTCCTCCGCGCGAGTTGGACGCAACCGTTCCGAGCTATCATACGAATCCTAAGCAAGAGGATCGGATTGGGCCGAGAATTGGGCTAAAGTCCGGCCCGGGCCGAATTCCCCCCCCGGCCTCCACCGTATTTCAAAGCTGTCGAGATCAAGAGTGTGGGCTTTCGGCTTGTAAGACCGGCCGAAGGCCATCGGTTTATCTCGGACGATCGGTTCGATCCAGGCGTTGACGAGCTGACCTCACGGAGAGCATGGAGCCATGAAGAAGATTCAGAAGCTGGTTGTTTCGGATTTCCTGCAGAAAGAATCCGCCGGCGGGATCATATTGATGGTCGCGGCAGTAGCGGCGGTGCTCGCCGCAAACTCAGCTTTGGAGCCTTATTACCGGCTGCTTCTTTCCACCCCGGTGGAGGTGCGGGTCGGCGCGTTGGAGGTCGCTAAACCGCTGCTGCTGTGGATCAACGACGGCTTGATGGCGGTCTTTTTCTTCCTGGTCGGCTTGGAGCTGAAGCGAGAGCTGATCGAGGGGGAGCTGTCGGATCGGCGCAACATCATTCTGCCGGGCATCGGCGCCGTCGGCGGCATGATCGCCCCGGCACTGATCTACGTCGCCTTCAATGCCGAGGACCCCATCGCGCTCAAGGGTTGGGCCATTCCCGCGGCCACGGACATCGCTTTCGCCTTGGGTATCTTGGCTTTGCTCGGTAGCCGAGTACCGATCTCGATCAAGGTCTTCCTGACCTCCTTGGCCATCTTCGACGACGTTGGAGCGATTCTGATCATCGCCATCTTCTACACGGCCAATATCTCATTCGAGGCCCTCGGCGTCGTGGCCGCCTGCCTACCGATCCTATGGTTCTTCAATCGGCGCGGGATCACCTCCCACAGCCCCTATCTGCTGGTGGGGCTGATCATGTGGGTGGCGACTCTCAAATCCGGTGTGCATGCCACGCTCGCGGGTGTGCTTCTGGCGATGTTCATCCCCATGCGCTCGAAGACGGATCCCGAGCGCTCGCCCCTCAAGACCCTCGAGCACGACCTACACCATGTGGTGGCGTTCTTCGTCTTGCCGGTTTTTGCCTTCGCCAATGCGGGCCTGAATCTCAAGGGCATCACCATGGATCAAGTGCTTCACGGGGTGCCGATGGGCATTGCCGCCGGCCTTTTCTTCGGCAAGCAGATCGGCATCTTCGGCCTCTGCTGGCTGACCGTCAAGCTGCGTTTGGCCAAATTGCCGAGCGGCATGGATTGGACCGGCTTATACGGCACCGCCGCCCTGGCCGGGGTCGGCTTCACCATGAGCTTGTTCATCGGCTCCCTGGCCTTTGAGGAGACCGGGGTCGACCTGCTCTTCGACGAACGGCTCGGCATCATCATCGGCTCTTTGGCTTCGGGCCTTTTGGGCTACACGGTGCTGCGCCTCGGCTTGAAGCCCCGAGAGAGCTGAGCACAAACCCGGTCGAGCGCTGAAAGCAGCGCCCGACCGAGTTAGGTAGTGTCACGGGCAGGCGTTGGTGTGGCGGCAGATCAGATCGGTCAACTGATCCACGTGCATTCCCAACAATTTGATGCCGGCTTTGATTCCGGCAAGGGCGATGAAACCAAGCACAACGGATATACCGCCCGTGAATTTGGCCAACGCAGCCGCCAACGCTCCAATGAGCGCCGCGGTGATGATGGCACCCACAGCCACTACCCCGAATATCACGAGCCCCATACTTATCTTGCAGAACATGCAATCCAGGTTGTTGACATCCGCTTCCGAGAACAAGGCGTCGAACGCTGCACACGACTCCGCAGCCCATTCGTCGACGCCGGGAGCCCCTGCCTCGCGCAGGTAATCGGACGGGCCTTCAACGAATTTCTGCCGCTCGGCCACGTCCTGAAGCTTGGGCAGAATCGAATCCGTGACGTAGGCGTGCAGGCCCAGAGCTCGCTCAACCAGTGCCTGTTCTTCCGCAGTAAGCATCTCGTCGACAGTGGGTAAATAGCTAGACAAAACCTTCTCCTTTTCGGTTGTGCTGTGAATCAGCCTCATAGCTGTTCCCATGAAGTGAAGGTTTGCTGGAAAAGGTCCCACTTTTTTTCAAATCTGATGTTCGGCCCGGCCCATCGACGAAGAACCACATCCAACGCTCCTGCAACCCGTGAAGCGAGCTCGGGGATTCCCAGACGACCACTCGGTGTTCTTCTGACGCGGAATCGAAATCTTCCAATTTTCACTCCCTCGTCCGATCGCTAGAGTGAAGGGGCTTTACCGAAACAGACCCAATGCTCTGGTGCCGGCGGCGCGCGGGAACGAGCCCGTCCGGCCCCATGCAATGGCCCCTGGACGTTTGGCCGAGCGCGATGCCTTGCATCCGGAGCGATGCGCTTCACGAAGCGCGGCGCCGGCTGCACCCGATGCGATGGTCGAGGAGAACGAAGATGCACGAGCAAGAGATCATTAAGCCGCATGCGATCAAGATCATGTTGGTAGACGGAGCCACCCAAGCCATCCTAAAACCCGGCAACGGGAAGTGGGTCATCTCAGATCACTATGGAACGAGCCTCGAAACGAAACAACCGATCAGCGGTGTCACGCTGCGGCAAACGGCAAGCGAGGTGTTCTTGGAGGCACCGTTGATCGATGGCCCACAACCGGTTGAGGTCACCGTGTGCTTCGAGCGCGAATCACACACCGAAGACCTCCTTCAAGCCGAGCTCCGTCGCGCCAAAGATCAGGTTCAGGGGCGGGTTGCCGTCCATTCGGTGTCCGGGCAGGAGACCGAATATCTGCTGGACGGCGATCATTTCCGTTTCGTCACCCTGCCGTTGAGCCCTCCGCCGCCGGGCGGCTGCCACTCCGACGGTTGATCCCACCCCCGCACCTCACCGAGACATCTTGAGCCAAGGGGCCCTACGAGAGCCCAAGGAGCCAGCTATGAGCCAAGTCAAACCGATTGTCATCACCTTGAACCAGCCGGCGACGATCGCCCAATTGAAAGTGAATTGCGACGTCGGTCATTGGGTATTGCCCGATGACGCGGATATTTACAGCGACCAACTAGTGCAAGTGCTCAACGCCAAGGACTATGTGGGTTATTCGCTGAGCGAGGATTGCGTCAGCCTCGAGCTGGGCCCGGTTTCCAAAGCCGAGGTGGCTCAGGTGGTGGCCTACTTCAAACCCAAACCGGGCAAAAACTACTTCGACGGCGAGCTCTGCCGACCGAAGCGGGATACCCGCGGCCAGGTCGATGTCTCCAGCCCGGACGGCGAGGAGACCGACAGCCTCTTGCCCGGCCAGTGTTGCCGTCGAGTCACGTTGCGCCTGACCAAACCCGGCCACGGCGGCGACGATTGCGATTGATCGGCGAGTGAACGGACGCGTCCATAGGAATCGCGGGATCAAAGTAGCCTCAGAAGCGAGTTTCGGATCATGAGGACGATCGCCGTCGGAATCCACACCCGCGATTCCATGGATCTGAGCGCGACCTTGGAAAGCCTCGCTCAGTCTTCGGTTCTGCCGGAGGTGGTCATCCTTCCAAACACGGCGACGCTCTCCATCAAGACACCCGAGGGCTTACCTAGGTGGACCGGACGGGCCGCCGGCGCAGCCGCGGCTTTCAATCGCCTGGCCTCCCGATCCGACGCCGACATCGTCGTTTTGCTCGAAGCCGGCTGTCGCCTGGGGCCCCGTGCGCTGGATCGGTTGGTGCTCGGCCTCGACGCCAGGCCCGAGCATGGCATCGCCGGGCCGTCGACCAATCGCGCATGGAACGAGCAGGGCGTGTTTCCGCGGGCAGGTGGCTCGGCATCGGAGGTTCAACGCACGGCTCAGCTGGCGGCTCAACGTTTCGGGCAGACGACGCGAGCCCTAGAGCCCCTACATTCGCTGGGCGACTTCTGCTACGCGGTAAGCCGTGAGGTGATCGACGCCATCGGCGCGGCGGACGAGGGCTATGGCGATGGTCCCTGCTGGGAGATGGAGTACAACGCGCGGGCCTCCCGGGCTGGTTTCAAGGGGGTGTGGGTGTGCGGCGCCTACGTTTTTCGTCCACCCCAACCCCGGCCGAGGCAAGCTGCCGAGGCCCGCCTGCTTCAAGCGAGCAAGCATCGCTACCAAGACCATCTCTGCGGCCTGCGACTACGGGGCTCAGAGGTTGGTTATGAGGCCCACTGTCTCGGTGACGAATGCGAGCACTTTGCCCCCCTCGACTTGATCCAGCGCTTCCGCCCGTTCCCCGCGAACGAAACCATCTATGCCGTGACCTCGGAGATCGGCTCGGCAAAGGCCCGCCCGGGCTTCGGTAGCGATCTGCCGCTGGTGTCGTGCATCATGCCGACTCGGAACCGTCGCCGATTTATTCCGATGGCCCTCCGCTGTTTCGAACGGCAGGACTATCCGCGACGCGAGCTGATTGTGGTGGATGACGGTGAAGACGATATTTCCGACCTGATACCCGACCATCCTGCGATTCGCTATCTGCGCCTTTGCGGCCGCCACACCGTCGGCGCCAAACGCAATCGAGCCTGTGAGGCGGCTCTTGGAGAGATCATCGTGCATTGGGACGACGACGATTGGTACGGACCGACCCGGTTGGCGGACCAGGTCGCTCCGCTGATCGCCGATCGAGCCGACATCACGGCCCTTGCCATGCGCCACGTCCTGACATTGGAGCCGTTCCAAACCTGGCGATGCCCACCGAAGCTCCATGCGCGCCTCCACTTTCGAGATCTGTGTCCGGGTACCATCGCCTTTGGTCGCCACCTGTGGAGCCGGCGCGGCTATCCAAACCGCAACTGCGCTGAAGACGTCGCCTTTCTCCGCGGCCTACCGGCTACAAGCCGCTTCCACCGCCTGGACCGGGAGGATCTCTTCATCTGCCTACGCCACGGCGAAAATACTTGGATCATGCCCACCGACCCCCGCCAATCACCAGGAAAATGGCAGAAGGTTTCAATTCCAGACTTTTTGCCGGCGGAGGATCTCTCCCGGTACACGAACCTCGCAGCCGGCACACCGACCTATGGCCCTACGCCGGGCGCTGTGTTGGAAACCGGCTCAGACTGAAAGAGACCTCGGGAGCCGCCTGCCCTTCCAGCAGCCTGAGCGAGCTCGTCGAGCCGTTCATCGTCCCATTTTCATCAGATGCCTTCGTTTGGCATAGGCCGTGGTGCCGACCGGCAACCGATGATCATCGGAGCTCTCGACACTTACCTCGATGTGCTGCCCCATGAACCGCCCTGTCGGCTTCACCGTGGCGCCCGAGAACGTGCGATAGGCACCGGTATGGGGATTGTCGGTCAAGGTGACGCGGTCCATTCGAAGATTCGGGCGCTCCTCTAAGAATCGACGCATGTGGTAGTCGTAGGGATGGGTCCGGGCATAGCTCGCTCTTCGGCGTTTGGCCCTGTGGACCAGCTCACGTTCTTCGTCGCTGTTGGAATCCTCGTCGGTCTCCAAATCCGTAATCGCGTTCATCGAGGTAACCGGGACCTTGCGCTTTTCGAGCCATAGCTCGTCGCGGGTTTTGTCGCTGAAATCAAAATCCCCTTTTCCGGTGGTCTTCACGTGTTGGTAGCCGGGAAAGCGGCTTTCGGTGAATTGTTTTTTGCGAATCGGATGGTAATGGCGATCCTTCAAGGCCCCCCGCAGACCGTATCGGCTGTCGAAACCTTCTTTCAGCAGCCCCATGCGGATGAGATGCCCTTCCGGGTTCGCTTTCTCCGCTTCATCCAAAAAGCCTTTGAGCATGACCGAGGTCTTTTTGCGGTGAATATCTCCGGTATGGGGAAAGTTGAAGTGGGTCACATCGTTGCCGGCATGGGCTGTCGTGGCATCCACCCCGTGTTGGACCGTGGCACCGCGCTGCTGCAGGCTCTGGATGTTCTTACCGATCAAAGCCCTCTGCGGCGCATAGGTGGTGTTGAGCTCTTGCCGACTCTCGTAGGAGCTGGTGGTGAATTGGGGCGCGAACGTCGGATGCTTCTGGGTGTACGACTGGGCAAAGCTGAAGTTGCCCGCGCCGAATTCGAGTCGTTTCGGCGGCTCGACCTGGTCGTCGTAGACCTGGCCGTCCCAATGACCGGGGAATGAGGGCGCCTCGCTCGTGATCTCCGATCCGGCATGGGGGCTCCATCGCCCGTGGGTGGCCGACCATTGCCAGCGGGTGCGTTGGATGACCCCTCGGTCTGCCACTCCCACCGGGCCGGTAACGGTCGGGGCTGCGTGGGTCTGATGTGTCGATTCCATGGTTTCAGCTCACTTTCTCAGCAGGTTCACCACCATTGCCACCAAGGACGGCTCGCCGGTGTATTGGCCATATTTCGGGTTGGATGGACCACTCCGGCAGCGATATCTCGCTTCTGTGCCAACGCAGGGCCGTGCTGTAGTTGGTGGAGCATATTGGCCCTGAACGCGGCCCGGCTGCCGGGGCCGTGGGCGGCGAAGGGAGCCACCGAATCCGCGGTGCGCTGGTCGATCTTCTTTTCGAATTCGCCGGTCGCGGCGTTCCGGCGATAGACCTTGATGCGCATGAATCTGGCGGCTCGGGTTCCCGGGTGGAGATAGGCGGTGTGCTTGATCCGGAGATCGTTGCGGCTGACACCGTGGAGGTTGATCAGATCGCTCATCGCTTCTTCGACCTGGGTCTGGCGATCCTCCTGGGCGTCGCTCGCCGCCGCGGCGTTTTGCCGCTTTTCACCACCGCCGAATTGATGACCGATTTGATGGCCCCAATGGGATCCGGCGGGATTCGGTAAAGCCGCTCGCTCCTGAGTGGCACTGCCGGACGAGCCGACCACGGGCGCGACCTTATTTTGCATCGAAGACGGCCAATTTTGACGACCTCCGGGGTTGGGACCCAGGGTCACGCCGGTGGTTTTATTGCTGAGGAATTCCCGATCTCCCTTCATGCGCTGGCGGATCAATCCGTCCTTCCAATGGGGAGCCGCCGGGGCCGCTGAGGTGAACGGCCAAAAACCTTGGATCGGAGGCACCGCCTGGGAAGTGCCCGGCACCACCTGGGAGGCGCCTTGCGAAATGCCTGGCACCGCTTGGGAAGTGCCTGGCACCGCTTGCGGGCCCGGCACCGTTTCGCCCACGGCCGCGGCGTCTCCCCAACGCTCGGCTTCTTGCTCGAGGTGGGGTTGATCGTTGAGCGGCAGACCGGCGACTCGACCGTTGGCTCGCACCCGGCCCTCCCGGCGTTGACGCACGTGGGCCAGCTCATGGCCGATCAGTCGACGGCCTTCCGGGCTCCACGGACGGAACGTGCCGGGACGAAAATGCAGATGGTCGCCGCGGGCGAAGGCGGTGGCTCCGACTTGCTCGGCCAGGCCGTCCTCATGGACGCGGATCGAAGAAAACTCGTGGCCGAAGCTACGTTCCATGGGCTCTCGCACGCTTTCCGGCAGGGGACGCCCGGGAGCACGGGCGGCCCGCTGCTGCACCGGAGCGGAGGAGACGGTGGATGCGGGTCGGGCGACGGGATCGGCTTTCATGGAAACCTCCAATCGAATGGGGCGCGCAGGGGTCAATCCGATGATTGTCGGCGATGGGCCCAAAGCCGCGGGGGTGGTGTGTATCGGTGCAGGTGCAACCGACCCCTGGGCTCGGAATCGTCGACCGACCGGGCGGCCACGGTCAAACGTTGGGAAATCACCGCCGCCGCCGGCCAAGCCGCCGGGGCGGGCAGGCGAGCGAAGGAGCTCGGCAACCACGTATCGAGGCGAGGATCGTAGACTTCCATGATCTCCAACCCGCCCGAGCCGTCCTCGCCGCCGATCAAATACAGACGGCCGTCCAAGTCCACACCGGCCGCGTGCTGGCGCGGCGTGGGCACGGATTGGCGGACTTGCCAGCTCGCTCGATCGGGGGAGAGGACCCAATGGCGATCGGAATAATGTCCGTTCTGTTTCAGCTCTCCGCGTCCACCGAGCACGTGTAAGCCACCGCCGACCGCGACCGCGGTCGGCGCCACCAAACCGTGGGGCAAATCCGGCAAGCGTGACCAGGAATCGGTTCCCGGGTCATAGAGCTCGACTTTGGGGCTGGCATGGCGCAAGAGGGTGCGCTCCTCACCGCCGACCGCGACCAGCTTGCCGTCCCAAACCGCCAGGGCCAGGTCTGCACGCCCCTCGACCAGGTGGGCGCAGTGGGTCGTTTCGCCGCTTTCCGGATCGAAGCACTCCATGGAGGCCAGGTATTCGTCCTTGGCGCCGACCCCGCCCACCGCATGAAGCCGGCCGCCGAGCTCGGCGAAGGCCGCCGACTTGCGCGGTCCGGCCAAGGGGGCGAGCAGCTCCGGGGGGTCGTAGGGGGTCCACTGCCAGATCCCGCTCTCTCCGGCCAGCAGCAATCGATCCCCGACCTCGGCCACCAACGACACCCCGCGGCGCGTATCTCGGGCATCGTCCCCTTGCCCGTTGAGCTCTAGGTCGAGGGTGTTGGAGCTCCACGGTGGGAGGTCGGATTGGGGGACAACGAACCAATCCGTGGCCTCGAAACCGGGCTCCGGCTCCGGCGACGGGCTCAGGATGCAGCTGTCCCGGGGCCACTCCGCCCCTCGCGCTTCGGCCGAGGCGGTGTCCACGGGCTCGGAGATCTCGCCGGTTTCAGCCTCGGCCTCGGTCTTTCGGGATTCGAGGAAATCCGCCACCACCTCACGGACCTGGTGGGCAAAGCTCTCGGCGTCGGACGCGCGGGCTTGTTGCACCGCCTCGTCCGCGGCCCGGCGGGCGGCCTCGGAGCCGGTTTCCAAGTGCTCCTCCAGGCGTTGAGCCCATGCCTCCGCCATCTGGTCCAGTCGCTGCTCGAGATCGACGGAAGTCTCTTCCTCGACCCGAGGCTCGAAATCCCTCAGCGCCGTCTCCCGGGCGGAGGTCTCGGAAGGAGGCTCCGACGGGACGGCTTCCGACTGGACGCTCTCCGACGGAGCGGTTTCCGAAAGGTCGGTCTTCGACGGGACGGCCAAGGAGGTCAGATTGGGGAAGAGGACTCTTTCATCCTCGACCTGAGGCCCCGCGGGAGTCAGCTTGAGCCGCGCGAGGGTGGCGTAGCGATGCCGAATGCCCATGGCCGGCTGGGGCTCCGGCCGCATCTCACGGTTCCTCGGCCACTCGATATCGCCGCTTTCCCGACGGGCGGCAAAGAACCAATAGTCCCCCGATTGGTAGAAAGCCTCGTCGAATTTCACCTGAATGCCCAGCTCCAAAGACGTCCAAGACTTCCCCTGGATCGGCACCGCGCCGCCCTGCAGCTGGATTTCAGCATTGTCTTGTTGATCCCAGCGACGAAGGAAGGGGTGCAAGGACGCCTGGGTGCCGACTCCAGCCGGCGGCGTTTGTACCAGGGTGAGGGTGAATGTATCGAAGTCGATGGTGTCGATCTGGACCAGCCGAGGGTGCCGCTGCTTCTGAAGGGCGAGGTCGTCGAGGATCTCGATCCACTCCCCCGGAGCGAGCTGATCCAGCTGCTCGGGATCCTTGACCGTCACTTGCTTGGAGCCGGCTTCGAGCGGATGGATGGCCAGGGTGACGGAACCGTTCTGGCGTGACCATTTAAAGCTCGGCACCCGAGGTTTGGGGCGGAGCTCGATGATCGAGCCGGGCTCCACGCCGAGCTCGTGCCCAACGTCCAGATCGAGCATGCACCGGCGGCTCTCGGGGTCGAATTCGAGCACCTCGGCGATTCCTCCGCTGCCCCCTTGCTGCTCGACGGAGACCACGGTCACCAAATCGCCGTGGATCGGTGGGTTCGAGGCGTCGTCGAGCACCAGCTCGAAGCTCGAAAGCAATCGACCTTGCCAGACGCTGCCCCTCAGATCTTCCGCCGCGTCGACGATTCCGCTGCGTTGGATCTCCACTCGATAGAAGCGGTTTTCCAACGACCCCTCCCCGGGCAAACGCCGGGCGTTGAGCAAGCCTTGGGTGCGGGTCGGCGGAAAGGCTCGGGACCACGGGGCGATATCGATTTGCGGCAGCACTTGGGAGCGGGTGGTGGTGGTCGGGCCGCCCAAGGCGATCTCCCGCAGAAGGGGATCTTGAATCGCCGTGACGTACAGCTCCCACAGATCGAGGAAGATCCGATAATCCCCGCCCGGATCCACGGGCTGGATCTTGGCCAGCAGCTCGGCGCTCAACCGATCCTCGCCGAAACGCCCGACATCGCCGGCCGGATCGGTCTCGGGAAACCTCTCGCACAACATCCCCTCGACGTAATAACGCCCCGGGCTCACCCGCAAGCCGCTCAGGACCCAGCTCGGCGACGGCGGCTCGCCTTGGGCGAAGATCACGCCACCGTGGCGGCCCGTTCGATCCTCCACGGTGGAGCCCGTGAGATCGTTCAACGGCCAATCCGCCACCAACCCGAAAGTCTCTGCGTCGACCTCGGAGCCGAGCTCTTCGGGCGTGAGAGCGATATTCCACACGCGCACGGAGAGCAGCTCGCCGATCAGCGATTCCCGGGGCTCGGCGGCGGTGCCGGTCGCTCCGAGCAGCAGCTCCGCCTCACCGCTTCGGCCCTCGGCGACTCCGAGGTCGGCGGCGGTTTCCACGCCGTTGAGGTATAACCGGCAGGCTCCGCCATCGTGGATCACCGCGATGTGATTGGACCGATCGACCTCCAGGGGTGTCGACGACCTGAGCCGGCGAAATTCCATTCGGCGATCGCCGTTGTCGGTGTCTCGGCTCAGATACCAGCGGCACCAACAGGGTCGGCCGTGGGCGTCGATCTTCAGCAAGTAGCCGCCCGTGGCGGTATCCTCGGGACCGGAGTCGTGGCAGCGGCTGATCACGGTGCCGTGGCTGCCCGCGCCGACCACGGCCTCGATGGAAAACACCGAGCGGCCGTCGAATCCGAGGCTGGAGTCCGTGCCCATGGCCACCGCGCCGAAGCCGCTGAAGCTCAATGCCGAGCTCGGCTCCACCTTGAAACCCGCGCCGTCGACCGGGCCACCTTCCGCGCCGATCAAATCCTCGAATTCCGTGTCGAGGCGATGGGCCAACAACGCCATCTGGGCGTTCCAGTCGGTCTCCAACAGGGCCCGACCTTGTTGTTGCTGCACCCAGCTGTATTGTTTTCTCGGTTGGTAGAGAAAACGTGAGAAATCACCTTCCAAGCTACTTGCGGCTTTGGTCATGCTGATCTCCTTCAGGTGGCGTAAAAAAAGCCGCCGTCCAAGCCCCATGGGGCGTATTCTGCGAATAGATTGGGTAGGGCGTCTCGTCGTTGGGGCTCGGCCAAAAAGCCGAAAACCCCTATCTCGGTACCGGTTTCGGCCCCCCGCTTGATCTGCTCGGCCGTGGCCTGCGCCAGCTGACCGAAACCCGGTTGGCCATAGACACGGCTGACGAAGATCGGCACCAAGCGTCGGCGGACTTGGGGGGCCAGCCGCTCCACGTCCTTCGCCGGCAAGCCCTCCACCGCCAAGCTGGGTTGGCAGCGATAGAGCCGCGGAGTGCCGGATCCGGGCGGCACGTAGCAATAGCTCATCGCCCCCTCTTGTCGGCGGACGATCACCGCCCGACCGGTGAGCAGGGTGTCGACGGCCTCGAGCATCTGGGCTCGAACCCGGCCGAAAATCGTGCAACCCTTCATGAAAGTCGGCGGACCGGGGTCGGGCCCCTTCGCCGAAGGGTCGGAGTGTCCGCGCCGGGTCTCGAGCGTGGGCCCGTCTGCGGTCTTGGGATGTCGGCCATCGCAGCCGCGGATCGCCCAATTGCGATCACCGCCGGCGTCGACCAAACACTCCACCAGCCGCAGGCAGCCGGCCGACTCGTCGATCCGCAACGGCCCGCAAATACAGCGGTAGAGGCTGATATCCGCTTCGATCACCCGCCTGCGACAAGCGACCTTCAGGCACGCTTGGGGAATCTCCTCGGAAACCACGCCGTCGGGATCGCCGCCGTCGGGGTCGGCGCCGTCGGCCGTGACCTGGGACCGTCGAGGTGGGGCCAAAAGCGTGCAATGGTCCAGCTGGAGATCCAGGGAGCTGCGCACGCACAAAATGCCTTCGATCCTCAGCCCGCTCAAGGTCAAGCCACATTCCGGTCGGTCCGCCAAAACCGACATGCCACCGATCAAGGTCGGGGAGGCGCCGCGACCGGTGGCAAGGGTCAGCCGGCTGCCGTGGGGTAGGGTGATACGCCAGGTATCCGTCGGACGGCCGCTCACCTGCCCTTGCGCCGACGGGCCTGCCAGATGCTCCGCCGGGTAGTAGGTGGAGCTGTCGTCGATTTCTATGCGGCCCCAGCAGGGAGACGGCGAGGCGTCTTCGCAGGCTTGCTCGAAGGCGGCCAACGCCTCGTCGAGGCTTCGATAGGTGTGGCCGGAGCCGGAGATCGGCACGGCTTGCTGCGACACTCGACCGTTCCAGCTCTGGATCGGCTCCGCCGCCTGCGCGGACGAGCCCGTCACTTGCGGGGACAGCCCACCGCCACCGGCCCCCACATCTCCCAACCGGGCGTAGGTGAAATCCACCAGCACCCGCCCGGGAGACACGCCGGCGGCGAAAGCCAGCCGCCCGAGCTCTGGGTCGATAGCGACCCAGGGTGGACCCGAGGCCGGCAAGGCCGGCGGGCGCCAATCCGTCAAATCGCTGACTATCCATCGCTGGACCGGAACGGGCTCGAGCTTGCAGCCCGTCGACGGCTGAATGCAGATGCGCGCCACCCGCTGGGGCTGCGGCGCGGTGAATGGCCGTCGGATTCGACCGTCGTCGGGATCGAAACCGGCGGCCTGGACCCACAACGCCAACCAACCCCGGCTGATGGCGATCGGCAGATCCGTGGGCTGGAGGGATTCGGCGATCGGCGGCAGATCGCCCTCGGCCAGGAAGAGGGGAGAGTCGACCCCTAGCGGATTGAAGGTATAACCCGTGATCAGTGGCCCTTCGTAGACCTTGCGGGCGTCGACTCCGAAGAGGGACCAGGGCTTGAGACGCCAAAAATAAATCGCCAGCGTGCCGAGACCGAAGGGGTTCGCCACCCCCGCCCAGGGCCCCGGTCCCAAGGAAGAAGGCCCAGAAGAGGAGAGTCCAGTCGAGGAGGGCCCGGAGCCAGACCCGGTGGCAGCGGGCTGGGTGCTGCTGATACCGACCGTGTGGGTGAGGGTGTCGAAGGGCGTGCCCGAGGACAACAGCTTGACGTCGTCTTCCACCGATATGGTGCCGCCCTTGCCCGGCCGCACATGGCGCACATTCTGATTCCAACCGATGGCTTCGAAGGGCTGAACGGTCAACGCCGGCCAGTTCGTGGTGTCGGCAAGCACCCGCCCGACCACCGGCGCGATACCTTTGTGACGTCGATAGGCGAAGGTTTGACCGATCCGACTGCGCTGATCCGTGGCCTCGAAGAGCTGCGGGTCGATGGCGTCCACATCGAGGGTGTCACCGAGATAGGGCAGCACCCAATGGGCGCAGGTGGCCACGAACCAATCCCGATAAAGATCGTCCATGTTGCCCTGCAGCTGAAGGTACGGCTGCTCAATGACCTGAAGCAGGGCCTCCAACGCTCCGCGACCCACATCTTGATCCGTGTATCGATAGAGCTCGGGCAACAAGCTGTAGAGGAAACCCGGCTGTTGATTGCGGGGTAGCTGGAAGAAGGGGGGAATCACCCCACCACCGGACGGCGGAGCGGTTGGGTCGGCGTCACCGGCCGTGGCGGATCCCGTTCCGAGGCTCTCGGCGCTCATATCGTGCTCTCCAATTGCAGGTGCGCTCCATTAGGGGTGTTGACGATCAACATTTCCGCCCCGGTCGTTCGTTCCGAGACCGGGTCCCATGATCCGGTGTCGGCGGCCAGCACCGTGTTGAGGCTCGGGTGCCGGCCATGCCGGTAGAGGGCTTTCAGATCTACCGACACCACTTCCGGCCGGGCTTGAAGGGTGTCGATCACCGCCGACGCGGCCACCGGATCAGCCAAGCGCTTGCCGAAGCCGAATTCGGCCACCAGGGCACCGAGCAAGCTTTTGATCAGGGTTTGAAATAGTTTTTCCGGCGCTGCCACCTCCACCCGCGCCACCAAATCGAAGAACACCGGCTGGTAGGACACCAAGACGGGTTGAACCCCCGCCAGTCCGGACGCGCTCAGCTGCCGGGTCAGCTCGCTGCCGGCCGAAGAGGAGACGTCGAACGCTTTGCCTTGATCCGGTGCCACGGTGAGCAGAGGGGCCCGCCGGCCACCGATCACCACGGTCCTGACCAAGGCGTCGGTGATGCCCGCGGAGGCCGCCGCCACCTCGGCCAAATCGTTGATCGACACCGCCCGATTCAGGGTGCGCACGAACGACGGCACGGCGGGCCCTTGCCGGGTCGGCGAGGCAATCGTCTGGGTCGCACCGGCCTTCGAGCCGGTCCCCGACGTGGCGGAAGCGGTGGCTCGGGCCGGGCCGATGGCCGCGCCGACGGCGGTGTCGCTGCCGAATCCCGCAGTCGAGGCGCCGGTGGACGAGCGTTCGGAGCTCGACGCCGATATCGATCTCGGGACCGAGGTCGGCATCGCCGGCGACATAGAGGCCGAAGGTGAGGACGGGGAGCCTTGGATCGCCAAGTCGAGGAGCGATGAGCCCAGCGCTGAGACGCCCGACGGCGCCAGCTGGGTGGAGTCGACCCGATCACTGGAAACCGTGGGGAAATCCGCGGGTAGGGGGTTGTCCACCGAGCGCAGCCCCACCGGCCGGCTGGTGGGCAATTGCACGGCGCCCCTGGTTGAGCTTCCGGCCCGTGTGATCGCCGTGCGATAGCCGGCGACCACGTTCTCCAGCCCGGTCGGCAGCCGAGCCCCCCGATGTCCGTCGCCAAAGGTGATGACCTGGCGACCGTCCGCTTGGGTTCGGATCACATAGACCCGGCTGTCGCAGGCGGCATCGGCAAAGGACCGCACGGCGGTCCACAGCACGCCGTCGACCCGCACCTCGAGGGTGCTGGAGACCTGACCGGTTCGCGGATCGAGCCAATCGATCGCCGGCTGCCTGAGGGTGAAGCTTTGGTTGGGCAAGGAAGCGTTGCCGCTGCCCATGATCTGCTGGGTGCTGCTGCCATGGGTCGCGTGGGCGGTATTGGCCAATAGCACCGTGGCGGCCGCGTCGAACACCCCGGTCAGGGGTTGGCGCAGCACCAGGCGGCTCGGGCCGCCCGAGCCGTCCCCGGGGTCGGCAGACGTCGCGCCGGGCAGCTGATGCTCCACCACGGCGAGCTCACCGGTTTTGGGGTCGGAGCTGCTCGAGGTCAACCAAGCCAGCTCGTCGCCGTAGGCCCAAAGGCTACCCTCGAATCCCTCGTCGTCGGCCAGCCGCCAAGCACCGTAAACAGCGCCGACGTTGGAGCCGGGCGCCGACATCAAACGCATCGCCTTCCGGTCGGTGTAGACCTCGATCTGGCCGTCCTGCAACCACAGGAAGTAGAGATTCCGGCCGCCCTGCAACATGCGCCACGCTCGACCCCTACACCGAGTCTCAATCACCAGCGGAGCCTTCAAATCCACCTGCTGTTGCTGAAGATCCGTGGCCAAGGTCGAGGGCAAGTTGCCCTGATCCAGGGCGGCGACCGAGGGCGCGTCCGCGGGGGTGGCGACGATTTGCTCCTGCTTCAGAGCCAGGCGTCGGAGGCCGTCGTCTCCGGTCACCACCGAGTCGTTGCCGCAGCCAACGACGATCGGCGTTTCGGCGGTCGGAGCCGTGGGGATCCAAAGGCATCGGGGATCGTTGGAAGCCCCGAAATCCGCGCTCTGCCAGCGACGGTCCGCCGGCGGATCGAGGAGATCCAGCTGCCACAGCCCGTCCCCTTGCAGGCCCGCCCACAGGGTCGGGCCACCAACGGCTAGGGATCGCACCGAAGGCGGGACCCCGACGAAGCTGCCGAGACCCGTGCCGAGCTGCGCCCAAGCCCCATCGGAGCCGGTTTGCGCGAAGACACCGCCGGCGGTGCCGGCGACCACCGTCGGACGACGGCCGAGCACCACGGAGCTCAGGGCACGGACGTTGAAATCCCCCAAATCGGTGTCGGCAGGCTGGGGCTGAGACCAGGTACCGCCGGCGCCGTCGAAGGATAGGGTGAATACACCTCGGCTGGTACCGACCCACACGAGGTCGGCCACCTGCAATAGGGCTTGCACGGCGCCCTCGAAGGTCGCGATCGGCTTGGGGTTGGAGCCCCCGTTTAGGTCTACACCGCCTGAATCCACGCCGCTTGGGTCGACGCGGTCTAAGTCCAGGCTTTGGTCTAAATCCAGGCTGTAGAGACGACCGCTCTCGCTGCCGGCCAGCAGCCCACCGGCGCTGGAGGTGAGCAGGGTCAAGACCTGCTCACCGGCCAGGATCGGCCCTTGCCACGGAGCGGTGGGGGAGGCGGTGAGCCATATGCCGTTGTCGGTGCCGGCCGCCAGGCCGTAGGACCCGCGAGCCAGGGCGTAGACCCGCGGGTTGCCCGGTTGATGGGGCAGCTTGCGCGGCCAACCGAGGCGGACCACGGAGGCGCTGTAGATCCCCTGGCCGAAGGTGCCGATGAGCAGATCTCGGTCGTCCGTGAGCAGGGCGCGGACGTCTCGATGGACCGGCCCCAACCGGCGCCAAGGGGAATTCCTCTGCACGGGGGTCGAACCCTGAGTCTCACCTCTAGCCGCGGGTATGAACACACCGCCCGGGGTGTCGAGGCCCACATCCAGGGCCCGGCCGAGCACCACCACCGGACGAGGCAGGCTCAGGAGCTTGGTCAGCGGCTGGGCCAGGGTCACCACCGAGCCGCTGACCGGCGTCGGCATCGGCACCTCCTGGTCGAAGAGCTCCAGGCTCCGGCTTTCCACCCACGCGTCGGCGGTGCGCAGATCGAACTCCTCCAAACAAGCCCGCGGATCGACGCTCAAGGACGTGTGCTGCCCTTGGATGCCGAAGGCGTCGCCATAGACGGTGGACGCGTCGAGCACCGGCTCGGCCAAGGCCAGGCTTTCCGCGGGTAGGGAGCTGGGCAACGAGTCGGACGGCCCACCTTGTTGCAACACGACCCAGCCGCCGGCGACGATTTTTTGGTCGATTTGGGCCAGCTCCACCGTGCCCGTCGGCAGATGAAAATGGGGCCAATCGTGGACGGCGAATCCGTTGAACGGCGAAGCGACCAGGAAGCGGTCTTCCGCCATCGCGGCCAGAGCGCTGACCAGGGAGGGCTGTTTGCGCTGGCCCGGCACGTCCCAGCTCAGCTCTTCCCAATGGACGCCGTCGGGCGAGCCGAGCAACAGACCGTCCGACGTGCCCGCGACCACGGCACCGCTGTCCAGCACGACCACCGCGGTCACGCTCGGGTCGTCGACCGGCAGCTTGGCCTTGGACCACGCTCCGGGCTGCGTCCCTTGGTCGTCGTTCAAGACGAGGGACCACAAGCCTTGGGCGGTGGTGCCCGCCCACAGGGTGGCCGGGCCCGCGGCCAAGGCTTGGGCGGTGCCGCCCGACCAAGTCTCGGCGATCGGCGACCAGCTGCCGTTGGTCTCCAGCACCAAGACCGAGTCGCCGGTGCCGGCCACCAAGCCGGCGCTGCATCCGATCAGGGCGTGCACCGGCTCGTCGACCTCCTGGGGCACGGAGCCCGGCCCCAGCTCCGGCGACCAGTTCACGCCGTCGAAGGCGTAGAGCCCCTGGTCCGTGCCGGCGTAGAGCTGGGCCGGGGGCGACCCGTAACCGGTCGGCACACCCAACGCCCGCACCACGGTATTGGGCAGGGCATGGCTCACCACCTGTTTGTTGTCGCCGGTTCCGGTCACCGTCGGCGGTCCGCCCGTGATCTGATCCCAGGTCCGGCCACTGTCCACGGAGCTGAAGACCACCCCGCCCACCGAGCCGGCATAGAGCACCCCGTCGACCGCGATCAGAGATTGCACGTTTCGCCGGGTCAGCCCGGAGCCGGAGCCACCCGCCGGCTGCCAAGGGGAGAGCGGTCGATCCAGCTTGCGCGAGAAAATTCCCTGCCCGGGGGTGGCGCCGAAGAGCTGGTCGCCGATCACCGCAAAGGCGGTGACCGCCAACGGAACGGACGGGGTGGTCAAGGGCAGGCCCTGATTCCAAGCCACGCCGCGAGCCGTGGCCGCATGGCCGTAGCCGAGGGCCCAGACGCCGCCTTGAATCGGCGCGTATTGGGCTTTTTGGGTCGGCGAAAGCTGCTTCCAAAGCTTGGCGTTATAACCGAAGAGCGGCAGGGATTTCTTGAAAGCGATCACCGTCGGGCGGAGGACCGCCGGTCCGGGCTCGCGGGAACCGGCAACGTCGGCGACCTTCGGCCGCAACGGCTCCTGCCACGCGACGAGGGTGTAGCCGGCCTGGCGCTGAGGCTCCACAGAGGTCAAGAGCCGGATGTATCGGGCGCTGCTCGCCCCCCTGCTCGGGGCCCCCGGGGTCCCGCCGACGATCAGAATCGGCTGACCTTGTTTGAGGCCGGTTTGGGTGCCCTTCAGCCGTAGCTGGGTGGCCCCGATGCGCACCTTTTGATCGAGATGAAGATCGGTGATCGCCGGTTTCAGCTGGTTGAATTGGGAGTGGGCCTCCAAATCCTCGGTGGTTTCAAAGGTCTGAGAGCTGCGATTCTGGGTCGGCACCGTGGCCGCTTGGGTGCCGGAGGGCACGGTAATCGTGGAGGCGGGGCCCTGGGTCGACAGCTCACCGATGGATTGGGCCAGCTTGGAGGCCTGCTCGAAACCGGAAGGGGTGGGCGTGATCTGAAAGCTCAGGTGGGTCTCGGCGGCCGGCTGCTGGCCGGGGGTCGCGCCGATCGCTTGCAGCATCAAACGCTTCGAGCTGGGTTCCACCGCGGTGCCGAGAAAACCCTCGTTGATCAATCGTTCTTGGTAAAAGGAGAGAATATCAGCGACTTCCGCCCAGCTGCTCAGCAGCGCCGACACCCACTCGCCGGACGCTTGGGTGTTGAGGGAGCTCAGCGGGTTCTCCACCTGTCCCGACACCACCCCTTCCACCTGGGGCAGGATCCGGCTCATTTCGGCCAAGAAGCTGCCGTAGGTGCCCACCCGGTAGATCAGCTGGGAGCGATCCGGGGGGTTGAGCAACATCGCCTCGGAAGCGGCGTCAGCCGACAACGACCGATGATCGACGAAGCGAGGGTCACCGTCGTCCGGGGTTAGTAGGAAGCGGGAGGAAGAAGTGCTCGGCTGCTTCATTGCACCATCTCGAAGTCGATCGAACCGTTAGCGGGAATCGTCGGATCGTTGGCCACCCTGACGACCTCGAAAAGACGGGGTTGAATCCACCCTTGGTCGAGCCCGCTGTCCTGGGGTCGAGCCCAAGGTTGGAAACGAATCGGCTCGACCCACGCCACGCCCGGAGCCGCCGCCGCGTGGGCAACGATCCGGCTGAGATCCAGGGGTCGACCCATGTGCAGCCGGCCCGGATAGAAGAATCCGGGACCGCTGTCGGGCTCCGCCGGATTCGACACCAAGGCATCGCTGAATCTGCCCATAAGGGTCCGATACACGGTGCGCGGATCCGCGTCGGGCTCGACCACCACCCGGAGGCCGATGTCGAGGGCCAGCTGCCGGCCCGCCGACACCTTGAGATCGGTGCCGGCCATGAGGCAGCCGCTCAAGCTCGACGACACTCGCTCGATGAACAGCGGATCGGTCTCCAATCCCACCTGTCGGCGAACGTAAACGAACGCGGTGCGCCAGCTGCCTGTGTTTTCGATCTCCGCCACCGCCTCGAAGACTTCCGGCGAGCGCTCGGCCAGCGTCACGAAGTCGTCGCTGGTCACGCATCGGGGTTGGTTGAGGAGATAGGCCCCGGGGGCGTCGAGCTTGGCGTCGGCCGTGGTTTGGGCATCGACCCCACCGTCCGCGGCCAGGGGATTGGACACCCCCGTAATCCACTTTTGATCGCTGACGATGTGGCCGAGAGCGTTGCTGCCAATGTTGCCGACGGTGCCGCTGCCGATTCGATACACGGCGGTGAACCAACTACCCACCTCGGGTCGACGACCCTGGCAGCCATTGCCGAAACGGAGAAAGACCTGCCGCGAATCGTCGATTTCTACAACGAAATCCCGCGACCAGGGGCCGCTGTTTAGCAGCTGCTCGCGCACCGACCAAGGGACCGTCACCCGCCGGCAGCCGGCGTCCCCGGCTTCTCCGGAATCGGTGCCGGCGGAGCCCGGCCACGGGCCTAATCGCGCGCTTTTCACCTCGGCCGAATCGGATTTGGAGAGCCCGTCGACGGCGATCTCCAGATCCGCCGAATCGAGCAAGAGGGCATGCTGAAAAAGCCGAATCTGCGGTTGAGCCGCAAGCGGATCCGGGGTCAGGGTCCAACGGGCCGGCGGCAGGGGACCGCTCGCGTCGATGGGTGCCGCGAAAGTGAGATCGGACAGCAGGAGCCGGGGGTAGTAGGTCAGATCCGGAGGCACCCGGGGCAAGGGCTCTCCGGCGCCGACCCGCTCGACCGCCCGCGGAGACACGATCGGCACGGTGCGCCCGAAGTCCGCCAACACCAGATTGCCGAGCACCACGCTGAGGGCTTGGTGAGTGCCGCGTTTGGCCACCGGCAGATCCGCGGTGAGGGCGTCCTCGTCCATCCACTGGATTTCCGTGATCGGCTCTTGGTTGACCGGATCTCGGGTCAACCGGACCGAGGTCAATCGCACCGCCTGTGCCAGCTTGGGCCGGCCGGTCGGGCCGTCGATATCCACCGACTGCTGCAAAATCACCACTTCTCCGGGTGCCAGGTAGGGCCAGGCACCGTCCAAGGTCGCGGAGGTCGCCCCGCGATCCAGCTGGAAGCTCTGAACGCCCCACGTGTAAAGCGGAATCTGCTCGTAGTGGGGAAAAATGGTTTTGTCGGCCATGGTCTCAAAGACCAGGGTGCCTTGCTGCAGCGCCTTCTGAAAAAGCTCTTTGGCCTGCGGGCTCTGCCACGGTGGCTCCAAGCGCCGCGGCAGACTGGTCACCTTGGTCAGCACTTGGGTGCCCTTGGCCAGCAAATGGCCCGCACCGCCCTCGGGGGCCGAGCCGGCGGTGGAAATCTGCACCCACACCCGCGCGGTATTGCCCTGGCTCAGCAGGTAGTCCAGCATTTGGCAATGGCGTTGCAATGAGATCCGTTGACGGCAAGTTTGCAAATAGGCCTCCGTGCCGACGGCGTCTTGGCGATAGCTCAAATAGTCACCGGCATAGGCCAACAGCTCCATCAGACCGACACTTTGGGCGGTGGGATTGCGCTCGGTGAATTCGGGCACCATCTGGAACATGCGATCGCTGATCAGGGTCAAGAAGGTGTCGTAATCCTTGGCCAGGTAATTGATCAGGGGCGGCGCGGGCAGGTCGACGGGCTCCTCCTCCGGCGGTGGTAGGGGCAGGGGGCTCGGCACATCGACCCGGCACGAGAAGAGGGCGGAGGAGAAGAACGGATCCAAATACGGCACCCCGATCAGCTGGAGCTGGAAGGTGTCCAGGGTTTCGGCGGGGGCCAATCGAATCTCCGCCGCCAGCACATTGCTCGGCAGATGCGCTTGATCGGGAGCCGCCGGAACCGCCTTCGGATAGATCAGCCGCTCGATGATCGCCCGGGCGGGTTGATCCCCGGCGGCCAGGGTGAGGAGAAGGTTGGAGGTGCTGAGATCGGGAGGCACGGCGTCGCGACGCCCTCGGGCGAATCCCGAGGGCTGGATGAAATGCAACCACACCGACATCCACTGACCCTCTCGTCCCGCGATCGACACGTAATCCAGTCCGTAGACCGTGCGCGTGCTGGTGCTGACCGCCCGCCGACGCAGGGCGAGAAAGTGAACCGAACGGGAGGAATCCAAGGAGCTCGACATGATCTAAATGGAATGGGTGTAGGTTTTGACCTGGGTTCGCCCGGTCTGTTTGACGGTGTAGGTCACGGTGATCAGCAGCTCGCTGTCATCGTGATCCACCACCACCGACTGCACCACGATCAGCGACCCGAGCCATTCCTGCAAGCTGCCCTGGATGAGGAATTGGGTCGCGGCTTGAAGCTCCGGGCCGTTGGCGTCGAAGACCAGGCGTTTCAAGCCACAGCCGAGGGTCGGCTGATTGACCCGATCCCCGGGAGACAGCACCAAAAGCTGGGCGATCAGCTGATCGATATTCTTCGGCTGATCGACCCAAGCGACTTGACCGTTGGCGTCGACCTCGATCGGGAAGCTGATATTGGGATCCGGCACCTGGGCCATGGGTTCCTCCGATGACTTTCGTTCGCTCGTTCTCGGCTCTGCTCAAGCTCCACTGGCCGCCTCAGAAGGGCGGAACGATCACTCCTTCGATCAGCCCGGCCACCGCTTCGTCTCCCTCCACCGTCACAGCGCCGAGCACATTGGCATCGCCTTCCACCGTCAGCTCGGGAGTGATATTCGTTTCTCCTTCCACGGTCAGGGCACCGAGCACATTGGTCTCACCTTCCATGGTCGCCGCGCCGGCCACATTGGCGTCCCCTTCCACCGTCAGGGCGGCGCCGATATTGGTCTCGCCGGTGATCGCCATGGCGCCTTCGACGGTGGTGGCCCCGTTGATCTGCACCGTGCCGGTGATATCGGTATTGCCGGTGACCTCCACCGCGCCTTCGACGCTGGTGTTGGCGGTGACGCTGACTTCGGTGCTCGCGGCGGCGATCGCCGCCTCGTTGATAGTGACCAAGGATTCCGCCATCTCCGCGGCAATGCCGCTCTCGGGACTGATCACCACCGACGCGGTTCCGCAGTTGATTTCCACCCCGGCTGAGTTGAACGCCATGGTCACCGGCAAGGCCACCGCCGGATCCATCACCTCCATGACGATGCCGCCGACCTCCGGGGTATCGTTGAAATAAAGGGTGCAGAAATCGCTCCGGAACACTTTGATCAACGAGGGGTCTTCCGGGCTCAGCTCCAAGGCCAGGGGAATCTCCAGCTTCTCCCAGAAGCAACCCGTCCAAATGGGATAGTTCGGGTCGCCGCCTTCGAATTCGATCCAGACGTTGGCCGAAATGGGTGGAATGGCGAAAAAACCCACCTCCGGCCCGGCATAGGGCACACACGGCAACGCCCAATTGAGCTTGGAGCCGGAAAAAGCCGGCACGAAAGGCAAGATGCGCCCCATCCCCTCGGGATCGATGTTGTCGACCACCGTGCCGCGGTATTTGCCGAAGAATTGATTGCGCGGGGCCGGTGAGGGGCAATTGCAGCCGCCACCGCCACCGCCACTGCTTCCGCCGCCGTTGCCTGATGAAGAATCGCTCATGGTGTCAACCGATCCTCATGCCGGAAGCGTTTGGGTGGTGGAACCCGTGCCTTCGCGGGTCAGCACGAAGCTCTGCCGGTAATTCCACTGCCCGGTTCGTAGATCGATTTGGTGGGTCACGCTCTTGACGTAATAAATGCCGTCGTAGGGCTCACCCGCCCCCCGAGCGCCGACCAGGCCGGGAGCGGTGAGCACGGCGCCGTAACGGGTCACGGAAAGCTCCCCCTGGGCGGTGACCACCTCGTCGGTGGAGAGATCCGTGATGCCCTGGGCCGTGGCCAACGATTTCACCGGGTTCATGCCCTGGTCTTGCCACAGCATTTCCTTGACCGAGAAGCTCGGCAGCTTGCTCACCTGGAGGGCGGGATCGGTGGAGAGATCCGGGCTCCGCGTGCTGCCCAGGGTCACCACGGGCACGGGCAAGTAGGGATCCACCGCCGTCTCCATGACATAGCCGTAGACGAAGGTCGGAGCCAAGGAGTTGTAGGAAAATTGAATCGACTCGACGTTGGTGGAAGGGCCGGTGTTGACGTTGAGGGTCGGCTGGGTGGGACCGCTCAAGACCGGCGGTCCCCAATAGGCGCTGCTGGTGAAGGTGGAATCGCCGCTGATCGGGGTGAGATAGAAGTAGTTTCCGTTCTGTTGGGCCAGCTGTTTCAGATATTCCAAGTCGGTGCAGTTCTGCTGCGGCACATAGCCGAAGGGGATCAAATCTCCGACCGTCGGCTGGACGTCGGGTTTGACCCCGAAGAGGGCGTATTTCGCCAGCACTGCCAGGGCGATGGCCGCGTCGCCGGCCGCGGGATATTCGAGCGAAAATTGGATCATGTCCATTTTGACGCTCAGATCCTCACCGGTGACCACGAAGCTCGAACCCGTGGGATGGCCGCTGGGCATGAATTGCTGATGGGTGATGAAGCCGTCGATCAACGGCACCTCGATCCCGTTGACGGTCACCGACAAGAAAACCCGATTGAACGGCATCAACAGCGGATTCTTCACCACCGCGTAATTGCCCCCGCCGAGGCTCGATTGCTCGGTGTGGAACGTGAGCTGGAAGCCGGACGGGGATTCGTCCTTTTGGGTCACCTGCACCGCCTGCAACGCCTCCGCGAGCTGCGGCTGCGGCATCGGAATCGACGGCCCGATCTTCAAGCTGAGGCTGAGGCTCTTGATGCTCATGTCGCCTTCGGAATCGACAGCTTTCGGCCGGTGTCGGTCACCAGACTGAAGGGATCGACGGCGTTGTTGGCATCGGCGATACGCCAGAACAGCTGTGGGGGTCCCAAGGACTCGGCGGTGAACAGGTCGAGGCGATCCACTTGGCCGGGCTCGACCTCGGAGAAGCGGAGCACCGGCAGCTGGGAAGCTTCGGGCACCAGGCGTCGAGCCAGGTAGACGATCGGCTGCCCGGTGGGCGGTTGGTACACCAAATGGGGCAAACCCGCGTAGCGGCTGGGAACGGATGAGGTATAGGTCATGCTCGAGGCTCCACGCTCAGAATTGGCCGGCGGAGACGCCGATATCGGCGCCGGTGGGCACCAGCTGGGCCAACTTCTCGAGACCCTGCTGGTAGACCATGAAGAGGTGATAGTCCGGATTGCTCGGCGCCACATCGCTGTAGGTCAGCACCCGCAGCTCGAGGGTCACCGTGGCTCGGATCGGATTTAAGTTGTTGGAAAAAAATTGTTCCTGAACCGTGAATTGGGAGAGGCGCACAGGCAGCACCCGCTGCGGTCCCCAGACGAATAGGGTCCGCGGCGCGATCAAGGGCAGCACCTCGATATCCCCTTGGTCGAGCATGCTCTGGCTCGACTCCACCGTCTGGGTGGAGGGGTAGGCCAAAAGCGCCAGGGCCGACAGCTGGGGATAGATGCCGTATTGCTCGGCGGTGGAATCCTGCTTGTCGAGGGCGCTGGTGGCGTCGAATCGGGCGTCGAGGGAAAACGTCTCCGCAGCCGCGCCGCTGAAGCGCACCGCCTGGGATCGGTCTCCTTGGGTGGCGCCGACGGTATTGGATTGCAGGTTGCGACGCAGGGTCGTGGGATTGAATTGGAACGCGATGCTCTGGTACTTCGAGCCCTGATCCACGGTCACCAGAGCGCCGCTGAGCAATTTGATCGTTCCCGGAGGAGTGCTCATGGCGACGACCTCCGCGGCCACCAGCCACCGTCGAGCGCCGCCGAGCCCTCGTGCACGGGCTCGTCGTGGGCGCGCGCCGAGCTCTGCAACCAAAGGGCGCGCGCCGCGGAGGTCACCAGCTGCTCAAGGGGCGCATCCGGCGCGACCTCGACCCGCAGCTCGGGAATCGAGCGCATTCGGCCCGCGCCCAATGACGCGGGCAGGCCGTAGCGGTGGATCCACCGGTGCAGCCGGCTCTCGATGTCGGCCATCAGCTGATCCGGATCGATGTGCTCGAATCCCCGCAAGGCCACCTCTTGCAGGTGGATGTCGAGGCGTGGCGGTGTCGATTTCACGGGCGTTCCCCCAGGTCGGCGGCGGAGAGGGGTCGGCCGAGCTTGGCGAACTCCTGACGCACCGCTTCACGGACGTGTTTCATGGCGACTCGTTTGCCGTTCGACGCGGCGAGAAAGGCCGCGTTCAAAGAAATGTTGCGAATATTGCCACCCGCCAACGACAACGCCGCCAAGCGATCGATATCCAGCCGTCCCACGGGCGTGGTGGCGGGAAAGACCTGCTGCCACAGCCGCGCCCGCTGCTCGCGATCGGGAAACGGCAGCTCGACCACGAACCGCAGCCGACGCAGAAACGCGGCATCGAGGGCGTCGCGCAGGTTGGTGGTCAGAATCGACAGCCCGCGGTAGGTCTCCACCCGCTGGAGCAAATAGCTGATCTCCACGTTGGCGTGGCGATCTCGGCTGTCCTTCACCTCGGAGCGGCGGCCGAAGAGGGCGTCCGCCTCGTCGAAGAGCAAAATCGCGCCGCTGCTCTCGGCGGCGTAGAAAATCCGTCGCAGGTTCTTCTCGGTTTCGCCGATGTATTTGCTGATCACCGAGGCCAAATCAATGCGGTAGAGCTCCAGCTCGAGCTCGTTGGCCAGCACCTCCGCGGCCATGGTTTTGCCGGTGCCGCTGGCGCCGTGAAAGAGGGCGGAAATACCCAGGCCACGGCCGCTGCCGGTCATGCCCCAATGCTCGTGAACCCGATAGCGCTGCGACACCTGGGCGGCAATGGTCCGCAGCTTGTCGAGGGTCGCCTCCGGCAGCACCAGCTCCGACCACGAGCTGCGGGCGTCGATCCGTTGGGCCAGCTCGTCCAAACCACGACGGCTTGCGCTTCGGCAGCCCCGCCACAGCCAGCGACCGAGGGCTTTGGCCCCGTCGGCCGGGTCTTCACGGCGATTCCGTTCGCGGTCTTCCCGGGTTTTCCGACCTTGCTCGGCGGCGAAGAATCCGAGGGCTGAGTCCGCCACCGAGGCGATGGTCGCAGCGTCGAGATCGAATTGGGAGACCAGCGCTTCGAGCGCCGGCTCAAGGGCCCGCTCAAAGGTCTCATCAACCTCGAAAGCGGACTCGGCCCCCGGCTCCCGGGTCTCCGCGCTCAAACCTTGCCGCCACAGCACTTGCTGCTCCCGGGCCGACGGCTTGGCGATCGCCTCCGCCAATTGGGGTCGAAAACCCGACGGCAGGCGATCCCGGCTGGAAAGCACCACCAGGGCGTCCAGCTCGTCCAACGCCCGGCGCAGGATCCGCGCCCGACCGTCGCCGGGGCCTTCGAATTCCCCATGCAGCTCGAGCAACAACATGCGCGGGCTCAGCCGCGCCAGCCGCCGCCAAGCCCTGAGATTCGATTCGAGCTCGGAAAACGACCCCAGCCATTCGTCCACTACCATGGAATCCATGGCCAGCCGCAGCTCGTGGGCCACGGCGGCGGCCACATCGTGCCGGCTGCGGGCATCGGGGCCGAAAAGCTCGAAGGTCGGGGCCGCCGCCAATAGGCCGTGTTGGTCGAAGCTGAAACGCCATGCCGACACCAAACGCTCGGCGAGGCGCTGATGGCTCGGCGCGGGCGCCGGACGGGGCGGCAGGAACCGCATATGCTCGATCAGCTGGTCGTCATGGGGATCCAGGCCGGTGAGAAAGTGCAGCGGCATCTCGTCGATTTGTAGCGGGCTGTGGGTCAAGCCGGGGCCCGGTTGCAAATGCAGCAGACGCCAATAGCGCAGGGGAGCGCCGGGCGAAAAGGCCTCCCAATGGGCGTTGGGTAGGGCCGCCAGGGCCAACGAGATGGTGACCCGCCCGGAGCCGCCGCCCTGGGCTTCCGCCACCAGCTCCGCCAGCGGACCGTCCAGCTCGACCCCGGCGCACAACAAGAGCACGTCACGCTCGAAGCCGGAGAGCTCGAAGCCGGCGCACAGATAGTCGAGGCTGGTGGCCGGCTCCGCGCCGGGGTGGGGCTGCTGGTCGGCGCCGGTGGACGTCTTGGCTTTCGAGGGTTTTTTCGAGCCGGCCCGCGACCGCCCGCGGCGGGATTGCGAAAAGCCTTCGAGCAGCTCGCGCAGCCGCTCCAGCTCACGACCCAACCGCTCTTGGTTGTGCTGCGCCCAGGTGGCTCCCATGCCTTCGGCCACGGTGTGCTGCTCAATGACAGGCTCAGTGACGGGCTCAGCCATGGCCGGTTCCTTTCTTCAGGGTGACCGACGGGCTCGAATAGGTGCCGTTGGCATCGGTATCGAGCCGGCTCGCTTGGCCGTCGACCTGGGCTTGCACGAGATAGGAGCCCGCCGCCACACCG
This sequence comes from Thermoanaerobaculia bacterium, assembly GCA_030431255.1. Lineage (GTDB taxonomy): Bacteria > Acidobacteriota > Thermoanaerobaculia > Multivoradales > J023 > JAUIJL01. The sequence continues at coordinate 324,040 of JAUIJL010000008.1, read as the reverse complement.
GGGATCGCGAAGCTCACCCGATCTCCGGAGTCGGTGGACTCGAAGCGATAGGCGTTCGGTGTGGTGCCGGCCGCGGGATCCAGCTCGTTGAGCAACAGGCTCAAGCTTTGCCCCGCGACCACCGGCGGGTCCAACTTCAGGCTTAGGGTCGGCGGCTTGGTGCGCTTGACCCGGATGCTGCCGGCGTCGACCACCGGCTTGACCACCAACGGATTGGGCGAGGCGGCTTGCAACACATTCCGCGGGCCGGATCCCAGCCGCATCTTGCGGCCGACACGGACCCCGAACGAGCCCGACACCGCCGGCACGGGCACGGTCATCACCTGGCCGCCGGGCGCGCTGTCGACCGACACCGGCTCTTCGTCGCCCACCTGTACCAACCCCTCGCTCAAGGGCAGAAGGGTGCCGTGGATCTCGAACGTCTTGCCCGGCTCGAAATACGGATCCACCAGCACCACCTTCGACACCGTCGGCAAACTGGCCGGAGCGGTGGGGTGGGAGGCACCGCCGGGTTTCACCGGCAGCGGGGTCGCGGGCGTGAGCTGGGCGTCGAGCAGCACCACGGACACGTCGTAGGCCATGGATAGGGTGTAAGGCACCTGAAAGAAGCTCGTCCAAAACTTCGACATTTCGTCCAGGCTAATCTTGTGCGGCGACACCCGAATGTCCACGGATTGATCGCCCAAACCCGATGCCGCCACCGACTTCGGCGTGCCCGACGGCAACGCCGCCATGGCCTCGCCGATGAGCTGTGGGGTGAGGAAGGGAAAGGCCTTCAGAGTCACCGCGGTCAAACCGAGCAGCAGCTGGGGTTTCGGCTCCTCGCCGTAGAAACTCATCAAATAGTGGAGATTCAGCGGTGCTTGGGGTTTCTGGTACAAGCTGCCGGCGGCGTCGCGGGTGGGGGAGGAAGCATTGCGAAAGCTCGCGTTGGGCTCCACCTGATAGAGATAAATGTTGATGCGCGGTCGATTGGGATCACCGTTTTTCGAGTCCTTGGGCCGGCCCACGGTGATCTCGATGCCGTTGATTTGGGCGTCTTCCGCCGCCTTCAGAAGCAGGAAGCGCAAGGTCTCCGTGACCGCGGCCACCGCGGCGTAGTCGCTCATCGTCGTCCCCCTCCGCGAGCCGGGCTGCGCTGCCGCAAATAGCTGTCCAGGGAGAGCATCGGCCGGGGCGGCTCGGCGGGCCGGGTGTCGCCCCCCGGGCTCGACGCCATGTCGGTGGATGCCACGATGTCGAGGCGGTCGACCATCAGACGAACCACCGCCGCACGACTGGATCGCCGTCGCCGCCGATCGATCGCTCCAGCCGTGGGTCGATCCGTGATCCGGGAGGAATCGATCGACGCGGCCGTCCGGACCGGGGCTCGACCCACCTTTTCGTCGGCACGGGAACGCAGCCCATCTTGGCGCATGGGTCCGGCATCAAGCCCAATTTCAGACCCTGCTTCAGATCCGGTTTCAGACCTAGTTTCGAGACCCTCAGGATTCGGCAGGGGAGAGCTCGCCGATGGGACCGTTTCTGCCGATCGGGCCGACTCCTCCGATCGGGCCGGCTCTATCGATGGGGCCGGCGTCGCCGATCGGACAGCCTTCGCCGATGGGATCATCTGCGCCGGTGGGGTCGGCCGCGGGGCCAGGGACGCCTGCGTCGGCGCGGGCAGCCGAGAATCTGCCCCTCCAGCGCCGGGGGCTCGCCTCGCGACGCTCTCTCGCCTCGGCGCCTCAGGAGCCTCAGAGCTCGATGGACCCATGGCGACCGCGCGGAGCCCACGGACCTCGGCCGTGTCGGCATGCTCGGCCGAGCGGGAAGTCGCATCCCGAAGCTCCTCGAGACCCCTGGCGTCCACAATCGCCCCGGAGCCCGTGGGCAGCCGGTGATGGGCCGGTGACGCAGGGGTCGACCGCGTCGGGCGATCCCGCGGTGTCCGGGCAAGGGATCGATCCTCCGAGGATTCAGCAACCGGCCGCGCCTCAGCCGGCCGCGCCTCAGCCGGCCGCACCTCAGCCGACCACTCTTGTGGCCGCGACGACGAAGACGCCTTTCGCAACGGGGGCGTGCCCACAGTGGGTCGAGGAGAGGCATCGGCTTCCGAAGTCCCGGGCCCAGGGGCAGACGGTGTGGGGTCGGACGGCTGCCGAGAGAGGCGGGATCGGCCTCGGGACCGAGGTCCTTGACCTGGGACAGAATTCCCCGTGTGGCCGGGCATGTTCTTCAAGCCCGAGGGGTCCCCAAGATGTCGACTCTGAGGGCCGGTCTTCTGAAAATCTGCTCTTTCCAGACGGGTGCTCTCCAGCCCGATACGTCCCGGTTCGGTGCGTCCCGAATCCGATTCACCGACATTTTCGATTTCCGTTCCCGGGATACCCCCGGCCGACCTAGATGCGGCGGCTGGTGGCTCGGTCATTGGCAGGGAGTGGGATCGCTGAACGACGCCGTCACCGGCCAAGGGGCTCAGCGGCGGAGGCGAGCCAACCTCAGGAGCGGCGGCCTCGGGAGCGGCGGCCTCGGGAGCGGCGGCCTCGGGAGCGGCGGCCTCGGGAGCGGCGGCCTCGGGAGCGGCGGCCTCGGGAGCGGCGGCCTCGGGAGCGGCGCTCAGTCCCGCGGTGTCTCCACACCTCTGCTCGGAGATCGATTGCCTGCCCGGGACCGCCGACGCGGCTCGTCCGACCGGGGAGCCGGCCCGTGGGGAACCCGCGCTCGGCGTTGGCTCGACCGAAGAGCGTCTGCGGCGCGACGACTTTGACGATGAATGCTCAGCCGGCCGCGTCTCAGCTACTTCCGCGCTTCCTTGCGGCATCCCGGGCGACGGCGGCTTCCGGTCGCGGGTTTTCCGCGAATCCGTCGTCGGCAAGACCCGGTCCACATGATCTTGGGTCCCAAGCCGACGATCCCAAGCGGGTGCTCCATGGTGGTCCGAAGGGGCCACGGGCTGGGCGAAGGGCCTGGGCGTGGAGAGGTCCGTGCCATCCACGGCTCCGCGGTTCGGACCGGCGGGCCTCCGGGGCTCCGCCGCACCTCGAAGGAGCCGCTGCCGGCCCGAGGACGGCCGGCTTGGGAACGACTGGCTTGGGGACGGTCGGCTTGGGGACGGTCGGATTGGGGACGGTCGGCTTGGGGAATGCACAGGAGATGGCTTGCTCCGGCGTGACGTCGGATCCGACGGGAGCGCAGGCGACGACGTGCTGTCGCCGGAGGCTTCGGCACTGGCCGATGGACGGGCGATTTCAGCGTCCGGGGCCGAGGGGTCGACGGCAGGGGAGTCGACGGCGGGGGAGTCGACGGCGGGGGAGTCGACGGCGGGGGAGTCGACGGCGGGGGAGTCGACGGCGGGGAAGCCGTGCCCGGTAGATTCTCGACGCTCTTTCATCGACCGGCTCCGTTGGCCAACGGCCGGCGATCCGGCGGCCGGCGGCCGGCGATCCGGTGCTCCGGCGATCCGGCGGTCGGCGCTTCGGCTCGAATCGAGATTCCGCGCCGAGGTCTCGGCCTCCTGGGCCGGGGTTTCGACCTCTTGATCTGGGGTTCCGAGCTCTTGGGCCGTGCTGTCGACGTCTGCCGATTCCGGCGTGCCCTGGGCTTCGCCCCGGCTCGCCCCCAGGCTCTCCGGCTCGGGATCGTCGGCTGTGGGACCGGCGGGCGGGCGATGGGCGGCACGGCGAGGGCCCCGGGCTTGCCCCAAGCCGAAGTCGGTATCCGGCTTTTCATAGGGCAATGCCGGCCGCTCGGCAAAGCGCAGGGCGATTTTGGGCTGAAAGAGCTGGGCTCGGCCCAAGGCGCGCATGGCCAGTCGTGAGAAGAGGTCGCTCATCAGTCGGCCAGCTCCATATAGGCCTTGCGGCGGGCGGAGCTCATGCGCAGGATCTCTCGCTCCTGCCAGCCGTAGAGGCGCGCCAAATGATGCACTTGGTAGAGCAGCCGCTGGGCTTCGGCTTCGGTTTCGCTGGCCAGAAATTCGCTGATTTCCAGCAGAAGACCCCATCCGTGGCCACAGTCCGCGCAGACCACATCCACCACCACCTCTATCTGTGGATCGAGGGATTCCATCTCCATCGCCACCTCGGCCAGCACCGGCTCGGGCACGGCGTTGAGGGGTCGGGGCTCACCTGCTTGGTGGACCTGCACGAGCAGACGCCGCAGCAGCGCTTCGCGGGCGGTGTCCACCGACGGAAAATGCTCGATGGCTTGGAGATCGGTGCTGTCGGGCACGCGGAAAGCGATTTGCCAGCCATCGTGCTCCACCCGACCCACCGTGGGCGGTGCTTGCGGGTCCACCGGTCCCGTGGGCATGGGCCCGAAACAGGCGCTCGCCACCTCGAGGGTCAGGTCGAGGCGACGATCGCAGGCAGGGCAGCGGGCCGATCCCTCCAGGGTGTCGCCGAAGGTCAGGCGATGCAGCTCCAGGAGCAGAGCATCCCGTTGCCCGAGGGTCAGCCGTGCGAGCCCGGACTTGGGCCACTCCGGCTCGCCGATGGCGATCAGCCAGAGGGCTCGGGCAGCGCGACCGAGATCGCGTCCCCCGTCCCAAGCATCCAGCATTTGGATTGGCGCCAGGGCTCGCACGACGGCTCAGCTCGATGGCTCGGTGAAGCTCGGCAGCGTGGGCGCGGTCACCGAGGTATCGCGATCCCAACCCTCGTTTTGCAAGGTCAAGGACTCCAACGCCACAGTGTCCGACGCGGCGTCGAGCTCGGGCAGAGCCCGGTACTCCGAGGGCCAACAGTTGTAGAGAAAATAGCGGAGCACCAATTGTCCCGCTTGGTTGTACATTTCCAAGGTCACCTGCTGGCGGAAGTCCGCCAAGGACACCTCTTGGCCGAATTGTTGGGTATTCGGCAGGTACCAGATCTTATTCGCCCACTGCTCAAAGGTGACGTCGAAGGTCACCCCTTGCTCAAGGGTGATCGGCGAATAATCCGTTTGCCCCGGAATGCAATAGGTGGTCTGGGGCTGGCCACCGGATCGCCATTTGACGACCTGGGTCGACCGTTCCAAACCGGTGACTTTATTCACCGAGGCGACATAGTTGTTATTCCACTTCACTTGAAAGTTATAAGTGAGAAATGGATCCGTACGACTTGCTCCGGCGCTGGTATTGGCCATGGTTTACCTCCTCAGGATGCGGTGGGAGCGGATTCGACTTCGATGGTCAGCACCACGAACTCAGCGGGATAAACCGGCGCGAAGCCGACGACCACATTGACGATGCCGTTCTGAATGTCTTGTTGGGTGGTGGTGCTGCTGTCACATTGCACGAAGTAGGCTTGCGTGGGCGTGGTGCCTTGGAAAGCGCCTTGACCGAAAAGTCCGGACATGAACGAGCTCACCTCAAGGCTGATAGACGACCACAGCGGTGGCGCATTGGACTCGAAAACAGCCCATTTCAGGCTTTGCACCAGGCTCAGCTCGATGAAATTGGTCAGCCGGCGCACGTTGATGTACTTGAAAGCGCTTTGCAGCAGGTCCGCTCCGGCCAAGGTGCGCGCACCCCACACCACGTTGTTGTAGATAGGGAAGGTTCGCAGGGCGTTATAACCCAGGGGATTCATCTGACCGCTGTCGTTGTTGGTCAGCTGGGCCATGAGCGTGCTCAAGATCTGAGCGTCCACACCGGCGGGTGCCTTCCAAACCCCCACGGCGTTGTCGGTAGCCGCGTATATGCCGGCCAGGGTGCCGCTCGGAGCCACCGGTCGAGGATTGTTGTTGTTGAGCGCGTCCGCGGTCGAAATGAATGGAAAATAGACCGCCGACCAATAGCTGTCTTCACCGCCGTAGGGCGTCACCCAAGAGATGAATTGGCTGGTATTTTCCGCTGGTATCTCATTCCAATCCGTCACCCCGGGCACGGTCTGCATAGCCTCCGGTGCGGGCGGATCGACGATATAGAAGGCTCGATTCGCCTCGCAGAAGCTTTGCGCGTTCTGGAAAACCGAGAATCGGCTATCCTCATCGAGAATGGAGGTAGCCGGCAGGCACAGCAAGTTGAAGGTCTCGGGCGCGATCATCTCGAGGGCCGGAGTGGACGGGTTCGTGCCCGTAGGATCACCCAATTGGGCGTTGATCGCATTGGCGAGCTCACTGGCACCGGTCCAAGCACCATCCTCGCCACCGCTGAGCGGGATCGGATCGTCGGACGCCAACCCGCTGGACGGCATCGAATTCCCGCCGGTGGTGAGCACGATGTATTGCGAGGCCGGATTGACCACCGCGGGGGCGTAATTCGGCAACGAGGGATCGACAGAAAGCTTGTAGTAGCTTTCGGCGATTTGATAGCTGGGCTTCGCCGCTGTGCCGCTGTTGATCTGAACCGTCAGGTTGAAGGTGTCGTCCGGCTCGTTCGACTCTATGCCCACCGCCAGGGTGTCACCCCAGGCTCCTGGACTGTTGGCACTGACAGTGAAGTCGGTGTCGGGCACTGAGCCGGGCAACTCCAGGTCCTGCGTGGGAGAGATGGTTGCGCTCGACGCCGCCGAGCTCGCCGGCACGACCCGCACCACCCACGCCACGCCACCTCCGCTTTGAAAGAATTGCTGAATGCCGTAGCTCGCCTCGCTGCCCTCGTCGAGCCCGCCGAAGATGCGGGAAAAAGCGTTCAGGCTCTGAATCTGCACCGCCTGATTCACCGGTCCCATCTTGAAATAGTCGATGAAGGCGGTGTCGGCGGTGGTCACGGCGACGACCGAATGTGGGCTTGCGGCTTTCTCTTGGAGATAGACGCCTGGATACGTGACGGTAACGGTCATGGTTGCTCCTTGGGCGTTGAAGAATAGGATCGGTGGAAGTGGCTCAAACGTTCAGAAACGCGGCCGGGTCAGCTCACTCGACATCGAATGACGGCGGTGGCTCGTTGACCCCGACGAAGGTTGACGGTGGGTTCGGGTCGATAGGTCGTCTTCTCCGGCCGTTGTCGGGAACGGCGACCTTCCACACCTCCTTTTCTCAAAAGCTCGATGAAGTCGGCCCAACCCTGCCCCAATCGCCCGCGCAAGTCGGACACCTCGAGGGGCTGCCAAGGCGCCGAGGGCTTTGGCTGTGAGCTGGTGTTGTCGGCGTGAATCGTGGCGCAATAGAAGGACGGGTCGTCGAGGCGCAGCAGATCCCGCGGCCGGTGTTGCCACAGGAAGCGGGTGTCCTCCCCGGCGTTGAGCTCAGGGAAGGGGTGGTCTCGCCAGAACGACTTGGTGAAGCAGAGGGTGCCGCCGGCGACCCAGGGCAAACGCCCTCGATAGGTGTATTGCCAACACACCAAGGTCGAGGGCTCGCAGAAATACAGGCGGTCGAGACCACAAACATCGACCCCAGCCGCGGTCATTTGCTCCACCTGATAAGCCACCCGGCCGTCCGACATCCAATCGTCGTCGTCCCAATGGATCAGAAACTCACCGTCGGCTTCCTCACAACAAAGGTTTCTTTTCGCTCCCAGGGAGAGCGGATGGTCGAGCCGGATATAACGAATCCTCGGATCGTCGGTCGGGATCAGGTCGGAGACCTCGTCCTCGCCGTCGTCGACCACCAGCAGCTCCCGGTGCTCCCAGGTTTGGCGCTGGAAGTGAACGAGCGCCATCGGTATCCAGAATCTTCGATCCCGGGTCGGCAACAAACAAGAAACCTTTGGTTGAGAGATCTTGGCCTTAGAGGTCTTGGCCTCAGAAACCTCAGCCCCGTCCGCGACCTTCGCAGGCCCCTTGTCGGACCGCCCTTTTCCACGACCGCCCTTGCCTTTCGGCACGCTCGGGCGGCCGGCGCTCGTTTTCTTTTCCGGCATGCTGTGTCCTTATCGGGTTGGTTGAGAACAGCTTAGGCGCCTTCGTCGGCGGCCCTCAATCGGAAAGATTGGGAAACGGATCTAGGAAAAACTCTGGGTCGGGGTGGGATCGGAATTTTCCAGTTAGGGAAGCCTCTCATTGAGCGTGTGAGGGTCGAACGCTAGGCTCCATGCATCGCGTCGAGGTACACCTACAGAAACGAGAGCCCAAATGGATCACGTCCGAGCACCCCAGCCGACGACCCGCCGAACAGCTTCCGGGCAAGTCCCCTCGACATCGGCGAGCCCGACCACCACTTCGACTGCGGAGCCCCACGGGCCGCCGTTGCACAGCTTTTCGTCGATCTCGGTGGCGGCGCCGAGCCATTCCGTAGCGGCTCCGAGCCCTGAAGTGATCCAACGAGCCGGTGGTGACGATGAGCGTCGTCGCGGCGGCGGAGGTCACCGGGGCGGACGGGGCCGTGGACGTCACCGGGGCGGGGGCGGACGGGGCCGTGGACGTTACCGGGGCGGACGGGCCGGGGGCCGATCCGATCCACCACCAGCAGCAGCCGCAGCCGCCGCAGCAGCAGCAGCCACTCCTGCCGGAGCCGCCGCACAGGACGTAGGTCCCACGGGAAGAGATCTCATCGGCCGTGCTATGGGCGAAGCGGCCGCCGGCGCACGCCAACGGTCGGTGGGACGACATCCCGTGACCATCGGGGTGTCTTCCCGAGGAAGAGACATCGAGCAGCTCGACCTGGACGCCGTTCGGGCCGGCACCGGAGCCCGTGTCGTGCCCCTCGACCAGGAGCGGAACCCGGAGCATTACCGGCAACGAGGGATTGAGCTGAACGGCGTTTTCGTGCCCGGCGGCATGCTTAATCTGCCCGGGACCGTCACCGGCGCCGGAGATCTCGTGAGCCCTGATGGCGGTGGCGATCCAGCGGCCCCTCGCGATCCGGACCATGAGCCGAGATCCCCTGAGCAAGCGGTGGCGTGGAATCAGCGGACCGCGTTTCAAGCCGCGCTCATCGCCCAGGCCCGAGACGGCACCCTGCCGATCCTCGGGGTTTGTGGCGGCTCTCGGTGCATGGCCCAACATGCGCTCCGCCCCGGCGAGGGTCGGGGGGAAACCTATTTATTACCGGAGCAAGAGGCGTCTTTGGCTCAAGCAAAGGGAAGACGGTCCCCTGTGCCGTACTTCGTCGAGCAACAAAGAGCATCCGGCGCGGCGCCCGCTCAGAAACATCACAACCAATACTATGGCGAGCCTTGGCGAATTGCCCATGACGTGCATGTCGATCCCGAAAGCGATCTGGGCCGCATCATTCGCGGTGAGCATTGGCGTCAAGCAATCCGACCTGCAGCGGCGGCAGCGACAGCTGGGGGCGCGGCAGCCGCTCGTGGACCTGGATCCGACAGCGACTCAGAGGATCGGTCCGCCGGTCCTGCGAGCGGAGCAGGGGCCGCAGCGGCTGCTGCGGCTGCGGCACCCCCTCCGTCGACCATTCCGGTCAACAGCATGCATTGGGCCGCCGCACGTTTCCACCAGCCCTCGGGCGGACCGATTCGAGAGAGCGCCCACGATCCCGAAGACCGCGTGGTCGAAGGCTGGCAGCGGACGGGACATCCGTTTTTCCACGGCGTGCAGTGGCACCCGGAATTTGCCCAGCTACCCCTTGGACATTTTGCCCACGAGCCCCACCAGCCCCATGCCCGGATCATGGGGGCCCTAGGCCTAGCAGCCACCGAAGACCAGGCCGCCAAGATGATCCAACGCCAGGCACGAGTCCATTTGCTGCGACTGAGATTGAGGAGGCGAGCTGCGGCCCGGCGGAGCGGATCGCCGGGTGGCTCGGCCTCAAGCGAATGAGGCCGCGAAAATTCATGCTTCCAAAGAGATGAGACCTTCCCGAATGGCATAGCGGGTGAGGTCGGCATTGTTGCGCAGGCTCAGCTTGCGCAAGAGATTTCCGCGATGGGCATCGACGGTTTTGATGCTGATGTACAAACGCTCGCTGATCTCGCGATTGGTCAAACCCGAGGCCAGCTTGCGCAGCACCTCGAGCTCCCGATGGGTCAGCTCCGACTTATCCGAGGTCAGGGGATCGGTGGTCAAATAACGTTCCATTACCCGAGCTTTCAGCGGCTCGGGCAAATACCGCTGGCCGGCCTGCACCTGGTGGATCGCCATCACCAGCTCGTTCAGGTCCGACGGCTCGGCCATCACCCCCGAAATACCGGCCCGCAACACCCGCAGCGCCAAGCTCTCCTCACTGCGCAAATTCAGCAACAGCACGGGAGTAAAGCGCTGCAATCGACCGAGCTGGCGGACGACTCGATCAATGCTGATATGGGTCACCGAGGCAAGACACAACAACACATCCGGATGGAGATCTCGAACCACTTGCGGCGCGCATTGGCGGCGGCTGGTCTCGAGCACCACCCGCACCCGCTGATCGTCCTCAATGGTTTGCCGCAAAGCCTGTCTCAGCAACGCATAATCACTGGTCAAACACAGCCTGATTGCTGATTCCGTCTGTTTCATCGGAGTCATCCTTTCCACATTCACCAGAACGCTGGGCCATTAACCTGCTAGGGCATCTCCCTCTAGTCTCGGTGGGCTGTGTGGAAAGGAGGGAAAAAACTAGAGCTTTTCCCATTGTTCGCCGAATTCTTCTTAACCCTTACATGAAGTCGGCAGTGAAATTTCTGATTTTTGAAGACCGGCCGCCACCCGATGGATTTCCGGGCGCCTCTCGCCCTAAGCGCCCGGCATTGACGCTCCCCCTCGCCCGTCTGCGGCCGACAGCGTGGTCAGAGGAGGGTCGGGGGGAGCGGGCCGTACTGTCAATCCGGCCGAAAGAAGAAGCTCTCGCCGAACGCCGGCTCGAGATCGTCCAACCAGGTGGCGTGGGGATCGAATTTGGCGAAGAAGGGCCGTGACACCCAGGACGGGTCGCGGGCTTGCAGGAATTCGAGCACGAGCACCTTTTCTCCCGCGACCTGCTCGATGCCGACGATGCGAGCCTTTCCGGGGTGAGCCGACATGGACGGCCCACGTACCGATCGGCACAGGCCCGACACCCGACGGTAGGCGTCGCTGAAGATCTCGAAGGCCTCGACCAGGGGAATCTCGAAATAACGTTTCGGTCCGGTGTCACGCTCGACGAAAAAGTAGTAAGGAATCATGCCCAGGGTCACCGCCGTGCTCCAAAGCTCCGACCAAACGTCGCTCCGATCGTTGACGTGACGCACCACCGGCGCTTGCAGCCGGATCTCCGCCCCCGCGGAACGGGCGCGGCTCACCGCTCGGCGCGCAACCCCCGGCTCGAGCTCGACGGGATGACTGTAATGGCCCATCAGCGCCAAGTGTCGCCCAGAGGCCACCACCTCTTCAAAGAGGCGCAGGAGATCGTCGGCATCCAGGTCACCGACGAAACGATCGGGCCAATAGGCCAAGGATTTGGTGCCGATTCGGATATTTCGCACGTGCTCCAGCTCGGGGATCAACAGCGGCTCGACGTATCTCCGCAAGACCTCCGTTTTCATGATCAGCGGATCGCCGCCGGTGATCAGCACATCCGTGACCTCGCGGTGGGCCTTGAGATAAGCCACCAGGTCGTCGGTGGCGCGGGCGGCGAATCGAAGCTCGGACATGCCGACGAATTGGGCCCAGCGGAAGCAATACGTGCAATAGGCGTGGCAGGTCTGGCCCTGGGCCGGGAAAAAGAGCACGGTTTCCCGATATTTGTGCTGCACACCCGAAAGCGGACGTCCGTCGAGGGTCGGCACGTTGGCGTCGAGCTGACCGGCGGGATGGGGATTGAGCCCGTATCGAATTCCGTGGACCACCGGTTCCAGCTCTTCTTTCGGCGCCCCCGCGCGCAGAAGATCCCGCACCCGCCGGTAGTCTTCCGGGTCCAACATCTCCTTCTGGGCAAAGGTCAGCTGGAACATGGGATCGTTCGGAATCTTCTGCCAATCGATCAGCTCATCCACCACGTAGCGGTTGGTGCGAAACGGCAGCACCTTCGAAACCACCTGGATCGATTCACGCAACTCGGCGTCGAGCCGATCCCAAACGGGGTGGCGAACGATGGAGCGGTCGGTGATGGGCGTGTATCTGAGATTCGTCTTCATCGGGCTCTATTCAGCGGCGCGGTGCCTTCAGGGTGGCCTCTCAAGGACGGCCCCCGCGATTTCGGCCCAAGCTTAGCAAGAGCTCGGGCAGGAGTCAGAATCGACCAAACAGGAGGCGGGTCGACCCGCAAGTAGGTTTCCCGGGGTAGCGCGTCGCGCATCACCGGGCTAGGGAAAACAACCGCTTCGCGGTAGCGGATGCCGGCGTGTCACCCATTGCAGGAGGGTACGCCGAAGGCGTTCCTAACAAGAGCCTGGGGTTGCGGAGCTACCCCAGGGCTCAATCGTCGAGCTCGTCGCCGGGCGGACGTCATCCTCGAACGGCACATGTCGTCGCCGAAAGGTCGAGCCTTCCACGTATTCTGGCCCGCTGATCCGATCCATTCGAAAGTGCCTGAAGTCTTCGCGCGCGGGATCCCAGGCCACCAAATACCAAAGCGGCGGCAAGATCAGCATGGCTTGCGGCTCGACCTGACGGTTGGTGACGACCCCTTTTGCGTCACGGTATTGGAATCGCAGGTGTAACCGTTGCAGAAAAGCGGTCTCGAATGCGGGCAACAACGCGGGTTCCATCTCTCCCATATTGGAGATGTCTACCCGCGGAGAAAGCCGTCCGACGTACAAGCAATCCAAAAATCGGCGCAAATCCCGGACTTTGTCCGACGGCAGGGCTTTCTCGATTTTGGCGAGCCCGGCATCCGCGAGACCTGAAAAGGGCAGTCTTCCAGCCGCCCGCATGGACGCAACGCTGATCAGCAGCGCAAAGACCTCGGCGACCGAGAGCCGTGCTGTGGTCTGAATCGATTGTGGATCGAGCTGAAGTCCGCCCCCGCGCCCGGGTTCGGAATGGATAACAAAACCTTCGTCCCGCAGCGCGCGGAGGTCGCGCAAGACCGTGCGCCGGGATGCGCCGACTTCCGCCGCCAGGTCGGCGACTGTCGAAGCACCTTTGCGGCGAAGGCTGCGCACGATGGCGTCTTGTCGGAGACGGGCATGCATCATCTCTTGGGTTTCCATAAATGGTGCCAGGATTTGGCACCATTAGATCTTAGGCTGTGGCTGTCCTCGCCGGCAAGGAAGCCGGCCCACAAAGATACCCGGCCCACAAAGATACCCGGCCCACAAAGATACCCACGAACATAAAAGGGGAACCCATGTCTCATCCAACCGTCTTTCCGACTGTCTTTCCAACCGATTTTCCGACGGCCACACGGATTCCAGTCAACGGTGTGGAGCTCGAAGTCTTTGAAGCAGGCCGAGAACATGCAGGAAATCCGATCGTGCTCTGTCACGGCTGGCCGGAGCATGCCTATTCCTGGCGTCATCAGGTGCCTGCCCTTGCAGCGGCTGGCTACCATGTCATCGTCCCGAACCAGCGGGGTTATGGAGGCTCCTCCTGCCCGAGCGAGGTCACCGACTACGATATTGAATGTTTGACCGGCGATCTCGTCGCGCTGCTCGATCACTACGGATACAAAGACGCCACCTTTGTCGGACATGATTGGGGAGCCATGGTCGTTTGGGGATTGACCCTTTTGCATCCGACCCGCGTCAAGAAGGTGATCAATTTGAGCTTGCCTTACCTCGAGCGCGGCGAAAAGCCCTGGATCGAGCTCCTGCAAGAGCTATTCGGCGACGACCACTACTTTGTCCACTTCAATCGCCGGCCGGGCGTCGCCGATGCGGTCTTAGACGAAAATACATCTCAATTCCTTCGCAATCTGTACCGGAAGAACGAGCCCCCCAAAGAGCCGCAGCCAGGTATGGCGATGATCCAGCTCGCCAGGGCAGAAACACCACTCGGCGAGCCCATCATGAGCGACCACGAGCTGGCCGTTTTCGTCTCCGCTTTCGAGTCGACAGGTTTCACAGGCAGCATCAATTGGTACCGGAACCTCGACCGCAACTGGCACGTGTTGGCGGACGTGGACCCGATTGTCCAGCAGCCCACGCTCATGATCTATGGCGACCGGGATCCGGTTGCACAGTCTGAAACCCTTTCCGATTTCGTGCCCAATGTGGAGGTGGTCCGTCTGGATTGTGGTCATTGGATTCAGCAAGAGAAACCGGAAGAAACCACCCAAGCCATGTTGAATTGGCTGGTGGGCTCTTGAATTTCACGACCTCGGTTTGAAATCCGCACAAAAAGGGCGTTGGGATCCAGGGCTCCTACGGTTGAATCGATCGCAGCGACGGGCGAAGATGCGGTCATGGTGGGTGCGCGTGAAATCTCAAGGCAGCGGGTGATCCCTATTCTCTCGGTGGGGCTCCTGCTTTTGGCGGGATGCGGAGATGCGGTCTCCCCTCCGACCCCGCTCGACTGCTCAGATCTGCCCCTGCCGTACGCCCTTGAGATCCCGGAAGCGCTGCGGGGTCCGGCCGCGGGCGCCCGAGACGAGCATCTCCGAGGTTGGATCGAGCTACTGTCGTCGCCCCGGACCCGGGGACGTCGGGCGGATGCGGGAGACGCTTTGCCGGTAGCTGAGGTGATCGGTCGCTATTTCGGGTCCTTGGGGCTGGAGCCGACGGACGGTTCCGGGTTTTGCCGCGGATTTCCGGCCTTCGACAAGACCGACTTCAACGTCATCGGCCGATCACCGGGGGCCGCCGCCCCTCGCCTGGTGGTGGTAGCCCATTACGACGGGCAGGGATTGCATCCCACCCGTGGGCCTTTTCCAGGGGCCGACGACAACGCGTCGGGAGTCGCGGCCATGCTCGAATTCGCCCGCCTCGCCACAGCCGGCTCGGCGACCACCGAGTGCCGTCCGCCGTTTGCGGTCATCGCTTCCGGCGCGGAGGAGGTCGGTCGCCTAGGGGCTCAGGATCTCTTGGATCGACCTCCCTTTCCGATCGCATCGATCGAGCTGACCATCGTGCTCGACATGGTCGGCCGCCCCAGGGCCGGAGTCGAGGCCGGAGTCGAGGCCGGAGTCGAGGCCGGAGCCGAGGCCGGAGTCGAGGCCGCGCCGGTCTTGGGTTATCGATCCGCCGGGGCCGAAGCCTTCGGATATCTCTCCAGCGGTCCGCTCGCAGCAGCAGCCGCGGAAAGCGGTTTCGAGCTCAAGCCGATGTCGGAGCTCGGTGAGCACGAGCCGGGACGCACCGACGCCGAGATCCTCGGGCGAGAGTGGCCCACGATCCTGCTTTCCACCGGGCTACACGACGACTACCACGAGCTCGGGGACACCCCGGAACGCATCGACATCTCCTCGGTTCGCCGAATCACGGAATTGCTCTTATCTCTCCATCGCCGGCTTTGCCCCTAAGTCGCGTCGGCATTGGGGTTGAAGTGCCGTACAATCCGGCCCATGACTTGGTCTAACGTTCGTTTCTATTTCATCGTCATCGTGCCGGCGGCCGTGCTCATGGCCCTCGAAATGGTCTCCAGTCGATTGTTGGCGCCGGAATTCGGCAGCAGCGTCCACGTTTGGGGATCGATCATCAGCATCTTTCTAGCCGCCATGTCGATCGGCTATTTTTGGGGCGGACGGCTGGCGGATCGTCGCCCGGAGCTGTCGGGTCTGGGCCACGTGCTCCTGGTGGCGGCACTCTTCCAGGCCCTGTTGTTGGTGCTGGGGGAAGCCGCGGTCTCATCCCTCGCCCATCTGCTGGGCAACGGCGCCCTCGGCACGTTGGTCACCGTTGTGGTGATTTTCGCGCCCCCCACCGTGCCCCTGGCCATGGTGTCGCCCTATTTGATCCGCATCGCGGCGTTGGATCTCAAGGCGCTTGGCACCACCGCCGGCCATCTCTACGCTCTCTCGACGGCCGGCAGCCTGGCCGGCACCCTCGGCGCAACCTTCGTGCTCATCCCAAACCTCTCGTTACGGCCCATCCTGGGCTTGCTCTTAGCGACCACCACCGTCTCGGCCCTGATCCTCTTGGTCACCGCCCGTCCGCGACCGCGTCTCAGCCTCTTGCTCGCTTCGAGCCTGCTGCTCCTATCGGTTCTGCCGGAACATCTCCTCCACAGCTCGGATCTCAAGGTTCTGGTTAAACGTATGTCGGCGTATCAAACCCTGTCGGTGGTTGAAATCGAGAATATTCGCTACCTCCACAGCGACGGGGAGCTGCACGGCGCCGTGGACGTCACCACCGGCCAACCCGCCATTCCCTACGCCCGGTGGGTGCCGGCGACGTACCTGATCCAGCCCGAGATTCGACGGGCGGCCCTGATCGGCGTCGGCTCCGCCAGCGTCGGCAGCTACCTGCTCAACACCGATCCCGACCTGCACATCGACCAGATCGACGTCGATCAAGCGGTCATCGATCTCGCCATCGAGTATTTTCAGGCCCAACCCAGCGACCACAACCGTTTTCACGTCGCCGACGGTCGACGCTTCCTCGCCGAGCGGGAAAGCGAGCGCTGGGATCTGATCTATCTCGACACCTACATCGGCCATTCGATTCCCTTTCACCTGTCGACCCTAGAGTTTTTCCGGCTCGTCAAATCTCGCCTGGCACCGGGTGGCGCGGTCGGCATGAACTTCATCGGCGCCTTGGACAGCCCATTCGGCAGCGGCATGCTCAAGACCATGAACGAGGTCTTCCGATTCATCTACATCGTGCCTATCGACCGAAGCAGCAACTATTTGTTGATCGCCACCTCCAAGGGGCCGAGGCTGAGCCGAGAGGACGTGTCGGCTGCGGGTGAGCAGTTGGACGAGCGCTTTCCGGGCCTGTCGGTCTCCGGCCGGGACATGGCCGATAGCTTCAGCCCCATCGATTTGGACTTGAGCAACGCGACCGTTTTCGAGGATCAATTCGCACCGGTGAACCACCTGCGCCGCGACCGCAAGTAGCGTCCGCCTCCGCTAAGATTCCTGGATGGACTCAACCCCTCAGCTGCTGCCCGAGCACATCGGCCGGTATCGCATCTTGGAGCAAATCGGTCGCGGGGGCATGGGGGATGTGCTGCTGGCCCGGGACGAGCGCCTCCATCGACCGGTGGCGATCAAACGCCTGCGCGCCGGGTTGTCGAGGGATCTCTACGCTCGATTGGAGCGGGAAGCTCTTGCCACGGCCCAGCTGAGCCACCCCGCGGTGGTGCGGATCTTCGAAGCGCTGGATACGGACGACGGCGTGCACCTGGTGTTGGAATATGTGCGGGGCGAAACGGTTTTTCAGCGGCTTCAGAACGGCCCCCTGCCCCTCGACTTGTTGCTTTCTTTGGGGCGAGAGGTGGCGGAGGCGCTTGCCGAAGCCCATCGGAAGGGGATCCTGCACCGCGATCTCAAGTCTGAGAACGTCATGATCACCGCCCACGGTCACGCCAAGATCTTGGATTTCGGCCTGGCCAAGGTCTGGGCCTCCCCGGGCTCGCCGGACACGGGTCTTTCACCCCTCGTGCCCGAGGAGTCCTTGACCCACACGGGTTGGATCTTGGGCACGGGACGCTCGATGGCACCTGAGCAGGCCCGGGGTGAGGCCTTGGACGCGCGCTCGGATCTTTTCTCTTTGGGGGTGCTGCTCTACGAAATGGCCAGCGGTCGGTCTCCGTTCCGCGGTCAAACCCCGCTCGAAACCCTGTCGAACTTGCTCACCGTCGAGCCCGAGCCGGTGGACGCGCTGCGGCCCGCGCTGCCCGCGGCCCTGGTCGAGCTGATCCATCAGCTGACGTCCAAGGATCCCGATTCGCGGCCCGCGGACGCCGGATCCGTCGGCCGTCGGCTTGCCTTGCTTGAAAGCGACTCGAAAAGCGGTCTCGTCGCCGGCGACGACACGCCCTCCCCGGAGCTCGGTCGGACGGTACCTACCGACGTCGCTACCGAAACTGGGTTTGGAAATCTGCCCACGGGATACGCCGAGCCGACGGGCTCCGCGACACCGACCTTGCCGGAAGCTCCACAGCCCACCCCCTCCACGACGAAAGCCGGTCGCGCGGTCCACCCACCTGCCGGCAAGACCGGCAAGACCAGCTTCAGATTCGTCGCTTTGGCCCTGACCCTGGCGGTGACCGCCGCGGTCCTGGTGTTGATTTCCGCACCGAGCCCGACCGTCCGTCGGGTGGCGGTGTTGGCGCCGCAGGTGGTGTCCCCGGATCCGGCGGGGCGGCTGGCGATCCTCGGGGCCGGTGCCCTCGACGCCGCCATCGGCGCTTTGGTGGATCTTGAGCAGACCGGACCGTTGGGACCGGACCAGCTGGGGGAAGTCGGCGGCTCGCCGCTGGAAATCGCCTCGGCCCATGCCGCCGACGAGGTGCTGGTGACCAAGCTCTTCGAGCTGGGCGCGGTCACCCACATCGAGCTTCGCCGATTGAGCATCCCCGACGGAATCGTGCTGTGGAGCCGCAATCTTCCGATTTCCTCCCAATTGGAGGACGCCCTGCAGACCGCCCATGTGGTGGCCGCGGAGGTGAAACGCGGTTTTCGAAAAGGCCGAGGTTTGTCTTGGCTCAACGACGATCGAGGAGGATCCCGTCTCCAAGCCACGGCCGACGACTATCGCCGATTTCTCGAGATTCAACACCGAGCGCGGCATCAACATCTGCCGTTTCCCGAAGCCATTCGACAGCTGGAGGAGGTGTTGGCGACCTCGCCCCGGCTCAGCTCCGCCCATTGGCTGGTGGCGGACCTGTCGGAATCGTTGTTCTCCGACACCCGGCAAGCCCAACATCTGGAAACGGCCCGACGCCATATCCGTCTGGCGGGGGAGGGCTACGATTGGGATCCTCGGCCCGCCATTCACGGTCTGCGTCTGGCGTTGCTCGCCGGGCGGCTGGACGAGGCGGAAACGCTGCTGGAGACCGTCCACCAAATCGCGCCTGGAGAGCCCGAGGCCCTCTTCAGCGGCGCGCTGCTGGCCCAAGCCCGCGGACGCACGGAGGAGGCGATCACCATCCTGCGTCGCTTGGTGGCCCAGCGTCCCTCCTGGCGCTACTTGCACCAGCTGGCCAGCCTCGAATCCCGCACGGGACAAGTGGATTCGGCCCGAGACCATTTTCGGCAGCTGTTGGAACGTAGCCCGGACAACACCTGGGGTTTGAATGGGCTGCTGCAGCTGGAGACCCTGCACGGCAATCTGCGCGAAGCCGAGAGCCTCGCCTTGAGGCTGTTGGAGCTGAAACCCCATCGCAGCTTTTGGAACAATCTCGGCATCGTGCGTTTCTTGCTCGGTGACTATGAGCAGGCCATTCAAGCCTATGAGCAAGCCGCCGAGCTGTCGCCGGACCATCCCACGACCTTGCTCAATTTGGGGGATTCCCTCCAAGCCCTGGGGCGCAAGGAAGAAGCCGAGCGGGCTTTTCGCCGTGCCTTGGATCTCCTCGACGACCGGCAAAACATCGAGGCCCTAAACCCCCAGGAACGCCTCAACCGAGCCCAATGCTCGGCCCATTTGGGCGACTTCGAAAGGGCTATCGAGGAAACCCTAGCGACCCTCGAATTCGCCGACGAAGACAGTGAGCTGGCTTATCAAGCGGCATTGGTCTTTGCCCTGGCGGGGGAGCGAAAGAGCGCGCTGATCAAGGCGAGACATGCCCTCAGCTCGGGCATGGATGCCCGTTGGTTCCATATCCCGGCCTTCGACGATCTACGGCCAGCGCTTCTCGGCGAGGCGAACGGTGAGGCTCAGCAGGCCTCCTCACCGTCGCCCGATGCCAGCGGGAACGGAATGCCCTGATTGTCCAGCTGGGGATCTCCGGTGGAGAGCAGCTCCAGGGATAGAGCCCGCAGGCCCAACATGGCCCCCTCGTAAAAACAGCTCCGCGGCTCGGTCTTGAAATCCCACATCTCCACACCTTTGGGGCTGAAGCGTGCCTTTCGGCAGGGCTCGAAGTGCTCGTTTCTGTCCCCCAACACGACCGCAGCTCCTTTGGGCAGCTCCACGGAATGGTAGAAGAGGATCAACGGAAAACCGCTGCGGATCTCTGGGGCGAATTGCCACCGAACGATGGTGTTGGTGAACGCCTTGATCGGAGTCTCGGGGGAGATGCTCAAGCGGTGGGGGTCCTTGGGATCTCTCTTCACCGACAGCTCCACCAGGAATTGCTCGGGGGTCGGTGAAGCCCGGTATCGGAGGCCGTCCGGTGGCCCCAGGGTGAGGGTCAGGCGGGGAGTCGTTAAACACGAAAAGGCCCGGTCGCTCTCCATGCCCATGCCGCGGTGGATCATGGCGAAACCATGAAATTGCCGGGGCGCATCGTCGGCGAGCGCTCCCGGCGACCATTCGCCGACGATGTCGACCGACACTCCATCTTTCCCATCCGTGCCTTTCCCATCCGCGGCCACGTGCAGCAAACCGCCGAACGGGCCGAAGGGAGAATCCGCCTGATTCTTCGACGACTTGGTGAACCCGACCATGGGGGTCCATCCCTTGGGCAACGGACCGAAGGATCCGTCGGCGAGCACCTGCCGGAAACGCCATCGGATCGGCCGCCCCGCCGGGATGGGCAGCTCCGGCACGGAGGCCTCCAGGGAGCAAGTCTCCGCATGTAGGAGCACCCAGATATCGATCCAGCCCGCCGCCTGGTCCTCGACCGTGGGCTGCACCTGATCGCTCGGCCGCGGGATGTTCGTCGGTGCCTGAGTCTTGTCTAGCGCCTGAGTTTTTTCCAAAGACTGGGTTTCTTCCAAAGACATGGTGGATTCCTTTCTGCATGGCAGAATATAGGTGAGTAAGCTGATCGCAAAACACGTTCCCGGGTACCGCCACGAGCGGGAGAAGTCACTGCCTAGGAGTCACAGAGCGGGAGAAGGCTGCCCATGGGTTACCAGTTGATTTGCCTCGCCGGTCCCCTCCAGGGGCAGACCTTCGATTTGAAGGATTCCCTCTCCGTGGGGCGCCATCCTTCCAACGGGCTGGCCATCTCACAGCTTTCCGTCTCCCGACACCATTGCACGTTGAGCTCCGAGCCCAACGGATTCCGTCTGCAAGACGTGGGATCCCTCTTCGGCACGTTCGTCAACGAGCAGGCGGTCAAATCTCGGCTCTTGCGGCACGGGGATTTGATCAACGTCGGCGAGAGTCTCTTTCTTTATCAGGATCCGAATCTAACCCCCGAAAGCCGGCGGGTGAGCTCGTCCCTCGACCTCGAAGAGGCCAGCACCGCCTACGGCAAACCCAGGCCCGTGCTGCCGGTCACGGCTCGTCCCGCCGACGACCAGGGTCCGGATCCGGATACCCGAGCGTCGGCCGATGCTCTCGATTCCAAAGCAAGCTCCATGCCGGTCGGCACGGCGGTGGAAAGATTGGTGGGGGAGACCCAGGCCATGCAAGAGCTCCGTTCCATGGTGGAACGGGTGGCACCGGTGAGCTCGACGGTGTTGATCGACGGCGAAAGCGGATGCGGCAAGGAGTTGGTGGCCCGGGTGATCCACGCCGCGGGACCGCGGTCCGACCAGTCGTTCGTGGCTGTGAATTGTGCGACCCTGTCGGAGAATCTCTTGGAAAGCGAGCTCTTCGGCCACGAGAAGGGGGCCTTTACCGGTGCTCTTCAGCAGCGGATCGGGCAATTCGAGCGCGCCCACGGCGGCACCCTCTTTCTCGACGAGGTGGGGGAGATCCCGCTGGCTTTGCAGGCCAAGCTCCTGCGGGCGCTCCAAGAGCGGGAAATCGAGCGGCTCGGCGGCCGCAAGACGGTCAAAGTCGACGTCCGGGTGCTGGCGGCCACCAATCGGGATCTGGCCAAAGAGGTCGCGGCACGGCGTTTCCGCGACGACCTCTACTACCGCTTGGACGTCATCCGCTTGACCGTGCCGCCCCTGCGTCAACGGCGGGCGGACATTCCGCTCTTGGCGGGTCATTTCCTGCATTTTCACGCCAGAAATCTGCAGCGTCCCCCCATGGCCTTTTCCCCGGAGGCCCGCTCCGCCCTCAGCGCCTACGATTGGCCCGGCAATGTGCGCGAGCTGTCGAATGCGGTGGAACGGGCGGTGGTCTTGGCCCAGGGCAATATCCTTCAACCCGAGGATCTGCCCGAAGGTATTCTGGAATGCCGCCCGGACCCGCCGACGGACGGGGATTATCACGGCACCATCAACGAGGCGAAGCGAAAGATCGTGGCCCAGGCCCTGGCCGACGCCCATGGCAATGTGTCCAGCGCCGCCCGCGCCCTGGACCTATCGCCGAACTACCTGCATCGATTGATCACCAACCTCGGTCTGCGAGATCGCCTGGACGACTCCCGCAGAAGCTGATCCCCCTCTCTGAAATCCTATCCTTTTGGATAGACCCACCCCTTTCGGATACGGCCGAAACATCGGCCGTCGCAGATTTCTCCGCCTTTTCCCCGAGCTTGGACCCGATTTAGGCTTGGCACGCTTCCTGCGATTAGGACTCCCCATGTCAATCCTGGACGGCTCAGCCCGAGCCGCTCCAGCGCGCCCTACAACGTCCGCGGACGCAGCACGTCTAGTGGGCCTCCAACACAACATGAGGAATACAGTCATGCCCCAAACCCAAGCTCAATCCCAGCAGTCCTACGCCTCCGCAGTCGACGCCCAGAGCGACGCTCAAGACGATACCCAAATCGACGTTCAAGCCGCCGCCGCGCCCGCCATCACCACTTGGAGCTTTCCCCGGCAACAAGGCCTGACCGTCGGCGGCTCGGAGAAAGTCACCCTCACCAATAGGACCGACACTCCCATGATCGTGCGTTTGGATCGCTTGCAAGCGGATCTCAAAGCCCGCGACATGCTGACCCTGAGACTGGACCCGACCCGCCGTCAAACCCTCGTATTCGAGGCCCCCGAAGGTGGCATCGCCGAGGGTTTCGTGGTGCAACACGACCTCGACAGCGGTTGGAACGTGCCGTCGATCGGAGCCCGGGACGACCTCTCGTTCAAGGGTCCGGACACCTTCGCCTTGGTCAGCCATCCAAAGTCGACTCTGGTGGTGGAGTGGCAGACAGCCGGCATTCCGCGCGAGACCATCGAGCCCGGTACCGCAAATAACGCCTTCTTCTCCCGCGAGGAAGCCAAGGAGATGGGGGTGGCCGGCTTGCGCAACGTCTTGGGCAAAGGCTCGGCCGAGGGTCTGATCTGCTCCATGCGCCCGAAAGACGGCCAAGCCGACTGAAGGACCCTGGGGTAGCTCCGCAACCCCAGGCTAACGGCAGGAACGCCTTCGGCGTACCGCTCCTCCAATGGGTGATCCGCTGGTCATCCGCTACCGCGAAGCGGTTGTTTTCCCCAGCCCGGGGTCAGCCATCTACCGATCGTCCACCAAATTATCGAATTTCAAAGGATTTCCCATGACCACGACCATGATTCAAGACAGCCTCGAAACCTTCGCCACCCTCAGCTCCTTGCCGGCGGGCAGCCGAACCCAGCTGCGTTGCCGTCGCGACGGATATATGAGCATCTTGCCCTTCGGCCCGGACCTGAGCTTCGCCCACACGTTCTTCTATGAGCATCCGGAAGGGCCGGTGATCGGCTCGCTGCTGCTGACCCCGGACCGCATTCGAGAGCTGGCCGTTGAGGGCCTGCCCCTGAACCATTTGAAACCCGGCTTCGCGGCGGGCGAGGAAGGGCCGGGCACCCTGGCCGGCCCCGAGGATGTTCTCAAGGCGGTGCAAGAAGAGGTGGCTAAGGACCCGAAAGAAGAACGACCCGATGAAACCGACCCGGAGGCGATCCAATCACCGACGGAATCAGATGTTTTCAAACGCATGAATTCCGAAAAATTGGTGCAGGAAACCTTGAAAAACATTTTCGGTGACAACGGGGTCAAGATCAAACCGGGATCGCTGATCGACGGCACCTATTTAGACGAGCAGAAGGCTCGCCCGCTGCGAGAAACCATCTTCGTGGTCAACCGTGAGGGTCGGCCGATTTTGCAGTCGTACTTCAACGTCTTTTACGACAAAGACCAGCTCCCGTCCTTGGTCATCTCCCGCACGGCGGAATTGATCGAGCTCGAGTTCTTTCGCAAGGTGACCGTGGAGCAGACCTTGAAATCGTCATCTTTTGCCGCCGGCTTGACCCTCGGTTTGGACTCGCCCACGGGCCAGGTCTCCAGCGGACCGGCGCCGGGGGACAAGGTCCACAGCAAGGGCCAGGTGCTCACCGGCTCCAATGGCTCGAGCTTCGGCTTCAATGCCGGTTTCACCAAAAGCTATGCCCGCTTACGCATCGAAGCGGAGCTCCGGGTCCAGGAGAAGATCGGCAAGCTCATCACCAGTATCCACCGCGTACCGCCGGCCGGAGGCTGACGGCACCTGCGGGTCGGATACCCAGGGCGTCCAAAGGGGCGCCCACCTTTCCCAGCCTCATCACTTCCAGGCCTCCACAACTACCTGGCCACTGGGCTCCAGAGTATTGGATTTCCAGCGGAGAAGGAGCTGCTATGACTGAAATTGCATCGTTCGCCCCCTGTTTAGATGTCGTGAGCACCGCCGACCCACGACGCACCTTCCTTTGCCCGGAGCCCTCCTCGAACGAGGACCTAAGGTGCGTCAAAATCCGCAACCCAGATCCCAACGCGACCTGGGATTTCCTGATGATGTTGATCCGCCAGCAGCTGGAAGGCAGCGCGTTGATCAGCCACATCGTGCCGCTCGAGAACGGCGGTTGGCGACGATTCTCCAATCGGGTGCACACCCGTGATGTCCAGAAAATCCACAGCCTCGAAACCTATGAGTCGGAAAGTCTGAATTTCGGCTTTGTGAATCTCAGCAAGAGCAAAACCCGCAAGTTTTATCTGGAGATTCGTCAACACCTCTTCGTGGCCCAAGGGTTGGTTCAGGACTTCGACGCCGAGAACCGTCCAGTCGGTCCTCCGGTGGAAATCGACGACTCCCTGTGGCCGGATCTGCCCGGCGATCAGGAGATCTCCGATCTGATCCGTTCTCTAGTAACTCCGGCAGCTCCACAGGGCCAGTCCGGTCCGGCGGTCGGTCCTTTGGTCTCCCTGGATCTCGGAGTCCATTTCCCGACCGTCACCGAGCTCGACGACGGGGATTTCGAGGTCGCCGACGGCGAGGTCTTCGCCGCCGCGACCCGAGCCGAGCGACCCGAGAACGGCATCGTCATCGAAACCTCCTTCCAACAGGGAATTCCGGCCTTGGCCACCCATGACTATTTCGTGGTGGAGAACGGTGAAAAGGTCCAACGGCTCTTCGGGGATCGTTGTGCCCAAAACGTGATCAAAGAAATCATCGTCATCTATCGGAAAAAGAAAAGTAGTGGTTTTTTCCGTAGCAAACAAAAGCTGACGATCGTGCGCGACGAGCTGAGAATCAATACCTTTACTTGGACCAGCACTTGAACCTTAGAGGAGCCGCCATGTCATCCATCAAATGCATCTTGCCCCTGCTGATCAGCCTGCTGATCCCGGCGACCTCGTCGAAAGCCCAAGAAAATCCGAGCTCACCGCCCCGCAACCCCTGCATGGACATTCCCGGGCACGTCAGCTGTGAGCGGGCCAACAATGGTCTGATCCACGGGGTCACGGTGACCGCTCCGGACTTCACGGTTCAATGTCGGGCCTTTCGGCATCTGTGGATCAAACGATATCGGGGTAGCAGCTCAAGGGCCGAAACCCGGGAGGTGGTGGTCGCCGGCGTCTGTGATCAACGGGCTCACGACGGCCGGTTGATCCAGCGGTGGAGCACCTTGGACCCTTTGGAAACCAAAAACATCGATCGATCGCTGTGGAGCGCCGCCGATCAAGAGCTGCCGGATCCAGTGGTGAAGCTGATCTCCCAACGGCGCAAGGACGGCCGCCTCACCAGGATTTTCTCGGCCTACTATCTGCCGGAGGGATGGAAAGAGACCGCCTTCACCGACGCCGACGCGCCGGCGGGTTTCGAGCCCTTCGCGCCCCTCGGCAAGGTGCAGGCTTGGCGAGACGAGGTCGACAAGCGGTCGGTGGTCAGTCCCCTCTTTGCCGAGTCGGTCCAATGCTCTGATGGTTTCGTGGTCTGCACACCGTATTTGAAGATCCTGCACCCGGATCCTGACCTGCCGGAAGTCGAGGTGGAGATGATCAGCGGCCGGTTATTCTTCAGCCACCGATCAAAGAAATCGTCGAATAGCGTGCATTCGCTAAGGGCCAAATTCTTACGACAGAGCTTCGGGCCCGAGGAACCGGTGACCGCGGGAGGCCGATGAGAGGAGAGCCCTCACCCCCCTAACCCCCCTCTCCCGAAGCGGGAGAGGGGGGAATGATTGCTTGCGCTCCGCGCGCGCGATTGAAGGTAGTTTTAAACCGATCGGGCGTAGAGCATTTTCTGATATGCCCAAGAAGCTTGGGCGGGCACTCTGGCTCCCCCTCTACCGTGTGCGGGAGAGGGGGCTGGGGGGTGAGGGCTCCAACAACTAAGGCGTGACCGTGCCGGTCACCGAGAAGGTGTACGGATCCTCGTCGGGATCATTGGAGCCGAAGCTGACCGCGCCCGTGAAGGTGCCGGCTTGGGCACAATGCAAGCGGACTCGGAACAGCGTCGAGCTACCGGCCGGGATGGTCTGATCGGGATCCACGATTTGCAGCATGCACTGACCGCTGACGCCCGAGCTCGGGTTGGTGAGCACCAAGTCCCCAACACCGCGGTTGAAGATCTCGAACGCGCGGGAAATGGGCGTGCCCACGGGCGTGGTTTCCGGGAAGGTGAAGGAACCGCCGCTCGGGATCACCGTGCCGTCCCAAGCCTGAGCGATCTCGATGTCGGCGTCCTCGGGGATCACCGTGCCTTGAAGACCGAAGGTGTAGGGATTCTCATCGGGGTCGTTGCTCCCGATGGTCACCGCCCCTTGGAAGGTGCCCACCGATGCGCAATGCAGACGCACCCGGAAGAAGGTCGATGCACCGGCCTCGATCGTGGCGTCCGGATCCTCGATTTGGTGGAAACACTGGCCGCTGACCAGCTGGATGCTCGACAGATTCAACGGTTGGGTGCCCAGATTCTGGATCTCAAACCGTCGGGAGGTCGGCACCAAGCGCACCACCGGATCGGGGAAGGTGAACGAGCCGGCATCGGGCACAGGGAGTAGGTCCCAGGCTTGACGCACGTGGATGTCGGGCGCCGGTGCGTCGACGGTCAAGTGAGCAGGGTTACTGGTGACCGTGCCGACGCTATTGCTGACCCGCACGCGGTAGTCCCCAGCGTCGGCCATCGAGACGCTGGTCAAGGTCAAGGTGTCGGTGGTGGCGCCGGAGATGCCCCCGCCGTCACTCAGGTTGGTGCCGTTCTTCTGCCAGCGGTAGGACAAGCCGCCACCGGTGGCCGCCGCCGAGAACGAGGCGTCCTGACCTTCGATCACCGTCAGCGCGACGGGCTGTTGGGTCAGCACCGGCGCCGATTGCGGCACCTGGACCCGAATTCGACGGTTGAAGGGCATGCGCAGCTGCCGACCCTTGCCGTCGCTCCAGGCGGTCACCCGCAAATCGTAGGGCTGGGCCGTGGGGAACGAGCGGCTGACCACGCTCTGGCTCTCCAGCGGATCCGTGCTTTGGGGTGCGGCGATCGACATCTCGCCGTTCCAGGTGCCCGGCAGCATGGCGAAATTCACTGGCTCACTGTAGGGATAACAGGGCCGCATCTTGACCGTGTACTCGCCGACCTCATGGCGATCCAGGGTGTCGGGGCCGAGCAACATGGGCGACAGAGCGTCGGAGCCGCCTTCGCCCAAGAGGTCCCACCAGCCGAGATAGAACCGCGGACCGGTGGAGGTGAAGGAGCGATCGGGAATCCAACCGCCGTAGCCGTAGACGTAGTCGAAGCCGGCGTCGACGCCCACCACCAGGGCGCGGACGGTCTCGTTGTGGCTGTCGCCGTCACCGTCACCGCAATGGTTGCCGTAGTAGCCCCACAGCTCCGCTTCCACGTAGGGCTTCAAGCCGGCCTGGGCGTAGAGGATGCTGTCGTCGTAGACCGCCGCTTTCACCTGGACCTTGGCGTAGGCCTTGGCGTCGATCTCCGCTTCCAAGCTTCCGGTGAGCTGGTCGGAGCTGAAATTCCGGGTCAGCTGGCTGGAGCCCGTGCAATTGCTCTTGGTGCAGGTGTAGTCGAAGGTGCCTTCGGCGGAGAAGTCCGAGGTCACACCGATCGAGCCGGTGACGCGGGCGTTGAGCTCCACACCGACGTCGATGGGCAGGGTGAATTTCACCCGCACGGGCACCGGGCCGATGTAGAAGGTCACGTCCCCGAGCTTGGGCTCCGCCAGGTGCCATTCCTTGGCCCAATGGCCGTTCAGGGTCACCTGGGCGCCGAGACCGGAATCGCCGTCGACGGTCACATTGCCGTAGGTGCGGAAATCCTTAAACTTGAATTTATACGGAATACAAGCGGCCTTTTTGATGCGATAGCGAAATTCGATCGTCGCTTGGCCGTGGAAGGGTAGGGTCACGGAGAAATTGCCGTTGATGTGGTCCGTCAGGGTGAAATCCTTGCTGTAACCCCACTCGTTGAAGCCGTAGCTCTTGGTTTTCTCCTTGTCGTTCCAGCCGAAGCAGCCCTTGGCCGCCTTGTCCGGCAGGAGGCCCGCCGCCAGGGCTTGCTGGGCCTGAGCCTCGGCGGTGAGATCGATCAGGATCACGTCGTTGTCCAAGAGATCCGCATTGTCGGACGGTCCCTGGGGATCGACGGCGCCGAAATCTTCCAGCAGCTCGGCTTTTTGAGCGGCGGTGAGCGGCGCGCTGTCGATACCGTGACGCCACACAGCGAGCAGCTCGTCTTGCACCATGTTCTCGGTCTCCGGATCCCGGACCCGCAGGCGTTGCCAGCCGGAGCCCACCTCCATGATCTGCAGGGTGCGCTCTTGGTCGGCAAAGGAGTCCACGCCGACGTCGATGGTCACTAGGGCGGTGGCGCTGCCGCCGCGGCCGTCGACCACCTCGTAGCGGAAGGTGTCGGAGCCCAGGGTCTCGCTCCAGGGGCAATATTTGATCGTGCGCTCGTCCATGGCGGTGGCCGTGCCCATGGTCGGCGGCTCGACGATCGCCGGGGACGCCAGGGCCAGCGAATCGCCGTCGGGATCGGAGTCGTTGCTCAAGACGTCGATGTCCACACACTCGCCGATCTCGGTGAGGTTGGAGTCGTCCGCGGCCATCGGCCGACGGTTGGAGGCCAGCTTGACCGCCGCTTCGTCGAGGGCTTTGAAATACACCTTCACGTCGTCGATGGAACCGACGAAGAATTGATCCGCGGCATTGCCGCCACCGCCGGGCACCCGAGCGCCGAGGGCCCAATTGGCGTAGGAAGTGCCGCTGGTTTGTTGGAACGGCAGGGTGGTGGAGGTGTTGAGCTCGCCGTCGATGTAGATGCGCGCCTCACCGTGATCGAAGACGCCCACCAAGTGGTACCAACGACCCAGGGGCGGCAGGGGATCGGCCACCAAGGTTTCCCAGCCGTCGCCATCGGCATAGTTGGCGACCTGGAGACGATGGCTGCCCAAACCCACGGGTTGGCGCAGGCGGAAGATATTGTCGTTGTGGGCGTCGACCTTGACCCAGGCTTCCACCGTGAATTCCGACACCAGGTTCAGATCGGCCCCCAGGTGGTCGATCGCGATATACCCCGTGCCGTCCAGGGCCAGCGCCTTTTCTTCGGGATGTCGACCGGCGGTTTGCTCGGCGCCGCCGAAGGCCTCGCCGTCGCGGCCTTGAGCGGTCGAGTCGTGACCCAATCGTTCGCCGTCCTCAAAATCCCAATGCCCCGCGGGATCGATCGCCTGGCCTGCGGGCTGAGCCCACGCGCTCAGGGGCATGAAACAAAGCAAGATGAGCAGACCGAAGCGTGCCGGAAGCGTCGCGAGCCGACGATCGGGTAAGGAGGTGAGTGAATTCGGGCGTGTTATCCTGCGTTCCTTAGACATGTTCGTATTTCCTTTGTTGTGAGGGAGTTGAAAGGTTTGCCGCTCTGCTGACGCTCGATGTTTCGATCGTCGTCGCCCTGACCCAAGAGCAATGCCGGTGCCAACGGCCAAACGCTTGATTTCAAAGACTTTTGTGGATCGGTCGCACGATTCGCCGCGCGGATCCGCGCGCTCGCCCACGGAAATGCGCGCGGCCCTGATGCCATGACCATCGACGACTCCACCCAAACGGCGACCTACGGCGGTCCGGCACCGGACCTCCTGGGCATCCTGAGCCGCGGCGACGACCTCGGCCGCTATGTGGTGCTGGAAGAAATCGGCGCCGGCGGCATGGGCGTGGTCTACGCCGCCTACGATCCCGAGCTCGACCGTCAGGTGGCGCTGAAGGTGCTGCCGGCCTCCACCCGCCAGGACGGTGAGGAGGCCCGTCTGCGGTTGATCCGCGAGGCCCAGGCCCTGGCCAAGGTGGTGCATCCCAATGTCGTGGCGGTGCACGACGTGGGGTCCGTGGACCGCCAGGTCTTCCTGGCCATGGAGCTGGTGAAGGGCGTGGACTTGGCCGCCTGGTTGGTGGACGAGCCGCGGACCTGGCGCGAGGTGGTGGTTCACTTCATCGAGGCCGGACGGGGTCTGGCGGCGGTGCATCGCGCCGGCCTAGCCCATCGGGATTTCAAGCCGTCCAACGTGCGGGTGGGGGAGGACGGCCGGGTCCGGGTGCTGGACTTCGGTCTCGCCCAAGGGGCCGCGGCGGAAAAGAACGAGCAGCCGGAACGCTCCGACCCCGCGGCCGAGCCTTCGTTGCTCCATCGCCGGCTGACCCGGGAAGGGCGGGTCTTCGGCACCCCGAGATATATGGCGCCGGAGCAGCACCAGGGAAAACGGGCCGACGCCCGCAGCGATCAATTCGCCTTCTGCGTCGCCCTGTGGGAAGCGCTCTACGGTGCGCACCCCTTCGCCTCCGAGCAGCGGGCCGACCTGATGGCGCTCATCCGCCGGGGGCCGAATCCACCCACGGGCACGGAGCAACGCATTCCCGCCGGCGTGCAACAGGCGTTGGTCAAGGGTTTGAAAGCCGAGCCCGAAGACCGACACCCTTCCTTATCCGAGCTTTTGGACACCCTTTCCCGTCACACCGAGTCGCGACGCAGGTGGTTGTGGCCGACCCTGGGGGTCGGTGTCGCGGCGGCTCTGCTGACCTACGGGCTGCTCCAAGAACCCGCCTGCGCGTCCGGCGCCGGCAAATTGGTCGGCGTGTGGGACGACCGCGTACGGGCGGCGGGTCAACGGGCCTTTGACGATCTCGGCCCGCAGCACGACGCCGTGTGGCAAGCCTCCGCCGCCAACCTGGACCGATTCGCCGCGCGATGGCAAGGGCTCTACTCAGAGGTCTGTGAGGCCACCCACGTGCGCCACGAGCAGTCCAGCGAGCTGCTGGACCTTCGCATGGCCTGCCTGGAAGAGCGTCGATTGGAGCTGGGAGCCTTGGCGGAGCTGTTCACGGAAGCGGACGACACCCTGGCCGCCCGGGCCGAGCACGCCAGCTCGCACCTGAGCAGCTTGGACGCTTGCTCGGACGTCCGCCGCTTGACCCTGCCGGTGGGCATTGAGCCGGAGCTCAAGCAAGAGGTCGCCGAGATCCGTGGACGCATGGCGGAAGCTCGGGCTTTTCGCGCCGCCGGGCGCTACGACCGCCATCTGGCGGCGACCGAGCGAGCCGATACCGACGCCCGGGCATCCGGCTATTCGCCGCTCATCGCAGAGGTCGCCCTCGAGCTGGGGGCGGCCCACTATCGGGCGTCGCGCTCAGAGGCCGCCCAGGCCGCCTACCTAGAGGCCCGACACCACGCCGACGCCGGCCGCCACGATACCGTCCGAGCCGAAGCGTTGCACGGGCTCATGTGGTTGGCAGGCGATGGTCACACCTCCGGTGAAGCGGCCGACCCATGGCAACGGGAAGCCCGGGCGGTGATCCAACGCCTCGACGACGACCCCCGTCTACTGATCCGCTGGCAGCAAGCCAACGCACGATTGTTGCGCTCGCGGGGGCGCCTCGAAGAAGCGGCCGCGGCGGTGGCGTCGGCCATCGAGCTGAGCGAGCAGCTCTATGGGCCCGACCACCCCGACACCGCCAGCATGATCGCTACCCTCGGCACCATCCAAGCCCAGAAAGGGGAGTTTCAAGGCGCAATCGCTTCTTTCAGACGGGCCCTGGAAGCTCGTCGAGCCCATCTCCGAGCCGATCACCCCGACATCGGCTCCGTGCAGCAGCAGCTGGCCAACATCCTTTTACAGCTCGGGCAATACGAGCAGGCCGCCGACTACCTTTCGGGCAGCCTGCGCATCGCCGGAGACCAGAAAACCTCTCACCGCGCCAGGGTGCTCGCGGACCTGGGATACGCCGAGGTGCGCCTGGGCCGAGATCGTGCAGGCATCGAGCATATGGAGCAGAGCCTGGAGCTGTGGCGCGAGCTGCGGGGAGAGCAAAGCGGCAAAGTCGCCGAGGTGTTGAACTACCTGGGCGACTCCCTTCTGGAAATCGGTGACACAGAGGCAGCGGTCCAGAGCCTGCGTCGGGCGACGGAGGTCTACGGCCACCTCGGACAGAGCAGCCTGGTGCCGCGCATCAACCTGGCACGGGCCCTGGTGGGTGCCGACCGGCTCCAAGAGGCGTCCCAGCTGATGCATCGATTGCGCTCGAGTATGACCCCGGGGCACTATTTCTCCGTTTGGGTGGACCTGGCGGAGGGGGAGCACCTCGCCGCTTCGGGAAGATCCGCCGAAGCGGTGGCACGATTCGAGCATGTCTTGGGGGTTTGGCAGTCTTCGGATCAGGCCAGCCCCCTCGATCTCGCCATGGTGCATCGGCGTTTGGCGGAGGCTCTTACGGTGTCGGATCCGGCCCAGGCCCGCCGCCGTGCGGAACGTGCTCTGGAGCTCTACGGGGCCCAGGGAACCGCCGGCTCCCGGGGCAAGAAGGCTGTCGAAGATTGGCTGGCGGCCCATGGAGGGTCGCCCCAGAGCCCATTGCCATCGGAGAAGCCTTCCCATGACTGAATCGAATATTCACCCGAGCCGCTCCCAAGACCCCGATCCCGCCGTGGGTCGACGGCCCGTGTCGCCCTATCGTTTGATCTCGTTGATCGATCAGCGACGCCGCTCCTTCCCGCTCTACGCGGGCATCAACGGCATCGGCAGCCGGGCCGACAACGACGTCTCGATCCAGGCACCGGGCATCTCTCGGCGCCATGCCGAGATCATCAGCCAGGGCTCGAACCTGGTGCTCAAGGACCTCGGGAGCAAGAACGGCACCTCGATCAACGGAGCCGCCGTGCAATCCGCGGTCCTACGCCTGGGCGATGTCATCGGCATTTGCGGCGTCGCTCTCAAGGTGGACCGTTTGGACCCCGCAGACGCCGACTTGGCCGTGGCCTTGTCGTCGTCCGGGCCCTCCGCCGTGCCTTCCCGTACCACCCAAGCCAAAGCGGTGCCGTCCTCCGGCCCGCCGTCCGCCGAAGCCCTGGTGGCGGTGCTGGACCGGCTCATGGCCGCCCTGCTCGTCCCTTCGCCGCCGGACACCGCGGGAGCCTTACGCCACCTGCTGGAAGCGTTGGGTGCGCGGGCCGCCGCGTTGGTCGCGCGTCGATCCTCGAATTCCGTGATGCTCGCCTGCCTCGGAGACATCGACCCGGAGCAGCTGAGCCGTCTGGAGCGGCTCGACTTGCCGTCCGACTCAGGCCAGGAGCGGGGTGTCGAGCAACCGGACACCCTCGTGACTTGGTCGTCCACGGAAGCCGGGGAGCAGCTCAGGCTGTGGACGGCCGGCGCCCGGGACGCCCCTTGGGCCGACCGGCTGACGGCGGCGGTGGCTCAGTGGCTGGCCCTTTGTCGGGCCCGTCCCGAGCGGGCGTCCTCCGGCCCGTCCTACGTCGACTCCGGCCATCGGGGGAACCACAGGGAGCTGGTTTTTCCCCAGGGCTATCTGCCGGGTGACAGCCCGGCCATCACCGCCGTCTACTCCCAAATGAGCTACCTCACCCAGGGAGACGTGCCCGTGCTGATCATCGGCGACACGGGCGTGGGCAAGGAGCTCCTGGCTCGCACCCTGCATTTGTCTTCCAGCCGCGCCGACGGTCCGCTGGTGGCCATCAACTGCGCGGCCATTCCGTCGGAGCTGCTGGAGGCGGAGCTTTTCGGCATTGCCAAGGGCGTCGCCACGGGCGTGTCCGCGCGGGTCGGTCGTATTCAACAAGCCGACGGCGGCACGCTCTTTCTGGACGAAATCGGCGATATGCCCGCCCAGCTCCAGGCCAAGCTGCTGAGGGTGCTGCAAGAGAAAGAGGTCCAACCCGTGGGCGGACGGGCGACGCCGGTGGACGTCCGGGTGGTGTCGGCGACCCACAACGAGCTGTCGCGGGCCATGGACGACGGCGGATTCCGGCGAGATCTCTACTATCGCTTGGCGGGATATGTGTTGCGTCTTCCGACCCTGGCGGAGCGTCGCGAAGACATCCCGTTGCTGGTGGAGCTCTTCCTACGGCGCTTCAGCCGGGAGATCGGCAAACCGATCCAAGGGGTCACCGTCAAAGCCATGCAGGCCCTTTCCGACTACCATTGGCCGGGCAACGTGCGGGAGCTGGAGCACACTGTGCGCGGCTTGGCTTACGTGGCGGATCCGGGATCGGCGATCGACTCGGTTTGTCTCTCTCCCGAGATTCGCGAGCGCCGGCGGCCGCCGTCCCCGGACGCTAAGCAGAAGGAGAGCGCTGGCCCGTCGTCGGACCCTTCTACCTCCTTGAACCTTCCTACCTTGGAGCTCGCCGGCTTAGAAAAGATGGCAATCGAAGAAGCCATGGCCCGAACCGACGGTGTGTTGACCGAGGCGGCGCGCATCCTGGGCATCTCGCGGGACGCCCTGCGACGTCGATTGATCCGTCACGGCCTGCGCGACCCCGAAGGCTGACGCGGAAAAACGCGAGGTTGAGCGCGCGAAAACGCGCGCGCTTTTGAAGGCAACGGGAGCCAGCGCGCGAAAATGCGCGCGCCCTTGGGCCGGAGGTCGTCCGATGCACGGGGATTTCCAGAGTCCGACGCCGTCCCAGTTCTTGGCCCGGTTCTTGGCCTAGTTCTTGAAAGGGGGTCTGATTGCACCCCTCCTATCGACGGGCGCACGAACCGAAAGGAACCATCATGCGCTGCATTCACTCTTCGAAACCTCTCATCTTCTGCGGGCTCTCGATCTTCCTCACCGCTTCCTTGAGCTTCGCCCAAGCCGGTCTCATCGAGACCACCAACGATCCCATGGACTTCAAATTCACCTCGCCCACCGACTCACAGGGCTACCCCGTGGTGTGGGATTTCGGCGACGGCCAAGTCTCCACCCTCGAAAATCCCACCCACACTTACGACTATCCAGGACGATATGTGGCCAAGGCCACCGTAACCGTCGAGGGCAGCGAGCAGACTTATTCGGTCGGCGTGGTGGAAGCGGGCCATGTCGCCCTTTTCCAAGACTTCGAAACCCAGCCGCCGGAGGGTTGGACCTACGATCCCAACGCCGTGGTGCAATCCGCCGACGCCATCAACGGTCAATTCGAATGGGTCACCAACATCATCTCGCCGGCCACCAACGACAGCTGCGTGCCGCCGTCCCACATCCCCAAGGATCCGCCTCAAAAGACCACGCCTCTTTTGGACAGCACCCTTTACGAGGGTCTCATCGACCTGAGCGACGCGACCCTCGCGGAAGGCAGCATGCTGACCTTCTTCTGGATGGACGACCCCGATTCCGACGCCGTGATCACGGAAGCGCGGATCCGCCGCCACCAGGGCCAGACGCAAATCGGCCTGGTGGCCGCCGACAGCGATGGCCTGCACGAGCAGTGGATGGATCTCGCGACACTCTTCTTCCGGGTGGAGGTCCAGCCCTGGAAAGCCTTCCCCGAGGATCCCGACGGTGGCGGTGCCCGGTTGCGGGTGCTGGATCCCCACCACAGCACCGAGCTCGGTCTGCTGGAAATGAACGGTTTGACCAATCAAAGCGCGGTCTGGACGACTCCGGTCTTCGGCATCTCCCGCAGCCAATTCCCGGCGGGCTCCGGCGGCACCATGCGCCTCGACGACCTCGTCGTCCGGACCTACCGCTGTATTCCCCCGGCCGCCGCCGACCTGCTCGGTTATTGGAGCTTCGACGACCCCCAAAACCTGGGCAAAGATCTCTCCGGCTACGACCGACACGGCACCGTTTTCGGCGGCGCTACCGGCAGCGGCGACGCCCTGCATCTCGACGGCACCGGATATCTCTCCGTACCCAGCCTCGGCACCAACCTCACCGACCAAAAGCGCTTGACGGTGGAAGCGTGGGTGAAAGTGGAGCATCACAGCCAAATGAACATCTTCCGAAGCCGCCAACCCCTGGCCCTTCACAGCGATCGTTATGGGGTTTCGAATTACACGGAAGGCACCGGCTGGGAGAACACCACCGCCGCGCCCACCCCGCCGATCGGCGAGTGGTATCACCTCGCCGGTGTGTTCAACGCCGGCAAGCTGAAGATCTACGTCAATGGCGAGCTGCGAGGCGAAGAAGACGTGCCCTTCGAAGCCGCCCAAGGCACCTGGTATACCGACTGGGGAATCGGCGCCCGAATCCCCGGCGGATCGTCCACCGCCGATCAATTCTTCAGCGGCGCCATCGACGAGCTCAAGGTCTACGCCCGTGCCCTTGCCGCCTCGGAAGTCCGAGCCGCGGCGAGTCAATGTCAGCCCTAGCGGCGCCCTGGGGTAGCTGCGCAACCCCAGGCTAATGATAGGAACGCCTTCGGCGTACCACTCTTGCAGTGGGTGATCCGTTGATCATCTGCTACCACGAAGCGGTTGTTTCCCCAGCCCAGGGTTGCGCGAAGCGCTACCCTGGGGCATCTGCTTCCGGCAGCGCCTGGACATCTGGATGGTCGGCGGGGAAGAGACGGCGGCGGATTTGGAAATCCACCATTTGGAAAAACCGACAGTTAAAAGCTCCATAACCGATTGCAGGCTTCGGGCTGCCTTCCTTTCGCCCCGAGGCGCTACCCATGGACGGCTCTCACTGAGGTTTGAGCCATGCTTCGAGGGGATTCGCTATGGAGATTTTGTGTTGGAGCCGGAAATTCGGCTCAAGGTGCTGGATTCTCGTCGTCTGGATGTTGGCGGTGCCGACCATCTTGTGGTCAGGGGCGGGGGATCCCGTCCTCTTCGGCGTGGTGAGCGACAACGAGCTGACACCGCTCGAAGGGGTGACGGTGGAGGTCTTCTTGCCCGGAACCGAAAACCTGGTCGCTTCGGCCACCACCGATGCCGGAGGCAATTACTCGATCGAGGTTCCGGCCGGGACTTACGATCTTCTCTACACGCCGGTGCCCAACAGCGGCTTTCGCGAGGTGAGGCTGCCCGACGTCGAGGTGCTCGCCGACCTGGAGCAGGACGTGGTGCTGGTGCCCCTCGAGCTCGCTGAGATCGACTTCGTGTTGCAGGATCGCGATGGTGTGCCGGCAGCGAACCAGGACATTCGCTTCACCCACAGCGAGACCAACGTGGCGGTGGTGCAACGTACCGACGATGCGGGTGCCATTTCGTTGGTGCTCCGAGTCGGCACCTACGCTGTCCGTGTCACGCGGCCCAGCCTCAACGCGGGAGCCGCGCAGATCCCGCGCACCTATCGATTAGACGGCACTCTGGAGATCACCGATGACTTGAATCAGGTATTGACCCTGCCCAACGTTTTCGCCGACGTCACGGTGGTGGATTCACTCGACCAGCCGGTTCCCGGCGCGTCGGTCGACAATCTCGGATGCGACAGTAGCTTCGAGCTCTCCCCTGGGCTGACGGTTACCGCGATCGGTGTTCGTAGCGCCGCAGGCATCACCGACGCCGAGGGCCGGACCACCCTGACGCTCTTTCCCTGCCAAACACCGTTCCGGGTGACTCCACCCGCCGAAACAAATCTGCCGCAAATCGCGCCAGAGGGATTCGACGTCTTCGAAGACAGCGCTTTTACCCTAGAGATCCCACCGCCCGTGTTTTTCACCGGCGTCTTGCAGGATCGCGACGCCAATCCCGCCCTCGACGACCGGGTCCAGCTGACGCTCGGCCCACTCTCGACGGCCCGACGAACCGATGTCGACACCGGTGACTTCAGCCTGCCCATGCAGCCCGGTGCCTACCAAGTGAGGGTTCAAAACGGAAATGAGACCGCCGACGAGGTGGCCGAGCTGCCCGGGCTCAACCTCCGAACCCTCGGCAACCTCGACCTGCTCACCCATGTTGATCAGGACATCACCCTTCCCAACGTCTTTCTCGACCTGACGGTCACGGACAGCTCCGCAAACGCGGTGCCCGACGCCGAGGTAGCGGCGCAATGCCTGCAACGGGCGGCCTTCGATCTATTGCCCGGCTTGCCGATCGACCTGCTTCGGAGCGCGATCTCCGACGGACGCACGACGGATGCCCTCGGACAGGCCCAAATCCGCCATCTCATTTGCCACAACGTGCGATTGACGGTCACGCCCCCGGAGGCGACGGGTTTGCCCCGCCAGATTTTCGAGGGCATCGAGCTATTGAGCGATGGGTCGTTCACCGCCGTGATCGATACCCCTTCGGTCCTCAGCGGCAGCCTGCGGGATCGACTCGACACCCCGGTGCCCGAGCAGCGATACCGTGTCTTTCTCGAGCCGGAAGACATTCTGATCTTCGATGGTTCCATGGCCACGGACAGCACCTTCTCGACCGATTTGGTGCCCGACACCTACAGCCTGCAGGTTCGCTCGTCCGGAGCCGACCCGGGGGCCTCGTTGATTCCCGATACCTTCGTGGTTCAAACCGTCATGGCCTTGGACTTGAGCACGAACCTGAGCCTCGATCTCCAATTGCCGGGTCGGATCCTCGACATCACCGTGGTCGACCCCAACGGAACCCCGATACCCGACACCTCGATCCGGGTGCGTTCGGCACAGAACAACAGCAACAACCTGACTACACGATTCGAGATCGCCCCCGGAATGGAAGTCTCGGGATCGAATACGGGTGAGGAGACCACCGACACGAACGGTTTTGCCAGGATCATTCTGCTGCCCCACGAAGGCACTTTCAGCTTGAGGGTGACGCCGCCGGACGACAGCGGCTTCGCCTCGGAGCTGGTCTCGGGTTTGACCCTGGACGACGACGACACGCTTTTGGTGGTCTTGCAATTCATCAATCAAGTGCCCATCGCGGAGGCCGGACCGGCGCAAGTCGTCGAGGCGACGTCGCCAAAAGGTGCTTCGGCGACCCTCGACGGCAGCGGCTCGTCCGATCCCGATGGTGACCCTTTGACCTTCGAGTGGGAAGAGGACGGCACGCCCCTCTCGACCCAGGCGACCGAAGAGGTCATGCTCGGCCTGGGCTCGCACTTGGTCACCCTGACCGTACGAGATCCCGACGATGCCTTCGACCAAGACAACGTCGAAATCCAAGTCGTCGACACCACGCCACCCGACACCTTGATCACCTCTGCCGCCGGGGAAGGTGGTTTGCAAATACCCGACGGAGGTGTGACCCGGTCCCACTCGGTGATCTTCGAGTTCATCGGCCTCGACGCGGTCGATATCGCCGGTTATGAGTGCAGCTTCTCGGGCGAGCCCTTCGCCCTCTGCGCTCCGCCGCTACCGTTCGTGAATCTCCCGGAAGCGGGTTATTTCTTCGAGGTGAGGGCCTTCGATTCCGCCGGCAACGTCGACCCGACCCCGGCGACTTTCAGCTGGACCGTGTCCGACAACGTGCCGGTGGAAATTCCCACCCTTTCGGAGCTCAGCCTCGGTGTGTTGATGGGTTTCCTGATGCTCGTCGGCGTGTGGCGCCTGCAGGCTTCGGCGCGGTTAAGCGACTAGACATCTGCCAAAGCCTCTTTCTTCACAGATGAGTCAGATCTCGTCGGTTTGAGGCGAAGGTTCTTGCCTCGGGAGGCTTTTCTGGCGGAATCTGAGCTAATCTGTCTGTACACAGGCGGCCAGATACCGCCCGGCATCGAGATTCCCGGTGCCGGGCTCAGTTGTGGATGACAAGGTTTTTGGAAAGGTAAGGTTTGGCTGGATTCTTTAGATCGGTTGCGACCACCCACGAAGAGATTCCTTTCTCGTCCACGGCGCTTCGGTGCGGATGTAGAGCCGTCTTAGGAACGACCTTTCTGTGGATTCTGACCGGCGCAACCTCGATCGCTGCCCGTGTGGTCGTGGAGGAGCTGCCGGCCGGCTCCGCCCTGAGCAAGGCCGGTATTGAGGTCGGGGATCGCTTGGACTCTTGGCAAAGGCCGGACGGCTCCTCCGGTACCCTGGCATCGCCCTTCGATTGGCGTTGGCTTCAAATGCAACATGCGCCCCGGGGCTCGGTTCGGTTGCTGGGCGAGCGCCGGTCCGGGCCTGGCGCGTTGGGGGAATCGTTAGATGTGGTGGTCGGAGCGGGAAAATGGAAGGCCTGGGCCCGGCCGGAGCTACCCGTGGGCATTTCGGCGGCCTATGCCTCAGGGGTGGATCGGCTCAGCGAAGGTGATGCGCGGGCCGCCGCTGAAATCTGGCGTCGGACGGCGGGCTCGACCCCGTCCCGATCCGACCGCTGCTGGCTGTTGTTGCGCGCGGGGGAGCGGCTGAGCCGGGCAGGAGAGCAGGAGATCGCCGAGCCGTTCATGCGCGAAGCGATCGAGCTTGCCGAGACCCCCCGAGAGCGGGCCGAGGTTTGGCGAGCATGGGGGCTTGCCACCCTGCCGCTCAGCCGGCTGGAAGAAAGCGAAAACGCGCTGCGCAAAGCCCTCGAGACCTGGAAATCCGAGTGGAGCGGAGGGCTGGGCCAAGCGGACCTGTGGAGCTACCTGGCCGAGGTGGCCGAAACCCGCGGAGACGTGGAGGCCACCGGGAAGTGGCTGGGCTCCGCCTCGCAACGGGTCGATCAGCTGGCACCGCGCAGCTTGATGAGAGTCCGGATTTGGACCGCTCAGGGACGCTTAGCCGTCGTCCGTGGGCTTTACGACGACGCTCGCGCGGCCTACCAGCGGGCGGTGGAGCTTCTGCAAGAGATCGCCCCGGACTCGGTCGAAATGGCCGTGGGCTGGATGAATCTGGGGATCGTGCCGGCATCTCACGGAGATCCCTCCGCCGCGCTGCGCTTCCATGAGAAGGCTTTGGACATCTTCGAGCGCTTAGATCCGCTGTCGTTGAATACCGCGGCCTGCCTGAACAACCTCGGCGCCTTGAGTTTCAGCCGCGGAGACTACGAGGCCGCGGAAAGCTACCTGCAACGCGCCCTGAAGATCCGACGCCACCACGCCCCCGACGACAGCATGCACGTGGCCAACAACCTGGTGAGCCTAGGGGTGGTGGCCAAAAACCGTGGCGACCTGAAGCGAGCCCTGGATCACTATCACCGTGCCTTGGACATCCAACAGCGCTTAGCCCCGAACAGCCCAGCGGTCGC
Source organism: Thermoanaerobaculia bacterium (assembly GCA_030431255.1). Taxonomy (GTDB): domain Bacteria; phylum Acidobacteriota; class Thermoanaerobaculia; order Multivoradales; family J023; genus JAUIJL01. Next base: position 282,922 of record JAUIJL010000008.1, on the reverse strand, counting down.
CGGCACCCTGATCAATCTCGGCAATCTGACGGCTCTCTACGGAGATCTCGCTCAGGCCGAAAGCCTTTACCTGCAGTCCTTGGAGATCCACGAGCAGACCTCTCCGGAAAGCCTTGGGATGGCTCTTTTGCGTATGAACCTCGGCTCGATCGCCCGCCGACGAGGCGACTTCGCCCGCGCCGAGACTTGGTATCGCGAAGCTCTTGAGCTTCAGCTGCGGGTGGCGCCCGAGGGAGAGAAGAGGTCGACCCTTGAAGCCGGTCTGGGCGCGCTGCTGATGGAGAGGGGAGAATTTGCCGCCGCGGAGAAGCACCTGAAACGCGCCCTCGAGCTCAAGCAGGAGCGAGCGCCGGGCGGCTTGCCGGTCGCGTCCGGCTGGAACGATCTCGGCGTCTTGGCTCAGCGCCGGCGCCGACCGGCGGAGGCCGCCGAGCTCCTGGGTCGCGCCCTGGCCATCCAACTAGCTTCGGAGTCGGGCGAGTTGGAGAGCACCTCGTCGAGGATCAACCTCGGTACCCTGGCCCTGGAGCAAGGTGATCTCGCCACCGCGGAGCGGCACTTACAAGAGGCCGTGCGGATCTTGGAGCCCTTGGCGCCTGAAAGCCACGCCACGGCGGTGGCCTACAGCACCTTGGGTGAGGTGAAGCTCCGGACCGGCGAGCTGCCGGCGGCAACACGATATTTGTCGAGCGCCCTGGAGCTATTCGAGCAGCAAGGATTGGAGAGTTACCACCAAGTGGAATGCTTCGAGCGACTGGCCCGCATCGCACGCCGGAAGAACCAGCCGCAGGAGGCTTGGGCTCATCTGAGCCGGGCGATCGAGATCCTCGAAGCGCAAATCGGCAAATTGGGCGGCGCGCGGGAGCTTCAGGGCAGCTTCAGGGCCCGTTACGGTTACGTCTACCGGTCCGCCATCGAGGTCTTGCTCGAGCTCGGGCGCCCCGCGGAGGCGTTCCAGGTGCTCGAAGGCCGACGCGCCCGCAGCCTGCTCGCGATGCTCGCCGAGCGGGATTTGGTCTTCGCCGACGTGCCCGAGGAGCTGGAGCGGCAGCGTCGCCGCTTGGCCGCGCGCCACGACCAAATCCTGGAGCAGCTGACCCGGCCGGAGACGAGCTCCGACCAGCGCCGGGAGCTGCGCGCAAAGCTCGAGCAGCTGCACAGCGAGCGTCGGGCTTTGCGAGGGCGTATCCGTGAAGCGTCGCCGCGTTTGGCGGAGCTCGAGGACCCCCGGCCGGCGAGCCTCGACCAGATCCGAGGGGCTCTCGACCCGGGAACCGTGCTGCTGTCCTTCAGCGTCGGCGCCGAGTCGAGCCACCTTTTTGTCGTCGACGCCGAGAAGGCTCTGAGCGTCTTCGAGCTCGATCTCGGCGAGGTCGAGCTGAGGGATTTGGTGCGGGGATTCTCGACCTTGATCGAGGAACGACGAAATCCCTCGTCCAGGTCCTTCGAGCCGCTGCTCGCCGCCGGCGCCGAGCTGTATCGGAGGCTACTGGCGCCGGTCCAAGGGATCCTCGATCAGGGTCGCCGAGCCTTGGTGGTGCCGGACGGCCCCCTCTTCCAACTGCCGTTCTCCGCCCTGGTCGCGGAATCCCCGGCCGAGCAGGCGAATCAGGCGGATCGGCGATATTGGATCGAGCAAATGCCCGTCCATACGATCGTTTCGGCCACGCTCTACACCCAACTTCGCAATCGGCGACCTAAGACGGGTCCTGGAGGCGAGCTGGTCGCTTTCGGGGATCCGCTTTTCGCTTCCGAACATGCCGTCACGGCGGCTCCCGAATCGGCATCGCTGGAGCCACAGGTCCGTTCCATGTCTCGCTACTTCGAGCTCCGACCCTTGCCCGGCAGCCGACGTGAAGCCCAAGAGATCGCGAAGCTCTTCGCCGACCGCGGGCGATTGTGGCTGGGGGCCGATGCGACCGAGCAACGGGCCAAGTCGTTGAGCCCCGGGGTGAGCTACGTCCACTTCGCCACCCACGGCCTGTTGAACGAGCGGTTTCCTCTCGACTCGGCAATCGTGCTCAGCCTCGGTCAGGGTGGACCGGAGAACGGTCTGCTCCAGGTTTGGGAGATCTTCGAGCGAGTGCGGGTCGACGCGGATCTCGTGGTGCTCTCCGCGTGCAGGACCGCCGCCGGCGGGTACGTGGACGGCGAGGGGCTGATCGGCCTCACCCGAGCCTTCCAATACGCCGGCGCCGCGTCGGTAGTGGCCGGCCTGTGGAACGTCGAGGACCCGACGACCGCCGAGCTGATGGTGCACTTCTATCGCGAGCTGCGCCGGGGCATGGCCAAGGACGACGCCCTGCGCTCGGCCCAGCTGTCGTTGATCGGCCGCGCCGACGGATCCAACGCCAAGGCGGCGGCTCCTTATTACTGGGCGGCCTTCCAGCTGCACGGAGATCGCCGATGAAGGTCGATTCGGGTGAGCCGACTTCCACCGTCACAGACCTCACCGCCACCGGCTTCACCTTCACGGGCTACATCCGAGGCCTGGAGCCCGGTGAGGCCCCGGATCCCGACACTTTCGAGCTGCTTTGGGCGCGGCTTCGCGGTGTCTTGGTGTTGGAGCTGAAGCGGCGCTCCCTTTGGTGGATGAAACCTCGATGCCTCGGCATCTTCGGCCCCGCCAGCTGGCAAGACCCCGAAGCCCTCGACGAGCTGGTGGCCGACTGCTACAAATTCGTCTTCCTCAGCCGACTCGGCGGTCTGCGGGCGCACCTCACAGCCAAGGACAACGTCGACGGATTGGTGTTCCGCTCGATTCACAACTATCTCTACGACCTCCAAAAGAAACACGACCCGCTGGGTTTCCGGGTCTTCACCACCCTCCAAACGGCGATTCGATGCTGCTGTGACGACGGCCGGCTCCACATCCTGGCCGGCGACGAGCGGATCCGCAACGACACGGTGCTCGGCTTTGATGCACGAGCGGACCCGAAACAAACCGCCGAGCACGATCCGGTCTCCCTGGATCCACGGGTCGCCGCGTGGAATAACGACCTGTTGCCTGAAATGGTCAACGCCCGGGGCAAGAAGCGCGACCGTTTGGTCCGTCGACTCGCCCAACACGTGGATTCCCTGCGCGATCTCGAGCTCAAGGCGTTCACCTTCGCTCAGCTCTTGGAGCCGCTCAAGGAGGATGCCCGGCGACGGTGGAACGCGATTTGGGCATACTCCGAGGACTCTTGGCCGGCGAACCAGGGTGACGAGCTCGGCGGCTTGGTCCGGCAAGTGGAACCGGACACCCGGCTCGAGCAACGGCAGGCTTTCGAAAGCCTCACCCACTGCGTCAGCTCGCGCATCGAAGAGCTTTCCGAAGCCCCCAAAACCCATGATCGCCTGCGCCGACTGTGGACGCTCGTGCGCCACCAGGTCACCGAGGGCGATCCGACCCGGCCGGCTTCCAGACGACGGGTCTCCAATCTCCTAGACATCCCGCGAGACAGCTTGCAAAGCCTGTACAGCACGCTCGGGCGTTTGCTTCGCGACTGCCAGTCGGTGGAGCTGCCATGAAGAATTCCGACGTCAAAAACGCCCTCCGCCTTCGAACCGGCCGAGCTTCGAGCCGATCCCCGGGTCCGGCCCGCTCCGAGATTGCCGCGCCCGGAGAGATTTTGGCGCTCGTCGAGCCGACGTCGAGCCGTCCCGACTTCTGGCTGGTGGTGGAGCGGAGAGATCTACCGACTCCAGCTTGGCGGTGGGTGCCCGCGGACCTCGACCCCCTGGTCACCGCCGCAGACGTGGCAGTCGGCAGCGAGCTCGGTCCGTTGACGGCCCGCTGTGAGCTCGCCTTTTGGATCGACGCCGATCGACTACCACCGCTAAAAATCGTCGGCAAGCTGAGCGAGGCCGATCTCCAGGCGGTGCTCCACCAACTCGCGGACCAGGACGTCGTGAAACCGGCCAACGGGCTCGATCAAGACACCCGAGCCGAGCTCGAGCACCGCGATTTGGTGGCAGAGCTGACAGCCGCTCGGCGTCGACTCTTGGACCTCGCCGATTCCGATCCCGGTGCCGCGAAGGATCGAGCACAGGCGCCGTCCAACGGCTCTCTGGGGTGGCCCCGCAACGCAACCCTAGCCCTCGCCGCTTCGGCTCTACTGGCCGTCGGTCTGGCCGCGGGGTGGCTGGGGCGCGGCTCGCAGCTAGACGATCACGCGGCGGCCCGAATTTCCCGGCCGCGAGTCGAGCCCTTGGCGAATCTGCCGTTCGAATGGCTCAGCCCGCGAGCTGCCACCAGGCAGGGTGAGACCTCTGAGCCGCCTCGAGCCCTGAAGCTCGGCGACGCCCGATATGTGGCCGTCTTCTTGGACGTAGGGGTCGGCTCGAAGCTCGAATACCGATTGGAGCTCTTCTTCGAAGGATCCGAAACCGCCGTTTGGAGCGGCCGAGCCCGACGCACCGGCACGGCCGAAGTCTTCCTCTTGCTGCCCACGGAGCCCTTGAAACCCGGTGACTACCGACTCGAGCTCTTTGATCCCTCGGACCCGGACACGCCCCGCTTCATCTTCGAGCTGCGCCTGACTCCCTGAGATCAGCCCGTCACAACGCCGGCCACCTACGGCCCGAGCCGGCCGTGCCCCACGATTCGATGTGACAACCCGAGCCGTTTCCACGCCAGGACTGGAGACGCGGATCGCAGTCCGCGGAAATCAGCGACCCACCTGCCCTGGAGATCACCGACCAGCTCGTCGACCTGCCGGTGGGCGGCACCGTGACCTTCACGTCGGCGTGTGTGGTCCAAGAACAGATCTCCGACGAGCCCCTGATCAACCAGGCGTCGGTTGCCACGTCCAGCAGCGTGACCGAGCTGCAACCCGGCAACAACACCGCCATCGATGCGGACGAAAGCCAGAGTCACACCGTCTTCACCGACGATTTCGAGTCCGGAGACCTCTCCCTCTGGTCGGTGGTCGTGCCCGAGCGCTGATCGCCGAGCATTCCACCCATGCTCGACGGCGGCGAAAGCCACACCGTAACCCTGATCTTCACCCCGAGCGCCGCCGACGCACGTCCCTAGCGATTGCGGATCACCTCCAACTCGGACGCGAGCATCGTCGACGTGGTCTTGACCGGGAAGGAGTGGGGGCGGAAGGCATCTTCTTCGACGGCTTCGACAGCGGTGAGTTGAGCGCCTGGTCGTCCTCGGTGCCTAAAGACCACACGTCCGCGTATCGCCGTGGATTTGAGGAGGCCGGACCGGTTGAATGGTGGCCAACTCTTGGCGCAGCGCCCACTGAGGTGTCTGAAAAGGAAACCATATTCTTAATAATCGTTACTCAGAGATGCAAACTCCAGGCTCCGGCCGGCCGCTCGTATAGTGCTCGTATGTTCCACACCTTTCGGAGAATTACATGCGACACATTCCTCTGCTGCTCCTTGTCCTCGTCACATTATTCGAAGCGCTGCCGGCCGCGGCCGGCACATGGGGTACCTACAACCCGTCCACCCGTTCCATCGTTGCTACGGCTGCCGGTCGCTCACTGACGGTCCAAATGCCTTATCCCGGGACCAACCCAGGATCCTACGCCGGAACCAGCGGTGGCAAATACCTCTACAACACCACCGGCGGACAATATCGGCTCGCTCTCCAGATTGACGGTGAGTCGTTGATCGTGACCATCGATTCGACATCTGGGAACAGCGCTTGGAATCTGATTCGGGGACCCAGAGCCGTGACCAGCGGCATCTGGCGCCGGGTCGACCTGAGCCAATACGGCATGCACAAAGGACACGACTTCAACCAAAAGGGAACCTATTTGACCCAACAGGATTTGTGGGCGTGGGCATTCTGGCGACCGGAAGTCGGCAAAGGAACCCTATGGTCGTTCCAGCAGGCCGTCTACAACGCCAACAGCGGCAGCGGCAATCCCTTTTTGGCACCGCAGATGCGATACCACGCCAACACCGCGGGGGCGAGACAGCCTCTTCACGAAGAAATCGAAATCCGGGTCGACGACGAGCTCTGGCAAGCGGTTCCGACGTTCCCGGCTTCCCGCAAGAGCCAGTGGGCCGAGGAGCTGGTGAACACGGTGCTGATCGACAGCTGGTCCCACGATTCGGCCGCCGACCTGACCCACTTCCTCCAAACCCTGCAACGTATCGCCGGTCGCGACACCCAGTTTTTTACCATCTGGGCGGCGTGGGGTGCGGGAGGCCATGATGCCTACACTCCGGACTCCATCTGGTTGAATCACAACCCATCCTACCCACCCAACCACACCGGCTTCGGCAGTCTTTCGAGCATGCGCTCATTGGCGGACGTCGGTGATGCGGCAGGCTGGATGACGTTTCGAACCTATTACAGCCAAGTCAGCACCGAGGGTCCGAGCTATCTGGACGGCTTGGTTCACAACACCCTCAATGCCGACGGAAGCGTTGGTCCCTTTTCCAAGCTCAACGAGCTACCGCCGATCTACCAGCGGCAAGAGCCCGAGATCAAAGCTCACCTCGGCTCCAGTGGCAGCTTTACCGACAGCCTGAGCACCGGCTATCCGTCTTCTCATCGGGACTACGATGCGGCGGTTGCAAACGGCTTGTCCACCGAATGGGTCGTGCAGTTGGAGCGGACCATGGCCGACTACCTCGAGCAGATCCACGGTGGACCGGTGACCGGAGAAGCCGTCAGCAACGAGGTGTTGCTCGGTCCGTGGGTCGCTACCGGTCAATTCGACATGCACAACGGCCGCGGTCGACGAATGACTCCGGAGTACAAGCTTCGTCGTCTTCACGGATTGAGTGTCTTCCACGGCATGGGCCAAAACTATCGTTTCACGGACATCTCCGAGCGTTGGCAGGCTTCCGAATACAACCGCAATGGTTGGCGAGATCAGGCTCTACTGGACGATTATCGCGCCACCCAAATTCTCTTCGGTAACGGCGGTTATCTCTATTTAGAAAATCAATTGGAAGAGGCTCCCTGGGCTCACTATTTGAGCGAGGTGTTGATAGTGGCCCCTTTGCAGCAGTATTTCGCTCTGCAACCGGTGACCACGATCGAATACGAGACTTCCGGCCAAGCTCCCGGAACCTGGTCGACCCTCGAATCCTTGGTGGAGGATCACGGATTCGTGATGAAGACCAACACTGGACGACTACCTCAGGATCCTTGGACACCCAAAGATCAATCCCCGGAATTCGACCGCATCCGCGTCACCTATGCCAACGGCTTGACGATCGTCGTCAATCGCGGCAGCTCGAGCTTCGCGATCTCCGCCGCCGGCCAAGCTCTGACCCTCCCCGCCGGCGGCTGGGCCGCTTGGGACGCCCCGGCCGGCAATACGGTCTTGGCCTATTCCGCCTTCGCTCCGGGAACCAGCCATCGCATCGACTTCTTGCAAGACCAGGGCCGCGGTGTGAGGTACGTCGACCCTCGGGGCGCGACTCACTTCGGTGTCGATAAACCGACCCAATGGGTTTGGAAAAACGGCGATTGGCGTAGACGTCTGGAGGCTGCCCTCGAAGGCAACCGGCCTTTGGTCATGTTGGAAGGGCAAGCAATTCCCCTAGCGCCCTCACGACGGGCGGCCGCGAGCGCCCTCAACGTCGATTTCAGTCAGGGATTGCAAGGTTGGCGCACGATTCGTGGGGCCAGGGAGGCGACCATCACGACCGAGGGATTAGAGCTGGATCTGACGGCACGAGCAGGCTTTCTCCACAGCCCACGACTCGCGTTGTCAGGCTCCGCCGGCGACACCTTGGAAGTGGACGTCCGCTTCACTCTACCCACCAGCGGCACCACCCGCCTCGCTGTGCTATTCCAAAGAGAGCAGGACGTGGCCTACTACGGCAGTCGAAAAGTCGAGGTTGACGCCGGCATCACCGGTGGTTGGCAAACCCTGTCGATTCCCGTCGGCAACCACTCCGCATGGGATGGCGAAACCATCACCGGCTTGCGAATCGACCCGGCGAAAGCGAACTTGCCCGCGCCGCCGGTGCAAGTGACCCTCGGAGCCGTGCGTTGGGTGCCCGCGCAATGAGCCGTCCAACGCTTTTCGTCTCCATCTCCCACCGATATCCGCGACACCTTTCTCCTTCAGCTATTTCTTCATGGAGCCGCAGCATGCGCTTTCTTGCAACTCATCCATCCTCGATCGCCGGACTTCTAGTCGTCTGGTCGATGTTGATCCTTACGGGCACCGGGTTCGCAACCATCACGCCGGAAGCGACCTTGACCTCGCCCGCAGCCACCCCTTTCTCAGGCTTCGGATCGGCCCTGTCATTGGACGGTAGCCGTCTGGCCGTAGCCGCGCCTTGGCACAGCCGGCCGGATTTGGAGCGGCTGCACAGCGGCTCGGTCTACATCTTCGACAACCTCAACGGTCAATGGAACCTGGCGGCCGAGCTGACGGCTGGAGACGGCGACAACGAGGATTTCTTCGGACGGTCCCTCGCCCTCGACGGCGATCGTTTGCTGGTCGGTGCACCGGCCGAAAGTGACGCGCAGAACGGCAAATTGTTCCGGGGCGCTGCCTATGTCTTCGAGCTCGACAACGGCGTTTGGAGTCAAGTAGCTCGCCTCGACGCGGGCAATCACGAGCAAGGTTTCGCGTTCTTCGGCAGCTCCGTCACCCTCGACGGCGCAACCCTGGCGATCGGTGCGCCGGGCAACGAATTCGGTGCCGTGCAGCTTTTCGAGCTGAGCGGCGGCAGTTGGATACCGACCGTGCGCCTCGAAGGTGATGACCCTGACGGCCGCTTCGGATCCTCGATCGAGCTCGATGGCGACACGTTGATCGTCGGTGAGCGGGGCGGTGGATCCTGGCGGGTCTACGGGCGAAACGGAGGGACCTGGACGGAAGCCGGGCGCACTTTCGGCAACACCGCCACCTTCGCCGACGGCATCGGCGCAGGGGGCGCAGCGGGCACGGCAGCGCGCGTGGTCGTCGGTGCGCCCGGTGACGACACAGCTCAGACTGGCGGAGCCCATTTCTTCCATCTCGACGGCGGCACATGGCAATTGGAGGAAATCACTGACTCGGCGAGCACGGCCTTGGGCGACCGTTTCGGAGCCGCCGTGGCGATCGACGGGCATCTCGCGGTGATCGGCGCACCCGGCAGCTCGAGCGGCGGCCAATCCGACGCCGGAGCCGCCTTTTTGTTCGATCGAAGCCCGACCGGAGACTGGCAGGAGGCTCTCAGCTTGAGCGGCGGCGCCATTGCCGATCAGCGGTTCGGTAGCGCCGTGGCGATCGACGGCAACCTGATCGCCATCGGAGCCCCGGGTTATCCCCATCTCGAAAGCGGCGATGGTCGCGTCTCCATCTATCGGCTCGAGCAGGTCGCTCGATTCTCCGCATCACCCGCCCGGGGTTGCGCTCCATTGCAGGTGACCTTCACCGATTCCAGTATCGGTAACATCGTCACTCGATCCTGGGACGTAGACGGGGACGGCATCACCGACTACAGCAATCCGGGTCCGACGCTTCAGCACACCTACACAGCGCCCGGCACCTACAACGCGACCCTGACGGTGGTCGGTCCGTCCGATAGTGACGTCGAAACCCATGAGATCCATGTTGCGATCGGCACTCCGAGCGCCGACTTCTCTGCTGAGCCGATCACCGGCGAGGCGCCGCTGCAAGTTGCTTTCACGGATTTGAGCAGCGGAGATATCACGGAACGGCGATGGGACTTCGACGGCGATGGTGTGATCGACGTGGCCGGCAATCTGACCCAGGCTCAACACACTTTCACTACCTCCGGCACTTATTCCCCCAAGCTCGAGGTGATCGGCGAGTGCGGCTCCGATATCCGCGAGCGTGCGGGCTATGTCCAAGTCACCGCGCCGTCCGGGCCGGTGATCCAAAATCCCAGCTTCGAAGCCAACGGCACCGCCATCTACGGATTCTCCGGCAGAGTCGATCAAGGCAATCCCATCGCCGTTTGGCAGGTCAGTGATCCCGCCAAGGCCGGACGCAACACCGACGACGGATGGCCCTACTACAACAACGGCATCGGACCCGACGGACAGGTCGCCGCCTTCCTCAAGGACGCCACCATCTCCCAAACCGTGTCCGGATTCCAGGCGGGAACCTCCTACCGACTGACCTTCCACGTCAACGGGCGGGCCGGCTATCCCACGCCGCAAATGGTCGTCAGGCTCGGCGGGCAGACCTTGCTCAATGTTGCCGTGCCGCCCAGGGAGGCCGCGGGCAGCTTCAACCTGCCGTTCCACATCTTCCAAGCGGACATCACTCCAGGGGCCGGTTCCCATTTGCTCGAGATCGAGCAAACTGCCGGTGCTCAACCCGGGTTGGTCATCGACTTTGTGGAGATCGAGGAAACCCCACCGGCTCCGCCCTTGCCGGTCATCCAAAATCCCAGCTTCGAAGCCAACGGCACCGCCATCCACGGGTTCTCCGGCAGAGTCGATCAAGGCAATCCCATTGCGGTTTGGCAGGTCAGCGATCCCGCCAAGGCCGGACGCAACACCGACGACGGATGGCCCTACTACAACAACGGCATCGGACCCGACGGGCAGGTCGCCGCCTTCCTCAAGGACGCCACCATCTCTCAGACCGTGTCCGGATTCCAGGCGGGGACCTCCTACCGACTGACCTTCCACGTCAACGGACGCGCGGGATACCCCACGCCGCAAATGGTCGCCCGGCTCGGCGGGCAGACCTTGCTCAATGTCGCCGTGCCGCCCAGGGAGGCCGCGGGCAGCTTCAGCCTGCCGTTCCATATCTTCCAAGCGGACATCACTCCAGGGGCCGGTTCCCATTTGCTCGAGATCGAGCAAACCGCCGGTGGTCAACCCGGGTTGGTCATCGACTTTGTGGAGATCGAGGAAACCCCACCAATACCGGTGATCCAAAATCCCAGCTTCGAAGCCAACGGCACCACCATTCACGGATACTCCGGCAGGGTCGATCAAGGCAATCCCATTGCGGTTTGGCAGGTCAGTGATCCCGCCAAGGCCGGACGCAACACCGACGACGGATGGCCCTACTACAACAACGGCATCGGACCCGACGGGCAGGTCGCCGCCTTCCTCAAGGACGCCACCATCTCCCAAACCGTGTCCGGATTCCAGGCGGGAGTCACCTATCGCCTGACCTTCCACGTCAACGGACGCGCGGGATATCCCACGCCGCAAATGGTCGTCAGGCTCGGCGGGCAGACCTTGCTCAATGTCGCCGTGCCGCCCAGGGAGGCCGCGGGCAGCTTCAGCCTGCCGTTCCATATCTTCCAAGCGGACATCACTCCCGGGGCCGGTTCCCATTTGCTCGAGATCGAACAGACCGGGGGCGGCTTCCCAGGTTTGGTGATCGATTTCTTGGAGATTTCGGTGCCTTAACAGCCACCAGCCCACGGCAGATCCGTGGACTCGATGAGCCTGGCCTCGGTGCGTTTAGACGCGCCGAGGCCGTTGGTTTTTCCGTGGTCTTTTCAGCGGTAGGGAAGGGGAAGCCATCAATTCCTGAAAAAGTCGTTTTTTCATGCGACAACTCATCCCGAAATTTCGCCAGAGGGGACAACGGGCGACAAGACATCGTCCGACACCCGGGCCACGAGCCACCGGGCAACTACCTGAAAAACTAACGACTTACATAGGAATACCCGCCATGAAACGCCAAAGCCTCATCGATACCTTTTCCGAAACGAAATGTTTTTCCCAACGCCTCCTCATCGCCTTGCTCGTGCTCGCGTGTGTCCTATGTAGCTTGTCGGCCGCTGCCGAGTCGTCGCCCTCCCAACCCGCCGGTTTCCAAGCGTTGTACGGCGCCGCCTATTTCGAAGCCGACGGCACCTACGACCTCTTGACCCTCAACATCGGTGGCCAGGGCAGCCTGTTGATCCAACTCGATGAAGAAGCCTCCAACGGCATCTCCTTCGACCTCCGAGACGAGAAGGGCAACCCCTTGGCGGACGGTCGCTACGCCTACGAGCTCTTGGGTGACTCCAAGCGCCTTTCATCCGGCAGCTTTTCCATTGTCGGCGGTGAGCTGGTCTCACCCGAAGGCACGGAAGACACCTTGTTGACCAAGGACTACCAAGTCAACGACGACATGAGCGTCGTCGGCAACGCCTGCATCGGCTGGGACTGTGAGAACGACGAGTCGTACAACAACGAGGTGCTGAAAATCAAAGAGAACAACCCGGTCATCCTCTTTCACGACACCAGCGACAGCGCCGAGTTTCCGCGCCGGAATTGGATGATCGAGGCCAACGAACGGGCCAATGGTGGGGCAGATGCGTTCAAAGTCATCGACTGCGACGATCTGATTTCCGGTTGCTCCTCCTCTAATCGGCCGGCGCCCCTGACCCTGGAAGGTGGAGCCCCAGAGCACGCGCTCTTCGTCGACGCCGACGGTGACTTGGGCCTGGGCACCAACGTGCCGCAAGCGGACGTGCACATGCGCTCCGGCAATACCCCGGCCCTGCGTCTGGATCAGGACAGCTCGCAATTCCAGCCTTACACCTGGGACGTAGCCGCCAACGAGTCGAATTTCTTCGTCCGCGACGTCACCGGCTCCGGCAAGCTGCCTTTCCGCATCTTGAAAAACGCCGCGACCAACTCGTTGGTGATCGACAGCCAGGGTGAGGTCGGCTTGGGCAAGTCGAATCCGAGCGAGAAGCTGGACGTCAACGGCAACATCGCCGTCAACGGCACGGTCGACGGTCGGGACGTGGCCGCCGACGGCGCACAGCTCGACGCCCACGTGGCCGATTCCGCCAACCCCCATCAGGTCACCGCGGCCCAGGTCGGCGCGGAGCCCACCGGCACTGCCGCCGCCGCCATCGCCGCCCATGAGCAAGCTTTCCATCAAGGCCCGAGCTCCACCGGTCCGCTGTCCATCGCCGAGGGCGGCACCGGCGCCACCGACGCGGCCACGGCGCGAGCCAACCTGGGCATCGAGGACGATCCCACCCAGGTCGGCATGGTGCTCGCCACCGCCTTCGCCGGCAACCCCGGCAGCCCGGCTACCGCCACCGTGACCTTCGACACCCCGTATCCGGCCGGTACCTCGTACGTCGTGCAGCTCACCGCTTTCAGCAAGAACCCGGCTCAATCCCTGATCCCGAACGTGATCGCCAAGGACGAGAACGGTTTCACCCTGACCGCCGGCGGCGACTTGGCGGACCTGATGGCCATCGATTGGATCGCCCGGGTCTCACCCACGGTCAGCGCGGTGGCCATCACCTCGCCGGCAGACGGCTTCTCGATCCAAACCGGTCAAAGCTTCAGCGTCGACTACATCTTGTTGGGCGCCTCCGGTGTCCGGGCCTACGTCGGCGGCGTCGCCCAGCTCGATCACATGGGCTCCGGTCCGATCACCGTCACCGCCCCCGGCACCGCGGGCAGCCAAGAGCTGCGCCTGGAAGCCATCGATTCCGCCGGCAACGAGCTGTCCGCCTCCGACGCCAAGCAAATCACCGTCACCGCTCCGCCGACCTCCGGCATCAGCTGCGAGATCACCGTCTCGGACGTGTGGGCAGACGGCTACGTGCTGCAAGAGGTGGTGGTCACCAACACCGGCAGCGAGTCGATCAACACCTGGGCCGTGACCCTGCAATTTTCCGAGCCCACGGCTTTGACCAACAGCTGGAACGCGACCATGAGCTTGTCCGCCGACGGCACGGTGCTCGATGCATCGAGCTTCACCACCAACGGCACCTTGGCCCCCGGCCAGAGCACCACCTTCGGTCTGCAAGGCACCCACGACGGCAGCTTCGAGCTGCCCACCTGCAACGGCTAAGAACAACTCAAATGATCCTGGTAAGGCCGGCTCCCGACCCCAATTCGGGCAGCCCGCCTTCTTTTTTGTGTCAAAAGCCGGCCTGGGATCCCAGATGGTGAACGGCTCGCTCAGATTTCATCAAGCTCAGCCGATCACTGCCAGGCCGACAAGCTACCCGATTCAAAGCCGTCGACAAAGATTTGGCCGGCGGCGGAAACGCAAATGACGAACAAACCGTCTTCCCCCAGCGGGGCGGCTATGTGCGCGCAGCCGGTGGCTTCGCTGAAAACCATTGCCGCTGGGGCGAGACCGGTGTTGACTGTGGCGGCATAGCTGCGGGTGGACGTGTCGATCACGTGGAAGTCGCCGCCGTTTGCGGCCACGTAGAGCTGCTTTCCGTTTCTGGACACGTGGAGCCCGACGGGTTGACCGGCGCCGCCGGGTTGCGGCAAAAGTATGCTGTCGACCACGTCCCGGCTCGCGGTGTCCACCACCGAAATCAATCGATCCTGGTAATTACCCACATAGAGATATTCTCCTGCGGGATCCAAGGCGAGCTCGAGGGGATAGGCCCCGACCCAAGCCCTATCCACCTGGCTCCATTGATCGCCGATCCGTGACACCACCGAGACGGTGCTTTCGTTTCGATTGCTGACGTAAATCGTTTCGGAATCCCGCGAAAATACGGCTCGAACCGGGAAATCCCCAACCGGGACTCGGGAAATTTCCGTCCAAGTCGCGGTGTCGATAATCGATATGTCGTCGCTATAGCTGCCGCAGGTCACGAGAGTGGAGCCGTCAGGGCTCAGGGTCATGCCGCTCGCTTGGTCGAAACCCAATCCGATTCCCCCCATATTGCCGGTGAAGATTCGAGGTCCCTCCGGGCTCAGGGTTTGCAGGTTGATTCTCCAAACGCCGTCACCGTCGGCGACCACGGGAATGTAAGCGTACTTGCCGTTGGGTGCAATGGCGACCCGGCTGCCCCGCCGAGAGATCGCCACCTCTTCGACCGTGCCGCTCGCCAAATCGATCACCGAGGCGAAGGGCGAATCCAAATTGGCGACCACCGCGGTCGTGCCGTCAGGGGTGATCGCCACGGCGCCCGGGCGCTGTCCCACAGGAACGACACCGGTGACGACACGCTTCTCGAGATCCATCATCGTCGCGTTTTGGCTGTGATTATTGATCACCACGGCCTGCGAGCCGTCCAAAGAAACCGCGACATCGCGCGCCCTGTCGCCTTCCGGCTGGGGTCCGGTCGGCACCTCGCCTTCCAGGAAGCCGAATTTGCCGTCGATGTGGATGACCTCCGTGTGCTCCTTGCGCAGGGAATGGGCGGTAGCCGCTCGTGGGCCGGCCGGAGAAACCGCCAGCTCATCCGGCGTCCAGCTCGAGATGAGCCCGCTGATCAAGGTATCTGCCTGCCAATCCACTAGGCTGCCTTGGAAATTGCCCATCACGCAGTAGCTGCCGTCGAAGCTGGTCAGCAACCCATTGACCGTACCCGTGCTCAAATCTCCTGACACGGCCTCGGTCTCGAGATCCACGATCCGCACGGCGTTGAGCACACTGACCACGGCCTTCGTTTTCTCCGGATTGATCGCGACGATAGGAAAGATGTTGGGAGTGCCGCCGACGAAGATGCTCTTGGTGAGGGTCTCGGTCGACATGTCGACCACAGTTACACGGGAATCGGAGCCGTGGGAAACCACCGCTGTTTTACCGTCGCGGCTCAGATCGACAAATGCAGGTTTTGGCTGGGAAGCCACCGCCGTCGTCGTACCGGTCTCCAAGTCGATGAAGAGGATTTGATCGTCGAAGAAAGCGGGGAAAATCAACGTATTCTTGGAGTTGATTTCAAACGGCGTAAAATCCAAATCGAATCCAAAGGGACCGAACGAGTAGGCCTGACTGAAATCAGCTGCCGGCAAGCGATCGATCTCTTGCATCGAGG
The DNA here is from genome assembly GCA_030431255.1 of Thermoanaerobaculia bacterium. GTDB lineage: Bacteria > Acidobacteriota > Thermoanaerobaculia > Multivoradales > J023 > JAUIJL01. The sequence continues at coordinate 267,280 of JAUIJL010000008.1, read as the reverse complement.
AGAGCTCGATGATCGAAAGGTCACCGTCGAGGGTATTGCCGACCACCGCTTTGGAATCGTCGGGAGCAATGCGGACGATTCCGGGTTGAGCCCCCACCGGGACCACGGCCACTTCCGCCCCCAACCTGAGATCGACGATCGAGACCGTATCCTCGAAGAGATTTGCCGTCACCGCATAACCGCCGTCCGAAGTGAGCGCTAGAGAGTTTGGAGAGCCACTCAAAGGGATCGCTGCCAGCACGTTGCGGGTTTCGGCGTCGAAAACCACCAGGTTTCGACTGTCTCGATGGGAAATGATGAAGGTAGATCCATCGGCGCTGAACGCCATATCCGTTGGGGCATCGCCCTCCGGCGGCATATTGACCGAAATGAAATCGAGATCCAAAAGAACCTCTCCGCCTTCCAGATCGGCCTCATTCGCAGGAGATGCGGGGGGTGACGCCCTGATGACCCTCGAAACCCGGGTGACCGATCGCTCTTCGGCTTCGTCCATATCCGGCGAGGCGTCCAGCTGAGGTGCCATCGAGTAGGGCTTCAGGTCGGATTGCGCCCAGGCCGTACCGCCCATCAAAAGAAGCAGGGCAGCGCATAAGACTGCCGTCCGATACACCTTCACGCAGATTCGGATCCTTGCCATCGAGAACCTCCCAGCTAGAGCTGTCACGTCGCCGTCACGTCGTTGTCATTGTTCACAGCAGACTCTACAGGACAAACAAATATGCCGCAATAGCATTTTAATGCCTTGGGCATGAATTCGCACGTTGGAGAGACGTTAGAGAGACGTTAGAGAGCATGACCTCGACGCGTTTGGGCGCCGAGGCCATGGATTTCTCAGTGGTAGGGAAGGGGGGGAGGCATCGATTCCTGAAAAATTCGTACTTTTTTTGCTACACCTCGCCCCGAAAAATCGCTAGATGAGACAACGGGCAAGCTTCAAGGCGTAACCGTTGACAAATCCTGGTAAGGCCGGCTCTCCAACCCCAATTCGAGAGCCGGCCTATTTTTTTCCCAGGCTGCTTCATTGCCCAGGCTGCTTCATTGCCTAGGCTGCTTCTCTGCCCAGACTGCTTCTTTGCCCAGGCTGCTTCTTTGCCCAGGCTGCTTCTTTGCCCAGACTGCCTCTTTGCCCAGGCTGCTTCTTTGCCCAGACAGCCGCTCGCCGAGGCCGACAACCCGACCTCGGCGAGCAACCAAGATCAAACGCTCAGGTTCAATGCCAGTGGATTCGCCAGCATTCGGTGCCGCTGCCGCAGGCTCCTCGATAGCCCACGTCGGCCGCGACCAGACCGTTGTTGAAGCGTCCGGCCACCGGTGCATGGGTGGGATTGTTGCCGCCGAACCAGTGGCTGCCGCCGTAGTTGGTGGCACTGAAGCTGGTGCCGTTGCTGAGATGCATGCGCCAGCAAAGCATGCCTGGGCCGCAGTACCCGAAATAACCCACATCGTCGATGCCGTTGCCGTCGAAGTCGGCTGCCACGGGAGTGTTGGTGGCGTCGGAACCTTCGAACCACATATTGCCGCCGAAGCCGGCCGGGGAGAAGCTGCTGCCGTTGCTGCGGTGGACGCGCCAGCACTGGGTGCCGGAGCCGCATTTTCCTCGGTAGGCGATGTCGTCCGCGAAGCCGTCGTTGTCGAAATCACCGGCGACGGGGGTGTTGGTGGCGTCGGACCCTTCGAACCACATGCCGTTGCCGAATCCGGCGGTGGAGAAGCTGCTGCCGTTGCTCTTGTGAACGCGCCAGCATTGGGTGCCGGAGCCGCACTTCCCTCGGTAGGCGATATCGTCATGAAATCCGTCGTTGTCGAAGTCGCCGGATACCGGCCGGCTCGTGGGGTTATTGCTGTGGAACCACATTCCGCCACCAAAGCCGGCGGTGGAGAAGCTGCTGCCGTTGCTCAGATGGACGCGCCAGCAATCGCTTCCACCCCCGCATTTGCCGTAGTACGCAAGATCATCGATCCAACCATCGTTGTCGAAATCACCGGAAACCGGCGTGTTGTTGGCGTCGGAGCCCTCGAACCAGATGCTGCCGCCGAAGCTCGTGGTGCTGAAGCTTTGGCTACCGGTGTTCAGGTGGGCCCGCCAGCACTCGGTGCCGGAGCCGCATTTGCCTCGGTAGACGATGTCGTCCAAACCATCGTTGTTGAAATCACCGACCACTGGGGTGTTGGTGTAGTCGGATCCTTCGAACCACATGCTGCCGCCGAAATTGGCCACGGTCAGCTCTTCGTCGAGGGGGATGAAGGCTTCGATTTCGGGCCAGATCTCGGTCATCAGAACCCCTTGGTTTTCACAACCTCCAGCATGGTGCAGAGCGACGACACCGTGGGAGTCCCGAGCCAAAACCGGCGAGCCCGAGCTTCCCGGCTCAGTGTCGCAGAGATAACCCATATCCGTATCGGCCGGGCTGCCGGCAAAGGCCGGACCGTCGGTCACGGGGACATCTACCCGGCACACGTTTCCGGTGTTCTGGTCGCTTTCGATCGACATGCGCTTACGCTTGCCACCCGGATGTTGCGGAATATAGATCTCCTGATCTTGTGCCACCGGATCCAGATCGGGCAGGAGGAAGCCGAAATGATTCACCGAGGCGAGATTCTCGATGGTGAAAAGGGCGAAATCCAGCGCCACATCGTCCGCCAAAAGGGTGTCGCCATCGACCTTGGTTTTGCCCGCGCCGAAAAGACCGACGCAATTGTTGTGTTGATAGTTGAACCAAACCTCGGTGTTGTTCACGTCTGCCTGGCTGGTGATGCAATGCTCGTTGGTGAGCATGTGATTGCTGGGACCGATTCTCCAAGTCGTACAGATGCGGGTACCGTTCAAGAGGAGCACGCCAACAGCCCGGGACCGAGCGTATTCCGTGGGGTGAGAGGAGTCGTAACACGCCACGCGGCGATGGTCTTTGCTGCCGCAAATGCTCTTTTCGTAAGTCTCTTCGAAATCATCGTTCAGCCAGGGATAACCGTGGGCGTAGCTGTCGAGAGCCACGGCGGTGCCCCGGCCGTCCTTTAGGTGTGCCTCGAGAATCACCGTGTCTCCGTCCACGGATATGCCCCAGACATCCCGTTGGATGTTGTTTTTTCTCGGGAATTTGGACTCTGAATTCGGTTCGTCCGGCTCACCCGGATCGGACATCGGCGGAAGGTCCGGGCTGGGACCGGCGGGTGCGGGTTTCGGATAGGTATACACCTCGGTGCGATCGGCATTGGAGAGGGTCAGGGTCTCTCCTTCTTGCAAGCTCAGCTCACGGAAGTGGATCTTGATGTAAGAGGCCTCGGGATGGTGAATCTCGTGGCGCTGAACGGTGCCGTATTCCCGGTCGAAGGAAAGCTCGATCGGTTTGACCTCGCCCACTTGCAGGGGCTCAGGGGGCATGAAGGCCTTGTCGATCTTGTTGATCTCCGGAGAAACAGGCTGGGCCTGCACGCCCGAGGGTGTGAAGAGATGGACGAACCCGAGGACGAGAAGGGTTGAGGTCCATCTCAAGGAATTCCGAACACGACGCAAGGAAGCTTCAAGCAGCATGATTTACTCCAAAGAAGAATGAGGTCGAAATGAGCGACCACCCTGCGGAGCGGAGCCCAATCCTTAAAAACCGTTTGAGTCGTCGAAAAGACCGAAATGGTGCACCGACCTGTATACCGACTTGTATACAGAAGAGCACGATCTGTGCCGGCCACCTCACCACCAAAAAAGGGCGCCTTTTCGAAAAAACCCTTCTGAAGTGGGCATGCAATTACCCAATCCCTTTCCCGGGTGGGCAATGGCTTACGATGCTCGGTTCTTGGGCTGCGATGCTGTGTTGGACGGGTGGGCGGGCTTAGCGCCCGTGGCGAAAGCGCGCGACGGTCGCCGGCGGCTATTGGCCGGCGAGTTGAGCGTCGAGAGCAAGGCCTTGCCGGATGCAGCGCTCCGAGTTATCCGACAGACCAGCCACTGAAGATAACAAGGCCGCAGACAAAAGGGCCGCCCGTCGCCGGGCGGCCTTCAATTGCGGGAGCTCGCGCTCGCCGTGGCCTCAAGCAACTAAGGCCATTTCCACCACAGGCCGTTAGAACCGATAGCTCACCCGACCGACGATTTGCCTCGGGGCAATGTATTCTTCGCTGGTGGTGTGGAGCCCATAAGGGTTGCTGAAGCGTGAGTTCACGCCGTCTTCGTCGAAAAGGTTGCTGACGTTCAGCCCGAGGGACAGGGGTTGCTTGCCGAAATCCAGCTCAAAGAAGAGGTTGGCGACGTCGTAGGCGGGCACGGTGTCGACGGCGGGGTTGTTGAACACTCGGTATTGGAATTCTCCGCGATGGATGTATTCAACGCCCGAGCTGAAGAGGTTACCGTTGCTCAAGGGCTTGTTGTAGCCCAGGGCGAGCCTCAGGCTTTGCTCCACCAGCTTGGGCGGGGTGTTGCCGTTCAGGTTTCGCCGAAGACTGGCCCGATCGGCGACGCCGGTGGGGGTGAATCGGCCGAAACCCGAATTCAAGAAGTCGACCGTATCCAATACGAAGAAATCGCCGGTGACCTCACCATCGGCCAGGGAGGCTTGGCCGTCGAGACGCCAGCGGTCGTTGATCAGCCAGCTGAATTCCGTTTCCAAGCCGTAGATGTCGAGGGACGGGACATTGCCCGTGCCGCCGGCGAAGGGCACGGGATCCTCTTGGATAAATTGATAGTTCTCGTAGTCGTAGTAATAGGCCACGGCGTTGAATCTGGCCCGGCCGCCGGCGAAGGTATTTTTGCTGCCGATTTCCAGCGACGTCACCTCTTCGGGCTCGAAGTTGGGCGGCACGTCGAGGGCTCCTGCCAGGGCACCCGGGCTGTTGCCACCGTTTTTCCAGCCGGTGGAGACCAGGCCGTATAGCAGGCGCCCGTCGCCCAGGTTCAAGTCGAGGCCGACCTTCCAGGTGAAGACGTCGTCTTTGAGCACCTGCTCGCTGTCGAAAAACCAGAATTGGGTGGCCTCATCGATGGATTCGTCGCGCTGATATCGGCCGCCCAAGGTGAAGGCTGCACGATCGCTGAAACGATAGGTCAGCTGGCCGTAAACCGCGGTGTCCTCGCGGGTGAGCGTGCGGGTTTCGACGAATTCGAGCGGCGCCTGGAAGGGGGGCAGGGTTTGAGGCGAGGGGTTGTCCAATTGGGCTTGGAAGTCGGAAGAGGTGCCCGGCCCGACAGCCTCGAGGAAGTCGTTGAAATTCTCGTGGTCCAGGTAATAAACGCCCGCCACCCAATCCAGCCGATCGCCGACGGAGATCAGGTTGATCTCCTGGCTGAAGGCTTCGCTGTTGTTATCCCAATAGAGCAACAGGTCGAAATTGGCCGGAAAAAAACCGGTGAGATTGGTCGACACGAGATCGCTGGTCAACCGGTCTCCGTCGAGAGTTTGCTCCTTTTCGAGCTTCTGCCAGCCGGTTAGAGACGTAGCGGTAAAACCCCAGGGGGTCTGCCACTCGAAGGTGAGCGAAAGGCTTTGGTTGTCGAGTGCGAAGGTGCTGGGGTAGTCCTGGGTCAGCTCCCGGGGATCGGGGTTGGGGTCGTCGATGTGTTTTTGGGCGGCACCGTTGTGGTCGGAATCGTGCCAATAGCCGCTCAGGCGGGCGCTGACGCTGTCGCCGACATGCCAGGACGCGGCCAGATGGCCGGAGAGGGCATCCGCGTCGTCCAGCTCGTAGCCGTCCAGGGCGCCGGCTCGGATCTCGGCGAAACCATCGTGCTGCCGTTGGCTCACCGAGCCGAAGAGGGCGAAGCGATCGCCGGGCGAAAGATTGAGATTGGCCCGGCCTTGCACCAAGCCGTAGGTGCCGGCCTGCAGGTCGAGGGCGCCGCTGAATTGACCGTGGCGCGGCTTCTTGGTGATCAGGTTGATGGTGCCGCCGGTCGTGCTCTGGCCGAATTCGGTTCCTTGGGGGCCGCGCAGCACCTCGATGCGTTCGATTTCGCCGAAGTCGAGGCCCATGGCCAGGGGATTGGCCAGGTAGAGGCCGTCCCAATAGACCAGCACACTGGGCTGAGTGGCCAGATTTTGGGCCGTCTCCCAGCCGACGCCGCGGATCGCCACCACCCGACCTGCACCGTCGTTCTTGGAGATGGTGAGACCCGGCACGTAACCGTTGAAGTCGTCGAGCTTGGTGATTGCGGCCCGCTCGAGGGGCGTGCTGTCGACGGCGGAGATCGCCACCGGCGCCTCCTGGATCTCGACGGCCCGCTTACGCGCGGTGACTGTGATCTCTTCAAGCATGATCTCTTCCAGCACGACCTCTTTGTCGACCTCATCCGGCTCGGTCTCGGGCGCAGCCTCTGGGGCTTGGGCGAGCAGGCACGTGGAAAGAAAGAGGCCGAGCACGCCGAAAGCCATCGGCTGGGAGCGAAAACGTCGGCGGGTGGAACGAAGGGTCTTATTCGTCAACATGGTGAACCTCGATGCGCCTTCGATGGACTTTCCATTTACTTCTCAGTCGTTTTAGGGGCAGTCGTTCCCAGCCATCGCCGGAGCTCGTCTTCGGGCACGGCGCCGTCGATGGGGAAGAGGGTTTGGAGCAGCAGCTCGGTGCGGCTGTTCCAACTTAAAAAATCAGTGCTGTCGGGCATTTCGCCGCCGAACACCCGCCATCCGCGCCGCGTGAGGAAGTCTTCCAACCAACGACCGGAGTCGCGCACGTCGGCGGCTTCGTGGGCGCTGTGGATATCCCAGCTGCCCCATTCCACGTAGGCGAGCAGGGACATGTCCTCGGCGGTCAGCTCGCCGACGAGGGCGGTGAGATCCGCCATCTCCTGCTCGATGCCGAAGTAGCTCTGGATGCCGAGACGGCCGAAGACACCGGCCGGCTGGAAGGTGGCGTCGAGGGGCGTCAAGGTGTGGAAGCCCATGCCGACGTTGGCCCTAGCTTCGGCTTCGGCGCGGGTGCGGAAGCGGGCGTCGACCGCCGGCACGAGCACCTCGGCCAGCGCTTCGCCGGGCGCGGTCTCCAAGAAGACCACGATCACCGGCGCGACCGTGCGGCCGACTGCTCGGTCGAGGGTTTCCGTCCAGCGTCCTTGTTCGCGCGCTTGCGGATGGTGCACGTAGATCACCGGATAGCGCTCGTCGACGGCGTCGTAGCCGGGCGGTAGCCACACCGGGAAGCGAGCCGGCTTGGTCTGGGGCTCCGTCGGCTGAGCGTCCGCGGCTTCGGCTTCAGCTTCGGGTACAGGTAGCTGGATTTCGATTTCCTCGAGGTGCCCCCGTCCCGGCAGCCGTCGACCCGGCCAATCGGGCATGGCGAGCCACGACATCTCCAGGGGCACGTCCCGCTGCCAGTCCAAATCCGGGCCGAGGATGGTCGAACGGGTGCGTCGTAGGTGGCTCGGGTCGACGGCGGGTTCTTTGTCGACAAAGAACAGGTAGTGAACGCGCGACCGTCGATCGAGGCGGGTCTGCCACCACCAGAGGTCGCTGCCGGTCAGCCGGTGCATCACCTCCTCGCGGCGAATGCCGATCATGTCGCCGGCAATGGCCACGTCCTCGGCCTCCCCGCGCCACAGGAAGAGCACGTCCTCGCCGTCGACCCACGGCAGCTCGCGCCCGGCGAGAAAGCGGTCGACGGCTGCCGCGACGGTCTGCGGATCGCCATCGGCAGCGGCGATCTCGTCGGCCAGGGCCCGAAGCGCGGTCGGTGGCTCGACCTCAGGGGCGACCCGGGCCGTGCCGTCGTGGACCACATCCACGCGTGCGATTTGCCCAAGGCTGCGGACGTAGATGCTGTGACCCGAGGCGCTCGGCGGCGACCAAGCGAGATCGGCAAAGAGCTCCAGGTAATCCTCTTCCACCCAGCCACCGCGGTCGGCCGCGCCGAGGTGAAGGGTGCCCTTTTTGGTCAACACCGCCAATCGGTCACCGAGCGCCACCAGGAAACCGTCTCCGGGTGCCCGTGAACGCCAGAGCAGGGCGCCCGACGCGGTGTCGACGGCGCTCAGCAGCCGACCCGTGTAGCCGTAGAGCACACCGTCGACCAGGGACGGCGGGCTGTAACTTTTGGTCAGACCGCGGCTTTCCACCAATCGCGAGGTGGTGAATCCGTCCGGCCCGGCTTGGACCTCGAGCACCATCACCCGGTCCTCGCCGTGCTTGACGAAGAAACGCTCGCCGCCGAGGGGCAGCACGCTCTGGCTGAGGGCGCCCATGGCGGCGTTTTTCTCACCGTGCTCGTCCTGCCAAAGCACCTTTCCGCTTTGGGGGTCGAGGCCGGTGACGTAATTCGGCGACAGCATCAGCACTTGGGTCTCACCGTGGACCTCGGCCACAATCGGCGAGCCGCTGTAGATCGAATCCGGCAGGCTGCGCCAAAGCAGCTCGCCGCTCTCTACGTCGAAACCAGCCAAGGATCCGTCGTCGTTCCCGCCGATCGACAGGACGACCATCGAGCCCGCCACGGCGGGGGAGCCACCGAAACCGTAGCGAGGCTCCTCACTGCCGAAATCCTCCACCAAATGGCGCGTCCAAAGCTCCGTACCGTCGCTCAGCCGTAGCGCTGCCACCCGGCCGGCGGCACCGACCATGAACACCCGCCCATCGGCGATGGCCGGTGTGGCGATCGGACCGTCGTGGGAGCCGTCATGGCCGTCGTACGCCGGTTCCAAGGGGTAGCGCCAGCGCTCCTCGCCGTCTTCCGGATCAAAGGCCATGACGAAATCGTCGGATTCGCCCCGCCCCGCAGTGACCAACAGACCTCCGCCCACAGCAATGCCGGAATAGGCGCTACCGAGCGAGCGAATCCAGCGGGTCTGTAGCGTCTTAGGACCTGCCCCGAGCTCGACGTCGAGCCGCCCGCTGCCGTCGGGGCCCCGAAAGCCGGGCCAGGGATCGTCGGCCTGTGCAGGGGGCAACTGGGCCCAAAGAGCCACCGTGGGCACGAGGAGCAAAAGAGCAAGAAGCAGATGGGACGATTTCATGGGATTGGGGTTCCGCCATGCCCGGCGCTCTTGGAGACTTCGCGAAGCGCTTCTTGGGCCCGTCGATGACGGTCCGTTCGAGTCCGGGATTGTGATGAGACAGCAATTGTACAGACAAATAAACCTTAGCAGATCCCGAAGCAAGGCTTATGGGAATCTGACGATCGCCACCAGAGGTCAAGATCGGAACGGATCCGGCGGATTACCCGCCGGATCCGTTTGATGGCTATAGGTCCGAGGCGCCGATTCGGACCGGTCCGTAGTGGGTCGTCTCACTCCATTGGCCGTCCTTGTCGACGGCCCGCACGTGGAGGTACCACCCGCCGTCGGGGACTTCTGACATCTCCAAGATGGATCGCATGCCGTCGTTTCTTTCGTCCGGCACGGTGTCTGGTGAGCGACCAAAGAGCCATCGATAGCCGGAGATCTCCGATGTGTCGCCATCGGCTTGGCGCCATTCGAAGACCGGCGAGCTCGACTTCGAGGCTCGATCGGACGGATGGCTCGGGCTGGTGACCTCCGGCGGCCTCGGCGGGCGACCCAGCTGCTTCTCGGCCGACATCGGCGAGCTCGTCACAGCATGGGTCTGCGGCTGCCGGCAGTCGGTGAGATCATCACTACGGTCGAGCCTGTCGGTGACCAGATACTCTGGAGCTGATCCTCGGCGTTCTTGAACGTGACGGCCGCTTCAAGATCGCCTCTAGTGACGACGACCGCGCCGAAAGGGCTTTCGCTGCAGTCGAGCTGCGCCTGGCTCTGCAGGCTCGTGCCCCACATCACCAAGGAGATAGCGAGCATCAAGAGGGCGTGGCGCGAGGTCTCTGGGGGAGCGGCCGGGCGTCGGCGAGTCAAGGTATTGGTGAAGATCATGGCGGACTCCTTAGGTTTGGTGAGTTTTCTCAAGTCGTGTGGTCCGTAAGGTTCATGGTGCATAGTGGGACCAGGACTTCAGTCATCTCACCTCGGCCGAGCTTCGTTGAGCACAGGCCTCCCGGGAGGTTTCCTTCACCTGAGTGTTTGGCTGCTCAGAATATGGCTGTCTTCTTTAAAGTTTACATAAGATATCTAATCGGACTAAATGCCAGCGATCAGCTGATAGCAGCTGGCATCTCGGCGCGGTTTTGGACTCCGGAGAGCTCCAGGGTGGAATTGCCGCCCTGCCGCCGCAGAATCAGAGCTGAAGCTCGAATTTCCTATGCTTTAGGGGCGTATTCCTCGAAACGCCTCCGCTGGATCCCGAATGGAATCGGTGAAGGCAGCGATTCAGTCGACGAGGGCAACATGAATTACCAAGAAGCGCTGGACAATTGGGAACGCAAAGAGCGGTTTCGAAATATCTTGCGGACCGTGCAAGGGCTCAGCTTGTGGGCATTTCTTTTTCTGATCGGTTCTTTCTTCCCGCCCAACCAGGGCAGCATCAGCGGTGAGCATCAGCAGTACCAGTATGCAAAGTCCCTCATGGAGAAGCATCACAAGGTTCTGGTCGGCAAGACGATGGTGGGTTGCCTAGCGGTCACCGCCGTCTGCGAGGTGTTGTATCAAGGAGTGGCTGCGCCGGAGCCTTGGGAAGAGGAAACCGTGAGCTGAGCCCACCCCTTGCACGTGATCCACAACTCTTCATAGCGGCGTGCGCTAAAATCCACACGAGACGGAAAGGAGGCTGACCGTGCCGCATTTCGACAGCTACGACCTGCTCAGGGGCCTGATCCTTTTTGTTGCCGTGTATTTCGTGCTCGGTGACCTGATCGACGATTTGGTTCGCGGGGCACGAAAGCGATGGCGTCGTTCCTGGTTCGGCGAGGAAGACTTTGAAGGCCGCAACGTGGGCTTCCGGCTTCGGGTCAACCGCTCTCGTTTTCGTCGGGGTGTTTCCGGTCAATCTCCGGAGGGATTCTGGAAGCGGCCCGGCTCGCAGCTCAATCCGGGCCGAGAGGATGCTCCGGGAGTGGCCTCCCAGGCCTTCCGGGAAAGGGCTAAGCCCGGTGGAGCACCGACGTCTTCAGATTAGATATCCGGCTACTCGGGTTTTGACCCCGATTCCTTACCGACCGTAGGGGCGGAGGGCAACATGCCACCATCCGGCAGCAGGCGAGGGTCGGGCATGGTGCCGTTGCTGGCCAAGTTGTAGCGGTGGCATTCGAGGTAGTCCCCTTTGCAATAGGTCAGCTGATACACCCGCCGGATGGGCTCGTTCTCGAAGAGGGGAAACATGGGGCAGCGGGTGATGAAGGGACACAGCTCCCCGGAATCGGGAGCCTCGCTGTGGGTTTTGGCGGATCGCGCGGGACTGAGGTCCGACAGTCGGCGGCACTCCCCGAGCACCCGATGCAGGACATCCACTTGAAACGGCTTGGAGATGTAGTCGTCCATGCCGGCTTCGAGACATCGCTGCCGGTCTCCTTGCATGGCGTTGGCGGTCACGGCGATGATTTGAACCCGGCTGCGCAGCTGGTTGCGGATCCGACGGGTGGTTTCCAGACCATCGAGCTCAGGCATCTCAACATCCATCAAAATGACGTCGAAGGGTTCCCTTTGCAGGGCCTTGAGCACCTCGAAGCCGTTGCCCGCCACTTCCGCTTGGAGCCCTAGGCTCTCCAACATCATCAGGGCGATCATCTGATTCACCGGGTTGTCTTCGCCCAGCAGAATCCTCAAATCCGCCAGCTCCGGCAGCTCCGACGGCTCTTCTTCCACCTTGGTCTCGATCAAAGGCAATCCCAATGCCCCACGCACGGCCCGTTCCATCTCGGCGGAGCGGAGCGGCACGATCAGCTGACCCGAGAGGCGCTTGGATCGGCGAGCAGCCAGCTCCTCCGTCAAACCCATCACCCCCAGGATCGGAACTCCGGCCGATTCCAAAGCCCGGAAAAGGGCGACTCCGCGCCGATTGGCGCGGCTGATGCGCACGACCGCCAGATCGAGATTCAGATCAGCGATCTCGTCCGCCGGTGCCGACTCCACCACCTTGACCCGCCAGCGCTCGAGCCAGCTCATCAACACCCGGCGGCTGGCCTCGGGCAGTCCATGCACCAGGACCCGGCGTTCAAAGACGGCGGTCACGAAGATGCCCGACGACATTTGAAGCCCGTTGTCTTCAGAGGGCAAGGGCGCGTTGCAGATGAAGGAAAAACGGAAGGTGGACCCTTTGCCCTTCTCTGAGTCGAAGCCGATGGTGCCGCCCATGAGCTCGCACAACCGTCGGCTGATGGTCAGGCCGAGGCCGGTTCCTCCGTATCGTCGACTGGTGGACGCTTCCGCCTGGGCGAATGGATCAAAGAGGTGCTCCGCTTGCTCCGGAGCGATACCGATGCCGGTATCTTCGACGGTCACCAGGACTTCCGTGCGCTCGCCGGCGAGCTCAGCTCCCTTCTTGACCTCCATGAAGACCCAACCCGAGCGGGTGAACTTCACCGCGTTCGCCAGCAGATTCACCATCACCTGACGAATCCGGGTGTCGTCCCCCACCAACTCCTCCGGCAGGCTCCGGTCGATCTCGAAACCGAGATCCACTCCTTTGCTGGCCGCTTGGTAGGCCACGGAGCTGATCGCCTCCTCGACGCAATCCTCCATCTGGAAAGCGCGCCGTTCCAGGCTCAGCGCACCGGATTGAATGCGAGAGAAATCCAGGATGTCGTTGACCAAGCCGAGCAGGTTCAAACCGCTCGAGCGGATCACTTCCACCAATTCTTTTTGTTTCGGGTCGAGGGAGGTGTCGAGCAGCAGGCTCGACGCCCCGGTCACCGCGTTCATGGGTGTGCGGATCTCATGGCTCATATTGGCCAAGAAATCCGCCTGCCGGACCGCCGCTTTTTCGGCCTGTCGTTTGGCCCGGCGAAGCTCCCGATCGACTTTTCGACGCTCGGTGACGTCTTCGCCGACACCGATCAGGGTTCCGTGGGGACCCAGCACGTCTCGCCAGAGGAGATAGCGGGTTTCACCGAAACGGGTGAGAATTTTTTCTTCGTAGGGGTCGGTGCTGGGCAGCTCGCCGCTGAGCACGCTCTTCTTGATGAAGCTGCGGGCGCGCTCGCGGTCTTCGGCGCTCGGTCGGGTCAGGACCCACCAACCTTCGCCCATCACCTCGTCCGGGCGATAGCCCAACACCGACTCTACAGCATGGTTGGCGTAGATGATCGACGCTTCGGCGTTGGCGACCAACACGATGATGGGAACCCGGTGAAGGATCTCACCCGTCGCATCACGCACCTTGATCCAATCGCTATCCGATTCCACCAAACGTCCTCTAGGGCTCTCAGAGCCGTCAATCGGGGGGCTGTGCCTTCATCTTATCCCAACTTCTCCCAAGAGATTTTTATTCTGCTTGGCCTGTCCGCCCGATGCGGTTTTCGCCGGTCGATCTCGCGATCTATGTTGCCCGCCTTTCGCTCGATCTACCCGAAGCTCCGGCTGGATAGCCTTCCCTGCGACCCAGCCCACATCGACTGACTTCCCTATAGACTTCGTATAAAAAGCCTCTATCGGATGCATGGATCGTCGCCCTCCTCGGCCTCGGCCGATCGTCGTCGACCTCGAACCACGAAGGAGCCCAAATGACTCGGAGAATCCGAAACCCATTCACTCTTGGAATGGCACCTAGACATCGGCAGAGCCGGCATCGGCAAAGCTCAGTCTCTCGGGCCGCTGTCGGATCGGTGCTCAGTCTCTTGATCGTCGTACCTTTGTCCGCGGCCGCGCCTGGGCCGGCCGCGCCTGGGCCGGCCGCGCCTGCCGCCGCGCCTGCGCCGACCTCAACGCAAAGAGCTTTCGGCGGAGCTTGGCAGGACCAAGGCCCCGGCCCGGCCAGCAACGGCCAGGTAGAGAACGTGGGCGAAGACGATCAGATCGTGGGTGCGGTGCACGTGGTCGTCGCCCACCCCAGCGACGCGGACACCCTCTGGATCGGCGCCACCAACGGCGGTTTGTGGAAGACCACCAACGCCACCGCGGCGAGCCCGAATTGGACCCACCTCAGCGACGACCAAGACTCGCTGTCGATCGGCGCTCTCGCCCTCGATCCCACCGACGGCACCCATCAAACCCTGTTGGCGGGCATCGGCAGCTATTCGAGCTACGGCCGCAACGGCGACCGCATCGGCCTGCTGCGATCCACCGACGGAGGTGCTTCCTGGTCCTCCATCGACGGAGGCGGCACGTTGGCGGGCAAGAATATCTCCGGAGTCGCCCCGCGCGGCGCCACCCTGGTGGTGTCGGTGAATACCGGCAGCGGTGACCGCGGCATTTACCGATCGACGGATACCGGCGCGAGCTTCACCCCGATTTCCAACGGTGACGGCTCCACCACCGGCCTACCCGGGGGCAGATCCCACGACTTGGTCGGCGACCCCAGCGACAACACCATCCTCTACACCAGCATGGTCGACGCCGACGATTTCGGCGGTGTCAACGGCGTTTACAAAAGCACCGACACCGGCGCCACTTGGACCAAGGTGTCGAGCGCCGCCATGGAGACCCTGCTCAGCGGCAGCGTGAACAATGTGGAATTCGCCGTCGGGCCCTCGGGCACCAACGTCTATGCCGCCATCGTGACCTTCGGCCGGCTCGCCGGTTTCTTCCGCTCCGGCAACGGTGGCAGCACTTGGACGGAGATGGATATTCCCGAAACCATCGAGAACGGCGGTTTCGCTCTCGGCATCCATCCGGGTGGCCAAGGCGGGACCCACCTTTCCGTGGTCGCCGATCCTTCCGACGTCAACATCGTCTACCTGGCCGGAGATCGACAGCCCTACTCCGGCGAGGGCTCGGGCGCGCCCGTTTTCTTCCCGAACTCCATCGGCGCCAGGGACTACTCGGGTCGGATTTTCCGCGGAGACGCTTCGGCCGCGGCAGGTAGCCAGTGGACGCCCATCACCCACTCGGGCACGGCGAGCTCGTCGTCACCCCACGCCGATTCCCGAGAAATGACCTTCGACGCCGCCGGCAATTTGATCGAAACCGACGATGGCGGCATCTACAAACGCACCTCACCGGGCTCGGCCGCCGGGGATTGGTTCTCGTTGATCGGCGATCTACAAACCACCGAATACCACGGGGTGGCCTACGACTCCAACGCCAATGTGGTCTTCGGAGGTGCACAAGACACCGGCTCCACCGAGCAATTGGTGCCGGATATGCCCGAATTTTTCAGCACCTCCACCGCCGACGGCGGCGATACCGCGGTGGACGACCATTCCACACCCGGCACCTCGGCCCGGTTCACCAGCTTTCAATTCCTCAGCGGCTTCAGAAAACGCACCTATAACAGCGCCAATGAGCTTCAGGTCCAATCGTTTCCCAGCCTCACCCTGGTCGGTGGTGGAGATCCGCTGACGGCGCAGTTCTACACCCCGATCGCGGTCAACGAGCTCGACGGCAATCGCCTGATCATCGGTGCGAGCAACGGGACTTACGAATCCACGGACCACGGCTCCACCGTGTCGGCGATCGGTGACGGCATCCGGGTCAACAGCTCCCAAGGCGATCCCATCGTCTACGGCGTGCCGGGCAATGCCGACTTGCTCTACGTGGCCGACAACAGCGATATCTTCGGTCGGACCACGGCACCACCGGCACCGCTGGTGGCGGTCACCCCGCCGGGGGGCACGGTCCACGACTTGGCCATCGACCCGGACGCCCCGAGCCGGCTCTTCGCCCTCGATTCGAACCAGGTCTTCTTCTCCACCAACGCAGGCTCGACCTGGGGCGACGTCACAGGCGATCTGCTGTCGTCCTTTGATCCGGGGACCTTCCGCACCATGGTGTTCATCCCCGGCGATGACAACGCCCTGGTGGTCGGCGCGAATCGCGGGGCCTATGTGGCCTTCGAGAGCACCGGTTTCACCGATTGGGACGCCCTCGGCACCGACCTGCCCAACGCCATCGTCATGGAGCTCGACTACGACGCCGCGGACGACGCCTTGATCGCGGGCTTGCTCGGTCGAGGTGCCTTCAAGCTACAACCAGCCCTCGCCCCGGGCGCCGATATCTTCACCGACGGCTTCGAGTCCGGTGACGATTCGGCTTGGGCGAGCTCGGTACCGTGAAGGAGGACACCATGATTCATCGCAAAATCCAATCCAAGGTTTCGAGAACAAAGGTTTATTTTAGAAAAGGAAGCTTCACCTCCATGGCACCCACTCTCCGCCGATCTCTCGGCTCCATCCTTTGCTTCGGTCTAGCCGCATTCGGCTCCACCGCCGCGCCGGGTTTCGCCTACCAGCCGCCGACGGCGGAAGCCCTCGATCTCTCGTCCCAGAGCTTCGTCATGCGACCCGGCGTGGTGGTCGATCCCGCGCGAGGCCGGCTGTACGCCATGGTCAAGGACGGCGTCGCCGCCTACGACACCGGCTCCGAGGCCGCCGGCAAAGCCATCTGGCAGAGCGAAGGGGCGGACCGTCCCCTCGGTCTCTTCGGCCCGTACCTCGTCGCCCTCGCCGAGCCGAACGGCTTCGGCACGGCGGAGATCGTGATGCTCGACATCCATACCGGCGACGTGGTGTCCCAAATCAGCGCGGCCCTGCCCGAAGGCACCGGAGGCTGGGTGGTGGATCGTCCCCACCAAAGCTTCCAAGCCGACACCACCGTGGTCACCACAGGGGTCGGCGGTGAGCTGTTTTTGACCTGGAGCTTCTTCAGCCGACCCCTGCGGGGCATGCCCGTGGCTTCGGGCGAGGAGAGCCAAGCGCTGAAGCGGCTCGAAGGCGCCTTCCGCCTCGACCCCGCGGCCCGCACCGCCCAGCCGGTCGACGCCGCCGCAGCCCCCCGAAGCGAGAGCCGACGATTCGACCTCAGCAGCGAGGAGCGCCTAGTCGGCGTCGAAGGTCGTCAATTCCGCTCCGGCAACGATCAGCACGTGCTGGCGAGCGAAAAGACCGACAACGACCCGTGGAACGTCTATCGCTGGACCGTGCTCCACCGCGGTGAGGGCAAGGTAATAGGCCGAGTCGACCGCCCCGTCTCCACCGCGCGGTTTTTCGTCGACGGCGAGACCCTCGTCCACGAGTCCTCACCCTTCCATCGGCGCTCAGCGTCCGGTGAATTCGAAACCCACGGCCTCAGGCTCGTGGCCGTGGATCTCACCAAGGGGCGGGAGATCTGGAGCATCGATCTGCGGGACACGGTCTTCCGCGGCGTGCTGCCTCCGTAACCCGGATCAACCCCCGGTGATCTTGGCGATGATGTTGCGTTGGATGTCCGAGGTGCCGGAGTAGATCACCCCGCCGAGGGCGTCGCGCACGTCGCGCTCGACCTCGAATTCCGCCAAATAGCCCTTGGCGCCGTGGATGCGCATGGCGTCGAGGCTGTTTTGGGCGAAGGCCTCGCCCACGTGCAGCTTGGTCATGGCGGCTTCGAGCATGGCGGGCTGGTCGTTTTCTTTCATCCAGGCCAGCTTGTAGAGCAGCAGACGGGAGGTTTCGAGGCGCAGGCGCATGTCGGCGATGCGATTGGAAACGCTTTGGAACTCGCCGATGGATTGGCCGAATTGCTTGCGTCGACGGGAGAATTCCACGCATTCGTCCAGCTGACGGGCCATGGAGCCCACGTGGCTCGCAAAGATGAAGCCCCGTTCCCAATCCATGGAGTAGTTGAAGATGCTCACCCCGATGCCCTCGGGGCCGAGGCGATTTTCCTCGGGCACAAAGCAATCTTTCAAGACGATATCGCCCAGGGGGTTGGTGCGAAGACCCATTTTCGGCCGCGGCGGCGGAGCCTCGTAGCCGTCGAATGCTTTCTCCACCAGGAAGGCGGAAATGCCCCACTGCCCCACCTCCGGACGGGTGTTGGCGAAGACCAGGCTCAAGCCGGCCACCGGTGCCAGGCCGACATAGGTTTTGTGGCCGTTCAGCCGGTATCCCCCGTCCACTTTCTCCGCGGTGGTGCGCAAAGAAAAAGCGTCTGAGCCGGATTCCGGCTCGGTCATGCCGTGGGCGGCCATCAGCTCCCCCGAGCACAGTCGAGGCAGGTATTTCTTCTTCTGCGCCTCGGAGCCGAAATGCAGCAGAGGAGCCTGGACGCTCCAGATCTGACCGTTCAGGCCTAGAGTCAAGGCGTTGTCCTTACAGCCGTAACCGATGCCTTCGAGCAGGCGGATCGCCGTCACCACGTCGAGCCCGCCCCCACCGTAGGCCTCCGGCATGCACCATCCGAGCACCCCGTAATCCGCCGCCTTCCGCCAACCCTCCAGGTTCAGCTCACCCTCGGCATCTCGACGGGGCAACTCGTGGTTGAGCTCCCGGCGGGCAAAATCGACCGCTTCCCCATAGAGACGCTCCTGTTCCTCGGTCCAGCTGAAATCCATGCTTTCGGTCTCCGTGGGTAGCTCGCCGGGACGTTCGGGTCCCGCGGTGGGCCGGCCGACGGCCTGCCGGCTCTTTGAGAAGGGCTTCGGATGCCCCAAGATTCGGTCCAGCATACGACGGACGTTGCAGAGGGATCAAAAAAGGGCGATCACAAGGATCGCCCCACGGCCGAAGGCGAAGACGATCTCGCCTCACGTTCCCAAACGCCGACCTCATCTATATGATGGCGCCACACGAAGACATGTGAGCCACGCCACCGGGCCTGAGTCGACGCGAGCACGCGCCGACCAGGGGCCTTTCATCGTCGTCTTTCGGACGGAGGATCTCGTTTGTGTTGCTGATCGCCCGCCACAGAGCCCGCGCATCCCACCCCGCCACATCGATCGCCATGGGCCGACATCACCGGCTCCGAAGCCGTCTGCACCTATGCAGTTGGATATTCGCCGTCTTGATCGCCGGCTTGGGTGTGAACGTTACCCCGTCCCATGCCCACGCGACCGGTGAGAGCTATGTTTGGCTCAATGTGGAGACCACCCACCTGGAGGGTCGATTCGAAATCCGGCTCGACGATCTCGACGGTCCCTTGGGCCTGGATCTGCCCGAGGCCGAAGATGCCCGGCAGGAAACCGTGTTGGCCACGGCGCCGAAAATTCAGGAATACCTGCGCCAGAGCTTCGAGATCCGGGTGGCGGGAGAGATCCTTCCCTATGCCTTCGGCACTACCGAGGTGGCGGAAGTGGAAGGGCTCGGGACCTTCGCCAAATACCATTTCCGCACCGAAGACTCCGAGATTCCGGATCAGGTGGACATCCGAAACACGGTGCTTTTCGAGACCGACCGATTCCACCGAAATCTGTTGTGCATCGAATACGATCGACGCACGGGCAAGGAATACGGCGAGGAATTTACCGCCTTGGTCTTCGCTCCGCAGACCGCCGAGCAAACCCTCGATTTCACCCGCATTGAAAGCCTGCTGAGAGTCCGCGACTTCATTTGGCAGGGGGTTCTTCACATTTGGATCGGCATCGACCATGTGCTGTTTTTGATCGCCCTGCTGCTGACGGCGGTGCTCGAACGACGTCGAGACGAGGCCTCGGGCAGAACCTCGTGGCAACCCGTGGCCGATTTTCGGTCGGCGTTTTGGAAAATCGTCGCCATCGTCACCACCTTCACCGTCGCCCACTCCATCACCCTCGCCCTCGCCGCCCTCGACGTGATCAGCTTGCCCAGCCGCCTGGTGGAGTCGATCATCGCCTTCTCCATCGTGTTGGTGGCGCTCAACAATCTCAAGCCGGTTTTCCACGAGAAAAGCTGGCTGTTGATCTTCTTCTTCGGTCTCTTCCACGGCATGGGTTTCGCGTCGGTGATGGGCGAGCTGCCCTTCCGCATGATGCATCTGACCCAGGTGATCCTGGCCTTCAACATCGGCGTGGAGCTCGGCCAGCTGGCCATTGTGGCGGCGGTCTTCCCACTCATTTTCGTGCTGCGAACCTCGCGCTTCTACCTTCCGGTGGTGCTGACCCTCGGCTCGATTCTGGTGGGTTTGATCGCTTCTTGGTGGTTCCTCGAACGGGCTTTGGGCTGGGGATAGCTCGGGATGGAGCCGACCCAGCCCAGGAGCTTTTTGCTCTCCCAGCTGATCGACCGGGCGGCGGAGCAAGACGCCGATCACGACGCCTTTCGGTCTCCCGCCGGCAGCCTGACCTACGGCGAGCTGGTGGGGCGGGCCAATCAGCTCGCCCACCTGCTGCGCGACGAAGGGGCCCGTCGCGGGGACCGCGTGGGCATTTTCATGCCCCGTCACGTGGATTCCGCCCTGGCGGTCTTCGGCATTCTCAAAGCCGGAGCGGCGTTCGTGCCCTTGGATCCACATCTGCCGGCCCAGGCCCTGGAGCGGCTGATCGTGGATTGCGGCATCCGTCAGGTGATCACCCATGCCCAGCCCGCCAAGACCCTGCTCAAGATGTTGGCGCGGACGGAAAACGCGGGACGGATCCAAACGGTGATCGGTCCCGACTTGAAAGCCGAGCTCACGGAGCTGGCCGCCCGAGCACCGGCTTCCAAGGCCGAGCAAATCCAATGCCGCCCGTGGTCCGATCTCGCGGCCTACGAGACCGAGGCGGGACCGAATATTTCCGTGCTCGGCGACGATCTCGCCTACATCATGTACTCCTCCGGCTCCACCGGTCGGCCCAAGGGCATCATGCACACCCACCGCAGCGGATTGGCCTACGCCCGGCTGTCGGTAGCGACCTATGGGGTCGGTCCGGACGACCGCATCGGCAACCACTCGCCCCTGCATTTCGACATGTCGACCTTCGGCTATTTTTCGAGCCCCATGGCCGGCGCGACCACTCTGATCATTCCCGAGGCCTACACCAAGCTCACCGCCAGCCTCTCCCAGCTGATGGCCGACGAAAAGCTGACCATTTGGTATTCCGTGCCATTGGCGTTGATCCAGCTGCTCGCCCGTGGGGTGTTGGAAGAGCGGCAGCTCGGCTGCCTGCGCTGGGTGATGTTCGGCGGCGAGCCCTTCGCCCGCAAACACCTCTACGCCCTGATGGCCCTTTGGCCCCAAGCTCGCTTCTCCAACGTCTACGGACCGGCGGAGGTCAATCAATGCACCTACTTCCACCTGCCGCCGGTGCCCGATCCCGCAGCGGCGGCCGCCGATCCAGCCCGCAACGCCGAGCCCGTGCCCATCGGACGCATTTGGAGCGATACGGAAGGCAGGGTGTTGGACGACCGGGATCAACCCGTGGCGGTGGGCGACCCGGGCGAGCTGGTGATTCGCTCGTCGACCATGATGCGCGGTTATTGGGCGCGGCCCGAGCTGAACGAGAAATGCTTCTGCTCCGAGACGCTGGACGGCGGTTTCGAGCGGGTCTTTTACCGCACGGGAGATCTGGTGCAGGCCCGGGCCGACGGCGAGCTGCTCTTCCTCGGTCGCAAAGACCGCCAGCTCAAAATCCGCGGTTATCGCCTCGAGCTGGACGATATCGAGCGCACTTTAAGCGCCCACCCGACGGTGGAGGAAGCAGCGGTATTTGCGGTCCGCATCGACGACGAAACCCGTAAGCTTTCGGCCGCGGTCAGCTCCAAAGACGGCGCGGGAGTCGACCCGGAAGCGCTGCGTCAATTCCTGGTCGACCGCCTGTCTTGGTATGCCGTGCCCTCTGAAATCCGCGAGGTGGCGGCCTTTCCCCGGACCACCAGCGGTAAGATCGACCGACGCCGCTTACAAGCTGAAGCCGAAGCCGCCGAGACCTCCGATGCCTAGCGTGCTGATACTGAACCCATCCAGACCCAGCCTCGGGCGAATACCCGATGCGGCAGTCGGGTCTCGCTCCTCGTGGGGCTACCCTGCATTTTTTCCGAGCCGCCCCTGCAGGGGGCAAGGCAAGGATAGCCTCGGAATTCATTCCGTGGCGCCGGGCCTGGGCGGCAGATCCACTAAATCCACTTCGAGGCCCTGATATGCACGATCGCGAAGACATTGAAAACCAGCTCGCCGACTTCATCCGCCGGGAGCTGATCGGCGGGCGACGAGACGCCGAGGACATCCAGCTCCATGCCGACGACGATCTGCTGACCAGCGGCTTGGTGGATTCCCTCGGCGTCATGCGCTTGGTGCAATTCATCGAGCAGCGATTTGAAATGAGCGTGCCACCCGCTGATCTGACCATCGAACATTTCATCGATATCGCCACCATCACCACTTACATCCAATCCCGCAAGCCGGTCGGCAAAGGAGAGCCCGCCGCCCATGGTTGACCGTCGCGGCAAGGCTGAGCTTCCCGGACAGACGGAGCCTGACGGCGAGACCGTGCCTACCGGCCAAACCGTGCCTACGCACGGGCAGCGGCTCATGCTCACCGGACAGCGGTTGCATCCGGAGGCGCCGCTCTACAACCAGGCCTTTGCCTTCGAGATCCAAGGACCGCTGGACCCCGACCGCTTCCAAGCATCTCTTCGGCAGCTGATCCGTCAATGCGAGGCCTTGCGCACGGTGCGTTGCCCCAAAACCGACGACTCGGGCGGCGACGCTGAGGAACCCGGCCTCAGGCTGCTGCCGGCGAGCTCCGCCGATGAGTTTCGGCTCCACGTCGAGGACCTGAGCCGCGACCGAGACACCAAAGCCTCCGCCGACCGCTGGCTCGCCGCGCGCAGCCGACGGCTTTTCGACGACCACGAGCCGCTATTCGACACCGCCTTGCTCAAGCTCTCGGAGCAGCGATGGATCTGGTACCTCTGCCAACACCACGTGGTCACCGACGCTTGGTCCATGGCGGTGATCTTCCGTCGGATGTCGGCGATTTACGAGCTCACCGAGAACAACGAGCCCGTCGACCTCGAGCCCCTGCCTTCCTTTCAAGTTGAGGTGGAGCGCCTCAAGGAACGTCCGATTCCCGAGACGGCACGGGCCTACTGGCATGAGCAAGCCGAGCTGGCCCAACGGTCCGGCGGCCCCCCTCGGCTCTTCGGACGCAAACCGAGCACCACGGCCGGTCGACGGCTGGACTTGAACCTAGGTCGCGAGCGATCCGACGCCCTGAAGGCCCTGGCCCGACGGCCGGAAACCGGCGCCCTGAGCCTCGATCTCGGGCTCTTCAATCTCTTCGCCACCCTTTTGCCGGCCTATCTCTACCGCCTCGGCGGCGGCGAGCGCCTCACCCTGGGAGTCCCCTTTCACAATCGATCCGGCCCCAAGGCCGCCGACGTCGCCGGCCTGCTGATCGAGGTCTTCCCGATGGGCGTCGAGCTGGAGCCCGACATCACTTTCGTGGAGCTCCTGGGACGGGTGCGAATCGCCGGGCTGGATTTCCTACGCCACGCCGGACCGGGTTTGGCTGAGCCCGCCCTGCAACGGGGTTTTCACAGCCTGCTCAACGTCATCCGGGGCTCTTTCGGCCCCTTCGCCGGTCGACCCGTGACCACGGAATGGCTCTACCCCGGCCACCACGACCGGGAGCACGCCCTGCGGCTCCATGTCCACGATTTCGACCGCCGTGATCTCGACCGCCGTGATCCCGACCGAGGCGGCGAGCTGAAGCTGCAATTGGATCTTGATCAGCACGTCTTCGAGGGCTGCCGCTCCGAGCAAGCCGTCGACCATCTGTCGCGGCTCTTGGACGCGATGATCGAGGATTGGGACCGACCCATCGAGTCGGTGCCCTTGGTCGAGGCCGACGGCTGGGCCGTCCAAGGCCCAGCACCGCCCGCGGACAGCCCGCCGACGGTGCTCGAGATGATCGAGCGCTCGATCCACCAAGCCCCGGATCGAACCGCTCTGGCGGGACGAGATCTCAAGAATCTCAGCTATCGCCGGCTCGGCCGCGTCAGCCATGAGCTCGCCGGTCGGCTACGGGAGGCATCCGCCGGACCCTTCGTCGGCATCTTGATGCCCCGCGGCCCGGAGGCGGTGGTCGCCATGTTGGCGATCCAGCGGGCTGGGCTCGCCTACGTGCCCTTGGACCCCGCATGGCCGAAAAAACGACTTCAGTGGGTGTGCGACGACGCGGGTTTGTCCCTTGTATTGACTCAGGGGCTGATCACGAGCCCACAGGCCCACGACCTACCGCCCAGCGTTCGGACCCTTGAGGTCCGTTTGGACGCGGACGAACCCGGAACGGAGACGGAATCGTCGATCCCATCGTCGGCACCGAGCCCCGAGGACCCCGCTTATCTCCTCTACACCTCGGGCTCCACGGGTCGACCCAAGGGTGTGGTGATCTCCCACCGCGCCCTGGCCAACTACGTGGATTGGGCCTGCCGGCGCTACGACATCGGGGGCCCGCCGACCTACCCCCTATTCTCTCCCCTGACCTTCGATCTGACGGTGACCTCCATCTTCGTGCCCCTGGCGTCCGCCGGCACCATCCGGATCTATCCCGAGACCGACCGACGCGCGGACCTCGCCTTGCTGGACGTGGTGGACGATGATCGGGTCGACGTGCTCAAGCTCACCCCCTCCCATCTGGCCCTGCTGCGCGCCCGACCGGCCGGCGACAAGGGCAGCGCTGGGGATGGCGACAGCAGCCGGCGGCGGGTCCAACGCTTGATCCTCGGTGGCGAGGCCCTGAGCCGGAGCGCGGCTCTCGAAGCCATGGACTTTTTCGGTTCCGACGTCCAGATCCACAATGAATACGGCCCCACGGAAGCCACTGTGGGCTGTGTGGAGCACCTCTTCCATGCCGATCAGGACCGGGAATCGACGGTGCCCATCGGTCGACCGATTCAGGGTATGGGCGTGGCGGTGCTCGACCGCTACCGCAACCCGGTGCCCGAGGGGGTCACCGGTGAGCTCTACGTTCGGGGCCGCGGCCTCGCGCGGGGCTACCAGGGCCGCGAGGATTTGACCGCTGAGCGCTTCATCTCCCTCACCCAGCTGTCCGACGAGCGGCCCGACGAGCCATCCCATGAGCTCTGGTACCGCACCGGGGATCGGGTGAGGTGGCAACGGCGTGGGTCGGACGCGCCGGTGCTCGAATACCTGGGCCGGATCGACGATCAGCTCAAGGTGCGGGGCGCGCGCATCGAGCCCGGTGAGGTGGAAGCCGCCTTGGCCGAGCATCCGGCGATCGAGGCCGCGGTGGTCGGCACCCTAGCCGGCGCCGCCGGCACAGGTCCTGCCGGCACAGGTCCTGCCGGCACAGGTCCTGCCGGCACCGTAGCCACCGGCACCGAGGCGGAGAGCCACTGCCGGAACTGTGGGCTGTCGTCCCGCTTTCCCGGCACGGAATTTGATGAGCACGGCGTCTGCAACCACTGCAACGCTTTCACCCGCTATCGCCACCGGGTGGACGACTATTTCCGAACCCTGGACGACCTGCGCGCCCACCTCGATCCCATCCGCCGGCAACGGCTCGCCGGCTCACCGGACGCCCCGCCCTACGATTGCCTGTCCTTGCTCAGCGGCGGCAAAGACAGCACCTACGCCCTGGGTCGGTTGGTGGATATGGGCTACAAAGTGCTGGCCTTCACCCTCGACAACGGCTTCATCTCCGAGCAGGCCAAGGACAATGTGCGTCGGGTGGTGTCGGAGCTCGGGGTCGACCACATCTTCGCCTCCACCCCGGCCATGGGTGAGATCTTCGCCGACAGTCTGAATCGCTTCGCCAATGTCTGCCAGGGCTGTTTCAAGACCATCTACACCCTCAGCCTGCGGGTCGCGGCGGAAAAGAAGATCCCGTTCATCGTCACCGGCCTGTCCCGGGGTCAGCTCTTCGAAACCCGGCTGACCCCGGAGCTCTTCGAGCATCTGGGCTATGACGCCGAGCAAATCGATCGCTCAGTGCTCCAGGCTCGCAAGGCCTATCACCGAATGGACGACGCGGTGTCGCGCTTGCTCGACGTCTCCCACCTCAACGCGCAGCTCTTCGACCAGGTCCAATTCCTGGACTTCTACCGCTTCTGCGAGGTGGAGCTGGACGAGATGCTGAGCTACCTGGACCGGCGGGTGCCGTGGATTCGGCCCACGGACACGGGACGGTCCACCAATTGCCTGATCAACGATCTGGGTATTTGGGTCCACCGTCGGGAGCGGGGTTTCCACAACTACGCCCTGCCCTACAGCTGGGATGTTCGCCTCGGCCATAAAACCCGCGAGGCGGCTCTCGCCGAGCTCGACGACGAGCTGGACGAGGCACAAATCCAGAAGATGATGCGGGAGGTGGGCTATCGGCCCAAGGCACCCCATGGGTCCGCGACCGCCCCGTCGGCAAAGCTGGTGGCCTGGTACACCTTGCGCCCTGACGCCCACCGGGGAGGTGACCGCATCGAGCTGTCGGCGCTTCAAGCGTTTCTGCGGGAACGGCTGCCCGACTTCATGGTTCCGAGCCTGCTGCAAGCCGTAGACACCTTGCCGATGACCGCCCACGGCAAGGTGGATCGTCGAGCCCTTGCCGCTTCCGCTGAGTCTGAAGACTCCCCGTTCCGGTCCCACAAGACCGCCGGCTCAGACTCTGGCTCCAGCTACGGCGGACCAGCGATCGCGCCTCCCGAAACGCCGTTGCAAAAGACTCTAGCGACCATTTGGCGGGAGATCCTAGGGGTCGAGCAGATCGGCCTCGACGATAATTTTTACGACCTGGGCGGTGATTCCATCGGCGCCATTCGCATTTCCGCCAAGGCTCGACGCCAAGGGCTGGACCTCGAGCCCGCCGAGCTTTTCGACGCCCCGACCGTGCGCGGGCTGGCCGAAAGCTTAACCGGCCGGTTGTCGTCGCCGGAATCCGCCGAAGCACCACCACAGGAAGAGCCCGGCGGTCCCGCCCTGCTCTTGCCGTCCCAAGTCTGGTGCTTGGAACAGCTCCAGGCATCAGGCAGCCCCGCCGCCCCCTGGAATCAAGTGCTCACGGTGCGCCTCCGCCAAAACCTGGACACGGAGCGTTTGCGGCAAGCCTTGGTTCGCGTGGCCGCCCGGCACGACGCTTTGCGTCTGCGGTTCGAGCCGGGCGACCACGACAAGGCCTGGGTGGAAGCTGAGATAAACCCGGAGCTGCGAGAGGTCCAACTGGACGCCTTGGACCGCCACGCCCTGGCCGGCCGGTCCTTCGAGCTGCACCAGGTGCCCTTGTGGACCGTCACCCACGTGAAACGCGGTGATCAAAGCCATTCTTTGATCTGGGTCGCCCATCATCTGGTGATCGACGCCCTCTCGTGGCCGATCCTGCTCGACGACCTGCAAAGCGCCTACTTCCAGACCGATTCCGCGGCCGAGCTGCCGGCCCGGTCCGTCCGTGCTTGGGCGCGGCGGCTGCACGATCGTGCCCGACCGGCAACCGGACCGTCCTCTGAGCATTCCCCCAAGGAGTGGATGGGAATCTTCGACGACGCCCACGGTCGGTTGGAATCGATCCCAGAAGCTTCACCTGAGGCCACCCCATCTGAGCCCCTGGAATTTCGCCTCGACCCTTCCCAAACCGATCCGCTGCTGCACAGCGAGGGTCGCCGGGGCCCGAGGGTCTTTGAGGCCCTGGTCGCCGCCACCGCCGATCTCTTGGCCAACGCCGGCACAACCTCGGCCCATAAAAGCTCCAAGGTCGTGATGCTCACCGAGGGTCACGGTCGAAAGCTCGGTGATTCCGCCGGCTCCAGGGAGCCAAACCGACTCGACGCTGCGTCCGTCGTCGGCTGGTTGGGCTGCCTCTATCCCGTGGCCGTCGAGCTCGGGCAGGAGTCGTCCGACAACCCGGCCGCGCTTTTGGACCGGGCGCATCGGGCGCTGCAAGAGATCCCCAACGGCGGTTTGGATTACGGCTTGCTGCGTCGGCTGAGCCCGGACGCGGACCTGCGCAAGCAGTTGGCGGAGCTCGAAGGCTGCGTGGATGTCTTGCTCAATTACCTGGGACGGGCCGACCAGCTCGTGCCGGCCGGTGATGTCTTCGAATTCGATCGCCCCCTGGAGCTGGAGCGGGCCCAAGGGTTGAGCCCCTTTACCCTGGAGATCGACGCCTGGATCGAAGATTCTCGGCTGCACGTGCGCTTTCGCTTCCCGTCCGGCCGCCGGCTGCCTCGGGCCGAGCAGCACCTCCGCCGATTCGAGCGGCGGCTTCAATCCCTTTCGCAGACGGCCGCAAGGGGCGATGTCGCGAGTGCCGAGACGGCCCCCTCCAGCGCCGACTTCCCGTTGGCCAACCTCAATGCCGACAAGCTGGCCAAGCTGAGCGCGGTCCTCGGTCGGGGTCCAAAATCCTGAGGGCGCCCCACCGATGAGCTTTGAAAACGTTGAGGATGTTTATGCTCTCACACCCGTGCAAGAGGGCCTGCTCTTCCACAGCCTGTCGGAGCCGGGCTCGGGAGTCTTCATCGATCAGGTGTTGATCGATCTGGAAACCGGCGACGGTCAGGAGCCCTTCCAACCCGAGACCCTTCAGGGGGCTTGGCAGGATTTAGTGCGGCGGCACAGCGTGCTGCGATCCATCTTCCTGTGGGACGGGCTCGACGAGCCCCTGCAAGTGGTGCGTCAGGAGGTGGACTTACCCTGGGAGATCCACGATTTAAGGGACCTGGAGCCGACCCGACAGCAAGCGAAAATCGACGCCTTCTTGGTCGAGGATCGCCGACGGGGCTTCGAGCTCGCCGAAGCACCGCTCCTGCGTTTGACCCTGTGGCGGGTCGACGGGCACAGATGGACTTGGCTCTGGACCTTCCACCACATCCTGCTGGACGGCTGGTCGGTCCGCCTGCTGCTCCACGAGCTGCGGACCGTCTATCGAGCCCGGATCACCGGGACGACCCCACAGCTGCCCGCGCCCTGGCCCTTCACCCACTATGTCGCCTGGCACGGCCGCCAGGATCGCGACCGGGATCTGGCCTTCTGGCGGGACCAGCTGGAGGGCTTCGAGACGCTGAATCGGCTCGACGCATTCGTCCCGAGCTTCCAAAGCCGGCCGGTGGACCCTTTGCCTACGAAAGCCATCGGCTCCACCCATCGTCAAACCCAGCTGCGGCTGGAGACCCACACCACGGAGCGCCTATCGACCTTCGCCCGTGAGCATCGGCTGACCCTGGGCACGGTGCTGATGGGGGTTTGGGCCCAGGTGCTCGGCCTCTACAGCCGAGATCGAGATGTGGTCTTCGGCCTCAGCACCTCGGGACGACGTCCCGAGCTCGACGGCATCGAGCAGGGCGTGGGTCTGTTCATCGAAACCTTGCCCCTGCGGATCACTCTGCCCAGGGACACGGCACCCACGGACACGGTACCCACAGACACGACCCTGGTGGATTGGCTGCGGGAGGTGCAACGCCGTCAGCTGGCGATGCACCAGGCGGGTCCTTGCCCCCTCGCTCAGCTTCAGCGGGAGCACCGCCAGGAGGGCCAGGAGGGGCTCTTCGAAACCCTCTTGGTGATCGAGAATCATCCGCCGAGCCTCGATCCGGAAGCCGCCGGCGAAGACGACCCGGACGGACCGGACCTGCCCATCTGCCGCTTCGAGATCCTCGAACGCAGCAACTATCCCTTCGCCCTGCTGGTGCTTCCGGGCGATCGACTCGAGCTGCTCGCCATCTTCGACCACGGACGGTTCGACTCCGCCTTCGTCGATCGGCTGCTGCAACGGGTCGCCGTGCTCTTGGATCGGTGGGTCGATCAGGCTCGGACTCCGGTGGCCGAGCTGCCCTGGCTCAACGAATTGGAACAAGACCGGCTCCAGCGGCAATTCCTGGATCCACCCGCAACCTTGCCCTCAGAGCTCGTGCCGCCCGAAGTGACCCTGCACGGTTGGATCTCCAGGGTCGCCCGGGAACGTTCGGACGCCCCGGCCGTGATCTGCGGCGATCACCGGTTGACCTACGGTGATCTAGATTCGCAATCCGATCGTTTGGCCCAGGTCATTCGCCGGCTGAGGGTCGACGGCAGCGGGCAACACCATGCCATCGTCGGGCTCTACCTCCACCGTAACGTGGAGGCGGTGGTCGGCATGCTCGGCATTCTGAAAGCGGGCGCGGCCTATCTGCCCATCGACCCCACCTATCCGGAGCAACACGTCCGCACCGTGCTCGAAGACGCCCGGGTCATGCTGGTGCTCACCCAAGAGAGCTTGTCCCTACCGTCTCCGGATCTGATCCGAGTCCATCTGGACCGCCCCGACCAGTGGCCGGAAGCCGGGGAGGAAGTCACACCGGAAGACGCCGTCCCCGACGACCCGGATGCGTTGGCCTACGTGATTTACACCTCCGGCTCCACGGGCACCCCCAAAGGTGTAGAGGTCACCCACGGCAACCTGCTCTACTCCACCGCTGCCCGGCTGGCGGTGTACCCACAGCCTGTGGGTCGATATCTGCTGCTCTCCTCCATGTCCTTCGACAGCTCGGTCGCCGGGCTTTTTTGGACCCTGGTGACCGGTGGCACGTTGGTATTGCCCGAGCCCGACCAGGAGCGGGACCTGCACGTCCTGCGGCGTCTGATCCGGGAGCACCGGGTCACCCACAGCCTGTGTTTGCCGGCTCTCTACGAGGTCCTGCTCGAGGAAACCGACGCGGCGGAATCGGAGCCGTCGGAGCTGGAATCCCTCGAGGTCATGATCGTGGCCGGCGAAGCGTGCCCTCCGGGCCTCGCCGCGTTGCACCGGAAGATCCTGCCCAACACCCGCCTGTTCAACGAATACGGACCGACAGAAGGCACGGTGTGGTGCACGGTGCACGAGCTCGGAGCCGAAAGCGCGGACGCGACCACCGCGGAGCGTGTGCCCATCGGCCGACCCATTCCCGGCACCAGCGTGCTGCTGCTCGACCCGGAGCAACGACCCGTGCCCCAAGGTGTGGCCGGAGAGCTGTGGATTTCCGGGCCCGGTGTGGCCCGTGGATATCTGCATCGCGCCCAGGCGACCCGAGACGTCTTCCGTCCCTTGCCGTCGATCACCGACGGGCGGACCCGCTGCTATCGCACCGGCGACCTGGCGGTTCAGGACGAAGAGGATCGGTTGGTGTTCCTAGGACGCGCGGATTCCCAAATCAAGATCCGGGGACACCGCATCGAGCTGGGCGGCGTGGAAGCCCAGCTGCGGCAAGACCCGAGAGTCGCCGACGCCAAGGTGCG
Organism: Thermoanaerobaculia bacterium; assembly: GCA_030431255.1. Lineage (GTDB taxonomy): Bacteria > Acidobacteriota > Thermoanaerobaculia > Multivoradales > J023 > JAUIJL01. The sequence continues at coordinate 236,514 of JAUIJL010000008.1, read as the reverse complement.
GGTCATCCAGTCCGAAGGACGACGTCGGCTGACGGCTTTTGTGGTCGCCACAGAGGCCGTCACCGAGTCCGTCACAGTGCCCGTCACCGCGGAGCACATCCTCCAAGACCTCAAGGGGCGGGTGCCCGCGCCCATGGTGCCCGATCGATGCCTGGTCTTGGACCGGCTACCTCGCCTGCCCAACGGCAAGCTCGACGAGCCGGCTTTGGTGCGCCTCACCCTCCCATCGGCCGCGGAGTCGGGTGGGGACGCCCCCGAAGATCAGGACGACCTACCGATGGATCCGATCGAGCGGACCGTGGCCGAAGTCTGGGGGCAGGTGCTCGGGCTGGAACGGGTGGGTCGTCGAGATCATTTCTTCGAGCTCGGGGGCGATTCCATCCTCGGCATCCGGGTGGTGTCTCGTTTGCGCCAAGAAGGCCTAGCGGTCGAGCCCCGGGAGCTGGCCGGCCATCCGACGGTGAAAGCCCTCGCCGCCGTCGCCCGAGGTCGCGCGGACACTGGGTCCGCTGACGACAGCATCGAGCACATCCCGCCATGGGTCGGCGACCTACCGCTTCTGCCGATCCAAAAGTGGTTCCTGGATCGTCGGCTGACCGAGCCTCAGCATTGGAATATGACCCGTGGCTTCGAGGTCGACGCCGACTTCGAGCCGGAGATCTTTCGCCGAGCCCTGCACGCTGTGGTCCGGCACCACGACGGCCTGAGGGCGAGGTTCTGGACCACCGAGACGGCTGATCCCTCAGAGACCGCTAATCCCTCAGAGACCGCTAATCCCTCAGAGACCTGGCGCCAAGAGCTGGTGGACCCGGACCGAGTGGAAGTCAGCCTAGAGGTCGTCGATCTAACCTCGGGCCAAGCCTGGCAATCCCACCTGCATCGGGTCCAAGGAAGCTTGCGGCTGGATCAAGCACCCTTGCTCAAGGCCCTGCTCGTCCGCCCGGCCGACGGAAGCCACCGACTTTTCCTCATCGTGCACCACCTGATCGTCGACGCGGTCTCTTGGTCCGTGGTGCTCGAAGATCTCGAAACCGCCTACGACCAGCTCCGAAACGGCCGGCGCGTCGACTTGCCGCCTGTGCCGGCGCCGATCAAGGTCTTCGCCGACGCCCTGCACGGGCGCGTCGGCTCCCCCGATCTACAGGAAGAGCTGCCCTTCTGGTCCCGAACCGTGGATCCCCGGGACCTTGAGCTTCCTGGTCCTTCGGAGAGCCTCGCCGGCGGCTCCACGGAGGCGGACGCGCGGGACGTCACCCAGAGCTTCGAGCTCCGCGAGGCCGGCGTCCACCGCCCGGAGGAGCTGATGCTCACCGCGTTGGTGGTGGCCATGGCCCGATTGCGTGGCTACGGTGGCTTGTGGGTGGAGCTTGAGCAGCACGGCCGGCTGCCGCAGCCTCTACCCGGTGAGCCCGCGCTCGACCTCTCCCGCACCGTCGGCTGGCTGACCACCTCCCATCCGATCCTCCTCGAGATCGAAGAGGCCGACCTCGAGGTCCTGACATCGGCCTTGGCTGAGATCCGTGCCCGGCTCGACCGAATCCCTGGGGACGGCTCCGGATTCCGGCTGCTCCGGGATTTACAGGTCGATCCCGGTCCGCTCAAAGACCAACCCGAGCCGCGCGTCCTCTTCAATTACATGGGTCGGGTCACCCAGCGGCACGGCCTCTTGAGCTCTCTGGCGCCGCAGGAAGATCAAGAGGTGCTCGCGAGCTCCCGGCACGGAACCAACCTCCGCTCCCATGATCTGGAAATCAATGCATGGCTGAGGACGGAATCTGGGGATCGAAGCCTCCTGGAGGTCCGCTGGACCTACCTGCCGTCCGCCATCGACGAGCCTCAGATGGAACGCCTGCTCGAGGCATTCGGCGAGGTGCTGACCGCCCTTTTGGGCGCGGCTGCCGCAACTGATCACGCGCCCCGCGCCGACGTCTTCACCGACGCCGGGCTCGGTGCCGACGAGCTCGCCAGGCTCGGCGGCCAAAATATTGAGGACGTCTTCCGGCTCACCGAGGTCCAGGAGACCCTGCTCGCCCATCGCGCCTCGGCCGAGGCCGATCCGAAAGCGCGTGGAGATCGAGGCACCTTGGTGCAGCACGTGGAGCTGCTGGGTGAATTGGATCCGGAGATCCTCGAAATAGCCTGGCGGCAGACGGTGGATCGCCATCCCGCGCTGCGGGCCTCGGTTCACTGGCGCGAGCTCAAGCATCCGGTTCAGGTCGTGGCTGAGCAGGTGGCGACGGAGATCCAGTGGATCGACCGCCGACCCGAAGCCGCGGACGGCCGGTTGCCGGATTTGGACCAGTTGGTCGGAGACGTCCGCGCCGAAGGCATCGACCCGAGCCACGCGCCCGCCTGGCGCCTGGAGGTTCGGCGCGTGGCCGAGCGCAAGCACCTGTTGGTGTGGTCCTGCCATCACCTCCTGCTCGATGGTTGGTCCTGCCTGACGGTGCTCCAGGAAGTGGTGGATCGCTACCACGCCGAGGTCCACGGCAAAACCCTTTCGTGGCCGCCCGCACCCAAATTTCACGACTTCATGACCTGGACGCGCGGTCCAAAGGCGCCCAACGCCGAGGTTTTTTGGACCCGACAAGGCATCGCCGCCCGCGACTTCTTGACCCAACGCGGCTTGGGTTTGAGGTCGACCGGCGGACCCCACCGGGCCGATTCGCCCCCGCACCTGCCGACCCGCACCGTGGACGACGGCTCAGGCCCCCTCACCATGAAACGGCTGGGCTCGCGGGCACAGCAGCTCGGGGTCAGCACCGGCAGCCTGTTGGTGGGTTGTTGGGCCCTGGTGCTGGCGGAGGTGACGGGCAGCCCCCTAGCGACCCTGGGTTTCGTCGCTTCGGGCCGATCGGCGCCGGCGTTGGATGTCCCCGCCATCGGCGACGTGGTGGGCATGCTTTCGAACGTCTTGCCCTTGGGCATTCCCATCAACCGAGACGACAACCTCCAGGCATTCTTCGGCTCGGTGCTGCGCCGACAACAGGACGCCCAAAGCTTCGAGCACGTGCCCTTGACCCGCCTCTTCGAGGCCGGAGGTGTGACCCTCAAACGGGCTCCGTTCGACACCCTCTTGGCCTTCGCCAACTTCCCCAGCGGTGCTCGCGAGACGAATTCCAAGTCCGAAGGTCCGGAGCTGGCCCTGGGTCGATTCTCCGGCGATTTGACCTCGGGCTTCCCCCTCACCCTGGCTTTCCAGCCTGGATCCGAGCTGCGCTTGCGGCTCGAGATCGAGCCGGGAACCCTGCCGATCTCCGCTGCCGAAGCCCTCCTGGAACGCTTCGAGGCGCTGTTGAAGGCTTTGGTCCGACCCGATGAGCGCGGACAGACCGACGACACCGTCGCCGACCTACTCCACCGGGCATTCGGCGATCGCAAGGAAGATCCGCGCCTGAAAGGTCTGCGTGTCGGCCCTGGTGAGCTCAACCGTGAGACCGACGGGAACGGTCGTCGACCCCGGGGCGGCACCGACGCCGAGTCACCGCGCACGTCGACCGAAGCCCAGGTGATGCGGATCTGGAACGATTTGATCGCCATTCAGGAGTTTTCCCCCGACGACAACTTCTTCGAGCTCGGGGGTCATTCTCTGTTGGTGCCCGCCCTCGTGCAGCGGATCAAGACCCAATTCGGGGTCGAGCTCGCCCTCGGCTTGATCTACCAACACGCCACCGTCCGGGCCCTGGCGGACGCCATCGAAGACCGGCTCCGAGGAAAAGAAGCGGTCTGGAGCAGCTTGGTGCCGATCCGTGCCCAGGGCAGGCGTCGCCCGCTATTTTTGGTCCACGGCCTGGGCGGTGAGGTCGGCTGGTTCTACGATCTGGCCAATTACCTCGATCCCGAGCTGCCCCTCTACGGCCTGCAAGCCCCACCGAATCCCCACAGCCGGTTGGAGGCCATGGCCGACCACTACGTCGCCGAGGTGCAACGCCTCGACCCCACCGGCCCGTATCGCTTGGGCGGCTACTGCGTCGGTGGCGGCATCGCCTTTGAAATGGCTCGACGATTGAGCCGCCAAGGGCGATCCGTGGAATGGGTGGTGTTGATCGACAGCGTGCCCCAGGCCCACGCCCAACAGCAGGGCGGCGCCAAGGTCCTGGCTCGACGCATGCGTCGGCTGTTCTCCAAACCACCCAGCGAGATGGTGGCCTCGGTCAGCGACGCGGCACGACGGGTCACTCAACGGGCCACCCAGCGGATTTCCGGCCGTTTGGCGCCCCAGGCCGATACGCCCTGGGATCCAAGACCCACTGCTTCGGTCTCCGAGAGCGGCGAGGCACACGGGAAGACACAGGGAAAGGCCTTGGAGCTCGACGACGTGCTCGACATGCGCACCCTGCCCAAGGTCTACCACCAAGCCGCCCGTCGCCACTTCGCGGCCATGCGCGACTACGCGCCCGGCACCTATCCCGGGGACGTGCAGCTCCTACGCACCGACGATCCCCGCTTCGACGAGGATTTCGGCTGGGGCGAATGGGTCCAGGGCCGGCTCGCCGTGGAACGAATCCCCGGACGCCACGCGGACGTGCTGAAAGAGCCCCACGTGGCGGTGGTGGGCGCCAAAATCGACGCGGAGCTGGCGCGCCTCGATCTTCGCGATCCGGATGATCGTGATCCGGAAGACTCCGGCGCGGACGGCAGGGGCCCCGCCTCGTCATGAAGATCGCCTACATTTCCATCGGCATGACCAGCGCCCTCAACGCCGGGCTGGAGCTGAGCCGGCGATTGGGGAACGCGGGTCACCAAGTGACCTTGCTCAGCCAGGCGGACATCGGTCCGCGGGTGGCCGCCGAGGGCTTCGACTTCCTGCCCTTGCGAGGGGATCGAGCATTCCGGGAGCAAGACCGCGAGCTCGACTTGAGCTGGTCCGAGCTCCGACGGCCCACGAGGTTTCTGCGGCGGCTCGCTCAGCGCAAAGAGAATCGCCGACGATCCGTCGAGCAGCGGGAGGTCGAGCAGGTGCTCGAAGAGCTGTCGCCGGATCTGCTGCTGATCGACATGGAGATGCACGTGGCGATCCTCGCCTCCGCTTCCCTGAAGCTGCCGACGGCCCTGCTGATGGTGTGGTTTTCCATTTTTCGGGCCCCCGGCCTGCCTCCCCTGCACTTGGATCGACCCGCACCGGTCTCGGGTCTCCAGCGAATCCGGGTGGAGTTGGATTGGTGCCGCCTTTGGCTCGAAACCCGACACATGGAGTGGCGCCGACGGATCGGCCGATGGCGTCGAGGGGATTTCTTTCCAGCCGTGGTTTACGACACCGTGGATATCGACGATGTTCGGGCGGTGGCCCGCGGCAGAGGATTCGCCCTGGGTCGGCGGACCTCCCGCAGCCATTGGCTCCGGCCTTGGGTGTACACGGACCTGCCGATCCTCTGCTTCAACGGCAGCGAGCTGGAGCTCCCCCATCCGCCCCTGAACGACAAACACCCGGGTCGGCTGGTGTCCTATGTCGGACCGATGGTGCCGGACCAACGCAACGACCCCCGAGCCGACACCCTAGGGTGGCGGCAGTGGCACGAGCTGCGTGAAGGCGGCTCGGAAGCGACCCGACCCTTGATCTACGCTTCTCTGGGCACCTATTGGTCGGCGGACGAGGACTTTCTGAAGCGGATCATCGCGGTTTTCGAGCGACGTCGAGATTGGGATTTGGTGCTCGGTCTGGGCGATACCTTGAAGCCCGAGGCCCTCGGCTCCGCGCCCGACAACGTGTTGGTGCTGCCCTACGCCCCCCAGCTCGAGATCCTCAAAGCGGCGGATCTCGCCATTACCCACGGCGGAATTGGTACCATCAATGAATGTCTCCTACATAGGGTGCCGATGGTCGTCTACTCCACGGGATTCGTGGATCAACACGGCTGCGCGGTGCGAGTGGCTCACCATGGTGTCGGCGTGGTGGGCAATAAGGATGCCGACGACGTTGAGACGATCGAAAAGACGATCTCTCAAGCCCTCGAAGACCCAGAGCTTCGCCATCGGGTCGAAGCCATGGGGCGAGCGTTGGAAAGCTACGCTCGACGAAGCGTTGCGGAAGAGCTGATCTTGAAGCTGGCTCGACAAGAAATTTCGCCGGAGTTGAATCGGTGAGCGGAGCCCAGACGAACCCTCCCACAGCAGTCGGTATGCCTCCGGCTGCTGTCCCCTCGAATACGGAGAGCCCCCTTTGACCCGCACAACTGTCTCTTCCAGGGCCGATTCCGGCGTCGGAACCTGCGCTGAAACCGCAGCCGATGCCGGCCCCGAATCTGCCCTGCCCTTCAAAAGCTCACCGAGCCCCGAGCATGAGGACCTGGCGGATATCTGTCGACGCCTGGAGGACGATTTCGCCGCCTTGGCCGGGAAAACCGTGGTGCTCACCGGCGGCGCCGGCTTCCTCGGCTACTATTTGATCCGCTCGATCCTGCACCACAATGCCGGCAGCTCCGACCCGGCCATCCACCTTTGGGTGTGTGACAACTTTCAGCGCGGCATGCCCGGATGGCTTACGAAGCTCGAAGGCACACCCCACTTCCAATGTGTGGACCACGACGTCACCCGCCCTCTGCCGGCGGACTTCCCACCCGCCGACTACATCCTGCATGCCGCGTCCATCGCTTCGCCGTCGTTCTACCGCAGCCATCCCATTGAAACCATGGACGCCAACGTCATCGGATTGCGTCGCCTGTTGGACTATTGCAGGGATCGAGCGGATTCGAATCCCGTGCAAGGCCTGCTGTTCTTTTCCACCAGCGAGATCTACGGGGATCCGTCTCCGGATCAAATCCCCACCCCCGAGACCTATCGAGGATTGGTTTCGAGCACCGGTCCGCGGGCTTGCTACGACGAATCGAAACGCTACGGCGAGACCCTCTGCGTCAACTTTCACCGCCACCATGGGGTCCCGGCCAAGATCGTCAGGCCGTTCAACAACTACGGGCCGGGGTTGAAGATCACCGACCGACGCCTGATTCCGGACTTCGCCCGCTGCGTGCTCGACGGCGAGGACATCGTGATGTTCTCCGACGGCTCCCCCACCCGCACCTTCTGCTACATCGCCGACGCCGTGGTGGGTTATTTCCGAGTCTTGGTGCGCGGTCGAGCCGGCGAGGCTTACAACATCGGCTGCGATCGGCCGGAGGTCTCCGTCGCCGAGCTGGCTCGCTTGATGGTCTCTCAAGCGGGTGGGCTCTTCGGCTACCGCGGCGAGGTGGTGCATCGACCCAGCGACGATCCCGACTATTTGGTCGACAATCCCAACCGACGGTGCCCGTCGATCGAAAAAGCTCGCTCCGAGCTGGGATTCGAGCCTGAGATTTCCTTGGAGGACGGTTTGAAGCGATCCCTGCTTTGGTATCGAAACCACCCCACGGCGGCGGTCGGCTGATGCGGATCGCGGTCATCGGCACCGGCCATGTGGGTCTGGTTTCAGGCGCCTGCTTCGCTGCCAAAGGCCATCAAGTGGTCTGTGTGGACATCGATCCGGAGCGGGTGCAGGCGATCAACGAGGGGCGTGTTCCCTTTTTCGAGGCCGGTTTGGAGAAGCTGGTTCAAGAGCAGCTGACCCAAGGTCTGCGGGCGTCCCTCGACCTGCCCGCGGCCGTCGCCGATGCCGACGTGATCCTGATCGCCGTCGGCACTCCCTTCGATGGCCACAGGCTCGATCTCCGCCATATCGAGAAAGCATCCCGCCAGGTGGGTGAAGCCCTGAGAGACCACACCGGCGTCCCGCTGGTCCTGGTAAAGAGCACGGTCTTGCCCGGCACCACCGACGGCTTGGTGCGGGAGCAGCTCGAAGCCGGCTCGGGGCGCAAGGTGGGTGAGGGATTCAGCCTGGGCATGAATCCGGAATTTCTTCGCGAGGGTCAAGCGGTGTCGGACTTCATGGTTCCGGATCGCATCGTGCTCGGCGGCTCCGACGACCGAAGCCACGAGATTCAGGCCGAGCTCTACCGCGATTTTCCCTGCCCCGACGTGATCCGCACCGACAACAGCACGGCGGAGATGATCAAGTACACGTCGAACTCCCTGCTCGCGACCTTGATCTCTTTCTCCAACGAAATCGGCAATCTCTGCGCCACCCTGCCCGGGGTCGACGTCCGAAAGGTGATGTCCGGCGTGCATTTGGATAAACGCCTGGCACCTATTCTCGATCGGTCGGTCGAGGCCGACGAGCGCATTCGGCCCGGCATCCTGACCTATCTCGAGGCGGGTTGTGGCTTCGGCGGCAGCTGTCTGCCCAAAGACGTGCAATCCTTGATCGCGTTCGGCGAGGACCGCGGCGCGTCCATGGGAATCTTGGACTCGGTGATCCAGCTCAATCGTCGGCAGCCCGAGCACACGCTGTCCCTGATTCGTCGGCATTTCCCGGATTTGAAAGGGCTTTCGGTGGCGATCCTCGGCTTGGCCTTCAAACCCGGCACCTCGGATATTCGAGAGTCCCCGGCCCTGCCGGTGATCCGATCCCTGCTGGGCGACGGCGCGCACCTGCGGGCCTACGACCCCGCCGCCCTCGACACCACCCGCGCCGCCCTCGGGCCCGAGCTCAGCTCGGCCGTCCGCTTCACCGACGATCTGGCCGAAGCCGTCGACGGCGTGTCCGCGGCGGTGATCCTCACCAGCTGGCCCCAGCTGAAGGCGCTGCCCGAGCTGTTGGAGCCCATGGAGAGCCCGCCGCTGGTGATCGACGGTCGTCGGATGCTGGATCCGGAATCCGTGCCCCGCTACGAAGGCATCGGCCGCGGCCCGTCTCCGGATCACTGCTGACCTGCCGTATGTCCTCCGGGTCCGTCCCAGGCTCCCCCGAGCCGCCCAGCACCCACGGCAATCACAGCGCCAGCGGCAATCACAGCGCCAGCGGCAATCACAGCGCCGCCAGCCATCACAGCGTCGCCAGTCTGTTCCTGCGCTCTTCCGGCGCCGCTGCCTTTTCCCAAGGCATCCGCATGATCACCGTGCTCGGCGCCCAGCTCTTGCTGCGTCGATGGATCCCCGCCGAGGATTGGGGGCTCTTCCAATGGGCCATGGTCCTTTTCTTGATCTTGGGCGCGGTGCGCGATCTAGGCCTGGGTCACCACGTCCTGCGCACCCAGCCCCGGCCGTGGGCCAATTTGCTGGCCCTCGAGCTCTTCTGGGGCGGGCTGTTGATGTTGCTCGCCATGGCCGCCGCGCCCCTCGGTCCGCTGCTCTATCGCGCCGGTCTCGAAACCGGTGGTCATCCCCAGACCATCGGCGTCTTGCGCTGCTTGGCTCTTTTCCTCTTCTTCGAAGGGCTCGCCACGGTGCCTAAGGTCTTCCTCGAAGGCGAGCTGCGGGTAGGTCGGGCCGTGGCCCCGGAGCTGTGGCGCAACCTGGCGTTCGTCGCCATTTCCTGTTGGCTCGCCTACCACGGCCAAGGGGTGTGGAGCCTGGTGATTGGCCACACCGTGGGCGCCGGCGTCTACGCTGCCACCCTGTGGTGGCGGGTGCGCGGGGAGATTCCGTGGACGTGGCACGGCGATCTTGAACACCGTGATCAAGAGCACCGTGACACCGGCCGACCCCGGCTCCGCCTCCAGGCCATGGCCGGTCTGCTCATCCACGCCTTGCCTCTGTCGGCGATTTGGTTTCTCGCCATCCTGATCCGACACATCGATCCGCTGATCCTCGGTCTGCGTTTCCCCTTCGAAGACGTGGGCAACTACACCTTCGCCTACGAATGGGCGACCCTGGCGTCGGGCCTGATCCTGCTGCCCGCCATCACCCGGGTGCTCTACCCCGCCTTGGTGCGATTCCGCGCCGAAACCACATCGATGTTCCAGGCCTTCTCCTTGTCCACCGTGTTCATGCTCGCCTTCGAGGTGCCGGCGGCGCTGGTCTTGCTGTTGAACGCGGACCTGATCGTCCAGCTCGTGGGTGGCAGTCAATGGACCGATGCACCGACCTACCTTCGCCTGCTTTGCTTGGTGCCCCTGGTGGATCCTTTCTCCCGGCTCGGCGGCGAGGTGATGAAAACCCTGCATCGGGATCGAATCTGGCTCCTGGCCAGCCTGTCGACGGTGCTCACCCTGGGTATCGGCGGTTTCTGGCTCACCGGCCGCATGGGGCCGATCGGCATGGCTTGGATCAACCTCATCTCACCGGGCGGGCTGATCTTGGCCTGGGGCCTCCACCACGTCCATCCCACCGGCTTCCGTCGCCTGCTCGCCCAGCTGGGCTGGACCTATTTGATTCCGATACCCTTCTTCGTCACGGCCTGGCTCGCATCCGGAGGCGGATCCACCCTCGACGACCCCAACCCCCTGCGCTTGATCCTCAGCCTAGTCGCCGCCGCCTGCTCCATCCTGTGGACCGGCCGTCGATTCGGTGGCGAGTTCCTGAGCTTCTTCAAGCCAAAAGTCGGTCATCCATGAGCCTGCAAACTGTGAGTCCACCCCGAGTCGCTTGTTTAGTGCTGGGTTATAACGGTCGAGAGATCACCCTCGAATCCCTCGCCGGCTTGGCGAAGATGACTTACCCCAACTTCGAGCTGTTTTACGTCGACAACGGCTCCACCGACGATTCCTGCGCGGCCGTGGCCGAGGCTTTCCCCGGGGTGACCCAGATCCGGGTCGAGCAAAACGAAGGACCCACCAAAGGACTCAACGCCGGCCTGCAAGCCGCCTTGGAGGGGGACTTCGACTACCTCCTATCCCTCAACAACGACATCGAGGTCCATGAGGACATGCTCACGGAGCTGGTGCGAGTGGCCGAGAGCGATCCCCAAGCCGCCTGCGTCGGTCCCAAGTCGTATTACTACGGCGATCGCCAACGGCTGTGGTCCGCCGGAGGTTTGATTCGATTCCGGGAATTCGTCACCCGCGAGCGCGGCATCGGCCAACTCGACCGCGGACAATTCGATCGTGACGAAGAAGTCGACTACATCAACGGCTGCGCCATCTTGATGCGCCGGTCCATGGTCGAGCGAGCCGGCATCTGGGACCCCCTCTTCAACTTCGCGGTCGAAGACGCCGATTGGTGCATGCGCGCCAAACAGCTCGGAGGTCGCTGCCTCTACGCCCATCGCGCCCTGCTCTGGCATCGAGTCTCCCACACCGCCGGCGCCTACCAAGCCCGCCGCACCTTCTACACCGGCCGCGCCAACGCCCTCTTCGCCCGGCGCTACGGCAACCCGTGGCAAAAGCTGACCGTGCTTCTCTACTCCGCCGTCGCCCTACCCCTGGCCTTCCTGCGGGAGCTACCGAAAGGCAACCAGGGCGCCGCCGTGGCCAAAGCCCGTGGCCTGTGGACGGGCTGGCGAGAGCCACTGACGGATCCACCTGGACCCTTTCAGAAACCATAAGGGCGGCGACGGTTGTAAGACCTCGCCTCGAGCCAGTTTTCGATTCCTCCAGTTAGAACACTCACAACGACTCAGAAATCACTTCTAGTGGTCTCGATCAGCGAGACTGCTGAAACGGTTTCGTGCCAGGAGGAATCGAGATGAAGCGAGAGCTCTGGTTGGGCCACCCGCACGTCCATGGAAGCCATCGAAAACTTACTAACATTTCAAGATGTTGCGCCTTCACAGGCCTTCTGTTCTTGCTCGTCGGGTTCGGGCAGGTGTCCGCCGTAGAGCAGCCAGAGAAGAGTGGCATCGGCAGAATCTTCGGCTACACCGCCGGAGAGCTTGCGATCAACGAGTCGGGCGCAGCCACTTACTCTATTCCCATAGCCGTAGTGCCGGGAACCGCCGGCATGGCGCCGAAGCCGGCGCTGACCTACAGTAGCCAGGCCGGTAACGCTCTGGTCGGTGTGGGATGGTCGATTTCAGGACTCTCGGCAATCTCTCGCTGTCCGTCCACTGTAGCCCAAGACGGTGAGCCAGGAGGCACTCGATTCGATGAGCTGGATCGGTTCTGCCTCGACGGTGAGCGCCTGGTCGCGGTGGTGGGCTCCGACGGCGAAGACGGTACCGAATACAGGACCGAGCAGAATACGTTCCGAAGAGTTTTCTCGTATGGAACAGCAGGCCGAGGTCCAGCTTGGTGGACCGTTGAAACCCGCGCCGGCTTGCGCTTCGAATATGCCACCTCCGAAGATTCTAGGATCGAAGCTCCAGGAAGATCTGATGTGCTCTTCTGGAATGTGCATCGAGTTGTCGACACTCTGGACAACTACTTCGAGGTCGAGTACCACGAGGACATGCAGAGTGGCGAATATCGACCTGCCGAGATTCGATATACGGGCAACAATCGGCTGAATTTGGAGCCCTATGCCGCAGTTCGATTCTTATATGAGACTCGGCCGGATGTCCGCCGACGGTTTGTTGCGGGATCAGCCATAAGCGTCGGACATCGTCTAAAGGAAATCCGAGTCGAAGACGAAGGTGCGCTTTTTCGCCGGTACCTCGTGGGCTACGAAACCGCTCCGACAGGCTCTTCACGACTGAGCGAGCTCACCGAATGCGGTAGCGATGCATCTTGCTTCGAGCCCACGACATTTCAATACAGTGATGCCGCGGCTACCTTTGAACCGGAGAGGTTGGTCGGTGAGCGACCCGCCTCGTCTTATCGATGGGTGCTCGACATGACGGGTGACGGTTTGGCCGACTACGTCTACATAAAGTCCGGAACCCGCGAGCTTTATGTGCGGGAGAATTCAGCGGGCACTCTGGGGCCAGGAGAGCTCGCTCAGGGAGCCCTCTGGGGGACACTGGGCCACAGCGCTTACGGAGACCGACAATTCTTTGCCGACGTGAATTCCGACGGTCTTCTAGACTTCATCTACCGTCGAGCCGGGAACCTCGAGCTCTGGACGATGCGCAATACAGGTAGCGGGTTTGAAGCGCCCGCCCTTTGGGGTACGCAGCTCCATTGGGCACCCAACGGCTCGGCAATTTGGTTGGAAGACGTCAATAGCGACGGCTACGTCGACTACCTCTTCCAGCGCAATGGCACGCTGGAATATTGGTGGAAACCCGGCGACGGTCAGGGATTCGGCAACGACGATTACCTGGGAAACGCTGATCAAGCCGCCCACGAGCAGTGGGTCTTGGACTTGGACCGCGACACTCGTCCGGACCTGTTGTGGCGTTTGGGAACGACGTTCTACGCCAAGCTGAGTGAGAACCAAAGCCTGGGTGAGCAGACGCTTTGGGGCACAAGGACCTACAACCACGCGGCTTCTTGGAATGTAGACCTGAATGCCGACGGCCTACTAGACCACGTATATCGTCGCGCGGGCACTTGGGACTACTACTTTCTACCCAATACCGGAAACGGTCTCGGCTCCGAGCAGCTACTAGGGAACGTCGCCGGGGGTGTGGGCGGCAGCGGAACGCAGAATTGGTGGGTTGATGCCAATGGTGACGGCCTTCTCGATTTGGTGTACGAAAAATACGGCACCAAGAATCTCTATGTCATGGCCTACAACGGCGAGGCTCTCGCGCCGGCGGAGCTTTGGGGGACCGCAGATACTCTTCGCAACATCTCCTATGTTTGGCTCACTGATATGACTGGCGACGGCAAGCCTGACTATTTTTTCAAGGATTACTACTCATCTTGGGAATACCTCATGGACAACGGAGGGGCTGCCGCCGATTTGCTCGTCGGCATTCGCGAGGGAAACGGTAAGACCATCCATTTTGAGATGAAGCCCCTCACCGACCCGAGCGTCTATCGCAAGGGCAGCGAGGCCGACTTTCCTAACTTGGATCTCCAGGTGCCCATCCACGTGGTCGCCGGCCACACCATCGATGACGGTGCGGGTGGGCTCCAGAGCTTTCGTCGTCACTACGGCGAGGCCCAGCTCAACGTTTTGGGGCGCGGCTTCCGCGGCTTCCTCGAAACCACAGTGACCGATGAGATCTCCGGGCTGAGCACGACCGTCTTCTACGAACGAGATCATCGGTGCATCAGCTCGAAAATCTTGCGCACCGAGCAACGGCTCGGCGACGGCACGCTGATTCAGGAAACCGACAACACCATAGTCGTCCAAGATCACGGCTCCGGAGTCTCTTTTTCCTACGTGGGTGTCGGCACCACCAAACGCTACGACCTGGACAGTGACTTGCTGTCTACGGCAACCACCACCGCGGACTACGATGTTCAGGGCAATTTGCTCTCGACCGTGGTCGACTACGGCACTTCCGCGGAAACCATCGTCCATACCTATGACGACGATCTCGAGTCATGGCGACTCGGCCGTTTGATGCGTACCGAGGTCACTGCCCGGGCGGATGGCCAGCCGGACCAAACACGCACGTCCGCCTTTGTCTACGATCCCGGCTCAGGGCTCTTGACCCAAGAGACCACCGAGCCGGACATCCCGTCGCTGCGATTGGAAAAAACTTACACCCACGACGTCTTCGGCAATATCCAAACCTCCACCCTGCTCGCCGAAGGGTACCCAGCCCGCACGACAACCACCCTTTTTGATGATCGGGGGCGGTATCAAGTAGAAAGCATCAACGCGTTGGGGCACCGGGAGCTTTCGACCTACGAGCTCGGGCGCAAGGTGTCGACAACGGATGCCAACGACCTCGTCACTACTTGGGAGCATGACGGTTTCGGGCGGGTCACGCGAGAGTTAAGGCCAGACTCGACCTCTACCGAAACTGTCATCTTGTGGTGCGAGGCGGATCAGTGTCCGCCGGGCGCGATCTACTACGTCGAGACCCAGGAGCCCGGAAGCCCAAATTCGAAGTCCTTCTTCGATCTGCACGACCGCGAGGTACGGCAGCAGGTGATGGGGTTCGACGGCACTCCTGTTCTGCGGGATTCGGTCTTCGATTCCAGGGGCCGGCTTTCCAAGGTGAGCGAGCCCTATTTTGAAGGTGAGACGCCCTTATGGACGAGCTACACCTACGACGCACTAGATCGGGTGACCCTTGAGCGGGCGCCCGGCAATCGCCTCACGACCACCGAATACGATGGTTTGACGACGCGAATCACGAATGCGGTCAACCGGACATCGAGCCGCAGGGTGGATTCGAGAGGGCGGTTGGTCGAAAGCGTTGACGCCCTCGAAAGCTCGACCTTCTATTCCTACGACCCATTCGGCAACCTGACCCAAATCGAGGATCCCTACGGCAATCTAACGCATATGACCTACGACCTTCGGGGTCGCCGGATTCTGTTGGAAGATCCGGATACGGGAATCACCGAATCCGGCTACGATCCCTGGGGCCGATTGATCTCTCAAACCGACGCGATGGAGCGGGTCAGCACCCTCGGCTACGATCTCTTGGGTCGGCTGGAAAGCCGTTCCGAGCCGGAAGGGCTGAGCACCTGGGAATATGACCAGGGCCCCAAAGGCGTCGGAAAGCTGACGTCGGAAATCGGCCCCGACGGCTTTCGCCGAGAGCTCTTCTTCGACGTTTTCGGTCGTCCCATGGAAACGCGGACGACCATAGGAGGGCAATCCAGAAGCTTCCTGTCGTCCTATGACGGGCTCGGACGTTTGGACACGTTGGTGTATCCATCCGGCTTCTCCGTGCGCACCGACTACAACGCCCACGGGCATCCCTCACAGCTGCGCCGCACCGACGGCACCGTGACCTACTGGCAGGCCCAAGCGGTGAACGCCCGTGGTCAGCTCGAACGTGCGTTTTTGGGCAACGGCCGCCACCTGGAGCGAGTCTACGATTCCGAAACCGGCTTCCTCGAGCAAGCTTCCGCCGACGGCATCCAACAGCTCGCCTTCGGCTATGACCTCGCCGGTAACCTGATCGAGCGCAGCGATCTGCAACGGGGTTTGACCGAGGTCTTCGAATACGACGATCTCCAACGGCTGACCTCGACCCGAGTGATCGGCGGCGATGAGGTCTTCGTTTCCTACGACCCCTTGGGCAACATTCGCTCCAAATCCGATGTCGGTGTTTACGAATACGGGGCCGACGGAGCAGGTCCCCACGCGGTAACCTCAGTTTCGGGCCCAATCCAGCAGAGCTACCAATACGACTCCGTGGGTAATCGCATCACGAGCTCTACGGGTTCCGTGTTCTACACTTCGTTCAACAAGCCGTCTCGCATCGAGGAGGGCGAGGAGGCCGTGCTCACCTTCGACTACGGTCCTGATCGAAAACGCTATCGACAGCGGCAATACCTCGGCGGCTCGACCCGCACGATCTCCTACATAGGTGAGCTGTTCGAGCTGCATGAGGATCCAAACCACACCAAAAGCCTCCACTATCTACGGGCGGGTGGCGAGGTGGTGGCGGTCCATGTAGAAGAAACCGGGCGAGAGGATCGATTGCTCTACCTCCATCGAGACCATCTGGGCTCGGTACATACGATCAGCGACGGATCCGGCCAAATGGTCGATGTGCTGGCCTATGACGCATGGGGACGTCGCCGCGAAGGAGAAACGTGGCAGCTACCATCCGACCCAGACCCGTCTTCGCTGTTCGCGGATGGCTTCGAGTCCGGCGATACCTCCCGTTGGGAAAGTGGAGGCACCGGCGGTGGTGGCTCGTCGCCGGAGCCTGTGCTGGCCAGGGGTTTCACCGGCCACGAGCACCTGGACGCCGTCGGCCTAATCCACATGAACGGCAGGGTCTACGATCCGGTGATCGGCCGATTTCTCACCGCCGACCCCCATATTCAGGCTCCAGACTTTAGCCAAAGCCTCAATCGCTACTCCTACGTCCTCAACAACCCACTTTCACTGACCGATCCCAGCGGCTTCTTCTTCAAAAAACTCTTCAAAGCGATTGGCAAGCTCTTCAAAAGCGTGGCCAAATTCGTGGTCAAGAATCTTCCGGCGATCGTAGCCCTCGGAGTCGGCCTGCTGACCGGAGGTGTGCTGCTGCCGGCCATCCTGCCCGCGCTCGGTATTGCCGCCGGAGGACTCGTCGGCGCGGTTCTTTCCGGTGCTACGGTGGGCTTTTTAACGAGCTTCACCGGGGCGCTGATCATGGGAGCGGATTTAGGCACGGCCCTGAGCATGGGTTTGATGTCCGCTGCGGTGGCGGGCATCACGGCCGGATTGACCACCGCCGTCGGTGACATCTTCGGCCATGCCACGCAGTATCTCGGCGCCAAAGCCAATGCGATTCAAAAGGCACTGGCCCACGGTGTTGTGCAGGGTATTTCCAACGAGCTGCGAGGCAGCAAGTTCAGGCACGGCTTTTTTTCGGGTGCTTTCACCACCCTGGCCGCGCCGCTGGTCAAAGGCCTATTCGACTCCCCCTTTGAGCGGACCTTAGCCGCCGCGGCCGTCGGCGGCACAGCCTCGGAGCTCGGTGGCGGCAAATTTGCTAACGGAGCCGTGAGCGGAGCGTTCGTCCAAATCTTCAACGAAGGCTGGCCGCCGAGCCCCGACCCGTTCCAAGATCAAGCCGCGGACGGATGGAACGGAGAAGGACCCCTCAATCTGGAGCTACCACCTGACGAGCCTCAAATTCAGCCCTACTGGGAAAGACCCTTTATTCCGGGGCTTGGGAATCAACCCTCCCAATTCGGTTCCTCGTTGCCGAAGGGATCCGAATTCGACTTCAACAAGCTCCTCACAGTGGGTGATTGGAACCTTGGGGTTGATTTCGAAACCTCCCCTTTCAGTGTGTTTTCCACCATTCAACACGATCTGCCCTGAGCCTTCTCAGGGCGCTGCGACCATCACTTCGAATAAAACCGGGGGCTCCATCGAGTCCCCGGTTTTCCGTACCTCTACACGGTAAGTGCCCGTAGATGGCTTACCGTCGGCGCCCGCGGAAAGCTGGGCACGTGACAGGCTCCACCGGATCTCAGCCCCGTCGTCGACCGCCATCACTTCTCGGTGCACCGTCTCGTCTTGAAACACAAGCCGCAGCTCGTACTCCCCGGAATCGTAGCCCGGTGGCATAGCCAGCAGGAGCACAAAACGTTCTAGGTCTGCGGGGATGATCTCAGGCGTGTTTTGGTGCGAGCGCTGGGTTTCTTCGAATCGGAGCCTGAATTTCGCTAGATCAACCTGGTCTTCCAGAGCTTCCGACCCGCTTCCCGGACTCGGTTCGGGATCTAGGACCGTCCAAAGCCCACCGAGCCCTACCGCAAGCAACACGGACGCGGCAGCCAAAAGCCAAGGGCGATATCTGGCAGCTTCGGCTCTAAACGGTAACGGAGACCTTGGGCCCCCTGCGCCGAGGGACTCGCAGATCCGACGAAGCTCGACGTTGAGCGCTCTATATTCCGAGTCGTCCTCCACTTTGCGCTCGGCCCAGGAGCCTCGCTCCTTACGCTGGTCGAAGCTATCGAGACGCCCTCGGAGTCTCTCCAAGTATTCTGTTTCAAGGCATCGCGCGTGCGAGCCTTCGATCAGGCGATCCGTGCCGACCCAAGTCGCGTGGCGGGTCCTCAACGCTAGGGCTCCACACCTTGAATGGGCCGACACCGCCACATCGCCGATTCCGAGCATTGGATTCAAATCTGCGGGCACCAGGCGCACCCGCTCGGGTAGGTCCACCTCGGCCACGGCCCACAGCTCGGGAACATCACCCAGATTCGGCAAGATCCAGAGATCGCCGGGCTCAGGAAGACCGCCCGCGCTCGGCCCGGCCTGGGAAGCCGAACGTCGAAGCGCCCTGCCGTGCCGGAGGGCCTGATCTATGGATTCGCTGCTCACGACCCGTGACCACCACAGTTTCGGATCAAATCCTTCAAGGCTCGACGCAGCGTGCGAATGTGTCGCCTCGGAATATCCAGCAGTCTTTCCAGATTTCGATCTCCCACATCTCGGGGCGATATCCTGCCTTGGCTTTCCGCGGAAAGGGTCTCGAAGGTCTCGAAAAGCAAATGAAGACGATCTTTGACTTCTTCGATCTCACTGCTCGAATCAATACCGGTCTCAACGCAACGCTTCAGGGCGAGGTACCCCTGCCGGTCCTCAAAGCTGGAGCCCTTGGGTCGATCAACAGCCGACGCCGTGCCCGATGCGGGGAGATCGAGCGTCAAGGTGGAGAGCCAATATCCACGGAGCTCATATTTCCACGGGTCGACCAGGGCTTTGAATAGGAAAGAGGCGGCTCCAATCTCCCCCTTGAGCTCCGCAAGCTGCTCCACGGCCTGGCTCACGAGCTTCCGCTGCCCTTTGTGACCGCGACTGAGCTTGCGCAGGAAATCCGGCACCGCCACATGTCGAACCCAGGTGGCCACTTTTTGATCCACCCCGGCATCGGGCTCAAGCCGTTCCCGGCTCTCACCCTTGAAACCAAGTCGAGAGCTGTTGTGGATCCGGGGTCCACCTTCGAAGAGTTGCAACCGACCGGCTTCGATCGCCTGGCGGACCATATCTCTAGCGAATTCGAACGCCCGGCCGCCCAGGGGATCATTGCCCCTTTGGCGATCGTACAGGAAGTTGCGGACAGCTCTGAGGACCAGACCCTCCACATTTTCTTGAGTTTTGAGAAATTGCTCGAAGGTGGGTAACCGGTAGAGAATCGCCTCACAGAAACAATCGGAAACCAATTCGTCAAGGGCCCGTCCGCGGTCAGCCGACCAGCTTTCGTAGCCGTGAATACCGAGACGACCCGGGGGAGAAGGCCATAAACCCCTGGCCACCAGCTCCTTGCGGAGGGTGGCTCGGAGTCGCGACAACAGCCCATCGAGCACGGGCCCATCGGCCGGACCTCCGAGCTCGGCCGAAACGCGCACATAGTCGGTAAACGCGAGGTTCTCATCCATACCCAAGGCGAAAAAGATACCATGTTTCTGACCTGACGGCGTGCCGAGAGAATGAGCCGGAAAGAATCCAGAGTCTCCCTGTCAGTCCTCATTTCCAATCACCGTCGAGCTGAAATGCCGCCCAATAGTAGGGTGCCGCCCATCTTTCGGACTGCAACAAGCTCACCTGGGCGCGGCGTACCG
Source organism: Thermoanaerobaculia bacterium (assembly GCA_030431255.1). Taxonomy (GTDB): domain Bacteria; phylum Acidobacteriota; class Thermoanaerobaculia; order Multivoradales; family J023; genus JAUIJL01. Next base: position 216,739 of record JAUIJL010000008.1, on the reverse strand, counting down.
CTTCGTCTTTTGGTACGCCTTCGAGCAAGGCCGTGTAAAACATACGCATCCACTCGGCGGTGGAGTCGTCCGAGATATTCCAGAGGGTGGACAGAACCGAGCGCGCGCCCGCGTACTGAAAGGCGCGAGCCAGGCTGATCGGCCCTTCTCCCCCCGCTAAGCGTCCACGGGCTGTGGAGCAGGCAGACAGCACCACGAGATCCGCGTCCAAACGCAAAGACTCGAAGATTTCCCAGGCATGCAACAGCCCGTCTTCCCGGTCTTCGTCGTATTGCTCCGGAATCGTGAGGATCAGGGCTGAATCCATGGGAAATCTTTGATCCCAACGGGCATGGGTGGCGAAATGCACGATTTGAGCCCCCGGCGCGACGCGGCCAACGTGCTCCTCCTCGGCGTCGGCTCCGAGAAAGAAAGCGGTCTCGCCGTCGAGCAATGCGGCGATGGTCTCGACCTCTCGGCGAGACGCCGGCAGAGGCACGAGCTCGAAATCGCGTGTGGCATTCGAGAGCTGAGGGCTTGCCCTGGCAGCCTGCTGCATCTCGGGGTATTGAGGATCTCCGAAAGCAACCCAAGATTGGGGCCTTGATCCGCTCCCCCTTCTCAGAGCCTTCAGCTGCCCGTAGACCGTGGCTGAAAGAGCCACATGCACCGGCAGTTGCTCTGCCAAGTAGCGGGGGCGATGTGAAACGAGCTTGGCCGGGGATCCGAGCGGGTGGGTTGGGGGCTCCTCCTCCCCTATAACCAACATAGAAAATGGCAGCTCATGAAGGAATCCGTCGGGAAAAATAACTAGGCGCTCGGCCGAGGAGAGGCTGGGACGGATGGGACCCAGCAACTTCTCAAAGAGCTCCCGGGCCGGCTCGATCACTTCTGGTTCAAAATCTGAATGCTGAGGATTGCGGTGCCGATCTACAGCGTGATTCAACCGATCGACCCGTCGATAGATCTCTTCCTGACCCAGTGCAATCGATTCGAGCCGGATGCCGCTCTGCTCGATGATGAAAAGGTTTGAGCTAGTCTCACCAAGCAAATAGGCCACAGCCACTGTGCCCGAATCCATGCCTTGTCGGATTTGTTCGCCATCTAACGGCTTGGGGTACTTCAAGTCGTTGTAGCGCCGGGTCGCCGTGCTGAGGATGTCGATTTCAATACGTCGCTGCTTTTCCTTGAGCTCCGAAAACTCGGCATCGGTTTCAAGACTCGACTGTTCAGTCAAAAGCTCCCGCAACCGTCTTTCGATCTCTGCCTCGATGTTTCTCTTATCCTTCCAGAGAGCTTCGGGAACGTCTGCCGAAAAATCGATGTCTCTCTCGGCCAAGCGCGCCAGGAAGCTCGAAGCCCGGAATCGCTCCAGGAGCCTCACGGCCTCGCTCTGCTTGCCCAATCGAGACATGAGCAATATCGGGTCGCGATAGAGATCGAGGTAACGGCCGCGAAAAACCCCTCGCCGTTCGAGGCTCGGCGCCAATCGTCCGATTTGCTTTTCCAACAAGTCGATCGCTTCAGAATAGTATGCCAACGCCGAGTCCGTGTTGCCGTCCAACTCCTCGACGCGGCCGAGGCCATGAAGAGTCTCTGCTAGAAACGCTGTGTCAGGAGCCTGTTCACGTTGGATTTTCTCCACAGAATTGAGCCAAGATCTGACTTGCTCTTTTCGGCCTTTTTGCCCAAGAGCCATAAAACTGAGCCGTTGAAGAATAAGTGCTACATCCAGACCTTCCACGTTCAGCTCCTGGAGTATTTCTAGAGCCTTCGAGTAGTGCATCTCGGCAAGTCTGCTTTCTTCCTCTTCTTTTGCGATCTCGCCGAGAAAGAACTCAATCTTGGCATCAAGGAATCGCTTCCGATCCTCCTCTGAACGGACAGTCCTTAGAACTTGACGCGCTTTTTCATAAAACCCCTGCGCGATATAAACCATCGCCAAGTTGGTTCGAGTATCAAAAGACTGTAACGAACCTGGCACCTGCCGCTCTTGAATTTCGATAGCACTCTGAAAATATCTTTCGGCTTCGTCAAAATTGTCGAGAAAGTATTCCAGCTTGCCAAGAGAGCTTTGTGTGGAAGCGACTGTTGATAGCCCCGGAAAAGCTTTCTTCTTCATGATCAAGGCTTTCTCGAGGGTTATTCTCGCTTTCAAGAAAGCTCCGCGTGAAGTGAGGATCCGCCCAAGATTATTGAGTAACTTGCCGAAGCTCGGATGATCGGGGGCATTTTTTTCGAACCAAGAAATACTCTCTTCCAAAAGACGTTGTGCCGAGTGTAGATCTCCTTGTTCGGAGATGGCTCCGGCTAGATTGAATCGTGCAACAGCCTGAGCATAGCCATCTCCGCGATGTTTTGCGTGGTCAACGGCGTCCTGGTAGTACTGTGCAGCCGTAGCGTTGTTTCGCACTCGAGACTCGATGTGCCCCAAAGCTGTCAGAGTCTTGCCGAGTCCCGGCCCACCAGGGTCGAGCTTTCTCTGAATCTCAAGAGCCTCTAGGCCCTCCTTTCTTAGGGGTGATGTTCCAGGGGGCGAAGGCATCTCCGCGAGCGCGCTATAGGTCTCCGCCTGCTCAAGACTGCCGGTGGCAATTCGGCTTTGCAGGTCGAGGGCTTTCTTCCAAGCGGGGACAGTCCCCTCCCACTCTTCTCTCCAACGCCTGTTCTGCCCGAGCCGAAAGTGGGCTTTGGCCAATAGGAGTGACGGCCCCTCTCGCTCTAGGTTTCGAATCAGATCCGTGAGCCGTTTCGATGCGAGCTCATGTCGTCCTGCCTCGATTTCCACTTGAGCCGCAGCGAGCTCGGTCAGCCGAGCGGGGATGGATCCAGGCTCAAGAAGCTCCAGAGCCACACCATAGGCGTTTAGGGACTCGTCCCACTTCCTTTCGTCATGGAAACGCCGGCCTTCGGCAAAGGCGCTCCAGGCTCGGCTGGGGCGCGACTGGACACTGTCGACGGCGTCCGGAGGCGCGACCGGCGGCTTGACTTCCATTCGCCATGCACCCATGGGCACCACCCACTCCCGGGGCTGGTCGTCTCGAAATCCACGGAGTGTCAACGGCCCGCGCGGCGCCCGTTCGAGATGGATCCAATGCCAATCGAAAGGATGATCGATTCGCCCTTTTCCGACCTCATCCGTCGAGCTCTGCGTCCATTCGGCGACGATGTCCCCAGCCCGAAGACCCGCGCGCCAGAGCACCGATGTCTCGTCGACCGAAACCACCTCAACCCCTGGAGGGCTCTGTGGCTCAGCGGAAACTAGAGAAGGTGGGAGCTCTTGAATCGGTTCGGAACCAGCCGGATCGGCGCTCCCAAGCTCCTGGCTTTCCATCGGCACTTCTTTGCTGTCGTCGTCAGCGACGCAGGCAACAAACAGCAAAACCCAAAGAAAGAGAATCCAAGGCCAACGGAGTCGCCGCTGCAAAATTGTCAAAGAAGCCACGCTGTCACCTCTCAAGTTTTTTCTTCACGGAATGGGTCCACCCAACGCGAAAGAGGTCCACCCTCTATCTAACTCCGAGAATTTACTTTTGGAACGATTCGCTTTTGGAACGTACTTGCTTTGGTAACTTCTGTGTTCAGCTTACCGCATCGAAAATGCCACCCTGGGAGAAAACTGGCCCCGAATACTTCATCTAGCTCTACGTAGACATGCTCACGGAGCTGGCCCAGAGGTCAGCGGTATAATCTCGGACCAAGATCATCTCGGATCAACAAGGAGAGGGACCATGGCTCAGCACGGCCGCGGCGTAGGATTTTGGATTGCTTTGGGCCTGACGCTGCTCACCCCGACGGTGCAGGGCGAGCTGCCACCAGAAGACCGGGAGTGGCGTGCCGTGGAGACGGCGAATTTTCAGCTTTTCGGTGACGCTCCCGAGGCGCGTATCAAACACCTCGGCGACTCGTTGGAGCGATTGAAGTCGATTCTCGACCATCTCGGGACCCGCGGTGCAACGCCGCCGGTCCCGACTTTCGTGTACGTCTTTCGAGACCAGGAGAGCTTCGCGCCCTACGGCCCCCTCGACGAAGATGGACAGCCCAAGGAAAGGATCAGTGGCTTTTTTCACAAGAAGCCGCACGGTAATTTCCTCGCGGTGCACGCCCTGGATCGAAATCAGAGCACACGCACCGTGTTGCACGAGCTGGTCCACTTTTTCGTGCGCTACAACCTGCCCGGCGCGCCCCTATGGTTGAACGAGGGGTTGGCTGAGTTTTACAGCACCTTCGAGGTGGTCGACCCCTACATCCACACCGGAAAGATTATCGAGCCCCACCTCTACTGGCTGCAACAGAACGACATGATGCCGTTGACTGAGGTCTTCGCCGTAAACCACAACTCCCCGGCCTACAACGAGACCGACCGGCGAGGGGTGTTCTATGCGCAATCCTGGCTTCTGGTGCACTATCTCTTGTTGGGCACGGACAATGGGCTCGGTCAAGTCTTGGATTTCTTGGAATTGCAAAGGTATCTGCCGACTGAGGAGGCCTTTGGCCGAGCTTTTAGAACCACTCCGGAAAAACTGGAAAAGAAGCTGCGGCGCTACCAAAAATCATCTCGTTTCACCTTTCGAAGGGCAAAAGTCGACGTCAACGACCTCAAGAGCTCGTTCCGGACCCGGACCTTGTCGCGAGCGGAGACCCTGGCTCGCCTGGGGGAGCTGATGGTGAGCCTGCAATACCGAGAGTCGCTGGTTGCAGAGCACCTGCAGGCGTCGTTGGCCCTCGACCCTTCCCAGGTGAGGGCCTACATAGGTTTGGGACAGCAAGCGATGACCAAGCTGCCCGACGGTCCGGATCCCGATTACGACATGGCGGTTCAACACTTCGCCACTGCCAAATCCCTCACTCCCGACGACAAGCTGCTGGACTATTTGTTGCTACGCGCCCGCAGCTTGCGTGGCGACCCGCCTTCGTCCATGAAGCGAGCCGCGGTGCGCATGGTCAACGCCAATCCGGGGCTGGCCGGGGCCTGGTATCTCCTGACCCAGGTGTATGAAGACTCCACGGACGACGATCTGGAAAATAAGATCCGAGCCTATGAAGGCGCGTTCCGCTTGATGCCGGACGAGGTGGAATATGCCCAAACCCTGGTACTGCTCTACCGCCAAGCCGGACGAGCCGAGGACGCCCAGCGCTTGGTGGATCGGCTTCTGAAACCTCGGGGATTGGATAAACAGGTCGAGGCCTCGCCCGAGTCCGAAGACCCATCCTCCTGAGTCGGCTACAGCCGGTCGAGGATCTGCTGGGCCGCTTCCTCACCGCTTTTGAAGGATTCATCGGTCCAGTGGTAGCCCCATCGACCGTAACGACCGGCGGTGGCGATGCCGAGCTCTTCGAGGTAGCCGAAGATCGGCTCCAGGGCGGCCGGGCGATCCTGATCGAAGATGATGTTGGCCCACGGGATCAGACCGGCGTGGCGCAGTAGGATCCGGTCGTCGTCCCGCAGGACCCCGGCTTTGCGCAGGTCGCGGATCGTCGGTTCGATGTGGTCTTCCGGGGAGGTGCCTTCCGCGGTCGTGCCGAGGGGTCGGTATTTGTCCGAATAGTAGATTTCCGCCTGGATCGTGCTGGTTCCCGCCGGGGCGTTGTGGGGAGAGAGCAGGTGCGGAAAGCTCACGCGGGTGAAGATCAAATCTTCGTCGTAGAAATAGGTCCAATGGGTATCGCTGACGTCTTCGCGATCCACCGCCAGGTCCACCAGCACGCAGGACGTGCAGGCCAATCGGTCTGCCGCTTCTCGGATGTCCCGCGGCGCACCGTCGATCAGCTGGATCAACACCGGTAGGGGCAGGCTGGAGATCAGCCGGTCGTAGCTCCTGAGCTCGCCGTCGGCGAAGCTCAAACGGCGCCGGCCGGGGTCGATCCCGACAATTTCCCGCCCCAGCTCCAGGGTCGAAGCTTCGACGAACGGCCGCAGAAACGCTTCGAATCCGCCGCGGGTGGGATAGCGGAAATGGCTGACGTAGTGGACGTCCGGCGTTTCCGGTTCCAGGGCGCCGCGCAATACCTCCTCCAAGTCGGGACGGTAGAGGCGCGGACCAAGCCAGTCGGTGGTCATCGCCCGGGCGGGAGCGGTGTGGTATTTCCGACCGTAGACCGTGGGAAAGGTCTCGGCAAAGGTCCGACCGTAGGCCGCGATCAACCACTGCTCGTAGTCCGCGGGCGCCGGTGCGTCGCCATCGCCTCGCGCCGACTGTCGGCTGTCGACGAAATCCCGCAGGATCTCCACCACCAGAGACGTCGGCAAACCGTGAAGATTGCAAATCGCCGGATGTTTGATCCGAAACCCTTGCCACAGATTGTCGACCCGGGTGTGTAGGGCTTCGAAGGCTCCGTCCACATTGTCGGCGAAGAGGGCTTGGATCCGCGGATCGCGGGTGAAGGAAATATGCGGACCGTCGTCGAAGATGAAGTCACCGGCCGGTGTGGCGCGACGGAAGGAGGCGGCGTGGCCCCCCGGGTAGGTCTTCTTGTCCACCAGCTTCACATCAAGGGCGGGCCCCTCGGGATGCTCAGCGCGCAGCCGGTGGGCGGCACCCAGGCCGGCCATGCCGGCGCCGAGGATCACGATTCGATCGGTCATGCCGGCGGTTTCCCGGGGGCCGATGCTCCGGTCGACGAGCCGGTGGGCTGCGCGTCCAAGATATGTCGCCAGGAGTCGATCGTGAAGTCGAGGCCGTTGGCCAGCGCCCAGCGGGGTTTCCAGCCCAGCTCCTGTCGAGCGCGTGAGATGTCGGCCACCACCCGCGGCGAGGGATGATGTCCATCCGGAAGACCGCCGAGGCGCACCATGTCGGGACGACCCAACCGGGCGGCGGCGGTTCGGACCAGCTCGCCCAGGCTCGGAGCTTGACCCGACGCCAAGTTGATCGGTCCGGTGACCTCGCTTTGCAAGAGCTTCACCAGGCCTTCGGCGGCGTCGAGCACGAAGAGGTAATCCCTTTCCAGGCGGTCGTAATTGCACACCGCCGGCTCCCCCCGCAGCAGGGGCAGAATCACCGACGACACCAGCCGTCGCGGCTCCTCCCCCGGCCCGTAGAGGAAGAATAAACGGGCCCAGGCGCCGCTCAGCCCGTGTTGCTCCACGAACCTGCTGAAGAGCTCGCCGAAGGCGCGTTTGCACAGGCCGTAGGTCAGGGTCGGGCGGAGCGGCGTGCTCGCTTCCGAGCACACGCCCCCGGAGCCCCAGTGGTATTCGGCCCCGGTGCCCACACCGACCACCCGCCGACCGCCGTTCTCGGCGAAGGCGCTGAGCAGCTCCAGACTCGGCCCGATCCATCGATAATTTTCGGGGCTGTCGCGAAATCCGTCGGCGCCGGTGGCCCAGGCCAAATGCAAGAGATGGGTGGGTCGAATCTCCTCCACCAGCCGCCGGGCCGCTCCCGGCTCGAGCAGATCCGTCTGCCACCAGCGGATCCCCCGTCGCGATTCCACGGCCTGCCGCGCATGCGCAGGGCTTCGGCTGACGGCATGGACCTCCAAACCCCGATGGGAGAGGAAGTCACAACACGGATTACCCAAAAACCCGGCCGCTCCGGTCACCAACACCCGCCGCTCGGTGTGGCCCGGTCGAACGGCAGCGGGGGCTGCTGCGTCGCTCTGCTCTTTCATGGCCGGAGATTATCCTCTCCAGGCTTTTTTGGGGCACCTAGAATCAAAATCGGTGGTGGGACCAGACCTCAAAGATCCTTCATGACCTCCGCCGCACAATCCGGGCAGATCCCGTGGCTGAGCTTGGCGCTCCCGACTGATAAAGTGACCGCACGAACGGCGAACGCGACGCGGCCGATACGTTGCGTTGGGAAAGCTGGGCCGGTAGGGCTCGGCGAGGGAGACGAAGGTGACGATACAAGGCAAGATTCTGGAAACCGAGCGGCTGGTCCTACGCAAGCTGACCCTCGACGACGCCCAATTCATCTTTGAGCTGGTGAACGAGGTCGCCTTCATCCAGAACATCGGCGACAAAAACGTGCACGATTTGGACGATGCCCGGGAGTACCTGACCAAAGGGCCCTTGGCCAGCTACGATCAACACGGCTTCGGTTTGTTTTTGGTCATCCGCAAAGAAGATCTGGCTCCGATCGGCATGTGCGGCATCATCCAACGAGAGGAATTCGATTTCCCCGACGTGGGTTTCGCCTTCAAATCCATCTACTGGCGTCGTGGATACGCCTCGGAGGCGGCCGCGGCGACGCTGGCTTGGGGATATGAAGAGGCGGGCCTCGCAAAAATCATCGCCATCACCTCCGCCACCAACGACGCCTCAGCCGCGGTCCTGGAAAAAATCGGTCTGCGTTTCGAGGGCATGGTGGAGTTCAACGGCAATATGGACAACCGCCTGTTTTCTTGAGGCCCCAGTCTTCGTTAATGCTTCAGGGTCGAAAAGTAGACGTCCTCGAGGTTGGGCTCCGCGGGTAGGAATCCGGGCCCGGGACACACCGGGCTTTCGACCCGCGCCACCGTCCGCCCGGCGTTGAGGTGGGTGGAAAGCACCAAGGCGTCGTCTCCCAGGGCCTCGAGCTCGTCGGCGTCCACCTGCTTGCGCCAAACCCGACCTTCGAGCTTGGACAACAATCCGTTCGGTGAGCCTTGGACCAGCACTTGGCCGCGGTTGATCATGGCCATGGAGCTGCACAGCTCGCGCACGTCGGCCACCAGGTGAGTGGAAAGAATGACCACCGCCTGCTCGCCGATTCTGGCCAAAAGATTCAGGAAACGACGCCGCTCCTCGGGATCGAGGCCGGTGGTGGGCTCGTCGACGATGATCAGGCGCGGATTGCCCAGCAACGCTTGGGCGATGCCGAAACGCTGGCGCATGCCGCCGGAAAAGGTACCGAGCTTCTGCTTGCGCACGTCCCACAAATTGGTCAATCGCAGCAGCCGCTCGACGCTCTCGGCCCGCTCCCGGGGATTATCGATGCCCTTGAGGTCGGCCAGGTGATCGAGCAGCGTCTCGGGATCGACCCGTGGGTAGAGGCCGAAGTCCTGAGGCAAATAACCCAACACCCGACGCACAGCGTCCTTGTCGTTCAAGACGTCGATATCGTCGAGCTGCACACTGCCGGTATCTGCGGCTTGCAAGGTCGCCAGGGTGCGCATCAGGCTGGATTTACCGGCACCGTTGGGCCCCAAAAGCCCGAACAAACCGGGGGACACCGTGAGGTCGATGCCCCGCAGGGCGTGCACGCCGTTGGCGTAGGTTTTGGATAGGTTTTTGATTGTCAGCATGGTCTTATCTCCAGAATTCTTTATTGCCCATTTAGCTGCAGATCCCGGACGTTGTCTCCCGAATCGCGGTCGATGAGCTTGTGGTAGGGATCGATACCCGCTCGCACGGGTCGTTGGTCCACGACCCACGAGAAGCGGCCGTTCTCGGAAGTCAGGTGTTGTTTTTCCATCACCAACACCACCTCCTGGGTTTCGCCGTCAATCTCCTGCTCGCCGAAGACCCCCAGGTCCACCCAATCGTTCACCTCGATCTCCGTGATCTCTCCGAAACCATCGTCTCGCAGCTTGAGGGTCGAGGTTTCTAGGTCCACCCGATACCGACCGTCGTCGAGCTCGGTGAAGTGGGCGGCATCCACCCGATTGTCAAAGAGGGTCACGTTCTCGAAGAGATCCTCGATCAGATAGAGCTTGTTTTCGGGCACCACCTGCCGCAGCTCCGCCAACAACAGACGTGAGGTGGCATAGGGCGGCCCTTGGAACTTGGTCTTCTCCAAGAACGATCGCAGGGCACGATCCACCGCGGGCCGACCGATCTGATCCTTGAGGTCGTAGAGCGCCAGGCTCGCCTTGCTGTAGTGGATGTAGGCCTGATTCTCCACCCGATTCAGGGGCATCTCGCGGACCTTCTCATGACCGCGACGCTCCAGATACCGATCGAGGTGGAATTTGAGGAAATGTCGCACCGCCTGAGGTCCGTACATCTCCTCGAGAATCATCATGGCGGAGTATTGCGCCAAGGATTCGGCGATCAACGTGGCCCCTTGCACGCCGGCCGGCACCACTTGGTGATTCCACCATTGATGGGCTACCTCGTGGGCGAGGATGCCCGTGAGCCAATCCAAATCCCCGCCGTTGAGGTCGGCACCGTCGAGGTCGGCGCCGTCGAGATCCGCGGTAAACGCCCAGGACTCCGAGAACGGTATGGTTTGGGCGAACGCGAACGCGATCTTGCCGTGGTACGCCGGGATCTCGATGATCCGCAAAGATCGATGGGGATAGGGGCCCAAGCTCGCCGTCATGGACGCCAAGCTTTTCTTGGTGGTCTCCAGGAATCGATCGATGTTGAAGGCATGGTCCGGGTGGAAGTAGACCTCGATCTCCACATCCTGCCAACGATCCCGCGCCACCTCGTAGCGACCGGAAAGGAACGGCACGAGATAGACGATCGGCGCGTGGGTTTTGTAGTGGAAATAGCCGCGGTCGCCCTCCTGCCACTGGCGCTCGAGCTCACCGGGCGCGATGGCCACCTGATCCGAGCGGGTGGAGACGATGGTTTCGAAATCGATCCAATCCGCGTCGAGGTAATTGCGCCGGGCCGCTTTCGCGTCGTCCAAGTCGGCGGCGCGGGCGGAGGGCTCCAAACCTCTTTTGCGACGTTCCAGGGGATTGTCGAGCTGGTTGTCGCTGCTGTAACCGAGCACCGGCATGAAATTCCGATTGCTGAAGAAGGTGCCGTTCTCCACCACCAAATCGTTGTGTCGGCTGTTGACGAAACCGCCGTGGTCCACGGACACCGTGAAACCCAGCTCCATGGTCTCCCCCGCCGCCAGGGGACGGCTCAGCTCGGCCACATAGAAACCCAGGTCGTCGTCGTGAATCAGCATCTCGTGCTCGGGCAAGTCCAAAGCCTCCAGCTCGACCCCGCCGTACACCCGAAGCACCCCTTCCACCCAGCGGGACGAGCGATTGATCGGCAAGATCTTGATCGCGCTGTCCGTGCGGTTTTCCAACCCATAACGACCCCGGATTTCGACCCTACGGCTCTCCGGATAGATATCCACCTCGGCGAATACCGAGGTGATGCTCGGCACCGGGGAGTCGGCATAGGACGAATAGGCGGTCTCGTAATCCACCATGCGCTGGAAGATCCGATCCCGATCGAGATAATCGTTGACCACATGGGTGTTGTAGAAAATCCAGCCGCCGACGCTTGCCATACCGAGCAGACCGACCGCCGCCATGGCCGCGACGGGCCGGCTGAAGCGAAGCCGCGCCGCCCGAAGGCGATCGCCGAAGGGCATGTCCGTGCCCCGCGGCCAGAACAGCAGAGCAACCACCGCCAGCAACAAGGCGCCGAAGCTCCAATAGGCCATGAACCCGAGAAAGGCTTCGAGGTGATGACCATAGCCGTTGAGCCCCGTGTAGGTGATCGGCGGGTGCTTGCCGAAGAGGTAGAGCCGATTCTGGAAGCCGAGCCGGGGCAAGACGAAGAAGAGGAGCAACGCCCCGGCAGTCGAAAGCAGGCCCAGAATCTTGTGATTCGAGAGCACCTGAAGGCAAAGGGCCAGCAGGATCAACGGCACCAGCGGCAGGGCGAGGATCAGCAGCCCTTTGAGGTAAAGGCCCGGATCGATGGCGGTGAATCCTCGGGCGAGCTGCACGGCCAACGTCGTCAAACCGGCCGACACCAAGAACAGACCCACCACGGACAACAGCGCCAGCACCTTGGCACCCAAGAAAAGACCGTTGGGCACCGGCAGGGCGTCGTAGACCTGATGCATTTGCAGCGACTTGCGGCTGGACATCAGCTCACCGGCATAAAGCACCAGGATCAACACCAGGGTCAAACGGACCCCGAGCCCGATGCCCTGCAACATCAGATGGGTCAGTGGATAGGACGGCATGCCGTCGTGGGAGCCGGCCATCCAGGCGTACGCCACCACGAACATCAACCCGAAGGCCAAGAGCGTCAGAAAGGGAGTGCTGTAGATCACCTGGGTCATTTCCAGGCGCGCCTGACGCAACGTTCGACGCCACAGCGCTCCACGGGTGAAGATCCGCTGGGGTTGAGGCAGGTCGGCTGCTTGTCCAGGAACCGAGGCCTGCCTGGCGGTTTCCAAGGCCGCGCCTGCCGTCGCCGTTTTGCGTCCGCGCTTTGACGCCTCGCGGGTCGCCAAATCAAAGCGACGATAGGCGACGATCCAAATAGCAGTGGCGAGGAGGAGCCACACCGCGCGATTGGCCAACAGCACGCCCCCCAGCTCCGGAAGGCGGACGGCCTGCTCCGCCAGGGTCCAATATCGAGCCACGGTCTCCAGGGCCACCACCCCCGAGGGCTCTAGAAGACTGCCCAGCTCGCGGCTCGCCAGATTCTGAGCGACCACCTCGACCACATCCTGCATGCCGACAAAGAAGACCACGCACAAATAGGTCAGGGTGAATCGTCGGCTCCAAATGGCCAGGGCGAAGAAGAGCGAGCCCATGATCCACAGATTCGGCAGGATGATCACGAACAAACCGAATAGATAGGGCGTGAGAGACATCGGCCCGAGCCGATCCACGGGTTGCCACGGTGCGAAATTACCGGCCCACAGCCCGACCACGCCTGCAGCCAAGACCCAGAACGAAACCCACAGCGAGCCGGCGAATCGGCCCGCCAGAAAATCGAATTTGCTCACCGGTTTGGTGAAAAACAACATGTCGCACCGACGCTCGAAGTCCCTGAGGGCCGCTCCGGCAATGAACGCGGTGGTGACGAAAAGACCGAGCAAGCTCAGGATCGGCATCAGGCGCAAGACCACGATCGGCGCGTTGCGCAAGGCGGTCCCGGGGGATTGACCCACCGCGGTGCCGATGTCGGACGAAGCAAGACCGAGACCGAGCAGGAAGAATAATGCTGTCGAAATCAGGAACAGCGGTTGTCGGAGCTGATAGCGCAGCTCGAAACGAAAGATTTTTTTGAAAGTAGACGTTTTCAACATGACTAAACACGCTCGTCCGATTTAGCAGCTTGAAACAGGAATTGAAGCCGCCGGCGGATGGTAGTGGGAAGGTCGAACGCGGCCGGGGTTCGAACCCAAGCGCGCGCCGAGCCGGTCAACACCGCGCCGACCAAATCGACGAAGAACTGTTCATCGAGGTCGTCCCGCAGCTCGCCCTCGGCTTTGCCCAGGCGGACCTGCTCCAAGAAGTAGGCGTCGCTCTCGTCGTCCTGAACCTTTTCCGCCTCCATCAGCATGGGATGAGCCCCGTTTCGAGCCTTGGCCAACAACAGCTCCGGTGCATCCGTGGCCCGCCGGGACATGTCCACGCAAAGATCACAAATCGCTTGCTCGGCCGTGGCTGCAGTGCGCTTTCGGGCCGCCGCCAACGACTCGAAGGTGATGGCGTTGTACCACTCCAAGACCACATGCTCTTTGGTGGGAAAGTGGTTGAAAAACGTGCCCTTCGCCACCCCTGCCCGCTCCGTGATCTGAGCCACGGTCGTGCCTTCATAACCCTGAGTATTAAAAAGCTCCAGCGCGGTTTCATACAACCGCCGCCGAAGCGCTTCCTTATTCTGCTGCCGTAAATTGGACGCCAAACCGAGCCTCCTTATTCAAAAATGACCACGGTCATTTTCTGACCATGGTCATAATACGACAACAAGGCGCCCGGGGTTACACCTGATGCGAAAATTTTTCGAGCCTAGGCTTCCTGGGGTAGCTCCGCTACCCCCGCTACCCCACTACGGCACGGACGAGCTCCAGGCCGTGACGTCACCGCTTTCAAAGCCGTCGACGAAGATGTCGGTGCCTTCTACGGCGCCGATGTCCGTTTGGGTCGAGCTTCTGGGGTTGCCGAGCAGGTCGTCGCTCGGGCTTTGGGTCGGATCGGCGGCGTCGAAGGCGACGCTGCCGCTGCCGGGGGTGCCGTAGAGGTTGGCTAGACGCTCGAAGGCTTGACGGATGGAGGTGGAGCCGTCGGCGAAGAGGCCGGAGATCGGGTTCCAATGGGGGTTGACCACCGCGGCTTGATCGCCGAGCTGGGGATCGCCGACGATCGCGCCGGCATCGTCGCTGGGGTTGACCAGCTCGGAGGCGTCTTCGGGCAGGGCCGAGCCGCCGTTCCAATAGACGTTGTGGTCGAGGGTGAACGAGAGGGTCTCGCCCGAGGGGGTGTCCGAGAAGTCGTTGGAGCCGCCGAAGGACGATCCCATGGTGCCCGTGGGATCGGACCAGATGTTGTTGTAGAAGGAAATGTTCTCGTTGGCCGGATTGCTGCCTTCGGTGTTCAAGCGCATGGCGAAGGCTAGGGACGGTAGATCTCCGACCACCGTATTGTGACGGAAGACGATATCCCGTCCGCCCTTGACCCCGAAGGCCGCGCGCATGACCTCGTCGGAGCTGCCGAGCATCAGGTTGTTCTCCACCAAGATCTCCCGCGACTCGAAGAACGATTGGCCGTCTTCTCCCAGCAGCAGGAAGTTGCTGCCGGTGGAACCTTGCCAGTGAAGGAAGATGTTGCGCCGAACCGACACGTTGCGGCTGCCCAGGTAGAGATCGTCACTGCCGTTGCTGTCTTTGATCACGATGAAGCTGCTGGTATTACCCGGATCGACGCGACCGCTGGCTTCGAAATCGTTGAAGAAAATATTGTCGCGCACGATCACGTCCTCGACGCTATTGATGTCGATGTGCTCGTCACTGCCGAATTGGTTGTAGAAGACGTTGCCCTCCACGAGGATGTCGCGGGTGGCGTTGTTGATCTTCAACACATCGTTGTCGTAACTGTCGTGCATGACGTTGTTGCGCAGGGTGATTCGGCTCACGCTGCCGTCGCCGTTGCCGTCGATGTGCACCACCAGCGGGGCGGCACCGGGTCCGTCGTGGGCGATGTCGAAACCTTCGAGGGTGATGCCCTCGGCGCCGCGGGGATCGTCGTAAATGGTGATCACCCGGTCGTTGTTGCGCAGCAAGGCCTGGTAGTCGACCTCCGAGCGCACGGTCACACCCACGGCGAAAGTGCCCCGGATCCGGATGCGGCCGTTGTAGGTGCCGGCGCGGACGATCACCAAGCTCTCGTCGGGGATGTTGTCCAAGGCGTGGGTGATGGTGGCCCAAGGGTCACCGGACGAGCCGTCACCGGTATTGTCGTCACCGTCGGTGGCGACGAAGAAGGTGCCGCCGGGAAAGGTGCCCGCTGAAGCCGGAGCCGGCGGACCCAGCGCCACGACGATGGCGGTGGTGATCAAGAGGGTGAGAAAAGAACCGGCAGAAGCATTCCATCGGGGGGCACGGTTGGGGGCACGTTTTAGCATGTCGGCAAGCTCCAGGGATGAATTAGGGGTGAGTCTCCTCATCCTACTAACCCGAGCCTTACCTCTGCCCTAAGAAAACAGATCAGCGATCGCTGTGCCAGATATCGATTTCGGTGAGTGGATAGTGGGCCATGGGGGACGGTTTGAAATTCTGCACCGAAAAGCCGTGCACGGTGGCCGAGGCGCCGTAGAAAAGCGGGGCCAGCGGCGCTTTTTCAGCCACTAGGTCGAGGATGTCCTCAAGGGTTTGGCTGTCGCGACTGGCCCGCCACTGCTGCAAGAGGTCGTCCATGCGCCCGCTCTGCAGTCGCCCCTCGTTGGCGCTCACCGCCAGGTTGTCCCAGCTCGGCACACGGTAGGACGCCAGCAGCGCTTCGAGGAAGTCCACCGGATCCATGGTGTCCGCCACCCAACCCACCAGGGTGAGATCCGCGCTGCCCGCCACGCTGTAGCGGAAATATTCGGAGCTCGAAGGCGGCCGCACCACCTCGACCTCGATGCCGAGCCGACCGATCTGCTCCACCAACGAGGCGGCCACGGCTTCGGGGTTCGGCAAATAGGGCCGCGGTCCCCAAACCGTGACCAGCCGAAGCTTCTTCGGCTTTTGATCGCCCACCTCGTCGATCAGCTGTTGGGCACGTTCGGGATCGTGGCTCAGGCGGTCTTCGCCTGCTCCCAGGGTCCGTGGCAGCAGGCTGCTGGCGGCGAAGGCCAAGGCGTTGGAATAGCAAATTTTGGCCAGCTCGAGCCGATCGAGGCTGTGGGCAATGGCTTGGCGCACCCGCGGATCGGTCAGCTGCCGGCTTTGGGTGTTGAGGTGTAGGAAGCAGGTGGAGATGCCCGGCAGGATGGACTTCCGGGCACCGGAGACTTTGTTGATGTCGTCTCTGCCCAGACAGTTGGTGAGGTCCACCTCACCCTTCTCCACCGCGTCGATCAGAGCCGTGGGTCGACCGCCGGCATCCACCGGATAGGTGACGAAATGCACCTCGTCGAGCTTGGCCAGGGGTTTGTGGTGAGGATTGCGCACCAATCGAATCCGGGACTCGGTGCTGTCCGGGTGATAGACGAAAGGTCCGGTGCCGAGCAAATCGGCGCCGACCCGTTTGATCACCCCACACTGGCCGTGGGTCAGCTGGAGGGCGAATCGACCGTTGGGTCGGTGGAGGCGGAAGATCAAGTCTTGACCGTCGAGCTCGACCCGCGCATGGTCTTTGACCACCGCCGATTGGCGAATGCTGTCGACCACGTCTTGGGCAGTCAGCGGGGAGCCGTCGGAAAACTTCACATCGTCCCGTACGGTGCCGCGCAAGAGCGTTGGGGTCTCCTGCCGCAGGGGGCCGTCGAGCAACAGCGGCTCCACTTCCGTGGTGCCGTATTTGGTGCCGTACGGGGAGTCGAAGAGCTGCTTGCTGACGAACATGGTTTCAGCGTCTTGGGCCGTCCGTGGATCCAATTGCTGAATGGTGTTGAGCAGACCGACACGCAGAATCTTGGGCTGTTGATCGACCACGTTGGCTCCCGTCCTCAAGCTAACAAAAGTAACGACCAGCCCATCGTATCCCGGGGCGACCGAGCCGATGGGAGTCGGCCAAACCGACTGTTACGCGCCACGGATCGCACGCGACACTACCCTATTCTATGGGCAGCCGAGGTCCCATAAAAGCGCCCTTTGCCTGGTTCTTATTTCCGCCTGCGGCCGCCGGCTCGCGAGGACAGGGAGGTTGGGCTTGGGATGGTCCAATTCAGGATGGGCTTGGATGGGTCCGAAACGGCCCCTGACAAGTAGGAGCCGAGGGCGCCCTGTCGATCCCCCCAGACAGACAAGGCGCCCCCGACAAATCGTAGAGAGCGGGCAGAGGTGGTCCGGCTGAGCCGTCCAGGATGCGTCGAGCCTAGTCGGCTCGACATAGACCGAAAGCGCCCCAAATCCCCCCAGACACGGGGCGCTTCGGTCGCGAAGACGGTAGCCTTCATTAAGTCATGCGCACGATCTCCGAATTTCACGACAAAAAGTTGTGATCTTTTTGAGTTTTTCGAGTCTCGGCCCTCCAGCAGCAGCGGCACCGACTAGAAAGCGGACCATTGGCTGAGGTCTCCACTTTCGAAACCATCGGTGAAGATCGCCGTTGGATCACCCGGGTGGACCACCACGACCACCTCGTCGGCAATTTCATCGATCAGCGCCAGATCCAAATCGCCGTCGTTGTCCACGTCCAACGCCAATGAGCAAGACGCGGCGCTGGTGGCGTCGATCTCCTGATTGAAGGTGAAGGAGCCGGAGCCGTCGTTTTCGAAGAGGAACCAATCCCCGCTGAAGCTGGCGGTCACCCAATCTAAATCGCCGTCGCCGTCGAGGTCCGCCAAATCCGTGGCCAAGCAGAAGGGATCCGTGTCGTAGGCCGTCGCCGGGCCAAGCCCCCCTTGACCGTCGCCGAGCAAAATAGCCCCTTGGTCGTCGAAGCCGTTGACCAACGCCACATCCTCTCGCTGGTCCCCATTGACGTCCCCCAACACCAACATCCACACCCCTCCCCCACTCGGCCGGCTCCCTTGGGCGGTGAAGGTGCCGTCACCATCGTTCAGGTAGACCCGAACGACCTCGCTGCCGCTGGCGCCGACCACCAAGTCCAAGAGACCGTCGTGGTTCATGTCGCCGGCGGCCAAGGCCCATTCACCCGTGTCGGCAGGGGTATCGAAGAATTCGGGAGCGCCGAAGACCCCCGAGCCGTTGTTGCGCAATAGGGAAAGATTGTTGCTGCCGCTGTTGGTGTTGACGATGTCCGTATCGCCGTCGCCGTCCACATCGAGCACCGCGATGCCCCGCGGACCGTCACCGACCGCGATCTGTTGTTGGGGCGCGAACGTGCCGTTGCCGTTGCCCAGAAGAATCGACACGCTATCGCCGGTGATGTTGGCGGTGCAGATATCCACGTGGCCATCGGCATTGAAATCCGAGGGCTCCGACGGGCTCGGACGACCTCCCGCGGCGGTCGGCGTGAGCATAGGTTGAAAGGTGCCGCTGAAATCGGCCTCGTTCAGGAAGACCCGCAGGTCGGCGGTGTCCTCGTTGATGATGGTCAAGTCCAGATGCCCGTCGTTGTCCAAATCGGAGGCGACACCACCGTAGCTTTGGGTCGTCACTTGTTGATCCGTGCGGGTGGAAAAGCGCTGGATCTCCTGGAATTCCAGAGTCGACGGCGCCGAGCGGGTCCAAAATTGAAAGGAATACCCACCGGGTCGCAGGGGTGAGCCGTCCATGGCCTCGATCTCGTTCGACAGGATCACCATCACGGTTTCGCCCGCGGAAAACGCGCGATCCGGGGTCAGCACCACGGTTTGGTTCCCGTCCTCAAAGCTGAAGCTGCCGTCGGCGGCTCCGCTCCAACGGCCGAAGGCCCAAAAGGACCGTCGGGCCTCGAGGGTGGCGGGATTCACCGGTCGATCGAAGCGCACGGTAATCCGTGTGTCCGTGGGCGCCGTCAAGATACGGGCCTGGGGCTCCACGCTGAGGACGGTCAGGGTGCCGACGACCGGCTCGGCGGCCAAGGGCTCGACAGCGCTGGACTCGCTCGCGGCGGCCGAAGCGGCGCTGATTGCGACCAAGGCCGCGGTCAAAACAAGGGGGATCGACTGAAACATAGAGGGCTCCTGGTCCGCCTGGACCGGTGGTGACGTTTGAGCTGAGCGGCTATTCAGATACGCGTCATTCGGGGCCGAGATCAGCGAAACTGACCCGCGTCTCAAGGACTCGACCGATCCAAAATTTCGCCGGATCCGTCGCCGGTAGGTTCTGTTCAGAAAAGCTTTCTCGCTGGGGCGGAACCTAGGTGGAGCTTGCGGGCTGGATCGTCGGGTCGCGAGACGCTTACAATATCCCCCCGTTCACGCTGGATCGACCGACCCGAGGAGCCCCCTGATGACCCCACGCTTGTCCTTGCCTTCCATGTTGTTGTTGTGCGCTCAAATTCTCGGCTTGCTGCTCATCGCCGACCCGTCGGCCGCTGAGCAGGGCGCGGCCAAGGACAAAGATGAGGCCGCAGAGTGGGACGTCTCCTCACCGCCGGGCGAGAAGCAGACCTTGCTCCTCGAGACCGACGAGACCACTTGGTCGAACCTGGATATCAGCCCCGACGGCCAAACCCTGGTCTTCGACATGCTCGGCGACCTCTACACCGTGCCGATCACCGGCGGCGACGCCACGCCACTGGTCGAGGGCATGGCCTGGGATTACCAGCCCCGTTTCAGCCCCGATGGCCAGTCCATCGCCTTCATCAGCGATCGAAAAGGCGGCGACAACCTGTGGGTGATGGACGCGGACGGCTCCAACCCGCGGGCGATCACCAGCGAGCCCGAGCACCTGGTGCACAATCCTTCGTGGAGCCCGGACGGGTCCTACCTGGTGGCCAAGAAATCCTTCATGTCCACACGCAGCATCCCAGCGGGCGAGATCTGGCTCTTCCACGTGGGCGGCGGCAACGGCCTGCAGATGACCGAGCGACCCCACGGCGCGAGCGACCAAAAGAATCAAGCGGAGCCGGCGTTTTCCCCCGACGGCCGCTACGTCTACTACAGCCGCGACACCACCCCGGGACGGGTGTGGCAATACGGCAAAGACTCCACGGGCCAGATCTTCGCCATCGAGCGGCTCGACACCCAAAGCGGTGAGATCGAGTCCTTCGTCTTCGGTCCGGGCGGTGCGGTGCGCCCCACGCCGTCCCCCGATGGACGCTATTTGGCGTTCATCAAACGCCTGCCGGGCCTGGTCAGCGCGATCTACCTCAAAGATCTCGAATCGGGTAAAGAATGGGCGGTCTTCGATCGCTTCGAGCGCGATCTCCAAGAAACCAGCGGCTCCGAAGGCAACGCACCGGCCTTTGCCTGGACCCCGGACAACCAAGGCCTGGTCTTTTGGACCGGCGGCAAATTCCACCATCTCAACGTGGAAAGCCGAAAGGTCCGGCAGATTCCCGTGCGCATCCGCAGCGAGCGTGAGCTGCGAAAGGCGGTGAGATTCCCGGTGGAGGTCTCCCCGGACCGCTTCAAGGTCAAGATGCTGCGCTGGGCCCAACCCTCCCCCGACGGCAAGCAGGTGGTATTCCAAGCCCTCGGTCGACTCTGGATTCACGACCTGGACGGCGGCGAGCCTCGACGTCTCACGGATCAGGAAAAACACTGGGAGCTCTACCCCGCTTGGTCTCGGGACGGTGGATCCCTGGTTTACGTCACGTGGCACGACGATCACCTCGGCAGCGTGCGCGTGAGATCCCTCGCCGACGGCTCCGAAAAGGTGATCACCCACCAACCCGGCCACTATCTAGAGCCGTCGTTCTCCCCCGACGGCTCCCAGGTCGTTTATCGCAAAACCACCGGCGGTTATATCTTGTCGGCCCTGTGGTCGTTGAATCCGGGCATTTACCTGGCACCGGCCGACGGCAGCGCAGAGCCGAAACGGGTGCTCAACCGAGGCTCCGTGCCCCACTTCGGTGCCGACGACGAGCGGCTGTATTTCGTCGGCGGGGCGGAATCCGGCCTGAGCCTGCGCAGCGTGCGGCTCGACGGCGAGGACGAGATCCACCACTTCGACGCCCCCCAGGCCACCGAGGCCCGGATCTCCCCCGACGGCAAATACGTCGCCTTCACCGAAGATTACGACGCCTGGATCACGCCTTTTGCCCGCACGGGCAAGACCGTGCAGCTCTCCTCGTCCAATAAAGCGATTCCCGTGGCTCGGGTGTCCAAGCGGGCCGGTGAGTTTCTCGCTTGGTCCGCCGACTCCAAATCCTTGCATTGGTCCATGGGTCCGACGGTTTACAGCCGAGATCTACAAAATTCCTTCGACTTCCTCGCTGGAGCCCCCGAAGAGCTGCCGGAGCCGGAAAGCGAAGGGCGCAACCTGGGCTTCGAGCACGACGCCGACCGCCACGACGGCAAGATCGCCCTGGTCGGTGCGCGAATCGTCACCATGCGCGGGGCCTTAGACGGCGAGCAAGAGGTGATCGACAACGGCGTGGTGCTGGTGGAAGGCCACCGGATCGCCGCGGTCGGCAACGCCGATCAGATCGAGGTGCCGAGCGACGCCGAGGTCTTCGAGCTGGCGGGCAAAACCATCGTGCCCGGTTTCGTCGACGTGCACGCCCACGGGCCGCACGCCCGGGAAGAGATCACGCCACAGCACAATCGCGTTCAGCTGTCGAATCTGGCCTTCGGCGTGACCACGATCCACGATCCGTCGAACGACACCAGCGAGATCTTCGCCGCCGCCGAGATGCAGCGGGCGGGATTGATCGTCGCGCCGAGGATCTTCTCCACCGGCACCATTCTTTACGGCGCCAAAGGCCCCGGCTTCCACGCCTCGATCGACAACCTGGACGACGCCCGTTTTCACATCCAACGGTTGAAGGACGTCGGTGCCATTTCGGTCAAGAGCTACCAGCATCCGCGCCGGGACCAGCGTCAACAGCTGGTGGCCGCCGGCCGTGAGCTGGGCATCATGGTGGTGCCCGAAGGCGGCATGAAATTCCAGCACAACATGACCGAAATCGTCGACGGACACACGGGCATCGAGCACAGCCTGACGGTCAAAACCGCCTACGACGACGTCTTGCAGCTGTGGTCCGCCACGAAGGTCGGCTACACGCCGACCCTGGGGGTGTCCTTCGGCGGCATGGAAGGAGAGCGCATCTTCTACGACCAAGACAATGTGTGGGAAAACGAGCGTCTCCTGCGCTACACCCCGCGCAAGATGGTCGAGCCCAGAGCCCGTCGTCGGCAGAAAGCGCCGATCGAGGACTACAACCACATCCACGTGGCGTCGACCTGCAAGGACCTCATGCGCCGAGGCGTGTCCGTGCAAGTGGGCGCCCACGGCCAGCGGGAGGGCCTAGCCACCCATTGGGAGATGTGGATGCTCGAGCAAGGCGGCTTCACCCCGTGGGAAGCCCTGCGCAGCGGCACCACGAGCGGCGCCTGGTACGTGGGCCTCGACGGCGACATCGGCTCGATCGAGAAGGGCAAGCTGGCGGACCTGGTGGTCATCGACGGCAATCCCCTCGAAGACCTCCGGCGCTCGGAATACGTGGACTACACCATGCTCGGCGGCCGGCTCTACGCCGCCGAGGACATGTCTCAGGTGGCTCCCGACCAAGTCCCTGGACCGGAGCTCTTCTTCCAAAAAGAAGGGGGCGACACGGTAGTGCCGTCGACCCGGGCTTGGGCCGAAAGCCACGCCCGACGCCACAGCTGCCGCCACTGAGGCTGGTCTCAGCTCACGACGCGCTCTTCTTCTCCAGGTGATGACGGTTGCCGACCCTGAAGCAGATGCAGCTACGGGACAACCAATCCGCCACGATTCGATGCATGGCGACGTGGAGGTGTTTATTCTCGGGCAGCTCGCCGTCCCAAACGATGCCCGGCATGGTGTTCAGCTCGTAAATCCAAAGCTTGCCGCTCTGTCCGACCCCGAGGTCGAGACTGTAGAGCCGCGGGCCGAAATCCCGCAACCTGGCGTCGACGAGGCCGGCGAAGCGCTTGACGGCGTCGGGCAGGCGGTCGATCTCGATGGGGATTTCGCGGCCGCCCTTGGAGCAGTTGCTGACGTAGGAGCCATCGGCAGGCAGGCGGATGAACGACAACACCAGCTCACCGTTGCAAAGGATGAGCCGTAGGTCGTGGCGCCCGTCGATGCCCAGCTCGGGGATGCCGCAGCCGGTCTCCAGGAATGACTGGACGATGAAACCCGGTGAGCGACGGGCCGGGTGAGTCTCGAGATCTTCGAGACCGGTGACGTAGATGTTCCGTCCCCGCTCGCCGAATCGAGGTTTGAGAAAGACGAGCCGGGCGGAAAGGTCCGTGTGCAGAGGGTGCCGGCGCAGGAGCTCGACGAGCCCGGGCGTATCGGCGATCCAGGTGGCAGGCACGAGATCCGGCAGGATGTCGTAGGTGGCCAGCTTGTCGGTCAGCAGGTCGCTGAGCGGCAGGGGATTGACGACGGGAATCCCGTGCTCGACGAGGGACCGGCGCAGGGATTCGGCGGCGGGAAGGTTTTGCGGCAGATCGGCGTAGGCGAGAGCCACGTCCTTCAGCGCCAATCGGACGGCCTGCCAGGCTCCGTCACGGTGGACCCAGCTCGACAGAGTCGCCCGAGGAGCACGACCATCGGGATCCGCCTCGGACATCAAATTGTCGAAATGGGATACGTACAGGACGAGGCCCTTCTCGACGCAAAGACTTGCGAGATGGGCATAGGAATCGTTCTCGTCCGGGCTCGCGAAGGGCAGGGGGTGGCCGTGACCGCGGACGATCGTAGCGATGACGAGTATGTTGGAACACGGTGCAAGGCGGAAAGGTAGAGGTTGGGTCATAGCTTCTTTCCAAAGCTTCCGAGCGTGCGAAGGATCGGGCTTCTATCGGGATCGACAAAACACCGCAGGGCGAGACCGCCACCTTCGGTAAGGAGGCGGCCCATCTGCCGTGCTCACGGTCAAGACTCGAGACCGAGCGGCTCAGTCGACCGCTGGAGGTCATTCATGCAGGGTCGCGATCACCAACATGCTGTAGACCAGCGGATCTCCTTCCACCTGGTACAAGTGGCGGAAGAAGAGACGCGGCACCTCGGAGGAGTCCAAGGCCTGGGAGCCGGAAATCAGCCCGCCGTGATTAACGGTCTTGTAGTCGCACGACGAATGTTTCAAGTCGGCAAGGAAGGTGTCTCCCTCTTTAAACACCGACCGCAGCCCTTCCGTTGAGTTGCGATAGAAAACCAGACCCTGCGTGGGCACGGCCTGATCGTCGTTGGCCACGACGAAGGCTATCTCAGCCCGGGCGTTGATCGCCACGGTGTTGAAGCTGTCGATGTCGGACATCAGCAAATCGCGGCGCGGCGCTCCGCTGGAGAGGATCAGGTCGGGGACGTAACCGGCTGATTTCTTCAGCAGGAAAACACCTTGGTGGGATGCTCCGGCTTCTTCGTACGCCGCCACCAAAACGAGGTCGCCCGTCTGGTTGGTGGCGATGCTGTTGTGATAGATGCCCGTGGCCGGCTCGACCGCGAAGTCCTTGAACGTGCCGCCGCCGGGCAGGTCCATGCCGCTCGTCAGAATGGTGGACAGCTTGCCGCTGCCCAAATCGTGAGCATAAAGACCTCGCACGCACGATCCAGCGTCGGCACGACGAGCGCAGGACGCCGACTCACCGACGAAAAATACGGTCCGAGCGTTGGCCGCTACCCCGCGGAAGTCGGCAAGGGGTCGCGCCTTCTCGGCGGGAGGCGTCACGCCTTGGGCAACGATCTCAGTCAGCTTTCCGTCGACGTATCGGTAGATGCCTTGTCCGGCTTGGCCGCCCTTCGAAACATAGTCCCCAACGAAGAAGGCGCCGGCCTCGGACACCACCACGTTGATGTTGAAATCGCTCCATTCTCCATCTTTAGGTAGGGGTTCCGACCATGCCGTCGTGTCGGCGATGAGCTTCAAAGTATCCTCCAGGCGATCGTAGACGTAGACCCCCTTTTGGCGAGCGCCTTGACGGTTCGAAAGCCCGACGTCCTCGTCTTGGATACGATCGAAGAAGATGGTGACGTAGGTATCGCCGGTGACGGGGTGCAGGAACGGAATGCCGAAGGGAATAACCGCCTTCTCGAATTGGACCTCCTGCCCCGGCAGGTTGTCCTCTCGCCGAAAAGTCCGATAGGGCGTGCCGCCGGCCGGATGGAAGACACCGCCGTTGCTGTTCTTGTCGCCGTCGAGTGAGCAGACATAAGCCATGAAACCGGAATCGGTCAAAGCGCCGGCGTCACAGGCGGACACGGTGTCGTTCATTTTGGGCTCGGCCGGCGGATGTGGGTCGTCGGGAGCCGGATCACCGGTGCCCCAGACGTGCTCATAGGTGAACGGCTCGCTCGCAGCAATGGATCCGCAGAAGCAGACCAATACGGCCACCAGAGCCGCCTGTGTGCCGAGCAAGAGTTTCTTTTTGTTGTCCATGATCGGGCCTTTCATCGAATCGCGGTCGGAGCATCGGGGGGCGTCTCGTACCGTCTATGGGTTTCCGTTAAGGGTTTTCAATCTCCGACCGACGAACGCTTTCGGTGGCCGCTAGCCGCTGCACCGATAGAATCGGCAATTGGAGATCGAGGATCGTATGCAGGACCCCGTGAAGGGCGGACGAGTCGACCAATCTGCCGTGCAAGACGGTGATCGGCGGTCTCTTCGAAGCCACTGTTTCGATCCTCATGCCGGCTAGCCGATCGGACCACGAAGACGCGAGACGACCCTCGATCACGATGCGATAGACGGGGTCTCGGGTCTCGATCATGGGGTCCTCCGGGCTCGACGTCAGTCGTCGTTGCGAGCATGGGAGGAGTCTAGGCAGGGGCCGACCGGTCCACATGGGCCAAAAGGTCGTAAAAAGGTCGTAGCAGGGCGTTTGGGACGGCCGGTGCGGCCTTTAGAGGCTCGGTCGAGGGAGACGCAGCCAGCCCAAGGACTGGGCTTTTTCCACCGCTTGGCGTCGGCCGCCCGCTTGCAGCTTTTCGAAGATGTTGGTGTTGTGGCGCTTGACCGTGGCGGGCGAAATGAAGAGCCGCTGGGCGATCTCTTTGTTGCTCAGACGGTCGGCGAGCAAGCGTAGGATCTCCATCTCCCGTTCACTCAGGCGCTCCACGCCGCCCGGCGCGACCGGAAGGACGTGCGAGCTCTCGACGGCGTCGAGGGCCGGGCTCGCCGCCGCCAACCGGCGACGTAGGGACAAGGCCTGCGGCTCGTCGAGACGCCCCAAGAGCTCGAAGAGGTCCGGACCCAGGTCCAACATGAGCTGGACCAGCCCGCGCGGGTGTGCGATCCGGACCGCGCGACGCAAGGCGTCGAGAGCGGCCTCCTGGTCACCCCGACGATGCTCGACCAGTGCCTGCAGGGCGTCGACCTCAGCGAGATTTCGTTGATGATGGATAGACA
Source organism: Thermoanaerobaculia bacterium (assembly GCA_030431255.1). Lineage (GTDB taxonomy): Bacteria > Acidobacteriota > Thermoanaerobaculia > Multivoradales > J023 > JAUIJL01. The sequence goes on along the minus strand of JAUIJL010000008.1, from coordinate 190,558 downwards.
CGAAATGGTCCCGAAGGCGTCCGAGAACCTCCGCGGAACGGTCTATGGATCCCGCCTCCTCGCAGGCGAGCAGGGCCTTGGCGTATGTCAGCTCCGGTGAGTAAAAGAAGTGATACGGACCGCGAGACTCCAGCCGGAAAGAGGCGGTCCAGGTGGAGGCGGCCTGCACGCGTCCTCGGCGCAAGGCCAGATCCACCCGGAAAGCCTCCGCTAGGCTGAGCAGCTGTGGGTGACGAAGCTGCAAGGCCCGGGCCGCGAACGCGGTCAGGAGCTCTTCGGCCTCCGCGAAGGCGCCGCGGGCCGAACGGGTCAGGGCCAGGATCCAGACGGCCCGGGTCCAAGTCTTGAGATGAGGCGGGTTTCGTTGGCCGGCCAAAGGCCGCACCGCGTCCTCCGCCTCTGCCAACTGACCCGCCTCGTAAAGTCCGAGCCCCAGTAGATAGCTGCCGAAAGCGGACGTTTCAGCAAGACCGTGCTCTCGGCCGAGGGTGAGCAGCTCGCGTCCGATTCGGGGCAAGTGGCTCACCAAACCTTCCATCCAGTAGGCCAACCCGAGACCTTGGAGGGATCGCGCGCAATAGCCGACACGGTGCTGCCCAGGCTCGCCGAGGGCCGCCAACGCCGCCGGCTCGGCCAGCTTCGTGCCGCCCTGCATCTGCAGGCCGAGGATGTGAAGCCCTTGAATGAATCCGCGCTCGGGGGCCCGGTCTATGGGAATCGCGTCGAGAGCGCGGCGGCCGGCGGCGACGGTATTTTCGCCGTCGCCGGCCAAGAAATGCACGCCGGTGGCAAAGCCGTCGATCTCGCCGCGCAGCTCCGGTGGGGGTTGAACCCGCGCCGCGAGCTCCAGCAGCTCGCCGAAACCCTCGGCGATCTCCTGGTGACGAAAGCGATTGATGCAGACCCAAAAGCGGGTCAGCAAGAGCTCGAGATCGGACCGAACCAAGGTGTAGGGCAGGAAGTCCAGCCAACGATCGAGGCGACTCCACTCCTCCGCCAAGCTGAGCTCATATCGCCGGCGCTTGATCAACGCGGCGACGAGGCTCTCGTCGTCGATGGCCCGCGCCTGAGCCATGGCCTCTTCAAGATATCCGTTAGCTTCCAGCCAGTGGGCCGCCCGTCGTCGCAGACGGATCTGCTCATCCGCGTCCATGCGCCGGTCGAGCTGCTGCCGCAGAAGACGGGCGAAGAGGTGGTGAAAACGGTACCATCGGCGTGTCGGATCGACGGCGATGAGGAAAAGCCCCCTACGCTCGATCGTTTCGAGAAAGAGGTGGCCGTCGATCGTCCCGGCCGGCGGCCGGCGGCCGGCGGCCGGCGGACCGGCGGCCGGCGGACCGGCGGACCGACGGACCGGCGGATCGGCGGCCGCAAAGAGATCCGTCAGCAACGGGGCACAAAAGGGCTCGACCAAGGACGCGACCGGCAGAAGATCACGCATTTCCGGCGGCTGCCTGCCCAGGACCTCCGCCAAGAAGTAGCCGGTGAGTTGGGCCACTGGAGCCCGCAAGCTCGACAGCAGGGTTTCGAGATCTCTATCTTGGGCCAACAAGGCGGTGAGCCGCATACCCACTGCCCAGCCTTCGGTCACCTGGTCCAGCCGCGCCAGAATCTCGGCCTCCGGAGGACGCTCCAGCGCTTGCTCGAAAAACGCCTTCGACTCCGCCGCCTCGAAACGCAGATCCCGCTCCCGAATCTCGAGCAACTGCCCACCGGCTCGCAACGACTCGATCGGCAACGGTGGGTCCCAGCGGGTGAGAATCTCGAGATGTAAATTCCGGGGCGGCCGACGCAAAAGACGATCCATCAGGTCGTGGACTGCCGTGCCGCCGACGCGATGGTAGTCGTCGAGCACCAGAACCAAGTACTGATCGAGCTTTGACAGATCGTAGGCCAGGGAGTCGGCCAGCTCCTCGGGCGGTAGAGACGATGCGAGAGCCGCCAGGGTCTCCGCGAACGCACCTGGCTCTACCGTGCGCACGGCCGCCACAAAATACTCGACGAACAGGCCTGGATCCGCGTCCGCTTCGTCGAGGGAGAGCCAACCGTAGGGTTCTCCGCCGGCTTCCAAGCGGCTGGCCACAAGAGTGCTCTTGCCGTATCCCGCGGGCGCGCAGATCAGCGTCAAAGGACCGGCATGACCCCGCTCCAGGCGCTGGTCCAGCCGAGGCCTGGGAACCAAATCGGCCGCCATCCGCGGCGGACAGAGCTTGGAACGGATCAGAGACGTAGAACGGCGCTCAGATATGTCGACCCCCTAAGCAGCAGGGAAGATATCTATGGTGCAAATCTTATGGTGCGGCGATTAAGAAGAGCTATTTTTCCCGACCGGCTCGGACGAGGTCAAGGCATCTCGAGTCAGTCTCGGTTCCGGTCACGGTCGAGCGAACCCAAGGCCTCCGCGGTCCAGACCCAGGGATGCTCATAAGGCCGAGTGTTTTGCTTCAAAACACCACTTTGAATCTGTTCGTCGAAATACTCCCGGTAGAACTGCTCATCACCGCTCAATCCCACCACCGAATCCCCTCCGACGGGCCCTTCGAACCTATTCTCTTTCGGCGGTTGCGAGAAATACTCGCGCTGGAAGGCATCTTCCTCAGATTCCTCTAGGGAGGAATACTCCCGCTGGAAGCTGGGCGCTTCCGGTTGGACCTCCGGGCGTAGGGTGGCAAAGTCGGCGGATCCCGCCAAAGCCGCTGCCGCGGAAAGTCTCGCGGGGTCGTATGAGCCGAGATCACCCTCAGATGAGGCGTCGGCGGTGAGCTCGCCCCGGGCTCGACGAATTCTGAAGTATCCGATGGTCAGACCCACGGCGGCGGCGACATCCAAAGCAATGAAAGAGGTCACGGCGAGCAGCCACTCCAACCCGTAGAGGGGGGCGACCTGCAAAGCAGGGTCGATCACCCATCTCGCCAATGCCCAACCGGGAACCAGAAACGGAATCATCCAAAGGCTGAGCCACCATCGGTGACCGCGAGCCAAATACAGGCTTCTTCCCAAACCTTCCAATTGACGAGGATTCTCACAAACCGCCACACAGAGCACTAGGCCGAAACCCGACATCACCATCAGCCAAGGCAAACCGGCGGCAACGAGCCCGCCGAGCAAGCTTGCGACGATGAATCCGATCTGCCAGATGAAACCCGAGGGATGCACCAACGCCAATCGATCGAAAATACCGGGGCATTGTTGGCCCGTCAAAATGCAAAAAGTGAATAAGCAGACGTAGGCGTTGAGAAGCAGGCGAGCACCTATCAAAACCGCATTGAAGACCAAGGTATCTGTCTCGGACATCGAGGCCAGGGTCACTCCCGTCAACCAGCAAACCACAAAAGCGACTCCGATCTGGTCCCAGCCCCGGGAAATCACACGACCGAGGTCGCGGAGAAGCTGGGCCGGCAAAGGACGGCTGAAGGTCGACGCTGAAGACTGCATGAGAATCCGACTCTCCCGAATGGTGATTCCGACGACGATTCCCGCGTGGGGTCTGATCAGAAAGTCCTACGCAACGTTGGGGGCTTCTATTCGAAACCCGACGAAGATCCGAGTGTCGCCGGCGAGGTTTTCCTCGCCGGCCACTGCCTCACCAATCGATCAGAAACTCCCCCCCTTCCCCATCGGAGCTGTGGACCATGAATTCGATGCCCGACGGCAGCTGTGGATCGCAACCGGCCGGTGGGCACGGCGGCGGATCGTCACCGACCGCGAATTCGATGCCCAGGGGAATCTCAGGATCGCACACCGGTGGCTCGCAGGTGCTCTGCTCCGGAGCGCTCATGGACATGAAGCCGGACAGGGACATGAACAGCGAGAGGAACCAGCCGAGGTAACGTTTGAACGGATGTTGGCTCATGGGGGTCTCCTTGGTTGAAGGGTGATAGATCCCAATTGGATCTCACCCCCATGACGATCCTGCGACCCATCGATAGACGCCTTGATACGGAAGGTCATTTCCGCGACCCGAGCGGTCCCAGCGAGGGGTGAGCAGCGGACCTCCTCCACCCGTCGAGGCACTATCTCGATGGAGCCGTGAGCCCGACTGATCAGGGATTCGGCGGCAAATAAATGATTCCGCCCTCGTCGACGTTGCCCAGCTCGTCGACCTCCCCCACCTCAACGAGCGCACCCATCAAAGCGGCCGCCGCCGCGTCGATGTCGTCGTGGTTTCCGAGCCGATCCTGCACATCGTCGATATAGGCTGCCAGGAGCGCCAGCCGTTGCCCACGGCCGTCGGAGCCCGACTTCTTCCCCAACCGCATTCCCGGCCAGTGGGATCTGGCCAACCGCACGAAGACGCCGTTGGGATAGGTTTCGAGAGCCTGCCGACCGTCTTTTCGCTCTAGATCCTCGAATAGAGCCAACGATCTGGCGATCCAACGGCTGGCCCCGTCGAAGGCCCTCAGAGTCCCCTCGGTGGTCCAAAAAAGCGGGATCTTGTCGGCGCTGAGCCGGCGTTCCGCGAGGCGGGCGGTCATCTCCCCATAGACCCACTCATTCCGCCCTGCCGATAGCGACGCACCGCGCACCGCGCAAGGGCCGTCGATCATCAGCCGGGTCGGTCGACGCTCATCGACCCACTCCCGAAAGGCCGTCAGCGTCTCGAAATCCCGCTTGGCGACGAATCTCAGGCGGTTCCCGTCGCCGGCCAGCTCCACCGCCGGAAACGGCTTTTTACCCCCGTCCATGGCCGATTCCCAGGTCCCGGCCGTGAGGTCCACACCGATGAAGGAGCCTTCCGCTCCGAGGGCGACCTGCTCGATCGGCTCGGGGGGTCCCGTAGGCTCGGCGGAATGCTTAGTCGATGCCGATTCGCTCGTTTTTGAGGTCTTCGTCAGCTTGTGCACAGAATCCTGACCGTCCTTCCATCTTGCAGGGTCCCAGGAATTCGGTAGTTCCGAAATCATCTCCTCGTATCCTTCCAATTCCTCAACCGGGCAGACGTGCCTGAAACGAATGAAGCACTCGGATTTAGATTCCTTCAATGCCGAGGGGCGCTTCTCCGGCGGCAAGCGACCGGCCTCAGCTACTGTCGCCACGGAGTGCGCGTAAGGATCTTCTCCTTTACCCGGCGAAACTACCAGGACGAACAGATCGCCCGGATTCGCACGCTTTCCCGGCGCATCGTTTCTCTGGGCCAAGGGCAACCAGGGCTCTCCGAAGCGATCAGCATCCTCACTTTGAGCCACGAGGCAATCTGCCTCAGCCCTCGGCTCCATGAAATGCTCCTTGACCGTCAGCTTATAGGCCCAAATATCACGCGTCATTCCTACCTCCCTTGGTCAAGACAAAACGAGCGGCGAAGCCGTGGATCGACCTCGCCGCTCGGATTCTGCCCTCCACGACGGCTCGTTAGTCGAGATTCGTAAAAACCTCATCAAGGGTCGACGCAGCGAGGATCTTGCGGCTCCAGCGGAGGAGATCGTCGAGGGAAGCTTCCTGCAGCCGGGTCTCAAGATCGGGGTCGACCATGCCGAATTTGTGCTCGATGAGCTCTTTGAGAACGGCCTTTATTCCTTGACGTTGTCCTTCCCGCAAACCTTCGGAACGTGCCTGAGCGGCGATGTCTTCTCTCATGCGTTCGGCGATGTCTTCTCTCATGCGCTCTTTGATGCGTTCTATGCGTTGGCCGATCATGGTGGGAACCTCCTGCAGATCTCTGATCGTCGGTAGTTTATCGCCCTCGGCGATTAAACGGGGCAGGACTGCCTGGTTGATGAAGGTGACGAACGCATCGGCCAGCTCTTGATCCGCCAGATTCAACACCACTTTCAGATCGTCTACGGCTTCGCTCAGGCCCTCCATATCTTCGAGCTGCTCGAGACGGAAAAGCCCTAGGAGTGGGCTTTTCGATCCGATCAAGGGGCTCAGATCGTGGCGCTGAGCGTCAATCAAGTGGTAGCTCCAGAAATCCAGCCCCTCGGGGCCGTCGGGCAGGGGCTCCAAGAGGTCCAGCAGCGAGGTGGCGGCTGTCCAAGGTTGGTCGTGGTTGTAAAACACCACCGACAAGATGGTCGGTAGCTTGCCCCCGGGTCCTAGGGCCTTACGCCGCGCCAGGTCGTGCAGGGCCAAGAGCTTGTAGGTGACCATGTCGAGGGCCATCAGCTTTCTCGGGCGGCTCTGATGCTCGAGATGAAGATAGACATAAAACCAGTCGGACGGCGGATCGGATGTTTCTCGAGCATCCAGCTCACGGGTCTCGTAGGGATCTTGTCGAATCGCCACTCGCCAGAGAATGTCCTGCTCCCGACGTTTGAGCTCCGGGCTGAGCAACCTCTCAGGGACCTTGTCGAGGGTGTTGAAATCCAATCGATCGACCCAGTCGCCTGCCAAGCAGTAGCGAACCAAATCCTCGACCATGCGCGGGAAATGAAAGAGCAGTCGGTGGGTTTTATCCTGTTCCTCGGCCATGCCGTCAATCTCCTGGATGAGCTTCTTGTGCTCGCTCCAACCGCGCTTCGGTAGAGCGATAGACGACCACTCACAATCAGGGTCGTCGACTAGCACCTCCTCAGAAGATCAAAACCTGTGCCACAAGATTGATGCGCCGCTAAGAGCTGCAAACAAGCGGGTTAGAGATTCTTCAGCGGATAAGCCGGGAGCAACCGCCGACAAAATTTTTTGACAACGGACCGCGCACCGGAGAGGAAACCCCAAAGATCACACCTTTTCGTCATGTCCAATGATTTTGCGGGGGGCAGAATCTTTGGACACGGCGACTAGAGCCGGGCAGTGCTGCCCCGTTGATTTCTTTCAAAACCTAAAAGCCCCAAAAACTTTAGATGCCCTTTTAGGTGAACCCCTGAGTGTTCTTTCTTAGACGACGCCGAAAGACAGCTCGGTCAGACAGCTCGGCCAGACGCCACCGGCGGCCCGAATCCGAAGACGGATCTTGATACGGCCGACGCGGCACAGGCCCAAGAATTCGCCCATCAAAACGAATCACCGTCTAACGACTTCGCACTTGCTCGGCTACCGCTCTGTTGCCGAGCCGAAGGATGGAGACCTGCCATGAGTCAAATTCGCACCAAGGGCCACGTCCGTGCCATGTCGGAGGCCGAAGGCGCCGTCTTGCTCGATTTGCGCGAGGGCCGATATTTCAGCATCAATCCGGTCGGCACCGAGATCTGGCAGCAGCTCGAGCAAGGTGCCGAGCGGCAGACCATCCTCAATCATCTCGCGGCCCAATTTGACGCGCCCGCGGACCGATTGGAGAAAGATTTCGACGGATTCGTCGGCATGCTCGACCAAAAAGGTCTGGTCGATGTCCGTCGCTGAGCCCGCTCTGGAACGAGATCAGATCGAAGAGCTGCGACCGCGGGATCTGAGCCCGGCCCGAACCCTCGGCGAGCGTTTGACGGCCGTGGGTGCGTTTTTCGCTCTGGTTCTGGTGGACGGCGTCACTCGCATCGGCGGTTTTCATCGTCTTCACGGATGGGTCCGAAGGGCACCACGGCTGGGCCGCTCCGAAAATCCCGCAACCGTGCAGCGGATCTGCTCGGGGGTCGATCGCGCGGCCGCCTATTACTTCAAGAAGGCCTGGTGCCTGCAAAGGTCCGCCACCACCACCATCTTGCTTCGGCTCGCAGGAATCGACGCGGAAATGGTGATCGGTGTCGAAAAGATTCCTTTCTATGCCCACGCCTGGGTCGAGGTCGACGGCATGGTGGTCAACGATCACCCGGTCGTCAAAACCCGGTACGCCGAGCTGGAACGATGTTGATGGATCCCATCCTTTCCTCCACAGCAGAACATTTCGAGGAGCTCCCATGAGCGCCATCGGCGGAGTCTTCCACCGATCGGGGGAAACCCCGAGCACCCAAATCCCCAGACGTTTGGCCGAGGCCCTGAGGTCCTTGGGGCCGGACTCGGTCCGCTACGAATACTCCACCCGGGTCGGCATGATGCTCGGCCACTTCAACACCGGCTGCGAAGAGGATGAAACGGCGCAGCCCAAGGTCTGCCGAGATGGCCTGATCATCACGTTCGACGGTTGGTTGGACAACACCGACGATCTGCGGTCCGCGATCGACACCAACGCTCTAGTCGCCTGTGGAGACGCGTCCCCCATCGAGCTGGTGTCCGAGGTCTATCGACGCTGGGGGGTGGAGGGTTTTCGACGCTTGGTGGGCAACTTCGCCTTGGCTTTGTGGGATCCCCACCAGGGTCGCTTGGTGCTGGCCACGGATAGCCTGGGATTTCGTCCCTTGTACTACCACGTGACCGACGAGCAGGTGGTCTGGTCGTCCCGGGCCCGCGCCCTGGCAGAGACCCTGGATCTCGAGCTCAAACCCGAGCCCGATTTCATCGCCGCTTTCCTCGCCAACAGCATCACGGACCGAGGGCCTTTCGTCGGCATCGAAAGCTTGCCCGGTGGACATGTTCTAGTGGCGGACCACCACGGCGTGCAACGTCACCGCTATTGGAATTTCGATCCCAGCCACGAGATCCGCTACTCCTCGGATCAACAATACGAAGAACATTTCGCCGAGCTCTTCGAGCAAGCCGTGGCATGTCGACTGCGGGGAGGCGGACCGATTTTCTCCGAGCTTTCCGGTGGGGTCGACTCCTCCTCGATCGTCTGCCTTGCCGACGAGCTGATGCGCACCGGTCGTGTGCCAGAACGCCCTCTGCACACGATCTCTTATGTCTTCGACCAGGCGACCACCGCCGACGAGCGTCCCTACATCCGGGAAATCGAAAAGGCGACCCGGGTGACGCCCCATCACTTTCGGGAAGAAGACCACCCCATTCTCAGCAAGCGACCGCCCGCCGGCTGGGGCCCCGACCTGCCGACCAATCAGATCAGCTATTTGGCTCGCTACGATCGCGTCTCCGAGCTGATGCAATCCCACGGCTCTCGGATTCTGCTCAGCGGCTTGGGAGGAGACCAATGCGTCTTCGCCGAGGATCTCGACGTGCCCCTGGAGCTGGCGGATCTTTGGGTCGAGGGAAAACCCACACACATGCTCAGGGCCGCCTATCGATGGGCCCGCAGCCGACAACGGCCCTTGCTCCAAACCCTATGGCAGGGAGCGGTGGTGCCCCTGCGGCCCGCGGGTTGGAGAACCCGCAGCCGACAACGACCGATCGGTGATTGGCTCAAGCCCGATTTCTTGGATCGAACCGATTTCCGCGATCGCACCTTAGGACCCGGTGACGATCTCGGATTTCGTCTCCGGAGCCGGGGATTTCAATACTCGGTGCTACGCCAAACCATGCGCGTCTTCGCCTTGCAGAAATGCGTCAGCCAGGGTCACTTCGAGGTCCGATATCCCTATCTCGACCGCCGCCTGCTGGAATTCACCCTGGCGATTCCCATCGACCAACACTTGCGTCCCCACGAGACCCGCTCCGTCGTCCGGCGAGCCCTCAAGGGTCGAATGCCCCAATCGGTGCTCGAGCGGAGGACCAAAGCCGGACCCACGGAGGCATTCCAGCGCGCCCTGGTCCGCGAACGCCAATGGGTCGGCAGTCTTTTCGAAGATTCCTTGCTGGAAGGTATCGGTGTGATCGACGGTGCCGCCTTCCGCAGTGCCCTGGGCCGCGCGCGCCACGGCTTGGTGAGCCAGCCCGCCCAGATGCATCGGACGGTGTCTCTCGAGCTGTGGTTGCGGAGCATGAGCTCCTCCACCGCTCTGAGCCGTCCGCAGACAGAGCCTTCGTCGACCCCTGAGACGGCGAACCGATCCGACCACAGGCGTCTAACCCGTGGCGCGTGACCGGCGTGCTCGACGTCCTTTTGAACGATGTTTACAACGCTGGGAGAGGTCCGAGGGATCACAGGGTCTGTTCCTTGTGCCCTACGGCCGCTCCGGCACAACCGCCGTCATTCGACGGCACGACCATGGAGAAAAACCCATGACCTATGAAACCCCTGAAATCGTCGATCTCGGTGATGCCCGTGAGCTGACTCTCGGTCGCCCCAACCTGCCTTGCGACGACGCCTGCGATTGCACCAAATCGGGCGGCGGCAGCGACGAAATCGCTCTCTGATCCGACCCCCGGCCTCGATGCTGGGGCCAGAGCATGTGCTCCGGTCCTGCAAGTTCCTTAATTTGCCGTTCTACGGCACCCCTTTGGAGAAACACCATGCAAGCCTATGAAACTCCTGAGATCGTCGACCTCGGTGATGCCCGTGAGCTGACCCTCGGCCGCCCGAACTTGGACGCGGACGATGCCTGCGACTGCACCAAATCGTGCGGTTGCGACGAAATCGCCCTCTGATCCAACTCGGTGATTGAGGTCAGGACCGGAGCGTGAGCTCCGGTCCTCCTCCCAGAACCGCTATGTCCAAAGAAATCCGGTGGTTGATCCGCCAAGCCTGGCCCCAACGCCGCCTCTACGGGCTGCGCCTGACCTCCGTCGGGCTGGTCAGCTTTCTCGCCTTGATCGATCCCCTGATTCTCAAGTGGTTGATCGATCAAGTGATCACCTGGAAACAGGTGGACATGTTGCCCTTCGTGGCCTTGGCTTTTTTCGCTCTTTTCTTCTTCCGTTTTTCTTTCAGCAGCATGAACCGCTTGCTCGACGTCTACACCGCCGAGCGCATGACCTTTGATATCCGTCGACGCCTGCTGGCCCATCTCCAAAGGCTCTCGGGAGAGTTCTACCTGCGCCGGTCCCGCGGGGAGCTTCTGCATCGGGTGGAAAGCGACATCGAGCAGCTCGGGGGCATCGGTGGTCAGAGCCTAGCCTCCCTCTTGCGCATCATCATCATGACCTTCCTCTCGGCCGTGGTGATGATGCTTCTGGATTGGCAGCTCGCCCTCTTGGTGCTGCCTTTGGTGCCGACCATGGCGTTGCTCCGCCATTACGGTCAAAAACGCCTGCGTCGGGCTTCGGAGAAAGTCCAGAAGGCGGTGGGCGCCCGCTACGGTTTTCTCGAAAACCAGCTGGCTCACATGGTTCAGGTGCAGCTGCTCAACCGCCAAGCGGGAGAGCGACGCCGCTTCGGTCGGATGGGGCGCAAGGCCCTGGAAACGCGATTCGACCGCCGAATCGACGAGCTGACCCTCTCGTTCGTCTACCAGGTGACTGTCACCCTCGCCGGAGCCGCGGTGCTCGGGTTCGGCGGCTATCGGGTGCTTCAAGGCCACCTCACCATCGGTGGATTGGTGGCTTTTTACTCGTATCTGATTCGTATCTTTGAGCCCATGGAGGTGATGGTGCACCTCTATTCGGAGCTGATGCGCTGCACCGCCAGCATCCGACGGGTAATGGAGCTCTTCGAGCAAGAACCGACCATCGTCGATCCGGCCGAGCCACTTGCCTGGCCCCAAGGCACCCCTCGGGTGCGCTTCGAGGCGGTGGGCTTCGCCTACGACGAAACTCCGGTGCTCGACGGCTTCGAGCTCGACGTCCAACCCGGTGAAAAAATCGCTTTGGTCGGTGCGTCCGGCAATGGCAAGAGCACAGTCGGCCGCTTGTTGACCCGCCAATACGATGCCAATCGGGGCTCGATCACCATCGGTGGAATCCCGATCGAGCGATTTTCCCTGAAGGACCTTCGACGCCACACGGCCATCGTCACCCAAGAGCCCGTCCTATTCGACGTCAGCCTGCGGGAAAATTTGCGCTACGCCTGCCCTGACGCCGACGACGATCAATTGCTCGAAGCCCTGGCCACCGCCCAGGTGGCGGACGTGGTCGATGACCTGGAGGACGGCTTCGACACCTCGATGGGCTCCCGCGGAGACCGGCTCTCCGGCGGCCAGCGACAACGGGTCGCCATTGCCCGGGCAATCCTCCAAAACACGCCGTTGCTGATCCTCGACGAAGCCACTGCGGCCCTCGACGGCTTCACCGAGCATCGGCTCTTGCAGGCCCTCGGACAAGCATTGGAGCATCGCACGGTGATCGTCATCGCCCACCGTCCCTCGGCCATCGTCTGGGCGGATCGTGTGGTGATGGTGGAAGGGGGCAAGGTGCTGGACCACGGCAGCCCCGCCGATCTCTACCGACGTTGCGCCGCCTATCGTCGCCTGATCGACGAGCAGGAGCGCTCCACCGCGGCGTCGGAAACCCAGGCCGGCCCGGAATCCCAGGCCGGCCCGGAATCCCAGGCCGACCCGGATCAGACTACCGACGCCAAAGAGCCGTGGAGGGCCGCGACCGCATGAGGAAACCTCTTCGATGGGTCCTGAGATTATTCCCGGTCATGCTCACCTTCATGCTTTTGGCGGCCGTGGGCCTGACCCTCGCCGGACGGCTCGAACGAACCGTCGAAGCCCAAGGTCAGGTCACCGTGCACAATTACCAAATCGTGCGCACGCCGGTGGTCGGACAAGTGGTGGAGGTCTTGGCAGCCGGCGGCCGGCGGGTGTCCGCGGGACAACCGCTGCTTCGGTTGGACGATCCGCAGCGTATCGGCCGGCTGGCCGAAGCTGAGCAAAAGCTGGCTGCCACTCGCTCGGGCTTGGCGCGATCCCGGGCCGAGCTCGACCTGCGGGCTCGCCTCCTGGATCCCCTCGAGCATTCGAGACGCCTGGAAGAGCAACGTCAAAGCCGATATGAAGCCGAGCTCGCGATTTCCAGGAAACGGGAGTCGGAGCTGGACCTGGAGGCCTTGGAGCGACGCTTGGACCAAACCCTCGAGCTGGCGGAGCACGGCCTGGTCAGCGAACGAGACGTGGAAGAGGCCCGACGCCGAGTCAGCGCCGCCGGCGAGCGACTTCGACAGCGCCAAATTGAGGAGCAACAAGCCACCGCCAACAAGGCAGCCGTAGATATCGAGCTGCGCTTGCTGGGAGGTGAGCAACAGAAATCGACCCTCGACTCCGCCGCAGAGCTGGCTCGCTTGGAGAGCGAAGAGGTCTTTTGGAGGGGTGAGGTCGAACGCCTTCTGGGCTCGGAGCAACACTATTTGATCGCCGCGGAAATCGACGGCGTCTTGGTCGCCGAGGCGGCCAACGACCTCATCGGGCGACAGGTCGCCCCAGGCGACGAGCTGGCGCGGGTGATCGATGTGGAGTCCATCCGTTTCATCTCACGCATCCCCGAAGAAGCCGTGATTCAAGTCCGCACGGGTCAAACCGCGGCGGTCGAGCTGGTGGGTCTGCCCAAAGAGCGCTTCAAATCCTTTGAAGGCAAGGTGCGTCGCATCGACCAGCGCCCGGAGGTGGACACCGCCGGTGTGCCCGTCTACGGCGTCGAAATTCTGCTCGACGAGCCTTGGATACGCCTCGACGGCGGGGACTTCTATTTGCGAGGCGGCATGCGCGGAAAGGCCAGGATCGCCTACCGGCACGGCATGCCTTTCCTCAATGTGGTCTATGAGTTCTTGGTGGGCGCCCCTCCCGTGCCCCAACCCACCGATTCCCAGGAGCCGGTCGGCGTCGAGCCCTCGGACGAGACGCTGATCAGTGGAATTCCCCGCGACGAAATGCCCGCTCCACATGGTGGGCAGTCCTAAAAGAATTGGCCAGGATCGTCAGGGTCGGGGCCGCGCCGCCCGAGGTGGGCATGAAGCTGCCGTCGACGACAAATAAATTCGGCACCTCGTGGGATCTGCAATAGGCGTCGAGCACGGACGTTTCAGGATCGTTTCCCGCTCGACAGGTGCCGTGAAGGTGGACACGGGTGGGTCGGCCGATCGCGCCCTCCCCCGTGGAGACGGCACCCATGGCTTCTAAGATCTCCAGACCCCGATCGACCAAAAAACGTCCAGCCTTGCGATGGTGCTCGATGGAGTCGAGGTGAATCCGTGCAACCGGCAAGCCCCAACGGTCCTTCACCTGTGGATCCAATTCCACGAAGGTTCCTCGATTGGGCACAAAGTCGTGGAAGACCTCGAAGTGAATCTCCCGCTGACCCAGGAAGTGATGTTGTAGGTCTCGCATCAACCGCTCTCCCCAGCGCGCTTCTCCGTCGCGAAAAGCCACGCTTCGGGCGCCGGCAATGGGCTCCGGAGACGTGAAGCCGAATCTGAGGATGCCGCCCTTGGGTAGATCTGAAGCCTTCTCGGGCAGGAAATAGTGATCCATCACCGAACGTCCGAGGTAGGGATCGGCATCGAAAAGCCGATCACCGATGGGGGTCGACTCCGGCTCGAAGCTACCCCGGCCCATGGAGCCGCTGTGGAGCTGCAGATGGCGTCCCACACACCCGTTACCGTTGGCCAAACCATCCGGAAACAGAGGAGATTGCGACATCAGCAGCAGGCGCGCGGACTCCACCGCGGAGCACGACAAACAGACCACCCTCGCCGTCACCCGATGCTCTCGGTCGTGCTCATCCAAGTAGATGCAGCCGGTGACCCGTCCGCCTTTATCGACCGTGATCTCCCGGACCATGGACCGGGGACGAACCTCGCAGCGACCCGTGGCTTCCGCACGATCGAGCAAGGCCGTATGACTGCTTCCCCGAGAGCCGGTGGGACAGCCGTAGTCCCCACACACCGCGCAATAGGAACACGCGGGTCGGCCGTGGAAAGGCTGGGTGGCCACCGCCCTCGGAGTGGAATAGCTAGACATCCCCAACCGCTCGCAGGCGCGGTCGATTTCCTCTGCCATGGGATGGCATTGCACAGCAGGCATGGGAAGTGGCTTGGAACGGGGACCGTCGAGGGGCCCCGAGCCACCGGACACTCCCACCTGCCACTCCGCTTCCACGTAGTAAGGCTCGAGATCCGCGAAGCTGTAGGGCCAATCGGCGTTTTCCTCAAACGCTCCGAAGCGGCTCCGCATGCGAAAATCGTCCGGAACAAAGCGATAGAAATAGCCGCCCATGCGCGCCGTGCCGCCGCCCACGCAGCTGCCGATCCAACCGAGATCGGAAAGCTCCGGCTCACCGCCTTCCGTCACCACCACATGGGGATCCGCTTGGACCGAGGGCACGAAGGCGTGTCGTTGACGCGCCCGGGTGATCTCGTCGTGCAAGAGCTGCTCGGGACCCAGGCGCGAGCCTTTTTCCAACACCAACACCCGTAAACCCGCATTGGCGAGCACAAAGGCCATGGGCCCGCCACCGGCGCCGCTACCGATGACGATCACATCCCATTTTTCTGACGACTCAGCCATGGTGAGACCCCTTCGAGACGGGTCGGCGATCGATGCGGATGCCGAAGGCCTTCCAACCGTCCCCGTTTCGATTGCCGCCATGGATGGGATGGCAGAAATAGCCGGCGATGGAAACCTGCACCAAGAGCTGAAATCGGCGCCGAATCGAGGGAATAGGAATGTCCGCAAATCGCTGTAGCACCGCGTCCCGTTGCTCGGGGCTCGACGCCGAGAGCCCAACCCCGAACATCTCGGAGAGGAGATCCTCCACCAACTCCAAAGCCTGACGTAGGTCCACGCTGATCGCGTCGAAAGACGGCTCCTTCGCGAATCGCTCCAAATAGCTCCCCACTCCAATCTCCGAGGCGCTTGGGAATCCGTCCACCGAGGGAAGCACCCGCTCCGCCACCAGCTCAAACCTCCGGGCTGACAACTCGGGCTCCAGAACCTTCCGATCATCGGGCTCGGTCACATCGTGCCTCGCGCTGGTCACGGTTCCACTCATCGGGACGCTCCCGGTTTCGCCATCCCTGACGCGTGATGCCTCCGAAAATCCGACGGGGTGCATTGGAATCGCTTGCGAAACGCTTGGTAGAAGGTTTGGGGATTTTGATAACCCACGGAGAGCGCGATATCGAAAATGCCGACGTCCAGCTGTCGCAAAAGCGAAGACGCAGCCTCGAGCCTCAATTGCTCGATGTAGTGACGGATCGTGATTCCATAGGTGAATCGAAAACGGCTGGAAATATTGTTGTCGCGAATGTTGCAACGCTTCTTCAGGCATTTCACGCTGAGCTGTGGATCAAAGGGATCGCCGTGAATCTCCTCGAGAAGCCGACGAACGTCTGAGCTCGTGCCGACCAGGCTATCCGGAGCTTTTCCGCGCATTTGGTCCAGATGTGCCTCTATCACCAATCGCTCGGTGGCCAAATCACCCCGACGAATCGAAGAAAGTGCCGTCTCCTGGGAAAACACGGGGGGAGGAACACAGGGAGCTCTCGATGGCATGCTTAGACCTCCTAACCGATCACTGAGCAGAATAGATCTTCCCGCGCATTTTTGCGCTTCGTTGACGCACTGCAGGCTTGCAGGCTGCCTGCCGTACCGCTTCAGGAAGGTTTAATTAGCAAGATGTATACCAGGGCCAATTGATCAATTTGCATCTGCATATTGATCTTCCGACTGGCTCATTGGACACGTGGCGGGTAAAGCAATCCCCATTTTTAAGAATTGCTCTTGTATTTGTGAGCTCCTTTACCCATCCGACCCCAACTCCCGAGCGCCAAAGCCAGAGAACGTACGCACCTCTGACCGAAAAGAAACGGCGAGGCCGTGCATCGACCTCGCCGCTCTAATCCTGACCGTAGAAATGTAGAAGTGTAGAAGTGAGCTATTCGACCGCGCAGCCCGGGAGAACCGGGCTCAAGCCGCACCCGATCTGGCTGAACGGTGCGGCCATCTCCGGCTTCGTGAGGTCCGTGGTCTCGTGATCGAAGCCGGGGTCGAAGAGCCACTTCAAGATGCCGGCTCCGGTGGCGCGATCGAGGCCGGTGGCTTGCTCCACGCCGCATTGCCAGAATCGCTCGTCGGTGGCCGAGTACCAGATCACGGCTTCGGCACCGGCGCTGAGGCCGCAGACGAAGGTCTCTTCCAGGTACGCCGTGCGCTCGGCAGCCTCGAGCTCTTCCATCAAGCAGCCTTCCACGGTTCTGGGCACCGAAGCCACGGACACCGCGGTAACGGCGATAGGCACGTCGTCGTAGATGGCTTGGCCGCCGCTGTCGACGATCGAGTCCATGAGGCGCCGGGTGTAGTCCACCGAAGTCGCGATGCCGGAGCTGACGTCGTCGATCTTGAAGAAAGCGTGGATGGCCACGCCGTCGAGGATGGGGAGCTCGGTTTCCGGATCCGGCGCCAACACACCGCGCAGGAAAAACTCCGCCTTGTTCGCCCGCTTGAACGAGCTGAAGACACTGTTGGGTGCCCAGATCCGGGCGCACGCCTGATCCGTCGGACCGGTGCTGACGCATCGGTGATCGTGGGCCGCTTTGAGGATCTCTCGATAGTCACCGAGGGTCAGATTCGAAAAATCCTTATTTTCCGGCTCTTGCCAAACCTCGAAATCCAACACCGGGTGCTCGCCGAGGGCAAAGGTTTCCAAAGTCGCGACCACGAACGATTCCCAATACTCGAGATTCGGCGGATCTCCCGTCTCGCAGTCTTCCGGCTTCTCATCTCGGCAGGCCCACGCGGGAGTCCGGCCGAGGGTCAAGAAAGCCTCGTAGCCCCGTTCGAAGAACGGCTCCAACAAACATTGGTAGGCGCTGAAGTCCTTCTGGCCGGATTGGGGCTCGACGTCGGGCCAACGGATGGTGCGACGCACGTAGCGGGTTCCCGCCGGCAGCTGCTCCGCCACCGCCACGGCACGTTGATATTCGAGATCTCCTGGATCACACGCTCCCCCACTCGTCGGCTCGGGCAGCTGCAGCTCGTTGATGATCACCCCCAGGGAGCCGCCGGATTCGGGGTCCAAGCTCTCACCGGTTTCCGAGCAGACGAGGTATTCGTTGCCTTCCACCGACTCCTCGAAAAGGTGGTGGGATCGCAGCTCGAGATCGTCCAACGACACCAAGCTCTGGGGGTCCGCGAGGTTTTGGCTGCCCGAGGGGCAACCCTGCACGAGGGCGAAGGACCTTGCGCTGTCGTCGTCACCCGGCGAGTTGTTGCAACCCAAGGCGATCTGCTGCTCATAGACGTCGCCGCCGGAGCCGCTGGGCACTTGGATGCAGGCCACCGGATGGATCTGAGAGCTGCCGACTTTGACCAACCCGACCTGCCAGGGATGCTCGTGCATCTTCGCCTTGACCGTGAGGGTCGGCTCGCAACGATATTGCAGGTCGTTTCCGCACATCCGTTCGACGGGCAAGCAGGGATTCTCGTCGGTCGTCAGGGTCGCCTGGAAGTCCCCCGTCCACGCGGTCAATCGATCCAGCTCCCGCTCGTAGAGGTAGGGGCCGTCCGTGTCCGTGCAAGTTTCCTGATCCTCACCTTCACAACCGAGAGCGCGGCTGTACAAGGTCAGCTCTTCCGGTCGCTGGTAGTCGGGATAGCTGAGCAAGACCTCCGGACCGGGGAATTGGCCCGTCGTCGGGGCTTCCTCCGGCACGTCCGCGGACCACACCACTGAGCCGTCGGCCCGCCGCAGCTCGAGCTGCTCGGGACCGAATCTGAAGAAATTGTGGGCCACGATCTCGTCGACCGGCACACTGCAGATCTCCGGCTCGCTGGGAAGGCATCGCGTATCCTCCGCCACCATCCGCCCGTTCGGCGCCACCCGAATCCAAACCGTGCCTAGGTCCAACAACGACTCGCCGGTGAGCTTGCTCGCCAATATGGCCTCGATCATCCACGGATGCTCGCTGCCTTGCAATGAGGGGATCTCGGCAAGGGATAGGGTGTAGGGCTCGTCGAAGGGAACGTTGGGATCCTCGAGATCCGGCTGAGACATCACGGGATTGATTCTGTGGACGTCGCCGTTTCGGGTGGTCACCTGGATCTCGAAATCGTAGGCATCTGGATTGATTCCCATCAACGCCCATTGCACGGCCGGCTCCATGGCGGGGTCGCCCGTGAGCTCGCTCGGAATCTCCAGGTTGCCCGAATCGTCGCAGATCTGCTGCTCGTGGGGATCCCGCTCGCAGCCGCCGGCCGGCATGGCGCGCATGGAGAACCAATTGCGGGTTACAGGCTCTCCATGGCTTCGTTCTCGATGCAATCGCGTGCCGTCGACGAAAGTGGGATCTTCATCGGGCACACCACGCCAAAGCTTGACCGGATACCCTTTCTGATCGACCGGCGGCGTTTCGAGTCGCCTTTGATGGACCATGCCGTCGGCCACGATCGTCGTGTCCCACACATTGCCGAAGCGGGTCAGAAAGGCCGGCTCGCCACTGCCGTTCAAACACCAACTAAGCGTCACATCTTGCGAGCAATTTGAGCCGGACATAGCGCAATAGGCGGGTTCAAACTCGATACGATCTTCCGATCCAGCCGGACATTGGCCGAAGACCGAGGCCGAAAAAAGTAGGGACACCAAGCAGGCGACCATCCATGGCGCCTCACATCTGGGAAAACGTTTCATCACAAACCTCCGGGATTAAGTGACGTCTCACCCGCCTGCCTTGATGCACCGAATCGGGGGTCGGCGGACGAGGGCGTCGTTCACTTCCCTAGCGCGGGACCGGCGCCGTGGATCAATCAATCCCAGAGAATTTGCGTATGGATAGCTCAGGAAAGAGCCGTGCTCGAAGGACGGAGTGATATGTGAGCATCCTTCTCGCCAGTCGGCAGTCTTTGCATTCGAAGGGCCCTTTTGTAGGATCGGCTGCAAACAGGCGGTTTGCTGGAAGCGATCTTTGAAAATCGAATAGGATTGGCCAAGGGCCACTGTCGATTCGCGACAAAATGTCGCAGAGTCTGCCCCGCGCACGCGGGGATCGGCCCTCGTCGTGCAGGGTCTGCACGTCGGCGATTGCGTCTGCCCCGCGCACGCGGGGATCGGCCGTATTTGAGGGGTCCGAAGATCTCACCGTCCGGGTCTGCCCCGCGCACGCGGGGATCGGCCGTTCAGGGTGAAGGCAAATCCGGCAAGACTAAGGGTCTGCCCCGCGCACGCGGGGATCGGCCTCCACCAGACCGGCGGCGGTGTCTCCCAGATCCGTCTGCCCCGCGCACGCGGGGATCGGCCTCAGAGCAGCGATCCCCAGGAGACGGCTGCTTTGTCTGCCCCGCGCACGCGGGGATCGGCCCCATCCCAAGGTGCAGCGAGCCATCGCGCACACGTCTGCCCCGCGCACGCGGGGATCGGCCCCAGGCCGGGCAGCAAACCAAGCTCACCGCCCAGTCTGCCCCGCGCACGCGGGGATCGGCCCCATGGAAGGCACCTCGAGGAGAATCGCGTGAAGTCTGCCCCGCGCACGCGGGGATCGGCCTTTGAGTGATGCGTGGTCTTTGCTCGCCAACGCGTCTGCCCCGCGCACGCGGGGATCGGCCGTTTCCCTAGAATCGGGCCTATTGGCGATTTATGTCTGCCCCGCGCACGCGGGGATCGGCCGAGTCGGTCGATCCCTTCGGTGCTCCAGAAGAAGTCTGCCCCGCGCACGCGGGGATCGGCCCTCGGCTCGAGCGGCACGAGAGTGACCGATGGGGTCTGCCCCGCGCACGCGGGGATCGGCCCTTTTCGTCATATCGCCGTCGAGCTCCACAAATGTCTGCCCCGCGCACGCGGGGATCGGCCCTCGACGCCTGCCAGCGTGTCCCACTCAGCGACGTCTGCCCCGCGCACGCGGGGATCGGCCGTTCATTTGCGACGCTCTTACAGTAGGCCGCTAGTCTGCCCCGCGCACGCGGGGATCGGCCTCGACATGCCGAACCGCCGAACAAACTGGCCTTGTCTGCCCCGCGCACGCGGGGATCGGCCGCATGGTATCCCTTGGTCGCAAGACAAAGGGCGGTCTGCCCCGCGCACGCGGGGATCGGCCGAATTTTCAACACAATGTGAACCCCTTGTAAGAGTCTGCCCCGCGCACGCGGGGATCGGCCGCTCGCTCCTTCGGCCCGTGATCAGATCCACGCGTCTGCCCCGCGCACGCGGGGATCGGCCGTGTTGAGGCGTATTTGGATGCGGTTCAGAACAGTCTGCCCCGCGCACGCGGGGATCGGCCTTCATCATATATGGGGTTATGATGTCTCCATCAGTCTGCCCCGCGCACGCGGGGATCGGCCGACGAGGCCCTACAGCTAAATCAGGTGCTCCAGGTCTGCCCCGCGCACGCGGGGATCGGCCTCGTCTAAGTCCGACTGACTTGGATGTGCCCGAGTCTGCCCCGCGCACGCGGGGATCGGCCCTGGCCCAGTCACCTCCACCCCCGCCACCACCAGTCTGCCCCGCGCACGCGGGGATCGGATTTATTTTCTGACCCAATTGGACATGCGCTTGCACTGCGGGATGACGGCCAGGGTGGTGACGCCGGTGTCGGACCGGATGGCGTTGACGCTGAAGCCGGCGTTCGGGGAGATCTCGCAATCCCGCGGCATATGCTCCACGAGGGCGTCCCACAAGCCGCGCAGCACCGGATCGAAGTCGAGGGGATCTTCGTATCCCTCTTGGGTTTGATCGGTGGACCGCCACTCGACGTAGGGATCGGTGATGAAGTCGTCGACTTCTTGGAATCGCCCGATGCTGCCGTCTTCCCCGGCGATCGTGCCGTCTCCGCTGAGGGTGAATTGAATGTAGTTTCGGCTCACGCCGCTGCGGGTGCAGACCGTGGACGAGTTGCTGCCGTTTCCGCTGGTGGAGGCGTCCAGGTTGGGCACGAAGGTGGAATAGGTGACGACCGACGGGAACGCCAAGGCGGCGCTCAGCAGGCGCTCGTTGTCGTCTTCGGAAAGCACCAGATACCAGCCTCGGAATCCCGGATCCCGGGTGGTCAGAAAATCGACGCCGTTGGCATCGTCGTCCGGCAAGACCTCGTAGAAACGAGACTCGCTGATCGGCAGATCATCGTCGTCTTCGAGATGGGATTCATCGACGAATAGGTAGAAGCGCTCACCGCCGACCGTGGCTCGGGTCCAGAGGTTGTCTCGATTGCCGGTGCCGAAGGCCAACGCGTAGCGACCCAACCGGCCGACGAAGATCACCTGTGGAGCGAAGTAGATGGGACGACCGCCGGTGGTGAAAATGGCCTTGGGTTGCCAAGCGCTGTCGGTCACCCGAGGACCATAGGTGGTGGAGGACAGCGCTTTCGGCACGCCGATGTCTGCGCGGTAGACGAAGCCGCCGACCGTCGTGGCGTAGATCCGATCCCAATAGCCGTCCCGGTCGGCATCCACCGCCGCCACCTCCGCCGGCGCGGCGCTGTCCAATCGTTGTTTGTAGATGGCTTTGCCCGTCTCCAGGTCCACCATGTAGAGCCAGTTGCCGCCCGGGCCCAGGCCCCCGCTGAAGGCGGCGACGAATTTGTCGACGATCTCTTCCCCTTCCAAGATGCGAATCAAGCCGAGGTTCGGCGTCGACCACGCCTCGCCCATGTCGGCGGCGCCGTCCATATCCTCATCGGCGGTATCCTCGAATTCCCAGGGAATGCTCGGATAGTCGGCGTTCTGGGGCAAAACGCTCTCGGATTCGGGAACATAACCGAGCACGTTGTCCAGGTCGTCGGTGACCTCGGCCATCGGATCTGGATTCGTGAGATCGAGCGCCAAGAAGCTGTGGGAGCCGCGCCGCCCTCCGACCAGAGCCAGGGTCCGCCACTCCCTTTCCGCTGCCGTTGGAGTGCCGTCGTGGGCAGGGTCCATGAAGACGTCGATCACCCGCGGCGAGCCGTCCATGCCCCATTGGTGGCTGGTGCCTTCGGCCAGATCGGTGATTATCGGCATCACTTGGCGGGAAGTCACGGCAAAGAGCTCGGTGCCCGTGCCGCTATCGAACTCGCCGTCCGTCGAGCGGAAAACTCCGGCGTCGAATCCATGGCAAAAACCGTCGTTGGCACAGGCGAGCAGCAGCTTGCGGCGTCGCAGCTGTTTGAGGGCAAACTCGCGATAACCGTTGTAGTCGAGCTCGAACCAGCGGGGGTTGGTGGGTCCACCGATCACCAAGGGGTTGGAGTGGAAGATGTCACCTTGGACGTATTCCACGGTGATCGGCACGCCGTCCTCGTCGAGCACGTCCATCTCCTTGATGCCGTAGGTTTTGCGAAAGACCGACAGGGCTCGGGAATATTCCGTGGTGTCGGCGATGGCGCCGCTGATCGAATAACCGTCGCCGACGATGCCGAGACCCTGCCATTGATCGATCACCACGTCTGAGATCGTTTTGCCCGCCGGCACCGACAGACCGTCAGGGGGCCCGAGAAGCTGGCGCACCCGGGGAACGGTGCCACCGTCCGAGCCCATCGGAAAATAAACCCGTCGCCTGTCGAGCCCCGCGCCCAGCCTGAGGTCGGAAGCGGTCACCGCGCTCGACACGTCCAATCGGGCCTGGCTGAGCAGCACGTCGGCGGTATCCCACAGGAAATTGTCGTGCTCGAGATCGGGACGGCCCAAGGCGTCCAGCGGCAACGGCTTGAGGAACGCGGTGGTATGCCCTTCCCAATATCCGGAGTCGTTGAACGGCCGGAACGAGGTGATGACCACCTTATCCTCGACATCGTGGGAAACGGAGGGGATGGCGGCGGAGGCAAAGGTGCGCTGGCGCTCGAGAATCAGCCCGATCACCTCGTTCATCTTGCGGGTCAGCTCGTCCTCGCTGCCGACGGTGATGGCCTCACCTTGCCCGGGCCGGATGATCGACTGCACCGCTCCCGAGTTGCCCGGCTCCACGTTGAAATACCAGGTGCGAGTCCCCAGATCGCGAAAAAAACCGGCGATGTCGGCGCTGGGATTTTCTCCCTCGCAGTTGTTTTCACCGTCGGACACGATCATGAAATACGTCTGCTTGCAGATCTCCCATTCGAGATCATTGGCGGTGGCGATGTCGTTGAAACCGTCGGTAAACGGGAGATTGTTGTTGCGGCATTTAGGACGCCCCGGGCCGGAGAGCCAACAACGGATGTCGAGCAGGGCGTCCGACAACGGGCTATTTCCGGCCCCGAGGTAAGTTCGCTCGGAAGAGTCTTTCCAATCGTAAAAACCCGTCAACGGGTCGGGATCGTCTTCCAACAGGGAGGCGACACCGAATTCCTCGCCCCCGGGATGCAGGGGGTTCAGGCGTTGCAAGACCTCGGTCCGACGATCCTCGGAGTAGTGCCAGAAAATGGCGTCGCCCGAATCCAGCTCGCTGTAGCCCGAGGCGTCCGATTGGGTCGGGAAGAGCCAGTTGTTGCAAAGCAAACCCGTGCAGCCCAAATCGAGGGAGGTGTCGTCGTTGGTTTCGATGCCCTGGGCGGAAAAGGGTTTGTCGGGCCCGCAGGTGTAGTCACCCCGAACCGCCTGATAGTCCCAGCGTCCACCATTGGTGGCTTCGCTCTTCTTCTGCTCGTCGGCCAGAATCACCTCGGAGCTCGACGAGCTCATGATCAACCGGGGACCGACCAAGTCCAGGTCCAGGCTGACCGTATCCGGTGAGCCGGTGAACGTCGGACCGTCGCAGGCGCCGCTGCCACTCGCGAGCCTCTCGATCTTCAGCGAGACCTTGAGCTGAGATTTGCCCAATTTATCGACCGCGCTGGGATTCCTCCAGGTCAGACGATAGGTACGCCCGCCCTCGCGATACCACTGCTCGGTGGTGGTCTGGCTGTCGGCGCCGAGCTTGGCGTAGGTGCTGAGCTCGTCTTCGTCGGTCAAGGGCGAGTCGCAGGTTCCGGACGGCTGCCCGAACTCCGGCCCCAAGAAGAGCTGGGCACCGATATCCGGATAATTCGTCGGCAAGGAATCGATCGCTTCCTGATTGGAAACACTGCTTTTGATCTCGTAAAGCCAATGCTTGCCCACCACCCGGACTTGGTCTTTGCCGCCAAAGCTGACGATCCCGAGGTTGACATCTGGGACGTCCACCAGAGCGTGATAGAGCGCTCGTTTGGCCGACGCGAGGCGCGAGTCCTCGTAGGTCATCACCGGATTGCCGTCCATGTCGAGGCTGACCATGGATTGGGAGGTGTCGAGAATAATGAAGAGGAAAGCCTTGGCGCCCTCCTCCCGCAGCAACGAGGTGTCGTCCGCCAGCGAGCGCGGGGACCAGGGCAGGCAGAGGACGGCACAAGCCGCCAGAACGGCGGCGCCGCGCAGCGTGGATCGAAGGCTGTGCATTAGAAAGTCACCTTGTCTTGGGCTGCAGCCTGAGCCGCGCCGTCGTGTTTCCAAGGGAGCAGATTCAGCTCCGTGGCGAGGCAATACCGTCCCAGCTCGCGGTCTCTGCCTTCGGCGGTTCGACGCGAGCACACGTCGAGAGCGTAGAAGACGTTTCGACCCGGAACGTTATTGCCGTAGATGTCGTCGTTGTTGATGCCGCAGAGGTCACAAGGCAGGTCGCTCACCAACTCCGGGGGATTCATCTCAAGGGTGTCGCGCAGGGGGAGCCTCTGAATGGGATCCGGCCCGGTGACGGGACCGGGGGGCGTGGCGTCGAACATCATTTCCCCGCCGCGGTGATCGTTGTTGGTGGTCAGGCGAACCGACTGCAACATGGGAACGCTCACCGCCCCCATGCGCAGCTGCTCCTGCACCATGGCGTTGCGTCCAGCGGACTCTTCGGTCTGGGCAGAAGGCACGAGGGCCGTGGTCAGCAGAAGCAGGATCAGAGCCACCATCAACACCGTCAGTAGCGCGCTGCCGCGGGCTGCTGGGGGCCGACTGGACCATATGATGCTTGCAAACCGGGTGGTGGCAGAAGCTGGGAGCCGTCGTTCGGTCATGGTCTGCTCCTATCGGTAACGCCGCAGATTTCGAGCGTCGATGGTGGTCACCCACTCCAAGCGGCGCAGCGTCGTATACGGGGATTGGTTGTAGACGTGGCCGTCCTCATAAACGTGATCGCCGATCTGTGTCAGGCGAGGCGCCAAATGACGGCGATCCACTTGGTCGGTCAAGGCCACCAGCCGCAAGCGTAGGTATTGAAAGAGCGGCTCCGGGTCGTCGGGATCCCGATCGGCCCACGGTGGCTTGGTGACGTCGTCTCCTGGGTTGTTGAACAACCAATCGTCCTCCACCTCACCGTCGTCGACCTCCACCATGGCGACGCCGTCGGCCCAATTGCCGCCGACATTGTCGGTGTCGAAACCCAGCTCCACCTGGAAGTCGATGATGCCCGTGGCGATATCTTCTTGAAGATGGCTCGGATCCGAGCCGTACGGCAGCTCCGTTCCCGGCAACACCCTGGCACTGCTCAGCATCGGCAGTGGCGGCAACACGGGATGATCATTCTCCGAGTCGGAGGTGGGACGCAGATAGAAGCGTCGCTCTTGCAGCACGGCCAGGGTCCCCAAGACGAAAATTTCCCCGGGGCTGTGGCTGGTTTGCTGCAAACGTTCCCGAAGGATGTCGGGAAAGGTGGCGCCCGGACATAGGGATTGGTAGAGGTTGGCCGTCCGATCCTCATCGGAATTGGGCATCAGCACCCTCAGCTTGAGTCGATCGGTGTCCGAGACGACGGATCGATCCGGATCGAGCTCCAGAATGCAATAGACCTCCGGATCGAAGGAGCTGACCACCAACAAGGCCTCCGGAATGGCGGCGGTGCCGTCATCGGTGCTGCGGGCGCTGAGCACGGTTTCGATCAGCGGGGCCAAATCCTGGCTTTGACCATTGACCAGAGTCGATTGGACGAAAAGATCCCCCTGGGTTTCGTCGTCGCCGTCGAGCTCGAAAGCCGCGGTGGGGTCCGTGGACAGCCAATAGATGCTTTCGTCGTCCAACGAGCCCCGAACCACCAACACGTCGGTGTCGTCCATCACCTGCGGAATGTCCGGCAAGCTCGAGCCCACGAGGATTTTCTCGCTGTCCGCGTTGTTGCGCACGGAAAGGGCGACGCCGGTCGGCATCTCGCGCCCGCTGACGTCGATCGGCAGGCCGCCGAAACCCGACTTTCGCCCGAATTCCGTCAGCACGTCGAAGGCTCCCCGAGAGCTTTCTTGCATCTGAATGCGTCCCCGTTGCTCGGAGGCGAATTCCGTGCCCGATTGCAGAAGGGTGTAGGCCCCGCCGATGACCACGGTGGCCACCAATAAGGCGACCACCAGCTCGATCAGGGAGTATCCGGATTGGGAACGGTCAGGCATCGTCATGGCGTTCGATAGATGACGAATTGTTGATGGAGCCCGGCGCCCAAGCTGCCTCCTTGGCGGGCGGCGCGCAATCTCATTTCAATCCGCTTGACGTGCACGAAGCTCGAGCTGGTGCCCCCGGCGAGCGGCGTATCCAGATTGGACAAACCATCGGCGTCGGCTTCGAAGTCTTCGAGGTTGTGCTGGGTGACGGTGACATCCAGCACCCAGCGTAAACGTTGCCTGGGGATGGCCTCCACGAAGCGAGTCGCTCCTTCAGCCAAGTACAGACGTTTGTTGGTGAAGTCTTCTCCCTCGGTCAAAGCCAGGGGATCGAGCTCCCCGGGAAGCCGGTGCAAGACGTCGACCTCGGAACCGACGAAGATGGCGGCGGCGGTGGATTCGCGGCCTCGCATGACCACGCCGAGCACCGAGGCGAAGGGCTGGACGGAAAAAAGAGCGACCGTGGCCAACAAGCCCATGGCGACCAGGGTCTCGAGCAAAGACATACCCCGATGTCTTCTCCGACCCACCATGTTTCGTGGCTCACACATCCTCGTCTTCCTCGTAAAGCTCGGGCGCCTCTGAGCAAGGAAGAATCCGGGTTTGGCCGATGAGCGTGATGACCGACAACGCCCGGCAGCTGACGCGATCCCCGCCGCCGTCAGCCAGCGAGATGGACAGGGCCCCGAGGTCTCTGATTCGACCGCTGGGCGGGCTGAAGACCATCAGCGGTGGCTGGTCTTCGCCGTCCGGGCTGTCGGTGAAGCCGAGGATCGCGTGATCGCCTTCCGGATTTCGATCCAAAGTGCTCCAAAAGTAGAGGGGCAGCTTGCCTTCGCCTTGGAGCGACCATTGAAAAAGCACTCGATCCGAGGTGCCGAGGGTGAATTTCAGATCGCTGCCGGCGGAAGAGCTGTCGGCATCCCAATAGTCGGCAAAGACGCGCAGCTCGTGCTGCTCACCGTAGATCGGCTCCACGACCACCGGAACGTTGAGCTTGGCGGCCGAAGACTGAGCTCTTTTGAGCACCGCCTGAGAGCTCCTCATGCTGGTGTCCAGCTGATGGTTGAGGATCACACTCTGAAAACGGGGAACGGT
Organism: Thermoanaerobaculia bacterium; assembly: GCA_030431255.1. GTDB lineage: Bacteria > Acidobacteriota > Thermoanaerobaculia > Multivoradales > J023 > JAUIJL01. The sequence continues at coordinate 162,705 of JAUIJL010000008.1, read as the reverse complement.
GATCGCGGCCATGAGGCCGATGACGCCGACGACGACCATCAGCTCGAGCACAGAGAAACCCCGGCCGGGTCGCGACGAGTGACCGGAACAAGTGAAGCTGGAGAAAGGGAGATGTGTTGGGAGAAGCCGACCGAGAGCGGAAGCCCGGTGCTGTGAGTGGGTGTCGACTGTCATCCTGTACCTCGTTCGAGGCTTGGGGAACCGACGGCGTCGTCTCGACGGCGAGCGATTTCGCGGTCATCCCGTGTAAAGAACCCGAGCAAGAGGCTCGGACCTCAGACAGATGACGTCAGGATGTCCAACCGAGATGTTCTCTCCCTCGCTCCGAAAGAGCCGAGGGCGACAGGCCGGGTGACGAGATGGCCTGCGGACCGAGCAAGCCCGGAAGGGCCGCTACAGCCGGAACAGAAGCTTTGGGCGCAGGAGTCGGCAGGGCAGTGTCCAAGCTCCCAAAGCGAAAAAATAAGCTGCGGAGAACCGATTCGTGTCTCTGATCTCCGACCAGGAATCAAGCTAACAACCGGGCTCAATCCCCGTCAATGTGCAGAAAAACTGTAACATTTGACAGCTTGAAAGTAAAGCTATTTCACTGGGCCCCATCACTGCATTTTGTGGTCTCGATCCCACCGAAAATACAGTTGAAATCGTCTCGAAATCCGACGTTCGACCATCCACTTTTCAGGCATGGTCTATTTGGTCGGCCTGTCCGCGGTGATTCATGAAAATCGCTTGCAGCGCGGCTCGCCTCTACCCTCGCAAATGAATCAGCGGTCCAATTTCGCGGACCACCTGCGGGCTTTTAGCATCGATCCCGAGCAACCCTGGACATCGCCGAACGTAATTACGAGCAAGCGCGCCCGCCCACCGTGAAGACGACCGTGGAAGAACACCGTGAAAGCACACCGTGGAGGATGATCGTGTTCGATCTGGGAAAAGACATCCGTTTCGCGTTCCGCATGTTGACCAAGAGCCCCCTGGTGACCGGGGCGGCCGTGTTGTCCTTGGCGCTGGGCATCGGGGCCAATACGACGATTTTCACGTTGTTCAACGCGGTGTTGCTCCGTGCGCTGCCGGTGTCGGACCCGGGCAGCTTGGTGGCGATCTACACCACCGAGGAAAATCAGAGTCTGGGCAATTTCATGCCCGTGTCGCGACCGAATTACGAGGATATTCGCGACGGCACCGAGGCCGTGTTCAGCGATGTGGTCGATATCTTGTTCAACGGTGCCGGTCTGGCGACCGGCTCCGGTGAGCCCGAGCCGGTGAACTTTCAGATGGTGACCAGCAACTATTTCTCGGTGCTGGGGGTCGGCGCCCAAACCGGCCGAGTATTCGTCGATCAGGGCAAGGACGACGAGCTCGGCAGCGAGCCCGTGGCGGTGCTCAGCCATCGGCTTTGGGAAGAACGCTTCGGCGCGGATCCCGCGGTGGTCGGACAAACCGTGCGGCTCAATCGCCTGCCCCTGACCATCATCGGTGTGGCACCTCCGGGCTTCCAGGGAACTTTCGTGCTCGGCGGACCGGATCTGTGGGTGCCCATGTCCATGCGCGGCGAGCTGTTGACGGGTTTCACCGCTGAAAACGTGGACGAGCGGCGGGCGCTGATCTCATTCGTCTTCGCCCGTTTGCGGGACGGGGCGAACGAGCAACAGGCGAGCGACGCTTTGGCGTCCTTGGCGACGGGGCTGCGCGACGAATATCCGGTCGCCAACAAGGATCGACATTTCGCCATCGTGCCCATCGCCACCGCCGCCATCGGCCCCAACCAACAGGCGGGTTTCCAACAGGCCGGTGGTTTGTTGATGGTGGTCGTGGGTTTGGTGCTGCTGATCGCCTGCGGCAACGTGGCCAATCTGCTGTTGGGCCGAGCCGCTGCGCGACGACGGGAAATCGGGGTTCGGCTGTCCCTGGGAGCCTCTCGCGCTCGCTTGGCCCGGCAGCTGATGTGCGAGAGCTTGCTGCTGGCGGTGTTGGCCGGCGGGCTCGGTTTGTTGTTCGCGGTCTGGGCGCGAAAAGCCCTGTGGGCGATCCGACCGCCGTTCCTCAACAATACGGTGCTCGATTTGAGCTTCGACCCCAGGGTCTTGCTCTTCACCTTGGTCGTCACCCTGTTGACAGGAGTGCTCTTCGGTTTGGCGCCGGCCATCCGTTTCACGCGCCCGGACATCGTGCAGGATTTGACCCAATCTTCCGACAGCGCCGCCGGCTTGGGACGCCTTTTCAGTTACCGCAACCTGCTGCTGGTGGGTCAAATCGCCTTGTCAGCCGTGGCCCTGGTGGGCTCGGGTCTGTTCATTCGCAGCTTGGGCGCGGCCATGGAGGTGGACCTGGGTTATCAACCCGACACCCTGGCGTCGCTGGATCTCAACATCGGCCAAGCGGGTTACGACGAGGATCGGGGCCAGCTCTTCCTGGATCAAGTGCTCGAAAGAACGCGGTCTATTCCCGGCGTGGAATCCGCCAGCTTGACCACCATCGTGCCGCTGACCGGCGGCGGTTTCTGGCGCACGGTCATCGTCGAGGGCCGGGCGGACAACGATCCGAATCATCGGATCTTGGTGCCCGTCAACAGCGCCGACACGGATTTGCTCGCCACCCTCGGCGTTCAATTGCTGCGAGGGCGAGATTTGACAGCCCACGACCGGGCCGATGCACCGGCGGTCGCTCTGATCAACCAAGCTATGGCGGAGCGTTTCTGGCCCGATGAGGATCCTTTGGGACAACGGTTCCATTTCATCGGCCAAGAAGTGATCCGCGAGGTGGTCGGTGTGGTGGGCAGCTCCAAACATCAAGCGATCGGCGAGAGCCCTCAACCCCAGGTCTATGTGCCCCGCAGACAAAGCTACAGCCCGTTCGTCAGCGTGGTGTTTCGAGCCAAGGGCGATCCCGAGACGGTCTTGGGCTCGCTGCGGTCCGAGATTCGGGCCTTGGACGCCGATCTGCCGATCAACAACGTGCAAACCGCAGCGACGGTGGTGCATCAAGGCCTGTGGCCGGCGCGCATGGGTGCCACCCTACTGGGCGTGCTGGGCTCGGTGGCGTTGATCCTGGCGGCGGTCGGCATTTACGGCGTGATGGCCTACACCGTCGGCCAGCGGGATCGAGAAATCGCCATTCGCATGGCCCTCGGCGCCGACCGCTGGGCGGTCCTGCGGCTCATCCTCTGGCAAGCGGCCAAGGTCGTGGCCTTGGGTTTGACCGTGGGGCTCGGTCTGGCGGTGGCCGCGGGTCAAGGTCTTTCCGGCCTGCTCTACGGGGTTTCGGCCACGGACCTGATCACCCTCGGAGTGACGTCTCTGGTGTTGGCGGGCGTCGGCTTTTTGGCCAGCTTCCTGCCGGCCCGTCGAGCCACCGGCGTGGATCCGACCCAGGGGCTGCGCTTCGAGCGCTGACCTCACTTTTCTCTCGACGACGCCAAGATCCAAGAAATTTCGGCACAGCGGAAATTTTGAGGACGAGCTTCTCGTTATAGCGCTCGGCAACGGAGCCGGGCTGCCCATTCCTCGGCCGCCCCGGATTCCGAGTCACCCCCCTCGACCCTGCCCAGCGGATTCGTCCGCACTCGGTGCCGCGACCCCTACGGTCGCTGTACTCAAACCAGACGCTGAGATCCACTGTGATCCGCAGCTAGCGCTAGGCGCGTCCGCCGTCGAGCCTCCGGCTCCCCTTCGGGTAGCCACAACGACGGTGGAGCTGTGCTTGCAGCGTGCGATTTTTAGAGGCCGTGCCCTGCACCGCCTGCATCGAGCTCAATTCACCGGCTTCTACCAAGAGAGTAGCGGCCGAATCTGTTCGAGATTTGAGGACGGGCTTTCGAGCCACTATTCGGCAAACCGAAGTGGACCTGCCCGCAAGATTTCATGTGAATGTCGCCGGCCGCAGCGGATCGCAGCGGATCTATATGCTGCCGCCGACGGCTGTCGCCCTGCGCCGAGAACGAGCACATCGCTCACTTCGGACAGGGCATCCTCGCCTGCGCGCGCTGGGGGCCGTCGTGCCCACCACCGTAGTGCGGGTCGTTTCGGGATTCCACCGGGCGGCGGAGCCTTCTGGAACCCCGAGCGGACGATATCGATCGCGCCGCTCATCGGAAAAATCTACGATGGAGCCCAACCATTGAGATACGGATCGATGACTCATAAAGGAACGAGAGAGTTTTTGCGCCGTCAAACGCTTCACCTTCATCAACAGCTGGAAGATCTGCTGCCCATCACGCGGAGGGTGGATCCCGAGACGTATCGAGATCACCTTCGTTTTCTGCTTTCCTTTCACCAACCGCTCGAAGATCGGCTCAAGTCGATCGAAGGGCTCGCGGAACGGGTGCCGTCACTCGACCTCCGCTGGAAAACCGACAAGCTTCGATCGGATCTCGGAGCGGAAGGAGCCGCCACACCTGAGGCTCCGCATGAGATGTTGCCGCCGACCGACACACCCGGCCGGGCGATGGGCGTGCTGTACGTGCTCGAAGGGGCGACCCTGGGCGCGCACTCGTTGCTCAAGGAGCTGCGAAAACACGGAGTCGTGCCCGGCCCCTATGGCGAAAGCTACATGGAAAGCTACGGCCAGAACGCCCGAGACATGTGGCGATCCTTTTGCCAAGCTCTGGAAGAAATCGACGACTCTGAGGTCGAGCTGGCCGCCGCCGGGGCTCGAGCCACCTTTGAATCCCTCGCCGACTGGCGCCGTCACTGGGTGTCGGAGGCTTGGGTTTCGGAGGTGCCGGCATGAACCCTCAGGTCACCCTCGACAATTGTGCCGACGAGCCGATTCACATCCCGGGGTCCATTCAGCCCCACGGAACGTTGCTGGCGCTGCGCGAGCCCCAGCTCGAAGTGGTCGTCGCCGGCAAGAACGCAGGCGAGCTCCTGGGCGTCGAAGGACCTGTGGTGGGCCAAAAGCTCTCCGCGCTTCTCGAGGCCTCAAGCGTCGAGCACATTCGACAGAGCCTGGACAGCGACCCTCGCGTTCTGAACCCTCTACCCCTGCGACTGATCGACGGCAGCGAGCTCCACGGGATTCTTCATCGGTCCGACGGTCTATTGGTGCTGGAAACCGAGAAACCCGGGCGAGACGAGACTATTTTTCGCACGGCCTATCGGTCCTTGATCCAACGTTTCGATCGACTGCGCTTGGCCGATCATTTGGATTCCCTCTACGACATCGCCGTGCAGGAAGTGGCGGCGTTGACCGGCTTCGACCGGATCATGATCTACCGCTTCAACGAGCGTAAGGACGGCCAAGTCATTGCCGAAAGGCGCAGCGGCGATCAGGTGGAGTCTTTTCTCGGGCTGCACTACCCCGCTTCGGATATTCCGAAGCAGGCGCGTCTGCTGTACGTCGAGAACCCGGTGCGCATCATTCCCGACGCCTCCTACGAGCCCGTGCCGCTCGAGCCGACCGTTCTGTCCGAGCTGAGGCGCCCCTTGGATCTCAGCCACTCCACTTTGCGCAGTGTTTCGCCGATTCACTGCCGGTATCTGCAGAACATGAACGTTCGCGCCTCGATGTCGATCTCGCTGCTCAACGGTGACGACCTCTGGGGACTCGTGGCCTGCCATCACATGGAGGTCCGCCACGTCTCCTACGGTGTTCGTCTGATCCTGGAATTCTTCGCGCGGCTGCTGTCGGAGCGGATCGTCGCTCTACAGCGGATCGAGCAGGCCGAGAGAACGAACGAAGCCTACGGCGTCCAGAACGAGCTGATCGACCAGATGGTGTCGGCCTCGTCGTTTCAGGAGGGTCTCAAGGGCGACCAACGTCAGCTGACCGATCTCATCGAGTGCGATGGCGCGGCCATCCTCTACCGCGGAGAGGTCACCCTGATCGATTCGGAGCTCGACGAACGGACGATCCGCAAGCTCGGAGCGGCCGTGCACGCCGCCGCTCCGGGCGAGGTCTTCTGCACGGACTGCATCCTGAAAGACCTCGGCGACCATCTGGAGTGGAAATTCCCAAATGCTTCGTGCGGAGTGGTCGCAGTGCCGATTTCCGCCGACGGGCTCGACTTTCTGTTTTGGTTCCGAGCCGAGTGGATCCGCTCGGTCCGCTGGGCCGGCAATCCGACAAAGGCGGTGTCTACCGACAGCTACCAACGATTGATTCCGCGCTCCTCGTTCGAGGCCTGGGTCGAGGAGGTCCAGGACTGCTCCAAACCTTGGCAGGATTGGGAGGTGGCGATCGCTTCGGACTTCCGCACGGCCCTGGTGGCGAGCGTGATTCATCAAGCGGCTGAGCTCGAGCGGCTGAACGCTCGCCTGATGCTGGCCAATGAAGAGAAGGATCGTTTCCTCGCCGCGGTGTCCCACGAGCTGCGCAATCCGCTCAACGCCATCGTCGGCTGGGTCGAGGTGCTGCTGCGCGACCCGGAGCGGCGGCGCTTAGACCACGCCCTCGCCACCATCCGCAGCAACGCCCAGGCGCAGTCCGAGCTGATCGAGGACCTGCTCGACCTCGGGCGGATCTCCAGCGGCAAATTCTCCATCGACACCGAGCTGGTGAATTTCTCCGCCGTGGTCGAGGATGCGGTGGAAAGCCTGCGGCCGAGCGCCGAATCCCAGAGCATCTCCATCGACCTTTGGATCTCTCGGGACGGTACGGAGATCATCGGTGACGCCCACCGTCTCAGGCAGGTGGTGTGGAATCTGCTCAGCAACGCGATCAAATTCTCGGATCCAGGCCAACAAGTGGAGATTCGGCTCGACAAAACCCGATCCGATCTACGGCTCACCGTGCGAGACCGCGGCCTGGGCATTGCCGAGCACGGTCTCGAGACGATCTTCGCGCCCTTTGCCCAGGGAGATACCAAACGACAGCGCGCCGGGCTCGGCCTCGGTCTGTCGATCGTCAAGAGCATCGTCGAGCTGCACAAAGGAACGGTCACTGTCCAAAGTGACGGGCTCGGGCTCGGCTCCAGCTTCCACGTGCGGCTTCCGGTCGCCGCTCTCAGCAGCCCGGAGGTCGGCTTGGAAGACGTATCGACGGCGGACCTGTCGGGCCTGGAGATCCTGGTGGCCGAAGACCAGGAAGACGCGGCCGAGATGCTGAAGAGCTTGCTCGAAGGCCAAGGCGCGAAGGTCCAGACCGCGTCGGACGGCGCCGTGGCTTTGGGCATGCTCAAGGAACGCCACGGGGTGGATCTCGTGGTTTCGGACCTCGACATGCCGAATCTGGACGGATTCGGCCTGATCAAAGCCCTGCGGTCAGATGCAGAGCTGTCCGAGCTTCCGGTGATCGCGCTGACGGCCTTCGGCCGGCGTGAGGATCGAGCGCGGGCGATCAAGGCCGGCTTCCGGCAGCACGTGCCCAAGCCCGTGGACCCGGACGAGCTGCTAGCCGTCATCGAAAGCGTGGTGGGACGCATCTAGCCTGAATCTCTCACCAGCCTTCGGCGGAACGTCGAAGCCGAGCGACCTCTTAGGCGAGGCCGGGTCAACCGGCCTCGCTTTCTTTTTCGCCCGAGCTGTTCCGAGAGCGCATACAACGTCTCGACCGCGCCGGCCTCGTTTGGGAGCGAATTCGATCCGCTTCGATCCTCGAAGCCGCCGGCTCCGGCAACTGCGACGCCCGCGAACTGCTTCTTCATTGTAAAGAACACAACCGCCGAGCCGGCGCTTGTATCTTTTACAAGAACCCGGATGATGGGACGACCGGACAAGGCCTAAACAGAGGACTTAGCTCGATGCCTAGAGCTTCTCTCGTGGCCTGATATTTGCATTCTGACCGCGTATGAGCAGCATCAGCCCCCGGCTCGTTTCGAGGTCGCCCCTCGAGCCCCAGACCCATGCCAGGAACACCCGTCGCCGGGGGTTGCGCGGAGAGATCGCCGGGCGCGCCCTCGCCACCTCCGCGCTGATCACCACGGCCGTCCTGATCGCCACGGCCGCGCTCGTCCCGTCTTCGATCGAGGCCCAGCAGCGGGAAATCCGCTTCGAGCGCATCGAGGAGGGGCTCTCCCAGGGCACCATCAACGCGCTTTACCAAGACGGCCGCGGCTTCATGTGGCTCGGCACCCAAGACGGCCTCCATCGATTCGACGGCTACCACATGGCCGTTTACAAATATCGACCCGGTGATCCGACCACCCTGCCCAGCAGCCATATCTGGGCGATTCAGGAGGATCCGGCGGGCGATCTTTGGATCGGCACCGAGCGGGGACCGGCGCGCTGGAACCGGAAATCGGATCGGTTCGAACGCCTCAGCGCGGCCGACGGCTCGACCCTGGGCACCGTCATCCGCGACCTATGGAAATACGACGACGAGCTGTGGCTGGCGGACTTGGGGCAAGGCTTGACCCGTTTGACGATCTCCACCGGCGAGGTGCTGCGCTTTCGGCACGATTCGAGCGACCCCCAAAGCCTGGCCTCCGACGAGGTCCTGACCCTGCACCCCGACCTCAGAGGCCGACGGCTCTGGATCGGCACGGCCGCCGGTTTGAATCTGCTGGACTTGAATTCGGCCGAAATCAGCAGGATCGATCTCGGCAACCTCGACGAAGAAGGCTCCGGTCGGATTCGCTCGATCACCGAGGACCACCACGGCAACCTGTGGTTGGCCACCTACCTCGGCCTGGTGCGCTACAGCCCCGCCGACCGCGGCGTCCAGCGCTTCCGCACGGAAGCCGACGCCCTCAGCTCCCTGGCGTCGAATATCGTGCGAGCGGTGCTGGCGGATCGCGACGGTCGGCTGTGGGTCGGCACGGAGCAGGGGCTCGACCTGCTCGACCCCGAAACAGCCGATCCCGGTCGCTCGATGCTGCACTACCGAGCGGATCCGTCGGACCCGGCGCGGCTCGCCAATCCGCGGATCTACTCCCTCTTCCAAGACCGCAGCGGCGTGCTTTGGGTCGGCACCCAAAACGGCCTTCACAAATGGCATCCGCGCAGCTGGGCCTTCGGTCACCTCCGCCACGACCCGAAAAATCCCGACAGTCTGGCCAACAACGCCGTCAGCTCCTTTTCGCAAGATCCCGAGGGCGATCTGTGGATCGGCACCATCGGCGGCGGGTTGGATCGGCTCGACCGTGAGACCGGTGTCTTCCATCACTTTCGTCCCGCTGACGACCGGGGCTTGGACGACCCTCGCATCATGGCTCTGCTCCACGATGCTCAGGGTGTGCTGTGGGTCGGCACCTATCGTAGCGGCCTTCATCGATTCGACGCCGAGAGCCGACGCTTCAGCTCCTATTCCCACCGGAGCGACGACCCTTCCAGCCTGAGCTCCAACGCCGTCTCGGTGCTCTTCGAGGATCGGAGCCGGACGCTTTGGGTGGGCACTTTCGGCGGTGGGCTGAACCGATTCGACCGCCGGACGGGCCGCGTCGATCGCATCCGCCACTCAGCCGACGACAAGCACACCTTGTCGAGCGACAACGTCACCGCCCTGGCGGAAACCGACGACGGCCTGTGGGTGGCGACCACCGTCGGCCTGAATCTGCTCGATCGGCAGCTAGGGCGGGTGGTGCGATTCCCCGTCTCCCGCCAGACGGGAGACCCTCTGACCCTGATGTCCCTGCACGTCGACCCCGAAGGAACCCTGTGGCTGGGCACCCAGGGCGCCGGGTTGGGCCGGCTGACCCACCTCGACAAAGAGCGCGGCGAGGCCTCGTTCAGCTTCTTGACCGAGAGCGACGGTCTGCCCAACAGTGTGGTTTACGGCATCCACACCAGCCGCAACGGCCACCTTTGGGTGAGCACCAACAACGGCCTGAGCCGCTTCGATCCCCACGCCGCGGCCGACTCCCCCAATCGCTTCGTCAACTACGACGAAAGCCACGGCTTGCAGCAAAACGAATTCAACTACGGCGCCCACTTCAGCAGCGCCGACGGCAAGATGTTTTTCGGCGGCTTCAACGGCTTCAACGCCTTCGACCCCGCTCGCCTGGAGGTCAACAGCTATCCCCCGCCGGTGGTCTTGACCTCCGTCAAAAAACTGAACGAGCCGGTACGTTTCGATCGGCCGGTCGAGGAGCTGGATCGCCTCGACCTCGACCATCGGGATTCGATGATCTCCTTCGAGTTTTCCGCCCTCGATTTCGCCGCCCCCGATCGCAACCGATACGCCTATCTGCTGGAAGGCTTCGACCGAGATTGGATCCATCTCGGTGAAGCCAGGCGAGTGACCTACACCAACCTCAATCCGGGCACCTACACCCTGCGCGTCAAGGCCGCCAACAACGACGGCACCTGGAACGAGGCAGGGTTCGAGCTGCCGATCCACAAGAAGCCCGCCCCCTGGCAAACCTGGTGGGCTTACACCCTTTACGTGCTGCTGATCGGCGGCACGGTGATGATGACCGTGCGCATGCGCATGAACGAGATGAAAGCTCGGGAACGGGAGCTGGAAACCATGGTCGCCCAGCGCACCGCCGAGCTGCGAAGCGCTGTGTCTCGATTGGAAGTGTCGAAGAACGAGGCCCAGGACGCCCGACGGGAAGCGGAGAAAGCCAACCAGGCGAAGAGTATTTTCTTGTCCAGCATGAGCCACGAGCTGCGCACGCCGCTCAATTCGGTCATCGGCTTCGCCGGCCTGCTGGGCCGCGACCAAACCCTGGCGCAACAGCATCGCAAGCACCTGAGCATCATCTCCCAGAGTGGTGAGCACTTGCTGGGCTTGATCAACGATGTCCTGTCCCTGTCGAAAATCGAGGCCGGCCAAGTCACCCTCGACGCTCGACCGTTCGAGCTCGAGCGAGCGGTGACGGGGGTCGAGGGCATGATCAAGGTGCGCGCCCAGGAGCAAGGGGTGGCCCTGATCATCGGCCCCTTCGAAGGCTTCCCTGAGGTGGTTCACGGCGACGAAAAAAAGCTGCGCCAGATCTGGCTCAACTTGTTGTCGAACGCGGTCAAATTCACGCCTGCGTTCGGCGAGGTCCGGCTGTCGGGCCGATGGACGGCGTCCACCGCTTTTTTCAACGTCGTCGACACCGGCGTCGGCATTGCAGAAGCCGAGCAAGAAAAGCTCTTCGAACCCTTCGTGCAAACCGAGAGCGGTCGTCGGTCTCAGGAAGGCACCGGCCTCGGGTTGGCCATCACCCGTGACTTCGCGCGCTTGATGAACGGTGACATCCGGGTGCAGAGCGAGCCGGGCAAAGGCACCACCGTTCATCTCGAAGTGGAGCTGCCGGCCGCCCGAGCCTCAGATCTGGAGCCGGGAAGCGATCACCGCCGAGTGACGGCTCTGGCCGATGGCCAGGGCTTCCGGGTGGTGGTGGCCGACGACCGCCGAGAGAGCCGTCTGCTTTTGCGAGAGCTTCTGAGCGGCGTGGGATTCGAGGTGCGCACCGCCGTCGACGGCGAGCAGACCCTCGCCCTGTGGCGCGACTGGCGCCCGGATGTGATCTGGACGGACCTGCGCATGCCGAAAATCAGCGGCCAGGAGGTGGTGCGGACGATCCGCGACGCCGAGGCCGAGGACCCCGACCTACCCCGCACGGTGATCTTGGTGCTGAGCGCCACCGTTCTGGGCAAGCCGCGGAAAACCGTTCTCGACCTGGGGGCGGATGCCTTCGTGGCGAAGCCGTTTTCGGAGCACGACATCTTCTCCGCCATGGAGCGCCACCTGGGTGCCCGGTTCGAAAGCGTCGACCCGCGGCCGGACCCTCTGGACGACGCTCCCCTGGATCCGCTCGTCGGGGACCAGATCCCCGATGCGGTGCGCGAGAACCTGGTCAGCGCCCTGATGATCGGCGACGTGGGCGAGGCGTCGCGGATTCTGTCGGAGGAAGACTCCTTGCCCGTCGAGACGAAGCGGCAGATCCAAAGCAAGCTCGACGCCTACGAGATCGAAGCCCTTTTGGACGCTCTGGAGCACGACCATGCAAGAACCCGCTGAAAGCCGACTCTGCGTCGGCAGCTCCAGAGCCCATGAAATCACCTTGCCCAACGGCGATCCCATCGACCCAGGAAAACCAGCTATGAAACCCACGAATCCCATCGAAGACGCCGGACAAAACACATCGGGCGATATCTTGATCGTCGACGACCTGCCCAACAACCTCGATCTGCTGCGGTCGATCCTCGCCCGATCCGGCTATCGGGTGCGCACGGCGAACAGTGGGCGGCTGGCCCTCCGGGTCGTTTCGACCCATCCTCCGGATTTGATCCTGCTCGACATCAACATGCCGGAAATGGACGGCTATGAGGTGTGTCGAATCCTGAAAACGGATCCCGCCTTGGCCGCCATTCCGATCATTTTCATCAGCGCCCTCGACGAGGTGAAGGACAAAATTCGGGGTTTCGAAGTGGGCGGCGTCGACTACGTGGTGAAGCCCTTCCAGGCCGAAGAGGTGCTGGCGCGGGTGGAAAATCAGCTCGAAATCCACCGTTTGCGACGCAAGCTGGAACGACGCAACCGCGTGCTGGAGCGCATGAATCGAGAGCTCTCGCAATCCCAAGAGAAAGTAAAAATGGTCTTTAGCGCCCTGTCAGAAGTGCTGCCCGGCAGCGTGCTCGACCACAAATATGCTTTGGATCGCCGAATCGGCTCCGGCGGCCACGGCACGGTCTACGAAGGCAAACACGTGGGCCTCGACAAGAAGGTAGCGATCAAAATCCTTCAGCCGTCGTCGCGCAACGTCACCCCGGAGAGCTTGGAAAGATTTCAGCTCGAAGGTATTTCCGCCTGCCGAATCCATCATCCCAACGCGGTTCAGGTGCTCGACTGCGGAGTGTCCAATCGCGGCATCGCCTACCTGGTCATGGAGCTTCTGAGCGGCCTGACTTTGCGCGAGCTGCTGGATCAAGAAGGCCGGCTGACGGTCCGCCGCGCGGCGGAAATCGCCATACCGGTGGCGTCGGTGTTGGCCCAGGCGTCGAGCAACGGGCTCGTGCATCGCGACATCAAACCGGCCAATATTCTGTTGCACCGGGACATCGGCAGCGGCCGGGAGGTGGTCAAAGTCGTGGACTTCGGCATCGCCAAAATGCTGGACCATCGGGAAGAAAATGAAGAGGTCTCCACCGACGCCGGCCCGGGCAACGGCGAGGAGGGTTTGATCGGCACCCCCCACTACATCGCACCCGAGCGGCTGCTCGAGGGCGAAGACAGCATCGCCTCCGACATCTACAGCCTCGGCGTGACCCTCTACGAAGCGCTCGGCGGCTGTCGCCCCTACGGCCCGGACGGAAACGGCCTGCGGATGCTGGTGAAAATCTGCCAACAGAAGCCCCGGCCCCTGGGCGAGGTCGCTCCGGATCTGCCTGCAGCGGTGGTGGATTTCATCATGTCCATGGTGTCGCACGATCCCGAGGAGCGCCCCACGCCCGAAGAGGTCGAGCGCTTCTTCGAGCCCCTGCAGCTCAGCGCCGAGACTGAGCCGGCGCGACGGCCGACCGCGCTGTCGACCCAAAATCCCAAGAGCATCAGACTCGACACAGACCTGCAGAGCTTGAACGAATGCTCTGCTACGGTGGAAGATTTTCACACCCTGCCGTCGGCGTGGGAGCGCGGCCTCCAGATCCTCGGCAGGACCGTTTCCAGATCCCACAAAGCCCTTTGAAAAAATTACAAAACATGGCCCCCGACCGCTGACGGAGAGGCCTATTTTTAGCCCTAGGCAATGCGGCACGGCTCTTGCAAAAGCAGGAAATACAGGTCTTACGACCGAGCAAGTGCTACGCCCGAGCAGGTGCCGGCCATTTCATCTCTAGCCTGGGAGCTAATCATGACCCCCCTCACTCACTCGTCCCTGTCCCGACGGCCTGCCCGGCCACAACTCATTGGTGCGGCAGCGGCTTTCTTCATTTTCGTTCTCTTCGCCCCCGACATCTCTGGACATTCTGACTTCAAGGTCGCTGAGCCCCTGACTGCTGAGCCCCTGACTGCTGAGCCCCTGACTGCTGAGCCCCTGAGCCACGTATCACCCGCAGCGTGTCTTTTGAGTGACACAGGCTCTTCGAAGGACACCGGCTCTTCGACGGACACAGGCTCTTCGAAGGACACAGGCTCTTCGAAGGACACAGGCGCCGAGCCGTCGACGTCGTCCTACCTGATCCAAGGCAAGGATCTCGCTTCCGTGATTCAAGTCGTCGAAGAAGTGGGGGGCGAAATCACCCATAAGCTGGGCATCATCTCTTCGGTGGCCGCCAATCTGACCCCCGAGCAGAAAGCCCGGCTGGAAAGGGTCGAAGGCCTACGCATCAGCGTCAATCAACCCGTAAGACCCGCGGACCATGACGACGACGATGACGACGACGGCCAAGGCTCGATGGACCCGTCCACGGCGTTTCCCGAGCTGGTCGGTGCGCGTCCGCTGCATGCCCAGGGATTCGACGGCAGCGGCGTGACCATCGCGGTGATCGACTCGGGTTTGTGGCGGGTTCCCAGGCTGCTTCTCAGACCGGACCAGAGCTATCGACTGCTGGAACAATACGACGCGATCAAAGACGAGACCGACTGGCGATTCTGGGGCTCCACCGACGAATACGGCCACGGCACCCACGTTACCGGCATCATGATCGACAGCAGCCGAGACGAGGCCGGCCACTATCGCAGCATCGCGCCGGGTGCCGACCTGGTGGCGGTCAAAGCGTTCGACGAGCTGGGACGCGGCACCTATGCCGACGTCATTCGCGGCATCGATTGGGTGGTCAACCACCAGCACCACTTCGGTATTCGAGTGCTGAATCTTTCGTTCAGCGCCGAAGCTCGCTCCTATTATTGGCAAGATCCGCTCAATCAAGCCGTCACCGCGGCTTGGCAGGCGGGCCTTGTGGTCGTCGCCTCCGCGGGCAACGCCGGGCCCGACCCCATGACCATCGGCGTCCCGGGCAACAATCCCTACATCATCACCGCCGGCGCCATGACCGACGGCCACACGCCTTTCGACGGCACCGACGACCGATTGGCCTCCTTCTCATCCACAGGGCCGACCGTCGAGGCCTTCATCAAGCCCGATCTGGTGGCCCCGGGTGGCCGTACCTTCGCCCTGGTGGACGACGACACGACCATCGGCCAAAGCTTCCCCGACTGGTACGCCAACAACGACAGCCACTATCTGAAACTGTCGGGCACCTCCCAGGCGGCGGCCGTGACCAGTGGCGCCGTGGCCCTTCTGCTGCAATCCGAGCCCCAGTTGACGCCCGACGAGGTCAAGTGCCGACTCACGTCGAGCGCGCGACCGGCCCTCGACGCCGAGGGTCGGCTGAAATACAGCGTCTTCCAACAAGGAGCGGGCCTTCTGCATGTCGGCGACGCTTTCGTCGGCTTAGAAAACGACTGTGCCAACCGCGGCATGGACATCGCCAAGGATCTCGCCGGGCTGGAGCACTACGCCGGCCCCGCACGGCTGAGCTCCGACAGCCACTACTACATTCCCGACGCCACGACCGTCGGCTCCAGCTGGGACGGTTCCTTCGCCGCCAACGAAGCTTTCATCTGGAGTGAAGCGTTCATTTGGAGCGAGGCCTTCATTTGGAGCGAGGCTTTCATTTGGAGTGAAGCAGATCTCGAGAATGAAGCGTTTATTTGGAGCGAAGCGTTCATTTGGAGCGAGGCCTTCATTTGGAGTGAAGGTCTGGTCGAAAACGTCAGCACCAACACCATCGTGCCCCATGAATAAGAGGCACCCGAGCTAGTCCGGCAAGCGGAAGGCCGTCGGCGCCCCTCCGGCAACACATGAGTCGTCGAGACCATCGACCCGGCCGCTTTCCACCAGCTCTCGCACCATGCCTTGGAAACACGGACCGAATACGCCGTGGCCGCCGTTCGGCACGATCACATGGCGGCTGTTGGTGAGCACCGGCTCCAACGCCTCGCCATTGCTCGGCGGCGTGACCGGATCCCGCTCGCCGGACAGGATCAGGGTCGGCACGTCGCTTTTCACCGGATCGAGGAACGACGACCGGAAACGAGCGTGGGGCCACACGCGACAAGCATCCCGGTATGCGCCGATCAAGAAGTCTCCGAGGAAAGTCCCCTCCGTTTCCCGCCGCACCTCCTCGTCGGTGACGAAGTCGATGCTTTCGGCGCAAATCACCGAAAAGTGGTAACCCGTGGAGTCGTTGGGCCGCGATACCCAGCTCTGGCGCTCCAAAAAGTAATCCGCCAACGGCTGCCACTCCCCCATCGCCGCCTGATGCACGAAGTAGGGCACCTCACCGCCCCGTCGATAGAGCAGGCCGCGTAGGGCGTAACCCAAAGCCCCGGCGCCCAGGGTCACCTCTTGCCCTTCGGCGTTCACCTTCGGTGGGTCTGATCTCACCCGGGCCAGCACCGCCTTCAAATCCTTATCCAGCTCGGGATACGCCCGTCGACACGGCCCGTTGCCCGCACACTCGGCGAGCAATCGGTCCAAGGCGTCCTGCAGGCCCTTGGCGTGGGAAAGATAGGATTTTTCGAAGATCGGGCTCGGGGCGTTGAGCACCATCGTGCGCACCGCCTTGGGATGGCGACGCAGGAACACCTGCGCTTCCCGTGTGCCGTAGGATCCGGTCCAGAAATTGAGGGCGGAATACCCCAACCACTTTCGCAGATCCTCGAGATCGTCCATGGAGGCATCGGAGGTATAGAGCTCGAGGTGCGCCCGTTCGGATAGGGCTTCGGCGCAGGCCTTCAGGTGATCCGGCGGAAAGAGCTCGTCGAATCGGGACGCCACGCCGCGGGGATAGGGCACATCACAGCTCAAGGCAGCCGACGCGCCGGCACCGCGGAAATCCAGGAAAAGCAGATCGCGGCCGGCTCGCAGGTCGCGGAACAGCCCCATGAATCCCACGGCTTGGTTCGTCGGCGACGAGCCGGGGCCGCCCAAAAAGAAAGTGACAGCGTCCCGGTGTTTGCTCTGGGGATGCTTGCGCTTGGAGTCTTGGTCCCTTGGATCGAGCGCCCGGGCGACCACAAACGCCAGATCGAGGGTTCTGCCCTTCGCCGCCGCGCGGTCTTCGAACACCCTGAAACGTCCGCATTCGACCGTGCCCGGCAATGACTCCAGACAGGGCTGAAGCCGTCCCGAGCCGACGGGCTGGTCCGCGGGCAAGGTCGGAAAGACAGGATCCTCCTGGGACAGCGCCGGGCTGCCGAGCGCGAGGATGATGAGCAGAAGAAGAGCAAGGGTGTCGAAAGACTCGCGATGTGGGGCATCCATGATACTCAACCCTAGCAACTCAGATGACCGCCCCTTCGCGTCTCGAACCTTGACGACGACCGTCCAACCCAGGATCTCCGTTCCATCGGAAGCAGCCTGTCCCTGCCGTTTCGACCCCTGAATGGCCGTGCCCTGGCCCGACGCGCCAAATGGCCGGAGCCGCAGACGTGCTTCGCCCGCGGCTCCGAGCTTTCCGGTCTCCCTGCTCCGACGAGCGTGGGCGCCTGATCCTCAGGGTAGGTCCGGATTGCAGCAATATTGCGAGCAACCCGCTTCACAATTGGAGGTGCCGCGTGACCGACAGCCCCCGGCGCCGTTGTTGGCGCAGGAGTACCAAGCGCATTCCTGGGTGCCCGTGTCTGCTGCATTGCAGGTTTCGACATTGGTAAAGGTGTGACAAGCCCGATCCTCGTTGCTTCCGTTGCAGTCATTGCTACAGCCGGCAGCGCAGAAGGACGTTCCGCGCGGTAGGCATCTGTTGGACCAGGAGTACCAAGCACAGCTTTGGGTATATCCCGTGTGGTGGCGCACACAGCTGTGGATGTCGCCGTCCCAGGTGCTGCACGGCAAGGATTCCTCATAGGCACGGGTGAGATCCTTGAAACCGAAGCCCGAAGCCCGAAGCTCATGATTCTGCTCCACTAGGCCAAAAGCCTCCCCACCAGGGTTGTAGTGAGTGCGGTCGTCCCAAGCGAACCAGAAAGCATGGGGAATAACCCCGGACCCATAGCTCTTGAAGATTGCGTAGGCATTCAGAAGGTATTGGCGCTGACGCTCCCAATCCGGGTTGCCCGGGTTCTCCGCCAAACCGAATTCGGTGATCCAAATGGGACGACCGCCGTCAAGGCCGTTCGCAGTGCGTTGAAGCTCTCCCGGTGCAGCCCCATCCGACTCAGAATTACCGCCCGCAGGGTCACCGCCGCCAGCCATCGATTTTGAGCCACGTCACGAAAAGCTTCCTCAGCCCGGTGGAGCAAGGCCGCCGCCCCCGCCGAATCCCGCAGATTGAACCAACGGTCACTCCAGGTGCCACTGGCCGGTGTCCCACCGCGGGTCGACGGTCATGCAGAGCTGGATCTGCTCTCTCTGGGAGAGAAAAAGCGGAATCCACTCTCCGTCGGGCTTCGGCGCGATTTCCGGCGCGACGATGCGCGGGTCGAGCGTTCCGGGATCCAAAGCCGCGAAGCCGGAGCTAGGCCCCTCGGACGAGCACGCACCGCTTCCCATTAGGAGATCGCTATGGACATGGTTGCCCGCTCGACAATCGACCGCTTCGGCTTGCGTTGTCGAGCTTTCGTCGCTTCTCTTCTCCTGCTGCCTCTGCTCGGCTTTGGTCGCCGGCTGAGGCTCAATTTGTCAGCCGGTGCAAGACCCCTAGGGATGATCTGCGTATCACCCGCAACACCACGATTTGCCCAGGCACCTATTACCTTTCGGACGCCGCTGAGGACAGGCTGATCCAGGTCGCCGGCTCCAATCTCACCATCGGGCTTCGTAACGTCTCGATCGTCGGTTCCGACGCGGGTTACGGCGTGATGGCCGATGGTGTTTCGAATGTCACCATCGACGGTTATTCCAGTGGTCGTCTGCGCGGCTTCCGCTCGGCGATTTTGCTGGAGAACGGCAACAACTGCTCCGACAACCAAGGCTGGGGCATGCACCTTCATCGATCGAGCTCGAATACGGTGCTCAACAACGTCGCCGACAACATCCACCTGGAAGCCTCGCCGTGGTGTGTCACTACCAGGAGGCGGGATGTGACACCGCCGCCATCTTGGTGATCAAGGACTCGAACGACAACTTGGTTCAGGGCAACAGCCTGCGCAACAGCGGCGACGGCGTGTTTTCCGCCGCCCAAGAAGGCTCCACCCATTGGGGCGCCGACCGCAACCGCTACCTGAGCAACGACGTCAGCCAAGCCGAGCACATCGGCATCGAGTCGACGTTCTCCGACCAAAACGAGCTGATCAACAACACCATTCAGGCTTGTGACCGCTACGGAATTTGGCTCGGTTATTCCAAGAACGCCTTGATTCGAGGCAACATGACCCTCGACAACGTCATCGCCGGCAACACATATTTCGGCGAGAGCTTTCCCAGCTCCGTCGTCAACATCATGGGCTTCATCACGGCGGCTCCGTTTATCAGTGTAATGGTCAAGGGCGGAAATCTACCTACAGAGGCAGCTCTTCCGCGTGTTCTGACAGATATATCCTTATGTCATTTCCTAGAAATGTCCATCCAAGAGAGTTTTCACCCACTCAGCTTCCCCATCCGCAAGCTTCATCGTCTCCCTCCGCGGGTTTGGGACTTCTACTGGGATTGGATAGACTTTTTTTGAGAGAATTGCATCTAAGGAATCAGACCGACTGGAGTCACCCTTTGAAAACTGAATATCATGCTTTCACTGGGCCAACCCTTCTGCTGCGACAGAATGTCGCAGAGTCTGCCCCGCGCACGCGGGGATCGGCCGCCCACCCCCCAGCTGCCGTTCTATGTCTTCTAGTCTGCCCCGCGCACGCGGGGATCGGCCCTCCGCGCAGGAAGCGGTTCATGCTTTCCACAAGTCTGCCCCGCGCACGCGGGGATCGGCCTCACCGGCGACGCCAATGGCTGGAGCTTTGAGGGTCTGCCCCGCGCACGCGGGGATCGGCCATAGAGCCACGGTGGGATGTCGACCGCGGACAGGTCTGCCCCGCGCACGCGGGGATCGGCCCCCTGGTCCCAGTAGGAGCCGGCTGCGGCTTCCGTCTGCCCCGCGCACGCGGGGATCGGCCTTAGTGAGCCTTCCAGGGAGATCTATTTTCTGTGTCTGCCCCGCGCACGCGGGGATCGGCCCCCGGCCTCGGTGAGTGGAGAGTCTTCACCGGGGTCTGCCCCGCGCACGCGGGGATCGGCCCTCGGAGCGCGTCATAGTGGCTGTGCTCTGCTTGTCTGCCCCGCGCACGCGGGGATCGGCCTTCACTACAGCTGAGCTTCGAAGAGAGTTTCGGGTCTGCCCCGCGCACGCGGGGATCGGCCCTTCGACAGTGACCAGCCCTGCCGCCTTGTCGTGTCTGCCCCGCGCACGCGGGGATCGGCCCTATCGAAGGTCGACCGCCCGTGAAAGACGAACGTCTGCCCCGCGCACGCGGGGATCGGCCGTCATCACCGACGTCGACTGGACCCCGCCCGCGGTCTGCCCCGCGCACGCGGGGATCGGCCGAGACTTTTGAATCGGCGGGAGGCGTCGAGCTCGTCTGCCCCGCGCACGCGGGGATCGGCCGTCGCTTTTGGGCTTCCCAAGCCTCAAGCACCGGTCTGCCCCGCGCACGCGGGGATCGGCCCCGTGAGTCGACACCGGTGCCGTGATGCCCGCTGTCTGCCCCGCGCACGCGGGGATCGGCCGGGGCATCGCTACGCGGGAAAGAGCGGAAGGGCGTCTGCCCCGCGCACGCGGGGATCGGCCGAACAAAGGAAACCACCATGGTCAACAAAGTCAGTCTGCCCCGCGCACGCGGGGATCGGCCGGGCCATCCGTTTCCGCTGGGATTCGGTCGTTTGTTGTCTCGCCGGCAACCAATTCTGCCTGAGCGACTTCAGCGACCCCAATTGGAACGACGAAGGCATCGAATTCAATTGGGATCCCTATCAACCCAACTTCTTCGACTTCGACCTGTCGGCCGACTTCGAAAGCTGTGGTCCCTGCTCGCCTTGAGCCGGCGGCCGGCATCCCCCGCGACGCCTGACGGCTTCCGGGGGGTGCCGGCCGTTTCATATGGCTTTTTCGCTGCTCAGGGCGCAGGCGGTGCCGAAAGCAGCGCCGCGTCCGCCGGGCCCAGAGCCCGCTCGTAGACCCGAACCTCGTCGATCAGACCATTGAAGTAGTAGCCCTGGCCGACGGCCCAATGCTCACCGATCCGCAGGGTCGCGGTGGTATCCACAGATTCGGCGCCCACGGTTTTGGTGGTTTCCAATGCGCCGTCGACCCATAGAGCGATGGTGGAGCCGTCGTAGACGCCCATCACGTGGTGCCATTGACCGTCGGCCAGGACGGTGAGGCCCGAGTGGCTTTGGTCGTTGACCCGCATGAAGAGCTTGGCGTCACCGGTCAGGAAGAGGTCGTAGCCGTCCAGATTGCCGTCCCGTTTGTCGACGATCGACATGAACGAGCCGGTGTCCTCGGGTTGAGCGAGGACCCACGCGCTGATCGACACCTCGTCCAACAAGCCCAGGACAGGCGTGGACGCCACCCGCACCCCGGTCTCCTCGCCGTCGAAATCCACCGCCGAGCCGAAAAGGCCCGGCACGATGGTGCCGCCGTTGGCAAAGATCCCATGATGGCCGTAGGACGAGGCGTCGTCACCGTTTCCGTCCAAGGGCCAATGTCCGATCAGACCGATGGTGGTGTCGCCGGGGTCGGCGACCTCGAAGACGATGTCGAGATCGTCGTCATTGGCGTGACCCGCCGCGTCGCTACAACGCACGTAGAACGCGTAGGTGGTGGCGTCTTGCAGCCCGGTGACCACCGCCGAGTGCCCAAGACCGTCGGAGGTGTTGAAGGAATAAGGCATGGCGGCGTAATCCGTGCCGGCGACGGTGTCGAACGCGCAGGCCGCGGGCTCGTCGGTGCTCAGCTCCAGGGTCGCCTCGGTGGTGCCGGCCAACAAAATGCCCGACGGTCCGGCGTTGAAACGCTCGGGGGCCGGCAGGTCTTGGATCTCTTGGATCTCCGCCGGGCTCAAGGCTCGATCGTAGAGGCGCAGATCGTCCAACGCGCCGTCGAAGAGGTATCCACTCGACCAATTGCGACCGATCAGCAGGTCGCCGACGGTGGACGATGCTCCGGCGGAGGCGGCAGCAGAGGCGTCCAGCACGCCGTCCACGTAGAGCCGAAGCTCGCCGCCGTCGTAGGTGCCGGCCACATGGTGCCAAGTGCCGTCGGCCACCACCGCCGTGCCGTTCAGCGACGCATTGTTGACCCGGATGAAGAGCCGAGAGGACGCGTTGAGGTAGAGGTCGAAGCCGTCGGTGTGGTGGTCCCGCTTGTCGACGATCGAGTGGAAGGCGCTGGTGGCGCCGTGGCGAATCCAACCCACCACGGTGAAGGCGCTGAGCTCGTCGAGCTCGGCATCGGCAGCCACGCGCGCCAGGTCGTCGGAGCCGTCGAGCTCGAGGGCACCGTCGAGACGCCCGGCGACCCATTGGGGTCCCGAGGCTCCCAGCTCGAGGGCACCGTCGCGACCGTTGGACGAGCTGTCCTGGGCCGTGGTGGAGGCCGGATCCGTGACGCCGTCGTCAAAGGTCCAATAGGCCATCAGACCGGGGATGCCGGCGGGTGCCACCGTCACCGAAACAGCCTGGCTCGCGGTTTTTCCGCCGCTGTCGACGACCTCGGCCGTCAGCACATGCTCGCCCACGCTGAGGCTCACACTCGGGGTGCCGGACCCCAACGGGCCGTCGAGGTCGGAGCTCCAGGCGATCTGCGAGCTGAGGTCACCGTCTTCCGGATCCGTCGCCCAGCCGCTGAGCTGCAGGCTTCCCGGCTCGAGGATCGCACCGTGCACGGGCGCGGTGATTTCCAGGGTCGGCGCGCCGTTGCCGGGCATGACCGTCACATTGAAGACTTGATAGGCCGGATATCCGCTGCTGTCGTAAACGATCGCCGACAGGGTTTGGCTGCCCGCATTCAGCCGCGCGGTCACCGAGCTGCCGCGACCGAGGATTCGACTTTGAGTGTGGGAGGTCCACACGATGGTGGAAGAGATATCCCCGTCGTCGGCGTCGAAGGCCGAGCCCGTGAGGGTGATTTCCGGACCTTCCACGCTCTGGCCGTCGGTGTGGGAGGTCAGGGTGAAGGTCGGCGCGCTATGGCTGACGGGCGTGAGCTCGTAGATTTTCATGCCGTGGGTGCCCAGGTTGAGCCACAGCTCTTGGGCCGGATCGCTGTCCAGATTGCCCACCAAGAGAGAGTCCATCTCACCCTCGGGGTTGTCGTAATGGGTGAAGATCGGGCTCGCTTGGTAGTAGGCCCACAGCACCGAGCCGTCGGCGCCGCTCACCACCTGGGGACGACCCCGGAGCGCAAAAGCGTAATCGAGATCGCCGTCTTGGTTGAGGTCCACCACCTGCAGACCTTGGATCGGCGCGTAGCTCAGGGGATGCACGGTGTCCACCACGGCGCCGGTGCTCGGATCGAGGATCACGATCTCGCCGTCGTCATTGCCGACGAAGATCTCGTCGACGCCGTCGCCGTCACGATCGGCGGTGTCGAGGGCGGTGATTTGCAGGGAAGACGTTTGCAGCTGGAGGGCCTTGGTTTGGCCGTCGAAGATCCACAGATCGTCCAGCTCGCCCGCCACCAGGATTTCCAACGCCGGATCTCCGTCGACGTCGGCGACCCGCAAATGGGGAGCCTGGACAAAGCCGTTGATCAGGCTCGAGCTTTGCCATTCCACGCTACCGTCGGCGGCGTCGAAGACGAAGATCGCGGGCCCTGTGGCGGCGGTGGTCCGGCGGTGGGCCGAGGCCACCACCTCGAGATCGCCGTCGCCGTCCACGTCCACCGCTTCGATGCCGTGGATTTGATGGCCGTCGGAGATCGCGGACTGCCAGCGCAAGGCACCGCTCGCGCCCTCGTAGGCGGCGAGCATGCCGTCGTCACCCCCTACCAGGATCTCGTCCTCACCGTCGCCGTCGAGATCCGCGGCCTCGACTCCGAAGAGATATTGCGGCCCGCCGGCGATCTCGGCGCTCGCCCGGATCGTCTCGAGGGTGTCGGCATCGACTTGGAAATAGCTCGGATCGGCGTCGAATCCGCCCGGGTAGTAGGTGCTGTAGACCAGTTGGGGCTCGCCGCCGATCACCGCCTGGGACAACGAGTAGTGGGGCCCGAAAAAACTCGGCGACTCGATCTCCACGGAGGCGCTCACGGTGTCGTAGAGCAGCAGGTGGTCGGCGGCGGTGGAGCTGTAACCGTGGCTCCACAACAGCTGCGGCTCGGCACCACCGCGCAAAGGGCCGACGGCCAAGCCGGCCACGCCGTGACCCGGATTATCGATACTTTCGATCAGGCTGCCGTCGAGGCCCGAGAGCACGTAGATCGCACCCCATTGGCCGTCGCCGTAAATGACCTCGGGCACGCCGTCGCCATTCCAATCCTCGGCGATCAACGCGTCCAGGTCGAGGTCCACGTCCTCGATCCAAGCCAACGATTGGGTTTCCGCATCAAAGGCGAAGAGGTCGTCCCAGTGATAACCCGCGAGGATCTCGTCGCGACCGTCGCCGTCCACATCCGCCACCACCAGCTCGTCGCCGAAGCCGCCGGAACGCTGCCATTCAAGGGCCCGGGTCGTGCCTTCGAGCACCCAACCGTGGGTATCACCGTCGGTGGCCACGATCTCCATCCGACCGTCGTCGTCCAATTGGCCGGCCGCCAGATCCGAGCAAGGGTACGAGGCCGAGCGAAACTCGGTCAGACCGTCGATGGAGGTCACCGCCAGCTCCGCCCCGTCATCGCAGAACAGAACCTCGCTCTCGCCGTCGCCGTCCACATCGGCCACGGTCAAGCCGGCAAAGGTGCCCACATTGGCGAAAAATCCGGAGACTCGCTCCATGGCACCGGCGGCATAACCCCAAATCTCCACCCGGCCGCGTTTGGCCACCAGCACCTCGTCGATCCCGTCACCGTCCACGTCGGCGACGGTCAGCTCGTCGATTTCATGGTGGTCGAAATCGCTCTGCCAGGTGAATTCGAAACCGCTCGGCCCCTCCTCCAGCACATACCAATAGGAGTTGGGGTCGAAGCTCTCCTCACTCGCCGTCGCCACGATGTGGCTCGGAGCTCCGGTGCCGTCGAAGCGGGCGAGATGGAGGCCTTTGTCGCCGATGCCGACACCGAATTGCACGTGGTGCCAGGTCTCCTCACCCCGCAGACCGGGAATTGTCGATTTGGCCCGGGCCCCCAGCGTCTCCAAATCCGCCAGATCGTCGAGCGCGGTCTCAGGGCGCATCCGCGACCCGACAGGCTCGGCGGATTTGCCCGCACGGGTCTGCTCAGCGGCCTCGGTCTCGAAGCGGTCGTAACGAAGAGGATGCCCTTCGGCGTCGGCGAGCGGTCGTCCAAAGCGGTCGACGGGCTGGGTCGCTCCGGCGGCGGCCTGAGAGCCGGTGCCGAGGCTCAGCATGAGCAGAACCGAGAGCAGGAACAAAAAACGAGGCAATCGAGTCGGGCTCGAAGTGGCTATCGGATTAGTTTTCAGGAATAACACGACATACGTCCTCTCAAGATGGGATGAATCCGTTCGCCTTCGGCCCAACGGCCCGGCGACATAAGGTCTTTCCTAACAAGGCGCGAAAACGCCGGAAATCGGTTCACCCATTTGAGAAAGTGTATTTAGTGATCGTCCCAGCAACGGATCTGCAGGGCGGCGCGACGAGAATTCGTTTTGCCGCTGAAGCTCAGCCGGCCAAATCGCTCGGACCCGAGATGCGTTTCCAAGGATTGGGAAAGAACGCCGGGACTTTCTTTTGGTATCGGCGGTAGGTCTCGCCGAAGAACCGGACCAAGTCCTTTTCCTCGAATCGGGTGCCCACCAGGATGTAAGCGGTCATGCCGGCGGCGAAGAGCGCCCGGCCGGCGGTCAGATCCGGGGTCGCCCACATGGCGATGAGGAAACCGGTCATCAGGGGATGACGCACCCAGCGGTAGAAGGCGGGGGTTTTGAAGGTCGGCAGGCTCGGCAGGCGTCGTTGTAGGTGGTTCCAAGTCTGTTTCAATCCGAAGAGCTCGAAGTGGCTGAGCAGGAAGGTCGAGAGCAACACCAGGGCCCAGCCCATGGCGAAGGCACCGTAGGCCAGACCGCGCAGGATCGGCTGCTCGAGCTGCCAAACCATCTGGGGCATGGGTTGCCAGAAGGCGAAGATGGCGACGAACACCAGGCTCGACATCAACACGTAGGTGCTGCGCTCCATGGCCTCCGGCAAGAAACGAGTGATCTGCTTCTTGAACCCGACCCGGGCCATGCCGCTGTGCTGCACCCCGAAGGCCAGAAGCAACAGCAGATTGACCGCCAGAGCCATGCCCCACGGACCGGCCGCGCTAGCTCCAGCAGATCCGGCACCGTCGATAGTCACGGGCACCAACAGATTCGAGACGAATCCGATCAAATATAGAAAGACGCCCAGGAAGAGCAGATAGCAAAGGCTGCTGTAGCCGACCATGAGGGTGCGGCCCAGCGTCGACTGAGCGGCGGGGCGTAGGACGACGGTTTTTTCGAGCGTGATTTTTTCGAGCGTGGCGGGGGCGGCTTCGAAGGTGGTATCGCGCATGGAGGTTTCTCCTGAAGTGGGTGGACGGTCGGTGATTTCCGACCGTCAACTTCCACTACGGAGCCCGATGGCGAATCCCGCCAGGGGGGTCGCTTGGCCCGATCTTTTTCAACCCCTGGATTTTGACCTGAGCTCAGCCAACGCCTCCCGAGCCATCGACTAGTCGGACTCCACCGACGATTCGTCGGTCTCGGGATTCGGCGGCGACAGGTGAAATGTCACGAAGAAGTTGCAGCCTTTGCGCGGACAACAGAATCCGGGGTGAATTCGCAATCGATTGGCGGCTTCTACATCCGGCGCATAGAGCAGCTCCGAACGGCACCTGGGGCACAGAACGACAAAGCTGTCCGGCGGCAGGGCCTCCAGATCCAAAAGAAACCTTCCGCCCGGCTGATATTTGATTTTTTTCTTCAAGCTATTGCTTCCTTCTGACTCTCTGCGCCTACTCTCTCAAGGGCAGCTCGGGATAGAGCCGATCTACCTCATCCCAGATGGCGGCACGTTCCGAGGCATTGGGCCGACGCTTATTCTGCATCAAGAACTCCCGGGCGCGGGCTTGCCACTCGGCCCAACGGGTCATTTGATTCATGCCCCGCATCGCCGCCACCGAGTGCCGCGCCTCGTGAACCAAGGTAGATACGGCTTCTCTGGCGTTCGAGTGGTTTTGCATATAGATCCGGATTCCCTGAGAGCCACCCTCGCCCATCAATTGACGCGGTGCAGGGCCGAAGTCGAGCACTGGATGGATTCCGCGCGCCTGCAGCTGACTGTAAGCGGCTCGCGCGACCGGATCCTCCGCGATGATTTCGGCCATCTGACGAATCACGTATTCGTCCAGCCCGCCGCGCTCGAAGCTTTCCGTGGTGATTTTGGCGGCCTGGCCTTCAGGAAGGTCGACTCGCTTGAGAAAATCTCGGGTCGCTCGACGGGTGACCGAGCTGCCGACCAGGTTGTCGGCAAATTTCGCCAGCTTGAGGGCCGCACCTCGGCCTAGGACATGAACCACGTCCGCTGCCGCGAAAACGATCTCCACCGCCAACGCGGCGTTGGCCAGATCGTCCATCATCAGCTGAAGCTCCGCCACCTCGCAGATGATTTGGCCTTGGGCTCCCGGGCAGGTGCCGGCGGGCCCCAGAACAAAGGTCATCAAATCGGTCATTTCGCGCTGCGACAGACCGTAAGGGGCCATTTCCCAGTAGAACTGATCGCGCTGACTGTCTTCGGTCCACTTGCTGAGGTGGGCCCTCATGGCGTCGCGAAACTGCAGCATCTCTTGACGTTGGGCCAGGCGTTCCTGCTCCTTCTCGGCTCGACGCGCTTCGGCGTTTTCTTTTCGGATCTCGCCCTTGTCTGGTGAGTAGACGCTTTCCGAGGACCCTTCCGTCTTCGGGTTTCCTCGATTCATTCCGAACGGATCGGTCGCCATATTGGGCGTCCAACCGACAAAAGCGTAAAGATTGGGACTGTCGATATCCGCCAGTGGATCCTCCGAGATCCACGACACGTTGCGAGCGTCGTACCAGCGCGCCCGCGCGTAGCTGAGGCCGGTGACCGGATCGGTCCACAGCCCTTGGAAAAGATGATTTTGGCCACCGGGGAATCGGCCGCCCAAGGTGTCGGACGCGGCGATCGTACTTTCGAATTCCGGGGCGAAGCGCCGATCAAAGGCAACGGCGTAGTCGCCGGCACCGGGAACGCTCCAGTCGAGAATCTTTTCTTCCGCCAGAGGTCGACCCGCCGTGTCTTCGACAGTTGTCTCAAGGCGCACCCGATAGGCCGCGCCCTGCGCCCAACCACCTACCGTCATCACTTGGAGGGTCATAGGATCCCCGGCCAGGGCCACGAGGATCTCCGCATCGGGAATCGACTGCCAGCCGCCCAGCCCCAGCCGCTCGACCACGACGCCGCCCGCGATCGTCGAGCCTTCCAGAGCGCTGGAGAATCGAATTTCCAAACCGCCGCCTTTGTGCTCGGCACCCGGGGCCTGAATAATCCCGTCGAGCTCGGTCAGACCGGCATCGAACCGAGCCCGGCGCAGCTCGGGGCCGGTTTCGAGATGGGCTTCGCCGTAGGGCGTGTAGAGATATCGGCCGGGCAGCGTGGGATTTTGCGGATCTGAGCTCTCCTCTTCCGCCACAATGCCGACCACTGTGCCGAGCTCATCGCGCAGGTAGGTATAGAGACCCGTCGCGTGCTGAGAGCCGGGGAAGGCCAGGTTCTCGACCATGACCTGGGGCGCGTCGTCGAGACCTGCCGGACCAGGTACGTAGGTTTTCCGCCAACGCTTGATGATGCCTTCGGGATCGCCGAATCCGACCTCTGAAACCAGCCCCTGATGCTCCCACACGTAGTCGCGGCGCTCGATGAAAGGTCGCGGGCCGTCGCCTTCCGGCTGCGCTCCCCAGTGGGTGCGCCGGGTCAGGCGGCCTTTGGCGTCGTAATCGTAGCGAATCTGATGGCCCGCAAAGGGGGTTTGCTCGTTGCCGGGCTCTCCACCGCTGGGCTCCCCATCGCTGGGCCAGGTGTCTTTGACCGTGACCTCAACGAGCTCCGAGCGCCAATTCCAGCGATAGACATAGCGGTCGTCTTCGGTACGACGGCCGGAGGCGTCGTATGCGAAATCGACGCCGTCGCGACTCGCTATTCGGCCATAGGCTCCGGTCTCTACCTCTACGACCTTGCCGGCGAATTGGTCGACGATTCGACCTAGCTCATCTCCTTCGCCGTAGTCGTAGATGAAACCGGGCACCTGACGGGCGTTGACGCCATCGAGATTGCCACGTCCCGGATAGGCTTCGTGCATTCGCACGCCGACATCGTATTTCCAGGTCCAGCCCATGCCCGCGAAGAGGTCCAACCCGCCGGCGTCGAGACCCGTTTTGACTTGACGACCGATCTTGACGCCGTCTCGCGGATCGCCGTCGACACCACGCCAGCCGAAAGCGAATTGCCCCCAGGTGGTGCCGGGCACCTCGGTGGCCGAACCGGCTCCGGCGCCCCAAGTCAACGTCCCGAGCTTCCACTCGGACGACGGCGGTTGGTCACCTTCGCCTTGGGGCCCGGCGCCGTCGATAAAGCCGAATCGAGCCGCCGTGCCGAGAGCCGTCTTGGTGTCGTAACCGTAGAGGCGATCACTGCCGCCCCATCGCCAGGTGACGCCGACAGTCGCCGCGGTCAGGGCTCCGAGACCGCTGATATCGAAGACGCGATCAAGGGTATCGAATTGGCGGGTGAAACCTTGGAACGAGGTCCCCGCGTCGTGGCTCAATCCCACCGGCAGGGTCAATCGGGTGGGTCGGCTATAAATATCGTAGGTCCAGGCCATCGCCGCTCGTGAGCCCACCCGCTCGCGATCGGGGCGACCCGCCAGATCATAGGCAGGATAGGCGACGGTCAGATCGGGGTCCGCGGCGGCGCTACCGGGACTGCCCCGACGCAGAGACGTCGGACGGCTGAGCTCGTCCCAGTCGGCAAAATCGCCGGCATCCAAATCCACCAGCGTGTCGGCCGGCTCGCCCGCCGTCGGAACACTGCTGAGAAGATGGTTGGCTTCGTCGTAGGTGTGGGTGATGGAAACACCGTCGCGAGTGCGAAAAGTCGCGACCGTGTTGTCGGGATGGTAGGTCGACTCTTCATAGGTGCCATCGTGGTAGTCGACCCGACGGGTTCTGCCCGTGCGGTCGTAGGTGAAGCGGGTGATCCACGCATCCGAGTCGGTGGTCGATATCTGGCGCAGCATGCGGCCGTCCAGATCGTAGACGTAAAGGGTTCGACCGCGACCGTTGGGTCGAAACACCTGGAGCTGTTTGCCGATTCCGTCGAAGCTCATGCGTGTGACCGAATCCGCCCCGGTTCGGATGCGGATCGGCTGGCTCGAGCTGCGATCGTAGGTGACGTGAGTGACCGACCCGTCACTCTTGCGCTCGGTGACGACTCGACCGAAAGCGTCACGCTCATATTTCGTGCTGCCGGTTTCTTCGAGCGGCTCCTGACCGGGAACCGACTCCAAATAGATCATTCTGTCGGGTTGGGGCGATGCGTTGTCCGGATGGTACTCATAGCGATGGGCATAGAGGTGAGCCGCCCGATAATCGCCACCGAAACGCTCCTCGAGCAGGCGTCCCGTGTCGCGCTCGTAAAGGATTTCTTTTTCCCGTCGTGCTTTCGACGTATCGAGGCAAGCCGTAGCTACATCCGCACATTCCGGATCGGTCGACTTCGGCGGACCGCTCCAGGTCGCTTTCAGCCGCCCGGCGTCGTCATATTCCTGTTCGGTGATCAGAATCTGCTTCTGCTCGTCGCTGTCGATCAGAGTCGTCGCGACCCGTTCGACCGCCCCGAAGCTGTTGAAGTGGGTCCGCAGACGGGCCATGAGCTTCGGGTCGCCCGAAGTAGAGAGCGGATCGGAGTTGTAGCTCTCTTGCCGGGTGAGGTTGTTGGATTCATCGAAGAAGGCCAGCTCGAAAGCACCAGTCGCGTGTTTCTGGAAAAAGACCCGTCCCCACACGTCGAACCGACCGAGCCATTGCCCCTGGTGCCCGTCGGTCTGAAGCACAACTCGATTCTTCGCATCGTACCCGCGCACCTTTTCGCCGGCGTCCCCGATCTTGACGCCCCGAACCCGACCCGCGGCGTCGTAGGAAAAGACCTCCTCGATCGCCGGATCCGATAAGTTGAGGGAACGCTGCTTGAAGACGCGACCATATGAGTCGTAAACCGACTCGGATATCAGGGTCGGATCCGTGAGCACCTCACCTTGTTGATTGGGATCCGCCAGATGGGTCTGAAAGACACCGACGACCTGCTCCCGCGCGTTGTATTGATATCGGGTTTCGACCCACCGGCATTGAACGTTGCCCGCGGAATCCACGTAGTCCTGAAGCTTGCGGATGCGCACGACATGCCCGGCAGCGTCGAAGGCCAGCTCTTGGCGGGCTCCTTCCTCGTCGCATTCGGGCGTTCCGACCGGTTGATAACGACCGTCCGACAGGCCGGAAATGGTCTGCACCGGACGATCCCAGGAGTCGTATCGGGTTTCGGTTCGGGTTCCTTGGGAGGTTTCGCTCTTGTCCGGATTGAATTGCTCGTCGTATTCGACCTCGCTCCAAAATTGGCCCGTTCCCGCCTCTATTCTTTTGGTTAAGCCGGCTTGGTTCTTGCCTGCGGCGTCCTCGTGGAAACTTCTTTTCACCATGAAGGGATTGGCTAGGCCACCCTGGGTGTCTTTGATTCGGCCGAAGGCGTCATAGTCGAATTTCGACTGCACCCCTTCGGTCTGGTAGGCCATGGTTTCGCTGCCCATGGCCGAAGGCACGGCCAGCTGGATACCGCGGCTCAAGCCGTCGGTCACCGAGGACACCAGATTGTCTTCTTGGTAGCTAGCGGCGGCGTCTAAGGTGTCGTACTCCGCCGTGCCCTGGCCTCGCTCGGTGGTGGCTCGGGTCAGTGCTTGCACCACGTTGGCCTTGGCTAGGTGATCGACGTCTTCACTGCCACCCTGGCAACCGCCGATCTCGCCCTCGGAATCGCCGTAGCAGTTGATCCGCTGCCCGCCGTCGGGATAGGTGATGGTTTGCAAGCGGCCATCGTCAGTGTAGGCGAATTCGGTTTTGACCGGCACCTCGGGGCGAGATTCGCCGTCGTCGTTCACCACCTCCAACAATTGCTCGACTCCGACGGTGCGCCCCTTCTCCAGGAGGTAGTCCACCTCGTGGCCCCAGGGCGCGCGAACCGTATAACCGTCCAGCGGTCTCGCGTCGTCGTCTTGATTCGCGGGAGGCTCCAGCTCCCAGATTACGCCCGCAGTGCTGTTGTTTTCGTCCTGGGGCGTGGGAAAGCTCACGCTCTCGAACCGGCCCGTCGCCGAGTCGTATCGAAAACGAGCTCGGGGCACGCGACGATCGTTCCCTAGGAAATCCGGCAGGAAAACCTCGGAGATCCTGAGCTGCGCGAATTCGCCGTGCAGAATCGCTTTTTCGTCGTCGTCGTTCGGGGGGACACCCTCTTGCGGATCGTAGGTGTATTCCAAGAACGGTCGCTGATCTCCCTCGTAGGAGAAATCACGGTAGGCGTCGACGGGATTCTTGACCTCGGGGTAGCGCACCTTGGTCAGACGACGCTCGTCGTCGTATTCGTATTCGATCTCACGATCTGCAAAGTCGATGATCTTCTTCAGCAGGCCGTATTTGTCGCCGTCACCGCCTTTGTTTTCCGGCTTGGGGTCGTCGTAATACTCGAATTCGTAGGCTCGGGCTAAATCGTCGGTGACGCCGATCAGCTGACCGAACACGTCGTAGCGTAGGTGAAGGGTGTTGCCTTGGTCTTCCGGATCCTGGCCTCGACGATGGCGATCGCTCACGTTGGTCAATCGACCCTCGGCGTCGAATTCGGCGATGTCGTGGTGTCGGCCGATCAAACGCCAG
This sequence comes from Thermoanaerobaculia bacterium, assembly GCA_030431255.1. Classification (GTDB taxonomy): domain Bacteria; phylum Acidobacteriota; class Thermoanaerobaculia; order Multivoradales; family J023; genus JAUIJL01. The sequence continues at coordinate 129,897 of JAUIJL010000008.1, read as the reverse complement.
CCGCGGTCATCACGCAGCTTTTGCAGACGCAGGTAGACGCCTTTGGGCGGGTGATAGCTGGCGGCGAGGTCTTCGTCGTAGTGATCCTCGTCCGGCACCAGGGCACCGGGCTCGGCACCAGAATAAACATTGGGATAGAACCGCCAGACGTGTCCGCGGCCGTCGTGGTACTCCACCTCGCCCGTGGTGTCGATCTCGCGCAGGCGAGCGAAAAGATTGGCGCCCCAGCCCGCGCTGCCGAGAGGTCCGTAACCCAGGCCGTGGGATCGATAGGTCCGATCGAAGGTAAAGGGAATGCCGCGTCCGGTGACCACGTGATCGGACGCGGTCAGCATCAGGTCGCCGCCGGCCAAGGCCACCGACACGCCCGCTTCTCCGGGTGACCACATTGCCGGGTTCTGGGCCGGCTCCGCCAAAGTCACCTGAATCGGTGACGGCACCGCGTCCGCCGGCGCCGCGATATCCGCGAAACCCGCCGGCGTCGGATAGTTGTCTCCCTGGCGCTCGAAGAAGTCCAAGGCGGCTTGGGTCTTCTGCTGGATCGGCTCCGGGGCTTCGGGATCCACGAATAGAATCGCTCGCAGGTAGCGGCCCGCCAGCAGCTCCTCGACGTGCTCCAATTCATCGGGTTGGGGCGGCGTGTCGCCCTTGGGATCGGGCAAATATTGAGGCCAATCACAATTACGACAAGCAGCTTTCTCGTCATGTTTGACCGCAAAGCTGTTGTCCTCACCGGCGCCTGAGGTGTCCACGACATCTTGAAGCTTGTAATCCCTCCGCGCCCGCGGATCCGCCAGCAGCAGGATCGTCTCTTCCGACTCGTAGAGGTTGTACGCCTCGGAGAAATGACCCGCTTCCCCACCGGCGACGTTCGGATCGTGACCTTGCTCGTCGTCACCCACGCCCAGGCGACGCAGGGTCACCGTCACCGACGCGTCCGGCCAACCCGGTCCACCCGGCGGCATGATCGCAGCGCCCAGGTCGGGTTTGCCCAGGTGCCGCGCGTCCGGCAAGGCGCGCAGGCTTTCCACTTTGGCCGTCAGCTTGTCGCCGAACGAGCCCGGCAACGCCAAACGCACTTTGAAGGCCGCGGTATTCGTCGCCTCCAGCTCGTCCCGCTGCTTCGCTCGCTCCTCGTCGTCTTCCTCGAGCTTGACCACCCGCGGCACGCCCAGCGGCACAAAACGTTGGGTCAGCTTTTGGATTGACGGCAGAACCTCGCCCTCTTGGCGCTCGTTGGGCGGTGGAATGTCCCCTTCTTCCGGCAAATACAGACCGCTGAAACGGAACTCGGGGCTGTCGATGGGCACCGCGATCGGGCCTTCGGTGGTGCTCCAGGTGTAGAGCAGGCCCATGCCCGTCGGGTCTACCGCCAGGTGTCCAGCGCCCCACGGCTTGTTGACCGAAAACGCCGGGGAGGGCTTGATCTCGGTCTTGGGCGAAGCGTTGACGTAACGCACGTCCCAGGCGTTGATCAACGGCGGACGACCCGGTTTGCCGTAGTCGTTGCCACCGGCGAAGACCACCCCCCGTTGGGGATCGAGCTGCAACAACAGGGCGCTTTGATCCTGGATGTGCAGATGACCCACCAGGTGCGACTCGTCCAGGCGACGCTCGGAGACGTCGAAGACGAAGACGCCGGCCATGCCCATGGAGGCGAAGAGCAGATCACCGCGCTTCCATTTGGGTTTTTGCTCCGGGTCCGCCTTGGTGAACACGCCCGAGTAGGTGCCGCGATAGCCGCGATCGAGCCACTCCACGTCGTTGGCGAGCACCACGTCGCGGAGCCAGGCGAAATTGCCGTCGACGTCCGAGATGCAGGCGGCCATTTCCGCCAGGCTCAGGGCTCCCGGGTCTTCCAGGCTCGACACCTCGTCGGCTTTGGCCGGCAGGCAGTCGGAGGCGTCCTGGGCTTGGGCGTAAATCTCAATCTGACAGATCAAGCAAATCAAAAGAGACCAGATAATTCTTTTTCTTGTCTCCAATTTCGGCAACCTCTTATACCAAATGTTCACGCAACCACCTTGGCCCCAGGCTCAACCTACTCGATTCGAGAGATTCTCATTTCTTAACTTCACCAGCTTGGATCTCCGCAAAGTAGGCGACCAGCCCATCGCTGCAAGCTCAAGTCTGCTTTAGATCCTTTACGACACTGCCAGCTTCCCCTACTCCGTAAAGACAGTCATGATCATCAACACAGACCACTGCCTCCAAGTCCAGTGTGGCCATATAAAAAGGAAAACCAAAAGACTCGGAAAGTAGAAGAAATGCGTCATGGCTCGAATCTAGCTGCCAAACTGTAAGGTCCTCGTCAGGGTTCAGGAAAAATAGGATCGGAGAAGCATTCAGCAACTGGGGCGCCAACTTCCAACTTTCTGTTGAGTAGATTGCATCGTACTCGTCCAGAGTCTGATAGGAAAAATGGGTCGCCCGATCCGGTTCCCTACTGTATGCACGGGCCAACTGGCCGCGAATCTCTAGAGAACGTTCTTTCGACAGTGGAGCAAGCGCTATATTGAGCTCTTCCGCAGCTCGCTCGATTTCCCGACGGATATGATCTTTCATTGACATCCGATCCTTCCCCGAGTCACAGGAACGTCATCTACCAGGATATGCCCACGAACGGCACCACCCGTTCCTCGCTTTCCAGGGGATTGATAGCCCACGTGCGGCTTCTGAGGTCCTTCCTGTACCGGCACCAGACGAGGATCGTCGATGTTCACCTCGGCTCCCGCTGGGCTGCGCCATTCGACTGGGAAAGATTTTCCGTGTTTATCCTTTGCCCACTTGGTCGGCTCGAATTGATCCCGAGGAACTCCTGTCCTTCGGAATGCTTCGTCGAGTGCCTCCCTCATCGCCTGGTAGGGATTGCCTCCCCGCCCTTGGTAGTCGAGATCAACTTCTGGGTTGAACTCCCAACCACCGTCATTCGTATTGTGCACAAGAACCGACGTTCCACCAGAAACAACGAAAAACGTGTGATGTCCGGCGACCGTCAGGTTGAAGGTTTCTGAATCTCTTCTTTCTTCCGCAATCTCACGAATTCGGACCTCCCGACCTTCGGGAGTCAGCAGGAGATCGTTAGTCTCAAGATCTCTGGCTTCCACCCACCCGCGGTTAAGGGTCCAGAAGGGGTGGCGTCCCGTAGACTCAATCAGCTTGTCCAAGCCCTCGGCGGACTCAAGGTAAATCTGGATGAACCTCTCGGTCGACGTCTTATGGCGCTGGAGCACCTCTGTAAGCTCTGGCGGTGCCGAATCTTCTGGGTCGTCGGCCAGCACCAAATCCCCTGGCTCGACGTCCTCGATTGGCTTGAGTGTGCCGTCGGCTAGAAGCACCATCGTTCCTGGGGCAAAACAGAGACATCCGGCCCCGGTGCATACAGGTGGTAGGTCGTCGACTACCTCATCGACGACTCCACCGGTAGATTTAGGCTTAGGCCCACCGTTCTTGACAACCGCTTGGACACCAGTTGCCGTCTCACCAAGAGTTGCGACCGTTAGAACCGTCTGACTGGCACCACCCAACCACTCGGCACCGCCCCGAATCGCCTTGTCCCAGTCTCCTTCCGTAGCTCCCTCAACGGCTGTGTGAATACCGTTGACTTGTGCATCGACGCCTAAGGAATCTTTGACAAGCTGCTTGGCATGATCACCTTTGTCTTCGGCGGAGTAGAATCCGAGCGTCACGTAGTCAAGTTGACCTTCATTGTAGGCGTCATTGGCCGCTTCAATTCGCTCACTCAGAGTACCTTCGGACTCCTGATAGGCTTCAACAGCACGCTCGATTCCTTCGACCTTGCCTAGAGTGACCAGATTGGCTGTACCCTTGACGATTCCAAGCCCCATCGCGCCAAGATCGGTGGTGCTGCTCCAAAGGTAGTCGACATAGGCTCCTCCCCAGTCGGCACAAGTTAGACCGCCAATTCGGCTCATCTTGCCCCAGCATTGGCCGAGGGGATCAGTTCCCATATTGGGAGCCCAGGAGACGAATGCATACATGTTCGGACTATCGACGTCCGCAAGGGGATCTTCAGACATCCATGAAACATTGCGAGCGTCGTACCAACGAGCGCGGGCGTAGCTCAGGCCTGAAACCGGATCAGTCCACAAGCCCTGGAACAAGCTGTTTTGTCCTCCGGGGAACCTTCCACCCAAGGTATTGGAAGCTGAGAGCACGTTGTCGAAGCTAGCAGTGAAACGCTGATCGTAGGCCACCCCCAGCTCATTTCCGGGCGGAACGCTCCAGTCAACTGCCAGGGCGTCTTCGAGATTGCGGCCGACGGAGTCTCTCAACCCCGTGCTCAACCTGACGCGATACGAGCTTCCCTCTCGCCAGCCGCTTTCCAACATCACCAAGAGATCCGTCGAATTCGGAGCAAGGCCAACAACAACTTCCGCTACGGAAACCTCCAGCCAACCTCCAACTCCAAGAGATTCAACCACTACGGCGTCGGCCAACGAGCCGGCATCAAGAGCGCTCGAAAAGGACATGCGCAAACCGCCCGACTTCTGTCCCACTCCGACTGTCTGTTCTCTACCTTGAACGTCCTCGATGTCTGCATCGAATCGAGATCGCCGAAGCTCTGGGCCCGTCTCGACGTGAGCTTCTCCGTAAGGCGTGTAGAGATAACGAGCCGGCAAGGTCGGTTTCGACGGATCTTGACTTTCTTCCTCCGCAACAATTCCAACAACGGTGCCCAGCTCATCCCGCAGATAGGTATATAGAGCCTCGCCGCCAAAGGTTCCGGGAAATGCCAAGTTTTCAACAATGACCTGAGGAGCGTCGTCGAGGCCCGAGGGTCCGGGAAGGTAAGTCTTTCGCCAACGCTTCTGGACACCTTCCGCGTCACCGAAGCCCACCTCGGAGACTAGGCCACGATGTTCCCACACATAGTCGCGCCGCTCGATAAACGGTCTCTGGCCGCCGCTTTCAAGGAATGTGCCCCAATGCAGTCGGGAAGTCAGTCTGCCTTTTGCGTCATAGGTATAGCGCACCTGGTGACCTGCGTAGGGAGATATATCGCCGTCCGGCCAAGCATCCCGAACCGTAACCTCGATCAGCTCGCCGCGCCAATTCCAGCGATAGAAGTAGCGATCGTCTTCTGTCCGTCGTCCCGCGGCGTCGTATTCGAAACCCACGCCGCCCCGCTCTTCAATGCGACCGTAGGCTCCGGTCTCTACATTTGCAACGGCACCTGCAAACTGATCGACGATCCGGATGAGCTCGTCTCCCCGGCCGTACTCGTAGACGAATCCGTCGGATTGATGGAGATTTCGCCCTTCTAAATCACCGCGCCCCGGATAGGCTTCGACTAGGCGGACTCCCGCATCTAGCTTCCAGGCCCAGCCCATTCCCGCAAAGGTGTCCAGGCCTCCCGCATCTAGACCGGTTTTAACTTGTCGGCCGATCTTGGCTCCATCTCTTGGGTCGCCCTCTACCCCGCGCCAACCAAAGGCGAATTGGCCCCATGTCGTGTCTGGCACCGCGGTTGCCGCGCTAGGACCGGCACCCCAAGTCAACGTTCCGAGCTTCCACTTGGAGGACGGAGGCTGATCCCCCTGTGCTTGCGGCCCGGCTCCATCGATGTAGCCGAACCGAGCAGCTGTGCCCAGGGCAGTCTTAGTGTTACAACCGTAAAGACGGTCTCCTCCCCCCCACTGCCAAGTCACTCCGACAGTCGCCTGGGTCAAAGCCCCGAGGCCACTGATGTCGTAAAGCCGATCCAAGGTATCGAATTGGCGGACGAAGCCGCTAAACGAGCTATCGGGAGCTCGGCTGAGTCCCGGTGGGAGAGTCACGCTTTGGGGTCGGCTGTAGAGGTCGTAGCCCCAGGTCATCGGGCCCCGGAAGCCCACCCGCTCCTCTCTCGGTCTTCCGGCTAGGTCATACCCGGAATACGTGACACTCAAAGAAGGATCCTCGCCCACTAACCCGGGGCTCCCACGCCCTAATCGAGTGGGTCGGGAAAGAACGTCCCAATCCAGAAAATCACCCGCGTCTAAAGCGACTAGGCTTCCAGGCAAAGTTCCGGCGCTCGGAACTGAGGTGAGTCTCCGATTGGCAGCATCGTAGGTATGAACGACCGATATACCCTCACGGGTCAAAAATGTCTGAACGGTCCCGTCTAGGTTGTAGGTAGTCTCCTCGAAGCTACCGTCCTGGTAGTCCGTCATCGTCAAACGACCCGTTCGATCATAGGAGAAGCGGGTCAGCCAAGGTTCTTCGTCGGTATACGTGACCTGGCGCAGCAATCGCCCGTCGAGATCATAGGCATAGGTCGTGCGGCCACGGTTGCCAGGACGGATCACCTGAATCCGCCTGCCGAGCCCATCGTAACTAAATCGCGTAACGTCGTCGGCACCCGTGGCAATTCTAATCGGCTGGTTCGAGGTCCGATCGAAGGTAGTGTGGACAACAGATCCATCGGACTTCCGCTCGGTCACGATCCTCCCAAAGGCATCCCGTTCGTATGCCACACTCCAAGTTTCTACGAAGCCTTCCTCGCCTGGAACGCTCTCCAAATATCGCATCGAGTCGGCAAACGGCGCGGCGTTGTCGGGATGGTATCCATACTTGCGCTCATAAAGATGAGTCTGACCGTATTCACCACCAAAGCGCTCTTCCAGAACACGCCCTGTCCCGCCTTCATAAATGATTTCTTTCTCCCGACGCGCCTTGGATCGGTCCATACAACCCGCAGCGATATCACTACAGCCTGGATCAATGCCCAAGGGCGGCCCGGACCAGACCGCTACCAAACGACCAGCATCGTCGAATTCCTGCTCGGTAACGAGCACTTGCAGTTGTCCGTCCTCATCGATCTGGGTCGTCGTTACCCGCGCCGCTGCGCCGAAGCTGTTGAAGTGACTTCGTTTTCGGGCCAAAATCTCGGCTTCACCTGAAGGTGCGAAGGGGTCGGCATCGTAGCTTTGTCGCTCGGTGAGGTGGTTAGATTCGTCATAAAAACTCAGCTCGTACGCTCCGCTGGCATGACGTTCAAAGTACAGACGGTCCCAGGCATCAAAGCGGCCCAGCCAAACGCCCTGATCGCCGTCCGTCTGCCGAGCGACCCGATTCTTCGAGTCGTAGCTTCGTACTTGCTCTCCGGCGTCACCGACCTTTACCCCAACGACCCGCCCGACTGTGTCGTATCGGTACACCACCTCCACCGCCGGATCCAGCAGATTGAGGGATCGCTGCATACGGATCCGGCCATAGCTATCGAATTTTGTTTCTGAAGTCCGATTCAACGACGCAATGACTTGGCCGGGTTGCACGGGATCGGAAAGATGAGTCCGATCAACGGCAACTATCTGCTCCCTAGCGTTGTAGTGAAAGCGAGTTTCCACCCAACGACAGCGAACTGTGCCACCACTGTCTACAAAGTCTTGCAAATGACGCTTGCGCACAACATGCCCGGCAGCGTCGAATGCTACTTCTTGACGCGCACCTCCTTGGTCACATTCCGTCGTTCCAACTGCCCGGTAACGCCCATCTGACAAACCCGCGATCGTTCGCACCGGTCGATTCCAAGAGTCATATTCCGCTTCACTTCGAGTCCCTTGAGACGTCTTGTTGCGATTGGGATTGAAACGATCATCGTATTCCAACTCATTCCAGATCTCACCCACTCCAGCCTCAATCCTTTTGAGCAGTCCCGCCCGCGCCTTGTTGGCGGCATCCTCATGGAAACTTTTAGTGACCTTAAAAGGATTGGACAAGCCGCCTTCCGTCGTTTCGATGCGGCCAAAAGAATCGTAGTCGAATTGACTTGTCACACCCTCGCTCTCGAAAGAGAGCGTCTCGGTCGACATCGCAGTTGGAACCGCCAGCTGAATGCTACGACTGAGCCCATCAGTCACCGACGAGACGAGGTTGTCTTCCTGGTAGGCCGCCGAAGCTTCAATCGATTGATATTCCGAAGTGCCTCTGCTCGCTTGGGTCGTCGAGCGAGTCAAGGCTTTGACCACATTGGCTTTGGCCAAATGATCGATCTCGGCACTGTTGTTTGTCGAGCCGTCACAGCCACCGATGGAGCCGTCCGAGTCGGCGAAGCAGATGATTTTCTCGCCGCCGTCGGGGTAGATGATTTGCTCAAGACGGCCATCGTCGGTGTAGGCGAATTGTGTCTCTACCCGTTGATCCGGGATCACTTGGCCGTCGGGTTGCGCCACTTCTAGGAGTTGCTCCACCTTCGTGGTTCGGCCGTCTTCTAGGGTGTAATCCACCTCGTGGCCCCAAGGCGCGCGAACAGACATCATTTCGAGCGGCGCAGCATTGTCCCGCCGGCTCGCTTCGGGCTCAAGCGTCCATTCCACGCTCGATGCCCCGTTGTTTTGATTTTCTGGGGTCGGGAAACCCACTGACTCCAAACGACCTGTTTTCTCTGTATAGGTGAACCGTGCTCTCGGCACTCGCCCGCCGAATTCCAGGAATTCCGGCAGGAAGATCTCCGACAAGCGGAGCTGAGCAAAGTCGCCGTGCAGTATCGCCGTGCGGTCGTCTTCCGACGTCTCGACCCCGTCTTGTGGATCGTAGGTGTACTCCAGGAACGGACGATTCTGTCCTTCGTAAGAAAACTCGCGGTATGCGTCGACCGGGTTCTTGACCTCCGGATACTTCACCTTGATCAAACGGCGCTCGTCGTCGTATTCGTACTCGATCTCACGATCCGCGAAGTCGGTGATCTTCTTGAGCAGACCGTATTTGTCGCCGTCACCACCCTCGTTCTCCGGCTTCGGATCGTCGAAATACTCGAATTCATAGGCCCGCGCCAAATCGTCGGTGACACCGATCAACTGACCAAAGACGTCGTACCTTAAGTGCAGGGTGTTACCTTGGTCATTGGGATCTTGTCCCCGCCGGTGGCGGTCGCTGATGGTGGCCAGACGACCCTCGGCGTCGAATTCGGCCGTGTCGTGATTCCGACCGATCAAGCGCCAACCACGCCCGTCGCGAAGCTTTTGCAAACGCAGATAAACGCCTTTCGGCGGGTTGTACGATGCCGTAGGATCCACGTCATAGCGATCTTCATCGGGCACCGGAGCATCGGGCTCCGCATTCGGATAAAAGCGCCAGACATGGCCGTTGCCGTCGTGGTACTCCACCTCGCCCGTAGTGTCGATCTCTCTCAGGTGCGCGAAGAGGTTGGCTCCCCAACCCGCGCTACCCAAGGGACCGTATCCCAACATATGAGACCGGTAGACGCGATCGAAAGTGAAAGGAAAGCCTCGCCCTTTCACCACATGGTCGGACGCGACCAACATCAAGTCACCGCCCGCCAAGGCCGCCGCGACACCGACCTCACCCGGCGACCACATGGCTGGGTTTTGGGCCGGCTCCGCCAGACTCGCCTGAATCGGCGACGGTACCGCGTCCGCCGGAGCCGCGATATCCGCGAATCCCGCCGGTGTCGGGTAGTTGTCCCCTTGGCGCTCGAAGAAATCCAGGGCCGCTTGGGTCTTCTGCTGGATCGGCTCCGGAGCTTCCGAATCCACGAATAGGATCGCCCGCACGTAGCGACCCGCCAACAGCTCTTCCACGTCGTCCAGCTCACCCGGTTGGGGCGGAGTATCACCTTTGGGGTCGGGAAAGTATTGCGGCCAATCGCAGTTGCGGCAGGTCGCCTTTTCGTCGGACTTCTCGGTTTCCGGCTTGTCGGCTTGGTCCGGTAGATCCTGAAGCTTGTAATCCCTCCGCGCCCGGGGATCCGCCAGCAGCAAGATCGTCTCTTCCGATTCGTAGAGGTTGTACGCCTCGGAGAAATGACCCGCTTCCCCACCGGCGACGTTCGGATCGTGACCTTGCTCGTCGTCACCCACGCCCAGACGACGCAGCGTCACCGTCACAGAGGCATCAGGCCAACCCGGTCCACCCGGCGGCATGATCGCAGCGCCCAGGTCGGGTTTGCCCAGGTGCCGCGCGTCCGGCAAGGCGCGCAGGCTTTCCACTTTGGCCGTCAGCTTGTCGCCGAACGAGCCCGGCAACGCCAAACGCACTTTGAAGGCCGCGGTATTCGTCGCCTCCAGCTCGTCCCGCTGCTTCGCTCGCTCCTCGTCGTCTTCCTCGAGCTTGACCACCCGCGGCACGCCCAGCGGCACAAAACGTTGGGTCAGCTTTTGGATTGACGGCAGAACCTCGCCCTCTTGGCGCTCGTTGGGCGGTGGAATGTCCCCTTCTTCCGGCAAATACAGACCGCTGAAACGGAACTCGGGGCTGTCGATGGGCACCGCGATCGGGCCTTCGGTGGTGCTCCAGGTGTAGAGCAGGCCCATGCCCGTCGGGTCTACCGCCAGGTGTCCAGCGCCCCACGGCTTGTTGACCGAAAACGCCGGGGAGGGCTTGATCTCGGTCTTGGGCGAAGCGTTGACGTAACGCACGTCCCAGGCGTTGATCAACGGCGGACGACCCGGTTTGCCGTAGTCGTTGCCACCGGCGAAGACCACCCCCCGTTGGGGATCGAGCTGCAACAACAGGGCGCTTTGATCCTGGATGTGCAGATGACCCACCAGGTGCGACTCGTCCAGGCGACGCTCGGAGACGTCGAAGACGAAGACGCCGGCCATGCCCATGGAGGCGAAGAGCAGATCACCGCGCTTCCATTTGGGTTTTTGCTCCGGGTCCGCCTTGGTGAACACGCCCGAGTAGGTGCCGCGATAGCCGCGATCGAGCCACTCCACGTCGTTGGCGAGCACCACGTCGCGGAGCCAGGCGAAATTGCCGTCGACGTCCGAGATGCAGGCGGCCATTTCCGCCAGGCTCAGGGCTCCCGGGTCTTCCAGGCTCGAGACCTCGTCGGCTTTGGCCGGAAGACAGTCGGAGGCGTCTCGGATCGGATTTTCCTCCGACCAAGCCGCGGCCGGCGACAGCAGCAGGCTCAGGCTTAAGAAGACGGTCAACAAGACCGGCATGCTCGACAAGCGACGCAAGCTCATTGGTTCGCTCCCTCACAGCCCTTGGCGGCCTTGCCGAACAGGTCGTCTTGACCGCCTCCCGAGGTGGTGTGCACGACACCCACCCGCAGGAGCGGCGAATAAACGTCGATCCGACCCTTGCCACGGCATTCCAGCTCCTCTTCGTCCGTGTCCGGATCGTCCGGATTGTCCGGATCGAGGAACGGCGGAAGGAGCGGGAAGTCGTCCGGATTCTCCTCTTCTTCCGAGCAGTCACCGGTCTGGCTTTGGGGCGCCACGGCCGCGGTGTAGAGGATGCCTTCCGGCCCGGAGCCGAATTCCGAGCATTGCGGGAACTCGATGCTCGTGCCCGCGTAGTGGCCCAGGCGTCGACCGCATTGATGCAGCTGCTGGATTCGGTTGAAGGGTTTGATCAGGCGGTAGCCTCGGTTGAGATCGAGGATCGAAATACCGCCACCCATGATCGCGGTATAACCCAGGGCCCGCAGGTTGTAGCGAACCCGTAGCTGATCACCTCGCCGGGCCCGAACACCTTCCAAGGTCGCTTGGCCGTTGCCCGACTCGTCCTGCCAGCGGTTCTCGATGTCCATCGACCAGCTTTGACCGGTGGTCAGGTTGTCGAGGGTGACCCGCTGGTAGCGATCCCAATCCTCTTCGCCGTCGCAAGCCCGCTCCCGATACTCGGGAATCGCCGGTGGCGTGGCCTCTGGATCGTCCCGATAGCTCGGCTCCAGCTGGCCCTGAAGACCGCGCTCGTAGGTGCTGACCAGGTCGACGTCAAAGGCGTAGAAGCCCTCTTCGTCGGCGGTCAGATCCTCGATATCCGTCATCTTGTAGGCATCGAGGAAGGCGGACAGCTCCAGGGTCTTGCCGATTTCGTCCTGGCTGAGGACCTCGAGATCCGCCGGCATACCGGCCGGCAGGCCGCCCAGGGCCAGGAACTCGGCACCGGAAAGTCCGGCGGTGCCGGGCATGTAGGAGATGCGCACGGCCCCTTCGAGGTTTTGGAAGCAATCGGCGTCGGCCGCCCAGCTGGGTTTCGGGCTCGGACACGGACCGTCGGCCTTGCGGATGTCTTCGACCCTCAAGGTTTTGATCGCCCACAACCCGCCGAAGAGGGAGTTGTAGAAGATACGGTTGTGACCGTCGGTGGCGAAGGTGCGCAGACCCGGGTTGATGCCCGAGGAGATGGCATGGATTTCGAACGACTTCTCGTCGGTCATGTCGCGGGTGTCGATGGCCAACACCCGACCCGTATCCGAGCCGACCACCAGCAGGTTGCCGAAGCGCAACATGTCGCGCGCCGTCGCCGTGCCGTCGAACGGGAAGCCGGCGTCGTCGAGGGCGCCGACGGTCTCTCCCTCGATGCCCTTGGTGGCGAACTCGAATTGCTTCGGCGCGGTATTCCAATAGGGTCGCTCCGATTCCACGCCTTCGGCTACCAGCTGGTTGGGCTGGATGCGCAGGCGGAATCGATGGCCCCCAGGCAAGGTATTGGCCGCTTCGAGGAGCACCCGTCGACCTTGGTCTTCTTGGGTCAGCAGCAAGGGCACGTCCCGGGGATAACCCGTGGGCGCTTGGGAGCTACAGCCATCGGCCGGGCCGAGGTCTTCGAGCTTGGCGATTTGCTCCACCGGCGTGTCTTCCAAATCTTTCAAGGTGCGATCGAATTGGAAGGTGAAGACGCGGGCGTCCGCCGGCTCCAGATCGCCGGGAGCGATCACCAAGAGCATGTCTTCCGTGCCCTCGAAGTTGGGGATCTGCCAGGCATCGGAATCCTCGCACAGGCGCACCTTCGGACCTTCCTTGGGCGCCTCGGGCTCCGCGTCCTCTTCTTTCGGCGTCAAGGGCAACAAATCCCACACCTGCAGGGAGGTCAATGCCGGAAGATCGTAATCTTCCACTCCCCTTAGGGTGACTCGACCGTTTTGATCGGTCTCCGCTTCGATCTCGAGCCGCAATCGATCCTTCGATTCCGGCGGCGGCGCGGCAAAGCGCAGGAATTGGAACGGACCCGCCGACAACAGCATGGGCTCGGCTTCCTCACCACCGGCCAACGGATCGACCGTGGCGATGTCCACCGGTCCGCCGTTGTTGGCCACCGGATCGTAAGCTTGCTCGGAGAGCACCCAACCGGTGGCCGCGTCGCGACGCTGGATCACCAGGGGTTGATCGCCGATCACCGGCAGGATGAACAATCCACCCTTGGTGTCCCGCGGCTGCGGGATGAAGACGAAGAGGTCGGAAATGGCGTTGGAGATGACCTCCAGGCCGCTGCCCACACCCACCGCGAAGGGCGCCGCTTGGCCGGCGATCAGGGCCCAATCGGCCCCGGACTCGAAGTACCAAACCGCGTCCGCTCGACGACGGAATTCCGCCAACAGCTGGGAAGCCACACAATCGCGACCTTGTTGTTGGGCGCCGATGCAGGTGCCCGCGCTCTTGGACAGCGCGTCCACTTGCCCGGAATCGAGACGCAGGGCCGCGCCGCCGGATTTGAGCTCGGCCTGTCCCGCAGGGTCGCCGGTGACCAGGTTGTTGCCCAGATCCGGCTCCGGCTGCACGCTCGCGTCGTTGGACATCAGCTTCTCACCGCCGCGATCGAGCACGGCACCGTAGGTGAGCATCTGCAGGCGTTTGCCCCAGGCCACCTGGATCTTCTCGCCGACGAAGACTTGGTCGCCCACCTCGGCGGCGGCCGGAGCCGGCACCGACAGGCGCAGGGTCTCGTTGGCCTCGCCGTCGAAGTCGACCCGCACGTAGGCGCCGGCTTGCAGGCCCTCGGGGGTCGGCAATCCGATGCTGCCGAGGGACAGCATTTCCACCCGCACCAGGGTCGCTTCGTCGAACGCGCCGGCCGGCACGTCGACCAGGATCCCTTCGGCGGAGCGGAAGGTCAGGGCCTCGCCGGGCGGGGCGACGAAGCCTTTGCCGTCGGGGCTGACGAACGGGCCGACTTGGAATTCGGCGGCGATTTGACCCTGGGGATCGATGACTTTGACCCACACCTCGGTGCCCAGCTCCACCGGATAGCCGGCGGTGCCGACGGTGCCATCGAAGCTGCCGCTGGTGGTGGCCGAGTACTGCACGCTCACCGGGTCGAGACCGCGGCGGGTGAGGGCGTAGGGCACCACCAGCCACGGGGCTTGGCCGAGCTGGTGACGCGGGATGGCGTCGGCGTCGGCGTAGATGCGCGACACGCCGTTGACCGGCACCTCGACGTGGAATCGGGTCGGGTCGACTTGACCGCCCGGAGACACGATGGTCGAGGTGGAGAATCGCCACTGCACCGGCACCGGACCGGCGTAGCCGGCGCCGCGCAAATCGCGCACGCCGCCGTGGAAGCTGGCGACCCAATTACGGCCCGGCGCCAAGGGACGGTCCAAATCAAAGTAGAGGCTGGAGCCGTCGGGGCTGAGCTTGGCCTCGCCGTTGGCGAAGACACCGGAGCCGTTCCCTTGGGCGTCGGCCAATTCGACGCGCAGGGCGGTGGGTGACACGCTGGACGGATCCAGGGCCTCGTTCCACTGCACGGCTACGGTCACCAGGGTCGGTTGATCCGTGGAGCCGTCCACCGGGGTCAGCCCGACGATGGTCGGCGGCGTGGGCTGCAAGGTGATGTCGACGGTCACCGTCTGACCCGCGGCCACGCTCGCCACGGCCTCACCCAGCTCGTCCGTGTCGGGATGCACCGCTTGCAGAGTGCGCGGATCGCCGGCCGGCATGGGCAGGGTGTAACGACCGCCGCCGGAGCTCAGGTCGGCGGTGCCCAAGGCACCCACCGTGACCCGGGCACGGTCGAGACCGGCGCCGTTGCCATGGCTCACGGAGCCGGTGGCGTAACCGATCGGCAGCTCGGCGTGCAACACCAGGTAGAGGCCTTCGCGCACCAGACCCTCCAGCGGCAAGCCGCCGTTGGAGTCGGGACCGGCGATGATCCGCGCTTGGCTGCCGGTGCCTTGGCGACGGCTGCGGGCGGTCAATTTCGGGAAGGCGGCGCGCAGATCGTCGGGGGCTTCGACGATCTCCACCAGGATCACCCGCGGGTCGCCGGCCACCTCCGCCGGGGTGCCGTCGGGCACCGGCACGCGCAGGGTGGCGGCACGACCCAAGACCTTGCCTTGGAAGTCGATGCGTACCGCCGCCAGGGTGGTGTAACCCGGCCATTGCACGACACCGGCGTTGACCTCGTCGAGGGGCACCAGCTCGGCGGTGGCCACGGTTTCGGCGGACACCGCGCCTTCAGGGATCACCAGCTCGACGCCGTCACCCTGGCCCACGGTACCGCCGGACGGACCGACCACCGGTCCGCGCTCGACAGTTTCGGGGAAGGGATAGATGCGCACGTCCTCATAACCCACCTCCAGGAGCACCTGGGCGGCCCGGGAGCTCGGGGAGATGACGAAATCGGCGGCGCCGGCGCTGCCCAGGGCGTTGCCGTTTTGCTCGGCGGAGCTCAGACGCGGTTGGTAGAGCACCAAGTCCGCGGCGAACGGCGCCTCGAGCAATTGGCCTTGGCCGGCGGCCAGGATCAGGGTTTCCTCGAGGAACGCCTGGACCGCTAGACCGGACGGCCACGGGGTGGAGCCGTCGGCGGCCCTTGCCACGACCCTGGCCTGGGATTTGCCGGTGGGCGTAATGATCGCCGGCTCGAGCTGTAGATCGGCCTCGAAAGCCGGCACCGCGCTGGGACGATCGGCGCCGGTGAGCACCTCGCCGGCGGCGCCGGGCAGGGTCGGGGCGTAGGTCGGATCCGTGTCCGGAACCACCACCGCCACGGCGCCGGGACCGATCGGTGAAAGGCGCGCGACCCGACGATCCGCCGGCAGGCCGAGCTCGTCGCCGGTCAGGATCAGCGGATCGTCGAGCACGATCCACAGGCCGGAGCTGAGCTGATATTGCACCGCCACCAGGTCGTCGCTGCCGTCGACCCAGGCGTCCAAGGGTAGATCCACGCGCACACCGCCGTCGACGAAAGCGTCGGCCGCGCCGTCGAGCAGGGGCACGTCGGCGGCTTCGAGGCGCAGCTCGGCGGCCACCGCCGGGGTCCAGCCCAGGGGCAGGAAGTCCGGCAGACCTTGGCCCGAGAGGGCGGTGAGGATCACCGACAAGGACGCGTTCCCAGGCAAGGCGCCGGGATCCGCTTCCAAGGCCGACGGTCGCGGCGCCACGGCGCTCACGGAGCCGCCGCTGACCGGATCGAGGGTACCCATGGCCGGATCGAGGGGCGTCAATCGGGAGTCGAAGGGCACGGCGCCGGTGGACGGCTCCAGGGCCAAGCGACGCACCACCCGGGTGTATCCGGATTTCTCCGCCACCACCGCGTAGCGGGCCGAAGGCACGCTGCCGGCCATGGTGTAGCGGCCGCGGCCTTCGGTGGTCACGTCGATGCGCGGCGCGGTCAGATTGCCTTCGGCCACGGTGCCGGGCAAGCCGGCGCCGACGTCGAAGAGGCGCACCCGGGAGCTGCCCAGGGGCCGACCCGTGCGGTCGTCGTAGACCTCACCGAAGAGGAAGCCGCCGGAGAGATCGTCGCCACCGGGGAAGAACACCGTCTCGTAGCTTTGGGCCATGACGTTGCCTTCGCCGTCGGCGATCGGCGCGCTCACTTGCAAGCGCACGGGACGATCGCGCCAGAAGGCGGTGGGGCTGCTGTCCAGCTCCAGGGACATGACCGTGGGCTGGGCGAAGGAAATCGACGCCGATTGCAGGGGCGAATCGGGATCTTCCGCGTCACGCACGCGCACGCCGTCGTCCGCACCACCGATGGACACCGTCGCCGGGTCCACCGCCTCGGAGAAGGTCACCGTCAAGGTGCCCGTGGCGCGGTCGAAGGAAGAATCGTTGACCAGAGGCGCGCTGCAATCCACCTGCACCACCAAGGTGGTTTCGGCGCTCACCGCGCTGCCCGTGGAGTCGAGGGCGGAGACCCGCAGCACGTGGAAGCCGTTGGCGGACACCGGCAGGCTGACGGTGAAGGCGCCGCTCGCGTCGGCGAAGCCGCGGAAGGTCAGGGTGCCGTCGCGCACCACGATTTGGGCGTGGGCGGCGGCGGTGCCGGTGACCAGGATCTCCGGAGCGCAGATCACCGCCGGCAACGGATCGACGATCGGCGCCTGGGCGGCCGCTTCCTCGGCGATCGTAAATTGAGCGTCAGTTTGCGCCACCAGGGTATTGCCCGCGGCGTCGCGGATGCCGGTGCCGGCGCGCAAGGTGTAGACCTCGCCGCGCGCCATGGCCGCGGCCGGCGCCAGACCCACGGCGTTGCCCGCCTGGGTGATGGACGCCGCGACCGCTTGAGCGGTGCTTTGGCGGATCAGGGTCAGGCCCGTGGCGCCGTTCAAGCTCGACGGCACCACCGGCTCGCTGAACAACACCAAGAGCAAGGCGTTGGGCTCGACGCCGGACTCGCCGTCCGACGGGATCATCTCCACCACCTCGGGGGCACGGCTGTCTTTGAACAGCAGACGCCGGGTTTCGGCAAAGCGCTCGTCCGGCTGGCTGACCTGCGCGATCAGACCGAAGGCGCCGTCGACATCGGCGATCGGCAGGGTGCTCTCGAAGCTCACGTGACGTCGACCGTCAGCTGCCGGCTCGCTCCAGGTGAGGGTCGCCGGGTCAAGGGTCTGGCCGTTGAGGCGGACTTGACCGCCGTCTTGGGCCCAGGCTTGACCGCGGACCGGCACCTCGGTGGGCGCGCTCTCACCGAAGCGGGTGAGATCCGCCGGGGTTTCGAGGATGATCGCCGGGCCGGTCGCGTCGAGGAAGACCTCCGCCGTGGCCGAGCTTTGGTGACCCAAGGTGTCGGTGGCGGTGGCGGTCAAGGTCTGGGCCTGCTCCGCCGTGGCCGTGTCGTCCAAGGGCACCGCCAGGGCCTCGAATTTGCCGGTGCTCGGATCCACGGACGCGGTCACCGTGCCGAGGGTCGTGCCGTCGAGGGAGCTGGTGACCGTCACCCGGTCCAGATTCGGCTCCTTGGAGATGTCCACCAAGCCGGTGACGTCGAGGGTCGCCGGGGCGTCGCCCGCCTTGCCCAATCGGGTTTGATTGTCGGGCGAGGTGATGCTGATCACCGGCGCCGTGGAATCGAGGCGCACCACCACGCGGTCGGTGCCGACCCGCCCGGCAGCATCCACCGCCCGGGCGCCGAGGATATTCGGACCCTCGGAGAGGGGCATGTCGCCGAAGCCGAAATTGCCTTGGAAGAAGTTGGCTCCCAAGCCGTTGATGGTCACCGTCGGCGCCGTCGAGGTGCCGGAGACGTCGGTGGTTTCGCTCGACAGCAGGGCGCCGTTTTGCGGCGTCTGAATGTGCACCACCGGTCCGCTGCCGTCGGTCAAACGCTCGACTTGCACGGTCTGTGGCGTGCCCGCGCCACCGGCGTCCTGGCACAGGATTTCGAGGGTGTTGGGACCGGGAGCCAAGGGCACGTCGGCCACCAAGAAGGTGCCGTCCGCCAGCTGCGCCGGGAAGGTTTGACCGCCGATGCGCACCTCGACCGCCGCCGCTTGGCCGCTCTTGCCGTTGACCGTCACCATCGCCGAGGTCACCGCCGTGCCGTCGGCCGGTTGGATCTCCGACAGGCCACAGCCGCCGCGGTCGAGCACGAAGGAGCGATCCAAGCGCGCCTCGTTGCCGGCCCGATCCAGGCCGACGACGCTCAACAAATAACCGCCGTCGTTGGAGACCGTCAGCTCGGTGGTTTCGCCGCCGGTGGCCTGAGGCTCACCGTTCAGACGCAGGATCGACTCCTCCACCTCGCCGCTGTCGTCGGTGAGGGTCACCGTGAGCTGCACCGGCTGGGCGAAGACCGCGCCGTCTTCCAGCACCCGGCCGTTGGCCGACACGGAGATGCGCGGCGGCTGGCTGTCGGCGAAGACCGACACGCCCGCTTGGCCGACGTTGCCGTGGATGTCGACCACCGACGCCACCAGGGCATTGTCGCCGACACTCAATGGGACATCCACCGCCCGGAAGGCGCCGTCGGGCCCGACCGGAGTGGTGATCTCACCACCCGGACCCAGGACGGTCACCAAGCCGTCTTGCAGGTCCCTGGGATCGAGGACCACCGAGCCGACCACGTCGATGCGATCGCGGTTGGTGATGGTGCCGTCCACGGGATCGAAGATCAGCACCGTGGGGGCGCCTTCTTGGTGGATGATGCTCACCGGCACCACGTCCCGCCGACCGCGGGCGTCGGTGGCGACGGCGGTCAGATAGTTGATGTCGCCGGGCACCAGGGGCACGGACACGGACCAATTGCCGCCGTTGACCGTGGCCGGCAGATCGTTGACCGTCACCGTGATCGGCGGATCATTGCCGGTCACCGTGCCGGTGACAGTGATCGGGTTGACCGAGACCTTGGACGTATCCTGCGGATAGGTCACCGTCAGCTGCGGGCCGCCGTCGAGATCGATGGTGAAGCTGACCGCGGCATTGGCGGTCCGGCCCTCGGCGTCCACCGCCTGGGCAGACATGTTGTAGGTGCCGCTTTGGGTGATTTCCGTGCCGTTCGGGGTCACTTGACCGTTGCGGGTCAAGGTCACCGTGGCCTCGCCGTCGGTGGCGACCGCCGTGGGTGCCACCGAGCGGGTGAAGACCTGGCCGTTGGTGATCGGCAGACCCTGATCGAGGATCTCCACCGACAGATCCGTGGACGTCACTCTAAACGTCCGGCGGAAGGTCGCGCGGTTACCCGCTTGATCCACCAGCTCGATGTCGACCGTGTTGTCGCCCTCCTGCCAGGGATAGGGCGAGCGCACGAAGCTCGAGGTACCGCCAGAGCTGCTCAGTGTGGCGGGTTGACCGCCGACCGTGGCCGTGGCCAGATCCGGATCCGAGGTGCCGCTGTAGCCGGCGATGCCCGAGGTCAAGCTCTGGTTATCGGCGGGGTTGGTGGACAGCAGGCGCGGCGGCGTACGGTCGATGCGCACGTTGGCGTGGGCGACCACCTCGCGGCCGGCGCAATCGGTGACCCGGGCCACCAACACATAGTTACCGTCGGCGACGATCGCGGTGCCGGCCACGTAGGGCTGGCCGTTCAGGGTCAACGTGGCCCGCGGCGGCTCGCCGGAGGCGCCGTCTTCGACGGTGGCGTTGAACGCCACCTGACCGGCCACCAGGCTCGGTTGGACCGCTGGATCCGGTTGCTCACCGCTGCCCTGGCCGACGAAAGGATTGCCGTTCATCAAGATGGTCAGGGTCGGGGCCGAGGCGTCGACCCGGAAGCTGCCGGTGATCTGGGAGGTATTGCCGATCACGTCGGTACCGATAGCGGTGACCGTGGCCAAGCCGTCGACGGCGCCCAAGTTGACGTTCTCCACCGTCCAACGGCTACCGTCCGGCGATAGGACGCCGACGTAGGTGGTGGCCGTGTCCGCGCCCGCCGGCACCACGTCGAGCCGTAGGGCGTTGATGCCGTCCTCGCCGTCTGCCGGGTTGGGATCGGCGAAGCCGCCGCCCACGGTTTGCAGCTGGCCGGCGACCACACAAGCGCCGTCCGTCAGGGCCGGCTGGTCGATGGTCAGGCCCGGGGGCAAGGTATCGAGCAGCACGGTCACTTGGGATTCCGTCTGATGACCGAGCTGATCCGTGGCCACCACCACCAGGTTGTTGGCGCCGGCCGCCAGGGGCACCGTGGCCGTGTAGGTGGCGCCCGACTCGGGGGCGCCGTCGACCGTGGCGGCGATGCCGTTGACCGTCACCGATTGCAGGTGCGCGTCGGAGACCGTGCCCGAGACCACCGACACCACATCCGTGGCCACGGAGCCCTCGATGGGCTGAGCGATCGTCAGGACCGGCGGCAGGGTGTCGAGCACCCAAATCACCGGCGCCGAGGTCGCGCTGTGGCCGTAGGTATCCGTGGCCGTGGCGGTGAGGGTGTTGGTGCCCTCCACCAAGCCGAAGCCGTCGGCGGTCCAAATACCGCTACCGGGACTCGCCGGTTGGCTACCGCCTTCCAGGCTCGACACCACGATGCCCTCGAGGTGGGGCTCGACGAAGGTGCCGGTGACCGAGATCGACGGCGTGTCGACCAGGGCTTGGGCCGGGGCGTCGATGGCGATCTCCGGCGGCAAGGTGTCGATGACCACGGTGATCGGCACTGTAGTGGTGCTTTGTCCCAGGGCGTCGTCGGCCGTGGCGGTGATCTCTCCGCCGCCCTCCGGCAGCTCGATGGTGGCCGCGAACGTCGCCCCGGACACGGCATCGCCGCTCACCGTGGCCGTGACGCCGTTGACCGTCACCGTCTGCAGGTGGGCGTCTTGCACCGTGCCGCTGACCTGGATGGTGCGGCTGTCGAAGCCGGCTCCGTCCGTGGGCACGGTGATCTCCAGGGCCGGCGGGGTGCTGTCGCGCACCACGGTCACGGCGTTGGAGTCGGCGCTTTGGCCCAGGGTGTCGACCGCGGTCGCTACCAGGATGTTCTCGCCCTCGTCGAGGGTCACGCCCGTGGCCGTGAACGTGGCGCCGGCCACCGGATCGCCGGTGACCACGGCGGTCACGCCGTTGACCACCACGGATTGCAGGTGGGCGTCACGCACGGTGCCCGAAATCGACGTGGAGCCGGCGGCGGTCAAGGCCTCGACGGACGCCGGATCCAGGGTCACCTCCGGGGGCAAGGTGTCGAGAATCCAGGTCACCGGGGCCGAGGTGGCGCTGTGGCCGTAGGTGTCGGCGGCGGTGGCGGTCACCGTGTTGGTGCCCTCCACCAGGGTGAAGCCGGCGGCGCTCCAGGTGCCGTTGGGGCCGGGCGACGCCGTGGCCGACGCGCTCGATCCCTCGGCGCTTTGCACCACCACCGAGGCCAGATGAGGCTCGACGAAGGTGCCCGTGACCGTGATCGTCGGCGTGTTGACCAACGGATCCGCCGGCGCGTCCACCGCTACCTCCGGCGGCAGGGTGTCGACCACCACCGACACCGGCGGCGTGGTGGAGGTCTGGCCCAGGGTGTCGTCGGCGGTGGCGATCAAATCACCGCCGCCTTCCGGCAGCTCGACGGTGGCCGTAAACGTGGCGCCGGTGGTGGCATCGCCGGTGACCGTCGCGGTCACGCCGTTGACCTGCACCGATTGCAAATGGAAGTCCTGCACCGTGCCGCTGACCTCGATCGTGCGGCTGTCGAAGCCGTCGCCGGAGGTGGGCACGGTGATCGCCAGATTCGGCGGCGTGCTGTCGCGCACTACGACGACCGGCGCCGACGACGCGGCGTGGCCCAAGGTGTCGGTGGCGGTGGCCACCAGGGTGTTGTCGCCCTCGGTGAGGCTGACCACGGCCGTAAACGTGGCGCCGGACACGGGATCGCCGCTGACCGTCGCCGTCACGCCGTTGACCGTCACCCCTTGCAGATGGGCATCGCGGACGGTGCCCGATACGGACACGGTGCCGTCGGCGGTCAAGGGCTCCACCGACGCCGGGTCGATGGCCACCGTCGGCGGCAGGGTGTCGAGCACCACCACGATGGGCGTGGCGTCGGTCGACAGACCGAGCTGATCGACGGCCCGGGCGGTGATGGTGTTGGCGCCCTCGGTGAGGGTGACGTCGACCGAGAAGCGGTCATCCCCAACCGTCGCCGGCAGATCCGTGGCCGACGGCACGGACACCGTGACCGAGGCCAGGTGGGCGTCGGACACCGGACCGGCCACGGTTTGCACGGGCACGTCGGTGAGCAAGCCGGCGGCCGGGGTGTCGATGGCCAGGGTCGGCGGTGTGGTGTCGAGGTCGACAACAATGCTTTCCGAGGTCACCACGTGACCGAAGGTATCCGTGGCCGTGGCGGTGACGGTGTTCAAACCTTCGCTCAGGGTGATGTCGGCGGAGAACGGCGCACCCGCGGACGGATCACCGGTCACGACCGCGTCGACGCTGCCGTCGCCGGGCTGCCAATCCACGGTCACGCCGTCGAGGTGGTAGTCCTCCACGGTACCGGTGACGGTCACCGACGGGGTGCCCACCAGGGGCGCGGCCGGCGGATCGAGGCTGATCACCGGATCGGTGGTGTCGGCCACCACGGGCACGGGCTCGGCGTCGGTGATTTGATCCAAGACGTCCACGGCGCGGGCGGTGATGTCGGAGTAATTCTCCGGCAGGATCACCTGAGCGGTCCACGTGGCTCCTGTCACGGGATCGCCGACCACCGTGGCGTTGACGCCGAGCACGGTCACCCGATCCAGATGGGCGTCGCGCACCGTGCCTTCGACGGTGATCTCGCGCACGTCGAGCTCGGCGCCGGCCACTGGCGAGGTGATTTCGATCTCCGGCGGCGTGGAGTCGCGCACGATTTCGACCGGCGCCGAGTCGGTGCTGTGGTCGAGCACGTCGACGGCGGTGGCGATCAAAATATTGGTGCCTTCGGCCAGGGTCACGCCCTGGGCCAGGAAGGTCTCACCGTTGACCGTGGCGGTGACACCATTGACGGTGACGCCCGCGAGATGAGCATCGGAAACGGTGCCGGTGACGTCCACGGTGCCGTCGGCGGTGAGGCTCGGCAGCGGATCGGTGTCGATGGCGACGGTCGGCGGCAGGGTGTCGAGCACCACGGTCACCGCCGGCGAAACCGCCGTATTGCCCACTTGGTCGATGGCTTCGGCCACCAAGGTGTTGTCGCCCTCGGTCAAGCTGATGCCCGGGGCGGAGAATTCCATGTCGGTGACCGTGGCGGTGACCCCGTTGACGGTGACACTGGCCAGATTCGGATCCGACACATGGCCGGTGACCGTGATCACCGGCGTGTCGATGACCACGCCGCTGATCGGATCGTCGATCGACACGGTCGGCGCCGTGGTGTCGAGCTCGACGGTGACCACCGCGCTGTCGGTAACGCGACCCAGGGCGTCGGTGGCGCGGGCGACCAAGGGGTTATCCCCCTCCGCCAGGCTGACCCCGGTGGCGATGAAACGGCCGGCGTCGAGGCTGGCGTCCACGCCGTTGACGGTGACCGAGGTCAAGTGGGCGTCCTCGACCGTGCCGGTGACCGTAATCGGCTGCTCACCGAAGAGCGCGCCTTCGTCCGGGGAATCGATGGCCACCGTCGGCGGCAGGGTGTCGAGGTCCACCACGAAAGTTTCGGTGGTCGAGCCGCCGCAATTCACGCCCGTGATCTCCAGGCTGCGCAGGCCGTCCTCCCCCAGGTCGAAACCGGCGAGGGTGAAGGAGGTATCGCCGGGATTGCCGGCCATGGTGGCGTCGATGCCGTTGACCGTCACGGACACGGAGGTGCCCGAGGTGCCGGCCAGGTCGACCACCCGCTCCCCCACCAACGAGCCGGGGGCGGGCGAGGTCAGCTGAAGGGCGGGCGGCACGATCTCCACCCGCACTTGCAGGGTGAAGACGTTGCCCGCCACGTCCGTGGCCTCGACCACGATCAAGCCGGGATCGTCGCCGTAGAGGCTGGTGGGCGAGCTGAAGAGGAAATCGTCGGAATCCGGATCTTCGGTGAGCTCCACGGGCTCGCCGTTGATGGTCAGGGCAACGCCGGTTTGGTCGTCACTCGCCCGGCCGATGACCGGAATCTCGCAGAGGGTGACGGAGTCGCCGTCGATGGGGCTCTCGATGATCAGGCTCGGCGGGATGTCGTCGACCACCCGCCGCACGTTGCCGCCGCCGGAGATATCGACTTTGTCGGCGAAGATCGAGCCGGTGATCTCCGCTTGGCCGGCCAGCTTGAAGTCGGCGTTCGGGCCGTAGAAATGGCCGAAGATGCGCGATCCGGAGGTGATGTCGATGAGCGAGCCCAAGCTCCAGATGCGCAGATCGAAGGGGTCGCCGTCGAGGTTGAAATCGCCGTTGCCGTTGATCTGGATGTCGCCGGTCACGAGGATGTTGACCCGGCCGGAAATGCGGATCTCCGAGTTGCCGCCCAGGGTCAAGGAGTCGAAGAGGTAGCTGCCCTCGGGCAGGGTGACGCCGTCGTTGCCCTTGAGGTCGAAGGCCCAGCCGTTGCCCTTGAAGACGTCTTTATTTTTGTCGGAGCGGGGGATGTTTTCGTTGTCGTGGCTGCCCTCGAGCTCCGCGCGCAGGGTATTCAAATCGATGGGCGCGCAGTTGTAGGGCTCGTCGGCGACGATCTGATCGCCGGTGACCGTGGCCGGCTGGCCGCGGAAAATGATGCTGCCACCGGGGCCGGCGACGGCGTCGCCGCGCACGGTGGAATTGCCGTTGAGCTCAATGTCGGCGTTGGAGCGAATATGACCTTCGTCTCCTTGCACGCCGGTGCTCAGGTCGATGGAATCGATCAACGAGCCGCCTTTGAGATCCAGCTGACGGCACGAGAAGACCGCCTGGGAGGTGAGCTCGGAGGTCAGGCGGAAGTCCGCCGGTGGATCGGTTTGGGCCAAGGCCGCCGGAGCCGGGCCCAGCACCGCCGCGCAAACGGCCACCAAGCCCAAGCCGGCGAGCCGAGTAAGGAACCGTTGGTGAAGGCATCTCATCGTAGAAAGCTCTCCTGTCGAATCGACGTCGACATGCTTCTCGCTGCGCATCTCAGCTCTCCCCTCCGCCGTAACCGTCGGTGCTTACCGCCTCGCCGGACATCATCTTCTGCCTCTGATTCTCGCGTTCCAGGAAGGCTACGAGGCCTTCCAGAGGATGGGGCACCCGGCGCAGACCCTCGGGGATCCGGACCAGGTTGCGATCCAAAGATTCGATCTTCTCCAACCGCAGCACCACATCCTCAATCTGACCCGTGCCGCCGTCGGATTTCGTTTCGCTGCGAATGGTGCGAATCGGGAACGCGCCGTCGGCGAATTCCCGGGCCGCTTCCATGGCTCCCTCGGAGCCGAGGGCGTCGCGCTCGAAACGTGCCAGGGCCGCTCGGGCGCCGGCCTCGACTTTCACCTTGGGGCTGACCCACAGCTCGGCCGTATGCCCTCCCCCACCGCCACCGCGGTTGCTTTTGAGCGCATCGGCACCCGTCGGGTGCAAGCGCAGATGACGAACACCTTCGGACGACATCAACGAAGCGGCTTTGGTCGGCATGCCGGAGCTGTCGGCCACGGACGCGCGCCCTTCTTCGACCCGCCAATCATCGGCGTTGCGCCGTTTCGTCGCTTTGCCCTTGCCGGCGGTCGATGCTTTACCGCCGGGAAGGTCTGCTGGATCGATTTCGGGCCGGGTGCCCTCCAGCTCGGCGGCTTTTTCGATGAGCTCCTTCAACCGATTGAAACTCACTTTCCAATAGGTGCCGTCGATCGGCCGGATCTCGGTGATCTCAGCCCGCGCCAAGTCCACCACCAAGCGGCTGTGGTCGACCCGCTCGGAAACGATCCAAGAGCCGCCGTAGGTATCGACCACGGTCGGCGCCTCGTAACGCTCGCCGAATTCGTCGATCTGCACCATGTAGTGCTCGACCACGAAGGGCTCGGCGAAGAGCTCGCCCTGTTGCTTGTTTCCCGCCTGGGTATCCCCCGCTTGTGCCCACACGCTTGGAGCCCAGAGGACCAGGGCCCAGGGGATCAGGGTCGAAAGGATCAAGCCCGTTCCCACCGTCGACCGGACAGACAACAAGGTCTTCTGTCGGGCCGAGGCGAAGAAGGTTGGAAGCACACGGTGAGGGGTCATGTCGGAATCCTTCTCTTGATCTATCTCTTGATCCATCTCGTGATTCGTTTGGTGATCCATTTCGAGCTCCTAACGCCGACCGTCCTCGTGGATGCCGTCCAGAAGGGCCTCACCCGCGCCGTTCGACACCGGAACGAAACCGGCGGAGGCGGGGCCCACGGCCTTGTCGTCGAGCTCGGACGACCCGACCACCACCGTTGCCCGGTCCCGAGCCGCGGACCACAAACGAAGCTCGCCCGCCAGACCGACCCGGTCGTAGGCGTGGCCGCTGATCCGTTCCACCAGCTCCGGCGCGGTGCCGAGCAAGTCGAAGATCAACGCTTCGGTTTCGGTCAGCACCGCCAGTCGATCCTCGCCGGCGGCGGCGGCGAGCACCGGCGCTCCGAGCTCGATCCGGTGCGTCGTCCGCAGCTCCCCGTCCACGGCCTCGACCCTCAGCAGGTCCGTGCCGTCGGCCACCCACAGACCCCAGGACCCCGCCGCCAACGGCACGGTGTCGGGATCGAGGGCCCAGAGGTCGGGCTCGAACGTTTCGCTATCGCCAGTGAACGTGTCTCCGTGGAAGAGTGCCATCAGCATATCGGTTTGCTCGTGATCCGCCACCTCGGAGCCGTCCATGGGTCGGTTCCAGGCGCCGTAGAGCACGGTGGCCGAAGAAGTCTCGCCTTCGAGATGCCAGACTTGCATCCGCGGATGCAACCAAGGCACCACCTGCTCCACGCTGCCGAGCTCGAGCCCCTGGGCACCCTCGACGATCGGCCGCAGCCTCAGCTCCAACTCGCCCGTGCCGTCGGATTCCGCGGATTCGCGGCTCTGGACCAACTCGGTGATCACGTGGTGGGAGGTCTCGGCGACCACCACCTCATCCGGCTCGAGCCACGCCGACCAATCGATCGCGTTCGTGCCCTGTCCGGAGCCTGTGCCGGGACCACGGTCGGAGGCGGAGCTCAAAGCTTGCGGCTCCTCGGTGATCGGCTCGCCGAGCCACGGGATCCCGTCCGGCGGCGCGGGAAGCGCCGGCAAGCGCAGCTCGCGACCGTAGACCAGCTCACCGTGACCGTCGAAAGCGGTCAGGGTGAGCACGTCGCCGGGCTCGCCGGGCCAGCGGAAGGTCACGCCCGACTCGGTCCAAGTCGCCCGTCGGCGGATTTCGCCGTCGTCCAACCAGACCTCGGAGATGCCGTCGGGATCGGTGAAGGTATCGCCGTCGACCCGCACCCGATAGGAGCCCAAGACCGAGCCCATCTCGAGGGTGGCACCCCCGGCGAAAGCCTTCGGCGCCCCCGCGTTGGGCTCGCCGACGGATCCCGTGGCCAGAGCCAAGGGCACCCCGGCCTCCTCCACCGGATCGGCGGATTGCAGCACGGCGCTACCTTGGACGGTCACCTCGTCGAAACGATAGAGACCTTGGTAGGTATAACCGGGTTGCAGCGTCAGGGTCTCGGCGCCGTTCGGCTCGAGGGTCATCGCGAGACCGTCCACCGAGCCGATGCGCCAGATGCCCAGCTGGGAGCCGCCCGTGTCGCGGACCTCGACCCAATGGCCGACGAAGTAGGCCGGAATGTCGACAGCCTTGTCGGTGACCATGAGGTCTCCGAGGGTGCCCGGCTGGGCGGTGCCCGAGCCGAAGGCCGGCAAGACGGTGGTGGTCCCGGCCACACCCAAATTGTCGACCACCAAGCGGCCGTGGGTGCTGCCGGCATCGGAGAGATACACCGTGCCCGCGCCGCCGCGACGATGTCGATTGCCACCGCGAGCGCTGAGGTTGTCCAATAAGGTCCCGGAAGCCGTGTCGTAGTAGAGGGCGATCGCACCGCCGCCGCCGGAGCCCTGGGAGCCGTTGTCGGACCCGCCACCGTTGGCCACGATGCTGCCTTCACCGGCCAATGCCCCTTCGGCCTCGATCCACACCGAGCCGCCGGCGCCGCCGCGGGTGTAGTAGCCGGTAGTGCCTTCACCGGCGACAGTGACCGTGCCGTCGATGGTGACGTTCTGGGCGGTCACCTTCACCACACCGCCGCCCCGATCGCCGTCGCTGCCGTGCTCGCCGCCGCCGCCGTTTTCAAACGGTCGATAGACACTGCCGTAGGTGGAGCCCGGAGACAGGCCGCCGCGTCCGAGATGGCTGCCGCCACCACCGCCGCCCGGGGTCGTTTCGCCCGGATAGGTGGTGTTGGCGGGATAACCGCGTCTCGAGGCGTCGATTTGACCTCCCGCTTCCACCGTCAGATCACCGGAGAGCTCGATCACCAGGCTTTGGGGGGTCGCCCCGGAGCTGTAGGTGTGCTTCAGGAACGCACCCGCCTCAACCGTCAAATTGTGGGCCTCGATCCTGGAGCTGAAGGTCTCACCGGCGCCGATGACCGTATCTCCGCTCACCCGGATGGCATCGCCGCTCCGGTACGGAACGCGACCCGCCGTGCGCAGGTTGTCGAAGTAATAGGCGCCTTGGAAGGTGTCCCCGACCTGAACGCTCGGGCCGCCCTCCAAGGTCAGGGTGCCGGCGTTGATGGCTGCGATCCGGTAGGTCCCCTTGAGCTCGCCGCCGGCTGCGTCGTAGATCTCGACGTAGTGGCCGACGAAATAGGGCTGGATCGCGGCTCGATCCGTCACCAGGGTCCCTCCCAGGGAGCCGCTTTGGGCCTCACCGGAGCCGAGGGACGGCAGCTCGACCCAATTGGAGGTCACCGTGCCGCCATCGAGCAGCAGGTCACCGTGGGTCGAGGTCGGTCCGGACACCAAGATCGTGCCCGGTCCACCCTGCCGATAGCGGCTGCCACCGTAGGCCCGCAGGTTGTTGAGCGCCGTGCCGCCGTCGGTACCGCCGTGATAAACGGCGATCGCGCCACCACCGCCGGAGCCCAGCTGGCCGTTGTCGGAAGCGCCTCCCTTGGCCTCCATGTAACCGTCGCCGCGGACGATGCCTTCGACGTCGACCCAAATCGAGCCTCCTGCGCCGCCCCGGGCGTAGTAGGAGGTCGTTCCCTGACCGTTGGCGCGGATCGAGCTGTCGGCCGCGGCGAAGATCAAGTCGCCGCCGGCGAACAGCCGAATCGTGCCGCCACCGTAGTCGCCGTCGCTACCGTTCTCGCCACCGCCGCCGTGCTCGTTCGGACGGTAGACGCTGCCGTAGGTCGAGCCCGGGCTCAGACCGCCCAATCCCATGTGGCTACCGCCGCCGTTGCCGCCCGGCGCGGTCTCGCCGGGATAGGTGGCATTCGGCCCGTAACCTCGGCTGGACACGTTGATCGTCGCACCGGCACCGATGGTGGCGTTGCCCGTGAGGTCGATCTCCAGGGATTCGAAGCTGCCGGAGCCCTGGGTAGCGTGACGCAGGGTCGCATTGTCGGAGAGCACCAGATCCCCGGCGATCACCCGTTTGGTGATCACTTGGCCGGAAATGGTCTGGGTACCGGTGACCAGAATCGGATCCGCCGAGCGCAACGGCAACGAGCTGCCCGCCAGGCTCACGTTGTCGAAGTGGTAGACGCCCTGCCATTCGTAACCGGGCTGCAGGGACGGCGTGCCGAATTCGCTGTTGGTCGCCAGCACCGCTTGGCTGCTCTCGGTGGAAGCGATCCGCCAAGTGCCCAGGTAGGCACCGGCCAGGTCGTAGATTTCCACGTAATGGCCGACGAAGTACTCGGGAATGCCGCCCGCGCGATCGGTCACCAGGGTGGTGCCGATGGAGCCGGCCAGCGCCGCGCCGGTGCCGAGGGACGGAAGCTCCGTCCACTCCCCGACAATGGTGGTGTTGTCCACCAACAAGTCGCCGTAGGTGCCGCCCGGTCCGAGCACCCAAATGGAGCCGGCGCCGCCTTCCCGATCCCGCGATCCACCGTAGGCCCGCAGGTTGCTCAGCACCGAGCCCGAGGTGCCGCCGTGCTCGATGGCGATGGCGCCACCGCCGCCGGAGCCCAGGGCGCCGTTGTCGGACAAGCCGCCCTTGGCCTCGATGTAACCGTCACCGGTGATCTGACCCGTGGCGCGGATCCAAATGGACCCACCGGCGCCACCGCGGGTGTAATAACCCGTGGTGCCCTGGCCGTTGGCTCGGATTGAGCTGGTGGTGCCTTGCAGCTGGATATTCCTCGCCGTGATCTCGACGATACCGCCACCGCGATCACCGTCGGAGCTGTGGCCGCCGCCACCGCCCGCTTCCCGCGGTCGGTAGACGGACCCATAGGTGGATCCCGGACCGTAACCGCCGCGGCCGATGTGGCTACCGCCGGCATTGCCGCCGGGGCCGCCGGCGCCCGGATAGGTTTGGTTGGCCACATAACCCCTCGACGACACGTTGATGGACGCGCCCGGCTCGAGGATCAAGTCACCGGTCAGCTCGATTTCGAGCCGTTCCGGATTCTCGGCGCTGGAGGTGTACGGGTGGTTCAGCACCGCGTTCTCCCGCAGGATCAAATCGTTGGCCACGATCTTGCGGGTCTGCACCGTGCCGCTGATCACCTGCGCCTGGGCGACGCGGATTGGATCCGGGCTGATGACGTCGACCGAGCCCACCACCTCGTAGTTGTCCACCCGGTAGACGCCTTGCCAGGTGTCGCCGGCGAAGACGTTGACCGACTCGACACCGTTCGGCGCCAAGGTGAGCTGGGCGCCGTCGATGGCGGCCACCCGCCAGGTACCCCTCAGCGCACCGGTGCCGCCGTTGGTGATCTCCACCCAATGACCGACGAAATACGGCTGGATGGAGGTCAGGTCGGTCACCAACAGGGCGCCGCCGGAGCCGGCTTGGGCCGTGCCCGAGCCGAGGGACGGCAAGGTCGTCGACGCGCCGGCGATGGTGGAGTTGTCGATCTTCAGATCGCCGTAGATCGAGGCGGGTCCGTGCACGTAGATCGAGCCGGCGCCGCCCCGGACGTGGTGGTTGCCACCCCAAGCCCGGGAATTGTCGATCACCGTTCCCGACGCGCCACCGTGCTCGATGGCGATGGCACCACCACCGCCGGAGCCTTGGTTGCCGTTCTCCGAGGCGCCGCCCCGGGCTTCCACCAAACCGTCACCGGAGATACCACCGGTGAGGGTGATCCACACCGAGCCGCCGGCGCCACCGCGGGTGTAATAACCCGTGACCCCTTGACCGTTGGCGCGGATCACACCGTTGAGCACCAGATCGTCAGCCTTGATACGCACCACACCACCGCCCCGATCACCGTCGCCGGTGTGGGCGCCGCCGGCGCCGCTTTCCTGCGGACGATAGATCGAGCCGTAGGTGCTGCCGGAGCTGCTACCGCCCCGACCGATGTGGCTGCCGCCACCGCCGCCGGAGGCGTTCGTCTCGCCGGGATAGGTCACTTGGCGATTGAAGCCGCGGGCGGTCACGTCGATGGTCGCGCCCTCGTCGATGGTCAACGTACCGGTGACCTCGATGGACAGGCTTTCCGGATTGTTCGCGTCGTTGGAATACGGATGGGTCAGGACCGCGCCGGGTTTCAGATGCAGGTTGCCGGCCACGATCTCCCGCACCTGCACGCTGCCGTCGATCACCTGGGTGCCACCGACCCGGATCGGATCCGGGCTGGTGACCGGCACGTCGCCCACCACCGAGTAATTATCGAATCGGTAGACGCCTTGCCACAGATCGCCCTCGGCCACGTTCGGCGTGCTGCCGCCGGCTTCGAGGATCGCGCTGGTGCCGTTGACCCCGGCGATGCGCCAGGTGCCCTTGAGCGTTCCGGAAGCGTTGCGGATCTCGACCCAATGGCCGACGAAGTACGCCGGGATATCCGTCGCCCGGTCGGTGACCAAGATCGCACCGCCGGAGCCGGCCAGCGCCATGCCCATGCCCAGGGACGGCAAGGTCGTGGAGCCGCCGACCACCGAGCCGTTGTTGAGCAAGAGATCACCGTAGACCGAAGCCGGTCCCTTCAGGTAAATCGAGCCCGCTCCGCCTTCGCGATCACGGTGCCCGCCTCGGGCCAACAGATTCGCTTCCAAGGTCGGATCCAAGGTGCCGCCGTATTCGATGGCGATGGCGCCACCGCCGCCGGAGCCCTGGGCGCCGTTCTCGGAGGGACCACCGATGGCGGTGATCGAGCCGCTGCCGGAGACCGACCCCTCGGCCGTAATCCAGATCGAGCCGCCGGCGCCACCGCGGGTGTAATAACCCGTGCTGCCTTCACCATCGGCGCGAATGGCACTCGTGGGATCGAGCAGGAGCACGTTCTGCGCCAGGATGCGCACCACGCCGCCGCCCCGGTCTCCGTCACCGCTGTGCTGACCGCCGCCGCCCATCTCCTGGGGTCGGTACACCGAGCCGTAGGTGCTGCCCGGTGACAAGCCGCCACGGCCGATGTGGCTACCGCCACCACCGCCGCCCGGTGCCGAGGCGCCGGGATAGCGACCGCTGGGACCGTAACCCTGCTTCGAGACGTCGATGGCCGCGTCTTTTTCGATCACCAGATCACCGCTCAGATCCAGGGTCACACTGTCTCCCTGCTGGGAGCCGGTGTAGGCCCAATGATGGATCCTCGAGCCCTCGCGCATGCGCAGGCTGCCGGCGGATACCACGTCGAACCAGGCCGAGCCGTCAATCTCGACGTTGCCGGTGACCCGCAGGCTGTCGGTGGGCACCATCGGCACCCGACCGCGCACGGTCATGTTGTCGAAGTAGTAGGCGCCCTGCCAGAGATCGCCTTCATCCACGGAAGCGGGCACGCCGTTGACGTCGTCTTCGAGGATCAACAAGCCGCCGAGGATCTCGCCGATGCGGTACACACCCTCCAGCTCCTCGGTGGCGCCGTCGAAGATCTCGACGTAATGACCGACGAAGTAGGGCTGGATGCTGGTCAGCTCCGTTTCGAGGTTGGAGCTACCGGAACCCGCTTGCGCGATGCCCGCGCCGAGCTCGGGCAGGTGGGTCCAACCGCTGGTCACCGTCGAATGGTCGAAGATCACGTCGCCGTAGGTCGAGGTCGGGCCGCGCAACAGCACCGATCCGGCACCACCCTGGCGATAGCGGCTGCCGCCGCGGACTACCAGGCTGTCGAAGAGCGAGCCGCCGGTGGAGACGTAGTCGAGGGCGATGGCACCGCCACCGCCGGAGCCCTGGGCCCCGTTCTCCGAATCGCCGCCCTTGACGTTGACGCTACCCTCACCGGAGATCAGGCCGTCGACGCTCAGCCACACCGAGCCACCGGCGCCGCCGCGGGTGTAATAACCCGTGCTGCCTTGGCCCATGGCCAGGACCGCGCCGTCGATGACGAAGCGATCTTGGGCCTGGACCCGGATGACACCACCACCCCGGTCCCCGTCGCCGCTGTGCTGGCCGCCGCCGCCGGCTTCCAGCGGACGATAGACGCTGCCGTAGGTGCTGCCCGGCGCCAAACCGCCGACTCCGATATGGCTACCGCCGCCACCGCCGGCCGGAGCGGTCTCGCCCGGATAGGTGGTGTTGCGATCGTAACCACGGCTGGTCACGTCCAGCTCACCGCCGCAGGCGATGTAGACCGGACCCTGGACGTCGAGCTCGAGGCGTTTTTCCGCCGTCGGCGTGGTGTGGGTGTGGGTGATCTGACCACCCAACACGATCAGACCCGCCAAGGTGCGAGGCTCGTCGACGGTCAGGGTGCCGCTGCGCAGCACACCGACCTGGGTTTCGAGGGCCGACCAATCATTGGCGCCACCGGCGATCAGGTCGACCGTCTGCACCACATGCAGGGTGATCTCCGACTCGTCCGTGTTGAGGGACGCGTCGTGGGCCACCGCGCGGTAGCGCACGGTTTCCTCACCGCCGAGGGCCGGCGGCAGGGTCACCGAGGTGCTCGCGGTGAAGGTCGGCTCGGTGCCCGTGGTCGGGGTCAAGACCACGAACGGCGTGCTCTCGTCGTCGCGGAAGATCTCGATCATCGACACGCCGAGGTCATCGGTAGCGGTCACCGACAGGGTCAGCGGATCGCCCGCGGGCAGGGTCGCGCCCGAGGACAGACAATCGAATTGCACCTCCGGTCGTCCCGCGTTTTCGAGCGGCTCCACGGTCACAGTGCGGGTCACGGTACCGACGTTGCCCGCCGTGTCCGTGGCCTCGGCCGTCAGATCGTAGGTGGTCACGTCGGACACCGCCGGGGCGGTCCATTGGTAGATCACCAGGGAGCCGCCGTCGGTCACCGTGCCGTCGACGTCGAGGGAGATGGAGCTCACCTCCACGTTGTCGGACGCGGTCGCCGTCACCGTGATCGCCTCACCGGAGAAGTAGGTATCGCCGTCGGTTTCGGGATCGAGGTCGATCGCCGGCACCGGCAGCTGGACGTCACCGGACACGGTATAAACCACCGCTTCGCTGGTGATGTGACCGAAGTCGTCGTAGGCCACCACGGTCACCGTCACCTGATCGCCACCTTGGAGGATGGTCGGCAGGGTGCGACGGAAGGTTTCGTTGGCGGTCTGCGAGCCGATCACCCGCACCTCGCTGTCGGTCACCGCGCCGGTGACCAGGAAGTCGAGGCGCTCGACCACCACGTCGTCGGAGACGTCGGCGATCACCTCGATCACCGAGCCCGGCAGCACGGCGGCCGCCGGCAGCTGGGTGTTGACGATGGTCGGGGCCAGATCCGGGATCAGATCCACGGTCTGCTCCACCGGCGCCGAGGTGTTGTCGGCGAAGTCGGTGGCGGTCACCGAGAAGGTCACGGTGCGCGGCTCGGTCATGGTGCGATCGATCTCGGTCACCAGCTCGTAGGTCGGGCCGGCGTCCGTGAAGGTGGTGGTCTCGCCGTCGAAGGTCACGTCGACCCGCGCCACGCCCACCTCGTCGGTGGCCGTGATGGTCGCCGACAACAGGTTGCCGGAGCGATAGGAGGCGTTGACACCGTCGAGGGTCACCACCGGCGGCGTGCCGTCACCGGCGATCGGCAGCACGATCGGTCCGACCGTCGTGCCCGGGTTGCCGAAGGCGTCGCGGATTTCCGCCGACACCTCGATTTGCTCGCTCGGCGAGGCAGTTTGGGACACCGTCAGCTCGAAGCCTTCCGTGGCGGTCGGACCGCTCACCGGACGGGCCGAGAGCATCGGCGTCGCCGGGCCGGCCACCGTCAGCACGATTTCCGCCAAACCTTCCTCGTCCGCCGCGTCGACGGTGACGTGGAAGGTCGAGCCCGGCAGGATCTCCGCCGGCGTGCCGGCGTCGAAGACCACCGAGCCCGTGGGCGCGGCGTTGGGGATCACCTCCAGGTTGATCGGCGCGGTCTCGAAGGTGGCACCGAAGACGTCGGTGATCACCGCCGTCACCGTCACCGGACCCGGGGCCGCTTCCTTGGGCACGGTCAGGTCGAGCTCGATGTCGGCGTCGGCGCCGGTCACCGGCACGGTCTGGGTCGCCGGCTCCACCGGACCCACGGCCCGCAGCTCGATGCTGCTCAAGCCGTCGGGATCGGCGGCCTGCACCCGCAGACGGGTACCGTTCTCCGGTTTGATGATCACCGGCGAGCCGTCGGCCACGGTCAAGGTGGCGGTCGGCGAGTCGTTCGGCGTCACTGTCAGCTCGAGGGGCGTGCCGGTGGTCTGTGCGCCGGTGGCGTCGGTGACCCGCAGCTGCGCGATCACCGGCTGCGTGCCGTCGGCATCGGCCGGCACCCGGAAGACCAGGAGCTGGTCGACCACTTTGCCGGTGACCGCGATGGTCTGACCGGCGGGCTCCGCCGGACCGGTGGTCAGCAGCTCGATCTGCGCCAGACCTTCGAGATCCTCGGCGTGGGCCGCGAGGGTCACGTCGTAACCGGCCCGCACGACGTTGGGCAGGCCGCCGGCCACCACCAAGGTGGAGGTGGGCAAGGTGTTTTCGAGCACGTTCCAGGTTTGGACCGAGGTCGCCGTGCGTCCCACCACGTCGGTGCCGGTCACCGTATAGCTGACCTCGCCGGCCGGGGTGTCGAACGGAATCGCCAAGCGGATCGGTTCGTTGCCCTGGGTCACCTGAATCGGCGCGCTGGTGAAGGTGCGCACGGTGTCTTCCGTGGCCAGCGACCAACGCTCGCGAATCTCGGTCAGACCCAGGGGATCGTCCACCGTCCACGACAGCTCCAGGGTCGTGCCGAGCAGCACGTCACCGCCATCGGGCAGCGCCACGAAGGCGGCGATCGGCGCGTCGGAGCGCAGGGCCACCCGGGACTCGGCGTCGTGGGTGATGAAGGAGCGGTCGTTGAGCACGGTCGAGCCGTCGGGACCCATCTCGAGGTCGTCGTAGGTCACCATGCGCGTGGCGCCGGTGGCTTCGATCGAGCCCAGACGGCCGCGGCCGTGGTAGAGCACGTCGTTGCCGAGGGCGATTTCCGTCTCCAGCTCTTCCAGGGTCGCCACGTCGCCGTCGACGAAGACCCGGGCGTAGGTGCCTTCGGGAGCACCGGCGTCGAGCACGCGAATCTGCTCGGTGATCGGCATCAGCGCCGTCGACAGACCGCCGTTCCACTCGAGCACCAGCAGATCGCCCACCAACACGTCCTGGAGCTGAGCCAGGTCGAGGGTGACGCTGCCCTCCACGGCATCGACCGCCACCACGGAGCCGTCGCCCAACGACGGCAGCGGGGTGAAGTTGGCGGGTTTGCCGCTTTGGTTGTGCAACATCAGGCGTCCGCCGTCGAGGGGCAGGCCGAATTCGTCGAGCTGCTCGACGAAGATCGTGCCGACACCCGCGAAGCGCTGCGGGCTGCTGGAGGTCCCGGCACCGACCGCCTTGACCTGGGTCGCCAGATCCATGGCACCGTCGAGCTCGTGGTAGCTGAGGCTGATGCGGCCGCCGCCGCCGCCGCCGGCTTTGTTGGCGCTCGAGCCGTTGCCACCGGAGGCGTCGATGGTGCCGCCGCCTTCGAGGCGACCCACCACCAAGCGCACCGCACCACCGGCACCACCGCCACCGCTGCCGTTCTTGCCGCGGGCTCGGATCGAGCCGGCCAGGTGCACCGTGGCGTTTTCGGCGAAGAGCCGGATCACACCGCCGCCGGTGCCGCCCGCGGCGGTGCTGCCGCCGGAAGTGCCGCCACCGCCGCCGGGTAGATGGGGATCGCGCAGGCTGCCGTAGGTATTGCCGGGATCGCGCAGGCTGGAAGCGGACCAGCCGCCGCCGGGCGCGCCGTACCAACCCAGGCCACCGTGGGAGCCGCCGGCGTAGGTCTGCGGCGCGGTTTGGCCGGGCAGCAGAATCACCCTGCCGTCGCCACGTTTACCGAGCAGTCCCCGACCGTCCATATCGATGCTCGAGCCGTGGCCCACGCCCAGGGCGCGCTCCACCTCGAGCTCGAGGTTGTGGTGGGTGATGGCCGAGTCGTAGGTGTTGATCTCGGGCGCGGTCAAGCGGGTGGGCTTGGCCACCAGATTGCCGCCGCCGTCGAATTCACCACCGCTGTAGATGTACAGGGCGGGCACGGTGCGCACGGTGCCGTCGTTCTGCGGCTGGAGCGAGACCAGGGAGCCGTCCAAGAGGAAGACCGGGCCGTTCTCGTCGCCCTCGCCGGGGATCAACAGCGGATTGTCGCGGGAGACCGTGGTCTGGACGCCCTCGAAGACCCGCCTCGGCACCACCGCGCCGACCTGCACGATCTGCTGGCTGACCTTGCCGCCGGAATCCACGGCGCGCACCGCGAATTGCAGGTTGGTGCCGGCCGGGATCTGGTTCGGCACCTGCCACAGCATTTGGTAAATGCCCTCGCCGGGCCCACCGGTGCCGCTCACCAGCTCGCCGAGCTGCCAATCCTCGGCCAGCTCGATGGTGCCGTTATCGGTGATCACCGGACCGCGGAAGCGCACCTCGACGATGGTGCCGGGCACCTCGTTCTCGTTCTCGTCCAGGGCCAGATCTTTCACATGGGCCCTGAGCAGCAGGTCCGGACCGTCCTGGGGCAGCACGGAGCTGTATTCCGCCGGCCACTCGGCGCCGCTCCACGGGGTCAACCAGCTGGTGGTCGGAGCCGTGGGATCGGGCTCGGGGGCGACGTCGAAGAAGATCTCGCGGGTGTTCTCGTTGTCGCCCTGGTCGAAGGCGCTGACCGTCGCCACCACCGGCGTGCGGTCGAAGAAGACGTCGGGCGGCACGTTGATGAACGCCGTGCGGTAGAGATCACCGCTGACCTTGGTGGCCGGGATCGGCGACGAGAAGATGTCGTCGCGATCGAAGCGCACCTCGATGCGGCTGTTGTCGATGGCGGTTTCCACGTCGCGGGCTCGGAATTGAACCCGGAAGCGCTCACCGATGAAGAATTCCAGCTGGCTGGTGTTGTCGTCCCGTCGCAGCTGCAGATCGTCGATTTGCGGTCCGACGGAGTCGTCGGCGATTTCGAAGCGATCGGATTCGGACTCGGCCAAGGCGCCGAAGACGTCGATCACCCAAGCGCGGACGTAGAGGTTGTTGCCCTCGGGCTCCGCCGTCGGGATGTTGAAGTCGAAGGTCGGCGGCGTCAGATCCTGCCAACCGCCGGACGGCTTGTTGAGGGTGCGTCCGGAGCGGGTCTGGATCGGCTGCGTGGAGCCTTCGCGCATCAGCTGCGCGGCGACCGTCAGCTGCAGGGCGTCCGGATCGCTGATGTCGTGGATGGTGGCGCGGATCGAGGAGCCGGCGTAGAACACGCCCGGCACCGGCGATCTGGCTTCTTGGGTCACGGCTCCGAGGGTCGGAGGCGAGTTGGGAAGCACTTGCATGTCCACCAACACCAGCTCGGACTCGTTGGTGCTGGTATCCACCGCCCGCACCCAAATCGGGAACGGTCGCGGATCCACACCGTTTCCGGTGTAAGCACCGACGAAGGAATAACCGAACGGATAGGTGCGAGCCGAGAACGCGGGCTGGCTGGGGTTGGTCGGATCGTCGGGATCGTAGACGAAGTAGTCCACCCGATCGATGTCGCCACCCGGGTTGTTGGCGTCCACCTCATCGAGGTTGGAGAGCTGCGGAATCAGGTTGTAACGGACACCGGCCACGAGGTCGGGGCCGCCGGCTTCCGCCGGGAACGGCACGGCGTCGAGCACCGGCGGGTTTTCGTCGTAAATCCGGAAGGTGCCTTCCCACTCGGGCATGGGGTTGCCGAAGCTGTCGAGCAGGCCGGAGACCACCAGCTTGCGCCGGAGGGTGTCGCCTTCGATGGTGAAGCCCTGGAGCGGCTCCACTTGCAAGGAGTAATTTTGCCGGGTGAGGAAGAGCACCACCGGCAGCTGCACCCAATCGCCGTCGGCGTTTTTGCCGTAGAGGTAGGCGGCATCGTCGATGCCGTCGCCGTCCACCTGCTCGGCGGTGGCGGTCACCGCCTCGGTGAAGTCAACCCGGATCGAAGCCTCCGGATCCACTGGCGAGTTGAAGGACGGCACGGTGCCGATGACACCCGGTCCCACGGAATCCGAGGTCCGGAAGTTGGTGCCGACGTTGCCGAATTCCGTCAGGCGACGCCCTTGGAGATCTTTGATGCTGCCGAGGATGGTCAGGCTGTAAGTGGTTAGATTGTCATAATTCGCACTTGGCACGAACCGCACGATCTGTCGCCCGGCGTCCACACTATGGCTCCACGAGCCGGCAGGTCGCGCCCCGCTCGACGAGCGCAAGCGGAAGTAGTTGGGATCATTGCCCGTGGGCAAGTAGGCGGCGCCCAAGCGCTCGGAGAAGACGATCTCCACCTGGGCGCGTCGGGACACCCCTTCGCTGCCGGCCGGCGGCGTGATCGACAGAATCCGTGGCGGCGAGGCGTCGAGGATCAACGGCGGGATGGAGTTCAGGAAGCCGTCGGGACCGGACAACGAGCCCGAGATTTGGGCGAATTGATCGCCGTTGTTGTCCTGGGCGCGCACCGTATAACCACCCGTGCGCAGGGCGTCGAAGCGATAACGGCCGTCCGGACCCGTGATCAAGACTTGATCGTTGGGGCTGGCGTCGTTGAAGACCACGATGGCGCCTTCCATGGGCACCAGCACCGACGGATCGCTGACGTCGGCGTCGTCGGGCACGGGTTGGTAGACCACGCCTTGGGCGGAGACCGCCGGGGCGAGGTGGACCACCAGGTCGAGCACGTCGTCGTCGTACACCAAATTGCCCGACGCTCGGCCGCCGAGGCCGGTGAGCACGTTGGTGGCGGTGGCCGTGATGCTGCCCGTGGGCACGGCGTAGTACACCACTTGGCCATCGGAGTTGGTGACGCCGGGGAAGCTGCCACCGCCGCTGGAGCGCACGGACACGTTGACCTGGGGCGCCAGAACACCGGCGCCGTCGTAGACCGTCACCCGCACCACCGCTTTCGGTTTGAGCAGGATTTGGTACGGCGAGGCTTGGGTGCCGTCGCCGGGTAGATTGATGCTGTGGGCGCGAGAAGCGCCGACGTATTTCGAGCGCTGCTCGTCGGTGACCTCTTGGGCTTGGATGTCGATGCCGCGATTCATCAGCACCGCGGGATAGAAGTAGGTGCCCGTGTCGGTCTCTTTGTTCAGGCGGGTGAAGTCGTAAGACTTACGGATGCCGAACGGATCCGCGGGAATGGTCGGCTGGGTCAGGCGCAGGCTGAAAATACCGGCGTCGGTGTCGACCTCGCTGTTGCCCGCGGACAGCTTCTCGTAGATCAAGAAATGCAGATCGTCGATCGGCTCGAGGATCATGTCGATCAAGGCTTCGGGATTGGTGTCGGTGATCGACGCTGTGGCCGCGGCACGCCGCGGTGTGCCTTGAACGCCGGCCTCGAGGCTGAAGGTGCCTTCGGGAATGCCCTCGAAGGAGAAGGTGCCTTCCAAACCCGGCTGACCGCTGGTGGTGGCCAGGGCCACGACCCGACCGCCGGCGGTGTTGCCGGAGAGGCGCACCGTGCCGCCGGGCACGGGCATGATCTTGAGCGCGTCTTCCCACAGGGTGCCGCCGATGGTGCCCCGTTGGTCGAGGTAGACCGTGCTCCGCAGCAGCTGGCCCGGCGCGGTGAGACGCAGGTTGCCCACCCGGCCGCTTTGACCGGTGGGGGCATAGAAGGCGTACACGGAATAGGTGCCGAGGGGCACACTTTCCCACAGCGCCAATCCGTCGGGACCGGAGACGGTCCACTCCCCGGTCGACAGCCTGACTTGGGCATCGGCCACGGGACCGCCGGTGGCGGGATCCCGAATCAGCACCTCGAGGTCGCCGATCGAGGTCTTCATCACGATGTCCGGCATCTCCCGGACCTGCCAATCGGCGGTGATCTCAGCCGTGGCACTACCCTTTCGGCTGACCTGGAAGGCGTCCCGTGCGTTGACCGTCACCCGGCCCGCGTAGATGTGAGAGACCTCGTATTTGCCGTCCACATCGGCGGTGAAGAACGTGCCCCGGGCCGCCGGCAGGCGACGGAACGGATAGGAGTTCTCCATCACGTAATACTGAGCGTAGGAAAGCGGCGTGGTGACCCCGTTGATGTTTTCCTTGATCTGACCGGTGATCGAGCCCTGCTTCTTCATCTGAACGATGATGTCGATCTCTTGGCCGCTGGTGGTCAAATAAGTTTGGGTCCGCCCTACCCTCTCCACCGTGCCGACGAAACCTTTGGCGGTGACCACCACCGGTCCCTTGGGCACCAGCTCGAATTGGAAGGTGCCGTCCGGACCCGCGAATTGACGCTGGGGCTCGAAGGCGTCGGTGTGTAGATAGACCTCCACATCGGGCACGGGAGTCACCCCGTCGACCCCGACCACCATGCCGCGCACTTTGCCGGCGTCTTGGAAGAGGATGTCGAGATCTTTGATCTGACCCGGATACTCGATCTCACCGCGGATCTCGCGCACGCCGTGGAACGGGTTGTAGGCCACCAGCTCGAAGGGACCGACCGGAATGGAGAGCTCGAGATCCCCCAAGGGATTGGTCGAGGTTTCGATGTAGGTGCCTTTGAGCACCACGTTCTTGGCCGCGTCGCTGTAATAGGTCGGGCGATAGTAAATCGGCGTCAAAATACCCGTCGAGGTGGACGTTCGGGTTTTCACCCGCAGGCCGCCGCCGCCGCGCATGCGCACGGTGACGAAGGGCGAATGGCCGCCGTAGATGACCTCGGTTCTTCGGGTGCCGATCCAACCGATTTTGCCCGGCTGCAAACCGTCACCGACGTGGATCACCACCGTGTAGGAGCCGAGCGGCACGTTGTTGAACTCGAAGCTGCCGTCCGGTCCGGCGAAGCCCTCGGCATAGGGCAAGAGCACCACCTCGGCTCCGGGCACCGGCCGGCCCAAGGGATCCAAGGCCACGCCGCGCACGCTGCCGCGCATGGACTCCAATATCACCGGCTGGGCCTCGATCACCTCTTGGGTGACGTTCAGGATCGGCGGCAGGGGCACATTGGCCTCTTGCTGACGGCTGAAGTCGATGACGTGCACGAAGTAGTTGGGGTCGGAGACTCCCTGGCTGGGCACGCCTTCGATGCGGTAGCGACCGGTGGCGTCGGTGTAGGCGAAATTGCCCGGCCCTTCGATGAAGGCGACCGCCCCTTCGATAGGAATCAAGCTGTTGGTGATCGGATCTCGGAATTGCACCGTGCCGGTGATCACGTGGGCGTCGGCGTCGGCGATGCGCAGGTCGACCTCGACGGTCTCGTTGGCCTCGAGGATCAGGTCGGTGAAGGCGGGAGTGCGGGAGATGCGGAAGTCCGCGGCTTGCAGAGACACCCGACCCACCGGCACCTTTTCGAATTCGAACTCACCCTCGGTGCTGGTGATGGTC
Source organism: Thermoanaerobaculia bacterium (assembly GCA_030431255.1). GTDB lineage: Bacteria > Acidobacteriota > Thermoanaerobaculia > Multivoradales > J023 > JAUIJL01. The sequence continues at coordinate 86,781 of JAUIJL010000008.1, read as the reverse complement.
TTCTGGGAGATGATCCGACCGTTGGAGTAAACGGCGATTTTCGCGCCCACGGCGGGAATCGACTCACCGTCGGACAGGCGCAGGACCTTGCCGCGCACGGTACCGGTGGCCTCGTTGGGCACGTTGCGCTGGATTTCGAGCACCACCTCTTCGATCTCGCCCGGACGGTCGATGCCCACCGTGGCGTAGACCTTGCGGCCGTCGCGATCACTGCCGGTGAGGGTGATCGGGCCCACGGGCAAGCCGCCGAGCTCGAAGTTGCCTTCCTCATCGACGAAAGCGTTTTTGATCTCGCTGAACAGGGTCGACGCTCCGATGACGCGACCGTTGGGCACCGGCAGCTGGGTGTCCAGGTAGACCAGTTTGCCGCGGATCGATCCACGGCCGAGCAAGGCGATATTGAATTTGGCAACCTTATTTTGCTGGCGAATGATCGAGGTGACCTCTTCCTTATCCGCCGGCTCGAGCAAGGGGTCGTCGCCTTCGGGAACGGTCGCCCGGACTACGAAATTACGGGTCACTTGGTGATCCCAATTGGGATTCTCGATGTAGTCGAAGAAGAATCGACCCGTGGCGTCGGTCTCGTAGGTCGCCGCCAGATCGAGCTTGATGATCGTGCCCTTGACGGTCTCGAATCTCCGCGGGCGGATCAGCTCCACCTTGGCAAAGGGCACGGTTTCTCCGGTGCCGCGCACCACCTTGCCTTCCACCAAACCACCCACGTGCAACGGTGTCGTCTCGACGATGGGCGGTCCGGGCATCTGGCTCAGGCTGTTGCTGAATTCGTCGAGGAGATTCGCCAGCTCGAGCTGATGCTGGTGCTCGGAGAGGGTCGTGCCGTCGGACGGATCGATCAACGCGCTGATCGATCCGGCGTAACGCACATTCACCACCCGCTCGCTATTGGGCTGCAGCCAGGCGCCGGTTCCCACCTTGTCGGTGATTCCCGAGGTTTGATCGCCGAGCACCGTCTCCCCTGTGAAGCTCGACACGATGCGCCAATGCTCGGGGGTTTGCGCGGAGTCGATGTCCGGCGGCCGGTTGAAAAGGTAAGTGATGCCGTTGCCGTAGCGATTCGGTCGGTAGTAATTGCCCAAGGGGTCCGGACCGCGCTCGTCCATGCGGAAATCCTGACGGCTGCCGATGATCCGGAACGGCGGCAGCTGGACCTGGGTCATGTTGGGGGTCGAAGCCACGGGCGCGCCGTTGCCGATATCGTATGCGCGGAAGCCACCGCCGCTCGGATCGGCCACGTTGGAGCCCACGTCCACTGCCACGGTGGCGCCCGGGGCTACCGTCACCAAGCCCAAATCGATCTTGCGATAGGTGCGGGTGGTGCCGTCGGGAACCACCATCACCAGATGACCGCGGGCCGGCTCGGAGCCGCTGTTGACCAACAGCACCTGCATGACGTTGTCAGGATCGTCCATGCGGCCGACCATGGCCAAGGACACCGGATCGCCGCCGCCGGAAGCTTTTTGCAGGGTCAGGACTTCACCCCAAGGCAAGGTGCGTATCGCCTGCTCCTCGTTCTCGGGACGGCCGGCCAGCAGACCGTTGGCGTCTTGATCGAGGATTTGGAGATCGGGTGTCGGTGAGCCGAATTCCGGCTCCAACATGGCCATCATGAACGGCCGGGCATAAGACATGGTCTCCGCGAAGTGGTCGAAAAGCTGCCGTGAGTCGAGCCCCCGATTGCCCTGCTCCTGACGGATGAAGCGGGATATTTGCGCCGCCGCCCGCAGACCCTTGGTGGTGCGTCGACGCAGCTCGTCGTATCCCGCCAGCGCGTGGCGGTTGCCCATTTGGTCGAGGGCCAGCGCTTCCAAGGTTTCCAAGAGCTGATCTTGGAGATAGAGCCGCTGGCCTGCCTCCGCCAGGTCGATGGCCCGGCGCTCGACGTCGTCGATTTTGACGAACGGCACGCCCGGGGGCAGCTTCGAGGTGGGCGCCGAAGCCAGGCTGTAGGCCAAGCTGTAGAGGCGCACGTGGGAGCGCACGAGCTCGTCGTCGGGCAGATGGGGCGGCTGCAAATACTCGGTGAAGCGCGGCATGATCAACGTCGCCGGTGAGAGCGGAATACCCAGCTCCCCTACCCCGGTTCGCAGCAGAATCGTTCCCTGGACGTTGATCGAGTCCGATTGGAAGGTGGTGGCCACCACCTTGCCGGTCAGCTCCGACACCAGGTCGTATTCCACGGTGACGCTCTGATTCGGCTCGAGGGATTCGATGGTCCGAATCATGGTGTCGTTGGGATCTTTGGGATGAGCACCGGTCATGTGCTCGTCGCGGATCTCGACGCTGACCAAATTCTGGACTTGCTGCGATTGGTTGGTGACCGTCACATAGAGGGTGTATTCGGAGCCTTCTTGGACCACGTTCGGGTGGCTGAAGGTCAGGTTGAAGCGCGCGTCCACCACCTCGACCGCCGCCTGGGCGCGAGAGAGCACGGGCAAGGGGTCCCGTCCGGGGCGCACCAGATCGCCCATGATGTCCATGGACAGCACGTGGGTGCCCGGCCTCAGGCCTTCCACGGTCCACTGCGCGCTACCCTGCTGACCCGGGGCGAAGGTCCGCAGACCACCGGGGCCGACGATCGGCACCTCTTGTCCCGGCGCCACCGGCGGATCGGTGTTGGCCAATCGCAGGGATCGATCCGGCGGCAGCTTGATGGTCGCCCGCATCTTCTCCAACGTCACGTCGGAGCCCCCGGGGGCTCCGTTGGCGACGATCAGGTCGGCTTCGAAGAATTGATTCAGGTAGGTGATCGTTCCCGGAATGACGATCGCTCCGAAGACCGGGAAGATGAGCTCTTCCTCGCCTTCGGAGCCGATGTCGAGGCCTTCGGGCTCCCCTTCCTTTTCCAATCGAAAGGGTACGATTCGGGGTGGTTTCCACCGCGCTACCCGTCCTATGGCGTCGTCGGGTAAACCGTCCAGAATGACCTTCGGTTTGCTCAGGGCCTCCACCTGACCGTTGCCGGTGTAGAGCACCGGGAAGCGAATCTCGACGATCTCGTCCTCGAGGGCGAAACCGACGGCGAAGTCGAAAGCTTGGAAATTCTCTTCGTTGAGCGTGATGCCGCGGGCTTGTAGCTCTTCGAGGGACAGGGTGCGGACTGTGGCGCTGGCGAGCACGATCTGACGCACCTGAAGAATCGCCACGGACGGCTCGGCATAACCCACCACCTGGCCGTCCAGGGTCGAGACCATGCGGATGTTTTCGAGCCGGTAATCGCCCTCTTGTTGGAAGCCGGGCAGGAGGAAGGTGCCGCCGGGAACCGTGGTCAGGGTTTGGGCGGAAGGCAGCTCCGGGCCGCGTAGCTCGGCATGGACCTCAAGGCCGGAGATGCGCGGATCTCCGGCCCGCACCGAGCCACAGGGCACGGTCGGGCCACCGAAGCAGGTGCGAACCTGGGCTTGCTCGCCCACGTCGAGCACCTGATTGGCGTCGGTGGTCAGATCGTTGGAGAAAATCGTCAGACGATTGCCCTGGATCGTCACCCTGCCTTCGGTCAATGGCCCCGACTGGGCGCTTATCGACCCGCCTCCCAGGAGGCAGAGCATCAAAGCCCAGACGCTCCAGATCCTCGAAAGACCCGAGATCCTGAAGCCAGAGATCGTCCCGAAACCGTTTTTCTCACACATGGAGATCACCCGAAAACTAAAAGTGACTGTGACTTATCCAAAGATCCCGATGAGCTTCGCGAAGCTCATCGAAACCGACTCAGCTGAGCAATCGTTGCGTCGGCACCGATCCGGAATCGGTCCCGGCGCGGTGTCGACTTTTTGGACTCTGTAACCGGCACCGGGCCGGGCTACAGAAGCCATGCAAGTCGCGGAGCACACGCTAGCCCCGTAAGGTAACACTTGTCATTACGAAGGACAACCCGGGCAGTTTCACGGAACGCGACCGGAAAAACTCCATATCGGCCCACGCCAGTCACATGGCTAAATCGGATGTTTCAGGCACCATACACCTCGGCATCGGGCTAAACCTACATATCTATTGGGTTTCCAAAAAATCTTCGCTCGTCGAGGCCGTGACGAAATCGACCGAAAGTTATTCATAGCCATTTGCAGATCTTTCAAATTCATTCTTCTTTGCAAACCTTAACTGTCCAGCGTAAATACTTGCTCATGCGGATCGCCCCTGATTTTCCCCACTACGTCCCAGGGGCCGGCGGTCCAAAGACCATCTCCGCACCTCCCGTGCTCTGGAGGGCGTCATTCCGGCCCTTCGTCGATCATGACAGCGAAAATGGCTACACTTTCGGTGCTGAATCCGGCTGCGGCGTGCTCGTTGTCACAGCTCACGCCGACACGCCAACCACTTGCGTATCCGCATATTCAGCTCGCCGGCACTCCACTCGAGCTCGCCAACACCTGCTCCACGACTTCTAGTCGGTAGGCTTTGATCGGCTTTCTCGATATCGTTCATATTTAAGGCGCGGGCAAAGGTACCGCTCGAACAGTTGCGTATCCGGGTATCCGAACATTCAAACACTCGACCATTTGACCGCTCAGACACTCAACTCTTTGAAAACTCGACCCCTCAAACCTTCGCACCGCCAGCTACTTGGCCAGCTGCTTATTTGATTAACCGGACCTTCGATCATCCGAAGCGTCAAGTGGCCGAATGTTCGTCCCGTCAACATGCCGACTCGCCGGACATTCAACGTTTCGACCAGTCGACTGGTCGATTATTCGAGCTGCCGTCTATCCACATATTCAACTAAACAGCCAGTCGAACAGTTGAATTCTTGACAACATGACCGGCCAACGCTTCAACTCATCAAACACTCGAACATTCGACGCTTCAGCCAGACGACTCTTTGGCCGGTTATCCCGCCAACCTGCTGCACGGTCAGCTACTCATCATCTCAACCTGTCAGACGGCCCACCGTTCAACGTGTTAAGTTTTTGACGTGATAGCTAGATGGCTGGTCATCTCCTCGGCTGTTCAACCGTCCAACCTTTCGAGCATCCAACCATTTAACCGTCTGGTTATTTGACTTTTTGTCTACTTGACGACTCAGATACTTGACAATTCAGCCGATTGACAACTCAACTCTTTGAAAGTTCGACCGTTTGACGGTTTAACTCTTTGACATGACGAAAACTCGACAAGCCGGCTAGTTGGACGGTCGAAGATCTGATACTATGAGCCCATGATCATCACCATCGCGAGTCTCAAGGGCGGAGTCGGCAAGACCACCACCGCCATCCACCTAGCGGCCTTTCTCGCCGCAAAGGGAAAGACCTTGTTGCTCGACAACGATCCGAGCAAATACGCCATCGGCTACGACGCCAACTCGGACGGCCAAGGCCTACCTTTCGACGTCTTACCTATGGCTCGAGCCATGAACCGCATCACCCAATACGACCACGTGGTGATCGACACCGAAGCCCGCCCCTCGGACGACGATTTGACCGACTACGCCTCCGGCTGCGACATGCTGGTGGTGCCGACCACGCCGGCGGCCATGCCGATCGAAGGTCTCGTTCTATTGGCCAATAAGTTGAGCGTCGTGCCGGAGGCCGATTGGCGTGCGCTGCTGACCATCGTGCCGCCGTTTCCTTCGACCCAAGGTCGAGAGACTCGCGAGGCTCTGGTCGAAGCGAAGATCCCGCTTTTTGAGGCGGAAATCCCGCGAGCAGTCGCCTTCGACCACGCCTCAAAGGCCGGGGTGCTGGTTTCGGAGATGGGGAGCAGAGGCAAAGAAGTTTGGGCCGGCTACGAAGCCGTCGGAAGGGAGATCTATGGCCAATAATTCAAAGGGTTCGCTTTCCAATTTGATCGCCCGCGCCCGGGCGGCCCAGGAACAGGAAGAAGAGACGGTGACCGAGGCGCCTGCGGTGGAAGAGAAGCCCAAGCCGGCTCCCGCCCCCCCCAAGGCCGAGAAGAAACCTGCGACCGCCCCCCCGAAGGCCGCTCCCAAGAGCTCCCGGCCGAAAAGGGCCAAGAAGGGTGGGGAAGGGAGCAAGAAGAAAACCCCCGAAATCCCCGAGCTGGCCCCGGACCGTCGCCAAGGCCGGCGGGGCAATCCGGAATATCGCCAGGCCAATGCCTACATCCCCAAAACCTTGCACATGCGGATCAAACGGGCATTGTTGGACGAAGGTGATCGGGAATTCAGCTCGTTGGTGGAGGAGCTGCTCGAAAACTGGCTCGAGTCCCGCGACGGATAATCGGCCGACCGGCGATCTGCACCCAAACCTCGGCACCGTCTTGAGAATGAGCGCTCGGAGGAAGCGCTCTACATAGGTCATCGGAGGCTTGCCTAGGGCCTTTCGGCACCCCTCTGCGCAAGTTTTCTCAAGCACAATTTTCGAGAGTCTTTTCCCTGTTTCGAGCGCGCTATCGGGCATGAAAGCCCGATAGGAGGCGGCTTTCAGCGCTTCGGGCCGATATTGAAGTATTACTTTTAAAGTCAAACTAGAATTTGCTTGACGTTGACGTCCGAGGATCGGCCGGCGTACTGTTCGTGGATGCAATTTCACGAAGCCGAGAAAGACCAGCTTTCGAGGATGCCATGAAGAAGCTCGACATCGAGAAAGTGACGCCCAAGGCCCGTCGCCCATCGAGCTCCGGGGACTCCAAGCAGCTCATTCGCAGCCGGAATCTGGTGGAGATCGCCGAGCGCATCGAGACCGAGCGGCGGGAGAACATCTGGACCGACGCGATCGCTTGTGCCCGGGACGTCGCGCTGGCCTGTCTGCCGCGCAAAAAGACCCAAGACAAGATCGTCAAGAAGTCCATCGCCTTTGCGACGGATTGCGAGGTCACCGTCAAATATAGCGTTCCCGAAGATTGTCAGATGCCTTACGGCAGTGATCGCTATGTCTTTTTCGGGGTTCAACACCTGGCCCGCATCACCGACTCCCCATTGGTGGAATTTCAAAAGGCCGGTCAGCTGCTGGACATGTTCGGCCTCTCGGACAGCGGCGCGGAGTATCGCCGTTTACGAGCCCGCTTCGAGCGATTGCGCAGCTTGAACATCGAAATCGAAACCCGGGGCGGCAACTCGGGCGCCCAATGGGGCATGGGCTCGCGATTCATCGAGGAGTGGTCCTTGCCGTCACGTCGGTCCGTGGACGCCGAGCTCTCGGGACAGGGAAGCCTGCTCACCGGTCGCAGCCCGTATTTCGTCAAGCTCTCCGACAGCCTTTTCAGCCGGGTCCAGAAAAAGAACCCTCAGGAGAACATCCTGCTGCTGCGTTTGGATCTGCTCAAACACTTTCGAGACTGCCCGATCGGCTGGGATTACACGGTCTTTCTGCTGCACCGTTGCGGCAGCGCGCGCAAGACCAGCGTGGTTCCCCACGATGTGTTGATGGAATTCTTCAAGGCGGGCCGCGAGCCGGATCGCGTCACCATCGAGCGCCTTCACGGCTACCACAAGCAAATCAAATGCGCGACGGGCGACAGCCTGAACGCTGACATCGTGGTTGTGCGGGAGGAACGCAAGGGTAGGGGGCGCCCGCGAAAAGTGTGGGGTCTGCGGGTCGGCCCGAGCAAAAACGTCGTGCTCGACGGAGGATTTTCCCGAAGACGTCTCAGCGAGGGCTGACTCACCACCGTTGCTCATCCGTCGGATCACCGATCGCGGTATCCCGTGTTGTTTCTGAGAATAACGTAGCTAGATGCACGGAGATTCCGTGCTGATGAGGTTCCCTGTCCAATAACGTAGCTAGATGCACGGTCATTTCCGCCCGCGACGCGCCCGAGCATGCGCGGGCGGGGCAGGCCCTGCCCCCTGCGACAGATGCACGAGCGGAAGCAAGCCTCGCCCCCACGAGCGAAGAGCCTCGTTCGGGGTCCACCGTGCATTGAGCTACGTTATTCGAGACGCACCGTGCATTGAGCTACGTTATTCGAGACGCACCGTGCATCGAGCTACGTTATTCGAGGCCCACCGTGCATCAAACTACGTTATTAAGCTCCCGCAACGAGGCCATGCCTGTGGAAAAAGCTGCGGAAACCGCCGGTTTTCCTCGTGCATCCAACTACGCAAACCTCGTGCATGGCGCTACGAAAATCCGTGAATTTCCGTTCATCTCGCTACGAAAGTAGCCTCGAACGTCGTGCATCTCACTACGAAATGAGCAGATATCTCTACTGTTTTCAGAGCTTTGCGGACAGCACAATATCTAAGAACAATATTAAGACAATATCTACCTACAAAGTAGGCCGCTTCGCGATGCGGAAAATCGGAGATTTTCACGCAACGCTCCACGGCCCGACGACGGCTTCATGAGCTGATATACCTCCAAAAAAAGGCAGGATCAGCTCCTCTCCCTAAACGCCACGAACCGACCCCAGCACGACGCCAGCTCCATGCCTCTCTGGACGAAGGCGCCGACGTAGTAGCGCCCCGACTCCGCCCGGGCTATGGCGCCACCCAAGTTTTCGGCGTGCACGATCGCCTTGGGGAAGAGATTCAGATGCATGTCTTGGTAGTACTTGTCCAAGGGATACATCTCGTCCCAGTCTTTGCCGAATTGCTTGCGCAGCTTTTCGTCGGCCTCCGCGAAGGTCTTGGGATGCATGATCCGCTGAATCGTATTCATCGGATGCTCCATGGCGACGCAATCGATGCCCAGCCATTTGATCTTGCGGCGAACACACCAATCGGAGAAGTCCGGTGAGGGGCCGGGATGTTTGATCATGTAGCGGAATTCGTCCGAGTCCGGGCTGTTCCAGCCGAAGCGATGCCAACCGGTTTTGATCAACAAAATGTCCCCGTCGCGGAGATCCACCCGCTCCTCGATCATCTGCGGTGTGTACACGCTGGAATCGCTGACCACATCCGAGATGTCGACGATCACGCCCGGGCCGTGCCAATAGTCGAGGGGCACCTCGCCGATGGTCCGCCCCGCCGCCCAGAAATGCTTCTCGCCGTCCATGTGGGTGGCCAGGTGGAAGCTGGCACGGCAGTGGGCGTTGTTGCGCCCCAAGCCGTAGTCCAACCCGCCGACCCTCTTGGTGTATTTGATCGACAGGGGCTCGTAATTAGCCCATTGGGGCGTGCGCACGCTGAAGGGTAGGGTGAGGTCGAGCATCTCGATTCGGTCCAAGCCGTCGTGGAATGCGTCCAGATCGGTGGTCGGATCCTCGGGCACCACCGCGGAAATCCGGCACCACGCGGATTCCACCTCGACGAAAGGCACGGGTTGGATCAGCACCCAGGATCTCTGATTCAGGATCGAGCCCAAATCTCCCCCCAGGCCTTCGGCGAAGAGCAGGCCTGCCTTGGGCAGCGTTTGGTGGGTCAACCGCTGATACTGCTCGGGGGGAAAGAGCTCTTCCCAATCTTTTCCGGTCAGCCGCTTCGCCACCTCACGGGCTTTGTCGAATTCCCGTGCGTGCTGAAATCGGATGTTGGTATTCATCGGATGCTCGGCGGAGCCACAGTCCACGCCGATCACCTTGAGCTTCTTGTCGAGCGCCCACTCATAGAAATCCGGCGACGGCCCGGGATGGCGCACGTAATAACCGAATTCCTTATTCTCGACCCCGCCTTGGGCCTCGGGGTTTTCACAATCCGGGCGATCCCAGGCATAGCGGCTGTACCCCGTGTGCACGATCAAGATGTCGCCTTCGCGTACCTCCACCCGCTCCTCGATCATCCCAGGTGTGTAGAAGCCGTAGTCCTCGACCGCGTCGGAGACGTCGGCGACCACGGCTCGTCCACACAGCTCCTCCAGGGGAATGTCTGAAATGGAGCGGCATCCCGAGTGGAATGCCGTCGGACCCACGAGATGGGTGCCGGTGTTGTTGCTCCATTCGATCAACTGACCGTTGGCCCCTTGGCCGCCGCCGAAAGACCCGGTGAGCCGTTTGAAGAAATGCACCTGAAGGGGCATCTCTCCGGGCCAAGGCGGGGTGAAGATCGAAAGGGGTTGGGTCAGATCCAGCCAGCGGGCGGAGCTCAGAGTCGAGATCACGGTCTCACGGTCCATACGGGTCTCCTGAAAGCCTCACCGAGGTGTGCTCAGGCAAGGCGGGGGAATATCGGTGCTCGATGAGAGAGAGTACAACATTCGAAGGTCTGCCCAATCCGAAGGTCTGCCCAATCCGAAGGTCTGCCCAATCCGAAGGTCTGCCCAATTCAAAGGTCTGCCCAATTCAAAGGTCTGCCCAGCAAGCGCGGGCTGTCCAGAAAGAGCGGGCTGTCCAGAAAGAGCGCGGCTCGAGAAATATCGAATCAATAATCGATTTTCGATTATCATTAGCGGCGACAGGGTCGGCTCTCTCGAAATTTGAAGCAAGAAGCGCCCGAAGGACATGAACGGGTCGGGCTCCTAAAGAAGGACATTGGGTGGCAACTCCTTTTTGGTTATCGACAGCGCTTCTCGCAAGCGGCATTCTGCCTCTGCTCGCGGGTCCTTTGCTGGCCCGTTGGGCGGAGCGTTCAGAAGCGACCAAGGGCGCCACCGACGCGTTCATCGCCGTGTCGATGACCGGCATCGTGGTGCTTCACATCTGGCCCCACGCCTTTCTCACCGCCGGCGGTTGGACCCTGGTGGGAGGCCTGGCGGGTCTGTCGATCCCATTCCTGCTGCACGGACCCCTCAGCCATCGCGAGGAGAAAATCTATCCCGCTCTGGTCGCCGTCGCGTTTTTCGGCTTGGCGGTGCATGCCACCCTCGACGGTGTGGCCCTCTTCACACCCCTGGTGGACCATTCCGCCTCTGCCGCGGGGTTAGAACCCCCCCACAGTGGAGTAGGGGAGGGGCAAGTCGTCGATCGCGACGGCCACATCAGCCACGAGCACGGCGAAGAGAGCTCCGCCTTGCTGGCCTTGGCCGTCGTCCTGCATCGATTGCCGATGGGGCTCGCGGTGTGGTGGTTGGTGGTGCCGATTCTCGGACGCCGGGTCGCGATCGGCATTTTGGCGATGATCGCCGGAGCCACCGTGCTCGGCTTCCAGCTGGCGAGTGGCCTATTGGGGGAGCTGAGCCTGCCGATCATCTCGATTTTCGAGGCGACGGTCGCGGGCATGCTCTTGCATGTGGTGGCGGGACACGAGCACGGCCATCACGACGACGGGCACTCCCACGATGTCGATCACGATCACTCTCGCCACCACGAGCACCGTCGCGACGGGCATCCGCCCCATGAGCATCGTCATCATGGGCACCGTCATCAGGAGGACCACCATCACGGTCCGATCGAGGATCGAGCGCCTTGGGGCTCGGCGCTCGGAGGGCTGCTGGGCCTGAGTCTCATCCTCGGCCTGTCCCGAGTCCATCCCGTGGACCACGGCCTGCTCGAGCATTTGCCGTTCGGCACCGCCTTTGCGGCCTTGGTGATCTATTCGGCGCCATGGCTTGTGTTGGGGGTGGGTGTGGAGTGGCTCCGGCGGCGCTATGTCCCCGACCTCGGCGGTGCCGCGCTTTCGGCGCGTTCCTTAGCTCCACCTCTGGCGATTTGTGTCGGTCTCCTAGGCGGCGCGTGGGCGACCTGGATGCTCGGTGGAATCCTGTGCTCGGCTTGGATCGCACGCCTCGGCTCGTCCGGAGCCGGAGCGTCGTCGATCCTAGAATCCGTCGGTTCTGTGGGAGATCGGAATCGGGGCGGCGCTGCCGGCCGCTTCGACCCTATGCTTCGTCAGCAGCTGCATCATCACGGGATGTGGATGTCGCTCGGCGCCGTGGTGGTCGCCTTGTTAGAGCCCCTGGTGAGGCTCGATCTCGAGGCCTTCGGTGGGATCGCCGCCTTCGCGGGTACCGCTTTTCTGGGAGCAGCATTCTGCCGTAATCCTCTCTTCGGCTCGATCCTCGCCTTCTGGGCGTTGCACACAGGTTGGCGGCCGGAGCTGGTCGCCACCTTCTTGTTTTTCGGCATCGCTCGATGGATGTTGGGCAACACATGGATGGTGCCGCGGACCCGAGCAGCAGGATGGACGTTGCTGCTGAGCGGTGGGGGAGCGGTGGGTCTGATCTGGATATCCGGATTCCTGCCGGCTCGGACCCGAGCCCCATTCCACGATTTGGCCGACATCTCCCTCGACTGGCTTCTGGTGTTGCAAGCCGTGACCCTGGCCGGCCTGGTGCTGTTGCTCCTGAACCGTCTGTTCACATCCGGCTTCCGAGCCCTGCTGCGTCCGATCGTGGATCCCGCCGCCGAGATAACCCGAGACTCCACCGGGCTCTGACGGAGGTGTGATGTATTTGCCCGTAGCTGGGGAGATCACGTGAGGGAGGAGGTGTGGGCGTAAGCGGTATTTATAGATTGTCGCATTTCATTTATGACAACCTATATGCACCTCGGTAATGATCGCTACAGCTCAACCATCTCCTTCTCCCGCCCCCACGAAACTCATCTTCTGTCTAAACAACGTACCACCCAAACTGCAGAGCGGCAGCCCCTAAAGACAGGGGAGGGGCAGGGCGGCGGCCCCTAAAGACAGGACCTCAGGGACAAGCCTCTTCCTCGCCGTAACGGCAAGCCTGATCCAACGCACGCTCGATGGTTTCCCGTTCGTTCGGCAACCCGAGCTCGCTCTTTTGGAGCAGCCTCGCCAGCTCGAGGCAGCCGGTTCCCGATTCGAGCTCACAGGCCTTCTGAAAGAGGCCCAGCAGCCGCATCACCTCTGCTTCCGCCTGCACCTCGCAATCCGCGAGGTCGAGACAGGCCCGCGCCCGCCCGAGGTCACACGCGCGCTGATAGAGCCCTTCCGCCAGCTCGTGATCCTGGGTCACTCCGTCCTCACCGTCGTGATGCAGGAACGCCAGATAATGGCAAGCGGCCGCCGCCTGCAAATGGCAGCCCCGCCCGAGCAACTCAACGGCCGTTTCCAAGTCGACCTCCGTGTCGGTGCCGTCCCGAAGCCGAATCGCGGCGTTGTAACAGGCCAAACCGTCCCCCGCTCGACAAGCCTCAAAGTAGGTCAGCGTGGTTTGAACGGCGTCGTCAGGCTCGCTCACCTCGGCCTCGGAAGGCTCTGGAGCGGCCTCTTCGGGCCCGGTCTCTGACTCGGTCCCGCGTTCGACGACCTCAAAGAGCACGTGCTGGGCGTCCCAGCCGTCGGTGCCGTTGACTTGCAAACGCATGCCGTAGATCCCCGGCGCGAGCCCATCGATCTGCTCGAGACTGGCGTTGGCGATTCGCTCCGTGACCCGCAAGGGCAGATCCCGTCCGGGCTCTAGTGCCAGACCCCTGTCGACGGAGTACATCTCCATCTGTCGTTTGCCACCTTGCAGCCGGTCGAACCAAACGGTGACCCCTTGCAAGGCGCCGAGCTCGCCGGTCACCTCGAAGCGCAGGGTGGGGTTCGACGCCACCGGTCCGGCGACCGCCCAGGGCTGGTCGTGGAAATTCTGCTCGGCGTCGCTCCGCCACGTGCCCTGACCGTCGAGCCAAACCTTCAAACCGTAACCGCCGAAACGCTCCGGCTTCGGGTTGCGCACGGGTTGGCCGACCGCGGCGGAGCGGGCCGCCGTCGAAGCACCCCCGGACCCGGCCTTTTGCTCCGGGTTGGCCACCCGACGGAAGGTGTCGGCCGCCGCGCGAAAACGCTTGAGCCAACGCTGCTGCTTCGCTTCCGGTGCGAAACCCTGGATCAGAAAATAGATGTCGGCGTCGTAGGCCATGACCTGATAGACGATTACAGGGTCACCGGTCTCCGCGTCCTTGGCCCGAGCGACCAGCTCCACGGCGTCGAGATCGTCCAGATGGGTCGGACGTGCCTCGGCCTCGCCGAGGTCGCGGATCTCGCGGGTCTGCGACAGGCGCAGCCGTGCGAAAGGCTCCAGGGCGGTCGCCGCCGGCGACAAAAAGGAATTACCGACTACCAGGGTGGGCGCCAGAGAGCTCGAGCCCGGCTCGCTCCAAGCCAGGTTGTTCAAGAAGCGTTGGCGGTGATCCAGGCCCTTGGGTCCCGACATGCGGAAACGTAACCCTTCCTCGCCCACGACCGTTTCCCGTTGCCAAACGATGCTGTCGAGCGCTTTCACCATCGCCGGTCCGAGCTCGTCGGCCTTGGCCAGGGGCACCCCCGCGGTGACGAGAAAAGTCCTCTCATCGTCGCCGAAGAGGGCCAACCATTTGCGGTAGGTCACCCCGTTGGGTGCATTCTGCTGCAAGCGAATCAGCTCACCCGGAAGGTCGGAGAAGGATCGGGCGCCCCGTTCCTCCAACACCATGCCCTGGGTGAGCAATGCCTCCTCCGTGAATCCCGCGCTAACGACGGCGAACGGCGCCGGCAGCTCGGCGACCAAGAGGGTGGCGGCCGCGTCCCGCATCTCGAATCCGGGGAAGGTCGCGGCCGGCACGAAACCCGCCGGCGCCTCGATCAGCAACGGAGTCCCGGTCACCGGCAGGGGAGCCGAGCCCGCGGGTCCGGTGGAGAGCAGGAAATAGAGCGCGAAAGACAGTGGTAGCAGGGCGCGGCTGAGCGTCGATCGATTCATCATGGATGCCAACTAAAGGTTGAGGGTAGGTGGGTGGAGGTTCGTTAGAGGTATGTCGATGGATCGGCCGGGGGCTCCGAATGGTGAAGGCCTGGATCCAGCTGTCGGGCCGCGGCGCGGGTCCGCCAGTGTTGCGAGCCGCGACCCTGACGCAGCTGGTCGATACCGGACTCCATGAGCCGGCGTCCGGCCTCGGGTCGACCCTCCCGTCGGGTCAGATCGCCGAGGGCCACGAGCAGCTCGGCGCGCCGCCAATGTGCTTCCGGCAGGGAAGCCTGCCAGATCTTGTCGGCGCGGTCCAGCTGCTCCCGAGCTTCGACCAGTCGGCCCTGGGAAAGCAGCAGCCGACCGAGACCGAAACGGGCGATGCCGGCATCCGGGTGCTCCGAAGTCTGTCGTTGCTCGTGCACCGCCAGCGCCTCACGGAAGAGGCTCTCCGCGTCCTCGAGACGACCGACGGCCGAGCCGGCAAAGGCCGACGCCACGAGCGCACCCGCCAGATGCTCCAAGCTTTGGGGCTCCCGCCGACGCTCGGCGTCGAGGGCCTGCTCGGCCAAGGCATGGGCCCGGTCCGGGTGATCGACGGCGAGATGGACCCAGGCATGACGGACCTTGTGCAGCGCCAGCGCCCTCGGGCTCGCCCGTTCCGAACGGTAGAAGTCGCAGGCCATGCCGATCAGCTCGAGCCCTTCCTCGACCCGTCCGAGCTCGATCAGCACTCGCCCGAGGTTGTCGCGATCCTGGGCGACGTAGGCGTGCTCCGAGCCGAATTCCTGCAGGTCGACGTCGAGGAGTTTTCGCATCAAGGGCTCGGCCTCGGCCTCGCGACCGAGCATAAAGGCGCCGACGGCATAGTTGTTCATGGAGATCAACGTGTCGGGGTGCGACTCGCCCCACAGCTCTTTCGACAGCTCGTAGCTCTCCCTGAATAAACGATCGGCGCTCGGATAGTGACCCAATCTCCGCTCGACGGAACCGAGCTGCCCGAGGTAATTGACCATGTGTGAGTGTTTTTCGGCTCCATGCCCGCGCATCTTGGCGATCACATCCCGCAGCAGCCGCCGCGCTTCGGGATAATTTCCGGACAAGCGATGGCTGACGGCCAGGTTGCCCATGGTGTCCAGCAGATCGATCCGCTCGACATCCGGCAGCTTTTCTTGGATCTCCAAGGCCTTGCCGTAGGCTTCGATCGCCTCGGGCAGTCGCCGGAGACCGGCCAGGGCGACCCCCAGGTTGTTGTAGGACTGTGCGGTCCGCTGATCCTCGACGCCGGCGAATTCGAGCCGCAAGGCCAGGGCCTGTCGATGGTGTCGCGCCGCGGCCTCCAGGTCTCCGACATGGGCCGAGGTCTCGCCGAGGCCGTTCAAGGCGGCGGCGGTGCGCAGTCGGTTCCTGGGCTCGGGCCCCGGCTCCAGGGCCAATGCCTGCTCGAAAAGCGACGCGGCCTGCGGGAAATCTCCGAGGGAGATGGAGACGTGGCCGATGGTGGTCAAAAGCTCCACCTGCAGATCGGGCCGATCGTCGAGGGCCCGGGCTTGGACCCGCTCGATGCCCCGTTCGAGCAGCTGATGGGCGGTCAGCTCCACGCCCCCTCGGTCTCGGGGATCCGAGGCGCGGAAAAGGTCGACGACGAATTGCCGGACTTGGTCGGTTTGCTCGGAACGCTCTTGGGCGATATCCCGCTGCTCGGCCGCCACGCCGGCTTGCCATAGGGCCACGCCCAAGCCGAGGCTCAAGGAGCCGACCACCAGCAGCGAGGCGGCGACCGCCACCCGATGACGGCGCAGCAGCTTCTTCGCCCGATAGGTGAACGAATCCGGATAGGCACGCACCGGATCACCCCTCAAATAACGCTCGATATCTTCCCGCAAAGCCTCCGCCGACGCGTAGCGCTGGGCGGGATCGAGCTGGATCGTCTTGGCCGCGATGGTGTCGAGGTCACCGTCCAGCTGCCGGTAGAAGCTCGTGGGTTGCGCCGACTGCGCGGCCAGGCGAGAGAGCACCGCCGGCTCGGCCGCAAACGGAGCGGGTAGGGCGGCCTGCTCGTCGTCGGCATGGAATAGGGGACGTCCGGACAGCAGCTCGTAGAGGATGACACCGAGGGAGTAGACATCGCTGGCCGTGGTGATCGGACCGCCGAACACCAGCTCGGGGGCTCCGTAGCCCGGGGTCATGGGCCGGCCCATGATCGAGGTAAGAGGCGCGTCCGACGGACCGCTGCGCAACATTTTGGCGATGCCGAAATCGAGCAGCTTCACCCGGCCCTCGCCGTCGACCATGACGTTCGACGGTTTCAGATCCCGATGCACCACCAAGTTGCGGTGGGCGTATTCCACCGCCGCGCACACTTGGTTGAAGAGACGCAATCGCTCCCGCAGGCCGAGATCGTTGCGCTCACAATGCTCGACGATGGACACCCCCTCGATGCGCTCGAGCGCGAACCAGGGACGACCGTCCGCGGTCACACCGCCGTCAAGCAAACGGGCGATTCCCGGGTGCTCCATGCGCGCCAGAATCTGCCGCTCGCGCAGGAAGCGTTCCCGAAGCTGTCGGCTGTTGGAGCCTCGCTGGATCAGCTTCAAAGCCGCCGGCTGCTCGAATTGGCCGTCGTCGCGACGGGCTTCGTAAACCACACCCATGCCACCTCGGCCGATCTCCGACACCACTTTCCACGAGCCGATCCTTTCCGGCGGTGATTCCGGCAGGTCGAGCTGGGCCATGCGCAAGCCGTCGGACGAGGCCAGAAAGCCCTCCTCGGCACCGTGGTGGGCGGCGAGCAGCGATTCGACCTCCTGTCGTAGCCCTCGGTCTTCGCCGCAGGCTTCGGCCAGAAAGCCGGGCTGCTCGTGCTCCGACAAGCCGAGGGCGCGTTGAAAGAGCGTCTCGACCCGACCCCAACGCTCGGGGGTCACGCGCTGTTCCTCTCCAGGCCGGCTGCGGCGGACCCGACCTTGGCCGCGCCCAGCTGCCTATAGAGCCAGGCGCGGGCCAGGGTCCAATCCCTCTTCACCGTGCGTGGCGACGTGCCCAGGGCCTCGGCCGTTTCCTGGATGTCCAAGCCGCCGAAATATCGACACTCCACGACCCCCGCTTGCCGGGGGCTGAGCTTTTCCAGGGCCTCGAGAGCGCGGTGCAAGTCCAAGACGTCGTCCGCCAATCCGTCCACCTCCGCGTCCCGGGTCTCCAGGGTCACGGGAGCGACCCCGCCACCGCGCTTGTCCCGGCTCCGGGCACGCGCGTGGTCGATGGCGATCCGGCGCATGGCCTGGGCCGCGGCGGCGAAGAAATACGAGCGACCCCGGCTGCGTACGTTCGGGTCATCCGCTAGGCGCATATAAGCCTCGTGGACCAACGCGGTCGCTTGCAGGGTCACTGCCCCTCGCATCATCTGCCGTCTAGCCACCAAGCGCAGCTCGTCATAAACCCGCGGCCACAATTCCTCCTGGTCTTGAAAGGCATGGGGATCGTTGCAGCCCGCTGGTCCATTGGGTTGGAAGTTGGGGAGGCTCATGGTTCTCTCCTCGTTGTGGTGCTCGGCTCCCGCGGAGCCGGAGAAACAAGACGCGATTTTTCTTGGCCCTTCTCGGCCGCCGAAATCGCAGGGCTAGATGCAACGTCACATTCATCTAACTCTATGAACAGGAGAAAGCAAATGTTTCTCACCCCCGCTGACTTGACACCCAGTGATCTCCGTACCCCAAGCGTTTCGCATCGACCCCGATCCGGGAGCTCCCCAAAGGGTCTTCTTACACCTTTCGTACGTCCGGTTTCGCCGCGAATCACCTCGAAATACACGCCCTCCAGGCTCGGCAGGGCTCGCTCGGCGGCTCAATCCGTCGCCATGGCCCTGCTCGTCACCCTCAGCGCCTCGATTCCGGTTTCCGCGGCTCCGATCGTCGCGGACCAGACGATGTCGTCGGCCGCGGACGGAGCGAAAGCAGCCGGTGCGCCGGATCCTTCCGCGGAAGCCTTGGCCCGGCTGCGCCGAGCCTCCAGGACTCCCGTGGAGGTGCGCGTGCAACAAGGATTCGCGGTCGAGGTCATGGCCACGGTTCCCGTCGCCGACCCGGGTGCGGATCCGATCGACAACGCCATCGCTTTCCTCGAGCAATACCAGGGCCTATACGGTTTGAGCGATCCGTCGAAAGAGCTCTATCCCGTGCGCCTCGTGCGCTCGGAGCACGGTGATCGGGTGTTTTTGCGCCGCCGATTCGGTGACCTTCCGTCGTTCAACGGCAGCCTGGGGGTGCACATGAACGAGCGTCAAGTGATCGCCACCTACGGCCTCTTGCAGCCCGCCTCGGGTGGCTTCGAGGGGGTGCGCATCGACGGGCCGAAAGCCGAGCTGACGGCCCTGCAAGGCGATTTCGGCAGCTCCCTGACGGTGTCGGGGCAAAGCCGGCTCGGCGTCTACTACGCCCTCGACGACAACGCGGAGCGATATTCCGTGCTCAGCTGGCAAGTGCCGGTGATCGGCAAGGACGCCCATACCGGCGGCTTCGGCGCGTGGACGGTCTACGTCGACGCCGTGGCCAATCGCATCGTCGTCGCCCTGCCTCAGCATGAAACCTACATCGACAAGGATTTCGACATCGAGAGCCGCAACAACGGCGGGGTGCAGAGTTGTTTCTCCGTCGGCGGCACCGACGATTGGTTCGACGAAAACGGTGTGTTGCCCGACTACAGCTCCGCCGCCGACAACCCGCCGGACGGCATCACGGCGAATTCCATGTCGCACCAGCTCTACGACTACCTGCACAGCCGCTTCAACTACCACTCCTTCGACAACGACGACTCCCAATTCGAGGTGGTCGTGCACGTCGGCAGCGGCACCGATTTCCAAAACGCCATGGCGATCGGCTATTGCGATCTTTTGCAATTCGGCAGCGGCTGGATGACCGACGATATTTACGCCCACGAGCTGTCCCATCTGGTGGATTACCACGCCGCCAATTTGGAATATCAATACCTTTCGGGAGCCCTCGACGAAAGCTTCGCCGACGTCTTCGGCGCCATGATCGATCCGTTCCAGGAGTGGCTGATGGGCGAGGACATCCCCATGGGCTTCGGCCAGGTGGGACGCAGCATGTCCAGCCCGCCCACCTTCGGCGACCCGGACCACGTGTCCCCGTCGCTCAGCGGTGACAACATCGGCCTGCGCACCAATCCCAACGGTCCCGACGACGGCTTCGTGCACACCAACAGCGGCATCCCCAACAAGGTCGCCTATCTGTTGACCGACGGCGACTCCCACAAGGGTTACCAAATCACCGGCATGGGCAAGTACAAGCTCCACCAGCTCTACTTCACCGTGCTCACCGAGCTGGTGCACGAAAACACTGACTTCGAAGGAGTCCGCGGCATGATGATCGGCCAGGCCACTCAGTGGGCCAATGCGAGCAAATTCGGCTTCAACGCCAACGACGTCTGCCAGATCCGCAACGCCTGGGCGTCCGTGGGCGTGCTGCCACAATATGCCGATGTCGATTGCGACGGCGTGGTCGACAACAACGATCCGGACCTGGACAACGACGGCATTCCCGACTCTTTCGACAATTGCTTGGGTCTGCCCAACACCCTGCAAACCGACAGTGACGGTGACGGCATCGGCGATCCGTGCGACTCGGACGTCGACGGTGACGGCATCCCCAACGTTTCCGACAACTGCTACAACAAAGCCAACCCGCTGCAATTCGACACCGACGGTGACGGCATCGGCGACGTCTGCGACGACTCCGACGGCGACGGCATCCTGGACACCATCGACAATTGCCCGAGCATCCCCAACGAGGACCAAAAAGACACCGACGGCGACGGTCTCGGCAACGCCTGCGACGACGACGACGACAACGACGGCCTGCCCGACGACGAGGACAATTGCCCCGAGGTCGCCGGTCTCGACCAAACCGACACCGACGGTGACGGCGTCGGCGATTTGTGCGACAACTGCGTCAACACCCCCAACCCCAATCAGCAGGATTGTGACGGCGACGGCATCGGCACCAAATGCGACACCCCCGTGGACGCCCTGCTGTGCATGGACTTCGACAAATGGGTCGCCATCAACGAGTGGATCCACCCCCTCGACCCGGTCACCCTGCCGCAAGTGGTCTGGCAAGAAGACTGGTCCGTCGACACCCAGCTGGAGGTCACCGTGGACCTGGGTGAGGTCGCCGCCGAGGTCCACATCATCGACCACTTGGGTAGTGTGGTGGCCAAAGCCGAGACCGGGGAGCGCGGGGGCATCATGACCCTGCGGTTCACCCCGGACCTCAGCTACCACTGGATGCAGAACGGCCGCGAAGGCCGCCTGCCGTGGCAAACCCAATACGCCGTCGAGCTGTCGACGGAGGCCGGGGACAAGGCCGTCGAAGCGGAGATCACCGTCGAGGTCGTCTCCCACTGAGGCCTAGCCCAAACGTAGGGGAGGGCCTTGTGCCCTCTTGACCGCGCTAACCCCCTCTCCCGGGACGGGAGGGGGGGGGGATGATCGATTGCGCCGGCGCGATTTAGTTGTACGTGAGGGTTCCCGTACCGGTCAAATTAGGGGTCACCGAGGCTCCGGCGACGACCCCCGTGAAGCTGGCGATCTGGCTCCAATTCATGTCATAGAGGCTGAATACCACCTCTCCCAGGCCTCCCGCCACGGCTTCCAAGGTGAATTGGTACTCACCACCCAGGGTCGAGGGATCCACCATGAAATAGCCGGTCACCACCGACGTGAAGATCGCGAAATCGAAATCCGGCCCACCCGTGGCGTTGAAGATGACGGTATGAGGATAGGCCAGGTCGACGGAGAGGTTCAGCGCCCACCACATGACGCCGGTCATGCTGAGCACCCCCGTCGCGCCCCAAGAAGTCTGCTCCGAAAGCTCGAGCATGTGCTGATTGGCGACGGCAAAGGGATGCTCCGGCTGCAATTCCGAAAACTCTTTGATCAGCTGACTACGGTCGTTCAACACTTCTTGGGCGCGTTTCTTGAGTTGCATGTCGATCTCCTGTCGAGTGGATGTTGCTTCGAGACTTGATTGGCTGACGAGCCGTGATCGGCCCTTCGACAGCTCTATAGAGCAACCCTCGTGCCGGCCCGAGCCTTTCGAGATTTACCGCTATTCAGGCCACTTTCCACCCGTCGATGAGCGTCTCTCGACCCGAATCGACAAGGACCGAAATGAATCGACTTGGATCGACGATGATCGAGCGCCGATCCCATTCGTCATCCGCTCAAAGTTTTTTTTCGTGGTTTTTCTCCCTGTGTCGTAACCAGGATTTGAGCCCGCATGGACAAAAACACAGCCAGGCGACTCCCCGGTTGATGTACGACCACATTCGCGCCTTCCAAGACTCGGCGGGTTTCCGTCAAACCCGCCGAGCTTTTAGAGCTAAATCAGGAGCACGACATGCCCAAGACCGATAAATCCCTTCGAAACACGAAGGGAATTCTTCCGGATACGACCCGAGCCTTCCGCGCCGTCCTGGCCGCGACGGCTACCTTTTTCTTACCTTTTTCCTTCGTCGCTCAGGCGGCCCCGACCCAGGAGAGCGCTCCGACCGCCGCCGTAACCCCCCGGGCACCGAGCCCTTCCGCGGTGGCCTCCGCGGCGCAACGACCCAATCTTTTGCTGTTGAAAACCGGCATCTTCGACCCCCTGAGCCAGCATCTCGACTTCAGTGATCAGGGGTTTTCGCGAGCTCCGTCCAACAGCCGCTACTCGATCATTCAATTCGACGCCACGCGCCGAAATATCGCCCAGGAAATGGCGACGTCGCGGCGGATTCTCCGAGATCAGGGGGCGGAGATTCTCTCCTACTTGCCGGGGTCCGCGTATGTGGTGAGGGATTCCCACGTCAGCGCGGCGACCAGCTATTTGCTGCCCGGCGTCCGCTGGATCGGACCGTTCGAGCCGGGTTTTAAGGTCTCGCCCGACCTTTGGACGACCTTCAGCCCGATGGCGGCGGTCGAGCCGGCGGACGTCGAGGTGGAAGTGCTCGGCTTTGCCGGGGTCGAGGCGGACGAGCTCGCGGAGCTCGTTTCGTCGGCCAATGGGGGACCGGTGATGACCGGCGTCGAGCTGAGCCCTCGGTATCCCACCGCGACTTTCCTCATCCACGGTGCCGACCTGTCCGACTTCCTGCAAACGACGTCGGCCATGGAATCGGTCTATTGGATTTCCCGCCACCGGGCCCCTGAGCTGGCGACCCTCAATTCAGTCAGCCCGATCCAGGCGAACAACACGACGGATCAACCGATTTGGGACCAAGGCTTGATCGGCACCGGTCAAATCGTGACCGTGCTCGACACCGGCTTGGATCGCAACCAATGCTGGTTCACCCAATGGGACAACGGCGTCGTGGTGAATACGGACGAAACCGACGCCGATACCTCCGTGAGCCCGCCGGAGGTGGGGGCTTTGTTCCCCGAGCGCAAGGTGGTGGGTTATTTCAACATGCCGTCGGCTTCGGAATACGACGACAATCAGACCTGCGGCTCCAGCTCTACCGGTTTCCACGGCACCCATGTGGCCGGCATCGTCGCCGGTGACGATCCCACGGTCTCCAGCTCGACGCCTGCCTTGCCCGGTTTCGAAGCCGGTGACGGCATGGCCCCCAACGCCCAGATCTTGGTGCAAGACGGCGGCAACGACAGCACGGGGTGCTTGGAAATGCCCAACGATCTCGGCCCCGTGTTGATCCAGGCCCGCGAGGCGCAATCCTTCATCCACAACAACAGCTGGGGCTCCAACACCGCCGGTGCCTATACCTCGCGGGACTCCGCCACCGACCAGCAGCTCTTCGAAACCTCGGACATCTTGATGTTGGTGGCCGCCGGCAATACCTCCGGCGGAGCCGCGGCCGGCAGCATCTTCTCCCCGGGCAGCGCCAAGAACGTGACCACCGTCGGCGCCTTCGGCAACGGCAACAGCACGGTGCGCGCCAATTACTCCAATCGCGGTCCCACGGACGACAACCGTCGCAAGCCGGACATCATGGCCCCGGGCAGCAACATCTCCGCCGCCTCGGGCGACGACAACGACACCACCGCCTCCTGCCCGGCGACGGTGCAGAAGAGTGGCACCTCCATGGCCACGCCCCACGTATCCGGCGCCGCCGCGTTGATTCGGCAATACTTCATGGAGGGCTTCTATCCCGCCGGCACCCGGGAAGCCGACGACGCCTTGACCCCGAGCGGCATGTTGATGAAGGCGATGCTGCTCAACGGCACCCGCATGGATACCTCCAACCCCGGCAACGACACCGGGTGGGGCCGCGTATTTCTCGACAACAACCTCTATTTCAACGGCGATGATCGCCAAGTCCGCCATTGGGACGTGGCCCACGAGCGGGGCGTAGAAACCGGCGACTTGCACAGCTACGAGATCTGGGTGCCGAGCGCCGGTGAGGAGCTGCGGGTGACCCTCGCCTGGTTCGATCCGGGTGGCGATCCCACCGCCGCCCTCAGCCTGGTCAACAACCTGGATCTCGAGGTCATCGACCCTTCGGGCACCGTCTTTCTCGGCAACGTCTTCACCAACGACAGCTCCACCGTCGGTGGCGCCGCCGACGCCGTCGACACCGTGGAGCAGGTTCGATTCACCGCCGCGGGCACCGGCCTCTACACTTTGCGGGTCCGAGGCACCGACATCCCGGGCAACGGCGGCGAAAACAGCGAGCGGCAGGGTTACGCCCTGGTGGTGTCGAGCGCCGAATGCGCGGGACGACCGAGCACCGTGCCCACCGACCTCGGCGTGAGCTCGAACGACGACAGCGGCATCGAGCTGTCCTTCACCCCCTTGCCGGCGGTGGACCTCTATCAGTTTTATCGCGCCGAGGGCGGATGCGGCGAGCCCGCCACGAGTTTCTCGTATGTCGGCGACGCCCGTGGCGCCGGTTCCTTCCTGGATGCCGAGGCCGAGGGTGGCGCGACCTACGGCTATCGCATGCGTTCGGCCAATTCCTGTGGCGAAGGCGCCCTTTCGACCTGTGTGGAGGTGACCAGCGAAGCTTGTTTCGGTCCTTTCGATCCCAACGGCCCCTATTTGCTCTATCACGAAGGCTCGGGTTTCGGCGGCGCGCTGCGCCGCAGCCGTTCCATTGAGTCAGGGCGATTCCTCGACATCAACTGGCCCCTCGACGGATTCGACGGCGGAGCGTGCGGATTGCAGGAAGACGATATGAGCCTGGAATGGCGTCAGCGTTTCGAGGTCTCGGGCCCGGGTGAGCCCACCGTGCACTTCGACCTTTTGGCCCAAGGAGCCTATTCCTTGGTGATCGACGGCTACGTGATCTCCCACCGTCCCGATCCGGGCGATTGGGCCGAGCGCTTCACCCTCGAGCTCTTCCCCGGAACCCATGAGATCCTGCTGTTCTATGTGCCGGAGCGCAAAGGACGGGTGCGCCTGACGTGGCAACCCGACGGCGAAACCGCCAACATCGACAACCATGTCCTGTGGGCGCGGTCGGGAGTCGCCCACAGCATTGGCTCCAGCTTTCAAGACATCAACAACTTGGGGGAGGCCGCCGGCCATTTCCGACCCACCAGCGGCAAATGGACGGGCATCCTTTCCGGCATGGACGGGGCGCCGAGCCGTTACGTATTCGGTCCGACGAGCGACCACAATGTCTATGCCGCCGGAGGGGTCAACCACCAGGGCTGGGCGGGATTCAGCGCCACCGCGCCCTCGGACGACATCGCGGTGATCGCCCATATCGATGGCGCCGACATCACCGTCCATCCCGGCACCGGCGTCCGTTGGGTTCGCTCCGCGCACCTGTCGGAAGACGGCTCGTGGATCTACGGACAGGCCTTGCGAGACGATGGCGTGGACGATGCTTTCCGACGGCCTTATTCCGGAGAGGCCGGTGTTTCGATCACCACCAGCCATTTGCTCGGCCTACCCACCAGCGGTGCTCCCGACGATCAATGGAATCACGTCTATGGACCCCTTTTCGCCAATCACGACGCATCGGTTCTGGCCACCACACTCGGCTACGGTAGCGGCAATATTTCCGTCGGCTGGGTGGCGGCCTATTGGACCGCCCCAGGAACCTGGCACGTGCGAGCCGGCTTGCCGACGCTGATCCGCGAATCCGCGGAGGGTTTCGCCGCAGGAAAAATCGTCGGACAAACAGCCGGGAGCCAAGGATTCCTCTGGAACACATCGGACAACAGCTTCATCACCATCGGCGCTTCCGCTTGTAGCGGGGGATCCTCGATCCTCGATATCAATCGGCTCGGCACGACGGTGGGTAGTTGCTCGAACGGTGGCGATGCCTTCGCGTTCCGCTGGTCCGGCCGAGCCGGCGATCCATTGGTCAACCTCGACGCCACCTTCGGTGACGCCGTCTGGGATCTGACCCATGCCTATGGGCTGAACGACTACGGCGACATCGTCGGCGAGGGCATGATCGACGGACAGTCTCGCATCTGGCGCTTGGTCGCCCGCTACGGCGCCGCCGTCTCGCCTGCGGCCGGCTCCACCGCGGCGGCGACCGTGACCGGCCCCGGCTCGGAATCCTCCAAAGCCGCGGCGTCCTCGTCCGGGGGCTCGGTGCCTCCGGTTTGGGATCGCGTCGATTTGGCGGATCCGTCCCGGCTCATTTCCGAGAATCGAGAAGGCGGCTGGAGCAAAACCGTCGCTCTCGGCTCCCCCCTGAGCCTCGATCTCTCCGCTTTCGGCGCGCCGCCGTTGACCATGAGCTTGCTCAATCCCGTGTCCGGCATGAGCCTCGACGACGCCGGACACCTCGATTGGACCGGCCCCGTCTGGCCGGGAAGCCACGATCTGGACCTCGAGCTGTCCGACGCCGGCGGTGGCACGCACTTGAAAACTCTCGAGCTCCAGCTGCCGAATCCGGATCTCTCCACGTGTGGCGCGTCGTTCCCGATGACCACACCCACGGTGACCGACAAGGTCCTGCTGTGCGCGGCGGTCCATTGGCGCACTCCCGGCACCGCCACCGCCTCTTGTTTGGCGGGTCGAAACGAGGGAGCCACGGAGGCCCAGGAGATCCAATGCGACGGCAATCCCGACGAGTACCACGAGCAGATCTTCCATCTGGAGGACTACTATTCGGATCGGGATTTCCGCGCGTTCTCCTACGACGGCTACGGCTCGAAATGCGGGTCTTGGACCACGGTCGGCCCGGGCACCAGCCCTGGACAACCCTTTCACACGGTCGCGGACGTGCAGGTCAGCAACATCGCGAGCACGAGCGCGACCATCACCTATAAAACTGTGATGGACAGCAGCTACTGCGAATATCCCATCAGCAGCTACGCCAAAGTCCGGCAGCTGCCGAAAACGCCCTACACCACCCACAGTGGCACCGGGGTCGGGCCCCTGTGTGGACCTTGCACCCGCTGCCAAACCGTCAACCTCACCGGCCTGTCGCCGAGCACCACCTATCGGTTCATCTTGAATCGTGGGTTGTGCGGCGGCGGTGCCGCCCAACAGGAGGAGACCTTGCTCACCACCACCTCGGTGATCAAGCCGATCTTCAAGTAGAGGTCTTCGGGTTCGTCGAGGTCTTCGGATCCTGGCCGCGGCAAATCTGTCGCGGCCAGGATCGGTTGCGTCCAAGGGCTTTGTCGGTGATGCTAGCGGGACAGCTGCCCACATCCAGCCGGCCACCCCAACACATCGGAGGCTCGACATGCCCCAAGCCCGAGCTCAACGCCGCCGTCCCTCGATCGAGCGTGTCCAGCGCCCGTCAGCCCGCAGACCGAGCCTTTCGACGCTCCTCACCTTCGTGGTGATGCTCTCCACGGCCTCGTCCGAAGCCGCCAGAAGCGCTTCCACCGACGAGATCTTCACCAACGGCTTCGAGCAGGGCACCGTGCTCGGGTGGACCTCCGCATCCGGCGCGGGAGCGATCGTACCCCCCGAAGTCTGCATTCCGCCGATTTCCGCCGCCGACACCAGCGGCGCCACCACCGTCGGCACGGGCACGCCCGGCAGCTGCACGGAGGCGGCGCTGCTCACCGCCCTCGGCGCCAACAACGGCGCCATCCGTTTCAACTGCGGATCCGCGCCCCACACCATCACGTTGACGTCGCAGCTCGAGATCGACATCGATTTGGTGATTGACGGCGGCGGGTTGATCACCCTGAGCGGCGGCGGCGCCACGCGCATCATCGACTTTCGTCCCCCGTTTGAGCAGCCCCGCACCCTGACCGTGCAGAACCTTACCTTCCGGGACGGCTCGACCCAGAGCTTGCCGGGCACCACCACCGACAATGGAGGGGCGGCGATCTACCGAGGAACCTTCGGCACCCTGAATGTGATCGACAGCTATTTCTTCGACAACGTGGGGCCGACCAGCGGTCAGGACGTGGCCGGCGGGGCCATCTATTCCTTCGGCGCCACTCCGACCACCATCGTCGGCAGCGTGTTCCAGAACAATCGATGCAGCAGCGGCGGCGCCCTCGGCCACCTCTTCGCCCATCTCGAGCTGGTCAACAGCATTCTCGACGGCAATACGGCCACCGGCACCGGCGGCAATCCAGGCAACGGCGGCAACGGGGGAGCGATCTACAGCGACGGCAACGATCAAACCATGTCCGTCTGTGGCTCGGTATTGTCCAACAACACGGCCAACGCCCGGGGCGGCGGCTTCATGCGGGTGTCCAACAACGGGGTCGGCCCCATGACTTTCGACCGCAGCACGATTCACGGCAACGAGGGCTCCTTGCAAGCCGGCGGTCTGTATCTGCAAGGACTCCAGGCCACCATCGTCGATTCCACCATCTCCGCCAATACGTCGGCGAGCCGGGGCGGCATGACCGTTTTCACCAACCCGGGCTCCCAAACCCTGAACATGACCAACGTCACCCTGGCGGACAATTTCGCCACCGGCAACCTCGGCGCGGGCATGGCGGTCGACGACGCCATCACCGGAACCTTGAGCCACCTGACCATCGTGCGCAACAGCAATTCCGGCGAGGTGTCCTTTGCCAGCGCCATCGCCGGCGGCTCCGGGCTCGACCTCGAACGCAGCCTGATCGTCGACAACGACAAGGTTTTCGAATTCGAAAATACCAGCTGCAACGTCACCCACACGGGCACCGGCAACATCCAATGGCCAGAGGTCAACGAGGGGGGTCAAAACGAGCTGCCCTGCGCCACGGTCACTTTCCAGGATGTGCCCATCAGCCCGCTTTTGGACCACGGCGGTCCGACCCCCACCGTCGTGCCGAGGGACTCCGACATCATCGAAAGCTTGAGCGGCTGCTCGGGCACGGACCAACGGGGTGTGCCTCGCGGATCGACCTGCACACCAGGCGCCGTCGAGCCCGTGCCAGGAGAATAAGCTCGGCCAACTAGATCCTTTTCGATCTCACCGAAGGATCTCGATTCCAACCCTAAAGAGGACACACGTCCCCCCTCCCCCAGAATGGGTATTTTACGTTCCGACAGTGTGAGGCAAGCGGACAACGGCAAAGCCGAGTATTAACCGGGCTCCGGTGACTTCAAGGCATGGCCGACCCAAGCCGGCTCGACGAACGGCAGGCCAGGAGGAAACGTATTCTCCGGAAACTCGACCGTCCGATCACCTGCCTTCAGCAGCGCCGCTGCCTTGAGGTAGGCAGCGAGGATCAAAGAAAACGCCTCTCGCATCGCTTGACGGACGTCCTTGCGCACCGCATGGAATCGGGGCTGGGGCGATTTCTCGAGCTCCGCCGGATAGAAGTGGGGATCGCCGGCGACGATCTTCTCCGCGCCCAGCGGAGCCGTGCCCTCTACTGCATGTCGCTCGGCGGTTTCTCTTTCGATCTCGCGGATAATGTCCAAGACACGAGCGCGACGGGACGACTGATCCAAGTGAGCCCAACACGGAAGCGGGGCGATCGGCAGCTCCAGATGCTCCGTAAAATCGTCGAGCGTGACGTCATCTCCCCGCTGACGGGCGCGATAGTAGCCGGATCGATCGATCCAGATCCCCCGCAGAGGCTCACCGGTGATCAAAGCGTCCACAAAGTTGACGCCGGGCCAATCCAGAGGGCCGGCGACGAGCCCTTCTTTGGCACCGTTTTTGAGATGGTAAACGAGCCGTTGAATCTGCGCCTCGGGCTCCGGGGACACTTCCGACGCATGGTATCGATCGGGAAATGTGGAGGTCTTCCAATCGTAGAGAATCCCCGACTCGATCGAGAGCTTGCGGGTGAAAAAAGCCATGAATCGAGACTGGATTTCCACCGTCGGAGCTTGTAGGTGGACGTGCCAATGCGAGCTCAAAAATGCGCCGCTGTAGATTTCGACCGGATACAGCTCCCTGGCTTTGGCCAACGTACCGATGATGATTGCGTTTAGCCGCGGGCATGGTTTGAGCAGGTGACGGCCTTGAATACAACGATTCATGACCTCGACACCGGCATTGGGTCGAGTCCAAAGTCGGGGAAATCTGGGCATTTAAAAAGCCTCCATGAAGTGGGTCTGAAAGGCACCATTGCCTACATGGAGGTTTGGACGGAAAAACCCGCACCGACTCTGCGATCCAGCGATAATGATCAAGAACCGTGTCGACAACGGGGCTGGTTGCCGCCCGCCTTTTTGTCGCCGCAAAGGGTGCGAATCCGCCCCGATGACGTCATCGGATCGGAGATGTCGCTCGCTAGGCTCAGTCCATGGAAAAACACTCGAAGACCTGTAAAACGATTCTGAATCTGCCGAGACCGTCCGTCACGAGGCTTTCGGCCCTGGTCGCTCTATTCGCGCTCGGCTCGCTCATGTCGAGCGCAAAGGTCCGCGCCGAGTGCCTGGGTTGCCCGCCCGTTGCCTGGCATGTGGAAGTCGAGAGTGCCGGCGAGACGAAGGAGGGTTACCTTTGGCTGAGCGGATTCCTGGCCAAAAAAAGGATCGACGTCGCCGCCGAGCGCAAAAGCAACGTGTACTTCGAGGAGTATCTGAAGGACGTCAACATGTGGCGCCACGCGTTGTCCGTCTCCCATGTCTTCAGAGGCACTTGCCTCGAGCAGCCGTGGCTAGATCCCCGCAAGGGCGACCAGCCCGACCTCAAGGTGGAAGTCATGCGCACCGAGCCGTGCCACTTCACCCTGCCGTCGCAGCACCTCATGCTGATCGGCCCCGGAGAAAAACTCGTGGGTGATGATCTGCTTTGGTTGCGCGACAAAACCGGTGTCGAAGGCCCCGTGATCCTACGCGGGCCGGTCTTCCAGGTCAGCGAAACGAGCGCCCTCGCCCTGGCTCGAGGGCCTCGCCTGGCGGTCCGCTACTCGCCTTCCGACGGTCTCGGCACCCTGGTCTACTGCTTTTCTTTCGATTCCGGGCCCGAGTCGGCCGAGCTCGAGAAGCTCTGCCGATCGGACCCCGCAAGCGAGACCTGGCCGACCATCGAGGGAGACGGCTGGTTGATGTGGGTCGACCATCCCGGGACCTGATTCCGGCTCTCGATGGCGCCTCGCTCAAGCCTCCGCCGGCAGCACCTTGTTGTTGCGCAGGAGCGCCGCCGCCAGGAAAGCGATCAGAAGCCCCACGGGAAAGATCTCCAAAAACGTCATCGGCAGACGAAATAGGGGATTGCCGTATTTCACCTTGATCGCCGCCATTTCTGCCTCCAAGGCCTCGAGATCCGCGCCCGACAACCCCTCCGCCTTTTTGGTTTCGATCACCGAGGCGGTGTATTGGTCGATGAAGGCGTAGTCCGTGAGCGACAGATTCGCTTCCCAAGCCACCACGTAGACCAGACTCGACACGGTGGCGATGCCGATACCCACCAAGGCAGCGGTCTTGAACCGAATCACTCCGCCGAGCTCCTGATCCCGATAGCGTTTGATGCCGACGAAGATCATGCTCAAGGCCACGATCATGATCAGATAACCCAGCCATTCCATGGCCGCGATACCTTCGTGATCCGACGCCATCTGCAACCCGATGATCATGCTGCCGATGATCACCGCACCGGAAACGAGCCCGTAGAGCATGATGATTTTTTTCACGACGATCTCCTCATAGTAGAGCCTCAGATTGGGCCGACCCCTTCGGTCGACGATGCCCGGACCCTAGGAAAAACAACGAGAATTCACATCACCCGAACGGGTGAATCGACGAAAATCCCCCGTTTGGGCCCCCATCCGGCAGCCTCATTCGATCAATTTCAGCTCTTTGGCTTTGTTCACCGCCTGAGCGCGACGGCTGACCTCGAGCTTGCCGTAGAGATTCGACAGGTGGGTCTTCACCGTATTCGGCGAAACGAAAAGACCTTCGGCGATCTCGCGATTCGAGAGGCCCCGGCCCAAAAGCTGCAAGACCTCGTATTCCCGCTCGCTGATACCCAGATAATCGATCGCTCGCTCGTTTTTCTCGAAGGCTTTCGGCTCGCTCCGGGTGGTCAGCCGATGGCCCGCCCAAACCCCCAAGCCAGTGAAGAAGAGGGCGATCAAAAAGATGTAGATCTCCCACGAGAGGGCGCGGACGAAGAATTGGTATTCCAACCACTGCAAGGCAAAAACCGTGACGGCCATCGCTCCGCCGTAGAGCAGCACGGTTCGGATCATCCTCGGATCTCTCAGCTTGATCGACATCCGGTTGATCTTAGCCGGAAAACGTGGGCATTCCCGCCCGAGAGGATCACCAATCCTCGTCCAGCTCCTCGACCGCCACATTGGTTGCCAAGTCCCGGTGCAATCGTTCGTGCAGACTCTCTTCCGACGCTCGACCCAGGGCTTTTAGGATCGGCTCGATGCCGCGATGGGGAACCGCCAGATGACACACCGGATCCCCGGGTTTGACCGAGGGTAGGGTGGTCAAACCGATGACCACACCGTCCATGGGCGCGATGATCAATCCCCGCTGCTCGCCGAGCAGGGACGTGCAGGCGGCCACGGGTTGCCCTTCGGTGACCACATCCCCGGGAGCGACGTGGAAACGCAATAGACCACCGGAATTGGAGCGCAGCCAAGTCGAGCGATCCACCCGCGCCTGATACGCCGGCCGCACCCGTTTGCCGTCGACCATGTCGAGCTCGATCAGCACATTGCGGATTCCCCGCAGACCCACCTCAACCACCGTCGGCTCGACCTTCCACACCTCTCCCGCCTCGAGGATCATGGCCGCGCAGCCGGCCTCACCCGCGGCCAAGCGCACCGAGCCCTTGGCGCCCTTGTGGTCGACCACCAGCGGACAGCCGAAGGCGCGAGCGATGCGCGCGGCTCCCGGAATGCTCAAATCCGCTCGCACGTTGGGGAAATTGGTACGGCCCGCGGCCGCGGTGTGGAAATCGACCAAAAAGTCCGCTTTCCTCACCAGCTCCTCGAAGAGCCGATAGGCCACGCGGCTGGTCAAGCTGCCCTCGGCCGCGCCGGGAAAGCTGCGATTAAGGTCCCGCCGGTCGGGCATGTAGCGCGCATTGCGCTCGTACCCCAAAATATTCATGACCGGCACCAGGATCAAGGTACCCGCTCTTAGCTCGAACGGGCAGTCGATCAACAGCTCCCGAATGATGCCTGTGCCGTTGAGCTCGTCGCCGTGAATCGCGGCGGTGATCAGCACGACCGGCCCCGGCTCTTTGCCTCGGATCACCCGCAAGGGAATTGAGACGTCGGCGCCACTGTAGCTCTGGGTGACCGCCAGGGCGCCGTCCACTTGCTCTCCTCGGCCGATCCGAAAACCCGCGATCTCGATCACCTCCACGTCTTGACCGGCCCGACTCGGTGGCTCTCCTTCGTCTGATGTCGGCGCTTTGGACCTCTTCGCGCTCATCGGGCGTCGGAACCGGAGGATGCCGGCACACGGGTTCTCTTCAGCTTGCGGACTCGCGGCAGCTTGTGCTCGGGCACGAAGTCGCGCATCACCGCCAGCTTGCCGAAGCACAGCAGCCGATCCCCTTCTTGCAACACCCGGTCGGCGCGCGGATTGGTGATGGCTTTGCCGTCCCGATGCAGGGTCAGAATGACGATGTCCTTTTGCCGCAAGCCGCAACTCGCAATGGTCAGGCCCACCAGCTCGGAACGAGCACCGATCGGGATCTCCGCCGCCCCGGATCCTTTGCTGACGGTCAGCCGCTGACGTAGATCGAGGTCCGGGAATCGAACCTGCTCTTGCACGTAGTCCATGATCGCGCCGGCCACGTCGATGCCGGTGGCGGTCTCAATGCCCTCGAGACCGGGGGAGGAGTTGATTTCCATGATCTGGGGCCCGTTGGCCCCTTCCAACATGTCGACTCCGGCGATCCGCAGGCCGACAATTTGAGCCGCACGAACGGCGGTCTCGGCATATTGCTCGCTCAGCTGCACCGCTTCCGTCTTGCCGCCCCGGTGCACGTTGGAGCGGAATTCCTGTCCCTGGGCCCGTCGACGCATGGCCGCCACCACCTGATCGCCGACGACGAAGGCCCGGACGTCGCGACCCTTGGATTCAGCGACGAATTTTTGGATCAACACGTTTTGCTTGGTGCTCTGCAGGGTCTCGACGATGGCCGCGGCGATTTCGATCTTGTCCGCCAGAATCACACCGACCCCTTGGGTGCCCTCGAGCAATTTAATGATCACCGGCGCGCCTCCGACCCGCTCGATCGCCGGCAGCACATCCTGTCGACGCCTGACGAACTCGGTGGCGGGAATACCGATGTCGTGACGGGAGAGAATTTGCAAACAGCGCAGCTTGTCGCGCGAGCTCAGGATCCCTTGAGCGGTATTGGCGCAAAAGACGTCCATCTGTTCGAGCTGGCGTACCGCGGCGGTGCCGAAGAAAGTGGCCGAGGCACCGATGCGCGGAATGGCCGCGTCATAGTCTTTGAGCGGTTTGCCCCGAAGGTGGATATCGGGATAGCCCTCTTCCAGGGAAATCGCGAGCTTGAGCACGTCGACGATGTCGACCTC
The DNA here is from genome assembly GCA_030431255.1 of Thermoanaerobaculia bacterium. Lineage (GTDB taxonomy): Bacteria > Acidobacteriota > Thermoanaerobaculia > Multivoradales > J023 > JAUIJL01. The sequence continues at coordinate 52,524 of JAUIJL010000008.1, read as the reverse complement.
GTGCTTCCTCGCTTTGGCAGCCTCCACCAGACGGCGGGTGCTGTAGAGCTGGGGACCTCGCGACAGGATGGCAATTCTCATGGATAAGACCTTTGTGTAGTTGATGTGCTGTGGTGTGTGGGGTGAATACCACCGAATGGATACCACCGAATGGATACCACCGAATGGATACCACTGAATGGAATGGGTATTGGATGAATAGGCGTTGGAACGGCCTATGGTGTCGCCGTTGAGCCCGCGCCTTCAGCGTCTCCTCGACGACGCTGACCGTGCAAGAACCGGCGACCGGAGTCGACCAGGAATGCTCCTTCGAGAGTCCGGCGGCCCAAGAGCATGCGGCTGAGCATATTCTCCCGATTCACCAAACCCACCTCCGTCTCGATCGTGCGGCCCGCGATGGTCAACCGTGCTTCGACGAAGATCCGATCGCGAGCCCGGCCGAAGCTCGACTTCACTCGCGCGCGGCGCAGGATATCCGCCTCGACCATGCGGCGCTTCTCACGTTTTCCACGTTTCACCATCACCTCGAATCGGACCCGATCTCCGGGTAGCTCTTCGATGTGGGAGACGTCGACCGCGCTGGATCGGGCACCGGTATCGGCCTTTGCCCGCACCCATTCGAATCCCCAATCCGGCAGGTGCACGTATTCCCGCCAACCGATCACCGTCAGCTCCGCGGCATCACCGTCGCCGACACTTCCGGTCGGCTCCGAGGCTTCCGCCCGCTCCTCGTCCGCATCTTCCTGCTCGAATCCGTCGCTGCCGTCCTCTAGGTCCGACTCGTCGAAATCATTCCACAGAACGTCCCGTCCGAGCTCCAGGCACAGGCCGTCCGGTCGCCGTGGACAAAGCTCGAAATTCACCGCGTGGGTCGCTCCGTCGAGGGTCAACGGAGACCGGATCAATGGTCCCCGTTCTTCCGTGGCGACTCTCACCAAAGGCGCTTCAGCGATCACGAATACCGATTCCTCCGGAATCGGGAAGACTTTGAATCTCAACCCCGGAACACCCTCGTAGTCGATCTCTTCCCAGGGATCGACCGCCAATCGCGAGCCTTCGAGAGTCGCGTCGAGCCGCGCTTTCAGCCCGGCGATGCCGAAGTCCGGCAGGTCCACTCGGGTCAGCAGTGTGGAGTGTCCCCTAGAAATCTCCTGCTGAGGGCTTGATGCTTGGCTATGGTCGAGGGGCTCACCCGCTGACGGGTGCTTATTTGAATCCATCCCGGCTCCTTGAAGGTTCCGCGCGTTTTCGAGGTCGATCCGCGCAATGGTCCCTGCGCGCAAAACGCGCGAGATCTCTCAGTAAGTAGCTAACACGTAGCAAGCTCAGTGCCGGCCTGCGCTCTTCTCCGGGACCTTGTTCGTTGGTTCAAGGCTAACCCGAAATTTCGGAATCGGAATTCGAATTCCGAAAAAAGATCGAACTCGAATTCCGAAAAGCATCGTCGATTCGACCATTCCAGGCTTCGAGGCCCAATTTGAGCGAGCTTCGGATGGAGGGCCAGCCGGCATCGGTTTTGCTCAGATTTGGGGTATGCCGACATGGAGTCGGCTCGAAGACGATACAAGGAGTCGTCCCATGCCTCAGATGTGGAACGAGTGGAATGAAACGTCCTCCGACATCCCGGTCCCGAAACGATTGGCGCGCAGAGTCTCCGCCCGTGGCAACAACCGCTTCGCCTCCGAAGGTGAGCGAGGCTCTCGGATGGATCGCCAAGCCGAGCACGGCAAAGGACGCTACCAGCTGCACGCTCAGCTGCGTCGTGTGGCCGAAGATCAGGAATCTTGGGAAGACTTCGACGAGGCCTGAGGCGTTAATCCTTTAAAGTCCGACTTCTTGAGACCGAGCTGGCGCAGCTTGTTGTAGAGCGTCCTCGGGTCGATACCCGCTTGCTCGGCGGTGCGGCCGATATGGCCCCGATTCCGCTGCAGCAAGCGGGTGAAGTACCGACGTTCGAAATCCGCGACCACCGCCTGCCGTCCAACGTCCACCGGTTGGTCGATCCAATGCTCGATGTCTTCCACCCAGGCCTCGTCCCCCGTGGCGGAGGATCCCGGCTCGGCCGGCGCCGCCACCTCGAGCGGCAAATCGACCCAATCGATCCGATCTCCGTCGCATAGAAGAACCGCCCGTTCGATCACATTGATCAGCTCGCGGACGTTGCCCGGCCAAGGATAAGCCCCCAACGCCTCGAGCGCCGACGCGGTGAAACCTTCGATCTCAGATCGATCGAATTTACGCACAAACTCCCGCAAATACCTATCCGCCAGCAAGGGGATATCCTCCGGGCGCTCGCGCAAGGCGGGCACCACCAAGGTCACCACCGCGAGCCGGTAGTAGAGGTCCCGCCGGAAGCCGCCGCCGTCCATGGCCGCTTTCAGATCTCGATGGGTGGCCGCGATCACCCGCGTGTCCACGGGCACGACCTCCTCTCCTCCTAGGCGCTGGATGGAGCGATCTTGCAACGAACGGAGGAGCCGGACCTGGAGATGGCCGGCCATGTCGCCGATTTCGTCGAGGAAAAGGGTTCCACCGTGGGCCTGCTCGAAGAAACCTCTGCGAGCCTTGACCGCCCCGGTGAAGGCCCCCTTTTCGTGGCCGAAGAGCTCACTTTCGAGCAAACCCTCTGGGATCGCCCCGCAGTTGACCGCCACGAACGGTCCCGAAGCCCGTGGGCTTTCGCCGTGAATCACCCGGGCCAGCCATTCTTTGCCCGCTCCGGTCTCTCCCAAGAGCAGCACCGAGGTGTCGGAAACCGCCACCCTGCGGGCAATGCGCACGACGTTTTGGGTGGCGCTGCTGCGGCAGATCCAATCGTCGGCCTTGAGCCGTGGGCCGTGGGATTCCATCCGCGCCGCCAGGGTTTCGCGTCGCCGCTCCACGACTTTTTGCATCGCCCGGGTCAGCGGCTCTTCGGTCAAACCCGAGGGCACCACGGCGAAACAGCCGGCGGCCTGGAGATCCAGAATCTCGCGATCCGTAAGGCTCTCCGCCAGCACCACGACCTCGGGTCGCTGCTCCAAAGACCGCACTCGACCGATGGCGGAGCTCAGGTCGTCGGTGAGGTCCCCGTGGCACAGAACCACCAAATCGAAGGAATGGCGCCCCGGCTCGGACCAAAAGGACGTCGCGGCGACCCGGCCGACCACCACGTCCGGGCTGGGCAGAGCGTCTGCCAGAAGATCGATCTCGGGGGCATCGCCGAGCAACAAGACATGAAACAACATTTCGAGCAGTCCTCAGAGCATGGGGCAAGGATCCGGTCGATCCGTAGCGAATTCCGGAATCCTATGACGAAGCATGGAGCCGTTCAAAGCCGCGCGCTTCGCGGCACCCGCTTCGAATACGGCGCTTTCGGGTCTTGGATTTGGTAAGCTCCACCGCGTCACACCGCGCCCTCCCGAGGGCCGGGATCGGCACCTAATTATTTGATGAAAATAGACTTAGACCCCGCTACATCGACGCCTGTCGTCACCCTTTGGGGCATCCCCGTGGCGGTTTCCGAGGAGGCGAAACGCCTTGAGTGAGTCTTCCTCCCCCCAGAGCCCACAACCATGGTGGGATCCATCCGAGCTTCCCCTGGGCCATTCCGGATCCTGGCGTATCGGACCGTTCCAGCTACAAGCGCAACACCTACCCAATGAATGGTTGATTTGTTATCGCCACTTCGACGAAACGGTCGACGACAGCTTGGAAATCACCGAGCCGTCCGAGGCCTTGCTCGAAGCCGAGGACGCCGATCTGCTGCGGGTGGTCACCGAGGACCCCTCGAACACGATCGATCTCAGCCCGCGGCTCGCGGATCGACCGATCGTCGCCCGCCCCGAAACCCCGTTCTTGATCATGTCCGGCGCGGTCATCACCCTTTACGTCAGCTCACCCTTGTGGATGGACATCCAGCTCGGCTCACCGCCGAGACAGGTGCTGGAGGTCGCCACCTGGCCGATGTCCGACACCTGGTTCGGCCCCTCCACCACCCGCGGTGAGCTCTGTTATGCGATCAAGACCAACGCGCGGCTCAATTTGGAAAACCTGCCCCTGCTGCCCAATCGCGCGGTGACCCAGCTGCGGATCGAAAACCGAACCTCGGACAACGTGTGGCTCGAACGCCTCACCTTGCCGGCACCCAACTTGTCCCTCTACGTGGACGACCACCAGAATTTTTGGTCTCAATCGGTGGTCATCAGGGTTGTAGGCGGCGGCGGATCGGCGGAAGTCGACCTCGGCAAAGGCCCACCGCCCGCGGCCGTGGGAGCCCGGATCATCTCAGAGCCGAGGGCCCGCGCCCATCGGAATATCTTTCTGCGTGCTCGGCACGCGCTCTTCATCTAGGAGCCTCCTCAGTGGCCACAGATTTCTGGCGTCTAGTCGCTGGGTTCTTCGAATCTCCGACCGTAGTCAACACGGCGCGGGGTTTGGTGGTGTTCTTGATCGGCTTCGCCCTCGCCAGATTCGCGCGCGGTGTGTTTCGTCGAGTCGCCCGTCCCCGGCTGAGCCCGCAGCATGCCTTGGTGGTGGAGAAGGCCTGCTACTACGCTCTGGTCTTGCTCAGCGCGCTGATCGCGCTCGACGCCTCCGGAGTGGATCCCAGCGTGTTGCTCGGCGCCGCGGGCATTCTCACCCTCGCTTTGGGCTTCGCCTCTCAAACCACGGTGTCCAATCTGATCAGCGGTCTCTTCCTGGTGGGCGAGCAGACCTTCAAAATCGGCGATGTGATCAAGGTCGGCACCCAAACCGGGGTCGTGACCTCCATCGATTTGTTGTCGGTGAAGCTGCGCACCTTCAACAATCTCCTGGTGCGATTGCCCAACGAGTCGTTGCTGAAGTCGGAGATCACCAATCTGACCCACCATCCGATCCGGCGTCTGGACCTGACCCTCGGCGTGGCCTACAAAGAAAACGTCGATCGGGTGCAGGAGATCCTAATGGGAGTGGCGGAAAGCAACCTCTATTGCCTCGACGAGCCGAAACCCACTTTCTGGTTTGAAGGTTATGGTGACTCGGCCATTCTGCTGCGCTTCTGTGCTTGGTTTTCGACACCGAATTATTGGGAAGGCACCAACCGCTTACAGCAGCAGATCTTCGAGGCGCTGACGGCCAACGGTATCGAGATACCGTTCCCACACCGATCCCTCTTCACCGGCAGCACCACCGAGCCGCTTCCCATTCGCGTGGTCGAAGGTCCGAGCCCAACCCCCAAAGCCGACCCATGATCAAATCTCCCGTCAAGCTGCTCAAACGGCACAAGAAGCGCACCCACCGCCCCGGCAGCCGTCCGGGTGAGATTCGGGTCGAGCATCACTCCCTGGCGCCCAGCATCTCGGTGATGGCCTATGACCAGGAACGCCTGTTGGAAAAGGACCATTGCCGCACCGACGAGCTCAAGCCTTTCCTGGACCAATATTTCGTCACCTGGATCAACGTCGTGGGATTGGGGGATCAACAAACCCTCGAAGAGCTGATCGAGCTTTTCGGCATCCATCCCTTGGCCATGGAGGACGTGGTCAACATTCCCCAGCGACCCAAAGTCGAGGATTTCGCCGACCAGCTCTTCTTCATCCTTCAGCTCCTGGAACGCGAATCTTCCATCCGTTTAGAGCAGGTCAGCTTTTGCCTCGGCGATCGATTCGTGCTGACGTTTCAAGAGCGGCCGGGGGATCCCTTCGAGCCCGTGCGCGAGCGGTTGAGGAGGGGAGGGGGGCGCCTACGCCAATTCGGCAGCGACTATTTGGCCTACGCTCTGCTCGACGCCGCCATCGACCACTACGTGCCGGTGTTGGAGAGCCTGCGCGATCACCTGGAGACCCTCGAAACCGAGCTGCGCTCTCCCCACCCTCACGCCATGGACCAAATTCAAGCGGCACGGGCCGAGGTGTTGGAAGCCCGGCGCGCCGTGGCACCGTCCCGCGAGGTGATTCGGGCGTTGATCAACGACGAATCCTCGTTGATTTCCGAAACCACCCGGCTCTTCCTGCGGGATTGCCACGATCACGTCCTGGAAGCCACTGACCTGCTCGACGGCTGCCGAGAGGTCGCCGGCGGCTTGATGGATATCCACCTTTCCACCGTCAGCCACCAAGCCAACCGCACCATGGAACGGCTGACCGCCATCGCCACCATCTTCATGCCGCTGTCATTCCTCGCCGGCATCTACGGCATGAATTTCGACCCCGGGGTCTCGCGCTGGAACATGCCCGAGCTCTCCTCGCCCGTGGGTTATCCCATCCTGCTCGGAGTGATGGCGACCCTCGGCTTCGCCATCGCCTACTACTTCTACCGGAAGGGTTGGTTCGATTGAGCCCGCCCACGACAGGGCCTCTGACACATCCGATGTAGGGGCGGGGCTTGCCCCCGCCCGTTTCGAATCCCAGAAGAGCGGGAGGGCGCAAGGCCCTCCCCTACATTGGGCTCTTCTATTCCTTCAATGTGTGGCTGTCGGCGGCGGTCAAATCCAGGCCGTAGACGTCTTTCAATTGCTGGATCTTGGCGAGGGTTTCTTCGGAAAACGGCGTCTTGCCTTCGAAACAGTGAAGCACCATGCCCTCGAGCAAATCACCGAGGGTCATGTCCAACGCCTCAGCCAGCGCCTTTAAAACCTTGAGCATCCGTTTCTCGATCCGGACACCCGTCTGCGTTCTTTCGATAGATTTCTTCATGGGCACCATTCTGGTACCCAGGTAACCCAGAGTCAACTTCTGCCTACGTGAGCTCCAACCGAGCAGGCTCCGCAAGGGGATCGGCCGGAGCTCCTTGACCCGCGCCCGCCGGCCCTCGGCCGTCGAAACCGAGGTCGATCGTCAGCCAGGCCCGGGCTTTTGCCCAATCCCGGCGCACCGTGCGCACGTCGACCCCCACGGCGCAGGCGGTTTCTTCTTCGGTCAATCCACCGAAATATCGATATTCCGCCACCCTTCGCACCCGCCATTTGAGCTTTCCCAGCTTCTCCAGGCTGCGGTCCAAAGCCACCATCAGCTCCGCCTGCTGATCGATGCGGACCTGATTCGGATCCAACGTTTCCGCCTCCACCTCACCGCCCCGTTTCTGGCTCAGACGGCTCTTGGCCTCGTCCAAAAGGATCTGCTTCATGGCCAAGGCGGCGACCGCGTAGAAATGCTCGCGATGCTTGTAGACCTGCCGGTCCTTCTTGGCGAAGCGCAAATAGGCCTCGTGGACCAGCTCCGTGGTGACCAAAGTGGGCGTGCGCCGACCCCGTTTGCGCTGACCGTGGGCAATGCGACGCAGCTCCGAATAGACCAACGGCAGGAGATCGTCCAGAGCGGCGGTCTCCCCGTCCGCCAGTTGGTGAAGCAATTGGGTCACGTCGCCATCGCTGGGGCTCTGGATCGGCTCGGACATCGAGATTCCTAAACGAAAGGTCCCTTGGGCATGCGGCTCGGAAGAGGATTCTAAATGAGATATCGAATACCATGTATATCATGCCCTCGATGCAGGAAAATCAGCGGGAAAACCAGATCGAAGCCCAGCCCGACCAGCCACAAGACGAGCTCGAGCGGTGGCGTCGGATCGAAGCCCTCGTCGACGCTTCCTTCGACCCCAAAGACGGCTCTGAGGCCGACCCTGAGGCGGGCTCAGAGGCCGACCCGGACCTTCGACGGCTCTTGGCTCCGATCCTGGGCACCGCCACGGCCGGCCCGCTCGACCAGCCGCTCGAGGACCACCTTCCCGACCTGCTGCAGCGGGCGATCCAGACCCGAAGCGGGGTCGGACTCCGTTTCGGCGATACCGTCGGCAGTTACACCATCGAGCATGTGGTCGGGGAAGGGGGCATGGGAACCGTTTTCGCCGCCCATCGATCCGACGGCAGCTTCGATCAAAAAGTCGCCCTCAAGGTGCTCCACCGCAGCCCCGCGGACGAAATCGCCCATCGACGATTCCTGCAGGAGCGCCAGATCCTCGCCGGGCTGAAACATCCGCAAATTGCCAGGCTGTTGGACGGCGGTGTGATCCACGATCGCCCCTACCTGGTGATGGAATTCGTCGAGGGCGAGCCGATCACCGGCTATTGCGACCGTCACGGCGTCGGTCGTGAGGAGCGAATCCGCCTCTTGCTTCAGGCCTGCGAAGCCGTTCGATACGCCCACCGGCAAGGGGTCGTGCACCGGGATCTCAAACCGTCCAACCTACTGGTAGAGCAGGGCGAAGACGGTCGGGCCAGGACGGTGGTGCTGGATTTCGGCATCGCCCTGATCGAAAACGCCGACCTACCGGTCACCGCCACCGGTCAAATCTTCGGCACACCGGGTTATATGTCCCCGGAGCAGGCCCGCGGCCGGCGAGCCCAGGTCGACCGTCGCAGCGATATCTACTCCCTGGGAGTGCTGCTCTACGAGCTGCTCAGCGGTCGTCGGCCGCTCGACCCTACGCCCTCCGGATCCGGCCCTGGTCCTGCAGGTCCGTGGGACTCACCGGAAACACCAGAGCTGCCGGAATCTTCGGAGCCGCCGGAGCTCCACATGCTCCGCTTGCTCGAAAGCGAGCCGACACCCCTGCGTCGGCACCTACCGGACGCCCCCGACGATCTGGCGGTGATCACCGCGACCTGCCTGAGCCGCGAGCCCAACCGGCGTTACGACTCGGTGCGAGCCCTGATCGAGGATCTGGAAAGCTTCCTAGACGGTCGACCGATCGCGGCCCGGGCTGAAGGTCGGCTCGAACGCCGGCTGCGGCTGGCTCGACGTCGGCCGAAAATCGCCGCCTTGATCGCGACCGCCCTCACCGTCGCCCTGGGCTCGCTGATCTTCTCCGCACTCGCCGCCATGCAAAACGCCCGGGTCTTGGAGGTCGAGCGCAACAACGCGCTCGAAGCGCAGCGGGAAGCCGAGGACTTGCTGCACTTCATGCTCGAAGACTTGCACCATGGGCTCGAGCCCGTGGGCCGTCTGGATTTATTGGAGCAGGTCGCCCAGCGGGCCCTGGACTACTACCGCCGCCGGCCGACGGATGCGTCCCTCGCCCACGCCCGAAATCGCGCCGCCGCCCTCTTCAACGCCGGAGAGGTCTTCGAAGAGCAGGGAGATTACGAGCGAGCGCTTCAGGCCTATCACCAAAACCGTCGGCTCTTCGAGCAGCTCTCCGTTGCCGAGCCCCAAGAGAGCGTCCGGGCCTTGGAGCTGGCCCGCAGCCATCGGGCCCTGGCCAGCGCCTTGTCGGCCATGGGCAAACCCACTGAGGCCTACGAGCACTCTCAACAAGCCCTCGAGCTCTCCGAGGGCCTGTCCGCCCTGGCCGAGCTGCCGCCGGAGTGGGCGGATCTGCACTTCAAGAGTCTGGTGATCCACGGTTGGATCGCGCGGGAGGTGGGGGAGATCGACGTCGCCCTTGATGTTTTGGATCGCGCCCAGGCCTTCGCCGCGGCCCAGGCGGAAAACCCCGATGAAACCGACCGTTGGCACCACCTCTCCGCCGTCGGCCTGGGCTATTTGGGTATCGTGCACCAGCAGGAGGGAAACCTCGAAAAAAGCCTGGAATACTACCGAGCCGCCAACTCGGAATGCTCGCGGTTGGTGGAGAAAAACCCCGACCACGCCGAGTGGCGGGAGGAGCTCCAGCTGAGTCTCAGTCGATTGGGTGACGCCTTGCTCGGCTCCGGCGATTTGACGGGCGCGATCCCCGTGCTGGAGCAAGCCATGGCGCAGGGGCAGATCCTGGTGCGGCTCGAACCCAACAACGCCAATTGGCAACGGGAGCTGGCGGTCGCCCACGCCACCTTGGGAGCGGCTCACCGGGAGCTGGGGAATCTGGAAGGAGCCCTGCAAGGGATCCAAAACAGCCTGAAGATCATCCGCGGGCTGACCCGACGCTTCCCGGAAAACCACTCCGCCGTCAACGACGTTGCCTGGGACCTGCTCGAATTAGGACGGATCCAACGAGAGCTGGGTCGAGCCGACGAGGCCACCCGAGCCTGGGAAGAGGCGGTCGAGCTCATGGCCCGCGTGCGGCTTCAGAGCCGGGAATCCCCCCAAGAATCTCCCTATTTCCTGGACGCCGAGGTCCAAGCCCTGCTCGAGCTCGGCCGCGTGCAAGACGCCCGCCCCCTGGCGGAAGAGCTCCACCGTCGGGGCTGGAAATCCCCCGACTTCCTGGAGCTGTGCGCCGAGCACTGCCTGCCGACCTCGGCCGATGGCCCTGGGTAGCTCCGCAACCCCGGGCCAACGTCTTCTTACCCTGAAAGGGTTATCTCCAAAAGCCCAGGGTAAGCGAAGCGCAACCCTGGATTGCAGGTGATGCTAAAAATTTCCAGCCGCTGTCCGGGTAAAGAAGGTTTCGTCGTGGACTTGGAGAAAGCATTCCAAAAACACTTTCTTCAGGAGATCACTCGATGCCCTTACATTCCAAGCTCATTCGGTCCGTCGTCGGCATTCTGCCTTCGCTTCACGCTCTGCTCTCGGCCTGGATAGCGCCCTCGGCCTTGATGGCGGTGTCGATCTCGGCCATGCTGCTCGCGAGCCCGCTCCAAGCGGCCGAGATCCAAGTGTCCACGATTTCCGACGGCATCGCCACAGACAATCGGTGCACCCTCAGGGAAGCTATTCAGGCCGCCAATACGGACACCCAAGTCGACACCTGCGCCGCCGGCAACGGCCACGACACCATTGTCCTTTTCTTCGACAGCGATCACGACATGGCCGTTGCCGGAGCCAATGAGGACACCAACCAAACCGGCGATTTCGACATTCGTGAAGATGTGACTATCCGGCCGGAGAATCCCGACGTCGTGGTGACGATCTCAGCACAAGGCCTGGATAGGGTATTCGAAGTCTTCCCCGGCGCGAGCCTCACCCTGGAACGGATCCGGGTGGCCGACGGCGATACGATCGGTTTCGGCGGTGGCATCTTCGTCCAGGTCTTCGATAGCGTGCTCACCTTGCAGTCCTCGTTGGTTTCCAACAACTCGTCCACTCTCTTCGGGGGCGGCATCTATTCCGCGGGCACCGTGAATCTCATCGATTCGGACGTGCGCGACAACGATTCCAGCTTCGGCGGCGGGATCTACATGGGCACCTCCAGCCCCCTCAACATGACCCGCAGCTTGATTCGCGTGAACCATGCGACCGCGGACGGCGGTGGCCTCCATGTGGTGGTCTTAAACGCGGAAAACAGCACCGTGCACAACAACACCGCGAATCGACACGGGGGCGGCATCGTCTGGCGGTCCGACAACCGCGGCGCGGAGCCGAGCACCTTGACCCAAATCACCGTGGCTGAAAATCACAGCAACGAGCACGGCGGCGGCCTATATGTCGATGGCAGTCCCACCGTGGAATCTTACGGCTCCACCATTGCATGGAACGTGGCCGATCTCGACGAAAACGATACCGGCCAAGGGGGAGGGCTCTTCATGACCTCCGGCACCTTTCGTCCCAAGAATACGATCGTCGCCGGCAACCTCGACGCCTCCGTCGGCGCCGGCGGCGGGGCCTCGGTGGCCCCGGATTGCGTGGGCAGCGTCGACTCCCAGGGATATAACCTCTTGGCCGCCGTCGACGCCTCCGAGTGCGTGATCAGTGGCACGTCCACCGGCAACCTCGTCGGCACCTTGGCCGCGCCCATCGACCACGATCTGAACTGCATGTCCAACAACGGGGGTCCGGGCCAAACCGTGAAACCCATGGACACCAGCCCGGCCATCGACGCCGGAGATCCGAGCGGCTGCGCCGGTCCGTCCGGGCCGCTGACCGCCGATCAACGGGGCAATCTCCGCCATTGGGACGGCCCCGACCCCGACTCCATCGCCACCTGCGACATGGGATCCGTGGAAGTCGGGGCCCCGTCCGCGGACACCATCTTCCTCGACGGCTTCGAAACCGGCGACACCACCGCCTGGAGCCAAGGCCTAGCCCTCACCCCGACACCGCCGTGGATGGACCCGGAATCCCCCGTGTCCGCAGCGCGACGGGGCGGCGGCTGCAATCCTGAGCGCAGTCGCTGATCTCTCGCCGCCTTCGCCAAACACGATCTGGCGGCTACCCCAGGCTCAAATCGGACCTGTCATCTCGTGGAGCAGCTCGGGAAAGTCTGGCATCTGAAAAAAGAAGAGGGCTCGGCGAACGCTGGGCCCTCTCGGCCTTCCGCGTCAGATACGGCAGAACCACAAGCTCCAAACCCCCCACGCTGAGCAGGACGTAGATCCCAACCGCCAGGCCGAGCCCAGGTCCAGAGAGCCCCTCGGACAGGGAAATCAGAGCCAGAAACAACCCGAATAGGGCGAGAAAAGAGCCCCAGCGAAAGAAAGCGGTGGGTCTCAGCTTGCGTGTTTTCATCTCGTGGCTCCGGGTCTGTTCAGCGAGCTAGCCGGCACCGCTACTAAAGGCACGTTGCCGCTGCCTTTGGCACTACGGCCGCGCTGCCTGGAAAGTTACTCAGTGCTACGGCTATCGCGTCCTCGATCCCCACCCACAAACCAACCGTAGATGGCCGGCAAGACGAGCAGGGTGAGCAGGGTCGAGGTCACGAGCCCGCCGATCACCACCGTGGCCAGGGGTCGTTGGACCTCGGCCCCGGCGGTGGTGGCGAGGGCCATGGGCACGAAGCCTAGGGATGCCACGAGGGCGGTCATCAAGACGGGGCGCAGGCGCGCTAAGGCGCCTTCCCGCACCGCTTGGTCGACGCTCAGGCCTTGGCGCCGTCGCTCGACCACGTAGGACACCCAGACCACGCCGTTCAAGACCGCGATGCCGGAGAGGGCGATGAAACCGACGCCGGCGGAGATGGAGAAGGGGTAACCCCGCAGCAGCAGGGCGACCAGGCCGCCGGTGACCGCCAGGGGCACGTTGAAGAAGATCAACATGGCCAAGCGGACGGAGCCGAAGGTGGAGTAGAGCAAGACGAAAATCAGCAGCAGGGCCAGGGGCACGAGCAGCGCCAGCCTGGCGGTGGCCGCTTGCAGATTTTCGAATTGACCACCCCATTCGACGGTCCAGCCCGGGGGCAGATCGAGCTCGCGATCTACCGCTTCTTGGGCGTCGGCGACGAAGGAGGCCAGGTCGCGGCCGCGCACGTTGGCCTCGATGTTGATCCGCCGGCTGATGCGGTCGCGGCTGATCTGGGCGGGACCGTCTTCCATGCGGATGTCGGCGAGGCGCCCCAGGGGGATCCACCGAGCCGCCTCGCCGGGCTCCGCCGGGGCCATGACCCGCAGATTTTCGATCCGATTCAGGTCGCTGAGCACCTCCGCATCGAATCTCGCCTGGAGGGTGAAGCGACGCTGACCTTCCAACACCACCCCCAGCTCCTTGCCGCCCAAGGTTTCGACCACGTCGAGCACGTCGGCGGCTTGGATGCCGTAGCGGGCGATCGCTTCCCGGTCGACCCGGATGCGCAACATGGGCAGGCCCACGGTCTGCTCGGCTTTGACGTCGGCGGCGCCGGGCACGGTCTGCAGCACCGCGGCCACTCGGTCGGCTTTTTCCTTGAGCAACGCCAGATCGTCGCCGTAGATATGAACGGCGAGGTCCGACCGCACACCGGAGATCAGCTCCGACACTCGCAGCTCGATGGGCTGGCTGTAGCTGAAGATGGCCCCGGTCACGTGGGTTTGCAGGGCCTCGTCGATGGCCTCGATCAGGGCCTCTTTGGTGTCGAAACGCCAGGTCTCCCGGGGCGCCAACATCAGATACGAGTCACTGATTTCGACGCCCATGGGATCGGTGGCGATCTCCGCCCGTCCGGTGCGCGAGATCACCGTCTCGACCTCCGGAAATTGCTCCTTCAACACCCGCTCCGCCACCGTCGAGATCTGATTCGATTGCTCCAGGGAAATGGACGGCAAACGCCAGATCTGCATGGCGATTGCGCCCTCGTCGAGGCGGGGCAGCAGCTCGCCGCCGAGCATGGGAATGATGCCGAGACTGGCCAAGAAGAGCCCCAACGCCACCGCGAAGGTGGTTTTCCGACGTCGCAACGAAGTGCCGAGCACGGGCACGTAGATCCGTTTCACCCACCGGAAGAGCCACGGCTCCTTTTCCGACACCCGCTTGAGACATAGGCTGGCCAACACGGGCATGAGGGTCAGGGCACAGACCAACGACGCCGCCAGGGCGAAAACCACGGTCATGGCCATGGGCCGGAACATCTTGCCCTCGATACCGCGCAGGGCCAGGATCGGCACGTAGACGATCATGATGATGCCGACCGCAAAGACCACGGGGCGTGCCACTTGGTGGGCCGCTTGACGGACCTTTTCGAGGTGCGGAATGGAATCGTCCGCGCGCCGATGGTGCAAGACTCGCACGATGTTCTCCACCATCACCACCGAGCCGTCGACGATCAAGCCGAAATCGATGGCGCCCAGGCTCATCAAATTGCCGGATAGGCCGGCCCAACGCATGGCGATGAAGGCCGCCAACATGGACAGTGGAATCGCCATGGAGACGATCAATCCGCCGCGCAAGCTGCCGAGCAAGAGCAACAACACGAGCACCACCAGCAGACCGCCTTCCGCCAGATTGCGCGCCACGGTGCGAATCGTCCGCTGCACCAGCTCGGTGCGGTCGTAAAACGGCTCCAGGGTGATGCCTTCCGGCAGGGTCTTTTCTAAAACGGCGATCCTCGCTTTCACCCGCTGGACCACCACCCGTGAATTCTCACCCGCCAACATCATCACAATGCCGACCACCGCCTCGCCGCGACCGTCGCGGGTCACCGCCCCCTGGCGGATCATCGGCGCTGCCTCCACCCGGCCGACATCGCGCACATAGATCGGGGTGCCGCTTTCGTCGTGGGTGAGCACGATGGACGCCAGATCCTCCATGGACTCGATCAGCCCCTCACCGCGGATCAGCACCTGCTCGCCACCCCGTTCGAGGTAGCCGCCGCCGACGTTGCGATTATTGGCCTGAATCGCGGTGAACACATCCCCCACGGCCAGGCCGTAGGACAGCAATCGCTCGGCGTCGAGGGTGACCTGGTAGGTCTTCAGCTCGCCGCCGAAGGAATTGACCTCCACAATGCCCGGAATCGACCGCAGCTGGTAGCTCACCAACCAATCCAGGTGGGTACGCAGCTCCATCGGGGTGTAGCAATCCTCCGTATCCGGACCGTCTGGAGGACACATGGGCTCTCCGCGCACCTCGAATTGGAAGATCTCCCCGAGGCCCGTGGACACGGGGCCCATTTCCGGATCGCCATACCCCTCGGGAATCTCCTCCCGGGCGGCGGTCAATCGCTCGGCCACCAGCTGACGGGCCCAATAAAGATCCGTGCCTTCCTCGAAGGTGACGGTGACCACGGACAGACCGAATTTCGACACCGAGCGGATGCCTTCGATCCGCGGCAGGCCGCTCATGGCGGTTTCCACCGGAAACGAGATAAAACGCTCGACTTCTTCCGGCGCCAATCCCGGGCTGTTGGTGAGCACCTGAACCTGCACGTTGGTGACGTCCGGCACCGCGTCGATCGGCAGCTGCGTCAGGGCGTTCAGCCCCAGAGCCGTCACCAACAGCCAACCGGTGATCACCAGGACCCGGTTATCGAGAGAAAAGTCGATGATTTTCTGAATCATGATGCCCTCCTAGTGGTCGTGGCCACCGCCCAAGGAGCCCTTGGACGCCGCGGATTTGAGCAGGAATGCGCCTTCCACCACCACTTGGTCGCCCGGGGCGAGCGAGCCGTCGATACTAGAGACCTCGACGAATCCTCCGGCAGATCGCCCCACGCGCACCTCACGACGCTCGAAGCGCAGCTTGTCCACGGCGACGAAGACGAACGACCTCTGCCCGTCGCGGATCACCGCGTCCGCCGGCACGGCCAGGCTTTGATCCGGGCTCGGTCCGTCGTCGCTCTGGTGGGGGTCGATGAGATCGACCTCCACGAACATGCCCGGTCTCAGCTTGCCGTCGGCGTTCTCGGCGTCGACGCGGGCGCGCACGGTGCGGGTATCCGGGTCCACTTGGGCGCTCAAATAGGAGATCTCACCCTCGAAAATCTGATCCGGAAAGGCGTCGACCCGGGTTTCGGCGCGGTCGCCCACGTGCACCCGCTCCAAATCCCGCTGGGCCACGTCGATCCAAATCCACACCCGATCCAGATCGGCGATGGTGAAGAGGTTGCGCTCCGGCGTCACCAGCTCGCCGAGGGTGACGTGATGCTCCACCACGGTGCCCGCGAACGGAGCGCGCAATCCGTAGATCGGGGCCTCGCGACGTCCGTAGCTCAGCTCACGGACCTTCGTCTCGTCCAAACCGTAGAGGTAAAGACTCTCCTCGGCGGTGTAGAGCGCCGCGCTCGCCTCCTTCAGCTCCATTTCGGCTTCCAAAACCTTTTGTTGCGACGCGATGCCGTCGGCCACCAGGCTTTCCATGCGCTCAAAGTTGGTGCGCGCAAGCTCCTCTTTGGCCTTGGCCTGCAAGAAATCGGCCTTGGCTTGGCCGAGCTCGATGGAATCGATCTCCACCAACCGCTGACCGGCCACGACGTTTTGCCCGAGCTGCACATCAACCCGATGCACCCGGCCCGAGATCCGCGGGCTGACGTGGGCCACACGGGTCGGGTCGAAACCCACTTGACCGGTGGTGCTGGTCTCCGCGGCGAGAGCGCGGGACTCCACGGGCCCCAGGCGGATGTCGATTTGGGCGGCCGCAGTTTCGCTCAGCTCGACGACCGTGGCTTCGTCGTCGTGATCGCTGTGATCATTGTGGACCTCGTCGGATCCGTGATCGTGATCCGCCGTCGGGTTCGAGGTCGACGGCGAAGCCGGATCGTGAGCTCGGCCATCGGTCGGGGCCGGCCCCGACCCGGATTCCGCTCCCGGGCAAGCGGTCAGGAGCAGGAGCGTCGCCACGGCGAACACCGGAGCACACAGAAGGCTTCGCAAGCGAAACCCTTGGGAACAGATGTGTTGCCGGCTCAAAAGCCGGCTGAAATCATTGCGTAACATGGAAATCCTCGTATTTCTCAGGCCATGCCGAGCCCCGGCGAGATCGCATCCGACTATGGGATCGATCCACACCTTCGCTTCAGGGATGTGCGGGTTGGGCTCGGACGGGCTATCAGCTCTTCGATGGGACCGGTGGATGAGCCCACCGGCGACCATTGGACAGTCAGCGCGCAGCGGCGCGGGACCTCGCTACGCCGATGCGTAGGGGTCTTCGGCACGCCGAGGCGTGCGGAGTCGAATAGCTACAGCCGTCAGGCGGCCTGGGGAGGACGATCGAGTCTCGACGAGAAACCTGTGACTGAACGATCTCCGCTGGGCAACGCGAAGGTGCCGCTGTGTCGAAGACCGAGGGTCGGGGTGGCCGAGCTGTCGAGGAAGGAAAGGCTGGCGTGGCAGCCGCAGGAGTGGAAGATGGTGGTGCATCCGTGCTCGGGATCGGTCGACCCATGCTGGTCGGTGTCGCCGTCGGCGGCCGCGTGGGCGAGATGCCCCTCGCTGACCAAATGCGCCGAATTTTCGAGCACCTCGAAAACCCCGGGCATCAGGGCCAGGGTCAGCAACAAGGCGCAGACTTTAAAACACCACACTCTCATCTCGGTCACTATATACGAGCCTTGCTCCCGAATGGGTTGCCGTGGTCCTTCGACCCGATTTCTGGGACCAACCGTCGGCGGTCACCATTTCGCCGGCCCCTTGGGCTTGTATACTAGGCGGATGCGTAGAAGACCGTGTTGTCCGCCCTCTTCAGACAAACCCTAGAGACTCTTGCTCCAAGATTTGATTCCTTTCATCCGTTCCCATAAATCGGCCCCAAAAGACCAGATTTCAGGTTCAAAAGATCGCAGCCTTGGATGCGCCTCTCACCGCAAGTCGAACGATTCGTTGAACGATTCGCGGAACCGCCTTCGCGTCTGGAACCTCCCCCGTGTCCTATCCCTCTGCGTGTGGACGATCTCTGTCTTCTTGCAGACCCCGAGCTCTGCCCAGGACGAAGCCCCGGGCCTGCCGCTCTTCAGCGACTACTCGTCCGTGGTTTTGGAACAGGAGGTTTGGGCGGTCGCCCAAGACCGAGACGGAATCGTCTACCTGGCGACGGGCAGTGGAGTCGCCGCGCACGACGGTGTACGGACCGAATTTCTGCCCTTGTCCAATGGGTCGATCGCCCGATCCCTGGCCGTTCACGGGTCCGGCACGGTTTTCGTCGGCGGCATCGGCGAGATCGGCCGACTGACCCGCGACCTGGAGGGCCGTCTCAGCTACTCCCCGATCCTCGATCCGGACGGCTCGCATCTGGAAGGTCTGCGGGACGTTTGGTATCTGTGGCCCACGGAACAGGGTTTCCTGGCTTGGACCCTGGACCGCGTCCTCGCTTGGGACGGCGAGGCCTTCACGTCCTGGCCCCTGAGCAAAAGGATGATGCCCGGCATGGTCTCCGGACATCTGCTCCTCACCGACACGGAAGGTGGGATACAGATCCTTTCCCAGGGCGAGCTGAGGGACGCGGGTCGGCTGGTCGGCATCGGTGACGAGCGCCTGCGACTCTGGCTGCCCCAAGCCGGCGGCCGGGGGATCTTCGCCACCAGCCAGGGCCACTTCTGGAGCTTGACCCGGGAGGAGATGCAAAGCGTGTTGCAGGGACCGCCCCGGGAGCTGGCACCGACCCGCTTCGAAACCGAGGCGGACGCCATCCTGGAATCGAGCCGGCTGTATCAAGGAGTCGCCCTTGCCGGAGGAGGATTCGCCATCTCCACCATGACCGGTGGGGCAGTCGTGATCGACGCCGAGGGCCGCCTGAGGCACCATCTCCACAAGGAAGTCGGTCTTCCCGACGACGCGGTGTGGTCGGTCTTCGAGGATCGCGACGCCGGTCTTTGGCTCGGCCTCAGCCGTGGCGTCGCCCGCGCCGCGTTGGGCATTCCGCTCACCGCCTATGGTGAGACGTTGGGCCTCGACGGTCGTGTGCAAGCGGTAGCGCGGGGCCAGAATCGCCTGTGGGCCGCCACCACCCTCGGCCTCTTCCGCATCGACCCGGCCGGCTTCACGCGGTTGGAGGAGGCACCGAATCCCTGTTGGAATCTGCTCACCACCACTCGAGGAGACCGGGAGGTCGTTTTGGTGGGTGCGGCGCGCGGAGTCTATGAAGTTGACGGCGACGAATTGCGACAAATCTACGACGCCCGCCATGCCTTCAGCCTCCATGCCTCCAAGCACCGGCCGGGGCTCATTTGGGTCGGCAGCGAGCGCAGCCTGGCGGCTTTGGAGCCGGGCCCCAGCGGTTGGCGGCAGGTGGGTCGAGATTTGGATCTGGGCGCCCAGATCCGCTCGATCCAAGAAGCCGACGACGGTTCCCTTTGGCTCGGCACCCTCAACAGCGGCGTCGTTCGGATCGAATCGCCGGAGCCCCAGGCGCTGGAGTCCGTCACGCCGACCCGGCTCGGCACGGATCACGGCCTGGAATCCATCAACAGCGTCAAGCTCTTTTCCCACCTCGGCGAAATCTATGCCGCCACGGCCGAGGGGCTCAAGGTCTGGGACGAATCCGAGGGGCGGTTCCGTCCCAGCGATCTCTTCGGTCCGAATCCCGGAGGCATCGCCCGGGTGACCGCGGGAGGCGACGGCAAATTCTGGGTCACCCGTGACGATCAATATCCGCTGTGGATCGACACGGTCGGGCCGGAGCTCAAGACGGCTTCGAGCGTCTTTCGTCTCTTGCCGTCCCAGGCCGCCTACGACTACCTCCCGGACGCCGACGGACGCACTTGGATTGCCACCGCCAAGGGCCTCTTCCGATTCCACGGCGAGCTCGACGATCAAAGCGTTCGCCCGCCACCAGGCCGCCGTCTCCTGCTCAGGGAGCTGATGGTGAACCAAGAGCACCAGGCCCTGACCGAGCTCCTCGAATTGCCCGACGCCGGCAGCCGCATCAAGCTCGGCTGGGTGGCTCCGACTTTCGACGAGCCGCCGGAAGCACGCTACCGCTTCCGCCTACAAGGCCTGGAAGAAGAGTGGACCGACTGGACCGACCAGACCCGCACGGAGTACATGAATTTGCCCGGTGGCGAATATATTTTCCAGCTCGAAGCCCGAGACTTGAACGACAAGATCTACGACTCGCTGAGCCTCCGGCTGAAGGCCCCGTTCCCGTGGTATCTCACCTGGCCGGCGAGGATCGCTTGGTTGGCGCTGACCGGTTCCTTGATCTGGATGGGCATTTGGATTCGATCCTTCCAACACCGTCGGGAACGGGACCGGCTCGAAGCGGAGGTCCGAGCCCGCACCCAGGAGCTGCAAGCAGCGCGCGACGAGGCCCGCGTGGCGGCCGACATCAAGAGTCAATTTCTGGCCACCATGAGTCATGAGATTCGCACCCCCATGAATGGGGTCATCGGCATGACGGAAATCTTGCTCCGCTCGGACCTCGAAGAGGAGCAACGTCGATGCGCGGAAGTCATCCGCCTATGCGGTGACAGCCTGTTGGCGGTGGTCAACGACATTCTGACGGTTTCCAAAGCCGAGGCCGGCGAGCTGGAGCTGGAGCTCAAGGACCTGGATCTCGAATCCTTGGTCCAGTCCATTCTCGACATGCTCAGAGCCGCGGCCATCGAAAAGCATCTCGAGCTCACCGCTCAACTCGACGATCAGGTCCCGTCGGCCCTGCGGGGAGATCCAAACCGGCTGCGCCAGGTGCTTCTGAACCTGGCGGGCAACGCGATCAAATTCACCGAGCAGGGCGGGGTCGAGATCCGTGTCCGCGTGGAGCCCACCGCCGGTGAAGCCACAGCCGACGGACCCGATGCCGACCCGCCCGAGGTCGATAGGCCGACCACCCTGAGGTTCGAAATCGCCGACTCCGGTATCGGCATCCCGGAGGATCAAATGCATCGGCTGTTCAAGCCGTTTTCCCAAGTGGACGGCTCGTCCGCCCGCAAATACGGTGGCACGGGATTGGGCCTCATGATCTCCAAGCAGCTGGTGGAGAAAATGGGGGGCGATATCGGGGTCCACAGCACGGTCGGCACGGGCTCGACCTTTTGGTTTACCGCCCAGCTCACGGTCGCTCAAATCGAGCCCGGCCCAGGAACGGCCTCAACGGCAGTGCCCGAAAACGGATCGCGCCCCCTTCGATTCCTGGTGGTTGAAGACAACCCGATCAACCAGCTCGTGGCCTCCAGCTTCCTCGAGCAACCCGGCCACGAGGTGGTGATCGCCGGCGGCGGCCGAGAAGGGATCGACCTCTTGACCGCGCAGGATTTCGACGTCGTGCTCATGGACATCGAAATGCCGGAAATGGACGGCGTAGAAGCGACGGCTCGCATTCGGGCCATGGACGGTGAGAAAAGCCGCATTCCGATCATCGCCCTGACCGCCCACGCCATGGAGGGGGAGCGGGACCGTCTCTTGGCGTCGGGCATGGACGGCTATGTCGCCAAACCCATTCGCTCCGAGGATCTCTTCAAAGCCATCGACGAGGTGCTCGCCGGCTGAGACGGCGCCGGTAGATCGCGCCAATTGCGCGGGGCAGGGCTCAGGGTTCGTCCAATTGGGCGACGGCGTCGCTGCTCGGCTTCGAGCGGGAAAAAAGCATTGCCCGTCGCCCGCCGATTCGACCCTCCAAGACCGCCTCTGCTCCCGGCAGGATCTTCCTCAGCTTGGGCTCGGATTCTTCTTCCAC
The DNA here is from genome assembly GCA_030431255.1 of Thermoanaerobaculia bacterium. Classification (GTDB taxonomy): domain Bacteria; phylum Acidobacteriota; class Thermoanaerobaculia; order Multivoradales; family J023; genus JAUIJL01. The sequence continues at coordinate 30,958 of JAUIJL010000008.1, read as the reverse complement.
CAAGATGTAAACGGGTTTCGGCTGCTGCCAGAAGTCCTTGAGCTGCTCGCGGCTCTTGAGGTTCTCGATCGGACGGGACATGTAGTACGAGTAACCCGCGCGCCAATCCCAAAAGTCGAAGGAGGCGAGGGCCCGGCCGTCCTCATCGATCAGCCGGGCAACCTCGGCGGAGAAATCCCTCGCTGATTTATTGGCGTCGGCCGCGGGCAAGGCCCACACCGCCGCCAACACGTACACCCCGAGCATGGTGGAAAAAAGCCCGATGGGAGCGAGGGCCGGGACCCGACGAGCGTTCAGGATGCCCACCCAAACGACCAGACTCGACAGCAGAAGCCAAATACCCAGGCCGTTGGCGATCGGCCCCAAATGAGCGGGCACGTCACCCCTGGATTTGAGCCACGGACCCAAAAGGTAGATGGACGCGGCGGAGAAGAGCACCGCCAGGAAGATGAAGGCCCCATAGGCCGGCCGGCGTGCCGACCGCCGATACCACATCCCGGAAAGGCCCGAGCCGGAAGACTCCGCTCCCGCGAGCTTGGAGCTCCATGTCCGGGAGAGCCATCGGTCGATGACCCCTGCCGCCAGGATGGCCACGGCGGGCGCGATCGGCAGAATGTAAGGAGCCCGCTTGCTCTCGGACAGGGAAAAAAAGCCGACCATGCCGACAATCCACCACCAGCTCAGGGTGTGTAGATTCGCTTCGTGCTCGTCTTTGGGTCTGAGCCACCATGCCGCCGGCAGGAAAAACGCCCATGGCAGGTAGTCGATCCACAGGTACTCCAAGTAGTACCACCAGGGCTGGACGTGATCCCAAGCATCGGTAAGGCGATAAAAGTTTTGCCGAATCAAGACCTCGTGAATGAAATCGGTCTGACCTTGAAACCAGAGCATGAGATACCAGGGCGAGCCCACCAGAAGAGCCACGACCACGGGAATCCACAAGGGGCCCGACGCCACCTTTCGGATCCGCTTGCGGGCCACCACATAGGCCCCGAAAACCACCGCGGGAAGGATCCAGGTCACCGGACCCTTGGCGGTGAAACCGATGCCTGCGGCGATTCCGGCAAGGCACCAAGCAAGCCGGGGTGACGCTCCGAAGTCGAGCATTCGGGTCAACGGCAAGAGCACGCCGAGGGTGGAGCACATCACCCAGACATCCATCTGCACGGCTCGGGATGCCCAAAACACCTGATAAAGAGTGATGAAGAGCAAGCTTGCAAGGGCTGCCCGGCGGCGTCCCACATAGGGCAGCACCAAGAAATAGGTGAGCGCCACACTGCAACAGCCGGCGATGGCCGAAGGGATCCGCAGGGTGAGCTCGTTGACCTCACCGTAGGCCGAGGAGGCCAACAAGGCGAGCCAATAGTAAAGGATCGGCTTTTCGGCAAAGACCTTGTCGTTGACCGTTGGAATCAGCCAATTGCCGCTTTCGAACATCTCCACCACGGCCCGGCCATAGGTCGGCTCGTTCGGATTCCACAGATCCCTGGCCCCCAAAGAGACAAAGAAGAGCACGAATGCCAAAACCATGACGGGCAGCAGGCCCTGCAGTCGGTCGAGCCTGGAATGGGACGAGCGATTCATTGAAGGCCGGAATCACGATGCTGATCAAATCGACGGTCAGGTTGCTCAAGCCCTTTGCTCCTGGATATTCGAACGTCGCGGATCCTCAAAGAGACCGGCACTTTCCTCGTTAGAGAAAACCGACCGGAAAATCCTTCGATCTTGCGAAGATCTCTTGGAAGCGCAGGGGTGAGGGCGAAGGCATCTAAAATTTGATCCGAAAAAAAATGGCCCAGCCTCTTCCCGTTCATGATGCGTTCATAGACGGTCGTCTATCTTTGGCCCACGGTCGGAGGAAATGAACCGCACGGCCCAGATTCCTAAGGAGACAATCGATGAGCCAACTCAAACGTTTCGCACAGCTCGCCACGGCCTGTGGCCTTTTCCTGAGCCTTCCAGCCTTCGCCGACGGACCGGGCGAGGTCAAATTCGATGAATCAAGCTTCGAGGTGCTCGAAAGCGCCGGCACCGCGACGATCACCGTCGAACGCTCCCGGGGCGAAGACGGCACGATCACCGTGGACTACCGCACCATCGACGGCACCGCCGTCGACGGCGAGGACTACCAAGGCACCAGCGGCACCCTCACCTGGGCCGACCAAGACGGATCGTCCCGCACCTTCACCATCCCGATCCTCAGCGACGACATTGCCGAGGGACCCGAGACTGTGCAGCTGGTGCTCGAAAACGTCTCCGGCGGCGCCATCATCGACGATGAGCGAGGCACCTCTGTGCTGATCATCTCCGAAACCGGTGGCGGCGGCGGTGGCGGCGGTGGTGGCGGCGGTGGCGGTGGTGGCGGTGGCGGCGGTGGCGGCGGTGGCGGCGGTGGCGGCGGTAGCGACTCCGGCCTCGTCAAATTCGACGAAGCGAGCTTCCAGGTGCTCGAAAGCGCGGGCACAGCCACGATCATCGTCGAGCGCTCCCAGGGCGAAGACGGCCCGATCACGGTCGACTACCGCACCATCGACGGCACCGCCGTCGACGGCGAGGACTACCAAGGCACCAGCGGCACCCTCAGCTGGGCCGATCAAGACGGCTCCTCGCGCATGTTCACCATCTCGATCATCGACGACGGAGTGACCGAAGGACCCGAGACCGTTCAGCTGGTGCTCGAAAACGTCTCCGGCGGTGCTGTCATCGACGATGAGCGGGGATCCGCGATCCTGGTCATCTCCGAAACCGGTGGTGGCGGCGGCGGCGGCGGTGGCGGCGGCGGCGGTGGCGGCGGCGGTGGCGGTGGCGGCGGTGGTGGCGGTGGTGGTGGCGGTGGTGGTGGCGGTGGTGGCACCGACAACCGACCCGGCACCTTCAAATTCTCGTCCGGTTCCTTCCTCTCCAACGAAGGAGCGGGCCTCGCCACCATCACCGTTGAGCGCAGCCGTGGCGAAACCGGCGACGTCAGTGTCGACTACTACCTGATCGACGGCAGCGCCATCGCCGGCGAGGACTACGACACGGTGGCCGGCACCCTCTTCTGGGCCGACGGTGACGGCAGCTCCAAGACCTTCCAAGTGCCGATCATCGACGATGCGGAGTCCGAGCCCACCGAGACCCTCGAGCTGCGGCTGACCGAGCCTACCGGCGGCGCCGGTTTGGATCCCGCTCGCTACATCTCCGTGCTCACCTTGGTAGACAACGACGAAGGCGCCGGCGAATGTGTGCCGACCGATGAGGTGCTCTGCCTGCAAGACAACCGGTTCAGCGTCAGCATCCGCTGGGCGACCAACGGCAATGGCGGCCTCGGCCGATCCGTGCCGCTCTCCGATCAATCCGGTGTGTTCTGGTTCTTCGATTCGCAGAACGCGGAGATTCTGCTCAAGGTGATCGACGGCTGCTCCCTGAGCGGAACCCATTGGATCTTCATCTCGGCGACCACCAACTTGGGGCTGGACATCGAGATCACCGATACCCAAACCGGCCAATCGAAGATCTATCGAAATATCGAGGGACGAGCCGCGGAAGCGATTCAAGATCTGACCACATTCGGTGGCTGCTAGATCTCCTGATCTCCCGAACAGCGCGTAGGTTAGGATCGGACCATGGCAATCTCAGCCGTGGTCCGATCCACTTTTTGTCGTCCCAGCTCCATCCCGCGCATCTTGCTCCCGGCTTGGATCTGCGTCGGTGCTCTGATCGGGTGGGACACCCTGGGGGCGAACACCGTGCCGGTAGCCCCTGCCACACCGGCCAAGCCGCTTCTCGAGCAAGCCGTCGAGCTGCACCTCGACGGCAAGCTGAGTGCCGCCAGAGATGCCTACCTCCTTTTCCTGGAACGCGTGGATCCCTCGGGGATCGGTCCAACATCACAAGCAGCCGACGAAGCCCAGGCTCGAAACAACCTCTGCGTCTTGCTGCCGGAAATCGGCGAGCCGGAATCCGCCATCGAGCATTGCCGGCGCGCCGTCGAGCTTCGGAGACAGGCCGACGATCCGGTTCGGTTGGCCCGGGGCCTCAATAACCTGGGCATCGTGCTCCTGCATTCGGGTCGCACGGGTGCCGCCCGGAAGCGGTTCGAGCAGGCCCTAGCCCTCAACGAGAGCCAGAGCCAAACCTCGGCGGCCGCCGACAATCTCACCCACTTGGGGCTGGTGGCCGAAGCCGAAGGCCGTTTCTCCGATGCCCTCGACTTCCACCTTCGCTCGCAACAACTGGCGGAATCCCACCCCGACCAAGAATGGTCCGCCGCCAGACGCCAGACCGCGGTGATCAACCGCGGTGTGACCCTGGAGAAGCTGAGCCAATTTCGGCCGGCGCTAGAGCTCTACAACGGATTGCTCCAAGAAGACGACCTGGAGCCTCGCCCACTCAGCCGTCTTCTGGTCAATACCGCCGCCCTCTATCGCAATCTCGACGACCCCCAACAGGCCCTCAACACCCTGGATCGGGCAGAGGAGGTCTTGGACCGGCAGGACGACCTCGCCGGCCAGGTGGACGTCTGGCTGATCCGAGGGCAAGCCTACGATTTCAATCTTCAACGGCCGGAGGATGGGGAGCTCGCCTACTCCCGGGCCTTGGAGCTGGCTCGCGAGGCCAAGGACAACTACGGTGAGGTCCAAGCCCTCTACCTCTTGGGCGAGCTGTGGCGCCGGCAGGGCGATGCGGAACGGGCACGCCGAGCCCTCGAGCAGTGTCTGGAAACCACTCCAGAGGGTGGATGGCCCGAGCCCAGATGGTCCGCGCACGCGGGTTTGGCGGAGCTCTTTCTCCAAGCCGGAGAGCCCGAGGCCGCTCGCCGCCACGCCGATCAGGCCCTGGATATCGTGGAATCGATCCGTGATCGGGTCCGGAGCCCCCATTTGCGAGGCTCATTCTTCAAGGATCGAAGGGCGATTTATTCCACAGCCATCCGGGTGCTCACCGGAACCCTGCCGCCCGGCCGGCAAACCCAGACGTCTTGGCAGGTGGTCCAGCGGGCGAAGGAAAGGGAGCTGTCGGCGGTTTTGCAACGAAAGCCCACTGAGCAGGAGTCGGCCGAGGACGCCGGCCGGGTGCTCGACATCGACCGATTCCTGCAGAGACTTGCGGGCCGCGGCCTGGCCGAATATTGGCTCGATGAACATGGGCTTTATGTGTGGGTCCTACCACCCAGCCGAGGCGGCCACCGCGACCTCTCGGCGCTGACCCTGACCCGCTCCGACCCGGACCGCTTGCACCCCATGGTGCTGCGCGTCCACCGTGCGCTGGCGTCTTCGGAAGCTCCCAACGCCGAGGACCTGAGCCGGCTCGGTCGGGTTTTGCTCGGTCCCCTGGGCTTGAAAGCGGGCTCGGAATGGCTGGTGGTCACCGATGGCGTGTTGGGCGTGCTGCCCATGGAGCTCCTGCCGGTGCCGAAAGCCGACGGCTCGGTGGGCATGGAAGCAGAGACCGTGGCGGTCGACTTGGCCAGGATCACCTACTTGCCCTCCGCGGCCACGTTGGCGTCGTTGAGGACCGGAGAGTCGGCCGCTCCGGCTTATCGTTTTCTCGGCCTAGGAGATGCCCTCGGATCTGAAGCGACCCGTCGATGGCTGGGCGGAGCCTCGCTGCCGCGATTGCCGGCGGCCGCGGCCGAGCTGCGGACCGCCGCGGAGCTATTGCAAGGTGCCGCCGACTTGGCCACGGGGCCCGACGCCACCGAGGCCTTTCTTCGCAAGGGTCTCGCCCAAGGAGCTTCGGTTCTCCACCTCGCGACCCACGCGGTGGTGGAGCCCTATCCCGGCCGTGGAGCCGCATTGATCTTGTCGGCACCGCCCCATGAGAGCCGACCCTCCCTCGACGGCCTGCTGCGCCCCCCGGAGATCGCCGACCTGCCCGGCTCCCCGGATTTAACGGTGTTGGCGGCGTGCCGATCAGCGGTCTCGGACGACGGCGACCTCGGCGCTTTGGGCTCGTTGAGTGGGGCCTTCCTCGCTGCGGGCTCCCAAGGGGTGCTCGCCAGCTTATGGCCGGTGGGGGACCGCACCTCCGCCATCGTCCTAGAGCTCTTTTATGAAGGCTTGCGCGACGGCCGAACCCCGGCCGCAGCTCTGGTCGAGGTAAAACGGCGCCTGCGGGCCGATCCGCGCTGGAATCACGGTCATTTGTGGGCGGCCTGGGTGCTGTGGGGTGATCCGCCGGCGCTGGTCTCCGCCCCCGACTCGGCCGGTCGGCTGCTCGCTCGGCCATGGCTGATTTTGGCCGTCGCCGCAGCCCTTGGGCTCGGGCTTTGGTTTGGGCTCGGGGCCCTCGGTTTCAAAACGCTTGGGCGCCGACGACCCTCGACCAAGCCGTAAGGCCCCCCGAATTGAAGCCGTCCTCGAAGAGAGGCGTCACCGGCAGGATCTCCACAAACCCCGACTCCAAGGCCAGCTCCAGGCTACCGCCCCCCGAGCCGACCAAGAACGAAGCCGGATCCAGGGTCAGCTGATGGAGAGACCCCACCTCCGCCCCTGGATGAATCGGCCAACGCAGCCTCAGCACGTCCCCCGGAACACGGTTGAACGTGTGATCCGGCGAGCTCAGGGAGATCTCCAGGCGACCCGGGCTCGGGACCGTCCATTCCACGTTCACAGCACCGTACCGAACGTCGGTCAGCAGCTCGAAACCCGCGGGAAAATCATCCGCCAGCCAGCCCGGACCAAAGGTGATCACCAAGAGGCCACTGTCCAAAGGCAGGCTCCGCTCCGTAGAAATCGCCAGGTCCAAGGTCTGCCCGGGCGACCCGGCGCCGCTCTCCACGGTCAGCTCCAGCGGAGCCGAAGACGGCTCGATGTCGAGGGTGCCGGAGCGAGGCTCGATCGCCACCGCCGACGATTGGGCATCGAAGACCGCCGTATCCCCAGGGTCGATCGCCACCTCGATGGACGTGCCGGGGGTGGCGGACGCCGAGACCCGATAAAAGAGCACCGCCATCGGTCCATCGGTTTCGTTGACCCCCGCGCTCGGCGATTGGAAAGTGAGCAGAGTCATGCCGGTTTGGGCATCGAAGTCCGCGTCGACCACGGCGTCTTCTTGGGGGCTGAAGACCTCGAAGCCCACCAGCTCCTCCAAGACCGGGCCAGTGCCCGGGACCAGTGGCGCTCCGCCCCCGCCACCCAAGCAGATTTGCCCTTGGGTCAATCCCCGTGGCGAATAGGTGCGAATGACCACGGCGGCGATTTGTCCGGGTACCACGACGCCGTCCTCGACCCGAAGGGTCAAAGGCTCCGTCCCGGCACCGGCCGCCAGGGCCCCCAGCCCGAGCATGGACATCAGCAGCCCCGCGATGATCGGGGTCCTGAGGTTGTTGAGCATCATGTTCCGGCTCCTGAAAGTTGAGGCTGTTCTGCGATTGCATGGGTCTGTGATTCCACGCTCTGTGTTTCCATGGGCTGTGTGTCCATGGGCTGCGATTCGCCGCCGGCCGGCATTGCGGGCACAACCCGCAATCGTCCCCCCACGCTCGACGCCAACAGCCTGCCTTGGGCGTCAAAGGCTTGGACGGTGAGATAAAAGGCGGTGAGGGGTTGCCATCGGGCTCGTAGCTCCGACGGAAGCTCCGTCTCGGGTGCAGACGTTTCCACGCTCCAGATCTCGAGCTCGTCGATATCCGTCAAGAACAACCGATATTCGGTGGCCGCTGGAATCGGGTTCCAGGTGAAGCGATCCGGCGGAGCCGCCATGACTCCCAACGGGCTCAAACCATCGATGGCCGCCGAACGGGTGGGGTCTTCAGCCGGAGGATCGGGCAAGGCTTGTCGGCTCGCGGCGTTGGACCCGCCCGCCGGTGACAACCAGGTGTTGACGCCCATCCACGCCAGGCAGAGAAGGACCGTCGAGACCGCGACCGCCGCAAATCTCGCCGGTCCCAAACCCGCGGACCCCGGCTGTTGAGCTCGAGAGGAGGCCAGAGCTTCGGACGAGCTCTGGTCGGCAACGTCGAGGTCTGAGGCAAGCTCGCGTTCCGTCGTCTGTCGAGCCGGCTCGGCCTTGAGCCAGCGCTCCACCTCGACCGCCTCAAAGGGCTTCATCAACACCTCCACCGACGACGACCCCGACGGCAGCTCGCCCGGAAGGCGGCTGGTGATCAACAACACCCTGAGATCCGGCCGTTCCTGCCGGATCTTTCTCGCCAGGCTCAAACCGTCCAAACCCGGCATATCGAAATCGGTCACCAACGCTTGGAGCCGGTCCAAGCTCTCGGAGGCAAGCTCCAAGGCGGCGGAGCCGTCCGCCGCTTCCGTCACCTCATATCCCCGGCGGCGCAACTGCTCGGCCAGCGCTTCGCGGAGATCTCGATTGTCGTCGGCTAAGAGAATCACGGGCAAGCTCCTAAAGGTCCCTTGGACGGGTCGGAGAAGGTGGGCTGCTCATCGCTCCGAGCCCAAGCTACCAGAGCTTTCATGAACCGAAGATGAACGGCCCTCCGGTGGGTTTTCCGAATCACCGGATTCCCCTTGGAGAACCCGACGCAAAGCCACCAACAGATCCCCGGTGGGGCTGTTCTTGGCTACCCAGGGGATGCCCAGCTCTCGGCACCTCTTCAATTGTCCCGGGGCCGAGCCCCGTCCTTCGGCGACCCGCCCGGAGTAGACCACCGCGGGCCACGCCGTGCCCTCCCGGCGCAAATCCTCGATCCAGGCCAAACCGTCGCCATCGGGAAGGTTCAGGTCGACGATCAATACGTCAAAGCCACCGTCGCGGATCTTTTCTCGCGCTTGCTCGAGAGTCTCCGCGGTCTCCGGCTCGTAACCGACGGTTTCGAGCAACATGGCCGTGGCCTCCCTCAGCTCCTCGTGGTCGTCCACTAAGAGCACGCGCTCGTCGCCACCGAGCGTCTGCAAATCGAGCGCGGGTGCGTTCCCGTCGCTCGCAGCATCTTCTCGGACCGCACGGGGCAGCAAAAGGGTGAAGGTGGTACCGACCCCGACCTCGCTGCGCACCGACATCTCGCCCCCGGCCCGGGCCAGGGTGCTCTGCACGATCGCCAACCCCAGGCCCGCGTGCCCGCCGGCACCGTCGCCACCCTGCGACACTTTGCTCGACCAAAACGGCTCGAAGATATGCTCTAAATCCTCGCTGTCGATTCCTCGGCCGTCATCGGCCACCCTGATCTCCACCGCGTCGACCCGCTCGCCTTCCGGGGTCGATAGGCCCTCGGGCCGACAAGCCGCCTCGATCACCACCCGCCCACGACCCTCCAGCGCGTCGAGGGCGTTCAGGACCAAGTTGAAAATCGCCTGCTCGAGCGAGACCGCTTCCGCCTCCAGCCGCCACAGATCCGCGGGACACCGGATCTCGATGCGCACGCCGCCAGGCGCAGTGGCGTGCAGCATCGGCGCCATATGCTCGATCACCTCGCAAAGATCGATCGCTTCAGAGACTTGTGCCTTGCGGCTACCGAACGCCAGAAGCCGGTCGATCAAGGCTCCAGCGCGGGCGGAGGTGCCGAGCACGGCGTCCAACCTGGCTCGGTGTTTTTCGGAAGGTCCGGGCAGGTCTTCGAGCTCCAACTTCAGAAGCTCGCATTGGCTGCGAATCGCCGCCAAATAATTGTTGATATCGTGGGCCAGGCCACCCGCCAACCGGCCCAGCACCTCGATTTTCTGCAGCCTCAGCACATGCTGCTCTTTTTCCGCCAGCTCGTGCTCAGCCCGCCGACGTTCCCACTGACGTTCCCGCTCGCGCCGCAGCCCCAGCCATAGGGTCGCCAGAACCGCCAGGCCACACAGGGCGAGCAGAGATCGAAACCATCGGGAATGGCGCCGCTCCGCCCAGCTGCGCTGGGCCTCGAAGCTCTGCTCGAGCTGGGCGACGCGATCCAAGACGAGCTGAAAGACCCGGTCGTATTCCACGTCGAAAAGCGAGCCGATTCCCACCTGCAGGCCTTCTTGTCGGCCCTCCAAACGGTCCACGGTAATTTGCTGGAATTGCGCTACGTCCCGGCGAAGCCGTCGCAGCTGCTCGTCGTTTTGGGTTTGGGCGCGGGCCCAAGGTCCGGAAATCAACGCCTCGGTACCGGCGTCCAAGCGCTTGAGCCGCTCCTCGAGGGCCGTGACGTCGACCTCGTCGCCGGACAGCAGCTCTTCCACCCAGAGATGCGCGACCGCCGCGTCGGCGTGGATCTCGCCCAACCGCCGCACCGCGTCCAGCTCGTCGATCACCGTCTGGCGACGGTCGAGGTCCATGGCCAGAAGCCCGAGCAGGCTCCCTAATAAAAGCATCGGCAGCGCTCGACCGCTACCCGGCCAACCGCGGTCGGCCATATCAGGCTCGCCGGCTGAGCAGCCGGTAACCTTGACCTTTGACGGTGGTCAGCAATTTGCGCTTTTGCCCGCCGTCGATTTTCTTACGCAGCCGGTAGACCATGACGTCCACCACATTGCTCATGGCGTCGAAGGAATCGTCCCAAACGTGCTCCACCAGCTCCGTGCGGCTGACGGTTTCGTCGAGCCTGGAGAGCAAATACTCCAAGATGCCCAGCTCCTTGGGCGGCAGCTCGATCACCTCGCCTCGGATCTTGACGGTTCGCGACCGTGGATCCAGCTCCACGTCATCGGCGATGAGGGCGGAGATCGGTCGCTCTCGACGTCGCAGCAGGCTCCGCGCCCGCGCCAGCAGCTCTTCGTTGGCGAACGGTTTGACCAAATAATCGTCGGCCCCCTCGTCGAGCCCGCCGACCCGATCCTCCAACGCCGCCCGGGCGGTCAGCATGAGCACCGGCATGGAAAGTCCGGAGGCCCGCCACTGACGGAGCAACTCCAAACCGCTGGGCCCGCGGGGCAGGGTCCAATCCAAAATCACCAAGTCATAGTCGTTGCCGGCCACCAATTCATCGGCCTGCTCTCCGTCCGTCGCCAAATCCACCGCATGGGACTCACGACCCAGCAAGTCCACCAAGGAATCCGCCAGCACCGTCTCGTCTTCCACCACAAGGATTCTCATGCACCGATCTTACTCCACGGGCGTGGTCGGCAAGCCTCTTGTGACTCGTACAGGTCTTCTAGCGGGGCGGAAGGCGGCTCGTCGGACACGCCTTCATCAACCAGGCAGTCTTGCCCCGTTTAATCTCCGAGGGCGATACACTACCGATAATCAGAGATCTGCAGGAGGTTCCCAACATGATCGGCCAACGCATAGAACGCATCAAAGAACGCATGAGAGAAGACATCGCCGAACGCATGAGAGAAGACATCGCCTCTCAGGCACGCTCCGAAGGCCTGCAAAGCGGCCTGCAGAAAGGTTTGCGGGAGGGCGAGCTGCAAGGCCGACGCCAAGAGAGGCGGGCCGTGCTCTTGGAGCTTATCGAGCATAAATTCGGCAGGGTCGACCCCGAGCTCGAGACCCGCCTGCAAGAGGCCTCCTTGGAAGACCTTTTGAGCTGGAGCCGCAAAGTGCTCGCAGCGTCGACCTTGGACGAGGTCTTTGCGGATCGCCGGTAACGAGTTTGGGTAGCCTATCCGCCGGGGCTGAGCCCCGGAATCTCGCAGGAAAAACCGATCTCGACCTTCACCGACGACGGTGAGTTTTTGTGGGTGCCGGTGCTCCACGACGGCATGACCATGGAGTAGAGGCCGTTGCCGCCGGCCATGAGGATCAAGATCTGTGACGGATCTGTGAACGCCGGTCTCGGCTCGGGATTGGGCCCCACCATGGTGGGCATCAAACGGGTTTGTAGCTCCGGAGCCATCACGCATCGACGGCACAGCTCCTCGGCGATATCCCTTCGATTCAGACCTGCTTTGGCGAGCACCGCGGCGTGGTCCGGATTGAGCACGACCACCCCGGTTCCGGAAGTGAGCACGGCATTGTTGGTCGCTGGATTGGCAAGGCCGATGGCTAACATATCGAGCAGAATGCCGTAGGCCCGCGGATCGTCCCCATTGCCGCTGAAGATCACCGAGTGGGGCGCCTCCGCGCCGACCACTGTCACCACGCTATCGTCAGGCTCGAATCCGAGGTCCACATGGAGCGGCGCCAGGGGGCTGTTCTCCTCATCTTCCGCCAAACAATAGGTGAATTTGCCGGGATGACCCAGGAGCGCCATGTCCGAGACCCCGGGACGCCCCTTGCCGATGTTGATCATGGTCAACCGCAAGGCCCGGCCGATGGACGCGTTGGCTCGGTGGCCCGGACCGAGGGCGCCGTAGCCGCTGGCCACCGGTCCGCAGATGTGACGGGCCGGTCCATTGACGATCATCAGGGGAGCGGTGCAGTGGGTGGTGGCCTGCATCTCGGTGAGGTCGAACACGGGCGCGATCACGGCCTTGACCGCCGCCACCACCAAAGGCATGTAATCCGGAAGACAGCCGGCCATCACCGCCGCCACCGCCACCTTCTCGATGGTGGCGATGCCGTTGCCGGGACCCATGGTGCCGAGCACCATGTCCGCATCGTGGCCCGAGGCCAACACCATAGGCTCCACCCGCTCCGGGGTCGGGATGACCACCGGCAATCCGTCGGTACAGCCGCGGGCGTGCAGCTCTTCCAAAGCGACGGTCTCGTCCACCGCGGTGAGCAGGTCGGTCACGATGTCGGCTCCTGGGCTGAAGATTTCGACTCTGTGGATTCCAGGGCGTCGATGATCCGAGGGGCGACCTCGGCGGCGATTGTCCGCATGCGCTGCTCGCCGGTGCCCGCCACCGGGTGGGGCAGCTGAACCCGGGGCAAATCCGGCATGCCCAAAGATTGAGCTACGAAATCGCCCTGGGGACTAAATTCTTCGGTCACCAAGGCGACCGCGGGTATTCCGAGGAGGGCTAGGTTGTATCCGTCACGCACGGTGCCGGTGGTGCAAGACCCTCAATGCCCGTACGCCGCGACCACCCCGGCGCAGCGTGACTTCAGCTCGTTCAACAGACTTTCGCCCGCGGGAATAGTCGGATTGCCCTTATTGAAGCTGCTCACTCGAATGCCGGGCTCCAAGCGCCCCAGGGCTTCGGCGAGATGGCCGAGGAAAGTCTCCGAATCCGGGAATCCATTGGCCAGCAAACCGATTTCCACGGTTTTGCCGCGAATCGGCACCGCCGACTCGTAGGGGATGGTTTTTACCGCGACATCCGCTTCTGGATTGTGAAATTCGATCATCGAATACCTTTCTTTTGAAGGAGCGCTCGTCAAAGGGTTGGCTCGGATTCGTCCGAGGTGAGAGTTGATGTCTGCTCGGGCAACACCAAATTGAGCAACAAAGCCGTGAATCCGCCGGTCACCAGACCTGAGCCGAGCAGGGTCTGAAGCATCTCCGGTAGGTTCTGGAGCACGTCTTTGCGCAGCTCGCATCCGAGCCCCAGGCCGATGGCCACCGCCAGGATGATCATGTTGCGACGGTCGAGCTCCACTTGACGGTGCACGATGGCCTGTCCGCTGGCGAAGATCATGGCGAACATGATCAATCCACCGCCGCCGATCACCGCCGGTGGGATGGTGGCGAAGAAGGCGCCTACTTTCGGCACTAGTCCGAGCAGGATCAACAACATACCCGCCACCGCGGTGACGTGTCGGCTGGCGACTCCGGAAAAATTCACCAGGCCGACATTCTGGGAGTAGGACGTATTGGGGAAGGCGCCGAAGAGGGAGGCGAAACCACTCATCACGCCGTCCGCCACCAGACCGCCGCGCAGCTCGTCGTCCGTGGGGGTGCGGCCTTCCACCGCTACCGTGCCGGAGATATCCCCCAAGGTCTCCATGGTGGTGATCACGTAAACCAGCGACATCAACACGATCGGCACGAGGTGGAATTCGAGGGAGTAGGGTAGGGGACGGGGCAGCTCCAACCAGCCGGCCTCCGCCACCAAGTGGAAATCCACCAAACCCATGGCGATCGCGACGACGTAGCCGGCGATCACCCCCACCAACATGCTGCCGTAGGCCCAAATACCGCGGCCGAATTGATTCAGGAAAAGGGTCAGAACGAAGACCAAGGCGGCGATGGCCAAATGGTGAAACGCGCCGTAGTCCGCGGCCCCGGGACCGCCTGCGGCGTAATCCATGCCCACGGGAATGAGGGTCAAACCGATCAACATCACCACCACGCCGTTGACCAGGGGCGGAAAAAGCTTTTTTAGGCGAGTGATGGAAAAACCCAACGCGATCTCCACCAACGACGCCACCAGGCACGCGCCGAAGACCGCGCCGAGGCCGAATTGCTTGCCCGTGGCGATGGACGCGCCGACGAACGCGATGGTGGTGCCCATGACGATCGGCAAACGCCCGCCGATCGGTCCGATGGGGTAAGCCTGCACGATCGTCGAGACGCCCGCCATGATCAGCGCCATTTGCAGCAAGAAGGCCGTTTCCCCAGCCACCAGGCCCAATCCACCGGCGATCAACAGCGGCGGCGTGATGTTGCCCAACAACATGGCCACCAAATGCTGGGCACCCAGGGGGATGCGCTCGAGCATCGGCAGTTTGTCGTGGATGCCGTAAACCACCGCTCCGCGGGTCGGTCGCTCGGGCGGAGCTTCTGAGGTTGAAGGATTCACCGCGACATTTTAACCCGCGGCGCGCACCGCGCCGCCAGGGCACGACGATCGATGGCCATCGCCCCCACCCCGGCATCTTCGTTTCGCGGCATCTTCGTTTCGCGGCGTCTTCGTTTCGCGCTCAGTCCAGTGGAATTCTCCGACCGGGAGATTTCAGACAGGCGCTTTGAGCTATAATTTCCATAAATTACCTTTGTCGTTTCGAGTCATTCCCCGCGCTCTCGCCCCCAAAGAGCCCGAGCCGGCGGTTGAATTTTTCTTGTGGAGGCTTGGGATGCGCGCCGACGAGCCGGCCGACACCGATCGCGTCACCGAGTGGTTGATCGCCTGGAGCGAGGGCGACCAAGACGCACTCGGCCGCTTGGCGCCCATCGTCTATCGTGACCTACGGCGGCTCGCCGGGAGCTTCCTCGCCCAGGAGCGTCCCGATCCGCTCCTTCAGCCCACCGTCCTGGTTCACGAGGCGTTCCTGCGCTTGGTCGACCAGCGGCAGGTGACTTGGCGCAATCGCGCCCATTTCTTGGCTGTGGCCGCGCGCCAGATGCGCCGAGCTCTCCTCGACCAGGTACGGCGTCGACAAGCCGACAAGCGCGGCGGCGGTTTGACGATCGTCGATCTCGACGACGCTCACCATGTACGCGGCGGTCGCGATTTCGAGAGCCTCGTCGACGCCCTCGACGATCTCGAACGCTTCGCGCCACGCCAGGGAAGGGTGGTCGAGTTGCGCTACTTCGGCGGTCTGACGATCGACGAGACCGCCGAGGTGCTCGCCGTCTCGCCGGCGACCGTCAAGCTCGACTGGCAGCTCGCCCGTGCGTGGCTTCTACGCGAGCTCGATCCCTCGCATCCGAGCGCCGAGGCCGAAGGGCTCGCCTGAGCCGCCATGGACGCTGAACGCTGGCGGCGAATCCGGTCGATCTTCCGGCGGGCTTTGGAGCTTCGGGGAGAGTCGAGGCCGCGATTCATTGAGCAGGTCGAGGACTCCGAGCTGCGGAGAGAGGTCGGCTCGCTGCTCGCCCGCGTCGACGAAGCCGACGACTTTCTCGACACCCCGCCCTGGGCCTCGACGGCCCTCGGCGCCGTGCTCGCCGAGCGCTACGAGCTGATCCGCGAAATCGGTCAAGGCGGCATGGCCGTGGTTTACGAGGCCGTCGATCGGCGCCTCGAGCGGACGGTGGCCGTGAAGCTGCTGGCCGCCCATCCCCTGGCCCTGGACATGGCCGAGCGTTTCCGCCGCGAGGCCCGGCTCGCCGCGCGTCTCGATCATCCCGGCATCGTGCCTATTTTCGACCACGGGGTCGACGCTGGTCGGCTCTTCCTGGTCATGCCGAGGGTGCGGGGCGAGACCCTGCGAGCCCGGCTCGCTCGCGGACCGTTGCCGGAAGCCGAAGCCTTGTCGATCGTCGAGCAGATCGCCGATGCCCTCGGACACAGCCACGGGCTCGGCGTCGTGCATCGCGACATCAAACCCGAGAATCTGATGATCACCGAGACACCGAGCGGTCCCGTCGCGCGAATGATGGACTTCGGCTTGGCGCGCTCGCTCGACGACCCGCGGCTCACCGGAGCGGGGACGCTGATCGGCACACCCACTTACATGAGCCCGGAGCAGGTTTCCGGCCACGCCGTGGACGGGCGGAGCGACGTCTACTCCCTCGGCGCCGTGCTCTATGAGTGCCTGGTCGGCGCGGCGCCCTTCGAAGGCGCGACCCACACCGTGCTCCGCGCCGTGCTCCACGAGGAGCCAGTGCCACCGCGGCGGCGCGGCGTGGCCGTGTCACCCTCCCTCGAACGCCTCGTGCTGGCGTGCCTAGCCAAGGATCCGAAGCACCGTCCCGCGGACGGCCGGGCCCTGCGCCGGGCCTTGCGTGGCGACGGATCGCCGTTCTTCCGTCGTGTCTCAAGCCGCGCGGCCAGCCTAGGCGCGGCCGGCTTAGGCGCTGCCGGCCTAGGCGCTGCCGGCCTAGGCGCGGCCGGCTTAGGCGCTGCCGGCTTAGGCGTTATCGGTCTCGCCCTCGTGATGGCCGGCGGAGGTTTCGGCCCGACCTCCGACCGCCGGCTACCGGAGCGTCAGGCTCCGACCGCTTCGTCCGCGATCCCGCCGCCGCTCGAGCGAGCATGGGCCGCACCCATGACCACCCGCCGAGTGCGCCACGCCGCCACCCTGCTTCAAGACGGGCGGGTTCTGGTCACCGGTGGCACCACCTGGGAACCGTTTTTGAGCATCCGGCTGGCCGCGGCCGAGGTCTATTTCCCGGAGCTCGACACCTGGCGTGCTCTGCCCGATATGGCCGAGATCAGGGATCTGCACGTCGCCGTTCTCTCGCGCGACGGGCGGCCGCTGGCCGTGGGCGGCGAAAAGGTGGGGTCGCGCATGGCCGGCGTCGAAATCCTGGATCCCGGATCCCACGTCTGGCAGCCCCTCGCCGGCCTGCTCACGCCACGCCACAGCTTCGCCGCGACAGTTCTGCTCGACGGGCGAATCCTCGTGGCCGGCGGGCCGACTCGGTCGACTGAGCTCTACGACCCGGCGGCCGACACCTGGCGCCCGATCGGTGACCTCTCGGTGGAGCGGTACAACCCGACCGCGACCCGTCTCGCCGACGGACGGGTGCTCGTCGTCGGCGGCCGGTCCGCGGGCCGAAAGCAGCATGGGTCCGCCGAGCTTTACGATCCGGCCGACGACCGATGGACCTCCGCCGCCTCGCTCATGCGCGGGCGTTGGCTACACAGCGCGACACTGCTGCGCGACCACCGCGTTCTGGTGGCGGGAGGTGACGACTCCGGCGGCGTGGTGAGCGTCGAGCTCTACGATCCGGCCGACGACCGATGGACCCCTGCCGCGCCCATGGCGCAGGCCCGCAATCGCCACACGGCCACGTTGCTCGCCGACGGGCGCGTGGTAGTCGCCGGCGGCAACTCGAACGGGCGGTTGGCGAGCGTCGAGCTCTACGATCCGGATCGCGACCAGTGGTCGGCGGCGCCCGATCTCGAGCACGCGCGCCTGCGTCACACAGCGACGCTCCTGCCCGACGGGCGGGTGCTGATCGCCGGTGGCGAGGGCGAGGAGACGCGCAGCTCCCTCGGCTCGGCCGAGCTGCTCGACCCGCGCGGCCCTCCCATCGCGATGCCCGCGAGCCCTCCCAGATCGCTCGCTGGTATGCCGCGGGCCGCGCTCTTGCCCGACAATCGCGTGCTCGTGGTCGGTGTCCCGGAGCCCTGGATTTACGATCCAGCGTCCGATCGCCGGCAGCGAGCGTCCTCGCCTCCGGAGCCACGTTCCGGCGGCGGCGTGGCATGGCTCGCGGACGGTCGCTTGCTCTGGGTCGGTGGCCGTGACGCCGCCGGTCGGCCCACGGCGCGGGCCGCGATCTTCGATCCCAGGACCGACCGCTGGGCGGCGGCAGCGCCCCTCGGCACCGCCCGCGCCGGCCACACGGTCACGCGCCTGGTGGATGGTCGAGCAGTGGTGTCGGGCGGTGTCGACACCGACGGCGTGGCCCTGGCCGACCAAGAGGTCTACGACCTACCGTCCCATCGCTGGACGCCGGCAACGCCGCTCGCCGAAGCCAGGGTCCATCACGGTGCGATCGCCTTGCCCGACGGCGGGCTGTGGCTGGTCGGAGGTCTCGACACAGACGGCGAGCCGCTCGATCGTTTCGAGGTCTTCGACGCCGCCCTCGAGCCGGTCGCCACCCAGGGGCGGCTGTTCGACGCTCGCGCCCACCACGCGGTGCTGCCCTGGATCGAGCCCGACCTCGACCTGGTGCGGATATTGGTCATCGGCGGCCAGGCCGACGTTCCGCTGGCGAGCGTCGAAGCCTGCCACATCAACGACTGCCAGCCGCTCGGTCGCCTGGAGGTCGCGCGCTCCCGCCCGTCCGCCACGCGGCTCGCCGACGGTCGGGTGCTGGTGGCCGGGGGCCGGGGTGTCGACGGTCCGGTCGGCGTGACCGAGGTGCTCCAGGCGGGTCGTAAGCTCTGGCGGCGCGGGCCGGAGCTCGCCAAGTCGCGGATCGAGCCCGCCGCCGTGCTGCTCGCCGACGGCAGCCTCTTCGTGGTCGGCGACATCACGCGGCGCATCGAGCCGCGCCCGGATCTCGCGTCGATCCCGCGTCCTACGATCACCGAATGGCCCGAATCGGCCGCTCTCGGAGAGCCGATCGTGCTCAAGGGTCGCGGGTTCCGCGCCGTGTCGGCCGGCTCGGGCGGGCTCGGTGGGCAAGACTGCCCGTCCGACCATCCCCTCGTCCATCTGCGCAGCCAAGTCGACGGTCGCCGGCTCTACCTGCCCGCCGACCCCGCCGTCGGTTGGAGCGCCACCACCTTCCACACCCTTCCCGTCCACACCCTGCCCCCCGGACCGGCCCGCCTCACCGTCGTCACTCAGGCCGCCTGGAGCCTCTCCCGACCCGTGTTGATCGAGCCCGCGCGAAAAAAATCGACTCGCGATTAGCCGATTCGCTTCGCCAATGCGCGTAGTGGTCGAGAGCAGCACGACAACGACACGTCCCCCAGGGCAACCGCGATTCACTACGGATTGCTTCCGGTCAGCGAATCGTGTGTCGGCTTCATCGATCTTGGAGAGAAATCCATGTTGACCCACGGTCTGATTGAGAAACGTTTTTCGTCGACATCGCTTCGTCGAAAGATCCGGCAAAGCATGTTGGCTCTACTGTTCAGCGCCGGTTTCGGAGGCCTCGCCGCCGCTCAATGCCCGCCTCCCGGACAGACCATGGGGGCGTCACCCACGACCTGCGCGGTGGATCTCGATTTCAATACATTCCAGATCCGTAACTTCTCCGAGATCAACGCGGGTCGCCAGCTGATGGACATCGAGGTTCGGCGCACATCGGAGGGTCTCCGACTCAGCGGAATTTGGTTTTCTCTAGGGCGAGACGTCGAGTGGGTGTTCGACGTCAATGAGGTGGGTTGGCTCGGATTCCAAAACAGTGTGGCTACCGTTCCGGGCCGTTGGCTCGACATGGAGGTGGTCGAGGTCGGAGGAGAGCGAAGATTCTTCGGCATCTACTTGCCGGGAGGCGAGCCCTATGAATCCTTTATTCGCTACACCATGGACGACGCGGAGCTGCAAGCGGTGATGGAGTCGAGGTTCGAAGCCGGGATGCAGATCATCGACATCGAAGCCTACGAATATGGGGGTGAAACGCGATTCGCGGGCATCTGGCAAGGGGGAGCTCGCCAACCGCGGACCGTCCTCTATTACCCGTTGCATCGAGACGAGCTGCAAGATCTCCTGGTGCCGCAATATCCTCTCGATCCCGAGTCCGGCCTCGCGCCCCTTAAAGGGTTGGTAGGGGTACCGATCGATCTCGAAGCCTTCGAGAGCCCGGACCACGGAGAGACTCGCTTCGCCTTGATTATGGCGCTTCACACCGCCCCTTCGGGCATTGTCTGGTACGGGCAGAGCGCGGAAGAGATGCTCGGTCGCATCGACGATCATTCCACAGCGACTCGGCACATGGTGGACCTCGAGGTCGACCCAGGTCTTCTTGACGGCCCGTATTCGGCGATCTGGGGCGCCGAGCACGGACCACTTTACGAGCTGGATGCGTTGGTCGACGACGGACGCGAGCTCGAGATGACCTCGGCGATTCGCGGTTTGATCGAAGACTTCGAAGACTTCGATATCTTCAACGAAACGACATTGGGAACCATCGGCATCTACGCGAGAAATGTCAGGACGGGCCAATATGTCGAATATCAGAGCGATCGCCCCTTTTACCTCGCGAGCGTCTCGAAGATCGCGATTCACAGCTATCTTTGGCAGCAATATGCGGAGCCGGGAAGTGGCGTCGACCCAAATCAGACGCTGACATTCACGAGGAATCCATGGTGGATCGAATCTCGGGACGACCCAGGACTGGACACATCGGATCTCGGCAAAGATCTGTCGTTGGAGAGACTCGATCTGGCGATGATGAAGCAGAGCGACAACGCCGCGACCAGCATGCTCGTGGAGGCCATTCTCGGCCGCTCCGGTCTCAATCGTTGGCTTGCGGGAGCCGGCGATTGGGCGAGCGGCTTCGGGCCGATCACCGGCATCACGGATCTCGACCGAACGATCCTCTGGCAAAGTGGCGTGGGGCTGGGCGAAGACCAGCCGACTCCTAGTTATTTCCTCCAACCGTCATGGGAATGGGAGCCGATGTTTAGAGATACGGGCCTGTCGGACTTAGATTTGGATGATCAGGCGCAGGGTCATGAGAGGTACTTCAGGATGGGCCTCAACACGGCCGAGCCGAGGGCCGTCGGTCTCCTAATGGAGCAAATGGTGACAGGCGCACTTCCCGGTTTTGTCGAGCCGAAGGGCACGGGTACCGTCGCCGCAAAAGGCATCTTCAAAAATAACTTGGCGCTCGGGTCAATACTATTGAACGGGGAAGGTGCCTTATTGCCGATTCCAAATAGCCCAGATGGAAGTCGCGACTTTGCTGACTACGGCAAAAACGGCGCGAAGGCAAGTTCGTCCAAGCCCGAATTTGACGGCTTACGAGTTACCAATGAGACGGCGATTTTCGAGAGAGGTCCCGAGACGATCATCATCGGGGTTTTCACCAGGGACAATGTTCGTCAGAACCAGACCGTCGAAGACTCTTATTTACCTGAGCTGGGGTACTGGCTATTCCGCCAGCTGATTCCAGATTTGACGGATGCCGGTACGCGGTATCACTCGATTTCCGACACGTCGATCCCTCGACACCGGCCGTGGTCGGTCCGGCATCGGGTTCTCAACGGAACCCTCGACGTGGCGGGAGCGGAGGCCCGGCCCTACGAGATCCGCTACTTCGCGTCGACCAACACGAACATCACGGAATCGGATTTCGAGCTGGGCTCGTTCCACACACCGACGGTCCATCCCGGTGGGGAGCTGGGCTCCGTCGTGCAGCACTTTCCAAAGGTGCCGAAGGAGGTTCCGGACGGTCAGTACTACATCGGGTGGTGGATCGATCCGGGGAACGATGTCGGGGAGTGGGATGATCGCTCGGGCAGCAACGTCGGGATCTTGAGCCGGGCCGACGGCTCTCCCCAACTGGTGACCATTTTTCACGACTGCAACCTCAACAACCTACCCGACGCCGACGACATCGCCTCAGGTCTTTCCGAGGACATCAACGCCAACGGCTATCCGGACGAATGCGAGATGGGGTCCGTGCCTTGGGACTTCGAGGGCACGGCGGCCGGTGGGCAGGTGGAGATCGTGGTCGATGGGTACTCGACCACCTGCTCCGTGACCGTGACGACCACGGCGGGGGAGACGGCGGCGATGGTGGCGGCGAATTTGGCGGCGGCGATCAACGGCGATGCCTGCTTCACCAGTCAGATGATCACCGCCGTGGCCGACGGCGGACGACTCACCATCGAAGGCTTCGCGATCAACGCCCTCGACGTCAGCGAGAACATCACCGATCCGGGGCTCGGCCACTCGATGCCCATCCCCGAGGTGCCGACGCTTTCGCCGGGTGGGCTCCTCGTGCTCGCAGGCCTGCTGATCTGGCTCGCACGACGGCGCTTGACCGGCGGCTGAGCCGGCGGAGGCAGCGCGCGGCGGAAGACCAGAAGAAATTTATCTCCTTCGGGTGAGAAATCGGAATCCATGGTTCGTTCATCCCACAACTATGTCCGATTCACCCCTAGGAGAACCCCATGTTTAGCAATGCCTCAAAGAACCCGACTTCACGAATCTTTGTCCTGCTGTTGTTGCTTTGCGCCCTTCCAGCCGTCGGCTTGGAAAATCCGTTCACCCCGGACGACAACCTCCTGCTGAGCTCGAAGGCCGCCAACAGCGATCCCGCGTTGCATACGGAGTATTCCGGTCTGTGTACCTGGAATTGGACCTGCGGCGGCACCGCGGGACGCATGAAGTGGACCCCGGATGGGCAGTCGTGCTGGAACGATTCGATTCCCGACATGCCCATGGTGGTGATCCTGCACGGCTACGGTTTTGCCCATTCGGATTACGACTATCTACAGAATCACTTGGCGCGCAACGGCATGTTGAGCGTCAGCATCGACGTCATCGCCGTGCCCCCCGGGGGAATCGGTCATCCGTCGAGCACCGATCACCAAAACGCCGCCGACGAAGCCGAGGACTATCTGACCAGCCAGTGCTTCGAAAATAATTTCCTCAACCACTTCGCCCTCGCCCAGCCCGTGGACTTCCACAATACGGCCATCGTCGGCCACAGCCGTGGCGGGGAGACCGCCCGCTATTTGGCCGACAACTTCAACGGCCACCCCGATTTCACCACCCGGGCCGTGGTCTCCATGGCACCCACTCGGCATACCTCCGAGACCCTCTACGGCCATGAGACCTCGGCGTATCTGGTCTTCGGTGGCACGGGCGACCCCGACGTGCCGCCGGGCCAGGTCTTCGACGCCTACGACCTCGGCGGTTACAACGAATACTCCACCCCCAGCTCGTGGGATTTCGACAAGGGCATGAAGCTGTTCTTGAGCGGTAGCCACCGCGGATTCACCGACAACCCCGAGATGTTCCAGACGAATCAACCGAGCACCGCCCAGGGCTACGTCAACGCCTTCTTGCATGCTTGGCTGCTGAACGATTGGCAGTTCTACAACGGCTACATCCGCGGCAACCTGGTACCCGGGGATTGGACCAGTGGGGTCAGCACCCAATTCAGCACCCGCGTCGCCCGCCGGGTGGTGGACAACTTCCAAGATCTGAACCTGAGCCCGAACAGCCTCGGCGGCAACGTCTCGACCTCGCAAATGGACATCGCGTCCGCGGTCGACGCCGCCACCTTGAGCACCACGCCCCACACGGCCCGAGCATTGCGGGTGCGTCCGGCGGCGGACTACGCCTGGATCCGCTGGGATATCCCGGCCGGCGAACGGGATTTCAGCACCTACCTCCAGCTCAGCCTGCGTCTCGGACAGCTCACCGGCGACGGCCCGGTGCTCGCCCGCCTGTGGGTGCGCGACGACGGATCCCTGACGTCCGTGGACCTCGACGCCTACGGTGACATCCCCGAGCCCCGCTCCTTCTGCCTGGAAGGCAACGGATTCGGCTGCACCACCATCGAGGATCAAGGTTATATGCGCACCTTCCGAGTCCCGGTGTCGGCCTTCGGCTCCGTGGACAACGTAGATCGCATCTATCTGCAATTCATCGACAACAGCGCCGGCAAAGACTTCCTGATCGACAATCTGGAATTCGCCGAGACCTGGCAAATCGCCTTCTGATTCGGATCTTCTGTTTGCGAGCCGTGGGCCGTCCTCATCGAGGGCGGCCCAACCGACGTGCTGGGGTAGCTTCCGACGATCATCTGCTACCGCGAAGCGGTTGTTTTCATCAGCCTGGGGTTGCGCGAAGCGCTACCCCAGGCCGTCGTTCCCCCAGCACTCAGACCTAGCGCTGCCGCTCCAGCTGCTTCACCATGCGTTGCATAGTGGCCGCCAGCTCTTGATCGTCGCCCGCCAGCTTTTGGCTGTAATACAGGCTCACTTTCGCGGCGTCGGTGTCGCCGGAGCGCAGGGCGAGCGCGGCTTTTTCCAGGTGGATCTTCGCCGCGCCCTTGGGATCGACTCGGCCGTAGGTAGCCAAAGCCTCAGCAGATTTATCCGAATCGCCGGTCGACTCCGCCGCCATGAAACGGTAGAGATGAGCTTGGTCGTGCTCGGGCTCGGCGACTACCCATTTCTCGGCCGTTTCCAGGGCCTTGTCGTAGTCCTTCTGCTCCAAATACAACCGGGTGAGGGCTTCGTACGCCTCGTCCAGCTTCGGATCCTTTTCCAGGGCAAGGTTGAATTGCTTGGCCGCCCGCTCGGCATCGGTCTCCGAATACCGCAACCCTCGATTGAATGGACGGACGCCGCTGGATGAGTCGCGGCGCAGCTTTTCCCGGGAATTGGAGAGATCCAGGGACGGGGTCTTCTTCCAATCGAGCTGCAGATCCTGGGGCTCCACCTGGGTCAACACCTCGGAGTAGCGGGTCTTGATTCGGTCGTCGGCCGTGGACGGTGGAGGTTTGGTAGCGATCGGTCGCAGGATTTCCTTGGCCGCCTCCGTGTCGCCGTTCCGCTGATAGGTTTCCGCCGCGGCAATGCGCACCTCATAGCTTTTTTCGATCCGGTCCGTGGATTCGTATCCCTTGGCCAAGAGGCTGTTGAGCTCGGGCGTGTATTGGGCCTTTTGCTGCGCCGTCGCCGGGGCCTCGTCCTCCAGACGTCGATACATATCAAGAGCGCGGTCGAGCTGGAAAATCGCCGACGTCACCGTGTTTTCGTCGCCCCAATCTCCGGTGATGGAATAGATACCGCCGAGGGTCCGGTGGTAGTCGAAAATCTTCTCGGTCTTGGAGCCTCGATAGGCCTGCACCTTGCCACCGAACAACCGCTGCTCGTATTCCTGGGCGATCTCACCCACCTGCTCCAAACGATTCTCACCGGCGTAGAGCGTCACCAAATCGCTGATGGCTTCCGGGTCGACGTCGTCCCCGCGAAAATCCGCCGCCAATCGGAAGTAGGAGGCGGCCAAGTCGGAATTTTCGTCCTGTTGGTAGCCGCGACCGAGGGAGCGGATCAACCGTAGAAATCCGTCCGCGGGCCACACGCCCCGGGGTGGGTCCTCTTCCAAGTCGCCCGATTTCCACCAGCGGTATTCGAAGGGATCCAGCTTCGGGTTGTCCGGGTCGTGCAGCTGGAGCAGCTCGTTCACCCCTTGCTCGATCCTGGGGGCGCCGGTCAAAGTCGACAGTCGTTTGGCGGTTTCCGAGGCGAGAAATTTGCGGGCGTCGTAGCGCTGGGCGGCCAAACCCACCGCCACCACCGTCAACAGCTCGCGACGCAAATCCGGCGGCCAGCTATCGGCATCGGCCAGGGCGTCCAACGCTCCCGAGACCGCCCGGACGGGTTGTCCGTCTTCCCAACGGCCCCACAAATAACCGACCATCTCCTCGCCACGGCTCTGGCGTCGATGTTGCTCCCGCCCCTGGAGCGATCTCCAGGGACGATCCGCCGGCGCCGACGCCAAATAGCGATCCATCATCGCCCGATGGGGTGATTCCGCCCGCGGATTGCCGTCGATCAGCCGGGTCCAAGTGGCGGTGGAATCTTTCCAACGTCCTTGGGCATCGAGGAACTCGGCGTAATTCTGCCGATAGAAGGCGTTGCGGGAGTCGTTGAGGGCGATCGCTCGTCGGAAAAGCTTCTCAGCCGGCTCAGGGCTTCCCATCTCGGCATAGACCTGCGCCAGATTGTTGAGGGCCGCACCGGAGCCCGGCTTTCGCCGCAAATACTCTTTGTAGAGGCCGACCGACGCTTCGAGATTGCCTTGTTTCTGCAGGGTGACCGCTTGATAAAAGAGGTATTTGGTTTGCTGATCCGGATCCTGAGCCGTCTCCGAGCCGGCACGGAAGCTCTCCAACGCTCGCTCGTAATCGCCCCCGGCCAGGGCAGCCCGCCCTTGCTTGGCGTATACGTCCTCGTCCTGTCCCAGGCTCGCGGACGGCATCGAGCAGAGGACCCAAGTCAACACGATGGAAACCCAAGCCGTCCATCGGATCACCGCCCAATGGATCGCCGCCCAATGGATCGCCACCGGCTGAGAGCCGCTTCTTGTGAATCGCATCATGTCGGACCCGCTCAATCGCCCGGATCCGTGACGATGCCGTCCGAGGTAGAAGCGCCGGCACCGATATCGAGATCGTATTCGTGCATGTAGACCTCTTTGGTCTGAGCTTTGGACATCACTTCCGGCAGGCTTTCGTGCCACCAGGTCGGCGGCTGAAGATCGATCGGCGGCACCTCGAAGTGCTGGATCTGGCCACGGACGCAGCCCGCCAAATCACCCTCCAACACGTCACCGGCGGCCTTGATCACAAACATGCCGTAGTGCAGGTCGTTGATCTTCAGCCGCACCCCGATCAGGGATTCGCGGGTGGCCTTGAGATCGCTCAGCCGCAGGGGCACCACCACGCCGTGCTCAGGGTTTTCGGCCCGGACGTCATCGGCCAGCTCGATCGAACGGAGGAGCTGGACCTCCACCAGGTCGAGAAATTGCTCGTGGAGCTGCTCTTCGATCTTCTTGCGCACCCGATCCCGAAGCCGGCTCGGGCTCTGGGAAGGGATCACGCTGCCGAGGTCGTAAAGAACCTCTTGCTCACGGTTTTGGGGCAGCTCGAACTCACGGCCGTCGACCCTGGCGTGGTGCTCGAGCCAAATGATCAGACCCGGTCCCGCTTGTTCCTGGCGTAGCTTGACGATCCATTCGGCGTCTGGAGCAGCCGCCTGCCCACTCGGCAGCCACCGCAAAAAGCCGAAGGCTTTGCCCAGACGGCGGATCGTTTCCTCCCGAGCCAAGGCTTCAATCTCGCCCATGGGAAAAACGAATTCCGGCGCTTCGTGAACGAACGACACCTCCACCTCCGGCAGCGTCGCGGCCGACACGGAGAAGGGGAAGGGGAAGGGGAAGGGGAAGGCGAGCATCGTGCCCAGCACACAGGCCCATGCGCATGGGCCGACGCCACGCGCCGGCCATCGGCTCCAGACGCTGGGACTCGGCGGTTTACGGCTCATTGATGGTCGCTCCTACATGCAGACGGTGTGAAGCCCAGGCTCGGTGAATGCCTCCGCGGAAACGTCCACCGTAGATTTTACCATCTCCGCCGGAGGGTTCAAATCCTCTGCCTCCGCTGGCCGAGGAATGAGCCGAATCTCCAGCTTCCGGGCGCCGGCCGGTCGGGTCGCATTCAATACCTGAGGGTCGGAATCCCAAAACTCCATGAGCTCTTCTAAGGAACTGCCGCCAACGCATTTACCGAGGCTCTTTTCTCTCTGCTCCGTGGATTCCCCTTCGAGCAAGGCGTCAATGGTCGATCGATCGGCACCGAAATAGATCAATCCTTGGCGAACGTCGTCGAGCCGACCCGCCGGCTCGCCATCCCACAGGACCTCGAGCGAGAACACCTTGAACACCGGATCCCCGAGCGCCGCCAAACGGCCGATCACCTGATGGCCCATCGCCAGACGAAACGCGCTGAGCTTGCGCGGCCGAATATGTCTGATTTCGAGACGTTTCCAGGGCCACAACCGCTGTCGCGCCGGCTCGACCTCGAGAACCGCCGACCCTTCCACCGACAGCTCCAGGGTCTCACCGGGCGGCCGCAAGAAGATCGGCCCTCCGTCCAAGGGAAGGGTCGGGGTCGTGCGCAGCTTGGGCCTGGGCTCGAAGGGGGTCTTGGAGTCAAGAGTCTTGTCCGAGCCGGCGGCGGTTCCGTCGGTCGTCTCCGGACCCGTCTTGTGCAGAGTGACCACCAGCTCGTCCGAACGCTTGGGGTCATGCACCAGATAGACGGACGTGGTGCTCAGGGCGAGCGCCAGGGTCGCAAGGGTCAACATACCCAACAGCCGGGAGGTGGCCGAGCTCCGCATCAGCTGGTCGAAGCGGGACTTGCCGGCTTGGCTCAGCTTCTTGCCCATGAAGGTGCTCGCCAGCTTCCAGGCCGCCACCAAACCCGCGGCCAAACCGGCGCCCAGGGCTCCCACCGCCAGGCTCCGTTGCACCAGGGGGTAGATGTGAAGGTAGAACCAAACGGGCAGGACCCCGGTCATCACCATCAACATCGTCAGATTAAGGCGATACGGCCCCGCCGCCGTCAGGTCCTCCGGAGCAGGCTCGGCCTGCTCGTAGGCTTCCAGAGCCGTGGCGAGCTGCTCCGCCGACTCGGGATACTCCTCCTGGGCCACCGCCACCACCGCTGCGACCGCGTCGTGACGATCCGCCTCTTCGAGAATCGCGAACCAATTGTCGATGGCGGCGTCTTGAAATGGAATCGGGCCGTGGTGCAGACCGGCTTCGGCCACCACCCGCCGACTACCTTCCTCGGTCGGGTAGAGATCCACCAATACATCGACCAAGGGTCCCAATGCTTGCATTCGGCTCATCGGCTCATCCCATTCCAGCGACCCCGGCGATCACTTTTTCGATTCGAATGCCTTCGTTGCGGAAGACGATTTTCTTGGTGCCGGGCTCACGGATGTGACCCCCGCTGTGGTGCAGGGCTACCAATCGCCATTGATCGTCGAATACCGGCGAGCCCGAGGAGCCGGGCAGGGTGTCGGTCAAATATTGGACCACCCGCTCGTCCACATAGGTCACGAGGTTGTGGTAGAAGGCGATTTGCTTCGGACCGCCGGCGGGGTGCTGAATGATGATGACCCGGCCATTGACCTCGATCGGCGCCGCTTCGAGGGCGATCCACCCCCAATCGGCGTTGGCGTCTCCGTCCACCCGGCAAACCGTCCAATCGTCGGCTTTGGAGGTGGCAAATCCCGCGTCCGGATCCAGGCGGAATTCCACGGGCTGCAAATCCAACCCTTCCGGTGACTTCTGGACGTTCATTTGCACCACCGCCGATCGGGCCGCCGTGACGTCGGCAATCACGTGGTGATTGGTGACCAAAAGATTGTTTTGGGTCACAAAGCCCGATCCGAAACCTTTTTCCAATCGAATCCGAGCCACCGACCGCGCTCGCTCCATGCCCCGCGTCAAAAAACTGATCGGCAACAGCGTGCTTTGCCGACCCATGATCTTCTCCAAGCTCGCCGCGGGCTCATCGCTCTGCCAATCCAGATCTTGATCCAAATCCGGCCCTCGGACCGTGGCCAAGCGCCCTTCCTTGGCCTGGAGCAGAAACGGATCGTCCGGATAATCCTGGAGCGCCGCGTCGATCACATCGGCGACCTTGCCGCGACGGTCCGCCTCCAACAAGATCTGATGCCAATTGTCGATGGCCTTATCCTGAAAGGCGATATGCGCCTTGGGCAACCCGGCATTGTCCACCACCCGCAGGGAATCGCGGGTCATGAAATACAGCCCCGCCAGCACCTCGTTGAGCCGGGTGAGCTCTTCATTCCAGGCCATTCCGCACCTCCTCGCCCCGCCGGACGGCTTCGCAGGCGCGTCCACGGGCTCGCTGTACCAGTGATTCAGTGTGGGTAGCTTAGCAGCCCAGGCCATCAGCAGCTCGCCAACACGAGTGACTGATACAATCTTCTTCAGATTTCGTCATGTAAAGCGCAACTCAGGATAATTCTCCTCTCCGAGAATAATTCTTTTTTTAAGAGATCGTGATGCGAAGCCGATTCGTCCCTAGCCTTTTCCTGCCCACTGCTTACTGGAATTGCTTTCTGCTGTTTTTCACCATAGGTACAGCCCAAGCCCAAGTCTGCCAAAGCAACCTCGACCTCGGCTTCACCAACATCTCCGGCGACATCAACGCCTCCGCCAATTGCGACGGCATCTTTCGCTGTTACCAACCCATCACCTACGACGTGGAATACCGCGTCCGCCCCGCGGGCTGCGACCCAGCCATAGAAGAATGCACCGTGCGAGCGGTGATGCCTATGGACTTCCGCGGAAATCACAACAACACCACCTCCATCGGGTTTGCCGACAGCCCGGTCAAGCTCCGCTGGACCTATCCCCTCGGCGCCTTTGCCGGCGCTTGTGGCAACGCCGGGGCCCGCATCCAAACCGATAGCGGTGAGGCCTGGATTGAGCGCAATTTCAGATGTGGTGTTTCCAGTGGTGGAAACGTTTATAACCTGCGGATCACTGTCTGCGACGATATCTCCGATTGCGAAAAAGTGGTCCACACCACCGTCGACCTCACCGCGCCCACGATCTCCCGCGCGGTCTGCCCGCCTCCGCCGGAAAAGAACGATTGTGACGATTGCAGCTGCGAGTCCACGGGCGCCGGTCCGGGCAGCGGTGCGGCACCGCCGTTCGGCGGTGGTGCCAGCTCGGGCGGTGCGGCCACCGGTCCGGGCACGGTGTGGTTTTACAAAGCCGGCGGCATCGGACGACCGAATCAGCCGGGAAGCGATGTCTGGGATCACGGCAGATATTGGTCTCACTCCTACGGCCAACGCATTATTCAGGATGCGAATCCGGATATTGTGCATCTGATCACCGAGCGGGCGGTCTACCGCACCTACACCGACACCAATTCGGACGACCTCTACGATCAGGTCGACCCAGCCTCGGAGTACCGATCCCTTGAGAAGACTGCCTCAGGCTGGACCCTTTCGGATCTGGATGGCACGGTAACCCTTTTCAGCTCCACCGGCCGTTGGCGCTCCACCACGGACCGCCACGGCAACGCCAAAACCGCCACCTACTCCGGCCCCGATCTCCAATCCGTATCCATGCCCGACGGTCGACGCGAAGACTTCACCTACCTCGGCGGCACGATCCGCACCATCACCGAAGTCGGTGTCGACGGCATCATCGCCCGGACCTGGACCTATACCTGGACCGGCGACGACCTCACGCGCATCGACCGCCCCGACGGCACCACACTGACCTATCTCTACGATGATCCGAGCCATCCGGGTTACCTGACCCGAATTACCCTCGTCGGCATGGACGGCACCAGCGAGCGCATCACCGCCGGCTTCGAATATGACGCTCAGGGCAACACCACCAA
>JAUIJL010000033.1 GCA_030431255.1 Thermoanaerobaculia bacterium | reverse complement strand
TCCAGCAAGCCGCGGATACCCGTAGCCCCACAGCCTTTGAACAGCTGCGGGTGGAGTGTGAGCGGCACCTGCCTCCGGCGGGTTATGCGGGATTCGTGACTCGGGGGGCGACGTGACACCCATTGAGGTTCTCTTGCCGCTTTGTTCTCATAACCGGTCCCCGGATCTGGCGTTTGGGTGAATAGGCCGCCGCCGATGTTCGGATTCGCACAACCCTGTCCCAGAATCGATCGAACCCGTTCATTCCGTTCTGATTTGACGCGCTCCTGCCGGGCCCCGGGCTTGGCATTGCCTTTGCTCTAATCACTGTTTGGAGATCGCATTAACCGATTGGAGCCGCCATGCATCGCATTTTGGAAGCCAGCCAGATCGCCTGTCGCTCACTCGCCCGAAGCCCGAGATTCCTCATCTTGGCGGTCGCCACCCTGGCCATGGGCATCGCCGCGGTGGGCACCTTTTTCGGCGTTTACGATGCGATCCTGCTGCGTCCCCTGGCGTACGGCGATTCCGAGCGTTTGGTCACCGTGTTGCAACCCGGACGCTCGCCTACGTCGCCGGCCAACTTCGAGGATCTTCGTCGGGATTCGAGAACCGTCAGCCAATGGACCGCGGCGACCCCGTGGTCGCCGGTGCTGCGAGGCGAAGGGCCGGCGGAGCAGCTGCCGGGGCTGCGCACCACCGCGGATCTCTTCCAGTTGTTGAGGGTGCAACCCTTGATGGGCCGCACCTACGACGCCTCCGACCGTGGTGAACGGGTCTTGGTGATCAGCCACGAGCTTTGGCGCCATCGCTTCGGTGCCGAGCCCGGCATCGTCGGTAAATCCCTGGAGCTCGACGGCGAGGACCACACCGTCATCGGCGTGATGCCCGAGTCGTTCGCCTTCCCACCTTTCTGGGCCACCGAGGCCAGGTATTGGACGATTTTTCCCGAAGATCCCGAGCTGTGGGCGGATCGCGACGCTTCCTTCTTGCGAGCCTTCGGTCGCTTGGCCGACGGTGTGTCCGTCGAGGCGGCACAAAGCGAAATCGATGGTTTGGCCGCTCGTCTCAGAACCCAACATCCCGAGCACAACGACGAGCTCACCTACGTCGTCGAGCCCATGGCGGAGCCGGTGGTCGAGCCGATCCGTCCGGCCCTACACATGTTGCTCGCCGGTGTCGGCATGGTGCTGCTGATCGCCTGTGCCAACGTCTTCGCCCTCTGGCTCGTCCGCGGCGCGGCTCGACGTCGAGAGCTGGCCTTGCGTCGAGCTTTGGGGGCCGGTAGCCCCCAGCTTTGGCGTCACGGTCTGGCGGAAAGTCTAGTGGTCGTGTCGCTCGCCTGGGGTTTGGGATGGATGCTGGCGTTGTGGGCATTGGAGGCCTTGAAGCGGGTGGCGCCTCCCGGAGTGCCCCGGCTTTCCGAGGCCGTGCTCGACCACCGAGTCCTGATCTTGACGGCGGTCGTCTGCTGGTTGTTGGCCCTGATCTTCGCGCTTTTCTTACCGCTCGCATCCCGCGGGGCGCCGGCGTCCTCCCTGGCGGGCGCGGGCTCGCGCACCGACGACCGCGGTCTCTTGCGGGGGCGCTCATGTTTGGTCACCTTCGAGGTCGCCCTGTCGTTGTTGCTGCTTCTGACGTCCGGGCTGATGGTCAAAAGCCTGCTGAATCTCTGGCAGCTCGATCCCGGCATGCGTACCGAAGGGGTCTTGACCGCGCATTTGCCTTTCGGCGGCTCCGAAGTGGCAGAGCCTGAGCTTCAGGGGCCGTTCCTCGATCGATTGCTCGAGCACGTGTCGGCGCTGCCCGGCGTGGAAAGCGCGGGGCTGATCAATCACTTGCATTTGGGCGGCGACATCTGGCGAGGCAGCTACGAGATCGAAGGGCTGCCGATGGACGACACGTCGGACGCCCCCAAGGCGAGCTTCCGCGTCACCAGCCCGGGCTTCTTCTCCGGTCTGGAGATTCCCCTGCTCCAAGGGCGGGACTTCAGCCGACGAGACAACGCCGACACCACCAAGGTGGTCATCGTCAGCCGCCGCCTCGCGGAGCGCCATTGGCCGGGCGAGTCGGCCGTCGGCAAACGGCTCAAATTTTTCACCGGCGGAGACGATTGGCTTGAGATCGTGGGTGTGGTGGGTGACGTCAGGCAGTGGAATCTCACCGACGAGCTGCGGTCCGCGATTTACTTTCCCTACGGCCAGAATCCCGCTCCCTGGTGGACCCAAACGAGCCTGGTGGTCACCACCTCCGGTGACGAATCCGCGGTCTTCGAAAGCGTGGGCGCAGGCCTGCGTCAAATCAAACCCGAGGTTCCCGTGACCCAACCGCGCACCCTGCGGCAGATCTACGGCGAGATGCTCTGGCAGCCGCGATTCGTGGTCACCCTGCTGACGGTCTTCGCGTTGATGGCGCTCGCTTTGGCGGCGATCGGCGTCTACGGAGCCCTGTCCTACGCCGCGGCCTCCCGTCGGCGGGAGCTCGGCGTCCGGTTGGCCCTCGGCGCCCATCGGCGGGATCTCGTCCTGCTGCTACTGGTCCGAGGCATGATCCCAACCGCCGTCGGCCTGGGTTTCGGGCTCGGCCTCTTCCTACTGCTCGGCGGCTTTCTGGAAAGCCGGCTCCACGGGGTCACACCCCAAGATCCGATCACCTTGGGGGTGGTCATCATCGGCCTCTCCTCGGTGGCGCTGCTGGCCGGATTCCTACCGGCCCAACAAGCGAGCCGGCTCGATCCGGTGGTCAGCTTGCGGCAGGATTGATCAGCCGGGTCTTGTCTGGTCTGCCCGTACGAAATAGATGAGCACTGCTTTTTCTCCGCCCCGGATGATGTTGCGGCTTCTGGAAGGAAGCCGGATCTACCTCAAGCTCCATGGTTTGGAGAAAACGGACCTCGCGCGGATCGATCTGTTGGTTTTTCGAGAGCTCGAATGAAGCCGTCCAGACAAGAAGAAACGGGCATGGCTCGTGGCCATGCCCGTCGGTTGGGGTGGATGCCTCCGAAGCGACCCGGTCGAAGGATCACGTCAGCGGCATGCCGGCCGGCTCAGCAGCGGCATTCCAAAACGCCTTCGATAGATCCGCAAAAGCTCCAACCGGGGGCCGGTGCTTGAGGGCCTCGGGAGTCGCCGTTGGCGATGAAGTTGCCTTGGTAGGAAGCGGTGAAAGTGCAACCCGCGTATTGGCCGTCCACGACCTCCCCGCGCAGGGTCCCTTCGGTGCCGATTTGCCAATTGAATAGGAAGTCGATGATCTGGGCGTCGTGGCATTCTTCACAAACCCCCGTTCTACATTCGCCGAAGCAGGTGTCACGGTGGGTGCCGACACCCAGGCTCGCCACCAACTCACCGCTGGCGAAGGAAGTGCCGCTCGCGTCGGCAATGCGGAAGCTACCGTTGTAAGAGCCGCGCGCTTTGCAGCTGGTGTGGCGCTGGCTGCGCAGGTCGATCTGTGCGAAGAAGAGATTTCCGAATTCGGGTGCCTCGTCGCAAGGCACTTCTACGGTATCCCCGCATGCGCCCATGCTGGAGGTCCAGGATCCTTGGAAGCTGGCATTGTCACCCACGAGATTGGTGCAATTCGGACCCACGGGTCCGCCACAAGCGGGTACGCCCCAAGAGCCACCGAAGAGCCGGGCGCCGCACATATCCTTGCTGAAGGCATATAAGCAGGTTTGGTGCGGCTGCGCCGCGGCGGGTAGAGCTGTCAGGGCCAGGCAGAAGGTCAAGAAGATGGACGTCAGGAAGATTCTCTGGGTCATGGCTGTCTCCTGTCCAGGTAAAAGGGGGTTTTCTATCAGGCGGGATGCCAGATATTTAATCCCTCCCAAGACAATTGAGCTCTATGAGTGCCGAGAGCAATCGTTTTGTGCTATTTAGATCAACTTATTTGCTAAAACATATTATGGCAAATATCGCATCTTCGTGCAACGGCAAAAGGCTGCCTGGTATTGCGGGCTCTTGAAGCAGCTTTTCGGAACGAGAAGGGCAGAAGCGAGGCAGACAGGTGGGGCTCAGCAGGGGGCGTTGGAGAGACGCGAGGCTGGGATTGAGGTGACGCAGCCACAGCCGAAAGCTGTGGCTGCAACGTCCGGCTCAGTAGCCGGCTTCTTTGCTGGAACCATCGCAAGCGGGAACCGTGACATCCCCGGCCTTGACCTGAGTTTTGATCACCATGGTCTGTCTCCTGTTGAGTTTGGGTTGACGTCGGCTCGGTGAGCCTGCGGTCAATTTTCTACGGTTGAATGACGAATTCAAGGGAAAAGTCGGTGCCCATGTCCGCGTGTCGCAAACACCGGTATCGACGAGAAGGCTCAGTCCCGGGAGCGTTCCGTTTTGTAGTCGTCATCTGGATCCCATTCGAGGGCGCCGAAGAGCTCCAGAAAGCGGGCGGGCTTGGTCACGACGGGCGACGGACTGTTTCAGGGAATCCAGAGATCCCTTCGCGATAGCTCGTTCCATGTCTTCAAAGGTCACGGGATCCATGCCGTCAGGGCGTTTTAGCCGGTGGGTGAGAAACTCGTCTAGGCTGCGGGTCTTTTTCTTCGAGCCGGCTTGGGCGGACTTGACGGCAATTACCTCGACTCTTTGGCCGAGCAAGGGGCGAAGCTTGGGCATGACTTCAACTATGTTTTCATCGATGGTTGTTTCAAACTTGATGGTCATCGAGCTGCCTCTCTTCCAGTCAGAGCGCCACGTAAGCTCTCATGGCCTAGTCCTGTCGTTCCACCCGCCACGGCGGATTTCGGCGATTCTCTCCCGCCCAGTAGAGCTTGATCTTGTTGCCCGACGGGTCGTGCAGCACGGCCTCACGCCACAGGTAGCTCATGTCCTTCGGCTCTTGATCGAAAACGAATCCGTCTGCCTTGAGGCGATCCACCAACTCGTCGAGTTTTTCGTGCTCGAAATAGATCACAGTGCCGTTGGTGAATTCGTCCTCGGAGAGGGAGAGCGAAAACGTGGCACCGCCGTCCGAGCATTCGAAGCGCGCATAGTGGGAAGTGTCGACGATTTGGAGGAAGCCCATGCGGCGGTAGAAAGCGGTGGCTTCGTCCATAGCTCGGACGGGTAAGGTGATTTGATTGAGATTCATGTCCGGTTCGTGTGGTGATCTATTGGCGATTCAACAACCCTGGATGCTCGCGCTGGTGATTGGCGATCATGACGGCCTCTACAGCCTCTCGCAGCACATCACCCTTCAGACTCGTATGGACTTCCTGGCCGCACAAACGCACCGAAGTCGCTTTGAATATCTCCAGTCGAATGGAGTGACCCCCTCTGGCCAGCTCTTCAAGATGGGTATTGATCCTACGGTTTGTGCTGGATCTTCGAGGCCGGAGGTAGCTCTTCAAACGATCGGGACACAGCTCTCTGGTCTGGCCGATGTAGAGCACTCCGTTGCTTGCGTTGGGCTTGTGGCTAATCCATCGGTAGATGGCTGGTTGGTTGTATTTTTTAAGCATGAAGTCACTGATTGGGCCCGGGAATTCGTATTCCCTATCGTCGCCGGCAAACGTTCGAACCCATTCGCCCGAAACGTCGAGCGAAAACCTCAGGCTTGATTCCGAATCGGGCTTTGGCGGGCTGAGCCGATTCAGTCGAGATCTCACGGCGCTAGGTTGACGCTGCAGGGCCTTTGCGATGTCCGCCACAGGGAGATTCCGCTGAATCCCGTCCTCCAGAGCAGCAATATCCTCCAGCGTCCATTTATCGTACGCCCGCGGATACCTTGAGCGGATGAGCTCGATCCTCTTTTCATAATCTGACTTTGCCATAAACAGGGTCTCTTTAGATGGGGCGCTCACCCGGCTAGGGTATAGTGCCGTTGAGGATCTCAGCCCGCCAGCTCTCCCGGTTGCAAGGGTTTCAAGGTTTCGAAGAGGGGTTGGGGAGCTATCGCCTTTCCATCCAACGCTCCGGCCGTCGCGACTGATGCATGATGGCCACTACTTGAATGACATCGTCGCGAATTCGATAGATGACGCTGTATGGAAACCGCGAGACGACGGCTTTTCGGAGCTGCTTGTGAACCAGTTGATATTGCAGAGGAGATTCCTGAACCAAGCTTAGAGCTCTTTGGACTTCTAGGTATAGGTCCTCTCCTAGCCCCTCGAGCTCACTTTCGTACCAGCTGATCGCTTCGCGCAGCTCCTCTTCCGCTTCATCCCAAATGTCGAGCCGGTATGAGCTCATCTGCGATGAGAAGGACTTGCGATCTTGCTCTCGATTCGGGCTTTAGCCTCATCCCAAGTGGAGAATCGTTCGGGATGGGCATCGGCAGCGGCTAAGCGCTCGTCTAGCTTGTCTTTCTGCCAGTCTGCGAGAGGCTCAGGATCTAAGCTTCGGTAGAGCGCCTCAGCGATCTCGAGCCGATCCTCGGGTGGCAGTCGTAGCGCGTCGCGTTGAACTTCGGTTTTGTTCATCGCTCAAGTTTACGACGACTGGTGAGTTTCTCAAAAGCTAAGGGGTGGGCCTTCGCCGGTTCTTGGATTCAGATATAGGCTTCGAGCAAATAACACCAACGTGGCACCTGCACGGTGCCGAAACATCGGTGCCGAAACATCAACGTGGCACCGGTGGAGGCCAGCGATCAGGGTGCGCGGCGCTTGGCGATGTAGGAATAGCTGCCTTCCTTACAATTCTCACCGCTTTCGGGGCAGGCATCGAGGCGCAACGAGAAGCTGTTCGGGCCGATGGAATGCAGGGTATGACGATTGAATCCTTCCCGCCCCTCGAAAAGCTCTCCGGTTTGGACCAAGTGAACCTCGTCGCCTTTCACCGTCGCTTCGTAGTGCTTGCGGTTGCCCAGGGTATTGTTCGAAGCCCCGACGATTCGGCCGTCCTTGGGTCGGACGGTGTAGATGACCATGCTGGCAAAGATACCATTGGCTCCTCCGGGATAGGGATGGGTCTCTTCGACCACGATCGCCATTCCGTTCAAGGCCCAACGACCGACCAATTGGGCCTTGGCCTCGCGCCGGCTGCCGTCGGCTTGGGCGAAGGACGTCGTTAAATCCCACTCGCCCACGAGGAATGCCAATGCCTTTAGCTCAGCGGGTGCATCGGGGTGTTTTCCCACCTCACCGGCCATGCCTGGCAAGGCGGTCAGGGCCGAAAGGATCAAGACGAGAACAGTGGGGCTGAAGCGGTGATACATGGCTGGGTCCCTCAAGAGTGGTTCGTTCCGATGTGTACGGCCGGGCTCGGTGAGGGTTGTGGGACCTGGGAGGAAGACGATCTTTCGAGTGGCGGGTGACCTGATTCCAGGTCCAGCCAGGTTTTTCAATCCTCGCTGTAGGTCTCCTCCGACCCGCTGCCTGAAATCCGACGGTTCGGGCCGGTCCGACGCCGCAACCCTCGACGCAGCCCATCGAAACATCAACGTGGCACCGGTCTGGAACATCAACGTGGCACCTGCGCGAACATCAACGTGGTACCTGCGCGAACGGCTAGCGCGTCTGATGGTGCAGGGTGAGAAATTGGTCGGGCAGCTGATAAGCCTCGAGCTCTAGGCTGGCCGTATCGTCGAAGGTATCTGCCCACAGTAGGACCAGATCCTCATCGAATCTTTGCTGGATCAGATCTAAAAACACTTTGACCGTCTGGTCGGAAAGAAAAGGAATCGGCTCACATCCGCTCTCGCTGTAGCAGCCGCCGAGAAGCTCCGAGCCCTCCCAGGACGGGGAGGGATCCAGGCGATCGAGCTCTTTGGGCTGTTCAATTCCCGAATCGAGCCAGCGGTAGAAAGTGATCAGCCAAGCCAGAATCTGCGTCCGCCAGTGAGGGTCGTCGATGGCCATCCAAGATTCGACCCACGGCCCCAGCGCTTCGGTGTCGAGGTATTTGAGGCAGAAACACATCGAGGCGGACAAGTCTCTTGAGGGGGCATACCATCCCCAAGGCTGCCCCGGACTCTCGGGCTCCTTGCAGAGGACCTCGGCCAGGCGAATGCGTCCGTCCGACCACAGGTCGGATGCCATGATCGCGCGTCCTACCGTATGGATTAAGTCTCCTCGAAAGCCGCGATATGTTTCCTCGATTCGGCCGGGGTAGTTGGCGACGACGCTGCTGACCACTGACTCGATCAGAAATGAGCTGCCACGAGTTGGATCAAACGCCCGCCGAGTGGCCCGTGGCAGCAGATAATGAAACCAAGCTACCCACTCCTTCTGGCGTCCAAAGCTGCTGATCGCTCCGGTGATCTCAGTAAGGATCTCCGAGATCTCTGCGGCTTCGACATCGGCCACTTCCAGCTGGGAAAATCGTTTGAAGCTTCGGCGCTCCCCGGACATGACCCAGGCTCCGCCCATCGGCTCCGACGGACGTGAGAAAGTCTTTTCCAGGCGGACGAGCGAGTCGGTATTCGGGCCCTGTCCGGGAATCCACTGAAACTTCATGTTGCACTTTGTCTTGGGCGTTTCTTTTTGCATCTGAAACCGGGTTCGTGACCGGATTCGCACCGTTCGAGATCTCGGCAGCATATCAGCCGTGTCGGCTTGGTCGTCGAGGCGGTGATTCAGGCGCCGCTCACCACATGCCGTCGATCTTCGTGTCTCGAAACATCACGATGTGGGATCGGTCGGGGAAATGGCTCGATGGAAAGAGGATGCCGTTATACGGCCCGTCGGCCCATTGGCCGATCTCTCGGGTGAAGGTATGGCTACCCTTGATGGTGATCTCCTCCAGGGTGATGCCCAGGCGTTTTCGAGTCAGGGGTTGGGTGAGATCGAGCAGGTTGCTGAGCTCGATATTCTGGGTGTAGATCATCGATTGCTCGACACTGAAGCCGGCGTGTCGCATTTCTCCCAGCAGGCCTATTCTGGAGGTGGAGACGTAGAGGCCTTCTTGTCCCGGGCCGCTGAATCGATGGGCCGAGCCTTTGGTGAAACCCCGGTCTTTGAAGGTGGGGATGGGGTCGTTCATGCCCTGGAATCGATAGATCTTGCCCTTGAAGCTGCTGCCTTTGGGCAGCTGAGACGTCGGCTGGAAGGGTCGGATGGCCGGTGGTTTGGGGGTGCTGGTCGCCAATGCTTTGGAAGAAGGGGCTGAAGGCACCCGGGAGCAGATTCCGGATCCGGGATTGTGGACCAAGAGCTGCCCTTCGGCCACGAAATAGGTGTGGGCGCCGCCGACCTCGAAGTTGAAGACGCGAGCCGGGGTGTTTCTGCGCGTCAGGTGGGTGATTTCGGCCGTGCCGCCGTTTTTGCGGGTGATCTTCATGCCGACGCTCAGATTGCCGGCGGCGACCCACCCGGCTCCGTGCACATGGAATGGATGCTCGGCGGTGGTGGAGATCTCTTGCGGTCCGTCCGATTCGACCCCCAAGACCACCCCGTCTCGGCTCGTGCGCTGGATCACCCCGGTCACGGGATAGAGGGCGGTGCGGTCCAGAGATTCGTCGTAGGCCCAAACGTGCTCGCCGAGCTCGATGCGCTCGATCGGCTCAGCGCCGTCGGCGGTGGCGATCACGGTGCCGGCCTCAAAGGAGGAGCAGCCGATGGCGCGGCCGGCTCTGGACGAGGCCTGCGACGAGCGACGGCCCAGACGTCCCGCCGCTTTGGCGATTCTGCTCGCGGCTTGGCGCAGACGGCCGACGGCCCTGCCCGCGCCGGCGGCCGCGGCCGTGGCGCCGAAGCCCACCGCCGCGCCGATGCCTCCCTGGGTCATGGCTTCGGCGAAGTCCGCCCCGCCTAAGAAGGCATAGGAAGCGCCCTCCACGAATCCGGCACCGGTGGCGCCCAACATGCCGGCGGCGAAGGTGGCCGCCGCGCCGGCGCCGGCGGGCAGCAGCTCCGGCGCCATGAACGAGATGGCCTCCCCGGCTTCGGCGATGGCAATGCCGATCACGGCACCGGCGTAGGTCTTCCAGGAGTCGAATTCCCATTTGGCGGGGTTGAATTGATTGTGATTCACCGACGACGCGCCGAAGAAGGCTCCGCCCAAGGCCTGGGGAGCCAGCAGGGACGCTAGACCTCCTGTGGCCACGCTGGTCATGGCGACGAAGGCGGCGGAGAAGGCGGCGGCGATAGCCAGCAACGCCGACTCACCGGTGGGGTCCACGTAGCTGACGGGATTGTTGGCGGCGTAGGCGAAACGATTCATGGCCACGGCGGCGCCGCCCTCGGCACCGACCCGACGGCTATCCGCTTGGGTGAAGC
The DNA here is from genome assembly GCA_030431255.1 of Thermoanaerobaculia bacterium. Classification (GTDB taxonomy): domain Bacteria; phylum Acidobacteriota; class Thermoanaerobaculia; order Multivoradales; family J023; genus JAUIJL01. Next base: position 77,207 of record JAUIJL010000033.1, on the reverse strand, counting down.
GACCGGTGAAGGGGTCGTAGTAGCGGCTGCCGAAATCGTAGAGCTCGAGATCCAGATTCCATTCACGGCCGCCGAATTTGGCCCTGAAATCGTCGGGTCCTCGGCTTTCCTGCTCAAAGATCTCGCCGTAGGGCAGATAGCCGACGCGCGTTCGTTCCGTGCCGTTTTCGTCCGTCACCACCGAGGTGCTCTGCACCAAGTCGTGGTGGAAGAAGAGGATCTCACCGGCCACGGGGATGCCGCGCCCGTTGGCACCCGGCTGGAGCTCGGCCAGGACCCGGCCCGGTAGGACGGTCGAGGTGAGCAGGCAGACCAGCAGACACCAGGTGGCTCGTCTCGTGAAGCGACGACGGCGGGCGTATTGGGTGAGCCCTTGACGACGACGGATCCAGAGGCCTGCGACGAGCAGCAGAGCCGGGATCAACACCCAAGTGGCCGGTCTAGCGGCAACGGTGCCAAAAGAAGCGGTCAGAGAGACAGCCAGACCGCGCAGTCTCACGCGCAAACCTTGAAAGCTCCAGAAAGCCGGCAGCCAAACGGTGTGCCGGAGCCGATTCGGGATCTGCGAGACGAGGCCCGATCGGGCGTTGGAGATCGATGCCACCACGCCGCCGGACCCTTGGACGTATTTGGTGTCGATCACCGTCGGCTCCACCAGGGCTGTGCCGAGCCGCGGATCGGCCGGGGCATCGGGCGGCAGGACGGTCACGTCATAGCTCGCGCTGATGGTGTAGGTGATGAGCCCGCGGGCGTCTTCTTTGCGGACCAGGTGTCCCTGGTAATCGTAGAGGTAGCTCCCGACGGTTTGCGATCCTGCGGCGTCATCCGCGAGGCCTTCCCGGCGCTTGACCTCGACCAATTTGCCGTAGGCGTCGAGCTCGAAGGTCCAATCCGTGGTGAGACCCGCGGGGTTGACCCTTTGCTTTCGGGTCATCCGGCCCGCGGCGTCGTAGGAGGCGGAATAGACCTGTCGACGGTCACGGAATCCGCGCACCGGCTTCATGCCCTGGTACTCAAAATCCACGTCCTCCTTGCGCTCGAGATTGCCGGCCGGGTCGTAGGCGTAGCTCAGCTCGCGGTCGCCGATCCAGGCCTTTGTGAGATAACCGGCTCCGTTGAGCTCGAACCGACGGGAGCTCTCGGGATCGAGGTGGTCGTCGATCCGGGTGACCAGGCTGAGGGGATTCCAGGTGAAGCTTTTGTCGATCAACGGGCGATCGTCGCTGCGGCTGGTCATGGAGAGGACCCTACCGACGTCGTCGTAGACGAAACGGCTATACCCGGCCCGTCCACCTCGAAGCTCTAGGATTTGGGGCTTGCCCAGGGCGGTGAAGGCTTCGTAGCGCACATAGTCTTCGAAGAGCCCTTGCTCGCAGGCCTCCGTGTCGGGGCAGAGCGCGACCGATTGAAGATGTCCCGTGAGGTCGTATCGATTCCGTTGTTGGGCACCGTCCGGATAGGTCTGGAGGATGAGTCTCGCCATGGGGTCGTAGCTCATCCACAATTGATAGCTGTGGCCGTCCACCTCGAGCCGGCTGCCGACACGGTTTCCGTAGGGGTCGTATTGGTAGTGGTGGCTGAGGCCTTTTCCGGGCTCTTCGACTCGGATCAGGCGACCGATGCCGTAGGGGGTTTCAGAGGATGCCTGGCCGGGGTCGCTCGTGTGACCAAAGGTGAATCGCGTTTGGCTGACGTTGCCGTCCACAGTGATCGCCGTTTCGGTGACCGGGCGGCCGATCTCGTCAAAGGTGAGCGCCACCTTCTGGCCCAAGGCGTCTTGTTGTTGGGTCAAAAAACCCTTCAAGCTGTATTGAAACGTGTCGGTGCCGCTGCTGAGGGAGCGCTCGCTCACCGTTCTGCCCAGGCTGTCGTATGCAAATTGCGAGTAGATCCCACCCGGGGAATCGGCTCGGACCACCCGCTGGAGGCGGTCGTAGCGCAGCCGGGTCGACGGCTCCTTGGCGGATGTGTCCAAACGGGAAGGTTTTACCGCGGCGCGCGTGGACAGATCATTCGGTGAGCTGCTCGGAAAATCCTTGCGAACGAGGCTGCCCAAGGCGTTGAGATAGCTCGACGACGTCATGGCGTCCGGTGTGCCGGCGGCCCGGGTCTGGGACTTGAAATCGACCATTTGCCCGTCGAGCGCGACGATGTCGTAGGCCAGGGTCGTGAGCACGCCGTCGGGCTGTGTCCATGCTTTGAGGCGACCCGCGGAGTCGTAGGTTTTGTGGATCCATTGCGGGGAGGCTTGCTGGGGGCAGGAGCCGCCGGTGAGGGCCGCGAAATATGGCAACGAGGCTTTCTCCACTTGGTCCATGGAGAGAAAAACCGTGTCCTCCCGCAGCACACAGGCATCGTCGGTTTGGCTTTCGTGACGAACCACCCGGCCGAGTCCGTCGATGTGATCCCGCTGCCAGGTGGTGGTGCCTTGCCAGCTCACCAAGTCGCGGATCTCGGTGTAGCGATCGTCGGCGGTCAGCACATAGGAGAAGGATTTCAGCGCGACCAGACTCCCGTCGGGATCCGGCCCCGAGGCTTGGAGGGGACGACCGAAACCGTCGAGCACCTGTGCCATGACCACACCGTTGGCATCCCGGGACTCGACCACCGTGCCGAATCGCGGGTCGTATTGGAGCTCTTGGCTGAAGTAGACGTTGCTTTCTTTGACGGGGAAGGTCTGGAAGATGTCGTCGAATTGCACTCGGCGGGGATTGAAACGAATCTCCTCGTCGCCGAGCCAATAAGCGTCGCTTTGGGAGATCACATTGCCGACGGTGTCGTAGTCGAAGACCTCGCCGAGCCAGGAATTCGAGGTGTCGACCCAGCTGCCGCTCGCGATGAGGCGCATGCGGCCGTCATCGCTGTAGGTCTTCCGGCTCCGCAGGAGCGCCGGCTCGCATCGGCAGCCGTCGGCTTCGACCGTACAGGAGGCCGCGGACGTGGTCTCGGTGGGATAACCGAGCCGCCAGGAGCCCGGATCGTTCACATAGCGGGCGCAGGTGGTGAGGTCGTCGTCGGGCACGGCTTCGTTGCCCAGATCTTCTTTGAGCACCACGTTGCCGAAGTCGTCATAGGTGAAGAGGCGGGCCGTGGAGTAGGACCCGGAGCTGCTCAAGCTGTAATGGGCGACGGATTCTCGGCTTTTGAAGACGTCGAAGACTCCCGGGGAGGTTTCGCGGCTTCCGTAGTGATTGGTGGCTACAGAAAGGGTGCGGTCATCCTGAAGCACCTTGATCTCGAGCCGCTCCAATAGGTTGCGCAAGGGGAAGCGCTGGTGGAATCGGGACACCGAGGCGAGGCCCGGATTGGCAGCTTCGGGGTTCATCTGGCGATCGATGGTGGTCATGCTTCGAAAGCCCAGGAAACCTCGCTCCAAGGCGTCGGCCTGGGCCCCCGAGTAGCGGTAGTCGTAGCGGTATGTATTCCCCCGTCCGTCGTGATTGCGTTGTTGGGTGACCACTTGTAGGGCGGCGTTGAATTCGCGATAGGGGTAGCCGTCGCCCGGCGCCTCGGGTTGATAGAAATCGCCGGCGCCGGAGCTGGAAATGGAGCCGTGGCTCAGGGAGATGCGTCCGCCGATGCCGTTTTCGACGGTGGTCAGCAGATCGGGCTTGAGCTCGGAGGCCGTGGCCACCCAAAGGTGAGTGTCTCCGAAACCCACGATCGCGGGCATGCCGCTGCCCGAGAGATCCGCCGGATAACGTGGGTTTCTGCGGGGCGAGCCTTCGCCGAAGACATCTTCCAGGGGAGCGAAGAAATCTGTTTCGAACGCCCGGCCGGTGGAAACGCCGAAGCGCACCGCGGAGTGGCCGAACGCCACGATATCGGCCCAGCCGTCGCCGTTGATGTCGCTGAGCAGGCGCAGGGTGCCCCGGCTGTCGTCCCAGCCTCGGTCGTAGGTGAAGTCCGAGCTCCAGGCCCGGGGCGCGGTGAACGAGCGTCCGGTGGAAAAGGAAACGATCACCCGGCAATTGGAAAAGCCGATCAAATCCGCCAGGCCGTCTCCGTTGACGTCGGAGACGTAACGGGGATTTCGGCCGTGGACCCAGCTGGGATCGTGGCATGGCTCATCGTAGAACGCGGAGCTCCAGGTTTGGGGCTCTTCGAATCCGAATCCTGTGGACAAGCCCACCTGGACCTCGCGGCCTCGGAAGCCCACGATATCGGCCCGGCCGTCACCGTTGAGATCGGCCAGGACGCGCGGGTAGTCTTTCACCGAGCGATAGCCGTCGACGGTGGTGAAGTGGCCGTAGAATCCGTCGGCTTCGGAAAAGCGATCTCCCTCGGAGACCATGTAGGCGACTCGGGTTTCGCCGAATCCGATCAAATCGCTGCGGCCGTCGCCGTTGATGTCCGCTACGGAACGGATCGTGACCTCATCGTTCCAACCCCGGGAGTGGGTCAGTGCCACGCTCCAGGAGGTTGGGGCGGAGAAGTCTCGGCCCTGCCAGGTGGAGACCCAAAGCGCCGACTGCCCCATGCCGAGAATGTCGACCTTGCCGTCGCCGTTGAAGTCCCCCACATGCCTCGGATAGAGCTCGACTTGCGAATAGCCGTCGTCGCAGCCGTAGATGTCCTGGGCCACGGTGGGCTTCAGGCCGTCGACGTTGGATAAGGCGAAATAGGTGCCGAGGGCGCCGAAGCCGATGATGTCCAGGCGACCGTCACCGTTGATGTCGGTGACCCGGCGTTGTTGGCATTGCTGCTCGCTCCAGCCATTGGCCCAGGTGAATTCCTCGCTCCAGGGCTCGGGATCTTCGAAAGCATTTTCGGGCGGGGCTTGATAGCTGAATCGCAGGGGCGGCAGCTTTTCTTGGTGCCCCGCGCCCAAGCGGGTGATTTCTTTCAGACGGCTCCGGAAGGTGGTGGGTGATGCTTCGTAGTCGAAAAGATAGGTGCCGACCCGTTGAAAACCGGGCGTTGGAGGTCCGCCGGAGCCGGGGGAGCAACCGTCGATAGGTGTTGCCGCTAAACACGACTCCAATCGAGCGAGCCGTCGACCGCCTTGGGTCATGCGCGCTCCGCCTTGATAGACCACATTGTGAAAAGCCGCTCGGTCCTCAAAGATCAGCTCCACCACCCGCAACGGCGCGCGTTCCGCTCCCGGCGTGCGATTTCCCGTGTATTTCACCCGATGGGGCAGATGCTCACCGCTTTGATCGTCTTCAAGGTAGGTGTAGGCGACGTAATTGTGATTCAGGTCGCGAATTTCGCTCACCGCCCATGTGCGTACGGAGCCGGCGGGCAGGGGGGCCTGTGGATCGGCGGATACGGCTTCGACTCTGGAGTCGTCGGTGCTGCCGAAGCGCATGTGGGAGCCGTTTTTCAGTGTCACCTTGAATTCGCAAGGGCCGGAGCCGCAGGCGCCCAAGGATTCGATGCGTTTCCAGGACTGGGATTCCGTGTGGTAGATGGTGCCTGGTGCACCGTATTGCCCGCGCACCGCCACCAGCAGCGCGCCGTCCAAACAGAAGCGATCGGAGTCGCCGTAGGCCACGGGATGGGTGTCGAGCGTGCCGTCCGGCGCCAATCGTCGGATCGAGCAACGGGTCACGGCGGGAAAGCCGGTCAGGGCCCAGCCGGTGCCGACGAACGAGGCTCCCTGATGGCTGTTGTAGGTCAAGGTGAGCTTCGGCGCGACCCCGGCGGTTCCCGGAGGTAAAACGATGGGAATGTCGTAGACCGCTCCACCCTGATGGTCGACTTTGAAGGTGCCGTCGATATTGCCGAGCACTGTGGCCGGCTCACAGGAAGCAGGGGTGATTGGGCCGGTCCAGGCGGCGAGAATCCACAAAGAGGCAGCAATCATTATCTTTGGGTTGAGCATGAGCTATCTCCAAAACCTTTTTAAGGTCTTTCAAAGGCAAACGGGCGGGGACGAGCCCGGGGCAAGCCCCGCCCTTGCAACGGATATGAAATGTTCAGCAATCGGTCAGAGGGCTGGCCCGCAGAAGTGCGAGCTGGGTTCCATCCAGAAATGCTTACTCGGTGGGGCGGCGCGGCGCCCTGCGCGCGTCGCTACGAGCTCGCGCCACCATTGATTTACCGTTGTAAATTTCTGATGTGTAAGATCTTATGCCGATTCATCGAGTGAATCGCTCAGACAAGCTTCGCTGCCGTGCTCGGCGCGCCGCGCCTTCCAGATCCTCGAAAACGCCAAAACTGGACGGAACCGACCTAGGCTCGTGGGTCAGGTACCGGAGGAGATGCCGATCACCAGAATTTCCATCTCGCCGCTGTAGCTGTCGTCCCAATCGCCCGAGTCGTCTCGGATCCCCAGCTTGCCGGTCACACGGACTTTTTTGTTGTCCTCAACCAGCTCGACCCGTTCGACCAGGCATTCGCCGAGATGGAATTTGTGATCCTCGTTGTCGAATCGAAGGGTCCAGCTCTTGAGGCAAGCCTCTGCATGGCTCAGGGGTTTGCTGAAGAGATCGGTGTCTACGGAAACCGATTCCGGGGCTCCCTCGGCCTTGCTGTAGGTGATTTTGACGGTCTGAAAGAAGGTCTCAGGAGCCGGTTGGGGAAGGGGAGCAAGCTCTTCGGGTTTGACGACGAATCCCAAAATTTCCATGATTTTTCCTCGTTGCGTGTCTCCCCGGGACGGAATGTGATCCCGGGAAGGATTTGAGTGATGAATCCGGCGCATCCATTGCGCGCCCGTTAGATCCGTGGTGAGCCCGGGTGGGCTCCTCACTCAGACACTCGCAACGCGGAAAAATTCATGATCAAGACCGGTCGATTTTTTTATCGTGGCCGTCCGCCCAGCAACCGACGGAAGGCGAGAGCTACCCTGCTCCAGAGGCTGTTGGAGCTTCGGGAGCCGGCTCGAGGCTCGGGTCGGCCGTCAGGGCATGGCCAGGAGTCTCCGTCGTTGGTGATCTCCGGGTCGCAAAGATAGGTGACCCCCCCGGATTGGTAGAGCAGCGCATAGGAAAAGGACTCGTTCCTCTGATAAGTGCTTCGGATTTGGATTCGGTTGCGAGTGATCTCAACCACCTCGAAAGGTGTGTTTGCGATGCTTCCGGTTTCGTTGACGAGCCAAACTCTAGAAGCAACCCCGGGATCTTGCTTGAGGGGGCCGGCGGTGAAGCCCATAAACTGCAAATCGTCGCCATCGGCGTCGAAAGCGACATCCATCACTCCACTGCCGACGGGGTTGCCGAAGTAGAGGGTCACATCGCCGTTTTCCGACGCTGTGACCCCTTGACCGTCGGGACGGGGCTCTTGGAGCACGGGGTTGTTGAATTGAAGGCCGCGACGTCCCTCTCGGGTACTCGAGGAAATTCCGATGGCATGACTTTCCTTAAGGTTTAAGCGGCTCATGACGATCTCCTCATGGGTTGGAAAAACGGCTCGATTCCCCGGGGGGACGGCATAGGTCGTGAAAATAAGGGGCGCAAATGCCCACCTCTCTCAGCCGGCTGACGGCATCGCTCGCTTGCCGGCCCATGCCCAGCCGTGTCATGGCCGCCGCCCAGGGGGCCAGCACCCGATGATCTCGGCTGCGGCTGGCCGGGCTGCGCTGAACCGGGCTGCGCTGAACCGGGCTGCGCTGAACCGGCTCGGCCAGGAGGGCTCGGGTCCGACGCCAATGATGTTTCGCGTCCTCGGGGTTGCCCGCAGACTGATGGACATCGCCGAGCAGAAGGTGGGTGAGTGCCAGCCCCTGCTGGACTTCCGCGTCCTCGGGATCTTCCTCGCTCAGCCCGGCGAGCAGCTCGAGGCTCGTTTCCAGGTGGGATCGCGCGCGGGTGGAATCGTCTCGGCGCAGCAGGGCGATGGCGGGCAGATGATGAGCCATCGCCAATTGAAATCGCCAAGCTCTAGGAGCCTCGGCCAAGGTCACCAAATGGGTCAGCAGATGTTGCTGTTGTTGAAAATGCTGCATGGCGAGCTCGTCTCGCCGAGGGGATTCGGTGGACTGCCGCAATTCCAAGCGCGCGAGCCCCAGCTGTCCGAGGTTGATGGCCAGCCGGTAGGTCCAATGGGTATTTTCCGGATCGTTCGTTACCAGGCGCCGATAGATGTCGACGGCGGCCTGAAAGTCGGACCGGGCTTCCGTCACGGAGCCCGACCGGAGCCTCAAGGAGCCGAGATAGTTGTGAGCCACGGCCAAGTCGTCGAGGAAGTGGGCGTGCTCGGGCCGTGCGGTGACCAGCTCTCGACTGTATTTGAGATGGTCCTTGAAGTGGGTGAGCGCTTCCTCGGCACGGCCCGAAGCCTCGAGAATCACCCCGATCTGGTTGTGGGCCAGGCCCAAGCGGCGGCGATAGGTGAAGTTTTTCGGCTCGGCTTCGGCGAGGCGTCGTCGAATGTCGAGGCTCTTTTCATAATGAAATAAAGCTAGTGACGCATTCCCCTGATCCCGGCGCACCGTGCCTAAATTGGAGTGGGCGTAGGCCAGCTCCAACCACCATGGGTTTCGGCTCGGATCCATCTCGACCAAGCGTTGGGAGATGTCCAAATAGGTCTCGAAATGCTCCGAGGCTTGGGCGAGGTTGGCTTGTTTCCAGGCGGTATGCCCGACCCAAAACTCACTTTGACCCAGGTCGAAGAGCCGATCGCCGTTAGTGGGATGTTTTTGCACGGCGATCTTGGCCAGGGCGAGGGATTCTTCGAAGGCTTCTCGGGCCGTTGTGAGATCGCCGCGATGAAAGCGCACCTCGCCGATTTGATGCAGGGCTGTCGCCCGGCGGGCGAGCTCCTCGTCGCTGAGCCGCTCTTCGGGCACGGCGGCGAAATAGTCGAGGGCTTGTCGGCCCACATCGTCGAGCAGGTCCAGGCGTCCGAGGGCGTCTAATTTTTCGCGCAAATCGATCACCATGAAGCTGACCAGCTTCTCGGCCTGATCCCGGCGAATATTGGCGTCGGCGTTGGCGTCGATCGCTTGTAACCCGAGCACGGCGGCCACCGCTAGGGCCGCCACCAGCATGACGCCGGCGATCGCGCCGAGCGTGAATAGGGAACGGTGACGCAATACCAGCTTGGTGAAGCGATAGGCCGTGCCCGCGGCGTGGGCCTCGACCACCTCACCCTTCAGAAAACGTCGAAGGTCGGCGCCCAGGGCGGCGGCCGTTTGATAACGCTCGTCCGGGTCTTTGGCCAAACACTTCAGCACCACCGCCTGAAGATCCCTGGGCAGGGTCGGCGTCCAATGACGGGGCTCGATCGGCTCGTCGTGTTGAATCCTGTGCAGAATCTCCATGGGAGCTTTCCCGTCGAAAGGCATCCTTCCGGTGAGCAACCGATACATCACCACGCCGAGGCTGAACACATCGACCCGGCGATCCACGACCCCTTGCGGTCCGCCCAGACGCTCGGGGGCCAAATAGGCGGCGGTGCCGACCCACGGTGAGGTGACGACCCCGATGGGCTCGGGAGGCCGGTCGTCGTCGGGAGCGGTCTTCGTCTCGGAAGCCGGCGTCGGTGAGCCGATGCCGGAGGCAATGCCGAAGTCGGCGATCCAGGCGTGCAGCTCGCCGGTGTCCGATGCTTCCACCAAGATGTTGGACAGCTTCACGTCTCGGTGCACCAAGCCGAGGCGATGGGCGGCGTCGAGGCCGTCGCAGACTTGGATCCACAACGCCACCTGCTGCTCCAGGGTCAGATCGGGAATGTCCCCCAGCGACCTTCCACCCAGGGAGGTCTCGGGCACGTAGCGCATGGCGATGAACGGGCGTCCCTGAAGCTCGCCGGTTTCATAGACCTCGAGCACATGGGCGTGACGCACCCGCGCCTGGGCTCTGGCCTCTCGCAGGCTGAGCTGCACCGAGCGGGAGCCCATGAGGGTCTCGTCGGTGCTGGATGGAGTCACCGCGGCCTCGACCGATCCGTCCGCCGGGCCGGAATGGAGCACCTTGAGCGCCACGGGCCGATCCAGCTGGAGATCATGGGCCTCATAGACCGTGGCCATGCCGCCCGCGCCCAGGGGTGCGCCGATGCGGTAGCGTTCCGTGGATTCCGGGGCGGAATCCTGAATCGACACCCCGACCGTCGCGGGGAAGGTTTCCAAAAAAGAGTCGGAGATGTGCTCGGCGGCTCGTAGCACCTCCCGAGCTCGATCCAACAGCTTTGGATCCTCGTCTCCGAGCTGCCTGAAGAAGCGCGTTCTCTCGGATGTTTTCAAAGCGGCGGCTTGCAGGATGATCCGATCGAGACGAAGGCGCTCGGAGTCGGAGGCGTCGAAAGCTTTGGGATCTATGTGTCGGCTCCTTGAGACCAGCTATGGCCCTTCAGCTCACCATGCAGCCAGATCCGTGCCGCTTTCCATTCCCGAACCACGGTCGGCGTAGAGATTCCCAGGACCTCGGCGGTTTCGTTGACGGTCATGCCGGCGAAATAACGCAGCTCGACGAGCTGTTCCTGGCGCGCGTTGATTTTTCGCAGGCGCTCCATCGCTCGGTGGACCCCGAGAATCTCCCCGGGGTCTTTTTGCAACGGGTCGACCACTTGCTCGTCCATGGGTTCCAAGGCCACGTTTCGATCCGCGCCCCGTTTGTCGGCTAAGCGTCTTCGAGCCTCGTCCACCGATAGGTATCGCATGGCCTTCGCCGCCACGGCGTAGAAATGCTTGCGATCCGCCCAATCGATATCCACATTCAGCAGCTTCAACGCCGCTTCGTGCACCAGAGAGGTCGTGCCCATACCCTGATTCCGAAAAGGGCTTCTGAGCACACTGTGGGCGATGATCTTGAGCTCGGGATAGAGCCTGGGCCAGAGGTCGGCTTGCGCTTTGGGGTCCCCTTGCCTCCATGCCTGCAAGAGGGAAGTGAGATCGTCGGACATCAAAAGCTCCGAAAGGAAGGGTGCATGACGAGATTTTAGCGCCAATACCCAATGCCGTCGATTGCCCGTACCGTCGGGGCGCTGCTGGTAGAGTGATCCCGTGAAAAGACTGCTCTCCACCCTCGTCGTCGATGTCGTGATTCAGGCCCGGAATCACCTCTACACCATCGGCTTGGCGATGGCGGTGGTGTGGGGACTGGCGGCGCGATTCGCGTTCGATGGGGACGGATTGTTGCAGTGGGTGCCGCCCCTGCTGTTGATGCACATCGGCAGCACGACTTATTTCTTTGTGGCTGCTCTGGTGATTTTCGAGCGGGATCAGCACACCTTGGCCGCCCAAAGCGTGACTCCCCTCAGATTCGGCGAGTATCTGACCTCGAAGCTGTTGACCTTGGGGCTTTTCGGCGCCCTGGAGAGTGTTTTGCTGCTGGGTTTGGCGGGCGCGTTGGACCGGGTGAGCTGGATCGCGCTTTTTGGGGCGATCACCGTGTTGGGTATTTTTTATGGGGTGCTCGCCTTCATCCAAGCCTTGCCCAGCCGCTCGGTGACGGAATTCTTGATTCCCAATGCCATGGTCATGGGGGTTTTGTTGGTGCTGCCTATGCTGCCTTATTTCGGCGTGGGCGCCGGCCCGCTTTGGTTCCTTTTTCCCACTTACGGGGCGTTCCTTCTGATCGTGGCGGCCACCGCGGGGGTGTCGCAGGTGGAGCTGATCGCCGCTGTGGGGATGTCGGTGCTTTGGCTGGTCTTCGGGCTGCGCTGGGCGGTGCGAGAGTACCGAAAGCTGTGGTCGAGGCCGGAGAGCACATTGCCGTCGTCGGTGCCTTCGCCGGAGCCGAGCCCGTGAGCCGACTCGCCCTGTTCAAACACTTCTGGGCTTACGATCTCAAATTGGTGGCCCGGGACCGTTTCCTGGTTTTTGTGCCGTCCTATTTGGTGGTCATCGTTGTGGCCATGCGATTCGGCGTGCCTCCGCTCACCGGTTGGCTGAAGAGGCGATTCGACTTCGATTTGGAGCCCTATTGGCCGCTGATCGGCAGCTACACCACGGTGCTGTTGTCGTCGATGTTCTTGGGGTTGTTGATCGGTTTTTTAATGTTGGACGAAAAAGAACAGGGCACCTTGCGGGCTCGTCTGGTGACGCCTGTGGCGCTTTCCGACTATCTGATGTATCGGATCGGTCTGCCCGGTCTCTTTGCCTTCGTGGCCCTGCCGGCGATCGCCGTAGGTCACGGTTTGGGCGCGCCTTCTATCGGTATTTGTGGGCTCTTGGCCCTGGCGAATGCGCCCATGGCGTCGGCCGCGGCGATCTTCTTTCCCCTCATGACCCGCGACAAGGTGCAGGCCTTCGCCTGGGGCAAGCTGTTGAGCGGTCTGTGCTTCTTGCCCATGGTCGCGGCGCTTTTGGACGCGCCGTGGAAATTCGTCGTCGGTGCTTGGGTGCCGCCCTTTTGGACCGTGGAGGCCTATGTGCGGGCTGCGAACGGACAGTCCTGGTGGGCGTGGGCCTTGATCGGCGCGCTGACGTCTTGGGCTTTCACGGCCTGGACCGTTCACCTCTACCAGAGGTCGGTGCGCAAGAGCGTTTAGGTCGTTGGGCAGCCGGGCTCACTGCCCGGGGCGCAGCCGTTGGGCCCGGGCCCAGGCGCGACGGGCACCCGGCTCGTCACCGGCGCCGGCGCGAAAACGGGCCAGCTTTCTCCAGGCCACAGGGTCGGACGGCCACAGCTTGACGAAGCTTTCCAGCGCCTGCCGGATCGCTTCGGGATCGCCTCGCTTTTCAGCGATTTTGACCCTCAGGAAGTAGGCGTGCTCATCGTTCGGGAAGTCCGCCAGCACCTGCTCGGTTTTCTGCCAGGCGGCGTCGAGCTCACCCATCTCCAAATGGCGACGGGCCAAGGTCAGGCGGGTGAAGGGATCCGCGGGATCGAGCTTGAGCACGGCTTCCAGACGTTGCAAGGTGTCGCCTTCGCCGGTGGTCGACGCCAGGCGGGCGCGTAGGATTTGGAATTGGGGCAGGCTCTCCAGGTCGACGAAAAGATCGTTACCGGCGACGGCCGGCAGGGCGTCGAAGGCGGTGAGGTGTCGGACCGCCTGCTCGGCCCGACCGAGCCCGAAGGCGGCCAAGGCTGAGGTGCCTTCCCGCCAGCGACGACCCGCCGGGGTGGCGAGGGCGGCTTCGAGCCGTCCGTCGGTGAGCGCTTCGAGGGAGCCGTCCTTTCCAGCGTTTTTTCGATAGGGCAGAGTCTCCGGCGGCGCGATCCGACGACGGATCCGGTGATCGGCGGTGCGCACGTGGGGAAGGTCGAAGGGCTGGCTACGTCGCACGTGGCAATCCACACAGCCCTCGCGGGATCTCGCCGCCTCGCCGGTCACGGTCTGGACCGTGAGCTCAGGAGACCGCGAGCAGGTCGGCTCGGGGGAGGAGTGACAAGACATGCAAGCGGTGTCGAAAGAGGTCAGTCCTTGGGCTGCCACCCCCGAGTGAGGTTGATGACACGAGGTGCAGGTCATGGACGGCGAGCCCTTGAAACAGGCGGATTCCATCAGCCGCTCCCATTGGCCGACGAAACGGAAATCGTCGGGGTCGTCCGGCCGGATGCGGAAGTTGGGCTCTTGGGCTTCCAAGGGTCGGCTCGGATCGAAGGCGCCCCGGGTCAGGTCGAGGTGGGCGTCGCCGTCCAGGTGGCAGCGGGCGCAGACGTCCCGTTGCAGACCCGGGTCCAAGCTGGCGAGCCGACGCAAACCGAGGTCGGTGTCGTCTCCTTCGAGAGCTCGGCGCAGCCCCTCGGGTCGGCGCATCAGCTCCAGATGCCGGGTGGCATCGCCGTGGCAAGCGGCGCAGCCCAGGGGCTCCAGATGATCGAAGGCATCGGCCCCCAGCTGATGGGCGGGATGGACCCTGCCTCGGGCGGCGGCCGAGCTCGGCAAGGTGGTCACGTCGGTTTGAGAATGGCAGCGCAGACAAGCGGTGGTCAAAACCTTGTCCATGGCGGCGGTGGGCCCACGATCGCTTTGCTCGAAGGGAGATAGGGTCAGCCCCTTGCCGGTGATGTGCTCCACCGGGGCGAAGAAGAGCCGATCCGTGGGCTCGGAAGTGATGACGTCCACCTCGGTGGTGGCCCAAGAGACGTCGTGGACCCCCGCGCCGATGCGACCGACGATCTGTTGCCGTCGCGTGCCGCCGTGGGGATAGGTCGCGCTCAGCCAAGCCCGATCTCGACCGTCCACCGACAGCTCGTAGCGCATGCCGTTCCTCGGATTCTCGACCCGACCTGGGGTGGGTGGCGTGTCCACGGGACCCAAGCTGCGGGCCATGGCGTGGTCCCGCTGGTACTGGCGGACAATGGCGCTGTGGCAGGTGAAGCAGGCTTGATCGTTTGCCGGCGGTTGGGCCGAGGCGGCGCCGGCGAGGCAAAGGCCGAGGACGACAGCACCCATGACGACCGTCCCAGCGTCCTGCGGCCCCGGTGGCCCGGCTTCCGACGGGCTAACGCTCGTGACCGGAAACAAATTTATAACCCCGTCCGTGCACGGTCAGCAGGTGTCGCGGCTTGCCCGGCACGTCTTCGAGCTTTTGGCGCACGGCGGCGACGTGCACATCCACCGTGCGGGTCACTGGCGTGGCGTCGTATCCCCAGACCTCGTCCAGCAGCTCGTCGCGGCCGATGACCTTGCCCCGGTGCTCGATGAAGTATTGCAAGAGTCGCAGCTCCAAGGCGGAGAGGTCCACGGTCACCCCGCCTTTGGTGACCTCGGCGCCTTCGAAATCGACCCGCACGTCTCCGAATTGGTAGGTATTGGCTTTGGCCCCTTGGAGCGCCGGCGACCTGCGCAGCAGGGCCTCGACCCGAGCCATAAGCTCCATGGTCTCGAACGGCTTGGTGAGGTAGTCGTCGGCGCCGAGCTTTAGACCGACTACTTTGTCGACCACCTCGGCGCGGGCGGTGAGCATCAGAATCGGGGTGCCGACACCCCGTTGGCGCAAGTCCCGGCAGACGTCGAGACCGTTCTTACGCGGCAGGTTGAGGTCGAGGATCAAGAGGTCGAACCGCTGATCCGACGCCAGCTGAAAGCCGGTTTCGCCGTCTTCCGCGGTCGTCACCTCGTGGCCTTCGGCGCGCAGACGGTCTTCGAGGGTCAGGATCAAGCTGGGCTCGTCTTCCACCAGCAGAATGTGATGGCTCAAGGTTTGGATTCCTCCGCGACAGCGATCGGCAACACGATGCGGAAGGTGCTGCCCTGTCCGAGCTTCGACGACAGCCCGACGCTGCCGCCCTGGGACTCTACCAAGTGTTTGACCAGCGCCAAGCCCAAGCCGGTGCCGGGCACCGCGCTCGCCGTGAGCCCGCCGCCCCGATGGGTGCCTCGGAAGAACGGCTCGAAGATCGCCGAGCGCTCGCCGCTCGGAATGCCCGGCCCCCGGTCCACGACCTCAAAGATCACCTTCGAGTCTTTGCGTCGGCAGCGCAGACCCACCCAACCCGGCCGCTGTTCCTGGCCGTATTTGATGGCGTTGCCGACCAAATTGCCGAGGGCTCGGATCAGGGCTTGCCGATCGGCCAGCACCGGCGGGAGATCCGGCTCTAGATCCTTTTCCAGCTCGACGTCTTGGGCTTCCAGCTGGGGTTTGAGGTCTTCGGCTACGGCCTCCAAGATCGCCGACGGGTCCAAGGCCTCGGGATGGAAGCTGGGGCGGTGGGATTGCATGCGCGCGAAGGCCAAGACTTGGCCCACCAAATCCGCCAGGCGACGGCCCTCGCGGTCGATCATCTGGCCGTAGCGACCGATTTGCTTGGGGTCGGTGATCAATCCGTCGGCCAAATTCTGGCCGGCGGATCGCAGGGCAGCGAGCGGAGTCATCACCTCGTGGGTGACGCCCGCCACGAAGTCCAATTGCTGTTGGGCTAGGCGCCGAGCCCGGATCGCGTTGCGGGTGAGCAGAAGAAGCGCGAACGCCAGCACCGCCAAAATACCCGAGGCGAGCAAGAGGTTCCGCCGCTTCGCCCGATCGAGGGCCAGGTCGAGGGAGCCTTCGGGATGTTGGGCGAGGAGACGCCAGCGACCGTAATCGAGCTGTCCAATGGCGGCGATGGCGCCCAGGAATCGGCGGAATCGACCTCGACCGTGTTCATTGGGGCTGGTCAGCAACGGACCGAAGAGCTCGGCCTCCGCGTCCACGGTGGAGGTTCGGCCCCGAAGGTCCGGGCCCCATTCGAAGATGACGCCGCCGTTGCTGCCGCCGATGTAGTCGACGCTGTGGTCGACGTTGTCGTCGTCGGCTTCGAGCACCCGTAGGTGGAAGGGCAGGGTGTCGCCGAAATGGCGATCCGCCAGGCTCGGCAGGATCTGCTCCGCGATCACCTTCTGGTCCAAGTGCACGATGATGAAAGCCGTGGGGCGCGGATTCGGATCCCGTCGATGTCGTCGGCGACCGCGCGGGAGATCTTCTTCGTTGTCGGGAGCGCCCCTCGACTTCCCTTGGTCGCGGAGCTCCCGTTGGGTGCGCCGGACTAGGCGCTCGATGTCTCGATGACCGCCGGGCCCGGCGGCATAGGGCAAGATCAACGCGGGTATTTCCGGGGCCAACATGGACAGGCGTGGCTCAGGCTCGCGCTCGGGATCGAATGGCCCGCGGGGGTCGGACGAGCTCAGCAAGAGCAGCAAGCGGTCGCGAAGCGGGATTAAGGGATCGTCCGACGAAAGTTGGAGGGCCGAAATGGTCGAATCAGGGCTCTGCTCAGCTGAGCCGGTCTGGGCGACACTTTGTAGCTGAACCGATTGCAAACCTTCGGAGTCCAGCAGGTAAATACCTTGAACGAGCTCGGGAAAGTCCGCGGTATCGCGCCAATCCTCGAGCGCCCGGGCCGCCGCCGGGCCGAGTAGGTCGCGGTGACGGGTCAGACGACCGGCTTTGAGCGCGACCAAAAGACGGCTCAGCTCGTCGTTGAAATCTTCCGCGAAGCGCTGGACCGCCGTATCGAGCGCGGCTTTGCTCTGGAGCCGATTGGCTTCCGCCACCTGGCCCAGCCATCGATATTGGAGGGCGCCGAGCACCGCCACCAGAATCACCAACAAAGAGGTGATCAGCCACGAAAGGCGGTTGTTTCGTTTTTCTTGGACCGAGCTTTCCATGCTCAAAGTATGGGTTTCTCCAGGGTCGAGATCAAGGCGTGGCCCGGTCTTGCGGGGCTCAATTTACAAGCCTTACAAAACTCTTTCTTCCGGTTGAAGACTCGAACCTCTTGGGCACCTACTATGGATACACCACGGCGACGAACCCGCCGCGGACCCAACGAAACGATTCATCAGCTCATCCATAGGAGATATCAATCATGAGCACGACATTCGACATCTACGGAGCTTTCAGAGGTCGCGGTTTGAAAGGGAAAGGCCCGGCCGCGTTGTTGCTCGCCGGCGCTCTGCTCGCCGGGCCCGCGGTGCTGGTCGCGGAAGAGGGCGCCGGCAGCGGCGAAGAAGTCAGCGAGCAGCAGGTCACCCGCGGACAGCGGATCTGGCAGCGAATCTCCGAGCGCCATGACCAAAACCAAGACGGTCAAGTGACCGCCGACGAGGTGCCGGCCGACCGCTTCAGCCGCATGGATCGCAATGGCGACGGTGTGGTCACCGCCGCGGACTTTGAGGATTTCGAAGGCCGAGCCGGACGCAAAGGTCGACAGGGTCCCGGTCATCGCGGCAAGGGCATGGCGAAAGTCGTCGCCGCCGCCGACGCGGATCAGGACGGTAAGGTGACCCAGGCTGAGTGGTCGACCTTCGTCGGTGGCATCGACGCCGACGGCGATGGTCTGCTGACCGAGGACGAGCTGACCGCCCACCGTGAGGCCCACCGCAAGGCCATGGGCAAGGAGCGGCCGGAGGGGCTCGAGCGGCAGCATGCACGTCGCCACACGCGGGTGTTCATGGACACCGACGAGGACGGTCAATTGGAAACCGAGGACTTGCTGGCGGTTTTCTCCAAGCTCGATCGCAACGGTGACGGCGAGCTGTCGGAAGCAGACCGCCCCGTGCGGCACGGCAAGCGGGCTCGGCATCGCTTCCGCGGCCACCGCATCGCCGGCCACCTCATGCGTCAAGCCGACATCAACGCCGACGAGCAGCTGACCCAAAGCGAGTGGACGGGTTATTTGGCCACCCTCGACAGCAACACCGACGGCTTGCTGAGCCGTGAGGAGCTCGACGCCGCCCGTCCGGAGGACGCGCCGGAGCGTCCCAACCATGCGGACCGTGGCGAGCCGAAACCCCTCGAGGTCGCCCGTCTGACCGAGATGTTCACCCGCCGCGATGCCGACGCCAACGGCGTGATCGAAGGCGACGAGTGGAGCCGTCGCGGTCCGCGGGGTCACCGAGGTCACCGTGGACGCGGCCCCGTGGGCGATGAGGGGTCTTCCCTCTGAGCCGGGTGCCGGATCTGCTCACCAAAGCACCCTTCCGGGCGTAGGGCCGGGGCTTGCCCCCGGCCGGGCCTGGAAAGGCAGGCTAGAGAGCGACGCGATGTGAAACCAGAAAGCTGACTTGAAGCCGGAGATGACGGAGCTCCCAGGCTTCTGCCGCGCCCCTCGGCGCGGCTTTTTTGTTGTCGGCTCGGAAACGAATCAATCGAGGGACGCCAGCCGCTCCTTCACCGATTCCAGGGTCGCGGTGGCTTCCTCGTGGTTCTTGCGCACGTTGGCTACCGCTTCCGGTTTGGCCCGGTTGATGAAGTTTTCGTTGGCCAGCTGCTTTTCGAGGCCCACCAGGCGTTTCTCGGTCTGCTCCAACTGCTTTTGCAAGCGTGCCTTCTCCGCTTCGATATCCGCCCGGCCGAGGCGGACCGCCGCTTTGAACGCGGGATCCACCGCCACCGACGCGCCGGCGTCGTCGCTGGGATCGGCGTCCACCCACTCGAGCTGCTCGGCCCGCACCAATCGGGCGATGATCGCCTCGCAGGCCCGGAAGGTGTCGTCGTGGGCCAGGGATTGGATCTGCAGGTCGATTTGGGCGCCGGGCTCGAGACCCTGCTCGGCACGGATGCCGCGCACGGCGGCCACCAATCGCTCCACGGTGTCCACGGCTTCGAGCTCGTAGTCGTGCTCGGAGACGACCTCCGGCCACGGCGAGGCGATCAACAGCTCGCCGTCGCCCACCAGCTCGCCCCAGAGGTATTCGGTGACGTAGGGCATGAACGGGTGGAAGAGCTTGAGGTAGGTGCGCAGGGCGTAGGCCAAGACCTCGGCGGTTTCCTTCTTCTCCGACAGGGGAGCCACTTTGATGGCTTCCAGGTAGAAGTCGCACAGCTCGCCCCAAAAAGACTGGCGGATTTGCTCGGCGGCATCGCCGAAGGCATAGGCCTCGAATCGACGATCCGCGTAGCTCACCAACTTGCGAATGCGGGCCAACATCCATTGGTTGATCGGATGCTCGGCGCCTTGGGGGATCTTCAGCTCGGAGCGGTCGTCACCGACGATCCTGCCGATGGACGCATCGATCAGCTTGGAGGCGTTCCACAGCTTGGTGATCAGCCGTTGACAACCGGTCATGCGCTCCGGGGTGAGCTTGAGATCCACACCCGGGGCGTTGCCCAACATCATCGACAAGCGCAGCACATCGGCGCCCCGCTCCTCGATCACCTCCAGGGGGTCGACGGCGGTCTCGGGTTTGGACTTGGACATCTTGTCGCCGTCCTTATCCAAGATCAGGCCGTGCAGGTAGACCGTCTTGAACGGCACCTGGCCGGTGGCGTAGGTGGTCATCAGGATCATGCGCGCGACCCAGAAGAAGAGAATGTCGTAGCCGGTTTCCATCACCGAGGTGGGATGGAATTTCTGGAAGTCCGGGCTTTGGCGCAGGAGCTGGTCGAGGGACACGTCGGGATCGGCGGCGAGCTCCGGATCCACGAGGGTGGACCAGGTCCAAAGGGCCGACGAGAACCAAGTGTCGAGGGTGTCGGGGTCTTGGTGCCAGCCGTCTCCCTCGGGAGCACGATGGCCCACATACATATCCTCGTCGCCACGGTAATAGACGGGAATGCGATGGCCCCACCAGATTTGGCGGGAGATGCACCAATCCCGCAAATTGTCGATCCAGTGGAAGTAAACCTTCTCCTCGTGCTCGGGCAGGATGCGGATCATGCCGCTCTGCACCGCGTCCCGCAGCACTTGCTTCAAGGTTTGTTTTTGACCTTTCCAGGGCACCGCCGGACGGTCGACGGCGATGAACCATTGATCTTTGGGCAACGGCTCGACGGGTTTTTTGGAGCGGTAGCAGAGGGACACCTTCTGGGTGTAGGGCTCCACTTTTTCCAAGAGACCGGCTTTTTCCAGCTCCCCCGCAAAAGCCTCGCGGCACTCCTCGATGGTCATGCCGGCGTAGTGTTCACCGGCGGCGCCGGTCATGCGGCCGTCCTCGCCGATCACTTCCACCAGGGGAAGATCGTGGCGTTGGGCGATGTCGAAATCCGCGTGGCTGTGGGCGGGGGTCACACCCAGGGCGCCGGTGCCCATCTCGGGATCCACGTGGGGATCGGCCACCACCTTGACGCTGATGGTCGGACCCTTAGGCCATTCGATCTCGTAGGTTTTGCCGATGTGCTCTTGATAGCGCTCGTCGCTGGGATGCACGGCGATCGCCGTATCGCCGAGCTTGGTCTCCGGACGGCTGGTGGCCACCAGGAACGGTCCGTATTTGATGGTGTAGAACTTAGCCTGCCGGTCTTCATAGTAGATCTCGTCGTCGGAGACCGTGGTTTGAAGATGCGGGTCCCAATTGACGATGCGCGGGCCGCGGTAAATCAAACCGTCGCGGAACATGCGCGCAAAGACGGCGTTGACGCAGCGGTTGAGCTGCGGATCCATGGTGTAACGCTCGCGGGACCAATCGCAGGAGGAGCCGATGGCGCGGATTTGTTTGCGGATGGTGTCGCGGCTCTCGGCCACGTAGTCGGCGATGCGGGAGACCAGCTCTTCGCGACCCAGCTCGGCGCGGGGATTGGCCATGCCCTCGGCTTGGAGGTTCTTGATCACCACGCTCTCGGTGGCGATGGCGGCGTGGTCGGTGCCGGGCAGCCAGAGCACCTCGTCACCGGCCATGCGGCGCCAGCGGCTCATGCAGTCCTCGATCGCCAACATCACGGCGTGGCCGGTGTGAAGGGTGCCGGTGGCGTTGGGGGGCGGCATGGAGATGACGAAAGGCTCCCGCTCCGATTGGGCATCGGCGATGAAGGCGCCGGACTCTTCCCACTTGCGGTAGAGGTCCTTTTCGTATTTCTGCGGTTCCCAATATTTGTCGAGGCCCATGGGATAAAGCTCCTGAAACGTGATTTAGATACCTGAGTGAGTTGGATACTGAAAAGCCGGATTCCCGAAAAAGCTGGATACAAAAAGCTTTGATTATGGGAGCTGTGACTGCGCGGCCGCACCGAACGGGCGGCGCGGTGAGGTCACGTCACCATCTGGGCGAGTGCCCTGGATCGTGGGTGGGATCCGTCTGAGCTGGGGCGGTGGGTGGCGACGGCGAGCAGGGCGTCGCCTCGGGTGGAGGGCGCCGAAGAAGTGAGCTTGCCGGCTCAGCTCTTCGGCATCTTAACGTTGCCCTCGAAATAGGCTCCTTCAGCGATGGACACGGACTTCGCTTTGATCTCGCCTTGGACCTCGCTCTTGGCGTTGAGAGCGATTTTTTGCTCTGCGGCGATCAGGCCTTGGACCTTGCCATCGACGACGACTTCCCGGGCGGCGATCTCGCCTTCGACCTTGCCACCTTCGCGGACTCGGAACGTGCCTTCGGTACCGGCGGTGCCGTCGACCGTGCCGTGAACCTCGATCGAAGCGGTGCCGGTGATCTCCCCCTTGATGCGAATGCCTTTGCCGATCAAGGTGATGTCGTCTTGTGCCATCGGATTGGATCCTCTATGAAATTCGTGACCGGATCGGTGGGTCCGGGTAGGAGCAAGCTCTTTGATGCGAGCGTCATGATAACACGCCCATGCAAGACGAGGAGCTCCGGAGGTGGTTTGAGGTAATATCCTTAAATAATTGTAAATATTAGGCTTACGGGTTGTCTGTGGGTTATGGGGTCGGCTGGGGTATTCTTGCTGGACGCGCTTTCTTGCGGTGGCGGGATTCGGTGTCGAGCTTCGGCATCGGCCTGCGGCGCGAAATTCGCCCGGGATCCGAGGGGTGGAGAGCGCGCATCGGCTCTAATATTTCGGCTTCAATCTTTCAATGCAGCATTCCAAGGTGGAAGGAGATTTCATGGGTGGTGAAGTGGTGGTGATCGATCATCCGTTGGTGCAACACAAGCTGACCCGTATGCGGATGAAAGAGCGGAGCACCCAGGGCTTTAGGCGCCTGGTGAAGGAGGTCAGCATGTTGCTGGCTTACGAGATTACCCGCGATATGCCGGTGACTTTCGAGACGATCGAGACCCCTTTGCAGACCATGGAAGCGCCGGTGATCGACGGCAAGAAATTGGTGTTGGTGGCGGTGCTGAGAGCCGGAGTGGGTCTGTTGGACGGCATGTTGGAGATTCTGCCGTCGGCTCGGGTGGGCCATGTGGGTCTTTATCGCGATCCGAAGACCCTGGAGGCAGTGGAGTACTACAAGAAACTACCGGAGCACTTGGCCGAGCGGGACGTCCTGATTCTCGATCCCATGCTGGCGACCGGCAATACGGCGGTCGCGGCCACGGATCTGGTGCTGCAAGAAAAGTCGCGGTCCGTTCGATTCGTCAGTCTTTTGGCGGCGCCGGAGGGCATCGAGTCTTTCCACAAGGTGCACCCGGAGGTGCCGGTCTACACGGCGGCGGTGGATGAAAGATTGAACGAAAAAGGGTACATCCTGCCTGGTTTGGGCGATGCCGGTGACCGAATCTTCGGCACCAAGTGATTCTAACGCTCGTTTCGAGCGGCAGGATTCTAACGCTCGTTTCGAGCGGCAGGATTCCAAAGGCTCGACCCTCGCAATACGTCTGACCCTGTTGCTCGTGGCCTTGCTGCTGGTGTCGCTCTATTGGTTTTGGCTGCGAGGAGCGCCGATCGAGCCGGACGACGGGCCGGTCGAAGCGGTTCTCGATCAAGGGGAGGACGCCGACGTATCCGCGCGAGGCTCGGCGGAGTCGGCCTCAAGCTCGGAGTCATCGATCGACGGGAGCGGGGTTTCGGAGCCCGATCCGGCTCCCGTGCCGCTGGTAATTTCGGAGCCGCTGATCGCCGTTCGCCCGGGCTCGACGGAGCTCCCGGAAGCCCTCGACACCTCAGGGCTCGCTTCTGGCCTCACCTCAGGGCTCGCTTTTTCCCCCGACGGCGGGCAATTAGCCTGGTGGGCCGACGGGTCGGCGTGGCGGATACCCCTGGCGTCGGCGCAGGAGGGGTCTGTCGAGGCGTTGCTCGGTGCGGTCGGCGGAGTCACGGCTTTGGCTTGGGACGCGGAAAGCTCCCGCTGGCTGACGGGAGACGTTCACGGTCGTCTGCGGATTTGGGGTTTGTTGGAAGGGGGAGACGGCTCGGATCCCGATCCTCACTTCGAGATGCGGCTTACCGGGCTCGAGGGACCAGTGACCCGGGTCGATTGGAGCGGGCAGCTGATGGCTTGTGCTGCCGGAGGCCACATTTGGTTGTGGCAGGGGGACGGTCGTCGTTTGGTGGCGACTTGGCAAGCCCACGAAACGGCGATCTCTTTTTTATCGTTCCGCCGCGACGGCAAAGCCTTGCTCTCGGCGGATGAAGGCGGCGGGCTGCGCCTGTGGAATGCCGCGGGTCGGCTGCTCGAAGACTATTCAGAGATCCAGCTGGGCTCTGTGCAAGCCGCGGGTTTCGATCCGTTCGGTTTTGTCGTGGCCTGGGCTCGGCAAGGCTCGGACGCGCTGGTATCTGGAGAAGGATCTTGGGGCCTGTGGCGGGAAGCCGGCGGTTGGTGGTTTCCGCAGGAGCCGTCGAACGGGCCGGTGAGGGTGACTCTTGCCGACGACGGTAGCTATCTACTGTGGAAGAGCGATGAAGGCTTCCTGCTCAAGTTGCGCGACGAGCAAATCCTAGCTTTGAGCGGACTCCATGTCGGAGCGAATCCGGTGCTGAGCCCAGGTGGACATCAACTCGCTTGGCTGGATGAAAGCAAAGATGACCACCAAAAGGCTTTTGTGGTTTCGCTATTGCCTGAGGTGACGGGCTCGGGTTCAGCGTCTCGCTAATTGCGCCATCTTCGGTGCATCCAAAGCCACCACTCCGGCCGTCGGCGGACGTCCTTTTCCACCTCGGCCATGATGCGCGTCGTGAGGTCCACCACGGCTTCGTCCTTGGAAAGGCCTTCGGTCCGACCCCAAACCGGTGGACGGATTTGCAAAGTGTAGCGGCCTTCCGGGGCGGGCAGGCAGGCGAACGGCACCACCGGGGCGTCGAGCTTGAGAGCCAGGGACGCGAGCAGGGAGCTGGTCCATGCGGGGTGGCCGAGAAACGGCACCTGGATGCCGGCGGACGGGCGGACGTGCTGATCGATGACGATCGCCACCCGTTGACCCTGGCGCACCGCAGAGCGCATCTTGAGCGCGACCCCCGCCTTGCTCAGAATCCGGGCACCGAATTTGCCGCGAATTTTCATCAGCTCGGCGTCGATCTTGGGATTGTCCAGGGGGCGAACCACGCCGTGGTAGCCCTCGAGCAACATGCCGCAAGGGTAAAGGGCCATCTCGAACGAGCCGTAGTGACCGGTGTGCAAAAAGAAACCGCGATGTTGCTCCGTCAGCTGCTCGATGATCTCCCAGCCTTCGATATCGAAATAGTCCAGGATTTCGTGCTGCTGGAAACGTCCGATGGACACGCTTTCGCAGAATTGGGAGCCGAAGTGCTCGAAGCATTTTCGGGTGATCCGCTCGCGCTCGGCGCCGCTTTTTTCCGGGAAGACCAATTCGAGATTGCGCAAGGCCTTCTTGCGCGGGCTCGCCAGCAGCTTGAAGGCGAGCCGGCCCAGACGAGCGCCGACCTCACGCACGCGGGCATGGGGACGTCGCAGCAGATAGCTCTGAAATCGCCGGAAGAAGAAGTGCTCAACGGCGTGTTGGATGGGGGCGTTCTTCATGGTGGGGCACCCGGCGGCCCTTGGGGTAAAATCCGCTCTGCGTCACGGGGTTGACGGTCGGGTCGTTGGACCCTCGGCCGACTCTCGATGACGGGAGGTCGTCGGTAATTGCAAATGCCGTGGTCCCGCGACCACGATGCTCAGCTTAGAGGATTCAAGATGTCTGATCCAACGTCGTCCGATCTAAAGTCCACCGGTGCATCTTCTCCTGATGTGTCTCCGGGCTCTTCCCAGAGCGCTCGCAGCTTTCTGAAACCGGTGGCAGGCTGGGTATTGGGCTGTGTTCTGGCCTTCGGTGTGTTGGCCGTGGGCATGGACCAAGTGGCCAAACAGCTGCCGGTGGACTCGCCTGCCCTGGCGATCGCCGAGGGTGAGGCCGCTGCCGGCGGCGATGCCGGAGCCGCCGCGAGCCGATCCTATCCTTCGCCCAGCTTTCGCCTCACGAGCCTCGAAGGGCGGGAAATCGGCCCCCAAGACTTTCTCGGCCGGGTGGTGGTGATCGACCTGTGGGCCACTTGGTGCGGCCCCTGCCGGATCCAAGCCCAGCACTTTGAGACCCTGCACCGGGAGTATGCCGCCGATGAGGTCCAGTTTTTGGCCGTCAACAGCGGTGAGGATCTGCAGAAAGTCCAGGCCTACGCGCAGCGGACGCCGTTTTCCTATCCCGTTTTGATGGACCCCAACGAAACCGTGATGCGTCGATACCAAAGCACCGGCCTGCCGACGGTGATGGTGGTCGACATCACAGGCCAGATCAGCTTTTTGCGGGTGGGCACGGCGGACCCGGCCACCCTGCGCCGTGAGATCGAGAAGGCCAAGCGGCCGAACCAGCAGCTAGCGGTCTAGCCAGGTTTCGTCCAGTTTTGGCGTTTTCGAGGAGCTCGAAGGGGCGCGGCGTGCCGAGCACGGAAAGCGAAGCTTGTCTGAGCGATTCATCGTCTGAATCGGCTTAAGATCTACCACATCAGCAGCTTACGGCGGGTCCGCAACGGTGGCGCGAGTTTGTAGCGACGCGCGCGCAGGACGCCGCGCCGACCCACCGAGAATCCGCCTAGCCCCAAGGCTCGATTTTCGAGACCTCATGACGGCCCTCGGGCAAGTCGACCTTGTCCCCCAGCCTCTTGCCGAGCAGCTTTTTCGCAAGGTCCGACTCGCTCGACAGAATGTGGTTTTCCGGGTCGCTTTCCCAAGGACCGAGGATCGTGTACGTCGTCTCACCTTCGTCGCCGTGGAAGCTGACCGTGGCGCCGATGATGATCTCGCTGCCGTCGACGTTCGAGGGGTCGATTTGTCGGACCCGACGAAGGTCTTGGTCAAGCTTGCCGGCGCGGTCGGAGAGGTATTCGTGTCGACGCCGCGCGGCGTGGTACTCGAAGTTCTCCCGCAGATCACCGAGCTCTCGGGCCGATTCGATCGCTTCTCGATTCTCGGGGATCTCGGTCTCCGCCAGATGCTTGAGCTCGGCGCGCTTCTCCTTGATCGACGCCTCGGTGGCATAGAGCGCCGCTTCCTTCTGCTGGTGTAGGTCCGGAAAGCGCAGGTGGATAGCGTTGATCAGCGGCTCTCGGTGGTAGTCCTCGAGACCCGGGGACTTCTTGACCGTATCCAGGGCCGAGGCCGCCTGCTCCAAGGTCAGATGGTCGAGCAGCCGAGGCAATGTGCCTCCGGACTCCAACAGGGGCGCTAGGCGGGCGGCTCGGTACGAGGCGAAATCCTCGTGAGTGTTGGCGAAGAGCAGCTGCTGCATCAAACGCAGCGGATTGCGCGCCATCCATTCCGGCTTGTCGGCGGCCCGTTCCACCAACCATGTGAAGACCGCTGGGGCCTTGCGCGGCTGGCTCACCAATTGATCGAAGAAGGCGTCGAAGCGATCCTTCTCCATGCCGAAGACCGCGTCGCTCAACATGTCGAGGGCCTTGGCGTCGGTTTCGTCCCACAAGGCCTCGGAGAAGACGTCGATCCAATCGGTTCGAATCTTGCGCACCAAGGTATAGGCCTTTTCCCGCATCAGCCGCTCTTGGATGCCGGCCAGGATCTTGTTGGGCTCGTCACTCGTCTTGAGCAGCTTTTCCGGAATCCAATCGGCGTCGCTGGGAGGAGTGACACCGCTGCGTTCGAGGTTGAACCAAATCTCACAGGCCAGCCCGGGCTTGGATCTGGCGACGGATTTCGCCTCTTGCCAGAGGGCGATCGACATGCGTTTCTTGAGCGCCTCGTCGCGCTCCGCGTCTCGGCGAAGCATGACTAATTGGTCCTGGGGCTCGGCGACTTGAAAGGCGTCCCAAACCGTGTCTTGAGCATCTTCGGAGCTGGCGGCCCAGGTGTAGGCGCGCTTGTTTTTGGGATCGTTCAGCACCTGCGGGTGCTTGCGCGCGGCGGTCCACCAGCTATTCCACTTCTGGGCCGAGACCACGCCGGTGAGAATTTTCTTGATCTCGGCGCCGGTGAGGGATTTACCTTCCCCTTCGATCACCAAGCGAAAGAGCTCGCTGGGTGCGAGCTTCTTCAGCCCTTCGGGGTCCTCGAGCTTTCGCCGCAGCACATGGTTGGCGGCCAAGGGGTCGAGCAACTTGGCGGCACCTCCGAAACCGACCCGGATCTCGAGACCGCCTTCTAATGACACCTTGAAGCTCTCCAAGGCCATGTTGACCTCTTCGATCCGCCCGGCACCCTTGTCCTTCATGCGGACGATGGAGCCGACGTCAAAGGCCATCAGGCTTTCCAAGCGGTCGGCCTTCTGCCAAGTTTTGGGAATGTCTTCCTTGGCCTTATTCAGCCCGACCTTCTCCAACATATCG
This sequence comes from Thermoanaerobaculia bacterium, assembly GCA_030431255.1. Lineage (GTDB taxonomy): Bacteria > Acidobacteriota > Thermoanaerobaculia > Multivoradales > J023 > JAUIJL01. The sequence continues at coordinate 49,558 of JAUIJL010000033.1, read as the reverse complement.
TCGAAGTGGGTCCGTTCGCCGTAGAGCTCCCGTAGACAAGTGATGATGGCGCCGTGCAGCTCACTCTTGTCCATGATCGTCTGGCCGCAGCGCTTCAACAGCTCGATTCGAATGACCCAATGGCCGGCGGCTTCCAGCTGGTCGTCGAGCATCTGAAAGAGGATCTTCGAGGTTTCCGTGGAGTCGGCCTTGGCCACCCCCGCCGCGACGGCGGTGAAGAAGTCGAGATCGGCCGGTGCCTTTTCGATATGGCTCATCCACTTGTCTTCGACGGCGTCGATCTTGCCGTCGTCGAGCAGCTTCTGGATTTCCGCAGGGACCGGCTTGAGAGTCTTTTTGTTTGAGGTCATCAATAAAAATTCCGGCTGGCGCAGCAAGTGCGCGGTGCTTGGCTCTCGCCAACGACCTCTACAACCGCTGACGCGGGAAGGGTCTGGGGATACGGGGCCGAGGCATTCGGGGTGGGCTCGGGACCCAGGTGCTCGGCGTTCAGGATTGGATAGACTATCGGAAATGGCGCGCTCGGCCCAGGATCCTCCACTACCCAATGACCTTCAGGTCCGATTGCGTCGAGCGTCGGCCCCGGAGCTGAAGGATCTGTTGCGGGATTATGGGCGTTTTTTCACCCTTGCCCACGTCAGACAGCTGCTGCTCAATCCATTCGTCGACTCGGAAATCCTGCAGGAGCTGGCGACGATACGGACCCTGGTGGCGCTGCATCCCGTGCGGGTGGCGATTTGTAAACATCCGAGGACCCCCGAGCCGGTGGCCATGCGTTGGCTACCGGATCTCTATTGGCGCGAGCTTCTGGAGGTGACGGTCGATATGCGCATTCGCGGTGCCGTGCGTACGGTCGCCGAGCGGTATTTGTTGGAGCGCCTGCCCCGGCTGACCCGGGGCGAGAAAATCGCTCTGGCCCGTCGTGCCACCGCGTCCACCGTGAAACAGCTGGCAAAAAATGCGGATCAGCGGGTTTTGATGGCGCTGTTGGACAATCCCCGCACCACCGAGGCCTCTCTGATGCCTTTGCTGACCGATGAAGGAGCGGCTCCGAGAGCTTTGGCCGAGGTGGCAGACCATGCCCGTTGGGTGACCCGCTATGAGGTAGCGCTCGCCTTGTGCCTCAATCCCCAGACGCCCTTTCGGCAGGTCTTCGAGCTGCTGCCGCGGCTCGGCCGGGGAGATTTGGAGCGGGTGTGCGGGCAGGCCAAGCATTCGAGTGTGGTGCTGCGCGAGGCGGAGAGGGTCTTGGCGAGCCGCCCCCGAGCTCGCGAGCTGCCGTCGCCCTACGTTTTGGAATCGATTCCGGAACCGTGAAGCTTCGGAGCGGGTGAAGACAACGCGGGTGCCGGGATCAGCGCGATAAGTACTTTAGACACCGAGGATTCGGACACGTTAGAATATGCCGGAGAAATACGACTTGATGATTCCTACGAGCCCCTCAGATTTATGCCGATAGAGATCCTCCTGGGCCGAGCTGGTGGCAAGCCCGTGCCGGTCGTGAGCCGTAGATGAAAAGAAACAGGCAAAAACGTGACCTCGAGTCGGGCTCGGAAGCGGCGCCGATCGCCCCTCCGGATACCGATGTCGAGAATTTCGGCCCTTGGCTGAGGCAACAGAGAGAGGTGCGCGAGATCGAAGCGCGCGAGGTTGCCGACGCCAGCAGGATCAGCGTGCGTTACATCGAGGCACTCGAAAGCAACCGCTTCGACGTCCTGCCCGCCGAGGTATTCACCAAGGGTTTTCTGCGGCAATACGCCGTTTATGTGGGTTTGGATCCGGAAGAGGTGGTGAATTACTACCTCGCTGCACAACGCGCCCAAAAAGATCAGGAAGAGCCGGACCCGGAGCTGATTCCTCGACCTCGGGGCTCTCGAAGCACCAACGCGAAGTGGTTGGTGGGGGCGTTGATCGTCGGTGCTTTGTTGATCTCGCTGGTGTGGTTGCTCTTCAACATGTCGGATCGGGTGAATCTGGGGGGTGGTGGCTCTGCGGTCGAGTCGGCGACCTTCCCGGCCTCCCCGGGCCCGGCTCCTTCAGGATCGGAGACCGGCTCCACGTCCGGCGGTGATGCCGATCGTGTGGAGCTCCCACCGTCGACGGAATCCGCCAATCCGAGGGCTTCCACCAGCCTTGCGACCCCAGATCCCGGATTGAACGGCGCCTTGAGCACCGCGGCCCCGGGTCAAACCGCTTCCGAGGCACCGACTCCTGCCGGCACGCCGTCCGCCGTCGAGCCGGAGGTCGCTGAATCCCAAGCTCCGTTATGGGTGGTGATCGACTTCTCCGGCGATTGTTGGGTGGAAGCGACCATCGATCAGGGGCGTCGCTTGGCGGAGATGCGGGTCCAAGGAGAGTCCCTTCGTCTCGAGGCCCAGCGTCAGTTGCGAATCAAGCTCGGCGATGTGCGTGTCGCCGACATGTTGGTCAACGGAATGCCGTATTCGGTCGAGCCCAACCCCGGCTCGAGCGTCGTGGACCTGCAGCTCGATCTCCAGACCGTCGCCGGTCTGCGAGCGGCGACCGGGAACGTGAGGGATCGCTTGGAATGACCCAACAGACCAGCTTGCTCGATCAGATTCTGTCCGGCACCAACCGCAATCTGCAGGTGCTGGCGGCCCAGGGTTTAGTGCCTCTGCCGCCCGAGGATTTGTTGCCGATTCAGGTGGCGTTGACCGTCAGCCCGGACAGAGAGATTGCCCGTCAAGCCGAGGAGACGCTGAAAAACGTCGATACCGAGATGGTCGCGAGCTTCCTGCGGGAGCAAGCGGGGGAGCGTGAGCTCGAATACTTCAGCCGTCCCGGTAGGTCGTCGGCCCTGATCGAAGCGGTCATTCGCCGTGCCGACAGCCCGAGGCATATCTTGGCGCAAGCCGCGTCCACCCTGCCGGCCGATCTCCAAGAGATTTTGGTGCATCGCCAAGACGCGATTCTCGACTTGCCCGAGATTCTGGTCGAGCTGGAGAAGAATCCTCAGCTTTCGAGCTATACCAAGCGTCGGATTTGGGAGTACCGCGAGCACCTTCTGCCCAAGGACAAGGTGCCGGCCAAAAGCGCCGAGGAGATTCAGGCCGAAGCCGATGCTGTGACCGAGGAGGAGATGGCGGAAGCGATCGCCGAGGTCAAGGCCAAATCCGCTTTGGAGAGCGAAGACGAGCAGGGCAACCTGGTTGACGAGGATCGGGGTCTCACCGACAATGAAATCCGTCAGCTTCCCGTGCCGATGCGGGTTAAAATAGCCCGAAAAGCCTCACGTCAAATTCGTGCGATGTTGATCCGCGATCCCAATTCCCAGGTTGCGGTGACGGTGATTACCTCGAATGCCCTGCCCGATTCCGAGGTCGAAGCCATTGCCAACAACCGCGGTGTTTGCGAAGAGGTGCTGGCGGAGATCCCGAAGCGTAGGGAGTGGATCAAGAAGTATGTGATCGCCAAGGCGCTGGTGAAGAACCCCAAAACACCCTTGCCCATTTCCATGAAGCTGGTGCCGCGAATGTCGACCAAGGATCTGCGAGATCTGGGCAAGGACAAGAACACCTCCGAGGGTGTTCGGCAGATGGCCCGGCGCCTCTACCTCAACAAGCGATAGTCACATCTCCATGGAATCATCACAGCATAAGAACTTCTACTCCGTGCTCGGGGTTGCCCGGGACGCCACGGATAAGGACATCAAGCAGAGATTCCGAGCCCTGGCCCGCGAGCGGCATCCCGATCGCTTTCAGGGCGAGGAAAAGGCTGAGGCCGAGATCTTTTTTCAGAACATTACCGAAGCATTCAATGCGCTGATGGATCCGGTACGTAGGCGGCAGGTGGATCTCTACCTTGCGCGCCCGAAAGCGGCGATCGAGCAGTCCAGCTCCGATGTGGTGCGGGTCTACATGAATCGGGGAATCCGTGCCTACAAGGCCGATAATCTCATTGAAGCGGCGAGCAATTTCGATCGTGCGGCACACACCGATCCGAATAACGTCCAGGCCTGGCATCACCTGGCTCTGACCTGCGTGCGCGAGCCCCGATGGATGCAAAAGGCCCAGGAAGCGATCGCCCGTGCCCTGGAGCTGAAGCCGAATCACGTGCCCTATCTGAAGCTCGCCGGCAAGATCTATGCGCAGAGCGGGATGACGTCGCGGGCAAAACAGTACTACAATCAAGCCTTGAAGCTTGCCGGCACAGACGCGTCGATTCGAAAGGCTCTGCAAGAGCTTTCGTCCGGCTCTGGGACCGGCTCGAATGAGACGAAGACCGAGCAAGGGAAGACCGGCCTGTTCAGGAAGATTTGGTGATGGTGCGTATCGAAGCCTTTGGTTCGACGGACGTCGGACTCCTCAGAACCCATAACGAAGATTACTTCGATATCAACGAGGAGGATCAGGTCTATGTCGTTGCCGATGGCATGGGTGGCCACAACCACGGAGAGGTCGCTTCTCAGATCGCGGTCGAGACGATCCTGGGCTTCATCGCCGATACCAATGATCGCGACGGCACTCTGCCCGTCGGTTACGACAAAAATCTCAAGCAGCACTCCAATCGGCTGAAACGCTCGATTCATCTCGCCCACGACGAGGTCTTGAACGCGATTCGTAAGGACGGCTCCCTGCTCGGCATGGGCACGACCGTGGTCGGAGCCATGCATGACGGCGCGGTGATCTCCATCGCCCATGTGGGAGACAGCCGCGGTTACCGGCTGCGGGACGGGCACCTCGAGCTGCTCACCCAAGATCACACCTGGGTCAACGAGCAAGTCGTCGCCGGTTACCTCTCCGAGGACCAAGCCAAATCCCATCCCCTCAAAAATGTCGTGACCCGCGCGTTGGGCGGCGACAGCGAGGTGGTGGTCGATGTGATCGAGACGTTGGCGGAGCCCGGTGACCTATTCCTGCTGTGCTCGGACGGCTTGACCACCATGCTCAGCGACCAGGAAATTCACCAGCGGCTGACCGGCCGGCAGGATCTCGAGGACGTCTGCCGTCGCTTAATCCACGACGCCAACGCCCGTGGCGGATTCGACAACATCACCGTGGTGTTGATGAAGGTTCTCGACGAGCAGGATGTGGAGTCGGACTCGTCCGAGGAAGACACCATCCCGATGACGATTCCCGTCGGCGAGGATGCCGGCGACGATCAGACCACACAAGCCGTCAAACGCTACTGAGTAGGTGCGATCCTTGTGATCGCCCGAGCCTGTAATTATTCGGCCCGCGCTGTGATCGCCCGTGCCTGTCATCGGGCGAATACGAGATTCGCCCCTACGCGGTGAATTCCGGCCCATTACGCCCCGAATCGATAACCCGTCCGGGCTCTGACCTTGAGCTCGGGGTTGCGGGTCTTGATTTTCACGTCCCGGTAGCCCTGTTGGCCCGATGGGTGCTCGGCCAAATAGCTGAGCAGGTAGTAACCGTTGGCTTCGTCGGCGATCTGACGAATGGGGGTCATGAAGCTGACGAAGTTGAAGTGGTAGTAGCCCCCGGTGTCGATGGCGAGCAAGTTGAGGAAGTCCCGCTGGGCGTGCTCCCACTCATTGGGGGTCAGGTCGATCGGGTAAATGGCGACGTTGTTGTCATTGAGGCTTTCTTTCAGGCCCGGGTAGAACCGGATGTCCGGACGAGAGATCACGCCGCCGTTCGCGAAGGAAGTGCCGCCGGCGTTGCTGCGCAGATCGCCGAAGCCGATGGTGAAAAGTAGAAGGTTTTTGCGCCCGATCATGTCGCGGGTGGCCTCGGCGACCAACGAGAGGCCATCGTAGAGATTCTTGCTCTCGTCCCTGAGCTCCGTTCCTTCCGGCAGATGGGTCAGCAAGGAAGGCCCGGTGGACCTGTCGTTTTCGCGCCGAGAGGCCCATTGATTGCCCGGATCCTTTCCCACGGCGCTGTTGGAGATGGCCTGGATCAGCTGGCCGCGATCCTGGGTGAAGTCGGAGTGGACTTTGAGCTTGTAGTCATAGCTGAGAACAGCGACCCAATCGCCCTGGAGCATTTCTTCCTGCACCCAAGTCTTGGCGTGTTTGGAGGCTCGGACCTGTTGACGGTACAGCCGATTCGAAGCATCTCCGAGACGCCTGGTGTCGTGGAAGAAAAGAATGAAATAGCGATCACTGGGCACATCTCCCGGAGGCGCCTTCAGAACCCGGTCCGTGGGAGCATCGTCGCGAACCAGGAACCGGTTGCTGTAGAACTGGGCGCCGGTGACCCCTCTTTCCTGGCCGTCTTCGACGATGATGAAATCTTCGGGTTGTAGGCCGACCACCACGTCGCCCTCTTGGTTGGTGACCAAGACGTCGAGCAATACCTCGGAGACTTCGACCAGCTCGTCGAATCGAGCGCTCGGATCCGCTTTGGCTTGTGCGTGCAGGGTGGCGGGTAGTAGGAGGGTGACGAGCGCGAGGCTCAGGGCGGTCTTCGAAATGCGGCGTATCATGGTCGGGTCTCCTAGAAGGTTGGCTCCAGGGCGGCGAGATGGCGGGCAAGGCGTGGCGTCCCAATGGGCTGCTCAATCTCCAGCGTGTCGATCTCCAGCGTGTCGATCTCCAGCGTGGAGGTGTCTCGCTCTTCGGCTACGGTTTGAGCTGCAAGGGTCGCGCCAACCAACGATTATAAGGCTGAGGGGACGTAAGCCGGTGGTGAGGAGGGCTCGACGTGCTGTGATTGGGGGTGAGCCGGTGACGCAGGCCCGCGTCGCTCCTTGGTTGCGTTCCCGGCCGCTCGCAATGGGGCGGTGGAGCCGTCCTTTTTGGACCGTGCAGCGTCCTCGGAAAGGGACATTCGCAGCCCGTCGGGATTCCTCCCGAATGGGGCGTCCCAGGCCCCTGGGGAGATCTCGAGCTCGGGCCCGCGAACGGCGGTCAAAAATTCTTTTCCGGCTTCTTGACCACCGACACCCACGCATGTATCCTTCCGGTCCCGCGCGCGGCTGTGTGCGGGTATCTCGGGGCGTAGCTCAGCCTGGCAGAGCGCACGGTTCGGGTCCGTGAGGTCGGAGGTTCAAATCCTCTCGCCCCGACCAAATCCCTACCCGAATCCCTCCTTAGTTTCTATCCAAGCCTCTCAAGAGCTTCAGCTCTGGATCGCTTCCGGTGAGCCTTGCTCTCCGTGGTTTGGCATGTCGGCTTCTCGCCGCCGTCGTCCCCTCTCCGAAAGGATCCGCTCCAATTATCCCTCCAACGGCGCGCTTTGCCCTGTCGGCTTGCCCTGGCCGCGGGAATCTCCTATCCTTGCGCGGTCTTCGGATCAGCTCGCACGACGGAACCGGTTGGGCCTTTGGATTGGGCCTCCTCAGCCGCGGAACGATTTTTGCTTGTCCGAGGATAACGGCGCCAAACGACGTTTCAGCCGGCAAGTGATTTTCGAGTGAATCCCAGGGCCCTGATTATCGGGTCCCAAAGACCCGACAGGAGGACAAGCATGAGCGATGCAGCAGCAGCTCAGAAGCAGTGGTTCGGACATCCGAGAGGTTTATCAACTCTCTTCTTTACCGAGCTGTGGGAGCGCCTGAGCTATTACGGCATGCGCGCCATTCTTGTTCTCTTCATGGTCGATCAGATCCAAAACGGTGGTTTCGGGCTGACTGACGGTAAAGCTACCGCTATCTACGGGCTCTACACCGCGGGGGTCTATTTGTTCGCCCTTCCCGGGGGCTGGGTCGCGGATCGGCTGATCGGTCAGCAGAGGGCGGTTTTCCTCGGTGGCTGCATCATCGCGGCCGGCCATTTCACTATGGCGATTCCGATTATTCCCGGGCTTCACGGTCTTTCCACCCCCTCGTTCTTCCTCGGTCTGATTCTCATCGTGCTCGGAACCGGGTTGTTGAAACCCAACGTCAGCGCGGTGGTGGGTCAGCTCTATCCCGAGAAAGGGGCCGAGCGTGACGCCGGCTTCTCGCTGTTCTACATGGGCATCAACATCGGCGCGTTCGCCGGTCCTCTGGTGTGCGGTTATTTGGGTGAAGAGGTGAGCTGGCACCTCGGCTTCTCCGCCGCCGGCTTCGGCATGTTGATCGGTTTGATTCAATACAAAGCAGGGCTCAAATATCTGGGTGAAGCCGGCACTCTGAAAGGCGTGACCGAGGCCTCCAAGAAGAAGGATATGACGCGCTTCTGGTCCGCCTGCGCGGCGTTGACGGCCACGGGTGTGATTCTGTATTTCATGCGCGACACCCTGGGGCTGACCTTGGAAGGCATGGCCCAGGCCACCGGTGGTCTGATTGTAGGTTTGGCGATCGTCTATTTCGGCTACGTGCTGCTGGCGGGCGGATTGACGACCACCGAGAAGAAGCGGGTGATCGTGATCTTCTTGCTCTTCGTGGGTGCCGCCCTCTTCTGGTCCGGGTTCGAGCAGGCCGGCTCCTCGATGAACCTCTTTGCAGAGCGCTTCACAGATCGAGTGGTCTTCGGTTGGGAGTCACCGGCCAGCTGGCTGCAATCGGTGAATCCGCTCTTCATCATCATCTTCGCTCCCGTTTTCGGCTGGTTGTGGGTCGCTCTCGGACCCAGAGAGCCCTCGATTCCGTTCAAATTCGGTACCGGCTTGGTGCTGCTCGGCCTCGGTTTCTTGGTCATGTCCTGGGCCTCCACCTACATCCCGGAGAATACCGACGGCTTCCAAGGCGTGTCGCCCATGTGGTTGATCGTCACCTACTTCCTGCACACGGCCGGTGAGCTGTGTCTGTCACCGGTGGGCCTTTCCAGCGTGACCAAGCTGTCGCCGGATCGCTTGGTGGGTCAGATGATGGGCACTTGGTTCATGGGCGCCGCCCTCGGCAATTTGATCGCCGGTTTGGTGGCGGGCCGGATCGAGTCCATGCCTTTGCCCCAGCTCTTCAGCACGGTGGCGATGATCGTGATCGTGTCGGGCGGGCTTTACATCCTGTTCACGATTCCGATCAAGAAGCTGATCGGCGACCTCAAGGCCGACGCCTGACCTTCGGCTCGGCGCTCTGCCTCCAGCACAAGGCCGCTTCCTAAAGGGAGCGGCCTTGTGCTTACGGCTCAAAGAGCCACATCTGGGTGGGGCCGTCCTTTTCGAAGCCCGAGGCGGTGACCCCGAGCAGTCGCACGGTTCGGCCCTGACCGGCCTCGGTTTGGCGGAGCAGCTGGTGGGCGGCCGGGCCGATGGCGCTCATGGAGTCCACGGGCGCGGAAAAGGTGCGCGAGCGGGTGAGGGTGGTGAAGTCGGCATAACGCACCTTCACCGTGACCGTGCGGGCTCGCAGCTCGCGGGATTGCAAGCCGTCCACCACCCGTTGGGATAAATCATCGATTTGCGCGTCCATCTCGTCGATGGAGACCAGGTCTTGGGCGTAGGTGCGTTCGTGACCCAGGCTCTTGCGCTCGCGATGGGTGCGTACCGGGCGCTCGTCGATGCCCTGGGCGTGCCGCCACAGATCCATGCCGTGGCGGCCGAATCGTCGCTCCAGCTCGTGGGTGTCGCAATGGCGCAGGTCGAAGATGGTCTTGATGCCGATCTTCTTCAGCCGTTCCTCGGTAGCCGGTCCGACGCCGTGCAGCCGGCGGACCGGCAGGGGGTCGAGGAATCGCTGCACCTGCTTCGGACGGACCACGGTCAGGCCGTCGGGTTTGTGGTAGTCGGAAGCGATTTTGGCGATCAATCGGTTGGGCCCGACTCCAATGCTGACGGTCAGTCGGCGTTCGTCCAAAACCCGGGCCCGAATCTCCTGGGCGACGGCCGTGGCGGTTCCCCAAGGACCGAGATGGTGTGTGACGTCTAGGTAGGCTTCGTCGAGGGAAGCGGGTTGCACCGTGGGTGTGATGCTTCGGAAGATGTCGAAGATCAGCTTGGATTCCGTGCGGTACCTGTTGAAGTCGGGCTTGAGAAAAATCGCATGAGGGCAGCGTTTCACCGCCTGGGCGGCGGGCATGGCCGAGCGAACACCGAATTCTCGCGCCTCGTAGCTGGCCGCGGCCACGACCCCACGCCCTTGCGGGCTGCCGCCGATCACCACCGGTTTGCCGCGCAAGCTCGGATCGTCGCGCATGTGGACCTGGGCATAAAAGCAATCCATGTCGCAGTGCAGAATGCGGCGCTGAGATGTGGCCGAGCTATTCACACTTCCGGTATCCATCCAGCCATTTTAGCGCCTTACTTACGCCTTGCCAAGCATTGAAAAAGGATCGGAAGGCCTCGGCCGGGCTTTCGATCCTTCAACAGCTCAGGCGTCGGCAACTCGACGAAGGCGTTCGATGGCGCCGTCCTGAACCCGTTCGATCTGGCCTTGGGCCTCGAGATCAAGCTCGACGTTGACGCAATACCAGCTGGTCAAGCTGCCGGGATTGTAGACGCTGTCGGACAGGAACGGTTTGACCGCGTCGAGCATGTTTCGAAGCTCGATACCTTTGGGGTTCGAGCCCAACACCTGAAAAATGGCCGCTCGCATTTCACGATATTTGTCGCCGTGCAGGGAAGGGCCGTAGGCTCCTCCGGGATGCCGAGTGGCGACGCGGTCGGTGCGGCTGTGTGTGGATCTCGGATCTCTGTGGATTTGCATGGCGGGACTCCTCGGGTGGGCAAGGGATGTAAGCGTCTATAGGGTCTTCGAGGTCGCGGGGCCGAGACGAGCGTGTATGTATGCATGAATAAGAAAGCTTGCTCGCTTCGGCACGATCTGAAGGCATCCATCTGACATCATAGCACGGCTTTTTCACCGTGCTCGTTCTTCCCGGCTCTTGGTCGGCTTTCTGGCTAGCCTAGCTGGTGGAGTGACGGCCTGCGGTCGGGGTGTCGGCGGGGGGGAGGGTGCGTCGGCGTCGGGCTTCCATCAGCTCCGCGTAACGCTTGCGCCGACGCAGGCGCGAGCGAATTTGAGGCCAAGCTGCGGCGACGTTGAAGAGGAAGAGAATGCCCGCGTATTGGAAGAAAAGCAGGACCGGATCCTCACCGGCGAGCACCGCGAGAATGAGGGCTGGAGCGAAGTAGGTGTGGACCACGCAGGCCGGGGTCAAGCCGAGGGCCGAGGTCACCAAATAGCGACCGGGAGCCACACCCGCGAGGGCGGCGCCGTAAGCCACCACGGGAGCCGGGATCGGCAGGAAGCGGGATTGGATCAGCGGCCAGAATCCGCGACGCTCGAAGATCGCCTCCGCCCGACGAAGCTTGGGGCCGGCGAGGCGGGTGACCGCGTCTCGGCCGAGCTTACGACCCACCCAGAAGGTCACCATGGCGTTGCCGATAAGCCCCAGGGAGTTGAAGGCGGCGCCGATCACCGGACCGAAGACGGTGCCCCCGGTGATCACCAGCGGGCTGACCGGCACGCCGAAGGGGCCGATCACCAAATAGGCGATGAATAGGACGGCTGGCGTCCAGGGGTTGGCCCGCAGCTGATCGGCCATGCCGATGATCCGTTCCTCGGCCATGAGCTCGCCGAGGGGCGTGAGCTTCACCAGCAGCAGGCCGCTGATGCCCAATAGGAGCACAGCCGCGACGCGCAGCATCGGCCCGGTCTTGCTCGGGGTCGGTGCCGGTGCTGGTGGGGTCATGTCGGGCTCCATTCCATTCGAGCTCGAGCGGTGAGGATCCGCCGGCCGGTCACCTCGGGGTGGGCTCGACCTCGCCGTCGAGATTGAGGAACTCGCGTAGGTGTTTGATCAGGATATCTTGGGATTTGGGGTCCATGAAGTTCAGGCGCAGCTCGTTGATCACCATGACCTCCATGTTCATCCACTCCTGCCAGCTTTCCTCGCAAATATTCCGGCGAATCTCTTCTCCGAGGGCGCCACCGTAGGGCACGTTTTGCGCGGGAGGCGCCCATTTGAGGGCGCGCTTGCAGAAGACTTGATCGTTCTCGTTCGACACGTTCGGGGTCCTTTCGGTTCGAGGGCGGCCGCGGGTCGGCTCAGAGCTTGCCTTGCTCCACCAAGACCTGACGGAAGTAGTCGATGGTCTTGGACAGACCTTCCTGCAAGGGAATGGTCGGCTCCCAATCCAAGTGCTTGCGGGCATTGGAGATGTCGGGTTGACGGGTCTTGGGGTCGTCGACCGGCAAAGGCTTGTAGTCGATCGTGCTCTCGCTGTCGGTGAGCTCGATGATGCGCTCGGCGAATTGCAGAATCGTCATTTCATGGGGGTTGCCGATGTTGGTCGGATCGACGCGATCCGAGAGCAGCAAACGATAGATACCCTCGACCAAATCGTCTACGTAGCAGAAGGAGCGGGTCTGAGAGCCGTCGCCGAAGACGGTCAACGGCTGACCCAGCAGCGCCTGCTGAATGAAGGCCGGCACCACACGGCCGTCTTTGGGCCGCATGCGCGGGCCGTAGGTGTTGAAAATCCGGACGATCCGGGTCTCCACGTCGTGCACCCGGTGATAGGCCATCACCATCGCCTCGGCAAAGCGTTTGGCTTCGTCGTAGACGCCCCGGGGACCGACCGGATTGACGTTGCCCCAATAGGATTCCGGTTGGGGGTGGATCAGCGGATCGCCGTAGACCTCGGAGGTGGAGGCCACCAGCAGTCGGGCGTTTTTGGCCTTGGCGATGCCACAGACGTTGTGGGTGCCGAGGGAGCCGACCTTCAAGGTTTGAATCGGCAGCTCGAGGTAATCGATCGGGCTGGCCGGGGAGGCGAAGTGCAGGATGTAATCCACGTCCTCGGCGACGTAGAACGGCATCGAGACGTCGTGCTCCAGAAAGTGGAAGTCGTCCCGCGGCATCAAATGCTCGATATTGCGCGGCTGACCGGTGACGAAATTATCGACACAGATCACTCGATGGTTGTGGGAAAGCAACTTTTCGCAGAGATGGGAGCCGAGAAATCCCGCTCCACCGGTCACCAGGGCTGTGCTCACTTCATCCTCCCTTTCTCGGGCTCGTCTCAAGCCTCGGTCGGGCGACCTTCCGGCCTGCCCACGGAAACGTATCGCATGCCGTGTTGGGTGACGTCGTTCGGATCGTAAAGATTTCGTAGATCGATCACCAAATTTTGGGTCAGCAGGCTCTTCATGCGTTTGAAATCCAAAGCCCGGAACTGATTCCAGTCCGTGAGGATCAGGAGCACGTCGGCACCGTCCGCGGCATCGTATTCATCGCTGTGGTAGCCGATCTCGTGTTCGAAGTCCTTTTTGAACTCGTGCATGGCCTCCGGGTCGTAGGCCCGAATTTCGGCCCCTTCGTTCACCAGGGCGGTAAGAATCGGCAGGGACGGCGTTTCACGGACGTCGTCGGTATTCGCCTTGAAGGCCAAGCCGAGCACGGCGATGGTCTTGCCCGACACCGAGCCGCCTAGGGCCTCGCGGATTTTCACCACCATGCGCTGTTGGGTGATGCGATTGACGTCGAGCACCGCGTCGATGATGTGGAATTGAAGCCCGCGTTCCTGGGCGATTTGGGAGACCGCCCGGGTGTCTTTGGGGAAGCAAGAGCCGCCGAAGCCGGGGCCCGGATGCAAGAAGCGGGGGCCGATGCGGTCGTCCAAACCCATGCCGCGGGCGACCATCTCGACATCCGCGCCATAGGCGTCGCAAAGGGCGGCCATCTCGTTGATGAACGAGATCTTGGTCGCCAAGAAGCCGTTGGACGCATATTTGATCATTTCGGCGGTTTCCACATCGGTGTCGATGAAGGCCACCTTGGCGCGCTTCAGGGGCGCGTAGATCTGATGCATGATGTCGATCGCTTTGGGGTCGCGGGAACCGATCACCACCCGGTCGGGGTAGCGGAAGTCCTCGATGGCGGACCCTTCGCGCAGAAATTCGGGATTGGAAACCACGGCGAAGTCGTGTTGACCGCCGCTGTTTTCACGCACGGTGTTCTCGACCATTTGGCCGGTGCCCGTGGGCACGGTGCTCTTGGTGATGATCGCTTTGTAACCGTTGAGATGTTGGCCGATGGATTCCGCCACCTGACGGATGAACTTCAAATCCGCCCGACCGTCGGGCAGCGGCGGAGTGCCCACGGCGATGAAGACCGCCTGGCTGTCGTGCACCGCCGGTCCGAGCTCGGTGGTGAAGTGGAGACGGCCTTCCTTGAAGTTCCTCTTCACCAACTCATCGAGACCCGGCTCGAAAATGGGGATCTTGCCGTTCTGCAGGTCGGAGATTTTCTTCTCGTCCTTATCGACTCCGGTCACATGGTGGCCGAAATCCGCTAGGCATGCGCCTGTGACCAGGCCGACGTAGCCGGTGCCTACCACACAGATCTTCATGGGTATTGCTCTCCAGGGGTGACGCCTCGGGGGCCGAATTCGGCGCGGAGGCGATGGACGCTGTCGCTTGAGCCGGGGGGCGAAAAGTCACTGGCTAGAAACTACTGAACGAAGCTCAGATCGAAGTGACGACAACGGCCGGCGTCTATGGTTGCAGCCGATGGATGACGCGGGGTCCTTCGCCGTGGGGGGCGTCGGCACGCGTCGGGCTGTTGCGGTTTTTTTGACGGCCGGATATTTCTGCCGGGTCCCTCAGTTTCCAGATATTCGGATTTCCAGACATTCAGAGGCCGGATATCGGTTTCCGGGTGTCGGTCTTCTTATTTCCGGTGTTCTTTGTACCAGGCGACGAATCTGCGCAAGCCTTCGCGGATCGGGACCTGCGGCGAATATCCGAGCATCTCTCCGGCTTTGGAGACATCCGCGTAAGTGATCGGAACGTCACCGGGTTGGTCAGGAAGATACTCGATCCTCGCCTCCACGGCAAGCTCCTCCGCCAGCCACCGGATGAGATCGGAGAGGCGGGTGGTTTCCGCACCTCCCAAATTGAAAATCTCGAATCCGGGAGCGGTATCGAAGGCCGACACGATGCCGGTGACGATATCGTCGACATAGGTGTAGTCACGGCGGCTGTCGCCGTTGCCGAACATCGGAATTTTCTCGCCACGGGCTAGGAGATCGGTGAATTTGTGGATCGCCATCTCCGGCCGCTGAGCCGGTCCGTAGACGGTGAAGAACCGCAGACACGAGGTTTTGAGACCGTAGAGATGGTGGTAGTTGAAGCACAGCAGCTCGCCGGTTCGCTTGGTGGTGGCGTAGGGGCTGATGGGCTGGTCCACCGGATCGGCTTCGGAAAAGGGCACCTTCTTGTTGATGCCGTAGACCGACGAGGAGGAACCGAAGGTGAAGACCTCGGGTCCGTGGCGCCGGGCGGCTTCCAACAAGTGCAGGGTGGCCACGCAATTCACCTCTTCGTAGAGGATCGGCTGGGCCAGGCTGGGCCGGACCCCGGCCCTCGCCGCCAGGTGAACGACACCGTCGAATTTGCCCCAGGCCTGGTCGTGTCGGCCGGCCTGCCCGTATCGGCCGGAAAAGAGCGACTCGATCAGCTCGGCGTTGCGGATGTCTCCTTCCACCAGCCGGTAGTCGTCTCGGCCGACGAACGGCTGGACGTTGAGGCGTTTGATCTGCGGGTCGTAATAATCGTTGAAATCGTCGAGCACGGTGATGCGGTCACCGCGATCGAGCAAGCGACGGGTTAAATGTGAGCCGATGAATCCGGCTCCTCCCGTGATCAAAAGATGCTGGCTCATGCTGGGTCGCTCATGGGTAGGCTCATTCAGGGGAAGACCCTTCCGGCTCGGAGTCGTTCGCGCCGGAATCCGAATCGGCGGGCTCGGAAGTCGCTCGGGTCTCGCGGTACCTTTTTTCGATGCCCGCTTTTTGCCGATTGCGAATCAACCAGCGTAATAGGCGAGACTCATTGACCCCGACGATAACATCGTTGAGCGCTTCATAGACCTCGGGGTCGCGGATCAGCCTGGAAACCGTGCCGTCCCCTTCGACCAGATCGGAGCTCAGGCCGTCGAGGCGATCGAGCACGGTCTGGACCTTGCCGACAACCTCGTCGGCAAAGGCTTCGTCCTCCAGGAGCCGAGGCAGGAGGCCATCGGCCTGCTCGATGGACTGCACCAGGTCGCGAAGCTGCCCGGAGGTGGCGCGCAGGTCGGAGAGCACGGCCTGGGTGTCGTTTTTCAGGGCCGAATCGTGCAGAAGCGCGGGTAACAACCCTTCGCCTTCGCGGGCGTCGACCATCAGGGATTCGAAGTGCTCGATGGAGCGGCTGAGGCGGTCTCCGGCTTCGCGATCAAAGAGCAGGCGACCCAAGGGACCCCCGCCGTTTTGGATGCCGGCCATCAAGGTGTCCAAAGAATCCATGGTGCGATGGATGCGTTCGACCAACGGCTCGCGATCGGAGCCCTCCGGCAGCGGTGCCAACAGCTCGCCGATGACGCTGTCGCCTTTCTCGATCCGTTCGAGCAGACGCACCAAGCTGGAAGAGATGGCGACGATATTTTGGACCGCGTCCTCGCCGGAATTGATCAGCTTGTCCACGTCGGTTGCGGGCGCGGTGGCCACTTCGCCGCGATTGGGAATCACCAAGGCATCGTCCGTGCCGGAGCTGAGCTCGATGTATTTGTCCCCGAGCAGGCCGAGGGTTTGAATGCGCGCTTGGGAATCTTTCCGGACCCGCTTGGCGAATCGACGATCGACACCAATCCAGACCGTCAAATCGTGCTGACCCGGATCCTCCGGCAGGACGATTCGGGTCACCCGACCCACGGCCACACCGTTGAGCTGCACCGGATTGCCTTCTTGTAAACCGCTGACGTCGGGGAATTTGACCGAGTAGCGGTTCATCGGGCGAAAGAGGTTGTTCTTCTCACCGATCAGCAAAATGCTGGCCATCAATGCGCCCAACGCCGCGAAGAGCAGCAGGCCTACTTTTATCGACGAGCGCTTCGCCGCTTGCTCAGGTCCCATCGTCGTCGTTCTCCGGGCGTCCCTCGAGAAAACCCCTCAGCATGGGGTCTTCGCTTTGGTCCGCCTCTTTCCATGTGCCGAGAAATCGGAATCGACCCCGGTCTAAGAAGGCTAATCGGTGTCCCACGGTTCTCGCCAGGGGTAGATCGTGGGTGACTACGACCGCGGAAGCATTGAGGGTTTCGCGGCTCTTGAGAATCAGCTGACCGATGACCGCCGAGGTCACCGGATCGAGGCCGGTGGTGGGCTCGTCGTAAAGCACGAGCTCGGGGTCGAGGGCCAAGGATCGGGCCAGGGCCACCCGTTTGTTCATGCCCCCAGAGAGGCTCGACGGCATTTGCTGCTCAATGCCCGAAAGACGCACCAGCTTGAGCTTGGCCGCCACCACTTCGGCGACTTCTTCCAGCGGCAAATCCGTATGCTCCCGGATCGGGAACGCGATGTTGTCGAAGACGTTCATGGAGTCGAAGAGGGCACCGCTCTGAAACAACATGGCCATGCGCCGACGGATCGGATACAGCTCTTCCTCCCGGAGCTGGGTGAGCTCGGTGCCGTCGAAGTGAACGGTCCCTCGATCCGGGTATTCCAAGCCGTTCAGATGCCTCAAGGTCACGCTCTTTCCGCTGCCGGAGCGGCCCAAGATCACCAAGGTTTCACCCTTGTGCAGGTCGAAGTCGAGACCGTCGAGAATGATTCTCGGACCGTACGACTTCACCAACCCACGAACTTGCAGCAAAGGCGGGCCGCCGGCCTTCGAATCGCCGGGTCTCGAATCGCCGGGGTTCGAATCGTCAGGTCTCGAAGGGTTGTGGTCGGTCGTCATGGCTCAGCCGAAGACGTAGAACAGCTTGGTGAGAAAGAAGTCGGAGATCAAAATCGTGATCGATGACATGACCACGGCGTCGGTGGTGGCTCGGCCGACACCGTCGGCACCGCCCCGGGCCCTCAGCCCGTGATAACAGGCGATCAAGGCGATGAAGAAGCCGAAGAAGGCGGATTTGCTCACCCCGCTCATGACGTCGTCGAGGGTCAGGGCGGAGAGCACGTCGTTGAGGTAGAGGCCGGGGGAAATTTGTAGCTGGAAAACCGCGATGGCGAGACCACCCAGGACACCCAGGATATCGCCGAGAATGGTCAGGCACGGCAACATGATCAGGATGGCGGCGAGCTTCGGGGTCACCAGCTTGCGCACCGGGTCGGCGGCCATGGCCCGCAGGGCGTCGATCTGCTCGGTGACTTTCATCGAGCCCAGCTCGGCGGTGATGCCCGCGCCGATACGACCTCCCACCACCAATGCCAGCAGCACCGGGCACAGCTCCCGGGTCAAGGATTTCGACACCACGGTGCCGATGTAGTACTTCACCCCCAGGCTCGGCAGGCTGTAAGCGGTTTGCAGAGCGAGCACCATGCCGGTAAAGACGGTGGTGATCGACGCAACCCCCAGGCTACGGACTCCGATCTGCTCCGCTTGGCGGATCCATTCGCGGATTTCCCAGGGTGGGGTCGCCAACGCGACCAAGGCTCGCCCGGCCAAGATGCCGAGCTCACCGACGGATTGCAGCACCTGATCGGGGCTTTTCATGGCTAGATGCTCAGAAAGGTCGGCTGGTCAGCTCAACGTCGAATGGGCCACCAGGACACGGCGTGAAGCACGGCAAAGGTGAGGTCACCGAAAGCGAGCAGGTAGAGCCCCGATAGCGTTGGATCGAGGATCGCCGCGGTGAGCATGGCAAAGAAGCCCAGGGTTCGTCCGACGATACCGACTAAGATATTTCCCCAGTAGGCGCGTGGATCGTAGGCGGCGAAGAGGTACATGGAGGCGAGCATGACCAAGAAGATCGCAATCAGCCAAAGGTAGTAGGGATCTTCCGGCAGCCGGAGACCGAGCAGCTCGGCCGAAAAAGCCGGAAACGCCACCATGGCCAGGGCGAATACCAAGTCGTAAGCGGCTCCGGCCCTCAGGCTCAGCTTCAACAGCCGGAGGTAGCCGTGGTTTCTCTTGATCTTCGTGGTTTGAGTCCCGCTGCTCATGGTCGGAGCATAGCAGCTCCGAGTGGAGACGAGAGGAGGCGGCTGGACCCGAAGGTGGGATCTATGGAGAATAGCGGCTTATGAGTGAAATGGAAGCCACTGAAACCGGATCCGAGGCCGGCGGCAACGCTTCGCGGGAGCCGTCAAAGGGGCGGCCGCCGTTGTGGCGGATCGTGCTCCGGACGATCATCGGCAACGTGGTCGTCGCCCTCGATACCGTGATTCTCGGTTTGTTGGCTTCGGTTGCGGGCTGGCTACCGCCCCGGGGCCATTGGATGTACCAGCTGGCGAGACTTTGGAGCCGGCTGAATCTGTGGGTATGCGGGGTCCGGCTCGAGGTGGAGCGGGAGTCCCCGTTGGAGCCCGGGCGTGGCTATATCTATATGTCGAACCACCAGAGCATGTTCGACATTCCGGTTTTGATCGGCAGCATCCCCGGGCAGACCCGGTTCATGGCGAAAAAGAGCCTGTTCAAGATTCCGGCCTTCGGCTGGGCCCTTTCCGCCGGTGGCTTCATTCCCGTCGATCGAGGGAATCGCCGAGCCGCCGCGGAAACCTACCGAATCGCCGTGGAGCACATCGACAAAGGCCATTCGATCCTGATTTTTCCGGAGCAGACCCGATCTCCCGACGGCGACCTGCTTCCCTTCAAGCGGGGCGGGGTGGTGATCGCCCAACAAACCGGTGCGGCCATTGTGCCGGTGGGCATCCGAGGCACCCGGGAGATCCGGCCCAAGGGCAGCTCGTTGGTGATTCCCGGGTCGGTCAGGGTGCGGTACGGCAAGCCGATCGAGCTTGCCGAGCTCGGCGAGACCGAGACGGCGGAGCTGGTGGCTAAAGTACGTTCCGAAGTGGAGCGTCTCTTAGCGTGACCCCCGCCGGCCGGCCCCGTGTGAGATCGACCCGCGCGAATCCACCTAAATAGCGGCGGGAATTGGTACTTCATGGACGAGTGGATATAATCGCGTTCTGAGCGTTTCCACGATTCAACCCGGCGATTCGAAGCAATCTCGAGTGCCCTTGCCGATCGGATCCTTATGTCAGAGCTTGGCGACAACCACAGCATCGACGATCTGAAGCTCCTCTGGGAGAGCGATCCATCCTCGAAGGTCTATTTGGAGCTGGCGGAGGAATACCGCAAGCTCGGCCGTCATCCCGAAGCCGTCGAAGTCCTGGAAAAGAGTCTCGAGCACCGTCCGAGAGATCCCAGGGGAAGAGTGGCTCTAGCGCGTTGCTTGTTGGAGACCGGTGATCCGGGCGGAGCCGCGGAGCTTCTCGAAGCGGTGACCCGTCGGGACCCGGAGCACATCGAAGCCGCCAAGTTGTTGTTGGAAGGCTGTCTTCAGCTCGGAGATTTTGAGCGCGCCTCGGAGCGTTTGAATATTTATCGGCTGCTCAACGATCGCGACCCTGAAATCGATCATTTGGAGTATCGGCTCAGCCTGTTGGAGCCGAAGGCCGAGGCCGGATCGGACCCGCCTGCCGCCGACGTCGATTCCACCGGCTCCGACGAGGTGTCCGAAGAGTTTTCCGAGGACGGATTCGATCCGGATCCCGGTTACGCCTCCTTCGCCAGGGATCTGCCCGAAGAATCCTCACCTTATATTCCGGCTCCGGACATGGCGACCTTGCTGGCCGCCGATACCTCAGATACCAGCGATGCCTCAGATACCGTCGAGCCGTCGGTGCGGAGCGCGGATCAGCCCG
Source organism: Thermoanaerobaculia bacterium (assembly GCA_030431255.1). GTDB lineage: Bacteria > Acidobacteriota > Thermoanaerobaculia > Multivoradales > J023 > JAUIJL01. The sequence goes on along the minus strand of JAUIJL010000033.1, from coordinate 29,129 downwards.
TCAACCAAGGGGTCAGCTTCCAATTCGAGGCCGATCCGAGCGCTGTAGAGACTACCGAGCAAGAAGCCCCGGCGGTTCCGGAGGTGTCGGCTCCGGAAGTTTCAGTTCCTGAGGTCACGGCTCCGGAAGTTTCAGGCCCCAACGTTTCGGTTCCGGAGGTCACGGCTCCGGAAGTTTCGATCCCCGAGGTCTCGGTTCCGGAGGTTTCGGCCGCCCCTGAGCTTTCTGAGCCGTCCGAGCCCGAATCGTCGTCAGACCCCGATCCGTCCCCGGGTCAGCCGTCGTCGGCGGCCATGGCGGCCATCTCCGCCGCGGCTCGCAAGTCGGCGGCCAAGGAAGAGGCCGCGGAGGAGCCGGAAGAGAGCGAGGCTCCGTCCGGTGGCCCGTCCCAGGCAGCTTTGGCGGCCATCCGGGCCGCTTCTCAGAAAGCTGCCGCAGCGCCGAAGAAGGATCCGCCTCCACCCCTCGCGGATGACGAGCTGCCGGCCATCGAGGACGCCACGGGTCTGGTGCCGCTGGCCGCCGGCTCCACGGATCTTTTCGAGCTCGGCTCGGCCCCGCCGAAGCCCTCACTCGACGACCTATTCGATTTGCGTGGCCCGGCGACGCCGAAGCCGACCTTGGATGCCCTTTGGGGAAGCCCCGAGCCGTCGGATGAGCCCACCGAGCCGCAAGCGGAAGCGCCGCAAGCCGACGCGGACGCCGCCGCTGAGGTGGAAGAGACCGAGGAGGCGGCCACGGCCACCCTCGGCGAGCTCTACTTGAGCCAAGGTCATCTGGACGAAGCGGAAGAGATTTTCGATCGGGTCTTGAAGCAAGATCCCGGCAATGCGGCGGCCCTCGAAGGCAAGGCCAAGCTTGAATCCGCCCGTGTTTCGGAGGCTGCCGCAGAGGTGGCGGACGAAGTGGTCGTTGCCGAAGAGGAGCCCGTGAGCGACCCGGACTCAGTGGTCTCGGGCGAGCCGTCGAGCGCTGCCCAAGCGGCGATCGAGGCCGCCAGCCGAGCGGCGAGTGCCCGGAAGCCTCCCGCCGAGGACCTTGAGGTCCCGGAGGACCTCGAGATCACGGAGCCGATGCCGGTCCAGCCCGACGCCGCTGCCGGCGACGAGTCGTCGCTACCGGCAGGAGCGGTGACCTCATCTCAGGATTCGCAGGATGATTTCGAAATCCATCTCGTGCCGGAGGTCGAGCCGACCCCCGAGGTGGACGCCATCCCCGAGATCGACCCGATTGCTGAAATCGATGCGATCCCCGTGATCGAGCCGTCGGCAGAGCTCTCTCAGCAGCCGGAGCCCCTGGAGATCGCTCCAGAGCCGGCTGGCCCATCCCTGGAGGAGCCCGCGACGGCCCCCTCCGGCGAGCCGTCCGCGGCAGCCCGGGCGGCGATCGAAGCGGCGGCTCGTGCCCAAGAGGCGAAGCAGCCGGTCGCCGACTCTGATGTGCCGAAGCCTGCTGCGCCTGATCCGACCGCGTCCGATGCAGAGTCGGCTAAACGCGATTTGTTGACCGCCGCCGACCTGCTCGCGGATCGATCCCTCAAAGGGGTGATCCCGGAAGGTCTGACCGCAAAGAAGATCCTGGTCCTCGACCAGTACGCCAAACATCTCCGGAAGACGAGCCAGGACCATGTTCACTGAGCGACTCGAGCAGGTAAGTCAAAGAATTCAGGGCACCCTGGCCCTTTCGTTGGTCGCCAAAGACGGTATCCCGGTGGAGTCCGTCAGCCGTGACACCTCGTTGGATTTGGATCTTTTGGCGGCGGAGCTGATGTCACAGATCCGGGCGGTGTCGCAAAATCATCAAGAGCTTTCGGTCGGTAGGGTCCGCCATTTTTCGGTGACCACCGACCGCTTCATCCTCATGGTCAGCGCCCTGACGGAGGAGTACTTCCTGCTTTTGGTGTTGGAAACCGGTTCCAACGCCGGACGAGCGAGATTCGAGCTCAGGCGGTCGGTGATTCTCTTCGAGCAGGACCTCTGACACGATTTACCCATCAAGAATTTTCAGGCCCGACCCCGCGAGATCCGAGCCTTCGAGATCTGGTGGCACGGCCTGAATGAAGACCGAGTATTCAGATCCTCGTTCCGACTCAAACGGATCGGGCGTTGGATGGATTATCTATCTTCGGAAAGCGTCCCGTTCTCGTGTGACGCGAAAGGCCCAGGAAGGACAAGACCTTGCTGACATTTGAACAAATCAAAGAGCTCATCGAGTTGGTGGCCAGCCACCAGATGTCGGGCATCGAGCTGGAACGCTCCGGTTTTCGCCTGAAAGTGGACGGATATAAAACCGCGGAAACGGTGCACGTCACCCAAGCCGCGGCGGTTGAGCCTGCGCCGACCCTCGCCGTGCCGGTTGCCGCCGCCCGGCCGGCCGCCCCGGCGGCCTCGGCAGCGACCCCCGAGCCGGCTGCTGCTCCCGAGCCTGAGGTGGCCAACGATGAAATCGAGCCGCCCGCGGACGCGAGCATCATGACGTCACCGATCGTCGGCACCTTCTACCGCTCGCCGAACCCCGAGGCTCCGGCGTTCGTCGAGGTCGGCGATGTGGTGACCAAAGGGCAGGTCTTGTGCATCGTCGAAGCCATGAAGCTGATGAACGAGATCGAGTCGGACGTCGACGGCGAAGTCGTAGGCATCTATCCGAAAAATGCGCAGCCGGTGGAATTCGGCGAGCCCTTATTCGCGATCAAACCCGCCTGAGCCGACACGGCGGCCGCTTCGGCTCGACTGGGAACGGCTCAATTTAGGACCTATCGATGTTCAAGAAGATTCTGATCGCCAATCGTGGCGAAATTGCCCTGCGGATCATTCAAGCTTGTCGTGAGCTGGGGATCGCCACGGTCGCGGTCCACAGCACGGCGGACGCGAACAGCTTGCATGTGACCTATGCCGATGAGGACGTATGCATCGGCCCGCCGCCTTCCAACGAGAGCTACCTCAACATCAACTCGGTGATCGCCGCCGCCGAGATCACCGGCGCCGAAGCGATTCATCCGGGATACGGCTTCCTGTCGGAGAACGCCCACTTCGCCGAGGTCTTGGAGGAGTGCAAGATCGCTTGGATCGGCCCGGATCCCAAGACCATCCGGGCCATGGGCGACAAAGCGAATGCCCGAAAAGTCGCCGTGGAGGCCGGAGTCCCGGTGCTGCCCGGTGCTGAGCAACCCCTTTCGGGGGCTGCTGAAGCCGCGTCCATGGCCGCCGAGATCGGGTATCCGGTGATCCTCAAGGCCTCCGCCGGCGGCGGCGGTCGCGGCATGCGGATCGTCAAAGATCCGTCGGAGATCGAAAGCCAATACGCCACCGCCAGCCAAGAGGCGGAGCGCGCCTTCGGTGACGGCTCCATGTATTTGGAGAAGTACCTGGAGCAGCCCCGGCATGTGGAGATCCAGATCTTTGCCGATCACCACGGCAACGTGGTGCATCTGGGCGAGCGGGAATGCTCGATCCAACGACGGCACCAAAAGCTGATCGAGGAAAGCCCGTCGCCGGCGCTCGACCAAGAGCTTCGGGAGCGCATGGGCGAGGCGGCGGTGAAGCTGGCGAAAGCGGTCGACTACACCAACGCGGGCACGGTGGAATTCCTGCTCGACGTGGACGGCAGCTTCTACTTCATGGAAATGAACACCCGCATCCAGGTGGAGCATCCGGTGACCGAAATGGTCATGGGTGTCGATCTGGTGAAGGAACAGCTCTTGGTGGCCGCGGGCCATAAGCTCTCCTTCCGCGCCGGTCTGCGCCCCAGAGGGCACGTCATCGAATGCCGGATCAACGCTGAGGATCCTGAGCGTTTTATGCCGTCGCCCGGTCGTATCGACACCTTCCACCTGCCCGGAGGACCGGGCATCCGGGTGGACACCCACGGCTACGAGGAGTACTTCATCCCGCCGTTTTACGACTCCATGGTCGCCAAGCTGCTGGCCCGGGGAAAAGATCGTGAAGAAGCCATCGCTCGTATGCTCCGGGCTTTGGATTTCTTTGTCGTCGAAGGGGTGAAGACGTCGATCCCGCTGCACAAGCGGATTCTGCGCGACGAGCTCTTCCGCCGCGGGGAGCTGTCGACTCGATTCATGGAAACGTTCTTCGAGCGGGCCGCTGCCGCTGAGCAGGATTGAATCGGCTGTCGAAGCATCGGGTGCCGAGGCTCTACGGCATCGCCGACGGTGACGCCCTGGGCTCTTCGGCGGCAACTTCCTTCGGCCACGACCCGGATCCGGTCACCCGCGCGGTGGTCGAGATGGCCGAGGCTGGGGTGCGTTGGATTCAAATCCGCTTGAAATCGGTCGATGATCGGACTTTGTATCGGGTCGCGGAGTCGTGCGTCCGGCGGCTGGAGGGTGGTCCCGCTCAGCTGTGGATCAACGATCGGGTGGATTTGGCGGCGCTTTTTCCCTCGGTGGCGGTCCATGTGGGACAGGACGATCTGACCCCGGAGGCGGCTCGTCGAGTGCTTTCGCCCGACCAATGGATCGGGTTATCCTGCCACGACGAGCATCAAATCCGGCAAGGGGACGGGCACGACGCGGTGGATGTGTTGGCCTGCGGCCCGGTGTTCACCACCACCAGCAAGTCTCATCCGGATCCGACGATCGGGCTCGCCGGGGTGCGGGCGGCTCGGGCTCTCACCCGAAAGCCCTTGGTGGCGATCGGGGGCATTGAGCTTTCCAATGCTTCTCAGGTGCTCGCCGCCGGCGCCGATTCGGTGGTGGTCCTCGGTGCGTTGTGCCGGGGAGATGTGGCCCGCAACAGCCGTCGATGGGTGGCGGCATTGGAGGACAGCTGAGATGAGTCGAAGTGACGTCTTTACCAGCCGATGGGGCATGCTGATCGCGACCCTCGGCATGGCCGTAGGTACCGGCAATATCTGGCGTTTTCCGCGTATTGCGGCGTCCAACGGCGGTGGCAGCTTCCTGGTCGCTTGGGTCATCTTCCTCTTCTTGTGGTCGGTTCCCCTGATGATCGTCGAGTTTTCCTTCGGCAAGCGGGCCCGCCGCGGCACCGTGGGAAGCTTCGTCGCCATGGGAGGGCCAGGCATGGCTTGGATGGGCGGTTTCGTCGCCTTGTGTGCCACCGGCATCATGTTCTATTACTCGGTGGTCACCGGCTGGTGCTTGCGATTTCTGGCCGCTTCCGTGACCGGCGGACTGGCGGACGGTGAGTCTTCCCGCCGGTTGTGGGAGTCTTTCGCCGGCACACCGCAATCGTTGGTCACCCATGTGTTGGCCATCGCCTTGGGGGTCGGCGTGGTTTGGTTCGGGGTACGCGGCATCGAACGGGCCGCCCGGGTGTTGATCCCTACCCTGGTGGTGATGGTGATGATCCTGGCGGTTCGAGCCGTCACCCTGCCCGGTGCCGAGCAAGGTTTGGCTTTTTTGTTCACCCCGGATTGGTCGCAGCTAGCGTCACCGAAAATCTGGCTCGAGGCGCTGACCCAGAATGCTTGGGACACCGGCGCCGGCTGGGGTTTGATCCTCACCTACGCCATTTATATGCGAGCCCGTGAGGACGTCTCGCTCAACGCATTTCTGATCGGCTTCGGCAACAACTCCATGTCGCTGCTGGCGGGCATCATGGTGTTGTGCACAGTCTTCGCCATCAACCCCCAGGCCCAGAGCGAGATCGTCGGCGCGGGCAACGAGGGGCTGACCTTCATCTGGATGCCGCAGCTCTTCGCCGCCATGCCCGGTGGCTCGATCTTCATGGTGTTGTTCTTCGCGGCGTTGTCCTTCGCCGCCCTGACCAGCCTGATCGCCATGCTCGAGCTGGCCACCCGCATCCTGATCGACGCGGGCTGGAAGCGGAAGCAATCGATTCTGATCGTCGGTGGCGCGGGCATCGTTTTCGGCGCGCCGTCAGCTCTCAAAATGGAGATTTTCCAGAATCAGGATTGGGTTTGGGGGGTCGGTTTGATGCTCTCCGGCCTCTTCTTCGCATTGGCGGCGCGCAAATTCGGTCTCGAGCGGTTGCGCCGAGAGGTGGTCAACGGCGACGGCTGTGATTTGCCGGTCGGTCGTTGGTGGGTCTTCATGGTGGGTATCCTGGTGCCCGTGGAAGCGGTGGTGCTGTTGGTTTGGTGGTTGCGGGATCTCGGGCCCGGTTGGTGGCAACCCTTCGCGACTTTCAGCGTCGGCACCGTCTTGGCACAATGGGCGGTCGCGCTGGTGGTGCTTCTGGTGCTCAACCGGTGGTTGGCGAAGACCAGCTCGTCCGGTAACGATCTGACCCAGCAGGGGGGAGCAGCGTCATGAGCACAGTGGCTTGGATCACCATGGCCGTCATTTGCGGCACGGTTTGGGGCGGATTCGTCTCGCTTTGGGTCTACGCTTTTCGCCGAGAGGGGATCAAGACGAGCGAGCAAAATCAAGGCGCCGAGGACTGACGTCGACATGCCTTTGTACTTGGTCGGGTTCATGGGTGTGGGTAAAACCCAGCTGGGGCGACGGGTGGCCCGTGGCTACCATACCCGCTTTGTCGACCTCGACCATTGGGTCACCGCCGCCGCCGGCATGCCGGTCAAAAATATCTTCGAGCGCTGGGGAGAGACCTATTTCCGGGACCTCGAGCATGCCTGCTTGAGGTGCACCGCCCAGCTGCGATCAGCGGTGGTCGCCACCGGCGGTGGCACCTTCACTTACGAGCGAAATCGACAAGTTGTGGAGAAACTTGGCACTTCCCTCTGGATCGATCTAGATTTCGATAGCATAATCGGACGCATGAGCGAGCGAGGACGCCGATCCCGTCCCCTTTTACAGGACGAGAAGAAGGCCCGCGCTCTTTTCGAAGCACGACGACCTGCCTATCGAGCTGCGGATCTGAAGGTGAAAGTCCAACCGGGTGAGCCGGCTGGGGCCGTTGCTGCTAGAATTCTCCAAATGATCCGAGAGAGAAATTGCGTTATCTAGTCCTTTCAGACATGCACGGCAATTGGGACGCTTTCGCGGCAGTCCTAAGGCGCGTGCGGCGTAAGCGTTTCGACGCCACTTTGGTGTTGGGCGATTTGGTCGGTTACGGGGCCGGTCCCAACCAGGTGGTCGAAGCCGTCAAGAATTTGGAGGGCACGGTCCATGTCGTCCGGGGAAACCACGACAAGGTGGTGGCCGAGCTCGAAGACGGCTCCAATTTCAACCAGCCGGCCCTGGCGGCCGCTAGGTGGACCACCGATCGCCTTACCCCGGCCAATCTACGGTACGTGCGAGAGATGCCCCTCGGCCCGGTGGCAATCACCGACGACATGCATATCTGCCACGGCTCTCCGCTGGACGAAGACACCTATGTCTTCTCCATCTACGACGCCTACGAGATCTTCTCCAATTACCCCGAGGCGTCGGTCATCTTCTTCGGCCACACCCACATCCCTTCCCGTTTCGTGCTGCACTCCAAAGGCACCATCGAGGTGGCCGTGGTGCAAGGGGAATCGGCGGTGTTGCACATGGAAGAAGGCAAGCGCTACCTGCTGAACCCGGGATCCATCGGCCAGCCCCGGGACCGCGATCCAAGGGCGGCGTACCTGATCTACGACAGCGAGGCGCGCACCGTCCGTTGGCAGCGGGTGGACTACGCCATCTCCAAAGCCCAAGAGCGCATCGTCCGCTCCGGCCTGCCCAAAGTCCTCGCGGACCGGCTCTCCCTCGGTATCTAGCGGACAAGGGCGATCACGTTCACGCGTAGGGGCGAATCTCGTATTCGCCCGCTCAGAGCCGAGGGCGATCACAAGGATCGCCCCTACGAGCCCGCGGCCAGCTCGCGGTTGAGCCAGGCCCTGGCCCGTCTCCAATCTCCGCTAACCGTGCGTTGGGAAATGCCGAGCCCCTCGGCGATTTCCTCTTCTGTGAGCCCGCCGAAGAACTTCATTTCCACCACCTTGGCGGCTCGTTCGTCGATTTCGGCGAATCGGGTCAAGGCCTGATCGATAACCAGTACCGAGGCGCCGTCCTGCTGACGGCGGAGGCTTTGCTCGTCGAGGGTCACGGGTTTTTCTTTACCCCCTCGCTTGGCCGCGGTGTTTCGACGGAAATGGTCCACCAGGATTTGGCGCATGGCCCCGGCCGCAATCGAGAAGAAGTGGGCTCGATCCCCGGCCGCCAGCTGCTCGGCGCTGCACAGCTTTAGGTACGCTTCGTGCACCAACTCGGTGGTTTGGAAGCTACCTCCGGAGGACCGCCGGAGCTGGACCCGGGCGAGCTTCTGGAGCTCGCCGTAGAGGTGACCGAAAAGGCGGTTCTTGGCCGCGTCGTCACCGCTTCGGGCTTCGGACAACAACAGGTGGGTGTCCATAGGCGACGAGTTGCTGCTCATGGGGTCCTCGCTCACGTTTGCTCTCTCAGGTTTCCTCTCTGCTTTCCAAGTAGATGCAACGCTTCACCCGGCCGGAGGAGGTGGCGGCGGGCCCGTTGGCGCTTGGCCGGACCACTTATCGGACGAGGGGTTGGTGGCGGCGCGTTTCATCAGCCAAACCACCAAGCCGATAGCCAGCGCCAGCAGGGTCAGACCCAGGAGCGGACGGTAGAAGATCCAGCCGATGGCGATCGTCACCAACGACACCATCGCTGCCATCACGAAGGACGCGAGACCAATGCCTTTCTCCGCCAGATTGCCGAGGAATGGCAGCAAATCGGCAGCGACGGCGAAGGGACGCAGGATCGTGGAAAAACCCACCATGATGATCACGAAGCCGATCATTCGCAGCACCCAGGTGAGGGTGGCGTTGCCGGCCTTGGCCGCGTCGAACATCTCCTCGGAGGTCTTGGCGCCATAGCTGAGCAGGGCGATATCTCCACCCTCTTTGGCGCTGTAGGGTTTGAGGCTCTGGCCGCGCTGTTGACCGACCACACTGACCTCGGCTCGCGCCACGGTGTCGAATCGGACCCGGAGATCGCCGATCGCGGGGGAGCTGGGATCGTCGCCGAGGTAAAAACCGCCGTCAGCGACCGTCGCCCGGCGGCGCACCTCTTCGGACGCTCGATCCAGCTCCGCTTCACCGACCCTGAGATCTTCGGTCTTGTTCAGCTTGGCGACGAATCTAGCGCCGAGCATCCAATCGCCGATCACGATGGGCTCGGCGGCGAAGGTTTGGTTGGAGTAGGCCATGGACGAAGGGTTTTGGTGGCCCGAAGGCTCCTCGAAATGATCGGAGTCGATGAGCTTGGAAGACCACTTCTTCTTATAGCGGTAGGTGGTCACCGTCTCGGTGCTGCCGCCGGTGTTCTTCTTTTTTTTCGACTCTTTTTCTTCGACCCACTGGAACATCTCCACCCGGCGATGTAGCTTCAAAGTGTCGGACTGAACGCCGAAGACCGGATCGGAAATGGGCTCAAAGGCGTCGGTTCGGCCGGTGAAGTGCACCAGGCTGCCTTCGTTCCCGGAGCTCGGGCCCGACGCGGCCACTGTGATCACGGCCGCCGAGCCTTCCGACAAGACTTTCGCCCGTTTAACGGCTCGCCCCTCGCCCCAGAAGAGCAATCCAATGCCGCCGAAAACCATCAAGATGCCGACGACAATTCCTTTGAACGAGCCCCCCAGGCGCTCCCCCCAGCCCTCGCGTGTGATCCGTGTAACTTCGTCGACCATGGTTGGTTCCTTTAAAGCAGGTTCCTCTAAAACAGGATCCTCTAGCGCAGGCTCCTCGGGAGCCCGGATCCTGAGTTGTTGATGCGCCGCAGGCTGTTAGCTCCCCTCATGATAACTCGTGCTCCCAGCCGCCGCGATCCTACTCTGTGGGGAGTGAGCAAGCGGGGAGTGTACAATCAGCGGGTGAATCGATTGATGCATGATTTCAGACACGCTTCGTCCCGCCCACTCCTGTCGATTCCGGTATCGATTCCGGTCATCCTTCTGAGCTTGGCCCCGATCGCCCCGGATGTGGGAGCACAAACCTTGTTGATCGACGCCACCGAGGCCGCCGGCTTGACCTTCCGGCATTGGAACGGTCGAACCGGGGCGCTCTACTTTCCGGAAATGACCGGCCAGGGTGCCGCCCTGCTCGATGTCGACAATGACGGTGACCTCGACGCTTATTTGATTCAAGGCACCTACCTGCGCCCGCAGGACCGGGGCAAAACCCTCGAAACCGCTCCCCCCGACGGGGATCTCAAGGACCGGCTGTGGCGCAACGACGGTGTGCGCGACGGCGTGCCCCGATTTGTCGACGTCACCGAGGCGTCGAAGATCGTCGCCGATGGTTACGGCATGGGAGTGGCGACGGGCGATATCGACGGTGACGGCTTCGTCGACATCTTCTTGGCCAATGTCGGTCCCAATCAGCTGTGGCGCAATCGCGGGGACGGCACCTTCGAGAATTGGACCGCCAAAGCCGGTGTGGCCGGCGATGCCCGGGCCTGGTCCGTGGGCGCGACCCTCGCGGATTTCGACCGCGACGGCCATCTCGATCTGATGGTGATCGACTACGTGCGCTACGACATCGAAAAGAATCCCACCTGTTACGCCACCTCCAGCCGCAAAGACTATTGTGGTCCCTCGGCCTTTCCCCCCTTGCCCAACTCCTTTTTCCACAACAAAGGTGACGGCACATTTGAGGATTGGAGCACCCGTTCCGGGTTGGCGGCGGAGGCCGGGGCAAGCCTGGGAGTGGTGGCCGAGGATTTGGACGGCGACGGCTGGCTGGATCTCTATGTCGCCAATGACGGCCAGCCCAACCGGCTGTGGATCAATCGGCGTGACGGCAGTTTTCGCGACGAGGCCCTGCTCGCCGGTGTGGCGCTCAATCGGGAAGGGCAGCCGGAAGCCTCCATGGGCGTCACCGTCGGCGATGCGGACGGCGATGGCGATGCCGATCTCTTCATGACCCATCTGATGGGAGAGACCAACACCCTCTACCTGAATCAAGGGGGGGCTTTCTTCGAGGATCGCACCATCGAGATGGGCCTGGCGGGATCGAGCCTTTCGTTCACCTCCTTCGGCACCGGTTTCGTCGACGTCAACGCCGACAGCTGGTTGGATCTCGTGGTGTTCTCGGGCTCGGTCCGAATCCTCGAGGATCAAGTCCGGGACGGCGATCCTTTTCCCCTCGGTCAAGCCAACCAGCTGTGGCTGAATCGAGCCGGCGAGGGATTCGCCGACGCCTCGGCCCGGACCCCGCCGAGCTTCCTGGCCCAAGAGGTGAGCCGCGGCTTGGCCCTCGGCGACGTCGACAACGACGGCGACGTCGATCTGTTGATGACCAACAATCACGGCCCGGCCCGTTTGTTTTTGGTCGAAGGGGCGCCGAAGCGTTGGTTAGGCCTGCAGCTCAAAGCACGTTCCGCAAAGAAAGAGCGGGATCCCGCGGGCGCGGTGGTCGACATTCAGCTCGACGGCAAGGGGTCGCCGAAGTCCATCTGGCGTCGGGCGAGCACCGACGGCAGCTATGCCTCGGCCTCGGACCCCCGGGTGGTGGTTGCCTTACCCGAAGGTCGCTCGCCGAGCGAAGTCCGGGTTCTGTGGTCGGATGGTGCCCGTGAGGCGTTTTCCGGTCTCAAAGTCGGTCACTACCAACGACTCATTCAGGGCTCGGGGCGTCCGATCGGAGGGTCCGATGCCAAGGGGTCGAGCCCATCGAAACCTTGAGCGGTGCCCCTGGGCGGCTCTCGTGTGCCGGCTTCTCGAGGTCACCACGAACGCTCGATTTCAAGCTCAGTCGGAGAAGGAAATAATGGACGACTCGATGTTTTCAGCGCGGCGCGCGCCCCGAAACACTGCCGAGCTGCCGGGCAAGATCCCATCAAAGGTGTCGCTCGAATCTCTCTGTCGTTTCGGCGCCTGCTTGGTTTGGACCCTGGTCTGGATCCCGGTCGGGGTGACACCCGTCCTGGCCCAGGAGGCTGCCGCGGACGCCGTGCCGGCGCAAGAGGAAATGGTTCTGGAGAGCATTCCCTCTGCCCCCTTGGACGCCCTGGACCGAGCGGTGCAGGAGGTGGTCGCGATCCGCCTCGAAGAGCTTCGGCTCGCCATGGCGGCTACGCCCCAGGATCCGGTCAAAATCGAGGAGACCTTCGGCGAGCTGGGATTCCTTTTCCATGCCCACGAGCTGCTGGACTCGGCGATCGCCTGCTATCGGAATGCCGCGCGCATCGATCCCAAGGATCCTCGGTGGAGCTACGCCTTGGCCTTGGGATTACGGGGCCAAGGAGATTTGGAAGGCGCGGCCGCGGCCTATGAGCTCAACTTGGAGCAATTGCCCCGCAACAGCACGGCATTGATCGGATTGGCCGAGGTGCGCTTGGAGCAAAACATGCCTTTGGTCTCGAAGGCGTTGCTGAACCATGCCTTGGAGCTCTCCGCCGACAGCCCCGCGGCCCTGGCGGTGCTCGGTCAGGTGTCCCTTTCGACCAAGGACTACGTTCGCGCGGTGAGGTATTTCGAGCGAGCCCTGTCTCAGGTTCCCGGGGCGAACCGTCTGCACTACCCCTTGGGTTTGGCCTACCGCGGCCTCGGCGACATGGAAAAAGCCCGTGAGCATCTGGAGCAGCGGGGAGATGTGGGACTGCGGGCCCCGGATCCGATCTTCGACGCCATCGAGGAGCGCAAGACCGGGGAACGGGTGATGATTTTGGAAGGTCGCAGAGCCTTTGCCGTGGGTCGCTACGTGGAAGCCGCCCAGGCCTTTCAAAAAGCCCTGCAATCGAATCCCGAAAGCATTGCCGCGCGGGTCAATCTGGCGTCGGCCTTGGGCGCGGCCGGCGAGATCGAAGCGGCAAAAGAGCAATACCGACACGTGTTGGAGGTCGAGCCCGACAACGCCGCGGCCAGCTTCAATCTCGGAACCCTTTCGTTGCAAGAAGGCAACACCGAGGAAGCGGTGGCCCTGTTGAAACACGCGGTCGAGTCCGACCCGCGTGACGACGAATCCAGGGCCCAGCTGGCCCGGGCCTACGAGATGCAGAATCAGCCGGAGGAGGCCTTGGCCCTGATCAAAGAGGCCGTGGAGCTCAATTCGGCGAATCAAAACCTGTGGCTCTCGGGGCGACGGCTGATGAGCCGTCTGGGGCTTCACAAAGAGGCGCGCGCTTGGTTGGAGGAGGCCTATCGAGCCATGCCGGACCAGGGATTGATCGCCCTGGAGCTGGCTGAGCTGATGGCGACCTCACCGGATCCCCAGGCCCGTGACGGCGAGAAGGCCGTGGCGTTGGCGACCCGGGTGGCCGCGGCGACCGACCAACCGGGCCATTGGCTGACCCTGTCGAAAGCGCTGGCGGAAGCGGATCGTTGCGAGGATGCCGCCGCGGTGATCCGTCGGTTGCTCGACCAAGCACCCGACGATGCCCATGCGACTCTGAACCTTTATCTAGAAAAGTACGAGAAAGGCGTCCCCTGCCGTCTCTAGCCCGCTCAAGACGCGCTGGTCAGCTCTTCCAGGATGCCTTCGGCTTGGGCTAGGAGACGAGCGTCGCCCAGGCGTCTAAAGGCTTGGACGGCCCGTTCGAGAATGAGGCGGGCTTCACCCATCATGCCGGCGGCCCACAGCACTTGGCCGTAGTCCAGACCCACGAGACCGATGCCGTCTGGACGATCCAGCTCGAGGTTGAGGTGGTAGGCCTCCACCAGCAAGGCCATGGCGGCGTCGATACGTGAATGCTGAAGCTCGATCCGGGCCTTGCTCCACAGGGCGTGAGCCCGCCCGGCCTGGTCTCCAACGCTCGAGAAATACTCCAGCCGCTCCTGGTGGAGGTCCGCGGCGCGGTCCAGGCCGGCTTTTCCCGAGCCGGTCTGGTCGGGGCTTGCCCATTCCGTGAGAACGCGAGCCAGCTCACCTTGGATGGACGCCACCAAGTCGTCGTTTTCGAGCTTCCGGGCAAGCTCCAGGGCCGATTCGTGGGCCTCGACGGCTCGCTCCGTCTGCTCACAGCTCACCTGAAGATTGGCCAGGTGGCCCAGGGCGGTGATCGCCCGCCGATGCTCGCCGAGCTCGATCAGGATTTCCAGCTCCGCCCGGCGGGATTTCAGTGCCGCCTCCGACTGTCCCTGTGCGGTTTGGAGGTTGGAAAGCCATCCCAAAGCCGCCGCCAGCTCCCAAGGTCTGCCGGCGGATTCCAACCCTGTGATCGAAGATTGGGCGTGCTCGGCGGCCCGTGGCAGATCTCCGGTCGACCCCAGAGCGGCGGCAAATAGGCCGGCGAAGCGGGCCTGCTGCAGCGGATCGCGGTCTTCCAGTGGCTCAGCGCGCGCTAACAGACCTGCGGCTTGTTGGGGCTCGCCCACCTGCAAATAGAGACGGGCCAAAGTGGTCAGCAGCTCCGAGCCGACCTCGAAACGGGAGCTCTCCAAAAGCTGGAGCGCTTTGGAGCCGAGGTGAAGGGCCGCCTCGTCTTCGAGTTGGTGGTGCAGCTCCTGAAGCGCCGCCGGTGCCACCCGGTTGAGGATCTCCGGATCGCCGCAAGCGACCGCTAGCCGGCTGAGCTGCAGGCAGCGAATGGGATCTACGATCGTGGTCGGCTCCGGCAACCAGGCATCGACATAGAGCTGGATCAGGTGCATGGCCACCGCCGGGCGCTCTTCGTCGTCCAGGGATCCGGCCCTAGGCCGAGCCACCGGGTTGAGCACCAAATGGAGCGCGGAGGCTGAGTCGGCGTCGGCCTGCCCGACCTTTGCTCGGTCGTTGGGATCCGGTTCCAGGAAGTCCCACCATCCGAGGGTCGCCAATCGGCTTTGGACCAAATGGCTTTCGGTGTGCTCGTCCGACTCCAGCAGGCTGAACCGCCGGGCAAATTCCTTGACGATCGAAAGGGGCGCGGGGGCCTCGAAAGAGGTGGAGAGCCGCAACAGGTCGCGCTCGGAAATGTCCAAGCCTTGGAGCAGCCGCTCGTAGGTCAGGCTCTCGAAGAACGCGGTGATCTCGGGAAGCTCGTCCTTGGGCACCTCGCCTCGGCTGTCGAGATACGCTTCGATGGTACCCAAGGCCGACCCCAGGGCTTGGGGCACGGCGATCGCGGATCGGGTGAGCAAGTCGGCCAGGCCCAGATGCCCTAAGGACGCCCGGCGGATGCGTGCCCGCAGTGGGTCGTCCGCCGTCCGCCGATCCGCCCTGCTGGGATCCGCGGTATCGGCCGGGTCCGGCGAGCTCGAATCCTTGAACGGCGTGGCCACCAATCGGTCGAGCACGTCCGGGTCGGGAGGTCCGAGCTCGATCAGCACGAGCAGGTCCGTCAGGTCCCGGCCGTGGTCCGGCAAGGTAAATAGGTCTCGGCTGGTGACGATCACCCGAGCGCACCCGCGGGTCCGTCGCAACACCCGGAATAGAAGGGTTCCTGAATCCGCACAGCGGGCCCTCAACCGTTTTGGGGCTGAGTCGTTGGCGCGCAACCAGGTATTGAATCCGTCGGCCACCAGCACCAAGGGGCGAGCCTCCGAGGTGTGGTCGTCCAACCATTGAACGAGCAGCTCTTCCAGCTCCTCGGAGGAAAGCGGTGCCTGCCGATAGCTCCGCAGACGCGGCTCGAGCTCGGCAATGCTCAAAGCTCCGGCCAGCTGCTCCAACAAGGCCAGCGGTGCGAGCGGACCGGTCAAGACCGTGGAACGGACCTCGGGGTTTCGCTGAAGGATTTGACCGGCGAGGGTGGTCTTTCCGCTGCGGGCCGGGCCGTGGAGCAGAACACCCAGAGCCGGCTCGGCGTCTCCAGGGATGTCGGATTCCGCGGAAGAAGAAATGCCGAGGGTGCTCAGCGCCCGTTGGAGCGCCAATGGATAAGCGATCCAGTCCTGCTCCCCGGCCATCGGTGCTCGGGCCTGTCGACCGAGGAAGACGCGACCCCGGAAAGCTGTGGGGTAGCCGGGATGCCGCCGGCTCGGTGAATCGGATCTATGGTGGCTCACGCTGGGCAGTGCCTCAACCTCGTTTCGCCATGTCGAGCAGGGCGTCGCCGGTCAGCCGAAACGTCAACCAATCTTCCATCTGCACGGCACCGAGGGATTTGTAGAAGTCGATCGCGGGAGCGTTCCAATCCAGCACCGCCCAGTCGAGCCGGCCGCAGCCCCTTTCCACCGCCAATCCCGCCAGATGGGTGAGCAGGGCTTTGCCGTAACCCTTGCCGCGGTGGGTGGGGTCCACAAAGAGGTCTTCCAGATAAATGCCGGGTCGGCCGAGAAAGGTGGAGAAATTGTGGAAGAAGAGCGCGAAGCCGACCTCGGTATCTCCTTCGCAGGCGAAGATCACTTCCGCGTACGGGGTCGGTCCAAACAGATTTCGACGCAGCAGCTCCTCGTCCGCCACCACCTCGTGGGAGAGCTTCTCGTAGTCCGCCAGGCCGCGGATGAACCCCATGATGGTGGCCACATCTTGCTCACCGGCGGAGCGGATGGTCAGTGGGGTGGTTCGGGTCTCAGAGTCTGCGGAGGCGACCATGGGTAAAATTCTCCAGTCGATGAGCGGAAGGTCTCCGGCTTTGGTCTTTCAAGGTCTTCGAGGGTCTTCCAAGGTCGAGATCCCGCTGTTAGAGTGCCGCATATGGACGACGAAATGCCGCACGGCGGCGATGTCACCGACCTATTCCTCGAGCTCACCCCGGAAAAGGTGTTGGAGGCCGTGGAGCGTTCCGGTCTCGAGACCCATCCCGTTTGCTACCCCCTGAACTCGTTCGAGAATCGCGTCTATGAGGTCGAGCTTTCGGATCGATCGCGAATCGTGGCTAAATTCTATCGCCCCGGGCGCTGGTCTGAAGCCCAAATTCTCGAAGAACACCAATTTCTCGACCAATTGGTCGCCGCGGAAATACCCGTTTGTGGCGTACGGCGCTTTGCGGACGGTCGCTCCATCGATTCCATCGACGGCATCTTTTTCAGTCTGTGGGATCGTCGGGCCGGCCGAGCTATCGACGAGCTCCAGGCCGAAACCGCCCATAGGTTGGGCATGTTCGTCGGACGCATGCACGGGGTCGGTGCGGGAAGCAGCTTCGAGTCGAGACCCCGGCTCGATGCCGATCGTTACGCTCGGCGCCAAGCTGTCTTTCTAGAAGAGCATAAGCTGATCCCAGGGGCTTTCGAGCGGCGTTATTTGCGCGCCGCCGAAGAGATCGCGGATGTGGCGGACCGCACCTTCGCCGGTGCCGACTATCAGCGCATCCACGGCGATCTTCACCTCGGCAATATCCTCTTTCGTGATCAGGAGCTGCGGGTCTTGGATTTCGACGATGCTTGCAGCGGACCGGCGGTGCAGGATCTCTGGCTTGCCCTGCCCGGGCGCGATTCCGAGACCGCCCAGCTACGTTCGTCGTTTCTCGAAGGTTACGAGCGATTCCGGCTCTTCGACCGGGCCTCATTGGGGTGGGTCGAAGTGCTCCGGGGCCTGCGCCTTATCCGTTATTGCGGTTGGCTGGCCCGTCGCCGGCAGGACCCCGCCTTCCAGATGGGTTGGCCCCACTTCGGCACCGAGGACTATTGGCAAACGGAAACCGCCGATCTCGAAGAGCAGTTGGAGCTGATCCGGCGAGGGGTCAGAGCCGAGCTCGGTCAAACCCCTGGATCGGTTCCCCTGGGCAGTGCCGAAGAGACCGAGGCGGAGCTGACCAACAAAGACTTCTTTTGGGATTGGGAGGGCGACTGAGCCCCTATGTCGCGTCTTTTCGGCGACGAAAATCCGAGGCACATGCGATGAGAATTGAGCTCCCTTTCTCCGCCGATTCCCGTAGATCTTTATAGTGTTGAACATTCAAAAAACTGGTTTTGCTTCTAAAAATTGGATTGCCTTTTTGTGGGCTGAATTGCTTCAAAAACGTGCCAAATGCCCAAGGCATAGTGGTAGTCTAATGTAAAGACACAACAGAGACTGTTACTTGCTCAACCATTACTTTAGCTTTTTGCGCGCAAGTCGCCACAAGATCGACCATCCGGCACCGGCCCGTCGAGTTGAAAGCCCTTCCATTGTCGCTGACGATTCGACCAAGCCTGGTCTCGACGTCGATCGAGACAGGCCCAGATCCGCGCGCGAGTGATATTGCTCCAGAGAACCCACATCTCGTCCTCATCAACTCTTAATAGAGGGTCCTCATGCTCCTTCTTCCCGAATGCGAGCACCCCTAATTCAAGATTTCAGAATGACCGTCCAGTTGATCCAAAGATCCGCCCCGAGCGCTTCGACTGTTCAAAACCGATTCCAGGTGACGGATCCCCATTCATGATGCTTCGACGGCATCGCAGTTTTTTGGTCTTGAGCCGGCTCTCATCTCAGGCGGGCCGACTCTGGTTTTTTATCTCAGGCAACTGTTTTTCTCAGGCAACAACAAGGAGGAACGAAGAATGAGCTCATTCCGCGTTCAATTTGCGCGTGTCGCACTGATCAGCATGCTGGTTTTGCTGGTTCCGGTCGCGGCCCAAGCCCAGCAGGTGCTGGGTTCGATCCAAGGTACCGTCACCGATTCCGACGGTGCGGCGCTTCCCGGCGTCACCGTTGAGACCTCCAATGTCGACACCGGCGCCAGCCGTGTCGTGGTCACCGACGAGCGTGGCTTCTACAAGGCCCGCTCCCTGGCCTCCGGTGACTACACCGTGACGGCCTCTCTCGAAGGCTTCCAAACCACTCGCCAAGAAGGCGTTCAGCTGCTGGTGGCCCAATCGCTGACCATCAACTTCTCCCTCGGCATCGAGGAAGTCAGCGAGGTCATTACCGTGACCTCCGACGCGCCGCTGATCGAAACCAGCCGGTCGTCCGCCGCCGACTACATCTCCGAGGAGGAGATCCAGGCCCTGCCGATCGCCGGTCGCGACTTCAAGGAATTCGCGTTCCTCGCCCCGACCGTGCAGAACGACTCCGAGCGTGGTTTCATCACCATGTCCGGTCAGCGTGGCATCTACAGCGGCCTGAACATCGACGGCACCTCCGCCAAATCCGCTTTCTTCGGCTACGGCCGTGGCGGTGAGGCCACTGAGAACGACGGTTTGGTCGTCGCTCAGGACTCGGTCAAAGAATTCCAGGTGATCACCAACGGCTTCGCTCCGGAGTACGGTGCCAACGCCGGTGGTTACATCAACGTGATCACTCAGTCGGGCACCAACGACCTCAAGGGCACGGGTTTCTACTTCTTCCGCGACGATTCCATGGTGGAGGACATCCCCTCCTCGCCCCTGGACGAGGCCCGCGGTCGTGATACCTCCCGCCCCGTGGACGAGTTCGAGCGGGAGAACTATGGTCTGTCCCTCGGCGGTCCGATCGCCAAGGACCGCACCCACTTCTTCTTCTCCTACGATCAGACCAACCGTGACGAGCCGATCACGCGCACCTTGGATACCCCCGGTATCTTCGACCTGATCATGCAGCGTGCCGCTAGCGATGGTCGTTTCTTGTCGCTGCTCGACGGCTACGATCGCAATCCCGACGGCTCCGCCATCGGCCTCTTCCTGCGTTCCGTGGACAATCAGATCCTCTTCGGCAAGATCGATCACCAATTCACCGACTCGGTGAGCGCCAGCTTGCGAGCCAACCTCACCGAATACGAGCTGTCTTCCACCTACAAGGACGAAGAGTCTCAGAAAATCGAGGACACCGACTCCCTGGTGGGCTCCCTCGTCGCGGTCATCGGTGAGGCTGCGGTCAACGAATTCCGGATTCAGTTCGCCAGCGATCAGCTCGATCGTCTGTCCCAGCGGGTGGGTGAGCCCCTTGAGGCGCAAATCCGCTTCCAATTCGGCGATTTCGACTCGGTCGGTAAATTCGACTTCCTGCCGATCTTCGTCGAAGAAGACAAGATGCAGATCCAGGACAGCTTCTCCTACCTCTTCGGTGCCCACGACCTGAAGTTCGGCATCGACTACCAAGAGGACGACTTGGCTCAGCTCTTCGCCGGTAGCTTGGACGGTCGCTACGACTTCACCTCGCCCGAGGCGTTCTTGGCCAACGAGGCGTCCAGTGTCCGCATCTACTTCGGTGACGTCACCTATCCGAACTACGACGAGACCCAGTCTCTGCTCGGCGTTTACGCCCAAGACAGCTGGCAGGCGTCCGACGCCCTGACCTTGAACTTCGGTCTGCGCTACAACGCCACCGACAACCCCGGAGATCTGGAGCATCTCTTCCCCGAGGGTCGTGAGATCCCGGACGACGACGACAATTGGGCGCCGCGTTTCGGTTTCGCCTACTCCCCGGGTGAGGGCCGCGACGTGTTCCGCGGCGGCATCGGCATCTTCTACGGCCGCACCCCGTCCTTGCTCTTCGCCAGCCAAGTGCAGCAGAACGGCCTCTTCCCGAACTTCGGTCGCGTGATCGTAGGTCCGGGAGACGTCGGTTACGTTCCCTTGGGCGAGCCGATCGACAACGAGAATCCGCCCGCGAATTCTCCCAACTCCCCGGCCTACGTGGATCCCAACTTCGAGGATCCCGAGACCTTGCGCTTCAACTTCGGTTACGAGCGTGAGCTGGGCGGCGGCTGGAAAGCCGGTGTCGACGCGGTCTACGCCGAGGGCGACAAGCTGCAAACCAACGACGAGCTGAACCGGACCTACATCTTCGATGAGTTCGGTCGCCCGATCGCGTTGCCCAACCGGCCGAATTCGGACTTCAACGAGATCTTCGTGCGTCAGTCCATCGGTGAGTCCGAGTATAAGGCGCTGACCTTCAAGATCGACAAGCGCTACAACGGTCGTTACCAATTCCAGGCCCACTACACCTGGTCCGAGGATCGCGATACCGATTCCAACGAGCGTTCCGCCACCGGCGTGACCATCAGCATTCCGGGCAACCCTTCCTATGACTGGGGTCTGTCCGACCGCGACGTGGAGCATCGCTTCCTCGCCAGCGGCCTGGTGGAGCTCGCCTGGGGCATCAAGCTCTCCGGTATCTTCGAGTTCCGCTCGGGTCAGCCGTTCACCGCTCACGATGCCGCTGCCGATTTCCGCTACTGCGGTTTCTCGAGTCTCGGCTTCAACTGCTTGGATCCGCGGGCCGTGGTCAACGGTGAGGTAGTGGAGCGCAACAGCGAGCGCAATGAGGACATCACGCGCCTCGACTTGCGCCTGACCAAGGGCTTCAACTTCGGCGATTGGACCCTCGACGTCTTCGGCGAGGTCTTCAACGTGTTCAACGAGCACGGCTTCGAGGTCGGCGACGGCTTCGGCGCCATCAATCAACGGGATCCGTCCAGCGACGAGTTCGGCATTGCCAGCGTGTTGGTCACCGACCAACGGCAGGTCCAATTCGGAGTTCGCCTCTCCTTCCGTTGATCGTCGCGTAGCCCGCGGACGCGCCTAGCGCGTCCGCTCGCGCAACACAAAAACCTCCTCCGTATTTCCGGAGGAGGTTTTTGTGTTTAAGGGTCTTACGGGCGGGCTAGACTAGGGCTCTCTGCACATGAAAAAGCTCGCCCACGAAACCCGACTCTTTCTCATGGCCGTGGCCGCCGGCCTGCCGGGCTCGGCGACGGCCCTCATCATCCTGTGGGGTGGCGATTACAGCGCCCGGGCCCAGTGGACGTTGACGGTATTCATCGTCGGTTTGTGGATGGGTTTCGCCTTCGGGGTGCGCGAGCGTACCGTGTTGCCCCTACAAACCCTGGCCAATTTGCTCGAGTCTTTGCGTGAGGGAGACTATTCGATTCGAGCCCGGGAGCCCCGGGTCAAGGACTCCCTCGGCGAGGTGATGGTGGAGGTCAACGAGCTCGGGGAGCTGTTGCGCAGCCAGCGATTTCTTCGTCTCGACGCCACCACCTTGCTGCAACAGGTGATCCGGGAAGTCGACGTGGCCGTCTTCACCTTCGACGAGGACGAGGTGCTGACTCTGGCCAACCGCGCCGCCGAGCGCATGATGGCCCAACCCCAGGATCGGCTTTTGGGGCGAACCGCGACCGTGCTCGGCTTGGAGGATTGCCTGCGCAGCGAGGACTCGATCTCCACCTTCGAGCGGGCATTTCCCGGTCAAAGCGGTCGCTGGCAGGCGCGTCGCAGCACCTTTCGCGAAAGTGGACGTCCCACTCACCTGCTGGTGCTGTCGGACCTCTCCAAGGCCCTGCGGGAGGAGGAGCGCCAGGCTTGGCAGCGTTTGATTCGGGTGCTCGGGCACGAGCTGAACAACTCCCTGGCACCGATCAAGTCCACGGCTACCACCCTGGCCGGCATCCTCCGACGGGACGATCCCCATGAGGGCTGGCGGGAAGATTCCCAGCGGGGCCTGACCATGATCGCCGACCGCTGCGAATCGTTGAATCGATTCGTCGTCGCCTACTCCAAGCTCGCCCGTTTACCGGCACCGGAGCTGGCCCCGGTCTCGGTCGGGCCGTTGGTGACCCGGGTGGCGGGGCTGGAGGTCCGTTTGCCTGTCGGGCTTCCCGAGCCCGGGGATCGACCGAAGCTGGTGGTGGATGCGGATCGCGCCCAGCTCGAGCAGCTGTTGATCAACCTGGTGAAAAACGCCGTCGAGGCGGCGATGGAAAACGACGGCAACGTCTCCGTGAAGTGGCGCCGGGTTGAGGACGAGGTGGAGATTTCAGTGCTCGATACGGGGCCCGGCCTCGCCGCGACCCACAACCTTTTCGTGCCTTTCTTCACCACCAAACCGGGCGGCTCGGGAATCGGCTTGGTGCTCAGCCGTCAGATCGCCGAAGCCCACGGCGGCCACCTGACCCTGGAAAATCGGGCCGACGTCCAAACGGGTTGCGTCGCCCGCCTGCGTCTCCCGGGGTAGTTGATCTCGTCCGGACGGGAGCGGAATCGGGGTGAGCCGTGTCCAACCCAGTGTAAGCCGCGGAATCAGTCCGTTTTGCGGCTGATACGCTGATCGAAGATCCGCTTTTCAAGCCTCTCAACGCCGTTCAGCTCAAAGGAGCGCGCCATGGGTCCAGCTAAGCTATCCTTGAAACTGAGCCTGAGCCTATGGGTCGTCTGGATGTCCGTCGCGATGCTCGCCATCGGCGCAAGCGCATCGACTCCTGTGCGGGTCGATACGGAATCGGAGCTCGAGTCCCTCCGCCGGCGCGCGGACATCTATCGGACCGAGCTCGAGCAGGGAACCGGCGATTCCGGCACGCCGGCTCTTTTGCTGAATACCCTGGAAAACATCAAACGACTGCTCAGCTCCCAGGGAGCTTCGGAGCCGGCGGGCGCCGACCGAGAAAGGGCAGCGCTCGGCGAGGAAATGACCCGTGTCGCCCGGGCATGGATGGAGCTGCAGCCGTTTGAGGTTGGAGCCTATCTGGCGGTGCTTCGACATGGTGAAAGCGGGCCCGATCCGTCGTTGGTGGAGCAGATTTGTGAGCGTTTCGGCAGTCATCTTCCGACGCTTCAATCCACCGCATCGGAGCTGCGAAACATGGGGCAGGGTCGGCTAGCGGAGGACTTGCTCCAAGGCTACGTCGACGATCATCCGGAGAGCCCGGAAGCCTATCTCGCCCTCATGGATCATTATGAGCGACAGAAAGCCGAGTCGAAGGTGGCCGGGCTCGCCCGTCGATGGCTCGCCCGCATTCCCGACGATCCGCGGGCTCAGCGCTACTATCTCCGCTACCACCACACCGAGTTGGATGAGCAGGAGCGCGAGATCCTGGCCGAAGCGATACTCGAGTCCGTGGCAGTCGCCGACGATCCTCAGTCGATTTGCCGTGACCTCGAACAGGGGGGTGACGTCCGGCGAGCCGCTGCATGTTGGCAGAGGCTAGAAGATCCGGTGAAGGGCTCAAAACTCGGCAACCACGACCATCGTGCGTTGATTCGCACCGCCGCGGCGGTGGGTGATGCCGAAGCGCTGCTACGGTGGGTAAAAGGCAAGGGAGACAGCCACCTGCTGTCGGACATTTGCACTCAGCTGGCGGCGTTCGACCAATGCGACGCCTTGGGGCGCTTCTTGAACGGCTCCAAGCTGGGCTCAGGGGGTTTGGCCGAGGTGAGGAACCACCACGCGCGCCTCAACATCATCCAATCCATGGGGCGCTGTGGTCTAAACGGCGCGGCTGAAGCCGCCCTGGAGCTGTTCCGTAACGCCCAGGACGACCAGCTCCAATATATGGTGAATGCGACCCGCCTGAAGGGTGTGCCGGTGGATCAGCTGGAGCAGATTCTGCTCGACCGTCTCTACGGGGATCCTCAGAATGTCGCGTTGCAAAGCACGGTCGCGGAGCTCTATCGCCAAATCGGCGAGCCGGAAAAGCTCTTGGCCCACTACCTCGATTGGGCAGCCCATGACCCGAGCAACGGCACCGCAGCCTTGAATGCCGCCGAGCTTCTGGCGGCTCAGGGCAGGCTCGAAGCCTCCAAGACGTGGATCGAGGAATTCCTGCGGCGGGGATCCGACGAGCCGAGCTACTTCTTCCGGGCGATCGAAACCCTTAACCGACTGGGGGAGACGGATTGGGCCAAGGAAGCGGCCCAAGAGATGTCCCAATCCGACGACACGAGTCTCGCCGCCGAGGGCTATCGCCTGCTGTTGAAAATCGCCGGTGAGAACGGGCGGCGCGAAGAGATCTTGGCCCACTACCGCGACCTGGAAGCAGTGGGCAGCACCTTCCGCAAGGATATGGAGGTCTATGTCGCGGAAATGCAAGCGGCCGGTCGCCTCGGTGAGGTGGTCGCCGAGGTCGAACGAAAGGCCCAAAAGCGGCAGGCGACCGGATCCTCGAACGGGACTTTGGAGGCGGCCCTCGGCTCGGAATTCGCCGCCGTCGGGCTGTGGAGTCATTCAGCGGCCCATTATCGACGGGCGATCGCCATGGCGCCGGACGACCTCGACCTGCGGATCGGGCTGGCCGAGTCGTTGGCGGAGCTCGAGCAACCGGCGGTAACGGAGAAGGCCTATCGGGACATCTTGGAGCTTTCGCCGACCCACGACCAAACACTGACCAAGCTGGGATTTTTGTTGCAAGGCCGAGAAGATTTTTCCGCTGTGGTGGAGCTTTTGGAGCCGATCGCGGCGTCGGGGCATCGGCTGGACGGAAGCGCGGGAGTGCTGCTGGGTCACGCCTATTTGAGGCTGGAAGCTTTTGACAAAGCCGCTGAGATCCTGACCCAGACCGTGAGCCGGCGTCCAGACGACAACCGGGCGTTTTTGAATTTGGCGATCGCCTGGGATGGTTTGGATCGCCCCTCGGACGCCGAGCCGGCGTTTCGGGAATTTCTCCGCCTGACGGCATGGAGTGAGACCCGTGCCGGCGAGTGCAATTGCTCCTGTGGCTTGCCGGGGCAAAGGGCACTGGCACGAAAGTGGTTGGACGAGCACGGATCCGGCTCCTGACCCACCGTTTCGCGCCACGCACCGCTCGACTTGGGCGCCCGGCGGCGGTACGCTTATTCGGCAGGAATCAGATTCAGCGTGCCGAAACTGGGGAGAAGATCGATGGCTTTGACGGTCGAGAGGCTGATGGCCCAGGGGGTCGTCGTGGCGAATCCGGAACACACCGTGGACTACGTGCTGCGTCAAATCTTGACCCTGGACATCCAGGCGGTGCCGGTGGCGGACGAGGCCGGAAAACCCGTGGGCATCGTGCGATCTCGGGATTTGCTGCGCTCCAAGGACCCCGAGAGCCCGGTTTCCGAGGTGATGAGCCGAGATGTGGTGACCATCGATCGCGGTGCCCGGGTCGAAGCCGCGGCTTCTTTGATGCGCCGCAATCGTCAGCGGCAATTGGTGGTCACGGAAGGTCAGAAAATCGTCGGCATTTTGAGCGCCTTCGACTTCCTCCAGCTGGTGGAGGGCGGATCGTTCGATCCGGGGGACGCCGCCGCGGAATTCCGCACCGGGGTGATCGACTTATCGAAGTTCCGAAAGAGCCTCGAGGACGACAAGTCTTGAGCATTGGGCGTTGAGCCCGGCAACCGACCGCTCGTACCCCGATTTCAACCGTCCCCGAACGCAGGCTCGGGACCACGGCGGTTTTCCTCCCCCTCACCGAATCCTTTCCCTCTGCTCACCGTAAATTAGCTCTGAAGCTAAGCTTTCGCCTACCGGCTCGGCCCGCAGGGTGCGTGCGGAAGGCTTGATCCATAACCCGCGGATCCACGGGGTCCGCTAAGGAGGATGACTCTGTGAAGGTCAACGGAAATAACGATTCGGTCCGTACTCGTTGGTACGCTCCGATTCTTGGTGTGTTGTTGGTATCGGCGGCGGGTTCCGTCGCGGCCGAAACTGCTTGGCCGGGCTTCCGCGGCCCCAGCCACGACGGCTCGGTGGGCTCGCAGCTTTTCGAGGGGGACAGCCGGGCTCTGGCAATCGGCTGGAAGGTGGCCCTGGGCTCGGGGTATTCGGCCCTGGCCGTGGGCGAAGGTCGGGTCTACGCCATGTTCGCCGACGGGGATTCCGACTATCTTGGCGCCTTTGACTCCGAGTCCGGTGACGAGCTTTGGCGCTATCGCATCGCGGAGACCTACGCCGGCCACGACGGCTCCCACGACGGCCCGATCTCGACACCGGTGATCGCCGACGGACGGATCTACGGCCTCGGCCCCTACGGTCACCTTTTCGCCGTGGATGCGGAAGGCAAAGAAGCCTGGGCCACCCATCTGGTAGACGATCACAAGGCCACCAAGCCCCACTACGGATTCACCAGCTCGCCGGTCTTTGCCGACGGCATGTTGGCGGTGCAGATCGGTGGTGGCGAGGGTCGGTCGATCGCGGGCTTCAAGGCTGAGAACGGTGAGCTCGTCTGGACCTTGGGTGACGACGCGATCAATTACCACTCGCCGGTTCTAGCCACCTTGGGCGGCGAGAAACAGGTCATCTCCGCGGGTCGAAACACGGTTTTGGGTATTGAGCCCACGACCGGAAAAGTGCTGTGGAGCTACGACCACGAAGGCGATGAATCCGCCATGGGTGGCGAGACCATCGTGCCGATTCCCGCCGGGGACGATCGGCTTCTGCTGCTCAATAAATTCGAGTCGTCGGTGATGCTCAAAGTCGGCAAAAAGGCGGATGCCTACGAGATCAGCGAGCTTTGGTCCAGCGACACCATCAAGCGCACCTACGTGCAGCCGGTGATCCACGACGGTTATATCTACGGCATGACCGGTCGCATCTTCACATGCGTGGACGCCGCCACCGGTGAGCGCAAGTGGCGCTCCCGTGAGCCGGGCGACGGCTTTCCGACCTTGGTGGGCAACCACATTGTGATGATGACCAAACCCGGCACCCTGCATGTGATCGAGGCGTCGCCGGAAGCCTACAAAGAAGTCGCGCAGATCGAGCTCTTCGACGAGCATTCCTGGTCGGAGGTGGCGTTCGCCGACGGTCACCTCTTCGCCCGCAGCATGGGGCACCTCGCCCGTATCGATCCGGCCCAGGCGGAGGACGGCGGATCCGCCGCCGCTTCTTGGATTGCGAGCACGGGCTTTGGCGCGTTCTTGGCCGGGTTGGACGGAGCCGAGGATAGGAAGGCCGCGGTCGACGCTTTCATGGCGGAGCAGAAATCCTTCCCGATCATCGAGCCCTCCGCCGGTGCGGTGCACTTCGTATATCGCGGCGAGGCGTCCGATGTGGGCATTGTCGGCGACATGATCGGTTTCCGGCGTGAGGATCCCATGACCCACGTGCCCGGCACGGACCTTTTCTACTATTCCACCCAGCTGGAGCCGGACGCCGCCGTGTCCTACGGCTTCCTGCCGGACTACGGTGAGCCGATTCCGGATCCGTTGAACGATCGGGCCAACGGTGGCTTGTTCGGCGAGGTCTCCTGGTTCTCCATGCCGGCCTGGCAGAGCGGGGATTTCTTCGGCGAAGCCTCGGCCAAGGGGCGGTTGGAAACGGTGGAGTGGGAAAGCAAGATCATCGAAGGCCCGCGCTCGGTCCAGGTCTACCTGCCGGCCGGATACGACGCCGACGAGGATCGACGCTACCCTGTGGCCTACATCCATGGAGGCAAGGAGGCCCTCGAGCAGGGCAGCGCCCAAGCCGCTCTGGACAATCTGATCGGTGAGAGCGTCGCTCCCCTGATCGCGGTCTTCGTCTTGCCCGCCGAAGGGGAGGAAGGGCGTCGCGGACCAGGGCCCGAATACGGTGAAATCGTCGCCAAAGAGCTGGTGCCGATGATCGACGAGAAATTCCGCACCCTCGACGATCGTATGTCGCGGGCAAGCGTCGGCACCGGTGGCGCCGCGGGCACGGCCCTGATGGTCGCCTTCGGCAACACGGACCTATTCGGCAAAGTGGCCTCCCAATCGGCCACGTTGATGACCCCGGATCGGGTAGCCGGCATGTTGAAACCCGCAGACGAGCTGGCCATGGTGATTTACCAGGAGTGGGGCACCTATCACTTGCGCTCGCCCCATGAAGCCTGGGACATGGCCGACGGCAACCGGAAGCTGTGGTCGATCCTTCGGGATCACGGTTATCGGCCCACCGGTGGCGAGGTGCCGGAAGGGTTCGGTTGGGCGTTTTGGAAAGCCCGTACCGACGAATTGCTGACGAACCTCTTCCCCAACCAGGGGTGACGTTCCAAGTCATTCGGTAGAAAGGCTGGTCGTAGGCCCGAATCAAAAAAGGCCCACCGTTTCGACGGTGGGCTTTTTGCCGTATTGCGGTGCCTGTGTTTGCCGGCCGCCACCGCAATATCTAGCTTAATGACGAAGAGGGAAGATGCCGCCTGGGATTCTAAAGCTCAGATTCGACTTCGAGCAGGAGGAAGTGCATGAGCGTGCCGAAAGACTTTGTCAATGAGGGCTCTGTCAACGCTACCTCTCAGCTCATTCCACTGCTAAGACGGTGGCTAGCGATCTCGTGTGCTTTGCTCGCTCTCACCTGGTTCATACCCTATTCCCAGCTCATCGCCGACCTTGCCTCCGCCTCCAAGTCCGCGATCTTCTTCGACGATTTCGAATCGGGCACCACCTCCGCTTGGTCCCACACCGAGCCGCCGGTCAACCTGCGGATCGACGCTCCCACCTCCGGATCCTCCGTCGGTGAGGATCAACCCACGATTTTCGTGACCTACGGCACCCCTACCGGCCTGGCCGTGGATCCGGCCACCCTCACCTTCGACGCCGACCTCGCGCCGCTCGACGTCAGCTGCAACTCCACGCCGAGCACCGCGATTTGCATTCCGGACTTACCCTTCGATGAAGGGCCCGTCATGCTGACGGCGGTGGTCGCCGATATCGAGGGTGGTCTCTCCCCCGCCGATCTCGCCACCTTCACCGTCGATACCCTCGCCCCGGACGCTGTCGACCTGGCGCTCCTGACCGTCGAGCTCGACGCCGGACAGCTCCAGATCGTCGGCGCTGCCGGAGCCGCCGAGCCGA
>JAUIJL010000007.1 GCA_030431255.1 Thermoanaerobaculia bacterium | reverse complement strand
CGGCCTGCGCGGCCCGGCCTGCGCGGCCCGGCCTGCGCGGCCCGGCCTGCGCGGCCCGGCCTGCGCGGCAGCCGATGGTCGATGTCGAGAAGCGCCGGATGGGGCCGAGATGAGCGGAACGGCGCACTCCGAAACCGATCGGTTCACCTGCACCCCGCCGAGTCGGCTGCCGGCCCCTGAAGGTACACCGTATTTCGGGTCTTCGTGACCTGGTACGGCCCTTGCTCTATACCTCCTCGTCTTCCCCCCAGCTCCGACCGCGCAACGCGGAGCACTACCGTCCACACTGGCGTCGAGGCCCTGGGCCTCGAGCCGGCCGACAGGAGGTTCCTCCATGTCTCTTCAAGTCGTCACCCAAAACATGACCTCGCCTTATGTAGCGTTCGCCCAGCCCATGCAGTTCCAATTCGATCTCAACGGCGGAGCCATCATCAGCTATTTCGTAGTGCTGGATTATTTTCAGCTCAAGTACGCCACCGATTCCGAATACAACTCCGAGCAAGTGGCCCAGCTCGGCGTGCGCTTGATTTCCAATTTGATCGGCGACACGGTGGTGGTGACGCCCCAGCTGTTGATGACCGACGGCAACGGCTCCGCGGCTTCTGAGGATCAGGATGTCAGCGGCCGGGATTCTTTCGTCACCGCCAGCGTGGTGGCGTGGGTTGCCGACAGCCCCCCGAGCAACCTGAGTCTCCAGCTGCTCAACGCCTACGGTGTGCAATCGCAAACCTCGGATGTGATTTCCATCGCCTCCGGCGCTTCTTACCACTCCTTCTTGGCCGGTTTTGGGGCGACCTTCGGCAACGAAATGGATGAGGTGTGCTCCTTGAGCGCTTCTACCGACACCAGTGTCGAGAACAGCACCGAGCTGACTCTCGAAACCAAAACCGATCTCGTCGGTCACAGCACCGCCGGCTATTCCATGACCGACGCCGGTCTGGTGGCCTTCACCAATGCCATGACCGGCATCGCGCTGGTCGACGCCACCGTTTCCGTGGGCAGCGTCAACGGAACGAGCGGTATTGACGGCACTCTGAGCGCCGACATCACGATCCCCTCGGGTTATTCACAAATCGCTGCCGCTATTCCTTTGATCGACTCGTTTTCCATCAGCTTCGGCAACAACGACGCCCATCACATCGCGGAGCTGGCGGCCGGGATCAACGGCGGCCCAGGAGGATTCGGCGGTACCTCGTTCCCGATCACCACCAGCGGCACGGTGGATTGGGATGTGCACTTCAATTTGTGGGGCGAGCGCAATCTCGAGCACTGGTATATGGACTCGGCGAGCTGCTCCGCCAAGGTCCTCGTTCAATACGCCTGATCTGCATCCAAATCGATCTAGACCGAGCTTTTCCAGCGAGACACTGAGCTTTTCCAGCGAGACACTGAGCTTTTCAGCGAGACACTGAGCTTTTCAGCGAGACACTGAGCTTTTCAGCGAGACATAGTGGGCCCATCGCGTCCGCAAAGGAGACCATCATGGGATTTTTTCTGCAAACCCAAAGCTTTACCACCGGCGACGACGCCTTGACCTTCGACTGCAGCGATCAAGGAAGCTTGGCGTCCTGGACCTACGGCGTTTCGTCTTTCGCCCTTTCCAGCTCCCAAGAGCAGTTGGGAATGGGAAGCATCAAATTGTCGATCGACGCCCAGACCACGGCCTCCAGCATCACCTTGAGCCCGACCGTGTGGTACGGCGGGACCCAGCTCCCCTTCGATCCCTACGAGGGAGAGGTCAGCGCGACCATGGAGATTACCGTGCTCGCCTGGGCCGATCCGACCGCTGACACGACCAATCCGGCCACGACCCCGTCGAGCGTGTTGTTGGACGTGGCCAAGGGCATCACACCCACGGGCACCGTGTCGACCCAGGATTTTGCCCTCAACGGCATTCCGCGGGTCAACGCAGGGGTGATCGCCGGCTTCGATCTCAGCTTCACTCCCGAAACCACCCTCTCCAGCTTCTACGGCCTGGGCACCGCCGTCGGCTCCGCCGTCAGCCCCTACTCCACCACCAATCAAGCCTATCCCTTGGTGACCAACCAGCTCGTTTCCGCGGACAACGACAATTGGGCTGGAGTCGGCAATGAGTTTTCTTGGAACAACTCGGCCGATGCCGGGTTGATCGGCCTGACGACCACCGCGCCCAACATCTACGTGGGTCATTCGAGCACCCACATGAGCGGCAATACCTCCCTCACCCTCACCCCGACGCTTCCTTCCTCATGGCAGGACGCGACCTTGACCCAAGCCGCGGTCTTTCTGCACGCCTACTACCTCCAGCTCCGGATCACCGGAGAATCCAGCTGGGACGATCCTCTCTTCTACAACATGAATGTGGGGGCCACGGATGTCACCCTCGGTGACGATGGCGGTTTCAGCTTTACCTCCACCACCACCCTGACCGGTGACAACAACGGCAGCAACGAGGGCGCTTCGTCCTACGCCGCCAACTACCTCTACATCTTGCTCGCCGGGCCGTCGATCGAATCCGTGTCCCCCAGCAGCGGACCGGTCGCGGGCGGCGGCACGGTGACCATCAGCGGAGTGAACCTACAAGACATCGAAATGGTGAAGTTCGGTGATATTCAGGTCGAGGCCGGCGATATCACGACCACTGAAAGTGGCGACTTGACGATGTCCGCGCCCGCGGCCGAAAGCGCCGGAACCGTGGATATTCGAGTCCTGACCAGCGCCGGAATCTCGCAGGTGGTCTCCGCCGACCAATACACCTACACCTCCTGAGCTCCGGGGGCCAAGGAACCCATTCCGTGGCCCCGGCCTCTGATCCCCACCGGGACAGCCCGGAAGAGACCCGTCGAATCCCATCGTCCAGCAAGGATGCCAAGGAGCCTTTCCATGTCCAAAAACAGCTCTATTTCTTCCGGAACCCCCGCCCTCGGTGCCACCCAATTCGGATCTTCGAATCCCGGTAGCCTGTCGAGCGCGGTCAACCTTTTCCGCGGTGACGTCAACTATCAGCTGCCCTTGGTTCAGCTGGACGCCATGGGCACCAATAGCGACCTGCAAGTGCAAGTCGCTCTGCTGCTGGAAAGCAATGTCTCCCAAGCGGTGCAACAATGGAATCTCGAGCAGCCCACGGGCACCCTCGGGGTCGGTTGGAGCCTGCCCGTCGAGCAGATCACGTCGAATCGTGACGGCGCTTTCTCGTCGTCGGCCACCAGCTACAGCTACCAGGGCAGCGGCTCGTCGAATGCGTTGATTCCCGTCGCCGTGAGCTGGATCCGGGCCCAGCTCGATCCGACCACCGTCGGCACCCTGGCGCCCGGTCCGGTGTCGTCGAGCCTGATCGCGGCCTTTCAAGCGGCCGGCCTGGCCCTCAGCTCGAAAGCGACTCTGGGCGGCGAGGGTCCCTGGACGGTTCAGGACGACGTCCATGAGCACATTTACGAGCTGAGCCTGGTGGGCAGCCCCCAGAGCCTTCAGGTGGTCGACGGCGGCCGGCTCTTCCAGCTGCAAAACGATCAGCCCTGGAAGGTGGCCTATTACCAGGACTATGAGCGCTGGGAGATCACCGACGACACGGGCACGATCAAGGTCTTCGGCGGCGGCAAGCGGGCGGTGCTCGACTACCCGGATTATTTGACGAGCGACGGCAACAGCGTGCAATGGGGCGTGAAGTGGGGCGGCGACTCCGGCAATTGGGCCGGCAGCAGCAACGACGTCTCCCAGCAAACCCAATATGCCGAGACCTGGAATCTGTCCACCCAGGTCGATCGGTGGGGTAACCGGGTGTTGTATCAATACAACCTCTTCGAGCGCCAAAACGGCCTGCTCGGCAATGGTGCCGAGCAATTGGTGGGAACAGGGGGTCTGCCCTATACCAAGGCTTGCTATCCCAGCCGGATCATCGACCCCTATGGTCGATCTGTGAGCTTCGAATACGGCAATAAGACTTACACCGTCGATGCCCAAGAATTCGTCGACCCCCATAAGGTGCTGACCCCGGCGAGCGCTCCCAACACCCTGCCGCAGGGAATCGATGAGCCCAACGCCTACCAAGACTGCTACGAAACCCAGCTGCTGACCGGCATCACGGTTCGGGCGACCAACGGCAGCGTGATGCATCGATACGGTTTCACCTACTTGCCGCCGACCGATGTCACTCTCCAGCCCGCGGCCTCGGACGGCGCGCCGGCTCCCCAGGGTCCCTTGGCCGCCGCCCTGTGCAAAAGCTATTTGGCCGCCGTCACCCCTTACGATTCCGCCGGCACCGCCCAGGCCGGCTATCGCTTCGACTACTACTGGGCCGGTGAGGGACCGAATCTCGGCGCGGTCAAGAGCATCACCTTTCCCCAAGGCGGCGGTGGCCGTTTTACCTACGCCGACGAAGAGCTGGCTATCTGCGCCCGCGAGCAAGCTTTGAACGCGCCGGAGTCGTTGGGTGACAACGCCGTCCCCCACATCTTCTACGGCCCCGACTATGCGGTCAGCGCCTGGACCAACAGCGCCAACACCGAGATGACCCTGGCCGTCCACACCTGGGTCGGGCGCTGGCAACGCTGGGCTCCCGGCAAAACCCTCTATTCCGGCAACGCGTTCGATCCGTCCTCGCTGCAATTCTTCGCCACCGAAAATACCTTCGCCCTAGCTCTCACCGTCGACGGCGCAACCCGGGTTTACCTCTTCAATCGGGATCCCCATCGCCAAGCGTTCTGGCAGGCTCTCGACAACGGCGGTCAGAGCTACGTCTCCCTGCAAAGCGCCGACGCCGCGGACCTGACCGCAGGCAATCGTTTTTTCGTTGCCGTCACCTCCCAAGACGGAGCCGACGGCACCACCTGGAGCCTCTACCGTTACCACTACGATTGGGTCTCCGATCAGTGGCAGGGTCTGGACGGCCCGGTCATCAGCGGTGGCACGGATCAGCTCTGTGTCCTGGCGCAGAACGAGTATGTCCTCACCATGTCGCTCAACGCCCTGAGCAACGACGGCTCCTTGTCCATCAGCTACTTGGACGAGCTCGGCAATTGGCACGATCCCACCCCGGAGCTGAGCTTCTCGGGCATCAACCTCAACCAAAACGGGGGCCGCATGGTGTGGGCCGCCGACGCTTCCATGGCCGCCTTCACCATCGCCGAGTCGCCGCCGCCGGCGGGGTCCATCACCGGCTCCTACGAGATCTTCGCCGTCCGCTGGGATACGTCGTACGCGCTTTCGAAGGCGTTTTCCGCCACTTGCACCGCCGACGTCGCCGATTCGAGCAGTTTGCAATGGCCGCCTCGGCCGTCGATGCACGACAACAGCTTGATCGGCACCGGCGCCGAGGTCTGGCGCTATATCGGCACCGAGTGGATTCACGACACCTTCAGCCAAACCACGGCGGGTAGTCTCAATTGGTTGGCTTATTCCTACGGCTCGGACGTCGGCATTCAGGCCGCCAACGAAATCGGCACGACCGTCGATTCCCAGCTCTTGGTCTTCGACCCGGATTCCGCGACCTTCAGCCAGGTCTCGGTTCCTTCCGAAAGCGGAATCACCGGAAGCACGGCGGGATTCCCCCACGCCGGCAGTGAGGACTTCATCATCGCCAACAACGCGATCTTCTACCGCGGAGCGGCCGCGCTCAACGGCGCCGTCGATTGGGGTTGGAGTCAGGCCGTTCAACTAGCCATCGGCCAGGTGCCGGCCGGCGCGAATTCCGTAGCCTTGGTCGACCAAGCTCCCAACTACTTGGCGTGGTTGGAGCCGGACGGTGATAGCGAGGAGGTGGAGCTGGCGGTGCTCGAAAACGGCTTGGTCCGCGAAACCAGCACCCTTCCACAGATCTTCAACGCGTCGGCCCTCACGGACCCGACCCCGGGCTCCAGCCCCGCCGGACCCGACACCCTGGCTCTTTACAGCGCCGACGGCAGCGGCCTCTTCAGCCAAGCGCAATCCTTCTCGATCCTGCGCTTCGCCGGCAACGACATCCAAGGCACCATTCGCGACTTCCCGGTGGTCTCCATGGAAGTGTGGAACGGATACGGTGAGAACCAATGGACCACCTACCGCTACGAAACCTCCACCGCCGCGTGCGACAGCTCCGGCCGGACCGTTAAATACTTCCGTTCCACAGTCTACGAGGGGTGCCGAGGCTTGCGCTCGGCGAGCAGCGGTCGCAAAGAAAACATTTATTTGAATGATCTCTTCGCGTCGGGATACTCCATGTTGGACGGACAACAGCTCCAACAGATCTCCTTCGAGGGCGCCACCCTCGACGCCGTTTCTTTCGGCAGCGGTTACGGGCTCGATCCGGCCGGGCCGACCAACGGCACCCCGGTCAACATCTCTCAAACCCCGGACCTCGCACCCCTCGTCGAGCTTTTCTCCACCTTGCCGACGCCACCGCTGTCGGATCAAGCCACCTTGCAATACGTGCAAGTGGAGGTAGCCGAGGCGACTGCCGAATGCGACTACGAGCTCTTGCCCGCCCAATGGGCCCAGGATTGCGTGGGATATCGTTTCTGGTGGATCGAAGACCCGGGCACCGGTTTGACCTACAACTTAGACTACAACCTCGATCCCACGGATCCGGAGGGTCTGACCATTTACCTGGGTCGACCCGTGCAAAGCCAGAGCTCTACCTGGGCCCTCTACACCGGCCGAGCCGGCAATCCCCAGGACAACGACGGTTCCGTGATGCCCCTGCACGGCGGCTTTGCCCGCAACGTGGCGTCCGCTGAGATCAACGACGGCGTGCCCAGCCTTACCCGCTTCTCCTATGTGCCGTCG
This sequence comes from Thermoanaerobaculia bacterium, assembly GCA_030431255.1. Lineage (GTDB taxonomy): Bacteria > Acidobacteriota > Thermoanaerobaculia > Multivoradales > J023 > JAUIJL01. Next base: position 363,788 of record JAUIJL010000007.1, on the reverse strand, counting down.
GGCCTGCCCGCCCCTTTCTACAACGGGGTCTGCGCCGAGTCCTGGACCACCTACGGCTTGGACGGTGAGCCCATCGAATGGACCCAAACCACCACCTACGGCGCCCAGGTCTACTCAGAGCTTTATGACGCCAACGTGCTTCAGCCGACAGCGGAGCTGCTGACCCAAACTTGTAAGAACAGCGGCACGACCTACCAAACCGCAGCCCAAGCCTGCGATTGGCGCGCCTTCTCGCGTCCGGACGGTGTGCAGATCCTCGATCTGGCCGGGCGATGGAATTACTGCGGCAACACCAGCCAAAGCGCGACCTTTCCTTTTGGAACAAACCCGAGCGCCGACGATTGGCTGACCGATGAGCTGATCCGAGCTCGGGACGTGCGCGGAAATATCACCGAAACCACCGACTCCGCCGGTTGCGCTCGTTCCGTGGCGCGGGACTACGCCACCACGGGAAAAGGGCTCGTCTTCCTCGGCCAAGTACCGACCCTGATGACCCACAACGCCAGCCTCGCCGGTCAAGAGGCCGCGGCTTGCGGGTTCGAAAGCAGCGAGGACCTCAGCGCTTGGTCCCTGACCGGCGGCGCCGAGGTAGTGGACGACATCGCTCACACCGGCGAGCAGAGTCTCTACCTGCCCACGGGCGCCGAGGCGAAGCGCGCGACGCTGACTCCCGACGACAACCATCGCGTTTATGTGGTCTCTTGTTGGTATCGGTACCACGCCACCGAGGGGCAGGCGTCCGAGGTGCTCTCCGCCACGGTCTCGCTCCAGGGCACGACCATCGGCTCGCCGGTCGAGCTCGAGCTCCGGGAGCAGAGCGGCGCTTGGGCCTACGCGCAAGGCGCCGTGGATTTGAGCCGCTATCACGACATCGCGGACAGCTCGGAGCCGTTGGCGGTGGCCCTCTCGGTTTCGGTGGCCGAAGCCCCGGAGCTGTGGATCGACGATGTGCGCTTCAGCCCCTTGGACGGATCCCTGGAGATGTTGATTCACGATCCCGTGGACCGGCGACCGATCGCGTTGCTCAACAGCACCGACGGAGTGTCGCGGCTGACCTACGGCGCCGACGAAAAACCCGCGTGCCGCACCGGCAAGGACGACCGGATCGAGGTCATCGAGAGCCGATACGACTCCCTCGGTCGATCCTGGACCTCCTATCTCACCTGGTTGGAAGCCCAACAAGCCCCGTTGCCCCCGGAGCCCGCGGAGTATCGCTTCGATCCCGCCGCTCCCAACGCCCAGCTTAGCCTCAAATGCCGTGGGGGCGGCCGGATCGTCAGCGGATATGACGGTGACGCCTGGCAAGAGCTGTGGCAACCCGCGCAAGCCGACCAATGGAGCACCGCCGGCGGGGCCCTGATCCACGCCTCCGCCGACAGCTCGGACACCTTGACGGTGCAGACCGCTGAGCAAGAGTTGTCGATCACCGACTTTGCCGTTTACCTGGAGCTCGGGCAGGCGGACGATGTCGACACGCCCGTCAGCTTGCAGCCGGGCTTCGAGCTGGCGGCCGGCAGCGCTGTCGTCGCTTGGACCGGCACGGCCTGGGAGCTCACCATTGGGTCGGGACAGCCCATCCAGAGCCCGCAGCCCGTCTCTGGGTCGATCTCGTCTCTGCTGATGATCGGCACTGTAGATACTTGTGCTGTAAACACTTGTGCTGCAAACACTTCCTCAGAAGACTCTGTCTCAGTGGGCGCTAGCACGGTGGATTCCTCCAGCGGAGAGACCACAGATGCCTCGGGCTGGTTCTTATGCTTCCAAAACGGCCGGCTGCTCTTCGGCGAGCCGGTCACCGCGACCGATCTCGCCGGCGAAATCACCTTGACCACCGGCAACAACGCTCTCGCCGTCGAGCATCTGACCCTAGGCCACCAACCGGCCATCCAATGGTTGCTGCAAGACGCCGGCGGGCAAACCCGACAAAGCCATCTGTTGAGCGGGGACGACTACCTGGTGAACCAAATGGTGCTCGACGACGCGGGTCGAGCAGTGGTCAAGACCAAGAGCATCCCGGGTACCTACGGCCAAGGTGCCGACCTGCCCTGCCTGGCCTATCGGCCGAATTTAGTGGACGTCGAGCGATTCCGCCTTTCCCTCGAAGGCTCGGGAGTCATGCAGGGAGACGTCGCCGACTACTACAGTGTCTCCGACCCCACGACCGGTCGCACCGACGACGGCGGCTATCCCTACTCCCGGCGTCGCTTGGAAGCGTCACCGTTGGGTCGGCCGCTCGAAGTCGGCGAGGCGGGGGCGAGCCGGGCCATCATCGGCCCGATCACCTCGTCCGCCGCGCAGAGAGGTACCCTGCAGTGGCTGTACGGCAACAACAACACCCTGTCGATCCCCTTCAGCGAGGCCCCGGCCGGGCAATTCGCGGTCACCCTGCGGACCGCGGCCTCCGGGCTCAGCCAGACCATGGTCCAGGACTCGAAGGGTGAGCGGCTGGGTCGCTCGGTCGCCGCCGCCGCGTCGTTGGCCCAACAGGCGACGGTGCTCGACTTCACCTCGTCCGGCCCGAAGACCACCACCTATTTGCCCAATAGCTACACCGATCTTCCCGATGCCGCCGAGCAGATCGTGGTCACCCAATACGATCCCTTGATGCGGGTGATCAGCCAAACCACCCCGGACTCCGGCACCACCCTCACCCTTTACGACGACGCCGGCCGACGGCGATTCGTCCAAGATGCGGAAGGCGCGGCTAAGGGCTATTTCACGTTCTTCCTCTACGATCCGACCGGTCGAGAGTTGGTCCAAGGTGTGGTTTCGGGGGATTGGAGCACGGCCCAAGCCAACGCGAACCAGCCGGGTTGGCCCTTGAGCACCGCCGTGGGCTCAGCTGCTGAAACCTCGGACGGATCGACGGCCGAGGATACCCCCACCTACATTGTGCAGAATCGCAAGCACTACGACGGCGACGGCAGCTGCCCCCACAGCGTCGGTCAAATAACCCGTGCCGAAACCGAGAACGGAGCGTCCGTGGTGTCCGGCGACGGCCCCTTTGCCGAGGTTCGTAGCCACTTCGAATGGGATCGCTCGAGCAACCTTTCGGGCTGGCGCACCCAAACCTCGTGGTCGGACGGCCAGGGTCAGAACGGCGACTTCCGCATGGGCTTCGAGCACGACAACCTCGGACAGCTCTCGGCCATGACCTATCCCAAATCCGGCGATTGGCCGTTCGAGCGCCTGCATTACACCGTCAACGGCCTCGGGCAGCTCACCTCCATCCACGACGATCACGGCAACGCGTTGGCCGCTTGGGCCTATGACGCCATGGGCCAAGCGATCAGCGGAGCCGCCGGCAGCGTCATGCGAGGCACGAAGACCTACAACAGCCCGGGTGATCTATTGTCGATCACGGACGTCGGTACTCCGGCGGGTTTCAGCACGAGCCAAACCTTGGAGTCCAACGACCTGCTGCGAAACCAATCGGACACGTTCACCAGCGGCCTGGATCAAAGCTTCGAGCTGACCTTCGGCTACGACGGTTTGAATCGGCTGACCTCGGTCACCAACAGCGCCTTCGACGACCTTTCCCAGGGTTTCAGCTATACCAACGCCCAAGGCGTCGAGGACTTGAACGGCAACATCCAAACCGTGACCGGCTGCAACGCAGCCGGCTTTACGATGCAGGGCAACCAGCTCAGCAGCGCCCAATGGCAGGACGGCTCCTCGACCACCTACGGCTATCTCGCCAACGGTGTCATGGCGAGCCGCGCGACGACCCCGTCCGCACCCACCGACATGCCGGATTTGACCCTGACGATCATCGAGGGTGGGATCTTGCCCGCGTCGGTCGTGCTCGGTGATCAAACCGTTCAATACGCCTACGACATCAAAGGGAATAGGGTCGGCAAACGCATCCTAAGCTCCGGCGTGCCGTCGTCCACCACCTTGAGCGTGCCCGGCAAGGCCCGACCGTTCGCCCAATTCACCGGCACCGTCGGCACCGCCTACGTATTCAGCCCGCAAGACTTGATCGCCGTCGCCCAGGGCGGTGCCCTCTACCCCGTTGCCGTCGACGCTCTCGGTTCCGTGCGCGCGGTGCTCGACGACACGGGCGCCGCGGTGGCCGGTGGGAGCTATCTCGCCTACGGTGGCCAGGCGGGCACCGCCTACGACAATGGATCGCCGAATTGCTCGTTGCGATTCACCGGCGCCGAGCTCGATCCCGAGACCGGCCTCTACTTCATGAATGCCCGCCTCTACGACCCGTGGATCGGCCGCTTCACAGCTCCGGACCCGGACCAAGAATACGCCTCGCCCTATGTCTATGTCGGTGGGCGCCCCAACCAATGGGTCGACCCCACGGGTCGTTTGACCCAAGGGGAGGCCCTCTTGATCGACATCGGAGTGGGTCTCGTCGGAGTCGGATTGATGTTGGCCGCGCCGGAGACCGTGCCGTTCCTTTCCTGGGGTGCCGCCTCGGCCTTCACCGGCGCGGCATCCTCCGGCTTCTTCAATCTGCTGCAAAGCCCCCAAACTTGGAGCACCAAGGGTTTCGTGGCCAGCATGTTTTTCGGCGGTGCCATGGGTTTCTTGACCGGTGGCTTCTCCGGCGGTTGGATCGGCAAAGAAGAACCGATCACCGCGAAGGCTCTCAGGGACGTCGGATGGGACGAAAGCACCGGCGCTTTCGAAGGGGAGCCCAGCTCCCGCACCTACCCCAAGCTGTCCTCTTCCGAGGAAGGCTCCGTGAGCACGTGGAAAAAAACCAAGGCCGTGGGCAAGGAAATCTACGAGCAACGCTTGATCAAACGCCGGCCTGCTTATGTCTACGGCTACGCCATCCAAGGGCTTTCGCTGGTCGTCACCAACTACTCGAAGGGTCAGAATAGCTCGGTCTATGCCGCCAAAACCATCGGCGAATATTGGCTCTACCCCCTCGGTGGACTGACCATGGCCTATGCATCCACCCGCTTCAGCTCCATGGGCACAGCCGTTTGGGCCATCCACGGCAAGAGCATTCCGAAGAAGGTCAAACGGTGGTTGCAGGAGGGCTCCGGTGACGACGGGGAGGGGATCAGCCTGCTGTTGGGCGGAGCGGATATGCTTCTGTGATCAGCGGGTGCCTTCCGCGAGGGCCGTGCGAACCACTTCCACGGCCTCGTCGACTTTAATGCGCTCCTGGCGACGGTCGTCGCGATAGCGGATGGTCACCGTGTCGTCGTCTCCGGTCTGGCCGTCGACGGTGAGGCAATACGGAGTGCCGACCTCGTCGTGGCGGGCGTAGCGTTTGCCGATGGCGTGTTGTTGATCGAATTTGGCGTTGACCCCGGCGTCGAGGAAACGCTCCACGATCTCCCGGCCCTTTTCGGGCATGCCGTCTTTCTTGACCAGGGGCAAGATGCCGGCTTTGATCGGCGCGAGCCGGGGGTGCAGACGCAGCACGGTGCGTTTGCCCTTGCCCGATTCGTCGCCGGGCTCCTCGTCGTAGGCGTCGCACAGCACCGCCAGCACACCGCGGGTGGCGCCGGCCGCCGGCTCCACCACGTGGGGGGTATAACGCCAGCCCTTCTTGCCCGTTTCCGGGTTTTCGGCTTCGGGATCGAAATACACGAGTTTCTTGCCCGAGCCTTCGGTGTGGGCCTTGAGATCGTAGTCGGTGCGGGAGGCAATGCCCTCGAGCTCGTCCCAACCCCAGGGGAATTTATATTCCACGTCGAAGCAGCCGTCGGAATAGTGGGCCAGCTCGTCGTCACCGTGGGCGCGCAGACGCAGGTTCTCTTCCTTGACGTAGGTGCTCCACCAGCGCATGCGCTCGTTCTTCCAATATTCCAAGGCTTCGGGGCCCTTGCCCGGCTCGACGAAGAACTCCATTTCCATCTGCTCGAATTCCACCGAGCGGAAAATGAAGTGCTCCACGGTGACCTCATTGCGGAAGCTCTTGCCGATTTGGGCGATGCCGAAAGGCACCTTCATGCTGGTGGACTGCAGAATATTGGCGAATTGCACGAACATCGCCTGGGCGGTTTCCGGACGCATGTACACCGAGGAGCCTTCCAACGCTTTTTCGGCCGCTTGGCGAGGATCCTCGCCGGCCTCGGCGGCCCGGGTCACGGCTTTGACCATGTCGCCGATGGGATCCACCGGGCCGTGGAAGGTGCGAAACATGAGGTTGAATTGGCGCTCGTCGGAAAGGAAAGGCGAGCCGCAATTGGGGCACACATACCCGCGATCCCCGGCGGTCAGCCCGCGAATGTGCTTGCCCTCGCGCCGCAACTCGACCCCTTCACCGGCCAGCTCTTGGGCTTTCTCCAACGCCACCTTCGCCCGCCCTTTGTCCGCCAGCTCCAGGGAGATCTCATCCCCTTCGCCGGCGGTGGGCGCTTTGTCGGCCCGGAAACGCTCGCCGCACACTTTGCAGTCGACCATGGGGTCGGAGAAATTCGACAGATGGCCGCTGGATTTCCAGACCTGGGGATGCATGAAGATGGAGGCGTCGATGCCGACGATGTCCTCGCGGCTGTGGACCATCGCCCGCCACCATTCGTTGGTCAGGTTGCGTTTCAGCTCCACACCCATGGGGCCGTAGTCGTAAGCCGAGCGGAGGCCACCGTAAATTTCGGAGCTTTGGTAAACGAAACCCCTGCGTTTACACAGGGAGACGATCTTTTGCATGACGGTCGGCTCATTGCTCACGTGACTAGATCCTATGGATTGGGGCGATCGGCCCTCGGGTTCGCGGTCTGGGGCTCAGCCTGGCGGGAGAGGAATCGCTTCATGCGATCCGAATCGGAGATTTCTACCACAAATGGCGGCTCGTTTCGCTGCGGCGGGCGCTCAGCTGACCTCGAGCACACGCACCTCGTATTCGCGCACGGAAGCGAATCCGTGGAACGGCCGGCCCACCGCGGCTTCGGCGTCGGGCAGGGCATGAGCTTGGGTGACCGCCAAGAGATTCGATAGGAGTGTCACGAGAGCCGATTGAAAGTCCTCGGCCTGAGGCACGAGCGGCATCGGGTCGAAATCCCGCGTACGCAGCCGCACGGTGCGGATCAGCTCCTTGTCGGACCACAGGGAGTCCAGCAGCAAATCGATCAGCACCCAAGCGGGCTCCAGGCCGTCGTCGATGCGCACTGCCGCCAGCCCTTGCACCTGCGCCAACGCCATCTTTCGACGTCCCTGGGCTCCGAGATCCAAGGAAATCTGATCTGCGTCCACCGCCAGGGGAATGGCGGGAATCACCCGCAGCTTGCGCACCGCGGGGCGACCGGCCGCCAGCTCGATCGGTGCGTCGTCTTGGGCTTCTTCGGCGGGGGTGCGGAGGCCTTGGGATTGGGCTTGCCGAACCAGCTCTCGGATCTCGTCACCGATGCCGGGAGGCAATCCCGGGCGCTGCAAAACCGCCTGCGCGATCTGGACGGCGCTGGGGCTGCGGGCGGCGAGGGCGGCCTTGGCGAGGCGGATCAAGATGCCCAGGGGCAAGGCCGGGTCCAAGCTTTCCGCTCCCGGCTCCAGAAGCTCTGCGGCTTCCTGGCCTTGTTCGTCCTGGAGCATGGCTTCCGCCAAGCGGATCCGCGTATCCAAGTCGATCGACGGTGGCTCCGCCACCCGCTCCAACAGCTCGAACCAGTGGAAAATCGCCGCGGGACCGTCTCCGCCTCGTAGCTCGAGCTGAATACACCTTTGGATCGAGCGGATTCCGTCCTCCGGTCGATCCAGCTGCACACAAATATCCCAATGGGTGCGCAGGAGGTCCTGGTGATTGCCGTGAGATCTCAACGCCTGTGCCAGCTGTTGCCGAGCATCCTCCAAGCGTCCCATGCGTCTCAGCTGGGTGATTTGTTCGAGCAGCGCCTGCGGGTCTCCACCTCCGGTGGGTGCTCTCTGAGCACCGCCCTTGGAGCCGGCTTTTTGTCCGCCGCTGAGCCAATCCTTAAGTCCCATCGTGATCCTCCATTTCCATCCCGAAACAGAGTCATTTGAGCCGTGCGACGGCGTTTCGAGACGAAATTCGACGAGTGTGCCCTGAGCCTAGCACGCGATCTCGATGCTGCCCGAGCTTGAGGGACTTGCCGACAGCCTGTGGCAAAAGTCTCACCGCGCTGCGAGCGCGCCTTTTCCGCCCACTCTTCGTTGGAAAACCTCGACGATTCCCGAATCGCCTGCGGTTTTCACGCCTCGATTCGACGAAAAATTCGCAGCTCTCGCGAGCGGCAGACTTCCGCCACAGGCTGCTAAGATCAACCGATCCCTTTCTGCCTGGAGACCCCATGCCCGAGCCGAACCTGGACGTGCTCAAAACCCAAGTCGAAATCGCGTTGGAAGAAGGCGATCTCGAGACCGCGCACCGTTTGCTCGAGACCGCGTCTGCCCAATTCGGACAGCAGCCGGATCTGATCCGCTTGGCTCGACGGATCCAGGAGGTCCGCCATCTAGCGCGTCGTCCGACGGTCGACTCCTTGGTCCAAGCTTCTCAGGAACGTATCCGAGCGGCCGACTACGAGGGTGCCGTGATCGCCCTGCGCCAGGCCCAGGCCATGGCCCCCGAAGATCCGGGGCTGCAGGCTCTGGTGGCGCAGACCGAGAAAGCCGCCGCTCGCCATGCTGCGGCGGTGGATCGTCAGAACGCCCTGGCGAAAGCGGCCGGGGAGATTGAGACCCATCTTGCACAGGCGGATTTGGTAGCGGCCCGGAATCGTCTCGAGCAGGCGCGTTCGGAGCACGGTCGGCAGTCGGTTTTCGATGAGATCGAGCAAAAAATTCAGGCGCGATTGGGCGAGCAGCGAAAGATCAAGGCGCTCGAGCACCTCGAACGGGCAAAAGAGCTCCGGGCCCAGGGGGATTGGCACGGTAGCTTTCATCAGGCTGATCAGGCTCTGACCCTGGATCCGGACCTTCCGGAAGCCATGCGATTGCGGGATGAAACCCGCATCCACATCGAGCGCCTCGAAGGTCAGCGCCAGCTGCACGAAACTGTGGAAGCCACAGGGCGTGATGTGGAACGGTTGATCGAGGCCGGGGAGCTGGTTCGAGCGGAGCGGCGTTTGGTGGAAGCCAACGAGTCACTGGGCACCCACGAGGTCTTCGCCGCCCTCGCCCAGCGATTGGACGACACCAAGAAGAGCCAAGATATTCAGCGTCGCAGCGAGTGGGCGGAGCGGCGAGCCAATGAAGCGGAAGCGTTGGTGCAAGAGGCGGCTCGGCAGGCCTTGGGAGGGCACTTCGAGCAGGCCTTGGAGAAATTGGACGCGGCCGAGCAGATGGATCCCGACTTGAGTGACTTGGAGAGCCGTCGCCGGGATTATTCCGCCGCCCTGGAGCGTCAAAGGGCTCAGGAAGAGCGCTCCAGGGCCGTGGACGCAACCGTCCGACGAGCGGCATCGGCCCTGGACGCCCTGCGTCTCGAGGAAGCCGGGGCTTTGATTCGCGAGGGCCGTGGGCAATTCGGGGAGCATCGTCGTTGGGACGCGCTTCAGAGCCGTCTCGAGGGATTGGCCCAAGCGGAGCAGGAGGCCGACGATCTTCCCACCCCGGAGCGTTTGCCCGGTTACGGTATTGCCGCCAAGCAGGCCGTGCGCGCTCGGGAACAAGCAGTGGCTAGAGCCTATTCCTGGAAGCAAGCCCTGCTTTACCCTCTCCGCTCACCAATTCTGCTCACCGCGTTGGTCCTCATGTCGGCCCTCGGTGCCGGGGCGTCGTCGATCGTGAAGGGCATGTCGTGGCTGACCTTCATCGTAGCCGCCTGGCTGACGCCGATCCTGGTGGCGGCGACCCTCGACGGCAAGAATCAAGCTCCGGCCCTTTCCGATTGGTGGCAGGGGCGCCGAACCGTCACCGACGGTCTCGCTCTGGCGATCTACGCTGCGGTGGTCGCTTTACCGTTGTGGGGCTTGTGGTGGCTCAGTGGCGGGCAGCCCGCGCTCGGATTGCCGGTCGTTGCTTGGTGGTTTGTGCCGGCGTTGCTTTTGTGGCTGACGGGTGTGTGGGTCTTGCCCGCCTGTGGCGTGGTCGCGGCTTTCGGTGCCAAGCATATGTGGCGATTCCACCGCCACCTCTCCGCTTTGGTTTCGGATCCTCCGGTGGACGCGAGCCTTTGGTTGATCGCCGATTTGCTCTTCCTGTGGGCGGTGCTCGGGGTCGTGCTGAGAGCGACCTGGGTCGGCTCCGCACCGATCGTCGGTATTCCGATCCTGGCACTTCTAGAGGGCTATGGCCTGCTGCTGATTCCCCATCTCATCGGTATCGCCGTGCGCAGCCGCCGACTGGATTGGGCGGGAATGTACCGACTGAGCTAGCCGTCAGAATCGTCATCTTCCAGCTCTTCTTCCTCGGGGGGCAGCTCCGGCTCCGGAGGATTGAGCAGAAGCTCAAGGATTTGCTCCGTGGCCTCGAAGCGTTCGCGGGCAGTGTCCAGATTCGGCTCGTCGGGTACCGAAGCCAAGGTCTGGGTGGCTTCGCGAATGGCTCGGCAGGCGGGTCCCATGGCGGCGTGCACCACGCAGGCCTCCGGCGGCGGCAGGGTGGCCTCCACCACGCCGACGCGGTTCTTCCAAATCTGACCCCAGGCGCCCCATTGTCGTTTGGCTCGTTCCGCTTTTCCCTTTTTCTTCGAGTCCATGGCTTTGAAGTTGGGAATCTCGCCACGACCCTCTTCGATCAGAGCTTGGAGCTTGGGAATAGCGCCGTGCACCGCGTCGCCCACTTGTACCAAAGACCAAGCAGGAGCTTTCGGCTCCACCACTTTGGGCGTCGGTTTCGGCGCGACGGCGAGCGCCTCATCCAGATCTGTCTCGGCCTGAGCCGTGGTGACCTTGCTGTCGGTTCCAAGGCCATCGGATAGGGGCCCGCGGGCGGCGAAAAGAATCACTGCCCCGATCAACACGACCGCGGCGCTGATCCCCCAAGCGGCCGGTCGCGACAGCCCGCCGGGGGGAGTCAGAACACCTCCGGGAGTCGGCTTGGGTCGGCGATAGGCGGGTGGGGTAGACACGATGAGGTCCTTAGGTGGCCCGTTCGACGAGACATCGGGCCGGTAGATTAGGTTCGAGGCACGACCATCCAAGCGATTTCAGCCGAGACTTTGAAGAAAGCTAACACAGCCGCCTACCACAGAATCAAGTGGTCTAGTAGGATGCCCCGGTCAACTTTTGGTCCTGAATTCACCATGACGAGTCGGCGATTGCCGTCGAGTCGGGGTTGGTTTCGGGGGGGCGGTGCCGAAACCGAGCCCGCGTGACGATCGAATAGATACGAAAGACCGCGAAGCCGCCATTGTTTCGATGTGGATGTCGGCTTCTGGAGGATATTTGGCGATGACCGACGTGAGAATCGAAACCGACAGCCTCGGCGAGATCGAGGTTCCATCTTCAGTTTACTATGGAGCCCAGACCGAGCGAGCTCGACGAAACTTCCCCGTCTCCGGGCAAACTTTTCCCCATCGCTTCATCGCCGCCCACGCGTTGATCAAACGGGAAGCGGCTCGGGTCAACAAAAGCTTGGGCATCGTGCCGGACGATATCGCCGACGCCATCGTGCGCGCCGCGGACGAGGTGATTTCCGGGGATCTGGCAGGCAACTTTCCCCTCGACATCTTCCAAACCGGCTCCGGCACCTCGACCAATATGAACGTCAACGAGGTGATCTCGAATCGCGCGATCGAGATCTTGGGCGGCACCATGGGCAGCAAATCGCCGGTGCATCCCAACGACCACGTCAACGCCGGTCAGTCCTCCAACGACACCATCCCGACCTCGATCCACGTCGCCGCGTACGGCGCGGTGGTTGAGGACTTGGAGCCTGCCCTCGAGCAGCTGGCGGTGTCCCTGGAAAAGAAGGCCGAGGCCTTCGACCACGTGGTGAAAATCGGGAGGACCCACTTGCAGGACGCGGTGCCGGTACGCCTCGGACAGGAATTCTCCGGTTACGCCCAGCAAATTCGCAACGGCATTGCTCGATTGCAGGCCGCTGAGCCTCGGCTCGCGGAGCTTGCTTTGGGTGGCACCGCGGTCGGCACGGGGCTGAACGCGCCGCCGGGATTCTCCGCCAAGGTGATCGAAGGCATGGCCGAGACCACCGGCCATCCGTTCGTGCAAGCGCCGAATCTCTTCGAAGCTCTGGCCGCCAAGGACGCCGCCCTCGAGATGTCGGGAGCGCTCAAGACCATCGCCTCGTCCTTGGCCAAAATCGCCAACGACATCCGTTGGCTGGGCTCCGGGCCCCGCTGCGGCATCGGCGAGATTGCCCTGCCCAGCCTGCAACCCGGCAGCTCGATCATGCCCGGCAAGGTCAATCCGGTCATTCCGGAAATGGCGTTGATGGTGTCGGCTCAGGTGGCCGGCAACGACGCGACCCTGGGCATTGCGGCCATGTCCGGTAGCTTTGAGCTCAATGTCATGATGCCGGTGATCGCCTTCAACTTGCTCCAAAGCATCGAGATCCTGGCCAATGGCTCACGGCTGATGGCGGAGCGCTGTGTCGATGGTCTCGAGGCCAACGAAGAGCGGTGCAAGGAGCTGGTGGAGGGCAGCCTGGCCATGTGCACGTCGCTGGCGCCTAAAATCGGTTACGACCAAGCGGCGTCGATTGCCAAAGAAGCTTTTAGAACCGGTAAAACCGTTCGTCAGATCGCCGTCGAGCGGGAGGTCTTGCCCGCCGACGAGCTTGAGCGGGTTTTGGATCCCAGGGGTCAAACGGAGGGAGGTATTCAAGGCTGACGGAGGGTGAATGAAGACCCTGTGTGGGTCGCCGTCCTGTAGGTCGGCGAGCTCGTGGGCTCGACCTTTCACAGACCGAGCTCGGTCGGCCTCAGGTTCCTAGGCCGGCAAAAAAAAACCTGCCTCGGGACGAGACAGGTATCGGGACATTGGAAATTTCTTATGGGGCGCCGTGGCGCCAAGGGGCTGAGCCCCGGTTTTTTCTTGGAAGCGGGTTGAACCTCGTTCCCGCGGTCGCCGAAGCGGCTGCTCTCTACTAAGATAGCAAAGCGCGTGCCAGACATCTGGACTTTCATCGAAACTCGTCGATGAATTTTCTTCGCTCGCTAAACGCTCATGAGCAAAGGCTTTGAGCGTTGCTCTTTAGATTGAAGCTATAACTGTTGATGGCTAAGTATCTCGTTGCCGAGATCAGATTTGAGAATTTTCATTCTCAATTCTGAGAATGGCGGAGGCTAAAGGACCCGTATTTCCGATGGCATACCGAATCCTTGCCCGATTCGACGACCAGACCATTCGAGCCACGTTGCACGACGGACGGAACGTGCTCGGCTCTGATCCTTCGTGCGATATCTGCCTTCCCAATCCGACCGTCTCTCGAAGGCATGCCGCCATTGTGGTCAACGGCATGCAAACCGACCTCGAGGACTTGAAATCCACCAACGGCACGCTGTTGAGATCCCAGCGGATCGACACCGCGCCCTTGGAGGCTGGGGACATCTTCGTCATCGGTCGGGTCGTGGTGCTTCTGGAAGAAGTACCCGACGATGACCTCGAAGTCGGCATCGGCGTCGGTCGTCACGGTGATCCGTCGGGGGTGGTCTCGTTCGACAACGAGGACCTGACCGAGTCCTTCTCGCCTCTGGACCACTTCACCCTCGACCACCTTCCCCGTCTGCTCGATCGCCTGACCTCCGAGAGCGACCGGCACAAAATCGCCCAATTGGCGGGTTTTGCCCTCTTCGAAACCATGCCCGTCACCGCCGTCGAGCTGGCGGAGGTTTTCGAAGGTGAGAAAGGTGTGCTCTACGAAGCCCAAGGGCCGGAGGGCGATCCCGAGGACTCGACCTGGGTGGAGGTGGCCAACCCACGCATCCAGCTGCGGGCGCGCTTTTTCAAGAAAGCCCATGCGGAGCATTATCGGCCGGTGGTGGAGTCCATGTTGCATATCGTGACCGTGGCGGATCGGCTGCACGGCGGCGAGTCCCGGGTACCGGCGACAGCTCCCCATGTCTCTAAAGCGGAGCGTCCCCAGCCCCCTTCGGTGGAGCCGGAGGTGCAGAGGATCTACGAGCAAGCGGAGCGGGTTTCCCGCGGCGATGTCGGGGTCATGATCTACGGCGAGTCGGGCACCGGCAAGGAGGTGCTGGCCAACTTCATTCACGCCGCCTCCCCGCGATCGGAAAAGGCGTTGGTGGCCATCAATTGCGCGTCTTTGCCCAAGGATTTGCTCGAAGCGGAGCTCTTCGGCGTCGAGAAGGGTGTGGCCACGGGTGTCGAGGCGCGGGCCGGAAAATTCGAATCCGCCGACGAAGGCACGCTCTTCCTCGACGAAATCGGCGATATGGCCGCCGAAACCCAGGCCAAGATTCTTCGGGTGCTGCAAGAAAAAGAAGTGTTCCGCCTGGGCGGGCATACACCCCATCCGGCTCGCTGCCGGATCATCGCCGCCACCAATCGACCGATTCAGAAGATGATTCAGGACGGCGTCTTCCGTTCGGATCTCTACCACCGGATCGCCACCTGGGAGGTGGAGCTGCCGCCCTTGCGTCGTCGTCGCCAAGACATTCCCAATCTCGCGGCCTATTTCTTAAGCCAGGAGGCGGGACGTTACGGAATCCGCGTACGGGGAATTTCCCGGGCCGCCTTGAGGGCCCTGCGTCGATACCGTTGGCCCGGCAACATTCGTCAGCTGAAAAATGAGATCTCACGCTCGGCCCTCTTCCTGGAAGACAAGGAGCTGTTGGATACCGGGCGTTTGTCGGCGGCGATTCGCGGTCAGCAGCCGACCCAAATCGGCGGCTCCCTTTCCGAGGTGCTCGAAGCCGTGGAGCGTGACGAAATCACCTCGGCCCTCGACGCCTGCGGCGGTGATACCACCGCAGCCGCCGAGCAGCTGCAAATCAGCCGACCCACGCTCTATCGCAGGATCAAGAGCCTGGGTATCGATATTCCGACCGGCAAGGACTGAGCATGGATCCGGGATCGATCGTCGTGGTGCACTTGGTGGAGCCGTCCGAGAAATATTGGGGCCTGCTCAAGGACCTCACCTTCGCCGGGGTCACCCTGCGGGCGATCAATCTCGACAGCCTGGACGATTGGATGCGCTCCATCGCTTACGAGGAAGAGTATGCCGGCCTCGGAGCGTCGACGATTTTCTTCCCCCTGCGCCGTGTCGAACGGATGTTTCTCGACGAATCCGTGGGCCCAATCGAGAGCTTGGACCAAATGTTCAAGCGGCGCACCGGTCGGTCTGCCCGCTTCTATTTCGACCCCGAGCCCGAAGGTCCCTACGACGCGAATTAATGACTATCCTAAGCGGAGGGAACCCAAAACCTTGAGACACTCCATTACTGAAGCTAAGACTCATCTTGGCGAGTTGGTGCACCAGGTCGAAGAGGGCTCCGCCATCGAGCTGACCCGTCGGGGCCGAGCGGTCGCCATGCTCATCTCGATTCCTGCTTACGAGCGCCTGAAGGGGGAGCCCCAAGCACCTTGGGACTCCATCGAGCAGGTGCGCAAGACCTTCGACTTCGAGTCACTCGATATCGACCCCGACGAGGTGTTCGGCTTGCGGTGAGATCAGGGCGAGGTCAAAGACCAAACACTGGTGTCTCCGGACTCGAAGCCGTCCGCGAAGAGGGGCGTTTCACAGCCGACATCCTCGTAAATGCAGCTGACCCACTCCGGATGATCGACGAAGGGGTTGCGATTGCCTTGATGGCTGTAGACCACCTCGTTGCGGGCCATTTCGTCGGCGTCCGGCGGATCGGCGGCGTGCCATTCCAGCAGCACGGATTTACGGCCCATGTAGGCGGTGCCCGAGGTGTTGGTGCCCGTGCCTTGAATGAGCCCTGTGTCGTCGGTCAGCTCCAGGTTGGGCTCGGGGAATCCCGTGATGCCGTGGTTACCGCCTTCGTAGCGTAGATCCATATACAAAATCGACCGGGCGACGTCGCCTTTGCGGTGTCCCCAAGCTTCCCAAGTGCCGGTGCCGCCGTCGGAGCCGGTGACCCAATTGGAGTTGCCGGGGTAAACACCCGAGCCGCCGCCGTTGCCGTTGTTGACGTCGGTAGTGCGCTCGGAGCAGCCGGCATTGCAATTGCCGAACGCCCGCGAGCCACGATCGGAGTTGTAGGTGGGGTCGGCCAAGCGCAGATGGTGGCAATCGGTATAGGGATAGCTCGGACCCATGCCGTCCTCTTGATCGGGGAATCCCAGGGAGCTGGGCCAGGTGTGCTCGCGGTTGTAGGGACCCGACCCACCGCCGAATTTGGCGATGCTGCCGTTTTTGTAAATCGTCAGCACGTTGGACGAGCTCGTGGGATCCTCGTCAGCGCTTTCGAGAATGTCCCAGGTGTCGGTGCTCGCCGACGAATACGGAAAACGGGTGTGGTCGTCGATGGTCGCGTGCAGGGTGTCGCGCAGGGTCGTGCCGTTCTGCGGGTCGACCCCGGCGTAATAATCCACGGCGTTGGTGCGGTTCACCACGCCCGGGGTATTCCACGCTTCTCCTTGGGTCGGGGTGCCGCCGAAGCCCGGCAGACCGGCGCCGTCGAAGTCGTTGCCTTGCCAATCGGCGCTTTGGTCGGAATCCTGGCCGTTGGGCAAGCGCGAGGCGCCACCCACGTCGCCGACGTCGGAATCGGAGTAGATTGAGCCGCTGCCGCGATCAAAGGCGACATCGTCCACCAAAGTGGTCCAGGGGGTGACGTCCAAGGTACCGTCGTCGTTGGTGTCCAGGTCCTGGCCCAGGGAGCCGGTCCAGGTCTCCACCAAGAGGAAGGTGGCGGTGTCGTCCGGGAGGACATCGGAGCCCAGGGACGAGACCCAGAAGCCCTGGGCGTCGGTGCTGCCGGCCTGGATGGCGTTGTCGGTGGTGCCGGTGCCGTCGATCACCAAGATCCAATAATCGGAAAAGTCCGCCGTGGGATCGCCGAAAACTTCCACAAATTCCTCGGTGTCGGCGCCGGTGTGGTCGGACACCACCTCGTTGAGCACCGGTGGCGCGGCCGGCGGCAACGACGTGGAGTTCTCGATGCCCGGCGTGTTGACCGCTTCGGTGGCGCTCAGGGTGCCGGTTTGCCCGGGCAAGCCCGCGCCGTCCCAATCGTTGCGAACCCAATCGCCGACACTGTCGGTGTCGGTGCCGTTGGGAATGCGCGAAGCGCCGCCCGGAGGGAACGAATCGCCGTCGAAATTGGGTATCAAATCGGTTTGGGAAAGGTAGGAGTGATCCCCGGAGTCGCCGTCGAGCACAGCCACGCTGTCGATCACTGACGTCCAAGGAGTGGAATCCAAGGTGCCGTCGTCACCCACATCCAAGTCGGCGCCGTCGCTGCCCGACCAGCCGTCCACCAACAGAATCGTATAGCTTTCGTTTTCGAATTCGTCGGAGTTGAAACCCGTCCACCAATAACCGTCGGCGTCGGTGGTGCCCACCGGGAACACCGACTGCACGATGCCCGCGTCCTCGCCGGTGTCCCCTTCGATTTGGATGATCGTCAGATTGGAGTAGTCGGTCGAGGGTGCGCCGAAGATCTCGATGAACTCAAATTGATCCGGACCGGAATGATTGCCGACGAATTCGTTGATCACCTGGGCGGAGGCGGTCGAAGCTAAGCACAAAAGGGTAGAGATCAGCAGCAATGGAATAGAGAGACGGTGACTCATGGAAGCTCCTTGATGAACAGGACGGAATCGAGACGGAGGGAGCGGAATTGTAGCGCCGGGTGGTTCGGATTGCGAGCTGGGTCCGTAGGGAGCCTCGGACGCGAAGCTCGATCGGTTAAAGTCTTGCCTATGGTTGAGGATCTAGTGCTCGAAAACGATGAAGCATGAATGAATCGGAACCGATTGAGGCTCGTCCCGTGCCGACTTGGCGAAAAATCCTGGGTTGGGTGGCGTTGCCGCCCGTGCTCGCTGTGGGGTGTGCGGCCGCGGTTTTGACGTTTTGGGGCGCCGCCGTCCGGCTCGACAGCCTAGGCTTGATCGTGACCCTGGCGGCGATGACGTTCGCCTCCATGGCGGTGATGGGCACGGCCATCGCGCTGCCTTGGCTGCCGTCCAGGACACGCATCTTGCTGCTGGCGGTACCGTCGATTTTCTTGGCCGCATGGGTCGGTCAGCAGTGGTTTCGGCCCATGGGTTTCGACTATCTGCCGGCCGTTGAGGATCCCTCGATTCAATATTGGCAGCTGCCCACGGGGTCGCGGATCGCCTTTCGGCACCGCGAGCCGTCTCCTGGGACCCTAGAGCGGCGTCCTTACCCGGTGATCTTCCTGCACGGGGGCCCCGGCTTGCCGGAGCTGCCCGACGCGGAGGTCGCCGCGGCGTTGAGCGAGGCGGGCTTTCGCGTCTACGGATACCACCAATTCGGGGCCGGCCTGTCGTCCCGGGCCGAGCGACCGCATCTGGAATACACCGTTGCCCGACACGTCGGCGATCTGGAGGCTATCCGCGCCCAGCTGGGGGCCGAGCGACTGATATTGATCGGTCAATCGTGGGGAGGGGCCTTAGCCGCAAATTATGCGGCGCGATTCCCCGAACGCATCGAAGGTCTGATCCTCACCTCGCCGGCGCCGGCTTGGTTGCCGGCTTTCGGCGTTGAGGCCATCAGGGCCCTGGGCCGGCTCGACGCCGACGATCAGCGGGCCTTGCGCGACTTGGTGACCCCCCACATTCCCCGCCTGGGCATGCGTCAACGCCTGGCTGAAATCAATCCGACCGTTGCGGACCAATGGATCGGAGAGCGGGAATACGCGGCCTTCGCCCAAGCCCAGAGCCGAATCACCGCCCAAACCTTGGCCTGTGATCCCGAAGCGGCGGCGGATTTGGTTTTTCCCGGGCAAGGGGGTTTGGTGAATCGCTATGTCTTCGCCGACATGGAGCGGATGGAGGATTCCCGTCCGGCTTTGAAACGTGTGGACGCACCGGTGCTGCTGATGCGGGCGGAATGCGATTACGTGGATCCGGCGGTGATCGACGACTATGCCGCCACCTTCCCGCGAGCGCGGATCGTTGAGATCGACGGGGCCGGTCATGAGATCCTCTTGGAACGTAAAGACGCCTACTTACGTCTGGTGCTCGAGCATTTGACCGCCCCCGTAGCGGAAGCCGCGGGGGAGGCCGCGTTGGAAACCGGGACCGCTCCCGAATCCGAAACCGCTCCGGTGGCCGAGCCGCTGCAAGCGCAGAATCTTGACAATTAGAGGCTGGTGGCTCCCGCGGAAATCTGTTCTCATCTCAAAACCGTCAGTTACCCAAATAGGAGATAGGACCTTGTTCGAATCCGTCAGCCTCGCGCCCCCGGACGCCATCTTCGGCCTCAACGAAGCCATGAGTCGAGATGCTCGACCGAACAAGATTAATTTGGGCGCCGGCGTCTACAAAGACGAAAGCGGCAAAACGCCGATTCTCGAGGTGGTTAAAGAAGCCGAGCGTCGCTTGCTGGAAGGTGAGATCACCAAAAGCTATCTGCCCATCGACGGCTCCGCCGACTACGCCCAAGCGGTTCGAGAGCTGGTGCTGGGCCCGGACCATGGTGTGATCCGAGACGGACGAGCGGTCACCGTGCACGCCCCGGGCGGCACCGGCGCCCTGCGGGTGATGGGTGAGCTGATGAAAACCGTGGGTAGCTCGCCCAAGGTGTGGCTGTCGAATCCCACCTGGGCCAATCACGCGAAGATCTTCGCCGCCGCCGGCCTCGAAACCCGTTCTTACGGCTACTACGACCCGGAATCCCGCGGGCTCGATTTCGAGTCCATGTTGGCGAGTCTCGAAGAGGTGCAAGCCGGTGACATGGTGGTGCTGCACGGCTGTTGCCACAATCCCTCGGGCGTGGATCCGTCCTTCGACCAATGGACCACCTTGGGGCAGGTGCTCGCTCGCCGCGGTGCCTTGCCGTTGATCGACTTCGCTTACCACGGCTTCGTCGACGGCACGGACGAAGACGCCCGTGCCATCCGCCATCTCGCCGACCAGTTGGAGGAGATGGTGATCTGCTCCAGCTTCTCCAAGAATTTCGGCCTCTATGCCGAACGGGTGGGCGCAGCGACCTTGATCACCGGCTCGTCGAAGCAAGCCGGCGCGGTGCTCAGCCAAGCCAAGACCTGTGTTCGCGCTTTTTACTCCAATCCGCCCATGCACGGCGCGGCGGTGGTGACCACGGTGCTCAACGACACCGAGCTACGGCGCCGCTGGGAGGAAGAGCTGGCGGACATGCGCCATCGGATCCAGAAGATGCGGGTAGATCTGGCGGCGGGCTTGAGCCGACGGAACGTGCGCCTACACAAGGACGGCAACGATTTCATCGTCCGCCAAAACGGAATGTTTTCATTCTCGGGGCTGACGGAAGACGAGGTCGACGAGCTGTGCCGCGACCACGCGGTCTACATTTTGGCGTCGGGCCGCATCAACGTGGCGGGCATTACCGAATCCAATATCGACCGTCTCTGTGACGCCATCGCCCAGGTGCGGGCAGGTTAGAAGAAGGACGATCAGGGTAGGGGCGAATCTTGGATTCGCCCGCCGTCTATTGAGATCTATTCGCCCGCTCAGCTATCGGATCCCTGAGCTGGTTTTGGGCAACCCTCGCCGTCACAGCCGAGCTTGACGTAGATCTCCGACCGAATGCGCCAGCCGTTCGCCCCTCGACGCCACATGGCGAAGTAGGTGCCCCGCTGAGCCACGGGTCCGGCGTCGGTTTGCCACTTGCCGGTCCACGTTCCTTGCTCGGCGGCAAAGACTCCGTCTTCAGCCACCTCAACGGTGGACGTGAGCCGTTCATATTGCACATCGAGGGTTTGCTCGAAGACCTGGGTGTAGATCCGCCTCTGCCGGTCTTTGCCGCGGGCGACGATCCCGTTGCTGATGGTGAAGACCGCCTCTTCTTCCAGGGGTGCGACGACCTCTTCCACCCGATGGTGGCGAAGCCCGTCGTTGGCCGCGGCGCGGGCTCGTCGGATGGCGTCCTCGGGGCTCAAGCTCTCTGCCGCTGAGGCATTGGGCTCTTCTTGGGCTTCGGGTTGCGATGCCTCGGTGTCCGGCTCTTGGGCTGTGGACGTCGTCACGACGACCACCGGGCTCAGGCAGAGCAGGAGGGCTAAAAACGAAGGTTTTGTGCTCATTCGGGGATTTTGCCACAGACACGAGACCGCTGGATCCCGTTTTGGTCAGGCGACCGCCGATCTTTGCCTGGACGCCGCCGCTCTTTGCCCATTCGAAAAAAGCCGGGGCTTTCCCCGGCTTTTTTCGAATGGTGAGCACGAGCCCGCGGCGCGGGCCCATGCTGTGGTCAGGGCTTACTACTGGTAGACCACCACCAGCTCCGGACGGGACGCGCCGCCGTCTTCTCCGGCGTAGAAACCGAGGTAGTCATTGCCCCGATCGTCGTCGTCGTCGGTTTGGAAGTAGACCCTGAATTGGGTGGTGCCGTTGGTGTTGATGGCAGCCAATCCAGCGGCGTTGAGGTTGCCCTCGGACCAATCCAAATTCGAGGTCGGATTCGACAGGTTGGTGACGCCCACCGCGTCGGCGGCGGCTTCGAAGTCGGTGCTTTGGAGCGCCGTCGAGCCGCTGAAGCCTCCGGTGGAGATATCCACCGTGCAGGCACCGTGGGTGCTGTGTGGGTTCTGGCCGGTGAGGCTGCCGCGGCGCAGACGCAGGGTCACGCTTTGGATTTGAGCACCGGCAGGAATGGACGAGGTGTCGAACGACAGGATCGATCGATATTGCTTGTCCTTGTTGTCGTCGCCGAGCCTGAGGGCGCTGGTGCCCGTGGAGCTCGAGCTGGTGTTGTTACCCGAGTTGGAGTTTTCGTTCCTTTCGAGCACCCAACCGTCTTGGGAGGCGATTGAGGTGAAAGTCACCTGAATCGGCGCGGCCAGCACGGTCAACGACACCTGAGCCTGACCCCCGAGACCGTAGCTGTCGGCGACCGTCGCGGTGATGGTGTGGGTGCCGACGGTCAGGCTGGTGGAGGCGAAGCTGCCACCCGTTCCCAAGGTGCCGTCGAGGTCCGAGGTCCACACCAAGGCCGCCGTTAGATCACCGTCCTCGTTGTCCGATGCCGAGCCCGTGAAGGTCACGGAATCGCCCGCGGTGACGCTGGAGCCGTTGGTGGGCGAGGAAATGTCGACCACGGGAGCCGTATTCGCGCTGACCGTCAACGTGATGACCGCGGAGTCGGTGGCGCCGTAGGCGTCGGTGACGGAAGCGGTGATCGTATGACTGCCGACGCTGAGGGCCGAGGTGGAGAATCCAGCACCGGAGCCGATGGCCCCGTCGAGGCTGGAGGTCCAGGAGAGGCTCGCGGTGAGATCTCCGTCCTCGGGATCCGAAGCCGTGCCCGCGAAGGTGACGTTGTCGGTTTCAATGACCGACGTGCCGTTGGCGGGCGCCGTGATCGAGACCGTCGGATCCTGGTTGGCGTTGACGTTCAGGGTGATGACCGCGGAGTCGTTGGCGCCGTAGGCGTCTGTGACCGAAGCGGTGATCGTATGACTGCCGACGCTGAGGGCCGAGGTGGAGAATCCAGCACCGGAGCCGATGGCCCCGTCGAGGCTGGAGGTCCAGGAGAGGCTCGCGGTGAGATCTCCGTCCTCCGGATCCGAAGCCGTGCCCGCGAAGGTGACGTTGTCGGTTTCGATGACGGAGGTGCCGTTCGCAGGCGCCGAGATCGAGACCGTCGGATCCTGGTTGGTGTTGACCGTCAGGGTGATGACCGCGGAGTCGGTGGCGCCGTAAGCGTCGGTGACCGAAGCGGTGATCGTATGACTGCCGACGCTCAGCGACGAGCTCGAGAATCCAGCTCCCGTTCCGATGGCGCCGTCGATGCTGGAGGTCCAGGAGAGGCTCGCGGTGAGATCTCCGTCCTCGGGATCCGAAGCCGTGCCGGCGAAGGTGACGTTGTCGGTTTCGATGACGGAGGTGCCGTGAGCGGGCGCCGAGATCGAGACCGTCGGATCCTGGTTGGCGTTGACCGTCAAGGTGATGACCGCGGAGTCCGACGCGCCGTAGGCGTCCGTGACGGAAGCGGTGATCGTATGACTGCCGACACTGAGGGTCGAGGTCGAGAACCCAGCTCCCGTTCCGATGGCGCCGTCGATGCTGGAGGTCCAGGAGAGGCTCGCGGTGAGATCTCCGTCCTCGGGATCGGCAGCGGAACCGGCGAAGGTGACGTTGTCGGTTTCGATGACGGAGGTGCCGTTCGCAGGCGCCGAGATCGAGACCGTCGGATCCTGGTTGGTGTTGACCGTCAGGGTGATGGCGTCGAGGGCGAAGGCGCCGCCCGAATCCGTGACCTCGGCGCTGATTTGGTGGCTGCCCACCGACAGAGTCGAGGTGCTGAAGCCGGCACCGGTGAAGAGCAGACCGTCGAGATCAGACACCCATTGGATGGACGCGGAGAGATCCCCGTCTTCCGTGTCGGTGGCCGTGCCCGCGAAGGTCACGGACGCACCCGCCACCACCGAGCTGCCGTCGGTCGGCGAGCTGATGGAAGGCACCGGAGCGTCGTTCACCACCTGGATGGTGATGCTGAAGACGTCGGTCGCGCCGATTTCATCGGTGATTTCGGCGGAAATCTGATGGCTGCCCTCTTGCAAGCCCGCGAAATTGACGGACGATCCGTCACCGAAGATGCCGTCCAGATCCGACACCCATTGGATCGAGCCCGAAAGGTCTCCCTCTTCGGGATCGCTAGCCGTGCCCACGAAGAGAACCGTGTCGCCCAGGTGGAAGGTGTCGTTGTCGATCGGCGTGGTGATCGACACCGCCGGCGGTTGGTTGGGCGAGACGGTCAGGGTGATGGACGCGGAGCCCGAAGGACCCTGGGGTCCGGACGGATTGTCGACCGTGGCGGTGATGGTGTGCACGCCCTCGGAAAGGGTGCCGTAATTCCAGAAGCTCTCACCGGTGCCGATCTGACCGTCGATATCCGAGGTCCAGGTCCAGGTGCTCGAGATCGGGAAGCCGTCGTCATTGACCGCCGACCCGGCGAATTGCACGTCGGCGCCGAGGTAAACCTGCTGACCGTCCGTGGGGCTGTTGATGGTCACCACCGGCGCGGGTTCCACATAAACCACGGTCATGTAGGTGGAATCCGTGGCCTGCTGCTCGTTGGAGTCCTCGATGCGAGCCTCCACCGTGGTCGGATCCCCCTCGTCGAGCTTGATGGTGATGGAAGCACCTTGATCCACGTAGAAGCCGTTGACGCTCCAGGTCACAAACGCGCTGAGGTCACCGTCGATGGCGTCATGGGCCACGGCCGTGAAGGTCACCAGATCCTCGGTGGTGTAGGAGCCGCCGTCGGACGGCTCGAGAATTCGCACCAGGGGATCGCCGGTGAGACCGTGCACGATCACCCACACCTCGGCCGAGCCCACGGCGCCGAAGGGGTCCGTGGCCGTGACCGTCAGCCGATGGATGCCCTCCGAGGGGAGGGTCACGTTAGCGTTGTCGGCCGTGGACACGACCCCGTCGAAGTCCGATGTCCACTCCCACGCAAAGGTGGTGTTGCCGTCGGCATCGGTGGCGGAGGCGTCGAGCAGCCAAGAGGTGCCCGTGTCACCCACCTGGAAGCTCGTCGGGCTGGTGATCGTCACCTGGGGCACGGCGTTGTCGCCCACCAACACGTGGATCATGTCCTCGTCGGTATTGCCCAGGCCGTCGTCGACCGTGGCGTAGATGGTGTGGGCACCGTCCGGTAGGTAAGTCTGTACCGGGCTGCCGATACCGAATTCACCGAATTGGTTCGACCACTCCACATATTCGGAGATGTCGGCGCCTTGGGGATCCCAGGCATCGGCCGTGAAGGTGCTCAAGGCACCGCTGGGGATCACGGTCCCGTCGGCCGGCAGGGTGATAGTGACGCTGGTCGATCCACCACCGCCACCGCCACCGCCGCCGCCACCGCCACCGCCGCCACCGCCGCCGCCGCCACAGAGGGAGGGGTTGGTGATGGCGACGTCGTCGATCAACCAACCCGTGTGATTCAGGTCGGTTTCGCCGTAGGCGTTGAATTGGAAGAGCAGCTCAATATCTTGGCCGGCGAAGGCCGCGAGGGAGATGTCGTTGGCGAAGTCCCAGAAACCTTGGCTCGCGCCGTCCATATTCCACACCACGGACCAGATTCCGTTGACCACCCGGGCACCCACTTGGGCGACGGTGATCGACGCGCCGGGGGCGGTTTCCAGGTAGTAGGCGAAGCTCAGCACCGTTTCGCTGGTGATGTTGCTGCCGTCGATGGGCAGGCTTTGCAACGTGCCGTAGGGATTCGGGTCGTTATAGCTGCAAGTGGAATCGTCGCCGAAGTAGAGGGCGCTCACCGAGGTGTTGTAGCCGGGAATGGCGCAGGTGCTGTCGGCCACTTGGTGGGCGAGCCCACCAGGCGTCGCCCACAGGCTCAGATCGGCCTCGAAGTCGTCGCGGAACAGCTCGCAAGCGCTGCTGGTCACGTCGATGGTGATGATGTCGCTATCCGAGGCACCGGCCGAGTCGCTCACCGACGCGGTGATGGTGTGAATGCCCACCGACGGGGTCGCCACCACCGAGGCGCCGGTACCGAGGCTGCCGTCGAGATCCGACGACCACGCGATTTCGCTGGAGAGATCTCCTTCCTCCGCATCGGTGGCCGTGCCCGTGAACGTCACGGGGTCGCCGTCGGCGAAGCTGCTGCCGCCGATCGGGTTGTCGATGGTCACCGTCGGCGTCTGGTTGTTGACGAAGACGTCGAGCTCGAAGACCTTCATGCCGACCACGCCCAGGTTGACCCACAGCTCGAGGGCGATGTCGTCGTCGATATTGGCCACCAACAAGCTGTCGCGCTCACCGGCGTCGGAACCCAGGTCGCCGCTTTGCCACAGGGTCGAAGCGTCGGCTCCGCTTAGGATGCGCGCCACCCCACCGACCACGAACGCGAAGTCCACGGCGCCGTCGGCGTTCATGTCGCGGGCTTGCAAGCCGTTGATCTGGCTGCCGAAGCTACCGATCGTGGAGCTGATGGTGCCGGTCGCGAAGTCGAGCTCGTGCAAGCCGCCGAGATCGTCGCCGATGTAGATTTCGTCGATACCGTCACCGTTGTCGTCGGCGGTGTCGAGGGCGGTGATGTCGAAGGACACGGTGGCCAGCTCTTGGGCGTGGGTCACGCCGTCGAAGACCCACAAGCCACCGCTGTGCTCGGCCACCACGATCTCCGGATTGGGGTCGCCGTCCACCTCAGCGATGCGCAGATACCCCAACGTTCCGATGCCGTTGGTCAGCTCGGTCTGCCATTCCACGAAGCCGTCGGTGTGCTCGAAAACGACCACTTTGCCGCCGGTGCCGCTATAACCCGGCTGCAAACCTGCGGACGCGATCACCTCGGGTTGGCCGTCGAGATCGACATCGGCGATTTGAATGCCCTGGAATGCGTAACCCTGGAATTCACTGGTACGCCACCGCTCCCCGTGCGGAAAGTCGGCGTCGTAGGCGAAGAGCTTGCCGTAACCGGCGCGGTCGGCACCGACCACCACCGCGGTGGAGCCCAAGGCTCCCATGGCGATGCGCTGCTGGCCGAAGCTGCTGTTGCCGGTGGGCTCGGGGCCGAGGGTGACCGGGTTGAAGCCGCCGTCGGCGTAGACTTGACGATAGCGACCGTCACCGAGTCCCGCGTCGGACTCGAACGATCCAAAGGCCAATTGCTCGAGCCCACCCACGTTGCCGTAACCCAAGCCGTAAAAGGGGCCGAACAGATCGGGCGTTTCGATATCCAGCACGGAGTTGTAGGTGTCGTAGAGGTAGAGATGGTCCGGACCCGAGGAGCTGTAGCCGGAGCCCCAAAGGACTTCGGTCTCGCTCAATCCGGTGACGTCCGCCACCAGGATGTCGGTGACGCCGTGCTCAGGATTGGCGATGGCCCCTTCCAAGGAGCCCGTGGCGGCGTTGAGGGCGTTGATGGCGCCGAATTGGCCGTCGCCGAAAAGCACCTCTATCTGACCGTCGTCGTCCCAATCGCCGACTCTCAGGGCGCCGATGTCGGCGCTCGGTGAGTAGGTCCAATCCGGGGTTTGAGTCTCGGCGTTGAAGATCTGGATGCCGTTCCAACGAAAGCCGGCGATGATCTCGTCGCGGCTGTCGCCGTCGAGATCGGCGGCTCGCACCCAGGTGCCGAAACCGCCGGAGCGATTCCATTCCTCGGCACGGGTGACGCCGTTGAGGACCCAACCCCCGAGGGTGCCGCGGCTGGCGACGATCTCGAGATCGGCGTCGTCGTCCACTTGAGCCACGGTCACGTCATAACAGGGGTAGCTGGTGGATCCGAATTCTTGGGAACCGGTGAGGGAGTACACGTAAAGGGCGGAGCCGTCTTGGCAGAACACCGCTTCGAGACTGCTGTCGCCGTCGACGTCGACCACGTTCAGGCCGTCGATGCGGGAGGCAGCGGTGACGAAGGAAGCTTCGAGGGAGATCACACCCGCGGTGTAGTCGTAGATTTCGATCCGATTGCCGACGCCGATGACGATTTCATCGAAGCCGTCGCCATCGGTGTCGGCGACGATCAAGCTGCGGATGTCGGCGTCGTAGAGGTCGCTTTGGTGGACGAAGAAAAATTCGTCGAATTCCTCGTAGACGATGTACCAGTAGCGATTGGCAAAGAAGCCCTGCTCAGACGCTGAGGCCACGATATGCGGCATTGAGCCGTCGAAAGTGCTGGAAACCAGGCCGGCATCACCGATGCCCGAGCCGAAATTGACGTAGTGCCATTCGAGCTGGGCACCCAGAGCGTTTTTCGTCGCTGCCGGCCCTCGGCTCCCAGAGCTCGTGGAACGTTCGGCGGGCACGGGCTCCACATATTGGACCCGTAGCGGCTCCGTTTCTTGCTCACCGTAGGTGATGGGTTGTCCATCGGCGTCGTGAAGCAAACGTCCGAATCGGTCCGTTGACGGCCCTTCTGAGCCGAACGAAACCAGTGAAAAACAGAGTAGGGCCAATAGGGCCCAGAAAGCGGTCAAGGTAGTCGTTCGCATCTTGAATCGATCCATCCTGCTCTCCTTAGCAACGGGTGGGTAACACACGGGAAAAAACTCAGCCTTCAAATGACTAGGCGTTTTTCAGCGCCCAAATCGATCAATCGGCTCGTATTTGTAAATGCGGAAAAAGGTAAAACCTTTCAGGCTTTTCGTCGCCAGCGAGGGTTTCGCCTGTTCAGAACCTCTGCTCAGGCGATCTGCTCACGTCGGCTTAAAAGAAGGCGCGCTATTGACGAGGTGTAGATCACAACCTGGTCGGCGCCCTCGAAGGTGCTGGTTCTGAGGTACACTGCGAGCAACTGAGGGGCTGTGGCAAGCCCGAGAGAATCCGAGATTGAGGGTGTTGGATGCAGGGCATTGAGTTGCTAAGGCGGATTCGTACCGCTGGCTATCGGGCCGCGAGCCCGCTAGAGAGGGCCCTTCTCAGGCTGCGTGGCCAGCCCGACCTACCGCCGCTTTGGCTGCGGAGGCATGTGGGTGATCCCAAGAAGTTTCGATCCGCCGCCATCGAAACCATGGCTTGGATTGAGCGTTTAGGTCTGCTCGAAACGAATCCCCGAATCCTCGATATCGGCTCGGGTTGCGGGGCCATGCTGCTCGAGTTTCAGGGGCGCTTGGGCGAGTCGGGCAGCTACGTCGGATTCGATGTCCACGCCCCGAGCATTCGCTGGGCTCAAAAGCATTGGCGCGAAGATCCTCGTATTCGATTCGAGACGGCGCGAATCAAAACTCCCTATTCAGCAGCCGAGTCGGGCGCCTTGAGGGACTATCAATTTCCCGTGGAATCCGGATGGGCAGACTTCGTGCTCGCGAAGTCGGTCTTCACCCACATGTTGTTGCCTGAGCTGCAGTCTTATTTGAACGAGATCCGGAGGGTGCTTGATGCTTCCGGTTTTGCGCTGATTTCGTTTTTTCTGTTTGATCGAGGCGGCGGTAACCTCCCGGCTTTTCCCCATTTTGATCCGGTAGAGCCTGGGGTGCGTTGGCGGATGGCCAATCACCCCCACGCCGCCGTCACCTATGACAAAGAGCTGGTCCTGGAACTAATACAAGCGGCCGACTTGCTCGTCGCCCATCATGTCGAAGGTTTTTGGCCTGGGACCGCGGAAACACCCACGGGCCAGGACCAGCTGGTGGTGAAGCGCAAATAAGACTTTCTTGGCTGGAGCCCTTACTCCGTCGCCCAAGAAGAAAGGTCTCCCGACTCAAACCCGTCCGCGAAAAGTGTCTGCTCGATGCGCGCTACACAGTGCAGATCGTCCCATAAGGCAATCGGCCGACTATTGCACTCACTGTCTCCTTCCCATCCCGTGAATGTGGAACCGTCGGAAACGGAAACGTTCAGGTAGATTTCTGTACCTCCCGAGTAAGATTCCGAGCAATCGGCTCCACAAACGATTCCCGGCGGAGAGCTCGTAATCTGCCCTTGCCCATCGCCGGAAGTCTCTGCGGAAAGTTGGAAGGTTCCCAAGGGGCAATTAATGGTCGCCTGTCCGTTGGTTATGATGTGGTTGGAGTCTCTTACTTTGATGGTGAGCTGGTGGGTTTGACCATCCTTCAGGTTTCCCGGCAATGGCGATCCGAAGGCGTGGAATCCGTTTCCGATTCCGTTTTCCAGTAGATCTTGGCGGAAACCATCGGCCGGAATCTTGCTCACCAAGGTGTTGTCGGCCCAAAGCTCCACGCTTGTCGGATGGTCGGGATAGCTAGAATCCCAGGCCCAGCCGAAAACCCTCTCACAGGAAATCTCATCTGCAAAACCGCCAAACGTCTCGCAGGAGTGAGCCTCCTGGCCGAAATTCGGTGGCAATGCCGCGCCGGCTTCGGCCCAGTAGTACAGATACCATCTTCCCAGAGAGGCATCGACAATGTCTTCCCAGACGGTTCCGTCTGAAATTTGGGCCACTACGAGCCGGGGTTGGACTAGCTTTCTTGCCTTGTCTTTCAGATAGCCGGCATCCCAGACGTGGTAAATCCAACCTGGAGTCGGATGGTGTGGAGATCGCCACTCGGCTCCGGAGAGGCTCCAAGTTACGCCATCTGAAGACACCCACTCCTGGATACTCTGGAGATCCTCTTGATTACGGGCCAGCATGTAGAGTTTTTCGTCTGAGCCAAGAGCAATATCCGAAATAAAGGGTGGTGGGGTCTCGCGGCCTACGAAGCTGAGGCAGCCATCGTGAGACCCAGGATTGACGATGGAAAGATCCTGACCTACTTCGTGTCGAATCCACGAGGACTCACAAGAGGCGAGGTTCTTGTCGGGATGATAGATGTATAGCTGATCAGTCGCGTCAATGGCCGCGGTGGCGAGCACGCCGGTCCCTTTATTCGAACAAGTGCCGAGGGGGCGACAGCTTGGGTTGACCGGCTCGATCCATCGATTTGTGACTTGTGATTCGCCAACTTGGCTGGTCAGGTCCTCGAGGTCAATTCGGGCAGCTCGATCTCGATTGGGATGTCCCAGGGGAAAAAAGGTCGAAGTGTAAGCCACGTGCCAGCTGTCCTGCCACCAAAATATAGACGGAAAGGGGGCCTCGTGCTCGTTTCTGCTTGTGTTGGTGCCGAAGTTGTTGGCGCCCCAGATGGGATGGAATCTCGGTGTTCCGGGCGTTGGTTCTGCTCCTGGATAGTGCAGATTGAAAATTCCTTCCCAGCCGCCCACGCAGCACTCGCCGACGTCTACAAAGATGTGGATATCGTTGTCGTCAGTGAGCACGGGGTCCGGGCCCTGGATGTAGTTGATGCTCTGTTGGCTTCCAGGCACGCAGTCTGGTCTGGTAAGTATGAAGCCCTCCGTTTGTCCCGCGGCGGCGTGTAAGGGCAGGCCCGAAACCAATAGAGCGAATAGCAGGGACTGGCAGGCTCTTTTTTGCATCAAATCTTCCTTGTGAGGTTTAATTTCTCCGGTGTCCGAAAATATGCACCAGATAACATGGTTTAGGTAATGTCATGTCTTCCAGATAAGATGATCATGCGGGCAAAAACATTTCAATCAAAGTTTCACAATATCCCCTCTTCGGCACTGGAGGGTCGGATAAAGCTATGGATAGCAGTGTCCAGACTCGAAAAGTCAAGACAAAGAAACTCCTCGAGGCAGAGCTACGAAAAGAACAGAAAGAGCGCTACTCAGCCGTGCAGTGCACGACGATCCGTCGGTGCCCGCGGTGTCGGCGGTGCTCCCAGAGGTAGAGGCCTTGCCAGGTGCCGAGGGCCAGGCGGCCATCGAGCACGGGGATCGAGAGGGAGGTGGCGGTGAGGATGGCTTTGATGTGGGCCGGCATGTCGTCGGGCCCTTCGGAGGTGTGGGTGTAGAGGGGGTCGTTCTCCGGCACCAGCCGGTTGAGCCATTGCTCCAGGTCGCGTTTTGCCGACGGGTCGGCGTTCTCCTGAATGGTCAGACTGGCGGAGGTGTGCTGGATGAAGAGGGTGCACAACCCTTGGCGGACGCCGAGGTCGTGGACCGCGGCTTGGGCTTCGGCGGTGAATTCATGCAGGCCTTGGCTGGGGACGCGGAGGTCGAGGGTGGTCACGGGCATGACGGCTCCGGGAGGGGGCAAAGATCGGGATCCAGGATCGTATCCCTGAAACCTATACTAAGATAATGTCGCTTGAGTGATCGTCACAGCGTCGTCAAGCGCCGTCCTCGGCACCGTCGCTGAACGCCGTCCAGGCCGCCATCCTTGACCACGCCTTCACCCAAATCCCATCCCCCGGAAGCACATCATGATCTCTGCACCCCCATCGCGCCATGCCCGCACATCGGCGGCTTTCGCCCGAGCCGCATTCGGAATCTGCTTTGCGTTGCTCGCCTTGCTGATCGTCGGTTGTGACGGTGACGATGACGACGGCGGAGGTCCCACGGATCCCCAGCCGTTCGTCACTGTGACCACGGACTCCGGCGACGGTGGAGCGAGCTTTTCCGTGGCCGACAACAGCTCCACCGAAGGCGCCAATCTGGTGCTCGACGTGTTGGCCACGGATCTCCAAAACGTGCGCACGGTAGATTTCGTGCTGACCTACCCGGGCACTCTGTTGCGCCCGACCACGGCTCAAGGTGGAGATTTTCTAGGGATCAACGCGGTGGTGGTGACCACCGCCATCGACCAGAACCGGCTTCAGGTATTGATGACCCG
The DNA here is from genome assembly GCA_030431255.1 of Thermoanaerobaculia bacterium. Lineage (GTDB taxonomy): Bacteria > Acidobacteriota > Thermoanaerobaculia > Multivoradales > J023 > JAUIJL01. Next base: position 331,760 of record JAUIJL010000007.1, on the reverse strand, counting down.
GGCAGCGGCCACCGGGGCTTCCGGATCCGGAACCTTGCTCACCGTGCGATTCGAGGCATTGGCCCCCGGCACCGGTCGGCTTGAGCTGACCGAAGGAGAAGCCGCTAATCCGGCCGGTCTGGTGATTACCGGCATCGAGTGGCTCGGGGGCGACGTAGAGGTTTCGCCTTGATGGGCCGCGGCGGTTTATGACCGCCTTGGCCTCGATATTCGGCTCTCGCCGTGCCGCCTTGATCACGGCTTTGGCCGTCTCCCTGCTGCTGGTTTGGATTGCATCGAAAAGAACCCCGATCGAGCAAGTTTGGGCCGATGAGGGGACTTTTCTGGCCATGGCCGCCAGCTTGGTGACGGACGGGGATCTGCTGTTCTCGCAAGCGGATCTGGCGCGTCTGGACCTGGAAAACACGGCCCGTTCGTCGCTGATTCTCGAGCGTACCGAAAAGGGCATCGCCTATTCCAAACCCATCCTGCTGCCCCTCCTGGCAGCGCCTTTTTGGGCCTTGATGGGCGACAACGGCTTGGTGGCCCTCAATGGTCTGGCCCTGTTGCTGGCCCTGTGCCTGGCCCACCGTCATCTGACCACCCTGGCTTCCCCCGAAGACGACGATGCACGCGCTCTGTGGACCCTCATCACCTTCGTGTTCTGTGCCGTGGTGGTGCCCTACGTGTTTTGGCGGATGGCCGACCTGCTACAGCTGGCCCTCTGCCTCGGCGGTCTCAGCCTTTGCGCGGCGTCCTTCCACAGTCCCGCTCGAGCCCCGGGGCCGAGAGTCTGGGTCGACACCCTTCTCTACCACCCCCTGGCCCCTTGGGTCGGCACGGCCTTGGTGGCGCTGACGGTCAATATGCGCTTGTCCAACGGCGCGTTGGCTCTGATCCCGGTGCTGGCGGACCTGCTCCATCGACGTGGGTCGAGAGCCGCAGCCAAGGTCGTGTTAGTGGTCCTGGTGGTGGGCGGTGTCGCCGGGCTGACCTGGGGGCTGACCGGAGCCCTAGACCCGTATCGAGCGGAGCGCACGTCGTTCGTGCCGTCCACGGGATATCCCGCCGGCCCCGACGCCGAGGTCGCTCTCGAGCGCTTCGAGGCTCGGCCCGCTACCCACCACGTCAAGGTCTTCAAGGATCACCGTCAGATCGCATACTCGGCGCTCTATTTCTGGGCGGGTCGCCACTCCGGGCTGCTGTTTTATTTTCCCGCGGCGGCGATATTTCTTTGGATAGCGCTTCGCTTCCCGAGCCGGGTGGGTGCCGCCTGTTTGATCGGGGCTGGGGTGACCCTGGCATTCTTTCTGATTTCAAAACCGCTCAACTATTTCGGTGGCGGCACCTTCATCGGCAATCGGTACTTTTTGAGTGTTTATCCGGCTTTTTTGTTGGCCCTAGCGCGGCTTCCGTCCTGGCGTGCCTTGACGATCGCCTGGAGCTTGGCCGCGTTGACCTACGGATCGGCAGCGCTCAGCGTCGCGCGGGTTCACGAGATAGATACCAGCAGCCAGAGTCATACCCGCGCGGGAATGCTTCGGCTCTTGCCTTTCGAATCCACCTCCATTTCCCTCGACAGCGTCCACAACCGATATTGGGCGGGTCAGTATGTGCGTTTTGTGGATCCATTTCCCAAGGTCTCGAAGCTGGCTTTTGATCTGACCGCGGGCCATCCGGACAGCGAGCTGATGGTGGCCCATTGGCAGCCCGGCGGCACCTTGAGGTATGTGGTGGAGACCGATGCTCCCGAGGCGAAGCTGGTGGTGAGCGACTGGCGAGGAGAACGGGAATACCCGGTCGGCAGGACCGTCTCTCCGGACGGTAGCGTGGTCGGGGTGGAGATCGAAACCGGCCCACCTTGGCGCTTCCACGGCTATTGGTTCGCCGACGGCATCTTCCGCTCTCGGGCCTTCAGGCTTCGCCTCGAAGGTCCGGAAGGTGCGGTGGCCCGCCTTCACCATCTCGGCGATCCGCAGATCGCGGCCCTGGCCTTCGATTACCGCGCCGAGCCGTTGGAGCTGGCATCGACCGCGCCGGCCGGAAGCTCCCAGATCGTGCGCATCCGAGCGGTCAATACCAGCGGGGCCGAATGGAAATCCGACGATGTGCTGGCGGTCACGGCCCGCTATCGCCTGTGGCGAGACGGCGAGAAGATCTTCGAAAGCCGGCGGATTCCGATTGCCGGCCAGATCGGGCCCGGTCAAATGCTCGACCTACCCGTCGACTTACAGTGGCCCACCGAGCCGGGTCCCATTTCCCTGGAGCTGGATTTGGTGCTCGAGCACGTGGATTGGTTTCAGAATCGATTGGGGCACCCCTTGGCGACCGCACAAGTAGAGCTGGTCCTTGACGAAGCTCTACCGATCCGCGACGAGGGATGAGACAATAGCGGGGCATGCCCGCCGAAATTTCGCCTATCCCCGAGGATCGAGCGCCCAAGGTCGCGCCGACCACGTTGCCCCTATTCCCACTCGGCCCGTGGCTTTGGAGCTCCTTGGCCGTGGTGTTTTGGTCGCTGCTCGTGGTGACGGGGCTCGGCTTGCTCTTCTTTTACCAGCCGACACCGGGAGCCGCGCGGGAAAGTCTGGTGGAGCTACGGGAAGCGACCTCTTTCGATTTTCTGAGGAGTCTTCATGACTGGGCCTCCCACGGCCTGGTCATCGCTGCTTGGCTGCACCTCATGCGGGTATTCGTGGTCGGCTCCTATCGCCGCCTTTTCGGTTGGACGATTTCCGTGCTGCTGGTGGCTCTCCTGATCGCGCAAGCATGGACCGGATTCTTGCTTCCTCGGGGCGATGGGGCTTCGGCGATCTCCCTCACCGCGGTATATGCCCTCCATGTCGCCCTGCTGCCCCTGCTCACGGTCGCTTTAGTCGGCCTATGGCGTCGCCGACGTGAGGCTAGACGTCTCCAGCCCGAGGAATCACCATGAGCACCGGTGGATTCCTACTCCTCGCATGGGTCGTTTTTGCCGCGACCATGGGCTCTCGTCTGCCCTGGACCCGTGTCGGTGGGCTGATTTGGCTGGGAATCGGCATCTTTGTGGGACTGTCGAGCCCGACCAGTGGCCGGTGGGGCGAAGTACAGGCTTATCTGCCGGTGTGGTTATTTTTCGGGCTCGCCACCGGTGCTTTTTGGTGGAGCATGCACCGCGAGCAGGAGCCGTCCGCGTCCGAGCCGTCGAAGCTGCGGAACCCCTTGCAAAGCAGCCAGGGTGTTGTTTCCAGCGTCGAGGATTCGGCGGATGCGAGAAAGTCGGACCCCACCCTTGAGGACCGGAAGATCACAGGTTTGTGGGGTCGGTCCATGGGTGTTTGCCTCGGCATCCTCACCGTGTGGGTGCTGGCTTGGAGGTTTCCTCCACCCCTGCCTTCGCTCGACCCTTCGCAGCTCGATCCACCGGCCTCCGTGCCGTGGTTTCTGGCCGGTTTGCAGGAAGTCGCGACATGGACGGCGCCGTGGGTCGGTTGGATCTTGTTGCCGACCGTGACCCTGGTGGCACTCTTGGCCGCCCCGTTCATCGACACCCGCGATCCAGAGCTGAACGTCCGTTTCCACGGCCGATCCGAAGAGGTGCCGTTCTTTTTCTTTGTGTGGTGGTTCCTCGGGATCTTCCCGATCCTGATGGCGACTTGGCTACGGCCCAGGTTTTGGTTGAGCCCGGTCGATCCGCCGACGGCCTCTCTGTCCCGGCGCTTCTGGGTGGATTGGATCGGTTTGCCCCTACCGGATTTCTGGCCCGCGCGGGAGCTTCCAGGCCTCCTCTTGCTGGTCTTGCTCTTCGTGGTCATCCCGTGGCGTCTGCCCGGGTGGAAGCCGACCCAAGGCGCTTTTTCTCGGCACCGTCGGCGCCTAGGCCGTTTCTACTTTCCCACGATGTTTCTATCCATGGTCTTGGTTTGGGTGGTGTTGGCCTTGCTCGCGGCAACCCTGCTTCGGGTCGGTCCTTGGCTGGTCTGGGGGGCGCCGTGAGCCCGGACATCCGCCCGCGCATTCCCGGCAGCTATTTGAGGCTGTGGCTCGGCTTGGCGTTGATCGGGGTATTGGTCCTCGGCCTGATCCAGCTGGATCGGCCTTGGAAGCGACTTCAGCTGTCTTACCTCGAAGCGTTGGAGTCGGTGCTCGAAACCCGTGCGACGGAGCAGCGGGCGGCCGCCGAGCAAGATCTCGAATTCTTCCGCGGTGAGGTTCGTGTGGCCTTGGACGGCTTGCGCCGGCATCGGAACGAGATCGAAGACCTCGACCGACAAGCGTTCGATTTGAAGGCCCGTTTGCGAGAAGCGGAGGCCCGTTGGGCGGAAGCCGAAGACGCCGAGGCGGAGCGCGCAGGCCGGGCCGAGGTCGAGGGATTGCGGGAGATGATCCAATCTCAATACGACCAGAAATCCTTGTTGCTCGCGGATCTGGAAAAGGCGGAGCTGGGCTTGACCGAAGCCCGAGCTCCCCTGGACACGCTCGAGAAGAGGCTCAGATCCCTTCGGCGGGATGCCTGGATGCGTGCCGTTCCGGGCCTGCGGCTGTTGGCGCCGTCGGTGACGGTCCGATCGCAGCCGGGTCACCGCCCGGAGCGTTGTGTGACGTGTCATCTGGGCATGGATCCGGAGCTCGCTGAGCCGGACGTCGCCGGGATCGCCGGTCGATCGGTCTTCGCCGTGCACCCGCGACCCGAGCTGGTGGGGCCGTCAGCCACACCGGCCCATCGCGACTTGGCTTGTACCGACTGCCACGGCGGCAACGGCAGGTCCACGGATTTCGTCCGTGCGGGGCACCCGGGCATCGCTTCCGGCTCGGACGGGTCCACAGAGGTGATTCTGGCGGGGCCTTGGATCCAAGCGAGCTGTGTGGCTTGCCACGACGACGACGAAGCCTCCTTGGAGCCGGCGAGCTCGCCGGGCATTGCTGCCGAGGCCCGCTCGGGACGTGAGTGGATCGAGAGATTGGGATGTCGGGCGTGTCATCAGCTGGGCTTTTCAGGCGTCGAGTCGCCGCCTGAGAAGCTGTTGCGGCAGCCCAAGGTAGGTCCGTCGTTGCTCTCCGTCGGCGAGAAGCTGAGCCCCGAGCAGGTGGAAAAACAGCTCGCGGCCCCATCGATCCACCGGCCGGGGTCGCGCATGCCGGAGTTGTGGCCGGGCCGGGGCAAAGAGGCCCAGGAGCAAGCGGAGATTCGGACGGTCGTGACTTACCTTTTCGAGAAAAGTCGACCCGCGGAAGGATTCCAAGAGCCGGCCGACTTCTCCGGTGCCGTCGCCCAAGCCGCAGATCCCCGGACCGGCCGCGACCTCTTCAGGGGTTTGGGCTGCATTCAATGCCATCGTCTGTCTGCCGGCGCCGGACCGCCGGCCGCCGGACCGCCGGCCGCCGGATCGCCGGCCGCCGGATCGCCGGCCGCCGGACCACCCAGTGTCGGACCCGCGCTGCAGGGGTTGGCGGAGCGGGTGGGCCCTCAATGGCTGTTTCGATGGCTCTTGCGACCCGGCGCCTGGCGCCACGGCACGCCCATGCCGGACTTCCGACTGAGCCCTGAAGAAGCCGCGGATCTGACAGCCTATTTGCTGGATCTCGGCTCCGAGGATGGACGGCCCGATCCGGCGTCGACGGGTCCGTCTCGCCCTGAGCCCGAGCCTGCGGCGAGGGATCGTCGGGTGTTGGAGATTCTCGAAAGCCAGACGACCCTCGAGGATGCCAAGGCTCGCTTCGACGCCATGGGCTCCGAGCAGCGCACCGACTTCTTGGCCCGAAACACGATCCAGAGACTCGGCTGCCACGGATGCCACGACATTCCCGGTTTTGAGACCACGCCGCCACCGGACGGGGGTGATCTGCGGCCATACGGTCGGGTGTTGCGCAGCCGGCTCGGCTCCGGCGATCCACCCCAGTTGCTCGACGCTTTGAAAGATCATCCGGGTCAGTGGCAGCTCGATCAGTCGGTTTGGCGGGATATGTCGATCCAGATCTTGGCCGGGTCTACAACGCTGTCGCCAGCACAGGCGCTGTCCATGACACAAGCGCTCAGCCGAGGAGAGTCAGGACCGCGGAGCGTCGCTGTGCCCGCCTTGGATTTGATGCGTCGAAGGGGTTGTTTTGCCTGTCATTTGCCCGGCGGCGGAGAGGCCCTGCTCGACGCGCCGTCATTGCACGGCATCGGCTCCAAGCTGAAGACCACGTTCCTTCACGACTATCTGGCGGACCCGGGCTCCTATCCACCCTCTCGGCCGTGGCTCGAGCAACGCATGCCGTCGTTTCATTTCTCTGCCCAAGAGCTCGATCTGCTGACCCGATTCTTCGTCGAGCGGGCCGGTGCTCCGCTCTTTGATCCACCCGCGGAGCGCAGCCCGGATCAGGTCAAGGTCGATCAGGTGGTGGGTCGTGCCGCCTACGAAGCTCTTTCGTGCGGCCGCTGCCATTGGAACGCTCCCGATGTCGGGCTCGAATCCGCCGCCCCGGCGCCCGACTATTTTGCCGCCATTGATCGGCTGCGGCCGAGCTGGGTGCGTCAGTGGATCTTGGAGCCGTCGTCCCTCGAGCCGACCGAGAGGATGCCCGATCCCTTTCCACGGAATGAGGAGGGCCGAAGGGATACCTCCGCCCTACAGCTGGCCTTGGAAGCTCCGATGTTCGACCTCCAGCGCATTCGCCTGGAGCAGGTTTTCGAAACCGAGGCCGAGCGCCGGGCTTACCTCGACCGAGCAGAGAACGTCGCCCGAGCCATCGAGATCTACCTGCGTCAGAACTGAGCTAGGCGAGGTCCAGGGTCGGCAAGAATTTTGGTGGACGTCGGGCCTTGGTGGCTTGTTCGAAGGCGTAGGCAATGCGCAGCAGGGTGGGCTCGCTCCAGGCGCGGCCAAAGAAGGACACGCCCACGGGCAGCTCGAAGATGAAACCGGCGGGCACCGAAACGTTGGGGTACCCGGCAATCGCCGCCGGGGTGGAAGTGCTGCCGCCGAAGTTGTCTTTGTTCACCAAGTCCGTGACCCACGCCGGACCGCCGGTAGGGCCGACGATGGCGTCGAGCCGGTGCTCGTCCATGGCTTTGTCGATGCCTTCGTCGCGGGAAAGCCGGCGGCAGGTGTCGAGAGCTTCGAGGTATTCCGGGTCGGTGAGCGGCCCCTTTTCTTGGGCTAAGAGCAGGGTTTCCTGGTCGAAGTAGGGCATGGAGCGGTCGGCGTTTTTCTCATTGAAAGCGATCACCTCCGCCAAGCTTTTCACCGGGGCGGCGTCGCCCAGGGACGCCAGATAGTCGTTGACCCCGGCTTTGAACTCGTAGAGCAGCACGGTGAAAGGGGCGTTGCCGAAATCTTGGTATTTCGGCAGCTCGACCGGATCCACCAGCTCGGCCCCGTGCTGGGTGAGGACTTCCAAGGATTGCTCCATCAGCGCGTCCACCTCGGGGTGAAAGCCGAAAGCGCTGCGATAGACCCCGATCCGTGCACCCTGGAGGCCGTCTTCCCTGAGAAAAGCCGTGTAGTCGGTGTGAAATTTGCCCTCGGAAGCGGCGGTAGCCGGGTCTTCGGGGTCCACTCCCACCAAGGCTCCGAGCACCAGCGCCGCGTCTCGCACGGTCCTGGTCATGGGGCCGGCAGTGTCTTGGGTGTGGGAAATCGGGATGATGCGGCTGCGGCTCACCAAGCCGACAGTTGGCTTTACGCCCACGACGCCGTTGGCGGTGGATGGACAAACGATCGAGCCGTTGGTTTCGGTGCCGATAGCCGCGGCGGCAAAGTTGGCGGAGACCGCGGCTCCGGAGCCGGAGCTGGAGCCACAAGGGTTGCGGTCCAGCACATAAGGATTCTTGCATTGGCGTCCGCGTCCGCTCCAACCACTGGAAGATCGAGTCGATCGGAAGTTGGCCCATTCCGAAAGGTTCGCTTTGCCGAGCAAGACCGCGCCCGCTTCCCTCAGGCGAGCGGCGACGAAAGAGTCGTGGTCCGGTATCGACCCGAGCAATGCCAGTGTGCCTGCAGTGGTGGTGGTGCGATCGTGGGTGGCGATGTTGTCTTTGAGCAGGATCGGCACCCCGTGCAGCGGCCCCCGGATGTTTCCGGCGCGGCGCTCGGCGTCCCGCTCGGCGGCGATGGAGATGGCGTCGGGATTGACTTCGATCACCGCCCGCAGCTCTGGTCCCTGCTCGTTCATGGCCTGGATACGATCCACGTATTGCCGGACCACGTATTCCGCCGTCCATTTGCCCGAGCTCATGGCTGCTTGGAGCTGATCGATGGTGATCTCTTCAAGCTCGAAGGACGAGGAGGTGTCCGGGTCGAGGAGGACAGTCTGGTCGACGTCTCCCTGGCCCGCCCAACAGCCGCTCATACCGACCGCGGTGGCCAAAGCGCCCAGGGACAAGAATCCGCGACGATCCAAACCCGAAACGGAATAGCGAGCTCTGTTCTTTTCAGCAGGCTTTGAATCAGTCAAGGGATACCTCGTTCGGGAAGTGGACTAGGACCGATGGCTAACGTGGCCGAAAGGCTATCGTGTTCCCATACTTTCGCACGAACGAGCAGTCTGGATCGCTGAGTTGGCGGGGCGAAACGAAAAGGCCAAATGGAGCTCGGCCGGGACGTCTGCATCTGAGGAAGTCCGAGGCGGGAACGGCGAAAAAGACCCACAAAAATGGCCGGGGACGTCCCCGGCCACTTCCTGCTCGATCTCGAAGATTGATGCTCAAGAGAGGTCGTAAAGCACCGCGTCCTCGCCGCGCTCAGCGATCAGCTGCTCCACATGAGCGACCAGGCGCTTATGCCTCTTGACCAAGGTCGCGAGCTGAATGTGCGACAGATGAGGGGCCAACCGATTCTTGAGCTCCTTAGCGTCGAGATTTTTCAACCGCTTCCAGAGCTCGCGCTCGCAAACCACGACCCCTGGGCCCTCGGGGAAGCCGGGCGATGCTTTAAAGGAGCGGGTGTGGTCGATCATCCAGATTTGGCCCTTGGAATCCGTCAGGATGTTGCCCGTGTTGCGATCGAAGTTGTAGATGAGGTGGTCGAAGACCCTCAGAATATGCTTCTGATAGACCATGCTCGAAGGCGAAGCAGGAGCCTCGCCATTGGCAATGCGGTCGGATTCGCTGCGGGCACCTTCCACCCAAAGCTGCATGGAGCCTTGCTTCCTGCCCAGGTAGCGGACCACTGCAGGGGGGACGTTGCGAAGCCCCAGCAAGCGAGAGGTTTCGTAGGCAGCGACCTCGAAGAGGTAGCTGTCGCGGAATTGCCGCACGCCTGAGCCGTTCTTCAGGTCGATGGTTCGGAAGATCGCGTTGGCCCGGACCCCGTCCTTCTCCAGAAGAACTTTCAGGGGTTTGGTGGACCCGCTCGACAGCTCTTTGGACTTGATCACCTCGGCCGTGGCCAGGAAGTCGAGCACCTGCTCGTCGCTGGTGAAGGGAAGTGGCTGTAGGTCCGGTCCCAGCCACCGTTGAATTCGCTGGGAGCTGGACCGTTCGAAGTCGTTGATGTCGGCCCCATGGGCCGGAGAAGAGAGAAAAAGCACGCCCGCTGTGGCGACGACGGCCAGAGTGCTCGTGAGCATGGCTCGGAGACGGTGGGGACGCACCTGCGGCACGGCAGAGTACGAGCCCTGCTGCGGAATAGACATGTTGTAAGCCCTTAAGGGTTTTGAATTCAGTTATTTATATGGAAAGAAGAGCTTCGCCTGTGGCCGCTGAATCTGGATGCCGCTCTGAAGTATTGCTTGGGGTAGATCCGGCGATGAGCCTTGTTGAGAGACCTGCTGTCGAAAGACCTGTTGTCTGAGACCTGTTGTAGAAGGACCTGTTGTAGAAGGACCTGCTCTAGGTCACGGCCCCAGGCGGGTTGCTCTGTCTTCAATAGCTAAAACGTAGAAAAACACCGTAAGTTAGCAGCTGTGGGACAAATGGTTCCCTGAGCGCCACGGACGGCTCTGATCTGGATTTGGGTTTGTTTGACGAATCGGATGTCGACGAGCTGAGGGGAGCCGGGTCGCTCAGTCGATGGGCTCACTGCTCTGCGGATAGATGGCGGTCAGCCGATCACCGATGATCTCCAAGGCCGCCGGTCGGCCGCCGTAGACATCGCTCAGCATGCCGGTGTCGATCAGCATAACCCGGCCGTTCAGCCGGTTCTCAATGCGTTGGCTCTTGCGGGGAGTGTGTCCGACCACGATGCCGTCGATACCGATCCGTTCGATCAGCGGTTGCACGAAGGCCCTCAGCTCGTCATCGTTCCATTTCGCATAGCCGCGAAACCACAGGGGGCCGTTGGGATCGAAGAGGGTCCACCGCTCGAAGTCGGCCGTGGATTTCAGGGTTTCGAGCGGGAGGTCTTCGATATCCACTCCCCGCTCCTCGACCACCAGCTGGAGGGCTCTGGCCACTCCGGTGATCTCGGCGAGCGCCGAAGTTTGCACGATCAGGTCACGGCTCAGCAACCCTTTTCTGAGCCGATCGAATTGATCCAGCTCCTGGCGTGTCTTTTCGTTGATCTCCTCCACCGAAAGATCCGTCCATTCGGGAGAGAGACCACCGTGCAGGAAGAGGCGCCCCCCGACCTGGGCCGCGGCGGGCAAGCGTCTCAGCCAACGGCCGAGGGAGCTTTCCGGGGAGAGCGCCTCGATGTACTCCAACATGCCGATCGGCACATCGACGCGACAAGCTTGGAGGAAGCCGTCTTGGTCGGGTGGTGGGCCGGAGTCGGCCTTTTTCTCAGCCCGGCGAAGCAGGCGGTCGCAATATCGATCCCGGCGCTTTTCGGATCGCTTGCCGGCAAAGGGTCGGACGATCTCCGGCGTAACGTCGCGCAGGCTCATGGCCAGATTCAACGCCTCGTGATTGCCCAACAACACGATGACTTGCCCCCCCTGCCGCTTCGCCTTCTTTTGCAGATCCTGAAGCAGCTCCGCCACCGCCTTGACGTCCGCCCCCCGATCGAGAAAGTCGCCGGTCTGCACCAGGATGTCGCGGCCGCCGATCCAATTCCGTTGCTCGTCGATCAGTCCTGCACGGCGGAGGATCAGCTCGAAGGCCCCGAGGGCTCCATGGATGTCGCCGATCGCCACGATCCGCTGACGCTCGCGGTCCGCGGAGGCTTCCTCGGCTTCGGCCGTCGCGGCTCCTAGCCCGACCAAGAGCAGACCCAGGGCGAGCCACCTTGTGCGCTGCGACGCTGCCCTCAAGGCTGAGGCGCTCCAACTGCGGCGGCCGGTGCAGCGCTGCGAGGATCGGGCCGCAGCAGCTGACGGAAGAGGGCCTTGACGATCTCGATATTGTTCGAAAGCAGGTCGAAGAAGTCGTCGCCGTCGAAAACCAGGATCTCGCAGTCTTCCGAGGCCGTCGCATGCTCGGTACGGGCGCAGTCACTCAGGATCTCTCGTGCGCCGAAAGTGCCGGGGGGCAGCACCCTGCGTCTATCGGATTTGCCCTCGAGCTCCACCTCGCCCTCCACCAAGCAGAAGAGGCTCTCCGCCGCGTCGTCCACGGCATAGATGCACTCCCCTTTGGCGAATTGTCGGGCTTGGGCGATCGACGCCATGCGCACCACCTGCTCAGCGGAGCAATAGGTGAAGAGCTCCACGGATTGGAGATGCACGACGGTTTCGATGCGGGTCAGCTTCGACCGGGTCAGATTCGACATGGAGAGCACATCCTTCGAGTCGGCACTCAGAGGGTCCACGGAGAGAATCCACGGAGAAGGTCCACCGAGGGGACCAGGGCTCGGGACGCTGCCGGCTCGTCCGCGAAATCTCACTCTACCGCACCGTTTCTCGACAGCCCAACCTCACCGGCGTCGGAGGTCGCGGGGCGTGGCATCGGCTTTTTCGATAAGATCTGCCGCCTGCCGTGAGCCCGCCATCCGTTCCAAGCCTTGATGAAAGTCGACGTGAGCCGAGAAGCACAACCCACCGACATCCCCGAAGACGCCCTGCCCCCCGCCATCATCCTGGTGGAACCGCAGCTGGCGGACAACATCGGTGCCACCGCGCGGGCGATGCTCAACTGTGGATTGTTGGACCTGCGGTTGGTGGCCCCGCGGGATGGTTGGCCCAATGAGGCCGCCATTCCCATGGCCTCCGGTGCCCTTGAGGTGCTGGATCGCGCTCGCTGCTACCCCACCCTGCGGGAAGCGGTCGCGGATCTGCACCGTCTCTACGCCAGCACCGCTCGACATCGCGACATGGTCATTCACGAGCTGACTCCCAGGCATATGGCGCGGAAGATCCACCGCGACGCCGCCGAGGGACAACGGTCGGGCATCCTCTTCGGCCGCGAGCGCATCGGTTTGACCAACGACGAGGTATCCCGATGCGACGCCTTGGTGGTGGCGCCGCTCAATCCCATCTTCACCTCGTTGAACTTGGCCCAAGCCGTGCTCCTCTTGTCGTGGGAGTGGCGCCAAATCTTGGACGAGACACCGGAAAAACAGCTGATCACCCCGGATACCCATCCGGCGACCCGCGAAAACCTGAGCAGCTTCCTCGATCGCCTGGAAATCTCCCTCGAAGAAACCCAATTCTTTCGCATCGAAAGCATGCGACCCGCCATCTGGCGCAAGATCCTGAGCTTCCTCCAGCGAGCAGAGCTCACCGAGCAAGACGTGCGAATCCTTCACGGCATCCTGTCCGCTCTCGAAGGCAAACGACTCTCCCCGCCTCCCCGAAGCTCCTAATCCATCACTCCAGCCCCTGCCCGACACCCTCCGAATGCCCCGTGGAATTCCGACCCAAAAGCCTCCACGACGCCGGTCTGGGCTGGCGCCTCGCGCTGCCGCGCTTGATCCCACCCGGGGGCTGGAACCAAACCACCGCCTGGATCTACGTCTCCGCCGACGGCGGCGAGCACACTTTCTACAATACCCTGCACGCCTCCGACGCCGAAGACGCCGGGGATTCCGGCTTCGACCAGCTCGTCCGCTACAGCCGCGACGGCAGCTACCTGCGCTTCAAACGGCCCACCCTGAGGTCCTCGACCATCACCATCGAGCTGCCCGGCGGGCACGTCCACACCTTTCAGAAATCCGGCGACGATTGGCTGCTGATCCGCATGGAGGATCGATTCGGCAACGGCGTCGGCATCAGCCGTGGATTCGACGGCGACGGCAACACGGTGTGGACCTTGGACGACGACTTCCGCGAGCAGAAAACCACCTTCGAGGATCCCGGCCCGTCGTTTCCCCAACAAACGTTCCTGGGGTAGCTCCGCAACCCCAGGCTTTGGACAACAAGCCCTTCGGGCTAGCAGAACCTCAAGGCGAAGCGTTGGCGATAGGTCCAAGGAGCTCTCTACCCCGAAGGGGTTGTTTTCAACAGACCGGGGTTGCGCGAAGCGCGCTACCCCGGCTGCCCCGTCGTCGTCGGTGCCCGTCGTCGTCGGTGCCAGGCACTTATCCGTTTGGGCATTGGAATGTGATCGCGTAAACGATCTAAAGCACCGGCTTGATAGCGGAGTTATTGATCACATTGAATTCGAGATACAGCTGAGGCGGCTTTCTCCCAAGGAATTTGACGTTCACAAAGTTTCTCTTTGGGCTGCAGAGAGTCGAAGCTCGAACGACACGGACGAGCCCTAGAGGGCCGACCTGGATGAAACGCAGGTCAGTGCTCCCTCGGCAGGCCGATGGCTGCTATGGGCTTCGGCGATCTCTGATCTGTTGGATGTGGGTGGCGATGCGATTCCAGCCCCTGCTTTCGGCTTCGGCTCCCAGCTGCTGGAGGCGCTCGCCGGCCGGACCTCGACGGTCGTCACCCAATTGAATTTCCAGACTCAAGATTTCGGCCTCGGCATGGGCGATCCAGGCGCCTCGAGCGGCTGCGACCTCCATGTTGGTGGTGGCGATCTCTTGGGCTTCTTGGGCTCGGCCCCGGGCTTTGAGGTAGCGAGCTCGAGTGATCGGGAGCCAAAGGCGACAAAGGGCTGTCGGCGAAACGGACCCACCGGCCAAGAATTCCTCGGCGTTTTCGAGCGCCCGGTCGGCATCGTCGAGCTCGCCTAGGGCTAGGGCCGCTTCGGCGGCGAGCCGGTAGGCGATGACCCGAGTGGTTCCGAAGAGAGGACTTCCGCCTGCCAAGACTTCTGAGATGAGCTTGATGCTCGCTCGATGCTCACCGCGCTCCAGCAGGATCAAAGCTTGAGTCACGCGGGCCTCAGCGAGGCGATGGGGCTCTCCGAGCTTGCGATAGAGCCGCTCGGATGCATCGGCGACTTCGGCGGCCGTCCCGAGATCTCCTCGGTCGACGAGCACCTCGGTGAGAATGGAGAGCGAGAGAGCCAGCAGGAGGTCGTTTTCAAGTCGGCGGAAGACTTGCTCGGCGGAGCGCAGATGTTTTTCAGCCGCCGCGAGGTTGCCGGTGATCGCGGTCGCGACACCGAGGTTGAGCTCGGTGGTGGCGAGGCGGCGCTCAGAGGTCAGCTTCTCGAGGATTCCCGCGGCTTCCGTGAGCTGGGCCTCCGCTGAGGTGTAGTCGGCCTGCAACATGGAGACCCGGCCGAGATCTTGAAGCTGGGTGGCGATTTGCTCGGGATCTTCCAGCTGCCGATAGATGTGGAGGGCCTCTTCAAAATCGATCCTTGCCGCGGCGAATTCACCGGAGGTCGCCTTCTGGATGGCCATCGCATGGTGTGCCCGAGCCAGCTCGACGGGAATATCCAGCTCACGGCTGAGCGCCAGGGCTTGCTCGATGGATGCTTTGGCGGCCACGGCCCGCCCGGTTCGGGCTTCGATTCTTCCCCGAGTCCTCAGCAGGCCCATTTCATGGCGTCGATCATCGATCCGGCGCAGCAGCTCCAGCCCGGCGTCTACTTTTTCCAAGGCCGCCTCAAATTGGCCGATCTCGAGCAGCCATCTGGCTCGGATCCCCAGGAGCATGGCTTCTCGTCGGCGGTCTCCGACCTGCGAGAAGATCGCTTCAGCGGTCTCGAGAGCCTCTCGGGCTTGTTGGGGTCGGCCCAGCTCATGGAGGCTGAGAGCCCGGCGTTGGTGGCCGGAGGCGGCCATGCGGGGAGCTCCCAGCTGAGAGGCGGCGGCCACGGCCGCGGCGGCGGTCTTCTCGGCCGTGGCGTAGTCGTTGAGCTGATGGTGGGCCTCGCTGATCGCGATCAGCCAGCGCGGGTCGTCCCCATCGTGGAGCTCAGGGGGCACGGCCGCCAGGGCTTCGCGGCCTCGGCCGGCCTCGTTCAGCAAATGGACCAAGCGCAAGATGTACTCTCGACTGCTGGGGGAGAAAAGGCTCAGAGCGCGGAATCGCTCGATCGCGGCGTCCCAGTTTTTTTGACACCTGAAAGCCTCGGCCTCCACCCAAAGCTGCTGCTCCCTCGGGAGGTCTGTCGAGAAGCTCGCCGCCTTCTCCGCGGCCTCTCGGGCTCGTGTTTCGAATCCGATCTGACCCCAAGCATCCGACAATGCCAGCCAGATCAGAGGGTCCGAGGGCTCGAAGGTCAGAGCTGCCTCCAGGAGCTCCTTGGCGGCCCCGGCCTCTTGGCGGAGCAAGGCGCTTTGGGCCTTGGCGTAGAGCTCCGCGCCCTGGGAGGAGGTGTTGAGTCCGGCGCCGGTGGTGTCGTGAGCCCCGAGCAGGGTCCGTGCTCTCGAGCCCGCGGCGCTCACCAAGCTGGAGAGCTCGTCCATGGAGCCCTGCTCCACCACGGCGTGAAAGCTGTGTGGGGCGTCGGATCGCCAAATGCGCAGGTCGACCCTGAGGCCTCGGCCCGGCTCACGGAAATAGGTGCCGCTGATGAGGGTGTCCACGCCGAGCGCGCTCCTGAGCCGACCGAGGGTTTTCAGGGACAGCTCCGGGCCGACTTCTAAACCGAGCTCGGATTGGAGATGGGTGATGGCCGCTCGGGGCACGACCCCCAGAGCCTGGGAAAGCGCCAGCTCACTGGTCAGCATTTCGGCTAAGGCGGAGGCCAACCATTCCCCTCCCGGTTGGGCGCCCAGGTCCAGCAGATCGAGCACGGCCACGGACGACGTGACGTTTGTTTGCATCAGATGGGTGTTGCTCGGTGCGCCCATCGTCAGCTCGGAAGACTGAGGCGGCTCCGACTTCAGATGCCCGGCCAACAAGGCCAGACCCACGCTGATGACCAGAATCAAAGCCGCGGTCAGCACGGGCCTTCTCAGCCGGCCCGATGCGTGGGGCGGTAGTGGGCCTTCTTCCGCGAGCATCGCGCGATGGGTTTCTTCGGGTCCGTATTCGCGGAACGGTGCGTCGCTTTGGGGATCTTCACCGAGTCGTTCGACCCGCGCGATCCATCGGTATCCGCGTTTCGGCAGGGTCTGAATGAATTGGGGCCGACGGGCGTCGTCTCCGAGCAATCTTCGGATTTCGGAGACACAACGGGCCAGCACCACCTCTTCGACCTGGGCACCGGACCAGACGGACTCTAGGATCTCTTCCTTTCCCACCACCCGTTCGCTATTTCTGATGAGGAAAAGCAGCAGCTTCATCTGCAACAGCGTCAGCCTCGACTCCCGATCACCGCGTCGAATCACGCCACTGTCGGTGGAGATCAGCCATCCACCGGTCGAAAGAACTGCGGGATCCGAGTCCTTGCTCTCGTTCACTCAACCACCTCCACGCTGCATCCTCCACACCTGCGGCTCCCAGGCTGGAGCCATGGTTTCTATGTGTCCCGGGATAGACGAATCAGTATATCTACACCCGGGATTCAAGCCGTGCACTTGCGGCTCGAAGGGGGTCGAAGGTTTTGCGAAGCTTTCGCGAAAGACATCGCCCGCCGCCATTTGCTGGGATGCAACCTCGTTTCTGGACACCCCACAGACAAGGAGGTTGGTGATGAAGAAGACCCACAAGGCTTGGTCTTGGTTGGTGCCGGCGGTTGCGGTGTTGTGCCTCAGCGGCTGGCCGATGGTGGAAGGCTCTGAGCCAGGCGACGCAATTCTCGAGACGAATAGGGATCTTGAGACGGAGCTGATCACCCAATTGACCGGCGATGCCGAGCTCGCGGCGTCCCTCGGAGCCGTCGACGTGGTGCGGCAGCTCTATGGCAACGCGCAAGATCTGTTGACCGGCTCGGGACATGACGTCTCCATCGAGGTGGAGGATCTGGTGACCCTCGATGTCGACCAATTCGAGCACCATCCATGGGCCGATATGGTGACCGCCAAAGGAGCCAGGTTGCAGATCGAAAAAGTCTTCCTGTCGGTCGAAGACGCTGAGCCTTTGTTGCACATCCGCGCCGAGTGGCAAGCCGACGGCAACGAGCTGCCCCAGAAGGGGGCTGTGGCTTCCCCTGAAGGTTTCAAAGTGGGCGAGACTGCGGCCGTGCCGACGGTGGCGGAGATCGAGGCCCTATTCGACACACTCGATGCGGATCCGTTGCCTTCCAAGCCGGCCGACGGGCACGCCGCGTCTAGGGCTCCTAGGGAGAGCATGGAGACGTTGGCGCTCTCTACCTATTCCGTCGTGCTTCAAGCCGAGGGTATCTCTCGTTCCTATCGGGCCGCGATGTTCTGGCGTCAGCGCGAAGGCGGAGAGCTGACGCTCAACATTCAAGACAATGTGTTGACGCCCGTAGAGTCGATCGCCTTCGAGACGGCGGAAACGACGCCCCATCCGAGCTTCGAGGCCCTTTTCGAGGCACGCCCTGATCTGCGGTCGGGCCCCTTGCCGAGCAGCGCTTCGTCGGCCGGTCCTCTCGCTCAGAAGATGGACTGTTTGACGACCGTCGACAACAATCTTTCCACGCTTCATTCCATGTCGGGAGCGCAGCAACATCAGGACGGCCAACACAAGGCTTCGATGAAAGTCTCCTTCGAGAAGACCTGCAACGGCGGGTGTGCCGCCACTTGTGAGCCGAGCTTCCAGGTCACTGGCTGCACGGACTCGGGTAGGCTCCACGTCGTCACCGCCGTCCATAAGCCATCTTCCGCCTATAAGCTCATCTTTACCAGCGATCACCTCTCGGCGACTTGCGGTGCTGCCGTCCAATGTGCCTTCAAACAATGCACCATCGGCTTCTGCGGTGGCGGCATCTCGCTTGGAATCTCCTGGAACGGCGCCGGTTTCAGCTTCAGTGGACCATCGAATACCCTTGCAACTTACAATCTCGAGGAAACCGCCACTGCGAGTTGTTTGCAGCTTCCGGACGATCCGCCCGGGCCACCCTGCGGCAACACGCGGACCGGCGTCAGCATGTTGGCGTTCGAGGACGACGCTCCGAGCCTCTCGCTGGCCGCCGACACCTTCGAGCTGACGCGCTCGGAGCCCTCCAACATGAAGCATCACGGCGAGCCCGTGACCTACGTGATGGGGGAATGGGCCTTGGTGGACGTCACCGCTCCAGACGCCGCGGGCCGGCCGGCGGTGAGCCTGCGAAAAACCTCGTCCGCGGCCTTCGGTCTCGCCAAATCGGAGCCGATCCACGAGGCGCTCAAATTGCTGCCCGGCCAAATGCCCGGTCAGGGTGAGGCTCGTGCCAAGACGATCCTGATCGTCGAGCACCCTACCCACGAGGACAACAGCCGGGCGATTCCCATGCCGGAGCTACAGCTGGCGACGATCGAGCTCGGCCCGTCGGATCCGCTGTCCTCGGACGCCGGCTCTCCGAGGCGGATCATGGTCCGGGCGGATTTCGGTGAGCAGCGGCAGCTCCAAGGATTCGACGTCATTCACGACCCGGTCGGCCTGGGTGAGCATCAGCTTCAGCAGATCCGTGAGGGTTTGTCGTTGCAGTACCAAAACGACGACAGCCACCGGGTCATCGTCTTCGCGGTGCTGGAGCTCGGCGAGCGGGTCGAGATCGAGCGGACGCTCTCCTATCTTCCGAAGTGTTGCTGCACGGGAGAAATCTGCGTTTGAATCCCTCAGGTCGGGCCGGCTCGTTCGGTCTGAAGCAGGGGCAGGATCAGATCTTCGATGATCCGTCGTGAAGCTACGCCCTGGAGGTCAAAGACGTTGCCGAGCTCCTGCTCGAATGCGGTGGTGGCCACCAGGGCGCCTTCCGGCAATTGGGCGAGGTGGGCGTTGACGCGAACCTTGGCGCCGGATCGCCGAACACTGCCCTTGAGGCCGAAGAGCCTACCCGTGGTCTCTCCCTGGAAGCTCTCGGTCCGAAACGAGTCGTCGAGCACCGCCAGGCCCGAATCGCGCAGGCCCACCAACATCGTAGTCAGCTCTTCGACCACCCCTTCCGAGAGTAGGGGCCAGGCGCGGTCGTCGCTGACTTCTCGGAAGCCGTAGATCTTGAGACGGACCGTTGGCGCTCCCGCCGGGCCCGGCAGGACGGGGTCGGGCATGGAGAGGCGGGTGGAGGTCAGCAGGTTCCGGCTGCCGGACGAGCGGCTCGGCTCGACCCGTTCCAAGGGGCCGATGAACCGATAGCCCCGTCGTGCCACGGTTTGGATGAAGCGCGGGCGGCGAGCGTCGTCGTCGAGGGATTGACGCAGCTTGCGGATCGTGTGGTTCAGGCTTCTTTCCACATCCGTGGACGCCGTGTCGGGCCAGAGGTGATCTTGGATGCTCTCCCGGCTCACCAGCTTGCCCGCGTGGGCGACGAGCAGCACCAACGCTTTCAGCGGTTGGGGCTGAATCGGCGTGGCCACGCCGTCGCGCAATAGCTCCTCCCTGGACATGTCGAGCTCGAAGCGGTCGAATTTTGCGATCACGGGTGGAGCTTTCTAATCATTCAGTAGATTTTCCATAAATCGGCAAGATCCGGAGGGCGCCCTGAGGTAGAACGGCTGGAGGATAGCCGGAAAACGGCCGAGCACGAGGCGAATCCACGCATTGTAACGGAATTAGGTGATCTTTGCAGGAGTTGCATTCCAAGTGAAAATTGTTGCTTTTCGAGAGAGCTTCTAGAAAACCCGTGTCGATCAGTTTTCGGAGCTCTGCTAAGTTGCACTAGGAGCAAGCGATACACGGATTTCAGAAGATTCCAGCTGGTAGCCGCAGATCTTCAGTGTGCGCCGAGGCGATCCGTTTAGAAATATTTTCGCCATACAGAAAGAGTTGCTCTCTTTCGAAGCGTCGCCTCGGCGCCGGAATCAGAAATCTTTACTTAAAGGAGATCTCTCCCACAAGCGGCCGGCATGTAACGCCGGTATGTAACGCCGATATCGGTCGACGGATGGGTGGCGTCCTACGCCTTGCGGCTCTCGAGCACCGAATTCGACTCTGTGGTGATCCCGTGCATCGGCCGGATCAGACGATCCACCGCCAGCTCGGCAATTCGACGTTGCAGGGGGAACACGCTGGTGACCTCCAGCTCGAAGACCACCGCGGCGACCAAGACCCGATCACGGACCGAGATGAGGCGTAGATGGCAACGGGCCCGCTGGGCCACGCGGCGGATGGAGCCCCGGAGCTCGAGGCGGAGACAGCTTGCGTTCGAGATGGCTTCGGAGCCCGAGGATCCAGCCTCGCCGGGACCGTCGACTACCCTCAGCCCCAAGGTGGAGGAAAGGCCGACCAAGAGGGTCGCCAGCTCCTCCCGGGCCCCCTCGGCCAAGGGCGGCCACGCCGAATCGTCGGCGCTTTCGCTCAGATTCGCGAGGGTCAGCTCCAAAACCGGCTCTTGCTGCCCATCTGAAGCTGGACGGCAAAAAAAGGCCATGTCCACACCGGGTTGAGACCGACTGGGGAGGGGGGCGGAGGAAGCGGAGAAGAAGGATTGAGCAGGGCCTTCCAGGCGTGCCCGCTCGGTTTTCGTCAGCCACTCGACAGGATGCACGAACCGATAACCACGACGGTGGACCGTGCGGATCATGGCGGCATCGCGGGCGTCGTCACGGAGGATGGCCCGCAATTTTCGGATGACGTGGTTCAGGCTACGGTCGACGTCGGAAGGGGGGTGCTCTCCCCACAAACAGTCCTGGATGGTGTTGCGATCGACGACATGACCGGCACGGGACACCAGCAGCATCAAGAGAAAGAGCGGCTGCGGAGGAATGGCGACGGCCCGGCCGTCTCGACGCAGCTCTCGGCTTCCGAAGTCCAGCTCGAAATCGCCGAATTTCGCCGCCCTTCCGGTGTGCGGGAAATTCGAAGGGTCCGCCGGCTCTCCGCCGAACGATGGATCTCCATGCATGGGGGTGCGTCCTGTTGCGGTTCGGCTGACCAAACCTTGCTTTGACCCGAATCCCGAGCCGACAACGCGCCGCGATCCGAGCCGACGACGACAAACCTTTTCGGGATCTTCTTGCTTGGAGATATTCTCATTTTTTCCGTTTGGACGTGTCGGCACAGAATCGATGATTTCTGACGAAGTTCACTCTGTATGTGACGCAAATATGGCCGGAGAAGCGGCATTGCATGTATGGGTGAGCAATAAGCTACTGAATCTCGCTCAAAAATGTATTTAATCTTTCTAAGATGAGATTGGAGCTGCCAATAGTAGATACTTAGGACACTTCAGAAACATTGAGCCGGTCCCGCCGCGATGTCAGAGTCTCTGCCTATTCATGCTCCATTCCGAAGAAATACGGCCAACATCGAGACTCACCGAGACACGTAGCGGTACACCGGCTCAAACCCACGACGAGGTGCCGAAGGCGTCGAAGGACGGCTCATGGGGCACCGAGCTCGAGTCGGGCCTCGACGGCGCATGGGGATTCGATCTCGAGCCCAACAGCTGAGATTTGATGTTTCGGCTCGGGCGGGGCCGGGCTAGCGGATCACCGCGCGATACAGAGACTCGTATTGGGCGCTCTGTCGGTGCCACGACCAATCCGCGGCCATGGCGTTGGCGCGGATTTGCCGGCGGAGGCGTGGGTCTTGCCAGATGCTCAGGGCGGTCTTGAGGCCCCAGCTGAAAGCGGTGCTGTCGTAGTGGTCGAAAATAACGCCGTTGCCCCGGCCGGTTTCCGGATCGAAGAGCTCGACGGTATCCGCCAGACCGCCGGTGCGCCGTACCAGGGGAATGGTGCCGTATTTCAAGCTGTACATCTGATTGAGGCCGCAGGGCTCGAAGCGGGACGGCATGATGAAGATGTCGGCCCCGGCCTCGATCATATGGGCCAAGGGATTGCTGAATCCGCGATAGAAGCACACTTTGCGGGGGAAGGTCCGTTGCAGCCAATGGAAGTGCTCTTCGAGGGACGACTCGCCGCTGCCCAAGACCACCAGACGGACGTTGAGATAGCGCAAGGCTTGAGTCAAGGCCTCGTGGGTGATTTCGAAGCCCTTCTGGGCCGTCAATCGCGACACGATGCCGAGCACCGGCGCCGACGGGTCGTCGGGCAAGCCGGTTTGCGCCAAAAGCTGGGCGCGGCATTCGGCTTTGCCTTCGGTCATATCCTCGGGGCCGTACTGGCGTGGGATATGAGGGTCGACCGCCGGATTCCACACGCCGTAGTCGACACCGTTGACGATGCCGACCACCGATTCGGAGCGCCGCCGGAGGAGCTCGTCCATGCCGTGGCCGTAGGTCGGGGTTTGGATTTCCCGAGCGTAGGTTCGAGACACCGTGGTCACCACATCCGCGTGCAGGATGCCGGTCTCCAATAGGCTGACCGCTCCCTGGGAGAGGTGGTCTTGATGCAGCAAATGGCTGAAGTTGGCGAGGCCCAAATTGCCCACCACATCGGCGGGAAAGCTGCCGGAATAGGCCAGATTGTGAATCGTCAGCACGGAATGGGCGCGACCGAAAATATTCTGATCCCAAGCGAAGAGGGTCTTCAGGTAGAGGGGGATCAGCGCGGTGTGCCAATCGTTGCAGTGCACGATGTCCGGCGCCCAGCCCATGTGCTGGCAGCACTTGAGCGCCGCCTGGGAGAGCATGGCGAAACGCAGGTGATCGTCCCATTGGCCGGTGTAGATCGATTCCCGATCGAAGAGGGGTGGACAGCCGATGAAGTAGACGTCGACGCCGTCGTCGGCCGCTGAGTCGGCTGAGTCGCCGTCGGGCGTTGTCGGTGCGGGCGCCTCGGTAGCCTTGGATGTCGAGCCCTTCTTGCCTTTGCGGATCTTCTTTTTGGGCGCGGGATCCGCGGCCTTGGCTTCGGATTCAGCCGGGGAGGCCTGAGGAGCCCCCGGGTCGGGACCTTGGGAGCCCGGCAATTTGCAGGTAAATACCGAGAAATGAAAGATCTGGCCGCCCAAGTCCACGGGCACGTGGTGGAGAAAATCCACCGGCACGGGATGGTGCTGAGAAAAGTCGATCGTCGAGTAGAGAGGCATGAAAACCCGCACGTCGTGACCGCGTCGACCGAGGGCGGCCGGCAGGGCACTGGCGACGTCCGCCAAACCGCCGGTTTTGGCGAAGGGCACGACCTCGGAAGCGACAAAGCAGATATTCAATGGGTCCATGGGCGATCGACTCCGATGATGTTTCTCGTCTTGGTTCCTGTCCGGGCTCGGAAGCGCCTAGATAGGTTCCGTCCAGTTTTGGCGGTTTCGAGGATCTGGAAGGCGCGGCGCGCGCCGAGCACGGCAGCGAAGCTTGTCTGAGCGATTCATCCGCTGAATCGGCATAAGATCCTCCACATCAGCAACTTGTAACGGAAAATTCAGTGGTGGCGCGAGCTCGTAGCGACGCGCGCAGGGCGCCGCGCCGCTCCACCGAGAAAGCATTTCTGGACGGAGCCTCAGATAACCGTTCCCGGGGGCACCACCGCCATGGACGGCACGACGATCACCCCGCCGCGGATGCAGTAGAAATCCCCGTCCGCCTCTTCGACACCCGCCTCGTTGGTCAGCTTAGAGCCGTCACCGATGCGAGCGCCGCTGTCGATGATGGCCCGTCGAATCTCACAATTCTTGCCGATGCCGATTTGAACGTCGTCCTCGGCGTTGGTGAATTGTCCCCAGCTCGTGCCCATGATGATCGAGTTGTCGATCACCGTGCCCTGGCGGACCATGGACCGGATGCCGATCACCGAGTTGGAGATCTCCGAGCCCTGGAGCACGCTGCCTTCACACATCACCGATTGCTCGACCCGACAATTCTGGATCTTGACTCCGGGCAGGAAACGGGCGTGGGTGTAGATCGGATGATCGCGATGGTAGAGGTTGAGGGGCGGATCCGGTTTGGTGAGCTCGATGTTGGCCTCGTGAAAAGCCGGGATGGTACCGATGTCCCGCCAGTAGCCGTTGTAGAGGTAGGCCTGAACCTTGTTCTTGCCGATCGCCGCCGGGATGATCTCGCGGCCGAAGTCCGTGGCCGACGGGTCCGAGCTCAGGTGTTGCTCCAACACGTCGGCGTGGTAGACGTAAATACCCATGCTGGCGAGCAAAGTTCCCGGCTCGGCATCGAGCCCGAGCTTCGAGATGGTCTCGGCGTCGAGGGTGAGGCGGTCGAGGACTTCCGGATCCTTGGGTTTTTCCACGAATTCGACGATTTGACCCTCGCTGTCGATGCGCATGATGCCGAGCCCCGAGGCTTGGGATCGGGGCACCGGTTTCACCGCGATGGTGAGATCCGCACCGCGCTCGCGATGATGACCCACGAAGTCGATCATGCGCATGGCATAGAGCTGGTCTCCCGACAAAATTAAGACGTCGGTGGGATCCTCGTAGGTCAAACGATCGAGGGTTTTGCGCACCGCGTCCGCGGTGCCTTGGAACCAATCCCGGTGGGATAGATTCTGCTCCGCCGCCAGGATATTGACGAAACCGCTCGAAAACATGTCGAAGCGGTAGGTCTGCGAGATGTGACGGTGCAAGCTGGCGCTGTTGAATTGGGTCAGCACGAAAATCTGGTCGATGCCGGCGTGCAGACTGTTGGAGATCGGCACGTCGATGAGCCGAAATTTGCCCGCCACCGGCACGGCGGGTTTGGCGCGATGTTGGGTGAGTGGCCAGAGCCGGGTGCCCTGGCCGCCTCCGAGAATGGCGGTGACGACGTTTTTCACGGGTGCCTCGTCGATCCGTAGGTCTTACGTGGTTTGCGGTATCAGTGGAAGCGCAGTTTATAGAGGATGGGGATCCTCGGCCACCCATCCGTGTCGCCTTTCCCCTCACGGCGCCTCGATTTTTCACCAAAACCGGGTGCGGATCGCGATAAGCTCCCCCTCGTTCCAGCTATCCGTGGAGAGCCCATGCGTACCGTAGTTTTCGTTGCCCCCTTTGCGTTCGAAATCACCCTCCGTTTTGCCGAGGCGGCTGCCCAGCACCCGGGAACCCGGACGGTGTTGATCAGCCAGGATGCCCCGGCGAAGTTTCCGGACAGCTTGCGCCGTCATCTGGCGGCTCACATTCAAGTCGAAAATGCCTTGGATCCGGCCCATCTGGCCGAGGCGGTGGCGGCCGTCGCTGAGCGCTCCGGGGGTGTCCATCGATTGCTCGGTACCCTGGAGCAGCTCCAGGTGCCTCTTGCCGTGGTGCGGGAGAAGCTGGGCATTGAAGGCATCGACGCCCAAGTCGCGACCAACTTCCGCGACAAGGCGACGATGAAGGACGTGCTGCACAAGGCGGGCCTGCCGTGCGCCCGTCACCGGCGCTTGACCACCGCCGAGGACGCTCAATCGTTCGTGAAGCAGGTCGGTTATCCGATCGTGGTCAAACCCCTGGCCGGGGCCGGCGCCAAAGGCACCTTCCAAGTCCACGACGATCGCGAGCTGTCGGAGCTGTTGGCCCAGAATCCGCCTCACCCGCAGCGGCCGTTGCTGGCGGAAGAGTTCATGCAGGGGGACGAATTCTCCTTCGACGGCGTGCTGGTGGACGGCAAACAAGTATGGCACAGCCTCACCCACTACCTGCCGACTCCCTTGGACGCGATCCAAAATCCTTGGATCCAATGGTGCGTGCTGCTACCGCGGGAGATCGACCATCCCCATTACGACGATATCCGGGCGTCGTCGGCGGATTCCGTGCGTGCCTTGGGACTGCGCACGGGGGTTTACCACATGGAATGGTTCCGTCGGCCGGACGGCTCGATCGCCATTTCCGAGGTCGGTGCCCGTCCCGGCGGCGCGCAGATCTCGCGCCTGATGTCCTATGCCCACGACTTCAGCTTCTACCGTGCCTGGGCCCAAGTGGCCATCGACTCCAGCTTCCCGAATCCGAGCCGAAAATATGCCGCAGGCGCCGCTTTTCTGCGCGGCCAAGGAGACGGTCGCGTGCAAAAGGTGCGTGGCCTCGCCCAAGCGAACGAAGAAATCGGTCATCTGGTGGTGGAGACGAACCTACCGCGCCTCGGCCAGCTCAAATCCAGCTCCTACGAAGGTGAGGGATTCGTGGTGATCCGGCATCCGGAAACCGCGGTGGTTAAAAAAGCCTTGAATCGACTTATTTCCTTGATCCGCGTCGAGATGGGCTGAGGCCCTCGACCCCTCGGAGAATCCAATATGACTCGAGTTCTTTTCTTCTCCCCAGGCTTTCCCGCGGAAATGCCGATGTTCGCCCGCGGCCTCGCGGAGGTCGGCGCCCAGGTGATCGGCCTCGGGGATCAGCCCGTGCCCGCGCTTCCGGATATCGCCCGACAATCGTTGGTGGACTACATCCGCGTCCGCAACCTCTTCGACACCGCCGGGGTGATCGAGTCGGTTAAAGAGTACGCCCGCCGAATCCGCATCGATCAGGTCGAATGCGTGTGGGAGCCGGGCATGATCCTGGCGGCGGAAATCCGCGAGGCCCTCGGCCTGCCGGGCATGACGGTCGACCAAACGACCCCCTTCCGCGACAAAGAAGCGATGAAGAAAGTGTTGGACGCGGCGGGCATTCGCACCCCGCGCCACCGCAGCGCCACCCGCGACGACGAGGTGCGACAGGCGGTCGAGGAGATCGGCTATCCCGTGTGCATCAAACCGATCGCCGGTGCGGGCTCGGCGGACACCTATCGGGTCGACGACGAGCAGGAGCTGGAAAGGGTGATCCTGCTCACCCGCCACGTGCGGGAGCTGAGCGTGGAGGAATTCATCGAGGGTGAGGAGTTCACCTTCGACACCATCTGCTCAGGTGGCAACGTGCACTACTACAACGTCTCTTGGTACCGCCCGAGGCCGTTGATCGCGCGCACGGAAGAGTGGATCAGCCCCCAGACCCTGAGTCTGCGCAACGTCGATGAGCCGCGCATCCAGGGCGGCATCGAGATGGGCTTCAAGGTGCTCGAGGCTTTGGGTTACGAGGCCGGCTTCACCCACATGGAATGGTTCCTCAAAGACGACGGTGAAGCGGTTTTCGGTGAGATCGGCGCCCGTCCGCCCGGGGCGAGGTCCGTGGAGCTGATGAATTATGCCTGCGATATCGACGTCTTCCGCGGTTGGGGGGAGGCGGTAGTGTGGGATCGCTTCAGCCAAAATATCCAGCGCAAATACAACTCGGCGATCATCTTCAAACGCGCGCTCGGCCAGGGGCGCATCCGCCGCATCGAAGGCATGAAGCGGCTGATGTCGGAGATCGGACCTTCGATCACCTCCGTGGACCTGCTGCCGATCGGCGCCCACCGCCGCAATTGGAAGCAAACCCTGGTGTCCGACGGTTATGTGCTGCTGCGGCATCCGGACCTCCAGGCGACCATGGACATGGCGGACAAGGTCGGCACCGACCTGAAGCTCTACGCGTCCTAGCTCAGATCTGCACTCGCAGGGCTTTGCCCACTCCTCGATTGGCCACTGCCGCCCGCAAGAAGGCGGCGGGACCGAAGTCGAAGTAGCGCTCCCGCACGCATTGGGGAGCGCGTTTCTTGCCCCAGCGGATAACCCTCAGGAAGGTCCCCAGGCCGTAGTCCGTGGGGCAGCGGAGATCGGGGTCGGCGAGATCAAAGGCGTCGGGAGCCAGCCCGGAGGCTTCGACCCGTTGCAAGACCTGGGAGAAGGCCTCCTGGTCGGGGATCTCACCGTCGTGAGCCTGGAGGATCCATCGTCGGCAGTCTTCGAAAAGCTGCCGATACTCCACCAAATCCGGGCAAATCCAGCCGGGGCTCGGCAAGTCGGGGGCCATCACATCGAGAAAGGTCTTGTCGCTGCTTTCCTGGAATCGATTGACGTGGCGGCTCAACCGGATCACGCCGAGGGTGGCGCCCACCAGCCAAAGCCGAAACACGGCGTTCCAAAGAGGAAAGCTCCGGAAGCTGCGGTAGGTCAGCTCGATCAGTCGATCGTTGAGCTGCAAAGCCTGCTGCTGAAAGCTCTCCACCGGCGCAAAGGCCTCGGCGGTGACGGTTTCGGGCCCTGCGCCCTTCTCAGTGGCCCGCACCAGATGATCCGCCACCAAATCCAAGGTTTCCATGGTGTTGGAAAGACCCCTGGAAAAGAGCGGATCCAGGAATGACGCCGAGGAGCCCACCAGGCAGAAGCGATCTCCCACCAAGGTTCTGGACGTGTATTGCATGCGCGGCACAGAGACCCAATCTCGGGTGGGTACGGCGCCTTGGAGATGCTCACGAACCGATGGGAAGCGTTCGACGAAGGCGTTGAATTCCTGCTCGGGATCCAGGTCGCCGGCGGGGTGCACTCGATTGTCGAGGCAAAGGCCGACGCTGCACAGGGGATTGCTCGACGACGGGGCGTTGTTGAAGGGAATCACCCAAAACCAGCCGCCGTCGAAAAGGTGATGCACCGTGCCTTGAAACCACAGGCGAGGCAAGGTGCCCTGGGAGCTGAGCACGTGGTCGAAGGGGCGGACGTTCAAGAAGTGGTTGAAGATGGTGCGGCTGTGGGTCTCGGTTTGGGGCACCGCGTGCCGCAAGCCGAAGAGGCGCGCCAAAGGTGAGTGGAAACCCGCACAGTCGACCACATAGTCCCCATGGATCTCGCGGCCGCATTGGGTTTGAATCGTCACCCCTCGATCGTCGATGTCCACCGATTCCACCTGGGCTCGATTGAAGGCTCGTGCCCCGTAACGCAAGGCTAAGTGGTAAAGGTGCTGGTCGACGTCCTGCCGGAACCAATGGCATTCCGGGCCGTGGGGAAGATCGGGAATCACGCTTTGCAGGGCGTTGTCCAATCTCGCGGGCCGGTCCGTCTCATGGTAGACGTAGCCGAAATTGCGCTTGACCCCGGAGCTCCGGCTGATCCGGCTCCAGCGGGAAAAAGAGGCGAGGTCCTCGAGCTCGGGCACCCCGTGCTTCAGAGCCAAAATCCTGAGCATGGTGGAAGTTTGGGGCACGGTAGATTCCCCGATGGCGAATCGGGGGTGCTGGTGCTTTTCGAGCAAGGTCACCTGAAGACCTCTCGCTCGCAAGATGCAAGCGAGGATCGAGCCGGAAATGCCGGAACCGAGAATGATGACGTGCATTGGGCTTCTCCCTTTGGGGGCTGAGCATGCGTCCCCCTATTACCCAATGCGTGCTAATGGACCAGAAGTCCTCACATTTTTTCCATTAGATCCATTTTTTCCGTCCGGCACCAGTGCCTGGCGGGGTTTCGACCGTCGAGGCGATCCTGTGATCGCCCTATCTGACTGGGCGAATACAAGATTCGCCCCTACGGATGCTGGACGAATACAAGATTCGCCCCTACGGATACAAGATTCGTCCCTACGGATACAAGATCGCCCCTACGCAGGCCCTCTCTCTATTCGTGACGCAGGGCAACGATCGGCTCGACGCGTCCGGCCCGGCTCAGGGGTCCGATGCAGGCCAACACCGCGGCGGCCATGAGCAGCAACGGCAATACGGTGAGGGTCAGCGGATCCCTGGGCTCGACGCCGAAGAGCTGGGCGCCGAGCAGAGGTGCACCCCAGAAGACGCCTACCATACCGACCATCACGCCCGTGGCCACCAACCGCAAGCCCTGAAAGCCGATCCACCGCAGGACTTGGGAGGTGCTGGCCCCGAGGGCCATGCGAATACCGATCTCCTGGCGGCGCTCACTGACGTGGAAGGCCATCACGCCGTAGATGCCGAGGGATGCCAGCAACATGGCCAAAGCGCCGAAGATCGACAGCAGGCTCGCCAGCACCCGATCCGCGAGCATGGAGTCGCCCACGACGTCTTCGAGCCGTCGCGGGTTGGCCAACGGTTGGGTGGCGGAGAGTCGGCTCAGCTCGTCCTCCACCGAAGCCATCAACGCGGCGGT
The DNA here is from genome assembly GCA_030431255.1 of Thermoanaerobaculia bacterium. Classification (GTDB taxonomy): domain Bacteria; phylum Acidobacteriota; class Thermoanaerobaculia; order Multivoradales; family J023; genus JAUIJL01. Next base: position 301,890 of record JAUIJL010000007.1, on the reverse strand, counting down.
ATCCTCGATCCGGCTCTTGATCACGAAAGTCGCTCGACCGTAGGGGTCTTGGGCCGCAGGTAGATAGACCTCGGTGCGTGAATCCTCGGCCACGCCATAGTTCTTCACGTGGTCCACCACGCCCACGATCTCCAGCCACGGCGCGTCGTCACCGCCGCCGATTCGGATCCGCTGACCTAGCGGATCCGTTCCCGCCAGTAGCGTGTCGACGAAGGTGCGATCGACCATGGCCACCCGCAGGCCGTCGGCTCGATCCTTCTCGTCGAAGACCCGGCCTTTTTGCAAATCGACGCCCATGACCTGGAAGTAGTCGGTTCCCACCCGCGTGATGTCGACACTGACGGCTTTGCCCCGCTCCGGCTCCGGTTGGCCCTCAATGCGGACCGTCGATTGCCACCCGCCCAAAAGGGGCATGGTGGTCGAAGCCATTTCCACCTGGGGCAAGGCACGGATTTTGGTCAGGAAGGCTTCCAGGAATGCGGTTTGCTCCTCCTCTTCGGGCATTTCGGCCTCGGAGAGGGAAATATCGAAGACCTGCACCTTTTCCGGGTCGAAGCCGGGATCGGCTTGGATGAGGTTGGAGAAGCTTTGAAGGAAGAGCAAAGAGCCCGCGACCAGCACCAGGGCGAAAGCGATTTGCGCCGCCACCAAAACGCTGCGCAGGCGGCTGCGGCCGCCCCCCTCGGAGCCCTTCGACCCTTCCTTCAGCGAGACCACCTGGTCGCGACGCACTGCCTGGACGGCGGGTGCCGCTCCAAAGAGCAGGCCGGTGACGATCGAAAGGATGACGGTAAATGCCAAGGCGCCGGCGTCGAGCTCAATGCTGCCGGTCACCGGCATGGCGTCGGTATCGATGTAGGTCAGCAACATGTGCAGGCAGCCGAAGGCGACGAGAATGCCCGCCAATCCGCCGAGGAAGGACAACAGCACACTCTCGGTGAGAAGCTGCCGGGCCACCCGCCAATGACCCGCGCCGAGGGCGCTGCGGACGGCGATTTCTTGGGCCCGTGAGCTGCCGCGAACCAGCAGTAAGTTGGCGACATTGACGCAGGCGATCAACAGCACCAAAAACACCGCACCGGACAACACCAACACGGCCGGTTTCATGTATTGCACGATCGACTCGCGCAGGGGCTGCATGGCGACGCTGTTGCCGGTGTTGGTCTCGGGGTAGCTTTCGGCCAAGCTCGCCGCCAGCGCTTTCATTTCGTCTTCGGCCTGGTCGAACGTCGAGCCTTCGCTCAAGCGGGCGGTGACGTAAATGCCCGGATGGTTGCCGCGACTATTCATCCACGGTTTGTCGGCGATGTGGCCGATAGGCAGCCACATCTGCACGCGGTTGGTGAACAGGGGATAAACGAACCCTGCCGGCATAACGCCGATCACCTCGTAGGGATCGCCGTCGAGGGAAATGCTTTTGCCGATGGCGCTTTGGTCGCCGCCGAGCCGTTGTTGCCAAAAGGAGTGGGAGACCACCACCACCGCACCCTGACCTGGTTGATCCTCTTCCTGGGAGAAGGTTCGGCCGATGGCGGGCGGCATCCGGAGGATGTCGGGAAAGAGAGTCGCCGAGGCATAAACCGCCAGGACCTGCTCCGGACGCTCCAAGCCGGTGAGGTTGAAGGTTTGGTAGCGGTGGGCGGCGAAGCTTTGGAGGGATTCCGCCGATTCCCTCCAATCCAAGAAATTGGGATACGCCACGGACATATTCGGGATCTGCTCAGAATGCTCACCCATCCACACCAGGTTTTCTGCCTGGTCGAAGGGAGCGGTTTCGAAGAGCACCCCCTTGACCACGCTGAAAATTGCCGTATTCGCCCCAATGCCCAAGGCCAGGGTCAAAATGGTGATGGCGGTGAATCCAGGGCGTTTCAGGAGCTGGCGAAAGCCGTATCGTAAATCTTGGAAGTCGATCATGAGCGGATCTCCGGGAGCTTAGGGAGCTGAAAACATGAAGCTGGTCGGACGGAATTGTCCGTAGACGGGTGTTCCACCCTTAGAACGCTGGGAAGGTCAAAAGGTTTGGATCGAGGTCAGCCTAGCCTTAGAATCTTTCCATGAAGTCCAAAATAGCGCTCGTCGTGCTGTGGGTGGCCCTCACCAGCCAGCTTGCCTGTGGATCTCGGGTATCGGACGCTGCCGGCGGGGCTCAGGCTCCAGATGCCGAAGGCGAAGCGGTAGCCGGCAAGACCGTGTCGCCTGGATCATCGGATAGACCCACTGAGCAGGTTCCAGACCTTCGGAATCGTAAAACCGGTGAGGATTGGCCGCGCTTTCTGGGCCCGACCCAGGACGGTAAATCGTCGGAAACCGGCATCCGCACGGATTGGTCGAGCGGCCTGCCCATCGTTTGGCAGATCGAGCTGGGAGAGGGCTATTCAGCGCCCACCACCTCCCTGGGCCGGCTCTTCATGTTCGACCGTCTGGGCAACACGATCCGTTTGCGCGCCCTGAGCAGCGAGATCGGTGCCGAGCTTTGGAGCCGGACCTATCCCACCGATTACGAAGATATGTACAACTACAGCGGCGGTCCCCGGACGTCTCCAGTGGTGGACGGAGCGCGGGTCTACGCCTTCGGACCGGAAGGTCGGTTGCGCTGCCATCGGGTGGTCGATGGTGAGCTGTGCTGGGAGCTGGACACCCAAAAAACCTATGGGGTGCAGCAGAATTTCTTCGGGGTGGGCTCCACGCCCGTGATCTACGGTGATCTCCTGATCGCCCAAATCGGAGGCAGCCCGGCGGACAGCCCCGGCATTCAATCCGGGGCGGCCCAACCCAACGGCACCGGCATCGTCGCCTTCGACAAATTTACCGGCGAGGAGCGCTACCGGCTGGCGGACGAGCTGGCGAGCTACGCGTCGATTCGAGTCGCCGAGATCCACGGGCAAGATTGGGCATTCGCCTTCACTCGCGGCGGTCTGGTGGGATTCGAGCCCGCCGGCGGCAAAGAGAGGTTCTCCTTTCCCTGGCGGGCGAAAAAGCTCGAAAGCGTCAACGCGGCCACCCCGGTAGTGATCGACGATCGGGTCTTCATCACCGAGTCCTACGGCCCCGGAGGCGTTCTCTTACGAATCACCGACGACCAGCCTGAAGTCATCTGGCAAGACGAGCGTCGCAAGAAAAGCATCGAAAGCCATTGGGCCACGCCGATCCATCTCGACGGCGTGCTCTACGGCTGTAGCGGACAAAGCACCAGCAACGGAGAGCTGCGAGCCGTCCGTCTGAAAGACGGCTCCGTGCTGTGGAAAAAGCGCGGGGGGCGCACCACCCTGCTCCACGCCGACGGCCATTTCGTGGTGTTGGGGGAATACGGCGAAATGATGCTGGTGAAAGCCGATCCGAGCTCCTACCAAGCCGTGACCCAGTGGACCCCCACGGGCGAAGCCGACCAACCGCTCCTCGCCTTCCCGGCTTGGAACGGCCCGATCCTGTCCCACGGTCTGCTCTACGTGCGCGGCAAGGACCGTCTCCTGGCTTTGGAGCTGATACCTGGGGAGTAGCGTGATCGTTGGTGATTTGTGGCGACGCGATGTCGGTTTCGCTTCCGGTTTCCATTGTCGATGCTGTTCAGATGAACCGGTTGTTATCCGTGCCAGCAATTCATCTGAGAACATGCAGGTTGCCTGTCCTTCTATTAGTTCGGAAAGCATCGCAACAAAGTCTTCTCTCGCTTCCAGCTCACTCAGATCGAATCCATCTAGATTTAGATCACCAGGTTTGACCTGGTGAGTTGAGCAGCCAAGAGTTGCAAGAAAGAACGAGAACAAGAGAAGAGCGCTTTGGAGGTTCATTGTCTGATTCCTTGAAGGTCTTCACGTTCTGGTAGTCGATCGATTCGGAGTCGAGCTCTGAAACGTAGTCTTCAAAAACGCGTTTGCTCTCTTGATCTGCAAACTCGACTTTTTCCCAGAAGGGTCGATCAAGACCATTGGATTTCCTCTGACATAGCTATTTCGATCCCAGTTTTGCGGCGTAGGAGGCGACCCCAAGACCGGATCCACCGACAAGAACCGCCCCACCCGGGGATCACAGAAGCGGGCGTGCATGTAGTCCAGGTCGTCGCTAGCTCCATCCGCGTAGAAGTCCCGTTCGTGGCCCGTGAATTTGAGCGGCAGGTCGTTCTGAGCCGGGCGGGTGGCTCCTTCGCCGAACGGGTAGTACTTGTGCTCGGAGAGGAAGTTGCCGGCTGGGCAAAAGAAAAAGGCCATGCGATCCGAGGATCAGCATGGCCGTAATTCGAGGCAGTTTGCCTAAAGCCAGGGAGGGGTAGCGGAGCTACCCCAGGGAGACTGAGGGGGTTCTGCAATTGTGAGATCTAGCTCAGCACCTACTTGTCCTTCTTGTAGGCGTCGAAGGCTGCTTGCAGCATCTTTTTGGCCTCGGCCAGGTCGCCCCAGGATTTGATCTCGATCACCTTGTCGCTTTTCATTTGTTTGTAGACCCGGAAGAACGACTCGATGCGCTCGCGATCTTGATCCGGGAGGTCGCCGATGTCTTTGATTTTTTCGTAGGTGGGATCGAGCTTGGTCGCCGGCACGGCGACGATTTTGTCGTCGACCTCGCCGCCGTCGATGGTTTTGAGCACGGCGATCGGTCGTACTTTGATCAGCACGCCGGGGTGCAGGGGGGCGCGGGTGATGACCAAGACGTCGAGGGGGTCGCCGTCGCCGCCCATGGTTTGGGTGACGAAGCCATAGTTGGCGGGGTAGGCGACGGGCATGCGCACGAAGCGGTCCACCATGATGTGACCGGTGTCGCTGTCGATCTCATATTTGGTGAAGCCCCCGGCGGGGATTTCGATACCGGCATAGAAGATGTCGGGGGCTTTGTCGTGTTGGGGGAAGTCGTAGGGGTGCACGTAGTCCCCGGCCGAGCCGACGGTGGGTAGGGCGAGCAGGACGAGGGCGGCGAGGATCATGGGAAGAGGACGAAAGATCTGAGTCATGGCGTGGCTCTCCTGGTTCTTGGCTGCGGAATGGGCCGGTGGATTTCGGGCTGCGGGTCGGATCGACCTCGGGCGGGGCCGTGACCGGCATTGGACCCGCTATTTGCTCAATCTTGGATGAAGACGGCTTGAAGACGGCGTGAATCGTTGTCCCGAGAGCTGAGCACAGGGGCGGTGATCAGGTGTAGCGCCACCAATACCAGGCTAGGCCGATCCACTCGTGAAAAACCAAATTGGCGACGAAGAGCGGACCCGCCCGAGGACGCCAACGGTCGAGCAGGCTCTCACCCGGTCGGTGGCCGACGAAACCCATGGGCGCGGGCACCACCTCGATGCCGACGGCCTGGAACGCCAGGACGGACCGGGGCATGTGCCAGAAATGGGTCACCAAATAGACGCGCTGGATCTTTTCCTTGCGCAGGATGTGGGCCGTTTTCTCAGCGTTCTGAATGGTGTCGTAGCTGCGGTCCTCGATCCATTCCACCGGAATGCCGAAGTCGCGTTCCATCACCACTTTCATGCCGTCACCGGTATAACCCGTGACCAGAACCGGGAGCTGAGTTTGGCGGTGGACCTCGGCGGCGTAGCGCAGGCGGGCGACGGCCATGGAGCTCGGGGCGTCGCCATCCCACTCGCGGCTGCCCCATTGGACCCCGGCGCCGAGCACCACGATGGCGTCGGCGGGCTCCCAGCCTTTACCGTCGTGGGGCAGAGGCGGGTGATGGTCCACGGTGGCGACGATGGCGGTTTGGACCACTTGGGTGGAGAGCAGGTAGAGGGAGACCAGGGCGATGCCGATCATCCATCGACCCGCTTTTCGCCAGCGGGTCTTCAGGGTCAGTGCTCCCGCCAGGGCGAGCCAAAGTGGGCCCGCCGGCGGCAGGACAAAGATCTCTACCAAGCGCCGAAGGAATTTCTTCATGGAAGTGGGGGGCTCACTTCAAAGTTTCAGCTCTAAACGTTCGGCGGCGGATCAGAGGGTGCCACGGCTCAGGGTATGGGCAGCGATCTTGCCCAGCAGGCCCACCATCTGATTCAGCTGAGCGAAGCGAGGGTCTTGGGTGTGTCCTTTGAAATATCGATAGTAGATCTGTTGCACGATGACGCCGAGCTTGTAGTAGCCGAAGCACATGTAGAACACCAGATTGGAGGTGTCCGCGCCGGTGCGCGCGGCATAGTGCTCTGCCAAGCGTTGTCGGGTCCAGCTGCCGGGGATGGCCGTGGGGCCGAAAGCGGCGCCGATGAACGCCGGTGGATCGTCGGCTTGGACCCAATAGGCCAAGCTCGTGCCGAGATCCATCAGAGGGTCGCCGACCGTGCACATTTCCCAATCCAACACCCCGACCAAACGCGTCAGGTCGTTGGGGTCGAGCAAGACGTTGTCGTATTTGTAGTCGTTGTGGATCAAGCCGGCATCGGACGACTGGGGCTGGTTGTCCAACAGCCAGGCCCCGGTCTGCTCGAATTCGGGCCAATTGTCGGTTTGGGCTTTGGTGTAGCGTTGAATCCAGCCGGTCACCTGACGCTCCACATAACCCTCGGGTTTACCCAGGCTTTCCAAGTCGGCGGCTCGGTAGTCCAACATATGCAACTCGGCCAAGCTCTCGATGAAGCGTTCCGAGAGCTTGCCCGCGATCACCGGGCCCAAGCCGAGGCCTTTCGGCAGGGTCCGCCGAAGAATGATGCCCCGACGCCTTTCCATGACGTAAAAAGGGGCTCCCAGAACCGATTCGTCGTCGCAATGAAAATACGGCTTCGGCGCCAAGGGGTAGACCCCTTGCAAAGCCGAGAGCACTCGGAACTCGCGGCTCATGTCATGGGCGGATTTGACGCGGTTGCCGAACGGCGGGCGCCGGAGCACCATCTCGGTGTCGCCACAGCGCAGCAAGTACGTGAGGTTGGAGAAGCCGCTGGGAAATTGCTCCACTTCGAGACGGTTGCCGCGGGTCTGGGGCAAATGCTCGTGGATCTGCGGCTCCAGCGCCTGCAAGTCGAGCTCCTCGCCCTCGCGGGTCGGGCTGGAGCGGTCCAACCACTCAGTCATGCATCTCTCCTCTTTTACCGGCCCTCGATCAGCACGATCTCAAGCTCGGTGGTGATGTCGATCGACGATTCGATCGAGCGATAGATAGGGCAGAATCCGGCGAATCTCGGTCTCATCTATTCCTCGAGAATTTGTTTCAAGGTCTCCCGGAGCGCGCTGGCGCGATACGGCTTGTGCAGGAATCCGGCAAAACCTTCCTCCAAATACCTTTCCACAATGTCGTCGCCTGCGTATCCGGTCGACAGCACCACCTTCACCTCGGGTTGAATGTCTCGCATGCGCTCGAAAGTGGTTTGGCCGTCGGTGCCGGGCATGGTCAAGTCCATAATCACCGCCGTGATCTGCTCGTGCTGCTCGGCGAAGATCTCCAAAGCTTGATCGCCGCTCGAGGCCGCCAACACGTCGAAACCTGTATTGCGCAACATCACCGACACCACCTCGCGGACAATCTCCTCGTCGTCCACCACCAAGACGGTTCCGGTTTCGCGCCAGCTGCGGATTTCTTCGGTGCCGCTTTGCCGATCCTGGTCGGCTCCGTGGTCGAGGGCCGGTAGGTAGATCTCGAGGGTGGTGCCCCGCCCCGGTTTGCTGGTGGCTTTAATCGCTCCGTCATGGCTGCGGACAATGCCTAGGGTGGCGGCCAGGCCCAGCCCGCGGCCGGTGAATTTGGTGGTGAAGAAGGGGTCGAAAATCTTCTTCAGGGTGGCTTCGTCCATGCCGGAGCCGTTGTCCTCGATGGCCAGGAGCGCGTAGGGGCCACCGGGAAGCGGGTCGGCGAGCAACGTTTCTTGGAAGAACGATGGATCGAGATGTTTGGAGCTGGTCGTGACCCGAATCCGTCCCGAGCCCGATTCCACCTGTTGGGGATCGAGGGCCTCTACCGCGTTGAGAATCACATTCATCACCACTTGGCGCAGCTGGGTGCCGTCCGCCAAGACCGCCGGGGGATGCTCCAACATATCGAGCTCGAAGCCGACATTGGCCGACACGCCGGCCCGGACCATCTCCAAGCACTCCAGGCTGATGGTGGTGAGGTTGATCTCTTCCTTTTTGATCGGCCCCTTGCCCGCGTAGGCGAGCATGTGGCGACACAGCTCAGCCGCTCGGTGGGACGCGCGGCGGATCTCCTGTAAACGGCTGCGCAAGGCGGTGGGGTCCATGGACGCGTCTTCGAGCGCTAAGTCGGCGTTGCCCAGGATGGCCATCAGAATATTGTTGAAGTCATGGGCCACTCCACCGGCCACCAGGCCCAGACTCTCCAATTTTTGGGATTGCTCCATGCGGGCCTGCAGCTTCTCCCGCTCCGCTTCGAGAACCCGTCGGTGCTCGTTCTCCTCCGCCAGCTGGCGATTGGCCTGCTCCAACGCCGAGGCCTGGAGCTCCACCTGTCGTTTGCCGTCCTCCAGCTCCTCGGTACGCTCGGCGATCAACGTTTCCAGGCGTCGGCGCTCTCGCCGCTCACTGCCCGATCGCCAACGCAGGCCGAGGAAGAGCAGGCCGACGGCGAGCACGAATGCGCCGGCATAGCTGCCCGGGGTTCGGTACCACGGGGGCAGGATTTGAAATCCAAAGACCCCCTCGTTGCTGACCTTGCCCCAAGAATCCAATGCACGAGCTCGAAACGAATAGGAGCCCTCCCGGAGATTGGTGTATTCCTTGAAGAATTCCTCGCTCCAGGGCGTCCATTCCTGGTCGAAGCCCTCCAGGCGCACTTGGTATTGCAGCGGTTGCTGTTGGTCGTAGATAGGTGCCGCGAACTCGAAACGCAAACTGTTGTTTTCGAAGGGCAGGATGGGCAGGGCGTCTAGACGTCCGCCGCCGCTGTAGAGCACTCGATCCTGCTGTAACAGGCTCACCCGCCGGATCAAGGCCGTGGTGACGGGCCGGTCGGCGGTTTCTGCCTGGTCGCTCCAGCGATAGAGGCCGTCGGCGGTGCCGATCCAGAACGTGCCTTCCAACAACGGATCTTCGAAGAGGTTGACGAAGCCGTCGATCGGTTTGGCGGCGATGGGTTGAAAGCGGATCGAGCCGTCATCGGAGGGGCGAGCGAGGCCGAGCCCGTGGGAGCCGTAAGCCCAGCGGCGCTCGGTGGAGTCCTCCAGCACCAAGAAATGATCGTTGTAGGGGGCCATTTCCGGCACCGGTCCGAAAGGGAATCCGTCGATCCAATCCGTGGTGTCGAGCCCGAGATAGCGCACGTAGGCTTCGCCGGTATATGCGACGATCTGTCCTCCGATTCGGCTCGGTGGGCCGTATTCGAATGGGAATCTTCGGATCTCCGGAGCTTCCTCAAAGCCCTTGGGGAATTGGAGGATTTGAAGCTCGTCGTGGCCGGGATCCCATGCCAAGATCTCGCCGTCGTCACCTTCGATGAAGGCTCGCATTTCTTGACCGGAGGAGACGATCCGGCCGGCCCAAATCCAGCCGGATCGACCGTCGTCGGTTTGCCGACGGTGAATCCTGCCGAGGCCGTTCTCCAGGGCCACCAGAATCTCGTCTTTGTGGTGCTCGGGTTGAAAGATCAGCTGGCTGGCGTCGTAGGTCAAGCGCCGGACCACGCTGAGCCCAATTCCGTCGCTGGAGCTCAAGCGAACCTCGAAGACGCCGTCTGTGGTCGCGGCCAGCACTGTTTTGTCGTCGGAGATCAGGGCCCAAACCGCAGATGGCAGATCTGGAATCGCCGAGAAGAGGGTGCCAGTGGGGGTGTCGAAGTCGCCGACGTAGAGGCCGAAATCGGTTCCGACCAGCAGGCGGTCACGATGCCGAATGGCGGTATGAACCGGGCCTTTGAGGCCGGAGTCCGGCCCGAATAGCACCACTGAGGCGTCGAGCACAATCCGGTCGACTCCGCGGTCCGTGGTGGCCCAGAGGTTGTCTTGATTGTCGGTTCTGACATAGCTGACCCCCTCCGCCGACAAACCGGTGGATTCATCGAGCACATTGAGAATCCGGAGGTCGGGATCGAGAATCGCGATTCCCCCCCGACGGCTGGCGACGGCGAATCGGCCTCGGGGTAGACGGCATGCATGCTGTACCTGTTGCTCGATCAGCCAGCCGGAAGCGGGGGTGACGGTCGGTTGGAGCTGCCGGCCGTCGAAGATGAAAACTCCGTGGATTCGGGTGATGACCCAGCTGGTGCCGTCACCGCGGGCGAACATGGCGTTGATTTCTTCGGCACCGTTCAGAAGATCCCCGCTGACCCGTTTCAGCTCGTCGTCAACCAGCTCCAACAGCCCGACCCCGAGCTGGGCGAAGAAGAGCCGACCGTCGATTTCGTAACCGCGGTAGAAGATCTCGTCTGCCGTGCCCGGCCAAGCGGTGATCTCGCCGTCGTGGAAGCGAAATAGGAATTCTCGGGCCATGAAGAACACACCCCGAGACGTGGTGAGCACGGGCCATACGCTGCTGAAGCTTCTCTGGGCCTCGGGCAGCCGGTCCACCAGAGAGTTGTATTCGAGGTGGCCCTTCTCGTCCGGAGCCATGAACCCGAGCTCATCGGGGCCGCCGACCCAAATGCGACCCTCGGAATCGTTCTCGATCGCCACCGCATAATCCGGCAGCTCGTATTGGCGCCACTGCTCGCCGTCATATTCGAGAAGCCCGCGGTTGTAATCCGAAAAGTAGAGCAAGCCCCGCGGACCTTGAGCGATGTCGACCGCCTGGGTGGCGCCGATCTCCTGCGCGGAGAAGCTTCGGATAAGCGGAATCCCGGCGTCCGCCAAGGCTTCGGGTGACGGCACCTCCGCCCGGGCGGAGATCCCGTACCAGGCGGTCGCGCCGACCGAAATCCCAAGAATCAGCAGTCGTCTGACGCCGGCAATCATCGTTCGAACGAGCTGTCGATCCCGCGAGCCTCGGACACCCGCGGGCCACGAGGCTCAATCCTCCTCGTAAGCTTCCAACGGTGGGCAGGTACAAATGAGATGACGATCCCCCCAGGCATTGTCGATTCTGCCCACCGACGGCCAGAATTTGTGATCCCGGACCCAGGGGGCGGGAAAGGCCGCTTGCCTGCGACTATAGCCGTGGCTCCACTCGTCGGCGGTGACCACGGCCGAGGTGTGAGGCGCGTGGCGGAGCGGATTGTCCTCTCGATCCAGGTCGCCGTTTTCGATCGCACGGATCTCTTCACGAATGGCGATCATGGCGTCACAAAAGCGGTCGAGCTCGGCGGGTGATTCCGACTCCGTGGGCTCGATCATCAAGGTGCCGGCCACGGGGAAGGACATGGTGGGCGCGTGGAAGCCGTAATCCATCAAGCGTTTCGCCACATCCTCGGCCTCGATGCCCGCGCTCTTCTTGAACGGACGGAGATCGAGGATGAACTCGTGGGCGCAGCGCCCTTGCTCGCCGAGGTAGAGCACGGGGTAATGATCCTCCAAGCGTTTCGCCATGTAGTTGGCGTTGAGGATCGCCACCTGGGAGGCCCGGGTCAGACCCTCGGCCCCCATGAGCGCAATGTAGACCCAAGAAATGGGCAGGATCGAAGCGCTGCCCCACGGTGCCGCCGACACCGGGCCCATGGCGGACTCACCGCCGACTCCAGCGACCAAGGGGTGGCCGGGAAGGAACGGCGCCAGCTCGGCCGTGCAGCCGATCGGCCCCATGCCGGGGCCGCCGCCGCCGTGGGGGATGCAGAAGGTTTTGTGCAGGTTCAGGTGGCAGACGTCGCCGCCGTAGTCGCCGGGGCGGCAAAGGCCGACCTGGGCGTTCATATTGGCGCCGTCCAAATAGACCCGTCCGCCGTGGTCGTGCACGATTCGGCAAATTTCGCGAATGGCGGCTTCGAACACACCGTGGGTCGAGGGGTAGGTAACCATCAGGGCCGCCAAGTGCTCCGAATGCTTCTCGGCCTTGGCGCGCAGATCCTCGACGTCCACATTGCCGTTGTCGTCGCATTTGACGGTCACCACCTTCATGCCCGCCATCACCGCCGACGCCGGGTTGGTGCCGTGGGCCGACACGGGAATCAAGCACACGTTGCGCGCGGTTTCGCCGCGGTGGCGGTGGAATTCTCGAATCACCATCAAGCCGGCGTATTCCCCTTGGGCACCGGCGTTGGGCTGCAAGGAGACGGCATCGAAACCGGTGATCGACGCCAGCCAGCTCTCCAGGGTCCGGAACAGCTCCCGGTAACCCGCGAAGCGCTCGGGTGGGGCGAACGGGTGGATGCCGCCGATTTCAGGCCAAGTCACGGGCACCATCTCGGAGGTGGCGTTGAGCTTCATGGTGCACGAGCCGAGGGGGATCATGGAGGTGGTGAGGGAAAGATCCCGATTTTCCAGGCGGTGCAAATAACGCAGCATTTCGTGCTCGGTGTGATAGCTCGAAAACACCGGGTGGGTGAGGAAGTCCGAGGTCCGGGCGTGGGGCTCCGGAAGGTCCAAATCGAGGCAGCCCGCCAGCTCGCCCACCGCGACCTCGTCGGTCGGCTCGCCGAAAGCGCTCAGCAGCCGAGCAATGTCGCCGGCGACCACGGACTCGTCCATGGAGAGAGCGATGCGCCGGTCGTCCCACCGGCGAACGTCGTAGCCGGCGTCTGCGGCGGTTTTAACCGCTTGGTCGGCGTTCTGACCGTCGATCTCCACCACCAGGGTGTCGAAACGGACGCCGGGCTCGACCCGGTGCCCTCGGCGTTGCAGCCCCTCGGCCAGGGTGCAGGTGAGAGCACGCACCCGGCGAGCGATGCGTCGCAAGCCTTCGGGGCCGTGATAGACGGCGTACATGCCGGCCATGATCGCCAACAGCACTTGGGCGGTGCAGATGTTGGAAGTCGCCTTCTCGCGGCGGATGTGTTGCTCGCGGGTTTGCATGGCCATGCGCAAGGCCTCGTTGCCGTGCACGTCCTTGGACAAGCCGATGATCCGTCCCGGGATTTGGCGCTTGTAGTCGTCGCGGGTGGCGAGAAACGCGGCGTGGGGCCCACCGAAACCGAGGGGGACGCCGAAGCGCTGGGCCGAGCCCACGGCGATGTCGGCGCCGATCTCGCCCGGGGAACGCAGAAGCGTCAGTGCCAGGAGATCGGTGGCCAAGCAGACCACGACTTTATGCTCGCGAGCCCGGGAGACCCACGAGCTGTAATCCTCTACCCGGCCGTCGGTGGTCGGATATTGCAGCAGCACGCCGAAGAGCTCCGGATCCGCCAGGTCGAGCTCGTCGATCCGGCCGATTCGAAGGTCGAAGTCGAGCCCGTCGGCGCGCGTTTGGAGCAAAGCGAGGGTCTGTGGGTGGCAATCCTCGGAAGCGAAGAAGGCGGAGCGTTTGCCGCGATGAATCGTATGAGCCATGCCCATGGCCTCGGCCGCAGCGGTGGCTTCATCGAGCAAGGAAGCGTTGGCCACCGGCAGGCCGGTCAAGTCGGCGACCATGGTCTGAAAGTTGAGCAAGGCCTCCAGCCGACCCTGGGAGATCTCAGCCTGGTACGGGGTATATTGGGTGTACCAACCAGGGTTTTCCAGAATGTTGCGTTGGATGACACCGGGGACCAAGCAACCGTAATAACCGGTGCCGATCAGCGGTTTGGTCAGCTGGTTCTTAGACACCATCTGCTTCAATCGCGCCAACAGCTCGCTTTCGCCCAGGGCCCTGCCGTCGAGGGACTCCAGGGAAAGGGGGGCTTGCATTCGAATCGAGGCGGGAATGGTCTGCTCGATCAAGGCATCCAAGCTGTCGAGGCCGAGGGTGCCGAGCATCTTTTCGACCTCGGCGGCGTCGGGGCCGAGGTGACGATGGGCAAAGGTGTCGGTGGGATCGAGCAGCGGCGGCGCAGCCGCCGGCAGGTCTTTCGAGCGAACGCTATCGGTCATCGGAAGGCTCCGAAAAGGGTCGGTAGTGGGGGAGCGTGCCGCACTGCGGCGTCGTGCTGGGTCGGCGGCCGCTAGGGGGTAGCAGGTCAGCCGAATCATACTGCATTTCGGCTTCGTATTTCGGAGCTGCCCCGGAGCGCGGCTCAGCGCGCTGCGCGAGGCTGTCGACGGAGCCTTCGGGCAGGCTTTTTCCATGGGAAAAAGCTCTTATGGGGTGCGATAGTCGGACCTGGGAGATGGTGGGTACCGGCAATGGAGCCGGTGGCTTTGCCATGCCCATATGAGGTACGACATGCGTAAAGAAGTCTCGACCCATGCCCTGTGGATGGCCCTGGTGCTCGTTCTTTCGACCACGGCTGTGGAAGCGGCCGGCGGCCGGGAGGTGACACGACAGACCCCGAATCCGGGGGTCGAAGGCCCGGGGGTCGAAAGCCTGGTGGTCTACCTTTGGGATCAAATGTCGGACGCGGTGGTCGGCGGCTTGGAGCTCCTGACGGGACATTGGGTGTCTCGGGAGGTGGATATCGAAGCGTCGCACAGCTCCGAATCCGCAGCCCGAGTGCCGGTGGGCGGATCGGATCCTCGGGCAGCGGCCCAGGAGGATCCAACCCTCGACATACCCACCTCCGAAGCCGGATATCCACAAATTGACCCCAACGGGTGAAATATTCCTAGGCATCGACATCGAGGCAGCCCACAGAGAGCTGCCTCTTTTCTGTGTCTGCTTTAATGTGTGCTGTTTTTATGTGTGCAGTGCTTGTCGTGCCTCGTAGAAGATTCTTTGTAGAAGATTCTTTGTAGAGGATCTACGGTGCCGCGGGAGCTTCCATGGCTCAGGCGTGGCCGGTGTCGATGCTCAACGTTTCGTGGATCGGCGCTCACATGCGTCCTCATAACGCTGAGCAAAATCCCGAACCAGCTCTCCGCTCACATTGCCGGTGCGGATCGTTTTCAAGAAAGCTCGGGAAATGGCGATGGAGTCCTCGGAATCGTCACCCCGTGCGAGCAGAGGCATGAGATGCCGTTGGTAGAAAGGAAGCTCGTGGCCACGCTCCGCATCCACCAGCAGGATCGCGAGGTCGAAGAACATCTGAAAAACCACTTGAGGGTTCTCGTCGAGCACCCGCTCCGAGAGCAACGCGGCCTTCAGCTCACCCAAAGCGGCTTCGCGGCGGTCGGACCCCATCAATACCTTGGCCGCGAGCCACCTAGCTTTGAGCAAATAGGCGTCCGGGATAGTCGCCAAGCTGTCGCGCTCACTCTCAACGGCTTGTAGGGCCAGGTCGTTGCGACCCGTGGCCAAATAGTTGTAGATCAAGTTGAAGCGGCACATCGAGGCCAGCTTGGATCCCGGGCTCAGTCTCAGGGCGTCGCGATACGCCCGTTCCGACTCTTCGTAGTCTTGGACGGCCCAAAGAATAATGCCCAGGGTCAGAAGCCCCCGGGCAGCATTGTCGGTATCGCCGGCGCGTAAAAAGCCGAGTATGGATCGTTCGGCATGGGCGCGGCCCAGGCTGTAGGAACGAAGGTTCTTGGCCACGGAGGCCGACACGCTCAAGAGGAGAAAGTGCAGTGGGCAAGAAGGTGAGATGCGTTCGAGGGCGGCCCGAATCGCCAGACCGGCGTCGATATTGGCACCCTGTGAATTGAGCCACATCGCCCATAAACAGAGAGCCGCGACTCGGTTTTCTTCGTCGGCGGCCCGGGTTAAATATTCCAAAAACTCCACCTTGGCGACCCTTGGATCCTCACCGAGGAGAGATTCCAGACGGTCGAAAGACGTCGGAATCTCACACCATGCGTTGAGACCGGGCTGACGCCACGAAGGTCGTGAGAGCACCTCGGCCAGCACCGAGTCGTGCGGCTCTTGGCGGGGAAGGACGGCCGCCAGCTGCAAGCTCGGCTCTCGGTAGAGCTCGGGATAAAGACTCGCTTCCCGCACCACATCGATGAACGTAAACTGAAGCTGCTCAACAGTTTGAAGGATTCTGAGCAGGCTCGGTCTGCGGCTTCCCCGACGCCACTGCCGCAAGGTGATGGTACGAACCCCGGTGGATTCCTCAGCGCGTTTGAAGTTGCCGTAACGCTGCTTGATCAATTGATCGAGCGCCGCCAGCAGGCGGTCGTGCAGGATGTCCGAAGGTGGGGACGTTTGTATCAACATGACATGTGTATCAACATAGAATGGGTCGCCGGTTTTACCGATTCACCGCGAATCCATTCATAGCATTTTTCGAGCCAAACCCATTAGATCACGGCTGGGCGCCTATGATCGTTGGGTCCGAGGGCAAGACGATGGAGTCGACTACGGAAGTATAAGGGATCTCCTTTTCCCTCGCTCGGCACTTCGCCGGCTTTCGTCAGACGTTTCATCGAGCTCGTGTGCCGATTCCCGATCTGATCGGGCTCTATCGGCCCGAGAACGGTGCGGCGCAGCCCGGTCGAACGCCACCTCCAAGGATTGCCCGAGGACTCTGCCCCTGCCCGGAGCATGCTCCGGGCCAGGGAAGGGCGCGAAGCTCTTTTCGCCTCCTTTTGTTTTCCAGCCATCCTTCTCCTGCCGTTGGTCTACGGGCAGGTCGCAAACGCCTCCACATCCGTAATCGCCGGTGACGAGCTACCGAGTGGATTGGTGAATAGCCGGAATTGCCCGTTTTCCGTATCGGTTATTTTCAAGGTGTATTGCACGTTGGTGGTGGCGGCAGAGAACACCCAAAAATGGTTGTTGATACCGCAACCGTTCAGCACCTTGACCAACATCTCCCAATTGTCGGATTGGAAGAACCAGAAGAGACCTGAATCGTCGGCCACTACCGGCAGGTCTACCACCGAGGCCGAGCCCTCGTTGTTGGAAAAGTCCCGCCAGGTGACCTCCGCTTTGAAACGATTATTGGTCAGGCAAAGAGATGCATTGTCGGCGGTGCAATCCGCTTTTTGATCACCCCGCACCAGACCTTCGGACAACACCGAGGTATCGATGGCTGAGCTGAGGTCGCTGAGCCCCGATTCGGATTCCGTGGCCATGAAATCTGTGGTTTGTCGGTAGCGAATCACCGCCGGCTCCAGGTCGCCGGAATCGGCGTTGGTCAAACCCTCGGCGCAGGAGAGGGCTTCGGTGTCGGTGATCGCCGCGGACGAGGTGCCGAGGGGATTTTCATAAACCGATCCCCGTCCGGTTTCCGTGTCGATCACCTGCAAGTGGTATTCGAGATTGGTGGTGGCGGCGGCAAATACCCAGAAGTGGTCGGTGAGCACACAGCCGTCGAGCACTTTGACCAACATTTCCCAATTGTTTTCATCGAAGAACCAGAATAAGCCGGAGCTCTCCGACCCGACCTCCACCACACTGGCCGTTCCCGTGGCGTCTTCGAAGTTGCGCCAGGCCACCTGCACCTTGAATCGATCGTTCCGCAGGCATTGGGTGTTGCCGTTGGCCACACAAGGCACCGGCGTGCCCGCAGGGGTCGTGATCTGATTGCTTTGCGTATAGGACGAGCTCCCTTCGGGGGAGCCCACGGATCGAATCCGGAAGGTATAGGTCGTGCTCGGGTTGAGCCCGGTCACAATGGCTGAGGTGGCGTTAGCTCCGGGGCGGGAAGCGGGGAAGAACGCGCCGAAGCCGTCAGCATCGATTTCGAAACCGGTTTCACCCGTCGAGTTGTCGGTCCAGGTCACCATGGCCGAGGTCGCGGTCAAGGCTTGCACGGTCACTCCGGTCGGCGGGGTCGACCCGGGTGTCGTGACGTTGGCGATATTGGAATCCTGGTCCGAGGACCCGGCCGAGTTGACCGCCCTGGTTTTGTACCCATAGGTGGTGCCGGACCTCACGGTGTTGTCGTTGTAGGCCCGCTGCGAGCCGCCGACGGTGGTGAGCTGCGAGAAGCTGCCGCCGTTCACCCGCCGCTCGATGACGAAACTGTTGACGTTGCCCGAGGCGTTCCAGGTGAGCCTGACCTGACCTTCATTGACGGCCGTGGCGGTCATGTTGGTGGGCGCCGGCGGTGGTTGGATGTTGTTGGTGTAGAGGAATCGGACCGCTGCCCGGTCGTCGGAGTTGAGCGCCGCTCCACGATTGTCGCCGTGGGCTTGGGCGCGCATGATCGCCTGGTTGAGCACGGTGCTGGCGCAAGAGTTGTTGTCCAACGTGCAGGAATGACCGACTCCGAGGGTATGGCCGAGCTCGTGGGCAAAGACCTCCTGGGCGCGTCGATTGGTGCCGATCCAACAGGAAATGCCTTTGTTGGTGACGATGTCCGCCCCGTAAATAGTGGTGAAGGTGCGGCCGTTGAAGGTGTGGTGTCGATCCGGGGCATTGGGGCTGGTCCAAGAAGAGGCGCCCGCGATGGTGCCGCCGGTGGCGCAATTGAAGGCCTCGTCGAAGACATTGCCCGGGTCGTCCCAGGTGATGGCGTTGATGTCGTCAAAGAAGCTCAGCGCGCCCTGGGAATTGGTCCGGCCGCCATAGACGTAGCGGATGTCGCTGCCGCCGTCCGAGACCCAAGCATTGATCGCCTGTTGAAACTCGGAATGGCCGCCGCCCGGAATACCGGCTTGGTTGCCGTTGAACGTGAAGAAGCGAACGGAGCGACCCGGGTTGTCCGGGTTGCCGCCGTGGAAATCTCGCCAACGGGGATTGAAACCCTGGCGCACCAGGAGGGTGAATTTTTGCTGCTGCGGGCCGAGGTCCGCCACGGTGAGCTCCGTGTGGTAATCGGCGACTCCCTTGCCACCCCGGGCGCGGGTCTCGAGCCAAGCGGTGAATCGCTCCAGATCACGGGGGCCTTCCGGTGCCAGGGTCTTGCGACCCGAGAGCACGATTTCCTGGGCATCGGCGAAAACGCGGTAGGCGACGGTTTGGCCGTCGACGGTATCCGCGACATGGAAGAAACCCTGGAAAAGGTGGTGCAGGCGATGGGCCGACGCCCCGGCTTTGCCCGAGGTCTCGGCTGGATTGGCGCTCAGGAAGATCAGCGCCCGGGCGTTCCGTCGAAGCTCCGGGACGCCATGGAAATACATGTCCAATCCTGAAATGGGATCAAAGCCTCCGGGCAGGCGCACGGTGACGTGGCTGAGGGTGGGATTGCCCTTGATCACCCGCCGGACGCTCATGGAGACGTCGGTGGCGGGGAAGCCGGAGCCGATGGCCGGTTGGGCGTCGAGCAGCTCGACTTCTAGGATGGCCGCGCTGCCGTCGGCCAAATCCTGATCGCTGACGCGCACGAATTGGGTGGCCTGAGCTTGGGCGGCAAGCAGCAGCAGGAGAGCGACGCCCCATGAGAATGCGCCCGAAAAGCGAATCATGTGGTGTGAAGCTTCAGAGAGATAAGAAATGCGATGGCGCATGGAGCCTCCAAAATAGATAGGTCAGATGAGAGGTCTAGGTAGCTGATTCAATGATGTGGGGCCTCGGCTGGGTGGCGAGCGACCATCCCGCTTTCGATGAGCCTGCTCGAGGTGAGCTGTCGCGGTGACCCTGCTCATCAGCCATAGAAACTTTGCGATTATAACATGGGTACGTGGGGCGCAGCAGATGGAGACGGGACTAGGCTTCTTGCCAGCGAAATCGTTTGAGGTCGATCCGTCCGGCGGTATTGAAGATCACCCCTTCGGCCTCCAGCATGGCCCGCTGCAAACCTTCGTATCCGGGCTCGCTGCGGGGGCTCACCTCGCCCTTGGCGTTGACGATGCGCTGCCAGGGCAGATCGTCCTCCGGCCGGGAAGCGTGCAGGGCGTAACCCACTTGGCGGGCATGCCCCGGGAGACCCGCGATCGCCGCGACCTGCCCGTAAGTCGCCACCCGTCCCTCGGGAACGCGTCGAACCACCTCGTAAATCCGCAAATAATTCTCGCTGAGACGTCTCGTGGAGTCGCTTTGCGAACGCTCCGATGCCGAATTTTTTGGAGTCATGGAACTTTTTTCGGGATATTTCCGTTTGCCAGCTCAGACAGAAGCATTAGGGGCGATGTCGCGCCCGTCCTCGTTCCACTCATCCTATTGCACTCGCAGGCAGAGGATCTCCCGCATGAAAAGACAGCATTTGAGCACCGTCCACCAAATCATGATCGGACTCGGCATCGCTGCCGTCTTCGTGCTCGCCGTGGAGGCCTTCCAATCGGGACACCCCGGGTGGCGGCTAGAATCCCACAGTGAGGACGGCAGCTATTCCATCTCCATGCGAGACGGGCGGGACCGCTTGACAGTCAAAAGTCGGGGCAAGGTGGAATTCGAGGGCGATCGTCGAGTGGCCCGGTTGGAGGCGGGAGCCAGACTGAGGATTGAGGAACGGCTCGACGGCGTCAAACATCGCTTGGTGGTCACCCCGAAATCCGACGGCTCCCCCGACTACGTTTATCGAGTCGACGGTCAAGGGCGGGACTTCGATGCCGAAGCGGAGCAATGGCTGGCGGGCGTGCTGCTGAGGATCTTCCGCAGCACGGGCATCGACGCCGAGCGGCGGGTCCAAGAGATTCTCGCTAAATCCGGGGTGGACGGTGTGTTGGAGGAGGTGTCCTTCATCTCCAGCGATGCGGTGACCGCGACCTATCTCGGCAAGCTTCTCGAGCTGACGGAAGGCTCCTCCGAGCTGTCTTCCGAAGATCTGAGCCGGATCCTGAGCCGAGCCCAGCAGCAGATGGATTCCGACTACCACTTGGCGCAATTGCTCGAGAACGTGCCCGGGAGCCGTTTGGAAGACGCCGGTGTGCTCGAGAGCTTCGTGGCTGCGGCGAGCGAGCTCGAGAGCGACTACCACTTGCGTCGACTCTTGGAGTCGATCATCGATTCGCTCTATGCAGCTCAGCAGCCTTCGACCTCGACCCTCGACGCCTTGCTCGAGGTGGCACGGCACATCGAGTCCGATCACGAGAGCTTGCAATTGATGACACGGGTCGCCGAGCTGCACGCACCGGAGCTCGAGCTGCCGGCGAGCCTCATGGACCTCCTGCGCTCCATCGAGTCCGATTACTCCCTGCACCGGGCGATCGGCGCCTTTTTGCGACCCCAAGCGGCCACCGAGAATCGCCGGGCGCTCTATGCCGTCGCCAAGCAGATCGAGTCCGATCACGAGCTGTCCCAGCTGTTGATGGCCGTGGCTTCCCAAGCCCAACCGGGGCAGACCTTTGAGCCGGAAATCTTCGAGCTGCTGGAAGGGGTCGAATCGGATCACGCGTTGGCCACTGCCGCCGAGGCCCTGGGTGCGACCATGGATCCGTCGCAGGTGTCGGATCTCCTCGATGCGGCAGAGATCGAGAGCGACTTCCAAGCCGCCGCGCTCTTGGTGTCCTTGATCGAACACCACGGCGCCGCGATGGCCGACGACCTCTCCTTCACGCGATTCCGCGATCGCATCGAGTCGAGCTATGAGCGGGAGCGGGTCCAAGATGCGCTGGCGAGCGTCGAGTCGCAACCCACGGCCACGCCGTCTCGTCCTGCGGTCGAGGTTGCGGAGCCCGAAGCACCGGAGCCGGAGTCAGCGGAGCCGGAAGCGACGGAGCCCGAATCACGAGAGCCGGAAGCGTCTGACGCGGAGGCGGAGGCGTCGGAGCCTGTCCCGGTGGATCCCCAAGACGAAGCTTCAGGCTCGTAGGGAGCCGGCCGCGTGTAACCCAGGGGCGGTGGCGATCACCAAAGAGGATAGAGTCAGCCTGCTCAATCCTTTTGCCGATCGCTGGAGCCCAATCGATGGAAACCCCCGTCCTGGTCCTCGTCGCCCTCTGTATTCTCGTCTTCGGCGTGCTGTCGCGCCGGGCCGAGAGCTCCATTCTCACTCCACCGATCTTCTTCGTCGCCGTAGGATTCTTCGTCGCGTGGTTGGGGGGCACTCACCTGGAAGTTCCTGAGCAAACCATCCACAGCCTGGCGGAGATCACCTTGGTGTTGGTGCTCTTCACCGACGCGTCGCGAATCCGCCTCGCTTCGTTGCGAAAATTTCACGCCTTGCCCGTCCGTCTGCTGCTGATCGGTCTGCCTTTGACCATCGGCCTCGGCGCCCTGGTGGCCACGGGTCTCTTCCCCGAATTCACCTTCTGGGAGGCAGCCCTGTTGGCGGCGGTGCTCGCGCCCACCGACGCCGCCCTCGGCCAGGCCGTGGTGTCGAGCCCGAAGGTTCCGATTCGCATTCGCCAGACCTTGAACGTGGAAAGCGGTCTCAACGACGGCATCGCCCTGCCCTTAGTGCTGGTATTCCTTTCCACCTGCTCGTCGGCGCTGCCCGGCCTGGGTGGCACGGAATATTGGCTTCGCTTCGCCGCCCTGCAGGTGACCCTGGGGCCGCTGGTGGGTGTGCTGGTGGGCTATTTCGGCGCCAAGATCATCATCACCGCGGATCGTCGGGGCTGGATGAACGAAACCTTCCAGCACCTCTCCTCCCTCGGCCTGGCCCTATTGGCCTTTGCCGGCGCGGAGCTCGTGCACGGCAACGGATTCATCGCCGCCTTCGTCGCCGGCCTGGCCCTCGGCAACACCATGCCCGAATCCTTGCGTCACGGTCTCTATGAATTCGCCGAGGCCGAAGGGCAGCTGCTCACCCTGTTGGTGTTCTTGGTCTTCGGCGCGACCATGGTGCCTGAGCTGGCGCATCTGGGATGGCAGCCGTGGGTCTACGGCTTGCTCAGCCTGACCTTGGTTCGGCTGGTGCCGGTGGCCCTAAGCTTGATCGGCGCCGGGGTGCGCAAGGAAACCGTGCTCTTCATCGGTTGGTTCGGGCCCCGGGGCATTGCTTCCATCCTCTTCGGCCTCTTGGTGGTGAGCACCTCGCAGCTGGCGGAAGAAGAGCTGATCTTCTCCACCGTGGTGGCCACGGTGTTGATGTCCGTCATCGCCCACGGCATCACCGCTTTCCCCGGAACGGAGTGGTATGCCGGACGTCTGGAAGGGCTCGAAGACGAGGACATGGCCGAGCATCGGCCGATGACCGGCATGCACATGAGCTGATCCACGGCTCGACCGCGAACGAATAGCATTAGAATCGAGCCACACCCCGCGGGCGCGCAGCCCGTGGACTCGCCGACCCATTGCCACGGAACCTATTGCCACGGAACCCATTCCATGACCACCGCTACCGACAACGCGTCTCACACGGTCTCTCACACTACTGTCGAGCCGCTGACTCTCGCCGATCGAACCTTCCATTCCCGGCTGATCCTCGGCACGGGCAAATATACCGACGCCGACACCATGGTCCACAGCTTCGAGGTGTCCGGCACGGAAATGGTCACCGTGGCCCTGCGCCGCGTCGACCTCAACGATCCGGACCCCAACGCCTTCATCCATCACATCGACCCGAAGAAATACCTCTTCCTGCCCAACACCGCCGGCTGCTACAACGCCGACGACGCCGTGCGCACCGCCCGCCTCGGCCGCGAGCTGGGGGGCTGGAATTGGGTCAAGCTCGAGGTGCTCGGGGATCCCAAAACCCTCTTCCCCGACAACGTCGAGCTGCTCAAAGCCACCAAAATCCTGATCGACGAAGGATTCGTGGTGCTGCCCTACACCAGCGACGATCCCATCACCTGCAAAAAGCTCGAAGACCTCGGCGTGCCCGCGGTCATGCCCCTGGGCGCGCCCATCGGCTCCGGCATGGGCATCCGCAACCGCGCCAACCTGCAGATCATCATCGAGCAATCCAACGTGCCCGTAATCATCGACGCCGGCGTCGGCACCGCCTCCGACGCCGCCATCGCCATGGAGCTGGGAGCCGACGGCGTGCTCATGAACACCGGGGTCGCCGGTGCCGCCGACCCCATCCGCATGGCCTACGCCATGAAACAAGCCGTCGAAGCCGGCTGGCTCGCCGCCCACGCCGGCCGAATCCCGAAAAAACTCTACGCCACCGCGTCCTCACCCCTGGACGGCCTCATCGAATAGGCCTCGATTCAGCGCCGAAAGCACCCGTGGCAAAAAAATTCCGCCACAGGCTTGCAGCGCCGAAACCGATCGTCTACAATCCCGCCTCCGCGGCAGCGATGCCGAGGACGCACCCGTAGCTCAACTGGATAGAGCATCTGACTACGGATCAGAAGGTTTGGGGTTCGAATCCCTACGGGTGCACCATTCCTTAAAAGCTTTAGCCGCAAGGCTTTGCAGATATTCAAAGGCACTTCTTCGGAAGTGTCTTTTCTGCGTTGAGTAACCACAGAGTAACCAGCGCCCCTGGCCCAGCGATCGGACCATCGCTTCGGATCAGGCTCCACTCTCCATCACTCCCAGGGACCTGAAAGCGACCTGATGCTCATGTTCGCCGCTACGAACTTGACCGCCAGACACCTGACGAGTGATGGGGACCTTGCGACGCTTCTGGCGTGATGCGAGGAGACTGCTGCAACCCACCAAAATCCCCACCCAGTCAAGCGCAGGATTGTTGCTCCTGGTGGTGCTTTTGGCGAGGGTAGGTTTTCTACCCCTTGAAATCGACTTGACCGGGCTTCCGAACCGATCGTACTGTGTGGGATGACCTTTTTCCCGACCTTGAATGTCTCCTTGCGATCTCTTCGTCACTCCGGCAGAAATTGAACGCGAGCTGCTGACGCGGCTGCAAAAAGTTGTTTTCGAAAAGATCCTTGACTCTGATCTGGAGACCGGAGTCAACGACGTGAACGGTCTGGCACTCGACTTCGTGCTCAGTATGGAGGAGGAATTCCGGCGAGGAGCAGAGCATCATTCCCATTCGTATTTTTTCCCTTCCCATGGATCGACTCGATAACGGTGGCGATTCTCAAGTCTGGTTTCCACAAGTGGAACCTGCTCACGTCCTGCAACGGCGCATGGAGTTTTGGCAGGCTTCACCAGCTCCCTATCCGCGCCCTGTAGTTCAGCACCTTCGTTCTGTGGAACGGTCCCAGTTGATCGACGTGCTGGAGTGGTTCGAGGCGGTTGACCTGGAGCGTGGAGTTGATCCGGCTTCCGGGGCACATATCCGCGTGCTCTGGCATCAGGCATGGCAGCCTCACCCGGAAACGTGGATTCCGACTCAGCAAGCTCTACAAAAAATTCTGATGGTCATTCGCCGACGAGCGGAGGGGGTGCTTCCAGCTTCGGAGCTGCACCCTGAGACGCGGCACTACTGGTCTCAGAATCCTGCTCATCGGCAGTGGTTGGATGAAACGCCGTGGCCTGCTCACCCCTAAGCCAGCGCTTTTTCCTCTCCTTGCTGATTCGCCCAGATTGGACCGAAGAGAAAGGATGATTTGGTGCAGCGCTACCCGTTTGCCCTATCCGGTTGTTGGATACCCTAACCGGATCACCTCACTGGACATCTTTCGAGAATGTAAGATACTGATTACATAGCACTTAGTGGGCTGTTCGCATCAATGCGAAAAACACCTCAGCGACCACTGAAATACAACTCTCCATACAAATTTCTCAGGCTGAGCAAGCTGGCTGGTGGTTGGGGAGGAGGTTGGTCTGTCTTCCTTCAACCGTGCTGATGGACAGGAGCGCAAAGCACAAAAGTGCATTCGTGCAAAGTTTCTGCCTTGCCCGACCGGAAGGAAGGGCTTGGCGAGGAACTCCTTGCACAATGTCCTGTTGTGCTGCGAAAGAGCTGAGGGGTGAGCTGACTCAGCCGAACCATCGAAGGAGGTCAGCCTGAGGACTCCCCGGCATCCAGCCGAAAGTAGTTTTCTAGAATTTCTCCCCAGCGTAGGAACTCTTCGGCTACCGGGTTCAAGTTCCTGTGGATTCTGTCCACCAAACGTCCTGAACCACCTTCAGGCCCCCTAAGAAGCCTGTACAGAAGCGAGAATCTGGCGGTTCGATAGGCTTTCTTAGGATCGAACGGAATAGCCCCTTCAAATACGAGTTTTTGGGTCAGTTTCCGCGCACGCAAATCGCCCGAAAGCCAGTACTGGGCTGGATTCTTGAGCACTTCAAGCCCCTTCTCCAAGACTGGTTCAATTTCCGACGCGGGGTCTCGGTCGGGAAGGTCTAGAAGCTCTGCTTTTTCAAGTTGGAGTTTTTCGATGCGCGCTTCGTAGACTTCGCTGACTGCTGGAGTGGGTGCGCGTGCCAGGGCTTCCAAGAAGCCGGTGGTTTCTTTTTCGATCTTTGCGAGGCGTTGCCGACGCTGTTCTTGTTCATTGCGGCGGAGCAGCTCTCGATCTTTGGAGACGTCTAAGAGCGCGGCGCGGAAAAGCTTCAACGCTTCTGGTGTTGGTGTCGCTTTGGAGAGGTGGTCAACGAAGATGGCTTCCATTTTCTCGGTTCGAATATTGACGCAGCGGGGCGTTTGGCAGCTGTAGTAGGGGTATTTTTTGCTGCGACCCTGTGCCCAGTATCCGGTCAGTGATTTTTGGCATTGGGAGCAATGGACATCGTTGCGCAAGGGGAACTCTTTGCGAGCATCGCGTCGCATTCGGAAGGGGCGACGTGTTTTCAGCCGATCTCGGATTCGGCGGTGGGTTTCTTCAGAGATCAGGGGCTCATGGATTCCGCGCACTTTGAGCCCCCAGCGTTTGGATGTACACCACCCACTGTAGATTTCGTTGCGGAGGAAGCGCTCGACTTTTTGCAGGACGAGGGTCTTTCCTCTCGACCAGCGGCTATAGCATTGCTTTGCCTCGAAGAATCTGGCGACACTGGCTTTGTCTGGAAGTTTGCCTGATGCAAATCCTTCGAGGGCTTCTTTAGCGATGGTGGCGTTTGGATATTCCGGCACGAGACGTTTTTCGCCATTCTGGCGGGTATAGCAATAGCCCAGTGGCGGCGCGAACACCCAATACCCAGCTTCAAAACGCGCCTTCATGCGACTGATCACTTGTCGCCGGTTCTGCTTGCGCTCCAGCTCAGCAGTGGCGGCGATGATCGTTTCTACAAAATGTCCTTCTGGGGTCTCTTCGAATCGGAAGTTGGGGCAGCGAGGAACGGCATTGCGTGAGGTCAGCTCCTGACGCAGCTGGAGATGGAACATGGTGTCGCGGGCAAAACGCTTGAGATCATCGAAGATGACGGCAATTTCTTCATTCTGTCCATCGAGAAACTCAAGCAGGGCGGTGATGCCGGGCCGCTTCCAGAAATCACCGCCGCCGGTGTAGTCGTCGGTAAAGACTTTGAGGACATCGTAACCGTGGTCAACGGCGTAGTGGCGGCAACTGGATTCCTGGCTGGTGAGGCCATTTCCCTCGGTGGCTTGTTTCTCGCTGGAGACACGGCAATAGATGACGGCTGGTTTTAAGGGGCTGGTCATGGAAAGGGGGATAAAAGCACCACGACTATAGATTTTCATCCCTTGATCCATCAAGCAGATCGTTGGCGAGCAGGTAGAGACCCTCCAGGATCTTGTGGATCTCTTCGTCGGACAGCGCTTCCGCATCGGAGCCAAGGATTTCGCGAGCTTGGGAAATGCTGATCGCCATGAAGGAAAAGAGAAGAGGGCGAGGAGATGATCTCCTTGGGAAAAATCGAAGAAGGGTGAAGGTGTCCGAAGACGAAATTCATCCTGCCGCGGGACTCAGGAGATGTCGAGGAATCGGTGATGAGGTTGGGATGCCGGGGGGCTCCGTTGGCGACATTCTCAGGGCGGATGAGTACGTTCTCCACGGTCGAATCATCGGAGGCAGGTCTCGCCCGTTTCTTAGGGTGATGTTGAGAGAGTGGGATGCTAGGCGAACTTAGTACAAGAACACAAAACCTCTATTTTGATCAAGGGGCTAGCCGCGATGGTGTTTCCTTTCAACAGCATCCAAGAGCTCTCCCTCTTCTGCCACGATTTCTCTGCTTCTCTTGTCGAATCCCCGCAAGGCATCCTCAGTAACCTTGTCGTAAAGCTCATGAAGCAACTCTAAGACTGCTGGTCCTCGTTCCAGTTTCGATAGTTTCAGTGCAAGCTTATTGAAACTGTCAAGATTATCCGCCATCAGGTCCCCAAAGTGCAGGAGCCGTTTTTGATATTCATCAAAGAGTAATTCGTTTGCGGTACGTACTTCTGCCATTCGATCCTTCAAAAGTTGAGCAACCTTAATTTTTCGGTGATTTACCGCGAACTGTATCCCGGCAATCTCGCTTTCTGCATCAACCTTGTCGGCAATCGAATCGTAGGCGCTTCGGGGAGTGAGGAGTTTTACCAATATAGGTGCTGTCTCCACCAATATAAAAAGAATTGATATCATCCAATGGATCCACCAAAACATCGTAAAGGGTTTTTCCACGAGCTTCCCGAGAGCTTCCAGCTGTGTCAGAAAATTTCCGCTATATGAGATATCAATTGCCTTGGCACCTTCCTTGATGCCAGCGTCAACTTTCTCCTGCGCGGCATTCATTCGATCGGTATTGACTGCTATTTGTTCTTCGATTTCTTGCTGCCACTCATTGTGAGCAATTTCTATTTGCTGGCTGATCCGTGTAATTTCCTGCTGTACTTCTTGACACTCCTGTCGTTTTCGGCCGGGAGCCCCTGCCAGCTCGGTCTTACGTAATTGAATATTCTTACGGTCGAAGACGAGCTTATTGATTCTTGCCGAGAGTTCCCGCTGAAGAGCCTGGACCTGGTTGATTCTCTCTTGTGCAGCGATCCTCTCATTTCTTAGTCCAGTAGGAATAGATGGTACTCGCGAAGAGATTTCGATTGTATTCGGGGCGATTTCCCGTTGAAGGGTGGCTTCTGTCTCCAGATAGATGTCGATCCTACGTCGTACGTCCTGAAGCTCGGCACTAGCAGCCTCCTCATCATCACGTGCCTTCTGTCGGGACTCTACCTCCTGGTTGATAGCAGTCTGAACTTTCTCCAGCTCGGCATTCACCAGAGGGATGTTTTTTCTTTTCTCTTCTTCAAGGCGATCAACTTCTTCAGTACAGTCCTTGTAAAGCTGACGCTGAAACTCAAGGTCAGCATTTTCTGGGTTGGAGGTCTTCTTGTCATAGACTGCGGCAAGCTGCGAATCCAGCTTGGATCGCTCTTCTCTCCAGGTACTCAAAGAAGAATTACTCTCATAGAATTCTTTGTCTCGCTCAGATTCGACTTTCCTCATCTCATGAATTTGCCGCTCAAGCCGATCTTCGAAGATTCTGATCTTCAAAGGAGTTGCTATCACAAGGGCGATTACTATCGCCAAGAGGATACGCGGCGAAACATTGCGAAAATCCTTGATGAAGGAGCCCTCTTTGCGAACAGTAGAGACTAGAAAACGGTCCAGGTTGAAGACGAAGACGCCCCATAGAAAACCGAATGCTATCGATAATGGCACGGCATAGGCTTCGCCCAAAAAAACCTTGTACAATGCATAAAAGCATGAAATCGCAGCAAATATGCCGGTAAACAGAATGGTCACTCCGACCATGACTTGCTTCGATCTTTCGGCTGACGAGCACAGCTCCAGAACGTCGCGAGACGCCCCTGAACAGAATATAAAAAAATCTTTCATTGCGAATGCCCCCCCCCCTCTTGTCGGCTCTTCATGATTCGTATTTTCGTCGGTAGGCGTGTGGGCTAGGCTAGCGGTAAACCCATGTAAATTTCACCTCTCAATCGCATGCCAGTTCCACAATCTGCTATAAACGGTATTGCCGAACCTTCTCATCTGCAATCGAGCGAAAGTTCTCAAGCAATTTCTCGAGCCATCGAAAAAATTTATCATCGGCTGCTGTGATGTGCTTCATGTATGTGGCGCCAACAGGGAGGTCTTTGAACTCCTCGTAGGTCTCGTATCTCTTGCGTGAACCTTCGAGGTGCCTTTTGGTTTTCTGGTCGACGTCTTCACTGAGCCTCAAATACGCCTCAGTAACGAATTTTGCGAATTCGGCTCGATGGTGAGACTTGACCATCCTGACCATAACCTGGCATTGCTCCTCCACCGCTTCCATCTTAGATTTTGCGCTGAGTTCAAGCGCGGCATGGCGAAACGACAACTCTGTAGTTGCAGCCTGTACCTTTGCATCTGCAAAAACCTTGTCGAGATCCGTGGGGAAGAGCCGTCTGAGGAGAGATTGGTTCTCTCTGGCAAGAGCGAGCTTGCTGACTTTTTTGCTCACTTCATGATGGTGCTTTTTCAGAAATTCGGCAATTTCATTACTGTCTTGGACCGCAGGGAAATGCTCTTCGTAGTGGTCTAGCTCGGTCATTTCAGTACCTCTCTTTTTCTGTATGTGCTAATTCTCAGTAAACTCCTGGGCCGCCTTCTTAGCAGCAATCTTCTGACGTCTCTTTGTCTCAGCAACGAGTTTTGCTTGCCAGTCTTTCTGAATCTCATCTAGTGGTCGTTCATCATCTCCGATGAGTTCGGCTAGCTTATTTTCAATTGAGGTGATCTCTCTTCGGTTTCGATCTATGAGTTGTCCTAGCCGCCTTAATCCTGTGCCATAGAGTTCAACTACAGAAAGTTGACTCCTCTGCTGCAACGAGGCAACGTGCCTCTCATGGGGCGGTAGGTTGCCATCATTGCTTTTTTGGCATTCTTGAGCAGCTGCCTTTCTATGACTGCTTAATCTTTGCCTTATGCCGTCGAGAGAGAAGGGTTTTGGCAGCAGAAATCGAATTGAAATCTATTAAATTATATCATCTTTCTTGAATCAAGTAAATATTCAATGCTCGTCAAATCGAATTCTCCTCCGCCTGTACATGACAGAGCTATTTTACAGAATTTTCTGGCAGTCAATATGCAAGGTTCTAGTTATGCGCATATTGCGCGATTTAGTAGAATATCATCAGAGCGTTCGAGACTGCTTAATTGGTAAAGCTACCCTACTATTGAGATGAGTGTCCAGTATCAACTCTCAAGAAGAGAGGGTGCTCGGTCTTGTGTTGACCTTCCTGCGGTCTAATCTTTTGCTTGCGTTTCAGGCAGCAAAGGTTCCGCAGAGACGTCGCCAAAGTCGACGACGAAGATGTCCATCTTTGACGATGATTGCCGAGCCTCCCACGGCTGACCAACATCCCCGGGCTTTTCCGCAGTGGGCAGCAAAGCTGCCGCAGAGGTGAGCGGTGACCCCACCTTGGAAGCACAGCTTAGGGCAGGGGCAAGATTGCAATTGGGCAGCCGAGCAAAGCTCGAAGCCCAATCGCTCTTGCAGGGGCTTCGCCCCTCGACCCCACAGAATGCCAGGCAGCCGACGAAAAGCACCTCGGAAAGCGGACAAAATCTTGAAGGACACTCATTGTAAGAGTGTGTCCTTCGGCAAGCCTGCATAGAAACAAAATACCCAGGTTCACCTGGTCCTGGCTGCTCGACGGCAATTGGATTCGCCACTCACCATCTCCCGAAGTGAGCATAGGCACTATTCGAGAGGAGA
The DNA here is from genome assembly GCA_030431255.1 of Thermoanaerobaculia bacterium. Classification (GTDB taxonomy): domain Bacteria; phylum Acidobacteriota; class Thermoanaerobaculia; order Multivoradales; family J023; genus JAUIJL01. The sequence goes on along the minus strand of JAUIJL010000007.1, from coordinate 270,877 downwards.
CGGAATCTCTCCCAAGCCGGCTGCCAGCTTCTTCGAGATCTGATCAGCCGCCTGCACCAACGGATCCGTCGCCAAGTGAGCATAGCGAGCAGTCGTCCCGGGATCAGCGTGACCGAGGATCTTTCCGATAATGGGGAGTCCCATACCAACGCCAGCTCCTGCGCTGGCAAAGGAATGCCGCAAGTCATGCAGGCGCACGTCGGGAAGCTCCGCTGATTCCCGGATTCGCTCCCAGATCTTCTGAAGACCGATTAAATGCCCCTTTCCTCCTCTGCCTGGGAAGACGTACGGGTTGCCTTGCACGATTCTCTGGTGCTCAAGAACATCGACGGCCGCTCTTCCGAGTGGCACCACCTTGGCACCAGTTTTGGAATCAGGAAGGAACAGAACCTGTCGTTCCAGATCGACCTCTTCCCAGCGGAGACTCAAAATCTCAGACTTCCGACAACCCGTGAGCAGCAGCAACCGAATCGCAGCAAGCGCCACCGGCGACTCCACTTCACTCTCCTCTGCCTCATTCAAAACCACGCCTAGCCGACCAAGCTCTTCGGCGGAGAGAAACCGCTCGCGGCTTTTCTCCTTGAAGGGCTGTACATGGCGACAAGGGTTCGAACCGTCTGGTCTCCAGCCCCAAGCTTCTGCCAGGTTACAGGCTTTCCGTAGCAGCGCGAGCACCCTATTCGCTTTGTAGGGCGTGGCACCGAGCGAGCTGTGCAAGCGAGAGATGTCGTCACGACTCAAGGCTTCCGCTGCAATGGTGCCGAACGCAGGGAGGATGGTGGCTTCCAGCATGCGCTTGTCTTCAGCAGCGCTCTTGGGTTTCTTCTTCGGGATCGCATGATCTCGAAGGTAGCGCTCTGCCAAGTCGGCAAAAGTCGGTAGAGCATCTGATGCCTCGTTCCGGGAGGTTGATGGCTCGTGCCCCAAAGTCACTTCGGCCAGCACTTCCCTCGCACGCCGCCGAGCTTGGTCGACTGTCAGCACGCCGTAACGACCCAGAACCTTGATTTTCTTACGCCGCTGGTACCGATAACTGACAACGAACGCCTTCCGCCCGCTTGGATAGATCCGCAACCCAAAACACGGCAGAGCGTCATCCCAACGATAGTCCGTTCCACCAGCAAAAGTGGCTGCATCAGCGGCAGTTTTGGTGAGCCTCATCGCGACCTCCAGGCAGTTCAGAAGTAACCATCAAGTAACCACATCAGATCGAAATCTATGCACTCTTGTGGTTCTTGCTTCGAGGTCGACTCTATCATGAAAGCTGAAAACAAAGAGGTTATGGCTGCATGTGTGAACAAATCGTAAATGGGGGCCTGGATGTGTACCTGACTACGGATCAGAAGGTTTGGGGTTCGAATCCCTACGGGTGCACCATCTACAAAATGTTCAGCCACAAGGCTTTACGATAGCAAAGGGCGCTTCTCATGAGGTGCCCTTTTCGCGTGCCAGCAATCAAATAGCAATCAACCCTTCGCGTGATCGCTGGTCGACTTGCGCACGCGCTCGGCAAGCCACGCGTCCAGAGCTCCATGCTGCAATTAGCCAGTGGGGACCATCATGCCGGTGGTTCCCGCGCGCTCACATGGGTCGTTACCTTCAATGCCTTCTCCTTGTAGAGCAATCGTCAGACTCCGCAAGTCGACCTCTTCCCGCGTGGACCTGTCGGTCACCTGAGTCTCGACTCGGCAGCTATACTCGGCGGGTTCCAAATCCGCCTCACTCCTTTTACATCGAAGAGCCCCATGACCGCCGCTGGATCCCATCCCTCGATCTCCGCCACACGACGTTGGATCTTTGTGTGCATGACCGGTGTCTTGGTGGTGTTGATCACGGCTGGGCTGGGTGAGGTGCTGGCCCGTGTTTTGGTGCCGGAGCATACGTTCTGGCCGATTGCGAGCTTTTATCGGACTTCCGATATTCCGGGGCTTCACTACACCTATGAGCCCGGTTTCGAGGGTATTGGATATGGGGTGCCTCTGAGCATCAATCGGCTCGGTTTTCGGGGTCCTGAGTGGTCTGAGAAGAAAACGCCGGGGCATTGGCGGGTGGCTTTGCTCGGTGATTCCCATGCGTTCGGATTCGGGGTTCCGTTCGAGGACTCGGTGGGTGAGGTGTTGGCTCGGGAGCTGACCCGGCGCTATGGGGTTCCGGTGGAGGTGTTGGGGTTTGGTGTTGCCGGGTACAACAGCTTTCAACAGAAGGCGGTGTTGGATCGGATCGCGTTGGGTTTTGAGCCTGATATGGTGGTGATCGTTCCCTGTGTCAACGACAACGAGCCGGCGATGAAGGTGGACGAAGCGGGCTACCTTCATGTGGACGGAGATCTCTCCAATGAGGATTCTCGCCTGCTCGATAAATCTATCGATCTGGTGGAATCGAACGTGGAGCCGCCGCCGTGGTGGTTGACGGAAAGCCGTCTCTTGCTCTACTTGCAGCTGACGCGGGAAAGGTACCGTTTGCAGCGAGAAGCGCAGGAGATGAGGCAGGGCAAAGAGGACCCGCGGGAGCATTGGATGGCGCCGTTGCCGAAGGTCCCGGAGGCGGAGGTGGATCCGAGGCTTGAGAAGACCCTTTACGTTCCGCTGGGTGCCATGCTCTCGACCCTCAACGAGCGCGACATCCCCGTGGTCATGGCGCCCTTTGCCGGACGACTGAACTATCGTCGGCTTTTTCAAGAACTCGGTGTGGAGCACGACGTTCCCGTGGTCGAGCTGCTGGCATTGTTGCCGGAAGCCCGAAGCTGGCCCGAAACCGCTTCGAAATTCGGGTTGGGGTGGGACGATCACCTCAACGCGGTGGCCCACGAGCGATTTGCCGTCGGCATTGCCGACGCCGCGGAGCAGCGGGGTTATGGGGCCACGCTTCGCGAGTGAGCCATATCTCAACGTCCCCCCAGCCCCCCAGCCCCCCAGCCCTTCAGCCCCTCAGGTCCTCAGCCCCTCAAGACATCCGCCGGGGCGATTCGACCGATCCTTCCGGTGGAGATCAATGCGGCTGAAATCCCGGTGATCGCCAGGGTGGTGGCGATGAGGCCGTAGACCGCCCAGTCCAGGGTGCCGACACCGAAGAGCAGGGCTTGTACGGAGCCGGCCAGGAGGTAGCCGAGGATCCACCCCGCGCCGATGCCGATGGCCAGGCTGCGGGCCGCGGAGCCGAGCATGAGCTGCCGTAGATCGGCGCGGGTGGCGCCCAGGGCGAGTCGGACTCCCATTTCTTGGATTCTGCGGCTGAGCACGAAGGCGGAGACGCCGTAGAGCCCGATGATCGACAGGATCAGTGCGACGCCGCCGAAGATTCCGAACAAGCTGCCGAAGAGGCCGAACGCCCAGGTGGATTCGTCGATCACGCGGTGTAGGTGGTTGACGTTGTCCAGGGAAACCCCAGGGGCGAGAGAAGCCAAGAGCTCCCTGGCCTGGGGCGTGGCTTGGGTGGGTTGGCCGACTGCCGAGCCGAGCAGCAGGGTCGCCCGGGAGTAGGGGGCGATGCCCCACGAGACGAAGATTTGCTCCCGCTTCGAGGTCGATAGGCCGATGCCGCCCGAGGACGTGCCGATATACGAGTCTTCCACCACGCCGACGATGCTCAGCCACGGCTCTTCCGGATCTTGGCTGAGCTTCAATCGACGGCCGACGGGAGAGCCTTCGAAGTGGCGCTCGGCGAGGGTCCGGTTGACGATGACCGCGGGGGTCTGGCTCGCTCGGCTCTCGTCGGGCAAGAAGTCTCTTCCTTGCAGCATCGGAATACCGAGCACGTCGAAGTAGCCGTGGCTCACCGGCACGCCGTCGGCGGTGGGGGCGTTGGGTTGGGGCTCGGTGCCTTCGACGTGGAAGGGCCAAGAGAAAGTCGGGCCGGTGCCGGGAGCGCTTCTCACCCACGCCGCTCCGGTGATGCCCGGCAGGGAGCTCGCTTGATCCAAGAAATCGACGAAGAAGCTCGAACGGCTGTCGGCGTTGGGGTATTCCAGCTTCGGCAGGCGGATCTCCGCGGTCATCACTCGATCCGGCTGGAAGCCGAGATCGACCGAGCGGGCGTGTGCCAGGCTCTTGATCAACAGCCCGGCACCCACCAAGAGGGCGCAGGAGATCGCGATTTGGGCAGTGACCAGCGCGCGGCCGATCCGTCCGGCGCGGCGGTGGCTCATGTCGCGACCCAGATGTTGAACGGAGCCGCGCGACAAGGCGGGTGACGACGCTGAGATGCCCACCGTGAGAGCGAAGAGCACGGCACCGAGGGCGGTGGCCGCCCAAACCGGTGGATCGAGGCGGATTTCCGCCCAATAGGGGAGCGCAAACTGACCGGCGACCTGTTGCAGTCGAGCCACGCCCAGGATCGCTAAGCCGCCCCCGACCGCCGCTCCCGCGAGGGAAACGAGCAAGGACTCGGCCACGAAGAGGGCGCCGATCTCCGCTTTGCCGGCCCCGAGCGCCGATCGAATGGTGGTGTCGTGGGAGCGCAGCACCGCTCGGCCCAACAAGAGGTTGATCAAATTGGCCGCCGCGATGAGTAAGATGCCCAGGACCGCCGCCGGCAGGATTCTCAGCAGTGGATCCAGGCCCGCCGGTAGTCGGCTCTGAATGAAGGGCCGGACCTCGGCGGTCATGGGACGGTGGAAGGCCGGGTTCTGCTCGGCGATGCCCGCGGCGATCAAGGCGGCTTCCTGCTGCGCGTTCTGCGGGGTGACATGGGCTTTGAGTCGGCCGAAAACCTGAAAGCTGCGTCCGCTGCCTCGATCCTCCATGGGCAGGTCGAAGTCCATGGGAATCCACAGATCTTCTCTGGCCGGAAAACGAAAGCCTTCGGGCATCACGCCCACCACTTGTAGCTCCCGACCGTCGATGCGAACGATGTGTCCCAGGATGTCCCTTCGGGCCCCCAGGTGGCGTTGCCAGACTTCGAAGCCCAGCACCACGTGCTCGATGGCGCGGGTGAAGTCTTCACCGCTTTGGAAAGTCCGGCCGAAAAGGGGAGCGACGCCCAGGTGATCGAGGGCGCCGGCGGTGACCACTCCGGCGTTGAAGCTTTGGGCGAAATCGTCGGTCTGCAAGGTGACCCGGCGTTGAAACACCCCTTCAAGGCTTTCGAAGGACGTTTGACGCTCACGAAAATCCCGCAGCTCGAGGGCTTCGAATTCCACACGGCGACCGTCCTCGACCGTCGACAGCTCTACCGATTGGATGCGCTCGCCGCCCGGAAAAGGAAGGGGGCGCAAGGTGGTGCCGTAAACCAGGCTCAGGGTGACTGCGGTCAAACCTACCGCGAGGGCGACGGTCAGGACAGCGATGCCGGTGACCGTCGGCGTGCTGGACAAGGAACGAAAGCCGAAACGGAAGGCGCCGTGGAAAGAAGGCCATTTCATGGTGAAGGGTTCCCGGTGTTGGGGTTGGACGGGTGGAGCCTTGCCGAAGAACCGGTCGGTCCAGGCGGTCGCGGCAAAAATCAAGGTGTCGAGATAGGCGCCGAGACAGAAACGGACGGCGGCGGACCGTCCTTTTTTGATCTGCTCTTGCTCCAGAGCTGCTTTAAAAACGGCGACCATCTCCGTGGTGTCGAGCAGGGCGTTTTGGGGGCATAGGCGCGCCAGCCATCCGTAGAGTCGGCCGGCCGCTCGATGGGCGATGCGGCGGCTCATGATTCGAGCACTTTCTTGCGGACGGCGGTGTCCACAGTTCGCTGGAGCAGCAAGACTTCTTCTGCCAGCGCCGCTCGTCCGTCGTCCGTCAGCTCGTAGAACCGCCGTCGATCCCCGTCGGTCCCGTCGTGCAAAGGGCTTTCCCGCAAGAATCCGCTGTCCAAGAGCTTTTTGAGCGAGCCGTAAAGAGAGGTCGGCCAAAGGCGCATGGCGCCCTCAGTTTGGTCCAGCACCTCTGCCATGATCCCCTGCCCGTGTTTTTTGCCGTCCGCCAGGGCGAGGAGAATCTGAAACCACTGGGGTTTGAGCTTTTGGGATGTTTGCGATGGTGTCGTCGCCATGGATTCGACCTCTCGTGGCGATCGATACGAGTATTGTATCGATCGATACTTCATTATACTGATGAGTACAATGAAGGTTTCAAATTTAGCGGATTTGAGTCTCTGGGCTCATTTGAGTCACTGGGCTCATTTGGATCACTGAGCTCAGCGGACGACCCGGACCTTGGGCCAAAGAGCTTGCCAGGCCTTGGTGGGCAATCTCTGCTCAAAGACGTCGCGACGGGCGTCGGCATGGGGGGTCGGGCGGATGATCATGTGCACGAGATCGTCGATGCCGTGGGGAGCGGCCAGCTCGAGGGAGCCGTCGGCGTTGAGGCTGACGCCGATGGTGGACACCGTTTCAGCCCAGCGGCTGAAGGAGTCGACACTGCTGGTGTAGGGAGCGTGCCCGTTGTAGGTGTGCATGTGGGCTTGGTTGTAGACCTCCCACGGATATTCAGGGGCCCACGCGCCGAGCTGCTCTTCGATCCGTCGATCCTGCTCCGGCGGGCGATCCGGATCGAAGAAGACCACGTCCAAATCCGTGGGCAAGGTGCGCCGAACCTTGCCGTGGAGATGGTCCCAAACCTTATGACGGACGAATCCCGCGACGATCCAGCAGTCCGGAAGATCGGCCCGCCGCAAGGTCCGCAGGGCCTTCATCATCCAAGGGTCGTGCCGGATGAGGTCGAGCACGTCGGGCCGGCTCATCGAGCTCATTCGGCACCCGCGGCCTGGGCCATCAAACGGATGGATCCGCCCCAGAAATACCAACCCAAGCCGATGGTGAAGAGGAAATCACCCCACAACGCGTGCTCTACTGCCGCCAGCAGGGTCGACTCGCTGCGTGCGTAGGTCCGCGCGAATAAATAGCCGCCGACCGCGGTCATGGTGGGTGCCACCCAATTGGCAAAGAAGAGATGAGCCAAGCCGAAGACGAAAGCGCTGAAGAGGATGCGGGCGAGGGTGGAGGGCAGGATCGATCGATAGCGGTGGAAGAAGAAGGTTCGAAAGAGAATCTCTTGGGGATATACCGAGAGCAGCGGGTAGGCGATCATCACCACGATCCACCAAAACGGCTCGCGTTTGGGAAACGAGAACAAGAGGTCCGGTCGCCACAGGGCGACCGCCGCGGAAATGACCGCGGCCCCTGGAAGGAATGTCCAAAGCACCGAGCGCCATGCCTGACCGCCGGCGTTCCATCCCAGCCGTCGCCGCTCGAAGCTGGGATCCCTGGCCAAGAGCATCCAGCAAATCAAAGCCGTGACCAAGAGTGTGGGGATGATCCAACGGCTGAATTCCTGGCGGACGAAATATAGGCCAATGGGAAATCCGACGAAGACGAGCATCAGCTCGATCCACAAACGGCGGGGGTGGGGAGACTTTGGGGCCTGGCTCATGGAGCGGACAGTTTAGCCCGGAATCTCAGCTCTCCCAATGGAGCACGGCAAAAGCACGGTCGGGCCGAGCAGCACCTTTCCAGGTGATGTAGAGCATGGCTCCTTGCACGTTCGTGCGCAAACCGAAAGGACCGTAGATCTGAGCAAGCATGGCACCGACGTCCCGTGCCACGGCTTCCGGGGTCGCGGTCGTGAGCTCGACGTTGTCGATGGCGAGCTTGAGGGCGCGGGCCGGATCGCCGCCGTTTCTGCGGAGCTTCAGATGTCGGTCGAGATCCTGGGTGCCGTCTCCTCCGGTGGGATCGCCGCCTCCGTCGATCACCACGTTGAGGTCGATGCGTGTGGGATCCGTCAACGAGGAAAAGTCGACGGCTACGGCAAACGACTGATCGATGGAGCCGATGGTGCCGCCGGAGCTTTGGGTGACGGTGAAGGTTCCCGGACCCTCGGCTTTTTCCAAGCGCACAAACCAGTCCGCACATCTGACCAGATAGGCGCCCGATTCACCGGCGAATACCACCGAGGGTAGCTCCCAGCGGATGCCCTTCCAAACGGTCAGGGTTCCGGTAAAGGTGTCCGGTGCCGGTCCCAGCACGCCGGTCCAGGAGGTGGCGTTGCCGGCCAGTGGATCGATCATCACACCGAGCCCGGCCAACGGGTTGTGGACGAAAGCCCATTGGTCGGTCGGGTCCGTGGCGAAGCCGGTGCCGCTGACGTGCACCTGGATGTCTTCCGCGCCGCTGGTGGGTGAGAAGCTGTCCACGGTCATGGTTTGGGCGGGCACCGAGCCCGCGGTGACGGCGAGCCACAGCACCGCGGCGGCTAAGCGCTGAAGTCGCCGGATTCGAATCTGCGCTCGAAAGCAAGGGGAGGGTGCGGGGTAGGACGTCGAAGACTTGGGACGAGAAGGAAAAAACATGGTGAGCTCCTTATTAGGCCGATAGCGGAAGGGGGCCGGGGCCTCCCATCCTCTGAGAGCGAAGGTTTTTGCCGAATCCCATCACGGGTCTGAAAAAAGCGTCGATTTTTTGCTCAGCGGGTTTCGGCGCGAGAAAAAAAGAGGTTTTTTGACGGTCGATGATGGGATCCGCCGGCTTTCTTCGCACTCCAGGCCGAACGGGAATTTTCTAAGCGGTTTCGACCCACGGGTCTTCGGCCGGGTCGGTCTGATTCGGACTGGCCGATCGGTCTCGAGCCACCGGAAAGTCTCCCATGTTTTCAACCTGCTTTTGATGGAACCCTTTTGGCTAGGAGTTATTGTGAAACGACTTTCGATATCCCCCCGGACCGTGTCTTCCTTTTTCGCCGTATCTCTCTGTTTTCTTTCCCTGCTGCTCTTCGCGCAAGCGGCGGTCGCCTGCCCCACCGGTGTGGCCGGCAAGGCCGACCCGGGCTCGACGGTGTGCGCCGAGTCCACCTCCGGCGTTTTGTACTGCGTGCAAACGAATAGCGCCGGCGATTTCTTCATCGGCGGCGGCGCGGTGGCGCCGAGCACGGGCGGTTGCCTACCCCTCACCGGGAGCTATTGGTTCTATCAGCTGAATTGTTACGACGACGGCATGTCCGTGAATCGCAACCTCAGCTCGGAGAAATACGGTGGTGAATGGCTCGACGTGGCCTGCAAACCCATTGAGCCCGTGCACAAGCCGAAGATCTGCCTGATGGCCACCGACTGGGAGAGCACCCTCGGTTTCACCACCACCCTTTGGGATGTGAACGCCGGCACCGGCGCGGTTTTCAACCCGCGACCCACCGGTCTCGGCCATGTCATCGGCATCGCCATCGATCCCACCAACACTTGGGTCTATGCGGTGTCTTCGGTCGGTGGTAGCCCGGCGACCAATTCGCTGTACCGGATCAATATGAGCACCGGTGCGGCCACCTTGGTCGGTTCGTTGGGCATCGGAAATCTTTTCGAAGGAGATTTGGCCTTCGGCGACGACGGCACCCTTTACGGTATCCAAGACGATCTTCTGTATCGCATCGACACCAGCACCGGCGCCGCCACCGTGATCGGTGATCCCAACGGCTCGGACTATTCCTACCTGAGCTTCAACGGCAGCAACACCATGTTCGGCATCGACAACGGCATGACCGCGGGCTCGCCGGCGGTCTACCTCGATGAAATCGATGAAACCAACGCCGATGTCACCGCTTCGATGGTCATCGATTCCCTCGGTGGTTACGGTGGCATGGATTGGAATCAGCTCGGGGGTTGGATGTGGGTGGCCGACGGCAAAACCCCGGGTAGCTCGGTCGCGGGTCATCGCAAGCTCTTCAAGCTGAACCCCACCACCGGTGATCTCACCGAGGTCGGTCCGCTCGGGCTCAGCCACGGTGTCACCGGTTTGGCCGCGTGCCGACCCTGCGCGGTGGAGACCGCCCTCGACACGAAGGCGAGCCAACCGTCGAGTGAGCTGAGCCACGGCGAGGTCTTGAAAATGGCCTATCGGGTGCGCGACGAGCTGCTCGACTCCACCCGGGTCGGCAGGCACTACATCGACCGCTTCTACAGCCATTCCATGCGCATGGTCTACCTGATGGCGCGGGATCGCAGCCTGCTCCAGGAGTCCGCGGACTTCCTGCACACCATGGCCCCCGGCTTCCTCGACCTCTTGGACGGAGCCGGCCGCCACAAGGTCAACGGCCAGATGATCGAAGCAGCCCGTCAATTGGCAGCTCGCTTCTCCGACGCCGATTCCTCGACGGGTCGAGGCTCTCTGGCCGCCGCCATCGGCGAAGAGCTCCAACGGGTGGATCTCGATCGGCTTCAGGGCCTCACCTTCGCTCAAGCCTGGGCCTACCTGAATACCTTGTCGACGGAGTCGGGCGGCGGATCCCAACGCTGATCTGATCTAGCCTTGTGGTCGCCGGGAGCTCGCCTTTTCGAGCTCCCGGCGACATGCTTTGAGCAGACTTTCCAGGGTCTGGCGGCTCGGGTGATCCGCCGCAAAGGCCGACTCGCGGATCGTGGCGGCCTGCTCGGCCAGCTCCAAGGCTCGCTGGGCGGCTTGCTCTCGGCTCAACGGGTCGGAGCTTGTGCGGGCTCGGGCGAGCTCGAGGCGTGCTAGGCCTTCGAGCGGTGCAGCCAGGTCGGGATGCTCGGGGCTCAGGGATTTCCGACGGATACCGAGGGCTTCTCGGTACAGCTTTTCGGCTCGTTCCCAGTCCTCTTGATCGTTACGGTAGAGGTCGGCAAGCGTCATCATCGGATAGCTGACATTCGAGCTCTCCGGACCCCGTCGAAGCCGTTGGATCTCGATGGCGCGAATCAGCAGCCGCTCGGCTTCCTGCCCTTTTCCTAGGTTGAGCAGCAGGGCCGCCAGATTGGCGGAGGTGAGAGCCACCCGAATGTGATCGTCCCCGAGCACACGGATTTGGTCCGCCAGCACTTGGCGGTAGAGGGGCTCAGCCTCCTCGGAGCGCCCGGCGGAGTGGAGCATCGCCGCGAGATCACCCAGGGTGCTGGTGACATCGGGGTGATCCTGGCCGTGGAGTCGAATCCTCAGGTCGAGCGCCTCCCGGAAGAGGACTTCCGCTTCTTCGATGCGCCCGAGCTTGACCAAGACCGTGGCCAGGTTATCGCGAGCGTTGGCGACATCGGCGTGCTCGTCCCCCAGCAGCCGACGGCGGGTTTCGAGGTTGAGCCGCAGCAGCTCCTCGGCCTCCCCCAGCTCTCCGAGATGGAATTTCAAGGCGGCGAGGTCGTTGAGGCTGGCCAAGGTCGCGGCATGTTGCTCGCCGAGCAGCCGTCGACGCATGTCCAGGGCCGCGCTCACCAGCTCCATGGCTTCCGTCAGCCGACCCTGGTCGTAGCGCACCTCCCCCAAGAGCGCCAGGCTGGTGGCCACCTCCGGGTGGTCGTCACCCCACAAGGCGCGTCGGTGCTCCAACGACGTCGTCAGCAGCCGACCGGCCGGCTCGAGCAGACCCAATCCCCGGTAGACCCTGCCCATGGTCTCCGCCATGGCCGCTAGATCCGCCGGCTGATCCTCGAGGTCGTCCAATTGATCCGCGGCCCGATCGAGGACCTCGCGGGCGGTGATCGTATTGCCTCGGGCCTCGCCGGGGTCCGCCACCTCGAAGATCTTCACCAACAGCTCCGAAACCCGCTCGCTGCGCTCGCTCTCCGCCTCGGCCCGCCGCCGTTGTTGCTCGGCGATATGAGCCTGACGGGCGGTGATCAAGGTGGCGGCGATCAAGATCGTGATCAACGCCAGCCCGATCGCCACCCCGGCCCGGTGACGACGGACGAATTTGCCCAGTCGGTATGCCGTGGAATCCCGCCGTGCTCGGATCGGCAGGTTGTCCAAGTAGCGCTCGATGTCCTCGGTCAGCTGCTCCACCGAGGGGTAGCGGCGCTCCGGCTCTTTGCGCAGGGCGGCGAGCACGATGGTGTCGAGATCACCCCGCAGGCGCGCCGCCGGAACAGCAAAGGTCGAAGTGTCCGGGTCGTCGTCGGGGGATCCATCCGGAGGTCCGTGTTTCCGGCGCTGGACCCTCTGGCTCGGTGCCTCGGGCTGGGTATGGCAGATGACCTGCTCAAGGCTTTGGGCGTCGATTCGGTCCAGCCGATGGGGGCGCTCACCCACCAAAAGCTCATAGAGCAGCACCCCCAGCGCATAAACGTCCGCGGCGGTGGTCAAGGATCGTCCTTGGATCTGCTCCGGGCTGGCGTACTCGGGGGTCAGCATGCGCAGGCCGGGCACGGTGTGAGCGGCGTCGCGGGGGGCGTGCTGATCCGGACGCAGCAGCTTGGCGATGCCGAAATCGAGCAGCTTGGGGGTGCCGTCGGCGGTGACCAAGATGTTGGCGGGTTTGATGTCCCGGTGGATGATCAGGTTGCGGTGGGCGTAAGCCACCGCCTCGCAGACCGCGATGAAGAGGCGCAAGCGATCCCGAAGATCCAGCCGATGCCGGCGACAGTAGCGATCGATGGGAACCCCCTCGATCCGTTCCATCACCACGTAGGGGCGACCGTCGTCGGTGCTGCCGCCATCGAGCAGACGGGCGATGTGGGGGTGGTCGAGGCGGGCGAGGATTTGTCGCTCTTGGCGCAGACGTTTCAGCAGGTCCGCGGTGTCGAGCCCCCGTCGAACGAGCTTGATCGCCACCTGCAGCTGGTAGGCCTCGTCGTCCCGCTCGGCCAGCAGCACCGTGGCCAAGCCGCCGCGGCCGATCTCACCGAGCACGCGATAGATGCCGATGCGATCGGGCACGGGCTCGTCGTCGAGCTCGGCCGTTTCCTCGACCGCCCGTTGCAGAGAATCGCCGATCATGGAGTCGCCGGCGTCGGCGGCCAGCATCTCTGTGACCTCCCGGCGCAGATCCTCATCGTCACCATGCTCGCTTTGAAGCCAGGCGTCCCGGGCTTCCGCAGGCAAGGCGAGGGCCTGCTCAAAAGCGGCTTCGATTTGTCGCCAACGCTGAGCGTCCATGGTCGGCCTCGCCGCGCTCAGGAAGGTCCGGTGGAAGACCGGGACGCCGCCAGCTGCTTCATGGTCTTGGCCAACCAAGCGCGGGCGGTGCGCAGATCTCGCTCCACCGTGGCGGTGGAGATGTCGAGGGCGGCGGAGATCTCGGGAATGGTCAGGCCGGTGAAATAGGACAGCTCGATCACCCGGCACTTGCGCTCGTCCACCTGCCCGAGCTCGGCGAGGGCCTCGTCCAAAGCGATCACGTCCACCGACGGGCCACCCGGGATGCGGCTCTCATCGAGGGTGATCTCCCCGAGATGCTCCCGCTTCTTGGCGTCGCGCCAGCGGCTTTGGTCCACCAGGATCCGGCGCATCTGACGCGCGGCCACCACATAGAAATGGCCGCGGTCCGTCCACTCCACCTCCGCCCCCACCAACCGCAAATAAGCCTCGTGCACCAGCTCCGTGGCCTGGAACGAGGACCGTCGTTCGTCGCGCAAATAGCGACGGGCCAAGCGCTGAAGCTCGCCGTAAACCATCGGCGCCAGCTGCTCCAAGGCGTTGGCGTCACCTTCGCGCCAAGCGACGAGCAATCGGGTGATGTCGGTCGGACCGGTTTGGGTCATGGCGTCTCCACACCGCGGGGTCGGCGCACGATCGCTAGGGTAAGGCCGCGGGACGAGAGAGGAGCAAGCGACGTCCAAGGGCACCGGCACGGTGTAGACATCTTGTAGCAGTCAAGAGATGGCGGCCCGGGCCCTCTGAATCGCTTCTGCCGCTGGGATGCCGGCCTCCGGACGGTCGCCCAGCTCGAGATCGCGACGACGGGCTTCGTGGATCCATGCGTTCAGGATCTCGTCTTCAGGTGGGACCAGGCTTTTTAGGATCGCTTCTACGAGGTTGGCCCGATCCGCGGCGGAAAGCTCCATCGCTTTTGCTTCGATTTCTTTGATCGCGCTGCTGGCCATAAATCAACGATCAGTTTGAGCGTGAAAGCGGGGTCGAAGGGGGGAGGGGTTGGCACACCCGGAGGGACTCGAACCCCCAACCCTCTGATCCGAAGTCAGATGCTCTATCCATTGAGCTACAGGTGCGCATGAGTCTTATTCTAATCCCGACCCGCCGTTGAGGTCCATGACGGCTTTTTGTGCGCAATCGGCTTTTTGAGCGCAATACCGCGGGGGATTGGGCGGGTCGGCTGCGTGGGCGGGGCGGAGGCGGTAGAATCCGGCTCCGCCGTCGGACGATGTCGGTGCGACGGCTCACGACCCACGGGAGATTCATGCGCAGCTTTGCCAGTGACAATAATTCCGGCGCCCATCCGATGATTTGGCGGGCCCTCGAAGCGGCCAATGCCGACCACGCGGTGGCCTATGGCGACGATCCTTGGACGGATCGGGCCCAAACGGCGATCCAACAGGCTTTCGGCACCGAAGGGCCGGTGCTTTTCGTTTATAACGGCACCGGTGCCAATGTGACCGCCATGGCCGCTTTGACCCATTCCTACGAAGCGGTGATTTGCACCGAGATGGCCCACTTGCATGTGGACGAATGCGGGGCGCCGGAGCGGATCGCCGGCTGCAAGCTGCTGACGGTGCCGTCGACGGACGGCAAGCTGACGGTGAAAGATATCGAGCGCTTCGTGGGTTTGATCGGCGATTGCCACCATCCCCAACCCAAGGTGGTGTCGATCACCCAGGCCACGGAGCTGGGTCAGGTCTATGACCCGGAGGAGATCTCGGCGTTGTCTGCCTGTTGTCGACGGCACGATTTGTTCCTGCACATGGACGGCGCGCGCATCGCCAACGCTGCCGCTGCCAAGGGCTGCACCTTGAAGGAAATGGTCACCGACACGGGGGTCGATGTGCTGTCCTTCGGCGGCACCAAGAACGGCTTGATGTTCGGTGAGGCGGTGGTCTTTCTCCGGCCGGAGCTGGGGAAACGGGCCCAGTTTTACCGCAAGCAAGCGGCCCAGCTGTCGTCGAAAATGCGCTTTATCGCCGCCCAATTCGAGGCCTTGTTGCACGATGGCCTGTGGTTCGCCAACGCCTCCTACGCCAACGCCATGGCCCGCTTATTGGCGGAACGCATGGCCGACGCCGGGGTGGAGATCACCCAAGAGGTGCACGCCAACGCGGTCTTCGCTCGCCTCGAGCCGAGCCTTTGTAAGGCCCTGCAAAAAGAGTTCTTCTTTTACGTTTGGAATGCCGCCACCGACGAGGTGCGTTGGATGACGTCCTTCGACACCACCGAGGCCGATATCGATGCCTTCGTGGCCGCCCTGCAACGACTTCGTGCCGACCTTTAAGGATTGTTGAGCCATGAGCCAAGACATATTCGAGACCAGTGATCGCGTCCAGGATCTTCGTGACCGATTGCTGCGATTCATGGACGCCCACGTGTACCCCATCGAGCGGGAGTTTCATCGTCAGGTCGATGAAGCTGAGGATCGCTGGCAGCCGCCGGCTCTGTTGGAGCCGCTCAAAGCGAAAGCCCGGGAAGCGGGGCTGTGGAACCTCTTCTTGCCCGAAAGCGAGCTCGGGGCCGGGCTGACCAACCTGGAATATGCGAACCTGTGCGAGATCATGGGCCGGGTGATCTTCGCCCCCGAGATCTTCAATTGCTCGGCGCCGGATACGGGCAATATGGAGGTGTTGGTGCGCTACGGCTCGGACGAGCAGAAGGAGCGTTGGCTGAAGCCTCTGCTCAACGGTGAGATCCGCTCGTGTTTCGCCATGACCGAGCCTGAGGTCGCCTCGTCGGACGCCACCAATATCCAATCCACCATCACCCGCGACGGTGACGAATACGTGATCAACGGTCGCAAATGGTGGACCTCCGGCGCCGGAGATCGTCGTTGCAAAGTGGCCATCTTCCTCGGTGTCAACGCCACCGACGGTCCCCGTCATCTGCGCCATTCCATGATCCTGGTGCCCCTCGACGCCCCCGGGGTGAATATCGAGCGCATGCTTACGGTCTTCGGCTACGACGACGCTCCCCACGGCCACGCGGAGATCGAATTCGACCACGTGCGGGTGCCGGCCTCGAATATGCTGCTCGGCGAGGGACGGGGTTTCGAGATCGCCCAGGGGCGGTTAGGCCCCGGTCGCATTCACCATTGCATGCGCCTGATCGGTGTGGCGGAGAGGGCTTTGGAAGCCATGTGCCGACGGGCCTCGGAGCGGGTGGCGTTCGGTAGCCGGCTGATGGACATGGGCACCCTGCGGGCCGACATCGCCGACTCGCGCATGGAGATCGATCAAGCCCGTCTGCTGACCCTCAAAGCGGCCCACATGATGGATACGGTGGGCAATAAGGTGGCGCGCAGCGAGATCGCCATGATCAAGGTGGTGGCGCCCAACGTTGCCCTGCGGGTGCTCGATCGGGCGATTCAAGCCCACGGTGGCGCCGGGGTCTCGGGGGATTTCCACTTGGCCTACCATTGGGCCATGGCCCGCACCCTGCGCTTGGCGGACGGTCCCGACGAGGTGCATCGGGAGACGGTGGCCAAATTGGAGCTCAAGCGTCAGCTGCGGAGTGCCGATTGATGGCGTGGCGCGCTCGGGTCGCCGCGGCGGCCCTGCTGTGGATCGTCGCCGTGGCGGTTGCATTGATGGTCGTCGGCTGTAACCCGAGCGGGCCGGTGGGTGCGTTGCACGGTCAGCCGTTGCCCGAGCTCGACATGCCTTTGCTCGACGGCGGCCGCTTCGTGCACGAGGATTTGAGCGGCGACGGCCGGCCGGTGGTGATCAATTTTTGGGCCACGTGGTGTGGGCCGTGCATCCGCGAGATTCCCACCTTGCGAGATCTACACGAGAGCGGTGAGGTCAAGGTGGTGTCGATCTCCTTGGACGACGCGGGGCCCGAGATGGTCAAATCCTTCGTTGAGGATCAGCGGATCGAATACCCGGTTCTGCTGGACGGCATGGCTTACTTTCGTCGACTCGGCGGCGTGGCGATCCCCTACACCTTGATCCTCGACTCGGATCTGACGATTCGATCGGTGTTCAAGGGGCTGGTGAGCAAGAACACCCTGGACCACGCCGTGGCGGACGCCATGGTGCCTGAGGGATGACGCTTCGCTCCCAGGCCAGGTTGCGTTGACAGCTTGCTGACCGAGCGGTAAGTTTCCAATGCGGCGAAGCGCAGCCCCCTGAGGCCACTCGACCGCCTTCCTAATCCCCGAGAACGACATCCCCGAGAACGACTCGTTTTCCTTTGGAGACAAACCATGCGTGAAGCTTGGATTCTTGATGCGGTGCGGACCCCCCGCGGCCGCGGTAAAAAAGATAAAGGCGCCCTTTCAGGTATTCATCCCCAAGAGCTGATGGCCCAAACCCTCCGGCAATTGGCGAAACGGACCGACTTCAACGTGGGCGACGTGGAAGACGTGGTCCTGGGCTGTGTTTCCCAGGCCAACGAGCAGGGCGCCAACATCGCGCGCAACAGTGTGCTCTCTGCCGGCTGGCCCTTGGAGGTCACGGGTGTGACCCTGAATCGCTTCTGCGGCTCCGGTGCCCAGGCCTTGAATTTCGCCGCCATGGGTGTGATGAGCGGTCAACAGGAGCTGGTGGTAGGCGGCGGTGTGGAAAGCATGTCGCGGGTGCCCATGATGTCCGACGGCGCCGGTATTGACGGCAACAACCTGCGTTTGCGGGAGAAGATCCACCAAGTGGCCCAAGGCATCTCCGCGGATTTGATCGCCACCCTCGAAGGTTTCTCCCGCGAGGATTGCGACCGCTTCGCCGCCGAAAGCCAGCGTCGGGCCGAAGAAGCTCAGAAGAACGGCCTCTTCGACAAAAGCCTTTTCTCCGTGGTCGACCCCGCCACCGGCGAAACCGCCTTGGATCGCGACGAGCACCCCCGGGCCGGCACCACGTTCGAGGCTTTGTCCGAGCTCGATCCGGTCTTCGAGCGCTGGGGCGCCAGCCCCGTGGACGGACCCGGCTCCAAGACCTCGGACCAAATCGCCTTAGAGAAATACCCTGAGGCCGGCGACGCCATCCACCATGTGCACACCGCCGGCAACTCTTCGGGCATCGTCGACGGCGCGGCGGCCATCCTGGTGGCGAGCAACGATTACGCCAAGGCCCACGGCCTGAAACCGCGGGCGCGGGTGAAAGCGGTGGCCACGGCCGGCGCCGAGCCGCTGATCATGCTCACCGCGCCGACCCCGGCGTCGGAAAAAGCCCTCAAAAAGGCCGGCATGGCCGCCTCTGACATCGACCTGTGGGAGATCAACGAGGCTTTTGCCGCTATCCCGTTGCAAACCATGCGCAACTTGAAGATCGATCACGATCGGGTCAACGTCAACGGCGGCGCCATCGCCCTCGGCCATCCCCTGGGAGCCACCGGCGCGATCCTCATCGGCACGGTGATCGACGAGCTGGAGCGCCGAGACCTGAGCACCGGCCTGGTGACCCTCTGCATCGGCGGCGGCATGGGCATCGCCACCATCGTCGAACGGATCTGAGGACTGCCAGGTGGTGGATCAAAAGCTGGCGGGCGAGACCGTCACCGAAGGCCCGGGTCCGGCGATGGTCGGCATTCGGCTCGAGGACAAAAGCGTGTGGGAACGGCGGGTGCCACTGGTGCCCGCGGATATCGACGAGCTGCAGGCCGGCCACGGATTGGGTGTCGTGGTTCAGCCTTCGGAAAATCGCATCTACCCAGACACCACGTTCAGTGAGGTCGGGGCCACGGTGCAAATGGACCTCTCCGCGGCCGACGTGATTTTCGCGGTCAAAGAGGTGCCCATTCCCCTGCTGCTCGACGGCAAGACCTATTGTTTCTTCGCCCATGTGATCAAAGGGCAGCGCTACAACATGCCGCTGCTGCGCACGCTGTTGGACAAGGGCATCACCCTGATCGATTACGAGCGCATCACCGACGCCCAGGGGCACCGCTTGGTGAAATTCGGCCTCGAAGCGGGCCAGGCGGGCATGATCGACAGCCTCTATGTGCTCGGACGGCGGCTGCTGATGGAAGGCGTCCCCAACCCGTTCTCCCAGATCAAGCAGGCCTATACGTATCGAGACCTCGCCCATGCTGAGCAGGTGATCACCGAAGCGGGTCAAAGCTTGAAATCGTCGGGCCTCAACCTGCCCGACGGACCGTTGGTGGTGGGTTTCACCGGCCGCGGCAGTGTCAGCCAAGGGGCCCAGGAGGTCTTCGATCTGCTGCCCCACGAAATCGTCGAGCCCGCAGACTTGCCGGCGGTGATGGATCGCAAGGTGCGGGATCGCATCTTCAAGGTGGTTTTCGACAAGCGACATTTGGCCCGTCCGATCGAAGCGGGACGTCCGTTCGTGGAAACGGAATATCACCAGCATCCCGAGCGATTCGAGGCCCGATTCCAGGAGTACTTGCCCTATTTGACGGTGTTGATGAACGGTATTTTCTGGACCGAGGACTACCCGAAATTCGTCACCAAAGTCGACGTTCAAAAACAATGGCTCGACGGTCACAGGCGATTGCGGGTGATCGGCGACGTGACCTGCGATATCGACGGGGCGGTGGAGCTGACCTACAAGCCCACCCAGCCGGATCAACCGACCTACATCTACGACCCTGAAACCGACGCTTTTGTCGACGGCTTGATCGGTTCCGGCATCGCCGTGTTGGCGGTGGACAACCTGCCCTGTGAGCTGTCCCGGGACGCGTCCGACAACTTCAGCCGATCCCTGCGGGATTTCGTGCCCGCCATCGCCAAGGCGGACTACTCGCAGCCGTTCGACGAGCTCGAGCTGCCGAAAGCGGTGCTGCGGGCGATCATCACCCATCGTGGAAAGCTGACCCCCGAATATCGATACCTCCACGAGGCCCTGGCGTCGGCGGGTCTGATGCCGGCAAAGGAATTGCTAGATAAGGACGGCAGCAGCCGAGGCGCCGGGTCCAAGGACGGTCCTTGAATCCCGCTGAGCTCGGGCAGCGAAGAAAAAAGGGGGAGATCGGCGGCTTACGATCGCTGGTTTTTGTAACTTCCGGGGTGCTGCCTGAGATGTTCGAAAAAGTAGACAGCGCCTCGGATAACCGACACCCGAAGTATTCTCGCTATTCGAAATTCCAAACACTTGAGAAGCCCTACCGGTAGCTCTCGAGGTTCCTTCATAGCTTTCACAGGACCTTCACCATGAATCACCCCGACGTGCCCCGTGGGCCCCGCATTTCCTTCGTTTTAGGCCTTGTTTTCGGTGTAGCGCTTTCGCTGCTCGGTTCTGCCACGATGGCGAGCGCCGCGGGTCCGCCGTGCCGACCGTGCGCCGGTATTTGGGTTGAAGAGCCCGGCATCGCCATCGACGCCCTGGCCGCCGGCCTGAAGGTCGAGGGCGAGGCCCGGCTCTACGTGGTCTGGCCCACGGAGCTCGACGGCAACGGCTCCAACGCAGCGTTCGAAGCGGTGCGACGGGTCGGCGGCACGCCGTGGACCCTGGCCATTTTCCGTTCCCCGGCGCCGATTCAAGAGCATCTCGACACCTTGCAAAACGAGCTCGAGGCGCTCTCGGCCCTGGCCCTCGATTCCGGTGAGCGGGCTCACTTCCAGCTCACCTGGCGCCCGTCGGAAGGCGAAGCGACCACCAAGGACTTCGCTTATCTGGTGAAACGTGCCGCGGTCGTGGTGACCGGTGCCCAGGCCGACGCGCGGGTGTTGGCCGGTCCGCTGGTGCCGGACGCCGCCGCCCTCCAAGAGTTTTACGCCGAGAACGTGGCAGCCTACGTGGACGGCGTCGCCCTCCAGCCCGGCGGCTCCGACGACCAAGTGAAAGAAGCGATCGGCGCCATCCGCGAGCTCGATCCCGGCAAGCCCATCGTGCTCGACCGGCTGTCCTTCCCGAAAGACGAAAGCCGCAGCCTGGCGCTTACGGCGGAGTCGGCGCAAAAAGGCTTCGCCGTCACCCTATTCCGCTTCACTCGCGACGCCGCGGCGCTGAATCCGCTCAAGCTATTGGCCCGGGAATTCCAGGGGGATATGTCCTACGACCCCTACACCGTGCCCACCGGCGCTGCTCGGGCCTGGACCTACGTCAAGGGCGAGGATCTCTCCCTGCGGGTGATCGCCGAAGCCGAGCCCGAAGCGTCTCAGGTCAATCTCTTCTTCAAAGATCCCCAGCTGCGCAGCCCGCGGGTTTTCGACTATAAAGACGGCTTCGAAGGCTCGGTCTTCGGTCAGAAGCGCACGGGCGGTGGGCTGTTGGTGCCCCTGGAATCACCGGCGCCCGTGAGCGTGGTCAAAGTCGAGCGCATGACCGCCGCCGAGCTCGAAGGTTTGGAGGAAGAGGTCCAGGTCGACGACTCCCGTCAGATGCCGGTGGAAGAGATCTTGCGTCGCTTGCAGGCCTTTGAGGACGCCCAAACCCGCAAGGTCGATCACTACCAAGCGCGCAACATCCTGCACCTGCGTTTCGAGGTCGGCACGGGCACCGGCGGAGTGGAAGCGTCCTTCGACGGTGACTTCTTCTTCCGCCAAGGCCAGGGCTTTGACTGGACCTGGGAAGATTTCTACTTCAACGGCGTGAAATGGAAGGGCAAGAAGCTGCCGGAGCTGCCCATTTTGCAGCCCGAGAAAGCGGCGGTTCTGCCCCTCACCATCAACTTCACCAAGGAATACACCTACCGTCTGCGCGGCACCGAGGTGGTGGACGGTCACGATTGTTGGGTGGTCGATTTCGAGCCGGCGGTGGCGGCGGAGCCGGGTAAGAGCCTCTACCAAGGCACCGTGTGGGTAGATCGTGAGATTTACGCCAGGGTGAAAACCCGCAGCTTGCAGCTGGGTCTCGACGGCGAGGTGCTGTCGAACGACGAAACCGTCTACTTCAATCCCGTGGATACCAACGGCCAACCGGCGGCCTGGAGCCCCGACAGCTACTTCCTGCCCACCCGCATTGTGGGTCAGCAGGTGTGGTCCTTGCTCAACGCGGCGATCCAGGTGGAGCGGGAAAGCCTGCTGTCGGCGATCCGCATCAACGGCGACGATTTCGAGTCCGAGCGTCAAGTGGCCATGGATTCCGACGCCACCATGGTGCGCGACACGGAAGAGGGCCTGCGGTATTTGATCAAAGACGAATCCGGTGAGCGGGTGGTGCAAGAAGAATTCGATACCAGCCGTTTCTTCCTAGCCGGTGGCATTTTCTACGACGAAAGCCAAGAGTTCCCGATTCCCTTGGCGGGCGTGAACTACCTCGATCTCGATTTCCGGGATTCCGGTGGCCAGCTCAACGTGTTGTTCGCCGGTCCGTTCCTCACCGTCAACCTGGCGCAGCCCCGTCTATTCGAGAGCAAATGGGACTTCGGCGGCAACGTCAACGGCATCTTCATCGACTTCGGCGACGAGCTCTATCGCGACGGTGAAGAAGTGCCGATGGAAGAGATCGAGCAGAAGCAAAGCTCCGTCTCCCTCTTCCTCGGCCGTCAGCTCGGCAACTACGCCAAGCTCGATTTCACCGCCGGTCTGTCGTCGGTGAGCTACGGCCGGGCCGACGACACCGCCGAGGATTTCGTCCTGCCGGAGGACACCCTGATCCAAAGCTACGGAGCCGAGCTCACCTACTCTCGTTCCGGCTATCGCTTCAAAGCCGAGGCGACCCTCAGCCAACGGCAAGATTGGGAATTCTGGGGCCTGCCCGACAACACGGAATTCGATCCCGAGCAAGAAGACTACCTGCGATGGGCTGTTTCCCTGGGCAAAACCTGGTGGCTGCCGAATTTCACCAAATTCGGCGTCGAGCTCGAGCACCTGAGCGGTGAGGACCTCGACCGCTTCAGCAAATACGACTTCGGCCTGTTCAGCTCCGCCAGCGTCGCCGGCTACCCAAGCGGCCTAGTGCGCGCCGAAGAAGTCAACGCCCTCAGCCTCACCTACGGCGTCGGCGTCTCCGACCTGCTGCAAGTGGAAATCGACGGCGACGTCGCCTGGGCCACCGACGAAGCCACCGGCCTCGACAACGAGCTGCTGGCCGGCATCGGTCTCGAAGGCACCATCATGGGCCCGTGGGAAACCATCCTCAACTTCGAGGTCGGCGTGCCCGTCGCCGGCCCGGGCGACGGCTACTCCGCCCGCCTGGTCTTCCTGAAGCTCTTCGACGGCTTCGACAAGTGGTTCAAGAAGGATAAAAAGAAGGACTGAGCCCGAGCAGAGTTGGTTCGAAGAGGGCTCCGACGATGCGTCGGGGCCCTTGTGTTAGTGGGCCCTTCTTGCGTCCGGTCCATGTGCTCAAACAAGCTGCGCTGACCGTTCATCTTATTAGATTAGCCGTGACCATTTGGGACAGCCCATGCAGGCAGCTCCGGGCCGTCCTTGCGGAGCAGGGACAAGGGTTTGCGAGCCTCGGGTTTCAACCCGTGGCTCTCGGCTTCGACCGACGAAGTGAGACCCAACCCGAGGCCCCATTTCGAGGAGACCAATCTTTTTTGATGGACGGATCTCAGGCCCTGCGCTTTGTGGATAGAGCCCCCCGAACGGCTTCGACCGCGGTTCGAGGGGACATCTAACAACCCACTTTTCAGGAGCTTGAAATGAAAACCCAACGTGCTTTATTCGCCTTCGTCTTGATGCTCGCCGCGACTTTCTTGCCCGCCGATTCCGCTGAGGCTGGGGACAAGAAGGTCTATCCGGCAAGCATGTGTCATTCCTGGGGAGGCAATGACCCGGGCGACGATGAATTTCTGCTCTATTCCCAACACGGCCGGATCTTCAACAGTCATGCCACGGAACGTCTCGGCGTGGTCTGCCCCGTGCCGCGCGACGAGACCAACGCGGCGCTCAGCCATCTGCGAGTTTACGTGAACGACGGCAGCAACGAGTCCGGCAGCGCGGGCCAGGTGAGATGCACGCTGATGGCCAACAACGTCTGGGGCAATTCCGTGGTGGATTCGGCGGTGTCGGAAACCGGCTCTGGCCAATTAGGCACCATCGGCATGACATTTCACTCCCCAGACGTCACCCAAAACGGAGGCAGTCACAACGAGAGTAACTACACCCTTTTCTGCTTGCTGCCGGCCGACGATGTTTCGGCTTCATTCATCGGCTCGTATGCGATCATCGAAGGATCGGACACCTCGAACGACTGATTCTCTCGAGCCCTCCTACGGACCGCCGGAAGCCTCAGCGGCTTTCGGCGGTTTTTGCTTGGGTTCCAGGGCTCTCCTACGCCATCCAAGCCGAAGGCACTTGCACCGCTTCCACCCGGGCTTTGGCTCGGGTTTTGTCGTCGGATTCGAGTGTGCATTCCACCCACAGGCTCTTTTCGGTGGCGATGCCGGCGCTCGCTCGCAGGGTGATGGGGAGATGGATGGGCACGGGGCGGAGGTAGTCAATTTCGAGCCGACCCGTGGCGAAGTAGATGGGCTCGCCCTGGCCGATGTCACGCCCGGCTCGTCGGTAGGTTTCGGCGACGGCGGTGCACACGCTATGGCAATCGATCACGGTGGCGATGACGCCGCCGTTGAGGAATTTGGTGGGTCCGGCGCAGTGGTGGGGCGCGGGTTGGAATCGGCAGACGGCCACGGATGGGTCGTCGTCGGACCAACGGCTCTGGATTTGCAAGCCGTGGTTGTTGTGGGTGCCGCAGCCGAAGCAGTGGTTGTTGGGCATGGCATCTTGAAAATAGGACATCGTGCTCCTCGGGTGCAGGTCTCAGGAGTTGGCGGTTCAAGGGTTGACGGTCAGGAGTTGGCGGTTCAGGGGTTGACGGGCTCAGGGACTACCGGTCTCAAGGGCTGACGGCCCGGGTGAGGTGGCCGGATCGCCGACGGGCTGGAGGGTCTCCACCCACGGGAATCCGAAACGGCCGGGCCGGATGATTGCCTCGAAGGGGCCGTCGCCGGCGAGCATCAACAAATGCTCGGGCGAGGTGTAGAGCTTGCGTTTGTTTTGGGGCCCGTCGGGATCGTCCTTGATGTTGTATTCGGCGTAGTACTGACGCACGATGTATGCATGGGATTCCTCGTAGAGCTCCAGGATCTTCACCGGCCGAGTGGTGGGCGGACCGTCGTCACCCAGGCCGTTGGCGGAGAAGCCCAGCACCACGCCGATCAAGCCACCCATGAAAGGCAGCGCGACCACCACAAGGAGTTGTATGCAGCGATTGATGAAACCGGTTTGGGCGAAGAACGCGCTGTGGCCGATCTCGACCGCCCTGCCTGCATGGAAGGCTTCGAGATTGCGTTGATTCTGTTCTCGCAGCTCTTTTCGGTATTGGTGGACGAAATAACCCACAAAGCCCACTCCGAAGACCACCGCTCCGATCACCATGGGCAGCCAAAAGTCGGTCCATGCGTATTCCAGCGGCTCGAAGCATTCAAGGGCGTAGACGTTCCAAATCAACAAACCGAGGATGGCGGTCACGATGACGGTGGCTGCGGCGAGCTCGAGGAAAGTGGTGGGTTTGCCGACTCTGATCAGCCCGAGATCAGGGGCCAGGTCGAGAAATCCGTAGAGCCGCAGTGAGGACTCCACGTCTTCGGGGTAGTAGACCAAGGTGACGTAATCGCCGACACGGAAGGAGGTGTCGAATTTGTGGCGGGCGTCGGCGGAGAAGTCCGACGAGACGATTTCGGCGGTCATGTGCTCGCCGGTTTCGGGATGCAGGAAGTCCACTAAGGCGGTGAAATTGAATTGAGTCGTCTGACCGTTGATGATCTGCGAGGGCTGCTTGACCAGGCCGAGGACCCGACCCACGTGAGGAGTCCCGCGCTCGATGTAGCGCATGGGCGTGTTGCCGAAGCGATTCCACAGCCATGCCACGGCAGCGATCGCCAAGAGGGCGATGGCGATCCAATCCAGATAGAGGAGGGGTAGAAAGTACACCCCCGCCGCGCGGACCTGGGGAATGGTGGAGAGCAGACCGCTCAAGCCGCCCGCGAAAGCCAGCCATTGGACGGTGAGCCGCTGCTTTCTCGCCCAGCTGCCTTCGTGGATGCGGTCAGGGATCGGACGCGGAGCCGCGCCCACCAGCTCCGGCTCGAATGCGTAGTCCGCTGGCGGCTCGAAAGGGGGGATCTCGTAGCTTTCTTCCGCCATGTCGTCGACGTTGCCCTCGATGACGGGATCGTCGCCCGAGGGAACCCGTCCGGGCTCGGAATCGTGGGGGCTGTCGCTCATGCTGAGTCCTTTCTTCCAGGGTGCGCGGGTGGAAGTCGGTAGGAGCACTGACTACCACTTTATCCCAGCGGCCGAGTCGGCCCTCGAATTTTGGTGCGATGCCACGCTCCTGCTATAATTACCGCCTGAGTGCCGCCCTGGAGACGCAAGGCTTCTCCGGGTATCCTCTGGCGTCGCGGACGGGACGGTCCGCTACCGCCTGAACGGCACGAATTTTTATGGTTTGGGCCGCCCGCATGGGAATTAGGCCCGGTTTGGCGACTGGCTACCGAAGGAGACGAAATGGCCCGGCAGGCCGTGCTCTACGACGAAAACGCAATCCAGACTCTCGATGCCTTAACCCACATCCGAAAACGTACGGGCATGTACATCGGTCGGGTGGGCAATGGCTCGAATCCCAACGACGGTATTTATGTGCTGCTCAAGGAAGTGGTGGACAACTCCATCGACGAGTTCATCATGGGCGTGGGCAAACGCATCGAGATCAAACGCGACGGCGAGCTGATGCAAATTCGCGACTACGGTCGCGGCATCCCCTTGGGCAAGGTGGTCGATTGCGTTTCCAAGATCAACACCGGCGGTAAATACAACGACGACGTCTTCCAATTTTCGGTGGGCCTGAACGGCGTCGGCACCAAGGCGGTGAACGCCCTCTCCGACCACTTTGAGGTGTGCAGCTGGCGCGACGGCAAATTCAAACGCGCCCGCTTTGCCCAGGGTCGGATCAAGGACGAAAAAGGCGGCAAGGAGCCGGAGAAAAACGGCACCTTTGTGGAGTTTCGGCCCGACCCGGAGATTTTCGGCGAGTACGAATGGCGTGACGAGCTGATCCACCACCGCCTGCGCTATTACGCATTCCTGAACACCGGCCTGACCGTGGCTTACAACGGTCAGAGCTTCAAGTCGAAGCACGGGCTCAAGGACCTCCTGGAAGAAGAGCTGGGGGAAGAGGAAAGCCTCTACGACGTGGTGCACCAAAGCCAGGATCGGCTGGAATTCGCCTTCACCCACACCAATAATTACGGCGAAACCTATTTCAGCTTCGTCAACGGCCAGCACACCTCTGATGGTGGCACCCACCAAAGCGCGTTCCGCGAGGGCTTGCTCAAAGGCATCAACGAATTTGCCAAAAAGAGCTTTGCCGGGCCTGACGTGCGCGACGGCCTGATCGGCGCCGTGGCGGTGAAGATCCAGGAACCGGTTTTCGAAAGCCAGACCAAGAATAAGCTCGGCTCAACGGACGTGCGCGGCTGGATCGTGCCGGCGGTCAAGGAATCCGTGCAGCTGTGGTTGCTCAAAAATCCCGAGATCGCCGAAAAGGTGATCCGAAAGATCGAAACCAACGAGAAGCTGCGCAAAGAGCTTCAGGCGGTGAAGAAAAAGGCCCGCGAGCGGGCCAAGGCCACGGCGATCCGCATTCCCAAGCTGATGGATTGCAAGATCCACCTCGGGTCGAAGAAGCCTCGGGAGGACGAGTCGACCATCTTCCTGACCGAGGGTGATTCCGCGGGTGGGTCGATGGTGCAAAGCCGGGACGTGGACACCCAAGCGATTTTTTCCCTCAAAGGAAAACCGCTCAATTGCTTCGGCCTGAAGCGCGATGCCGTCTATAAAAACGAAGAGCTCTACAACATCATGCGCGCCTTGGGCATCGAAGACTCGATCGATGATCTGCGCTACAACCGCGTGGTGATCGCCACCGACGCCGATGTCGACGGCATGCACATTAGAAACCTATTGTTGACCTACTTCTTGCGCTATTTCGAGGAGCTGGTCACCCGGGGTCATGTGTATATTTTGGAAACGCCGCTGTTCCGGGTCCGCAACAAAAAAGAAACCATTTATTGCTACTCGGAAAAAGAGCGAGACCGAGCGATGGATCGCCTACGCGGGCCGGAGGTGACTCGATTCAAAGGCCTGGGTGAGATCTCGCCCAAAGAATTCGACAACTTCATCGGCGAGGACATTCGCCTTCAGCAAGTCCGGGTTCGCGCCATGTCCGAGGTCACCAAAGCCCTTGAGTTCTACATGGGCAAGAATACTCCCCAGCGCAAGGAATTCATTGTCGACAACCTGATCCACGAGGTCGTCTGACTCCGATGATCCACTCTTTTGAGTATGAAGACCTGGATACCGGTTGGAAGCTGGAGCCGGTCGAATTCGACGCCCTAAACCTTCTGGTGGGGCCGTCGGGGGTCGGTAAAACTCGGATTCTGGATGCCCTATTGAGCGTTCGCCGTCTCGCCCTCAGGGGCGTGTTTGAGCTGCCGAGCAGCCGTTGGGACCTGAGGCTGAGGCACGAAGGGCAGGTGTATCGGTGGCATGGTGAGCTGCGAGTGACCTACTCTCGGCGTCGCAGCGGTAGCGCTGTGCGTGAGCCGGAAACGGACGGCCATATCGTCTGGGAGAAAATCGAGCGGGACGGCGAGATCCTGGTGGATCGCATGGTCGACGCGTTCCAATTCCAGGGGCGCGCTTTACCGTTGTTGAATCGACATGACAGCGCGGTTTACCTGTTGGAGGAGGAGCCAGAGCTCGAGTTGTTCGTTGAAATGTTGGAAGGT
The DNA here is from genome assembly GCA_030431255.1 of Thermoanaerobaculia bacterium. Lineage (GTDB taxonomy): Bacteria > Acidobacteriota > Thermoanaerobaculia > Multivoradales > J023 > JAUIJL01. The sequence continues at coordinate 242,445 of JAUIJL010000007.1, read as the reverse complement.
TTCAGAGAGCTGAAGGAGCTTTGGATCTTTGGGGCCGTGAGCTCGGTCTCGGAAGCCGAGCAGACGAGGATGAGCCTCGCTAGCAGCTTGGACAAGCTGATGGAAAGTCATTCGGGCCCCTTCTTAAAGCTCTACGTGCTGCAAAAAGATCATCCCGCGATGTTCGCGCGATTGTGTGAAGACTTCATGGATGTTTTTCCGGGGGTCTCAGAGCTCAGGGTAGCTACTCCCGACGAGCTGAAGATGGTTCCGAGGCAAGACGAGCACTTCATGACCGAGAAGCTCGTTTTGGCATTGCGGGAAGAGGGAGTCGAGCCCTGGATCACCTACAAGACTTGGTCCACCGGCATGCTCAAGATATTGGTTTTTCTCATCGAAACCACGCTGGCGCCCGACGGCACGGTTTTCTTGATCGACGAGCTGGAGAACGGCTTGGGAATCAATTGTTTGCCGGAAGTAGCGGAGCGCATGCTCGAAGGGCTCGACCGAGTCCAATTCATCGCCACCAGCCATCACCCTAGGGTGATCAACGAGATCCCCATGCGGCGTTGGAAGCTGGTCACGCGCCACGGTTCCCGGGTGCGGGTGCGGTCGGCCAGTGAGATTCCGTCTCTTCAGCGTTCCTCTCGCTTGGAGCACTTCACCCAATTGCTCAACGCACCGGAATATCAGGAGGCCGTGGGTTGAGGCTGTGTTTCCTGTTGGAAGGTCGGCGGACGGAACCGAAGCTTTACCGCCGCTGGCTGGCTTACGCCTTTCCTGACCTACCAGAAGTCGAGAATCCGGCGGATTGGCAAGGTGACGGCTATTGGTTGATCAACGGCGGGGGACAGCCGGGTATTTTCAATCGGATCCCCGAGGTGGTCGAGGACTTGGATCATTGGAATGTCGAGGTGACGGGCTTTTTCTTGTGTTTAGACTCCGAGGACGAGCCTCTTGCGGATGTTCAAGAGAAGGCTACGAAGCTTCTACAGTCACATTCTCGTCCTAGCTTTCATCCGGTTGCCATCGTGCAACACTGCTGCATTGAGACTTGGCTGCTTGGAGATCGGAGTTTGTATCGACAAAAGGCTCAGGATCCGGTGCTCGTCAACTTTCGGGCGTTTTATGATGCTGCAGAGAACGACCCCGAAGATATACCCTGTGCGCCGGGATTCGAGACGCGGGCTCAATTTCACGGTCGATACCTCAAGGCGGCTGCCCGGGATATTCATGAGAGATACTCGAAGACAAAACCTGGGAAATTCTTTTCGGGGGAAGCTCATTTCCGGAGATTGATCGAGCGGAGATCCGACTCGGGTCATATCCCGAGCTTTGGCGCGCTAACCGAATCCTGGCAGGAGCTGGGTGGAAATATTTGATGCGAGCCGGGGCTCAGTCAGGGGTCGATCTATTGGATTGGCCGAAAGTAGCGAGAACAAGAGAGTCGAAGAAGTATGAGTTATGTCGAGCCGCTGATGCGGCAAAATTTTCTTGAGTATGCCAGCTATGTGATCGTCGACCGGGCCATTCCCGACCTGCGGGACGGTTGCAAGCCGGTGCAGCGACGCATCTTGAATACGCTCTTCGAGGTGGATGACGGCCGGTTCCACAAGGTCGCCAACATTATCGGCGAAACCATGAAGCTGCATCCCCACGGTGATGCTTCGATCGGTGACGCTTTGGTGGTGCTGGCGAATAAAGAATATTTCATTGAGCGCCAGGGTAATTTCGGAAGCGTGCTGACCGGTCATCCGGCGGCGGCGGCGCGGTATATCGAATGCCGCTTGACGCCTCTGGCTAAAGAAACCCTTTTCAATAAGAAGCTGACGGAATATCAGCCGAGCTACGACGGCCGTAAGGACGAGCCGATATTTCTGCCCGCTAAGCTGCCGGTGTTGCTCATGTTGGGCACGGAAGGCATCGCGGTCGGCATGTCGACCCGGATTCTGCCGCACAACTTCGGCGAGTTGTTGCAGGCGCAAATTGACTTGCTCGAGGATCGCGAGATCTTGCTGCTGCCGGACTTTCCCCAGGGCGCGTCCATGGATGCGTCGGAATATGAGGACGGTGTGGGCAAGGTCAGGGTGCGGGCGACCCTGGAGACGTCGAAAGATCGCAAAACCATCACGGTGCGGGAAATTCCTTTCTCCACCACCACCGAAAGCTTGATCGCGTCGATTGAGCAGGCGAGCCAAAAGGGCAAGCTGAAGGTGGCGTCGATCGACGATCGCACGGCGGATAAGGTGGAGGTGGTGTTGCACCTGTCCCGCGGCATCTACGCGGACGAGGTGGTGCCGCAGCTCTACGCCTACACCCAATGCGAGGTGTCGATCAATTCGAATTTGGTGGTGATTCGCGACCAGCGACCGGAGGAGCTGACGGTTTCTCAGGTGCTCAAGGATCTGACCGGTCGCCTGAAGCAGCAGATCAAGGCGGAGCTGGAGCTCGAGCTCGGGGAGCTGGAAGATCGGCAGCATTGGCTGACCCTGGAGCAGATCTTCATCGAGAACCGGGTCTACAAACGCATTGAGACGGCCAAAACCGCCGACGAGGTGCGTCAAGAGGTCTGGGACGGCATGGCCCAATATGCCGAATTCTTCGTGCGGCCGATGGTCGACGACGACGTGGATCGCCTGCTCAAGATTCCGATCCGGCGGATTTCCCTCTACGACATCGAAAAGTCGCGGAAGGATATCGACGACATCGTCCGCCAGATCAAGAACGTTCGCGGGCAGCTGCGTCGCCTGACCCAGACGACGATCGAGTATTTGCAGGGGCTGATCGAGAAATTCGGCCCGCAATACCCGCGTCGGACCCAGATCACCAGCTTCGAGGCGGTTTCGAAGCAAGAGGTGGCGCGTCAGACTTTGAAGCTCTCCTTCGACAAGGAGACGGGGCTCTTCGGCTACGAGGTCAAGGGTGACGAATACGAGATGACCGTCTCCGAGTACGACAAGATCGTGGTGATCTCCATCGACGGCACCTACAAAGTCATCTCCCCGCCCGACAAGCTATTCGTGGGCAAGAAGGTGCTGGGCATCGTGCCCCACGATCCGGACGAAGGGGTGGTGCTGACCTACATCTATCGCGATCCGGACAAGAATCCCTGGGCCAAGAAAATCCGCATCACCGGTTTCATCAAGGACAAGGAATACGAGCTGATCAAGGACGGTGCAGGCAAGATCGACAAATTCTGGATCGGCGAGCCCCAGCATGAGATCTTCATGAAATTCGTGCCCAAGAAGCGCCAGCGCAAGGTGGAAGATTACTATGAGCTGAGTGAGCTGGGCTTCTGTGGCTTGGCGGCCCGCGGCAGCCGGATGGCGCCGAAACCGGTGAGCCTGATCAAGGTCCACCGACGCGGTGCGCCTCCTGAGGTCGAGTAGGGGCGAGGTTGAACCTCGGGACGGAAAGCTCTAGAGTTAGGGTCGCTCTAAAACCAAGCTAGACAAGGAGACGAGATGAGCCTGTCGGACGACCGACGCATTGATACGCGAGTGGACAAAATCAACCTGGTCCAGGTCAGTCGATTCGACGAGGAGGGCTTCCGCGCGGATTTAGCCACCGGCCGAACCCTCAACATCTCCCGCGGCGGGCTCCGGCTGGAGCTCCATCATCCCCTACCCTTGCGCTCCAAGGTGTCTCTCGACCTCCAGCTCGGCACCGAGTTGGTGCAAATCTACGGCAGCGTGGTCTACCTCGAAGCCCTCGACGAAGAGAGCTGCTGCATGGGCATCGCCTTCCGCAACGTGCCCCCCGACATCCAGCAGATCTTGGACCGCATCGTCGACGAAGGCGAGCCCATCGAAGTCCAATAAGGCCCGCCTCCTTAGCCGTCAACGCGTCGAGTCAACCACTCCGATTGATAGCGCCGGTGCTCCTCGGTATCCGGGTACGACTCCCCTTCGCCATAGGGATAACCGCTCATGGCGTGGAAGGGTAGGGGCTCGAGTTGTTGAGCCTCCCAGGTATTGCGGTCCGCGTCTTTATCCCAGCCGTGACTTTCCAAGAATAAGGTGCGCTGGAATCCCGGTGCCGGCGGTTGCAGCCCGGAAGTTTCGAATTCCAGAGCGATCTCATCCCCCGGCGCGAGGATGACCGAGAAATCGTCGACCGTGTCCAGCAAGGGACGCACGTCGCCGAAGCGGGTGTAGTTGCCGGCAAAGACGATCCACGGTGATTCGATTCGGGTCTGTTGGTAGTCGAAGGAGTGGGGCGCGTTGGGTGCCTGGCGAACCACTTTCGAGAAGCCGCGGAAGCGCAGATCCGCGGTGTCCGGTGCGAGCCGATCCACCACCGTCAGCTCGTCGTCGGCGATATCCGTGGTCCAAGCAATACGGTCCCAATGCAGCCACAGGGAAGTGACCATCCTCAGCTTGGAGGCGCCGGCCGGAAGGGTCGGCAGATCCACCACCATGGTTTTGGTCTTTCCCGGCGGGAAACCCATGTTGTCGATCAGGGTTTGCCAACCGTCGGCGGTTTCGACTTCCAGGCGAGGGGGCAGATAGGGTAGATCGTCTCGCTGAGCGACCGCCAAATTGAGGCTTGCGTCGGCCGGGAAAATCCAGCCGTCCAGGTGCAACCGGACGGGGCGTTCAGGGGTTTCACCGAGCTCGAAGGTGAAAGTCCACGGCTCGGCGACCCCTTGGTAAGGGCTTGGACGGTAGCCGTCGGCATAGACCTCATCCCGGGCCTGAACCCGCTCCGTGACGTCTCGGCCGCGACCGTCCCACGCCGCGGAAACCGGACGCAGATTCCGGGCCCCCAGGACTCGATCCCGATCCGCGAGCTCGGCGCCGGCGGGACCGGGCACGATGCGTAAATTGGAAGCGGGCTCCACGTCCGCGGGATGGTCGACCACCCACAGGCGAGCTCGGTCGAAGAAGGCCGCTTCCCACAGCTCCTCCGTGATGCGCAGGGCATAACGGCCGCGATCTTCTTTCAGGCCGTCGACCCGCACCAGCTCCGAGGGGTCCGATCCCACCCAAACGCCGGGTGCGGCGGGCAGGCCGAGGGGAGCTCCCCACAGTAGATCGGTGACGAAGGCAAATTTCTCACCGTCCCAGGCATAGAGGAACGGACAGCTACCCTTGAGCAGCTGCTCCTCCACCACCTGCTGGTTGCCCTTGAGGTCCAGTCGGTTTTGGGGCACGCCGTTGGTCCACACCACCCGCACGGAGTCGGCTTGGGTTTGTTTGCCGAGGCCGACGTGCAGGACGTCGCCACGAGCCTCGAGAAATTGGTAGGCCTGACCCGTGCGCACCTCGACCAAGGAACCGGCGCCAAAGAAGTTGTTTTTCGAGCTGCCTTTGTCCAGGCCGCGCAGGCGCAGAGCCAGCCAGCGGTTCTGGTCGCCACCGAGGTTTTCGTAACGGTGCAAGCCGGCGGCGCCGGAGCTGATCAAGTCGAGGTCGCCATCGCCGTCGAGGTCGGCGGTCACGACCGCGGAGATGGCGGTTTCAGGCGCGGCGCCGGGTGAGCCTTCCTCGCTTTCGATGGCGTTTTCGGTGGCGCTTTCCGCGGCGCCAGGCTCGGTCGTGAGGGGTAGAGCGCGGAAGCTGCCGTCGGCCTTCTGGCCGAAGGCGGCGAGCCCTTTGGGCCCGACTATGACCAGATCCTTCCTGCCGTCGTTGTCCAAATCCGTGGCCACGACCTGATGGAAGTCACCATCCGAGGGTAGACCCTTCGGGGTGGTGGTGACCAGCCGTCGTCGATCTCCGGGTCCGGCTTGATTGCTCCAGATGCGCACACCTTGTCCCACGGCGATCGCGTCGGGAAAGCCGTCTTGGTCGAGATCCACGGCGACCGCGGACCGCATGGGTGCATCCGGCTGCACGCCGGCGGAGGCGGTTCGGTCGACGAAGCGGCCCTGGCGCAGATTGTCGAGCCATTGAATGCCCCGGGCATGGGCGACCAGAAGGTCGAGGTCACCGTCGCGGTCGATGTCGGCGGAAAACACCGATTCCGGGGCGCTGTTGGGCAACCGCGGCAGGCTTTGGGTGCCGACCCGCTCGAGGGGCCCGAGCAGCGAATTCCGGTAGAGGTCCGCGGGTCCAGAGGCGCCGCCTACCAGGACCAAATCGAGATCTCCCTCGATGTCGAAATCCACCACCTCGTGTCCCCGCGCACCCGCTTCGCCCAGCCCGAGATCCGCCTCCGCTCGGGTGAAGGTGCCGTCGCCCTGGCCGAGCCAAACGTGACCGATCTCGGGACCGAAACCCAAAATGTCGAGGGCTCCGTTATTGTCGATGTCGACCACTTGCAACCGGTCGAGCTCCGGGGCCGGCAGCTCGGAGGCGATGTCCCAAGCTTTGGCGGCCAGACGGATCTCCAGGACGCCGTCGACTCGGATGCGGCAGAGGTCGGCTTTGGAGTCGCCGTCGAAATCGCCGACTCCCAGCGCTTTGCCCGCGCCGGCTCGTGCGTCCATGACCCGGGCCCGGAGGCTGATCTCGACGGGAGGCCCGAAATCGGTGTCGGGGGGCTCTGCCGCGAATCGTTGAATGGGGATGCCTTGAATGCCGGTTTTCAGCTCGCGCAAGCTTTCACGAAACATGGGGCTGACCTTGAGCACGTTCTCCAAGCGCACCGCCGGCACCCGGGCCGAGCTGAGGTCGTCGGCTTTGAGGCTCTCTTTGACCATGTCCAAAGCCCGAAAGGCGATGGGTTGGACCTGCCACAGCAGCTCTTCGACCCGCAGGAAAACGGTGCTGGCCAGAGCCCGGTCGCCGTCGGCGATGGCCCGTTGGCCGAGCTGAAGCAAGACCACCACATTCTCCGGTCGCAGCTCGGCTAGGCGTTTCAGCACGCGGGCGGCGATCGGATCCGCTTCCGGGGTGCGTAGGGTGCCCGCCGCGGAATAGGTGGCGTAGAGAATCTCCAAGTCGCTCGGCGCTGCTTGGGACGCCTGGTCCAGGTCGGCCAAGGCCCCCTCCAGATCCCCCATCCACTGACGGACCTCGCTGCGAATGGCCATTAAATCCGGTCGATTCGGCGCCAGCTCCAGAGCTTTTTCGATCGCCGCCAAGGCGTCGTCGTATTTCTGTTGACGCAGCAGAGCGATGGCCAGATTGCCGTGCCCTAAGGGATCGTCGTCCACCAGCTCGATCAGCCGGCGATAGGTGGCCTCGGCTTGATCCGGATTCTCATTCTCGAGCTCGGCAAATCCGCGGTCGCGGAGATTCGCGGCTTCCGGTGAGACCGCCATCGCGATGCTCCCTTGCAGCATGGCGACACAGAACAATGTCCAGACCAGCAGCGTACAGACCACGAAGCGGGCAGGAAAGGCCGAGCAGCCTTTGGAGGGATCGGAGAGGGTGTGCATATTGAAGTTTCCTTCGCAGTCTTGGGGCGATCACGAGTCGCTGATCGGAAAGAGCCGGGGCTCACCAGGAGATCAAGAAAGTGCAGGAGTCGCCGCCCTTGAGGCGAGTTTCGGACATTTCGTCGAGCTGGATGTCGACCAGGGATAGGGGCTCGAAGCGCTCGGCCAACGCGGTCAAGATGCCCCGGTCGAATTCGGTCGGGTAGGCGGTGGTGGAGATCATGGTGCCGGTCCGCTCGCCCGTGGAGATGTAGTGATAGTGGCCGATGTCGCCACCTCGGTGTTGGGAGTAATAGGCCTCGTCGAGGTTGCTGTAGACCTTATGTAGGCTGTCGATATGGGGTGGAATCGGAGCCGTGCCCGACACCTGACGGCCGATTTGGTGGAGGGTGTTGGGGCCGACCTCCGAGATGATGGTGTCAAAGGACGCGAGCCAGTCTCGCAGGTTGTACCAGAGGTGTGGCTTGGGCTCGACGATGTTGTTCTTGGCCAAGATGCCGAGCGCAACGGAGCGGAAGGCCCCCATCACCTCGACCACGGCGACCACGACAGCCCCTGAGACCTCTACATTCGGATCCACTGGATAACGAGTCACCTCTGAGCTCCTAACGCTCAATGGCTTGAACGGATAGATGCTCGAGCCGTGTCCGGGGATATCTATCCGAAGAATTTCCACTCCAAACCGCAGACCGAATATTACCAGCTCGCCGGAGCACGGTGATAGCTTCCCGATCAACGTGATGACCTCCTCGAATTCCAGCCTTCAGACGCTGCCACCGCGCGGATCCTGCCGGCGCGGATCCTCCGCTGAGGTCGCCGCTCGGCGCCGGATATCGGGCCGGTGGTCTTTGCTGCTGATGTCTTTGCCCCTGATGGGTTGGGTGCTGGGGTCGATCGGATGTGGGCCGAAGGCTCTAGTACGGGATCCGCGACCGAATATCCTACTGATTTCACTCGACACGTTGAGAGCCGATCGGCTCAGCCCCTACGGCTACCGACGCGACACCTCGCCGTTTTTGCAGCAGCTGGCGGATCGCGGTGTGCTCTTCACCCATTCTTTCGTCAACACCCATGGCACGCCGCCGTCCCACGCCACCCTATTCACCTCGACCTATCAGCAAACTCATCGGGTTTCCTTCGATGCCCTGTCCCGATCCCCCGATCATCGGCTGCCGGACGAGCTCCAGCTTCTGCCGGAGGTGCTGCGGGAGCAGGGATACACCACCATCGGAGTGACCGGTGGCGGATATATGTCGGAGGATTTCGGCTTCGACCAGGGCTTTGACTCTTTCTACAGCCGTCCGGTCAACGTCCGCCGGGCGGCTCGAAAGCTGTTGTCGAGGATTCGGTCCGGCCTGGGCTCTGGGCGGCCGATCTTCGCGTTCTTTCACACGTATGAGATCCATTCCCCATACGACCCGCCGCGGGGGTATGACGATCTTTACGCTGACGGCGCCGCCGGCGACTTCGAACCCACCAGCAAAAATTTGCGCAAATTCAGGAATCGGGCCGACGAGATTCCGGCCGCGGATATGGATCGCATCAACGCCCTCTACGACGCGGGCATTCGATTCACCGACGACACCCTAAAAGAGCTCTTCGCCGACCTCGAGGCGACGGGTTTCTTCAACCACCATCTGACCATCATCACCTCGGACCATGGCGAGGAATTTGGTGAGCATCGGGGAATGCTGCACCCTGCGACGCTCTACGACGAGCTCTTGCGAGTGCCGCTGATCGTCGTCGGGACGGGCATTGAGCCCAGGGTGGAGAATCGTCTGGTGAGCACCGTCGATGTGGCGCCGACCATTTACAGCCGGATCGGTGGACCCGCTCCGTCGGGCATGGAGGGGCGGGACCTCCTGGAGTCGGCCTCCGGCAGCTCGCCCCCTGGGGCCTCCGAATCGGGAGAGATCGAAGTTGAGGCGATCTTCGCTCAATACGGAAATCTGCTCTACGGTGTGCGAACCGAGCGGTTCAAGCTGGTCCTGAACCGTCGCCACGACCACATCGCCCTCTACGATCTGGACCGGGATCCGGCGGAAAGCCGGAATGTGGTGAGGAAATTCCCCGACCAAGCGCAGAAGCTGAAGGGCCAGTTGGAGGCATGGCTCGAACGGATGGATTCCGCGGGCAAGCCTAAAACAGATTCAGAAGGGGAGACTCCGGATCCCTCCATAGAGCTGGACGAAGAGCGCCGTCGGCAGTTGGAGGCGTTGGGATATGTCGACGGCTGAGCTGGTTGACTTCTAGTATTCCGAACGTAGGGGCGATCCTCGTGATCGCCCTATTCCTCTTGTGGGCGAATACAAGATTCGCCCCTACGCTCCTCTTGTGGGGGAATACAAGATTCGCCTCTACGCAGTGAAACCGACGAATTGCACACCAAATCGCTTGGTCTCGGAAGAAACGGATTCTCGGTCCGGAACGGGCGGGGACAAGCCCCGCCCCTACGCCGGGTGCGTCCGATCAGGCGGGTCGTACCCGGTGCACTCGCATCAGGTTGGTCAAGGGGCGTTTGTCGATCGGATCGCCCATCAGAATGATCACCGTGTCGCCGGGTTGGGCCAGATCCCGTTGAACCAGCATCCGGTCGACGGCTTCCACCACCTCGTCGTGGTGGTTGACGGGATGGTCCATCAGCACCGGCTGGGCTCCCCAGACCAGCTGCACCCGGCGAGCCACCTCGATATTGCGGCTGAAGACGGTAATGGGAGTCGCCGGGCGGTAGCGAGCGATCATGCGCGCCGTAAATCCTCCTTGGCTGAAGGCCACGATTTGGCTGACGTTCAGCCGGTCACAGGCGTGCACGGCGGCGGCGGTGACCACCTCGGGGATCTCCAGGTGCACGTCTCGGCCGGTGAGGTATTTTTGCTCGGTTTCCAAGGGCACCAAGAATTCCGGACGTTTCGAATCGAGGGCGAGGGCTTTGGGGCGCCGGAAGGTCTCGGCTTCGTGGATCACCCCGGCCATGGTGGCCACGGATTGCACCGGGAATTTGCCCGCCGCGGTCTCACCGGAGAGCATCAGGGCATCGGCGCCGTCGAAAACCGCGTTGGCTACGTCCGACGTCTCGGCACGGGTTGGACGGGGCTGGGTCATCATAGATTCCAGCATCTGGGTGGCCACGATCACCGGTTTGCCCCAGCGTCGTCCGGCGTTGATGATTTTCTTTTGCAACACCGGCACCTGGTGGATCGGCACCTCCACCCCCAGGTCGCCACGGGCCACCATCACCGCGTCGGAAGAGCGCACGGTGGCGACCAGATTCTCGATCACCTTGGCTCGCTCGAGCTTGGCCACCAGCGGGATCAGGCTCTTGTGCTCGGACATGACGGCGCGGATCGCGTCCAGGTCTTCCGGGCCGCCGACGAAGCTCACGGCGATGAAATCCACCTTCTCGCGGGCGGCGAACGCGATGTCCGAGCGGTCTTTCTCGGAGATGGTGAAGGGGAGGTCCGTGTCCGGCAGGTTGATGCCCTTGCGGGTGGAAACGTGACCGCCGTGGACGACCTCGGCTTCGACCCTTCCTTCGAGCTTCGACAACACCTTCAGCTCGAGCAGGCCGTTGTCGATCAAGATGCGTTCATCCATCTGAAGGTGATCGAGGAATTCGGCGTCCTCCACCGGCAGATCCACATCCCCCTCGCCGAAGGTCACCTTTTGACCGGCCTCCAAAAGCCGTGGGCCGTCTTCGATGGTGGACAACCGGTAACGCGGACCCATTAGGTCCGCGATCACCGGGATGAACTTCCTTTGCTGGTCCGCGATCCGCCTCACCCTGCGGATGACCTGGCTGTGGGATTCATGATCGCCGTGGGAGAGGTTCAGCCGCACCACGTCGACCCCTGCTTTTAGGAGGTCGTGCAGCACCTCATCGGAGGAGCTGGCGGGGCCGATGGTGGCGACGATCTTGGCTCGTTGGAAAACTTGGGTCACGCTGTTTTGTCCTTGGGATCAACCCCGGGAATCGACCGGGGCTGGAGTGCTTTCGCCCTCGGGGTCGTGGTCGTCGGTCGGGGCGTCGCCGTCGCTGGGGGCATCGCCTTGAGGATTCTCCGGCAGACCCTGCTGCTCCGGCGGCTGGTCCTCGCCGTGCTGAGCCGCAGTTGCGGCATCGGATTTAGTCTTGCCGTGGTCGGCGTCGTCGTTGCTGCTGCAGGCGGGCAAGATGCCGGCGGCGACCACCAAGAGCAGAAGGCAGATCCAGCTATTGAGCTTTTTCATCTTGAATCTCCAAAATGGGTGGTTTGAGCGCTTCAAGGCGTTTTGAAAGGAGGTAGATTGAGAATTTAGGATCCAAAATCGAATACTAGCCCATAGAAAGGACCTGTCAAGATCCGGTCAATTTCGCGCCGGGCTCCGCTGTGGGTCATTCCACGTGGGTCATTCCACGTGGCCATTCCACATTGGACCATCCCACCCGCCTGTCGATTCCGCACGGCCCGTCGATACCGCGTTCGGTGCCGTTTCTCTCCGCGGCCTCGGTTTTCCTCCGCGGCCCCGGCGTTGCGGTGCTCATGCCGTTGTTTTAGGATCTGAGACCCCTCTGGGCGCCGCCGGCGCCACTCTCGATTCGCAGCACCAGGGAGACCCGGAATGTTCGATGGCTTGCAGGATAAGTTGCAGGGTGTATTCACCCGGCTGAAAGGCGAAGGAAAAGTCACCAAAGAGGTGCTCGACGTCGCCTTGCGGGAGATTCGCCTGGCCTTGCTCGAGGCGGACGTCAACGTCCGCGTGGTGCGGACCTTTGTCGGTCGCATTCGGGAGCGGGCCCAAGGCGAGGCGGTGCTGGCGAGTCTGACCCCTGCTCAGCAGGTGATCAAAATCGTCCGCGACGAGCTGCTGGACCTCTTGGGAGAGCCCGGAGCGGACCTGAGCTTCAAGAGCAGCCCGTCGATCACCATGATGTGTGGTCTCCAAGGCTCGGGTAAGACCACCACTTCCGGCAAGCTCGCCCTGCGCTTGAAGAAAGCCGGGCGCCAACCCCTGTTGGTGGCGGCCGACTTGCAGCGCGCCGCCGCGGTCGAGCAGCTCCGGCAGGTGGGCGAGCAGGTCGACGTGCCGGTGATGACTCCTGAGCCCGGGGAGGACGTCCTGGGAGTCGCCCGTCGCTGCGTGAAATACGCCCGCGAGCGCGGACACGACGTGGTGATCGTGGATTCCGCGGGCCGTTTGCACGTCGACGAGCAGCTGATGGGTGAGCTGAAGCAGGTGGTCGAGATCCTGACCCCGGACGAAATCCTCTTCGTCGCCGACGCCATGACCGGCCAAGACGCGGTCAAGAGCGCCCAGGAGTTCAGCCGCATCCTCGACCTGACCGGCGTGGTGCTGACCAAGATGGACGGCGATTCCAGGGGTGGAGCGGCGTTGTCAATCCGCACCGTGGTGCAGAAGCCGATCCGTTTTGTCGGCACCGGCGAGAAGCTGGAAGACATCTCCCTCTTCCATCCGGATCGCATGACCTCCCGCATTCTGGGCATGGGCGACGTCCTATCCCTGATCGAAAAGGCGGAGCAGGGCCTCGATCGCGACGAGACCGAGCGTTTGGCCAAGCGTTTCGTGTCCAAGGATTTCACCCTTGAGGACCTCAGAGATCAGCTCCGGCAGATCCAGCGCCTCGGCCCCCTGTCCCAAATCTTGGAGCTGATGCCCAAGGTCGGGCCGTTCAAGGGCTTGGCCGGCGCCCAAGTGGACGAAAAAGAGCTGCGGCGCGTGGAGGCGATGATCAATTCCATGACCCCCCAGGAGCGCCGTCGGCCGGCGATCCTCAATGCCAAACGCAAGAAGAGGGTGGCCAAGGGCTCTGGGACCCGCGTTCAAGACATCAACCGTTTGCTCAAGCAGTACCAGGCCATGCGCAAGATGATGAAAGGCACCCAGGGAAAATTCCTTCGCCGAGCCCTCAAGGGCGGCATGGGAGGTGGTCCGCCAAAGGGTGGTTTCGGCGGTTTTGGCGGCTCGGGCGGTGGTCCGATGGGAGGTCCGGGAGGCCCGTTTGGCGGCTTGGGCCTTTGATCTCGGGGGTTCCAACCGCTCGTCTCCAGATTTCCGCCTAAGTATCTAGCCAACGCTGAGCCTTCCTGGTACCATCGGCGGCTCGGTGCGCCCCGCACCCTAGGTTTTTTGCGCCCTGGCGATACCAGCCAGGCCCCACACCGCATTCTCGCTACAGCCTTCGTGTCCCTTTCCAAAAAACGGACGGGCACGATTCGATAGAGAACGCATCGTTCCGAAGATAGATCGATTGGAGGACTCGACATGTTGAAGATTCGGCTCCGCCGTATGGGCAGCCGGCACCGTCCTTTCTACCGCGTGGTGGTCTCGGACTCTCGCCGCACTCCGCTTTCCGCGGCATTGGATGAGCTGGGCTATTACGACCCGCGGCATTCGCCCTCGGTGTTCAAGGTAGATATGGAGAAGGTGGATCATTGGATTTCCAAGGGTGCCCAGCCTTCGGAGACCCTGAGTAAATTGGTCCGCAAAGCGCGCAAGGGCGGTTTCGTCGACGACGCCGCTGCCGACGACGCGGCTGCCGAGGCGCCCGCTGAGGAAAAAGCCGAGAAGGCGGAAGCGACCGAAGAGAAGAAAGACGCAGACAAGAAAGACGCTGAGCCGAAAGCCGAGGCCAAGGCGGAAGAAGCGTCGGCCGCCGAAGAAGCCCCTGCGGCTGAAGAGAAGGCTGACGAAGCCGACGGCGAGCAAGCCGAAGATAAGGGCGAGGCCTGATGACATACGACGAGCGGCACGACGACGAGGTGCCGGAGCTCGGCGAAGCCCTGGCGCAGCTGATCGGAATGCTCTTGGACTCTCCGGACGATCTCGAGCTGACCGAGGAAATCGATCGCAGTGGCGATCGGACCTATAAGGTGCACGTGGATCCCGACGATCTCGGCAAGCTGATCGGGCGACAAGGTCGCACGGCTCGCTCGTTGCGGTCGTTCCTGGAGGCACGCGGCACTTTGGACGGTCAGCGATATGCCCTCGAGATCCGCGAGCGGTGATCGAGCTCGACGGCCGTCTCTGAAGAGCCCACCGGGAGTGGGCGGACGGAGTCGGCGGAGCGACGTCGCCGCGGACGACCGGGCAGCGGCATCCGCCGAGCAGGACCGGGTTGCGGTGGGCAGGATCCTTCGCCCGCACGGTATTCGAGGCGAGCTGAAGGTCGAGGTTTGGAGCGACGTTGAAGGTCGCTTCGCCGCCGGCACAGATCTCTACCTCAAAGTTCGAGGGCAGAGCCGTCGGATTCGGGTGCAACAAGCTCGACCGGAACGAGGGCATCTGCTGGTGAGGTTGCAAGGGGTCGATTCCCGGGACCAGGCCGAGGAGCTGCGGGGTGGCCAATTCGAGGTCGATGCCGCTGAGGTGCCGGAACCCCCCGAGGGCTTCTACTACCACTACCAATTGGTAGGTTGCTCGTGTCACGACGAGCGATCGGGATGGCTCGGTGAGGTGGTGGAGGTGGTCGAGGACGGTGGCGGTATTCTGCTCAGGGTCGAGAAAGAAGGTCGGTCGGTGTTGGTTCCGTTCGTCGACGCGTTTTTGATCGAGGTCAACATAGCGTCCCAACGCATCGACACCCGACTGCCCGAAGGACTGATCACGGTATGCACATCGAAGTCCTGACCATCTTCCCGGAGCTGTTCGAGCCGTTCTTTTCCACCAGCTTGATCGGCCGAGCGGTAGCGGATGGATCGCTGAGGGTCGGCGTGCACGATCTCCGGTCGTTCACCGAGGATCGACATCGCAGTGTGGACGACGAGCCCTATGGTGGCGGCGGTGGCATGGTGATGACGGCGCCGCCTTGGATCCGAGGGGCTCGAGAGCTGGCGCAGGGTTTTGAAGGTAGGCCTCCGTGGCGGGTTCTGATGTCGCCCCAAGGGCGTCCGTTGAACGAGCAGAGGGTCCGTGAGCTGGCTCGTCGAGAGAATTTGCTGCTCTTTTGTCCACGCTACGAAGGGCCGGATGAACGAGTTCTCGACGCGGTGGTGGACGAAGAGATTTCGATCGGTGACTTTGTGCTCTCGGGTGGGGAGTTGCCGGCCATGGTTTTGATCGAAGCCGTCTCCCGGCAAATCCCGGGGGTGGTAGGGCTCGAAGATTCGGTGGAGAGGGACAGCTTTCGCAACGGCTTGTTGGACTTCCCCCACTACACCCGGCCGAGGGTCGTGGAGGATATGGAGGTTCCGGAGGTCTTGCTGTCGGGGAACCATGCTCATATCGAAGCATGGCGTCGGAAAAAGTCGTTGGAGGCGACGCTTTTGAAGCGTCCGGATCTATTGGCCGATGCAGATCTCGCCGACGATGAACGAAGAGCTTTGTCGGTCATGGCGGAGCGGCTCGGGGTCCACTTACCCACGGGCTTGCAACACCACGAGTAGATACCAATAATTAGGGGTGCCTGTTCCAAATATCGGGCCCCGAGGCAGACAGGAGCGATGCGGCCGGCGGCGGCGTCGCCCGAAGGAAGAATGCGATGAGCGTACTCATGAATGTCGAGCGTCCCTACCTCAAGGACGAGGTGCCCGAGTTCCGGGCGGGCGACACCGTCAAGGTCCATGTGCGAGTGCTTGAGGGCAAAAAAGAGCGGATCCAGATCTTCCAAGGTGTGGTGATCGCTCGTAAGGGTGGCGGTACCCGCGAGACCTTCACGGTCCGCAAAATGTCGGGCAGCATCGGTGTGGAACGTGTGTTCCCGATCCATTCGCCGGTGATCGACAAGCTCGAAGTGGTCCGTCGCGGTAAAGTAAGGCGTGCGAAGCTCTACTACCTCCGCGAGCTGCGCGGAAAAGCGGCTCGGATCGAAGAGCGGCGCGACAACTAACGGTCGAGCCGTGCGTCCGGGAGGCCCCCGGATCGCCGGGCTCGACGCTGTCCGCTTTGCGGATAGGAGCACTCGCGATGCCGGCCGAAGAGCCGGCCACGAGCGCGTGCTTGGTCAACGGTGGGAGATGGCTTGACGACTATGGGCCAGGTCTTTGCCGAAGCGTATCGACTTCGGCTAATGCGGGGTCTCGAAGATTTCCTAGGGGACTCCGGCATCCAAAAGATCGCGGGCGTCGACGAGGCCGGGCGAGGCTGCCTAGCCGGCCCGGTGGTCGCCGGAGCTGTGCTCGTGGAGCCCGGAAAGCTGGTGCCGGGAGTCGACGACAGCAAGGCGTTGTCCGGCGAGCGGCGAGAGCGCCTCGCGTCGGCCATTCGCTCGGCCCACCCCATCTCCGCGGTCGTCGCGATTTCGCCCGACATCATCGATCGCATCAACATCCTCCAAGCCACCCGCTTGGCCATGGCCCGCGCTGTGGACGCTTTGGCTGAGCGCCCCGAGCTGGTGCTGGTGGACGCGGTCCGCATCGATACCGACCTGCCCTGCCTGTCGGTGATCCGCGGTGATCAGATCAGCTACGCGGTGGCCTGTGCCTCGATTTTGGCCAAGGTGGAGCGGGATCGGCTGATGACCGAGCTGGATCGTTCCTTCCCCCAATACGAGTTTGCCGCCAACAAAGGTTACGGCTCGGCCGCCCATCGCCGAGCCTTGGTGGACCACGGCCCCTGTGAGGCCCACCGGCTGACCTTTCGCTCGGTGCTGCCCCGACTCGAAACCACGGCCCCGTCGAAAGCCCCCAAGAGATCTAAGGGTTCCAAATCCAAGGCCTCCAATCGCCGCAAGACCCGATCCGGCCAAGCTGAGGAAACCCATCGCGCTCAGCAGCTCCTTGTGTCTACATTGACTGGGGGAACCTGATGGCTTTGAAACGCGAGAAGGTCATCAAGGCGGCGGAGAAATACGTTGCCAAGGGCAAGTTGGAAAACGCCATCAAGGAGTACCGGAAGGTCCTGGCGGAAGACTCCAACGACACCAACACCCTGAACCGCGTCGGTGATCTATACGCTCGGTTGGAGCGATACGACGAGGCGGTCAAGCTCTTCTCCCAGATCGCTGACAAATACACCCGCGACGGCTTCTTCGTCAAAGCCATTGCGATCTACAAGAAGATCATCAAGCTCGACCCGACGGTGCTGCGGGTCTACGAGCGGTTGGCGGAGCTCTACCATCGGCAGGGGCTGATCACCGAGGCGCGTAGCCAATACCAGGTGCTTGCGGACTACTACCAAAAGCACGAGAACGCCACCTCGGCGATCACCATCTACCAGCGCATGTCGGAGATGGAGCCCGACAATCCGAGCTTCCACCTGAAGCTGGCGGAGCTCTATTCCAGCCAGCGTCTGACCGACAAAGCCTTGCGGGAGTTTCGTGCCCTGGGCGACCTGCTGGTCGACAACGATTCGGCGGATGAAGCCGTGCAGGCATACGTCCGGGGGGTCGAGCTGGCGCCCGACAACCTGGACAACATTCGTCAATCGGTCGGGTATCTCAAGACCAAAGGCGCGGTGGGAGCCGCGGCGAACCTTCTCACCAAAGCGGTCGAGCTGAATCCTGGAGCCGAGGAAATCGGTCGGGAGGTCGGTTTGGCAGAGGCGGCCGAGCCCGAGCCGACCACACCGGCAGCCCAAGAGCCGAGCGAAGACGCTGGAGAGCCGGGGGACGGCTTCCACCCGAACGAAGGAACGTTCACCGGCCAAAGACCTTCTGTTGACGATACCGATTTCGGCGCTCCTTTCGAGGAGCCCGTCGCCGGTGATCAGGAGATGTCTTTCGACCTGCCGATGGACGAAGAAGCCCCGGCCGTCGAGTTGGACAGCGGTTCCGGTGCTTTCGATGCCGCGGCATCTTTCGATGCTCCGGATTCCTTCGATTCCCCAGCGTCGTTCGATGCTCCTCCCAGCTTCGATGCTCCGGCATCTTTCGACCCAGCGGATCAGACCCCGGCCACCGCCCCGGAGCCGAGCTTTGGTGAATCCGGCGAATTCACTTTCGACCTGGACGACGAGGGACCGTTGCCCAGTCAGGTCAGCCCACCCGGCGAGCCGGCTCCGTCGGCCACGTCCATCGACGGCAGCGAGGTGGAAGTCGGCCGGGTGCCCTCCTTCGATTTGGATGACGAGTCCATGCCGCCCTCCCAGGTCGTCCCACCGGATGATCTGACCGATACGGCCGGCCAGGCGTTCAAGATCGACTTGGCGGATCTCAAAGCCGCGGAAGCGGATCCCGAGCTGAGCGAAATGGATTTCGCGCCCCAGGAGGCGAGCTATCAACCCCCGGAGAGTGTCGACTTCGAGGTCGATTTGGAGCTTGAGCCGGCCGTACCTGAGCCGGCCGTACCTGAGCCGGCCGTACCTGAGCCGGCCGTACCTGAGCCGGCCGCGCCTGAGCCGGCCGCGCCTGAGCCGGCCGCGCCTGAGCCGGCCGCGCCTGTGCCGGCCGCGCCTGTGCCGATAGAGCTCGAGCTGGAGCCCGATTCCGCGGCACCGCCGGAGATCGAGATCGAGTGGTCCACGGACGACATGGACGATCTGGACGTCACCCTGCCCGCAGTGACCCCAGAGCCCGCAGTGACCCCAGAGCCAGCAGTGACCCCAGAGCCAGCAGTGACCCCAGAGCCTGCGGCCTCTCCAGAGGCGGTGGCGGCCCCTGAGCCGGCGGCCGTGGAGATGGAGCCGCCTGCCCCCGCTCCATCTCCGAAACCAGCCGCTCAACCGTTTTCTTTGTCTTTCAGCCTCGACGATGATGACGAGGAAGAGCCTGAGGACGATCTCGACGCCACCCGGCCCGCGAGGTCGGCACCCCCGAGCCGCCCCGAGCCGGAGCCGGTCGCCCCGCCGCCCTCCGTGCCGGCGGCTCCGGCCGTGCGTCGGGACGAGGATTTGGTGGCGGAGGCCGCGGTCTTCGCCAAATACGGTTTGGTGGAGAAGGCCGTGGATCGCCTCGATGATCTGCTGGCCGGCAATCCCAACCATCTCGAAGGCTTGGCGTTGCGCGCCCAGCTCGAGCTGGAAGGTGGTCAGGTGGAAGCCGCAATCCAACGGGCACACCTGCTCCAGGAGCAGTCGGAAGCCCAGGGCGACATGTCCCATTGGGAGGCTTTGAAACAGCAGCTGGCGGAAGCGGGACACTCCCTTGATCCCGCCGAAGAGCCCCAGGAACCGGTGGCGGAGAAGCCGGCAGAGGACGACCGCATTGCGCAGCTGCTCGAAGACCTGAGCCTGGACAGCTTCGACACCTCGTCTTCGCCGGCGCCTTCGGTGGTCGACGACCTGTTGGCCCAGGATCAAGGGGCGAAGCCGGCTACGGTGGATTCCACCAAGATGGGGGCCGCCGACGGCAAGATCTCCCTGGCGAACGAGCTGAGCCTGGATCAAGACGAGGATCCTGCCCAGTCCGGAGCGGATGCCTTGCCGCCGCCGTCTGAGGACTTGATGGACGAGACCGGCATGAGCTGGCTGGACGAGCCGACACCCGCGCCCGAAAAGGCCCGGCAGGTGGTCGACACATCCACCATGTTCGATGACGAAGACGACTTCTTCGACCTCGCGGCCGAGCTGGAAGAAGAGCTCGGCGAGGAAGCCTCGACCATCGATGAGTCGATGCTGACCTCGGTGGAGTCGCAGGAGCAGTCCCTGGAGGAGGTCATCGAGGGTTTCAAACAGGGAGTGGCCGAAAATCTATCGCCGGAGGACTACGACACCCACTTCAACCTAGGTATCGCCTATCGCGAAATGGGGTTGATGGACGAGGCGATCGGCGAGTTTCAGCTGGCGTCCAAGGATCCTCGATATCTGGTGGAGTGTGCATCCATGCTCGGAATCTGCTTCCAAGAGAAGGGATTGCCGGAGCTCGCGGTGCGTTGGTACCAGAAGGGTTTGGCCTCCCCGGACATCAACGAGGACGCCACGTTGGGCCTGCTCTACGACATGGGGGTGGCGTACGAATCCCAGGGGGATACCACCGCGGCGTATAAGACCTTCGTCGAGATCTATGGTCTCAACACCAACTTCCGCGACGTCAGCTCACGGCTTCAAGAGCTTTCGCCCCAATAGCATTCGCTCCTAAAGGCGGCGAGCCTAGCCCGGATCCCGTCCCGAAACGGTGCTTTCGAGGATCTTGAAGGCACCGCGTCAGGTCTGCTGCCGGAGATTCGGCCCCGGAACCGAGCTGCCTCTTCTCGGGTCTGATCGAGCACATCGACACCGACCCTGAGGACATCCATGGAAAATAGAGCTTTTTGGATCATCGTTGCGCTCCTGGTGTTGGGCATTGGATTCGTATTCCTGCAACCGACAGTGGAGGATCACTTGGCTCCGACGCTGACCGACGCCTGGGTGGCGATCGAGGTCGAAGGTACCGGCGTGGCGCGGGTGGGTCCCGTAGAGATAGACGAGGGCCAAGAATTCACCTTGCACGCGGTGGTCGGCGGCACCAAGCGCAATGGCGAGACCGTCTACTACACCGCCGCTGAGCGTCTGATTCTGGGCGATCAGGAGATTCCCGCCGAGAGCGTGCAGCCGTGGGACCGAAACCGACCGGTCAAGATCCGCTGGTATACCCTCGAAGGTCGATTACCGTTTGTGAATCTGGCGAACGGGGGTATCTCGGCATTTCGATTCGAGTCCTTCTTACGGTCCGACTGGCCCTTGGCTTGGTCGATTCCCGGAGCGATCGACTCAGCCAACGACGACCACCTGCAAAGCGAGGATACGGTGCCGCGGCCGAGGCTGGGCACCCAGCGCTATCGCACCCAACTGGAGCTTTATCGCTTTGAGGACGATCTTCTTCCCACCCAGGTGGTTCGCTCTTGGGATGTAGAAGATTTGAAGGAGAAGATCGAGAGCTTTCCCACGGTCACCATTGCCTCTATGGACGGAGCCCGCGAAGCCTCGCGATGGCTCGGTCTCACCCAATTGGTGCCCCCGCCGGAGCCGTCCAGTGAGCTGGTGCGGCAAATCGATGAGCTGGCGAGTCACCGCATCGGCTTCAGTCGTCTGACCCTGCTTCGGGATTTGGCTCGGGCGGCCGGCACCTCCTTTTCCGAGCTGACCTGGAGCACCCTCGACATTGCCGGAGAAGCCGGATGGCAGTCCGAGGCCGAAGCCGGAGACCTCCTACGGGTCGGAGATCGGGTCGTGGTGCTGTTCCGGGATCTCGGGCAGCCGGGCATCGTGGATTATCAGGATCTTTGCTTCGATTTCGTACAAGGCATGGAAACTCGAGCTCTAGGAGCCGTCTTCAGCGGTGAAGGCTTGACGGTAGAAATAGCTCGTATGGCCTCCCAAGGGGACGCAGCAGCCCAAAGGGGCACAGACTCCACTACCGAGGCAGGCTCCGGAGAGTCTTGACCCGCAAAAATTTTAGCCCCCACCCGCAACGACCAACCTCGAGACATAAACGAGCACGCCAGTGCTCTTGTAAGGAGTAAGAATCCAATGGCGCAAACCTTGACCTTATTGCCGGGAGACGGCATCGGACCGGAAGTGACCTCTGCCACTGTTCGCGTGTTGGAAGCGGTCGGCTGTGATTTTGAATGGGAATCCTACGTGGTGGGTGCCGAAGCGGTTGAGCAGAATATGGAGCCGCTCCCGGATCGGGTGTTGGAATCCATCCGCCGCAACAAAGTCTGCCTCAAAGGACCGGTCACCACCCCGATAGGCAAGGGCTTTCGCTCGATCAACGTGCTCTTGCGCCAAGAGCTGCAGCTCTACGCCAACCTTCGTCCGGCCCGGTCCATCCCGGGAATCGACCATAAATTCAAGGACGTGGATTTGGTCATCGTGCGCGAGAACACCGAAGGGCTCTACAGCGGCCTGGAGCACCAAGTGGTGCCCGGGGTAGTGGAGAGTCTGAAAATCATCTCCGAGAAGGCCTCGACCCGCATCGCCAAATTCGCCTTTGACTACGCCGAGAAGAACGGACGCAAACGGGTGACCGCGGTTCATAAAGCCAACATCATGAAGCTTTCGGACGGTCTCTTCTTGGACTGTTTCCGCGAGGTGTCCAAAGACCACCCGTCGATCGAGGCCGACGACCGCATTATCGACAATATGTGCATGCAGCTCGTGATGTATCCCGAGCGCTACGACATGTTGCTGCTGGAAAACCTCTACGGTGACATCGTTTCCGATCTCGCGGCCGGCTTGGTCGGGGGCTTGGGCGTGGTGGCCGGTGCCAACATCGGGGATCACGAAGCGGTCTTCGAAGCCGTGCACGGCTCGGCGCCGGACATCGCCGGCCGGGGTGTAGCCAACCCCATGGCCCTGATGCGCTCCGCTATTTTGATGCTGCGCCATCTCAACCTACGGGACGAGGCCGACCGCTTGGCCAAAGCCCTGAGCACGGTGGTGGTGGACCAAGAGATCCGCACCCGCGACCTCGGCGGCACCGTCGGTACCAGTGAATTCACCGAAGCGGTAGTGCGGGCAATCGAAACGGGGGACTGACGATCCGAACCCTTTTCGACGATCAGCTGCCGTCCAAGGGCGGCACAGGGGCCGGCGATGGCGCTGCCGAATCGGCGGCAATCGCCAGAGCGCCGTTGGCGGAGCGTTTACGGCCCCGTACCTTAGACGACATGGTGGGCCAAAAGTCGGTAGTCGGCCCGGAGGGATTTCTGCGGCGAGCCATCGCCGAGGATCGGGTGCCGTCGATGATCCTGTGGGGTCCGCCGGGCTGTGGCAAAACGACCCTGGCGGAAATCGTCGCCCGCTCCACCACCAGCCGATTCGTACCGTTCTCCGCCGTCACCTCGGGCATCAAAGAAGTCAAGCAGGTGATGGCGGACGCCGCTCGCTTCCGCCGAGCGGACGGCCGTCGGACCTTGCTCTTCGTCGACGAGATCCATCGATTCAATCGGTCCCAACAAGACGCCTTCCTGCCCTATGTGGAGCAGGGAGATATCGTCTTGGTGGGGGCGACCACTGAGAATCCATCTTTCGAGGTGGTGGGGGCTTTACTCTCCCGCTGTCGGGTGGTGGTACTGGAGCCGTTGTCGCCCGAGGACCTGAAACGGGTGTTGATCCGAGCCCTCGAAGAGCCCGCTGATCGAGGATTGGCGGATTTCCAGGTCGAGTTGGAAGACGAGGCCTTTGAGGCTTTGATCCTAAGCGCCGGTGGCGATGCCCGTCGAGCGTTGAATTTGCTCGAGCTGGTGGTCATCGACAGTCGATCCGCGGGGCGTGACCGGGTCGACGCCGACGCGGTCGCCCAAGTGGCTCAGCGCAAGGTGTTGCTCTACGATAAATCCGGCGAAGAGCACTTCAACCTCATTTCGGCCCTGCACAAAAGCCTGCGCGACAGTGACGCCGACGCCGCGGTCTATTGGTTGGTGCGAATGCTCGATTCCGGCGAGCCTGCGAGCTATATCGCCCGTCGACTGGTCAGATTCGCCAGCGAGGATGTGGGCTTGGCGGATCCCAACGCCGTGCGCCGGGCCTTGGAGGCATGGGACGCCTACGATCGTCTGGGATCTCCCGAGGGGGATCTCGCGTTGGTGCAGGTCGCCATTTATCTGGCGTTGGCCCCGAAGTCGAATGCCGCTTATCTAGCCCTAAAAAAAGTCCGCAAGACCCTCGAAGAGCGGCCTGCGGACCCGGTTCCCATGTCGATTCGAAATGCCCCGACCGGGCTGATGAAGAAGCTCGGATACGGAAGCGGTTACGTCTACGCCCACGACACCGAGCACGGCGTGGGAGGACTATCGTGCCTGCCGGATTCCATCGCCGGAACCCGCTTCTACGAGCCCAAAGAGGTGGGGGTCGAGAGGCGATTCCGGGAACGGCTCGAAGAGCTGGATCAGCTCCGTGAGCAAATCCGCCGAGAAGGGGCCCGACGTGAGCGGCTCAAGCCTGAGCGGCCTGATCGGCGTTCCGGTCCAGACGAAGCAGGCGGTAGCGGCCGTTGACGTTCGTGATCCAGATGGTCTTGCCGTTTTCCTTGAGGGCTCGATAGCGGTTGGCGTCGGCGCCGTTTTGCGAATCCAATGCCGACGCCAAGGCCCAAATATGTTGCAGCCCGGTTTGGCCGATAGCGGACTCGTCGCCTACTTTTCGCACCACCTTGAGCAGCGCTTGCAAGACCCCGTGCAGATGCCGTCGGGCGGTCCGAGCCTCCTCGCGCTGGCTGTCCATGCGCTTCCACAGGCGCTCCGCTTCTTCCGCGAGCAATCGGATGCGCTCGAAATCGAGCACACACTGGCGACGTCCCAGAACCCCGGCATATTGGCTCAGGAAGCGAATTCGCCGTCCCGGCCTGAGACATTTGGATTCGGGCCAAAGGGCGGCGAAATCGGCTTCCGCTCCCACAATATCGCCGGAATGAGCGCGTCGTCGCGCAAGGACCGCTCGTCGTTCCAGGCCGCTCGAACCCTCTGCCTCGTAGACCATAGCTCCCCCTCTTTTTTCTCGAGCCGATGCCGGCATCACTCGATGCCCGTGGCGTCGGCCTATTTGCTCCCTATCCATAAACGCGAGAAAAAATCTCGGAAAGTCTTAGGGCGACAAAATTTGTCGACAGATTTGTTGCAAGCACCGCTTGTGAGATCATGCGGGCTTGCCAATTGAATCCGAGAAAGGGAGCCCCATGAATCGAATCCGTTCTTCCGCGGTGACCTTAGCCGCGTTTGCCGCTCTGTTCTTTGTGCCCGCTCAGCCCGTCCTATCCCAAGACATCGACCCCGCCCGTTTCGAATCCTTGAAGTGGCGCGAGGTCGGTCCATATCGCGGTGGGCGCGTCGCCGCCGTGACCGGCATCCGGGGTGATCGCGGCACTTATTACTTCGGTGGTACCGGTGGCGGTGTGTGGAAAACCGTCGACGCCGGCCGCACTTGGACCAACGTCTCCGACGGCACCTTCGGCGGCTCCATCGGGGCCGTGGCGGTTTCGGATTGGGATCCGAATGTGGTCTATGTGGGTGGTGGCGAGAAAACCGTGCGGGGCAATGTGTCCCACGGCGACGGCATTTGGAAGTCGGTCGACGCGGGCAAAACTTGGACGTCCATTGGCCTGACCGATAGCCGACATATCTCGCGGATTCGTATCCATCCCAAAGATCCGGATCGGCTGTGGGTTTGCGCCATGGGTCATCTCTTCGGACCCAACGAAGAGCGTGGGGTGTTCAGCTCCAAGGACGGCGGGGCCACCTGGACGAAATCGCTCTTCGTCAACGCCGATGCCGGCTGCGTGGATCTGGCCATGGATCCGAACAATCCGCGGATTTTGTACGCCGGCTTCTGGCGAGTCCTGAGGACCCCGTGGAGCTTGGAGTCGGGCGGCGAGGGGTCCGGGCTGTGGAAGTCCACCGACGGCGGCGACACCTGGACCGAGCTTTCCTCGAAACCCGGCTTGCCCGAAAGCACCTGGGGCATTGTCGGTGTGACGGTGTCCGGGAGTGATTCCGAAAATCTCTATGCCATGGTCGAAGCGGAAGAGGGCGGAGTGTTTCGCTCCCGAGACGGCGGCGAGACCTGGGCTCGCACCAACGACAGCCGCGATCTACGCCAACGCGCCTGGTATTACACCCGGCTCTATGCGGATCCCGCCGACGCCGAGTCCGTCTATGTGTTGAACGTGGGTTTCCACCATTCCAAGGACGGTGGTCGCACCTTCTCCCGTATCTCCGTGCCCCACGGCGACAACCATGATCTGTGGATCGACCCCGAGGATCCCAAGCGTTTGATTCAGTCCAACGACGGCGGCGCCAACGTCTCCGAAGACGGCGGGCAATCGTGGACCACCCAGGCCAATCAGCCCACCGCCCAGATGTATCGGGTCTCCACCGACAACGCCTTTCCCTACCGCCTGCTCGGTGGTCAGCAGGACAACTCGTCGGTGCGTTTGCGCTCCCGCTCGTTCAGCGGCAGCTCCATCGGCGTGCGCGATTGGGAGCCGTCGGCCGGCTGCGAATGCGGCCATGTCGTCGCCAAACCCGACGATCCGGACTTGGTCTTCGGTGGTTGCTACGGGGGTAATTTGGAGCGGGTCAACCATCGTACCGGAGAGCGCCGCAACGTCAGTGTTTGGCCCGACGATCCCATGGGCTGGGGAGCGGCCGAGCTCGAATATCGCTTCCAATGGAATTTTCCGATCTTCTTCTCTCCCCATGACCCCAATCGCATTTACACCGCGGCTCAGGTGCTCTTCAAATCCGACGATTTGGGAGAGAGCTGGCAGGCGATCTCAGAAGATTTGACCCGCAACGACAAAGAGAAGCAGGGGTCCTCCGGCGGCCCGATCACCAAAGACAACACCAGTGTGGAGTACTACAGCACGATCTTCGCGGGCCTGGAGTCACCCCATGAGCAGGGCGTGTTGTGGGTCGGCTCGGACGACGGCCTGGTGCATCTCTCCCGAGACGGCGGACAATCCTGGAAAAACGTCACCCCACCGTCCCTACCCGAGTGGAGCCAAATCAACAGCATCGACGCTCATCCCTTTGAAAAGGGAGGGCTTTACGTCGCGGCGACTCGATATAAGTCCGACGATTTCAGGCCGTTGCTTTATCGCACCGAGGATTACGGGGCGACTTGGAAGCAAATCACCCGTGGCATTGCCGACGACCACTTTACCCGAGTGATCCGCGCGGATCCCGAGCGCCGCGGTCTGCTCTACGCCGGGACGGAGCGCGGGGTCTACGTGTCTTTTGACGACGGGGCCCACTGGCAAAGTCTCCAGCTGGAGCTACCGGAGGTGCCGGTCACGGATTTGGCGGTCAAAGAGGGTGATTTGGTGGCCGCCACCCAAGGTCGCGGCTTCTGGATTCTCGACGACCTCTCGCTGCTCCACACCTTGAGCGCCGAAGAGTCGGGGAATCGTCTCTACCCACCCCGACCGGCAATGCGTCTGGCCTCGGGAGGTTTCTTCGATCGATCGAGCGGATTGGCCGGAGCGAATCCACCCGCGGGGGCGGTGTTCCGCTACTTCCTGACCGAAGAGCCGGATTCTGAGGTGGAGGTCAAATTCGAGGTGATGGGCTCTCAGGGAGAGTTGATTCGCACCCTCACTCCCAAGCCGAAGGACGACTCGGAGGACGGCGACACAGATCCAGACCAAGTCTTGGAGCTCAAAAAGGGTGCCGGCACCCTCGAGTGGAACCTGCTCTATCCGGGACCCGAAGATTTCCCGGGCATGGTGATTTGGAATAGCTTCACCATGGGTCCGCGGGCGGTGCCAGGCACTTATCGCGCCCGGCTCACGGTGGGGGAGTGGTCTGAGGAAGTCGATTTTCAAGTGGTCGCCGATCCTCGGAGCGCGGCTGAATCCGCGGACTTTCAGGCCCAATTCGATTTCCTGACCGAAGTGCGCGACAAGCTCACCGCCACCCACAAGGCGGTGGGCAAGGCGAGGGAGGCGAAGTCTCAGATCGAAGCTTTGGAGAAGCGTCTGGATGACTCCGAGGCCCATCAAGCGGTGGCGGAAGCGTCGAAGGCGTTGACGGAGAAGCTGTCGGAGATCGAAAAAGCCCTATACCAGACCCAAAACCGGAGCCGTCAAGATCCGCTGAACTTCCCGATTCGCTTGAACGACAAGCTGGCAGGGCTTTACGGCAACGCCTTTTCAGGGGATTTCGGACCCACCGACGGCGCGACCAAGGTCCGTGATCAGCTCTTCGCCGCCATCGACGAGCAGCTCTCGGCCCTGGACAAGGTCTTAGCCGAAGAGCTGCCGGCGCTGAACGCGCAGATTCAAGCGGCAGAGGTGCCGATGATCCACCTGAAAGAGGCGTCGAAAGAGCCGAGTGAGCAACCCGAGAGCTGAGCGCTTTCCATCTCGGCTCAGGGCGGCAAACCTGGGGTAGAGTAGCTGGATGCGCATATTTCGATGCTCGTTCGTCGTGCTGCTCTGGATCTTGCCGTCGGCCGTGTCGGCCCAATCGAACTTCGCCCTCCGCTTTTTCGGCACGGGCGTCGGGCCGCCGGGTCAGGAAGATCGGATCCTGCTGCCGGTGGACGACAACATGCCGGGGAACGGCTCCACACCCCTCGATGTGGGTGCAGGCAGCTTCACCCTCGAGCTGTGGCTGCGGGGCAGCGTGAAGGACAACGCCACGTCCCACGCAGGTGGAGATGTGGAGGTCTTCGACTACTCGTGGATCGAGGGCAACATCATCCTCGATCGTGACGTCTGGTGCGGCACGGCCAACGCCTTCGGCGTCAGTCTGGCGGGGGGCAAGGTGCGATTCGGGGTCGACTCCGGTGATCAGGATCCCAGCTCCGTCAACACCATCGAAGGTAGCGAGGATGTGCTCGACGACACCTGGCATCACGTGGCTGTGGTGCGCGATGCCTCGGCGGGAGATTTGCGCATTGTGGTCGACGGCATTGAGGATTTTCGCTCATCGCCGGGCGTCTCCACGTCCGACCTCTCCTACCCCGACGACGGTGTGCCCGTCACCGGCAATTGCGATACCGGCCAGTTAACGGAATACGGCTGGTATTTGGTGGTAGCCGCCGAAAAGCATGACGCCGGCGCGGCTTATCCGTCGTTCAACGGCTACGTCGACGAGCTGCGCATTTGGAACACGGCCCGGACCAACGCCGAGATCGCCTCAAATCGATTCCAACTCTTGCCGCCGGGCATCAGCGGTTTGGTGGGCTCCTATCGATTCGAGGAAGGCGCTGGTGCCGTCGTATCCGACTCCTCGGGCGCCGGCTCTCCCGACGGTGAGCTGCGCTCCGGCGTCGCGGGCAACGGCGAGTGGGTCAGCCGGGCCGACGATGCCACCAATACCGCACCAATCGGCGGCGGCATCTTCGAAGACGGCTTCGAATCCGGCGATATCTCGGCTTGGTCTTCTTGAGGATTGTCGCTGCGGATGCCCGGGGTCAGCCGTTGTTGCGGTAAAGGTGCTCCATGTCAGGCTTCTCTGTGGCGAAAAAATGCACCCAAATATAGGCATGGCTGAACCCCGCCACGATCAGCGCCGCGGAAGAGCTCAAACCCACTGCGATCGCCCAGAACAGAAGAAAAGCGTAGACGTACATTCCGTTGTTTGTGAACCGAAAAATGCCTCGGTCAACGAGTGGCATGTCCCGAAATCTTGGGTCGAAATGATCAGCGCCGGCGGCCCGTGCCAACCCAAAGTAACGTAGGACGCTGAACATGGCGTAGATTGCAGGCAGGGCCAGAAGGACGGTGACGATCGTCTGCGGAAGAAGAGGCATCTTGAGACTGAATCGGTCGAGCCAAGCCAGAACGAAAAGTGAAACGAAGCGGCCGCCGAACAGAAAGAAAAAGGAAATCAAGTATCCACGGAAGCCGATGGATTCGCTGGTCGCGGAGGACCGCAGCTCCAGGCGCCAAGCCAACCAAACGAATATTTGATGCACGATAGGAAAAGCTATGGCAATCCAAAAAGCGATCGGAAATGGCTGCCCTAGGTAATTCCAGATATTCCAAACGACGGCTAGGAGAATCGCCAAGCAGGAGAAGTGCAGGAGCTGGCCGGTCAAAAGGCTGGGCGGTGTCTTGTTGACGGTCATGTCCCATTATCCATGTGTTTCTGCACTTGACAACGAGGCTTTGCGGTTTGCCGGTGGCGCTGCTAGCTGGCGCCGGGAGCGCGATTCCGGAGCATAAAACGCCTCAAGACTCTTTCGCTGCGCATCAGATGAAGCACGTAAACCACGCTACCATCGTGGCGATAGAAAATACGACACGGTCCAACCACGATTTCGCGATAGCCGGCTCCCTGAAGCTCATCGGGTTCCTTTCCGGAATCCGGGAAGTCCCTAAGGCGCTTTACGGATTCAAGAACATCCCGAACCAGCTTGCCGGCGGCAACGGGTTTATCGAGCGCGATGTATTCAGCAATTTCATCCAAGTCTTGTAAGGCGGGCTCAGTCCATTTTACTTGAGCCATTTGCTCAATTTCTTTTGCGCCTCGTCTTCCGAGCAAACACGCCCTTCAAAAACGGCTCTCTCGCCACGAGCAATACCCTCGAGGATTTGTATCCTCTTTCGCATGGCTTCGAAGTCGTTGAAATCGACAAGATACGCAGAAGGCTTACCGTGCTCGGTAATCAGAACCGGTTCTTTCGATTCATGAAGCTCTGCCAATATCTTGGTGGCTTGGCGCTTTAATGTGGTGACGAGCTCTGTTTTCATGAAAGTGATACTATTCTATCACTCAGAGCGGGGCAACCAGGAATTCACCTGCCGAGCAGGCAGGCCGTTACCGTCCCCAGCGTTCATCCTGCAACCGGCGCGGATTTTTCTTAGCTCCAAGAGACGCGAGCTGCAAGGTAGCCAAAACCGTGTGGACGCCCGAGGTATCGTCCAAAGAAGCCGAAGCGCTGGGGTTGGCTCGTGGGTAGGGCCGCCGGTTTTACTGCATCTCAGATCGTGCTCCAACCGACCGTTGGCGTTGCGTGGTACGTCTTCCGGTGTCTTTCCGTTCTTCTGCCGGCCTTCTGTCGGCTTCTGTCATCGGCGATGATGCAGGGATAAGCATGGATCACCGACGGCCAATAACACATCGTGAAACTCGTCCCACTCGGGCTCAATCGGTTTTCGCATTCAGGTAGCTCCTCAGCCACGTTCAACGAGTCTCGAAATCATCCGCATAAGGCTAGCAGCAAGATCACTCGCCCTCTTTGGGGAGAGGGATGGAGAGCTTGGCGACGACCGGGCCGGGATCCGCGACCAGACACCGCCATCAATCCATAGTCCCACTTAGAATCAGGAGCCCTGAGCGCCAAATTTCGGCGGCGAGGCAGTGGGCTCGCCGCCCAGCACGCATCCGTCTGTAGGCTCGTTCAGAAAAGGTGAACCGGTGTCCCGTCCTTGAGGGTCAAACACGGCTGTGGACGCCCGAGGCGTCGTCCAAAGACGCCGAAGCGCTCGGGCCAAGCTCGTGGGTAGGGCAGGTTTCGGGCCTTGACGGTGGATGTCGAGCGGATTGCCGGATCCAGCCACGGCCTCAGCAGGTGGCTCCAAATCACGTGTCGGAGCCTGAGTCGGTAGTGGATGGGGTCGAGGCCGAACCACGACTCCGGCTGCTCGACGATTTCGATCTTGCGATCGGCGCAGAGCAGTCTCAGGGAGTCGTCGAGAGTCTCCGCTTGTTGTAGGAGGTGGGCGATGGGCTGATTGGAGCTCGGGAAGAGGGTTTTGCGGAAGACTTCGAGGAAGGCGAGGGGGAAGCGGTCCAGGTTGTCGAGGGGCAGGGCGCTGACCGAGACGCGGGTGTCGGTGGGCAGGGTGTCTAGGACGGTTTCCAGCCAGTGGATGATCCGCTCGGGCTCGACGCCGTAGGCGATGTCGTTGCCGATGTCCGTGAGCAAGGCGTAAGTCGGGCCCGCGGGTGCTCCGTCGAGTGCCGACCACAAGCCCGAAGGCAGAATGCCGGGCAGGGTGCGGCCGATCAGGGCGCTGGTTTGGCCGTAAGACCGTCCGCGGCCGGCGGCGACGGCGATCCAGGACGGCAGATCGGGTTGGGCGCAAAGGGAAACGGCCCTGGCGGTGGCCAGAGCCGTGGGCAAACAGCGGGCGACGTTGCTGGCGCCCAGAATGACCAGCCGCGAAACTCCTGAGCTGCTCCTCTCGGAGGGTGAGGTGTTCCAATCAGCCGGCATTATGGATCAGCGAGGAGGCATGCGCAGGGCGCCGTCCAAGCGAATGACCTCGGCGTTGAGGTAGGCATTCTCCGCGATGTGCTGGGCGAGATGAGCGTATTCGTCGGGGCTGCCGAGGCGGCGCGGGAACGGGATGCCGGCGGCCAGGGCCTCGCGCACGTTCTCGGGCAGGCCGGCGAGCAACGGGGTGTCGAAGGTACCCGGAGCAATGGTCACCACACGCACGCCGAGCTTCATCAGGTCGCGAGCGGCGGGCAATGTCATGCCGACCACGCCGCCCTTGGACGACGAATAGGCGACTTGACCGATTTGACCGTCGAAAGCGGCCACGGAGGCGGTGTTGATCACCACGCCGCGCTCGCCGTCGTCGTTGGGCTCGTTCTTCGCCATGGCCGCGGCCGACAGGCGCAAGACATTAAAGGTACCGATCAAGTTGACCTCGATCACCTTGCGGTACATGTCCAGGTCGTGACCGCTGCCGTCGCGCCCCACGGTTTTGGCCGCCGGGCCGATGCCTGCGCAGCTGACCGCGATGCGCAAATCGCCCAGCTCACCCGCAGCGTCGACCGCACTCTGGACCTCCGCCGGGTCCGCCACATTGGCCTTGACGAAGACGACGCCGTCGCCGAGCTCGCCGGCCAGGGCCTCACCCCGCTCTTGGTTGAGGTCCACAATCACGGCCTTGGCTCCGGCGCCCACGAGGCGACGCACCGTCGCCTCGCCCAGGCCCGAAGCGCCGCCGGTCACCAGAGCTACACTATTTTTTATGTCCATGGATCAATCCTCCGTTGGAGTCGGTGGGTTAGTGGAGTAATCGTAAAAGCCGCGGCCGGTTTTCCGGCCGAGATCGCCCCGTTTGACCCTGAGCTCCAGGGCCTCGGGTGGTTTGAAGCGCTCGTCGCCGGTTTCTTGGTAGCGCTCCAGGCGGGCGTTGTAGCCGATATCCAGGCCGCTGAAGTCGCCGAGCATGAACGGGCCCATGGGATGGTTGAGACCCAGCTTGCACGCTTTGTCGATGTCCTCGAAGGTGGCGACGCCGTTTTCCAGCAGATCGTAGGCCTCGTTGGCCAGGGCCCGCAGAATACGGTTGACCAAGAAGCCTGGCATCTCCTTTTCTACCCGCACCGCCACTTTGCCCATGCGCTCCGCCAGGGCGAGGGTGAGGTCCATGGTCTCGTCGGAGGTGGAATCGCCGCGCACCACCTCCACCAGCTTCATCACCAGGGGCGGATAAAAGAAGTGCATGTTGACCACCTTCTTGGGACGGCCCGTGGCGTCGGCGATGCGGGAGTTGCCGAGGTAAGAGCTGTTGGTGGCGAGGATGGCGTGGTCGGGGGTGTAGCGGTCGAGCTCGGCGAAGACTTTCCGCTTGACCTCGAGCTTCTCCACCACCGCCTCGATCACAAAGTCCGCGCCCTTGCAGGCTGCTTCGAGGTCCGTGGTGGTGGTCAGACGGGCAAAGGTGGCCTCCAGCTCGTCGGCGGTCATGCTGCCCTTTTCCACCTTACGGCCGAGGTGTTTGCGGTTCTCACTCACGGCCCGTTCGAGCTGCTCTTCTGAAATATCGTGAAGCGCGACCTCAAGGCCGTGCATGGCGGCTTGGACGGCGATTTGAGCGCCCATTTGGCCGGCACCGGTCACGCACAGGCGGCGAATGTCGTCGATCTGCATGGGAGGTTCTCCTGGTCTGAGGAAGCAAGGCGGGAGCTCGATGCCGGGGATGCATCGTGGCGGAAGCGTAGCGCACCGTGGGGCAGGGCTCAACTGTTCGCAGGCATGGCCGGCGAGTGCGGTTGGCGTAGACTCCCGGAGCCGCAAAGGGGCGGTCAATCGATGAGGAGGGATTGTGGATCCGTTGACACAAGCGAGCTTGGGAGGCGCCATCGGCGCGGCTTTTTTTCATAAACACCTGGGGCGTCGGGCCGTGCTCTTCGGTGCCTTGGCGGGCATGTCGCCGGATCTCGACGTGCTCGCCGGGCTGTGGAGCGACGAGTGGGACACCCTAGCGGCCCATCGCGGGTCCAGCCATTCCTTGGTGGTCCTGCCGATCGTCGCTCCCGTCGTCGGCTTCTTGGGCTCTAAAGCGCTCGGGGGTGGACGGGATCTCAAGATCTGGATCCACCTTGCCTTTTGGGCCCTGTGGACCCATCCGATCCTGGACGCCTTCACCACCTACGGCACCCAGCTTTTGGCGCCCTTCAGCTCCAAACGCTTCGTCTTCGACGCCGTGGCGATCATCGATCCCTTGTTCACAGTGCCCCTGCTCGTGACGCTGCTCCTGGCCTACACCCGTTGGGGCACGACCGACCGCTTGCGACGCTGGGGTGGTGTCGCCTTGCTTTGGGGAGTGTCTTATCTAGCTTTAGGATTGGTGCTCACCCTCCACGCCCAAAGCGTCGCCCGTCAGGAGCTCGAGACCACGGGATTCGTAGCCGTTGATGTCCGAGCCGGAACCCCATTCTTTTTTCCATTGATTCGGCGGATCTCCGCCTACGACGAAGAGAGTACATTCCGAGTGGGCTTTCGCTCCGCTGTGGCCCCCCGGCCGATCCGATGGACGGAGCTGCGGTCGGATCAAGGACCCGAGATCCGCCGTGCCCGGGAGCATCGCGGCGCCAAGGTCTTTGCCTGGTTCGCCGCCGATTTTGTCCAAACCACTCGAAACGGTGAGCACGTGATGTTTCACGATCGCCGCTACGGATTGATCTCCAAACCCTCGTTCACGCCGTTCCACGCCCGCGCCACCTTCGATGCCGATGGGCAGGTGGTGGATGTTCGGCAGTGGCCGGGGACCGATCGACGCAGCTTGAGCATCAAAGAAGAGCTACGCCAAGGATGGGATCTGCTCTGGGGTCGACCGAGCACGGGCCAGTGACCCCGGAGTGATCCCCAGGCGCGGCACGAGGGTTGCGTTCGAGCGCTGTGACTCATATGATATGCTTCTACAACATCTTCGAGATCGCAAGGGGGCATCATGAGCAGGTTTCATTCAAGGTTTCGATCTCCGGCCAAGCGTGTGAGCGCCGGGATCCTAGGGTTGCTCTTCGTGCTTTGCTTGCCGGCGAGCCTATTTGCCGAAGCGGTGGGATATAGCGCTCAATACATCAACGAAGTCGTTGAGCTGCGTTTGACCGAAGCCGGTGAACGGGTGCCCGAGGGCGAGCGCTGGACGTTCGCCGATGTTCCGAACATCCAGGGTTTGGAGCACCATGAGGCCAGTGGCCTGCTCTACGCCACTGCGGTTTCAGCCCTCAACAACGTCCGTCTATTTGAGCTCGATCTGGAGGCGGGGACCAGCGAGGATCTGGCCTTTATCGGCTTTTCGGGATCCGCGAATCTAGCGTTTGACGACCAAGGATTGCTTTGGATCTCGAGGTCAACCGGAGAAATATTTTCCTACGATTTGGTCTCTGAGACCCTGACTCTCGAAACCACCATGGCCTCGGGCACGCCGCAGGACATCGCTTGGTGGGACGGTCGGCTCTATGTGCTGGTGGCCTCCATCAGCGGCATCGACCCTCCCGTCCTGGCGGTGCTCGACCCGACAACCGGTGAGCTCTCCGACAGCCGCGAGCTGACCAGCCTGGCCGGGGATGCCTACGAGCTTTACTTCATGGACAGCCTGGATATCGATGCCGACGGTGGCATGTGGATCAGCTTCGTGAGCAGCCCGGGTATCGTGGATCCGCCGCTGTATTTCGGCAACACGGCCTATTTCTCGAATCCCACCGACGATACGAGCCCCGAGATCCGGCGGCTGGAGACCGAAATCTGGGCCAGGGTGCCCCTGGCGGTGACCGGCCAAGTGACACCCGTCGAGGTTCCGGCCCTCGGCGAGCTCAGCTTGGGTTTGTTGGTGGCTTTCCTTGGGCTCGCGGGTCTGGTGTCCCTGCGACAGGGGTAGAACACTCGTGATCTGGCGTTGGGGTGGGGCTTGCGCGCACCCGAGAGGCGGGGCAAAGCCGAGCCTCCACAAGCCCGGCCGGGGGCAAGCCCGGCCCTACGTCCGGAAGAGTTGGGCGAGGAAGGTTCTGCCTCTGCGAGCCCGGTCGGGGGCAAGCCCCGACCCTACGTCCGAATTAGACCTCTGCGCGATCAGGTTTGCAGCACGCCGGTGCGGAAGTCCGGCAGCTCCGCTTGGCAGGCGGCGCAGGCCAACGAGCGAGAAATGGCGCGGCGAGTTTCCACCGGGGTGATGATCTCGTCGACCCACAAACGGGAAGCGGCGTAGCGAGGGTCGGTGGCGTCGTCGTATTTCTTTTGAATACGGCTCAGCATCTCGTTCTTTTCCTCGTCGCTGACCTCACGGTTTTTGAGCTGGATCGCCAACAGGGTCTTGGAGGCCTGGGCACCGCCCATCACCGCGATCGCCGCGGACGGCCAGGCGTAGAGGAAGCGGGCGCCGTAGGCTTTGCCGCACATGGCGTAGTTGCCGGCGCCGTAGCTGTTGCCGGTGAAAATGGTGATCTTGGGCACCACGCTGTTGGCCACCGCGTTCACCAATTTGGCGCCGTCTTTAATGATGCCGCCCCGCTCGGCGCGGCTGCCCACCATGAAGCCGGTGACGTCTTGGAGGAAGACCAGGGGGATGCCCTTCTGGTTGCACAATTGGATGAAACGAGCGGCTTTGTCTGCGGAGTCGGAGTAGACCACGCCACCGATTTGCAGCTCCTTATCCTTGGCTTCGAGACCGGTTTTGCGCGGCACGATTGAGCGCTGGTTGGCTACGATGCCGACGGCCCAACCGTCGATCCAACCGGTGCCGCAGACGATGGTCTGGCCGTAGGACGCCTTGAACTCGTCGAATTCACTACCGTCGAGCAGGCGGGCGAGCACGTCGCGCACGTCGTAGGGGCGCGAGCGGTCGAGCTCGAGCAGCCCGTAGATCTCTTCGGGTGAGTATTTCGGCGGCTGCGGCTCACGACGGGCGAAGGGCGCACGCGGGGTGGCGGCCAGCTGGGAGAATTGGCTGCGGATTTTGTCGAGACAGCTCTTGTCGTCGGGATGGCGGTGGTCCACCACGCCGGAGATGTCGCATTGAACCTCGGCGCCGCCCAGGCTTTGATTGTCGATCTGCTCGCCGATCGCCGCTTTCACCAGGTGGGAGCCGGCGAGGAAAATCGAGCTGGTGCCTTCCACGATATGGCTTTCGTCGCTCATGATCGGCAGGTAGGCGCCGCCGGCCACGCACGAGCCCATGATCGCCGCCATTTGGAAAATACCTTCCGCCGACAAGCGGGCATTGTTGTAGAACACCCGGCCGAAATGCTCTTTGTCGGGGAAGATCTCGTCCTGCATGGGCAGGAAGACGCCGGCGGAATCCACCAGATACACTAGGGGCAGCCGGTTTTCTAGCGCGATTTCTTGAGCCCGCAAGATTTTCTTGCAGGTGATCGGGAACCAGGCCCCGGCTTTAACGGTGGCGTCGTTGGCGATCACCATCACCTCGCGACCGTGGATCAAACCCGTGCCGCACACCACACCGGCCGAAGGTGCACCGCCGTGCTCTTCGTACATACCTTCGCCGACCCACAGGCCCCATTCCATGAAGGTGCCGTCGTCGCAAAGGTATTCCACCCGTTCCCGGGCGAGCATTTTGCCCTTTTTGCGCTGTTTTTCCTGGGAGCGCTCGCCACCGCCCATGCGGATGGCCTCTTCCCTTTGTTGTAACGCTGCAATGGCTTCGAGCCAAGCCGCGGCACGGCGCTCAAAGCGTTCGTCCTGATGGGCTTCTTTTCCGAGAATGGTCACCGTCTATCCTCCGAGCCGACGCATCCCGGGCATCTCGAGGATCATCGATGACGGGCGGGATCGTGGCGTAGTGTGCGGGGAAAGCACGGCGGAGCTGCTCGGCCGTGCCATGTGTCGCCTGATGGTACCAGCATCCGCCGTCCGTTTATGAAGATCGAGCGGCAGCTCTTGCCGATTCGGGGTCGGCGGCCCAGATCGTCAGAAGCACCTCGGCGTGGTCGATGACTTGGTACTCCGGTGCTCTACCGCTGAGGCTCCGGCTTTCTTGGAGAATGATCGGTACACCTTCACCGCGTTTTTCCATCAAGCTGCGCAGACCAGGAGTGCCGTCGGTGGGGTTCTCAAAGAGACCTTTGGCCAAGAGGGACGTGATCAGCTCGTTGCGGGTGGATTGGCGGAGAGCCAAGCTGTCTACCGTCAGGGTGTTCGGCAGGGCTCCAGGGGAATAGAGCTCGAGACGGTCGGAGAACATGAAGAGCCGAATCTTAGAGCCGTGGATGGAGTAGTCGCGGTGGGCGACCGCATTGACGATCGCCTCGAAGACGGCGCGGATGCTGTATTGGGGCTAGTCTCTGCGCGCCGGATCTTTGATGGCGGCGGTGCGCATATTGCGTTTGACAAAGGCCACAGCCCGGAGGATCTGCTCGTCCAAGGGGCCCGTGATGTCCTGGGCGTCCAGCTGATGGTCTGCGTCCCGTTGGCTGTCGGCGTAACAGACCGCTTGGACGAAAGCGCCGGGTAGCCATTCCTCCGGAGATTCGTTGCACATCAAGATGCCGGAGACCGTCGCCCGTTCTTCCCCTACGTCGTCCCCTTGTAGCAATCGCAGCTTGTTCAGGACCAAGGTTTCGTCTTCAGACGAATCCTTGAGGAACCTTCTGTAGAGGCGGGGTTGGAGGTCCTCAATGGAGGTCTCCGGTACAGTCTGCTCATCAAAACGGATCAGCCGTGCCTGTAGGCGGATTTTTTGCAGCAGCTCTTCTGCGGAATTCAGCATCGAAGATCTCCGATCGAGGCATTCTCGGTGCCTGAGCACTAGGGCAGTTTACTGGACTGAGGCTTTCGGTGCAGCGGTCGTCGCCGGGGGCTGAGAAAGGTGGAAGCGGGGCGTCTAGGTGCTAGCATTTGCCCATGAAGATCAAATTGCTCGCGTTTGCGACCGCCAGTGACATCGTCGGCAAGGGGCCCCAGGAGCTGACGTTTGACGACGGTGCTCGCTTGTCGGATTTGAAGGCCCTTTTGACGGAAAAGCATCCGGTGCTCGAGTCGGTTTGGGACCGGCTTGCCGTGGCGGTGGGCGGCACCCTGGTGCGTGACGAGGACCCCGAGCTGAAGGACGGTGACGAGGTGGCGCTGTTGCCGCCGGTGTCCGGTGGCTCTCCGGAGGCCGATCGATGAACGATTCGCCCAAGGCTGCTTTGGTGGACGACACCATCGATGTGGCAGCGGTGGAGCGGCTGGTGGCGTCTGAGGCGTGCGGTGCCGTGCTGCTGTTCCTGGGCACGGTTCGCAACCATCACGCCGGGCGGTCGGTGGCGGGGCTGACCTACAGCGCCTATCGCACCATGGCCGAGGCCAATCTTCAGCGCATCGTCGACGAGCTCGAAGCGGCGGGGGATCGCCTGAAGGTGGCGATCGTGCATCGGCTCGGCGACGTTCCCCTTTCCGAGCCGAGCGTGGTGATCGCCGTGGCGTCTCCCCATCGCGAGGCGGCCTACGACGCCAGCCGTACGGCCCTGGAGCGGCTCAAGAAAGAAGTGCCGATTTGGAAGCGGGAGCATTACGTGGACGGCGAGGTCACCTGGCGAGAAGAGGAACCCTTGACCTGACCGATGGCGTCCCGCCGGGGCGCAGCTACTCTGGTTTTTGAGAGGTCCCGGATTCGGTCTGGGCCTCGAGACGACGGACCAAGATCGAAGCCACCTTCCGGCCGACGATTCGATAGCCCTCCTGATTGGGGTGGCAGCAATCGTCTTTGTAGAGCGTGCGAGACGTCCTGCTGAAGACTTGCGTCAAGTCATAGAAATCCACACCGCGACGACGTAGCTTCTTGCCGGCTTCGAGCAACAGGGGGTAACCCTGGACCACCCCGGCTCGGTAGGGGTGGTCCTCGCGAAAGGCGACCCGTAGCTCCTGGGCGGTCAACGCCTTGCTGCCTTCCAGGTATTGATTCGGTTGTAGCAGATGGATGTAGGCAATGCCGTGGGCGTCGCACAGGGCTTTCATCTGCACGGAGCACGATGCCCAATGGTCGGCGATTCGTTGATAGAGCACATTGGGCCGGCGGGAGCCCAGGGTCGGCCCAACGGATCGAAAGTCGGTGGATCCAGACGTCTCCGGCGCACGGATCCGTTCATTTTCGCGATAGATGCGGGCCAGCCAAACCCGATCGACCGAGCGCCACAACCCATTGACCAGGGCGCTCCAGCCCGGCAGCTTTTGAAAGCCGGCGGCCCAAGCGCGACGTAGATCCTGCATCCAAACGATCTTGCCGATGCGTCGAAGGGTCTCCCGATCCTTCACTTCGAGGGTCCGCTGGTACCAATTGCGTGGATAAAAGGGGCTCACCTCCCGGGGAAGGTTTTCGGCTTCGGGCAAGGCCACCTCGTTGAATCCGTCGAGATTCACCACGACGTCGAGCTGCGCGCCGTGGGAGAGCAAATAGGCCAAAGCGATCAGCTGTTGAGGTTGTTTGTAGCCGCCCATGGCGACGGTGAGCACCCTGGCCCGGAGACCGTGCTCGGCCAGCCTCTCGACCAACACATCCTCTCCGAATCGACCGACACCTTCGGCAAAGGAGCCGCCGAAGATGGCGATATTGAGCACTCCCGGCTCATGGGCGAAGGGGTTGTCGTCGGCCTCGGGGAAACCCAAGAAAGAAACATCGGCGGTGCGCTCGGGGTCGAGCACGAAGCCGAGATAGGGATGAATGACTTCCGTGGATTCACCGGATCTCCCGCTCGGTCCATCGGTGGTGTCTTCAGTGGTGCCATCCGTGATGGCCTTGGGAGAGGGGACGTCGGATGTGCTGGGGTTCTCGGCGGCTCGGGTATTCGTCGCCTTGTCCATGGCCAGCTGGTAAGCCTTCAGAGGGAACATCCGTCCCTTGAGCGCTACATAAGACAGATGCAACGCGAGCTCCAGCAGCACCCAGCTGAGCAAGGCGGCCAGCAGGTAGAAGATGAGCTTACGGCTGCGTGGGATGGGTTCCATGGTCGGCGGTGCTCTCACAATCCGGCAAAGCAGTCCAGAAAAGCAGTCCGGCAAAAGCCCAGCGATGGTAGCAGGAGGAGGATCCAAAGCGAGGTGGAGAGCTGAAGAAGGGCTCACAGGGGGAGAATATTGGCTGTCGATATGTTATAATCACATTTTAGAAAGGAGATAATCGTGCGCTCAGTGCAAAATGATGGTGGCCCCAGCTATGCTCCCGAGAGTCAATCACGAGGTGAGAGGCCCATTTCCCCGCCATGGTGCCCCGGCCTATTTTTCCGCGCCTTGTGCTGTCTAGTCTGCTTGACGGCAATGATCGCCCCGAGCCCGGCGCAGGCCCAGGTCAACCTACAGTTCGTCACCGAGCCGCCCTCTCCTGTCGCCGGTCATCCTTTTAGGTTGGTCATCGCCGGCACGGCGGTGGCCTTCCAAGCTTCGGACCACAAAGAGGATCGTTCGGTGGTGATCGAGGACGAGACCATCCGGGTGATTCAAAAGGGCGGCGTGCTCGGCTTTCCCTCGGAGGAGCCCTATTTGGCCTCGGTCGAGGTGGGACCGTTGTCGCAGGGAACCTGGAACGTCGTAGTGGACCTCCTGGACGAAGACGGAAGCAACCTCCCGTTCGCTCCGAAGGCGGCGGTGGAGCTGGGGGCCATCTTTCTGGGTGCGTCCTATCGGATCGAAGGTCCGGAAGTGGGTTATTCCTCCACCGCCGTGTCGTTCACCATCTCACGGGTCGACAATTGCCCCAGCCTAGGCGAGATCACCGTGACCCACGAGCCCGCTGAGAACGGCGCCGACGGTACCGTGACCATCCCGTGGGACAACGGCTGTCCGATTTTGCCGCCGCCTCCGGAGCTCGAGGTGTTGGAAACCGGGCCGATCGGCCCCTTGCCGGCCGGTAGGTGGAATATCGACGTGGTCGACGGCAGGGGGCATCTCCAGGCCCGTAGCGAGCTCGAGGTATTGCCGACTCCGGTGTTGCTGCAAGGGGATCGCTTCCGGGTCGAGGCGGCGTGGTTCAACAATCTGGCGGCGGACGATGCCTTTCCCGCCACCGCGCCGACCAACGACTCGGCCCTCTACGCCTTTTTCACTCCCGGCAATTGGGAGGTCATGCTCAAAGTGCTCGACGGCTGTGCCATCAACGACTTTTATTGGGTGTTCACCGCCGCCAACACCAACCAGGGTTACGACATTCTGATCACCGACACCGTCACCGGTGAGGAGTGGACCTACCACAATCCCCTGGGCACCACCGCCCCGGCGGTGACCGATACCCAGGCTTTTCCCTGTGGTTGAGGAGACTGAGCTTTAGGGCGGATTGGCGCGCAGCTTTCGGGCTTTGGCAACGATCCAAGCCCGGAAAGCGGCGTCGAGGGTCGGCCAGGGCTGATCGAGCTTTTGGCGCAGAAGCTCCGGATCGAGGGTCTTACCTTCGGCGACGTCTCCCAGGAAATCCCTCAAAGCCTGGGCCTTGGGCCCTTGCGGCTCGGCGAGCAAGAAGCGAATCCAGAACGACGACGCGTCATAGTTCAATCGGCTCTCCGATCCCATGAAGGTTTGCCAATCATGGGATAGGAGCTTCTTGAGAGGCGGCATGTTGCCGTCTTCGATCGCCCGCTCGAGATTTAGGAGTGACGCCCAGCCGCCCTCGAACGTGTGATGATCTCCCCAATCCAAGCTCAAGCCCGAAAGCTGCTCAGGCAAATATCGACCGTCGGCCGTCATCGTGCCGTTGGCCAAATCGTCGGCGATGCCTTCGTCGAGCCAAGGGGGTAGGGCGGGGCCGAGCGCTCGACGATTGAGCAAATGCCCGATCTCGTGGGCCAGGGTCGAATGAACGTCGTGTCGACGGCGTTTGCCGACAAAGAACAACACCATGCCGTGGCTGACGTGGCCCGTGGCCTGCAAGCCGTGAAGATGGCGGCTTTGGTGTTGGATCACCCGATATGGGGCCTCCCGGGAAAAGAGCACCAAGCTTTCGGCGGGGCTGCCGATGGGAGCGCGGCCGTAGCGCCGCGCGTAGACGGCATCCAGTGGACCCACCAGCCTTTCGAGCTCGCGAATGAGGGTGGGATCCTCGACGTCCGTGTGCAGGGTGTACGGTCCAACCCGGAAGGTTTGGTGGCCGTCCGTGAACAGGTCCAGCGCCTTTTCGAGCTCGGCGGGATCGGGTTTCCTGGGGGCGAGGGGACCGGGAGGCTCGGGATCCATGCCCAGGGGCGGGTCGCGGTCGTAGTAACCGGGCAAGTGCACCCAGCCCTCGAGCTGCAGTGGGTTCGACCACACACGGAACCAATCCCCCCGGGTCTCGACAATCGACAAATTGGTGATCGCTCGGGTCCGGCCGAGTGCCCGCGAGCCGGGTCGGGGAGCGCTGAAAAGGGTCTGACCCTCCTCCACCCAAATGTAGTCTCGCACCGGGGGGGCATAGACCTCGATGGCCGGCGGCGACGGATGCGCAACCTCGGCGTTGGACGGTCGGGCTGGAGCAGGTGGAGCGTAGAGCGTCTGGAATTGAGCGGCGAATGGGCCGAGGATCGGCCAAGCCTTGGCCCGCTCCACCAGCTCCGAGTCCGGGTGGTGGGTCAGCCAGCCGACCAGACCGAGGGCGGCCAGCAGGATGAAAAGAAGGAATAGCGGTAAGGCGTGGCTTCGCAAGAGCTCCTCCCCGGAGTGACGAGATCCAAGTCGATCCAACCCAAGGAGCATAAACCGACCGATCCACCATCATGAGTCTACTCGCGGAGCTTTGGGGGCGACACGGCCCAGCCCGGCTTTTGGCAAACCGAGGCCTCCGTCGTAAGATGCCGTCCCGAATCAA
This sequence comes from Thermoanaerobaculia bacterium, assembly GCA_030431255.1. Lineage (GTDB taxonomy): Bacteria > Acidobacteriota > Thermoanaerobaculia > Multivoradales > J023 > JAUIJL01. The sequence goes on along the minus strand of JAUIJL010000007.1, from coordinate 198,892 downwards.
ACTCCGACGCGGGAGCCGAAAGTTGAAGAAATTGTCGATAGCGCGGTGTGGTTGGGTCTTCGGGCTGAGCTTGATGACGGCCTGGGTCGGTGTCGTGGCTCAAAGTGTTGCGGCTCAAGTCGAAGATCCGGCGAGCCCGGCCGAGTCTGCCGCGTTCGCGGAGACCGAGCCGCCTCCGTCCGAGCTGCCTCCATCCGAGCTGCCTCCATCGGAGAGTGCGGACTGGCTCAACCGCTTGTTGGAGCGGGAGGTGGAGCCGCTACCTTCGATCGAGGTGGCCGACGGCCAGGGCTTCTTCAAGGCGAAGGTGCCCGCCAAGCTGATCGAGCCCGTGACCCTGGTGGACGGCGCCCGCCACCTGATGCTCGATTTCGGCGCCGGGCCTGAAAATCTGGCGGAGTGTTACGTCTATTCCGACGATCTCGACTTGGCGGGTTCCTTGTTGTCCTTCTCCGACGGCGTCTTCGAGGCCATCGAAACCCAATACGGAGAGGTGGAGCTCAAGGCCGTGCTCGACGTCACCGCCGGCGCGCTCGAAGGCTCGCCCTACCTCGGCATGGATTGGCTCTACCGTTGCAACACCCAAAACGGGCCGGTGGCGGGGCAGGCCAAACATCTCATCGCCTCCAAGAATCGTCGCGCGGTCTATTGCCAGAGCTCGTCCGTGGGTTATAGCAAAGCATTCTTCGGCGTCTTCCAGTCTTTGGTGGAAACGTTGGAATACGGCGAGCCCCTTCCACAGCCCCACTACCAGGAGATTTCCGTGGCCAGCCTCGGTGAGCACGTGCTCGGGGTCTCCCACCAAGCTCATCGCATCGACGCCGACGGCGATGTGGAAATCGTCGAAAAGCTGTCCATGTTGGTGCCCAAAGCCGATGGCCAGACCTTCCAAGCGGAGGACTCCGTCTCCATGGAGCATTCCACGGTCCAGGGGGATTTGATCGGTCAGGTGGAGGTGGAGGCCGCCGACGGCCAGATGGTCAGCCACCTGAATCTGGGCCGATTCGAGAACGGCGCGTGGGCGGTGAAGGGGGCGTTTCGCGCCAAGAATTACGACACTATCTTGAGCAAGGCTCCGGTGCTGCGCTCCAGCTACGGACGTCGATTGGACTTTCAGAGCTTCTTCCCGAAGGCCAAGATCGACGAGATCCTCAGCCGTGAGGTCTGGATGCCCGACGTGGATCCGGTCCGCATCTCCGAGACCAAGATCTCGATCTTGGCTTCACAGCCCAAAGGAGCCAGCGTCAAAATAGAGACAGGTCCAGTGTCCTTGAGCGGTTTGGCGGATCCAACGTTTTCTTTGGTCTTCGTGACGGTGCCGGTCGGGGCGGCGCAGATGATCCTGCGCCAAGTGTTCAAGCAGGGGGACGTCTTTCATCCCCTGGGCTCGGCCGCCGAAGCCGCGAGCCCGTCGGCGAAGGCCAAAAGCCCGTCGCAGGACGCGGCGGAGACGGCTCCGGACGGCGAATCTTCGGGATCTTAAGGCGGGCGGAGGGCTCGTCTAAGAAGAGGCGGCCTGGACCAGGTCCAGCTCCAGCCACCGATCGAGCAGCTCCCCCAGATCCCTTTCCACTTCCTCACGGGTGGCCGGGCAATGACTGAGCACTTGTTGCACCACCACCTCGGGGGTGTGACCCGCCGCCAAAGCCTCCCAAAAGAACGTGGCATTGGGGTCGAGGCCGAAGATCGTGCCGTGCCGCTGGTCGTTGATCACCACGAAGCCCTCCTGTTTTTCGAAGGTGACGTCGTCGGCGATATCGAATTGGGTATCTAGAAAGTCTTGGAACGCCATGGGGTCCTTTCAAGGGGTGTCGGTGGCCGGCGACCGACAGCTCGCCGGTCTCAGCTATTCTAGTCTGGCCGTTGCACCAATCCGAGCTGATCCGGGTCGCGGACTAAAGGATGCCCGGGTTTTCCTCGATCGCCGAGCCGAAGCCGCCCAAACTATCCACGATCCTCCCCCCGCGGAGCGCTCCTCATGCATTCACTTTCCAAAGATGTGGTTTCCAACGTTTTGGTCTCGAGATACGCGTCGGTCCTCTTGCTCGCTGCTGCCCTTGCGCTGGGTCCAAGCCCGGTGGGCGGCGCCGAGGCCAAGGTCGATCGCTTGGCGATCATCGACCAAGCGATCGAATTTCATGGCGGAGAGACGTTCCGCTCGAGCGAAACCGAGCTGGACATGTGCTCCAAATCCGGTTGCTTCCACATCCGTGCCCGTCGTGACGGCGGCCTTTTCGATTTCGAGGTCGCCGGACGTGCCGGGGATGCCCATCAGCGGGTCCGGTGGTCCAACGATCATCTCGAGGTGTGGCGGGATCAAGAGCCGATCCCCATCGAGCCCGCCAAACGCCAGAAATACATGGATTGGGTCAGCGCCCGCACCTACTTTCCGTTCCTACCGTTCGGCCTCAACGATCCAAGTGTCTACAAAACAGACCTCGGCAAGGAGCGCTGGCACGGCAAAGCGCTGCACAAGGTAAAAGTCACCTTCGAGCCGGGCTCGTCCACCGACGCCTCCGACGAGTATATGTATTGGCTGGATCCGCAAACCGGCAGGGTCGAGCAATTCGCCTACAGCTTCGAAGGCAACCCCGGCGGCTTGCGCTTCCGCCGCGCCGAAAACCACCGGCGCATCGGGGGCCTGCTGTTCTTTGACCAGGAGAATCTGGGTACCGCCGGCGATGAGCTCAGGGTCGACCACATCACTCCGGATTTCGTCGAGCAACGCATGCAAGCGATTTCCAACGTGGAGCTGAAGCGGATCGAGGTCCGGTCCTTGCGCTGACCAGTCATGGGCGCTGGTCGAGCCGGCGGTGCCCCCAAGGCATTTTTGGTAGTGTTGCCCTCCGGCCGATTGGCGGCCTTTTCCATCGGCTATCCGATTTTCGCCCTAGGGAGCTTTCACTGCATATGTTCAATCAATTCACAGGTACGGCCGATTATTTGGCCTCGCCCGAGCTTCGCGATTCCGTCAATGTGGCGATCGCGCTTGAGAAGCCGCTGTTGATCAAGGGTGAGCCCGGCACGGGCAAAACCCGTTTGGCGGAGGCGATTGCCCAAGAGCTCGAGACGCAGCTGTTGATTTGGAATGTGAAGTCCACGTCGAAGGCACGGGACGGGCTGTATGTGTACGACACGGTGCAGCGTTTGAACGACGCCCGATTCGGCGACAACGACATTTCCGACATCCGTCAGTACATTAAGTTCGGGCCGATGGGCGAGTCGTTTCGTCAGGATAAGCGGGTGGTGTTGTTGATCGACGAGATCGACAAGGCGGATATGGAATTCCCCAACGACCTGCTGCACGAGCTGGACCGCATGAGCTTCTTGGTCGATGAGACCGGGGAGACGGTGGCCGCCGACCAGCGACCGATTGTGGTGGTGACCTCGAATAACGAGAAGGAGCTGCCGGACGCGTTCCTGCGCCGCTGTGTCTTCCACTACATCGCTTTTCCCGACGAGGAGCTGATGGCGGACATCGTCAAGGTCCACCATCCGGACCTCGAGGAAGAGCTGCTGCGCCAGGTCTTGATCGCTTTCTACTGGCTGCGTGAGCAGACCGAGGTGCGCAAACGTCCCTCCACCAGCGAGCTGATTGATTGGATCGCCGCGCTCAGACGGGCGGGCATCTCCAAGGCGAGCATGGAAGAAAAGCTGCCGTTCCTCGGGGTTCTGCTCAAGCGCGAGCAGGATTTGGAGTCGGTGATTCAACGGGCAGCCCACGCGGGCGGTCGACGCCGCATCGGCGTGCACTGACGATCTTGCGACCTTAGAGCCGGGAGCGAGAGATAGCGTGTTCAGCGGATTCTTTTACCACTTGCGGGGCCGGGGCCTAAAGGTCTCTTTGACCGAGTGGCTGACCCTGGTGCGGGCGTTGGCCGAGGGCCATTCCCGCGCCGATCTTTCCCACTTCTACCACTTGGCCCGGGCGCTGCTGATCAAACGCGAGACCCAATACGATCTTTACGATCAGGCCTTTGCCGAGCATTTCCGCGGTTTGGAAACCCATTTCGACATCACCGACGAGCTGTTGGAGTGGTTGGCGGATCCCGAGCTGCCGCGGGAGCTTTCCGAGGAGGAGAAAGCGGCGCTCAAAGCCCTCGATCTCGATGAGCTGCGCAAGCAATTCGAGGAGCGCCTGAAAGAGCAGGACGAAGCTCACCACGGGGGCAGCAAGTGGATCGGTACCGGCGGCACCTCACCTTTCGGCCACGGTGGATTCAATCCCGCGGGGGTGAGGGTCGGTGGCCAAGGGCGCAATCGCTCGGCGGTGCAGGTGGCGACCGAGCGGCGGTTCAAGAATCTACGCAGTGATCGGGTGCTCGATACCCGTCAGATCGGCATGGCCTTGCGTCGTCTTCGCAAGCTCGACAAAACGGGCCCGGAAATTCTCGATCTGGACGCCACCATCGACGCCTGCGCCAAGAACGCGGGTGAGATCGACTTGATCTTCGGGCCGGAGCGCAAGAATCGGATCAAGCTGTTGCTGCTGATGGACGTGGGCGGCTCCATGGATCCCCACAGCATGTTGTGCGAGCGACTTTTCTCGGCCGCCCACGCGGCCAGCCATTTCAAGGCGTTCGAAAGCCGGATGTTTCACAACTGCCCCTACGAATACCTTTTTACCGACATCTACTATCGCAAAGGCGAGGCGACCCACGAGCTGCTCAAACGCCTCGACGAATCGTGGTCGGTGGTTTTCGTCGGCGATGCCTGGATGAGCCCCTACGAGCTGACCCACGTCGGCGGTGCGATCGATCTCTTCCACAACAATCGCGACACGGGCCTCGATTGGCTGCGTCGGTTCCGGGAGAAATGCCCCGGCTCGGTGTGGCTCAACCCAGAGCCCAAGCGCATCTGGAACGCGCCCTCGATCCGCATGATCCGCGATCTCTTCCCCATGTTCGAGCTGACCCTCGACGGCCTGAAAGATGCCGTCGATACCCTCGGCGGACGACGGGCCAACGAGCCCGGTCTGACGAATTAGTCCCTCGGAAACACCCCTCCTGAGAAGCCGGCGGCGCCCACGGACCAGCGGTCCGTTCAATAGCTCATGTCCTGAAAACTGACGCGCAGAAGTGGAATCGGCGAGGGATTTCGACTCTGCGGAGTTGCTCGCTCGATGGCGCTTACCTTGAAGGAGCCGTCAAATTCGTGATTTCCGCCTTGGTGTGTCCTGTGGAGACCACCGGAAGCGGAATCGGCGCTCGCGACCGCTTCTCTCTTGATGCTCGACCCACGATTGGATCTCGGGGCTGAGCTTCCGATCTTTCTTCGTCGTCCAAGCCGCTCTTCCCTACAGACTCTCTATTGATTGAGGACGCGTATGTTTTCCAAGTGGACAATCACCCAACGACATCTCAGCCTTTGTCTGGCCCTTGCCCTGGCCGCGTTGCCGATGTTGGCCTTTGATCCTCCCGAGGACGGGCCCCTGCGCAACAAGACCATGACCCGTCCCGAGCTCTACATCGGCTCCCAATACTTCACTGAGGCTCAATTGATCTCCCGAGACGAAAGCGCCAAGCTCGCTCCGTTGGCACGGCTGGGCGTGGATCACGGTGGGGCTTTCATGGATCCCCGCAGTGGCCGATGGGGCACCTTGATGCCCGCCACGCCCCTGCTGCCGGGTCTCGGCAACACTTTGACCTGGCGATCGTTGGGCAAAGCCGCGCCCACCGACGTCGGCGATGTGCGGTCCACGGCTTGGGGCGCTTATCGCTCCTGGCTGGATGCCAATGCCTCCGACCTGGGGCTCGATCTTTCCGAGCTCGGCCAGGAGAAGGTCACCGCCCACCGCGGCAGTGAGCTGATTCAAATCCACGTGCCCCGGATCAAAGACGGGCTGCGGGTGCGGGGCAGCTATCTGCACGCGGTGATCAGCCACGGCAATTTGGTGCTGTGGGGCGCGGTCAAATGGGGTGACATCCGGGTGTCGTCGACGCCCGTTCTGGACGCGCCGAGCGCGTTGCAAGTCGCCCGCAACCATGTGGCCGGTGTCGACTCCGGTCTGCAATGGCGCAAACCGGAGCTGATGCTCGTGCCGGTGGCCAACGGTTCCGATCCGCGGACCGTAGAGATCGGTCGAGGTTATGACTACCGCTTGGTGTGGTCCTGGCGCGGACAAACCCCTAACGAGATCGGCGAGTGGGAGGCCCTGGTGGACGCCCACGACGGCGGTCTGCTCGCCTTCGCCGACAAAGCGCATTATTTCGAAGGTCCCGAGGACGCCCTGGGCGCGGCGACCACCCGCGAGGTCCAGGGTGGCGTCTATCCGGTGAGCAACGACGGCGCGTCGCCGGACGGCATCAACCAGACCTTCCCGATTCCGTTTGCCTACCTCACCGAAGGGGGCAATACCCACACCTCCGACAGCGGCGGCAACGTCGGCTGTATCGACGGCACCTTGACCACCGCCTTGCAGGGGCCGTACGTGGCCATCACCGACAACTGCGGCGCGGTCAGCGAGTCGAGCTCGGCGGCGGTGTTTGACCTCGGCACCAGCGGCGGCATCGATTGCACCACGCCGGCCGGCGCCGGGTCCGCGGGCAACACCCATTCGAGCCGCTCCGGCTTCTATGAGATCAACCGCTCGATGGAAATCGGCCGGTCGTACCTGCCCGACAACAGCTGGCTGCAATCCCAGCTGCCGGTGGAAATGAACATCAATTTAACCTGCAACGCCACCGGCGGCCCCGGCGGCTTGCGCTTCTATCGCTCCGGCGGGGGTTGCTCCAACACCGGTGAAATCGCCGGTGTCTTCGTGCACGAGTGGGGTCACGGCATGGACGGCGCCGACGCCAATCCCGGCATCTCCAATCCGGGTGAAGGCATTGCCGACATCTACGCTTCCCTGCGCTTGAACGCCTCCTGCATGGGCCGCAACTTCCGCACCACCAATTGCACGGGTTTCGGCGACGCCTGCACGGATTGCACCGGTGTGCGTGACATCGATTGGGCCAAACGCGCCTCGGGCCAGCCCCACGGCATCGCCTTCATCGACAGCAGCTGTGAGTTCCCCAACGACGGCAACGCCGCTCCCTGTAACGGCAGCGTGCACTGCGAAGGCGCGGTGGCGGCCGAGTCCGTATGGGATCTGTGGAAGCGGGATCTGCCCGGCACGGGCATGGATGCGGAGACCGCCTACCGCCTGACCACCCGCCTGACCTTCGAAGGCGGTGGTGCCACCGGTGAGTGGTACACCTGTGTCGACGGGGCCGCGACCGGCGACGGCTGTAATGCCGATGGCGGCTACCTGAACTATCTGGCGGCGGACGACGACGACGGCAATCTGGCCAACGGCACGCCTCATATGGCGTCGATCTTCGCGGCCTTCGACCGTCACGACATCGCCTGCCCCACGCCGACGGTGCAACAAAGCGGCTGTGCCAACCGGCCGTCGATCGCGCCCACGGTGGCGACCTCGCCCTTCGATCGCGGCGCGACCCTGACCTGGGGAGCGGTGGCTGACGCGGCCTCGTATCGCGTCTACCGCACCGAGGGCGTGTTCAGCTGTGAGTTCGGCAAGAAATACCTGGGGGAGACCACGGGTCTGAGCTTTGTCGATGAGGAGCTCAAGAACGGCATGGAGTACTACTACGTGGTGGTGCCCGTGGGAGCCGGTGGCGCGAGCTGCCTGGGTCCGGCGTCGAGCTGTGCCTCGGTGACCCCGGTGGCCGGAGCCAACATGGCGGTCAGCCCGGGCTCGGAGAGCTTGAGCATCTCCAGCGGAGACGCCGATCAATTCCTCGACAGCTGTGAGCAGGCGACCCTGAGCTTCGATGTGTCCAACATCGGCACCGGTACCCTGACCAACGCTCGCATCGTCAGTGTCAAATCACCCAGCCACCCCGGCATCGACTTCACCATCAGTGGTTTCGACATCGACAACGCCTCGTTGAGCAGCTGTGGCACCGGCGTTGCCAGCTTCGACTTCATGGCCGTCGACGTGGCGTTCGCCGACTCCATCGTGTTCGAGGTGGAAGTGACCAGTGATGAGCTGTCGCCGCGCACGGTTACCGGCACGCTGCAGGTCAATGATCTGGAAAGCGATTTCCAGACCTTCGCCTCCAAGACCTTCGACTTCGAGTCGACGACCGAGGGATGGGTGGTGAACCGAGGCACCTTCAACCGCTCCGGCGCGGTGGGCGGAGCCGGCGGAACGTCGATCGCGATGAACTCGTCGACCCTGCTCGACGGCCAGTGTGATCGCGTCCGGTCGCCGATTTTCGTGCCGTCGGCGTCGACCACGCTCAGCGCCTTCACCAACTACGAAATCGAGGACTTCGGCGGACAGTGGTGGGATCGTGCCAACCTGTCCACCATCGATGCTTCGGGCACCCGTGCGGTGCGCTCACCGGACGGCGGACGCGCCTATGACGCGGCCGGGGATTCCTACGGCGCTTGCAACACGGACGAAGTCGGTTGGGCGGGCACCACCAGCGGAAATTCCTGGGCCGCCAGCACTTGGACCGCCGGGGCCTTGGGCTCCGCCGGCTTGTCGGGCCAGCAGTCCCGCTTGGAATTTGTCTACGGCACCGACGGTGCCGCGGTAGAACGAGGTTTCGCTTTCGACCGAGTGATTCTCACCAACATCGATCTGCAGGTGGAGGACGGACAGGCCAATTGCGCGGTCCTGCCGATCTTCACCGATGGATTCGAAAGCGGTGACGTCTCCGCCTGGTCGAGCACTGTGGGTTTCGTCGCTGAATAGGACGAGCTCCTTATCCGTCAACTGAGCCGGCCCAGCCGGCTCAGATCCTCAAAAGGCCCGTCTCCACACGTGGAGACGGGCCTTTTTGTCATTTGGCTTCAGCCGGGCATCGGTGCCCTCGGCCGGTGATATCCTGCGGTCATCGAGAGGATCTGCAGTCGAAAGAGCAACCAACGGTGGAAGAGCGAGCGTTGGAAGAGCAAGCGGTGGATGGGCTGAGCGAGGAAGCGCTTTCGTCGGTGCTGCAACGGATGGAACGGGCCGTCCGGGGCATGTGCCCGACGTGGATGGCGGACCGTCGTGACGATTTGGTCCAGGTGGCGGTGATGCGGGTGATGGAAATTTCCCGAAAGGGTGAGAAATCCCGCAACTTCAATGCGTCTTATCTCTGGCGCGCGGCCCACTCCGCGATGATCGATGAGATCCGCCGCATGCGCCGCAGGAATGAGGTGGAGCTGGAGGAGAGCTCTGCCTCCGACGACCCCCAGTGGGTCAGCGACCGAGCGAGCCCGGAACGACGAGCGGAAAGTCGGTATTTGGCGTCCGAGCTACAGGATTGTCTCCGAGGTCTCGCCGGGTCGAGAAAGCAAGCGGTGACATTACATCTTCAAGGTTATTCGCCGGCGGAATCCGCCCCCCTCCTGGGCTGGGCGACCAAAAAAGTCTACAACCTGGTGCATCGAGGGTTGCAGGATCTGAGGGATTGCCTCGACGGCAAGGGGATCCGACCATGACCGATCGCGCCGACCGCAACCTCCACTTACCCGAGGCTTCATGGCCGGAGACCTTCCAGGGTCTGGTCGGCAGCGCACCTCGGGGAGACTGTCCGTCCGCCGAGCAGCTTTGGCAGGCCGTTGCCGGAGAGCTGGAACCGGAGGTCTTTCGCCGAATCGTTGAGCACACGGCGGATTGTCCTGCCTGTGCCGAAGACTTTCGACTGACCCGCGCGATGGTCGATCAAAGCGGGGCGAGCAAGAAGCGGGCCGAGCCATCCGTCGGAGAGGTGGTGCCTTTCGCTCGCCAGGCAGCGACCCGCACCTCATCGACCCGGACCTCGTCGACCCGGCGCTGGGCTTCCGGCTTGGCGATCGCCGCAGCGTTGATCCTGGTGGTGCTCAATTGGCGAACCCAGGCCCCGGTGGAGACCCCCACCGATCCTATTTATCGCAGCGCGTCCACCGAGGAGCTGGTCTCCGAGCTGGCCGACGGCGCCGTGTTGCCCCGTGATCAAGCACGGTTGCTTTGGTCCGGCCCGGAGGGGGCTCGCTACCACTTGGTGGTGACCACCGAGGAGTTGGAGCCGGTTTTCGAATCCCGAAATCTGTCCCGATCGGAGGTGACGATCCCCGCCGACCAGCTGGCCGGGCTGGCCGACGGCACCGTTTTGATTTGGCAGGTCGAGGCTGTTTTGGAAGGCGGCGAACGGCTGTCTTCCGTGGGCTTCCGGGCCGAGCTGGCAAGCCCAGAATCTTCGGGTGAGTAATCGCCGCGCCCCAGGCGTTGCTCAACTGCCGAGGCGATGCTGAAATCCCCGGCCCCCTAGGAGAAACATCATGAGACAAGCAAGACATACGACGATTTGCGGTGTGATCGCATTCGTGATTCTGACCACGGTTTGGGGATCGAATGCCTGGGCACAGGTGGACGGTCCGGGCGGATTGTCCGACCAACCCCAAACCGCACCGAAGAATTACTTCACCGTGATGTGGCGGGAGGATGCCCCTCCGACCCGGGTCGTGAAAGTCGACGAGCTCGAGGAGCTGGTCACCCCCCCGGGATACGTGTTGGTGGATCTCGAAATCTCCGGCAACGGCTCAGACCGTCAATACGCGGGTGTTTATCGCCAGGGCCTTGGTGTATCCCAGCTGCTTACGGATATGTCCCTGGCTGCCCTGACGATCAAGAATCAAGAGCTGGAAGCCGACGGATACTGCCTTCGGGGCATGGAGACCACCGGTAAAGACGCGAATGTGAGATTTGCCGGGGTTTGGCGTCCCCAATGCTCTGGGGCCGTGCTGGAATCCGATCTCACCCCGGTGGATTTCGCCGATCGGCTACGGGAGCTGGGGGAGAGCTTTCATCTGGTGGATTTCGAGACCTCGATCAAGGATGAGCAGATGAGCATCACCGGCCTATGGCATCCGGGCGCCGAGACCCATCGGGTCTGGAGCTCGGTGGGCCTGGATTGGTTTACCTTTCACGACCAAATCCATGAGCTGGCGGCCAGCGGTTTCGTCTTGGATCACCTCGATGTGCGGATGAAGCCCACGGTTCAAACCGAGAGCTTAGACCCAATTTTGAATCCTCCGGATTGGTCGGCTGTTTCCGGGGTTTGGCGCCAATCGGTTTTGGCCAGAAATCCGAAAGAGGATTGGCTGGGCGCGGACTACAACTGGGGTCAGGTGGAGTGGGTCGACGAAAGACTGGCCTTGGGGCACGGTGTCGCGGCTCTGGACCACGACTTCGAGGTGGGTGACGGAGGGGGCGATAACGAAATCGCGCTCCCCGGCGAGACCCTGTCGATCGGCGGAACCGACGTGCGCATTGCCGCGATCGAGATGACCCCGAACCGGGTCTTCATGGATCCGTGTCGCATGCACTCTGGTCCGCTACACGACAGCGGCACGGCGGGCGCCCCTTGAGGGGGTGGCTCGGTCGGACGCGGTGAGGTCGGACGTGAGGGGGAGAGCCCTCACCCCCCTAACTCCCCTCTCCCGTCCCGGGAGAGGGGGGGATAAATGCTTGCGCTTCGCGCCCATGGGGCTTCGGGGCTTCGGCGTATTGCTTGCGCTGGTCGGGGCGTCGTCGTCGGTGGCTGCCCAAAGCGACGCCGACCGAGAGCAGCTCGGACGAGCGGAGCTGGACCGGTGTGTCCCAAGGGTCACCCAAAGCCTCGGGGCGGGTTCTACTGCTTGGGACGTTTGTCGTTGTATCTATGTGGCCGGCACGACCCACGGCCTGATCTCCGAGGCTGCCCAAGAGCTCGACTCCCTGCTCGAAACCTACGATGATCCCTGCCTGCGGTTCGATTTGGGACGGTTGCGCATGTTGCAAGGCGACCACGGAGCCGAGCCCTTATTGTCCGCGGCCGCCGCTGAATTTTCACGGCGGAAGAGCGCTCAAGGTGAGGCCTACGCACGGATTAACCTCAGTCGAGTGCTCGGCCGTCAAGGGCAAGATGAGCGGGCCCGGGGGGAGCTGGATTTGGCGGGGCAGGTGGCCCGCGCGGCTGGAGACGGGGTGTTGGAGGCCCAAGTCGATCTTCAGCGGGCGCGGGAGGATCTGGCCCATGGTCGGCAGCTGGAAAGCGTCGAGTTGCAATTCCTCAGCTTGGCGGAACGCGTGGCCGACATGGGCGTGGACGCCCATCCGTCGCTGGTGCGCGAGGTTTGGCTCGGCCTCGGAAATGTGCGTTATCAGCTGGGTTGGTACGAGGAGGCCGAGGCGGCGTACCAACGGACGGCGGAGATCTGCCTGGACGCGGAGGACCTCTATGGCCGAGCGACCGCGCTTCAGAACGCGGTGATCGCGGTGGTCGCTCTAAGCGCATCACAGCAGGTGGATGCGCACCACATCGAGCAGCTGTTGCGAAACGCCTTGGATGCCGCGGTAGAGGCGGATCAACCCTTCGCCCAGGCCGATGCCGCCCTACGCCTGGGGCGGTTGGTAGGCGGTGAGGCAGGTTGGGAGCTGGTGACGCGCAGTCTCGAGCTGAGCGAGCAGATCGACTTCTCGTCGGTGCAAACCCGAGCCCTCGCGGCCATGGCGATTTGGGAGACGTCCACGGATCGAGCGCTTGAGCTGGTGGAGCAATCCCGGCAGGTCGCCCTGGCATCGCCCTATTTCGGCGACGGTGTCGATGGTTGGGCCGATCGGCTGGAGGTGGAATGGCGGCTCTTGGATCGGAATTCGTTGATGCGGAGCATGGCCGCGAGCCTCGATCGCATTGAGCAGTGGCGGGATCAGCAGGCCCGAGATTTCGGCCGTGCCCAGGTATTTGCCCCATGGACCGAGGTCTACTACGCCCTCTCCGGCCATCTGCTGAGGGCGTCGCGATCGGGCTCCGATTCCGAGCACAACGAGCTCGATCTGGCCCGAGCCTTCGGGATCCTCGAACGGATGCGGGCGCGGGTGCTGCTGGAGAGCCTCACCGCCTCCGGGGCCCGATCCGAGAACGAGCTGGGGGCCGATCGCACGGTGAGCTTGGACGACTTGCAAGCGGCCTTGAAGCACGACCAAGCCTTGCTTTCGTTTCAAGTCGCGCCGGAAACCGACGTCTACGGTCGGTTTGCCGGCGGGGCTTGGTTGGTGGTCGTCAGCCGTGAGACGGTGCGCCTCTACGCCATTCCCGACCGCCGACGGCTGGCGGTGCAAGCGCGGGCCTTCTCGCGCCTGTTCCCGAGACGAGACGGCTCCCATCTCAAGGCCGCGCAGCGACTCTACGGTGAGATGGTGGCGGCGGCGATTCAGGAGCTGCCGGCATCGGTGGAGCATCTGGTGGTCGTGCCCGATGGTCCCCTGCATCGACTGCCGTTCGCGGCTTTGGTGGATCCCGAGGGGCGAGCCTTGGTCGACCGCTTTCAGCTCAGCGTCGTGCCCTCCGCGACTCTCTGGCATTGGTGGCAAGACGACCGGGGCTCCCGGCGAGCCCAACCCACCAGCGCTCTGGTGCTGGCCGACCCCGCGCTCGCCCTCAGCTCAAGGGACTCAGCCGGCTCAAGGGACTCAGCCGGCTCAGGGGACTCAGTCGGCCCGGCCGGAACAGAGTTGCCGGCGCTTCCGTCCGCCCGTCTGGAAGGTCGCTCGGTTTTGCGGCATACGTCTCCGAAGAGCCGTCTGTGGATGGGCGCCGATGCCGATCGAGATCTCTTGGTGCTCGGAGATCTATCCACGTTCGGGGTCATCCACTTGGCGGCCCACGCGGTGATCGATGATCGCCGTCCTGAGCGTTCGGCGGTAATGCTTGCACCGACCGGCAAGACCGACGGGCGGCTCAAACCGTCGGATATCGCGCCCCTGGACTTGCACCGCAAGCTGGTGGTGCTTTCAGCCTGCCAGAGCGCCGGCGGGGCGGTCTTCGCCGGTGAGGGCACCCTGAGCCTGGCCCGAACGTTTTTCAAAGCCGGTGCGTCGGCGGTGGTCGGCAGTCTTTGGCCGGTGAGAGATGCCGACAGCGCGGAGCTCTTTGAGATCTTCTATCGCAGGCTTGCTCGCGGAAAGACCGTGGCCGACGCCCTTTCGTCGACGCAACGGGAGCTGGCGGCCATGGGTCGGCCGGCGGAGCAATGGGCGGGCTGGGTGGTCCTGGGTGACGGCACCCTGGGTTTCGCCCCGCTGGGGCGGATCGAGAGAATGTGGAGCAAGCTCGGGTCGGCTCCTATCGACCTCGAGACCGGATTGGCGGCCGCTCTGCTATTGCTCGTTGCGCTGGTTTTGTGGCGTCGGCCGGGCTAGCCCGGAAATCTCACCAGCCTTCTGCTGCGACACCGTATCCACCTGCATCTACAGCGTCAGAAGCCGATTCTGCTCCTCAACATACTGCAAGTATGCCTGCGTCGCAGAATGCTTCTTCTTCCTTGTACCTGCAGGCGTCTCCGGCGTCTCGCGACGAAGTTGGTGAAATTTCCGGGCTAGCGGCGATCCGGGCTATTCCATGGCAAGGGTGGTGTGTCTGGGTAGCTCGGGAGCTTCGATGGAATCGCTCGACACTTGCTCGGTTTCTTGGTCGAGGACCTCCACCGTGCGCTCAAAAAGCTCGTCCGCCTGCTCGGGGGAGTTGCCGATCGACACCACACCGACTTTGCCATGCTCCGAAAGGGCTCCCATCATGTGGAAGAGCACCCCGGTTTGGGTGGCCGGAGAGAATCGCAGGGCTTGGGTTTCAAGAATTTCCACTAGATCCTCGGGCAGCAAGCCGTGATACGCCGGTGAATGTAGCGCGTCGGTAGCTCGGTAGAATTTGCGTTGACCGCTGAGGCAAACAAATTGACCGCTGTCGGCGTCGAGCAAGCCGCCGGTGAGGAATTGCAGGGCCAGGAAAGGCACGGTGGTGCCACCCATCCGCAGATTGATCTCGATCGCCGATGGCTTCCAATGGCCTTGGTCGTCTTGGCTGACCACGAAATCCACCGCGAATCGGCTGATGACCCCGTAGCGGGCCAAGATTCGTCCCACCTTGAGAGCCTCTTCAGTGATCACGCTTCGATACGCCTCGGACGCGGGAAAGCGACATCCCGAGTAGGTCTGACCCGTGGCACCGCCCAGGATTTGGTCGTGACTGGACACCACTTCCAGCTCGCCGGTGGGGTTGACCCGCATCTGCACGCTCGGCGACAGCACTTTCCGGCCCTGGACCATTTCCTCCACAATGCCGCCCATCTGCTCCAGCTTCGAAAAGAATTGTCGGTGGCTTTGCCCCGCCTCGGTAAACCTCAGGCCGGAAATCGCCGACTCCAAGATACGTTTTCGGGCGGTGGGCTCCTCGGGCAAATCCTGCGGGTAGCTGAAAAGGGCGTTACCGGCTCCGGCGAAGCTGTCGTTGAGCTTGATCACCGCCCGTTCCAAGCCGGGGCGCCAGAGGGAAGCCAGGGCGTCGATCACCTCGTCTTCAGAGCGTAGATCCTCAAAACCATTGGGAAAGGGCACGCCCGCTTCGGCGAAGACCTTTCGTGAGCCGGATTTGGTGCCTAAAAAGAGCAGGGACGGCTCGACCCCGTTCAAGGGAACACCCAGCTTCTCGGCCAAGGTTTTTTCCAGACGCGTGGAGTTGAAGCAGGTGAGGTAGGCATTTTCCGGCGCGTCGATGGCCTCGCGGATGCGACTCACCAACCGTGGCCGTTCCAAGATCTTTTCGGTGAGAGGCCGGGTGGTGCGGTCGAAGGTGCAGAAAAGCTGCAGCCGCTTGCGGGCGCTGGTGGCGGAGACACCTTCCAGGTTGTCGAGGTAGTAGTCGACGATATCCGGATGAATGGGTTGGCTGGAGACGAAGATGACCCGTGCCCTCGGATCTCGCAAGCGAGCGAGGATGAAAAGCAACCGTTCCTCGTAATAGCCGACACCGGGGATCTTCGACAGCTCCTCGGCATCGAAGCTCAAGGAGGGAACGACAATCGAGGTGGTGGCGAGTGGCTCGCCGCTTTTCAGGGCTTGGAAGAGATGCGCTAGGCGAGGATCCATGGTCGCTCCAAGTTGACGGGCTCAGGGGGAGGTGGCTTGCAGCTGTTTTTCTAGCACATTCCATCGCCATTACACCGGATTGCCTGCCGCCTTTGTGCCCAGACATTGGGCGAAAGCAAAAAAAAAAGACCGTGCCCGGTGAGGGCACGGTGTCGGAGGCGGAGGTTTATAGAGTCCGAATTAGTGGGCTTGCTCGCTCCAGGGGTGCGGACGGAGCTTCACGCGGGTGGTCGAGGCGGTCACACCCTGGCCACCGGTCGGGCAGGTGTTCTCGAAGAATTGAGCGGTCGGGCTGAGGGTGAAGATGGCGGCGCAAGACAAGGTCTGGGCGGCTTCCACCGTACCTTCGCCGGAGAGGCGAACCGATCCCAAGCGCACGTCGCTAGCAAAGGCCAGGATGTCGGAACCGGTCAGCTCGGAGTCGCGGATGTCCATCTCACCGGCTTGGCTCAGGAAAATCGCGGAGCCCGGGGTTCCGGCTTCAAAGTTGCTGCTCTCGGCATGCAATCGGATCGATCCGTCACGCACGGCGCCATTGTCTTGGGCGTTGCGGGCGACGATCAAGCTGTCGACCACCTCGAGGGTGCCACCGTTACCACTGGCGTTGTAGTTGTAGATACCAAAGGCTTCTTGGCCACCGGCCGCGAAGATTTCCGTGTCGTCGATCACCGTGGGCAGGCCACCGTCACGGTTGAAGATGCCGGAGTTGTGCATTTGGCCATCGGCAGCGGTCACCTCGGCGCGACGGATGGTCGGATACGAGGACAAGGAGCTCACGATGCCGTAGTTGTTCAGGCTACCGTGCATGGAGATCTTGATGTTCTCCACGTTGGGAGAAGAGAAGGTGTTGCGGATGCCCCAATGGCTGCCGTATCCGTCGGACTCGATGCTCAGCTCGGCGAGGTCGGGGGAGGCCCCACTATTCACGATGTGGATGCAGGCGCCTTGTCCCAAGGCCTCGTCCGGCAAGCAACGAAGGGTCACGCCCCTCAGGCTGCTGTGGTCGGATCCGACCACCAGACCGCGGGTCAAATCGAAAGTGTTGATGTCTTGCGCGCTACCTTGGATGACGGAAGCACCGATGCCCGATCCTTGGATCGATAGATACGGCTTGAGCGTCAGGGATTTATCGCCCAGGTCATACACGCCGGGCTCAATCCAGATCTGCAAGGGCTGGTCCGAGTTGGGTTTGGCCTGCTCCACGGCGCCGTAAAGCGCGTTGCCGTTAGCGGCGGCGTCGCCGACCGGGCTCACCACGATAGTGCTTTTGAAGCCTTCCGGCGCGAAGGATCTCGCTTGCGCCGCGCTCGGAGCGGCCGCCAGCGTCATCAGTGCGATCGAGGTGACCGCGGCTTTTACGGCCACAGCTTTCAGGGTCGTGGTTTCTATGGAAAAAGACTTGAGGGTAGTTGCAAATTTCATGATGCCTCCTGGGTTGCTTAGCTCGTCACTGCTCGTCACTGGAGTTTTGCGGTGACAGCAAAGATAAGTTGCACGGCCTGTGCCGGCCGGTGCAGAAGGCGGAAGGAAATCTATAAGCCTATTGTTTTCAGCTTTTAAGAGTCGCCTCTAAAAGCGACGGGATTCCGGGGCCGATCAATTTTGTAAGATTTACACGTCTAGGTCGACCCTAGAGCCCTTTCTTTCAATCGACGGCGCTCGCACGGCTCAGCTCAAGAGCCTGAGCAAGTGATCGAGCTGTACCGGTTTGGCGAGATGGTGGTCGAAGCCGGCATCCCGGGCTTCGGAGCGGGTGTTGGCGTCCACATAACCGCTTAGGGCGATCAAGAGCAAATCGTCGTCGGTGATCCGGCGGAGGGTCCTGGCCACTTCGAAGCCGTCGACGATCGGTAGGCCGAGATCGCAGACCACGACGTGGGGCCTTGCCGTGGACAGATGGTCGAGTGCTTTGCGGCTGTCGTAAAAGACCACCACCTCGAACCCTTCGAGCCGCAGCAGCTCGGCCAGGCTCTCCACCGAGGCCTGGTGATCGTCGATCAGCATGATGTGACGTCGGGCGTCGGTGTGTTGAAGGTCGGCGTCGGAAGCTGCCTCGATCCCCGGTGACGGGCCCATCGGTGAGCCCGTTGGCGACCCGGTGAGCTCAGCCGTCTCGGCGCCGCCCCGGAACGGGTCGATGGTGGCCCCGGAGTGGAGGGGTTGAATCCGTGGACGGGGCGGTTTCGATGATGGCGGGCTACCCAGGGCGGCCACATACATGGCGCCGGTCTCTGTGGCCCAGGGCACGGATTGATCGGTCAGCGGCAGACTGAGAGAGAAGCAGGAGCCGTGCCCGGGACCCTTGCTCGAAGCGGTGAGATCACCGCCATGGGCCCTGGCCAGCCCTCTGACGATCGGCAAGCCCAGCCCCAAGCCCCCGGTCATCAGCTCACGGGCTTTATCGCCCTGCTCAAACGCGTCGAAGAGGCGGTCGATTTCCGACGGCTCCATGCCGCAGCCCGTATCCCGCACGCTCAGAATCGCCCGACCGTCTTCCGTGCTCAGGCGAACGGTAATGCGTCCGCCCTTTTCGGTAAATTTGCGCGCGTTCGACAACAGATTGCTGACCATTTGCCGCAATCGGGTGCGATCGACCTCCACGGCCACCGGCTGCTGGGTGACGGTCTCCAAGACTTCCGGGGCTTTAGGGCCCTCAAGCACGAGGTCGAGACCCGCGGCCGCCAGCTCGGGACGCCACATCTCCACCAGCCGATACGCTTCAAGCCGCAAGTCGAGGGCTTCTGGTTTGAGCTGGAGCTTGCCGGAGTCGAGACGGGAGGCATCGAGCAGGTCCTCGGCCAAACGGCTCATGTCCTCGACCTGCTGACGGGCGATTTTCAGCTGTCGACGTCGGATATCGCCGTCCGGATGCCGCTCAATCAGCTCAAGGGCATTGCGCAGGGCGCCCAGAGGATTGCGCATCTCGTGGCCGAGAAGCGCCAGGAAGTGATCTTTGTCCCGGAGAGCTTGGTCTCGAGGGGGCTGCGAATCGGAAGTCGGCCGGTCGTCCATAACGACAAGTCTATCCGTACAATGGTCCAGGCATTGAATGTCTGGGGCTTTCGGTGATCGGATTCCCGTAGATCATGATGTTGAGGAGCTATTCGCGTGTCCGAACAAGCGGTTCTCGGAGCAGATATCCAACCCGAGTCAGAGATCCATGGGCAAGACCTGCTGGTCCCGGCAGCCGACGGATTCCCTTTAGCGGCCACCCTCTTTGAGCCGGACTCTTCCAATGGCTCGATGGTGCAAATTCACCCCGCCACCGCGGTGCAACGGGGGATTTACGTCAAATACGCGCGCTATTTAGCCGGCCAAGGATTCGTGGTGCTGACCCTCGACTACCGAGGCACGGGCGGCTCGTTGCCGGGAGCTCTGCGGGAGTTTGAGGGTCGGATGCGGGATTGGGGGCAGCTCGATTTGGTCGGCGTCACCCAATTCTTGTCGGAGCGCTTTCCAGATCTACGTCATTGCGCGGTGGCGCACTCGGTGGGTGGACAAATCCTGGGTCTGATGCCCAACGCGGATCGCCTGGAGTCGGTTTGGGCGGTCGCGTCCCAATGGGGCACCTGGCGGCTGTGGCCGGCGCCGAGGAGATATCTACATAAAGGGCTGTCTTGGATGTCTCCGGCTCTGATCGCAGCCTTCGGCTATTTTCCCGGTCGCGTTCTCGGCATGGGAGACCTGCCGGCCGGCATCGGAGGCGAATGGATGCGATGGTGTGGCAGCGACCACTACATCGTCGACGACCGGGGAGAGCCCTACCGCCCATGTTTCGATCGGCTGCGGGCCCGAGTGATGTGGAATGCCCTGGCCGACGACCACGTCCTCGGCCCCCAAAAGGCCGTCGCCCACATGGCGAGCCTTTACCCCAACGCCAATTCCGAGCTCCAGGTCATCGATCCGAAGCGAGTGGGCAGCCCCATCGGCCATTTCGGATTCTTCCGCAGCCGCTTCCGCGACAACCTTTGGCGGGAGAGCAGCGACTGGTTGTTGGGGTAGAGCCTCTACTCGTGCTTGGCGTCAGCTCCAACTCACCATGATCAACAGCCCAAAAGGCACTTTCGCTTCAGTGAAAGAAGCCTTGTCATTTTTTCCGGTATTTTTCACCGAGATCAGGATACTCTTGCTGAAACCTTGAGAACGAAAATCACAGGCGAACAGTCCAGTGCCGAGCGAAGATTGCCGAGCGAGGATTAGAGTGCTGCTCAATCGGGTTGGGGACAGGGAAGGAAATCGAAATGCGACCCATAGATCTCACGACGGAAGCCCCGAAGGGCTACACCGATGCCATCGAGGAGCTCGAGCAGAAAACCATCCGTTATAAAGATACCGGCTCCAAAGCCCCCAAAGGGAAGCGATCTAAACAACAGATCAGCAGCCTCACCGTGGATGATGCCAAAACTAGGTTGTCGGAGCTGATCGAGGACTGGTTGGATGAGGAGGGCAAGTTCCACAGTGGTGCTCCAGTCTGGGAAGATAAGACGAAAACCAAAGCATTCCGGAACATCAGGAAAAAAATCTCGAATCAGACGGTGGGATGGGGGAATGCGCGAGCCGACTTGATTGCGCTTCTGGGGCAATATTGCTCCTATTGTGGAATTCCGATGAGATCGGTCTTGCACATTGAGCACGTGCTTCCTAAGAGCATGTTTCCTGAGAAAATGTTCGAATGGAGCAACTTTCTGTTGGCTTGCCCAAGCTGCAATTCCACTAAGAGCAACAGACCGAATCAAGTCTTGAATCTTGAGGAGTTGGGACGTCTCAGCACCGAGGACGCGGAAGCGCTGATCGCAGATCGTGAGCCTGGGACCTCTTTGTGGCTTTGGCCCCATATGCAATGGGCTCAACTCAGGCTCAGGGCCCCTTTGCCTTTCCGTCTCCAATTCGTGCGTCTTGATTTTAGAGGGGGAAGGCTGGAACCGGTGGACGACGTGGTCCTTGATCAGATGGACCTCCACCAAGCCTACGACAGATGGCGACGAGGTGTGCTGAAGATCGACCGCAACGTTTATTATCTTCCCCCTCCTGAGGATGCTCAGAGGTATGCGAAAAATCGCTATTTTGCCTTGATCAGCTTGCCCAACCCCGTTTCGGAGCTTAAGTCTGCCGCCAAGGAAACCGCCGACCTCGTCGGTTTCAACAAGATTGTGAAGCAAAGGGAATCCAGCCACACCGTCGACCGCCGCCTACAGCTTCGGACCGAAGCTTATTTCGTCGCTTGGCGGACTCTAGAGCTGTATCACGAAACCCTGGAGCTCGGCGACTCGGACCTGACCGCGGCGGTCTGGCGACGACTGACAGAGGTGATCAAAAATACAGGGTTTTGGGACGTGTGGCTTTGGGTGATGACCCATCCGCCCTATAGGTTGAGGGCTCCACAGACGATTTTGAGGGACCTATTCCCGGGAACTTCGGCATTTGTTTGGCAGGGCGAATAAGACATGCGGCCATTGTGGAAACCATACCCCGAGGTCAGGGGGGGCGTACCCGAGGAATACGATGCTTGGCGACATGCCCTTCTGGACACTCTGGGCAGCTATTGCGCCTACTGTGAATCCCCGGTCACGAACGATACCGCGGTCGAGCACAAAGCCGCCAAAAAGGAAGCATCCCAAAAGTCAGAGGGAGGGTTTCCGCACCGTCAGACCGATTGGGTCAACTTGGTGGTGGCTTGCGGAGCCTGCAATAGTGCCAAGGGCGCCCACCCGGACGTTCAAGACGCAAGAGGAGTCGCGCAACGCGGAGAAGACCTCTACCACGCGGTGATGAATCATTGGGCTTGGCCGGATTTTTGCCCAAACCCGCCCCGCAGACAGCCCTACCAACCTCCAAAACAACAGGCGTATCAGCTCTTCTCGTACGAATACTCGGCGCAGTCTCAAGCCATGCTGAGGCAACGAGATTTGCACCTTCCGGAGTCGGAGGAAATTGAGCATGCGCACTTCACCCGAGCCACCGACCAGCTTTGGGTGATTCCCAATGAACGCTATATCAGCGGTTTGCCGCAGCAGGACTCGGCAAGAGCCAAGGCCAAGCGCACGATTTCCACCTTGAAGCTGAATCGCCACATCGAGGGGGACTCCAAAGCGAGTGATCGCCGGGTCAGGAACCGCACGACGACCTACCTCAACGCGGTCGCGGCTCTGGGGGATCTTGAGAACATCGTGCAGAGGGCCGATTATCGGCTCGAAGACCCAAGGATCAAGCTAATGGTCGAGGCGATCACCCTGGAAGCATTGGCAAGTGGTTTCTGGTCGGTTTGGATGTTCGTTTTTCAAGACCCGCTTCTGACGCCGTTGCCCGAGACCGTTTGGTGGGAGCTGAAGAACTTCAACGCCGGGGCCGGTCTTGCCATCCTAACCGCCCTTTTTCTCACCTATCCGCAGGGTTGGAACGGTTTGGATGCGTCTTCGCGGACCATTTTTCCCGGCACCGACGTTTCCGAAGAACGCCTCGGTTTCAGGCCCGCGTTTTGATGAATGAGCTGACAAATCCTTTGCTCATCCCAATATGGGAACGTCTCGAGGCTGAGCTTCAACGCGGCGACGGCGGGTGCACGGTCGACGCGGAGCTGCTCGGGGATCCTCGAATCGCAGAGCTGTTCCGGTCCCTGCTGGGCTACCCGGAGAGCGCGATCGCCGTTTCGGGAGTCAAGAAAGGGACGAAGGATTCGGATACTTTTTGGTTCGCCGGCGATTTGACCTTTCTCGACCGGCCTTGCCACGCGTCGTTCATCCTCTCCAGCTCCGACGAATCCCTGGTGCTCGATCTCGTGATCCCGGTGAGGGGCCCGGTCACGATCGAGAGCTTGGTGGCGAAGGGTTTTTGGCCCTACGATCTTTGGGACGCGGAGCACTGGGCGGGGGCCCTGCCGGCGTTTCCGTTGGCGATTTTCTTGCTCGATTCGGAGTCGCCGTGGCTGAAGATCGAAGCTAATGAGGAGACGGGGGCTTGGGTTCTTCCCATGGGCTCGGCCGAGCTCGAGCTCGGGCCGATCACTTCTTCGCGGATCGAAATTCGGCCAGGGCAAATCATCAGCGGTTTCGGCTCACCGAAAGACATTCAGTCCGACCTCCGGACCTCACTCAAGCTCGGCACCGGCCCGAATGCGCCGGCGATTCCGGTCAGGGTCGCCATGCCGTCCGGAGCCAAGGGTTGGCGGATCAGCCTCGACAAGCATAGCTCCCTTGAGGTGGGCTCCATCGATCGACTCGCGCCCCTCACCACGTCCTCTGATTTTGGGTTACCGGAAAGCTTGCGTGCGCTCGGCAACGCTCGGCTCGATGGGCTGCGCCTCGAATTCGCGCCGATCGAGCCGAAAGCCTGGCGTCTGGACCTTGAAATGTCCGTGCATGGCGGTTCTGACGCCCCGAGCTGGCATCCAATCCCGCAAGTGAAGTTGGAGGGGTATGGGCAGCGGGAGCTGATCAAGATCGCTCTTGGAGCCACCCTGGCTCAAACAGGTCAAGGGATCCGCACCGACGTCGCCGGCACGGTGCAAGGCAGACTCAATCTGATCGGCCGGGGGACGCTCGACGCCACCGTCGGTTTTTCGACGAGCAGCGGTGAGCTTCTATTGTCGGCGACGGGTTCGGTTGGGAGCTTCGGCTTCTCGATGGTACGCAATTACATCGGCGGCACGGTGAGCCCGGTCACCGAAGTCCTCGGTGGGCTCGGACCTACAGGTGTCCTGACTCTGGAGCATTTGCTCCTCAAGCTCCATCCCGGTACCGAAGAACCCATCGCCTCCTTCAGCACACGGCTCTCCTGCTCCTCCTGGCAGCTCCCCTTCGAAGGGCTTACCGCCGAGGGGCTCAGGCTCGAATTCGAGATCCAGCGTCCCATGAGCCAGGACCGTGTGGTGTGGTGTGGGCTCTACGGCAAGATCTCCATCGGGCGATATCCGGTGGCCTTCGAGGTCACCGCGGGCACTGGGGACGGCTGGTCCATGGTGATCGGCACGGAGCGGGGCCGGCTCGACGGGTTGACGGATATCGAGTCGCTGATTCCATCGTCCGAGATCAAGGGGATGTTGCCTGGGGAGCTTCCGGTCGACGCGGGCTTTGTGCTGGAGGAGCTCGCCCTGAGCTACGACTCAACGGGGCAAGGGCATCTCTCGTCGGCCTCGGTGAAGCTCCTGAGCGAGGTCGGCGCCTCATGGCTCGACGGCAAGCTCTCGGTCAGGGATGTGGCGATCGAGCTGGCCGCCGAGTGGCCCGACAAAACCTCGCCCACCGTGCTGACGGGGCGTGTGGCGGCTCGTTTCGCAATCGCCGGCGCGGATTTCTACGTCGAGGCTGAATCGCCGGAGCCCGGCTCTCCCTGGGAGCTCTACGGCGAGCTTGAGGCGACCCCGTTTTCCCTCGCCGAGGCGGTCGGCCATCTGGCCGACGGACAGGCTCTGCCCCAGAGGTCCGATTTTCCCTTGGACGTCACCATCGATGGAGCGCAGGTTCGTTATGTGCCCGCGACCGGTGGATTCGGTTTGTGGATGCAAAGCTCCACGCGCTGGCCGGTGCCCTTTGCCGGGACCCATTTCGGCCTCGCCATGTTGGGCGGATATATCCGGAAGGCCGGCCGTGATGCCGAGACCATCGGGGCCATTTACGGCAATTTCGACATCGGCCAAGCCAAAGGCATGGCGGAGATCGCTTTCGGCACGGACGAAACGGATTTCGAGATCTCGATCCAGCTGCTCGCAGGCGTCGAGGCCGACCTGTCGTCCGTGGCCGGCGACACCCTTGGCGAGGCGGACCCATTCGCTCGGGTGGCCTTGCCTTCCGAATTCACCGTGCCCAAAACGGTGGTGGAAGTCGATGCGATTTTGAACCTCAGTCGGCAGAGATTTCTGGTCTGGGGCCAGTACGCCGCCGGCGAGGTGGACGCCCGTTACGCGGCCGTGGCGCTGCTCATCGAGAAGCGAGACGCGAGCGACGATCAAGCCCCCTGGGGATTTGCTCTCGTCGCGGCCCTCGGCCATTGGACCTTCGGCGCTTTGGTTCCAGGTCTGGAAGGGGTCGACCGAGTGCTCGGGGTCGAACGCGTCGACGCGGCGATCGCCATTTCGAATCTGAACCGCGACGTCGGGGATCTCATCCACCGGAAGATTCCCGCCATTCCGGAAGGCTTGTCGCTCGAGCCGGGCCTCAGCATTTACGCGCGTCTCGACTTCAGCGGGGGGCTGCTGCGAAACGTTGCGAAGATCCTCGCCCTCCAACCGCCGGAGGGCGGATACCGGCTGGTCGGTCACGTCGATCCAGGCAACGACGGCGGGGCGACCTTCACGGCGGATCTCGGCAGCCGGACCCTGTTCAGCGCTCTCCAGCTGAACGGTATTCAGCTCAACTATCGCTATCAAACGGCAGAAGACCCGGAGCTTTCTCTGGCCGGCCAAATCGCCATCGATATCGGCTCCTATTCGCCGCCGCCGTTCAGCAGCTCCTTGGTGGTGTCTTCCGAGCAGGCCCTTTTCATGGCGGAAACGACGGAAACCGTGCCCACACCGCTCGGCATGTTCGGAGTGGAGCTGAGCCGCCTCGGTCTGGTGGCGCGATGCGCCTTCGACCCGAATGGAAACGTGAAGGACGTTGCCACTTTCTTCACCGGCGACGTGTCGATCGGCAATTTCGCCTTGCGCACTAAGGTTTTGATCGAAAGCGGTCAAGCCAAAGTGGTGGTCGTCGACATGATCGATACCGACGGTCGGCCGGCGGTGCTGGGGGTGGGAGCCTTGCTGAGCCGGCTCGTGGGCTACACCTGGCCCGCCGGACGACCGGACATCGAGCTTCGCGACGGGCATCTTCATTTTGCGCCCCGGCAGATCTTGATCGATCAGAAGATTTATGAAGCCGGTCTCCATGCGTCGGCCAAGGTGACGATTCTATTTTTGCCCGAGATCGTTCTCAGTGTGGACGTCTATCAAGACCGCGAAGATCAATTGGTGATGCTCGCCGGCGCCGCTTTCACCGTACCGCTCAATTTCTTTGGAGTGATCGGGTTGACCGGCGTGGAAAATCCCCACGCCGGGCCGAGGGTGGCAATCCGGAGCTATCGCGGCGAAGAAGGTACGCATTTCGGGCTGGAGGCGGGGGTGACCCTTTTTCAGCAACCCACGGCGAGCGCTCTCATCGAGGTGGAGTCTGAAAGGCTGTCCGGAAATCTGCGATTCGACGCCACGTTGCCGGTTTTGGGCGCCTTGCCCGCGCTCGAATTCACCTGGAGCGAAGAGGATGGTTTTCATGTCGAGCGCTGGCCTTTCCCTGCGCTGACCCTGCCGGGCTTCAGCTTTAAAAATATTCCAGCTACCTGGTGCGAAGGTCTCGAGCAGGCCATCTTGGAATTGCCGATTCATTCGAGCTTCAACGCGTCGATCCGGTTTGGGCTGTCTCCAGGTCAGGTCACTCTCTCCGTAGGCGGCTCGTTCGTTCTTTACCTCACGAGCGCGACCGAGGGCTCTCCAACTATCGAGGTGCCCCTGGTCCCCGTGGACTATGAGGTGCCGTTGCCGAGCGACGACGTGTCGTGGTCTTGGGTGGCGGATCAGATCGGGCCGACCCTCCAGAATGCCGCCGCTAAGACCTTTGAGGGGCTGCTCAAAAATGCCGACAAGATCGCCCAGATTTTGGCCGTCGAGGGCGTCAAATGGTCGATCGAGCATGTCGCGAGCCTATTCGTTTGCTCTGGGATCGAGAGGGAAACCGCTCAGTTGTTGGCCGAAGCGGCGACGGAAGCGGTAACGACCGAGCTCGTGATCGACGGGGTGACCGTGGTCGTCGGAGGGGTCGTCGGCACACTGGTCGGTGGTGTTTTCATCAACGGTGGTGGCGACAATCAACACCATGGAACCGACCCGCCGACCACAGAGCGGCCCTCCATACCCGGCGCGCCGCATCTGTCCCAGACAGGATCCACCTTGACCGTGACCTGGAATTCGGTGGCGGCCGACACATACGTCTACGTCGTGCGAGTTTCAGGTGCCGACAACTTTATCCACACCGGCGAAACCTCCGGCACGTCCGACTCCCTGAGCATCACGCCAGGAATGGAATACTCGGCCGAGGTAGTGGCGGCCAGGAATGGATTCGTCAGCAAACCCAGCCCCAAGACCGAGCTTCAGACCATCGGTCCGCCCCGGGCTCCTATGCTCGCGATCCCCGAGCTGGGACGGAGCCCCGTGGAGCTGACGTTGACTTGGGAAGCGCCGCCGGGCCCCGCCGGCTTGGGCTACTCGGCGTCCCTTCAGGGTCACTCCATCACGCCGATCATCGGGGGCACCACAGCGACCTTCGCCGACGTCCCCATCACGGCGGAAACTCAGCTCCGGGCCGCTGTCCACGGAGTCAGTCTGTCGAGCACCGGCCCGGAGGTCGAGGCGACGTTGACCGTGCTGCCGGGGCCCGACGGCCTTGAGCTCAGTCTCCACGATTCGGTGCTCCATGCCCGTTGGAATCCGCTCCTCGCGCCTTCGGACGGGTCCGGGCCGTTGGAGTATCAGGCCTTGGTGCTCGACGCTTCCGGCCTTCCCCTCGTGACGCAACCGACCGTTGAGATCACCCTGCAAGCCGATTCGGTCGAGGCGAAGATTTACGGCCCCGACCTTGAGTTGGACCAGACTTATGGAGTGATGGTGAAGGCGTCCGTCGAGGGAGCTGTGGGGTTATACGGCGATCCCGTCACGATCCGCTTCGCCCCGATCCCGGCGCCGAGCCTGCACGGCGTCTTCTTCGACAGTGCGAGCCACACGCTCTCCGGCTATTGGGAACCTCCCGAGGATGAGAATCTGTTCTTCGAGCTCGCCGCTTTTGATGCTCGTGGGGAGCGGGTATTCGAGCGAAAACCCGCCCTCTCCGAAACATCCTATGACGCATCGAGCCTGATGATCGGCGCGACCTATGAGGTTCGGCTCCGCTTCTGGCACGGTCAATCGTCCAGCGGCTGGAGCTCGCCGTTGCAGCTGCATCTCGTCGAGCTTGCGGCGCCCACCTCCATCCAGGTCGAGAACGAGGCGGACACCCTCGCCGTCACCTGCGACCCGGTGGATGGAGCGACCGATTACGAGGTCGAGATTTTGGACAGCGGGGGGACACCTCTCGATCCGCCGCTCACCGGGGCCCATGACGGGATGCCCATCCTCGTCCGCGCCGAGCGGCTCGAGGCCGGGACTGCCTACGGGGTGAGAGCGCGCGCGCTCCATGAGAAGGGGCGTGATCCGAGCGTCTGGACGGTGCTCGTCCAGGGGCCGTACAGCAGCCCGCCGACCCTGTTCAGAAGATCCTTGTTGCCGACGCCGACCCGGGTCGAGGTCGAGCTGCACATGACCGGGCCTCAACTACGTGTTTCCTGGGAGCAAATCGAAGAATCGGGGCTCACCTATGGATTCGTGGTGCTCGGAGACGGCGGGGAGTCGGTCTTGGAGGTGAATCCAGCGGTTTCGGGTGAGTTTCACGACGGGGCCAAGCTCCTTCCCGGCCGGACGTACACCGTCAAGGTCCGAGCCTTGAAAGGTGACGACCGCGGTGCTTGGAGCCATCCGGTCGAGATCACGGCGAGCGCCATTCCCGCGCCCACGATCAGCGCGGTGACCTTTCAAGAGACGACCCTGACCGTGGTCTGTGAGTCCATGCCGGCCGGCGCCGATGCCTTGGCCGTGTCACTTCTTAATCGTCAGGGCTCACCGCTCGTATTCCATGCCGTTTCCGATCCAGGCAGCCTTTCCGCCGTCCTCGACCTCGACCTCCTCCACGACTCTCCCTTCGCCGTCCGTGCGGTGGGGGTGTCGCGGCAGCCCGTCCCGGCTGGGTCCGGGGACTCATCCGCGTCGGTCTTCGGGCTCGAAAGCGTTCCTTACTCTTTCGAATACAAACCCGAGACCCCCGACTTGAAGGTTTTGATCTTCGACAACGTCCAAAAAGAGCTGGTCGCCACTTGGCGGCACCCATCCGAGGACGAGCATCTTTCGTTCGAGCTCGCCGTGTTGAATACGGAGGGTCCGGGGTTGCCGATCCGGGTCTGGAAACCCGCCATTTCCGGTGCTCCCTACGACGGATCGCAGCTGGAGATCGGCACGACCTACAGGGTTCTTGTCCGAGCCTGGCTCCGGCAATCGCCCGGCGACTGGAGCTCGCCGTTGGAGCTGGATCTCGTCGAGCTTGCGGCGCCCGCCTCCATCCAGGTGGAGAATGACGCGGACACCCTCGCCGTCACCTGCGACCCGGTGGATGAAGCTACCGATTACCAGGTGGAGATTTTGGACAGCGAGGGAGCGCCTCTCGATCCGCCGCTCACCGGGGCCCATGCCGGGCACATCATGAGCGGGACGCCCATCCGCCTGCCGGCTCAGCGGCTCGAGGCCGGCACCACCTACGGGGTGAGAGCGCGCGCGCTCCATGAGAAGGGGCGTGATCCGAGCGTCTGGACGGTGCTCGTCCAGGGGCCGTACAGCAGCCCGCCGACCCTGTTCAGAAGATCCTTGTTGCCGACGCCGACCCGGGTCGAGGTCGAGCTGCACATGGCACGAGATCTACTGCTCGTTTCCTGGGAGGAGAGCGAGGAATCGGGAATCACCTATCGGCTTGTGGTGACCGGAGATGGCGGGGAGTCGGTCCTGGATGTGAATCCTGCCCTTCCAGCGCTATTCGACGTATCCGAGCACCTTTCCGTCCAGACGTACACCGTCAAGGTCCAAGCCCTGAAAGGCGACGAGCGAGGTGCTTGGAGCACCCCGGTCGAGGTCACGGCGAGCCCCATTCCAGCGCCCACGATCAGCGCGGTGACCTTCCAAGAGGCGACACTGACCGTGGTCTGCGAGTCCATGCCGGCCGGCGCCGATGCCCTGGCGGTGTCGCTCGTCAATGGCCTGGGCTCGCCGCTCGTGTCCAATGCCGTTTCCGATCCGGGCAGCCTTTCTGCCGTCCTCGACCTCGACCTCCTTGACCAATCTCCCTTCGTCGCCCGTGCGGTGGGGATATCGCTGCAGCCGAGCCCCGCTGGGGCCGCGGACTCTTCCGCGTCGGTCTTCGGGCTCGAAAGCGCACCGTATGCTTTCGACTACAAACCCGAAATTCCCGACCTGAAGTTTTTGATCTTCAACAACGCCCAAAAAGAGCTGGTCGCCATTTGGGAGCACCCGTCCGAGGACGAGCATCTTTCGTTCGAGCTCAAGTTGATAGATGTGGATAGCTCGGGGCCGTCCTTCCCTTCCTGGAAACCCGCCATATCCGGTGCTCCCTACGACGGATCGGAGCTGCTGATCGGAACGACCTACAGGGTTCTTGTCCGAGCCTGGCTCAGGCAATCGCGCGGCGCCTGGAGCTCGGCGTTGGAGCTGGATCTCGTCGAGATTGCGGCGCCCACCTCCGTTAGGGTCGAAAACGAGGCGGACGCCCTCGCCGTCAACTGCGACCCGGTGGCCGGAGCGACCCACTACGAGGTGGAGATTTTGGACAGCGAGGGAGCGCCTCTCGATCCGCCTCTCACCGGGATCCACTACGGGCACATCATGAGCGGGACGCCCATCCGCCTTCCCGCTCAGCGGCTCCAGGCCGGGGCCACCTACGGGGCTAGGGCACGCGGCGTCCATAGGAAGGGGCGTGATCCGAGCCTCTGGACAGTGTCCGTCCAGGGACACTACAGCAGCCCGCCGACCCTATTCACAAGATCCTAGTTGCCGGCGCCGAGCCGGTCGAGGTCGAGGTCGAGCTGAACATGATCTAGACGACAAAAAAGCCGCACCGGTGAGGGTGCGGCTTTTTTGCTGGTGCGGGACGCTGGATCAAGCGGCGATGCGTCGCACGGTCTCCGACTCGATCAGCCGCCCGTCGAGCAGGCGCAGGATGCGATCGCTGTATTGAGCGTCGGATTCGGAGTGGGTGACCATGATGATGGTGGTGCCCGCCTCGTTGAGCTCTTTCAATAGCTCCATGATCTCCCGGCCGTGGTGGGAATCGAGGTTACCGGTGGGCTCGTCGGCGAGCAGGACTTTCGGCTGGGTGACCACGGCGCGGGCGACGGCGACGCGTTGTTGTTGACCGCCGGAGAGCTGCTGCGGGTAGTGGTCGGCGCGATGGGCGACGCCGACCCGCTCGAGAGCGACGGCGACTTTCTTTTTGCGCTCCGCTTTGGAGACGCCGAGATAATGCAGGGGTAGCTCGACGTTCTCGGCGACGGTCAGCTCGTCGATCAGGTTGAAGCTCTGGAACACAAAGCCGATGTTGCCTTTGCGCAGCCGGGTGAGCTGGGTTTCCGACAATCCCGCCACCTCGTGCTCGCCGAAGCGGTAGCTGCCGGTGGACGGCGAGTCGAGCAGGCCGAGGGTGTTGAGCAAGGTGGACTTGCCGCAGCCCGACGGGCCCATGATGGCGACGAGCTCGCCCCGTTGGATGTCGAGGTCGACGCCGTCGAGGGCGCGGGTTTCCACGTTGCCGGTGAGGAACGTTTTGTGGACTTGGGTCAAGCGGATCAGGGTGTCTTGGGTCATTTCGAAGCTCCAGTTAAGGTGGTTGGATCTGAGAAATCTTTAGTTGAGATCGTGCTTCATCGGGCGACCAGTCGGACGGCGTTGCCGAAATCCTCGTAGCCGGAGATCACGACTTGCTCACCGGGGGCTAGGCCGTCGAGCACCTCGAAGTGCTCGGGGTTGCGGCGACCTAGGCGGATATCCCGTCGCTCCGCGTGATTGCCCGACACCACGTAGATCCAATGGCCTCCGGTTTGGTGGTAGAAGCGATCCCGGGGCACCAGCAGGGCGTCGTGGGTGCCGCCCAGCTGCAAGCGACAACGCACGGTCTGGCCCCGACGCAAGCCTTCGGGGGAGTCACCGGCGAAGTCGAGCTCGACCTCGAATTTGCCCTCGCTGACTTCCGGGAAGATGCGTCGGACCGTGACCTCGGCGCCGGTCTCGCCGCGATCCTCGAGGCGCGCGGTTTGACCCACGGCCACCCGATCGATGTAGTACTCGTCAATTTGCGCCCGCACTCGGAAGCCGCCGTCGACCGCGTCGATCTGGCCGAGGGGTTTGCCGGAGCTGAGCAGCTGACCGGGTTGGGCGTCGAGGGCCGTCAGCTGACCGCTCATGGGCGCGCGAACCACCAAGCTGTCGAGAATCCGGCGGGTCACCGCGCTGTTCTCTTCCATGGATTTCAGGCTTGCTTCCATCTGTTGCAGCTGGGTCTCCGACCGCAAGGAGTCTTGCTCGAAGCTCTCCAGGGTCAATTCCCGCTGCCGACGGTAGAACTCGAGCTCGTCGCGGGTGGCCTCGAAATCCTGCTGGGCAAGCAATTGCTCGTCGAGCAGCACTTGATTGCGACGATCCTGGCGTTCCAGCCGTTTGATTTGGTAGTCCATGTCCGACAGCTCTTGGCGCCGTTCCAGGGATTCCCGTTTGATTCGAGAGCGGAAGTCCTCCAGCTGATGCACCTGCTCGATGCGCTGGGTCTCGGCGCTCAGCAGCCGCAGCTGCAGATCGTTGTTGACCAGGCGCAGGAGCGGTTGGCCTTCGACCACGGTCTCGCCTTCGCGGACCATGACCTCCTCCACCCGTCCGCCGACCACCACGTCGAGGAAGATCGACTGCCGGGGCTGAGCCACGCCGCTGACCAAGATGTATTCCTCGAAGTTGCCTTCGATCACCTCGGCCACGGTCAGGCGGTCCCACTCGACCCGCAAGGAGTCGGTGGTGGTGCCGGCGAAGAGGGAGTAGCTGCCGCCCACCAAAACGATGAGGGCGAGGGCGATCAAGGCCTTTTTGCCGAGGGTCAAGCCCGGTTTTTCAACCACACGATCCATGCCCGCTCCGGAGAGCCCGGCGGTGGTCTCGGTGTGTTGAGACTCTGAGATTTGGGGTTTCATGATGCTCACCTTGGGTTCGTCGTGGATGAATTATTCGTAGCGCAGGCTGCGGGCCGGCCGGAGGCGGGCGGCGCGTAGGGCCTGAGCGGAGATGCTGGTGACCGCAATGCCGAGGGCCAACAGGGCGGCGGAGACGAAGATCGTCGGTCCGAGGGAGATGCGGTAGGCGAAGTCCTGCAACCAGCGGGTCATCAACCACCATCCGAGCGGAGTGGCGATCAGCACCGCGATGCCCATCAGCACCACGAAGTCCTTGGTCACCAGGGCGGCGATGCTGGGCGCCGAAGCCCCGAGCACTTTGCGCACCCCGATTTCCTTGGTCCGTTGCTCGACGGTGAAGGCGCCCAGGCCGAGCACCCCGATGCAGGCGATGAAGATCGCAAGCAGGGCAGCGCCGGTGGCGAGGGAGGCGGTTTGGCTTTCGTCGGCGTAGAAGGCGGCGATGTCGTCCTCCAGCCAGGTGGCTTGGAACGGTTGCTCGGGAGCGTGTCGACGCCAAGCGCTTTGAATCCGCGGCAACACCTGGGAGGCCTGCTCGTCGGTGACCCGGATCGCCAGGTACTTCGGATGCTCGGTCAGTGGACGGATCACCGTCGGGCGCATGCCTTGGTGCAAGGGCGCGAGGTGGACTCCCTCGAAGGTGCCGACCACCGTCGGATAGCGCGGGATGGTCATCACGTCGAGCTGTTGGCCCAGGGGATCACCGGTGCCCAGCAGGTCGGCCGCCAGGCGGTCGATGTAGGCCACACCGCTGGCGGGCTCGTCTTGCTCGAAGCGACGACCGGCGCTGAGCTCGATGCCCAGGGTGTCGAAGAAGTCCGGGTCGACACTCACCAACCAGCTGGTCTGGGTCTCTTCCCGTCCGCCCTCGCCGACGAAGTAGACCTCGCGGATCCAATGGCCGGGCAGGCCGCTGGCACCGGAGGCCGCGACGACCCCTTCGGCCTTGAGCACGTCTTGCTTCAGACCCAGCCAGCCATCGCCCAGGTTGTCGATGTTCTCGACCACCACGACGTTCTCCGGCTGAAAGCCGAGATCCTTGTCGAGCAAGAAGTCGATCTGGCGGAAGATGGTCAGCGAAGCGATGATCATCAACACGCCGACGGCGAATTGGAAGGTCACGAGAGCCGCCCGCAGACGCCAGCCTTCACGGCCGCGGTAGAAGCGACGGCGGACCATGTCCAGGGGACGGAAGCGCGCCATGACGAACGCCGGATAGAGGCCGGAGGCCGCCGCTGAGCCCAGGAAGAGGGCCAGCAGGGTGGCCAACATCGCGGGTTGGGCCAAACCGGACGCGGTGAGATCCTTGGACATCAGCTGGTTGAACGAGGGCAGCGCCGCCACCACCAAGCCGACAGCCACCAGGATCGCGGTCGCGCTCACCAAGCCGGCCTCGATCAGGAATTGCCAGCGCACCTGGGAGCGCTCGGCCCCCAAGCATTTGCGCAACCCCACCTCGAGACCCCGGCGGGTCGCCCGGGCGGTCGCCATGTTGATGTAGTTGATGCTGGCGATCAGCAGGACCGCCAGGGCCAACGACAGCAGCACGTAAACCTGTCGGGCGTCACCGTTCTGGCCGAGCTCGTGCTCCAAGCTGCTGTGCAGGTGGATGTCTCGCACCGGCTGCACATTGAAGCGGAAGTTGCCGCCGGAGGAGAGGAACTCCTCCTGCTCGCGACCCATGGCGTCCATCAGCCGGGGCAGCAGCTCCTGGCTCACCAGGCCGGCCAAGCCGGCCTCCACCTGCTCGAACGAGCTTTGGGGCGCTCGCCGGAAGTAGGTGTAGATGTTGAAGGCCAACCAAGTGTCGATCCACGGGCCGCGGGTGCGGGCCGCGAGCGGCGCCACCACGTCGTAGGAGAAATGCAGATTGCGATCCCCCAGGTCGGAGATGGCGGCCACGGTGTAGGGGCGTTCCTCGATGCTCAACACCTTGCCGATCGCCTGCTCGGTGCCGAAATATTTGATCGCCGCCCGGGGCGAGAGCACCACGCGATCGGGCTGGGCCAGGACCTCGGAGGCCTCGGCGCCGTTCAGCGGCAGGGAGAAGAACTCGAAGAAGTTGGCGTCTACCCAGAACACCTGCTTCTCGTGGTGACGTTCCTCTCCCGCTCGTACGATCTGCTCGGTGGTGTTGATGCGCGAGACCGCCTCGACGCCCGTCAGACGCTCTTTCAAGGTGTCTGCCAGGGGTCCCGGCGACAAGGGAGCGTGCACGTCGCGCTCGCCCACTCGCCAATCCAACACGATGCGCGCGGTGCGCTCGGCCTCGGGAGACCAGCGGTCGTAGCTCATCTCGTCGACCACGTAGAGGCCGATCAAGAGAGCGACCGCCATGCCGACCGAGAGCCCCGCAAGGTTGATCGCGGCGTAGGCGCGATCCCGTTTCAAGCTGCGCCAGGCGGCGCTGAGGTAGTGCGTGAACATGATGTTGCTCCTTGCCCGCTCAGCCGCCCGCAGCGGGGAGCGCGTGTTGAAGCTCGAAAATCGCGCCGTCGCGAAGTTGGAGCTGTCGATCGAAATGCTCGTAAAGACTGTGGTCGCCGTGCAGGATGACGATGACCGCCTTGTCGGAATCGAGGGAGAGGATGGTCTCCAGGATCGAGTCCTTGGTCTCTGGATCGATGTTGGCCAACGGCTCGTCGAAGACGTAGAAGTCGGCTTCTTTGCTCAAGGTCATGAGCACCTGAGCCTTCTTCTTCTCACCTTCCGAGAAATTGGCCGGATCTTCCTGCCAGCGATCCTCCATGCCCAGCTTCTTGGCCAGGGCCTCGATCTTGCTCACCACACCCGGGGCGCGCTCGTCGATCGCCAATTGGTCGCTGAGATCGCCGGGGATGAAGGCGAAGGGCAGCAACATGGCACTGACGTTCTCCACTCTCGGGGTCTCGGCGGTGCCCTGGCGCGGCTCCAACAGACCGACCATCAGGTGCAGCAAGGTGGATTTGCCCGTGCCGTTGGCGCCGGTGATCAGCACCCGCTCGCCCTTGTCGACGGAGACGTCGATCCTGCGCAGCAGAGGGCGGTCGTTGTGGCTGAACTCCACCGACCGAAGGGCGACGTTGCCGTCGGGGGAATAGTTGGCGCCGGACGGTTGGTCTTTCACCAGGTCCTCGAAGCGATCGGCCACCGCTGACAAGGACGCCAGCTGGGGAACCAGAATCGCCAGGCTTCGCACCCCCTGCACCACACGCCAATAGGCCTGGGTGAAGCCGAACATGCCACCGATCGACAGCTGACCGTAGAGCACCTGAACGCCCACTCCGATCAGCACCGCGACCTCCGCGTAGGCCAGCATCACGCCGCTGGTGGTTTGGTATCGCGAGGACACCCGGGTGGTGGAGAGCACGATCTCGAGGTGTTTGCCGAGCATGTCCCGCAGGCGATTCATCACCCGGTGGCGCAAGCCGTAGAGCTGCACGTTGCGGTGGCTGTCGACCGCGCGGCCGAAGGTGGCCCGCAGCTGAGCCTCGCTCTCGTGCCCCCTGGAGGTGACGTCGCGAATCTGGTTGCCGAAGCGCTCCGCTAGGAAGAGCAAGGTCGGCACGATGATCGACAGCACCAACATCACCTTCCAAGAGAGCCACAGGCAGACCGCCAGGGCGCCGATGCAGGTGACCGCGGCGACGACCCCGTCGAGGGCCAAGTCGACCACCGTGGTCAGCCGCTTGGGCTCGTCGTAGAGCCGGGAGACGTGGTAACCCTTCTCCTGCTTGGCGATGTCCCGGTGGGGCTTGTTGTAGAAAGCCTTGGTGGCTTCCAAGGTGAAGCTCGACCACAGCTTGTTGTTGAGTTTTTGATTGCCGATGTCACCGACCAACGAGGTGAGCCGTGTGGCGGTGGCGATGGCGATGGCAAAACCTGCCAGCCAGAGGAAGGTCGTCACGTCCCGTTGGCTGAGACTGTCGATCATGTTCTGGGTGATCAGGGGTTCCGCGACGCCGCTCATCAATGCCTGGAGGGTGACCACCAGAAGCAGGGCTCCGAAGAGTTTCCAATGGGGCCTTAGCCAGACGAAGCAGCGACCTAGAAGGCGCCATACCGAGCTCATGATTATTTTTCCTCGGAGGTTTGCTCTTGCCAATCGTGGAAGGCCCGGGGGCCACCTTGGCTGAGACGGTGAAAGAACATGCCGATACCCGCGGAGCCGTGTGCCAAATCGGTGCTCAAGCGCAGCAGGTAACGACCAGGGAATGCGAGACCTTCTTCTTTCTCGCTGCGATAACAGAGAGCGCTTTCCGCCATTTCCAAAGCCCGTTGGCGGTAGACCTCGTCACCGGTGGCCTGAAAGAGATCGACCATCAGCTCGCCCAATCCGGCGACGCCGTCGAAGAGACCGGGCCAAGCGGTGATTTGGTAGTGGGCCGAATCGGCGACCCGACGGGCGAAGTCCATGTAGGTGTCGTCGCCGAGCAAGGTGGCAAAGCGGATCGCCGCGGTGCCGACGCCGGCGGCGCCTTGGGACCAATAGGGGGAGATCAGCTTGCTGCCCACGTGGTTGCCCCACACCGGGCCTTCCTCGCGCTCGATGGCGCTGCTGATCTCGAAGTCCATGCCCGCGCGGGCCGCTTCGAGGAATCGCGCCTCGCCACCGGCAAGGTGAAGCCGCAGCAGGGCGTAAGCGATGCCGCTGGTGCCGTGGGCGAAACCGTGATGAATCTTGCCTTCGTCGTCGGGCCAGGCGATGCCCACGTCCTGTTGGACCGCCCGGCTCACCAACACGTCACCGAGCACCGTGGCTTCGGCGAGCAGGTCTTGATCGCCGGTGGCGGCGAACACGCGGGCAGCGGCGAGCACCCAACCGGCGGCACCGTGCAGGATGTCGTTCTCCTCGGTGACCAGGGGCGAGGTGTAGGAGCGATGCATCAGCTCGAGGGCACGATCCTCGTGACCCATCTCCAACAAGGTCCAGGCCACGCCGGCGGCGCCCACGTAGAGGCCCGGGGGCATGTCTTTGTTGGACATCGGCCGGTCGAGCAGCCACTTCTCCACCGCTTCGGGCACCTGGCCTTGATACTGCTGGAGGAACGTGGCGATGCCGCAGGCGCCATAGGCGACGTTCAGGGGATTGGTGCTGAAGACCGCGAAATCCGACGGCCACAGGCGATCCTTGCGCTCCACGTCGTAGGTGGCCAGCAGGTGGTCGGCGATGCTCGAGGTCAGCTCGGGCAGCTCGGCGAGCAAGGGTGAGGAATCCGCCCAAGGCTTGGACGGCTCGGCGTTGGGATCCCAATCAGCCAGCACCTGCTCGGCGTCCTCGGGACGGTTCTCCGCCAAGGCGAAAATCACCTGATGCACCTCTTCGGGAAGGCCCACCAAGGAGGAGATGCGATCGATGAACCGCTCCCTCGCCTCGGGTACCAGCTCGAAGACCCCTTGGATCGGCAGCATCATGCTGTAGAGCGCCATGCCCAGGGCGTAGTAATCGTCCGCCGCGGACACGTTCTTGCGCTTGTTGCGCTCGGCGGTGCGATAACCCGGGGTCGACCAGATGGTGGAGAGCCGGCCGATCTCGTCGCCACGGTTCTGATCCCAGGCGCTTTCGAAATCGATGAAACGGACCTCGAGGGTCTCCTTGTCGATCAGGATGTTGTTGGGGGAGAGGTCGCCCAGCAGGATGCCCCGATCGTGGAAGGTCTTGAGACAAGCCATCAGGCGGG
This sequence comes from Thermoanaerobaculia bacterium, assembly GCA_030431255.1. Lineage (GTDB taxonomy): Bacteria > Acidobacteriota > Thermoanaerobaculia > Multivoradales > J023 > JAUIJL01. The sequence goes on along the minus strand of JAUIJL010000007.1, from coordinate 160,498 downwards.
TCGCCAAGGTGTGGAATTTGTCGCAGAAGTTCTCCACCATGCCGCGGCCTTCATAGAACGGCAGCAGCCGCAGATCATCGCTGGCGCGGTAGTTGGTCAACGGCAGACCGGGCAGCATTTCTTGGACCAAGAAGGTGTGCTCCCACTCGCTGAAGATCTCGATCGGCTCGGCGGTGAAATCCACGTCCTTGAGCTTGCTCAAAATCAGCCACTCGTTTTCCAGCAGAGCTTGGGCGTCGAGCATTTTGTCGTCGAAGTACCAGGGCGCGGTGTTGGGGCGGGCTTCCTTGATCACCACCTCGCGCTCGTCGCGGGTGTCCCAGGCCTTGTACACGCCGCCGGAGTTGGAAAATCCGAGCACGTCGCGAACCTCGTAGCGCTCGTTGAGCAGCCCGGAGCCTTGCTCCTCCTCGGATTGAGGGAACGGATCCTCGACCCAATCCGGCAGGGTGAAGAAGGGGTTCCGGTCGTCGACGAAGATGCCCTTGCCGTCGGGGCGCATGAAAATAGCGGTTTTGGTGCCGTCGGCCTTGAGATTGTTGTGGGGCAGGATGCCGCCGTAGCGGTAGAAGACGACCTTAGAATCTTTATAACGCCGATCCGAAAGAATATAAGCACCGTCGAGGTGCTGGGTGCGTTGGTAAATTTTCTCGATCAGACGTTTGAAGGTGTCCATGTCCGGCGGGTAGATCGTAAAGAATTTTCCCGAGCCGCCGCGGTGGTAGCTTTTGGAGCAAACCATGCTCAACAAAGCGGGATCCGCCACCAATTTGAAGGTGGTGTTCTCTTCCACACAGGCGGGGACCACCAGGTCGATCAATTCGAGGGCGGTGGAGGGCGTGCCGGAGATATGGATTTTGAAGCCTTGCTCGCCGAGCAGATCGTCGGCCGGCTTGTAAGTGGTGGCGAGCCAGATTTGATAGCGGCCGAGTGACCAACCTTCGGGCAGGAGCGGGGTCACGCGATCGACGAAGTAGGAGGTTCCCTGGTAGCGGGAAATGGTTTCGTAGTACTCCGAATGGGCGAAAGTATAAGAAGTCAAGCCACTCATGATGATTCTCCGTAAAATAGATAACCGGTAGGTAGTGGGCGAGACCAACAAGGTTTTCGATCGTCTTTTTCGGATGCAGCTGTCGCTGGGGACCGGCGCTGTGTGAAACCTCGGGCTCGTCGATGTTGGGGATTTGAAAGTAGGATGCTGGGGAAGAAAGAAAACTAGAGCACGGCGGTGAGAGGCGGGGTAGGCGGGGGGGCTGTGCCCCCCCTGACTAGCGCCCCGGCGGCTCTATCCGCCGTGCTCTGGGCGAGAACTGAGCATCAAGCCTCAGCCGGCGACAACTCGACTTCTTTGCTGCCGCAGAACAGGCTGATGCAGCTGTTGCCTTGGCAGGTGTTGCTGTTGTTGGAGTTACCCTCAGCAGCGTGGGTCGGGGTGTAGGCCATGGACTGGAGGTTGAGTACTTTGCTCATGTTTTCGATCTCCTAAGATCAACTAACGTTTTTGTTTTTTATTTCTGCGGTATCAATCAGTGCCGGTAAGCACTCACGAATCAGGCTTCGGCCGGGCCGTCCGGGGCCTCTTCTTGGCCGCCACCGCCGCAGAACAGGCTGATGCAGCTGTTGCCTTGGCAGGTGTTGCTCTTGTTGCTGTTGCCGGCGGCGGCAGCGGGCGCGAAAGGCATGGATTGCAGATCGAGGATTTTGCTCATTTCTACTCCTTCAGGGTTTAGTGTGACTAACAGTCCATCGAGATTCGAGGGTGACCCGGACCATCCGGATCATCGAAAACCGTGGAATTCTACCAACTTCTTTCTAAAGGTTTCCTAGAACAAGGAAGCTCTAGAAGGTATCTGACAAACCTTAATGGTTGATCAAGCGCTGATTTCGTCGCTGGGGGCCGGCTCTTCGCCGCCGCCACCACCGCAGAAGAGGCTGATGCAGCTGTTGCCTTGGCAGGTGCGGCTCTTGTTGGAATTGCCTTCTTCAGCGGCCGGGGTGTAGGACATGGCTTGCAGCTCGAGGATTTTGCTCATTTTTCTTGCTCCTGGTATCGGTTTTAAAGGGTTGTTGCAAACTAAGGTTTAATATCGATCAAGCGTCGGCGGGCTCATCGGGGGCCGGCTCTTCGCTACCGCCGCCGCCGCAGAAGAGGCTGATGCAGCTGTTGCCTTGGCAGGTGCGGCTCTTGTCGCTGTTGCCTTCGGCGGAAGCGGAGGTGTAGGACATGGCTTGCAGCTCCAGGATCTTGCTCATTTCTAACTCCTTCGTAAATGGTTTCAAGGCAGTAAACTAACCAACATTCGTGACTCTGAGGCGATCAAGGCTGAAAGGCGATCAAGGCTGAAAGGCGATCAAGGCTGAAAGGCAATCAAGGCTGAAAGGCAATCAAGGCTGAAAGGCAATCAAGGCTAAGCTCGTAAGCTAAGAAACTTTATGTTGTCCGGCGTTTCAGCTCGAGGCCGGCTCAGACCCGCTACTGGGGCCAGCGGATGGGTGCCGCCGCTGCGTCGGCTTTGACGCAAAGCAGGCTGAGCGCGCTATTACCCTGGCAGGTGCGGCTCTTGTCGCTGTTTCCTGCGAGCACTAGCTCGGGGTACGACATTTGTTGGAGACCTAAAATCTTGCCCATAACGACCTCTGCTGATACTCCGGGAATCGGATGGTTTATTGGATCTTGCTCAACGTTTGACGGGGAGTGAATCATTCGCCGTCGGATATCCCTTAGAGCAATGGCTGTGCCGGCTCGCGGGAAAATCCTGAAAAAATTTGAAATAAAGTTGTAAGTCGCCTTTTTTCAGTGCTTTAAGGATACGAAAAAGTTTTCGGGCAGGCGAAGATAGCCCTTCAGCGGAGCTTCGTGGAGGGTAGCGACTCGGGAAGTGAGTAAACCGTTTCTCGAACGGGCGGTCCCGTGATTCACGGATTACCCGCTCCGCCTTAAACGAAGCGGATTCGTCGCTCCGGCCGTAGGGGCGGGGCTTGCCCCCGCCCGTGTAGAGGTCCGAGGGGGCGCCCCCGGGCGTGGTCAGAAGGGGTTGCCGAAGCTGAGGAAGAAGACGGGGGAATTGTCTTCGAACGGCTGGGCGTCGAGCTTCCAGCCGATTTCGAGGCGGATGGGGCCCACGGGGGAGCTGTACCTCACCCCGAGGCCGAAACCGGGACGTAGGTCGCCGAGGTCGATATCGCTCCAGTCGGCCCAGACGTTTCCCAGGTCGAGGAAGCTGACCCCTTCGACCGGGCCTGAGATGGGGAAGCGATAGTCGAGGTTGAGCAACACCAAACCGTTGCCGCCGGCTTCGAGCAGCCTGCCGTCTTCGGAGATGTGGAGGCTTTCTCCGAGGATGCCGAGACGATCGCGCTCGTAGGCGCGATGGGTGGTGCGTCCGCCGGCGAAGAAGCGCTCGGAGATCGGCACTCGGCTGGAAGCGAGGTCTATCGGCACGATGGGGTCGGGGTCGACAGGTGTGCTCAAGGGCTCGATCAATCCCAAGCGAAAGCTGGCCGCCAAAGTACCCCACTGCCCGAGGGGCTGGTAGTGGGTTTGCTGCCAGAAGAGCTTGAGCAGCTCGGTTTCGGCGGTGAGCATGGGGAAGGCATATTCGAGCTGCAGGGCGGTGCTCCAGCCGATCCCCGGATTCACGGGGTCGTTGCGCCGGTCGATGAAGAGATTAGGAGCCAGGCTCGCAATCTCGACCTCGCTGTCTTCCCGCTCCACGGCGGTGGGATCGAGCACATCCTCCGACAGCTCCACGAAGCGATAGTCGTAGACCAAGCCCAGACGCAAGCGATCGAGATCGCGGGTCAGGGAAACGCGGGTGCCGGTTTCATGGACCTCGTAGGATTCCCGCAGCTCGAAGCGATTGAAGAGGGTGTAGGTGACCGGTAGGCGCCACGGTCCCAAGGAGGGTTGATCGTAGATCAGCCGCAGTCGGCTGTCGTTGGCGCTGGCCCGCAAATCCAGCTGGAGGCGTTCACCGCGTCCGCGCAAATTGCTACGGGTGAGCCCGAAGAGGCCGCCGATGCCGTCGTCGGAGTGGTAGGAGACACCGTAGGCCAGGCGCCAGCGTCTCCCTTCGCGCAGGCGAATGCGCACGTCCCGCTGTGAGGAGAGGTCCACGGAGGGCGCTAGGTCGACATCCACCTCGGAAAAGATGCCCAGGCGATAGAGATCGCGCTCGGCCTTGAGCAGACGCCGGCGGCTGAGCACGTCGCCGGTTTCGAGGCCGGCAAAGCGTCGCACCAGCTCCGGATGGGTGTGTTGCAGCCCGCGCAGGACTAGGCGATCCAAGACTCGCTTCGGCCCGAGGTCGACGATCAGATCCACGTCCACCAACAAGCCGTTGGGATCCCAATCGAGCCTCGGCTCCACCACCGCCGAGGCATGCCCCTCTTCCTCGCACAAGGTGCGGATCAAGTTGACGGCGTCCTCGAGCAGCAGGGGGTGGTAGCCGCTGCCCGCACGCAGGGGCAGCCGGTCCACTAGGCTCGGCTCGGAGAGGCCTTCTATTCCCTGGACCTCCACGCTCACCACCTGGCGGCGTGGCCCCTCCTCGATGGGGATGTCCACGTGCAGCTGGTCGCCGACCTCCAAGATGCGGGCCGGCCCCACCTGTGCTTGGCGAAAACCCTCCAACAGATAGTAGGACCGAACCCGTTCCAAATCGCCGTCCAGCTCCTCGCCGATGAGATGCCCGCTACGGGGCGACCACCAAGTGCCGGGCCCGGTGCTCACCAGGGTGCGGAGCTTCTGCTCGGACACCCGCTCCGCCCCGGGAAATCGAACCGAGGCCACCTTGTAGACGGGGCCTGGATCCAGGCTCAGGCTCACGGCTCGGGGATTTTCGGTGTCCGGGTCGACGTGACAGTCCACGTCGGCATGGAAGTGACCTTTTTTTTGGTAGTCGCGGCGCAGACGAGCACAGGTTTGGGCGAGCAAGACGTCGTCGAAGGGTCGATCTTCCAGAAAAGGTAAGAAGCCACGCCGTTTGAGCCGACGCTCTTGGGCTCCGAGGATCTCGAGCTCGAAGGCCGGTCCGGTTTGGAGCGGAAAGCTGAGGGTCACCGTGTCGGTGTCAGGGTCGTAGATTCGGCGGGGGGTCTCCACCTGCGCTTGGTAGAAGCCGCGTTTGACCAGGAAGCGACGCAACCGCTCGACGTCCTCCTCGCTCCGCTCGTGGTCGAAGGCTCGACCGACGGTCGAACGCAGGGCCGGGTGCAGGTCGACCGCGTCGAAGGGGCCGGTGTCACCCTCGAAGAGGACCTTGGCGATGCTCGCCCGAGGCCCGCTGTCGAGGTGGAAGGTGAGGTCGTTCCACGGGGGTTTGTCGGCTCTGATCTCCGAACGAATCCGAGCTTCGAAATATCCCTCCCGGTGGAAGAGCTCGACCAAAGCGGCTTCGGATTCTCGAATCTGCCGCGGCTCCAGAACGGTGTTCTCTTTCTGCCGTAGGGCTCGGCGGAGCCGACGCTCGCTGAGCGGGGGATCGTCGGAGAAGGTGATGTCCCTGACCCGGGGGTGGGGGTCGAGGATCAGAGCTCCTTGCACACATTGGGGATCGTTCGGGTCTGGGCGGGTCCACCAGCCGATGTCTCGAAACCAGCCCGTGGCGTGGAAGTTGGCAAGGGTGCGGCGAATCGCAGCGGGATGGGGGGCCAGCCCCACTGGCATCTCGATCAGCGATTCCAGCTCCAGCTTCGGCAGGAAGCTCGAAGTGCGGTCCGACGGGCCAGGGGAGCGAAGCTCCACCGAGCAGAGCACCGGCTGGTGGGACGTCGGGTCCGGGACGGTCCCTAGCGCTCGGCCCGGCGACAGCCACAGGGGGACCGCCACTGCGCAGAGCAGCGCCCGGATCGCGAAGCTCGATCGCCGGTTTCGGCTGTGTTTAGAAGGTGTTTTCCCAGCGGGCATCTGCGGAAAAAGAGTCGTCTCCGTTCTGCGTTAGGACAAGGACGAGGCTGTCCGTCAGCTGCCACTCTACTCGAATCCGCTGGTTGTCGGAGGAAGAGGGGTCCACGGAGTAGGTGAGAAAGAGGTCTTTCGACAACCGTTTGCCGACGGTAAAGCGAGCCTTCGACAGGTTGTCACCGCTGCCGGTCAATGGGTCGATGCGGAATTTGTCGAAGCCGAAGAGGGTGTTGACCCGGTCGCCGATGGCGCTGGCCGCCTGACCGTAGAGGAAAGTGGCGGCGCTGTTTTCCCGCTCCTCGTCCAATTGGGAGCTGCGATCCGGCACCAGCTCCGCTTGGTCGACGTAGGCGTCGCCACCGGCCAGCAGCCGCAGGACCTCGACGTCGGGCAGGGGAGGCTCAGACGAGAAGCGGGCTTCGAGCCTTTCCATGGGCCCGGAAAGGGAGAGGGTGACGTCGAAATCGCGGACCTTGGTGGTCGCCACCAAATCCACCTCCGGCTCCAGCCGATAGGGATCGGCGAAGACCAACTGCCCGCGCTCGAGCCGATAGTCGGCGCTGTTGTAGATCATGGTGCCGCCCGGGTCCATCACGAGCTCGCCGAAGAGAATGGGCTGGGCCAGATTGCCGCGCACCTGAAGATCGGCGCTGCCGGTGAGATCGGCGACGTTGTTGCGCAAGGTGACGGTGTCGTTTGCCCGGATTCTTACCCCGAGCAGAATGCTCGAACGGAGGGAATCCGCGGCTTCTACCTCCAGGCGACGACCCCGCAGCAGCTCTTGCACGATTTGCGCGAGGTCGAATCGAATGTCCTCACGGTAGTCGAGGCGGCTCAAGTCGGCGGTGCCGGAGAGCAAGTGTCCTTCGGGCACCGAGCGCAAGGCGAGGGCGGCGTCACCCGCTAGATGCCACCCTTCCACCGACGGCAGCTCCACCCCTTGAGCCCGTAGATCGATGCGATAGCTGGGCGGGCCTTCGTCCATCCGGCGCAGCTCACCGGTGACGGCCGCCGTGCCGCCGGAGAGATCGCCGGCCAGATGATCGAGGCTGATTCGGTCGCCGTGGAATCGCACCGTGCCGTTCAAGCGCTCGAAGCCCTGCTCGAGCCCGGGCACTTTCAAGGAGCCTTGCTCAAAGGTGCCGGCGCCGACCAAATAGGGCCGTTCCAGGCTGCCGGTGATCCGACCTTCGAGACCCAAACGGCCGTCCATCTCCAGATCCGGCAAGGCCACCCGCAGCCAGGCGCCGTCGAGCTCGGCAAGGGTTTGGAGATCCACCTCGGCACCGAGGTGGTATCCGAGCCGACCCCGCAGCTCCACTCGGCTGTCGGACGCCGGCTCCTCCAACAGCAAGCGGTCGAGGGTCCAGGAGTCGGGGGCGAGCTCCAGTCGGAGGGGTGGTTGGGCCACCAGCCGGCGACCGTCGATGCTCAGGTCGAGCTCCTCCAGCTGCACGGCGACATGGAGCGGCCCGGGTTTCGAGAGATCCCCGGCGATGGTGAGCTCGCCGTTCAGGTTGCCGCCGATTCTGCGCTCCGTACGGCTCACCAGCTGCACGATTCGCGAGAGATCCTGGGATTCGAGCTCGAAGCTCAGGTCGACCAAGGGGGGCTCCAGGCGTCCGCCGCCCTCGAGGGTCGCGCCGTCGAGCAAATTGCCTCCGACCTCCAGCTTGCCGGCGCTCCAGAACGCGTCGAGACGTCCCGGGCTTCCGGAAATTTCCCGCGATCCCACGGTCATACGTTCCGCTTCCACGGTGATGTTGCAGCTCGGCTGCTCTAGGGTTCCGGCCACGTGTGCCTCGACCGTTAGGGCGGTGTGGATGTCCGGCCGGGGTAGGAATCGTCGCAAGGGTGCCTGGCCGACATCGAGATGGCCGGCTTGGAGCTTGAGGTCCATGTCTCCCAGAGGCCACCGAATCTCGCCCTGGGCGGTGACCTCACCGGCTTCGGCAAAGGCGGTGATTCGCTGGATGTCGACCTTTGAGTCGTCCCAGGTCAGGTCGGCCACCAGATTGCCCAGGGACAAGGGTTCCGAGGCGACCCCGGTGGCGAAGGCCGGGGTCAACGAGGCGGACAGCTCTCCCCGCTGGGCGTCACCGTCCAGCTCGAGGTCCAAACGTCCGGTGACGTCGCCGTCCAGCGGCAGGTGAAAGGGCACCCAAGGATGCACCTTTTCCATCGGCCAGCCCTGGGTTTCGAAGGTCAAACGGGTCAGGCCGGCGGCTCCGGACCACGGCATCCGACCCCGGACGACCATGTGCTGATCCGGGTCGTCCAGGCGGTGGCGAAGGTCCAGGTGCAGGTTTTCGAGGGCCCAGGGGGTGACGTCGAGCCGTCCTGAAATCCGGGCCAGGGGCATGCTCGGGGTCAGCACCGACTCGAGATCCACGGTGAGGGTGTTGAAGGCGAATCCGGATTCCAACTGCAAAACGCCGTTCAGGTTGCCGTTGCCTCGGGTGGGGAAATACGGCGGCGGCTCGTCGTCGAAGGGCAGCAAAGGCACCAGCTGAGAGACGTCGGCGGTGGCGATCTCATAGTCGAATCGCCCGCGGGATAGAGCCAAGTGATAGGCCCCCACGGCGAGCAGGCTTTGTTGCTCCGACACCACGGACGCCGAGTCCGCGAGGATCCAGCCGTCGACGATGCGCAACGGGAAGGAGCCTTCCACCGGTAAACCCACTTCGAAGGGGTCGGGTCGCAGCTCCACCTCGGCCCGACCATTGCCGTTCAAACCGTCCTGGGCCTTGCAGGTGTAGAGCAGGTGTCCGTCGACCCGCCCGGCCAATCCTCGGACCGGAATATTCTGATCCGTCAGCAGGGTGTTGAGATGCAAGTCGCTCAGCTCGAGGTCCGCGGTGATCGGATCACCCTCCGCTTCGAGGTCCGCCTCCACCCGTCCGGACAGGGTGCCGTCCGAATACTCGGCGTGCTCCACGTCGAGGGTGGCTCGGAATCGATCCGCCGACAGCTGCCCCTTGACCCGTCGCAGCCGACGGCCCCAGAGCAGCACATCGTCCGCTTGCACCTCACCCCTCCAGCCCACGGCGCCGGGACGCCAAGCGAACACTCCGTCGTAGGTCAAGCCACCGATCAATGACCGAAAATATCCCAGATCCCGCAGCGCCGAGCCCCGGCCCGTGCCCCGGGTTTGGAAGGTGCAATTGCGATGCTGCCAGCGCTCGCGGCTCCACTCGCACTCGCCGGTGACCGCGGCGCGAATCGATCGATGATTGATGCGGGCATGCTCGACCTTCAGCAGATCCCGTTCCAAGGTACCGGTGGCGGAGACCGCGACCCGAATCACTTTGGATTCCGGCAGCCGGACGGCCACTTCCGGGCTCGACAGGTGTCCCGCGAGGCGGAAATCCCCCAGCCCACGAAGCCGGGTCCGTAGCTGGTAGGCGTCGACGGTGATTTGAGCCCGTTCGTGGTCCAAATCCAGCGCGGCCCGCTCGATCTCCACCTGATCGATCCACAGCTCGAAAATATCGGGATCGCCGGCTTCGCCCGCCACGGAGATGAGATTGTCGTTGCCGTCGGGATAGAAACGCAGGTCGATTTCAGGCCGCTCCAAACGCAGCAGCTGGAGGTGGATCTTGCGGTTCTGGAGGGCGTTCAAATCCGCTTCGATGTAGGCGTAAGGAACGCGTAGAAACGCCTGGTCCAGCTCCGTCGATCGATCGGTGTCGGGCCCCGGTCGACCGCCGATCTTCAGATCCCAAAGCTCGATATGGAAGGGGAAGAGGTTGAAACGAACCCCTTGCAGGCTGACCGGACGACCCACGGCGCCGCTCATCTGTTGGACCAGGATTTGGCGCGCTCGCTCGCGGGCCGGCGGGGTGTCGATCCAAAGCTGGAGCAAGAAAGCCAGGGTCGCGATCAGCGCCAAGCCCCAGAAGATCGGTCGCAGGATCCAGCGTCGGAAGCGTCCGGGGCGGGGTTTGGGAGCTTTCCGGGTCGTTGAATCAGGATTTATGTCCGGGGTGGGGGCCAAATCAGCTGCCCCAGTTGAGCTTGTCCCGCAGGCTGTCGTAGAAGGTGCGGTCGGAGAGGCGGACCAGACGCGCAAAGACCTTGGAGCGTTTCAGGACGACTGTATCTTTGTAGGCCAAGTGGCCGCCCTCCTGGCCGTCGACGGTCAGGAAGACTTCCTGACGCTGGGTGACCAGGGTGACCTCGATGGCGTCGGAGTCGGGCACCACAATCGGCCGCATGGTCAGGGCATGGGGGCAAATCGGCGTCAGCATGGCCACGGGCAGATCGGGATAAACGATGGGTCCGCCGGCGGAAAGGTTGTAGGCGGTGGAGCCGTTGGGGGTGGAGATGATCAGCCCGTCGGCCCGATAGCTGGCCATGGGTTTGTTGTTGACGCGCAAATTGAGCTCGATGATCTGAGCCAAGGCGCTCTTGGCGATCACGGCGTCGTTGAAGGCGCGGAATTTGGCTTGCTCGCGACCGTGGCGAATCACCGTGACGTCGAGCATCGAGCGCTCTTGCAGGGTCATTTCGCCGGCGAGGATACGCACCATGCTCGGGTAGAGCTCGAATCGAGACAGCTCCGTGAGGAACCCCAAACGCCCTAGGTTCACGCCCAGGATCGGCACCCCGGGGTGCACGCTGCGGGCGACGGAGAGCAAGGTGCCGTCGCCGCCGAGCACCACCACCAAATCGCAGGGTTGGTCGAGCTCGAAGATCGGCAGGTGTTTGAGGTTGCGCGCTCGACGGGTGGCTTCATCCACCGCCACCTCGAGATCCCGGCGTCGCAGCCAATCCGCCAGCTCGGCGGCGGTGCGAATGGCATCGCGGGTTTCGCGCCGGGCGACGATGCCGATTCGCCGAATGGTGTAGCTCGCGGGGTCCAAATCCGTGGGGCTGGGACCGCTCGCTTCGCTCGGATTCGTCTGCTCGTCGGTGGTGGCCGAGACCGAGCCCAAATCGTCGGCAGGATGGTCTTCGGTGCTCATCTCGGAACTCTATCTTGTGCCCGGCCCGGCGGGGAGCTCTGTTGCGGCAAAGATTCGTCGGCAAATAGCCGGGGTCCGGCGCGAAAAAGAGCAAACGCCTCGCGGTTCCCTTCCATGCCCGGCACTTCCGAATCCACCACCTCGATCACCTCGAGCCCGAGCTCGCCCAATTGCTCCACCCGCTGCTCGATCACCTGCCGGCGGACCTCCGGATCGCGCACGATGCCGCCTTTGCCCACGTGCTCGCGGCCGACCTCGAATTGGGGTTTGATCATCGGCAGCACCCATCCCCCTTCTTTGACGAATCCGAGGATCGGCGGCACCACGAGCAGCAAGGAGATGAACGAGACGTCGAAGGTCACCAGATCGAAGGCCCGAGCGGGTAGATCACCGGCTTTGAGATGGCGGGCGTTGGTCCGTTCCATCACCACCACCCTGGGGTCCTGACGGAGCTGGTGCACCAATTGGTTGTAACCCACGTCCACCGCATAGACCCGGCGGGCACCCCGTTGCAACATGCAGTCCGTGAAACCCCCGGTGGAGGCGCCGATGTCGAGGCACTCCATGCCCTGGGGGTCGAGCCCGAATCGGTCGAGGGCTGCGGCCAGCTTGCGACCCGCCCGTGACACGTAGGGCTCCTTGTTGTGCAGCAGGCGGATCTCGGCGCTTTCGCTCACCGCGGTGCCCGGCTTGTCGATCTTCTGCCCGTCCACTAAAACACTGCCGGCCATCACCGCCCGGCGGGCCTTCTCCCGGCTGGCGAACAAGCCACGTTGATGGAGCAGCTGGTCGAGCCGCGGGCTTTTGGCCTTGGGCTGAGCGGGTTTGGCCTTAGTGGCTCTGGGCTTCTTGGTATCCATCTGGAAGCTGCCGGCGGGCCCGGGGCTCGTCGAGCGCTGCCGGTAAGCCGTGGCGCGGGCTCAACGGTCGCGGGTGGAGAGGAAGTGAATCAACGACGGGAACAACCCTCCTTGCTCCGGCAGTCGGCTCGCCACCTCGAGGGCTTGGTCGCGGGTGGCGTCCAACATCTCTTTGGCTTTTTGCAGGCCGAAGAGGCCGGGGTACGTCAGCTTGCGGGCATGGGCATCTTTGCCGGCCGTCTTGCCGAGGGTGCCGGAAGTGCCTTCAACGTCCAGGATATCATCGGCGATTTGGAACATCATGCCGATCAAATCGCCGAGCTGGCTCAAGCGGATGTCGCGATCCGGATCCACTCCGGCGTAGATGCCCGCCAATCGCACGCTGGCGGTGAGCAGGGCCCCGGTCTTGCGGCGGTGAATGGCTTCGAGCACCGCTTCGGCGTCGTCGGGCCAATGATCCTCGGCCGCGAGGTCGTCCACTTGACCGCCGATCATGCCCAAGGTGCCGATGGCATTGCCGACCATTTCGACCGCCGCCCGCCGTCGCTCGCCGTCCATGTCCACGGGCTCGGCGGCAAGGGTGGTCAATCCCAGGGTCAGCAGCGAGTCGCCGGCGAGGATGGCGGTGGCCTCGTCGAATTGACGATGGCAGGTGGGCCGACCCCGGCGTAAATCGTCGTTGTCGAGGGACGGAAGATCGTCGTGGATCAAGCTGTAGGTGTGGATCATCTCCAGGGCGCAGCCGCCGGGCAGCAAGGCGTGGTCCTCGAGGCCGAGAGCCCGCCCGGTGAGCACGGTGAGGGCCGGCCGGATGCGTTTGCCACCGGCGAATAGGGAATAGCGAACGGCTTGGTGGATCCGTTGGGGAGCGACGTCCTCGGCGGGAATCAGACGGTCCAGGGTCGTGTCGATGTGGGGTCGAATCTCATGAAGAAAGCGGGCGAAATCGCTGGCGCTCATGGATGGGGGTCCTCATCGTTCGAATCCGGCCGGGTCACGGTGTCCGAACGATCGTTGATGTCGGAAGAGAGTGGATCGAGCTGGGAATCGGTGGGGCGGGAATCTGACGAATGCGAACCGGACAAACACGAGCCTGACAAACACAGCGGCACGGCAAGCACGAAAAGCACCAGGCGTCGCACCTCGGTGTCGCGCCAATTGTCCTCGAAGAGCCCCGCGACGTTGAAACCCACCAACACTAGGAATACCGCCAGGTAGAGGTCGGCCCGGGAGCCGTTGATGCCGCCGTGGCGCCGAAAATCGCGCCAAGCCAAGGCCAGTCCGGCGACCATCAGCAAGAGGTACGCCCCCAATCCCATCAAACCCTGCTCGGCGGCCCGTTGCAAAAACGAGTTGTGCAAATGGGGAATGGACATGCGGGGGGCCGTGGGATGTCGATAGATCGAATAGCGCTCGCCCACCACTTCCGGGCCGATGCCGAAGAGGGGGCGCTCGGCGATCATGAACGTGGCGGCCTCGGCCATGCACAGGCGATCGTAATTGGACTTATCCGACAAATCGGTGATCGATTGCCACCGCTCTGTCCAAGAGTGCGGTGCCAGAAAGCTGAAGAACAGCACCAGGGCCAGGACGCCGGTGAAGAAGTATTTGCGGGCTCGGACCCAGGTCAAGATCGCCAGGGTGACGGCGGCGGCCACCCAAGCGCCGCGGGTGAGGGAGAGCTGTAGCGTCCAGGTGATGATGCCCAGGGCCAGCCAATAGCCGGGGTTGCGCCAGCCGTCGACCGCCAAACGGGCCGCCAACATCAGGGTGCCGATCAGCAACACACCGGCAAAGGTCTGGTAGTGGGAGAAGAGGCCGATGATTCGCTGATGCAGGTCGCCGTAGTCGGTGAGGTAATACTGAAAGATGCCGTGGATCGCGAGCAGCAGGGTCATGGCCAGGATGGCGTCGAAGAGTCGTCGCACCGCGCTTTCCCCGCGGATCAACACCGGCGCCAGCCCCAGGGTAATCCACGACAAAAGGTCCCGTAGCTCAGGGGCGCTGGATTCCAGGTCGAGGGAGGTGGCCACGGAAACCACGAAAAAGATGGCGTAGATCCCCGCCGGCGCGAAAAGCGGCGCGTCCCGTCGCCAGCTCCATTGCAGCTTGTGACGATTCTTGAGGCTCCACAAAGCCGCCAACGCCATCAGGGCATTGGATAGGGCGAGCCCCCAAATCGTCAGGAGATGGCTCGCGAAGAGCCAATAGCCGGTCAGGGGGGGGCTGGTGATGCCGTCGTCGGCAGTGGGAGCGAATCGTCTCCAGAGCGATTTCATGAAATAAGGAAAGACGGCCGCGGGTTGATCGCGCCATTGGGGCAAAGCAGCGCCGTGGGGCTCAAGGCCATTTCTTAGGTGAAGGATCTCGGCCCCCGGTCGGTTCGGGGCCACGTCCCGTGTCGCCATGCTAGCATTCGCCGGCCGGAGAAAACGGTCCGGCGTTCAAACCTGACCCGAAATTTGCCCAGCACGCCGTCGTCGGCCCACGTCGGCGGCCGCGCAAGACGCGATTCCCGCTTTTGCAATCGAGATGTCCATGACCCAGCTTGTTTGTCGATTCTGCTCCGCCCCCTTGGAGCACACCTTCGTCGATCTCGGCATGTCGCCATTGGCCAACTCCTACCGCCGTCCCGAAGACGACGGCAAGTCGGAGACCTTCTTTCCGCTGCACACCTACGTGTGCTCGGAATGCTTTTTGGTCCAGCTTCCGGAGTGGGAAAGCCCGGAGGCCATCTTCAGGGATTACGCCTATTTTTCGTCGTTCTCCGATTCATGGTTACGCCACGCCGAGCGTTACACCGAGCTGATGATCGAGCGCTTCGGCTTCAACGCCGACTCATTGGTGGTGGAGGTGGCGTCGAACGACGGTTATTTGTTGCAGTACTTCCAGCAGCGGTCCGTTCCCGTCTTGGGCATCGAGCCGGCCCTCAACGTGGCGGAGGAGGCCCGCAAGCTGGGTATTGAAACCCTCGCCGAATTCTTCGGCACGGAGCTGGCGGGTCGGTTGAAGCAAGAGGGACGCCGGGCCGACCTGCTCTTGGGCAACAACGTCTTGGCCCACACGCCGTATTTGAACGACTTCGTCGCCGGTCTCAAGATGCTGCTGGCCGACCAAGGGGTGGTGACCCTGGAGTTTCCGCACTTGGTCCAGCTGATGGCCGAGAATCAATTCGACACCATTTACCACGAGCATTTTTCGTATTTCTCCTTCACCACGGTGTCGAAGGTGTTGGAATCCCACGGTTTGACGGTGTTCGACGTCGACCAGCTGCCGACCCACGGCGGTTCCTTGCGCGTCTATGCCTGCCACGCCGAGCACGGGGCCTTGGCGGTCACCGAGCGGGTGGGTGCGCTGCTCGGCCACGAGCAGGAGCTGGGTCTCACGGATTTGGCGGCGTACCGCGACTTTGCGGAGCGGGTTCGAGCCACCAAACGCAAGCTGCTGAGCTTCCTGATCGCCGCCAAAGAAGAGGGCAAGACCCTCGTGGGTTACGGCGCGCCGGCCAAGGGCAATACCTTGCTCAACTACTGCGGCGTGCGGACGGACTTCTTGGACTTCACCGTCGATCGCAGCCCCCACAAGCAGGGGTGCAAGCTGCCCGGAGTGCATATTCCGATTCACGGTCCGGACAAGATCCGAGAGGTCCGTCCCGACTACGTGCTGATCTTGCCGTGGAATTTGAAGGCGGAGATCATGGAGCAAATGGCGGACATCGCGGATTGGGGCGGCCGTTTCGTGGTGGCGATTCCCGAAGTCGAGGTTTTGGCAGAAGCGTCAGGGGCGGGGGAGGGTGATTGATGATTTTTCGTGAGTTGGAGCTGCCGGGGGTCTTCCTGCTCGAGCCGGAGCGCAAGGCCGACAGCCGAGGATTTTTCGCCCGCACCTATTGTCGCCAGGAGCTGGAGGATCACGGTCTGGATCCCACGGTCGTGCAGTGCAACGTGTCGGTCAACAGCAAGAAGGGCACCGTCCGGGGCATGCATTGGCAGGCCGCGCCCTACGAAGAGATCAAGCTGGTCCGCTGCACCAACGGCTCCATGTACGATGTGGTCCTCGATTTGCGCCCCGATTCGCCGACCTTCAAGAAACACCTCGGCGTCGAGCTGACCCGCGACAATCGCCACGCCCTCTACATTCCAGCGGGCTGCGCCCACGGATTTCAGACCTTGGAAGACGAAACCGAGGTCTTCTACCAGATGTCCGAGCTCTACTACCCCGAGGCCGCCCGTGGGGTGCGCTGGAACGACCCCGCCTTCGACATCAGCTGGCCGTTGCGCATCTCGGTGATCGCGGACAAGGATCTGGCTTTCGACGACTTCGATCCCAGCTCGCCCGGCTGACCACCTTGGAACGGGCTCGCAACAAACCCCTGTCGCTTCGCCTGTTGTTGACCGTCTACGCCGGGTTGGCCTCAGTGTGGGCGGTGGTGGTGGCGCGTTGCGTGGCGTGGGATTTGCGCTTCGAAGACGCCATGATCGTCTTGCGTTACGCCCGCAATTTGATCTCGGGCGAAGGATTCGTCTTCAATCCGGGTGAGAGAGTCCTCGGGGTCACCACGCCCCTGCATACCCTGATCAGCACGATCTACGTCGCCCTCGGTGGGGAGTCGGCGCCGGTGTTGCAAAATTTAGCCGGCGTGCTCGCCTTGGCCGTTCAAGGGGGGCTGCTGCTGGCGCTGCTCTATCGGCTGGGGCGTCCATGGCCGGCCCTGCCCGCGGCACTTTGCGTGCTGGGCTCCTACAATCTGAGTTGGCTCTACTTCGGCATGGAGACCCATCTCTTTGTCGCCCTTGCGCTGGCGGTGCTGCTGGTGAATCTCGACGATGGGGCGTCCACCGCCCGTTCCGTGGGGCTCGGAATGCTGTTGGGGGCTTGCTTCTTGCTGCGCTACGACGGAGCTTTGCTCGCCGCCCTGGTGGGCTTCGACCGCTGGTTTCGACATCGTCGCTTTCCGTGGCGAATGACCCTGACGTTTTTCATCGTCGTCAGCCCGTGGTTGATCTTTGCCCAGCTCTATTTCGGATCGATCCTGCCGGAGCCCCTGCGGGCCAAGCAGGGCTACGCGGGCTCGGGCGCCTATTTCGAGACCCTCTACGGCTACTATCGCCAGACCTTCGAGCGTCTGCTGCTGGCCTTCTCGCCGTCGACCCGGGCGGCCATCTACAGCTCGTTCACCTTGCCTCTGGTGTTGCTTTTGGGGGCCGGGTCCGCGCTTTGGGCCCATCGTCGGGCCTGGCTTCTGGTGGTTTATCCCGTGCTGCACGTCAGCGTGTACGCCGCCCTCGGCTCGGATCCCAATTTCACCTGGCACCACTACCTGTTGAATCCCTTCGGATTCGCTTGGATCGCCCTGGCGGCCGACGAGCTGGTCCGCCGCATCTTGGGTCTTGCTTGGGTCCGAGCCCGTGTGGATCGGTTCCCTTGGATCGCAGATCGGCAAGCCGTCGCTGCGGCTTCTCTTTTGGCGCTGGCCTGCCTGCCGCTGGTCTTGCATTTGGGCCGCCACGCCACCCGTCCTTACCAAGCCGATCCCTTGACCGCCCAGCTGCACGCCATGGGCGACTGGCTCAAGCAGCACTATCCGCCGGAAACGTCCTTCCTGCAGCCGGCGATCGGCATCCTGGGCTGGAGATCGGGTTTGCGCATGGTCGACCATGCGGGTTTGGTCACCCCAGGGCTCTACTTCTACAACGACCAGCAGTGCACACCCCTGGCGGAGGTGGTTGAAAAACATCGCCCAGACCTCATCTTGCACAGCCCTTGGGCGGAAGGGGATCCGGCAGAGCTGGGCTATGAGGAAGCACACAACTTCGAAGAGCCCTTCGCCTATCGGGTTTTCGAGCGGAAAGAACGGCTCGGAAGATAAGCCTCCACAGCCCCTCCAAAGTATTTTCAACTTTTTTCGAAGGATTTCTCTTCGTGGTCCCTCTAACCCATGCCACGAAGGCGTAGCTGTGTCCGCAGAGCTCTGGCGAAAGCCGGATCAACGTCGAATAGGGTTGGAGAAAAGAGCGCGAATATGAAGCTGCCGAAGAAGCTCTTGGGGCCAATGGGTTGGGGCGTAGGGCCCTTGAGACGAGCCGGCTCGGGATGCATGACCGCGGGCCTCTTGTTCATGGGGCTGATCACTCCGGCTTCTACCCATGGGGCGACCCACAAGTCCACGGACGCCAAGATGGGCTCGCCGTTCAGCATCACCGCCGTCGCCGAGGACGAAGACACGGCGCGGGCGGCGGTGGAGGCCGCGTTCGCCGAAATCGACCGCATCGAAGCGCGCATTTCGAGCTGGCGGGAGGACTCCGAGACCTCGACCCTCAACCGACACGCCGGGCGCGGTCCGATGGTGGTGTCCGACGAGCTTTTCGGCCTGATCCGCCGCAGTCTCTCCGTCTCCAAGCTCACCGGCGGTGCCTTCGACATTACCTTTGCCGGCGCCGGCAAGCTGTGGGACTTCAAAGCGAAACCCGCTGTGCTTCCCGATGCCGAAGCCTTGAAGCGTGGCCTGGCGGCGGTGGGCTACCAGGGGGTCAAGCTCGACGCCGAGCAACGGACGGTGGAGCTTTCGATACCCGGCAGCCGCATCGGCTTTGGCGCCATCGGCAAAGGTTATGCCGCCAATCGAGCCGCCCACGTCATGAAGGACATGGGGATCCGCAGCGGGCTGATCAACGCGGGCGGAGATCTAGTCGCCTTCGGGCGGCAGGAGAACGGCGAGCTTTGGACCATCGGGCTCGCCGACCCCCTAAACCCCGACACGATCTTCGCCCGCCTGGATCTGACCGATCAGGCGATCGTCACCTCCGGCGACTACGAGAGATTCATCGAGATCGACGGGGCGCGATATGCCCACATCCTGGATCCGCGAACGGGCTGGCCGGTCCGTGGCGTGGTCAGCGTGACGGTGGTCTGCCCCGACGGCGAGCTGGCGGACGCCTTGGCGACCTCGGTCTTCGTGCTCGGGGTCGAAAAGGGCCTGGAGCTGATCAACCGCCTTCGAGGCGTGGAAGCCCTGGTGATCGACGATTCGGGTCGTTTACACCCGTCCGAGTCGTTCCAAACCCTGGTCGTCACCGAGGGGCATTCCGCCAAAACTTCGAATCTGAAGTCGACTTCATAACATTGCTCGAATAACTCGAGCCTGGAGAATTTTTCTCATGTTTGACCCGATTCATTCCACTCAGCCGATCAACGAGGCGTTACCGCGCCGTACGCCCAGGTCGACCCTTTTGTGGCTGACCCTGCTCTTTGTCGTCGCCCTCGGCGGCAGTGGGTGTGCCACGGTTCAACCCTGGGAGCGGGGTCAATTGGCCGGCGAGGCCATGCAAAACGACGTCTCCGTTTGTCATCGCTTCGAGCACAACAACGAGGTCTATCGGGAGGGCGCGGTAGGGGCCAACGGCGGCAAGTCCGGAGGAGGTTGCGGATGTACTTGAGGGATCGAGCGATGCTCAGGCGTGCCGGGCTTTGGCTCGGTGTGAGTCTTTTTCTACTGTCGCCGTTGGCGGCACAGGAGGGATTTCAGTCCACCGGTGATATCGATGTGGACTTTCTCTTCAACTACTACCAACAGGACGGCGAGAATTCCCCGGTGACCGGCGGTATTGGCACCGAGGATATGGACGTGATCTCGCCGGTGATCGCGGTGACCTGGAAGGTGGACGATCAGTGGACCCTGCGCAGCGACCTCGGGGTCGACGGCATCACCTCCGCTTCGGTGGACGCCATGGACGCGGAAGTATCGAGCGCATCGCGACAGGATAACCGGACGTTCCTGACCGTCACGGCGTCCCGACAGCTGGCGAAACAAACCCTCAATCTCATGGCCGGTTTGTCCAACGAATACGACTACCAATCGGCGATGGTGGGTTTGGGTTGGTCCAAGGACTTCAACCAACGCAACACCACGGTCTCCGCCCAGGTACGGCACTTCTCCGACACCTTGGATCTCTACGACATCGACGGGGTCGACCGGGGTGAGGACGATCGCACCACCACCGATCTCACCCTGGGGCTGACCCAAGTGCTCGGCCCGCGCACGGTGTTTTCCGGTGAGCTCTATTGGAGCAATCAAAGCGGATACCTCGGCACGCCGTTCCACGAGGTGATCCTTCAGGACGGCAGCCGCGTGACCGAGCGATTGCCGGAGGACCGCACCCGCACGGCCCTCGGCCTGTGGCTGAATCACGCCTTCACCGAACGGTTCGTGGGTCGCGTTCACTACCGCTTCTACGACGACGACTGGGGCATCCAAGCGCACACCATCGAGCTCGAGCCGCAATTCAAGGTCGGTGATCGTTCGTGGATCTTCCCGATTCTGCGCTTCCACTCCCAGGACGGAGCCGACTATTTCGGCCTGCCCTTCGCCTTCAACGGCTCGGAAGACTTCATCACCGCCGATCGGGATCTGTCGGAA
The DNA here is from genome assembly GCA_030431255.1 of Thermoanaerobaculia bacterium. Lineage (GTDB taxonomy): Bacteria > Acidobacteriota > Thermoanaerobaculia > Multivoradales > J023 > JAUIJL01. Next base: position 140,350 of record JAUIJL010000007.1, on the reverse strand, counting down.
TTCACCTCGGAGAAATACGGCATCGGTTACCGCACCACGTTCGCGCCGGGTCGTCAGGGCTGGACCCGACGCATGCGCAGCTTTGAGACCCGGGTCAGCATTTACAATCGGGAGGACGGCCTGGAGTCGATTTCCGCGTCATTCGCTTGGGGATGGAGGTTCTGATGCTCGATATCGCTGGAAGTCGCGGTCGGTCCGTGACGCCTATGGTGTTGCTGGTCTTGGGGTTGGCCCTCGGGCCGGCAGCCGCCACTTGGGCGGCGTCGACCACGGAGCTGGAGCGAGGTGATGAGCAGGGCGGGGCGGGCTCGGCCCAAACCGCCGTCGATCAGCACGGCAACGAGCACCGTTGGACCGCCGAGGCGGGGGCGATCACCATCGTCGATTTCGCTGCCTCGTGGTGCGGCCCTTGCCACGAATCCCTGCCCAAGCTGCAAGCGTTTGCCGACCAGCATCCCGAGGTGCGGGTGTTGGTGATCAGCGTGGACGAAAAAGAGAAAGGTCGCGACGCCCTGGTCAATGATCTCGGCCTGACCCTGCCGGTGCTCTGGGATCGGGATCATCGGGCAGCGGAGTCCTATCGGCCCGAGGGCATGCCTTCGACATTCGTCTTCGATGCCGCGGGCAAACCGGTGATGTCCTACGCCGGCTCAGGATCCGACGATTGGCAGGCGCTGACCCAAACCGTCGGCAAGCTGCTGGCTCAATCCCCCTGATCGGATTTCGTCCTCTGCCCACGCGCCAAAGAGCGGTCACGGCCGGCAGTGTGATCGAGGTTCCCAGAGGTCGTTTCCCTCCTTCCGCGTGATCCCATATGCTCCTCGGGTCAGAGTCGTGAATTTGCCACGACCATCCGTGGAATTTGCAGTGAATCTCAGATGCGGGAGAGATGGCATGGCCTATCAGGGGCGGCTGAGTCAATGGAACGATGAAAAAGGTTATGGATTCATCGAGCCCGAAGAAGGTGGTGATCGGGTTTTCGTACACATCAAATCGTTTGTCGATCGTCGGCAACGACCGGTCGGCGGTGAGACCCTGTCGTATCAGCTCAAGATGCGCGAAGGGCGCATCCAGGCCGACGACGTCGAGATGCTCGATGACCGTGGGCTCGCTTCGCGGCAGGTCCACCCATCCGTCGGTGAAAGCGGCGAGTGGCGTGCTCGCGAGTCCGGGAGCACGGCCGTGAATCGTCGGTCCGGCCCCAAAAGGGGCTCCTTGGGCTCGGCGCTGCTGCTGCCCGTGATTTTTCTCGCCGGTGTGGCCGGGGCGGTCTACGCGGGTTATCTGCCCTGGGTAATCCCAGCCATTTATGGGGCGGTCTCCGTCGTCACGTTCCTGGCCTATGCCGTGGATAAATCCGCCGCCCAAGAAGGTGGCTGGCGGACCCAAGAAAGCACCCTGCACCTCTTCGCCCTGGCAGGTGGCTGGCCCGGTGCCATCGTCGCCCAACAGTGGTTGCGCCACAAATCCAAGAAGGCCGAGTTTCGCTTCGTGTTCTGGGTCACCGTGGTATTCAACGTCGCGGCCCTAGGCTGGCTGCTCAGCGCCCCCGGCCAAGCTTTCCTCGCCGAGGTGGCCGGTGCTTGGCAGAGCAGATCCTGACCTTTCTCGGCACCCCGGCCTTCCCGAAAACGAAACCCCGCGAGCCGATGCCCGCGGGGTTTTGTGATGAGCGCGTTCCGCGAAATCGGCGCGGACGCTTACGCTGGTTTTGGGGCTCGATCAGTTGTTGTGGAAGGCCGGGTTGCAGTTGTTGGCGGTGACGATCTGACCGCGCAGGGGAATCCAGTTGTTGCCCTCGAATTCGTTGGGCAGGTCGCTCTCCAGGTGCATGATCAAGTTGTAAACGTTGCCGGTGAAGAGGTCCGCGGGCACGACGAAGGAATGGCCTTCTCGGTGGTGGCGTCCGGCACCGAGGGATTTGGACCAGACGGTGTCCGACTTGGTGTCGAGGAAGGTCTGGAGCGTGGTGTCGGAGGAAAAGTAGAGGCGCTGCTGCACGGTGGTGGAGCTGGTGCTGTAGTTGGCGATGGAGAAGCGGGTGTAGATGCGGTCTCCGGGGCAGACGAAGAGCTTGGTCGGCTTACCGCAATAGGTGTCGAACATGCTGTCGGAGAAGCCGTCACCGCCCGCCGCCACACACAGCTGGCGTTGCCGAGGCACGCCGTTGCTGCTGACGTCGTCGTAGTTTACGTAGTGGTTGACGATGGCGACGTCGTTTTCCGTCACGCTGTTCGGATAGAGAACGCGCAGCCCACGGCGATCATCGGGCAGCGGGGACATTTGATGCTCCGGCTGGTGGTTGGACCAGGGACGGTCGCCGTAGTTCATCATCGCCCAGGTGTTGTCTTCGTGGCGCAGACCAGCGGCGTGCAGGAGCTCGTGCAATGCAACCTGGCGCATGGATTTGCGGCTTTGGCCGTTGATGGTCAGCCAATACGGGGATTGCCAATAGTTGAAGCCGTAGTCTTCGGGCACGCCCCGGTACCAGAGGTCGTCGGAATCGAAGACGATGTCGACCTCGGTGATCTTGCAGGTGACGTAATTCTTACGAACCCGGGCCCAGCCGGCGAAGTTTTCCATGTCCCATTGGGCGAACGACGCGCCGTAGATCTCGTTGTCGCCGTTTTTGAGGGCGGCGTTGCCGTTGAAGGTGGTCCAGCCGAAGTCGAGCCAGTGGCCGCCGACGTTTTCGATCGTATTGCCCGGGTCGTGGATGGCGGCGCGGGAGAATTGACCGGGGAATGAGATGGTCGAGAGCTCGAAGAGCGGATCGCCGGCCCATTTCAATTTCGAGCAGGCGCCGCCGGTGAAGAATTCATAGGCGTTGGCGTCCGTGGGTTGCAGGCCTTGGCTGAAAGCCATGGTCAGGAGGGCGCCGGTAATTGCGAGCAGTCGTGTGGTTTTCATGGGGTTATTCCTTATTTATCTGCAAGATCTGAAGGGTTATCGCAAGTATTTTGAGATGCTTTGGCCAGGGCTTACCCTACCGATCGCGAATACGGGATCGAGGCCGCCGAGGCGTAAAACGGGTTGTGAAAAGGCTGTGAAAAGGTTGTGGAAAAGACCGCGGAGAGACCGTGGCAAGACCGCGGAAAGCTTGCGGAAAAAGCTTATTGAGGCAGCGGGTGGTCGTTCATCAAAGCCGGTTGGGAGGTGGCATCGATGAACATGGCCAATTTGGTGGCGAAGGCGGCTTCGTCCAAGGTCTGGGCCGGTTGCGACGTGGGCGCAGGGCTCTCCGCGATCCATTTGTCGACTTGGCGATCGAATTCATCCACCGATAGGGCCCGAGCATTGCTGGTCGACGGGAACGGCGTGCTGTGGCTCTGCTCGTCGACATCGATCCAGGCCACGCATTGGGTCGGATCGCCGGCCGCCGGCTCGCACTCCCGCATGTCCTCGGCTTGCAGACCCGAAGCTTCCGGATACTGCGCCAAAGCGGTCCAATTGGCGCTCAAGGTCATCATCTGGCGACCGTTCCATACGAAGCGACGCAAACCGGCTTCGGCGTAGAGGCTGGCGAAGGCGAATTGACGGGTATCGTTGCTGAAGATGGCGACCATCTCACCGATCTCTAGGGTCGGCAGACCCGGGGCGCTTTCCCAGGTTTCCGTGTCGATCGGGCCGCCGTATTGGAAGAGGGTCACCAGCTGACCGGCGCCGGCGTTGCGATAGCCGCGATCGACGCTGAAGCTGTACACAGTGTAGGGCACCGTGGTTCCGGAAGCCGGGGACACCGCCGTGGCGTAGCGGACGTCGACCACCGTGCCGCGGAATGCGATGGAAGCCTTGGCGGCGATACCCGGACTGTCCGGCACGTCGTCGAACGAAAGGGCCTGGGCGGAGCCGCAGACCAGCAGGGCTGCCAATGCGAAAAGGGTCGAGGCAAGGGATGTGGAACCGTTGAGTTTCATGTTGATCTCCAGGGGTGGGAGTTGTTTCTGAGGTTGGGCAACTATGTGTCGCCGTTTTCAGCCCTAGAGCGAGGAATCGACCGAGATTCCCTCAACGGATTTCAAAAAACTCTTTGAGTGGTCAAGCCGTGGTTTCGAGCCCTGGCTCGGCATCGGCCTCTGGACCGGCGTCGGAGGACCTCACCTTGAACGGTCGATAGAAGGCGTTGCGACGCTCGGCGCAAGTCTCGCAAGTGCCTATGGGTTTGCCGCAGCGCAATCCCTCGCGGATCTCGTCGACGCCACGGTCGATTTGGACCGCGGAATCGTCGGGCAGGAATCCCATGGGATCGCCTTCCCAAAAAATGCACGGAGACACGGCGCCGTTCGGGCGAATGACGTAGGTGCGCTTGGGGTAGGCGCAGCCGTCCATGCGTTTGTGCCATTCGTAGCGGAAGTATTCGTCGCGGTAGAGACCGGCCTTACGCCGCCAGAGGGCTCGCTTGAGACGAATCCAGGGGTGACGTCGCAAATCCTCGGGGGTTTGGAACGACGGGAAGTAGGCCAGCTTGAGGCCTCGGGAGACGGCGTCCTCGGCCATGGACGCCAGCTCCGCGTCGAGCAGGTTGCGGTTTTCGTCGGAGAGCAGCTCGGGGGTCACGTCGACGCCGGTGGTCGGGGTCACATAACGCACGTCGAGGTCGTGGGCGCCGTATTTCTCAGCGAAAGCGGGCAGGTTTTGTAGGTCCGCCCGATTGGACTTCATCCAAGTGAAGATGAAGCGCAGCTTGGTCTTGCTGCCCTTGCGCACCGCATTGAGCATTTCCAGGCGTTTGACGAACATATCCCACTTGCCGCCGACCCGGATCTTCTCGTAAACGTCGCCGGTGGTGCCGTCCATGGACACCGCCACCGTGTTGACCCCGGCTTCGACGATCGCCTCGGCCTTCTTTTGGGTCAGCGCCAGCAGGTTGGTGGGGAACCAGAGATCCTCGATGTCGTACCGACCGGCAATCTTCAAGATCTCGGCGAATTTCGAGTGGATCATGGGCTCGGCCGCGCAACCCAAGGAAACCCGCCAAGCCTGGGAAAAGTACCGCTCTGCCACTTGCTCAAAGACTTCCAGGGGCATGTTGCCGTTGTCCGAAAGCTGACGATCGAAGGGCTGGAACCGCAGCCGATCAACGTTGGAGAAGTAGCACATGACACACCGCAAATTGCAGCGCTCCGTCACGTCCATGACGAGGGTGAGGGGTCTAGACACGATCAAGCTCCGGGAATTGGCGAGGGGTGCTCGGCAGGGGCGGAGCACCCGGTAGGAGCCGCGTCGTCGGCGACTTAGGTGAGACTAGCATAGACATCTGAGAACGCGGCCTGGGTCGGGTGAGTCGAACCAAATGGCGGTGAGCGGTGTCCAAGGGAGGAACTTATGGAGACTCCCATGCACGACCTGTTCGACTTCTGCCGCCATCTACCCAACGATTTACGACATATCCTGCGCTCTTTCGCCCGCCGACCGGCGCTGGTGCTGGTTTCGGTCCTTTCCCTTGCCCTGGGCATCGGTGCCAATGCGGCGCTGTTCAGCGTGGCTGACGCGGTTCTCTTTTCCAAGCTGCCCTACTCCGAGCCCGATCGGGTGGTGCGGATGTGGGAGAGCGTTCAAGCCCAGGGTGGAACCCGTTGGACGGGCTCTGTGTCGGTGCTGAATCTGTTGGACTGGCGCGAGCGTTCGAAGCACTTTGAAGCCATGGGAGCCTACGCCTCCGGCAGCGTGAATCTCACCTCCGGCGGTTTGCCCGCCCGGGCGCTTTCGGTCCGGGTCGAGCCGGAGGTCTTCGACGTGCTCGGCGTGTCTGCGGCCCGCGGTCGGGTGCTGGTGCCAGAAGATCTCAAGGGCGACGGCCGGGTGATCGTGCTGTCGGACAGCTTGTGGCGCTCGCGCTATCGAGCGGATCCTTCGCTGGTGGGCAACACGGTCGATCTCGGAGGAGAGGCCTACCGGGTGGCCGGCGTGATGCCGCCCGGGTTCGATTTTCCACCCAAGGGCGAGGTCGAGCTGTGGCAGCCGTTGATTTTCGAGCCCCGTGAATACGAGGAAAAGAGACGGGGTAGCCATTGGCTCGACGTAGTGGGTCGGTTAGCGCCAAATGTCGATCTGGAGGTGGGCGCCACCGAGATGGATACCATCGGCGCCCAGCTCTCCGAGCAATATCCCAATCACCAAAAAAATCGCGGCGTGGTGATCAGAACCATCCAGGAGACCACCATCGGCGACGCTCGTCCGATTCTCTACGCCATGTGGGGCGCGGTGGTCTTCGTGCTGTTGATCGCCAGTGGCAACGTGGCCCATCTTCTACTGGCACGCTCGGCCCGGCGGGGCCAGGAAATGGCCCTGCGATCCGCCCTCGGCGCCGGTCGATCACGGATCGCGGTGCTGGTGCTGTTGGAAGCGTTTCTATTGGCGGTCGCCGGGGGCGGGTTGGGATTGCTCCTGGGTAGCTGGGGCGTCGGATGGTTGGCCCAGCTGCCGGGCTCGTCGTTACCGGCCGGCGCCGAGGTGTCGCTCGATCTGCGGGTCTTCTCCTACGCCCTGGTCGCGGCGCTGCTGGCCGCGATCTTGGCCGGAGCGGTGCCGGCCTTGCGCGCCTCACGGGTGAACCTGCGCTCGACCCTGGGCTCGGCGCGCAGCGCCCTGGGTAGCCGCGACCGTCTGCGGGGCGTGTTGGTGGTGGCCGAGGTCGCCCTGGCGTTGGTGGTCACGTTGGGAGCGGCTCTCATGGTGCGCAGCATCACCGCTTTGAACGACGTCGACACCGGTGTCGAAGCGGATCAAGTGCTGACCCTGCGGGTTCCGGTATCGGAAGATCGCTACGACGAGGAAGCTTTGCCCGGTGTTTTCCGGCGCTTGCATGAAAAGGTGACCGCCTTGCCCGGCGTGGAGTCGGCGGGTTGGATCCAAATGCTGCCTCTTCAGGGCTGGGGTTGGAACGGCAAGGTGGCGGTGCAGGGGCAGGATCCGCCGGACGAAGAAGATCCTTGGGTGGAATATCGGGTGGTCGGCGGCGACTATTTCGCTTCGTTGGGCATTCCGCTGTTGTCGGGGCGGAGCTTCGGCGCGGGCGACGATGCTGAAAGCCCGGCTGTGGTGGTGATCAATCGCACCCTGGCCGAGCTGTATTGGAGCGACAGCGACCCGTTTAATGCTCGGGTGGGATTCGGCGGCGCGCCCGACAACGACGAGGATTGGCTGCGGGTGGTAGGCGTGGTGGACGACGTGCAGAACGCGGGTTTGGAGAAACCGACCCACCCGGAAATGTACTTCCCCGCGACCCAACGTCCCAAGCACGAGATGAGCCTGGTGGTGCGCACCCGGGTGCCTCCTCTCGGTCTCACGGAAGACATCCGTGCCGCGGTCTTGGCGGTGGATCCCCTGCAACCCATCTATCGGGTGCAGGCCATGGACGAGGTGGTGCGCCGGTCCGTGGCCGACCGAGCCTTCGACACCCTGCTGCTCAGCATCTTCGCCGGTTTGGCCCTGTTGTTGGCGGTGGTCGGCGTCTACAGCGTCATGTCCTACGACGTCAGCCTGCGCCGATCGGAGGTCGGGTTGCGCATGGCCCTCGGGGCCGACCGGGGAGGCGTCGTCGGTCTGTTCTTGGGCCGAGGTCTACGACTCGCCCTGGCCGGGGCCGTGGTCGGTGGTCTGCTGGCCTCCCTCTCCACGCGGCTATTGGAAAGCCGGCTTTATGGCGTGGAAGCCACGGATCCGACCACCTACGCCGCCGGCACCACGGTCTTGTTGCTGGTCGCAGCGGCCGCTTGCGTCTTGCCGGCGTGGCGAGCCGCACGAGTGGAGCCGACACAGGCGCTGCGCGACGAGTAACCCGCATTCGGATCAAGTCCCACCCTTTCCGTTAAGCTCCCAAGGCATACGGCTTCAGCGCCCGGGTCGTCCAGGTGGATTCCGCCAGACATCGACCGCCGGCTCGTCGAGCCGTGATGATCGAGAATGGCGCGTCTTCTTTGAAGAGGATATCCGTGTCGCCGATGGAGTAAGGGCCGGCCGCAGGAAGGGGAAAAGATGAAAAAAGCACTTCTGGTTGGAATCGACGCTTACGAGCGCAGCCCCTTGGAGGGATGCGAGGCCGACGCCCGCTTGGTGGAGACCCTGCTGAGACGCAACGCCGACGGATCTCCCAACTTCCATTGTCGGCTGCTCGTCTCCTCGGAGTCGGAGGTGGATCAGGAGGCTTTGCTCAAGGCCCTGGAAGAGCTCTTCGAAGGGGGCGACGACACGAGGTTGTTTTATTTCGCCGGCCACGGAGCCCGCGGCGACGCGGGGCCGTATATCTTGCCTTCCAATGCCAAGGATCATCTGCTCGGGATCCCCATGTCCACAATCCGTTCCCTGGCCGAAAAATCGAAGTCACGGGAGGTGCTGGTCATCCTCGATTGTTGCTATGCGGGCGGATTTGGAAATAACGAGGATTCCATCGCCGGCCAGGCTGAGATTCGGTCGGGTATGAGCATTCTGGCGGCAACCCGACCCACTGAACGGGCCTCGGAGGTCGATGGTCACGGAGTGTTCACCACGCTTTTGTGCGCCGCGCTCGAAGGAGGAGCGGCGGACATCTTGGGTCGGGTGACCATGGCGTCGATCTACGCCTACATCGATCGCGCGCTGGGCGCCTGGCACCAACGACCCACCTTTAAGGCCCACCTCTCCACCTTCTCCTCGATCCGAGATGCAAAGGAGGGGATCGAGCCCGCCATTCTCCGACTGCTTCCCGAATATTTCGAGACCGCGGATACCGAGCTGGAGCTCGATCCTTCCTATGAGCCGTCCGAGCAACCCCGCGACGAGAAGAACGAACGAACCTTCAGACATCTGCAGACCTTGAGAGACAATCATCTGTTGGTGCCGGTGGGGGAAGACGCCCTCTACTATGCCGCAGTCAACAGCAAGGCGTGCAAGCTCACGAGGCTCGGGCGGTACTATTGGCAGCTGGCCAAAGATGGCTTGATTTGAGCTCGGTTCGGCTTGAATGACCCCTGTCGGCGAGGGGCCAAATAGCGCTGCGGGCATCTGCGGACATCCGGGCTGTGTAAAATGCGGAATCAACGCTCCTCTGGGAGGTTCCCTTGACGCAGCAGAAGGTCGATTTCGCGGACGCGGCGACGCGCCACTGGCAAGATGCCCGGACCCTTCATCAGAAAAGCCGCTGGCCCAACGCCGATCACCTATACGGCTTGAGCGGAGAGTGTGCTTTGAAAGCGGTGATGGTGGCTTTAGGCATGCAGCTCGATGCCCGAGGAATGCCTCCCAAGCCATATCAACAGCACGTCAACAGGCTGGTCTCCGAGTTTCGTACTTTCGCTCAACGTAACGGTGGAGCCCACTATGCCGGTATGCTCCCGAATCAGCCGATGTTCGCGGCTTGGGACATCAGCCAGCGGTATTTCCACAGCAGCGAGGTCGCCGAGTCCCAGGCCAACCAGCATCACCGGGATGCGGACCAGCTGAAACGGATCTTGGATCAAGCTCGAATGGACGGCAGAATTCGATGAAACCCGTAAGGTTCGATGAGGTTCCAGGGCGATTGGCCGCTCTGGCTCGAGAGGTTGGAAAGCGCTATGCCGACCTAGGCTCGATGTTTGCCATTCGAGACCTGTGGAGCCGCATTCGATTCCTGGCTCCCGAAAGGCCAGAGCCCGACTCGGTTTTGGAAAAAGCTTTGAGCTTCCTAGCCGACTCGGCAAAGGAGCGACTGGGGGCCTACGGCATAGACGCGGAGCAGGCCGTGCTCTATGGCGACGAAATCGCTTTCGATTTGGCAGAGCTCGAGCAGGAGCCCAGCCTGTCGCTGGGGAGCGGTAGCTTTCAGATTCGTTTGATCGACCGTCAGGTAACTAACGGCTCTTGGGCCACGATCTACCGTGGGGATCCCGGTGGCGACATTCACCGTCTGGCCTTTTACTCCCTCAAGGGTGGAGTCGGACGCAGCACGGCCACGGCGTTTGCGGGTTGGAAGCTAGCGCAGGCGGGTCACAGCGTGTTGATCATGGATTTGGATCTCGAAGCTCCTGGCATTTCCACCAGCGTGTTGCCGGCCGACGCTCGACCCGAGTTCGGTATCGTCGATTGGTTCGTCGAGGATGCCGTCGGGCAAGGGGATTCGGTCGTCGAGAGGATGACGGCGAGAAGCCCGCTTTCGACCGGCAGCCGTGGCGAGCTTTGGGTCACTCCGAGCCACGGTCATCGTCCAGGAGAGTTCGTCGCCAAACTCGGTAGGGCTTTCCTTGATTTATCCGGCCCGTCTGGAGTCGAGCCATGGCAGCAGAGGCTAGGTCGCTTGTTGGCGGCCGTCGAAAGTCATCGCAAGCCCGACGTGGTGCTGATCGATGCCCGGTCGGGATTTCATGACCTGGCGTCCACGGCGGTGACCGAGCTCGCAGACACGGTTCTGCTCTTCGCGGTCGGCTCTGAGCAAACATGGAACGGCTATCGTCTGCTTTTTGATCACTGGAAGCGATTCGGTGTCGCCCCCTTGATTCGAGAACGCTTGCAGATGGTTTCGGCTTTGGTGCCGGAAACGGATCGAGAGTCGTACTTCGCACAATTCCAGGAAGAGTCGTGGGCCCTTTTCAGCGAGTATCTCTATGATTCAGTGGAACCCGGAGAGCTAGACGGCTTCAGCTTCGATCTCAATGACGAGGATGCGCCACATGCCCCTCTGCCGATCTATTGGAATCGAGGTTTGGCTGAAATGAAACATCTCGAGTCGTTGGACGAGCAGTTGGTAGAGGCCGCCGCGGGTAAGTTCTTGCAAGGCATCGAGAGGCTGCTCGTCGATCTCAAGGGAAGAGACGAATGAACGAGATGCGTCTCCCGAGCGCTCGAAGAGCGATCCTCGATACCTTGCCTAGAGAAACGTCCCTTTTTGGTCGATCCGTAGAATCGCAATTCGTGCATGTGCCGAACGGTCATGCGAAAGCGCTGCACCCCGACACCCAATTGGTGGTCGGCATGCGCGGCGCGGGCAAAAGTTTTTGGTGGAGCACGCTTCAAGACCCCGAGAAGCGGCATCTGATATCTGAGCGTGCCCCGCGCTCCAAGCTGACGGAAACGACCCAAATAGCGGTTGGTTTCGGCGAAGAGCCCAGGCCGGCCGAATATCCGAGCCGGGATGTGCTGGAACAGCTGATCAAAGACTTCGAGGCCCGAATCATCTGGAGGACGGTGATCGCCAAGGCCTTGGGTGCCGGCATCTTGGCGGACGGGCAGCTTGAGCGCGCGACCTGGCAGGAATGGGTGACTTACGTCGAGAAGCATCCCGAGCAGGTCGACCGGCTCCTCTTTGATCGGGACGCGGAGCTCTCGGATCAAGATTCCTATTGGATCATCCTCTTCGACGCCCTGGATCGCAGCGCGGGGGATTGGCCAACCATGAACCGACTTATCCGGGGCCTCTTGGGGGCGGCTCTCGATCTGCGGCCCTACCGCAGGCTGAGGGTGAAGTGTTTCTTGCGCTCGGATCAGTTGGTGGAACGGGAAGTCGGCGATTTTTCCGATGCCTCGAAAATTCTGGCGGGGCGAGTCGACTTGGCGTGGCCCAGCACCGAGCTCTACAGTCTACTTTTCCAATACCTCGGAAACTCGGAGACCGGCGATTTCCGCTCGGAGGTGGAAGCAAGAACCGGTTGGGAATGGCCATCCGCCGACTCGATTTGGATCCCTCCAACGAAGCTCTCCGATAACCAACGGGAGGTCTTCCACGGCATAACCGGCCCTTGGATGGGAAAGGACCGACGGCGGGGATTCCCGTTTACTTGGGTGCCCAACCACCTTGCGGACGCAAAAGGGCAAACCAGCCCCCGTTCTTTCATCGCCGCTCTGCGTGAAGCGGCGAAGGACACCGAGGAGCGTTATCGGAATCACGGCTGGAGCCTGCACTACGAAAGCCTGAAACGGGGGGTGCAGACAGCTTCTAGAATCCGGGTGAACGAGCTACAGGAAGACTACCCCTGGATTGAGCTGTTGATGTCGAATCTGAGAGGGCTCGTCGTTCCCCTCGAATTCGAGGAGATCGCCGCGGTTTGGCGTGGAAAAGGGGTCTTGGAGCAGCTGCAGGCTCGGGTTGAGGGGGGCAAGGAAAAGCTGCCTCCGGCCCGTTTGGACGAAGGGGAAGTCGGAGTACGCCAAGACCTGGAGGAGCTGGGTATTTTTCTGCGTCTTAAGGACGGTCGCGTCAACATCCCCGATGTGTATCGAGTGGGTTACGGCTTGGGCCGGCGAGGTGGCGTCCGACCCGTTCGTTCCTGACGCCCCGGCTCAGCTCAGTGCTTCGACTTTGTGTCGGTAGACGACACCCCTGGCTTCCAGGTCGGCCATGATCCGGTCGTAGCAGGCTTGATCACGGCCGACGACTTCCGGCGGTGAGATGCCGACCTCGTTGAAGTGACCGCCGGTGACCAGGCGGGCCATGGCGGTGCAGGTATAACCGGTGGTGCGGGCCATGGAGCTGGTGCCGGTGGCCGGGTCGGTGCGGTCGTAGAGGTCGAAGGTGTGGCGGACCGGTTGGTCGTTTTCGCGGCCTTCCAGGATCACTCGCAAGACGGTGAATTCTTCTTCGCCGGGCTCGGCTCGCCATTGATCGAAGAGTAGCTGGGCGGTGACGTCCAAGGGGCGGACGGTGGTGCCGTTGCGCAGGGTGAGGGGCTCTTCGCCGAAGAACCCGGTTTCCCGCAGGATTTCCATCTTCTCTCGATGGCCGGGAAAGCGCAGGGTTTTCTCGATCATATTGGGCACCTCGGTCAAACGCATCAGCGAGCGTAGGCCGTCGGTTTCGAAGGCTTCCAAGGTGCCGATGCCGTCGAAGCTCAGCATCTCCGAGCGGCCGAGGGCGGGTCGGACGACGTCCCGTCCGTGCTCTCGTAGGCGCACGGGGCGGGTGTATTCGGCGATCACGTCGATCGGTGAGAACGGGGCTTTGTATTCGAAGGGCCAATCCCGTGCCACCGGCAGCCCGCCAACATAACAAGCGAAGCTGTCGACGGCGTCGAGCTGCTCCAACATACGGCCGAGAATGAGGTTGCTGGCGCCCGGGGCGACGCCGCAATCGACCAAGGCCACCACGCCCTTTTGTCGGGCCATGTCGTCGAGCTCGAAGGCATCCTGCTCGAAGAACGAGATATCGACGATATCTTTGCCCGCTTCGATCACCGTGCGCACGGTGGCGAATCCCATCGGCCCGGGTACCGCTCCGATGACCAAATCCTGGGATTCGATCACCCGGTGGATCTCGTCGGCCCGGGAGAGATCCGCTTTTTCGCACGCCACGTCCGAGCTGTCGGTAAAAGCTTCCAAGACCGAGTCGGACGCGTCTACCAGGGTGATGTCGAGGTCAGCGTCCGCCGCCAGATCACGGACCATGGCGGCACCGACCCGGCCGCCTCCTAAGACGACAACGCGTTTCTTATCTTCGGACATGCGGTCTCTCCTCTATGCGTTCACGAACGGCCGTCGTTCGGCGGGACGCCTCCGACCGTTGGGGTCAAAACTAGCCCGGTGGCCTTTGGGGCCCGACATCCTACCGGAAAGTCCTGTCCGGGGAGGCGGACAAACAGCGGATGGCTTTACAGGATGGTGACTTCAAATCGGCCAAACCCGGAAACATCTACCTCTGGCGATCCGTACAAATGAACACTGACCCAGGACTTTCCGGTCCACCTACGGGTTGAATCGCCAAGCTCGCTGAGGAATTTGCTATGACCGCGTCTGCCCCTGCTGCTACCCAAGGATCCGATTCCAAAACCGAAAACCGAGCGATTTTGAGCGCGTTGGTGATCGATGACGAAGAGCTCGCCCGACAGAGGGTGTGCGATCTGCTGGAAAATCACCCCAAAATAAAGGTTCGCGCGGAATGTAGCAATGGCCGGGAAGCGGTGGAAAAGATCCTCGAGCTGGAGCCGGACTTGGTGTTCCTGGACATCAACATGCCCGATTTAGACGGCTTCGGTGTGATCCAAGAGATCGGCAAGCACCGCATGCCCGCGGTGATTTTCGTCACCGCCTACGATCAATACGCGGTCAAAGCCTTCGAAGCGGCGGCGGTGGACTACCTGCTCAAACCCTTTGATCGTCGGCGATTCGATCAAGCGGTAGAGAAAGCGCTCGATACCTACTTCCGTGAGCAAGTCGATCAGCTCGAGAGGCGTATGGAGAAGCTGATGGCCCTGGCCGGGCCGAGCAAGGCGTTCTCCGATCGCTTGGTGGTTCGTCAGGGCGGCACCGTGCACTTGCTTAAGGTCAACGAGGTGGATTGGGTGGAGTCGGCTCGAAATTACGTCAAGATCCACTGTGGCCCTCACGCCTACACCATGCGGGAAACCCTGAGCAATTTCGAGCAAAAGCTCGACCCCGAGCGCTTCCTGCGGATCCACCGATCCACCTTGGTCAACATCGATCGTATCCGCCGAATCGAGCCCGGATATGGATCGGAATCCCGCCTAGAGCTGGACAACGGCACCAAATTGGTGATCAGCCGGGCCTATCGTCGGGGCAAGGTCAAGGAGCTGCTCGAGGAGATTCTCTGAGCCTGGAGCCCGGTTAGCAATCAGGGCGGGTCTCTATATAATGCGCGCGCCTTGGCCGGATGCTCGGCCGGGTTTCAGCTTGCGTGCTCTTCATGGAATGTCTGCCTTTTCAGCCTCGCTTTCTCTTGCTGTGTGCAACCCTATGTTTGGGTGCCTGCTCGCACCCGAAGGCCCCGATCTACGAGTCACCACCGATCATCTTGGTGGACATCGACACCCTGCGGGCGGATCACCTCGGGTGTTACGGCTACGGGCGGGATACCAGCCCGGAAATCGATCGATTCGCTGAGCAGGCCGCCCGTTTTGAATGGGCCTTCAGCCAGGGGCCGAATACTCCGCCCTCCCAAGCCTCGATTCTGACCTCCTTGTACCCGAGCACCCACGGGCGAATTTTCGACGCGGAAAAAATCAGCGAAAAGGCCGAGACGCTGGCGGAGTCTTTAGCGGCTGCCGGATATCGCACCGCCGCTTTCGTCGACGGCGGCTTGATGTCTAAGGGTTTCGGCCTGGAGCAGGGCTTCGAGCTTTACGACCATCGCCCGGGAGGGGTGAGGCGGATCGGACCGAAGGTGGAGAGATGGCTCGACGACCATTTGCGCGATCCAAACACCGCGAGCCGACCTTTCCTGCTCTTGGCCCACACCTACGACGTGCACTCGCCCTACGAGGTGACCCCTCAGCCCTATCGGAATCGATATTTGGGGCAGCTCAAGGAACCGCCCACGCCGCGCTTCCGCAAGCGGGTGTCCGCGCGCATGGCCAAGATCCGACGCTCCCACGATCAACAGCCGTATCCGCAGCTTCCAGAGCGCGACGTGGAATATGCCAAGGCTTTCTACGATGGCGGCATTCGCCATGTGGATGCTTGGTTCGGGCGTTTGCGCAAGTTCTTGGAAGCCCGCAACCTCTTCGAGCAGTCCATCATCGTGATCATTTCCGACCACGGCGACTCCTTTCAGGAGCACGGAGATCTTTTTCACGGTCAGATCTACTCACCGGTGACCCGAATTCCGATGATCATTCGATGGCCGGACGGGGCGTCGGCGGGGGTCTACTCACCGGTGGTGGAATCGATCGACCTCATGCCCACCCTGCTCGACGCCGTGGGTGTGGAGATTCCCACCGCGGCCCAAGGGCAGAGCCTTTTGCCCTTCTTGCAGGGACGTGCCGGGGTCGAGTCCATGGATCAAATCGCGGTCAGCGAATCGCCGTTTTACGGGCGGCGAATCGCGGTGGCGTCGGAGTCCTATCGACTCTTCGTCACCGAGCAGGGACGCTTGGAAGAGATCTACCACTACCGGCAGGATCCGCTGGAGCAACGAGATCTCATCGAGCAGCCGCCGAAGGAGCTCCAATCTCTGCGGGGCCATCTGCGGAAATGGCGCGGGTTGGTGGCGTCGACCGAGCTCGATACCGACGAGAAAGTCGAGGAGGTCGACGACGAAACCTTGGCGCAGCTGGTGGCGTTGGGTTACCTCGAGCCGGGAGGAGAGCTCACCACCGGCGGGCAGGCTGACCAAGAACGATCGCCGGCCATTTTTGCCGACGGCTTCGAGTCATCGAATGTGGAAGCTTGGGCCGAGAAGGAACCCTAGCTCTTTTCATCGCCTGAACGGATGAGCTGAAGATAGGCGGGCAGCATGGTGATCGCCACCAGGGCGGTGGCCGCGGCGCCGAGGATGGCCACATAACCGATCGAGCGCAGCCCCGGGTAGTGGGAGAGGGCCAAGGAGCCGAAGCCGACGGAGGTGGTGACCGCGGCCATGGCAATGGACTGACCGGTCTCCGCTAGGCCCGAGGCAAAGGCCTCGTCGCCATCGTCGATCAGCTCACGCCGACGGTGCAGCATGTGCACACCGTAATCCACGCCGATGCCGATGATCATGGTGGTGACGAAGATGTTCATGAAGTTGACCTTCATGCCCAGCAGCACCATCACCCCCAACATCCACACAATGCCGACGCTCAGGGGCACCAGGGACAACATGGTGTCGCCGATCCGGCGATAGTCGAGCCAGAGCAGGAAGGCCACCGCGAAGGTGCCCAGCAAAGCGGCGATCACGGCGTCGATCCACACCTGACGACGCAGGGATCGGCTGACCACGTTGACCCCGGTCAGCTCGGCTTGGGGGCCGAGCTCGGCGGCCAAGGCCTCGGCTTTCGGTGGCGGCTCACGTTTCCACTTATTCTCGGGCGGGTAGAGGTAAACGACGCTCTTCCATTGCTCACCGTCGAAGCGTACGTACCGCTCCAGCAGTCGGCGGGTGCTGGAACGCTTTTCCAGGTCCGCCACGGTAATCGGTGTGTCGGCGGCGAGGGCGCTTTCCAGGAGGTCCATGCCCGCGGCGAAAGGCTCGGCGCGCATTCCCTCCTCCGCCAGGGCGGTTTGGAATCGATCACGAATGCGATCCATGTTCAGCGAATCGGCGCGGTGTTGCTCCAGCCAAGCCAGCACCTCCTGTTGACGGCTCGGTGAGGGGATCAAGGTGCTGATGGAATCCACCCGATAGAGGTCACCGCTCTGGAGCATGGGCCTGGCTCCTTCGGCGGCGCGGGTGGCGAGATCGAGCACCCGATCCAGATCCGGATCGCTGAGCACCAACATCATGTATTTGAAGTTGGAGCCGAACCGTTCGGAGA
Source organism: Thermoanaerobaculia bacterium (assembly GCA_030431255.1). GTDB lineage: Bacteria > Acidobacteriota > Thermoanaerobaculia > Multivoradales > J023 > JAUIJL01. The sequence goes on along the minus strand of JAUIJL010000007.1, from coordinate 123,218 downwards.
CCTCTTGCTGCACCTGAATACCCCGATTGCCCTCGGGGCGGAGATTCTGGATCGCGCTTTCGAATTCCAAGCGCGGCAGCTGGACTGCAGTGAGAGCCGTGATCGCCAAGCCGACTCCCAGGGTCAGCCGCGGGCGATCCATGGCTCCGCGCACCAGGTTCGCCGCACCGAAGCCGTGCACGAAAAGGGTCGGCAAGCTTTTCCGTTTGGCGTGTCTCGCTTCGCTCCAGGCTAAAAGCGCGGGCAGGATCAGCAGCACGGCCACCATGCACAACAAAATGCCCGTGGCGGTCAGCAGGCCCATTTGATGCAGACCCGTGAACTCGGTCACGGTGAACGAGTAGAAGGTGGCGGCGCTGGTGATGCCGCCCACCACCACGGCTCGTCCGCACGAGCCGGTCATCATTTCCAGGGCCTCGCTGGCGGTGGCGCCCCGCTGACGTTCCTCCACGTATCGTCCATACGACACGATGACGAAGTCGATGCCGAGCCCCACCAACAACGCGGCGCAGGCGCTGGTGGCAGAGCTCAGCTTGTCCCAGGCGGTGCCGGCCAAGGCGAAGGTGATCAGCAGGCCCGTGGACAAGGGTAAGAAGGCGTAGATCAACAGGCCCAGACGCCGGAAGGCGAAGTAGAAGAGCAAGAGCACGATGCCCATGGACGAGAAGGCGTTGACCAACACATCTCGGCGAATCAGCTCAGCGTCGTCGAGCGCGGTCAAATAACCGCCGCCCATGGCTACGTCGGGGGTGGCCGGCAGCTCACCCGCGGCAATGGCCTCGGCGTGATTCTCCTTCCAGGCTGCCGCTTTTTCAGCCACCACGCCCTCGACCACGTCGACCAGATGGCGGGTGAACTCCAGGTCTTGGGCGGCGCCGGTGGGTTTGGCCAACATCAAAAACAGCCGACGATCGGACGATAGGTAGTAACCGGTGGTCCAATCGACCCCGAGGGCCCCACGTCCTTTGTCGAGCTGGCCGAGGAACACGTCCGAGAGCCCGAGCGGATCGAGGGCGATCAGCTCTTTTAAAGCCACCGCTTGGGGGGTGCTCAGCCGACGCCGCAGCTCCGCCACCTTATGGTCGATTTGGGAATCCGAGAGGCGGGATCGAATGTCCTCCCGCTGCGGCTCTTGGAGAAAGAAAAAGCTCTGAGGAAAGAAGGCCGTCAACAGCTCGGTGGGCTCGCCGATTCGGTGCTCGACCCACTCGAATTCCTCCTGTTTTTGCAGTGCGGCTCCGAGCTCGTCCACCAGCTCTTGATAGGGGTCGAGCACCGCGGTGTTCTCGGGCACGCGCACGACCATCAAGAGCATGTCCAGGGCGCCGAATTCCTGGAGTGTATTGCGGAAGGTCTGAACCGCGGGGTCGTCCTGGGGTAGCAAGCTGAGCACGTCGGGGTCGAATCGAACCCGGGTGACGAGGATTACCGCCAGGGCGACGAGCACCAGGGTGGTCAGGAGAATGGCGCGGTGGAATCGCTCGGCAAAGCGGGCGATCTTGAGCAGGAAATTCGACATCAATCCACCTGATGAAGGGTCACAGAGGTTGGAGCCGGAAGATGCCCGGTCAGTCCGGACTGGTGGGCTCGGTCGGGGGTTGTGACTCGGAGAATAGGGTGCGAGCGTAGACCACCGCGTATTCAAGGCCTGAATAGACCGACAAGATGAGCGCGATATTCAGGGCCCAAGGGGCGAGAATTTGAAGGCTGCCGAGCTGATCGTGCACGATCAACAGGGCGATGGCGACCACCTGGGAAACAGTTTTGACCTTGCCGGACCACGACGCCGCGATCACCAAATTCTGAGACGCGGCAACGCTGCGCAGGGTGGAAATGGCGAATTCACGGCCGACGATGGTGACCACGATCCAGGCCGGGGCCAAGCCCATTTCCACCAACGAAATGAAGGCTGCGGAGGTCAAAATTTTGTCCGCGGCCGGGTCGAGCAGCTTGCCCAGGCGGGTCACCAGCCCCCAACGACGAGCGATGAAGCCGTCGAGGAAATCGGTGAAGGCCGCCAACAAGAAGACACCGAGGCCAACGAATTCTTTGCCCTCGAATTTGGTCAGCAACACCACGACCAAAATCGGAACCAAGAGGATCCGAAAGCAGGTCAGGATGTTCGGCAGGTTGAACATCGAAGAATCACTTTAAGGTTGGCGGAGCGAGCCGCGATGCGGCGCGCGAGCTCCGCTCCATGAAACTTAGCTGAGTGGGACTGAGTTGAATAGGACTGGACCCATAAGGACGGTGCCGGCTAAGACCGTGCCGCCCGAGACGGTGCCGCTTAAGGCCGCGCTCAACGAGAATCGGGTCGCTCGGTGGTGAACACGATGTTGTTGTTCTCGTCCCGGGTAACGTAGACGTCCTGGCCGCGGGTCTCTCGCTCCAAAGCCAGCTTCTCTTCCGCTTTGCGTTCGGCAATGCGTTCTTGGTCGCGAGCATAGTCTCGCAGCAGCTGGGGTGGGTTCTTCTCATACAGCCCGAGCACTTTATCGACGTAGTTCTGGGTTTCGCGGTAAGGGGGCACACCGCCGTAACGGGCAACGGCCGTCGGACCCGCATTATACGCCGCCAGGGCGAGAACCAAATTACCGGAGAAGCGATCGAGCTGTCTGGCCAGATAGCGAGTGCCCCCGCGGATGTTCTGTGCCGGATCCCAAGGGTCGCTGACCCCCATGAGCCGAGCGGTCTCGGGCATGAGCTGCATCAAACCCATCGCGCCCTTGGCGGACAAGGCTCGCGGATTGTATCCGGATTCCACTTGCACCACCGCTTGGACCAAGCGGGGGCTGAGGCCCTGTTCCAGGGCATAGCGGCGAATCAGCAGATCGAGCCCGCTGCCGGAAGGTGTCGGCAAGAGGCGAGTGGACCGCCGCCGGGCTCGCTGTCGTTGGTTTTCGTTGTAAATGAGGTGGGTGCCGTCGGCCAGGGTTTTAACCTGGATCGCCTCTCCTTGCGAGCCCCGAGCGCTACGGTTGGAATCGGCCTCAACCGGGGTAGGAGCCACGGCAGCCAACCAGCAGCCGATCACGCATCCAAAGGTGATCCGCCGGGCGTGGAGCCGGCTGAGATTTGGATGGGGCAGAGGTCGAATGGCCTTCATGGGCGTTCCCAGGGTCGAAAGAGAAAAAAGGACGGTCTCCAATAATAGCCGCACAACCCCCTTTGTGCCAAGAAATACGTTGAGATCGGCGCCAGGGCGGTAGGCCTTCGAGTGGTGAGGGGGGCAAGCTCGACCGGCCGGCTCAGTGGTGGACGAGGCGGAAACGGTCCGCGACTCGGCCTTCGTCGGTGACGAAAGCGGCGTCGAGCCGATGGCCGTCGATGTCGATCACCACCGAGCCTAGGCCCAGGAGGTTGCTGACCATGGCCGGGTGCTCCAGGCGAGCCTCGGCGAGCTTGCCCGAGGACCCGGCCACCACGTAAACCGTGCCCCGTCCACCCTGCTGTTTGACGTAGGGCCCGTCGCCTTCGGGGTCGCCATCTCCGGCATCGAGCTTCATCGACTCGTCGAGGGTGTCGGAGGTGCCGTAGTGGCCGTGCAGCAGCGCTGAGCGCTCGTAAGAGTGGCTGTGGCCGCCGAGCACCAAGTCGACCCCCGCCCGCTCGAGAATCGGCAACACGTTCTCGCGCACGCTGGTCATGCGCCAACCCTTCTTCGGGTCGTCGGATTTATGCCAGCCGTCGGTGTAGGGCGGGTGGTGAAAATAGACGAGGGTCCAAGGCCGGGTATTGGCTTCGAGGTCCGCCTCCAGCCAAGTGAGCATCTCGCGCCCCGGGCGAAGGTCGCCGCAGGTGTCGAGGCTGATGAAATGAGCGGGGCCTTGGTCGAAGGAATAGTAGGTCTCGGTGCCCGAGGGTATTCCTCCGACCTCCCCTGCGGTGGGCAGCTCGAAGATGTCGAAATACGGCCCGCGCCCTTCCTCGACGGATTTGAGATCGTGATTGCCCAGGGACGGCCATAGGGTGTGGCGACTGATCAGCTCGGGATAGGTCTCGAAGAGGGCCCGTTGGAAGTCGGCATCGGTGCCGTCGTCATAGGCGTTGTCCCCCAGGGAAATCCAGACATCGAGCGGACGGCGGTGATCAGCGCGCTGCTCAGCGCTGTAATTCAGGAACGCCAGCTTCACCTTTCGGGCTAGAGAGTCGCCCGTGCCCTGGTCGCCCACCGCCCAAATTCTGAGCGCTGAAGTGGGGTCGTCCTCGGGGGTGGTGAAGGTGAATCGCTCGGCGGTGTTGAGACGGTGCTCTTCGGCGCCCAGGGTGTAGTCGTAGGTGGTGCCGGGCTCCAAGCCCACCAGCTCGACCCGATGATCTCGGCTGAGCCGACCGTTGGCGGCGGTTTGATCGAGAGGAGCCTCTTGAGCACCTCGGCGAGCACCCCAGCGGACGACTCCGGGCACCCGATCCACGGTTTGCCATCGGATCACCACCGAGCTGGGAGTCGCCATTTGCAAATAGGGCCCGCGGCGAACCGCGCGGGCGCGAGCGTCGAAGGCCACGGCCTTTAAGTCGAAGGCCAAATCCTTGCCGTCCACCGACGCTTGGTGCAGCTCCACCGCCAACACGTTGGGTCCGTCGGCCAATTTGCGCAAGTCGAGAAAGTAGTCGAACCAAGCGCGTCCGTTTTCCGCTTCGTGGGCGGCCGGCGCATTCCAGCCGGACACCCCGGGACCCATATTGGCCCGGATGAGCACTTCTCCGTTGAGGTAGACCACCGCGCCGTCGTCCTTCAGCAGGCTGATCCTGGCCCGCTCGTAAGCTTGCGGCTCCCGGGCTTCGAAGACGTGGCGAAAATAGTGGGTCAAGGTGCGATCGGGATCACCGCCCTTGGGGCAAGGTGTATCGACCGGCCAATTCGGGCGACAACGGATGACGGTGGTTTCGTCGCCACGGCCGTATCCGAAGAGGGCGTGACCTCGTTTCCAAGCGCTGTCGTCGAAGTCTGGCTGGGCCCAATCCGGACCCGGGTCGGAGCCGTCGTCAAGGTAGGCCCAGGAAGAGCCCGGGGCCACCCAGGTCACCAACGCGCCGCTCGGCGGATCCGGCAGATTGCCCGCGGGCAGGAGCCATAAGAGGCCGATCGCCAGCACGAGCGCGATCAGCGTCAGAATGATGAAATTTACCGGTTTGGAGATCCGCGGTCGGTCTTCCGGAGGCGGCGGCTCGTCCGTCGGTTTCGCGGACGGCAAGTAGTCGTCGAGAGGCGGGGTTTGAAGCGGAATCTCGTGGGAGGCTTCTGGGGAGGACGACTCGTCCGTCATCGGGGCTCCGGGTGGGGCGACATCCGGCCTCGGCCGGAGGGAATGTTGAGGCGAGCAGGGGACGGCCTATTCTGCCACAGGACCTCGACAAGCCGGGCTTTTCGGCAAGACCGTTCAGCACACGATAAAATGTCGGAATACACCTTAAGCAGTTTTCTAACCGCTTTTTAGAAGAGAGCGTTTTGTGAAGGAAGAGGCACCATGGACCGAGAGCAAGCCTGGAATATCTTGACCGAGCACGTGAAAGACATCGGATTGCGCCGTCATATGTTGGCGGTCGAGGCAGCTATGCGCTCTTATGCGGAGCGCCTGGACGGTGACGTCGAGGCCTGGGGCATGGCCGGTCTGTTGCACGACTTCGATTGGGAGATACACCCAACGGTAGACCAGCACCCGAAAGACGGGGCGCCGATCTTGCGCGAGCGCGGAGCCTCCGAGGAAGTGATCCAAGCAATCCTGGCTCACAATCCCGTGGGCACCGGTGTCGACGCCCAATCTCCGATGGATTTCGCCCTGAGGGCCTGCGACGAGATCACCGGCCTGATCATCGCGGCGACCCTGGTGCGTCCGGCCAAGGACGTGCGTCTGATGAAGGTGAAGTCGGTCAAGCGCAACTGGAAGGACAAGCTTTTTTGCGCCGCCGTGGATCGCGGTGAGATCGAGGAATCGACCGCCGACTTCAGTCGGCAATGTTTCGACGGAAAATTGGAGCTGTGGCAACACGTGGGGCATGTGCTCGAAGCGATGAAAGGCCGGGCTGAGGAGCTCGACCTCGACGGCCGCTTAGCCCCGGCACCGGCCACAGCCACGTCCTAACGGCGAGCCGACCATGCGTATTCTTGCCACCTTGGGAAGCCCCGGCCACACCATCGGCGGTGCGGGCATCGTGCCGTGGACGATTCCCGATGTCCGACGTCAGATCTTTGATGAGATCAAGGACCAGATCGTGGTGATCGGTCGACGCTCCTGGGATCTCATCGGAGCCGAGCTGCCCTGCCATCGGGCGGTGATCTTAACCCGCGATACGCCCGCGTCGAGACCGAAAGTGGAGGCGTCGATCGAGCCGGGCGACGCCCTGAGGGTACCGAATCTGGCCTTGGCATTGAGCACGGCCAGAGATCTCGATCCCGATCGTGAGGTTTTGGTGGTCGGCGGCGCTTCGGTGTTTCGGCAGGCCATGCCGTTGGCCCAAAGCATGGTGCTGGCGATGATCAAAAGCCCGGTGCCGGGGGATCTCTTTTTTCCGGACTTCAGCGACAAGGAGTGGTGGGTCGAGGATACGTGGGAGCATCCGTCGTTTGAGCTCTTGCGATACGGACGTCGGGTCGTGGCCTAACGGAGGTCGTTATGCAATTGAATCCGGATTTCGTCCACGACCTCATTTTCGGGCCCCACGGCTCGACCCGTTTCACCCAAGATTCGCCGGTGCTGCCGGATGTGTGGCAAGCCTATGGTCAAGCCCCGGACGAGCCGGTGGATCTGCTGTTGGCACCCCACATTCAGGCTTCGGTCGGCGGTGTCGGTGCGGCGGTTCGGGGCCGGCTGTTGGAAAGCCGAGCCGAGTCCTCCCGCCCGCGCCGGCCGGCACGGGCGGTTTACAATCAATTTCACGTGGTGGCCAGCTGCTATTTCGACGAGCTGGTGCGCCTCATCTTGCCGCTCACCCATTGGTGGCCACGGCATGTGGGCAATCGTCGAGAAGCGTTCCTCAAGAGTCTGCGGACCAAGAAGCAGCGTCGGCAGCTGGCCGAAGCGCTCGAAGCGGCCTTTTGGGGGCGCTCGGTCGGCACGGAGCTCACCCCGGAGCTGTTGTGGGTGGCCAATATCGTCGGCGCGTTGGGATGGGCCCAAGCCCAGCACGAGCTGGACGATCCGCCGACGGAGCCCTCCTACGACGGCAGCGCTCAATTGCGTCGGCCGACCTTCTTCGAGATTGCGGATTCCGTGGTCAAGGTGCTCGCCGCCTGCCAGGAGTCGGAGGCGACCGGTCTTGAAACCAGTGTGTGGAGCGTCAATCGCAATCGCATGGTGGAGCCGAGCATCTCCCGGTCGGTGCCGGCGGTCAAAGCCGACGCCGGGCGTCATCTCTTCGGCATCAGCTGTCGGTCCCTGGCCTGGGCGGTGCTCGACACTGGCATCGATGCCCGGCATCCGGCCTTTCGAGACGAGGAGGCTTGGCAAGCGGCCGGTGGTGACACCATGCCCGACGAGGAAAAGACCCACTGGTGGAAGTTCTCCAGGGTCACCAAGACCTACGACTTCACCCGCATCCGAATGTTGCTCGATCCCGATTCCCTAGAGCCGGACAACGAGGACTTGCCGGTTGCCTTGCGCCGGATGCTGAAGGAGCAAAAGGAAGAGCTGGCTGACGATCTCGAAGACCTGAAGCTCAATCTGCTCAAGGGGCGCCAGGTGAATTGGGGCCTGCTGGAGCCGTTTCTGAGGATTGAGCACGACGACGATTACGTGCCGCCCGACAACGGCCACGGCACCCACGTCGCCGGCATCTTGGGGGCCACGGATCCCGACGGTGATCGTCACGGCATGTGCCCGGACATCGAGCTCTACGATCTGCGGGTGGTGGGCGCCGGCGGTAACGAATTCGACTTGATCTCAGCCCTGCAATTCGTCAGCTGGCTGAACGGTCACCGCGATTATTTGGTGGTGCACGGCGCCAATCTCTCGCTGTCGATCCGTCACGAGGTGGAGAGCTATGCCTGTGGCGCGACCCCCGTGTGCGAGGAGACGGATCGCCTCGTTTCGAGCGGGGTGGTGGTGGTGGCGTCGGCGGGCAACCAGGGGCATCAAACGTTTCGCACGGTGATGGGGCGCCAAGAGGGATATCTCACGGTGTCGATCACCGATCCGGGCAACTCGGACCTGGTGCTCACCGTCGGCTCCACCCATCGGTTCAGCCCCCACACCTATGGGGTCAGCTATTTTTCCAGCCGGGGACCGACGGGGGACGGACGAGCCAAGCCCGACCTCGTCGCCCCGGGAGAGAAAATCCTCTCCACCGAGCCCGACGGCGAATGGGGTCGTCGTGACGGCACCAGCATGGCCGCGCCCCACGTCTCCGGCGCCGCAGCCCTGCTGATGGCCAGGCATACGGAGCTGATGGGGAGATCCCGCCGGATCAAGGAGATCCTCTGCGACACGGCCACCGACCTCGGTCGGGAGCGCTACTTCCAAGGCCGCGGCATGGTCGACGTGCTGCGAGCCCTGCAGTCTGTTTAGTGGGTGGTGGCCGCGTAGGACAGCCGGGGTAGCGCTGCGCGCAACCCCGGTCTGTGGTCAGGAATCCCTTCGGGATACAAGAAGATCCGTTACGCCGAAGTCGTTGTTGTCCTCAGCCCAGGGTTGCGGAGCTACCCTGGGCTAGTGGATCGCGGCGGATCGCCCCAGAGAGCTCGACCACTGACCCAGATCACCGGATTCGAATCCGTCTCGGAAGAGGATCCCTTGCCAATGTTGCAGCAGCAGGGCCAAGGCTTGGGGCGGGTTGGTCGGTGGACCTTGACCCGCTTGGTCGCTGGAGCTCTGCCCATGGCAGGAGGCGCAGACCCGCACCTCGCCGGGCTGGAAGGTAATCCAATAGCGCTCGCGCACCACGGGCTCGTGGTCCGGCGCCAGCATCTGCCAGCTCATGGCGCGGTGGGCCGGCACCAGGGCGGCCATGGAGCCGTCGGTTCCCAACCGCACGCTGCCCGCCGGGCCCGTGCTGGGTGGGTTGGCGCCCTCGGCGTCGTGCATGATTTGGGCGATCACCCGACGACCGGGCGCGGGGTCGTCCGTGCCACCGATGCCGCGGATTTGATCCCCCTGGAAGAATTGCAGGTACAACGCCTCATACATCGTACCGCCGGCGCCGCTGGTGGTCGCCCCGCCTGGGATCGACAGGTTGAACGGCTGCTGACGGTCGTCGGAATCCCGGCGGGTGACGTTGCGGCTCACCACCAACGCTAGGCCCCGGACCGCCAAGTCGGCGGTGAAGGCGGCGGGGTCTACCCCTTCTTGTTGGAACATCTGAAGCTCCGGCGCCTCGAGCTCCAGCATGGACGTATCCGGCGGTTGGGGTCGGCTGATCACCTCCACCGGTTGGAGCTCCCACAGCGGACCGTTGTAGCTCACCAACACGTCGGGATCCCAATAGGTCAGAGACTTGGTGATGCCGCCGGTCAAAGATCCGGTGGCGGCCAAATAACCGCCGCTCGGGGCCAAGGTCTTGAGCTGGAAGTCGTAGCGGGGCATCGGGTTGGCGCGGGTGCCCTCGTTGCCGGCGATACGGGTTTCGGCGGTGTGGGCGGCGACCACGATGCCGTCGGACAGGGGCAGAGGGTCCCGATAGTGACCCGTGTGGGTCGACGGCGGCGGGTCACCGTCGTCGGTTTGGGTGTTGGTGATCGGATGGGTGATGTAGTCCACCAAGATCTGATCCGGTGCCAAGGATGGGGGCGCGCTCATGGCCACGATCCGCCCGGCGGCGTGGGTGCGAAACTCGGGAGCGTCCACCGCCAGATAGCGACCGGCGACGGACGGATCCTCGCGGATTTGGAAGGCGTTCAGGATGGAGCTCTGGTTCGGTCGGCCTGATACTGAGGCGATGAACTCGATCAGGTTGCCGTCGTCGTTGAGGCTGCGATTGAAGTAATTGTGCAAATCGTGACGACCGATGTGGTTCAGGGTCTCCTCGCCCGTGCCGTCTTGGGCGATCATCCACGGAAAGAAATGGTTGATCGAGTGGCCTTCGAGATTCGTTCCGGCCAAGAGATCCGTGCGCGCACGCCGAGGCTCCGGAAACACTTCGGTCCGGTCGTTGAGCATGGGGGCATTCGCGCCTTCGCTCTGCCAATTGAAGGTGCCGTAGGGCGCGGGATTGCCGTCCAGCACCGCCAGGGCGTCGGCGTCCGCCTGTTGATCCCGCTGCAAATGATCCCAGCGGGTGAAGATCACCCGGCCGTAGCTGTCGACAAAGGGCGTGAACGATCCGGACGGCGAGTGCTGGAGCAAAAACACCTCGCCCGTGGACGGATCCAAGCTCCACAGGCCGGTGTTGGTGGGCGTCGACTCGTATTCGTCGTGCTGGGGGTAGAGATGCGGCTGATCTCCGCCTCGGGGTTGGTCCGAGGTAAAGAGAATCCGGCCGTCGCTGGCGTAGACCGGCGTGATGTTGTTGTAGGTCTCCGGCTGGTTCGGGATCTTGGTGATCACCGCCGTTTGTCCCGCTCCGAGGCCGGTGATCTCGTAGAGCTGCCAATATTCAGTGGTCCATTGGTATTGGGCGGGGGGTGCGCCGATCACCATGCTGAACAAAGCTTTGGTGCCGCTCCAATGGACGTGGGGATCGCGCACGGCGATCGCGTCGGTGCCCTGAAACACACCGGTGCTGCCGTAACCCGCCTCTTGGGTGAGGTTGCGCAGGGTGCCGTCGGTGTAGCGAATGTAGAGGTCTCCACCCCGACCGACCTTATCGATGCGGGAATGGTGATTGGAAAACGTCGAGCCGATGGTGGCGAAATCCTGGGAAATCGGCATCTGGGTGACGAAGAGAATCGGGTTCGTCGGCGATCCGGCCAGCACGATACCGGGCGTAGAAGCCGCCAGCATCAGGATCAGCAAACAGCTCATGAAGCTCAACGAGGGGGGCGAGGGTTTGGTCATTGGGGGCTCTCCGACGTGGGGGGTTCGTCGTGGCTGACGGCTCGGCCGGCTCCGGCTGGGTGCCCAAAGGACCTCTCTGAGGTGGAGCCCCGTAGCTTTGCGTCCCGCGGTTACCCACGGTTTGCCCTAAACAGCTGGCGGACTTGAAGTCCACTGTATCAAGATATGAGTATATGTCTTCATTTGATTTTCCAGACTTCGAGGGTCGAATCGCTCAAACGATCACACCTGTGGATTGACCTGTGGATTGACCGGTGGATGACCTGTGGATTGACCGGTGCGCTTTCCTTTCCGCCCACCGCGCATCAAAAGTGGCGGGTTCCAAGTACTGGCGGACCCGTTACTGACCTTCCTCGGCCACCCAACAGTCGGCGAGGCCCTGTTGTAGCAGGGCCTCGCATAGGTCCCGGGCTTTTTGGCGGGCGTCGAAGGTGCCGAATTGCAGCCGATGCCAGATGCCTTTGGCCCCTAGGTCGACGGTTTCCAACCGACCCTCGAGGGTGCCGAGCAGCTGGGGAAAGCGCTGTTGAAAGTCCGCCAGCTCCTGCTGGGCGAGATCGGCGTCTTGGCGAGCGGCGAGCTGAACCCTGAAGACGCCGGTCCGGCCGCTGCTCTGGCCCTGTTTGCCTGAAACCTGTCTGCTCGAGACCTGCACGCTTTCGGGCTGGGGCTCGGGGACCAAGGCCCGGGATGAATCCGGGCTCGGATCCGTGTTTTCGGCGGCCTTGGCCAGCCGTTGCTGAAGGGTTTTGGTGTCCCGGCAAAGCTCGCGGGCGCTGCGCCGAACACCTTCCGCCTCGGCATTGAGGGCGCCGCAATAGGGCTCCAACAGGGCGGCGGCCTGGTCGGCCAGGCGCTGGGCCGGATCGTAGTTGCCGCGACGGAATTCCAATAGGGCCAGGTCTGAGAGGCTCACCGCCACCACCCAATGCCGATCCCCCAGCAAGTTACGGCGTAGCTCCAGGGCTCGGCGATAGAGGGGTTCGGCGGTGTCGAGCTCGTTGCGCCGGTGGTGGATCGAGGCCAGGTTGTTGAGCGCTGCCGCCAGCTCGGGGCTGTGGTGCCCATGCTGCTCCGCCAGCTCAATGGATCGGCGATAGAGGTTCTCTGCTTCGCCGTCGCGACCTTGAATGTCCGCCAGAAGCGCCAGGTGACCGAGGGTGGCGACGACTTCAGCCTCGGCGTTGAGATCCGGGCCTGCCGCGCCCGCCTGCTGGGCTTGGGTGAGCAAGGCCAACGCCCGACGATAGAGGGCTTCCGAATCGGCATAGCGTTCTTGCTCGGCAAGCAGATCCGCCAGCTCCGCCACCACCGGCAGCGCCTGAAGATGTCCGGTGCCGAGCACTTGATCCAAGATGCCGAGGGATCTGCGCAGCTCCATTTCGGCGCGATCCGGTCGCCCGGCGTCACGATAGACCAGGGCCAGCTCGTGGAGCAGGAAGGCGAGAGGCACGGAGTCGTGGTCGAGCTGGGCTTCCGCCATGTCCAGGGTTTGCTCGAAAAACGGCAGCGCTTCGCGGGCGCGTCCGGCCCGGGCGAGGTCGCGGCCTTGCTCGAGCATCAAGGTGGCTTCCTCGTCGGTGCCGTCGGGCAGGGCGGCGGCTTGGGCGGCCAGCCCACCGGCCCAGGGCACGGTCAGCACGGCGGCCAACAGGAGCGGAGCGAGTCGGAACGTCGATTTCATTCGTTGAAGCTCTCGGTGGAGGCGACGGTTTCGAAAAAATGTTGGGCGGCTCGGCTCGGCTCGTCCACCAGCTCCCGGGCTCGGCCGTCCTCGGGTAGCCAATCCGGCGGCAGGTGTCGGCGGTAGACGGACCAAAGAAAACGTTTATCGAAGAGGGCGATCACACCTTGATCCTCGGGCGAGCGGATCAGCCGACCGGCGGCCTGCACCACCCGGGTCATGCCCGGCACCACGAATGCGTATTCAAAACCGCGATCGAATCGTTCGTCGTAATAGGCCTGGAGCAACTGCTGCTCCAAGCTCAGGGCCGGCAGGCAGGGACCCACGACCGCGACGGCTTTGAGCACGTCGCCCGGATAGTCTACGCCTTCCGCGAAGACTCCGCCGGCCACCGCCAGGAGCAAGACGTCGCCGAAGATGGCGGTGCGCAGGGTGTCGAGGATGTCTTCCCGCTGGGCGTCGCCGTCGCCGGCGTTTTGCACCAGCACCCGTTTGCGTTTCGGCCGCATGAGGGTCGCCACGTCGCCGAGGAAGCGATAGCTGGGGAAGAGGGCCAGGGTGTTGCCGGGCACGGCGTCGGCGAATTCCGCCAGCCGCTCGGCGATGCGACCCAGGTTGGCGGGGCGTTCTTTGTAGCTGGTGGCGACGCTGGAATCGATCACCACCCGGCGGTTTTCTTCCGGAAAGCTGTGCAGCACGCGGACCGGAGCCGTGCGCTCGGGATCGAAACCCAGCAGATCGCGATAGAACTCGTAGGGGGAGAGGGTGGCCGATAGGCCGATCACCGAATGGCAGCGATTGATCACCTGACCGAGGAATCGGCTGGGATCCTTGCACAGGATGCGGAATCGATAGTCCTGCTGCTCGCGCTCCAAATAGTGGGAAAAGGCATGATCTGAGACCACCAGGACATTCAAGAAACGCAGCAGCTCGAAATAGAGGTCCACGAAGCGGTCGTCGGCGGTCAGGCTTTTGGTCTCGCGCCGGAACTCCAAATAGTCGACGAAGGCTTTGTCGAAGCGGGGGCGTAGGCGCCAGAGCTCGTCCTCGGGCAGGGCTTGCTCAAACGCCCACGACGGCACGTTGCCCGGGGGTTGATGGTCGGCGACGTTGTCGGTGATCAGGGTTTCCAGGTCCAAGCACAGCTGGGCCAGCTCGTAGTGAATGGGCGCGCCGCCCAAAGCCACTTCCTCGGCGGCCCGACGACAGATCTCCGAGGATAGGGTCGGGCTGTAGTAGCGACGCCCGCGATCCACCAGGTTGTGGATTTCGTCCACCACCAACACCGTATTCGAGAGATCGGCGTCGGCGGCGAAGTCGGTCAGGGCCACGTAGGGGTCGAAGGCGTAGTTGTAGTCGCAGACCAAGACCTGCACGTGCTGGCTCAGCTCCAGGCTGACCTCGAAGGGGCAGACCTGAGCCCGTTTGGCGTCGGCGCGGACGATATCGGGCAGCAGTGTGTCATGGCGGTCGAGCAGCTGGTGCACGACCCCCGTTCGATGGAGCTTGAGGTAGTAGTCCTTGGCGTAATTGCAATATTCCTCGTGGCACAGGACTTGATCGTTGGTGCACATTTTCGACTTGGCGCGCACCCGCAGGGAGCGGAAGGAGCCGGCTCGATTGAGCAGTGACACCACCGCCGTGGCCATGTCCTGCTGCAGGGTTTTGGCGGTCAGCACGTAGACCTTGAGATCGTGGGCCAGGGCATATTTCATCGCCGGAAAGAGACTGGCGACGGTTTTGCCGATGCCGGTCGGCGCCTCTACCAACACGTGCTCCCGCTGGTCCAGGGCGCGCTCCACGGATTCGATGATCTGGTCTTGGCCGGCCCGCTGGTCGGGATAGGGAAAGGCTAAGCCGTCGGAGGCGTCGCGCCGGGCGTCCCGCGCCGCCAGCCGTTCCTTGAAGCTGCGCAGCAATCCGTTGATGCGTCGCTTGATCGACGCGTCGAGGGCCTTCATGTGGATCTCGACCGGCTCCCGCGCTACCCCCTCGCCGCCGATCTCGATCAGGATCAGCTCGGCGGCAATCGGTGGGGCTTCGGCGTCCGGCTCGAGATGGCTGAGCAGCCATACGTAGAGGGCGGCTTGGCGCTCGTAGAGCTCGCGGGTGGCCGGCATCAGCGAGGCGCCGCGACGGATGGATTTGATCTCCTCCACCACCCTTCGGCCGTCCTGATCCCGTCGCAGGCCATCGACCCGGCCTTGGATGGTCACCGTCCAACCGCGAAAATCGAAGGTATATTTGAGCTGAACCTCAGTGCGATAGGTGGGATCGCTCTCCAAAGCCTGCTCTTGATAGCGGCTGTGGATAGCTTGACCCAGCCACATGCGCTCGTAGCCGCCACGATTGGCGAATCCGAGGCTGCGGACGAGCTGAGCGTCGAGCAAATCGGCGACGCCCAGCACGAGGGTCTTTTGGTCGAGGTCGAAACGCGGTGCCACGAGCGGAGTATAAGCTGAAATTTTTTCAAATCGACCCGCAGGAAAGACCCACGCCATGGTTTAGAGAAAGTGAAAGACGGTGATTCGTCCGGAGTGTTGAGCTGGATGGACCAGTTGGGTGGACCAGTTGGGTGGACAAGCTAGGAGGCGACGATGTCGGTGAACGGCGGCGGCAGTGAGTTGTGGAAGATGTGCTCGGCCGGCATGTGGCGATTCGTGATCGTCACCTTGGTGATCGTTGGCGCAGGCTTGTCGGCATCCCTTCTGGGCCCGTCCGTGGAAGCGGAGCCGGGTGGGCTGCACATGCCCTGGCGAGAGGCGGGGCTCACGGAACGGCAAGCGGCGGCCTACCTCTTGGACCGCTTCACCTTCGGCGCGCGCCCCGGTGACGTGGATCGGGTGGTCGAGACGGGCCTTGAACGGTGGTTGGAGCAACAGCTGCGGGGAGATCTCCCGGACCCCGTCGTCGACCAGAAGCTGAGCGGAGCCAAGAGCCTGGATCTCTCGGCGCGCAAAACCGCGGAGGTGTATCCGAACGGCGGCGCGGTGCTGCGCATGGCGATCCGCGAAGGGGTCATCGATCGTCCGGAAAACGGCGACGATCTGCAGCTCAGTGGGGGCGATGGTCCGGGGCGCGACGGTCTGGAGCGGGACGATCGGCGCAAGGCCCGGCAATGGGCTAGGGAACGGGGGGCACGCCCGCGTCGAGAGGCAACTTACGAGCTGGTGGGGCAGAAGCTCATCCGTGGAGTCTATTCAGAGAACCAGCTGAGCGAGGTGCTCACCGACTTTTGGTTCAACCACTTCAATGTGTCGATCACCGACAATCAGGCCAGGATCTACGTCTGGCCCTACGAGCGGGACGCCATCCGCCCCCACGTTACCGGCTCCTTTCGGGCCATGCTCGAAGCCACCGCCAAACATCCCGCCATGTTGCACTACCTGGACAACGTGCGCTCTACAGCCGGCGATGGTGCCGAAACCACCCTCGACCTACGCCGCGCCGCTTTCGACGATCGTCGCGCGAGGCGTTGGGAGCGTCGTCGGCAGCAACGAATGCAGCGAAACAGCAGGTCCGGTGAAGATCGGCAACGTCGGGGTCGGCGCAGCGAGGGTCTGAACGAAAACTATGCCCGCGAGCTGATGGAGCTGCACACCCTGGGCGTGGACGGCGGTTACGACCAAAACGACGTGGTGGAGGTGGCACGAGCTTTCACCGGTTGGAGCACCTATCCGCCCGCGGGTCGAGGCGGTGACCTCGGACGTCGAATCCGTCGCGCCCAGCGTTACCCCGAAGCGGGTTTCCTTTTCGAAGAGTCCTTTATCTTCCGAGCCGACGCCCACGACGCGGGTCCGAAAACCGTGCTCGGTCATGAGCTACCGGCCGGTCGAGGCGTGGAAGACGGCCTCGAGGTGCTCGACCTGCTCGCCGCCCATCCGTCGACGGCCCACCATTTGGCGCGCAAATTCGCCGTGCGTTTCGTGCGGGACGAGCCCCCGTCGGCTCTGGTGGATCGGTTGGCGGCGACCTATGAGCGGACCAGCGGGGATTTGGGCCAGTGGGTGCGCACGCTGGTGGAATCGCCGGAATTCTGGGCCTCGGAAGCCCGCCGAGCCAAGATCAAAAGTCCCTTCGAGGTGGTGATCTCGGCCCTGCGCGTGGTGGACGCGGAGGTCACGGATCCCCGTGGCATCTACGATTGGATCCGGCGCATGGGGCAGCCGCTCTACGCCTACCAGGCGCCCACCGGATTCCCGGATCGCGCCGGCGCGTGGGTCAATACGGGAGCCCTGTTGAGCCGGATGAATTTCGGCCTCCAGCTGGCCACCGGTCAAGTGCCGGGTGTGCGCTTGGATCTCGCGTCCTTGGCCGGAGAGCAGCGACCGGCGTCGTTGGACGAAGCCCTCGACCTTTACTTGCCCCTGCTTTTGATCGAGCGAGACGTCCATGCCACCAAAATACGTCTCCGGGAGGTGATCCACGATCCTGAGCTGGCGCAGAAGATCGCCGACGCCGCGCCGTCTCACGACGAGGATCTCGGTTTCGGTCCTGAGTCCATGGACGACGACTGGGATGTGATGTCAGGTCCGGGGCAGGGGCGGCGCGGCCTGGAACGACGCGGGCGTCGGGCGCCCCCGCCCGTAGGCCCCGCGGATCACAGCCCCGTGGCCCACGTGGCGGGTGTGATTCTGGGCTCACCGGAATTCCAGCGACGGTGAGGGGATCTCGGCCGGCCGCCCAGGGTGGCTCCACAACCCGATTTCTGACCGCAGACCGGGATTGCGCGCAGCGCTACCCCGGCTGGGCGGCCGCTCGCCCGGCTCGACGAACGGCGCTTCAAGACTGAAAATAGGCACGTGAAAACAGGATAGGAAAGGAACGGACATGCTCAATCGAAGAGCTTTTTTGCGAACCGGCAGTGTCGCCCTCTTCACCGTCGGCGCGGGGCCGACCTTTTTGGAACGGGCCGCGTCGGCCGCCACCGCCCCGGAAGGCTCGACTCGCGACAAGGTCTTGGTGACCATTTTCCAGCGGGGTGCCATGGACGCCCTGGCCGCGGTCCCGCCCCTCGGAGGACGAGCGGGACGGCAGCTCAAAGCCCTACGGCCGCGCCTGCACCTCGATGCCGCCCGCTCAGCCGGAGGTCGCGCGGTCCACGATTTGGGGGTGGGTTTCGGTCTACACCCGGCGTTCGACCCTCTCTTGCCCATGTGGCGAGACGGTCGTTTGGGCATCGTGCACGCCATGGGCTCGCCCCACACCACCCGTTCCCACTTCGACGCCCAGGACTACATGGAAGCCGGCACCCCCGGGCGCAAAGGCACAGCCGACGGCTGGCTGAATCGGGTCATGGGCCGGCTCGGTCACGACGCCACACCCTTCCGCGCGGTGAGTCTGACCCCGGCTCTGCCCCGTTCCCTCTACGGCGAGCAAAGCGCCCTGGCGGTGACCAATTTGCGCGACTTCAAAGTCGATCTGCCGTCGGCGCCGCAGGCTTCGGCCGCCGCGGGTCAAGGGTTCGAAGCCCTCTACGACCAAACCTCCCAGGAGCTGCTGCACGACACCGCCGCCGACACCTTCGAAGCGGTCGATATGTTGGACAAGTTGGACGTCCGCAACTACCGTCCAGCCGCCGGGGCCGACTATCCCCGCGGACCCCTCGGGGCCTCCCTGAAGCAAATCGCGTTTTTGATCAAATCCAACGTCGGCTTGCAGGTCGCTTTCGCCGAGTCCGGGGGCTGGGATACCCACGTGCAGCAAGGCACCCTGACCGGCTCATTCGCCCGTCAGGCTCGGGACCTGAGCCAAGCCATCGCAGCGTTTTGGCACGACCTGGGCGCGGATCGGGATCGCGTCACGGTTTTGACCATGACCGAGTTCGGCCGCACCGCCGCCGAAAACGGCACCGGCGGCACCGACCACGGTCACGGCTCCTGCCTCTTCGTGCTCGGCAACGGCATCGACGGCGGCAAGGTGCACGGTGATTTCCCGGGATTGGATCGCGATCAGCTCTACGAAGGGCGAGACCTGCCCGTCACTACCGACTTCCGATCCATCTTCTCCGAGGTAGCCGGCCAAAACTTCGACATCGCGCCCGAGCACGACAGCGGTCTATTTCCGGGTTGGTCCGGCAAACGGTTGCCGTTGTTCAGGAGGGTTTGATCAGAGAATTTCTGGAACGGCAGTGAGATTCTGGTCGGCACGTCTGAGGTGGCCGCGTCGTGCCCGATCCAGGGCGCTCTGGGATTCGAGCTCGGATTAGCTCTCCCGATGCCTCTTAAGGTGCCGGCACACACTCGAGCTCAGAAGTTGTGCAGCCGCTGCTCTCGAGGGCTTGGATGAGCTTTCCGAGCAGGTCTTGGTCAGCATCTGCGTCGCATACAAGCATGATGTCGCTTGCGTCGTGAATCCCCATGAGGCCACCCACGCATGGGATGAGCAGGGTTGTGACTTCGCCGTCCTCCTCCGCCTCCTCCGGTGAAGCGTCCTCCCTGTGATCGACGAGACCGGTCCTCTGGACCGCGGCAACGATCTCTTCGTGCTCGGCACCCGTCCCTTCCGCGCGGCACCCAAGACGCTCCACCCAGGGCTCGAAATACCAGGAGCGAAGGGGCGCAGTGAGCTTCCCCGACTCGTGGAGCCACACGAGCGTTTCCTCCAAGCTCGAGCCGGCGCGCATCACCACCTCATAGTTCCTCGGCAGGATATATACCTCGTCCGGCGCTTGCGGGTGAGCGATCAGCTCGTCGCCACCCATCGTGTCCCCAAAACAAACGCAGTCCAGCGCGCGTTCGTGATCCATATCCGTCCCGTCTGACTCCCAGAACCAATAATCGAAGATGCGCTCTCGCCACGCCTCACATTCCGAAGCGATGCGCGCGGGTGGATAAACACGCACCCAATTCGTGACCGTGCCGACTCCGAACCGATTCATGAAACTCCGGTAGCCACTGGGGAGTGGGCCCTGTGCTGCCTCGTATGCATCGACTTCCTCGATAGAAACCGGCGCTCGCTTTGTCGTGATGGGGCGAATTCGGTCGAGCCATGAGTCCATTTTTCCTAACCTCCGGAATAGTCGAGGATGCTATCAGCTGACAGTCGGAGGGGCTCGCCTCAGTTTCCATCCTTAAAACGGCGCGGCCGAACCCAGAACCAACTGGCGACGACCCACAAGCCGAAGCCCGTATAGCCCACCACAAAGACCCACTGCGGTGCTTGATAGTACAAAATCGATTCGAGCCAATGGGCAATGAACGAGCCTGAATAGACCTCATCCCCGGCTTGTCTTCGAAGAGCCATCTCCAAAATGGTGAGAGGGCAAATGGCGCCAAACCAGGATTGGACCACCACGAAGCCGATGGCCGCGAGGTGGGTCCAACGGAACCACGGATTCCTGACCCAAAACCAAGATCGCAGCTTGCCGACGAGAATCAAAACGAAGCCGAAGACGACAAACGCAACGAAGGCCACATGAAGAAAAAGGATGGTGTCAGCGGCTAGGAGAAAAAGTTTGCCGTTTTCCATGGGGGGCTTTTAATCGGCCCAACGCACAGACCGGGGGAGATGACCTGACCTCACCTCACGAGGAACCTTCACTGGAGGTTCCGGTGTCAGAGCAGATACGCGGCGATGGCGCTCTTCACGGCTGGATGTCCACGCATGAACATTGAGATGATGTTCGTGTCAATCAAGGCCGGCTTCACGGAGTCGCCTCCCGTTGCCCGCTTGATGTTTTCGCTCTTCGACCTCTGCGAGGAAAGATGCGTAGTCTTCCTCCGCCATGTCTTCCCAGCTGCCTGCTAGGCTCATTATTCTGTCGGCATTGTCGGCGGGCGGCGGCTGGAGCCGGAAGCTGTGAACCAAATCGTAGAGCTTCGCAATGCTCTCGTCAGGGATCCTCGCGATTTCCTCTGCAACCTTCCTGCGGATCGTGGATGGGTTCATGTCGGACTCTCTGAATCGTTCTGGCTCCATTTCCTTGGGACTTCACAATTCCTCGAAGCACCGGGATTCTACCTCCGGCCTGAGCACGGACGGCTTCGGAACCCGCGCACTTGCTGGATCTCCGCGAACGTCGCGCTCGGCTCCGTGGAGTCGACATGAAGATCGGCGACTCCATCAAGGTCGGCGTCGGCCTAGATCGAATGGACACATTTGCTCACCCGTCTGCCCATCGTAAGGAGCCGGCCTAGGCGCCCTGATCCAGCTTTCTCGACAGTGGATCAAGACGAGCTGAAACCCTAGCATAGGGATGAGATCTGGGGCGTGTGTGTAGAGCTGTTTGCGAAACCTGGAGGTCCGGCAAGATGTCCGATTCGGAGCGAGATTCATTCCTAGGCGAGGCGATCGAGGCGTTGCGGCAAGAGGTGCCGGAGAGCTTGGAATGGCTCTTTGCCGACGATCCGCCAAGCCTGCGTTGGCGCGGTGACGGTGCGGTGGCGGATCGGCGGTTGGCTCGCGGTTGGTTGGTGTTGGCGGACCGGCGAGACGATTGGCGACCGACCCGACAACAACGGGATCAGGCTTCGTTGATTCACCCCGAAGACGGCGTGGCTTTGGCGTTGTGGTTGTTGGAGACGTGGATCGGTTTCGACGGCAGTGGACCTGCGAAGCTGACGGAGGAACGCTCCCGTGAGCTGCGGGAGATGGCTGAGCGCGCCGCCGAGGTGGCTCGTCGATTCAACCGAGGCGGCACGGATCCCGAGGAGCGATATCGTCAGCTGGTGACGCAAGAATCACGAAATGAGCCGGGGTCCGCCCTGAATCACCCGGGTCTGCCGGCGTTGATCGTGGCCTGCGCAAGCTCGGGAGATGTGCGGATTCGCTCTCGGATCGAAACGATCCTGAACGATGGGCAGGAGCGTCCCGAGCTCAGAGATATGCTCGAAGACTTGTTGGCGGCAATCGAGACTTGAGACGTTGACCATCCAGAAAGGAACGGGTCCATGGAATTCGGCAGTGTGCTTTACGAAACCCAGGGGCGGGTCGCCACCGTAACCCTCAATCGACCGGAGCGATTCAACGCCATCAGCGAGCGAATGCCGGACGACATTGCCGCCGCCTTCGGCCACGCCGAGCGCGACGATTCCGTGCACGTCGTGGTGTTGACGGGAGCCGGTCGCGGGTTCTGCGGCGGATACGACCTGAAGGATTACGCGGAGCAGCCCGGCACGAATCCGGGCATCCAAGAGATGCCTTGGGACCCCATGGTCGATTTCGGTTTCATGAGCCACTGCACGCGTTGCTTCATGTCCATTTGGCGCTGCTCGAAGCCGGTCATCGGACGGATCCACGGCGACGCGGTGGCCGGCGGCAGTGACATCGCCCTGTGCTGCGACATCATCGTCATGAACGAGCAGGCCCGAATCGGTTATCCGCCGTCGCGGGTTTGGGGTTGCCCGACCACGGCCATGTGGGTGTATCGGCTCGGTGCGGAGAGAGCCAAGAGAATGTTGTTCACCGGCGATTTGATCACCGGCAAAGAGGCGCAGGAGATGGGTTTGATCTCCCAGGCGGTGCCCCTCGATCAGCTCGACGCCGCCGTCGATGCCTTGGCTCGCCGGATCCAAGGGGTGCCCAAGAATCAGCTGATGATGATGAAGATGATGGTCAACCAGGCGTACGACAACATGGGGCTGGCCGGCACCCAAACCCTGGCGACGCTCTTTGACGGCATCGCCCGGCACAGCCCCGAAGGCGTGTGGTTCAAGGAGAGGGCGGAAGAGGTGGGATTCAAGCAGGCGGTGGCGGAACGGGATTCCGGGGATCCTATCCCCGCGGTTGAGAAAATCCGCAAGCAATAAACCGCGAAAAAAGCGGTGGAGAAAAATGTGGCGGATATTCCGGTTTGCAAACCGGAATATCCGCCACATTTTTCTCCAGAACAGGGAATTTCGAAGAAAACCGCGCATCAGGAGCGGCTCAGTTAGATCGTCCTCTCTTGATATCTCTGGATGTATTACATGTTTCGAGAGGTTTTTCCTAGTTGCGGCGACGGTCTTGGTTTAGTGGGCTTTGGATCTGTCAGATCAAGCCTCTCGAAGGGGCAGCGCCCCGCGAAGAAGGCTGGGGGTGATCGAGAAACGATGGATCGAGGTGCGCAGGTCGGCACGCTCCTTGCGGTAAGGGAGGGTCTACGCCTCGACTCACGACCGTCCCCCGACCGCACGATCCGCCCCGCGGATGACACGGAACTCAAGACTCCGGTGGTGAGCGAAGAGCAAAACGACATTCACTCATTTGCTCGATTGGAGATAGCTCGATGCCGACCCCCATCCGCCAGATCGACCGAACGGTTTGCGGCCGTTCATTCCTCCTGTTTTTCGTCATTTGCCTCACGTCTTTATGTGTCCTCCCAGTGTCCGCCCAAGTGTTGCTTTTTGAGGAAGATTTCGGCGGTTATAGCCCCGGTCTCCAAGGTCGCCAATGCGATACCAATCTGGAGGTATTCGGCGACGGCACCGTGCCCGGCTGGACGGGCTCCGGGGTCAATCACTCCCATGCTGTGGACCTGGATATGGGCCTAGATGCGGACTACGCCCTGCACCTTTACACCGGTAGCTCCACCACGGCACCCAACGCCCTGGAGCTCGACACCGGCGTCAGCGCCAACGACGCGGGCAAGTCCTACAGCGTTTCCTTCGACGCGGGGCCGTCGGTTTGGGCGCAATGCACCCGGGCGACGGAGGCCGACGACGCGTTGGTGATCGAGATCCTGCGCGAGGACGGCTCCGTGTTGGCCGACCACACCCACCACCCCGGTGCCTGGGTCGGCGGTCCGAACGGCCAGGATTTGACTCCCGCCGTGGGATTCACCTACGTGGGTGACGGCTCCGGCGACGTCCGCATTCGCATCAGCTCCCTGCAATCCGGCACCAATTCCTTTGCCGGCGCCATCGACAACCTCCGGATCTACGGTCCTCCCACCGGTAGCGGTGGTGGTGGCGGAGGCGGCGGAGGCGGTGGTGGTGGCGGCGGTGGTGGCGGTGGCGGCGGTGGCGGTGGCGGCGGTGGAAGCGGTCCTGAGCCCGATCCCTGCTCTGCCGCGGAGAATCCCGGCGAGCCGGACGAAAACGGCAACGGCATCGTGGATTCCTGCGAGCCCGACTCGCCGACCACCGCCTGTGTGGCCGGTGGACGCGGCTGCTGCCAAGAAGAATTCGACGCTGGGCTGAGCTCCGATTGGCAGGCCGCCGATTTGGGCAACGGCAGCTCGTCGGTGGCGTCGAACGGCCATCTTTTGCTCAGCGGAACCGGCTCCGAGGCTTACCACGCCGCGGATCACGGGGCTTTCCTACACCAGATCACCACCGGCGATTTCCGGGTCGAGCTGGATATCGTCGACGTGCCCGTGGACGAAGGCGGTCAATACCGAAAGGGCGGTTTGACGGTGCGAGCGGGTCTCCAGGCGAACGCGCCTCGGGTGATGGTGCAATACGTGCCTCACCACCCGTCCGCGGATCCCGGTGAGCCGGCTCGTCCGTCCCTGCAATTCGACGCCCGGGGCACCGACCTCCTGGCCTACGAGGTGGGCTCCACCGTGCCAGGCATCAAGCTGCCCGTGAGGGTGGCCATCCAGCGCCGGGGTGATGTGTTCTCCGTCTACTACTCCACCGACCGCGGCGATAGCTGGATTCAGCCCTTGGGCGGCACCGGCGGCAGCACCGTGATCGAGGTCGGTGAGCAGATGTGGGTAGGACCGACCGTTACCTCCTACGACGAGTCCACGCCGATGACCGTAGCTTTCGACGGTTTCGGCCTCTGTCGTCCGTCCCAATTCCGTCCATCGCCCAATCCGCTGCCGTGCGATGCCGACGCGGGCTTGGATGTGCTCTATGTGGTGGATCGTTCCGACTCCATGGCGCGGCCGATCGACGGCGAGATGAGCAAGCTCGACGCGGTGATCGAAGGCTTGTTGGAGATCAATGCGGGTCTGGCCCTGCGCGACGGTGACACCCGGGTCGCCATGTTGAGCGTGGAGGGCGGTGACGATGCGGGCGTCAATATGCTGAGCTCGGCGCAAGTGGAATCCGCCTTCACGGAGCCCGCGGAGCTGGACGGCCTCTTGCGCGCCTCCGGCCTACCGATACTCGATCCCTACCATCCCCAAACCACCAGCCCGGCGGCTCTGGGATTTGAGAAGGCCCGCGATCTCTTCCAGGGCTCCGGTGATCCGTCCCACGGCATGGTGGTGATCTGGGCGTCCGACGGCCTGGCCAACATCGACATTTACGGCGAAGGCCCGGCAGCCTACGAGGAGGCGCTGGTGTCTGGCATCGGTCTGAAGGACGGTAGCGGCGACTTCTTGCCCTCGGGAGCGGTTTCCTGGATGGGCGACTACAACACCCAAATCGGTACCTTTGCCGGCCAAGTCTTGGCCGACACCATGGATTCGATCCGCGCCCTGCGCGACCAGCATGGGGATCTGCGCATCTTTTCCATGGTGCCCCGCGGCAGTGTCGACTTCCCGCCGGTGTTGCCGGAAGGGCTCCAGGACTACGCGGCTTGGTACACCGAAGGTCAGGTCTTCGGCGGCACCGACGCCGCGGGTCTGCGGCAGGAGGGTCGCTCGCTGCTGACCGCGATGAGCTGCGGCCGGCCCCGAGGCGCCCTCATCACCGGCCGATTGTTCGACGACCTCGACGGTGACGGCAGCGCCGGCGCCGGCGAGCCCGGTCTGGCGGGTGTGCCGGTCAGCGCGGGCGGAGTCTCCACCGTCACCGCCGTCGACGGCTCCTACATGCTCAACGTGCCGGCCGGCGCCGTGACCCTCACCGTGGACGACTCCGGCTTGACCGGACACGTCAACACCAGCGGTCCGAACGGTCCGGGCACGTCGGCGGCGATGACCCTCGCGGCCTGGCAGGTGAGATCCGGCGCGGACTTCGGTTTCGTCGCCACCGGCGGTCCCTTGGCAGGCTGCGTGACCGACTCCTTCGACGACGGCGTGCTCGACGGCGCTTGGGATTCGGTTTTCCTCGGCGACGCGGACCAAGGTTACGTGGAAGAGTCCGACGGCACTTTGAAGATCGACGGCAACGGCACCACCGCTTACGCCGGCACCGACAACGGGGTCTTCGTCTACCGCACGTTGGCGGGTGATTTCCGCGCCGAGGTCGATGTGGACGGCTTCACCAAGGATGAGGGTGGCGCTTACCGCAAGGGCGGTCTGATGGTCCGTGCGGGGCTCGATCCCCTAGACGCCCGGATCATGGTCCAGGTGGTGCCGGACTTCGCCGGCTCCGGTCCCGCCCTGCAGTTCCGGGCTCGCACCGGTTTCGGCAGCACGGGTGACGTGGCCCTGGGCTCGAACCTCTTCGGCGCCGGCTCGCCCGTGCGGCTGGCGATCGAGCGCAGCGGCAATACCTACACGGTCGAATATTCTACCGACGGCGGCACCACCTGGCGTCGACCGGCGGGCGGCACCCAGGGCGTCATCGCGGTGGATCTCGGGGCTTCACCCCTGGTGGGCATGAATGTGGTGTCTTACCACGGCACCAAGACCTTGACCGTGGAGATGGACGACTTCTCGGCCTGCGCGCCCTGAAGGCAAACCCCGGATCCAACCCTCGCGAGTTTCCTTCTTCCGCTCGCGGGTCGTGGGATCCGGGGTTGATGGCTTGGATGCTGATGGGTTTGCATCCTCGATCCCGCCCGGATCCATTCGACCCGGGCGGGGTCGTCCTAGATGCGGTGCGGCCTAGAAACCCGACGGACAGTCGCGGGTCTGGCCGCCGACGGCGCTGCCCACCGCTTTCAGCTGCTCCCAACGGTTGTTGGAATTCCACGGGTTACCGTCCGGCTCGGTGACTTGAAAGATACGGTGAGCACCGGTGACGTTAGACGTGGTGTAGGGGTTGTCGATGGTGATCGAGCTGGAGTTGTCGATGATCAGGTCCTCGAAGCGCACACCCGTGCTGCCGTATTGATTGCCCAGGGCTTGAATGTCGCTGCCGTTGCGCAGCTCGGTGATGCCCGGTGCCCAGCCACCGGTGACGGCGAATCCCCAGCTCTGATTTTGGGATAGGTTGCTGTCGGAAATCAGTTGGTCGGTGCCGCTGTAGTCGCCGCGCAACAGCACGCCGACGCCGGTATTGGCGATCACCGTGCTGCGGTCGACGTCGACCTGGGTATCCCCCTCGAAGCAAGCCGCTTGGGTCGAATGGTAGAAGGACGTGATGCCGTGGCCCGAGTGGTTGGGTTGGAAGTGATTGCTGTCCCAACCGTTGCCGCGGACCAGGCTCTCGCCGACGTTGGCGGTCGCTCCGTTCAGGACCATGACCCCGGTGTGGATGTTGCCGCCGACCACGGTGTGGAAGAGGGTGAGCTCGGCCTCGTCGACGACGATGCCTTCCTGATCGAGATAGAGGCTCGAGGAAGGGCCGAAAACCGGTCCGGGCACAAAATCGTCGCCGGAAAACTTTCGCAGACAATTCGATTTGCCTTTGTTGGCGAGCACCAAGCTGTTGTCGACTACCAAGTCGGTGCGTCGGGTGTAGATAGTGGCATCGCCCGCGCCGTTTTCGGTGAATCCGCCGTCGGAAATCACCGAAAGGTTGGTCAAGGTCACCTGGTCGTTGGAGTCGAAGCCGAGACCGTGAAAAATCTTGTAAAGCACGACCGGACCCGACACGTGATAGACCGGGTTTTGCAGCAAGTGATCCGGCACCTTGGCCCAGATTTGCACCGCGGACGGCTGCGAGCCGGTACCTTGGATGGTGGTCGGCGCGGTGCGATTGGCCAGTCGGAATCCGGTATAGCCGGATCGCGTTTGGCAAGAGGGACGCCAGACCCGGTTGGAGATGGTCATATATTGGGAGCTGTTCTGGTTGCTGTAGAGACCGGGGGATAGGTAGACGAAAGCGGTGGTGTTGCGATGGGTGGTGCTGCTGATGTGATTGAAGGCGTCTTGTAGCTCCGTAAATTGCTGATCGCCGGCGCTCGATACGGGCCAGCTTTGACAATTAGGGCCGCTCAAACAAACGGTCACGGTAGCGTCGGCTTGGCCGGCCGTGACCAAGGCGAGGAGCAGAGCGGGTAAGAAAGCCCGTAGGCTGAGCTTGAAATGCATGATGTCTCTCCAAATGAATGGGGTCGATGGGTGATGATTTAGGGCGTGCCGCACCTCGCGGCCGCCCCGTCGACAACCCACGCGCTCTAAAGAGCCCAACCCCTTCAAGCTTTCGAAAAAATCTGA
The DNA here is from genome assembly GCA_030431255.1 of Thermoanaerobaculia bacterium. Taxonomy (GTDB): domain Bacteria; phylum Acidobacteriota; class Thermoanaerobaculia; order Multivoradales; family J023; genus JAUIJL01. The sequence goes on along the minus strand of JAUIJL010000007.1, from coordinate 95,464 downwards.
GATTCCCTCCGATCCGGCGCTTCGAGGGCTGGGGTATCATGACCGAGGCTTGATCGGCGCGCGTTTTTCCGCGCGCGCTCGCGTCCCGAGGAAGATCGCTTAATCGTGTCTGATGCCAACGCGCTTCTTATTTCCCAAGCAGGGGTGCTCCGCCGATTGTGGGGCGTCAAGAAGCTGAGCCTATGCTTGCCCCCGACCGACGACGCGGAGGCGGTGTTGGCTCACGGCCAGAACGCGCCCGCGGTTCCCGAGCTGGCGGAGGCGTCCGATGTCCGTCAGGCGCTGTCGGCTCTGGGAGGAGCCGGCGCCGCGCCGGTGATCCGATTCGACAGTCGGCAGCCGGGGTGTCATCTCTTCAGCGTCACCCGCCTGATCGGTGGGGAGCGCACGAGCCCGCCGGTGCGTGACTTCTACAGCGCCGCGTTTACCGCCGTTACCTTTTGGATCGGCATCGATTCGGGACCGGGTGTCGATCCACCGGATTTGGAACAGCTTTCCACCGGCGAGGGACCGACCCCGCGGGTGCTCGATTTCGCCGCCGAGCTGGTGTGGTTCTGCCGACGCGCGGACGCGGTGATGCGCGATCCGGTGACCACCTTGCCCGGCCGCGCCGATTTCCAGAGCACGTTGATTCGGGCGATCCGCCGGTCGCGGCGAGGGGGTCGCCCGTTGGCCCTCATGTTGGTCAATCCCGACGATCTGATTCACGTCAATCGGCGATTCGGTCGGCCGTCGGGAGATCGGGTTATCCGCGAGATCGCCGAGCGGCTGGAAGACGCCACCGGCCGGGTCAATCGGGTGCACCGTTACGGCGGGGCGGTCTTTGCCGTGACCCTGGAAGACGCCCCGCCGTCGGTGGTGGCGATTTTGGCCGAAAAGCTGCTCGAGCAGCTGGTCTCGGCGCCCTATTTGGACGGTGAGCTGAGATTGGGTTTTTGTGTCGGCATTGCCCAGCTCGAAGATTCGTTGGTGGGAGGCTCGGGAGAGATCGCCCAGGAGCTCGTCCAACGGGCCGACGCCGCCCTCGGAGACGCCAAACGGTCGGGCAGCCATCCGATTGTGTTTTGGGGTGCCGATTCGGAGCTCGAGCCCGGGCGCCATCACGATCGCCTAGTGGGCATTTTCACCGCCGACCAGAGCAAGGACTATCGCAACATGCTCCTGCTTTGGGACATGGTCCGACTGGTGGCCACAAGCCCCGATCTCGGCACCTTGGCGATCCGCGCCATCGATCACCTGGCGGCAACCTTCGAGCCTCGACGGGTGGCCTTGGTCTCCCTGCTCGACGACGAGCCCAAGCTGCTGGCAGGGGTGGCCCGTCGCCGCCCGGGCCGAGGGTCCAGCGGCGCGTTTGCCCTCAAGGGCGGTGAGCTGGGGCTGATCGGGCGAGCTCAACGAACGGGCGAAACGGAAGAAAAGGCCCATCGCGAAGGGGGCAGAACCCTGGTGATCCCCCTGTCGGCGGACGGTACGTCCTCCGACGGCAGCCGGGCTCCCCGCCCGGGCTCGGCGCTCGGGGCGTTGCTGCTCACCCTCGGCGGCGAGGGGCCGGACCTCGACGCCTCGGACCGGGTGTTCTTGGACGCCCTCGGCGGCCAGCTGGCGGCGGCCCTGGATCGCATCCACTTGGCCGAACGGGATCGGCAGCGCCAAGCGGAGGAGCGTCGTCGGCTGGAAAACGAGCTCAAGGAGCTGCGGGACGCCCGACAGCGGGTGGAGCTGGTGCATCGCTCTCCGGAGATGGGCGAGATCCTGGACGTGGTGCGGCGGGTGGCGCCCACGGACGTCACCGTATTGGTGTCCGGGGAGAGCGGCACGGGCAAAGAGGTGGTCGCTCGCTTGGTGCACGAAATGAGCCCGCGACGGGAGCGTCAACCGATCGTGGTCGACTGTGGGGCGATCGCCGCGTCGTTGATCGACAGCGAGCTCTTCGGTCATGAAAAGGGGGCGTATACCGGGGCGGAGCGGCGGTCTTTCGGTCGATTGGCCGAGGCCGACGGCGGCACCCTAATTCTCGACGAGATCGGCGAGCTGCCCTTGGAGGTGCAAAGCAAGCTGCTGCGCTTCGTGCAGGAAAAGCAGATCACCCCGGTGGGCGCCAACCGCTCGCGCACGGTGAACGCTCGCTTGATCGCCGTGACCCATCGCAATTTGGCGGCGGAGGTGGCCGCCGGTCGATTCCGGGGAGATCTCTACCATCGATTGAACGTGGTGCATTTGAAGGTGCCGCCCCTCGGCCGCAGGCCCGAGGATGTGGTGGCGTTGACCGAGCACTTCCTGCGTCGGTTCGTGGAGCGCTATCGCAAGCCGATCCGAGGGCTCACCAGCCAAGCGGAGGCCCGCATCCGCTCCTACCCGTGGCCGGGCAACGTTCGAGAGCTGGAAAATCGCTTGTTGCGGGCGGTGATCCTCTGTGAGAGCAGCCATATCGGCATGGAGGAGCTGGGTCTCGCGGATCATCAATCCGGCGGCCTGACCTCCGAAACGATCCAGACGGCGGTGCGGACGAAGGCGCCTCCGGAGGCCCTGGCGACGGGAGCATGGCCGGGCTCCGGTGCTTGGCCATCGGGGGAGACCGCGCCCGGGGCGCCATCACCGACCCCACCGCCCGGGCATGCCGCGTTCCATTCCGCGCCGACCCCCGAGGTGCCTACGGATCCCCGATTCTTTGCCGAGGCCCCGACCCCGGCTATTCCGGCCCCGTCCATTCCGACCCCGTCCATTCCGATCGTGAGCCCACCGACGGCTCCAACGTTCTCCGAAAGCGCTCCCAGGGACTCCGAGGTCGCCCCAGCTCTTCCGTCGTTGGGGGAAGGCGTGTCGGCATTCGGCGCGCCCGCGGGCATCGGGGGCGGCTCGGCCTCACACCCCAACGGGGTTGGAATATCCGAGGTTTGGTCGGCGCTGCGAAATGAGCTGGGTTACCAGCTGTCCACCACCGGGGAGGTGCGTCCGCCTTTGGGGACCTGGCTGGCCGACGACCTCATGCTCGCCGCCGATGCCGCGGCCGAAGGGGTCGCCAGCCGAGGTGCCACCCTTTTGGGCATGCCCGAAACCACTTACCGCCGCCGGTTGCAGCAGGCGCAGAGCACCTTCTCCCCCCGGTGGCCCCAATGGCAGCGGGTGGTGCCCCACCTGAGCGCTCTGCTCAGCCATGGCTACGGCGGGGTCGATCTGTTGGGGAAATCGCGCCACGAGCTGTTGCAGCTGGTGGTCGAGAAATACGACGATCATCCGTCCGGAGCCGCGGCTCTGATGGGCGTCTCGCCACCCACTTACCGACGTTGGCGCAAAGAGTTGGAAGACGACGGACTTTGACGGACTGCCGAACCCACACCGAAAAGAGAATCTACCCGCGATGAAACAACAACTGATGCTCTCGACCCTAGTGCTCTGCGTCGCATGGCTCTTGGCTCCCCTGCCGGCCCTCGCCTCCGGCGAGCCGCTGGCGGTGTTGAAACAGCACTATCGCCGGCTCGAAACCGGTGACTTCGACCAAGCGCGGGAGCAGATCTACACCGCCCACCTCAAGCCGGAAGAGCTCCAGGTCGTGCCTCGGGTGATGCAAGGGCTGCACGACGAGATTACCCAGGGCGGTGGTTTCGGCGAGGTCAAAATCACCCAAAAGACCCCGTGTGAGATCGAATGTGTGTGGATCGGCCTATTGGTGCTTAAAGACGGCACCCGCAAGCCCAACGCCTGGAAGATGATCCTCGACGACGGCCGGTGGAAAGTGGCCTACAGCCGTCAAATGATCACCAAATTCAAGAAAAAATAGGCGGATTCAAAAAAAACGTCATGACTGGGAGAGCCGGCGGACGTTTTGGGCGAATCCGGCGGGTAGGGCCAAACGGTGCGCCGCGCCTTCTGGATTCTCGAAACACCAGAGTGGATGAATCTTAGCTCGTCGTGGAATCTTCTGTTTCGGCGCCGAGCAATGATTCCACCACGGCTCGATCTCCTTGCAGGGCGATCCGTTGCAGGTAGGGGTCGAGCCCGGCCAATCCTCCGAGCTCCGAGCCGCCACCGGCCCTTCCCGGGCCGCCGTGTTGGGATTGGGGTAGGGCGGCGCCGGAGCCGAAACCCGCGGATCCGGAGGAGCCGACGTAGATTCGGCCGGTGTAAGGGCTCGCGCCGGCGGTGAATTCCGCCAGCCACGCCGCGTCGTCACTGTAGACCGAGGTCACCAAGGTGCCGTCTGCCAGGGCCACGAACCGGGCGGCTTGTTCGGCTTTGCCGTCGTAGGGCATGAGGGTGGCGACGGGGCCGAAGACCTCGCGGGTGTGCACCAGCTCCGCGTCGACGGGCTCGTCGAGACGCAAAAGCACGGGCCCGAAGAAGAAACCCTTGCCCTTTTCGGAGCCGACTCCGTCGCACCGCTTGCCGCTGCCGTAGATCTTGACCGCGCCGTCCCCTTCCAGCTCGTCGACCCCGTGCTCGGCGTCGAAAAGCTGTTGGGCGGTGGCCAAGGGACCCATGCGCACGGATTCGTCGCCGGGGTTGCCGGTGACGGTCTTGCGCAGACGCACCACCAGATCGTGCTGAACCGCGTCTAATAGATCCCGGGGCACGAAGATGCGGCGAATGGCGGTGCATTTCTGCCCCGTCTTTTGGGTGATTTCACGGCAGACGTCTTTGATGAAAAGTCCGTAGAGATCGTCGTCCGGACCGACCCCGGGGGCCAGGACCGCGGTGTTCAGGCTGTCGGCCTCGACGTTGACTCGGGTGGAGCAGCGCTGCAGATTGTCACCCCCGCGCAGCTTGAGAGCGGTGTCGGCCGAGCCGGTGAAGGCGAGCAAATCTTGGGATCCGAGATGGCTCAGGAGATCACCGGTGCCGCCGCAAATCAGCTGCAAGGCGCCGTCCGGCAGCACGCCGGTCTCGAGCAAGATCTCCACCCAACGCTCGGTCACCCAGGCGGTGGCGGTGGCCGGCTTGGCGATCACCGGCACGCCCGCCAGCCAGGCGCAAGCGGCTTTTTCCGCGAGGCCCCACGCCGGAAAGTTGAAGGCGTTGATCGCCACCGCCACGCCGTGACGCGGCACCCGCGCGTGGCAGGCCCAGAACGCTTCGGTTTTGGCCAGCTGGGTGCCGTCGTCGTCGGCCAAGGCGTGGCGATGTCCGAGCTTCTTACCCACCGACGCGTAATACGCCAAAGTGCCTCCTGCGCCGTCGATGTCGAATGCGCCGTCCGCATCGGTGGTGCCGGCGTTTCGGCGGGACAGCTCGAGCAGCTCGTCGCGATGGTCCCGGAGCGCTTTCGAGAGCTCTTTGAGCATGGCCGCGCGCTCAGCGAAGGTCATGGCCCGCAGGGACGGACCCCCATGCTCGCGGGCGTATTTGAGCACCGACTGGAAGTCGATGCCGCTGCTCGACGCCCGGGCGATCTCCTCTTCCGTCGACGGATCCACCAAGGGAACGAAGTCGCTCGACGCCTCGTGCCAGGAGCCGAGGACGTAGCTGCGAAGGGTGTGGACTTGGCTCAAGATGCGCTCCTCGTGGGCCTTACTGTGTCTGTTCCTGTGTGGTCTGTACCAGTGTGGTCTGTATCTGTGTGGGCCTATTCGGTCTGGGTGTCCACCAAGCTTACCTTGTTCACGCTGATCGGCTCGATGGGCACGTTCTGCATACCTTTGCGGTTTCCGGTCTTCACCCCGGCGATAGCGTCGACCACATTCATGCCGTCCACCACCCGGCCGAAGACGGCGTAACCCCAGCCCCGGGGATTCTTGCCACGATGGTTGAGGAAGCCGTTGTCGATCAGATTGACGAAGAATTGGGTGGTGGCGCTGTGCGGGTGGTTGGTTCGGGCCATTGCCACCGTGCCGCGATCGTTGCGCAGGCCGTTGTCGGCTTCGTTCTGAATCCCCGCTTTGGTGGTCTTCTTCGTCAAGTCGGCGGTAAATCCACCGCCTTGGACCATGAATCCGGGCATCACGCGGTGAAAGACCGTGCCGGGATAGAAGTCGGACTTCACGTAGGAAAGAAAGTTCTCAACGGTCTGCGGTGCCTTGTCCGGAAATAGCTCGATCACAATCCGACCCAGATCCGTTTCGAGGACAACCCGTGGGTTTGCGGCCGGCGTCCCGGCGGCCGGCGACCCGGCGGCCGGCGACCCGGCGGCCGGCGACCCGGCGGCTTCGGCCGGCGGTGGGGTGTCGTTGGATTGGGCGTAAGCCGTGGACGGGGCGGCCACGGGCAGGATCGTGGCTAGAAAAGTGATGGTCGCAACCATCAAGACGCTGTGGTTTGAACGGGAAGGGAATCTCATCAAGGGGGCTCCAAGGTCTTGTTGTCCGGCAGACTCGTCAGCTGACAGGCAGCCCGGTGAGGACGAGAGAGAAGGCGCCTGTCCATCCTATGTGAGCCCACCTTAACCGAGGACTTTCGGGGACGCAATGTCTGGGGAATCCGGTCGAAGGGCCGGCCGCGCTGTACTAATCCTTCTCATTTAGTAAACTGTTATCGCATTGTGTTTTCAGATTGCTTAGGGTCTCGATGCTCTCGTGTCTCCCATGTCCATTCAATGATGAGAAGCCCTCGGCGCCTGCAGGAAGCGTGAGCGCTGCACTGGTGGATGGAGGAGATGGGAACCGAGCTGCACCATGAGAGATGAAAGCCCTTCGACGACCCAGGCTCCCGGCGGCCTGCGGAGGCTCGTGCCACGGCTTGTGGAGCTGTGGTGGTGGGTGCCGTTTGTGGTTCTGCAGGCGGTAGCGACGCCCGCGGGAGCCGATCTCCCGTATTTTGAGCCCATCGAGCTGAACGAGCCTTGGGCCTTCCGGCCCGGCGACGACCTCCGCTGGGCAGAGCCGGATTTCGACGATTCCAGCTGGCCCCGTGCGACCGTTCCCGGCTCTTGGGGCTCCCAAGGTTTTGGTCAGGTAGAGGTCGGTTGGTACCGGCTCACCGTCGAGCCGATACCCAAAGAGCTGGCCGGTCCGGAGGGGCACCTGGGTCTGCGGCTGGGGCCGATCATTTCGCATGCCCGGATCTTTGCCGGGGGTCGAGAGCTCGGCCATTCGGGACCCGCGGCAACGGGCTCGCCGACCCACTACGACCAACACACCATCGTCCCGGTGCCGCCAGGAGCCGTGCGCGACGGCCGTTTGGTGTTGGCGATTCGAGTGGCCCGACACGCCGCGTTTGGGCCGCAATTCGGCGGCATCCTGAGAATCGCGCCGGAGCTGGGGCGTCTCGACGATTTGGCGCGTCGGGAGAGCCGACAGGATGCCCCGGGTTTGGCGGCAGCTGCGGCGTGTGCCTTTCTCGGCTTGGTGGCGGCACTGTTTTCCCGCGGCCGACGACCGGCGGAAGGGCGATGGCTCGGTTGCATGCTGATCACCGTGGCTATGATCACCTGGCTCAACAGTCAATGGCGTTTCGTCTGGTGGGACGACTTCGTGACCTTGAAGAAGGCCGAGGTCGCGTTTCGCTTCCTGCTGCCGGTCCTTTGGATGCAGTGGATCGTCGGTCTTGGGGATCGACTCTGGACCCGGAAACGACGGCTGGCAGCGCGGCTCTATCAAGTGGTTTTCTTGGTTTGGGGCTTCATTGTGGTGCTCGCGCCCGGGTTGGAGCTGAGCATTCTCACCGCTCGGGGTTGGTTTTGGGCAGCCCTGCCGATGCTGGCGATCTCAGTACCCGTTTTTGCCCGGACCTCGCCCGGAAAAGATCACGCCCTGGGTTTGAGAATAGGGGCCGCGGCGGCCTGGATCGCGTTGGTGATCGACTCCCATTCCGGTCTCACCGGGCTCCTCCGCCCGCTCTGGTTGCCGTTCGGTTTTTTGGCCCTGGGCCTCGCTTGGTCAGCGGGTCGCGAGCTGCGGTTCGAGGCCATGGGCCGAAGGCTGGTGGAGCTGAAGGGGCGCTTCGAGAATCGGGTGGAGGAGCGCACCCGGGAGCTGAGCGGGGCCTTGGAACGGGCCGAATCCTTGAGCCAGAGCCGGATCGAGCTCTTCGCCAGCCTCAGCCACGAGATTCGGACGCCGATGATGGGCATTCTCGGGGTCGGGAATTTATTGCTCAAACGCGACCTCGGGCCGCAGGAACGGGGATATGCCAGAACGATCCGTTCCTCCGCGTTGGCTCTGCTCGGCGTGCTCAACGACATCTTGGATTTTTCCAAGATCGAGGCCGGGCATTTGAGCTTGCAGCCTGAGGTCTTCGAGGTTCGGGAGGCGGTGGCCGGGGTGGTGGAGCTGCTGAGGCCAAAGGCCCAAGAAAAGCGGATCGATCTTCTCTCTCACGTCTGGCCGGAGGCTCCCCAATGGGTGCTGGGAGACCCCTGGCGATTGCGTCAGGTGTTGATCAATCTGGTGGGCAACGCGATCAAATTCACCCAAGACGGCAAGGTAGTGCTCGAGGTGCTGCCGGCTCGTCATGCCGCCGGCTCGAAGCAGGTAGTGTTGAGGTTTGCGGTGGTGGATACCGGTGTCGGTGTGGATCCGGACGAGCTGCCGCGGCTCTTCGACGCCTTCACCCAATCCGGCAGCGGGCCCCAACAATTGGTGGGCACGGGGCTCGGCCTGGCGATCAGCCGTCGAATCGTGGAATCGATGAACGGCCACATCGGTGCCGATAGCCAGATTGGTGAGGGCTCCAATTTTTGGTTCGAGATTCCCTTGACCGTCGCCGAGGAACCCACCTCGAAGACGACTCTTTCCGGCTCGCTCCGGACCCTGTGCGAGGGCAGGGTGCTGCTGGTGGAAGACAATGAGGTCAACCGCATGGTGATCATCGGACAGCTGGAAAGCCTCGGGGTCGGAGTCGATGTGGTGAACAACGGCCGAGAGGCCTTAGGGGCAATCGAGCGCTCGTCGTATGACCTGGTGCTGATGGATTGCCAAATGCCCGACATCGACGGTTATGAGGCGACCCGCCTGATCCGCGGCAAGGAGACGTCGGATCGCTTGCCGATCGTCGCCATTACCGCCCACGCTTTCGAAGGGGAGAGGGAGCGCTGTCTCCAAGCCGGCATGGACGATTATTTGGTCAAACCCTTCGAGGAAGAGCAATTGGCGGTGGTGCTCGACCGCTGGATGCGTTCCGGCGAAACCGCCGCCGCTCGATCTCCCGGGACGGCCTGAGCCGGCCTCGACAATCTTTGCGGAAAATTAATCGATTTGATTCGAGGCGCGGGGTCGACGGCTCGTGGCCGGTCGCGGCTTGGGCTATGCTTGGCGCCTCATAGGAGGAGCTGGTTGATGACGGAGAGATTTCGCTCACCGTGGATTCCACGGATCGGTTGGTGTCTGGTCGCTTTGGGGTTCGTGGTCTTCGGTTGGGGCATGCAGCGGCGCGCGAGCCTGGAGGCCGCCGACGAAGGGGTCATTCGCATGCTTTTCGTGCCCAGCGTCGAGCAGGGTACGTTGGTGCGGCGCGGCGATGAGCTGGCGCGATTCATCCGCGAGGACTCCGGCTTGATTCTGCGCACCGAGGTCCCCACCAGCTACGCGGCGGTGATCCAAGCCCTGGGTGCCGACCAAGCCGACGTGGCGTGGATGCCCGCCTTCGCCTACATGCTGGCGAACGAGCGATATCAAGCGGAAGCGAAGCTGCAGGTGGTGCGCGCGGTGGATCGATTCGCGGTTTTGGTGACCCGCAACGGCAACGCCGAGCCCGCCGATCTCGCGGGGCTCGCCGCCCGCAGGATCGCCTTTCCCCGCTCGTTGACCGCGGATCTACGGCTACGTTTGGTGGAGGTCCTCGACCGCGAGGCACCGGGCTGGATCGAGGTGCCGGTGGACGACGACAAAGACGCGGTACGGCGCTTGGTGGAAACCCCGCTCGAGGTGGATGCCGCCGCCTCCAGCTACGTCTTCTCCGGCCCCCACGACCTGGTGGGCGACGGCCGCAAGGAGATGGAATACGAGCGGCCCGGCACCCTGACCGAAACCCGGATCATCTACACCACCGACCAGCCGGTGCCGGAAAAAGCGACCGAATATTTCGGCTGCGTGCTCACCCGCACCGACTCCGGCGCGCGGCGTCTCGAAGATTTCAAGGGCCGTAGCTTTGCCTTCACCGACGAAACCTCCACCTCGGGCCACATCTTCCCGCGCATGCTTCTGGATCGAGCGGGTGTGGACCTGGGGAGGGTTTATTTCTCCGGGGGCCATGCCAACACGGTGCAAGCGGTGTGGGACGGCAAGGCGGTAGGCGGATCGTCTTTTTACTCACCGCCCGGAGCCCAACAGGCCCGTGACGGCACCCTGGTGGGTGACGCCCGCATGTTGGTGCTTTCGCGCATGGACATGGAACGCCGACGGGCCTTCCTCGACGAGGTGCGCATCGTCGCCTTGACGGATCCCATTCCCAATGATGTGTGCGCCGTGCGCAAAGGGTTCAGCAGCTCCCTGTGGGATCGCTTCCACGCCTCGTTCACACGCTTTTTGGAGACACCGGCGGGCCGCGAGGCCTATTTCGATCTGGTGGCCGGGGTCGAAGCGGCGGTGACCTCCGACAACGCTTTCGACGGCTTCCGGGAAGCGCTGGAGACCTCGGGCATGAGCGCCGACTCCTTGCTCGAAGCAGCCGAGAACAAGCTCAAGAAGAAGCGAGAGAAAGCGGCTCCCGCCCCTGAAGCGGAGAAAGACGGCGATAAGAGCACCGAGAAAAGCACCGAGAAGAAGGACACCGAGAAAAAGGGGGACGGCTGATGTCCGGCGAGCGGGGGATCGTGATCGATGCCCGGGGGCTGTCGAAAGTTTTTCCCGACGGCACCCAGGCCCTCGATAATGTGGATCTGGAGGTCCGCGAAGGGGAGTTCTTGGCCATTCTCGGGCTTTCGGGCTCCGGCAAGTCCACCCTCTTGCGCTGCCTCAATCGCTTGATCGAGCCCACCGAGGGCAGCGTTTCGATCTTCGGTGAGGACGTCACCCGAGCCCGGGGCAAGAAGCTGCGAAAGATCCGCTCCGACATCGCCATGATCTTCCAGCAATTTAATCTCGTGCGACGTCACACGGTGCTGATCAACGTCTTGTCCGGAGCCTTGGGTCGTTCCGGTTTGCTGTCCAGCGCGCTGCTGCGATTCTCAGAATATGAGCGCAAGAAGGCTATGGGCTTCTTAGAACGGGTGGGCCTTAAAGGTCGGGAATCCAGCCGTGCAGACGCCCTCTCCGGCGGCCAGCAGCAGCGGGTGGCGATCGCCCGGGCCTTGATGCAGGAAGCTCGGTTGGTCCTGGCGGACGAGCCGGTGGCCTCCCTCGATCCGGCCCTGCGCCACTCGATCATGCGCCACATCGAGGACCTGAATCGCAAGGAAGGCATGACCGTGGTCTGCACCCTGCACGACATCGATTTGGTGCGGCGATACGCCACGCGATTGGTCGCCCTACGGGCCGGCCGCAAGGTGTGGGAGGGCACCGCCGAGCAATTCGACGGCGACACCTTCCGTGAAATTTACGGTGAAGACGCCGAGCCGGCGTCGAATACGATGATCTGAGGAGCCGGCCGATGACCACCGCACGCGAACGTATTTTGGCCCAGCAAAACACCCCGTGGAAAAAAGGGGTGCGCCGGCTTCAAGGATTGATGCTCGACACCATTCTCATGCTTTTGGTGTTGTTGATGATCGAGTTCCTGGCCCTGGCCTTCTCGGGCCGCCGGGGGCCGACCGGTTTGCTCCTGACCCCGGAAGAAATCCTCGATCTGCTGTCTTACCCCTGGTTGGTGACCGTCGCCTTCGTGCTGGCGACCCTCTGGAACCTCTTCTATCGGCCCCTGGGCACCTCTCCGGGGCGCGCCACGGTGCGCGGGGTGATGCCCGAGGAAGAATTCCTACCCTGGACCCAGACCTCCCGCGGTTGGTTTACCGCGCTTTTGATCCAGCTGACCTTTTTCACCGGCTGGCTGATCACCGAGGTCCAGCTGCTGACTTTCTTGACCAAATTTTCCAAAGCGGCGGACATCGTGCGCGGGTTGATGAATCCGTCCGCCGACGTCTTGCACCAGGGGTTGGTGCTCCTGGTGCAGACCATCTTTCTCGCCTTCATGGCCACGGCCTTCGCCATTCCCTTGGCGTTTGCCCTCTCGTTCGTGGCCGCGCGCAACCTGACCCGCGGCAATTGGGTGGCCCGATGGTCCTACACCCTGGCGCGCACGGTCATGAACCTGACCCGCGCCGTGGAGCCGTTGGTGTGGGCACTGATTTTCATCTCCTGGGTCGGCATCGGGCCCTTCGCCGGCGTGCTGGCTCTGTGGGTGCATTCGGTGGCCGCGCTCACCAAGCTCTACTCGGAGCAAATCGAATCCATCGACACCGGGCCGGTGGAAGCGATCACCGCCACCGGCGCCTCCACCCTGCAAGTGCTGCGCTACGGCGTCGTGCCGCAGATCATCCCGCCGTTCCTGAGCTTCACCATCTATCGCTGGGACATCAACGTGCGCATGTCCACGATCATCGGTTTCGTCGGTGGTGGTGGTATCGGCTACATCCTCAAGCCGCGGGTCGATCTCGGCGCATGGGGGGAAGTGGGCACGCTGGTGATCCTGATCGCGGTCACGGTGTGGGCCATGGACATCGTGTCGGCCAAGGTGCGCGAGCGGATTGTGTGACCCTCACCCCTCCGGGGGGTATTGAACCACCACCACGGTACGGTCGTCCTCGGCCTCCAGGGGCCCGCTCCACGATTCGACGTCTTGGAAGATGGCCTCGATCACTTCTTGGGAAGAGCGTCCTTGGTTCTTGCGCGCCACCTCCTGCAATCGCTCGACCCCGTATTCTTCGTCGCTCTCGCCTCCGCCTTCGGCCATCCGATGGGTTTCGGTCAGACCGTCGGTGTACATGACCAACATGTCGCCGGGCTGAAGGCGTACCACCCCGCGGTCGTAAATGGCGACCGGTAGGGGGCCGAGGATCGGCCCGCCTTCTTCGAGGTATTGGATCTTGCCCGAAGCCGACAGGAAGAACGGAGCGGGGTGGCCGGCGTTGACGTAGATGAACAAGCCACTGACCTCGAGCTCGCCATAGAACATGGAGACGAATCGGCTGGTCAGCGTGCTCTGGTGGATGATCTGATTCAGCCGCTCCACGGTGCGGACGATTTTCATATCCCGCGCCATTCCCATGCGCAGGCCCATGTACACGTCCCGCACCTGGAGCGCCGCCGGGAATCCGTGACCGGAGGCGTCGGCAATCGCCAGGCCGAGAATCTTGTCGTGGATCGGGATGAAGTCGAAGAGGTCTCCGCCGACGCTGTCCAAGGAACGGCTCCGGCCGGCGATGTCGAAGACCGCATGCTTGGGGGCTTCCTTGGGCAGGATCGAGGTCTGGATCTGCTTCGCTTGACGGAAGATGGCTTCCATCTCCTGCTCGCGGATCTTCTGGTTGATGGCGTGGCGGACCACTCCGAGGGAGTAGACGATGCCGTCGTGATCATGACCCGGAGCGACGTTGAAGCCGATCATGTAGCGCTCGGAAGCCACTTCCACAGCGGCGAATTCCTTCACCCCGAGGGCCGCCTCCAGCTCGGGATCGAGGCGCTCGTCGTCCGCTTCCATGTAAACGATGCCGAGCATCAGGCAGAGCTCCACGGGCGCGTAACTGCGCGAGACCCTGAACACCTCGTCCACCGTATTGCCGCCGGGAAAGGTGACCCGCAGAACGTAGTCGTCGCCGAGTCGCTCGTAGAGGCGGGCGCCGTAAATGCCGAGCTCATCGCGCAGCTCCTTGACGATGGCTTCCACCATGGCGTGGATCGGCACCTCTTCCTCACCGCTGCGCTCGATTTGTTGAACCAGCTCTTCGACCTTGCGCAACAGCTCGCGTTGATCCGTTGCCGGGACCTTTTTCTTCACGTTCTACCTCTTCAACCGTGGTCGATGAGCGCCCGGAGGATGCGATCTTGGGCATCCTTGGCTCGCCAATTGGCCTTGGATCGATTGCACAGAATCGAAAAGGCGTAGAGCTTGCCGGAACGCCCTTTGGCATAACCGGACAGGGTCGAGACCCCGCTCAGGGTTCCTGTCTTGGCCAGCACATTGCCTTTGTAGGGGGCCTTGGCCAGCCGTTTCTCCCAGGATAAATCGGTTTCACCGCTGAAGGGTAAAGTTCGGACGAATTCCTGACCCCATTGGTGAAAGTACATGAAACGTAACAAGGTGGTGATTTGACTGGGGGTGAACTGATTGTTGCGGCTCATGCCGGAGCCGTCGGCCATTTGGTATTGATCCCGTGGCAAGCCGACTTCGTCCAGGAATTCTTGGATCGCCCGAAGACCGCCCGCCCAAGTGCCGTCGCCGCACAGCTCGGCCCCGAGCAATTTTGTGATGCTTTCGGCGTAGAAGTTTTGGCTGCGTTTGTTGATCACCTCAAGGCTGGTGAGCAGGTCCGTGCGATGCACCGCCGCCCGTTTCCAGGTGCCGGAAAGGCGATCGACCTTGAGCACACGACCTCGGATATACACCCCTTCGTCGCGGAAGGCTTGGCGCAGAGCCACCCCGAAATAGGTGATTGGGTTGGGCACCGTCACCCATTTGTCGACTTGCTCGGTGCGCTTGTAGATGCTGCCGGAAACCTTGAATCGACGCTGCTCCTCGAGGGTGGCGCCGAGGGTCTCACGGCTGATTCGGATCCACTGCCGACGCTGATTGGAGGTGATGCTGACCCGGCCGTCGACCTGAAATAGGGGCACTTCCGGCACCCAGCCGACCCGCGCGTGACCGTCACCGGTACGGATCGGCTCCACCTTCACCAACACGCAATTGTCGTTGAATGAAAGCGACGCCACGGGCGCTTGATACCAGCGGTCGAGCTGATCCTTCGGCCAGTCGGGATGCACCCATTGGTCGTCGAAGAGGCCGGTGGCCAAATACAGATCACCGCTGACGGTGGTCAGGCCGAGGGCTTTGAGCCGCTGTGCCCACTGCCGGAAGACCGCGAACGAGTCGCCGTTGTGATGTCGGCCGGAGATGTTGGGATCCCCACCGCCGACCACGCCCACATCGCCCTTCAGGATGGAGCCTTCGGCCGCGCCCCGAATGAAGAAAGGCGTTTCGGTGAAATAACCCGGACCCAGGCGATCGAGGGCCGTGGCGGTGGACATGAGCTTGGTATTCGACGCGATGATGCGCCGTGTGTCGGCGTTGAAGGAGTAGATGTCGTCGCCGGAGTCGAGCTCGACGATGTGCACACCGAGCTCGGGGGCGATCTGGCGGGCGTGCCGCACCTGTTGATTGACCGCCCCCTTGATCGTCGATAGTGAGGATTGGGCGGAAATCGCTTGCGCCGCCAGGGTGCAAACGGCCATGCCGAGCAGCAGTCGGCAAGGAGAGATGGAGGTGCGACGAAAACGGAAACCACGCGAGGCTCGCGCGAGCAACATAGGCAGACTCGATCCAAGGCTTCGTGGTGAATGCTCTGAGGTCGCCGAGGATCGAGGCCGTCGGCGACCGCTGATGACTCAGAGAAGCATACCCGCCACGGTCGCCGTAGTGAAGGAAGCGAGCGCCCCGCCGAGCAGAGCGCGCACCGCGATGCGCGACAAGGTCGGACGAAGCTCGGGCTCCAGGGCGCCGATGCCACCGATTTGAATGCCGATGGAGGAGAAATTGGCGAAACCGCAAAGAGCATAGGTGGCGATGATCAGGGAGCGGGGCTGTAGATCGCCGGCGTTGATGTGCTCGGCGAGGAAGCCGTAGGCCACGAATTCGTTAAGGGTCAGTTTGGTGCCGAGCAAATTGCCGATGGCTCCGGCGTCGGCCCAGGGCACACCCATGACGAAGGCCAGCGGGGCCAGAATGGTGCCGAAAAAGGTCTTGGTGCTGCCGGGGAAGATGCCCGGATACTCACCCGTGGCCTCGGCGAGCTGCGCGCCCAGCAAGCGACCGTCGATCAGGCCGTCGAAATAGCCCAACATGACGTCGAGGAAGGCGATCAAGGAAATGAAGGCGATCAACATGGCACCGACGTTTAGGGCCAGCTTCAAACCGTCGGTGGTACCGTTGGCGGCCGCTTCCACCACGTTGTCGGCGGTTTTGACCTCCGGGATGTCCACGTCACCGGCGGTCACGGATTCTTGGGTCTCGGGAAAGAGCAATTTGGCGATGACCAAGGCCGCCGGCGCCGACATCACGCTGGCGGCGATCAAATGGCCGGGATCGACGCCCATTTGGATATAACCCGCCAGCACGCCGCCGGCGATGGTGGCGAAGCCACCGGTCATCACCGCGTTGAGCTCCGATTCGGTCATGTCCTTAAGGAAAGGTTTGATCAAAAACGGAGCCTCGGTTTGGCCGACGAATACGTTGGCCGTGCACGACATGGTTTCGGAGCCCGAGGTCTTCAGGCTCCAATGCATGAAGCGAGCCATGGCGGAGATCAATACCTGGATGATGCCGAGGTAGTACATCACCGACATGAAGGCGGAAAAGAAGATGATCGTCGGCAGGACGCTGAAGGCGAATTGGAAGCCGAATCCGGGCCAACCCGCTTCTTCGCCGACAAAGAAATATTGTGGTTTGGCCAAGTTGTCGAAGAGGAATTCCGCGCCCTTATTCGACAGAGCCAAGAACACCGACACCTTGTCGGAAACCACCCGGAAGGCGTCTTGGCCGGTGGCGTTGGCAGCCCACAAGCGGCCCAGGCCGGAGACCATGAGGGTGGAGAAGGCGATCGCTCCGAGCCGTTCGTGGCGGAGCTTGAAATTCACCACCAGGGCGATCAGCGCGAGCCAGGTCACCGCCGTGCTGACCCCGAAAGGCGCGAGCAGGTAAAACAGGCCGACGGCCAGCCCGCAAGCGACGACGGCTCCGCCCGCGATGGCCGACCTCGCGGGCGCTCTTTCGCCCAGCTGAGTCTCCGTCAGGTATACGCAAATCAGAACGATCAGCAGGAAAAGGCCTCCGAGGGAGTACACCAAATCCTTCGCAAGAATAATCACCGCAAAGAGCAGCTGAAGCCCGATGCCCCACACCACCGTTCGTGCTTTGACGGCTTGACGGTTGTTGGAAAACACATAGGCAATGCCGAGCAATACCAAAAGCCCTAAGGCGCTAATCACTCTTTCCATCGTCGAGCCTCCGACTGAAGGTGGAAAAACCTGAGCATCGAAGGCCAGAGACTACCGGAGGGCGAACCCCTCGACAAGCCGACGGCCCCCGGGGGCGTCGGGCCCGAAAAGAAAACGCCCGGTCGAGAATGGCGACCGGGCGTGCTCGGAAACGAAAACAGAGGGAAAAGTCACCCTCACCCCCCAGCCCCCTCTCCCGCAGACGGGAGAGGGAGAGCCAGAGTGCCCGGCCAAACTTTTTGGGTACCTTAGGAGCTGCCCTACGCCCGATGATTGGTTCAAAATTACCTTCAAACGCGCGCGCGGAGCGCAAGCAAGCATTCCCCCCTCTCCCGTCCCGGGAGAGGGGGGTTAGGGGGGTGAGGGCTAAGGTGCCGGAAGGTTGACTCGGCCTCTAAAGAAGGTGCGAGCTTGTTGAGAGGTTTACTGATCTAAATTACGGACAGGTCTGGAAGGCGGAGGTGTCTTGCACCGGCAAGAAAGCCGTGCCTTGGGGGTTGTCGTAGCTTCTGACCTCACCGGTGACCGTGTCGGTGATCGTCAACGCGACCTCGACGCTGGTCATGCCGGCGGCGAAGACCCAGAAGTGATTCGATGCGGAATCGCAGGCGTCGAGCACCTTGAGGGTGATCTCTACGTTGTCCTCGCTGAAGAACCAGAAATAACCCGTGTTGTCGGTGAAGGCCTGGGCCCGGGCTTGCTGGGGCTCCTCACCTTCGGCGGCAAAGTCCGCTCGGACGGCAAAGCGATTATTTTGCAAGCACAGGGTGTGTGGGTCGGCCGCACAGCTCGGGGTGCCGGTGCCCAGGGCGCTGATCCGGTAGATCGATACCGTGCCGCTGTCCTCGTTCGACAAGATCAACAAAGGCTCGCCGATCGGGCTGTCGGCGGGATCGACGAAAATCACGCCCTCGGGCGCGAAATCACCGGCGGCCGAAGGCTCGTAGAAGAGAAATTCCGGGGCGGTGGGGTCGGTGACGTCGTAGACCATCACACCGCCGACTCGCTCGAGCCCGATGAAGGCCCACAGCGCGTCGCCCATCTGGCCGATGACGACCGTTTCCGGCTCGGGACCCTTGTCGTCGCTGCGATCGTCGAATTCGTCGGGGTTGCTTTGATCCGAGTTGAAAATCGCCGGCACCTGGGCGGCGGTGATTTGCTCGAATTCGTTGGCGCTGTCGTAGACCAGGGAGCCGTCGGTGCCGCTCCAGATGCTGAAGGAACGGGCGCCGTAGGAGTAGATTTGATCGACGTCGCCGTCACCGTCCAAGTCGCCGTTAGCGGAGGTGGTTTTCAGTCGGCCGAGGTTCTCGTCCATTTGCAGGGTGTCGGCATCGGGGAAAGCCGTCGGGTCGAGGGTCAGATCCTTCACCCGCTCTTCTTCGGAGTAACCGTCATAATCCCGGGAATCGCCCTCGTTGGCGGTGGCCACGTAGGTCTCGCCGCCCACTTGGAAGGCGGCGATTCCATCTGGCTGGTACATGCCGAAGGTGGGCCAGTTGCGGATCTGGATGCCGTCGTCGCGGTTGCTGGCGTCCATGGCGTTGGCTGGTTGGGAATGGTCTTTCAAGCCCAAAGCGTCGATGCGAGTCACGGTGCCGGCGGCGATGTCGATCACCGCCAGGGCGTTGGCTTCTTGCAAGGCGACCCAGGCGGTGGCGCTGTCCTCGGAGATCGCGATGTATTCGGGCTCGAGGTCCTGGGCGACCGTGGCGCCGGGGCCGAAGATACGGACGTCCGACGACAGCTCGCCGGCGCGGGGGCCGTCGGCGTTGAAATCGGTGAAGCCGATCCGGGTTTCGGTGGCGTCGAGCAAGCCGCCCGACAGGTCGATGATCGACACGCTGCCTTCCGGGTCCACGGTGTAGTCGTCGTTGGGCTCCCCTTCGTTGGCCACCAACAGCTTTTGGCCGTCGGGGGTGAAGGTCACCATGTCGGGCAGCGCGCCGACGGTGATTTGGTGCAGGAATAGGCCGTCGGTATCGAAGAAGACGACCCTACCGTCGTCTTGTTTGGTGTCGGCTTCCACGGCGACCGCCACCCAGCCGTTGGCCACAGCCACACTGTTGGCGCCGCCGCCGTAGGGAGTGACGTCCAAGCCGGTGATTTGTTGCGGATCGGTGAGGTCGCTCAGGTCGAGGATGTCGACCGAGGCGTTGGTGGCGTTGACCACGAAGAGGCGTTTGGAGGCCGGATCGAAGGCGGCGATTTCGGTCGCCCCTTCACCGAGGCCCGAATTCCAGGTGCCGAGCAGGCCGAGGCCTTGGCCGAGCAAAGGGGAGGTAGAGAGCGTGAGAACGAGCAGGATCACAGCAGCTCGCGAGCATGAAAGCATGAAGAAGGCTCCTTTGGCAGGTCTGACGTAAAGCCGGTGCTTTGTTGAGTCGAACGGCCTCGAACTTGCCTGAGCCCGATGAAAATGCTGTGAATGTTGGGGAAATCGAAGGGAAAATGTCGCCAAAAAAATCGGGGGACCGTCCGCACGCCACAGCGGACCGTCCCCCATGTCATGCTTAGGTTCCGAGTGTTCGAGCTGAAGAGAGCCGGAGCTCAAATCTCTCCCGCGAGGGTGGTGATCTCGGTGCTGCTCAGCGGTCGATCATAGATGCGGATTTGGTCGATCGAGCCGTCGAAGACGTTGAAGCTACCGGCGTAGCTGCGTCCTATGAACAAGGGCGAGGTGGTGTCCAGGACCTGTGGTTCGGCCACCCGGCCGCTGTCCAAGACACCGTCGACGTAAAGCCACATATTGGCGCCGTCATAAGAACCCACCACATGGTGCCACTGGCCGTCTGCCAAGTTGGCGTTGCCTAGAAGGGCTCTATTGTTGATGCGCAGGAAGGGTTCGCCGCCAGTGGCCACATAGAGGTCGAAGCCGTCGGTATGCCCATCACGTTTGTCGACTATCGACCGATACTCACCGGTGCTCGATGTTTTGACCCAGGCAGAAATTGAAATACCGGTCAACAGATCCAAAGTTGGGTCGGCGTTGATGACGATCTCATCGTTGAGACCATCGAAGAGCAATCCGGGGCCGGAAGCCCCGGCCGAGTTGGAAGGAGCATCCTCTGGGCAGCTGGGGCCGAGTGTACCGTCGGCTCCCGACGGCACACCGTTGTAGGTGAGGCAGTTGATGGGGTTGTGCTCAAAGCTCCACTCTGCGAGCAAGCCGCCGGTGGGCACTACGATTTCTGGGGGAGGGGGGTTGCCGTCGCCGATTCGCAAGCCGTAAACCGCAGCGAAGTATTGGCGCAGGTCTGCCTGCTCAGTCGGCGTCAGCTCGCCACTAGCAACCATGGCGGCGGCCAAGTCCCCTCCAAAGCCGCTATTCCTGCTGGCGGTGAAGAGAAAGCGAAAGTAGAAGTCACCCGCGATCATTGGGTTGCCTAGAGTCAGATCGTAGCCGTCGATCAGGGCCGTTGTGGAGTTGTCGACGCCTCGATGGATCTCGATCAGATACCAATCCCACGGCGCCACAGTGTCGGGGCCGGTGAGCGGAACCTGTGCTCCAAATCCCACCCGCATCCCAAGGGAATCGTCTCCGATGTAGTGCAGCAGCTCGCTGCCGGCAAATCCCAAGTAGTAGAAGTTTTCAGTCTGGTCGATGGGTTTGGCCAGCACGTAAAGGCTGAACGGCCCAGAGATAGGGCCGACGTGTTGATTGGGCTCGGTCTCCAGGCCTCGGAATTGCTCTGCACCAAAGCCTCCTCTGACACACGGACGGCCGTTGAGGCAGTTGAGGATCAAGCCGGGTTTGTCCAAGTCATCCTGGCCGTGATCGCGGCCGGTGAGCCATTCCGGAGACTCGAAAGGTACCGGCGGCGCAAAATTCGACTGATCTTCCCAGCGCCGGATGCACCCGCTGGGGAACGTGTCGGTATCGCAGAATTGCTGGGCTAACGGTACGTTGTCACCTGCCTCGCGACAGGCTTGCGTGTTGCAAGTGGCGATGCTCAGGCCATGTCGAGACTCGACGAAGAATTCCACCGAGCTCAGGTCGGTGGGATGAAAGCCGCTGCCCGGTACAGGCTCGGCGATCCAGAATCCCAACGATAGGTCGTTGTCATTGGCGTTTGCGGAGGTGTCGCGGCAACGGACGTGGAAAGTGCGCGTGGTGCCGTCCGACAGGCCGGAAATATAGGTCGAGTGGGTCTGGCCGCCGGTGAGCTGGAAAGAGTCGTCCATGGACGAAAAATCCGTGTTGGGGGTTTCGCTATAACGGCATTCGGCATCTTCGTCAGTGTCGAGAGTCAGCTCCACTTGGCTGGTCCCAGGGGGCAAAGTGCCCAAAGGGGAAGGGGAGGAACGCAGGGGTGGAACCAAGTCGATCGGCGGAGAAGCTTCGATGTCGAAGCTGATCAAGTAGTCGTCGGGGTTGTCGTTGCCGACAGTGTCGCGGCAGCGAACGTTGTAGGAGTAGGTCATGCCGTCTTGCAACCCGGTGATTGTCTCCAAGTGGTAACCACCTCCGGTGATGTCGAAAGTCTCGGCCATGGCAGACCAGATCACCCCCGGCGTCAACGAATATCGACATTCTGCGCTCTCGTCGGTGAGCAGGGTGAGATCGACCTCCGTGGTGCCGTAGGGCAAAGTGCCCATGGGGCTCCCGTCGGAGCGCACCGGAGGGGTGCTGTCGGCGGGCGGCGGCGGCAAGGGTTGGTTCTGGAAGATCGCGTCGATTTCCGCCGCTGAAAGGGCGCGGTCATAGATTCTTACGTCGTCGATCGCGCCGTCGAGCAGGAATTGGGGGAATCCACCGCCGTAGCTCGCCGGTCGGCCGCCGAGACCGAGATCGTGGCCGTTCACGTTCAGGGCACCGGCGAACGAAGCGCTGCCGTCCGGTTGGCCTTGGAAGTAGTAGCGTACGGTGGTGCCGTCCCAGGTTACCGCCAGATGTTGCCAAACCCCGTTGGCCAGGGTCGAGGTGCCGGCACCGCGGCGAACGTTGTTGAGGCGAAGGCTGTAAGAACCGGTGCCGGTATGGCTCAGATCGAGCTCGTAGGACCCGTCTTTGGAGATCAGGCTGCGGTTGCCCATCAAGCTGGAAGGGCGAACCCACAAGGTGAGGGTCAAGCGGGTGCTCAAGTCCAGCTCGAAGGTGTCCGGGATCTCGATCAGATCGTCGACACCGTCCAGCTCGAGGGCACCGTTGAAGACACCGGTGCCGAGCCATTGGGGCGATCCGCCGGCCCCTTCAACGGTGCCGTCGAGTGCATTGGGGCCGCTGTCGCCGGCGGTCGTGCCGCTACCGTCGTCCAGGGGCCAATGGGCTACCGGGTCCGCGAGGCCGGGTGCCGCGAAGCAAACAGCGCCCAGAAGCAGCACCCAGAAAGCGTGGAATAAGTCGCTCTTTTTTCGTTTCGTGGGTAGTGAGGGGGAATTGTGACGGGGGAGGTTCAGCATTTAAATGCCTCCTTTTAGAGGCGTCGCCGACTCCAGCACCGCGAATCCGACTTGCTGCATAGGAGGATCTCACCGGCGTGAGGAACGCGGTGCACACTCGAAGCCTGACGGCAGCAGCCGTTCGCTGAAGTGCTGAAGATCCGATCGACGGGCAAATGGAAACGATTCTGAATAACAAAAAGACAAATGGGCGGCTCTAGAAGAGTCGCTGTTTAAGGATATCGCGAAGACGAGATGAAAGCACCGTGGAAGCTGGCGAAAGAACTGGACGAATTTAAAGGGCAATAAGTCTGCGCCGGCTCCAGGGCCAAGGCATTTAGGGTGAGCTCTGTGAAAGCTGTAATGTCGGCGAAACAGACGAAAGGTGCTCTGGGCGCGGGTTCAGACGTCGGTGCGAGCCAACGCTTTCTTGATGGCGGGCACCGCCAGCTCCGCGGACTCATGGCCTTTGGCGATCAGCTCCCGATTTCGATAGAACTCGATCCAGGTGAAGTCGGATAGGTCGGGGTTGATGCGCACGTCCGCTGAGATGGCTTTGAAGTTGCCGAGCTCGTGTTGCAGGGTCTGCATGGAGCTCATGGCGATGTCGAATAGGTTGGGAAGGTCGATGCTCTGACCCAGGTATGCCAAGGGGTTGAATAGATTCAGGCGCCGGTAGATGCGCGACGGCAAGCCTTCGACGCCCTTCTTCATGGGCGGCACCACGTTGATCGCCACGATGATGTCGGCCCCCATCTCCCGCAGCACCTCTGCGGGCACCGGATCGCACACGGCTCCATCGACCAGAATGCGATTGCCGCGACGCACCGGTGCCATGACGATGGGCACCGAGGAGCTGGCGCGAAACGCTTCGTCGAGACGGCCGGTGCCGATGGAGACCCGCTCGCCGGTTTCAATATCCGTGGCCACCGCCCGGCAGGGTATGCGCAGGTGACGGAAGGTTTGGCGGTCTTCCAAGAACGGTGAGATGGTTTCGATGATCGTGTCGCCGGTCAGGAAACCCGGTTGGGTCAAGGTGGAGTCGCGACGCACCAGATTGAGCAGCTTGGATTTGGTGCCCAGGTCGTCGGCCATGCTCTCCAATTGGGACACCGGCAGGCCGGCGGCGTAACCGATCGCCACCATGGAGCCCATGGAGCACCCGGCCAAGAGATCGATGGGCAGGCCGTGCTCCTCGAAAACTTTGAGCGCCCCCAGATGGGCGAGGCCGAAGGCGGCGCCACCCCCGAGGGCCAAGCCGAGGGTGCGGCCCAGGATCTTGCGCACCAGACGATGCAACGGCACTCCCGCCACGGAGCGGGGAGCGCGGGCGATTCGCTCGCCGAGCGCGAACGGGGACAGCTCCGCCGGAAGGTTGGGGTCCTTGGGCAGCACGAAGGGCTCGCAGCTGTTGTTGGGGACCCGCCGTGTGCCGCGGTTGAAGAGGTTGAGCACCTCGAAGGTGCGCAGGCCGCGGGAGCTCGGCGCTGCTCCGCTCGGGGTGTCGACCACTTGGATCGCGACGTCCGCATAGGCGCCGACGGTGCGGGTCATGGACTCGGGCTCGGAGCCCAGATCGAGCACCACATAGTCGAAACGTTGGCAAAGAGCGGTGACCAACGCGGACAAGCGGTCCGCTTGGGCGACCATGTCCTCGTCGTCGGAGACCTCGATATCCAGCTTGGCCGGCAGACCCTCGGGCTGACGAATGCGCGACAGGATCCGATCCGGCTGCAGGCTCAATCGCACCGCGCCTTGACGGCCTTTTCCCACCTCTACCCACAGCACCTCTTGGTCGGTCCATTGATCTAGCAGGCAGGCGACCGACGCGGCCACCAAGCTGCTGCCCTGCAAATAGGGTTGGGCGATGACGCCGATCACCTGGCTCGATCGGGATTCCACCTTCTGGCTGGAGGCGGTGGCCGCCAGGCGTTGGCAGATGACCCGTGAGAAGTACTCCAGGACCTTGGCGTTTTTGAGGAAGAAGCGGTTGAAGGAATCTTTGGAGAGGGAGAGCAGACGGGCTTGGCGGGATACCTTGATGGTCGCGGATCGGGGCCCGCCGACCACTAGGGCGAGCTCACCGAAGAAGTCTTTCGGGCCGAGCCGCGACAGCAGCTTGGAGGGGGAGCCGCCGCCCCACACTTCGAGCTCGCCGGAAAGCACGATGTAGAAGGTGTCGCCCTCGTCGCCGACACGGCAGATCACCTCACCCTTCGGGCAAGAGACCTCTTCGAATAGAACTTGGGCCGCCAGCAGCTCCTCCGGAGTCAAATAGCTGAACAGCGGAATGGCCCGGAGGGCCTCGATCCGATCGGCGGTAGAAATGGCCATGCCGCAAGTTTAACGACATCTACTTGAAGATCTTGAACCAGAGGTCGAAGATTTTGCGGGTGGCGTCGGTGAGGCGCCGCCGATTGTATTGGTCGCCCGCTTTGCGGAAGATCTCCCCTTGGGTGGGGTAAGGAAAAATAGTGGAGGAGAAGCTCGACACACCCAACCCGTGGGTGGCCGCCAGGGCCAGGGGGCCGATCATGTCGCCGGCGTGGGCGGCGACCAAGGTGCCGCCGAGGATGGTGTCGCTGCCTTTTTTGAGGTGGACGCGCAGGAAGCCGTCGGATTCGCCGTCGAGCACCGCGCGATCCAGCTCGTCGAAGGGCAGGGTCATGGTTTCGACGTCGTACCCATGCTCTTTGGCATCGTGGGCAAAGAGGCCCACGTGGGCCACCTCGGGGCTGGTGTAGGTGCACCACGGCACCACCAAGGAGCTGGCCTTGCCACGGCCGAAGAAGAAGGCGTTGCGGATTACCAGGCGCGCCTGGGCGTCGGCGGTGTGGGTGAACTTATATTTCGAGGCAATGTCGCCGACGGCGAAGATCTTCTTGTTGCTGGTGCGCAGCCGGTCGTCCACCACCACGCCCTTGGCGTTGTATTCCACCCCGGCAGCTTCCAGACCGAGGCCGTCGGTATTGGGAGCACGGCCCACCGCCACCAAGAGCTGGTCGACCTCGATCTCACGTGCGCCTTGCTCGCCCTTCATGCTCATCACCACTTGCCCGTCGGCCGTGGTCTTGGTCGCCACCACGTCGGACCGGCCGTGGATGTCGACACCGTCCCGGGTCATGGAGGCTTCCACCAGGCGGGCGGCGTCCTCGTCCTCTCGGGGCAAGACGTGGTCGGCGCGATTGATCACCGTCACCTTGGAGCCGAATCGGGCGAAGCTTTGGGCCATCTCGCAGCCGATCGGTCCGGCGCCGATGACTCCTAGGCGGGCCGGTAGCTCGGTCAAGCTGAAAAGGGTCTCGTTGGTCAAGTAGGGAGTTTCCGAAAGACCCTCGATCGGCGGCGCCGCGGCGCGCGCGCCGGTGGCGATGACCGCGCGGCGGAATCGCAGCCGCTTGCCGTCCACCTCCGCGGTGTCACCCGCCACGAAGCGTCCATGGCCGAGAAAGACGTCGATGCCGAGATCTCGGAAACGGGCGGCTCCGTCCACCGGGCTGATGCCGGCCCGCAGCCGACGCATGCGTTCCATGACCGCGGCGAAATTGCCTTCGCCGCGGGCGTCGGGACCGGACATCTCTCCGCCGGCGGTCCGGGCGGTGTGCCAAACCCGGGCCGCGCTGATCAGACCCTTCGACGGCACGCAGCCCACGTTCAAGCAATCCCCGCCCATGAAGTGGCGCTCCACCAGGGCCACCTTGGCGCCGAGACTGGCGGCGATCGCCGCCGAGACCAATCCCCCCGTGCCGGCTCCGATCACCACCAGGTGGTATCGGTCGATGGGCTCGGGATTGACCCAGTCGTGGGGATGGACGTGGGAGATGAGCTTCTGGTTGTGCTCATCCATGGGCTCGAGGATCGGATTGGAAGATGGGGACGTCACGAAATCTCCTTGGGCTCGTTGCCGGCGGTGCCTTTCGCCGGGGCTGTGTCTTCTGCCTGGGCCGTGTCTTCTGCCTGGGCTGTGGCTTCGGCGAGAGCTCGGCGAGCGATTCGGGTGATGACGGTCGTCACGGCGATGGCGGCCACCAGACCGAGGCCGAGGAAAACCCATTGCTCGGCCCCTTGCTCGGCGGTCTTTCCCTGGGATAGGGCGGCGAGGCTACCGATCGCCTTGCCGTAATAAACATAGAGAAACGTGCCCGGGATCATGCCGACCCCGGCGAGCAGATAGTCACGGAATTTCACTTGGGTCAGGCCGAGGCCGTAATTCAGCCAAATAAACGGGAAGAAAGGCACCAGGCGCAGCAGGAAGACGATCTTCAAACCCTGTTGCCCCACCGCTTTGTCGATCAATCCGAAGCGCTCATTGCCTGCCAATCTCTTCTCGATGGCCCGCCGTGCCAGATATCGAGAGATGAGGAACGCGGATCCAGAGCCCAGGGAAGCGCCGAGAAAGACGTATGCGGTACCTGCCCAAAGGCCGAAGAGAATGCCGCCGGCCATGGTCAGCAGAGAGCCGGGCACGAAGGCTACGGTGCAAACGGCGTAGCCGAGAATGAAAACCACCGGCGCCCAAACCCCTAGGGAATGGACCCAATCGAGGAACTCGGTGACGTAGGGCGTGGCCACGGGGCCGAGCTTGCGAAGGAGCAAGCCGAGACCCACGATCACCAAAAGCATGATCACGCGTTTGGGCCACGGATTCTTGGTCGCACTCGGCGGCGCCCCATTCGAGTCTTGGGGGGGCGGCGGCTCGGAAGCCCCGGAAGTTGCAGAGTCGGGCATAGCTGGATTTCCTGGGTTTTGCGGGCGGGAAGACGACCCGTTGAGCTCGGGCTGCGAGCAACCGGCTCGGGTCGTCCGGGTTTCAGGCTTGGATGCGCCCCGGCCGTCGAAGGTTGCGCCAGACCTTTGGGCCGACGAACCGGCCGGCAGATCGTTCCCGCTTGGGGTCCTGTGCTTCGAAGAGCCTTACGGTTTCAGTCCGAGTAGAGATTTACGCCGATGCGAGAACCTGCTGATCCTACCGTGAAGGGGCGTGGGAATAGTTTGAGGCGACTCTTGAGTGATCTGGATTTTTTGACGAATCGTCAATTCTTCAGGGTCACCATGCTCGCTTTATGCGGAATTCTGGAAAAATGATTAGCGATTCGTGTCGATTAAGGAATAATGTCGTTGCAATTCAGATTGGACCTGCTTACAATGGCCGCGTCGGGACCGTTGGAAAACGGACCGCCTCCAGCCCTCGAAGATTTTGCCGGAGCCTACCGGCAGCCATGGAACACCATATAAAGAGGTAGTCATGAACCGCGAAGAGATTCTGCGTTTGGCCGATGAGGAGAACGTGCGCTTTATGCGCATGCAGTTCACCGACATCAACGGCGTGCTCAAAAATGTCGAAGTGCCGCGCTCCCAATTCGAGAAAGCCCTCGACGGGCAAATCATGTTCGACGGTTCATCCATCCAGGGATTCACCCGGATCGAAGAGTCGGACATGCTTCTCGTGCCGGACTTCGACACCTTCCAAATCAACCCGTGGAAGAGCCCCGACGGCTCGCGGGTCTCGCGCATGATTTGTGACGTGCACCTGCCCGACGGCTCTCCCTTCGAGGGTTGCCCGCGTTTGACCCTCAAGCGCCAAGTGGAGCGTGCGACCAAGATGGGCTACACCATCGTCACCGGTCCGGAAGCCGAGTTCTTCCTCTTCCAGAAAGACGAGACCGGCAAGACCCTGCTCGACACCCACGACGTCGGCGGATATTTCGACCTGACCCCCGTAGACCGTGGCGAAGAGTGCCGTCGCGACATCGTGGTGGTGCTGGAGCAAATGGGATTCGAGGTCGAGGCGGCTCACCACGAGGTGGCGCCCGGACAGCATGAGATCGACTTCAAATACTCTGAAGCCTTGGCCTGCGCCGACAAGGTGGTGACCTTCAAATTCGTGGTCAAGAAGGTGGCCCTGGACTACGGCCTGCACGCCAGCTTCATGCCGAAGCCCATCTTCGGCGCCAACGGCTCGGGCATGCACGTGCACCAGAGCTTGATCCGGGAGGACGGCAGCAATTCCTTCTACGACGCCAATGCGGAGCACGGTCTTTCCGCCACCGCCATGGGTTATATCGGCGGTGTGCTCGACCATGCCGCGGCCATCGTGGCGATCACCAATCCCTTGGTGAACTCCTACAAGCGGTTGGTTCCCGGCTATGAGGCGCCGATCAATATCGCTTGGTCGGAGAAGAACCGCTCGCCCCTCGTGCGTGTTCCCGCCAAACGTGGCATGTCCACCCGCTGCGAGGTTCGCATGCCGGATCCGTCGTGCAACCCGTACCTGGCCTTCGCGGTCATGCTCGCCGCCGGTCTGGACGGCATCGAGCGGGAGCTCAACCCCGGACCGCCGGTCAATAAGAACATCTACACCATGAGCCAGCGGGAGAAGCGGCGTTTGCGTATCGGCGCCCTACCCGGTGATCTCTCCCAGGCCCTCGACAAGCTGGAGAAGGATTCCGTGGTGCTCGACGCCCTTGGCAACCACATCTCCAAGCACTTCATCGAGGCCAAGCGCCAGGAGTGGGCGGAGTACATTTCCCACGTCCACCCGTGGGAGCAGGAACGCTACCTGCACGAATATTGATCCAAGGCTCCCTAAGGATCCGAAGCTCGGGCCGGAAGCTCTTCGGGGCTTTCGGCCCGATCGGCTTTCGGCCCATTCCACGTTTCTTTTCGGTGCCCCATGCTGTCGAGAATCTGTAGGATCAGCTCGCAGACGGCGTCCAGACCTTTTCGGATCTCCGACTCCCAGAACCGAAGCACGATGAACCCTCGGTTTCGTAGCTCCGCGGAAACCGCCAAGTCCCGTTCCATATTGCGTTGAATTTTGCCGATCCAATACTCGGGGTTGTTGCCCCGTGCGAGCCTAGCTCTACGATTCGGCCAATCCTTGCCGTGCCAGAAGTCACCGTCGCAAAAGATCGCGACTTTGGCCTTGGTGAACACCAGATCCGGCCGGCCGGGCAGAGATTTGACATCGACCCGGAAGCGACAACCGAGGCGCCACAAAGCACGCCTCAGAATCAGCTCGCAGCGGGTGTCGGCCTTCTTGCTGCCGGCCCGCGCCGCCCGGCTGGCTCGGGCCGAGGCGGGACGGAGGCCTTTGAAGGAAGGATTGGCGGTTTTGTTCATGGGCACTTGGGTCGGCGTGAGATAGATTCTTCCACAACCTTGGCAAAAAGATCGCGATCGTGTACTATCGCCCGCCCGGTGACGTGTGCCTGATTGAATTTTCCCGGCCCGTCGGACCGCCCACCCTGTCGGACCGGTGAAACTAAGCATTAGAGACCAGATATCGGTGGTCCAGCCATGCGTCAGCACGGTGGACCGCTAAAGCGACAGATTCAAGCGACAGCGAAAGAGAAGGTTCCATGGCTAGCAAGGCAGCAGTTTCGAAGAATGATAAGCGTCGTCGTTTGGTGGCCCTCTACAAAGAGCGCCGCGACGAGCTGAAGTCGATCATCAAAAACCCGAAGACCGACCCGGACTCTCGCGAGGAAGCCATCGCCCGCCTCGCCAAGATGCCGCGCAACTCCAGCAAGACGCGGATTCGCAACCGTTGCGCCGTGACCGGTCGTCCCCGGGCCTACTACCGGAAGTTCGGTCTTTCCCGCATTGCGCTTCGGGATCTCGCCCTGCGCGGCGACTTGCCCGGCGTGGTGAAAGCCAGCTGGTGATCAGCGTTTCGGCGCCTTGAGCCTTCGGCTCTCGGCACCCTCCAGGGCTTGGGATCCCAGCGCGGGATTCGGGCTCTGACCAAAAAAGACGGACTCTTCGGAGCCCGTCTTTTTTGCTGCTCGAGGTTTTGTGCCCGAGGGGCCCAGCTCGGTGGCTTTCGGCTCGGTGGTTTTTAGCTGCTAGTGGGAGTGGGCGCCGTGCTCGGCGGCTTTGCTCGGCCGAAAGCTGCTCATCAGCTCGCGCCAGCCCGAGGCGAAGGCGCCCCGACGGGCGGAGAGGATCAGCAAGATGACGAGCACCACCGAGGTGGCGAGGCCGATCGGGCTGAGACCGTGATCGTGGGCGTGGGAAATCGGTAGGACGAGGTTCCAGCCGAGCCGAGCGATCAGAGCGTCGAGGGCGATGCCGCAGATCAGGGCCCCGGCCGCGACGCTGAATAGGTAGATTTGAATGAACTTTCGACCGAAGGTCCGGGTCAGCACCACCAGAGAGGCAGCGTTAGTGGCCGGACCGGCGAGCAGGAAGACCAGCGCGGCCCCGGGCGACAAACCTTTGGCCATCAGCGCCGCCGCCACTGGAGTGGAGGCGGACGCGCACATGTAGAGCGGGATGCCGACCGCGAGCATCACCAACATGGGCAGGAAACCGCTGCCGAGGCCGAGGGCGGAAAGGTCCCCCGGGAGGATCGCCGTCAGCACGCCGCCGAAAACCAGGCCGATCACCAACCAAAACGCGATGTCGTCGAAAAGCTCGCCGAAGCCGTAACCCAGGGCTGGACGCAACGTTCCATTCCAGATCCCTTTCTTTGTCGGAGCGTCTGTCTCGATCTCGCTCGACGCGGGGTCCGCGGAGGATCCGCAGCCACCGCAACACGAGGCGACCTCGGCTTCGGCGGCGGGTATTTCGCGGTCGGCGGGCAAGCGGAGAATCGCCGTCACCGCGCCGATCATGGCGGTGACGAAGGCCGAAATCGGTCGAGCGATCGCCATCACCGGACCCATCAAACCCCAGGTGAAGAGCACGGAATCGGCACCGGATTCCGGCGTGGTGATCAAGAAGGCCATGCTCGCCGGATCACTGGCTTTTTTGCGTCGCATCTCCACTGCCAAGGGAACCACGCCGCAGCTGCAGACCGGCAGCGGCACTCCCAAGCCGGCGGCCATGGCGGCACCCTTGATGCCGGGTTTGCCCATCCATCGCTCGATCCAGGTGCTGGGCATGAGCACGTGCACCAAACCCGCCATGGCCAAACCCAGGAGCAAAAAGGGAGCTGCCAGGTAGAGCATGCGGGCGGTTTCTATGGGAATGGCCTGCAAAATGTCCATGAAAGTATTCTACGGAAAAATTTTTACGAGTCAAAAAAATTCCTAAATCGGGAGCGCGAGCCGAGTCACGGTATACTCCTGGGCACGATAGATCACCAGAAGCTCGAAAACGAGGCACGGGTCGAAAGATCCCGTGGACGGGGCCGGCCGGCGGAGTTGCCAGGCGGGCTGCCGCATGTGCTCGGCAACAAATCCGAAGGGGGCTCAGGCATGGCGAGAAGTGGGAAGGGTGGATTTTCTCGGCGCGGATTTTTGGAGATGGCGGGTCGGGTAGGGGGATCGGCGGCGGTCTACGAGGCCATGGTGTCCTTCGGTTTGATCAACACCCCGGGAGCCTGGGCCGGGCCACCGAAGCTCGACCGCCACGTGGGCGACGGGCAGCGAGTCTTGGTGCTCGGTGCGGGAATCGGCGGTCTGGCCACCGCTTTGATGCTCGATCAGGCGGGTTATCGATGCGAGGTGCTGGAAGTGAACAGCCGCGCCGGTGGACGCAGCCTCACGGCTCGGCCGGGCACTCACATCCACCAAGAAGGGCATCGCGACCAGGTCTGCCAATTCGACAAAGGTCTTTACCTCAACATGGGGCCGGGCCGGCTGCCATACCATCACCGCCGAATTTTGCACTATTGCCGTGAGCTCAATGTGCCCCTCGAGGTCTACGTGATGGAGACCACGGCCAACCTTTTCCAGACCCAAAAAGCCTTCGGTGGGCGTCCGCAGGTCAACCGACGAGTCGCCAACGACACCCGCGGTTACATCGCCGAGCTGCTGGCCAAGGCGGTCTACAAAGGCTCTTTGGACGACGAGCTTCAGGGTGACGAGCTCGAGGAGATGAAGAACCAGCTGCTCTGCCTGCTGAAGGTCTTCGGCGATCTGGGCAAGAACGAGGCCTGTGATCACGCCGAGCTGAACGAGCCTTGTTTGAGCTGCTCTTCGGGTTGTGCCGACTGCGATCAATCGTGTGGTCAATGTGGGGCCTGCATTCAAAAGGCCTTGGACTGTTTCAAGTATTCGGGCTCAACCCGCTCCGGGTGTGCCAAACCCCTGGAAGTCGACCAAACCTGCATTCCCCCCGATCCTCTGGCGTTTTCGGAGCTGCTGCGCTCGGAATTCTGGACCGATCGTTTCTATCAGCCGGTGGAATACGAATGGCAACCGACCCTCTTCCAGCCGGTGGGCGGCATGGATCGCATCGTCGACGGTTTCGTCCGCCGGGTCGGACATTTGATCGACTATCAGAGCGTCGTGAAGAAGGTGGAGATCTCCGACGACGGGGTCGCGGTTTCCTACACCGATCACATGACCGGCGATCTGGTCCGCAAGACCGCCGATTTTTGTGTCAGCAATATCCCGTTGCCGATATTGGCTAGGCAGGTGGAAGCGAATTTCACCGACGACTACGGGCAGGCCGTCGACCAAGCGAAATTCGGCGCCGCCGCCAAAGTCGGGTGGCAAGCCAACGCCCGTTTTTGGGAAGACGATGCTTACGGGATCTACGGAGGCATCAGCTGGATCGACGATCTCATCACCCAGATGTGGTATCCGTCGAACGATTATTTCTCACAGAAAGGCACCTTGACCGGCGCCTATATCTACGACGAGGATGCCGAGCAATTCGGACGCTGGGGTTTGGAGCGCCGGCTCAAGGAAGCGCGGAAAGGGGCCCTCAAGCTGCATCCCGAATTCGGCAGCGATCAAATCGTGCCGATGAACAAAGGCCTCAGCATCGCCTGGCAACAAGTCCCCTATGCCGCCGGCGGCTGGCCCGATTGGAACGACGACGATCCCGAAGACGCGAAGGCCTACCATCGCTTATTGGGCTCGGACCGAGGACGATTCTTCGTGGTCGGCGATCAAGTGTCGCCCCTGCCCGGATGGCAAGAAGGTGCCCTCATGTCCGCCGAGCACGTGGTCGAGCTGATCACCGAGCTCAAGGACGAAGCGGATCTCGAAAAAGTGCACCGGGCGCCGTCGACCCGACGTTTGGTGCAGGGGCGGTTCTGATCGGCCGACACGGGGAAGCGAGCTCAGGGCCGTCTTTCGGCCGGTCTCGGAACGGTTTCCGTTCGCCCCAGAAAATCGAGAGGTTTTCTCCCTTTGGCCCGGGAGGCCGCCCGAGGCGTTGAGTTTTCAGGACGATTGAGCCCGGTGGGGCGCGAACGGCCGGGGCTTTCGCGAAATTCATGGAAGGAGAAAAGGAACCTCCAGCGGATTGGATCAGGGGGCGGAGAAATCGCTCGGGGCAAATCGGCAACCCGTAGATCGCTAGGCGTAGAGTCTTCTCGAAAGCCATGTGGCCTTCGAGATTTCACAGGAGCGCTAAATGATCGAATTCGACCGATTGCACACCAGCCGCCACAAGATTCTAGTGATCGACGACGATCCCGACGTCCATGTCATCTCGAGAATGACCCTGAAGTCGTTGACCTTCCAGCGCAGGGGCGTCGACATCTTGAGCGCGTCGTCGGCTCGGGAGGGATTGAAGGTGCTGCGCACGGTGCCCAATATCGCCGTCGTGCTCTTGGATGTGGTGATGGAAAACGATCGGTCCGGTTTGGCCGCCTGCGAGCAGATCCGCGGACAGCAGGGCAACACCTTCGTGCGAATTTTGCTCAGGACCGGCCAGCCCGGTGCGGCGCCCGAAAGGGATGTGATTCATAAATACGATATCGATGGTTATCTGTCCAAGGGTGAGCTGACCGCGGCTCGTCTCTACTCGGCGGTGCGCACCAGTCTCAAAGCCTACACAGAGCTGGCCGTTTTGGAGCAAAGGCGGTTGGCGTTTGAGGCCATCGACGACTCCATGCTCAAGCTCAGGCCTTACCAATCCATGGAATCCATGGTCGAAGAGATCACCCGGATTACCGCGGAGGTGTTGAACAGCCCGGAAGTGGTTCTATATCTGCGATTGACCGGGGAGGGCGAAGACGGGGCGGAGTACTCCCTATGCCGAGCCTCGGATCTGAGCGAAGCCGAGTCGGAAATGAGGGTGGCGGGTCTGCGTCGACGGGTCGCGGGTTTCATCCGGCATTGCGAGCCAATTTCCTTATTCGAAGGCGCGCGCAAGCCGGAAATTTTCGACAACGGATTGCTCGCCCGCTTCGTGTTGGATCACGGTCTCGGTGACGGTTGGTTATTCGTCCGCCTGGGCGACCGGGATCATTTCTCGCGCCATTGTCTCGGTCTGGTCGCCCGTCATGCGGCCAACTGCTTCTACGGCTCCGCCGCCCAGCGCCGAATCGAGGGGCCCAGCGCCATGGAAGCGCTCGTGGGGGCGTTATCGGTAGCCATTTGATGATCGAGCGGCTCCGAGCCGCTACCTCTGAGCTGCTCCGCTGAGCCGCTCCACAACCCCGGGGCTACCGCAAGCTCGTGCAAACGGCCGCGATCCAGGGCCGGCTCGGGCTCGACGCCTCTCCGCGGTTCGAGTTACCCTTGAGCTCTATGACACTCAAAGGGAGATCTCATGTTGAGCAGCACGTGGATGAAGGTATCGCTCAGGCGCCGAGCTTGCGGGATCGGCACGGCATTGCTTTTCCTATGGAGTGGGTTCTCGGTCGCGGGTCCGGTGGCCGCCCAAGATCACCCACCGGAGGCCGCGCCTTCCGGACCGCAGGCCGCCAAGATCCATCACGATCTCAACCTCGCCGACGTCGCCTGGGAATACCTCGAAGCGCTCTTGAACGAGCATTTCGATCAGGCGGCGACCTTCTTGACCAGCGAGAGCCGGTACCAAGACTTCTCCATGGAATTCTTCGGCCGGGACATGGTCGATCTCAAAGGAGCCAAGGCGATCACTGAGTTCTGGCGAGCCTCCTCCGAGGCATCGGGTGTGATCGAGGTCCGTTTCGATGCGGATCAATTCTTCGTCGCGGGGCCGAATGTCTACTTCATCGGCACCGCTTGGGTGAAGAATGAAGGTAAGGCCTGGGGCGTGAACATGGAGTCGATGGAGTTTACCTTCACCCAGATCTCCCACATTCGGATGGTCGACGGCAAGGTGACCTATCACGCGGATCATGTGGACTATTCCGAGGCATTCGCCCAATTGGAGACCTACCGAGAAGAGGCGGGGGCTTGGGTGCCGGAAGGCAAGGAGAAGCCCTGAGACGCCTTCGGAGAGGCGGCCGCCGGGTCAGTCGCGGTGACCGCCCAGAAGCGATATGATCCAGCCGACCCGAACATGAGCCTCCTCCCCCTCTTGGTGACCGGTCCAGCCGATCGCGGAGGATCTCACGAACGAAGGCCGATCTATCGATGTCCTCCACCTCCATTCTCGAGCAGCTACGCGAGCACGCGGCTTCCCGCGGCGGTCACGCCGCCTATGGCGAGCGGATCGACGACGAGTGGGTGACCACCGATTGGCGGGAGTACCACCGCCAGATTCGCAGCTGTGCTCGGGCGCTGATGCATTTGGGGGTGCAACCCCAAGATCGGGTCGCGATTCTGGCCAACAACTGCCCCCAGTGGGCGATCGGTTGTTTGGGGACCATGTCGGCCCGCGCGGTGTCTGTGGGGATCTACCAAACCTGCTCGGCGGATCAAGTGGGCTACATTCTGGAGCACGCGGAAACGCCGGTGGTCCTGCTCGAAGACGAAGGGCAGCTCAAAAAGATCGAGCAAATTCGCGGCGATCTACCCCACCTCCATCACGTGGTGCTGATGCGCCGAGACCACGCCGATCAGCCCGGTGTGCTGGGATGGCAGCAATTTCTGGCCCTGGCGGAAAACACGCCGGAGCACGAGCTCGACCAGCGGTTGGAGTCCATAGAGCGTCGAGATATCGCCACCTTCATCTACACCTCCGGAACCACCGGTGATCCCAAGGCCGTGATGCTCAGCCACGGCAATTTGGTGGATACCGGCCGGATTGGAGTGGACCTCCACGGCCTCGGCGCCCAGGACTCGATCATTTCCTATTTGCCGATGGCCCACGTGGCCGAGCAGATGATGTCGGTGCACATGCCGGCCTACGTGGCCTACACGGTGTATTACGCACAAGCCCCCGAGATGCTCTTGGACCATCTGCGCGAGGTGCAGCCGACCATTTTCTTTGCCGTGCCGCGGGTTTGGGAACGCTTCCACACCGGCGTCGGTGATCGTCTCCGCCGTGCCTCGCCGCCGATCAAGTCTTTTCTGCGCTGGGCGACGAGGGTGGGATACCGCTATTCCGACGCCCTCAATCGAGGCGAGAGCGCGGGTTTTGCCCTGACCTTGCAATGGCGTTTGGCCGATCGACTTCTGCTCAGCCGGGCCCGTCAGCGAATCGGGTTGCGGCATCTCAGGGTGGCCGCGTCCGGGGCGGCGCCCATCACCCGCGAGATTTTGGATTTCTTCGCCGGGCTCGGGGTCCGAATCTACGAGGTCTATGGTCTCTCCGAGACCTGTGGTCCGGGCACCTGGAATCGAAAAGGGGCGACTCGCTTGGGAACCGTCGGCCCGCCGATTCCGGGCGTGGAGCTGAAGCTGGCTGAAGACGGAGAGATCCTCTTCCGCGGCCCCAACATCTTCCAGGGTTACTTCAAGGACTCCAACGCCACCGAGCAGAGCCTCGAGGCTTCGGGCTGGTTTCACACCGGTGATTTGGGGGCCCTCGACGACGAAGGCTTCTTGGTGATTACCGGCCGAAAAAAAGAGATCATCGTGACCTCCGGAGGCAAGAATATTTCTCCGGTCGGGGTGGAGAACCACCTCAAGGAGATTCCGGTGGTCGGTGACGCCATCGTGATCGGAGACAACCGACGTTTTCTCGCCGCCTTGGTGACCATCGACGAGGACAATCTTTCCCTGGTCGAGGGGCGAAGCGACGATCAGCCGGCCCATCGGGATCCCGCGGTCCTGGCGGCTATTCGTGACGGCGTTCGTCAGGTGAATCAAATGGTCGCACGGGTGGAGACGGTCCGCAATTTCAGGGTGCTGGCCCATCGCTTCGGCATGGAGACCGGAGAGCTGACCCCAACCCTCAAGCTGAAACGCCGGGTGATCCACGAACGTTTCAAGGACGAGATCGAATCCATGTACGAAGAAGGGCAAGCCCTAAAACCTGAGCCCTGAGGGCACGGAGGCGAGCTGGAATGCGAGTTTTGAGCCGACACCCTTGGATGGCTGCCTTGGTGTTGATGTCGGGGCTCGGCGTGGCGTCCGCCTGGGCTCAAGAGAAAGCTGCTCCCGCTCCGCCGGATCCGGACACCCTCTATGCGGATTTTGTCGGCGCTTTGGAGCAAGGATCCAAGCGCAAGGTCAAGAAGGCTCTCGAGCAGCCCGAGTTTCTCTCCGCGGTCCGGTCCGACGGAAAGACTCCGGTTTTTGCCCTGGTGCACACCGAAGACGAAGAGCTCATCTCCCTGGTGCTTCAGCGTCGACCCGAGCTCGAGCACACCGACCAAGACGGTTTGACGCCGCTGCTCTACGCCACCCAACAAGGCAATGTGGTGGCCGTTCGACATCTTTTGCAGTCCGGCGCCGACAGCTCGGCGGCGGATCCTGGAGGGCGACCGGCGTTGATCCATGCGGCGGTGGAAGGCCGTCTCGAAATCGCCCGAGCGCTTCTGGAGGCCGGAGCGGAGGTGGACACCCACGACCGAAACGGCGCCACCGCTTTGATTTATGCCGCGGCCAAGGGTTATTACGATATTCCGAAGCTTTTGCTCGAGCACGGAGCCAACGCGAGCTGGAGCACGCCGAGCGGTGAGACCCCCGTGATCTTGGCGAGGCGAAAAAACGCCCAGCGCTTGGTCCGTCTGCTGCGCCGTCACGGCGCTAAATAGGGTGCTGAGCAAGGCGCTGGATAGAGCTCCCTTTTTCGATCTCCTCTTCGCCGAGCCGAAGCCCTGGATGAAAGGGATTTTCATTTGTAATGTTTCTTGTCATGTTGGTTATCTATCATTTACCAATGGACAGGGACACACACCTCGAACAACCGACCGACACAGCCCCAGCGGCAGTGAAGGCGGTTCATCGCCTCGGCTCACCTCAAGCCTCGGCTCACCCAACGTCTAAGGCCCTCCCAACAAGAGAGGCCGACTTTCTAGACCGGTCGGTCGGCGGTGCCCGGAATGGTTCGGCGCTCCTCTGGTCCGACTCCCGCTACTGTCCCTCCGAAAACAATATTGGGCCTTGGCCCACCCCCCTATGACGCCTGAAAAGGCATAGTTTTATAACTCATAGGGGTCACCTTAGGGAACACGCGGCGAAAGCCGCTTTGCAGAAGACCCGAGCGAACGATTCAAGCCCGACGCAATGCGTCGGGCCATTTTTTTGCCCAAGCATTCGCCTGCACCTCGCTCTCGGGGGAAGGGATTTCCGGTATTCCGAAGAGGGTGGCAGGAAAAAAATTCACGGGTATATTTTTTGTCTGAGCAGCCGACACTATGGATGCAACGTCATATTCGGAGCGCCTCTGGAGCTCCACCTCGCCGAAAAAGCTCGGCACCCATTTTAAGAGGATCGTGTTGATGAAACGTTGCTTTGTGATTCTACTTGCGTTGTTGATGGTTCCGGTGATGGCCGGAGCTTCCGAATTCGTGACCGGCAACCTGGGCTCGCTCAACTCCAAGGCCGCTAGCCTCGCTCCGGCCGCAAAAGCCGCCATGCAGAGCATCATGGTGGATCACTTGGGCGCCATGGCGGGTCAAGACGTCGAGATGATCCGCAGCTCCACCGACGTCCGTGGCAATACTCACATCCGCTTCCAAACCACCTTCAACGGCCTTTCCGTGGTCGGCTCCGAGGTGGTTATGCACGTCCGCCCCGACGGCAGCATCTACGCCATCAACGGCGACTTCACCCCGGCGAAGAACGTCTCCTTCGCCCCTGAGCTCGACGCCGATCGCGCGGTGGCCATGGCCCTCGGCAAGGCGTTCCGCGGACACCTGGCGAGCTTCCCCGAGCTGACCTACGTCTACGCCGACGGCATGATCCACCTCGCCTGGCAAGTGACCGTCGAGTACGTCGATGCCAGGGGCGCCCAACGCGACAAGATTTTCGCCAGCGCCACCACCGGCGACCTGGTCGCCCGTCATCCCGAGCATCACTACGCTCGCGTGCTGCGCACCTACGACTGCAATCAAGGCACCTCCTGTGGTTCCTTGGCCAGCAGCTCCAGCAACCCGATCAACACCGGTGACGACGCGATCGACGCCGCGCACAACTACGCGATCGCCACCTACGACTACTACAACAACAACCACGGTCGTGACTCCATCGACAACGCGGGCATGACCCTGCGCTCGCGGGTGCACTACTCGAACAACTACAACAATGCGTTCTGGGACGGCACCCAAATGACCTACGGTGACGGCGACGGCACCACCTTCATTCCCCTCTCCCAAGACGCGGACGTGGTGGCCCACGAGCTGACCCATGGCGTGACCGAGAACGAGTCCGGCCTCATCTACCAGAACGAGTCCGGCGCGCTCAACGAGGCCTGGTCCGACATCTTCGGTGCCTTGGTGGATCGCCAAGAGGGTGCCAGTGTCACCAACACTTGGCTGCTCGGCGAGGACATCTACACCCCCGGCACCCCCGGTGACGGTCTGCGGGTGATGAACGACCCCCAAGCTGCGGGCGATTACGACTACTACCCGACCCGCTACACCGGCTCCCAGGACAACGGTGGTGTGCACTGGAACTCCGGTATCGCCAACCTGGCTTTCGTGCTCTTGGTCGAGGGTGGCACCCACCCCCGCGGCACCACCTCGGTGAACGTGCCGGCGCTCAACAGCAACTTCGACACCAGCATGTCCATGGCCGGCGACATCTTCTATGACGCCAACGCCAACTGCTTGACCGCTTCCTCCAACTTTGAAGCCGCCCGTAATTGCACCGCGGCGGCCGCTCAATCCATCTACGGCGCGACCGCCGAGGCTGCTGTGCAAGCCGCTTGGGACGCCGTCGGCGTTCCCGGTGGTGGCGGTGGTGGCGGTGGTGGCGGTGGTGGTGGCGGCGGCGGCACCTGCCCGGCCGGTTACAGCCAATACGACTCCTCCATCTCCGCCGGTGGATCGGACCAAGTCACCGCGACCTTCCAAGACAGCGGCAGCTTCCACGGCTTGCTCTACTGCTCCGGCGCCGACCTGGACCTCTACCTCGATCGCATGCGCAGCAACGGCAACTTCCGCAACACGGTGGCCAGCTCCACCAGCGCGGGCTGCAACGAGGAAATCAACTACTCCAACAACCGGAACCGCTACTACCGTTGGCGCGTGCGGGCCTACAGCGGAAGCGCGAGCTTCACGCTCTGCGTCAATCCCGGCTGATCGAAATCCTTTGAAATCGTTTCTTGTCGAGCCCGTCGCAATCGCGACGGGCTCTTTTGTATTTGCCCCCTCGTCGGCTGGGCGACGGCAGGGAGGCTTTCCCAGCGAGGTGGTGAGCCGATACACTATGTGATCCCAATGGTGACCTCTGGCGGGACATCGACGATCAGCTCGGAAGATGGAGATTCGGGGCGAGAATTCGTGATTCAAGGACCCAATTTTTCTTATCGAATCGTGGGCAAGGGACGGCAGTCCCCCAAGCCGAATTTAGAGGAGGGCAGCTTCGACCTTCTTCTTCTCGATCGCGGTGGGCTGCCGGCAGAAGCGCTGGAAGCTCCGCTGGCTTCGTGGATTCTGGCCCGGCTCACCGCCGAGGCGGGGCTTGGTGGCGCCTATGCCGACGCCCGTCAAACCAGCGACGGAGGAGCTTATCGCCTCGACCTCGAAGTCGCCCGCGAGGAAGGCGAGCCCGTCGCGACCTTCGAGCTGCTGGGTTATACCTGGTGCGTGGAGCTGGTGGGATTTTGTCAGGGGGTTTCGCCGGGAGAGGTGATCGATGATTTCGCCGGACTGTTGCTCAACCGACCGTTGGAGCTCGGCAGGTGTCGGTTCAGTGTCTTCGACACCGAGTGGCGGGATCATCCGGAGGATTATGATCCCCGTTGGCCGGCGGAAAGTGATCGCAACGTCTACGGCTGGAACGGCACCCGCTTCTTGGGCACCGAAAACTTCTGGAACGAAGCGGAGATCGACCATCCGTGGCCTGGTGAGAGCTACCGGAGCTACCACGAGCATCGCTTGAGGGCTTTTCGCGACGGTGCAAAGACAGAAAAGCTCGGCGTGGTGGAAAAGGTGGAATCGCCCCCTGAGCTGGACGAGGACGACGCCACCGACGATGTGGTCGCCGAGGTGCGTGCGGATCTCCGCCGTTTCCTACGGGATCGTCCAGAGCAGCCGGTTCTGCTCAAGGTGTACGATCTGGACGGACACTTGGTGCAGGATGAGCCGTTTTCTCAGGAGGTGGTCCAGGCCAAGGTAGAAACCTGGATCGGAGAAGGCTTCAACGCCGGTTGGTGCTCCCATGACGGCGAGCTGGTGGTCAAAGTCTGGGAGTACCCAGCTTCTGAGCCACCTTGGTCGGTGGTGCATAAGGGAGAGGCATACGAGCCGAGCATCGAGCCCTGATCCGTCCCCCCGAGTCTTCTCCGAAGCTCGGCTGCCCCAGGTTAGTGGTCCGCGGACGTGATGGCCTCGAAATCCTCTTCGGACACGAACTCATCGGTGTCGTCCGTGCCGCAGGCCATGCACATGGCCTCTGTGAGCTTGCCGTCCGCCCACTCGAAGGTGTAACACGGGGTCTCGCAATTCAGGCAAATCAAGTATTCAGGACCGTTCATCTGGAGCTCCCTGCGTGAAGGTTGTGGGTGGATTCTATCCGGGTGTGGACGGTTCCGGCCCATCGATGACGAGCCGGGCGTAAATATCTCCGGAGCGATGGGAGCTCGAAAGCCCTTCGAGGGCCTTCTCGAGCTCTCGGCGCTGGACCCAAGACCCCAGGGCCATTTCGAAATCTTCTTCCGCCGAGTAGTTGAAACGATAGGACCCGAGCTGATCGAGGCGCCGCAGGCAGGAAAACGCCGGATCCAGCCGTTCCGGCGTATATTCAAAGGAAAGCATTGGGATCGGCTCGGATAAACCTTTGAGCACCTCGTGCTCGAAACCCTCTACGTCGATCTTGCAGAATTGGGGCAGGCCATGAGCTTCGATCAATTGGTCGAGGGTTGTGATCTCCACCATCTTGGGCGCTTGCCAGGAGTAGCTGGGCAGCCGATCGGCCACAGATTCGATCCAATCCTTGGACATCGACGACGTCTGGATGTCGCTCGAGACGAAAAACTCATGCTCTCCGGGCTCGGCTCCCAGGCCTTTGGGTACCACGTTCACTCCCGGATCGCGGCCGAACTTTTCGCGCAGCTCCAGAAGACAGAGCTCATGGGGCTCGGCGGCTACCACCCGGGCTCCGAGCCGACGAAGGAGCTCCACGCGAGCCCCCACATTGGCGCCGATGTCGAAGCATAAATCGTTGGGCCGAACCCATTGGCTGTAGAGCTCTTGGAGCATTCGCCGGCGTTCTTGCAGACGACGGGCCTTGGCCGCTCGTCGCGGCGACAGCTGTTGGAGCCTGCTCAGAAGCGCTCTGGCCGGGGGTAGCAAGCCCGTTCGTGAAGCGATGGTCTTGAGGGTCTGGCGCATGGGTTGCCGAGGCCGGCTCCGAAGTAGGAAGGAATTTCGTGACGGCTCAATGCCGGGTGCCTTGCTATCATAACGCCACCGTGAGGCGAAGAATTTTGGCCGTGGAGCCCGGGGTGAATCAGCAGACCGGGGCGTCATTGCGCGTGGGTGGGTTGTTGGACCGTCTGCACGGGCCGTTCGAGGTGCATCGGATCACGCTCCAGGAGCTGTGCGAGGGCTTCTCTCCCCGCTCACCGGTCCCTGAGCGTTGGCGGTTCGTGATGGGAACGCCCGCTTGGGCGACCTCGTTTCAAGCCCGAGATCTGCGACACATCCACCGACGGTTGGGTGATCACCTCAAAGGACACGATTTGCTGTGGTTGGCCCACGGCAGCACCGCCGCCAAGCTCGGCCTCGACCGGCGAGCCGAGCTCGGGGTGCCGGTGATCCTCGACGCCTACGACCTGCTGTGGACCGCCTTGGAACGAAGGATTCGAGCGTCCGTGGGACGTGCCGGCCTGCGGGGCCGGCGAGCGGCCATGGAGGTGACCCGGGCGTGTCGATTCGAGCGTCGGCTTTATGGGGCAGCGGATCAAATTTGGGTCTGCAGCGAGCTGGATCGCCGACGATTGGTGGATCCGCAGCTCGGTCCAGGACCCGCAGAGCAGAATGTCCGGGTGGTTCCGAATTTCTTTCCTGGACCCGACTCGGACCCAATGGCCGTAGATCCACCCGGCGCCGAGCACGGGCCGACTGAGCGCCCGATCGTTTTCGTCGGCACCATGGGTTATTACCCCAACCGGCAGGGCATGGAATGGTTTATGGAGGAGGTCTGGCCGCGGGTGATCGACCGTCGACCGTCGGCCCGTTTGTGGGTGGTGGGGGGCTGGCCGGCGTGGGCCGAGCCCGGACCGAGCTACGAGCAACCGGGCGTCGAGGTTCGGGGATTCGTCGAAGATTTGGATGGGGTATGGCGCCGGGCGGCGGCTCTCGTCTGCCCCCTGCAGATCGGCAGCGGCACGCGGATCAAGATCCTGGAGGCGTGGTCCCATCGGGTGCCGGTGGTCAGCACCTCGGTCGGCATTGAAGGTTTGGAGGCCCGATCCGGCATGGAGGCCCGAGTGGCGGACGATCCCAACGAGCAAGCCGACGCTCTCGTGGAGCTGCTCGAAGATCCGGAGCAAAGGGAGCGACTGGCGACCGGAGGATACCATCTCTGGCGGGAGCGCTATACCCTCGATCGGGTGGCGCCGGCGGCCATCGAGGGATGTCGTTCTATGTTCGAAACCGGCTAGGTGCGGTTTCGCGCAGGGAATAATCGCACATCAAAAAAGGACGACGGCAAGTCGTCCTTTTCGTGGCCACCGATC
The DNA here is from genome assembly GCA_030431255.1 of Thermoanaerobaculia bacterium. Classification (GTDB taxonomy): domain Bacteria; phylum Acidobacteriota; class Thermoanaerobaculia; order Multivoradales; family J023; genus JAUIJL01. Next base: position 51,218 of record JAUIJL010000007.1, on the reverse strand, counting down.
AATCTGGAATCGGCGCGATATTGGCTGGGCGACAGGGATTCGAACCCCGATTGAACGGTCCAGAGCCGTTTGTCCTACCATTAGACGATCGCCCAACGGGACGGAGATGATAGACAACCCCGTCGGGCAGGTCAAGCCCGATAGGGGCGTGATGCCCGTGGACGTAGAGTGGGGGGTGCGGGCTGAAGCTGGGCTCGTTATATGATGCGTTGACGCGACCCACCTCCGGAGCCCCACGGCGGTGAAATGGTCGAATGGGGAATGTGTTCATGACGTTCGCTTCGTTTGAAGACTTCGCAGAAAGCTTCGCCGATCTAATCCACAAAGTGGAAGGGTTCGATGCCCGCGTGCCCGAAGACAGTGCGCTTATCGGGTTGGCGTCGGATATTGTGCCGGAAGTGACCCGACGGCTGCGGGAAGGGATCTCGCTGCTCAAGGAGGTCGAGGCCTTCTATGATCCGGCCAAGTCGAATGTGCCCAAACCCGAAGACGAGGACACGCTCTTTTTTATCGGCAAGATGATCTCCACCGAGCTCGCGTCGAGGGACCTATTCGACGTTGCATTCTTGGCCCGCAACGAGCTCGGCGCAGCCCTCGAAAAGTTGGAAAAAACGGCTTTGGCCCGGTCGGACGGAGTGGCGTTGGCGAGCCATTGTGAGTCGGGCATGCGCTGCCTGCGCAAAGCGCTGGTGTCGGTGGAATCCTCGGTCTACGAATACGAGGAGCGCAAGGCCCCCGACCGCCATTGGGTCGATATCGAGCTATCCCTACAGATCCGCAAGCTCTACTGGAATCTGCGTAACGAAACGGAATACGCCGCCCACGAGGACGAAGATGATCTGGAGTCCCGGCTGCGGCGGGTGCTCTACCGCATCATGGCCTTCCGTGAGCTGTCGATCTATCCGTTTCTGCGGGTCGACGATCGGGTCCACCTCAGGGATTTGCTCAAACGGATTCTCGAATGGTTGAACAGTGACGAGCGGGAGCAGAAAATTGCCGAGCAGCTGTGGGCCGATCTATCGAGCTTTACGGAGCTCCTGGTGCAAGTCAGCCGTCGGCAGGAGCTTCAGGAATTCGACCGCGAGCTGGTCACCCGTATTTACCAGCAGCTGTTCGACCGTGTCGACGAGCCGGTCCAAGGCGTGACCCCTATTCAGCTGGCGGAGCTGGAAAAGGTGCTCGGGCTGGACGAAGAGCTCGACGACTTGATCTGTAATCGAATCGCATATGTGGAAGCGTGGCGCCAGACCCTTGAGCGGGTCATCCACCAGCTCGAAAGGCCGGGGCGGTCCGCGATTAAAGTCGAATTGTTGACGGACGACGATTTCGGCTGATTCCGATCCCCCTTCATGAGCCAAAGCAAGATTCCCTTGATTGTGCTCGGCGGCAGAGATGCTCAGCTGGCCGAGATGACCGACAACGGACGCGGTCACCGACCCTTACAAGGTTATAAGGGCGCCGAGCTCAAGGTCGGCGGGCGCCCCCTGATCCAGGAGCTGATCGACCGGATGACCGCGACCGGCGTGTTTTCGCCGGTCTTGATCGCCGGGCCCAGCCGGATCTACGCCCCGTTTGTCCAAGGTGCCGGCGTCGTCGATACCGACGGCACTTTCGGCGAGAATCTCAAGACCGGCGTGGAATGGGTCCGCCGTGAGCTGAGAACGGAGCTCGTGGCGGTCACCACCTGCGACATCCTGCCCGATACCGAAGAGCTGGCGGAAGCCGTGGCGGACCTACGCCGTCACCAGCCCTTCGACTATTGGATGCCCCAGATCGTGATCCCCGAGGATCCCGAAGACTTGGGCGCCTCGGAGTGGAAGCCGAGGTATCGATTGGTGCCGGCCGGCGAGGAGAAATCAGTACCGATCTTGCCCGGCCACATCATCGTGTGCAATCCGGAAGCGGTGCGGTTGAAATTCGTCTACCGGTTCTTCGACGTTCTTTACCGCACCCGCAACCGGCCGATGGCCTTCCGGCGTCTGAAATTGATGCGCGCTTTGTTGTGGGGTTTGGTGCTGGAAGATCTCAAACGTCTCGGATCCTTGCGCCTGCCGCGAATCTTCTTTCCGGTGGTGTACAACAGCCTGATCTTGGCCAGCAAGCTGAAGGCGGGAGTGGCTCCCATCCGCGAAACGGAAGATCGCATTCGCCGGGTCTTCATCAAGACGGACCACCGTCGTCGGCATCCCGAGCGCAGGGGGCGGGTGCTGCTCAGCCCGGCCCTCAGTCTGGCCAAGGACATCGATACCGAGGAAGAAGCCCGGGAGCTGGAAGGCCGTTAGGCGGAAAAGGAGTCGATTTTCGACGCCAGGGTGAAATCCTTCTCCGAAATGCCGCCGGCATCGTGGGTCGTCAGGTCGATGGTGACCCGATTCCACACATTCTGCCATTCCGGATGATGCTGCATGTCCTCGGCCACCAGGGCGACCCGGGTCATGAATCCAAAGGCCTCGGCGAAGTCGGAGAATTGAAGCTTCTTGTGCAGCTTTTCGTTTTGGATGGACCAACCGTCGAGGTCGGCGAGTCGGTTTTGAATGTCTTCTGCGTCGAGCTTCTTAGGGGCCATGGGGCATGCTCCGAGGGTTTGAATAGGTGCGGGTGGGTGTCGATAAGGTTAGAGGCTTTGAAGATAACGGAGAGCTGGGAGGATCCGGGCTTGAGCCGGATGCGCCAGGTCTGGAGACGTTAGGTCTGGAGGAGTTGGGGTCCGGGTCATCGGATCGCTCGAGCTGGAACCTCAATCTTCTCAACCGCGGATCGATGCTCCAGCGGCCGGTCTCCGGATCATAGAGCTCGTCACTGGAGACTTCGAGAATGGGCTCGGCGGAGTTCTTCGTGACTTTCCAAGGTCCGTATCCCTCCGCGCTGGCAGAAAGGTAAATAAGGTCCCGGGAAAAGACTTCCATATCCAACCGAATGTCGAGGGATTCGAGCTCGGCCACCGCTTTGGGATCCTCGTGTTTGAATTCCAGGAGATACACGAAGAACGTTTCGGTGCCGCGGCCATTGGCCTCGCTGTCCACCGGCTGCCAGGTGCCGGCCGCCCGTTTCTTGTTGATCCTCAAATATAGATCTTTGGTCAGCTTTTCGAATTGGCGCCGGCGGAAGATCTCATTCGCCTCCTCGTCGAGCTGGGTGGGGTCTCCGTAAAGAGTGAGGAATTCTTCCAGGATCATGGCGGTCGGCACCTCGACCACCACCAAGACGTGCAAGCCTTCGGCATCGGCTTTGATCGCAGCCCGAGACGAATAATAGGTGGCGTCGAAGGGATGGGCCGAGATCACGGACGGAGCCGCCAACGCGCCGACCAAGGCGAGCATCCGCAGCGTCATTGGAAGCCGGCTCACCGGTGACTCGCGCCAAGGGAATCCAGTCACTGAAAATTTGACGGCGCGGCGGGGGATCCACGGACAGATGCTCATGGTGAGGATTCCAACACCTCCGGATCCGCTTCGGTGGACGAGCCGTCCCCGCCATCGGTCGGCTCGTCCGTGACGTCATCGCGGGGATCGACTTCCGGCACAATCTGTCCGGGCAGGAGGGCTTGGAGCTCATCGAGGGACGCCGAAAGCCGATCCAAGGCGTCGAGGTAGAGCAGCTGGGCCTGCTCGAAGTCCGAATCCGGGACGCTCGGAGCAGGGATCGATGTCTCGCCCTCCGAAATGCCACCCTCGAAGATGTCGCTCCCCTGAGTATCGCTGTCCGGTGTGTCGTCGCCCGGTGTGTCGTCGCCCGGTGTGTCGTCGCCCGAGATTTCGCTCGGAGACGCATCCGCCAAGCCCGTGGCCGTTTCCGGCGGAGCTGCGGTTTCGGAGCTGTCCTCCGAGACGGTGCCTTCCGAGACCTTGTCTTCTGAGGCGGCCTCTTCCGAGGCGCTGCCTTCCGAGGCGCTGCCTTCCGAGGCGGTATCTTCCGAGACTTTGCTCGATGATGTCCCCTCAGCGTCGTCTTGCCCGCCGGCGCCGTCCAGCTCATCGAAGCCTTCGTCCCCTTCCTCCGATTCCTGCGCGTCCGACTCGACGGGCGGCGCGGGCTCGGGCAAGGGCGGCACCGGCCGCTGTTGCTCCACAACCCAGCGCAGGGCGGGCAACATCCAGGCCCCGTAGCCGGAGGTGGGATCGGTGGCGGCGAAAAGGTTTCTAAACCAAGGCCGCTCCGGCAGGCCGTCCTGGTGGAGCCATTGACGCTCCATCTGAAGCAGCACTCGGTTGGCCCGATCCAGACCCTCGTCCACGAGCTGCCCGTTGAGGACCGCAGCCACCAGCAGTGAATACAGCTCGATCGCCCGCTCTTCGTAAAGCTCCGCGGTTTTGCCCAAGATGGAGAGGTCCACCGCCAAATCGAGCGCTTCCGCCTGTTCCAGCACAGCTTGGAGATGGCTCTGCAAGTCCGTGCCGTAGGCGATGGGGTCCAACGGCAACAGGGGTGAGCTCGTCAGGCCGGCGAGGACTCGATTGACCACGCGGGTCAGCATCACCGCGCCTTCGTAGTCGTCCCCCACCACCTTGCGGTACCAGGCCAGGTTTTCGTAATTCGAATGGTAGGAAACACCGGGGCTGCCACCGGCGGAAAGATTGACCGATGGAATCGCCAAATGGCAGTAGAAACCAACGTGGTCGGAGCCACCGCCGAGATTGCCGAAGGGGGGGCGCTCACCGTCTCCCACCCACGCTTCGTAAACCGTCGTGTCCTCTTGGCCGGCTTGGGGAACATGTCGGGTCGCTTCGGCCACCAAGGCCTTGAGGGACGGTGAGGAGCTGGCGCGAAATTGAGTGCCCATGGCCGCGCCGTCGAGGTTGATGTAACCGATCGCTTTTTCCGCCAGCTCCTCGCGACGGCCTTCGACCCACTCGGTGGAGCCGATGATGCCGAATTCCTCCGCGCCCCAATTGGCGAAGACCACCGTGCGATCGGGACGCAAACCGTTCTTCGCGGCATCGGCAAAGGCCCGGGCGGCCTCGAAGACTAAGATGGTCCCGGCGTTGGGGTCGCCGGCCCCGAAGGACCAAGCGTCGTGATGGCTGCCGACCACCACCCATTCGTCCGGTCGGCCGGCTCCGCGGAGAAAGCCCAACACATTGGCGGTTTCTACCAGCTGCCGTTCTTGCTGCACCTTGAGCCGCACTTCGAGACCGGGTCCACCGAGACGGTAGGCGAGGGGTAGACCCCCTTGCCAACCCTCGGGAACAGGATCTCCCGTCATCCGACGGAGAATTTGAAACGCCGCTCCCCAGCCGATGGGCTGGACCGGAATCCGTGGCAAGGCCACATGGTCCGGGTCGAGGCGCTCGGCGTCCGGGGTGGCTTCCTCGAACGGGGTCAGGGGATCGCCGGAATAGGGAAGGGTCTTGAGAGATCCCCTTTGGATGTAACCGGCTCCGGCCCAGCCACCTTGGGGATAGGTGGGGCCTTTGGCATATCCGGAATCGGCGGGGTCGGTGAAGAGAATCAGCCCCGCGGCCCCGGCTTCTTCGGCGAATTTAGCTTTGAAACCCCGGAAGTTGCCGCCGTAGCGGGCCAGGACGATCTTGCCGCTGATGTCGATCCCGAGCCGACGGAGCTGGTAGAAGTCCTGGAGGGTGCCGTAGTTGGCGTAGACCACCTCGGCGGTGACGTCACCAGAGCCGGAATAAGCATTCCAACCGATGTCGAGGTCCGGATGGCTCATGTAGGAGTCGCCGTCGACCGCGGGCTCTCGAATGGGCAAGGAGAGCGGGAGAGCCCCGGGAGACGCGCCGAAGACTCGAGCGTCGGCGCTGATGGTTTCGGGCTCGGCGACGATTTGGACCTTGGCCGAGATCGGTTTCGACAAATAGGTGGTGAACCGGTGGGTCTCTACCTCCAAACCCATGGAGCCCAAATAGCCGGCCATCTTTTCAATCAAGCGAGCGTCGCCTTCGGAGCCGGCCACATGGGGAACCGAGGAGAAGCGATCGTGCCAATCGGCGAGCCGTTCGGCCGATGGGATGCCGTCCAAATAGGCTTCCAAATCAGCGGTCGATGGGGCGGCTTGAACGGGCTCGGTGACCTGTTCGTCGGTCGGCTCCGCAGGCTGGGATTCTTCGGTAGAGGAGCCCTCGGAGGTCGCGGGATCCACTGGATTCTCTTGGCCCTGGAGGGACGGACCGGTGCAGATCGAGAGCATCGGTAAGAGCAGCAGCAGGAGCAGCGAGACGGGAGGGTTCGAGAGGCTGCGTGGCATCGGCTTTCCTCTATAAAAATCAGCTACCAGCAAGTCGGCTAGGAGCGGGCAGGTCTAAAATCATCGATAAGGTGGGGCCGGGTCGGTCGAAGGGTCGAGCCTCAAGAGCCGGCCAGGCGATCTCGTCCGTCCAGGATCGAAATAGACGATTCACAGACGGGGCAATGGATCTGATCGAGACCCCGTTCCCGTCGACGCTGGACTTGGAGATCGGTCATCGGTGTGCCGCATTGGCTGCACGCGAAGATCCGAGCTCGCTTCAGGTCATTCGGCCCCATCCGCGCGGTCAGGTGCTCGGCAATGGTCTCTTCAAAGAGCAACCTGGTTTCCTCGCTGGTGCGATCTGAAAAGCTCAACGAAAAGCTCGCCGACCGAGCGCCGAGGGTGCGGCACCGGAGGCCACATTCTCCACCGAATCGAGCGGCAAAGGTCGCGCCGTCGCGGAAGAGCTCTTGAAGCTGGAAGAGATGACCCCTGGCCAGCTTGACCATCGTAGACAGCAGAAGCTCGTCGATCGAGCCCCGGAGCTCGAAAATCACGGCTTCGGTGGCGTCCTCGACCGGCATGGACGGTCGATCGTGATCCAAAGCACCGGGGAAAAGCAAGAGGTTGCCGCTCTCCGACGGCTCCCGGAGGATCAAACCGAGATCTACCAGCTCTTCGATCATGGCCAAGCGCAACAGCCGATCCATGGACGGATCCTCGACTTGCTCACCCTCGGCAAAGGGTAGCTCACCGTGGGTGGCCTGGTGCTCGACGAGCACCCCCAAACCTTCGGAATCCGCCGAGCCGGCATTGGCCAGCGCTCGGGCGTAAATGCCGAAAAGGGACGGGCGGATGCGTAGATTTCCGAGCTCCAAGTGCCGGTTGAGCCCGCGCAGCTCCAGCTGGCGCAGGCAGGCCTCGAAGGAGCGGCGCCGCTCTTCCTCGGGAGTCCCCGACTGGAATCGGGTGGCGAAAGTGCGGAAGAGGTCGTCGGCGGTGGCCATGCGTCGACCCGTGCGAACTTCCTGGAGGAGAAAAGTTTCGACCTCCTCCAGCCAAGCTTCGGATTCGAGCACCGGCAAAGAGAGTCGATCCAGCCAGGTCAACATACGATTTTCGAGACGCCCTGCTTCTTGCGAGGGCACCGAGGCGAGGCTCAGGTAGTCGTCGGGCGCGAGGTCGTAGAGGGCCGCGTGGATAGCCGCATGGTGAGGGCTGCCCGCCGACTCGCCGGTGGCCACCAACAGAACCGGGGCCTCTGAAACCCTGCGCACATTTTCGACCGCAGAACGAATCGCCGGGGTGGGATCCTCATGGGCCCGAGGATCGAAGGCGACGATCGCCAGGGCCGCGTCACGCAGGTCGGCCACCCGTTGCCATGGGTGCTCGGCGCTGCGTTCCGCCAAATCCCAGATCAGCACCTCCCGCCGCGCCGGGCCTTGGTCCGCCTCCACCGATCGCGAGCTGTGCAAATAGACCCCGGGGCCGCGCTCACCGAGGGACGACGAGGCGCCGGCCAGGGAGCGAGCGATCTCCTCCACCTGGTCCGCCGGCTCCCCCATGCAGACGACCTTGGCGGTGTGCAGGGGAGACGCTGGTCGGCCGTCGGCGGTGGCCAGCAGGGCATCGAGGTCTACCTGCCAGATATGGATGCGGGATTGGGCGACGGTGGCGAGCAGGGGCTCGCTGGGGTGGAACGAAAGGTTCTGCATCGGAAAAGTGCCCGGCTCTTTGAAGCTGCTCACGGCTTGCCACGATCCACGGCTGGGAGACCACAGCCGAATCCGGCCGTCCACGGCCCGCGACGCCAACATGCGGCCGCTGGCGTCGAAGGAAATGCAGCCGATGCTCTCGGTATGCCCTTCGAGCACCGCCGCGGGTTTGCCGTCATCGCCGTACCACAGCCGCAAGACGCCGTCTTCCGAGCCGCAGGACACGTAGCGCCCCTCCGGCGACCAGGCCAAAGAGCGCAACCAACCGGATCGGACCTGGTGGGTGTAGAGGTGCTCCGCCGCCTCGGGATCCCAGACGATCAGATTGCCGTCACCGGAAGCGGAAGCCAGCCGCGAGCCGTCGGGCGACCAGCGAACCGACAACACCCGGTCTCGATGACCTTCTAGCAAGCGAATGCGCTCACCGGATTCGGCATCCCAAATGGCCAAGGTGCGGTCGTTGGAACCAGTCACCAACCGCTTGCCGTCGGGCGACCAGGCGACACTACGAACCCAGCCGTCGTGGCGCTCCAAAGTCCGCAGACGATCCCCAGACTCGGCGTCCCATATCCCCACCACCCCTTGGTGAGAGCCGGAAGCCAACCGCTTGCCGTCGGGCGACCAAGCGACACTCCAAACCAAGCGATCTCCCCGGTCCAACCGATAGTGAAGGCGTCCCGTCTCCACGTCCCACACCGCGATCTGGCCGTCGGGATTGCCGGAGGCGAGATACCGTCCGTCGGGCGACCAAGCGATTTCGTGGATATTGCCGGCCTGGACCTGGAGATCACGGTGCAGGCTCAGGCCATTGGGCAATCGACGGGTAGCTTTGGGGGTCACAAGGAATCCTCCGGACCGAGCAGTGGGGCGACACGAAATCCAACCCGGCGGCGAAGCCGGCCGAGAGGATCAAGGGGTTTGGGGTGGCTCCAGTCTAGCCGACCCGGCGGCAAAATGGTCCCTCGATCAGGCTGGTGGAGTCGGGGCGTCAGTCGTCAACCTCATGCTAGGGTGTTCCGGTTTCGGTCCCCTCGATCGTATTTAGGCCAAACCCTGAGTGAAAGAGATTCCTGGCGCAAGCTCTTATAAAAGGAAATATCTTTCTATATTCGACCCCGTCGATGGAGCCCGGCATGCGTTGTGTGCGGATGGTTGGACTTGTTTTTTTCGCCCTCTTAATCTCTCCAAGGGTAGACCTAGAGGGTTTCTCCTGGCTTTGGCCTTCGGAGACGCGCAAGTTCGAAAAGTTGAGAGCTGCCCAATCTTTCCCGTCAGCGTGGGTCTAGCTTTAGTCGGATTCAGGATACATTCAATGTCCTCTCAACCCCGGAGCCGTATATGCCTCACCAGAACGTCCTCGATCTCTTCCAGCCCGAGTCGGGCACGATCTACCTCAACTCGGCCACGTATGGTTTACCGCCGAAGCCGACGGTAGAGGCTCTGCAGAAGGCGCTCCATGGTTGGCAGGAGGGCAGCGCCGATTGGATCCAAGACTGGGATTTGACCGGCGAGGTGTGTCGGGGTGTGATCGCGGAGATGCTGAAGGCCGATTCCGACGAGGTGTCGCTGATGCCGGCGGTTTCGGTGGCGTCGGCGATCGTGGCGTCGGCCGTGCCCGACGGTGGTGAGGTGTTGGTGGCACAGGGCGATTTCACCTCGGTGCTCTACCCTTTTCTGGAGCAAGAGCGACTCGGTCGGATCTCGGTGCGGGAGGCACCGCTAGCGGAGCTGGCCGCGTCCATCGACGGTCGGACCTCGATGGTGGCGGTGAGCCAGGTGCAGTCCTCGACCGGAGAGCTGGTGGATTTGGAGGATGTTTCGAAGGCCGCCAAAGCGGTGGGTGCCAAGCTCTATGTGGACGTCTCCCAGGCCTTGGGGGTGGTGCCCTTTGACGTGGATCGATTCGGGGCCGACTACGTGGCTTGCGCGGCCTACAAATGGCTGTGCTGCCCGCGCGGGGTGGCGTTTCTCTATGTTCGTCGGGATCGCTGGTCGGAGACGTCGGCGGTCACCGCTTCGTGGCGTGGCGGCGACGACCCCTACGGTAGGTTCTACGGTTTTCCCCTCGCCTTGGCGGAGACCGCGGCCCGCTACGACGTGTCGTTGGCGTGGCATCCCTGGGTGGGGGCTCGGGTCTCGTTGGAGGTGCTGAGCCGCCTCGACGAAACGACCCGTTTTTCGCTGGCGAACGGCGCCGCTCGCCACTTCGCTGAGTGTCTGGACCTGCCGGCGCCCGACGCGGGTATCGTGTCGGTGGCTGTGCGAGACGGCGAGGCGGCGTTTCAGGCCTTGGCGTCGGCGCGCGTTCGAGGGGCCGGCCGCGCGGGCCGGGTGCGCCTTGCATTCCACATCTACAACACGAGGCAGCAGGCGGAGCGAGTTGCCGAGGTCTTGAAGCCTTTCGTGGAATCGAGCTAGCCAACGCGCAGGGGCACTGGGCCGACCTTACCTGAGGCGTTTCAACACGACATCGGCCTAAGGCGCTGCCGTTGCGAAGCGGCAGCGTCCGGTGCCGCGACACGATTCGCAGTCCTCGGCGTGGCCGGCCGCGTGGGCCAGACAGTGGTCGAGACGGGCTTGCATGACCCCGAGCATCAGTGGGTGCAGACCGATGGGCGACGCCACCAAATAGGCGACGCCGGGGTGCTCGGCGGCCGCTTCACGGGTGAGGCGCGGAATATCCTCGTGCCAATGACGTCCCGGTAAGAGGAAGTAAGGCAGCACCACGACCTTGCGGGCACCGCGCTCCACGCAACGGCGAAACGCGGTTTGGATCGAAGGCTCCGCCAGCTCCATATGCGCCGCCTCCACGATGTCGAAGGGGCTTTGGTCCGCGAATCGTTGGACCAGCTCTTCGAGCATGGCGTTGGAGGACGAGCGCCGGGAGCCGTGGTCGACCACGACCACGGCGGTTCCCGGTGCGGCTTCGTGGTGAGTCATTAGGGAGCGAAATCGTCGATTTGCTCGTAACCCTCGGGCAGACTCATTTTGTAGTCACCGGTATCGACCTCTGGATTCGGCTCGACCTTGGTCAAGGTGATGGTGATCGAGCCTTCCCCTTGGGGCGACCGGAAGACACGAACCCGTTGACGGGGCAGGTGGTCGTCCTTGGAGAACGACCACACGGATTCGCCGCGACCGCCGGCATAGACCACGCGGACCTTGTGGCAGTCTTCATCGCCGATCTTTTCCTCGCCCGCCAGCTCCACGATTTCAGCGGTCATTTCGTCGTCGAAGGGTGCGTTGTGCACGTATTCGATCATGCCGATGCCCTGGAGCAGCTGGCCGGTCGAGCCCATGACCCCGGGGTCCATGTCCTCATAGCCCTTCTTGGTGCTGTGGTCGATCAGAAAGTACGTGTCGCCGTCGCCGCCGCCTTCGATTTGGATCTTGTCCTCCGAGCCGACGCGAGACGTGGTGACCTTGCCGTAGAACTTCTCCGGGGTTTGGCCGTTGAAGCCGGTCATATGACCACCGCCTTCGGCGTACGACACGAAGTTGGTGGCCATGCCCTCGGGTTTGACGGTGGATTGAAAGCGGATGCTGTCGATTTTCTTGATGGCTTCGTCAGCCTTTTTGATGATCGCCAACGCTGCTTCCGAGCGCTGGTTTTCTTTGGCCTCCGCGTCAGCTGCGTCCTCGGCGAAGGCGGGCCAAGCCAGAAGGACCGATGCCGACAACGCGGCGGCCAGGGCGATAGCTGGGAGTTGGATCTTCACGGTACGTCTTCTCACGGCATTTCTTAACACTGTCATGCTCCTCAACCCAGATTCAAAGCCATGATTTTATTCGTGCCGCGCACGTACATCGTCGTGCCGACGATGGTCGGCACGGTCCACGCGGGTCGTTCCAAGAGCTCCACTTGGCCCAAGACCTTCAGGTCCTCGGGGTCGGCCTCAGCCATGGTCAGCACGCCGTTTTCATCGAGAATGAACAACTTGCCGTCAGCCTGGATGACATTGGCTTTGGCATAACCCCGCTTGCGCCAGGCGATGTCGCCGGTTTTGACGTTGACGGCGGCCATGAACGCGGGCGATCCCGAGCCGGTGGAGCCGTAGACGTAATCCCCTTCGAGCACCGAGGTCACATGGTAGAGCTGGATCTTTCGTGTGCTCCAGATCTCCTCCGCTTGCACTTTGCCGTCTTTGCGGCTCAGCTTCATGCCCCGGGCACCGGCCTGGGAAGCGGAGAAGAAGAGGTATTGGCCGTCCACCAGCACCGGCATGTTGATGTTCTGCTCCCATTGATTGCGATGGTCATAGGACCATTCGAGGGCACCGGAATCCGGATCCATGCCGATGATCTGATGGGCCATGAAGGTGATCAGATGGGGCTTGCCGTCGATGTCGAAAATCTTGGGGGTGGAGTAGCTGTTTTTGAAGTCGAGGCTCTGCCACTTCACGCTACCGTCCTTGCGATTCAAGGAAGCGATCGCGTGACCCTCACCGCCGACCAAAACGATCACCTGGTCTTTGTAGGCGATCGGGCTCGAAGAGTAGCCGTGGTTGAGCACGCTGCCGCCCATGCCGTTCCAAAGATCTTGGGTCCATTGGATCTCGCCCGTTTTCTTATCCAAGCAATTCATCACCCCGGAAACACCGATGGTGAAAAGCTGGTCTCCCACCAGCAGGGGGGTGGAGCGGGGACCACGCCCGAATTGGTCCACATGGCCTTCCGCCGGGCTCGCTTCGTAACGGGTCTCCCAAATCGTTTTGCCGGAAGCGGCATCCAGAGCGGCCACGGCTTCCTTCTCGTCGATGCGGTATTGGGTATAGAGCTTGCCGTCTTCCACCAGGATGGCGGAATAGCCTTCGCCGAGCTCCCGCTCCCAAAGCTTCGGCGGACCGGCTTCCGGCCAGGAATCCTTCAGGCTGCCCGAGTCGGCCTTGAAGGCATGGTCTTTACCGCCCCATTGGGTCCAGGAACCCGGAGCTCCGGAGCTCTTGTGGTCGGACTTCGCCGAGGAATCCTCGGCGAGCACGGGGGTAAGGGTGAGCATCGTTCCCAGGCCTAAGGCGATAGCTAGGGCCCGACTTGAGGCTTTCAACGGTGTGGATTCGCTGTTCATGACTCTCGCTTTCGAGTTGGCACGGCCGTCGGCATGATCTCCAGCCGCCGGCCGCGGGTCGACGAGTTGTGAAAGTGGACTCGATAGTTCTACGAATTTTCAGGGCCTAGGTTCCGGCCTCGCTGTCCGCCGCGTCCTTCATGTCTCGAAGGGTGCGCAACCAAAAATGGTCCTCGGGGTAAGCCTCAAGGGCGGCAAGTGCTGGGTCGACCCATTGCCGGACCGCCGCCGAATCACCTCGATGCTCGGCCAAGCGGGCGAAGCCGTAGAAGGCATGGCCCAGATTCTCCCTCGACGAAGGAAGGTTTTGGGTCAGCTCACGGCATGCTTCCAGGAGCTGCTCGCCCATTTCCCATTGGCCGAGGTCGAGGTGGAGGTGCCCCAGCTCGGCCAGGCTGAGGTGGTAAAAGAACTCCGCCCCGAGATGATCTCTCAAGAATGCGTGGGACTCGCGGAGCAGCGGCTCGGCTCGCTCGAGGTCACCGGCCATGCGCAGGGCCTGCCCCAACATCAATTGCGATTCCGCGATGCTGAGCGCGTCTTTCGGGTGTGCTTGCCGGATTTCCAGGGCCCGCCTTTGGGCCTCGATCGACTCTTGAAAGCGACCTTGGTTGAAGTACAAAAGCCCGCGGTTGTAAAAAGGATAGGCCAACCAAGCGTGACCCTCGCCCATGACCTCTCGGTAGATGTCGGTGACCTGCAGAAACGCTTCGTCCGCCTCTTGCCACCTGCCCTGGGCCTTCAAAATATTGCCCAGGCTGTTGACCGTATGCCCTACCCGTGGATGGCTCTCTCCCAGGGTCTTCTCCAAGCTGCGGAGAGCTTCCCGCGTCAGGGCCTCAGCTTCTCCGTAGCGTCTTCGCTCCCGTAATAGATCGGCCAAGTTGCGCAGGGAGTAGGCAGCGTCCGGATGATCGGGGCCGAGCTTCTCGTGACGGATCTCCATCGCCCGGGTCAGCTCGATTTCGGAATCCTCCATGCGATCGAGCCGACGATAGAGAACTCCGAGGTTGTTGTGGATGGCGGCGGCTTGGAGGGAGTCGGCTCCGTGCACGCCCGAGTGGATTTCGAGAGCCTTCTGGTAGAACGGCAAGGCTTCTATGTATCGGCCGGTTTCCTCGTGGATGGCGCCCAGGTTGACCAACACATTGGCCACCTCGGTAGAGCGATGCCCGTGGATCGATTGTCGCGCTTCCAGGGCTTGAAGCAGCAAAGCTTCGCTTCTCGGATAGTCGTTGGTTTCGCTGGCCAGGGTGCCGACCAAGAAGAGGCCGGAGGCGTAGTCCGGATCCGCAGTGCCGAATTCCTTTCGGCAGATTTCCATGGAGACCTCCGCGAGCCTCAAGGCCTCACGGGGATCGCCCAAAGACCAATGAACCCGGGCGGTCTCCAACAGCAGCCTGGCTCGGGCGCGGGGCGAGTCTTCGAGGGCACCTTCCACCAGGCGATCCGTGCCCATGCGCAGAAGATCTTGGGCGGAAAAGAGGTCTCCGTCGTCGGATCTGCGACCCATGGGATCCGCACTGGCGAAAAGGTCGAATAGGAATTGCACCATCAGCGCGGTTTCATCGCGGGCGGCATTGGCTTCCGCCGCTTCCCGGTTGGCCCGATCCGCTTCCAGCCCGCGGGCGATGAAACCACCGGCGAGGGCGAGCACCAAAAGACAGGCGGAGACCACCGCCGGCCGATGGCGTCGGACCAGCTTGCGCAATCGATAGGTGGTGGAGGGGCGACCGGCGAGCACCGGGTCGTCGTTCAGGAAACGTTGGATGTCGGCGGAAAGCTCCGAGACGGAGGCATACCGACGGTCGGGCTCGCGGGTGATGGACTCGAGCACGATCCAATCCAAATCCCCGTTTAGACGGCGAGCCAAGGAACGCGTATCGCCGCCACGGCTCTCGGCCCGCCGGCGGCGGACGTCCACGTCGAGGGTCTGCCACCGTCGGCCCGGACCTTGGGTCTCGGTGTCGGTGAGCCGGCTCAGGTAGGCGAGGGCGTTTTCGCCGGGAGCGCTAGGGACGGGCCATTCCCCCACCAACAGCTCGTAGAGCATGACCCCGAGACTGTAGACGTCCCCTCGGGTGTCGACGGCCAAAGGGTCGCTAAAGAGAGCTTCGGGGCTCATATAGGCCGGGGTGCCGAGCAGACGACCGCCGGTGAGGGTTTGGCGCAACGGCTTGTCGAGGGCCTTGGCAATGCCGAAGTCGATAATTTTGGGGGTCGGCCGGCCTTCGATCTCGGTCACCATCACATTCGACGGTTTGAGATCCCGGTGCAGGATGCCTTTTTGATGAGCGTGTTGAACGCCGGAGCAGACGTCCAAGAACAAGCGCAGGCGGGCGTCGATGTCGAGCTGGTGCTCGTCGCAGTAGCGGGTGATCGGCAGGCCGTGGAGGCGCTCCATGGCGAAAAAGGGGAAACCGTCGTCGGTGCTGCCGGCTTCGAGAATTTGAGCGATGTTGGGATGGGAGAGCCGGGCCATGGCCTGGCGCTCGGCTGCCAGTCGAGCGTGCCCTTCTGAGCCCAAAGGGGTGCCGGCCACTTTCAGCGCCACCTCGCGGCGCACGGGCTCGAGCTGCTCGGCCAAGTACACCGTGCCCATGCCGCCGCGACCGAGCTCTGAAAGAATGTGAAAGCCGGCGATGACCGGGTAGCTTTCGGGCTTCTCCTCTTCCGTTTGCGCGTCGAGGATCGTGGCCGTGGAGCTCGGATCCTCTGCGCGCGGGTCGTCCGTGCCGGGCTCGCCGGAGCCGAAAGGTCGGTGGCTCGGTTTGTCGGACGACAGGGCCGGCTGCCAGGCAGGGGTGGAGATCGCGTCCGCCTCGGCCGCTGCGAAGACCAAGTCCATGGCATGGAGCAGCAGCTCGTGATCGTCGCCGCATTGATCGAGGAGAAAAGCGGCTCGTTGGTCTCCGGGCAGCTGCAGGCATTGATCCACCAGCTGCTCGAGCCGTCGCCAGAATTCGGGATCTAGTCCGGGGGTCATGGTGGATCAATTCTATCTTCACCTTCCGTTGCTATGATCGACCCCAGGCTAATCCTCAAGATCCGGAGCCCAAGAAACCATGACCGAGGCTGAAGACGCGCTCAAAGACACGACCGCGCTGCTCCAAAATTGGACCCGCGGTGACGAGCAAGCCGGTGAGCAGCTCTTTGACCTGCTCTACGACGACATGCGAGCGGTAGCCAGCCGGCGTCTACAGGCGGAAAGCCCGAGCACCATGCTGAGCACCACGGTCCTAGTGCATGAGGCGTTTCTGCGGGTGGTGGATCAGAAGCGGGTGGGGTGGCAGGGGCGCTCGCAATTTTTCGCCATCGCCGCCCGGGTGATGCGCCGCATTCTCGTCGACCATGCCCGCGCCCGCCACGCGGAAAAACGGGGCGGAGGGGCGGAGAAGGTGTCCCTCGAAGATTTGGGGCCGGTGATGGCCTTCGGCGAGCGACCTCGTGAGCTGCTGGCCCTCGACGCCTGCTTGCAAGAGCTGGAACGAGTAGACCCGCCAAAGGCCCAATTGGTAGAGCTACGCTTCTTCGCCGGATTGTCCCTGGAGGATACGGCCGAGACCCTCGGCACCTCGCGGGCGTCGGTGGTGCGTCAGTGGCGGATGACCAAGGGCTGGTTGCACCGGCAGATGGGCAGCTCGGAGCGCGCGCCCGGAGCCGCCCATCCAGGCTGACCAACAGCCGTTCAGGGTTGGTTTAGTGTAGCGACGGACCGTCTCAGGCCAGCATCACCACGACTCGCAGGCGGTAGTCTTCAGGCTCGAGGATCAGACTCCAGCCGTAGCGGCGGCAAAGGTCTTCAACGATCGCCAAGCCCAGACCGGATCCGTCACCCACGAAGGGTGCCTTGAGCTCCTCGGCAGCCTCGATCGGCGCTTCCAACGGATTCTCGACGCTGAGTCGGTCTTCGAGCGCTGTGATCCTCACGTCTCCCGAAGCGCCGTGACGCAGCGCATTGCCGATCAGATTGTCGAGCAGGATACGCAACGCTGCAGAGGATATCCGTAGCCGCAGCTCCGGCGCGATGTCGACTTGGACCCGATGCTCGCGGTCGGGGCGCCGCGGCAGGTGATGCAAGCACTCTTCGACGGCCTGGAGCATCGAGGTCGGCAGCTGTGGGCTGTCGACCTCTTCCCGGGCCAGGAAGAGGAAGAGCTCGATCTTCGACTCCATGCGTCGGACGGCGCGCTCGATGCGCTCCAGCGGTCGTTCCGCGTTGTCGGGTCGGGCGCGAAGCAGCTCCGTAGCCCCTTTGATTACCGTCAGCGGACCGCGCAGCTCATGACTCGCATTGCGCGTGAAATGCCGTTCCCTTTCCAGGAAACCGAGCAGACGGAGGGCGGCCTGCCGGATCGAGCGTGAGAGATGGCCGATCTCGTCGAGGCGCTCCTCTGATTCGAGCCGGCGCTCGCGCCAGGTCTCGAGATCCCAGGCCACGGCGTCGGCAAGCCGGCGGATCGGCACCAAGAGCTCCCGGTCGAGCCAGCGTGCCAAGCCGAGGGCGACGGCGAGAATCGCCAGCGCGAGCATCGTGCCGGCGACGCCCCAGAAAATCGGCTCGAGCTCTTGCAGCGGTTCGAGCGTGCTGACGTCGTAGAAGAGGATCAGCAGTCCGTGCTTCTGGGGGCTGATGGCGACGAAGGCCTCCAGGCCACGAACCTCGTAGATCCCGGCCTCGAGCGCGTCGAGCGGTCGATAGATGCCGAAAAAGACCTCGCCACTGGTAGAGCGAAAAGGCTCGGAAAGCTGGTCGAAACCCCAGAAGGCCGTGAAGAGAGGTGACTCTTCGACCTCGAAACCGGCTTCTTTCGCTGCAATCAAGCGGTCCGCCTCGATCCGCACCAGGTGCTTCAGCATAGTGTCTTCGATGGTGGTCAGGCCGCCCCATATCGCCATGAGGATGAAAGGTGCGAGCACCAAACCGGCAATAAGCATCGAGCCGAAAACCCGACGGCGAAGCCGCCAATGGGTGCGGTCGACGCTCATCGGGCGACGAGTTGGTAGCCGTAGCCGCGGACGGTGTGCAGCAGATCGCGATCGAAGGGCTTATCGACGGCGCGGCGCAAGGCGTAGATATGGCTGCGCAGAACATCGCTTTGCGGCGGATCGTTGCCCCACAATTTGGCTTCCAGCTCTTCGCGCCGAACGACACCGGGCGAACGTTCCATGAGCAAATAGAGAATCTCGAAAGCCGCGCCGTGTATCTCGATTCGTCGGCCACTGCGCCGTGCGGTGCGGGCATCGGGGTCGAGCACCAAGTCCGCGATTTTCAGCTCGCGCGGCGCCGATCTTCGTAATCTGTCGAGCGCCCGCAGCCTGGCTTCGAGCTCTTGGAGAGCGAAGGGCTTGACCAGATAGTCGTCGACGCCCGCTTCGAAGCCTTCCAGCTTGTCGGCCAGCGTGTCACGGGCGGTGAGCATCAGAGCGGGCACGCGACACTGCGCCTCTTGGCGCAGCTTGCGGCAGAGGTCTATGCCGGCCATGCCCGGAAGCATCCAATCGATGATGATGACGTCGAGCTCGCGGGTCAGAGCCAGATGCATGCCGGAGATTCCGTCATAGGCGAAGTCCACCTGGTGGCCTGCCGCCTCGAGAAAGTCGCCGACATTGCCGGCGATATCGAGGTCGTCTTCGATCATCAGGATACGCATCGGTCGAGCCTAGCTTAAAATCTCGGAAGTTACACAAACATCTGATTACACAATACTTAAAGTAGGTGAGGGGCTTGCCCCCTCCCGCCGATTTCCGGACGGGCGGGGGTAAGCCCCGCCCCTACATCCTGAAGTTTCGCGGGCTTGCCCGCTAAGCTCCTCCTGAAATCAGAATTCCTGAAATCGGATCTCCGCCGAAACCGCTCAGAAGGTCCACGAGACGCCGAACGACGGCACCAACGGGAGCCAGGTTTCCGGGGACGCTTCATAGACGGCCTGCCCCTGGTCGTCGATCAGGAAATCGTTGCCGTCGACTTCGAACCCGGCGTCGTTCCTTCGGCTATAGAGGTTCTGCACATCGATGAAGAGCTCGAACACGCTCCGTTTGCGCGCGAACCGGCGGGATGCGCGGACGTCCAGGCGGTGGTAGTCGTCGAGGCGAACGGACCTGAGATCTCCGACCACCGGAATGGCGATGGGCTCGCCGTCCGGTCCGGTGCCGAGCGCCGCCGAGACGGGTGTCGTCGGCCAACCCGTATTGTAGATCCAGACAGCGCTGAAGCTCCAGCGCGGACTCGGTCGCCACGAACCGCCGAGATTCACGGCGTGGGTTTGATCGGTGGCGCGAAGGACGTCGCGGCCGTCGATCGTGTCCTTCGACTCGGACCATGCGTAGTTGATCCACCAATCGAAAGTTCCGCCTCCTCGCCGGGTCAAGAAGAGCTCGGCGCCACGCGCCTCAGCCGCATCAGGCTCGATAAGGATTCTGTCGTTGGCCGTCTCGGGGTTGAGCACGAAGGTCTGGAAGACATTCTCAAACCGTGGCCTGACGTCCTCGATCAAGCGCTGGTAAGCCTCGAGGCGGACCTCCCAGGAAGCCGCTCGGGCCTTGAAGGTGCGTTCTAGGCCGAGAATGCGGTGCTCGGCGCGCTCGGCTCCGAAGAAACCGGTCTCGCCGTCCTCCACCTGCAGCTCGTTGGGCCTCTGGCTCTGGTAGAAGTGCCCCCAGGCGAAACGACCTCGCCAGCCGCTGCCGAAGTCGAGAAGGCCATTGATCCGGGGTGAGACGTGATCTTCGTCGGTCAGCGAGTGGCGGTCCCAACGGATACCCGCTTCGATCACGAAGCGAGGCGTCATCTTCCAGCGATCTGCCAGGTAGAGGCCGAGATGGTCGCTTTCGAAGGTGTCGGTCAATTGGGTGATCGGCTCGACACCAAAAGCACTGGCGACGACGTCGATGAGGGCGAGCTCGTTGAAGTAATCGTACTCGGCTTCGTAACGTCGGGCTTCCCAGCCGCTCTTCAAGAGATGCTCATCACCGAGCTGCCACGAAAAATCCTGACGGGCTTGTAGGACATCCTGGCTGCGAACGTCGCGGATCTCGAAATCGCGCGACGGGCTCTCTTCGGCAGCTCGGCGATCGCGATCCACTCGACCGATCGAAACCATCGATTCGGCCAGAGCGTTGTCGCCGAGCAGGGCGACGTGGCGAGCCCAGAGGTAATCGTTGCCGTAGCTGCTATTCGTTCTTTCCTCTTCGAACCCGCCGTCTTCGAGCTCGCGTTCGAATTCGTCATTGCTGTCCGACGCGAGCAGAGCCTGGACCATGAGGTCCTGTGACGGCCCCAGATCGAAGCTCACCTTGCTCAGCACATCCCAATACGTCGGACCGCGGCCTCGACGGGTCTCGGTCTCGCTCTCTTCTTCGCCCGCGATATCGAGAACGATATCGAGCCAACCCCGCCGCACGGACGCGAAGTAGGAGCCACGCTCCCAGCGATCGGCAGCAGAGCCCCAGGCGCTCAAGAGGCTGAGGCCGACCTCGTAGGAGCGTCGGCTCGGGGTGAAGGTCGTGAGGTCGAGCACACCCGCGCTGCGATCGCCGTACTCGACCGGGAACCCGCCGGTATAGAGGTCGACGCCGCCGAGCATGTCCGGATCGATGACGCTGAAGATGCCCTGATAGTCCCTGAGGTGATACGGCTCGAAGATTTCCAGGCCGTCGATTTCGTAACGGACCTCCCGCGACAAGCTGCCTCGGACATTGAATTCGGCCGTCGCGTCATTCGAGCTCACGCCCGGCAAGACCGTGACGGCTCGGACGATGTCGTCGCCGAAATGAGGCAGCTCGCGCAGCTCCTCGGCAGTGAGGGCGGAAGCACGTGCCGGTGCGTCGCGGCCGATCGAATAGCTGCCGACGACGTCGATCGAGTCGAGTGTGACCTCTCTCGCGCGCAAGCGGATGATCAGCTCCGACGCCGGCGACTCGCGGCTCAGCTCGATCGAAACCTCCCCGACCTCGAATCCCGGCGCCGCCGCGATCACGCGATAGCTGCCTTCGGGTACGGCACGTAGCGTGAAGTATCCTTCGCTGTCCGCGGAGACGGTTTTGATAACCCGTGGATCGAGCCCTATTTCGGCACCCAACAAGGGCACGTCGTCAGTCGTGACGACCCGGCCCTCGATCTGGCCGAAGTAGCGCCCAGCTTCTTCCGAATCAGCGGCGGCGGGCAAGCTTGTCACTAACAAGCTTGTCACCAAGCACAAGCGAGTCACCAAAGACAAGCGAGTCACCAAAGACACGGTGGAAGCGAGTAAGACCGTGGTAGCGAGGATCGGTAGACGAATCAGGGACGGCATCTTCGTTTCTCCTACTGGAAGGACGTCGGCCAAGTGTAGGGAAACTATAGAGAGCCGTCCGTGAACGGGATGCGACCTCAATGTGAACGAAGTGTGAATCGGATCGGACCCGTCAACTTCGAACGGAACCGGCCAGTCGTCGCCACAACCTCGGCAGGCGACCGATCTCCGCCGTCGCCTGCTTGAGCTCGCCCCGCCGCCGATCGGCGGAGATCCCAGCCCGGGCTCCGCCGCAGGGACCTCCTGAGGGTGTCGCCGCCCGGTGGAAGTCCCGCCTCTGCCCATACTCGGTCGGATAGAATCCGTCCGAGATGAGGAGCACAGAGCCGGCGTCGCTCTACTTCGATGGGAATCCCTCTGAGATCCGGACTACGAAGGAAATATCCGATGAAATCGAGAAGCACCGTCGCGACTACCGTCCTCACCGTGCCGGCCACAGACGCGGTCACCCACGCCCAACCGACCTTGGGTTCGCCCGAGCTCGTCGCCCTCTCCCTGGCCCCGGGCGCCTCGGCCCGGACTGCGGACCGGCGATCCGTCAGAATCTCCTCATAACCGGGCCTTTGGGAAGCATCCGTTGAAGCATCCGTCCATCGACCGGGCCTTCCGGTAGGAGCGTGAGTCCAGACACGTCTCGGACGGAAGGACGCCTCGAGCCCGGATCCAAGATCCAGGGGTTTCGGGTGGAATCCATGCTCGGGCGGGGAGGTATGGGTGAGGTCTATCTGGCCAGAGACGAGCACCTGGATCGTGCCGTGGCCCTCAAACGGATCCGTCCCGACTTGTTGGACCAGCCGGCGGCCCGTGAGCGCTTCCGCCGCGAGGCGCGGTTGGCCGCTCGGTTGAGCCATCCCCATATCGTCCAAGTTTTCGGCTTCGTGGCCGACGGTGATTCCGACTTCTTGGTCATGGAGTACGTGCGAGGCGTTCCGCTTTCCCGCTTGATCCAAGAGCGGCAGGGCCTCGGGGTCCGTTCGGTGACTCGGTGGCTGGAGCAGGTAGCTCGGGGCCTGGCGGTGGCCCACGGGCGAGGTTTGATCCACCGGGATCTGAAGGCGGAAAACGTGCTGCTCACTCCGGAAGGGGATGTGAAGATCCTCGATTTCGGCCTGGCACGGGCCACCACCGACGAATCGGGAAGTCTCACTCGCTCGGGCATGATGCTCGGGACGTTGCGGGTGATGTCACCGGAGCAGGCTGCCGGCAGCAGCTCCGTGGACGAGCGGTCGGACCTCTACTCCTTGGGGGTGCTCGGCTACGAGCTGCTGACCGGTCGATCGCCCTTTCAGGGGTCCAGCCCGCGGGAGACTTTGACCAAGATTCTGACCGAGACACCTACGCCCCCCGAGCCATTGGCCGACCACGTGCCGGCGGAGCTGTTGAGCCTGATCTGTGGCCTGCTGGCCAAAAACGCCGAGGATCGACCGGCCGACGCCCACCAGGTATGCGAGGAGCTGAGCTCCATCCACCAACAGCTCGAATCCGATCGGGACCCACCAGATTCATGGTCCGGCGAAGCGACCCTTTCCGAGGGTTTGAGCCTGTCGCCCACCGCGTGGCCCGCCGAGCCCACCGGCCCGGCCGATCCGGCCTACCCCGCCGAAATGAAGGTCGGCCCTTCGGAGCTGCCCCGGAAGCGGACGAGCCCACCGGCCCTCGTCCTGCTCGCCTTGGTCCTGCTCGCCTTGGTCGTGCTCGCCCTGGCCGGGATCCTCGGCCGACTCCCCGACCTTCGTCCGGCGCCTCAACACACTCGGGTGGTGGTAGCCGAGCCGCGCCTCACCCTCGATGAAAGCAGGCCGGCCGATCCGCTGGTGGCGGCGGCGGTCAAGGATTCGACCCTCGGCACCTTGGCTCGGCTCGCCGACGTCTCGGTGGTGAGCCCGTCCCAAACCCTCGGCATCCACACCGACCCCGAGGCTCTGGCCCGAGCCGTGTCGGCGGACGAGGTGGCGTGGTCGGAGATCCGATTCGAAGGGGGACGGGCATGGGTTTCCCTGCGGCGAATCGACGGCGACGGCACGGTCACGTGGTCCGACTCCTTCGAGGCCCCGTCCGGCCAGAGGGATCTCCTGCTGTTGGCCGAGTCCGTGGAAGGGCGTTGGCGCAGGGCCTACGGCGCCGAGGACGGATACCCCTCGGACACCGGCGTGTCGGACGATGCTTATCGGCAATTCCTGGCCGTGAGATCGGAAATCTGGGCCGGTGGCCGGGGCGATCCCCAAGAACACTTGTCGACGTTGCGGGCACTGCTGGAACAATCCCCCGACTTCCTGGCCGCCCACCTCTTGGCCGCGGACCTGGAAACCCACATCTTCACCGCCACGCGGGATCCCCGGGCCCTCGAACGGGCGCGGCGAGACGTGGAGCGTGCCCGGGAGCTGGCACCCCGCGATTCCCGAGTGCTCCACCAGGCTTTCCGCCTGGCGGTGATGGCCGGCGACTTGGAAGCGGCGGAACGGTGGCTGGAGTCCTTTGCCCACGCCGCGCCGGGGGATGTGGAGGTCTCAGTGGCCCGGGCCATGTTGGCCGAGACTCGAGGCCGGATCCAAGAGGCGGTGGATCACCTGCAGCAGGCGGTGGACCGCCACCCGTCTTGGGCGAACCTCTATCGCTTGGCTCGCTCGGAGCAGAAGATCGGCGAGATCGATGCCGCCCGGCAAAACCTGCGGCAGCTGCTCGATGCGTGGCCCGAGAGCCCGTGGGGCTTGGAGCTGTGGGCCAACCTGGAGCTGCAATACGGTGATCTCGAGCGGGCGGAACGCCTGCTCAGGCGGTTGCTCGCCGAGCAACCCGCCCGGCACAACTGGACCAACCTCGGCTTGACGCTCTATCTGCGGGGCGACTACCAAGCCGCGATCGAAGCCTACGGGCAAGCGGCGACGCTCGACCCCGACCACCCGGCGGTGCTCATCAACCTCGCGGACGCCCTGTGGGCCCGGGGGCGGAGAGCCGAAGCCGAGCAGACCTACGCCCGGACACTGGAGATTCTCGCCGGCCGTCCCGAGGACGGCACGGCCGGCAGCCTCGACCTCTTGATGAAGGCCCAATGCCTGGTTCACCTGGGTGAATCGGAGCAGGCCGTGGCGTTGACCCTACAAGCGCTGCAGGCCCAGCCCGAGGACTCCGAGGTGGCCTACCAGGCGGCCGTGGTTTATGCCGTGGCCGGCGACAGCACGTCCGCCAAGGTGTCCGCCGGGCGAGCCGTGGAGCTGGGCCTTCAACCGAGATGGCTGACCATCCCGATCTTTCGGGATTTGGCCCGAGATCCCGCCTTCGCGGACCTGCTGCCCCGGGAATAGCTAGGGAGACACCGTCAGCAATCCCCGATTGTCCACCACGGGATCCGGGCTGACGACCGCCAAGCGTTTACCGTCACCGACCGCGACGACGGCGGCCGTGTAGTTATAGGAGCCGCGGATGCCGCTATTGCCGGTCCCCACCACTTTCATGACTCGATCGTCCGTTTCCTCACTGTTCGGGACCGCGAGCACGGTGAGGCTCATGAAGGGGCCGAAGAAGTGATTCAACGGGCGGTCGTGGTTGGAGAATCGGATCTCCGGCACCCAGGGCTCCTTCGTTATCGATTTGGGAACCCTAAAACTCCAAGTGAGGATGCTGCCCGACCGCAACACGTTCAAGTTGTTGGAGACCTTGAGGGTCAGCTCGCCGCTCGGCTTCTTTTCCATCGCCACCTCGATCTCGTCGACGAATTCCGGCGCTTTCGCCGAGTTGACGAGGGAGCATCGGTCGCTCTTCACCAATTGCTTGCCATCTATATCGACGACGTAGGCGTGGTAGGCATAGTGTTCGGACGGGATGCCCGTATTACCCTGCGCCAAGATGCGTGAGCGCCGCTGGATCAAGCCGGTGAACGGTCCGAGGGCGCCTTTGGGGCCGTCCTCGGGGCCGCCCATGAGCTCGATCTGCGGCACGGCGGTATTGGGAATGCCCAAGAAGGTCCATTCCACCGAGTCGCCGGACCGGACCTCGAAGCCTTCTGGATGATTCACTGTGAGAGACTTACCGTCATAGACGATGGTCACTTGCCACTGTTTGACTTCCGGCTGCTTTTCTTTCCGCTGCTTCATAGAACCTCCGGGGGGGTTTGAGATGGATGCATCTCTAGGGCTAGCAGTTTGCATGCCAGTCGATCCACCGCGGATCACACGAGTGCGACCCAATATGACACCGAAATGCCTAGTCCGCCTGCTCTCTCTAGACGGTACCACCCAAGGGCAGACCTTCGAGCCCCAAGGGGAAGAGTGCCGGATCGGTCGCCATCCCGAGAATGAGCTCCAGCTGCGTCGCATGGGCATCTCTCGATTCCACTGTCGACTCTACCGGCAAGACGACGGCTGGTGGTTGGAGGATTCGGGCAGCAAAGCCGGGACGACGATCAACCGCCGGCCGATCGTGGATCGAGGGCTCCTGGGGACGGGGGACGTGATTCACATCGGCGAGGCGTCGCTACTCTTTCTGGCCGACGATCCCGAGGTGGACGCAGATGAAGGTACCCGGTCGAGCATCACCTGGGCGTCCCGGAATTGGGGCGGCTCCACCCAAGCCTTGCAGACCCATCGGCGCTTTCGGGATTACTTCGATTCGGCCTTCGACGGTGCCGAGTCTTTGACCGCCCAACTGCGGACGCTGCTGGACTTGGCGACGGAGCTGCCGGAGGAGAGCCGACCTGAGGCGGTGGCGGAAAAAGTCTTGGAGCGGATCGCGCAATGCATGCCCCTCGATCGGTCGGCCGTGCTGTGGCGAGAGCTCGGCGCCCCTTGGCGACCTCTGGGGATCTGGCCGCCGACCGCGGGAGAGGTGCTCGAGGTGGATCCCGAGTGGCTCGACACCGCCGCCCGCGACGGGGCGACTCGGTTCGAGGCAGCCCCGTCTTGCGATGGATCGAGCACGGCTCGGGACACGATCATCGTACCCCTCTACCGCGGAGATTCGGTGGTGGGTGCCCTCTACCTGGAGGAAAACAATGCCGGAGCCCCGGCAGAGCATCATTCGCGATGGCTCGACGCGGTCGGCCGGCTATTGGCGCCGACCCTGGTCAATGCTCGGCGTCAACAGCGTTTACAAGAGAAAAATCAAGGGCTGACGGGCTCGACCGACGACTTCGAGATGATCGGCCGCAGTCGGGCCATGGGCAAGATCTTCCAACTGATCACCAAGGTCGCACCTACCCCTTCCACGGTCTTGGTCCGCGGTGAGAGTGGGACGGGCAAAGAGTTGGTCGCCGGAGCTTTACACGGCCACAGCCGGCGGGCCGACGGGCCGTTCGTGGCGATCAACTGCGCGACCCTGTCGGCGACGCTCCTGGAAAGCGAGCTCTTCGGACACGAGCGGGGAGCGTTCACCGGCGCGGTCGCCCGGCGGCAGGGGAAAGTGGAGGCGGCCGACGGCGGCACGCTCTTCCTCGACGAGGTGGGGGAGATCCCCCTGGAGTTGCAAGCACGCCTGCTGCGGGTTCTGCAAGAGAAGACCATCGAGCGGGTGGGCGGCAATCGCCCCATCCAGGTGGATGTTCGGTGGGTGGCGGCGACCAATCGCGACCTGGAAAAGGCCGTGGCCGAGGGTACCTTTCGGGAAGATCTCTTCTACCGGCTGAACGTGATCAGCGTCCGTTTGCCGCCCCTGCGGGAGCGTCGGTCCGACATTTTGCCCTTGGCCGACTACTTCACCGAAAAACACGGTCGGTCCATGGGACGGATTGATCTGCGCCTATCCGACGAGGCTCGCCGGAGCTTGGAGCGCTACGACTGGCCCGGCAATGTGCGAGAGCTGTCGAACGCCGTGGAGCGCGGGGTGGTTCTGGCGGAAGGCTCGTGGATCGAGCTCGAGGATTTGCCCGAAGCCCTGGTGGAAACCCGGCGGGACGGACCGGACGACTCGGGGGCAACTCCCGAGGGCTATCACGCGGCGGTGACGGAAGCCAAGAAACGCATCCTGCAGCAAGCTTTGGAGGCGGCGGACGGCAATTTCGTCACCGCGGCCGAGCGCTTGGGGCTGCGGCGCACCTACCTCCATCGGCTGGTGAGCAACCTGGGCCTACGCTCGTGATCTCCGAGACCGTATCCGAAGTATCCGAAGTATCCGAAGAGAGACCGAGAGGGTCCATTCGGACACGCTCGGGTTCGTCGCCGTATTTCGGCAACTGTGTACTTAGATCGGGCTTTCCAGACCTTGATTCCGCGGTTCTCGGGCAATTCTGCGCTTTCTTTCAGGCTGGCACGCAATCTGCTCCTTTAGGGTCGTGAACCCGACACAACCCTAAAGGAGCAAACGATGGCTAATTATCAGATCGCTTACGGAAAAATTGACGGCAAGGGCCAATCCATCAAGTTGGAATCTGGGGACGGCATCAAGGAGATCAGAAACTCCGACGCCAATGGCAACAATAAGAAAAAGAAAGGGGAGATCTACTTCGACTTCGACCCACACTTCGAGAATGACCCGGCGGTAGTCGTCACGGGCGCGGAAGACACGCCACCCTATCCACGCGTCAACGAGTACAAGGAAGGCGAAGAGGATGCGCTCGACCGTAAGAAGACCGTGCGAGTTGATTGCAACGGTCGGGGCGACACCTGGGCCAAGGGCGAGAGCTACGCAGCTCGAGACACGAAGTTCTATGCCCTTGCGGTATCGAAGTGCAAAGACGCCGACAACGCGAAGGTGCAGGTCGTCGCCGGCGTGCTCGATTCCAAGGGTACGGTCGCGTACCAATATGGTGGCCTTTCGAGCGATACCAGCGGTCGGAAAACCGGGAACTACCATTGCAAATTCTCCACCCCCTTCACCGGCACGCCCACTGTGCTTGCAACGGTTGAACATGAGATCAGCAACCACTCCGAGGCCGAGGTGCTTTCGGTACGGGTCACCGAGGTGACGAAGACAGACGCCAAGCTCACGATCCACGGGGAAGACGGAGAGAAAAAAGGTGTTCTGGCCGACGCGAAGGTCCACGTCCTCGCGATCGGTCCAGCGGAGCAACGCAATGTGGGACGCTTCGACTTCGGCGTGGTCGACCGCAAGGCGGGCAGTAATAAGGTCGGCAACGACAAGTCTACGGTCACGGACACTGCTCGTTACACAGTCAACCTCGGGGGCACGGGCTTCGAGAAGCCTCCCGTCGTCATCGCCTCCGCGGAGCACGTGAAAGATGCCCATCTGCGCCAGCACCAGATTGGTGGGATCGAGAAGGGGCGGAGAGGCGGCTACGACATCTTGAAAGTCAACTCAGTCAACGGCAACGGAACGTTGAACAACTGCGCTTTCCATTTCATCGCCTACGCGAGCTCCTGACGGCGGCAAGATCGCGCTCGTCTTCTCGGCGATCTTCGATCTGAGCTCGGACCTCTATCTCTTGTTCGGCCAGGACGACTCCGGCGACGGGGTGTTTTTTTCAAGGTCTGTGGCTCTCCGCCGCCGCCGGTGGAAGTCCCGCCTTTGCCATATTTGGTCGGATAGAATCCGTCCGAGATGAGGAGCACAGAGACCCCCAGAGAGCTGAATCGTGAGCGCCAGGTCTTCGAGTTGCTCGCCGAGGTTTGCGAGCTGGATCCGGAGGCCCGGGAGCGCTTTCTCGAAGCCTGCGGCGATGTCGAGTTGGCCGGCGAGGTGCGCCGGAAGCTCGCGGCCCGGGAATCGGTGGTCGGATGGCTCGAGACACCGCCGACAGCGGAGGGCGAGCATCGACCGGTCCAGGTCGGTGACCGGATCGGTCTCTTCGAGATCGGGGCTCTTCTCGGCGAGGGCGGCATGGGCCAGGTCTGGAGCGCCGTGCAGAGCGAACCCGTGCGGCGTGAGGTCGCTCTCAAGATCGTCAGGCTGGGGCCGCTCCATGCCGACGCCAGGACCCGTTTCGAGGCCGAGCGCCAGGCCATGGCGCGCCTCGAGCATCCGAATATCGGTCGAATCCTGGAGGCGGGAACCACCGACGACGGCCTGCCTTACTTCGCCATGGAGCTCATCGACGGGCCACCGATCACCACCTATTGCGACCGCGGCGGCCTGTCGATCGAGCAGCGCCTGCGGCTCTTCCTCGAAGTCTGCCGCGGCACGCACCACGCCCATCTGAAGTTGCTCCTGCACCGCGACCTCAAGCCGTCGAACGTGCTCGTCGCCGAGGTCGACGGCCGGCCGGCTCCCAAGATCATCGACTTCGGCATTGCCAAGGGGATCGGGGCGCCGTTGATCACTGCGGCCGCACCCACCGGCGACCGCTTCCTCGGCACGCCCGCCTATATGAGCCCCGAGGCCCTGGAGCCGGGATCCGAGCTCGACGCACGATCCGACGTCTTCTCCCTCGGCGTCCTGCTCTACGAGCTACTGACCGGCAGCCTGCCGTGGGCGGTGCTCGACCGCGGCGATCCGGTGCAGTTGGTGAAGAGTCGCCTCGAGCGGGATGCCGAAAGGCCCTCGACCCGGGTCACGACACTCGAGGCCGCAAGGCTCGGCGAGATCGCGAGCCGACGTCAGCTGGAAGCCGACGGCCTCGTGAAGCGCCTGCGTGGCGACCTCGACAGCCTGGTGATGAAGGCGATCGAGCCGCGTCCCGAGCATCGCTACGGCTCGGCTGCCGAGCTGGCCGACGACATCGAGCGCCACCTCTCCAGCGAGCCCATTCGCGCCCGGCCGCTGACCACCGCGGTGCTGCTCGGCAAGCTGATCCGGCGTCACCGCCTACCCGTGCTCGCCGCGACCGTCGCCGTGCTGGCGCTGGTGGCCGGGGCGATCGGCACGGCCGTCGGGCTCGTGCGTGCCCAGCAGGCCGAACGCGAGGCGGTGGCGGCCAAGAATCGGGCGGTCGCCGAAGCCCGCGCGGCGGTGGAGGCAAAGGAAGATGCCGACGCTGTGGCCGAGTTCCTGGTCGGCATCTTCGCCGCCGCGAACTCCCGGGCGCTCGATGCCGACAGGTCCCCGGGAGAGGTCAACGCGCTCGATCTGCTCGCCCACGGCGCTGAGCGGATCAAGACGGACCTGGCGGATCGGCCGGCGATTCGCGCACGTCTAGAAATGACCATCGGCTTTCTCTTCCGCACCCTCGGCGAGATCGAGCGCTCGCTCGAGCTGCATCGCGCGAGCGTCGCCACCCTCGAGGCCGAGCCATCGCCTCCGCCCTACCAGCTGGCGCTGAGCTACCTGGAGCTGGCGAACACGGAGGTTCTGGCCGCCGATCGCGAAGCAACGACACGTCACCTCGAGAAAGCCCTCGCGCTGCTCGAGAACCTGCCCGGCGAGAAGGCGCGGCGGCGCCGCGCCAACGCACTCAATATCGCCGGGCGCCTGCGCCTCCGCGCCGGTGATCTCGCCGGCGCGGAGCATGCGTTCCAAGAATCCATCGAGGTCTACACCGACCTCAGCGAGCAGCCCGCGATCGCCAACGTGCGCCACAATCTCGGTGCCCTCTACCTCAGGGCGCGTCGCTTTGAGAGGGCCGAGGCGCAATTTCGCCGAGCCCTGGAAATCTACCGGCCCCTGGTGGAGGCCGGACATCCCCAGCTCGCCGAATTCTCCATGGGACTGGCGGGCGCCATCGCCAGTCAGGGTCGCCTCGAGGAGGCGGCCGGGCTCTTCGAGGCGGCTGAGCGCGACATCAGGCGGCGCCTCGGCGAGGATCACCACAACCGCGCCACGGCAATCGTCAATCTCGGCTTGCTGAATCGCAACCTGGGCCGCCTCGATCGTGCCGAGAGCTACTTGCGCGAGGCGCTGGCGATCCGTGAGCGCACCTTCGGAGAAATTCATCCGCTCGTCGCCGAGAGCCTCAGCCAGCTGGCCTGGACGCTTTCGGACCTGGGCCGCGACGACGAAGCGCGACCCTTGCAGGAGCGCGCCCTGGCCATCTTCGACGCCACCCTCGGTGCCGAGCACCTCGAGATCGCCGAGAGCCTCGAGCATCTCGCGGCCCTGGCGCTGCGCCGCGGTGAGCACGAGCTCGCCCACGGCTATGCCGTCCGTGCTCACGACATCGTGAAGTCGAAGCTCTCCGCCGGAGATCCCCAAGTCGGCCGCGCCGCGGTCGAGCTCGGCGAGGCGCTGTGGCACCTGGGTCGCCGCGACGAGGCGCGCCGGCGCTTCGACGAAGCGCGCCAGATATTTGCGGCCGACGCGGCGGAAGAAGCGACGGAGGAGCTGCTCGAGGAGCTGGATCAGCGCCTCGAGCGCCTCGGTACCTCGCCATGAAGCGCGAATCCCTCGCTCCGGGCGACGTGACCGCGATGCTGGCGCGCTGGCAGGCGGGCGATGACGCGGCGCTCGATGCGCTGCTGCCGCAGGTTTACGACGAGATCCGCCGCCTCGCGGACCGCTTGCTGCGGCGGGCCGGCAGCTGGCCGACGTTGCAGCCCACCGAGCTCGCCAACGAGGTGTTGCTCCGCTTCCTGGGCTCCGGGGCGAACGCCAACGACCGGCTCCACTTTTTCGCCCTCACCGCCCGCGCCATGCGCAACATCCTCGTCGACCGCCACCGCCGGCGCATCGCCACGAAGCGCGGCAGCGAGGCGACCCACGTGACGCTCGAGACCGATTCGGCCAAGCTGTGGCAGGAGCCGGTCGACCTGATGGATCTCGACCGCGCCCTCGAGCGCTTCTCGGACGTGTCGCCGCGCGCCGCGCGCATCGTCGAGTTGCGTTTCTTCACCGGCCTCACCAACGAGGAAGTCGCCGGAGTGCTGGACGTCTCCGTCGCCACGGTGACGCGAGAGTGGCGGGCGGCGCGCCTCTGGCTCGCCGACGCGCTCTCCGGCCTGCCGGGCGCGCCGGAGAGCTCAGGGTAGCCGGTGAAGCGCTCAGGGCACCGCGCTCGACCAGGAGTCGGTATCTCCCGACTCGAAGCCATCGGCGAAGATGTCGATGTCCGAAGCCTCGAAGGCGCCGACATCGCAGACCGCAGCCTCGTCTCCGTCACCGTCGAAAGGGCGCGACGCTGCCCGTTGATCGCTCGCGGGGCAGCCGGTATTCGTCCCGGCGTCGATGGCCACCGCGCCGGGGGCGTCGCCCTGAATTCGCAGCGCGGCGCCAATCTCGTTGACGTTGTCGCGAAAAACCATGTCGCGCAGCACGAAGTCGACGCCCGTTTCAGTCAGCAGGTCGATGGCGCTGTTGAAGCGGCCTATCGAACCTCGCATCGTGAAGCCTTCGAGGGTCACGGTTCCGGGATCGTTCACATTGATAAAAAGCATGTCGTCATCGAACACGGTGTCTCTGCCCCTACCCCTGACACACGCAGAATCCTTCGAGACCTCGTCACGGGAGAGCGGAAGCCGGCGCAACTCGGCAGCGTGCGACCTCAATGTGAACGAAATGTGAATCAGCCTCACGCGGGCCCACAAGCGCGTTTTCTTCCAAGAAAACAAGGGCTCTGGATCGCATTTCGCAGGTTCCACCTTGTAGGGGCGAGTCTTGTATTGCCCACTCAGAACGAAGGGCGATCCCAAGGATCGCCCTTCGTTCGGTTTCGGATGATGATGGTAGGGGCGAGTCTTGTATTCGCCCATTCAGAGCTTATATTCGCCCGCTCAGAGCTTAGAACGTCCAGCGCAACGACAAGCTGACGTCTCGCCCGGGCAGGGGCACGGTGTCCTTGAGGAACGACACGTGGTTGCGGGCGGTTTCGTCTGTGAGGTTGCGACCCCGTAGCACCACATCGTAGATGTTCAGGCCGCGCAGGAAGCGGTAGCTGACCCCGGCGTTGACCATGGTGTATCCCTCGGTGGGAGTCTCTAAAGGTGCCAGACGATCTTGGTCGTCCACCTCCCAGGCTTCCACGTAGGCGTGCCATTTGGGCTGATGGTAATGCAATCCCAAGCTGAGCCGTTGGGGCGCGATCCTGGGTAGGGGCGTGCCGTCGGTGAGCTCGGCCTCCACCCGATCTCCGGTCAGGGAGAGGTCGAGATGCCGCTCGGCCCGCTCCCACAGACCGAGCCGCGCTTTCAGCTCCAAACCCTCGAATTCGGCGTCGGCTTGGGTGAAGACCAACACGTCCAGGCCATCCTCTTGCTCGCCGGTCAGGGATTGATAAATGAAGTCGTCGAAATCGTTGCGGAAGTAGCTGATCTCGGTGGTCAGACGTCCCGTGGTCTTGCGGATCGAGAAGTCGAAACCGGTGCTGATTTCCTCCTCCAGATTCAGGTTGCCGACCTCGAAAGCTCGGGTGGCGAAATGGGGTCCGTTGGAGTAAAGCTCTTCCGCGTTGGGTAGCTTGGTGGATCGGGCGGTGCTCAGGGCCAACGCCCAGCCGTCGACCGGCTTCCAGACCACCCCGGCGGAGACCGAAAAGCCGTCAAAGGACCGGCTCGGCAGACCCACCCGGCTCTTCACCTCGGCGGACTCGAAGCGGGCACCGAGCTGGAAGCGCAGATCACCGCCCTTTTTTTGTAGCTCTTGGAACGTGAACACGGAGGTGTGGGTCGACTCGCTGGCCGGCAGGAAGGCTTCCTCACCCACGGCCTCCTGTTGGCGGTTGAAGAGCTGTAGGCCGAACGAGCCGGAGAGGTCACCGCGGCGTTTCTGCACCCACTCGAAGCGGGCGTCCACGGAATCGTTGAAGAAGCGGGTGCCCACCTCTCCCTCGTCCCCTTCGATCTCGTCGTGCTCGTAGTCCACCACGCCGATGCGAGCTTTGAAGGCTTGGAAGATGCTGAAGGGTTGGGTGATCTCGGCCCGGAGATCCACCCGCCGGCGTTTCATGTCGATGCGGATGTCCTCTTCGCCTTCCTCGCCTTCGTGCCCGTGCTCGTCCTCGTGCTCTTCACCTTCGTGCTCGTCCTCGTGCTCTTCACCTTCTTCTTCACCGTGGCTGTGGCCGGCGCCCGGAATACCGTATTCGGAATCGAAAGAGGAGATGGCGACACCGACGAAGCCTTTGTCGCTGCTCAGGTCCGCGGAGGTGTCGGAGCCGAAGAAGCGGCTGAAGCCGAGGGAGATCGAGCGGCTCTCCAAGCCGCTGTTCGGCAGGGTGCCGAAGACCTCTTCTTCGTCATGGTCTTCGCCTTCGTGCTCGTCGTCGTGATCCTCGCCTTCGTGCTGCTCGGCTTCCGCGAATCCGGGAATGTCGTAGTCGTCGGCGTCTCGCAGGGAGGTCCCCAGGTGCCATGCCCAATCCCCGGCACCCCCTTCTAGGGCCACGCTGCCGGATGTTTCGTCCGCCACCGAGCCCGCGGTGAGATTCACCGTGCCGGTGAGGGCTTGCTCGGGCCGATACGAAGGAATCGAGCCGTCCTCCACATTGACTACGCCGCCGATGGCGGAGGAGCCGTAAAGCAACGTGGAAGGGCCGCGCAGCACCTCGATGCGCTCGGCCAAGGCGGGATCGGCGGATACCGCGTGATCCGGGCTGGTGGACGAGGCGTCGCCGGAGTCCACGCCGCCTTGCAGCATGCGCACGCGATCTCCCCCCAGGCCTCGGATCACCGGTCGGCTGGCGCCTTGGCCGAAGCCGGTGGAAGAGATGCCCGGCTGCTGGGCCAGAGTCTCGCCAAGAGTGGCCTGCTGGCGGAACTGCAGATCCTCCCCGGTCAGCACCGTGGTGGTCTGCGCCAGCTCGATCTGGCTGCGGGCGATTCCGGAAGCGGTCACCACGACCTCATCCTCGTGGCGGATGATCGACAGGCCGACGTCGAGGCGGGTGACTTCTCCCGCGGAAATCTCGAAGCGTTGGGTTTTCTCGCCGTCGGTGGTGCTTTCAATACGCAGAAGGTAGCTGCCGGGAGGTAGACCCCGGAACGAAAAAGCTCCGGTGTCGTCCACGTGGGTGTGTAGCCGGAGGTCCACCACGTCGATTTCCGCGTCGGTGACGGGCGCGCCGTCGGCGGTGGTCAAGCGGCCTTCGAGGGTGCCCGTGTCTGGGCTGGTGGTGGGGCTCTCAGCGCCGACCGCTACCGCCATGGCCAGCAGCAACCAGCAGGCGATGCCCAGAGATCGCTCCCAAATAGGACGTTGGGGCGGGCGTGGCCTGAGGCCCAGAGTAAATCGGCGCTCTTGTCGAGCCTCAGGGTTGGCAAGGCTGTCTACACGTGCGACGCCGCGTGAGGGCCGGCGAGCGGAAAAAGGAAAACGAATACACATTTCTATGATCTCCGACGGCTCGGCTTGATGTCTCTTGGACCTTGCCATGATGGGCCTGGGCCGAACCGTGACATGTTGGGCTCTGTGGGAAGGACAACCCGAGCAATCGGGCAATCGCTGGTCGTCGCTAAGCAGCGACGACTCGCAATTCACACCAGATGTTGGAGGCCGTTCGGAACAGGTATCCGAAGGAGCGGCCGGTAGGTGTGCTGCGAGCTAAGGGAGCAAGTGGGACGGTGGAGATCAGACTTGGGGCGGTGCCCTGGAGCGGATATGGCCGACGGCCAGAGCGTGGATCGACGCGCTGGGGCGGCTGCTCGCAGTGGCTCGGCTCGGATCCTCGAGCTCGGTGCCGATGTCCACGAAGGCGGCCGAGGTGAGATGGCTGCAAGCGGGGCAGAGGGCGGCGTGGTCGCCGTGGTGCAGAGCCTGGGCCGGCTCGAATTGGAGATTCTGATGGGCGTCGTGCCGGCTGCTTTCGGCTTGCCAGGCGTCGCAGTCGCGGTGGCTGTCGGTCGTTTCGACCGTCGCGACCTCGAATAGGTGCGCTTCCGGATGGGAGCCGGCGGCGAGATGCAACCACCCTTCCGCCAGTGGCCCGAAGGCCACCAGGAGAATCACTGCCAGCAGTGTGCAGGAGAATCGACGCCTAACCATAGGGCGCGGAGTATAGCTTATCGATCATCGATTCTCAAGAAGAGCCTCGGCTCAGCTTTTCGGTCGCGACTCCGGCTGAGAGCCGGTGCCGGGCGCCCGACGTCCGCGATCACTACCGAGGTCGTCCGGGGCGGTGACGCCGCTGGTGATCGTCGATTCCGTGGGGCCGAACTCGTCGCGCACGGTCACCGAGACCCGTCCCGGGTCCCGGGGCGTGCTCAGCTCGAAGACGTATTCCACTTTCTGTTGGAGTGCGGTTTCGAGGTCTTGGTCGGAGAAACGCACGGGCACCCGCGCTTTCATCACCGGTGCCAGCTCACTGCCCAACCGGCCGGCGGTGGCGAAGATCGTCAGCTGCCCGGCATGGGTGTCGCGGTCTGGGATCAAGGCCAGAGCTTGGGTCGGCACCCTGACGGAAATCTCCACCACCCAACCCTCGACCCGCGCCTCCGGCACCCGAATACCCACCTCGACCCCCAAGGGATTGTCGTTCGGGTCGTCGACCATCAACGCGGCCAACGTGCGTTCCGCCAGCTCCACCTCATGGGTTTTCACCAAGAAGCTCTCCCGATGGCGTACCAAATACCGGCGGGCGAGCTTGGAGTCCCTGAGCTTCACTTCCAC
The DNA here is from genome assembly GCA_030431255.1 of Thermoanaerobaculia bacterium. GTDB lineage: Bacteria > Acidobacteriota > Thermoanaerobaculia > Multivoradales > J023 > JAUIJL01. The sequence continues at coordinate 14,600 of JAUIJL010000007.1, read as the reverse complement.
TCGATGGGGTTTGCCTCCGGAGTCCGGGGTGGCGGTAAAGCCGAGCACGTAACGGCTGCGCAGGTCCGAGCCTAGCTGATCCAAGAATTGATCGATTTTCGATCGCCCTTCCAAGTGGCGTCCGCCGGTGAGCAGGGCGAGGGTTTGCATGCCGTCGTCCATGGCCAGGGAAGCCCGGGAGTCGGTGATGCCGCCGGTGGAGGTACCCTGGCCGATGCTGCCGATTTCCACGTCGGAGCGGGAGGCCAATACGTTGCGTGAGCGCCGCAAGCTGGTCAGACCGAGGGTGTGGAAGGTGACGCCGGAGACGCTGGCGGAGGTCGCCACCTCGCGGAACATGTCGGCGCCCACCCGGAAATCCCCGTAGCGGGTGATCATGCGCATGGCCCCTTGTTGGGCGGTGATCACCTCGCCGGAGCTCGAAGCATTGAAGTCGTCCTCGGTTTGGGAGCGCTCGAAGACGTCGCGCCAGGTCTCGAAGAGCACCTTGGCGTCGTCCGTGGGCAGCGGGCCGCCCACATAAAGCACCTGCTTGTTGCCGGGCAGACCGGATAAGGTGTAGATCAGCTCCAGGAGCTGCTCCGCCACGAAGCGCATTTCGCCCGCCGACTCGCGATGGAACGCTTCGATTTCCGACAAATAGCTCTCTGGGCTTTGCTTACGAATTCGGCGCGAGCTGTCCTGGTCGTTGCGACCGAAGGAAATGCTGGTGGTCGAACGGGCGCTCTGCTCGCTGCGCAAATCGCGCAGGAGCGCCCGGAAGTCCCCCGCCAGCTTGCCGCCGTCCGGTGCGCCGCCGAGTCGGCTCACTTGATCGATGACCCGTTGCCGATCCGTGGTGAAGGGCTCCAGGACTTCCAATTCCTCGTTGGCGGTGGCCAGGAGAATCTGATCCTCGGGGCTCAATCCTTCGCGCAGGAAGCGGCTGAAATCGTTCTTCAGCCGCTTGAAGTCACCGTCTTCCAGGAAATGGCGATCCAAATACACCGCCAAATAAGACGGCTTGCGCTTGCGCACGACGGGTTGGGGCTCCCCGACCTCGGGCCTCGGCCTGGTCGGGTCGTCACCCTGGGCGGTTTCGAAATACTCGATCTCTTGGTCCGCGCCGTCGACCACCAGCTCGAAATCCTCTCGCCCTAGACCGGGCACCGGCTCGCCGTTGCGTCGCTGAACCCAAACCTCGACCTCCACCACCCGGACCTCGACCGCATCCTCGAAGGATTCGTCCCGAAGCGACGGCGAGCTCGCCTGGTCTTGGGCAGAGGCACGGTCTTGGGCAGAGGCACGGTCTTGAGCCGAGGCATGGGTGATCGAAAAGCCGACGCAGGCGATCAAGCCGATCGTGAGCGCGGCCAACCCGCCGCTTCTGGACGGGAAAGGCTGCAAAGAGCTCAGGTATTGCATGGCTAGATCGTAGCACCGACGGCTCGCGACGTCGTTGGCGACCTTGCAGGTGGGGCTCTTGAGCGCGGGAGGCCACTAAAATAGGCAAGCTGGTCCTACCACGGCAGTGAACGACGCGCCTTCCGAGAACCTGCGAGGTCATCATGTCAAGAAGATCCGATTCCGAGACGTCGGCTCCGGCGATTCCAGCGGCGATGCAAGCCGTGCAAATCGATCGTTTCGGTCCTAGCGACGTGCTTCAAAAGGTCGAGCTGCCAGTGCCTCGGCCGGGGCCTCGACACGTGCTGGTGTCGGTGCACGCGGCATCGATCAACCCTCGGGATTGGATGATCCGGGCGGGCACCTACATCTTCAAGGCCATGTTGCCCAAGCTGCCGGTGGTGCTCGGCAGCGATTTGGCCGGCACCGTGGTGGCGGTCGGCTCGGCAGTGAAACGCTTTCAGGTCGGAGATCGGGTCTTCGCCATGGTGCCCTCGTCCGACGGTCTCGGTGCCTACGCCGAATTTGCCGCGGTCCGCGAGTCGGCGGTCGCCCACCTGCCCGACGATCTCGATTTCGAGCAAGCCGCCGGCATGCCGCTGGCCGGTTTGACCGCCCTACAAGCCCTGCGTGACGAAGGGCGCTTACAACCCGGTCAGTCGGTGGTGGTGGTCGGTGCCGTGGGCGGGGTCGGCCACTTCGGCGTGCAAATCGCCCGAGCCATGGGCGCGGAGAGAATCGTCGGCGTGTGCTCCGGGGCCAACCATGCCTTGGCCCTCGAGCTCGGCTGCCACGAGGTCGTCGACTACAAAAAGCAGAGCTACACCAAGACCGTGCGCGACATCGACCTGGTCTTCGACGCCATCGGTCGCGGCAGCCTGGCCCGAAATCGATCCGTGCTCCGCCCCCGCGGCACCTACGTCACCACCATTCCCTCACCGTCCGCGGCCTGGGCCTCCCTGCGCACCCGCCTCTGGCCCCTCGGCCGCCGTTCGCGCATGGTGCTCGTGCGCTCGAATCACCGAGATCTGGACCAATTGGCCCAATGGGCCGAAGCCGGAAAACTAAGAACCGTCGTCGACCGCTCCGAGCCCCTGGATCGCGTCAAAATCCTGCACGACCACAGCCGAAGCTTTCGGACCCGCGGCAAGAACATCATTGCAGTGCGTTAGGGAATCGGCCCAATCGGCTCAAGGCTGGTCCAAGAAATCCAGCAGGCGACGTAGGGAATTCGGCTCCAAGATGAGCTCGAAATGTCCGCCGTGCACGAGGTACGGCGGCAGGGTGAAGGCGGCGAGCTCTTGGGGGGAGAGCGCGCCCTGGCTGTCGACGGTGGCGTGGCCGTCTCCGGGGCGGGAGATCAATGAGGTGAGGTAGGGCCGATCTTTCAGGTGTTTGTCGTCGGTGAACCACAGCTCACCCGGCCGTGCGCCCACGATCGCCAAATGCGGTGTCGGCGTATAGCCGTTCTGCAGCGAGTAGTAGCGGGTGTCGCCGAAGTGGGGGACGTCGGTCGCCAGCAGCCGGTGCAGCCGTTGGGCGCGGTCGAGGGCCCGGCGTAGGTAGTCGATTTGCTGCTCGCGGTCCCCGAAAAGGTCCGGCTGCTCGGCCATGCGGGCCTGGGCTTCCGGCTGGAAGACGGACCACACCTTTTGGACCCAGGTGTCCGCTTCGAAGAGGGGCAGGTCCACCGGTCGACCCTCGGCGTCGACGAAGGGCTCGTCGATGTGCGCGGGCAGGTCCTGGAAAACGGCCGGGAAAGAGAACAGCACCTCCGGCTGCATGACTCGACCCACCAAAGGTAAGTATTTTCTGCCCCGGTGGACCTCCCTCAAGATGCGCATGCTGCCACCGTTGGAGGTGCCCACAAGAATGATCTTGCGAATTCGAAAGCGCTCGGAAGGACGCGCGTTTCCGGATTCTGCTTGCTCTAGGCTCTCAGCACCGTATTTCAGCAGGTAGCGGCAGATGTGGGCACCGTTGGATTGGCAGATGAGGTCCACCGCGTAGCCGTCTCCTCGGTGGTCGGCGAGGGCTTCCAGGCGCTCGCGCAGGGTGCGGGCGGCGAAGATGTTGTCGCCCCGCCAGTCGTAGGCAAAGGTGAAGAGATCGGCCTCGGGGGCCGGTGCGCGAAAATCGCCCGGCACGTACCCGTGGTTCTCCAACATCTCCGGAATCGGGCCGTAGATGGTTTTCTTCAAGGGGCCGAGGTGCATGGTCGACAACACCTCGCCGGCTTCCACGTGAGCGGCCGCGCCGTCTATGGGGTCGGTGAGGGGGCGGACGAGCTCGTAACCGCCGTCGTGGGGGGTCACGATCTGCTTGCCCAGCCCCCAGATGAGCTCGCCCGTTCGGCGATCCCTCAGCTCGCTGCCGGTGATTCCGGGCACCAACACCACCGGCACCTTCGGGGAACGTTCGGCGAGACTCCGCAAGGTCGGGGCGGAAGGTTTGGAGGTCGCACAACCCCCGACCAGCCATGCGCAACAGGCGATCACCAGGGAAGCGAGGACGGATAAACGCTTTAGGTCGAACATCTTGGGGTTTGGCTCTCGGGGACCGTCCATCTGCGGGAAGCTCGGGGGGCGTCGCTCCTGGGTTGAAGGTCGAGCGAGGGTTTTTGCACACGATTTTTATCATCCATGGGCAGGATTTCCGAATCTGCCGATGCTCCCGATTCTCAAAACTGAGAATCGCCATGGGTCAGAGTTGAGAATCTCGCGGTTCAGGAACCGAGGCCTCGGGAGGATTCCGACCGGTCGGATTATTGCTAGTCGTCTATAAACTCCATGTTTAAAGGCCTTCATCAGTTGAGCCCGAAAGGCACGGCGCTGCTCGGGAAGATATGGCATGGATCCTGCTTTTCTTAGGGTTATTACATTTCAATAGAGGATCCACTAAGGCCTTCTCGGCCGGAACCATGGAGAGCATCTCATGGACTTGATCACCCCTCGACGCGACCTTCGCCATGAGCTGTCGGCTTTTTCTATCCGCAGCATGAAGTAGATCCGGGCGAAGACGACTGGCGATCTCGGGACTATTTGTCACGAGACCGTCCGGTCGCTTGATTTTTCGCCCTAATTGTTGATCTCCTCGGCAACCCACTGGAGGAGATCATGCGCGTACTGAAATTCGGCGGAACCTCCGTCGCCACCGCGGAATCCATACAAAGAGTCGTTGAGATTGTCGGCCGGGCCCGAAACACGGGGCCCGTCGCCGTGGTCGTTTCCGCGTTCGGTGGCGTTACCAATGGCCTGTTGAAAACCGCGGCCATTGCCTCCCGTCGCGACGATGCTTGGGAAACGGAGCACGACGCCCTCAAGGAGCGGCATCGATCCACCGCCGCGGAGCTGCTCGGCTCCGCCGCCGCCGAGGTCTTGGACCAAATCGACGGTCGGTTCGAAGAGCTGCACGAGCTGTTGCGCGGGGTCTACCTGCTGCGCGAATGCAGCCCCAGAATTCAGGACGCTATCGTTACCTACGGGGAGCGCCTTTCGGCGTTGGTGGTGGCCGCCGCCCTCCGCCAAGCGGGCATCGACGCAGAGGCCTGCGATACCCGTCCGTTGATCGTCACCGACGCCGCCTTCGGCAAAGCACAAGTCGACGTCGAAGAATCGTTCCGTCGCTTGGCGGAGCGCATTCGCGGCTCGCAAGCCGTCCAGGTGGTGACCGGATTCACCGGCGCCACGGCGGAAGGACACACCACGACCCTGGGCCGCGGTGGATCCGACTACACGGCCGCTTTGGTCGGCGCCGCGATCCACGCCCAGGCCATTGAGCTGTGGACCGATGTCTCCGGCGTCATGAGCTCGGACCCCCGGGTGGTGCCTCGGGCCTTTCCCCAATCGGCCATGAGCTACGCCGAGCTGATGGAGCTCTCCCACTTCGGCGCCAAGGTGGTCTACCCACCCAGCATTCATCCCGCCCGAAGCCGTGGCATCCCCCTGCTGATCAAAAATACCTTCGAGCCCGACGCCGCCGGCACCCGGGTGACCGACGACGCAGAGCCGGCGAGCGGACCGGTCCGCGGCATCACCTCGGTGCGCGACGTGGCGTTGATGCGCCTGGAAGGTGACGGCATGGTCGGGGTGCCGGGCATTGCCCAGCGCTTGTTCGGCGCGCTGGCCCAAGAGCAGGTGTCGGTGATTTTGATCAGTCAGAGCTCGTCGGAGCATTCGATTTGCTTTGCCGTGGCAAAAGGTGACGCGGAAGCCGCCCGCCGCTCGGTGGACAAAGCCTTCAGCCTCGAGCGACAGCTCGGGTTGATCAACGATGTGGTGGTGGAGGAGAGCCACACCGTGGTCGCGGCGGTCGGCGAGCAAATGGCCCACCATCCGGGAGTCGCCGGCAAGCTCTTCGGAGTGTTGGGTGCCCACGGCGTCAACGTGCGGGCCATTGCCCAGGGATCTTCGGAGCTCAATATTTCGGCGGTGGTCGAGGCCAAAGACGAGGTCAAGGCCGTCCGCGCCATGCACGACGCCTTTTTCGCCACCGACCACCGACGGTTGGAAGTCTTTTTGCTCGGGGTCGGCACGGTGGGCGGAGCCCTCTTGGCTCAGCTTCATCAAGCGTCGGATCTGCTGCGAGACAAGCACGGCTTGGATCTCCGGGTGGTGGGTGTGGCCTCCAGCCGGGGAGCCATCCAGGATCCAGCGGGTCTGCCCGTGGACGACCTCGACCGTCTGAAAGGTCGATTGGCGGAAGCGGCCCAAGCCGATGGACCCGATCCCGAAGCGTGGATCGACACCTTTGCGGAGCGCAACGGGGCCTTGAAAGTGCTGGTGGACTGCACCGCGTCGGGTCGGGTGAAGGGTCTTTACACCCGAGCCCTGGCACAGGGTGTCGGGGTGGTGGCCGCCAACAAGAAAATCTTTTCCGGACCCGCTTCGGATTTCAGCCGGCTTCACACCCTGGCCCGAGAAGGGCGCGCCTCGCTCTTTTTCGAAACCACGGCCGGCGCGGGCCTTCCCGTGCTTTCGACCCTCAAGGACTTGACCCGTACCGGTGATCAGATCCTCGGGGTCGACGCCGTGCTTTCGGGCACCTTGAACGCCATCCTCGATCGATTGTCGCCGGAGATGCCTTTCAGCGCGGCGGTGCGGGCTGCCTACGACGAGGGGCTTACGGAGCCCAATCCCTACGACGATCTCTCCGGTCTCGACGTGATGCGCAAGCTTTGCATCATCGCCAGGTCCTCGGGCCATGCGGTCGAGCCGGAGTCGCTGGAGGTAGAGCCCCTGCTGCCCGCGGAGCCGTGGGCCGAGCTCGGGCTCGACGGCATGTGGTCGCGTCTACCGGAGCTGGACGAGTCGTTCGAGCAGCGGCGTCGGGCCGCGGAGGAGCAGGGCTGCCGGCTGCGCTACGTAGCGTCGATCGACGACCAAGGCAAAGGACGAGTGGCCATGCAAAGCGTGCCCTCGGACCACCCGGCCTACGGCCTGACCGGCCCCGACAACTTGGTGGCGTTCACCACCACTCGCTATCGCCGCAGCCCCGTGGTCGTGCGCGGCCCTGGAGCGGGTCCCGAGGTCACCGCTGCCGGTGTGTTTGCGGATATCCTCCATGCAGCCGCCGACCTGGATCGACGACGCCTTTGATCGACGACGCCTTTGATCGACGCCTCTGATCGACATCTTGAGTAGGAAATCACCATGAGCTCACCAGATTCGCGAATTCCCGTTGCCGTGCTCGGAGCCACCGGCAGTGTCGGTCAACGGTTCATCCAATTGCTGCACGATCATCCGTGGTTCCGCATTGCCGAGCTGACCGCGTCGGAGCGTTCCGCCGGCAAGACCTACGCGGAGGCCGCGGATTGGTATCAGTCCTCGACCTTGCCGTCGGAGATCGCGGATCAAGTGGTGAAAGCCACCGATCCCGAGGGCACGCCTCTGGAGAGCCGGATCCTCTTTTCCGCCCTCGATTCCGCCACTGCCAAGCGGGTGGAAGAATCTTATGCCCGGGCCGGTCATTACGTGGTGTCCAACGCCAGCGCCCACCGCATGGACGAGCTGGTGCCGTTGATGATCCCCGAGGTCAACCCAGAGCATCTGGCTTTGCTCGAACAGCAGCCCTACGGCTCCGGCGGCATCTTGACCAACCCCAATTGCAGCACCATCGGCCTGTGCCTGGCGCTCAAGCCCCTGCACGACGCTTTCGGCATTGAGGCGGTGCAAGTCACCACCCTGCAGGCGGTGTCCGGCGCGGGCATTCCGGGCGTGTCGAGCATGGCGATGATCGACAACGTCGTGCCCTACATCGGCAACGAGGAAGAGAAGCTGGAAACCGAGCCGTTCAAGATCCTGGGACGGTTCGAGGACGGTGAGATCAAACCGGGTTGTTTCGTCATCAGCGCCATGTGCAATCGGGTTCCGGTGGTCGACGGTCATACGCTCTGCGTGTCCGTGCGATTGGATCGCATGACCGATTTGCACGAGGTGGAGGACGCCCTGCGCGGCTTCACCTCCGAGGCCCAAGCCCTGGGTCTGCCGTCCGCCCCGGCCCAGCCCGTGCACCTGCTGTCAGAGCCCGATCGTCCCCAGCCCCGCCTGGATCGCGATCGGGATCGAGGCATGGCCACCACCGTGGGCCGGGTGCGCAAATGCCCGATCCTAGACTTCAAATTTGTCGTGCTGTCCCACAATACGTTGCGGGGCGCGGCCGGTGGATCCATCTTGGTGGCGGAGCTGGCCATCGCCAAAGGATATTTGGGCGACCTCCAAGCACCGAAGAGCTAAGCCAAGCTCCACACAGTCTTGACGTTATCCAGTCTTGACGTTATCGAGGACCTGGAAGGCGCGGCGCGCCGAGCACGGAATGCGGAGACTGTCTGAGCGGTTCAGCCTGTGGATCGGCATAAGATCGACCACATCAGCATCTTGCGGCGGCGCCTCAGCGGTGGCGCGAGTTTCGGAGCGACGCGCGCAGGGCGCCGCGCCGACTCACCGAGAAAGCATTTCTGGACGGACCTCCAAGGAAGCTCATGTTCGACCGTTGGATTTTCGACACCCCCAGCCCGCAGCCTGATCTCCGCGTTTCCTACGGCAAGGGACCGCTACGATTCGGTGAGCTGCGGCTTCCGAAACCCGGCGACACGGCAGAGGGGCCGATCCCGCTGGTGATCGTGATCCACGGTGGTTTTTGGTTGGGGGAATTCGATCTCGGGCACGTCACCCACCTCTGCGCCGACCTGGCCGAGCATGGCCTAGCCACCTGGTGCATCGAATTTCGACGTTTGGGCAATATCGGTGGCGGCTACCCCGGAACCTTCCTCGATGTCGGGGCCGCCGCGGACCATCTGACCGAGATCGCCGGGGCGCATCGACTAGACCTGAGCCGCCTCCAAGTGCTGGGCCACTCGGCCGGCGGCCATCTCGGGCTCTGGTTGGCGGGTCGAGCGGGCCTGCCGTCGGATAGCCCGTTGCTCGCCCGAAAGCTCAAGGGCGACCCCATCCGCATCTCCAAGGTCGTCGGCTTGGCGGCGATCAGCGATTTGGAACGTTGCCGGCAGGAGAAGCTTTGCTACAACGTGGTCGAGCACTTCCTGGGTGGATCGCCCGAGTCTGTTCCGGAGCGATACCGGTCGGCTTCTCCCAGCGCCTTGCTACCTCTGGGTGTGCCCCAGGTGCTCTTCCACGGTGACGCGGATCGTCTGGTGCCGGTCACCATGAGCGAGCTCTACGCCGATGCGGCGAGGCAAGCCGGAGATTCGGTGTCCTTGCGAGTCCTGCCCGGAGCGGACCACTTCGATCTCATCGATCCTCGCAGCGGCGTTTGGCCCGAGATCCGTGCCGAGCTGCTGAATCTTCCGGCCTGCGACAGCGTCTGAAGCATCGAGTCGGCGCATGGAGCGGTGGCGCATGAAACAATGACGCCATGCACCAAGGCTCCATGATCCGCGTCCAAGATCTGAGATTTTCCTATCCAGGCTCCCCCGAGCCGACCTTGAAAGGGCTCGACTTCGAGGTGGTCGACGGCGAGATTTTCGGTTTTCTCGGTCCGAGCGGGGCGGGAAAGAGCACCACCCAAAACGTCTTGGTGGGCCTTTTGGGTGGGTATTCCGGAGCCGTGGAGCTGATGGGGCGCTCTCCGGCAGCGTGGGGATCGGACCTCTTCGAAGACGTGGGCGTCGCCTTTGAGGCACCCAGCCACTTCGAACGGCTGACCGCCGCCGAGAACCTCCGTTACTTCGGGGGTCTGTATCGAGGGCAAGTGGAATCGCCGGAGCGCCTGTTGGAGCTGGTGAACCTGGAGCCCGCCGCCGACCAGCTGGTCAGCCATTTCTCCAAGGGCATGAAACGTCGCCTGACTTTCGTCCGCAGCTTGATGCACCATCCCCGGCTGCTCTTCCTCGACGAGCCCACCTCAGGCCTCGATCCCGCCAACGCCCGCCGGATCAAAGACCTGATCCTCGAACGGCGAGAGGCGGGCACCACCATCTTCCTGACCACCCACGACATGGCCGCCGCCGAAGAGCTCTGCGATTGGGTCGCTTTTCTGGTCGACGGCGAGCTGCGCGCCCTCGACGCCCCGGAGCGTCTAAAAGATCAATACGGTGAGCGCAAAGTGGTGGTCGAGCTGGACCTCGCCGGCGGAGTGGAAGAGAAGCAATACGAGCTCGACGGTCTCGGTCAAAACGAAACCTTTCTCAACGATATTCGAACCCACCGGGTGCATCGTATCCACAGTCAAGAAAGCACCTTGGAAGACGTCTTCCTCAAAGTCACCGGCCGGTCTTTGGGCTGAGCTCGGAAAGTCGCTGTTCGGATTCGCATCCGGCTCCGACCCGACTCCCAATCGCTGATAAGCTCCCATTCGAGGAGAGTAACGAGGAGATCAAAATGGCTTCCATCCACTACGACCTACCCCAAGCGCATTCTCGGCTCTTCGACTATCTCCTAGGGAATTTGCGGCTGAAATGAAAATCGCTGCCTGTGTGCAATGGTATGCCCAGGGCTCCATTTCCCAAGGTAAAGCGGCCGAAATAGCGGGCCTAACGCGCTCGGAGCTCTTAGAAGAGCTCTTTTGGAGGAAGGTTCCCGCCTGCCAAGTGACCTTCGAGGATCTGCTCGAAGAGATTGAGGGCGAATAGTCGATTCGAGTCAATTTTCAGAAGGCCAGTCTCCCGGCCTTCTTTGCACGGCGGTGGAGTCGTGGGTTGGAGCTGTGGGAGGGTTGAGAAAAGAGCCCTTCCGTACAGTTTGTCCGAAATTTTGGCGGCCTGGGGTATGCTAGCGGTGTCTTCAAAAGCTTGGAGCCCGGAGAATCAATGGACGCCCAACTCATCCTGGATCGACTGCGCCGAGACCTGCGGCGGCTGGATCGAGCTACCCTTGAGCAGCTTCATGAAATTATGGGCCGGTCCGACCGTTTCTTTTTCAGAGTAAGTCCTGATCGTTTAAAACTCCAAGATCTTTTCGGCTTGGGTCGGTTGCTCGGCTGCAGTCCGCAAGAGCTTTTCAGCCGCTACGCTTCGACACCAGAGTTGAGCCAGCCTGATGGGTCTGTTTTTTTCAGGGCTCGCGGCCTGAAATCTAGGGCTGAGGTTTCACATAACCTGGAGACCTTCCTCGAGTGGATTTCCAAGGTCAGGATTCAGAAAAGTGGAGCGGTGGTGCCTTTCGACGTAGCCGCCCATCTCAAACTGCTGGGATTCGAGCTTCCTCCATCTCATGGGCTGAGGTTTGCCGAGCTCATGTTTTCTTTCTATGCCTTGAACGGCCAGGAGCTTTTGGACCCGGTCTCCGGACGCGAACTCATAGCTTCCTTGGGCGTCGCCACAAGTCTGCTTCGTGAAGCGAATAAACTCGAAGTTGCATGTGAGCTACTAGCTCATGCATTCGAGCTGGAAGTCCAGATACCAGACTTCGAGCTTCGGAGTTACCTTTACCAACAAGGGGCTGAGATTTGCCGAGCTAAGGAATGGGCCGCTGACCGTATGTGGTGCCTCGGAGAAGCGGCCCTTGCAGCAATTCTCAATTCCGACTTCGAATTGGCAGAGCGCCTAAGCCGAGAAGCAAAGTCTCTTTCCAGCGATTCTACAGATCCAGAGGCTGGGTATTGGGGACATGCGGCCGAAGCGGCACATGTTGAGGGGAATCGAGACCTGAGCTGCTTGCTACAGATCATGGGGTCAGATCGAGCTGCTTCTCCGATTTCAGCCGGCCGACTAGATCAGCAGCTCGGTGCCCAAAAGGCGTTTTCGATGGCGGTCAAACGCCGAGCACCGATGACATTGGGCCGCTGGGTCAAGCTGACGCAGGTTCTCGATGTTAGTCCCTCGTTACAGCTGCAACGCTTAGCACGCCAGGGCTTGAGTTTTCCGTCTCCAGAACTCTGGTTCCAAAGCTTAAGCAGCTCTGGTAAAGAACGCTCCGAGGAACCCTGGCAGGCGGTGCTTCACTGGCTGTGTAGGCTCAAAATTGTTGATTCGGTAAATAACCACGCTATTTTTGATATTCCGTGTTGGACTGCAAAGTCGGAAGATGAATTCACCAACTTGTTAGGTGCCTTCGAACTCCTAAGCCAGCAGCAGCCAGCGGCAATCAACTCCCGTGACAGCCTGCGGCTTCATGGAGGACTTGTTCTTGCCGCTCACATGCTGCGAGAAGTAGGGCACCTAGACCTCTCCAGAAAAGTAATTCAGGGCGCCTTTAGAGTCCAACGGTTGGCGGGCCCCAGGATTGAAGCTCCTCAAGTTTCCTACTCCCATAGAACAGCGAGCATGCTTGCATTGGAGCTTGGCGACGTCTGCATGGCCTTGGCTTTCATCGAAAGGGCCAGAATCACCGATCTCAATCACTGGAACCCGCAGGGGCTCGTGCTGGGTCTATATTTGGAAAGTGTAGTGGCAGAAGTACGGCAGCACTATGAGACCACATTGATTCTCCGGTCAGCTTGCCTAGGCGCCAACGGTGACGTGAAGGCCTTGCCTCCGGGCCTAGTCTGTTTGAGCGTTGCACGAGCTCATCTAAGATTGGGAGACTCTCTCTTGGCCCTGGAGTTCCTGAAAAAGGCTGAGCCTTCCCCTGGATCCGAACCGCCGTATTTTCCCGACTACCTTTGGACGAAGGCTGAATGCTATTCGCAAGCAGGCGAAGTCGCTTTGCCGATGGAACTGCTTGAACAGGCCAGTGCGGGAATGAGCAAAGCCAGCAGAGTGACTGACTGGGTGCTCGTCGAAGTGGAAAAATGCCGTCATCTTATTCGCAACGGGTTGATGGGGCAGGCCCGCACGCAAGCGACGAAGCTCCTACCGCTTGCGAGCAAACTGAGCGCAAACCCAATCGGACAAACAGCTGTTTTGCAGCTGTGCAGGGATCTCCTGGGGGGAACGGTGGAAGCAAGCTCGATACAAGAAACGATGCATCGAGTTCGCTTCCCAAATGTATTTCGCAGTGACTAGTGCCTGCTAACCGATAGGGATGTAGTTTCCACCGAGCTCGGTGGTCGGCGGCCCAGCGCCATCGGCCTCCACTGGCACCTCAGAGGTACTAGTTTGCACTGTGTACCCCATCAGCCATTGGAAGAAGAAAGCGACCCAATTTCCCACCGAACCGGAAAAGCTGGAGGGTCCTTCCATGGAAGGAGCCGCGGAAATGGGGATTACTACTAAGAGGAGTAACATCGCGAGTACTACAACGGACTTGAAATTTGCCATCTTCATCTCCTGTTTGTTCGACTTCTGCCGGTTTCAGGCGCACGCTTACACGATTAGGGTTGCTGCAAAACTTGTAAGCATTTGCCCCAGATAAAATCCCTCTTGTTTAATTGGTAAGCAAGCAGGCCGCTTTACCGGAATCGCTTTTGTTCCGGTCTCGGCCTCCACACAATCTCCCCACAAGGAAACGATTCCTCCGGTTTTGCCGGAAGACCTCTACACCTCGTGGGGATGGCTATGGATTCTTTTTTAGATCTGGATGGTGGCCCGGCGGATCCAGGCTGTGGCCGGCTGCTCGGCGCTTTGGACGTGCGCCTAGAAGCGACACCGCTACCCGAGGCGGCTCGGTCGGTGCCGTTGCCCGCGGTGGTCACGGCCATTGATCGCCGCATCGGCTTCGATCGCCTCGGCGCTGCCCGCGAAGCCGACATCGAGCTCGAAGCCGCCACGGCCGAGGCGCGCAAGCGACCGGGCAATCCCGGCGTCGCCGAACGGTGGGCGGCGGTGCTCGGTGCCTGGGCCTCCACCCGCCACGCTCTGGGCCTAACCCGGGCGGCTCGCAAGGCCATGGAGCAAGCCCAAGCCTGGGCCGGGCGTGACACGGCTTCAAGCCTCTACGCCTTCACCGTAGAACGATCCGCCCACATACTGACCGAGGCCGGCGTCGTCTCCTGGCTTGAGCACGCCCTGGCCGTGCATCTCACCACCGCGGGCAGTGAATCGGCCGTAACCCGCTGCCTGATCCAGCTCGCCGACGCGCTGGCCGAGAAGCAGGACGACCGCCGAGCCCGGATGACCCTCGAAGCCGCCCAAGGACTTCTCACCGACAGCGAGAGCCCGGAGCTCTTCGAGATTCGGCTACGGCTCGCGCAGCTTCATCTCAAAGCCCAACGGTTCGACATAGCCGCAGAGCTGCTCGCCGCCCTACCCCAAGGCCCCTCACTACCCCTGCAGTGCCGGGCACTTTCGACCCAGGCCGACCTGGCCGAGGCCGAGGGCAGCTTGCCCAACGCCGTGCGCTTTCGAGTGGCTGCCGTGGAGCTGGCGTTGGAAGTCTGCGGCCCGGAGATCGTGCTCGAAGAGCTGCTCGCCGCTGCCGCGCTCTGCAGGAAGCTCAGCACCTGTTTCGATTCCGACGACGAGGACCGACTGATCCATGCCGTGCTCGGATTGCGCAAGCTGAGTGACAAACAGAGCTGGGGCCGGTCCATACGCCGTCTCGCCCGTGCGGTGATTTCTGGCAAGCCTATTGAGGGTGCCGAGCCCGAGACCCTGCGGGCCGAGCTGCTCAGCCTTCAACAAGAGGCGCTTGCCGTCGACCTACCAGAGCCGAAGCATGCTCTCGTCGTTTGATCCGCTCGGAAAGACCTCCTTTCTCGTGGCAAGGGGTGTGACAGCAAAAGTGTCGCTTCTACCCGAAGATCCCCGAGCCATGGGAAGCGGGGCCGCCGGAGATGCCACTCCGGCGGCCTCGTTCTCTCGATCCATTCCCGCATTGGGCTGTGGGGATCCAGTCCATCCTAGCGGGTTTTCGGGGCCTTTGCCGCCGTCCGCCACCATT
>JAUIJL010000032.1 GCA_030431255.1 Thermoanaerobaculia bacterium | reverse complement strand
TGACCGTGCCGGAGGCGTCCTGGTTGGAGTAGGAAACCGTGCCGGTGACGTCCCAATCGATGCAGTTGGTGCCGTTGCAGGAGCCGGTGCCGCCACCGCCACCACCACCGCCGCCGCCACCGCCGCCTTGGCAAGAAGCCGGGATGGAGAAACCGTTGGTGGGGTTACGGCTGTTGGAGCCGCCGGAGACCGCGTCGGTACCGAGACCGAAGGCCGCGAACGCTTCCCAGATATCGCAGACGTCGGCGCCACCGAAGTTGTCGGTCGCCGCCTGGATCACGCCGTCACGATTGTCGACGAAGGTCGGCGAGCAGGACGTGTCTTTGAGGCCTTCGTTGAAGTAGAGCAAGGCACGCTTGTTGCCCGCCTCGTTGGGATCGTTGGTATCGAGGTTGATCAGGTCTTCCTCGAATCCCCATTTGTCGACCAGCTTCCAGTAGACCTCCCAAGCACCCTGGGCCCAGCGGGAGCCGACACCGTGGGGCACGGAGGCGCCGTTGATCGACTCGTAGGTCCAGTTGTTGACCGAATTGGAGGTCGAATACGGCAGGTCGCGGATGGTGACCGCGGTGTTGAAGAGGTAAGCGCCGAGACCCCGTTGCTGGGCTCCGGTGTCGCTCGCCTCGGCGGTGTAGATCAGACCGAAGAAGTCGGACCAGCCCTCACCGGCCTGCTGGGTGTTGTTCAAGCAAGAGGAGTTGCCCGGGCCGCCCACTTGGCGGATGGAGATACCGTGGCCGTACTCATGCACGATCACGCCGTTGTCATAGTCGCCGTCGCGGGCGGGGTTGGCGTTGGTGCAGGTGAACATCTGCATGCGCGGGTTACCGCCGTCGGTCGGGGTCGAGAAGTTGGCGTTGCAGTTGCCGGAGCCGTCGAGGGCGTCGGCGTTCACCGAGTCGCTGCCGGCGCCGCCACGGCCGAAGTTGTTCTCCTGGAAGTTACCGGCGGGCTCGTCGAAGCCGTATTGGTATTGCACATCGTGGATGTGGTTGTTCCAGTAGAAGAGGTTGGTGATCGCGGCCGCGGTCGAGTTGGACGGCGCGCTGGAAAGGTTGATCGAGAAGTCGCAAACGCCGCTGGTGCAGCTGGGCTGACCGGTGTCGCAACTGTTGTTGGCGTTGGCGTCGGCGCAGGCGTGCACGTTGTTGCCGTCCATGATGCCGGAGCCGGAGAACCAGCCATTCGGCGAAGCGGTGGAATTCTCGGGGTTCACCACCAAGGTGCGACCATCGCTCGGGGGCAAGGGGGTCACCGCTTCCGGATCTTCCGCCGGTGCCTCGTAAACGCGGTAGGAGTGATCGCTCATCCAGGTGAAGCTGGTCCAAACCTGACCGGTGTGGGCGTCCACGGTGTAGTCGTTGTATTGCAGACCGTCGAGGGTCTCGATTTGGAAGTTCCAAACCAGGCTCAGCTCACGACCGCGGGGCAGCCACATGAGCTTGGGCTCGACCCGGTTGTGGGCAAAGCTGTCGGCCTGGACCAACGTCTGTTGCGCCGGGCCGAAGGCGGCCTTCGTCACCGCCGGAACATGGTCCAATTTCAGACCGGTGAAGTCGGCCGCGGAGAGAACCGCCTCGGAAGCGCTCAAGCTCGGAGCCGTCTCGAGGGACAAGCGGCTCAGGCCGGGCACAAACGAGTTGTTGACGCTGATGATCTTGCCGTCGCGATTGACGTTGATGTGCAATTGCGCGTTGTAGATCTGGAGACCCTTGTAGGTCTGCCCCAGGTAAAGATGGGTGGCACCGGAAACCTGGGAGAATACCTCGTCGGTAACGATGAAGCCGTCGAGATCGGAAGGGGTGAGACCGAGCACGTCGAGATTGGCCCGAACATAGTCCAAAGCGTTCTCGCGGGCGCCGCGTTTGGCCCCCACGTCGGTCAGATAACCCGTATGACTGGCGAGCTTGCGGACCACACCGGTTTCGGCGTGGTGCTCGATGTTGAGGTCTTGGACTTGTCCGTGCAAACGCTGCATCGCTTTGGCTTGGGCAGCGGTCGGCGCGAATTGGGCGGCGGCCTTTTGGCTCAGCCGGGCATCGAAATTCCGGTTTTCCTCTACCCCAGAGGCAGCAAAGGCCGCGCCTGTCAAGAGAGCGCCGGACAACACAGAAACCACAAAAGATCGGCTCATGTTCCGTTTTCCTTTCAGGGAAGCTACCCGAAGGCCTTCCCCCAGTGAGCTTGTCACCGGGACCATCAACACACCGAACACGCTTCGGTGATTTGACCGGTGAGGTACGAAGCGAAACGAGAAATGAAAAGATACTGCAGTCAATATCAGCAAATGACGTGCCAATATCAAGACAGACGGACAATCCCGTGACACAAGCTCACAAATCGTCAGCAACTCCTTTATTTGTCACAGCTTGGTATGAAAACGCACAAATCGTCCTAGATTCGCGATTTCGTTGACAATTATCAAACTTGATAATTCCGTTCTCAGACTTGAGACCGGGGCTCGAAATAGAAGAACGAGCCAGGGATAATTGCCTTCGACCCAGAACCCGATCCATGTCGACCCGCCACCGACGAACCTATCGACGACCCAACGGAGGGCTATGAAGCTCCCCCAGCTGCCCCGGCCCAGCATCTTTCTCGCGTCCCCCGGTGATATGTCCGACTTGCGCCTTGAGGTCCGGCGGATGTTCCAACGTCTGCGCACCGAGGTGGTCGACGACTACGGCATCGGCCTCTACGGCTGGGAGCTGGAAGTTTCCGAATCGGGTTTCGACCAATGGCGCCCCGCTCAGGAACAAATCGCCTCTCCCGACGACCCTCTTTGCAAGGCGGTTATCTGCCTATTCGGGGAGCGCATCGGCAGCCCGATGGCCGGCCACGGGTATTTGCATCTGCTCGGTGGAGCGGAACGACAACGGGGTCCCAACGGCGAGCACCTAGTGCTGGACTGGCAATCAGGTGCAGAGAAAGAGGGCGGTTTTCCCCTCACCGGCACGGTCTTCGAGGTGCTGGCGGCGCTGGCGGCCAACGACCAAGCCGGACGCCCCGCGGAGGGTGCGCCGCCGCTTAAGATTCTCTTCCTCGGTGACGACACGATCCTCGAGCTGATCGAAAACGACGCTCACCAGAAAGATTTGAGGGTCAGCAACGCCAATTGGGGCCTGCGACGGCTCTACCAGCTGGGACGCTCCCGCTTCGAAGACGAGCTGCGCCTGGAAGCCATGGGTGATTGGCTGCGGAATTCCTACCTGGCCCAGCTCCAACAGCTACGGAACTTCCTGGGGTTCTTGCGCGCGCGCATGCACGTGGACGCCAAGATGATCGTGTCGAGCCACGACGAGGCTTTGGATCGGTGTCGAGACTTCCTCGTCCGCGCCCTGGGATATCGCCCCAAGACTCACCACTTGAACCCGTTCAAAGGCCTGGAGCGCTACGACGTCGCCGATCGGACGGTGTTCTTCGGCCGCGACGTTTGGATCGGTGATGCCTTGGACCAGCTATACGAGGGTTGGACGCCGGATCGGGCCCCGTTCTTCGGCATCGTCGGCGGTAGCGGGGTCGGCAAGTCTTCCCTGCTCCGGGCCGGCCTCATCGCCCGCCTTTCCCGAACGTCTGCCGGGCCGTCTGCGGGGTCATCTGTAGGATCATCTGTAGAATCACAGTGCATCAACCGCTTTCAATCCCACCCGGGCCTCTTGATCAGTGCCAACGAGCTGCTCAATCCGAGCGCTGAGCCTCTGGGCGGTGTCGAAGGGGATCCCGCGATCGTCGCGTCGCCGCTGGGTCGCCTACTGATCAAGATTTGGACACATTTCAAACCCGACCTGGACCTGAGCCATTCGTTCGACTTGCTCGCCACCACCCTGCCGAGCGCCATTCCCGACCGCGTCGCGGAGATCTCGGCCCAAGCCCTGGACGGTCCGAGCTTTCCATCCGGAGAAGACTCCCCAGCGGGCCAATGGCTGATCGGTCTCGATCAATTCGAGGAGCTGATCGACGCCCGCGTCGCGTCGCCCGACGACGTGCCCATCGATCTCTTTCTGAGTTTTCTCGTGGCATGTTGTGAAGGTGGACGGATCGGTTTCCTCTATACCTGCCAAACCAACCGGCTGGAGCTGCTCAGCCGGGATTCGGTGCTCGGCGAGGCGGTGTCGCGCAATCGCCAAAAGCACGTTCCCTTTCTCCGCGAGGAGGACATCAAAACCATTGCCCGGCGAAAATTCGACCGTGCCGGAATTGAGCTACAGACCGAGGTGGTGGACGAGCTCTATCGCCAAGTGGACGAATTTTCAGAAAAGCCCCGTCCTCAGCCCGGTGAAAAGCTCCGCGATCTCCAAGCCGGCTTGCTGCCCCTTTTCTCCCTCACCCTGCTCCAGCTTTTCAACCATTGCCGGCAGATCCGCCGTGAGCAGAGGGCGCAGAACCTCGACCGCAGGCCCAAGACGGATTGGGATGCCCAGGGCCGGAAACCACCGTCGGAGACCCACCTGACCGCCGACGGCACGTTGGTGCTGGCCAGAAGCGCCGAGGTCGACAAGATTCTCAAGGTCGAAAACGCCATCACCAAGCTGGCGGACGAAGCCCTTCGAGAATCCCAGAACACCCCCGGGATTCATTGGTCCGAGGACGTGCTGAGCGTGCTCCTGCGCCGATTGGTGCGGATCCAAAACGTCGGTGACGGACGCCTTTACCTGCCTCCGGTGGCGATCCCCAAACGGGGAGCCGGCAAAATTCTGATCGATGCCTTGCGCGCCAATCGGCTTCTGCTGCCCTTCGGCGTCGATCGAGCCCGATTGGTGCACGAAGCGGTGGTTTCCCATTGGCCTCCGGCCATGAAATGGCAAAAAGAAGAGGAAGAGTTGTTGGCCGCCTCCAGGTTACTCAGCTTGCCCGCGGGGGATTGGCATAGGACGGGCCGCTCCCCGGACCAAGTGCTGGATCTGATCGGCAAGGGTTTGGTCGACCGGGCCGCCAAGCTGCTGAGCAGCTGGTTCTCGGTCTTTCGCCCTCGTGACGGCACCCACCCCGGCGCTGAAGACCGTTTGCTGTGCGATTTCGCCCTCGCATCCTTGGCGGCGATCGGCGAGCCGTCCCGGGTCGTCGAAGGTCTGGACTCCGAGTCGACCCATTTCCTGACCGCTGTGTATTACGGCGAGGTCGAGCTGGTTCGGGCCTATTTGAAAAAGGAGCCGAACGCGGCCCGCGAGCATCGATCGAGCAAAGGCTCCCACGCTGCCTACGCCGCCACCCACAGCAACAGCCTAGCCATGCTCGATTTGGTGCTCGAGCACGGCGCCGACCCCATCGCCGCCAACGAAGAAGAGTGGCAACCGATCCACGTGGCGGCCAACAACGGTCGTGCCGAGCTATTCGATCGCTTGGTGCAAGTGGGGGCCGATCCCAATGCCGCCGGGAATTCCGGCTGGACCGCTTTGCATTTGGCGACCACCAACGACGACCTCGGCATGGTGCGTCACCTGCTCGATCGCTACGACATGGAATTGAACGTTGAGGCTGGAGGCTGGACCCCCTTGCATTCGGCCTGCCGCTACGCCTCCGCTGAGCTCACCTCGTTGCTGCTCGACCAACCGGGTTTGGAAGCAGGGGGCGTCACACCGGACGGTTGGAGCCCACTGATGTTGGCGAGCCGTAACGGCAAGACGAATGCGGTCCGACGGCTCCTTAGAAGGTCCGACGTCGATCCCACCGCAAAAACCAAGGCGGGCTGGACACCACTGCAGCTGACGGTCTTCGGCAAATCGGAATCGACGACGCGAGCCCTGTTGGAAGACCCGCGGGTCGAGCGGCAATCATGGACCCCGACGTCAAAGACCCTGGTGCAGCTAGCGATCGAAGAACGGGCCTGGGCCGTGCTCGAATGCCTGCTCGAAGACCCCCACGGCAAGATCGAGCCGGACGCCACCACCGAGCACAAACAAGAGACTCCCTTGATGCAAGCTTGCTTGGACGGCGAGCTCGAGGCAGTCGCGCTCTTGGTGCGAGGCGGCGCGGACGTCAATCGCCTAGGGACCGCGCAACGCTCTCCGGTGCTCGCCATGGCCGCCCGGGGAGACGTCGAGATGCTCCGGCTTTTGTTGCCGAAAGCCGATTTGTCGGTCGAGGAAACCGGGGGCCGGACCGCCCTACACTTGGCGGCAGAGGAGGGTCACGGTGAGGTGATCGCGGCCCTTTTGCCGACCGCGAACGCCCACCAGAGGGATCACGCCCGATATCTGCCCATTCACCTGGCGGCGCGGGCGGGACACCGACGGGCGGTCGAGGTCTTCTTGGAGTCGGATCCGACCCTGTTGAGCACCACCGACTCTCTCGGCCGCTCCGCCGTGCATCTGGCCGTCGGCGAGGGTCATCTCCCCCTGCTGATCGATTTGGTGGAGCGATATCCGTGGAACCGATCGGATCAACAGGGCTCGACGCCCCTACACTACGCCGCGCGCTTCAACCGCCTCGAAATCGCCCGCCTGCTGCTCGAGCGTCAAGCGGAGCCCGACGCCGTCGACCACTTCGGCTGGACGCCCCTGCACCTCGCCGCCCAACAAGGGCACGCGGAGATCGTCCGGCTGCTCTTGGGCCACGAGGCCAACCCTCGAGCCGAAGCCCGGAGGCCGCCTTGGAACGCGCTCAAGATGGCCGTCTCCACCGGCCGCACCGGGTTGATCGAGCTCTTGAGCACCGACCGAGAGCCCCCCTCGTCGGCCGAGCTCGACGACCTTTTAAGGACCGCGATCCGCTACGGCCAATTCGAAACCGCCTTGGCTCTCGTCGAAACCCTGCCGAGGGCCGAGCCGCGGTCCGAGCCCCACTTGGGAATCGCGGAAGCCGCCGGCGGTCATTGGGGCGCGTTCTGGCTGCCGGAAAGTGAGCGGGCGCACCGCAAGCAGCTGTTCAAGGAGCTCGAGAAGCTGGGCTATTTGCCGATCGGCTTCCGTCCCCCGGCGATCACCACCGAGGAGCACGAGCCCACAACCTCAGGGGGCGAGGTCCAAGCCCAAAGCCCCACCAGCTCGGCCAATCAACGGGGCCCGGCGGACTACGTGTGGAAGCCCGCGGACGATGCCCTCACCGAGATGCTTTTCGAGCAGCTGCCGCCGATCGACGGCAAATACAAGATGTCGCCCATGGATACCCGCATCGAAACCACCACCCTGAGCTGGTACGAGAGCTATCGTCTGGTGCGCCTTCAGGATCCCGCCTGGGGCGCGCCGGATCTACGCATTCACTATTTGGTCAGCGACCAAGACAGTCTCTACCGCCTCAACGGCACCTCACCGCCGATCCATAAGGTCAACGCCAAGGCGCCGGTTCGGCTGAGCTCCCGAAACGTGCTCGACTATCTGGTTTTTTTCGGTTTTTTCGTACGCGGCGAGGAAGGACCGTTTTACCCCTTGCAAACCATGGACGACCCCTTGATCGACAGTCTCAACCGGTCCGCCGAGCACAGCGCTCACATGGCGGCGGCTCGGAAGGTCATCGGGGCGAGCATCCGTCCCCTGATGCTCGAAGGTATCAACACCCAAGGTCATTTCATTTGCAACGGCGTCGTGTTTTATTCCAACGCCCTTTTCCTCGCCGACTTCGCGGTACAGCCCAGCGGCATGGTGGAGATGTTGGATGACGAGCCGGTCGTCGCCGACCTACCCTTCCGAATCACCGCCCCGATCGCTTGATGGAGGATGCGGCAGCTGATCAAAGAGGGGCAAAGGGCCTTCTTGCCCCTGGGGATAGGGACCGCTCGGGGAGCGCCAGAAGGTGAGAATCTGGGGAAATTGATTGAATTCGATCCGCCCTTCCCGCAGGATTCTGCGATCCAAACAAAAACACCTCAGCCCTTTGCCCTGGAGCTCGTGGAGCTTTTCCACGGGATTGGATTCGCCGCGCTTCAGCCCGCGCGCCAATCGGCCGGGATCGGACGTGCCATACAGCTTTTCAGCCTCTTTCCGCGCCTGATTGAGCCGGCTGAGAAAGGCGTTGGCTCGCCGGCCCCGGCGGCCCGAGATCCGGGCGAGATAGACCTCCACCAGCAGTCGATTCAGCCGGTGTTGCTCCATCTCCGGGAATACGGTCACGGCCGCCGAGCGCTTCGTCTCGGCTCCTTGGAGGGTTCGGCAATCCGCGCAGAAAATGCAAGCGGTCGCCAGGGACTCGAGATCTCGCCAATTTTCGCCGATCACCGCGACACGCTGAAATCGAGCCGCGAAGAATCCGCAGAATCGACAGCTGTAGCGATCCCGCGCCCAAACCGCTTCGGCGACCACGGACGACACCTGCTCCGAGAGCTCGGGGTGCTGAAGCCCGAGCTCTAGGGGCAATAGACCTGAGCCCGTCGAGCTCAATGGTTGTGGCCGCCCCGTCTACTTTCCGGACCCTCGTCGTCTCCACCTTTCTTCTTTTTCTTCTTCTCCGGTGGCTTCTGGGGCATGGGTTTACGCGGCATCAGCTCATCGCGCATGGCGGCGTGGTAGACGAAAGTCGCCACCACCACCGCGGCCTGTTTGAGGTCCTCTTCCACCACGTGATCCAGGGTATCCAGATTGGTGTGGTGGGTGCGAGTGAAGTAGTCCATGGGATCCTGGATGAATTGGAATCCCGGCAACCCCACGCGGTCGAAGGAGAGGTGATCCGTGCCACCCGTGCGATTGGTGGTGACGTGGGTCGCGCCCAAATCGTGCAGTGGCTCCAACCAACGCTCGAAGATCGGCACCACCGCCACGTTGTCCTGGGAGTAGATGCCCCGAATCTTGCCGCCACCGTTGTCGAGGTTGAAATAGACCGAAAAAGACTCGTGGTCGGCTTTGGGTTGAATCGGCCAAGTCTGCTCGCGCATGAATTCCGGCAAGGCCAGCTGCTCTTCGTCGGTGGTCTCGGGACGGTCCGCCAGATGCTGCTCCACATAGGCCTTGGAGCCCAGCAGGCCTTGTTCCTCACCGCTCCACAGACCGATGCGAATCGTGCGTTTCGGCTGTACGTCCAAGGCCTTCAGAATGCGCATCGCTTCCATCATCACCGCACAGGCCGCGCCGTTGTCGGTAGCGCCGGTGCCCGGGTGCCAGGAGTCCAAATGGCCCCCGATCAAAACGACCTGCTCG
Organism: Thermoanaerobaculia bacterium; assembly: GCA_030431255.1. GTDB lineage: Bacteria > Acidobacteriota > Thermoanaerobaculia > Multivoradales > J023 > JAUIJL01. Next base: position 91,640 of record JAUIJL010000032.1, on the reverse strand, counting down.
GGATGCTCCGTGCCGGGAATGTCGGCGATGGTGTTGTACGACTGATTGTCGTCCGTATGGAATTGAGAGCGAACGTTGATTTCCAGCTCGACTTCCTTGTCCCGTTCGAGCAGCCGTAGGATCCAGTTGTAGTGCTCTTGGGCCATGGTCAATTCCAGGACGCCCCGATGCCGATCCGCCTTGCCACGGCTGCCGCCACCGCCGGTGCGCACCACGCCGTTGCCTCTCGAGCTCGAGTCCACAGTGGCGATGACCCCTTCGTCCTTGAGGAATTTTTTCAGGGCCTCGCGGAATTCGAACCGCTTCATCATCCGCTTGCGGAAAGACCCTCGCCGGTCGGACGGCGGGTTGAAGCCCATTTTGTCCTCGAGCCCTTGCTCATCCAGACGTTTGAACGGCTCGTTTTCCCACTCACTGGGCTCGGCTTCATCGTCGAGAAAAAGAATCGTGCCTTTCAGCTTGCCCTTATGCTCCTCGAAGTCTTCTTCCGACTCCAGGCTCAAGCGTTTGACCTTGCCTTTGACCGCCTTTTTGGTGCCGGGGGTCCACGCTTTGGGCAGGGCCATCAGAGGGGTCGCGTGGGGTGAGATCATGTGCACGGACGCGTGGCTGAAGGACCATCCTTCACCGAATTCGAATCCTTCGATATGGGCGTTGGACATGCCCCATTTCGTCAGGCGATCACGGGTCCATTCCTGGGACCTCTTCGATTGAGGTGAGCCGCTCAGCCGGGGACCGATGACGTCGGCGAGATAGCTCACCGTCTCCATCACCTCGGAGCGCTGGAAGCCTTCCTCACGAATTCGATTCACCATATCCAGGTCGAGCTCTTCCTGGGCGACCATGCAAGAGGGCAAGGTCACCAACAAGGAAACGGCTATGGAGAGGGGCAAGAGAAAATTGAATCTCAACATAGAGTCCTCAACAATCTAGGGGTTTAATAGGGCCTATTCGGCCTCTTCGGAATCGAGCAAGAAGCGTTGGAACCATGCGACGTGACGGCGACCGATATCCAGCTGTTGCTTCGGCTCGCCGGGGCCGTGCCCCATGCGGGGGTAGGTCACCATCTGGGTCGGCACGCCGAGCCGGGTCAAAGCATTGTAGAGCTCATAGGATTGACCGACCGGTACGCGGACGTCGTTCTCCCCGTGCAGGAGCAGAGCCGGTGTTCGGGCGTTCTTGATGTGGAACATCGGGGATCGCCCCTGGTAGCGCTCCGGATTCTGCCAAAAGTACCCGTTTAGATAACCGGGCACGAAGTCCGGAATGTCCGTCGTGCCGCTGTAGCTCATCAAATTGGTCATCGGTGCCCCCATTACGGCGGCTTTGAACCGTTGGTTTTGGGTCATGATCCAAGCGGTCATATATCCGCCGTAGCTCCAGCCTAAGACCCCCAACCGATCGGGATCAGCCACTCCCATCTCCACCACGTGGTCCACTCCGGCCATCAGATCCTCGTAGTCCCGTCCACCCCAATCGTCCATGTTGGCCCGGCGGAAGTCTCGCCCGTAACCGGACGAGCCACGGATGTTCGGGCGCAACACCGCAAAGCCTTTGGCGGCGAAGGCGGCGATCGGCTGGATGTAGGAATTGGCCAGGTATTCCTGTCGAAAAACACCGATCGGACCGCCGTGGATATTCAACAGCAGGGGCGCGGGTCCCTCCTCGGCCGCCCCGATCGGATGCACCAAGATGCCCTCAATTTCCAGGCCGTCCTTGCTCTTCCAACGGACCACTTCTGCTTTCGGCAGAGGCAAATCCGGCAGATCGGCATTGGCCGCGCTGACCTGAACAGGATCCCCACCGGCGCCGGTGTCGAGCACATAGACCTCCGGCGGGCTGTAGAAGGATTGACCGGAAAAGATCAGATGCCCCGAGGGTGACCAAGAGGCGAAATCCATCACCCGTTCGCCCGTGTCCAGCTCCACGGCCGGGCCGCCGTCGAGCGGCAAATAGGCGATTCGGCTCAGGGTGCCCCGAGCTTCCTTGAAGTAAACGCCCTGACTGTCTTTCGACCAGCCCAGGATGTGGGTCAAATTTCGATCCCCCGTGGCCGCCAGCTTCTTGGGCTCGCCGCTGCCGTCGGCGGCGATGACCACGATATCGCCGGTGAAGGCCCAGCTCGGTGGGTCTTCACTGATGCCGAAGGCAATCCACCGCCCATCCGGGGAGTAATGGGGACCCGATTCCGCCGAAGCGCTTTGGGCGAGGGGTCGCGTTTCTCCGCTTTCCACGTCGACCAAAAGGATGTCGGCCGTGGGCCAATCGTTGACCCGCGGATGGCTCGAGCGGGTGAATGCCACGGTCTTGCCGTCGGGCGAGAGGTCAAAACCCCACTGATAGATCGGGTCCACGTGCATGGGACCCTCGGTCAGGCGACGCGCTTTGCCGATCTGACCGGCTTGTTCGGGTATGGAGACCATCCAGAGGTGGGCATTGCCTTGGAAACGACCGATTTCCCGACTGTCGTCCTTGCCCTGGAGCCGGACCAAATCGTCCGCCGACGGCCCCTCGGCCACGGTATAGACGATGTGCTCGCTGTCGTCCGCCCAAATGAAGTTGCCGACGCCGGTCTGCACCGCGGTCAGCTGCCAGGCTTCCCCGCCGTCGGTGCGCATCAGGAAGATGTTGCGGCCGGCGCGGGAAGAGATGAACGCCAGGTATCTGCCGTCCGGAGAAGGCTTCGGAAGGCTCGCTCCGGCCGGGTCGAAGGTCAGCTGCTGAATGGACGAGCCGTCGGCGGCGGCTCGGTAGATCTGGGTGCGATACTCGCTCTCTGCCGGCCCCATGATCGCGTCGCGAATGGTGTAAAAAGCCCACTTCCCGTCGTCGGTCAAGCTGACGTCTCCCACGTGACGGGCCTTCATCATCAGCTCAGCGGTCCAGTGGTCGGGCTCGTCGAGATTCTCTACCTCGACGGCCGTGCCGGAGGTGCCCTCGTCCGCAGCTGCACCCGTCGCCCCGTCCGCCGAAGATGGGTCGGCAACGCCCAAATGGGCTACAAGCAAGACGAGGACGGCAAATACCCACGGCATCGACGCCGCTTTCCGGGGTTCAAGGCACATGGGTTGGGACTCTTCAAAGACGGGGCTCGGCATCGGTGGTCTCCGTGGAATTGGACCGGGGTCTTCACAAAGGGGACGGATCAAGACAAGTAGGTTCTAGGCTGGTTCCCGCAATAGCCGCGGAATTATAGCGAAGGTGAATCGCTTTCCCCGAGCGATCCTACAAGCCCCGCCGCGATCCGGCCCACGACGACGTCCGACGGCTCGTCGGATCAAACCCGGCCGACGGGCATGATAACCTCCCCGTCCATGAGCACAGGAAGAAATGATCCCTGCCCTTGCGGCAGCGGAAAGAAGTACAAGCGTTGTTGTTTGGTCACCGGTGGACCCGAGCAGAACAAGCGGTCCCAGCAGATCTTTATCGCCATCGTGGTGGTGGTGGTCGCCGCCCTCGCGGGCACTTTCGCGCTCTCCGAAGCGGTCGGTGGCGTGATCGGCGCCGTGGGTATCGCGGCCCTCGGCATTTGGATCTGGATGACCACGGATCCTCCCGCCGCCGGTGGCGGCTCGGACCCGAGCGCGATCAACTTCGGCCGCTGAGCCGATCGATCCTCGCAGCTTCAACGAAACCCTTCACCGGAACCACAGCGCGGAAGCCCCGCGCTGTGGTTTGGTGTGCCTACGGCCGCCGTCGTAGCCTCTCGATCGCAGCCCATCAGTCGTAGTGTTTGAGCATCGGCCAAGCCTCCGCTAGGGGCGTCTTGGGCCCCCGCGCCACGAAGACGGGTTGATGGTTTTCGTAGGGCATGCACAGATCGCAACGGACCGTATCCACCCGCTCCACCCGGTCGAAGTGCTGGGAAAGCTCCTCGAGATCGCTGCCGAAAACGATCAGCACCTCGCCGGTACACGCACCGGGTCCCCACAGCCAGTAGTTATTGTGACCGCTCACCACCGGAGGCAAGGCTCGACCTCCGGGGTCGGTACCTCCGGGGTCGGTACCAAGCGCCAGGGCCTCGTTTTCGAGCGCTCCGGCCACGCCGTAGTTGAAGGCCATGAAGCACGCCGTCTCCGCTTCCGCAGGATTCAGCCCTTCAAAAGCACCCCTAGCGGCTCGCACCTTCTCCCGCCAGCCGAACATATCCGCATAGTGCTGGGGCAGCGCCCCCAGCTCTTTGCGCTCGGAGGTCGAAGGCTCTACCCCGAGGGTGCGCGCGTAGGCCTGATACTGCTCGACCTCCAGAATCGGTAGGGTAAAGGGCAGGGCGACCGCCCCTCTCAGCAACAGGGCCAGGATCATGACCACCGCGAGCAAGCCGGCGACGCGAGCCGACAGACCTTTTAGGCGACGCTCTACCACCCAAGCGGCGACCGGCCACACCCAGCCGTAGGCCGGAGCGAGGTAGCCGGCCCGGCTGGCGCCGTTGATCATCAGGACCAGGAAGACCGTCAGGTACATCCATCCCAAAACAGAGACTTTGCGGGCCTGGACATCGAAGAAGAAACCGGCCAGCCCCACCAAGACGAACAACCCGCCGATCCACCCTCCGACGAGCTCCAATTGCCCGGCAACAAACGTCAGGGGCGACACGGAGACCATTTTGTTCTGGGTGGCGTTGGAAATGAACTCAAGGGTCGGCCAGCCCGTGGCGATCTGCCAACCGACATGGGGCAGGAAGACCAAAGCGGCCGTCCCGCCGGCGATCCACGGTCCAAAGGTTTTGAAATGACGGCGTTCACGGGTCATCAACAGCCCCACCGCGATGCCCAACCCCAACCACAACACACTGATTTTGTTGAGCAGCCCCAGCCCCAGCACCAAGCCCAGCAACAGCCATTTCCTATTTCCACCCACCGGGCCTTCAGTCTCCGCACCCCGGTCCTGGCCCACCCCGAGCGCCTCGATGAGCACATAGGCAGAGACCACCCAAAACAGCGCGTCGAAGCTGTTCATGGAATAGAAATGGCCCAAGAACCAAAAGATCGGCGAAGCCAAGAACGCTGCCATGGCCAACGACTGAGCGATCGCGCCTCCCCCCAAGCGCCGAGTCAGCAAGCCGATCGCCAAGAGAGTCACCACCCCCAAAATGGCTGACGCTACGCGCATGGGCAAGAGACCGTCACCGAAGATTTCTCGGATGCCCCTGAGCACGAAAATGGAAAGGGGTGGATGGTCCACATAGCCGGCGCTGAGCCGGTCGCTACAGGCGACGTAGTAGAGCTCGTCCCGAAACACGCCGTATCCACGGAGGGTCAAGGCATGGAGCGACATCTTGACGGCAGGAAAGATCACGAGGGGGCTCAGCAAATCGGCGGCGCGAAACTGCTTCATGGTTTTGCTCATTTCTGTGAGGTGGGTTCGGAGCTTCGGATCGGGTCCGAGCTGCGTTCTGCCCATTCAGTATGCGGTTTCCAACCGTTGCGAGCCATGATCTGAGCATGGCCGAACATGACGCCCTAAAAGCTGATTTCAAGGGCTTTAGGAGATCTCATAACGCGCCCTCAAGGCGCTTTCACAGGCTAACGCCCCACCTTTCCGTTACAATCCGACCATGACTCGGCCCTCCACCGCCCACAGCCCTGCGCCGGCCTCGAAGAAGCTCTGACCAATGCGAAGCTAACCATGGTGGAGGTGACCCTGCTCGGCGTCTTGGCCCTGACCCTCAAAGTGGCCGCCACCGCGACCTTGATCACCGCGATTCCGGGCATCGCCGCGGGCTACGCCTTGGCGCGATTCGACTTCCCCGCCAAATCCCTGGTTTCTTCCATCGTCACCCTGCCACTGGTCCTGCCGCCGACCGCCGTGGGTTTTTTGTTGTTGCGGCTCTTGGCAGTGGACGGCCCCCTCGGTCGACACACCCTCGGCTTCGACCTGAATATCCTGCTGACCTGGAAGGCTGCCGTGGTCGCAGCCTCGGTGATGTCCCTACCCTTGGTCGCCCGCACCGCCCGGGTGACGTTTGAGGGCGTGGATCCACGGCTCGAGCTGGCGGCTCGGACTTTGGGCTTCGGACCGTTCTCGGTTTTCTTCCGATTCTCCCTGCCCCTGGCCCGCAAGGGCTTGTTGGCGGCGTTGATCCTGGGATTCACCCGGGCGGTCGGAGAATTCGGCGCCACCGTGATCTTGGCGGGCAACATTCCGGGACGAACCCAAACCCTGGCGTCGGCCATCTATTCAGCCCAACAACGGGGAGATCTCGGCCGAGCGGACGGCCTGATGATCGCCGCGTTGATGCTCGGCCTGCTGGCCATTTGGGCCAGCGAAACTTTGGCCGGCCCCGGCCGCCCCGCACGAGGGCAGGACCGACTGGACTGGAAACAAGGCCGCGGCGCGGGAGCCCGTCGATGAGCCACCTCGAAATCCGCATTCGACTGCCCCTAGACCGTTTCGATCTCGAGCTCGATCAAGAGCTGGAGCTGCCGTCGACGGGCATTTTCGGGCCCTCGGGCGCGGGCAAGACCAGCTTGCTCGAAACCCTGGCCGGTCTGAGACGCGGGGCCCAGGGCTTGATTCGCTTCCAGGACGAGATCTGGCTCGATACCGACCGCGGTCGGTTTGTGCCGCCCGAGCGTCGCGGCATCGGTTGGACGTCCCAGGACGGTCTGTTGTTTCCTCACCTCGACGTGCAGGGCAATCTGCGGACCGCCTCCGAGCGCGCTCGGCGATCCGGATCCGATCCCGAGCACCTGATGTCGGAAGCGGTGGAGCTGCTGGAGCTGGCTCCACTGCTTCACCGCGACGTCACCACCCTCTCCGGGGGTGAGCGTCAGCGGGTGGCCCTAGGCCGAGCCCTCTGCTCGGGACCCAGGCTGCTGCTGCTCGACGAGCCCCTGGCATCCCTCGACCTGCCGAGCCGCAGGGGATTGCTGCCCTATTTGCGTCACATTCGCGGGCAGCTGACCGTGCCCATGGTGCTGATTTCCCACGATCCCGTGGAAGTGCAGGCCCTTTGCGATCACCTCCTGGTGCTCAAACAAGGGCAAGCCGTCACCGACGGCGATCCGCGCCGGGTGCTCACCGACCCCGAGGTCTTCCCCACCGCCGACCGCGCCGGTTTCGAGAATCTCTTGCCGGGGCGGCTGAGCCCCGCTCCGTCGACGGCCGGAGCCCCGCGCACGGTCATGCTGCGCGAGGGTCTCGAAATCATCACCGAGCCTCTTCCGGGCGAAGGAGAGGTATTGGTCGGCCTACGGGCCAACGACCTGCTGCTGGCCACCGAGCGGCCCCGAGGTTTGTCGGCTCGCAATGTCCTGCCGGCTCGGGTCGGCGACATTCGACCGGATCAGGGCTTGGTCAGTGTGGAGCTGGGAGACGGCCTTCCCAGCGTGCTGGTGCAAGTGGTCGAGCCCACACCGGGCCATCTTGGTCTCGAAATCGCCAAGCCGGTCTTTTTGGTGTTCAAGGCCACCGCCTGTCGGGTTTACGGAGCCCAGGATCGAGGTCACCAGCCGAGGGCCGCGATACGCTGAAGGACGTCCGGCACCTCCGAGATGCCGGCGATCTCGAAAAAGCCTTCCGACTCCGCCCCCCGATGCTCCACCTGGTCCAGCTCCCAAGTGTTGTCGTAGGGGATGTGAATGGCGTTTCCGCCGATCGACACCACGGGCAGGATGTCGGATCTCACCGAATTGCCGATCATCACGAAGCGCTCCGCCGCGATGTCGTGACGCGTCAACAGCTCCCGATAGGTTTTGGAATTCTTCTCCGAGACGATCTCAATGGTCGAGAAATATTCGGCTAGACCGGAGCGGGCGATTTTGGACTCTTGATCGAAGAGATCTCCCTTGGTGATCAACATCAGGGGGTGCTCTTTCGACATATGCTCCAAGGTTTCCTCGACCCCCGGCAGCAAATCGATCGGATGCTCGATCATCGCCTTGCCGGCGTCGAGAATGGTGCCGATCACCGAGGCCGACACTTGCCCCTTCGACACTTCTAGGGCGGTTTCGATCAACGAAAGGGTAAAGCCCTTGGCGCCGTAGCCGAAGAGGGCCAAATTTCGCCTCTCGATATCGTTCACCAACGGCCCGAGGTCCTCCTCGCTCGCCCAATCCGAAAGCAGCTCGGCCACTTTGCTTTGGGTGAGATTGAAGAGAGGCTCGTTGTGCCAGAGGGTATCGTCGGCGTCAAATGCGATGTGCATGGCTCAGCTTTCAGGCGAAAAATCGGAATCCAGTCGATGCAGCAAAAAGGCTTTGGCCGTGCGCCAATCCCGGTTGACGGTCGACACGCCGACCTCGAGCACCTCCGCCGTTTCCTCGATCGACAATCCACTGAAAAATCTGAGCTCCACGACCCGGGCCAAACGCGGCTCCAGCTTGCCGAGCTCGTCCAAGGCCACGTCGAGGGCCAGGATGTCCAGGTCCGGCCCTTGGGTCAGCGCGCCGAGATCGTCGAGGGTCACGCGGGCTAGATCCCCACCCCGCTTGTTGGCATTCCTGGCCCGAGCGTAGTCCACCAAGATCCGCCGCATGGTGGTGGCGGCAAATCCGAAGAAGTGGGAGCGATTCTGCCAGCTGACCCGCTTGCGATCGATCAAGCGCATGTAGAGCTCGTTGACCAAAGCCGTGGGTTGGAGCGTGCGTCCGGCTCGCTCGTCCCGTAGATAAACCGACGCCAGCTTGTGCAGCTCCTCCGTGACGATCGGCAGAAGACGGTCCAGAGCTTCCTTATTGCCGTCGTTCCAAGCCAAAAGGAGATCCGTGACTTGTTGCGTCATGGCGACATCTTATCCGACCCCGGCAGGGCTGCCAGGACCCTGACGTATCGTTCCGCGGACTCCGTATCGTCGAGGGCGCGATAGAGCTCGATCACATATGCATAGGCCTTGTGGAGCCGTTTGGAGGTGGCCGGCTGGGAAGCCTCGAGCAGCTCCAGGCGCTCCGTCAGCAAGGGCTCCGCTTCTTCCGCTCGCCCCTGACGCAGGATGGCCAAGCCCAGGGTGCCTTGAACCGACAGCGTCCAGAGATTCGTTTTTCCCGCCAGAGTCAGCCACGAGACGTGGGCCCGGCGAGCCACGGTTTCCGCTTCCTCGAAGCGTTCAAGCTTCAAGAGCAGATCCGCCAAGCGGGTTTCGACCTCGGCCACGGACACGAGATGCTCCCCCCGTCGGCCGACCAGCTCCAGATTGCGCTCCAAGGCCCGCACCGCCTCCTTCTCCTTGCCCAGCTCGGTGCGCACCACCGCTAGGTTGTAGAGGGCCGCGGGCAACACCGGATGATGGTCGCCGGAAGATCGATCGGCGATCTCCACCGCCCGCGCCAAGATGCGTTCCGCTTCGGCGCCACGCCCCAGGAGCCTTTCCGCTTGGCCACGGCTGCTCAACACCTCTGTCAGCCGGGCATGGTCCCGACCCAAGGCGGCTTCGAGCACCGCTTGGGCCTGCTCGAGCAACGGCAAGGCACGTTCCGCGTCACCCCGCCGGAGATAGAGCTCCGCCAAGTTGTTGAGGCAAACCCCGTAGTCCGCATGGTCGGCGCCCAACCGTCGCTCGACCACCTCGAGCGCCGATCGCAGGTGCTTTTCCGCGCTGTCGAGCTTGCCCAAGGCCGCTTCGGCATTGGCCAAATTGGACAAGGTGCGGGCGACTTTCGGATGGTGGGCGCCGAAAAGCTCCCTCTGCATGCTCGCTGCTTCTCGGAGCACGGCTTCGGCTTCCTCGAAGCGCGACGTCTCATAGAGCACCAAGCCGAGATTGTTGAGGGAGGTCGCCAGCACCGGATGAGCATCGTCGAAGACTTTGCGCTGATCCACGATCGACTCCCGCAGCCGAATTTCCGCCCGGTGGGGATCCTCGGTGGCCTCCGCCCAAGCCAGATTCGCTTCCATCAGGGCCACATCCGGATCGAGCTCTCCGTGCAGCTCCACCAACAGCACCAAGGCTTCTCGGTAGAGGGGCAAGGCGGCGTCGACGTCTCCGGCGCTCCACTGGGCTTCAGCACAAAACTCCAAGATAGAGGCCAGAATCGCTTCATCCCCGGCCTCGCGCGCAAGAGCCAAGGCCTGATTCAGCAAACGCTCGGCACGGCCGTAGTTGCCCAACAAATCTTCGAGATGGCCGAGTAGACCTAAGCTCTCGGCCACCGCGGCCCGACCCACCTCCTGCTCCGCGGCGGTCCGGCGGGCCAAGGCTTCACGGCCGACGGTGATCGCCCGGCGGAAGTCCCCGTAGGAGGTGAGCGCATCGGCGAGCTGGTGCAATCGGGTCCCGAGGGCCGCTTCGTCGGGCCGCTCCCCCGAAGCCGCGGCCAAACGGTGCAGCGTCACCGAGCGGCGGAGCAGGTCGATACCCTCCCGGCTCAAACCGAGCTGGGCATAGGTCCGGCCGATGGTGCCGGTGAGCTCCGCTTGCAGCCGGACATCTCCCTTACCTTGGGTCGCGAGGGTGGCCGCGTTGCGATCCAGAAGCTCTCGCACGGTGATTTTCTCCCCCCGAGAGCGACTCGGTGCCGGCAGCTCAAAAAGCTCCAGCATCCAGCTCGACACGGTTTCAGCACGATTCCGTTGCACCAATCGCAAGCTCTGCTCTTCCAATAGGCGCCGCTGCTGGGCGAATACCGTGGCGAGGAAAGCAGCCAAGGAAAGCACCGCCACCAGGGCGACCGACACGCCCACCCGATGCCGACGGATCAATTTGCCGGCGTCGTAAAACAATGAGCCGGCCCGGGCCAACACCGGCAGACCGTCGAGATGCCGTTGGATGTCGTCGCGCAGCTGCGCGGCGGACGCATACCGATCCCCCGGCTCCTTGCTCAAGGCTCGCAGCACGATGGCGTCGAGATCCCCTGCCAGCCGACGGCGGAGGTAGTCCTTGGAACGGCGACCCGCGCCTTCGGGCGCTTCCGCCGAGCCTTCGGCGGGCTCCGGCTTGAGCACCACCGTCGACGGTCGGCTGGGCTCCCGATGGCAAATGTCTTGAACCAGCTTGCCGAAATCCCCGCCGCTCAAGGCGAACGGCTTTCTACCGGCCAGCACCTCGTAGAGCAGCACCCCCAGCGCGTAGACGTCCGTGGCGGTGGTCACCGCCCGCCCGCGGATCTGCTCGGGAGCCGCGTACTCCGGGGTCATGGGCGTCAACCCGGTCCGGGTCGGCACCACGGTTTGGGGAAATTCCTCGGGCCGTAGGATCTTGGCGATGCCGAAATCCAGCAGCTTCGGTCGCCCTTCGGCGGTGACCAAAATATTGCCGGGTTTCAAATCCCGATGGACCACCAGATTCTGATGGGCGAATTGGATGGCGTCGCACACCTCGACGAAAAGCGCCAACCTCTGCTCGACAGACAAATCCCCTCGATTGCAATAGGCATCGAAAGGCTCACCCTGTATGTATTCCATCACCAAAAACGGACGGCCGTCGTCGGTGGTGCCGCCGTCGAGCAATTTGGCGATATTGGGATGCTCCATGCCCGCGAGGATTTGTCGCTCACGCAAAAAACGCAGCAAGAGCTCTTGGTTTTCCTTGCCCGGTCGCAAGAGCTTGATCGCAACCTCTTGCTCATAATCATCGATCCGATGGGCGAGAAAGACCTCCCCCATGCCCCCTTGCCCCAGGGTTTCGACCAGACGATAACGGCCGACTCGGGAGGGCATGTCGGTCCCCGAAACCGCCGGCTCCGTGAGCGAATCGGTGTCCGCAAGGCCGGCCGCACCTAGGCCGGCCGCACCTAGGCCGGCCGCACCTAAACGAATGGCCGGCGTTTCGAGCAAGCTGGAGGACTTCTCGTAGGAGGAAAGCATGCCTTCGACCTCGGCACGAAGCTCGGGATCCCCCGCACATTCCGAGTCCAAATACGCAGCTCGATCCTGCGGCTCCAGGTCAAGGGCCGCTTCCAACACCCGACGGATCTCTTGCCAGCGTTCAGGGGTCATTCAAGCTTCTCTTTTTGCCTCGACATCGTTCCATGGGCGAGTGAATCGATCGGCGGAATCGAGCATCCGGCGTCAGACAAATTCCCGATGGCGCCGAAACGAGCTACCTTGAAATTCTCTGACAACGGCACCTCAACCAATCCACGATTTCCCTGACCCAGTCGACCCGCGTAGATATTTTCACTGATCCAGCAGAAATCCAGGAATTGCATGACACAAACCTCCGACCCTTTCCGCCCCTCTCATCGACGGCGGCCCTCGCACCCCGCGAACAGGCCCTCAATTCTTTTACGCCCTTTTGCGGCTAGCCGACTGCTTCCTTTTCCAACCTTCAGAGAGGCTAATTGCCATGACTAGAAACTTCTCTCCTCAACCGCTAGTCACCTTCATCATGGTGCTGCTCCTGGCTCCCATCGCGGTTTCGGCACAAATCCCCAGCGTTCACGAGCTTCATCTCGCCCCGAACGTGCCCTCCATCGATCTGGATTTGATCGGCATGGGACTGGCTCCGAGCCCAAGCGGATATCAAATGGTGGTCGTCTCACCGCCGGCTTTCGGGCTCCTGAACGGAGAATCCTACAGCCCCAACGCCGCGTTTTGGGCCGCTGGGGTCGATCAAATGACCCTGGAGATCCAACCCACGGTTGGAGTTATCACTCAACATACTTTTGTGCTCACTCCAGCGACCCCGGCTGTCACCTCAGGCAGCACTGAGGACTTCGAATCTGCCACGATCCCGTCTTCCGCCGTCACCGGCGATCCAACCATGATGAGCTTGGTCAGTCCCGGCATCGACGGGCAGAGTCTGCAGGTCTATTTGCAAACCGCGGGATCGTCCGCCGATTTCGAGGTCTTCCACCCCTACTGGGACAACGACGGTAACCATGGCATCGGCGCCGCCGGCACGACCATTCCCGGCCCGCCGGACAACGTGGTGACCGGCTCGGTCAATATCGTCGCCGCCGGCCCGGTCGACACCTCCCAACCGCCGCAGATCTACGTCCAGCTGCGTTTGCGGGACGAAGGCGGCCAAAGCGTCTACGAGATGCGAGCCGCCACCGCGCCCAACGGCGATCCTCAATGCTCCACCTGTGCCACCCCGTGGCAAGTCGTGCCGGCCAACCAAGCCGTGGGGTATCGGCTGTGGGCCGGTCCTAAGGTAACCACCGGCAGCGATGCCTGGGACCACGCCCTCAGCTTCTCACTCGATTTGCCGGCTCCGTTTGCGGACACCGTGGACTGGTTGCCGGGCCAATTCGACATTCAGCGGGCGCGCCACGGTCTCTACCAACCCGACGGCATGACCTATTTGGAAGCCACGTTCGACAATCTGACGACCTGGACGGAGAGCTATGAGTCCGGGACCAAAATCGTCGCCCAAGACCATTTCGAAGACACCTACTCCAACGGGCCTTGGGCCGTCGACGGTCCGGTCCTAATCAACGGGAACGGCGCTATCCACGGTCTCTACGGAGCTGAAGCGGATGTCGCTCAACTTCGCTCCGGATCACCGAGGGATGCCGTGCTGACCCGATCCACGGCCTCGGCCTACAACGGCCTGGCGGTCGATATGGAGGTCGACCTCTCCCAATTGAATCTCGACGACGGCGAAAGCATGCGCATCTTTGCGGCCTCGGACGACTCCCAATCCTTGGACGTGAAAACCCACCTCTCGATCGTGCTCCTCCGTCAAACCGGCGCCTATAAGGTTTGGGCCCGGGCCCGGGACGACAACGCCACGGTCCACAAAACAACGACCTACACGCTCCTGACCGAAACTCCCCGCTTGACCCTGAGCTGGACGTCCCGGGACGCGGCTTCGGGGGGAGGCTCGGTAGCCCTCTGGGTCGACGGGGTGTCCGTCGGAGAAGCCGGCGGTTTCGCCAACGGTGGCCCTCTCCGCCAGATCGAAAACGTCGGCTTCGGCGTCTTCAAACCCAATCTGAGCGCCTTCAACATCAACCCGAGCCATGTCTTGCACATGGACGACTTGGTAGTGATCCAGCGTCCCTGACCAGCGAAGACCGGACGGTGGTCCGTGCCATGGCCCCTTCCTTTTGAGGCTTCTTCTAACGCCGCTGCCGAGCAGCGGCGTCCTTGTCTTTCAAGAGGACGAGCCCATCCGGAACGAGCCCCTAGCCCGAGTGCGTAACGGACCGAGCGCTGGACAAGCTTCGGGTCTGGGATCCCAGGACCAGACGAATCCCGCGCAAGCCGATACAATCAGGGAATCAGCTCGGGGGTCCGGGCGTGGCGAGGTTTCTCGGCAGCCATTCCGCACCCCCTGATCTCCAATGATTTTGAGGTGACGACCGATGCTGAAACAGAAGGCCCTGCCCCAAATCGCGGTGTACCTGGGAAACACCAAGAAAAAGCCGATCTACGCTCTCGAATTCGTGAACGATCCCAGCAAACCCAACGGATACCTCCGCTGGGGCGATCCCGTGGAGATGACCATCGTCAAAGACGAGGATGAGAATCCAGGGCCGGGCCGCTTGGTCGAGATGCTGAACGCATTCGAGCAGCGCGCTGCTCCCGAGAATTATCAGCCGGAGCCGCTGCCCGAGGACCTCGAGCAAGAGCTCAACAACCGACGACGCATCGCCCTATCCCTCGAAGCCTTCGGCAAGATCCTCCTCTACCCTACCCGCCATTATCCGGGCGGCAGCGGATACGGCAGCCCGCGGGAAGGCGTCCGGGGCAACATCACCATGTCGGACTTCCAGCTGGTCAGCCTCGCCCGATCGCTGTGAGGTCTCGACCCTAGCCCCGTCTCAAGTCTGAGAACGCCAATCTCAGGGTTGAGACTCCGCCTGCGCATTCGATTGCACACAAAATCAAAAAGTCCATGAGAAATGGACCCATTGGATCGTTCATCCAGTCCTGTGGATCCAAACGGATCACGGGCACGATTTTTGCTACCTTATTCAACATCTTCTATTTGCGAAATCCGTGCTCTGCGCGCGGTCAGCAGCTTCGGCGATGGTCGCCGGGGCTTCTCCTGCAATCCGTCTTCGTTGATGAGGTACGTCATGAACCCCCGATCCCACCCACTCCCCTCCCTTGCTACGTCTTCTTGCACAGCGTTCCTATCAGCCGCGTTGGCGCTTTTAGCGTCGGCGTCCGTTACGCTTGCGGCCGGCGGGTCTCTTTGGACCGACGTCGACGAGGCCAAGCTCTTCGTCGGAGCCGAGCGGGACATCGTTCCGCAGAAATATCGAACCTTGGCCTTGGATGACGTCTTGCTCGATCAAATCCTGTCCGGCGCGCCGCTCGAAGGCGAAGCCCGTGACAAGGCCGCTCCGGTGATCTTGGAGCTACCCCTGCCGGAAGGTGGGACGGGTCGATTCGAAATCGTCGAATCGCCGATTATGGAGCCGGGATTGGCGGCTGAGTTTCCGGAGATCAAGACCTATCGCGGTCAGGGCATCGACGAGCCCGAAGCTACCGTGCGTCTCGACGTGACGCCCGCCGGCTTCCACGGCATGATCCTCTCGCCCTTCGGCAACGTCTACATCGACCCCTACAGCCGCCACCACGACGGCCACTACATCACCTACCTCACCCGCGACTACCAACGCTCGGGCGACGACTTCCGCTGTCACGTCACGGGTCATCGTCACCAGCCGTCCCCCCGCTCAGCGGCGAGCACCAAAGCCCTCTCCGGCTCGACCCTGCGCACCTACCGCTTGGCGGTCGCCGCCACCGGTGAGTACACCGCGTTCCACGGCGGCACCGTCAGCCAAGGCCAGGCGGCCATCGTCACCGCCATGAATCGGGTCAACGGCATCTACGAGCGCGAGGTCGCCATCCGCATGGTGTTGGTCGCCAACAACAGTCAATTGGTGTACACCAATTCGTCGACCGACCCCTACTCGAACGGCAGTGGCAGCGCCATGTTGAGCCAGAACCAAAGCAACGTGGACTCGGTGATCGGCAGCTCCAACTACGACATCGGCCACGTGTTCAGCACCGGTGGCGGCGGTGTCGCCTATTTGGGCGTGCCTTGCCGCAACGGCTCCAAGGCCGGGGGTGTCACCGGTCAGTCGTCGCCCACGGGCGATCCCTTCTGGGTGGATTACGTCGCCCACGAGATGGGTCACCAATGGGGCGGCAACCACACCTTCAACGGCAGCTCCGGCAGCTGCTCCGGTGGCAACCGCAACGGCTCCACCGCCTACGAGCCCGGCAGCGGCACGACCATCATGGCCTACGCCGGCATCTGCTCCGGCCAGAACATTCAAAACAACAGTGACGACTACTTCCACGGCATCAGCCTGGACGAGATCATCGCCTACTCCACCTCCGGCAGCGGCAACAATTGCGCGGCTCAGAGCGCCACCGGCAACAGCCCGCCCTCGGTCAACGCCGGCGCGGCGTACACCATTCCGCTCAACACGCCCTTCGAGCTGTGCGGCTCGGCCACCGATCCCAACGGCGACGCCCTGACCTACGGCTGGGAGGAATTCGACCTCGGCCCCACGGGCGCGCCCAACAGCCCGAGCGGCAACGCGGCCATTTTCCGCACCTTCGACCCGGTCAGCTCCCCGTGTCGCACTTTCCCGCAGCTCAGCGACTTGGTGAACAACACCCAAACCTTGGGTGAGCTGCTGCCGACCTACACACGGACCATGAATTTCCGCCTCACCGCCCGTGACAATCGCTCCGGCGGCGGCGGCGTGGCCGACGACTCCACCACGGTGACGGTGGCGTCTTCCGGGCCGTTCCGAGTGACCTCCCCCAACACGGCCGTGACCTGGAATGTGGGCACCTCTCAAACCGTGACCTGGGATGTGGCCGGCACCGATCTCTCGCCGGTCAGCTGCTCTTCCGTGGACATCACCCTGTCCACCGACGGCGGCACCAGCTACGGCGTGACCCTGGCGTCGGGGGTGGCCAACAACGGCTCTCGCACGATCACCGTGCCGGCGGCCGCCACCAGCTCCGCACGGGTCAAAGTCCGTTGCGCCGGCAACGTCTTCTTCGACATCTCGAACGCTAATTTCACCATCGACGGCACCTCCGGCTCGCCGCCTTCTGTCTCCATCACCGCGCCGAGCAACGGCTCGTCGTCGACCTCCGGAGATTCCGTAAGCTTCGCCGGCACGGCGACCGATCCCGAGGACGGCAACATTTCCGCCAGCCTCTCCTGGAGCTCGTCCTTGGACGGCAACATCGGCAGCGGCGCGAGCTTCTCGACCTCCGGCTTGAGCACGGGCAGCCACACCATCACCGCGTCGGTCACGGACTCCGACGGCCTCAACGGCACGGACTCCATTTCGATCACGGTGACCCCACCCGGCGGCGGCAACGGTCCCCAGGACGCGGTCTACGACAACGCCCTCGGCGCGCCGAAATGCGCCGTGGCCGGCAGCGAGTGTGATTCCGTGGCCCTGCTCGACAGCCGCGGCAATCTGAGCCCGGCGGAGCCCAATCAGCCCAATACCTTGGACAGCTGCACGGACGGCGGATCCGGCTCGTACCACAGCGATGAGTCGAACGACCGGATCGTGGTGAAAACCCTCGACGGCACCGACTTCGCTGCCGGCAAGACAGTCCAAGTGGAGGCCACGGTCTACGCCTGGAGCACCGGCACCTCCGACCACCTCGACCTGTACTACGCCTCCGACGCCAACAGCCCGACCTGGACGTTGATCACCACCATCGATCTCACGTCCGGCGGTGCGCAAACCCTGAGCGCCCAATACACCTTGCCGTCGGGCAGCATGCAAGCCGTGCGCGCCAACTTCCGCTACAACGGAAGCCCGAGCACCTGCGGCACCGGCAACTACGACGACACCGATGACCTCGTCTTCGCCGTCGGCGGTGGCGGCGGTGGTGGCGGTGGCGGCGGCGGTGGCGGTGGCGGTGGCGGCTGCGCGGCCGATGAAGACTTCGAGAGCGGCTCCAGTGGCTGGACCACCAGCGGCACCTGCTCCACGGGCACCTTCGTCACCGGCACCCCGACCCAAGTGGTCAACGGTGGGGTGACCACGCAAGTGGCCGGTGACCACACCACCGGCAGCGGCGATGCCCTCTTCACCGCGCCGAATACCAGCGCCGGCTCCGACGACGTGGACGGCGGCACCTGCACGGTGACGTCGCCCACCTACTCGGTGGCGGCCGCGTCGGATCTGTCGATCTGGTACTTCTTCGGTCAACGGGATGCCGGTGACGATGCGAACGACGGCTTCGTGCTCGAATACTCCACCAACGGCGGCTCGTCCTGGACGACCCTGCAAAGCTACGGTGACGTCACCGTCAACGCTGCTTGGACCGAGGCCACGACCACCATCCCGGCAGGCTCCGACGTGGTCGTACGGGTGTCGGCCAGCGACGCTTCCGGTCCTGGCGATTTGGTGGAAGCCGGCATCGACGATCTGTCGATTTGCCCGCAATAGATCGATCCAGCTCTCAGCTTTTCTTTTCTGCCTGAGCCCCGGGCGCAGCCGCGCCCGGGTTTTTTTGCGTCCGCCCTCGACGTTGACCAGACGCCCACCGGTCCGCTAGGTTCGATCCTCGGGTCAGCCTCCCCCGCCCTCAACCTCCACGATTCACACAACACGAGACGATGATGAAATTTTTGATCAAGCTCTTCTTGCCCGTCGCTCTATGCATCCCCTACCTGCTCGTCGCGGGTCCCTCGTTCGCCCAAGGGCCCGCCGACGGCGCCGATACGGCGCCCCCCGCCGAAGAGTCACCCTGGAGCGCCAGCGCCGCCTTCTCCTATCTCTCCACCGGCGGCAACACCGACACCTCGTCCCTGGGGCTGAAGCTCGAAGCGGCCCGCAAGCCGGCCCCCTGGGGCATCGAGCTCAAGGCCCTGAGCGACCGCGCAGAGCAAGACGGCGAGCTCACCGCCGAGCGTTTCTACGCCGGAGCCCGCGCCACCCGAGCCCTCGAAGCCGGACCCGAGCTCTTCTTCGGCCTATCCTTCGAGCAAGACGAATTCTCCGGCATCGACCTGCGCACCATCGCCGAAGCCGGTGTCACCCTGACCGCCATCGACACCGAGGCACAAGAGCTGATCTTCGACCTCGGTCTCACCTACACGGACGAGGATCGCCTAGACCCGGAGCTCGACACCGAAGGCCTGGGCGCCGTGCTCGGACTGAAATACGAACGAAACTTCAACGAGCACGTCAGCTTCCACCAAACACTGACCTACTTCCCCAACTTCGAGGAGTCCGAAGATTGGCGCGCGGAGTCCACGTCCGCCCTGACCGCGACGTTGACCGACCACTTCGCCATGCAGCTGGGTTACGAAATCCGCTACCGCAATCAACCGGTGGGTGATCGCGAAGAAAAGGACACCTCCGTCAAAGCATCCTTGGTATGGAAAAAATAGGGCCCGGCAAAAAATGAAACCCCTGCACGCCGAGGACGCTCCCCGAGCCATCGGTCCCTACTGCCACGCCATGAAAGCCGCCGGTTTGATGTTCTGCTCCGGCCAAACCCCGCTGGACCCTGACACCATGAAGCTGGTGGGCACCACCATCGAAGAGCAGACCGCTCGAGTGCTCGACAACCTGAGCATCGTCTTGAAAGCCGAGGGTCTGACTCTCCGCGACGTGGTCAAAACCACCGTCTTCCTCAAAGACATGGCCGACTTCCAAGGCATGAACAAAGTCTACGAAGCGGCCTTCGATGGCCACCGACCCAGCCGCACCACCATCGCCGTCCGGCAGAACCCCCTGGACGCCTTGGTCGAGATCGAATGCGTGGCCGAGCTTCGTGAAGCCTAGGCAACTCACCCACCACGACCTCCAGCAGATAGCAGATTGGAGAACCCATGAACCTCGCGATCCGCCTCGTGCTTCTCAGCCCCTTTCTGCTCAGCCCGTTCCTGCTGAGCCCGTTGATTTTCGCGCAATCCCTGGTGGCCGCTTCGTCCGCGGACACGCGTTTTGAGGAGCTCGCCACCGACTACGTCGACGAAATGCCGGCGCTTTCGCCGGTGGGTGCCACCCAAATCGGGGATCATCGCTTCGACGACCAGCTCGACGACGTCAGCGCGGGCTCCCGTGCGGCGGAGGCGGCCTTCATTCGGCGGTATCAAAGCCGCCTGGCCGGGATCGACCGAGGGCAGCTGACACCGGCGAATCAAGTCGACTTCGCGCTACTGAGCCATCAGCTGGAGTCGAATTTGTGGGAGCTTGAGGAGCTCAAGCCCTGGGCTTGGAATCCCCTGCGATACACGGGGTTGACCGGAGGCGCCATCTACTCCTTGGTCGCCAGAGACTTCGCCCCGCTGGAGAAACGCCTGACTCACGTGACGGCTCGTTTGGAGGGCATGCCGCGCCTGCTCGAGCAGGTTCGCGCCACCCTGGTTCCCAAGCTGGTTCCCGAGGTCTACGCACAAACTGCGGTCCGCCAGAACCGGGGCCTGTTGTCGATCCTGGACTACATGGTCAAACCCCACCTGGACGTCTTGTCCGAGGATCAGCGGAAGCGTCTGGAATCGGCCATATCCACCGCGACCCAAGCGGTGGAGTCCCACCAGACATGGCTCGAGGAAGAGCTGCTACCCAACGCGGCCGGAGACTTCAGGGCCGGGGCCGAGCGCTACGATCGAAAATTGGCCTTCTCCCTACACACCCCGTTGAGTCGGACGGAGCTGAAAAAGCGCTCTGAAGCGGAATTCGATCGCATCCGAGATGAGATGTATCGGGTCTCCCGGACCATCTACCTGAAGCAATATCCCCTCGCCGAGCTGCCGGACGAGCCCGACGAAGCCCTAAAACAAGTGGTGATCCGAGCGGCGCTCGAGGTCGCCTATCGCGATCGGCCCCAGAAGGGAGAGATCGTCGCCACCGCCAAAGCCCAGCTGCAACAGGCCACGGACTTCGTTCGTCGGCACGAGCTGGTGACCGTGCCCGACGATCCGGTAGAGGTGATCATCATGCCGGAATTCGCCCGCGGCGTGTCTATCGCCTACTGCGACTCTCCCGGCCCGTTGGATACGGGTCAAAAGACCTTCTACGCCATTTCGCCGATTCCCGAATCTTGGACCGACGAGCAGACCCTGTCGTTTCTCCGCGAATACAACGTCTATTCCATGCAGGATTTGACCGTCCACGAGGCCATGCCCGGCCACTACCTCCAGCTCGCCCATTCCGGCCGCTATCCTTCGACCCTACGCGCCGTCCTCCAATCCGGCACCTTCATCGAGGGATGGGCGGTTTACGCCGAGCAGCTGATGGTCGACGCGGGTTATAACGGCGACGATCCGCGACAAAAGCTGATCGCCCTCAAGTGGTTGCTGCGCTCGGTCACCAACGCCTTGATGGATCAAGCCATCCACGTCGAAGGCATGACCCGCGACCAAGCCATGAAGCTGATGGTCGAAGGCGGATTCCAGGAAGAACGGGAAGCCGCCCTCAAATGGACCCGCGCCCAACTGGGATTCACCCAGCTTTCCACCTACCTGGTGGGCTATCTCGAGCACCGCGACCTACGCCGAGAGGTGGAAGCCACTTGGGGGGACTCGTTTGAGCCCAAGACCTACCACGACCGACTGCTTTCCTTCGGCTCACCGCCCGTGCAATTCGTGCGCGCTTTGCTGCTCGACTTGCCGATCCCCGAATGAGCCCAAGCGGGGGCCGGCAAGGCGACCGGCTCGGGCGACATCAGCTGATGCGAATCGTCGACATCCTGCGCAAGGGATAAGTGAGGCAGATTCGATCTGAGATCGCAGATCTGATCTTGCCGGCTGATCCTGTTGACTAAGCATGCCAAATGACCTCGCTGAGATGAATGACGCTGAGATTTAGAAGGGGGCCCACCCTTGTGGTTTAAATCCGACGACGATATCGACACCCTGATCGCCAAAGGCAAGCTCAATCGAGCGACGAAGCTCCTACGCGAGCAGCTCCAAAACAAACCGAAAAGCACCCGCCTACGCCAGCAGCTGGGTGACGTGCTGGGCCGCGCCGGAAAACCGGAGGAAGCGATCTCCGTGCTGGCTCCCTTGGTCCACGAATTCGCCAAACAAGGTTTCTCCACCAAAGCGATTGCCGTGGTCAAGAAAATTCAGCGGCTGGATCCTGAACGAAAAGACACGGATCAGCTGGTCGAACGGGTTCGTCATCAAGCCGAGGCGCCCCTGGCGACCAATCCACCGCTGGTCCACGGGCATTTGAGCACCGAGCCTGAGTACTACGAGCAACCCGAGACCCAACCGACGGGCTATTCTCATATCACCGGAGTCGGCCTGCAGACCCCTGACATCGCACCCGGAGCGACCTCCTCTTCAGAGCCCGAAGCCACCCCAAAGCTCGGAGCCAACCCACCCGAGGCGACCTCCAAGCTCGAAAGCAATTGGATCGAGCAAGCCGCCGCCCGAGCCGATTTTCATTGGTCGCCCGTCCTCAACGAGCTCTCCCAATACGAGCTGCTGAGCACCATCGGCAAGCTCAACCTGCTCACCAAACACGCCGGATCGATCATCTACGGCAAAGGGGATCCCGCCGACAGCCTGTTCATCCTCGCCACCGGCTTCGCCCGCGCATTCGATCGCTATCCCGGCGAGCCCTATCGCCAAACCATGGTCTTCGAAGAAGGCCAATTCTTCGGTGAGGAAGCCTTCTTCGCCCCCGAAGGCGGCCGCAAAACCACCGTCACCGCCGCCCACGACTGCGAATTGCTCGAGCTGGACCTAGCCACCCTGAGAAAAGTCCTCCAAGAACACCACACCGTGCTCGACCAGCTCGAAGGCATCTACCGCGGCCGTCCCTGGACCCATTACGAGCTGGCGATCTGAGCCCGGCGCCCGCGCCCCGGCCAGGGTCCCAGAAAGTCCTTGCCAGGAATTCAGGGACCCGCTACAATTCGCGCCCTCGGAGGGGCAGTAGCTCAGCTGGGAGAGCACCACGTTCGCATCGTGGGGGTCGAGGGTTCGAGTCCCTTCTGCTCCACCAACCTCCTTTTTTCAGCTCCCACAAGATCAGCTCTCGCTTGAAAGCGGGACTGCGTCAGCGCGGTTGATCCGCCGCAATTACCCGTGCCCGAAAAGCTTTGCTGAGAACCAAAGGCCCGAGCCCGGACAGCCGTCCAAGCTCGGGCCTTTTCTGTGGACACCGCGAGGGTCAGATCATGGAGCTTGACGCACCATGCGGAAGCTCAGGTTGTCGAGCCAGACGCGGAATCCGTCCGCGCCTTCTCCCTGCACGACCACCCACACCCGCGCGCTGACAGCCTTCCCGGACGCCTCGGCTCGACCTCGGTAGGTCGATCGCCAGCCTCCCTCGGTCTGTCCGACCCACAACACCTCGCCGGTGGCCGACAACACCTCGCCGTCACAGCCGTCTTGGCCGTAGAGCTCGACGCCCATCGACACCACCGGATCGGTGACGCCAAGCGACTCGACTCGGGTTTCGCCGCCGAACCCGTACTGACGGCTCGGCTCGATCCGCACACATTGGGTCAAGGCATAGCGACCGTCCCCGATCGTGCTTTGGATCTCCGCCATCCGACCGCGGCTGAGGGACGCCGAGCCAGCGAGCTCCGAGGGCAGAATACCCAAGGGCTCGGGGCTGATCAGCTGCCAATATCCCAAGCCTTCTTCGAAGCTCGGATTGCTCAGCAGATTGCCCGACAGCCTCTCCGTATCCCGTCCGCCCAAACCACCGTCCACCGGCTCGGTCAGCTGGATTTCGATGTTGTCGAAGTAGATCAGGTTGGCGTTGCCCATCCCCTGACCGGCGGGCGCATGGAATCGAATCCAAGTCGACCCGCTGATCCAGGGGCTCAGGTCGTAGACGGTCTTCTGGTAGAACTGGTCCAAGGCCGGGCCTTCCAGCTGATCGAGAAGCGTCCACGAGCTGCCGTCCAGACTCACCTCGACATCGACGTGATGACCCGCCAGCAGGTTGTTGCGGCGATAGTCGAAGGTGAGGCTAGCCTGAGCGAATCCCGAAAGGTCCGCTTCTCTCTTCGCCTCAAGGCCATCGCGACGAATCCGCAAGGCGTACGGACCGGTGCCGACCGCGTCCTCTTCGACCCGCACATGACCGTGGTACGGAGCACCACCGTCCGAGATGGACTCGATCCACGGCGAGCTCCACGGCACGGTGCCGTCGTTGCCGTGGAAGCTGACCGCGTTGAGCTCGTCCCGCAAGGTTTCGAGCCCCGGCGCCTCCACGGTAATGCTAGCGCTGGAGCCGGCGTTGAGAATCTCACCGCCGGCGGAAGCAACCGCGCTCACCACGTGGGTGATCGTCGAGCCGGCAGTGCCGCTGACCGTATGGCCGTAGGAGCACACATACGAGTCGCCGGCCAGCACCGTCCGCGGCGTCAAGCAAGAGCCCGCACCGTTCAGGTCACCGATTTGGTCGTCCGTGAGGTCGGTGAGCTCCACACTGCCCGACGGGCTGTGGTTGGTCACCGTCACCCCGAAGGTCACTGGGCCGCCTGGCTCCACCACCGTATCCGGATCCACGGTCATACCCATGGCGATCGAGCTGCCGGACTGCAGCCGGATCTCTACGTTGTCCAGATACACCGCGTTGCTGTTGCCCATGCCCAAATCCTCGAGATTCGAGAATTGGATCCAGGTCGAGTCACTGATGTACGGGCTCAGATCCAATGGTGGCGTCCAGCGCGAGTAGCTCAGGTCCGTGCCCTGCTCGCTACCCTCGATGCTCGCCAGCCGCTGGAAGGCTACCCCGTCGGTGCTCACCTCGATATCCAGGCGCTGACCCGGCAACAGGTTGCTCCGGCGGTAGTCGAAGTCGAGCTCCGCCGCGCTGAAGCCGGTCAAGTCCACCTTTCGGCGCAGCCACAGCTGATCGTCACGGATGAAGGCCTGGTAGGGACCTTCGGCGTGGGGAACGATGCTGTCCTCCAGAATCCGAACGTCGCCCCAACTCGCTTGGCTACCGTCGATCGGCGCCTCGATCCAACTTGAGGTCCAAGGCACCGTGCCGTCTTCGCCGGCGTAGGACACCGTGGCAAACGTATCCCGAGCATTCGCTTCCACGTCCTCCAGCACCCCGATCGTCGTCGACGCCAGAGCCGTCAACGGGTCAGCACCCACCGTGCCGGCCGCGGTCAACGCGTAGTCGACCGTCGAGCCACCGGATCCGGTAACCTGCCGCTCCAGCTGACACGTGTAGGTCGCCCCCACCGCCAACGATTGAGGCACACTGCAAGTCCCAACCCCATCGACGGTAGACGCCACCTCTCCGCCCAGTGATCCTTCGAGCGTCGTCAGCTCCAAGGTGCCGAAGGGCGAGGTATTCTCCACCGTGACCACTAGGGTCACCGGCCCGCCCGGCGTCACGACCGTATTCGGCAAACTATTCACCGCGGCGCGCATGGACGGCCCAAGATCCAAAGTCACCTCCACATTGTCGAAGAAGACCATATTCTCGTTGCCCATGCCGATTCCCGCGGGATTGGCAAAGCGGATCTTGGTCGACTCTACGGGAATGGCGACCGACATTTGCTGATACTCAGCATCGTCCGCCGGCCCCGCCATCCGCGCTACCTCCGTCCAAGCACTGCCGTCCGAGCTCACCTCAGCGGCCACATAATGGCCCTCCAGCAGCGATTCCCGGCGGTAGTCAAAGGTCCAAGTGACCTCACCGGCCCCGGACAAATCCACCGGTCGCTCCACCCACATACCGTCACGACGGATGCGCAGCTGCGACACGCCGTGATCCACATCACCGTCGGTGATCACGCGAACGTGGCCCCAACTGGGCGAGCCACCGTCATTCGGTGTCTCCCGCCACGATCCGGGCCAGAGTCGATCCCCATCGTCACCGGTGTAGGTGACGGCGTGGAAAGCGTCGTGGTGGCTGGCGGTGGTGGATGCTTCCTCCGTGTATTGCACACTCACTGAGTGGTCATCCGACGGCATCGTTAGGGTGTTGGTCTCAGATGTGGACTCATCATGATCGGTTCCACTCCAGCCCATTACGGTCCAGCCGGGATCGGCCAGGGCTGAGAGCTCGATGACTGCACCCGCCCGATATTTTCCTGCGGGGCACCCAGAGGAGCTCGCGGGCAGCGCGGAGGGGATGGCTCCAGAGCCTTCCCGATCTCGATCCAAAGCGAAGCACGGCTCGCATTCGGGCCCAGGTATTTCGCGCCAATTTCCCGAGACTCGGCTGAGAACGTTCTCAGCCCAGCTCTTGTAGCGATAGACATATCCGCAAAGAATCGCCGGAGCGCCATCGATAGGGAGAGTCGCCGTCATGAGCACAGGATCTCTGCTCTCACCGACATCCTGAGCTGGAGTCTGAAATGTAATGCCGCTGGGATCCTGGTACTCGAACCAACCTTGAGTCGAAGAACCATTGGCATCTACGGTCGCTTCGAGACGAATCGTCTCGCTGTCGAGGATCACAGCATCACCTGTGACCACCGAAGGTGGCTGAGTCGGTGCCGGTTGTCGTACCGTTAAAATCTGGCCGGCCATCTCAAGATGACCCACACGTTCACTCGCTGTCTCGTTGGCAGCCGCGCCGACACTGAGAGTCGCCGCGCCGACACCGTCCGTGGGTGTCGCGCTCAGCCACGCATCGGAAGTCAAAACATTCCAAGCACAGCCAGGGGCCGTCGACAGCTGAGCCTCACCACTGCCGCCCTCGGCTGGTAGCTGGAGCTCGGCGAAGTCCCACGAGTAGATGCACTCCACCTCCTGCTCATACGTCTCGATCAGCACCCCACCGACATTACCGGCTTGATCCACCGAGAAGAAGCTCAAGATCCCTGAGGTGAGCTCGATCGGACCGTTGTAAATCGAGGAGCCTGTATCCGGAGTAGAGCCGTCCAAGGTGTAATAGGTATGGCTACAGCCCGACAGATCGTCGGAGCACAACAGCTCCACCATTTGAGGCCCGGAGTAGAGACCGCCGGGAGGCGACGCCGACGTCAACGGGGCTTGATCATCCAGACGCAGTATCTCGAAGACCTCGGGTTGCGCCGTAGACAGAACAAAGTCGCTAGACGAAGCCGTCTGACCAGCAGGGCCGATCACCGCCAGGCGGTAGACCACACTAGTTTGAAGGTCTTGATCAAATCGGAAGGAGCCGTGGAGATCAGATCGTACCTCCCGCGGGCTGCCGCCTCCCTCAAGGATCACGGCCGCGTTTTCAAGAGGCCCTCCAGAGCTGGATTCCACGATGCCGGCCACAGCCAACGTGGGTATCAGCTCTATGGTGGTGGAAGCCTGTGCCGAATTGCCTCTTAGGTTGTGAGCCACCGCATAGAGCTGGACGGGTCCGGAGAACATGGGAGCAATCCAATGAAGCCGCCAAAAGCCGTCACTTTCCAACTCGGCAGTGCCGATTTCTTCGCGGGATTCTCCACCATCCAACGAGAAGCTCACCGTTACCGAAAGCAAGCCGTGATCCGCTAGCTCTTCAGGTTCCGGGTCCGAAGCGGTTCCCGTCAGCTCAATCGATTGTCCCCCGGGCACGGATGCTACCGGATCCCAAGAAACCGAGGGTTTCTCACCATCGATACCCGGCTGACTGATCTGGAGGTCCACCGTGCGTACGATTTTGTGACCCAACCCATCTCCGAAGTGGAGCGTGACCTTGTAGGCATCCGCTCCGTCGGTTCCCGAAACCTCAGCCGGAGCGATCCATTGCACCTTGCAGATTGGCGGATCACCTCCTGGATCTAAGTCTCTTAGACCACCGGCCGAGGCCTCCCAGGCACAGAAGGGACGGGCTTGATGCTCTACCCCCTCGGCGTCCACATGGCTACCGCCATCGATGTGGTGGATGATCACCTCCAAAGTCGCGGCTTGAACCTCCAAGTTACCCAGAGTCACCTGTGCCAAACCGGAAGTCACAACCTCCACCTCGGGCATCTCTACGCCCTGAAGCACCGGTTGCTCGTAGTCGTGGCCGATCCGTCGACATCCGTTCGCTCTCAGAAAATCCGAGGTTGTCGGCACCGGAGCCGGCACGTTCGTGCCTTCCAAGTTCGCCGAAGCCTCGAGAATCCGGTGCAACATGACGAAGAGGTCCTCGCGGTTTACCGACTCGTCCGGTCGATAGGTATCGTTACCTCCCACAAGACCCAATTGCTGTGCGCCGTAAATCCAACCGGCAGCCGGATGGGTGGTGGGAACGTCATCGAAACGGTCGACTCCACCGAAAGAACCCAGGGGTGGCCGATCCCACGTCGAAAGCAGAGCTTTAGTCGTCCAGCTCCGGTCCAGCTGATCACCGGGACGGAACACACAGCTGTCTGGATCGAAAACGGCAATTCCATCTTCAAAATCGAGACTGCCCAAGAATGTGGCCGGGCGGAAATACCACACGGCAGGATCCGCTACATCGGCAAAGTGTGGAGCCGGCACACCGCCGTACCACGCCTCAAAGGTGGCATCCGCGGCACCCTGCCCGCCACCCAATGCTCGATAAAGCAAGGTAGCGACCTCGGCCCGATTGGCGGGCACTTGACCACGCAAATGGTGGTCACCTGGATCCACCACAATGCCATGCTGAACCAGATAGTCTGCGGCACCCTGGGCCCAATCAGAAACATCAGGATAGATCACACCGCTTGGCGTGGTGACGTTGACCGTAAAGCTGTGCAATAGATCGTCATCCGCTGTCAGGACAGTGCCGGCCATGGGTCCCACTTCCCTCGGGGTACAGCGGAACCGCCGCGAGGTGGAGCTGCCAGATAGCTCGGTCGGGCTCTCGCATTGGCTCAGCGTGAAGTCCAATCCGACGGGCAGATCGCTGCCGGCAATCGTAAACGTAGTGGGCTCATCGATCGTGGCCGACGACGGCGAGACACTCGTGACCGCGGGCTCAGAAACCTCGGTCACCTCTACCTGGAAGGTCCACAGCTCATTTCCCTTTTCCGCCAGCTTGAGCACACCATCTTGAGGACCCGTTTCCAGGCGAGGCGTGCACCTGAACTGTCGCTGGGTCGAGGTTCCACCGCTGAGCTCCACCACGTTTTCGCAATATGCGATCCAAAACGCCATGGCGTCGAGCAAGCCGCTACCAGAAACAGTAAACGTGGTGGGTTGATCCAAAAGCGCAGTCAATGGCTGAAGGTCGGAGACCGTTGGCGCATTCACTACCTCCACATCGAAGTTTCTAAGCGGCGTTCCATCCGGAGCGATCTTCACCACACCGGTTTGAGATCCGAGTTGATACGAAGGAACACAGCTGAAGAAGCGCTCTCCAGAATGACCGCCAGGCACCTCGTCAACACCCTCACAACGTTCCACAAAGAAGCCCAAATCCGTCGGCAATTGGGAGCCTTGGATGGTAAAAATAGTTTCCAGACCGAAAGCCGCTCGCACCGGCCAAATATTGGTCACCGTAGCCGGTTGCACGATCGACACCGAGAACGGATAGAGGGTAGCGCCGTCCGGCTCATCTTTGAGCACACCATCCATGGTGCCGGTCGAGCCTCCAGGAGTGCAGCGGAATCGGCGCTCCGTGCTGGTTCCACCACTCAACTCGGTCACTCCGGAACAATTGGCTATCCAAAATCCCATGCCCGCCGGTAGGCCCTCACCTCGAATGATGAAGTCCGTGGATGTGTTCAACATCGCCCGCTCAGGGACCACCTCGTGTACAACGATGTCCGTGGTCACCTGAACCGTAAACTCCCGCAACAACGTGCCGTCGGGCTCATCCCGCACCACGCCGTCCATGGAGCCCAAATGCCATCTCGGCGTGCAACGGAAATAGCGCTGACTCGCCGATCCGCCGCCAAGCTCCGTAAGCCCATCGCAGTTGGCGATCCAGAAACCCATGCCGGATGTCAAGTTGCTGCCATGTATCGTAAAAGTGGTCAGCTGCCCTAGCGTGGCTGTGGAAGGGCTCACCGAGCTCACGGTCGGCGCTGGAGCAGACACCTGAACGCTGAAGTTGTGGAGTGTCGTCCCACCTGGAGTCGTCTTCACCGTACCGGACTTGCTACCGGCAGAATAACTAGGGGTACAACGAAAATACTGTCGAGTCGAAGTTCCGCCCGAAAGCTCGGTCACTCCAGAACAATCAGCGATCCAAAAACCCATGCCGGATGTCAGATTGCTGCCGTTGATGGTGAAGGTGGTCAACTGACCTAGTGTTGCCGTAGACGGGGTCACCGAGCTGACCGTCGGCGAGGGCGAGGAAACCTGAACGCTAAAGTTGTGAAGAGTCGTACCTCCGGGTGAAGTTTTCACCGTTCCGGACTTAGAACCGGTCGAATAGCTGGGAGCACACCTGAAGTAGCGCCGGGTCGAGGTGCCGCCCGAGAGCTCAGTGACGCCGGAGCAATCAGCGATCCAAAAGCCCATCCCCGATGTCAGATTGCTACCGTAGACCGTGAACGACGTCGACTGCCCTAGGGTCGCTGTGGAAGGGCTAACCGAGCTTACGGACGGACCACTGGTGGTGAATGAGCGAATCGACGACCAATATGAGCCTTGCCCCGTGGTCGCGTTGCCCGCCCTGACCCGATATCGATAGGTCGTCGACGATTGAAGACCACTCAGAGAACGAGAAGTAGAAGATGTGGTGCTGTTGACCACACAGTTGTAGCAAGTGGTCCCATCGCTATTGGTGCTGAAGCTCGTCGAGGTGGTGACTTGATAGCGGTACGACGTCGCCCCTGTAATCGAGCCCCAGCTGAGGGTCGCTGAGGAGGTGCCGACATTGCTGTGGCTTGCCGACGGTGTGGATAATGACGGCGCCCAGACCTGAATAGGCCCGGCGTAGCTCCAGAAACCATTAGAAGAGGTGTAATACCGTCCGTAGAAGTAACCACGCTCGGTTCCTGTCACATAGCTCGGCATGTAAACATTAAAAGAGCGATAGGAGCTTCCTGCCGAAATGCTCGATGAAGCTATGGTGGTTCCGCTGCCGCTGCCGAGTCGGATGCTCAGAACCCCGGAAGTCGAGAACGCAGAGCCGTCCTTCTTGGAAACCCGGAACGTCACGTTATTGCTCGAATTGCTGATCGACGTGATTTCAAGTCGAAGCACCGACGACGAAGCGCCACCTGAGTCGGTGCCAGCGGTCGTCCAGGTACGGTCGGAGGTGTAACCGGCGAATGAAGGAGATGCTAGAGATGCAAGAACAAGAAGAATATTGATACTGAAGACAAGGTGTTTCACCGCACACCTCCCAGATTACCAAAGGTATTAAGTGAAAGCTCGGCGATGATCTTAGCGGCCTCAGAGCGTAGGAGCTGCCTTTCCGGCCCAAAAGTTCCGTTTGGATATCCTTCCAGAATCTTTTCTCGGAACAGTGAAACAACATAGGGCGCAAACCAATCGCTAGTCGAGACATCGGAAAATGGCGTCTCTACAGGGATAGCCTCCGGAAGCTCTAAGGCTTTAGCAACCAGTTTCGCTGCATCTGCTCTTGCCACCAAGCCGTTCGGATCAAACTCAGGTGCGCTAGTTAACCACCCGCGATTCCATGCCTCACGAACAAATGGTTCCGCCCAGTGATCGTAGAGGTCGGTGAAAGGCATCGAGCCATTTTGTGACGCGCAAAAAACGCCTTCGTCCACTGATGGGCATACCCTACCTACCAACAGCTTCACAAATTCCGAGCGTTTAATCTCTTCATGGGGGAGAAAGAACCCAGTGTTACCGAAGCCAGAAATCACACCTGCTCGCTGCAGGCCGACCACGTGCTCTGAGTACCATATATTTGCCTTTACATCCCTGAACGGATAACTTGATTTTCGATCCCTCGCACCTACCTCGTTCTTTCGAATCGTTGCATCTAACCCCCGAGTAGGATAGCCGGCTTGCCGCGCCACTTCTACGCTCGGCCAGGGAGCGAAAAGATCGAATCGAACCGCGGTATTGACCCAATCGCCCTCAGGCACCTCTACCGGAGGGAGGCTCATCGGAACATGACTACCTATGGCGAGCACCCCCGGAGTATCTCCGAAGTCGTAACCTAGGGCCCGGAGCCGGGAAGTCCCTCCGTGGCCTTCAGGCACAATTCGCACCATCTCGGCATTCCACCTGATCACCTCGTCAGGGTGCGCGATCAGATCACGAACCGTATTCCGGAACTGCGTATCCTGTGTTTCATACCCATTGGGATCGAAGTTGTGACACTTGCGCCACATCTCCAGATGCAAATGCGGCGGATAGGCATACCCTTCACCACGATCATATGTCGTTGCGATCTGCTGGCCTCGGTTGACGATGTCCCCCTGGCTAACAAGAGGCTCATCGAGATGAAGATAATAGGAGACCAGCTCTTCGGAAAACGATAAGTCTACGTTGATTTCATATTCTTCCGAACCATTAAAGCTTTCTCGATAGGAGGGAAGGTAGAATTTTACGCCAGGAGGTGCCACATGTTTGATGACCACCAGTCCACCTCGATCCGAGCTCGGATTAGTATTGCCGTTGGTGGAATAGACAACGATGCCATTATCGACAGCATACACAGGTCTGTTATTCGAATAGATAGAATTGTCACTGAAACCAAGGAGGTAGTCCGTCCCAGTGTGGTGCCAATACGACGAAGCTTCACAGGCTAAGGGGATCCAAGGATTGTCACAGAAAAGGAGATTCCCCATCGGATTGGAGATCTGCCAGGTTTCCAGCTCGGGGTCAGTGCCTTCAACATTGACCGATCTCAAAGGGGGCGTAAGACCCACTGCGTAGTGAGTTGTTGTCAAGTCACAGTTAATACCTGGAAGAGTGAGTGCAAATCCATCCAATGAAACAATACTCACCAGGAGACAACTCAGCCCAAATCGAAGGACTCTTAGGCCAACGACCGAATTTAAGAAGTCCGCTGGATGGATCCGGTCATCGCGCCAACTAGCTCCGCGACCAAAGGGTGAGATCAATCTTCGAACAGCCGATCTATATTCAACCTTGGCAAGACTATGCATCACTCAACCTCCCAAAGAAAGTTAACCACTTCAGTACTTCGGTCGAAATCAGTCAGCGTGAGCTTGAATTGATTTTCTGAGCTCTCGCCGATCACAGCCCGCCAGTTGAACGAGCCAAAATTCTCATAGTCAACGATCATTATGTAAGCGTTGCTGAGGGTCGAGCTTTCCCGACTATTCCCAGTGGTGACCTTGGCGATAGTCGCATAAGAGGAGCCGTCAAATATTCCCTCCCCTTCGTTTTGCAACCGAGTGCTCGGATACCACCGAATACGGATTCTCTTCGGGACACGACCGAGGTTGTGCACCACGGTCTTCGTGTCGTTGATGGATACGGGTTGGAACGAGGCCACCCCGCTCTTGCTTGCCGGCGGCCGGAACTTCGAGTCAATCTGCCCCGACTCGTCTAGGAGGGCTATATATCCAGCGTAGGCGGGCAGGTCCACAACCGCCTCCTTAGGAATCCCGCGATCTGACTCGCAGTCCATCCAGGGATCCAACCCTGCACCGGAAATGTCCACCGGCGATCCCGTGGATTCTAGAGGTCCGATACTGCTCGTTGCCGAAGTAGTATCCGAGTGGATCACGAACCTTCCATCCCAGCTCACGACTTCCATTCCACCGGTTGCGGTGCGGATAGCATCTTCAATCCTCGCCGCTACGGGAGCCATGCCTTGTCCGGTATCGATCCCGGCAAAATTGGCCGTCACATCGAAGGGAACGCCCTGTAGGGTGATGCGAAAAGTGGCGATGGCGATCGGGGCCCATTGCACCGGATCGTCTTCCGCGTTGTCCCCACAGGTTAGAAAGGCCGGAACATAAAGCTCGGGGTGGACCACGGTGGGGCCGATTGGAGCAGCCGCTGTCGTCTGAACGCTGCCGTCCGGGAAGATGAGACTGGCGCCAGGATCCAGGATCAAGCTACCACTGAGGGTCAGATTCTCCGCGACGGCAGTACCGCTCGACGGTAGAAAATCCGCCGCCTCAAGACCGTCAAGCTGGTCAGCATTCAGGGCCTCCTGGGTGAACATGGCGTATGGCGTGGCCGTGACCTCTTGCCGAGGATCCAAGTAGGTGAAGATTGTCGAGCCGTCACAACTCCCAGCGGGTGCCACTCCCACCTCGATCCAACGGCGGTCACCATCAAAAACAGCTCCGAAATCGACCTCCAACGAAAACACACCATCTTCCAGCGTCACTCCACAAACAGTGCGTGACGCTAAAGGGGTCACAACTCCCGGATCATCGAAAATCGAGAGCTCAAAGTCGTAGTCTCCAGACCCAGGTTGACCGAAATCTTGCAACTTCCCTTGATAAGTGAATGTGCTTCCTACCGAGGCCGAGTAACTTGGAACCGCAAGGATTCCAAAAATGATGAATAGCAACCACGATTTAGCAAACCGAAAAGAAGTGCTCACAACCTCTACCTCCTCTCAAGAGCCCGGCCTGTGGCCTGACTCCACTGGTCAACATCTCCACTCTCAAAACCATCACTAAAAACTCCATGGCCCGTGTCCAAAGCAAAGAACCCGGAATCCAACCGAAAACGCGAGCTCTGAAGAGCTCCGGCTGGATAGTGTCCAGACGCTGACAAGAGCCGATATTGACCGGCATTCGCCGGTCGTCCTGAAGCAATGACCCAATGGGTCAACGACAGACTTCCAGGCTCGTTGGCCCCGTCTTGCCCTTCAGGAGTAGAGCTGACGGGCCACACGAGACCCGCAGCTACGCTCAAACAGAAAACCGATCTGACGAACATCCTCATGCCGCTTCCTTTCGGGAATTGATAGATTGAAACCAGGGAAAAAGCGGTCCCGGAGACCTCGCACCTCCGGGACCGCAAAACATCCCTCCCAATTTCGGAGGCCGTTCAGACAAGCCTCCAGCACGCGATGGATAAGCGGGTCACGTTACCTGAACCATTTGACTCTTGAGCTATACTGGAAGAATCTCGACCCAGGGCGAATCACGCCATCTAAAACTCGTTCAACCCCTGTAGACAGCAAGGGCCGTACCAACTGGACGACTCTGAACGAAATCATGTTTTATCTCTCTAAAGAGTCTATTTCCCGGCACACAGAGATCGAATCGTTAGGTTTAACCTTTCTCCCTGAGGAAAAGGATGCCCTATCGTTTGACCCAAAATCCCTTTTCGGAAAGGGCACGTGGCTAGCCGTGTCTGATGGTGCCGAGCGTCAGACACCGATTTGCACAGCCGCTAATTCGAGCACTTCGACCGAAACTGAAGACGAGCCCATCCTGACGAGAGCAGGAAACGGCTCGGTGAATCGGTTGGAGCTGACCGTCCTGGCCCATCCCGATCTCTCTCGAATCGGAGAACGCCGGACTTTTCGGGCACAACCCGATGGCTTGGAGGTCCTCAGCAGAAACAAGCCCGATTTCGCGCAACCGAGAGGCGGCCGGGAAAGACCCCTGGGTCATAAGAGGTTGAGCCGCAAACCAATTTACTTACGTCAAGATGAGGAGGGTGGGATCACGATCGACTCCCGAGAATGGCGAAGCTCGGTGCTCGTCGACGGCGCCGAGTGCACTACCGAACACCGATGCTCGTCGGCGGAGATCGAGCGCGGCGTGCTCTTGTTGCTGGCTCGCCGCGTGCTTCTCCTTCTCCACCGCCACGGCGAGTCCATCGATCAAACGGACGGATTTGGCCTCGTTGGAGAAAGTGAGAAGCTGGTCAGAGCTCGCAATCAAATCCGCGCTATTGCCAACACAGATTTCTCCGTGCTGATTCTCGGTGAGACAGGTACCGGAAAGGAGCTCATTGCCAGGGCGATTGCAGATCAAGACAGCCGTCGAAAGGGCGAGCTCGTTTCTCTAAACATGGCAGCCCTCCCCGCCTCCCTTGCCGCCGCAGAGCTCTTCGGAGCGCGGGCAGGGGCCTACTCAGGTCAACAAGGCGCTCTGAAAGGGGCTTTCCGCGAAGCTGACGGTGGAACCCTCTTTCTCGATGAAATCGGAGAAACTCCGCTAGAAGTCCAAGCCATGTTGCTCCGGGCACTTGAAACCCGAGAGATTCAGCCACTCGGCGGAAGCAGCTCCGTTCCGGTAGATCTTCGGATCTTGGCGGCGACCGACTCCGATTTGCAGCGAGCAGTGGATATCGAGTCTTTCCGGTCACCGTTGCTCCACCGCTTGGGCGGGTATCAAATCCGACTCCCTCCTCTGCGTAGGCGACGAGAAGATCTGGGGCGTCTGATCGTGCATTTCCTGCGCCAAGAGATGGAAGAGCTCGGCCAGCTCGAGCGGCTGGCAACCCCCGAGTTTAAGTGGTTGCCGGCAGAGTGGGTCCAACGCCTGGCTCTCTACCGGTGGCCTGGAAATATTCGCGAGCTCAAGAATGTGGTCCGAAGATGGGTCGTCGCATTGGTTGAGGCCGATTGGAATCCAAACCTCTCGTCCTTAATCGCGGAAGTCGAAGAAGATCTCGAGAACAGTGGCTCCGGACCCGAGCCGGAAAATGAGACACCCGAGAGCACGACTGCTCCACTCCCGAAGAGCGCCCGGATCGAGCAGCCCAAATTCCCCTCCATGATCGACCGTCCCGAGCTTATCGACGGCTTGGAAAGGGGAAATTGGGACATCAAGCGAACGGCTCTGCTATTAGGCATCTCGCGCGCCTCGATGTATCCACTGATGCGCAGACATGGTCTAAAGGCGGCCACCGACTTGGATCGGGATAGCATTCTCGAAAGTCGAGCTCGCCACGGATCCGATCTGGTGGCTATGGCTAGAGAATTGGGGACTTCATTGAGGGGTTTGATCGCGCAAATGACTCGACTCCAGATCGACCAAGATGACGAAGATTGAGGTAGATCCCCTAGATCTTCCCCAGAGCATCGGCCCTTACCGAGTGGACGAGGTGTTGGGTGCCGGCGGGATGGGAATT
This sequence comes from Thermoanaerobaculia bacterium, assembly GCA_030431255.1. Classification (GTDB taxonomy): domain Bacteria; phylum Acidobacteriota; class Thermoanaerobaculia; order Multivoradales; family J023; genus JAUIJL01. The sequence continues at coordinate 55,012 of JAUIJL010000032.1, read as the reverse complement.
GTCTACGGAGGCTTCGATCCCAAGCTCCAACGCCCGGTTGCGATCAAGCAGATTCATCCGACCCGCTGGCGCCACCACAGGGCTCGACGGCGATTTCAACGCGAAGCCAGAATCGTATCGAGCCTTCAAAGTCCTTTCCTGGTGCAGCTTTTCGACGTGGCCGAAGGCGATGACGGCTCCATTGCATTGGTCATGGAGAAGCTCCATGGAATCACCCTCAAGCAGTACCTGGAGCGGGGCCCGATTCCGCGGGATCTCGCCCTGAGGTTTTTGCAAGAAATAACCGAAGCCCTTCGAGCTCTACATCAGCGGCGGATCGTGCACCGCGATCTGAAACCCGACAACATCATGATCGTCCAAGAACGGATCAAGGTGTTGGACCTCGGCTTGGCCAAAACCGCGGCTGGAGCCGAATCGATGGATTCGACCGTTTCCGATGAGGGCTCGGTGGTCGGGACCTATCGATTCATGGCACCCGAGCAGCACCTCGGAATGGAAATCGACGAGCGAGCGGATCTCTTTGCCCTTGGAGCCATCGCCTACGAGTTGCTGTCAGGGCAGTATCCATTCGAAGGAAAAAATCGCGACGAAATTGTTTATTCGATTTGCCACGATCGCCCGCCCAGCCTCGCAAAGCTCGTACCGGGTCTTCCCGAAGGCTTGATGGCCTGGGTGACTCGATTGCTCGAAAAGAATCCCACCAGCCGTCCGAAGCATGCGGGCCGAGCCTTGGCCGAGCTGCAAGAGGCCATCCGTGCTCCTCAGTCACAGCAACAACCAAAATTAGACGACAACGATACGGAGCTGAGCCGGGAAACCCCTTCTGCCGGCCCGAACGTGTCTTCGAGCTCAAGCATCCGCTCCCTGGCGCAAACTACCCTACAGAAAGCTCGCAAGCATCCCGGGAGATCCGTCTCCTTCTTCGCCCTCGCGAGTGTTCTTGTGGCTTGGCTCTTTGCCGGCGTCTCGTCGACTCCAGAAAGGCTGTCACTTCTGGTTCTCGAGCCGACTAATTCGAGCCGACAAGAACGCCTCGCTTGGTTCGGCCCTGCCATAGCGGATCTTCTGGCCTTAGAGCTGGCGGGTACAAAGCAGCTCCAGCCACTGGAACGCGGCTGGGTCCGAGACACCGCGTTCGTATTGGGAATCGATGCTGCCGCTCAACCTGAGAAATTGGCGGAAGCCGTTGGCGCCGACGCCGTCCTCACGGGCCACTATCTTCCACTCGACGAAGAGGCCGCGGCGATCGATCTCCAACTCAGCTATCGTCTGTTCGGCCACCCCAGCCCACTCTGGTCCGCCCATCAGCCGGCATCGAGGACGACTCTGAGAAAAACGGTCCGCCAGTTAAGCTCAAGCTTGAAACGCCAAATTGGTTGGAGCTCAGCAATTCCAGGTCAGGCTCGGGCTCAATTGGCGACTTTTCCCACCTCCGATCAGGCCATGGAGCTCTATTCGAAAGCCCGTGTCCACTTACAGCGCCTGGAGGCGAGCAGAGGCCGAGAGCTGCTCGAAGAAGCCAGAAGCTTGGCACCCACTTCCTATCTTGTGCTCTCTTCCCTAGCCGAAGCCTATCGCTTGGAGGGCCGGGTAGGGCCAGCCCAGGAAACGGCGATAGAAGCTTGGCGGCATGCAGCGCGGCCGTGGGAACGGCTTTCCGCCCAAGCCCGTTCCTCTGAGCTTGCCGAGGATTGGCAGGAGGCAAGCCTCAAGCTGGAGCAGCTCTTTGATTTGGCCCCCTCCGACCTAGGAACAGGTATACGCTTCGGCGAGGCTCTGAGGCGCGCGGGCCGGACTGACCGAGCGTTGTCGCTGGTAGACGACCTGGAATCCTTGGCCAGAGGTCGAGTCGATCCAAGGGTTCCCTTATTGCGCGGTCGAATCCTCCATGACGCCAGCCGCTACCAAGAGCAGCTGGAATCAGCCGACTCCGCGCTCGAACGGGCCAGCCGGCTTACAGCTCCCATCCTGGAAGCCCGAGCCCTATTAATCCGATCAGCAGCCGAGGCGGCCCTCGGATCTCACGAAGCGGCTCTCGCCTCCGCGACCCGGGCGCAAAAGCTCTATGCGGAGAATCAGGACGATCTCGGTAGCCTCCGCTCCCTTGAACGCTTGGCCAACGACTACAGCGATAGAGGCGAGCTTCTGGCCGCGGAGCTGCTGTACAAATCAGTCATCCAAAGCTATGAAGGCCTCGGATACCCGCTTCGATGGCGGGCTGTCTACAATTTGGCGGCGACGTTGGCGCGAGCGGGCTTGCACTCCGAGGCGGACGCATGGCTTTCCAGCTTGCCCGCTGACTTAAAAATCGAAAACCCCATCCATGCAGCCAGTTTCTTGTTCCGGCAAGGCAATGCTCTGCTGACTGCCGGATCTCTTACCTCGGCCCGACACACCTACGGCAAAGCTCTCGCCATCGGAAACACCGAGAATCACGCTTATGTGCGTGCTCTGGCGATCAGCAACCTCGCCGAGATATCTCTACTCGAAGGACAACTCGAAGCAGCCAGAGACGGGTTCGAAGAAGGAAGAGTGCTCAAACACCTCAAAGCTAAACCGGTGGCGTACGAGACAGCCTACCTAGGGCGCATAGCAGCACTAGGTGGTGCCTATCACTTGGCGGAGACTTTGCTCGAAAGGGCAACCCGACTGGCCGATGAGGACGGCTCCTTGGCAGATCGATCGCAGGCTCAGCTCTTTCTAGCAGAGCTCCGGCTTTGGCAAGGGCTGCCTATGCAATCCAAGCAACTGGCCGCCGAGGTCTTGGGCTCGGTAAAGAACGAGAGCCTTTCGCAAGCGGCTCTAGCCAGCGCCATCCTGGCACGATCACAGATGGCTTTGGGTGAATCGACGGAGGCAAGGAGGACCCTTGAGCCCGCACTCGGATCCTTGAGCGACGGAGATATTGTTACAGCGATTCAAGTGAAAATAGCGGCCGCAAGAATTGAAGGTGAGCTGGGTAACACAGAATCCGCGATCTCACAGCTAGAAGCGCTGATAGATCGCGCGAGCTCTCTGAATTTAGCTCAGCTCGCCCTTGAAGCTCGATTTGCCTTGGCCGGCCTCCACTTCCGTAGTGGAGATCCGCGACAAATGGAGGAGATTCGCGATGACGCCGAAAGACTTGGTTTCGGCGCCATCGAATCACGGGCTTCAGGGACTCTCGCCGAAGGTGGATGACCAACCGGAGGTGTCGCCGGATTCGAATCCATGGCTAAAGATTCGGGTCTCCGGCGCCAGCCACATGTCGTCTAATAGGACATCGAACGCTTCCGTAGAGGTCACTTCGAGAGCGGCACCGACCAAGGTCGATCCAGTTGCCGGAGGCACCACAAAAGACGTGAGATCCAGTGTCGTCCAAACTTCGGACAAGGAAATCGGATCGCCTTCGAAGCTGCTCAGCGGCGTTCCGCTGCAATCGGAGGTTTCGAAGTGTCGGATCTCGAGCCCAACAGACCCTGCGACCGGGTCGAGGCCGATCGAGCGAAGGCTCACGGACCACAGATAGGGCCCTTCAGTAAGCTCTAGGCACTGGCTTACCACAGCGGTATCGGCGGTCGAGCCGAGCGCCCTAGCAGATCCTGATGTTGGAGCCTCGCCCGCGTCGTCCCCAAACCAAGTTACCGAACCTGTATCTGGAGCTTGGATCACCCATGGATTCAGCGAATCATCAAAGTTCGGATTCTCCAACAGATGGGCTGGATCGACATGAAGATTCAAGACTCCGGATCCATCGGGTAGAGACTGCCCTTGATCGTCCTTGATTTCCGGACACAGCAGGAATCGATGGCCCCCCTTGCTCAGTGGACTTGGACCCGCATCGAGCACCACTTCCGTTGCGGACGGGCGGATAATTCCCAGTGACTTCAGCTCGTCATCCCCCGCCAAGCTCGAACACTCCAGGGTCTCGAAAAGGCCGTCCGGTCCAGGGTCTATCCACTGAGCCGCGGCGGGGCCCTCACCCGACACAGGCTCAGAGAACAACACTCTTATTTGAGTCACCGCCGATTCGATCAATAGACCATCCTCGACAGCATTGCCGCTCTCGGAGACGGTTCTAATCTGCTCAACCTGTGGCGCCGGATCGTCGATAACAATATCGATGTCAACCGCAGAAGCGCCGCCGTCTGGATCCAGCAGACCCTGGGGATAAATCGAAACCGACACAGCGAACGGAGAGCTTGCCGTTTCCGGCACAAATCCCTCTAAGGTCAGAGAAGCTTGGTCTCCGGGAAGCAGCTCGAGATCCCGCCAAACATCGTCGTCTCCGAGAGCACCTTGGCTCGCGAAGAGCGTCGGCCCCTCAAGCTGCCCGAAATCGAACGCAATCAAAATGCCTTCTACGGTCGACGGTCCGTGGTTGGTCGTGACCAGAGTCCAGGTTTCGATCTCTCCACTCAGCACGGTATCGGAGCCGTTGTCGAAGCTCAACGACAGGTCTGCCCGTCGCGGGTCGACAATCCAGAGGGTCAAGCCGGCTTCATTGTCTGCGGGGTTCACCTCCGAGTCTTGCGAAGCTACCTCGGATCTGACGCTTCGGGAGCCAAAGGAGGCGGGATGATCTGCCACAGCTAGGTTGACGATCAGTCGAACGCTTTCTCCACCGTCGAGGTAGGGCCGTCGACAAGCCACGCTTGCCGTCGAAGGGCCTGCGGGCTCCTCTTCACAGCTCCACAAGCTCAAGGAGCTCTCCCCTTCCACTCGGAAGCTCTCAAAGCTCAGATCGAACGGTATCTCGAGATCCACCATGACCTCCCCGGCCGCCTCAATGCTTTGGTTGACGACATCCAGGCTCAGCTCGACCGCAGAGCCAGGCTCGACTTGAGGCTGATCGATCGAAACCGCGATCGACAGATCTCGATCACCCGGTACCGATTCCGTGACCACCACCCGCGGCAGAACAAGCTCTATTCCTGAGGATTGCCCCTTGCTAGAGGCTTGGCTCTCACCGCTGTCGCAGCTGCCGATACACTCCAGCCAACCCACATTGCCATTCTTGTCAATTGCCTGAATCACATAGCGGAGCGAGTCCGAGCCCAGGGTGTCAAAGCCGCCCTCAAATCTCCGCGATTCTGGCACGCGATCCAAATCCAACGCTTGCCAACGGGTCAGGCCGTCTTCCGGATCCGGCATACCGGTATCGACCACGACGACAACCCGCCAGATGTCCTCGTCCACAATAGGAACGGACCACTCCACATAGGACCCGATACGACGATGGTATTGCCCATCGTAGGGCGCTTGTCCAAGGGTGGGAGCACGACGATCACATCGTCCTTCAGCCTCGTGCCCAAGGTAGAAGATCTCCAGATCCAAATCCAGGTAGCGACGATGACGCCCGAAAGGTGTTCCGTCGGCCCCCGGCCGGAGCTCCCCGACGGTAGCCACAAGACTTGCCGGTGACAAATCGGATCGGCGGCAATCGCCACCCTCCGGTGGCCAGTGGGTGTCGATGGGCTCGATCAACAACTCTTGGGGCGCGTTGTTGGGCTCACCCAGCTCTCCGTTGGAAACCAAGGTAGCCATGACAGGCGTCCAGCCGTCTTCTTCGACATAGGCTCCACCTTTCCACAACACACCATGCTGGGCAAAACCCGCCAATCGTGAATCGTAGACAAGATAAGGAAGCAGGGGCAGATCCGCCGAGCCCGTAGCTCGCGCGGCGGCCAGCCCGGACAGGCTGTAGTAGCAACCCTCTTCGTGATCACAGCCCGCCTCGACGGTCGCCGTCGAGCCGTCCGCTGCTTTCTTCTCGTAGAGGTCCTCTGATAAGCGAATTCGGACCTCAGTCAGGGCCATATCTTCCGGTAAATCGAAAGCTTGCTCTCCCTGCCCCGACACTAGTGTTTCCGCTTCCAGCTCAGGTGAGGCTTCGGGTGATGCCAGATGGAGAGCCGGACCGCTCGATGAGGATCCAGGGATCGGCTCGAGATCGGGATCCCCGTCTTCGACCAACCCCGTCCTCAAGCCGACCATGGGCAGGCCAAAGAACGTCCACTGCATGAGCGTTTTTCGATCATAGGCGTCGAAATAATAGGTTTCCAAGTAGTAGCGCAGCTTAGCGGCCGCTACAGCTCGGCCCAAGGTCACGGTCCCGGTCCGGCTCAGCTCTTCCGTGAAAATCTGAACCAAGCGCTCACCATAGCCGACCCCATGGTTGAGCCCCCAGCCGTAGCCGGAATTTGCCAAATAGGCCACGGCGCCGAGGCCAAGGTAGGTCTGAGGAAGGTCTAGCGAGTGGTTGGCATCCCCGAAATCACTGCCCGGAACTGGAAGGCCGCCATGGCAACCGACGGAATAGAGGACTCTTCCTTCCAGATCTAAATCACTGCCGTTACACCAACCGGGCTCAGTCAATCGATCCGTTTCCAAAGAACGAATATCAGTTCGTTCAAGACCGGGTATGCCTTCGCCGTAGTGATGGGCATGTCCGTTGAAGCTCAAGACTCGGTATGGCGAGCCTAAGGCGCAGACCGCCTCTTCCAGATCTGTTTCCGTCCAGCCCAAGGGCGCGCCAGAAATCAGTGAGCGAATCTCGGGATCGAGCGCTTCGAGCCCATACGATTCTCGCCAATATTCTGCGATCTGCTCCGCAACATCGCTGAGAAAATCGTATCCGGTCACCAAGATGCGTTGGTCGGGTGCTCCCTCCTCGGTCTCCGGCGGAATCACGTCCACGACTCCGTCGATCCCGAAGAAGGCCGATATGGTGCGCCGAATTTCGCTGGGATGCTCCACTAAGCGTCCAATTGCGCGATCCGGAAGATACAAGCTCTCACCGACATCCGCGGTAGGGAATTGAACCGCGAGGCGATCGTCGGAAAGGAATAGCTTGCCGTCCAGGGCCAAACCTACGGAGGTGGGCTCGGTGCGCTCGAGACCTCCCGGGCCGATGTAGTTGCCTTCATCCAGCAGGGTTGCCCCATCCTGAAGACGAGCCATGGGTAGCACTCGATCGTCTCCCACCAATACCAGGAACTCAACTGCCGGGAAGAGGTGCAAGAGCTCTCCTAGCCGGTCGTGGATACCGCCAGGGGCGAAAAGAACGTCATTGGCGGCCTGATTCGCCTCCATCCGTTGGGCTTCCAAGTCAATTCCGGTGACGGACGCATCCGCCGCTTCTTGATGCTCCACATCCCAAGCGTCGTACAGCTGAGCCACCGACGACCATCGCGAGACATCGATTACTAAGCCATCAACCCTTTGGTGATCGGCGAGCAACCGAAGATCCGAAGCCAGGCCATCCATTTCCTGGTCAAGCTCTTGGATCGGAGTCGGGGGCGGGCTTGAGCCGTCGTCATCCAATCCCAGCTCGTCGATAAAGATGGATCGCATCCGTTCGGGGTAGGTCAAGATCAAGCTGCGGATACCCTCGGGATCTCGGGGAACGATCGAGAACACATCGCCTTCCGCCTGTGAAGACTGCCCGGCCTGATCCGTAGCGATCACCTGAAGCCGATAGCTCGAGCCGATTTGCCCCGACGGCAGGTCCGCTCCCAAGAAATAGGTCGCGCTTCGATCCTGGACTCCGGGTGACAGGCAAATGCCCATTTCGTCGGTTTGGTCAAAGATCGCGACCGGAGCTCCATCCACCGACTGCCAGCTCTGGCCATCATCGGAGTATTGGAGATGGACCTCCACCCGACAGATTCGGATGTTGTCCTCCATTTCCCACACCAGCGTCTTAGCCTCAGACGGCTCGTCGTCGAGGGTCAGCAGCCAGAATTCTCCACCTGACGGTGAAACGACATTGACAGAAGGCGGAACCAAATCAATCACCTCTATCTGAACCGGATCGGAAACCGTCTCTGTGCAGCCGTTGGAAACGACGACGTCATACTCGGCCCAAGCATCGTCCGGTTCCAGGGGTGGCGTCAGATAGGAGGCTTGTTCCGCACCGGGAATAGCAGTCCCGTTCTTCCGCCATTGATAGAGATGACCACCGCGCGCCTCCACGGTCAATAGGATCGATTCCCCGATCTCTGCGGGCGAAGCGGTGGGATGGCCGGCAATGGCAATGCTACATTCCATCATCACCGCAAGGGGCTCGCTCGCGACCCCACCTCTTACTACCGATACCTGGTAAGGGCCGGGCAGAAGATCTGCGGGTAGGGTCGACACGGTCAGCTCCATCGGATCATCGAAGAAGCTCGGCCGGGGATCGACATCAACCCGCGGATCGGCGGCCAAGTGAAATACTCGCCCATCCACCAGGGAGCGCAGACGAACAATCGGAAAGTTCAAAGCAGTGCCTCCGAGTGTTCCACCATGACCTTCCGGACCGCCACCGAAGCCGGTACCTGAGAGCGTCAAAGGCTCTCCATGCCGCATTGACGGGTCGATGGTATCGATCACCGGACGATTCAGCAGCATGGAAGGGGCTGATATCAGCTCGACTGAATTCAGTGCTCTATCGTCTTCGTCACGCCCTCCCACGACCCAAACGCCCTCCCCACCCACGAATGCCGCATGGCGGTCGCGGGCGAGCTCCAAGCTGGGCCCCGGCCGCCAAGTGTCGGTACCAGGATCGTAAATCTCCGAAGAAGCCAGCCGATTAGACTCCCGCAAGGCAGCGCCGCCGCCAATCACCAAAACCTGACCACCCGGAATGGTTACCCCGGCGGCGGAATGACGAGGCGAGGTCATATCCTGGCGAGTCAAGGTCCAAGTCCCTGTGGAAGGGTCGTAGAGCTCTGCGGAAGAGTAAACGAGCTCCCCTTGGTCTCCCCCGGCCACCAGAATCTGACCGGAGGGCAGGACCGCGGTCACAAAGCGTTGTCTCGCAATGCGCAGCTCGCCCGTCGACCGCCAAGTATCTTCTTCGGGATCATAGATCTCCGCATCCGGCACCACACCGAAGAATGTCGAGCCCGAGCTGGGATCTCGACCCCCGATAGACATGGCCTCTCCCGAGGTCAGCAACACTAGACCGCCATCGGACCGCGGTCTGACCATGGGTCCGGTCGTGGCCCAGCTGTCCGTTTCAGGATCGTAGATCTCGGATCCCGCACCTGAGACGGCAAGCACCCGGCCATCGGACAGCTGCAGAAGCCGCGAGCGCTCGAAGACGAACTGACGTGGACCAGTCATTCGCCAAACACCGCTCTCGGTATCGAAGCGTTCAGCGTCGAATCTCCCGACGACCAAGATGTCGCCGTCCGGCAAAACCACAGCTCCGGTTCGCTCGCCTCCTGTTAACAGCGGCGGCCAGGATTCCCAGCTCGTACCGTCGGCCCTCAGGACTTCTACGCCGGAGACAGAAGCCGAATGAGTACCTCCTGCGACCAGGGGCCGACCATCTGCTAGCTGGACTGCTGCGAAACGATGTCTCGGCTCAAACAAATCGGGAGAGGCTCCAGAGTGTTCCGGGAGCCCAGGCAAGAAAATCTCAACTCGTGCGGCCGTTCCCAGGTTCCCCCTACCGCCAGCGAACAAAACCCTGCCGTCCGCCAATAGAGTCGCGGTAGAGGCAGAGCTGCCGGCATTCAGGAATCCGGCGGTTGACCATTGAGAGGTAGCTGGATCCCAAACAGGGGTATCGGTTCGAGCGCTCCAGGCGTCACCTGCGAGAAGGACCCGGCCATCCCCCAAGAGCACTGATTGGGAATAGATTGGCGCGTCCGGCATATCCGGCCCTGTGGGGATCGGCCCGGCCGGCGTCCACTGTCCATCTAGAGGATGGAATAGGTAGGTCTCCAGGTTGTTCGCGGGAAACCCGCCCGCGAAGAGCACTTGCCCGGAATGCAACAAAGTCGCGGTATGAGCTGAAAATTCACGCGCCAATGAATCCGTGATGGAGGTCCAAACCCATTCTCCGAGCTCATTCGGGCCAAAGAATTCGGCTTCTCCGTCATCGACGACCAAAACCCTGCCATCAGAGAGCAAAGTCGAAGTCAAGCTGCTACCTCGTCGACCATTGAGAGGCATAGTCGCTGTCCAGCTCCCGGAGCTCGGATCGAAAATCTCGGCGCTGCCGGGGATCTCGTTGGTTCCAGCGACCATCAACACCCGTCCGTCTTGAAGGACCGTTGCGCGATGGCTGGCTCTGGGCGTGCCCATTGGAGCAGCGGCAGTCCATTGATCGGCTGCCACGTCATAGATCTCAACTGAATCGAGCCGTCCCACATCGTCTCTCCCTCCTGCGACCAACACTCGGCCATCGGGAAGTAAGGTGGCCGTGTGCTCCTGGCGAGCGAAAGACATGGGAGAAGCGATCTGCCATCGGTCAGCCACCGGATCGTAGATTTCCACTAGGTTTAATTTGTGAAGTGTCGAAAGCCCTCCAGCTACCAGCACGCGGCCATCGTTAAGCAACGTTGCCGTATGTTGCTCTCGAGGACGAGACAAGGGAGCGGCAAGCACCCAGGCTTCCGCCTCGTCGAGCGCCTTGTCGACGTGAGCACGTTCACCCAGCTTTTCATCGGATATTGGAGCCTGAGAGATCTCGTCTGCTGGCTGCACCGAACCCGTCGCTCTACCATCCTGTGGCTGGTATCCCGCAACTCCCCGGACCGCCAGCTCTACAGCCTGCCCCCTCGTTTCTCCGCTGAGCACAACCTCCCCTTCACCGACGATCTCAAATTGACCGTTGCCCAAAGGGGACGCGATGGATGTATCCGCGGATGTCCAGATCACCTCGGAGGTGACACTACCCGCCCACCCCCGTTCGAAGCGACCATCTACACGAGGGCTGAAGGTCTCACCCAAGTCGAAAGTTCGGCGCAGGTCCACAGGCACGAGCTCGAGCAAAGCGGGTACGGGAATCGAGCTCGGCTCCTGCCAGGCGTCCCCAAGCGGGCCACCGTACGCTCCCAAGTCTTGTCCATTTCTGCCTGCCCCGATCGCGGGCGAGCCGGCTTGGAGCTGGAAATCTCCATTGGCAGGGTTCACAAAGAGCGGATCGGCGTCCCAAACCACATTGCCGCTCGGATAGAATGGACCACCGCAGTTGGGGCTCCCCCAACGCATCATGTGGTCCTGTTTGACCACCCCCGCCCCCTCGAAGCCACAAGAGTTATCAAAAAAAATAGAGTCGTAAACGTCAAAATCTGTTCGAACGTCGACACCAAGATTGTTGCTCGCAATCACCGATTGGACGACTTGTACATCACAACCCGTAAAATCATCACTGTCGATTCCCCGCTGGCTGCCGGTGATGATCAGATTCTCAAGATGGAGGGATTCCAGCTCACCCAACTCAATACCCAAATAGTTACGTTGAAGCATAACGTTTTCGACTCTAGCTTCGAGAGTCGGGTTGTCTAGAATCTCGATTCCCGCATACGGGTGGTCGAAGGCCGAGCTATTGCGGACCGTCAGGTAACCGCCGAAAGCGTTGGGATCAACCAGCAACCCCGAAAAGCCACCTTGAAATTGGGAACCCTCAAGTAGGACTCCACCCGCTGTGCCTGAGCGAACTTGAAAACCGACGTGCGACGATTCGAATCGGCAATTTCGAAACCTGAAATCCGAAGCATTCACTAGGCGAACGGCCGGGTAAGAATCGCTCGAAGTTCGAAAGGTCAAGCCATCCGCCATGATCCGCGAAACGTCGAGAGTCAAACGAGTGTGCTCAAATACCACCTGACTGGGATCGTTTCCATCTCCGAGTAGAAAGATATCTTCGTTGCGGAATCCGCCGTTATCATAAAAATAGGAGCCGGGCGTCAAGAGAAGCACATCGTGCTTTTCTGCGAAAATGCCAGCCTGCCGTAGGCTCCCATCGCTGTCCACCAACCATAGGCGAGAAAATCCTGGCCGCCTTTCGAATGCCTGAAACTGCACCTCAACCTCACCTGTCACCCCCACAAGATCCACCGATTCAGGCTCGAATCGATACCCCGGTAGCCACGGCGTAACCTTGCCGGACCAACCTTCAAGCGCGTCCACCCGCACCCTACCGTCAGCGCCAGTAACCGCCCCATTGGGCAAGCCCGTCAGCCAGACGTCGGGTAGCCCCGTGGCGTCGGGCAGCAAAACTTGCCCGGTAACCCCAGCACCAGTTGTCGTCGCATTCAAAGGAACACAGAACAACGACAACAGCGTACAAAGAAAGCAACTAATTCGATGCGGACGAGGAAGACTGGTCAGAGCTAACATGCGGGCCTCCGGTTGAGAAAACGTATTCTTTAAAGCTAAAGCAATTCTCGGGCCACCAAAAACCAGACATCGACAACCCTAATCGTGTCGATTCCTGTAGAAACCTGTTTAGATCTGTTTAGGTGAAGATAGCCGTGTCGAGGCTCAGACGGGACTCTTTCGCTGCCAACCCGTGGAGGTCGAATTCGCGATTATGACCGTGATCCAAGCACGCCCAAATACTGCTTCCACGGTCCCACTTCCCCACCATATTGCTTCGCCATCACCCGGGTGATCTGGGCGATGTGCCCCAGGTCGTGGACGACCCAGGTGGCGAGCAGCTGACGGGCGGTGATCTGGCCCAGCTCCGGGTGGGTGCCGATGCGGTCGAGGTCCGACGGTTGGAGGTCGAGGTCGCGGAGGGCCTTGAGGTTTCCGCCGCGCAGCTGGGCAAAGGTGTCGAGCAAGTCGTTGAGGGTCTTGCCTTGGGAGCTCTTTTCTTGGGCAAAGCGATCGAAGGGCTCGAAGGGCTGGGAGGAGCCGTGCTCGAGGATGATCTTCAGGCGCGGGATCCAATCGGTTTCCTCACCGTGGATGAGGTGTCCCAACACGTCGAAGGGGCTCCAGGTGTCTTCGCCCTCGTTTTGGTGGGTCCATGCCTCGGGTAGACCTCGCAGTAAGACGTCGAGGGTTTTCGGGGTGCGGGCGAGTAGATCGAGGGATTCTTTGAGATCGTATTGCATGGATCGATGATATCTCGCCCGGACGCTCAGGGCGGGATCACCGGCTTTGAAGCAAAGATAGAGAGCCGCGAGCCCTCCGAGATCGTTCCCAGGGCTCGCGGCTCTTTTAGATCAACGCTGCTTACGGTATCGGACCGTCACCCGGCAACTCGCCGCCTGGGCAGTAGCGGGTGACGATATTCGACCATTGGCCGTCGCCGTCTTTGATTTTGAATTGGATGTCTTCCGCGATCTGTGGGGCTTTCAGGTACGGGGACTGCAGACCGCAGAAGAAGGTCTGGGTTTGGTTGCCCGTGTACCAAGAGCCGCCGTTTTGACGCCAGTAGTAGGTGTAGGGGTTGGTGCCGCCGGAGCCGAAGCCGGTGCATTGCATGTTGGCGTCGTCGGTGCAGAGCACCCGAGCCAAGGGAGCACCGGTGCCGCCGCCACCGCCGCCTCCGCCACCACCACCACCGCCGGTGGACACCGTGACGGTTCGGTTGGTCCGATCTCCGAAGGAACGGCCGTGGGTATCCGATAGGGCGGTGAGCTTGAGGTGCTTATCGCCGGCGGACGACCAGGTCTTGTACTTGGTCTTCCAGCTGCTGGGGGTGTTTGAGAAGTTGGTGTAGGAACCGTCGCCCCACTCCAATTTGTAATTCACAAAGTCGTTGTACGGCCAGCAGGTGCCCATACGTGCTTTATACGGGGTCGAGGTGCTGAGGGCCGGGGTGCTGGTGCCGTGCAGCTCGGGCTCCAAGGCGCTCGAGCCGATCAGATCCCAGAAACCGATGTGCCAGCGGTTGGAATGCCAGATGTCGTCCCACTTCCAAGGACCGGCGCCGAGGGCGTTGGCTTGGGCGGTGATGTAGATCTGCCAATCGAGGTCGAGGGTCAGCGCATCGACGGTCTCGTTGCTGCCGTTGTGGTCGCGATCGCCACAGCCGTTGCCGTAGTAACCCCACAGATCGGCGTAGAGCTTCGGCCGCACACCGACCTGGGCATAGGCCACCGACTCAGACCACAAATAGGTCCGCACGGCCACCTGTAACCAGGCCTGTATGTCGGCCCTTCCTGATATGGAATATGTCGTGCTCCCCGCCCCTGGTGTAAATGTCGATGTGAAATTCGACGACCCGCTACAGCCGTCGAAATCACAGGTGTAGTCGAAGGTGCCCGAGGCGTTGCCGTCGGTGCTGTAATTCATGCCCGCCGAAGCGGAGACTCCAATGCTCAAGCCGGCGGTGACCGGCAGGTTGAAACCGAGCTTGACCCACACCGGACCGACCCAGAAGCTGAGGGAGCCGAGGCTGGGTTTGGCCAGCTGCCAGGACCAAGTCCACGGGTTGTTGACGTTGCTGATGGAGCCGTCCAAGGAAAGATCACCGTCGATGTCGGCGCTACCGTAGGCGCGCACGTCCTCGAATTTCACCCAGTAGGACACACACCAGAAGAGCACCCGGGCCCGTTTAACCCGGTATTTGAAGACCACGGTGGCGGAGCCGGCGATGTCGGCGTCGATGCCCAGAGTTCCGGTGAAGGGCCCCATATTGGTTTTGGTTTCGTAGTCATCAAAGTTGAGGTTGACGTTCTTGGTTTTGGTGCGGATACGATCGGAGCACGAGCCTTTGAGGAACATTCCGCCGTCGTCGTCACCGGGTAAGAAGGGCCCGTCGTCCAAGGGCTCCAAATACGGCTCGAGGAAGGGATCGAGCTGACCCGTGGCCAGGGTGCGGTCCACGGCTTCCGCCGCTTCAGGATTGACGAAATAAGTGGCATCTGGATCGCGACCGGACTCCACCCAATCCTCTTCCAAGGAAAGCACTGCCGTAGCAGGTAGGGGCGCGGAGGCGATGCCGTCTCCGCCTTCGATCACCAGGGTTTCGGTGTCGGTGTTGGCGACTGCCTTCACGTACGGATTCAAGGACTTCACCGAAAGAGGGGGCTCAGCCGCCGCGGTAGACGGCAACAGCAAGGCCGAGAGCATGACGGCGAGCGCTAGGCCGCCGAGCAAGGTTTTTCGCGAGAACATGACTTCTCCTGGGTTCCGAAAAAGAACCTCATTGGGTGCTCGAAACGCCACGCGGCAACACTGCGGAGCAGCGTTTCTTCGAACCCGTTTAAAGGGGGACTCAGACAAAGGAGGAGATGCCCGTCTCCGGCTGCCTCGAGGGCTCCCGGGCGGGTCGTCGCAAAGACGGACACTCCAGCGCTAAAAGCTCGAGGCAAAGCCGGTCCGGCCAACGAAGGGCCGGACCGGAAGATCGATCGTCAGGGAATCGGCCCGCCGCAGTAGCGGGTCACGATGTTCGACCACTGTCCGTCGCCGCCCTTGATCTTGAATTGGACCTCACCGGTCTCGATCGGCGGAGCCTTGAGATACGGGTTCTCGAGACCACCGCAGATGAAGAGCCGGGTGGCGCTTCCGACATACCAACTGCCGCTGTCTTGGCGCCAGTAGTAGGTGTAGGGCGTTCTGCCGCCGGAGCCGATGCCGGTGCAGGACATGGACTCGCTGTCGGTGCTGCACAGCAGCTGGGCCAACGGCGCGCTGCCGGTGCCTCCACCGCCGCCGCCACCGCCGCCACCACCGCTGCCGGTGACGTTGACGGTCCGGTAGGTGTCTTTGTTGAAGGTGCGGCCGTGGGCATCGGAGATGGCCCGTAGGCGCACATTCTTATTGCCCGTCGACGACCAGGCTTTGCTGCGGCTCTTCCACACATCCGGTGCGTTGGAGAAGGAGGTGCTGCTGCCGTCGCCCCAATTGAGGTTGTAATTGACCGAGTCGGAATACGGCCAACAGCTTCCCATCCGCGCCTGATACGTGGTGCTTGAGCCGAGCAACGCGGTCGACGGACCGTGGAGCTCGGGTTTGATGGCATCGGAGCCGATGATGTCCCAGAAGGTGATGTGCCAGCGGCTGGAATGCCAGAGGTCGTCCCACTTCCAGGGACCACCGCCGAGTGCCGAAGCCTGGGCGGTGACGAAGATCTGCCAATCCAAGTCGAGGGTCAGCGCATCCACGGTTTCATTGCTGCCGTTGTCGTCGCGATCCCCGCAGTTGTTGCCGTAGTAGCCCCACAGGTCACCGTAGAGCTTCGGCCTCACACCCACCTGGGCGTAAGCCACCGACTCCGAGTAGAGGTACGTCCTCACCGCCACCTGCAGCCAGGCGGTGAGGTCTGCCCGACCGGAGATCGAGTAGAGCGTGCTGCCCGACCCCGGGGTAAAGCTCGACGAGAAATTCGACGAGCCGTTACAACCGTTGAAGGTACAGGTGTAGTCAAAGGAGCCGGAGGCGTTGCCGTCGGTGCTGTAGTCGAGATTCGCCGACGCCGAAACGCCGAAACGCAGGCCGGCGGTGATCGGCAGCTTGAAGCCCAAACGAACCCAAACCGGGCCGACGAAGAAGTCCAGGTTGCCCAGATGGGGCTTGGCCAGCTCTTTCTCCCAGGTCCAGGGGTTGTTGATGTTGCTGATGCTGCCGTCGAGGCCGAGGTCGCCGCCGACGTTGGCGTTGCCGTAGGCGCGCACGTCCTCGAATTTCACCCAGTGCGGAACACACCACCAAAGCACCTTGGTGCGCTTGACGCGATATTTGAAGATCACCGAGGCCGAGCCGGTGATGTCGGCGTCGATGTTGAACGTGCCCGTGAACGGCCCCATATTCGATTGGGTGTTGTAGTTGTTGAAGTTGAGGCTGACGTTCTTCGTTTTGGTCTTGATCTGATCCGAGCACGAGCCCTTCAGGGTCGGCACCGGTAGATCGCCTTCGCCGTCGAGGGGCTCGAGATAAGGCTCGAGCATGGGATCCAGGATCCCGGTGCTCAAGCTGCGCTCGATGGCTTCGGCGGCTTCGGGGTTGACGAAGTAGGTAGCTTCCGGATCGCGCCCGGTGGCATACCAATCGTCCTCGAGGGCCAGCACAGTGCTGCTGGGCAACGGGGCTTGTTGGATGCCTTCTTGACCTTCGATCACCAAGGTGTCGGTTTCCGTATTCGACACCGCCTTGACGTTATTCGCCAGCGACTTGATCTGGGTGATGGGTGTGTTGGCCAGGGCCACCACAGGCGCCCAGGTCAGGACGAGCGCAGTCAGCAGACCGCGCCGAAAGGGGGTTTGGATTCGATGCATAGGATTCTCCTGCATACAACTTTACACACTTGCAGATAGGACCATTTAGAAGGTCCAGCTTCCTCATCTCGTTTTTTGCTCGCTCCAGCCACGCATCCGTGTGGTCGTAAATCCCGAGGGCGAAGCCCTTCGCCCCTCGGCGGCGACCGTTCGAGATGCTCGAACGGTGCTACCGATAAGGTCGAAGGCATCGCTCCACGGGAGCCATGTTTGAATGCGCGCACCAGCGCAGCTGCTCGCGCTTCCATGTAGCCGGCAACATGGAAGCGCGAGTCGAGCGTGTGTAGAGCAACGATCGTGCCCGATTGATTTGCAGGAGAAAGAAAAGCTCGAAGAGCCGGGCAGAGCCGCCTGGTAGGCGACTCTTTTCAACGGTCGGCCGATGGTTCCGGGTAGCGGCCGCGGGCCGCGCGAGAGGTGGGACGGGCTATTCCGAGTCGCAACCTACCCATCCTGAGAATTGGATGACCCAACCATCACGGTTCTCACGCCGCCACTGCCGAGAGGGCTGATCAGAAGCGCCAACCGAATCCGATGGTGGCGTCGAAGCTGGACTCGTCGGAGTCGCCCAACACGTCCATGTGGCGACGGTGCCTCAGATCTGGACGAAAGAGAAAGCTGTCTCCGAGGTAGATCTCGAAACCGACTCCAAAGTGGTAGGTGGCGACCGTATCGTCGCCCAGATCAAGGTCCGTGAACCGGCCGTCCGGGGTGACGGTGAATTGGTGGGCTCGATATCGCAACGCCCCGATTCCACCGAGGAGGAAGGTCGAAAAGCGCTCGTTTCTATGCAGAAGGTAGAGTCCGGACAGGTCGACGATGTGATTGTCCTCGTTGAAGACGCCTTCGTCGGTGACGGACAAGCTCACTTCGCCCCCCCATTGATCGGAAAACCAATGATGGGCACGCAGGGACACGGCGGTCAGATTGCTGTCGGTATCACTGTCACTATGGCTGAAGCCGAAGCCGAAGCCGATATCGACACCGCTTTCTCCTTCATCCGCTTGAAGCTGCACCGCGCTGAGCATGGCGAGACCAAGGGTCAAGAGCAGAATGGACAAACGCCGAAACGGCTCGGAAAAGGAGCGGTTGAATGTGGTTTCCTTGGGCATGTGAGGGTCTCCTATGTGTGCCTTTCCATGGGCTGCATCGTTTAAGAGAAGCAAACTCAATGCCATCAATACGGATACTGCAAAGCACTTATTTTCAACATTTTAGAGGCATGACCCAAGAACGTCCCGTACGCTATCCACGCCGGGTGTTTGATTTTGAGCACGCTTGTCGGCACGCCCTTGGATGCATTGACAGCCCATGGGCTCGGTGCTAGCTTGAAGTCATGAAAATCGAAGGTGAATTTCGTTTCGACGCCACCCGGGAAGAGGTTTGGAAGTCTCTTCTGGATCCAGAGGTGCTCGCCCAAGTCATGCCCGGCTGCGAGAAGCTCGAGATGGTTGGGGACCAAGCCTACGAAGGCGCGCTGAAGATTAAAGTGGGTCCCGTCCAAGGAAAATTCAAAGGCAAGATCACCTTGTCGGATATCGACGAGCCCAATGGCTACTCCATGGTGGTCGACGGACGGGGAGCTCCCGGATTCGTCAAAGCAGACGCCCAGGTCCAGCTGACGGAAGCCGATGGCGGAACCCTGATGTCGTATCAGAGCGAGGCTCGGGTCGGCGGCAAAATCGCCAGCGTCGGCCAGCGATTGCTCGACAGCTCCGCCAAGGCGATCATCAAGCAGAGCCTCGAAGGCTTGAATCACATCGTGAGCGCCGAGGTGGAGTCGGACGAAACGTCTGAGGACTCCGCCGCCGCCCCTGAGGCTGAGGCGACCGAATCGGATTCGAAATCGTCGGGGGCAGCTACCGGTTCCGCGGCTTCCGGTTCCGGCGGAGGGACGCAACAAAAGCCTCGCCCAAAATCCACTTATCGACCACCGACTCAAGCGGAATTCGCCGCCAACGTGGCCAAGGACGTGATCCAGGATCTGGTGCCGAAACCCGTTCTGATCGGTGCGGCGGTAGCCGCTGTGTCGGCGCTGTTCTGCCTCATCTGCTGTCGTCGGAAATAAGGCTCAGGCCAGCCACTGGAAGCCAACGCTCGGGAAAACCTTCTGCCTTCCCGCCTTTCTGAATTTCCGACGGCCGGGGCCAACACCGCACTTACGACGGGTGCTTTGGGCGCGAAGACGGTCGGGGGCAAGCCCCGACCCTACGACGGGTGTCTTGGGCGCGCGAAGACGGTCGGGGGCAAGCCCCGACCCTACGTCAACAAGATTTCCTCGAACGCCTTGACCGAGGGCGAGACCTCTCGTCCTAGGGGTAAGAGCCTGTGCAAGGGACGGCGGATGGTCAAATCCGTGAGCTCTACTGTACGCAGGGGTCCCGCGCTCAGCTCTAGATCGAGGGTCAGCTCAGAAATCCACGCCAGGCCGAGACCCGCCGCCACCGCCCGTTTCAACGCCTCACTGCTGCCCAAGGACATGGCGGGTTTGAAGTCCATGCCCTGACGGGCCAGCTCCCGCTCCAAGACCGCCCGGGTTCCCGAGCCCGGCTCGCGGGCCAGCAGTGGAAACGCCGTCAGATCCGCCAGCTCCACCTTCTCTCGACCCACCAGCTCGTGCCCCGCCGGGGCGATCAGCTTGAGCTCGTCCTCGCGGAAGACTGAGATCTCAAAGGCCTCGTGGGAAGCGAATCCCTCGGTCAGCCCGACATCGAGGGTGCCGTCGGCCAGATCTCGTTGAATGCTCTCGGTGTTCGAAATCTTCAGCGACAGCTGGAGTCCGGGAAAACGACGGGCCATGCGGCCCATGCGTTCCGGCAGGAAGTACGAGCCGATACTGGTGCTCGCCCCGACCGCAAGCCGCCCCTGCCGGAGCCCTAGGTGGTCCACCACGGCCTGCTGAGCCTCCTGCTCCAACTGGCCGATGCGCTGGGCATACTCGAAAAGCACCCGCCCGACGGGGGTGAGACGAACCCCACGGGGAAGCCGGTCCAACAGCTTGGTCTTGAGAGCCCGTTCAAAGGACGCCAGCTGGGAGGAAACCGCCGGCTGGCTGATGCGCAGCGCGTGGGCGGCCGCGGTGATATTGCCATGCTCGGCCACGGCGCGAAAAAGGGCGAGGTGATTTCGATTCATATCATAATATTAACTTATGCCAAGTAGAATAACAATGTCTTTTAATTTTGCTTTAACCCCCTTTAGGCTCTGCCCATGTTGGATGCTTATGTTGCTTCGTTGATCGCGCTATCCGCCCGGCTCCGAACCGAGCAACGCCTGAATCTCAGGCGAGCTTGCTTCGGGGCCGGGTTTCTCTTCGCTCTCAGCCCCTGGGCCTCCCCTGCCCTCGCTTTGTCCCTGGGCATCGCCATGGCCCTGGTGCTCGCCAATCCTTTTTCGTCCATCGGCAGCCGCGTTTCGGGATCCATGCTCCGAATTGGGGTCGTGCTTTTGGGCTTCGGCATGAGCTTGCCCAAGGTGCTCGAGGTGGGTCGCGACGGCGCCGTCATGGCCGCGGTCACCATTGCCGCCACTATGCTGCTCGGATTCGCCCTCGGCAAAAGCCTCAGAGTCGATGCCAGGACCTCGACGCTCATTTCCGCAGGCACCGCCGTCTGCGGCGGCTCGGCGATCGCGGCCATGGCCGCCGTCATCGGCGCCGTGGAGGGAGAAATCGCTGTTGCCCTCGGCACGGTTTTCCTGCTCAACGCCGTCGCCCTCTACCTCTTCCCCATGATGGGCGAGCTGTTGAATATGGCGCCGGACGTTTTCGGCATGTGGGCCGGAGTGGCGATCCACGACCTCTCCTCGGTGGTCGGCGCGGCTTCCCAATTCGGCGCCGACTCCCTCCAAATCGCCACCGCGGTGAAGCTTTCGCGCACTCTTTGGATCGTGCCCTTGGCGTTCGTGGCGACCGCTTGGATCCGAGCGACCCAGGACGGCGCTCAAGACGGCGCCAAGGCCGGCGGCTCTCGAATCAAGCCCCCCTACTTCATTCTGCTCTTCCTGCTGGCGTCCGTCAGCCGGGAGATCTTCCCGGCGGTGGACACCGTCGCTCCCACCCTCGCCCTGGCGGCCAAGGCCTTCTTGACCGCGGCACTTTTCGTCATCGGCGCGGGCATCTCCCCCGCCGCCCTGCGCCAAGTGGGTTGGCGTCCCATGGTCCAGGGACTGGTGCTGTGGATGTTCATCTCCTCCGCCGCCCTGGGCGGAACCCTCTACCTCGAGCCATTGATCTCCGGCTAGTCGTCCCGGAGGGCCTCCATGGGATGAATTCGCGCGGCACGGAGCGCCGGCCAAGCACTGGAGGCCACCGCCACGAAAAGAAATAGGCCCGCGACCAAGAAAAAGGTGCCCGGTCCGCCTGCCTTGGATTGGCCGATGCCGTCCAATTGACTGGCCATGAAACGGACCAGCATCCAGGCGATGCCGCTGCCGGCCAACAAGCCGATAGCCGTCAACCAAGCGGCTTGGCTGCTGATCCACAGGGCCGTGGTGGCCGGACGTGCTCCGAGGGCCGCACGAATACCGATCTCCCGCGTCCGTTGGCTTACAGAATAGGAAACGATGCCGTAGATCCCCACCGCCGCCAGCACCAAGGCCACCAAGGCCAAACCGCTCAGGATGCGAAGGAAGAACGTATTCTGGGTATCGATTTGGGCGACGGCTTGCTCCAACGACTGAACCGGATCGATGGGCAGCCGGGGATCGACCTCCCAGATCGCGGCCCGGGCGGCCATCGCCAGCTCCATGGGCGGCACCTGGGTTCGGACCAACATCGTGGCCGTCGCTTCGGCCTGCTGCCGCTCGGGCAGAAAGACCAACGCCGGATCGCTCGGCCGACGCAAGGAATGGGCGTGGCTGGCATGATCCGCAACCACTCCCACCACCCGCAACCAAGGCCCGGGCTCGTCGTCGGTGGCGGACAACAGCCGTAGGGAAGCGCCGACCGCCGGCTTACCGCCGAGGAAGCGCTCGACAAAGGTCTCGTTGACCACGGCCACCGGGCTGCCCCCCGTCCGATCCGAGGTTTCGAAGGAACGTCCCTGGCGCAGCTCGATGCCCATGGTTTCCAGATATCCCTCGCTGACCACGATGCGGGACACATTCGGGGCCCGGTCTTCGGTCCCGTCCGCTCGACCTTCGACCTCTGCACGAGCATTGCCAGGTCCTGGAAATTGGGTCAATGGCAGGACCGTCGAGGTGGCCACCGACTCCACCCCGGGCAGCGCTTGGATTCGATTTCGAGCTTGATGCCAAAAGCGCTCACGCCCTTCGGCGTCCGGGTATTCCGTGTCCGGCAGCACCAGTTGCAGGGTCAGCAAATGATCGGTTTTGAATCCGGGATCGGCGTCGTAAATGCTCTGGAAAGCCCGAATCAGGGTCGCCGCGGTAATCAACAGGGCCAGGGCTAGGGTCACCTCCCCGGCCACGAGACCGGCCCTCAAGAGGCGTCGACGGCGGTCGTCTCCGGATCGCCCACCTTCCTTCAGCATGGATCCCAAATCGAGCTTGGAGAGCGCCTGCAGTGCCGGAGTGGAGCCGAACAACAGACCGGAAATCGCCGCGACCGCAAAGGCGTGAAAAGTTACCCACCCGTCGAGACGAATCCATTGGGCGATGAAGCCCACGTTGGGATCCGGTGCGATCCAAGTCCTCAGCACGTCAATGCCGATCGCTCCCAATCCCACGCCGAGGAGGCCCGAGAACAGCGCCAGCACCAAGCTCTCGGTCAGCTGATGGCGCAGCAGCCCAGCCCGCGAGGCCCCCAAGGCGGCCCGCACCGCCAGCTCCCGCTCTTGGGTTAAAGCCCGTGCCAACAATAGATTGGCTACATTCACACAGGCGATCAACAACACGAAGCTGATCGAGGAATAGAAGAGCACGCGCACCAAACGGGTGCCCTGGCGCAGGTTTTCCTTCAGGGTCAGCACCCTCGCGGTCCACCCACGGTTGGTGTCGGAATACTCGGCAGCCAGCCGGTCGGCGACGGCAACCGCCTCGGCGGTGGCTTGGGTGGAATCGACCTGATTCCCCAGCCGCCCGAACGCCACTTGCGCTCTCTGATCGCGCGGTGCGTCCCCCCGGGCCGGATCCAAGGCGGTCCACAAGGCGGTCTGAGGATTGATGAAAAAGAAACCTTCCGGAGCGACTCCCACCACGGTGTGGGTTCGACCGTCCAAGCGCACGGTCTCACCGACCGCATCCTGTCGACCGGCGAAAGACTGTCGCCAAAAAGCATGGCTGATGACCAGCTCCCGCGCGGCGTCTGCTTCACCTGCGCCGGCGGTCAAACCACGCCCGATGAACGGATGCACCCCCACTGTGTCGAAAAACTCGGGCGTCACCATGACCCCTTGGACCCGCACCGGCTCCCCGGGCCCTTCAAAGCTGAAGGGCCGAGGGGCCGCGAGGGTTAGGGACTCGAAGGATGAGAGCTGCTCTCGGTAGTCGAGGAAATCATCGATCGAGATGCCCCCTTGTTGGACCCGTTGCTCGGCGTTTTCCTGGAATAAAAAGGCGATGCGATCGGGCTCCGGCACGGGTACCGGAAAGCTCTGTAGCGCGTAGATCACACTGTAGACCGCGGTGTTGGCACCGATCGCCAGGCAAAGGGCCAACACCGATGCGATCGTGAAAGACGGCGTCTTGACCAAGCTGCGAATCGCTAGGCGGACTTCCCCAATCCACTGACTCATCTGGATCTCCTCGATGCCGGAGTTGGATCTACGATGCCTAGAAGTACGCAAACAAAGGCGCCCGGTTCTAGCCCGATCCTGAGATGAAGGTGCGGAGCCGGTTTGCCTAATCGCGGGATTCTGGTAAAAACGGATGATGGACCATCGAACTAAAGGGAGCTCGACACCATGAGAGAGCGGCGAAAGCAGCCCGAGAATCTGAGACTCAGCGCGATCATGCCTGCCTTGACGGTCAACGATATTGAAGAGAGCCTCAGCTTCTACCGAGACAGGCTGGGTTTCTTCGTGGCCGAGGAGCATCGGCAGGACGGCAAGATTTCAGGCGCGGTGTTGCGGGCCGGCGCGGTTCAGCTCCTGTTGAGCCAAGACGATTTCGCCAAAGGCAGCGACCGGGAGAAAGGCAGCGGCTTTCGGCTTTACTGCACCACCCGACAAGAGCTCGACCAATTGGCGGAAGCGATCCAATCCAGGGGTGTCGAGCTCGCCCAAGAGCCCAAAGATCAACCCTGGGGGGCGCGCGACTTCGCACTCGTGGATCCCGATGGCTTCCAGCTGTCTGTCACTACGGAGCCTCAGACCTGACGACCGGCCGGCCTTGTCACCTTACGCCGCCGTAGGTAGGCGGTGAAATATTTCGAAACAAAGCTTCATCCCGCGCAACATCTCCATCATTAAGATGCAAAGTTCCGTTGCCATGCTCTTCGAGCCCGGCCACACCGGCCGGATCCAAACCATGAGGAGCAATCCATGGAACAAGAATCCTCCAGAACAGAAGCGGGCAAGCCTTCGAAACGAGATATCTCACGGCAGATGGTCGGCGCTCTCGGCCTGACGGCCACTCTGAGCCTATTGCTTTGGGCCGGAGTCGCCCTCGCCGGTGGGCCCGGCCACGGTCCTTTCGGCTTTTTGCACATCGATCACAGCGCCCGCGACGCCATCCACCAGCTGATCCAAGATCTTGAGCTGAACGACGCTCAAAATCAGCAGCTGGAATCCGTTCACAACGCGTTTATGCACCATATGCATGGGGCCGGCCAGGCCCACGAGCAGCACTTGCAGGCTCTGATCGGACGCCTGGAAAACGGTGGATATATGGACCCCGCCGAGGTGCGTCAGACCATCGACCAGCACATCGAAAAAATCCGTGAGCAAGCCTATTCGGTGGCCGATCCCTTGGTGGGGCTGCTCAACAGCCTCGACGCCGACCAAAGAGCTCTGCTGCTGGACCACCTGAAGGACGCCCGAGCCCATGCCGACCATCACCGCAAGGCCCACGGTCACGACGGCTCCAGTCATCAGGGCTCAGGTCACAACGGCTCGGGGCATCAGGGCTCAGGTCATCACGGCTCGGGTCATCACTAGAGGTTGGAGCCGATCAGGCTGTGGCCTATGATGCTGCTATGGCGAGGCTGTTGGTGATCGACGACGACCGCAAATTGGTGGAGCTGGTGGACGAATATTTGTCTCCCCAGGGTTTCCACGTGCAAGCGGCCTTCGACGGTGCCACGGGCCTCGCCGCGGCCTTTCGGGATCGTCCGGATCTAGTGATTCTCGACTTGATGTTGCCGGAAATGGACGGTCTCGAAGTCTGCCGGCGCCTGCGGGGCCAAAGCCGGATTCCGATCCTGATGCTCACCGCCCGCGGTGACGACGCCGATCGCATCGTGGGTCTCGAGATGGGGGCCGACGACTATCTGCCGAAACCCTTCAATCCCCGGGAGCTCTTAGCCCGCATCCGTGCCATCTTGAGACGCACCGGGGCTCCGCGCGACGAAGCCCAACCGTGGGTAGAGGTCGACGACCTAAGAATTCATAAGCCGTCACGCCGAGCTCTGCTCGGAGAGACGGAAATCGAGCTGACTAGCGTCGAGCTCGATTTGCTCCTGGTGCTAGCGGAACGCGCCGGACGGGTGCTCAGCCGAGATCAAATCCTTCAACATCTTCACGGACCGGGCTGGGCTTCTTATTCCCGATCCGTGGACGTGCACGTCAGCCGGATCCGGCAAAAAATCGAGGCCGACCCCAAACAACCCAGCAGGCTCAAGACCGTTCGCGGAGTGGGATATATGCTCTGCCGTCCCGATTCCCCATGAAACGCCTGTGGCTGACCGCCAAGATCTCGGTGCTCTTCGCCCTGCTCTTATCGACGGTGCTGGCGGGCATCCTGGTGCTGTTCATGCGCGTCGCCGGCCACGACTTGATCGACGAGCTGGGCCGGCTTCGGGCCATGGAAGGCGTCTTTTTAGCTGAGGACTTGGAGCGCCTCCTCAAAGCGGGTCATGCCCTCGACAGCCCCGAGATCAGGCGCTTCCTACATGCCGAGCAACAGCGGCTCGGCTTCTCCCTCGCCATCCTACCCGGGCCGCCACCGGTGACCTCAGACCTCCGCAGGCACCCCTGGCACCCGGAATATCACACCGGCACCGTCCAAATCCGGGATCGCAGCTGTTATGTAGCCCAGGTGCCGGCCGGCGAGCTTTGGATTCCGATCCGCTCGGGCTTGCTTGAAGCCGGCTCCTTGGACGCGGACTCTCTTGAAGCCACTAGCTTTTTGATCATGCGGGGACCCGCCCACGCTGAGATGATTCACGAAGCCTTCCGCCGAGGCCTGATGGCCATCGCCTGCTTTTCTCTGCTCGGCGTGCTCGGCCTGGCCCTCTACCTCGCTTGGCCCTTGCGCCGCCTCAGCCGATCCATGGACCGCATCGCCGAGGGCGATTTGGATCATCGAATCCAGGTCAGCGGACGGGATGAGGTCGCCGCCATGGGCCGCAGCTTCAACCACATGGCGGATCGTATCCAGGGCATGGTCCGCGGTCAGAAAGAGCTACTGGCAGCAGTCTCCCACGAGCTGCGATCCCCCATGACCCGGATCAAGCTCAACCTCGAGCTGATGCGGCAAAGCTCCCACCAGACCTCCCGGCTCGATCAAGTGGATACGGAGATCGACTTCCTCGACGCCTTGGTCAACGAGCTGCTCCACGCCAGCCGTTACGAGCTGGGGGCCGCCGAGCTCCGGCCCGAGGACCTGGATCCGCTGGAGCTGGCCCAGGAACAATGGGGGCTGACCGGTGAGATCGATCCCCAAGCCACACACCTAGGTCACGACCAAGCCGGATCGACCTTGACCTTGGAGGCCGACCCCGACGGGCTTCGGGTCCGCGCGGACCGGACCTCAACGTCGAAAATCTTCCACAATCTGCTGGCCAACGCCCAGCGGTACGCACCCGGACCGGTAACCGTCAAAGCACGGATCGACGGCGATCGGGTCAGACTTGAGGTCACCGACCAGGGGCCGGGAGTGAGCGACGAGGACCTCGACCGACTCTTCGAGCCCTTCTTTCGGGCCGACCGATCCCGCGCCCTCGGCTCCGGCAACGTGGGCCTGGGTTTGATGGTGGCCCAAAAAGCGGTCCAAGCCCACGGCGGAAAGATCGCAGCTCACCACAGCTCCCCCACGGGTCTGACGATCGAATTCGACTTGCCTTCGGCCTGAGAGCGGCGTCTGCTCACGACTCCGAATTTCCTCCCCTCATCATGTGAGGGATGTGCTACGATCACTCCCCTCACCAAGTGTGGGGACTGTAGGACGATCCAAATTTCGCCCGATCGGAGCTTGTATGACCGAACGCAAACGTTCCTCCCGGCTGCTGCAAGGCACGGTCGATCTGCTGATTCTTAAGGCGCTTTCGTCGGCTCCGAGCCACGGCTACGGGATTTCCAAGTGGCTGCGGGAGCGGTCCGAAGGGACTTTGGGCCTCGAAGACGCGGCTCTTTATCAAGCCCTCCATCGCCTGGAGCGCAAGGGCTCGATCCAGAGCGAGTGGGGTCAGTCGGAGAACAATCGACGGGCGAAGTTTTACGAAATCACGCCCCTGGGTCGCCGCCGGCTGGTGGACGAGACGGGTCAATGGCGAAGCTACGCCGAAGCCGTTTTCCGGGTTCTCGGAACCGCCTGACCCCGCCGATATGTCCAGACTCCGCGGCATTCCGCGACACTTTAGATTTCCCTGGCGCAGCGTCCGTGAAGTCCACCGCCAAGTGGACGAGGAGCTGCAGTTTCATTTCGATTGCCGGATCGAGGAGCTGCTGGAAAGCGGCTGCTCCCGAGAAGAAGCTGAGCAAATCACCCATGGCGAGTTCGGCGACCTGAAGGAGACCCAGCGCTCCCTCAAAGCTCTGGGTCGCCGACATGAGGCCCAACTCAGGAGACAGATCATGTTCAGCGAATTTTTTCGAGATATCAGATATGCCTGGCGCTCTTTGATGCGCAGCCCGGGCTTCACTGCCGTCGCCGTGTTGGTGCTGGCTTTGGGGATCGGCGCCGGCTCGACCATCTTCAGCCTGGTCAACATGGTGGTGATGCGGCCGATCCAAATCGAGGATCCCGACAAGCTGGTGGGGGTCTACAGCCAAAGCTTGGAAAGACCGGACCGCTACCGGTCTTTTTCCTACCCGACTTATGTCGACCTGCGGCAGCAAAACGACTTCTTCGAGGAGCTGGCCGCCTACGAAATCTCCACGGTCGGCCTCAAGCAGGGAGACACCACGCGACGGGTGATGGCGGGTTTGGTATCCGCCAACTACTTCCGCACCTTCGGTATACCTCCGGCCCTCGGCCGCGCCTTCACCGTTGAGGAGGAGACCGCCCCGCACGCCGATGTTGCGGTGGTCAGTCACGACTATTGGATCGCCCGAGGCGGTGACAGGGACATTCTCGGCTCGAATCTGACCGTGAACGGCCGCACCGTGACCGTTGTCGGGGTGGCCAAGGAAGGATTCAGTGGCTCGAGCGCGCTGTTCTCGCCGGTGGTCTGGCTACCCCTGGGTCTCTACTCCATAGCCGACTCGCTCACAGGACCCATGGACGGCGCCGGCTTGACGGACCGCGACAACCACGCCTTGATGCTCTTCGGTCGATTAGCAGCGGAATTCGACGAGGCGTCCGCGGCCCCCCGGCTGGCGGCCATCGCCGGGCGCCTGGAATCCGAATACGCGGCCCAAAAGGATCAAACCTTCATCACTTCTCCGTTGCCCAGGCTCTCGGTTTCGAACGCTCCTGATAATGAAAGCTATCTGCTCGCTCCGGTGCTGTTGCTCTTGGCTATGGCTGGAGTCGTGCTGCTGATCGCTTGCCTGAATTTGGCCAATATGTTCCTGGCCCGCGGTGCCGGCCGGCGCACCGAGCTGGCGATCCGCCTATCCCTGGGCGGTGGCAGATTGAGGCTCGTTCGGCAGATGCTCAGTGAAGGCTTGGTGCTTTCTCTATTGGGGGGCGCCGCGGGATTGGTGATGGCCTTCTACGGCACCCGCATCCTCCTGGGCTCGATCAACAACTTGCTGCCTCTCGGCATGGATGTCGCCCTGAAGGCGACTCCGGATTGGCGGGTGCTGCTGGCGACCCTCGTTTTCTGTTTGATGGCAACACTCTTCTCGGGACTGGGACCCGCGTGGAAGCTCAGTGGCGCCAACGTCATCAGCGGGCTGAAAGAAAACGCCGGTCAGGGGCTGTCCGGCGGCGGTAAGAACCGGCGTTGGTCGCCCCGCAACTTGATGGTGCTGGCCCAAATCGCGCTGTCGATGATGTTGTTGTGCGCCGGCGGCCTATTCGTGCGTGGTGCTTGGATTGCCGCCGACGCCAACCCCGGCTTCAGCCTGCGCGATAGTGTGTTGGTGGAGCTCGACACCAGTCTGGTGGGTTACGACGAAAGCCGGGGTCGTGAGGTCTATCGATCGGTCTTGGAGCGTTTGCGCGGCATCCCCAGCGTGGAATCCGCCGCCCTCTCGTCGATCGTGCCATTCGGCTCCGTGACCCGAACCCGCAGAGTCCGCCCGGCCGGCGCTTACGACGACGAGTCTGCGGTCCGTTCCCATTTCTATGTGGTCACCGACGATTACTTCGAATCCCTGCGCCTCAAGATGCTGCAAGGTCGAGGATTTACCGCTTCCGAATCCATCTCAGACGGCGGCACCCCGATCGCGATCATCAGCGAGCCGTTGGCTGAGCAGCTGTGGCCCGGAGAATCGCCGATCGGCAAGCTCGTGCAGCTGGTGGGCTCCGACTCCGAGCCGCCGCCGCCCCTGGAAATCGTCGGCATGGCTCCGGGGATTCGGCACCAGCTTTCGGATCAACAGCCGGCGTCACATCTCTATGTGCCCTTCGGACAGAATTTCGCCCCCAATATGCACGTCCACCTTCGCCTCGACGAAGCAGCGGGCGGCGGCGGTACTGCGGAAGCCGCGGTCATGCAGACCGTGCGCAAGGAGCTGAGGGCGCTCGATCCGATCCTCCCCCTCTTGACCCTCAAGAGCTACTCGGAATTTCGCGATCAGAGTGTCTTCCTTTGGTTGTTTTCGTCGGTCGCCAGAATCTTCACCGGGCTCGGTCTCGTGGCTCTCTTCTTGGCCCTGGTCGGCGTTTACGGTGTCAAGGCCTTCATGGTCACCAGCCGGACCCGGGAGATCGGCCTTAGATTGGCCCTCGGCGCCACCCCGGCGGAAATCCTGAAAGAGCTGGTTCGAGAAAACCTCGGAACCACGTTGGCGGCCCTTTTCCTCGGCTCCTTGCTCGCCCTCGGCGCCGCCAGGGTGGCGGATCATCTGATCTATGAATCCCAGCGGGGAGTGATTCCGATCCTGCTCGGTGCCGCGTTCGTGCTGACCCTCGCCTCTACGCTGGCGGCCTATTTGCCGGCCAGACGCGCGACCCGGATCGAGCCCACCGTGGCCCTGCGTCAAAACTGATCGACGATGGTCTGAGCCATGAAGTCCCGTTCGAAGAGGTAGAGGCTGCCGTGGCCACCCGGGCGCCATTGGACCCGGGTGCCGCGCCAGGCGTCCGCCAGCCCCTCCACCGCCCAACGGGGTATGAAGGCATCGCCGCGAGCGCCCACCAAGAGGATCCGATCCGGGCTCACCGGTTTTTCGAGCCGCAGCAGGGAGATGCTGCCGAGCAGCTCCCGTAGCTGCTCTTCGGCGGTGTCTCGGCCACCGAGAGCCGACCAAGCCACGTATTTCCGCAGCACGCCGTCGATGAACGGAATCGACGGCGAGTAGCCGACGGCAAAAAGCGCTCCGGCCAAGGGCTCACCGGATAAGGCCAGCACCGCTCCCGCATGGGACGCCCCCATGCTGAAACCCGCCACGACCCAGCGATCGGTGCCCGGGCTCAAGGCCTTGAGCAGGGCCACGCCTTCGACTGCGGTCATCCGGGTCAGGAGGGCATGCTCGTCCACCCGACGAATCGGGCTGCCGCCTTCATAGATCCGTCGGCTGCCGTGAAAAGGTGTTTCGTGGATCACGGTCGCGACTCCACGGCTCGCCAGTCGTTGGGCGATTCGGAACCGCTTGCGCCAGCCCTCGTCCGACCACGCCCCGAATAGGAGGCAACGGCGGGGCACCCGCTCCTCACCGTCTTCCACCGATTCTCGTGAGATCGATTCTCCTGAGGAGGGGCCGGAATCGCTCGGGCGGACGTCGAGAATGCGGCCGGTGGTCAATGGCTCGGGCAGGTCTTTCACCGGTCCGGCATAGGTCCCCTCCCGGCATCTGACCCCTTTTTCGCCCGAGCTCCAGGGTCCCCAACGGATGGTCAATGGAGGGGTTTGGGACAGGATGGCTGGATCTACGGCCGATTGAAAATGCTCCGCCAGGGCGTCCTGGGACAAACCCCAGCCATCGGCGAAGAGCTTGCGGCTGGAGGGCAGCACCGACATGGAAAAACCGGCTACGTGGTCAAGCAATGCAAGCATGGCGGCAAATTAGCAAGGGCTGCCGATCTTCTCAAGACTGTCCTCCGGTTCCGCGGAGGCGGCGGTCTCGGTCGAGACCAGTGATCATGGACCGCGTATAATCTCGGTGCAGGGTCGGACCCATCGCCCGGCCTTCAATTATCGTGAGCCGCTCAACCTCCAAACAAGAACCCGCCGAGACAGACGTCAACGGCGCCGACACCGAATCACCACGCTTTCGGTCGTACTTCGATTTGTTGGAGGCCAAATATGCCGACGACTCGAAGCCGCCCCCTGCCTATCAGCCGCCACGTCAAACGGCGACATCGCCTCAGCCCGAGGGCCGAGAGGACCCAGAGCCGACGCCGAAGCCATCGCTCAAAAACCAGCTGCCCGTTGACTCCCTTCCAGCTCCGCCGACCCCGAAACGGCGAGCCGCGGGACATCCGACGGGCCGGAGGCCGCCAGGGAGGAGCCGCCAAAAATTCTGGATTCTCGGTGTCTTGGCGGTCGTCGTCATCACGCTTCTGGCTGCCCTTTTCTGGAGCCGCCCTCAGGCACCTCCCCCGGCCTCAGACGCTGATTCGACTGCTGATTCAGCCGTGACTTCGGACGACTCCGATTCCGACTCATCCTCGACGCTACCGATCTCGACACCTGGGGCGTCAGGATCCGACGTTCCATCCGCCACCCACGCAGACGACGATCAGGCCTCCACGACCGCCGAGCTCGACACCGCCGGGAAGCCGACGTCCTGGGTGGAAGAGCTGCCCCCGGAGAGTGAGCCCATCGCCGTCACTTTCCCGGAGCTGGAGCCCGGTCGCGGCGTCGGACCTGGAGCAGACCAAAGACCTAGGGTTGACGTCGGGGACGAGCGCCCCGAAACCAGGTCCACCGTCGCTCCGAGCACTGCTCCGCAAGACGCTCCGGTGACGCCGACACTCACGACGCCGGCATCAGCTCCCGGCCCATCGCCGTCAACGCCCCGGGCCCAAGCCCAAAGGATCGGCACCGAGGAGGCCGAAACCGAGGAGGCCGAAACCGAGGAGGCCGAGCCGGTGGTGGCTTCCAATCCGTCGTTCGAGCCACCCCAAAAGGTCTTCTCACCACAGCCCACCTATCCCGAGGCGTCGCGCCGAGCCCGGGAGCAAGGCACCGTGGTGCTGGAAGGCACGATCAGCGCCGACGGTTATGTGCGCAGCGCCCGGGTCCGGCGTTCCGCCTCTCCGGCTTTGGATCGCGCGGCCCTGGAAACGTTCCGCACCTGGCAATTTCAGCCCGCGCTGCGCGACAACGTGCCGGTGGAAAGCTCTTACCGCCTCGCGTTTCGATTCTCCTTGGAAGATCCCCCGGCCGATCTCAACACCCCCGTCACGACCACCCCAGATGCTTCCGGCGGGGACGCCTCGGGATCCACTCCCGACCCGGATCCACTCCCAAACAACAGCGCCGTCGCCGGAGCTTCGGCCAAGGGCACCCTGGACGATCCCTTACCGTGGCGAGGAGATTTCACACCTCCGAGCCGTTTTGTGTCACCCTTGCCGACCTACCCACAAAGTGCCTGGGCGACCGGCGTCCAAGGCACCGTAACCCTGGAAGTCGTGGTGGGCCGCGACGGACGGGTGAGCCGGGTGGAGGTGCTCGAAGGGCTTCCCCACGGCATCAGCGAAGCCGCGGTGGAAGCGGTTCAACGCTGGCGATTCCGTCCCGCCACCCGCGACGGAGAGCCGGTCGCGGTCTTCCATCGACTGACGCTGCGGTTCGCCCCATAGTCTTTCGCACCAGAGTCTTTCGCACCAGAGTCTTTCGCACCATAGTGCTCGCGTCTTAACGTTGACCCTCACGTGCCGATCCGTAACGCTGAAAAAATCCTAGCCCTTGAAGACACCTGAAGAAGCATTGGCCGACTGGCACCTCGATGGTCCGATCCGACCCGCGGACGACGGGTTGATCAACCGCACCTTCATGGTCGGCCCGGGTCCCGACGCGGTGTTGCAATGGGTCAATCCGATCTTTGATCCCGCCATCCAGCAGGACATCCACGCCCTGACGGAACGCCTGAATCAACAGGGTTTGGCCACCCCGCGAATGCTTCCCACCCGCGCCGGAGACCTCTTCTCGACGGATACATCCGGATTCTGGCGGGCGATGACCTTCATTCCGGGCTCGACCGCCCATCGTCTAGATTCAGCGGTCCAGGCTCGGGCCGCCGGCGAGCTGCTGGGTCGATTCCACTGCGCCTTGACCGATTGGCAGCCCGATCTAAAAGCCCCAAAGCGCGACATCCACAACACCTTGGGCCATATGGATCATCTCCGAAACGCCCTGGAGAGCTGTGACGACCACCCGCTGGAGGTCCCGGCCAGGAAGCTCGGTCGCTCGATCCTCGACCGCTGGCAGGCTTGGTTGGACGGCCCGGGTCGGCTCGACCTGCCGGAGCGGGTCTGCCACGGGGATCCCAAGATCTCGAACCTTCGTTTCGATGCCACCGGAAGCGTCGGAATCTGCATGGTGGATCTCGACACCATCGGCTTTCAAAGCCTGGCCGCGGAAATGGGCGACGCTTGGCGCAGCTGGTGCAATCCCGCCGGTGAGGAAGACCCGGAGCGTTGCGACTTCAATCTGGATCTATTTCGCGCTTCCGCCGGGGCTTGGCTTCAGGCCATCGGGCCGATCACCGAGGAGGAGCGCCACTCCCTGGTGCCGGGAATCGAGAGAATTTGTCTCGAGCTGGCGGCCCGTTTCTGCACCGACGCCACCGAGAACAGCTATTTTCGAGAGGACCGGAGCCGGTTTCCGATCGCCGGGGACCATAATCTGCTGAAGGCTCGCTGCCAATTCGCCCTGGCCGTCAAAGCTGAGGAACAACGCTCGATCTGCGAATCTATTTTCAATGGAGAGGCCCCATGAGCTCGAAAGAGCCCGATCTTCCAACCTCCGCCTGGAAGGCGCAGGGGCTCGGAGTCCTGCTCTTCCTATTTATCCCGGTAGTGCTCTTCCTTTTCGTCCGACACCCTGAGCCCATTGGCTGGAGCCTGGGAATCGGCGTCGGCTTGATGCTCGGCCATCGTTTCATCGCCCGCCCCTACATGGTCTGGGTCGCCTCCCGAAAATGCCTTTGGTCCAACCAAGTCTTGGCCCGCGGCGAGGGCGTCGCCTTGGAGATCCATCACCGTGGAGGCGTCCAAAACGCCCGATGCCGGGAGCGCTATCGTTGGCATCTCGAGCGATTCTTCACCTTCGCCTACCGCTATCGTTGGGTCTTGGCCCCAGGCATTTTCGCCCCTCTGTTGCTCCTGCTCGGCAGTCTCGCTTGGGCCGCTACCGGCCGACAGCCTCCCCTGTGCCTCGACACCGTGCGCGCCGTTTTTCAGCTCACCATCGGTCTGACGGTCAACTTCGCGGCTTGGGGTTATTTGACTGTCGGCAGGGCCCATGATCCGCTAAGAATCCCCTTTCCCGTGCATAACTTCTTCTTGCTCGGAGTCTCGAACCTTCTCTGGGTACTCAGGATCGTCGGGATCTTTTGGATCTACAGCGGCTTGAGCTTCTTCCTTTTCGCCGACTAATCGGCGACCCGCGAAGCACGGATTCAAGGTCCCCAGAGGTCCATTCCGACCTCGGACCGGACCTATAATGACTTTACCCATGAGCCCATTCTCTCCATCCGAGCCGCCCGCGCCCGAAACTGCCTACCGCTTGGTCGGTGAGCTCGACGGTCAGCCGATCACGCTGGTTCTGTCGTCGAGCACCATGGCCATCGGCGCCCATCCGGGCAATCAGCTGGTGTTGGAAGGCCCGGGCATTTCTCGACGCCATGCGGTGCTCTCGGTCACCCCCGACGGGGTCATTGTGGAGGATCAAGAAAGCAAGAACGGAACCTGGGTCAACGGGCGCCGATCGGCCCTATCGAAGATTCTTCCCGGGGACGAGCTGGCCCTGGGCTCGGCCGTCTTTCGGCTCGAGGAGGTGCAGCCGGAAGACGCCCGGGTCGCCCTGGTTTTCGAGGACTTCAAGACTCCGGACATGGATCGACCGATGGCGCTGACCGCGACTCGGGCGGAAACGGATCTGTGGCAACGGGAAACCGATTTTTCCACCCACGAGGAGCTGGCCGCGGCACCGCTTTTCGAGTGGCTGGGTAATCTCACCGCGCGATTGGCCGCCCATCCGGGAAGCCATCAAGAGTCCGCGTTGGAATCGATCGCCGCCCGCCTCGGCTATGCGTCGGCCGCGCTGCTCTCCTTACCACCGGGCGGTGAGTGGGTCTGGACCGCCACCTGGGGTCCCTTCGAGACCATCCGCTCGGAGCTGCAAAGGTGTCAGGGGGATCTAGAGCTCGCGGCCCAATCCAGCCTCGAGCAGCGTGCCTGGATCGGCCTAATCCTGGATCACGGCTTCGCCGGCATGGTGCCCGTGGCCCAGAACGAGACCCAGCTATTGCTCTTGGTGGACGAGAATCCTCCCGAGCCCAACGAGCCGCTGATGAAATTCCTCGGCACCTTGATCGCCGGTGTCGGCTCCGCCCAACAGGAAGCTCCCACGGATATCGATCCGGGACGGCTCCAATTTCCCGACGGTTATCTGGAGAGCCACGGCGAAGCCATGATGCGGCTCTACCGGGACATGGAAGCCGTCGCGGACAGCGACTATCCCGTATTGGTGCTCGGTGAGACCGGCTCGGGCAAGGAGATGATCTCCCAAACCCTGCATCGATCCTCGCCCCGGGCGACCGCGCCCTTCATCACCATCAATTGCGCGGCGATCCCCGGTAATCTGCTCGAAGCGGAGATGTTCGGAGTGGCCAAGGGTGCGGCCACCGGCGTCGCCGCCAGGCCCGGCTGCTTCGTCCGCGCTCAGCGGGGCACCCTCTTCCTAGACGAGATCGGCGAGCTGCATCTCGACCTCCAAGCCAAGCTGTTGCGGGCGCTCGAATACGGCGAGGTACAGCCCGTGGGAGGCGAGCTGCGCAAGGTGGACGTGCGGGTGATCGCCGCCACCAATGTGGATTTGGAGCGGCGGGTCGACGACGGCACCTTCCGCGCCGACCTCTACTACCGACTCGCGGCCGATGTGGTTCAAATCCCGCCCCTGCGGCTTCGCCAAGACGATCTACCCGTGTTGATCCAAGGGTTCGTGCAGCGCTTCAGCGCGGCAAAAGGCGTGCGACTGCGGGGCATCAGCCAGAAAGCGCTCGACCTGCTGCTCGTCTATCCGTGGCCCGGCAATATCCGGGAGCTACAGCACGAGCTGCGCCGGGCCGTGCAGCGCTCCACGTCCGGACAAGTGCTCGATTCATCCCTGCTCAGCCCCAAGCTGAGCGCTTCGGAGGACGCTTCGTCCACCGAAGCCTCCGACACCCAAACCGTGCCGCCGGAGCTGCGAGAGCTGGAGGAAAGGGATTCCCTCGATCTGAGAGAGCGCTTGGCGGAGGTGGAGTCGGAGCTGATCCGGGAAGCGCTCCGGCGCACCGACGGCAACAAACGGGAGGCTGCCAAGCTGATGGGCATCTCGCGCAATACCTTGGCCGCCAAAGCCATGCTCTACGGCATTACCTAGCAAGCGCTTATAATCCGGCCCGACGAGGCCCACCATGACCGATCTGAAGCAACCCATCTCCACACCGCCCCCTTCTCGACCCGACATCGCGGAACGACGGGGAATCACCCGTCCCCTCTCCGTGGCGCCGATGATGGACCGCACGGATCGCCATTTCCGTTTTCTGTTCCGGTGTATCTCCCGCCATAGTCTGTTGTACACGGAGATGGTCACCACCGGCGCGATCCTGCACGGGGAACGGGAACGACTTCTCGCGTATCACCCGGACGAGCATCCGATCTCGCTCCAGTTGGGCGGTGACGATCCCGAGGCCCTGACCGAATGTGCTCACATTGCCGAGGATTTGGGCTACGACGAGGTCAATCTGAATGTCGGTTGTCCGAGCGATCGGGTGCAGAAAGGGCGATTCGGGGCTTGTTTGATGGCCGAGCCGGAACGGGTCGCGGATTGTGTGGCGACCCTGCGCGCGAAAGTGGACCTACCGGTGACCGTCAAACATCGCATCGGCATCGACGAAATCGACACCTACGAGCACATGCTGAGCTTCGTCGACACGGTGTCTCGGGCGGGGTGCGATCGATTTTCCGTCCATGCCCGAAAGGCGTGGCTCCAGGGCTTGTCCCCCAAGGAAAATCGTGAGATCCCGCCCCTTCGTCACGAAGAGGTCCATCGGCTGAAAGCCGAGCGTCCCGACCTGGTGATCGAAACCAACGGCGGCATCTTGGATTTGGACCAAGCCCTCTCCCACCTCGCCCCGCGCCATGGGCAGCCCGTGGACGCGGTGATGATCGGCCGAGCCGCCTACGCCCGACCTTACAGCTTCGCCGAGACGGATCGCGCCCTCTTCGACCCACGGGCTTCGATCCCTACCCGTCGCGAGGTGGTCGAACGTCTGATGCGCTACATTTCCGATCAATTGGACGAAGGTATTCCCTTGGGGCGGATCACCCGCCATATGGTGAATCTCTTCGTCGGCCATCGGGGAGCCCGCGCTTGGCGACGCACGCTCTCCCAAAACGCCCATCGACCGGGGGCCGACCTGAAGGTCATCGAACAGGCCTTGCGACCCATTCCCGACGACATCCTCGACCATGCCGGCCCCCTCGAGGTCACCTCGAGCGCCGTCGCTTAGAGAATCCTTAAACCCCTACCCCTGAGGTCTTCCTATGTCTCCCAACTCCCGCGCGAGCCAACCCGTCGCCGACCTACACTGCGACTTGCTCGCTTATCTCGTGGTCGGCGCCATGCACGGAGAGAGCCGCTCGATCCGCGACGACCGCTGCCGGGTTTCTCTTCGGCAACTGCGGGAAGGCGGCGTGGCGCTGCAAACCTTGGCCATCTTCGTCATGACCGCGCCGGAGTGGACGGCGATCGGCGGCAGGCAAGCGGAGATCTATGCCCGGTTGATCGACGAGCAAGCGGAAGACCTGCAAGCCGTTCAATCCGCGCGGGATCTCGATGGATTGCTCGCGGACGACGGGCGGGTCGGCGTGATTCCGGCCATTGAAAACGCCTCCGCCTTTGCCGAGGAGGATGAGCCCCTGGATCGCGCGCTCGATCGCTTCGACCGCCTCGTCCAGCTTACCGGCCCCGTGCTCTACGTAAGCCTAACCTGGAATACCGCCAATCGTTTCGGCGGCGGCAACCAAGCCGAAACCGGCCTGACCGACGACGGCAGAGCCCTCTTGGATTTCTTGGCGGATCGAGGCCCCGCGGTGGACCTCTCCCACGCCTGCCCGCGGCTCGCCCACGATGTGCTCGACTACACCTACTCCAAGGGTCTCGACCTGCCCGTGATCGCCAGCCATTCCCCGTATGCCGGCATCGTCGACATCCCGCGCAACTTATCCGACGAAGCCGCCAAGGAAATCGCCCGGCGCCAAGGGGTGATCGGTTTGAACCTGCTTTCCCGTTTCCTCGACGGTGATCCGGCCGATTGTTTCGTCAACCAGCTCAAATATGCCCGCGACATCGGCGTGCTCGACGCCCAGGTGATGGGCGCCGACTTCTTCTACGAGGGGGACGTGCCGGGCTTCGACCCGGAAACCCATTCCCTGGAATTCCACGAGGGCTATGGCAATGCCGCCTGCTATCCCCGCTTGCTGGACGATCTAAGGCAAGGTCTGGACCTCAGCCCGGAAGAAGTCTCGGATCTGGCCTGGGGCCGCATCGAGCGTCTGGCAAAACGCATCCTGCCGGCAGGCTGACGAAACCAGGCGGCTAGCCCGATCCTCATGCTCCGGAATTCCGAACGTATGGGCGATCCACGTAGGAGGTCCTACCGTTTCGTTAGCTCGGGCTGACGGCCACCAATGTCTCCGAATCGTCAGGAGTCGTCACCACGACCTCTCATCCCTTGTCGCCGGCCGCTCAGAACGGTTTTTGGTATGAAAACTGTCGAACCGCTTGACAGCTACCAAATCGTGACCTATCCTCCCAACATGTTCGAAGCCGACCCCATCTCATCTCGGAACGTCGCGGTTGCGCACCGGCTCAAC
This sequence comes from Thermoanaerobaculia bacterium, assembly GCA_030431255.1. Lineage (GTDB taxonomy): Bacteria > Acidobacteriota > Thermoanaerobaculia > Multivoradales > J023 > JAUIJL01. The sequence continues at coordinate 15,596 of JAUIJL010000032.1, read as the reverse complement.
ACGACCGGCACCCATGCAAGCAGCTTCAGCTGCGTCTGTACGGGCTCCGTTTGTGCGTGTTGTTGTTGTAGCAAGACCGCGCGAGCCTGGGAAGAGGTGTTGTAAAGCTTCGGATAGCCCGAACAACGAAGCACTCTCCAAGGACCCGCGCCGGCTCACCGTCGCGGGTCCTTCCTTTTTTGGGCCCGAAAGCCAACACCGAATTTCGAGCCCACAAAGGACTCACAAGATGCTGAAAAGAATGGACTTAATAGCGACCCACCCAAACCCTTCGAGGTTTGAGACCGAGTCGCCCACGCTTCTGAGCCACGGCTCAGGACGCCATCGTTCGGGTCGAGAATTCCCTTCCTCTTCCATGCGTGCTTCCCACCTTGCCCTTTCCAATTCCCCCTTCAAAGGCAGGCACCCATGAGCCGGAATTGTTCCTGTACCAGCTGTTGTAACCGCTGATCCGCCGCACAGCGAATCGGCACGCCGGGAAAGCAAATACCTATCGCTTTCCGATGGATTATTGCGCCTTCAGAAAGATTTATAGCCCTTCAGCTGAGCTACCGCTACCCGATTCTCAGATCGGATGGGGTGCTTGCATAGGTGAGATATGCCGACTCAAATTCTCGATGCTCCGCCGACCGCGAAGGCTTTCTCGCGCCCGATCGCGGATCCCGAAGGACCTGATCTACCGATCATCGACCCGCTCGCTTGGGCGGATCATTTTGAAAACCGATCCCCAGAGCATCTGTTGCGCTGGGCCATCGAGCGCTGGGGACGACGGCTCGCCCTGGTGACCTCGTTCCAATCGACCGGCCTCGTGCTGTTGGATATGGCCTGGCGAATCGACCCGGACATCCGAGTGATCACTTTGGATACCGGACGGCTTCCCCAAGAAACCTACGACACCATGGAAACCGTGCGTCGACGTTACGGAGCCCACCTGGAAGTGGTCTCCCCGGATCCCCAAGCGATTCAGGAGCTGGTGCGCGAGCGGGGCCCCAATCTCTTCTACGAATCCCTCAAAAACCGACGGGACTGCTGCCGGGTGCGCAAGGTAGAGCCGTTGCAGCGGGTCCTCGGCAACGTCGACGCCTGGATCACCGGGCTACGACGGGATCAAGCGGAGAGCCGAAAGGACACGCTGAAAGTCACCTTTGACGACCCGCCCCACCAAGGTTTGGTCAAGCTCGCACCCTTGGCGGATTGGACCGAGAAGCAAGTGGACGATTACGTCCGACGTCACAACGTGCCCCGTCACCCCCTCTACTCAAAAGGGTACCGGTCCATTGGTTGCGCGCCGTGCACTCGGCCGGTGGCCCTAGGCGCCGACCTTCGTTCCGGGCGCTGGTGGTGGGAATCCAGAACCGATGGCAGCGCCAAAGAATGCGGCATCCATCTCACCCCTAAACCGGAATCCTCCACAAGCTAGATTCTGTCCACTTTTAACGTTTTCGAGGATCCGGAAGGCGCGGCGCACCGAGCACGGAAAGCGAAGCTTGTCTGAGCGATTCAACGGTCGGATCGGCCTAAGATCCTACACATCAACAACTTAAAACGGCATCGCAGCGGAGGCGCGAGCTCGTAGCGACGCGCGCAGGGCGCCGCCCGACCCGCCGAGAGAGCCTTTCTGGATCCGTTGACGACTCGCAAGCACCGATCTACCGACTTAGTCATCTAAAAAGGAATTGAACATATGTCTGTCCAAAACCCGCCCGAAACCACCCCCGCGAGCCTGCAAACAGACTCGGATCTCCTGATCTCCCCCTACGGTGGCGAGCTGATCGATCTTCGAATTCCCACCGGTGAAAAACCGGAGGCCGTGGAAAAAGCCGCTCACTTGCCCAGCATCCAGCTCTCGGACCGCGCGGTTTGCGATTTGTGGCTGCTGGCTACGGGTGCCTTTTCGCCGCTCAAAGCATTCTTGGGTCGCGACGACTATCAACGGGTATTGGCCGAAAGCCGACTCGCCGACGGCACTCTGTGGCCCATTCCCATCACCCTCTCCGTCGAACCCGGGCCGGAAATCGCCTTCGACCGGGAGGTCGCCCTGAGAGACTCCCGCAATCACTTGCTCGCCGTGTTGCGGATCGAGGAGATCTACCCGTGGAGCCTCAAAGAGGAGGCCCTCGCGGTTTACGGCACCACCGACGAGCGCCATCCCCTGGTGGCCGAGATGCACGCTTGGCCCAAGATCAACATCGCGGGCCGCTTGCAGGTGCTCGACCTGCCCCCCCGACACGATTTCCGGGATTTGGTGCTCGAGCCGAGGGAAACCCGCAGCCGTCTGGAGCAGGTGGGCCGCGCCAACGTCGTCGCCTTTCAAACCCGAAACCCCCTGCATCGCGCCCACGAAACCTTGACCAAATCCGCCGCCGACCGGGTCGGCGGCACCTTGTTGCTGCACCCGGTGGTGGGCTTGACCAAACCCGGCGACGTCGACCACTTCACCCGCGTGCGTACCTACAAAGCCTTGGCCGGCCGCTACTACGACCCGGACCGCTCGGTGCTCGCCCTCTTGCCCTTGGCCATGCGATTGGCCGGACCCCGGGAAGCCCTCTGGCACGCCTTGGTGCGCCGAAACTACGGTGCCAACCACTTGATCGTCGGCCGGGACCACGCCAGCCCGGGCAAGGATTCCCAAGGCAAACCCTTCTACGGACCCTACGACGCCCAGGAGCTGGTCGCCGGTCACCAAGACGAGGTCGGTGTGGCGCCCGTGGCCTTCCAAGAGCTGGTTTATCTGCCCGACGAGCAACGCTACGAAGAAGCCTCACGGGTGCCGGAGGGCCGCAAGGTCCTGTCTCTCTCCGGCACCCAAGTGCGCGAGGACTACCTGGGCCGAGGGCGACGCCTGCCGTCCTGGTTCACTCGTCCGGAGGTGGCGCGCATTCTCGAAGACGCCTACCCGCCCCGTCACAAACAAGGGGTGTGCATCTGGTTCACCGGCCTCAGCGGCTCCGGCAAATCCACCACCGCTGAGGTCCTAGTCGCCCGCCTGCAGGAATCCGGACGTCAGGTCACCCTGCTCGACGGTGACGTGGTGCGCACCCTGCTCTCGCGCGGGCTGGGTTTCAGCCGCGAAGACCGCGACCTGAATATTCGTCGCATCGGTTACGTGGCTGCGGAAATCGTCCGCCATGGCGGCACGGTGGTGGTGGCGGCCGTAAGCCCCTATCGAGCTGCCCGCAACGAAGTGCGGGCTCGGGTCGGGCAAGGACGCTTCGTGGAGGTCTTCGTCGACACCCCCCTCGAGGTCTGCGAATCCCGGGACGTCAAAGGTTTCTACGCGCGGGCGCGCCGGGGTGAGATCCGCAACTTCACCGGCATCGACGATCCGTACGAGGCCCCCCTCAATCCGGAAGTGGTGCTCTCGACCACCGAAGCCGATGCCGCAGCCAATGCCGATCTGTTGGTGACCCATCTCAAAAACCAGGGATTCGTGGCCGACGCGGAGATCACCGCCGAATCAGCCGCGGATGCAAACGCGGCGGGCTCAGCATCGGCAAGAGACCTGCTGCACGAGGCGGTGTGACATGAGCGTGCCTCCAAACCGCCCACTTCATCTGCTCCATTCCACGGTGCCGGGCCACGGACCACCCCGGGGAATCGTCCACCTCGTGGGCGCAGGCCCCGGTGACCCCGAGCTGGTCACCGTGCGCGGGCTCAAGCTCATCCGCCGAGCGGAGGCCTTGGTGTACGACCGCTTGGTATCACCCGAGCTGGTGGCCGAAGCCCCCATGGATTGTGAGCGCATCTATGTCGGCAAAGCCCCGGGACGCCAAGCCGCCCACCAAGAGGAGATCGGACGCATCCTGATCGACCGCGCCCTCGCCGGAAAGAGGGTCGTCCGGCTCAAAGGAGGCGATCCTTTCGTCTTCGGTCGCGGCGGCGAAGAAGCGCTGGCCCTCACGGATGCGGGCATCCCTTGGGATGTGGTGCCGGCGGTCACCAGCGCCGTCGGCGTGCCGGCCCAGGCTTCCATACCGCTCACCTTCCGGGGCATCGCCGCCGACTTCGCCGTGGTCACCGGTCATCGGGCCGCGGGTTTCGACGCCCCGGATTGGCGAGCCCTCGCCCGGATCGACACCTTGGTGGTGCTCATGGGAGTCGCCCAATTGCCGATCCTGAGGGACGCGCTGTTGGCCCATGGAAAGTCCGGGGACACCCCAGCGGCGATCATCGAGCGCGGCACTTTTGACGACGAGCGGGTCCACACGACCCGGTTGGATCGTCTGGCGGAAACCGCTCTCGAGGAAAGGGTCCAATCTCCGGCCACAGTGGTGATCGGTCCGGTGGTCGAGCTCCGATCTCGCTTGGCCGAAGGTCGTGCCCAGACCGGCCAAACCCACGACAGCCGCATCCCACGGATCCCTGACGGTCCGCCGTACTCACCAGAGCTACCCAATCATGCTCCGCCGATGGAAAGCACGTCCTTGAGAGGAGCCCACCGTGTCTCATAAAGAAAAAGTGTCACAGAACGGGAATCGGTCTAATCAGCAGCCCCCAGCCAAAGCCGCGAAGGTCACCAAGGTAGAAGTCGCCAAAGCCGCGAGCCGGCGCTTGCGGGGCACGATCGCCGAAACCCTAGCCGGCGACGCCGCCTCGTTCGAACACGACGACCTCCAATTGTTGAAATTCCACGGCATCTACCAGCAGGACGATCGAGATGCCCGGGCGGCCCTGCGAGCCAGTGGCGGCGACAAGGCTTGGTCGTTCATGGTCCGGACTCGATTGCCCGGCGGCCGTTTACCCGCCGAGTCCTACCTCGGTCTCGACCGCTTGGCGGACGACGTCACCCACGATCGCTCTCTGCGCATCACCACTCGCCAGACCCTGCAATTTCACGGCATCCTGAAAGGTGAGCTGAAGTCCGCCATGGCGAGGATGAACGAACAGCTGGTCACCAGCTTGGCGGCCTGCGGCGACGTAGGACGCAACGTCATGGCACCACCGGCTCCCCTTTCGGGGGCCTACGAGTCGGCTCAGGAATTGGCCTTAGAGCTGAGCCGGGCCCTCGAGCCCCGAACCGGTGCCTACCACGAGATTTGGCTCGACGGCGAGAAGGTCGGCTCGTCGGAGACCGCCCCCGCAGCAGACGGCGACGCCGAGCCGCTCTATGGCGAAACCTATTTGCCGCGAAAATTTAAGACCGCCATCGCCCTGCCGGACGACAACACCGTCGACGTGTACACCCAAGACGTGGGATTGGTGGCGGTGGTGGAAGATGAACGGGTAGTCGGGGTCAATCTCCTGGTCGGAGGCGGCTTGGGCATGACCCACCGCAAAGCCGACACCTACGCACGCTTGGGATCCCAGCTCGGATATGTCGATCGAGCGGACGCCATCGCCGCGGTGCAAGCGATCGCCAGGGTTTTCCGGGATCACGGCAATCGGTCGGACCGCAAGCACGCTCGGATCAAATATCTGATCGAGGATTGGGGCACTGAACGCTTCCGCCCCGAGGTGGAGCGGGAATTCGGACGACCGCTACAGTCTTGGAGAGAGGTCGGACCGCTCACCCATCGGGATCATCTGGGAGCCCATCGTCAAGCCGACGGGAGGTGGTTCATGGGCCTGTGGATCGAAAACGGCCGGATCATCGACCGGGGGCGTCGTAGGCTCAAGACGGCCCTGCGCTCGGTGATCGAGGCCCTGAGCCCCACCGTCATCTTGACCCCGGATCAAAACCTTTTGCTCGCCGATCTCGAAGAGCAAGGCCTGGCCCGGGTGGAGAAGATTCTTGAAGCCTTCGGCGCCGCGGACGCCCTCAAAGCACGTCCAGTGCGTCGCTTCGCCTTGGCTTGCCCGGCCCTGCCCACCTGCGGCCTGGCGCTGACGGAATCCGAGCGTTTCGTGCCCTACCTGCTGGACGAGCTCGAGGTGGAGCTGGAAGCCCTCGGGCTGGAAAACGAGAACCTGGGCTTGCGCATGACCGGCTGCCCCAACGGCTGCGCCCGTCCTTACACTGCGGATCTCGGATTCGTCGGTCGCAAACCCGAGAAATACGACATTTACGTCGGCGGTCGCCTGCACGGTGATCGTCTCGGGGACCTCTGGGCCACCGAGGTCCACAGCACCGAGCTGGTGGCAGGCCTTCGGCCGTTGCTGCGGGCCTGGGCCCAAGGTCGTGTCGGAGACGAAGGTCTGGGCGATTTCTACCAACGGATTCAGGGCAATCCCTTGGGCCGACAGATCCTGACGGGTGACAAGGCGTCAACGGTTGCCTCCGGTTGGCAAGATCGATGGCAAGAGAGCTTGGAGCAAGTCGAAGACCCCCGCCCCTCGGATCGTTGTTCCCCTTCAAGATCCAAAGAAACGATCAAGGTCAAGAAATCAGCAGGGCATGCCAAGGAGCCGATCATCGCCGCGCCTTGAGCTAGCGGATCCATGCCTTGACAAGGCAGGATCCGGCTGAGAATCTCAATCGGGCTCGGCTCTCAACGCGAAGCCGAGCCCGAGTTATTTGCTGAGTTTCTGCCGGGTGTGCCCCGACTAACGGTGGTGACACCAGCCTGCCAAAAGGAGATCCGCCGTGAGAGCTTTCCAACGCCTTTTTATCTTCGCCCTTGCCACCACGTTCTTGATCGCCTTGCCCGCCGGGGCTGGGGTGGTGTTCGAGATTGAAACCACGGATCATCAGCAATCTCCGCCGAAAACACAAGCCTCGGAAGGCTATGTAGAGGGCAAAAACCTCAAGATGGAAATCGCCGCCGGCAGGCACAACGACAAGGGAGACATGATCTACCGCGGTGATCGCCGGGAAATGGTGGTGGTCGACCACAGCGAAAAATCCTACATCGTGATGAACGAGCAAGCCGTCCAACAGATGGCGGACCAGGTCAGCTCGGCGATGTCTCAAGTCGAAGAAGCCCTCAAGAACGTGCCGGCGGACCAACGAGCTATGATGGAGAAGATGCTCAAGGACCGCATGCCTCCAGGCACTACCGACACCCCCTCACGGCCCAAATCAGAGCTGCGGAAGACCAACGAACGAGCTGAAAAGAACGGCTATCCCTGCGTGAAATACGAGGTCTTCCGCGAGAGCCGCAAGCTGCGAGAGCTTTGGGTCACCGATTGGTCCAATGTTGAGGGTGGCGAAGAGGCGGTGGACGCATTCGAAGGCATGGCCGAATTTTTCGAGAAGCTGCTCGACTCCATTCCCGACTTCGGTCAAAAAGACGGCGACACCTTCGACGGCGGAGTTTTTGAGCACATGCGGGAGCTCGACGGATTCCCTGTAGTCACCCGAGAATTCGGCGAGGACGGATCGTTGACGGATGAGACCGTCCTGCGCTCTGCTACTCGCCGAGCCCTCGATCCGGACGACTTTGAGCCCCCCGCCGGATACAAGCGCCGCAGCATGGGTATCTAGCTCTTACCTCCGGCTCCTCCTTTCGGGGATCTGAGCGAAGACCTGAACGACGACTTGAGGCAGAGAACAACGAGATAGGGCTTGAGCTCGGACTTTTCATTCCGATGACGCGTCCTACATCAAAGCGGATCTCAACGCACGGCTTCCTGCCGGCACCAGCTCCGCACGCAGCTGATATACTTTAATCTGCATATGCAGAATCGCTCGCTCTCTATTTAGGAGACACTGTATGTCCTCTATCTCTCGCTTCTCTTCATCGGAAATTCGCCCGAAAACCGCCACCGCCTGCGAAACCACCCGGAGCCTTTCCGAAAGACTGGTCTCCGTGGCATGCGTCACGATCCTCGTCCTGCTACCTACAGGAACAGCCTTTGCCGACGAGACCGTGGCCCCTCTGTCCGGTTGGCTGAATATCGTTTGGGGAGACTCCCACGACGAGGATCGTCCGATCGTGCACCGCCGGGTGACCCTCACCGACGATCAGGGCAAGACCACGGAGCTGCAGGTGAGCGACGAGCTGCTGACCGGTGGCGTCTCCCGTTGGAATGGTTATCGCGTGACCGCGTTCCCTCGCTCGACGGCGGCCCTCGGCCCTCGCGGTGAGGTCCCCGTGTCGGCGCTACGGTTGGAAGGCGGGGGCACCTCGTCCTTAGGCGGGGTTTCCGGCTCCCAGCCCTGGATTTCGATCCTCTGCAAATTCTCCGACATCGGTGACGAGCCCGAGGATCTTTCCTTTTTCCAAGGCATGTACGGGAACAATCCAGGCGGCTTGGACCACTATTGGCGTGAGGTCTCAGCGGATGCCATCGACATCGTCGGCTCCACCGCGGTCGATTGGGTCACGCTCCCAGGCACCCACCTCAGCTACGTGCCGACTCCCGGCTCAGGAACAGCGGCCAATCTGGATTTGATCTTCAATGACTGCACCGCTGCGGTGGATCCAGTGGTCGATTTCTCCAACGGCGGATCACCCTTCGCAGGCATCAACATCATGCTCAATGCCCTGCTCGACTGCTGCGCCTGGGGCGGCGGGCGCTTCGCCACCCTCGACGGCGTGTCCAAGTCCTGGCGCACCACCTGGGAGCCGCCCTGGGGTTACGCCCAAGAGGCGGTGATCGCCCACGAAATGGGTCACGGCTTCGGCCTGCCCCACGCCAACAACTTCGATGGCGACGGCAATCCCTACGACAGCCCATGGGATGTGATGAGCTCGGCGACGGGATATGCGGCTAACGATTCCACCTATGGCGCCCTGGGCAAACATGTCAACGCGTACCACAAGGATCAGCTCGGTTGGTTCGCGCCGGCTCGTCGCTTTGAGGCACCCGCCAACAGCAGCACCTCCATTCTGCTCGATCACACCGCCCTCGCGGACGCCACCAACTATCAAATCGCCAGGATTCCCATCGCCGGCAATCGCTGGTACACAGTGGAAGCGCGGATCCGCTCCGGCGACTACGAATCCAATCTGGCCGGCGACGCGGTGATCATCCACGAGGTCAACACCGGCCGCAGCGAGCCGGCCTGGGCGGTCGACGGCCAAAATCCTCCCGCCGACTACGGCGACAATCCCGGCACCATGTGGACCGTGGGAGAGACCTTCGCCGATGCCGCCAACAGTATTTCCGTAGAGGTGGAATCGTCGACCGCCACGGGATTCAGGGTCCGGATCAACAACGGCGACCCAGGCGCCATTTTCTTGGACGGTTTCGAGTCCGGGAATGTCTTTTCTTGGTCGAGCCAATCCCCGTGAGCATTCACCTGACACCTGTTGGGGATACTCACCTGACACTTGCCCACCCTGACACTTGCCCACCCTGGGGATACTCACCTGACACTTGCCCACTGCCTGGGGATACTCACCTGACACTTGCCCACCGGGGATACTCACCTGACACTTGCAAAACCTGTCTGGGGATACTCACCTGACACCTGCCAAACCTGGACACCTGCCAAAACTGGTGAGCATTCACCTGACACTTGCCTGGGAATACTCACCTGACACTTGCCTGGGGATACTCACCTGACACTTGCAAAACCTGTCTGGGGATACTCACCTGACACCTGCCAAACCTGGTGAGCATTCACCTGATACCTGCTGGGGATATTCACCTGATACCTAATCAACCCGTCCGGGGATAATCACCTGACACTTTCTAAGTGGACACTTTCTAAGTGTCTACAAATCAGTAGTTTGAGATTTCTTGACCAAAAACTGAGAATCATCTCAAGCAACTGACCCAACCTCTCCTTAGGGTTCGGTCGTCGGCTCTACCTCGGACGGTGGGGCCGAAACCGACACCGGATCTACGGGCTCGTCATGCCGAGGCATCCCGCCTCGACCGTATGCCACGCCACGGATCTACGACCACCCGGTGCCGGGCGCGGCCTACGCCGAGCCCAGCCCTTGAGGAGAGCATCATGAGCCTACGACGCAAAGCCATCTGGATCGCATCTGCGTTCTTCGCATCCACTTTTACCTTCGGATCCTCTTTCGCCGCCTGTGGCGACGACTCGTCCTGCCCGGAGAAGGCCGAGGGCAAGGCCTGCGCCGAGCATCGGAGCTCGGCTGAGGCCAGTGTGGCACGTATCGACGAGTTGGAGATCACCCGCGCCGAGCTCGAAAAGAAGGCCGCGGCCCAGCTTCAGCAGCTGGACATGCAGCGCAAGCAATTGCTGGAAGGCACTTTGGCCCAGCTCATCGACGAGCGCCTAGTGGCCATGGAAGCCGAAAGCCGGGGCCTGACCAGCGAGCAGCTGCTCGAGGCGGAGGTCCTCTCCAAGGTCGAGGTCGATGATTCGGAAATCGACGCCTGGTATACGGCCAATCAAGCCAGGGTCCGCAAGCCGAAGGAAGCGGTCGCCGACCAAATCCGCCAGCTCTTGATCGGCCAGAAATCCCAGTCTTTTCATCAAGAGCTGATCGCCAGTCTGCGGGCGAAGCACAAAGTCCAGACCCTGCTTCAGCCCTTTCGTGTGAGCTTCGCGGATCTTGCCGCCGAAGCCGGCCCTTCTAAGGGTGAGTCAGAGGCTCCCGTGGAGCTGGTGGTCTTCTCCGACTTCCAATGCCCGTATTGCCGCAATATCGCGCCGGTCGTGGACCAAGTCTTGGAGACCTACGGCGACAAGGTGCGTCTGGAATTCCGCCAATTCCCTCTGACCTCTATTCATCCCCAAGCCATGCAGGCCGCGGAAGTCGCTTCTTGCGCCCAAGACCAGGGCAAATTCTGGCCACTGCACGACTCCATCTTCGAAAATTTCGGCCGGCTGGCGATCGACCAGCTCTTGGATCAAGCCCAGGGAGTGGGCTTGGATGCCGACGCGCTGAGCCGCTGCTTGGACAGCGGCCAAGGTCGGAAAGTCGTGCAGGCGGATCTCGCCCTCGGCAGGTCCGTGGGCGTATCGAGCACGCCGTCGATCTTCGTCAACGGTCGCCCCGTGCCCCTCTCCGGTCGGGTATCGCCCCTGAAGCAAATCTCCGACTTGGTGGACGATGAGGTGGGTCGCTCGTCACGCTGATCACAGAGGTTGATCACAGAGGTTGATCACAGAGGTTGATCACAAAGCACGAGCTCGCGAAACCAGAAAGCGGCCGGCCGATTCCTCGGCGCGGCCGCTTCAGCTTTGGGCGGTGTTGTTTGAGAGCCGACCTCAACCGGAGCCCAAGGTCACCAATCCGCCGTTCTCGCCCTCGCTCTCGTCCCCGTCTTCCTGCGCATCCGATTCCGCGCGTTGCTGCGCTCCAGCGTGTTTCTTGCCCCCACCCCATTTGGGATCCCGATTGGCGAATTCGTCGAGGTCCGCGGGTATCTCCACCAGGGTTTGGGAGGCTTCGCGATCCTCATCGCAGGGGGGCCAGTCGCATTCGAAGGTGTAGACGTTCCACTCTTCGTCGAGGGGCGCAAAGGCGCTGAGCACCTGGTATTGACCGCACCGTCCACATTTGACGGAGAGGTTCCTGATATTGATCACGCCGGCGGGTTTGGCCATGGGATTCTTTCTGGATTCTGAAACAGCGGGCGGGTCACCACGCGCCGTGGAATGGCAAGGGAGGGAAGGGGCTTCACGGGCTCGATCAGGCCCCGAGCGCGGCCAAGGGTAGCGCACGCTCACGGCCCCGTCCACCTGATATCGTCGGGACGCCTCGATCCGCGGATCATCGCCGGCCCTTGGGGTCCACCCACGTTATTCAGGAGATTCGGATGCGTTCAGCGATTCGGCTTTTGGTTGTCCTTTCCCTGCTCCTCAGCTTTTCTTATCTCAGCGCTCTGCCTTTGGCCGCCCAAGACGATCCGGAGCCGGCCACCCCCGCCGAAGAAGCTGAATCCGCCGAAGACCCCGCGGAAGAGCAGGTCGCTCCCGCCCCACCCCGCGAGCATGGGGACGGTCCGTATCCGCAGCTGATCCTGCGCGGAGTCACCCTCATCGACGGCACCGGCTCCCCACCCATCGGCCCTGTGGATGTCGTCATCGAGAACAACCGCATAAGCCAGATCAAGGTGGTGGGTTATCCCGGTATCGATCCCGACCCTGAGCGACGTCCCAAGCTCGAAGACGGTGGGCGGGAGATCGATCTCAGCGGTCATTATGTGCTGCCGGGATTTGTCGACATGCACGGTCACTTCGGCACCACCCACCAGGGTACTCCGGCGGAATACGTGCTGAAGCTGTGGATGGGTCACGGCGTGACTACGATCCGCGACCCGGGCTGCGGGGTGGGCATCGACTTCTGCATCGAGCATCGTGAGAAAAGCCTCAAGAACGAGATCACCGCGCCGCGGATTCATGCCTACGTGACCTTCGGCCAGGGCCGAGACGAGCCGTTCACCACCCCCGAGCAGGCCCGCGACTGGATCGATGAAATGGCCGACAAAGGCGCCGACGGATTTAAGTTCTTCGGCTACCGCCCGGACATCATGGCCGCCGCCATCGATCAAATCAAAAAACGGGGTTTACGCTCGGCGTGCCACCACGCCCAGCTCCAGGTGGCGCGGGTCAACGTGCTCGACACCGCGCGCTGGGGCCTGACCACCATGGAGCATTGGTACGGCTTGCCCGAGGCCATGTTCACGGACCGCACGGTGCAGGATTATCCCCTGGACTACAACTACCAAAACGAGCAGCACCGCTTCGGACAAGCCGGCCGTTTGTGGGCCCAAGCCGCCGATCGGGGATCGGACACCTGGAACGCCACCCTCGACGAGCTCTTGGAGCTGGACTTCACCCTGGTGCCGACCCTCACCATCTACGAAGCCAGCCGGGATCTGATGCGTGTGCGTCGGGACGAGTGGCACGACCTCTACACCTTGCCTTCCCTTTGGGATTTCTTCCGACCGTCCCGCAAGGCCCACGGCTCCTATTGGTTTGAGTGGTCCACCGAGGACGAGGTGGCCTGGAAGGCCAACTATCGCAAGTGGATGGATTTCCTGGTGGACTACAAAAACCGCGGGGGCCGGATCGCCACCGGCTCCGACAGCGGTTTCATCTACAAGGTTTACGGTTTCGGTTTCATCCGCGAGCTCGAGCTGCTCCGAGAGGCCGGATTCCATCCCCTCGAGGTGATCCGCGCCGCCTCCCTCAAAGGCGCCGAGGCCCTCGGCCGAGCCGAAGACATCGGCAGCGTCGAGCCCGGCAAGCTCGCCGACTTGGTGGTGGTGGATCAGAATCCCCTCGCCAATCTGAAAGTGCTCTACGGCACCGGAGCGATCAAATTGGACGCGGAAAACGTGCCCCGTCGGGTCGGCGGCGTCAAATACACCATCAAGGACGGCATCGTTTTCGACGCCAAAGCCCTGCTCTCCGACGTGCGCGACATCGTCAGCAAAGCCAAAGAAGAGTCCGGGCGTCCGACCCTCGTTCAACCCGGCCTGCCCGAAGACGTGCCCAATTTGGAGGCGGACGCCGAGCCGTAGCCACAGAGCCACAGAGCCACAGAATTAGGATTCACAGATACGGACGAACCTTGAGCCCGGAACCCAAAACCACAGAATGAATTCTGTGGCTACCGCTGCCTTGTGCCTTCGGCACGGCCCGGAAGAACCGCCAACTCACCCCGGCAAGCCGACGGAAATGCGATGTTCTTTGTGCTGGAGACGGAGAGACCTCCGACGCGTGTAGATCAAAGCTTCGGGGCGGCTACGTTTTCCGGAATATCCAACCCATGGGTCTGCAGCAGCCATTCGAATTCTTGGTCGAAGCTCTTCTCCCGGTGGTGTTCCTCTTGACGATCGATGTATCGACGAACCGCCGCAGTTCGCGAGTGGCTCACGGTGAATATTCCATATCCCGCCTGCCAACCGAACCCACGATCGAAAGTCGCGCTGATCCATCGGGAAGATGCGCCCTTAACGTCCTTGATCAGCTTCGCCGGAGCCAAGGAAGGCTTCAGGCCTACCAGTAGATGGAGATGGTCCTGCATTCCTCCGATTCCGAAGAGCACTCCATCCAACTGTTCCACGACACCACGAACATAACGATGCACCGGCTCTTGAATGTCTTCCGTGATCCAAGGATTCCGGTGCTTGGTCGCAAAAACGGCATGGTACCTTAGCTGGTAGAAATTCTTTCCCAAGCTAACTCCTTTCTGGAATCTCTCAACAACGGAGACGTCTCCAGACCACACCTAAACGTGTGGTCTGCGATGCGGGGCCGTCCCGCAGGGACAAGGCAATGGTAGCCTCTATATTTATCAAGGATAAATTCTGTGTCTTCTCTCAACTCTGTTGAGACCCGCCGTCGTCTGAGGGGGAGAGGTGGGGGGCCGGGGGGAGGAGAGGGGGATTTGACCGTGGAAAAGTCTGTGGAAAACTCACGCGGCTTGTTCCTCTCTCCGTTGAAGATGGCTCCTCAGTAACACCGTTTGGTCGTACCTGGCCTCTGTAGTCATCAGTTTGTACATCACTTTGTTTCGCTGGCGGGCTAGGGCCAAGGTAGCAGCGACATGGGGTTTGGGATGACCGCTGTGCCGCTTCTTTTGCTTCTGGTAGTAGGCATTGTCCAACGGGCTCCACTGCAGAGAGGCAATCGCCGACATATAGCTGGCATGCAGGGCTTGTTTGTTCGATCCGCTTCTGAAGATCTCCCGACCTCCCGTCCCGCTTCGCCTGGCCACCGGAGTCAGTCCTGCGTAGGTGGCCACTTTGGCCTCGCTCGAAGTACGCGCCAACGGCAAGAGCTCGCCAACCCAGACCCCTGCGACGAACGAGCCTACTCCGAACATCTCCGTCAGTTTCCGGGCGATCGGGTGCGCTTTGACGGCGCGATCGTTGCGTTCGTCGATCGCTTTGAGCTGACCGATCAGCAGATCGAGCTGGCTCACTAGCATCTCCAGCTCGAAAGCCCAGACTTCCGGCACATCTCCGAGAGACCGAACCATCCGCTTCAAGGCCTGGGCCTGGGCTTCGCGGCGTTCTTTCGGTATGGGCCCGCCTTTGAGAACATTCTCGATCGTTTTCAAACGCGCGCCTGCGAGGCCCACAAAGCCCGGCCACCTTTTCAAGATTTTGAAAAACTGCCGGCTGTCGGGCGACGGTCCGTCCCAAGTATCCTGATAGATCTCGGGAACACGCTCCAAGAGCTTGCTACGCAGGCGAAGATCTGCCTCGCTTTTCTGCCCTGTCACCTGACGATGAAGGCGGGTCAATTGGCGCAGCTCCATCTCCGGAGGCTTCGTCTCCAACGCCAATCGACACCCCTTCAGGCCTTGAAAAGCCATTCGGGCGGCAAGATAGGCGTCGATAGCGTCCGTCTTGTTGACCGTTCCTTCGACGTCTCGATAGTGAGCCAGGGCCTTGGGATTCACTTGCCAAATGACGAACCCTAGATCTCGAGCTACTGCCACCAAGGTGCTGGAGAATCCATACAGACCTTCCACCACTAAGTGGACGACCTCGGCTTCAGCACCAAGACTGGTCAAGCACTCCCGAAGATGGGATTCGTGGTTGGAAATGCGAAATGACTTCAGCTCCACCCCTTCGACTTGCAAGGAAAGGTGATGGTGCTTAACCGCGCAATCAGCGCCCAAGTAGATCTCATCCATGGCGGCTCTCCTTAGATAAGATGAAACATGCGCCACACATTGCCCGAGCCTCTATGAGCCATTGCGCTAGGGTCTATTGGGCAGAGTGCATGGCTAGGGGCTCGGGGAGCGTTCCACAGAAAGCCATTTCGGCAGCTAGTGTTGAGCTATCCCCGAGCCTCATCTTCAACCACTACTAAATATAGACCCTTCCAC
>JAUIJL010000047.1 GCA_030431255.1 Thermoanaerobaculia bacterium | reverse complement strand
CGCCGAGAGTGAAGTAACTATGAACCAAACCACTGGGATTCCACAGTGAAAGGTCCAGTGATATCGCCCTCTCCAGGAACACCTTTGCGAGCGGAAGGTTGCCCACCTCCATCGCGAGGGTGCCGAGGTTGCGATAGGCATAAGCGTGCTTTTGATCGAGCGGTAACCGGTTCTTCAGGTGGAAGATCGCATCGAACACATCCAGGGCCTCGTTGAACCTGGATTCGGAGCGGAGCATTCGCGTCAAACAGAATAGAAACTCGCACAAGCGCCGGCAATCTTCGTGATTGACCGTCGGATTGCTATGGATCTTCCAGGTGTCCAACACCGCGAGCGCCTCGGTAACGGCCTCCGGCCTCTGAACCGACCCAAAGGGCTCTCTCAGCTCGGCACGCGACGCGCGATCCTCGTCGACTGAAAGCGAGGCGAACAACGACCCATAGCCCTCGTTCCACCATTTGTAGATCTCTTGGGACCCGTTCAGCTTGAGTCTGGGCAGCAACGCCGAGAGAGAGGGCGGGCTCGCAGGACAGGTCAAGCTCAGGCGGCGAAGCTGAGACTCCGGGGACACACCGACCGCCTTCAAGAACGAACACCATCTTTCCAGGGATAGAGACCCTCGGCCGCGATATGCGGAGATAAAGGCTTTCGAAGCGCCTAGTCTCTTGTCGAGGTCTTCGGCGCTGATTCCTCCCAGCTTTCGATCGATCACCATCACTTCGAGAAGAGCTCCGAGCGTCTCGCGGCTCGCCTCCGTCAACGGCTCGGAAATCTGAGCAGCTTTTCGAGCATACTTGATCGGTATGCGATCACCCGCGATCTCATACAGCTCCGCTTGCTCGTAATCACCGATGACCAGAGCCAATCTCGTGGCTTCTTTCAAGCTCCAAACCCCCAACAGCGGGAGTCCGGAAGCTGCACCGATTTCGCCTCCTGCGGCGAAGAGCTGGTGCCTCAAGGCGAGATCATCCATCAAGCTCTCGAGGTAAAACCCCAAATCCAAGAGCGCCGCAGCAGAGCCGGCTCCTCGCGGCCGGCCGGCGTTCAGCAATTCGATCACCGTCAGCAGCGAGCCGATCAACCCCCGAATAGACTTGGGATCTAGGATCTGCGGCGAGTTTCGCGCAAATAGGGAAAGCGTGAGCTCCGCATAGGCCAGCATGTCCGCTCGGCCGAGAGCGACCTCGAAGGTTTCCAGCCTGTGCCTCAAGTCCATCGACAGACCGTCGGCCTCTTCGTCTGAAACGATCCCATAACCCCACGCCAGAACCTCGGCCAGCCCCGTCAGCTTGGGATCCGAATCGAGCGCAGCGACTTTGGCCCAAAGCCCGACAGGTCCGCTGGGGATGACCCCCTGTCGAGAAAACTTCCCGAGATGCTCCAGAAATTCGGCTGATCCGAACCCGAGAACCCGACCGATCGCAAAGAGATCATCCATCTTCAGCGTATCGGGTCGGACTCGCTCCAAATACCTTTCAGATCTCCCCAGCGCCTTGCTGACCGAACGGGTTCGGCCAGGGGCGAATCTTCTGAGATCCATACGGACCTCGTTCAAGATCTGTTGTGCAAGTTCTTCGTTTTTGCCCATCGCTATCGAACGGCTCGTGGAAAGCTTTGCAAACACGGCCCTACCGGTGGGTAGAGCTCCATACCGATACGAATCCAGCGAATCCAGTGGTGGAGCGGGGATTCTACCAGAGCCGGGAGATCCCTGCTTCAGGGGTTGTTGAACCCTTGTGGAACGGCTCGATGGCGCTAGAACGATTGATATACCGACCGTTCGGTTCACAAAAATCCTGTTTTTCGCGAAAATCTTTCGTTCAGAGCTATCTTCTTCAGACAAGCCGGGACATCCGGATCTCCGCCACCCCCTCAAAGCTGTGCCATGATGTGAACCATCTACCCATCTCGAGCAGCTCGAGATTTGGCTGACCAAGCCGGTTCAAGCCGACTAGTCGACCAGCTCTTCGACTGCCCCCCTCCCCCATCGTTCCGGTGCTCAACCGAGAGCCCCGCCGTACGAGAGGGAGCCGCAGGGCACCACCCGGACGCTCGATGTGAATTGCATCAGTCATCCCAATGATCAGGGCGCTGGAGAGCTTTAGGGATCTTCGTCAGCTCATCGCCCTTCGCGGAGTCAAGAGCCTTCTGGGTGAGCTCCCTTGCAAAATGGAGGTCAGCGCTACAGAGGTCGGCGGTATAGAGGTTGACTTTTTGGAGCTTCGCTCCGTTGAAATCCGCTCCATAGAAATCTGCGCCAACGAGGTACGCGCTTCTAAAGTCTGCGGCTCTGAGGTTCGCTCCAGAGAGATCGGCATCTTTAAGATTCGCGTTGTGGAGCTTTGCGCCTTTGAGTTTCGAGTTAGATAGGTTCGCACCCCGTAGATCCGTTCGGTAGAGGTAGGCGCGACAGAGATCAGCGCCAGAAAGGTCGGCATCTCTGAAATCTGCATTCCTGAGGTCGGCGCCGCTAAGTTTTGCCCCAGAGAGGTTTGTATTTCTAAGGTCTGCGCCCCTGAGGTCGGAGTTTCGAAGATCGAGTGCGGACACCACCTCTCGACCCGCCCTACGACCGATCACCGTCAGGGCTGCTTGGATGTCCATCTCAATGGAGACCGCCTCCGAACCCCCATCGACGAGATTGCCAGCCTCACTGTTTCCAGACTCGCTTTCTTGTTCCGAAACATCCCTAGCGTCTTCGACGGCCGGTCTTCGACTGCGGACCAGCGAGCAAAGGACCTCGAACACCGCCCCAAACACGTCATCGTTCGGAGTATCTCGCGCGACTCCTTCAAGCGAATAGATTCCCCCAATGCGAATTTCGAGCCGCCCGTCTGCCAGCATCTCGACTGCCTTGACGAAACGATCGGTGACCTGCCCTTGCTCGGCAAGCTCCGCATTTCTTGCTTGGATCTCCGCTTGCTTCGCCTGAATCTCCGCTTGCCTGGCTTGGATGCTCGCCACCCTCTCCGACGCCTTCGCCCTTTGCCAGGCCACCCACAAGCCGAAAAGCACGGCAATCGGCGTCAGAATCCCCACTATCTTCTGCAACCGATCAAAAAACTCCGTCTGATCCGACGAAGCACCTATCCAGATGGCCGAGTACAATATCAGCGCGCCGGCACCTAAACAGAGCGTAGCGAGGATGAGCCAGTTCCTAAGCTTCTCGGATCTCCGCCCGTGGTTGCCAGACATAGGATTCCCTCCCTTCACCTTCTCGCTATCCCTCGACGTTCCGCCTCCCTAATTTCCGGAGTTGCCGCCAAGGCCGCTCTTGCCGGCTGAATCTCCAGAAATGACTCGAAGTCGCTCCCTTCAACCATACCTTGGCTCCTGGGCATCTTTTACAGGATTCCTGAACATTTGATCGACAATTACCACCGACCGACTTCCAAGGCCGCCCACGGGCGGCCTTTCGACGTCCAGACGTCCGGATCCGAAAGAGATCCCTTCCGAGCGAGGTGAGCCGAGCGTGCCGCTCGGCCTCGAACGAAGGAGAGTCGGATCCGTGAACAAGAAACACCGTCGTCATCGCAGATTGCTCGCCGCCTTGCACCCGGAAGGCCGGGCCGACTATGGACCCAGGGCCCGCGCGGTCCACGAGCTGTTGGGCCTAGTCGAGGGCCGGGCCCAACGCCATCGGTTGTTGGCGGCCGTGACCCGGCTCGACGTCGTAGACGGGGGTGACGGTGGCCTGTGGATTTCGTTGGAGTCGGTGGTCGAGGCGACCGAGAAGCTGCTGCGGGACTTCTACGGACCTTCCGAGCACTTGCGGGCGGTCCTCGATCACTACTCGCGGAACGTGCTGTGGGATCGGGTCGATCCAGGGACCGCGTCCTTGCATCCCGACGTCTACGGTGCCTCGTTCCGGCGTCTTTGGGGCGCACCGCCGACGGTGGTGATGGAGACCGCAGTGACGGAGGCTTCGAATCCGCCACGGGTGCCGCTGCCTTGGGTCCGGCGGGTGCTGCTTTGGGCCTTGAAGGGTGTGGTGTGTGTGCAATTCGGTGGTGGGTTGGGTTTCGTCTTGACCGGGGAGGCTGCTCGCTATCGCTACGCCTTCTTGCGGCCCACCGCCGAGGCGAACCGGATCGGTGCGGGGTTCGGGGCCGGTCTTTCTCCGCCGCCGATCTTCTGGACGCGTTGGAGGGATGTGCCGATCGGTGACGACTCCGGGGAGCCCGGGGAGCTTCAGCGGGCGGGCAGTCCGTATTTCTCCTCTTGAGGGGCGGGACAATCCTTGGTGACGGATCCAGAAAGAGCTTTTTCGGGAAAGGCGAAGGCCGCGCTCCGGCGGCCTCGTGACGCCTGGAGGCTCTATGAATCGATACGAACGTCTTTACGCTCAGCTGGGGCTCTTGATCCGACGAGAGCCGGCGGATCTCGAGATCGGGGAACGGCTCGTCTTGAAGGCCTACAGCGGTCGGGGATCGACGGCCCTGATGGATCTCGTGTTGGAGGTCTTGGCGGAAAACCCGAAGCTGCCGGGCACTCGCCACGTTTCCCTCGCCCACTACTTCGTGCGCAACGGCGATCTTTGCGCGGATCCGGAGCTCCTTCTGCGGGTCCATCCCCCCGGCAGCGACGGCAACGGCTCCTTGACCGGGACTTTGTCCGGTTTCGAGCTGGGTCGCGTGGAGTGTTTATTTTTCCAGCAAGCCATTCCGCCCGTCTTCTGTGAGAGCTATCACGAGGATCGTCTCGACCGGCCGAATCCCGCGGCACGTCGCCACAACAACTCGTTCCTAGCCGACTTCGTGCAAAACCATTTGATGGCCGACCTCTACGCGGTGGTCGACGAGCCGCCGACGTGGCGCGAGGGTTGATCGATCCTGCGTGCGGAAAAAGGCCTCGGAGATGAGGCAGGAAGCCCGGAAAGGGGGTTTTGGGAACAGTTCGAACGATCGAGACGGGCTCGATCGGCACCTTGGAAAGCAAGATTGGAACAAGGATTTGGAGGTCGATCATGGTCAACAAAGTGATGCTCATCGGAAATCTCGGTCGGGACCCGGAGCTGCGCATGACCCAAACGGGTCGGGCGGTGGCCAACGTCACCCTCGCCACCAATCGCCGGTGGCGCGACGCACAGGGCCAAAAGCAGGAAGAGACGGAATGGCACTCGCTGGTGTTTTGGGGTCGACAGGCGGAGCTGGCGGATCGTCTGCTCAGCTCGGGACGAAGGATCTACGTCGAGGGTCGGTTGCAGACCACGTCGTGGCACGACACCAAGACCGGCGACAAGCGCTATCGGACCGAGGTGGTTTGTCAAAATTTTCAGCTGCTCGACGCACCTCCCGGCGCTGCGCCCGGTGTCGCTCCCATGGCTCCGACACCGCCGGATGCTCTGGACGCCATGGTCGGGATGGACGGACACGACGAGCCGGAGGAGGTCTCCGGTGAGCCCGCTCTGGGAGAGCCGGTGGACGAGCCTACTTTGGAAGAAAGTGAGCTGCCGCCTTTCGATTGATCGGTCCGGCATGGCTCGGGTCGACGCCAAGGGCTCCCGCGACGGGAGCCCTTTTTCGTGTGGATCGGGTGGTTTTCGCCCGTGGGCGAGTCCCGAGCGTGACGCTCGGGATCGAACCCTTGGAGGTGGCGACATGGCTCGACTTTCGCTCGTGGACGATTCCACGATGCTCGACGATTCGGTGCTCGACGATTCCGAAACCCGAGAAGACACGGAAGATAGATCACTGCAATCCGGCGGCCCGGCCTTGGACGCCCCGTTTTTTCGATCGGCCGAGGCCTTGGGATTGCGGTTTCGTCGCACGTTTCCGCCCACTCGGCTCTTCGATTTGACTCCAGGAGAGCTGGAGGACTTGCTCGACGAGCAGGATCGGGAGCGGCTCGGACATTTGAAAGATCTCCTGTCCGAGGTCTTCGATCCGACGGGGCGATCGGCGTCGGAGCTGCTCGATCGTCCGGAGACCGTGGCGCGTTTCATCGCCACTCGGATCGCCGATCCTCAGCAAGAGGTTCTCGGTGCGCTCTACGTCGACATGAGAAACCACTGTATCGCCTGGTCCGTGCCGTTTCGCGGCACCCTCACCCGGGCGGCCGTCGAGCCACGGGCGATCCTCTCCGAGGCGCTCCGGCTCGGGGCCGCCGGGGTGATCGCTTTTCACACCCATCCGACGGGAGAGCCGGATCCCAGTCAGGAGGATCTCGACTTCACCTTTCGCTTGGCCCAGGGGGCCGAGCTGTTGGGGGTTCGGTTGATGGATCACGTGATCGTCGGGAGCTGGGGCTCGTGGGTGTCCCTCAAGCAGCGGGGGGCTTGGTAGGCGCTGTTGCGGGGGTAGAATCGGCCTTGGAGGGATTCTCGTGATCGACGACCAAGGTCGACCCAGCGTGTTCATCAGCTACGCCCACGCGGACGAGGCGTGGAAAGACGAGCTGCTGAAATATTTGCGAGCCGCTTTCGGCGTGGACGCACCCATCGAGCTCTGGGACGACCGTCGCATCGGTGCCGGAGATGCTTGGCTTGACGAGATCGAGCGCGCGCTCGATCGAGCTTCCGTCGCGATCCTGCTGGTCACCGCCGATTTTTTGTCCTCCCGTTTCATCCAACGCAAAGAAGTCCCCCGGCTGCTCGAGCGTCGCGGCTCGGAAGGGGTGCGCTTGATGCCGCTCTTGGTCGATGCTTGCCCTTGGTCGCGGAGCAGCTGGCTCAAGTCGATTCAGATGCGACCGACGGATGCGGTTCCGCTGACCGAGCATCCGTCCAAGAGCCGGGCTCTGTCGGAATTTGCGGAAGAGGTCGCTGGGCATTTCGACAAGGCGACTTCCGCCGGGATCTCCAAGGTCGCAAAAGTTTTGGACCCCACTCCCCCACTCTCAGGCGCTGAGCCACGCTCTGAACGTCGCCCCCGCCCCAAAAGCCGAGATCGGCACCGGCAGGAGATCGCCGACGAGCTCGATCGTCAGTACCGGGCTCGGGATACCTTGTTGCAGCATGGCCAAGACGTCGCCGAGGCCGAAACTCGCATCACCGATCTCAAACGGATTCTGCGTCACGGGCCGCAGCTCCATGCCGGTGAGTTTCTCGGTGACGGTCGCTACCAGTTGATCCATCCCCTCGGGCAGGGCGGTTTCGCGACGGTCTGGTTGGCGGAGGATCGACGGGGAGGCATGCAGGTGGCGATCAAGGTGTTGCACGGTCAATTCAGCGCCAGTGAGGAGCGTCGGGAAAGGCTTTCGTGGTGCGCGGCAGATGGCTAGGCTCGATCATCCTCACATCGTGAAGGTGTTGGGAGAGCCGGCGGACGACGACGGGTGGGCGTATTTCGTCATGGAATACGTCGATGGTGGGGATTTCCGCCGGGCAGTGCTCGACGGACGGCTCGATCTCGACGCCCGGATCGATGCGCTCGAAAAGATCGCCCAGGCGCTCGACGATGCCCATGCCCTTGGGCTCGTGCACCGTGACGTCAAACCGGCGAATATCCTGCTGAGTCGGGACGGCGTGCCCAAACTCACCGACTTCGATTTGGTGCGAGCAGAGGACACCAGCGGACTGACCCGCACTCGGGCCGGTATGGGCTCGTACCTCTTTGCGGCACCGGAGAGCATGGGCGACGCAGCGAACGCTGAAGCGGCGTGTGATGTCTACTCATTGGCGGCCACCCTCGTCTTCGCGCTCCAGGGGCGTCAGCTCGGGCCATTGTTTTTGATCGAGCGTCGGACCTACCTGGAAAAGCTCGCGTTGCCTGAGGGGGCCCTGGCGGCTCTCAAACGGGCTTTGGCGGTGGATCCGAAGGAGCGTCCGGGGTCGGCGACGGAGCTGTGTGCGCAGCTGCGGGCGGGTTTGGCAGAGATCGAAGACAGGCCAGAGGACCTCGCCCCCCGCCCCCTCACCGGGGGCACGAGGTACTGAGTCATGAAATACCAGGCTTAGTACGGACATGAGGCAATGAGACTGAACGAGCCGAAAAACTGGCCACGGGCCGACGACCGCAAACGCGAGAAGAGGTCGTCAGCTCGAGCTTCTGGTCCAACGAAAGCGCGGAGAGTCGAGAACGATGGAAGGATATGCAGAGAAATTGGAACGGAAACCAAAGTGGCCGAAGGAGCTGGCAAAGGCGAGTTGGATGGCACCGCTGCTGGGAATCTGTGCAAATACGTTTCTACGGAAAGCGAATGCATCCCCAACGATCACGGGAATCCTCTTTTTCGTCCTCGCTACCATGGGTCTGCTGATGGGATTGGCCGCATTGTCGAGAGTACCGAAATACGGCCGAGAAGGTGTCTTGGCGCCCTCTCTGATCGGCATCGCCTTGAGCCTTCTGTATGTCCTGGTGGGAACGGCCGCCTTCATGAAGGGTAGGGCGAGCACGACTGCTGTGCTGATGAAACGAGAGGTGGCTTTGGCGAAAGAGAAGCTACCGATAGATCTCGGAGACGGGACCGTTTTCGTGGGCCTGAGGTACGAGAGACCCAAGACCCTGATTTACGACTATGAGGTGACGTCGCAGGGCGAAGAGGCCGAAACGGACTGGGAGAGTTGGCGCGAAGAGCTGACCAGAACCAGCTGCACCGGATGGCTGGCCGGTCTGGACGACACCGAGGCATTGCTGAAATTCCGCTACACCATCGACGGCGAGAGACTTATCGAGCTCGACATCCCTGCCTCGGATTGCGAGTGAGGCTTCCCTCGGTCGTCACCACCTGCATCTGGCCGCCTTTTCCACAGCCCTACCCCACCGTCGCCGTGGATCGGCTGACGAATGCGAAGACCTCGGAATTCCAAAGGGTCGACCGCCAACGTTGGGGATCGCGATGCGGAAGCGGCACTCAGATCCGTGTTTCCTGGCTCGGTACCCACAAAGACCGAGCCGGATCGTTGACGAGACGTCGCCCCATCGATCGATACCACTACCGTCGAAGCCCGATCCAAAGGCCCGCTGAAGGTTCTCGCCGGGCTCGATCCCACTCCACCCCTCCCCTACCCCGACGTCGATCGGAACGCCGTGGAACGGCTCTGAGAAGACCGTGAGCCGGCCGATCCCGGCGGGAGGTCTGGGTTCCAGGCGTCGTTCTCTTGTGCAGCTCCCCCAGTGGGTTCACTCGGGTCAGCATGGCCCGAGGGCGCGGAGGGTCAAGTCTTCGGACTGCGTCCTACGGCCCGGCACACCGGGCAAACTGGACCCTCCGCTCTCTTCCCTCGGGCTTTGCCCTCTTTGTGAACAACTTAGAGGAGCAGCCCAAATGACCGACACCCACACTTCGACCGTCCCCACCACCCGAATCACCCTCGAGCTTCAAGGTTTTCTCGGCGCCGACCCCACCTTCGGCCTGACCGCACGACGGGAGCGAGAGATGCAGGTCTGGAGCGAGGTCGCCACCGGTGAGCCCCGTCCTCCCTACGGGCCGGGTTGGCAGGACCTCTCCGGTTGGGAGGTGCGTCAATGGGTCGACGAGCCCCGCGACTACGCCCGATTCAGCTTTTGCGAGCACCGGACCCAGCCGGGCACACCGTCCGCCCAAGAGCGCGGCATCCGCACGGCGACGTCCAAGTGGTGGCGGGCCGTCTGTTGGATCCCCGAGGCTTGCCCCAAGCTCTACAGCCTCAAGAAGGGCGACAAAATCGAGGTCCGGGGCTGGTTGAATTCCTGGCAGCACCAGGGCAAGACCTACTCCGAGCTGGTGGTCATCTCGGTACGACCCGTCCAGTTCTCGCGCAAACGCTCGGTGCCGGCCTACGACTTCGTCGACGGCGAGGTGGTCGCAAGCCCCTACGAGCGCGGATCGTCGATCACTTGCCGCTGCGGTCGCCGCGATCCCCTTCCCCGCCGGCCGCGATCCAACTGATCTCGGTGCTCGGCCGCCTTCGGGCGGCCGTTTCATTTCGTTCTTATCCAGCGGATCCACAGGTTCTGAAACTCGGACCGTAGATACGTCAACAACCGACACCACCGAATTCGTGCAAGCCGAGAAAACCCGGACCAAAGGTACGCCGAGCGTCACCGAAGTGCACGATCGGAGCAACCCGAGACATTCAAAACTCGGACCGTAGGTACGCGACGACAATCTCTTTCCGGAAGCTCTTTTGAAAGAGGTGTAGCGCGAGGTAGGAAAAAACTCGGACTGTAGACACGTCGACTGGAAAGAAACTCGGACCGTAGGTACGAGGCCGGCCTCAGGCCGGGGGCCGAGCGCTCCCTTCTTCCAACCGGGGACGGACGATCGACCGGATCACGAGCTCCGAGCTGTCTCACGGAGCCGAGGGATGATGAGCCTCGAAATCTATTCCACGGCAGGCGGCACAAGCGCACCATCCATGGGGTTGCGGGTTCGGCACGAAACTCGGACCGTAGATACGAAGTCTCCGCAAAAACTCGGACAACAGATACGCATGAGGTTCTAAAACTCGGATTGTAGGTACGTTGAGGGAGCGCTAAACACGGACCATAGGTACGCGCAGAGACCTACAAACTCGGACTATGGGTACGCCGAGGGACCCGAGTTACTCGGACCGTAGGTACGCGCAGACGTTTGCAAACTCGGACTGTAGGTACGAAATGGCAGGCGCGGGGCTGTCGAGCGGGGACACCCAACTCGGACAGAAGGTACGTCGGCGAAGATGCCCCGAAAATACGGACCGTAGGTACGCGCAGAGGGACGTGTGCCCATGAAATACGGACCGTAGGTACGCTGAGAGTCCGGATTACACGACTTTCTGCTGCGCAGAGCCGTCGTCTGGGAGACTATCCCCGATTATTCGGACCGTAGGTACGCTGAAATGCGGTGTATTCACCCGGATTTAGAGCGCCGGGTGGGATTGTGGAAAAAGCTGTGGAAAACTTGAGATTTCCACGTACCGAGAGTCCGTGTTTCCCGTCCCGGCAGCGTACCCGGAGTCCGAGTGAAGGCCGTTTCCACGTACTTCTGGTCCGTGTTTTCGCCCGCTGGGCGTATCCACGCTCCGAGTTCTGCCTCTAAGTCTTTTGAAAGCAGCTTTTACAGCCGGGCAAGAGTCTTACAAAGTAAATCAATATAAATAAAAACCAGGAGAAGCCGGTCCGCTTTGCGGAAAATCGGAGATTTTCACGCAACGCTTCCCGGCTCGGCGACGAGCTTTCACTTCAGCTATCGAAAGAGACAAGCTCGGATCACAGAGCCGACAAATGCTCCGCCAACCATGTGGCGATGACCGCATCCGCGATCCGCGCCCGTTGCCCTCGCGGGATTTGGGCGAAGCGCGAGGCCATATCCACCGGGGCTTCCAATGAGATGGATTTGCTGTAGGGCGGTTCCCCCGCCTGATTTCGATTCAGCTTCGAAACCGCCTGCTGTAGCGGGATGTCGCCCTCGAAGAACCAATCGAACGCCGCCACCACCACGGCGGTCAAGGTGGTGAAGTCCAATTGGAACGCAGCTGCGCGGGCGTTCACCGTGGCTTCGACCCTCTGCCGTGTTTCCGGGCTGACGTAGACCACCATCTTTTGGGTCGGCTTGATCGGCGCCACCACCGGCTTCGGAGCGGCCTGGGCGGCCGCTTTCGAGGTCTTGGTCGGGGTGGATTTCCGCTTCGTCTTCGGTCGGCTCTTGTCGACGACCTGCTTTTCCGAGGCCGGTGTCGGGGTCACGGCGGTCTCCGGCTCGGTGGAATCCACTGGGTCGGGTTCCACCAGCCTGGGCGTCGGAGGGGCCTCGACCAGCGGTTTCTTCGGCGGCTTCGGAATACCTTTGGGCCGGCGCATCAGGCGGCCTCAACAGCGATTTTGGGCAGCTCGAGCATCTCTTCCACCTCGTCGATGACGGCGGTCAGCTCGGCGATCATGTTGTGGAAGCTTTGGTCCCGTTTGAGGTATTTCTCGGGCACGGTTTGGAAGGGATTCTCGTCGAAGATCTGGAGGAACTCCTGCAGCAGCTCCCGCTGGGAGACCGGAGGCAGGATATGTAGGACCCCCTCTTCCTCGACGAAGGCTCGCAAGATGTCCATGGCTTCCTGGTGTTGGTTGATCAACATTTTCGACGGCGTGATCTTGCTTTTGTTCGGCAGGATCGCCATGCGCGCGCGCTGGGATTCGTCGCATTTGCCGATGAATTTGGCCAGGGCGTTGATGTCCACCTGGCTGAGGCCCGTCGGACAGATGATCAGGTCCGCCGAGTCCGCCTGGATCGAGCCCAGCTCACCGCGGGTGTCGATGATCAAGATGTCGGGTTGCTCCGGGAAGGACACCCCCCGCACCTCACGGATCAGATCCAGGGCCTCGCCGAAGGATCCTTGGGAGTCGTCGTCGCGTCCGGCGACTTTCCGATACGGATACCAGCGCTCCACGAACGCCGTCGCCATGGTGGTCTTACCGACACCGCCCTTGATGTTTCCGAAAACGATTCTCTTCATCGACTCGATCTCCACAGCGAAACCTGGATGAACATGACGCGACCCGACCTGAGGTGAGCCGACATGGGATGGACTTAGGCAACAGAACCTTGGCGAAGTCAGTATGAGCCAACGTGACCAGAAGCGACTGTACACAAGGTGCACCTACTGCTCAGTGAAGGATACCACGTCAACAAAGGAGATAGAAGGGTAGACAACGGTATAGAGGGTGAGGAGTAAGAGATTGACCAAACAAGACGGTAGAGAAGGCTGAGAGCTGTAACAAGACAGAAGATAGATTGATTATACATGAGAGAACCTTGAGGGACAGAGTTGTACATGACTAACAGAAGAAGTAAATGAACACACCTGCTAGTAAAGGAAAGTATGTGCATGTAGGTTACAGAAAGGTAAAGAACAGTAGGTGGATAAGGTAGAAAAAGACAAACATGACATGCGACATAAGAGTAGACATGGATTAACACGGATCAACATGGATATAGATAGAGGAGGGTGGATCACCAGGTGCTCACATAAGTGTTCAGGAGTCTTGTCGGGATCCACTAAGCCTTTCATGATGAGCATGTTAGCAGATCCAAGTGTTCTGCCGGAGAGTTTCACAACTCGGAAAGTCGACGGAGTGAGCTCAGCGAGTGTCGTGAGATTGAGGAGAGGTCCCCTGCCTTCTCCGAGCTCGTTTCTTCACAACCGAGCTGAAATCGCCGTCACCTTCTCCGGATCGTGAGATGAAAAGTCGTGAATTCCTAAGAATAGGAGAGGGTCGAAACAGGGGTGGACCGCTCCCGCGTTTGGGGTTTCATGGGCCGCCGGCACTCTGGAGCAAAGGGTGGACCGCTCCCGCATCGGTTTTCCGCAGAAGGTGAGGGGTGGACCGAAGCCGCGAAACGGCTCGCACGGGCGAGGTCGATCGGGGAGAGTAGGGTGGACCGCTCCCGCGAAAGGGCGGAAATGGGTCGGAGCTCGGCAGAAAGTTTTCCACAGGGCGTCCACAAGTTTTCCACAGGAGGCTGTGGAAAAGTCGTTCCCGCTCGAGTTGACAAGGTCGGAGGGCAAGCCTTAAATTGCCGAAAGCCGAAAAGATCGGCCAAAAAGGGAAACGGGCCTGAAGAGTGGCAGCTCTTCAAGCCCGTCAATTTGCAACCGAAAGGGGTCGCAGTAGCTATGCGAGATTCTAGCTCAACCCCCTGGGCTTCGTCCAGGGCTCATGTCTGATCGCCTGTCGTTCGTCGAATGGAAGCAACAGGTCGACGCGTCGGGATATCAGCCGGGATGCTTACCCCGGCGCGACTTGGGCATCCTGCCGTCTTGGGCCGTGGCCACGGCTCCATTCCCCCAATCGTCCGGATTTCGAGGGTCGACCTGGTGTGCCGACGCCGGTACGGCCGGACGCCTCGAGGTGGGTCTCTGGACCCATCGTCCCCACAGTCGAATCCCGCGGGGCATGGGTGCCCGTTGGGCCTTGGTGCTCCTGTGCCGAGGGGTGTCGGGCCGCTCCTGCCTCGATCTCGATCACAGCGTGGGTGAGGTCATGTACCTCACCGGCGGCAACCTGAGCGGCGGTGCTCGCTCCGGTCGACGAGGTTTGCGCCAGGGCGTCCGCGACATCCTGGATTGCGGCATTTCCTTCACCAAAAACGGTGAGTGTCGAAACGTCTCTCCGGTCCTCGGTCTCAAAGACGAGGGGGCCGGGCTCGATCCCTTGAAGCTCAGAATCACCCGCCTGAACCGGCTCTTCGTGCGTTCGGTGGAGAAGGGAGTGCCCGTGGATTTGCGGGCCCTGCGGTTGCTCGGGCGAGATGCCCTGGCGTGGGATCTTCTGGTGTTTACGGCTTGGCGGGTCCGATCCGTCGAAGAGCCCTTGATCGTCAGATGGTCTTGGCTCGGGAGTCAGCTCGGCAGTCGTATGCGCGACGCGAAGAGCTTTCGCAAGCGGCTCCGCCGTGCTCTAGCGAAGGTGCGACTGCTCTATCCCGCGCTCGACGCCGAACCCGTGGCCGAAGGGATCGAGCTACGACCGTCGCCGCCGATGTTCGAGATCCGGCCATGATCGCTCGTGGACGGCACGTGTCTACGGTCCGAGTTTCAGCTTCGGACACGATGTCACCGCGATTCGAAGATCGAGACCCGACAGGTTTTGGGCGTACCTGTGCTCCGAGTTTATTGAGGCCTGGACCGTACCTACAGTCCGGGTTTCTCGGCGATCCGGCGTGTCTACGCTCCGAGTTTTTTCGGGGCACTTCGGCCGGAGAAAATAATTCCCTGACTCGGGCCGACCTTCAGATCCCACAGCTGGGTCAAAGGACCCCGCTGGCTGCGGCGACCCTTGCCCGCCTTGATCAACGAGGCGTTCAGCCGGTGACCCGTGGCGACCATGATCTGTTTGTGGTACCTGTGGAGCTTGCTGATGGTCTTGGAGTCCGACTCGGTGCCGCATTTGAACATGCGCATCAGGTCGTCGTGGGGAACTCGGCTTTCGGACATCGCGGAGCCACAGCGATGGACCAGGAACGTCAGGTAGTCCCAGGCCGTCGGTTTGTTGACGAAGTGGCTTTGGAGGTCCAGCCGAACCAACATCAAGACCCGGCCGTCGCGCATGGTGAGGTAGTTGAAGAGGTCGTCGGAGATGTCGACGAAGAATTGTCCGGGATCCTCTTGACCGGCGAGGGTGAGCTGGCCTTCCTTGCTGGCCTTGCGCTCCCGGGCGGTGGGCAGGTGCCATCGTTTGATGACCCGGAAGCCTTCCCCCTGGCCGCCGGTGCCGAACGGGCCGGAGCCTTTCTTGGGTACGATGTCGACCACCAAGCCCTTCAGCCGGTCGAGCCGCCGACGCAGCTCGTTGTATTGCTTGCCGCCCCCCGAGAGATTGAACAGCCCGAGCAGCTCGCCGACCTCTTTGAATCGGATCCGCGCCGAGCCTTGCTGGATGGCTAGATGCTGGATGCCGGCGAGCACCAGACGATCGGCACCGAACGGCATCTCGCTCTGGCCGGCGGCGGTGTAAATGACTTCATATTCGAGATCACGACCGAGCTTGATCTCGCGGCTCACCTGCCGTGTTTTGACCCGGCTGGCGGGCAGCATGGCGAGCGCCATCGCCCGAGCGAAGCTCAAGGCCGCCGTCCGCTGATTCTGCTGCTCCTCACGCTCGATGGCCTCGGAGATCTCCACCAAGCTCCTGGCATCGTCGAGATCGGTCGACGACACCGAAACGGGGATGAGCGCTTGGTCGGGAGCGGACGCGACGATGTCGATCTGCTTCATCGGAACCTCGGCCGAGCTGACAAGGTTTTTGGTGAGAAGGCTTTCGGGGAGACGGATCTCAGGGAGACGAGCAACGTCATTTGAAGAACATACGCCGGCCCCGACGATGCCGTCAACGTCAAGTAAATTATAGGTGAATCCCTAAAGTATCGCTTGAGCTCCCCGGATCGGAGCGAAAACCCCCCTGGTAGGCGGGGAAGCGGGTCTCTGTCGTCCTGGTGAGCATAGCTGATTCTCGATATTTCTATTTACGCCGATCGCCAGCTATGGCATCGTATATACGTCGCCCCCGCCCACGGGGCCGACGATATCCGATGCCGCCGGCCGCCTTCGGCGGTTCGAAGTCAGGCTCGATTCCCTTCTCGCCACATTTCATTCGACTCCGGGATAGGTCTCGGAAAGGACGGAAATGTCGGCGGACCCCTCCCTCCGCAACAAACTATTGCCGGTTCGGTTGACCGAGCGAGAGCTGGTCGATATCGACGCCCGTGCCCGAAAGCTGGGTTGGACCCGCTCCCGCTGGGTGCGCACGACGCTGCTTTCCGGATCGCCGCCCGTCCCCGAGACCGACGCCGAGCTGCGCGGGCTGATCGCCGAGTTGTTGCGCCTCCGCTTTCAGCTGAAACAGGTGGGCAACAACCTCAACCAGCTGGTTCGCCTCATCCACAGCCGACAGGTCCACACCACCCAGGGTTCCGAGCAGATGCTCGAGCGTCTGACGGAATCGGTCCGTGCCGTGACCGAGCAGCTCGACGACCTGCGGCGGTTGCTGCACCGTCGGCGAGGGGAGCCCTGAGCGGTGGTGATGGCTTGGAAAGGGGGAGCGGTCAGCTCCGGTGGACGACGCACGGGGCTGACCGCCGGCTTCGTCGGTCTCGGGGATTATTTGGAGAACGGGCCTCGGGGTCTGCGCAGGGATTCGGCCCGACGTGGACACCGCATGCTGGCGTTCGGTTCCAACTTCGGCGCCGAGTCCGTGGACCAGGGGGCCTGGGAAATGGAGATCACGGCCGACGGTCGAGACGGAGTGAAGAAGCCCGTCTACCATTTGGGGTTCTCGTTGCCCAAAGACCCGCGGACCGGTGAGCCGTTGGAGCGGCTCCATCCCGAGCAATGGCTGGAGCTGGTGCATCGGGCGATCTCCGAGCTGGGATTGGACGCCCATCAAGTCTTGTGGGTGCTGCACGACGATGCCGGGCACGAGCATGTGCATCTGATGGTGAACCGAGTGCCCCAGGACGAGGAGCTTCCCGTGTGGCGTCCGAGTCACGATCACTATCCGCTGCGGCGGGTGGCCCGGT
>JAUIJL010000031.1 GCA_030431255.1 Thermoanaerobaculia bacterium | reverse complement strand
CTCGCCAGGCGGGATTCTGCTTGTGCAACTGCACGGACGCGGATGCCGCTCCGGCGCCTCGCCAGGCGGGATTCTGCTTGTGCAACTGCACGGACGCGGATGCCGCTCCGGCGCCTCGCCAGGCGGGATTCTGCTTGTGCAACTGCACGGACGCGGATGCCGCTCCGGCGCCTCGCCAGGCGGGATTCTGCTTGTGCAACTGCACGGACGCGGATGCCGCTCCGGCGCCTCGCCAGGCGGGATTCTGCTTGTGCAACTGCACGGACGCGGATGCCGCTCCGGCGCCTCGCCAGGCGGGATTCTGCTTGTGCAACTGCACGGACGCGGATGCCGCTCCGGCGCCTCGCCAGGCGGGTTTCTGCTTGTGCATTTGCACAGATGGTGACCAAGCCCCGGCCGTGAAGGCCGTGGACGGCGCAACGACCCAGACGGTCGCGTGACGCCATGCCCCGGGTAGCTCTCTTGGATTTAGGGCGGATCGGCGCGTCCATTGCGTGGTCCGAGGATCCAGCGATGTCGGACGTCGGTCTGGTGTTGTCGGATTCTCGGCCGGTGCGTTCTGTGGACGTGCGGCGAGGCTCGCCGTTCACCGAAAGCGACATGGGTCATCCCCGCCATCGGGTGTTGAGCAAGGCTTTGGGCCGACGGTTTCCGGGCCGGGAGATAGAGGCTTTCGACGGACCGGACTCACATCCAGACACATTCGATCGGCTAAGCCGAGCGGCCTGTGACGTGGTGGTGACGAGCTTCGAGGTCGCCGATCCTTCCCGTCTTTGGGGGCTGCTCCGGGGCGTTTTTGCCTTGGGCAGCCACGGTTTGACCGTGGCTGCTTTCGGGGATTTCGGGTGGTTGGTGCCGTCCGTGGCGACCGGCTCCGGTCCGTGTTTCGGCTGCGCCGTGGCCCGGGTGCGCGAGACCACCGGCACGGATCCCTTTGCCCACCCCACCGTGCCCGATCCCGAGCTGTGTGATCGTTTGGCGGTGGCGGCGGTGCAGGAGCTGGCCCGGCTTCTGGATAGCTCGCGGGAGCCGTCATCCGTCGGTCGCCTGCGCTATCTCGGCCAAGGGGGTGTGGATGTCGACCACCCGCTGTTGCGATCCCCTGGCTGCCCGGAATGCGGTGGACGAGGGCCGTTTATGCCCTATCGATTTCCTCGACCCCTGGACCTGGACGAGCCACCCGCGATTGATGCCGAGCGGGGCATTCTCGACCTGGCGAGCTCCTTGATCAGCCCCTTGACCGGGCCGGTGATCGGGGTCGAGGCCGGGGAGCGTCGCTCAGGGGATCCGGACTTCGAGCTTTGGCGTTCCTTCGCCGCCGAGCCACGGGTCTTGGGCAATCGGGTGGTGCAAGCCGGGGGTTGCGCGCGGTGGGTCGAGTCGGCCCAGGCGTCGGCGTTGGGGGAAGCGGTGGAGCGGTTGGCCGCGCGCTCGGTCCGTCCCAAAGATACTTTCATGGCCAGTTTTGCCGAGCTCGGTGATCAGGCCGTGGATCCTCGGGATTGGGATCTCTACCACCCAGAAACCCGCGCCCAGCCCGGATTCCCCTATCCTACCCTCGACGAGCATCGCCCGATTCGCTGGTTGTGGGGCCAAGCGATCGACGAAGAGCTGAGACAAGCTCCCGTGGCCGTGCCGGTGTCCCGGGTGGCGGCCTTTCGCCATCCTGAGGATCAACACGATGCGGCGGTGGTCAGCGGCTACGCCGCCGCCACCTCTTTCGTCGACGCCGTGTGGCGTGGGCTGCGCGAGGTGTTGGAGCGCGATGCCTTCATGATCGCCTGGGCCAACCGTCTGCCGCTCCGGGGTCTGTGCCTCGAAGACGGACCGGAGCATGTGATGGATCTCCACCGTCGATTCGCGGAGGTGGGCCTGGAGGTCCGGGCGGGCGCCTTGAGGCTCGACCTCGGGGTTTGGTTGGTGACCGCCCAGTGTCGCTCGGATCGTCCCGGAGACCCCGCGACGGTGATCGCGGCCGGCTGTGATCCGGACGTCGCCACGGCCGCGAGCCGTGCCCTTGAGGAGCTGGCCGCGGCACGCCTCTACGTGGCGGGAGAGCTGACGGCCCGTCGAGGACCCTTGCCGCGGCCGGTCGCCGATCAGGTCACCACCATGGTCGATCACGGTTTGCTCTATGCCCGGCCCGAGATGCGCCGGGAGCTCGAAGGCTGGTGGTGTCCCCAGGAGCAGCTGCCGTGGCCGGAACCTCCCTCGGAACGCCCGAGCTCCTCGGAGCTGCTGCGCCGGGGTGTGTCGGGGTGCCGGGCCGCCGGGCTGCGGGTGTTGGCGGTGGACCTGACGCCTCCGGAGATTCGATCCCTGGGGTTGCGGGTGGTCAAAACGTTGGTGCCAGGCACTTATCCCATGCAATTCGACAGCCGTTGGCCCCACTTCGGCGGTCGCCGTTTGACCGAGGTGCCGGTGGAGCTCGGGCTGCTGCCGAAGCCCCTTGTATTCGAGGAGCTGTGCCGGATTCCCCACCCGTTTCCCTAACGGCTTTTTCCCCTGACCCTCTTCGAGCTCAACCCCTGCGACCCTCTCAAACCTTGGAGCCGAGCATGATCTCAAACCTTGCCCCATCCGCCTGGGCCTTCTTCGAAGCGAGCACCAATCGCGCACCGAACGGATCGTCACCGGGTATCGACGGCCAAAGCGAGCCGGCCCGGGATCACCGATTCCGGGGTGTGCCGATCGTCGAGCTGCCGACCCCGAGGCCCGCGTCCGGCAGCTTGGCCGACGCCCTTGCCGGACGCTTGTCGTGTCGACAATTCGGTGGCATCGCCCTCGACGCGGACGACTTCTCGACCCTATTGCACGGTAGCTACGGTGTGTTGGGCACGGCTCGCACCCCGGCGGGCAAGATGTTGGAGCGACCGATTCCGTCCGGCGGAGGTCGCTATCCACTGGAGATTTATGCGCTGATACGTCGGGCGGACGGAGTGCCTCCGGGAGTCTTTCACTACGCGCCCCATAGACACCTATTGGAGCAAATCGGCGGCCCTCTGCCATGGACCTCTATCGTCCGCCTATTTCTCGACCAGCCTTATCTGGCCGAGGCCGACGCC
The DNA here is from genome assembly GCA_030431255.1 of Thermoanaerobaculia bacterium. Classification (GTDB taxonomy): domain Bacteria; phylum Acidobacteriota; class Thermoanaerobaculia; order Multivoradales; family J023; genus JAUIJL01. Next base: position 105,566 of record JAUIJL010000031.1, on the reverse strand, counting down.
CTGGTGGTGATCACCGGGGTGGCCGGAAGGACCCTGTCGAAATACGGCGAGCGGGGTTTCCGCTTTCTCTGGCTGGAGGCCGGGCATCTGGGCCAAAATCTGAGCCTCGTCGCCGCCGGTTCCGACATCGGCTGCTTGCCCCTCGCGGGTTTTTACGATCGGCCCTTGGCCGAGCTCCTAGGCATGGACCCTAACGTTGAGCTGCCCCTCTATGCTTTTGCGCTGGGGCGCCCCAGCTGCGATGGTCGAGGGCAGCGCCGTAGCGTTCGAGGATAGTCGATTGAGCCCGCGCTGAGAGCGGGCTCAATCCTCGTTCTTCAGCTGGAGTAGAAGCACTGCTTGCAGCCGCAAGGGCCGGCCGGTAGGCAAACGCCTCCTTCGCCGCAATGCTGGTCGCGTTTACAGAGATCTTTGCAGGTGCACACATTCTGCACCGGGACATCCATGGGCGAATCGATTTGTAGGGGATTGGTGTCCGCAACGTCACAGCTTTCGGCGGTCGCAGGGTCCGCGGCTTCCGTCGCTTGGGCCTCGGCCTGGACCAGCTCCGGAGCCGGAGCTTCTTCGGCGAAGGCCGGTCCGGCTGCGAGGCAGGCGATCCACACCAAGGCTAAGACGAGTAGCTTCTTCATAGGATGTTCTCCTCATTCGTTGTGCCCCTCGGAGAGCTAGATTCGCTTTAACCTGAATTTTCTCTCAAGAAACACGGCTTAATGGATGTTATGAATTTACCATCTGCCGATGACCGAAACACCAGACCATGACCTGGTCTCACCCAAAACCGATAAGCTGGGAAAAATCAGTGGACAACCATCGGGAAAACGGTGGCGGTTTGAGCAGAAAGCCTGATCAGGGGGAGCCCGGGTAATGTCGGATCAAGATCGGCCCGAGGATGCGATCGAGGTATTCGGATCGGCGATCGAGCGTTTCGGTGATCGCGAGGAGCCGGAGGTCCAGGCCTTGGTCGCCGGAGCCTTCTACAACCGGGGTGCAACCCTGGCGGCTCTGGGGCGAGCTGAGGAGGCGCTTCGCGACTACAACGAGCTGATCGAGCGCTTCGGAGAGCGGCAAGACCTGGCCTTTGAGCAGGAAGTGGCCAAGGCTTTGGTCGGCAAGGGCGCGACCTTGGGGGAGCTCGGCAGCTTAGAGGAGTCTTTAGAGTTTTATCAAATCGTGCTCGATCGCTTTGGTAAGCGTGAGGAGCCCGAGCTGCGGGGCAAAGTGGCCTATGCTCTCTACAACGCAGGAGCCGCCTTGGGGACCCTCGGCCGCGCCGAGGAAAGTCTCGAATGCTATGAGGCGCTGATCTCGGGATTCGAGGGTAACGAGGAGCCGGAAGTCCAAGGACTGCTCTTGGACGCTCTCTACAACCTGGGGGTCACCCTGGGCAGTCTCGGCGATTCCGAGGAAGCGCTCGAGGTCTATGACGACTTGATCGAGCGGGTCGGCGAATCGACGGAACCGGAGCTCCAGCTAATCATCGCCGAATCTCTCTACAACCGCGGCGTGCTGCTGAGTCGTCTCGACCAGCCCCAAGAAGCCCTTACATCCTACGACGAGCTGATCGGACGCTTCGATCGGTCGGAAGCGCCCGAGCTTCAAGAGACCCTGGTAGAAGCACTCTTCTACCGAGGCGTGACGCTGATTTCTCTCGGGCGCTCCGACGAAGCCCTTGCCGCGTTCGACGGCGTCATCGAGCGCTTCGGTGATCAAGAGGATCCGGTGTTGCTGGAGCTGGTCGCCAAAGCCCTGGTCCACAAAGGGGGCGAGCTGGGGGAGCGCGGTCGGACTGAAGAAGCTCTCGGCACCTTCGAGACGGTGACGAGGCGCTTTGCCGGCCGCGAGGAGCCGGAAATTCGGGAGCAAGTGGCCAAGGCCTACGAAAACCAAGCGGTCTGCCATCTGATGGCGGTATCGGCAGCCGGCGAGCCGTCCGAAGCGCGAGCCGCCGCCTTCGAAAAAGCCGACGAGCTCCTGAATCAAATTCCGAGATGGACGGGAGAAGCCCTGGAGCGAGTCTACGGATATGCTTGCCTGCTGGCCCTCCGCGGCGACCACGATCAGGCTTTGGCCTCCCTCGAAGATTGTCTCGAAGCAGGCACCGTTCCGATCGAGCATGTGCTCGAGGATCCGGATTGGGACGGCCTTCGATCCAGCCCGGAATTCTCAGCTTTGACCCGGCGATTCGCAGACGGGTGAATTCATAGTGGCGTAGCGGGCCCTCAAAGCTGGAGCGACTTCACCTCCAAATACTCCTCCAGACCCCAGGGGCCGAATTCCCGGCCGTTGCCCGATTGCTTATAACCGCCGAAGGGGGCCATGGGGTTGTAGCGGCCGCCGTTGATGTCGACCTGGCCGGTGCGTAGGCGACGGGCGATGCGTTTGGCCTTCTCCGGGTCGGCGGACCAGACGCCGCCGGCCAGGCCGTAGGGGGAGTCGTTGGCGATTTCGACCGCTTGGTCTTCGGTGTCGAAGGGAATGATCGACAACACGGGGCCGAAGATCTCCTCGCGGGCGATGGTCATTTGGTTGTCCACGTCGGCGAAAACGGTGGGGCGCACGAAGTAGCCTTTTTCCAGTCCGTCGGGTCGGTCCGGTCCGCCGGTCACCAACGTGGCACCTTCCTCGATGCCTTTGCGGATGTAGCCCTGGACCCGATCCCGTTGGACGGCGGAGATCAGCGGGCCGAGCTTGGCTTGGGGCTCGGTGGGGTCGCCGAGCACGAAGCGCTCGGCGGTTTGCTTGGCGATGGCGACGGCCTCTTCTTGGCGGTCCCGGGGCACCAACATGCGGGTCCAGGCGGAGCAAGTTTGGCCGGAGTTGTAGAAGCATTTGTTGACGCCGGTGCGCACGGCCTTGGGGAAGTCGGCGTCGTCGAGCACCAGGTTGGCGGATTTGCCGCCGAGCTCTTGGGTGACCCGTTTGACGGTGGCCGCGGCGACCTCGGCGACCCGGATTCCGGCGCGGGTGGAGCCGGTGAACGAGACCATGTCCACGTGCTCGTGGGCGGCCAGTGCCTCGCCCACCACCGGCCCGAGGCCGGTGACCAGATTGAAAACTCCCGGCGGCAAGCCGATGTCGTCGATCACTTCCGCTAGCAGAAAGGCGTTGATCGGTGCGATTTCCGAGGGTTTCACCACCACCGTGCAGCCCGCCGCCAACGCCGGCGCCACCTTGCCGATGATCTGGTGCAGGGGGTAATTCCACGGAGTGATGCAAGCGACCACGCCGATCGGCTCGCGGATCACTAGCGAGGTGCCGTGCTCTTGCTCGAAATCGAAGGTGTCGAGCAGGTCGGCATAGGCCCGCAGGACGGTGATCGGCAAACCGACCTGCACCGCTTTGGAGAGCATTTTCGGCATGCCCACCTCGCGAGTAATCGCCAAAGCGATCTCCTCCTGACGAGCCGCCAAGCCGTCCGCCAAGTCGATCAGCGCCTGCTTGCGCTCGGCCACCGGGGTTTGGGACCAGGCATCAAAAGCCTTGCCGGCCGCCGCCACCGCTCGATCGGCGTCTCGGGCTGTGCCCTCTGGAATCCGCGCGATGATCTGCTCGGTGGCGCTTTCGGTGACTTCCAGCCCGATCGATCCGTCGGAGGGGACCCATTGGCCTCCGATGTAGAGGTGCTCGAAGATTCTCGGATCGTCGGTCTGCATATCGATTCTCCAGCCCATAAAGGGCGAGTCATTGGAGGTGCCTTGAGGTGAGAGCGCGCGCTGGCGGCGGAGGGCGCGATAGGAGCTGCGTGCTGGACGGCAGTGTATCGGCATTGGAGCCGTAGCCGACAGGTCTCCGTTGACCGGATCCGCCGAGGTCGAGAAAATGGAGGTCGGCGGCGGTGTCCTGGGCGATCCAGTTGCAGGCGGCAAAACGAAGAGGCTGAGGATGGAAAACCAAAATCTAGAAAAGCGGTTCGGCTCACGGTGGATCCTGATGGTTTGGCTGGCAGGGGCCTGGCTCGGTCCGCTGACGCCGCCTCAGATGGTGCCGAGCGCTTGGCAAGCCATGGCGGAGCCTCACACCTACAGCATCGATCGTGCCCATTCCATGGTCGGCTTCGAGGTGCGCCACTTCTTCAATAAAGTGCCCGGCCGCTTCACCCGCTTCGACGGCAAGGTCACCTACGACGCTGAGAAGCCGGAAAACAGCAGCGTGCACCTGGTGGTCGAGGTCGATAGCGTCAACACCGACCTGGCGACCCGAGATCAGCACTTGCGCTCCGAAGACTTCTTCTTTGTCGAGCAGCATCCGCAGATGTCGTTTCGCAGCACCACGGTCAAAAAAGGTGAGGGCGACACCCTTCAGGTCACGGGCGATTTCACCCTGCGGGGCAAGACCCAGCGGCTGACGATTCCGATCACCGTGCTCGGTGTGATGGAGCTAGGCCCGGGGGTGGCGAAGGCGGGTTTTGAGACGGAATTCGTCATCAACCGCAAGGATTTCGACGTCTCCTGGAATCGCAGCCTCGACCAAGGGGGCGCCATGCTCGGCGACGACGTCACCATTCGGGTGATTTTGCAGCTGGACCGCGTGCCGGACACGGCTGGAGAGGCTGCGGGCGACGAGACCGATGGCTGAGCCCACCTTCCAGACCTCCACCTTCCAGATCTCCACTTTCATCTCAACCGCCTAAACCTCCTCCGTCGTGACCCAACCCACCAGGTGAATCCGCCGTGAGCCGCCTATCGCCACGGGTTGCCCTGATCGTGCCGGTTTTTCCGGTGCTGTCGGAGACTTTCATCGTTCGGCAGTGGCTGGGCCTGATCGAGCGGGGCTGGGATGCGCATGTGGTTTGCCAGCGGTTCGACGGTGGGGCCTGGCGTCGGACCGAGGCGTTGGCAGCGAGCTCGGTGCTGCGTCGTCGGGTGCATGAGGTGGGGTCGACCCAGTCGGTGGTCCGGGCCGCTCTGCACTTGCCGAGAACCGTGATCCGTTGGCTGGGGAGCCCTCTGGCAACCTTTGGGCACGGTCGCAAGCTTTCGTCCAAGGGTTTGGCAGAGATGTTGAAGCGGCTCTACTTAGACGCCCCTCTGCTGGCGATTCAGCCGGACTTGATCCACTTCGAGTTCGGCAGCCTCGCCCCTCGACGCATGGATCTCGGTCCATTGCTCGACGCTCGCATCGTGGTGAGCTTCCGTGGTTTCGACCTCAACTATGTGGGTTTGGACGATCCCGATTATTACCAACCGGTTTGGGCCGGAGCCGACGGTCTTCATTTCCTGGGTCAAGACCTCCTGAGTCGAGCGGAATCTCGGGGCTATCGAAACGACAAGCTGTCGCGGTTGATTCCTCCGGCGGTCGACAGCTCCCGCTTTCAACCCGCACCAAGGGATGGGAGCGGCGGAGAAGCGAGTCTGCGAATCCTCAGCGTCGGCCGGTTGGAATGGAAAAAGGGCTACGACTACGCTTTGCGGGCGATCAAACAGCTCGTGGACGACGGGGTGGCCTTGAGCTACACCCTGGTCGGAGCCGGCACCGAGCTGCAGAGCTTGGCTTACGCCCGGCATGAGCTCGGGTTAGAACAAGCGGTGCGATTGGTAGGGTCGCGTCCCCATGGTGAGATTTTGGAGCACTTCCAACAGGCCGATGTCTTCTTGCACCCTGCGGTCTCCGAAGGTTTTTGCAACGCGGTGCTCGAAGCCCAAGCCATGGAGCTGCCGGTGGTGACCACCGATGCCGACGGGCTGAGCGAGAACGTCGAAGATGGAGTGACGGGATTTGTGGTCGCCCGCCGCGACCCAGGAGCCTTGGCCCAACGTCTGGAGCAGCTGTCGGCGGATCCGGAGCTGCGCTGTCGAATGGGTCGAGCCGGGCGCTCGCGGGTGATGGAGCATTTTCGTCCCGAGCAGGAAATCACGGCTTTCGAGCAACTCTACCGCGATGTCCTGGCGTCGACGGGAGCCTGAGTTGCGCGCGGCTCTCATTTGGCTGAGCGCCTCGGGTCAGGGACCACGAGATTGGTCCTTGGGGCCCGCCGAAAGCGTGGCGCCGAGCCCACAGTCGGTGCGGCGGGCGGCCGATCGTGTGACGACGAAGGAGGCGGATTTCCTTCTCTTTTGGCATGAAGACTTAGGCGCGCCACCGGAAGACCTGTCGTCGATCGTCCAGCAAGTCGGTGAGCTTTGGCATGCGGGGCTTTGTTTGGGTCAGGGAGGCCGGCCGTCGATCTTGGATTTCGTGCACCCCACCTGGATGCTGCAGATCGACCCGAGCTCGAAGCGGTCGTGCTCTTCTTGGCGATTGAGCCTCAGGGCGGCCGTGGTGCCGGTGGATCTTTGGTCGCGGCTGGGAGGGGTCGACCCCGGATTTGAAGACCTGGACGCCGCGTCGTTGGAGATGGGTTTCCGCTGGTGGCGAGGAGGGGTCCTGTTGCGTCACGTCCCGGAGCTGCTCGGACGTCGGGCGGACGCGACGTCGAACGGCCCGGCACCGAAGCCCGCCCTTGACGATCAGCTCCGATTCTTGCGACGCACCCGCGGCAGCTTCTGGGCGACCTGGGCGGTGCATCGGGCGGTTCTGACCGGGTTCGATTCCCGCTGGGAGTTGGTCAAGGCTTGGTGGCGCAGCCGCGGTATTCGTCCCGCGGAGGTGGCGTCCGTTGAGGTGCCAGGCACTTCCCAGGACGCGGTGCCGGGCACTTCGTTGGAACCCAATCCGACGGTGGCGGTGCTGATTCCCACCTTGGATCGTTATCCTTATCTGACGGTGGTTGTGGAGCAACTGGAGCGGCAGACGATCTCGCCGACGGAGGTGGTGGTGATCGACCAAACGGATCCTTCTCGCCGGCGCCGATGGCAGGACGTCTCCACCGGGCTGCCCCTGCGGGTGTTGGAGCAGGATCGGCCGGGGCAGAGCACCGCTCGCAACGCCGGCTTGCGCACGATCACCGCCGACTATGTGTTGTTCCTCGACGACGATGTGGAGATTGAGCCGGATTTGATCGCCCGTCATTTGGCCGTGTTGGCGAGATTCAGGGCCGACGTGTCCTGCGGCGTGACCGAAGAGGTGGGAGCCGGGCCGTTGCCGGAGGAATTCCGACGCCGACGTTTGAGCGATGTATTTCCGACCTGCAATTGCATGGCCCGGCGGGAGGTGCTCAATCGATCAGGTCTCTTTGACCTCGCCTTCGACCACGGCTCCCGGGCGGACGCGGACCTCGGCACCCGGATTTATCTCGCGGGTGGTTTGATGGTCCTGGAGCCGTCGATTTCCGTGCTGCATCACAAAGCGCCGGCCGGTGGGCTGCGTCGACATGGAGCGCGCAAGGTGACCTTTGCCGACAGTCGACGTCGTTTGACGGCTCGCCACCTGCCCAGCGCCACCGAGATGTATTTGGCTGAGCGCTACTCCAGCCCCGCGCAAGTCCGGGAGGCCAAGGTGCTGCGGGCGTTCGGCACCTTGAAAGGCGAGGGCGGGTCGATTCGGAAGCTGCTCAAGCTGGCCGTGGGCTGGATCCAGATGCCCGACACCCTATTGCGGATCCGTCGAGCTTCTTCCCAGGCCGAGGCCATGTTGGAGAGCTACCCGCGCATTCCGTTTTTGGCCGATGGCACAGCCGTTGGAATCCAGGGCGAAGGGGATGAGGGTTGAAGCTCCTGGTGGTGTCTCACACTCCCCACTATTTGGATGCCGAGGGCACCTTGGTGGGCTGGGGGGCGACGGTTCGCGAGCTCGATCGCTTGTCGAGCCTTTTCGAGAGGCTCGTCCACTTGGCACCGATTTACGATGAGCCGGCGCCCGCTTCGTCTCTGCCCTACGCTTCGTCCCGTGTCGAGGTGCGAGCTCTGTCTCCGTCGGGCGGGCAGGGACCGATGGCCAAGCTGAGTGTTTTGTCCCAGGCCCCGTCTTTCTATCGAGCGCTTCGTCGGGTCTATCGGGAATGCGATGCCGTCCATGTTCGGGCGCCGGCCAACGTCGCCATCTTGTCCATGGCCGCGTTCAGCGCGTGCTCACCCTCCAAACCCTGGTGGTTTAAATACGCCGGCAATTGGCACCCCTCCGGCGATCACGATTTTCGCTCCTACCGATTGCAACGCCGATGGCTGGAAAGGCCTCGCGGCCGTGGGTCGGCGGGGCCGATGGTGGTCACCGTAAATGGTCGAAAGTTCGATGACGGCGAGCACATCCATTCCTTCGACAATCCGTGCTTGACCCGTGCCGAGTTGGAAACCGCCCGGCGGGCGTCGCTCGAAAAAAATCTCGACGGTCCGTTGGAGCTGCTCTTCGTCGGCCGGTTGGATGGTCATAAGGGGGCCGCACGGGCCTTGCGGGTGCTCGCCTCGTTGCGGCATCGAGGGACCGACGGGCGTCTCATCCTGGCGGGCGACGGCCCGGGCCGAGCAAACCTCGAGGGCTTGGCGTCGGAGCTCGGGGTGGCCGATCGGGTGGAATTCAGGGGATGGCTGACCCGCCGGGAGCTGGATCGGTGTTATGCCGGAGCCCACGGGCTCCTCTTGCCCAGTGCCAGCGAGGGCTGGCCGAAGGTGCTCTCCGAGGCCATGGCCCACGGCGCTTTGGCATTGGTCAGCCGGGTGTCGAGCATCGCCTCGACTTTGGAAGAGCTGGGCGGAGACGAAACCATCGGCTGGACCTTCGAAGTCGACGATATCGAGGGTTACGCCGCTGCTGCCCAAGGTCTTTTATCCTCTAAAGCTCGCTTCAAGCAGCGTAGCGCGCGGGCTGCCCAAGCCGCCGAAGCGTTTACCTACGAGAAATACCTCGACCGGGTTCGAGAGCTCTTTCAACAGGGCCTGGGCCTAAACCTGCCGGCACCCGACGCCGATCTTGACTTATGATCGCCCCATGTCGACGGCTACCGATCCGCCCCTCAGCCCGCCCTTAAGCCACGGCTCGGCCCAGCCCTGGGCTCGCGCTCGCTTTCAGCCCGGCGCATCTCGGGATATTGCCTTCTACACCGTATTCAATCTGGGAGCGCTGCTGCTCTTCCACATGCTTTTGGCTTTGGTCATGGACAGCTTCCGGGCCGTGGCCACCGTGCACGCGATCGGGAGCCTGTTGATTGCGGTGAAGCTGGCGGGTAGCCGGAAGACCCACGACCTGGCGATTTACGCCTGTGGTTATATCGCCACCGCGGACGTGCTCTGGCGTATGACCAAATCGATGGTGTTTTGGGAATTCGGCAAATACGCGGTGGTGGCCGTGATGGGTTTGATTCTCGTCAACCAAAAAGGTCGCTTGGGATTGTCCGCCTGGGGATTGCTCTACTTTGCTTTGCTCATGCCTTCTGTGGCGCTCGCGGTGGGAGCCCAGGGTTTAACCAACGCCTTGCGCCAGGACTTGAGCTTCAATCTTTCCGGACCGTTTTCGCTGGCCTTGGCGGTGGTATTTCTTTCCGGCTACACCGGCAAACGTTTGAATATTTCAAAGCTCCTGGTGTGGATGTTGATGCCGATCGTCAGCGCATTTACCTTGGCTTTGTACTCCACGTTGACCGCCACGAGGCTGAATTTTGCCAATGCCGCCAACTTCGTGGCCAGCGGGGGTTTTGGGCCCAATCAGGTCTCCACCGTCCTCGGGCTCGGGGTGGTGATTTCTCTCGTGCTGGCCACCCAGGCCCCCAATCATCTGTTGCGTCTGGCGTATTTGGGCTTGGCGGCGGTCTTGAGCTTTCAGGCGGTGCTGACCTTCAGCCGGGGCGGATTGTTCAACGCGACCATCGCATTGGCGTTGTTGGGCATGCACAACTTGCAGAACCGGAGGATTCGCCAGAGCTTCATTGCGGTGATGGTCGCGGCCACGGCGGTCGGCGTGTTTATTCTTCTGCCGCAGCTGACGGAGTGGACCGGAGGAAAGGTCACGGAGCGATTCACCAGCCTCGACACCACCGGTCGGCAGACTCTCGCCGAGGCGGACCTTCAGCTGTTCAAGGAACATATGTTGTTGGGGGTCGGACCCGGCCAGTCCAGATACCAACGCCGCGCAGGGAGCTTGGTAAGGGTGGCCGCCCACACGGAATTCACCCGATTGTTGGCGGAGCACGGTGTCTTCGGTGTGGCCGCGCTCTTCGTGTTGATCCTGATCGCTTTGCAGGCCTATAAGCTGGCTCCTACGGCTTTGGCGAAGGGCTGGGTGGCGGGCATGGCGTCCTGGGCTTTGGTCAGCATGACCCACGCGGGCATGCGGGTGGCCGCCATGTCTTTCGTATTCGGCTTGGCGGTGTTGCCCTTCCACTATTGGCGGCGGCAAGAGCGAGCCCTGCAAAACCGGGCAGCGCGAAATCGGGCTGCGCAAGACCGGGCGGCCCAGGACCCATCGACACCATGAGCGATCTTCGGAGACGAGCGGCGCTCCGTGGGTGACTCTGAGATGGGCACCGAGATGAGCACCGAGATGAGCACCGAGATGATGAGCACAGAGATGACCGAGCTGCGTTTGCTGCTCATCGCCACGGAATTCCCCCCGGGTCCCGGTGGCATCGGCAGCCATGCCTGGTCCGTCGCTCGTCGGTTGAGCCGACGGGGTTGGCGGGTGACCATCGCGGCGCCGCAGGACTACGCGACCGACGAGGAAATTCAGCATTTCAGGACCCTGCTGTCCGCGGAAAACGATGCCGCCGCAGCCGACTCACGGGGGTCGATCCGGCTGATCCGCCTACGCCACTGGCCCGGGGCGGTGATCCAAGGAGCCGTGTGGGCCATGGGGTTGGGCCTGACGATCCTGCGACGGCGCCCGGCCTTGATCTTGGCGTCCGGCCAGCGGGCGGTGTGGTTGGCCTCCTTGCTCCAAAGGCTTTTTCGATTGCCCCTTGTGGTGGTGGGCCACGGCACGGAGCTGGCCGGCAAGTCGGGTTGGGAAGCGAAGCTCAATCGAAGCTCATTTTCCGGCGCGGACCTGGCGATTTGGGTCAGCCGGTATACCCGCGAGGTGGCCTTGGCAGCCGGCATTCGACCCCACCGGTCCGAGGTGTTGCCCAACGGTGCCGACCGCGAGCGCTTTCGCCGGTTCTCCGAAGCCGAGCTCATGGACTTCAGGCAGCGTCATCCGCAAGCCTCCGCCGACCGCACCTTATTGTTGACGGTAGGCCACGTGGATCGGCGCAAGGGACAGGATCTGGTGATCAAAGCCTTGCCGCGAGTGGCTCAATCCGTTCCCGACGTCCACTATCTGATGCTCGGTTTACCAACGCGGGGTGAGGAGCTGGAGAGCCTGGCCCGGCAGCTCGGGGTCGAGGAACGGGTCCATCTGCTCGGTCGTCGGTCCGAAGAGGAGCTGTTGGGTTTCTTGAACGCCGCTGACCTTTTCGTCATGGCCAGCCGTCATACGGAAACCGGTGACTTCGAAGGGTTCGGCATCGCGGTGGTGGAAGCGGCCCTCTGCGGCAAACCCGCGGTGGTGTCCGACGACTCCGGCCTGGTGGAGGCCATCGAGCCGGGGCAGACGGGCCTCAGCGTGCCACCGGAGGACGTCAACGCCTTGGCCCAGCGGATTCTGGAGCTGTTGACGGATCCGGAGCGCCGGAGCGCCATGGGACAGAGGGCCTACGATCGCGCCGAGTCCGAGCAGACCTGGGATCGACGGGGAGACCAATACCATCACCTGTTGCGGGAGTGTTTGACTCTGGAGACCGGGTCGTGAGCGGGCAATCCGTCCAGGCTTGGCCCAAGCCTCGCTTGTGCTTCGTCGGACCTCATTTGGCTCGGCATCCCGGATGGGTGACCACCCAATCGGAGGTGGTCTCGGCCCTCTTCGCCCAAGAAGGATATGAGGTGCGGTCCACCTCTTCCGTCCGCAGCCCGTGGTGGCGGACTTTCGACATGTTGAGCTCCATCTTTCGCTGGCATCGGCGGCTGGACTTGATGGTGTTGTCGGTGTTCAGCGGACGAGCCTTCCTCTATGCCGACTGGCTCGGTCGCCTCGCCCGGCGGGTGGGCCTCAAGCAGGTGTTCTTTTTGCACGGGGGCGATTTACCCGAGCTGGCGCGTCGGGCGCCGGAGCGGGTGCGACGAGTGCTGGCCAGAGCCGACGCGATCGTGGCGCCGTCGCCGTTTCTAGCCCGCATGGCAGAGGATCTAGGGTTGGAAGCGACGGTCATTCCCAATGTGCTGGACCTGCACGACTACACCTTCAGAGCCCGTGTCGAGCTGGTGGAGCCGATCAAGATCCTTTGGTTGCGGACCTTCCATCCGATTTACCATCCCGAGCTCGCGCTGGAGGTCTTGGATCGTCTCCGCCGCCGGGGAATCGACGCGGAGCTGACCATGGCGGGCCAAGACAAAGGGCTGGAAGCCTCTTGTCGGTCCAGGGCTGTGGAGCTGGGATTGCAGGAGCGAGCTCGATTCGTCGGTTTTCTCGGCGCGACGGCCAAAGCCGAAGCGCTCAGCGGCCACGACCTCTACTTGCACACCAATCGAGTGGACAATACGCCGGTGACGGTGTTGGAAGCCGCGGCTTGCGGTCTCCCGGTGGTGGGGACTCGGGTGGGGGGCATGGCGGATCTCTTGGGGGACGCAGGGCTGTTGATTCCGCCGATCGTCCCGCGGACCGACGATCCCGGTACGCTTGGTGCCACAGCCGATGACCTGTCCGATGCCACAGCCGATGCCATGGCTGATGCGATCGAGAGCCTGGTCCACGACCCGGGCGAGGTCGAGCGGTTGTCGGCGGCGGGGCGAGCTTTGGCCGAGAGCTGTGCCTGGCCGGCAGCTCACGATCGTTGGCGCCGACTCTTCACACAGCTCGGGCTGGCCGATGCCCGTGAGCCCGACTCAGGAGATCCATCGCCATGAGCGACCGAAGCCATGCCGAGCGCCGACGGGTGCTGGCCGAAAACGACCGCCGCCGCCGCGAGGTGGATGGATCCCGCTACGCCCCGTGGAATCGGGCGGAGCGGTTGATGGTCGATGGTCGAGCTCGAGAGGCTGCCGCGCTTCTGCATCGCCAAGGGGTATTTCCGACCCCGGAAACCCGCTGTTTGGAGATCGGTTTCGGCGAAGGGGGATGGCTACCCACGCTCTTGAGCTGGGGGTTGTCGGAGAGCCGGCTTTACGGTGTGGAGATCGATCCTCTGCGGGCGGTTTCCGTCCGTCGCCGCCTACCGTCCACCAGCCTCTGTCTGGCCGACGGCGGCACGCTGCCCTTCGTCGACGGCGCCTTTGGATTGGTGATCGTTTCGACGGTGTTTACCTCGGTCCTCGAGCAGTCCGTGCGATCGACGATGGCCGGCGAGATCCAGCGGGTGCTGGCGCCGGGAGGTGCCCTGCTTTGGTATGACTTCGCCGTTGACAATCCCCGCAATCCCCATGTGCGGGGCGTCGGCCGGCGGGAGCTGAAAGCCCTCTTTCCAGAATTGCGAGGAGAGATCCGCTCGATCACCCTGGCGCCGCCGATCTTGCGTCCGGTTTCGCGTTGGAGCGTGGCCGCGGCCGAGCTGTTGTCCGCCCTGCCTTTCCTGCGCAGCCACCTACTGGCGGTGCTGACCCGCGACGCTTAGCTAGATTCCGTCCGGAAATGGGCTCGCAGGGTGTCGGCTGGGTGGCCTGCGGGCGTCACTACGAACTCGCGCCACCGCTGAGGAACCGCCATAAATCGCTGATGTGGTGGAACTTAAGCCGATTCATAAGCTGTGCCGCTCAGACAAGCTTCGTTTCCGTCCTCGGTCCACCCAGCCTCACGTTGGCTCGAAAGTTCCATTTCTGGATGAGATCTAGCTACACGCAACTAGGCTGCACGACACTCGGCTACATGTTGTGCGAGGTGATGATTCGGTCGAGCTCGCCGGTGGCTTTGAGACGGTCGACATAGCTGTTGAGCAGCGGCAGCAGATCACTACCCTTGCGCACGGCAATGCCGTAGGCCTCTTCATCGGGAAACGCGAAGGCCGTTCGCAGCCGTTCTTTGACCTCGAAATATTTGACGGACGAGGTCTTCATGGTGCCGGAGTCCACCAGGGCGAAATCGGCTTGTCCGGCCTGAACGCTCTCCAACGCTTCGAGCGTGTAGTCGACCTCCACGACCTCGAGACCCGGCGGTGCCAGACGACGCAATCGTTGGTCGTGGCTCGAGCCCTTGACCACGGCGCCCCTTTTGTTTTGTAGATCTTCCGCCGAAGCGATCTTGGAGTCTTTGGGCACCACCACCACCATTTGCTCCAGGTAGTACGGCGTGGAGAAATCGAAAAGTGCTTGGCGTTCCGGGGTGATGGTCAACGAGCTGGCGGCCAGATCTCCGTCGCCGGCTTGGAGGGACGGAAAAATCCCGGAGAAGGAGTCTTTGGCCGGGACGACTTCCAACTCCACCCCCAGCTCGGCGGCGAAACCGCGCAAGAGCTCCACGTCGATGCCGGCGTATCGATTGAAGCCGTCTTTGCCGTACTCCTCAATCATGCGCCGGATGAAATTGCTTTCCTGATGGGGCCAGCAGATCATCTTCAACGACCCGCGGGAACGTACGGTATCCAGGTCACCGGCGGCAGAAATCCCCGCCGGGGCGAGCAGACAAAGGGAGAGACCTAGGACTGAGAGAAGATTTTTCATGGGGCAACGGCGATTCTGACTTTTGTGGAGGATTCAAACGGAGAGTCGGAGAGAGCCGAGCGCAAGCCCAACCCTAATCATTCTAGAATACTCTGCGGCCTGTGGCGGCTTTTCTCCGCTCGACCATCTGCCGCTCGACCATCTGCCGTTCGATCATCTGCCGCTCGACCATCTGCCGCTCGACAACTAAGGGGTGCCTCATGATTTCACCAAAGAGCTCTTCAACGACAACCTTTGCGGCCGCCGCCCGAGCCACCGTTGGGTCCTGGGTCCTGATCGCGGCCACCGCCTTGGCCACCTTCGGCACCATGGCCTACGCACCCGACGCCGGAGCGGATCAGCGGGGTGTGACCCTCTTCGACGAAGAAGGATTTCGCGGCCGGCAGCAGCCGGTGTCTCGAGATCTGGCCTATTTGGGGCGTCGGGACGAGGTCGGAGACGATCGGACCCGTTCGATTCGAGTCGATCCGGGCTGTCGCGCCGTGCTCTATGCGGAGCCGGACTTCCGTGGCCGATCCGTGACCATCGAACGGGACGAAAGCTCCCTTCGGCGAACGAAAGTAGGGTTGGACAACGTGTCGTCATTGCGGGTGGAATGCCGGGGATCGGGCAGCGGATACGGCTCTGGAGGATACGGATCTGGAGGACACGGCTCTGGAGGACACGGCGACGAGGCCTACGGTAGCGGCTGGGGAGGCGGCCCGTATGATGAAGGCATCTACGATGACGACGGCTACTTCGGTTATGGCGATGGCGCCCTATTGTTTGAAGACGCCGGCCTCCGGGGTCGGGGCATGCGGGTGGATCGCGATATCGCCGACCTCGGGCGTACCCCCCTCGGCAACGATCGCCTTTCTTCCATCAAGGTGGCCCGGGGTTGCTGGGTGACCCTCTTCCGTGACGCGGGGTTTCGCGGAGAGCGCATCGAGGTGCGTCGGACCATCGACCACCTCGGAGAGACCCGCCTAGGCAACGATCAGGCTTCGTCCATTCAAGTGGATTGCAATCGGGATCCCATGGACGGTCACGGCTTCCGCGGCGCGGTGCTGTATCGAGATTCCGGTTTCCGGGGCCGCGCGGAGGTCTTTGAGGACGACGATTCGGACCTCGGCAACAACGCCATCGGCAATGACCGCGTCAGCTCGGTGCGGGTCTCGCCGGGCTGCGAGGTGACCCTCTACCGGGATAGTCGCTTCCGCGGACGAAGCATGGTGGTCGACCGGGATGTGGCCTCATTGGAGCGCACCACCTTGGGTAATGACAGCGTGTCGTCCGTGCGGGTTTTCTGCGGTCGGGGTGGCGGCTGGGGACGACCGGATCGACCGGGTGCCTCGACCCGACCGAGCCGACCGGGCCACGGCCCAGGGAACGACGGCTACGGTAACGACGGCTACGGGGTCACGGTCTTTACGGACGACGGCTTCCGAGGCAACAGCGAGTCCTTCGATCGCGATGTTTCCAACATGAAACGCACCCGGGTCGGCAACGACCGCATCAGCTCGATTCAAATTCCCCGGGGGTGCCGGGTGACCCTCTACTCGAACGCCGGTTTCCGCGGCCGCTCCGTGACCCTCAGCGACGATGTGTCGAGCCTGGGGTCGACCCCCGTGGGCAACGACTCGGTGTCGTCGATGAAGGTGGACTGCGGACTTCGTCGCTGATTCGGCGTCGTCCCAAAACGCGAAGAAGGCCTCCTGAGGGAGGCCTTCTGGGTCTTGGAAACGGGACGGCTCAGACCGCTTTGGGCACCGGCAAGGGCTCCCGGTGTGCGATCACCGCGTCGGACTCTTCGACGATGCGATTCTGCCGATCCACGAACACCACCTTGGGTTTGTGATCCGCCATTTCCGACTCGTCGAGCTCGGCGTAGGCGCAGAGGATTACCAGGTCACCGGGGGACACCTTGTGCGCGGCGGCACCGTTGAGCACCACCTCGCCCTTGCCCCGCTCCCCTTCGATCGCGTAGGTGGAAAGCCGCTCACCGTTGGTGACGTTGTAGATCTCGAGCTTCTCGTGGACCCTCAGGTCGGTGGCCTCCATGAGGATCGGATCCAGGGTGATCGAGCCGACGTAGTTGAGGTCGGCGTCGGTGACGGTGGCGCGGTGGATTTTGGCTCTCAGCATGGTACGTCGCATGGTTTCGGCTCCTATATGGACGGCGTCGCCGAAAGACGTCGCCGTCAAGCCGCGGCCTAGGTCTCAAAAAGCAAGCTCTGAGAGACAAGGTCTCTAAGAAGCACGGTCGAGAACGGAGACGCGGGCCGCGGAAGATGTTTTTGGATATCGGTAACGGCTCAGCTCGAAAATCGATCGGAGTCGGTCAGGGGTTTCGGATTCAGTGGAAGGTCCATCTGTAGGTTGTCCAGCAGACGGGTTTGTCCCAGGCGGAAGACGGAGGCGATCACTAAACGGCCGCGGAAGCCGTTCAGGTCCGTGAGCGGCTCGAAGGACGCACCGTCGACCACCGCCACATAGTCGGTTTTGCCCGTGGGCTCATGGTCCAGCTCCGACCTCACGAGCTGCTCGAGGACCTGGGAATCCCGCTCCCCCGCTCGCACGGCGGATTCGGCCCGGGCAAGGGCACGAGAAAGCACTCGCGAGGCCCGACGCTGATCGGCGTCGAGGTAGACATTGCGCGACGAAAGGGCGAGGCCGTCCGCTTCGCGCACGATCGGTGCGCCGATGATCTCGATCGGCAGGTGCAGATCTCGGGTCATTTGCCGAATCACCGCCAATTGTTGGGCGTCCTTCTCGCCGAAAATCGCCACGTCGGGCATCACCAAATTGAAGAGCTTCAGCACCACGGTGGCCACGCCCCGGAAATGGCCGGGCCGCTCGGCGCCTTCAAAACCCTTGGACGGCCCTTCAACCACCACGAAAGTGCTGCCGCCGGGGGGATAGATGGTCTCCACCGTCGGCAGAAAGACGAGGTGGCAGCCGGTTTCTTGGAGCTGGGCGCAATCGGAATCCACGGATCTGGGGTAGCTGTCCAGGTCTTCGTTGGGCCCGAATTGGGTGGGATTGACGAAGATCGACGCCACCACGCGATCCGCAGTCTGCAACGCCCGGGTCACCAGCGAGAGGTGTCCCGCGTGCAGGGCACCCATGGTGGGCACGAAGGCGACTTTCAGACCCCGCTCCCGCCAGCGACGGATCGCCGAGCGCAGCTGCGCGGGCTCCGAGACCCGTCGAAGCGTTTCCGGTTGGGTTGGAGTCACCACAGGGTCGACCATTGCCTCAGCCATAGATCTTCTCCAAGGTCTCGACCACCGGTCGGTTGGAGCGGCTGGGGTCCGCGTAACTCTCGTCTCGGGAAGGGAAACGCCGGTGGCGGACATCGTCGGCAAAGGCCTCGATCGCCTGACGGGCGTCCGAGCCTTGGTGGGCGTAACGTCGGACGAAGCGCGGGGCGAGCCGGTCTTCCAGACCCAGTAGGTCGTGGTAGACCAACACTTGGCCGTGGCAACCGACCCCGGCGCCGATGCCGATGGTGGGAATCCGCAGCTCGGCGCTCACCTGTTGGGCCAAATCCGAGGGGATGCATTCGAGCACCAGGGAGAAGGCTCCGGCTTCTTGCATGGCCCGGGCGGCCTGGAGCAGGCTCTCGGCTGCGTCGTCGCCCCGACCCTGCACTTTGAAGCCGCCGAATTGATGCAAGCTTTGGGGGGTCAGGCCGAGGTGAGCCATGACCGGGATCTCCGCGGCGGTCAACGCCGCCACCACCTCGGGCCGGGCCCCTTCGATCTTGACCGCCTCCGCCCCACCCTCTTTGACGAAGCGGATGGCATTTTCGACGGCCTGACGCTCGCCCAGGTGGAACGAGCCGTAGGGCATGTCGGCGATCAGCAGGGCGCGCTTAAGCCCTCGTCGCACCGCTTTGACGTGATGCAACATCTCGTCCACGGTCAACGACAGGGTGTCGTCGTGGCCGAGCACCACCATGGCCAGGGAGTCGCCCACCAGCACCAAATCCACCCCCGCGGCATCGGCGGTGCGGGCCTGGGGATAGTCGTAGGCGGTGACCATCACCAGGGGCTGAGCGTCGGCCTCCACGGCGCGGCCACGGACCCAGGGCGCGGTCACTTTTTTGGGTTGATGTCGAGTCTTGGGTTTCGGGGGATCCTGCGCTGGGCCTCCGGAAGATAAACCCGGCGCGGTACTGGGGGACGGCTGGGGTGTTTTGCCGCCTTGAAAGGTCGCCATCACCTGCCTCCTTTTGCACTTCGCTAGCGAAACGAGCGTTCGTGAATCGCTTGGAAGGGAGGCGGGCATGGGCGCCGGATGCTCGACGAGACGCACGGCAACGACCGCGATCAAAGCGGTCCGTCGTCCATTCTCGCCGCGAAAGCCATGCGGTCGATCACACTGCTGATGGGGTGTCCGTCGCACCGTTCAACGGTGTCGATCGGACCCGCCGCAGGCGAGATCCGCGAGCTTCCCTAGGCGCTTCGAGCCGACCGTCCCGGTCCCTTATCGGGATCCAAGCGGTGTGTAGTACTCGGTGCCCTTGCGGGGCTTCTTGAGCTGCTCCAGCAGCTCTTCAAAATCACTGGGGCGCGCGGGGAAATTCAAATTTCGAGTGTCCACCACGAGCACCGGTGAGCTGCGGTAATGATGATAGTAGTGATTGTACGCGTCGAGCAACTCGACGAGATACTCCTCCGACAGCTTCTTCTCATACGCACGATTGCGCTTTCGAATTCGCGACATGCACGTTTCGATGTCCGCCACCAGATAAAGCACCAAATCCGGGCTGGGCACCTGGGGCTCCAACATGGCGTATAGCTTGTCGTAGATCAGCAGCTCGTCGTCGGTGAGATTGAGATAGGCGAAGATCCGATCTTTTTGGAATGGATAGTCCGCCACCACGAAGCGCTGGAAGAGCTCCTGCTGCACGATTTCCTGCTGTTGCTTGAAGCGCGACAACAAGTAGTAGAGCTGGGTTTGAAAAGCCGCGCCGGGGCGGTCTTTGTAGAATTTGTCGAGAAAAGGATTGGTGGCGTCTTCGAGCACCTTAACGCCTTCGAATCGGTGGGCGAGCATATCGACCAGGGTGGTCTTGCCGACACCGATCGGGCCATCGATGGCGAGGTAGTTGAAGGGCAATGATTCCTTGCTCAAGATGGAGGCATCCGTTCGATTCGATAGGAGTCAATAGTAGGTCCGGTCCACGGACGACGGCGATCGGATTCAGCCCTCGGAATATACCGCTATCGGCCGTCTCGACAAAGCGCCTGGATGTCTCTCGGGCATCTCTGAGGGCCTCTAGTCCTGGACGGCTCGGAGCTTTAGCACCGTAAACCCGAGGTAAAGCTTTCTCCGTGCTGTCAGCGACGCGTAAAAAGGCCGCCTGATCCTCCGGGGCGGTGGTCGATCACGGCTAGCATCGGTAAATCAAACGTCGGTGAAACGCGAATGTGGCTCGGAATCTTGGAGGCATCCCATGGGTTTGAATGGTTCTCGACATCCTCTTCTCAACCTGACGACGATCCTGGTTCTGGGATTCGGGCTCGCGTCCGGATTATCGGCCGCCGGATCGCCGGCCGCCGGATCGCCGGCCGCCGGCGCTGAGGACGGCACAGACGATGGCAGCCTGACCTGGAGCCACAGCACCCGCGACGTCTATTGGAACGGCGAGCTGAATCCACAAGTCGAGGTCCTCAGCGCCGAAGGCTCCCGTTGGGCGGTGGCTCTGCCTGAAGCGCAAGGGGTCTACGTCCTACAACCCGACGCCGACGACGAGCCGACGGTGGCCAAGGTGCCCACGGAGACCTTCGCCTGGAGCGAGGATCGCTTGGAGGCGACCTCGTCGATGATCGAGCCCAAACGGGACGCCGAGCTCTTCGATTTTCCGGACGGAATTTGGATCCGCGATACCTCCGCCGAGAGCGGCCGACACCTGGTGGTTGCCCCGCACCAAGGACCTTCCGGCGCGCTCAGCGTCGACGAGCTGTGGGCCACGGTTCCGGTTTGGCACTCGGCCTATGAAGCCTACGAGCCCACGCCGGAAGCGGTCGGAGCGTTTCGCGACGAAAAGCGAGACCTGAAGCTCAAAGTCTTCTTCGGCACGTGGTGCGGCGATAGCCGACGCAGCGTGCCCCGCTTGTTGTCGACCCTCGACGCCGCCGACAACTCGAAGCTTTCGGTGGAGCTGGTGGCCATCGGTCGCGGATTCACCGAGCCCATGGGCGAGATCCGCCGATTCCGGGTGACCAACGTGCCCACTGTGGTGGTTTTTGAGGGCAACCACGAGGTGGGGCGATTCGTCGAGCGACCCCATTCCGACAACGTGGAGACGGACCTGGCTGCCGTGTTGGCGGGTCGTCCGATTCCGCCCAAGGCCCTTTTCCACGAAGACGATCAGCTCCTGGCCTCCGGTCGCTACGGTCTCTTCGCCGGGCGTGATGGAAGCGACCCGGCTGAGCGGATCGGCGAAGAATCCTGGCGACTCTTCAAAATCGCCGACGGCGGCTATCGACTGCACACCCAACATCTCGAAGGTGGACGTCGCACCGACACCTGGCATCGGCGCACGGAGCAAGGCCCCACCGCATTCGTCGAGATCACCCGCTCCATCGCCGGCGAGCTGTCGCGCACCCGCACCTCTTTCGGCGAGCAGGTGGCGTCCGCCACCACCCGCGGCAGTGAAGGGGGCATCCTCAAACAGACCACGGGCCTGATCGACGATCGCGGGGATCGAGCCCTGGTGTCGGCACCCTCCGTCGCCGGTTGGGGATTCCTGTGGTCCGCGGCCGCCCGACCCAAAAACCGAGTGGACAAAAGCGCCTTGGTGTGGCCCGGAGCCGGTCAACCCACCGCTGGCCGAGCCGAAGCCTTGACCCTGGATTGGCTGGGCGCGGACACCTGGTCGGGTACGGAATCCGCGACCGAGCACCCGTGCGACCGAGTCGCGGTGAGCCTCGGAAAACGCACCGGCGAGCTCTGCCTGCACCCCGAGCTGGACGTGCCCGTGCGCGCCTCCTGGGGTGACGGCGAGGCGAGATTAGAGTCTCTTGACGTGGTGGGAGCCGGCCCGGCCGCGGAAGTCGAATCGCCGTAAGGCATCTGAGACGAGCCACCGGGGTAGCGCTCTGCGCAACCCCGGGCTGGGGAGAACAACCGCTTCGCGGTAGCGGCGGATGCCTAGCGGATCGCCCATAGCAGGAAGGGTACGCCGAAGGCGTTCCTACCGTTAGCCTGGGGTTGCGCAGCTACCCCAGGGCGCCTCGCCGGCGATATCGGTGCCTTCTCAACGATCGGGTTCCGGGATCCATGCAACCTACCCGTCTCCCAGCAGAGGTCGAATCGCCGTAAGGCGTTTGATGGACGCCTCCAGCCCTCCCGGGCGGGAGCGAAGGAGCCAGATCGGCCTTAGGGATTCCGCCAGCTGGTCGAGCTCTCGGAGCAGGGTTTTTCGGATATCGGTCGGTAGGGACGTGAGGGGCAGGTGCTCGCCGATGCGGAGCCGCTCTCGGGCCACGCGGGCTCCGAAACGGGTGGCTTGGGCCGCCCATTCCAGCTCTTGGCGAATCCAGGGTGCGTCCGGTGTTTGCATGGCGGAGCCGACTAGGTCTTGGAGGGCGTGATCGAGGGCGTGCAAGGCTTGATCGATGCCTTCGGTGGTGAGGCCGGTGCTGCGTCGCTCCTCGGGGGGGAGATGGGCACGCATCAAGGTGTAGAAGAACGGTGAGCCGTTGAGGGGTCGGAGGCCGGTGGCGTCTTGGGCTCGGCCGAGGTCGAGCAAGGCGTTGCCCGCTTGGGAGTTGGGATCTTGGAGAATCCAGGCGTCGAGCATTTGGCCCCAAGGCAGCGACCCCGGGTCGTCGGCGGAGCTCGTATTCCAGGAGAAGCAGGCACCCGCGATCCAGCCGGCTTGGCCGACGATCGGCGGTTGGAGATGGCCGTGATCTCCCCAATCGGTGACCAGATAACCGGCAGCACCGTGGGCCCGGCCGTGTTTCGCGGCGCTCGCGAGATTGGCCAAGGCGTTGTCGGTGCGTCCGACAAAGGAGCTCCAGGCGCTGGTGCCGGGGCAGACGTAAAACTCGCGACCCGAGGCGGCGAAGCGGCGACAATCCTCGGCGAACGGATAGTCGGCTTCGTACCCCCACTCCAAGGCGATGATGTCCTCGGGCAACCGGTCGATCAGCTCGGGCTGCTTGAGGATGATGTCGCCCCACATCATCATGCGTTTGCCGTGTTTCGCGGCCAGGCCGTGGACTTGGTGCACAAAGTCCAAATAGACCTGCTCTGCGCCTCTTTGCTCACACAGGGCCTTCGACCTGCCTTGGCCGAGGTCGAGGGTTTCGTCCAGGTTGGCGTTGAAGAGCGGGCTGGTGGCCAAGGGCAGGAGCTGTCCGTAGAGATCCTCGAGCAGGTCCAGGCTCCGGGGATCCGTGGGGCAGAGGCTGAAGGGCTCGATGTCCAACGAAAACGGATGCTCGACACCTTCCGGGCACTCCGCAATTCGGCGATAGGGCTCGTGGACCAGCCATCGGTGCATATGACCGAAGCTGTTTTGATTGGGCACCCATTCGAGATGACGTTGCCGCGCATATGCGGCGAGATGTCGCACGTCGTCGACGGTGAGGGGGCTCCAGCCGGACCAGACCTTCTCGTGGCCGCGGTAGGCGAAGGTGTGCTCGGTGTAGAGCTGGAGCTGGTTGAATTTCAGCGCCGCTAGCCGGTCGATGACGAGCTCCAGCTCGGCGCGGGTCGGGACCCGATTGCGGCTGATGTCGAGCAGCAGACCGCGGGTGGCGAAGTCGGGCCGGTCTTGGATGTCTATGCCGTGAATGACCGCGGGGGTGCCGTCCGAGTGGGCATGCAAAGCCAGCCATTGACGCAAGGTGGTGAGGGCGCGAAAAGCGCCGGTGGGGGTCTGAAAGTCGATCCGTGGACCGTTTTCGTCGATCCGCAGGTGATAACCCTCGGCCCCGAGACCGGAGGATGAATCTGCCGTCCGGGAAGCGCCGTGAAATCGAATCCGACCCCGGCCGGGAGAGACTTCCTGGATACCGATGCCGAGGCGTTTGAGCTGCTCGTCGACCCAGCCCAATGCGATCGCCAGACCTTCGAGATCCCCCATTCCGCCGTCCTGGGAGGCGGCCCGCTCCGGAGGATGCCAAGCCCGCTCGATCCGTTGGGCGAGCTGGGGTTTTGGGGTCAAGAGCTCGAGGCGCGGCCTCATGGAACCCTTCCTACGGACGGATCGGCGGATGCGTGATCCGATGTCCTCCGGGGTCGAAGCTTCGGGATAGGATGTAGGTCGGCATTGGGTGCTGTCGTGAAATACATCCCGTTGAATCTATCGTGCCCGAGCTGCCGTGCTGAAGCATCGCCTTGAATCCGGCGAGCTGTGTTGTTGGATCTACCTCGCGAGGAGAACCGTCATGTTTCCCACCGTCACGATTGCCGACGTCACGAATACCAACGTCACGTTGCCTATGGGACGTATTCGAAAAAATCTTCGAGCCGAGCGCCCGGCTCCGAAGGTTCCTCAACGGAAGATACTCCACCTATTGATCGCGCTTCTGTGCCTCTTGACCGCCGGCTCGGCCTTCGGCGGGGTGGAGGTGCGGGTGGTGAATAAGCACCTTGCCGGCGGAAGCGCCGATGAAGACGGCGCCACTAGCGGCGACAACAAAGAGGGTGCCGAAACCAGTGGCATCCTGCGTCTCGACCAGGGCAATTTGGCGATGGATCTCAACTTGGAGCCCGGTGCCGAAAAAGGCAAGAGCACGGCGATTTTTCAAGGAGGTCCAGGGCATTTTCTGGTCGTCAATCACGAAGAGCAGTTCTATTCCGTGATGGACGACGAGGCCATTCAGGCGATGGCGGAAGAGCTGGAAAACGCCATGATGATGCTCGACGAAAAGATGGCCGGTCTGCCACCGGAGCAGCGCAAGTTGTTGCGGGATTCTTTGATGGGCGATCAAAAACGCAAGGCCAAAACCAAGGTCGTGAACACGGGCGAGGTGGCGACGAAGGCGGGTTTTTCGACCCGCAAGATGGAGGTTCGGCGCGGTGACGAGCTGCTGCGCGAGGTCTGGGTGGTGGATTGGTCTCAGGTGCCCGAAGGCGAGCAGATCAAGTCGACGCTCCTCGGGTTGGAAGGTTTCTTCCTCAAGATTCAGAAGATCTTCGACAGCATCACCGCCGGCTCCCTGGGTGGCGCCAAACCTTTCGATATGGGCGAAAGCCCGTTCCAAGACTTGGCGGAGCTGAACGGATTTCCGGTGCTGACCCGAAACTACGACGCCGGCAAGGTGGTGATGGAAACCCGGGTCGACTCGATCGACGAAAGCAAAATCCCGGAAACGGCATTTCAACCCCCCAACGGCTACAGCCGGAGGACCATGAGCGGTGGACGCTGATCACAAGACCGAGGCTCGCCGTAGACCGAGCGCTCGTTGGCGGGGTTTGCGGGAGCGCATGCGCGCTTTCGTGCTCGATCGTCATCCCTTTGCTCTGGATTTGGTGTCCGAGGCGTTCGACGCCGCCGTCGAGGTGCTGCTGCATCGATCCGGGGAGATGGAGCGCAGCGTGACCCCCCGTCCGCGGGAGATCGAGGAAGCGCGTGGGGCTTTTCGGGAGGAAGTGATCGATCGCTTGGAGCAGGTTACGGTGAGCCGTTTGCCGGAGCCGACCCCGGGGGTGACGGCCTTGGAACGATTGGCCCAAGCCACCGAAGGTCTGTTGACCGACATCGACGGATTCTTGCGCCGAGAATCGATCCGCGCGTCCCTGACCTTGGACGAGCGTCGCGAGCTGTTGGCGGGCATGGTGCTGACCCGCGCGGTGGACAATCGGCTGAAACAATTCTTTCTCGGCGGTGAGGTCCGTTGGGACGGCAAGGCCTTCCAAGGCAAAGGCTTTCGCTCCCTCGGCCAGGAGGCGATTTACGCCGCTTGCCTGCGCTTGAGGCGCGGAGATTCATTTCGCGATGCCGACGGCCAGTGGCACGGCGATGTGGTGGCGCCCTTGATCCGCGATTCGGGAGTCGCTTTGGGCATGCACCCCGAGCCGTCCATGGTGAGCAATATCCTCTCCGCTCAAATGGCCAAGGCGGGTCCGCCCATGGACGGTCGCGATCTGCACATCGGCGATTTTTCCCGCGGCGTGCTACCGCCGGCCGCTCCCCTTTCCATCTCCGCCCTGAACACGGCCGGCTTGGCCTTTTCCATGGCCTATCACGACGAGGATCGAGTGGCGGTGACGTTTATCGGCGAAGGGGGCTCGTCCCTCGGTGAGTGGCACGAGGCGATCAACGCTTGCGCGGCCCGACGCTTGCCGGCGATCTTCTGTGTCCAAAACAATCAAACGGCCCTCTCGACCCCCCTCGACGATCAGACGTCGGCCCGAGCATTTGCCGATAAAGCGGCGGGTTACGGGGTGCCGGGCATCACGATCGACGGCACGGATCCCGAGGAGATCGCCGCCGCCTTCGCCTGGGCGGCCGAGCGGGCCCGCGAGGGTGAGGGGGTCACCCTGATCGAGCTGGTGTGCATGCGCATGTGTGGCCATGCCCACCATGACGACATGTTGTACCTGGGCAAAGAGCCGCCGCCCTCTTGGGAGTATCCGGAGCTACAAGAAGGGGGCTACGCGGATCCGGCCGCCTGGGAGTATTGGTCCCGTCGGGATCCCCTGACCCGCTACGCGCGGCGATTGGAAGCGGACGGCGCCATCGCCGCCGGCGATTTCGATGCCTGGAAAGAAGAAGCCCAATCCATGGTGGAGGACGAGGCCAAGAAGGTGATCGAAGCCCCTTGGCCCGATGCCGAGTCCGTGGGTGAGCGGGTTTACGGCGGGGACGAAGTCGTTCATCGGACCGAGCCGTTGGCGGACCGCCCGGTGATCGAGGCCGACTTGCCCGAGCTAGACCCGGGTCTGCCGTTCGTGGCCGGCGGCCAAACCTTCCTCGAAGGAGTTCAGCTGGGTGTTCGCGACGCGCTGGCTTCAGACGAGCGGGTTTTTCTTTACGGGGAGGACGTGGGGGGCTCCTACGGCAATGCCTTCTTGTTGCTTCGACCCCTGCTGGAGGCCTACGGAGATCGCATCCTGAATTCCCCGCTTTCCGAAGCGGCGACCCTCGGAGTGGCGATCGGAGCGGCCTTGGGTGGGCTGCGTCCCATCGCCGAGATCCAATTCAACGATTTCGTGGCCACCGGTTTCAATCAATTGGTCAACAACGCGGCCAAGATCCGCTATCGCTGGGGCGCGGCCGTGCCCATGGTGGTGCGGATGCCATGGGGGGGCTTGCGCTCCGCGGGGCCGTACCACAGCCAAAATACGGAGCCATGGTTCTACCGGGTGCCGGGCATCAAAATCGTCACCCCGTCGACTCCCCAAGACGCGCGGGCCCTCCTGCGGGCGGCGGTGGAGGATCCGGATCCGGTGCTGTTTTATGAGCACATCGGGTTGTACCGAAATCCCAAGATCAAACAAGAGCTGGGCGAGGATCCGCCGGATCCCATGCCCCTGGGGCGCGCCGCCTTGCGACGGGCGGGCTCGGATCTGGCGATCGTTTCCTACGGGGCCTTCGTGCACCGAGCTATGGACGTCGCCGAGCGTCTAGCGGCCGACGGGTTCGAAGCCTCGGTGCTGGATCTTCGCAGCCTGGTGCCCTTGGACCGAGACTCGTTGCTGCGGGTCGCCGCCCATTGCGGCAAGGTGTTGATCGTGCACGAAGATACCCGTCGAGGCTCGATCGGTGAGAGCCTGGCCGCGATCATTCAAGAGGAGGCGTTCGAATACCTCGACGCTCCGGTGCGGGTGGTGGCTTCCCTCGACACCCCGGTTCCCTACGCGCCGCCCCTCGAGAAGGCGTTTTTACCCAGCTTGGAAGAGCTCGAAACCGCGGCGCGCCGATTGATCGCTTATTGAGCGGCTCGAATCCTTGGACGGTCCGGCACGTAAACATGGCAGGAGCCTTCGATGGCCCTCGGGCAGCCGCCGGCTGCTCGTATCTGAACGCTTCTCTGAATGCTTCAATTGGAGGTTGCCATGGCTTTGACCCGTTCGAGAAAGAACAACATCTTGGCCGGTGTGTGCGGAGGCATCGCCGAGTGGTTGGGCTGGGATCCCACCGCCGTGAGGATTCTCTTCGTCGCTTGGTCGGCGCTGTCGGCGGCATTCCCGGGCATCTTGGTCTACATCGTGCTCTGGATCATCATGCCCCAGGCTGAGTAGCTCACACGACTCCGAGGAATTCGCTAGACTTAAAAGATGTGGATCCAGCTTCTTTGGGCTTTGGTGACCGCGGTGCTGAGCAGCGCCTTGACCCTGGGCGTTGCCTATTGGGTGTTCGAACGCCATTTCAAGCAGCAGATCTTGGACCACATCGACGAGCAGGTCGACCAGACCCTCGAAGAGCTCGGTCGGGAGATCGAGCAGCGGGTCAAAAAAGGCGTGATCGACGGTGTGGCGTCGATCCCTTCGTCGGAGGTGATTGCCGGAGCCACCCGCACGGCGGCCCGATCCGGGGTGGATTTGGTGTCGACCCTGCTCGGCGGCGGTCGCCGTTAGGATCTGCTTTGAGCGCCGAGATCGATATACCGCGGGCCCGCCGGCTGGCCCTGATCCGAGCCGGGTTGTTGAAGCCCGATTGGACGTCGTTGCCCAAGCGGGCCACGGGACGTCATTCCCGAGCGCGGCGAGCGGCCCACCAGGTCATCGAGCGATTCGGCTATTTGCAACTGGATTCCATTCCGGTCAGCGGCGCCCGCACCCACGGCTTGGTGCTGGCGTCGCGCCTCGAAGGCTTCGATGCGCGCTTTGCGGAGTCGTTGCTTCAACGTGGTGAGCCCCTCTTCGAATATTGGGGTCACGAAGCCAGCTGGCTGCCCATGGAGCTCTATCCCGTGCTCGGATTCCGCCGTCGGGAATTCGCCGTGCATCCATGGTGGGGGGATGTGCTGGGAAAGAATCCCCAAATCACCGACGAGATCCTGCGCCGATTCGAGACGGAAGGTCCCCTGCATTCGAAAGATTTCGAAGGCGCGCGCAAGGCCGGTAGCTGGTGGTCTCTCAAGATCGCCAAGAAAGTGGTGTCCGCCCTGTGGTCCGCCGGCCACATTTGCGTGGTGGAGCGCCGGGGATTTCAGCGGATTTACGACCTCACCGAGCGGGTCATTCCGGGCGAGCACCGCGACCGAGATCTACCGGTGGAGGACGCCTTGGAGGCTTTGTTGCTCAAGGCCCTCGACGGCCACGGCTGGGCCACCACCCCGACGTTGATCGCCACCTGGCGTTTGACCAAGCGCCGCCCGCAAATCGACGCGGCCCTCGAGCGATTGCGGGAAAAGGGCGAGATCGTGCCCTGCGCTTTAGATGTGGAGCCCAACCCCTCCACCCCGCGAAAGTCGATCCCCGGGTGGATTCGACCCCGAGATCTGGAGCTGGCGGAGCGCGCCGTGGGCCTTCGTCCGCGGGCGGGGCGAGGTGTTTTGTTGTCACCCTTCGATCCGGTGTTGTGGGACCGAGCCCGGGTTCAGCTCCTATTCGGCTTCGAGCAATCGATCGAGATTTACAAACCGGAGCCGCAGCGGAAATACGGTTATTACAGCTTGCCCATGCTGATGGGCGATCAGCTGATCGGCAGGGTGGACCTCAAGGCCCACCGCAAAGCGGACCGTCTGGAGATCAAGAGCCTTCACTTCGAGGCCGACGACCCGCCTCCCAAACACCGAGAAGCGGCCCGCCTCGCCATCGAGCGCCACGCCGACTCGGTCGGGCTACCCGCGCCCAGTCCGTAGGGAGCATTCGCCGATTCCAAGGCCAGGGCGATCACAAGGATCGCCCCTACGAAGGGTACCGGATCGCCAGACTGCAGTCCGTCGTTTTTCCGCGTAGGGGCGAATCTTGTATTCGCCCTTCCAAGGGCTAGTAAGACTCTGGGCGAGCGCCTTGAAAATAGTCGAAGAGGCGTGGGCGTGGCCGGGCGGTGCCTTGCATCGGCACATATTCGTTGGTGTGACGATCGGGGGATTCCAAATGACGGGCCATGCGCCGCAGGTAGTGATGGTTGAGCAAATGGCCCCAACCACGCGCTTTGCGGTAGCGACCGCCGTCGATGTGGATACCGTGTTTTTCGGGGCGCGGTGCGAGCATGCCGCAACGGGCCACTAAATCGTATTGATTGCCGTAGCTTTCAATCCACGGCACGGGGCGCCCTTGTTCCGAGCTGATGCCCGGGGCATAGGCCATGACGTCGGCGCAATTGGCGAAGGCGTAGATTTCCAACTTGGAAAGGACGCTCAAGTCCTCGACCGGCCTGAGCTCCACCTCGGACCGGGCACCGACTCGGCCCGGGCGCGGCCCCATGCGTCGGCGAAAGTCCGGGTCGATCAGCGCGCGCAGCACATTGGACATGATGATCGTGCCTTGGGAGTGGCAAATCACCACCACCCGCTTCTTGTTGGGGTTGTGCAGTGCATGGTGCACGAAGGGATAGGCCTTGGCGGACGCCTCGGTAACCACCGACCATGATTTACCCAGGATCGCCTCGAAAAAATCCAGGGCCACGCCGTCCGTGGCGTTTTGGATCAGGGTCATGGGCCGGTGGAAGAGCCGGGCCAAATATTCGGCGTTGATCCTCGCCATGGACGGGTTGGTGGCCACGCCGTTGATGAAAATCCAGGCTTCATCGGGGAACGAGTAAGGGTCGTCGTCGGCGTCGGGCTGGAAGAGGATGCGGGTCGGTCGCCAAAATACGGAGGTGCCGATGCCCGGCAGATAGTCGGGCATTTTCAGCGGCACGGCCGGCACGGTGACGTCCACCAAATAGCGCAGGGTGCGAGCGACCTCGCGGGTGTCGAGAATCCGAAACTCCGAATGACGCGGGTAGGGCGGCAGCCAAGAGGGCGGATGACCGAGGATCGAGCTGACGTAGAGCGGTGGAAAGAAAGACAACGCGTCTCGGAGGATGGACATCAGCTGGGAAAGATTCTTTTTGCCATCCTCAAATAGATGACGTTCCAGCAAGCCGCGGTCGAGAAGATCTGCATCGCCGTCGGTGCCCCCGGCTGGAACCTCGGCTGGAACCACAGCTAGGTCCTCGGCTGGATTCGAGGCAGAGCGGTCGGAGGCCATGTCGATCTCTCCCCGGGGTCGGACGGAATTCATTCGGACACGTCGAACGGATTTCAGCTTAAGGATACCCGATCCTTCGCCCGCCCCCCATCGACGGTGAAGTTGGCAGAGCCGGTTCAGTGTGAGAGATTCTCGGCGCCATGTTGAACAGCCCCTATCCCCATCGTCGAAGCTCCGTCCATCGGCCGCTTGGAAGCATCGGTTTCTCAGCCCTGTGGCTCATCGCTTGCTGCGCGCTGGTCGGGGGATGTGGCTCCTCCGATGACGAGCGCCGGGAGGGACCCGTCGGCATCGAGCAGAGATGGGTCGAGACCGAGCGGCTCGGCACCGGAGCCCCCCTGATCGGCCACCGATTGCCCGTCTACACCGACCGAGAGGCCTTCGCTTGGTTCATGCGCGAGGAGTCGGATCTGGCGTCGTGGCATATGGTCAATCTCGACGGTGCCAGGCGTTTCGGCGACTATGGAGTGCGGTTGCTCACCGAGAGCTCGGATCCCATGTTGGCGCGAGACGTGAGCTTCGATGCCGACGAGGTGCACGAGATCCGCGTGCAAATGGGCGGTTTGAAGACCCGCTCCCGGGTGCAGCTTTTTTGGGCTCATGGAGAGACGGAGCCGTTTTCCGAAGCCAAGAGCCTGGAGGTGGATCAGCCCACTTTGGAAGGGCAGCTGATTCCCGTCTATACCTTCCCGGTATCCGACCATCCGCTTTGGAACGGCACCATCGCACGGTTGCGGCTGGACCCGACCATCTTCAGTCTCGACGAGGTGGAGCTGGTGTCGGTGCGCGGGGTGCGGCGCGAGCTGGAGCCGGAGGCGCTGCAAGCGGCCATGGACAAACCCTTCAAGGTCGATCTGGGGGCCGACGTCCGCAACGCACTGGCCGCTCTTCCGGGTTTTTCGCCGAGTCTCGAAGCGGATATTCCGTCCGGCGCGGAGCTGCGTTTCGCCTTCGGCCTACAGCTCGGCGTGCGCACGCCGGTGGATTTCAAAGTGGTGCTGTCGGGCCCGGAGGGCGATTCGCAGGGGAGCGACGTCCAGGTCCTCTTTGAGCAACGGCTCGATCCGTCCAACGACGAGCACATGCAGCGGTGGCACGATCAGCGGATTCCCTTGCCGGCGCGGGACGGGGCTCGGCTGAGCCTCGAAGCCGGCCATGCCGACGGCTCGCCGTTGAATCCCCTGAACGGCTCCCCGGTCTGGGCGCTGCCCGAGATTTTGGCGCCACCATTGTCGGCGTCCAAGAAGGACGTGGGCTCCGGCGAGGCCCCCAAGGCACCCTACCCGAACGTCGTTTTGGTCGTGCTCGATACCCTGCGGGCGGACCGCTTACAGCTCTACGGTTACGAGCGCCCCACGACCCCTCGGCTCGACGCGTGGGCCGAGCGGCGAGGGGTCGTCTTCGAGAAGACGGTGGCATCGGCTCCTTGGACGTTGCCGTCCCACGTCTCCATGCTCACGGGTCTCGACGCCGTGGTCCACGGGGTGAATTACCACCACAACGCGCCCGCGGAGCTCGAGCTGTTGGCGGAGCGTCTGCGGGACGTGGGTTATTCCACGGCCGCCTTCACCGGCGGAGCCTATCTGGCGGCTCGATACGGCTTAGCCCAGGGTTTCGATCGTTTGGTCTATTGGTCGGAAACGCCCCAGCCCTCGGCCCTGGCCGACGACGAGCTGGAGTCGAGCTTGCGCGGCACCCTGCGCTGGTTGGAGAGCTCCACCGAGCCGTTTTTCCTACTCTTGCACACCTATGAGGTGCACTCTCCCTATCGGGCGCGGGAGCCGTGGTACTCCGAGCTCGGGGGGCCGCCCCTGAAGCCGTTGCCGGAGGCGTTGGCGGATCCCGCGGCGCGCATGCGCACCGACGTGATGTTGCCGACCCAGGACGAGGGATATCGCAGTATCTCGCGGCTGCTCGAACGCAACGCCGACGACACCTGGACCCCCTGCGAAGGGACGAGGCGGGATCAGCTCGACGCGCTCTACGACAGCGGCATCCGCAATGCCGATAGGGCGGTCGGCGAGCTGCTCGACTATCTGCGGGAGTCGGGTTTGGAGGAGCGTACCTTGGTGCTGGTCACCTCCGACCACGGCGAAGGATTGGGCGACGAAGACGCCCACGGCGAGCCGGTCTTCGGTCATCGACATCTCTACGATTCCCACCTCTTGGTGCCCTTGATCGGCGCCTGGCCGGACGGCAGATCCGGCGGCGGTCGCATCGCATCCCAAGTGCGGTTGATCGATCTCACCCCGACGGTGCTCGACACCGTGGGTTTGGAGGTCCCCGACGGTCTCGACGGGGTGTCGTTGCTGCCGCTGGTGGAGGATCCTTCCGCTGAGCCGCCGGGAACCGCGTTTTCCTATGCGGGCTCCAGCAACTTCGGGCTTTCCGCTCGACTCGGCAATACACGCAAAGTGATTTACAACCACACACCGTGGCAACCTTTGCACGGTCGAATCGAAGCCTTCGATCTGCGGCGAGATGCCGGCGAGAGCGAGATGTTGCCGCCGGATCCGAAGCGGGATCAGGCGGTGACCGCCCTGCTCGAGGAGCATTTCAACCGTGGCGCCTACGGCAAAGTGCAGCTGGCCAACCACACGAAGGGGCGGCTCGAGGTGACCTTGCAGGGGGAGGTCGCCCACGCGTTTACGGTCAAAGCCTTCGGGTTGCCCTGTGATGACTGCCTCAGCTGGGCGGAAAATGAAACCGTTGCGCAGCTGGCGCCGGGCACGGAGATCGAGCTCTCCCTCGACGCGCCGCCCCACGGACAGCTCCGGGTCGTTCTCCGCTGGTCGGACGATCGCGCTGGGGGCACCCTGCAACGAGACTTCGAGGTGGAGAGCTTCCGCGACGAGGCGTGGCGCGCCGTTTGGTTGGACGGGCAGTGGCGTCAGGGCCCTGAGCCGACCCTTGGGCTCGATCCGTCCTCCGAGTCGACGGGACAAACGTCCGGGGTCGCCATCCATTGGCAAGTGGGCATCCAATCCCGATTCACACCCAATCAAACCATGGATCAAGAGACCCTGGATCGGCTGCGTTCCCTGGGTTACCTGGTCGAATAGGCTGCCCGCACCCGCCGCTACACATCTCGGACGGGTCGAGATAAGGTGGCGCTCCGCGGTAACAGCCCGCCACCTCGGCCTTCTTCTTCGCCCCGTGATGAGGATTCACCATGACCCGCAAGCGTTTCTATTCCCTCACCTCCACGACGTTGGCTCTCGGCCTGACCCTGCTCGGGTTGGGGTGTGAAGGTAGCCATCGCAAGGCTTCTTTGTCGGATAAGAAGGTCCTGGAGCGTTGGATCACCGAAGAGCCCACCGGTGAGATACCCAGAATTTTCGACGAGCATGAGGTCTTCCGCTGGGAATTCAAAACCGAGCAAGATCTCGAGCCGTGGACACTGATCCAGATCGATTGGGAGCATCGCCTCACCGGCAACGGCTTGTACATGCGCTCCCACCATCACGATCCGCAGCTATACCGCGAGGTGGATCTCGACACCGCGAATATTCGGGTCATCCGGGTCGAGCATTCGGGGCTGATCGGCGAGGAAATCAAGCTCTTTTGGGCCGCGGCCAACGAGGCCTTCAGCGAAGAGAAGAGCCTGGCGGTGAACATAGAAGATCCCGACGACGCCCTCAACAACACGTATACCTTCGAGGTGGGTCGCCACCCCCAATGGCAAGGCAAGATCGGCCGCTTTCGGCTCGATCCGACCTCTCAGGCGGAGCGCAGGGTCCAGGTTTTTTCGATCACCGGTTTCGATCGTCAGGTGGACGCCGATCGATTGGCGGCCACGGTGGCGCGGCCCTGGCGGGTGGATTTGGAGAAGGACGTGCGATCCGCCCTATACGCGCCTCCCGGCGTGCCGATCGAGCGACAGGTGGACCTGCCCGCCGGCAGCGCGTTGCGCCTGGCTTGGGGGCTCGAGCAGGAACGCGGCCCGGCGGTGGAGTTTCGCGTGGTGGTCGAGCCGCAGGGCTCAAAGCCGAAAACGGTGCTCGAAAGTCGGTTGGATCCAGCGGTCGAGAACGGCCAGTGGAATGACGCCGGCATCGATCTGTCCGAGTTTGAGGGGCCTTGCCGCATCCGCCTGGAGACCTCGAGCGACGAGCCCCTCGATCTGCAGCTCGGTTTCCCCATGTGGGCCAATCCGGAGGTGGTCGCGCCGGTAGATCGGGCGTCGGTTTCGCCCAATGTGGTGCTGATCGTCATCGACACTCTGCGCGCGGATCACATGTCCCTCTACGGCTATGAGCGGCAAACCTCACCCCAAATCGATGCCTGGGCGAAGCGGCGCGGCGTGGTCTTCGAAAATTCGGTGGCTTCGGCCCCGTGGACCCTGCCCGCCCACGTGACCATGTTCACGGGTCTCGACCCCTTGACCCACGACGTCAACCACGGGCATCCGGCTCCGGCGTCGTTGACCATGCTCGCCGAACGCCTGCGCGACGCCGGCTACGCCACCGCGGCGATCACCGGCGGCGCTTATTTGACCCCGTCATACGCCATGACCCAGGGTTTCGACCGTTTCGAATACGCGTTGCTCGACGACACGGTCAAGCTGGCGGCCGGGGGCAAGGACCTGCCCAAGGGCATCGAAAAAGCCCTCAACTACGTGTCGGAGCAGGCCACCCGGCCGTTCTTCCTCTTCTTCCACACCTATGCGGTGCACGCCCCCTACGACGCCCACGAGCCGTGGTTCTCCGAGTGGCATCAGCTGGAGCCGAGGGGCCAGGGCACCAAACAGGTTCGCACCACACCGATCCCGCCCCATGAGGGAGACGGCTGGCGCCAAGAATCGAAGTTCATGGAGCGCCTGAAGGAGCCGCCGCAGCCGGAGTGGGAAGACCTGCAGGAAGAGCGTCTGCAGCTCGCCACCGATCTCTACGACAGCGGCATCGCCTATGCCGACACCCAAATTGGGCGTTTGTTGGATCGTCTCAAAGAGCTCGGCTTGGAAGACGACACCCTGGTGATTTTGACCTCCGACCACGGCGAGGCCTTGGGGGAAAAAGGCCTGGCCGGCCACAGTCAGCTCTATGAGCCGAATCTCATGGTGCCGATGGTGGTTTCTCTGCCCGACGCCAAGGGCGCCGGCAACCGGGTCGAGACCCAGGTTAGGCAGATGGATTTGGCGCCCACCGTGCACGACGCCGTGGGTCTGAAAGTGACCGACACCCTGGACGGCCAAAGCCTCTTGCCGTTGATCGAGGACCCGACGGCGGACTTCCCCCGGGTGGCCCGCAGCTACGGTGGATCTTCCAACGCGGGTATTGCGCTGCGGGTCAATAATCGATGGAAATACGTGTATCAGCATTCCAGCTGGCCGCCGCTCCACGGCAAACGGCAGCTCTTCGATCTCTCCTCCGACCCGGATGAAGAGCGGAATCTGGCCATGGAATCCGAGCGTGAGGCGGCGTTTTTCAAGCAGGTCCGCGAAGGTTATGAGGCGGACAGCCGCAACTTCAGGTTGCAAGTCCGAAACACGAGCGCCGACACGTTGAAGATCAGCCTGCGGGGCAAGGTGGCCCACGCCTTCCAGGTGAAGGGCTTCGAGGTCGAGGAGGGGCGGGCTTCGTGGAGCAAAGGCGGGGCTGAGCTGTTGGTGCCCGCCGGGGAGTCGGAGCTCTTCTTTTTGGAAGGGGTGCCCCAGGGCGAGCTCCACGTGTTGATCACCTTTGAAGATCCGAGTCGGGCGGGTCTGTCACGGGTGCTCGATGTCGCGGACATGATCGAGAATCCGTTTTCAGCGGTGTTTTACGGGGACGAGTGGCGGCTCGAATCGTCAGCCGACGAGGCGCGGACTCAGGTCGGCATCTCATGGCATGGCGACCCGCCCGGTCAGCTGGGGTCCTCGGAGATCGATCCCGAGCTGAAGGAGCAGCTGCTGGCCTTGGGTTATGTCGGAGGGTGACGGTGCTGCGGAAGCATTTCAGTGACCTGCTCCTGGCCGTCGCCTTGGTGGTGTCGGTGGACGTGGTCCTTTTCCACGGCGGGCTTTACTTCCAGGTGCTTCAGCCGAGCTCGTATTCCGGACGCATTGAGTCGATGTCGCGGCGATTTCACGCCACCCTCGAAGCGTTCCCCGAGCATCCGCGCATCGTCATCATGGGAGATTCCACGGCCGGCTCCTGCGTCGATGAGAAGGAGCTGAGCCAATTTCTCGCAGCTCGCGGTCTCGATTTTTTCGGCATCAACCTGTCCCAGGGCGGTTCGACCTCTCGCTCTTGGTATCACCTGATCGCCAACGAGGAGATTTATTCGAGCAATACCCGCGCCGTGGTCCTCGGCATCCACCCCGTGGCCTTGATGGAATTCGACATCCTGAAGCCCGACATCGACATCGTCAAAACCCGGGTGTCCCTCGACGACGTGGTGACGTTGGCTCAGGGCTATGAAGGGCTGGAGACGCGGCTCGAGGTGCTTTCCGGGGTGTTTTATCGCCTGCCCTGGTTCCGTGACGACGTCCGCGAGCTGCTCAGGAATCCCCCGAAACGGCTCCGGATCGTCAGACGGCATCTGGAGGACGAGGCGAGATTCCGGCGGGGTTGGCGTCGGCAGGTGTTGTCGGACCGTACCCTGCTCAGCGCCCGCTTGGGGCCCGACGGTAAGTTGGTCAAAGAGGGGCTGGCTCCGTTCATCGCCGAGGATCCGAAGCTGCAACAGGATTTGGTCCGCATGCTGGCCCGGCGTGGGGCCAAGCGGGGCAAGCCGTTCCAGCTGGATCCGTTGAAAAAAGACCAGCTGCGGCGGTTGGTCCGCCTGCTCGATTCCCGTGGTATCACCACCGTAGTCGCGGTAACTCCCGACAACGCCTTTTCGCTCGCGGGTCGCGAGGTGGAGGATTTGCAGAAAACCTTCGACGGGCTCAAGGCCGAGGGTTTAGACGTCGCGTTCTTCCACGACACCGAGATGCTGAACAAGGTCGAGGATCCGGCCTATTTCCGCGATCAGCTGCACGTCAACGCGGCCGGGGCGACCCTTTACACTCAGGCCTTGGCGGAGTTTTTAGCGCCGATGCTCAGGACGTCGGATCCTTAGGCCATGCTCTTTCACTCCTACACGTTTCTGCTTTTTTTCACCGTGGTGGTGTTGCTGCATCGCCTGGCGCCGATTGCCGCGCGGCGGTGGATTTTGTTGGTGGCCAGCTATCTCTTTTACAGCAGCTGGAACGCCCGCTACGCCCTGTTGATCGCCGCTTCCACCTTGATCGACTATTTGGCGGCGGGGTGGATCGAGAAAGCCGAGACCCAGGCCCGTCGGAAGCTTTTCTTGATGCTCAGCTTGTGCACCAATCTCGGCATTTTGGCGGTGTTCAAGTATTACAACTTCTTCAGCCACAGCCTGACCGAATACGTGGGCCTTCAGCTGCCGATCCACGAGCTTTTGTTGCCGGTGGGCATCTCCTTCTACACTTTCCAGAGCATGAGCTACACCATCGACGTCTACCGGGGAAAGACCGGAACGGCGCGAGACTTTGTGGACTTCGCTCTATTCGTGTCGTTCTTCCCGCAATTGGTAGCGGGACCGATTGTGCGTGCCGTGGATTTCCTGCCCCAGCTGAGCGACCACACAGCGCGCAGGCCCGAAGAAATCCGTCTTGGGCTCAAGCTCTTCTTCGTCGGCCTGTTCAAAAAGCTGGTGCTGGCGGACAACCTGGCTCGGGTGGTGGACCAGGTGCACGCCAACCCGGAGGCCTTTTCCAGTGGCGATCTGTGGGTCGGCGCCTATGCGTTCGCCTTCCAGATCTACTTCGATTTCTCCGGCTACTCGGAGATGGCGATCGGCTTGGCTCAGATCCTCGGCTACCGCTTTCCCGACAATTTCAGGCGGCCTTATTGCGCCGTCAACATGTCGGACTTTTGGCGTCGCTGGCACATCAGCCTGTCCACCTGGTTGCGCGACTACCTCTACATTCCCCTCGGCGGGTCACGCAACGGCCGGAGCAAGACCTTGCGCAACCTGATGATCACCATGGTCTTGGGCGGGCTGTGGCACGGGGCCAATTGGACGTTTGTCGCCTGGGGATTCCTGCACGGACTGTTTTTGATCGTGCATCGCCTCTTCCAACGCCTGCGAGCGGCGGTGCCGACCTTGGATCGCATCAGCGCCTCTCCTCTAGCGTTGCCGATTTTCGTGCTGCTGACCTTCCACTGCTGGACCTTGAGCATGGTCTTCTTCCGCGCCGCCTCCATCGAGGTGGCGCTCGACATGTTGAACGTGATGTTTGCGTTCGGCGGCGGTGAGCTGACCGAGGCGAAGATGCTCCTCTTTTGCGGCTTGCTCTACTTGGTCCAAGTCAGCCAAGAAAAATACGATCTGGTGGCCCATTTCGAGGAGCTGCACCTGGTCGTGCGGGTCGCGATCATCGCGCTCGGGTTCTGGACCATGGTGCTGTTCACGCCCAACGACCTCGAGCCCTTCCTCTACTTCCAGTTTTAGTCAACCGTTTTAGTCAACCGCCGGCTCGGTCCGGGGCGCCTTGCCCATCTGTCGGCGCACCTCGCGGTCGAGGATCTCGGCCACCAAGCCGTGGGTTTCGAGATTGAAGTGGCCGTCCCAATAGGGGTCGACCACGTCCAGCGACTCGCGGAACGGCTGCAATAGGCTGACCACCGGGACCGGCTCGTCTTTGAGCAGCTCGGCGATTCGACGATCGGCATAGTCCGCCTCGACGCTGAAAGGAACCCGCGGGCTCCAGGCGGTCCAATAGGGTCCGACTTGGCGGATATGGGGCACCACCAACACCATGAAACGGGCTCCCGACGCTTTGACCTTGCGATAGATCGAAAGAATGCCTTGCTCGGTGGCGCTCCACCCTTCCCGGATCATCGGCAGCTGCTCGTCATCGGGCGCGAAAACATTCATCAGCAGCAAGGGCTGG
The DNA here is from genome assembly GCA_030431255.1 of Thermoanaerobaculia bacterium. GTDB lineage: Bacteria > Acidobacteriota > Thermoanaerobaculia > Multivoradales > J023 > JAUIJL01. The sequence continues at coordinate 66,092 of JAUIJL010000031.1, read as the reverse complement.
TTGAAACCCTCCGGCAGCCCGAGCTCCACGCAACGTCGCTCGACCCAAGCCAGACGCTCGGCGTCGTTTTTGAAAATCTTCTCTCGACCCCAGCCTCCCCATCGGTTTTGGACGAGCTGGACAGCGTATCTGCCGAGCACGGAGCGACGACGAACCCATTGGGTGAAAGGATTCAGGTAAGTGATGCTCTGAAAGTCGTCGTCGGGGTCGAGGTATGGCCGATAGGTGTCTTGCAGGCTCGACATATAAGCCGCCGACATGCTGTTGTTGGTGATGTCGTTCAACGGGAAGACCTGCAAAATCACAAGGTCGGGCTTGTAGCGGAGGGCGAATCGCTCGAGGATCATCAGCTCTTGGGCGGTGCCGAAATCGCCCACACCGAAATTCTGAACCTCCCAATACTCCTCGGGATCGTCGTTCAAGAGATCCTTGAGCTGGATGCCGAAGGTCTTGTGCAGCTCCACCTGGGCCGACTCGGAGAACGAATCACCGATCAACGCGATGCGTTTCAAGGGCAAGCCGCGGGTGTCTCGCGAATGGGGCAGGTCGCGGAATCCTTCGGAATTCACCTCGAAGCGGATCAAGCCGTAGTCGCGGCGTCGGTAGTTGATGGAGTCGGGATTTCCGGTCCATCCCAGATCCGGGTCGTAGGCGCGCATCGGATTGCCGAAGAACGGCGGGGCCACAACCCGCATCACCAGCTCGGCACAGCCCAAGCTGATTCCGAGGCTGACCAACAGCAGCAAGGCCTTGCCCAAAGCCGCCCGCAGGCCTGTTCCCGGCGTTTCGATCGACTCGTCAACCATGGGCGGAATATAGCTCGTCGTGTGACGGCGTCGCCAGCCCTCCATCCGTCGGCAAAAAAATCCAAGAAATTTTCCCATGGGCGTAACGAAATGCGAGCGGCGTCGACTAAGGGGTTGAAGCTGGACGGAAATGGACGAAAACCGGGAAAAGTCGGGAAAAGTTGAAATTCTCGGTAACGAAATCGAAAGTCCGACGACTACAGATTTATAAGCACTAGCAAGCGGCAATCTCGGAGCCGCATCGAACCATTTAAACGCTACAGAAAACCTGGAGAAATCAAGATGCTCAAGCGTTCCCTGATTGCCTTCACCGCGTTCGCTCTGGTCGCGGGCTCGGCTTTTGGCGCGACCTCGCTGTCCGTCACCGCCGATGCCGCCATGGCCGGTACCAACTTCGGCCTTGAGGTCACCTTTGACGGCGCCGGCGGTATCGCCAAAGTCGTCGACGACACCCCGGCTGACGAGAGCACCTACCGTGCTCAGTTCTGGGTCGACTTCTCGAACCTCACCATGAGCAACGGCACCTTCTACGTGTTCCAACGCTCCACCGACACCGACTTGTTCCGTTCCGGCCACCAGCTCCTGGTGACCCGCAACAGCAGCCTGTACCGTGTCTCCGGCCGCGCCGGCACCAACAACGCCACCGCTTTCCGCATCACCCCGCGTCTCAACATCACCGACACTTGCGGCCCGGTTCACCTCCAAATCGAGCGTGAGCAGAGCCCGACCCCGGGTGTCGGCGACGGCGAGCTGACCATCACCGTGCTCGACGGCGGCACCTGCTTGACCGCCGGCGACTTCGTGAACACCACCCAATTCCACGGCAACGGTGTGAACAACTCCACCGTCGGTATCGACGACCTGCACTTCGGCGCCGTCGGTAACGTTCCGGCTGGTTTGACCGGTGACATGTACCTCGACGAGTTCGCTTCGTTCCGCACCCTCGCGGCTCCGTAAGACGACTTTTCGAAGTGAGTGAACGGCGCCCGGCCGGCTGATGCCACCGGGCGCTTTTCCTTATGGTCTCGCTTTTTCTAGGCTGTCGTCTTCTAAGCCTTTGTCGCTCGAGGTGGGAGCGGCTCGGCTGTTTTGCGCGGAATTTATGAGAGGAGCTCTCCATGAGCCCCCCGTCTCGGGTCGAAAATGTCTTGCTCGCCCTAGCTACCCTCGGCTTGATGGGCACCGTGATTTGTGCCGTCGGTTGGTATCTGCACAGCCAGAGGGTGGTCGGCTTTGAGGATTTGCTTCAAGAAGACCGGCAACGGTTGATCGAGAGCTTTCTCGAAACCACCGGCCGCTCCTACACCCCCGCGTGGTATGAGCCGGAGCTGGCGTACACCCTCCACGAGAACCAAGAGCTCACCGCTTGGGCCGACACCTTTCAGTCCAACGAGCTCGGATTCCGGGCGCCGGCGGTGGCCAAAAAAGACGGCGTCTTCCGCATTCTTTTCGTCGGCGACTCGTGGACCTACGGTATGGGCGTTTCGGAGCAGGAGGCGTTTCCGGCTCAGCTGGCAAAGTTGGCCAACGAGATGTTGCCGGAGGGCCGAGATCGGGTCGAGGCGTGGAGCCTGGCGTTGCCCGGTTACAACACCTTCAACCAGCTGAGCGGATTGGAAATCTTCTTCGATCGTCTAGAGCCGGACGCGGTGGTGCTCTGCCCCACCCGCAACGACAACGACTCCAATTTCTTCGTCATGCCCAACGGCACCAACAAACGTCCAGCGGGCAGGTTCGTCGATCGATTCGGGCACGATATCGGACGTGTCTATCGGTTTCGGTTCTTGGCCTCCTATCGCTGGATGGAGCGATGGCAAAAAGCGTTCGACCGGATCCGCCGGACGGAGATACGCCTCGCCCAAGACAAAATCCCGTTCCATATGTTCTTCGTCGCTTTCTGGGAACCGGCCGTGATTCACGACTTTGTCGGCCGAGCGGGTATTCAAGCGCCGTATCTCATCGCACCCCCGGAAATGGTGGATGGTGAGTGGCGCGGCACCACCCAATGGCGTCACGGCACTCCCGAGGCCTACACCCTCTACGCCCGCATGTTGTATCGCAGCTTGGCACCGCAGCTGGGCTGGCCGCAGCTGGCGATGGATCCGGAGAAAGATCCGCTACAGGCGGAAGTCTTCCCCAGCTTGCCCGCGGGCGATTGGCGGCAGGCGACGGACAAGCTCTTGAGGGAGTGGTCGGAACGGGTCGAAACACGGTTCCGACCCGGCCAGGTGAGGGACGGCCACTGCCTGGGAGAGATCGATTGTGTCAGCGGGCTCATGGGCCGCAAGTCGGCGATCGTTTTGCGTCGCCGGGAGGGAGCGCGGAGTCTTCGGATCACGATCGCCCCACTGACTGAGCCGACCTATCTTTATCCCCTTGAGCTGCGGGCTTCCATCCCGACCGCCGGCGGCGAGGTCGCCACGTCGATTGAGGTATCCGGCGCGGAGCAACAAAGCTTCGAGCTTTCGCTTCCCGCGGAGCGAGATCTCTCCGCGGGGGAGGTGTTGGAGCTCGAGCTGCGGGCCGACGCCGCGACCATGGCCGCGGATGTGCTCGCCCTCAGGTCGCTGACGGTGGTCGAGGTGGAGCAAACACCATGAACGGGGCGGCTGAATGCACCCACCTCGTGGGCTGTTGAACGGGGATTCTGCTGTGGTTATACTGCCGCCCGGTCCTTCCAACCCCTCTCAGCCTCGATGCGGACGCGTCGAACAGGAATTTCAGTGAGCAGCCAAGACGCCTCGGCACCTTCGAGCCCCAACGGCGCCCCCGAATCGCCGGCGAAGGCCGACGCCAAACGCACGGCATCCGCGCGCCGGATGATCCGTGAGATTGTGGCCAGCTTCGATAGCTTGGTCACACGGCTCTATTCGAAGATTCGCTTCACCATTTTGCGTCAGCCTTTTTTGGACGAGATCGGTCAATATTTGCCGAAGAAGGGGCGGATTCTGGATCTCGGCTGTGGATTCGGTCTGTTTTCCCTCTACTTTGCCGCGTTGGAAAAAGAGCGTGACTTCATCGGCATCGATCTCAACGCCAAGAGAATCGAGCAGGCCAATCGGAGCGCCGAGAAATTGGGCCTCACCAACGTGCGATACCAGGCGATGGACGTCTTGGACTGGAGCTCCGACGACACCTTTGACGCCATCTATTTCTTGGATCTCGTCCACCACCTGCCCGCCGACTTCGTGCCGGAGTTTCTGCAAAAGGTGCGCAAGCTGGTTCGACCCGGCGGTATCTTGATCATCAAGGACGTCGCCGATAAGCCCTATTTCAAGATGCTTTTCACCCTGATCCTCGACCGACTGATGGTCGGCATGGAGCCGATCCGGTACTGGCCTCCCAGCGAGCTACAGTCGTTGGTCGAAGCCCAGGGATTCAAGGTGGTGAGGCATAAGATGATCGATATTTTGCCCTATCCGCACATTCTCTACGTCGCTCGATTGCCCGAAGAGTAGACGGCCCGTCGGAAGCAGGATGTCGAGCATGGGTACCCATCGAGCCTGGCTCCCACCAGGTGTCATACGTGGATGTCTCGTGGCATGGTGCGCATGGGTCTGTTTGTCCTGCGAGCCGCCCCCCCCACCGGATCTGCCGCTTGAGGCGGCCGGTCGCAACGTCATCGTTATCGTCATCGATTCCTTGCGCCCGGATCACCTGGGTTACGGCGGCTACTCGCGATCCACGTCTCCTTTCATCGACAAGATCGCTTCCGAGAGCGTGACTTTCGACGAAGCTTTTTCGAGCTCGTCGTTCACCCAACAGTCCATTTCGACTCTGATGAGCGGTTTGTTTCCGTCGCGGACGGGAAGCACGGAGTGGGGAGTGCCCCCTTTCGAGTCGTCGATGACCCTCGGTGAGATCTACGCCCGGGCGGGTTATCGCACTGCGTTCTTCAGCAATACGTTGGTGTTGGAGGATCCCCTTTTCTCCCAGGGATTCGAAGAGGTTCAGATCCTCGGTGATCGGTGGGACTACAGCGGCGGCGGCCTTCAGCTCTCGAAGAAGGCAGCAGATTTCGCCGCAGCCCACCGTGACGAGCGATTCTTGATGTATCTCCACTATTTGGATCCCCACGCTCCCTATCGTCCCCCGAAAGAGCTCCATCGCCGATTTGTCGACGAGATCTATCCGAACCCCATGCCGCTCTACCCGCAGGTCCGGGATCAGTGTTACGAGCTGGTGCAATCGGGATTTGGACCGGGAGATCCCCGCTTCGACGATATGGTGACGCGCTACGACGCCGAGATCGCGCTCGTCGATCAGGCGATTGAAGCTCTCTTCAAAGACCTGGAAGCGTCGGGATTGCTGAAGGAGTCGATCGTGGTCATCACCTCGGATCATGGTGAGGAATTTCTGGATCACCAATTCGTCGACCACGCTTGGACGCTCTATAACGAGAGCTTGCGAGTGCCGCTCTTGGTTTGGACCCCCGGAATCCATCCCTTGCGAACCGATCAACGGGCGGGTTTGGCGGATCTGCTCCCCACGCTGCTGGAGCTCAGCGACATTCCCTATGCCGCGGATTCCTTCGACGGCAAAGCGCTCTTTCAGTCCACCGATACCGGCTTTCATCTCGAGCCTCGGCAAAAGGTGCACGTGGCGGAGGTTCTGATCCAGAATCGAAATATTCTGCGCACGGTCATGGTGGGTCGGTGGAAATACATCGCGGCATGGAAATGGCATCCTCCCGAAGAGCGTGCGGCGGCTTTGAAGGCCACACTCGTTCCGGCGACCGATATTTGGAGCTCACCGATTCGCGAGGAGCTCTACGACTTGGAATCGGATCCGGGAGAAACCTCGGATGTCTCCTCCCAACACCCCGATGTCGTCTCCAGATTTCGGAATCATCTTGAAAACTATCTGGCGTCCTGCGCCAAGGTGGAAGGGCGGGCACCGACGGCTTTCAGTCCGGAGCAGGAGGCCGCGCTGAAAAGCCTGGGTTATTTGTAGATGAGTGAGATGTTGACCGCATTGATGTTGCCCGGCATCGCCTACTTCTTGTGTCTGGCGGCGCTGAGCACCGCTGCCTGGTTGGCGATTTGTTGTGCGGTGCGCGGTGCATACCGAGGCGGATACCGGCTGGCTTTGGTGTTGGTCGGCCAGATGGCGCTCAACGCAGCGGTCATTCAAACCCTCGGGCTGTTGGGCAAGCTGACCGCCGGCTACTATCTGGTGGTTTGCACGGCGATCGGTGGTGGGTCGATGTGGGCCCTGCGTCGCTGGTTCCCCGATCGTTCTCTTGCCAAGCTGATCCGACACCAGGTCCGGCTTTGGCTGTGGGCAACGCCTTTCGGCTTGGGTCTGTTGGGTGCGGGGATCATGGGCTTTATGGCCCTACGTTGCAGCTTGGTGGAGGGAGTCGATTCCCTTTCGATCCACGGTCCGATGATCGCCGAATGGCTGCAGACCGCCGAAATTCCGCTGCTCTGGCATTACAACTACCCGCTTTGCTGGGAGTATCAATTCACCGCCAACATGCTGCTGATGCGGTCCGACTTGCTCGTGGTGGTGCCGCGGGTGTTGATCATCCTCTCGCTGCTTTTGGTGCTCAAAGAAGTAGGGCATCGGATTGGGTTGGGCGGCGCGCTGAGCCAGCTGACGGCTTGGTGGAGTGTGTTGACGCCCTTGGTCTTCGGGGTTCACGGCCAAGGAGCGTTCAAGAACGACGCCGCGTTGGCGGTGGGTTTGTTGACCTGCCTGTTGGCGGTAGATCGACTCTGGCGAGGTCATCGCGGTGGATATTGGGCTCTCCAGTTGGGAGTGTTTCTTGCCATCGGCATGAAGTCCACGGGGCTCATCCTAGGGATTGGGTTCTTGGTCCTCGGCTCGCTCATCGCTCTCTGGAACGGCCGAACGGCCTCAGCTCCCGGGCGGATAGGGGCCGAGCGGGTGGCGTGGGTCTTGGTTGGTGTCCTTTTGCTTCAGGCGACGCCGCTGGCTTTGCCGATGACCAACCTGGCCAAAAACGGCAGCCCGTTCTTCCCCATCATGATGGAAATCGGCGATTGGATAGAGCTGCCCGGCAAAGTCAGCCTCAAGGGCACCTCCATCTTGGAGCATCGGCAGGATGATCGAATTTGGCGAACTTTTGCCACCGGCGCCGGGCGAAAAGTAGGTTTTGAGACGCCGATTTTGTGGTTGATCCTGGGTGTCGCCGCTCTGTGGTGGGCGCTCCGCTGGAGCGCTCTATGGGTCCAGCGGGGTCCTAAAGTCGCTCTTTTTCACCCGACCTTCTTCCCGCTGGTCTTCTATACCGTCGCGGCTTTGGTGCTTTGGATCATGTTCTTGGCCACCCCTTGGACCGCGGGCATCGTTCCCGACTCGCTCGGTTTCGTGACCAGCGGTGGAAGCTTGCGGTACGCCTTGGCGGCGGTGGGGCTGACCTACTTTTTGGCGATCGCTTTTCTCAGCCGTTTGTCGAGTCGGGAGAGCTGCACCCGATTGCTGATTCTGCTCCTGCCCGTGTCCTTATATCAGCGGTGGCATCCCGCCCTTTTCCATCTGTCCCACACGGTGGGAATCAGCGACTCGAACTTCTTGTTGATGGCTTTCCTGGCCACCCTCGCCTTGCTTTGGTGTTTGGGTCTAGGGGTGCCGAGGCTCAGTCGCTATTTGAGAGGGTCCAGGCTCGGGGAAGCCGGCTGGCCGGCGCTGGTTCTGCTGGTGTTGGTGTGTGGCTTGCCGGTCTTTTCCGAGCTCCGTGAGGAGCTGCGGCACAGGGCCTGGGGAGCTACGAGCCAGCAGTCGGCCAGTTTCCGAAAAGTGTGGACCTATATCTGGCGGGAAATGCCCACCGGATCGACGATCGCCTGCAACCTCAAACAACCGTCTTTCAATTTCTCCTACTACCTCTACGGTCCCGAGCTCAACAATCGAGTCGTCACGGCTCGGGATCCGCTCACGGGACCCAATGAGGAAATCCCGGAGGCGGAGTACTTTTTCGTCACCTATCAGCAAGCGCAGCCCAAGCGATTGCAGGATGCGATTCAAACCCTCAAGTCCAGGGGCTGGTACACGGTGGCACGGGTCCGGGGCAATGTTGGGGCTTTGATGAAGCGAGGTGAGGGTCCCGAGCCGTCGCGGCCGAGGCCCAAACGAAACCCATAAGAAAAAAGAAACCCCATAAGGAAAGGGGTGTCACAGTGACACCCCTTTCGGCTCGATCCGGCTTCTATCACCGGTTTGATTCCGGTCCTCGATCAGTTTCGAGTCGGATCGGATTTCTCTTTGAGACCCACCACCCGGGTCCAGCCGGACATGTCTTCAAAGCCGTCGGCGAATAGCAAGCCCGCAGACGTCTCGGGCGGCGCGGTCTCTTGCGGAGCCTGGGTCGTGGGTTGAGACGCCATGGTCTCCATCGATTGAACCGTGCTCGAGCTCAAACCCGTCAAGCTCCACATCAACGTGCCGGTCGCCAAGACCGCGGTCAGGCTGGCGGCCACCGCGTAGCTGCGCCACGGCTGAGCTTTGGCGGCCTCGCGCTTCTCACGCTCGGTGGTGAAGTCGATCACGCCGGTGGGCACGGCGACGGGCAATGCCATGTCGAGCTCTTGGGAGCACGAGGGGCAGATCGCCAGATGCTCTTCGATGGCGACGCGGTCGATGCCCTGAGGCTCCAGGCCTTGGGCGTATTCGGCGAGGGCCAAGCTCGGGATGTGGGTCGTAGCGGTTTGCCACACCTCGACGGTTTCCTGAAGCTCGCGACAGCAGCTTTCGCATTCGGCAAGGTGAGCCTGTACGAATTGCTCTTCGTCCTCGGACAGGGTGCCGTTGAGCATCCAGGGCAGCAGCTCTGGGACATGTCGGCAAGCCGGGTCTTGAGGTGTCGGTGTCATGGTCTCGCTCCGTGCGGCGGTTTGCTCGATGGCAAGGGCCTTTGGGCCCGTCTTCAAATGCTTAGTCGTCGCCGGAGGATTTTCGTTACGCGTCGTCGATTTTTTTTGCGGATTTTTCGGAGAAAAGTTTCGAGCGCAGCTCGACCGCTCCTTTTCGGCACCGCAACACCCGCGCACGCAGGGTTCCTTCGGAAACTCCCAGCTGCTCGCTCATCTCGCGATAGCGCATGCCTTGCTCCAACATCTGCCACAGCTCGCGACAGGATTCGGGCATCTCTTTGAGGATCCGCGTCGCCAGCTCGACTTTTTGGATGCCCTCCAGGGCAGAGGGTGCCTGGGACCGCAGGTCGAGATCCTCCACTTGCACCCATTGACGCCGGCCCAAGGCCCTCAGCCGGTCGATGCATTTGTGGTGGACGTAGGTCTTGGTGTAGGTGCTCAGGCTGCTCTGGCCGCGGAAACGGTCGCTGCGCAGGGCTTGGCTCAGCTCGAGCAGGATCTCTTGCTCCAGGTCCTCGAGCTCGGAGGAAAGCTTGGAGCGATAGGGGGTGAAGGCACCACGAATCCAAGCGCGCACTTGGGCGATGACCTCAGGGTCGCCTTCTAGGAGGCCCGAAACCATGGATTCATCGCGCATCGGTCGAAGGGGGGTCGAGTGAGTCGAGTCGTTGGCGGTGCTCGGACGACATGGCGCCCGCGAGCACCAGAGGGATTCGGCGATCCTACCCCATTGCGGAACCGCCGGCGCAGCACGGAATTTGATTTGCCGAATTTGAGGTGCCGAAGCTGTCCGACCGGATTTGCTTTGATCGCAGGAATCGGATGGTTTGGAACCGGGCCCTAGGGAGAGACTGTTTTTGGCGATGGCCCCGGCGACGACGGCTTGCGCCTAAACGAGACCCAAGGAGCTAAGATGAGCAGACTCTCAGCCACCAGCCGACCCGCCCATGAGGATTCCCCGATAAGACCCTTGCAGCCTCCGTCGATCCTAACGATGTCAAAATCCAATTCCAGCGAGCCGCGGCTCACCATCTCGCCGTCAACATCGGCTTCGCCTTCGCCATCCTCACCATCCTTGTCGCCGATCGACCCGGAAACCGCTTGGACGGCGGTGTTGGATCGCGATCGTCGATTCGACGGCGCTTTCGTCTATGCGGTCCGGTCGACCGGCATCTACTGCCGTCCTTCTTGTCCGTCGCGTCGTCCCATTCGTAAAAACGTAGACTTCTTTGCCGCCCCAGGGGGCGCCGAGTCCGCGGGTTTCCGGGCGTGTCGACGTTGCGAGCCGCGATCGGTGAGCTCGCCGGTAGCGGATATGGTGCGTCGCGCCGCGGAGTTTCTGGACGGCCGGAGCGACGACTCGCCTACTCTGGAAGAGGTGGCCGCGTACGTCAAAGTCAGCCCCGCCCACTTGCAACGCACCTTTCGCCGCCTCACTGGTTTGTCACCAGCCGCCTATGCCGAGGCCAGGAGAATGGAGCGTTTGCGCGCCGAGCTGGAGGCGGGGTCGTCGGTCACCGACGCGGTGTACGCCGCGGGTTTCGGCTCGGGAAGCCGGGTTTATGAAAAGTCGAACGCGGTGTTGGGCATGACCCCGGGGGTCTACAAAAAAGGAGGCGCCGGCATGGAGATCCATCACACGATCGTGCCGTGCAGCCTGGGCCGGATGCTGATCGCGGCGACCGAGCGGGGCATCTGCGCGGTGAGCTTAGGGGACGATGAGCAGAGCTTGCGAGAGGAGCTTTGTCGGCGATTCCCCAACGCCGAGCTGCGGGGCGGATCCGAGGAGCTCACGACGTGGGTCGACGGGGTCCTGGAGCTGCTCAAGGGCTCGGAGCCGAGCCCGGAGCTGCCCCTCGACCTCCAAGGCACGGCTTTCCAATGGCAGGTGTGGAATATCTTGCGGCGGATCCCGAAAGGCGCGACTCGCACCTACAAGGACATTGCCGAAGAAATGGGTCGGCCGAAAGCCGCACGGGCCGTGGCACGGGCGGTGGCGAGCAACAAGCTGGCCCTGGTGATCCCCTGCCATCGGGTCATCCGCAGCAACGGCGAGCTGAGCGGATACCGCTGGGGTGTCGAGCGCAAGCGTCGGCTGTTGGAGGAGGAGAAGGCTTAGGGTTGGTCGAGCTCGGCCAGCCAGTTTCGGAGATCGGTTTCGACGTCCTTTTGGCGGGGGGTGCCGAAGGCCAGGGATTCCACCAAGGCCAGGGCTTCCTCGAGCTCGGGCCGTGGATCCCGATCGGTCGCCTTCAAAACGGCCATCCTCAGCTCCATGCTGCTCCGCAGATTGTTGAGATCGAGGGCTTTGGGCTGCCGGCTCAGGTTCTTGGAGTAGAGCTCTACGGATCGGCGGGTCGGCCAGTCGGCGTCCAGGCCCTCTCGAAATAAGTACCGTCCAAGCGATCGAAGGGTGCCGCCGAGCTGGTTGACCACGTCTCCGGAGCTCGGCTTCAGCTCCAGGGCTCGGCGGAAGTGCTCGATGGCCCGTTCGAGATCGGCCTGAGGGTCCAAGCCGGCTTTGGAACGGTAGTGACCGAGACTGCCGTACAAGCTGCCGGCGGACATCTGGACCTGAAAGTCATCGGGATCGAGAGCGATGGCCCGGTCCATCAGCTCGATCGCCCGGGAGAAGTCGATGCCCAATCGACGTTCTTGGGTCAGGAAGCTCGACCACGCGGAATGGGCGTCGGCGTAAAGACGCCAAACCTGGGGGTTGTTGGGCTCCACTCGAATCCCTTTAGCGCAGGATTCCTCGAGCATGAGCAGGAAGGGGTCGACGTCTTGGATCGAATGGTGCAGGGCGACGTGAATCGCCAAGCCGGCCATGTCGCATCGGCCCATATGTCCCTCCGCGGCGCTTGCAGCCACCTCTGCGGCCTGGCCGTAAGCGCTGGCCGCCGCCTCGGCGGCTTGGATGGCTCGATTCCCGTCGGTGAGGGAATAAAACAAGTCCACGGCCCGCAGTCGGAGCAGGGACCCGCGCAGGAGATGGGCTTCGAAAAACCAAGGGCTGGATTCCAGGGCTCGCTCCGCCGCCTGCAAAGCGCCGTCGGTATCGTCTTGCAGGAAGGCTCTTTGCGCGTCCAAATAGGCTCGGGGCACCAGCCGGTTGGAGAGAGGGTTGGAAGAAGGAGGAGCGGCCGACAAGAGCTTGAGGGCCGGCCGACGCCATTGTCGGTCCATGCGCTCCTCTTCCTGTCGGCGTTCGTCGGGATCGGATATCAGCTGGGTACGGGCTCGCTCGGCTAGGTAGATCTCGCCGTAGGCCATGGCCAGAGCGAAGCGCGAGTCCGTGGTCCAATACCCCTCGGCTCGGGCGATTTCCAGGTGTTTGGCGGCCTCCTCGGGCTCGCCCAGCAGCAGGTGGCCGCGGCCGATGGCGTAGTTGCCGGGGCCGCTGGCGGAGTCGCCGAGATCCCGAGTCAAGCGGCGCAACGCCTCGGACCGGGTCCGGACTCGATGTTTCTCACTTTCGATCGAATGCAAGGGCGACATTTGTGCCACCCGCAAACGCCACTCCATGTCGCGGATCTGTTCTCCCAGGCGACGGGAGAGCTCCACTTGCCGGGCGGTGCTTCGACGCTCGGCGGCGACCCAGCCTCCCAGCCCGAGCGCCGAGATCAAACCCACGGCGATCGCCGAGCTGAGGGTTCGATTTCGCTGGATCAGCTTGCGCAAGCGGTAGACCTTGGAGTCGCCTCGGGCGAGCACCGGTCGACCGTCCAAATACCTTTGCACATCCTCGGCGAAACCGGCCACGGAGGCATAGCGACGCTCCGGCTCCTTGCGCAGGGCTTTCATCACAATCGTGTCGAGATCGCCGGCCAAGACGCGCTGCAGACCCTCCATCCCGCTGCGCTTGTCCTCCAGGCCCTGCTCGGCGACCCGACGGCTGGGGGCGGTCACCGGATCGTCACAGATCCGGGCCAGGGCTTGGGCGACCGGCAACCCCTCGATGCGATAGGGCCGGTCTCCCACCAGGAGCAAATAGAGCAACAGGCCCAGCTGGTAGATATCCGACGCCGTGGAGATCACCTCACCCCGGAACTGCTCCGGGCTGGCGTAACCCGGTGTCATCACCGACAGCGCGTCTTGGGTTTGGGCCAGATCTCGGGTTTCGAAGACCGAGGTGTCGAGGGGTTTGGCGATGCCGAAATCGAGCAGCTTCACCTGGCCGCTCGACGTCACCAAAATATTCGAGGGTTTGAGGTCACGATGCACCACCAGCTTGCGATGGGCGGCGTCTACCGCGCCGGCGACGTCGAGGAATAGCCGGAGCCGCTGCTCGATGCTCAGGCCGTTCTGGTCGCAGTAATGATGGATGGGCAGGCCGTCCACCAGCTCCATGACGAAGTAGGGCAATCCGCTCTCGGTGACGCCGCCGTCCAACAGTCGGGCGATGGACGGGTGCTCCAGGCTGGCGAGAATCTGGCGCTCGGTGCGGAAGCGCAGCAGGGCGTCGGGCGCCAGCAGGGCGGTGGAGCGAGCGAGCTTGACCGCCACCCGTTGATCGAATTGTCCGTCGTCCCGCTGCGCGAGGTAGACCACCCCCATGCCACCGCTGCCCAGCTCTTCGACGATCCGGTAGGGACCGATGCGATCACCGCTTTCGCCGTCGAAAGCGGGGTGGGGTTTCGGCCGGCCGTGCCCGACGAGCTGCTCCGGGAGCCGCAGGCCTTCAAAGAGAGGGTCGGCCTCGGTGGCGCTGTCGTCGTCCATGGCTTCGATCAGCCGCTCGACCCGATCCCGGAGATGAGCAGGGCAGTCCCGATCCAAAAACTCGCCTCGCTCGCGGCGTTCGAGATCGAGCGCCCGATTGAGCAAGGCATCGACCTGCCGCCTTTCGTCGGTCGAGCGCGCGTCTGAGGACTGCCGAGACATGAAGACATAGTAGCGCGTGCTCAAAGAGGTTGCGCCAAACTCTGTGAGCGATCTACCCGCTGGTTTCGATTCCAAAGTCCGATCTTTTGTCGCCAGGGGCCGTATTCATCGATGAAATTGCCCTTCGACGGCCCAACAGCCGCGACACATGGGGCTCGAAAGGGTAGAATCTCCAACCCGTCGCCCGGGCGTTCCCGCGCCCAGCCGCCTCAGCATAAAAGGTAGCCTCTTCCATGATCACGGTGCTTACCAATATCGCCGCCTTTATTTTCGCGTTAGGCGTGATCGTTTTCGTCCACGAGCTGGGTCACCATCTCGTCGCCAAGATGTTCGGAGTTCGGGTTGTCACGTTCTCTCTAGGATTCGGTAAAAGGATCTGGGGGTTCGAGCACGGCGGCACGGACTATCGGGTTTCGGCTTTACCCTTGGGTGGGTACGTTCGCATGGCGGGCGAGCATCCCGACGAAAAAACCGCCGACCCCGGGGATTTCATGAACAAACCCCGTTGGCAGCGGATTCTGGTTTACGTGGCCGGCCCGGCCATGAACGCGGTGCTCTCGGTAGCCCTATTCGCGGGAGTCTTCATGCAAGGCATTCCGATCCAAGGTCTTCAAGAGGTGGATCCCGTGGTGGGTTATATCCTCGAAGGATCGGCGGCGGAGCAAGCGGGCCTACAGATCGGCGACCACATCTTGGCGGCAGGCGGTGAGCCGGTGGACAAATGGGGCGACTTAGCTTTTATTGTGTCCACCTCGCCCGACAAGCCGTTGCGCCTCGACGTTGAGCGAGAGGGCGAGCGAACAACCTTGGAGCTGATTCCGAAAGCGGATCCGCGCCACGGAATCGGCGATGCCGGCTTCGCTCCCAAGCTGCTCCTGCGCACCTCCTTAGTCAACGAGGGCAGCCCGGCCCACAAGGCCGGTTTTCAACCCGGCGACGCGGTGCTCAAAGCCAACGGCAAGTCGGTCACCACCGATCAATCCTTCGTCGATGAGATCCAGCCCAACGCCGGGCGGGAAATCGAGGTGGAAGTGCTGAGGGGCAGCGAAATCTTGACCCTCACGGTAATACCCGAGCTGATCAACGGCAAGGGTCTGATCGGCGTCCAACTGGGAATCTACCGTCCCCTACCTTTGGCCGAGGCGCTGGCGGAGAGCGTACGTTTCAATATCGACATCATCGATAAAACCTTGACGGTGCTGGGCAAGCTGTTCACCCGCGATATTGCCCCGAAGAGCGCGCTCTCCGGTCCGATCGAAATCGCTGTTTGGACCGGCCAGGCCGCGCAGCAGGGATTCAAGGAGCTGATCTACTTGATGGGTTTTCTGTCGATCTCGATCGGTTTCATGAATATGTTGCCGATTCCGGTGCTCGACGGCGGCAATATCGCCATTTTGTTGGTCGAGAGCGTCATGCGACGGGATATGTCCCTCGCTCTACGAGAGCGATTCACCCAAGCAGGATTGATTTTCCTCATGCTGTTGATGAGCGTGGTGGTCTTCTTCGACCTGTCAAAAAATTTGCCGGGCCTATTCGGAGGCTGACGACTGTGAATCCCGTATTCGGCGAGCCCATCCTCCCCTCCGTGAGGCTCGGGGGCCCTTGCCGGGCCTCATTTTTCAATAGCTCTGCTATGCTTTCCCTCTATGTGGCATAAGCTGCTTCGCGGGCTCGGTTGCCTGAGCTATTTGGGGGTCCTCGGGGCGGTTTTCGCCTTGGTGGCCTATGTGGCATTCAGCCTCTTTGTGCGCGGTGGAGTGACCGCTACCCCGGATTTGATCGGCCTCTCGGAAGAAGACGCCATCGCGCTTCTGGCAGACCAAGGGCTGCGGCCGGTGTGGGCGGAAGAAGAGCGTTTCGACGAGCGGGTGGCCAAGGGCCATGTTCTGATGCACGATCCCCAAGCCGGCGTCTACGTCAAACGCAATACCGAGGTCACCCTGACGCTTTCCAAAGGCCCGAGAAGAATCGAGGTGCCGGATTTGACCGACCACGCGGTTCAAGCGGCCCAGGTCTCTTTGGCGGCCGCCGGTCTGACCCTCGGCCGTGCCTTCAGCGTCTATAGCGATGAAGGGGCCGGCGGCTTGGTGGTCGACCAATCTCCCAAGCCCGGCGAGCGGGTCGAGGTCGACGCAGCGGTGGACCTGTTTTTGGCGGTCGACAACCCTACCGAGAAATTCATCATGCCGGATTTGGTGCGGCGCAAATACGAAGATGTCCGCCGATTCTTTGCCGACGCCGGAATCCGTATCGGCCGCGTGCGTTACGAGACCTACACCGGAGTCGCCCCCGGAACCGTCCTGCGCCAATTCCCGTTAGCCGGCCACCCCCTGCGACGGGACGACGTCATCGCGTTGACGGTGGTCGCACCGGAAAGGACCGAGACCCCGCTCGGGTTAGGGGGGCCGGGAGAGCAAGCACCGCCGGAGACCGGGTTGGGGCAAACGACTGATGTTGCTCAACAAAGCTCACCACTGAGAGAGAACGACAACCCATGAAGCTGGCTCCTTCGCTTTTGGCATCTGATCTGAGTGATTTGATGGGCGCGCTGGACCTGTGCAAGGCCGGTGGCGCGGATTTGATCCATTTCGACGTCATGGACGGCCATTTCGTGCCCAACCTATCCTTCGGCATCCCGGTGCTGGAGTGCCTCGCCAAACGGACCGAGATACCGATCGATGTCCATTTGATGGTGTCGAATCCGGGCCGCTTGTTGGGCGATTACCTGGATGCCGGCGCCAATTGGGTTTCCGTGCATTGGGAGGCCGCTCCCCACTTGGATCGTCTCTTGGATCAGATCCGAAGCGCGGGAGCCCGTGCCGGTGTGGTGCTCAATCCGGCCACTCCGGTGGAAGTCTTGGTGGACTGCTTGGGATCCGTGGACTTCGTCCTGCTGATGTCCGTCAATCCGGGTTTCGGCGGCCAGAGCTTCATTCCTTACGTGCTGGATAAGGCACGACGTTTGCGTAAGATGATCGACCACCGGGGGCTCGACGTAGAGATCGAGATCGACGGCGGTGTCGATAAGTCCAATATTCGGCAAGTCGTCGATGCGGGAGTAGATATTTGTGTGGCGGGCTCAGCGATTTTCCGCGCCGCCGATCCCGTTGCGGCCATGGGCGAGCTTCGTCGCCGTGGCCTGAACAAAGACTGACGATTCATGATTTCCCGATGATCGAGAAGGTTCCGATGATCAAGATCTCAGCGAAAAAGCACACAACCTGTAAGGTTCTCCATAATTCCCTTTTGCAGCTCCTGGTGGCGCTCGCTGCCCTCGGTGGTCTCGTGGGCTGTGTCGAGCGGGAGGATCCGTTGCTGCTGCTCTCCGCCGATGAGGCGTTGACCCAGGGCAAGAGCTTCTTGGAGCAAGAAAAGTACTTTAAGGCCCGTCGACACCTGATCCACGCCTTTGAGGTGGAGCCCAATTCCCGCACCGGCCGTGAGGCCCTGTTGCTGGCGGCGGACGCGCTCTACCTTCAGGGCGGCACCGACAACTTCATCAAGTGTGAAGCCAAATACCGGGATTTCCTCAACCGCTTCCCCACCAGCGACAAGGCGGATTACGCTCAATACAAAATCGCCGCCTGCCTGGCGGCACGCTCCGAGCGCCCGGATCGGGATCAGAAAATGACCCACGCGGCGATCGACGCCCTGGAGGAGCTTCTACGTCTGTATCCCACCAGCGAGTACGTCACCGATGCCCGGCAACAGATGCGCGAGCTCACCGACCAGCTGGCGGGTCATGAGCTGGTAGTGGGCAAGTTTTACAACCGATATGGTGGGGTGGGCATTTGCCCAGCCGCGATCGCACGCTTCGAATACTTGCAGGAGAACTACCCGCAATTCGCGGGCATGGACGAGGTGTTGGTGGAGCTGGCCCTAGCCTACGAGCGCTGCCTGAAGCCGGGCGACGCGGCGGAGACGATCGAGGATTTACGCCGTCGATTCCCGGAGAGCGAGTATCTGGCCGAAGCGGCCAAAATCGAGGAGAAAGCCGCCGCCGCCCGCCTCTCGCAGATTGAGAGAGCCGCGGAGCAGGCCATCGCCGAGGCGAAGGCCAAGGCCAAGGCCGGCGCCGAAGAACCGGACGACGGGCAAGACTCCTCTTCCGACGGCACCGATCAGGATTAAGGCCGGTTTTCTTTCTCCGACAGCCCTTCAACGAGATCCAGGAGACCCCCATGACCCGAGCCGACTCCGAGCAGAATCCGAAACCGGAGCCTACCTTCGGAGTGAGAGGTGCATGGCTCGTCGGCTGGTCGGCGGTTTTGGCGATCGCCACCGTGGGTTGCGGCTCGTCGGCTCCGACCACGAAACCCGTCGTTCAACCTTCCGAGACCCAAGAGCTGCGACGCCGATTGGTGGATATGGAGCAGCGGGCGATCATGGGGGAGGTGGAATCGAAGCGCCTGCGGGCGGAGGTCGAACGGTTGGAAAAGGAGCTGGCGGAGGTCAAGGAGCAGGCGATGCGGACCGCCCCCACGGCGGCTCCGTCGGCGCCCATTGGGGACGGTATCGGCGGTATCGATCTAGCGCCACGGATCGAATCCGCGGAGCTCGAGGAACCCGCTCCAGGTCCCGCATTGGGCGATCCCGTCGACGGTCATACCACGCCCTCCGGGGCAGGTGCCCCGAGTGGTCAGGTGGGTCGCTACGGTGAATCGGCCCAGGAAATATACGACCAAGGTTACGCGCTCTTCCACAACCGCCAATACGATCAGGCCGAGCTGGCTTTTGGTCAGGTGCTCGAGCACCACGGAGATCATGAGCTGGCGGACAATGCTCTCTTTTGGATCGGTGAGAGCCGGTATGCCCGTGGGGACTATGCCAATGCCTTGAGCGCCTTCACCGCCACCGTGGAGCGCTATCCCGGAGGCAATAAGGTGGGAGACGCCATGCTGAAAGCCGGCAAATGCCTGGAAGCCCTGGGTCAAACGGAGCGTGCCGTCCAGACCTATGAGGAGCTCAAATCCCTATTCCCGGACACGGCGGCGGCGATCGTTGCCGAGGAGCGCCTGGGTCGCTTGCGCTGACCGGAAGTTTCGATTTTCGCTCTAAATTACGATGATCACAGTCTTTCCGGTTCTTGACAGGGCTCGGGAAAGGATATAATTTGGCTCGCAGACGTTAAATGGCCGTATTGTCAACTCTCTATATATGAGAAGCTGATGCCGTGGGCGGGTGACTCGCGAGCGTTGCGGTCGCCAACGATGAGCGCACTCCTCGGCGTATTCAAGAGCCGAACGGACACCGAAAGGTCTGGACGATGATCGGACGAAGTCGCAAGCTACTGTTGAGCTGCTCGATCCTGGGAGCCTTGGCCGGCACGGTCGCGGCCCAGTCACCTCCGAGCGGCCTGCATCAAGAGGCTGATGGCCATTGGACGGCTTGGAATCCTCCGGCGGTTCCAGAGGGCACCCAGGTCTATCGTGTACAGCAGGGTGACTCCCTTTGGAGCATCGCTGGATCCATGCTCGGCGATTCGTATCTGTGGCCGCAGCTGTGGGAAGCCAATCAGTACATCCTGGATGCCCATTGGATCTATCCCGGAGATCCGATCCTGATTTCCGCCACGGCGACGGCCCAAGCCATGGCCCCCGGCGACGGTGTGGTCGGCGATCCTCTCGGCGATGCTCAGGGCGATCTGGCGGATCTCACAGAGCAAGCGGGCGAGCCCGGCGCCGACGGATCGGACCCGTTCTCCGACCTCCTGGGTGGCGATTCCTCCGGTCCTGGCGAAGGTTGGGACCCCTCCTTTGCCGATGAGATCAAGCCCTCCGCACCGCTACCTTTGGGCTTCGAAACCGACATCTATTGCTCCGGCTATATCGGCGAGCTGGAAGAGGAATTCCCGTACAGCATCGCGGGATCCGAATATGAATTCCTAACCCCGTCCCTGGCGTCCCTAAAGGGGCAGACCATGACGGGTCTGTGGGGCAAAGGCGATACGGAAAAATACGGCCTCGACAACGGCGACATCGTTTACATCGACAGCGGCCGGGCTGACGGCCTGTCCGCGGGTGAGCTGCTGACCGCCATCGAGCCGAAAGATAAGGTTCGTCATCCGATCACCGACAGGGTGGTCGGCCGGCTCTACAGCTACATGGGGCGTATCCGGGTGCTCAGCGTGCAAGAGGAAACCGCGATCGGTGAAATCGTCCGAACCTGTACGCCGATCCCGGTGGGTAGCCGTTTGCGAATTTTTGAGCCCGAGCCGGTGCCGCTGCGTCGCAGCACGCCGATTCGTCCGATCAACTTCCCGGCCGACAACGATCAGTTGGAAGACGCGCCGACGATCATCTCTTCGGTCGACAACATCATGACCCTGGGCGCCGGATACCTGGTATTCGTCGACAAGGGTGAAGCCCAGGACGTGCTGCCCGGCGACATCTTCACCATCTACCGCAAAGGGCGTCGGGGTTATCCGCCGATCATTCTCGGCGAGCTCGGCATCCTTTCTGTGACCGAGAACACGTCCTTGGCGCGCATTCTGCGGTCTCGCCGGATCGTCTATGCCGGTGACGTTCTGGTGATCAAGTAGCCGGAACCCGGCAGCGCGGTGAACCCCTCTCGATCGTGCAAAATCGAGAGGGGTTTTTGCGTTCTTGAGCTGCTGTTGTCGAGCGCTATCGATAGTAATGTAAGGTAAAAACTTTCTTTCGGGGCGGATTTGGAGGTTCGCAGGCTTTGTGCTATCGTCCCGCATCCCCGTTGCGGGAGGACTGTATGGATCGGCCGAACCTGAAACAAGGACTGACCCTCATCATCGACGAGCTGGTAAGGCAAGGAATCACCCTCAGCCAAGCACGTCGAGAGTTCGAGCGGCAATTTATCCTGGCATCCATCAAGTCCAACCAAGGCAACCTCGGCAAGTCCGCCGAATCCTTGGGAGTTCATCGGAACACGCTGCGGAATAAGGTCTCGGATTTGGGAATTAAAGCAGACGAGCTACCCTCGAAAGTCATGCGCCGACCTCGGCGCCGAACGCAGAGTCCGAACGACTCGGCGCAATGATCCGGTAACAACCCAAATTCCCCGACGCCCCCCGATCAGGGACCTTATAGATCCAGTCGTCCCTTCTAGTGGGCGATCCAGGCTCCAGACCCGTACAACGCTCTAGACGAGAGCGCCCGAGCATGAAGCTCCCGGTCCGGAAGCCGCCAAACCTAAACGCAAGATCTGGTTCCGTTTTTTCGAAAACACGCACCTCGTGTGCTTCAACATATTTGTATAGAGGTTGGTCATGAAATCACGGCAATACCGTGCCCAGGGCCCAGTTTTATGTCTCCTGCTCTTAGGGCTCATATCCACGCCCTCGGGCTCGACTCACAGCGTATTGGATCTCGATCCCATCGACGCGGGCGAAATCGCTCGCCTCGAAGAGCTCAGCGAGTGGGTGGCCGAAGACAGCAGATTCGAGGCCCGATCGGAGATCAAAGAGCGGCAAACGAGCTTTGAGGTGTTCCGGTCGTTCCACGAGCAGGACGTTCTCTACCGAGGATTGGCTGAAATTCCCTTCGGCGAGCAGATGCGCAAAGCCGGGGAGCAATATGGGGTCGACGCC
The DNA here is from genome assembly GCA_030431255.1 of Thermoanaerobaculia bacterium. Lineage (GTDB taxonomy): Bacteria > Acidobacteriota > Thermoanaerobaculia > Multivoradales > J023 > JAUIJL01. The sequence goes on along the minus strand of JAUIJL010000031.1, from coordinate 45,000 downwards.
CTCTTGATCGCGGCGGTGGTCGAGGTCGAGTCCAATTTCGATCCCACGGCGGTCTCACCCCGAGGCGCGGTCGGACTCATGCAGGTTCTACCGTCCACCGCCAATTTGAGCCGGGAGATCCTCCTGGACCCCGCCGCCAACATCCACCACGGCTCCCGATACCTGCGTCGATTGCTGAAACGATTCGAGGGCGATCTGGAGCTGGCGTTGGCCGCCTACAACGCCGGCCCGACGGCAGTTCGTCGCTTTGGTGGGGTGCCGCCCTTCCGCGAGACCCGCAACTACGTGGAGAAGGTGCTCGACCTCTACATTGCCCACCACCGACAGGTGTGGCTCGGAAGCGAGACCCACGACCTGCTTCTGGACATCAACACCGTGGTGGTCGAGCAATCGGAAGCCGAGCCGACGTCCGGCTCCGTCGACATCTCGGCCTAGCTAGTCGTCGGCCCTCGCGCGAAAAAGCCCGGACGCCTTCAGGCGATCCGGGCTTTTGAGTATGAGGAGGGTCTCGTCGACGCCGTCCTGCCGGCTCAGCTTTCTTTTTTGTCCTCAGAGCCTTCCGGCAGAGAGTCCTCGTCGCCGCTCTTCAGCCCTCGCTTGAAGTTGCTGATGCCCTCGCCGAGTCCTTTACCGAGCTGGGGCAGGCGAGGCGCCCCAAAAAGCACCATGATGATCAAGAAGATGATGAGCAGCTCTGGAAGTCCGAAAGGCCCCATGGCATAGTCTCCAACTTTGGTAACGCGACCTCGGGTAGCGCGAATCAAGTAGGCGGGTGGATGGAGAGCCGCGGGAAGCGCGCTCCGTTCGACGAGTCTAACAGATCGAAGTCGATCTATAAACGAAACCCACCTCCGGGAACGGGTACCGCCGGGCAGATCAGCGCGTTTGACATCTATCGGGTGGAAAGGTACCTTCGACAGCGAGGAAGCTCATGTCGCACGATAATCCTTTGATCAGACAATGGCTGCAAGATCTCGGAAGAGCCGTGGCCGAAGCCATGGCCGGCTCGACCGAGGTGACGTCCACCGTGCATCGAATTCAAGAGCAAGGTTTCTCGCTCTATTTGGTGTTGGACGCCAAGGAAACCGAGCAGCAACCGCGATTCGATCTCACCACCAGCGCCGGTGCGGGACCTTCCCCCGAGCGATCCGCGGCCGAGAAACCGGCGGATTTCCGGCTCGACGGCGAGGATGTGGCCTGGCTCAGAGAGCTGGGGATCGACGCCACTCGAACGGGCAAACGACGCCGTTCTTGACGCCTTCTCTCTCGAAGCCATGACCCATACCACTGAAAACGCAGAGGCTTCGGCTCCTGAAGCAGCTCCTGCCGAAAAGACCGCCGGCGAATCGGACGAGCTCCGCCTCAATCTGCTCGGTCTGCGCAAGGAGCGCTTGGCCGAGGTGCTCACTCCGTACATCGATCGCAAATTTAGGGTCGATCAGATCTACCGTGCCATCTACGAGCAGGGGGCGACGAGCTTCGATCAAGTCACCGGCTTGAGCAAGGCCCTGCGACAGAGACTCGCACGGCACTTCACCCTGGCTTTGCCCGAGGTGGCGGACCGTCACCAGGCGGCGGATTTGACCACCAAATACCTCTTCCGCTTAGAGGACGGTGCCACCATCGAGGCCGTGGATATCCCCGACGGCAAGCGGCGTACTCTCTGTGTGTCCAGCCAGGCCGGCTGCGCTTTGGCCTGCCGCTTCTGTGTCACGGGTTATTGGGGCGGTGGTCGTAACCTTACCGCCGGAGAAATTGTGGCCCAGGTGTTCTCGATTTGGGATCGGGCCGAGCACAAAGAAGCGCCCCGCGGGCTCAATTTGGTGTTCATGGGTATGGGTGAGCCGTTGTCGAATCTCGACAACCTCAAAGACGCTCTGGATATTCTGATGGAGAGAATCTCCTGGCGCCGGATCACGGTGTCGACCGCCGGGGTCATTCCGGGCATCGAGGCCATGGCCGGTTGGCAAAAGCGTCCGAAGCTGGCGATTTCCCTGCACGCCCCCGACGACGTCAGGCGCACGGAGCTGATGCCGATCAATCGCAAATATCCCCTGGCGGATTTGCTCGACACCCTGCGAAAATTTCCCCTGACCCCCAAAGAGCGAATCACCTTCGAATACCTGCTGATCGACCGCTACAACGACGACCCTGCCGACGCGGACCAGCTCGCGTCATTGCTCAAAGGCCTGCGCGCAAAGGTCAATCTCATTCCGCTCAATCCGGATCCCGTGCTCGATCCCAGGCTGCGGGAGCCGTCGGCCGCTCGCACCGAGGCGTTCCGCCGGCGCTTGGTCGACCGCGGGGTGCTGACCACCGTCCGGAAACGCCGAGGCGACGATGTCAGCGCCGCCTGCGGGCAGCTACGAGCACCGGGGCGCGACCCCCGAGGTTTCCGCCGTAGCGCCTTGAGTCTCTAGCGCTAGCGAGCGCGCGGGGCATGCTCGGGTAGCTCGCTGAGGAGGTCGACCCACCACGGGTTTTCGACTCCATCCTCCACCACGTGTCTGGCGAGGTTCAACCAGCGGGCTCCGGCGTCGAGGATCGCGCTGTCGGCGGTGACCACCGTGTGCTCGGAAGCCTTCAGCAGGGGATCGGGGTTGGCCACCAGCTCCACCTGCCACGGCCAGCCCTGTCGTTCGGCCAAACCGATCATCATCGCCCGCAAACGCCCGCTGTTGGAAATCGGCCGATCGAGATACCAATGGACGGCGGCCGCCCCGTGCCGGTGCAGGAAGTCACCCAACAATCTCAAGGCCTCGAGAGTCTCTTCCACTTTTTTGTAGTGGCGGCTCATGGCGGCGAGATCCCGCAGGGTCTGGTCTCGGGCGGGCAGCAACACGCCGCCACCCAGGGCGGCTTCCACGGTGAGCAGGACGTTGTAGCCGTCCACATCGACCCGGCTCCCCGCCACCTGCTCGGGCTCTATCCGTCGAGCTCCGCGCTGCTCGCACGCATGCCGGGACGCGGCGACCCGGCCGGTCGCCTTGCGTTGTCGTTCGCGCAGGCTGTGTCGATCTCCCACCAGGGTGACGGATCGATTCTGTGGATAACCTCTCGTCAGCAACCAGGAAAGCTCCGCGACCGACCGTCTGAGAGTCGGTAGCCGATCCGGGGAGAAATCCGCGGCATCTTTGGGATGGGCTCCGCGATGGGAGCGGGAGTCGGGCATAAACCTATTGTTTCACGGCTGTTGGCTCCGACATTCCAAGGGGGTGAAGAGTGGGTGAAAGGGAGCGCGCAACAATGTTGCAAGTTTCTCGATTTCTCTTGCTTCCGAGGTATGATTTGTGAGTGAGTCGAGAGCACCACCCACCCGAGCCCCCGAGCGATCGGTCTCTCCTCGAGGTAGATCTCGCTTCCGAGAGGCACGATCAGCTGCAACGCTCGTTCCAGCTCAACTTGTCGGGCGTTCCCAACTTCCGCTTCTTAACAGCCGGCTTGCTGTTGGTGGTGGTGTATCTTCACCATCGATTCATGGGTGAGCCCGCTACCCTTGACCGTTTGTCCCTCTTCGCCGGAGTGCTGACGGTCTATACCCTCGTGGCTTGGTCGGTCCTGCGCCGTGCGGAACGCAACACTCAGCACTCGGTGTTCCGCACCACCTTCCTAGCCTTAGACGTGGTGATCCTGGCTTGGTCGATCCACTTGACCGGAGCCGAGAGCAGCTGGCTGATACTGCTGCTGTTGCTGCGGACCGCGGATCAGATGAGCTCCGGCTTTCGCCGTTGCTTGATTTTTGCTCACTGGACGGCGGTCGCCTATTTGGGAGTTTTGCTTTGGGCTCAGCTCATCGACGGCCGTCCCGTGCCGTGGGCCGTCGAAAGCGTCAAGCTGTTCTTGTTGTACGCGGCCAACATCTATTTGGCGTTCACCGCACGCTTCTTCGACCTCCGGCGCCGTCTGACCTTGGATTGGGTGGAGCTGACCCGCAACCTCGCGCAGGAGATCCAACAACAGGCGGTGGAGCTCGAGGCGGAGCGGGTCAAAGCCCAGGTGGCCAGTCAGGCCAAGAGCCATTTCTTGGCCAATATGAGCCACGAGCTGAGAACACCGATGAACGCGGTCATGGGTTTGGCGGATTTGCTCGCCCTTCATCGCCTGGAGAAATCCCAAAGGCAACGGGCCAACTTGCTGCGCGAGTCCGCCGCGGACCTCCAGGATGTGATCGAGAATCTGCTCGATTTCTCACAGATAGAAGCCGAGGCATTGGCTTTGGAGCCTCGGGACAGTGACGTGCGCGAAGTGGTCAAGGGTGTGATCAAACGCTTGCATCCACGGGCCGAGGCCAAGGATTTGCTGCTCGAAACCAAGGTCGACTCGGCGGTGCCCCAGCGGTTGCTCCTGGACCCGCTACGGGTTCGCCAAGTGTTGCTGCATCTGGTGGACAACGCGATCAAATTCACCGATGACGGGCAAATTGCCGTCCGAATCAGGCTGGATTCCATCACCGGCGCGGCGGCGATCCTGCATGTGGAAATTGAGGATACGGGCGTCGGAATTGCACAGAAAGATCTCCCCAGGCTATTTGAGCCTTTTACCCAAGTCGACAGCTCATTGACCCGGGAGCAAGGTGGCACTGGGTTGGGGCTTCCGATCTGCAAGCGTTTAGTGGAAATGATGGGTGGCACCATCCAAGCACGCTCGAGGTTGGGGCGCGGCACCACCGTCTGGTTCACGATGAGCTGTCGGCAATCGATGCAGGAATCGTTTGAGGAGGCGATCTCTAACGACACCCTGGATGTTGAAAGGGCCCGGGTGTTGGTGGTGGAGGACAATCCCGTAAACCAAGAGGTGGTCGGCTCGATGCTCTCCGGCCTGGGCTTTGAAGTTTCTAAGGTCGAAAACGGCGCGGAGGCCCTTCGGGTTCTGGAGCGACAACAATTCGACTTGGTGTTGATGGATTGCCAAATGCCGACCATGGACGGCTATCGGGCGACGGAAGAGATCCGTCGTCGAGAGGGGGACGGGCGTCATACCCCGATCGTCGCTCTGACCGCCCACGCCATGGAAGGGGACCGAGAGCGTTGCCTAGCCGCCGGCATGGACGACTACCTGGCCAAACCCCTGAATCTGGAACGCCTCGGCGAAACCCTGGGGCGTTGGATTCAAATGTAGGCACCTCCCCGCTCAACGTCGACGACGCTCACTGCGTATAATTTAGATATGCATCCACCACAATTGTTGTCTTCGTCGAGCCGAGCCTCCCGGGTTTGGATCTTCACCCTCCTCGCTGTGATCAGCTCGTCCTGTGTGGGTCAAAGCGAGCCTCAGGAGCCGCAAATGGAAGCCGACGGCTGGAGCCGGATCGATCAGCTGGTGAACGTCCAGCAATTCGCTGAGGCCGCCCGGGAAACCGAGAAAATACGCTTGCTCGCGCGGGAATCCGGCGATGAGGAGCAGCTCACCCGGGCCCTGGTCAAAGAGACTCAGTTGCGCAAAGGCCTGCACGGCTACGAAACCGCGGCTCGGTTCTTGCGCGATCAGGAATGGCCTGAGTCGCCTAGGCATCGATTGATACTCGGCCTCTTCTACGGCCACTCCATGGCCGATTATCTGAGGGCCTACCATTGGGAAATCCAGCAGCGGGAGAAAGTGGTCTCCGGCGAAGAGCTGGATCTCAAGCTGTGGACGGCCGGCCAAATCAGCGACGAGATCCACCGGGCCTATGGTGAGGTTTGGCGTCACCGTGAGAGCTGGGGCGGCGAGTCGATCGGCGATCTTTCGGAATATATCGACCAGAACGATTATCCGGCGAGGATTCGGGGAACCCTACGGGACGCGGTGACCTATTTGTGGGTGGATCTATTGGCCGACCGCCAGTTTTGGGGACCTCGCGAATCCAACGAGATCTACCGCCTGGACCTAGGGGCCCTCTTGGATACGACCGATCCCGAGAGCTCGGCAAGTCATGCCGCCGCTGGAAGCTCAAGCGAGCTCGCCGATTCCGATCTTCATCCCTTGGTCGAGATTCACGGATTGTTGTCGGATTTGGAACGCTGGCACCTCTCCCGCGACGAGCCGGAAGCGGCGTTTGAAGCCCACCTCACCCTGATCCGGCAGCTGATACCGGGTTTCAGCCACGGAGACGAGCGCGAAGAGATCCGTCGGCATCTGCAGAATCGGCTCGATGATTTGGGCAAGCAGCTCCCCTGGTGGTCCATGGGGCAGAGCATGCTGGCCGAGCTGGTGCGCTCGATGGAGATGCCGGACGCCTTGGTGGAGGCGCGCAGACTGGCCCAAGCCGGAGCTGAGGCCCATCCCCAATCCGCGGGTGGCCGTCGATGCTCGCGGACGGTCGAGAGCATCGAGCAAAGGTCGTTTCAGATCGCGACCATGGCCGTGGACGGGCCCAATCGTCGGTCCCTGGAAATCACTCACACCAACTTAGACCGACTCCATTTTCGCGCCTACTCCTTCAGCTTGGAGGGGCGGATCGAGGGCACGACCGATCGCGGGCTGGCGCCCAACCACCAGCAGGTGGAAGCCCTGATCAAGAGGTCGAAACCGTTGGCTGAGTGGCGAGTCGACCTGCCGAAGACCACGGATTTTCGACCCCACCGAACCTTTGAGACGCCCCCCTTGGAACAGCTCGGGGCGTATGTGATCGTGGCGTCCGCCCGGGCGGATTTCGGTCTCAAGCACAATAAATTGCTGGGGGTGCTGTTTCAAATCAGCGATATCGCGTTGCGCACGGGAGACGCGAGCCACGCATCCAGCGGCCTGGCTACCGGCAATAGGTGGTGGGTAGAGGCACGCTCCGGCAGCACCGGCCAGCCGTTGGACGGAGTCGAGCTGGAGCTGTTCCGGATCAATTGGCGCGACGGTCACGAGCGGGTGGGCACGGTGAAGGCCTCGGATCAAGGGTTCGCCCTTTTGGAGCCCGAGCACTTCGAGCCCACCGGCGCCGGTGCGGCGAAAAGTCGGGGGCACCGCTACCAGCAGTATTTTCTTTCCGCGCGACGGGGTGAGGATCGGGTTTTTCATCCCCAAAATCTCTATGCCTACCCCATGCAACATGAGGCTCACGCACAACGTCGAGCGCTGATTTTCACCGACCGCAGCGTCTACCGGCCAGGGCAAGAAATTCTGTGGAAAGTGGTCGCCTATGAGCAGAGTGCCGACGGTCGCGAATTTGAAACCCTCGGCAAGACGAAGGTCGGCGTACAGTTGCGTGACGCCAACGGCGAAGAGGTCGAGCTGATCCGGGCGGAAACCGGGGAGATGGGCTCCGCCTCCGGCCGTTTCACCATTCCCGCCGGCCGTCTGCTCGGTGATTGGACTCTCCAGGCCATGGGGGTCAACACCCGGATCAAGGTCGAGGAGTACAAACGACCCACCTTCAAAGTGGAGCTCGACGATCCCGCGCATCCCGCCCGGCTGAACCGGGAAACCATCTTGACGGGTCGCGCCGCCTACTATTTCGGTTTGCCCGTTTCCGAGGGCTCAGTGCGCTGGCGAGTGACCCGAGAGCCGGTTTGGATGCCCTATTACTTCTTCCGTCCGGCGCCGGGTGTGGGGTCGAGGATTGTGGCCGCGGGTGAGAGCGCTCTCGGCCCCAAGGGAGCTTTCGAGCTGCGATTCACTCCCGAGGCCGACGAACGGCTGTCCGAGGAGCAGCGCCGCGCGGTCCACTACCGATATCGGCTCGAAGCCGAGGTGACCGAGGCCGGTGGTGAAACCCGCAAGGCCGAGAAGTCCTTGAAAATCGGCTTCGTGGCGGTGGATGCACGGATTGAAGCCGACCGAGGTTTCTTCCTCGCCGACGAGCCCCTCGAGTTGGCAGTGCGTCGCGCCCATTTGGACGGAAGCCCCTATGCCGGACAAGGCAACTGGAGCTTGGTTCGCCTCATTCAACCCGACCAGGTGCCCATGCCCGCGGATACCGACGTGGAGCCCGATCCGTTGGTGGTGAGCCCGACCCCGGGTGATCTGCAGCGACCCCGTTGGCAAACCACCCAATACAGCCCTGAGCGAGAGCTGGCCCGCTGGTCGGAGGGTGAGGAGGTCTCCGCCGGTGAGCTGAGCCACGGTTCCGACGGTATGGCGAGTCTCTCCCTAGCCCTAGATGCCGGTGTCTTCCGACTGATCTACAAGACCCTCGACGCCTTTGGTGCCGAAGCGGAGCGAAAGAAGGACTTCCTGGTGCTCGGTGAGCAGACGGAGCTCGCTCTGCCGGCGATGTTGGTGGCTCAACAGAGCAGCGTGGAAGCGGACTCGGTCGCTCGATTCCTGGTCCACAGTGGATTCAAAGGCCAGCACGTGGATTTACGTTTCTATCGACACGGCAAAGAGATCGAGCGCCAGAGCTGGATCAGCGAGGGCAAACCTCGGCTGATCGAAGTGCCGATCACCGACCAAGATCGAGGCGGTCTTGCAGTGGGCTTGGCCATGGTTCGCGATCACCAAGCCATCCAACAATCCGAGACCGTCGAGGTGCCTTGGACGAATCGGGAGCTCATCCTCGAGCTGGAGACCTTCCGCAACGTGCTCCGCCCCGGTGATCAGGAAACCTGGCGGGTCAAGCTGAAGTCCGCCACCGGCCACCCAATCGCCGAGGACACCGCCGAGCTCTTGGCCTATATGTACGATAAGAGCCTGGAGCTCTTCACCGAGCACGTGCCGCCGAGCCCGCGGAATCTGCTGCCGGGGCTGCCGGGCAGGATTCAGCTCAACGACAACCTGCAACAGGGCCCCACGGTCTGGCATCTTGAGGACGACTGGTTCCGGCGTGGGTCCGTGGCGGGTTATCGCGGCGATACCCTGAAATTCTACGACGGCTACGGCATCGGCGGCCCTGGCGGCAGGATGCATTTGAGCTTCCGGTCCGGCGTCAGAGGCCCGATGGCGATGAGCGCCATGGATGCCGCCGCGAGCCCGCCGGCTCCCCCGCCGTCGTCCCCGTCTGCCCGTGTGGCGAAGGCCGCTCCAGAGGCCTATGCCGCGCCCTCTGCCGGCGAAATTTCCGAGCAAATGGCGCGTCTGGGAAATACATCTGACGAATCGAGCGATCCGGCAGCGACGGCCGCCCCGCCGGAGCTGCGGGAGAACTTTTCAGAAACCGCATTCTGGCACCCCCACCTGCTGCTCGACGAAGACGGTGGGGTCTCGTTCGAGCTGACCGCGCCGGATTCGGTGACGGAGTGGGATCTCTGGATCCACGCTTTCAGCCGCAGCCTGCGTTTTGCTTCCCTGCGGGAGACCGTCAGGACGGTCAAAGATCTGCTGGTTCGCCCTTACCTGCCGCGTTTCTTCCGCGAAGGGGATTCGGCAGAGCTGCGCATGGTGGTGAGCAATTCCGGGGACGAGCCCTTAGAAGGCATTCTGGACTTCGAAGTCGTTGATCCAGACACCCAAGAAGATCTCTCCAAATCCTTCGGATTGAGCGCCGAGCAAGCTCGAAATCTGCCGTTCAGCGTCGAGCCGGGGGCGACCACCACCCTCAGGGTTCCGGTCGTGGCGCCCAAGGATCCAGGGCTGGTGGCGGTTCGGGTGCGAGGCAAGGCCGCCGACCACACCGACGGCGAGCTGCGTCCCCTACCCATCTTGCCCAGCCGCTTGTATCTCGCCCAGAGCCGCTTCGCCGCCCTCGACGGACCCGGCGAGAAGGTGCTCACCTTTGAGGATCTCGGTGCCGGCGACGATCCCTCTCTCGAGCACGAGTCCCTGGTGGTCACCCTCGACGCCCAGCTCTTCTACGCAGCCCTGTCGAGCTTGCCCTATTTGATCGACTATCCCTACGAGTGCACCGAGCAGACGCTGAATCGATTCGTCTCCACGGGCATTCTTTCGAGCCTTTTCGAGAGCTATCCGGCGGTAGGAAAAATGGCCGCCAAGCTGGCAGCCGGCCGGGATACCCAACTCGAGCCGTGGCAAGCGGAGGACGCCAATCGCAAGATGCTGTTGGAGGAATCACCCTGGCTGAGGGTCTCCCGAGGAGGCTTCGATGGGTCCGAGGACATTGAGCTGCTCAAGGTGCTGGATCCTGAAGTCGCCGACCAACAGCGCCGGATGTCCTTGGCGGAGCTGGAGAAGGTGCAGCTACCTTCGGGAGCTTTTCCGTGGTGGTCCGGCGGTCCGCCGTCGGCCTACATGACCCTCTACGTGCTCGAAGGCCTGTCCCGGGCCCTCGAATACAAGGTGGAGGTTCCCCAGCCTTTGGTCACCAAGGCTTGGAGCTGGCTGGCGGAATGGTGGCAGCAACAGCGGCGCTCCAAGCTCAAGGACGATCTCTTCTGCTGCCCGGAGTCGGCCACCTACTTGGCCTGGGTGCTGACCCGATACCCCGACGACTCCTGGACCGGCAACGTCTTCAGCGAGGACGACATCGCTTTGATGGTCGATCACGCTTGGAAGCATTGGAAGGAGCATTCTCCGCGCCTCAAAGGTTATTTAGCGTTGGTCTTGATGACCCGAGATCGAGGCGACGATGCCCGTTTGATCTGGGACAGCGTGATGGATTCGGCCCAAACGGACGAGCGCCTGGGGACCTATTGGGCACCGGAGGATCGGGCTTGGCTTTGGTACAACGACACCGTGGAAAGCCACGCCTTTGCCCTCCGGGTGTTGACCGAGCTGGCTCCCGACGACCCGAGGCGTTCGGGTTTGGTGCAATGGTTGTTGCTCGACAAAAAGCTGGGCCATTGGAAATCCACTCGCGCCACCGCCGAGGCCGTCTATGCCCTGGTGAAATACCTCGAAGCGGAAGGCAGCTTGGGGGTTGAGGAAGACGCCACGGTGCGTCTCGGCCGGGTCAAAAAACACTTCAAATTCCATCCCGAGACCTATACCGGGGCGGGCAATCAAGTGGTGGTGCCCGGCTCCGAGGTGGGCAAAGAGATGTCGAGGATCGTGGTTGAAAAATCCACGCCTGGCACCCTCTTCGCCTCCGCCACCTGGCATTTCGCCACCGATCGCCTGCCGGAAAAAGGTGACGGTGATCTGCTGAGCGTGGATCGACGTTTCTTCCGTCGATCCCTAAAGGGCGAGGACTGGGTTCTCGAGCCCCTCGAAGAGGGCGCGCGCGTGGAGGTCGGGGATCAAATCGAGGTCCAGCTATCCATCCGGGCCTTGCACGCGGCGGAGTTCGTGCACCTGCGGGATCCCCGTGGCGCCGGATTCGAGCCCGAGGACCTCACCTCCGGTTATCGCTGGGAATTCGGGATCGGTCACTATCGAGAAATACGCGATAGCGGAACCAACTTCTTCTTCGAGGCGTTGCCCGCCGGTGAGCTCAGCTTGAGCTATCGCCTACGGGCGGCCACCAGCGGCACGTTCCGGGTGGGTCCGAGCACCCTGCAATCCATGTACGCGCCGGAATTCGTCGCCTACTCCGCGGGGCACCGGCTGGAGATCGTCGGCGATGCTCAGACGTTGGAGTAATTCTGGTACTCGAATTCCACTTGGCCGGCGCGAATGGTGTCGCTGTGACGCAAGCGTTTGGCGCCCACGCGCCGGCCGTTGATGTAGCTGCCGTTGGTGGATTCGAGGTCCACGAAGTAGTAGGTGTCGTCCCTGGGGACGATCTTGAAGTGCTGCGACGACAAGGCCGGATCGGGCACGGGCAAGGTGTTTTTGTGGCTGTCTCGGCCGACACCGAACGCCTTTTGGCGATCGAGCATGAAGGTCCGCGGGCGCTCGCCCAACTTCTTCATCACCAAAACACTGTGGTTGGAGAGCACTCGGGTGCGGTCGAGGCGTTCGTCCAAAGTCATGCGCTGGAAGACCGCGGTGTCCACGGTGACCTCCGGGGCTTCCTCCTCCACCGCAATCTCCGCCTGGGCCAGCTCTAAACGAATCAAACCCGCCTCGGCTTCGTCCGAAGCCTGGGCCTCGGCGGCTTCCATATCCGCATCATCGATTTCCTCGGAGCTGCCGGAGCGCCTGCGTCGAGCCAAAGCCGCCAGAAGCACCAGCACCAAAGCCACCAAACCCCATACCGCGGGATTCTTCCACCACGGCTCCTCATCGCCGGCAGGACCTTCGGCCGGCCCCGCCGGCATACCGGCATTGGGCTGGGCGGCGGCCGCTGCGGGCTCACCTCGGGCGGGTGGCTGGGCGTCTCGCCCGGATCCCGTCACGGCGCCGCCGGCACCGCTTGGGGGGCGACTGGCCGGTCTGTTGGCGGTGGCGGCCTCGGCGACTTCCTTTTGCGCCTTCTTGACTCCCGAGACCACATCGGCGGCATCGACATCGAAAACCGGGCCCAGGTAAGCGCCGTTGCTGATCAAAGCCAGGCGTCGCAGCGCTTTCTCTTCCACGTTGATGCCACTGCCCAGGGAGAGGATGCGGACGTCCTGGGCCTCGCAACGCCGGGCGATGTCGTCGACCACCACCGCCGAGTTTTCGTCTCGGCCATCGGTCACCAAGAGCAAGACACCACCGTCCTGCAGCTCCCGGGTCGCCACGAAGAGGGCGTCATTGAGCAGGGTGTAGTTGCCCTGGAGCTGAAGCTCCTGGAGCTTGCCGGCGACTTCCGTCGGCGTGGCACCGGGGCGCACCAGCCAACGGGGCTCGTCGTCGAAAGCCAAGAGCGCCGTCGGGGTCTGTTTGTCCAGGGCTTCGAGGGTCAGCCGCAGTCGGTCGACGGTTTCGCCCAGTGCGGAAGCGTTGAGCGAGCGGCTGGTATCGACGGCAATCACCACCGGGCTCGGCTGGGCGCCGACCGGAGTGGGCAACAAGCTGGTCAGACCGAGAAGCAGGAAAGCCGTGGGAAGCCCACGGCGCTCGGCGGAACGTCTTTTCACTCGGCTGGCTTTCGAACGGCTGAGAGTCGGCATCATAAGAAGGTGGGCTGCCAGGGATGTTGCGGGCAGCCCACCGTATCTTATCGCGACATGAGACCGTCCGTCGGCGGCTGGGCCGTCCGAGGGCTCTCCCGTCCGGTTGCAGGGTTGTTCAGCCTTTGCCGCCGAGCCGGGTGATCGGCAGACCGAAGCCGAAGTGGAATCCGATGTCCGGGGTGGAGTCGAAATTCGACACGTTCTCCGTGAGCCCGAATTCCAGCGCGCCGGTGCGTTGGAAGGCATAGCGCAATCCTATGGACAGCTGCAGCTTGGCCTGCTCCAGCTCGGAATCGGTATTTCGGAACGGTGACGGGCTCAGCGACCCCTGCAGCACGAAAGACATGCGCCGACCAAAAAGTCGCTCATAGGATCCGCTCACCTTCTGCACGTCTTCCAAGCCGAAATCCGGTAGATCGCCGGAGGTGCCCAATAAAACGTAGCTGGCGGCGAGATAGAGGGCGCGCTTTTCCCATTGCTTGTGGAAAGAGACTTGGATGCCGTAGTCGGTGGCGCCACTGGAAAGGAAGTCGTCCGTATCGGCCACCGCCACCTTGACCGCGCCCTCCACCACGATGGTCGATTTTCCTCGGCGGAAAGCCTTGGATAAGGCGAGCACCGGGTCGGCAAAGCCGTGGTTGGAGCCCGGATCCTGAAGCTCGAGGACCTCGTCGCCGATTTTGATCAAGGCTTGGCTGATGTCTTGGGGAGCAAAGGGGCGCCCGGCGTCGGAGAAGCCGAAGCTGTCGTGGAAGCTCTCGATGCCCGAATCCAACAGACCGCCTGAATAGTAAATGTAAGGCAATTTCAGGTAGGCATTCCAATCCCTGGAGAACGAATAGTGGAGGGTGAAGTTGGCATAACCCGCCGCGCCGTCGAAGTAGAAAGCATCGCCTTCCAGGGCCCGAATCGCGGCGAAATCCTCGTCGGACAACCGCTGGCGGGTGGTGCCGCGGTTTTCCATATATTCCCGCACGTTGCTGCTCATGATGAAGGTGTTGGCGTGGGAGTGGTGGAATTCGAAGAAAAGCACCCCCGCGCTGCCCTCCACCGCATGGGAAGGCACAAAGTCGAGGAACGGCAGGGTCAGCGGCATCAGATCCCTGACCCGTAGGGGGCCGTAGAACTTCACCTCCCGCTCGGTGATGGGTGGTTTTTTGCGCTTGCTCGTCGTGTCGGTCTCGTCGGCTCCGAAGCGCTGATAGCGTTCGTGGCGAGCCGCATCTTCAGGGCTTTCGATCTCTTCGGCCTCCGCGAACCACACCGGGCCGGCGATGAGGGTGCTCATGAGGGCGGCCAGCACGGCAGCCGGTAAATTGGGAACGGTCGGTCCAAAAAAAGCTCTGCGAGGGTGAAGCTTGAGGAAGTCTCTCATCGGGGCGGTCCTAAAAGTTCTTGGTCTCAGCGATTGCTTGCGAGCTCAGCTCGTGTTTTTTCTTGCTTGTTGGGGTTATACGGCGAAACCGCGATAAGGGTTCGCTCAAATTCATGTCGGCGCAGATCGTTTGAGAATTCTGTGGCTTGTAATGCGACCTGAAAGATCGGCCAGAGATACTGTGTTCACTAGGAGAAAGCCATGATGCAACAACCACTCATTTCCCCACAAGCCCCACAGGGCGGGACGCCCGTGGACATCATGTATCGGTTTGAGGTCGAAGAGGCCGAAACCGGACTGCGGTACTACGTGCTCGTCGGCGACGACGGCATGGCGTATCGCGAGGTGATCGAAGACAGCCTGCGTAAGGCCGGTTGATCCGGCCCTCTTGGCCGGCTCCTCAAGGGTTGCGGGGAAGCTTGACCCCCGTTTGAGGACCCGGATCGAAACCCGTGACCCGTTTGGCCCGAGCCCCTGCTTTCAGCAGCTCTCCGGGCTCCACCTGATTCAGCAGTGCCAGCTGCTCCATGTCGATGGACGAGGGATACCGCCGGTCGAATTCCTCGATCGACATATCCTTCGGCACCCGCACCAGGCTGATCTTCATTTTCTTCAGATTCCGGTAGCGAGGGTCGTCGAGCTTCGACACGCTGCGCAGGGTTCGCTCGAGAGAATCCTCGTTGCTCGACCAACGCTCCGCCTTTGAGATCGCCACCAGCCTAAGCACACCGTTACCAGCTTCAACGAAACCCGCGGCTCCGAGGATTTTGCCCGAGTCGGCGGAGAAGACCTGCGTCGCCCGCAAGGGAATATTGGGATCCTCGTCGCTCCACGAGCTGCGCACGGAGATCGATTGGTTGCCGTAGAACGCCCTGGCCGCGTCGTCCACCGAGCGTTCTTGGACCGGGCTGAGCTGGAAGAGAGCGTCGTTGTTGGGGCTGACCGCCACCACGGCATCTTTTTGATTGTGACCCGTCCAGCCGTCGGGAAGCTCGATCCGCAGGCCGAGACCGGGGTGCACGAAGGCGCTTTCCACGAAGAATCCCTCGTCCGGGTCCGCACCGTAGGGCAGGCCGTCGAGTCGGTCCATGAACGGATCTCTCTTCCAGGGTCGCTGCAGCGCCTCCGGCGGCATCTCGGTGAGGCGCGAGCGAGCGGCCAGCAAGCGCTGCTCGGGTTCCGGATGGGTGAGCAAATATCCTGGTAGGCGGCTGCCCTCCGAGCCCCTGCTGGAGGCGGAAAGCATGGAAAACATGTCCACGAACGCCTCGGGTGTATAACCCGTCCGATCCACGTATCTAAAGCCGAGGGAGTCCGCTTGACGCTCATCGTCGCGGCTGTATTTCAGAAATAGAAGCTGCATGCCCTGTTGGGCTAGACCACCCACCGACCGCGCCAGCTCCGGGGCGAGAATCGAGCCCAGACCTAGACCGACCCCGGCCAGCTGCGCCTTGCTCATGCGGTTGACCCCGTGACGAGCGGTCACGTGACCGATCTCATGACCGAGCACCGCGGCGAGCTCGGCTTCCGAGCCCATATGCCCCAAGATTCCGCGAGTGACATAGATATAACCCCCGGGCAAAGCGAAGGCATTGATCACCGGGTCGTTCAATACCCGGAAGGTCCAAGGCAGATCGGGACGCTCAGACTTCGTCGCCAGATCTTTACCGACACGCTCCACATAAGCCGCCAGCTCCGGATCGTCGTAGAGGCCGTATTGCTGCACGATCTGTGGATCGGTCGATTGGCCGATTTGGATCTCCTGGGCTTCGTTGTAGAGGCTGAGCTGTGAGCGGCCGGTGGCCGGATTGGTGGCACAGCCGGTAGAGAGGCAAAGCGCGCCCAGCGCAAGGGACGAAATGAATAGCTTGGGTAGGCCACCTATGAAGCGGGGTTCGAGCATGAAGTCCTCCGAGCATGACGGGTTGTGGGGGCCGGGTCGATAGCTTAGCAGTGTAGGACCGTCGACGACGCCTGTGCGAAATTTCCGCCTTCAGCATTGCGGAGCCCGGCCCAGCTAGCTAGGATTGTCGGCTCGGGCCGACGGTCCGGACACTAACTCCCACCTCCAACCGGATTCTCCGGCGGCTCCGACCGAAACCGGTGAATACCCTCCGCGGAGCGTTTCGCTCCCCATAAACTTGCCTAGAGCTACCTAGAGCAAATCTATCCAGAGACAATCATGCGACGTCGACACGAGCTTATCCACAGCCAGGCCATGGGCCGACGAATGAACGTTTGGTGCTTCGGCCATTGGGGCACCCCCCTGGTGGTCTTCCCGTCCGCCGCGGGTTTTGCCCACGAGTGGGACGTCCAGGGCATGGTGGACACCCTGGCTCCGCTGATCTACGGCGGCAAGCTGAAGCTTTATTGTCCCGAGTCCAACGTTTCCAAGGCTTGGACCAACAAAGAAGAGCACCCCGCGATGCGGGTGAAATCGCACCTCGCCTACGAGCGCTTTATCCTCGAGGACTTGGTGCCCGCGATCCGCAAGGATTGCAACAGCGAGAACATCAAGATGGCCGTCTCCGGCGCCAGCTTGGGGGCGTTCTACGCCGCCAACTTCGCTCTCAAACATTCCGACACCTTCTTCTACGCCCTCTGCCTATCCGGTCGTTATCAAGCGACCCACTTCACCCAGGGCTACACCAACAGCGATATCTACTTCAACGATCCGCTGTCGTACGTGCCCGGGCTGGGTGGTGATGAGTTGGAGAAAGTGAAGAAGAACACCCACCTCAGCTTGGTCTGCGGACAAGGAGCCTTCGAAGAAGGGTGCATTGAGGAGACCCAAGCGCTGGCCAATATATTGGAGCACAAAGGCATTCCCTGCTGGCGCGACATTTGGGGCCACGACGTCAGCCACGACTGGAATTGGTGGCGTCGTCAAGCTTGGTTCCACCTCTCCCAACGCTTCCAAGCCTGACTCTCGCTATGGGCAAAGCCTCGGGCCTCACTCGGATCGCCTGCTTGGCGGGCGCTTTATGGTTGATCGCCGGCGCCGCCTTTGCCGGCGATCAAAGCGCCGCCGATAGGCCCAGCCAATTGCCGATCGGCGACGAGAGCCGAAGGGAGCGTCAGAGCCCGGTGGTGCTCGACGGCATCACCGACAGCCGCGACGGCTCGTCGCTGACGGTCTCCGAGCTGGTCGATCGCCTCGGCGACACCCGCCTGCTCCTGGTGGGTGAGTCCCACACCAGCGAAGAATTCCATCGGGTCCAGCTGACGGTGCTTCGCGCTTTGCACGAGGCCGGCCGCAAGGTGAGGGTCGGCCTGGAAATGATGCCCACGGACCAGCAGTCGGTGCTCGATCTCTGGGTGGCCGGTCAGCTTTCGGAAGAGGCTTTTCTCGAGCAGGCCGATTGGTATCGACACTGGGGTTATCCCTGGGAGTATTACCGACCCATCTTCCAGCTGGCCAGGCGCGCCGGCATGCCGGTGCACGGCTTGAACGTGCCTCGGGACCTGGTATCCCAGGTGCGCAAAGGGGGCTTTGACAGCCTGAGCGACGACAGCCGGAAGCGCCTGCCGCCGGAAATCCAACCCGCGGACGATTCCTACCGCCGCCTTTTCCTCTCCTACTTCGACGACGACAGCGGCATGCACAGCATGGAGGGCGAGGTCCTCGAAGGTTTCCTCAACGCCCAGAGCGCGTGGGATGCGTCCATGGCGTGGTCGGCGGTCAAAGCCCTTCAAGATGAATCTGTGAAGCGGGATGCGGACTCCATCCTGGTTGTGCTCGTGGGCTCCGGTCACGTGGCCTACGGCTACGGTGTGCAGCGCCAGGCCGAGCCCTGGCTCGACGGAAAGATCACGACCCTGATCCCGGTGCCGGTCACCGACGACGACGAGCCGGTGACGAGCGTCAGCGCTTCCTACGCGGATTTCGTATGGGGCGTGGCCGACGAGCCGTGGCCGCGCTTCCCCTCCCTCGGCATCTCCACCCGGGCCGCCGACGACGGATCTCGTTCCGTGCTCTTCGTCGACGACGAGAGCCCCGCCGCTGAGTTGGATCTCCAACCCGGCGACGTGATCCAAACCATCGATGGCCGCCCTGTCGACGACGTCACCGCCATGCGTCGCGCCATGGGTGACAAGCAGTGGGGCGACTCCGTGCGGCTCACCTGGCGTCGGGGCGAGCAGAGCTTCTCGGGCACCGTGCATCTGCGTCGCCGACTGCCGGAAGAGCCTTCGAATGCTGAGCCGGCCGCACCTGAGCCGGCCGCACCTGAGCCGGCCGCACCTCAGCCGTCCACGTCCACATAGGGGGTCGGAGGCCCTCAATCGTTGCGCAGGGCGTCCACGGGCTCGAGATCGGCCGTTCGTTGGGTGGGATGCCGGCAAGCGGCGAGCGCGACGGTGAGCAGGATCGCCCCCACCCCGACACAGGCCCACGGATCGTCGACTCGGCCTTTGGGTTTTAAGCAAAGCGTGTGCGGGGCAAGCCCGAGGATCGGCGGCACCCCATCGGACCGGTGCGTGCGCGGGAAATCGCCTTGAATAACCGCCGCGAATATCCACCGCGAGAATCCGTATCTGTTCGGTTGCGGGACCGGAGTGTTCGCTTTCGAGGCCCATGAAGGCGCCAGGGGTGGGCTCCAAGCGTCGAAAAATTATCTGACTCAAGTCAGGTAAAAGCTTGATCTTCTCAGGGTGTCTGACTAAAGTCAGCTAATGGAATCCGAAGAAATCTCCATCGTCAGAGGCTTCTGCCGGTCGTTCACACGTCGGGTCGGGGTCTTCACCGATAAGTTCTTAGGCCGCGATCGACCCTTGGCCGAGGCTCGTCTCATCTTCGAGATCGGCGGGCAGGGTCAGGAAGTACGGGATCTGCGTTCCAATCTCGGTGTGGATTCCGGTTATTTGAGCCGACTGCTCCGCTCCCTGGAGCGCCAAGGGCTGGCGCGGGTGATGCCGGGGCAGAAGGATCGCCGGCTTCGTCGGGCGGAGCTGACGCCCGCGGGTTTGACGGAGCTCGACGAGCTGATTCGGCGCGGTCAAGACTTCGCCGCCGCATTGCTCGAGCCCCTCAGCCCAACCCAGCGCCAGAGGTTTGTGTCGGCCATGCTCGAGGTCGAGCGGCTTTGGGATCTGAGCGCCACGGTCATTGAAGCGGTGGATCCGGCCTCTAAAGACGCCAAATATTGTTTAGACCAATACTATGCCGAGCTCGATCGCAGCTTCGATCAAGGCTTCGATTTGGCTCAGTCGATCACCGCCGACCCCTCGGAAACCACTCCACCCCACGGCATCTTCTTGCTGGCTCGCCTCAATGGCCAACCGATCGGCTGCGGCGCCATCAAGAGAATCGAGCCCGAGGTGGGCTCGGTCAAGAGGATGTGGGTGGATCCCTCGGCTCGAGGTCTCGGCCTCGGTCGTCGGATGCTCCAAAGCCTGGAATCGCATGCCTTGGAGCTGGGGATGCGCAAGCTTTGTTTAGAAACCAATCGCAATCTCGAAGCCGCTCAAAGTCTCTACCGTCGCTGCGGATACCGAGAAGTCAGCCCTTTCAACAACGATCCCTATGCGGATTTTTGGTTCGAGAAGGACATATGAATAGACGACTGAATAGACGACGAACCCTACCCGCGACGCTCGCGGTTTTATCTGTGCCCTGGATGCTCTGCGTCGCGCCGCCGGGCTCTGCCCAGGTCGCCGACGACACGAAACCAGGCCTTTCCCTTGAACCCTGCCACCTTCAGGGATATCGCCAAGAGGTCGAATGCGGCAGTCTCGAGGTGTTTGAGAATCGTTCGACGTCGGAAGGACGGAAGATCGAGATCCGATTCGCGGTGCTACCCGCGGTCGATGAAACCTCGGAGCCGGATCCGTTGGTCTTCTTCGCCGGCGGTCCCGGCCAAGCGGCCATGGAGACGGCGCCGTTCGTGCGCGCCATATTCTCCGAGGTCAACGAAACCCGCGATTTGGTGTTGATCGACCAGCGGGGCATGGGCTCTTCCGCGCCTTTGGAATGTGAGCTGCCCGAGGACGAGGCCTGGCTGCTCACCACCGAGCAACGTCGGGAGATGACCCGGGAGATGCTGAAGCAGTGTTTGGCCGAGCTCGACGCGGACGTCACCCTCTACACCCAGGATTTGGCCAACCAAGACGCCCATCAGATCCTCACCGCCCTTGGCTATGAAAAGGTCAATCTCTACGGAGTTTCGTGGGGCACCCGATCGGCTTTGCTCTACGCCCATCAATTTCCGGAGCACGTCAGAACGCTGATCCTGGACGGCAGCCTGCCGATTGCGAATGCAGCTCCGTCCTTCGCGGCGGTGGACGCCGAGCGGGCGATGAAGGAGCTCTTCGACGATTGTCGGTCCGACGCGGATTGCTCCCGGGCATTCCCGGATCTGAGCGCGGACTTCGACCGCGTGATGGCGCGCTTGGGGGACGGCCTGGAAATCAGCCTGCCGAATCCCGCCACCGGCGCTCCTCTGACGCTTTTGCTGACCGGCCAGGCGTTCGGCGATATGTTGCGCTCCATCCTCTACTCGGCGGAGCTCAGCCGATTGGCCCCGATCATCATCGATCGGGCAGCCGACGGCGACTACCGGCCGCTGATGGGGGTGAGCGGCTTCGCGGGAGCCGCCGCCGACACCATGACCCTCGGGGCCACCCTGACGATCTTCTGCTCCGAGGAGCTGGCCCGCTTCACGGCGGAAGACCTGGATCGCCAAAAAGGGCCTGGGCTGCTCGGCTTCCAAATGGTCGAAAATCTTCAAACCGCCTGCGAGGTGTGGCCCAAGGCGCCCGTGCCGGAGCTCTATCGACAAGAAATCCGAGTGGAAGCCCCGGCTCTGGTCCTGTCCGGGGATTTGGATCCCATCACCCCGCCCCGCTGGGGCGAGCGGATGTTGGAGCATCTGCCGAATTCCAAGCATATGGTCGCCCCGGCCACGGGACACAACGTGGGGCCGCAGGGTTGCGCCTCGGAGCTGATGAGGGATTTCGTGGCCAGCGGGTCCCTGGACGGGATCGACGGCGAGTGCCTGCAAGAGATCGAGCGACCGTCGTTCTTCGTGGATTTGAGCGGTCCGTCGCCGGGCCCGGTCGCCTCTCCGGATGCTACAGAAGAGACCGACGACGCAACCACCCCATCGGAAGACACGGAGGCTTCGAGATGATTGAGCTCAACGGCCTCTCTAAACGCTTCGGCGAGGTGGTCGCGGTCGACAACCTCTCCCTAAAAGCGGAAGACGGAAAGATCACCGGTTTGTTGGGACCCAACGGTGCCGGCAAGACCACCACCCTGCGCATGCTTTACGGCTTGCAGAAACCCGACGCCGGCTCGGTGCGGGTGGATGGGGTGGACGTGCACCGAGACTTGGTGAAGGCGGCGGAGCGCATGGGCATCTTCCCGGACACCATCGGTCTTTACGATCGACTCACCACCCGCGAGCATCTCCGTTTTTACGGCGAGATGCACGGCATGGAAGGGCAGCAGCTGGAGGAAGCGATCCAGCGCACCCAGGGCTATTTCGCCATGGACGATCTACTCGATCGCCGCTGCAAAGGCTTCTCCCACGGTCAGCAAATGAAGGTCGCCCTGTCCCGAGCGCTGATCCACCATCCGCGCAATTTGATCCTCGACGAGCCGACCAACGGCTTGGATGTGATGAGCATCCGCCTGCTGCGCGATCTCTTGAGCCGACTGCGGGACGAGGGGCAATGTGTGCTCTTCTCCAGCCACGTCATGCAGGAGGTTTCGGTGCTTTGCGATCACATCTACATCATGGCCAACGGCAAAGTGGTGGCCGACGGCGATCCGTCGCAGCTGTGTGAGCAGGCCGGGGAGGAAAATCTGGAAGACGCTTTTGTCGCCTTGATCCGATCTGAAGTCGAGTTGCAGGAGGAGAGGGCGCGATGAGCCGATTCAAAGCAGTGTTGAAAAAAGAGCTGGTGGACAGCATCCGCGACCGCCGGGCTCTGATGGTGGCCATGTTGCCGGCGATTTTGGGGCCGGTGTTCATGATCCTCATGCTCAGCTCCGCGGCCGAAACCCGACGGCAAACGGAGGATCTACCCCTCGGGGTCATGGGTCGCGAGCACGCTCCGGATCTCATGGCCTATTTGGAAGACAACGGCATCGCCCTGGAGGACTTCGAGGGCGATCCCAAGGCCGAGATCCAGGGCAAAAACATCAATGTGATTCTGTCGGTGCCGGCGGAGTACGGCGAGAAATTTGCCGATTTCGAGCCGGTGACGGTGGAGCTCTTCGCCGACGAATCGCTGGAGAAATCCGACAACGCTCTGCGTCGGGTCAATCGCTTGATCACGACCTACAACCAAAACATCGGTCGCTATCGACTGATGCTGCGGGGGGTGAGCCCGACGGCGGTGACGCCGTTGAACATCGAGGTCCGTGATTTCTCGACCCGCACCTCGCGGGCCGGTCAGATTCTCGCCACCCTTCAGCTCTTGATGTTGATGGCCGCCTTTTTCGGTGGCGCGGGTGTGGCGATCGACACCACGGCGGGTGAGCGTGAGCGCAGCTCCTTGGAGCCTCTCTTGGTGCATCCCGTGTCGTCCCTGGCGATCATGGGCGGCAAGTGGATCACGGTAGCGGTCTACGCCACCCTGGCGTCGTTGATGGCGGTGGTGAGCACGGCGTTCACCCTGGACATGATTTCCCTGGAAGCCCTGGGGGTGGACCCCAAGCTCACGCCGAGCATGCAGATGGCGATCTTCGCCGCCATGATTCCCATGGCGTTCTTGGCGTCCTCGGCCCAGATGTTGGTGTCGCTCTTCGCCAAGACCTTCAAAGAGGCCCAAACCTATTTGGGCATGCTCACCTTGCTGCCCGCCCTGCCGGTGATGTTCACCATGTTCCGCGACGTGAAAACGGCGGCGTGGATGTATTCGGTGCCGATCATGGGCCAACAGCAGCTGATGACCTCGGTCATGCGCGGCGAGGGCATGCCCGCCCTAGGTTTTGCGACCGCGGCTTTGGTGACGACCGCGGCGGCGATCCTGCTCTTCGTGGTGCTGACCCGTCTGCTGCGCAGCGAGAGGGTCGTCTATGGCGGCTGACGCGATCTCCCCTGGGCCCCGCGCACGGGCTCAGGGTGAGCTTGCTGGGTGCTATGATGGCGGGGTTCGACATCCAACCCTGGATATCAAAAACCACGGTGGCGGCGCGATTCGACGATCGCCCAACGATTTGCGCTACCCAAGGAGAGATCGTGACTCGAAAACTCCCATGGCTGGTCGTGGCGATTTGGCTCGGAGCAGGGGCCGCCACTTTCTGCGCGGCTGACATCTTGGTGACCCAGGACGGGCAGCAGATCGAAACCGAAGGACCTTGGACGGTCAATGGCAGGCAGGTGGTCTTCACCACCCCGGAAGGTCGGCTGACGTCGATTCGTTTGACCGAGGTCGATTTGGAGGCCAGCGAGCTGGCGACCCATCCTCCCCCTCCGCCACCGCCGGCGCCCGGTGCTGAGCCCGAGAAACCTAAAGCGCCTCCCAAGCCGATTTTGGTGCTCACCGACGACAACATTGGTGGCGGTACCCAGGTGGAGACCTTTCTCGGTCGGTTGACTTCCGACGTGGAAGAGAAGGTGCGGCTGAGGATCGAAGGGACCGACTCCGACTCGGAAGACGACGCCGAGACGCAAGCCAAGCTCGATGCCATGACCGAGCGGATGGACATCGTCTTAGGGACGATCAACGACACGTGCTCCGGCTACAGCACCCTCGACGAGGAGCTGACCACCGACGAGCAGCTGGCAAGCTTTGCCGATGAGCTGGCGGCCTGTGCGGACGACATCGAGGCGGAAAGTAAGGAGCTCGAAGACGAGGCCGCCAAAGGCATCTTGGCAGATGTGGTCACGGAGCTGCGGAGCGCCTCTTCTCAGGCGCAATCCAATCCCCAGGCCTTCCTCTCGGAAGAACCGGAACCCGACGCTTAGTGAATGCGAGCCAGGGTGGCGGTTCGCTGACTGGGCGCGATCCTCAAGATCCGGTCATTCAAATGTAGGGGCGATCCTTGTGATCGCCCTTTTCTCAGATGGGGCGAATACAAGATTCGCCCCTACGGCTATCAGGCTTCATTCGCCCTTGCGGCTCTCAGGCTTCTGCCATCTCGAGCAGCTTGAGGGTGGTTCGCAAATTGCGCGCAGTGCTGATCGTGTCCAACTTGGTGTCGAAATAGGCGTTGGTGAGCTTGCTGCGGTGAATACCGTTTGGGTGGTAGCAGAAGATTTCCCGGCCGATCACCGAAAAAACGTCCGGTGGTGAGCGGTCCGGATCGAGGCCCGCGATCTGCTCGGGCGTCGGCACCTGTTGCAGAAAAACGATTTGCAGGAGCTTGGGATCTAGACCCTCGTCGGTAAAGGGAATGTTCGCCACCGCCCGGCGCAGCTCGTCGGCGCTCCTCAGCACGACCGGCACCGAAAACCCGAACGCCGCCTCAATGGCTTCACCGATTCGAGTCGGCAGCTCGTCCAAGGAAGCTTGTGCGGGCTCGAACACCACGTTTCCGCTCTGGATGTAGGTGCGCACCTGCGTGCAACCCGCCGCCTCGAAGATCCCTTTCAAGTCCTTCATGGGTAGTTTGTGGCGTCCACCGACGTTGATGCCACGCAGCAACGCGATGTGGGAAGAGCTCGACGATGGGTTGGTCATGGTCGCGAGAGCTTAGCAGCAAGCGGCTCCGGGCATCGAATGGTGCACGGCGAAAAGTTCTGTGACGGAAACATGCTCTTTCTGGCGGGAAATCCTCTGGGTCGTCGTACTGGACAAGGACCGCTCTCTGTTGTTTCAGCGATTCCTATTCGCGACACCAAGAGGATTTCTCCATGAACGCATATTCGACAGCAGTATCCGGCGCCCGGCGTCGAGCGGGCGCAGCCCGTCGAGCCCTGGCGACGCTGGCTGTAAGTGGTTTCGCCGTGGTCTGGGCCCAAGCCTTGACCACACTGGTTCGTCCCGCCCCGGCCCCGGCTTTTGCCGGCTTGATTTCCGTGGTCACCGTGGTGGCGATCATCCTGGCCGCGATCTTCGGCGGCGGCCCTCGACGCTGGGGCTCGGTCGCCCTGGTGACCGCCTTTGTGGCCACCGCGGGCACGGTGTGGGCCCATCCCATGAGCGGAGCGTCGCTCTGGATTTTGCCGTTGGTGGCCGCTGTCTTTGCCTCCGCCGCGGCGGTGATGGCCGCTCGGTTGCCCCGAGCCCTCGACCGCTGGCCTCGATTCCGACCGGCCCGAGCCGCGGTTTGGGCCGGCGTCGCGGTGCTGGCGGTCGTGCAGATCGCCAGGCTGGCCACTTGGGCGGCGGACCCCTCCCACGGTTTCGAGCTGCTCACGGATCATCCCTTCTGGGCCGGCCACGAGTGCTTGCCGGCATACGTCTACGCCGCCGAGCTCACCGAAAGGGGCGCGATCAACCCGTGGGACTCTGCCCACTATCCCGGTTTGAATCCCGAAGCTCAGGCCCACACTCGGATCCAGGGCATGACCCCGGAAGATCCCTACCTATACTCGCCACAATTTCTCTTGCTGCCCCGCTTGGCCATCGCGTTGACGGACTCCTACCCCGTCCTTCGAACGGTCGGCCTAGCGCTCAATTTCAGCCTGATCTTCGGAGGAATGCTCTGGTTGACGGTGTCGTTGGGCGGTCGGTCCGGGTTGCGTGCCGCCTTGTGGTTGCCGTTGATGGCGGTCGCCTTTCCAACCCTGTACAACTTGCAATTCGGGCAGGCTCATCTGGCGGCGGTGGTTTTGGCGGTGATGGCCATGGTGCTTTTCGAGCGGCGGCGTCATTGGCTCGGCGGCGGCTTGTTGGCGTCGGCCATCCTGATCAAAATCTTCCCGGCGATTCTTTTGGTGTCCTTGGCCGCCCATCGCCGCCTGCGCGAGCTGGGCACGACTTTGGTCTGGGGACTCGGCGCGACGGCCGGGGCGACGCTGGTCTTCGGCCCGTCCATCCTGGGCGTGTTCCTCACCCGGCATCTGCCCCGGTTGCAAGCCGGTGAGGCGAGCAATTTCGGCGAGGTATGGCCGGAGATTCACGATTTGGTGGTCGCCGCCAATCAGGGAGTTTCAGGTTTGCTCGCCAAGCTGACAGCGATGGGCCTGGGGAACGGATTGGCGGAGGCCGGGCCGGTTTCCTCCCGGGTCTTTATCTGTTTGTTGACCTTGGGCGTGGTCTATGGATCGTGGCGTCTGCGGAGTGTGCCCGTTCGCCGACCGCACCTTCAGACCTATCTCGTGGGCTGGTTGGGCATCGTCGGCCTGGCGTCCCTCGCCAGCCCGTCGGCCTTCGCCGACTACGTGCCGAGCGCGGCGATTTGCATGGTGGTGATGATGGGGGTGCGTCATCTGCCGAGGCATCGGATGGGCAGGCTCGCCTTTGGGGTGGCGTTATGCTTCCAAATGACCCTCTTGGGCTCGACTCCCATCGGCCAATTTGCCGACAGCTCGATCATGATTCCATTGTCGTTGGCGGGTCAGCTGAGCCTCTTCGGCTTGTTGTTGTGGGGGGCCGCACCGCTGTTGGGAATGCGCAGAGCCGCAACCTATCTCCGGTCGGCGCCCGCAAGCGATTCAGCGGCTGCATCGCCCCTGGCTTTGACCGCGCCGGATCTGGCTGCCGGCGAATCTCATCGGGCTCTCATCTCCTTCTAAGCCTCTGAATATCGACCATTTGACGGTCAGAGCTCGGGCTGGGTGCTCCGCCGGTCGAGGCCGGCGAGCACCGACCCCCCGTAGACGAAAGTTCTCGCTACAATTCGCAGTGCTGGATCGTCGGTCGGTGGACTGGGCTTCGTGGTGAAGCAGAGTCCGGCGATGACGTGGTCGACGGTGCCAGGGTCAGGGGATTGCGTGAAGCGACCGTTCAAAGGGTTGAGACGCCCGCCCGACGCCTCCTATGACGTCGTGATCATCGGCGGTGGCATCGGTGGCCTGATCTGCGCCAATCTATTGATCCGGGAAGACCTGAAAGTGCTGTTGGTGGAGCAGCACTACATGCTCGGAGGCTATTGCAGCACCTTTCGCCGGGCCGGCTATACCTTCGACGCGGCCACTCACTTCTACCCTCTGCTCGGCAATCCGGACACCCTCACCGGCAAGCTGCTGGTGGAGCTCGGGGTCGAGACCCGTTGGGTGGCCATGGATCCGGTGGACACCTTCCATTTCCCCGACGGCAGCCGTTTCGAGGTGCCCGCGGACCTCGATCAATATCGAGCCGAGCTGGACCGCCGTTTTCCCGAGGAAAAAGAGGGCATCGAGAGCTTCTTCGCGGCCGTTCGCGACGCCTACATGCTCGGTTTGCTCGCCTATTTCCGCCATCGACGGGGTCCGCGATTCGCCGAGCTCGAGCACCTGACCCTGCGCCAAGCCCTGGACCAACACCTGCGGGATCCCAAGCTCAAGCTGCTGCTGACCGCCGACTGCCCCCATTGGGGATCGTCGCCGGATCGCACGTCCTTCGTCTTCGACTCCATGTTGCGTTTGTCGTATTTCCTCGGCAACTACTATCCGGTGGGCGGCTCCCAAGCCTTCGCCGACGAGCTCGGGCGTTGTTTCGAGGCGCGGGGTGGTCATCTCCTGATGAGCACTCGGGCGAATCGGATCGCGGTTGAGGACGGTCGGGCCCGCGGGGTCGAGCTGGAGACCTCGAGGGGGAAGCACAAGGGGACCTCCAGGGTGAGCGCGGCCACCGTGGTATGCAACGCGGACCTGCGGTTGACCGTAGACCATCTGCTGCCGGCGGACGCCGTTCCCGAGAGCTACCGTCAGACCCTCAATAGCCTGCGCCCCAGCTTTCCTTGCTTTCTCAGCCATATCGGCTTGAAAGGGGTGTCGGGCGAAGAGCTGGACGCGGTTCAGGGGTATTATTGGAATCATTGGAATCCCGATCAGGTGGGCCGTGGCGGTTTGAAGTGCAAGATCTTCGCCCCGACCCTTTACGAGCCGGCCATGGCGCCGGCCGGTGGTCAAGTGGTGATCTTGCAGAAAGTTCTGGAAATGGATTGGCGGTCGGTGAGGTCGTGGAAGCGACACAAGCAGCAGGTCGAGACCTATCTCATGGACCATCTGCGTTCGGTGTTGCCCGGCATCGACGACAAGATCGTCGTCTCGACCTCCGCCTCGGCTCACACTTCCTGGCGATTCACCCTCAACGAGGTCGGCGCCATGCTCGGCTGGGAGATGTCACCGGACCAATTGGGCAACCGTCGCCCCGGGGTGGAAAGCCCCATCCAAGATCTGTTCCTGGTCGGCCATTGGGTGCGACCGGGGGGTGGAATCACCCCGGTGATCGTTTCCGCCATGGATGCCGCGAGACGGGTGGTCGAAGGTCGTGACGTTCGATGAAGAGCTCTTGGTTGATCGGTCGGACCGGCCCGCGTACCTCGGCTTTGGCCTTGGAGCTGGCTCGTGTCGGAGTGGAGCTCGAGCAGCTTCTAGCTACGGATCTCGAAGAGCTCGCCGACGAGCCTGAGGATCGCCCGTGGATCTACCTCGCCGCGAGCGCCGATCCTCAGGGATTGCAGCCGGATCTCGACGAAGCCGAGGCGGTGTCGACCGCTTGGAGAAGGCGCGCGGGAAGCCATCTGATCGTGATCTCCAGCGCCGCGGCGGAGGAGCCCAATCATCATCATCCCCTGCGGTTGGACGAGAGTCGCACGGTTCCCACGCGATTCCAGAACCCCTTGAGCCGAGCTTGGAAAACGCTCGAGGAGGTGGTGTCTCGGGCCCGAGACGAGCCCGAGACACCCCATTCCAAGTCCCGTCTCTTGACCCTTTTGCGACCCGCCCCCTGGCCGATTCGCGAAGGAAGCTGCTGGTGGGCCCAATGGTTGAGAGCGGGTCGAGCCGCGATGGGATTCGACCCCAATCTACAGCTCCTGTCGGTCGAGGATTTGGCGTCGATGGTCGCGCTGTGTTTGAGCCGTCGACCGGAGACCGGCGGCGAGATCGAGGTCTACCACGTGGCCCCCGCCGGTGTGGTACCGGCGCGTCGAGCCTTGGCCTCGGCCGGGTGCGCCCAAGCCTGGATAGCGAGGTCGCTGCGACGACCCTGGGGATCGGCCTTTCCGGAAGGCCAACGCGACTTCATCCGCTATCCGTTCACGGTGCACGACGCCAAAGCCCGTGAGCAGCTCGGCTATGCGCCCCGCTTCTCCAGCGAGGACGTCGCGGCCCAGGTGGCTCCCGAGGTCGCCGCCGGATCCCGGGCCGAGCCGCGGCATGATCGAGAGCATGATCCCTTTGGTCTCGATCGCGCCTATCTCGAACGTTATTCACGCACCCTTTTCCGGTTCCTGCACAATGTCTGGTGGCGGGTGGAATATCGGGGTTTGGAGCATATTCCTCGCCGAGGTAAAGGGGTCTTGGTGGGAGTGCACCGGGGATTTCAGCCCTGGGACGGCGTCATGTTCAACTTTCTCATCGCCCGTGAGCTCGGGCGGGTGATGCGTTTTCTCGTGCACCCTGCGTTGCTCAAATTCCCATGCTTGGCTCCCTATATGACCAAGCTGGGAGGCGTGCCCGCGTGCCGCGAGAACGGGGATTGGGTGCTGCGTCAGGGGCGGTTGCTGGCGATCTTCCCGGAAGGGATCCGGGGCGCCTTCCGTCGATACGACGCCGATATCTACCGTTTGGGAAAGATGGGGCGGGATGAATATGTCCGGTTCGCCCTGCGCTCGGGAGCACCGATTGTGCCTTTCGTGACCATCGGCCAAGCGGAGATTTATCCCATCTTCCGCAAAATCGATTGGCGATGGTGGAAGCGGTTGACGGAATGGCCGGCTTTCCCGATCACGCCGACCCTGGGCCTGGTGCCCTTGCCGTCCAAATGGCATACCCGAGTCCTGGAGCCGATCCCGGTGGACCATCTGCCACCGGATGCCGCCGACGATGCGGAGCTGGTGGCGACCTTGGGGGCCGAGGTGAAGGGGCGCATGCAAGAAGCGTTGGACGATCTGCTCGCGCGGCGTGCGCGGATCGTCGGAGGCAAATTTCGCGGCTCGATCTTTCCGCCCGAGGAGACCCTGCCTCAATCGACCGAGCGGGAGCCGAGATGAGCGCTGGAAACGGGCTGCCTACCGGCGTGGGTCGAATCGCTGCTTGGTGGACGGATCTGCGTCGACTGAGCCGGGTCTCGAGAGTCGCGATCCGCCATCTCTGGCTGTGGCAGGGCCCGCGTCTCCTGGGCCGCATGGCGGACACCGAGGACGTCTCGGATCCAGGGCCGGATCGGTTGCGCCGCATGTTCGAGGATATGGGCGGAATCTTTGTGAAATTGGGCCAGCTGCTGGCACTTCAGCCCGACGTCTTGCCGGCGGCCTATTGCAACGCGCTCTACGGCTTGCTCGATCGGGTCTCCCCCTTTTCCTTCGATCGGGTTTGCCGAATCCTCGAGCAAGAGCTCGGGGCGCCGCCGGGGGAGATCTTCTCTTATCTCGACCCCGAGCCCTTGGCTACCGCCTCCGTGGGCCAAGTGCACGTCGCTCAGCTCGGTGAGCTCAAGGTGGCGGTGAAGGTGCAGCGACCGGAGGCGGGCGACCAATTCGCCAGCGACCTGAGCATTCTGATCGGCGTGCTGTGGATCTTGCGACGGCTTCCGCTGCGCCGATGGCTGTGGTTGGTGAAAGCGTTGGAGGAGCTGATCGATTGGACCCGCGAGGAGCTCGACTATCGCCAAGAGGCCCGCTATACCGAGCATCTCTATCGTTTGGCCCGCAACAATCCGGCCCAGCGAGCGCCGCGGGTGATCACCCACTTGACCACCCGTCGGGTCTTGGTGACGGAATTCCTAAACGGCACGGTCTTGCTGCAATATCTGCGGGCCCAAGAGAAAGGGGCCGAGCCGGCTCACCTGGAGCCTCAGGGATTCGATCGCAAGCGCTTCGCCACCCACGTGATCGATAATTTTCTGCTGGACGCCTTCGGCAACGGCGTCTACCACGCGGACTTGCATCCCGCGAATTTGCTGATGCTCGATCACAACGTGGTGGGTTATATCGATTTCGGCATCACCGGGGTGATGAGCGCCCACGGCCGTCGGCATTTGATTTTCATGACTTGGGCGCTTGCCGTGGGCGATATGGGCTTGTTTTACCAGCACTACATGCAGCTCGCGACCTTCAGCGCTCGGTCGGATCCGCAAGCTTTTCGACGCGGCCTCGATCGGCTGGGTGAGCAATGGTACGACCCCGACGTCGCGCGGCCCCAACGCGACGAAACCGCCCTGCGGGTCAATTTCACCCGCATCATGGTGGATCTTCTGGCTTTGGCCCGGCGAAATGATCTGCTCCCCGAGCGGGACATCGTAAGATATATGCGGTCTACCATTGCGATCGACGGCTTGGTGACCCGCTTCCACCCGGATTTCCATGTCGGCAGCTATTTGGCGCGGCGTTGCGAAGAGTATTTGACCCAGCGTCGGCGTCGGGAGCGACTCGCGCCCGATCGATGGTTGGACTGGGCGGCCTCACAGGGTCGATTGTGGCGTGAGGGCCCCGAGCTTTTGAGCCGCTGGCTGGAGCAGCCAGAGCACGATCCGTTGACCTGGGGGACGTCGGGCGACACCGCGAGCTCCCATGGGTCGGCTCGAGACGATCGAGGTCGCCGGGTATTGCTCTTCGGCGTCTTTGCCCTGACGCCGGCGCTCTTGATGGCCCTCGGAGGCGGCTCTTCGGGCGACTTGCTTTGGCGCACGGAGCTCGTCTTTTTGGTTTCGACGATCACTTGTTTGATGATCGAACTTTCACGTCTCGTTTTTGGCACCCGAGCCTCACGGAGGAGTCCATCATGATGAAAGACCTCGCGAAATCGATGTTCCGTTTCAGCTGGGCCATGGGCACGATGGGAGTCGACCAAGCCACCCAGCTCATCGGTCGTCATCGAGACCTGAGAAAGACCGGTGAGACCCTGGACGCCGTCAGCGATGCGGCCTCGGCTCGGCTGAGCAAGGATTGGAAACACGTCTACGAAGCCGGCGAGCATTTTCAAAGCGGCATGATCGACACCATGTCGCGTATGGCCAAAGACTCGTGGTCGAATCCGGGTCAGGCCATGAACAATGCTTGGGAAGATCTCGACCGTTCCTTCTCCGACCTGCGTTCGGACTTGGGTCAAAAGAAACAATCCGACGAAGAGTCCTAAACCCAGGTGCCGAACCGTGCTCGATCTGAGCTCACCGCGTTGAGGCGCGGCCTGGGCTCGATCACCTCAAAAGCGAAGCAGCGGCTCGGGCCGTCGGTCGCCATCGGAGCTCAAGCCGGAGAGCTGATGGTTGGCCAATGGTTCGGGGCCATGGCGGAGCTGCGCACGCCGTCAGTCTGGCCTAGGGCCTTGAAGCGCTTGGTGGCGGGATCCGCCGACGCCGCGGATCTGCTTTCGCCCGACGGTTTGGGTCGGGCCAGGCGAATGGAGCTGGCCAACAAGGCCGAGGTCGCCCGTTGGATTTGCCGTGCCGGTGAATACTTGAGCTCTGAGTCTGGGCCGTTGGAGCCCTCGGAAAGTGAGCTTCCGCCGGCGGTGCAAAAGGCGTTGGAGACCGCGCCGGAGGATCGAGTCCTGTGGTTGTTGGAAGGGATCGCCTACCACTACTTTCGCCGCCACCTGAGACGTACCGACGACCTAGAGGACGTACGGCTTCCGAGGGTGCTCGGAAAGATCCCCCGACAAGCCCGGCCCATCATGTGCACCGGCCTAGGGTTGGCCGTTGCGGACTGGTTGGTGGATTCGCAGCCCCGAGGGGCGGATCCGTCCCAGGTTGCCGGATCGTTGGATCGATGCCTCGACCGGTGCCGGGAGCTGCGCCCAGAGGACCACGCCGATCCCCAGGCACGTGCCTCCGCCGACTTGGTGGTCGAGGGCATCGCCCTTGAGAGCATCGGCCAATGGGTGTGCGTCCGCCGCCGATCCTGGTTGGCGTCCATGGGCGAGGCCTTGAAGGGGCGAGATTTCGGTGGAGCAGAGGCGGATCGGCTGCTGTGGCACGGTGCGGGACGGGGTCTCTATTTGGCACCGATCCGCAAGCTGCCGGGATACGGCTCTTTGGACGACGCCCTCTCGGCTGTCCACGGCTTTGGTCTGCCTCCCGAGGCGAAGGCCGATTTGGTGTCGGGGCTCGGTTTCGGGTTCTTCGCCATCCACATGGGATCTCCCAAAGTAGTGGAGACGCTGCTCTACCGCCGGCGAAGGGAAGTCGGAAGACTCGCCTTGGGCCGAGGTTTGGCGGCCGCCGTGGAGATGCGGCGTTTGATGCCCGGAGGCGACGGCATTGTGGCTTCGTTCCTGGAGCATCGCTCACGCCACCCCGCGTTTTGGCGCGCTTGGATCGTCGATACCTTGGCCGAAGTGTCGGGTCCGGGCCAAGAGAGCCTGCATCGCCTGGTCGGGATCAGATCGTGAGGCCAGGGGCCCCCGGCATCGTCCTGACCCGTTCCGGCGTGGATCGAATCCTCGCCCGCCACGGTTTGATTCGTGGGCCTCGTTTGCTCCGGGATCGCCGGGCCACGGCCACCGCGGATCCGGAGTCTTCCGTGTCTCGGCTCAGCGCGGCTCTCATTGAGCTGGGCCCCACCGCTTGTCTTTTCGGGCGCTACCTCTCCACCCGTCTCGATCTCTTGCCCATCGCCGAAGCGTCTGTGTTGGGGAGCTTGCCGGGCTCGGCTCCGGCCAAGGCGTTGGATCTCGGCGCGCGTTTCGAGCAGCGATTCGCGGCGGTGGATAGGCGACCTTGTGCGGAAGGTTTGGCTTGGGTCGCCTATCGAGCCTTGACCACCGACGGGCGCTCGGTGGAAGCACGGAAATTCGATCCGCAAGCGATCGATACCCTGCACCGGGAAGCACACGAGCTGGAGGCGGGGTTGGCCAAGGTGCTCGGGAGTCGTCCGTGGGATTTGCCTTTCGAGCGCTTGTGGAGCGACTTTCGGGCCCGCGACTTGGAGCCTCGTTTAGAGCCCCGCGCGCACATGGAGCGGTTCGAGCGACTGGCGATCGAAGCGGATCAGATCGACGGCTTGCGGATACCCCGCCTGGATCCACAACATTCCACGGACGGCCTGTGGGTGCTCAGCATGCCGCCAGCCGCGGCGGCGGCCGAAACCGAGGAACATCGCCGATACACCGCTCGATCTTTGGCTCGGCGGGCGGTGGAGGTGTGGTTGCAGATGGCTTTGGTGGCCGGGATCTTCCCGGTTTCCGCCCGCTGGATGTTGGATCATCGAGGCCGAGTGGTGTTGGTGGACGGCACCTTTGCCGAGCTCGGATCCGCCCACAGACCGAGAGTCTGGGACTACCTGCGGTCGTTGGCTCGCCAAGAGCCGGATCGGTGTTTCCAAATTCTGACCCAAGAGCTGAAGGCACCCGCGGGTTGGGGCACCTTGGAGCAGCTGCGGGATTTGCGCGCCGCTTTTCGCTATTCCGTGCCGTTCCGGGACGGCAGCTGGACCCGCGCCGGCGATTCCCTGGCGGAAATGGCAGCGCATCATTGGCGCGCTTGCAACGCGGCGGGCCTCAGGGTCGAAGGGGGTTGGGGCGAGTGTTTCCGCGCGTTGGTCCTACGCAGCCGGGAGTCCCAACCGACCGGCCGAGCGCAGCCGGGACACACGGATCCGGACGATCACGACGCCCTTCGGCACGCTCTGGAAGCGTTGCAATGGCGGGCGGGTTGGAACCAGCTGAGTCGGCTCACCGAGCCCCGGGCTCTGCCTTCCGCCGCCAAACAATACGCCGCGGCCATGCTCGATCTTCCTCAAGCCCTGGAGCGCTTGCTCGACCCTAAGCCGCCACCCGCCCCGGCCGTCCGGGAGCCCGCGTCCCATTCCCGAGACCCTTCGGCATCGACCCAAGGGGTGATCGGAGGGCTGTTGGGGCTGGTGGCGATCGCTATGGCGCTACCTGCCGTGACGTTCCTCGATCCCCGCCTGGAGATCGTGGGTGTGGCGTTGATGATCTTGTTGGCGGGGCTGATCGGGATATTGATCTACCGGGGGCCGACGCGGTGATCGATCCCCTCCCCACTCCCGAGGAACAGGAGATCCTGGATCAGGTCGAGCAGAGCCTAAGCCGATCCCTGGCGTTGAGGGATTGGTGGCAAGCGGTGGACGAAGACGATGGATATCGAGATCGATTCCCCCTCACCACCACCTTCAACCGTCCCGACGGCAGCTTCGGCTTCTTCTCCGAGGCCGTGTTGCCCCAAGAGCCGGACCTCATAGATTCCGAATCGTCGAAAGGCGGGGAAGGCCAGGCAGAGGCTCAGCCACCCACGCGCCCGGTGATGGGCGTGGTGCAAGAACAATTCTATGATCGGCCGAAGATTGCCGCCGGGCGCCGCCCCGGCGAGGACACGAGCGAGCAACGTCGACAATCCGCCCTGTGGATGCGCGATCAAATCCGTGAGTTCGTGCTGCGCTACTTCATGCGCGTTTCCGATTTCAGCGTGCCCGAGGTCTACGCTCGAGGTCAACAGGGAATGCTACCCTGGTGGCTCAAACCCTTGGCCTGGGGAGATCAAGGAGAGAGCCGGAGCCGGGGATTCGGCTTCGAGCAAATTTTCTTCAAAACCCTCGACGGTGACATCGGCCGATTCCCCGAATCGCAGCGTTTTGCAGTGGTCGATCTGCGGGACCTCCGCATGCGCTACGCCTGGGTGGTGCTGAAGGTAGATATCTTCGGTTTTCAATTCCAGCTCGCACCCTTCGGTCTCGACCAGCCCCACGGCATCCTGCCGGTGCCGGAATCCACCTACGTGGTGATCAGCCCGGACTTCGTCATCGATCAAGAGCTGTCCTCACCCGGGGAGCTCGGTCGATTCGGATTCGGCTACGGATTCCTACCCAGCCCGAAGAAAAAGCTCTTCACTTACGGCCCGG
The DNA here is from genome assembly GCA_030431255.1 of Thermoanaerobaculia bacterium. Classification (GTDB taxonomy): domain Bacteria; phylum Acidobacteriota; class Thermoanaerobaculia; order Multivoradales; family J023; genus JAUIJL01. The sequence goes on along the minus strand of JAUIJL010000031.1, from coordinate 9,002 downwards.
GTCGATTCGACGTCGGCTTTCAGCTCTTCGAATTCGAGGCACGTCCCGACGGCGAGGTCCTCTCTCGTATGGCCTTCGTCGCCGATCGGCCGGAGAAAATCCTCAACCTGGCCGCCGATCCCGTAGACCTCGGAGTCCGCGCCGCCGATGCCATGAGCTTCGGCCTAGCGTCCCGATTCATCCGACCCTTCGTCGACCCCGAGAACCCCCGAGCCCGACCCGACGAGCCCCGGACCCCCGTCGGCCCCGTCGACGCCTATGTCGGCATGGCCAACCTGATGACCGGGGGCTTGGCGGGCCGGAGACTCAGCATCACCAAAAAACAGCTCGAAATCGACTTCCTAGTGCGCCAATTCCTGCAGAATTACAACGTCGTCACCGGCTCCCTGGTCACCTGGCGTCAAATCCCCGATTGGCTGGCCCGAGACGCCCTGCCGGCATGGGTAGAGTCGGGCATCAGCAGCTGAGCCTTGACCGTAGGGCCAGTTGTTGATGTCGACGCTGCCAATTTGGTGCTTGATGTGATTGGGGGATGTCGCTCTCGTAGCTACCTCGAATCAGCGGATCCGCGGACGTAAGAAATGCTCGGACTCCTCCCCAAACGCTTTTCTAGCCGCAGTATCAACAGTCTTCACGAGAGTTTGAATCTCCGGTGCCATCGAGCTGAATCTTCTTTGAAGGATCACCTCTCGGTAAGTAACCCCGACGAACCCCTCTCCGGGATTCACGTTGTTGACACCTTTCTCGGCTTCCTTGAGGAATATCGACACATAGTCATGTGTTCGGATCAAGTCGGCGAGTGTTCTTCGATCCTCGTCCGCCAGCTCTGCTGTTCTAGTGTCCTGCCCCAGAGGAGCAAGCTCTAGTTGGCCGTGAGGAAACACCTTGACGATGGCAATGGTTGGGACTTCTCCGCCTGAAACATAGGCGAGCTCAAACGTCTCCTCGCTTTGGCCAAACGGTCTTGAGCTTGACGCACACGAAAGGACGACTAGGCAAATCAGAACTTGGAGAAGGGCTGCAAAACGTCGAGCGGGAAATATAAGCTGGCTCATGGCTCCTCCTCACCTATCGATGAGTCGTTTGACTTTCCTGGTTCTTCTGGGTCGGTTCGGGTCTACGAAGTTCACGAGTTGGTATTTCCTATTTCCTGAATAGACTCCAATATAGGACGATCGGATAGCAAAACCTCTTTCCTTTCGAATGGTATTCACGAAGTCTACGACGGGTCCAGTCCAGTCGGTGGTATAACGGATGACTCCATTTTCGTGGTCCAGCTCGCCGGAATAGACGTGGTACATCTCATGAACGAAGGTGGAGCCTAGATTGAAGGTTCGGGAATCAACTCCTCGAGGAAAACGTGCCCCAACAAACGAGTCGAAGTTCATCTCAATGCTCCCGGTCGCAATATTGGCTCGGTTGTGGCCGGTCAATGATGCTTGCACTGAGAATTTTGCCTCGGACGAAATGAGATCGCTCAAAAAACTAGTGGCTATGTCGGAGCCGGACTCACCGGTAGCAACCAGTTGCAGGTGTCCATTTTCATCGACTTCATATTGATTTCCCGTGAAAGCTTCCAGTCCCTGGAGTAGTTGCCCTTGCTGAGCTTCATCGAGATTGGATAGATCTACAATTTCTCCCGTCGGATCCGTGAATCGCGTTGGGCTGTTCAGCACATACGAGTATCTGTTCAGAGACTGCGGAAGCGCAGGGTTCGCGCTCGCTTCCTGAGGATCCACCGCCAAGAACCGCCCTACCCGCGGATCACAGAACCGAGCGTGCATGTAATCCAGGTCGTCGCTCGTTCCGTCGGCGTAGAAATCCCGTTCATGGCCGGTGAACTTGAGCGGGAGGTCGTTTTGGGCGGGCTGGGTGGCTTCTTCGCCGAAGGGATAGTATTTGTGCTCGGAGAGGAAGTTGCCGGCACCGTCGGTGACGTAGCGGGGGCTGCCAGGTGATCGAGACTCAAGTGATGACGTCTCGACAGGATGTCGTTCTCGTCGACGGTGACCGTGGCGATCGATGACGCACCTCGGTAGATGTGGTCGCGGATCGGTTGGAGGCGGTTCGATTCCGGACGGAATTTCCGCAGCACGTGGCCTTGGAAGTCTCTCAGTGACCATGAGAAACCGCCGGTGCCGAAGCGCAGGATGCGCTCGTCGTCGGCGGTGTAGAGGAAGTGGGTGAAGTGCCCGTCTTGCTCGCGGTAGATCAGGCGGGTGAGCCCGTGCCCAACCAGCGTCACTTACACACAAAGGCTTTGGAGTTGAGCACCAACTGCTTGGCTTTCGGAAACAGATACTCAGGAACTCCAAATGAGCTATAGCTCATTGAAGCTCGCACGGTATCTCCGGGCTTAACCTTTAGAACGCACTTTGGGCAGTACCCAGTGTTGAAATCTGCTATTGGAAAGCGCTGATTTTCCACCACTAGGAAAACCCGATCGCTCGCTTGATGAATTTTTCCTGCTTTGTTCGGCCAGAACTCCGGTAACAGGCAGACGGTTTGGCCTTGATCATTGTGATAACGTATTTCGATTCTCTCTTCTACAGGCAAGTCAACGAGCTCGAAGTCTATTTGAAAAGACTTCGGCATGCTGACACATCCAGCTCCGATCAGCACCCATAGACAAAGTGTATTTCGCCACATCAGAACACCAGATCCATCAAATGGTCCGGGTTGACCAGCGCTAATGGCGTGCCCTTCAGCTCTTCAAACGCGGCACGATTGCCCGGGAATCCGAATTGATAGGCAATGAATCCATTTGAGCCTCGTTGGTCCGAAAGACCGACTGTGTGCAGAGATTCGTGCCCAAGACTGCGTTGCGCTTGCATTCCACTCGAGCTCCAATTTTCGTGTTCGATGTTGATAGTCACTTCCGGCCCATTCCCCTTCACAAATGCAGCGCCAGCGCGTGACCCACCCAAACTCTCGTAGGTCTTTGCGTCTACAGCGTTTGCGATCCTTCCATCAGACCCGTCACTTCTCAACGTTTCTGCTCCTGCGGCCAAATATCCGGCTGCTTCTCGTGCGTTCGCCGCTTTCTTGATCTTTCCTCTTTTCTCCCACTTCTCGGCTTTTCTCCTTAGCTTCTCTGACTTTTTCTCCATCCTTGCAGCAACTCGTTCCTGGCTTTTCTCGATAAGTTTCCACTGCTCATCTGTAAAACCGGCTCCGCGACCGTATTTCCCCGTTGGATCCACATACATCAGCGGGTTGCCCCGGACATATGCGTACCGATTCCACGACTGCGGAATGTCCGGCGATCCCAAGACCGGATCCACCGACAAAAACCGTCCGACCCGCGGATCGCAGAATCGAGCGTGCATGTAGTCCAAGTCGTCGCTCGCTCCGTCGGCGTAGAAGTCCCTTTCGTGGCCCGTAAACTTGAGGGGCAAGTCGTTCTGGGCTGGCCGGGTGGCTTCTTCACCGAAGGGATAGTACTTGTGCTCGGCGATGAAATTGCCTGCGCCGTCTGTGACGTAGCGGGGGCTGCCCAGGTGATCGAGGCTCAGATGGTGTCGTTTCGACAGGATGTCGTTTTCGTCGACGGTGACCGTGGCGATGGGTGACGCGCCTCGGTAGATGTGGTCGCGGATGGGTTGAAGGCGGTTCGATTCCGGACGGAATTCCCGCAGCACTCGGCCCTGGAAGTCTCGTAGGGACCAACTGAATCCGCCGGTTCCGAAGCGCAGGATGCGCTCGTCGTCGGCGGTGTAGAGGAAGTGGGTGAAGTGTCCGCCTTGCTCGCGGTAGATCAGGCGGTTGAAGGCGTCGTACTCGAACGTGACGGTCTGGCCGGACTCGTCGGTGAATTGGGTCAGGTTGCCGGCACCGTCATATTGGGCCGAGCCGCCGAGGCGGTTGGTGGTGCTGGAGACGCTGTGGCTGCGGACGTCGCCGTCGGTGTCGACGGAGAGCAGGTTACCGGGGATGTCGAAGGTGAAAGTCTGATCGGTGTAGACGTCTGCCAGATACGATTCTTGGAATTCCACCCACTCGCTGGTGTCGCCGGATTCGAATCCGTCCGTGAAGATTTCCGCGCCGGCGTCCGGGCTTCGGCGGACCCATTGGCGGCTTTGGACCAGGCGCGAGACGCCGTCGTAGACGAAGCGGTCGGTAAAGTCCGTGGCGGCCATTTCAAGAAGATTTCCCGCACCATCGTACCGGAAGGTGCCGGATTCCCAGAGAGTTTGACCGCCGGCCGATTCCACGTGCAGCGACGACGGACGGCTCATGAAATTCGGATCCCGGCCGATGACGTCGACGATGCCGTTGGCGTGGTGGATTTCGTTCAAGGCCATGTTGGAATGATACGAGATGTTGTCGGCCCAGCCCGGGATCGCGGTCAGGAAACCTGAGCCTGAATCGTAGGTGTAGTCCAAGGTGCGCGGGTGTGGCGCGCCACAGCCGTTGTCGGCGGACACACACGTCGGATAGGTGAGCGAGGAGAGCTTGCCGGTAGGGTCTAGATCTTCGGAGTGCTCGAAGGATTCCTCGTCACAAAAACCGTCGTCCAAGCAATCGGCGGTGAATCTGCCGATTTGCCTGGCGCTTTGATCAAACGGCTAAAAAACGACAGGATTTCTGACCCCTATAGGCTCTGGCCAGTAAAAAAACCAGCCCTCCTCTTGGAGTACGGCTTTTACATAGTAAGCATCGTGCGGTTTGCCAGAGAGAAATATGTCGGCATCATGGGTGTCCCCCCGAATCTCGGTGACTCTAGCCCCGCGGACGCACGCTTCAGGCTTCGGTTCAAACTGGCCCTTGCGAGGAAAACCGTTGTGCCCGAACGTAATTCGTGCGAGGAGAGTATCGGAGAATCGGCAATCCTCCTGACCACTCACAAGCTCAGCAAGCGAATTTAAGAACTCTTCACGTTGTTCCAATGTCGAAAGATCGAAACCTTCAAGACTCGGTGGCTCAGATAGACCCGTGGAACATGCCTGCACCAGGGCTAGTAAAAGGACTGAAATCAAAGGAATCTTCAAATTCATTGCTGTGGGGCCCGGTAAAAAGAAGTACCGTTGTTAACAACTGACCCAGGAGGAATTCCCGAAATTCTCTCTGCAAATCTGCGCTCGTTTTCCCGCCCATGATACTGCTCGTAGCCTGATCGAATTAGGAACCGGGCTCTGTCGCGTGCTTTGGAATAACGCCTAAGTATTCCTCGTTTCAAATCAAACGGTCGAGCTTGCCGCAGCTGCGCGTCATAAGCTTCAACCTCGTCGCCAATATCGGTAAATATAGCGACCCACTTTTTGCCATGCCTGACGAATCCTAGCTTGCCGGTATCGATTTGAACACCATGCTGAATCTCATGGGCCAGCCGACTCTCCACTGAAGCCAGCTCTGCGGCTCCAGTGGGGTCGACCCCCAGGGTGACCTTCTCGCCGTCAAAGGTAGCGCTGCCTTCGTTGCCCCTTCCTTGGTCAGAAGCCTCGATCACGAAGATGATTTCTGATTCCTTGAGGGCCTTCACGTTCTGGTAGTCGATCGATTCGGGGTCGAGCTCTGAAACGTAGTCTTCAAAAACGCGTTTGCTCTCTTGATCTGCAAACTCGACTTTTTTCCCAGAAGGGTCGATCAAGACCATTGGATTTCCTCTGACATAGCTATATCGATTCCAGCTTTGCGGCGTAAGAGGCGACCCCAAGACCGGATCCACCGACAAGAACCGACCCACCCGCGGATCACAGAACCGAGCGTGCATGTAATCCAAATCGTCGTTCGTTCCGTCGGCGTAGAAGTCCCGCTCGTGGCCCGTAAACTTGAGCGGCAGGTCGTTCTGAGCCGGGCGGGTGGCTTCTTCGCCGAAGGGGTAGTACTTGTGCTCGGAGAGGAAGTTGCCGGCACCGTCGGTGATGTACCTGGGGCTACCCAGGTGGTCGAGGCTTAGATGATGTCGTTTCGACAGGATGTCGTTTTCGTCGACGGTGACCGTGGCAATGGGTGACGCGCCTCGGTAGATGTGGTCACGGATCGGTTGGAGGCAGTTCGATTCCGGACGGAATTCCCGCAGAACTCGGCCCTGGAAGTCTCGTAGGGACCACGAGAATCCGCCGGTACCGAAGCGTAGGATGCGCTCGTCGTCGGCGGTGTAGAGGAAGTGGGTGAAGTGGCCGTCTTGCTCGCGGTAAACCAAGCGGTTGAAGGCGTCGTACTCGAACGTGACGGCCTGGCCGGACTCGTCGGTTGGGTCAGGTTGCCCGCGCCATCGTATTGCGCCGTACCGCCGAGTCGATTCGTGGTGCTGGAGACGGTGTGGCTGCGGACGTCGCCGTCGGTGTCGACGGAAAGCAGATTGCCGGGGATGTCGAAGGTGAAGGTCTGCTCGGTGTAGACGTCTGCCAAGTACGACTCTTGGAATTCCACCCACTCGCTGGTATCGCCGGACTCAAAGCCATCGATGAAGATGTCCGGCCTGGCATCTGGAGATCTACGGACCCATTGCCGACTTTGGACCAACCGCGAGACGCCGTCGTAGACGAAGCGATCTGTGAAATCCGTGGCGGCCATTGCTGGGGCCCGACAACCTCGAAATGGCCGAGACGCTGTCGCGGCTTTCCAACGTGCGTCGGCGTCAGCAGGCCTACGCCGACGCCACCCGTCTGGCCGAGCGCGCGCTTTCTATCCGCGAGGCCGCCCTCGGCCCCGATCACCCCGAGGTCGCAGACGCGTTGACCTCGCTAGGGGCCGTCCAATGGGACTCCGGTGAGGCAGATTGCGTGGCTTCCCATCGGCGCGCGCTCGACATCCGGGAGCGGGTCCTCGGCCCCGACCACCCGGACGTAGCCCAGAGCCTGCTCAACCTCTCGGTAGGCACCGACGCCCCCGACGTCGGGGTTCCGCTCCTCAAACGAGCCCTCGCCATCCTCGAGCAGGCGCTCGGCCCCGACCACCCGCGCGTTGCCTACGTCCTCGGCAATCTCGCTTGGTATCCCATGGAGGAAGGCCGATTCGAAGACGCGCTTCCGCTGCTCGAGCGAGCCTACGCGATCACACTTCAGCACGACCAGGGGCCTCTGGTGCGGCTCTGGCATCTCGGCCAGCTGGGCCGGATCGATCTCGAATTGGGCAACGAGCCACGCGGCGAGGCGAGACTGCGTCAGGCCCTCCAGCTCGCCGCCGAGGCCTCGGTGGCGGACAGCCACCGGAGCGTCGCCGCGATTCTCGCGCCCCTGGCCCGGCACCTGCGCCGCACGGGACGCGGCGATGAGGCCGAGCCGTTCGTCCGGCGCTGGGAAGCGGCGAGGGGGGAGAAGCTCGAAGACGCGTCGTGACACTCGGCGACGGTGACACCGGTGTCGATGACACACGGCGGAGCGTTCGAACGCAGTAGTGATCGAAGCCGCTGGGACAGGACGCAGACAATCATCGGGGCTCCGTTCTATTCCAACGTGGCCACCCCAGCGGCAGGGACCGTCTCTTAGCCTTGGAGCTGATACCTGGGGGTTAGTTAGTCTGGTCCGAGGTGCTTTTTGGCGATGGACGTCGGTAATGCGGCTGGGGCTGCCCTAGTCGAGGTCGCTAGGACTCGCTACTCCAGATGGGAGCCGATTTTATCGGACGGGAACGGAAGCTTCTTGCGTATGAGCCCTGCTCCAACTCCCAGCAGGCATAGGGAAGCCCACCACCCCAGAGAATTGATCGCAACGTAGCTGACTACTGACAGCCAAAAAGCGCTTCCCTTGATGTGGGAATGGGTGAAGTCTGTCGCCCCAGAGAAACCTAGCCAATCGACAAAGAGTCCTGGCCAACCAAGAGTCAGCAGCAAAGAAGTCGCAAGGTCCATGGGGAATTGACCAAGTGCGTTGTGCTCATAGGCAAGACGGAGAAACGACTCCAGAAAAACCCCAACTAACGAGACCGCAATCCCCACGAGAAATAGACTGGCGAAGCGTTTCCTCATCTTTGCACCCTTTCACCTGCAACCGTTACTGGGATAAAGACCGCAGTGGGCCGCCCTTTGGGTAGGATAGCTTGCTATCTGACGATCGGAGGAGCCTCGAATGAAGTCGGTTCCGGCCAGTAGAACAACCACCGCCCCTCCTCAAGGAGTGCATGGATGTGGTAAGTCCGGCCGGATGATTTTGAGTTGGTCTCTAACCAGACGCTTGCCGCCCAGTCTGCAAAATCGATTTCCGTCACCTCAGCGCTGCCGATACAGTGCTCTTGTTCCGGTTTCCATTGTCGATGCTGTTCAGATGAACCGGTTGTTATTCGTGCCAGTAATTCATCTGAGAACATGCAGGTTGCCTGTCCTTCTATTAGTTCGGAAAGCATCGCAACAAAGTCTTCTCTCGCTTCCAGCTCACTCAGATCGAATCCATCTAGATTTAGATCACTAGGTTTGACCTGGTGAGTTGAGCAGCCAAGAGTTGCAAGAAAGAACGAGAACAAGAGAAGAGCGCTTTGGAGGTTCATTGTCGGGGAGTCCTGTAGAAGTGCAACCCATTGTCCAATATGCCACCGGGAGGTATCCCTTGGACGGTCTGTGACTTCGAGGCCCTTCTGCCAGGAGGGCGGCCATGATATTGCTCGTAGCCAGAGCGGACCAGGAACTGCGCCTTGTCGTGTGCTTTGGAATATCGGCGAAGGATTCCTCGTTTTAAATCAAACGGTCGGGCTTGCCGTAGCTGCGCATCGTAAGCTTCGACCTCGTCGCCGATATCGGTAAATATGGCAACCCACTTTTTGCTGTGTCTTACAAATCCTAGCTGGCCGGTGTCGATTTGAACACCATGCTGGATCTCATGGGCTAGCCGACTCTCCACTGAAGCCAGCTCTGCGGCTCCAGTGGGGTCGACCCCCAGGGTGACCTTCTCGCCGTCAAAGGTAGCGCTGCCTTCGTTGCCCCTTCCTTGGTCAGAAACCTCGATCACGAAGATGATTTCTGATTCCTTGAGGGCCTTCACGTTCTGGTAGTCGATCGATTCGGGGTCGAGCTCTGAAACGTAGTCTTCAAAAACGCGTTTGCTCTCTTGATCTGCAAACTCGAC
>JAUIJL010000030.1 GCA_030431255.1 Thermoanaerobaculia bacterium | reverse complement strand
TCGGCTCGGCGGCTCCGGCAGCGCCGACGATCTGGAGCTGTCCGGCGTCGAGCTCGACGGTCAGGAGCGCCAGGTCGACAGCGTCCGGGGCGAGGGTATCGACGGTGAAGGTGGCGAGATCGGCGGGCGAAAGGCCACCCTCGACATCGGCAACCACCGCCGTCAGCATGACCGGCCCTTCGTCGAAGGGAAAGTCCGGAATGCAAGTCGCGGTGCTCGGCGTGGAGTTGCAGCTGACGTCGAGCGGCGCGAGGTCGGCGTCGAAGGTGAGGGTCGTTGGGTCCACGGCCAGACCGGTCGGGGTGCCGTAGGTCACGAAAATCGTGGGTTGATCTTGGCCGACGGAGGATCCGGAGGTGGGAGCGTCGATCCGCAGGTTGACCGGCGGCTCGGTGTGGGACCAAGCGGAGGTGGTGCCCGATTCGAAATCGTCGAAGAAGATTGCCGATTGGGGCGCGGAAGGGAGGTCGGCGACAGGGCGGGGCGCGGTCCAGGCTAAGGCGAGCAGCGCGCAAAAGGCGACAAAGAGGCGGCGAGGGTGAGGTGAGTCAAGCAAGAAGCCTTTTTTGACTCTCTTTTTCGGCATGCCCGTCCGCTGCCTCCCTCGGAATTCGCCATCTTGGTGGTTCAATCAGAAGGGATTATTCTATCGTAGCGCTCGATGAGCGGACACGCGAGCATGGGCTGGGAGACTGTTTGCAGCACTCGAAGCAAGCAAAAAAATATCGTACGAATCGAAGCTCTGTGATCTACCCAGGGAGAGGAGTGGATGGCTGGGCAGATCAGCCGCGACCCGTACGATGGAAGGTCCGGTCCGGCGGCATGGTTGCCACCGAACACGCTCTCGTCTATTTGCTTAACGCGCGAGGTGGGTGAGAACCCCGCAAAAAAATCTCGTTTTTTTCAGTGCCCCCGTCGACTCCTATTTGTGGGCACGAAAAAGCCCCTCACCCAGATGGGGAGAGGGGCTTTTCTCAACGCTGGGCGGGGATCAACCGGCGTTGTCTTTGGCGGCCTGGATCAGCGGCTCGAAAGCGGTGAGCGGCTGAGCACCATTGAGGAATTGGCCGTTGACGAAGAAGCCGGGGGTGCCGGTGACACCCATGCTCTGGCCGAAGGCCATGTCTTCGTCCACGGCTTTGGCCGCGGCTTTGTACTCTTCGGTGTCTTTGTCTTCGGCGCAGGCGGTCCAGGTCGCCATGTCGATGCCGGCGCCTTCGAGGAACTCACGGCTTTTGTCGAGCACGTTCTCGGGTTTGATCTCTTTCTGGTGCTCGAAGTATTTGTCGTGCAGGGTCCAGAAAGCTTTGTGGTCCTGGTTGGCGGCGCAATTCGCGGCGATCGCGGCGGGTTTGGCCCATGGATGGAAGTTGAGCGGGAAGTGCTTGAAGACGAATTTCACGTCGTTCGGGTACTTCTCGAGGATCTGCTCGACAGTGGCCGCACCGCGGGTGCAGTAGGGGCATTGGAAGTCGGAGAACTCGACGATGGTGACCGGGGCGTCGGCGGAGCCGCGGAAGGGCAGGCCGTCGATCGATTCGGCGATTTTGGTCACACGCTCAGCGGCTTCTTTGGCTTCTTGCTCGGCGCGCTCCGCCAGCTCGGTCTCGATTTGATCGGCCGTCTTGCTGACGTCGAGGGGCTCGCCCTGGATCAGGAAGAGCTTGGTGTCGTCTTTGGAGACGAGGAACTTCTGGTCGCGGCCGCGAACCGCGAAGGAACCCTCGTCGAGGCCCTCGAACTCACTGGCTTTGAGGTCGCCCATCACGGCGCCCATCTTATCGAGCTGCGGGAATTGCAGCTTCAAGTTGGCGAAGATCTTGTCTTTGCGGCCGGCGTCGCCGTCCTCAGCGTTGGAGCCGAGAGCAAAGCAGCCGAGCAAGAGGGCCGCCGCCAAGACGGGGGCCGTCGATCGGATGATTCTTTTCATGGGAAGTCTCCTGTGACAATTGGGTTCTTATCCGGTTGGGAGCCTATGGAAAGCGAAGGGTCCCCCCGAGCAGAAGTGGGCGGGCCTCGGCTCCGAGGCAAAGGATGCGTATGATGCCATATCGTGCCGGCGCTTGAAAACGCGTGAGCTCGGCAGGCAGCGGAGTTTTTGTAGCTTTTTTACGTCAGGGACCCGCCGGTGAGCTCAACGTGCCCGAAATTCACGGATCAGTTGCTGAATTTCGCCCACTGAAGCCGGCTGATGCCCCCGCTCGCGGTTGCGTCGGCCGATCTCGAAGGCCAGCCGCCACTGCTCGAAGAGCACGGCCCACGCTTGCCAAACCCGGTGCTTGGGATCGTAGATGTGGGTGGCTTCGGAGGTTACTCCGTTGAGCTCTAAGACCGAGATGTGCTCACCGCGCTGAAAGTGCTCGAAGCTCGGGGCCCGCAGGTCGAAGCGACCGAAGTAGAAGCCTTCGAGCCCGCCCGCAATCCGCTCCACGGCCGCCTCCATCTCCGGGGTGACGTAGTGGCTGCCGTCGACGAAGATCGCGCCCAGGCAGTGGGTTCCCACCTCCACTAGGCGCACGTGTTGACCTTCTGCCGGAACCTCTTCGAGCCGATTCTGGAACCGTTGCAGGTACGTATCCGCCATGGCGATCGCCCGCGAGTCCCGAAGGATGAGGGTTTCGAGGGTGGAGTCGCCGTCGCCGGTCACCGTCGGCAGCTGCTTGTGGGTGACGGAAAAGATGTTGCCGCTCGGCTCGTCCGGCATGCGAATCCAAAACACCCCCAGCTCCACTCCGGGAATATATTGCTGCACCAACGCCGGACCCGAGGTGCTCGCAAGAAATCGATCGACATCCGATGGGTCTTTGGCGATGGTCACGCCGGAGCCACGCTCACCCACGTCCGGTTTCAGCACCACGGGCCACGGGTTCTCTCGCTGCGCCTGGAATTCCTCGATAACCCGGCGTCGGTCCGGCTCGGGGCCGGGCTGGAGGGGAATCCAGGGAGCGATGGAGGTGCCCCCCAATGCCGTAAGGATTTGAGACTTCGACTCGCCCACGAAACCGCCCGCCGCGGGTAGGCCGGGGTTGGCGGCGGTGAACAAGGTAGCGCTTCGATAACGGATGGCAAGCCAGGCCAAGTAGAGGATGACCGGTGGATAGAACGCCCATTGGGGCCAGAATTCCCATTGGCTCCAGCGCTTCCACTTGCCCAACAGCAATCGTCGCCCACGCCAGGAAAGCAAGGCTCTGCTCAGCAGCAGGCCGATCCAGAAGGCCACCAAAACGGCGAAGAAGACAGGCAGTGCCCGATCTTCGAACGCCTCGAATCCACTGAAGACGCGATCCCCGAGCCAGGAGGCCAGACCGACCAAAAACGGCGTCCAGAGCAAAATGGGCAGGAAGAGTGAGAGGGTGAACCAAAAAAGATTCATGCCCAGGAGACCGGCCGACACATAGGTGGGCACTCGCAAGCCAGGTAAGAACCTGGAGATGAGGATGGCCCACGCTCCCCGACGATCGAACCAGGCCTTGCTGCGATCCAAATCCGCTTCGCTGACCAGCCAGCGGAGCGGTGGCCGATGGAGGAATGGTCGACCCAAGAGGCCGAGGGCGTAGAGACCCATATCGCCGACGAAAATACCCAAGGCGCAGCCGAGCACTGCGGCCCAAAAGTCCAGGCTGCCCTGGGCAACCAGCAGGCCGGCGGCGAGGCAGGTGAGATCCTCGCTGACCAGGGTGGCCACCGCCAGGAGGAAGATCCAGACCATGAGGGTGGGTCCGACCGCCCGTGGCAGCTTCTGAGGAATGCCCTCGCGGGCCTCTGCAAGGCGCGAGGCGGAAGCGCCGTCACGGAGCGTGGCGGTGCCGGACTCGACGTCGCGAATGAAGTCCCCGAGGGGAGCGGCGAGGGTCTCCGGGCGGGTGAAAACGATGAAGTGGTTGCCTTGCTCGAAGCTCACCAGCCGGCTTTGGGGGACGATTCGGCGGTGCTCGAGGGCCGCTTCGTAGGGCACCAAGAAGTCGTCCTCGCTGTGCAGGATCAGCATCGGCCCGCCGTAGGACTCCAAGATGCTCCGCAGGGGCCGCTGGTCACTGTCGAAGAAATTCCTGGCGTAGGAGAGGTGCATGTGGCTGCGGTCCAACAGACCGAAGTGGGGGACGCCTTCCTGCAAGGCGCGGAGCGCCGCTAGCTGGGCTCCGTGAACCGCGTGATTGATAGCGTAACGACCGAGCAGCTCGAGCTCTTGGACTCCGACCGCCGAAAGCAGGGTCAGCGACTCCACCTGCTCGCCCAGATCTTCCCGAAGATGGGCGACCACCCCGCCTCCGAGACTGAAACCCACCGCGTGGAAGGTGTCGATGCCCAAATGGTCCACCAGGGCGGCGACGTAGCCGGCATGGGCGCGGATCGAATAGTCGTCGATCTGCTGGGTCGAGCCGCCGAAGCCGGGTAGGTCCGGCGCCAACACCCGAAATCCTTGCTCCGCCAACAGCGGTCCGAGGGAGCTGAAGTTGGAGCCGTCTCCGGGGCTACCGTGGATCAAAACCACGACCGGAGCGCCTTTCGTCGACGCCGCCGGCCATTCCCACCACGCCAGGCGGATCTGCCGAGGGCCTGCCACAAGCCGAGCGTCGGCATCGGTGCTCAGCTCCGCGGTTTCGAAGCTCCGCTGACCTTCGGCGGGGGAGACCTCCTCGAACCGTCCTTGGGCCAGCCGAACGACATGGGACGCCACCAACAACACCAGGTAGACGGCGAGCAGGACCCGCCACACGGTGAAGCGCCGGTGGTTGGAAGACTCGGGCTCGAGACCCGGAGCTGGTACGGATGTCTGACTCGCCATCAAGCGGCGTTGACACCGGCGGTTCGGCGCAGAACCGATTCCGCGTCCAACGAGAGCTCGGCTCGGCAGGGCGGGCCGTCGGCATAGGCCATGGAAATGCGTCGGTCATCCACCACCACGTGGGTGAGGCTCACGCTTCGCGCTTCCGGCCGGTGCATGCATGGGGAGGTCGCACCTTGGCGCGGAGCGTGGCTTCGGTGGAAAGACAAGCAGGCGTCGCGGTGGATTTCCGGCAGCTCGGCCCACAGCTTTCGCCGCCTCGCCGGCACGCCGATGGGATCGTGTCCGGATGACGCGAGGGGCGCGGTCGCCGGGCACGGATCGGACAGCTGCCGACCGTTCCAAAAGATCACGGTGCCCCGATCCTCGGGGGTGACCACCAAAAGCGTAAAAGGGGCGTAGATCTCGACGCGATCCGACCGCAGCCGTTCGTTGATTTGGCGAGCGTTGGCGGCATCGGCCAAGTCTTTGACCAACAAACCGCGGCTGCGTCGCGAGTCGGCGGTGGTGGGGTCGGCGGAGTCCTGGTAGCGATTGAGCAAGGCGACGGTGAGGCCGGTCGTGTTGGTGGCGATCCAAGTGCCCCCGGCATCGACATCCGTGGGCGCCAACATCTCGATCCCCGAGGGGCTGGTCAAGGGACCCGGCGCGAGGGCCCGCTTTCGGGTTCGAAGCTCGTCACGATTGAAGAAGAGCTCATAGCCGTCCTGGGTGTGGAACCAACTTACGGTGCACATGATCGGACTCAGGAATTGCAAGAAGCCGTGCCGACGCTCACCTCGGTTTCCCTGTGCTCGAGGGTGGAGGGAGCCACTCCGAAGGCCGAGCCGGGCTCGAATCCAATGGCGCGCAGGGTCATGGCGATCAGGGCAAAGTGGTGCACCGTATGGCTGAGCAAGAATTGCAGCTCCCGGCCCAAGGTGGATTGGGTCCAAGGATCGACCTCGCTCCAAGCGGCGGCATCGACCCGCACCCGCATCTGACGGTTACGGTCGGTCTCGTCGAGCTGCTCTAGGGCTCCGCGCACCTCGAGAAGCTTCTCGCGAGCGATCCGGCGGTCGGATTCGAGGGACGCATTCCGCTCGCGGGCGTCGTAATCGATTCGGTCGGCATCGAGCCCACGCAAAAAGCAGTGATAGCAATCCAGCACATGGCGAAGGTGGGCACCGACGCAGGCGTGTCCGTGCTCGTCACAGGATTGAAAAAGGGAATCGTCCAAGGCCTCCAATAGGTCGATGCCTTGGTCGAGAAAGTGAATATTCTGATGAGCGAGAATCAATGCATATCTCCTCAAGATCCACACAAGCTGCTCGGGCAGGGATCTCAGTGTTCAGCGAACCGGGAGGGGTCTCAGGCCGCCGCCGCAAAAGCCACCTTCGATTCAGACGTGCCGAAGCTGGGTTAGCCGAAGAAGGTGCGCATCCGTTTTTCGTCCATGGCCGCGACGTCAAAAAGCACCAAGAAGTCGATCGTTTTGAATTCTCGGTCGATCGCGGGGGGACCGCAGACCTTGGCGCCGTGGCGGAGGTAAATTCTAAAAAGCTTCGGGACCTTGATCTGGCCGTCCCATGGGTTCTCCGAAGGTGAAGGACCCTCGCAGGCGAGCTCCGGCTTCGGCTCGATCCACACCGACTCGTGAAAGTGCCCTTTTTCTCGCAGGTGCTCGAGCATCGCCAAACCCTCGGCGGGATCCTGGCTGGTGAGCGAGCAACAACCGAAAAGAAAACGCAGCTGGTTGTGCGCCATGTAGAGCGCCAATCCCTTCCACAACAGGAAAAGCACTTGGGTGTTGCGATGGGGCTCGGCGACACAAGCTCGGCCGACCTCGACCGCCCCGGACATCAGATGTGGGTCCACCGATTCGAGCGCGAACTCCTGGGCCGAGTATAAGCCGTGGTGACGCTCAGCCATCTCGGTGGTTTGCATGCGGTAGGTGCCGACAATCTCACCAGAGGTTTTTTCGGTGACGATCAAGTGATGGCAAACCGCGTCGAAGGGATCCCGATCCCGACGGGTTTGCCAAGACTCATCGAGCCCTTCCCCGAGCTCGACATTGAAAATCTCGAAACGTAGGCGCAAGACCTCGTCGAGCTCTTCAATGGTGGTTGCGAATCGGACCTCGTATCGACCTTCGCTGAGCACAGCTGTGGGGATAGCCTCAGCGGCCACCGGATAGGTGATGGCGGTCTTGGTCGCGATCCTGGCGGTCGGCTGGGGTATGGGCTGATTTTCCACGGGATTTCCTTCCACGGCCGAGTTTGCCCCTCAGGAAGAGCTTACACCAAAGATTGAGAAGGCAGTTTAAAGAAAACCACCAAGAAACCTACGGAACCTACGGCTCCCGCTTGAAGCTCTCCGGCTCGGCCTTGAGCTGCCATCGATCTCCGTGCCTCACGACCTCGCCGCGGATGGCGATCGGCTCGGCCACCCAATCGAGCACCTCCTGGTTGAGGGCCCGTCCGTCGGATCCCACGAGCAGGAGATGCTCTGTGACTTCCTGGCCTTCCCGCACGATGAACACCGGCGGGACGCCGCCGCGAATACAGAGGGTTGCGCAGGCTCGATGGGCCTTCCGGCTGCCCGGTTTCATGACTCCCAAATGGCATTTGCTGTCGACGATCTCTCCGACCAACGTGTGGACACCGAGGGATGTGGATTCTCGAGAGGCCGCTGCTTCGCCGGAGCCGGGCTCACCGACGGCATTCACCGTGCCGGCGACCACCTCCAACATGGTTTGGTCGTCCCGATAGATGGGAGTCGCTTCCAGGCGGACCCGTCGGCCATCGAGCTTAAATACGTCGGAGTCAGCGCCCTGTTTTCCGAAACCGTGTTTTCCGAAACCCACCAAGAAGTAGGACGAGCTGCCGCCGTCCGCCGGGCGATCCACCCAAAGCATCGGGTGGGGAGACATGCGGACCACCCCTTCATAGGTACGGGTCTTGCCGAAGTCGAAGAATGAGAAGGCGAACGGGTTCTGCCAAAGGGCGATCGACGCGGCGGCCGCCCAAACGATGACCAAGGTGACGAGGGTCCAGCGGCGGACGTGCCCGGCGACCTCGGCGGGAGCTTCCGGCATATATCCAATGTAGAAGTCGTCGCGATCAGCCATGGCTTGCCTCCTTCGCGTCGGTGCCGGGGACCCGGGCGGCCGGGATCTTTGAGGGCTCGACCTCGGTGCCCGGCGGAAGGGGACGTGGGTCCACGTGCACCCGATCGTTCACCAGACGGGTTTTGAAGGTCGGCACTTTTTCCGTAAACGGCGGTGGTGACGAGCCGCTGGCGGGCAAATATTGGTATCCGTGCCACGGGCAGACCACACAGCCGTCGACGACCTTGCCTTCTCCCAGTGGACCGTTCTGATGCTTGCAGACGCTCGACAGGGCCGAGATCTTGCCGTCGTATTTGAAGATCGCCACCCGCTCCCCGGCCAGGCAAACCGTGCGAGCCCGATTCTCGGGGATGTCGTCCAATGAGCATACGTCGACGAAGCCGTCGGAGCCGGCCGCCCGCTCCACGTCGCCGGATTTTTCTTTGAAGCCGGCCTTCAAGTGCAGGCCGACGATCCAGCAGAAGCCGAGCACCAAGAAGGTGGTCAACATCGGATGTTTTTCGACCTGCAGAATGCCGAGGGCCACGTGAGCCACCACCAAGCCGTAGGCCACATAGACCAACATGTGCAGGGCCTTCCAAGTCGGCGCCGAAAGGTTGGCGAGCCAGAAATCGTGGCTGGTGGCGGCCATCAGGAAGAGGATGCCGAGGGCGAGCAGGCCCAAGGGCTGGAAGGGAAATTGGCCGAGGCTGTCGTAGTTGGAATTCCCGACCCACACGTTGACCAAGGGGTTGAGATCACCCAAGACGTGGAATTGGATGATGGAGAACAGCCCGTGCACCAAGGCGGTGACGAACATCGCAACCCCGAGATGGCGCCGGTTGTAGAGCAGCGGCAGAAAGCGAGCATCGAGCCGAGCCAACGGGCCGATGGATAGGATGATGTGCAGGAGCACCAGGGCGAGAGTGCCAAAACCACGAATGATCAAGGCCTCTGCGGTGATTTCAGGATGGGTGGCGACAGTCACCGCGATGAAGATCACCAAATACCCGACCATGCCGAGCAACATGGTGCGGTCGTAGATCTTCTTCTGCCGGTTCCATCCGACGGCTTGGTAGGCCACGCTCATGCCGCACCTCCCGGGGCGACCGAAGCCGGGTCGCCTGAAACCGGGGCGCCCGAAGCCGGGTCGCCTGAAACCGGGGCGTCCGAAGCCGGCTCGCCCGAATCCGGGGCGCCGGAAATTGGCTCGCCCGAAACCGGGGCGACCAAAGTCGGGGCGATCAAAACCTCCGGGAGATCAACGGGGGCCGAGGAGATGATTTGTTGATGCCCGAGGCTGTAAAGGGTCAGGAAGCCGTCTTGATCGGGGACGGACTTGAAAAGACTAGGTTTCGTGGTGGAAACCGTTCCGAGCCAACGGGCGTCCGCCGGCAGATTCGTCTCCGCCGGAGCGCTAGACCAATAGGCGAGCACATCCGGGTGTCGTAGGGGGTCACGGACCTCGAGCACCCAAACCCGCGGATATATCCGAAGCTCCGCGTCGAGCCGGCCGAAAGGGTGATGGGTGGCCAGCGGCTCCCCGTCCGGCTCGGTCGACGGTGCCGCCAGCTCGGCGGGCAGACCGTCGCCCGGAAACGAAGGACGATTCGACAGAGACAGGAAGAGCAGCGGCAAGCCCAAGACGGCCAGGGCCAGGAACATGAATCGGTGCCGTCGACGCAAGGGGGCGATCATGCCTCACCTCCGGCTTGGGATTTCCGTGCGATGTGGGACTCCCGTGCGGCGCGCCGATGGGCGTTGGTCTCATCGATCGGCTCTTGGGCCTGGATCCACCGTTTCAGGAGCCAAGGCCAGAAGGCCGCGCAGCCCGGCATGATCAGCAGCTTGAATCCGAGGGTGCCTTCTCGGGCGACGGGATCCACCACCCCGACGCCTCGCCAGACGAATGCGATGGCGAAGACGATGCCCACGGCAGCGTAGATCAAGAAGAGGTTGACGAGCAGCGAAACGGCGGACAACGGCATAAGGGCTCCTTGCGGGTGCGGTGGCCAGAGCCGTGGAGATCGCGGTAGCAGTCCGTGATCGGCACGGCTTCGTAAGATCATTTGATCTGACGATACGCGGCATCCAAGGCGGCAGATGCATCGATTTGGCTGAGATTCGCCAAAGCATGCCACAGCGCCTACAATTTTTCGACCGTCATCTTTTAAGACTGTTACCGAATCCGAATGCAAGAGCTGTAACCCTTCGTGTCGGCACACATCCAAGACACGAGCCCGATGGATTGAAGCCGGCAGGGCCGGCTGGAAGAGGAGCCCCGAGCATGTTGAAAGTGAAGATCGCCGAGTGGGACGAGCTCGAAGATCGCAAACCCGCAGGCGCCCTAGTGGCAGATGTCGACTTGGTGATCATCCGCTACGACGATCAGGTCTCCGTGCTCTACGGTCGTTGCCTCCATCGAGGGGCCTTGCTGGCGGACGGTTTCGTGCGCGGAGACGACCTGATCTGCGGCGTCCACGATTGGGATTACCGTTACGAAACCGGCGTGTCGGCCTATAAAAACGACGATGTGCTGGAGAAATTCAGCGCTTGGATCGAGGACGGTGGCGTTTGGGTCGACGAGCATGAAGTCGCGGCCTGGGCGAAAGACCATCCTCAGCCCTTCGATCGCGATGCGTATCTGGGGACGTATCAAGATCCCCACGGCGCCCCCGAGGAGCCCCACAACCACCTGATCCAGGAGCTGGCGCGAAACGGTCTGGAGACATTCGGTCACCACGGGCCGGTCTCGGCCATGGGTGTGGCGCGGCAGGATCTTCCAACCTGGGACGACCTGCAATTCGTCACCGCCCAGCTCTGGCGGGTGCCCCAGCTCGACGACGCACCGGTCGGCACCGAGCTGGTCATCGGTCCGAAAGCGGCCAAACCCCTGCGCTTGGAGATTCCGATCTTCGTTTCCGACATGAGCTTCGGCGCCCTTTCCGAAGAGGCGAAGATCACTTTGTCGAAGGGCGCGGAAATGGCCGGCACGGGCATCTGCTCCGGCGAGGGTGGCATGTTGCCGGAAGAGCAGGAAGCCAACAACCGGTATCTTTACGAGCTGGCGTCCGCCCGCTTCGGCTTTTCCATGGATAAATTGAGCCGGGTCCAAGCCTTCCATTTCAAGGGCGGCCAAGGGGCCAAGACCGGCACCGGTGGCCATCTGCCCGGGCACAAAGTGAAGGGAAAGATCGCCGAGGTTCGGGGATTGGAGGAAGGTCAGTCGGCGATTTCTCCCGCCCGCTTCCCGGAATGGACCCACACCTCGGACTTTCGCGCCTTCGCCGCCGAGGTGCGGGACGCCACCGGCGGCATTCCCGTCGGCTTCAAGCTCTCGGCCCAACATATTGAGCGAGATCTCGACGCGGCCCTCGATATCGGTGTGGACTACGTGATTTTGGACGGCCGCGGTGGCGGCACCGGCGCCGCGCCGCTGATTTTCCGGGATCACATCTCCGTGCCGACCTTGCCGGCCTTGGCCCGAGCCCGTCGTCACCTGGACCGTCGAGGGGTTTCCGGTGAGGTCACCCTGATCATGACCGGTGGCTTGCGCACGCCCGCGGATTTCGCCAAGGCCTTGGCGCTCGGTGCCGATGGTGTGGCGGTGTCCAACTCGGCTCTGCAAGCGATCGGCTGCCTGGGCATGCGCGCTTGCCACACCAACAATTGCCCGGTGGGCATCGCCACCCAGCGGGACGATTTACGGCGGAGGCTTGATATCGCGATTGGAGCCAAGCGATTGGCCAATTTCTTCAACGCCTCCGTCGAGCTGATGCAAGTGCTCGCCCGCGCCTGCGGCCACGAGCACCTCAACCAATTCAGCCCGTCGGATCTGACCACCTGGAAACGGGAGGTCGCCCATCTGACGGGCATTGCCTATGGGGGTGTCTCCGCGATCTGAGACGGTCGCGAGATGCCCGAAAGGAACGATATGAACACGACCCACAGCTTGAGCCGAACGGATTCCCAGGCCTCTGATGTCCCCTTGCTTTCCGCCGACCGAGAGACCCTCCGCGATCGAGCCGCATCCAGAAAACGGATTCGGGCTCGAATGGTGCTTCTCTCAGTGTTTGGGCTCTTGATCCTCGGGGCGGGTTTGGCTCCGCTGTGGGCCGTGGAGCCGATTCAAACCGGCTTCTTCGACGATCTGGCGGTCAAGGGATACGACACCGTCGCGTATTTCACCGAGGGCAAGCCGGTCAAAGGCTCCAAGGAATTCACCCATTCCTGGAAAGGTGCGGAATGGCGTTTTGCCAGCGCCGAGCATCGGGATCTATTTGTCGGCGATCCGGAAAAATACGCGCCCCAATACGGCGGCTATTGCGCCTGGGCCGTGAGCCAAGGATCGACCGCCGGCATCGATCCACAGGCGTGGAAGATCGTCGACGGCAAGCTCTACCTGAATTATTCGACCAAGATTCAGAAGAAGTGGGAGGCGGACATCCCGGGTCACATCGCCGCCGCCGACGGCCACTGGCCGAAGCTGTCTCAATAAGTCCGTTCCAACAGGTCTGCTCTAGTGGGATTCGGTTAAGATATCGCCGCGATTCACCGGTCGTGGATCGACATCTGACCCGGAGCGCGCCCCTTTTGGATTCAGCCCGTACCTCCTCATCCGTCGGTCCTGCACAGCCCGACCTGGCCGTGCTCTCCGATGAGCAAACCTTGGTTGCCGACCTGAAAGCCGGCGATCCGGCAGCCTACGAACGGTTGGTGCGTGTCTACGGCGGACGCATGCTGCAGGTCGCGCGTCGTTTTCTCGATGAAGAGGACGCCCGTGACGCCTTGCAAGAAGCCCTGGTCAGCGCTTGGAAGTCGATCGATCGTTTTGACGGTCAATCCAAGGTGTCGACCTGGCTGCACCGCATCGTCGTCAACGCCAGCCTGATGCGGCTGAGGAAGAAGAATACAAAGATCGAAAAAGCCACCGAGGCCTTGGAGCCTCTGCTGCCGAAATATCTCGAGGACGGCCATCGGGCGGACCCGGGCTCCGGCTGGACCGAGACCCCCGAGCAGCTCTTGGGTCGGCAAGAGGTGAGAGCCTTGGTTCGGCGATCCATTTTGGATCTGCCCGAGAGCTATCGGACCGTGTTGTTGCTGAGGGATATTGAAGGGCTGTCCGGCAAGGAGACCGCCGAAGCCATGGATCTGACGGTGTCGGCGGTCAAGGTCAGGCTGCACCGCGCCCGTCAGGCCTTGCGAGAGATCCTCGCCGATCATCTGGCGGAGGGCGCCTAGCCGGGGGCGCCTAGCCGGCTACCCCAACTTTTGATTAGATGTCGAGGTTAGAGGGTAGGACGGTCGATTCGGCTGAAACCTTCTGACCGCAAGCGCATCTAAGCCATCGGGGCGGTTGTCGGCCCGCCCCGTCCTCGTCGGAGATCAGCCGTCTCGGCTCTGGAAGCAGCCCGCCTCTGGAAGTTATGGGAAAACCAGCTATGATGACTTGCGAACAATTCATCGATCACCTGCTCGATTTTGACGAGGGTGATCTACCGTCGGAGACGGACCGTCTGTGCCGCGAGCATTCCGCTTTGTGCAAGCAATGCGCCGACTACCTCGACAGCTATCAAAAGACCGTTGCAGTCGGCAAGGCAGCCTTCAAGTCGGATTCACACGGCTCAGAGCCTGCGGCAGACACGGTCGACAATCAGCGTCCTTCTGCTATGGAAAGTTACGAGCTGCCCGAAGAGTTGGTTCAATCGATTTTGACCGCCGCGGGAGCCGTCCGCTGACCTGAGCCCAACCGATGTACGGAATTTTGCGGGGCCTACGTTCCCGTTTGCCCCATCCCTTGAATTGCCGGACGATCCCGCCGGTTCCTTTCCGAGTGCACGTGGCGGACTCGATGCTGCCCAACACGGATTGGCGCAGCGTGGCGAGCTATGCCCAAGCCGGTGAGTCCGGCCTGGAAGCCATGGGCGAGGCCCTGGAGCGGACCGGGAAGTCTTGGTCGGATATCGGGAGCGCTCTCGATCTCGGCTGTGGATACGGTCGGGTCCTGAGATATTTGTGCGGGGTCCTTCGCCCGGAGTCGATCACCGCCTGCGATCTAGACGCTCGGGCCGTCGCCTTTTGCTCCGCCGAGCTGGGGGTGAAACCGCTGGTGTCGCAGACCGACCTGAGCCGAGTTCCCTTCGAGACCTACGATTTTGTGTGGTCGGGTTCTTTGCTCACCCACCTGCCGCCCAAGTCGGGAGATCGATTCGTCGCCCTATTGAGCAGGATCCTCAATCCCGGCGGCGTGGCGCTCGTCTCGTTCCACGGCGATCACAGCTTGGAGCGGTTGGCGGATCTCTACGGCGGCGACCACGCGGACGAGGCGGAGTCCATTCGCCAAGAGGTTCGCTCCACGGGAACCGCCTATCGGCCCTATGGGGGACGTTTTTCCTCCTACGAAGAAGCGGATTACGGCATGGCGTGGCATCAGCCGAGCTTCTTGCGTCGTCGCTGCGAGGAGCTCAACGGCGATGCCGTGAAGTGGGTAGGCCACCTGCCCCGGGGCTGGGACGACCACCACGATTTGGCGGTTCTACAAAAAAGTTGAGGCTTAGAAACGTCACGCGGTGCGGACGGGCTCTCGGCGCAGATCGTCCAGGCTTTGCCGACGCGCACGCTCGATCCGCTTCATCCGTTTTTGGAATTGGCCCATGGCGAAGTCGGTAAAGGCTTCGAGCTCCAAGCCGAACGGCATCTCTTCGTAGGCTTCGAAAAGCTCGTGAATCAAGCCGATGGCCGGCGGCAACATCTCCTCCATGCGCTGCTCGATAACCCGCCAGATGGGCTCCCCGTGCTCGATGACCAGCCGGGAGAGCAAATACACACCGTAGGCTAGGTGGCGCGACTCGTCGGCCTTTAGGTAACCCACGGTTTGTTGCATACCGGGCATCAAACCGTTGCGTTCCAAAATCGAGCCGTAGGCGTGGTAGCCGGTCTCCGCCAACACCCCTTCGACGATCATGTTGTAGGTCACCGACGCTTCGGCTTGGGCTGCCGGTGAGCTGTCGTGCCGCAAACGGGACATGGCGGTGGGCAGGCGATCGTAGAAGATCAGGCGATAGTTGTCGCCGTGGAAGCGGGAAAGGTCGCTGCGATCCTCGGCCACCTCGTCGAGAAATCGACGAAAGACTTCCACGTGTTTGGCCTCTTCGAAGAGGAAGGAGGTCAAGTACATTTCCTCCTCGAGGCGCCCCTCGCCCGCGATCACCTGAATCAAGGGCAGCAAGTCCAGGGTGACGGATTCCTCTCCCGCTTGGAAAAGGCTCGTGAGATGCAGGATCACCTCCCGCTCGATATCCGCCAAGCGCCGCCAATCGGCGAGGTCGGCGGTGAAATCGATATCCCGTGGATCCCACACGCCGAGTTTTTTGCCTTTGTGCCACAAACCCATGACCGGCAGACCGTGATCCAAGCCGCCCTCGCTCGTCGTTCGGTAGTGGCGTTGCCCTGGCGCGGCGATCTGATTGGACGAAGCTCCGGCGGAGGACGTGGGAGCGAGGTGGGAGGGTGCGGCCGAAGCCTGTGTGAGCTCGGCGTCGTCGCCGGGAAAGTGGGTCGGCACCCGGGCTGCGGCGCGAACCAACGCCTTGCTGGCGGAGATATAAGGGGTTAAATGGGCGAGCTTGCCCCTTGAGAGCTTGAGCTTGCCAGACATCAGGCCGAAAATCGGGTCGACCTTGCCGGCCATAACCTTCTTCCAAATCGGCAGCGCCGCGCGGATCACGTAGTCCGCTTCGGCCAAGTCGTCGACCGAGGCGGCTCGGGCCGTCCGGCATTCCCCATGCCATAAATCGGCGAATACGGCCCCCGCCGGCTCTCCCTCTCGGTGGGCTTCGAGGGCAATGGAGCCTTCCCATGTCGCGGCTGCCTTTCGGTAGGCCTCGTCATCACGCAATTGATCGGCCCATGCCCGGGCCCAGGGCTCGCTGAACGCTTGGTGGCTTGTGGTTTGGCTCATCCGAGAAAGCTATCAGATCCAAGGGCACGGAAGCTCCGCTGTCCGTGGGCTCTTGTCCGTGGGCTTTCGTTCAGTGGGTCTTGGCGGAGGGCTCGCCCGGGCGGTATCTTGTCGCTCCCGGAAATAGTCGGTGCCGAACCACACTGCCGATCCGAGCGTATGGAGCTTTCGATTGGAGTCGCCGACTGGAGCTACTGATTCGGAGCCACAGATTTGGAGCTGAGATGCCCGAGCCCCTAAAGAATTTATACAACCAAGAGATGATGGACCATCTGTGCCGAGAAATCGGCGCGATCCTGCCGTCCTTCGATGCCTCAGGTTTCCAACGAGAGATTTTCAGCCCCCCGTGGCAGGACCGAGAGCTCAAAGACCGGATGGCTCACATCTCATCGACTTTGCGTCGCTTCCTGCCAGACAATTACCGAGAGGCACTGGAGATCCTCAAACCGGTGGCCACCCGTCGAACCGGTTTCGAGTACATGTTCTTCCCTGGATTTGTCGAAGCCAACGGATTGGACGACTACGAGGCCTCGATACCGGCCCTGGAGCATTTCACCCCCTACGCCAGCTCGGAATTCGCCGTGCGCCCCTTCATCAAGAAATACGGCGAGCGCATGATGGCGCAGATGGCGTCTTGGGCGGAATCCGACAACCACCACGTGCGCCGATTGGCCTCCGAGGGGTGCCGTCCACGGCTGCCTTGGGCCATGGCCTTGCCGGACTTCAAGCGGGATCCGTCGCCGGTGCTCGCGATTCTCGAAACCCTGAAGGACGACGACAGCGAGTACGTCCGCCGCAGCGTGGCCAACAATCTGAACGACATTTCCAAAGACCACCCGCAAACGATTCTCGGGGTGGCCGGCCGTTGGCTGGGGGTTTCACCGGAGCGGGATTGGGTGGTCAAGCACGCGTGCCGGACCCTGCTCAAACAGGGCGACCCCGACACCCTCCTGCTCTTCGGCTTCACCTCCCCCGACCACATCACCGTCAACGACCTCACCATCCAAGAGTCCGTGGCCATCGGGCAAGAGCTCGAGTTTTCGTTCGGGCTGCGGGCCGACCAAGGCGGGGAGCTGGGCAAGCTGCGGCTCGAATACGGCATCGACTTCATGAAGAAAAACGGCAAGACCTCGCGCAAGGTCTTCAAGATTTCCGAGGCCCACTATTCGGAGGTCGAAAAACGGGTCGAGAAACGACACTCCTTCCGCATCATCACCACCCGGGTCCATTACCCCGGGGCCCACGGCTTGGCGGTCCTGGTCAATGGGCAAGAAAAAGCGTCCGGCCCCTTCGTCGTGTTGGCCTAGGTAGGTGGGCGGACCGGCTCACTCCTCCTGATAGGGAGACGCGTGCACGGTGGTGTAGCGGCCGAGGGTCACTTTGCCGGCCGGGAATCCCCTGGGTTTTCGCACCTCGGAGCAGCGAGTGACGTGGACCGCGGATCGGCCGCCGTCTTTACCCTTGGAATGACGAACCGCCAGGGAGGCCGCGAGCTGTTGGGTGTCGCGGGGTAGGCGAGTGAGATTGTCCGGGTTGCGTACCACCACGTGGGAGCCCGGGCCGGAGGCGATGTGCAGCCAGAAATCTCGGGGTGACGCGAGCTTGATCGACAGGATGTCGTTGTCGGCGGCGGTTCGACCCACCAGCACGATCATGCCGTCGTCCGAAGTGAATCGACGGGCGATGGATTTACCCTGCCAGAGTCCTTGATCGGGATCGGAGGGGCCCGGTGGCCCCTTTTGTTTTTTGCTCATGCGGTGATCTGCTCGAGCTCCGGCTCAAGGCCAATCCAGCTCGTCCTCGTCGTCGGAATTGGTGCCATGGAGATTCAAAGGGTCGATGATTTCCGGCGTCGGGCCGGGATAGATCCAAACCGCGCCTCGGTGTAAGCCCACGGCCGGCAGGGTCGACGAGGGCATGAGGTCCTCGGCCGGGTGGAATTTGGTGCCGATGGCGGGCACGGCTTCGAGGATGGCGAATCCGTCGGGTTGATGGACCTCGGCACGGGCGTCTTCGGCGTCGTCGGGAAATAGAGGCTGCCAGAGCCCGAAGAATCGATGGTCGTCTTCCAACACCCATTGGATCTCGCCCCGTCGCGTGTCCAAAGTGCCGCGACGGGCGGCGTAATAACCCCTGAATTGAGGCTCATGGGCTTGGTGTGGCGCCACGGCGGGCGCGGCAAATTGTTGATAGTGCCCCCATATGCCGTGTAGCCGATTGCCCCAAACCCGGGTAGGTCCGAGGCCGGTCCAGCTCCAGCCGTCGACCTCGTCGATGGGCCACGGAAAGACCAGACCCGGCGGTTGGCCTTCACGGCTTCGGGCTTGCCAGGAGAGGCGGATCCAGCCGGAGGGAAAGACCTGCCAACGCAGATATTCCAAGTCGCCTTCGTAGCGGGTCTCCACGACGGCAGTCCGTCCCCGGAGGAAGCTGCGGCCGGCGGTCGCCTTGGGTGGATCCGATTGACCGTTGGGGTGGGGCAACGGCAGGGGCATGGTGAGGGCACCGTGGAGCAAGCTGACCGGATTGCCGGCGGCGTCGAGCTCTAATCCGGTGTTGCCGGCCAAGACTCGAGTGCCGTCTCCGGTGGTCTCAATCCGCGCCTCAGGACCGATAATTCTCGCCAAGCTTCGGGCCTTTTTCGAGGCCGGTTGGAGCGGTCGACGCCAATCGACGGGTTGGACCCGAGGGGGCCCGAGGATGCGCACGTGCAGGGCCGCCGCGTCCCGGAAGTCCTCCGGCAAGCCGAGCTGCACCGTCAGCTCGCTGCCGGGCGGAGTGGGTGGCGGGCTCAGCAAGCCTTGGGGGACTGGGCTCGGCGGTTCGGTGGATTCGAGCTGACGGTTGTTGAGCAACCACCAGAAAATGCGGGTTTCCGAGAGATCCAGGTGGCTGAACCGATTCTTCAGGCTGATCGAGCCGTCCCACGAAGGGTCGAGGGGATCTCCTTGAATCTCCACCGGCGCGAACACCTCGCGGATCGCGATCTCGTTGCCTGAGGTCTCCCGATACGGACCGAGGATGCCGTCGGGGGCATGGTTGCCGTCGGTATCGAGCTTGAAATCTCGGTCCGTACGCTCAACGGCCTCGTCGGTAAAGGCCCACAAAAAGAGACCCATGGCCCTGGGAGATGCCCTCAGGGCCCGCCAATAATCATCCAGGCTCGCCCCGGACCCGCCGTCGTAGAGGCCGTGCAGTATCTCGGTGGGCATCAGCAGCGGCAGCGGACCCCACAAAGACCGCCAGCGATTCAGACGGCTCTTGGGGTCCAAGCGATCCGTCAGCTCATCCCACGAGAGGTAGTGCATGGTGTCGATGCCCTCGTGCAGGGAGCGTGGGTGCAAGACCCTCCGCTGCTGGGGATCGTAAAGCGCGAAGTCGTCGTCGAGAGCCGTATTCCAACCATCCTCGTTGCCGTTGTTCCAAAACACAATCGACGGATGGTTGACGTCCCGCTCGACCATCGACCGCACCAGCTTCTCACCCACCTCGGTGCCGTAAGCGTCGTGCCAGCCGGCCAGCTCGTTGAGCACGTACAAACCGATCCGATCGCAGGCGTCGAGGAACGACGGGTCCGGCGGATAGTGCGACAGACGCACCGCGTTCATGTGCATGCCCTTGATGCGACGCACATCCTGCTCATCGAGCTCTTGGGAGACGCTTCGTCCCGAGGCGGGCCAAAACGCGTGACGATTAACCCCTTTGAGCAGCACCCGCTGATCGTTGACGAACAATCCTTGGCCGGGCCGGACCTCCACCGTCCGGAAACCGATTTTGTGCTCGACCTTATGCAACGGCCAGCCGCCACCGATGAGCGTCAGGGTCGCGGTGTAGAGATCCGGAATCTCTGCGCTCCAAGGTCGTGCCGCGGCGAATCGTCCGTCGATCTCCACCTCCCGAGCCCGGGGCGGAATCGGCGCGCGGATGGGCGGTCCGGCGGACTGGCCGTCGCGATCGCGGATCGACAGCTTGAGCTCCGTCGGCTCCCTCAGGGGATAACGCAGGCGCACCCTGGCCTTCAGGGTGCCGTCGTGGCGGGCGTCGTAGGCCACGTGCTCGATGGCTTCGTCCGGGAATCCCTCCAGCCAAACCGGGCGATAGATACCGCCGAACACCCAATAATCGGCATCCCGCTCGGCCTTTTCGACGCTGCGGTCGGCGGACCGTTTCCACACTTTGACCTCGAGCACATTTTCGGCGTCGTGCTTGAGCAAGCGGGTGATGTCGAAGCGGAAGGGGTAAAAGCCCCCTTGGTGGACAGGTCCGGCGAGCTGGCCGTTGACCTTGACCTCGGTGTCGGTCATGACCCCGCCGAAGACCAAATCAACGCGGTCGTAACGCCAATCATGGTCCAGTCGGAAGCGGGTGCGATATTCGCCGACCTCGTCGTATTTGTCTTCGTCGTGGCCGTAGTTGTAGTGGCCGAACCCCTCCTGCTCCCATTGGGAAGGCACGGGAATACGAGCCCACTCGCCACATTTTCGCCCTTCGCTACAGCGGAAATCCCACAGTACGGTGTGGTCGGCATCGGTACCGGAGAGATGAAAGATGCGGGTTTCCTGGGCGACGGTGGTCGTCGACGATCCCATCAAACCCAGACCGATGAATCCCATGACGACGATCCCGCGGAGGGAGAGGGGAACGTCGAGGTGAGATCGGTGGCGTTGCATCGACCGGACCTTATCGCTTTCGGACCTTCGAGAGCCAGATCCCTGGTTCAGGTCGGGGCTAAAGCAAGCTCAGCTGTTTGGCCACGGGCTCAGCGGGCTTGCGCTTGGGGCCGGCGTAGAACCTACGTTCCAGCAAATCGGGCCCGAGGGGCTTCAAAAACGGTGAAGGGCTCGTGGTGCGGGATTCGCCGCGCCAGAATCGTTTTTTGGCCCGGGTCAAGAGCAACAGGCGGCGAGCCCGCGTCGCGCCGACGAAGAACAGCCTTCTCTCCTCATCGATGGCCTCGGCATCCATGGGTTGGTCCGGCCGATGCCAGGTCATGGGCAACAAGCCGTCGTCACAGCCGACCACGAAAACCACGGGGAATTCGAGACCCTTGGACGCGTGAAGGGTGAGCAGGGAAATACGCTCCGCCCGCGGATCCCAGGTGTCGACCTCGGCACCGGTCGCCAGCTCGGCGAGAAAGGCTTCGAGATTCCGCGCATGGCGCTCGATCAATGGTTTCAGCAGCTCCAAAGCCGACGAGCGTTGGGTTGGGGGAGGCTTAGTTTCAGAAGCTTCGACCGGCTCGGGCTCCTGTCGCGACCGACCCGCGAGCTCGTCGATCAGGCTGGGCAGCTCTTCCGGACACCATGACTCGCCGGCCTCCAGCCGGACGTTGAGCTCGTGGATCAACGGTCGGATTTCCGGGTGATCCGCCAGCCGTTGGTGGGAGCGGCTTTGCACCGGCATACCCGCCCGTTCGAACGCCTCCAGCAGAGGTCCGGCCTGGGCTCGGGTGCGGGTGAGCACGGCGATATCGTCGAACGAGATGTCTTCTTGCAATCGCTCGGACAGCTCGTCGACCCGACCGCTGTCGAACGAGAAGTAGGACGTGCCGCCCAACAGCTCCTCAATGGTGTGGACCACGAATTCCGCTTCCGCCCGTTCGCTCGCCGCCTCGTGCAGGATGATCGGGCTGGGGCCGTCGGCCATGGGTTGAAATCGGCGATTCGGCACCAGGCTCGCCGGACGAATGATCGCCTCGGCGGCCCGCACGATCGTCGGCTGGGAGCGGTAGTTCCGTTTTAGCTCAATGATTTCGGCGCTCGGGAAATCCTGCTGAAAACGTAGAAAGAAACCCACGTCGGCGCCACGGAATCGGTAGATGCTTTGATCCGGATCGCCGATAGCGCAGAGGTTGCCGTCGGCCGGCGCCAGATGACGCAAGAGCCGGTATTGCACGGGGTCGACGTCCTGATACTCGTCGACGCAAAGATGCTCGAAGCGGGACCGTTCTTGCTCCGCCAAGTCGGGGTTTCCGTCGAGAAGCTCCACCGGTCGTGTGAGCAAATCGTCGAGATCCACGAAACCCTCGTCGCTCAAGACCTGTCGGTAGGCCTCGACGGAAATGTCTGAACCGTCGGAATCGGCCGTGGGGCCTTCGGCCGTTTGGCCCTTGGCCGTTTCGTTCTCCGGCTGCTGTCGCCTCCGCAGTTCCGACAGCTCGGCGACGGTGCGGGCCGCCTCCTTGGGGCTCAAGCCGAAACGTTCCGCCACCAGCTTGCGCCGGGTCGCGTCGTCGGCGATGCGAAAACCCTGAGGCAAACCGGCCGCATCCCCATGGCGACGCAGAAGGTCCAGGCCGAGACCATGGAAGGTCGTCGCCTTCATGCGCCCAGCCTTCGGCCCCAGCAACGCTTCCAGGCGCTCGCGCATCTCACGGGCGGCCTGTCGCGTGAAGGTGATCGCCAGGCATGCGGCGGGATCGACGCCGGTCTCCACCAAGTGAGCCAGCCGGTGGGTGAGAGCTCGGGTCTTGCCGGAACCCGGTCCGGCGACGATCAGCAGCGGGCCTTCGACGTGGGAAGCGGCCCGGCGTTGGTCGGCGTCCAGTCGATCCAGGAGCGGCAGATTGGGATCGTCGATGGAAACCTTTTCCGTCGATTCATTCGCGATCGAGTCGATTGTCGGTGTTGGTTCGATTTGCTCAGTGATCTCCGGAGCGGGCGCAGCCGCAAAGTCTTCACCGAAGAGGGGCGCGAGGGTCATCTGGGGCACGATCTCATCGGGTTGGAAGACCCGGATGGTGCCGTATTGGCCGTCGTAGCCGCCTTCGGCCCGGACCTCGCCCCGTCGCAACCTACGGATCGCTTCCGCCATCAACGGGTCGCCGTGACGCTCCACGTCCTCCACCGGCAGACTCTCCAAGATCTCCAGCTCGGGACCGAGCTTGGCGGTCAAAGCCATGACGATGCCCGCCACGGTTTTCGATTTTGGACCGACCCCGCGGATCTCGCCGACCACCTCGGGTAAGGGCACCAAGCTGCGGAAATCCGCCGGGGTCTCGGGTCGATAGTCCGACTCCCGGTCCGCCAGCTCCTCCACCCGATGCAGCACGCCGACGGTCACCGGTTTACCGCAGGTCGGGCACTTGCCGCCGTGGCGTCGGGTCTCCGCCGGATCCAGGCAAACCCCGCATTTGCGGTGACCGTCCAAGTGGTATTTGCCTTCGTCCGGGAAGAATTCCACCGTGCCGCCCCAGCCTTCGCGGGTTTCCAGGGCCCGTCGCATGGCGAAATAGTCGAGCTCGGTTTCGAAGAGATTGGCCTCACGGCCGAGCATCGGCGGCGAGTGGGCGTCGGAGCTGGAGACGAGGGTGAATCGGTCGAGGTGGGAGACCCGCCAGTTCATCGGTGGATCCGACGACAAACCGGTTTCCACCGCGAAGATGTGCTCGGCCAAGTCACCGTAGCAATCGTCCACGGAATCGAAGCCCGACTTCGAGCCCATGGCCGAGAACCAAGGGGTCCAAATATGGGCCGGGATCAAATAAGCGTCGTCACCGGATTCGAGGGTGATTTCCAGCAGGTGGCGGGAGTCTAGGCCGAGGATCGGTCGGCCATCGGATTTGATGTTGCCGATCGCCCCCAGCGCGTCGCGAAATCGTCCCGCGGTTTCCAAGTGGGCGGCGTAGATCAGATGGTGAACCTTGCGGGTTTTGTCACCCTTTTTGTAGATGGTGGAGATCTCCACCTCGAGCAGAAAACGCACGGGCCGTCGGCAAGACGGCGGCAGCTGAGCATCCACCGCCCGCTCCAGCTCCGGCTTCAACCGAAACAGCCCGGGCTCGGCCGGCACGAGCTTGTCCTGGATCTCCTGCCACCAAGCGGGATGGGTGAAATCCCCCGTGGCCACCACGGTGATGCCTTTGCGTTTGGCCCACAGGGTCAAGTGCTCGAAATCGCAATCCCGGCTGGTGGCCCGGGAGTATTTCGAGTGGATATGCAGGTCGGCGTAGAAACCCATGGGGCAGCCTCCGGGTGGCAAAATTCTCGGCGGGTCGAAAACCTACCACGTTGGAGGGGGAGAATCTCGGTTTATCAGAGATTCGGTGGGTCAAGCCGGAAGCCCGTTCTAGCCCATCTTCTTTCGATCGTCTTCTTCGATGGCCAAATCGAGGAAGGCTAGGAATGTCTGGGAGATTTCGGCAGCGGTCATTTGTACGGCATGGTTGTAGTGGATGCGGCGATCGTTGAAGTCGTCGTGCAGGTAGAAGAGGCGGTTGATCGATCGGTAATAAGCCCGGCGCATGGTGTACATCTCATGACCCTCGATCAAGTGTCGACGGGCCATCTCCCGCAGGTCGCGAATTCGGGGCAACATGCGGTCGTGACGTCGGCCTTTGTTGAAGTCGAAGTCTTTCTGGCGCTTTATCAAATCGTCGATTTCTTTGAGGATTCCATCCGGTTGCAGAGTGAATAGGGCAAGGGTCGAACCGATTTGGAAGGGCGTAAAATGCCATTTGCCGTCGTAGAGGTCTTCGAGTTGGAGCAGCTCGGACAGGTGTTGGCAAGATTCCCATAGCTCTCCAAGGCGCTGTTCTCTGACGCGCTCTTCCGGCTGGCCGTTTCTTTCGGTAGGAGGATTCAGGACCGCGTCGTCGACCAGGGCCTTCAAGCCGCTTAGGCGACCTATCAATGGATAGGCATTGCGCTCGAGAATTTCGATGATCTGGGTTCTCAGCCAGCTCCGGTGCTCATCAACGTCGGCCCCCTTGCAAGGTGTCGATTCGTTCTGAACCCAGTTGTAGATCCTCTGCTCTAGGGCACCGAGAAGAGTTTGCTCGCCTTGGGCATCTTCGATCGCAGGATCTTCCTTCAGACCGATCCAAGCGAGCCCTAGGGAACAGCCTAAGATGAACATCTGAGTGGGAAGGCGCGTGCCAACCTCGTTGTTATCCTTGGTATTCCATTCGCTGCGGCTACGTTGGTACAGAGTCTGCGCGTCTTGTAGCAGTAACCATCCGAGGTCGAAGAGCTCGTTGATGACCTGCTCACTGGTCTCTGGGCACTGGCCCTTGAGAATGCTCTTCCAATTCTCCAGCTCGTGAGCAGAAGTCTGATCGGATCTCGGCCGATCCGGGTCGGATTTTTGCTCGATCCGGGTCTTGAGGCTGCAAACTATGCGAGCCCAGCTCAAATACTGGACGACGGTCTCCAAGATTCGGAGCTTCTTACGCGCTGCATCTTCGTAGAATCCGCCCTTTTCGAGGATTCTGGCAGCGGCGCAGGTGAGCACTAAATAGGTGCTGAGCATCTCCAAAGGGTCACTGATCGAACCGAGTTGAATGAGATTCTGGACCCTTCCGTCGGCCAGATCTTGGAGCTCGGACAGAGTAGAATGTGCTGGGAGCTCCGCGGCAGCTTGATTCGACACGAGCTTTTCAACGAGCTCGTCCAGTGGTGCGGATTCCTGACTGCAAAGCTCGTCCCATAGATTGTCCTTGCCAGTCGCAACACCGAGCCAAGACCTAAGTGCGCGCTCAAAAGGTAGGCCCCAGGTCTGACGTGCTGAAGGCCTGTGCTCTCCAGCTACTTCTGGAGACTTAGGAGCTCTTGCGTCAAGGTTAAAGACTCCTCGAAGGACCAAATTCCGCCAATCCTCGGCGCTGAGCGTCGAAGGAGTAGGATGCTTGGGCGGAATATGGAGACTGGATCGACTGCTCCGGTCATAAAGATGGCGTCGAAGGGGACTACGGCGATTTCCTCGATTCTGAATGGCAGTCGAGAGGCTCGACACTGCCGCCATGAGCCCCGGTGGCATCCGATCGATTCCGCTCAACCAATAACGAATGGTCGATTCCAATACACCGAGGTGATTTTTTTTGGCTGCGACTCGCTTGCTCAGAGATGCCTGGCTCAAGATTCTCTGATCTGCATAGGCCTGTCTCGGTGGACAGCAGATAAGCTCCATGGATGGGGTGGCGGCCAAGAAGGTTTCGGCAAAGTCAGCTATTGAGCCACCGGTAGCTCGAAAGACGAAGTCCCCCCATTCGTCGGGAGACACCGGATTTTTCTCCGGAGGGGTTGAGCCGCCGTGGTTTTCGGCCCAGCGCAGCTGGCGGGCTCGATTGAAGAACCGTAGCTCGTGCAAGGTGAGGGCGTAGTGGTAACGAGATCGGATCAGATAGCCGGAGTGGCGGATGGGTGCTCGGTGGCTGGATCCTGTGCGATGGGTCGGCGGTAGGTTGGAGAGATGGTCGAAGGAAACGCCTCCCTTGAAGAAAAGCAGGTCCCCGACTTTATTGTGCTGCTCTGCCATGATCAGCGCGAAGTTGAGATGCAGCACGTCATGGGCGGGTACCCAGTTGTGGAAAAGCCGCAGCACATTCTTCGGATCAAATTCCTCACGGACGAAGGGCAGCCTCCAGCGCAACTCCCAGATAGAACGCTCGATCAGGCGGGTGCTGGTGTCCACACCACCGGTGTGTTTTTCCGAGACCCACGCTTCCGCGAAGGCGGGTTGGAAGAGCAGATTGAGATGTTTGAGGGTGGAGACATAGTCCGGAGCTCCGTAGTCGGGTGCTCGCGGAAATTCTAATTCCTTGAGCCCTGCGGGGTCCCAAACGACCTTGGCGTTCAGCAGCGCCCTCATGATTGCCGAGGCCAGAGTTCGGGCATTTCGATAGTGCCCCTGGGCCTGCTCAAGATCGTTCGATTGTTCGTAGGACATGCCGATTTGCATCTTGAGCCGCAACCGGGCAATGCCCCAGGCAATACGGCGTCGGACAGCTTCCAATCCTTTTTGATCTTGGAGCATGACCGAAAAGAAGGCAGGTTTGTCCTTCTTGCGGGCGACCTGCATGTGAAAGTGCTCGTCTAGATAAGAAAGCGCGCGATTGTAGTAGTAGCGGGCGACGTCGTATTCACCGTCGAATTCGTGTAGCTCTCCGAGCGCAGCTACAAACTCATAAGATGAAGGATCCTTCAGCTGGGAGAACCGGCTGCGGTAGAGGGCCTTAAGTGCCTGAGACTCGTCGAGAGTAAAGTTGAGGGCCGCCAACTCCTCGTCGGAGCGACGGGAGAGGTACCGCAGCTCCATAGCGAAATCGCTGTTGAAGCGATAGTCGTACATGCCGTTGCGGATGCGATGCAAGTACTTTTGTTGCCAGGCATGGAGAAGATCCGAGATGGCGTTGGGTAGCTCGGGCGCACGGTGGATGTGGACCAGCTCGTCCACCTTTTGGAGGCTGTTCCAGGCAAAGGCTCGACGGTGGAATTTGAGTAGGAAGTCGGCGATGTACAGCAGACCGACCACGAGCTTGTCGTCGTAGAAACGGATTCGAGGGTCAAAGGCGGAAAGAATTCGACGATAGATCTCAGCGATCAGCTGGATCCGGAATCGATCGGTGTCGCGGAAAACCAAGACGTGCTGGCAGTCCACGGGAAGGTCATCGCCGAGGACTTTCAACGAAGGCTCCACGAAGCGTTCGAGGGTAGCCTTCAGTCGTTTGACGTTACCGCGGCTTCGGTAGGCCAGGAATTCCATGAAGTCATTGATCAACGCATTCTTCCAGCGTGGCAGATCTCGGTTGCCCCACTGCCGCGGCTGGTCCTTCTCATCTGAGCCTATCGGCGGGCGGCCTTCTAGGAGTGGAACTCCCCGCACGATGAGGGTGGGCAAGCGGGCGTCGCTCAGTCTTTTGCGTGCTACCTGAACAAAGATGGGCTCCGCTGGAGTCTCGAGCCACGGTGTCAACCAAGGACGATATCGGTGTAAGAGCGCCCGTCGATTGCGCTTGATTGCATGTTGATATTGAGCCTCGACGAAAGTGGTAATGCCGTCGGTGAGATTCTTAGCATTGCTGTCTACGGGTCCTTCCGCCAGGAGCAAAGAAGGTAGGTATATTTCCACCTCGAATATATTGGTCAACAGCGGGCGTCGAGCTGTCTGATCGGCGAGCCATTCATCGTGCAGATTGCGTCCACCGACAAAAATGAAACGAGCAGCACCGGACGACACCAGATTCTTCATGTCGGCAAAAAGACTGTGAAGAGCTCGAGTTCTCTGCCTTTCCAGGTCGAATTGCTCGGTTTCGCCGACCTCTGGGCCGGTGGTTTCATGGTGCGGCAACACACCAATTCCGAGCTTATCCAGCTCATCGAATTTAAAAATGATCTCGGGCGTCGGAAGATTGATGCGATGCCTCGCCAGATATGGAAAATGTACTGTGGGATCTTGAATGTCGCGGAGAATTCGCAGCACGGAAATTTCGATGGTCCGCGGATCGAATGGCTCGGACTCCCAATGTTTGACCTTGTCCTCACCCGTGAAGACCCCAACCAAGCGCGGGATTATCGCGGGGTGGTAGCGCAACTCTTCGCGCTGGTGGCTGGAAATCTGGGAGAGCAGCAGCTCGATTTCATTGAGAGTCCGACGGTAAGGTAGAGGCGGTCGTCGTTTTCCGATCCAGCTGCTGACGCCCACCAAGGCTAAAAAGATCAGGAAATGATAGAGGCGGAGAGTCATCTCACCGCCCGCGAGGACCTCTGGGAAAAATAGTCCGAAAACAGTCCCTGAATAGTGTTTTTCGAAGTCGACCTTTGAAATCTTGCCGTCTGTGGAAGGCTGGACCTGTAGAAATAGCGGCCATTGAACCATGCGAGCTGTAATCTCTCCACCTAAGCAGGCGATTTGCATGCCAGGGGCGAAGTCAATCTCTGGCGGGTCAGAAGGCTGTCTCTCGCTGGGCTCTGTAGGGGTGTTGCCGGTGCCTTTGACGGTGTGGAAATCCAGGTAGAGGGGGGAATCTGTTGAGGTGGGTATTTTGGCCGAGACTTCAGCAGAGGACGGGTCATTTGGCATGATCCATCGGCAGAAGTCGCCCGCTGCGAGCCGATCCTGATGGGACTCGTCGACATGAAACCAGTGGTTCCCCAGGGAGAGAGAGATCCAACTCAGCATGAGAAGGCCGCCGCCCGTCGCCACGAGTCGGGTTGGGCTGGACCATTGAAAGAATAGTTTGTGGTAGGCGTCTCGTAGGCCGGTCAGCATGGCTTCGACGACCCGCCGGTGGTCTAGGGAATCAAAGCCGAGATTGACCGGTACCGTGAGGATGGGCAGCCACGACTGATGTACCCGCCAAAAGAGGGTCTGCTCCAAGAGCCTGCGTTGGTAGGCCCGAGACACGTCTCCAGCCTCGTCTTTGGCAACACCGGCTGCCCGTCGAACCTCGCTGGTTTGGTGCCTCAGGGTGCGGTCAGGACGCACGTGCTGCCCTCCCCGAAGGATCCATTCGTATTCCAAGTAGGCGATCGCTAAAGTCAGAAAAAGTAACGCCAACACCCACTCTATGGACCCCAAGAAACCCTGAGGTTTGCCAATATTTTGATTCTTGGATTTTCGAAGATCTGCGAAAAGGTCGATGGTCGAGTTTTCAGCCCTGCGATAGAGACTTGCGGTCTCTTCGAATCCTTGAGTCGTTCGGTGGTCTATGCCGAACCGATCTTGTAGGGTCCTGCAGAGGGATGTGCCGACGCAAGAGCGCTGGCCAGGACCCGCGACCGAGTAAGGTTTGGATGCCACGACAAAGATCTTTGCAGGCCCAGGATTCTGAAGGGATGCCAGGGCCGGGTAGACGAGGATCAGTCCAACCTGAACGAGGAACACGGATTTGGCGAGAATTAGAAGCAAAGGTTGGGCATGCTGGCCACTGATCGCGGCTTGCAATAGCTCCTGACGAGAGTTCTTGGCGTCGGCGCGAGTCCGGAACCGGGACTGAGTTCTCCAGGTGGACTTTGATCCATCGGCCTCTTCCTTCTCATCAGAGATGCCAAAAAGATACCCGAGGCCACGAAAGCAGCGGAGGACGAGATAGATGGTGTGGCAAGAGACAATCAAGATCAGGGCCTTGATGGCAGCCAGTGGCAACAACCCAAGCTGACGAGCAAAGAGAAGGTTGGCTAAGAAGACGAAAATTCCGGTTCCGGACAAGAGCAAGATACCCGACCAGGCGTACCAGCGACCGGCAGCAATGGCTGCTTCCGCTGTCTGCGTCAGCTCTGTTTTTCGGCGTTTTTCCTCGGATAGATACCTGGCCGTGGGAAGACAAAGACAGGCCAGATCAAGGAGCACGGGCAAAAGGGCCAGCATGAGAAGGGTCAACGACAGCGCTGGGCTCTTCCAAGGCTCAAGCTTGTTTGTAAGAAACCTGTTGAGAATTGCGACTACTAAAGCTCCCAGCCAAAAAAGCAGAGACAGAAACAACAAGTATAGAGCCATTAGAGATGCGCGGCTCATAGGGGGCTCGGAGCCCTTGTTGCTGAAAGGAGGCCAAATCTTGTTTAGGTAGCTCTGCCGGATGAAGTTTCCAGGTACCTGCCCGTGGAAGTCAGGCCTCCTTCTTCTTCGAAACCAATTCTGAACGGCTTCGTGCTTATGATGAGCGCTCAACAAGAGACCGAGAGACCCACTAAACATCCCACTAACGAAGAAGCCCTCTGTAGTGTGGGGAAAATGAGCCTCAAGGTAGTTGTTGGTGATTAGGAGATCCAACCCGATAATGGTGAGTAGCCCAAGGATGTGTAGCTCCTGGGCCCTGGGGAAGGTTGGATGGGCCAGGGCGACCAGGAAATACAGCCAGCCGGCGCAATATACAAGCTCAGCTGCAAATTCTGCGGGATGGCCGGCCCGGACAAGAGTCCAAGAGAGTCCAGCAATGACGAATAAGGTTAGAAAGGGCACCGGGCTGGGGCGGCCAACAGCCGCTGAAGCCTGGAAGAAGTTTTTGAAGTAGATCTTTGCTTGGATATAAAGGCTTTTTAGGTCCTGGAAAAGAACTTCTCTAGCCGCCTTCTTCTTCGCCAGACTTTTGGCCTTTATTAACGTGCTCATTTGGTTTGGCTCGTCCAACCTAGCCAGCGTTGAGCTGAGCTCGCCTGCGTTCTTCGAATTAGGGTATTCCAAGAATGAGTTAACCTGCTTTTCCAGTTGATCGAGC
The DNA here is from genome assembly GCA_030431255.1 of Thermoanaerobaculia bacterium. GTDB lineage: Bacteria > Acidobacteriota > Thermoanaerobaculia > Multivoradales > J023 > JAUIJL01. The sequence goes on along the minus strand of JAUIJL010000030.1, from coordinate 80,864 downwards.
ATCTGTTTTTCGGTTTTCGCTTCCTTGTTCGCTTGGCTCAGGTCCTTTAGGAATCCTTTGACGAGCAACTCTCTGAGGTGTTGGCCAGGGACCTCTGCCTTCAGCCAGCCCCGTACGGTCATCTCTGCTTCGGTCAGTGTTCGCACCAAGATATCCGCCTTGTCGATTGCTCTTGAACTTGCCAAGTGATCGAGCATTTCTTTGGCGATTGAGATGGATCTGTAGTGCGTGGGGCCTTTTGACAACCTAGGTAGAGTATCGGCCAGGTTTCTCGAAACCTCCATGAAGGCTGTGAAAGCCTGATCCTCTAAGTAGGTTTGTGATTCTGCCTCAAGCTGCCTTTTTCTCAGCTTCCTGGCATGTCTTCGGTCTTCTTCCAATTTGGGCGCTCTAAGCGTCGCCAGCTCCAGCAATCGTTCACTAATCAGCTTCAACCGCTCGTAGGCAGCGACAAAGGGATAGCAAGCGATCAAGGTGAGGATAGTGATGGCTAGCCAATGCAGGATGCCGCGGGACGGTAGGAGGAAGAGGTAGGCCAGGGATTGGTGCACCAACATGCCGAAGAGGAAGAGCAGCACGCCGAAAATCACCAAACCAAAACGATCCCACAAGAAGGCGCGACCGAGGTTGCTCTTGAGATATCGATAAAATATTTCGAATCGATATTCGTTCAAGCAATAGTTGACAAAGGTCGTCTTGCCGGACCCTCGATGACCCGTGATGAGGTAGGCGCCCCGTTGAGCGGTGTTGAACAGCAGGTTGAGCAGGCGAGCCCGTTGAGCCTCACGACCCACCAGTAGCTCGTTGTCGGGCTCTTCGGTTCGCCGATTGCCTTCGTAGGACCCGAAGTCCGCGACGTAGGTGCGATGGGAAAAGCGGTCGCGAACCGCGCCCTGATCGGTCGGCGTTTTGGGATTGGACGATGGGTCTTTGCTGGCCATGGTTCCCTCCGAAATTCAAAGAAAAACGCGCTATAGGTCGGAATAGCGGCTCAAACCGAATATAAATTCGGCTAGAGAAACATGCGGATTGTCGATTAAATCTATTATCGACAAAAATTTGATCAACTAAGGCTGACCGGCATTCTAGAAATCCGTCAACCCGCGGTCAAGCAGGCCCCGAGTGGTTGCACAGGATGGCGAGGTCAGGACTCGGGAAGCTCGTCTTCGACCCACTTCTCGACTTGATAGATCTCCAGCTGGAGATCATCCGTCCAGAAGTCTTCTAGAAGGTCGGCCTTTTTCTTTAATTCCCCCAGGAATCGCTCGGCGGTGGGCAGCTGATCCCACACCTGGGGCAGGAAGGTCGCGCGGTGTTCGTGCCAGGTGAGGACGACGCCGTCGATGCCGGGGCGCAGCAGGTGGTGGGCTCGGGATTCAGGGTCGACGGTGGGGGATTCCGGGCTCGGGGAGAGGTCCAGAGGGGTCGGGGCGGTGAGCACGGAGACTTCGAGGGTCAGCTCGTCGAGCTCGGACGGCTCGACGGGTGGAAAGCGGGGGTCGCGGCCGGCTGCGGCGATGGTATTGGATCGGAGGTCGTCCACCAGCGGACGGTGGGCTTGCAGGCTACCGATGCAGCCCCGAAGCATACCTCCTTTGCGCAGGGTGACGAAGGTGGCACCGGGCTCTTGGAGCCAGGGTGCTTCGAGCGCCGGCGGACCGAGAGCCGACGGCGAGCCGGCCGAAGACGGGTAGCGTCCGAGATGTTGCTCCAAGAAGGCTCGGGCGAGCCGGGGAAGGCTGGGGCCGTCGAATCGAGGCGAGTGGGTAGGGCTCATCGCAGAGGCCCTGGACGATGTTTCAAGACGGAAACCGACTAAGCGGCCGGTACCGTGACCACGGAGAGGAACTCACCCAGGCTGCGCATGGTGTGGGTGAAGTGTTTGAACTCCAGTGGTTTGGAGATGTACGCGTTGGCGCCCAGGTCGTAGCAGCGCTCCATTTCTCGGGTATCGTCGGTGGTCGAGATGATGACCACTGGGATCTTGCGCGTCTTGTGATCCGCCTTCAGCCGCTCGAGAACCTGATAGCCGTCGAGCACCGGAAGGTTGAGGTCCAAGAACACCACGGTGGGCTCGGCCGTCTCGTGGGACTCGAAGAGGTAATCCACGGCTTGTTGGCCATCACTGACCCTGACGATTTGGTTCTGGGGCCGCAGCGGGCTCAGGCTGCGTTGGATGAGAATGGCGTGTCCGTCGTCGTCTTCCACCAAGACGATTTTCAGACCTTGAGGGATCTTGTGGTCTACAGATCGTGTTTCCATCGGCTGGCACCCAAAGAATAAGCTCAACAGGCAGTAGAAACTCGTTTCTAAAAACGCATCAGAGCGGGTGGCTGAAGCTCATAGTCGAATGAGCATAAGAGTTGGAAAGCCGTGCAGCAGCCACGCCGCAAAATTTAGCGATTAGCTTATCACGGCGATCAGCCCGGGTGGAGCCGTCGGCCCGTTTGTGGGGTCGAGACGTCGAATCTCGTGGTCGGGATCGACCCGCGAAGCCGTCACCGGCGAGGTGAAGCTTGGCAAAAGTTGGTAGGCTCGATGCATGAGCAAAGCCCAATCCGACCCGGATCGCGAGAAGAGACCCACGGGAACGCAGCGTCGATGGGCGAAGTGGGCAGTGTTGGGCCTGCTGCTGTTTGCCGTCTTGACGGGGCTCCAAGTGTGGATCGCGGAGCAGGCTTCGGAAAGCCCGGCGATTCCTGAGGGGCCGGCGGCTCGTGGATTGCCCGCTGGTGAGGGTTCCCCGATCGGCCGGGAGCGGTATGACGAGCTGTTGAGCCGAAAGGCCGGGATTGTAATGTCGAGCATGGAGCTGGCTCGCCGTGCGGAAGCGCGATGTCTCGAGCTGGATCAGGAGCTGGAGACACTGGCTGAGCAGCTCGGGGAAACCAGCTGGCGGCAAGCCTTTGAATCGCTGAGCCGGGTTCATCCGCCCAGCCGCGAGGAGGTGCTCGAAACCTACCGCCGAGAAATCGAGCGGGCTCGGTCGGCGGTGCTGGATCTCGACTTGGTGACCCTTCCGGAACGGGGCGTGACCGTGGTGGAGATCCACAACCCCGCCTTTCAGCAGTATTTCTCCCTGGCGATGTATTTGGATGGACGCCTGGCAGTGACCCTGGGCTCACCGAAATCCGATCAAAGCTCCATCGGCGATCCGTCCGCGGAGCCCGCCGGCAGCACCGAGCACGCCGCCGACGAATCCTATTTGCGCAACCATTGCCGGATCTGCATTCCACCTCTCGCGGTGCATGAGATCTATCCGGGGCATCACGTCGCCTTTGAGCGTTTGGCAGCAATACTTGACGATCCGTCCGCCCGGCGGGTCATCCATCGGCGGGAGGGGATCTACCATGAAGGCTGGGGGCTGTACGCTGAGCAGCTGATGCTGGAGCAAGGCTACTACGATCTCAACGAGCAGTCCGGGGAGGCTCTCGGGCAGCAGTCCGAGAAGCAACGTGATGCAACGGAACGCCGGTTCGGTGCCCTGCGCATGTTGTATTTGCGGGCGTTGCGAGCGTGGATCGATCCGCTTTTGCACAGCGGTGAGATCGATCGGGGCGAGGCCGAGCGTTGGTATCGGGAGAAGGCGTTGATGACGCCCACGGCCGCTCGCTCGGAGGTCCAACGCCATCTCAAAGATCCGGTCATGAAAGCGAGCTACTTCGTGGGTTTGGAGCAGATTCTGCAGCTGCGGGCGATCTGGCGCGGCGAGCATCCCGAGGCCCCGCTCAAGGCATTTCACGATCAATTCCTCGGTCGACCCCGACCCATTCCTGAGGTGGCGCGGTCGAGCTTCGGGGTGGAGTTGGCGGAGGCCGGCGGCTGAGACGGCTCCGGCGTCTCACGATGATCGGGGATGAGGCGTTGGGGGTTCGAAAGAGGGATCAGGGGCACGGTCGTCCCGCGGCCATGGCCTCTCACCACAAGGATTCGGGTTTGCGCTCGACTTTCGGCGCTCAATTGATCAGTATTGGGCTGATGTTTTACCTGAACCCCTTTATCTTGACGACCGGACCAATCCTTATTCGTTGAGTGAAACGGATCCCTATCAAGGCCTAAATCAACGCAGGAATCAACACAGGTGGGTGTCTTGAAATGTCCAGATTGGCCCTCGAAATTCACGATGTCGGCTTGACCGCCCTGTCGGACGACGGTCCTGACCTGAGGATCGAGAGTCCGGGGGTCGCCCTTTGGGACGGCCAGCGACTGGTGGTCGGAGCCAGCGCCGAGGGACGCTCTCGGCTGAGGCCCAAAGAAGTCCAGCGTCGGTTCTGGCAAGAGTTGAGCCTAGCGCCGCTGGGTGAGCCGTTCCCCTCGACATGGACCGTCGCTGAGCTGGTGCACGCACACCTCGAGGCGGTTTGGAAAGAAGCACAAGAAGGGGTGGAGTCGGTGCTGGTGGTGGCCAGCGGCGCGTTTTCCGGCAAACAGCTGGGGCTGCTGTTGGGCATTGCTCGGTCTTTGAAGATTCCCGTCCGAGGCTTGGTCGACACGGCTCTTTCAGCTGCGTTGCCCGCAGCCTTCGAGCTGCCCCGCGGCCGATTGTTGCACCTGGACCTGCACCAGCACCGCGCGGTGCTGACGGAGATCGAGCGTCGGCGTGAGCTGGCCCGAGGTCGGATCGAGGTCGAAGACGCCGTGGGTTGGGTCCCGCTACAGGATCTTTGGGCTCGGTATATCGCCGACGTCTTCATCAAAACAACCCGCTTCGACCCTCTCTACGATGTGGAGCTCGAGCAAATCCTCTACCATCAGATGGTGCGTTGGCTCGACCAGCTGAAGCACTCCGGGGTCACCATCCCGCGTCTCGAGGGTCCCAGTGGCGAAATGTCCGTGGAGCTCCAACGAGATCACTTGATCGCCGCGGCCCAGGTGCAATACGACGCCTTGGTCGCCCTGGTGGGGCGGATTCTCAAAAGTGGCGAGCCGCCGACGCTGTTGTTGTCGAGCCATGTGGCCAGGTTGCCCGGGTTGGCGGATCGGATGAAGCGCGAGCTCAACATCGAGGTGTTGGAGCTGGATAGCGCGGCACCGGTGCGAGGTGCTTTATTGGGGCGCTCGGCGGTGGAAACATCCGTGGGCGAGCTGGCCAACGACGAGACCCTGCCCTATGTGGTTCGACTACCCACGGAAGCGGAGAAGTCGGGTCCGATCGTGCATGTGCGTGAGTCCCAGACCGGCTCATTCAAAGCGGGCGGCGGCACCGGCGAGGGTCTTGCGGATCCGCCACCGACCCACATCTTGCACCGAGGCATGGCCTATCCCATCGGTGACGGCCCTTTCGCCCTCGGTACTCAGCCTGCTCCGGGGGGCCGGGGTTTGGTGCTCAGCGGCTCGACCGCGGGTATCTCGAGACGTCATCTATTTCTGGAGCTCAGGGACGGGCAGATGGTGCTCGAGGACCGCAGCACCTACGGCACCTGGATCGAGGATCGGCGCGTAGAAGGGCAAACGATCGTCAAATCCGGGGATCGGATTCGTTTGGGCTCGCCGGGCATTGAGGTTCAGGCCATCCGCGTGCCCGGCGCCGAGCCTTCGGACCGAGGCTCAACAGCATAAGCCGGTGAAAGGTGATGGTCTTGGATCGGATGGCAGGGGAGAGTGGACGTGAAAGGGCCGGAGGAGCCCAGGGGCCGATGTCGATGCCGGGCTTCGTGATCCGCCTGTGGATCTGTCTCTGCTCGCCGGTGAGCCGCCGCAGGCGCGGTCGGGGGCAAGCCCCGACCCTACGTCCGGAAGGGAACCGCGTCGGTTTGAGCCGCCTCGCTAGCTAGACATCTTCTAAAGCCTCAGCTTTTCAGATCTCATCAGCTCGCTAAAGACCGTACTTTTCCAACCGCCGATAGAGGGCGCTGCGGGAAAGGCCGAGCACGCGGGCCGCGTCGCTGACGTTGCCGGCGTATCGCTCGAGGGCCTTGCGGATCAGCAGCTTCTCGGCGTCTTCGAGGGTCATCTCGTCGAGGGAAGCAGGAGCGGCGGTGCTTTGCAAGCCGAGGTCGCGGGCGTGCACCGTGTCACCGTTGGACATCAGCACGGATCGCTCGACCACATGGGAGAGCTCGCGCACGTTGCCCGGCCAAGGATGGCCCAGCAGGGCTTTGAGGGCCCCGTCGTCGAACGAGCTGACGGGTTTGCGGTAGTGCTGAGCGTGTCGTCGCAAAAAGCTCAAGGCCAGCTCGGGGATATCTTCCCGACGATCGCGCAGGGGTGGAATGCGGATTTCCACCGTGTTGAGGCGGAAGAGCAGATCTTGGCGGAAGGTTTGGCGGTTGACCGCTTCTTGGAGATCGGCGTTGGTGGCCGAGAGAATGCGGACGTCTACCTTGCGGGTGCGCGAGGAGCCGACCCGCTCGAGCTCCCCGGTTTCGAGAATGCGCAGGAGCCGAGATTGTTGGGCCATGGAGATGTTGGCAATTTCGTCCATCAGCAGGGTGCCGCCGTCCGCCAGCTCGAATCGACCGACCCGATCGCTCTTGGCGTCGGTGAAAGCCCCCTTGACGTGACCGAAGAGCTCGCTCTCGAAAATCGATTCCGACAGGCCCCCGATGTTGACCGTGATCAACGGATTTTCCGACCGATCGGAGACCCGGTGCAGCACTTGGGCGACCAATCCTTTGCCGGTGCCGTTCTCGCCCGTGATCAACACGTTGGCGTCCGACGGACCGACCCGCTCGATGAGCTCGAGAACCGGTTGCATGGCCGGGCTGCCGGCGATCAGCTCGGATTTTCCACGGTCGCGCAGAATCCGATTCTCCGCCTCCAGCCGTTGACCTCGACGGATCGCTCGTCCGAGAGCGGTTTGGGTTCGCAGGATCGACAGCAGGCGGTTGTTGTCCCACGGTTTTTCGACGAAATCCCGCGCTCCCTCGCGCATGGCTTCCACCGCCACCTCCACGCTCGCCCAAGCGGTCATGACCACGATCGGCAGCGCTGGATCGATCTTTCGAACGTCCCGGATCAGATCCAATCCCTCACGCCCGGAGGTGGTGTCGCGGGCGTAGTTCAAATCCATCAGCACCACATCGAATTCCTGATGTTGGAGCTGATCGAGCACCAGCCGTGGGGAGGTGACGGTCTCGACGGCGCACCCTTCGGAGCGAAGCAAGAAGCGGAGGGACTCTAGGACGTCTCGCTGGTCGTCGGCCACCAGGACTTTTGGGGCCGGGCCGGCGTCCGGCAAGTCGGCAGGCTGCGGATCTGCTGGGCTCATATTTCGGAAGGGGTTATTTCCCGGTCGGGATCATGGATCGGTTATTCATCTTCGGCTGGGCTCTTTGGGGATTTGCCGGCGGGGGGTTTGAGATGACCCATACGTTCCATCCGTCGGCGCAGCTTTTGGCGCGAGATGCCCAGGAGCTTGGCGGCTTGGACTTGGTTGCCCTGGCAGCGGCGCAGGGCCTCGTCGATGGCCTTGTGCTCGAGCTCCTCCAAATCGAGGGAGTCGAGGCTCAGGCCCACGGGCCTGGACACGATTTTGCTGTCGTCCCGGCTGCGCTCGCGGCGCGGCAGGTCACCGCTTTGAGTGCCCGGCGTGGAATGGCCGTCGGAGCTGTCGAGCCCGAGGCCGCCGAGCCCTTGGGTGGCGTAGTGCTGGCGCAGGGTCTTGGAAAGGGTGGAGGATTCGATGGTGCGGTGCTCCGGGCAGAGATAGACCGCCCGGCGCACCTCGTTGGCGAGCTCGCGGACGTTACCGGGCCACGGGTAGTCCGTGAGCATACGCAAGGCGTGCACCGTCAGACCCCGGATCGAGCGATTGAGCTCGCCGGCACATTGACGAATGAAATGCTCGACCAGGGGCGGGACGTCCTCCCGTCGCTCGCGCAGGGGTGGAATTTCCAGCACATAACCCGCTAGGCGGTAGTAGAGGTCGGCCCGAAACGAGCCGTCGCTGATGCGGTTCAGCAGCTCCTGGTTGGTGGCTCCGAGCACCCGGACGTCCACTCCTACGGGCTCCTTGCCCAAGGGATGGACCTCCTTTTCCTGCAAGGCTCGCAGCAGCTTGGCCTGGAGATCCGCCGACATATCCCCGATCTCATCGAGGAAGAGGGTGCCGCCGTCCGCCAGCTGAAATCTGCCTTTGCGGGCGGTCACCCCGGTGGCCACGCCGTCGCCGATGCCGAAGAGCTCCGCTTCCAGCAGCTCCGCGGGAATGGCCGCGCAATTGATGGCGACGAACGGACCGCGGCGTCGGGGCGAGGAGCTGTGGAGGATTTGGGCCAGATATTCTTTGCCGACGCCGGTCTCGCCGATGATCAGAATGGGTAAATCGCCCTGGGCCAAGGTTTGCATCAGGTCGTAGATTTGACGCATGACCTCGGATTGGGCGTAGACGTAGTCCGGAGGCACGATCAAGCCGGGGTAGATGCCCGAGTTGTCCTCGGAGTCCCGCTGGCCGCCGCGAGCTACGTTGGGGCGCTGGGCATCGAGCATGCGGATCAGCAGACGCAGGAATTGCTCGCTGTCGAGGCGCCCGGGGAATCGGCCCCAGAGCGCGAGCACAAGGGGATCGGCACCGGGGGAGCGCAACGCGGCGACGGTGAGGGAGCCGCCGCGACTGTCGTTCAAGGTGTCGTAGTAGATGCTGTTGCGGCCGGCCGGTTGCTGACGGAACGGTTTCAGGACCCGCTTGAGCTCTTTGGCCGCCGCGTCGTCGAGCCGGCCGACGGTGTTGAGCAAAACCGGCTCGCGGCCGTCGGGCAGCTCCATCATGCAGGCGGTGTCGAGGTGCATTTCCTCCACCAACAAGCTCAGGGCGGCGGTGAAATCGCCGGCATCGCCGTACATCAAGCGCTCTTGGAACGCTTCGGCCAGAATCAGCCATTGGCGGGTGAGGGAGCTGATCTGGGTGCCCGTATTGCGTGGCGATCCCTGGATCGGGAACGACATGGTCTGCTCGGTAGGATTGAAATCGAAGCTGATCGCCAACCGACCGTCGTCTCGATGGAATTCCTCGTAGCGCAGGCTGACCGGGCCGAATCGTAGCTCCGACCCCACCGGTACGGTGGCGGTTTGGATCCGCTGGCCGTCGGCAAACGTGCCGTTCTTGCTCGAAAGATCCTCGATGCTGAGGTCACCCGTGGCCGACAGGCTGAGGCGGGCGTGCATGCGTGAGACGCCGGGAATCGGCAGGGTCACCTCGTTGGAGTCGAGGGCACCGAGCCGATTCTCACCCGGCTTGAGCAAGTAGAGCTGCTCAAGGCCACCAATCTCGCCACGCAGGCAATATTCGGTACCTTGAGCGGGGGCCGTGTGGGTCGGAATATTCATCAGAATATGACTTGGCGTCTGCTCAGCATGGGGAGGTCATGGATTCGAGCTGCCCCGCAGGTCTTGGAATCGCCAGGGCCGCGGAGGTTTTCGAAATAACCGGCTCCGAGTATACCGGCCTCGTGGCTCGCCTCGCCAGGGATGCCGTCAGGTCCCGAGCCCGCTGAGCCGCTCGATGATGGCATCGTGGCCTCGCTCACGTGCCAAGTCGAGGGGAGTTTTGCCGGTATCGTTCTCGCACGAGGGGTCAGCGCCGGCCTCCAAGAGTAGGTCGACCAGCTTCAGATGATTGCCGGCGGCGGCTTGGTGCAAGGGGTGAAAGCCACCGGCTTGCTCCGCCTCGATGTCGGCACCCGCGGCGATCAGCTTGCGGGCCATGACCAGGGAGGCCTCTTGGTCGCGGTGGGCGGCGGCGCTGTGCAGTGGGCATACCCGCGCGGGATTCGTGGCCTGGATATTCGGGTCCGCTCCCTGCTCGAGGAGGTAGTCGAAGGTGTCCAGACGGCCGAAGAAGGCGGCCAGCCCCAAGAGGGGAAATCCGTCCTCGGACCACGAGCCGAGCAGACTCGGATCCTTTTCGACACACTCCTTGACCCGGGGGGTATCGCCGACGGCGGCGGCCTCGAAGGCGTCCAACGGCACTTCCGCGCGCAACAAGATGCCGAGGATCTCGTCGAGACCGTGGTAGACGGCGAGCTGGACGGCGGTCGCACCGGAAGGGTCGCGGCTCTTCACCAGGCGGTCGTCGTGCACGATCATCTTGGCGACGTCTTCCCGTCGATCTTCTTGGACCGCCTGGAGAAACTCCGGGGTCGAAATTTCCCGCGGCTGCTCCAAGAAGTCGCGGTCGGCGGATCCCTCTTCCGGAGCCGGATTGCCGAGAACGGGCAGTCCTTTTTTGGTCATCGTCGTTCTCCTTGCGGGTTTGGGCCGGGGTGCCCGGCACCAGCACTGTGATTACTTTTCACAGCGACCATCTCTCACTGCGGTTATCTTTCACAGTGGCTATCCTTAACTGCGGCTATCCTTCATAGCGATTCCATACACGGTGATCATAGCCCACAGCCGTCGAGGATTGCTGCTTCAGGTGCGCTATCATGCGCCCTCCATGAGCAAACGATCATCTTCCCAGAAAGGGCAAGTCCAATGGCGTTCAGAGATTTTTCGCGACGATCCGCCGCTTCGAGGTCGGACCGATCGGCTTTCGGTTTCGGTGCGGGTTGTGCCCTGCTCGGGTTGGTATTCGGCGTGATGGGCTGTGCCGATCCCGGTGCTGAGACCGGCTCGGGAGCACCGCCGGAATCCGCGGCCGATCTGGTGATCTGGGGAGGGAAAATCGCCACGGTCGACGACCAACAGCCCGAGGTGGAAGCCTTGGCGGCCAAAGACGGCAAGATCGTTGCGCTCGGCGCCCGTTCCGAAATCGAGGCCTTGGTGTCGGACGCGACGGAAATCGTGGATCTACGGGGTCGGCTGGCGATTCCCGGCTTTGTGGAATCCCACGCCCATTTTCTCTCCATCGGAGACGCGCGCATTCAGCTGCCCTTGTCCACGGCCGACAGCTGGGCGGGCATCGTCGGCATGGTGCGCGAGGCGGCCGCCGAGGCCGAGCCCGGTGAGTGGATTCGAGGTCGCGGTTGGCACCAGGATAAGTGGTCCGACGAGCCGGCTCGGGTGGTCAACGAGTTCCCCACCCACGACGATCTCACCGCCGCCGCCCCCGACAACCCCGTGCTGTTGACCCACGCCAGCGGCCACGCGCTGTTGGCCAACGCGGAGGCCATGCGTTTGGCGGGCATCGACGCCGACACCCCGAACCCCGCCGGTGGCGACATCGTGCGCGACGAGCAGGGCAAGGCCTCCGGTTTATTCAACGAGACCGCCCAGGGTCTGATCCATCGGGCCCGCGGTGGCGCCGAAGGCGCGGCGTCGGAGAGCGAGGCCCTGAAGATGGTGAAGATGGCCGGTGACGAATGCCGGTCCAAAGGGGTGACGTCCTTCCACGACGCCGGCTCGCCGTTCAGCGATGTGGACGTCCTGCGCAAAGCCGCCGACGAAGGAAAGCTCGGCACCCGGTTGTGGGTCATGGTGGCGGGCTCCAACGAGGAGCTGGCGGCCAATCTGGCGGACTATAAAACGGCTAACTACGGCGACCATGATGTGCTGGCCGTGGGCGGCATCAAACGGTACATGGACGGCGCCTTGGGATCGCGCGGCGCCTGGCTGTTGGCCCCCTACGACGACGACCCCGACACCGTCGGTCTACAGCTTTCGGACCTCGACGATCTCCGTCGCACGGCGGAGCTGGCCCGCGAGCACGGCTATCAGCTGGCCACCCACGCCATCGGTGATCGGGCCAATCGGGAGGTGTTGGGCATTTACGCCGAGGCTTTCGAGGCCGGAGACGGGACGCCTTCGAAGCTCCGCTGGCGGATCGAGCACGCCCAACATTTGGATCCCGAGGACATCCCCCGCTTCGCTGAGCTGGGGGTGATCGCTTCCATGCAAACCGTCCACTGCACCTCCGATGGGCCGTGGGTACCGGAGCGCATCGGTGACGAGCGATCCGAAGCCGGTGCCTACGTCTGGCAAAAGCTCCGCGAGTCCGGAGCGGCGTTGATCAACGGCACCGACGCACCGGTGGAAGACGTCGACCCGATCGCCAACTATCACTCCGCGGTGACCCGCTTGATGAAAAACGGCGAGACCTTCTATCCCGAACAAGCCTTGGGACGTTTGGAAGCCCTGCGCTCCATGACCCTCGACGGCGCCTACGGCGCCTTCCAAGAGGACGTGGTCGGCTCATTGGAGGTGGGCAAGCTGGCGGATGCAGTGGTGTTGTCGAAGGACATCCTCACCGTTCCCGCCGAAGAGATCCGCGACGCCCGAGTCGACCTGACCATCATGGGCGGCGAGGTCGTTTATCGCCGCGCTGACGGTCGGTAGCCGGGTCAGCGGATCTTGCCTCAATTGGCATGACTCCATCCAGGTTTGGCGTTTTCGAGGATTAAGAAGGCGCGGCGCATCGAGCACGGAAGCGAAGCATGTCTGAGCGATTCAGCCGATGAATCGGCGTAAGGCCCGCCACATCAGAGACTTGCAACGGCATCTCACCGGTGGCGCGAGCTCGTAGCGACGCGCGCAGAGCGCCGCGCCGACCCGTCGAGAGCATTTGTGAACGGGCATTGGCGCTAAGCCGCGGTTTTGAGTCGGTGCTCGCGGGTCAGCCCTTGGTAGACCTCGGCCAGACGTTGGGCCATGGTCGCCGCATTCCATTCCACCAGGGCGTACTCGCGGGCCTCGCGTCGTAGTCGATTTCGTAGCTGGGAGTTGGTCAAAAGGGACTCGACCTTGGCGGCGAAGTCTTGCTCGTCTTCCTGGGCCACCAGACAGCCCTTTTCCGGCTCCAGGATGTCGCGGGTCCCCATCACCGCGGTGGAGACCACCGGCACCGAGAGCGCCATGGCTTCCAACAACACCAGCCCTTGGGTTTCAGTGCGCGAAGCAAAGACGAAACCGTCCGCGGCTCGATAACAATCCATCAGCTCGGTGCCTCGATCCATATAACCGAGGAAGAGCACATGGCCGTCGAGGTCGAGCTCTTGCACCTGCTGTTTGAGGCTGGGGACCGCCGGCCCTTCCCCCGCGATGACCAATAGGACATTGGGGATTTTGCTCACCAAACGCCGCAACATCCTCAGCAGGAACGAAATATTCTTCTCGAAGGCGACCCGCCCGATGTGTACGAGGGTCGGACGATCCGTGGGAATGCGATATTTGTCTCTGAATCGGGCGCCGTTTCCGCAAGCGAATTCTTCCGGTTTGAGACCGGTGGGGATCCTATACATCTGGGTGTGGACACCGTAGCTGGTCAAGGCGTCTTCCATCGCCCGGGAAGGGACCACCAACGCGTCCACCCGATTGCATTGGTGGCGCGAGAAATACCTGGCCAAGCCGCGCATCCATCCGCGCGGTGCGAAGGGTAGGTAGTGGTAGAGATATTCCTCGAAAAAGGTGTGGTAGGTCTCGACCACCGGCACCCCTAGCTCCTTGGCCAGACGCAGGCCGACCCGATGGGCGACAAAAGGGGTCTGGACGTGCACGAGATCGTATTGTTGGGCGATCAGATGACGGTGATGCTCGAGCACGGATTTGCGATGGATCCAGCGATCTTCCGGATCAAATGGCACGGATCGTCCGTCGAATCGGATGATGCCGTCCTCCTCGGGCTCGCCGCCGTATCTCGGAGCTGCCAGATCCACCCGATGCCCAAGCTTTTGCAGCTCTGAGCGGAAGGTGGCGATGGAGGTGGAGACCCCGTTGACGCGGGGGAAGAAAACATCTGAGATGTAGAGAATTTTCATGTTGGTATCACGCATGGCCGAGACGGGACCGCGAGGTCCGATCTCGACGAAGGCTCGGGAGTTGTCGGGGCTTGTCTCGTCAGATCAAAGGGAATGAGATTTGGAAAGAGAGGAAGCTGAGTAGGCAGCCGAGCAACGCACCAGCCACCACGTCTGTGGGGTAGTGCAATCCGAGCACGATGCGGGAGGCAGCCACCAAAATAGTAAAGGGAAATAGGATCCAACCCAACTGGGGAAAGTACGAGGTCACGACGAGGGTAAACGTCAGCGCATGAAGCGTGTGACCCGATGGAAAACTATATTTATCCAAGGGCGGAACGGTGAGATCGAATCCGGCCTCGGCGAATGCGAACGGGCGGGTTCGCGCCGTGCGATTCTTGAGACTTTTGTAGAGCACGTGGCAGACCAAACCGACCGACGCCACGTGGGTGAACACGGGAACGGCGTCGAGGCCGTGGAATATAAAGAGAGATAGCAAGACCAAATACCAATAATGGCCGTCACCGATTTTGCTGATCATGGAAAAGAAGCGGTGAACCCGGCGACTGCTGAGCTGATGACAGAAACGGCAGACCGGTAGCTCCAGCTCCGAAATCCGCTGAAAAGTCGATAGATGGGGGGCTACTCGCACGGTCACCTCTCTTTTGCACAGCCTGTCGAGCATTGCGAACGCGGATTACGGCCTGCGATGCTCGAAATTTAGGCGTCAAGTGTGAAGGAGGGGTGAACGCGAGGTGATAATTGCAAGAAACCCGGTGCAAGAAACCCGGTGCGTGCAAGAAACTCGGCGCCGGCTGAACCGGGCTATGGGAGGGGCGACGCAGGCGTCAGGTGTCAGGGTTCGAGAGACGAGCTCTCTCGTCCCAGCTCGACGATCAGGTCTTCGAGCAGTTTCGCAATCGCCTTGAAGTCGAGAGCTTGAGGGTCGTCGGCCTCCCGAAGCAGCTTCAGGCGGTCAAGGATTTCCTCGCTCCGCTGCAGCTTGTAGGTCTCGAATCCGTCTTTCTGGAGGATCCGCTCGGCGGCGGATAGGCGGCCCAGCCGATTGCGAAGGGGGCGCTCGTCCCGGCTCAGGGCCATGAGACGCGTGGATTCGAGCCATTTGCCCAGGTGATAAGCCCGTAAGCCGAGCTGCTGATACGTTTGCTCGAAGAGCTCGTCCTGCTCGGCCAAGGTCTGAAGGTGACGGTCTCGTGTGTCCGGCGCCAGGCCAGGATGCTCACCCTCATCGCCCCTGGCTTCGGGCGGCTCGAGAGACGAAGCCATTTCCTCGAAGGTCCCGCCATCAAAGAATAGGCTGCCCTTCAGCTCCCCGGCCAACTGAGCAGCGGCCCGTTCGGCGGCGCGCCAATCACCGGCCTCCAAAGCGACCTGCAGGTCGATGAGATGGGTTCCGAGATGGATGCCCAAAGCACCCCATTCGAAAGTCCAGGACGCCGGATCGCCGGCACTTCGGGTGGTCGGATGGAGGGCTTTGAGGTCCCAGTCGGCGCGATCCCCGAGCCGAGCGCTCACACCCGTCGGCCCGGTGGAGCCGAGGAAATATCTCGGCATGGCCCACATCAACACGAAACCCGAGACCACGACGAGGCTTGCCGCCAAGGATAGGAGCCGGGCTCTGCCTCTTTGATGGAGCCGGGGGCCTATGGAGATGGGCGAGGCGGAAGCAGGCTCGGCCTCGAGCTCTTCGAGGGTCTGCAGGGTCTCGGTGTAGATCTCGTAAAACTCCTCGTCTCGGGCCAAGCGCTCCTCGACTCGGCGGCGCTCAGCCTCCGGCAGACGATGCTCGATGAAGGCCGCCAGAGTCTCTAGATCCGAAGGTGGGGAAGCGTGCGGGCCGTTCATGTTGCGGCTCCTAGGCCGGCGCTGCCGGGGTGTGAGTCCTCAGGGTCGAATCCCAAGCCCAAATCACGATTCCATTCGAGCAAGTCCCGCACCTCCGGCCAGCTCAGGCCTTTGGCCTCGAGGTGATTGCGCAAAGTGTCGAGGGATTTATGCTTTCGTCGATAGAGGGGCCGTTGGGGCAGCTCGAGCCGGTCGGCGATGGTGGCTAGGGTTTGGCCGTCGCGCAGATGCAATTTCAGAATCAGGAAATCCTGGGCGGGCAAGGCTTGGAGCGCCGAGCGCAAGACGGTGGAAAGCTGGTCGGCTTGCCGGGCCCGCTCACCGTCGAGCAAACGGTGCTCGGTCGCGGAGCCCGAGCTGGAGACGGGGACCTGCTCCAACGCCTGCTCGTCGACGAAACGCCTTTTGACCTTGGTCGGGGGAAGCTGCTCGGCGATGCGCTTCAGCTCGGACTCGGTGGTCTCTAGGTCGGGTCGCTGAGCTAGGGCTTGAACCGCGGCTTCGAGCTCCATCTGGTCGACCACCAACGCGCGTTCCAAGGCCCGACCACAGGGGCCGAGCTCTTTGGCCTTGGCCGAGGGGCGGTATTTGCCGAAGCGTTGGTCGCAGTGATCCTTGAACGCATTGTGCACCACGGTGATCAAATAGGTGGCCATGGAGCTTTGCCCGCGGTGCTTTCTCAGCACGGCGTAGTCGTCTTCGATCAGCTTCAATCGGACCCCGGCGACGAAATCCTCGACTTCCTGGGGAGGAAGACCGGCGCGTTTCGCCACTCGCTCAGCGGCGAGCTCTATCCGCTCCCGATGGGCCAGAAAAGTTTTTTCCCAGCTCTCTTGCGGTCCGTCGTTCGACCCCGATCGACGACTGAAAGGGTTCCATCGTCGGGCTGAGCTGGAGGTTCCGGTCACGATGAAGGCTCGGGTAGGTCGGTTGGCCTGGGGCGGTCGGAGGTCGTTTAGCGGCGTGTTGCGGTGTATTGTACCGGCAAATCGGGTTAGGATGCTCGGGCTCAGCAGACATGACCCACCAAAAAATCAGCTCGGAGTCGGCTCTAATCGGCTCCTCCAGAAAACTCAGGAGACTACCCAAATGAGTATTAAGGTTGGTGATAAAGCACCTTCTGGCGTTCTGCGTCGCCTCGGCGACGGCATTGAAGCGCTCAATACGGACGATCTTTTCAGCGGTAAGAAGGTCGTTCTTTTCGCGGTTCCGGGAGCCTTCACTCCCACTTGCAACGACACCCACTTCCCCGGCTTCATGGTGAATGCCGACGCCATCAAAGCAAAGGGTGTGGACGGGCTCTACTGCATGGCGGTCAACGATCCTTTCGTGACCGCGGCTTGGAGCAAGAGCCTGGGCGCCGAAGGGCATGTGGAGGTCCTTTCCGACGGAAACGGTGACTACGCCGAGGCCCTCGGTCTGGTGTTGGACCTCACCGCCATCGGATTGGGTAAGCGTTCCGCCCGTTTCGCCATGGTGATCAACGACGGGGTGGTGGAGTACCTCGGCGTGGAGCCGGGCAAAGAAGTGGGAGTGTCCAGCGCCGAGGCGGTCCTTGAGGCCCTCTGAGCTCGGCTGATCCCGCCAACCGCCTCGAGCAGTAGGGCCCGATCCACGATCGGGCCCTCCTTGCGATCACTCGCTCACCGCGCTCGCACCCCCCGCTCTCACCCAGACCTGTGCTCACCCAGACCTATTTCGGACCCGAGGCCACGTCCCATGCAGTTGCAAAATCGAGTCTTGATGCCGGCGCTCTTCCTACTCATGGGTCTCCAGGCCCTCACGCTTCGGGCGCAAACACCGGAGATCGAGGCTGAGCTACCGCCGACCCTCGAATGGCAGGGTACCGAAGAGATCGCGCTGCCCCCCGGCTCCGAGGATCCTTGGATCACGCCGAGCGAAAAGAGCGGTTTGACCAGCACGCCGACTTACGACGAGACCATGGAGTGGCTCGACCGGTTGGTGGCCGCCGCGCCCTTCCTGCACAAGGTGTCGTTGGGCAAAAGCGCCGAGCACCGAGATGTGTGGATGGTGATCGCCTCGCTCGATGCCTCGACGGCTGCCCAGGCGATCCGCGCCTCGAAGAAACCGGCCGTGTTGATCCAAGCGGGAATCCACTCCGGAGAAATCGACGGCAAGGACGCCGGTTTGATGTTGTTGCGGGACCTCGTCCACAAGCCGGGCAAGAAGGCGTTGCTCGAAGGGGTGAATTGGCTCTTCGTGCCGATCCTCAACGTCGACGGGCACGAGCGGCGATCCCCCTTCGGCCGGGTGAATCAACGGGGGCCGGAGCAAATGGGCTGGCGCACCAACGCCCGCAATCAAAACCTCAATCGCGACTTCGCCAAGGCGGACATCCCCGCGACGCGCGCCGTGCTTAAAGCGATCAACGCTTACGACCCGGATCTCTACGTGGATGTGCACGTCACCGACGGCATCGACTATCAATACGACATCACCTGGGGATATATGGGTCCTCAGGGTTATTCCCCTTCCATCTCAAAGTGGCTGGAATCCACGCTGGATCCGTCGGTGATCGCGAGGCTCGAAGCGGCGGGTCACATCCCCGGCTACCTGGTCTTCGCCACCGACAACAACGATCCGGACGGCCTGCTCTTCAAATGGTCCGCGGCCACGCCCCGCTTTTCCGATGGTTACGGCGGAGCCAGACATCTGCCGACGATCCTGGTCGAGAACCACTCCTTGAAGCCCTACGCCCAGAGGGTTTTGGGGACCTACGTCTTGATGGAGAGCATCCTGAGGACCGTCGGCGCCCACGCCGACTCCCTGCACCGAGCGATTCAAGAGGATCGCCGGCGTCGTCCCGAGACCGTGACCTTGGGATGGACCGTCGATCGCGAGGCGGCGCCTGAGGAAGTCACCTTCAAAGGGATTGCTTGGCGGAAGCGACGGTCGGAGGCCGCCGGAGCGGAGGTGGTGGAATGGCTCGGAGAACCGGTGACCAAGACGCTCCAGCGCGTCAGCCCAGACCTGCCGGTCAAGGCGGTGCGTCTGCCGACCGCGTGGTGGGTTCCGGCGGCTTGGCCCGAGGTCATCGAGCGTCTGGAGCTGCACGGCATCCGCTTCGAGCGGACGGCTCGACCGGTGGAAGTCGAGGTGGATCTCTACCGTGTGAAGGGGGCGAAGCTAGCGCCCGAGCCTTTCGAGGGACACGTTCGGATCGAGCTGCCGGAGGCGCCGGCGATCGAACGGCAGACCGTGACCTACGCGCCCGGCTCGGTGCGGGTGCCCTCTGATCAGCCCCTGGCGGATTTGGCCGCCCTCCTGTTGGAGCCGGAGTCCCCCGACTCGTTTTTCCAATGGGGATTCTTTGCGGAAATCCTCAGCCGAACCGAATACGTGGAAGGCTATGTGATGGCACCGATGGCCGATCGCATGCTGGCGTCGGACGCCGAGCTCAAGGCCCGATTCCAGGCGGCTTTGGAAGAGGACCCCAAGTTGGCGGCCAATCCCAGGGGGCGTTTGGAGTGGTTCTATCGACAGACGCCCTACCACGATTCTCGCTACCTCCTCTATCCGGTCGGTCGGGAAATGGGATCGCGTTAGACCGATGAATCGAGATTGCCGGCGGGGCTGAAGTCCTCTATACTCCAAGCTCGTAATCAGCCTTAAGCACGGCACTGGTGACTTCTCGCTAAAGCGATTCTCTAGGCAAGTCCACGATCCTAGCTTTCGTTCTACCGGCGGGTTAGTCGTACACAGAGCTTGTCCACGACTGATTCTCCCTCCTTTTTTCTTCGGGTATTTACTGATCGCCAGGTTGAGAATCTCAGGCCTGCGGAGGCATCCTTTCTACGCATGGGGAGCAACGCTCGGCGGCGTTTAGATAAAACGGCCGGCGTGTGCTTCCGCAAGGAGACTAGCAGTGACGAGAACCGTATCCTTACGGAGTGTTTCGACCTTTCTGAGTGCTGCCCTGTTGATGGTGAGCTCGCCGATGATGGCCGGCGAGAGGTACGTCCATCAAGGGGAGACCCTGAGGGCTCCGGGCTCCACCCAAGCCCTGTCCTCAGCCCGTCCGGGTGAGCCCCGGACCATTGCCAAAGACTTCGTTTCCGAACGCGCCGGCGACCTCGGCTTGGTCGCAAGCGACGTCGGCGAGGTCGAGATCAGCTCGACTTCCTACAGCAAATCCAGCGGTGTCAGCCACGTTTACTTGCAGCAGCAGCTGGCCGGTATTCCCGTGCTCGGCGCGATTCTCAACGTCAACATCGCGGCCGATGGCCGGGTGGTGAGCTTGGGCAACCGTTTCATGCCGGGGCTCGGCAACTCGGCCAACGAAGCCACGCCGTCGATCACCGCTCTGCAAGCCGCGAACGCCGCGGTCGCGCACCTCGATCTCGGTGTGCAGCCGGCTTTTGCCGCCCGCTCCGCCAAACCCGACGGCCGTCGCCACACGATCTTGAACGACGGCGGCATTTCCGCCGGTGACGTTCCGGTGCAGCTGATCTGGTATCCGCGCGCCGTCAACGACGTGCGTTTGGCTTGGCACGTGCACCTAGACATCGCCGAGACCTCCAATTGGTGGCAGATCTTCGTCGACGCCCACACCGGCGAGGTGCTCGGCAAGGAAGACTTGGTGGTGCACGACAATTTCGGCACCTTCGAAGGCCATAACCACAAGGTGTCGACAGAGCGTCCCCGGGTCAACCAAGCGGCTCCGCGAGCCGAAGCTCAGACCAAGCTTGGCGGTCCCATGTACGAAGTCTTCGAGATGCCGGCGGAGTACCCGTACGAAAACAACGATCCCACCAACGGTGGTGACGATGTGCCCGGCTCCGATCCCGACGGCGGCCGGACGATCGTCAGCAATCCTGCCGACGGCACCGCGTCTCCCTTCGGCTGGCACGATACCGACGGCTCGGCGGGTGCTGAGTTCACCACCCCCCAAGGCAACAACGTGCACGCCTACATCGATGCCGATGCCAACAACGTGCCCGACGCCGGCGAGCCCGACGGCGGTGCGGGATTGGACTTCACCGGTGCTCTGGTGGCCCTCGACCTGATCAACGACAGCCCGGCGGATTACAAGCCGGCAGCGGCGGTCAATCTCTTCTACTGGAACAACATCATTCACGATGTCTTCTACCACTACGGCTTCGACGAAGCCTCCGGTAACTTCCAGGAGAACAACTACGGCAACGGCGGCTCCGGCAGCGACTACGTGTTCGCCGAAGCCCAGGACGGCAGTGGCACCAACAACGCCAACTTCGGAACTCCCGCGGACGGCTCGAACCCGCGCATGCAGATGTACACCTGGACCACCACCACGCCCAACCGCGACGGTGATTTCTCCAGCGGCATCATCATCCACGAGTACGGTCACGGTATTTCCAACCGCCTGACCGGTGGCCCCAGCGACGTGTTCTGCCTCAACAACTCCGAGCAGATGGGTGAGGGTTGGAGCGATTGGCTCGGCTTGGTGCTGACCGCCAACGCCGGCGACTCCCGCACTACCGTTCGCGGTCTCGGCACCTACGCCTTGGGCGAGCCGCCCGACACCGGTGGTGGCATCCGCCCCGCGCCGTACACCACAGATTTTGGCACCAACGGCTTCACCTACGGTGATACCACCGGTGGTTTGTCCGTCCCGCACGGTATCGGCTTCACCTGGTCGACGATCATCTGGGAGGTCTATTGGGACTTGGTGGACGAATACGGCTTCAACCCGAATTTCTACGACGATTGGTCCACCGGTGGTAACAACCTGGCGATCCAATTGGTCATGGACGGCATGAAGCTGCAAGCTTGCTCTCCCGGTTTCGTCGATGGTCGTGACGCGATCCTGCAAGCGGACGTCAACCTCACCGGTGGTGCCAACGAGTGCATCCTGTGGAAAGCCTTCGCCCGTCGTGGTTTGGGTGAAAACGCCGACCAGGGCAGCTCGGGCAGCAACGGCGACAACTCCGAGGACTTCGACTTCCCGGTGGCCTGTGACTTCCTGGGCGCGACCCCGGACACGGTTTCGATCTGTGCCGGTGACGACGCGGTCTACGACATCACGGTGGGCGGCGCCTTCTCGACCCCGATCACCATGAGCACCTTGACCCCGCCCGGGGGCACCACCAGCGGATTCGATCCGAATCCGGTGATGACCGCGCCGGGCAGCACCGAGCTGACCGTGAGCGGCACGGGTGGGCTGACCGCCGGCACCTACGACTTCAACGTCCGCGGTGACGACACCTCCACCCAATTCGACCTGCCGGTGTCCATGGAGGTCTTCGACCAATCGCCGGGCGCCGTGAGCTTGTCCACGCCCACCGATGGTCAGATGGACCAAACCGTGAACCCAACCCTGACCTGGACGGCTGCCGCCGGTGGTGGCACCTACAATGTGCAGGTGGCCACGGATGCCGCTTTCACCAACATCGTGGACTCCGCGATGGACGTGGCTGGTACCTCCTACACGGTGCAGACCGGTTTGAATACGGCGACCACCTACTACTGGCGAGTCCAGGCCTCCAATCCGTGTGGCACCGAGTCCTACACGGCGGCCTTCAGCTTCGTCACCGCCGTGGCCCCGGGTGATTGCCCGATCGGTGTCGCGCCGATGGTCGCGTTCAGCCAGGACTTCGAGTCCGGCGCCGCCGGTTGGACCACGCCCGCCGGCACCGGCACCAACACTTGGTCCGAGGTCTCCGATCGGGTCCACAGTGGCACCTCTGCCTACTGGGCCGACGACCCGGCCGCCATCTCCGACCAATACCTGGTGTCTCCGTCCATCGCGCTGCCGGCCGGCCAATCGCCGACCACCCTGCGCTTCTGGACCTATCAGGAGATCGAGGATAGCGGTAGCGGTTGCTATGACGGTGGTGTGCTCGAGATCTCTACCGACGGTTCCACTTGGACCCGTCTGGAATCGGAGATCGTGGTGATTCCGTACGACGGTCCCGTCAGCGGTAGCTTCAGCAGCCCGATCGCCAACGAGAACGCCTGGTGTGGCGATCCGCGGGATTGGAGCCAAACGGTGGTGGATGTGGACGCCTGGGCCGGCCAGAGCGTGCAATTCCGCTTCCGCATGACCTCCGATTCGTCCGTCGACCACCCGGGTTGGTGGATCGACGACGTGACGGTTCAGTCCTGCTTGGCCAGCAACCTCTTCGAGGACGGCTTCGAGTCCGGCGATACCACGGCCTGGTTCTCCACGGTTCCGTGAATCCCTATCCCCGGCTCCTTCGGGATCCGGGGATCTTGAGGCTTTCGGTTCCGATGGGTTCTGGACCTGATGAATTCAGAGCTAGACCGAATAGGGCCTAAATGGCTAGCGGGCTTCCGGCAAGGAAGCCCGCTTTTTGCTGCCGTAAGAAATCCGTCGGTCCCCGACCAGGTTCGATCCGCGGAAAACGGGAGGGCGCAAGGCCCTCCACGGCCGTAGGGTCGGGGCTTGCCCCCATTAGGCGCTAACCTAAGAGGTTTTCACCTGCTGCACAACTCTAACTGAACAGCCAGCCCTCACCCCCCTAACCCCCCTCTCCCGGGACGGGAGAGGGGGGAATGATTGCTTGCGCTTCGCGCTCGCATTTAAAGGTGGCCTTGAGCCGTCTGGGCGTAGAAAAATCTCCCACTAAACCGAGCAAGTTGTGCGGCTTTCCGGCTCCCCCTCTCCCGTCTGCGGGCGGCCCGCGTAGGGAGAGGGGGCTGGGGGGTGAGGGCGCAAGATAGGGCTATCAGCAGTCTAAGTTAGCGCCTATGGGGCTTGCCCCCGACCGGGCTCGGTCCGGCTTGCTGGCCTCAGCTCACGGAACCGTGGAGCTCCAAAGCAAGGTGTTGCCGGCCTCGAATCCGTTGGCAAAGAGCTCGTTCTGGAGCTCGTCGGCGCCGATGTCGGTGGGGCCGAGGGCTTGTCTGGGCTCGCCGTCGAGATCTAGAGCGAGCCAGGCGAGGGGGTCCAAGCCGCGATTGCGTGCGCAGCTATCGCCGGCGGTGAGGTGGAAGTTGCCGCTGTTCTTGTCGACGAAAGACGGTTCGCACAGCAGCGAGCCGGCGTCGCCCCCGCTCAAGCTGCGCCACAAGCCCAAACCCGTGCGCGGTCCTCCATTCCACACGAACTCTCCTTCAGGACCGAAGACGTTGCGCTCGGAGTGAAAATTCGACGGACCGATGGTGGTGTGAAAGTTGAGATCCTTCTCGCCGTTGTCGGTGGAGATATAACCCCCGAAGATATTGTTTTCGATGAGGTAATTCTGGTGCGGGAAGACCCGCTCGGGCCCTTCGACATTGCCGATGACGATCGTGCCGTAGCGGTTGACGTTGCCGTAGAGGGTGTTGTTGGTGATGGTGATGGTGCCCGTGGGCGGAATTGAATCGTGGCCGGGGTTGGACCAAATCGCCATTTCCCAGCCGGTCGACGAGCTGAGGAAGTTATTCGTGATGTAAACGTTGCCGATGACCTCCCCCGCGCGGGTGCCGCCGTCTTCGATGCGGACGCCGTGGTCGCCGTAGAGCCAGGGCTCGAAGGTGTTGCGCACGATGTTGCCGTCGAAATAGACCTCGTCCGTGGGGCGGGCGGCCGGGAAGTTGCAAAAGCCGTCGGCGTAACCCTGAACGATCAAAGCGTTCTTGAAATCGATCACCTCGTTGTTGCGCACCATCCAATCCTGGCTGCAATGGGCGGCGGTGACGAAGCTGGAGCCGGAGGGGCCGCCCTGAACCTTGGGCTCCCAGGCCCTGGGATTGGCGTCCCAAACCGAGTCCAGAATCTCCACTCCCGATAGATATCCCCAAAGCTTGAAGAGGGTCGAGCCGGCGCTGCTGCCGCAGTCGGAGAAGTCGCAGCTGTGGGAGGTTCGGGTGATGTTGGTGAATCGGAAGGGTCCGAAGTCCGGCGGATCGTCGTAGCCCGAGCCGCGGGCGAACCATTGTCCGTTGTCGGGGGCATACCAATTGGCGAATTGAATCCACTGGGGAATGGCCACCGTCGGGAAGAGGCTGATCATCGTGACCCGGGAGGTGGTCTCGCGATCCATGTTGATTTGCAACAGCTCGAGATCATGGAAGTACTGATATTCCTGGGGGCCGAAAGTGGGACCGAATCTCAGGAAGCCGGTGTCGTCGGCACCGGGGGTGAAGCGGCCGTAGTTGCGCACGGAGAAATGGCCCATCTCGAGGTAGTCGGTGTCGCTGTCGAGGCGGAAGGCGCGCTCCAAGCCGGTGCCGTCCAACAGGGATTGATCGTCCCGATCCTCAGGGGGGTACTCGCCGTCGCCGTCGAAATCCCAGCCCACCAGCATCGTGGGATTCTTGGGATAACGCCAAGCTCGAACCTGGCTGCCGGAAGCCGGCACGGTGTAATAACCGGGCACGCCGCTGTTGTCGGGGGAGTAAAACTCCACGGTCGTGCAACTGCCTCGGAAGCAGATGATGTCCTCGCTGCCGTCATCGGGTCCATCACCCCGGCTGTCCCAGGCCCATTGAATGGTTCGGCATGGATTGGAGGGCGATCCGCAATCGAGAGTGTTCGCACCGTTGGTGCAATCGACGTAGATGAGGTCCTCATTGACCCCATCGAAATCCGGGTCCGTGGTCGCGCCGTCACAGACCATGCAGTCCTCCGGCTCGCCGAAGATCCCGTTTCGATTCATGTCGAACCCACAGCCTCGGGGCTGATACCCGCGAGCCGGCCGATTGGAGTTTTGGGCCTTGTGGGCGTCGAGCAAGGTGGTGAGCCCGTCCGATGGGCCTTGAGCTTCGAGGAGGTGTTGCTGGGCGATTGGCCCGAGGCTCAGAAAGCAAATCACCAAGAGGATCGAATCGTGACGAAAAGAGATCTGGGGCATGAAGCCTCCGATGAGAAGAGATGGCTGAAAGCGTTGGATAGCGAAATGCTACAAGAGCATTTATGCCAGGAAATATACCGTCCGAACGCGAAAATGGCCAGCGCGAGCCCGGCTCAGGTCTCTAAGCCCAGCCCGAGGGAGATACGAGTGTGCACCACGAAGATGGCTAGGCGTATTAAGACGCCGAGGGACCGGGCTTCATCCGCCGACGGATTTGATCCCCTTGCCCTTGCAGGCGGCGGGTCAACAACCCGGCGACCGAAGGGAAAAGATCCGCCAACCTGGCGAGCAGAGCGCGGCTCCGGGGTATGGATACGAGGATCGGCCGTTTTCGGAGCACCTTGTCGAGGATCAGGCGGGTGACGTCCTCGGCGGTCAAGAAACGCGGGGCGGTGAAGGTAATGGCCGCCTCCGGGTAGTCGAGCTGGAGGTCGAGCATGGGGGTCTGCACGGCGTCGGGACAGACGGTGGTGACCGAGATGCCTTTGGGGGCGAGCTCCTGGGCGGCGGCCATGGAGAATCCACGGACCGCGTATTTGGAGCCGACATAAAGCCCGAGACCGGTCACGGGAGCCATGGACGCGAGGGACGCGATATTGACGATGTGGCCGAATCCTTGGGGGATCATCACCCGAGCCGCCGCGCGGGTTCCGAAAATCAGACCCTTCACGTTGACGTCGAAGTGGGTGTGCACGTCGTCATCGGTGCATTCGTGGATCCACGACGGTCGTAGGAATCCCGCCACGTTCATCACGACGTGGAGTCGGCCCCAGGCCTCGATGAGCGCGTCCGTCGCTTGTTGCCAGCCCTCGGGGTCGCGGATATCGAAGGCCTGGAGCAAGGTTTGATCCTGCGGCCAGCCGTCCGCCGCGGCGGTGCTGCTCAGGGTTTCGGATCTCAGGTCGGCGGCCATGACCCGGTGGCCGCGGGCGAGCAGCGCTCCCACCAGGCAGCGGCCGATGCCCGAGGCCGCACCGGTTACCAAGAATGTCTGGTCTTCGGCGCCCATGCATTGCTCCCTAAGCTGAGGTTGTATTTGGCTTGCTCCGGTGGGTTGCAGCTCAGCCCTCGGTCGCCAGATGCTCCGGATTGAGGGGCTCGAGCTCCGGCAGCACGAAGCGGCCGTCTTTTCGGATCAAACGATCGTCGAACCAGATCTCCCCGCCGCCGACATCTTCGTTTTGGCGCAGAACGAGATCCCAATGGATTTTGCTCTTATTGCCGTTGTCGGCGTCCTCGTAGCAGGAGCCCGGCGTGAAGTGCAGGCTGCCGGCGATCTTTTCGTCGAAGAGAATGTCTTTCATCGGTTCGGTGATGTAGGGGTTGAAGCCGATGGCGAACTCTCCGATGTACCGGGCACCCTCATCGGTGTCGAGCACTTGATCAAGGGCTTTTTGGTTCGAGCTCCGGGCGTCGACGATCCGTCCTTTCTCGAACGTGAAGCGCACGTTTTCGTGGGTGACGCCGTGGTAGACCGATACGGTATTGAATTGAATCGTGCCCTCGACGCTGTCGCGCACCGGTGCCGTGAACACCTCTCCGTCTGGAATGTTGTTCGCCCCCGCGCAACCGACCGCCGGGATATCTCTGATGCTGAAACGGAGATCCGTGCCCGGGGCCAGCAGATGCACGCGATCGGTGGAGTCCATCAGCTTCTCTAAGGGTTTCATGGCGTCGGCCATGCGGGCGTAGTCCAGGGTGCACACCTTGAAGTAGAAATCCTCGAAGGCCTCCGTGGATTGGTGGGCCAGCTGGGCCATGGACGGATCCGGCCACCGAAGCACCACCCATTTGGTCTTGTTGACCCGCAGATCACGGTGGGTCGGCACCCACCAGAGCCGTTGGTAGAGGTCTATCTTGGCGGCTGGGATGTCGGACCATTCCGACACGTTGGGGTTGCCGCGGATTCCCACATAGGCGGCGACTTTGGACATCCGGTTGGATTCCACCTCGCCGATGGCGCGCATCTGCTCTTCGGTTCCGACCATCATCAGATCCCGCATGACGACATTGGACTTGAGGCTCACCAGGGGCTCGCCCCCGGATTTGGCGACCCGTCGGATCAGGCTGCGGACAAATGGAATGGGGGTGTCGAAGGCCTCGATGAGGACCTTCTCACCGAATTGAAGATCACAGGAATATCCGATCAAAAGATCGGCCAAGCGGTCGTATCGGGGATCAAACATATTTCCTCTCTAGGCTGGATTTCGACTCAGCAAACCTGAGCTTCTCCGGCTGGTGCCGCGGGCGAAGCACATCGAAAGCAAAAGCTTCCACGGGGGAAGAGGCCCCTAGTATGCCGGACAGTGGCGTCGAGGGCCACATTGCAGACGCCACATTGCAGGCGTCTCCGGCGTCTCGCGACGGAGTCGGTGACTAGGGCTGGGGCCGTTCCAAGTCCGGGTGATTGCGGAGGAAGCTCTGAGCGAAGCGCTCACCGATCACCCGATGGCCATCGGCATTGGGATGCCAAACGTCATTGCTGTAGGCCCTCGGTGGGCCACCGCTGGAACGGAATACCTTCAGGATGTCGGTAAAAGGAATATTCCGGCTCTTGGCGAAAGCCTCGACATCTTGGTGAATCTCGTCGTGGGGATAGTAGGCAAAGCTGTTGACCTGCTGCGGAAAGATAGGCAGCAAAGCGGTTTCGAAAGAGCCTCCGCTCTGCTCCGCGACGGCCTTCATGTCGAGAATCTCTCGGTAGACTTGGTCGCGATTCTTGCGGAATTTATAGGTGTGGAAGTCCAAACCCCGCATCTTCCGGTAGAGGTGCTCCAGCTTCACCAGGAAGAAGCTCGTGGGTTTGCGGAAGTATCGAACTTTTTCGCCGGCGCTGGTGGTGAAGTCGAAGTCGTTGAGGCAGATGGTATAGACCGTGTGATCCGGTCGAAAATCGGCGACTTTGGCTCGCATCAGCTCCGCAATTTGCGGCGTGCTGTAACCGTCGACACCGAAATTCAACGCCTCCACGGTTTGCGGCAATTTCTTTTGCAGCTCGTCGTGAAAGACGCTGACGAAGATGAGCTCTTCTTCCACACCATAGCCGAGGGTGACGGAGTCGCCGATAAAGGCGATCCGAACGGTATTCGGGGATTTGGCCACCTCGACATCGTCACCCCGGAAGCCGAAGTTGTTGGTCCGAATGCGTTTGTGTCGCGCGTGGGGTCTGTATTCCCACATCAAGGCGGGATTGTCCGAGGGCACGGTCACCGTGCCGAGCCAAGCGGTGCCACCGAAGTCCGCGTGCCACCGGTAGTAGCGCACGTTTTCGATCGCTTCGTAGCCGCCGATGAATAGGAGGGCGGCGATGGCCATGCTGGTCAGCAGCAGGCTCAGTTTTTTCATGGGCTCGGACAAGATTCAGCTCACGTGCGGTCGAGATCCATGGAAAGAAACACCCTAAGGTGACATACGACGACAGGCCCGGATTGGATGGAAAAGCGTAGTTTAGCGCATGCACGATTCACCGGGCTTCCGTGCAGAGCGATGGTTGCCGAATTCGATGTGCAAGCGGCATGTTCTGACGGATCGAGATGGGTTAGGGTTTGGGTATGAGTGGATTCCTAGATTTCGAGTCGTGGAATCGTAGCCGCCACTTCTATTTCTTCCGCGGTTACGACAACCCCTATTTCAATTTGTGTGCCGATGTGGACATCACGGCCCTGAAGAGACTGAGCCGCGAGGCCACGGGGCCTTCGATCTCGATGGCTCTGTTCTACGCTTCATTGAAGGCGGCGAACGCTGTGGAGCCGTTTCGCTATCGGATCCGCGATCAGCGGGTGTGGGTCCACGACGTCATCCATGCCGGCTCCACCGTCATGCGACGGGATGAAAGCTTCGGCTTCGGCTTCGGCTACTTTCCTTTTTTGGAGGATTTCGGCGAGTTCAGCGCTCGAGGTCGGCAAGAGCTCGACCGGGTCAAAGACACCACGGAATTGGAGCCCCATGCCGGTGACGACGATCTGATCCACTATTCCGTGATTCCGTGGGTTCAATTCACCAGTTTTTCCCACGCCCGACGGTGGAATTCCGACGAGGCGATTCCGAAGCTGGTCTTCGGCAAATACTTCGAGCGAGACGGCCGTTGGTGCCTCCCGGTCTCGGTGGAGGTCCACCACGCCTTGATGGACGGTCTGCACGTCGGCCGCTTCTTCGAGCACTTCCAGGCGCTGCTGGACGAGCCGGGCACGTTTCGAGCGGGCTGATCCCGACTGCCTACCAGCGATGGACGAATCGGATGAGGCCCACCAAGAAGCCGCTGCCGTAGCCCAAATGCAGGAGCGCAAAGCAGAGGGGTAGGCGCCACACCACCGCGAGCTCTGGCTCGTCCATGGACGCCCCGACGGCAAGGGTCGCGAGCAGGTTAGCGATCACATAGCTGCCGGCCACGAGCCCCGACGTCCACGCCCAGGGTGGGCCTGCCCACACACCGACGATCACCGAGATGAGCAGCGCCAGCACGAAAAGCGGCGGCACGAATTGGCGGACGCTCATTTGTCGGGGGTGCTCTTGCAACACCCTGACCTTCCAATAGCCGTATTGGAAGTATTGGCGCCACAGCTTGCGAAAAGAAGCGCGACTGAAATAACGGGCCGGCATGTCCATGGCCAACACCAGTCTGGCCCCGGCCTTCCTCAGGCGATAGTTGTATTCGTCGTCTTGATTGCGAACGAATTCCTCGTTGTACGGGCCG
This sequence comes from Thermoanaerobaculia bacterium, assembly GCA_030431255.1. GTDB lineage: Bacteria > Acidobacteriota > Thermoanaerobaculia > Multivoradales > J023 > JAUIJL01. The sequence continues at coordinate 50,898 of JAUIJL010000030.1, read as the reverse complement.
CCCCGGTCCATCACCGCCCGGGTGTAGGCCGGAAACGCCACCGTATCCACCTCGCGCACCGCTTCCAGATCCAGGGGTGGCGCCATGCCGCCGGCGGCTTCGGTGGTTCGAAAAGCGACACCGCCGACCCCGAAACGGCTGCTCATGGCCGCGGCAATAGCCCTCGCCGTGGCGCCTTCACCGACGGTCTCCAAGGGGCCACCGACACCATCTGCCCCGTGTTTCAAATGCTCTACCGCGTGAGCGACGTAGTGCGGGCCGATCTCACAATGACCGTCGACTCGCACGACGACGTCTCCGCCGGCTTCGCGGATCCCGATGTTGAGGGCATAGGGAGCGGTTCGGCCAGGATTGTCCAGAATGCGGATATCCGCCTCGGGCACCCGGCCTTGGATGTCGGCGATGCGCTGCCGGGTGTCGTCGTCCGACATGCCGTCGACGATCAGGATCTCCATGGCGTCCAGCCCATAGGACTGCGCGAGCACAGAGCCGAGGCTCAGCTCAATGAAGCCCGCTTCGTTGCGCACGGGCATGATCACCGTCACCCGCGGCTTAGCGCCGGAAAGCGTGGATGTTTCGGTCGTCATCGGACTCCGATCATAGTCGAGATCTGACGAGGGTGTTCAAATCCTGGCAGGTGTCCACTAGAGATGACACGTTTTCGTCGAAAGTGTCAGGGGAGTCACTCGATTTGTGGTTGTAATTCTCGCGTGATCCCGCTTCTTAGTACGCCATTTCGGGAATTTGAGGGAAAAGCGGGAGGATTGCCTGACATGGCATGTGGGTTGCTACTAGGTTGGCCGTGGCGCGGACGATCCCGCGTAGACCGTTCAAATTGAGGAGAGCACCATGTGGAAACGCATCAATCATAAGCTTGCAGCCCTTCTGATTCTTTTCAGCCTTCTAGCGGCGGCCGCCATGCCCGCGGCCGCTGAGCGACCCAAAGTGGGTTTTCTCGCTTCTGTGGACAAACCCAAAGGTGTGGAGCTCTTGCTGGTCACCCGCGACGGGCAGGAGCATTGGGGGGCGATCTCCCGGTCCAGCTCAAAATACGGCAGCATGACCAAGCTGACCTTCAAAACCTTCGACGGTAGGAAGCTGAAGCTTCGGGCGGAGGAGATTGAACGGGTGGTGATGCCGATCAACGATCTCTGGCGGACGATCATGGTGGCCGAGTCCACGGACACTCTGGAAGAGATCTGGAAAACGGACTTCGAACGCATCTATGAGGTGGACGAGCTTGAATTCCACGCGGTGCGCCATCCCAGATCCGAGCGGGTGGCCTTGCGTCAGCTGATCAACCCCGGTTTCGACAGCCGGTTTCAGGTCTACTATCTGCCCAGCTCGAAGGAAGGCATTTCGAAGCTCGACGGCTGGGGACTCTTCGGTGATATGCCCTACGCATTCCTAGTGGTGAAAGACGGCCAGGAGCCGATTCGGGTCACCCAGCGGCATTACCGGAAAGACCTATTTCCCGAGCTCTATGCGGATTGCCCGGAGCTTCTGAATCAATACAAAGGGGATCGGCGCAAATTCAAGTTCTTCGCAGAGCATGTCTTCCTCTACGACCAGCTGTGCCCGGGCCCCGGCTCTCCCACCTACCAACATGACGCCGACGACGGTGCGGTGAGCGCGGGCGTGGCGAGCAAGGCGGCTCCTGCCCTAGATGCCGACGCCGAGCAAGCTCCGGGGATGTAGGGCGGGGACGCTGAGCTGCCACGAGGCCGACGGGTCGGGCGGAATCCCCGCCCGATCAGTCGGCCTTTCCGGTCCTTCAGCCCAGCGGCTCGAGGCAGGTGGTCGATTCCACGAAAAATAGGGCGTCAAAGGCTCGGGTCAGCCGGATCGACGTCTCTCCGGACTTCTCTCCCTGATAAACCGGTCCGAGATCTCGGATCGGTCTCGGGGCCGACAGCCATCGCTCGACCTCCCCGTCGGGCTCGAAGTTGCGCAGGTCGTGGATACCCAGCTTTCCGCCCATCTGGCCGAATAGGTAGTCCAAGAATTCTTTGTCCGGAGGAACCAGCCAAACGCGCTCCGGGGGCTTCGAGGTGTCCGCGGAGCCCGCCGGCCGGGTTTCGGCAAGAAATGCTCCTTGGCTGAAGAACCCGCCCATGGCGAGATATTGGTCCCCGAGCTTCTCGGCGAGCTGCGCGCCGATCGATTCCGTCCAGATCGGAGTCCGGGCCGTCGACCGATTGTCGGCCCAAATGACCAGCTTGCTTTGGGGCGAGGCTTCCAGCTCCCGAAGCAGGACGGCGGCTTGTTCCGCGGGCGGCTTCTCCGGGCTGTAGCCGATGATCCGCAGTGGGCGTTCCGGTCTGCTCAGCTCCCGCAGGCTTTCGAGGAATTCGACCGCCTCCCGGCTCTGCCACCACCACGGGCTCGATGCGAGCACCTCTCGCGTCTCACCGGTGCCTTCCTGCACATAATCCTGGATCTTGCCGCCCAGCTCAGCGCCCAGGGGCAACGCCAGAGCCGTGAATTGCAGCTCTCCCACGAGCAGATGCACCAGACGGTGTTTGAGCTCGAAAAGCTCGTGGGTTCCGGGGGACGACTCGCCGAGGGCCACCACTCGGGCGTCACCGACGATCTCGACCACGTCTTCCAGATCGCCGATGGGTTGATTGGGGTTGGTGCTTGCGAGCACCAGGGATCCCGCGGTGAAGTCGGCGATCGTGCCACGCATGGGCATGCCCTTGCGGATCGCCTGCAAGGACATCTTCGAGCTCGAGCCGTCCGCTGAGCTCGGAGCTCGCCCAATGGCCATACTGGAAGGCTCCTCCCATCGAGCGTGTGCCCAATCGTGACTGGGCACCTGGGCTCGGTATTGCCCGTCTTTATCCGTGAGCGCGGCAAAGACGTGAACACCGGCGTCCGTGCCGACTGAGACCTCAAGGGCCATTCCGGCCACGGGCTGTCCGTCGGAATCCACAAGCCGACCGGACAGGTCGACGCTGTCGCTAGCGAGCTTTGGGATCGCAAGCGGAGCACCTTCCTTCACCTCGACGTCTTCGAGAATTGCGTAGCCGTCCGGGCTGGTAGCGGTCAGCTGATAGCGGCCCTCGGGCACCTGATCAAAAATAAAGCTGCCGCTGTCGTCGGTGGTGGACCAAAAAGACTCGGCTCGGGATGGCGAAGCAATGTGTCGGCCCGAGGGGTGCGTCGGAGAGAGGGCCAGGTGGATGCCGCCGAGGCTCTGGCCGTCGGATCCCATCACCTTGCCGCTCACCTCCACGGATTTCACCGGCGGCACCGTTTCGGATGCAATGGCCAAGTTGTCGACCCACACGGTGCCGATTCCAGTGAGCAGCGCGCCGTAGAAAATTCGGGTCGCACCATCGGGGACGTCCAGCTCCACGGTGTATCGGGTCCAGGGGCTGGTACCGCTGACCCCGCGACGGTCCATGTTGTCGAACGCCACCATTCGACTGCCTTGGTCGACACGCATCCACAATCCGGCGTGACCCTGGGCGACGTCCTCGGTCTTGAGATAGCCCGTTAAGCGCAGGCGCTTGCCGAGGGCGGATTTGGCGTCGAAGGGAAGGGTGGCGACGGCGAAACGGCCGGCTTCCTCGTAGCGGATCCGCAAGGAGCGTTGTCCCGACTGGGCCACCTCGGTGTCGAGCTCTAGGCTGTAACCCCGGCCCCCGAGGATCCAAGGTGCGGCGTTCGGGCCGTCTTCAAAATTCAGGTTCTGCTCGGAGGGGGGAGGGATCTCTTTTTTGAGCCGCGCGAGCTCTTGCCCTTCCACCGACGGCCTCGGCATGGTCGGCTCTTGGTCGTGGCCGTGCCCTTGGTGACCGTGCTCTTGATGGCCGTGCCCTTGATGGCCGTGCTCGCCGTGGGCGTGCTGGGAGCGGTCCTCGGAGGCCTCTTGACCGAGGCAGGGCCAGACTGTGACCCCAATCGAAAGCAGTGAGACGAGGCCGACACGTGCAATCCGAAACATAGAAATCTCCTGTCGAGACGGCTTCCGGAGCGGCCGGAAGTGAATCTGTAACGGGAGAGATTATGCCAGATACTGAGCTAGGGCGAATTGCTCAAGACCCTTGGAGGCTTTGGCGAAGCGTTTCCGCCAGGGGACCGGCAATAGCGCCTGCTTTCTCCGGACAGATAGCCATGGGCTCAAACGGCAGGAATTCCTTGGCCAATAAGTCGCGACGGACTTCCACACAGAGACATTTGTTCGGCCAACGTTTGCTGTGCCAATAGCCCATGGTGGCGTGGAACAACCGATAGGTGTGATTCTCTTTGACCTCGAAGCCCGCTTCTTCCAATCGCTGCCGGAGGTCGTCCCGTAGGTGCTCAGGGGCCATCATCTCGTCGTCCGCCGCGCGGGTGATGAGGTCCACCTCGGGCCGCATCGGCCAGGTATTGATCACGCCGGGTTGGTAGGCGGCTCGCAGATCTTTGACGATCGATCGCTCAATCTTGGTCAAAGCGATGGAACGGGGAGCAAAGGTGTGGAAGTTGACGGCATAGCTCGCCGCTTGCGGGCAAACCACTTCGTAGGCGGCGTTGGCGGCGGCGGTATAGCGATGGTGGAGATCCAACAGCAGCTGACGATCGTCATCGTCATCGATGTAGGCGGGCAAACCCGGAGTCACCGCGCCGGCACCGGGGTGGTCGAGGGAGCGGTTGCAATCGATGAAGGTTCTCGGCACCAAACATCTGAGCACCACCGATCGGATCCCGGCCTCCGCCAAACGATTGGCCGTGGCCACGGCCACTTCCGGAGCCCCGATGTCGGTATTGATGTAGAAGAACCCATCCAGACCGTCGGGTAAGTCGCTCCTCAGCCGTTCGCGCAAGGTTTCGTAATGCTCCGCGGCCGTCGCCCCGTGGGGGACCTCGAAAAGCACTTGGGGAGCCTGGGACCCCTCGGGGCCGTAGACTTCCACGTCGAAGACGCCGGGAACCGAAGCGGGGAGGGCTGGGGCCTGCTGTGTGTCCATGGCTGAAGCCTATCTCAGCCATGGACGACGAACGAGAGTCCATTTACTCTCGACTCGCTCTTAGCTTCGACTAGATTTCGCCCGCTTCCATCTCCCCGCGCCTTAATCCCCCCTCAATGCCACCGACGGATCGATCTTCACGGCGCGCAGGGCCGGCAGCCCGCAGGCAAGGCCGGCGGCGGCGATCAGCACGATGGCGACGAGGCCGAGGGTGAGGGGATCGTAGGCTTGGGTTTGGAAGAGATAACCCGAGAGCAAGTGACCGAAGGCGAGGGCGCCCACCAGGCCGAGGGCCAGTCCGATGAGCACGAGGCGCAAGCCTTGTTTGAGGATCATGGTCCACACCTCGGACGCTCGGGCGCCGAGGGCCATCCGCACACCGATTTCTCGGGTCCGTTGACCGACCGACCAAGCCATGACGCTGCCGACGCCCGTGGCGGTGATCGCCAGGGCGAGGCCGGCGAAAAGGGCCAGCAACATGGCCGACGTTTTGGGTGTCGCGAGGGAGGCGTCGCGGGTGGCCTGGAGGGTTTCGATGCGGTCGATGGGTTGCTCGGGATCGACCGCCAGCACGGCCTGCTTGAGATCGTTGGCCATGGCGCCCGGCTCGGACCGGGTGCGGACGAAGACACGATTGGACATACCGGTTTGGGCCAAGGGTCGGTACAGCTCCTCGGCGGCGGCTTGATCCAAGCCGTATTGGCGGACATCCCCCACGACGCCGACGATTTCGAACCAGGATTGGCCGCCGTCCATGGATAGACGCCGGCCGATGGGGTCGTCTTTGGGCCAATACCGCCCCGCCAGGGAATGGCTGATCACCGCGGTGGCGAGGGAATCGGCGTGATCCCGGTTGTCGAAGAGACGCCCTCGTTCGAGGGGAATGCCGAGGGTTGCAAAGAGGTCGTCGGTCACGAATTGCACGTCGAGGGTTTGGGTGACCCCTTCTTCCGGCGGTCGACCTTCGATTCGGAAGGTTTGGGTATTGCCGCCGTTCTGGCTCAAGGGGGTGACCGAGCCGATCGCCGCCGACACCACGCCCGGGTGTCCTTGGAGCTCGTCCAGGAGCCGATCGAAGAATGCGACCCGGGACTCCCGATCCGCGTATTTCGACCAATTCAAAGAAACCCGTGCGCTGATCACGTTTTCCGGGTCGAATCCCGGGTCGACTTGTTGTAGGGCGCTGAAGCTGCGCAGCAGAAGCCCGGCTCCCACCAAGAGAACCACCGAGGCGGCGACCTGCAACACCACCAGGGCGCCGCGGGTTTGCAGCTTGCCCTTGCCGTCTGAGGAACGTCCGCTTTCCCGGACGACCCCGGCGAGGGAAATGCGCTGCCCCGCCGCCGGCACCGCGCCGAACAACAGGCTGGCGCCCACCGCCAGGAGCAGGGTGAAGATGAGCACGGTGCCGTTGATCTCGATGCCGATCGCCCTGGGTGTAAATCGGGCGGTGAAATGCACCAAAAGCTCGAGACCGGCGTACGCGACCCCCAAGCCCACCACCGCTCCCGCCAGGGCGAGCAGGGCCGACTCCACCGTGATTTGGCGCACCAGGGTGCTCCGGCCGGCGCCGAGGGAGGTGCGAATGGCCATTTCCCGCTGACGTCGGAGCAGGCGAGCGAGGGTCAGATTGGCGACGTTCATGCAGGCCAAAAGCAGCACCAGGGCAGTGGTGGCGAGCAAGATCCAGAGCATGGGCCGGGCGTCCTTGGTCAGCTCCTCTTGTAGGGGAGAGGCTGCGGCGCCGAATCCTGGAGCCAGGTCGTAGATTTCCGGGTATTCCTTGGAAAAACGCTGGGCTAGGCCGGCCACCTCGCTTTGGGCTTGGTCCACCGACGAGCCGTCGTGCAGGCGGCCGAAGACCGTCAGGCCCCTGAAGGCGCCGCGGTTTTCGTGCATGGCCTGTTGTCCGGCGGCCCGGAACGGACATGCGGAGGTGGGCATGTAGATTTCATGCTCGTTGGGAAATTGGGGGATCGGGGGCAATACGCCCACCACCGTGTGGGGACGGTTGTTCATTTCGAAAACGCGGCCGACGACCTGCGGATCGCCGCCGAATTGCCTCTGCCAATAGCCGTGGCTGAGGATCAAAACGGCTTCGGCACCATGGGCTTCGTCCGCTTCGGTAAAGAAACGGCCGTGGGACGGGGTCACGCCGAGCACGTCGAAGAAATCGTGGGAGACCACGCCCGTAGAGACCCGTTGAGGCTCCCCTTGGCCGAGCAGAGTGAAGCTCATGGAGTGATATTCCACCAGCTGCATCTGGCGGCTTTGGTCGCGGTAGTCGAAGAATTCCGCGATCGAAAACGGGACGTTTTCAATGTCCGCGGTGCTTTGGCGAAGCACCACCAAATCGTCGCCGTCTCGATAGGGGAGAGGCTCCAGCAAAACCCCGTGGATGAGGCTGAAAATCGCGGTATTGGCGCCGATCCCCAGGGCCAGGGTCAGAATGGCGGCGAGAGAGAATCCGGGGTTTTTGCGGATGCTGCGCAGGGCAAATCGAAGGTCTCGGAGCAACAAGAGGGCTCTCCTTTGGTCGTGCTGTGTTCACTACGCAAAGGAGAGCCGAAGGTTCAGGGATCCCTAGTCACCGAGGGCGGCCATGGCTTTGCCCATGTAGGCCATCAGCTCGGGATCTAGGTTCATGCCGTGCTGTTGACCCATTTGGGGTTGCTCTTGCCACATCTTCGACAACGAGAATTCGATGCCCGGGTTGCCGCCGGTGAAGGCTTGGATCAGCTCGCGCCATCGGCGGGCGATGATCGCCACGGGCTCGGCGTCCGGCGGGGATCCATTCTCCATTTCCGTGCGCGCCCGTTCGATCAGCTCCAGCCATTCCCGCTGGGCGGCTTCGATCGCCTCGCTGCCGAGGGCCCGGCCACGGGCTTCGAGCTCTTTGAGCTGGTCGGGGCTATAGTATTTTTCGATCATGACGGTGGTCTCCAAGCTGGTGAGAAGAAGGCGGGTGGACACGGTGTCCGACCGCTTGAGGCGCTCGGCGAGCACCTCGAGACGGTCACAGAGCTCCAGCTCGAGCCGAATATTTCTCCTGAGCTTGGCGAGATGGGCTTCGATCACCGACAGCGGCGAGGTGCTGGGGTTGACCAGCATCTCCCGGGTTTCTTCCAGGGAAAGCCCGAGTCGGCGTAGGGACAAGATCTGTTGCAAGCGCAACAGGGCGTCCCGATCGTAGAGCCGGTGCCCGGCGGCGGTGCGGCTCGACGGCGACAGCAATCCGATCTCGTCGTAATGATGCAAAGCTCGGACTGAAATGCCCGTGCGCTCGGCCAGCTCACCGACCTTGATCTCACGCTCTTCGAGGTCACGGTCATCGGGGCTGCGGTCGATCTCGGCGCTGTTGATGGAAGGCTTCTGGTCATTCATGATGTGATCTTCTCGCTTCGAAAGGCTTGTTCTCGTCGAGGGCTCAGTGAAATAGGCTCGAGCCGAAGCTCGTGACCTGAAACCAGCCTAAGACCTCACGTTGCGTGAGGTGCAAGCACAATTTTTCGCGAAAGTTGGGGTCGATCTCGGTCACGGCACGTCCAAGGATCGGGCTCGCCCGTATGTGCTGGAAACGCATCGCTATCGTGCCCCCCCCACCATCGATTCTCGCTTCGATCGTTTGTATAGATACTATGGTAGAGATTTAAGGAGAATACCCTTGAGACGTTTCACCCTTGCCACCTGCCTATTCACCCTGGTCACGCTGACGACTGGCGCCGTCCTGGAAGCCCAAGGCACGGAATCAGCGATCTACCGTGTGCGCTTCAAAGCCGATTGGAGCGCCCAAACCCACCCCAATAACTTCCCCTCCAACCCCCACTTTTCGGGTCTGATCGGTGGCGTGCACAACGATCAGGTGAGCTTTTGGGAAGAGGGTGGCATTGCCAGTGACGGCATGGAGGAGATGGCGGAGCGCGGTCAGCAGAGCCCGCTGGACGCCGAGGTTCAGGCGGCGGTCGACGCCGGCACCGCGAGGGCGGTGATCTCCGCCGGAGGCATCGCGGTGTCTCCGGGCAGCATCAGCACCACGTTCACCGTGACCCGCAACTATCCGCTGCTGACCCTGGTGTCCATGGTGGCGCCGAGCCCCGATTGGTTCGTCGGAGTTTCGGGTTTGTCACTGGTCGAAAACGGCGACTGGGTCACCGAGAAAGTGGTCACCCTCTACGGCTGGGACGCCGGCACCGACAACGGCGGCTCCTACACCGCCAACGACAGCAATACCTCGCCCCGGGCACCGATCACCCTCAGCAATTATGGGCCGATGAACAACGGAACGCCCCTGGGCACCTTCACCTTCACCCGCCAGGACGATTTCGATCCCATGGCTCTGATGCTGCGCGGCGATCGTTTCAAAGTCACCGCCTCGTGGAAGAATTTCGAGCTCACCCGCGGTAACGGTCAACCCATCGTGCTCTCCGACGACACGGGTTATTTCTGGTTCTTCGATCAAGCCAACGTGGAAGCGGTGGTCAAGGTGTTGGACGGTTGCGGCATCAACGGCCATTTCTGGGTCTTCGCCGGTGGGCTGACCAGCGTGGAAGTGGAGCTGACCGTCGAAGACACGGAGACCGGTCAAGTCAGCATCTACAACAACAACCTCTCGGATCCCTTCCAGCCGATCCAGGACACCTTGGCCTTCGCCACCTGTCCGTAGGCTAGGCCACGGAGCAGATGTATCGCTTTCGGGGATGGGTTCCGGCCCATCCCCATTTTGCTTTGGGATCGCCTGGATTCCTTGGGATGGCTTCGGCCGTCCTCCTGCTTGGGATCCGGGCCAGATCGGAATTCGTTGAAAAAGACTACTTACGTAGGGGAGGGGCTTGTCCCCTCCCGTTTGTCTTGGGTTGGAGTGAAGCTGGCGGGGGCAAGCCCCGCCACTACGGAGCTCCGTTCACCGTTTGACGAATAGCGCCGTCAGCGGTAGTGTCGAATCCCGGTGAACGCACCGGCTCGCGCCGGATCCCCTTCCACCGGGACGACCCCATACATCGACCCACTCGCCCAAGAGCATTGTGATGGCAAAAGGCCGCATTATCGGCGCCATTCCCGCGCGCTATGCGTCGACCCGTTTGCCTGGCAAACCCCTTCGTTTGATCGCCGGACGACCGATGATCGAACACGTGGTGCGTCGGGTGGAGGCGGTTCCCGAGCTCGATCGAGTCGTGGTGCTGACCGACGACTCTCGAATCTTCGACGCGGTGTCCGCTTTCGGCGGTGAGGTCGAGATGACGCCGGAAGATTGTCTCTCCGGCACCGACCGCATCGCTTGGGCCGCGAAATCGTGGGATTGCGAGGCGGTGATCAACATCCAGGGCGACGAGCCGTTGATCGACGCGTCGGCGGTAGGGCTTCTGGCGCGACGCTTTCAATCCGCCGGCGGTACCGAGACGGCTCCGCCCGCACCGGAGATGGCGACCCTATCGGCGCCCCTCGACCCCGAGCGATTCCAGGATCCCAACGCGGTGAAAGTCGTGACCGCCTTGGGCGGCAAAGCCCTCTATTTTTCACGTTCGCCGATCCCCTATCCTCGCCAAGCCCAGGCCGATGCCGCGCCGAGATTGCATATCGGTATTTACGGCTACCGTCGCGACGTGCTGCTGCGCCTCGCCTCCTTGCCTCCCACGCCCCTTGAGCTGAGCGAGTCCTTGGAGCAGCTCCGGGCCTTGGAGCACGGTATCGGCATCGAGGTGATCGCCCTCGATCGCCCGGCCCATCCCGGAGTCGACACCCCCGAGGATTTGGCGCGGGTCGAAAGCCTGCTCCAGGCACAAGATTCAACACGGCCTTCGAAAGAGCTCGAAACCCAGAACCCCGAACCATCACTTTCAACCTCCGCAGCTGATCCCGAATCTTCGGGGTCCTGATCGATCTTCAGGAAATCGACATGAAGACCAAATACATCTTCGTCACCGGCGGTGTGGTGTCGTCCCTCGGCAAGGGCGTCGCCGCCTCGTCCATCGGTTTGATTCTCGAGAGCCGGGGGTTCAAAGTGACCCTCATGAAGCTCGATCCCTACGTCAATGTGGATCCGGGCACCATGTCGCCCTATCAGCACGGCGAGGTCTACGTCACCGACGACGGGGCTGAGACGGATCTCGATCTCGGACATTACGAGCGCTTCACCCACACCACCACCACCAAGCACCACAACTACACCACGGGCAAAATCTATGACTCCGTGTTGAAGAAGGAGCGGCGCGGCGACTACCTGGGCAAGACCGTGCAGGTCATCCCCCATGTGACCGACGAGATCAAAGCGGCCATGCGCCGTCTCGGTGACGGTCACGATGTGGTGATCGTGGAGATCGGCGGCACCGTGGGCGATATCGAATCGCTGCCGTTCATGGAGGCGATCCGCCAATTCCGTCAGGAGCTGGGGCGACGCAACGCCATCGATGTGCACGTCACCCTGGTGCCGTATCTGGCGGCGGCGGACGAGCTGAAAACCAAACCCACCCAACACTCCGTGCGCGAGCTGCGGGCCATCGGTATCCAGCCGGACATCCTCATCTGCCGGACGGACCGTGAGCTGCCGGAAGAGCTGCGACAGAAGATCGCGCTCTTCTGCAACGTCGATCCCGAGCAAGTGGTGGAAGCGCGGGACTGCAAGTCCATTTACGAGGTGCCCCTCGAATTTGTGCGGGACGGTCTCGACGAGACTCTGCTCGACCTACTGAATCTGCCCCATTACGACCGCGACATCTCCAAGTGGCAGCAGCTCGTGCGCCGCTCCCGCAACCCCAAGCATCGGGTCAAAATCGGCATCGTCGGTAAGTACGTGGAGCTGGCGGACGCCTACAAAAGCCTCAACGAGGCGTTGATCCATGGGGGCCTCGAAAACGACGCCAAAACCGAGCTGGTCTACATCAGCGCCGAGGAGATCGAGAGGAATCATTGGCCGTCGGAGATCACCGAGGTCGACGGCATTGTGGTGCCGATCGGGTTCGGCAAACGCGGCTCCGAGGGCAAAATCGCCACGATTCGCTACGCCCGGGAGCAGAAGGTGCCGTGTTTCGGCATTTGTTGGGGCATGCAGATGATGGTGGTGGAATTCGCCCGTCACGTCTGCGGCATTCAACACGCGGCGTCCACGGAATTCATCGAGGACACCCCGGATCCGGTGATCTACAAATTACGCGACCTGCTCGGGGTGGAAAACCTCGGCGGCACCATGCGTCTCGGCGCTTATCCGTGTCGGCTTCAGGAGGGCTCCCGGGCTCTCGAGATCTACGGCGAGCACGTGATCAGCGAGCGTCACCGCCACCGCTACGAGGTGAATCAAAAATACCTGCCGGCGCTGGAGAAGCACGGCATGGTGGTGGCCGGCAAAAGCCCGGACGGCAAATTCGTCGAGATGGTGGAGCTGCCGGACCATCCGTGGTTCCTCGGTAGCCAATTCCATCCCGAGTACAAGAGCCGGCCGACGGAGCCCCACCCCCTCTTCGTGTCGTTCATCCGAGCGGCGATCGAAGAGCAGGAACGCAAGAAGCAACCGGAGCGCCGCAAAGAACGGGCGGTCACCCCGGCGGTGGAGGTGCCGGCTTGAGCGAGCACGGCGGCGCCTTGAATCTTCAGGAGCCGGAGGAGGGGGTGCGCCACAAGCTGGACCCCATCGAGCTGACCGATGGAATTCAGCTCGGCGGCGAGGCCATGCCGATCATCGCCGGACCCTGTGCCGTGGAAAGCGCCGAGCACGTGCTCGAGGTGGCGGAAATCGTCGCCGCCATGGGCGAAGCTCTGGGCGCGCCGATGATCTTCAAAGCCTCCTTCGACAAGGCCAATCGCAGCTCCTTGGACAGCTTCCGCGGCATCGGCATGGAAGCGGCCCTTGAAGCCCTCGCCGAGGTGCGGGAGACCGTGGGGCTGCCGATCCTCACCGACGTGCACGAGCCCGACCAATGTGAGCGGGTCGCCGAGGTGGTGGACGTTCTGCAGATTCCGGCCTTTTTGTGTCGCCAGACCGATTTGCTGCAAGCGGCGGGTGCCACGGGCAAAGCGGTCAACCTCAAGAAGGGGCAATTCTTGGCCCCCGGCGACGTGCCCAAAGCGGTGCAGAAGATCCGCGCCACGGGCAACCACAAGGTCTGCGTCACGGAGCGGGGTTATAGCTTCGGTTACAACAACCTGGTGGTCGACATGCGGGCCTTCGCCCAAATGCGCTCTGAGGGCATTCCAGTGATCTTCGACGTCACCCACTCCCTCCAGCTGCCCGGCGGAGGCAAGATCACCGGCGGTGCCAGGCGTTTCGCCGAGCCACTGGCCAGGGCGGCGGTGGCCGCGGGCGCGGACGGCGTGTTCCTCGAGGTACACCCGAATCCCGACGAAGCCCTTTCCGACGCCACCACCCAGCTGCCGCCCGATCGAGCCCAATTACTGTTGGAGTCGTTGATGGCGGTCCGTCGCGCGGTATGGCCGAGCCTGTCTCAGATCACCGACCCGGGGGAAGCCCAATGAGCCCGTCGGCCGCGCCCACTGCGTCTTCCGGCGCCACCGCCGGACGGCCGCCTCGGGAAGTCGCACGCTGGGTGATCGAGCTCGAAGCCATGGCGGTGCGTGGGCTGATCGATCAGCTGGACGAGAGCTTCGACCGTGCGGTGGAGATCATCCGATCGTGCAAGGGCCGCCTTGTGTGCACGGGCATGGGCAAGAGCGGCTTGGTGCTCAAGAAGATCACCGCCACCCTGGCGTCCACCGGCACGCCGTCCTTGTTTTTGCATCCCGCCGAGGCGATCCACGGCGATTTGGGCATGATCACCCGCGACGACGTGGTGCTCGCCGCCTCCTACTCGGGCACCACCGAGGAGCTGTTGCGTCTGGTGGAGATCGTCAAACGGCTCGGCGTGCCCCTGCTGGTGATGACCGGCAATAGCCAAAGCCCGCTGGCCCGTCACGCGGACGTGCATCTCCGGACCGAGATCGACAAGGAAGCGTGTCCCCTCGACCTGGCTCCCACGGCCTCGACCACCGCGACCCTGGCCTTGGGCGACGCCTTGGCCATGGCGCTGCTGGAGGTCCGCGGCTTCACCCCCGAGGACTTCGCCCAGCTCCATCCCGGTGGACGCCTGGGCAAACGGCTGCTCAAGGTCTCGGAGCTGATGCACACCGGCGATCAGCTACCGATGGTGAGCGCCGACGCGTCCATGCGCGACGCCATCCTGCAGATGTCGGGCAAGGGGCTCGGCATCACCGCCGTGGTCGACGCCGACCATCGGCTGCTGGGCTGTATTTCCGACGGCGATTTGCGTCGGATGCTGCAGGAAGGGGACGTGGCCTGGGATCAACCCGCGGAAAAAGGCATGACCACGGGACCGCGCACCATCTCCGGCGATCAGCTGGCGTCGGCGGCTTTGGGGCAGATGGAAGCGTTTCGCATCACCAGCCTCTTCGTCACCGACGACGAAGGCCGGCTGCAGGGTGCCTTGCACATCCATGATCTCTGGCGTTTGGAGCTGTTTTGAAGCACGGTGAGCCCCTCGGTGAATCCTTCGATGAGTCTTTCGTCCAGCGGGCGACTCGGCTCGAATGGCTGCTCTTCGACGTCGATGGCGTGCTCACCGATGGTCGTCTCTGGTACACCGCGAAGGGCGAGGAGATCAAAGCCTTCCACGTGCGGGACGGCTTGGCCTTCAAGCTGGCCCAAAAGGCCGGGCTTCACATCGGAATTTTCACCGGTCGACGCAGCCGTCCCCTTGAGCGGCGCGCCAAAGATCTCGGGGTCGACGAGATGATCCTCGGCTCGAAAAATAAAGCCGCCGACTTCGATGCCTTCCTCGAACGACGGCAGGTGGCCGCGGGTCGGGTGGCTTTTGTCGGGGACGACTTGATCGACTTGGCGGTTCTGGGTCGTTGCGGCTTGGCCTTTTGTCCGAGCGACGCGGTCGATGAGGTGCAAGCGGTCGTGGATCGGGTGCTGACGACCTCCGGCGGTCACGGGGTTGCGCGCGAGATGATCGAGCTGATCCTACAAGCCCGCGGTGATTGGCGGCGCTTGGTGGCCGCGTATTCCCTGGAGTCCTGAGCGCCCATGGCCGAGGTCCGGCGGCGATCCACCGCCATCCAACGACTGCGCCGTGGGTTCCGCGCCGTGGCCCTGGCGCCCTTGCTGCGGCTGCTGCGTGGTTTCTTCGGCCTGCTTCCCTGGTCGTGGTGCCAGGCGTTTGGGGCCGGATTCGGACGCTTGGCCGTCGGCCTCGCCGGTCGTGACCGCCGACGCTCGTGGACCCACCTGGAGCTGGCCTTTCCCGAGCTCTCGGACCAGGAGCGCCGGCAGCTGACCCAGCGCACCTTCCGTCATTTGGGCATGTGCCTCTTCGAGCTGTTGCACGTCTGGGGCCGATCTCCCGCCCGGGCGAGCCGATACGTAGAGGTGGTGGGATTCGAGGAAATCGAGCGGATTCGACAGACCGGTCGACCGATCGTGGTGCTGACCGCCCACTGCGGCAATTGGGAGCTGATCTCCTGCGCCAACCACAGCCACGGATTGGGTCTGGCGGCCATGACCCGCGGTTTCGACGATGAAGGCTTGCAACGGCTGACGGTGGATCTGCGGGCCCACCTCGGCTCCGAGGCGATCGCGCGGGGTAGTCGGAAGTCGAGCCGTCAAATGCTCAAAACCGTCAAGTCCGGCGGCTGCCTGGCCATGTTGATCGATCAAGACATCCGCACCGACGGGGTGTGGGTGCCGTTCTTCGGTAAGCTCGCCCACACGCCCACGGCCGCCGCGGATTTGGCCCTGCGATTGGGCGCGGACGTGGTGCCCACCTTTGCCGAGCGGCTGGAAAATGGACGACACCGGGTGACCTTTCATGCCGCTCTGCAGCTGCCGGCCGACGCCACCGAGGCCACGGCGCTCATGACCGCCGCCATCGAAGCACAGATCCGACGTCGCCCTGAGCAATGGGTTTGGATGCACCGTCGTTGGCGTCGCCGACCTCCCGGCGAAACCGATGGGTTGGCTAGCCCTGCGCTTGAAATCCAAAACGAATCCCGCGAGCAAGATCCATGATCGAGTATTTTCGCCGGCTGGGACATCAGATCGAGGATGCGTGGCGATCCTGCCATTACGACGAGGAGCGGTTCCCGGACTTGGTCTGCGAGCACCTGCGCAAGGACCCGCCTGCCGATCGAATTGCGCTCACCGATATCTACGATTGGATCTTCGGCTCCCACCACGGTCTGCAACAACCCCAGCTCGCCCGCCTCTTCGGTGAGCCGCCGATCTTGCTCTTCGACAGCTCCCGTTTCTACATCGAGGTGCTCTTCTGGCGCACGGGCACGACCCACATCCACGACCATGGATTCTCCGGGGCGTTCTACGTCTTGGCCGGCTCGAGCGTGCACAGCCATTGGTCTTTCGAAACCGAGCATCGGCTCAGCTCGAGCCTGCGCACGGGTCGGCTGGCTTTGGAGTCCACGGAGCTGCTGGCCGTGGGGGATTTCAAGCCGATTCGTTCCGGAGATCGCTTGATCCATCAGCTCTTTCACCTCGACGCTCCGTCGGTCACCGTGGTGGTCCGCACTCGCCAAGACACGGATCGTTTGCCTCAGCTGCGATATTTGTATCCCGGTCTCGGCATCGGCTCGACCGTGCCGGACACCCTGCGTCAGCGTCGGCTGATCTTGCTCGACGGCATGTTGAAGGGGGAGCTGGAAGGGCTCACGACCTACTTGCCCAACCTCTTGAGCGACGGCGATCTGGAGTCCGTGTTTTGGGCGTTGGACATGCTCAATTTGAACCGGAATCGGGTGGAGCGAGCTTTCTTCAACCAATGCTTCCAGCTCGCTCGGAGATCCCATGGCCCGGTGGTCGAGCTGCTCTGGGAAGTCTGTGTGGAGCAGCTTCGGGTGCGCAAAGTGGAGCAAGCCCGCAAACGAGTCCGCCAACCCAATGCGCGATTCCTGCTCGCCCTGCTGATGCTGATGCCCGATCACGGCTCCCTCCTGCGGGCCATGCGCCTGCGGGAGCCGGAAGGCGATACCTTGGAGCATATCGAGCGGTATTTGAAGCAAGCCGGCGGCAAGGGTCTCTGGGAATTCGAGCTCACCGGCGTCGAGTCGTCCATCTTTCGCGGATTGATCGCCAGTCACGACCGCGATCAGATCCTATCGGCGGCCAAGACATCAGCCGGCGAAGAGCTATCCGGGACAGCAGAGCAGACATCACCTGACCAGATATTGGGCAAGATGGCGGAGTCCGTTCTGCTCGAACCCTTGCTTTCCGAATCGCCGTTGCGACCTTCCCTTACCTTTCCGGGGGACTGACTGGCGCTATCGGCGACTGGAATCCGCCGCCTGCAGGATGTCCAACACGGATTGGGCGACGGCGCGGCCGAGCAGGGGTGGAACCGCGTTGCCGATTTGTCGGGCGATCTCGCTTTTGTTGCCCTTGAAGATGAAGTCGTCGGGAAACGATTGCAGCCGCGCGGCTTCCCGGTGGGTGATGGGTCGATGTTGGTCGGGGTGCAGGTAACGGCCTTTTTCCGGCTTGAAGAATTCCGTTCGGATGGTCACCGAAGGGCGATCCCACCACAGTCGACCGAAGAGGTCGGTGCCGCCGGTTTTTTTGCGAATCCAACAGTCCGGGGTCAGGTCCGGGGCGTTGCGTTGGAGATCGAAGCGGTTGCCGCCGGGGGGCACGGCGCGGTAACGCAGGCGGCTTTTTTCCGTCGGCGATCTGCCGAAGTGAAGATCCAACGGTGCGGGCAAGTCATGCAGGGTCGTTCCCACCGGGGTCGGTAGATCGGCGATGGCGTCGTGCACGGTGCGCCAAGGGGGCAATGGCCCGGTGTCGGCGGATTTGCCATGACTGGGCATGGGCGGAAAAGCAGGGCTCGGTGGACCGAGACGCGAGCCGACGACGAAGGCGCGGTAGCGTTCCTGGGGCACGCCGTAGTCCGCCGCGCACAGCAGGGCGTCGGTGACCTGGAAACCCTGGTCCTCGGCGACTTCGCGAATCTCCTCCAGCTCCTCCGAGCCCAGCAGCTGACGCACGTTTTCCATGGCGAAGACCCGCGCGCCGGATCGGCGCACGATGTCCATGAACGGACGCCACAGCTGTTTTCGTGGGTCGACGCGGCGATTGCGGTTGAGCAAGCTGAATCCCTGGCAAGGAGGTCCACCGATCACCACGTCCGCGGACGGAATTTGGGTGGCCGGGTCGTCGAGCAGGTCCACGATGTCGCCGTGTCGGCAGTGGTCGCCGAAATTAGCGTTGTAGGTGGCGACCGCGTGGCGATTGAAGTCGCTGGCCCAGATCGGCTGAAATGCTCGGCGGCGCCCGTTTTTCAAGAGCGTGAATCCGAGGGTCATGCCGCCGGCGCCGGCGAAGAGGTCGATCAATGTATAGGGAGCGGGCATCGACAGCTAGAGAGGGCGAGAATAGGTTGCGGACCGTGACAATCGGGCCGGGTTGACGTAGAACTGATGTAGACACTTCGCAGAGCCGACCACGGAGCCCGCCCACGTGAGATTCGAAACGCTGCCATCTGAGGCACCGTCCCGCCACAGACTGTCCGATCCCAAACGTATCCGTCAACGTATCCGTCGGAATTTACCCCTCCGATTCCGCCCGGGTCGCAGGATTCACGGATTTTCACTCCGCTTTGGGGCTGTCGCCATCCTACTCCTGACCTCGACCGCCTTCATGGTCGGTGCCCAAGACATCCCGGAAACCGCGGCGCCGCAAGCCTCGTCGCCACAGCCGGAGATCCAGCCGCAGCCGGAGATCCAGACGTCCGAGTCCGCCGAGCCGGAGGATCCACCCGTCGAGATTTCCCGGTCTCGGATAGAAATCTCCGCCGAAGATGAGGGAGCCGCAGCGTCGACTTGGTGGGTGGAGGTCACTCCGTTGATCGGTGACGCGGCCCCCAGCTTCCATCGATTGAATGATCGCGGCGCATCGGCGGAGGGTGCCGGCGATGGAGATCCGGATTCAGACGCGGACGCAGTCACAGACACGGACGCAGTCACAGACACGGGCGCAGATTCAGACACGGACCTGGAAACAGATACAGACCAGGGGCAGGACATCGAATCCTTTGGGTTTGAGCCCCAGGTGCCCACGGGTCCGGCCATGGTGTGTTTTGGCGCGTTGGGTTTCGGGGTCGCTTGCGAGCGCCACTTCCTGTATCGATCGGTGCCCTTCCCGGGGCCCGCGGAGCGGGATGTGGAGGCCCAGCAGGATGTCTTGGACGACTCCGCCCCGGCAGCCTCCCTGCGTCGCGATATCGAGGCGTCGGACCTGACGGTTCTGCTGGAGCCTGTCCGCGGGCGGTCCACGGTCGGCAGGGTGGTCCAAGAAGGGTTGCCGGTCGCCGAGGCTCGGATCTATTTGATCCCCGCGGGCTTGACGGCTGAGCGCCCGTTCACCGTGCCGTTCCGCGTGCCGCGGCCGAATTCCATGGATGCGTCTGATGTGGAAGGCGCCGAGACCCTTGCGGGCTTGCGTCGGTTCGTGAGCACCGACGATTCGGGTCAATTCGAGATTCCGCCGACGGCGGCCGGTGACTACGTGCTCGAAGCCCATCTGCCCACGGCCCAGCTACACCGCGTGGCCTTTTCGTTGCCCGAGCCGGATCCTTTGGAAGATCCCGAAGCGCCGGAGAATTCTGCTCAGGGGAGCCAACTTCCATTCCAGCTCGGCGACATCGATGTGCCGGCCGGTTTATCCCTGGAGGTGCGCGCGGTCGATCAAAACGGCGAGGCCGTCGAAGGCGCTCGGGTGCTGGCCCGCCAAGGTTTCGACCCCGTGAGCTGGACCGAGCTCAGGGCCCGCAGCGATGGGGACGGCTTGGTGAGGATGAGCGGTTTGTCGGCAGAGATGCCGGTGACGATCAGCTGCGATGCCCAGGGATTCGTCTCGTGGCAGCAGGAATTCGAGCTTTTGCCGGTCAGCCTGGATTGCGAGCTGTCCGAGCTCGCGTCGGTGGTCGGTGTGGTCTCCGCCGCGGATTTCGGGCTGGAGCCGGTGCCCGAGCCATCCGTCTTCGGGGATACCGATGCCGTGGACGTCCCATCCAGACCGACGGTCACCGCTTCGGCGGAGCCTGCCGCCGATCCTTCCCGATCCGCTGCGGGCGCTGCCGCGCCCGGTTCTGTGTCCTTTAGCTCTGTGGCCCTCAGCAAGGTGGCGAGCAGCGTCGCCGACGCGGAAGGCAACTTTGAGCTCCACGGTCTCTCACCCGGAAATTGGCGTTTGACCCTGGCAGCCCCGGGCTTCGAGCCGTGGACGGGGGAGGTCTCCCTGACGGCTGGGCAGACCTTGGATATCGGTTTGATTTTCTTGCCGGCCGCGACGACCCTCATCGGACGAGTCGTCGCCGCGGAAGACGGCTCACCGATCGCCGGCGCATCGATCCGAGTGATCGAGCCCGAAGGCCTGGCGGAAAGCCTTTCCAACGCGGAGGGTGAGTTTGAGGTCAGCGCCGGGGGAGATCTGGATTTGGTGTTGAGGGTGGCGTCGCCGGATCGACCGGCGGTGAGCGTCGTGTGGAATGTGGCGGCTCAGAAGGCTGCCGATTCGGAGCCCGCCCGGACCATCGAGCTGTCCCGAGGGGGCTGGATTCGGGCTATCGTCGGCGATGCCTCGTCGGACGACGGCCATCCGTGCTCCGGATGCACTCTGGGCATTGTTCTGAGCACCGTGCCGTCCGCTCGATCCTCCGATTCGCCGGTGCCGATCCCTTCCATGGAAACCGATTCCCGGGGCGAGGCCCTGTCGACCGCCTTGGCGCCCGGAGGATATTTCGTCGAGAGGCCCCGATTCGACGTCACCGGCACCACGGTGGTCGAAACCCGAGACGCGGAGCAGCGCTTCGTGCGGGTCCAGGCGGGCGACATCACCACGGTGCGTTTCGATACCGGCCGTCCCGTCCTACAGCTCCAGCTCTTGCCCGCGGAGCGCACGGCCCGCAGCCAGGTCATTCTGCGAGGGGCGGGCAGCCGGCAACGAGCGGTGACCCTCGGGAACGGCCTCTTCCAGCTGCGCCAAATGGGCGACTTGCCGCCGGACGTCTTCCTCCATCGCTGGAACGAGCGGACCCAATTTGACGAGCAGATCTATTTGGGAACCCTCGGCGCCGTCGACGGGCCCGCTATCGGTAGCGGAACGTCCTTGGGCGTCGGATTTGAATCGACCGCGGATCCCGACGAGGCGGAGCTGGAAAGTGTGACCATGCGGCTGTCGTCCAGCGTGGTGACCGGGCGATTGGAAACCCTCTCCGGGCAGCAAGTCTCCGGGGTGCGCATTCGGCTGCGCGATGTGGCCGACAACCGTTTTCTCGCCGAGCTGCGCAGCCACGATGACGGCACCTTCCGTATCGAGGATATGGCTCCGGGGGTCTACTCCCTGGTCATCGGGGAGCGGGCGTATCAATTCGTCAGTATTTCAGCCGATCGGTCCGTGGACCTGGGCGTGTTCCAGCTGATTCCAGGAGCCTATTGACGGGTATCGACGGACTCGCTGTCGGTCTCGACGGCTCCCGCGGCCAATCGACGGATGCCGGTGCTCTCGGCGGGCTCACGGCGCCCCAGATCTTCCCGGATCGCCAACGTCCGCACCTCGAGGGTCTCCCGCAAGCGGTGCACGTAATAGGGGCCGTGCTCGACCCAGCTGCCGTCCGAATCGGAGCTGGAGCTCTCACCCAAGGCCCGTTGGGTCAGGTGGTAGATCGCCGGCGTCACGAGGACCTGGCCTTGTTGGGCAATGTCCAAGAGATCACAGGCGACCTCCAGGGTTCTTCCGGCCACTTGCAGCTGTAGACCCTGGTGGGCGAGCACCAGCTCCCCCATGTGCAGACCCGCCCGGATATGAACGGCGGGCTCGTCGGGCAGCTCCTCGGCCCAGTGGAGGCAGGCCAAGGCGCATTGATGGGCCAGACTGGGGCGTTCGAAAAGCAGGAGGCTGAGCTGGTCGGCCTCCGCCTGTTGGCCTTCGTATTCCAGGGAGAAATACCGCAGCTTGCGATGGAAGAGGGTTTGGATCCGCTTATTCGGCGGTTGGCCGTCGGCTTTTTCGAGCTGGATGGCCAGCACCGCGCGCAAATAGATGCCGGATTGGGGTCGGGTGGTGACGGAAGTGGCGGAATCCGTGTCCATCGACAGCTTGACCGGCGCGTACACAGGCATTTCGGCGGTAGCGCTATTGGCGGAAATCTTGCTGCGGGGGCTGCGGCCGATGATTTCCGTCAGCTCTTGGCTGGTGGACAACGGTGGTAGCTCCGTGAGGGGCGGTGTGTCGTCGCCACGACGCTGCGACCGCGCGGGTAATCGCAGCGCACCGCCCGGGGGTAAGGTCGGCGCTAGATTCGGGTCCGACGAAGGAGCGTCATCGGAGCCGGCAAGGGATCTGGAAGCCGTCGTCTTGCCGAAGGTTGCCTTACTGAAGGACGTCCTGCCGAAGGACGTCTTGCCAAAGGCCGCGAGCTCGCTCAGCCTTGAGGCCATGGGCGGACGATCCGGGGGTGGTAGCTGGGCGGGATCGAGATCCAGAAAGTCGACGCTCGGCTCGGCGGTCTCGTCTCCATGAGGGCCGTAGACACCACCCCATTCCGGCAGCGGTAGCTTTTCGATCACCCTCAGCTCGACGATCACCTCGCGGGCGGATTGGGGTCGATGCTCGGGATTCTTCTCCAGCAATCGGTCGATCAGATTGGACAGCTCCACCGGAACGTGGCGATTGACCTCCCGGGCCGGAGTCTGGCGGGCGCTACAGACCTTGGCCAAGGTGTTGTAAACGCTGTTGCCGGCAAACGGCGAACGGCCGGTGACGGTCTCGAACATCAAAGTGCCGAGGGAAAAGAGATCGGAGCGGTGATCCACCTCCTCGCCCATGGCTTGTTCCGGCGACATGGCTCGGCCGGTGCCCAGGATGGCTCCCAGATCCGTGATCTCCTCGGAGTCGGAGCTGAGCTTGCCGCTGTTGCCGAACATATTTTTCGCCAGGCCGAAATCGAGGATTTTGGCGTGGAAGGCCCGGGTGACCATGACGTTCTCGGTCTTCAGATCCCGGTGCACAATGCCTTTGCTGTGGGCTTCCGCCAGCCCCTCGGCGATTTCCCGAGACAAACCCACAGCCTCCGCCAAGCCGACGCGGTTGTCTTCGATCAACACCTGCAATCGGTCGCCATCGACGAATTCCATCACGATCCAATCGAAGCCGTGGGCTTCGAAGATGTCGAAGATTTGGACGATGGATGGATGGCTGAGGCTGGCGGCGGCCTGGGCCTCCCGGCGCAGGCGGTGGCGGGAGGACTCATCGCCGGCGATGTGGGGCAAGATGTGTTTGATCGCGACTGTGCGCTTCAGGCGATCGTCGTAGGCCTTATAGACCGCACCCATCCCACCCACGCCGAGCCGACTCTTGATCCGGTAGGGCCCGACCTGCTTGGGAATGGGGTAGTGCTCCGAGCTCGACTTGCTCACGGTTTCAGTTTAGACGCCGTATCGACAGCTAGCAAGCTGGAGATCAGAGAGATGGGCGAATAGATGGGTTGGATGCTCCGCGGAGCCGACGTGAAAACGTCCGCGGCAAAACCGGCGGCCAGGGACCGTTCGGCGGTCCGGGGAGTTGGGCGGAGAGCGGGCCCCAGTGAGGTGGTAACCGAGATGGAAGCCCCGAAGGGCAATATGAAATTTCGCGTCGACCGACTTTTCTGATCAGGCGAAAGGTCGGGCGACTCAATAGTTGGATTGTGAATCAATGCGGTTAAGACTTGAATTACGCTCTGGGGTGCCAGTTAAATTGACCAATATAAGTGATCGCTTCTGACAACCCCATCAGCATGAGAAAGCCTGGATGAGAGAATGGTGGGGAAGCGCCGGCCGGAGCTGCTCCGGCCGGCGAATCGGCCCTATTGGTAGGTCACCACCAGCTGCGGGTGGTTGGCGCTGTCGCTGTGGTCGCCGGAATAGAAACCGACGTAGTCGTTGCCGCCGTCGTCGTTGTCACCCAATTGGAAACCGAATCGTAGCTGGGTGGTTCCCGAGGTGTTGATCGCCGCCAGCCCGGAAGCGCCGAGCACCGCTTCCGACCAATCCCCATCGGCGGCCGGGTTCGACAGGGTGCCCGCTCCGGGAGCGGTCGCCGAGGCCTCGAAATCGCTGTTCTGCAAGCTGGTCGAGCCCGAGAAGCCGCCGCTTTGGACGTCCACCTCCGCCTGACCGAAGCCGCCGCTGAACGGATTGGAGCCGACCAAAGTGCCCCGCTTGACCCGCAGGGTCACCGAGGTGATGGTCGCGCCGGCCGGCAGGGACGAGGTGTCGAAGGAAACGATACCCACGTATTGTCGATCTCGATTGTTGTCGCCGAGGCGCAAGGCGCTGGTGTTGGACGAGCCGGAATTGGTCCGCCCACCGACGCTCGAATTCTCGCTCGACTCTCGGACCCAGCCGTCCTCACCGCCGATGGAAGTGAAGGTGACCGTGGTGGGCCCGCCGGCCGGCTGCACCTCGATCGAAACGCTGTCGCCGGCGCTCAGGCCGCCGGAGTCGGTGACCGATACGGAGAGAGTGTGATTTCCGACCGACAGACCCGACGACGAGAACGAGGCACCGACGCCGATCTGACCGTCCAGGTCCGAGGTCCACACCAAGCTCGCGGAGAGGTCGCCGTCCTCGGCGTCCGAGGCGGAGCCGGCGAAGCTCACCGGATCACCTTCAACGAACACCGAGCCCGACGTCGGCGTGCTGATCGACGCGCTCGGCGCGGTGTTGGCGGGCGGTCCGTTGAGCGGCGTGCTGTTGGGGGTCGGCACGCCTTGGATCTGCCAATTGCCGGCTTGGTCGATGCGTTCGATCGAGGAGCCGGACGGCGCGTCGCCGACCTCGGGAGCACCGGCGGAGCCGCTCTCGTCGATCAGGCCGCTACCGTTGTTGGGACCGTAAACCACCGCGTCCACGGGCACCGTCGACGAGGTCACCGTCGCGGCGGTGACATTGAAGAGGGCCACACCGTCGCCGGTGGTGCCGCTGTTCTGGAAGTCGGGGTTGAAGTCGACGGCTTGGTCGAAGACCGGGAAACCGTTCAGGGAGCTGGAGGTCGGGCCACCGACCACGAAGGTTTCACCCGCCGCAAGGGTGCCGCTGAGCTGTACCAACGAGGTGGTGTAGGTGGTGCCACCGTTGCCCAGGGACCAACCGGAAAGATCGACGGAGCCGGTGCCACGGTTGTAGATCTCGACCCACTCCAGGCCATCGTCGGTACCGGAGGGATCGTAGAAGACCTCCGACAAGATCAGGTCGCCGGTGGACGGGACCACATCCTCAATGGTCACGGTGACGGTGTCCTGGCCGGAGAGGCCGCCGGAATCGGTCACCGAGGCGGTGATCGTGTGGGTGCCGATGGACAGGCTCGAGGTGGAGAAGGAGCCGCCGGAGCCGATCTGGCCGTCGAGGTTCGAGCTCCAAACCAGGCCGGCGCTCAGGTCGCCGTCCTCGGTGTCCGTGGCGGATCCCGTAAAACCGACCGTCGAGCCGGTGGTGAAGGTCGACCCTTGGCTCGGGCTGGAGATGGCCACGGTCGGCGCCGTATTCGACGGACCGGAGAAGGGGATCGAGCCCGGGGTCGGCGAGCTTTGAATCTGCCAATTGCCGGCGAGATCGACGCGTTCGATCGACGACCCCGGTCCGGCGTCACCCACCTCGGGAGCGTTGGCGGAGCCGGTTTCGTCGATCAAGCCGCTGCTGTTCGCCGGGCCGTAGACCACCGCGTCCACTGGAATGGTGGACGAGGTAATAGCGCTCGCGGTGACGTTGAAGAGGGCCACACCGTCGGCGGTGGTGCCGCTATTCTGGAAATCCGGGCTGAAGTTGAAGACCTGATCGTAGGTGGGATTGGCGTTGGTGGCTCCGGATGAGGCACCGCCGACCACAAAGGTCTGGCCGGGGGCGAGGCTGCCGGAGAGCTGCACCGTGGAGGTGGTGTAGGTGGTGCCGCCGTTGCCGAGGGACCAAGCGGAGAGATCCACGGTGCTGGTTCCGCGGTTGTAGATCTCCACCCACTCCCAGCCGTCATCGGTGGACGAGACGTCATAAAGCACCTCGGTGAGGATCAAGTCTCCCGTGGGATTGCCCCCTCCTCCGCCACCACCCCCTCCGCCGCCACCGGTCGGGGTCGCGGAGCTCTCGTTGGAGTCGTTGGAGATGTTGCCGGAGGTGTCGACGGCGGCGATCACGTAGTAGTAGGTGGTGCCGGCCACGGCGGTGGAGTCGGTGTAGGACGTTTGGGTGACGTAGGCACCGTTGAGCTTGGTGTAAGAGCCGCCGGAGGTGGTGGAGCGATAGACGTTATAACCCGCCAGATCGGGCTCACCGTTGGCGTTCCAGACCAAGGAGACCTGGTTCGTGCCGGCGGTGGCGGCCAGACCCGTGGGAGCCGCCGGCGGGGTGGTGTCGCTGCCGCCGCCGGAGCAATTCGTGCCTTGGTAGATGCACAGGGCCCAATCGGGATTGTCGATGAAGGGATTTCGATTGCCTTGGAAGCTGTAGACGATCTCGTTGCGATAGAGCTCCCGGGCGTCCACGGGATCTTCGAGATGCCATTGCAGCAGCACGGACAACATGCCCATGTAGGCGATATTTTCGTTCGAGCCCGTATTGCTTTGATCGATCAACGATTCGTTGTCCGTCAAGCGAAGATCCGGCTCGGAAAAGCCCGTGCCACCGTGCACGCCGCCTTCGTAGCGGATGTCCATATAGAACATCGCCCGGGCCACATCGCCCTTGCGTCCCGACCAGGTTTCCCAGGTACCTTGGGTGAAATTGCCGGTGCCCCAATTGGAGTTGCCGGCATACACCCCGGAGCCGCCACCCCGGCCGTCCGTGAAGTCGGTGGGGTGCTCGGTGCAGCCGGAGTTGCATTGTCGGAAAGGCCTATTGGATCGTGCGGAGTTATAACTGGCGTCCGAAGCGAAAAGGTGATGGCAATCCGTGTAGGCCGAGTTGTCGTCGCCGTCGTTGGGGAAACCGTAGGATTTCGGCCACGAGTGCTCTCGATTGTAGGCGCCCACACCACCCGAAATCTTGGCGTAAGAAGCGTTTTTATAGATGTCGACAATGCGGTTGATGTCGTTGGGATCCTCGTCGGCCAGGTTGAGGATGTCCCACGTGTCGGTGGTCGAGGCCGTGTACGGAAAACGTTGGTGGTCGTCGATCACCTCGTGCAAGGTGGCGCGTAGGGTGGTGGCGTTGGTGGTATCCACCGAGCTGTAATACTGGGCCGAGGCCCCCGTTGAGGGTAAAAGAATAAGACCTAGGGTTAAGGCTGCCGAGATGCCGAGGCCGGTCCTCTGACGAGAGGTTGGGACAAACATAAAGTGCTCCTTCAACACAACGATTCAAATGACGGCAACATTCAAAGACATAGATCATCACCCGTTTTTATGCAAAAAATGCGCCGAAGTTATTGTTTACCAGAGAGTTACGGGTATCGATAATTGATCTTCGCCGTGGGTAATTCTCTGAATAACAGAGAATTCAATCCGCGAAGCTGCCAGTCGGTTTCGCGAAGCTGAGAATCGGGCATTCTCTAAATTGAGAACGCCTGCGCAGAGGATGAGCTCAGCGGTTTAATGTTGTGTAAAGGCGGGGAGAATTTGGCGGCCGGCAGGGTGGCTGATCGGAAGCGGTCCTGCGTGGACACTTACTGGATCATGGCCCTTGATCGTCGGTTTTCGTATCGGGCCGTTCATCGGTCTCCCCGTCGGATTCGGTGCGCATCCATTCGAGGTCTTCGATGTCGATCTTCTCGGTGGTTGACGTCGAGCCGCTTTGGGGGGAGTCGGCGGACAAACCTTGCGCATCCGATGATTGTCTCAGGGCGCGCAGGTCTGCGCCGCGCAGCAGCATGGAGGTGCTGCTCAGGGAGGACGAGCTGCCGGACTTCGCATCGGATTGCCACGGGCTGGAACGTCCCGCGCTACGTCTCTTGGGCTCTTCGATCACCCGGCCCCAACCGGTAGAAATCGCGAAAAGCACCACCGCCAGCAAGGCCCACGAATGGAAGTTGTAGAGGCCCACCGTCAGGGCGTTGAGCTGAGGCATGCCGTGGGCCTCTGCCCCGACGGTCGTGCTGGCGGCGAGAATGGTGGGGATGCAATAGGGCAGAAGGAACGGGTAAGTGCACACCGTGGTGTCGAGGATGTTGGCGCGACGATCCGCCCGGATACCCTGGCTGAATCCGGTTTCTCGGGCAAAAGAACCCACTGCCAGGAGGGCGACCACCGAATGGGTGGTGAGCAGGGTGGCCGCGGACACCGTGCCGAAGGCCCACCACTCTGCGGACCGCGGCGAGTCGATGTGAGCTTTGGCATAACCCAACAAACGGTGGATGACCCCGGACGCCTCCAAACCGGCGACCAAACCCATCAACAAGATGGTGAAAATGGAGACTCCGACCCCGCGCTGCATGCCTTCCACCAAAATTCCCGAGGCGGTGAAGGCCTCGGGCTCGACGAAGATCAAGTCACGGATAGAGATCAAACCCAAGCCCACTCCGATGACCATCGCCGCCGCGATGCCGGACATCAGGCCTTCGAGCAGATGCACGTGGCGGAAGAGCAAGAAGATCACCAACGCGGGGGCGATCAGCATCGGTAGGCCGCGCGGGCTCGATTGGACTGCCTCGTTTGCTTCGACGGTCGCCCCCTCCGATGCCGGTGCGGCGGACGCTTCGGCGACCGTCGGATCGACTCCGACAGTCGATACCGCTTCTGAGCTCGGATCGAGAGCGCTATGAAAGATCACCAGGGCGATCAACGCCAGAACGGCGGCGGGCACGGCGTAGCGCAGTCGGCTGCGAACGACCTCGCCGATCCTCGCCCCTTGGGTGACAGTGGAAGCGATGGTGGTGTCTGAAACCGGCGATACATTGTCGCCGAAGGTGGCGCCGCCGAGGATCGCGCCCATCAGCAGCGCCGGATCCGTCCCCAAGGAGCCGCCGGCGGGGTAAAGCAGAGGGGAGCAGAGGATCAGGGTGCCCAAGCTGGTGCCGGTGGACGTCGAGACGGCACAGGCGATGAAGAAGGCGACCACCGCGAACCCGACTCCGGTGACTCCCACCTGCTCCGCCGACCAAACCAAGGCTTCCACAAAACCCGCCGCGTTCATCAACGAAGCCAAGACACCGGCCAGCAGCCAAGCCAAGATCATCACCATGATGATCGGCTCGCTCATACCGCCGATAATCGCTTCGGCAAAGGCGGTTCGGTCTCGGCAAAGCAGCAAACCCAGGCCCAGGGCCAGGACTAAAATCGGCCAAAATCCTTGCTCGCCAGGGGCCCCGGAGAGGCCCAGCCAGATCACTCCGGTGAGAAAGAGCAGCAGGGGAGCGAAGGCGCCGACCAGCCCGCCTCGATAGCTCAGGGCGGTGGGTTCGTGGTTCAACCGAGGTCCTCCAGTCGATAGGCCTTCAACGATCATGCTCCGGTGAACCCGGTTCGAAGAAATGGCACTGTGATTTCACAGATGATTTCGCGGATGATCTTCACAGACGATTTCGCAGATGAGCCGGCCGGTCATCTGACGCGTGATCTGCGGTAAAACTGCCGGAGGCTAAGATTAGCAGAGAACCCAAATAAACCGGGGGTTCGACGCTGCGGGCGCAACACTCGAATCGTAGAAGGAAAGGACGGAGCAACATGGTGGCGAAGAACGGGTCGACCGATCCCCAGGAAGACCACGGAGACGGCGATGCCGGGGATCGCTTTTGGCTCTATGACCTTCGGGTCGAGGTGGTGTCCGTGCCGGGGCGCGAGATGGTTTGCAATCACCCGGAAGGCAGCTATTTCGAGCTCCGGGGAGAGAATCTCCATCTACCTCCTGGGCAACCCTTTCCCATCTACCCCCTGGCGGCGCTGTTGCCCCTACTGCCGGCCAAGCAGCGTTCGACCCATGCCAACGATTGGATGACCACCGACATGGATATCGCCTGCCCGGATCCCCATTGCGGTGCCCTCTTCCGGATCCGTCGCACGGGTCGACGAGTCTTCCGGCACAGCGAGGTCACGGCCGTGCCTTTGACCCGCTCATCTACCCCTGAGCCCTCCGGCGAAGGAGAGGAGCCTTGACTCACCCCGAACCGAGGATCCGCACCGTCGAGCTGCGACCGGGGTACGTCATCCCGCGCATCATCAATGGTGGCTGGCAGCTCTCCGAGGGTCATGACCCGAGCTCGGACGGCGGCGATCGGCTAGAGGCGAAAAGGCTCTCCGACTTGCGAGCGTTGGCCGATGCCGGGTTGACCGCCTTTGACGGCGCCGACATCTACACCGGGGTCGAGGCTCTCTACGGCCGACTGCTGGCGTCGTTTCCCAGGGGCGACGACGGCGGACCCGGCCTTCAAGTCCACACCAAGCTGGTTCCGGATCTCGACGTCTTGCCCCACATCTCGAAGTCCTACGTCGAGGGATTGATCGATCGTAGCCTTAGCCGTCTGGGGGTCGAGCGCTTGGATTTGGTGCAATTCCATTGGTGGGATTGGAGCATCGACGGCTGGCTCGACACCCTGAGCTGGCTCGACGAGCTGAGGGCCAAAGGCAAGATTCGACACCTGGGCGTGACCAATTTCGATACTCCGCGGTTGAGCCGAGTGCTGGACCAAGGCATCGACATCGCCGCCCACCAGCTCCAATACTCGCTCTTGGATCGTCGACCCGAGAGCTCCATGGTGGACCTATGCCGTCGGCGGAATGTGTGCTTGCTGTGTTACGGAACCCTCGCCGGAGGTTTCCTCACCGACCGCTGGCTCGGTCGGCCGGCGCCGACGGAGCCCCTGGCCAATCGATCCCTGGTGAAATATCGGCTGATGATCAAAGAGCTCGGTGGCTGGTCCGCTTTTCAAGCGTTGTTGCGCCTATTGGACGAAACGGCTCGGCGCCATGGGGTGTCGATCGCCAACGTGGCCACCCGTTGGGTGTTGGATCGACCCGGTGTCGCGGCGGCAGTGGTCGGAGTGCGCGATGCTCGACACTTGGCGGACAATCTCCGGACCTTTGGCTTCGAGCCGGCCGAGCAAGACGTGGGTCCCCTCCGCTCCTTCCTGGAGCAGCACCCAGGGGCCGACGGAGATATCTACTCGGTGGAACGGGTGGTGGGAGGCAAGCACGCGGTGATCATGAAAACCGGGCTCAACCAAACGGATTGAGCGCGCTGCCAGGGCTGGAGTCAGGGCCCTCCGAACCTCAGGGCGAGCAGGTTTTGGCGCAGGTCTGCTTGCCAAGGGGCGCGACGGATCGCCTCCTCCAGGGCTTCCGCCGCCCGGGCACGATCTTCCCGCAGAAAATGAAGGTTGGCCAAATATCGGAAGGGTAAGGGATCGAAGGGGTCGATGCGCCCGGCCCGTGTCAAGAGACGCTCCGCCTGCCTCCAATCCGCCGGCTCTTTCCGCGGCTTTTCGAGCAGCCCTCGGGCTTGGTCGCAGAGCTTCGCGGCCAGGGGATCCCGACGATCCGAAGGCACGGCTAGGGCCAAGACCCGACCGAGGGCCTGGCGATGATCGGGAAAGAGAGCCACCGCCTGTCGATAGTGATCGAGGGCTTCTGCCGGATTGCCGACGGCGTCGAGGGCATGGGCTTTGGAGAATTCCGCCGCGGCCGCCATTTGGAAGTCCGCCGGCCGAAGCGTGGAATCCGTGGGAATCCACCAGACCGCTGCCAGACAAATCCCCAAGGCTAGCGCCTGCGCGCTTCTATTTCCGCCGATGTTTCTTCCGATGACTTCGATGTTCCGAAGACGCTGCCACAACGCGTCGAAAGCCAGCCCGGCAAAGAGGATCATCACCAGCACCATGGGCTGCCGTAGGCGGGACGGCACCATGAAAGGGATGGTGGCGGCGGCATAGCCGGCGGCGAAAAGGTAGAGCAAGCCGAATCGCTCGAGCCGTTGGCCGCGGGCCAAGGAAAGGGCCAGGCCGATCAGGGCGAAACCCATCAGGTGGGCGTATTCGAGGGTCGGCTCGAGGCGTAGGTTCGTTTTTCGCGCCATAGGCCAGCTGAGGTTGTTGGGCAGCTCCTGAGGACCGAGGAACATCAGGATCTTTCGCAGGGTGAGCTTCAGCCAGGCCTTGGGATGACCCGCGATCTCCCTCAGGCCCTCCCTCGTCAGATCAATCTGGTCGGCGGGCGCGGAGGCCTTAAGCTCGAGATAAGTCGGCGTGGTCGAGGCTGTAGCACCGTGGGCGTCGTGAACGTTTCCCAAATAGAAGTTGTAGGGGCCGTTGCTGGAGACGAAAGCCAATTGCCCGGATCGAGCCGTGTTGAGCCCGGAGATCGCCAGCACCGGAATCAGGGTGGTCGTCAGCAACCACAGACCCTGACGACCCGGGCGGCCCTCAGCACGATGCTCACGGAGGGCGATCCAGAGCACCATGGCGAGGGCGGGCAGCAAAAAATTCGGACGCATGAGAATGCCCAGGCCCAAAACAGCTCCGGTGAGCACCGCGAGCCAGTGACGACCCGCGCTCCACATGGAATAGTCCCGATCCAAGCGATAGGCGGCGTAGAGGCCGACCGCGGCCAGGAAGTTGATCGGCCCGACCCGCAGGAACGTGGACTCGTAAAAGATCCACGGACCGTAGCAGGCGGCCGCCGAGCCACAGACGAAGGCCGCCGCGGGCGACATCAAATGTCCGGCCAAGCAGCAAATGAGCGCGGCGGTCAAGCTGCCCAAGAGGAATTGAAAGATGCGGATGGCGTCGAGTCCGAGACCCGCTCTGATCAGCAGAGAAAGCCCCATGGGATAGAGCGGAGCCTGTGGGTAGACGCCGGGGCGGGCCGCGGCCCAGTGGGCGAATTCATGCTCTGTAGCGCTGAAATCATAGGTCTTTCCGGCGGCCATGGACTCGGCCCACAGGTAGAAAGTGACCTGATCGTCGAGACGATTCTTGATCAGCTCGAAGCGCGGGTACGTGTCCATGCCGTCGAAGACCCAGAGCCGGAGGGCAAAGGCCAGGACGAAGACGCCGATCGCGGGCAGGAGGCGAGTCATGGTCGCACTTTACCCTGACTTTCTCTCTATCTTGTGGCTCGTGGACGTGTTAAATTGTCCGTTCCGGCTGTTGCGGCCATGACCGCCCCGGAGCCCGATTCCCTAGAGCCCATCATTCCGAGAACGATGTTTCCGAAAACGGTGTTGCCGAAGACGAAGCTCACGGCAGCTCCGCGGCTCGGGACGGGCGGCTTTCCCCCCTTGCTTCCAACGTCGCCGGCTTCCGCGACGTTACCCACCTTTTCGCAGCTGCTAAGGATTTCCATGAACGTCGAAGAAACGACGCCTGCATTCACTGATCTAGGCCTTATTCCGCCCGTGCTCGAGGCGTTGGACGTCGTGGGTTATGAAACCCCGTCGCCGATTCAAGCCCGAACCATTCCTCCCATCCTGGCCGGCAAAGACGTGCTCGGCCAAGCCCAAACCGGAACCGGCAAAACCGCCGCCTTCGCCCTTCCTTTGCTTTCTCGCTTGGATCCCGATCAGAAAACGCCCCAGGTGATGGTGCTGACCCCCACCCGCGAGCTGGCGATCCAGGTCGCCGAGGCCTTCCAGAAATACGCCGCCAAGATGCGGGGTTTTCGGGTCCTGCCGATTTACGGTGGTCAAGCCTACGAAGGACAGCTGCGCCAGCTCCGTCGGGGCGTGCACGTGGTGGTCGGCACCCCTGGCCGGGTGATGGACCACATGCGTCGCGAGACCCTCGACCTGAGCGCCTTGAAGTGCCTGGTGCTCGACGAAGCGGACGAAATGTTGCGCATGGGTTTCATCGAGGACGTGGAGTGGATTCTCGAAAAGACGCCGCCGGAGCGTCAGGTCGCCCTCTTTTCGGCCACCTTGCCCGGGGTGATTCGCAAGATCGCGCAGAAGCATTTGCGCGAGCCGGAAGAAATCACCATCAAGGTCAAGACCACCACCGCGGAAACCATCCGTCAGCGGTATTGGACGGTCAGCGGCTTCCACAAGCTCGATGCCTTGACCCGCATCCTCGAAGCCGAGCCCTTCGACGCCATGATCGTTTTCGTGCGCACCAAAACGGCGACGGTCGAGCTCGAGGAAAAGCTCGGAGCCCGTGGATTCGCCGCCGCAGCGATCAACGGTGACATGGCCCAGAAGCTCCGGGAGCGCACCGTCGAGCGCCTGCGCAACGGCAAGCTCGACATCCTGGTGGCGACCGATGTGGCGGCCCGCGGTCTGGATGTGGATCGCATCAGCCACGTGGTCAATTACGACGTGCCCTACGACACCGACTCCTACGTCCATCGCGTGGGCAGAACCGGTCGCGCCGGACGTCAAGGGGAAGCGATTCTTTTCGTATCCCCTCGGGAGCGCCGCATGCTGCGCTCCATCGAGCAGGCCACCCGCCAGCGCATCGAGCGCATGGAGATGCCGTCCACGGAAGTGATCAACGATCAGCGGGTGATCCGCTTCAAACAGAACATCACCGACACCCTGGCCGAGGAAGAGTGGCGTTTCTACTACGATCTTCTCGAGCAATACCAGGCGGAGCACGACGTGGCGGCGCTGGAAATCGCCGCCGCTTTGGCCAAGCTTCTGCAGGGTGATCAGCCTTTGCTCCTGACCCCGCCCCGGCACTCACCGAGGCACGACGACCGTGAGCGCGGAGAAAGATCTCGCCCCACGCCCTCGCCGCCGGAAGCCGGCAAAGAGCGCTATCGCCTCGAGGTGGGACGCGCCCATGGCGTGCAGCCGAAAAATATCGTCGGCGCGATCGTCAACGAGGCGGAGATCGACGCCGTGCATCTGGGCCGAATCCACATCTACGATGATTTCAGCACCATCGATTTGCCGGAAGGCATGCCGCGGGAGATCTTCCGCTTTCTCCAGCGGGTTCGGGTCTGCGGTCAAGCGCTGAAGATCAAGAAGCTGGACAAAGGGCCGAATGACACGGAAAGCTCGCAGGAAACCCGGCCGTCCTCCAAGGCGGGATCACGACCCACCGGCGGGCCGCCCCGGAGCTTTCGTCGCGACGGAGATCGGCGAACGGGCTTCGATGGTCCGCCGAGGGGCGACCGCAAATTCGCCGGCAAGGGTCGTCCTTTCAAAGGCTCTGAGGGCAAGGGCTCTGAGGGCAAAGGCTTTGAGGGCAAAAGCTTTGAAGACCAGGGCTTTGAGGGCAAAGGGGGCCGGCGCGGAGACGGGGCGCGGGACGACTACCGGGCGGAATCTACGGATCGAGACGGTCAGGATCGGCCGCGGCGGGGCCGAGATCCTCAGGATCGGAGCGGCCGACACCGGGAGGACCGGCGCGGCCCGAAACCCGGGGGCTCCCGCCTCGACAAACCCCGTCGCCGTCCCAAGATCGCCGGTGACGACACGCCCCGCGATGATGCACGATCCGGATCCGAGGAAGGTGGGCCGAAAAAAGCTTTCAAGCCTAAACGAAAGAAAGAACGCTGGAGCGGAGCCAAGAAGAAAGCTTTTCGCACCAAGAAGAAGAAAAAATAACCTCAATTCATCGGTTGCATAAAACCCGACTGGCGTGTCCAACCTCTCATGGAACCGTCGATCGGCCCACACACCCCGGAGCTTCGACGTCCTCGAGTCGAGCCCCGGGGTGTTTTATTTCGGGCCGCCGATCCCTGGACGACCGCCGATGAGCCCGAAAGGCTTCAGCCGACCGGGGGTCGTTGGGGAAAATCTATTGTTGGAGCCCACTCCCGACGAGCCGACTTCATCGGAGCATGCATAGCGAAACCCATACTTTTGAGAGAGGTGACACCATGAATAGCTTGACTCGCCTAAGAATCCTTGGAGCTACGACCCTCTTGTTGCTGTTGGCAGGGGTGCCGACCAACGCCGACACCGCGCTTCGGTTTCAGGGTCAAACCGTCAGCTCCGATGGCAATGCCCTGGGCTTTGGTGACGGCTTCGACTCCGCTCCAGGGATCTACCTGGGCGTGGAGAGGAAAATTTCCGATCGGTTGGGTGTTGAGGTCGGAGCCGCTTGGACGGAATTCGATCAGAGCATCGAGCAGGATTTGCTCTTTGCGTCGGTGGACATTTCAACCAGCGTACAAGTGGTGCCGGTGACGGTCGCCCTCGACATCCACTTGACCCCCGGTGCTAGATCGGACTTCTACATCGCGCCGAGGATCGGTTATGCCTTCTTCGACGACATGGAGATCGACACCGACGTCAGCATCAACTTTGGCGGCATTGCCTTCCCGGGTTTCCCCAGCCTCAACATCACCGACTCCGATATCGGCTCGATCGTGACCACATCGATCGGGGTGGAGGATCAATTCATCTACGGCCTGCGAATCGGCTACGACGTGCCCCTCGGCGACCGTGGCGCCTGGATCTTCAGCTCCAGCGTCGACTACACGGCGATCGATTTCGAGCTGGAGCCCGCCGCGGGAGCCACCACCGGGCTCGATCCCTTGGCGGTGGGAGTGGGATTGGCGTTCCGATTCTGAAGAAGGAGCTCGAGCACTTTTGGGCAGATTCCGTGACCGAGCTCAGCCCGGTGCTGGGCCCCTCCCGAGGGCTTCAACCGTCCACGTCGACCCAGCGCGCCCAATGCTCGATCGGTCCCCTTTGATCCCGCAGCTTGGTGTGCCGGACCTCGACGTCGTCGCGATCGGCGGTTTGCGGAAAGAAGAAAATCGAGCCGAGCAGGATTTCCGACGCTGGAATACCCAGCTTTTCGAAGAGCTCGGGGCTGCGCAGGGCGCCGCCGCTGGACCAGTAATTGGCGATGCCCCGGGCGGTGGCCGCCAGCAGCAGATTCTGGACGGCGGCGGAAGCTGCGGCGATGTGCTCCATATTCGCCAAGTCGGCCTTGAATAATCCGGAGACGGGCTCGGTGGACGGGTTGGGCAGCCAGGTCACTTGGATCATGGCGTCGGCGGTGGCCAACATCTTGGGGATTTTGGTCACATCTCCCCGTTCGAGCAGAAAAGCCCTGAGCCGGCGGCAGGCGCCGGCGTCGAGCATGTAAAAGCGCCAGGGCAGGATGGACGGCAAATCGTCCCGGTCCAGATGAGCCTGATGGGCGGCGCGGTGAAAGGGCGCCCAACCCGCGCCGACGATCAGGTCGTCGATTTGGGCCCGGTGATCGATCTCGGGCAAGTCGTCCTCGGCCAGGACCTTGGTGGTTCGGCGTTCAAGCTGGACGCGGTCGACGGTGGTCGCGTCGGACG
Source organism: Thermoanaerobaculia bacterium (assembly GCA_030431255.1). Taxonomy (GTDB): domain Bacteria; phylum Acidobacteriota; class Thermoanaerobaculia; order Multivoradales; family J023; genus JAUIJL01. The sequence continues at coordinate 13,787 of JAUIJL010000030.1, read as the reverse complement.
CGGGGTTTGGGGACAGGTCGCTCGCCATGGGTCACTCTCCAATCAGGGTGTCGATTCGGCGCGGGGGCGCTGGGCTCTGGGGTCGATGCCTCGGGGACGAAAATACCGCGCTTCCAAACGTCGTGCCGCGATGCCGCGGTTGAGCCGAGCATAGAGCTGCCACAGGGATTGCGCCAACACCAGATTCTCCGGGCTGAGCTCGTGGGCGCGCTCGAAAATCGGTACAGCCTGGCTCGCGTCGCGATCCGAAATAGACGGATCCACGTAGGTCGAAGCCAGCAGCTGCCAGGCCAAGGGAAGATCGGGCGCTTGACCCACCAGCCGGCGCAGACCGGCCCGCACCAGCCGAGGGTCTTCTCCGCTGCGCAAGCGGGCACGCAAAGAGAGCGCCCGGGTGATGGAATGCTCGGGATCGAGGGCCAGAGAGCGGTCGTAATGGGCCACGGCGTTGGGGAAATCCTCGGCGGTTTCTGCGGTCAATCCCAGCCCACGCCAAGCCGCGGGGTTGTTGGGTGCCCGGTCGAGGGCTGCCCTGAACAGGGCTTCGGCCTCCCCTTGACGCCCCGGTTGCACCGCGAGCAAATCGCCCACCAAAATATGGATTTCGGGCTTGGAGAGCCGGCGGAGGCGGACCGCGGCCGGGGCGATCTCCTCGATGGGTAGCTTCTGGGAGAGGTGGACCTTGCGTTGGGCGTAGCGACGCAAAAGCTCCTCGATTTTTGGAAAAGTGGCCCCCAGAGCGGCTTGAAAAGCCCGATCCCTCGTGGTGCGTTGCAGCCCGTTCAGCAGCTTCCGAAGCACCGACGAGCCGTCGCCGTGGCCGTGAAATAGATAGTGGACCAGCAGCCAGCTTTGAGCGTAAAACGCACCCTTGCGGAAATTCTCGTTGTAAATCGACGATTCCCGGTGCACCGTCACCAGCTCGCGGAGAGGAATCCAGCCGTTACCGCGCAACCAAGTCAAATGCTCGGGAATCACCTTGCCGAGCAGCGCGTGCCCACCCCGCACCTCAAAGGTGCTGTAGAGCTCGGCTAAACCCTCCTCGAACCAAAGAGGCACCGGCGGAAAGTTGTAGCTGACGAAGAAATGCACATATTCGTGGTAAATCAAACGGCGAGCCAGCTCCGGCCGTTCCCCGTTGACCAGAATAAAGTTGCCGTGGGGGTTGCGAAAAAACGCCCCGTCCACCGCCTGGATCTCACCGGAAGGGGTGCGGGCCAAATAAGGACGCAGCCGCCGGGAATTCTTGAATACATAGATCAACGTGGGATCGGCCGCCTCCAGCCGCAATCGACTGATTTGCGATAGGGCGGATCGAAGCCGTTCCAAATCTTGAGCCACCGACACCAACGTCTCTTCCGGCGCGTCTCCCACCACGGTGAAATTCGGAGTCCGCACCTCATGCCAGCGACCTTTGGGCAGCTCGGCCCCGTCGGCGGGAGCTGTCGATAAGATCGTGAGGAGCAAAAGCGGGATGGAAACGACGACGTGCCTCATGGCCGTTGAAAGTATCACTTTCCTTGATCCGATTCGTGCTCGGTTCCCGCCTTGTGAGGTGAAACATCCGAGCGTAACTTTAATTGGGAAGAGACACCCTTGAGGAGGAGCATCATGTCGAGGCGGAATTCTGGGCAATCGGTGGAGCGATCTATGAGGCAATCGGTGGGACGGTCGGAATGGACGCCTTCGCACCTCTTCGGGGCGGCCCTCGTCCTCACCTTGTGCTCGGTCTTCGGCGGGCATCCGGTGGCGGCGCAGACCACCCTCACGGTTCCCGGAGATCACGCCACCATCCAGGGAGCGATCGACGCGGCGTCGGCCGGTGACACGGTGCTGGTGTCCGCCGGCACCTACGCCGAAGAAATCGACTTCCTGGGTAAAGATATCGAGGTGGTCAGTGTTTCAGGCGCGGCGACGACGATCATCGATCCGTCCGCCGCTCCTCCCTCGCCGGGGCAGGACCTCAACCCAGAAACGCCGCTCCGGCGTTTGGAGCGTCGGATCGATGCCTACGGTTGGGTGCGTTTGGTGGCCACCTCCGGCGAAAACGGCTCCGGCGAAAGCGGCGCCGGTGGCGAAGACGGCTCCGAGCAAATCCTCGTCGACACCATGGGCCGAGGCGACGCCGGCAGCCCCTCCCGCGTGGCCGCCCTCGGCAACAATGGCTCGGTGGTGGTCTTCGAGGGCGGTGAAAGCCGGAAAGCGATCCTCGACGGCTTCACCATCCGCGGCGGCGACGCGTCGTCCGAAGGCGGTGGCATTCGGATCCAAAGCGGCTCCTCGCCGACCATCCGAAACAATATCGTGCAGCAAAATACCGCCTGCTCGGGAGGCGGCGGCATCGGCATCGCGTTTTCCTCGCCGTTGATCGAAAACAACGAGATTTCCGACAACCACCAAAGCGGTTGTAGCGGCGGCATCGGTGGCGGGGGCATTTCCCTGCGCGGGGCCGCCTCGCCCGAGATCCGCGGCAATACCCTTTCCGGCAACAGCTTTGGGACCGGAGGTGGGATCTCCCTCTTCGCGGCGGGCACGCCGACTCTCGAGAACAACCTCATCGTCGACAACACCGCCGGCTCGGGAGGCGGTGGCATGGACTTCGCCAACGCCTCCAACGCCCTGATGGTGCAAAACGTCATCTCGGGCAACGACGGCGGTGGCGGTGACGGCATCGATTGGCTGGTGCCGTCCGGTCAGCCGGGCCCGCGGTTGGTCAACAACACCGTGGTGTGGAACGCGTCCGTGGGCATCTTCGCCGACGGCTTCGACGCCGGCACGACCCTGGAAAACAACATCATCGTCGGCACGCCGGGGCAAACCGCGGTGGAATGCGGCGACTTCAACGACACCAACTCGCCGCAATTCGACTTCAACAACGTCTTTGCCGATTCCGGCGGCACCGCCTACGGTGGCATTTGTGTGGATCCAACCGGGGTCGACGGCAACATCTCCGCCGATCCCCTCTTCGTCGATCCCGGCGGCGACGACTTCCGTCTGGCGGCGGGCTCCAGCTCCGTCGACGTCGGCAACAACTCCGCCGCGGACCTCCCGGAAACGGATCTCGACGGCAATCAGCGGATCTTCGACGGCGATGGCGACAAATCCGCCGTCGTCGATCAAGGCGCCTACGAGCAAGGCTCCGAGCCGCCCGATCCCCCCGGGCCGACCATCCTCCTGGTACCGTCCGAATACGCCACCATCCAAGCGGCCATCGACGCCGCGGCCAACGGCGATCAAGTGCGGGTCGCCGCCGGCACCTACCCGGAGACCCTCGATTTCCTAGGCAAAGCGATCACCGTGATCAGCGAATCCGGACCGGCCGCCACCACCATCGACGGCACGCCGCCGGAGCTCGCCGGCTCGTCGCCCATGTCGGTGATCCCGCGAACCGTGAGCCGAGCCCGGCTCGACGACGGCCGCATCGAGATCGTCGTCAGCCCGTCCGCGAGCTTCGGTCCCTTCACCGGCTCGGTGGTGACCTTCGCCACGGCCGAAGGCCGCGCCTCGGTGCTCGAAGGGTTCACCATCACCGGCGGTAACGCCTCTTTCGACGGCGGCGGCATTCGCATCGACAACGCCTCGCCGACGATCCGGGGCAACATCATCACCGGCAATTTGGCCTGCACCGGCGGCGCGGGTATCGACGTTTCCTTCGGCTCGCCGCTGATCGAAAACAACGAGATCTCCAACAACCATCAAACCGGCTGTAGCGGTGGGCAAGGGGGCGGAATCGCGGTCGGCGGCGCGGCGTCGGGCTCGACGGAAATCCGCGGCAATCTGATCAGCGGCAACTCCTTCACCTTCGCCGGCGGCATCGGCTTCAACGCCGCCGGCAGCCCGCTGGTGATCGACAACCGGATCGTCGGCAACTCCGCGTCGAACGACGCCGGCGGTCTGGAGATGATCAACGCCTCCAACGTGCTGATCGTGCAAAACCGTTTCGAAGGCAACGACTCCGGCACCGACGAAGGCGAGGATCTCTCGTGGTTGGTGCCGTCCGGCCAACCGGGCCCGAGATTGGTCAACAACTCCTTCTACGCCACCGGCAGCGGCCCGAGCCTCTTGCTCGACGGCTTCGACGTCACCGCCGAGGTCAGCAACAACATCGTGCAAGGAGCCGTGGGAGCGGTCGCAGTCGAATGCGGCGACTTCAACGATCCCAATCCGCCGATCTTCAGCCACAACAACGTCTACTCCCCCTCGGGAACCCCCTACGGCGGCATCTGCGGCAACCCCACCGGCACCGACGGCAACCTGTCGAGCGATCCCCTCTTCGTAGACCCCGGCGCCGGAGACCTCCACCTGAGCGCCGGCTCACCCTCCATCGACACCGGCGACAACACCGTCATGGACCTGCCCGACGTCGACTTCGAAGGCGAGCCACGCATCAGCGACGGCGACAGCAACGGCCAAGCCACCGTCGACCAAGGAGCCGACGAGCGGCAAGAAACCCCGCTCTTCGCCGACGGCTTCGAATCCGGCGACACCACCATGTGGTCGTCGAGCTAGGAGCCTGATCCCGGTCTGGCCGAGCTCGATCCAGCGGGCCCCATGGTCTTTGGGGGCTGTTGGGTCGTGTTGATTACCTTCGGACACGTCTTGGTCGGCGGCATGTGCTCGAGACGGTCGTGCTCGGTCGGTCTTTCACGGCCAGTCATTCGCGGTTTGGCAACAAGTGACGCATGCCTGTTGGGGCCGGACCGCGAGAATCGATTTCTTGACTGACCCAAACAGTCGGCACTACCTACCTAGAGAGGTCGTCTCGATACCGGTCCTCATACGAAGCCAGGGCGACAAAGAGCTTCATCAGCTCGGCTTCGAGCTTGCGGTCGAGACAATGATTCGCCTCGGCTGCCACAAAACCGGCAAGCTCGTCGATCTCTGAAAGGGTGTAGCCCGCTGTAACGGATCTATTCCGGACCTCAAGGACTTCGAGTCTTTTGGTGAGCCCTGGGTCGGCAAAGGTGTGATCGAGAATCAACTGCCTTTGCCTCAAAGAAAGGCGCACTGGAACGTGTTCGTCGACTCCGACTACTTTCCTACTCATTCTGACTCGCACTCCTGGTTGCAAAGAGCGTATTACCCGCCATCGAACGAGGACCAGGCATCGAGATTGCCAGATTCAAATCCATCGCAAAAGATTGATTCGGCTCCCTTGCCTTCGACCGCGATATCAATACCGGTTCTATTCTCTCCTTCGCTCAATACGATGGGAGTGCCACCTGTGACGTCACATCCCGGCCAAAACGGACATAGGTGATCTCCGTAGACCTCGTCCAGGAATGCGTCGAGATCGGTACGGACATAGAAGGTTCCGGCCGCGCGGCCTCAATTCGGATCCAATCCAGCCGATCGATATCCGGGAGAGAAACACCTCGTTCAGCCCCCACGGCGAGCTCATGAGCGACACCTTCGGGGACAATAACCGTCCCGTAGAGATTGGGCAGAATCGCGAGGCAGCCGGCTTGATGGAGGTATTGCAGAGGAGAGGTGTCCGAGATGACCGTGTCAGGCACGCGCCAAATCCTCGGCAAGCTCTTCCTTGGTCATCTTGAAAGTCGCGACGCCGTAGTCGGCAAGCTTGGTGAGGAAAAGTGTTCGGGGAAGTCCCGCTAGGTTGGCCGCGGCTCCCGACGAAAGGCGCCCTACTTCATAGAGCTTCACCGCAGCCGCCAAGCGGAGCTCGGCGGCCATAGCTTCGGGGCCCAGCTTGAGAGCCAGGGCTGTTTCATCGGGAATGGAGAGGGTGATTTCGCTCATTGGGTGCCTCCGGTGCAGCCGCGTTACCCGCCATTGCATTCTATTTTGCGGAGCGAGGACAAGGCGTGGTGTGCTGCCGCTCCAGTCTAGCAGCCCTCGCTAGCGGGGGACCGCTACGGGGGGCTGCTAGCACTAGACTGCGTTTCGGTTCATCAGGGCGCCTCTGGCTCGGCGAAGCTCGGCTTACGGCGAGCTTCGAAGCGTTGTCGAAGTTCTTCGGCCGTCGCCTCCAGCTTCACGAGTACCCAAAATTCTATCATCGGATGTCCTCCCTTCGGAGAGGCGGCTACCCATCTCCCATGCAGCCAGGAGCCCATTGGGCAGGGCGACGACCCTTGTGCGCTTCAGAATCACAGGGAGCCCGCGTTTCCGGTAGGGTAATGCTCCATAACGCGGTCGTCGGGCCAGAATATTGAAGGGCCTAAATGTCGATACTCTGGATGGTCGTCGGTTTGGTGGTATTGCTCGCAGGCGCCGAGCTCTTGGTTCGTGGAGGCTCGCGGTTGGCGGCGTTTTTCGGTGTGCCACCCCTTGTGATCGGATTGACCGTGGTCGCCTTCGGCACGAGCTCTCCGGAGCTGGCGGTCAGCCTGGGAGCGGGCTTCCAAGGCCGCGCGGATCTTGCCGCCGGCAATGTGGTGGGCAGCAATATCTTCAATATCTCGGTGATTCTCGGGCTGGCGGCGACGGTCACGCCCCTGGCGGCGTCTCTGCAAGTCATTCGCTGGGAGGTACCGATCCTGATCGCCGTCTCCCTGCTGGCATCGCTCTTGGCTTGGGACGGGATCGTGTCCAGGCCTGAAGCGCTCGTCCTAGTGGCCGTCGGAGTCGGATACGTCGTTTGGCAGATCCACCAATCGCGAGCCACGAGCGACGCGCAAGCCTCTACGCTCTCCAAGCCCGGTGAGGGCCGAGCCCGGGCGCTCGCCGTCTTGCAGGTAATCGGCGGCTTGGCTTTGTTGGTGGTGGGCTCCCGCCTCTTCGTCGACGGTGCCACCGCCCTGGCCCGCAGCCTCGGCGTGAGTGAGCTGATCATCGGCCTGACCGTGGTCGCCGCCGGTACGTCGTTGCCTGAAGTGGCTGCGTCGGTGACCGCGGCCCTGCGCGGTGAGCGCGACATGGCGATCGGCAATGTGCTCGGCAGCAACATTTTCAACATCGTCTTCGTGCTCGGTCTCTCCACCGCCGTATCCGCGCCGCAGACCGAGATTCCCCGGTCGTTGCTCATCTTCGACCTGCCGGTAATGATCGCCTTGTCGATGCTCTGTCTCCCGATCTTCTTCACCGATTTGAGCGTCACCCGTTCGGAAGGAATCGGTTTGCTGCTGGCGTACGGCGGTTATACGACCCTGCAGATCCTGGCGGCGACAGGCTCTACACACCTCGCCGTGGCCCGTACTGCCACTCTGGCGGCGGCCGTCGTCGCGGTGTCGGTGGTGCTCTTCGCCACGGTCAAGCAGCTGGCCACCTCGAGGAGCTGAGCTGCACGTACGGTCACATGATTTCGATGTTTGAAACCTGGGTCCGGACACGAGGCCAACTCCGCAAACTACGGATTCCACCCCCCTCTTCACCTGCCGGCCATGGTAAATCGCGAGACGTTGTGTGTCTGCTCCTGAGGGCGAGTGGCCGGTTCTCCTATGTGGCCTTGGAGCTCAACCTCTCGGACGGCTCCGACACCGGGCTGACGGCCGAGGTAAGCGAACCAAGAGATGGGTGTCAGCGCACCCGCGTGGTGCCGATGCCTCGGCGCATTAAGATGAGCATTTCGAGACGGAATTCAGCTATCACTGGATGGATTCGACCTGTGCCGTCGAACAGCGAGATATTGGTCGGACGGAAAAATGGCTCGGAAGTCGGGAAGCCGATTACCCAAACCGGGAAACGAGCTTCCCGTTAAATCGGAGATCTCGGATCGGAGCGGCTGGGCGAATCCTCGGCTATGCTCGGGAATTGAAGAATTTTGAGCCTATAAGTCTCTTATTTATGAATATTTGCGAATAGTGTGGCAGGTTTTTGGAAGATTTTTTGAAGTGAATGGCGCGGCTGGCACATCCCTTGCTATCTATTGAGGATGTCTTGATTCAGATCTAGATCGAGCCGTTAGCAGCCGACACTTCGGCACCCGTTTCATGCACTTTATTTGTTGGATCCCGGAAACCTAATCAGGAGAAAGTCATGTTTAAAGCCACCTTCAAAATCGTTTCTGTCGCCGCCGCCTGTTTCCTCGCCGCCGCCGCTGCCAACGCCGAAGCGACCGCTGCCGCCGCGATCGACGTGAAGGCCTGCTATCAGACCGTCATCAAGAAGTGCTGCGACGTCGCCCCGGACGTCGAGCTGACCAAAGAATGCAGCGACGGTGAGACCTCCTGGGTGTGCATCGGCCGAGTGTTCAAGAACCCGCTCGTGAATACCACGACTCGCTCCACCGAAGGCCTGCAGTTCTCCACCACCAGCGGCACCGCCGACTGCGAATATCAGAAGCCCGAGTGCGGCAGCTTCCGGGGTTCCTGCACCTACGCGGCCGACAACTCCCTCGCCACCTGCGATATCAAGACCGCGACCGGCGCCGCTTGCGTCTCGCCGCAGCTCTTCGCCGAAGACGGCGTCGACGGCCTCGAGCTCGAGAAAGCTTCCGAATGCCACAACATGTGAAGAGTTGACCCCGACTCTCGGTTTGAGCCGACCCGCTAGGTCTAAGGACCCAGCGGGTTTTTTGTGTGTGCCCGTCTTCGGTTTTTCCGCTGAGCCGAAATCTTCATCTCCGCGAGAGCCGGACCTTATGGTAGATCGAAGGCGAAGAGCTCCCGTCCGGTGTCGGCGGTGTCGGCGGGGAAGTAGACGGTGTTGCCGATTTGTAACCCGGGTCCCGGGCTCGACGCTTTCGGGCCGGGGTAGAGGTCGGTGAGCAGACGGGTGCCCGCAAGAGTGCCGTCGCTGATCCAGGGCTCGTGGCCGGAGCCTTGGCCGTCGTCGGCGGCGAAGAGGATGCCGCCGGTGATGGGGGTGATGTCGGAGACGCCGGAGCCGCGCGGGCCGGGGCGCAGGTCGAAGACTCGATGCCGTTGACCGCTTTGACGGTTGAAGACGTGCAGCTCGCGGCCGTGCTCTGGGGTCGAGACGGCGATGAACAGGCCAGCGTCGCCCGCGACGATTTGGTGGATTTCGGCGCCGGCGCCGAGGTCCACGAGCCGCTGAGCTTGGTGTTTGGCCAGCCACAGCTGATCGCCGGATTCGGTGCCCAGGGCGAAGACGGCTCGTGAGCCCCAGGCGGTGAGGTGCCTTATGTCGGACGACTCGGCGCCTGGGGCGAGGTCGGCGATCTGTCGGCTGCCTTCTGGCGTGCCGTCGGTGGTCCAGAGCTCCCGTCCGGTGGGTAGATCGAAGGCGGTGAAGAAGGCGAGGCTTCCGGCGGCGATCAGCTGCTCCGGAAGTAGCTTTTCGACAAAGAACGGGATGTCGGGATCGCGCTGGAATTCCGCCAGCAGCTCGGTGTCTCCCACCTCGCCGCGGGTCGACCACAGCTGGGGCCGGTCTTCGTCTTCAAAGGCGACGAAAAGCATCTGGCGGCCGAGGGGGGTGAGCTGGTCGGGGAATCCTTCGAGCACCGGGAAGCAGGTGAGCAGGGGGCAGGTGGGTGACCAGCCGGGATGGATGTCGACGATTTGTTGGGTGAGGGGCTGGGTGCCCTCGCTGGTCCACAGGGGTTGGTCGTTGAGGGCTCCGGAAATCACCATCCGCCGGCCGATGGCGGCCATATCCCACGGCGGCCGGCCGATGTCGATGGTGCCGGAGTCGCCGTCGGGCTCGAAGACGTCAATCCACTCATTCGCGAAATCCGCGGCGTAAAGGCGACCGCCGGCCACGGCGGTGGCCCAGCGGGAGGTGGTGTCGCGCAGCAGGGTGGACGTCGCACCGTCCGAGCGCCACAGCTGCTGGGCCTGGGCGTAGTTGGGCAGCGCTTCCTCTTCCGTCCAAAACACTAAATCCGAGCCCCAGGCCAAGAGGCCCTCGGGATTGGAGTCGGTGGTCGGTGGATAGATTTCCCGCAGCTCTTGGGTGCCTGACGGGGTGCCGTCGCTGATCCACGGCTCCGAGTCGAAGGTGCCGTCTACCGAAACCGTGGTGCCTCGAAAGATCGCGGAATCGCCTAGGGCTGCCACCTCGTCGGAGTCGACGTTGCCGAGCTTCTGTACCGAGCTACCGTCGGTGGCCCAGAGCGCGGCGGAGGTTCCTTTCTCGGAGCGGGTGGCGTAGATCGCTCTGCTGTCGAGCTCGATGTCGTGGAGCCGGAGCCAAGGAGATGTTTGCAAAAGCACGGGTTCCGAGCCGCCCACATTCCACAGCTCGTAGCGCTGCTCGTCCTTGTTGTAGAACGTCATGACCAAATCCGAGCCCACGCGCTGCATTTGCGCAGGGCTCAGACCTTCGACATCGGGATAGAGCTCGGGGGCGAGGCGGGTGCCCTCGGGGGTGCCGTCGGTGGCGACGATGCATACGCCTGGGCAGGAGAAGAGCAGGCCGTAGGTGGTGCCTTCGTATTCCAACCAATTGTAGTCGTAGTTGCCGAGCGGCCCCGGGATGGTGTCGATCAACATCCGAGTGCCTTCGGGGGTGCCGTCGGTGACCCAGGGCTCAGAACCGGTGTCGTTGTCGCCGGCGGTGAAATAAACCTTGCCACCGGCCGAGGTCATAAAGGTGAATTCTATGGAGCAGCCTTCGCACAAAGGAGCATAGGGCACGGTTCCGTCGACGGTGCCGTCGGATCGCCACAGGGTGACGTGGTAGTCCTCATCGCGGACCGGAAAAACGGCGGTGCCCGGATCGAGCAGGCCGAAAAGGATCGGCTGGAATCGAGGGAAGGTGACTCCGGGCATGGGGCCGGTGCCTTCGGGGGTGCCGTCGCTCACCCATAAGGCGCCGCCGAGGACTCTGTGGTCGATGCGAAAAAGCACCTTGTCTCCGAGCTTCTCATCGCTCAGGGAGATGCTGCCGACGATTCTCGACGTACATTCCGAGCACAGATCCGCGAGCTTTTGAGTCCCCGGATCGGTGCCGTCGCTCACCCAGATCTCCAGGCTACGGCGGAAGATCAACGAGTCGCCGAGCGTGCCCAGGAGCGTCAGATAGCTGCCCTGGCGACCCGGGTTCAGGTCGGCGACGATGCGGGTGCCTTGGGTGGTGCCGTCGGACCGCCACAGCTCCTCGCCGCGGGTCGGGTCGGTGGCGATGAAGAAGACCTGATTCTCGGCGGTGATCGTGGCTTCGAGCTCCGAGCCGAAGTCTTTGGCCAGGCTTTGGGAATCGGCCACCAGGCGGACGGGGCCCGATCCTGAAGCGGCCAAGCTTGGGCCGGTGAGCAGGCCGGTCAAGGCGACGAGGCACCAAGGAAGCCACCGAGGTGCGGTGGGCAGCTGTCGGCTGATGGGAAGTAAGCGGCGGAGTATCTTGTGGGTTTTCATCTGAGCTTCCTTCCAATTTAGGGGATAGGGGCCGGCGGTAGATCGAAGGCGAAGAGCTCCCGTCCGGTTTCGGCCGTATCGGCGGGGAAGTAGACGGTGCTGCCGATTTGTAACCCGGCTCCCGGGCTCGACGCTTTCGGGCCGGGGTAGAGATCGGTGAGCAGGCGGGTGCCCGCCAGGGTGCCGTCGCTGATCCAGGGCTCGTGGCCGAAGCCTTGGCCGTCGTCGGCGGCGAAGAGGATGCCGCCGGTAATGGGGGTGATGTCGGAGACACCGGAGCCGCGCGGCCCGGGGCGTAGATCGAAGACCCGATGCCGTTGGCCGCTTTGTCGGTTGAAGACGTGCAGCTCACGGCCGTGCTCCGGGGTGGAGGCGACGATGAATAGGTCTCCGTCGCCCGCCACGATTTGGTGAATTTCGGCGCCAGGGCCGAGATCCACCAACTTTTGAGCCTGATGTTTGGCCAGCCACAGCTCATCGCCGAGCTCGGTGCCCAGGGCGAAAACCACCCGGGAGCCCCAGGCGGTGAGGTGCCGGATGTCGGACGACTCAGCCCCGGGATTGAGGTCGGTCATCAGGCGGGTGCCCTCCGGTGTGCCGTCGGTGGTCCAAAGCTCCCGTCCGATGGGCAGATCAAAGGCGGTGAAGAAGGCGAGACTACCGGCAGCGATCAGCTGCTCGGGGTGAAGCTTATCGAGGAGGAAAGCGGTGTCGGGATCGCGTTCGAATTCCGCCAGCAGCTCGGTATCTCCTACCTCGCCGCGGGTCGACCACAGCTGGGGTCGGTCTTCGTCCTCAAAGGCCACGAAGAGCATCTGGCGGCCGAGGGGGGTGAGCTGGTCGGGAAATCCTTCCAAGATCGGGAAGCAGAGGATCGGCGGGCAGGGTGGTGACCAGCCCGGATGGATGTCGACGATTTGCTGGGTGAGGGGCTGGGTGCCCTGGCTGGTCCACAGGGGCTGGTCGCTTTGGGCTCCGGAAATCACCATCCGCCGACCGATGGCAGCCATGTCCCAAGGCGGCTGGCCGATGTCGATGGTGCCGGCGTCGCCGTCGGGCTCGAAGACGTCAATCCACTCATTCGCGAAATCCGCGGCGTAAAGGCGACCGCCGGCCACGGCGGTGGCCCAGCGGGAGGTGTCGTCGCGCAGCAGGGTGGATGTCGCGCCGTCCGAGCGCCACAGCTGTTGGGCCTGGGCGTAGTTGGTCACCGCTTCTTCTTCCGTCCAAAATACTAGATCCGAGCCCCATGCCAAGAGACCCTCTGGATTGGAGTCCGTGGTCGGTGGATAGATTTCCCGCAGCTCTTGGGTGCCCGACGGGGTGCCGTCGCTGATCCACGGTTCCGAGTCGAAGGTACCGTCTACCAAAACCGTGGTGCCTCGAAAGATCGCAGAATCGCCCAGCGCCGAGAGCTCGTCGGGCTTGACGTCGCCGAGCTTCTGCACTGAGCTGCCGTCGGTGGCCCAAGTCTGAACCGGGGTGACGACCCCCTTTGTGCTCATGCCTTCAGATCGTTTGTTTCGAGCTGAGCCGTCTCCAGCTGAGCCGTCGCTAGTCGAGCCGTCGTTGGATCGGGCGGCGTAGATGGCTTTGCCGCCCGCCTCGATGTCGTAGAGCCGCATCCAAGAGGAGGTCTGTAGCAGCACGGGCTCCGCGCCGCCGACGTTCCACAGCTCGTAGCTCTGCTCGGCCTCGTGGTAGAAGATCATCACCAGATCCGAGCCGACTCGCTGCATTTGAAAGGGTTTCAAACCCTCGGCATCGGGGTAAAGCTCAGGGGCGAAGCGAGTGCCCTCGGGGGTACCGTCGGTGGCGACGATGCAGATGTCGGGGCAGTCGAAGAGCAGTCCGTAGGTGGTGCCTTCGTATTCCAGCCAATTGTAGTCGTAGTTGCCGAGCGGCCCGGGGATGGTGTCGATCAGCATGCGAGTGCCTTCAGGGGTGCCGTCGGTCACCCAGGGCTCAGAGCCGGTATCACTCTGGCTGACGGTGAAATGGACCTTTCCGCCGGCGGAGGTCATGACCGTGAAGTCGATGGAGCAGCCGTCGCATAAGGGCACGGATGGGAAGGTTCCCTCAGCGGTGCCGTCGGATTGCCACAGGGTGACGTGGTAATCCTCGTCGCGGACGGGAAAGACGGCGGTGCCCGGGTCGAGCAAGCCGAAAAGGCTGGGCTGGTATCGAGGAAATGCAACGCCGGGCATGGGGCCGGTGCCTTCGGGGGTACCGTCGCTCACCCATAAGACGCCGCCGAGGACTCTGTGGTCGATGCGAAAAAGCACCTTGTCTCCGAGCTTCTCCTCGCTCAGGGAGATGCTGCCGACGATTCTCGACGTACATTCCGAGCACAGATCCGCGAGCTTTTGGGTCCCCGGATCGGTGCCGTCGCTCACCCAGATTTCCAGGCTACGGCGGAAGATCAACGAGTCGCCGACCGTGCCCAGGAGCGTCAGATAGCTGCCCTGGCGACCCGGGTTCAGGTCGGCGACGATGCGGGTGCCTTGGGTGGTGCCGTCGGACCGCCACAGCTCCTCGCCGCGGGTCGGGTCGGTGGCGATGAAG
>JAUIJL010000046.1 GCA_030431255.1 Thermoanaerobaculia bacterium | reverse complement strand
AGCGTCATCGAGAGAACGAGACCGCGCCCTTGGGGGTGGAAGCGATCCTGAGTCGTCATCCTCACTATCGTCCCGGAGAGAAACCGAGCTCGCCGCGTCCTTGGTTCCACGCGATCGGTCGGGAGGTGCGGGAAGCGATGCGAACCGCGTTGATTTGGATCGTAGCGGCCTATCGGGAGGCGTCGGAGCGGTATCGGGCGGGTGAATTTGACGTCGAGTTTCCGGAGGGCACGTTCCCGCCGGCCCGTCCTTTCATAAACCCTTGCCCCTTAGGTCCCTTAGTGCCTGGATAGCTTCGACAATCGTCGTTTTTCGGTGGCCTTACACGGTTGGTAGGTAGCGGGCTCGGGTGCGTTCATGCTCGGGGTAGGGGTTGGTGTGTCTAAAAACAGAGCTTCAAGTAGGTCAACACAGAGTTACCGACATCGCATCACTACCGAGCTTCCATCTTTCGACAATCGCATGACCCCTCATAGGAGGTGTGACCCCCATCTTTCGACAATCGCATGACCCCTCATAGGAGGTGTGACCCCTGTCCGACCCCTTATTGAGGAAGCACCTCGGCGCGACTTGCTTTAGACTGCCCGACAGAAAAGCCCTCGACTTCTAGTTGCTCCAAAGGATTCAAACCGTGAAACGTCTACACCCGCCGGCGAAGCCGCTCGTCTTCCTCCTCTGCCTGCTCTTGGGCGGGGTCGACACTGCCGGCGCGACCTCCGTGGCTGACGAGCTGCGCGGCCGTTTGGAAACCTCCCTCTACCGAGATTCGACAGTAACGTGGGTCGTGGCCGGTGAGCCGATTCGCGCCCGCGAAGCCCTGCCGACCTTCTATGAGGATCGCTACTTCGAGCCGGCGTGGGTCGACCCGGCTGCCCCGGAGGTGATGGAGGATTTGCTGCTAGCGATCCAACAGAGCACCCGCCACGGCTTGAATCCCGGGGATTACCACTTGCAGGCGATCTCCGAGCTTCAGGCGAAAGGGTCTAAAGGAGACGTCCGGGATCTCGCCGACCTTGATTTTCTTTTGACCGACGCCTTCTTGGTGCTGGGAGCCCACCTGGTGGCGGGACGGATCGACCCGGAGTCGTTCGATCCGGAATGGCTAGCGGTTCGGCGGGAGGTCGACCTGGTCCAGACCTTGAACGTGGCGATTCGCTCCGCCAAACCACTGCAGGTCTTGGACAGTCTGGCACCCAACCATCCCCACTACGACCTGCTGCTCACCGCGCTCGAAACCTATCGAGGCTTCGAGCCCTGGAGCACCGTGCCGGAGGACGGCAAAAAGATCGAGCCGGACGATGTCCGCTGGTCGGCGGTCTTGGCTCGTCTGAAGGCCACGGGAGATCTACCGCAGCAGGTCGATCCCGCCGACCTCGACGGTGCGCTCGAAGGGGTCAAGCGCTTTCAACGCCGACACGGCTTGGGGGACGACGGCGTGGTGGGACCCAAAACCCAACAGGCCATGAACGTGCCTTTAGCCGAGCGGATTCGCGCTCTCGAGCTGAACCTCGAACGTTGGCGCTGGCTGCCCCGGGACCTGGGAGATCGCTACGTGTTGGTGGACATCCCCGCCTTCTCCTTGCGAGTGGTCGAACGGGGGGTCACGATCTTCGAATCCCGGGTGGTGGTCGGTCGCTCCTATCGCCGCACGCCGGTGATGAGCGACACCATCCGATATTTGGTGCTAAATCCTTATTGGGAAGTGCCGTACAAGCTGGCGGTGGAAGACAAGTTGCCGGAAATCCGCAAGGATCTCACCTATCTCGCCCGCAACGGATTTCAAGTGTTTCAGGGCTGGGGCAGCGAGCAGCGGGAGATCGATCCCTCGACCATCGACTGGCAGAGCTTGAGCCGCAAGCATTTTCCCTACCGATTGCGGCAGGCCCCTGGGCCGCTCAACGCCCTGGGACGCATCAAATTCATGTTCCCCAACAAATTCAGCGTTTACCTACACGATACGCCGACTCGGGAGCACTTTCGTCTGCCGGAACGAGCCGCCAGCTCCGGCTGCATTCGGGTGGAAAAACCCGTGGAGCTGGCGACGGTGCTGCTCGCCGGCTCCCCTGAAGGGTCGCTAGAGGCTCTGGAGCATCTGTTGGCCCGGGAGCGGAACCGTACTGTGCCGATTCGCGAGGGCTGGCCGGTCCACCTTCAATATTGGACTGCCGCCATCGACGAGTCGGGCAGCCTCGGCTTCCGCAACGATATCTACGGCCGGGACAAGCTGTTGGCCGAGGCCTTGGCGCAAGCCCCATCCCCGTCGTCACCCGCAGGCGCTCCCTGAGCCGACCCCGGACCTTCTGCTCTCGGCGGCAGCTTTTCGGAAGTGAAATGCCGCCGCCGGCCCGCGGATTCGGGTGTCGGATTCCGAGCTCGGCACGGGCTTGAGAAAGAGCCTCGAAAAGCGGCTCACTGTACTGCCGGCTCGGTTTTTGCTTTGCTGATTCGAAGATGCGTCCAATGGGACAACCCTCCAAAGAGACCATGCAATCCGTGAGACCGATGAGCCCTTTCCGATGACCGAGCTTTCGTTCGACATCTCAGCCCAGCCCGACCTGACCACCTGCGGCCCCACTTGCTTGCAGGCGGTGTATCGCTACTTCGACGATCCCATCTCCCTCGAGCAAGTGATCGACCAAGCGCGCGCCCTCGAAACCGGTGGCACCCTCGGGGCGCTGCTCGGCGTGCACGCTCTCCGACGGGGATACCGGGCCGTGCTTTATTCCTACAACCTGGAGGTCTTCGACCCGACCTGGTTCCGCCTGACCCGACGCGAGATGGCCGAGCGCATGAGGCGTCGGATCGCTGCCAAACCGGATCGACCGAGGCTAGAGACCGCGACCCGTGCCTATCTCGAATTCCTCGAGCTCGGCGGAGAGATCCGATGTGTCGACCTATCGCCGAAGCTGATCCGCCGGTTGCTGGACGACGAGTGCCCGGTGCTCACCGGTTTGTCCGCCACATGGCTCTACAACGAGTCGCGGGAGGTGGGTGAGACCAATACCCCCGACGACATCTCAGGGGAGCCTGCCGGTCATTTCGTGGTGCTCTGCGGGTACGACTGGCGCTCCGCCAAAGTGAGCGTGGCGGATCCGCTCCAGCCCAACGCCCTGGCGGAAGACGGCCTCTACGCGGTGCCCATGCATCGATTGATCACCGCCGTCCTGCTCGGGGTGCTGACCTACGACGCGAATTTTCTGCAGATTCGACCCGGCCCCGCAAAACCCAACGCCTCAAAAGGCAAAGAAAGGACATCTGCTTGAGCACGAGAGCTTTGGTGGTGGTGGAACGACCCGACCGTGAGCTGTTCTCCATCGATGGGCTCGACATCGTCGGCGCCCGCGACTATTTGACCGATCCGACCTACAGCGAGCGACGGCGGCTGCGGGTTTACAACCTTTGCCGCTCGTTCAAATACCAGAGCGTGGGTTATTACGTGTCGCTCCTGGCGGAGGCTCGGGGTCACCATCCCCTGCCCGACGTGGCGACCATCCAGGATCTAAAATCCCTCTCCCACGTGCGGTTGATCTCCGAGGAGCTGGACGACCTGGTGCAACGGAGCCTGGCGCCCATCGGCTCGGACTCCTTCACCCTTTCGGTCTATTTCGGCCGCAATATCGCTGAGCGGCACTCCCGCTTGGCCCGCGCCCTCTTCGGCTTTTTCCCGGCGCCTTTGCTGCGTGCCGAGCTCCGTCGCGAGCACGACGAGCACGACGACGGAAGTGACGGCGGCCGCTGGCGTCTGACGGGCCTGCGGCCCATCGAATTGGAAGAGGTCCCGGAGAGTCATCGGTCTTTCTTGGCCGAAGCTGCCGAAGCCTACTTCCGCGGACGTCGCGAGAAGCGCCGATCACCGAAGCGCTATCGCTACGACCTCGCCATGTTGGTGGATCCCAAGGCCGGCGAAGGACCATCGAACGAAAAAGCCCTGCGCCGCATCGAGCGTGCCGGCGAGCAGGCGGGGATTTGGGTGGAACGTATCACCAAGGACGACTTCTCCCGCCTGGCGGAATTCGATGGCCTGCTGATTCGCGAGACCACCCTCGCCAACCACTACACCTATCGCTTCGCCCGCCGAGCTGCTGCGTCGGGTCTCGTGGTGATCGACGACCCGGAGTCGATCCTGCGATGCACCAACAAGGTCTTTCTCACCGAGCTGCTTCACCGTCACGACATTCCGACCCCCAAAACCTTGATCGTGCACAAAGGCAACGTCGACCGCATCGTCGACACCCTCGGTCTACCGGCGGTGCTCAAGCTGCCCGACGGCTCGTTCAGCAAGGCGGTGGTCAAGGCGCGGGACGAAGAAGCCGTCTTTGCCGAGGCGAGCCGTTTCCTGAGCAAATCCGACCTGCTCGTGGCCCAGGAATACCTGCCCACGGATTTCGACTGGCGGGTGGGGTTGCTCGACGGCGAGCCCCTCTTCGCCGCCCGCTACGGCATGGCCAAGGGGCATTGGCAAATCGCCCGCCATTCGGTCTCCGGTAGTGTGCGCTACGGCTCAGTGCAGGCCGTGGCCCTGGACGGGGTGCCCCCGGAGGTTCTGGACGTGGCCCAGCGGGCGGGCGCCGCCGTGGGTCGGGGCTTTTACGGTGTCGACTTGAAAGAGACGCCGTCGGGCCCGGTGGTGATTGAGGTCAACGACAACCCCAACCTCGACGCCGGCGAGGAAGATACCGTCGGCGGTGAAGAGATCTATCGCCGATTGATCGACTTTTATTTGCAACGCTTCGAGCAAGCGAGAAAAGGACGCCCCTCTTGAGCCCGTTGAATCTTTTCGAAGGTGTCGGCATCGAGCTGGAATATATGATCGTCGACCGCGATTCGTTGGCGGTTCGCCCTTACTCGGATCGGGTGCTGGCGGCGATCAACGGCGGCGAGGTGACCTCGGAGGTGGATCGCGGCGCCATCTCGTGGTCGAACGAGCTGGTAGCCCACGTCATCGAGCTCAAAACCACCCGCCCGGTGGCGAATATCGACGATGACCTGCGCCGAGCCTTCGCCGACGACGTGCGCGCCATCGACGCCCTGCTTGAGCCCCATAGCGCCCGGCTGTTGCCCACGGCCATGCATCCGTTCATGGACCCGCTCAAGGAAACCGTGCTCTGGGCCCACGAATATAGCCCGGTTTACGAAGCGTACGATCGAATTTTCGGCTGCAAAGGGCACGGCTGGTCGAACCTGCAGAGCATGCATTTGAATTATCCCTTTGCCGGCGACGAGCAATTCGGCAAGCTACACGCCGCCATTCGGTTGTTGATGCCGCTGATTCCCGCCGTCGCCGCCTCGTCACCGGTGGTCGAGGCTCGCCTGACCGGTCTCGAGGACAATCGCCTCGAGTTTTATCGCACCAACTCCAAGGCGGTGCCGTCGATCCTCGGCGAGGTGGTGCCCGAGCCGGTTTTCACGCGGGCGGACTATCAGCGTCGGATCTTCGAGCCCATGTTCGAGCACATCGCGCTCCTCGACCCGGAAGGCATCCTGCGGGACGAGTTCTTGAACGCCCGGGGCGCCATTGCCCGTTTCGGCCGGGGCTCGATCGAAATCCGGGTGATCGACATCCAGGAATGCCCCGGAGCGGATCTGATCCTAGCGGGGGCCGTCACTGCAGTGCTCAAGCTCCTCGTCGGTGAGCACCTCGGCAGGGAACCCATCGTCGGGGGCTCCTTGGTGGATCTGGCGACCCAACAGGCCTGGGAGGCCGGACCTTTGGCGGAAATCTTAGTGGGAACCGCGCACCAAGGCGGCGACTATGTGATCCGCAACCGGGTGCTGCTGGAGCAGCTGGGCGTCGACGAAAACGCTCTAAAGGCCCGGGACTTGTGGCTCCACCTGCTGGACCGTGCCAAAGACGCCGGATCAATCCACGGGTCCCTCCACCGTCAAGCCCAGGATTGGGTCCGTCGGGGAACCTTGGCGAGCCGCATCCGACGAGCCGTCGGCGACGCTCCGGCGCCGGAGCGTATCGCCGAGGTCTATCGTCGATTGGCGGACGACCTGACCGCGGATCGATTCTTCGAGCCGTGAGCGCCCTGGCTCCGGCCCTGGTCCTCAGCTGCGAGCACGCGGGAAACCGCGTGCCGCGGCCCTACGCCGAGCTCTTTCGCGGCCGGGACTCATGGCTCAGGAGCCATCGGGGCTGGGATCCGGGCACCCTCGAGCTCGGTAGACGGTTGGCGGAAAAGCTCGGCGTTCCCCTTCATTGGAACGACGTCACCCGGCTGTTGATCGACAACAACCGCAGCCTCGACCAACCCGACACATTTTCGGAGCTCAGCCGGGCTCTGCCGGAAGACCGACGTCGAGAAATCATCCAGCGCTACTACACGCCCCATCGATCCGCGATCGAAACGTCCGTGGAGCAAGGCATCGAGCTGCACGGACGGGTCCTGCACCTGGGAATCCACAGCTTCACGCCGTCCCTCAACGGGCAGGAACGCCCCTTCGACGCGGGTTGGCTTTACGATCCCGCCCGTCCTCTGGAGCACGAGGCGGTGAGCGGTCTGATCCGAGCCCTCGAAGCACGACGTCCCGACTTGGTCCAACGCCGCAACGAGCCCTATTTGGGCACCGACGACGGCTTGACCACCACGCTGCGCACGCGATTTCCCGCGGATCGCTACCTTGGCATCGAGCTCGAGATCAACCAGCTCCATCCCCTGGGACCACCGGAACGCTGGCGTGGGCTGATCGAGGACATCTGTCGCGCCGTAGAGGACTTTCAGCATCAAAATTCCGGAATCTAGCCTCGGGCTTCCGATCATCCGGCAGGTCGATCCCTGCCGGAGTCGTTCGCATCTCCCTCCTCAGCCGCCCGTCTGGGAGCTACCGTCCTTGCGATCCAGGTTGAATCTCAGCCCCGCACGGGCGGATAGCTCCTCGTCCACCTCGCCTCGATATTCCGGTCGATTGGCATAAACCACGCCCACGGAAACCGCCATCGTTTCGCTGATTTTCTCCGTGAAGGTGGCGGTGGAAACGAATCGACCCTGTTTTTGGCTGTCGCCGGTGACGTCCTCGTAGGTGGCCTCTAGGTCGAAGCGCGTTTGCTCCATGCCCTTGTCGGTCAGTCGGAGGGTACGGCCTGCGGACAGCATCACGTGCCATTCCTGAGCTTCGTCCAGCTCCAGGGTCACCGCGGTTCCGGAGTCGCCCGCGGCGTGGGTAAAGTCGTAGGCGTCCATCCAGCTGTATTTCCCCTCGAAGGAAATCCGCCAATTCTTCGTCAGCGCCGACGCCTGCTGGTCCAAGAACTTGGAATAGCAATCGAGGGTCAGCGACGCGCAATACCGACGCAAACCGTTGACGTTGGCTTGGCCGATTTCATATTTCACTTGTGCGTTCAGGCTGTCGCGTCCCACCAGCTCGTCACGGACGTCGTAACCCGCGGTGAGGATGAATTGGGGTTGATTGGCCACCAATTTGCTGAACATGAAGTAGCGATCGTCCTTCAGCCTCTGCTCCAAACCCTTGATATCAGCCAAGGCCGCTTCGGCCGCTGCCTTGGCTTTCGCCTGTAAGTCGGCGCGGACCGACTCAGGTGTATCTTTCACTTTCATGCTCGCGAGGGTTTGAGTTGGGGCTCTGACCGCGTCTTGAAAGGCCTTGGTCGCCGCGTTATAGCGATCCTGGGGCGCCGAAGCGATCAAACCATAGATCTGGGTTGCCAGCTCACCGTTCGGTGTTTTGGCCCCGTTGGAAGCGCGGAACTTACGTCCCCACCAAATCGCGTTGTCTTCACCGAATCGGTCTACCGAAAAAACAATATCCAGGCTGAGATCGTCGAAATCCCCGAGCTCCTCATCCAAGTCCTTGATCAAGCTGTCGTTACCCGCTTCCTCCAACTTGGTCTTAAGCTCCGGAAAAAGCTCACCGGGCTTGGCTTGGGCCTCTATCGCAACCGTTCCGTAAGTGACCTGAATATTCTTCTTAAACCTCAAGCCACCGTTGGATTCCTCCAAGCCGTCGATGTCCAGATTCGCCAGCAGAGAAGATAAGAAGTCCTCCAAATTGACCTCTGAAGCAGTCGCTGTGCCGACCAAGGCATTGACGATCTCGTTTTCGCTTCGGGCCTCGGCGGCCTGTTGATTTTCCGGCTTCATCATTTCAGCCTGGACCTGGTCCGCAGTATGCTGAAAAGTATTGCCCGCGCTGAACAGACGAGCCAGGCAATCTCCCCATCTCTCTTCGTCACCACAAACGTCCTCCGCAGAGGCGGGAAGGCTCGCCAACCACCCAACCAGAACAAACACGGTGAGTCGCTGGATCTTCTTCATGCTGCTGCTCCGGCAGCGGCCACCGGTCCGTTGACGTCGATCAAATAGCCGATATGGCCAGTACGGTTACTGTCCGGGCTGCTCAGATTCCAGGTCCTTCTGCGATTGGCAATCTCATTCCCGTCCGCATCTTCCATGAACATGTCGACTTGTACTGTCGCTCCCTGATCCAGGGTTAGTCGGGCGCGAACAATGGTGAGGCCCGGCCCGCCCAAGACACTGCTTGCCTTGCCGTTTTCGATCTGAGCCAGAGTCCAGTCTTGGTCTGCAACCGCTCCAGATCCGCTCAAAAAGGATGCGTCGCCTTGGACATTGCCGACGATTCCCGAGACCTCAAGCTTGAAGATCGAACCATCCGGAATATCAAAACAGTTGTGAAAGTCGTTGGTCGCCTGCATGGGTCCTCCTGTTTGCCTATTTGCGCAGTTCCCGACCTTCCTTAGCTGCCGTTCCTGCGATTCCTACAGCGAAGTCCGGCCTCAGAATCCGCCAAATCCCATCAAGCCAATGGCACGAAATCAGGCCGTCTCGCGATACGGTTTCTCTATGCTCCCACCGAGATTCACGGATAGCATGCGCACGCGTGGCGGCCCGGGGCGATTCGGTCTCGAGGCCGAAACGCGGCCGGAGGCCACACGATTCCTCGTTAGGGAAGCTCTTGCCGAAGGATTGTATCGACCCATCACGGAGAATGACTTTGAAACTCGAATCTTTTGAAAGTAGCTTGGTGGTTCGCAGCCTGGAGCCCAGCGACTTCGATTCCTTGATCCGCCTCCAGGAGCGGTGCTTTCCGGGTATGAAAACCTGGGCCCATGAGCAGCTCCACAGCCAATTGAAGCATTTCCCCCAAGGGCAGCTCGTCATCGAGGTCGACGGCAGCTTGGCGGCCTCCTCGTCGAGCCTGGTGATCGACTTCGACGAATACGCCGACAACCACAGCTGGACCGAAATCGCCGACAGCGGTTATATCCGCAACCACGATGCCGAAGGAGACACCCTCTACGGCATCGAGATCATGGTCGATCCCGAGTTTCGGGGCATGAAGCTCGCTCGACGTCTCTATGAAGCGCGCAAGGATCTGTGCATCGAGCTCAGCCTCAAACGCATCGTGGTCGGCGGACGCATTCCCGGCTACGCCGAGCAGCGGGCGGAGATGAGCGCTCGCGAATATGTCGAGCAGGTGGTGGCGAAGAATATTTACGATCCGGTGCTGACCGCCCAATTGGCCAATGGTTTCGTGTTGAAACGATTGATTCGGTCGTACCTGACCGACGATCGAGAGTCGGACGGCTGGGCGACCCTTCTGGAATGGGTCAACATTGATTACCAGCCCAAAGAGCGGAAGCGACTGCTCAAGTCGAAGACCGTGCGTCTGTGCGCGGTGCAATACAAGATGCGCCATATCCAGAGCTTCGACGACTTCGCTCGCCAATGCCGATTCTTCGTCGACGCGGCGTCCGGTTATCGATCGGATTTCTTGGTCTTCCCCGAGCTTTTGACCACCCAGATGCTCTCCTTCCTGCCCAGCAAAAATCCGTCCGAATCGGTGCGGCGCTTGGCCGAGCTGACCCCGGACTACCTCGAGCTATTCGCTCGCTTGGCGCTGGAATTCAACATCAACATCGTCGGCGGCTCCCATTTTGCCTACGAGAACGACAAGCTGCTGAACATCGCCTACCTCTTTCATCGAGACGGCCGGATCGACCAACAACCCAAGCTGCACATCACCCCCAACGAGAGACGTTGGTGGGGGGTCCAGCCCGGAAACGAGCTCAAGGTCTTCGACACCGACATGGGCAAAGTGGCGATCCACGTCTGTTACGACGTCGAATTCCCGGAAATCAGCCGACTGGCGGTCGAGCGCGGGGCGCGCATCCTCTTCGTGCCGTTCTGTACCGACGAGCGACAGGGATATTTGCGCGTCCGCTATTGCGCCCAAGCCCGATGCGTGGAAAATCAGGTCTACGTGGTGATCTCCGGTACCGTGGGCAATATGCCCGAGGTCGAGAATATGGATATTCAATACGCCCAATCCGCGGTTTTGACCCCGTCGGACTTCACCTTCTCCCGCGACGGCGTGGGCGCCGAATGCACCCCCAACATCGAGACCCTCGTGATCCACGACGTGGATCTCGAGGTGCTGGAGCGATTCCGCCAAAAGGGCACCGTCACCAATTGGCTCGACCGCCGCACGGACATCTACCAAACCCAATGGATCGGCAAGACGGATTCCTAGGTCGCGGGCACAGCCACCTGCGGGTGGGGCCTCCGAACGATTCCTGTTTCTCGAGTCGAGCACATTCGCCGCCCGTGGACTAGCCGGAACGCCGTCGCTACGGCTGGTCCGGGGGTGGCTTCGGCGCCTCCAACAGCTCGATGCGCAGCGGTGAAAGCGTGTCGAGATGAACGTCTCTCTGGGGATAGGCGATCACCAAATCCGCCTCGGCAAATAGGGCGTCGATGCGGAATCGAATCGCGCTTTGGACCCGCAGCGGATCCAGCCCCTGACGAGCCTGGTGCCAAAAATAACCGCGGAAGAGCAAGGCGTTGTCACCGAATTCCATGAACAATACTTCCGGCCCCGGGCTCTTGACCACCAGCGGCTCCTCTCCGAGGGCCTCGAGCATCAGGGTTTTGACGGTTTCCACCGGGCTGCCGTAGGCCACGCCGACATCCACCGAGGACCGAACCAAATCGTCGCTGCTGGTCCAATTGAGCACGTTCTTTTCCAGGAACGAGCTGTTGGGCACGAAGATGTGGGTGTTGTTGCCCGCCCGGACGCGGGTCGATCGCAAGCCGATACGCTCGATGATTCCCAATACGCCGTCCACGTCCACCAAATCGCCGACTTTGATCGGCCGCTCCGCCAACAAGATGAGGCCGCTGATGAAATTGTTGACCACATTCTGGCTGCCGAAGCCGACACCGATGGCCACCACACCACCCAAGAGCGTGAAGACGGTGAGCGGAATGCCGACCAAGTGGAAGCCCCAGAGGAAAAAGAACGTGACGAAGATATAGAACACGAAGCTCTGCAGGGCATGGGCAGTGCCCTGCGACACGTGGAATCGCTCCATCAACATGACGGCCAGGGATCTGCTGACCCGTTTGGAGATGGCGTAACCGAGAATCACCAGGAGCAGGGCTAAGAGCACCTTGCCGGCGGTGATCGGCTCGTTCTCGATCGAGATCAGCTCCCACTGCCAAGCATCTTGTAGATTGGCGCCGAGCTTGGTCCAAACCTTTCGGGAACGGGCCGACTCGGACCGGGTCTCCCGCTGGGTTCGATCCACCAAGGATTGGAGGCTTCGCAGATTGTCGAGATGGCTGTCCGACAGCTCCCGGCCCTGCGCCAAGACCTCCAGCTCCCGGTCCACCCATCTCTGGGCCTCCGGCTTGAGCTCCTTATTCCGTTCCGTCAGCTGCCGCCGACGCCGTTGAAGCTCGTCGGCCCGTTGCCGCTCAGCTCGCAGCTGTCGATCGAGCTCCCGCTCGAGCTCTTCCAAACGCTGCACTCGCTCGGCACGGGTCGAGCCGTCCGCCACCGCGCCGGCGGCGACATATCGCAGATGCCAGATCTCCGCCTCCGCTGCCAGGGCTTCCAAGCGGGCGAGCCGAATCTGACGCTCATCCTCGATCACATCCAATCGAGCATGGAGAAAGCTCCGCTCGGCTTCGAGCTGGGGAGCCGACTCCGAGCCGCGATCCCGAACTTTGACCCAGTCGCCGTGGGCGTCGTCCAATTGAGCGTCGAGGCCCACCAAAAGCTCCCGCTCTTGCTGGGAGCGCTCGTCGATTTCGGTCTGCTTGCGGGTCAGATCGATTGGGGCGACGGTCAAACGTCGGCGAGCGGCCTCGGAAACTGATCGCGAATAGTCCAGCTCGGAACCGCGCAGCTCCACCGTTTCCTTGGCGAGCGCCAATCGCAGCTGCTCGAGACCCACCTCCTGCCGAGCGATCGGCAGCTGCCATCTCAGATGGCGGGACTGAAGATCCACCGCCGAGTGTTGAGGCTCGGCCGATTCCAAGCGAAACCGCCGCTCCAGATTCTCCACCCGCCGCTCCGCGTCGGCCAGCGTGCGAAGGGATTCCTCACGTTTCACCTCCGCTTGCTCGTAGGCCTCTTGGGCACTCTTTTCTTGATCTAGGGCTTCGTCGAGGGCCGCAAAACCGAGGGGCTTCGAAGCCGCGGGCAATGCCTGAGCAGCTCCCTTCTGAACCCGAGTCGCGACCTCTCGTCGTTCGTCGGCCAGCTCAGCTCGGGCGCGCAGCATGGCCAGCTGGGCGTCGATACGAGTGATCACCGCCTGGGCGAGGTCCGCTTCGGCCGATCCCGTTTCCGGCTCGGTGACCACGCCGGAGGGCGAGACCGTACCTCCTACGGCGTGGATCTCGTCGACCACCGCCGTTTTCAGCGCTTCCAATCCCTCACGGGTCGGCAACTCGGACGGCGCCGTTGTCTCCTCCCCCTCCGCCGGAGCCGCGGTCTCAGTGCTCGCTACCGGATTCGGTAGCTGCGCCTTTAACACCGCAGATCCGATCCCTAATCCGCTGGCTGCCAGCCAAACCAGAAGCGCTGGGCCAAAGAGCCGAGCTCGTGGTGCCTTCTCCGATGATCTTCCTACCGATGACCTCGCCGCCGCCGATGGGCTTGCCGCCAATGAACGTTGCACCAAAATGCTCCTGGGTCGATGGGGCCGCCCGCACAAACCATCGGCCGACACACGCGGCTCGGTCTTGTTCGGACGAATCGCCAGAGACTAGCAATGAAACGGTGTAGAGCCCAGCTGGAATCTGTCTGGGAACGGCTTCTGCCCGCCCTGTCTCGGCGACAAGCCTGCCGCCGTGCCGGCTCTCAGAGTATCGCCTCAAGAAGAAAATATGCCATAATCGCATTTGTCACACCTCTATGTTTCACCTCGACCTCAAGGCACACCATGACCAAACACTGCTTCCTCTGGCCTTTGGGCCTTCTCCTACTCGGATTCATCACTTTCATCTCGCCCGCCTCCGCACAGCATTTGGCCTATTCCGGCCAAAACGAGGAGCTGATGGAGCTCCGACTGCAGAACGGGGTCCTCTTGCCCGACGGCAACACGTGGACGTTTAGCGGTATCGGGCAAATGCAATCCATCGATCGCTACGCCGGCATCCTCTATTTCATCGCCACGGGGGATCCGTCCGGTGATGAGATCCTCTTCACCGCCGATCTTGAAGCAGAGAACGCCTCCGAGGTCCACAACTTCGGACCCTTCAGCCATACCGGCATGGCCTTCGATGCCGACGGTGTGTTGTGGCTGGTCCGGGCGAATGGCGAGCTGTACAGCTACGATCCAATCGCCGATTCCCTCACCCTGGAGTCCACGCTGCCGGCCGCTGAAACGCCGAGGGGGCTCGCTTGGTGGGACGGAAGCCTGCACGTGCTCTATCAATCCGCGGGTCTTGAGCAGGGGCCGGTCTTCGCCACGGTTGACGTGTCCACAGGCAGCCTCAACGATCAACGGGAGCTGCCGGGATTGGTCGACATGGACACCCAATTCCGCGCCTACGACAGCATCGACTTCGACGACGCGGGCGGTTTGTGGATCGGCGGCATCGATTCCTACGGCCTCGTCGATCCCCCCAGCGCCGGTTGGATGGCCCACTTCGCGGATCCCTGGCAGGACAGCGGGCCGGCATCGTTCACTATCATCGCTCCCTACCGATTCACCATGCCGGTCAGCGTGTCGGGCCGGTCGGTGCCGATCTCTGTGCCGGCGGCCGAGAACCTAGGGTTGGCCGCCCTGGCTGCCCTGCTGGCAACGGCGGCGATGTTTCACTTCAAACGATCGAGTTCGAGCTGCTGATCAGGATGGGACCGTCAAGGAGCTGATCGAAAATCTTGCATCGACTGCGTAGCTTTTACAAATTCCCGGCACACACGGCCGCCGTTCGGCCTGGAGGAATCGCTGAGCTCTGATCGTCGCAATCTATAAATCTATTGTCTTCAGCATTTGGTCCGACCTAGCCGGGTCGGGCGCGGATTCGGGAACACTTGGCATCCGCCTTGCTCCTTCCATGGTCTGCGTGCGCTCCTACCGCCGGAGCGACAGATCTTGCCATGATTAGAAGGAGATCCCATGAGACGTTTGCTCTACACCATGGCCGCGATGTTCTGGTTGACAGCCTCCACCGCGGCGATGGCCGAAACGCTCACTCTGCAAGCTATTCAATTCCCCGAAGACCGCGACTGTGACATCGAAATGACGTCGGTCCACGCCGTGCCCGGCGAGCTCGACGGTGAGGTCGAGTATCAGGACGGCCGGGCGAAGATCCGCCTCGACGCCGACGACATGCGACCCGCCTTGACCCTCGGTGGTGACGTCACTAGCTATGTGCTGTGGGCTATTCCCCGCCAGGGTGCCGCCGAAAACCTCGGCGAGATGACCATTCACGACCGTAACGAGCGCATTCGTTTTTCCACCGGCCTGAAAGAATTCGCCTTGGTAGTTACGGCCGAGATGCACCCCCGAGTCGAGCGACCCTCCGGCTTGGTGCTGTTCCACAATTTGCCGAGCGACTCCCATCGCGCTCCGACCAACGCCTTCACCTACTCCCAATGGGCTACCCCACCCATGTCCGCCGAGCATCCCCACAGCGCGCTCGGCGCTGACCGCCCCGAGGAGCTGGATATTCTTCAAGCTCGCCGACTGCTCGAGATCGCCGAGCAGCGGGCGTCGGTCTACGCCCCTGAAAAGGTGCGCGAGGCCCGAACCGCCCTCGGCCAAGCTAACAACTTCTTGACCGCCGGCAAAGAAGAGCAAGCCACGGATTTCGCCGAGCGCTCCATGACCTTCTCGTCCGACGCGCTGTTGATCCACGACCTGAAGGTCGCCGAGCAAGCCGAGCAGGCCCGGCTCGCGGCCGAGGCACAAGAACGGCAAAGACTCGTCCACCGAACCGAGCGCGCCGAGGAGCGTTCCGCGGAGCTCAGCCGTGAGCTCACGGAGTCCGTCATCGAGCGGCGGGAGCTCCAGCTGAAGATCGATCAGCGCGAATCGCAGCTGACCGAAATGGCCCGCCAGACGGCCAACTTGGCTGCCGAGCAGGCGGAAGCTCAGCGCGCGTTGAAGCAAGCGGAAAGCTCTCTGCTGCATCTCGACATGGAGAAGCAGAACGCCCGCGAAGAAGCGACGCGTCTGAAAACCGAGCGCGACCGAATGGCCGCCCGAGTAGGACAGCTAGCCACCCAACAAACTGAGCTGGAAAAGGACCGCTTAGCCCTGCAAGCCGAAGCCGAGGCGCTACGGGGTGAGAATGCCCGCTTGGCCGAAGAGAAGGAAGCCGCCGAAGCTCGCAAAGCCGAGGTCTTGGCCAATCTGGAGCAAACCCTGTCGAAAATCGCCGACACCCGTCAGACCGCACGTGGTTTGATCGTCAGCCTGCCGGACATTCTCTTCGATTTCGACAAAGCGACCTTGCGTCCGGACGCCACCACCAAGCTGGCCAAGTTGGCCGGTGTGCTGATCCTCGTGCCCGAGCTCGACCTCTCGATCGAGGGCCACACGGATTCCACGGGCACCGACTCCTACAACGATTGGTTGTCCGAGGCCCGTGCCGAGACCGTCGCCGGCTTCCTCAAAGCCGAGGGCATCGACGAGCAACGCCTGGAGACCGAGGGCTACGGCGAGCAACGCCCCGTGGCCGGCAACGATTCCGCCGAGGGACGACAACAAAACCGTCGTGTCGAGGTCGTGATCGAAGGCTATCAACCCCTGGATAGGGTTGCCGACAACCGCTGAGCTCGGCTCATGCATGGAAACCGAAAGGGTGGGGTCTTCCCCACCCTTTTCCTGTTTGGCTTAAGTGTTCCCAAGCCATCGACAGATCTTGCGTCCAACAAGGTCAGCTGCTTAAATCGGATTTATTCAGTCTTCTGCGCAGGGTAGATTAACCTAATTCAAGAAACTCTCTCCTTTGAGGAGACATCTTCATGTGCCGCTGCCCACAGAAACGCCCTGGCCTGCTCGCCGCACTGTGGATTTTGGTGGTTTCGTTAACATTTCCAATCCATACCCGGGCCCAAGTTTGCCAAAGCAACCTCGACCTCGGTTTCACCAACCTTTCCGGCAACATCAACGCCTCCGCCAATTGTGACGGCATCTTTCGCTGCTACCAGCCCATCACCTACGACGTGGAATACCGTGTCCGCCCGGCGGGCTGCGATCCCGCAATTGAAGAATGCACTGTGCGAGCCGTGATGCCCATGGACTTCCGCGGAAATCACAACAACACCACCTCCATCGGTTTTGCCGACAGCCCCGTCAAGCTTCGCTGGACCTATCCCCTCGGCGCCTTTGCCGGCGCTTGTGGCAACGCTGGAGCCCGCATCCAACCGATCGCGGTGAGGCCTGGATCGAGCGCAATTTCAGGTGTGGTGTGTCCAGCGGTGGAAACGTTTATAACCTGCGCATCACCGTCTGTGACGATATCTCCGATTGCGAGAAGGTGGTCCACACCACCGTCGACCTCACCGCGCCGTCAATCACCCGCGCGGTCTGCCCACCTCCACCGGAGAAGAACGACTGCGATGATTGCAACTGCGAGTCCACGGGCGCCGGTCCGGGCAGTGGTGCGGCTCCGCCATTCGGCGGCGGCGCTAGCTCAGGCGGTGCCGCCACCGGCCCGGGCACGGTGTGGTTTTACAAAGCGGGCGGCATCGGACGACCGAATCAGCCGGGAAGCGATGTCTGGGACCACGGTCGATACTGGTCTCACTCCTACGGCCAACGCATTATTCAGGATGCGGATCCGGACATCGTGCATCTGATCACCGAACGGGCGGTCTACCGCACCTACACCGACACCAATTCCGACGACCTCTACGACGAGGTGGACCCGGCCTCGGAGTACCGATCCCTCGAAAGAACTGCCTCGGGCTGGACGCTCACCGATCTCGACGGCACGACAACCCTTTTCAGCTCCACCGGTCGGTGGCTCTCCACCACCGACCGCCACGGCAACGCCAAAACCGCTACCTATTCCGGATCCGATCTTCAATCCGTATCCATGCCCGACGGTCGACGCGAAGACTTCACCTACCTCGGCGGCAAGATCCGCACCAGCCTGCGAGCCACGGCGAGCGGGTGGTCTACACCCTCGACGGTGTCGGCAATCACGTCCTCGAAGAGCATGAGCGTTGGGAAGGCGGTGGATGGGTCAAACACGCCCAAACCGCCTACACCCACTCGACCCGCTGCTACCTCGATCAAGTCACCAACGGAGCTCCGGGCGAGCAATCGATCACCGAATACGCGTACGATTGCAACGGCAACCTTTCCGACATCTGGGACGCCAACCATCCGAGCAACGGACAAACCGAGCCGCCGTCCACGGAATACGTTTACGACGCCCTTGATCGTCTGACAGAAGTCCATCAACCCTTCGGTGGAGCGGGTGGCGGTGAAGTGGTCACGGGCTACGGCTATGACGTCCAAGACCACCTTGTCGAGGTCACTGACGGTGAAGGCACTGTGACCGAGTACGAGTATTCGGATCGCGACCTGCTCACCAAGGAAACCTCCGAGGTCTCAGGCATCACCGACACCACCTACACCGATTCCGGCGAGCAGGAGACCAAAACCGATGCCCGCGGTATTGTGGAGTCTCGAAGCTACGACGCCCTCGACAGGCTGACCGCCATCGACTATCCCGACGACAGCCTCGGCATCATCTACACCTACGACGATCCCGCCGCGGATTTCAGCACGGGTCGCCTGACGAGCATCGAGCGGGACGGTCATGCCGTCGACTACGCATATGATCGATTCGGCCACATCACCCGCGACGGCGAGCTGACCTTCGCTTACGACAAAAACGGCAACCGCTCCGTTCTCGGATATCCTGGAAACATCGTGGCCAACTACACCTTCGACTACGCCGACCGCGAAGCGACCCTGACCGTCGACGACGGCAGCGGAGCGCAATCGATCATCTCGGCGGCAAGCTACCTGCCATCCGGCCCACTGGACGGGCTGACCCTCGGCAACGGCTTCTCCGAAACGCGAGCCTTCGACAGCCGTTACTTCCCAGATGCGATCGTGCTCGACGATGGAGTCGCGGACGTGTTGAGTTGGGACTACACCACCGACGCTGTCGGCAACCCCACTTTGATCGCAGACCTACTGCACTCGGCCAACAACCGAGCTTACGGCTACCAGGACTACCAGTACTTCTTGGCCCAAGGCGACGGTCC
>JAUIJL010000029.1 GCA_030431255.1 Thermoanaerobaculia bacterium | reverse complement strand
TCGTGGAGCGCGTGTGTGCCCGGGAGACCTCGCCGGAAGCCGAGCTCGTTTGGCAGGTGCGGGTACACGGCCTCCACGGGGAGACCGCGGCCTGGGCCGGAGATCCGGATTTCGCGGCTTTGGCGTTTCGACCAATATCAAGAAGCGTTCGCAACCCCCGCGGAACGACGGGCGATCGGTAAGGTGGTTTTGAAGACCGTCGACTGAGCTCACCCTTGGGACGCCTGCACCCGCCTTGCGCGGGCCAGCAGACGGGAATTCTGGATCGCCAGGGCCAAGTGGTCGGCAACCAGCCGCAGACTCGACACATCGTCGTCGGTGAAGGGCGTTTCTCCCTCGATGTTCAGGACTCCCAACACTTCCCCGCGGAGCAGAATCGGAATCGCCAGCTCCGACTGAATATTCTCCGCGCCGGGCGTCGGCACGTGGCGCGGATCCGTCCGCACGTCATCGACCCTCTGGACCCGACGCTCGCGCACGGCCGCTCCCATGATGCCTTGCTCGATCGACAAGTAGTGGACGCCGGAGATCAGCTCGCGGTAGCCACCGCCCAGAACCTCGATCACCAGCCGCGAAGGGTCGTTTTCGTCGACCAAGGGAATGGCGACGTTGGAATAACCGAGACTCTCGTGGATCTCGTTGGCCGTGGTCTGCAATAAGGCTTTGAGCTCGAGCCCCGAGGTGGCCATGCGGCCGATCCGGGCGGCCATCGCCCAGCGCCGCGCCCGCAGTTGCTCCCGCTGATATCGCTGGGCATTGAAAATGGCGATGGCCGCGTGACGGCCGAGCAGCTGCACGACCTCGGCGTCGACCGCGTCGAATTCCCTCGGCAAGGGCGCACCGAGCCCGAAGACTCCGATCAGTCGGTCCTGCCAGGCGATCGGCACCCCTAAGACCGCGAATTGGTCTCGGTCCTTCCGGGTGGCGGTAGGAACCTGCTGGTAGGACTGAAAGATCACCACACCACGGGTTTCCAGTACCTGCCCCGCCAACCCCAAGCCGGGTCCGAATTCACTGCCCAGCTCGTCCTCCGGCATGTTGTGGATCGCTTCCATGCGGATCACGCCGCGCTTTGGATCGTAGAGACCAATGCCGCCGTCGAAAGCACCGAGCAGCTCACAGGCGTGTCGAACGATCTGCGTCAGCAGAGGTCGAAGCTCCAGCTCACTGCTGATCGACTCAATGATGCCGCGAAGCGTCTCCTGCTGCTTCAGCATCTCCGGCACGGACGGCACTCGCCGAACATTGGTGGAGAGGTCGATCGGCGCGAGGGTCGGATAGTTGGCGAGGTTGTGCATATGGGTTCAAATCCTACCGGATGCACGGGCCGTAGGGCACGCAGCCCACTAGCCGCCCCCCGCGACGTCAGTGATCATCACCCACTGCGAGCTTGCAGAATCGCCTTGTCGATAGCCAGAGCCGATTCGCTGGGGCTCAGGCGGTCCGTATCCACGGAAACGATGGGCTCCGGCATGGGTGGAAAGTCGAATCCACCGGACGCGGAGATTTGCTGGTAGAGATCTCCGTCCACCAATTTGCCGAATCGAGTCCGGCTCTCATTGCCCAGGCGCTCCAAAACCGTGTCTTCCGGGCACTTCAATTCCACAAAGTAGACTTCCCCGCCCTCGGATCGAACCGCCTCTTCCAAATCGGAGATCGTTTGCGGATCCACCGACGCTTCCGGGTGAAAGGTAAAGATGAAAGACCGGTCGGCCCGCGCCGCCTGCCGAAAGGATTCCAGCCACACATTGGCGCGCAGAGCGCGAAACGGCTCAGTGCCGAAGTCGAAAAGGGTCTTCACCAGATCCACCGTCAAATGATTGTGAAAGAGCGGCAAGCCGGTGCTCTCGCTCAACAGCGATCCGATGGTGTGCTTGCCGGAGGCGGCTGGACCGTGGAGGAAGATGACGTACACGGCGAATCCCCTTTCGATCGAATGAATGGTTGGACCCGCGGGATTCTCGCACATCTTCCAGGAGGATTCGGCCGCTAGAGACGACCCGAGCGCGCGAAGAGATAGTCGCCGAACCACTTATCCCGCTCGACCGCGGCCACCCTTTCGAAACCGAATCGAGCCAGAAAATCGCTCACCTCGGGCAAGAGCGCTTGGCCCAGGTAAAGGGGACGGCGCTCGAGCTCGGCCAGCACGAAATCGCAGGACTGCAAGGTTTCGGGCATGCCCTGGAGGGCCTGGAGAGCCGCGCCTTGAAGGTCGAGACAGACGAGATCCACCGGCCCTAAACCGTGATCGCGTCGATAGTCGTCGATGCGCACCGCCTCCACTTCAATACGCGATTGCACGTAGCGCTCGTGGTAGCTCGGGTCGGCCTCGAAACACGACGACGCGCCGATCCGGGTGGGGGTCAGGGACTCGCCGCCTTCAAACTCGATCAAGGTTTCGACCACGGGGAAAAACGTGATCCTTTCCGACCGATTCCAGACCGCCAGCGGTACCAGCGTGACGCCGGGCTCCCTCGCCAGGCTCTCGCGACAAAGCTCCAGGGCGTAGGGATTGCATTCGAAGGCATGGACATGGGCCCCGAATCGGTGATGTAAGGCCACTGCGTCGCGACCGTCACGGCTGCCCAGCTCGAAGATGGACCGGAAGTCTCGACCTTCGAGATGCTCGAGGAAAACCGGTTGCAAATAGTCGCAATATCCTTCGAGGTATCGGTGGGCGGGAAAGTGGGGTCGGCTCAGGGCCAGGTCGTTCGTGGCGGGCTCCGCGGGATGGATTTCAGTCATGGCACGGCTTTCCTGAGGGTTGTTCTCGGTGGTCGAATACCGAAGGCATCGGCCTCGGACGGATTTCGCGGGTTACTCGGATTTCTTGGCGTCGCAGGGCCTGGATGTGACCCATGGCGATGTCGGCGGCATGGCTCCAGGTCCAGGCCAGGGAAGCCAACCGCGCCTCGGCACCTCGACGCCAGGCCTCGGCCGGACCGGCAGCGACGCGTCGGAGCTGCTCGACGAGATGATCCCAATCGGGCTCGACCCAATCGCCCCAGCGCAGCCGGGGATCGAAGAAGACGGGATCGTCCACGGGACGGACCTCTCGGGCTCGGAT
Source organism: Thermoanaerobaculia bacterium (assembly GCA_030431255.1). Taxonomy (GTDB): domain Bacteria; phylum Acidobacteriota; class Thermoanaerobaculia; order Multivoradales; family J023; genus JAUIJL01. Next base: position 112,002 of record JAUIJL010000029.1, on the reverse strand, counting down.
CAAATAACCGTGCTCGGGCCGCACGAATTCGCGATGGGCCCCTTGCTCGGTCACCAGCACCGGCAACCCGCAGGCCATGGCTTCGAGAATCGGCAGACCCCAACCTTCTCCCCGGCTGGGCAGCACGAAGGCGTCGGCGCTTTGGTAGAGCGCGACCATCTCGGGCTCTGAAAGCGGCAAGCCCACGAGCACCTTTGGGCCACCGCCCTGCTCGGCGAGGATCCTGGACACTTCCGTGGCCACGTCCAGATCCGGCCGATAGGGATTGTCGCAATGCAAATACAGCTCCACCGGCGCGGTCGATTTGAAAGCTCTGCAGAAGGCTCTGACCAGCCCCTCGGTGCCCTTGCGCCGCTCCCATTTACCTACGCAAAGAAAGCGAAAGGGTCGGCTCGATCGGTCGGTATGGGTCCGGGCTCGCGCCGGGCGGAAGACCTGCCCGTCGACTCCGTAGGGCACCACCCTCAGCTTGCCTGCGGGTACCCCGGACTGCTCCAAGACCTGTCGACCCCAGGCGGTGGGCACCCAAATCTGCTCCATGGTTGTGAGATTCGCCAGCAGCTCCTCGGGCACGAGGCTGGTCTCACCGCAAACCGCGGCGATGCGCCGATGGCCGACGGTATAGGGTATGTTTTGCCAGGGCCCTAAACCGATACCGATCTCATCGACGGATACAGAGCCGTCCCACGTGGAAGGGGCATCCCAACTGTGGGCGATCACCGTCTCCAGTCGGTCCAAGGCGTTGGCGAACCCACGAGCCAGGCTGCCCCAGCCGCCGAGTCGGTGGAAGTGGCTGGAGAGGTGAATCACTGCACCGCTCCGGCGAGGCGCGCGGCCAAGGCGTCTTGGACCGTCGCCATCAAGCCGTGCCAATCGCCCGGCCGCGACTGGTGAAAGAGCCTCAGGCTCGGATACCAAGGGCTGTCGGAGCGATCTTCCAGCCAACGCCAATCGGCACCCGGCCGATGCAACAGCACCCAAGCCTCGGCGCCGATCGCACCCGCCAAGTGGGCCATGGACGTGTCGACGGTGAGGATCAAATCCATTCGCTGGATCACGGCGGCGGTGTGGGCGAAGTCGCCGAGAAAGTCGATCAGGTTGTGGATCGGCAGGCCCTCGAGGCCGGTCTCTTCTCGGGGTGCAAATTGCAGGCTGAACAGCGCCACCCGCTCGTCGTTGGCCAACGGCACAAAGGCTTCCGGTCGGCAGGACCTCGCCCCGTTGACGCCGTTGAGGGGCGAGCCGGTCCACACGATGCCGATCTTGAAGCGGTCCGCGAAGGGCTCCAACCACGGATCGAGGGTCGATTTCAGCTCGCGGTCGGAGGCCGGATCCGGTTTCAGATACGGCCGGGCGGTGGCTTGAATCTCTTCCAACCGGGTACCGAGCACACCCGGCAAGCTCAGCAAGGGGAGCTGAAAATCTGCTTCGGGACAGGGCTCGTCCGGAGCCACACAACCGTCGAGCAGCGGACAAAGCTCGAAAAGCCGACGCAAATGACCCGAGCATTCCACCCACGCTTGCCCTCCGACGTCGCGAATCGACGCCGCCAAACGCACGAATTGCATCATGTCGCCGGCTCCCTGCTCCTCGCACAGCAAAACGGTCCGTCCCTGGAGATCCTGCCCACACCAAATCGGCTGTTCTCGGTGGACGCGGGGCGCGGGTTGGCCACCGTTTTGGAAACGCCAATTCAGCTCCCGGAATCCCCGTGGATAGTCACCGCGTTTCAACAGCAAAAACGCCAAGTTGTTGTGGGTCTCCCACAGATTGCAGCCCTCGGCGGCCAACGACTCGTAATCCGACAGCGCCCGATCCTCGTCTCCCGATAGCTGATGGGTCACGGCTCGATTGTGGCGGGCCGTCGGCCAGCCCGGGCGCAAGCGCAGCGCTTGGTCGAAAGCTTCCAGGGCCTTGTCGAAACGTTCCAGCAGACGGTAGACCAAACCCAAGGTGTGGTGGGCCTCCGGCCATTCAGGGGCCAGCTCGACCGCCCGGATCAACGAAGCTGAAGCCGCCTCGGGTCGCCCCGTATCGAGCTCCAGGCTACCCAGATTGTGATGGATCTCCGGCCAATCCGGCCCCAGCTCGAGGGCCCGTTCGAGCAAGCCGCGGGCTTCCGGATCACGACCCGACGCCCGTAAGGCCGCCGCGCCGTTGAGCAGAGGCGCTGGATCCTCAGGAGCTAGACAATGTGCCCGCTGGAAACGTTGAAGCGCCGATTCCAAGCGGCCCCGGCCCATGGCCTCGACCCCTTCGGCCAGCAGGCGGGCCAAGGCGACGGCCCGGTCGCTATCGTCCTGGACCCGGGTCCGCGCACGCCAATCGCCTGAGGGTCGATGGGCGGGATCTGGAAGATAGGTTTTCGCGACGGAGGGCAAGCTCGAGCTCATGATCGGTCTCCTCTGGGGTGGTGGATCGCCGGGACGGAGGCATGGGGACGGAAGACGCGGGCAAGGAAAACGCGGCCCAAAAAGGTGGCAAAAAAGTGGACCGGGCAAGCCCGGTCCATGTCACTTCTTTTTCAGGGGTGATCAGCGATCAGCCCGGATTGCAGATCACGGACTTCTGACCGAGGTAGACCACCATGGCGTCGGCTTGCTCGACTCCGGTGACCACGGTGCTGGAACCGATAAATACCGACCACGGCCCTTTGCCCCGCGGGGCGACTTCGGAAAAAGTGTTGGGTTTGGGCGGAATGGCGACGCTTTTGTCGTCCTCGCTAACGACCTTGACTTCGTCGGAAAAGAAGGGGCCTGGGTACGCAAAGGTGAGAATCATCTCGATCTCCTTGAGAGGCAGTTAGGGTCTCGGCGGAGGCTCATTCCTCCGTTTGCCGTGTCGACCCAATCCCTCGCGTTCCGCGGAAAAACAGGATCAAAAATCTCAAAGAAGTTTTCGACCCTGAATTCGTGGTCCCGCCTCAGAGATTCTCGCCCTTGTTGTGGATTCTCGGATCGAGCCAAATCGGCTTAGACAAACCCGTCACCAACACCCCGACCGTGTAGAACCAATCGAGATTCAGCACCGGCCACCGCTGCATGTCGGAGAACGTTCGGAGATCCAAATGATCCGCGGTGCTGAGCTGCTCGTGGCTGACCTTGAACGGGGTATCTTCGAAATAGGACTCCTGGGTGTCGAGCAAAATGTCGGCGGTTTCCAGCTCGGCTTCGCTCCTCGCCAGCCTCAGCCCGACGAATCCCTGAATGTCGGGGTCTGAGGAAAGCGCTCGGAATCGGATCACTCCGTGGCTGCCGAGCTCGATGGTTTGCAAAAGGGTGATGTTGCCGTCCTTGTCCATGTCGTAGCCGTCGGCCGTGACTTTCTCGACCCCCAGCTTCGAGGTGGACGGGTCGAAGGTCATGTCGATGAGAAGGTGGGGTTTCGGCAGATTTGGATCCGTGCTCATGGTCAGCTCCCGGTTGAGGATTCGCGGTGACGCCCACCGATGGGCGCCTCTATGGATGCCCTCGGAAAACGTCCGATTCGAGGTTCACCGTGGGCTTCCGGCAGAAGCATTGGCAAAACTAAAAAAGAACGGAACGGCGGTAGCCGAGGACGCTGAGCTGATCGGCTACCCTCCTGGATTCTTCGTCGCGCCCTAGTCCCTCTAGGGTGCGGGCCCAGGGATCGAGAAGCTCGTAATCCCTCGATTCGACGATCCACGGGGCGAGCAGGTCGTGGGCCCGCCGAAGCCGGCGATCGGTCTCCGGCGAACCGGTGTCCAACGGGTCGAGCTGGGCCTGCAAGAGCAACGCTTCCGCCAACCAACGGCTGCCTTGCCGATCCTCCGGCCGGTCCTCGACCAAGGCTTGCAGCACGGCCACCGCCCGACCCACGTGATCTTCGGCCCCATCCAGCACCGCGACCGAGGCATCGGTGTCCGCCGACAAAGATTGGGCCATCTGAACATGCGCGACCCCCTGGGCTCGGCGCCAATCCACTTGGGAGGGGTCCTTGGCCACCAACGATTCGGCGTCCGCCATGGCGTCCCGGATCAGCTCCCTGGCCACAGCCGTTTTCCCCTGGGCTGCCGATGCTTGGGCCAGCTGCATGCGCACCCAGATGTATTTGTAGACCCAAGCTCCGTTGTCGGGGTCGTGGGTGGTCAGCTCACGCAGGAGGGTCGACGCTTCCTCGAGGCGATCAGAGGCCGCCTCGATCTGCCCCCGGGCCAAGCCGAGCCCGGCTGAATACTGCAAGCTGGTGGCGAGGAATTCCTGCGCGCCCCGATGCTCCGGATTGAGGGCCAACCGCCGACGCCGCAGCTCGAGCTCGTCGGTGAGCAGCCGATGGGCTTCGGGCAGCCGGCCGAGGATGCGCGACACCACCGCCAAGCTGTTGATCGCCGCGGCCAGCTCAAAGAGTCGGGCGGGATCGTCCGGCTCTTGATCCAAAGGCAAGGGCTCCAGGGTCGATAGGGCCTGCTCGAACCGTTCCCGGGCACCTTCGAAATCCGCCCGCTCTTGCAGCAAGAAACCGAGGTTTCCCTGGGCATTGCTCAGCTCGAGCCGATAGTCGGCATGGTCGGGTCGGCGCTCGACGAGCGCTTCGGACACCTGGAGATAGCTCTGCAGATGGGGCTCCGCTTGCGTCAAATCCCCGGCTTCCCAATGGGAATAGCCGAGCCAAAAATAGCTTTGACCGAGGCCGAAAAGGCGATCTGAATTGCCGGGATCTCGCTCACTGAGCCGAATCGCCAGGTCCAGGGATTGGCGCAGGGCCTCCTGGGCTCCCGGCAGATCCCCTTGGCGGATGCGCACGTCGCCGATTTGGTAGAGGGCTTCGGACCGACGGGCCAGCTCCTCCGAGCTCAGCTCGTGCTCCGGCACCTGGGCGAAGTATTCCATCGCCCGCGCGCCCACCTTGTCGAGCAAATCCAGCCGACCGAGAGGGGCCAAGCCGTCCCGCAGATCTCCGAGCATGAAGCTCACCAGGCCCTCGGCTTGGGCTTGCCGTCGTTCCAAACCCGCCTTGGCTTGTATCGCCTGCAGGCCGAGCACCGCCGCCGCCGCCAGGGCGACCATCAACGCCACGCCCAAGACCCCTCCCACCGTCAGCAAGAGCCGATGCCGTTGGGCAAAACGGGTCAGGCGGTAGGCCAAACCCGCGGTGTAGGCCTCCACCACCTCACCGTCGAGGAATCGGCGGAGGTCCTCGGCCACCGCCCGCATGGATCCGTAGCGGCGCTCCGGCTCTTTGGCCAAGCAGGTCTCGACGATGGCCTGGAGATCCGCCGGCGCCGAGGGCATGGGCCGCGTCAACGGGATGGGCTCGGCGTTCCTGATGTTGTGCAGGATGCGCAGGGGGGTGGTCCCCTCAAACGGCAGCGCGCCGCTGAGCACCTGGTAGAGAGTGACCCCAAAGCTGAAGACATCCGCCCGACGATCCACCGCGGATCCCGAGCCGTCGGCTTCCGGCCCGACATCCGACGGCCCCGCACCCGCTCCGATACGTTCCGGCGCCATGTACTGAGGGGTGCCGGCCAAACCCGTCGACGCGCTGTCGGCCTCGGCACCGACGCTCACGGCGATTCCGAAATCGCTGACCCACGCGCGGGGCTCGCCGTCCGGGGTTTCGCCGATCAAGATATTCGAAGGTTTCACATCGTGGTGCAGCAACCCCCGTCGATGGGCCGCGTGCAAACCTTCCGCCGCTTGGGCCAGAAATCGTAGCTTCTGCTCCAATCCCAGGGTGGGCGCGAGCTCCCCCAAGGTGCCGCCTTGCACCAGACGCATGGCGATATACGGTCGATGGTCGAGCAGACCCGCTTCGTAGATTTCGAGCACGTGGTCGTGCTGCACCCGAGCCTGGGCCCGCGCCTCGGATTGAAAACGACGATAGGTTTCGGGATCCCCCGCACGCAATCGCTTGAGCGCGACTCGACGGTCCAGCTCGCGGTCCATCGCCTCGTGGACCTCGGCCATGCCGCCACTGCCCAGGGGTCGGATCAGCTCGTAACGTTCTTCCGCCGGCAGGCCACCAAAGGACGCATCGTGGGACGGGCGAAGCTCGTCCCTATCGGAGCCTTCGCCGGAGCCGTCGCCGAAGCATTCGGCGCCGAGCAACGCGGAGAGCGGCGACTCCAAGTAGTCGTCGGGCAGGGCATCGGCGGCCGCCAAGCGTCTGCGGACCTCGGCGAGCACCCTTCCATCTCCGCTGGGCTCGGCATCGAGCACCGACGCCCGTTGATCGAGCTCCAAGCCGGCGGTCGCCAGCACGAGCTCGCCGATCCGGCGACGCTGGGCCGTCGTCCATGGCTGGGAGTCGAGCACGCTCCCTTTCTCCATCAGAGGGTCACTCTCATCAGGAAACCGGTGCTTGCAGCTCGCCGTGCAACCACGCCCGGGCCGCCTTCCAATCTCGAACCACCGTGGGCCGGGAGACGTCCAGGATCTCGGCGGTTTCATCCAGGGAGAGCCCGGCGAAAAACCGGAGCTCTACCAAGCGCACATGACGAGGGTTGAGCTCCGCGAGCCGTTCCAAGGCCTGGTGCACGTGCAGCACCTCTTGAGCGCGCAAGGCCAGGGGATCGGCGACGTTCTCCGGAACCTCCGCTCGCGGCTCCTCCGCCCCGCGCTTTTCGGTGGTGCGCTTGCGCGCCTCGTCCACCAACACGAAGCGCATGGCCCGCGCCGCCACGGCAAAGAAGTGGCGGCGATCATTCCAGTGGACATTGCCGCCGAGCAGCCGCAAATAGGCTTCGTGGACCAACGTCGTGGTGCCGGAGCCCTGGATTCGACGTCGGCCGATCAACACCATCTTGGCCAGACCGCGGAGCTCGTTGTAGACGATCGGCCAGAGCTCAGCCTCGGCTTCGGCATCCCCCTCACCCCAGGAGCGGAGCAGGAGCGTGAGATCAGTGGGAGGTTTAGACACAGCTGGCAAAATTCTACCACCTCCGCGGGCCCCTCGCCCATGACTTGGATCGGCCCGAGCGCCGGTCTCGCGCCCCCGTGCTATATTGCCCCGCCCCAGAGACCGAGACGCTCGCGCCGGTCGGCCCATTGAGGACACCCGAGGCTCCGCTGAACCGCGGCACGCCCATGCCCGAGGCCCGAGCACACATCATAAGATCGACATTCTCCATCAACCCGCACCATGAGCCCGCAGCCCAAAACCCCACCTGAAACCCCGGACTTGAGGAGAGCGGCGCGCCTATTCATGCGTTTGGTGCGCATGATTCGTCCGTTTTGGGGCGATCTCGGTCAGAGCATGCTGCTGGCCTTGGTCATGAGCTCCGTGGCCATGGTCACGCCCTATTTCACCAAGCTACTGGTGGACAAGGTCTATCCGGACCAAGACGTCACCCTGATGCACGTCTTGGTCCTGGGCATGCTCGTCTTGAGCCTGGCCGGCACCTTGCTCGGCGGTCTGCGAGGATATTTCAGCCTCTACGTCAACACCCGCCTGAACAATGCAACCCGGTTGATGTTCTTCAACCATTTGCAGCACCTGCGATCGCGATTCTTCGATCAACACCAAGTCGGCGAGATCAACAGCCGTTTTCAGGATCTGGGACGTGCCCTCGAATCCATCGGGCGGGTCTTTCAAACGGTCTTCGTCCAAGGCGTGTATCTGCTCCTGGTCCCGCCCGTGCTCTTCTACCTGGACTGGCGCTTGGCGCTGGTGGCGATCATCAGCCTGCCCATCACCTTCTCGGTCACCATCTTCTCCGGGCCGATCCTTCGTAAGCGCTGGCAGCGGGCGTCGGAAGCCTTTGCGGACCTCAACGCCTTCCAAATCGAGACCCTGAGCCATATTCGCACCTTCAAGACCATGGGTCTGGAGAACCGAGTCTTCGAGCGGGCCGACGATTCCGTGCACCACGCCACGGATCAGCAGCTGCGAGCCGGGGGCCTTTCCCAGCTGTTCAACGCCATCAACGGTCTGTTGCGGGGTCTCAACACGGCGGTGTTCACTTGGTTCGGCTGGACGCTGATCCTGAGCCAAGAGATCACCTTGGGTGATTTCTTGGCCTTCTCCGCCTACGTGGGCTTCCTCTACGGCCCGATCCAACAGCTGATCCAGCTGTTCTCGGACTTCCAGCAAAGCGCCGTGCACCTGCACCGCATGTTCGAATACCTCGACGAGCCCCTGGAGCAGGACCCCACCACCGCCTACGAAACCGCGGGCCAACCTCCTCGGGAGCTCCATGGGGCGTTCTCCCTCTCGAAGGTGGATTTCGCCTACCACCCGGAGCAACCCGTTTTACGGCAAGTCAGCGCGAACCTGCCCGCGGGCTCCGTGACCGCTCTGATCGGCGCCAGCGGCTCGGGAAAGACGTCCCTGCTGCGTTTGCTGACCCGCCTCGAAGAGCCTTTGTCCGGCCAAATCTCCGTGGACGGTCGAGCGCTGGCGGAGATACCGGTCAAAGAGCTGCGTCAGCAATTGTCGGTGGTCTGGCAAGACGTCGCGTTGGTGCGCGGCAGCCTGTGGGAGAATTTGACCCTGGGAACCTTCGAGCCCCCGGACGAGGCGGAAGTCCATCAATGCCTCGAGCTCTGCGGCTTGGGCGGCTTGATGCAGCACCTACCAGACGGCCTTCAAACCGAGGTCTCAGAGTGGGGCTCCACCCTTTCAGCCGGTCAACGACAACGAGTGGCCCTTGCTCGGGCCTTGCTCCGACGCGCTCCGATTCTGCTGCTCGACGAGGCCACCGCGAATATCGACGTGGAGACGGAGATGCAGATCTTGCGTGATGTCTTCGCCCACCTGCGACAAACCCTCGGCCGCGGCACGGTGCTCTTCGTCACCCATCGGCTCGCCAGCGCGCGCCTGGCGGACCACATCTTGGTGTTGGAAAACGGTGGAGTCGCCGGATTCGGCAGCCACCAAGAGCTCGAGGCCAATTGTCCGACCTACCAACGCATGGTCCAAGCGTCGGCCTCTCCCAGCAATCATCCGCCCAACCCCGGCAGGAGCTCCCGATGACCCAAGAACCCGCCCCCCATGATCCCCACAAGCTGCCGGAGCTGCGGGAAACCTCGGTCTTCGGCCGCTATCTGCGACGTTACCTGCTGCCCTTCACCCTGTTGCTCCTGGGCCTGATCATCGTCGCCGCGGTCTACACCGTGCGCACCCTCGACCTCGACCTACAAATCCCCTCATCCCCCGCCGTTAGCCAACCCGATCTCGGCTAGCCGCGGGACCACCGTCAACCGCGCCGGAATCCCCTAGGGCCGTCCCAGCCTCAGAGCCCGCGGCCGCGCTGGGCCGATTCGGTGCTCGGCGTCATCTGAATCGAATCGAGAAAGTCCGTCGGATCCGGGCGTATACTAAAAAGGCGGACCCCATTGCTGCACAACCCGGAGACACCCATGAGCCACCCGAGACCCTCTGATCACTCAACCTCAAATCGACCTCTCGCCTTCATATGCATCCTCGCCTTAGTCATCACCGTTTGGGCGATGCCGGCGGTCGCCGGACCCGACGAGCAGGCCGCCGATCAGGCTACGGCTGAATCCGATTCCGGAATGGACCTGTCCTCCGCGCTGCGGCTGGTCTTCGCCGAGCCCAAACCCACCGCCGAAGAGCTTCCCGACCTGCTGCAACAAGTTAAGCAACATCCCGACGACACCGAGACACGGCTCCGGTTGATCAGCTATTACCGTCCGTTCCAGTCCCAGGAGCGTCGATCCTGGGAAGCTCACCTCCGCTGGCTGCTGGAAAAACACCCCGAGGAAGCCGGCACCGCCCAGCTCACCCGTTCGTTGGCGGCCCTACCCCACGACGAGGTCATGGAGCTCACCAAACGCCTGTGGTTGGAGCAAGTGGAACGCTACCCCGACGACCCACGGGTCCAAGCCAACGCCGCGACCTTCTTCAGCCTGCACGATCGAGAGCTGGCGGAAGAGCTGCTCGAGAAGGCTAAGGCCCTCGAGCCGAAGAATCCCCAATGGTCCCGCCAGCTGGCCCAGATCTTCCAGCACAGCGGCACCGGCGGCGACACCGTCGAAGCCGCCCGTCGGGCCTTGGCGGAGCTCGAAAGCGCGGTGCCCAATATGTCCGAAGACGAGCGCCAAGCGACTCTGCCCCAGCTGGCCAAATACGCTTACGACGCCGGTGCCGATAAGAAAGCTAGGTCCTATGCCCAAGAAATGATCGAGCTGGCCGGAGGTGAAGCCCATTGGAATACGGGCAACCTCTTCCACCACGGGCACATCGTGCTCGGACGTCTGGACCTCAAGGGCGACAATCTCGACGGCGCCAAGACCCATCTCTTGGATGCCGCCCGCACCGACGGCTCGCCCCAGCTCAATTCCTTCGGCCCGAATATGAGCCTGGCCAAAGAGCTGCTCGACCGGGATCAACGGGATGTGGTGCTCGAATACCTCGCCCTTTGTGGCAAATTCTGGAGCCACGGTGAGGATCGCCTCAAGGGCTGGCAGGCGCAGATCCAGGCCGGAGGCATGCCCAACTTCGGACCGAATCTGATCTTCTGAGCAGCGACCTTCCGAGCCCGTCCGGACGCACCACCGCCTCGCCACCAGCTCCTGCAAGAGCGGCGAGGCGGTGAATTATTTGCGGATATCTAGAGAAGGCTATATCAAACAATCACGACCGTCTCTCTATTAATATAAGTTGATGATTCCGGGCCGGCCGAACGGCTGCCGGAAGATAGTTTTCTTTCTCTCACTCTCCGGCACAGACCGGAAGGAGCTGGTTGTGATCTTCCCTTTCCGCACGTCATTTTTGGCGCGAAGCGCCCTGTTTACAACACTTCCTGCCCGATCCCGACCTCCGTCCCCGTTCCCCGGGACCAGCTCGATCTAAAGTAATAAAACGTTTTTGATTTCCGTCGAGCGATCGCTCGACGGCGGATACCGCGCGTTGTGCGCGGTGGACGATCCCTGCTCAAAAGAGCTCTCTTTGTAAAGGATTTTCCCATGAAATTCACCCTCTCAACGATCCTCGGAGGAGCGCTGCTCCTGGCCTCCGCGACCTTGGCCTCTTCCGCCTCGGCCTCCTCGCCGGCCACGGAAATTCCGCCGACCGGCCATTTCGACGCCCGCACGGCCGTGAAGCACGGCCTGAGCAGGGCACCGTCGGCGGATCAATTGGCCGCGCGACGCCATCTCGGCCGGACGACCAGCGACCTGGCCGTGGGCTTCGACCCCGCCACCGGCGTCGCTCGCAGCATCGGCAGCCGCACCGATCTCTTGACCGAGGCACGGCCCGGGGTCGACCCTGAGCAGATCGCCATCGAGCACATCGTCGACCAGCGCCGTCTGCTCGGTCTTGCGGAAGCCGATCTGCTCGGTCTGGAGCTGGTGGATCGGGTGTATTCATCGGTCTCCGGCGCCACCCATCTCCATTTCCGACAAACCCACGACGGCATCCCGGTCTACCAAGGCATGCTGCGCATCAGCGTCAACCGGGACGGCCGGGTGATCTCCTTGACCAACGCCTTCGTGCCGGAATTAGCGGCGGCGGTGAACGGCACGACCCCGTCCGTGGAAGCCGCCCAAGCGGTGCTCCGGGGTGCAGAGTCCTACGGCTTTGCAGGAGCATCCTTGCCGAAAGCGCTGACGCCGAGCAAAGGCCTTTCACGCCGGCTCGAGCTCTACCAGCCCGTGCTGTCGAGCCGACGGATCGAGACGTCCCTCGTGTGGCTGCCCATTCGACCGGGCGAAGCGCGGCTGGCATGGCATTTCAACCTGGATCGCTCGGACCTGGGTCACTCCTACGAGCTGACGGTGGACGCCGAAACGGGCCGGGTCTGGACCCGCTTCGATCAGATCGCCGATGCCCAATACCGGGTCTACCCGGCACCCGTGGAAAGCCCCCATCACACCTCGCCCTTGCCGCCCGCGGACGCGCGGGTGCTGGTGGTCGACCCCCACGACACCACCGCTTCCCCACTGGGTTGGCACGATACGGGCTCCAGCTCCTACACCACCCTGGTGGGCAACAACGTCACCACCGCCAACGGCCCCGGGGGCAATTGCGGCGTTTCCCTCGACTGTGACTTCAGCCTCGATCTCACCGCCGCCCCCACCAGCTCGGCGTCTGCCGGCGCGGCCAACGCCTTCTATTGGGTGAACCACTTCCACGACGTGCAATACCACTACGGCTTCGACGAGGCCGCGGGCAACTTCCAAACCAACAACTTCGGCAACGGCGGTGTCGGCGGTGACCCGGTGGATCTGCGAGTACAAACCGCGCAAACCTGCAACGGCAACTTCGCCGGTGGCACGGACGGCTCCCCCGGCGTGCTCCGCCTCTACTACTGCAACGGTCGTGACGGCGCGCTCGACAACGGCGTCACCCTGCACGAGGTCGGGCACGGTTTGAATCGGCGCTTGGTGGGTGGCCCGTCCACCGACTGCCTGAGCAACACCCAGAGCCCGGACGAGGGTTGGAGTGACTGGCTCGGCTTGGTGTACACCTCGGAGGTCGGAGACGCCGGCACCGACGGCCGGGGCATCGGCTCTTGGCTGATCGGCGGTACCCCGAACGACACCATCCGCTCCCAGCTCTTCTCAACGGATCCGGCGGTCAACACATTCACCTTCGGCAGCCTGGTGGGCAAGAGCGCGCCTTACGGCACCGGCGAGATTTGGACCCAGGCTTTATGGGAGGTGTTCTGGGCCCTGGTGGATCAACGGGGTTTCGATCCGGACCTCTTCGATCTGGCGGCCGGTGCCGGCAACCATCGGGCGCTCTTCTACGTGACCGAAGGCATGAAGCTCACCCCTTGCAGCCCGACCTTCCTCGAAGCTCGGGACGCGATCCTCCAAGCGGCGACCGACAACCACAGCGGTGAGGATCTCTGCACGGTCTGGGGTGCGTTCGCGGCCTTCGGCATGGGGGTCGACGCCGGCGGCGGCAGCTCCAACAACACCCAGGTGACCGAGGGTTTTGCTCTGCCGGCGGCCTGCGGCGGCACCGGCAACACCCCGCCGGCCGTGACCGTGCTCCTGCCGTCGAACGGCGCGACCTTCACCGCAGGCGACACCGTCAGCTTCTCCGGTAGCGCTACCGACGCCGAGGACGGCACCCTGACCTCCGCCCTCTCCTGGAGCTCGAGCCTCGACGGCGCCCTCGGGACCGGTGGCTCCTTCTCCAGCTCGTCCCTCTCCGTGGGCACCCACACCATCACCGCTTCGGTGACCGACAGCGGCGGCGCCCCGGGTTCCGACAGCGTGCAGATCACCGTCCAAGGGGTGTGCGCTCCCAAAGGGGCGAGCTGCAACGTGAACAGCGATTGCTGCTCCAACCGCTGCCGTGGCGGCGGATCCAAAGCCTGCAAGTAAAGCCGGGACCTCCGCCTAGCTCAGAAGGCCGACGGATGAGCTCTCGCCATCCGTCGGCCTATTTGGCTACCGTGCTTACCTGCCGCCTTGGGATTCGATTTGCTGTGCGTAGATGTCGGCTCGGTCACCGGAGTTGAGGCTGCACATGGGCACCGCCTTCCAGGACTCACCGTCTTTCACCGCACCGCGAAAGGCGCAGGCCTGGAGCCGACGTTGCACCCGGGGGTCGTCGGAGCGCACCTCGGTCTCGTCCATAAAGTTGTGCTGCACGATATTCAAGGCTCCAACTTGGCCCCGCGCCGCCCTAGCGGCCAGTCGCGCCAAGCTCAGCCCTTCTTGACGACCACGGTGACGGACGTAGGAGAGCACCTCAGCCAGAATGTCGGGACGTCGAGCCAAGAGGGCAAAGCGCCGTAGGTTGGCGTCCATGTGATCGGCTCCCCGCCCACCGACCCCGCCGAAGACGTCGTAAATCCGCCCCCACAGCTCCCGGGTTCGATCGTCGGACGGAATGGCATCGATCTTCCGCCCCTCGGGAAAGAGCACCAGGACGGTGGTCATGTGGCTGCATTCGGGATCGCCGAACCACAGGTTGTCCCGACCGGCCGGAAATCCGAGAAAGCGCTCGATTTCTCCCCAACATGCTTCGGGAGTGGCTGAGCCCCCGGCTCCGTCGGTGTGATGGGATCGGTCCTTATCCACCCGAGTCCTGCCGACCTGGGCCTCGGGCTGAAAGCTCACCATGCGGAAGGCCCGAAGGCGATCGGGGTCTGCCGTCAGCCAGGCCAGCACCTCCCCCACCTGATCCAAGTTCTGCTCGGTGATGGTCAAGGTGTGAGCGGCGGAGAACCGCACTCCGGTGCGGCGACGACAATCGAGGATCAGGTCCACGAAAGCTTGGCGCAAGGGGTGAAGCTCCGCCTCGCAGCGAAGCTCCGGCTTGGGAAAACCGGGTCGTCCTGCCTGGGTCACATCGATGTGGATCGCCAGCTTGCGCAAACCCCCTTCGACCACCAATCGATCCAAGAAATCCGGGTGCTCGAGCAATTTTTGGCCGTGGGTCATGACCATCGGCACGACACCGGCCAAACCCGCGTATCGCACCACCTCCACCAGCTCGTCCGACCGGCCGGCCCGAAAGTAGGCGTCGATGACATCACCGCCGGTGATCTGGAGATTTCCGCCGTGCCCTAAGAGTCGACGGTTGGCGTCGATTTGCTCTTTCATCTCCTCCAGGCTCGGCAGCGGCGCCCGATTTGCGTTTGCGGGCAGATAACAATGGGAGCAGCCGAAGGAGCAATAGGCCGGCCCCAGGGTATAACCGCATTGGGTCATCTGACGGCCCACCACCTGCCACGGCCGTTGCAGCTCGGCGGGCAGCTCCCGCCAACGCTGCCGCAACAGCTCCCGTTTGTGCTCTGGGATGGGTCGCCACAACGCCTGAAACCTGGAAGCGATTTTCATCTGCCAAGGGTATCGGTTTCAGGCCCTGCCTTCATCCCGACCTTCATCCCCGACCGGTGCCATCACCCAGCCGAAGCTGATCAACGGCCGATCCGGCTCCGGTTGTCGCCACAACAGCTCGGCGATGCGGTCCAAATGGCCGTTGATCTCGCGCATGACCTCGACGCTGGGGGCACCCACATGGCGATAAAACCCGAGGTTGCGGTCCGATCCGGTGCATTGGCCGTCACCGTGGCCGAGCCCGCGCTCGAAATCCCGAGCCATCTGGCGGCTGAGCGCATAGACCACCCGCGACAAGCTAGGGTGCAGATCGGGCCGGTCCAAAGCGCGGGCCAGGCGCATGCGCGGCGCCACCGCCCGATAGAGTGTTTCCTGTTTGCGATTCACCACCCGGGTGCCGGCCACTTCGATCAAACCGGCCTCGAGCAAGGCCGACACATGCCGATAAGCAGCCGACGGTTTCATGCCGACCGCGGTCGCGCATTGTTTGACGCTTTGATCCCCCGCCGCCGCTAGGCGATCCAGGAGATCTTGACGCCGCGACGAGGCCAAACACTCCACTTGGTCTCGGCGAAGAATCCAATAGGTTTCGGACTCGGTATCGGTCTCGACGGTCTCGACCGATTCCGCCGCGGTCCCCGGGGGAACCGCTCCCCCGGGCTTCGACCCTGCCTGGGATCCATCGCTCATCGCTCGGATTCGCCCTCATCCTGCTCTTGGCCGGAGGCCTCCTTCTGGTCATCGGCACCTTCCGACGGTTGCTCGGAAGCCGGGGCCGGCGGCATGCGGAATCGTTCCCGACCCAAAGTCGGATCCACCTCGACCGCCTCGACCTGAACCTCCTCCAAGCGAGCCCCGAATTCGTAGGCGATGCGGTGGGGGATCTTCAACCCTCCCACATCGCGAAAATCTCCGTAGAAGATCCGCTCGTCCATGGGCTCGCCCATTTGGGAAAAATCGTGGATGGTGGAATCCACGGCCACCTCCAACCAAGTCTCGGGATCCAAATGCCAGATCTCCTTCCGTCCCTCGGCAAGGGTCAGCTCGAGATCCACCGTCGGCGTGTCACCGACTATGCCCGCGCCCAGCAGCTTCACTTGGAGCCCACTTTCCCCGCCCCGGGCTTGCAACAGCAGAGGTTTCAGCTCCGCCCGCCGAAGCAACTGGGGGCCGTAGGCGGAGCCCGGCTCGGCGTCCAGGCGCTGGGGCTCCGTGACCCCCAACAACGGGAAGATCCACCACAACCCTTCTTCGTCTTTGGCCCACGTCACCCGGCCGCCCAAGCTTTCGAATTCCAACCGGAAGAGATGCCCATCGGGGGTGCTCAGGTGCAGCTGCTCAAAGGGTGCTTCCTGGCTGAACGCGGAATAGCTTCCCGTCAACCGCAACGCCTTCAGCTTCGTCCAGCGCTCGAATCCTCCGCGAGCCGCGGCATAAGCGGCCACCACCTCCCCGGCGTCCTTGGGCGACGCAGTCGCCTGTTGGGTCTCCGGCTTGCGCTGGGTGTCCACCTCGCCGGCGGCAACCTGAGCTCTCCCGGCTGAGCCGGAAGCGGACGGTCGGCGGACGTCGAAGGCCACCAGCTCGTCGTGATCGCGCACATAGAGGCGACCGTCGGCTAGGGTCGGTGAGGTCCAAGACTTTCCTTCCATGGCCTGCACTTTGCCGAGCAGGCGGAGCTCCGTCGGATCGGCGGCCACCAAGCCCAATTGCCCTTGATCGCCGAGCACGAACAACAATCCATCGGCGGTCACCAACGAGCCCTTGCCGAATCCTCGATGGGCCCAACGGGCCTCGCCGGTCGTCCCGTCGAGGCAGCGGAGGGTGGCGTTGTCGAAGCCGTAGATGAAGCCGTCTACGGCTACGGAGGTGTTGAAGTGGTTGCGAAAGCGCGCGTTCGACCACACCTTCTCGGCGCTCCACTGCCCCTCGCGCTGCTGAATCGCGATCACATGGCCGCCGTCACCCATGGCCGCGGACGAGGTCAAAAATCGGTCCGGCCCCAGCACTACCGGCATGGCAATGGCGTCCAACGCCGAGGCATGCTGCCAGAGGAGTTCGCCGGTGAGGGGCGCCAGGGCCACCAAACCGGAACGTCGATTGAGCACCAAATGCGATTCCGCAAGGGTCGGCGGTCCGTCGCTGCCGTGACCAGAGCCCGCCATCAGAACCGGAGTGGCATAGCTCGCGGGGCCGTCCTGACTGGTCCATTTGACCTCGCCGGAGGTAGGGTCGAAGGCCACCACCCCGCGACCTTCAGTGCCGCCGGTCTCAATGACGACCTGATCGCCGATCACCATGGGCGAGGCGCCGAATCCGAATCGCGGCACCGCGGCACCAAAGGCTTCCTTGAAATCACTGCGCCACAGCAGCTCTCCGCTGCTCGCGTCCAAAGCCACCAACACGGAGTCCGCGGAGGCGGTAAAGACCCGACCGTCCGCCACCGCCGGGGTCGACCTCGCGCCGTTGCCGAAACCGCTGGCGTCCTGGTAGTCGGTGCCGAAGCTATAGGACCAAATCGGTTGCCCGTCGGCGGTCCCAAACGACACCACCCGTTGCTCGCCGCGGGTCAGCTCCGTGGTGAAGAGCCGATCGCCGACCACCACGATTCCGGAATAACCTTCACCGATCGTGCGCCGCCACAGCTCGGGAGGACCGTCTTCCGGCCACGCTCGGGCCAAGCCGGTTTCCCGGGCAATGCCGTCCCCTGCCGCACCCCGAAAAGCGGGCCAATCCGCGGCAGTGGTGAGCTCTACCGAGCCGAGAAGGCCGACCAGGCCGATGAGCGACACCATCCATCCCCGTCGTCCAAGCTTCTGATTTTCGATCCATCTACTCACGGTCCACCTCCTCGAGTCTCTGCAGTAGGTCCTTACGATTTCGTGTCCCTGCCTTACCCTTTCACGATACGTGGAAAATTTGAATAGGTTTCAAGCCAGGCTAGCTGATAGGGTCCGTCAGCCATGAAACCACTCGAGACCTTGGATACCTTCACCACCCCGGACGGCCAACAGCTGATGCTGCAAAGCCGGGGAACCGACTTCTTCATTTACATCGACGGTGAGGAGCTGATGTCGACCCGGGCGGCCGGCTCTGAGATTGCCCTGGCGGAGCTCGGCTGCGAAAAGCTGAGCTCCGACGCCCCTCGGGTCTTGATCGGTGGTCTGGGCCTGGGTTTCACCCTGCGGGCGTGTCTCGACATCTTGCCGCCCGGCGCCGAGATCGTGGTGGCGGAGCTCTTTCCCGCGGTGGTCTCCTGGGGACGCACCCACCTGGCCGAGCTGCAGGCCGGTGCCCTCGACGACAAACGGGTCGAGATCGTAGAAAAGGACGTGTGGGAAGTGCTGGCCGCGGCCGGCCCGGGCTTCGACTCGATCATGCTCGACGTCGACAATGGGCCCGAATCTTGGTGCGTGCCCTCCAACGGCAGGCTCTACGATCGCGACGGCATCGAGCACCTGCGAAAAGCCATGGCCCCGGGCGCCCGCATCGCCATTTGGTCGTCCCAGCCGGATCAGCGCTTCTCCAACCGCCTGCGCAAACGGGGT
Organism: Thermoanaerobaculia bacterium; assembly: GCA_030431255.1. Taxonomy (GTDB): domain Bacteria; phylum Acidobacteriota; class Thermoanaerobaculia; order Multivoradales; family J023; genus JAUIJL01. The sequence continues at coordinate 93,731 of JAUIJL010000029.1, read as the reverse complement.
TTTGAAACCAAAACCCACACCATCCGCACCCAAGGCCAAGGCGGAAACCGCCGCCATGTGGTGATCACCGCTTCCCAATCCAAATCCTCTCGATTGCGCAAACGCCCCATCGCCAAGGGTCGACGTCCCTAGACATCTACTTCATGCCTTTTCCCAAGACCTCCCCTAAGTCGGCCCCCACTGCCCGCTGCTCAACGCTCCGTTGATAAGACGATCAACGCGGCGTTGACGAGCCGTGGGAATTTCAACACCCCGTTAATTGTCCCCATCAGCGGTGACTCCTATTCTCATTACATGGCCGGCTAGCCCTTGATTTCGACCTCTCCAATCCATTGGTCAGAGCTTCTATGCCTGAGGAACCCACCGTGCGATGAAAATTCTCGTCACCTACCCCTTGAGCCCAGAGATCGTCGAATCCGGGCTCGGTCACGACGTTATCTACCGACCCGAGATCATCAACGGGCCCGAAGAGACCTTGCGCCAAGCCCTGGTCGAGCATCGCCCGCTCGCTTTGTTGGTCAATGGCAACTGTCCAGGGCCGCAAACTCTGGCGGGCTGGCGGGAACGGGCGGGTCGGCCCGTGGAGCTCGTACGTTGCCAGAAAACACAGGGCTCAAAGACGGGCATCGCCGTGAGCGACATCCCGCCCGGAATCCGTACCCATCGGGTCCCGGGGCAAATCCGCCACCTGCCCTCCGACCTTCGGGCCCTGGCCCTGGCGGAACGGGGTCTCGCCGCCGAGTCCGCCGCCCGTCGACTGACGCCGCTGGGCATTTCGGCCGACGGCTCGGGAAGCCTGCGCGGCTCCACCGTCACCCTGGTGGGTGCCGGCATCGTGAACCTGATGACCGCCGTCGAATTGGTGGAACGGGGAGCCGAGCTCGAAATTCTCGACGCTCGCCCCGATCCGCGCACCGCTCCGTCTTGGCAACGCCTGGGGGCAACCCATGGCGGCGGCAACGCCCGCATGTTCTGCTTCACGGAGGCGGACAATTACAACGAGAAGGGGCATCTGGTTTACGCCAAGATGCATCAGGTCTTCCGACAAACCGTCTCCAGAGGTGGCTGGCTGGCGGTCGATGCCGAGCGTCTCCAGGGTCCCGAGCAGGCATGGATCGACCGATTCCATGCCCTTCCGCGTTGGCGTGCCGAGATTTTCACGGAAGATATCCACCGCTTCACCATCGCCTCCTACCCTTTGTGGCAACGGCTGCAGCGCGACGCTCCGCAGCTTTTCGAGGACGTCGGTTACGCCCCCGGCATTTTGAGGCTCTACGCCGAGCGCGAGAAAGCCGAAGCCGCCGAGGTTTTGCACGGACGATTGGGCTCATTGATTCGATCCCTCGATCGCGACGAGCTGGTGCGGCTTCATCCGGCCTGCCGTGACGCCGTCGAGGACGGCCAGATCGCCCGAGGTCTGGAAGTCCGTGGTTTTACCCTCAACATTCACGACTTCGTGGTCCGGCTGCTGGCCCATCTCGAAGCCCGCGGTGCGCGCCTGTTGTGGAATCGACCGGTCCGTCGGCTCGAACGATCCGCGGACGGCCTGATCAGCGGGCTGCGCACCGACGACGGTGTCGTGCGCTCCGAGCACTACGTGCTGTCCCCGGGTGTCTACGGCGGCTCCTTGCTCGAAGGCACTCGCTCGGCCGACAAAATCCAGGGCATCCTCGGCCTTTGGCTCGCCTTCCCCAATCTCGAGCCACGCCTTCGCCACTCCATCAAGCTGCACCGCGAGGGGCACGTGGGAGAAGACTCGAACGTGACCCTCGGCCGCGACGAAGCGGGTCGGCCCTCGTTATTCCTCGGCTCCGGCTACGGCTACCTCGGCAGCCGGGATCTCGACATGGCATCGCCGGAGATCCAACGGCTCTTCGAGGCTCTCGAAGAAACCGCCCGTCGCTACTTCCCCGCCGCCTACGCCCGGGCCTTGGAAGACGGCACCCTGGCCGGCACCCACAGAGCATGTGTTCGTCCCTTCACCTGCACCGGCCTCGGGGTGCTCGAAGCGCTCGGCACCGAAGCCGGCGGTCGGCTGGTGGTCGCCGCGGGCCACAACACCGGCGGCTTCGCCCAGGCGCCGGCCGTGGCGGAAGCCGTCGGCGCCACCCTCGAAGGGAAGTCACACCCGATGCAGGCCCTCTACGACCCGGAGCGCGGCATTCTGCCCGACTCGTTGATGGATTGATCTGGAGATGAGCAACTTGCAGGATTCACGACCCATTCGCATCGCCCTGACCCTCAACAACCGGGACAACGACTACGCGCCGGACCTGGCAGACCAATACACCAGCCCCGAGACCCGCGGCGACGTGTTAGGGGCCCTCCAAGGCCTGGGAGCGGAGATCTTCGAGCTCGAAGCCGATGGTCGGCTCTTCGAGCGTCTCGGTGCTTTGGCCGATTCCGTGGACCTGGCCTTCAATCTGGCGGAAGGTTTACCCCACTGCCACTCGCGCCATGTGACGGTGCCCATGGCCTTGGATCACCTCGGCGTGGAGTGGACCGGCTCGCGGGTAGAGGGGCATTTGGTGGCGGCCAACAAGGCCTTGAGCCGCAGGATTCTCGGAGATCAGGTGGCGCAGCCCCGCTGGTGGACCCTCGACGGGACCGATGCCCAACTGCCCGAAGACATCATCTTCCCGGTCTTGGTGAAGCCGATTCGAGAGGGGTATAGCGTCGGCATCGACCAACGGAGCGTCGCCACTTCCAAACACGAGCTCGAGCAGGTGCTTTTGCGTCTGCGGGCGCGCGTCTCGGGCCCGGTGCTGATCGAGTCCTTCCTCGACGGAGTGGAATACTCCATCGGTCTCGTCGGTGATGTGGTCATGCCGGCAGTCTCCTGGGACCTCAGCCGGCTGCCCGGCGCGCCGAAGGTACGGGGTGAGGACCTCAAAAGCGCGGATTTGACGATCCCCCACGCGCGCCTGGTCGAGGATCCGGAGATCGCCCGATCCCTGGCCACCCAGGCGGTCGCGGCCCATCTCGGGTTGGGGCTTTTGGACTACAGTCGGTCGGATTTTCGGGCGCCCGCCGGGTCGGCGACTCCACACTTCCTCGAAACCAACTCCATGCCCGGCCTCCAGGACTACCAATCGGTGCTCACCTGGGCCGCCGGACAGGCGGGAATCGCCTATCAGGATGTAATCGGCTCGGTGGTCGCCCTGGCCTTGCGACGCTTGCCTCCGGAGCGTCGTGACGGGCTACGGACCGCCCCCTTCGAGGCCGCCTTCGAACGACTGCGGGAGAGCGCGTCGGCAGCGGAGACGATCCACGTGCAGGGTCGGGCTTTTCGCATGCTGCAGCCCGCTCGCCGGGAGGAACGCACCGCCGATTCACCCGCCTTGGCCCACGCCTGAACGGAAGAAATCGAGCGACGGCCCTTGCCGACCAAAGAGCCGACCCTGATCGTCACCGTCACGGACGACGCATGGGCGGCTTGCTGGACGGCATCCAAACTTTTTTGACGACACTTAAAGGCTGAGCCCCATAGATCTCGCCCACCCTGATTGAACGTCCCAACTTCAATAGGAGGCTCGATCATGAGACCCAATGCCCGCCGTCTGCCGTCGCCGACGCTACGTTCACCCATCCGGCCCGTGCCCGCCGTCATGCTGCTTCTTTTGGCGGCATCGAGCCCGGTCTGGTGTGCGCCCGGTGATTTCGCGTCCGATCCGCCCATCCCGAAGGCTCACCCGCTCGCCGAGCTCGATCTCAGCTTCATCGCCAACAAAGGTCAGCTGGATGAGGAGGTCCGCTTTCATGTTCGGGCAGAGGACCAGATGATCTGGCTGAGCCCTGGACACCTGACCCTCGGACGAACGCTGCCCGGTGGGGTGATCGAGGTCCTCGAAATGAGGTTTCTGAACACCCAAGCAGATGTGCCCATGGAAGGGCGCGATCGTCTCCAGGGTGTGGCCAACTTCTACAACGGCAACGACCCCGACGATTGGCTGGAAGGGGTGCCGACCTATGGATCCGTGGCCCAGGTCGGTCTCTATCCGGGCATCGACCAGCTCTTCTTGGGCTCCGGCGGCAAGCTGAAGAGTGAGCTGCGGGTCGCACCGGGCGCCGATCCGTCGGTCGTCCGCATGCAATATTCCGGCGCCGCTTCCATGGACCTCGCCTCCAACGGTGATCTGCTCATGACCGCGGCCTCAGGCGTCTGGCGAGAGTCGGCGCCGGTGGTGTTTCAGGACATTGAAGGGCATCGCGTCGACATCCCCGCGAGCTTCAAGCTCCTCGGGGAGGGAGAGGTCGGTTTCGACATCGGCGCCTACGATACCGCCTACGAGCTGGTGATCGACCCCACCTTCCATTACTCCACCTACTTGGGCGGACAAGACAGCGAAGCAGGTCTCAGCATCGCTCTCGACCCGAGCCACCAAGCCCATATCTGCGGCAATACGCGCTCGCTCGACTTCCCATTGGTGAACGAGGTGCAGTCCGCGAACCAGGGAGACCTTGAGTTTTTCGCCGCCAAGCTGAACCCAACCGGAACCGCCCTCGTCTACTCCACCTACATCGGCGGATCGAGCCGAGAGCTCGGGGCATCCATCGCCCTCGATGCCCAAGGTAACGCCTATTGCGTGGGGTGGACGGCGTCGAGCAACTTCCCCACCACCCCCGGCGTCTTCCAGCCCGCCTACTCTGGATCACCCGACGACGCGGCCATCTTCAAGCTCGGCCCCACGGGCGCTTTGTTGGCATCGACGTATTTGGGCGGCTTCGGCGACGATCAACCGGAAGGTCTGGCGCTGAGCGACCAGGGTGAGGTCTTTGTGGTCACCAACACCAGCAGCTCGACTTTCCCCACCACCGGGATTTCTCCTGCCCACAGCGGCATCTGGGATGTGGCGGTGACCAAGCTGAGCTCGAATCTCGCGGGTCCGCTCATCTATTCGAGATTCGTCGGCGGCTCGGCCTATGAAGAAGGTACCGATATTGCCGTGGATGCCCAGGGAAATGCCTACGTGGTGGGACGGACCCAAAGCTCCGACTATCCCATCTTCCCGGCGGGCACGGTTTACGACCCTGTCTACGACGGCGCGGACACCGCGTTTTTGACCAAGCTCGATCCCACCGGCGCGAGCCTCGTGTATTCCACCTTCCTCGACGGCATCTCGCCCCGGTTCGAAGCCCCCCTGAAGCTGGCGGTGGACGACACGGGCATCGCCTACGTGTCCGCGCCGACCGAGGGCGGCCTGGGTTTTCCACCGACCCCGGGAGCCTACGCGTCCGCGATTGCCGGTGATGTCGACGCGGTGGTGATGAAAGTCCGGGCCGATGGCACCGGCCTGTTCTTCTCCACCTTCCTCGGAGGCTCCGACGAGGACCAGCCCCGCGACATTCAAGTGGACGCAAACGGCAAAGTCTTCGTGACGGGCAATACTTCTTCTTCCGACTTCCCGTTGCAAAACGCCATATCCGGCTCGTTGTCGGGCACACAAGACGGATTCATCGCCCAGCTGAGCTCGACGGGCCAAGCCCTCCTCTTCAGCAGCTATGTCGGCGGCTCCGATTCCGACAGCGCCTTTAGCGTTGCCCTAGGCGTGCGCGGTCCCTGTCTAACCGGGGGCACGTCATCCTCGGACTTCCCCACCCTTGCCCCGAGCACCCAACCCGATCCGCCTTTCCAGGCCAGCCTGGCCGGTGCCTCGGATGCCTTCGTCACCTGCCTCGATGGTCCGACCCCTTGTCCCGAGGTGACCATTTTGGATCAGCAGCCCGCGGGCAATTGCGTGATCATCGCCGATGAGGGATATCCCTCCAGCCGGGCAGAAAACTTTGTGCTTCAGACTTTGGACGACATGGTGCTGAGCCGAATTCAGCTCAACGGCGCCTTCCTCTACAGCAATGCGGCACCTCCCTTCGGCAGCGAGATCTTCGACATCAACGTCTACGAAGCCGCCGTCATGTCGCCGAACCTGCCCCAACCCACCCCGGTACCAGGATGCTCCCAGGCCGGGCTCAGCCCGTCCTCGAGGGTCGACACCCTGAACAATTTGGGCCTGTGGGACCTCTTCGAATTTACCTTTGACCTCAATTCAAATTGCGTGCTGCAAGCCGGCCAGACGTATTGGCTGGAGATTTTCGAGTCCAGCAACAACTCGGACTTTTTTGCCTGGGAGTGCGGTCTCGTAGACACCGCAAACGGTATTCCCGGAGGCGCCCACGCTTTGCAATCCCCCGGCACCTCGTGGATATCCCAAAACCTCGACGTCGCGATCAAGCTCTTCGCCGAGCCGCTCACCTGCGACAGCGATCCCTGCCTCGATCCGCCGCCCGATATGGTGCTGTGGATTCCCTTCGATGAAACCTCCGGAGTCACGGCGGTGGATCTGGTGGCCGGAAACAACGGCACCCACATGGCGGGCGCTCTGCCCACGGGCGGCATCGTGAACCAAGCTATCGATCTCGAAAACGGGCTCGTGAAAGTCCCCCCCGCACCGATCCTCAACTTCGGCACCGACGACTTCAGCATCGATTTCTGGATCCGGGAGCCCAACTATCCACCCCTGGGATCGGTGGTCGCGAAATACGATCCCGTGAGCGACCAAGGCTTCGAGGTCTTCTGGGAGCTATGCTCCGGTTGTCCGGTGGAAGCCCAGCTGTTCATCCAACTCAACGGCACCGTGTACCAACCCCTCGGTTTGGGGGTTCCCGTGGGCGCTCCCTTGCCTTGGACCCATGTGGTCATCACCGTGGATCGCTCCGCCCAGCAAATCGACCTATACGTCAATGGAGCACCCGCTACCCCGACTCCGATCAACCTGCCGATCACCGCCTCTGTGAGCAATACCGAGCCCTTGTTGATCGGCGATGGCGTCACTGTGAGCGAGGGATTCGCGGGTGAGCTCGACGAGCTGGAGCTCTTTGATCGACGCCTCACGGCCGACGAGGCCACAGCTCTCTTCGAGGCAGGAAGCGTCGGCAAGTGTAAAAGCAGCTGTTATGTGCCTTGGGACAGCAAATTCTGCGGCAACCAACAGGAAACCGTGGTGACGTCGCAGATCTGCAATCATTCGAGCACGGCCAAAACCTATCAGGTGGACTTCAGCCCGCTGCCGTCCATCGCCGGTTTGACTTGCCACGTTCCCGGCCCCACGGTGTTCACCGACTTGTCCAACAACCCCGCTCCGCTCACGGTCGCGGTGCCCGCCCAAGCCTGCGTCAACGTGTCGTTCAAAGTCCAACGGCCCGCCGGCACCAACAGCCTCAGCCCCCCGGGTTGTTTTCAGGCGGAATTCACCGACCAAGCCACCGGCTGGACCAAGGAGATCCCAGCGACGGTTAGGGTGCGTCCTTGGTGCTTCAGTGATCCTGATGTCGTGCCCATCCGATTCGATGTCTTGGCCCTGCCGGAAACCGAAGGCCTCCAGGTGACCTTCGAGCTGGAGAACACCACCGCGGATCCCGTGGATTTGGAGCTGCTCATCGAGGCCATGCCCTTGGAGATGACGGTGCCCCAAACCTCGGTCAGCCTCAACGGAGCGCCTCCGGGAACACCGGTTACCGGTTCCGTCAGCCTGGAGCCGGGAAGCACCGTGGAGCTGGTGGCCGACGTGACGAATGTCGACATCCAGCCTTTCACCTTCCAAGACATCATTCTGTCGACCCGAGTCGTCGGGGAGGAGACCTTCATCCCCTTCTTCTCCAGAGGCCTGCGGGCTCCCGCTGCCATCCAGGTCGTGATCGCCAACCAGGACTTCGCCACGACCTTCGAAAATTCGAGCAAAGCGATCCTGGTGGCGAGCAACGATTTTGCCCTCAACGCGGCCCTCGATCTGGGCAGCGTCACCATCCTCAGCAGCCCGAGCAACGGCCAAGTCACGGTTCCCGGCGGGGGCGTAGTCCTCTATCAGCCCGATCCGGGTTACCTCGGCTTGGACAGCTTGCGCTACCAGATCTGTGACGTGAACGGTTCGTGCGATTCGGCCGACGTGGAGGTCCGTGTCCAACCCAGAGGACCGGACATCTTCCAGGACGGCTTTGAATCCGGCGACACCAGCGCTTGGTCGGGAACGACTCCTTAGCAGCCCCCCGAATACCCCCATTCCCAAGCGACGGCTGATCCAGTTGGATCAGCCGTCGCGCTTTTTTTGCACATCCTGAATTTCGTTTAAAGGCTCAGAGCCTTGATTCTCGCCCCTCGAGTAGAAGCGGCCCATTGACTGACTTACTTTGGAGGTGCTCGATGAAACCTTTTCCTTTTTACCCCAACGTCCAATCGCCCCAAATCGCCAACTTCCTACTCGTGATGCTCATGTCTTTCCATGCTTGGCAAGCCCTTGCCGACGAGGTCTTCAGCGGCCTACCCATCACACCATTGGGCACCGCGGTTTTGGAGCTCGAGCCAGACGGATCCTTGATCGTCTCGATCGAAGACGACATCGAGCTGGGTGGCGTCATCATCTCTTCGGGAAATGTCGAGGGGCTCTCCACCGCTTTGGAAGCTACCGTCGTCACCGCGGAAGCGTTGTCGCCCGGTGAAGGATTACGGTCCGCGATCACAGGCTGGGTCGACGCTTCGACCGAAGGGTTGGCTCAAATCGACTTGATTAAGGCTGATAGCGAGTCCCCAGCCCTGGAGGCAATCCCGGATTTTTCTGGCTGGCAGGCCGCCACGTATGAGCTCACCTTATTCCACGAGGACACGGTGGTCTTTCAGACCGCTGGTTTCAGCGGCAGCTCGGGGGAGCTCTTGGTAGGCCCAGCCGACCTCACCGTAGAGTGGCTCAATGAAGGCCTCGTGGTGCTCACCGGATTGACGGGGGCAATTCCGAGCACGCAGCCCGATGAGCCCCCCATTGCCGCGGATACTGCGGTGTTCAGGGCCGAAGACCCGGCAAAGGAATGCGAAGGCATTCACGCCGTCACATGGACACCGAAGGGTCTGAGCACGTTCAGGCTGATCGACACCCGATTCATCCTTGAAGGCCGGCGTTTTCGTGGCCATGGCATGGTCGACACCCATCCCTGGATCTCGACCATCGAGCTCGAGGACTTGGGCTCCAGCCAACCCTGGAGCTTGGACGTGGCCATCTCCCGAGCGAGGAGCTGGTCGATGAGCATGGATACCTCGGGCACGGGTCAAGGCTTGCAGAGCCTTCTGGAGATCTCCGCTTCTGCCACGCTTTCGGACAGCGAGGAGCCGGAGGAATGGGCTGTGCTCATCAGCGGTCAAGAAGAAGCTCAGCTCTCTGCGCCCTCGACCGTGACGCTCTCGGGAGCTGCAGCACCTCCTAATGCCCCGGCATTCCCGGATCAGCCTGCGGAAGAAGGACAAGCTCTCACCCCTTGGCAAGTCTCTTTTGATCTCGCCCTTCCGGAAGGCGAAAGCCAAACGATCCGGATTCTGAATCAAGGGGCTGGGGTGACGAGCTTGAGCGGGGGGTCGGACCTATTCGCCCTCTTCCACACGCCCGGAATGCCCGGCATCGTCACCGCAGGCATGACCGAAGATTTGTCGGACTTGCTGCCCGCCGAATCGACCCTAGTCAACGATTCCGAGCCCGGCGGAATAGGTCTCGATGCCGGTCCAATGCTCTATTTGCGGTTCCCGGAGCCCATTCAGATCACCCTTGGGGATTTCACCTTCCTGGGCGATCAAATCGTCGGGGCTCGAGCAGCGGCCCAACCCCCGGCTCTTGAAGCCGGAGCTATCGAGCTCTCCGACGTTCAAATCACGGCCTTGGGTATCCCCGACGTCGTGCTGGAGGGGCCGGCGGTTCAGCTCAAAGGCAGCCCAACCGCGGTCTTGGCCTGCCAAACCACCGTCAAAAAAATAGCTTGCCGCCCATTGGATTCTGCCAACAAACTGGAATACCGACTCTTGGTCGAGCAACCGCAAGGAGGTGCCGGCGCCTGCCTAGACATCTCCGTCCTCCCCAACAGCTTGCTCACGAACCGCATCCCATACCCTCCCCCTCTCCAACAAGGCTCCAACACCTTCAACTGGTCGTTCTGCCTTTCAGCCGGCACGAGCTGCCAAGCCGGATTCACCGCCCAATACTCCGGCCCTACGGCTGTGCTTCAAAGCGAAGCCACACTTGTCCAAGGATCACCACCCCAGGGACCCCCGATGTCAACAACCGTCACCACGGTGAATCAAGTGTTCTCGGGACTTCCCTCCTGCCCCGCATCGATCCAAATCTGTGATGACGAGGATTCGATTTTCGCGGACAACTTTGAATGTGGGCTCGGCAGATGGTCGACGGTCGTCGGCGCCGTGCCTTGAGGAGACGAACAGCTACGGAGCCGCTGATGGCGCGGCGCCCCGGGCATCGCGCGCTTTCTCCAGACAGCTCTCGATTCTGGGAACGTTGGGGTGATCCTCACCGCCCAACTCGATCGTCATGCCGAGGGCCTGCTCACAAGAGCTCACAGCCTGCTCGACCTGGCCTTGGCGCCGATAAATGTTGCCCAAATTCAGCAAGCGGATGCCCAGGCGAACGCTCTTCTCTCCCAAAAGCACCCGTTCTATCCGCGCCGCCTCTTGCATGGAGGCGGCGGCTTCCTCCAGCCGCTTCTGCTTACGCTGAACCATCGCCAAGCTATTCCACAAATCCGCGACCCCCAAACGGTCGGGACCCACGGTTCCGGTCAGCAGGGTCAAGGCTTGGGACAAAATTGCCTCGGCTTCGGGATATCGCTTTTTCTGATAGTGACAGCCGGCCAAGAGGTTGAGATTGGAAGACATATCCATCGCCTGCCGGACCGTTGGAGGCTCTCCCGCCAACAGGCGACTCTGGACTTCCATGACTGCTTCGGCGCCCTCCAGAGCGGTGTCGAAACGGCCCTGCTCATACTCCAGCTCCGCCAATTTCGACAGACTGTTGACCACCAACCAGCCGTTCTCGCCTCGCAGCTCGGAGGACGTGAGACGCGCCTGCCGCAGGCTATCCTCTGCCGACGGAAAGTCTTGGGTTTCGAGCTGTAGGACGCCGATCCGGTAGAGAGTGTCGGCGACTTCCATGTGGGATTGCCCGTAGAGCTCACGCCGCAGATCAAGGGCCTGACCCATGATCTCCAAGGCCTCGTCGTATCGCCCCAAGGCGCGGTAGATCCAACCCAGAGTCGTCATCAGCTGGGCTCGGACCTCGGGTTGATCCTCGAGCCGACCGAGGTAGAAAGTCGCCTGATCAATGATCGCCTCCACACCCAGCTCTAAATCGGCGGTCTCGAAAATCCCCAACAGCACCATCTGCATCGCCAGGGCACGATCCCTTTCGCTGCGAATTTGAAGAAAGAATATCGCCGACACCAACAGCGCCGCGGCGATGGTGAGCAGGGGCTTACGGTGGCGCTTTAGAAACTTCGACGCCCGATATCCCCATCCCGCGGCACGGGCTCGAACCGGCTCCTGACGCCGGTAGCGCCGAATATCCTCTACCAGAGCCTCCACCGAGGAATAGCGCTGATCGGGCCTTTTTTCCAAGGCCTGCAAAATGATCGCGTCGAGGTCACCTCGAAGCTCTCGCCGACCCGAGGACGCGCTCGGCAGATTCGGCTCGGTTTCACAAATCGTTTTCTGAATCTCCAGTGGCGTGTTGCGCTCAAACCGATAGGCCGGTTTATCCGCCAGGAGGCGATAGAGCAGCAAGCCCAGCGAATAGATGTCCGTGCTGGTGGTCAGGGTCTCCCCCATGACCTGCTCCGGGCTCGCCGCCTCAGGGGTCAGGTGATGGCTTCCGGGACGAGTTTCTGCCAGAGAGCTGTCCGGATCGAGCAGCTTGGCAATCCCGAAGTCCAATAGCTTGGGAGCACCCTGCTCGGTGACCAAGATGTTGCTGTTCTTGAGATCCCGATGAATGATCAATTGTCGGTGGGCGGCCTGCACGGCGTCGGCGGCCCGGCAGAATAAATCGAGCCGCTGGTCGAGATCCAACCCGTGGGACTCGCAATAGTCCAGAATGGGCCGGCCGCGGACCGCCTCCATGACCAGGTAGGGGCTGCCGCTCGGCGTGGTGCCCGCGTCCAAGAAACGCGCGATATTGGGATGCTCCAGGCCCGATAAAATCAGGCGCTCTTGCAGAAATCTTTCCTTGGAAAGCTCCGGAAGCCAGCCCTCCAAGACCTTGATCGCCACGAAACCCCGCAGCTGGTCTCGGGCTCGCTTGGCCAAATAAACGACCCCCTGGCCGCCGCGCCCCAGCTCTTCCACGATCTCATAGTCGTCGCTGATCGAGCCTTCATGGCGCGCGGCTTTCAGAACGGCACCGCTGACCAACTTCCGACGGCCTTCATCGGAGGCACCGTCGGCAGCGATCAGCTTCTCGACCTCGTCTCTGAGGGATTTGGTGACGCCCTCAGCTCGATAAAGCCGCTCTCGGCCCTCCGGCTCGAGATCCACGGCACGATCGAAAAGCTGTGCCAGCCTCTGCCATCGCTCACTATCCATCTCAACGCTCCCTCAACAAGAGAGATACACCTCCAACCAGGCACGGGCCATCCGTTGATCACGTTCCACCGTGCTGACGGACACCTCCAAGATCTCGGCGATCTCGGCATCCAACATGCCACCGAAGTACCTCATCTCCAGAATTTGGGCTTTGCGTGGGTCGTGGCGGGCCAGATCCTTCAAACCGTCGTGCAGCTCGAGCACCTCGGCCGAAGGCCCAGGGTCGTCCACGACACCGGTGAGGTGGGTGATTCGATAGTCTCCGCCGCGCTTCAAGGCCTTCTGGGCTCTCGCCCGGTCCACCAAGAGCTCGCGCATCTTTTTCGCGATGACGGCGAAAAAATGATTTCTTCCTTCCCACTCTTGATCGGCCCCGACAAAACGAAAATAAACCTCGTGCACCAAATCCGTGGTTTGAAGGGTGTAGCCCTGCCGCTCGCCCCGGAGGTAACGCCGGGCCCGCTGCTTGAGCTCCTTGTAAATCCACGGCATCAGGATATCCATGGCGCGGGTGTCCCCCTGGCGCCAGGCGAGCAGAAGCTTCGTGATCTCGGGATCCGGTGGTCGTGACATCGAGGCCTCCTCCGTCGCTCCCCTCTCTGCGACCGGGCGCCTAGGCCCATTCGCTTCGCTTCCATAGAACAAGCATCGCCCCGGGCACATTGACCGAGCGCAGATGGATAAGCGTAGGTGGACAAGCTCAGAAAAAATCAGAAGGCCTTGCGTACAGAGTAATCATACACCAACCAGAAAGAGCACGCTCAGCCCCCAACCATGAGCCCCAGCCATGAGACCTCAGCACACAGCCCCCACATCCTTGCTATCCCAACCCGACTGTGTCATGGTGTCCCCGATGTCGGCCCAAGGTCGGCAGACCCACCCCAGGGCCCGAGCGGCCCTCCGACGGCGGCCCGCCGGCAAGTCCCCGTTTCAATTTCTCTATTTTCAGCCGGACTGATCAACGAGCGGCTCTTCAAAAGAGCTTCGGTCGTGTTGCGTTTGCTGCGTCCGTGCTGCCCGAGATGTCTCGTGCCACAGCCACGCTGCCTCCCGCAGCTGAGGTGCACTGCGCCTTGCCGACAGCCTCCAAGGGCCTATGCTCGCAAGGACACTCATGTCTTCATCTGACTTTCGTTCTTTAAATCTCCATCCTTCCCTCCAAAAAGCGCTCCGGGATCTCGAATTCGAGCAACCCACCCCGATTCAGCGAGACAGCATTCCCCCGGCTCTGAAAGGTCGCGACGTCCTGGCTTGTGCGGCCACCGGCAGCGGTAAAACCGCCGCCTTTCTGCTACCGATCTTGCAACGCTTGCTCGAACTGAAAGGCTCACGCAAATCGGCCACCCGGGCTTTGATCCTGACCCCGACCCGCGAGCTGGCGGCGCAGATCGTGGAGCATTTCGACGCCCTCGCCAAATACACCGACCTTCGTGCCGCCGCGGTTTATGGCGGAGTCGGCATGAATCCCCAAGAGCGGGCCTTCCGCACCGGCGTCGATGTCATCGTCGCCTGCCCTGGCCGTTTGCTCGACCACTTCAGCCGACCCTACGCCGGACTCGACGATCTCGAGGTCCTGGTGCTCGACGAGGTGGATCGCATGCTCGACATGGGCTTCTTGCCCGATGTGCGCCGCGTGCTTCGCCATATTCCCGAGGTCGACCAGGCTCTCTTCTTCTCGGCCACCCTGGCGCCAGAAATCGCCGAGCTGGCCAACAGTCTGCTCTACGATCCGGTCACCCTGCACATCGAACGGGCTTCTCGTCCCGCCAAGGGCATCGAGCAGGTCTTCTGGCCGGTGGCCGAGCACCAAAAACGCGCCCTGCTGCTGACCATGATCGAGCGGGGCGAGATCCACGACGCATTGGTCTTCACCCGCACCAAGCACCGCGCCAACCGGGTGGCGGACTTCCTCACCAAACGCGGGGTGGACAGCGATCGCATCCACGGCAACCGCAGCCAGGCCCAGCGCACCCGCGCTTTGGCCAATTTCAAAAGCGGCAAGACCCAAGTGTTGGTGGCGACGGACATCGCCGCCCGCGGCATCGACGTCACCGAGCTGTCCCATGTGGTGAATTTCGACGTCCCCCACATGCCCGAGGATTACATCCATCGCATCGGCCGGACCGCCCGCGCGGGAAATACCGGCGAAGCGTTCACCTTTGTGACCCCTCAGGACACCCAGGACGTGCGTTCGATCGAAAACGCCGTGGGACGCCGAATTCCGACCCGCGAGCTGGAAGATTTCGACTATGAGTCCCAAAGGCCGGAAGACCCTTCCATGAGCAGGCCCCACGAGCGCAACGGCGGCCGTCCCGGTCGCAAGCCTCGCTCCAACAGGCAAGGCTCCAATCGGCAAGGCGAGTCGGGCGGTCGCGGCCGATCCAGCCAAGGAGCCGGGCAAAGGTCGGGGCGACGGAATGAGCAGGCACGAGACACTGAGTCGAGGCCCCAACGCCGTGCCGGCGGTCGTCCGGGAGGTGAGCGCAACGACTCACGCCGGACCGACGGTCGTGCCGAGGGTCGGAATCCGCAACGTGCGGACGGACGGGGCCGCTCTGAGGGACGCCGTTCAGAAGGACCACGAGCAGAGGGACGACGTTCAGAGGGACGCCGTTCCGAAGGACAGGGCGCCCGTACGCAAGGTCCTTCCAAGCCGAGACGCCGCTCCGGTGGACGGGACGGTCAATCCGCTCAGGGTCAAGCCGGCGGTCATCACGGCAAAGGCCGCGGTCACGGTCGCGCCAAAAGTCAGGACCAGGGGCAAGGTCAAAGCCGGCCTTCCGGCCAACGTCGACGCCGTCGTCGGGCTTCTTGATCTGACCTAGACCGTCCAGACGGTATTGAAAAAGCCCCGGCCCAGCCGGGGCTTTTTGCGGTTCAATGCTGCCAAAAGCGACAGTTTGAGGCTGGACTTGACCTCTTTTTGACCTTTCTACGACCGGTGCGAGGGTCGGCGACCAGAGCCGATCGGAGTCCCGATCTCAGCTGCTCCAGGAGCTCGAAACCACCGGTCTCCTCGGCGCCCGAATCCCTTCGAGATAGGTCATCTAGCAGCCGTCGAAGGCTTCGGTGTCGGTAACGGCCGACGCCGAGGACGCCGGCGGGTTGGTATAGGTACGGACGGCTCCGGTGGAGGTATCCTCCACCGTGAGGGTATAACCCAGGTTGGTAGCAGTCGCGGCAAAGACCCAGAATTGACCGTTGACCGAGCAGCCGTCGAGCACTTTCACCATGGCTTCCCAATTGTCGGGCTCGAAGAAGCTGAAGAGCCCGGAATCGTTAGTCGACGCCACCCGTTGGGCGGCTCCCGAGCGATCGTCGGTTCTCCATCGTAGCTGGACCTCGAAGCGTCCGTCTTGCAAGCAAAGGCGGTCTTCCGGGCAGCTGTCGAAGCTCAGCCCTTCGAGATCCAAGGCAAAGAGCTCGCGGCCGATGTCGGGCGCGCGGGCTGAAAAGTAGAGGGTGTCGCCCACCACCACGGGATTCTGGGGATCCGACGATTCATGGCCGGGAAATAGGTCCGCCAAGACACGTGTGGTTTCCGCAGTTCCCGCGCTGATCCACGGCTCGAAACCCTGGCCGGAGCCGTCGTCCGCGGAGAAGAAGATGCCGCCTGGGATAGGTGTCAGATTTCGAAGCTCAGAGCTACCACCGCCGGGGAAAATGTCGATCACGCGTTGGTCAGGGCCGTCGACCACCCACAGCTCACGACCCACTTCCAGATCAAACGCGGTGACGAAGACTCGGTCGCCTGATACCACCATCTCGCCGATAAGCTTGTCCAGCCGAGCCACGAGCTCCGGAACGGCTTCCGAGTCCGCTAACCGCCAAATCTCACCGCTTGAGCCGAAGGTGTGAAAGATCACTCCCGATCCCCATGCCGACAGAGAGGTCGGCAATGCACCGCTGAAGGTGGTCAGGGGCCGCGCGGCAAAAGGCTCGCCGTCCGTGCCCCAGACTTGGCGGCGTCCCTCGGCATCGGAAGCGACGAAGAAGACCTTCGAGCCGACTGGGGTCATTTGGCTCGGCGTGGACCCGAAACCGGGACCGGGTACTGGAAACACCTCGATTTGCCGGGTGCCCACGGAAGAGCCGTCCGACGACCACAGCTCGCCGGGACCATCGGCGTCTTGAAAAGCCGAGACTAAAACCCGATCCGGCAAGCTCGCCAAAGCCAAGGACCTTCCGTCCCCGGCTCCGGGGATTCCGGGGGATGGTCCAGAGCTGCCCTGCCAGCCGGGATGAATGGACGCCAGAAGCTCGGTGGACTCTTGGCTTCCGTCCGTCTTCCAGACCTGCTGATCCTGCTCGGACAAAACAAAGAGCCGATCGCTTGCGCTCTCCAAGCGCAAAGGAGCCACCCCGAGATGGATGGATGTCGAAGACAAGCTGCCGGGTGCAAAGACGTTCAGGCCTTCAGCAGCGGGAGCGGCTTGGTAAAGGTAATCGGTGGTGCCGTGGATCGGCCCGACATCACCGGAGCTCACCAGGTGGGTGGATTCCGCACCCAAGAGCCAAAGATCGGCGTCAGAAGAGGAGTGGAGCGAGTCGGAGGGGTGTGCGGTGACGGCCAACCGTTCACCCCAAGGGATCGGGGCTTCGGGGTTGGAGCCGGCGTCGGAAAAACTCAAAAAGGTCGAGCGAGGGGCTGCAGATAGGTCTGCGGGTTGAAACCACAAGGCATCGGGCTCTGGGTTATCAACGATTTGGGTCAGGAGCACTTGGTCGCCGAACGAATGGATGCCCTGAGCCCCCAATGGGGCGGCCGTGGTGGTCTGCGGAGTCCCCTGGGTGGTCCAAAAACTGCGTTCACCTGGAAAGGGCTCACTAGTAGAGCGGGAGAAGAAGAGAGCTTCAGTGCCGACACCCTGCACAAAGATAGTCTCGTGCTCGGCCAGCTTCTGTCGCCCCTCGGGTCCGAGCAACGCCCACAGCTCGGATTGAGATTCCGAGGAGTCTGCCGAAACATCGAAAACCGCGTAGAGCGCGTGGTCGGTGCTGTGCAGCCCGCGAAAGAAGCTGATGGAAGCCGGTGGCAAGAGCTCCGGTGCCAAACGAGTGCCGCCTACACTGCCGTCGCTGACCCAGAGCGTATCCTGGCCCGCCGATATGACCCTGCCATAGACCTTCTGATCGAAAACCTGCAAGGGTCCATTAGACGGGACGGCATCGAACACTTGGAGCAGCCGAGTGCCGGCCTCAGTACCGTCACTCACCCAGACCTCGGCTTCGGAGCCGGCTCGCACCACTGAAATCAGTTGATCGCCCAGGCCGACGGAAGCAACCTCTCGGCAAGAACCCTCGCAGCCATCACGGACGACCCGAGTTCCGGCGGCAGTGCCGTCGGTTCGCCACAAAAGCTCTTCTCCACTTTCGTTGGAGGTCCTAAAGAAAAAAAGATCGGTTGTTTTGGCGAGCCCGTAGGGGTTCGCACCCTCCGGCAGGGGCAAGGAGCGAGTGCCTTCCGCCGTACCATCGGTCACCCACAAGGAGCCGGGCACAGAAGAGTTGGTTCCACTGAAGCTCAGGATCCAGCGCTCACCCTCAGAGTCGATAGCGAGCCCATTGACAAGGAAGGTGCCTCCGATCGGAAACGGCAACCGTACAACGAGCCGAGTCCCTTCCGGCCTGCCGTCGGTGACCCAAATTTGATCCTGCCGAATCAGAATAGCCCGGTCTGCTGCGGCCGGCAGCAGAGCGTAAGACCGGAGACCACAAGGATTCGGGCAGATCTCCATCAAGGGTATCGTTCCTTCCTGGCTGCCGTCTGATCTCCAAAGAAGAGTACCCGTGATCGAGTCCCTAGCCACGAAGAGCACCTGGCTCTGTGCAACGCTGACGTCAGCACCGAAATAGCGGGCTCGAACCTCCTTCGGTTCCTGGATCAGATCGGCCACCAAACGAATAGGGCTCTCCTCGCCAAAGGACAGCGATGCTTGCCCCCATTGGAAGATGAGCAGCAACGGAAGCGCAAGCAGCCACGGACGAATCGGTTGATGGGTCATTGAGAATTCCAAGCTTTCGAAGAGCGAAGTGTTTGAGGTCACGGCGAGACACAACTACGCCGCTGCGTCGCCCTTAATTCGTATATGTGCCAAGCTCCAGAATGTTTCAACCGGGCGCGATCTTGTCCTTATCTATATTTCTTTTCTCTGCACCGTCTCTATTGAGGTGGACTTGAGGAGAATCCGATGCCCAGTCATGTGTCTTGCATTTTTGTAGCGGGGGCGCTGATCGCCGGTTTTGCCGCCGCCTCCACCGAGGAATCCGCCGGCAGGCAGCCCGCGCCGTCGGGATCGTGTGGCCTGCCCGCCTATTCCGACCCGGCGCCCGAGGGCCTACCGAATGTGCTGTTGATCGCCGTCGACACCCTGCGGGCGGATCGCCTGGGGCTCTATGGTCACGGCCGGGAGACCTCGCAGCATGTGGATCGATTGGCGCAGGATGCGCTGGTCTTCGACCACGCGATCGCCCCGGCTCCTTGGACCACCCCCTCCTTTGCCGGAATCTTTACCGGACGACATCCCGGGGAGCTGGGCATCGGCTACGACCCACTACCCCTACCCGACCAAGTCCCGACCTGGGCGGAGGAGCTCAAGAGCCGGGGTTACGCCACCGCCGGCATCGTGTCCCATTTCTTCATCGGCACGAAATACCGATTTCAGCGGGGATTCGACTTCTGGAATCAGCGTCACTCCGGAGGTCATGCCACCGTATCCTCGGACGGAGTGTCGACGCTTGCGCTCGACTGCCTGAATTCCCTCCATCAAAGCGGACGCCCGTTCTTTCTCTTCGCTCACTTCTTCGATCCTCACTACGATTATCTCAGCCACTATGAGTTCCCCTTTTACAAAGGATATAAGGGTGAGCTGCACAGCGGCGGTGACAACTTCGAAGAGCTCCGCGCCATGGCACGCAAAGGTGAGCTCACCGAGGAGGATCGGAAATATTTGCTCGACCTCTACGATTCCGAGATCGCCTTCACCGACTCGAGAATCGGGCTGCTGCTCGAGGCCCTGCGAGCCAAGAAGCTCTACGACGACACCATGATTATTTTCCTCGCGGATCACGGGGAGATGTTCGGACAACGCAAAGACCGATGGGTAGGACACACCCAATTTCTCTTTGAGGAGCTCGTGCGCGTGCCGTTGATCATCAAGCTGCCGAAACGGGACGGCTCGCCACAAAACGGTCGAGTGGGTGAAACCGTAAGCCTCGTGGATCTCATGCCGAGCGTGCTCCAACGGATCGACCCGTCCTACGAAGCGCCGAAAACCCTTTGGCCCAACGCCGACCTACAAGCTCCCGAGCATCTCGTCTTCAGCCAAACCCGTCGCTGGCGCGAGCTCGATGCCGTTTACGAAGGGACGTGGAAGCTGGTCCTCGACCGTAAGACGGGCCGCCCCCTGCTCTACGACTTGGAATCGGATCCCGCGGAGCAGAGGAATGTCGCCGGCGAGCAGCCGGAGCGCCTGGAACGTATGCGAGAGCATCTCGACCTTTGGCAAAAGGCCGCACAGCTCAAGGCCTCCCAGCTCGCCGGTCGAGCCGCGCCGGAGCTCAGCGAGGAAGAGCTCGACAAGCTCAGAAGCCTGGGTTATATCCGATAGGCACGCACTGCCGCCTCAACCCGGCGTCCGGTGGCCGGCGTCCTGGAGTCCCGGAGTCCCGGCCTCCCGGCAAAGCCACACTTCCCAACAAAGGAGAGGCCCCGAACAGCAACGCTGCCGGGGCTCTTTTAGGCGAGGCTTTTCAGCTAAACCAGGGATCAAGCGTCTTCCATGAGATCCGACGCTTTGAGGCGTACTTTGTCGGCGACGATGTCGCTGACCTCGTAGATCCATGAGCCGTGGAAGGCGTTGAAGGTTTGCAGGTTGTCGATGGCTTCGAGCACGTCGGAGGTTTGTTTGACCTCCTCGTCCGTAGCGTCGCGGGCAATCGACACGCCCCCTTGCTCGGCGGCGGTGTGGAATCCTTGGATTCTCAAGTAATTGGTCTCGCCCTTGGAAGCGACCTCCACCACGTAGATGGATCCGTTCTCGAGCTCCATATCGACCCGATCGGTGAACACCAGATCGGCGACCTCGGGGGCGTCGGCCAGGTGGTGCTGATCGAAGCGTAAGCTCGAGAGCAGGCCTTTGAGCTGCGCCACCTTCGACGACTCCTTCTTGCCGTCCGGCAAGCCGGCTAGGGCCAGCTCTCCGCGGGGAGGTTCCGGCTTCTCGACCTCACCACCCTCTTCGCCCTCGGGCTCCCCTTCGCTCGCCTCATCAGCCGGATTCGCCGGCTCCTCGGCCGACGGACCGCGATCGATCCGATAATCCGCGCCGAGGATCGCATCGATTTTGTCGCGCTCGATGTTGATGATTTCCTTATCCAGGAAATCCGAGCCGTCAGTGGAGAGATAGACACGTTTGTCCGTGAGGTAGATCGTGCGCTCCGGATCGTCAGCGCGCAGCACATAGTTGCCGGAGCCGCCGTCGAAGGCCTTACCGGACACGAAACGCACCATCTCCTTGTCCGAGCTATTGGTGAACACGACCTCGATTGACTCCGCATGGTCCGGACCGGCCACCAGCTCGAGCTCTTTCTCCAGGCTTTCACCCGAGCCCACTTCCTTCTCCAGGCTCAAGCTGAGGACATCCTTGATAAAACGGTTGACCGCCGAATTCTGCGCCCGATAGCCGTTCTCCGACGGGATCAGGAAACGCTCGCCATCGGCGGAGCGCTTCAGACGTGTCTCGGTCTCGCCCTTCTTGATCACCACCTGGGCGATGTCGTCCGGATTCAAGTTGGGCAAGAACTTTTGGCCGCGCTCGAAACGCTCGGCCCGTTGAATGCTGTTGTGGTACGAAAAGGCCGAAAGGGCCAACAGCACCACGGCGGCGATCAATAGATTTCGGTTGAGTATCGTGCGGCTCATGACAGCTTCCTCGCGTGCAGATCACGATTCCGGCGTTGGATGAATAAGCCTAGGCCCACGAGCAACACGATGCTCGGCATCAAACCCATGGCCGTGAATCGCACCCAGGCCTCCTCGGACTCCAGCGCCTTGCGTTTCTCTTTGCGAATCTCACGCAGCTCCTTATTGCCTTCCTTGATGCGATCGTTGAGCTGATCGACTTCGTCCTGGAGCTGCTTTTGCAGCAGGGCGACGTTGCCGGTATTGGACGTTTTGCCGCGCAGCTCTTCCTCGAATTGTGCGATTTCAGCCCGCAAGACCTTCTCCCGCTCTTGGCTGTCGGCGTCGGCCTGGGCTTCGATTTGATCGAAGAGCTCGAACGGGCGACGGATGGTCTGCTTCGAGCGCACTTTCATCAGCTCCTCGGAGCCGAAAAGGAAGTCGGCGGCGTTGAGCAGAATCTTGTGGTTGTCGTTGACCGCCATGGCCCCGAAGATGGAGTTTTGAAACGCCAGCTGATCGGAGATGAAGTCCGCGTCGGCGAAGACCATTACCGTGGACTCGCCCCGCTCTTCCTCGGGCACCGGATCCTTGGCGATCCGCTCCCCGCCCTCGGGCTCCGGCAGCTCGATGCCCGGCGGCAGGCCCGGTGGCGGCGCCGGGGTTTCCGCCGGCAGGCTGGCGCCGTCCGGGAAGGCCGACGGCAGCTTGCCGCTGATGCTGTAGGCCAAGACCACGGGCTCGGTGCCCTCGCGCAAGGCGTCCGCCAGCTTGCTCGGCTGGCCGAGATCCAAGAAGGTCAGCTGGTCGTCGGACGGGAAACCCGCTTGCACGGAGAGGCTGTTGCCTTTGGCCGTGGTGGTCACCAGAGGCTGGATGTCGACCCCCTCGGGCACCTCATCCCGCTTCGCCAGCACACCGGCGGTGAAGAAACGCAGGTCTTGAAGCCCTTGGACCACTGGATGGCTGGGATCGAGGGTTTGATCGGTGAAGTCGGGATCGATCGCCAGATCCACCACCACCCGCTCCGCCGGTCCGAATTGCGACACCGGACGCTTCAAGGCGAGCTCGAAGTCGGCGGCCACCTGTCCGGCCCTACGCTCGATGCCCCAAGCCCTGAACAGCTTGGGCAGATCCGACGACGGCTCGTATTGATAAGCCTGGAGAGGATTCTGCGGATTCTGCGGTGCCTGATCCTCGATCGAATAGGGATCGACAAAAATCAAGGCGTTGCCACCGCGCACGATCCACTCGTCCAGGGCCCACAGGGCACGGGTACCCAAATTCTTGGGGTGGATCACCACCACCAAATCGAATTCGTCGGGTGAGATGTGGTCGACGTCGGTGTCGATGGTGCTGACCTCGTAGCTTTCCTTGAGCAAATCCATGGCGATCCAGGTCTTGCCGGGTTTTTTGCCCTGGGCCGCCAGGATCTGAGCCATGTACGGATTGTCGTCGGCACCGAGCACCTCGAGACTCGACAACACACCGATCCGCTGGCTTTGGGGCCAGATCAGATTGTGCAGCTTCTTGGAGATCTCGTATTCCACCGTCTCCTGCTGGTTCGGCCACAGGAACTCGATCACGTCTTTGCTGCCGGTTTGGGTTTGAAACACCAAGCCGAAAAAGAAGAGATCACCGTGTTGGTTGATCGGTTTGCCTTCGAGACCGAAATCTTGGGCGTCCTGGGCTTCGTCCGAATCCGGCGCCGGATCGATGAAGCTCACCCTCAGCTTGCCTTCCGCCGCCACCTCGTATTCCTTGAGCAGGGTCCGAAGATAGCGCTCGTAGGTGATGAAGTCCTTGATGAAGCGGGGCAAGGTTTTGCCGGTGGTTTCGGAGAAATACAGCTTTACATCGACGGGTTTGACCCCTTCGGAGCGCATCTTCTCCAAGATCTCCTCGGATCCTTCCGACAAGCTGTAAAGGTTGTCTTCGGTGAGATCAAGACGCGCGTTTTCGAATTGGGTCGAAATCAGGTGGATGCCGAAGACCACGATGGCGGCGATCAGCACCAGACTGGTGATGGGACTCTTGAGTATTTTTTCCATGACTTAAATCCCCCTCACGACGCTTTCACGCGGTCCAACGCCAGCATGCCGCAAATCAGCCAGCCGGCGGTGAAGGCGAGGAAGAAAAAGATCGACCCGAGCTCCATCAGGCCCCGGGTCAGCGTTTCGAAGTGATCGGTCACACTGAGGGCCAACAACACCTGCTCGGCATATCCGCCCAGGTAGTTGCCGACGAATTCCAGGGATTGGGGCAGGCCCACCAGCAAGAAAAGCACGGTTACCGTGGTCCCCAAGATGAAAGCCACCACCTGATTTTTGGTGATCGCCGAGAACAACATGCCGATGGCGAGATAGACCCCCGCCAACAGGAAGCAGCCGAGGTAGCCGGTGAAGAGCACCCCCCAATCCGGCTCTCCCAAGCGCGCGACCTGCCAGATCAGCGGCCAAGTGAGCAGCAGGGAGAAACCGAGGAAGCTCCAACCCGCCAAGAACTTACCCAAATAAGAGGCTTCCAAGGTCACCGGCAGGGTGAAGAGCAGCTCGACGGTGCCGGTCTTGCGCTCCTCCGCCCACAGGCGCATGGCCACGGCGGGCACGAGCACCACAAAGAGCCAGGGCACGTAGGTGAAGAACGGGTCGAGGCCGGCTTGGCGTAGCTCGAGGAATCGACCGAAGTCGCGGGACACCGTCAGCCATCCGCTGGCGACCAGGAAAATGACGATGAAGATATAACCCAGGGGAGTCGAGAAATATCCCTTCAGCTCCCGCTTGAAAATCGACTTCAAACCGGTGAATCGACTGCTGCTGCTCATCGGCTCACCCCCTGTGTGGTTTGGCGGAAGAGATCGTCGAGACGACCTTCCTGTTGCTCAACGGATTCGAGGCCCGAGCCTTTCGCCAGCTCCAAGATCTCCGACAAACGGCTCTCGCCGTTCTTGGGATAGATCGTCAGCGTGCGATCCGACGCTTCGACGACATCGCACCACTCGGCGTCCTGGATTTTGGCCGCCAGGGCACCCGGATCCTCGCTCAGCTGGAGCACCACCACGTTGTGACCCGGCGCTCGGCGGATCAGCTCTTTGGGGGTGGAATCCACCAGCAGCTTGCCTTGGCTGATGATCATGGCCCGATTGCACACCCGTTCGACCTCGTCGAGGATGTGGGTCGAGAGGATGATGCATTTGTCTTTCGACAAGCTGGAGATCAGGTCTTGCACCACCGCTTTTTGATTCGGATCCAGGCCGTCCGTGGGCTCGTCCAGAATCAGGACCTCCGGATCGTGGATCAGCGCTTGGGCCAAACCGACGCGCCGCTTGAAACCCTTGGATAGGGTTTCGATGGTCTGATGTTTGACTTTTCGCAGCTCCGCCAGGCCGATGACCCGGGACACCGCCGAATCAATGTCTGCCACGCCCCGCGCTTCGGCGACGAATTCGAGAAAGCCGGTCACGGTCATCTCGCCGTATGCCGGGGCGTTCTCGGGCAAATAGCCGATTCGCTGCCGGGCGGCTAGGGAGTCGGAGGATATGTCGTGGCCACAGACCCGGACGCTACCGCTGTCGGGGGCCAGAAAACCGGTGAGAATTCGCATAGCCGTGGTCTTGCCCGCGCCGTTGGGTCCCATAAAACCCAAAATATCGCCACGGCGAACCGTCATGGAAATGCCGTCAACGGCC
Source organism: Thermoanaerobaculia bacterium (assembly GCA_030431255.1). Lineage (GTDB taxonomy): Bacteria > Acidobacteriota > Thermoanaerobaculia > Multivoradales > J023 > JAUIJL01. The sequence continues at coordinate 68,741 of JAUIJL010000029.1, read as the reverse complement.
TTGATCGGACCGTAGTGCTTGAAGAGGTCGGCCACTTCCACCAGCACCTCGCCGGCGGGCTGGGGATCCGACACGGGCTCATCCCCCGCGGCCGGCCCCGCTGCCTGCTCGGCATCCTGATGATTGGATGGATCTTGTTCTTTAGTCATCGTTTCCATGGAAACCCCTCAGTGCTGAGCTCCAGGTTGAACCCGCATGTCTCGGGTTAAGGGTTGCGCAATTTTGATGCTTCTGGACCCGCGAAGCGCCAGATTGGCACCCCGGACCCGCCATAGAGACGGGACGTCTCCCGTCAATTCGTCATTCCTAGATGGAAAAAGCAAAATTCGTTCCAACTGAAGAGGTTCGGCCCCGCAACCCAGAGCTTGCCGCCGTGGACCGAAGCCCCGCTCCTCCTGAAGATGGATATAATCCGAATCATGCCGCTCGCTCGATCCGGTCCCCCGAGACCGGCTGAACAACCAGCATCCGCTTTCATCTCGTTTCTGATCTTCGGTCTAAGTCTCGCCTGTGCACCGGCGATCGATCCAGACTTGGATTACCACCGGGGTATGAACGCCGCCGCCTTGGGCCAAAACGACTGGGCGCGGCACTACTTTGCCCAGGATCTCGAGCAGCATCCGGATCGGCTCGACTCCCGGCGGCACATGGGCATCGGCTGGATTTCCGGGCATGAGGGCAGCCTGACCCATGGCATCGAGGCCTTCCGGGCCTATTTGCAGCGAGACCCCGACGATGCCCAGGTGCGCCTGCACTTGGCCCGCTCCCTCTATCGTCTTCGCAAGCTGCCGGAGGCCTTGGAGGTCCTGGCGCCGCTGACCGAGACGTTGGACCGAGCCGAGAACAGTGCTTCCGACGAAAGTGCCGGCATGCGCTTCGACACGGCCCTGCTGAGCGCTCAAATCTTGATGGAATCCGAGCCGAGCAAAGCCTTGGCGGCGATCGAAAAAGCCCTGAGTTTACGGCCCGATGCCTACGCCGCTCGACTGCAGGCCGCCAAAATTTACCAACGGCTCGGCCGCTTCGACAAGGCGGCCGAAATGGCGCGGCACGCGATCAGCGTCGACCCCGTGCAGGCGGAAACCTATGTGTTGGCGGCGAATTTGTTCCGACGTCTGGGTGACGAGCAGGCCGCCACCGACGCCCTGGAGAAACACGAGCTGACCCGCGGCCTCCCCAGCCCCGGACGTCGCACCCAGCTCACCCCGCGACAGGAGCTCCAAGTCTTGGAGCAGCTCGGAGCCGAGCTCGACTCGGTTCTAGGTCCAGCGCCGAGCGCATTCCGTCAACGCTTGGCGGAAGCCCAGATCAAAGCCGGTCAGGTGGATGCGGCTTGGCCGTGGATCGAAACACTGCTCACGGACCCCGAAGCTCAGACGTCACGGCTTGCGGACCTCGGGCAAGCGGTCCGGGAAGCCGGACAAGGAGAACGCAGCCGGGAGATCTTCGAGCGCGCGCTCGAGCTACAGCCCGACCACCTGGGGGCCCACACGCAATTGATCATGATCCACATCGAGCTTCGCGAGCTCGATCAAGCCCAGGCCTATTTGGAGAAGGCCCTCGTGCTCGACCCCAACCACGGCCCATTTCATTTCGCCGCGGGTCGGCTGCACCTCATAACCGGTCGGGAATCCGAGGCCGAAGCCGCCATGCGACGGGCTGTGGAGCTGGTGCCGTGGTTCGCTCCTTACCGCACCGCCCTGATCGATGTGGTCTTGGCCCGGGGTGATCGGCAGGCTGCCCTGGATCTGCTGGCCGAAGCCCCGGCGTCGGATCCACGGCTCGAGACCTACCAGCGGAGGCTTTCCGATTGAGCCTCACCTCCCGGCATTGCCCGTTTCCCCGGGCCGCACGGCCTCTCCGGGCGACACCGTCTCTCCGGGCGACACCCTCTCTCCGGGCTGTGCTGTGTTGGATCGCCGCGAGCCTCGCCGTCGCTTGCACCGCCCCACCGACGCCCCCGACTGAAATCTTCGTCGAGCGAGCCGCGCAGTCCGGCCTGGAGTTTCGTCATGAAAACGGCATGTCCGGTGAGCTCTACTTCAACGAAATCATGGGCTCTGGCGTGGCCCTATTGGACTTCGATCAAGACGGCGACCTCGACGTCTACCTGGTCCAGGGCGGCCCCTTGCAGGTCCAGCCGCCCGAGGTCAGCTCGCCCGAGGACACGCCCCTCGCCACCGACAGGTTGTTCCGCAACGACCTCTCAGACGGTCCGGAAGGCAGCCGAGCCGGCTTTGTCGACGTTACCGAGGCATCGGGAATCCACGGCACCTGCTACGGCCTGGGTGCCACGGTCGGCGACATTAACCAAGACGGCTTTCCGGATATTTACGTCACCTGCTTCGGAAACAATCACCTGTGGCTCAACCACGGCGACGGCACTTTTTCGGACGTCATTGAGCAGTCCGGCGCCGACGACGATCGGTGGTCCACCTCAGCGGCCTTTGTCGACATCAACGACGACGGTCTGCTCGATCTCTATCTGGCGAGCTACACGGTGTTCCGGCTGTGGAGCCACAAACCCTGTGTGGACAAACATGGGGCCCCGGATTATTGCGGGCCGCGCACCCACCCACCGGAGCCGGATCGCCTTTTCCTCAACCAGAGCAGCGGGGATCGCGTGTCCTTCGTCGATATCTCGGACCAGCTCGGGATTTCGACCCGCGCCGAGGCCGGTCTCGGGGTGATCGTCTTCGACGCCGACGGGGACGGCCGCCAGGACATCTATGTCGCCAATGACCAAGCCCCTAACTTTCTTTGGATGTCCCGCGACGCCTCCGGCTCGCTCCCTTGGGGCCTGCCCCGGTTGGAAGAGCAAGCGCTCTTGCGCGGCGTGGCTGTGGACGCCCTCGGACGGGCCCAGGCCAGCATGGGAGTCGACGCCGGTGATGTGGACGGCGACAACGATCTCGACCTCTTCATGACCCATTTGGCGGGAGAGTCCAACACCCTTTACCGCAACGACGGTGCGGGCCTTTTCCTCGACCAGAGCACTGCCGCCGGCTTAGCCGCCGGCAGCATTCCCATGACCGGTTTCGGCACCGCGTTGGTGGATGTGGACAACGACGGTTGGCTGGATGTGGTGGCGATCAACGGCGAGGTGAAGCTGATTCCAGCACAGCGGTCTCAAGGCATCGAGCCCGCCCTGCGCCAACCCAATCAGCTGCTCCGAAACCAGGGCGGCCAATTCACGGATTGGACGGCTGCGGCCCCGGCCTTGCAACGCCTGGAGGTCAGCCGTGGCTTGGCCGTCGGCGATTTGGACAACGACGGCGATTCCGATTTGGTGCTGATCAACAACCATGGCCCCGCGGAGGTCCTGCTCAACCAAATCGGCTCCCGATCCCATTGGATCGGCCTGCAATTGCTGACCCGGGAAGGCCGAGCCGCCCTCGGCGCGGAGGTCCGGATGCATCGAGGAGAAAAGGTGCTTCTCCGCACCGTCCGGCGCACCCTCGGTTATTTGTCCTCCAGCGACCCGCGGCTGATCTTCGGCCTCGGAGAGTCCGCTGGATGGGATCGCATCGAGATCCGCTGGCCCGACGATGAGCGCCGGCAGATCACCGACCTGAGCTCGGGCCGCTACCATGTGATCCGCCAAAACGGCGTTTCCCGCCCTCCGGGACCGGTGCGGACCGGAGACATCGCGAAATGAGCTTGAGGATCCCACTGGCTTGCGTGACGGTCATCGCTCTCACCTGGGCGGCCTGCGCTCCCGCTCCGACGCCGGCCCCCGCCCTGCCGCCTCCGCCGGAGCTACCGGACCTCACAGAGCTCGATCCCCCGGTCCGGGAGCAATTCGAACGGGCCCACCAAAACCTGAGTCGAATCCTCGCCGACGAGCGAGCCGGTGATCGGCATCGGGCGGAGGCCTACGGCGAGCTGGGACGGATCTACCATGCTTACTCTCACCACGCCGTGGCCGCCGAGCTCTATCGAGCCGCCCACCAGCTGGAGCCCCAAGAAGCGCGTTGGCCCCATTTGCTCGGTCTGGCGGAACGCCAAGAAGGCCGTTGGCAAGCCTCGGCAGACGCCTTCCGCGCGGCGCTCAAGCTGCGGCCCGATCATCCCGCCCTCCACGTCTATTTGGGGGAAAATCTCCTGGACCGCCACGACTTGGAGCCGGCGGGCAACTATTTCCGGGCAGCCTTGGCCATCGACGAGCGATGCGAACGGGCGCGGCTCGGTCTCGGCCGGGTGGCCCTCGAGCAGGGCCGGGCTGAAGAGGCGATCGAATGGCTCGAAGGCGCCCGCGCGGACAGCGAGAGCACCGCGATTCGCTACTCCCTGGCCATGGCCTATCGGCAGGCGGGCCAAATCGAAAAGGCTGAGCAGCTATTGGCGGATGTCGGCACCAACCACCTCACTCGCTCGGCCCTGATCCTCGTCGACCCTGTCGCATCCAAGATCCAGAATCTCCGCCGCGACGCGACCTACTTCGAGCATCGCGCGTTGAAAGCCATCGCCAGGAAAGACTTTCGGCGAGCGGTGAACGATCTCCGGCACACGATGACGATCGACCCCGAGCGCATCGAGGCCAGGGTCAATCTGGCTTTGGCCCTTCTGCGGTTGGATCTTCGGCAGGAGGCTGAAAGCCATCTCAACCAAGCCTTGGAAACGGATCCGAATTACTTACCGGCCCTCAAAACCCTGGCCGAGCTGCTCCAACGGACCGGCAGAGCCGATGAAGCAGCTCCCCTGTTGCAACGGGCGGCGGCCGTCGAGGCCGAGCGTTCCCCTTCCAACCGAGCCGACATCGACGCGGGAGCAAACCCTTGAACGGATGCTCTCAAGGCCGATCCTGGCGGAAGTGGACGAGCATTTTGGTCGTCGGCCTTTCGAGCCTGAGCGCTTGCCGCCCCGCCCCGGACCCGGCCGATTCCGAGCAGGTCCCGACGCAAGCCGACCGCTCCGAGGCCCCCGCCCGTTCCGCCGCCACCGAGCGCATGGCCAAACGGCTCGCCGCCCTCGCGGATCAGGCGAATCCGAGAAATCACCCATTCCTCAACGATCGCTTGGTCGACCTGCTCCTGGCCGACGCCGAGCCTGAAAAAGTCGGACGCCGAGCCGAGCTGGAGCTGCGCCGGGCCAACGAGCTCTTGCGCTCCGGTCAGTCCGAGCGAGCGATCGAACGCTACCGTGCGCTGCTCGATTGGGTGAAGGATCCCGAGCATCAAATCCTGCCGTCGTTTCAACACACCGTGCACACGGGCCTGGCCGTCGCCTATTTGCGGGCCGCCGAGCAGCAGAATTGCTTGGAGGGCCACTCGGCCGAAGCCTGCATTCTGCCCCTGGAAGGCGATGGCCGCCACCGACAGCGACGATTCACCGAGCAGGCCTTCGAAACCTACGGCGACCTGCTCGCCGCAGACCCCGGCGACCTAGAGAGCCTGTGGCTCTACAACCTGACCGCCATGGCCCTCGGCCTCTATCCCGATGGAATCCCCGAAGAAAGACGGTTACCGCCCGACATCTTCGACTCTGAATTCGACATCGGCCGCTTCCCCAACCGCGCCCACCACTTCGGGCTCGCCACGGAGGGACGGGCCGGAGGTGTGGTGCTCGACGATTTGGACGGTGACGGCCGATTGGATGTGCTCTTTTCGTCGTGGGGCCTCACCGAGCCCGTGCGTTTCTTCCACAACCTCGGCAACGGTCGATTCGAGGAACGGACCCGCCGGGCCGGCCTGGAGGGCATCACCGGCGGTCTCAATTTGGTGCACGGCGACTATGACAACGACGGGCTGCTCGACGTTCTAGTCTTGCGCGGTGCCTGGTTGATGTCCGAGGGGCGACATCCCGACTCTCTGTTGCGCAATATGGGGGGGCGATTCGAAGACGTGACCGAGGCCGCGAGCTTGTTGGCTTTTAGTCCGGGTCAAACCGCTGCTTGGGCCGACTTCGACCTCGACGGTCACCTGGATCTCTTCGTCGGCCACGAATCCGCCGGGCCCGAGCGCCATGCCTCCCGCCTGCTGCGCAACCGGGGCGACGGCACCTTCGAGGACGTGTCCCGCGCCCGCGGACTGATGGTCGATGGATTCGTCAAAGGCGTCACCTGGGGAGACGTCGACAACGACGGACGGCCCGACCTCTTCATTTCGCGTCTCGGTGAGCCCAACATGCTGTGGCGCAACAGCGGCTCGACCTTCGAGGACATCACCGCCTCTGCCGGGGTCGCGGAGCCGATGTTCAGCTTCCCCACCTGGTTTTTCGACTACGACAATGACGGCTGGCTCGATCTCTATGTCGCCGGTTATGCCAACAGCTACTTCGAAACCAGCTCGGCACCTTCAGCGGCCGACCTATTGCACCGACACGGTGCTCGACACCTTCAGCACGGCCCGCTGCGGGACGTCGAGCCGCCCGGTCCCGGTAGCCGTGGACGGCTCTATCGCAACCGAGGTGACGGCACCTTTGAGGACGTCTCCCGAGCCACCGGCGTGGACCGCGTGTCGTTGACCATGGGCTGCAATTTCGGCGATCTGGACAACGACGGTTGGCTCGACTTCTACCTCGGCACCGGCGCTCCGGACTTCCGCTCCCAAGTCCCCAACCTCATGTTGCGCAACGATCGCGGTCGCCGCTTCCAGGACGTCACATTCTCGGGTGGCTTCGGCCATCTGCAAAAGGGTCACGGTATCGCCTTCGGCGACCTCGACTCCGACGGCGACCAGGATGTGGTGGCGGTGATGGGAGGCGCCTTCACCGGCGATATCTTCGCCAACGCCGTCTTTGAGAATCCGGGTCATGGAGCCCGCTGGCTCACCCTCCGCTTGCTAGGAACGAGCGCTAATCGGGCCGCGATCGGCGCCCGGATACGGGTGGATCTGCAGACCGCGGACGGCGCCCGGTCCCTGCACCGGGTGGTGTCCTCCGGTGGCAGCTTCGGGTCGTCGAGCCTACAGGTGGAGCTCGGATTGGGCCAGGCCTCATCGGTGGACGCGGTCCACGTGGATTGGCCCGGTGGCGAGCGCCAAAGCTTCACCGACCTGCCCATCGATCGTACCGTCCTGCTGAAGCAGGGAGAGCCAGAGGTCGAGATTTGGCAGGGACCTGAGGAGGCGGACCGATGAGCCCGCGCACGGACGAACCGCGCCACGGAATACATTCCGAGGCTACCCTTGCCTTGCCCCCTGCGGGGCCTGCCCGGAAAAACTCTTCGCTTTCGCGGGGACACGGAGGAAGCTCATTTCCGTGGGTGATGGCGATGTGGTTGAGCGGTTTGATGGCGATCGGGCTGTTGCTGCTCGGTGGGTGCTCCCCTGCTCCCCTTCAAGACTCGAAAGATTCAGATTTCAGGACCGCCACCACAGCTTCAGAGCCCGAGTCGGCAAAAGGCGGTTGGTTGGTGGAGGTCGGTCGCCAAACGGGTCTCGATTTCCGACATCAGGACGGACGATCCGGACGACGCCACTACGTGGAAACCGTGGCCAGCGGTGGCGGCTGGCTGGACTTCGACCGCGACGGCGATCTGGACATCTATTTGCTGAACGGCGCCGCCACTCCCGGCTCTCACCTCGAGGGCACGCCGCGCAACGCCCTCTTCGAGCAGCGGGACGGCCGCTGGATCGACGTCACCGAGCGGGCCGGTGTCGGCGACACTGGATACGGCATGGGTATGTGCGTCGGCGATGTCGATGCCGACGGCTGGATTGACTTTTTCATCACCAACTACGGTGAGGATCGGCTCTTCCACAACCTCGGCGACGGCACTTTCAAGGAAATCAGCGGGCCGTCAGGGGTCGACGGCAAGGGCTGGGGCACCAATTGCGCCTTTGCCGACCTCGACGCCGACGGCGATCTGGACCTTTACGTGACCAACTATGTGCAGGTGGATTTGGAACGGGCACCGTCGTGCCGCGACCCGGCCCGCAGCCTGGAAAGCTATTGTCGGCCCGTGGCCTTCGACGGCCAACCCGACTACCTCTATTTGAATCGCGGGGACGGCACCTTCGAGCAAGTCGCCCACTTGCGGGGCATCGACCAAGGTCTCGAAGATCGCGGATTCGGCGTGGTGATCACCGACCTCTCCGGCGATGGCGCTCCGGACATCCTGGTGGCCAACGACGGCACGGACAACCGCTTCTACGTCAACGACGGCAAGGGTTATTTCGAGGATCGCTCTTTGATCACCGGCTTGGGGCTGAACCGCAACGGTCGGGCGGAATCGGGCATGGGCTTGGAGGTGGCAGACGTGGATCGTGACGGTCTGCAGGATCTCGCGGTGACCAACTATTCCTTCGAGTCTCACACCCTCTACCTGCAACGTCCGAATCTTTTTTTTGAGGATCGTACCGTCGAGGCCGGCCTCGAAGCCGGCTCCTACCTCAATGTGGGCTGGGGGCTGCAAGCGTTCGACGCCGACAACGACGGCGACCTGGACTTGGCGGTGGTCAACGGTCACGTGCTCGACAACATCGAGCTGCTGGAGAGCGGCATCGGTTACGCCCAACCCAATCAGGTATGGCTGAATCGCGGCGACGGCACCTTCGAAGACGTATCCGCTCAGGCAGGAGCGCCATGGGTCACTCCGAAAGTCAGCCGAGGTTTGGCCGTGGGCGATTGGAATAATGACGGAAAGTTGGATCTTCTGGTGACCCACACCAACGATCGACCGGAGATCTTCGAGAACCGCCTGCAAAACGACCACCACTGGGTGGGATTTCACTTGGTCGGCCCACCCACGAATCCGATCGCCTTGGGAGCCCGGCTGACCCTACGCCGCGGTGACGAGCTGCTGGGGCTCCAGGAGGTCCGCAGCGGCGGCAGCTTCCTTTCCCAACGGGACCTACGTCTCCACTTCGGCCTCGGTGACACCACCGGGCCGTTGACCGCCGACCTCCTTTGGCCGGACGGCCATCGGCAAGTCACTCAAATCTCAGACATCGATCGCTATTTGACCATCACCTACGAGCCCAATTCATGATTCCAACCCGCTTTCCGTCACCGCGCGAGACCTCCCGTCTCGCCCAACCGACCCCTATGCTCGCCCTGTGCTTTCTCCTCGCCGTGCTTCTCTGCCCGGCCGCTCCGGCGGCGGATCCCCCGGAAGCGAGCCCTGCCGAGGCAGCATCCATCGTCGCGACCTTTCGGGACCGCCTGCACCCCGAGGAGCTGAACCGCTGGATGCTGTTTAAGAAATCGTCGGAAGATCCTGTTCGGGCTTCCGAGGAGCTGGTGCTTCTGAAGGTCCTGGCGCGGGAGGCGGAAGCCCTCGGCCTCGACCAGAAGCCGGAGGTCCGATGGCGGCTCGATCGAGCGGAGCTGGCGATCCTTTGGCCCAAAGTCCTTCAGCACACCTTGAGCGGCTTGTTGATCGACGAGCAAGACGTCTCGCAGCTGGCCGGTCGGCTCGAAACCATGCCACGCCGTGTGCGGTTGAGGAATATCTTCAAACGTTTCCCACGGGACGCCGACGACAACAGGAAAGCGGCCATCCGCGCCCGCATGGAATCGGTGGTGGAACGGTGGCGTCAGGGGGAAGACTTCCGGCAGCTCGCCCGGGAGGAGTCCGACTCTCAAACCCGATGGCAGGGCGGGCTCTTGGGTAACGTCCGCGCCGGCACCCTACGACCGGCCATCGACAAAATCGCCATGACCATGGAACCCGGTCAAATCAGCGACATCTTGGAGGAAGAAGAAGGGCTGACCGTGCTCTTCTGCGAAAAAATTCTCGACGCCGTGGTGCGCTCCCCGGAAGAGCTGCGCACGATCGCTCGCCAGCGCCTCGAGAACCAGAGGGAGGGCAAGCTGACCCGCGAGCTGGAGGACGAGCTGCTCGCCGAATCCGGGCTGTCCTTCACTTGGCCGGATGCTTCCGCCAGCACCGAAGATCAATCCGGCGAGGCGGTCGTCGCCCACTGGCTCGAAGGCCGTCTCACCGTCGACGAGCTGGAAAGTTGGTTGAAGTCCCTCGGTCCCCCATCCCAAGGGCTCGACATGCCACGGGAATGGATCGAACGCCAGATCCGCACCTGGGTGATCCATCGGATGGCTCGATTGCGCGCTCGACGTCTCGGATTGATCGACGCCTCGGTGCGCGAGCCGCTGTTTTTCAGCCGCCTCCAGGCCTTGGCCGGCCAAGCCTTGGCGCGGCGGGTGTCCGAGAGGTTCGAGCCGATCACCGAGACGAAGATGCGCCAAGCCTATGATCGATGGATCGCCGACCCGGAGACGGAGCCCGAGCCGGTCTTCATGCGTCCGGAAATATTCGAGCTGCGAGTGCTTCAATTGCCGCTCGAAACCCAAGATCCACGGCCGACCTACGAGCTGGCGGAAACGCTGAGCCGCCGGCTGCAAGCCGGGGAGCTCGATTTCGCACGGGCCGCCGCCGAATTCTCGGCACATGGTTCGAAGGCCCAGGGAGGGAGCCTCGGCGGCGTCTCCATGCGACAAATCAATCGAAGATTCGGCTTCGGCCTCAGCCGAGCCTTGCAGGGACTTCAGGTCGGAGAGATCTCCGCTCCCGTCGAAGAATCCGAGGCGCTGTGGATTCTGAGTCTCGATGGGCTCGAAGCGTCGCGTGCCATGACGTTCGAGGAAGCCAGAGCCCGGATTGAGCAACGGCTCGGGCAAGAGCGGGCCGAGCAGTTCCAACAGGAGGTGACGGATCAGCTCTGGTCAGACCTAGAGGCCCGAGACGCCCAGGGTCGAGCCGTCGATTGAGAGGGTTTTGGGGCACCCCGGTTCATTCTTTCGAAGGGCTCAAATCACCAGCTGGAAATTCGCTTCGGCCAGAAGCTCGTCGGCCATCTGGCGGAAAATCTGGCCGCTGTTGGCGGCCAGATAATCTCGCACCACCCGATCGCGCACCAAAGCCAAGGCCTGGGGCTCCGGATCCCGACGCTCGGTCACCTTGAAAATCACCAGATACTTGCCCGAGGAATAGGGCGGGGAGCATTCTCCGGGTCGCAGAACGAAGGCGAATCTCAGGGCCGACGGGTCCACCCGTTCGAGGGCCGACGCGGTCAACGGACCGGCCTGGATCACCTCACCGCCATAGCGTTCCGCCAGGGCTTCCAGATCCAATCGCCCGGCATCCAGATCGGCCTTGGCCTGCTCGAGACTCGCCATGACCTCCGGGCTCACCCGATCTCTCGGGATCATCAGGCGCTCCACCGAAACTCGAATCGGGGTGGCATAGCGCATCTTGTGGAGCTCGAAGAACTTTTGAATCTTCTCCGGGCTCCGCTCCACCCAAGAGGTCATCTTTCGCCGCGAGAAGTGGTCCATCAGGGCTTGATCCAGACGGCTTTGCATCATCTCATCGCGCAGCTCGGGCAATCCTTCCCGGGCAAGGTGTTGGTAGATGATCTCCCGATGCACGATGTCGTCAAAAATCAATCCAGGAAGGTCGCTGGGAATCTCCGCCCCTAACAGCCGACGGCTCTCTTTGATGTGCTCCTGGAGCTCACCAGCGGTGAGCTGAAAGTCTCCCAGACGTAAGACCAACGCTCTCGCATCTCCCGCACGCAGTATCTCCAGGCGTTCTTTGGCGTCCGGAATGAAGCTGTCCTGGGGCAGTGGAAGATCGTTGGCCAGCTCCTTGAGCCGAGCCGTTCGGCGCTCACCTTCGAGCTCCGTCCGGATCAATGCCTCGACGTCCTCGAGCTCGAACGAGCGCGCTTCCAAGATGGTGGTCACGAAGAAGAGATGCCCACCGTCGGCGGTAAAGACCGGCTCAGAGGGCACCCCTTGCTCCAAAGCGAAGACCACTCGATCGAAGTCCTCGGGAAAGATGCCCTGCTTGATCTCTCCCAAAGAGCCGTCTCGATGACGGGTTTCTGAGTCGGAATGCTCGCGGGCCAGCAGGCTGAAGCTCTCGCCCTGAATGACGCGATCACGCAGTACCGTGAGCTCGGCTTCCAATGCAGCTCGATCTGCCGCCTCGCCGTACCGTTTGAAGATGTGTTGGACACGGCGACGCTCGGGGCGTTGATAGCGATCCAAATGCTCCCGGTAAAACTCTGCGATCTGCTCGTCCGGGACCGGAGGCAGCTGGTCGGTAAACAAGCGCAGGTAGTTTTCGCTGTGGATTTGCCGCTTGGCCTGACGCTCGGCCCGTTTCATCTCGGGATCTTGATCCGCGCCCACCAGTCGCGCCTCCGCCAGCAGCAGCTGCTCCACCGCTAGCCGACGGGCCAAGTCGGTCAGCCATTGTGCGCGATGCTCGGTCTCCTGGGCCTGGGTGGTCAGCCCTCGTCGGAGAATCGCGCGGTCCAGATCGGCGGCGGTGACCACCCCGCCTTCAAAGCGAGCGACCTCCGTGTCTCCGGAGGCGGCGGCAATCGCCTCCGAGGCAACTTCCGAGGGCCCGGCGTCCGTCGTCGGGCCCTCCGCTTCGTTGGTCTCGGACGGCGAGCAAGCGCCGAGCATCGTCAGAGCTAAGATGGATAGAAACGACGCGGTGATCCGCCCCCTTCGGCTCATGACTCGCCTCCCATTCTCTGCCTTGCGACTTTGGCTTCAGGACTTCCGGGCGCCAAACGGTTCAGGATTTGATATCTCTCGACGGCCGCTTCGGCTCGCCCGGAATCGTAGAGAATCTCGAAAATGGCGTAGTGAGCCGCCAAATAGTTGGGTTTGAGCTCGGCGGCCCGGCGGAACCGCCCCAAGGCCTCTTCCGGGCGCCCCTGGTGGACGCGGAAAGCCCCCAAATTGTAGTGGGCTCGGGGGTCGTAAGGATGGGATTGAACGGCCTTTTGGAAGCTGGCCTCCGCGCCCTCGAGGTCACCGGATTGGGCCATGGAGATGGCTAGGTCGATGCGGGCAGGCACTAGGTCCGGATCCAGCTCTAGGGCTTTTTCCAGCTGCAACCTTTGATCCTCCAGGCGCCCCGTGCTCAGGTAGATCTTGGCCAGCCAATAGGCCCTATCCGCGGTTTCCACCAGCTCTTGGGCCTGCTCGAAGCTGAGCCGAGCCGCGTCGAGCTCGCCTTGCTCCAACAGCACCCTAGCTTTGTTTTCCAAAATTCGGTCCTCTGGGGGGAAAGGAGCGTCGAGGGCCGAGAGTTGATCGAGGACGTCCATGGCCTCGTCGGCTCGCCCCAAGTGGAGCTCCGTGCTGAGCAACATCTCGAGGTAGTGGGGATTGTCGGGATCCTCTTTCAGCAACGTCATGATCAGCTCTTTGCCTTCGATCCAACGCTTGGCGAAGAGCAGGCTCTTGGCTTGGCTATAGGCGGAGATGGTATGCACGTGTTTCTGTGGCGGATCTCCGTCCGTGCGCAGCTCTTCGGTGATCGCACCCACTGCGTCGCCGGCGTTCTGGATATACCCCAAGGCTTGAAGCTTCCTGGCCGACTCGTCGTCGAGAGCCACCGAGGCGTCCAGTCCTTCTACCGCATGTCGCGCCACGAATCGCTCCAGCCGCTTCTTGAAGCCATGGGCCTTTTCCGGTTCCAGCTCGATGAGATTTTCGAGCTCGTGGGGATCGTCGTTGAGACCGTAAAGCTCACGAATCGGGCCGTGCACGTATTTGTGATCATCGACCACCAACGCCCGCAGCTCGCCCCAATTCCTGGACAGCCGCGGGGAGATGGTTTCCGCATAAAGCTCCCGCCGGCGATCGACCGCCGGTGGCTCCGATTCCGTGAGGTGCGCCGCCAAGGATCTCCCCTGGATCTTCTCGGGGATGTCCAGACCGAGCAGATCCAACACCGTGGGCACCACATCTACCAACCCCACCCGTTCCCGCACCCGGCGTCCGCGGATATCGCTTTTGGCGGCTCCTGACGGCAGACGCATGATCAACGGCACATGGAGAGTGCTTTGGTAAAGAAGCATGGAATGGGTCGACTCGTTGTGCTCATCCAAGCCTTCCCCATGGTCGGCAGTAAAAACGATCAAGGTGCGGTCGTCGACTCCCAATCTCTGGAGCTGGTCGAGCATCACCCCGAGGCTTTCGTCGGCGTAGGCGATCTCACCGCGATACGGGTCATGGGCGAAGCTTTGATCATAGGGAGCCGGAGGTTGGAGCGGGTGGTGGGGGTCGAAGTAGTGCAACCAGAGGAAAAACCGCTCTTGATGATGCTCCTCCAACCAGGGCAAGACCGCTTCGTTGACCTGGGCCGCCGGCCGCTCGTCGAAGAATAGTCGATCTTTGGGAAAAACCCGCTCGCCGTAGAGATCCTCGTAATCACCGGTGATGTGGTCGTCGAAGAATTCGAATCCCTGGTTGATGCCCGAGGTGGCCAACAAGGGATAGCTGGCGATGGCCGCGCCGGTACGGAATCCGTTGTCTCGCAGGATTTCCGCCAACGTCAGCTGCTCCTCCCCGAGCACGAAGAGGCCGTTATCGCGCACGCCGTGGGCGAAGGGCACTTTGCCGGTCATCAAGGTGCTGTGGGACGGCAGGGTGATCGGCACCGAGGTCATCGCCTGCTCGAAGAGGACCCCGTCCGCTGCTAGGCCGTCAAGGGTCGGTGTTTGAGCCTGGTCATCGCCGTAACAGCCGATGTGATCGGCGCGGGTGGTGTCGAAGGTCACAATGACCACATTCCAATCCGGCGATGGGGCACCGCAACCGAGGGTCAGCAGGCAGAGACAGAGCAAAGGAAGAGGAAAGATCTTACGAATAGGCATGTTGATCGAGAGCCGTGCCCGAAATAGGAGTGGATAGTTGGAGCAGAGCCTGAGCTGAAGAAAAGGATGCCAAAGACGGAAGAAGGGGCCCTGTGGCCCCTTCTCTCAATAAGCCGCTGCCGGACATCCGGCGCGACCATTCAACGATCCAATCACTCGACGCTGAAGGTCATCAGCTCGACCGGGGTCGCCACGTTGCCGGAGATGGTCATGGCTCCGTTGAGATTAGAGATGGTCATGAAGCTCATGCCCGTCATACCGTCGTTGATGCTGATGCCGTGGAAACCTTGGCCCGCCACCGTGCCCGTGGCAGCGGCTAGGGAGTCCCCGCCGAATTGCCAAATGCCCGCGAGGAATGACGAGCCCACATAGTTGAAAGTCGCACTATGCGTGTTGTTACCGACCGCAGCAGGAATGGATACGGAGGTGATCTGGTTGGCGGTGGTGCCGTTGACTTGGTCGTAGATGCTGTAGAAGACGTTACCAGAGGCACCGACCAACGAGAAGGTCGCCATGGTGATCGAGCCGGACGCTTCGACGGGGCCGCAGCCGGACGGGCACATGGTGCCGTCGGTTCTCAGCGCCGTATCGTATTGGTTGCCGAACATCAGGCTGCTCGCGACGCCACTAGTGCCGACCGTTCCGGAGTGGTAGGTGATGCTGGAGCCCGGAACTCGCTTCGTGTCACCGACCTTGGCGGCGGGTTGACGGTCAGCCGGCTTGAACTCGCCTCTTGTGGTCTGGGGAGTCCATCCCTCAGCCCGAGCGATGTCCTCAAGCTGTTGCTTGTAGGCCTTCTGGTAAGCGAGACGTTGCTCTTTCGTCATCGCCTTCATGGCTTCAAAATCCAGCTCGGGTTTGGCGGTGGTTTCGGCGGTCGCGGTGAACGCGCCGAGCAAACAGAAAAGGCATAGGAAACAGACGGCCTTCCTCATAAATCGAAGCTCCTGTCGACAGCGGTTGATACGGAAGTCAGGAAGATAACAGTGCTTGCCAACTTTAGTCAAGGAATGGACGGCGACCACTTTCTCAATGGGCGAGACGGTCAAGAGCCATTGCCGCAACGAAAGCGTAGGCGCCGTTTGGGTGCACGATGCTCGGTAATCGCCAGCTCTTCGAGCGCCTTCAGAGACTGCCCTTCGAACCAACTGCGCTCAGCCCTGACCCCGCAGCCGATCTTCGATCTCGGCGGGTGGGCTGCTTTCGACTTCCTGCAACCAGCTCGACGCGAAGTCGCCGGTCAGACGGATTGTTGCTCCCCCATCGGCTGCTCCCGTGGGCTGGACCTCTAAATCGACCTCCAGGGCGACGACGTTGGAGTCGGCCAGGGTCGGGGTGCGGACCAATCTTCCATCGCTGGGCAACACCACCAGCGCCGATTGGTCTTGGACATCCCGATGAAGGTAACCGGCTGAGCCTCGGGTTTGGGTGGGATCGATGAAGAAGAAGCCGTCCGCCACCGGGTCGCTGTCGACCACCTCCAAACCTTCCGTAGATACACCGACGATGAGGTGGTTGAAATCGAACGGCGAAGGAAACTCGTCGCGAATGCGACCACGGCCATCGAGCCGAATGAGCGCTGGGTAGGCTTCGAGCCCGGCTTCGCGCAGCAGGTCGATCAACAGCAGGCTTTTATCCTTACAGTCGCCCCATCGACGGTCCATCGTCTCACCCGAGGGGGTGGGGCGATATCCGCCGACTCCCACCTCCACCGCCACATAGCGGATTTTGGTCCGGGCATAAGCTACCAAGGCTTCGAGCTGTGCGCGGCGCCGCCGGTCTGCGGGCAGGCTTGTCGAAGGGAGATCGGCGATCAGCTCCTGGGCTGTGGCTCGGACCGCGGCAGGGGGCTTCGGCAGGGTGTCGAGAAAGCCGCGATACCAACGCGCGACCCCATCCCAAGTGGCACGGCTTTCCCAGGCCAAGTAGAGCACCGGCTCTCGTTCGGTCACCGCGGCCAGCCCGGGCAGGTGCGGACGCTCCTGCCACCGTCCCGAGAGCTCCAAACCGCTCGCGTTTGGCTGGAGACGTAGGCCGTCCTCGCCCTCGGCGCCCGCCGACGATCCGGCCGGACCGTGCATCAAGTGCCTAAAACCTTCCACGTCGGCGGCGTGCCGCACCCGGATGCGAACGTCCTCGAAGGCTTCCGAGGTCGGCCTCAAGCGAATCACCGTGCCGGGTTAATACGGCAGCTCCCGGACGCGGGCTCGAACCTCCAAACGGAATCCGGGTACCAAGCCGTCGGGCTCGAAAACCAACCATCGTCGGGACGTCGCCAGCTTCCAGGAGGAGCTGACGTCCCGGAGATCGGTCTCCTTGCGTTTCACTTTGCGACGATCCCCGTCGGGCGAGGTCACCCAGGCCTCGGAGCTCAGCAGCTCGCGATGCTCATCGAGGTAAACGGGAAACTCGCTCCACTCCCCCACGTCTTCCAGGTCTTCGATCAAGACCTTCCAAGCTCGTCGATGGCCAATTTCAACGCCGCGGAACGGCGATTCCAAGACGCCGGGGTGGGAGGGGTGATCAACGGCTCGGGTTTCTTCTTGTCCAGCCGAATCGCCAGCGTATCTTCATAGCGCGGCGGCAACATGCCGAACGCCAGGGTCGGGTTGGTGGGATTGAGGTAGATCTCTTGGCCATCCAGCTTCAGGCGCAGGATCATGCCGTCGAGCCAGGTCGGGTTGGCGACCCGGGCATCGACCCGCCCCTCGAACCGATCGGCGATCCACAACCTCTCCGCCTCGATGCCGACCGCATCGAGCATCACTTCCAGCACCAATGCCTTTTCGGTCATGGTGGCGGCGCGGCTTTCCAAAATGTCTTTGAGCTTGCGTTCTTCGTCCACCCAAATATACGGAAAACCGACGGTCGCCAGCTCATCGCGCACCCATCGGTAGATCCGTTCCGCCTTTTCGCGTGGGCCGCCTGCTCCGGCAGCCAGGGTCTTAGCCTGTTCCTTGAGCGCTTTGGGCCGCTTGGTGAGAGATTTGTAGTCGTCTTCCGCAATGCGATAGATCTTCCTTTCCCCAAATGGATGCGTTCATTCAGCACGGGCTTACCAAGCTGCACGACTCCGTCTAGGGGCGCGCGTCAGGACGGCTCGGACGAGCGTCGCCCCAGCTCCGAGAGCACCTTGGACCGACTCGCCGGCGAGCGCAGGCAATTCATCTTGCATTCGTGTAATGCAGGACATCACATTGCTATGTATTTCGACAAACAGGGTATCTCGACAAACGGGGTATCTCGACAAACGGGGTATCCCGACAAACTGGGGTATTTCGACAATTGGGTTTCTCGACCAGCTGGATATTTGACGATTGAGCCGCGGATCGCCGGCCAACTCAAGGCTTGAGATAGAGTCCAGCACGACATGTCCGCCAACACAGACATCTTGCGCAAGATCGCCGCCGACTACGACGTGCTCACGCTGCTCGGCGAAGGCGGCATGGGCACCGTCTACCGAATCCGTCATCGCGAGCTGGATGAAATCCGTGTCGCGAAGATCATGCACAACAGCCTGCAGGACAATCCCCAGCTGGCGGAGCGATTTCACCGCGAGGCCAAGCTGCTCAGCACCCTGCGCCACCCGAATATTGCCCAGGTCTTCGAGCTCGTCGTCACCGACGAAGGGCAGGCGGCGATCATCATGGAGTGGGTTCCGGGAGAGGATCTTCGCCGACTCGGGCTGAAGCTCGGTCCCGCTCCAGTGGGCATCGGCTTAGAGGTCGGGCGACAAGCCTTGCTCGCCCTCGAGCACTTGCACAACGGCAATACGGTGCATCGAGATATTTCTCCCGACAACCTGATGCTGGCCCAACCGGATCAGGCCGGGGACGCCGAGCTGCGGATCAAGATGATCGATTTGGGAATCGCCAAGGCGCTCGACGACACCGTCGGTATGACCGCCACCGGCAACTTTTTGGGAAAAGTCCGCTACACCTCGCCCGAGCGGCTCTCACCGGACGGCACCTTGGATCCGCGAAGCGATCTCTACTCTTTGGCGGTGGTGTTGTACGAATTGCTCACGGGCGTCTGCCCAATCCGCGGAAAGTCGCCCCAAGAGCTGATCTCAGGCCACCTCTTTCACAACATCAAGTCGTTCGAGGACACGGATCCCGAAGGCAAGGTCCCTGAGCCCGTCCGCGAGATCCTCCTCCGGCTCTTGGCCAAGAAACCGGACGAACGCCCAAGCTCCGCCACGGAGCTCTTGCAACACTGGCAAGAGCTCCAGGAGTCGTTCCCCTTGGATTCCGAGCAACTCGACGCTTGGTCGGAAGGTCACCACGGCGGAAAAAATCATCTCGACGCCGACCACGGCGACGAAACCGTCGATCTCTCGTCTCCGGTCGCTGAGGGCTCTCCACCGCAGTCCCCTCCGGCCGAGGCACCGCCCGACGACGGTGGCCCCAAACCCGGATGGGAATCCGCAACCACCTTGGTGGAAAGCACCACCTCTCTTCAGCAGCTCTACGACATTCCGAAGCAGCGCCGGCGCCAGGAACGGATATTGATCCTGATGGTCGGCTTGGCGTCGATCCTGCTCATCGGCCTCTTGGCCTGGTGGATTCTCTAGGCTTCGATCAGAAGGTCGGCTGCTCCGGCAGGGTGTGCTCGCGACCTTCGTTCTGGGTTTCCAAATACTCGACCAGCGGGTCGAAATATTCCAAAGTGGCCGACGCGCTGATGTCTTCGCCGAGGTGATCTTGCATCACTTGCCGCCAGTCCCGGCTCGAGCCCAGCTCCAGGATGCCCTTCAAGAACGCTCCGACGTCCTTCTGACCGTAATAATTGGTGGCCCGGGGATCTTGATTCAAGATCTTCGACGCAATGTGCCGGTGGATTTGTTGCAGGAGAATGTTGGAGATGGCGTAGTCGTAATATTGCGCGGCGTCGTCGTTGATGTGAGTCTTCGAGGCGGCGTCGCAGAATTCCTCGCCGCGCTCTCCGGGGGGCGTAATGCCCTGGAATTGCTCGACGTATTTCCACCAACGGGCGTTGTACTCGTCCTTGGGCAGATCGGCGGCGTAGAGATCGTGCTCGAAGTGGGTCATGGTGCCCGCCGAGAAAGGAATGAAAACGATGGAGTCGAGAGCTTCCGCCAGGAGGGCTTGGATCTCGTCCACCTCGGCTCCCTCTTCCACCAGGCCTTTGGCGGCCAAGAACGGTTTCTGCATGGAGGCTAGGCCCAACAAGGATCCGACCGCTTCGTGGAAGCCGCGGTTGGCGCCACCCCGCAGCAGATGGGGGATCTCCGGTCGAGAGTAGGAGATGTAGTAGTAGATGTGGCCCAGCTCGTGGTGGGTGGTGGACCACCAACGTTGATTGGGTTGGACGCTCATCAAGCTCCGGACGTCGTTCTCCAAGTCCAGATGCCAGGCGCTGGCGTGATTGTTCTTCTTATAGCCGGCATCTTGGGGCAGCGGGTACAGGGAGGACTTCTCCCAAAACACCTCCGGCAAGGCTTCGAACCCTAGGGAGATGTAGAAGTCCTCCGCTTGCTTCACGATCCACTCCGGCTCTTTATCCTTGAGCACCGCGTCCAGGTCCAACCCTTCCACCTTGACCATCGCGACCCAATCCTGTCCCCAACGATTGGGCAGCCAGTGGGCGGGCAACATGGTCGGCACCTCGGCCCCATAGCGTTCCGCCAGGGTGTAGCGCGCCCAGGTGTGAAGCTGACGATAGAGCGGCCAGACCTCGGCGATAAATTTGCGGTTGAGCTCCATCATCTCGTCGACGGACATGCCGTAGTCGGAAACCTGGTAGTGGAAGTAGTTTTCATAACCCAAGGCTTCGACAGTGCCGTTGCGCAAGCCGACCAGATGCTCCAATCCGTCCTTCAGCTCCTTGCCGACTTCCTTGGAAGATTCCCAGGCGGCCAAGCGCTGGTCGAGATCAGCGGATTCGGCCAGGACGTCGTCGATATCGTTGGTCGAAACCGATTGGCCGTCGAGGGTAAAATCAAAACCGAAGAGCGTCTCGGTTTGCTTTGCCTCGGCGGCGATCCGCTCAGTCACCAAATCGCCCACGGTCTGGGGATTGTTGGCGGCGGAATAGAGGATGGCCTTGAGCTGGCGCACCTGAAGAGGGGTCAGCTCACCCTCCTTTTCCAACAAGGCTCGGGTCTGCTCGATCACCTCGGTGGATCCGGTGAATTGAGCAAAGGCCGCGTGAGCCGCCTCTTGCGCCTTGAGGTTGGAATCGTCGCCTTCGACGATACGAGTATTCGAAGCCCACTCGGCACGGGTGAGATCGTAATAGAGCTTGAGGTACGTTTCGGTGTGTTGATCGAGGAAAGCCTGCGCCTCGGCTTGGGCAGCATCTTGAGCGGAGGAAGCGTCCGAGGCTTCGTCGGACGCCGGGCCGCAGCCCACCACCAGACACAGAAGGGCTAAAAAAAGGACATATCGAAGCATGAATGATTCTCCGGTTCGTGCCATCGATGGACTCGACGGATCGGGTACGGGCGGGCCCTGACGGGCTCGCGAGTCGGCCTACAGCGTGGGGAGATTAACAGACCGAGCCCCTGGGAGCTGCTGAAGAAAAACGGCTCCCATGTAAACCCTTGACCCATCGCCGGTATCCAACCCACAGCAAGACGGCGCGGCCATTCGGCGCTTTCCACATCGATCGCACCTCACAGATGGCCACCCGGACGGCGAACGGACACGATCTGAAATGGGCCGGCTCAAACCCAATCTTACAGATACACGATCACAGATACACGATCAACCGCTTCCACAGAGGTACTGACCATGCGCTTCACGCGAGCCTACAACGCACCCGTTCTCTTCTCGGCCATTGCTCTCGTTCTGTTGAGCCTGCCCGCGGCTTCCTTCGCCGCGGAAAAGGTCTGGTCTCAGACCTATCCTCTCGAAGCAGGTGGCTCGATCAGCCTGTCGAATATCAACGGCGGAGTCACGATCACCGGCTCGGCCCGCCAAGACGTGGAGATCACCGCGACCATCACCTCCCGCAGTGAGGAAGGGCTCAATCGAGTCGACGTGGAGGTCGACGCGAGCGCCAATCGGATCGAAATCGAAACCGACTATTCCAAACAGCGCGGACGCTGGAATCAGCACGGCGCCACGGTGGAATACGAGCTCAAGGTCCCCAGCGGTGCCCGCCTGGACGAAATCGACTTGGTCAACGGCTCCCTCGAAATCTCGAATATCTCCGGCGATATCGAAACCTCGCTCGTCAACGGCAACCTCACCGCCGAGGGTTTGACCGGAAGCATCGAGCTGGAAACCGTCAACGGCAGTGTCGACGTGTCCTTCAACCGCGTTTCCAGCTCTCAGCGGATCGAAATCGAGTCGGTCAACGGCCCGATCGAGGTCTTCCTACCCTCGGACGTCAACGCTGAGGTCGACGCTTCCACCGTACATGGTCGTATTCGCAACGACTTCGGCCTCGAGGTGGAAAAAGGCGAATACGTGGGCAACGACATGAGGGGCACCATCGGCTCCGGCGGCGCACGCATCAGCCTGGAAAACGTCAACGGCTCGATTGACCTCCGCCGTCGCTGAGCCGCTCGCCTTTCAGCCACAACCACGCGGCGAAACGCGTGATTTGAGCCGGATCCTGGGATCCGGCTTTTTCAGCTCGATTCAACCCTTGGCGCTACCGATGGAGCCACCGGAAAAATTTTTCCCATAGCATTTGGTCCACAGCACTGGACTGGATATCATAGGATACGATTTTGCAATTCAGCTTTCACACTCACGCTTACGGAGTGAAGGACTTTGGACGTTCCGGGATCTGCCCATCGCATCCTCGTGGTCGACGACGACCCCGATATCGTGACCACCGTCAGTGTGACCCTCGAGCTCGAGGGATTCGAGGTGATGACCGCGAACTCCGCGGATGAAGCCGAGGAGCAAATCAAGCGGCATGGGCTTCCCCATCTCGCTGTGGTCGACATCATGATGCCGGGACGCACGGGCATCGAGCTGTGCACGGCAGTGCAAAAATACAGCGACCTTCCCGTCATCATGCTGACCGCGGTGGACGATGAGGACACCGTGGTTTCGACCATCACCAAGGTGGCGGAAGATTATGTGAAGAAACCCTTCCATCCGCCGGAGCTGGCCGCACGGGTCAAGCGGGTCATCCGCAGAATCGGCGATTTCGCCTTCCGGCTGGAGGCCCAGACCGTCATCGACGATTATCTCTCCATCGACTTTGCGGAGAAGAAAGCGATCGTCGATTCCAAGCCGGTGTCACTGACCCCGACCGAAACCAAATTGCTGCACATCCTGATCGGCAACGCGAGACGCACCGTTCGGACCGACTATTTGCTCGGCAGAATTTGGCCCTTGGATGAGGTTTACGAAGACACTTTGCGGGTCCACGTGCACCGGCTGCGCCAGAAGATCGAGCCCAAATCCTCCTCTCCCCGGTATTTGATTACCCAACGAGGCACCGGTTACAGCTTCTTGCCGGCGAATAGCTAGACTCCGTCCAGAAATGGGCTCGCAGGGTGTCGGCTGGGTGGCCTGCGGCCTGGGCGGCCCCGGCTTCCTACGAGCTCGCGTCGCCGCTGAGGACCCGCCATAAATTGCTGATGTGGTGGAGCTTAAGCCGATTCATAGGCTGTACCGCTCAGGCAAGCTTCGCTGCCGTGCTCGGCGCGGCGCGCCTTCCTGATCCTCGAAAACGCCAAAACTGGACGGGACTGGCCAGCTCAGGCCAGGCGGCGATCAGGTATCGACTTCCCAGCCGGATACTTTTTGGTGCTTGGAGCCGCCCTGCTTGATGAGGCTTTCGAATCGGGCCAGCAGGGGCGATGCCTGGGTGGGATCGATGGTGATATCGATCACGAAGGGCCCGGTCGCGGCCATGGCTTGGTCGAAGGCGACGTCCAGCAGATCCTCCGACTCCACACGAACACCTTCGGCGCCCATGGAACGGGCCATGGCGGCGAAATCCACCCGCGGCATATCGAATTGGCTGTCGGTCAGGCTCAAGGCGCGATGGCCGTCTCGACACATGCCGTAGCCGGCGTCGTTGAGCACGACCCACACCGCCGGCACGTTGTATTGGGCCGCAGAGCTGACCTCGGAGTTCATCAGCATGGAGCCGTCACCGACGATCGCCACCGCCTTGGCTTGGCGTGCCAAAGCAGCGCCCACGACGCCGGTCGCCGCATGGCCCATGGATCCGAAGAGAGTGCTGACCCGATACCTTCCGGGCCGGTCGAATCGCAGGTGGTGGTTGCACCAGGCAAAGGAATTGCCACACTCCGCCAGGACCAACGCGTCGGAGCCGTCGACGACTTTCTTCTGCAACACGTCCATAATCACCTGCGGTCGCACGGGCGACCGACCTTCCACGGGCAGAGTCACGGTATCGCCCCAACCGCGATGGGCGCTCGGTAGCTTTTGCAGGGGTTTGACCGGGAAATGCTCGATCAGCTCGGTGAGGAAAGAACCGATTTCGGCGTGGACGGCCAAGGTCTCAGCGGTGGGATAGGCCGTGCCGGGCACCTCGGGATCGATATCCACGTGGATGATTTCTTCCTCCGGAATCAAATCTCGATCCCAAAAGGAGGTCGCTTCCCCGAGCCGGGTCCCCAACACCAACAAACGTGCCGGTTTGTTCTGGACCATGTATTCCGTGACCCGCGAATGGCCACCTAGGCCCGTCACGCCGAGGAATTGCGGGTGATTCTCGTTGATGATTCCTTTACCGCGGGGCGAGCAAAACACCTTGACCCCGGTTCGCTCGACGAATTCTTTGACCAATCGGGCGCAACGGGTGGCGCCGAATCCAACCCAGACGGCGAATCGGTCGCTCTTCAGCAGACGCGCGATGTGGGCGACCTCGTTGGGAGCAGCGGTGGGCATGCTCATCGCGGAGAGATTTCGTTTCGGCAGATTCTCGATCCGTCCGGCCTGGATGGCCATGGGAATGCAGACGTGCGCGATGAATCCCCCGGGGCGAGACAATCCCAGGGCCAATCGGCGCATCACCTCGGGATATTCGGCAGGGCTTTCCACCCGGATGGCGTAATCGAAGATCGCACCCTTGGCGTAAAGGGCATCCTGGGGCAGAGTATAAGAGCTCGACTCTTGGGTGGCCCAGCGCCCCCGTTGGGCAACGCTCGTGGCGCCGGTGATCAAGATGACCTTGGCGCCGTCCCATTTCGCGGCGGTGATTCCAGTGAGGGCGTTCAGCGCGCCAGGCCCGGTAGTGGCAAACACCATGGTGGGATGGTTGGAGGCGAAATAGGCTTCCGTGGCGGCAAAGGCGGCCCCGGTTTCATGGCGGAAATGGTGCAAGGCCACGGAGCTGTCTTCGATGGCGTCGTAGAGCAAAGCGATGGCGCCGCCGCTGACCCCGAACGCCTGTCGAACTCCGAGATCCGCCAACTGGCCGACCAGCGAACGGACCAAGCTCCCGCCCTCTACGGTAGTCGGCTGACCCTGGGACTGTTGGTCGACCCATCCCGTTTTTATCGCTTGCGCTCGTTTTTCGGCTAGATTTCGCATCGTGCAGCTCCAAATTTGGAACCCAGTGGGGGGAATTGCTTCGTCAGGGAGCGGTCGCTGAGGCAGATATAATGGAGCCGAGAGCTAGCGCGTGGCTCGAAAAATAAAATCTCTGCAGTTGAGAGAACCTCACCTCCAAGCCGAGAGCAGCAGTGGCGCTCAACTCGTTCGTTCGAACGACTCAGCAAGAAGAAAAAGCAGTGGATTTCTCTCAACATCGGTATTTAACCAGCGACAGCTTACAGAGCTCATTACGGCTCGTCTCCCGGTTCCTCCGCTCCTTCCGCTTCGTCGTCCGACACGGCCGGCAGCTCGACGAAGAAAGTCGTCCCTTGATGAATTCTCGTGTCGAGACTAATGTGCCCGCTCATCCCTTCCACCAGCCCCTTGGCGATGCTCAACCCTAAGCCGGAGCCGCCGGAAGCACGGGTTTTCGATGGATCTGCTTGGGTAAATTGATCGAAGAGCCGACTTTGAAACTCTTCCGGGATGCCCGGCCCCTGGTCGGACACCGTCAGCACGACGCGTCCTTCCCTATCCTGCGCTCCGATGGTCACCGTGGCGTCCGCCGGTGAAAACTTGATCGCATTGGAGAGAAGGTTGTTCAAGACCTGAATCAACCGATCGCGATCCCCGACCAGCGTCAGCTCAGAGGAAATCTCTCCTAGGGTCAATCCGACCCGGCATTGATCCGCATAGGCCTGAATTCCAGCGACGGCTTCTTCGAGTATCGAAGATGCCGAAATGGGATCCTCCCGGAAGGTCATCTTGCGGGCGGCCAGCTTCTGCAGATCCAAGAGATTGTTGATCAGCTTGAGCAGACGGGTGCTGTTGCGATGTGCCACGCTGAGCAGCTCTTGGAACCGTTCCGGTTTGTCGGCCAGCCTGCCGCTGTTCAACAAACCGAGGGAGGCGATGATCGAGGTCAGCGGTGTGCGCAGCTCGTGGCTGACCGTGGAGATGAACTCCTGCTTCATGCGATCGATCAGCCGACGCTCGGTGATGTCCCGAAAGATCCCTTGGGCCGCCACCGGCAGGCCGTCTTGATAGCGGCAGGTCACCGCTCCCTCGACCGCGATCTCCTCCCCTTGCTTGCCCACGAAAACGGCTTCGAATCGTCCGAGACCGTCGTCGATCATCATGCTCTGCAGCACGTCTCGCCCGGGCTCGCTTTGGGTGGGTTGGACCACATCCCAAATGGTCAGGCCCTTGATCTCCTGGTCCGAATAACCCAACGCCTCTTTCCAAGCCCGATTGACGAATTGGAATCTGCCGTCCGGCGACACCGACTGCACCAAGTCGTTGGCGCTTTCCAAGAGCTCGCGATATTTGGCCTCGCTCGCCGCCAGAGCTTCTTCATCTTGGCGGCGCTGAATGGCGACTCCGAAGGTTCGAGCCGCGGTTTTCAGAGCTTCCAGCTCGGCGTGGGACCATTCCCGGGAATCCACGGTCTCGAGGCAGAGGTATCCCTGCCAAAGTGAGCGCACAAAGAGCGGCACCAGGGTGAAGCTCTCAACGCCCCTGCGGCGGTGCTCTTCCCTTTCCGGCGACGGCAAATCTTCGACCGATCCCGAGAGGGATTCGCCGCTTTTCAACACCATCGCCCACTGCTCTTCCAACACCACGTGGCTGTATTCGGACAGCTCTTCATCTGGATTTCTCGACCACGAGAACGCGATGTCGTCGACACCGAAGGGGTAGGCCTCGTTGATCAGATCCAAATACACCCGGTGCACGCCGGTCGCCTCGCCCAATCGCGCCAACACGCCACCTACGCTCGCCTCCCAGGAGCTTTCGTAGAGGAATCTCTCGGCGGCGAACGCCACCGCCTCCAAGGTGCGATCCCGACGCTCCAGGGCTTCTCGAATCCGGATGCGCTCGCGGATGTCCTCACAGATCGTCACCGTCGCGATCGGCTCCCCGACCTCGTTGCGAACCCGGTCTGAGACCAGTCGAACCGGGAACACCTCCCCCGATTTGGTGCGGTTGATGCGCTCGCGGGCCCAGGGCTCGGACGCTTCTTGGTCCCGTTGAATCTTCTCTCCCGCGGAGTAGATCCGAGAATCCTGACCCAACAGCTCCGGCACGGAGTATCCATGCACCCGCGCATCCGCGGGGTTGACATAAACAATCCTTCCGTTCATGTCGGTGATGGTGACCCCCAAGCTCATGGTCTCGACCGCTTTGGACAACATCCGACGCTGCTCTTCGGCCTCGCGGTGCTTCTCCGCGTGCACCATCCGCTGCAGATCGAGACGGGCCAGCTCGGCGGTTTTGGACCGCAGCTCCTCCGCGGCGTCGTCCCGCTCCTGACGGGCGCCGTCTTGCGCCTGGCGGCTCCTCGAATAGTCCACCAAAGCGCCACCCAAAATCGAGGTGTAGGCCAGGAGATGTTGCCAGTGGCCGATCACCATCGAGCCCACCAACATTTCCAACTGGCAAAGGATCAGCGGAGGGAACGCGAAAAAGAGCCCTTCGTTCAAACCGTGTCGACGCTCGGTCAACAGCGCGGGCATCCACAGGAATCCGCCGAGCAGCAGGATCAGCAACGGGCCCAGCTCCCAAAGGCGAAAATCGATCGGCGAGCTGCCGTCGAGCCGCAACCCACCCGCAAGACGGCTGGCAGCGATGAACGCAACGCAGCCGATCGCGGCCAAGGACACGGAGCGGAATCGCAGCTTCAGCGGGCTGGCGGACAGGCTCCAGGCGACGACCAGCCCGCCGACGACCGTCAAGGCAAAGAACCAACGGGACGCGTTCCAAGTCAAGGCGAGGGCCATCTCAACCCGATCCGATGCCGCCAGCCACGGCACCAGGGCATGCAGGGCGTCGAGCACCGCAACCGTCGGCAACGCCAGGGACAGGGCGACCGTCTCCAGCTCAGAGCCGGTCACGCTTCGCCAGCGGATGTAGGCGAAAAGGCCCGCAATCAGTGCCATGACCGACGCTGTCCAGGCAATCAGCGCATGGGTCGACGGCCGCAGGAACTCCGACGACATCGTCCAGATTCCATCGATGCCCGCCAACCGGAGCCCCAGAGCGGCCAGGGAAGGCGCAACCACCAACAGCAGCACCAACACGACCGGCACCTTCGACCGGACCTGGTAGCGCGACGGATCAAAGGTTCGCATAGATCCCGAGCCGGAGGCCGAGCTCGGGGTCGGTGCGGGGGGCTGTGCCTCGTCCGCGCTCGGCGGGGGGCCGGCCGGCCGTGCCGGAACCGACTCCGGTGATGGACCGAAGTCCGACGACTTGCTGGCTGGATCCCTCAGCGACTTACTCACGATGCTCCTGTGCCCTCACCTCAGGATTGAATTTCAGGCGCCCGGGGTGTCGACGAGGCACCGCTCGAATCGGAAGAGCTCGATTGTCCGTGGAATGCTTCCCAAACTTCCATGACCCGCTGCGAGAGGCTCATCGGATCAAAGGGTTTGACGATCACCTCCACGGCGCCTTGACGGCGGTATTCCGCCACCTCGCTGAGCTGGGCTCGGGCGGTCAGGAACACCATCGGTACTTTCGAAAGACTGGGAATCCGCCGCAGGGCGGTCATGGTCGTGGTGCCGTTCATGCCGGGCATCATGAAATCCAACAGCACCAACTGGGGATTGAACGCGGGCGCCCGCTCCAGGGCCTCCACGCCCGAAGCACACACCTCGACCTCGAAGCCGCCCACGTCTTCCAGGGCGAGCTGAGCAACCATCTGGATATCGACTTCGTCCTCCACCAAGAGGATGCGTTCAAGCTTGGGTGACACCTTGGGTTCCTTTGGCACAATAAGTTGGCCAAAGTATACTCCAGGAAGGGCCGGACCCGTCGACACGAGGCGCCGACGCCTACCCCCAAGATTCGAGCTGACGTAGGAACGTCTCCTTGACGCGAGCACTTTCCGCCGTCAGCTCTTCCACCTCGCGACCGACGTCACAGCTTTCCTCGCCCTGGGCATACGACACCAAGGTCGCGCAAATGCTCGCCATCCGCGCCGCGCCCAAGGTGCCACAGCTCCCCTTTAAGCTGTGGGCGGCCTGCTCGAGAGCCTGGCGATCGTCGGCCTTCACCGCGGCACGAATCGCCTCGAGTCGGTCGGCGGCGCTGGAAAGGAAATTGTCGACCAAATCCGAGATGACCTGCGGCCTGAGACGGCGGAGATCCGCGAGCACACCGAGGTTGATGCCGGTATCGTCCTTCGACGCCCTCTCGGCTTGGTCTTGCAGCGCTTCTCGGCTCGGCGCGTTCAACCCACCGGCGCGCATCAAGGCCGCCTGTAGCTCCAAGGCTTGGACGGGTTTGGAAACGTAATCGTCCATGCCCGCGGCCAAGCATCGCTCACGATCACCGCGCATGGCTCCGGCCGTGACGGCGATGATCCGCGGGCGATCGTCGACGGTGGTTTCGGAAACGATCTTCTTGGTCGTCTCCAGGCCGTCCAGCTCGGGCATCTGCACGTCCATCAACACCAGGTCGTAACTCTGTCTTTGGAGGGCTTCCAAAACCTCCAATCCGTTGGCTGCCAGGTCGGCTCGATACCCCATGCGCTCCAACAGCAAGCGAGCGACTTTTTGGTTCACCACACTGTCGTCGGCCACCAGGATGCGCAACGGCAGCTTCTGCGCCAGCTCTCGATCGATGCCGCTCGACGCCTGCTCCAAGGGATGGCTGGTTCTCGCGTCGATGGAAATAAAGCCCACCTTCACCGTGAAATAGAAGGTCGAGCCTTTGCCGAGCTCCGACTCGACCCAGATCCGCCCCCCCATCAGCTCCGCCAAATGCTTGCTGATCGCCAAACCCAATCCGGTGCCACCATAACGTCGTGTCGTCGACGCGTCGGCCTGGCTGAAGGATTCGAAAATATAGTCGATCCGCTCCGCGGGGATGCCGACCCCCGTGTCGCGCACGGCCAGCTCGATCTCGTAGCGTGACCCGCGGGGCTGATGAGTCGACAAGCTCACCTCCACGGAGCCCTTCTCGGTAAATTTCACCGAGTTGCTGAGCAGATTGACCAAGATTTGTCGAACCCGAGTGACGTCGCCGATCACTTCCTCGGGCACCTCACCACACTCGGTGACTTTGAGCTCGAGCCCTTTCTCCGCGGCTTTGGCCCCGACCAAATCCACGCAGCTGTCCACACACTCCCGCAGGTGGAAGGGCTGATACTCCAATTCGAGCTTGCCGGACTCGATTTTGGAAAAGTCGAGAATGTCGTTGATGAGCGTCAACAGAGTGTCACAGCTCGACCGAATGGTCTCCACATAGTCCAGCTGCTGGTGATCCAGCTCCGTCTCCAGCAGCAGGCCGGTCATCCCGATGATGCCGTTCATCGGGGTGCGGATTTCATGGCTCATATTGGCCAAGAACTCGCTCTTTTCCCGGCTCGCCGCCTCGGCCGTCTCCTTGGCCGCCCGCAAATCCCGCTCTGTCTTGTCGTGATGGGTATTGTCCCGGGCGATGCCCAGGATGTGGGTTACCTCACCATGATGGATTTGGGGTCTCACAATAAACTCTGCGCTGCGGTCCTCGCCGGATCGAGTTCGGATTCGCAATTTGAAGGTCCTGCTGGTCTCCCCCAACAAAACTTGATGGATGGACGCGATCGCCACCGAGGAGTCGTCCGGCAGGCTCAGGGATGTGAACGGCTGGCCCAACCAATCCGCCGGCTCCCACCCGGTCAGCTCACGAAAAGCGGGATTGAGATAAGTGAACGAGCCGTCTCCCACTCCGAGGGTGAAGATCACCGCCGGCGCGGCTTGCACCAAGCCACGGAACCGCTGCAAATCGATCAGCGGCTCCGTCGTTCCCAGCTGTTCTTGCAACATGGCAATCTGCTCGGCGGAACGGCTCAGGCTCTGCTCGAGCTGAAATCTGGCCTGGTAGGCCTCGGCGTAGGTATTGCTGATCTGACGGAGGAGATCCTGCCATTGCTTGTCGGTCGGGGGACGATTCTGGTCTAGCCCCAGCCTCTCGAGCTGCCTATCCAATAATGGATGTCTCAATGGCGAAAACCTCAGCGAGCTTCAGAAGGAGTCCAATCTCGCTCTGCCGGAGGACCCCAGCATCGACGTCATGCTAGGGGTCGGCAATTACGTTCATGATTACGATGGCCGGCCGCGTGCTCTCCCGCTCAGCTCGCGGAGCGCCCGTCCGGACCCAGACCTCGCAGCCCGAGCTGCACCATCTGGGCGATGACCTCTTCGGTGCCCAATTTGCTGACCTTCGGGTCGTACCAGCGGACCACGCCTTCGATCATGCTCAGCAAGCTGCCGGTCGCCACCTCGGCGGAGATCGGGTCGGGGGTGCGCTCGATATCCATCAGCTCGGTCACCGTGGTCTCCAACACCTCGGAGTAGCGGCGACGGCGGCTGAGCACCCGCTCCAAATGCTGAGGGTTGAGCCCGTCGAGCTCGTCGTTGAGCACGATCATGGCTGCGGGCTCGTCGAGCATCAGCCGCAGGTGACCCGCCAACATCTGGGCCAGACGCTCGCTGGGGTCGGAGATTTCCGCACCGACGTGGAGCACCCGGGTTTCCAGCAGCTCCAAGGCGAAGTTCATGATGGCGTAGAGCAGAGCCTTTTTGCCCTTGATGTAGTAGTAGAGCCCGCCCTTGGTCAAATCCACGGCTTCGGCAATGTCCCCCATGGAAGTGGCCCCAAAACCTTTTGCCCGGATAATGACAGCGGCCTTGCGGTAAATGTCGACCGCTCTTTGGTCGTCATTGAGGGTTGGAGGTTTGGCGAAATTTGCCATGTCGAGGGTCCCCTACATCTTAGGCTTCGCCGGGCAGCCCCAGCGACGTTGAGTGCGGTTTACCGTAGGTGAGAAGAAGGAGCTCGTTGATTTCGGAGCTCGGCCGCCCACACCCACGAACCGCTTTGTGCATACCGTCTTTTGCAGACCGTCTGGTGCAGCCTTCTTTTCGATGACTCTACCAGCCGGCCCGACAACAGATTCTTATCGAGTCGAGGCAAACCCGTCACTCTCGGCTCGCATCATCCACCGGCCGAAGGCTGCATCGAGTCACCTTGGAGCTGCGGCCAGATCTCCGCCACACCCATAAGGTTACCTTAATCTCTGGCCCGAGAGAACAATCTCCAATCACTGAGACAGATCGCAGGCTTAGATACCAACCAGTCGGTCGGATTTTGGCCCCGGGGCCGGATCATGTCAAGATCGCCCCTTCGCTCAAGCCTTCGGCCCGTCACAAACCACCCTGCCGGCGACCACTCAGCTGATTACCCTACCGACCCATGAGCCCAGATCTCGATATTGGCACCCTCTCCACGGCCGACGCCGTCAGCTCGGCAATCCGTCGACTCTACGGCCCCGGTTTTCACGGCACCGGTGTAGTGCACGTCACCTCGGTCTGGCGTCGAGATCCTGACACCCAGCTGGTGATTCGGATCGGCCCCGACGCGCCGGCTTGCGCTTTCGATCAGCTCGTCCTGAATTGGACCCGAGCCCGAGCAGACGCGATCATCACGACCGGTCGGATCCTGCGCCAGGAGCCGGAGCTCAGCCATCAGCTCCAGGGGCCGGGCTCCTCCGCCCAGGGTCTGGCCCGCTGGCGGACCGAGGTGCTCGGCAAGACGCGACCTCCGATCAGCCTGCTTCTCACCTCCGGTCGCGATCTCGATTTTGCTCACCCACTTTTCTCAGGACCGGGCAGGGTCGTGATTCTGACCGACCGTCGAGGCGGCTGGAATTTGGAAAGCCGAGCTTCCGACGCCGGCGTTGAGATTGTCGCGCTGGACAACCCCACTCCACGGGATGCCATCGGATTGCTCCGGCTCGAATTCGGCTGCGCGACGATTTCGGTCGAGGCCGGTCCTTCGGTGTCGCGACAGTTCTACGAGCCGCCGACGGTCATCGATGAGCTTCTCTTGTCTGTCTATGGAGGGGAGCCCTTGCCTCCGGCTGCCCGGGGCCAACGTCATGTGACGCCCAAACAAATCGAGGCGGCTTTCCGTCAGCCCTATCCGGCCTACTCGGTGGTGGGCGACGACGGTCGGTCTCCTTGGGATTTCTACCGCTACGTCAGACCCTGAGCTGCATGAGGCCACGAGCAAGGCACGAGCTTTTCGGCCCAGTTGCTCGGGGCTCAATCCAATTCGTTGGGCCCGTCCGAGCTCTCCGAGCCGGCCACTACATGGGGCAAGGTCTTCAGATCCCAAGGCCAGACCAAACCGCGCGCGCTCTTGTCGGCGTGGTCCTTGCCGTACAGCTGTTCCACCAAATAGAAGGCCGGCTCGTAGCTCATCCCTCCCCCGACCGAGGTGATGAATTTGCCGTCCTGCACCAAGCGCACGTCAAAACGCACATCGATCTCCGGGAACATCTCCTGAAACCGTTCCCGATCACCCGGAAAAGTAGTCGCCACTCTGCCGTCCAAGAGCCCGGTGGCCGCCAGAGGGAAGGCTCCGTCGCAGACGGTGATCACCCACTCCGCTTCCTTCGCCGCCTTTTTGACCCAGCTCATATACGCTTCGTCTTTCAGATCCTTATCCATCGAGCCTTCGGTGGATGGGATCACCAAAATATCGGGCATGGGAGCATCGGCAAAGCTGTAGTGGGGCAGCACCGTGATGCCCTCAAAAGTCTCGAAGGGTTTGCCGTCGGCGTTGACGATCGCGGTTTTCACATAGTTTTCGGCGTCGCGGAAAACGGTGTGCTGCAGCACGTCGTAAGGCGCCATCAGCTCGCTGTTGTAGACCTTGTGGGCAACCACGAAGAGCGCCAAGCGTATCTTGGGCTCCGAGGAGCGGTCGGCACCTTGATCCGAGGTCGATCCTGCCTCAGCCGCGACCCCCTGAGCTGGTTCTTCGAACGTCGACGCATGCACGGCCATGGTCGGCAGCGCCATCGTCCACACCCACACAACGGCCACCGTACCAACGACCACCGTCACGGCTCCACCCGACAAGGCTCCATCCGACAAGGTTCCACCCGACAGTAGTTTGCGCATTCCGCTTAGAATTCCGGTCATTCCTGCTCCTGGCTCGAATCGGTTAAGGTCGACGCATGCTATCCCGATTTAGACCCGCCCCCTAGACGCCCTGAGGATTTCGCCATGCCCACTTTCCAGCAATTGCACAAACAGCTCGTCGCCCCGGTCGTCGGTGCCCTGGCTCTCGGTGCCTTGAGCACCTTCGGGGATTGGCTTTGGGCACACTTCCTTCGTGACGGCGCGGTCCTACCCGGAGTAATCCACGGGGTGGTGATCTTCGCGGCCTTGGCTTGTGTCCTGGCCGCCCCGGCCGGCACCCGCCGGGCTTGGCGCGTCTTGCTACCCTCCCTGCCCTTCGTCGGGCTGGTGATCGCCGCCGCCTTCTATCCAATCGCCATGGCCGTCGGATACCTCAACGGTCTCCTGGTGACCTGGGTGGCCATGTGGCTGAGCCTGGCTTCGCTTCAACGGATCGCGCGGGGTCGAAGGGAGCCGATCTCACGCAGCTTGATGCGGGGAGGATTGGCGGCGGTCGGCTCAGGCTTGGCTTTTTGGGCCGTGTCCGGCATGTGGACCCAGCCGTCGCCGAGCATCAACTATCTCTGGCACTTCCTGTGTTGGACCTTTGCTTTCTTGCCCGGTTTCTGTGCCCTGCTGTTCGGTTGGCTCACGGCAGCCGGTGAACCAGCGGCGGATGAATCCAGCGACGGCGACGCCCACAGCGGTTAGGCCGGGATTGCGGCCGGCACGGGCTTGTGACAGGCACGGTCTTGCGATCAGCGCGGGCTTTTCGGGTTAGGATCCGCCCATGGAATGGGCCCAGCTTTTAGACTCCACTCGCCTCCGGGGCGAGGACACCCCTCGACAACCGACACGCTCCACCTTCGAGCGCGACTACGACCGCATCCTATTCAGCGATGCATTTCGTCGGCTCAACGGCAAAACCCAGGTGTTCCCCCTCTCCGAGGACGACCATGTTCACACCCGTTTGAGCCACAGCCTCGAGGTGGCGAGCGTCGGCCGTTCCCTGGGCACCCGCGCAGGAGAAATGCTGCGCAAGCGGAAGCTGTTGCCTGCCGACATCCATCCCCGGGATCTCGGGGATATCGTCTCCTCCGCCAGTCTGGCCCACGACCTGGGCAATCCGCCGTTCGGCCATTCCGGGGAAGACGCCATCTCCGAATGGGTGCGAAAACGAACGGCCGAGCGGCTCCGGCTGACCGACGAGCAACACTTCGAGCTCGGCCATTGCGAAGGCAACGCGTTGGGATTCCGGCTGCTGGTCCGCCATCACCGACGCCACAAAGGGGGCCTACGTCTTTGTTGCGCCACCCTCGCCGCTTTCACCAAATATCCCAACGCTTGCCTCCGGGACCGTCCCCAAGCCCGCGGGGTTCAGCACAAAAAATACGGCTTCCTGCGCGACGACGCTCCGCTCTTTGCAGCCGTGGCCAAGAACACCGGTCTCCATCCCCTGGGCGATCTGATGTGGACTCGCCATCCCCTGGCATTTTTGGTCGA
Organism: Thermoanaerobaculia bacterium; assembly: GCA_030431255.1. Classification (GTDB taxonomy): domain Bacteria; phylum Acidobacteriota; class Thermoanaerobaculia; order Multivoradales; family J023; genus JAUIJL01. The sequence continues at coordinate 33,200 of JAUIJL010000029.1, read as the reverse complement.
AGCCGCGGACGATATCTGCTACTCGATCATCGACCTCGAAGACGGATTTCGCCTCGGCCATATTCCGTTGGACATGGCCCGCGATCTGCTCTTGCCACTGGCTTTGAGTGTCGAGGGTTTCGAAGAGCGTCAATCGGAATACGAAGCCGAGGGTCGAGATCATCCCCAGAGCTTCATCTCCGCCCTTAGGGCTTATGCCATCCACGGCTTGGTGAGCGCGTGCCTGAAAGTCTTCGACGAGAACCACGACACCATTTTGAGCGGCGAGCACCGCACGACCCTGGTGGAAGATTGCCGGCTCGCCCCGGCCGTCCAGCGCATCCAGTCGGAAGTGGTGCCCCGCTGCTATCGCGCCGTCGACGTCGTTCAAATCGAACGGGCGGGTTTCGACGTGCTCGACGGCATCCTCGATGTGCTCTACGAAGCTACCTACGCCCCGGAGGCTCAAAAATCCGCCCAAAAGACCCGCCAAGTCTTCCCCCGGCTAGAACGCATACGAGCCGCGGACCGATCCGACTATTGGAAATTGATCTCGATCATCGAATTCGTCGCCGGCATGACCGACCGCTACGCATTGCAAACCTATCGACGGCTCCGGGGCATGGAGCTCCCGGGGCGGGAATGACACGTTTCTTGCCGATGGAAGGTATGATCTGACTTGCAAGATCCACCGAGCGTGTGCTCCGCGCTCGACATAACACCCTCAACTTCGTCCAATCCACGACCTGGCATACAGATCCCTCGACATGACCTCAAGATCCGCTACTCCACGCATCGAATATCTGCGTGTCGAAAACTACCGAGCGCTCAAGCTGGTGGAGCTCAAGAAGCTGACTCCGCTCACTGTGCTCCTCGGCCCCAACGGCAGTGGCAAATCAACAGTTTTCGATGTCTTCAACTTCTTGGCGGAGTGTTTTCAGTCCGGTCTGCGCTCCGCTTGGGATCGGCGCGGACGCGCCCGGGAGCTGAAGACTCGGGATCAGGCCGGACCGATCGTCATTGAGATTAAATATCGCGAGCAGACCAGAACCCCGCTGATCACCTATCACCTCGCCATCGATGAAGGCGAACGGGGCCCGATCGTCTTGGAAGAGTGGCTTCAGTGGAAGCGCGGGAGATATGGTCGCCCTTTCCGGTTTCTCGAATATCGAAGCGGCTCCGGTCAAGTGATCAGCGGCGAGAACCCGGACGAACAAGCGGAGCGAGTATCCGTGCCGCTTAGGTCACCGGATCTAATCGCCGCAAACACCCTGGGCCAGCTTTCTGCGCATCCCCGGGTAGCTGCATTGCGCGACTTCATCACCGATTGGCACGTCTCCTATCTTTCGATCGACGAGACACGGGGCCAGCCAGAAGCCGGGCCCCAGGAAAGACTGAACAAGACGGGCAGCAATCTGCCTAACGTCATTCAATATCTCGCAGAGCAATATCCCGACAGGCTGGAGGAGATCTTTGGAATTCTCCGCAGTAGGGTCCCGCAGCTGGATCGAGTCGATGCCGAATCCATGCCCGATGGCCGGCTTTTGCTCCAGCTCAAAGACGCGCCCTTCGAGCGGCCCGTGCTTGCCCGATTCGCTTCGGACGGCACGCTCAAGATGCTCGCCTACCTGGTGCTGATGCACGATCCGAATCCACCCAGGTTTATCGGCGTCGAAGAACCGGAAAACTATCTGCACCCAAGGCTCTTGCCAGAGCTCGCCGAGGAATGCAGGGCCGCCTCGGAAACGGCTCAATTGCTGGTCACGACTCATTCACCGTTCTTCCTCAACGGCGTCCTAGCCACAGAGACACGAATTCTCTATCGCAATCAATTTGGCCACACTCAGGCGGAGACGGCGAGCGAAATTCGGGGCATACCTCAATTCATAGAATCCGGAGCCTCTCTCGGCCACCTCTGGCTCGAGGGGAGATTTGGATTGGGTGACCCACTTGTCGAACGCGGCAAATGATTGCTCTAAGCCATGAAGCCCGTAGAGCATTTCGAGATCCTGGTGGAAGAACCTTCGATGGAAGCCTTCCTGCGGCGGCTGCTGCCAAAGATTCTCAAGGGATCCAGCTTTGAGGTTTACCCGTTCCCCTGTAAGGACGAGCTCCTCAAACATCTGCCGCAACGGCTTAAGGGCTACCAAAAATGGCTTCCCAATTCCTGGCGTATTGTCGTTGTGGTCGACCGGGACTCCGACGACTGCCTGGGATTGAAGAGTAAGCTGGAAGAAATCGCTTGGGAATCCAGACTGGCCACGCCGAGTCGGGCAGAGGATGGACCCATTCAAGTCCACAACAGGATTGTGGTCGAGGAGCTCGAGGCTTGGTACTTCGGTGATTGGGCTGCGGTCAAGGCAGCTTACCCAAAGGTCAAATCTCAAATCCCCGAACAGGCCAAATACCGCGATCCCGACGCCATCGCCGGCGGCACCTGGGAGGCCTTTGAGGCAATCCTTAAGAGATCCGGCTATTTTTCTACTGGCTTGCGAAAAATTGAGGCGGCACGCCACATCGCCCCACACATCGACCCATCACGCATGAAATCCAAAAGCTTCCAAGTCTTTTACGAGGCCCTAAAGGTATGAAACTCCGCGACCTGCTGCTCCCCCTTCTCTGCCTCGCCCTCACTACATCAGCCCTGGCAGACGTCGATCGTCACATCGAACGGGTGAGCGCCCAGATCCAAGCCGATTCCGACAATGGAGCGCTTTGGCTACAACGGGGACGTCTGTACATGGAAGCGGAGCGCTGGGCCGATGCCGAGACTGACCTAAGGCGTGCCCATGAGCTGGAGCCGCGTTTGACCTCGACTCTGATGTTCTTGGCGCGGATCCACCTGGAACGCGGCGATCTTGAGGCCGGTTTGCGTCAGGTCGATCAATACTTGGCGGCATTGCCGGAAACGCAAAGGGGTGCCCGCTACCAGGGGGAGATGCTCAAAGGGGATCTGCTCAAAGCCTTGGACCGACCCGGCCCCGCGGCCGATGCTTATGGTCGCGGCCTCGCACTGACCCCGAGGCCCCAGGTTGAGCACGTCATGGACCACGCTGAGTTGCTGGTCGACCTAGGCCGCTTCGACGAAGCGGTCCGCGCCCTCGAAAGCGGTGCCGCGCGCCTGCGTTCCCCTGAAGCGGCTCAGCTTCGGGCCATCGAAATCTTGGAGCAGCAGGGTCGGATTCAAGACGCGGTGAGCCGCGCCCAACGGCTGGCCGCCGAATCGAAGTCGGCGATCTTCTGGTGGGTGACCCTCGGCGACTTACACCGCCGAGCGGACGCTCCGAAACCGGCCGCCGAAGCCTACGGAAAAGCCCTGGCGGCGCTGGCCGAGCTACCGGCCGGACGCCGTGGCGTTCCGGCCATGGCCGAGCTCGAGAGCAGAGCCCAATCGAGCCTCCAGGAGATTCAGGCAGAGCTGCGCGAGACCCAGGAAGATCCCTCGGAGGACTCCCTTGAGCGACCCTGAGCTGCTCCTCAAGCGAATGGTCGACCGATTGGCCAAAGGACCCATTCGCACTCCCGCCATCGAGCAAGCTTTTCGCCAAGTACCCCGTCATCACTTTCTTCCTGATATTCCCTTGGACGAGGTTTACCGGGACCAAAACGTCACCACCAAAGAGGAAGGGGGCGTCCGCCTCAGCTCGTCGACCGCGCCTTGGGTCATGGCCTCCATGCTCGAGCAGCTGCAACCCGAGCCGGGTCAGCGGATTCTGGAAGTCGGGACCGGCACCGGATACAACGCGGCGATCCTCGCCCGCTTGGTGACCGACACCGGGGAGATCTCGACCGTCGACGTGGACGACGAGGTGATCCGGGGCGCAGTCCAGGGCTTGGCTCGGGCGGGCCACGACGGTCACAAGACACCCAAGGGAGCCGCCCGGGTGACGGCCCGAGCGTCGGACGGATTTCTCGGAGATCCCGACGGCGCTCCTTGGGATGCCATGCTCGTCACCGTGCGCACCGCGACGATTCCCCGAGCCTGGGTGGAGCAAATCTCTCCGGGCGGACGATTGGTGGTGCCCTTCGCCCTGAGATCCGTCCGCCACGGGCAGCTTTCCGTCGGTTTCGAGGTCCGGGAAGATCACCTTGTCGGCTCTTCCTACGTCGATTGCGACTTCATCCTGCCTCGGGGCGACATGTCGATGGTTGGCCGAGATCTTCAGCTCCGCGATTCACGCGGTCTGCTGTGGAGCGACGCGGGGGGCGATCTATCGACCGAGCAGATCCTGGGCCTGTTCGACCACCCCGCCTACCACCGGCTCGCGCCGATCCAAGCCGACGTCCGAGAGCTGATCGAAGACTTTCAGATGTGGTTGGTGGCCCACGATGCCGACAGCTTTTCCTTGGTGGCCCGGGACGAGCATTTGGCATGGGAGAAGCTCACGCCGATGATCGAGCGACCCGGTCAATTCCGCGGAGCCGGCGGTCTCTGCGACGGCAGCGGCCTCGCCATGCTCGGTTTCTCACCCAGCCGAGAATTGGTGATCGTCAGCCACGGCAGCCCGACGTGCGCCGATCGTTTGAGCGACCGCCTGCTGCGATGGCACGAGGCGGGAAGGCCCGGTCGAAAGCAGATGCGCATGAGTGTCTACCCGTCGGGCCACGGCCCGACGCCCGTGGCAGCAACTCCGGGCGTGCGTATCCAGGAGCCGTGGGGTGACGTCTGTGTCGATTGGCCTTGACCCAGAGCCGACCCGAGCTCATTCAAGGTGGTGGGCGGCAAAGGACGAAGCACCTTGCTCGGCACCCAAAACCGCCGACCTGAAGCTACCGAAGAGCTCCCGGCCCATGCCGATGTCGCTCGCATCCGGTTCGGCCGGCTCGCGGCGATTCAGCTCCTCCGCCTCTACCTTGAGCTCCAAGATCCCCTGATCGGGATCCAGCAAGATAACGTCACCGTCACGGATTTGAGCCAGGGGTCCGTGTAAGGCTTCCGGTGTCACGTGAATCGCCGACGGCACCTTGCCGGAGGCTCCGGAAAGACGGCCGTCGGTGACCAGCGCCACCTTGAATCCCTTGTCTTGCAGAACGCCCAGGGGTGACATGAGCTTATGTAGCTCGGGCATGCCGTTGGCGGTGGGTCCCTGGAATCGAACGACCGCCACGAAGTCTTTGTCCAGCTCACCGCGTTGGAAAGCGGCGGTCAGATCCTCCTGTCGATCGAAGACCACCGCCGGCGCCTCGACTCGACGCCGATCGGGTTTGACCGCCGACACCTTGATCACCGCCCGCCCGAAATTGCCCTGGAGCAAGCGCAGACCGCCGTGGGCCTGGAAGGGCCGATCGGCGGGTCGCAAGATGTCCTCGTCGCGGCTGGCCTCGATCTCGGTGTAGACCAGCTCGCCGTCCTCGGAAAGCGAAAGCTCCCGGCGATAGGGCGCCAAGCCACCGGCTTCGGCCACCGAGCCGACGTCGCCGTGCAGCAAGCCGGCGTCTAAGAGCTGAGCGATGAGATACGACAAACCTCCGGCCCGGTGAAAATGATTCACATCCGCCGTGCCGTTGGGATAAATCCGGGTCAGGAGCGGCACCACCTCGGACAGCTCGTCGAAGTCCTGCCAATCGACCAAAATGCCGGCCGCCCGGGCGATGGCCGGCAGGTGCAAGGTGTGGTTGGTGGAGCCACCGGTGGCGTGCAAACCGACGATGGCGTTGACGATCGCCCGTTCGTCGATCATGTCTCCGAGGGGACGATAATCGTCGCCGAGGGCGGTCAGGGACGCCACCGTGCGGGTGGATTGACGCACGATTTCCCTGCGCAAGTCGGTGCCTGGAGGCACGAACGACGAGCCCGGCAAGTGCAGCCCCAAAACTTCCATGAACATCTGATTGGAATTGGCGGTGCCGAAGAAGGTGCAAGTGCCGGCATCGTGATAAGCCGCCGACTCCGCCGCCAGCAGCTCGTCACGGCCGATCTCGCCCGCCGCGTATCGCTGACGGATCAGCGCCTTCTCCTTATTCGACAACCCGGAAGGCATGGGTCCCGCGGGAATGAAGACGAAGGGTAGGTGCCCGAAGGACAGGGCTCCGATGAGCAGGCCGGGCACGATCTTGTCGCACACCCCGAGACAAATGGCGGCGTCGAACATGTCGTGGGAAAGGGCGATCGCCGTCGACATGGCGATCACGTCGCGGGAAAAGAGCGATAGCTCCATGCCCAGCTCTCCCTGGGTGACCCCGTCGCACATGGCCGGCACGCCACCGGCAAATTGGGCCACGGCGCCGACTTCCCGCGCCGCTTCCTTGATCCAAGCTGGAAATTGCTCGAGAGGCTGGTGGGCCGAAAGCATGTCGTTGTAGGCCGAAACAATGGCGAGATTCGCTTGGCTGCCCGAGCTGAGGGCTTGTTTGTCGTGTAGATCACAAGCCGCGAATCCGTGGGCGAGATTCGAGCAAGCCAGCTGACCGCGCCGTGGACCCTTGGCGCCGGCGCGACGGATTTTCGCCAAATACGCTTCTCGGGTGCCGAGGCTGCGGCGACGGATGCGCTCCGTGACCGCTACCACCACCGGATTCATCTGCGGATTCATTGTCTGATTCTTTTTCTCTTCTTTGCTTCGGTCTTGCATGCTCGCCGGCCCTTATCCTTCCAATCGTCTCACTGCGGCCCTCCGATCAGACCCCTTCACGGACGTCGTCACTGTATCCCGTAAGATTCCGTCGAAGAGCCGCTCAGAAGGAATTCACGGGAATTGTACGAAAACTTGACCCAGGGACTGAATTCCGACATTTCCCTTATACTAAATCGTGTAAGTTGGGTGCGACAACACGATTCTGGAGGCGACCGCTTGACCCCCGAAGACCCCGTCAAAGATCCTGTGATCCTCAAAGACCTGAACCTCAAAGACCTGAACCTCAAAGACCTACTCTCCAAAGCACCGGTTCTCCCGGTGATCACCTTGCATCACCTCGAGCAAGCGGTACCGCTGGCTGAAGCCCTGGTGCGTGGAGGGTTGACCAACCTGGAGATCACCTTGCGGACGCCGGTGGCCCTGAAAGTGATTCAACGGATCGCGGAAGAGGTCCCCGAAGCCGTGGTCGGCGCGGGCACGGTGACCCACCCGCGAGACCTGGAAGCGGTGTCGAAGGCGGGCGGTCGATTCGCGGTCAGCCCCGGAGCCACACCCGCGCTGCTGGCCGAGGCGGCACAGGGCGATCTGCCGTTGATCCCCGGCATCATGACCCCGTCCGAGGCCATGACCGCCCACGACGCCGGGTTTGAGGTGCTCAAGCTCTTCCCCGCGGAGCCGGCCGGTGGTCGGGCCCTGCTCAAAGCCATCGGCGGTCCTCTGCCGGCCCTGAGCTTCTGCCCCACCGGCGGCATCGGACCAGCGACTTTCCGCGACTACTTGAAGCTCGACAACGTCATTTGCGTCGGCGGCTCTTGGGTCGCCCCCGAGGAGGCCGTCCTGGCCGGGGATTGGTCACGGATTACCGATCTGGCGACGGCCACCCATGAGTAAGAGCGATGAAAAACCGCAGAAAGCCCCAGGGATGAAAATCGGATCGTGGTCACCATCGCATCTTCGCTAAGCTTTACCTTCGACCGCCGGAGCCGCAGCACGGCCCGGCATCGCTATCAACTCCCTTGGAGGAACGGATGAGCCAGACCGCCCATCCCTTCGACATGATCATCATCGGCGCGTCCGGCGACCTTGCCCGACGTAAGCTGGTGCCCGCCCTCTTCAATCTGCACCAATACGGAGCCTTGCCCGAGGGCCGAATCTTCGCCGTGGCCCGCAACTACGATGACCCCGAGGGTTATCTGGCCAAGCTTCGGGATTCCTCCGAGGAACAGCTGGGCACGAGCTTCGATGCGGAGCATTGGCCCGACTTCATCAGCAGGCTCAAAACCTCCGTGGTCGACGCCACGGAGAAGAAAAGCTGGTCCATGGTGGCCAACGCCCTGAAGAAACATCCGGATCGAATCCGCGTCTTCTATCTGGCAACACCCCCGAGCCTCTACGGGGACATCAGCCAAACCTTGTCGGAGGCGGGCTTGGTCACCGGCACCACCCGCATCGTGTTGGAAAAACCCATCGGCTCCGATCTCCAATCCGCGGAAGACATCAATCGACGGGTGGGTGAGTTCTTCGAAGAGCCGCAGATCTACCGCATCGACCACTACCTCGGTAAAGAGACGGTTCAGAATCTGATGGCCTTGCGGTTCTCGAACGCACTCTTCGAGCCGCTTTGGCGCTCGCAGCACATCGATCACGTGCAGATCACCGTCGCCGAAACCCTCGGCATGGAAGGGCGAGGAGACTATTACGACCAGGCCGGCGCCTTGCGAGACATGGTCCAAAATCACCTGCTCCAGCTGCTCTGTCTGACCGCCATGGAGCCTCCTGCTCGTTTGGATCAAGACGCCATCCGCACTGAAAAAATTAAGGTGCTGAAATCTCTTCGGCCCATGGGCATTGAGGACGTCAAGCGCAAAACCGTGCGCGCTCAATACCGTCCGGGCGTGGTGGAAGGCAAAGAGGTCGAAGGCTTTCACCAAGAAAAAAATATCGATCGCAAATCGACCACCGAGACCTTCGTGGCGGTGAAGGCGGAGATCGAGAATTGGCGTTGGGCCGGAGTTCCGTTCTACTTGCGCACCGGAAAGCGCATGGGACATCGGGTCTCGGAAATCATCATCCAATTCAAAACCGTGCCCCACCTGCTTTTCGAGGATCAAGCCAATCGATTGCAGGACAATCGCTTGGTGATCCGCTTGCAGCCGGACGAGAGCATCAAGCTTTGGCTGATGATCAAAAAGCCGGGATCCAAAATCGTGCTCAAGCGCACCCACTTGAATTTGAATATGGCGGATACCTACGAAGGCCGTCGACCTCCGCTGGCCTACGAGCGTTTGCTGATGGACGTCATTCGCGGCAACGCCACGCTCTTCATGCACCGGGACGAGGTCGAGGAAGCTTGGCGCTGGGTCGAGCCGATCCTCCAGGGGTGGGAGGAGCTCGGCACCCGCCCTAGGATTTACTCCGCTGGATCTTGGGGCCCGGCGGAGTCCATCGCCCTGATGGTGCGCGACGAGCGCGAATGGCTGGAGCATCTGGTATGAGCCGCCCTGAGCCCTCACCGTTGGCTCAGCCCGTGGAAAAGCGCTTCGCCCACGCCGAAGCCCTTGCCGACGCCCTCGCCGCGGAGCTCGAATCGTGCCTGCTCGACGGCATCCACCATCGAAATCGAGCGTCTCTGGCGCTCTCCGGTGGCAGCACCCCGCTGCCCCTCTTTCGTCGCCTGCGGGATCGCCCTTTGCCGTGGTCCAAGGTCACCGTCACCCTGGCGGACGAGCGTTGGGTCGATCACCGGCATGCCGATTCCAATGCCGCGTTTCTCCACCGAGAGCTCTTGGTGGGACCGGCCGCGGCCGCGACGTTCATCGATCTCAAAAATTCCGCCCCAACCCCTGAGCTGGGCGAGACTGAGTGCGAGACCGAGCTCGCCAAGCTGGATTGGCCTCTCGACGCGATCATCCTGGGCATGGGCGGTGACGGCCATACGGCGTCACTGTTCCCCGCGACCCCGGAGAATCGATCGGCCCTCGAAGCAGGTCTCGACCCGGCCTCCAAGCGACGCTGTGTCGCCATCCGTCCCGGAGAGGCGCCCCACCCCAGGATCAGCCTGACCCTCAACGCGCTGACCGAGACCCGGAGATTGATCCTTCACATCACCGGCACCTCGAAATGGAACGTTTACCAAGAGGCGTTGCGCCCCGGCCCCGTCGGCGAGCTGCCGATTCGAGCCGTGCTCCGCCAGACCAGGGTTCCCATCGAGGTCTTCTGGTCCCCTTAGCGTCTCTCCAGCCCTGAGAGGGTTGCTCCTCGACATCAAGTCCGCCAAACTCTCGCCGCGACGGACCCTTCGGAGCTCCTCGAGACTCCGGGCGGCCGAGATGTGCGACCGACAGCGAAGGATCTGAGATGACCCACAGTCGGCAAGAAATTCATTGGCGAGAAGAGCGCTTTCGTCTCGAACGATTTACCGAGCTGGGCATGGCCGTGCGTCGAAGGACGGCGGAGCCCGGCCAGAACGAGCCCGCCAAGGGCACCCTTTTCTACATCCACGGCTTGGGAGAATCCGGCCTGTGCTTCGAAAGGGTCATCTGCGACCCTCGCTTGGCCGCCTGGACCCACGTGGTTCCGGACATGATCGGCTACGGCAAATCCGCTTGGCCCGAGCAGCCCTTCAGCCTCGAACGCCACGCTGCGGGCCTGGACCTTTTGATGGATCGCTTGCAGCTGGATTCCGTCACCCTCGTCGGCCATTCCATGGGCGGAGTCATCGGCCTCTACCTGGCGGACCGACGACGCACGAGGATCGAAGGATTCGTCAATATTGAAGGAAATATCTCGCCCGCGGACTGCACGGGCTCTGGGGTCGCGGCCGACCAGAGCTTGCAAGAGTGGCTCGACGGTGGATTTCAAGCTTTCCTCAGTGACCTCTACGATCCCAACGACCCAGAAGACCCGGGCTCTGAGCGCAACCAGGTGCTTCAAGCCTACGGCGCCAGCGCTCACATGTCCGACCCGCGCACGTTTCACCTCAACAGCTGTGATCTGGTCCGAGAATCCGCGGAAGAGACCCTCGCCGCCCGTCTCGCTGAGCTGGACCTGCCACAGATTTACGTCTACGGGGCCCCCCGGGGCACCGGTGAACGATCTCAGCAACTGCTGACCGACGTCGGCATTGCTCTGTCGCCCCTCGAGCCGGCCGGCCACTGGCCCTATTTAGACCAACACGATGCCTTCGTCGATGTGTTGGTGGCCTTCCTCAACCGTCAAGACGGAGCCGGTCGGCAAGACGGCCCCGGGCGGCAAGACGGACTCAACTGAAAGACAGACCTGCCGAGAGAGCCGACCACCCAGCGGCCGAACACCGCCGACGGCGGCGCTCTCGTTGAATCGTCGGGCCTCGAGCCCAGGAGATCCCATGTCCCAGCATCGATCCGAGCAGCCCCATGTCGTGGTCATCGGCGGTGGATTCGGTGGCCTGTGCGCCGCCCGCGCCCTCGGCCGCGCCCCGGTCCGCGTCACCCTCATCGACCGCCGCAATCACCACCTCTTTCAACCCCTGCTCTATCAAGTCGCCACGGGAGGTCTGTCGCCGGCCAATATCGCGGCTCCCCTGAGGGCTCTCGTGCGCAACCAACGGAATACTCGGGTCCTCCTGCAAGAGGTCATCGGAGTCGACGCCGACCGAAAAGTGATCGTGCTCCGGGACGGGCAGGCCGACGACCCAGCGTCTTCCACGGAGCCGGGCGCCACCCAAGATCCCGAGCACGGCTCGAGCCGGGAGCTGGCCTACGACTATTTGGTGGTCGCCACCGGCGCCGGCCAGAGCTATTTCGGCAACGACCACTGGCGTCACCACGCTCCGGGTCTCAAATCTCTGGCGGACGCCACCCAAATCCGCCGAGGCGTGCTCATGGCCTTTGAAATGGCGGAGCAAGAGACCGACCCCGAAAAGATCAAACAGCTCCTGAGCTTCGTGGTCGTCGGCGCCGGTCCCACCGGCGTCGAGCTGGCCGGCGCACTGGCGGAAGTGGCCAAGAGAACCCTGGCCGGCGAATTTCGCAGCGTCGACCCCGCCGATGCCAGAGTGTTGTTGATCGAGGGTGCGGATCGGGTCCTGCCCCCCTTCCCGCCGAAGCTGTCGGCCAAGGCCAAGGCCGGGCTCGAAAAGCTCGGGGTGGAGGTGCGGTGCAACACCCTGGTGTCTTCCATCGAGGATCAAGTGCTCGAGCTCCGCCCCACCGACGCCGATCCGGCCGCCCCCGGGGAGCGTCTGCACGCCGCCAACATCCTATGGGCGGCCGGGGTCCAAGCCTCGCCCCTCGGTCGCCTGTTGGCGGAGGTCAGCGAAGCCGAAACCGACCGCGCGGGTCGCGTGGCCGTCGAGGCCGATTGCAGCCTCGCCGGTCGACCCGAGATCTTCGTCATCGGCGACTTGGCCAGCTATCGTCACGGCCTGGAAAGGCCCCTGCCGGGCCTCGCGCCGGTCGCCATGCAACAGGGGCGTTATGTGGCCCGCCTGCTCAAACGGCGGGTCTCCGGCGATGCTTCATCACCGAAACCCTTCCGCTATGTCGACAAAGGCAATATGGCGGTGATCGGCCGCCGGATGGCCGTGGTCGACATCCACGGCCTGGGCTTCGCCGGTGGATTCGCCTGGCTCACTTGGCTCTTCGTGCACTTGATGTACCTCGCCGAGTTCCAGAACCGTGTGTTGGTGCTGGTGCAATGGGGCTGGAGCTATTTCACCCGCAACCGAAGCGCGCGGTTGATCAGCGAGGACCTGGAAAATACCCTCGAGCGGACGAATCTCAACTCATCCGACCGCTGATTGGAGCGAGTCCTCGGTAGGTCGAGCCATCAGGGGCAGGGGCTAACGCCTAGGAAATAGGGCTGGATCCAGGGTCGGGAATAGGCGCAGAGCATTGCCGTAGTAGATTTTCCTCAGCACCTCGTCGGGTAGGTCCAACCCGTAGAGGCGCCAAAAGGCGTGGCGTTTGCGGAAGTATTTGATGTAGTCGTCGTCGGTTTCGAGCACCCGGAAGTAGGTCTCGTATTCCGACGGACGCCAGGTGTCTTTGCCGAAAAGCACGCGATCCTGGTATTTCGTCAACCATTTTCGGGCGAATCTCGGTTGACGCCCGAGCTCGGCGATGACCGCGCCGATCTCGGTGTGGACGTTCGGCAGGTCGTCCAGAAGCCGGCCCAGGCGGTCCAAGTCGTTGCCCATCCAACCCAGGTGGGCGTTGATGAACGTGGTCTCGGGGTGACGACGAAAGACCCTGTGCTGCTCCGCCATCAGCTCGTCCCACGAGGGATATTCCCCCGGTGCTCCCCGCCAGCGCCCCGGCCGTTCCATCATCTCCAACAGGCGCTCGTTGGAGCCGTCCTTGGGCAGCCAAAAGGCGGCCGGCTCGCCGGTGTGGATGAGCACTGGAATACCGAGCTCACCGCAGCGAGCCCAGATGGGATCTAGGCGGGCATCGTCGACGGCGATCCGTCGGCCCGCCGAATCTCGGCTGTCCAAGCCCAAACCCTTGTAGACCTTCAACCCGGCCGCGCCGGCCTTGACGTCGGCGGTCAGCTGCGCGACAGCGCGTTCGGTCCACCCGTCTTCGTCGATGCCTTCGGGATCCACATTGGTGAAGACCAAAAAACGTTGCGGCGCGTGCTTCTTGACGTTGTCCAACACCTGACCGAGAAATCCTTCGGGACCGAGCGTGAAGGTGTAGCTGCCGTCCTCACGCTGCACGCGCTGGGAGCCGCGACCGGAGAGGTTGACCATCACCGCCATGTTCAGCGCGTCCATTTCCGCCGTCAGCGCCGCCAGATCCTGGGTCGGCATCTGCCATTGATGGTTGTGCACATCTACGAACGGGAATTTGGCCCCTCGAATCTCGGTGCGTGGCACCACCAGGGTCGACGGCGGATCGTATTCGTGAAAAGCAGGGATCGCGATCTCGTCCTCGGCCGGCTCGGACTGCGCCGGCAACTCGGGTGCGATCCAAAGGGAACCGGCCATGCTGATCCATGCGGCGCTCATCCAAACGGCATTGATCGCCGACGCAGAGACTCCGAATTTCTGCTTCAAGCTCAGGGTGATATCCGATCCCCTCATAGCAACCATTCCGAGGCCTTGGCCCCCAGGGCGAAGAGAAATCCCATGCCGAAAGCAGGTCCCCAGCCGCTCAGCTCGAAAGAATCGAGGATGGCGTCGGTCAACCGCAGCAAGACCGCGTTGACCGCCAGGGTGATGAGAAATAGGAAGAGGCCGAAGGTGAGGATGACAAACGGAAATGAGATGAACGTCAGCGCGCCGTAAAGCAACCAGCCGATCACCAGATTCAAGAGGGCAAAAACCACGGCGATACCGGCCGCGGTCTCAATGCCTTTGACCTTCACGCCGGGCACAACTTGGGGCGCTACCAACGCCACCACGGTCAAAACCAACAACTTCGCCAGCATGGCGTCCTCCGAAGGCTACATTCAGCAAGAGTTTTTTGAGGCAGTTTTATTGAGGCACAGCGAAGCGCCGACCAAAGGGGCTCCCGTCCATACTCTTACGGCAGGACGGGACCTTTGATTCAAGAATCGCAATCTATCTCGGAAATCCTCGGCGCCGGCGACGACCGAAAGCTCAACGTGATCAGACGACGAGCCCGGCTCCGAGGACCAGCTTTCTGCTGGTTTCTTCGCGATCAGCGATGGCATCCGCTTTCGGCGAGGCTTTCGGCCTCACGACCGCAAAGGAGCCGGCATGGCTCGGCCAGCCAGCCAGAATCTCCGAAGCTCGACGGCTGCCGGTGAGCTCGACGTGTCGATCGAGCAGGGTCCTCAGCTGCAACAGGGCGTCATCGTGGAGATCCAGGTAGCTCACGGTCACCATCTCGGGGTTGATCAGCTCCGAAAGACGACCGTCCGGATCCCACACGAAGGCCCGACCGCCGCTCATGCCGGCGCCGAAGTTTCGACCCACGGTGCCTAGGATCACGGCCACACCGCCGGTCATATATTCACAACCGTGGTCGCCGCACCCCTCCACCACCGCCGACGCTCCGGAGTTGCGAACACAGAATCGCTCGCCCACCCGACCGGCGGCGAAAAGCTCTCCACGGGTCGCTCCGTAGAGCAACGTATTGCCGGCGATCACCTGATTGCCCACCAACGGCTCCTCGGACGACCCGCCGGTCAAAGGATAGGCCAGGGCCTCGGCTGAAGGGTCGACGGTCGGCTCCCCCTCACGTAGGACGATCCGGCCGCCGCTCAGCCCCTTGCCCACGTAGTCCTGGGCCTCGCCCGCCAGCCGGAAGTCCAAGCCTTCGGTGAGGAACACGCCGAAGCTCTGACCGGCCACGCCGTAGAAATCGAAGCGCAGGGGGCGAGCGTGGGGGCGCGACATCCGATCCAGGGACACCAGATGGCCGGAGAGCCGCGCCCCTACCGAGCGGTCCTGATTGGTGATGTGGAAAGACCCGGTAACGGTCATCGAGCGAAGGGCGTCGAGACCTCGGTTGAGCGCCGCCGCTCCCACCACAAAGACCCGATCATCGAGCCTGGCCACTGCTCGACCATTCCGTTCGTCGGTGCGCCGTCGAGCTTCTCGACCCGCGGGATCCGGATCGGCCAGCAACCGATCGAGATGCAGACCTTTGACCGGAGCGCGATCCTCGTGGGCTTCGATGAGGTCGAATCGACCGACGATGTCGTTCAAACGAGTCGCGCCCATCACCGACAGGCCGTGTCGAACCTCCTCCGCCACAAAGCTCATGAAGGCCACCACATGCTCGGGGGTGCCAGGAAATCTCTTGCGCAGCTCCGGGCGTTGGGTGGCGATACCCACCGGACAGGTGTTGAGGTGGCATTGACGCGCCATGACACAGCCGACGGCGATCAGCGGCGCGGTGCCGAATGCGAATTCCTCGGCGCCCAAAAGGGCCGCGAGCAGCACATCGCGACCGGTCTTCAGACCGCCGTCTACCCGCAAGCTCACCCGGCCCCGCAAGCCGCTGCGAACCAACATCTGCTGGGTCTCGGCCAAGCCGATCTCCCACGGCATGCCGGCGTGTTTGATCGACGAAAGGGGCGACGCGCCGGTCCCCCCGTCGTCACCGGAAATCAGGATGTAGTCGGCGCCCGCCTTGGCCACCCCGCAGGCCACCGTGCCGACGCCGGCCAGGGACACCAGCTTGACACCGATCCGTGCCTGCGGATTGATCCGTTTCAGGTCGTGGATCAGCTGGGCCAAGTCCTCGATGGAATAAATGTCGTGATGGGGCGGCGGTGAGATCAGGGGAACTCCGGCCACGGAGTGACGCAGCTCCGCCACCTCGACCGTCACCTTATGGCCGGGGATCTGCCCGCCTTCTCCGGGCTTGGATCCTTGGGCCATCTTGATCTCGATTTCCCGCGCCGAGCGCAGATATTCGGGCGTCACCCCGAATCGGCCCGACGCCACCTGTTTGATGGCGCTATTGCCCCAATCCCCCTCCGAAGGACG
Organism: Thermoanaerobaculia bacterium; assembly: GCA_030431255.1. GTDB lineage: Bacteria > Acidobacteriota > Thermoanaerobaculia > Multivoradales > J023 > JAUIJL01. The sequence continues at coordinate 17,201 of JAUIJL010000029.1, read as the reverse complement.
CCAGTGGCCGAGGAAATTCTGCTCGGACACGTCGGTGTCGTAAGGCTCGAAGCGGGCCGCATGCTCTCCCCCCTCACCGGAGTTGGATCGCGCGCCGAGCCGATTCATGCCCACCGCCACCACCTCATGGGCTTCCTTCGACAAGGCCCCCATGCTCATCGCCGCCGAGCAGAATCGACGGACCAGCTCGTCGATCGGCTCGATATCCGCCAGCGGAATCGCCTCGTCGGCCCTTTTCGGCGCCAGCAGGTCCCGCAGCCGAGCCGGCTGGGCTTGGCTCACCGCGGACGAATATTCCGCGAAGGCTTCGCGGCTGCCGGTTCTTACCGCCTTGTGCAGATGTTTAAAAACTTTGGGCCGCAGCTCGTGGTGCTCGCCTCCCTTGCGGAATCGGAAGAAGCCGCGATCGAGCAGCTTGAAATGGTCCGACTCGGGCTGACCGAAGGCCTGGGCATGGACCTCGAGGACGTCCTCCGCCAGGGTCTTGAGCCCGACGCCTCCCACCCGGCTGCGGGTACCGGTGAAATATTGATCCACCACGTCCTCGTCGAGACCGAGGATCTCGAAGAGCTGGGCGCCGTGGTAGCTGGTCATCGGGCACACACCCAAGCGGGATAGCGCTTTCAACAGGCCTTGCTCCAAGGCCCGCAAATAGTTCGCCAGCCCGGTAGCTTGGGACACTCCGAGCTCGCCGCTTCGATCCCTGACCGTGGCCAGGGCCAAATAAGGATGGATCAGGGTGGCGCCGAATCCCAACAGGCAAGCGTAATGATGATCTTCCCGCGGCTCCGCGGTATCGCAGATCAGAGAGACCTTCATGCGCTGACCGCAACGCACCAGATGGTGATGGACCGCGGAGGTCGCCAACAACATGGGAACCGGAGCTCGTTCCGGGCCGACCTGCCGATCCGAGAGCACGATCAGGCTGACCCCTGCCCGGGCGGCCTGCTCGGCCTGAAACGCGAGCCGATCCACGGCTTGGCGAAGGCCTTGTTTATCTTCCTCCACCGCCCAAGTGGCGTCCAAAGTGGTGCAGCGCAAGCTGGGGTCGTCCAGCTGGGTCAGCCATTGGAATTGGGCGCCGGTCAGGATCGGAAAGCTGAAACGCACCACATGGGCGGTCTCCGGAAGCTCCTCGGCGAGAAGATTCGACCAACCACCGGCAAAGGATTCGAGAGAAAACACCAAACGCTCGCGCAGCGGGTCGATCGGCGGATTGGTGACCTGGGCGAAGCGTTGTTTGAAATAGCCGTAGAGCAGCTGGGGTTGCTGCGAGAGCACCGAAAGGGGCGCGTCGTTACCCATCGACCCCACCGGCGGCTTGCCGGAGCTGAGCATGGGATCCAAGATCCGCTCCAAAGCTTCTTTGGTATAGCCGAACGTCTGCTGGGCCCGGAAGAGCACCTCGGGATCCACGGTCGGCCCGGTTTCCTCCGGCGCGATTTCCGGAGGATGGATCCGGTGCTGATCGAGCCATTCTTTATAGGGCTTACGACCGGCGACCTGCTTTTTGATCTGGTCGTTGCGCAATAAAGCTCCGGCCTCGGTGTCGACCGCGAGCATCTGCCCCGGCCCCAATCGCCCTTTTTCCACCACCGAGCCCGCCGGTAAATCGACGATGCCGACCTCCGATCCGAGGATCAGCAGATCGTCGACGGTTCGCCAGAACCGTTGGGGACGCAGGCCGTTGCGATCCAAAGCGGCGGCCACCGTGCGTCCATCCGTCAGCACCACCGCCGCCGGTCCGTCCCAAGGCTCGATCAGGGCAGCGTGGTAGTCGTAAAAGGCTTGAAGCTCGGGGTCATGCCCGGACTCCGTCCGCGCGCCCGCCTCCGGCATCAACATCATGATCGAGTGCAGCGGATCGCGGCCCGAAAGGCAGAGCATCTCCAGCACTTGGTCGAGCATGGCGGAGTCGGAGGCTCGCTCATCGAGCACCGGCATCAGCTCCGTCAGATCCTCACCCCAGATCTCACTCTCCAGCTGTGATTCTCGGGTCTTCATCCAGTTGAGATTTCCCTGGATGGTATTGATCTCACCGTTGTGGGCGAGCATGCGGAACGGCTGCGCCAAGCGCCACGTCGGCCGGGTATTGGTGGAAAAACGCTGGTGGAATAGGGCGATGGCGGACTCGAAGGCGGGATCGGCGAGATCGGGGTAAAAATCGGTGAGATCCCGCGCCATGGCCATGGACTTATAGACCAAGGTCTGGTGGGACAACGACACCACGGCAAAGTCGTCGAGCCGGCGCCGGCGGGCCATGCGCTCGAGCCGTTTGCGGGCCAAGAGCAGACGGCGCTCAAAGGCCTCACCTCGGTCGACGCCCGCGGGGCGCTCGACCACCACCTGCACGATGCGCGGCAACGTTTCGCGGGCGTCTCGCCCCAACACCTCGGGATCGATGGGCACCGCGCCCCAGGCCAGTATGGACAGATCGCTGCGGCGAAAAGTTTTGGTGATGAGCTCTTTGACCGAATCCGAGCCCGGCTCCTCGATCGGTAGGAAGAAGACCCCCACCGCCATATCCGGCTCTTCGGCGGCCAACTGAGGAAATCGCTGTTTGAGCAGGCCCCAAGGGATCTGGGTCAGAACTCCCGTGCCGTCAGAGGTTCGACCATCGGCACCCACCGCCCCCCGATGGCTGAGGCGCTCCAAGGCCTGCAAAGCCATTCTCAACACCCGGTAGCTCTTACGCCCCTGGATATCGGCGATGAAACCAATGCCGCAAGCATCTTGCTCGCGTTGATCCCACAAACCCGTGGGGTGCTGTGAGGGTTCTTGATCGGAGTCAGAGTCGTATGTCTGGGCCTCGTCCGCCTTTCCGGCCTCGCTGGATTGTATATACATGGATGAGCCTCCTTGGCTTCACGCAGAAATAGATCATGGGATATCTCGTGCTCAAAAAAACGCGAAATGAAGTTGCGTGCTCGTCGAGCTCCGAACCTGGGATCTCATAAAGACCACCATCTTTATAAACGCGATGTTCATAAAGACTAGCTTCATGATTCCGGACCCGATCTCGGAAGAGAGCACACCAGTGACCATCATATACGCATGGACGGATAAATGGAAGGCGAAAATTCTCTTATTGCGAAACGCAGACAATCGTCGCCGAATGGAATCCTGAGGCCGCTACCTGACGAGCCCCCATGACCCTTCCGTGACAGAAGGCACGAAAGGGCCCGTCCAAAGCGGTCCTATCCCAGCTAGCCGTACAAAAAACCCGGTGCTCAGATCACTTCCTATGCCGCGCTACCCTGCACCTCCACGCTGAGATCGGCCAAAGGGGTGACGGCCGACTCGTCCTGCTCGCCGGTACGAATTCTCACCACCTTCTCCAAATCGGTGACGAAAATCTTGCCGTCTCCCACCTCACCAGTCCTTGCGCTATGCATACATGCATAAATTGCCGCGTCCAAAAATGCATCAGATACGCCGATTTCCAATTTCACTTTCTCCACCAATCCCATCTTGACCGTGGAGCCTCGGTAGGTCTCGACGGCTTCCATCTCTCCACCGTGCCCCAAACATCGGGTGAGGGTCAGCCCGCGCACCTCGACCTCGTACAGCGCGGACAAGACCTCATTGAGCTTTTCCGGACGAATAATGGCGGTGATCAGCTTCATATCTGGATTCCTTATGTTCGGCCCTTGTTCCGGCTCAGCTAGAGCCTCAAAACGTCGTTTGCGATTCGACCCTGACGGCTGCCGGCAGCAGCTCAGACGGCTGCTCTCTGAGCAGCTCAAACGGCTGCTCTCAGAGCAGCTCAAACGGCTGCTCTCTGAGCAGCTCAGACGGCTGCTCTCTGAGCAGCTCAGACGGCTTGCTCTGAAGCGGGGACACCCAATGGCACCGGAGATGCGCCGGCCAGGGCTTCCGGGGCGATCAAGACAGCACCGTCACCGTGGGAGTAGGCTTCCTCACCGTGCATGGGCACGTCCAGGCCGATGCGCTCGGATTTCTCGTCGGCGCGCAGGGGAATGACCATAGAAATCCCTTTCAGCAAGGCCCAAGACACCAAGCCGCTGTAGACCATGGCCGCCAGAACAGCCACGATTTGGACCGCGAATTGCTTGAAGTTGCCCGCCAGCAGGCCGGTCGCGCCGCCCCAAGCCGACGCAGCGAACACTCCGGTCAGCACCGCCCCAACAAGGCCGCCGAGGCCATGGGCGGCGGCGACCTCTAAGGAATCGTCGAGCTTGTGAGTTTGGCTCTTGGCGATGGCGAAATACGACGGCACCGCGGCCAAGCCACCCAAGGCGATGGCGGCCATCGGGCCGATGAATCCCGCCGCCGGAGTAATGGCCACCAACCCGACCACGATGCCCGTAGCGGCGCCGACCGCCGTGGTGCTGCCGGTCGCTCGGACATCCAAAAACATCCACACCACCAAGGCTGCCGCCGGCGCGAGCATGGTGTTGGCGAACGCCAACGCCGCCAATCCGTCGGCAGCGAGGGCCGAGCCGGCGTTGAATCCGAACCAACCGAACCACAGCAAGCCGGCTCCCAACAGCACGAACGGCACGTTGTGAGGCAGCATCGCCTGACGCCCGTAGTCGCGCCTGGGTCCGACGATTCGGGCGGCGACCACCGCGGCGATTCCCGCGTTGACGTGCACCACCGTGCCGCCCGCGAAGTCCAACGCACCCATCTTGGCTAGCCAGCCGCCGCCCCAGACCCAATGACAAACCGGCGCATAGACCCCGAGAATCCATAGCGAGATGAACGCCAAATAGGCGTCGAAGCGCATGCGCTCCGCGACCGCTCCGGAAATCAACGCGGCGGTGATGATGGCGAAAGTCCCTTGGAAGACCATGAAGAGCAGATGGGGAATCGTGCCCTGCGCTTCCATGCCCACGCCCCTGAGAAATAGGTAGTCCAAGCCACCGATGAAATCCGTGCCGGGTGCGAAAGCCAAGCTATAACCGACGGTCGCCCAAAGCACACCGACCACGCCCAAGGAGGCGAAGGACATCATCATGGTGTTCAAGGCATTCTTTTGCCGAACCAACCCTCCGTAGAAGAAGGCTAGGGCGGGGGTCATCAAAAGCACTAGAGCAGTCGCCACGATCATCCAAGCAGTGTCCGCACCGGACACCGCAGCGACGTCGGCCAGCTTATCGACAGCTTCTTCCATGATTTCTCCAATATCTTCCAAATCGATCTTCTGAATCGAGCGGCGGCGATTGCGCGATCTCGTCCGCGACCAACTTAGCACAGCGAATCGAGGTGAATCCACAATCACGCTCAAATGACACATTTATGACGACGATTCACCACAGGAATCCACAATTCTTGATCAGTGAATGTCGAATTCTACATATCATGCAGTATTTTCGGATCACCAAAACACAAGAACGCCAAAAAGAGAGGCATCAACAGCCGGATGGATTCCCCTGCGACGACAGCCGCCGATCCACTGAGACCGAATATCCCCGTCTATCGTCCGTCCACGGCGGCCAGGGGTATTCCCGCCCGATTCCCTCTCCCCCTTTCGAAACTCCCAATGCGTTTTTTCGTACTCACGGGCACATCGCGAAAGCGTGCTGCCTCGAGGTAAAAATTCGGCAATCGAATCCACTCCCTGAATTCCCTGGCATAGAATCTGCCCCGACGACATCTGTCGAGCTCTCATTTGGACGTCACTTGAACGCGATCCTGATCCCTTGCGGTTGCCCCAGAAAGGTCCGAAAGCATGAACGCCATCGTTGAATCTCCCCCACGCCCCGAGACCCAACGCTCCTTCCTCAGCGAGCAAGGCGTGCTCGCCAAGATGGCGTGGCGGGCCGGCACCGAGCTCTCGCCCCGCATTCTCTGGAAGATGGCCCACCTCTATGCTTGGAAGGGTGCCTGGGCGATTCGGGCTTATAAGAAACGTCTGAAACGCAACGAGCTCTATCCGCCCTTTCTCTTCATCGCCCTGACCAATACCTGCAATCTTCGATGCCACGGTTGTTGGGTGGAAAAGGAAGGGCAGGCCCATTTCATCGACGACACCGATCTGGACCGGCTGATCGTCGAGGGCAAGAAGCAAAAGTCCCACTACTACACCCTGTTGGGAGGCGAGCCCTTCCTCTTCAAGGGCATTTGGGACGTGTTCGAGCGCCACTCCGATTGCTATTTCCAGGTGATCACCAACGGCATGTTGTTCACCGAGGAAAACGTCGAACGACTTAAGCGAGCCGGCAATGTGACCCCGCTGATCAGCCTCGACGGTTTTCAAGATCAGAACGATTTACGCCGCGGCGAGGGAGTTTGGGACGCGGCCATGGAAGGCATGGCGCGGCTCAAGAAGGCCAAGATTTTCTTCGGCAACGCGACCACCGCCACCGCCCTCAACATGCATGAGGTCATGTCCGACGAATACGTGCGGCATTTCATCGATCAGGGTGCCATGTATCTCTGGTACTACGTGTACCGACCCATGAGCCCCGAGCCCCACACCGAATATTGCGTCAGCGAGGACCAGCTGGTCGGCATGAGGCGGCGTTTGTTGGAGCTACGACGTAAGCACCCCATCCTGTTGATCGACACCTATTGGACCGCCGACGGCGAAGCCTTCTGCCCCGCGGCAACGGGCCTCGGTTACCATGTGGGCCCTCGGGGCTCGATCGAAATCTGCCCGGCCTTGTCCTTTGCCGCGGAGAACGTCAAGGAGAGCGAAAACCTCTACGACACGTTCAACAACAGCCAATTCCTGCGCGGCTTCCAACAATTCGTCAAGCAACGCACCAACGGCTGCGTGATTCTCGAGCACCCCCAAGAGCTCCACGACTACATCCGTGACGCCGGGGCCAAGGACTACAGCGGTCGAGATTCCGCGTTCACCGAGCTCAACGGCTTGAGCCCTCGCCACAGCCATCATCTTCCCGGACGGGAGATCGCTGAGGACTTCTGGTTCTACCGCCTGCTCAAGAAGAACGTCTTCTTCGGTATGGGAGCGATTTCGTGACCGCGAAAGCGGAGCCAACACCCAACGACTCGCGCGCGGTATATCTCGACCATCACGCCACAACCCCCTGCGACCCGCGGGTGGTCAACGCCATGCTGCCTTTCTTCACCTCCGCGTTCGGCAATGCGTCGAGCAGCCACGCTTGGGGACGAGCCGCCTCGGACCACGTGGAAAAGGCGCGCGCGGCCGTCGCCAAGCTATTGGGCTGCGAGCCCTCGGAAATCGTCTTCACCTCAGGCGCCACCGAGGCCGACAACTTGGCCTTGCTGGGAGTGATGGAGCACGCCTCCCGTCGAGGACGTCATGTGATCACCCAACAAACCGAGCATAAGGCGGTGCTCGACACCTGCGCCGAGCTTGAGCGACGGGGGTTCGAGGTCACCTACCTAACGGTGGACGCGGATGGACGGGTGAAGTCGGACCAGCTTGCGGATGCCATCCGGCACGATACGGCCCTGGTGTCGATCATGTGGGCCAATAACGAAATCGGCGTCGTGCAACCCATCCCTGAGATTTCGGACATCTGCCGTGCCGAAGGGGTGCTGCTTCATACCGACGCCGCCCAAGCCCTGACCTATTTAGATTGCGACGTTCAAGCCGCCGGGGTCGATTTGATGTCGATCTCAGGCCATAAGATCTACGGCCCGAAAGGTATCGGCGCTCTCTACGTGCGCAAAACGCGACCGCGGGCACGGCTGCAAGCCCAGATGCACGGCGGTGGACACGAGCGCGGGCGTCGCTCCGGCACCCTCGACGTGCCGAGCATCGTCGGTCTCGGGGTCGCGTGCGATCTGATCGCCGAGCGCCGCGAGAACGACAGCGCCCGCGCCCTGGAGCTCCGTCGACGGCTTCAACAGAGACTGGCGACAGCATTCCCCGATCTGCGTGTCAACGGCTGCCTGACCCACCGCCTGCCGAATAACCTCAACGTGTCGCTGCCCGGCATCGATTCCCGGGATTTGATCGAGCAGCTGGAGGATGTAGCCATTTCCAGCGGCTCGGCCTGCTCCTCCGCCGGCCAGGACGGCTCTTATGTCTTGGCTGCCCTTCCCGGTGCCAAAGACCTCGCCGACAACAGCTTGCGATTCGGCATCGGCCGCTCAACCACGGAAGCAGACATCGACTTGGCGGTATCTCGGATCCAGGCGGCGGCGCGGATCGCCGCGCGGATGCCCGCGCGCAGTCAGGAATGCGGGGTGCCGGCATGAGCCCGACCGACACCGGAGAGCTGATTCGCTTCAAGCGCAATCGATTCGTCGCCCGCTTTCCCCGCCTCTACCGCTACAGCCTGGCCCATTTTTGGTTGGCGGAGGAAGAGCCCGGGGAGTGGCGGGTCGGTTTGACCCACTTCGCCACGCGCATGCTCGGCGAGATCGTGGAATTTGATGTGGAAAGCCCGGTCGGCAGCACCTTGGAAACCGGAACCGTCATCGGATGGATCGAAGGCATGAAAGCCGTGACCGATCTCTTCTGTGTCGCTTCCGGTGAGCTGTTGGGCCTCAACCCGGTGGCTTTAGAAGATATCGAGAAGGTCTGCAAAGATCCCTACGGCGAAGGCTGGCTCTACGCCGTACGCGGCGAGCCGGATCCGGACACCGTCAGTGTCGAGGCCTACTTGGAGAAACTCGGAGAAACCATCGATGCCATGGAAGAACAGCCGTGGCGATCTTAGGAGCACCACCTGTGAGCTCGACTGATACACCCTCGAACCGCGCCCGCTACGTCATGATCGGCGGCTTCTTGGGGGCCGGCAAATCTACTGCTGTGGGTCGCTTGGCGCGCCGGCTGCATGACCAGGGGCTGAAAGTCGGCCTGATCACCAACGACCAAGGACGTGGGTTGGTGGACACCCAGAAATTGCGCCACCAGGGATTCTCCGTCGAGGAAATCGCCGGCGGCTGCTTCTGCTGCCGCTTCGACTCCCTGCGCGATGCCGCCGAAAGGCTCACCGCCACCGAGCGCCCCGACATTTTCCTCGCCGAGCCCGTGGGCAGCTGCACGGATCTGGTGGCCACGGTCAGCTATCCCCTGCGACGGCTCTACGGCGACCGATTCGACGTCGCGCCGTTGACCGTGCTGATGGATCCAGTCCGCGCCTCGAGGATCTTGGGGCTCGAGGAAGGCCGGAAATTCTCACCGAAGGTCAGCTACGTCTACTTGAAGCAGCTGGAAGAAGCCCACGTGCTGGCGATCAACAAAATCGACATGATCGACGCCGAGCAACGGGCTCGATTGCGGGAGGAGCTGAGCCGAAGATGGCCGGAAAAGGAGATCTTCGAAGTCTCGGCCCAAGAGGGCGATGGCCTTGAGGACTGGTTCAGATACATCGAAACCCGTTCCATCCCCTCCGGTCCCACCATGGAGGTGGACTACCAGGTCTACGCCGAGGGTGAGGCCTTGTTGGGCTGGCTCAACGCCACCCTAAGGCTGGACTCGGCGGAAGAAATCGACGGCAACGCGTGGACCCGTGACATCGCCGACGAGCTGCGCCGACACTTACAAACCGCCGAGGTCGCGCACCTGAAAATGACCCTCGCTCCGGATTCCGGCCCGGGAGATTTGGCGATCGCCCACTTCGTCGGCGAGCACGTGGTGCCCGAGCTCGCGGAGCGCTTGAACGCGCCCCTGACCGGCGGTCAGCTGGTGGTCAATCTGCGGGCCGAGGCGGCCCCGGAAGAGCTCAGCCGAGCCCTGCAAGCGGTGGTCGACCGACGATCCGAGCTGAGCCTCGACCACGTAGAATGCTTTGAGCCGTCGCCTCCCCAACCCACCCATCGCCTCGACGCCGAAGGGAAGGCCTGCACCCTATGAGCGATCCCACGAATCCAACCACCGCTCCGGCGGACGCCGCCGGAGCTTCCGGCGGCAACCGCCTGCTCTATTGCCATTGTGCGTATTCCCGGGTCGTGCCCCAGGACGTCAAGGGTGAGGTGCTCAAAGCCTTGGCCGAGTCCGGCCGCGCCTTCGACGCCGTGCCCGACCTCTGTGAGCTGGCCGCACGCTGCGACCCGAGCCTGAAAAAGCTCGCCGACCCGGGCCAAGGGGACGTCGACATCGTGGCCTGCTACCCCCGCGCCGTGCGCTGGCTCTTCCACGCCGCGGAGTCTCCCCTGGCGGAAGACGGGGTACGGATCCACAACATGCGGGCCGACTCCGCCGCGTCGATCCTCGGCGACTTGGGACTGGCACCCCACCCCGAGCCCCAGGAGGACGGCTCCGAGCCCGAGACCGCAACAGATTCCGCCACCGCAGCACCGCCAACCGCAGAAGGCAACCGGCCCGCGACCACCGCCAGTGAGGAGGTTTCTCCATGAGCATGATCGCCCCCGACCCCATGAGCTTGAATCGTCCGAGCTCCAATCCCATGACGGTGGAGCGACAGCGGGTGATTCTCGACCCCACCGATGTCGAGGTCGACCACGAAAGTCGCTACGAGGTGCTGTCGGCTCTGCTGGAAGCCGGGGTGGCCGTAACCCGCGCCGGTCAAGGTCCCGTGGCGCCGTTGGACGATGCCGAGGATTTGGTGGTGCTACGCCAGGGCGAGCATCCCGGCGAGGTGCAAACCGAATCCCTCGAAGGCGATATCGAGGCCCGCTTCCGCGGCATCGCCGGGCTCGAAAACGAGGCGGTGCTGGGCCTCGTCCAAACCGAGGCGAACGGCGAGCCGGCCGGTGAGTGGAAGCCCTGGTTTCCGGTCATCGACTACGACCGTTGCACCAACTGCATGCAATGCTTGAGCTTTTGCCTCTTCGGGGTGTACGACGTCGACGCCGAGAAACAAATCGACGTCAAACATCCGGAAAAGTGCAAAACCAATTGTCCGGCTTGTTCCCGGGTGTGCCCCGAGGTGGCGATCCTCTTCCCGAAATACAAAAACGGTCCGATCAACGGCGACGTAGTTCAAGACGCCGATCTGGCCCGGGAAAAGATGAAGACCGACATCTCGTCGCTTCTGGGCGGTGACATCTACAGCATGTTGCGTCAACGCTCAACTCACGCGACCTCTCGCTTTTCCAAGGAGCGCGACGAGGATCGAGCCCTCAAAGAGCGCCAGCGCTGCCTGGCGAAGCTCAAGGAGCAGCTCGACATTCCCGACGATGTGCTCGCCCAGCTACCCACCGCCGAAGCGATTCGCGCCAAGGCCGAAGCGCGCATGGGAGGTGAGGATGAGAACTAGGATTCCTAGCGTAGGGGCGGGGCTTGTCTCCGCCCGTGAGGCGAGGCCAAGCCGAGCCGATGCGGAAACGGTCGGGGGCAAGCCCCGACCCTACATTCAGAAGGACGATCTCGTCGGACCCGAGCTCGCTTTGTCGCCCATTTTTTTCGCCAACCCATCACACTGCCAGGAGTCGTCCCCATGAGCCTTCCCATCGTCGGATTGCCCAAGATCATGCACGAGCGGCCGGATCGCCCGGTTCAGCCGGAGATCCCGCCGACCAAGGCCGAGCGCGACTTGGTGTTGAGCAAAGTTCGCACCTATTTGGACGGCTCTCAGCTGGTTCCGCCCATGCCCATGGACGAGCTGCGCCAGGAAGCCGAGGTGATTTGCGATCGCTTCGGCTTCGATGTGGCCCACAAAGAATTCATTGCCCTGATCATCAACAACGAGCTGTGGCGTGACTCCCTCGCCGCGATTCCCTTCGAGCGTCGGCTGTTGCTGCTGCCGAAGTGCATGCGGGTCGAGGATAAATGCCCGGCACCGTTCGACGAGCTCGGGCTGCTGTGCAAAAAATGCGGCTTGTGCTCGATCGAGGATCTGCAGGAAGAAGCGGAGCGCATGGGTTACGCGGTGCTGGTGGCCGAAGGCTCACCCATCGTCATGGCGATCATCGAAACCGGTCAGATCGAGGCGATCGTCGGCGTCAGCTGCCTGAACGTGCTGGAGAAGGTCTACGGCTACATGGAGGCCGCGGCGATCCCCGGCATTGCCTTACCCCTGCTGCAAGACGATTGCATCGACACCAACGTCGATCTCGACTGGGTCTGGGATTCCGTGCACCTGACCTCCGAGGACAGGACCCGCCGTCTCGATCTCGGCGGCCTGCGTGACGAGGTCGACAGCTGGTTCGAGCCCGCCGCCCTGGCCCGTCTCCTGGGCGAGCCGAGCACGGAAACCGAAAGGCTCGGGCAGAAGTGGCTGGCGGAAGGCGGCAAGCGCTGGCGGCCGTTCCTGACCGTGGCCGTTTACCAAGCCTTGCTCGACGAGCCCCAGCCCTTCGACGAGCTGACCGACGATCTTCGCCGGGTGGCGATTTCCGTCGAATGCTTCCACAAGGCGTCGTTGATTCACGACGATATCGAGGACGACGACACCGAGCGCTACGGTGGCAAAACGCTGCACGAGAGCCACGGCGTGCCGGTGGCCCTCAACCTGGGCGACTTCTTGTTGGGCGAAGGCTATCGCCTGCTGGCGGAGTCGGACGCACCGGCAAATCGTCGCGCCGAGATGCTGCGTTTGGCCGCGGCCGGTCATCGCTCCCTCTCCGTCGGCCAGGGCGAGGAGCTGATGTGGACCAAGAACCCCAAACCCTTGCGTCCCCAAGAAGTGGTGGCCATTTTCCGGGGTAAAACCGCGCCCGCCTTCTCCACCGCCCTGCGCATCGGCGCCGTGCTCGGCGGTGCCGACGAGCCCATGCACACGGCCCTCGACGCTTTTAGCGACGCCCTGGGTGTCGCCTATCAGATCCGCGACGATCTCGACGATCTGCAAGCGGCCCGCGAGGCCGGCGAGGCTCCGGAAGTCCGTCCGACCATTCCTTGGTCCATCGCCCATCAGACCGCGAAAAAAGATCAGCGCGCGGCGGTGACCCAAGCTTGGATCCAGGGTGGTGAGGCGGAAGCCATCCACCAATTGCTGGAATCCCTGGAAGCCACGGAACGCTCGACCGAGCTCTACCAGGCCTACAAAGACGAAGCGATCCGCTCCTTGCGCGGCCTCGACAACGCCAATGTCAAAGGTTTGTTGCGCAGGGTTGTCGGCAAAATCTTCGATGAATTGAAAATCGAGGGGTGGTGCAGTGAGCACGAGACTCGAAATGTTGCAGGTGGCGAAGTTGTCACCGCAGCTGCTGGGTGAGGCGACCGACTTAGTCCGAGATTTCCTGCTCACCTGCTACGCCGACGACGGAGGATTCGGCGATCGCGACGGAGAGAGCGACCTCTACTACACGGTCTTCGGCCTAGATGCCTGTAAAGCGTTGGACATGCCCGTGGCGCCGGAGCGTATGTCTCCCTTGGTCCGTCGACACGGACACGGCACGGAATTGGACTTGGTGCACTTCTCTTGCTGGATAAGAGCATTCACGGAGTCCGACCTCTACGATCCGAGCCAAGACCACGGAGAAACCCCTTGGCGACGGCATTTGGCGTCGTTCCAGCGGGACGACGGTGGCTGGGCGGCCACCCCAGAGGAAACGGGCGGATCGGTCTACGGCACCTTTCTCGCCCTCGGCGCCCACGAGGATCTGGGCATTCCCATGCCCGATCCCGAAGCCACCGTCGACTTCGTCTTGCGCAACGCCCTCGACGATGGGGGTTATGCCACCAGCCCGGACATGCCCGTAGCCACCACGCCCACCACCGCGGCGGCGGCGGTCATGCTGCGTCGGCTCGGCGGCGAAGCGCATCCCCAAACCGTCTCTTGGCTCCGCCGACGACGGCATCGCCAGGGCGGATTCCTGGCGGCCGAAGGAGCCCCGATGCCGGATCTGCTGTCGACGGCCGTCGCCCTGCACGCGCTTTCCTCCTTGGGTCAGCCGCCGGACGATCACTTGGAATCCACCCTCGACTTCGTCGATTCCTTGTGGACCAACCGGGGAGCGTTCCACGGTCATTGGGCGGACGACGACGTCGATTGTGAGTACACCTTCTACGGCCTCCTGGCGCTCGGCCATCTGAGCGTGCTCGGCTCGTGAGCTCGGCTGTGGCTGCCGGCACCGGTGGTGCGGTGAGCGCCACGCCCGAAGCTTCTTTGGAGCATGACGTCCGCCGGGTGCGGGACGAGCTGAGCCGAGATCTGCTCGGCCGTCGACATTCCGCGGGCCATTGGCGGGGTCGTCTCTCCTCCAGTGCGCTGTCCACCGCGGTCGCCGCCTTCGCCCTGGGCTATTTCGATCAGGCCCAAGGCGGCCAAAAACATCGCGAGTGGGTCGAGGGCGGGCTCGACTGGCTCGCCGCCCACGCCAACGAAGACGGCGGCTGGGGCGACACCGTGCGCAGCGCCACCAACTTGCCGACCACCCTGCTGGCTTGGGCGGCGCTCAAAGCCCCGGCCCTCAGAACGGGGTCAGATGGCTCCGAGACGAGATCTCGGCAAGAAGCTATTCGGCGCGCCGAGGACTGGATCCGCGAACGCGCCGGCAGTCTCGAGCCGGAGGCCCTAAAAAGCACCGTCGAATCCCTGTACGGCAACGACAAAACCTTTTCCGTGCCGATCCTGACCCTCGCCGCCTTGGCCGGGGTTCTCGGCCCCGAGCCCGAAGCTTGGCACGGCCCGCCGGCACTGCCCTTCGAGCTCGCGATCTTCCCCCAATCCCTATTTCGATTTCTCGGTCTGCCGGTAGTGAGCTACGCCCTGCCCGCTTTGATCGCCGTCGGCCAGGTACAGCATCACCGCAATCCCTCGCGCAATCCCTTAGCCCGCGGGATTCGAAATGCCTGCCGCGCCGGCACGTTGCGACGCTTGGAGTCCATCCTGCCGTCGAGCGGCGGATTCCTGGAGGCCATCCCGCTGACCGCCTTCGTCACCCTGAGCTTGGTCGGCGCCGATCTGGACGAGCACCCGGTCACGGGGAAATGCCTGCAATTCCTTCGCGACTCCGTGCGTCCGGACGGCGCTTGGCCGATCGACATCGATCTCGCCACGTGGGTCACGACCCTTTCGGTGCAGGCCCTGGGAGACAGCGGTCGGCTGGTCGACGTCCCCGAAGCGGAGCGGCAGCGGATCCACGCTTGGTTGTTGAATCAGCAATATAAGGCCCGGCATCCCTTTACCGGCGCCGATCCCGGAGGTTGGGCTTGGACCGACCTCCCGGGTGGGGTGCCGGACGCGGACGATACCGCCGGCGCGCTTTTGGCGCTGCACCACTTGGCACAACACCAGCCCGGACCGATCGACGCCGAGGATAAGCTGGCCGCGGAAGCCGCGGTCCAATGGTTGATCGATTTACAAAATCGCGACGGAGGCATGCCCACATTTTGCCGGGGTTGGACGCGCCTGCCGTTCGACAGCAGCGCCCCGGATCTGAGCGGTCACGCCTTGCGAGCCCTGCAAGCCTGGCGCCCCCACCTCTCCGAATCCACAGTGCGCAAGCTGGATCGATGTGTCGCCCGCATGCTCCGCTATCTACAACGGGAGCAACGGTCCGACGGCTCCTGGGTACCGCTTTGGTTCGGCCACGAAGACGCCCCCGAGCGGGAAAACAAAGTCTTCGGCACCGCCAGGGTCTTGCGGGCTCTTACCGACCCCGAGCATCGTCCCTGGGCCGAGCCGGCTCGGCAATACCTGCTCGACGCTCAAAACGCCGACGGTGGTTGGGGCGGTGACAAAGGCCTGGTGTCCTCGGTAGAGGAAACCGCCCTGGCGATCTCAGCTCTGGAGGGAAATGGCGCTCCCAGCGAGCCGCAGGCGATTGATCGAGGCCTACGATTCCTGGTTTCCGCCTGGGATTCGGACCGCTTTGAACGGCCCGCCCCGATCGGTTTTTATTTCGCCAATCTCTGGTATTTCGAGCAGCTCTACCCCCACACATTTGCCTTGTCCGCCCTGGGCGTCAAAGCCGGGAGCAACATCTAAATAATTACTGACATTCTGCTGTCAGGCGTAAGTCCTAAGATCCCTTCATCACGACGGGCGAGCTAACGCCAGTCTGAAGAGTCACCCCAATATCGAGGAGATCGAAATGCCTACTGAAACTCTCTCCGCCGTCAATATCCCCGCCTTGATCGCCTCCCTCGAAGGTTCCCAGACCTACTTCAACCGATCCACCAGCACCCTGACGGAAGCCGACTCCGGATTCAAACCCACGGAAGCGTGCATGACCACCGCCGGTCAGGTGTCCCACATCGCCCAAACCATCGACTGGTTCATCGACGCGACCCTCAACGAAGAGGGATTCAACATGGACTTCGAGTCCTTGGATGAAGAAGCGCAGAAGATCACCTCCTTGGACGAAGCCCGGGCACGTCTGGACGAGTCGTACCGCCGCGCCCTCAACCTGCTGCGGACCAAATCCGAGGATTTCTGGGCCTCGTCCCTGCCCGAAGGGCCGGTGATGGGAGGTTTGCCGAAGGCTACCGTGATCCCCGGCATCGTCGAGCATACGGCCCACCATCGCGGAGCGCTCACGGTTTACGCGCGGCTGCTGAACAAAGTTCCGCCGATGCCCTACATGTGATCCGACAAAGGTGAGGCGTCCGCATGGAGGCCCACCCAGGCTTGGACAGGCCGACGGGGGTTTCGGGCTCATGGGAGCCCGAAACCCTTTTCCGTTTGAGCGGTTTCGATCAGAAATTCTCAGTCCGTTATACTGCGAGTCTGGAGGAACGAGTCCCGAGGATCCATGCCCCATGAGCGCCTATCGCCGTGAAGAACCTACCGAAACCCTTCCCGCTCCTGAGTTCAGACACTTCATAGCTCAGCTACTCAGCCTCTGGATGATCCTGTTCGGCCCACCAACAACGGCGGTGTCGCAAACGGAGGCCCCGCCGAAACGCTTTGCACCGGTTCCGGAAGCCACGGTGACGGACGTTTTCGCTGAGCAGTCCTCCAAAGCACGCCCAATCCCACCATCACCTCCAAGCTTTGCCGGCTCTGAAACGCCTGACACCTCAGCCGGCCGCACTCCGACTGGACCGACGGCCTTCGCCAAAGCCAATCTGGACACGATTCCGTTCCTGCCGTCGTGGAACCTGATCTCGATCCCCGAAACCCCGACGGTGAGCACCCCATCCGACGCGCTGGCACCCATCGACGGTAGCTATTCGACCGTCTGGTTCTACGACGCCTGCGACTCCTCGGCTGACAAGTGGAAAGTCTACGACTCGGCAAACCCGTCTGGCTCCACCCTCACCACGATCAGCCCCACCCAAGGCCTGTGGCTCGACGCCATCACAGCCGGGTCTCTGCCGTCGACCGGCGAGCTTCCGGCGACCACGTCGTGGCAGTTGTGCTCGGGCTGGAATCTGATCGGTTTCCCAGCGGGACAAAACCGTCACATCAAGACCGCCCTTCAAGCCATCGAAGGCAAAT
>JAUIJL010000028.1 GCA_030431255.1 Thermoanaerobaculia bacterium | reverse complement strand
CTCTCAGAAGCTCATGCTTTGGAAATTGTGTGGCACCTTCCCATTCGGCACCTTCCCATTCGGCACAAAAACGTCGATTCCCGCCTAACTTTCCCAGCTGTGCAGAATTCAGGGAAATTTTTACGTCTAAGCTTTATTAGAAGCATCGTTGCTGCTTCGATCTTACGTTCTCCCGACAATCTTCGAGCCCGGGCAGAATTCACGGAGGTTTTTACGTCCAAGCTTTATTGGAAGCGCAGAGCTCTGCCCTGCGCACACTCAACCCATGGAGGATTGGACATGTCGAGAAAACCGCGTATCCACACCCGGCCTGGCGCTTTGGTCGAAATCGTCAATCGAACCATCCAAAGACGTTACCTCATCAAACCCGGACCGAGAATGAACGCCCTCATCGTCGGCGCTCTGGCCAAGGCCCAACAACGCCATGCCGTCGACATCCACGGCGGCGCCTTCGCAAGCAGCCACTTCCATCTCTTGCTCAGCTGTCGAACGGTCAAAGATCAGGCGGGATTTATGCGGGACTTCACTCGCAAGCTCTCCATCGAGAGCAGCAAGCTCTACGATTGGGAAGAGAGGGTCTTCACCAAACGTTACCGCTACACCCAGGTGTCCGACGAAGCCGAAGAACAGGTCTTACGGCTCGCCTACTGTTTGAGCCACGGAGCCAAGGAAAATCTCGTGCATTCCCCGCTCGACTGGCCCGGCGTGCCCTTCGCGGAAGCCTTGATCACCGGCGAGCCGCTGGAGGGCATTTGGATCGATCGCACCGCCTACTGTCGAGCCTTGGATCGGGGAGAGGACGTCACCCTGGAAGACTTCACCGAGCATTTGAGCCTCGAGCTCAAACCTTTGCCTTTTCAACGACATATGAGCCGGGAGCAGCGGCGGTCCATGGTCTTGGAGATGGTGCGAAAGATCGAAGAAGAGACGGTCGCGCGGCATCGAGCGGACGGCACGGCTCCGCTCGGAGTGGAAGCGGTCCTCGCCGCCGATCCTCACGATCGACCGTCGAAGCCCAAATCGTCGCCCAAACCCCTCTTCCACGCCTTCACCCAAAGAGCATGGCACGAGATGCACGAGGCCTTGTCGCTTATTCTCGCCGCCTATCGCGATGCGGCTGAGCGTCTCAAAAACGGTGATTTGACGGTCCGTTTTCCAGAAAATACCTTTCCGCCCGCTCTTGCTTTCATCGAGCCGTCTTGGTCGATGAAAGCCCCGTCCCCGGAGCTGCTCCAGCCCGGATAACAGTCCCCTGATCTTTCGTCGGTGGCCTTACAGATCGGAATGCTAGCGGCCAGTTTCTGGGTAGGGGAAGGTGTGTCGTTTTCGGCGTGGACCCGAGGTGGGGGATCGGGGAACGGCAAGACGTTTCGTTTTTCTCCCCATTTACGTGGCACCCATCAGGGACCGAGATTGCTACAATCCCGGCATGCCTGAGCAACCTAGCGACGCCACCCTTTTCGACCGGCTCCAGGAGGGGCTGCGCGACCACTACGAACGGGTCTTCCCCGATCCTTTGCTACCCCGCACGGTGATCGTGAACCCCAGCCTGAGCATGGACCTGGAGGTGCTGAGCAAGATCACCGGTTTGCAGCACTACGAAGAGCGCATGCTGTGCATGTTGCTACTCTTGCGCCTGCCGCGGACCCGGGTGATCTACCTCACCAGCCTGCCGATCGATCCCGAGATCATCGACTACTACCTGCACCTGCTTCCCGGCATTCCAAGCGGACACGCCCGCCGACGGCTGACGTTGATCAGCTGTCGTGACGCTTCCGCGGTGCCCCTCTCTCGCAAGGTTTTGGATCGACCCAGGCTGATGCAGCGACTGCGGAATGCCATCCCCGATCCAGAGAACGCTCACATGACCTGCTTCACGGTGACCGACATCGAGCGCAAGCTGGCCATCCGCCTCGGGGTGCCGATCTACGGCTGTGATCCGAGCATCAACGACCCGGGGTGCAAGAGTGGCAGCCGGGAGGCGTTCAAGAACGCGGGAATCGACGTCTCTCCCGGATTTGAGCGTCTCCGCGACGAGAAAGATGTCTTCGGCGCCGTCACGGAGCTCAAGAGGAAACATCCCGAGCTGCGGCGGGCGGTGGTCAAGTTGGAGGAAGGGGCCTCGGGGGAGGGTAACGCGGTCATTCCCCTGACCGACGCACCGGCCGGCTCGGGTCTCGGGAAGTGGGTCGAGGACGAGCTGCCCAAGCGAATCGCCTTCGAAGCCAAAGGGGAAACCTGGGAGGGTTATCGCAATAAATTTCGGGAGATGGGCGGCATCGTTGAAGAATTCATCGAGGGCAAAGACAAAGCCTCGCCGTCGGCCCAATGCCGCATCGATCCGGCCCATCGCATCGAGATGATCTCCACTCACGACCAAGTTCTCGGTGGACCGTCGGGACAAATCTTCTTGGGCTGCACCTTTCCGGCGATTCCCGACTATCGGTTACAAATTCAAGAAGCCGGTTTGAAGGTCTCGGAGGTGCTGAAGGACCTCGGCGTGATCGGACGTTTCGGGGTGGATTTCGTCTCCGTGCCCGACGCCGCCGTCCCTGGGGGCTGGCGTCATTACGGCATTGAGATCAATTTGCGCAAAGGCGGCACCACCCATCCCTTCATGATGTTGCAATTCCTGACCGACGGGACATACGACATCGAGACCGGCTCCTTCTTCACTCCCGTGGGCCAAGAGCGCTGTTATTTCGCCTCCGACAATCTCGAGAGCCCCAACTATCGGGGTCTGGTGCCTGAGGACTTGATGGAGATCGTGGTCGATCACCACCTGCATTTCGACGCCACCAAACAAAAAGGGGTCGCCTTCCACCTGATCGGCTCCCTGTCGGAATTCGGCAAGCTCGGCATGATCTGCGTCTCCGACACGGTGGAGTCGTCGAAGAAGCTATACGACGCCACCGTCGAGGTGCTCGACCGGGAGGCGTTGCCCCAAGCCCTGGAGCGGGACGGGAGCTGACGGTCCTGTTCCGGTGCTGAGGCTCAGGGCACGACCGAGAACCAAGCCGCCGCGTTGCCCGATTCGAAGCCGTCGGCAAAGATCACGCCGGTATCCTGCCAAAGAAAGTAATTGTTGATGGTGGTGGAACGGGCACCGTCGGGACCTATCGCTAGAACCTCTACTTGCGTGGACATTTCGTCACCTTCTCTCGGCAACCCGGCCACGAAATAGGCGGTATTGGCCGTGCCGCCGAGGTGGGTCAGGCTGTCGTCGCCGTTGCGCCGGAAGACTTGGTACGACGTCACCGGATCCGGTGAAGCCTCCCAGGTCAGACGCAGGGTGGCGGTTTGAGGGTCGACCTCGTCCTGATTCACGATCAGCAGACCCGACGGCGGTGCCGGAGCCGACGGCGTCTCTTTGAGCACCGCCAAACGACCGATCCGGATGTCGTAACCCGGCACCGTGGACGGAGCGTCGAAACGCAGGGAGAGGATCACCAGGGTCTCACCGGCAAAAGCGCTCAGATCCAGCTCCACGAGATTCCAGTCGGAGCTCGCGGCGTTGCCCACCTCGAGAAAAGTCGGCGCGGCGATCGAGGATCCGTCCTGGAAGGCCAGACCCACCGCCAGATGGGACGGTGAGCCGCCGGCAATGCCCTTGAAAGCGATCTGTAGCTTGCTGGTGGCGGTCAAGGGCGTGAGCATTTGGTAGAGGTCGAGTTGGTTGGAAGCGTCGAGATCTCCCGAGACTTTGAGCTGGGTGCCACCTTCGTAAGCGTCGCTCCAGTCGAGCTCGGGGACCAGCGGTGTGCCCGCGCTGTCGATGCGCCATCGCCACGTGGGCAGCACGTCTTGTAGGCTGCGGTTATTCCAAGGCTGGTTGGACATCATCTGGCCGTCGAACGCGTAGAGATTGCCTTGGCCGGTATTGAAGTGGGTCACGAACGGCCCGGAGCCGATGACGGTTTTGGCCGGCACGTAGTGGGCGACCCCCTTCCAAGCAGCCGCAGTCGTGGTATTGCCGGGGTCCCGGTTGGCACCGACCCAGAATCGATTGGCCCGCGCGTAGAAATCCTCGGGAGAGCTGGAGGAGGTCCATGTCCAAGTGGGCACGTAGAAGCCCAACGACACCTCATGGGGCTGGCTTTCGGGAAAGAGCGCGCCCCAATTCACGGAGGTGTTGTAACCGTTGGCCTGGGTGTCGACGCCGGCGAATAGCTCATAGGGGCTGCGTCCCAGGCTGATGGCCAAAGCTCGCGAGTTTTGTAAACGTGTGGCGTTCCAGAAGAAGTTGAGGAACATGGAGTTGGAGACCAGGCCACCGTCTTCGAAGTAACCGTCGTTCAAGCTGTTGAGCTGGTTTTGCCAGGCGATCGAGCCGGACTCGATCATCGAGTCGTACCACATGATGTGCAGGCTGGCGTTGTCGCGCAGATAGCGCATGAAATCTCGGGTGTCGGCGGCCAGGGTCGCGTTGGCGCCGTTCGTCTCCTGGTTGATGAACCAACCGTCGAAACCGTAATACTCCGCCACCTCGATGAGCTTGTCGGCCACGGGGAACGTCTCTCCCGAGCGTTGGACCAGATCCTCCAACCATTCAATTTGGCCGCCGAAAACGTTGGGGGGCAGGAAGATGGTGCCGAGCACCGGTACACCGTTGCGATGGGCCGCGTCGATCACCTCGGAGTTGGGTGCCAGGATCAGACCTTCGCCCGCGGAGCCACCCCAAAACACCAGCAAGTCCGTGTATTGCCAGTAGTTGAAGGCATAGCGATCGAAGACCAACGAGCCTTGGGACGGATTGTTGGAGGTGGAGGGATTCATGATCGAAAGTGCGGCGACCTGGGCTTCGTCACCGCGGGCGTGGGCATTGACCTGGGCGGCGGGGAAGCGGAATTTGGTCTGAAGGGGCACCGCGCCGCGATTGAACGGCGCGTCGGGGTCGTTGGCGGGGTCCCAGGTCAGCAGCTCGTCGGGAAACCAATAGGACGCAAAGGGTTGATCGGAGGGGAAGGTGGGGCCTTCGGCATAGATCGGCAGGGCGACGGCCATCCACAAGCACAGGAAGCGAATCAAGGACAGGGCAGATCTCATCTCGGACTCCATCGGATGGACCGCGATCCGATCGTTGGGCCCTGCGGAGGATCTCGATGGATTCACGGACGGCGGTCTAAGAATGGTTTCGGGAAAGCAGCGAGTCCATGGATGCTATCGATCCCATGGAGCCCCGACAAGCCGCGAAAGGCGCCGACTTTCGAAAACGTTCGATCTCCCTTAAGTCCTGGGTACGAGCGAGCTCCGAGGGTCGATCATCGGGCAGACACTTCCAGCGCCCGAGCATAGAGGCGTCGAGCCTCGTCCAGCTCGCCCGACGTCAGCCGTTGCTCGGCTTGACGTAGGAGGGCGAACGGATCCGATTGCTGCATGGGTCCGCTGGCGCGGCGGACCGCGGCGGCTTCTTCCGGGCGTCCATCGAGGTCCAGGAGGACCGCCAGGTTTTTGGCGGCGGTCACCGAGGTCGGGTCGAGCTCGAGGGCTCTGCGGTAGGCGTGCTCTGCCCCGAGCCAACGCTCGGCCCAGCGCCGCGCGACCCCGAGGTTGATCCACGAGTCCACCCAGCGAGGATCCAGCTCGACGGCCCGTTCCAAGGCCAGGACGGCTTGCTGCGGGTTGCCGTCGAGCAATTGCTCGACCCCGCGGTTGGAAAAGTAGATGGCGATAGCCCCGATATCGGCGAGGGCCCGATACTCCGTTCGACGTCCGTCCGAAAGGCCCGAGAAGTCCACCAACCACACCACGTCTCCCACCCGTGCCGCGGCGGTGAGGTGCTTTTCCACCAGGCGTAGGCCGTCTTCGGGTTTGCTGGACCGGCGGTCGCGGACCGCGGCGAAAAACGCCGGGATGCCGGCCTCTCGCGCCACCGCGACGAAGAGGAAGGCAAAACCCACACAATTGGCCCGACGACCTTGAAAGGCTTCGAGCGCGGTGGGGGTCGGACCTGGGACCTCGCGCAAACCCAGGCCTCTCCGGTCGAGGATGGCTTGGCGGATTCTCTCCAGTCGCCGTTTAGGGCTGCCGGAGCTATGGGTGGCCACCTGCTGGGCCCAGGCGCGGACGTCCTCATTGAGGTCCAGCGGCGACGAGGGGGCTTCTTTGAGCTGGGAAAGATCGGCGCCTGCATGCTGGGCCGACGAAGGGACAGTTGAGAGGTGAAGAAAACTACCTACTAATAGGTAGGCAGTGAGCTTGCCGAAAACCACCGCACCTAGACCCTTGAGCATCATGTGTCCTTTGGAGGAATGTTCTAGGAATCGACCAGCACGCTTTCGCGAACTTGACGGAGGACCGACTTCAGCCGGTCCGGCTCGCCGCTCGAGCGGGCGATTTGCAAGCCGCCCTGGATAGCGGCGGCGATGAGGGTCGCTTGGTCCTCGGGGGTGCCGACCTCTTTGAACACCCCCTGTGCTCGACCCTCCTCCAGAATCTTCGCCAGCCACCGGTCTCGACGACGCTGAAATTTCTTGAAGGCCTCCTGCATGGCCTCGGGCAGGGTCCAGAATTCCGTGCCCATCACACCGTAAACGCAAATGTTGGTGGTGCTGGAGATAATGTTCTCAGTCATCTCGAAGTAGGCTTCCAGCTGCTCCGTCGGGCTTTTTTCCACCACCCCGCTCGCCCAATTTTTGACATCGGCGCCGAAGCGCTCGAGAAGCGCGAGGCCCAAATCTTCTTTGGTGGGGAAGTGGTAGTGGATGCTGGCTTTTCGAATGCCCACTTGTTCCGAAATGTCCTGATAGCTGAAGGCATTGAATCCTCGGGTGCGCAACATGTCTTCGGCGACATCGAGGATCTTGGTGCGGGTCTTGGAAGCGGTGGCCATCATCATGAAAAAATTCTACCTACCAATAGGTAGGCAAGTCAACCCGTCGAGAGCTGGAGAGCTTGCTCGGGCATCCCGAGGTGCGTGACCTGCCCGAAGGTTCCTGGGAGCCGGCGGTGTCTTCCAGCCGTAGACGGACGTTCGAGCGGTCGAGCACGGTGGTGGTCGGCTGGCCGTGGTCGACGAAGCTGAGGGAGCGGGCCGAGCCGACGCCGCTGCGTCTTTTGTGGCGCGCGCTTCAAGCAGCGCGTTCCGCTCGATGGCCCGGCGCTTCGGTGCTCAGCGGGACGGCCCGTCGGGTGGGATCTGCTCCGGGAGCGAAGGTATAACCCACCCAGAGGCCGAAAATCAGGTTGGAGACTCCGATCTCCAACATATGCCAATGCCGAACGGCATCGGGCATCAGCGCATTCGGCGCCATCAACGCTGCCACCCCTGCCAGCATTGGGAACATAAAACCAGTGGCCCAAGCCGCTTGCCATCGGGTCAGGGTCAAGCTGCTGAGCAAGGCGTGCACGAAGACCACGTAGAGGGCGCCGCGGACTAGCTGCAAGGGCACCAACGCCGAGAGCGGCGGTATGTGTTGTTGGGCGTAGTAGTCGGCGATGTGGGCGTAGATCATCATGCCGGCGGTGAAGTAGAGGAAGAGGTAGATGCCCGAGGTGAGCATCAGCCGCTTGTCGAATCGGGGCCGGCGGGAGCCCTGGGGTCGCTCGTGCATCTGGGCGTCGGAACCGGAGGCGACCATGGTCATGAGGACCGCGAGCCACAGGGCTTGGAGGGTGCCCAGGCCGATCGAAAACGCCAGCTGGCGGGGCTCCATCACCAGGAAGACCGCCGCTTCCACTTGCACCAGGAAGACGCCTACGCCGAAGATCGCCGAGAAGAGGGCGAGGAAGAGCTGGTTGCCGGTGAGGGAGGACGCCCTCGCCGGCCACCACAGAGCACAGACCGTGAGGAGCTGACCCAAGGCCATGGGCACCAGGACCTCGGCGCCTTCCGGCCCGGGAGGGAACCCCGGTTTCAGCACCGCGATCAACACGCCGCCAATCGCCATATGGCCTATCCAGGCGACGCCGGCGGTCAACAGAATCTTGGAGATGGTTTTGATGGGCTTACCCATGGCGTTGCTCCTCGTTGGGTGGTGGTTCCAATTGCTGCAAAGACCGACGTGCCCACTCCATCAGGTTCCGATAGGCGCCGATGCCGTGCTCGAGAGCCAGACGACCCGTGGGTAGCGCTCCGGCCGGCAAATGCTCGTCGCCCATGGTCCTGTGGTGGTCTTCCAGACCTTGAATCAGGGCCGCGGTTCCTTCGGCGAGCCGGCGCAGGAATCCCGTGGCGACAGCCCGATCCACCAACTGGCCCATGAAGCTGAAGCGCAAGAGCAGCTCATCCAAGCGCCACACCAAATCGTCATGGCTCACCTCTCGAGTGACCCAGGCCTTGAGCGCCTCAAGGCCTTTTGGGGTCAGCGAATAGACCTTCCTCGGCCGCATTGACCCCACTTTTTCCACCGAGGCCGACAGCAACCCTCGACCTTCGAGGCGTTTGAGCGCCGGGTAGATCGCCCCGGGGCTGGAGCTGTAATGCCCCATGGGGGTGGTCTCGAAGATCTTGCACAGGTCGTAACCGGTGCGGTCGTCTTGGTGGATCAACCCCAGAAGAGCCAGCTCGAGGGGGGTGAGTGGGCGTGTCTTCTTCATACGATTCATATTATTACGAATCGTAATAAGCGCCAACAACTTTTCCCAATGAAGGGAAACGCCAGGCATCAGGGTTGGAGTTTTTCGAGACAGCTTGATGGAGAAGCGAGATCCCTTGCGCTCTGCTTCTGAGACCAGAGAGATCGAGCTGCCGGGCGATTTCGTCTCAACGCTCGGTCTCGCCCCATCCATGAACGAAGGTCGTTGCTCGGGCTTCCTGCCACGCTTCGACCGCATCTGGAGACCTGTCATGAACCCCCTACGAAGATTCGTTCCGTCGTCCCCTGACCGGAGGCTCCGTCTCGCTGTGTCGACCCTGCTGGTGTCGGCCCTCGCCGCATTCGCTGCCCAAGCGCAACCCACCCTGTCCATCGACTACCAAGGCCCGTCGGCGTTCGGTGGCTTCATGGATCCGGGGGGCGTTTACCTGGCGACTCCGGGTCCGGGGCCCCTACCTCTGCCGGCCTTGTTGGGCGGTCCGGCCGTGCTCGGTTTCGGTCCGGGCGGTCTCGGATTCGCCGAAATGGACGCCCTTTCCTGGGGCCGCGATACCCAGCTGCGGACGGATTCCACCGGCACGACCTGGCGCACGACTTATCGCGTGGCTTTTTCCACCGACGAATTTGCCGTCGGCGACCCGGCGCTCGGCGCGCCGCCGGACCTCTTCAGTGAAGGCATCATCGGCAATCGCGAGGCGTCGGCCGACGTGCAAATCATGGGGCTGATTCCGGGCACGGTTTTGGCTCCGGTGGCTCCCGGTCCGCTCTTCGGGCACAGCTCGTGGCTCGATGGGGACGGCTTGGCGCCCTTCGGCGGATTCGGTGTCGGTGTGATGGAGCCCAACTTCCCGACCTTCAACGCGGTTCCCGATATCGGCGACACCATCGACGCGTTGGATTTCCAAGGCCCGAGCAATCGGATCTACTTCTCCCTCGACGCCCGCTGGCAGGACCCCTTCGAAGGGGTGCTCAGCAATGCGGGCACCGCAGCCGCCAACGGTGTGTTGCCGGGTGACGTGTTGGTGTCGTCGGGAGGTGGCGTTTTCGGAATCTACGCCTCCGCAGCCCAGCTCGGTCTGGGCTCGATGGACGATCTCGATGCGTTGATCCTTTGGGAAAACGGTGACGGTGTGTTCACTCCGTCCCAGCAGCCCTTCGATTGGATGCTCATGCCCAGAGACATGTTGCTCTTCTCGGTGCGTCGCGGATCGCCGATCATCGGCACCGCAGACTCGCTGCTCGGCTTGCCGATCGAAGAGGGAGACATCCTGACCACGCCGAGGCCGCCGAGCACCGTGCCGGGCATCTTCATCGCCGCCGAGGTCTTGGGGCTGGGCACGGTCCGTAGCCTGACCAACTTCACACCGGCGGGTGACGATCTCAACGCATTGTCTGTTCGTTGAAGAGAGCTGTGTAGAACGCAAAACGGATCCTCGGCCAACCAGCCGAGGATCCGTATTTTCACGTTCGCCGAGTGGGCGGTGATGATCAGATCAGGGCACGGTGCTCGACCAAGCCCCGGTGTTGTTGTTCTCGAAGCCGTCGTCGAAGATTTCCGGTGAGCCGCTACCGGAGCACGAGTTGAAGCGGACGGATCCGATGCCGGCCGCCGAGTTGTCGGTGCCCTCGGTGTAGTGGACGGTGAACCAGAAGCTGCAATCGTCCACCGGGTCGAGGCTCAGGTGACTGTAGTCGCCGAAGCGGATGGAACCGGTATTGCCGGCGCCGGCGATGGCGATCTGCTCAGGCTCGGTCATGGTGCCGAGGGGATCACCGGCGAGGCGGCCGGTATAGGCCACGCTCGGGTTGGTCGTGGAGCTGGACAGGGCGTAGACCAACAGCATGTTGCCGTCGCCGTCCATGCCGACCGCGCCCATGAAGCGATGGTCGGAGTCCGGCGAGAAGGTGCCCTCCTGGTGGAGAGTCCAATTGCCCGACCCGGCCGGGGTCCGCCGGAGCTCGAACCAGCGCTCGCCCGCATGGTCCTCGAAGTCGCCGATGTCGGTCTGCAGAACGGCGACCATGGTTTCGTGGGTGCCGAAATTCCGGTATTGCACCTTATACATGATGACCTCCAACAAGGGGTCCACACGGGTGCTGGTGCCCGGTTGGGGAATACACGAGAATTGGCTGATCGGCGGGCAAAGGTTCGAGTCGAACTCACTCAAAAGGATGTCGGGCAGCTGGGTCAGCGCCGTATTGGCTGCGTTGTCGAAGTCGACCTCGACCTGCCAAACCTCGATAACGTCCTGGGTCGGGAGGTTCGGGCCCTGGTTGCTGAGCTCGGTGTCGCGGTGGCGCAGCAAGAAAGCCGGCGTGTCCGCGGGCGGCGGATTCGGACCATCGCGATCGGCGGGCGTATAAGCCTCGAAGCCCAGACCCGGTAGGCCCGGACCGGTCAGCTTCTGGACGGCCCGCGCGGTGCCGCAGTTGATCATGTTGTCGTAATCGAAGAGGTAGACCGGCGGCGAGTTGCCCTCGTTCGCGGTGCCGACGATCATGCCGGGCCAAAAAGCGTACTTTTGGTAGTCGGTGCTCGGCGAGTGGAGGTATTGGCACCAGCCGCCGGAGACGGGATCGTTGGTCATCGAGATGTAGAGGCATTGACCGAAGCCGCTCGAGAACTCGCTGATCAGCCAACGATCGGACGCCTCGTCGTAGAGCACGATCGGATCGCCTCGGCCCGAGGCGCAAGCGCCCGAGCCGATGGAATCGAGGGCGGTGGGGCCGGCGAGCAACGTGCCGGATTTATCGTAGATGGCGAACGCGCTGGCGTTCACGACGTGAATGACGTGATTCGGGCCGACGTCGAGGCTCGGATCCGGTAGGAAGCCGTTGTCGACACCCTCGTAGGCCTGGACGATGGTGGTCTCCGCACCCCGCTCGGGCACCTGACGCTGCCGGGTGACCAGCGGATCGAGCTGGGCCTCTGTCGGAGCGCTGAAGTCCGGGCCGTAGAAGCGACGCGGTTTCGGCACGTACGGATCGCCGGGGCCCCATTGGCCGACCGTCGGCAAGTCGCGGACGTCGCCGTAGAACCGGTGGGGCTCGATCGGGTCGCCGACCACCTCAGCGCCTTTGATCACCACGCGATCTTCCTGGGCTGTCAGGGGCATCGCGGCAAGCGCGAAGAGAGCCAGCAGGACGCAACAAGCTGACAGGTTTCGGAATGTGATGTTTCGACTCATGGATCCTTCTCCGGAGATTCGGCGTTGGTTTCGGGGGGTGCGGATCGACGATCATCGATCCGCCGCAACAGGCGAATATTCCCCTGGTTGCTTCGCAATAGGACGGGCTTGACCGACTTTTTCTCGCCGACCGAGCCGCGTTTGAGGGTCGAATTGGGCAACCACTGGATGTCGATCGAGTAGTCGCTGCTGATTTCGCCACGGGTTTCGATGGAGGCATACGGACCGGCATGCCAAGGCAACGAAAGGTGGATCGGGCCGCTCACCGTCTCGAGGATGAGTGGTGTCGGCAAGGTGGCGGATTGGAAGAAGGCCTCAACGGCGCCGTATTTGCTCATGACCCGGAGCGGGCCTTCCGCCTTGATCTCGACCTTGCCCGACTCCGAGCGGACGTCGATCGGGCCGGAATACCCTCGAACCACGACGTCACCGTGCAAGGTCTCCAGGCTCATATGGGCGTTCCTATCGACGTAGATGGTGATGTCGGTGCGCCGCTTCCGCCAACTGTCCGGCGGCTCCGCGACGTCACCATCGTTCGGATAAGTGATTTCGAGGGACAGCGCGCCGTCCTCGAAATGGCTGACGAGCACGGGCTTCCGTGGATCATCCGCATGGTATTGAGCCATGCCGTGGAGCTCGGCGATGCCGGCGAGCTCTCCGCTGGTGCCGCCGATGCGGATGGCGCCGTATCGGTTGGTGATGGTGACGGTTTTTAGAGCCTCAACCGGGCTCGACCACTCCATGCGTTCTAGGGTCCACTCGCTGTCCGCGGGCTGGGCTTGGGCCGTGGCGGAAACGAGCAGACATGCGAGGGCCGGGAGGACGAAGAGGGAACGCTGATTCAACATAAGGATAGAGCTCGAGTCGGTCGCGGTCTGAAATCGAGGGGGAGTCGAGGAGCTGTGGCTGTCGCCGGGCCGTGATCGGGCGCGGGTCGGCGGAGAGCCGGCAAGGATGTGGCTGGGGAGCGTAGCATGAGGCACCAATTCCTCGAACGAAAGCGGTCAAAAGCATCGGATCGTATCTGGCTCCGCCGAGCGGAACCCTAGAAGCCCGGCAGATCTCCAGCCGCTGCGCTTCATCCGGAACGCAGCGGCTCGTTGGGCCGGAGGTCGATAGTCGGCTTCTTTAGCTAACGCGTCAACCCCTCGATTTTCCCGCAAGCTCTTTCTCGGTGCCCTGGGAGCCTTCACCTCTGGATAAGTGGGTCGGCCCAAAAACGATGTGGGGCCCTCAAAAGGGCCCCACATCCACTACGGTGGCAGCTAATTCCCCATGAGGGAGCCACGCTGGATCAACCGCCGATCAACCGCCGATCAACCGCCGATCAACCGCCGATCAACCGCAGTATTGGGTCTTGTCGGGGCAGCAGTCACCGTAGGAGGTGCACAGGCTGTCGCACCAGCAGCTGCCGGATTGTTGACCACAGCGTTGGTAGCAGCTGCCGTCCTGAGGCTGCGGATCCGGATCGCCGCCGCCACCGAGGCAGCTCTGGGTCTGTAGGTAGCTGCGCAGCTGGCTGCCCACCTGGCTGTGGAAGCCGTCGTTGAAATCGTTGCTGTCGCAGTAGCTCATGATGGAGCCGACGCTGGGGGAGGAGGGCCGTGAGCAGCTACCGGTATTGGGGTGATCCTCGGTGTATCCCGCGCAGCCGTCAATGGCGGTGTTGTTGCCGTTCCAGAAGCAGCCGTGCGTGTGGGGAGAGCCGAGCACGTGGCCGAACTCGTGGGCCACGATGGACACGGTGAAGGAGTAGGTGGGCACGGTGTTGTAGGAATTGAAGATGCCGCTTACCGCGTGGGTGCGCTGGCCGGCGTCGCCGGGATACCAGTTGGAGATATTGCCGGTCGGCGTGCCACACATGCCGCCGATGC
This sequence comes from Thermoanaerobaculia bacterium, assembly GCA_030431255.1. Taxonomy (GTDB): domain Bacteria; phylum Acidobacteriota; class Thermoanaerobaculia; order Multivoradales; family J023; genus JAUIJL01. Next base: position 103,407 of record JAUIJL010000028.1, on the reverse strand, counting down.
TGCCGGCGATGCCGCCGAAGTTGCGGAGCCTGAGCGCCATGGCGGCATCCCCGTTGAAGGTCGGAACCTGATTGGAGAATTGATCGAGAACCCGGGAGGGACGGTTGCCCCAATTCTCGGAGGTGCGGGCGTTGACGCCGGACACGTTGGTCGGAACCCCGTCATTGGCGAAAAGAGCACCGACCTGGTTCGCCAGGCCGGTGATCCAGGTCACCGCAGCGCTCTGCGAGCCCTTGTCGGCCGTGATGTCGGCGTCGCCGTCGTAGTACAAGTTGACGGTGGGAACAGCCTTCGTCGGCAGGGCGGTAGCGCTCATCCAGTCGGGTTGGGTCGCGGCATCGTAGTCGATGTCGGCCTTGGCCGTTTGGGCAAGACCTTGCCGGTCATCGAGGGCACATTCGGCCGGGGACAGGCCGGCCAGCTGAGAGGCCTTGTAGACGATGTGGTCCGTGGCGCCGGTCGGTTGGTCACTGAGAGGGCCGAGCACCAGCTCTCCCAGGGCCGGCGAGTTGATCAAACCCATGACGTGATCCGGAAAGATGGAAACGGCTACGAAGGAATCCGGCTCGCCGGCGACGGTGCCCCGGTAGTGCAGGCCGAGCACCGAGGCATCGAGCTGCACGGGTTTGCCGTCGAAGAGCGCGGCGAAGTCGTCGGAGAAGAGGCCGCTATCGACGAGATCGAGCTGAAGGTTACGGTCTTGATACGGAAGCTGGAAGGCGACGCCGGCTGGAGCGGCCTTGAAGAGCGGAGCCACGCGGGCCGCGTCGAGCGAAATCAGGGTCGCCTCCGGCAGCACGTCTGCCGCCTTTCGGTAGTTGGACCAGCGGCTTTTGGAGTGAACGGCTCCAAGCTCGGTGGCCGGAGAGAATACGGACACGGTATCGAAGGCCGTGCCGGCGTTCTTTGCCGCTAGCACTTGGTCACCCACGCCGCCGGCCATGGCAGCGGCGGGCAACAACACCAAACCACACGTGAGGGAAGTCAAAAAAGATCGGACAGTCATGCCGGGCTCCTAGGTCTGCGTCTGCGGCTGAACGGCGGCAAAGCTCGGAAAAGTCAGAGGTTTCCCGTATGCCACGCTCGGCCGAAGACGTAGACGGACTTGAGGCCGCTTTTAACGCGGCACTCGGTTAGAGATGGCCGTGGATAAAGCAAGCGCTGTGCCATCTCGCTGGCAATTTTCGCAAGCTCAACATTTTAAAGAGGAAAGTGACGGCGAGAGGTGCTGAAGGTATCGATCTATGGAGCTTCCGCGGCCGTTTGGTGTTTCAGATCTGAGACGAGAAGGGGTGAAAATCTCAGAATTGACCTTTGGGTCGGTACCGGCTGGGAAGGTGCCACATAGTTTCTTTGGAAGGTGCCACATAGTTTCTTTGGAAGGTGCCACATAGTTTCTTTGGAAGGTGCTTCTTTGGAAGGTGCCACATAGTTTCTTTGGAAGGTGCCACATAGTTTCTTTGCAGGAAGGTGCCACATAGTTCCTGGGAAGGTGCCACATTCGTTCTCGGCAGGTGCTACTTTTCTTTCGACGATGTCGATTCCGGCAAATCTCATGCGTCTCCCCTCCGTATTGGCCGCGGAAGGCCAGTGCTAACCTAGGAGAAAATCGATGAAGTATCTCGCGCTGATCTACGACGCTGAAGGCAATGACGCGGCTCCGGGCACCCCCGAATTCGACGCAGCTATGGGCCGGTGGGCCGCTGTCGACCAGGCGTTCAAGGACGCCGGCGTTTATGTTGGGGGTGAGGCGTTGGAGCCGTCGGCTACCTCGACCCGTGTCCGGGTGCGCGGCGGCAAGACGGAAACCATGGACGGACCGTTTGCGGAGACCAAGGAGCAGCTCGGTGGCTACTACATCTTCGATTGTGAAAATCTGGATGAAGCGATCAAATATGCGACGATGATCCCGGTGGAAGAAACCGGCACCGTCGAGGTGCGACCGATCATGGACCTGTCCGGGCTGCTGTAAAGCGATGGAGCGCCTCCAGGCCGAGCTCGCCGTCATCATGCGGGAGGACTGGGGGCGGCTCCTGGCCGTCCTGATCAAAGATCTTCGAGACTTTCAGCTGGCCGAGGATTGCCTCTCCGACGCGTTCACCAGCGCCCTCGAGCATTGGCCCCGCGGCGTGCCGAGAAATCCGCAAGGGTGGCTCCTCCAGGTAGCCCGTCGCAAGGCGATCGACCACTTCCGTCGGGCGAGCACCCGGGCCAAGATGCAGCCGGACCTCGCTTACTTGATGGCGCTCGATGCACAAGAGATCGACGCCGAGCACGACATCCCCGACGAACGCCTGCGCCTCGTCTTCACCGCCTGCCATCCTGCGTTGGACTCGAAGACCCGGATCGCCCTGACCTTGCGCACCCTATGCGGGCTGACGACGCCCGAGATCGCCCGCGCCTTCCTCGACAAGGAAGCGACCATGGCCCAACGGTTGGCCCGCGCCCGGGGAAAGATCTCGCGGGCTGGGATCCCTTACGTCGTTCCCGGGCCGGAGGCTTGGGAAGAGCGGCTGGCGTCGGTGCTGACCGTGATCTATCTGATTTTCAACGAGGGTTACTCGGCCAGCGCCGGCGAGGCGCCGATCCGGCTGACCCTCTGCGACGAAGCCACGCGCCTCGCGCGGGCGCTACATTCCCTGTGTCCCGGGGAGCCGGAGGTCATGGGGCTGCTGGCCCTGCTGTTGCTCAACCACGCCCGCAGCCCGGCGCGACTCGACCTTTCGGGGGCTGCCATTCCCCTCGAGATCCAGGATCGAAGCCGCTGGGATCAGGATCGTGCGCAGGAGGGGCTGAGTTTGATCGAAACCGCGTTGCGGCGAGGCCGCCCCGGCCCCTTCCAGCTGCAAGCCGCGATCTCCGCGATCCATGTGGAAGCGGTCGATTTCCAAACCACCCGATGGGACGAGATCGTGTTGATCTATGATCGTCTGCTCGAGCTGACGCCGAATCCGGTGGTAGCTCTGAACCGCGCCGTGGCGTTGTCGTTCGCCCAGGGACCGGCGGTAGGCTTAGCCCATCTGCCGAGCGGGCTGGATGGTTATCAATCGTTCCACGCTGCCCGGGCCGACATGTTTCGCCGTCTGGGTCGGGTGGCCGCCGCACAGGCTGCTTACGATCGGGCGCTGGATTTGACCGGCAACGAGGCGGATCGCTTGTTGTTGCAAAGACACCGTGAGGCCCTCGACACTCCCGAAACGTGAATTGGCGTGGCTCGGCGCGGATGCTGATACGATTGAGATTACGTGAGCGGAAAGCCGGGCCGGTCTTGGACGGAACCGGTCTTGGACGGAACCGGTCTTGGACGGAACCGGTCTTGGACGGAACCAAGCTTGCACGGCTCATGCACTGGAAGATTGGACCGTCGAGGAGCCGTAGATGTTTGAGCCCGTTGGGATGCTGTGGTGGATTTTGGTGGTGTTGCTCGCCGACGGCACGGCAGGGGAGCCTACAGCCGGCGCTCCGCCCAACCCTTCGGCGTCTCTGCGGATCTGCGCCTGGGACAGCAATCCTCCCTTTTTCTTCCGCGATGAAGAAGGAACCTACCGTGGGCTGGAGCACGATCTTCTGGCGGCCTTTGCGACGGAGCAAGAGCTGGAGATGAAGGTTCGGCAGTCCACTCGCTCCATCGAGACGTTCCGTGAGAAGTGCGATGTCGGTGCATCGACGGTCACCAGAACGAAAGATCGGGAGCAGCGCTATGACTTCTCTTCCGGCTATTTCCCGGTTCGGGTGGTCGCGGTTCAACGGAAATCCAGCCTGACGACGAAGCTCGAGGAGCTCGAGGGTTTGGTGGGAGCCACCCTCGTCCCCAGCACCTACGATCAAGCCGTCCGGAGCATTCCGGGCGTCCAGCCCTTGGTGGTGGAAGACATCGAGTCCATGTTCGAAGCCGTGCGCTCCGGTAAGGCCGATTTCTTGGCCTACGATTCCGCGACCGTGCTGCCCCTCTTGGAGAAATACCCGGATCTCCGCATCACCGTTCCCCTTTCCGAACGGGGCGAGCTCGGATTCCTTTTGATGAAGGGCTCGTCACTCACTGAGCCTCTGAGTCGATTCGTCGACTCGGCATGGGAAGACGGCCGAATGGCGGAGATATTGGGCCGCTACTTCGATGGGGAAACGGTTCAGCTCATCCTCGATTCACGTTCCGATTAAAGCTGGACCGCCCGGCCGTAAAGGCCCCGGAAATCCGGGGCTTCCGGCCGTTTCGACCCGACCGTTCGGATCTCGTGCACCCAGGCTCGACTACGGATCGAGGGGCCCCTCGCCGCCGCAGCTGGAATAGAAGGGTGGGCACACGGAGTAGAAACGTGTCCTGGTGTGGGTGTCCCCTTCGTTGTCGGTCACCGTCAGCTTGACGGTCAAGCTTCCGGGGCCGAAGTGGGTGTAGCTCGCGGTGGTTTGACTCGCGCCTTGGAACACTGAGCCGCCGTAAACACTGGAAATGATCTCCCATTTGTACCAGGTGAGCATGTCCGTGGCGTCGGGGTCGTGGCTGGCCGAGCCGTTGAAGGCATAGGTCGCCGTCTTGCCACTGCCGCTGACCGTGGTCGCGATCGACGCCACCGGCGGCGCGCTGGCCGGTTGGGTGACGGTGATCGTCTGGCTGTGGCTGTCGCTCACGCCTTGGTCGTCGACCACGGTGAGCGTCACGGTGAAGGTTCCGCTTTGACCATAGTTGTAGGTGGGACGGGTCGCCGTGGTTTGATCACCGTTTCCCAGGCTCCAGGTGCGCGAGACAATGCTTCCGTCGGGGTCGGTGCTTTGGTCGGTCAGGGTCACGGTGGTGTCTTGGACCGAAGCGCTGAAGCTCGCAACCGGCGGCAGGTTATTGCTCAGGTCAAAATAAAGCATCACCTCGTTGTCATTGGTCAGCAAACCGGGGGTGATTTGATCGAAGTGCTCGAGAGCCACGTCCGGCAGCAGGGTGGTGCCGGGGCTGACGTCGAGATCGACGAACGCGCTGAAGTATTGGGATGCGCCCGAAGACACGATGTCTTCCAGCCAATCCGGAAGATCACCGCTCAGGCGAATGCCCACTTGATCGCCTTGGAAGACCAGGCGGAACCCACCGTCCAGAGGGTCCACTACTAAATTACCGATCAGCACGGCGTCTACGTTCTCCACGATCACGAAGTCGAAAAGCCAGAGGTCGATCATAGATACAGAACGGGCTCTGGCATGGAGCACGACCTGATTATTCGGCTGTAGATCGAGCGTCGCGTTTTCGAGATTGATGTACCACGCGGACAACCCGAAGTTGCCGCTGTAGTCGGCAAAGTTGATGCCGCGTGCGGCGGTGATCGCGGCCAGAGCATTGTTGAATGACGCTTCGTCCATGCGGACTCGGAAGTCTCCGGGCTGTTCCGTGGGCGGCATCTCGACCTCGACGACATTCCCCGTGCGATAGCCGCTGCAAAGGGAGAGGTTGCAGGCGCGGACTCGGTAGACGTAGTCACCGGAGCTGCTGACCACGATCCACGCGTCGCGTTCCGACGAAGCGAACGTGCCGGCGGAGATCCAAGCACCGCCGTCTTTCTGCTGTTGAAGCTCGTAGAACGATGCCGAGGAACCGGCTCCCCAGACCACCGCGAAGGCGCCGTCGCCGTCCCAAGTCGGGGCGCTGAGGTAGCTCGGGGTTCCGGGAGGTGTAGTGGGGCCGTCCTCTTCCGGAGCTTGGGCCGGACCGTCGGGATCGGGCGGAGCCTCCGCCGCAAATACGGAACCGGCGAGCAGGCAGAGCAGGGTGTACGCAAAGATTGTATTTTTCATGATGATGACTCGACCTCAGTTAAAGGTTCCGAAAGAATTTCCACCGTAGCCTGCGTTGCCGAAGACCTTCCACTTGCGCACGAAGACCGAGTCGTCCGTCTCGAATTTCGCGATCACGAAAAAGATCCCCGTGGGCGGCCAGCCCAGCCCGTACTCGGTCTGTCCGCCCTTGACGGTGATGAGGTTCGGGCTGTCGTTGAAGACCAGGTAACCCCCCAGGTCGTAGACTTTGAACGAGGTCAGAACCGCCTCCAAATTCGAGGTGACCAGGGTGTGATCGGAGTAGGTGTAGATCTGAAAGGCCTGTGGCTCGCCGGAGAGGGCGGCCAAAACTTTCAATTCGAGGGTATCTTGCCAAACCCGCCAAGTGACGCCGAGATCGGTGATGTTGAGGGCCCGCTGACGGAACCAATCCGGTTCGACTTGGTCGAGAAGCCGAGCCGGATAGAGCTCGAGCTCCAAGTCTTGGTAAGCGGAGATCAGAACGTTCTCAAGCCAGTCCGGCAGATTCTCAGCTTGAATCTTTGCCGGGATATTGGTCAGGAAAGCAGTGACCATGGACGTGCTGATCCCGCATCCGTTGAGGTCGACCGTGGGCTCGATTTCAAAGCTGAAAGTTTGTGTGATCACCCCACCGACGGACGCCGTGGCCTCAAAAGCCATGTGCAGGCCGAGGGATTGGTAGCCGAATTGGATGGTCGGCAAGTCGAGCACGACATGATAGTCGATGCCCTGGGTGCTTCCGGACAGGGTCCGAGGAAAACCCGCCGATGCGTATTGCCGATCCAAGAAGCGATTCACGACATCATCGGTAATTTCGACGCTGGCGCCGACGATGTAGTCGCCGGTGACCGGGTTGTCGCAGTCGATCGCAAATGTGGGTGAGATGGAAACGAATAGGGCGATGCCGAGACAGAACAGGGGGACTCTTAGGAAAGACAAGGGAATACCTCCGGTAGTGAGCGGACGGATCCGCGTACCGTTGAACATAGGCCTATCGAAGTGAGGAGTAGACCGGGAACACGCTAAGACACTTGGAAGCGGCGACCTGATCAGGATCAGTCCTACTTAGAGCAGATTCCGTGCCGGCTGCTGGTAAGGTCTAAGAGAGCGTGTTTTTAAAGCTCTGGAGGGAATGGTTAAACGTAGGAAAAATAAGGGCTTATGGGGTGCCCAGGTGATGGGTGGGAATCAGTCGGTAGAGCGGGCCGGCCCAAAACTTTGGCGGGTAGCGAGCTGCACGGTTGGGTTGGAGCTTTCACATGGCCTGATCGGCCGACACGCCTGCCGGTGACCGTACCGCTACCGATAGAACGGCAAGTGGTAGATCCGCGGCGTGTCCCGCTCGGGGTCTACGTGCTCGATCCTCAACACATGGCGTCCCGGCTCTAGATCGGCGGTCCTCAAATAGGTCAGCAGGCCGCGGGCACCGGTGCCGGGATGGCGGTAGAGGTCGAAGTCGGGTGTGAGGGGCAGGTCATCCAGCTCGAGCCGGTAAAGCTCGGAAAGACAACCGACGGCCCGTTGCTCCTCGTCGAGGGAGGCCGGGGCTTCGTCGGGATGCAGCTTCCACGGCCAGGGTTTGAGATCCTTGCACAGGGTCTCGAGACTGTCGTTGTCACGCGAAGGGATATAAGGCAGGAAGAGCTTCAAAAAAGGCTCGTCGGCAACGTCGCTCGACAGGGACGGCCAGCGGGCATGGCGAGCGTCCGCGCGGCGTAGGTTGTCGTAGAAGCGCTGGTCCAAGGTGAGCTCGCCGTCACGGTCCGGTAAGTATCGATAGCCGTGCACGACTTCTCGTTCACGATCCGCGATCTCCAGATGCACAAAAAAGCCGAAGAAGAGGGCGGTCAGGGCGACGACGATCAGTGGATAAGCCCGCTTGCCCTTCAAGTTGCTGACCAAGGTGTAGAGAATCGGCGCGTAAAGGGACGCGAGGACGAGGCGCAAATAGCCGCGGATCACGGGCCGAATGATCTTTGCGATGCGCGGGGGAGGTTCTTGGCCTTTTTTGCGGTAGTGCTTGTCGATCATGGAAGGGAGGGTAGAAGGCACCATCGAAAGCGCCAACAGCACCCAGAAGATCTTCTCGATCTCCGTGCCGGGTAGGAGCCAAAGCGAAATGGTCCAGGAGATCACCGCGAAACCTCCCACCATGCCGACCGAAAGCATGAAGAAGTAGACCAGCAGGAAGGCGAAGGAAAAGATGCTGCTGGCCAGCCGATCCGTGCGTTCGATTTGCTCGTCGAGATCGGGGAGCCGCTTCAGCTCGTCGATAAAGATCTTGCCGTCCTTGAGCTCGTGCCAAACCACGCCCTGGGGAAACACCGACCGCAACCCCAGGAGACCGACCCAATATCCACGGGCCAGAAGGTGGAGCAGGAACGCCGCGATCAACACGAAGACGATCATCTTCAAATAGGCATAGAAGAAGAACGACGTGAAGAGCTGGCTTTGGGAAAAGAAGACCCGAAGCTTCTCGAGAGCCGCATCGAGGTTCGCCGGGACCCGGAAGAGGGTGAAGACCACGGCGCCGGAAATCAGCAGCTCCAGCTCCCACGTCGGTCTCAGGCGTTGGTCGATGTCGGCCTGGGTCGTTTCGGCCTCTTGGCTCACAGAGCTGTCCTCGCAAGGGAATTGAAGAAAGCGTGGCTGCGTCGGCAGACGGGCAGCCCTCGCCGCGCCGTGATGCTACTACGGCTTGCCTGAGTCGACCGGAGAGCTGATTGATCGATCACTCCCAATAGGGACTCTGCCTTGCGTGAAATGGTCTCGTTTCGAGATGTTGAGGGCGAGACGGGGAAAAGGAGCGCTCGCAGCGCGGTGAGGCTTTGCCACTCACTGAGATAACTTGGGCTGCGAGCGCTCGCTGCGTTTCTAAATCTAGAAATTGGTCACAAATCTAGAAATTACAGAGGGGATCTGCCAAGCCGGCGGAGGCCATGCTGCAGATGCCGGCGTTGTACTCCCAACAGTAGTCGGTCACGTACCAGGTGTTGAGCACGGTCGTGGTGATGGCACAGCTCGAGGTTCGGGTCTCCCGAATCTTGCGATAGCGGATGACTTGTTTGAGGTAGTTGTGCATGCGCTCATGGCCGGTGATCACCATGTCTCGGCAATCGCTGAAAAGAAAAGTTTCCGATTGCAGCGAAGAGGTCGTGGTGTCGTGAGTATACGGAGCACACCCGCCACCACCGCCGCCGCAGTTCTCACAAGGGTCGGGATACTTCGGCTGGCCTTGGAATCGCCGGGTCGGGATCAAGCGGCGTTGCTCTTGAAGCAGCTGCGAGCTGGTCGTGGCGAGCTCTGCCGGAAAACCGAAGAAGACCGCCTCACCGTTGAGCGTCACCTCGATCCGCGCGCTTTTGGCAAAGGCGGTGGGGTCGACGTCGAAATTGCGGCTGAAGTCGAGAAGGATCTCCACTCCGAGAGAGCTGGAGTCGCCCAATTTGCTCAAGGCCGCGGCGTCGAGACGGTCGATTTCCAGTCGATCGACCCGCGAGATCTCGCCACCGACGATCAGAGTCGTGACCAGGGAATTCGTCGCTGAGTCGAGCTGGTCGAAGGTGATCGGATAAACGAGCAGGGTCTGGTCGGACGGTGTGGAAGTGGCGCACCATGCGGCGGAAGCCATCAGGAGGCAGGCTAAAAAGAGTGTGGTGGTGGTAAAATTCTTACGCAATTGTTCTCTCCTAAATGTCAGACAGATAAGGGGTTCCAGTAAATCGGAACCATAGTAGTTGGTGTTTTGAGACGGTTCAATCGAAATGAATGCCCATTTGAGCTTCATTCGTGGCGCTCGGCTCGTGGCCGGGTGCGACCGTCCATTCAGAGGGATCGTGGGTCGGCGCGTCGAATTGACGAGAAAATCTCTTGAAAAACTCTGGAAAGCTGATTTCCAAAGAGCTTTTTCATCCTCGGCGTAGATCTTCGCGCGCGTCTGGGGAGGAGAGAAACCGCGAAGGCAAGAGCTTGAGCTGCTTTTTTTGATCCCCACCGCAAAGCCGGCACGGCTTGTGAATAGGTATCTGGTCGAGGGGCGAGAAGAGAAAAGCTCTCCTCGTCCGGCCGGGACGGCTTGGGCCGAGCCCGACTTACACATTTTAGACGGCCTTAGGTTTTAGACGGCCTTAGTGCCGATCACATATTTCAGGAGATATTTCCATGATTCGTGCTCACCGCGCTCTCGTTGCTTTCCTCATGCTCGTGACCTTTGCCGGCGTGGCTTTGGCCGCACCTCCGGCCCACTATTTCTCGAACCCCGTGGACGCCTGTGACCATGACCGTACCCTTGACCGGGTGCTGCGTGACCTGAAGAAAGACGGCTTCCGCGAGATCGGCGTCGACCAGCAACCGATCTACTACTTCGTTCCGCCCACTGGCGACCACGTCTGGGGCACCATCACCTACACCAACATCCGCAACGTTGGTGGCGACTACTCCTTGCAGACCGATTACGCCAAAGTCACCGCCGAGGTGTCCTACTACGAAGGCTTCGGCTACCGGATCAGCAAGATCACCACCGAGGAAACCACGGTTTATTGATCCGTAGGGGATGACCGATCGCGCTGCTCCTCGGCATGGATCCTAGGCAGCACGGAGCCGAGCTTTCGAGCGCTGATCCATCCCCACGGTTGTTCGTGATCTGAGCCCTGGCTGAGGTCACGGATCCGAAGAGCCGCTCGCGCAGAGAGGGTTCCACGACCGGAATCGCTCAACGTGCGGGCGGCTTCTTTGTGTCGCCGTCAGGAAGAAGCGAGCAACCGGTCGTGCGGATCAACCGTCGAGGTCGAGCTCGTCGACGCTCGGCTTTTTTCGACCGACCAATTTCCCGTCGGTGAAGCTGATGCTGGCGGGCAGGCCCCGGACTCGCTTCTTGCGCATCAGCCCCCAGCCCATTTGCAGGCCTTTGTCCGTGCGCAAATTCCAAATTTCGATCTGCAGGCCGTTCTCTTCGGAAGTTTCGATGCTCTCCGGCGTGCCGGTGACGTAGTAGGCCTGGCGCTTGCTCATGCCGTCGATCAGCTTGCGATCGGCGATGGCCGCTTTGATCTCAGAAGGCCAATCGTCGTGTTCTTCTTGCAGAGGGCGGCGGGCGAAGGCCAAGTCGAAGGCTTTGTGGAAATCGTCCAAGCTGTAGATTTGGACCATCTCGATGACCGTCCTCTCGCCGTCGGCGCTCTCGACGCCTTCCAGCTCGATTTCCACCGTGCCCTCGTCGGCCTCCAAGTCGAGCTCATCGAAGTTCACGGGATCGTTGATCCGAATGCCGCGATAGATCGTCGAGGTGGCGAAAAAACCCACCTTGAGCTCGGGAGCTTCGGCGGTGTTGGCGTCCTCGGGAGAGATCTGCACGAGCGGGCGCAAATAGGTGCCGAAGTCGTGCTCACCACTGATGCACGGCGCATCCATGCGCAGGTAGAGCGTCTCGGATTTGAGGGTTTTCTTGATCACCTTCTTATCCGCTTTGGTCAATTGAGCCTCTGCCGAGAGCGGGCTGAAAGCACATCCGAGGATGCAGGCGATCAGCCAAAGCGAGGTCGACGTCTTTCCCATGGCAGCTCCTTCTAGGGTGGGCGAGCCCACGGCTCGACTCGATGATTCTAGGGCGTTTGCGTTGAGGCGACGTGCGCCGTCCCAAGGTAGGCGGAAGACGGAGCCGCTTTCCCTCAAGAAATCTTCGGTGTTTTGAGGGTTTCGCTCGGGCGGCTCTCTTCGGGTCTCAGTTCTTGGTGGGGCCCGCGGGTCTGTTGGACTCGGCACATATCAGCTCGCGCACAAAACGGCCCGTAGTGACGCCCGCAGGTCACCCAGCCGGCACCCTGCGAGCCCGTTTCTTCCAAGAAACAACCCTTGACGCCGGGAAGGCCCTTCCTCCACCGGGCCTTAGAGGCGCGCGTCGGAAGGACCTTTCATGGATGCCAGGCCCTGGGCGCTGGAGCAGCTCCATTTTCAGCGGTGCTCTTCCCGTGCACTCGCACGTCCCGGCTCCGGAAGGCCCTTCCCTCCGCCGTCGTTTCTAGGCGCGAAGGAGCGCCGTCAGACGTGAGAGCTGGACGGAATCTAGCTACATCCTTCCACCCATTGGGCGGGCGGGAGCCGACCGACCCGGTATCTCTCCACCTTGCCTTCGCGATCCGTCTCGAAGATCAGGCCAAACTCTTGATCCGAGGGATCGACCGGCTCGAAGTAGAGGTAGTGGCCGGCAGAATAGGCGTGGCTCGTGATCCGGATCTTGTCGGGATAGATTCGCTGGATGTCTTCCGTGGTTTGTCCGACCTCGGCCCCGCTCAGCGTCCGGATATGGGGCTTGTCGACATCGGCGCGAGCCACAATGCCGTCGACTACCATGAAGCTGAGGCCGCTGGGAGCCCTTTCGAGGCTGAGGTAAAAGCAACGCTCGCCATCACCGTCTAAGCGGGTGAAAGGGCCCGCCGCGTTGCGAAGCTGCTCCAACGTCATTCCAAAAGACACAGGACCGACACCACGGAGCCTGACGGTCCAGTCCTGTGGGGCCGTGCCCTGGTCCTTCTCCCCTGGCAGAGTGAGGGCGAGCACGAGAATGAATGCTTCTAGGGACATGGCGAGTTGACGCTACCACGAGGGAGGATCCCGCGCCGCGACCACACAGCCGAGTTTGAGTGTCGAGGCTGACCACCCAGCTCTCGGTTTTTTGACCAGCACAGGGCTGGTGCCGACCTGATCGAATCGGACGGTCATCTCGACGCTGAAATCCCCGGCGCCGAAGTCGGTGCGTCCACTGGAAGATCGCTGAACGCTGTTCAGCTCCACCTTGAAGCGATCGTGTTGCAAGCAGAGGACGTTCGGCGAAGGGATCGCAATCTGACGACGAAATCGGGTTGTTGAGGGAAGTTCTTGGTTTCGATCGCACTGACGGGAAATCCAATTCCGTCCATCAACCTCGACGATCGGGTGCCCCCGGATTGAGGAAGGCATAGAGCTCGCCGAAAAAAAAACGACGCTAAGAAACGAATGCCGGGCGACCCCCAAGGGCTGCCCGGCATTTTTGATCCGTCTAGATCGAGGTCGGTCTAGATCGGCGTCGCCATCAGTGCACGGTATCTCGCAGCGGCGGGCTGAATCGACGGGTGCCATCCACCGGATCCACCACGTTTGGTGGCGGAGAGGTGACGATGGGCGGGGGCGTGGGGTCGATGACGTCCGTTCCGGTCAGGAAATCCGACAGCAGGGGCACGAAGCTCAGAAGGGTCGGTGCCGGATTCACGTGCACGAAGAAGGTGTCGGATTCACCGCCGTGGCAACCGCTGCAAGTGTTGAGCGAGAGCTCATGCCTCGGGACTCCGGGCGCGGACGGAGTCCCAGAAATGGCTGGGGGTCGGCACCTCGGAAGCTCCGGCCCGGAAGGCGAATCCGCCCACCGGATGGCGATGCCGGTCGCTACAGTGAGGCCAAGGCCCGGATCCGTGAGGCTCTCGAAACCTATGCCCGGATCATTCCAGCAGAGGAGCTGGAAACGCATCCGTGGGTGGTCTCGGCGCGCAAGGTGGAAGCGAGTCTCGGCAAAGGAGGGTAGGGCTCGCGCGCTACTGGAGCATGACATATGATAGGGAAACATAAATTTCGAAGGGGAGATACCATGAAATCGCCTTGGTTTGGCCTTGCTGCTCTAGTCCTTTCGACCTGCCTCGCCGTCGTCCCTGCGATGGCCGTTCCCATCGAGATCGTCAATCCGAGCTTCGAAGCCGACGTATTGTTTGAGGGTGGTGTCGACGAGACCCCCTCCGCTTGGGATACCAGCGCCGGTGGCGGCGACGGAGCCTTTCACCCGGCGCCGTCCGCCTATCCCGGCGGGTTGGTGCCGGACGGTGAAAACGTGGGTTACGCCAACGAGCCGGGCAATCGAGTGCGTCAAGTGCTCACGGAGGTGCTCCAGCCGAGCTCGGTCTACACCCTCCAGGTGGAGATCGGCCGACGGCTCGACGTCACCTTTGTCGGTTATCGCATCCAGCTGCGGGCCGACGGAGTGGTGCTTGCCGAAGAGAGCTCCATGGCCGTGCCGTCGCCCGGGGCCTTTGAGACCGCCGTGCTCGAGCTCACCACGGGTGAGAATGATTCTCAGCTCGGTGAGCCCCTAGAGATCGTATTGCTGTCCCAGGGCACGCAGACCAATTTCGATGACGTCCGCCTCGACCGCCGTCCCGTGTCGCCGCCGGCCCCGGCGATCCCGTCCCTGGGCACCGTCGGGATCGGGATTCTGGCGGCGATGTTGGCGCTCTTGGGGGTGGTTTGGCTGCGCCCGCGATAGGATTTGACATCGCCGAAAGCGGAGTGTCGAAACGGCGTTTTGTGAGACGTCTCGGGGCCCGTTTCTTTTGGATCCTTCTGCTGATTTCCCTCTGCTTGGTAGCTATGGACGCACTCGTTAGGAGCATGCTCTATCCGGCGCCGATGATTCGGGTGCCGAACCCACCCCCGCCCCTCGAAGAGCTGGTGCTCACCACCTCGGAGGGCGACCGGGTGATCGCCTGGCTCTCGTCCCTGGACGACGGTCCGGTGATACTTTTCTTGCACGGCAATGGTGAGAATTTGGAGACCCTGCGGCTGTCCGGTCTCTTCGATGGATTTCGACGGCTCGGCGTCAGCGTTCTGGCCATCGACTTCCCGGGTTATGGTCGTTCTTCGGGCAAGCCGAGCGAAGCGAGTCTGATCGCTGCCGGACGAGCAGGCTTTGAATCCCTAGCTGAGTGCTTCCCCACAAGGCCGAAATTTATTGCGGGCTGGTCCTTGGGGGCGGCGGTCGCAATACAAACCGCAGCCGCACACCAAAAAGACCTGACGGGCCAGATCTTCCTCTCTCCCTGGTACGACCTGCCGACGGTGGCGTCGAATATCTTCCCTGAGATGTTGGTCCGTTTCGCCCTCCGGGATCGCTACCACTCCGGCGAGGCGGCCGACAGGCTCGACTTGCCGGCGCTGGTGATCCACGGTGAGATCGACCAGCTGATCCCCGTGGACCACGGACGTCGGCTCCATGGACAGCTGCCGACGGGCAGCCGATTCGTCGGCCTCGGCGGCGTTGGTCACAACGACCTCATGTCCCAACCCACCCTGTGGCGGGAGATCGCCGACTATGTGGCCGCTGCCGCTGCGGTCAACGGTGGCTGAGAGGTGGCGCGGCGACCCCAATTGCGTAGCTGATGGAGTGGTCGTAGCCGCAAAACGCCCGCGTAGCCGAAGCTTCGCGGGCGTTAATTCTTTTTAGGAAAAAGTAGACGGCTTACCAGGCGGACGTATCTCCCGACTCGAAGCCGTCTTGGAAGATCAGACCGGCGACACAGCTCGATGCGCTCTCGAAGCGCGTGATGCTGCTGCTTTGCAGAAGGTAGAGCTCGCCGCTTTCATCCTCGCCGAAGCCGTAGATGTTGTCGGGGAGGTCGTCCCACTCCACGAAGCTCCAATTGCCCGGAGTGTCCTCGGTACCGAAGTAGATTTTTCCCGAGCAGAAATCGCCGTAGATGTAGGTGCCTTGCAAGCCTGTGATGCAGCCCCGATAGCGGAAGCCACCGGTGATCGAGCAATTGCCGCTGCTGTGGTCGTAGACCAGGATCGGATCCACGAACGTGCCGGAGCACCCACCGGGACCGGCGATATCTCCCTCGCGGCAATTCCAACCGTAGTTCAAGCCTCCGGAGCTGCCGGCCGCTTCGAAGGACACCTCTTCCCGGGAGCCAGCGCCGACGTCGGCGATCAGCAGGTCTCCGGTATCGCGATCAAAGCTCCAGCGGTAGGGATTGCGGAAACCGACCCCCCAGATTTCGTCGAGACCGGCCACCCCGACAAAGGGATTGTCGGCGGGCACGGTGTAGGGGCTCGGGCACGACGCGGTGTCGCAGGGGTCGATCCTCAGCATCTTGCCCAAGAGGTTGCTCGTATTCTGGGAGGTGGCGCTCGATGCTCCGCCGTCACCCAGGCCGATGTAAAGGTAGCCGTCGGGACCGAAATGAATATCGCCGCCGTTGTGATTTCCGGCCGGCTGGCTGAGGGTGAAGATCTCGACGCCCGACATGTCGTCGGCTTGGTTGGGATCACCCGCCGACACCTCGAAACGCTCGACCACGGTGGTGAGAGGGTCGGCTCCCGAGCTGCCGTCACGGGTGTAGCTGACGTAGAAATAACCGTTGGTGGTGAAATTTGGATGGAAGGCCATGCCGAGCAAGCCGCCTTCGAAAAAAGTATCCACCACGGGGGTGAGATCGAGAAATGGCGTGGGCAGGATGCCGGTGCCCGGCTCGTAGATCGCGATGACCCCGGATCGTTGGACGACGAAAAGACGGTTGGAGCCGTCGGCGGCGTGGCGCACGGCGAGCGGTGTGGAGACCGACACGCCGAGGGAGACCAGCTCCAAATCCGACGGCGGCTGAGCCGTGGCGAATTGGGAGGGGGTCAGGGACAGGACGCAAAGGCATACGACAAGCTGAGTTTTTTTCAACATATATAGATCTCCATCTATATTAGAAAGCGCGAGTCTTGCGGAAAACCCGCAATCGAGGTGAGGTCTCGATCACCTCCCGCGGAAGGTCGCGGCTGCTCTGCGCAACGGCGGGGGTACACCAAGGTGTAATAGACCCGTCGCCGGCTCTTTCCTAAAGTGCGGCTCATGGGGCCGCGCTCTCCCTCCTGCGCGCGGGTTTCGGCCCGCCGAGCCCCGAGCTCTCAACTAGGAGATTTCGTATGAGGAGCCTGCTGTCGCATGGCCTTGGATCGTCTGTCGTCAAATTTGCCTTCGTGGCAGTGTTTTGTCTTCCGCTCACCCCCCTCTCCGCCCAATCCTTGGAGACTCGCCAACAGGCCGGAGGTGTGCTCGACCGGGCTGTGGTGGTGGGTGAATACCTCTACCAATCCCAGGGCATGACCCTCTCTGCCTGGCATCTCCAAGCCTCGGGCGCTCCGACCTTCGCCGGCATTTCCGAGGCGGTGCCCGGCACCGTCACGGGTTTGACTGTGCTCGGGGGTGAGCTCTTCGTTTGTTGGCGCAATCAGGACCTGGCCGGCGGGCTGTCTCGCTTTTCCCTCACCGATCCGGCTCGGCCGAGCTACCTCGGTGACCTGGCCTACAGCGAGTCCTCATTCCGGGATCCTCAAAGTGTGGCCGCGGTGGGCAGCTTGCTCTACCTGGCCGACGGCGAAGGGGGTGGGCTTTTCGTCATCGACCCCGCCGATCCCGAAAACGCCACGGTGGCGGTAGCTTTCTTCTTCGCCGACGAGATGGTGGTGGAAGGCGCTCGCCTCACTGCTTGGGCACGGAATTTAATCGGCGGCTTGCAGGTGACGCTTTTCGACGTCTCGACCCCGAGCACACCGATGCAATTGGCCTCCTTCGACGGCGGGCAGATGCTGCGCGGCGCGGTGGACGACGGTCGGTTCGCCGCCGTCGGTCCCGATGGGCTGAAAATCTTCGACACCTCGGACCCTACCGACATCACCCAGAGCTTCCACGACGCGAGCGTGGCCAATTCGGTGCCCTTGTCGGTGCAGATCAACGGCTCGGTCCTCTTCTTCGGCGTGGCCGACGGCCTGCACGTCTGGGACATCAGCACCCCGGCCTCGGCCGTGGAAGCCACGGTGGTGAGCGCGCCCACGAGTCGCACCATGGGAGCGGTCTTTCAACAGACCAAAGGCTCGCCGACGGCCTATTTCATGACGGAGACCGGTCGCGGTCTACGCTTCGATCTGTCCAGCCCTTTGGCTCCCGTGTTGGAGTCCGCCTGGGATCTACCGGTGGGAGCGGATTCCACGGCCGTGGCGGTCGTGGACGGTGTGGCCTATGTGGCGGACTTCTACTCCGGATTGCGATTGGCTTCCGCGAGCTCGGTTGGGCAGAGCCTCGGCCGGCTGGACGGCAGCGGCGGTCTCAACGCTTTTGAGGACCTCACCGTGGTCGGAAAGCACACTTTCTTGGCGGATTGGGGCTCGGGCCTGGTGATCGTCGACACCTCGAACGCGGCCGCTCCCAATCAAGTCGGTGCGTTGCCGTTGGCTTTCCCCAACGCGGTGGACGTCTCCGGTGACCTGGCTTTCTTGGTCAGCTCCACCAACGGTGGCAACTTCTACGTGGTGGATGTCCAGGACGTAAGCCATCCCATGTCTCTGAGCACCACGGCGATCGGCCAAGGGGCGGACGTCTTGGTGCACGGTGGCTTTGTCTTGGTGGCGGACCAAGGGTTCGGGGCGGGCGCCGGTCTGCGGATCTTCGATGTGTCGGCGCCGAGCTCGCCGACGCAGCTCGGGCACTACACGGATTGCGGGGCTATCTTTGCGCTGGCCGCCCAAGGCAATCTGGTCTACGCGGTGTGCAGCGACGGCTTCCTGGACGTGGTCGACATCTCGACCCCGGCATCGCCCGTACGGGTCGGACGCTTCGAGGATCCCGTGTCCTTCAGCGGCGGACGGGGAGTCGTGATGTCCGGCGACCGGGTCACGGCCGCTCTCGGCACCGGTCTGCGCATCTTCGACGTGGCGGGTGGCGGTGATCCCGTGTTGCTCGAGTCCATCCCGCTGCCGTCTTGGGTGCGCAGTCTTTCCAGAGACGACCTGGGCGGCGTGTGGATTGCGGCCGGTCTGGACGGTTTGTACCATCTGGCAGAGCCCTCGTTGTTCACCGACGGCTTCGAATCCGGCGATGTGTCGGCTTGGTCCGTAACGGTCCCCTGAGCGGGGAGCGGTCGAGGTGAGGATGATGTATGGACGCTGAAGGGGTCGACGGGCAAGGCGGCACGGTGCTGGTGGTCGAGGACGACGCGCTGGTGCAACGGGCGCTGCTCAGGCTCATTCGCACCGCGGGCTATCGGGTTCGGGGCTTCGGCTCGGTGGAGGCTTTTTTTGCCGAGCCGTTGCCCGAGGGACCGATTTGCCTGGTGCTCGACCTCCACCTGCCCGGCGGCCACGGGATCGACATCCTCGACCGTTTGATGGAGCTCGGCGAGCAGCTGCCCGCCGTGGTGCTCACCGGCCACGGCGATATCTCGTCCGCGGTGCGGTCGATGAAACGGGGCGCCATTGAGTTCTTGGAAAAACCTTTCGATCAGAAAGTCCTTCTAGCTTCCATCGCAGCGGGGATGGGCCAGGCTCGCTCCACCGTGGATCGTCGCCGCCGTCGTCGGCGGGTGGAGGCGAGGCTGGAGCTGCTGACCCCTCGGGAAAAAGAAGTTTTTGAAAGAGTGGTGTCGGGCTGGGCCAACAAACGCATCGCCGGGGAGCTCGGAGTGGCCGAGCATACGGTGAAAGTCCATCGCGGACGGGTGATGGAGAAGATGGAAGCCGAGTCGTTGGCGGACCTCGTGCGTATGGCGGTGATGCTCGGGATCGAGGGAGCCCAAGCACCGTGATCCGCAGGCTTAGTCTTCGGTTCCACCCGGATCTACACAGGGTCACTGCTCGGGGTTTAGTCGCCGCGGCCGTCCTGATGGCGCTGGGCGCGATCCCCTGCCCGGGCCAACCGTCGACCCTGGAGCCGCCTACGGAGGAACGCCTGGAGGCTCTGCTGGAAGAGGCAAAAGCGATAGAACGCAACGAGCCCCGAAAGGCCCTGGAGCTGTCCGAACAAGCGGTGGCGTCGGCCCGGGCGCTCGGCTTGCCGTCCCATGAGATGCGCGCGCTCAATCGCCAAGGCATCGCCCACCTCTTCTTGGCGGAATATTCCGAGGCCTTTGGGCTGATCAACGAGAGTGCTCGCCTTGCCGAGTTGCTCGGCGATACCAACGGCCGGGCCGACGCCACCAACAACCTCGGGGTGCTCTACTATTTGTGGGGTGCTTGGGCCAAGGCCTTGGAGCACTATCAGCTGGCCTTGGAGCTAAAAACGGCGCTCCAAGACCTCGATGGCATTGCCAAGGCCTACAACAATTTAGGGGGTGTTTCCCAGGCGGCGAGCCAATGGGAGCAAGCCCTGGAGTACTACCGGCAATCTCTGCCGATCTATCAGCAGCTCGGCGATGCGGTTCAGGAGTCCAGCAGCCACAACAACATCGGCTTGGCCCATCTTTCCTTAGGGGACTTCGACACCGCGGGTAGCCATTTCCGCCAAGGTCTGGAGATCGCGGAGAGAATCGGTGATCGCACGGGCACGGCCCTGGCCGAGACCCACTTGGGTCTGCTCTACCAGGAAGAGGAAGAGTACGAGAAAGCCCGCCGGGCCCATGAGCGCTCCCTCCAGATCCGCCGTGAGATCGGTGATCGTCAAGGGCAAGCGGTGTGTCTACACAATTTGGGAGCGCTGGCCGCGGATCGAGGACAGCTCGGGGAAGCCATCGAGCTTCTGGAGGCCGCCCGCGATTTGGCCCAGGATTTGGACATCGGCCAATTGGTGCGAGATACCTATCTGAAGCTTTCGGAGACCCGAGGGCGGGCCGGGGATTTGGCGGGCGCCCTCGAAGACTACAAGCGATATAAAGAGGTCGAGGATCGGCTGCTCGATCAGATCAGCCGTCAGAAGCTGGCGGAGGCTCGAGCGGTGCTCGAGCTGGACCAAAAAGATCGTCAAATCGAGCAGCTGCAAGCGCGTCGCGATCGCCAGCGTCTATTGCGTCTCGTGTTGGGGGTGGTCAGCCTGTTGCTCTTCGCCACGGTGCTCTCGCTGCTCAGCCGCTATCGGTTGAAAGTGCGGGCGAACGGCGAGATCCAACAAAAGAATCGTCAGCTCGAAAAGGCCCAAACGGAGCTCGAGCAAGCCACTCGGGCCGAGGTGGCCCACCTCAGCCGGGTGGCCTCCTTGGGGGAGCTGACCGCCTCCGTGGCCCACGAGCTCAATCAACCGCTGGCGGCGATCCTGACCAACGCCCAGGTGGCGGAGACCCTGCTCGACCAACAAGACGTGCGCGACGAAGAGCTGCAGGGGGCGGTGCAGGACATCGTTTTGGCGTCCCGGCGGACCTGGGAGCTGCTGCGACACCTGCGCAGACTGGCCAAACCCGGCGAGCTCGAGCCGGAGCTTTTGGATCTGCGGACCGTGCTGCGAGACATCGAGCCTCTGCTGGCCACTGAGGCCCGGCGCCACGAGGTGGACTTTGAGGTCGACTTGGCCCCCGAGGACCTATCCGTCGCCGCGGATCCCGTGCATATGCAGCAGGTGGTGCTCAATCTGACCCAGAATGCCATCCGGGCCGCCGCGTCCCAGGAGAAGGCTTGGGTGGGCATCGAGGCCAAGCGGGAGAACGGATCCGTGGTGGTGGCGGTGAGCGACTCGGGCCCAGGCGCCGACCCGGAGGTCTTGGACCGGATGTTCGAGCCGTTCTTCACCACCTTCGAAGACGGCATGGGCATGGGATTGGCCATCTGTCGTCGGCTGGTGCAGGCCCACGGTGGCCAAATCCGGGCCCGACCGCGGGTCCCGGATGGTCTCACGGTGAGCTTCTCACTGCCCCTGAGCCGGGAGCCCTGAGAGATCGGTTCGGCTCAGGAGCCAGGTCGATCCCGGTGGATCGATCTCGGTCGCTTCCGGCCGAGGCGTTGGGCCTATCCGGGAGCCGATCGCCTTGAGCTAGAATCTCTGGAAACAGCCGCTGACACCATGGACTTAGCCGCCACCTCGCCGGTGGCTACCGGATCCGCTTGCCCGATCCCTCGGAGGACAACAGCGTGAGCCCCAGACAACCCACTGCCAGTGACCGCCAGGGTTTCGATCGTCGATGGTTCGCCCCGAATATCGAAAGGGTTTATGCCCCGAGGGACGGTGACGGAGTGCGTCAGGCGTGGCAGGAAGCGATCGACGCGGGGGCCGGGCCCGGAGAGATTCAAATCACTTCGGGTCGTCATTGCTACGAGGGTTTTGTCTATAACCCTCGGACTCGCTTCGTCATCGATACCACCGGCTTGCTCGATGTGGTGATCCATCCGGATCTCGGTCACGGTATCGGCAGCGGCTTCGACAATTGGGGCATGTATCGAGTCTTCCAGAATCTCTACGGACGCACCTTGCCCGCCGGCTCTTGCTACTCGGTCGGGCTCGGCGGACACATCACAGGCGGTGGTTACGGGCTGCTCTCACGGCTCCACGGTTTGACCGTCGATCACCTCACCGGTGTCGATATGGTGGTGTGCCGGGACGGACGTCCGGAGATTCTCGAAAGTGTGTCGGCAGCCAACGCACCGGACCTCTTCTGGGCCGTTCGTGGCGGTGGCGGTGGCAATTTCGGCGTCATCACCCGCTACTATTTCGGTACACCGCCCCTGTCTCCGAACAAGATGTACACCGCCGCTTTCACTATCGATTGGACGGATATCGCCGACGCGCAACAATTCGGCGACATCCTCAACGGTTTCGCCGATCTATTCGCGGGTCCCGCCAATAGCGAGCATCGCAACCTTTTCGCCGAGGTCCACGCCAATCACGTGGACGCCGGCTCCATCTCGGTCTTGGCCTTTGCCTACGACGATCCCGTGCTGGGGCTGGCCGGCAGCGAGTGCGACGCTCTGGTGGCTGAGCGCATCAACGACTTGGGGCGTCGGTTGGCGGAGGCGGCGCGGCTATCGTCGAAGCCCGGCCGGCTCGCTGCGGCCCATCGTCCGTACGACACCCGGCTGCTGGCACCGGCCGGCACCCAGGCGACCTATCGTCAATATACCTATTTGTCGGGAACCCAGAACCTCGACGGATCCGGCCCGAATCAATTCGGCAAATATAAGTCGGCCTATATGAACGAGCCGTTTACCAGCACCATGGTCGAGGCTCTCTATGCGGGGCTCAACGAACGGCTCGAGCCGTGGGACTTTTCGTCGTCGCTGGTGCAGATCGACAGCTACGGCGGTGCGATCAACGATGCGGCGTCGGACGCCACGCCCATCCCGCAGCGCAGCTCCATTCTAAAATTGCAATATCAAAGCTATTGGGACAACGACTGCGCCGTGGGCGAGGACAATCCGGCCCAGCAGGCCGCCCATGTGGACTGGCTCAACCGCATGTATACCGCGACGTATGCCGATTATGGCGGCTTTCCCGACCCGAAGCGCAATCCCCCAGGGCGTGATGAGGTGGACGGGGCCTACTTCAACTACCCGGACGTTTTCCTAGGCACGAACGATGCCCAGGGGCCGGAAAATCCGGGCATCGAGTTTGCGCTGGACCTCTATTTCAAAGGAAACTGGCGCCAAAAAGACCTACCGTTCGATCCTGCAAACCCAGCGACCTACAACCTTCAGGACATCAAACGACGCTGGAATCCCTCGGATTGGTTCCGAAGCGCGCAATCCGTACCGGTGTAGAGCGTTGCCGGCATAACGGCTCACATCGATCGAAGAAAAATCTCGACGGCTTGTCGGGGAAACGGGTTGTGGTGCGTCCTTGGGGCGATCGTGATGCAACGATCACCAACCAGGAGCCATCCATGACCGCTGAATCGACTCCATCCAACCCGAGCATCAAATCCTTCACGCTCGCCTTTCTCGGCTATCTCATCTCGTCGTTCATCGTCGCCATCGTCTGGCATTTGATCGCCTTTGCCGACTATTACGACCGATTGGAGATTTATCGCGAAGACAAGCTCGTGCCGCTCGGTTTCCTGATCATGATCATCCAAGGCATTATTTTCGCGAAGTGGTATCCGTGCCAAACCGCTGGAAAGGGAACCGCTGGAAAGGGAGTCTTGGCGGAAGGGCTTCGATTCGCCGCCATCGCCGGCACCTTGTCCTGGACCTACACGACCCTCGCCGTGGCCGCGAAATTTCCGATGACGTCGATCCCCGACTACATCTTCATCGAAACCGCATTCACCGTTTGCCAATGGCTGGTGGCGGGGCCGCTGATCGCGTGGGCCTATTCGCGACCCTAGGAGCGATCCGCCCCCGGCTCAATCCTGCTGAAGGGCCACGGTCGGCTCCACCCGGGTGGCCCGGTCTGCGGGCAGGGCGACTCCCGTGCCGGCGGCCAGGGCGAGGATCACCAGGGCGAAGACGAAGGCTGTGGGCTCTAGGCCGCCGACCCCGTAGAGCACGCTCGACAGCAGGCGAGCGACGGCTAGGGATCCGGCCAGGCCGAGCACGGTGCCGACGCCGATCAGCATCAGGCCGCGTCGCAGGAAGAGGGCGCGGATGGCTTGCCGATCGGCGCCGAGGGCCATGCGCAGGCCGATTTCCCGCGTGCGCAGGGAGACCACGTAGGCCATCACACCGTAGATGCCGAGGGCCGAGAGCACCAGGGCCAGGAGGGCGAAGGTGCTGAAGAGGTCCCCTTGTAGGCGCTCGCCCCAGATCACCTCGCTGCGGATCGAGCTGAGGGTGCGGACCGAGTCCACGGCCATGGCCGCGTCGAAGGCCGCGAGCTCTTCGCGCACCGTGTTGCTAAGGGACGCTGGGTCGGTGTGGGTGCGGACCAGCAGCGCCATGGTGCGCCAGGGCACGCGAGCGTAGGGAAGGTGCATTTGGAACCGGCTCTGATCTGTTTCCTCGCCGGGCTCTTCGTAGTAGACCTTGGGCACCACACCGATCACCGTCGACCACGGAGCCTCTTGCTCATAGCCGATTCGGAGGCGCCGACCGATCGGATCCTGGTCGCCCCACACGTGACGGGCCAGCTCGTCGTTGACGATCATCACCCGGCTCTCCGGATCCCTCGCCTCCTCGGCGGTGAAGCGACGGCCGGCGAGCAATGGGAGGTCGAGCACGTCGAAGAGGCCGGGGGTTTGCAAGATGTAGGTGCCGATCTGCCGTTCGCCGTCTCGCAGACTTTCGCCCGGATAGGAGAAGGGAATGGCCGTGCCGTCTTCCACCAGGGGAATAGCACTGGTGGCGGCCACGGCCTCGACCCCGGGCAGGGCGGCGATACGTTCCACCATGCCCTGGTAATGGCCCCGACGGACGTCGTCGTCCCCGTAGCGCTCGCCCGCCAATTGGGTGCGAAGGGTGAGCACCTTGGCGGTATCGAATCCGGCATCGATGCGAAAAAGGGCGTCGACGCTGCGGCTCACCAGGGCGGCCCCCACCAAAAGCGTGAGCGCCAGGGCGATCTGCGCCACCACCAGGAAACTTTGGAGGCGCTGACCCTCACCGCCGATGGCACCCCTGCGACCGCTGGTGAGCCCATGGCCGAGATCGGGATGGGCGGCCCGTAGGGCGGGTATCAAGCCGAAGGCGAGGCCGGCGAAGAGCGCGAGGCCGAAGGTGAAGAGCACGCTTTGGTGGTCGAGATCGAAGCGCAACCAAGCGGGCCAACCTTCGGGAGAAACCCGCGGCAGCAGCTCGAGGGCCCAGGAGGAGAGCAGCAGGCCGAGGGCGCCGCCCGCCAAGGCCATGAGCAGGCTTTCGGTCAGATGGCGGCGCACCAGGGAAAAGCGATCCGAGCCCAGGGCGATGCGGATGGCCGCAGATCGTCGGCGGGTGCCTTCCCGCGCCAGCAAGAGGTTGGTGATGTTGACACAGGCGATGAGCAGGACGAAGAACACCGCGCCCGCCAGCAAGGACAGCACGAAACGCTCGTCGCCGCTGACCAGGCGTTCGCGGAAGGGGATGACGTCGAAGGACCATCCCTTATTCGATTGTGGATAGCTCGCCGCCAGCCGTGCGGCCAGGGTCTCGGCTTCGGCTTGCGCCCGTTCGAGATCGACGCCCGGCTTGAGGCGTACGATCACGTTGTCCAACCAGCGTTCCGAGCGTCGAGCCTCTGGATTAGGCTCCAGGGCATACCAGAGGTCGGAGAATTCGGGGAAGCGGAAGCCCGGGGGCATGATGCCCACCACCTCGATCGCGCGGCCGTCGAGGATCAAGCTGCGACCGACCAGCTGCTCGTCGCCCCCGAGGCGTTGCCAAAGCCCATGGCTGATCACCACCACCTGAGCCCGTTCGTCGAGGGCGTCGTCCGCCACCAGGGTGCGGCCGAGCGCGGGTTGGACCCCGAGCAGGGGAAAGAGCTCGGGCGACACCGATTGGCTGCGGATGCGAAACGCCGACTGGACCGTCGAGCCCGAGTCGGCGCGATCCTTTCCCTGCCCGCTGATGCCGGAAAAGACCACGCTGCGGCCGTCGAAGCCGGCCACGTACGAGCAGACCGAGCATTGCTCCCGGAAGTCCCGCACATCAGGCAAGGAGAAATCGAAAGCCTCCACGTCGAGGGTCTCGTGGCGCATGCCCAGGGCGACCAGGCCCTCGGTGTCGATGAACGGCAGGGGCCTCAGCACCAAGCCGTAGATCACCTGGAAGACCGAGAGGTTGACGCCGATGCCGAGGGCCAAGGTGCCGATGACGACGGCGGCAAAGCCGGGGCGGCGGCGGAGGGAGCGGAGGGCGAGGCGGATATCGCGAATCGATCGGTCCATGCGGTTCGGGCTCCAGGGGGTGGACGGCGGATCTGCCGCAGGCGGAAAACTGAGCTGGTCGGAAGGATACTCGATCCCCCCTTGGATGCTTCGGGTTGCACGCCTTATGCCACCGGTCGGGCCCGAGAAATCGGCTCGGCTCCGGAATTTCGTCGGCCCATCGACCGGTTTCGCGATTCTCTGTTCCGAATTCGGACACTGCCCGATGGAGCGGGCGAATAGACACTCGACCAAACGGTAGCGAGCGGGTCGCAGCCTCGTCGAGCGCTGTGGGTTTGCTCCAGGGGCGCCTGCTTCAACGCCGAAAGAGCTGACCCGATCCAGCGATCATTCTCGGGCTTCGCGGGGTGGGGGCGAGACCAGCCGACCGTGCAAATGAATGCTGACTTGCAGCCACGGCAAGATAGGTTTCAGCAACGGATTCAACGCCTTGCCGACGATTTTCGGCACCCCCCGCAGGGCCAACCGCTCGGCCGCGAATCGGTTGTCGATTTCGGGGAAGTCTAAATGAGCGTCGAAGCCGGCTCGCCGGGCTTTGCGCAACCAGGCCCGGCGGGGCACCCACGTTTCGTGGATTCCCAGCTTGCGCTCTTCGTGGCCGACCCCCAAGCCGAAGGGATATCTGAGCCAGGAGGGCATGGGCTCGCAGCAGAAGCTCAGGCGTCCACGGCCGTCGCGGCGCAGGATCCGGGCGGCTTCGTGAAAGGTGTTTTGGAGGTCCCAGGAATGGTGGGCGGCGGCGGTGGCCCAAACCACGTCCACGGATCCGTTGACGATGGGCAGGGCGTTCATGTCGGCACGCATGCGCAGCAGGTTGGGGTCGTCGCCGCGCTCGGCCAAGCGCAGATGATCGGAAATGTCGACGGCGATCACCTTGGCGCCGGCGTCGAGGAAGAGCTCACTGGCCCAGCAGGCGTCGGCCCCCAGCTCCACCACGATCGACCCGGGCTCCAGGGGCTGGGCCGCGAGCACGTCTTGCAGGCGTCGTCGGCTGCCCTCGATGTGGGCATGAAAAGCCGCGGCGGCGGCCTCGGAGCCCACGGGATCTCCCAGGCTGACCTCACCGGCGTCCAACGCGTTCACCGCCTGCCGCTCTCCCGCCACCGCGGGATGCTCGTTCAACAAAGTCTCCAACACGCCGTCGACCCTGTCGACACGGTGCGCGCAGGCAGCGCACAACACCGCGTTGTCGGTCCAGGTGGCGGGCTCTAAGGCGGTTTTACAGCTTGGGCAGGCGAGGAGGGGACGGGCCCAGTGGGGAATCGTGCTCACGGCGTGAGCATAACCCAACCCACCACGATCAGACGCGAGCTACTGAAAGACCACCTCCGTTTGCGGACCTGAGACTTGGACGGTTCGGTCGAGCCCTCGGCCGTCGGGGGTGGTGACGCTGACGGTCCAAAGTCCGGCCGGGATTCCCGGGATTTCGACGATGCCGCCGGCGAAAGACCAGGAGGTCTTGAAGCCGCCGGCGCTTTCCAAGGTTCTTAGGGGTTGCCCGCCGGCGTCGCGCAGCTCGAGGGACGCCCAGCCGTCCGCTCGGCGCCGCGGAATCCCTCGCGCCTAACCTCCAGTCGGTAGATTCCGGGGGGCACTCGCGGGAAGCTGAAATCACCATCGGCTCGGGCGGCGTCGGTGATGACGCATTCAAGCACGCTCTCGTCGGTGGGTTGTCGCCGCAAGACCAGGGACGCCTCGGACAGCCCTTCGCCGCTAGAGGCGTCGACCACCCGGCCGCTGACCGCAGATCACGTCGTTGCCGGAGGTGCCCACCAGTACGTTGTTACCGGTGGTGCCGTCAAAGACGTGCGTTTGGGCATGTTCGAGCGCGTCTTCAATCCGGAGTTTGGTGTGCATCTCGGCACGATCCATATCGACGATTTCGTCGCTTGGTCGGGTAGGTGCTCCGCCGTGCCGTAGTGGGTTGATGGATCGGGCGGAGTGAGGCGCGGATGACCTCGAACGCCCGTGTCCGCTAAGCTGTGGCTCGGATACACGCAGACGTCGAGGGCCACAGGAAGGACCACAGGAAGGACCACCGGAAGGACCACCGGAAGGGCCCGCGTCTCTCGTATCGACAAGGAGTCGAAACCATGGGCCCGGACGATCCGTCGGATAAGCAGGTGGGCAAAGCCGGTCGCCGGTCGCCGGCGCGCTCGCTCGACGAAACGACTCGCCGAAGCGGCTCGGTCGCCGCGTCCGATGGTGCCGATGGAGGCGCGGACGGTGGCGCGGACGGCCGTTTGGTGGTGCTCCTGACGATGCTCGCCCACCCCGATCCCCGTCGGATCGGCGAGCGGGCCACCCTGCCCACCCTGGCCCTCGGACGTCCGGCCGAGCTCAGCCGCGGCGCGCCGCTTTTCGCGGCGCCGGGCGCTCCTTGGCAAGACCGCCCTTTGGACGACGCGTTCATCAGCCGCAAGCCTTGGAGCCTGGTTGCAGAAGGGGAAGATCTGGTCCTGCATCGGGGCGAAAGCTCGACGGAGCTGCGTCTCGACGGGCAGCCGGTCAAACGGCGGGCGGAAGTGTCTGGAGCGGCCCTCAACCGGGGCGTGACCTTGGAGCTTTCGGGCCGGGTTGCGCTCCTGTTGCATCGGATTTCGCAGCAGGCGTTCAAGGGCGGCGAGGCGACCCCGGGCTCGAGTGCCATGGTGGGCGTCAGCGCCGGTTGGGTTCAGGTGCGCGGTGCTCTTGAGCGGGTTGCCGACCTCGACGTCCCGGTGCTCCTGCGCGGCGAGTCGGGGACCGGCAAGGAGTTGGTAGCGCGGGAGCTACACGCCCGCAGCGGACGGGCGGAGGCTCCTTTTGTCGCGGTCGACCTCGGTGTGCTGACCCCGGCGCTGGCCGCTGCCGAGCTGTTCGGCCACGCCAAGGGCGCCTTCACCGGCGCGACCACGGCCCGTCCGGGTTTCTTTCGCGCGGCCGAGGGCGGCACCCTCTTCCTCGACGAGGTCGGTGAAGCGACCCCGGAGATCCAAGCCATGCTCCTACGCGCCCTCGAGACCCGCGAGGTCGTTCCCGTGGGCTCTCACGTGCCGATCGCGGTGGATGTGCGTCTGGTGGCGGCCACGGACTCGGATCTCGAGGCTCGGGTGCGTCGCGGTGACTTCAAAGAGCCTCTTCTGCATCGCTTGGCGGCTTACGTTATCGAGCTTCCGCCCCTGCGTGAGCGCCGGGACGATCTCGGCCGGCTGCTGGTCCACCTCGCCCGCCCCGTGCTGCGGGAGCTGGGGCAAGAGCACGTTTTGGAAGGTCCCGCAGATGCCCAGCCCTGGCTGCCACCCGCCCTGGTCTGCCGCTTGGCGCGGGCGCCGTGGACGGGCAACGTACGCCAGCTGGCCAACGTCGTGCGGCAGCTGGTGATCGACAGCCGGGGCCGGCCCGTGCTGCGGGCGGGAGCGCGAATCGACTCCCTGCTCGAGCCGGCGCCGGCCTCGTCGGGCCTTGAGTCGGTTCCGGCTAGGTCAGGGGGTGCTGCGGCCACGCCCTTTCCTCGACGTCCCTCCGACCTCGGCGATGACGAGGTGGAAACGGCCATGCGGGAGTGTGAGTTCGAGCTCACCGCCACCGCCCGTCGCCTCGGCATTCGCCGTCCTTCCGTCTATAACCTCGTGCGTCGACATCCCCGGCTGCGTCTGGCCGAGGACGTGCCCGAAGACGAGCTGCGCGCCGTGCTCGATGCCTGCGAGGGAGACGTCGCGGAAGCCGCCCGACGCCTCGAGGTCTCCTGGAGAGCCCTCGGGCGGCGGGTTTCGCGGCTTGGTTTGGGTTGAACGTCTCGGTTGTTTAGGGCCTACTTATACTTCTGCGGCCGGCAGCACTGGCAGTCAGTGACTCTCTCCTCGTTTTCTTTGAATTTGCCCGTCCAAATATAAATTTCGTTCCCATGACCGATCCCTGCATCGCATACGAACTGACAGCCATCCACTATCTCATCCGGGTCGCTGCTGGTGAAGTAATAGTTGAATACTCGTCCATGGTCGCTCGAGACATATTCTTGATGCTCGCAAACGCTATCGAAGATCTTGCCGAAGATGTGGCTGATGGTACCCGTACCTTTGTAGTAAGGTTTTTTCGGATCCTCGCCGTGCTTCTGGATCGGCAGCACCATCTTGGCGGAATTGGTCGCGAAGCCATGGCAACCGAAACAATTTCGCAAACCCGATACATCATCTTCCTTCCCCTGGAAGTCCGTTTCAGCGACGCTATTCGCTAGGGCGAGCGAGCCCCGTTGATGGGTTCTTTCGCCGGGATTGCCGCGCTCGTAGGTGCCCGTCGAGTTGAAGTTTTCTGGCTTTGCCCTCGGGTCCTTGCTGTAAGGCTGAGACAGCCAGAGCGCGCCGACCATGCGATAGTGGGTCCAGACCTCGGCCCATTTGGGTTTGTTTTCAGTCCCGACGAAGGCCGCGTAGAGATCTTTGATGGCCTTTTGATTCGCCGGATTGTCGTTGACCTCGGGGTCGATATCGTCCGGCAGCTGGCCGAATGGGAGCTCCTGGCAAATAGGTGTCGGCTCTCCATCGATGCCGGCTTCCGGGGGATCCTCGGGCTCGTTGAAGTTACACTTTGCAGGGTTTTTAAGACATTCGTCTGATGTGAAAGACCAGGAGTGCGAGCTCATCGGTTTCGGCAGATCCCGCTCCTCGCCATTGCACAGGGGGTTGTTGAGGTTGTGCTCGATCGTGATCCAGATCATCTCGGGATGGGCGTCGGTGACGACGGCGATATGGAAGCCGATCAATCCCAGGGTGTGTGATTTGTCGTCACCGAGTGAGCCGGCGGGAGCTTGGGTCGTGAAATAGAGGTTTGGATCGTCCTTTTCCCCCAAGATCCGCCAAGCCATCTTGAGCTCGGTGGTTCCTTTTGGAAAATAGGGGTGCGGGACGATCTTTTCGACGTCGCAAAGGTTCGGGCTGAAGCGGGTCGAGTAAATCGCCGCCTTGCCGTTGACGTCGTAAATGACCACTTGGCTTCCGGCCTGGTGGATTTCGGGATCCAACACATCGTCGAGGCTGATCCAGTCCCTGGGTTTCAGACCGGTCGGCATGGTGCCGAAGAACGTCGGTTGCGACGAGCCGTCCTTGCAAAGGGTTTTATCCTTGCTCGAAAAGGGCAGGAATTGCTTCGAATCGATGAAGTTGGCCAAGTAGGCATTTCGGCTATTCGACGTATTGTTCGACGACGGGCTGACCAGGTAAAGAAAGTTCTGCCACGAGAATTGGTAGAAGTCGCAAAACGTGCTGTCGGGTTTACCGTTTTCCTCGCCGGTGGCCGGCACCTCGTCGATGGGAGAAGGGGAGGTGATCCACGAAGGATTGAATAGGCAGCCCGTCGGTGGCGGATCTTCGGCTTTGGTGTCGGCCATCAACGGCAGAGCGAGCAGAGTGAGCAGAGTGGTGAAGCACCATCTGGCGACGTGGGACTCTTGAAAGCAGAACGATGGCCGTGATTTGAGCATAGGTCCTCCTCTGGTCTTGCGACCTTGGTTTGACGAGCCGGAGGCGCTGCCTCGAGGTCTCGACGGTGTGGGCGGCGAACGCTCGACTCGAATTGCACGGGCCGTGCCAGGGTGGTGCCCCCGGTTTTCCTGCCGCCAAAGCTCGTCATGGGCTCCGATCGGCTTGGATTGACGTCAAAAGCGAACATCGAGCTCGGCAGATTGACGTCAATCCGAGCCGACCGCCGCCGGCGTCCGTCCCGCAAGCGGCGTTGTAGTCGTCGGGGGTGTCGGTCGCAAGGTGGCATCGACCTTGCTCAGGCCTTCGGTAGCTACTTTTATTCACGGATCGTCATTCACGGATCGTCATTCACGGATCGTCATTCACGGATCGGCGCTCGGGGCCGGTCGTTGACTTCAGGAGATGTCCATGTCGCAATTCTCTTCCACGCAAGCCACGCAAGACGCTTCTAATACCGTCGTCATTCATGTCGAGGGAGACCCCGCCCGGCTCTACACCGGTCATCTTCGGGCCGGCAGCCGAGTCGTTTTGATGGTCGAGACGATCTCTGCGGCCGGGGTGACGGTGACCTTTGACGGCGGGGCGACGCCGTTTGTCGGCTGTGGCTCTGCGTTCATACTCGAAGGGGGCGCGCCCGTGGATTTCGTCGTCGCCAAAGACGCCGACGGCGAATACGGCTTTCGCCTGGAGAGCGGTGCTTTGTCCGTGGAGGGCTGCCGCTTGGTGGTCACCCCCGACGGCGATCTCGACAAGACCGGTTTTTTGGTGCGCGAGATCGGCTCGTCGCTCCGCGTCTCCCAATGGGCGTATCAGCGCATGGATGGAAAGGAATCGCTGGGTCTAAAGGTTCAGGCTTCCGCCGATCAGCTGAGCCAGGTCTCCATTCTGCAACCGGGGGGCGAGCCCCAGCCCCTCACCGGCTCGGAGGTAGAGGTGCCGGTGACCGGATTCGGTTGCGTGGCCACCGTCAGCCTGACGGCGAAGGCCGCCCCGACGGTTCTGGGCAAGGGCCAGACCGGAGGCACCGAGCACGTCGAGATCGTGGTGGAGCCGCCTACCTAGGTTCTGCCAGTCCGATCGACAGCCGCTCGAGCTCAGGCGAGTCGGGGGCTTTGGGGCGGGCTTGCTCAAGGGCGCGGCGGGCCTCGGCCAGCGCCTCGGCGGCATCGGCCGGTTCGAGGCCGGCGGCGTATTCCAGATGCCAGTGGGCGTCGGCGAGCAAGAAGAAAAACTGCTCACCCGCAAGCTCCAGCGCCTGGTCCAGCTCCCGGCGCGCCCGGTCCAGAGCGGGTCTTGGATCCGCGCCCCGTCGGCGTTGTCGGTGGGCTTCGAGGGTGAAGAGACGGCCGAGCGAGCGGCGCGCTTCCGCATGCTCGCCATCCGCGAGCATGGCCTCGAAACACCGCTCCGCCTCGTCGAGACGCTCGCGCACGGCGGCCTCGAGCTCGGCGCTCGTGTCGACGGCACGGTCTTGGATCTCTCCGCTCGGCCCCGAGGTGAGCGGAGCGATCAGAGCCTCGGCCTGCAAGCGGCGCGCGCTGCCCAGGCAAAGCAAAGCATGGGCTCGTCGACGGGCCGCCAGGGATCGCCGGCATAAATCCTCCGCCTCGGCGAGCAGCGATGAAGCGTCTCGGCCTCGCCGCAGGGCGAATTTGCCTTCGAAGTAGACTGTCCAGGCCAGATTGAGCAGGGCCGTCCCATGGTCGGGAGCCAGCTCGAGCGCGCGGCCGTGGGCTCGGCGAGCCTGGGCGAACAGCGGGCTGGGATCCGTGCCGCGGTTGTAGGCGTTGAGGGCTCGTAGGTGGAAGAGCTCCCCCGAGGCCACCCAGGGTTGGAAGCGGTCCGGGGACAAACGGACAGCTTGCTCGAGATGGCTTGCGGCCTGATCGGCCTGAGCGGTGTCGAGGGTAGGGCTCGCCCGGTCGCCCTCCTGGGCCAAGCGCAGATGACCGAGCCCGAGGTAGTAGTGGGGCAGCATGTGGTCCGGGTCGAGCCCACGAGCCTGCTCGAAGGTGGCGAGGGACTGGTGCAGCAGATCCAGCCGATGGCGGGCGTCCTGGGACGACGCGTTGAAGAGGCTGATTCCTAGATTGGCGAGCGCGGCAAAGGGGGCGGAGTGCAGCTCGGCCGCCCGTCGATAGGCGTCGATCGATCTCTCATAAGCCTGGCCGACGTCGAGACCCAGCTCTGCCCGCCGTCCCGCTCGGCTCATGTGCAGCAGTCCCAGGGACGTGAAGTAGGCATAACCCCGGTGCTCGTTCGCCACCTTCTCGAACGCCTGGGTCACCGCGGCGAAATGGGGCTCGGGATCCTCGCCGCGATCCAGCGCCCATCGCGCCCGCTGCCAGTGGCAGCGGCCGAGCAAATACCAAGCGATCGAGGTATCGCCACCCAGCTCGAGCGCGCGTTCGGCGGCCTCGACAGCGGGCTCCAGCCGGGAAAGTGGATCCCGCGCCCGCTCGATCCTCTGCTCGGCGGCGAGCAGCAGAAGGCGTGCGCTCCACAGCCGGCCGCGGGCATCGTCCGGCGCGGCGATCCGGGCCCGGCGCAAGCGCTCCAACCCTTCATCGACCAGGGGCTCGATCCGCTCCGGCGGCGCCAGCCCCAGCCGTATTTGCAAATAGACGGTCTGAGCATCGTCGCGCAGAATCGCGGCGTTGCTCTCGGCCACCGCCAGGGCCTCGGCATAGGCTTGACGGGCTAGCTCCAGCTGTCGGCCGGCCGCTTCGGCGCCCGCGTCCACCGCGTTCTCGTCATCGGCCTCCGCCGGCAGAGTGACGGCCCAGCTGCGTCGGATATCCCCTTCGAGCCGTTTGCGCTCATAATCCCAAGAAGGACCCTTCGGCGCGTGGGTCAGCTGGTCGAGGGCCTCGGCGGGACGCCCGCCGTGGAAGAGGCGTAGAGCCTGGAGCATCACGGCATCCCGACCCGCGGGCAGGCTGCCCGAGGCGAGCAAGGCGCGGGCCGGCTCGCTGAAGCGTCGCGCCAGCTGGTGTTGTTGCTCGGCCGGTGGGCCGAAGGTGGCGTCGAGCCGCCGACGCAGCTGCTCGCGGACCGAGTCGGTGCGCTCGCGGTCGCCGAGGCGCTCCAGGGCCGTCAGTCGGTCGCGGTAGAGCTCCGACAGCGCCCGTCCGAGGTCGACGGCGATCTCCGGGTCTTCGGGTTGGAGCTGATGCGCCGTCTCCAGATGCAGCCGGGCCGCCTCCAGCTCGTCGAGGGCGAGCCGCCCTCGGCCGAGGGCGTGGTGGGCCAAGGCCCGGGTGGTGCTGTCGGCATGGTCGAGGTGGGCGCGAAGGGCGTCGAGCCGTCGGCGCAGCTGGGCTTGGTCCGGCCGCAGATCGTGTAGCGGAACCAGGTGGGAATAGCGCACCAAGGCCTCGATCTGCTCGACCTCGGCACCGAATCGTCGCGCCAGCCGTTGCAGCTCTTCGGACCGCCAATTGGACCACGTTGCCCAGCCGAGGGCGCCGAGCACCGCCAGAGCCGCGACCGCCGCCACTCGCGCCGCGGCCCGGTGACGGCCCAGCCATTTGGCCAGTCGAACCCGCAGGCCGATGCGTCGGGCGAGCACCGGCTGCCCTTCGAGGTAGCGTCGTAGGTCTTCGGCCAAGGCCAGGGCAGAGTCGTAGCGACGCCCGGGGTCTTTCTCCAAACATCGGAAGACGATGGCCTCGACATCCGCCGGGATGCCCCCGGGACGCAGCCGGGCCGGAGTCTCCCGCAGGATGCGCACCATCAGGGTGCCGCCATGACCCTCGTGGGGCGGACGTCCGGCGAGCAGGCGGTAGAGGGTGGCGCCGAGGGCGTAAACGTCGGTTCGGCGATCGAGGCGGTGGGCTTCGCCCCGCACTTGCTCGGGCGCCATATACGCAGGCGTGCCCACCACTTGGCCGGTGGCGGTCAAGTCGGCGCCTTCCGATCCCGCTCCGGACGCGGGGCGGGCGATGCCGAAATCGAGCACGATCGGCCGTGGCGGACCGTGGTCCGGGCTCTCGACCAGGATGTTGGACGGTTTGAGGTCGCGGTGGATCAAGCCCTGGCGGTGGGCGGCATGCACCGCGTCCGCCACCTGGCTGAAAAGCAAGAGCTTCGATTCGAGGGGCAGCTCCCGGCTCGCTTGGTCCAGGGGCTGCCCGTCGAGCCGAGGCATGACCAGATAGGGCAGGCCATCGAGCTGGCCGACCTCAAAGACCGGGCAGATACCGGGGTGGGCGAGCGACGCCTGGAGCCGCGCCTCGCGCAGGAAACGGCGTTGGGAAAGCGGGTCGAGCACCTGTAAGCGCTTGATCGCCACAGGCCGTTGGAGGTGAGGGTCCCACGCTTCCCACACCTCACCCATTCCACCAGAACCGATGCGCCCTCTCAGGATAAAGCGCCCCAAAAAGGTCTCCGCCTGAGAAGCCGGCGAAGGGGTCGACATGGCGCTTATCGGCTCGGGCTCGGCGCCTGTGCCAGGGTCGAGGTCGACGTCGGGGTCCAGACCAGGGTCGAGACCGTGGTCCAGGCCAGGGTCCAGGTCGTGGTCACGGCCTTGGACGGCCGTCGCGTCGGGATCTGCGTTCCGTGGGTGCATCCAAGCAAAGAATATATAAGACCTGGGCCCCCATGCCGTCAGATCGCGTCGGGGGGTCTCAAAAGGAAAAGCTCCGGAGCGTCGCTCCGGAGCTGCCGTCTCAACCTCCTCCGATGGCGCCGTCACCGGCACGCAGCTGTGTTTGAGCTTGCATGGTGTGCCTCACCTCCTTCTTGAGGCCCTTGCCTTTCAGCAATGGCCCTGCTTTGAAAGATCGGCGAGATTCCGTGCCCGAACCCGTCAAGAAATTCTGATGTTGTTCGATCTTGAAGATCCCGATTCCAAAATCGGACATTCTCTGGGAGGTCGGTGGGCGAACGACCCAGGCTTCTTGGGCTGTGGGTCCCTTGGCGAGCCGGCACGCCGCGTGCAAATCCAGTTGGGCAAGGAGGCTGATGTCTGATGGAAACCTGGACCCGAGACTTGCGATACGCGGTGCGCGCTCTGCGCCGAAGCCCTATGCTCACCTTCTTTGCCGTGCTCACCCTGGCCCTCGGCATCGGGGCGAATACGGCGATCTTCAGCGTCACCCGTGGGGTCTTGTTGGCGCCTCTGCCGTATCCAGATGCCTCGTCCCTGGTCCGTGTGTGGGTGGAATCGCCGACCAATGAAGAGTTTTTCCTGCACCTTCAGGAGCGAGAGTCCACCTATGACGGCATAGCCTTGTACCGTACCACCACCTATTCGATGGCCGGCGACGGGAATCCGGAAGAGCTCCGCGGGGCGGCGGTCACTGCCGAGCATTTTCAGGTCGTGGGCGTGTCGCCGGTCCTCGGCCGCGGTTTTCATCCGGAGGAGAACGATCCCGGCCGTGGCGGGGTCGCCGTGGTCAGTCACGGCCTGTGGCATCGCCGCCTTGCGGGGGATCCGGAAGTGATCGGGCGCTCGGTGAGGCTCGACGGCAACCCCTACACGATCGTTGGAGTGATGCCGGAGTCCTACATCCCCCTCGACGAGCGCTCACAGATCTGGGTGCCGATTGAAATCGATCCCGCGGATGAGCTGCACGCCGACCGCTTCGGTTACATGATGTTGGCCCGGCTGGCACCGGGAGTCACTGCCCAGCGGGCCACGGACGACCTTAGATCCGCTTTGGCGAGCTACAACGAGGAACGGCCGGGTTATGTCACCGGGCTCGAGGGTGGGACCGTCGTGCCTTGGCATGAGCACCTGGTCGGAGACGTGCGGTCGACCTTCATGCTCTTATTCGGCGCGGTGGGTCTGGTGCTCCTGATCGTCTGTGCCAACGTTGCCAATCTATTGCTCGTGAGGATTGCGGGTCGTCGCCGGGAGCTGGCCTTGCGCAGCGCCCTCGGCGCGGGCCGCCTGCGACTGGCCGCTCAGGTGCTCATGGAAAGCACGATGTTGTCGCTCCTCGGCGGCGCCCTCGGAATCCTGGTGGGATCCTGGACCCTGAGCGCGCTGATTGATCAGCTTCCTTCGAGCGTGCCTCGGATCTCGCAGATCCGTCTCGACGAGCCGGTATTGATCTTCGCCATCGTGTTGGCGGTGGTGTCCGGCCTCGTCTTCGGTCTCGCGCCGGCGCTGCGGGCCGGGCGTATCGATCAGCGTTCGGCGCTCATTTCGGGTACCCGCCGCAGCCAGACGGTGTCGAATCAGCGTCCCAACCACTTGTTGATCGCCGCCGAAATCGCCTTGGCTGTGGTTCTGGTGGTCGGTGCCGGGCTGTTGGTCAGGAGCTTCCAAGAGCGGCTCGGAGTCGATGTCGGTTTCTCGACCCATCGAATCCTCACCCTGAATCTCAAGCCGCCGGCCGGGTCGTATCGGGACGACGCCGAGCGCCTCGGCTACTTCGAGCAGGTGGCCGAGCAAGCCGCCGCGGTAGCGGGAGTCGAACGGGTCGCGGTGATCGATCGACTCCCGATGACACCGGGAGACGTCAGCCTTTCCTTCACGCTACCGGGCCAGCAAGTGTCCTTGGCGAGGTCGGTAAGCGTTCGCGTCATGACGCCCGGGCTGTTGGAGACCCTCGATATCCCCTTAGTGCAAGGGCGAGCCCTCGCCGACAGCGACCATGCCGAGGCACCTCAGGTCGGTCTGATCAACCAGTCCCTGGCGCGGCAGCTCTGGGGTGAGCAAAGCGCGGTGGGCAAGATGCTCTATTTCGAGGAGGATCAGCCTTGGTTCACCGTGGTCGGTGTGGTGGCTGATTTTCGTCAGCATCGCCTCGACCAGGCATCGAAGCCGCAGGTCTATCTACCGCTGAAGCAGGCCTCGTGGGCAACCCGCATGGCGCTCGTCGTACGTCTTGCGGCCGATGTGCCGGCGGTGCTTCCGGCTCTCGAAGAAGCGATCTGGTCCGTAGACCCGAGGGTTCCGATCACCGACGTCGCCACGATCGATGAGCTGATCCACCGCACACTGACGGACTCTCGGCTGCTCACCACCCTCTTCTCCCTTTTCGGCGCCTTAGCGCTCATGCTCAGTGCCCTAGGGGTCTTCGGCGTCACGTGGAATGCGGTCGTCCAGCGTACTCGCGAAAACGGTATTCGGCTGGCGCTGGGTGCCACGGGGGGAGATGTCGTCCGGACGACCCTGGCTCGTGCGCTCCGACCCGTTGCCGTCGGCATCGTGGTCGGCGCGTTGGCCGCGCTCGGTTTCACACGTTTGCTCGGAGGTTTCCTTTTCGGTGTCACGCCGACCGATCCCTTGGTCTTCGGGACGGTGGTCGCTCTGCTCGGGGCCTGTGCGACCCTCGCAGCCTGGCTGCCGGCGCGGCGGGCGACGAGAGCGGATCCGATCATCGCGTTGAAAGCCGAGTGACGCTCCGTCAGCGGCGGGTCTCAGGTCTCAGCTGCTTGAACAACCTGACGTTTTGTCGGCGACTCAAGTTGTCTTCATCCCGACGATTTCAAGATGCTCATCCGGGAACCGTCGGTCGAACGAAAAGATTCGGCTCGCTCCGACGCGGGGCTACGTCTTTCGTCCAAGCCTTCACTCTTTCTTCGTCCCATTCCTCAGGGGGCGGAAATTTCCCCACCTCAACTGGATCGAGAAGCCCGTTTTGTCAATGTTTATGCGAAGATAGGGCAACTCGGAGCTCATTGTGACGGTTCCGGGACGATCCGAATGCCCTCGCAGGAGCTCTCTATGTCGTCGACCCACCGCCTCCTCGCCGTCCACCTCGTTCTTCTCGGTCTGCTGAGCGTGCCGGCCGACGCCTCCTATTTGCTCGGCTCCGCGCTCGAGCTGGAGGCCCGTTATTGGACTTCGGATTTTACCGGCTCGGCCTTTGTGGACGGAGTCCCGGCAGAGATCAATCCCCAGGTCTTGCTGGATATGGACGTCGACGAATCGCTCGAGGGGCGGTTGACGGTTCGGCCCGGCGCCGGGATCTTTCTCCGGGCCCGCTATCAGACTCTGAGCTCCGCCGGCACCCAGGACCTCGACTTCAATTTCGAGCTGCCGGGTGGTGATATCCCGGTCGCCGTGGGGCTGAGCAGCTTTCTAGAGTTCGACTACGGCGGCGTTGCCCTGGGCTGGCAATTTCGCAACGCTCCGGGCAAGTGGCGCATCGGTCCCTTTGTCGAGGCCAAAGGCGTGCGCGGCTCGACCGGTATCGACGTTTCGCTGCTGGGTCAAACGGAGGGCGTAACGACGGATTTCGAGGGCGGGATCCTGTCCTACGGCGCGCTGGTGGAGGTGATGCCGTCCTCCCGTCTGCAGCTTTTCGCCGAAATGTCCGTGTCTGCGGAGGACGATGTGGACCTAAACGATATGGAAATCGGTCTGCGCTTTTTTCCCACACCGCGTGTCGGGCTGGGCCTCGGCTATCGCGTCTTGGAGATCGAGGGCACCGTCGACGACGTGCCGCTCAGCCTCGAATATGAAGGCGCTTTCGGCAGTCTGCTTCTGACCTACTGATCACCTCCTCCCACGCCGCTCTCCGGCCGAAGAACGAGGCGGCTCATCGATCCGCCTCACCGACGCGGTGAGGACGAGTCGAGCTGCTTCGGCACGAGCCGACTCGGCTTGCTTGAGCGCCGGATGCGATCATCCGCTCAACGTGAGCAGCCGCCGGGTCTATCAAACACTTCAAGATCTCAGCTGTTTGAACAACCAACCCTTGGCGATGGTCCATTGACGGCTGACGGTGGGAGCGCTGGTGTCGAGGATGCCGGTAAAGATCTCGCCGCTTTGAACAGCAAGTCGGCCGAAGTCGCTGTCGTGGGTCATCACCACCCGCTGCTCCCTGTGAGCTTCACGAAGCACCTCAGTGTCGTCGCGTCCCTGTAGACCGCGATCCATGACGGAGCAGATGTCTCTCCCTCGAGCCGCAAGATCTCGGATGACTTGAGGATGAATGTTCTCGTCGGTTTGTCACGATAGATTTCTTTGAACATTCAACGGCCGTGGATGTCGAGGGAGAAGTCGCTGGGCGTGAATCCCAGGGACGTCAGCTGGTCCTGCTCGCCCGTCAGCAGACACACGACGTCCAACGCGCTGGTGACGGCGTTCTCGTGCAGCATGCAATCGAGATAGGAGGAGCCGCAGAAGAACGCGCCGTCTTTCCCTTGGTGATTTTGCTGGATCTCCAGCCTTGCTTTTTCCGCCGCCGGGTCGATGAAGGAATGTTTCCAAACCTGCTTCAGGGGAGCTCGGCGGAGGTTGTGGCCGTTACCGGAAATATTTCTGAAATATTGGATCTCTTCGGATCCGAATAGGCGCTCATCAACTTTCGACTCACAATCGGGAATGGTAAAGCTGATGTACGCCCCGACGCTCGGATGATCCGGTCGCATTCGATCCAAATCCCAATACGCTTGCACCACGCCGTTGATGTTGCCGTAACCGAGAATGGCATCCCGCCTATTCGCGACCAGGGAGTGATCGCAGTGCACGTAAGCCAAAGAATCGGTCTTTTCGATCCTCGGCAGCCCGTCGCGGATCGAGGCGGCGTCGTAGGGCTGGATCGCGTAGATCGTGTGCTTGGCGGCGGCTGGAGAGGTCGGACCCTTGCT
This sequence comes from Thermoanaerobaculia bacterium, assembly GCA_030431255.1. Classification (GTDB taxonomy): domain Bacteria; phylum Acidobacteriota; class Thermoanaerobaculia; order Multivoradales; family J023; genus JAUIJL01. Next base: position 62,336 of record JAUIJL010000028.1, on the reverse strand, counting down.
GTTCTTTTCTATGCGAGCGCCCTGGCTCTCGAGAAACGAAGCAAATTTGTAGATGTAGGCCGAGGTGCCGTTCAAGAAGATCGAGTTTTCCATGCCGCCTTCGGCGAAATCTCCCTGGTCGAAGAATTTATAGCAATAGCCGGCAGAGATCTCTTGGAAGTCCGCGTGGCTATAACCGCTGCCCACTTGGCAAAAAGAGCACAAGATGCCGATGGCGTCTTCGGAGACGGAGATCGCCCTCAGCTCGTCCTGTAGCTGCGCGACGGTCCTCTCCCGCAAGTAGCCCAAACCTTTGCGTCGACAATAATCGTCGATTTCTTGCAGCCCTCTGGCCAACCGAGCCAGGCGAAGCCAGTTCCAAGGGTGGAAGAGCTGTCCTTTGAGCTTGTTTTGCAGCCAGGAGACGACCGATCTGCTCGGGCCGGTGCGAAGGGTCATGCCGTCCAACACGATCGACCGCGAGACCTTCGACTCGTATCGATACGTAGAAACCCCCATGCCTACCCGCTCGTCGAGGGTTGCGAGCAGGTGCAACACGTTGAAATACCGATGGCTGATCCCACAAACCCCCAGATCGACGGGAATGACGCTCGGATTGCCGTCGACCCTCAACCGCTGCTCGGCAGCGTGGTGATCCACATAGCGTAAATAAATGTCTTCGAAGCCGTTTTCGAATTCCATCTCATAGTCTTGGATCACATAGAGCTCAGACTCGCCGACAGCGTGCAGGTAGATGCTTCGGGCGTTGCCGCCTAAATAGTGATTCCGCTCATGGATCGAAATCTTGGTGGGATCGTGGCCGGCTTCCATGAGGAAAAACGCCGCCGCCAATCCCGACGCGCCGCCGCCCACGATGGCGATCTCGTCGTCCCTGCGGTAGTCCTTGGACAGACGGGGAAGCGTGACGTTCCGTTTCGTCGCATTTGCTGAGTGCTCGGCCATCTTCGGGATCTCCTGGGCGGCGACCTGTCTTCAGATCAGCGCTCTTCGACGCCGAGAAAAGAACCGGCGGCCGAGAGGGTGTTGTAGAGATTGTCGGGGTCGAGCCCGAAGGAGCGATTGAACAGCTCCTCGGCTTTGTCCCGATCACCCTTCAGGTTGTAGTAAGCGCCAATCTCTGCGAGCCAATCTTCGTCTTTGGGCGCCATGTCCATCACCCGGTCGAAGGTTTGCTTGGCTTTGTCCCAATCACCGGCCCGGTAGTAAATGCGAGCGATTCGCATCCAATCACCGGCTTCCTTCTTCTTAATGCCGTCGAAAATAGCTTCGGCACGCTCCTTGTTGCCGCTCAAATAGTAGATCTGGGCCACGGCGATCCGCTCCCAGGTGCCCTTGCCCGCTTGGACCAGGGCTTTTTCCAATAGCTGCTCGGCGGCTTGGTCCGGCTCCAGGCCTTGATAAAGAGCGGGATCTACTTTGTCGTCCTTGGCGGCGTCCACGGCGGTGACGACACCTAGGGCCAGAATCAGCGCTACGATGGATGCACTCTGCTTAAATTTGGGTTTCATACCGGTCTCCGATGTATTTGTTTTGGGGTTTTCGAGGTCTCACGGTCATAGCTGGATTCAATCGGCGGCGAGCTCGGGGTGACCTCGGTCGGGAGTGAGTCTATCGAAATCTGCCGTAAGCTCGGCGAGAGAGCCCTCTCCGACGGCGCCTCAGCGGTGCCGCGAGCTCGTTGCGAGCGGGCCTGCCCAGAGAGAGCTTCTGGACGAAACCAGCAAAACTTGCGGTACCCGTCGGAATTTTTTGGCCCTGGTTTTCGAGGAAAAGCGCAGGGAGAGTTGTCGGCATTTCGCGGTAGCGGGATGCCGGGAACGATTCCCGGCTCGGCAGCCCGACGCTCAGCTCTGCGCTGGGCGCTGCCAGCCCTCAACCAGGAGAAACACCATGATCCGCAAGCCCCTCCGTTCCTTCCTCAGCCGTGCCTCTCTTACCCGTGCCCTTCTCACCGGAGCCGCCATCTCCATTCTCGCAGTGTCGTCCCAAGCCGCTCCGCAGCCGGAAAGAGCACAGCCGGAAAGAGCACAGCCCGGCAGCCTAAAACCCGGAAGCCCTGAGCACCTTGCGATGAAGCTAAGGGCCGCCGATCTTCAGAAGCATCAGCTTCAAGCGGCGACGAAAGGTATTCCTCAAGATGTCCTCTGCGAGGCGAATCCAGACTTTGTGGTTACCGGATCGTCGTCCTCGAGCACCGTCAATGAGCATTGTTTTCCCAACGCGGCGGGCACCTTCGCGCCCCGTGCCGACATCCACGGCCTGAGCATCGTCGACGGCATGGATGTGGCGGATATGGACAATGACGGTGACAACGATTTCTTGGCCTGCGACGGTCTGACCACCGAGGTGTATCTTTATACCCAAGACCCGTCGAATACCTTTACACCCACCACCGTCGCCAGCGGCGTCACCCCCGGCGGCGGCAGCTTTTTGTGTACCTATTTGAGGATCGCCGACTTCAACGGCGACAATCTCAACGATTTCATCGTCGGCGACCATCTCGTGGCCGGTGGCATGTACGTCTATCTTCAGGGACCCGCGGGCAGCTTTACGCCGCAAAGCCCCGGGCTCGACCTGACCTGGGCATCGCCCACCGGTGCCCAATGCAATTGTGTCTTCGGAGTCGCCGCCGGTGATGTCGACGGTGACGGCAATGACGACGTGATGCTGCTCGGTTTTAACGGCCAAGGTGCGGGTCAGGTGTGGTTTTACCAAGGCGACGGCTTCGGCGGCATGGCCACGCCGACCCTGAAATTCGATCTAGGCGTCGATTTCCCCGTGGTCGCCAATCCCACTGGTTTGGCCCTCTTCGATGTGGAGGGAGACGGTGATCTCGACGTGATCGCGGGCGGCTCCTTCGACGGTAGCCATTACATTTACACCAACGACGGAGTGGCCGGTTTCACGGCGCCGGCGGGACCGGCCTTCAGCATCCACAACTACAGCGGCATCGATTCCTACGACGTCGACGGCGATCAGGACGAAGACCTCATGCTGGTGGATTGGACGAGTCGGCGTCTGCTGCTCAGCGAGAACATCAACGGTGCCATGGCCGCACCGGTGGCGGTGGGCGTGGTCGATGGACCGAGCCTCGGTGTCGGCGCCCCCGAGCGCCCGGAGAAGTCCGGATTCGATCTCGATCACTTCAAGTGTTATCCGGCCGAAGCGGAGAAACCCGTGAACGAGGAAATCGTGCTCACGGATCAATTCAACACCAGCGATGTCGCGGTGTATGAAACCCGCCACTTCTGCAACGCGGTGACCAAGATCCACGACGAGGTGATGACCCCGATCCAGAACGAGGATGCGCATCTAGAAATGATTCGCATCCAGGCCGATGGGGATACGCCGTCCCAAGTGGAGGTGACCAATCAATTCGGCAAGGATCAGAAGCTGGACATCGGTAAAGCAGCGTACCTCGCCGTGCCGACCCAGAAGATCGAGCCCGGCAACCACCCGTTCCCCGAGCGTCTGGACCATTTCAAATGCTACGAGGTCTATGGAGATTCCGAGGCGATCAAGGTCTCGCTGAAAGATCAATTCGGCTTCGAGGAAGGCCTCGAAGCGATCGTTCCCCTGCTGTTGTGCAACCCCACCAAAAAAGAGCACGCCGGCAACACGACACCGATCGAAAATCCCTTAGATCACCTCGTGTGTTACGAGCTCGACCTCACCGAGCAGATCTTCGACAACGCCTATATCCGCAACCAATTCGGTGAGCGCGGACTAAAGCTCGATCGGGCCGACATGTTGTGCCTGCCGTCGGAGAAGCGAGTGATTCGGTAAGATCCTCACCCCCAGGCCGGGCCGCCATCGCGGCGGGCCGGTCGTCTTGCGAAAACGGCATGAGTCAAATCGCCCCGGGCTCACAACAGCCGACTACTCGTCCAACAGCCTCAGCACGCCCGAATTGCCGTCCACCTCCACGATTTGACCGTCCCGCAGGCGGCTGACGACCCGGTCGATGCCCACGACGCAGGGTTTGCCGTATTCCCGGGCGACCACGGCGCCGTGTTGCAGCACGCCGCCGACTTCGAGGACCACCGCCGCGGCGTTGACGAAGAGGGGCGTCCATCCTGGATCGGTGGTGTAGGCCACCAGGATGTCTCCCGGCTCGATGGGCTTTTCGTCCGGGCGGTGGAGGACTTTCACCGGCCCCCGGGCCACTCCCCGTGACACCGCGGTGCCGGGCATTTCTCCGGGTTGATGCGCTTTGGCCGGTGGACGCAGGATCCTGCCCCTAGAATCGATCACTTGGGGGAAGAGCTTGACCTGTGCCTTCAGCTGATCGATAAAACGGGTGTTGTCGGCGCGGATCCTGCGCAGATCCAGGGACGGATCGGCTTCGGCGTCCCGCAGATCTTCGTGGGTCAAGTCGAAGACGTGCTCGGGGCGATCCAAACGGCCTTCCGCGACGAGGCGGTTGCCTTCTATCAACACCCGTCGACGGAGGGTGTAGCCGAAAAGCACGAGATGGTGTTTGGGCGTGTCGCGGGCGCCGGCAAATCGTTCGATCAAGGCGTGGGCCTTTCCCAACCACCAACGACGGAACCATCCGGATCGGCCCACGAGCTCCTCGAAAGCCTGTCGGCGGGACTCCATGTTGTGTCGATGGGTGGCTTCGGGGTCGAAATCGGAGCCCGCCATGTAGGACATTTGTCGCAGGGCGAGCATGGGAGCGTCGGCGTAGCGCGGGCTGGCTTGGTCCATCTCGCTCGGTCCCCGCCAGCCGTAGAGCTCGATAAAGCGATCCCAGGCGTCCAGGAAGTCTGGGGGTAGGGAACGGTCTTGAATCTTGCGTTCGAGTCGGCTCAGATCCTCGAATTCCGATGGCGGCAGCATTTGGGCCAGTCGATATTGGGCGATGCCCATCTCAACCACCACGTTGCCGTCGAAACCGACTTGGAGTCGGTCCGTGAGCTCCCGAAGCTCCGGTTTTTTCCTGCCCAGACGATCGACCAGGGCGAGGGCCAATAGGCCGGCGCTCAATGCCGGACAAGCCACTCCGAAAACATAATTCATCATCTTTCGAGAGGCCGTCTCCTGGAGCTCAGCCAGAGGTAGGCTCAGGTCCACCTCTTCCTTGAAATACTGCTCGTATTTGGTGATCTCTCGCAGGTAATCGGCGTGGGCCTTTTCCGTCGCCCAGAATGGTCTCAGGCTATTCCAGACCATGCCTTTATGTTGCGATCCCAAGCTGAGAAGGGGACCGATGTTTCGCAGCCGGAACCACTGGGGACGCTCGGCAGAGCGGTAGCGGTCGGCATCGATGCCGACCAAGATGTCCGCCATCAGCTGATCGTTGGCTCGGTTGCCCTTGGCCAGGTTCTCCGGGCTAGAGTGGCGCAGCATATGCGAAAGGTTTAAATAGAGGCGGGCACCGGCGAAGAATACTAGGTTGTCGCTCGGTGTGCCCTGCATGCCGCAGAGCCGATGGAGGAACGGGTGCAAGAACTTTTTGCCCCAATCCAGCTCCATCACGGAAAGCGGCTCGTTGGTGGTCATGCCTTTGGAGAGGGCACCGTCGGCGTAGAGTCGGCGCCGCGCTCCCGGTTCCGTCTGCATCTCCGGGGCGAGGGGCACGTAGGTGGTGATCGGTCTGGCCTGGAGCAGGAATAGCCGATCGTCCGCGGCGGCCCATTCGATATCCACGGGTCGTCCGTAGGCGACTTCCACCCGTTGGATCAGCTCTGTCAGCTCCAAAACCAAGGCGTCGCCGAGGCAAGACTCGTCGGATCGATGGCCGTGCTTTTCTGAGGTTCCGCCCTCAGGCTCCAGCCAGATCGAGGTCTTTTTGGACCCGAGCTCTCGATCCACGAGCTCGAGAGCGACTTTGTCGACCACCCAACGGTCCGGCGAGACGGCTCCCGAGACCACCGACTCGCCGAGCCCCCAATTGGCCTCGATCAAGGCTTCGTCGTAATCGTTGGTCAGCGGGTTGAGGGAGAAGCCCACCCCCGCGACGTCGGCGGCGATTTGCCGTTGAATGACCGCCGCGAAGCGAACGGAAAACGGATCGAAGCCCTTCTCGCGCTTGTAGACCAGGACCCGTTCGTCCAAACAAGAGGCGAAGACCTGCCGTAGGGCCGATTCCAGTCCCTCCAGGTCGATGCCCAAGCAGGTTTCATAACCGCCGGCGAACGACGCCGCGTCTAGGTCTTCGTCCGGCGACGAGGAGCGGACGGCAAAGAGGCCTTCTTTCAGCTCGGTGGAGAGGCTTTCTCGCCATCCGTCCAACGCTTCTCTCTGCTGCTCAGTCCACGGGAGGCCTGCGCAGAGATCTTTGAGCTGCGAGCAAAGCTCCCGTTCTTGCTCTGGGGTCTGTTCTGCCTGAGGTTGTCTCAAGCGGTGCCAAGGCTCCGAGCTTTGGATGTGCTCCACCCACGGGGCAAAGAAGCCCGCCGAGAGCACGGCTCCGGCCGGCACGGGTAGGCCGAGCTCGGTCATGCGCAGGAGAGACAGACCCTTGCCGCCGATCCAGGATGGGTCAGGGGTAGAGGAGTCCGAGAGGGCGGAACCGGGGAACGACACGATCATCGGACGGCTCATAGTGGATCCTGATCTGCGGCTGGTGGTCTCGGAAGGATGGTCCCGTCTAGGTGGCTGTAGCTCTTGGTACGAAGCCGGGCTCTATTTATTCAAGGCGGAGTCGAAACCTCGTCGCCATCGTTGACGCCGGCAACACCTCGTGTTTACCGCAGCGACAGCTCCGCCCGCTCGCGGATGTCTGGTCAGAGGCTCGATTTCCCATTCGTCCCCGGAGATCGCTGATTAGACCCGAATCCCGGGTTGCCGAGCCTCGACCGACGACGCCGGCACGGAAGACGCAAAAGAAGACCTCCGAAGTTGAAACGGATCTGCGATGTCAACTGATCGCGATCCGTAGCTCTCGGGCCGTCACGTGCCCAATACCTCAACCATCTCGGAGATAGTCCCCATGGAAAGAATCCTGTCCAGATCGTCCCTAGCGACCGTGTTGTCGTTGGTTGCGCTCATGTTTTCATTTGCCGTCGTGCCCGTCGGTGCTCAGATCTTTGATCCCGCACCCGACAATGGCGGCCACAACTGGATCAACGATGCAAGAACCGTTGAGATTCTCGACGAAGGTAAGGGCTGGGTCCGCCTACGCCGTTGGAGCTCTACCCCCGACGATCCCAGCGATCCAGGTGGTGGTGCCGAAGAATTCGGTAAAGCCACTCAAGCTCCCGGACCGACCTACGAGGACAAGCTGATTGTCCAATACGAAGGCATCCCCTATGCCCCCATGCCCGAATGGGCTCGCAGCGCGGCGATGGACGAGGCCTTCCCGGCGACCGAGCCGGGCGGCAGCGAAGGGCCGGATGATTCCGCTCGCCCAGACCCGGTTTTCGACTTTTTTGAGGTCGACGAAGCGACCATGTGGAGCATCACGGAAAGCCAGGCCCGCTCGATCGCCCGCGCGACCAAGGAATGGACCAAGACCTGGACCTTCAACGAAGGCGGCAACTACGACCTCTGGAATTACAACAATAATGCTTTCCAGGGCTCCCTCTCGGCGAATGTGCCGATCAACGGCACGGTGACTGTCTACATCAAATACAAGACTTTCTTGGGTGTCTTCAAAGGTTATCGAGAGGCTCGGATCACCGGTAACGCCACCATTGACGGTAGCGTCGACCTCACCGGCTCTCTCTCCTACTCCCAGAATTTCTCGGTGAGCCACAAGGTCCTCCAGGTGCCGCTTTACAACGCCACCTTTGCGTCGGTCGACCTCAAGGTCTACATCGGTGCCAACGCCTCCGCCACCATCAGCGGCGAGCTCGGCGTGACCACGGATATCGACATCAATGGTGATTTCTTCTACGAGTGCATCAAGGACCAGGGTTGCTCCGGCTCTTCGAATTTCAACGATAACTTCAACACCCAATACAGTCTGGGTGTGGAGCTGGAAGCCCGTGCCGAGGGCTGGGCCCGAGCTGACATCGAAGCAGAGCTCGCTTGGGGCGCCGTGGAAGCCGGTGTAAAGGCAAAGGGTTTCATCGCCGCCGACCTCTGGGGTTATATCGGCAACACCTGTGGTGACGGTGACGGCGACGGCACCAACGAGTTTGTCAGCGGCCTCGCGGCCGGCGCCTCCGCCGGCTACGATATCGACGCTTATTTCGACACCATCTTCACCAGCCACCGTGACTACAATCTCCTGGACGATGAGTTCGGTCTCGGCTGGTGGGACTTGCTGAGCGGTGGATCGAGCGCTCTCGAGCCCATGGTCACCGGACCCGATAGTGTGACCGTCGGCTCGAACGCGAGCTATGTGGTGAAGATGCGTCCCTGCTACCCGTACGAAGAAGACGTGACCTTCACCGTCACGCCGAATATGTCCGGCGGTCGCGTGATCACCGGTGTGCCGACCGGCTCGACCAACCTGAACCACACCTTCACCTCCACGGGCAACCAAAATGTGGTCGTGACCGCGACCCACGACAGCTTCGGCCGTGGACTCGACGCCACCACCACCAAAACCGTGAGCGTGCAGGCCGCGCCTCAGCCGCCGACCATCACCAGCCACCCGAGCAACCAAACCGTGGAGGAGGGGAACAACGCCCAATTCTCGGTCGGAGTCGGCGGTACCGGTCCCTTCACCTACCAGTGGAAGCGGAACGGCTCCAACCTCTCCAACGGCGGACATTACTCCGGTGTGGACACGGCCACCTTGACCGTGTCGAACGCCACCAACGCGTTGCAGGGCTCCTTCTCCGTGCAGGTGACCAACGCCGGCGGCCAAGTGACCTCGAACAGCGCTTTGTTGACCGTCACCACGGTGCCCACGGGTCCCTGTGAGCTGCAATCCTTCAACATCACCAACTACTCCAGCGGTCTGCCGCGGGTGGCTTGGAATACGGATTGCGACAACCTGAGCAACGTTTCCGTGCGCGTCCTGACCTCGACGGTCGGCAGCGTTCAATCCGGCTGCGAGCTCGACGACGCCCTGTGGGACGGCAGCTCCGACGGCAACCGGACGGTGGACTACATGTCCGGCGGTTACTTCAGCGGCTGCCCGGCGGTGACCGCCGCCGACTTCTGGGTCCAGCTCTGGAACACCAGCACCAACTCGGAAATCGCGCGCTCGACCACCAAGCGGGCGACCTACAACCCGCCGGTGTTGGCCTGCGACATCCAGCAATTCGACGTCACCAACCGTGGTCAAGGCGAGCTGCCGATCATCAGCTGGGACACCGATTGCGAAGGCACGGGCATCAGCGTCCAGGTCAAGACCAGCACCCTCGGCGGCGTTCCGTCCGGTTGCGAGCTCGACCGGGCAGTGTGGGACGGCAATAAGAGCGGCAGCCGCGAGGCGAGCTACATGGCGGGCGGTTATTTCAACAACTGCCCGGCAGTCTCCGACGCCACCTTCTGGGTGGAGCTGTGGGACGGCCAAAACCTGATCCGCCGCACCGACTACGAGAACGCTCACTACGAAGAGTGATCCTGTAGTCGCGAACGATCCGTCCGCCGGATGATTCCACCGGCGGGCGCGTTGAGAAAACCCCCTTTCCGGCTATCCGGGAAGGGGGTTTTTCTATGGCTGTCCCCTATCGCTCTGCGATGTGGTCGAGGTGCTGAACGGCTTCCTCGAGACGCAGCACCGCAAGGTCAGGCGTGCTCTTGATCCGAGTGTCTTCCGTCAGAAAAGCACCGGCACCGTTCGCGCGAGCGGTTGCGACGTGTAGCGCGTCCGGTGTGCGAAGGCTTCCTCGGTCATGGCACCCCTCCGGTTGATTTGAAATCGATATGAGCTTGGCGATTCTAGCCAATAGAGAGCCGGTATGCCGATGTGCTATCCGTGGGCCGGATCACGGATACGGATTGCGACAACCTGAGCAACCTCGCCGCCCGGGATCTGACTTCAGCAGTTGGAGTGTCTAGTCGGGCTGCCGTCTCTTGACGGCGTCCGGCTCAGCAGTCTCCAATGCCACGGAGCTCTCTAATAAACTTTTAGAATGGACACGATGTCCGCTTCCTCCCGCGCTTCTGCGAGGGATAAGGGAGTGTGCCCGGCTGCCTCGGGGTGAGGGGCTGCGCCGTGATCCAGCAGCTTCCTCACCAGCTCTGCGTGTCCTAGCTCGGCCGCGCGGTGCAGGGACGTAAAGCCGCGATCGTCACTCGCGTTTGGATCCGCTCCGTGCTCTAGAAGGAACGCGACTTTGCGCAGCTCTCCACTCTGAACGGCGGTCATCAAGGGAGTAGCTCCTTCGTCGGAGCGAACGTCGATCGGTGAGCTTTTTTTCAGCAGCAAGGCCAGAGCTTTGAGATCATCGCAGGCCAGGGCCCAATGCAGTGGTGCAAGGCCATCTCCCGCCAAAATGTCTACGGGAATGCCGGAGTCTAAGCTCGCCTCGATCTGTGGGAGGTCGCCGCGGGCCGTGGCGAGATGCAGTAGGGAGTGTGTTCGCAAAGGGCTGTCCGGCTCGTCTCTTTCAAGCTCTTCAGAAGTGGCGAAGTGGGCAAGCTCACCAAACATCGAAAAGCACCACATGGCAGCCGCCTTTGGCTCCTCTTCCATTCCCGCTGGAATGGGCGCGGGATAGACAGCGCTCAGAGCGTGACTTCGCAGAAGAAAATCCAGTAGCCGAACCGTCAGCGCGGGAGGCTCGTCCTCTGATAAGAAGGTACCTTGAATCTCCGTCACAGTTAAGACGTCGCCGTGAGCTTCGGCGTGGGCAACGATTTGGACTTGGCGCAACCAGCTTCTGACGCAGATGATCCTCTTGGCGTGAAAGAAGATCGCCCATTTGTGTTCCATCTGCTGAGGAACGAACAAGACCCCATCCGCCAGCAGATGGGCGATCGGGAATCGGAGACTGCATTCAACGGTCCGGCCAGACGGTGGCTGTTGGCCGACAAATTCCAGTCCGTCTTCTCCGCCGAAGGACACGGCATTTTGCGCCATCTGAGGATCTCGCGAGGTCGAGACCAGTGTGAGGGTCACCGGCCTTATGTCGAGCACACGTTTGCCCCAGGGATTGGCATCGGCTTCTATCCACAGAAGCTCGGGCTCTTCTGGAGCCTGTTTGCTTTGAAGACCGACCATTCGCTTTAGTTTCTTCCACACTTCTCTTTCTATGGCCCCTCTCGAAGCGGTGACTCAGGAGCATGGCTTCCATTCTCCCCAAACCGGATTTCTGCGGAGCTCATGGCTCCTGCCATGAGTCGCGCTGCCGGTCGATCGCCGCCGACCCGCCGCCTTCCTGGTTCCAAACCTCCGAACCGAGCTCACGGTAATGCTCTGTCCAGCTCCTTGCGAGCCGGCGAAGCACGACCTGGTCACCTTCGAGAGCGAAATAGACGACATCACCAGCGTTCAGCTGGAGCTGGCGGCGGACTTCGCTCGGGATCGTGATTTGGTGACTCTGTGTCAGCCTGGCTTGTGAGATCCTCATTTGGGTTCCTTATCTTACAGCCCGAGAACGGACCGGGCGAAGGCAGGGCAAGGCGCCGTCGCTACGGCTGAGACGGATCTCTGATGGCATGCCGCCCGTTCGAGCGATCAGCGCCGTCGTCGGTGGTCCAGAGAAGCACGGATCCGTCCTCGAAGCCGTCAGCGAGTAGGAAGCCGGCATATCGTCGCGCCTGGATGCTGGTCAGGTCGGTGTCTGAGCCGGCCGAGCCCACGCTGGTCCACACCACGACGAAGTCGCCGTTGGGCGCGACCGCCACATCGGGGCTGGATTGCAGGTTTGTGGTGTCGGTATTGATTTGGAATTCCTCGCCCAGGAAGGCGCCGCTTGCGTCGATCCACTGACCCCGGATGTGGTACCAAAGAGGGTTCGCTGAGTTGCCGTCCCCTTGCCACACCACGAGGTAGTCTCGGCTTCGCGACATGGCGATCGACGCGCGGCGTTGCTGGCCGGTGGTGTAGGAGTTGATCTGGAATTCGTCCCCTTGGGCCTCGCCATCGTCGCCGAATCTCTGTCCGTGCACGCTGGCTAGGTCCGAGTCCGTCCCCTCGGAAAACCTGCTCGACCAGACTACGGCGAAGGCGCCGTTCGGAGCCATCGACACGTCCGGATCGTATTGGGGGCCGGAGGTCGTGGAATTAACCTGAAATTGACTCCCTTTCGGCGAGCCGTCGGCGGCAAAACGCTGACCTTGGACGCTGTCGTTCGACGTGTCGGACCCGCTCGAGCCATCGCTTTGCCAGACCACCACGAAGTCTCCGGCGCCATCGATCGCCACCGCCGGATAGAGCTGGTAGCCGGTGGTATAGGTGTTGACCTGGAGCTCACCGCCTTGGGGTGAGCCGTCGGAGGCGAACCGCTGTCCGCGGATGCCGCCCCAGATATCCAGCCCGCCGGTATCGTCACCATGCCAGACCACCACGAAGCTGCCGTCGGGAGCCATGGCCACGTCGGCGCTGGCTTGGACGAAGCTGGTATAAGTGTTGACCTGGAATTCTTCGCCCTGGGCCACGCCGTCTCGATCGAAGCGTTGACCGTGGATGCTGCTGCTGGAAGTATCGGTTCCCGCCGAGCCGATGCTGGACCAAATGACCACAAAATTCCCATTGGGCGCCACCGCCACGGCGGCGCTGCCCTGACCGGCGGTGGTGTAGGTATTGGCCTGAAAATCGACATCCTGCGGAATATCGTTGGGGTTGAACAGCCGAGCCCGGACACTGGTGCTCGAAGTGTCGGTATCCAGGGACCCTTCGCTCGACCAAGTGACGATAAAGTGTCCGGTCGCGCCGCCTCCGGACGGTGCGACCGCGATGGCCGGTTGCTCTTGGTAGGACGTGGTGTAGGAGTTGAGCTGGAATTGACCGCCGATGGGTGCCGGCGGCTCTCCGTATGCGGCTCCGCTGATGAGCAGTCCCAAGATCGATCCCGCGACGACAATTCTCATGGTGGGCCTTCCTCGTGAGTGAATGGATGTCTTCGTTCGACGATCTAGTGTCGGGTAGCATTCTTGAATGCTATTGTAGCATGATTGTCTATCAGGAGCTCGAAATGTGGCGGCGCTTGTTGAAGTAGCACGAAAATGCTAGATCTTCGAAAGGAGGCGAATCCATGACCCACGAGGTCACTCTGCGACGCGCCGGCGGCTCGATCAGCGCCACACTCCCGAAGGCCCTGGCTGAGAAGTTTCATCTCGAAGCGGGAGACGCGGTGCTCGCGATCGAGACGCCCGAAGGAATCCTGCTGACACCTTATGATCCTCAATTCGAGACCACGATGAAGGTCTATGCCCGAGGTGCCCGCAAATATCGCAACGCTCTGCGTGAATTAGCCAAATAGAGTCGAGTCGGCGCGATGGACGAGCCCATTTGGCCGGCCGCATCTGAATGTACGGCGTCTGAAGCCGATTCTGCTCCCCAACATACTGAGTGAACAGACTGAGCGGCGGCTTTTGCCGCCTACTCGTAGCTTCGACTCTCGGCGTTCGCGACCAAAAACCCTTCCTGAGAGCGTCTCTGGAAGGGTTTTCGGCGTTCATCCAACGCTGGGTCAGGGCTGCGGCAGGCAGCCCTCGAACGGCACGTGGTCGAGCTTGCCGTCGCCGAAGAGCGCGGCACCGACCAGGGTGCCGTCGACCCGGCCGTGGGCTAGGTCGACCAGGGCACGCGGCGCCAACACGGCGCCCGGCAGGCTGATGCCGTCGACCGCGATCAGGAGATCGAGGGCGTTGGGCAAAGCCCAGGCGATGCGCGACGCGTCGGCGCCGCCGCGCAGCTTGATCACCAGGTCGTCGAGCACCACGGACTCGCCGTCGACGACGATCACCGCGGTGGAGGTCTCGGGCACGTCGATCAGCACGATTTTGGCGTTGGCCAGCTGCTCGGCGCCGAGGTGGAAGACGTTGCGTTCCTCACCGAGGCCGATCAGGGTGATGTCGCCCTTGCGGTCGATCTGGGTGTCGGCGGTGGCGGGCAGGGAGCCGACCCGCGCGGCGAGGGCGACGAGCCGCGATCCGGCGGCGGTGAAGCCGATAGGTGTGCCCTGGCGCACCACGCCGTCGACGATCGCCGTCGGCGCGCTGACGTCGGCGGACAGGCCGTAGACGACGTCACCGCCCTGGACACGGCCATGGTCGAAGCGCACATGGGCGCCGGCCACCAACGCTTCGCCACCGACTTCGGTGGCGTCGAGCTGCTCGCCGACGAAGACGTGCTCATAGTCCACATTGCCGCCGGCCGCGACGCGGCCGCCGACGTGGGTGTGATCCTGCGTCAGGTCACCGAGCACGAAAGCGTTGAAGCCGCCGGCGACGTTGAGAGCCTCGACGCCGCAAGCCTCGACCGCGGCGCACGAGCCGCCTTCGATCTCGGAGGTGCCGAAGACCACCGGCTCGGCGGCCGCCGGGATGTCGGCGCCGTAGAGCTCGATGGTCCACACCCCGTCCTCGGGGCAGTCGATGGTGTAGGACTCGAAGGTCGGGCCGACGGCGTGGATGACATCCGGCGCGTCGATGTCGCGTCCGATCACCCGCCCGGAAGGGGTGATCAGGGTCATGACCACGTCGCTGCCCGGCCAGGCGATGGAGAAGGTCACCCGCGACAGGCCGTCGATGGTCTGCTCGAGCACGATGGTCTCGCCCTGGCGGATCTCCAGGTCGGTGCAGGGCTGCGCTTCGCGACCTTCGAGCTCGGCGCGCAGCTGCAACATACGGCAGAGGACCGCCTCGGCGCTGCCGACGATGTCGGCGGTGCTGCGCGGGCTGGTGCCTGAGATGATCGCGTCGAGCTGCGACTGGCGCGCGCCGCCGAAGCCGAGGGCGTGAATGCTCCAATCGTTGCCGTCCGCGTCGTCCGGGTCGTAGAGGAAGCAGTCCTTTTGAGCAGGGCTTACGGAGCCCTGGCCGTCGGTGAGCAGGATCGCCGCTTTGACCGGGTTCTGGGCGGTGGGACGATTCAGGATGTCGCAGGCGGTGTCGATGGCGAGACCGATGTTGGTCGAGCCGCTCGAGTTGACGCCGTTGATCACCCGCAGGATGTCGCTACGCTCCTCGATGACGTAGGGATCCTTGACGTTCTCGTTCTGATCCTGGATCGAGCCGTCGAAATCGATCGCCGCGACTTTGTCGCCCTGGGGCACGACGTTCAAGAAGAGCTTGGCGGCGTTCTTGCGCTGGTCGTTCGGATCGTTGGTTCGCATGCTGCCGGAGCTGTCGAGAATCAGCACGGTGTCGGCGCTGCTCGACGTGGCCTCGGCCGTGCGAGCCCAGACTTGCACGTTGTCCAGTCGGCCGCGGACACCGGCGCCGACGCGGATCGGTGCCTCGCCGCCGGCGATTTGCAGGGTCACGTCGTCGACCTCGGCCTTGCGGGCGCCGTCGAGGTAGAGCTCGGCTTTGCCGGTCTCGGTGTCGTAGATCGCGGCGACGTGCAGCCATTGTCGATAGCCGAAGTCCGACACGCAACGCGCTTTCAGCGGATCGTGGAGCGTCGCGGCGTCGCAGGTGCCGTCGCAGGTGAACTCGGCGTTCGTGTCGCTGTCGCAGCCGGTGTCGTATTCGGTGCCCTGGGCGAAGCATTGCGGGTCGTCCAGCTCGACGCTCAGCTCAAGGTCGACGCCGTTCGACTGACGGACGGTGAAGCGCAGGGTACCCACTTGCTCGCCGGCCACCGTCTCTGTGGTGATCGCGAGCTTCCATTGCCGGTCGACGAGGCTGTCGTCGCTCTCCGGCCACTGGCCCGCGAGCAGCTGCTCCCCGGCCTCGGTGAAGGTGTCGAGCAGCATCTCCAGCTCCACGGCGACGCCGCCGTGCACGTTGACCTCGTCGTCGAGCTCGAGCTTGACGACTCCGGAATCCTCGAATCGGCCGACCAGGTCGCAGGCTTCGTCGGCGTCCGGATTGCCGAGCAGGTCGACGTACGGGACGGTGAGCTCGACAATGCCGTCGACAGTGCCATTGACGGTGCCGTTCGTGTCGTCGTCGGCATGGTTGATCAGCGACGCGCCGAGCGTGCAAGTGCAGTCCGCGTCGTCGGCGCGACCGTTGCAATTCGATCCGGCACAGGTCCGATCATTCTCCGGCTCGAAGCGATAGTCGATGACGAGCAGGTTCTCGTCGGTGACGGTCGGCGGCGTCCACTGGCGGCCGACTCGAAACGCCTCGCCGATGCGCAGCGTCGAGCTGTAACCTTCGTCGATGTAGCCGGCGGCCCACTCCTGCGCTTCCTCGTCGGGCGTGGGCAGCTGGTACCAGCCCAGGTTGACCTCACCCGTATTGTCATCGAGGGTCAGGGAGACGTCAGGTGAGAGATAGGTGGCGCCATCGGCGACCGCGCGATCCTGAACCTGCGGGGCATTGGCGTCGGGCATCGTTCGAACCTTGCTGACGGCCTGGTCGAAAGCGATCCAGGCCGGACTGGTGGGGCGATAGCCGAAGTAGTAGTCGACCGGGTCGAGGAAGCCCCAGGTTTCGAGATTGGAGGCCGTGCTGGTATTCGACACGAGGCTGTAGCCGTTGCCGCCGCAGGCGCGCTCGGAGTCGCTCGTGTAGTCGCGTCCCGTGCAATTGTCGGGCGCCGTCTTCGGGCAGAATCCGACTTTGAGGCTCGAGCGCATTTCGACGTGGACATGGCTGTTGGCCGCGTCGTCCGGCCAGCTGATGATGTTTCCGATGGGCTGACCGCGATGGATCGGCTCGTTCTCACCCACCCAAACTTCGTCGAGATGGCCGTATTGGGAATACACGATCTGACCGCCGAGATTGTGCTCGATGATCACCACCAGGCCCTGGGTGCCCCAGTCGGCAGTGCCCTTCACCCGTCCGTCGGCCATGGCGAAGACCGGGTCTTTCACCGAGGTCGAGCCGTCGGGGGTCCGGTGGATGTCGAGACCGGCGTGCCAGCAATCGTAAGTGCTGACACAACGTCCTGAGCTCCAATTGCTGCGCAGATTGTCGTACTCCTGTTGGATCTTGTAGTCGTGGCCGAAGACTCGTTTGCCGTCGACGCAGCGACCCACGGGCCAGTCGAAATGGGTGTCGGTCGCGCCTTGGGCGGCGACCGGCCGGCCGCCGAACGCGACCAGCAGGCCGGCGACGAGGGCGAGGCGGAGAGCTGAAAGACGCAATGCATGTGGACGGAGCGGTCGCGGCGTCGCCGCGCGGCGCGAGACATCGAAAGTCATGGGATCTCCTCAGAGATGGTGAACGGAAGCAGGACCTAAAGATAGGAAGGATAAGGAAAGCTTGAGAAGGGCGGATGAGAGTGATGCTCCCTTCGGCGCTTATTCCCCAGAGGATATGTCTCTCGAAGGTCGCCGTCAATAAAGGCGTGAGCGTGCTTTCGGTGCCGTCTGATCGGTGCCAGGTTGATGGTCACGGTTGCCGTCTGATCGGTGCCAGGTTGATGGTCACCGTCTGATCGGTGCCAGGTTGATGGTCACCTAGGGCGATCATCACGGATGATCATGAGATTTCTCGAGGTCGGTGATCGAACGCGAGCATCTTTGACGCCTTATGTTTGTGGATATCGCGTGAGGGTCGCGACACGTTTCAGGAGCGGCCCGTTCGAAATGGCGGTTCCTGTCTGTCCCACGAACATCGCCGAGCCTTGCCGGCTCCGCAACACTGAAGGAAATTGTGATGACGATCTCGATGGATCCGATTGCCCCCCAAAGACAACTATCCCCGGCAACCCACCGCCCGAAACCGAATCGATTGAGGAAATCTCTGACGGCCCTTTTCGCAATGCTCGGTCTGTTGGTGACAATGACCCCGGTGGCGGCGGAGGACGTCACCACCATGCAACTCGGCCCTTCGGTCGATATTTATCGGGAGCTGATGGTCAAGCATCTCGCGGTGGTCAACGATTCGACGCGCACCACCGGATGCGGCGCCTGGACTTTCTGCGCGATGATGACCTCTCTGGCGTCGACCGCGCCCGGCATCAACCCGTCCCAGATGACCCTCAACTGGCTCAATCGCATCAAGCAGCCGGTGACCATCAACGGCGACGCGATTCCCGGCCAACCCGGGTTGATCGACCCGATCATCAACGGCTGGCCCAAGCTGGGCAACGGTCAATTGGATCTCACCCGGTCGCCGTTCCGTTTGCTCGCGATCGTCAATCGCTCGGATCTGATGCAGGCCGGTGATTTCGGCGAAGGGCGTTTCGTCTACGGCTTGGTGACGCCGTCGGGTCAGATCCAAAACTTCACCGTCATCTTCGAGTACAAAATGAAAACCGCCCTGTGGTCGCGATATAAGTGGGCCACGGAATGGCACAAGCTCGGCGGGCTGGGAAAGAACAGCGCGGCCTACCGCAACCAATTGCAGGTGGTGACCGACCGCTTCGCGCACACGCTTTCGGGCGGCCGGATCAATTTGTCGGCGCTGCGCACCAATTGGCTCGCCAACCAATTCGGCTTCACCGGTGAGCTGCGGGAGTTCTGGCAACCGTCCGCCACCGGCTACCTGGTGCCGACGACCACCAAGCAATCCACGAGGCTCAGCTTCACTTGCGGCGGCACGCTCAAGAATTGGATCAACGCCAACGAAACCGCGCTGCTCAACCACACCGCGATCATCGCCTCACCCCTGACGGTCGGCGGCAGGGATTTCGCGCGCAATACGGGGTGGGCCAATTGGGATTGCGGCTTCGGCGTGCCGAATAATCCGTGGGCCGACGTCAATCACGCTCTGCTGACTTGTGGAGGTTGCCACGGCGGCGCGGCCAAGGGCGTGTTCAGCGGCGGCAGCACGGCGACCCACTTCTTCAATACTAATTTCATGGTCCGTCCCCGGAATGCCGGCCAGGAGTCGACCCTACATCCCTTCTTGCTCGGTCAAACCCTGTGCATCGGTGAGTTCTTTGACCATCTCCAGGGTTTTCCGCCGAACTATCCCTGCAACGTGACGTTTGTGCAGAACGACCTGCAAAACCGCAGGACTCGATTCTCCAATCTGTTGGGCTCCTGGGGGGTCAGCACCTTCGCCGATCCGCTCGACGTCAAGCCGGAAGACGAAATCCAGGATCCCAACCTCGAGAGAAGGCGGTCGAGCCCGCCGATGGTTCGGGTTCACTGAGTCTCATAGGGCTGCGGGCGATACCACCGGCTGGACGTCCACAACTCCGTTGGCCGGTCCCGGTCGGTTTCAACGCCAGTCTTCAACGACATCGCCCCTGCGGCTCTGGATCCAGAGCCGCAGGGGCGATGCGTTCTTAGCCCAGCTCTTGCTCCGGGCGCCAATCGAGGCGGGAAGTCGGCGAGGCGGGAAGTCGGCGGGCGCGGCCTAGGCGAAGACGGGACGGGTTCCACATGTCGTTCTCCAGTTCAAGGGGTTCGAACGTCATCACCGCACGCACTAGGGTGGGCTCGGCAAGGACAAAAGGGTTCATCCTTAACTGCGTGAAAACGACTGCTCAGAGCTGATTCAGCTCAGAGCTGATTCAGCACAGAGCTGATTCAGCTCAGAGATAATTCAGCACAGAGAGAATCCGCTCAGAGGTCATGCCGCCCCGCCGAGGGCAGAATCGCCGATGGGGCCGGCCGGTCCCAGGTATCGGTTGTTTCAGCTTCCAAACGGCGACGCGTCCCCCTGGTAGCCGATGCCGAGGACTTTCTCGCCGTCGGTCAGCACACCGAGACCGTGCTCCTCGTCGAAGGCGGCGTGAAAGAGCAAGTGGGCGATGTAGCTTCCCGAAGCCTCCCAGTCGCGATCGACGCGGATGCCGTTGAGGCAAAGCCAAGCCGGCACCTGGTCGGCGCTCTCGAGAGCGGGGATGCCGTCTTCCGCATCGAAATGGTCGAAGACGTCCATCACCTCTTCCAAGTGGCCGTGCCAATACATGCCCGAATCCGGTCCACGGCCCATAAAGTCGTCCCAAACCGCCGCCTTGACCCGCTCTGCCCAGGCGGGCAGATCGCCCAGGATCCGCGCCATGAGGTCGATCGCCTCCGGCGCCGGCGGTCCCGGGTTCTCGTCGTCGATAGGGAAGCTGAGAGAGACCCGGCCGGCGGTGAAATCCGGATATCGAGGTTTGTAGCTATAGGCCTCGAAGCCCTCGACCGTCCGGGTTTGGGTCCATTCGTAGCCATCGTTTTCGAATACCCCTAGGTTGGGGTGAGCCCAAGAGCTTTCCATGGTCGACCTCCTTGCATGGAGCTTATCCCAGCTCTTGGGCTATAGCGCTCGAATGCCTAGACCCGACGGATCAATAGAACGAGGTGTGGGCGCGGAAATACCCGCTGTCGTTACGGTTGTATTCGTTGCGACGCCGACGCTTGACCGCGCCGCTGTAGATCTTGCCGGAGCTTTTGCCATAGGCCACCGTGTAGGACGATGCGTTTTTCCAGCAGTAGCTGAAACCGCAAAGCCCACGATAACGCAGCTTCACCGAAACGCTCGTGTTGCAAGAACCGATGATCGCCGATTGCTTCTTCTTCTTTTGCCATCCCCCTGAATAGCTGTTGCGAATCACCGAGTGCCAATCCCCTGACTCACAAAAGTTGATGCCGCTGGTGTCATAGCTATTGCACACGACCTCAAAGAAACCTTGACCATCGGAGCCGCAAAAATGGTTCTGAGGATAATCCGGAAGCTTCGACAACAGGGCCACCGCCTCATCGGTGATGAGCACCGGCTCAGCCAAGTGATCCACCAGCGCTCGGCCGGCGGCCAGCTCGGGATCTTCGGCATGCCACATCAGGGCCTGGGGCACCGGCAGGTCGGACGGGGCCAACGCCAAATAGAGCTCGAGGGGATCCACGTCTTCGGTGGTGAAGCGCAGCCCCCGCTCCACGGGATAGGTCTCGACCAATCCGACCTCACCGAGCTCGGGCACGGCGACGAATTCCAATTGGCCGTTGTGGGGCAGCTGGAAGGTCGCGAGGGTCACATCCTCGGCGGTCCAAGCCTCTCGGCTCAGGGAAAGGGCCAAAGCGGGTTTCCGACCGTCGGCGGGCGCCAACGATCCGTCGACGACCTTCATCGCAAAGCGGGGGGTCTCGGTCTCCGTGCCGCGGACGACCGACATCCACACATTCGACTGGGCCGCAAAAAGCTCAGCCGGTGATCGGTAGCCGTCCGGCGAAAGGGAATGGGCGGCTGCCAAGTCGACCTCGAAGGCCCCGTCCGTGAAAAATACCGGCGCGTCCGCCACCGGATTCTCCGGATGGCTCGCCAAGACCACTTGCAACAGCTCCCGACCCTGGGCGCTGTCGAAGAAACGGATCACGAGATTCTGCTCGCCTTGCACGGGAGCGCCGTCGGCTTCGAAGAGGGTTCCGCTCAGGGTCAAGGGCGGCTCCGGCCATCCGGTGATCGGCTCCACATATTGGGCGGAGGCCGTTCCGACCAAGAGAGTCCATAGGGTGAAAGTCCATAGGGCCGTCAACACTGACATACATCGCAACATGACTGAATCTCCTACATTGGGTTGGGGTCTGAGACATAACTGGGGTTCGGGGAATGAAAGCTCAAGGCGAGAAATACCGGCTCGCTCAAGGCGAGAAATACCGGCTCGCTCAAGGCGAGAAATACCGGCTCGCTCAAGGCGAGAAATACCGGCTCGCTCAAGGCGAGAAATACCGGCTCGCTGAAGCGAGCGCCGAAAAAATCTTAGGGGAGATACGGCGGAGGGGGCCTTACGGAGACCTTACCGAAAGCGGAAAATAGGGTTATAAGCTTTTCGTAAACATGGCAATATGCTGATAAGCAATCTAGGATCACCGCTCTGAATGAATCACAGCGCCAGCTGGACCCGTCCGTCCGACCGGACCGACCAGCTCCTTTCTTGAGGCTTACGATGAGTTCCTTACGATTTCCCGTGCTCCCCCTCTTTGTGGCCGGCATCGCTCTGGCTGTCCTGACCGTGATCGCGGCTCCGGGTCCGACCCACTCGCCCAACGCCGGTGGAGATCTGATCTTCAGCGACGGCTTCGAGGACGCGGGTCTCGACGTTTGGTCGAGCTACAGCCCAACCGGTTTCGCCTTTTTCCAATCGACCGTCCAACCCTTGATCGCCGAGCAATGTGGCAGCTGCCACCTCGGTGAGAGATTTTCATACGCCGCTCTGGCTCGAAACGGCTCGTCCTTCACCCCTGAAGAAACCCAACGCAACTACGACACGTTCCGCGTGATGGCGTCGCTGGACCATCCGCGGCGCAGCCGACTGCTCGGCAAGATCCTTCCATCGACGGATCCGGCTTCCCACGAGCACGGTGGGGGTGCCCTCGTCACCGGCACCTCCGACCCCATGTACCGCTCGCTTCTGCAGTGGATCGAGCTCGAAAAGATGGAGAGCTGCCGGAATTGCGGCACGAGCGCGACCCACGCCTACATCGCTTACGTCGACCAGCCCGACCATTTCTGGGCGATCAACCGCACGCCCCGCGACGATCGATACGGCCTGCGCACCGGCGCCACGATCATGATGCAGCCCGTGGATCCTTCGACTGGCCGGCCCCTGCCCGGATCCGAGCCGTTCCTGTTTCTGCCGGAGTCCTTCTGCGGCCCGAATCAAGAGTGTGATTTCGGGCATTCCACCGCCTCTTGGGCCGGCGATCGTCTGGTCTTCGAGTGTCGCATGGCTCCGACCGGAGGGGACTATCTCCTGGCGTCGTGGAATATTTGCGTCGCGGAGATCGGTGCCGACGGACGGGCGGTGAATCCCCGCTACCTGATGCCCGAGGACCAACGACACTACGGCTGGTCGGTCAGCCGGAGGGATCCTTGGATGCTGTGGGGCGAGGACGGTCTGCCGCTTCGGGGGATTTGGGATATCCACGCGCGGATGCGTAAGAAGGGTGATTTTTTTCCGATCTTCTCGCCGGATGATCAACGGGTCGTGACGGCTTCTCGGAGCCCCGATCCGCGGACCGGTGTCTCAGGCACCCGCACGTACCACGGGTCGGAGCACACCGAGAACATCATTTCGGTATCCCTGGACGGTCTCGACAAGCGCACCCTCTATCGCAGCGAGGGTGGGTCCGCCGATCGCCCGACGTTCCTGCGCAACGGCAATGTCGCCTTTCACACTTGGAATCTCGACCGCATGGATCGCCACCTCTACACCCAGGCGACCGCCGACGGCATGATGGAGCTGCCGGTGCTTTTTGGTCGAATTCAAGGTGAAAACATGTGGGGAGGTCTGGTTCAAGCGGTCGGTGGGGATCTCCTCGGCATCACCGGGCGTCGCCGCGGGTCGGTGAATCTCTTCCAGGCCTTCTTCGCCGATCACACCCTCGGCACCGGCATCGACCCCGATTTCACCTCATTCGCGGTGCTCGACCCGGCGATTGAAAGCGAGATGGCGCCGGCCTTTTCCTATTGCAACAACCCTCCGGACGGGCCTAATTGCAGCACCGCCAGGTTCTATGGCGATATGTCCTGGGAGCCGACCGGTGGCGCCTTGATCGCTTATCACCCGGAGCGGACTTACTACAAAGCGCACGACGAAGACGATCAGATCTTCCAAGACTACTACGGCAACAGGATCCGTCAGGATTGGGAAGGGCTCCAGCCATGGCTGCCGGAGATGACCATCGCTAGGATCGACCGTCACGGCGCGGTGACGGTCCTCTTGACGCCGCCCGAGGATCGATCGTTTCGCTATCCCACTTGGGTCGGTCGCCGGGAGCCGCCTCCGGTGCAAGCGGTCGTGACCGACGAGTCCCAATCGAGCGCCGAGCTCCACATCGCCGATTTTCCCCTGTGGCTCAGCATGCGCATCGACGACGGGCAGTCGAAGGCGAGCCGCATGGCGGCCTTGGACGAAATCGTGGCGGTGCGGGTGCTGACCAAGGGCATGCAAGACGGCGCCTGCCTGGCCGACTCTTTGCCTTATCGCAAGAGTGTCTACCGCGGCACCTGGGGCGGACCGGTGGACCATCCGACCCTATTGGGCATCGTCAACGCCACCGGTTTCACCCACCATCGAATCCCGCCGGCCCTGGGAGGCGACGGCTTCGGCAACGTCACGTTGCACACGGATCGCTCCGTGCGCCTGCGCCTGCCGGCGGGGGAGCTGCTGCTGCTTCAAGGGGTCGACGCCGAAGGCCATATGGTGGCGCAACACTCGCGGGTTTTCACCTTGCCTCCGGGCCAAACCGTCGACACGTCGGTCCGGCGCGGTCAGTATTATTCTCAATGCTCGTCCTGCCACGGGTCCATCGATGCGACACCTTATGTCGGTCTGGCGGGCCTCGGAACCCTGGCCGAAGGCATGGACTTCAAAACCGAGGCGGCGTCGGCCCCCGCAGTCGACATCCTGGCAGGCTCGGTCGATCCGCGGCGGTTGACCTTCCTGCACGCCCTTCGGCCGCTCCTCGACGCCCAATGCGTTCAATGCCATTCGGGAGCGTCGCCGGCGGGGGAGCTGACCCTCGAAGCGACCTATTCCCCAACCGCCAACTATCCCGCGGGCCGGTGGGCTCAACCGGCCCACACGGTGTCGGCTTACCTCGACTTCGTGCCCGAAGCGGAGCGGGTTCCCGCTTACAACTGGTCGGTGGCTCGGTCCTACATGCTCGACGACGCGGCGCAGATCGAGGCCTTCATCCCGCCGGGTGAGCCCTACCTCCCGCAAGGAGATCTGGCCCCTTGGGATCCCGGCTACCAAGCGCTCGCCATCACCGATCCCTCGGATTCCAACCGCTTTCTCTACCTCAGTGACTACCCGTATGGGGCCCATCTGGGAC
The DNA here is from genome assembly GCA_030431255.1 of Thermoanaerobaculia bacterium. Classification (GTDB taxonomy): domain Bacteria; phylum Acidobacteriota; class Thermoanaerobaculia; order Multivoradales; family J023; genus JAUIJL01. Next base: position 37,707 of record JAUIJL010000028.1, on the reverse strand, counting down.
GCGGCGGCCGATTCTCGGACACGAGCTTCCTGCTCGAGGTGCTGACCGGAAACGACCTGAGCGGACGTCACGATTTCGCCGGCACCCCGGAAGAGCAGGACGCCCATACAAGCCTCCTGACGGAGGAGGAAATCCGGCTCGTCATGGCCGTCATCGACAACGGCATGCCCTTCATGTCCACCTGCGCCGACAAGACCATCCCCAGCGGACCGAACGCCGGGCAGCCGTGGGGCCAAGCGGTCGAAACTGATTGGGTCCCGCCGATGAGTAGATAGCGAACATCACTCTCGTTTAGCAACTTCAAGAAGTCTTTGAAGTCTTCCGGTAGCTGCGTGTTCTCCATAGTTGATCCGCCTCATCTGTTCTATCGCGGCCCACCTTTCGGCTGGGGTGCGACTGTGCCAGAACGCTCGCCTCTCTTGAGTGTCATCGAGAGGGCCGATCGTCACCACTGTCTTATCCAGTCTGGGCATCTTCATCCCGTTGAGCTCCTTAGATCGAGGGCAGCTCCTCGAGCGGCCGAACGGCGTCGCGCCACGCGCGCTCCAGCCGTTTGGATTGAGTCCAATCGTACCTTGACCAGACCCGAGACTATCGCAGTATTCAATAGGAAGACGGTCTCTGGGAGTGTAGCGATAGTCTCGTGCCGTCAGTTCCGGAGCTCAGGATTCATGACGTCTTCCTCAGCTCCCAGCCGGTGAGAGCCTGCTGGGGCGCCAGCCATTGCAGGCTTCGCTTGGCGGCGTCTACGGGCATTCCGCCGAATTGAGAAACAAAAGCGATGTGGCCGATACCCCGGCTCTCGAGGTCGTCTAGCCGGCCGGCGACCTCGGTCGGCGTACCGAAGAGGCCGGCTCGGTTCCGTCGGACTTGCTCGTAGAAGGCTTGGGCATCGGGAAGCTCGCTCTCCGTCATGTTGAGCATCAACCGGGCTAGTGCGGGAACCGCTGTTTTCCTGACCTCGGCTTCGGTCTCCGCGACATGCGCGAACATCATCACCACCGACTCGGCGGCACCGTCTTCTTTGCCCGCTTCCACGATGCCTCGCCGATGAGCATCGACGATCGCCACGACATCGTCCAAGCCCTCGGCTGGAGGGGGTAGGAAAGTCAACATGGAATCACCCGCGAGGCCGATTCGGTAGGCTGATTCTCGGCTGAGGGTTGCGATGTAGATGGGCGGCGCAGGCCGCTGCAGCGGAGCCACGTTGATCGATCCCTCCCCGGGCTTGCCGCCGGCCGCAGCTCGCCAATGCTCGCGGATGCTCGCCAGATGCTGCTCGAAGATGTCTCTCCTGAGCTCGAAATCCACACCGAATGGAGCGTATTCAGCGGGATGAGAGCCGCTTCCGACCCCCATATTCAAGCGTCCCTCGGAGAGCACATCGACCAGCGCATAGTCTTCGGCGCAATGTATCGGCCCGCGCAAGGGTAGGACCGAGATCGCCGGTCCAAGGCGAATCGCCTTGGTTCGTTGGGCGATCGCGGCGAGAAGCACCGCGGGATTCGGGACCGTGCCGATGGTCCTGAAGTGATGCTCCGCGATCCAGAGGGAGGTGAAGCCGAGGCGATCGGCTTCGGCGGCCTGATCCAAGGCGTTTTCGTATCGCGCCGCTGGAGATTCGCTGATTTCCGGGTAGTGATCGAGCAGCCAAAAAAGTGAGTGCTTCATGTGGGTTCCTTTCCAAATTCCACCGCGTAAAAGTCCACCGCGTAGGTTCCACCGGTCTCCACGACCTCGGTGGTGCTCAGGGTTCCTGGTGTTCAGGGTTCCAAGAGGACGTTCAGAGCCCAGTCGGCTCTTGGAGTTATTTTGTTACCATGGTAACTTAATGTCAAGCGCGCTCACGCAGGCTCGCCGTTCAAGCGGCTGGGAAATTTTCCGCGGTCTTGACAGGGGTATACCTAGGAAACAAAGTGGAATCATGCGGACACGAGTGGTAGGAGACGAGAAATGACCTTCCCCGGCCATGTTGCCGTTGTCGGATGCGGCTTCACCGGCACGAGTGCTTTCTTTCAGCTGGTGGACGGCTACCCCGTGCGAAAGATCACCCTTTTCGAAGCCTCGGGTCGTTTCGGTCCGGGCTTCGCCTACCAACCGGAGGAATGTCGCGACTATTTGATCAACAACACCAACGACACGATGTGTCTCTCGCCGACCCACCGCAGAGCCTTTGTGGATTGGTTGGCGGGGCGTCCCGATCTAGTGCCGCAGCTTGATGAGAAAGGGCACCTTCCTCGGTCGATCTTCGGGCTCTTTCTAGAGGATGTCGTCGCGGCGACCCGGACCGTCGCGGCGATCAAAGGAATTGAGGTCGTCTCGATATCCGCCGAGGTGACTCGAATGTGGGAAGACTCGACCGGCAAGGTCCATCTCGGCTGGGGCGAAACCGAGATCGAAGCCGACGCGGTTATTTTGGCGATCGGCCGCTGCCCGGATTTGGTGGCCGGTTTGCCCCGCAAAACGGGTGAGACGATGTTTTACCCGTCCCATCTCGACACTCCCGAGCTCAACGAGATTCCCATCGAGGCCGAAGTCCACATACTCGGCGCGTCCCTCAGTGCCTACGACGTCGTCAACCGCCTTTTTTCTGCCACCACCGGCTGTCGATTCGAGGTTGGCTCCCAAGGCGATCTGAGCTTCGTGCCGGGCCAGAATCGGCGGAAAGTCGTTCTTTGTTCCCGTAGCGGTCGCCTCAAAAAAATGCAGAGCCGGGCGCGACAAAGCCTCGACCGGACACATTTTACGCGCGGGAATTTGCGTCGGTTGGCCGCCGAAGGAAAGCTCAGCTTGAGCAAGCTGGCCGAGCTCATCCAACTCGAAGCTCAGGCTCACGGATCACCGGTCAATTGGTCGGAAGTCACGGATCCGTATCGCGACTGTCGGGATTCTGCGAGCTTGCAGCAAACCGCCACCGATCTTCTGGCGAGAGAGATCCGTCGAGCCCAAGGAGCTGAGCTCGACAATTTTTTGGTGGATTTCCTCGACGATGCGGAAGGGACCATCTGGGACCTATTCGGTGAGCGGCTGCTCGAGCCCAATGAGGAGCAGACCTACCGAGACAAATATGAAAACGCCCTCTTGCTCTACGGCGCGGCATGCCCGATCCCAACCGCTGAAAAGCTCCTAGCGCTGATGCGCGCCGGACGGCTTCGGGTGCTTCGAGACACACGAATAGTGGAAGACGACACCGGCCGAAGCCTGTGGGTGGCTCACGCGTTCGGCAAAGAGCCCTGCCGTTACCTGATCGACGCCACGGGCCGCACCGATCGCCGAGTCACGAGCGAGCGGCAACCGGCGCTGATTCAAAATCTGCTCCGCCGGGGATTGCTCGCTCCCTACAGGCTTTCAGGCAAAGAAAGCTACGGCGCGGCTGTCGACATGGCAACCTTTCGATCCGAGGCTTCCCGCAACATCTACCTGGCAAATATGCTGCTCTGGGGCCCTGGTTTTTTCACGAGCTCGGCCTACGTCATGGCAACGATCGTCCAGAAGATCTTGGCTGCCATGGCTTCCGCTGATTCCTCAGACTGAAGGCCATCTCGGATTCCATCCTGAGCCGCACCTCAAGAAAAGCCCCGCCGACGACAGGGTCGCCGGCGGGGCTCTTGGTTCTAGGGACTGCTTGAGATTACTCGGTGGCGGTGCCGTGTAGGTGGATCACGAACGGTGACTCGCCGGCATCGGGATCGTTGGTCTCGATGCGGATCTCGCCGCTGTAGGTGCCCGCGGTCACCGTGTGGAAACGCGCCCGAACCACACCGCACTCGCCGGGCGCCAAGCTGGCAGGCGGGGTGACGATTTGCCGGAACGGAATCGGCCCCACGAGGTGCTCCGAGTCGACGATGTCGAGCGCCACGTTGCCGTCGTTGCAGATGTTGAAGGCGACCGAGGTCGGCACGGTGATCGGCGTGGGATTGTAGGTGTGGGAGTAGCCGTTGGGGATCTCCACGCCGTCGTAGTGGCGGGTCACTCGCACATCGGGCTCGTTCACCACCGTGGGCACGACCGTTAGGGTCGCCGGCTGTGAGGTCACCGAGCCGGCGCTATTCCACACCGCCACCGTGTATTGACCGGCATGCCCGGGGTTGACGCCCGAAATCGACAGCACCGACGCGGTGACCCCGGAATATCCGCCACCGTTCTGAAGCGGCACGCCGTCGCGATACCAACGGTAGGTCGGCTGGGTTCCCGTGACCGTCACGCCGAAGGCCGCGGGCTCACCTTCGTTACGTTCCAGGGAATAGGGATGCGACGTAATTTCCGGGGCGATCACGTCCAGCAGGACCTCCAGGGTCCGCTCGGTCGAGGCTTGAAAGCTCCGGCCGTCGCCGTCGGTGGTCGCGGTCACCACGATGTTATGCGTCCGCGGATTGGGGAACGAGCGGGTCAGCGACGTCGAATTCTGGGTCGGATCCGAGGATTGGGGGGCCGTGATGAAGCGATTGCCTTCGAATCCGCCGGGATCGATCGCCAGGTTGACCCGATCCGAGAACGGGAAACACGGCCGCATGTTGACCTCGTAGGTCACCGGCTGATCCTCGATCACCGAATCCGGACCGCTGACCATCGGCGACAGGGCGGTGGAGCCGCCCTCGCCCAGGAGGTCCCAGAATCCCAGCGGGTATCGACCGCCGGTCGAGGTCCATTGACGATCGGAGACGATGATGCCGCCGATGCCGTAGATCCAATCGTAGCCGGCCTCGGCGTCGGCGGTCAGCGCTCTCACCGTCTCGTTGTCGCCATCGCCGTCCGCATCCCCGCAGGCGTTGCCGTAGTAACCCCACAAATCCGCCTCGACGAAGCCCTTGGCACCCACCTCGGCATAGAAGAGGTTGTCGTCATAGAGCTCGGCGCGCACCATCATCCGGGCGTAGACCTGGGCTTCCACCTCCAGCTCCAAGCTGCCGGTCAACGCGTCGGACTCGAAGCTGTCTTGGAAGGTGTGGGATCCAGAGCAGGTGTCGGAATTACAGGTGTAGTCGAAGGAGCCTTCGGCACCGAAGTCCGCGTCGAAACCGATGGAGCCGGTCAAGGTCGCGTCCAAGGACAGGCCGGCGTAGGTCGGAAGGTGGAAATCGATCCACACGGGGATCGGACCCACCGAGAAGCTGATGCGTCCAATTTTCGGATTCATCAGCTGCCACTCCCGTTGCCATTGGTAGTTGAGACTCAGCGAAGCCAAAAGGTCCGAGTCACCGGCCACCGACACATTGCCCCAAGCCCGCACTTGCTTGAACTTGAATTTATAGGGCACACAAAAAGCTTTCTTCAGCCGATAGTCGAGCTTCAGATTGGCCTGACCGGTCAAGGGAATGTTCACCGCATAGGTGCCGGTGACACCTCCGCCGAGGCTGAAGTTTTGCTGTTGGCTCCATTCGTTGAAGCTCCAATCCTTGGATTCCGACTTGTCGGACCAACCGAAGCAGCTTTCGGTGGTGTCGGAGTAGACCTCGTAATTCTCGGGCAGACGTCCGAGCTCGATGCTCTCCATCAGCTCCCGGTGGATGAGGATGAATTCTTGGCTGCTTTCTTCTTCGGTGCTCGGACCGCCGCTGCCGGTGCTCAGGCCGAAGTCCTCCCGCAGCTCCGCCTTTTGATCTTCCGACACCGGTAGATCATGGATGCCGGCGGCCGACACCATGTAGACCACGTGACCGGGCCCTCGCTCCCGTTCGTCGGGGTTGTAGAGGCGTAGCTCCGACCAATGGTTGCCGGCCTGAATCAGCTCGACCGCCTGCTCGTCGTCGAGCCACGAAGGCCCTTCCTCTCCCTTCTGAGCGAATGCCGTGGTGGTCAAGGTGAGACCGGCGAGCAGCACGAAAATCTTCTGACGATGTCGTTTGAGGAACATGATGTTTTCCTTGGATGAAAGGGTTGTTTGAGCGCGTCACCAGGGTCCGCGGAGACACGGATCACTGACTGATGACTGACGTGGATCACTGACTCGATGACTGACTCGATCACTGACTCGAGCTCTGTCGAGGAGCCCTTAGAGCAACCCCTGTGCCGGCCGGCATCGAGCCACGCTCGATGAGCTTCGAATCTCGGCAGAGCCTGTCGACGTCTCCTGGCAAGTCTCAATTTTTCAGTGGCTTATGGGGAATCCTTCGAAAGCGAGATTCGCCGCTCACAAGTGCCTTCATCTCCATCTCATCGGGCGATCCGGATGTTGGAGCCGTCGGTTGCCCACGGAGGAAGCAGCTGTTTTGCCCACGGGCTGCGCGCCGACCGAGCCTAGGTAGCGTCCGTCCAGAAATGGGTTCGCAGGGTGTCGGCTGGGTGGCCTGCGGCCTGGGCGGCCCCGGCTCCCTACGAACTCGCGCCACCGCTGAGGAACCGCCATAAATCGCTGATGTGTTGGAGCTTAAGCCGATTCATAGGCTGTGTCGCTCAGACAAGCTTCGTTTCCGTCCTCGGTCCACCCAGCCTCGCGTTGGCTCGAAAGTTCCATTTCTGGATGAGATCTAGGTAGCGTCCGCAACACCGAGGATTGGGGCGACTCTCTCTTCGAGGGCCGGGAACGCATCTTGCTTTTCCAGCTCTGGAGAAACCTTTCGACCCCTGGGAGACTTCGCATGCTCAGACAAACCTTGGAATCCATGAACGTCGCCGACGCTCGCGCGCAAGAAACGAGTCGAGAAAAGCGGTTGTCACCCTCAGGGGCGCGTGGAACAATCCGTTCCAATGCACCCGGATCCAGCGATTCGGCTGTCGACGCCGGCCTTCGACGAGAACGAAGCAAACCCATGACCGCCAACCAAGATCCATCGGCGACCCTTTTCTGTTTATTCGGAACCGTGGATGGCCAATATTGCTCGTTCCCCTTGACCGAAGGGCGGCACCAGCTCGGCTCCGACCGCTCGTCGACCCTTCGCATCCGGGAACGGGGCATTTCCCGCCGACACGCCGAGCTGGAGGTCACCGGCGATCACTTGGTGATCCAAGACTCCGGCAGCAAGAACGGCACCCTGGTCAACGGTCGCCTGGTGTCGACTCCAGAGCGCTTGGAGGTGGGTGACGAGCTGCGATTCGGTCCGGTGACCTTGGTCCTCGGGCGAATCGAAGCGGAAGACTCGGAGCTCGGTCTGGCCCTCGGGCTCGACGGCAACGATCCGACCACCACCGATCTGCGGCTGAACGAAACCACCTTGTTGACCCGGGCCGCTCCAGCGGCCGAAGGGCTCGATTGGGTCGAGGCGTTTTGGCGTCGGCTGACCCGTCGGCGCACGGGCGACCTGCAGGCGGCGCTCGAGCTGTTGGTCCGGGTCTCGGAGTCGAGCTCGGGATGTTGGGTGGAATGGGCACGTCCGGGGGACGGGCCTACGATTCTGGCGGCTTCCGGCGAGCTCGGTCATTTGCCGCCGGAGCCGCAGCTGCGCCGTCGAGCCGACCGACCGGGTGAGCTGGTGGACGAAGCGAGCGAGGATCGCATGGCGGTCGCCATGCGCACTGCCGACGGGGAGCTTTTCGCCATCGCGCTTTGGGGCGGATCCGGTCGCCGGGCGGCGCTCCGCCCCCTGCTGCGCCTGGCCGTGCTGCTGGCGGAACCGTTCCGCAACGAGCCGACCGCGTCCGACGGGCCGATTTCGAGGGTCGAGCCGGAGTCCGAGCTGAGCTGGCCGGAAGGCATTCTGGTCGGCGCGGCACCGACGATGGCGCGCCTCTACGACGAAATGAGGCCCCTGGTGCAAGCCGACCTGCCGGTGCTGATCACCGGTGAAACGGGCGTCGGCAAGGAGCACCTCGCCCGGACTTTACACCTCTCCTGCCATCGACGGGACCGGCCGTTCGTGGCCGTCCATTGCGCCGCCATCCCCACTGAGCTGTTGGAGGCGGAGCTCTTCGGCATCGCCCGTGGGGTGGCCACGGGGGTGGAGGCGCGTAAGGGCAAATTCGCCGAGGCCGACGGTGGCACTCTATTTTTGGACGAAATCGGAGACATGCCCGCGGGTCTGCAAGTCAAGCTTCTGCGGGCGCTGCAAGACAAAGAGGTCCAGCCCTTGGGAGCCGCGCCGATCGCCATCGACGTGCGCATCGTGGCCGCCACCAACACATTTCTCTTAGAGCAGATCGAGCAGGGCTCGTTCCGCCGGGATCTCTACTATCGCTTAGCGGGTTTTGTGCTCCAGGTCCCGCCCTTGCGGGAACGGATCGAAGACCTGTCGGCTCTGATCGCCCACTTCCTGAGGCGCCACAACGCCGAGAGCGGCAAGAATATTCGCGGATTGACGGTCAAGGCCCTGCGATTGATGACCCGGCATGCCTGGCCCGGCAACGTCCGGGAGCTGGAGCACGAGGTCCGTCGCCTCGCCTATGTGTGCCCCGACGGACGCGCGATCGACTCCGGCATGCTGTCCCGCCACATCGGCCAGTCGACGGAGACCGCGGCGGTCGACGATTTCGAGCTCGATCTCGACACCAAGTCGTTGGATCAATATTTGGAAGCCACGGAGCGCAGGGTGGTGTCCGCGGCGCTGAACCAAACCGCCGGCAACCAAAGCCAGGCGGCCAAGCTGTTGGGAGTGTCGCGCAACGGTTTGTCCAAGCGATTGCAAAGGCTGGCCATCGACCCGCGAGAATTCGCCGCCCACGAGCAAGAACGTCAGCCCGGCGACACCGAGCCATCCAACCAGGCGCGGGCTTCGTCGAATAGAGGCGCATAGAGGTCGGAGGCGCGGGGGAATTCCTCCACCGCCAGCAACACCAACCGTCTCGCTTCCGCCACCTCTCCGAGCGCTTCGAGAGCCCGGGCCAAACGGTAGCGGCTGCGCGCCAGCGGTCCCGGCCCGACGTCCAGCTGCTCCAACATCGCGACCGCCTCTCGCAGCGGCTCCAGGGCTTCCCGAGCTCGCCCCAGCTCGGTCAAAGAGTGACCCACCCCGGTCAAGGCGGCGGCCACATGGGCATGACGTCCGAAATTCAGGCGCCGCCAGATGTCGAGAGCCCGACGATATTCCGCCAAGGCGTCCGCGAATCGACCTTCTTCCTTGAAGAGAATGCCTCGGTTGAAGACCGTCGTCGCCACCCTGGGATGCAGCTCGCCGAAGGCTCGAATCTGGAGCTCCAAGGCGCGATCCAAACAGCGTCCGGCCTCGTCGAAGCGATCCAAAAGCATAGCCGCCGTCGCCATGCCGGCGAGAGGAATCGCCAGATTTGGATGCGCCTCGCTCAGATTCGCCTCGAGAATCTCCAATGCCCGTCGGTGCCGAGCGTAACCGTCGGCGGCATCTCCACGACCGGTCAGCACGTTGCCCAAGGCGATCAACGAGCTCGCCACCTGCGGGTGGGTCGGGCCGAGCACGTCGTGGCGAATGGCCAGGGATCGGCTCAAGAAGGTTTCCGCGGCCGCTGGATCTCCCAACGCCGTGGCCATGGATCCCAGACGATTGAGAGCCGAGGCCACGTCCGGATGGGAAGGTCCATAGGCGCGCTCCGCGATGCTCAAGGCCTGTCGATAGGCGGCCAAGGCTTCTTTCAGCTCACCTTTCTCCCGGTGGGCGTTGCCCAAGCGGGTCAGCGTGCGGGCGCGGGCGGGGTGGTGCTCGTCGAAGCCCTCGCCTTCGATGTCGAGGGCACGACGGTAGCTTTCCAAGGCCGCGTCCCAACGTCCCTGCTGAAAATGGATCGACCCGACTTGATCCGCGATCGATGCCTCGAGCTCCGGCCGGCGCCCCAATTGATCGAGCAGGGCTTGAGCTTTGGCGGCATAGAGCAAGCCCCGCTCGTCGTCGTTCTCCTGACGTCCGGTCCAGCGTGCCAGGCGAATGAAGGCCTCCACCGCCACTTGATCGTGCCGTCCCACCTCCGAGGCTTCCAGGGCTTCCCGATAGAGCTGTGCCGCCGTGTTGGAGCCCAGAGTCTCCTGCAGACGCCCTCGCCGCAGGGTGACTTCCGCGATCAGCGGCCAATATCCGAGCGCTTGGGCTTGCCGATCCAGGGGCTGTAACTCGGCGGCCGCGGCGTCGAGCTCGCCGGCCTCGTGCAAGACCTTGGCCGCCGCCAGCCGACCTCGCAGGTCCGCGACCCGCCGCGTGACCCCGGCGTCCGGTGGTCGGATAGGCGACGTCAGGGCGGCTACGTCCGCGCACTCGGAGAGGGGAGTCAGCCCGGTCACCAGATCCACCGCTTCCTCGACGCGGCCCGCGTCCGGCTCGGCCAAGAGATCCACCAACGCACTAAATTCTTGTCGCCGTTGATCAAGGCATCCCATGCGCAAATCGAGCAGCTCCGAGCTTTGCTCGCCGCGAAAGTGGGTCGCCCGACAGGTCTCACCGTACATATCGAGCCACCGCTGCTGATACGAGTCGAGCCGCGTCCCGACGTTTCGCCATTGATCTGGGGCGAAGGGCTCCTTGCGGCTCGAAAACACGCCCGCCAGCTCGGCACGGCGGGCCGGTTGCCAGATGGCCTGCCATTTGGCGTCGCCCGCCGCGCACAGCCCCTGGCGCTCCGCATGGGACCGCCAGAACGGGTAGATCACCAGCGCGGTCAACGCCGCTGAGACGGCGGCCAAAGCCAAGGCCCGACGGGGGCTCAGGAGGCGCTCGACGGGACGCAAGGCCGACAGGAGATCGGCCATGCTCGCAAAGCGATTCTCGGGGTCGGCGGACAGGCCTCGGATCAGAGCGTCTTGGATCCTGGGGGAAACCGACGCCTTGCTCGGCAGCTGGACTCGCCAAGGCCGGCCGTCTCCTGAGCCAGGATCGCCGGCGGCACCGGCAAAAGGACGACAGCCGTAGAGCGCCTCGAAGAGGCACAGGCAGAAGCTGAATTGATCGGCCCGGGCGTCCGCGTTGCGGCCGGCGAGCTGCTCGGGAGCCATGAAGGCCGGTGTGCCGACGATCTCACCGCCGATCTCACCGCCGATCTCACCGCCGATCTCACCGCCGATCTCGCCGCCGCCGGCTTCGGATGTGGCCTGAGGTGCCGTCTTGTTCGCAGCCGTTTTTTTCGGGCCGGCGCTCGGGCGGTCGGTGATCCGAGCCACCCCGAAATCCACCACCACCATCCGGCCGTCGTCGCCCGCCATGACATTCGACGTTTTGAAATCCAGGTGCACCACATGGGCACGGTGGGCAGCGTCCAAACCTTCGCCGACATCGAGAAACGCTTGCAGAATTTCTGCTTCGCTGCGGGCACGGCTCCGCAACCAATGTTTCAGGGTGGTGCCACGGATCAGCTCCATGGCGAAGAAGATCTGCTGCCCGTGGCGCCCGACGTCGTAGACCCCGAGCAGGTTGGGGTGGCGCAAGCGGGCGAGGGCCTGGGCTTCCCGACGCAGTCGAGCCTGGAGCTCGGCGCGCCCTTCGACGGAATGGAGAAGCTTCACCGCCACCTTGCGATCGAGCTCGGGGTCGTAGGCGGCGTAAACCACCCCCATGCCACCCCGTCCCAACTTTTCGAGAATCAAATACCGGCCGACGGACTCCCCACGAACCAGCTCCGACGTCGATCCCTCGGCGGCCGACAATGTCGGTCCGTCGAAGGTCTCGGTCCGCTGGTCGGGATCGAAGGTCGAGCTCGTCGCGGTGAATTCGGCATGGGGCTTGCGGGCCATGGCCCATTTTCTCCCGAATGGACCAACGACCCTCAGCGGCTGGGCTCACATGGGCTCAGTCCGGGTCGTCCGGCAGATCGATCACGATCGGTGCCCCGTGATAGGGCACGATATGAGCGACTGCCATGCGAGAGATCAGAGGATCGAAGGACATCCACCATTGCCGGTCGAAGGCATCCTCGATCCAGGCGTGGAGCCAGCCGGTCGGGGCCCAAGGGATCGTCACCTCCGGCACGGTCGCCGTCGGTCCGAGATGCTCGGTCCACAGCACGATGTTGGCGTCCGGTTGAAAGAAACCGAATTCCAGGCCGTTGCGCCGAATGACCGGTTGGAGGTTTTCCGGCAGGCCCGTGGAGCTGTTGACGAGCAACCGCAATGGACCTCCGCGATCGTGGGTCACCCACTGAATCTCCTGCTCCTGGGGTCGCCAAAAGGCGAAACCCGTGGCGTTGACGCCGGCAATCGGCCAAGCGTCGATCGGCCCCGCCAGGCTTCTCTGGATCAACAACGAGCTTTCATTCGGCGCCGCTTCGCTCAGCACATCGATCAAACCGGTCTCCGGATGATAGATCCCGAGACCGTCGTATCCCGTGTCCGACCACGCTCCGGTCATCGGCAATCCGGGCGCCGCGCCGTCCACCCTGTAGTGGGCGCATTGGTCGAGGGTCAGAGCCGGCTCGGACGGCCACGGGCAGATGACGAAATCCGAACGCAAGGGCCGGTAATAACCCACCTCCAGCTGGGCATCACCGAAGAAGTCGCCGATGACCGGTAGACGGCGGGGAAGCACTCGGATCGTCCCGCGAGCGGTCTCAGAACCTCCCGAGGCCCATTGCACCGACACCTCGAAGTCGACAGGGTGATAAACCGGTTGCACACCACCGCGGGCTCTGAACACCAGACCACCCGGTCCCACCTCCAGCTCGCCGTCGCTCGGACGCTGCACGATGGTCACACGAAAGTCTTGCTGGCTGTATTCTCCTCCGCTGTACTCTGCTTCGCTGGGGTCTTCAGTAATCAGCTCGGAGAACGGTATGTGCAGGTCCTTGCCGTATATCGCAATCCAATAGGTGTCCTGAGCAGAGGCAGCGAAAGGAACCGTGATGAGGAATACCGTCATGAGGACGAGAGCAAGGCAGAGGCTGTGGATGCATTTCATGGAAATCTCCTCGAGGGCTTAAAGCGCTGAGTCGTATGCACGATACCGTGCGATGGCCGTCACCAAGGGGCTGCCCACGGATGGTGCGCAGCGTTTGACCACAAAGGACACAGCAAAACCGAGGCCAAGCTCTCAATAGCCCGGAATAAGGCCCTACGGCGGGAATGTGGGCATGCGTTGCCCACGGGGTGGGCAGGGTGATTGCCCACCGCAGCGTCGTCACGGACATGTCTCAGCAGAAGGCTGGTGAGCTCTGCAGGCTAGGTTCCAAATGACCGATTTAGTTTCCATCCCGGCTTGCCCGCGATTGACCCCCGTGTCGCGTTTGTTGGTCCGCTCAGTAGATGAATTTCGTCGTTCCCGTATAATTTGTCGAGATGGATAAAGAAATCACCGAGCTGCTCAGGCAATGGGGTGCCGGGGATCACGAGGCGTTGTCGGAGATGGTGCCCTTGGTTGAAGCTGAGCTTCGGCGTTTGGCGACCTTTCATTTCCGAAAGGAATCCTCTGACCACACGTTGCAGCCCACGGCTTTGGTCAACGAGCTCTACCTGAGGCTCAGCTCCCAAATGAAGGTCCAGTTGGTCAACCGGGCCCAATTTTTCGCTTTTGCGTCAAGGCTCATGCGTCGGATTTTGGTGGACTATCACCGAGCGCGGCAAAGCTCTAAGCGAGGCCGCGACCAGGTGAGGGTGACCTTTGAGGACGCTCTCGGCATTCCCGCGATCCGCGATGCGGAAATTCTCGAATTGGACGGAGCCCTTGAAAGCCTGAAGAAAGTGGACCCCGACATGTGCCGGCTGGTGGAGCTGCGCTTCTTCGGTGGGTTGACGGTTCCCGAGACTGCGGAGGTCTTGGGGACCTCCACAGCCACGGTCAAGCGGGAATGGGCAGCGGCCAAGGCGTTTTTGTCTCGCGAGCTGCGGGAGTGAGACTCGGAGGGGCGAAACGTGACGCCTGAATCGTGGAAGAAGATCAAGGATCTCGTGGGAAGGGCGGTGGATCTCGACCAGGCCGGACGTCGTGAGCTTCTATACGAGCTGGACGAGCCGCGGCTGCAGGCCGAGGCATGGAGCCTTTTGGCGGCCTTTGATCGCGATGGTGATCGCTGGGAGCCTGCTCAGCCCGACCGCCCTCAAAGGGGCGAGCCGTCAACGACGGTCGGCGTCGGCGATCGAGTGGGCGCGTTTCACTTGCTCGAGGTCCTCGGTGAGGGGGGCATGGGCCGGGTTTATTCGGCTCGCCAAGAGGAACCCTTCGAACGCGAGGTCGCGCTCAAGATTATCCGAGCGGATCTCGGATCACCGGAGGCGATGCGCCGATTCGAGGCAGAGCAGCGCATTCTGGCGCGCATGAGCCATCGCAACATCGCCCGGGTCATCGAGGCCGGCAGCCAAGGCGATTTGCCCTATTTCGCCATGGAGCTGGTCGACGGGCGCCCCATCGATCGCTTCTGCGACCAAGAGCGATTGTCGATTCGCGAGCGACTGACCCTCTTTATCGAGGTGTGTCGAGGGGTGGAGCACGCCCATAAAAAGGGTGTGATTCACCGCGACATCAAGCCCTCGAACGTGTTGGTCGCCAAAGAAGACGGAATCTTTCTGCCGAAAATTATCGACTTCGGCATTGCCAAGGCCTTGGACCCGGACAGCACGGCGATCACTGCCTTCGGCCAGGGCATCGGCACGCCGGACTATATGAGCCCGGAGCAGGCGGCCGGCGCTGAAACATCGGCGGACACCCGTTCCGACGTTTACTCTCTGGGAGCCTTGCTATACAAGATGTTGTGTGGCCGCCCGCCGAGGGATTCCAGCGAAATCCGCCGTCATCTAGGTGCCGCCGAGTGGCTCAGGGTTTTGCAGCAAGAAGACCCTCCCACCCCCAGTGGGCAAATTTCCCGCTTGGGCGATGAAAGTGAATGGATCGCGAAGCGGCGCAGGGAATCGCCGGCGGGTTTGATTCGATGTCTGGAAGGGGATTTGGACAGCGTCGTCCAGAAGGCGTTGAGCCGAGATCCGGATCAGCGTTACCAGCACCCGTCGGCATTGGCGGAAGATTTGGAGCGCCATCTAAGGCACGAACCGGTATTGGCGCGCCCACCAGCGCCGGCCTATCTCCTGCGCCAGTGGATCCGGCGCCATAAGACCCTGGTGGCGGTTTGTGTGGGCGTGTTGCTTTCGATGAGCTTCGGCATGGCCGCCGCCGGACTGTCGCTGATCAAGGCGCGCAAGGCGGAAAAGGTGGCGGAGATCAAGGCTTGGGAAGCGAGCAAGGAAGCGAAAAAGGCGCAGCAGATTCAAGAGTTTCTCCGCAGCTTATTCCAAGGCTCGAATTTGGAAAAGATGGATCCACGCCCGGATCTCACGCTGAAAGAGGTGCTGGATCAAGGTGCGACGCGAGTCAGAACCGAGCTCGGCCAGGATCCGTTGGTCCGAGCGGAGCTGATGCTCGAGATTGCGAACTCCTATCGCGTGCTGGCTCAATTCAAGGCGGCTGAGCGGCTACTCGGCGAGGCGCTGGGCATCTTCGAAGCTGAAGCCGGTCTGAAATCCGTCGAGGTGGCTCGCGTCAAAAACGATCTCGGTATTTTGATGACCAATTTGAGCCGGGGAGAAAAGGCCGCGGAGTATTTGAGCCAATCGGTAGCGATCTTCGAGAGTGCAGACCCGGATCACCCCGTGCTGGTGACGGCGTTGTCCAATCTGGGGCCGGCCCTCAAGAATCTAGGTCGGTTGGAGGAGGCGCGGACTGTCTTGGCACGCGCTCTCGATCTGGCAATTCGTCAGCTTGGAGAGGAGAGCGCTCGCGTTGTCGCGATTCGAAACGGGCTGGGGCAAGTTCACCATGAGCGAGGTGAGTATCAGCGATCCGCGGAAGTTCTCGAACAGGCACTACAGACCGGCGAGCGGTTGTTCGGTAAGGAGCATCCGAGATTAGCCTATCCCTTGACCAGTCTAGGCATGACGCGGGTCGCCCAAGGTGACCGAGTCGCCGCTAGGCGTCTTTTCGGGCGAGCCCTGGCCATCGATGAAAAATTCTACGGGTCGGGCCATCTGAACGTCGGTATCGGGTTGGCCAATCTGGCCACGGTAGAGCAGGAGCTGGGCAAGTGTGAGGCCGCGGCCGAGAAATTTGCGCGTAGCCTAGACATTTTTAGAGCTCATTTTTCCGCCGACCACCGCCTGGTGATCCAAGTCTCGGAAGACTTGGAAAACGTCGAGGCCAATTGCAGCGCAAGTGTGCCGAGCTCCGGTTAGAGCTGCGCTTCGCGGTGGTGCTTGCCCGGTGAGCTGAAGCGAATTCAGATTTTTTCGAGAAATTTCCAAATGGTTGATCCCGTTTTCGGAGTCTTTCCGCGACTTCTATGGTGAGCTAACTTATCCACAACTCCTATTGAGGAAAGAAAACATGAAAAAGCTTTTGTTCGCTGTAGCCTTTCTCCTTTGCCTTCCCTTGACCGCCGGCGCTGAAATGGGACCGTCTCTCGAAGAGGTTTCGGCACCCGCCGCTACCGCCGTAGCGACCACCGGCGCGGCCTCGGGCGATGTTGAAACCGACGGCGTGAAGGGCGACAACGATTACACCTGCAGCGCCGAGAGCGAGGTGGGTTATCCCTTCCCCTCGGTTCTCGATTTGGCCATGGAATCGAATTTCGATTGCAGCCAAGCCGTTCCCTGCGCCGACTCGTCCCAGGACTGCCCGTGCAGCGGCTCCGCGTGCCGTTGCGTCTACAGTGCCGGCTGCGGCATGAACATTTGCCTTTGCCGGGATTATTGCTGGGGCGGCGACTGATCGCTGAGAAGTGAATCGAGCCTCTCAGAAAGAGATTGCAAAAGGTGGGCTACGGCTCGCCTTTTTTGTTGGAATCAAGAGTTGGGTGCCGGCAGGCGAATTAGGCTTGGCGCCTATTCCAACCGGTGTTGATCACTCGCGCGACTCCGGCGTTGCGCACAAGGTTGGTGAAATTTGTGGGCTAGGCAAGCTTCTGCGAGAGGAGCTCAACCACTTCTTGATGCTCGAAATGGCGGCCATGCTCAATGGCGGTTTGGAGGATCTCGGCGGGCTCAAGCGGGCGCATGAAGGGGTCCGGATAGGCTCGGGCGGCGGCCTCGGGCAAGAGTTTCCCGTTCGAATCGAAACAGGTCAGGGCGCTCTTCGAGCAGGGACTCGAGCGTTTCCAAGTCACCGTCGACCACGGCTTGAGCAGCGCTTTGGAATGGTGATTTCATGCTGGGGGCGTGTGGGGCTCTGAATGGATGTGGGCGTCGAGAAGGATCATAGATTGAGATCCGAAGCGGTCTTTGATCCTGCTCGCAGGGCGCGGCAAAACATGTACCACGCTACCAGAAGAACGCCCGAGGCTCACTCTCCCCCGAAACCATCTTCGCGCCGCCCCGCACGGCGCGTTTGACTCGCCAGTGCTCGTCCACCGGGCACGAGGCCTCTAAGATCTCAAATACCTTCTCCGCCTCCGCTCGACTCACCTTGAAAGCGGCCTGGAGAAGCAAGAAAAGCGCTTCGCTGCGGGAAGATATCGGCTCCACACGTTTGGCGACGGCGAGCGCCTCGCTCAAGCTTTTTCGGGCTTCCTTTTTGTGATCGCGTTCCGCCAGGGCAGCGATCTCCCAAGCCCGAGCCGCTGATCTCTTGTAGTCGTCTCCACACCCCCGGGCGGCTTCTGCCGCCTCCGATGCGATGGCAACGACATCGCCGTCGGTGAACCTCGCTGCCCATGCTAGTCCCTGCGCCCGAAACCACGGGTCGTTGATCTTGCGGGCCTTTGCCAGTGCCTTTTTCGGGTTGCTCTTCGCAAGGGTGGATGCCTGGTCTCGCTGGAGTGTTGCGCTCACGACGAGTGCTCATGCCACAGCAGGCCAGGACCCAGACGAGCAACAGCATCCTCAGCCGGCTCTTTGATTTCGAAAGTCCTTTCGACAGGCTTCGGATCCTCTTCCCGCGCCCAGGGTTTTGGGCATGGAACGGGTCCACGGTTAAGCCTGGGCCCCTCAGTTTCGATACGCAGACTCGTTTTGTTCCGGGGTCGGCTCAAGGGTCGGCCGATCCTTCAGCAAGCATTTTCCATCGTCGATGTCGCGATGGTAGGCGTCCCGAAGATCCTGCGACTTGAAGACGAGCTTGCGTTTGCGGTCCACATCATGCCAGGAGGTCACTCCGTCGGAGTGAGCAACGCGGATGCCGTCGAACAATCGCACGCATCCCGCCGGCCGGCCGCGCAGCGGACAGTGAGTCCGCTGCGATGATCGGCTGAGCGATCGGCTGCTCACAGATAGTCCTCAAAGAACTGGTCCTGCTCTTCCTCCAGCGCTGCAAGTGATAGATCCAAGAGCTCCGGCAAGCTCGCAGCGATGAACACTATGTCGTCAGGATCGTGACTGAATCCTATGACTTGCCCTCTCTTTCCGCTTTCAGGTGCCAAGTCACAGATAAGGATGTCGCCGCCGACGAATTCGGCGAAAGGCAACCAGCCCCTGTGAAACCAGCCATCCTTGATTCGAGGATCTGAAGCTCGCTCCAGCCCTAGCGCTTCGTAGTTGACAGCCCGGCTCTCAAGCCCCTGATAAGCGCTGATGGCCTGATTCACCGTCAAGAATTCATAGGGTATGACCAGATGGGGATGTCCGAAGAAAGGATAGGATTCACTCCCGTTCGAGCGCTTCCAACACTGAATCATGTCGTCCGGGATCTCGATCTCAACTACGGCTTGCAGCTTCTCGAGCTCCCGGTCTCCCGCCGGCGCTGCGAGCTCAAGCTCAAGGTTCAGGTCAGAGTAGAGTCTCTGCAGTCTAGAGACATAGGTATCAAAATTCACGATTTGACCTCATTCATCGAGTAGATCGCTAGTGGTTCTGAGGCCGGAAAGCGATAGTTCCGATGGGCTGATCGCAGAAAGCAACGATCCCGCCTCCTCTTCACGAAGGCGGTCGGCTGGAACGAGAAGTTAGGCCGCACCCAAGGACGGGTATTCATAGGAGGCCTCTCCGCTCGGCGAAACACCCTTGTACTGCCAACCCGCGCGCTCATAGAAGCGCTGCGCCCGAGTTCCTGGGTCGGTACTGAGCCAAGCCCGTTCTACTCCCTGGGCAAACAGCCAGGACAGCATGGCGTCGTGCAGCTTCCGGCCGTGGCCTCTACCTTCGTGCTCCGGATGAACAAAGAGCGCCCAGACATTGCCCGTGACTCGGTTCCCGACCGCAAACGCGACGACCGCACCACTGACCTCGATTATCCAGCCACGGCCGGTTTCTTCGATGGCGGGCACGTAGCTGGCCTCATTGACTGCCGCCGACTGCAGCGCGTTCTCTTGCACTGCCAGCCGAACGACATGCATGGCAGGGATGTCTTCTCTTCGGGCTTGGCGAAGCACTCCGGCGTATTCCGTGCGGCCTAACCTTAAATTTGACGACATACAAATAAAACCCAAGTCTCGAAGTTAGCATTGCTGGCTCGCCATCGAACCATCCGCTATCAGCTCTCTTCATGACGATTGAGATTCACTTCCAAGCGTCACTGGCAAAGGAAGATAGCCCGATGCTGATCAAATCGTCAAGGTTCCTTGTCTGGTGTCTCTTGGATTCACGCATCTGTTGAATAAAATGGGCTTAGGCGTCGGGCAGTGGGGAAGTGAATCGGGCCCGAGGGCGTGGTTCCCCAGCGGTCGTTTCGTCATTTCTTTTCCGTCCGTAACAGGTTTCCGCCCGTGACTCGGGATCTTGGACGTGGCCCGGCCATGCGTTGTCCTAACAGTCGAAGCACACCGGGTTGAGCAGAAGGAAGACCCGGTCGGGCGCACTAGGATCCTGGCTCCGGATGGACAGGGGGTAACTCGCGGTCGAGGCAAAACCTTCGAGCGTGCCCGTCACCGCATACGTCCCTGGCGCGATGGACCGAAACCACGCCTTTCCCTCGGCGTCGGTGGCTTGTTGAGCACATCGCTCGGAGCTTGCGATGCCCACTGACTGGGCGTCATAGGGACAGAGCGCCAAGGTCACCCCGGCAAGGGGCTGACCCCCCGCTTCCATGGCCACCACCTCGAGAGAGTCCTTGTGGCTGAAGGTAAAGGCAGCCTCGCCCTGGAACGAGGCCATGAGCAACGTCGAAACTAGAAATGCGATCATCAGGTGCGCTCCTAGGTCGTTTCTGCGCCGCCCCTATTCTACTCGGGCGTCGTTTCGAGCCGAGCCCGCAAAGCGGGCCTGCGTACGGTAGAGCTCGACCGGATTCCTTCCATCTTGCATTTTATTCGGTCCGCCCGCGATGGTGTCTCTCCGTGACAGGTCCACGGTCAAGCCTGGGCTCAACGAGGCCACTGAGGCTCGAAGTCAGCAAAAGTGGGCAGGTTGTCGCGAGTCATCATGTAGGGGATGCCACGCTCGATCACCGGGTCGATCCCCGCATCTTTGATGTTCGCACCGACAATCGCCCGCATGGCCATCTGTGCCGCGATGTAACCTTCGTCATAGGGCAAGGTCACGAAGGTGGCGTACCAGCGGCCGTCTCGAATGGCTTGGACGCCATACTCCCCGGCGCCGCCACCGACCAGGTCAATCCGCGCCGGCGGGATGCCCGCTTCAAGGATTGCCTGTTCCGATCCCATGGCCATTTGATCACCGCCGTGAAAGATGATGTCCGGCACCACACCGGACTCGAGCAAGTCCTGTGTAATCCCTCGCGCGATCTCGGCGCTGTAGAAGCCTTCCGCCACGGCGATCAGGTCGATGTTGTCGTTTGCGGCGGCAGTCGCTTCAAGCTCCTGCAGCGCCAGTTGATCCACTACGAAGGCGAACAGACCGCCGATGTAAACGATTTCGCAGGGATCGATGCCGACACAGCGGTCGACGGCCAGTGAGGCAAAGGCGGGCCCCACGGTGGCAGGAGGGACCAGGACGGCACCGGTCTGGCCTTCTACCTGAGGCTCCGAAGTATACGAATCGTCGCCAAGATGCACGTCGGCGGCAATCACGGGAATACCAGCCGCGCCTGCGTCAGCCACGCAAGGGATGAGACCACCCGCCGTCACCGGCCCGACGATCATGGCGGCGTATTCTCCCGACGCCACGACCTCTTCGCACTGCTGGACCTGGATCTCAATATTGAAGTGACTGTAAAATGGCACGATCTTATATTTGGGGTTGCGCAGACTGCCTTTGTCGGCGGCGGCATCCATGCTGCCCTGCACAATGGCTGCGTCGTACAGGTTGGCTGGGGTCGAGCCGAGCAGGGCGATCTTGAAGGGCCTGTGCGGACTATCAGCCAAAGCTATTGGCGGCAAACCGAGCGTCAGCAACAAAAGCGTGACGACGCAAGTCAAGGCCCGGTGAAAACCCTGATTCTTCGGCGAGTCGCTGCAATCGGCGCCCGAGGTTGGGTTGTGATCGAGCTTTGAGCTGCCTGTTTTGACCTGGATCTTGCTTTTCATGGGTCGTTCCTTTCGGGTGGGTTATCGGCCGCCCGAGCGGCCTGTTATCCTGAGAAACGGAAAGACGGCCCGGAGGGGATCATCACGGGTGCGATTAACTTCGAAAGTGACGAGGAGAGGCCAGGCTCATTGCGGTGAGCTCCTGGGAGGCGATGGAAGGTGAACGCTGGCAGCGAATCCGAGAGGTTTTCGAAGAGACCCTCGAACACGCGACTCAGGAACGCTCCGCCTTCCTGGATCAGGCCTGTACGGGGGACGAATCCCTGCGCCGGGAGGTCGAATCGCTCCTCGTCGCCGATGCGAACGAAGACACTTTCCTCCAGGACCGTAGGGATCCGGCGGACGGGGCCGATCCGATGCTGGGCCGGCGGATCGGCCCCTACCAAGTCGAACGCCGCCTGGGCAGTGGCGGCATGGGAGTGGTCTACCTGGCCCTGCGAGCCGACGAGGAATTCAAGCAGCTCGTCGCGCTCAAGGTTCTGCGGCCGGGGGTGGGCCAGGATGTCCGGCGCTTCCGCGCCGAGCGCCAGATCCTGGCTGCCCTGACCCATCCCAACATCGCACAGCTCCTCGATGGGGGCACCACCGAAGACGGCTTGCCGTACTTGGTGATGGAATACATCGAGGGCCGGCCCATCGACGAGTATTGCGAGCAAGAAGGGCTCTCGATCGAGGCGCGCATCGAGCTATTCCGCACCGTCTGCTCAGCGGTGCAATTCGCCCATCAGAATCTGGTGGTGCATCGCGATATCAAACCCGGCAACATTCTGGTCAGCACCGACGGGACACCCAAGCTGCTCGACTTCGGCATCGCTAAGCTGCTCAATCCCGAGCTCTCTTCGCCGGCTATGGCGCCTACCGCCACGGCGCTCAGATTGATGACTCCGGCCTATGCCAGCCCGGAGCAGTTGCTGGGCGCGCCGATCTCGACCGCGAGCGACGTCTATTCCCTGGGCATCTTGCTCTACGAGCTGCTCACCGGCCGCCCCCCCTACCCAACAACGAGCCTCTCACCGGTCGAGATGATGCGGGTGGTGTGTGAAGAGGCGCCCCCACCCCCCAGCACCGCGGTACCGCCGGAGCGCCACAAGCAGCGTCGGCGCCTGGTCGGGGATCTCGACAACATCGTGCTCATGGCACTGCGCAAGCAGCCGCGGCGACGATATGGATCGGTGGAACAGCTCTCCGAGGACCTGGGACGTTATCTCGATGATCTTCCGGTGACGGCGCGCAAGAATTCCGTCTTCTACCGTTGGGGGAAGCTCGTACGCCGCAACCGCTGGACGGCGGCGGCATCGGCGGCCTTCGTTCTCGCCTGCCTCGGCTTCGCCGTCATCATGGGGTTCCAGCGCGTCGAGATCGCCCGTGAGCGTGATCGCGTCGCGGAGGAGCGCAGCCGAGCCGAACGGGTGACGAAATTCCTCATCGACCTCTTCGAGGTCGCGGACCCCGGGCAGGCGGTCGGCGAAACTCTGACCGCTCGGCAGATCCTGGAGATGGCCTCGCTCAAGCTCACCGCCGAGCTCGAGGACCAGCCCCGGCTACGGGCGACCTTGATGGATACCATCGGCATGATCCACGTACGACTCGGGCTCTTCGAGCAGGCTCGTTCGTTCCTGGAATCGGCGCTCGCGACCCGACGGCGGCTGCTGGGGGAGGATCATCTCGAGGTCGCCGAAACCCTCCAGCACCTAGCGGAGCTCACGACCTGGGAAGGGAATTACGAACAGGCCGAGGTCTTGGGCCGTGATGCCCTGGCGATGCGTCGACGGCTTCTGGGAGCCGAGCACCCGTCGGTCGCTGAAAGTTTGCAAAGCCTAGCTTGGTCGCTCGGTATGGGACAACGCTTCGACAAGGCTGAGCCCCTGGCTCAGGAGGCTCTGGCGATGCATCGTCGACTGTTGGGAGAGGATCATCCGAAAGTGGCCGAGAGCCTGGATCACCTGGGCTCGATCCTCTTCCGCGGGAAGGGCGACTTGGCGACCGCCGAAGCGTTGCTGAGAAAGGGGCTCGCGATGCGTCGCCAGCTGCTGGGCGACCGGCATCTGGATGTGGCCGCCAGCCTCGACAGCCTGAGCTCTCTGCTGTTCTATCGCAGCGAGCTCGAAGAAGCCAGGCTCCTGAACCAGGAGGCTTTGGCGATCCGTCGTCAGATTCTGAACGAGGAGCATCCCCTCGTCGCTGCGAGTCTGAACAACCTAGCCAATGTCCTGACCCTGCAATCGGAGCTCGAAGAGGCCGAGCAGCTCTACCTCGAAGCCCTGACCATCAGTCGAAAGCTCTGGGCCGAAGACCATCCCAGCCACGGTTTCTTTCTGGCGGCCCTGGGGTATGTCCGATTCGAGATGGCTGATTACCAAAAGGCCGAGGAGCTTTTCCGGGAATCGCTGGCGCTGCGTCGCCGGCTCCTGGGCGACATCCACTCCGACATCGGGATCACGCGAACCTGGCTGGCCGAGGTCTTGATCCAGCAGGGGGATTTCGCGGCCGCCCTCACCGAGGCGAAGGGTGCTCTCGAAATCCTCCGCCAGGTCTATGCGGAGGAGATCTGGTGGATAAACCATGCCGAAAGCGCGCTGGCGGCCTGTCTCATCGAGCTCGGACGTTACCAAGAAGCCGAGCGCTTGCTGCTCAACAGCTACCCGAAGCTGAGGAGCCGGCGCGACCCCCTAGCTGCTCGAGCGCTCGCGAGGCTCGTCAGTCTTTATGAAGCCTGGGGCCGATCCGACAAAGCCGCCGAGTATCGCGCCATGAACGACCCACCGCTCCAGTGAACGGCAGCCGTCAGCCGAGCTCGCGCAGGAGAAAGGCGCGGGCGACGCGACTGTCTCGCTTGACGGTCGGAGTCGAAACCTCGAGAGCCGCGGCGGTCTCCTCGACCGAGAGGCCGGCGAAAAAGCGTAACTCGACGACTCGGACGAGGCGCTCATCGGCTTCGGCGAGGCGCTGCAACGCGTCGTCGAGATCGAGAATCGTCGCCGAGTGGGGGCCGAGCGCCGCCAGCCCCCCCTCATCGAGAGTCACCGGCCTGGCGTCAGAGCCCCGTTTGCCGGCCTGGCGCGCCCTGGCGTTGTCGATGATGACCTGCCGCATGATCCGGGCGGCGACGGCCAGAAAGTGGCGGCGGTCGGCCAGGTCGCGGTGCTCGGCCCCGGCCAACTTGAGATAAGCCTCGTGAACCAGAACGGTGGGGCTCAGGGTGCCGGCCCGGTCGCCGCCAAGCCGGCGGCGCGCCATGTCGCGTAGCTGCGGGTAAATCGTGGCGTAGAGCCGCTCGACAGCGTCGCGGTCGCCCCGGCGGGCGAGCGCCAGCAATTGAGTGAAATTCGTGGTCATAGTGGGCCCGGTCAAATGGGGAAGCTACCAGGCCGGAGCACCCGCGCCGATATCCCCGGCTCGGAGGCCGTGACGTGAGGTAGCCCTCTTATTCTCATGGCACCTCAAAAGCTGGCCTCTGTTTCACTAGCTCTGCCCGCGAACGACTCT
Organism: Thermoanaerobaculia bacterium; assembly: GCA_030431255.1. GTDB lineage: Bacteria > Acidobacteriota > Thermoanaerobaculia > Multivoradales > J023 > JAUIJL01. Next base: position 13,065 of record JAUIJL010000028.1, on the reverse strand, counting down.
GGCGCTGAGCGAGGTCGCATGAGCGTAAATATTTATACAACTCGTCACAAACCCAACTCCCTTTATCGACTGATTGAATCCGAGCCCCGGCCTTCGCTCAAGCGCCTGGGTTGGACAGCGGGCCTTCTCTTTTCGAGAACGAATGCGTTGAAGGGGAATTATATTGTCGATCTGTCCCGTCCGCAGCCACCCACCGACATTCGAGGACGCCGGTAGGGGTTCTCGATCCGAACGTTCCAGCGCTTGCGGGCGCTCTGGCGCCAGCCGGAGCGCATCGCAGCCGATAAGTCACGACAACGCTGGCCGCGCCGCCGGTCTTCTCGACCCGCCAGCGATCGTCGGCCGTGCTCATGACCATCAGCTCGCTCGCCTCGAGGTCGTCGGTCGGCACCGCGGCCTCGACTTCGAGCAAGTCGTCTTCGGGATTGGGTGCCCGCGGCGTGTAGACGATCGCCGGCGGTTCTGGCTGAGAATCACCGGAACTGCAGCCCGCCAGGAGGGCGACGACGAGCAACGGCACACGCTCTTGGACCTCGCGGTGCCGGCGGAGCACCTATCCTGGAAAGCCGCCGCTCGACGGATGAACGACGACCATTCATCCCAGGCCCTCGAATCCCTCGAATGGAGCGAGAAGAAGCTACGTAAACCAGGGAGATCGAGCCGGCTTTCGTCTATTCGTCAAGGAAAAGGTTCTCTTCGAGAGCTCAAGTTTCTTATCCCCTCTCAATCTGCATCTCTTGCGGAGACTTCGAAGAATGCTACTTTCAAGAATGCTACCCACTCGTCTCGCAAATACACTGATTACCTTTTTATCTCTCGCCACGTGGCTCGCGAGCGGCCTTCCCGCGACCGCTCAGAAAGATCACGTTTTCCGGGCATCGGGCGAAGAGGCGGAGCTCGGCTCGTGCGGCTGGACGCCGGGTCTCCATGTGGGAGGTCCCAGCGCCAATACAGAAGCCATGGCGGTCTTCGACGACGGCACCGGCCCCGCCCTCTACATCGCCGGCCACTTCGTGTCGATCGACTCGACACCTTTCAACTACATCGCCCGCTGGGATGGCTCCGAATGGTCGAGCGTCGGCGGTGGAATGAACGATTCGATCCAGGCACTCGCGGTTTTCGACGACGGCGACGGCCCTGCCCTCTACGCGGGAGGTGTCTTCACCGAGGCCGGGGGCGAGCCGATCCAGTACTTCGCCAAGTGGGACGGCCATGAGTGGTCGGCGACTCCCGACACACTCGACGGCTTCGTCTTGGCGCTCGAGGTATTGGACGACGACGATGGCACGGCTCTCTACGTGGGCGGTACCTTTCACGGGATTGGAGACCAGTCCATTCAGGGGCTCGCTCGTTGGGACGGCACCGCGTGGGAAGGTCTCGGGGACCCACCGGCTGCCTACTCCATCGCGGCCTTCGACGACGGCACGGGAACGGATATCTATATCAGCGGTAATTTCAGCTCGATAGACGGCGTCGACGCTCGAGGCCTCGCCCGCTGGGGCGGTGCCTCCTGGGAAGGCGTCGGCTCCGACGGTGGCCTGTGGTTCGGAGACCTGGTCACCTTTGATGACGGGACGGGCACTCAGCTCTACGCAGCGGGTAGCTTCGACCAAGCAGGTGGTGCACCGGCCAATTCAATCGCCCGTTGGGACGGTCAGGAGTGGTCCGCGCTCGGGAGCGGAATCGAAGGAAGTGTCTTCGGGCTCGCCATCTTCGACGATGGCACGGGACCTGCGCTTTTCGCCGCCGGCGCTTTCGAGTCTGCCGGCGGCCAGGCCGTAGGCCCCGTGGCGAAATGGAGTGCTGCCCAGGGCTGGCAAGCGGTGGGCGGCGGCGTCACAGGAACGACCACAGCCCTCGGCATTTTCGATCCCGGGACGGGGCCACGACTCTATGCCGCCGGTAGTTTTCTCTCCGCGGGGACCTCGCAAGCGAACAACATCGCAGCCTGGGACGGCGATCGATGGCGGGGCCTGGCGGACCCGGGCACCGCGCAGGGCGCGGGAGGTCAGATCAACGCCTTCGTACGCTTCAACGGCGACCAGGGGCCGGAGCTCGTCGCCGGTGGAGCCTTCAGCTGGATCGGGCAGGGCGGCGCGCAGAGCATCGCAGCCTGGGACGGTCTAGACTGGAGACCTCTGGGCACCGGTCTCGGAGGTCCGGTCGAGACACTTGCGTTCCTCGATGATGGCCATGGCCCGAGCCTCTATGCCGGTGGTAGTTTTTCGGAAGCGGGCGAAGTCCAGGCGAGGAATATCGCGAAGTGGGACGGGGACACCTGGGCCCCCCTGGGGAATGGCTTTAATTCCACCGTCGAAGCCATCGCAGTCTTCGACGACGGCGACGGCCCGGCCCTCTTCGCTGGTGGCCGGTTCACCCATTCCGACACGCCGCTCAGCCGTATCGCCAAGTGGGACGGCGCTTCCTGGACGGCCTTGGACGAGGGAGTGGACCGGGAGGTCGAAGCGCTCGCGGTCTATGACGACGGCACGGGCCCGAAGCTCTTCATCGGCGGCGGCTTCGACGTCGCCGGAAACCAGGTCTCGAGACATCTGGCCGCCTGGGACGGCGATGGATGGGTGACCTTCGGCGACGATGTGCAGGGCTCCGTCAAGGCCATGACCGTCTTCGACGACGGCAACGGTGCCGCTCTCTATATCGGTGGTAGCTTCTCGTCGGCGGGCGGCGTCCAGGCCAAAGGCGTCGCGAAATGGGATGGCTCGACCTGGTCGGCCGTCGGAGCCGGCTTCGATGGCCTCGTCTCGGACTTCGCCGTCATGGACAACGGATTCGGCCCGAAGCTCTACGCCGCGGGCTACCTGACACCACCCGGTGAAAGCCGCGGTGTGCGGCTGGCGACATGGGACGGCACGGAGTGGCGCTATCTGCCGGGTCAGGCCAACTCGGCTATCCGCGCGATCGAGGCATTCGACCTCGGTGGAGATCCGGAGCTCTTCGTCGGCGGACAGTTCGACCTCATCGATACTCTCGTCTCGTCCCATCTCGCGCGCTACGGATGCACCGGATTGGTGCTCTTCCGTGACGGCTTCGAGTCCGGTGACGTCAGCGCCTGGTCGCTGGAGGAGTCGGGCGCCGAAAGCCGGCGTTGAGAAACTCTGCCTCGGTTGGCCCCCCGATCAGCGAGCGCCGTCCGGGGGCTCACCGTCCGGGGAGCCGGGCTTCGAGCCACCGGTTGCGGGCGCGACAGCCCGGTTGGGCGTGGCAGGGAGCGCAGCGACCTGTACGGGCTATCGCGCGCGCTCCGGGTTAGATGCCGATTCGGGGGCGTAGAGGTTTAGAGAAACAGAAAAGTCGGTACACCGACGAGCCGGGGGATCCACGCTTCGGGCTCTTCGGGACGGACCCGCACCTCGACAGAACATCGGCTGGGTAGGCCGGGCCACGTTCAGGAGCCGGGGTGCGTCCGTCCTTCGCTTCTCTCCAACAGAGCCAAGCCCTAGAACGCGCGCGGGCTCCTCAACCCCGAAGCCTGCCTGGCCGACAGTCGCTCCACTCGCTGCTCAGCCGAGAACGCCGGCTCGTCGTCGGGTAGGTTCTCGCGGATCTCGTCGAAATGAACCTCACGGGCCCGGGGGGAGTTGGATAGAGCGAACGTGTGTCCCTCCTGGAGCCCTTGCCACCGGACGTACATGAAGGCGGTGGAGGCGCCGGCTGGATCCAGCCAGTTGGCGATACCGGGATCCCGGGCGCTCAGCACCAGCCGGTAGAGTCCGTCGCTACTTTGCCGCGCTTGCGAGAGCGTGAGACTGGTCTGGCGGTGGCAGAAGTCCAGGCCGTTGAACCAGAGGTCACCGACTTGGGCGGCCTGGTATCGCGCGGGCGCCTCGGTCAGCGTGATGATGAAGGCCCGATCCTCCTTGACGGGGAAGATGCCGATGGAGGTGTATTGGCCCGGGAGCTTGCTTTCGGTCGGTGGCGTCAACCTGCCTTCCGGAATCCGACTGCGAATGCCGGCGACCAGCTCGACCCAGGTGCGGGTAGACTCCACAAGGTACCGCGAGGCGAGCTCGTATTGGTAGTCGACGAGGTCGCGATCGGGGAGCGGGCTCGGCAAGCCGCGCGTGTCCGTGCGCTCGAGATACCAGGTGCTGCCCACCTCGGTGTTCCAGTCCATGAAGCTTTCACGAATCAGGATGTTCCTCGCCTTGAGATCCCCGTTGGTGTTGCACAGCCAGTTCTTACCCGGGTCGGTGTCGCTGATGGTAATTTCGAAGGTGCCGTCGTCCTCGACCACGAGATCGTCGAGCGAGAGGAGGCTCACGGGGTCGAGGTTGGAATCGGCGATGCCACCACCACCCAGCTGAATCTGCAAATCGGCGCTCGTTCCACGCCGGCCGCGCAGGGTATAGGTGCCGGGCGTCTCGATGTTGGCGATGTGGTATCGGTTGTCCGGATTCACGAGACCGAACTGGTTGTGTTGGTCGAGCAGCCGAAGCTCTGGCCGGTGCGGGTCATAGAGGGCAAATCCTTGGTCGAGCGCAGCCGAGAGCTGATGCTTCAGCTGTCGCTCGGCAGCCGCCCGTTCCTGCTCAGGATCCGAGCTCTCGGCGACCCAGGGCGCGGCGAACATGATCTGGCGGGCGTCCCCGATTGCCTTGGCGAGTTGGACGGCACCGTGCGAGATGTCTTCATCATGGGCGGTGTGCTTCCTATGGCGGAGAGACTCAGGCGGGTGCCCGCTGTCGAGGCTCGGCTCTTCGGAGGGGGTCAGCGTCTTGGAGTGGGTCTTGGTGTGAGGCATGGGGATCTCCTTGGGAGTCTTCGTTGTCTCGTGGGTGGAGTCGTCTTCGAGGGGCGTCCGGCGCCTGCCGGAGCCCTCTACCCATGAGCACGCAGAAACAACCGAAACCTCGTCATGCCTTTTCCCGCTTCCGTTCCGGGGGCGAAGCCGGCGCTCGAGTTACGTCCGCGCCGCGCGTGCGCTCGACTGGCTGAGTTAGCCGTTCTCAAGTCACTCCACTCGCCGTTCGTGCCGTTCCGTTCGTGCCCGGTCCGTTTGCGCCCTTAAATTGTTGAAGAGGGCATCTGGGTGGGAGCGCAATGGATCACAGATTGCAGATCGCGGTGAAAAGCTCGACGGAAGCAACGCAAAGTCCCGGAGAGTGCTCCATTGCCTTGTTATGCGTTGGTACCCGCCACCTCTTCATGCCAATATTTTGCACGCTCTGATGTTACTTTTAGAATCTTGTCTTCGTGATGGGCTGACGGCCAGATTTCTACTTGATAGAGCTCGATATTCCCTGCTTCAAAATCACCCGAATCCTCCGCAAGGCCCATATTTTTGGCACTGTAGCGGGCTCTGTATTCACCGTCCTTCAGATTCAAAGGGAACGATAAATTGTTGTTCCAATCGACAAGGATTGAAAAGTCTTGAGAGATACGGAACGACGCTTCTACGATCTCTTCAAACTCGTCGTCAAGTGGAGGTGCAGAATCAAGAACTTCCAATTCTAGATGGATGTTGCCCGTATGCAAACCGGTGATGAAGAAAACGACGTCGGAGTTTGCAGTGCCACAAATCCCGTTATTTTGTTCAGCAAAACAGCTTTCCATGTCGCCATCGAAATCATTGCTGAGTAGTATGTAGAACTGGCCATACGCAACTGGGAACTTTCCTCTAAAAATCTCCATGGCTCCGAGCTCCAACTTCTTTCTGACTGTTTGGGATGTCACGTGCGAATTTGAGCGACGCGCGTGCGCTCTCGCTCGAGGTTTGGGTTCTACGACCTCGAAGACAGGTTCGAGAAATGCTGCATGATCCATCAGGGCGCCTACCTGGCGCCTTAAATGGCGGCACCTCGGGATCAGGATCTTGCGCCGAGCGCTCCGATGAAGCTTCCAATAATCCAGTCGAGTCCACGGTCATTCCAATCTCGCCCTTGCTCTTTAATTTCTCGGGGCCTCAGTGTCTCACGTACATTGGCACAGCGGGGGCACCGAAACCGAGCCGCAAAGGCTCGCTCGATGAGGGACGAAGACCCGCAACTCCGAGGCAGCATTTTGTTAGGGGGCCTGTTCTTCATATTCTATCAATTTCTTGACGAGATCAAGACGCCGAAAGGCTTTCTATACTCCCCTGGCACCCTAAATGGCTAATTCTGTCTTGTCCATAATGTTACCTATCACCTTCAGCCAAGAGCTCCCCTCTTTTGCGACCCGAGCGAGGTGTCCCGTGGTTCTTGAATCCGTCGACTGGGCGGTCTTGGTGGTGTATTTGTCGGCGACGCTCGGCATCGTTGTGGGCCGTGCGGCGCTCGGGGCTGGTCTGCCGCGGCGGGGGCGGCGAGTGATTGGATCAGCAAACAGACCAGGCTGATCTGAGTGTTGAGGCTCATGGTCAGAGAGTCCGATTGAGGTAGTTTAGAGCCAGAACAAGAAGCTGTCGACCCCGTAGCCTCGATTCTTGAGGAAGTCTTCGAACCACACCATGAGCGCAAAGCCGGCTGCCAATGAGGGAAGGGCAAGCCCCCATCCGGCGCGGGTCGGACGTCGGGGGTGGCCGAAGACTCGGGTCGACCAATCGGTAGCAAAGGTGTAGAGGGCGCCGATCAGGAGGCATATGGGCGTCAGAAAGATCGCTTCGCCTCGGTATGAAATCTCCGCTGCGCCGGACATTGCGGCCCGCAGGGGAAGAGCCACTTGCCAAACACCGAGGATCAGTCCGATTCCGAGCATCAGCAGGCCGCTCGCTCGGGGTGACATCTCATCGTTCCAGAAGCTCGATTTCGAGCTTCCGCGAAGGTCTTCGGTCAAGCTCATCGCAGCGTCTCCGTTTGGACAGCCTATACTGAACGCTGCCGGGCGCAGGGATAGGCCGACCACAATGCAAGCTGTGTTGTCGGAACGGTCTCATGAAAAACGGCCCTTAGTTTATCGAATCCTGAGTGGTGGTGCCAGGTTGATGTTCAGGAAGCCCTCTGAGTGGTTGAGTGGTGGAGTGGTGGAGTGGTGGAGTGGTGGTGCCTGGAGTGGTGGTGCCAGGTTGATGTTCAGGAAGGGTTGATGTTCAGGAAGGCCCTCTGCGGACCTTGTACTACCGATTCACTTCAGCCAGTGGTGGTGCCAGGTTGATGTTCAGGAAGCCCTCTGCGGACCTTGTACCATCGATTCACTTGAGCAATATCTCTGAGTCGCAGAGTTTGGAGCCAATTCTTCGTCCTACCTCTATTAAAGGCACTGTGCCTTCCAAACACAACCTGCTGAGGAGAAGACGAAGATGCTCGACACCATCCCAAAATCCATCATTCAAATGCTTCGCCCGTCGCGGCTAGCCCAGACGCGGGCTCACCTCCAGCTGTGCCCATGGACGGAGGTGGCCCATGTCTAGGTTTCCCCGCCTCTGGACCCGGCCCAACGCCGGCGTCGACGTGATGAATCGTTGCATCCAAGGTCGCCACCTGCTCAAACCCTGTCCACGGCTCAACGAAATCATTATCGGTACACTCGCCAAGGCCCGGGAACGCTATCCCGTCGACATCTACAGCGGCGCATTTTTATCGTCGCATTTCCACATCCATCTACAAGCGCCCACCCTACAGATCCAGTCTCTATTTATGGCTTATTTCACCCGAAAGCTTTCGGTCGAGATCGGTATCCTTTACGATTGGAAAACCTCTACTTTCCCGGATCGCTATCATGCTGCGGAGGTTTCCCAAGAGCCCGAGGCTCAGATTAAACGGCTCGTTTATCACCTACAAAATGGCGCGAAGGAGGGCCTCGTAGACGGGCCGCTGGATTGGCCTGGAGTCAACTTTGTCGACGCCCTGATCACCGGCGAGCCCCTCAAGGGGATCTGGATCGATCGCTCGGGATACTACCGCGCCTGCCAACGAAACGAAGACGTCACCCTCGAAGATTTCACCGAGCATTTGGAGCTGCCCATCGCCCCGCTGCCCTGCTGGACTCATTTGAGTCAGGAGACTCGCCGTGATCTTGTCCTGGACATTGTCCGGAAGATCGAAGACGAAACCGCTGCCGGACATGCCGAGAACGGAACCGCTCCCCTTGGTGTGGAGGCAGTCCTTGCAGGTAATCCGCACTATTATCCGGCGAAGCTCAAGAAGTCTCCACAGCCGCTCTTCCACGCCTTCCGCAAAAAGGTTCGTCGGGAAATGCGAGAGGCGTTCTTTTTGATCTTGGCCGCCTACTACGAGGCGGCGGAGCGATTAAAAGCCGGCGAGCGTGATGTTGATTTTCCTGAAAACACGTTTCCACCGGGATTGCCGTTCGTTGAGCCGGCGTGGGCGATGGCGGGGCATATGTTGAGGTCGCCTGAGCCCGGATAGAGTCAGTTTGTCGTCGGTTGCCTCACACTGTTGGAACGGAATCGCTCAGGTTTTTGGGGATGGGGAAGGTGTGTCCTTTTTTGGTTGAGTTGAAGGCCAAGGTGGTGTTTTCGGTGTTGGCTGATATATTCTTTCTATACTCTCCTGGCACCTTAAATGGTCTGCCGCGTTCCAAGCCAATCGGATTTGTAGGAGCGTTTCATAGAATCAATGGCGGGCCAAATATTGAAAAATCTATTCTCCGCATGGCTTTCCGCGCTGCAGTGGTCGCACCAGTTAGGCCGTCGCTAGAGAGGATAGCCGCCATCCCGGGCGCATCATTGCTCTCAGACGACAGCTCGGCGAGGATACGAGCCCAGTAATCCTTAGCATCCTCCGGGAAGTCTGGAGCAAGAATATGCTCTACCGCAGGCGTCACAGGCTGCCCTTCCTCGACCTTTCTGATTAGATCAAGAAAGGTGCCTGTAAGACTGGGTTTCTTGGTATTACCGTGCCATCGCTCAAGGCGAGGCTGCAATTTCTCTCTCATTTCCAGTGCCTTCTCGACCTCTCGTTTGAGGTCGCTGAATGGCCCCTCCGGAGAAAGGTTTAGAGGCTCGGATTTCTCGATCGCCTCGATCCCGACTCGAAGTTCTTCGAGATTTGTGCTCAGCTTCTTCGGCCCATGCTTAGAAGCTTTCGTCAAAAGTGCACGGAGCTGCCCCAGGTCTTGACTTCTCTTGACTAGAAACCAATATGGGCCCGGAGTTCCTGCGCAACTCAAGCTGGCAGCGATGAAAGGCCAAGCCTGGTGCGCAGCAAGCAACTCTCCATCTTGGGTTATTCCAGACTCATCCAAGCCAGCAGCAAATACGTTTCTGACCGTTTCTGCAGGCGGCGGATCAAATACACCTTGTTCAAGTCTGCCGTTGGCGGTTCCTATATCGGCAAACCACTGGTCACGAATTTGGCCAAAGCTCTTCTTCAGATAGTGAGGCGCAATCGCCAACGTCCCTTCGTCGCTCGCCTTAATCTTGACTCGGATATCGGCAGCCTCTCCTGAGATCTTCTCTAGAGAAGCCGGAAGAGCGTTACTAGCAGCCGAAAGTAGGTAAGACAGATCCTTAGCCTCGGGGACGACGTTCACCCTCTCCAGGTATTGAATCCACTCCGGCTCATCTGTTGGGATGTCGGGGAGAAGCAAGAAGATCGATGAGAGTAGCCCTACTTGTGCAGCCGAATCTGCTTCTGCCAGCCGTGACTTCAGATCCTCAAGTAAGAGGGCCCTTGGCTGAGTGGGGTATGGGCAACGAGATACCGACGACAGGTACGGTCTTAGCCGCGAGGCTTGAGCAAGGAGATCCAGAAACTCCGCTACCGTATTGGCTTGGACAACCGTGGCCTCCCAGGTGAGGCCACGTCCAGCATGCAGCCCTGCGGCCCTTAGCGTTGGTAGTAGCCGGAACTGGCCCGCCTTTTGGATTAGCTTGTCTCGATGGGCAAGGGAGTCCGGGACATCTTGGAAGAGAAAACCGGCTGCGGCTGGAGAGTCTCTGACCAGAAGCCTGAACTCCTCCAAGAGCAGGCCAAAGGTCTTGAAAAATCCACTCTGCTTCTGAATTGCAGATGGACCGAAAGCCTGGACCAAACAGGCCGCCATAGCGAGTTCTGCGGAACTTCCAATCAACCCAATCTCACATGCATGCAAAGAGTCTGGGCTTCGAGGCTCTGACCGACGTGGCTTGCCCAGACTGAGCACAGCCAGGTAGAGGCTGTCCATAGAGGCGTCAAGCAGCCGAATAGCATCTCTCCTGATCAGCAGTGGCATATCAGTTTATGGTTCGGCCAACGCTTCGCGGCTGAACGCCGGCGCCGCGCCGTGCGTTCGAGCCGCTGGGATATGCGGTTCATTCGCCTGAGTCAATTGTTTTCTTCTTCCTGGCCGGGCGGCGCGGAGGAGCCAATTCCAATGCTCGAGTGTACCGCTCCAATAGGAAAGGAATCTCCTCGAGAAAGTAGTAGTGTTCCTTGCTGCGAGGCGCCTCTTTTGAAAAAGGGCCGTGAAGAGTGTATTTTGCAGCAATTCTAAAGTCCTCTAGTGCTTCTCCCGCAGCCTTTGCGTTCTTCTCCTTGGACCTGCGATAAACCTCCATACCGAGTTCGTAGAGCCAAGGAAACTCGTCTCTTAGAACACTTGCAATCACGAGAATGCCGATAGGATCCTGCCGCCTCCTCGAGATAGACTCAGCAAGCTCTTCAAGCATGCCGGGATGGAACCTCCGTCGTTTCCTTTCAACAGTCGGCGAGTGGTAGAGATAGTCTTCAAGGCGCATTGGAAGGTTTTTCAGCTCTCGTTCGATTCCGCCTAGAACTCCATCTTCAGAGGAGCCAAGCCTTGACTCCACTTTCGATAAACCGCTCCGCATTTCCGAGAGCATGGCAACTACTTCTGCAAGGGAACGCTCCTCAGGATCATCGCTTTGCCGGAGCAACTGAAGCTCTAGGGAGACTGATATTGGTGTTTCGAGATCCGTGCTGTCCTTTTCCAAAGAACGGATTTGCTTGGAGATCTCCGTCTTTGCGGAGTCGACACTTTCGAGGTCTCTGTGGTCTACCTGGATTGTTCTAGTTCCAGCAACGTCGAAGGGGATTCGCTCTCCCTTCTGAATGATCTGAACCAGCGGCTTCCTTATTGCGTGACGAATAGCCAGCTCATAAAAAACGTTCGGATTTCGGTCCGTCAGGTCCGCGATCACCAAGGGGTCATTAACAACCCGTTGGATAACCTGACTTGTGATGATTCCTGGCTTGTCAATCTCGTCGGCGCGAATCGCACGATAGCCGCACTCTTCAACCGCTGGCCGGATGATAAACTTAAGGACTTGGTCTGACCGTTTCCTAATGTCAGAATCTTGCTCCCCGATTGGGGCAATCACGAAGCAGTCTTTCATATCTGTTGTTACCATCTCCACCTCGGTATCCCAGATTCATGTTCCCGAATCACCAATTCGCATATCGCGACGCGGCTGAGCGCCGGCGCCGCGCCGTGCGCCTCGAGCCGCTGGGATATGCGGAGATTCAAGCACTAAATTCATGCGTGACGCCCTCACAGATTTCGCCATCAAATAACAGTGCAATATGGTAGCCAGTCGCTATCCACTGACAAACAGTCTTACCCTCAGGAGCACCCGAAACAGAGTTTGGGGGGCCCACCGAAGACACAATCTGATCTTTTGTCATGCCTTTCAACTCACCCAGAGCGACAAACCTCGAGTTTAGATTCTGACCAGGCGCTTTCACGACAGCGGAGGTCAATGCTGCAAGTACGATCCCACCGAGGACAATCCAGACAAAGCTTTCCATGGTACCTCCGAAATATGCTGAAGATGCATGCTTCTCAAGCTGACGATGGTTGCCACTATACCCGCCCTTCAGCAAAACCATCTGCGACCCACTGGCAGAGCCAAGAGATCAAGATGACCGAGTACATACCAATCCAGCCCAGAGTCGGCCAAAGGGTTGCGAAGAAAAGAATGTGAAACCAACTGAATGATGGGAGCCGTGAGAACAAAAATATCCCCACTAAGACCACTTGGACGATCAGGAACACCACGAAAGACCCTCGGGCTATCCGACTTCCAGCAGCTAAGACACCCGAATCTCCCTTTTGTGCGGCGATCCAGCCCCAGCCCCAAAAGGTGGTGTAGTGAAGACCCGCGACAGCAATGCAAGCTCCCAGAAGATAAGGGCCGAAGTCTTCGAACTTTATTCGCGGATTGCCGCTCTTGATGTCACCCCACAAATAGAGCCCACCAACGCAAGCGGCAACGAAACCAGCGCAGCCAAAGATAGCGCCCAGTCTCTTGTACCCCTCATTTACGACTACTTCTCTCACAACGACAAGATCCCTCTAGAAACTGAGCCTTTCATCGACACTTCCACTGGCGCCGAGGGCCACCTAGGCGTTGTGGAGAACGAAGTCAGCTTCATCGACCGAAACCCGCCCGTTGCGTACAGGTACTTGCTCGTCGATAAGTTGCTCGAGTTGACCGGCCACTCGAGCGCTACCGTCTATCGCAACAACCCTATTGGTCCAAATCGATGCGTCAGCGTCACGGGCGACAATGGCCCGCAACATTGACCCTACAGCCTGCGCGCCCTGTGTGTGGCCGTAGGCAAAGAGCGACAATTCTCGATAAGTCGTAACCACTCCTCGTCCTACGCGGGTTTGCAGAAACTCCAGAATCTCCCCTTGGCTCATTGATTTCCTTCTAGTGCGGACTTTGTCCACCGGCAATTCGCATATCGACTCAGGCGCTGAGCGAGGCCGCATGAACGTAAATCTTTATAAAACTCGTCACAAACCCAACTCCCTTTATCGACTGATTGAATCCGAGCCCCGGCCTTCGCTCAAGCGCCTGGGTTGGACAGCGGGCCTTCTCTTTTCGAGAACGAAGGTATTGAAGGGCATTATACCGCCGATCTGCCCCGTCCGCAGCCACCTACCGACATTCGAGGACGCCGATAGGCGGCACCAACGGCCTTGGCAGCGACCTAATACGGGCCGATCCTGTGGATTGGGCGGATACGGAGGCTTGCGGGAATCCGAAAGCGGCGACGCGGGCAGACCTCTCCTGTCAGTCGCCGCTAGGGCGACTGTGGAGAACCGACATTGCCGAGAGGTGGTCACGTGAATCCCTCCGACGGCGGTGCCCGGTCGGCGGGCATCTGCTGAGCGAGCCGGCTGAACGGCACCCGTTCGACCACGATCAGCTGTGCT
>JAUIJL010000001.1 GCA_030431255.1 Thermoanaerobaculia bacterium | reverse complement strand
AAAGTACGAGATGGTGATCCACGGTGTGGCCGTGGCCTCCACCCACTGGCATTTTCTTCTGCGTCCCCGGGACGCCGCCCACCTCTCGTCCTTCATGTGCTTCGTGAAGACCAATGTTTCCAAAGAGATCGGCAACAGGCTCCTGGGATGGGATGGCCCCTTCTTCGACGATCGATACCACTCGACGACCGTCTCCGAAGAGGAAATCGATCAAGTGGGAGTGCTTCGCTACCTTCTCGCCCATGGTCCAAAGGAGCTCCTGGTGGATACCGTCGCGGAGTGGCCCGGCGTCCACAGCGCCATGGCGACGATCGAAGGCGAGGACATGATCGGAAAGTGGCTCGATCGAACGTCCGAATACAACTTTCGAGCCAATCATGCAGAGCCGGTCGACCCTGAAGCATTTGCCACCGAGGAGCGCGTCGTGATTTCACCGTTGCCTTGTTGGCAACACGTGCCGGAGGCGCAGTGGCGCCGAGCGGTGGCGGGTTTGGTGGAAGACATCGATCGGGAGGCGGCAGTGATCCGACGAGACCAGGAGAAGTCGAGCCTCGGCGTGGCGAAGATCTTGACCGTGGATCCAAAGAGTCGTCCGGATCATGTCGAAAAGTCTCCAAAGCCAAGATTTCACGCCCGAAATACAGCTGTTTATCAAGCGATGCTGGAGGTCTGGCGCGAGATCATCCGTTCATTCCGCGAGGCTTCGGAACTGCTGCGGTCCGGGCTCCGAAACGCGGCCTTTCCCGAGGGGACCTTCCCTCCCGGATTGCCGTTCGTGCCGTTCAGCTCAGAGACGATTTGGGAGTCGAGCCCGAGCTGACCGTCCTAGGGCCTAGGAATCGGTAAGCTCTGCCGGAAGAGCTCGATCTGGCCTGCAACTCTATTGTTCACTGCTCTTTGACATCCGAAAAACTCGTCGGGCCAAGGGCCGGGCTAGGAGGAGGTGTGTGCACTCCAAGAAGAAGATCAGGCATTGGTTTCGAAATTTGGCGAAGGCTACGGTTCTGAGCTTCAAACTCGGCACTTATTCCAGAAGTGGCTGGCACCTATTGTGGCGGGCACCTATTGTGGCGGCGCTCCCTACATGGCTGGCACCTCGAAAGCCGAAGGCAAGGAAAGGAAAGTCAGCCGACGAACTTATAGCCCAGACGGTGCACGGTGATGATGTGACGGGGCGCCGAGGGCTGATCTTCGATCTTCTTGCGAAGCTTCGCGATGTGACTATCTACGGTACGAGTGAAGGGAATGGCATCGTATCCCCAAACCTCGTCCAGCAACTGATCTCGTGTGATCACCGTGCCGCGACGGCGGACGAAGAGCTCCAACAACCGCAGCTCGCGGGCCGTAAGATCCAACTCCTGGCCGTTCTTCGTGCCGCGGTGCGCCTTGAAGTCGATCATCACATCGCCAAATTCAAAGCTGTCCGGAGCGCTGCTGGACATGGTTCCCGCGGTCCGGCGGAGCAAGGCCTCAACCCGCGTCGTCAGCTCGAGAAAGCTGAACGGTTTCGTGACGTAGTCGTCGGCACCCAGCTTGAGCCCGAGAACCTTGTCGACCTCCTGCCCCCGGGCGGTCAGCATGATGATGGGCACGTCATTGCCGTCAGCCCGCAGCCGCTGACAGACCTCCAGACCGCTGATTTTCGGCAGCATCACATCGAGAATCACCAAGTCCGGCCGACTCTCCTGGACCGCATTCAAGGCCTCCAGACCGTCATGGGCGGATCGCACCTCATAACCTTCAAAACCGAAGCCGTCGCGCAACGCGATCGCCATGCTTTCGTCGTCCTCAACAATGAGAACGGTGCCTTTTGGGGTCTCAATGGGCGTTTTGTCGACCATAGAAATCTCAGACGCCTTCCGCGCCGATAGGTTGCAGCTCAACGTCGGCCTTGGCCGCGTCGGGTTTCAGCGGGAGGTGGAACGCGAAGGTGCTGCCTTGGCCGAGCTGGCTGGCGACGGTGACGCGTCCGCCGTGGGCCGAGGCAATGTGCTGGACTAAGGCCAGGCCCAAGCCGCTTCCCTTGACGTCGTGAGCCAATCCGCTACCGACGCGGTGGAAGCGATCGAAAATATGCTGCTGCTCAGAACGTGAGATACCGATGCCTTGGTCGGCCACCTCGATGACGGCTTCTTGGCCCAAGCACACGAGACGAACCTCAATGTGCTTAGAGTCACAGGAATACTTGATGGCGTTGTCGATCAAATTGAAAAGCGCTTGTCCCACGGCGTCTCGATCTGCTTGCACCGTGGGAAAGTTGGGGGGCTCCTCGAAGTGGAGCACAAATCCCTGGTGCTCCAAACGAATACGCCAAGTGTCGAGCATCTCATGCAGGATCTCAGCGAGGTCCACGGATTCGAAGAGATAGGCCTTTCCGCCGGATTCGATGCACGAGAAGTCGAGAATGTTGTTGATGAGCTGCGTCAGCCGACGGCTTTCGGCTTCAATGTAGTGGCCATATTGACGCACCTTTTCCACGTCACGGATCTTGCCCAATCGCATCAGCTCGCCGAAAACACGGATCGAAGCGAGAGGCGTGCGCAGCTCGTGGGAGACGTTGGATACGAAGTCGTTCTTCATCTCCGAGAGGTGCATCTCTCGGCTGGTGGCTCTCAGCAATAGCCCCAAGCCCCCCACCACGAGAATGCTCAGCATCGCGGTCAGGCTGAGATTGAAGGCGAAGTTGGTCTTGGCCCAATCCTGAGGAGTGCTGCTCGGGCCGTCCAGAAAAACCTCCCAATCCCGAAAAACAAACGCCAGGTGGCGATGAATGGGCTCCGGAGCATGCTCAGGAGGAAGATCGGCAATCGGTCGCCCGACCACCCACTGACCATGACCGTCACGGACGCTGACCTGCAGATTCTCTCGCTCTCGCAGCTCGGGCAGCGCTCCGGCAAGCACCACAGGCAGAACCTCTGTGCGGAAATAATCCTCGTCGAGAATCATGCCCACAAGACCGACAATCCGGGAATCCTCTCCCACCATCGGTTTGAGCACCATGCGGTGATCTTTGTCACGCTCTTCGACAATGAAGGCGACGTCGTCGACCGGGCCGCCTTTTTTCCGTAGAACACGCCACGGAGCAATGGCCATCTGAACGGTCGCCAGCTCCGGGAAGGCCTCGTCGTTCCACTCCGGCACGAACATGTCCTGGGAATCCGGGTCGAAGTATTGAAGACTCTCCCGATTCGGCACCAGAAAGTTGACCATGAACACCCTTTTGATCGATGGCTCAGTGGCTCGTTTCCGGAGGAATTTACTGATTCTGTGGCGGTATTCGGGCTCCAAAATGCCCGCGGGAAGTGTCAATACGTTTTGGGCGGTGGTCACATATTCGTATTTGACTTCTTTCGCAATGACACCCAAATAGTTTTCCAGGGTTTCCTGGCGAGCAATGATCGAAGCTCGCTCGAGGTCCTGTAACCATTGGTATTGCAGCCACAGCAGCAGGGCCAATGGAATGAGCATGGCCCCGGAGCCGATCCAAAGCATGCGGCGGGCGCGAGTCGGCCGTCGAGGATCCTGTCGATTGGGAGTTGGCTCGGACCCCTCTGAGCTCGCTGGTGCTCGCGCAAACATATTCAGATTATGCCCGATTCCGAATCGAGGCGGTCCGCTCAGCTCGGGATTTCACAACTTATGACCCAATTTACAACTTTTCACATCTTTCCACGGGACATCACGGAATGGGGACAAGATTTTTCCTCGGCTTCAAGACCGTTACGCTCGGCCTCCGTAGGGTGGGATCTCGTTCGCGGCCGATGAAGGCTCGCGATGCTCGAACCCAACTAACGGAGGAGTCATCCATGCAGGCTTCAAGAATCCAGCGCCATTCGTCCAAATCCCTCAAAGCCACCGTCGCCTCTCTGGCCGCTGTGGCCGTGGTTTCCTTGCTCACCTGCGACGTTCAGGCTGGTGAAAAGCACAAACACAAGAAGTGCGAGGCGAACACCCAGCAATGTCTCGACAAGATGGCGGCTAAGATGAAGTCGAAGGGTTGGCTGGGCATCGAGACCAGTAAGATCGATGGCGGTTGGTACAAAATCTCCGCGGTCGTAGCGGACAGCCCAGCAGAGCAAGCCGGCCTGCAAGTAGACGACGTGCTCATCAGCCTCAATGGGGTCAAGGTGAATGCGGAGAATAAGGCCGACTTGAAGAAGGTCAAGAAGTCTCTCACGCCCGGTGCCGCTGCCAATTACGTGGTGAAACGCCAAGGCACCAAACAACAGGTCGCGGTAACCTTGGGCGAGGTGCCCGAAACCCAAATCGCGGAGTGGATCGGTCAACACTTGCTCGAGCATCATGCCACCGAGAGGATGGCCGCGGTTCCCTGAGCCGGGCTCGAGGGGCTCTGATAAGCATTCGGGCTCGACCGGTGTCTGTGGGCGCCGGTTCTTGCTCGTTTTCTGTTGGGTCATGAGGTTGGCAGCAATTCTGGGAATTGCCGTTCCCGCGGCAACGCTGTTAGGGTTTCCCGGCAACGCCTATGGAGACCTCCCATGTCGAATCCCGTCCGCACGGAAGCCCGCACCTCGATGACTCAGCGCCCATCTGAGCCTTTGCGATCCCACCTATGCAAGAGTCTTTGGCTATCGACGACGCTGCTCGTGCTCTTCGCCCTCGGTTGTGGGGAAGCCGACAAGCCGACCACCACTTCAGACACCTCCCTTTCCGAAGCTTCATGGGCCGATGACCTTCCTCTGAAGGCCTCTAAAGCGACTTCGGATCAACAGTGGTTCTGGGCCGCCGTTCCCGACGGAGCCGGAGCAAAGATTTCGCTGATTCAAAACCATGGTGGAGGAAACGGCTGGCACGACAGCCTGGGCCGGCCCATCGAGGTGCCCGCTGCGTTAGTCCATGAATTCACCGGCTCGGAAGCGGTCGACGGCGACGCGCCACAAATGGTTTATGTTGCGGGTCAAGGCCTCGTGGCAGGGCTTTGCTCCGGCGCGGTGGAGGAGAGAAGCTGTCGGATCGATTGGAACGGCGAGACCGTCACCCAGGGCCCTCCCGTTTCCGTCGCTTCCATGGAGAGCTCACCTTGGCGAATCTATGGTGGCTCGACCACTGGTTTCTCGGAGATGCGCGGGTTTGAAATCGCTCGGCACGAAGCCACGGTTTGGCTGCTCAACGCAGGGGGGCAAGTGGAAAAGCATCCACGGGATTCGGTGCGTTCGCAGGATATTCGAGTGGATTGGAAGGTCGGGGATTCGGTGGCCGCCTTCGATTGGGCGAATGGTTTCCGCCGTGGGGAAATCGCAGAGGTCTTGGAAGAGGACCTGCGATTTCTAGTGCGGCTGGACGACGGATCCTCGGGAAGCTACTTTTTTGATCGACTCTCGGCGCCGACAGGCTGAGCGGTTGCCGGTCCGCGCCGACTCACAAACTGGGGGGTCGGCCGGTCCCCGAAGACCGGCCGACCCCCGACACACTACCGGCCTAGCGGCATTCACAGCCCCAGGCCTCGCTAGGGACATTTTCGTTGGGCCGGCTCCGGACGGCTCAGGAGATCGGCCCGTAATGCTTGGCACGCCATTCGAAGATCTGGTCGAGGCCGGGCATCTGCAGGTGTCTGGCCACCAGAATCTCGTATTCTTTCTCAGAGATCAGCGCTTGCCGTAGGCGTCCCTTTTCCAGGGTTGCGACGGCGGGACGCCGCTTGACGGCCTCAAGGGTTTTGACCCAATGCACTGGTAGCAGAGGACATAGGACATCAACCCAATGGTCCAAACGCACCTCTTCGAGCCCGAAATCACCCCGGCAAATGTCCAAAATCCGTCGGAAGAGCCAGCCGGCGAAGGACGGAGCATAGAGCTGGCCGAAGTTGAAGTCGTGACAGCATAGAGCCACGGTCGACTGCTCGTCGTCGGCTCGGCTGCCGCGCGGCGAGAAGCACCAAGCATCTCCGCGACCGTTGAGCGCGAACGGAATAAATCCACCTACCCAGAATGGGCGAAGGTGCAGGTCGTCCGCTCCATCCGTAAGCCACTCAACATCCGGGAAACGTAGGGTTTGGTAGACGGATTCCGGCGAGCCTGGGCGAAATAGGTCTTGGTAGGTGATCGGTCGGTGAGAGGAGCTCTCTTGAAAAAATGTCGACGGCATGACGGTCTCCTTGAAAATAAAATCCCTTCGCAATCCCCTGAGAGAAATAGATCCGACCATCAAATTATGTGCTTAGAAGCATGAGCGTTTCAGCGTGAGCTCCTGCCGGAACAATATCCGTTACGTAGCTGAAGATTCGGCCGGCACCTACCACCGATGGGCGACGAAAAAGGGCGACCCGAGGGTCGCCCTGGTCCATGCTTCTGGCCAAAAAAACGTCAGAAGACGAAGCGCAGGCCGGCTTGCCACTGACGTGGATCGCCGAGACCACTCTGCACCGTGCCATCGAAATTGAAGATCAGGTTGGTCACGCCGGGCGTCAGCTCGTTGCGGCTGTTGAGCAGGTTGAAGCCCTCGATGATGCCTTCCAGCTCGAAATTCTCGAAGGTCCAGACCTTCGAGACCCGCAGGTCCAAGGATGAAAATTTGTTGTCCTTGCGACCCAAATTGCGTCGGGTCACTGTGCCGTCGGCGTTGATCCGATCTTGTGGCGTCTGGGCGACCTCACCGGTTTCGGTCAGCGACAACGGCTGCGGCGAGCGGTACGAGTAGCGAGCGTTGACATTGATGCCGTAGGGCGCACGCCACAACATCCACGCATTGAAGCGATCACGCTGGTCGCGATCCGAATATCCCCATTCCGCGTCGAGGTCCGTGATCCGGGCATAACGGAAAGAGAATGGGTCGCGCTCGTTGTCGTCGTCGGACCGATCCTTTGAATAGGTGTAATAGGCCTGAACGTCCAAATTGCTTCCGCGGTAAGTCATGCCGACCGTATGACCCTGGTAGAGGCTGTTGGCGGTAGATTCTACGGTGGTCAGCACGCCGATACCGTTGGGTCCGCCGTTCAGCCCCTCGGTCCAAGGCGAGCCTAAGAGGGGGTCGTTGCGGTTGACGAAACGGGTCAGATCCTCCGAATCCGCCCAATTGAATTTATAGAGGAAGGACATATTTCCACCCACCATTTGCTCGATGGCAAAGGCGGCCGAAGTCGTCTTCGGATTTTCGAAATCCTCGTCGAAGACGAAGACATCGGGGCGGAACGGGTCGCCGATCTGAGACTGCGGGATCAGATCGTTGTAGGCCGGCGGCGGGCCGAGAATCGGAATCAGCTCGCTGTTGCGGAACAGCGATTGACCCCGGCTGCCGTTGGTGCTGCGGGTCGACGCCAAAGCGAGGCCGGGAATCCGGGCGTAGTAGATGCCGGCGTTGGCTCGGACCACCGTACGGCCGTTGCCTTTGGGATCCCAAGCGATACCCAGGCGGGGTTGCCAATTGTCGTAGTCCGTGGGGATTTCGCCGTCGGACGGGAATTGTTGACCATTGGAGGACTGGCCGATGAAGTCTGCGTAAAAGACCTCATTGGCGGGGGTGATCGGATCCGGCTGGATCTGCGCTTCCCAACGCAAGCCGTATTGCACCGTCAGGTTGGACGTGGGTTGCCAGGAGTCCTGAACGAAGAAGGCCGGCTCAGTTTGGGTAATGGTCTGGGTGCCGGCTTCTTCCGGCGACAGGCCGCCGACCCCGGCAAATTGCAGATAAAGCAGCACCGGTCCGGTGATGCTCGTGCCGTCGGGGCAGGCCCCGGTTTGGGACGAGCTGCCGTCGGAGCACTCCACATAGCTCGAGTTTTCCAGGTAGTTGAGGAAGCCGTCGGTGGAGTTGAAAATGAAGCGACCGTTGGCGAAACCGATGAAGGTTTGGAAAGCCTGGGTCTGATTCCACTCGATGCCGGCTTTGTAGGCATGGGTGCCGGTCAGCCAGCTGATGTTGTCGTTGAATTGCCAGCGGGTGTCGTTGTACACCACGGGAATGAAGAAGGGCATGCCGAAACGATATCCGCGACCGAAATCAAAAGCCGTATCGGGCAGCGGGCGGTCCGTGCCGGCGAAGGTCGGCCCTTCGTAGGGACGGGGACGATCTTCCCGGGCATATTGATAGCGAAACTCGTTGAGCACGGAATCGCTGAGATTGGAAATGACCGATCCGGAGACTGCCCAGGAGGAGCCTTTTTCCACCGCGTTGGCGGAGACACCCCACGAGTCCACATCGAACGTTCCGTTTTTCTGCTCGGAGTAGGTGTAGGTGAAGCGATTGGTGACCAACGTGCTCGAGGACGCCTGCCAGTCCAGCTTACCGATGAAGGCGATGCCGTCGTCGGTGCGAGTGATCGGAGCGTTTTCGTTGGGCGAGCCGAGGGCGGCTAGTGCATCGACGACCCTTGGCTCGATGCGATTCGGATCATTCTGCTTGGTTTTCTCACTGTCCTGATAGTCCAGGGCGGTGAAGTAGAAGAGCTTCGAATCCTGGAACGGGCCGCCCAACGTAAAACCGGTCTGGATGCGGGAGAAGTCACCTGTAGGCTCGTTGGTGCCGTCCGCCCGCTCCGCCTCGGTGGAGAGCTGATCGTCCTGGTAGAAGGAGTGCGCCGTGCCCTTGACGGCGTTGGTGCCGGATTTGGTCACCACGGTGACGAATCCCGACGAAGCGCGTCCGAACTCAGCGGGTGCGCCGTCGGAGATAATGACGAATTCTTGCACGGCATCAATGTTGAACGTGAAGGCCGGCCGTTGACCACCCCGTTGCTCACCGAAGAACGGATTATTGAAATCCGCTCCGTCCACCATCACGTTATTCTGGATACCCTTCTGTCCATTGACCGTCAGCTCTTCGCCGTCGGGACCTTGGACGATGGCCACACCCGGGGTCAGCTTGGTCAGCTCCAAGAAATTCCGGCCGTTGTTGGGGACCCCTTCGAGGGTCTCACGATCGATTTTGACCGTGCTTTGAGCGGAGCTGGTCTCGATCAGCGGCGACTCCGCGGTGACCACGATCTCATCCTGGGTCGCGGACACCTCGAGGGTCAGCCGGAGGTTGAGGGTCGCGCCCACGGAAACCCCGAGACCGTCCTGGACCAGGGTGGAGAATCCTTCGAGCTCGGCCTTAATTCGGTAGTCACCCAGGGGCAGCAAAACCCCACGGAATCTTCCCCGTTCGTCGGTCACCAGCACCCGTTGGAAACCGGTACCCGTGTTGGTTAAGGTCACTGTGACCCCGGGCAAGACGCCCCCTTCCTGGTCGACGACGGTGCCCTCGATCACACCGGTTGTCGCTTGGGATTGGGCCCAAAGATTCGGAGGCGACCATAAAATACCGCCGAGGATCAAAATGATCGCAAGTGTGGCTTTGCGTAGCGTCATTTCTGACACGCTCCTTTTTCGGTTTCACGCGAGAATGCCTTCATAAAGAATCGATAAAGACCGAGCGTTTCGCATGAAGAATTCGTAGATTGTCTCAAAATTATCTCAAGTTGACCCGGTAGTCCAGTCGTCTGGAACGCGGCTTTTGCTGAAACCTAGGAGAATTATCCATGAAGATCGCCTACACAGTCCGGTGCGCTTTCGACTCTGAAAAAGTCGCTCGGGCTTGGATGGAATGGCTTGAAATCGAGCATCTGCGAGATGTCTGCGAGGCCGGAGCGCTGTCGGGGGAGAGCGTTTGGTTGGACGGCGAAGGATTACCCGAGGGACAAGCGATTTGTGAAGCCCGGTACACCTTCGAATCCCGCCGAGCCTTCGACGATTATGTTGAGCGACATGCTCCGCGCCTGCGCCAGGAAGGGCTGAGCAAATTCCCCCTCGATCTCGGCTTGACCTACTCCCGCACCGTGGGGGAGATCCGGTCGACCTATCCTTCTTGAGCTAGGGGTTGCACATGAGCTCCGGACCCGAGAGCAATCTCCGGTGGCGAGTCTTGACCCTGATCTCCTCGGCTGAGCTGCTCGCCATGTCGGTTTGGTTTACCGCCAGCGCCGTGGCTCCGAGGCTGGCAGAGGTCTGGGGATTGACCAGCGATCAATCAGCAGCCTTAACGACGGCCGTGCAAGTAGGTTTTGTGGTCGGCACCGCATTGGCGGCGATCGCCAATATTTCCGATTTGCTGCCGTCGCGCTTTTACTTCGCCGTGTGTTGCACCGGAGCTGCTTTGGCCAACGGTTTGCTGGTGTGGGTGCCAGGCTTTTACCAGGCTCTCATGTGCCGTTTCCTCACCGGTTTCTTTCTCGCGGGGGTCTATCCACCGGCGATGAAAATGATCGCAACCTGGTTCAAGTCTTCCCGGGGCTTGGCGATTGGAACCGTCGTGGGGGCGTTGACCGTGGGCAAGGCCATGCCGTACTTGGCACAGGCATTGGCGGGACAGAGCATTCAGCAGATGATTCTCGCGGCTTCGATCGCTGCTATGGCCGCTGCGGTCATGATCGCATGGTCCTATCGCGACGGACCGTATCCCTTCGCCAGGAAGCCTTTCTCCTGGGGTTTGGTGGCATCGGTGCTGGGGGATCGCCCGACCCGGCTGGCGATCTTCGGATATCTGGGTCATATGTGGGAGCTCTATGCCATGTGGACCTGGATTCCTGCTTTCTTGGCCGCCTCGGCGGCCGTATCGGGAACCAGCCCAGCGGTCGCTTCCGGCGTCGCTTTCGGAGCCATCGCCGCGGGGGGACTGGGATGCGTTTGGGGTGGATGGGCGGCGGATCGGATCGGCCGCGATCGTTTGGTGAACGGCGCCATGGCGGCCAGCGGGGTCTGCTGTTTGTTGATCGGGCCGTCCTTCGGCACCTCCATCCTTTGGCTGGGGGCGCTCACCTGGTTCTGGGGTTTCTTCGTGGTCGCGGACTCGGCCCAATTCAGCGCCATGGTCACCGAGGTCTGCCCCCAACACGCGGTGGGCACGGCGCTCACCCTGCAAACGTCGCTCGGTTTTCTCTTGACCACGGTCACCATTCATTGGGTGCCACGAATTGCGGGATCCTGGGGATGGGCCTGGGCGTTCCCAATCCTAGCTCTCGGACCGGGGCTTGGCATCATGGCGATCCGTCGCCTTCGGACATGAGGCCTCGAACCGTCACCTCGAGGGCCCGGCCCCGTAGGTCCGACGCCACCAGACGCCCTCGGCGGTCGACGATACGAATCGCCGGCAAGGTGTCGATCCCGAAATGGTCGGCGGGCTCGCTTCGAAAGCCCTGGGGGGCATGGATCTGCGGCCACGCCATGCCCTGACGATGGAGAAAAGCGGTGAGGCGGCGACGATCGAGGCTGTCTAGGGCCACGCCGAGCAAAACCAGACGATCTCCGTGCCGCTGCCGCAGCTTCTTCAGCTGGGGGATCTCGGCCAAACAAGGCGGGCACCAAGTGGCCCAAAAGTCCACCACGACCACTTTGCCCAATAGATTCGACGCCGACCAACGCCGACCCTGGAGGTCGGTCCAGCTTGCATGACCCCACACACCGTTGTCCGTGGCGGGCTCGGCCGCTTGAAGCTCGGCGGCTTGAAGCTCGGCCGGGTGAGGCTCCTCGGCCGCCATTCTCTCGGCTCGAGGCTCAACCGACGTCTCCGCGAGCAAACCGTTTAGCGCCTGAGCCGAGGACGTCGAGAGCAGCAGGCCGCAGAGCAGAGAAGCCCCAGGGACGGTCAAAGCTCTATCCTCATCCCGACGCTCACCGACCTGGGAAACCGGGGTCCATAGACATAGTTGGAATCCCGCAGCGGGCCTTGGTCCAAATCTTCTTGGTAGGCGTCGGTGAGGTTCTTGCTGCCTAGGGTCAGCGTCAGGGATCGGCCGCCGAGCTCGAAGGTCCGGCCGATGCTCAGATCGAGCTCCAAGAAAGAGCGGGTGGTCTCCAATCGATCCTCGGCAATGAATCCCGCGTAGTGGGGAGCCACCATGCTGCCGGTGTAGCGGGCGCCGACGAAGAGGTCGAGCTCGGCGGGAAGGCGGGCTTGCAGGCTCAAGGTGCCGTGTTGTTTGGGGGTTCTGAAGAAATCCCTCACCCCGAAATCCGGCTCCGGGTCGTCGAAGCGAGAGCTCTGGCGCACGAAGCCGATCTGAGCGTTGATCCTGGATCCCCAGCGCAGGGAGGCGGCGAATTCGAGCCCCGCCACCTCGGCTCCACCGAAGTTGATCCTCAACCGTTCCTGCTGATTCGGGGTCGCGGGATCATCGGCGTCGACCACGTGGAAGAGATCCTCCAAATCCGTTTGGAATGCCGCGAGCTCAAAGGAAGCGCTACCTTTGCGGCCGAAAGTCGGTCGCCATTCCAAAGAGGCCAAATAGGCCCGAGAGCGCTCCTCGACCAAGTCCGGAGACGGACGGATGATCCGTGCGTCACCACCGGCCAGCTCGATATGCAGGTCCTCGTCGAAGACCATGGGCGGTCGGAACCCTTCCGCCAGGGATACCCGTGCCGAGAGATTGGACCTCGGCGTCCACATCATGGCCAGGCGCGGAGAAAGCACGGGATCGTCGAGCTCGGAATGCTGATCGACCCGCAGGCCGTAGACCAAGGTGGTGCGGGATCCGAGCTTGCGATCCTCTTGCAGGAAGGCGGCTAGGTTGGTGAAGGTCTCGGCAATCTGCCGTCCATAACCTGGCTGCGTATCCTCCAATCGATCTCGGTTGTATTGCACGCCGCCGGTCACCGTGCCCCGGTCCCGATAGACATTGATTTGACTGTCGAAAATCCACAGGGGATTGTCGGTTTCGCCATAGGCATTAGGATCGAAGCCCGCGCCGTAATAGGAGTCCCGAGCCGTGCCCGAATAGGAAGCGGCGAGCCGATAGTCGAGGCCGGGAGACATTTGATGCAACCAGCCGATGCCCGCCCCGAGGCGCCGAGTGAGGATTTCCTCGGTCAAAGACGCCCGATGGGCCGGCAAATCGATCCTCTCCAGGTCGCCACCTCGCCGATCCGCCTCGGTCAAGTTGAGCTCGCCGGACCAGCGTGCCGCGGAATCGAGCACATAGTGCTCACCCCTCAAGCCGATGGTGGTGAGCCGGCGGCGAGTCACCTCCGTCAGACCGTCGCCATTGCGATCCACGGCATCGACACCGTCCACTTGCCCGAAGATCGAAAGCCCCGCTTGGCGGTCCCGCGGGCTCCAATCCGACAACGCCGAGTAGCTGTACCCACTTTGGCCGTCCAGCTCGCTGAGACGGGCTTCGACGGTGCTGTGGGTATCGCTGGGAGCGTGGGGGATGAGATTGATCACTCCGCCGACGGCGCCGGCGCCGTAGATGGCCGCGCCGCCGCCTTTGACGATTTCAATGCTGTCGAGCATTCGGGTGGGAAATTGCTCGACCCCGTAGACCATGGCCAACGAGGATACCGTGGGCTGACCGTCCACCAGAATTTGTGAATACGGACCTTCCAGGCCCATGAGACGCACCTGAGAAAAATTGCAGCTCTGGCAGTTGCTTTCGATACGGACACCCGGTGTCAGCTCGATGGCATCGGCCAGGGTGCGAGCAGAAGCCGCCTCGATGTGGGCTCTGGGAATCTGTTGAACATGAACCGGCACCTCGGCCAAACGCTTAGCGGTGCGGGTTCCGGTCACTACCAGCTCCTCGCCGAAGGCCGGTGTCAGCTCCAAACGGGCTGAAAGCCCTTCGCCGGCGATTTTGGTCAGACCGGCATCGAGCACGCTGAAACCGTCGGCCATCACCAACAGGCGGTGGGACCCGGCAGGGAGGTGATACCAACAGACCTTGCCGTCCGCTCCACTGGTGCGCTGCAGCGAGCCGGATTCCGAGCCGTTGCCGGTGGCGGGCCCCTCGTAAATTGTCACGGTCGCGCCTTCGATGACGACCTCGTGCTCGTCGATCACCTCGGCCTGGAACCCGGCCTCACCAACCGGAGAGCCGCAGGGCTGCGCCGGAAGCGGTGGGGCCATCATCCACAAGGACAACCCCATGGCCGAAACCATGGCCAAAGCGCCCGCCTTGGACGGACCTTGAGAAGTGCCGACACCGCAAGCGTTGAGCGTACGCGGTCGGTGCGGATGCCTGGAATGGAAAATCTCTAGGAGCTGTGGGTAGCGCATGGGTGATGTCGTGTGTGATGCAGGGTTGTTTTGAATGGTGGCGCATGAAGGATTAGCCATGTTGATTATTGAAATTTAGACTAATCAAAAAAATAAATCAAGCCCTTGGTGTTTTATTTTCCTGGGTGACAAATTTCTGGTCGCGCTCCGAATAGGTCGAACGGGCTCGCGTAGTGACATTCGAGCGGGCCGACGCCAAAAATGACAGAATCAGCCAAGCCCTGAGTAACTTCGGCCGGGACAGAGGAGAAATCAATGCCTGTGCAATTGAGCGAGCGCCAGCAGGCCGCCGTATCGTCTGCGATCACGATTTTGGCGGCTTTCGTGATCGTGGCGGCCGTCGCCGCGGTGCTGTGGACGGTTGCGGCTTTCGTGGGCGCGTTTGCCAACGTCATCCTGCCCTTGGCTGTGGCCGCGGTGGCGGCGTTGGTCTTCCAGCCCTATTACGAATGGCTACAGGAACGTTTGAAGCTGCCGCCGACGATGGCCCTGGTCGGCGTTTTCGCTTCGGTGATTCTGCCCTTGGTGGCTTTCTTCTGGTTCTTCGGTGCCCTGGCCTTTGACCAGCTCTCCGACCTGACGGCCCGGGCTCCGATGTATTGGGCCAAGGCGTCGGAACACCTGCAGGAACGAATGCCCAACGTTCGGAGATTTCTCGAAGGCCCCTACGGCGCTCAGCTTCAAAACGCCGTGGAAGGCAACAGCGGTTTGATGGTCGAGGCTTTGAAAGGACTCGCCAACAACTTGGTCAATGCCGGTGCCAACGTGCTGAGCGTGGTGGTCGGCCTGCTCGGCTGGCTGGTGCTGCCGGTCTATTTCGCTTTCTTCTTGATGGCGGAGCCCAGAGAAGGGCGAGACTTGCGGGAGCTCTTTCCCTTCCTCAAGCCTTCCACCCGCGACGACCTCGTCTATCTGATCGAAGAATTCATCACGATCATCGTCGCGTTTTTCCGGGGCCAGCTGATCATCGCTTTCCTACAGGGCCTGCTGTTCGCCATCGGCTTCTCGATTGCGGGCCTGAGCTACGGATTCGTCATCGGCTTGGCCCTGGGATTCATGAACATCATCCCGTATCTAGGCAACATCGTCGGCCTGGGAGCTGCGATTCCCATCGCCCTTTTCCAAGAGGGCGGTGGGGTCGGACGACTGCTGGCAGTGCTCACGGTCTTCGTCGCGGTCCAGATGATCGAAGGTTATATCTTGACCCCGAGGATCATGGGCGAGCGGACCGGTCTGCATCCCATGGCGATCATCATCGCCATCTTCTTCTGGGGCAGCGCGCTTTCGGGCATCCTCGGCATGATCCTCGCGATCCCGCTGACTGCCTTCCTGGTGGTGTTCTGGCGTTTGGCCAAAGAGAAATACGTGCGTGAGCTGGTTTGAGGTGAGGGCCACCAGCGGCCTCTAGCTCAGCGGATTTGGACGGAGCGCCCGCCGACGGAGAGCTCGGCGACCAGCTCGGGAGTCCCGGATTCGACCAATTGGATCGGGGCCGAGCCCAATCCCAAAGCCGCCAGAACCCTTTCAAGAGCCTTGGGCTGTGGGGTGGACAGGCGCAGCCGCTCCAGCCGAGCGACGGATTTCAGCGTTTGAGTGGGGTGAAAGTCCGACCATTGGATGAAGAACGGCACGAGAAGCCCGTGGTCGTGCCCCTCGATCATCATCAGCTTCCAGCTCAAAGAGGAGCCGTCCGGTCGACGGCGCGACATGGATTCGATCGGTCCGGGCCGCAAGCCTTCGGCCCGGGCGGCCTCGGCCAGGGCGTCCATATCGGACGTGCGACCCGCCCAAGTCAAGAGGCCCGACGACGTCAGGCCCTCTATCCAACGCCCGAAGCTGCGAAATTCAAATTGGGCGGGGTCCGGCGCGAGAATTTCGAAATATTGCCGCTGCTCGAGACCCAAGAGGGCGTTGCGGGTACCGAGGCCGGGATGGCTGCCACCGGGTACCGGATCGACGGTGAGCGTCCCAGAGATCTCGGCGACTCCCTGGTCGAGATCCGAGCTCGCCCAAACCAGGTGATCGATTTCCGCGATGAAGTCAGCGCCCGGAGCTCCGGCTTCAAGAGTTGAGGTCATTCCGTTCTTTTGCCTCATGAGATCCTGGGGAATCGGGTCCTGAGGAGTCGGGTCCTGGGGAATCGGGTCCTGGGGAATCGGAGGTCTCCGAAGTTTCCGTGGATTGCGCCGGCGCGGGCTTGGAATCCTCCGCGTCGTTCGCTGTAGACGCCACCCCGAGGTGCTCGTTCAATCGGCGTTGCAAGTCTCTGAGATAGGTCTGCTCGCCACCGATCTCGTGGGTCAGCTCATCCACGACATGGCTCAGCTCCGCCTCTTCCTTCCGCATCTCCTCGTAGATTTGGTCCTCATCCAGATGGCCGTCGCGGCGGGATCGACGAAGCTGGCGGAAAGCAGTGCTCGCCACCCGCCGCAGCAACTTTTTGCTGACGGTGAAAGTCTTTCGCGCCCAACGCTCGACCGGACGGTGATCGACTTCGTCGCGTACGGTCTCGATGCTACGGCGTAGGGCGATCACCGGATCAGAATCCGAAGAAGGTGTTTCCGGATTGCTGAGGGAAGGATCCAAAAACGATTTCCGAATCGGCTCGTGGGTCAGGGCGTGTCGGAGCAAGAAACCTTCGTGAAAAGTGGCCGAGAAGGTGTCGACACTATCCTTGATCGCCAGCACGAAGACGATCTTGCGTAGGATCTTCTTGAACAACAGCTTGAACACGAATTGAGCGGGAATTTTGAAGGCCTTGACCAAGCAGCCGGACAGGCAACCCGAGGCGGAGATCGGGTCATAGCCGCAAGCCAGGATATCGATCCTGCGATCGGAAAGCGGCGTATTCGTTTCGGCCGACAGCCCCCTGACCATTCTGCGACGCACCACATCGCGAATCCAATCGTCCAAGAAGGGGATAGGGATCAAAGGGCAAAGTGCCGTGAGCACGGAGTGCCCGATGAGAGACCGCAGAGACGGCTGGTCTAGGTTTGGCTCTTGGCTGGGCAAGGCGCGAATTCCTCCTCAAAGGTGTGAACAGGGCTGTGCGAATAGAGGCGGCATTGTGTCATGATCGGATCTTAGAAACTGGACCACGGTACCTTTTGTCATCGTCGAGCGACCTGCCGACCGCCAAATAGCCGGCCCCTCAAACTCTGCTATCGCCCGCTCATCGTAGGAGACGGGTCGACAAACCTATTGGGTGGGTGCAGAGACACGAGGGTCCGGTTAAGATACCAGCGTTGAACGCCACCAAACCTATTTATCGCATGCCTGTCCGTCGGAGCGGCGGCCGTCGGGTCGTTAGCCGTCGTCGATCCCCTAAATGGATCGCCGGCCGGCGCTGGCTGCAATTCTTCATCGCCTTTTGCTGGTGGATGGTCTCGGCCTTGACCGTGCCTGCCGCTTCGACACCAGAGCCTCCCGCGACAGACCCCCTCTTGCAGCCGATCTCCGGGACCTGGAAGATCTCCGTCTCCGACCAACCCGGTTCGGCAGCCGCCGATCTCGAAGATGGAGATTGGCGGCAAATCGACCTACCCAGCTCTTGGTCGGACATCTGGCCTGACGGAATCCCACAGGTTTTTTGGCTGCGGTCCGCGGTCCAGCCGAATCGAGTCCTCCTGAGCCGCCGCACCGGCCTCTTCTTCGAGGCCGCGGAATGCGGATCCTTCCGGGTTTACGGTGACGGTCAAATCCTCGGGGCTCGGGATCTGGACTTGGAAGGAGGCAGCGGTCGGCCGGTAATGTTTGAGGTCGCGCCCGATTTGCTGGTCGATGGTGAGCTGGTGTTGGCGGTGAGGTTCGAAACCGTGCCCTGGCGATGCGATCGGCAACGAGGTGCCACGGCTCCCTGGCAGAGGATCTTATTGGGTGACGTGGGGGCGTTGCGGGCTGAAGTGGCGCTGGCCGAGATCAAACGCCAGCGCGTGGTGTCTTGGAGCATGTTGCTCGGCACGGCATTTTTGGCCATCGGTCTCTATCAGCTCCATCTCTTTCTGCGTCGACGGGAAGCTTCACACCATCTGTGGTTCGGCTTGGCGGCTGTGGATTTGGCCGCGCTGACCTTCGTGTACGAAACGCCCGGCACCTTCATGGCACCCAGCTGGGAGATTCGGCTGGCGGCGGTGTTTCAGCATTTGTCCTTGCCGCTGCTGATGCGTTTTCTGTGGCCTTTTCTCGGCCGCAGCTTAGACGGCTGGGCCAGGTGGTACGAGCGCAGCCAGCTCGTTTTGGCCGGGACGGTGCTGATCATGCCGATCTCGTGGATCTTGATCACCGATCCCTATCGTTGGCTGTGGGTGCTGCCGTTTTGCTTCAGCCTGATCCAATTGGTCAGCCAGGAGGTGTGGCGTGGCAATCGGGATGCCCTGATCATGAGCTTCGGATGCGCGGCGGTGACCGTCGCGGGTAGCGCCGAGGTGATCTTGCAGAGCACCCACATGGGGACCAGCCATCCGCTACCGGCCGTCGCCTTCGTGCTTTTCACCCTGATGCTCTTGATCACCCTGTCCAATCGCCATACCCGCACCTACCGGGAGCTGGAGGTCTTGCGTCTTCAGCTGGAGCAGATGGTCGAGGATCGCACGACGGAGCTGATCGCGGCCAACCAACAGCTGGAGGCTGAGATCTCCGAGCGACGGCTGGCGGAAGAGGCCATGCACATGTTGGAACGCGCCGTCGAGCAGTCGATCGACGGTATCGCGGTGGCGGATTTGCAAGGGGGCATGCAATTCATCAACGAGGCTTGGGCCCGGATGCACGGCTATGAGGTATTCGAGCTTCTGGGCTACGACCTGACCATTTTCCACACTCCGGAACAAATGAACGATCAGGTCGAGCCGTTGATGGAGAAGGTGAAGCGGGAAGGTGCTCATCAAGCCGAGATCGAGCATCGACGACGGGGAGGTGGCAGCTTCCCGACCTGGCAGACCGCCACGTTCTTGCAGGACCCAGAGGGCGGGCCGGCCGGATTCATTTTCATCGCCCGGGATCTCACGGAGCGCCAGAAGGCGGAGGAAGAGCGTCGTCGTCTGGAGGAGAAGCTGCGCTTAGCGGAGAAGCTGGAAAGCCTGGGCAGCTTGGCGGGGGGCGTGGCCCACGACTACAACAACATGCTGACCGGTGTGTTGGGAAACGTCAGCCTGGCACTACAAGAAGTGCCCCACGATTCCGATTTGCGGCAGCGTCTTCGACAGATCGAGGCGTCCGCCGAGCGGGCCGCCGAGCTGACGGACCAATTGCTCGCCTATGCCGGTGAGGAGCAACAGAAATCTCTGCTGATTCAGCTCAACGACCTGATTCGTGATCAACGGCCGGCTTTCGATCGTTCCGTACAGGACAAAGCCAAGCTCGAAATCCATTTGAAAAAAGGATTGCCGGCCATGGAAGGCGATCCGAGCCAGATCAAGCAAGCGATATCGAATCTCTTGGCCAATGCCAGTGACAGCCTGGACGGCGGAGAAGGCTTGATCATGTTGCGCACCAGCGTGGTCAACGCCAAGAAGAGCTATTTTGAAGGGGCTTCCCTCGAGCCCGAGCAAGGAGAAGGGCGCTATGTCTTCTTCGAGGTCTCGGATACCGGCAAGGGCATGGACGAAGATACCCGCGCGCGCATGTTCGAGCCATTCTTTTCCACCAAGTCTAGCGGTCGGGGCATGGGCTTGGCGGCGGTTCTGGGCATTGTCAGGGCTCACGAAGGGGCGATCAAAGTCTTCTCCCAACCGGGGCGGGGCAGCACGGTCGAGGTCTTGTTCCCAGCCCGCGAAGACCTTCAGCTGACCACGGGTAAATCCGGCGGCTTGCAGGCCTGGGAAGCCTTCGGCACTGCGCTGGTGGTAGATGACGAGCAATTGGTCCGCGAGGTTGCGGCCAAGGTCTTGCAACGCCAGGGTTTCGAGGTGTTGACCGCCAACAACGGACGCGCTGCCCTCGACATCTACGAGCAGCGGCGCGGTGATATCCGCCTCGTGCTCTTGGACCTCACCATGCCCGAGATGGACGGCGAAACCTTCATGAGAGAGATGGAGCGCTTCGAGCCGGAAGCTCCGGAGCGGCGGGCCCAGATCATTTTGATGAGCGGTTATCGGGAGCGTAGCGCGACCCAAGGGTTGAGCACCGAGCGGCTCGCCGGCTTCTTGCACAAGCCTTTCCGACCCAACGAGCTCCTGCACAAAGTCCGTGAGGTTCTGGAGAAAGAGCCCTGATAGATCGTGATAGTCTACGGAGACGGGCACGGCCCGTTCTTGCCGCTCGCCGGCCATTCCGAAGCAATCATTTGAATCAGGCTCCCAACGGGGTCTGCCAGGGATTTTCAGCGTGATCGAAACCGTGGTCGACGGCCCAGCCAACTTCGACACTACCGCCCCCCCTTCCGAAGACGCCTATCCCCGAGACGAGCCGACTGGAGAAGATTCCACACTCCGGCCCCGCCGCCTCGGCCGAGCCGAGGGCAGCGTCGGCTCACCGACTCTTCTCTGTTTGGGTTGCACCCACGGCAACGAGCCGTCGGGAGCATTGGCCCTTCGACGTATTCTGGACACCTTGAAAAGCGATCCGACCGGATTGGTCGGCAGCTTGGTGGGTCTGATCGGCAATCGGCGGGCCCTGCGCGCCGGTCAGCGCTTCTTGCGCCACGATCTCAATCGACATTGGCAGGCCGAGCGGGTCGACCGGATCCGAGCGACGGAAGGCCGAGGTCTCGAAGCCGAAGACGCGGAGCTCTTCGAGCTCGACCGGGAGATCGACCAGATCGCCGATCAAGCCGGCAAGGAGCTCTTCGCCATGGACCTTCACACCACTTCCGGTGAAGGTCCGTGTTTCGTGGTGCTCGACGACAGCCTGAAGAATCGCGAGTTGGCGCTGGAGGTGCCGTCGACGGTGGTGGTGGGGTTGGAGGAAGAGCTCTCCGGCACCGTGACCCATCATCTGGCCAACCTCGGTGCCACGGTATTCGGCTTCGAGGCCGGTCAGCACGACGACCCGACCAGCGTCGATCGAGCCGAGGCCGCCATTTGGATTACCCTCGAAGCCTGCGGTGTGCTCGAAGCCGGAGGCCGGCCGGAGCCCGAACGGGGACGCCGGCTGCTGGAGCAAGATCGAGGCGCCCATCCCCACGTGGTCGAGGTGCAATATAGGCATGCCGTCCGGCCCGAGGACGAGTTTCAGATGGAGCCCGGTTTCATCAATTTCCAACCCATTCGTCCGGGTATGCTGCTGGCGACCGACAGACGTGGGGAGGTCAGAGCCACGCGCAAAGGGCTGATCTTGATGCCCCTTTACCAGAAGCTCGGTGAGGACGGCTTCTTTGTCGTGCGGCCCTTGCGGACCCTGTGGCTCGAGCTGTCCGCGCGCGTGCGGCGTGGACATTGGGAGCGCTTCATCCATCTCTTGCCCGGCGTCCAGCGTCATCCGGAGCGCGACGACTCCTTCGTCGTCGATCGGCGCTGGGCCCGATTCTTGGCTTTGGAGCTCTTCCACCTTCTGGGTTACCGACGCTCGGGCCCGGTGGGACGGTTCTTGGTCATGACCCGGCGTACGGAGGAGTGAGCCGCGAGCAAACCGCTCACCCGATCCATCGGACTTGAGATCTGAAATGCTTTGCATGCACCCAAACCACGGCAACCCGTCGAAGAGGACCTGCGATGAAGCCACCGGACGTCTTTAGGCTCACCCCCGGCAAACGAATTCTCTTCTTGACCAAGGATCCAGAGCTGATTCGGCGGCAGCTTTCGGGCGATCTCGACCTGACGATGGCAGACCTGAAGGTGGAGAATTTGCTCGACGACATCAACACCGATGTCATGACCCCGGCCTGGGTGTGTTTTCGCCACCGGCCTGAGGATATCGCCCGCGACGCCTATGCGGGATTGATCGTTGAGGGCGAGCGCTTGATGCCCACCGACGCGCTCAAGGAAGGGGGCTTCGAGATCATCGTCTCGGGGCTGCGCAAGGGAACGGGTAGCTCGCGGGAAACTGCGGTTCAAGCCGAGAAATGGAGCGGAATCCGCCTAGCGATCGCTGCCTCCTTCGCGCCGATCCACGCCCGCAACAACATCAATCAAGGGGTGTTGATGGGGGATCACGACATCCTCCGCCGGTTGGAAGCGGGCGAGGGTGTGGAGCTGGAGGAGTTCTATCGGGACTACGATCCGATCACCCAGCTGATCGTTCGTCACGGCGGGCTTTTCCCCTTCGCCAAGGCGTTGAAGGCCGGCGAGGTGGACATTCCGGCCCACGGCACCGGCGAGCGTCCCCTCAACATGACGGAGAAAATTCTGGCGCAGCATTTGCTCGGCAACGGCCCCCGCTTCGTGCAACCCGGGGACGCGGTGCTGGTGGAAGTGGACGGTGGCTATAGCCACGACTTCACCTCGGCCCAGGTGCATTATTTCTTGCAGCAGGAATACGGCGACGACTATGAAATTCAGAACCCCGAGCGCTTCGCGGCTTTCGAGGATCATTTGGTCTACGCCGATGAGGTGCCGCGATTCATGCGCTTTCTGCCGGAAATCGGCACCATGCGCGATCTTCAGCGACAATTTCAGGCTCATTCCAGGGTCAACAACTACTTGGTCAAAGACGGCAAGTCGCCGGGCATTTGCCACGAGGTAGCTCGGGAAAGCCTGATCAGCCCGGGTGAGCTGATCCAAGCCACCGACAGCCACACCTGCATGGGGGGCTGCAACAATGCCTTGGCTTGGGGTGTCGGCGCCACGGAATACGCCAATCTGATCTACAACGGCTTCAC
Source organism: Thermoanaerobaculia bacterium (assembly GCA_030431255.1). GTDB lineage: Bacteria > Acidobacteriota > Thermoanaerobaculia > Multivoradales > J023 > JAUIJL01. Next base: position 1,197,474 of record JAUIJL010000001.1, on the reverse strand, counting down.
CCTGGTGGAGGTGCCGGAGGCCATCCGTTTTGAGCTGGTGGGAGAGCTACGACCGGAAGCCACCGCCAAAGACGTGATGCTCTACATCCTGCTGCGATTCGCCCGAGAGCAGAAGACCCTGAATCGGGTCATGGAGTTTACCGGTCCTGGGCTGCGTTCCTTGTCTATGGACGAACGGGGCACCTTGGCGAATATGGCGACGGAGTGCACGGCCCGGGGTGCGGTGGTCGAAGCGGACGAGGAAACCTTCCGTTGGATCGCTGCCCATCGGCCTGGGGTCGATGTCGAGAGCCTGCGCGCCAAATCCGTGACCCCGGACGCCGACGCGGCCTACGCCGGTGGCGTGCACGTGATCGATTTGGCCGACATCGAGCCGATGGTGGCCCATCCCGGGGATCCGGACCACGGGATTCCGTCGGATCCCACCAACGGCATGTGGATCCGCGAGCTGGGTGACGTCTCCATCGACATCGCCTACGGTGGCTCCTGCACCGCGGGAAAGATCCACGACCTTCAGTTCTACCATCGAGTCGCCAAGGAAGCGGTCGATGCCGGTCTACGGGTCGCCGAAGGGGTTCAATTCCTCATCCAATTCGGCTCGAAGACCGTCGAGAGCTACGCCCATCAAAACGGTTTGGTGGAGACCTTCGAAAAAGCCGGCATTCAATTGATTCAGCCCGGCTGCGGGGCGTGCATCGGCTGCGGGCCCGGGGTTTCGGAGAACGACGAGCAAATCACCGTGTCGGCGATCAATCGCAACTACAAGGGACGTAGCGGACCCGGCAAGCTCTATCTGGCATCGCCCCTATCGGTGGCGGCGTCGGCCTTTACAGGAAAGATTTCCGCCTACCGTCCCGGCATGTTCAGCTGAGCTTCAGGTTCCCGCAGCGAGACATCAACTGCCGGAGATCAAGGGCTCTCCGGTGGCGAGGCCAGTGAGGGCGCGGAGCCGATCTCGTGTTTCCGGTCGAGCCGCGTCCAGGGGCTCAAAGCGACAGATCCCCCCAGCGTCCTGATCGATCCATAGCAGCCCTCCTTCCAGCACCACATAGAACGTGCCCTCGGGACCCGACGCCAAAGCGGCGACGGTTTGGCCCACAGGTGACCCTTTGCCTTCATTCCATCGGTGCTCTGCGGGCCGGACAGGTTGCCAGCCGGTGGGTGGGACCCCGACGGAGGCCTCTGGATCCAAATCCATGGGCATCAGCCGGCGGCCGGTCAGCTCGAGCCAAAGGCCGAATTCGAGCTGCAACGCAATGCGGCATCGGTATCCCACGCCATCGGCCTCGCGGATGCAGACCTCCGCCATACAAGGGGTTTGCCAGACGGCGACCAACGCCTGGCCGACTGCTGTTGTCAAGAGGGATTCCGAGCTCGAGGATTCGTTGGCCGTGGGGTGTCCAGCGGGCGGGAATGCGAGCAGATTCTTCTTCGTCATGGGGGGCTGGCCTGGGTATGGGTCTCAAAGGCTCGGGACTCAAAGGCTTCTTGGAGCCGGCGGCGATCGTCCCGATCCTTTAGCTTGGCTAGAATCTTTCGACGGATGAATTGTTGCTCCCACCGTGGCCGGTGCTTGCAATAGTAGCGGGCTTGACCCAATCGATAGTGAAGACTCGTACCGGCGGCCGTGGCTTGGGAGCCGCCCTTGAGGTGTTTCGCTGTGGCCGCGGGCTCGTCCACGAGCCGCCAACCGGCCTGTCGCAGCCGCAGGCAGAGATCCACATCCTCGAAATAAAGGAAGAACCCCTCGTCGAATCCACCGATTTGCTGGAAGGCTCGTTTGCGGACCATCACACAAGCGGCGGTGAACCACCCCCGACTGGGCCAGGGGCGATGGACCCACGGGCAGCTCTCGAATCGGTTGCGCACGATTTGAATCGCCTCGCCCAGCACCGAGGTCACCGGCGCCCAATGGAATTGAGGACGATCGTCGGCATAGACCAGCCGTGGGCAAACCAGGCCGACCTCGGGGCGTTGGTCGAGGGTCGATTTCAACCGCTCGACACATCCGGGCAGGGGCCATGCGTCGGAATTCAGGAGCAGCAAGTAGTCGCCTTCGGCTCGCTCGGCAGCGCGGTTGTTGGCGGTGCCGAAACCGAGGTTTTCACCCAGCTCCAGGATCTCTGCGTCGGGAAATTGCTCCCGGGCTCGATCGAGCGAGCCGTCCGTCGAGCCGTTGTCGGCGACGATCAGCTCGTGCCATTCCGGACAAACCTCGCGCCATTTTTCTAGGGCGGTCTCCAGCGTGGATCCGCCGTTAAAATTCACCACCAGGACCGACACCCGGCCGCTCAAGGGTGATTTCCTCGTTCTGCCAACGCCTTCTTGAGCTGGGCGATGTAGCGCTCGGCGCATTGACGCCAAGTCAGGGCATGGATGGCGTCTCGGGCCTCCCGGATCGACGCTGCAGGGTCGTCGTGTTTCAAGATCCGCTCGAGCGTTGCGGTCACCGAGCTCAGGTCGAGCTCCGTGCGCCAGGGGTACCGCGGCGCCAGATCGTCGAGCGCCAGCCCTCCGCTGACCAGGGCGGGGGTGCCTGCGGCCAGGGATTCCAGAGGCGGTAGGCCGTAGCCCTCGTAAGTCGACAAATAGAAGCTCGCTCGGGCGCGGGCATAGAGGGTGGTGAGGGCTTGCTCCGGCACGTAGTCGAGGCGGATCACCCGGTCCCGCAGGCCGGCGGCGGAAATGGATCGGTCGAGCACCAGGGGGTCCGGCAGGTGGTTTTGGCCGGCGAGCACCAGCTGAAGCTCGGGGAAACGGGGCGAGACGGCGGCAAAAGCGCCCAAGATGAGCGACAAGCAGCGCCGGGGCAGCAAGGTTCCCAGGTGCAGCAAATAGGGGCCTTCGATGCCCAGCTCCGCCAGGTCCGCATCGGTGTCGGGTTGAAAAAAGTGCTCGTCGACCGCCAACGGCACCACCCCGACTTTGGACTCGGGCAAGCCATAGGTGTTCTGGAGATCCGCGGCAATGGCCTCGGTGTCGGCGAGCACCCGATCCCCACGACGAGCGGCCAATCGGGCGAGCATTCGACGACGCCAACGTTCCTTGACGGCGAATTCCGAGCCCAAATGCTCGAAGCTCAGGTCGTGCAGGGTGACCATTCTCGGCACGCCGACGAACGGCGGCAGGGAGTAGCCGGGTGAGACCACGGCATCGACCTCGGCCCGGCGGATCAAACTGGGCAGCCGTAGCTGCTCCCACAGGATGGCGCTGCCCTTGGGGCGGCCATCGAAATGGGCTACGATCCGCGGCCCGGTGGCGTGGCTTTGAAAAAGCGGGCCGTCAAAGGGCTCGCCTTTGAGAAAGAGATGCCATTCGGAGTCGTGGGCCAGCTCCGCGACGCCGGTCAGCAGCCCTTCGAGATAGCGGCCCACTCCGGAGGGAGAGCCCTCGAGCTCATAGGCGACCACGCCAATACGCATGTCAGAGGGGTCCTCGGCTCACTCCCGGCCGGGAGCCTTCCCGTGTTGTGGCTCTCTTGGGTCTGCGCTGCGTTCGCCCACTTGCTCAGCGGTCAGCCCGTACAGGGGTGGGGTGGTGATGCCGAGCTGAGCGAGGTATACGTAGAGTTGGCCCCGATGATGGCAGTGGTGCTCGACCATGGCCCGCAGCCACTTCCAGACCGGCAGAGAAGCGCCGCCTGGGGTCGTGCAGCGTTCCACCAGCCGGGAGTCCGGCAAGCGGCCCAGAAGCTCGACCGTCTCGTCGTTGGACCTCACGAAGTAGTCGATCACCTGCTCGTATCCGTCCGCCAGCTCACGTCCACAGCCGCGGTAAAGGCTCGGACGGCCGTAAGCGTTCTCCACGAACATCCAGCGCTCGAGGGCCGCAAGGTGCCTTACGAGATCACCCACCGACCACTTGCCGGGCGCATAGGTCCATTCGATGTGCTCGGGCGGTAAACCTTCGAGCAAGCGGCGGGTGCGGCCGTGAATTTTTCGCCAATACGCCAAAAACGAGTCGATCGATCCAATGTCCATGGACGGAATCTAACAGACCTCGGCGTCGGTGCGCAGAACCTGCAACGGATCTAGCCCTCGATCGAGCGACGCAAGGATTCGGTGGCCTCGTCGGCCGAAAGTGGCGCCGAAAAATAAAAACCTTGAGCCAGCCCGATGCCCATGGTCCGAACCTCTTCGAGGCGGTCTTCGTCCTCGATGCCGACCGCAATGACATTGATGCTGAGGCTATCTCCCAAACCCGCAATGGCGCGGACGATTTCGAGATTCTGTCCCCCCGGGCTCATTTCTTGAATGAAGGAGCGGTGGATTTTCAGACTGTCGATGGGGTAGAGATGTAGGGACGAAAGGGAAGACGGGCCGGTTCCGAAATCGTCGAGGGAGAGTCGGAAGCCCATTTTTCTGAGATGCCACAACACGTCTTGCAGGTTCTCGGAGTCGGCGATGGCATCCTCGGTGATCTCAAAGGTCAACGAAGCCGGGTGAGCCTCGCTTTCTTCCAAGATTTGATTCAGCTCGTGGAGAAAGTCGGGGTGGGAAATCTCCTTGGGGGCGAGGTTGATGCTGATCGCCACGCCGTCCGACTCCGGAAATGCCTGCTGCCAGGCCTGGAGCTGCAGGCAAGCACGGCGTGTGACCCATCGGCCCACGGCCGACATGAGCCCCGTCTCCTCACAGATGGGAAGCCAATCTCCGGGCGGCAACAGACCTTTTTCCGGATGCTGCCAGCGCACCAAGGCTTCGAAACCCACCGTTTGGGAGCGGGTCAAGGAGACGATCGGCTGGAAGTAGAGCTCCAGCTCATGATTGGCAATGGCCTTCCTGAGCTCATTCTCGACATGCAGCCTTTCCACGGCGCTTTTGTGCATGTCGGCGTCGAAGATCTCGTAGCGCGCTTTGCCCCGGCTCTTGGCCCGATACATGGCGATATCCGCGTCCCGCATCAGGTCCTCGCCGGAATCGTAGCCGGAAAAGCTGAAGGCGATGCCGATCGATCCCGAGCTGACCACCTCTTGCTCGGCGACGGAAAACGGCCGGCTCAAAGAGCTCAGGACCCGATCGGCGATGCGTGTGGCGTCGGCCACCTCTTGAATGTCCTCGAGGATGATGTTGAATTCGTCGCCGCCTAGACGGGCGACCGTATCTCCGGGGCGCAGGCAGCTTTCGAGCCGGCGGGCCATCTCAATCAAGAGCTCATCCCCCGCTGCGTGACCGAGGCTGTCGTTGATGACTTTGAATCGGTCTAAATCGATGAACAGCAGAGCGAATTGATAGTCCCGCCTTCGTTTGGCCCGGCGAACGCTTCGCTCCAACCTTTCCGTCAGCAGGGTCCGGTTGGGTAGCCCGGTCAGATTGTCGTGGAAGGCTTCGTGGAACAGCTTGCGCTCAAAGCTCTTGCGCTCGGTGATATCGCTGTAGATACCGTAGGCGCCGATTTTTCTTTCCGCCAGCTCGATGGGGTAGCCGAGAATGGCGACATCGACTTTGGTGCCGTCCTTCCGCAGCCGCTCCGACTCGCGGTCGACGGTTTGGTGCTCCAACACCAGATCGGTGAGCTCAGCGGCTTCCTGCTTAAGCTCCTCGGGCACGATCAGATCGGTCAGGGGTTTGCCGGCCAGCTCCGACACGCCGAATTGAAAGAGGTCGACAAACGAGCTGTTGGCGTCGACCACCCGATCCTGATTGTCCAAAATCACGATGCCCGCGGGCGAGTTGCGGAACAGCTGTTGGAAAAAAGCACGCTCTCGTTTGAGGGCGGCCTCGACCTTGCGGCGCTCGGAGATATCCCTCGAGGTGACGATGATCCCGCCCAACACGGGATTCTCCACCAAGTTTTTGCATTGGCAGTCCAGGTACCTCCAATCGCCGTCCTGGGTTCGAAACCGCGCTTGTGCGGAGGCGGTTTGTCCTTCTTCGGCCAGCACTTGATCGATCGCTTGGGACAAAAGATCGCGGTCTTCAGGGTGCACGAAATCCGCCAGTGGCTGGCCGAGCATCAGCTCCGGGGGAGCCCCGAGGGTGCGTAGGCTCGACGGGCTTTGGTAGAGAATCTGGCCTTCGATGTCGACGATGGAGATCAGGTCGGTGGAGCTTTCGAGCAGGGCCCGGAAATATTCTTCCTTGTGGCGGAGATCTTCCTCCGCATTTCTTTGCTCGGAAATATCCTGGACGATACCGAGGGCGCCGCGCGTGCCGTCCGGCAACTTGAGCGGCGCGGCGATCAGCTTGACCCACGTTCGCTCACCCTCCTTGGTGACCAAAGGCAGGGTGTGCTCCTCGGAGCCGATTTCCGGACCGAGCAAAGCCTGGCCGGGCAAACGCTGTCGAAACTCTTGCTCGATCAGAAGATCGTCGGCAACCTGACCGACCAGCTCTTCCACTTTGTACCCCGTGAGACTCGACATGCGTGTGTTCACGAGCTCGATCCGACCCGCTTCATCGACTTGGAAAATGCCCTCGTTCATGTGCTGTACTAGGGTGCGATAGCGTCGATCGAGCATGGAAGAGCGGTCTTCCACCTGTTTGCTCTTGCGTCGGATGGCCAGGGAGCGCTCTCCGACCACCAGACGCAGCTGGAGCGCGGATATGGTCAGTGGGCGAGCGAGGTAGTCGTCGGCCCCGGCCTCGAAGGCTTTGCGCAGCTGGGCCGGGGTGTCTTCCTTGGGCACCACCAAGATGTAGGGATCGCTTTGGGCTTTTCGAGCCAAGCGGCACAGCTCGATGGGGCGGTCCGGCAGGGTCAGATCGATGACCACGAATTGAAAGTCGTATTGCTCTAAGGCACGGGCTGCTTCGTCACAATCACCGCAAGTGAGCGATCTGTGGCGCCGGCTGGAAAAGAAGTCACTGACCTCTTTCCGGATCGAGTTGTCTGACACGACCACGAGGGCCTTCATCGATTCAATCCGTGTCAATGGGAGTCCACCAGGTAGGAGTGCGCAACGAAGGGAAGGGGCCGCAACGCCAGGCGGAAGGGTATCACGCTCATCCCCTGAACGGGCTCCTCCGGCCCGGCGCATCGCGCCCCCGACGCCTCGATGTGCGGCTATCGGTTTCTACCGTATTGCTCGTGGCTCGACACCCAATCCAGAGAGGAAATAGCGGACGCCAAAGAGATTTCTCCCGCCAAGCACACGCCGGCGATGATCTCGGCCAGCTTCTTGACTTTGTCCTTGCCGTAGCAACCCATGATCTCCAAGCACTCGCGCTGGGTGGCCAAACCCGTGCCTCCACCGTAGGTGGCCACAATCAAAGATGGGATGGTCAAGGAAATATAGAGATCCTTGTCCGGGGTGAGCTCGGTGTACATCAGACCGGCGGACGACTCGGCGACGTTGGCGACATCTTGGCCCGTGGCGATGAACATGGCGGTGATGGAGTTCGGCGAGTGCAGACCGTTGTTGTTGGCCCCGGACAGAAACGCGCCGACGTTGGCCACGCCGGCATGGTAGGAGAGGCTTTCGGGCTCGACCCGCATGTGCTGGATCAGCACATCCCGGGGGATGGTGCACTCGGCGGTCACCCGCTTTCCACGGGTTCGCATGATGTTGACCTGGGAGCCCTTCTTGTCGGTGGCCAAGTTGGATTCCAGGTAGAAGCGGCGAATATCGTCGCGACGCTCGAGGATCCAGCTGCAAGCAGCGAAGGTGGCGCGACCCACCATATTCTGGCCCGCCGCATCGCCGGTTTCGAAGTTGAAGCGCAAATATGCCATCTTGTTGGACAAGAAGGTGTCGATATAAGTCAGCTTGGCGATGCTCGAGGTTTCTTCGGCGGCGGTTCTGATGGGCTCGATATTCTCGTTGACCCAGGCGCGGAAGTCCCTGGCACCGCGGGCATCGTCGAAAATGAACACCGGGGCACGCTGCATGCAATCGTCGGAGACGGTGCATTTCACCCCGCCTGAGAGATTGAGCACCTTGATGCCCCGATTGTAGGAAGCCACCAAGGTGCCTTCGGTGGTGGCCAAAGGCACGATGAACTCACCCTGAGCGTGCTCGCCGTCGACTTGGATCGGACCCGCGAAACCCAGGGGCACCTGGGCCACACCGGTGAAATTCTCGATATTGCCGCCGGTGGTCCTAGGATCGAGGGAATGTTTGAAGATGTGTTTGAGCGTGGCCTTGGAGAAGTCTTTGACGAATTTCTGCCGTTTGCGGACAATGCTCCGGCTTTGGTTGTCTTCTTTGTCGTAGGGTATGGCGGTCGGCTTCGACTTAGAGTCGACGATCGCGTCTTTGACCGTAAAGGCCAGCTTGCCGAAGCTTTCGGTCTCGAATCCGAGCTGGATCTCGTGTTTGCCGAGGGGCAATTTCTTCACCGGAACCTTGACGATTGCGCTCTTGCCGAGCTCGAAGCCCTTCGGCGAATCCGGGGTGATGTCCGACGCTTTGACCACATCCCCCTCGCCGAAGTCGAGGGTGACTTTATCGAGCGGCATGGGATCGCCGTCGATCTCGAGCTTTGCGATGGATTGAATCGCGACATCGGAAAGCCGATTCTTAATCACGAACCGAGCGCCCCCTCGGACATTTTCCAAGCTGCCGAAGTTGTAGAGTCGCTTTAGAATCAAGGCTGGAATTTTCATCAAGATCTTCCTCGTGGTTGTGAAGCGCTGCGGTGTTTAGGAGCTACGGTGCTTAGAGCAAACTTGCCGGCCGCAATCCATGGTTTGGCCCCCCGCGAGCATCCCTCTGGCTCTTCCAAGATCGTCGGCTTTCCAGGAGTCTCCGTGAATTGTATCGGCCTCGAGATTCGGCATCTACGTCCCATGACAGGTCGGGCGCTTTCTTTATGTGATGGGGTATGGGCTGGGGAGAGGGCTCAGGCTTCGACAACAGCCGGCCCAGCTCTCACCGGCTCGCGGATCGAGGGACGATGATGCGCATCTTATTCGTCACTCCGCGTCCACCGTGGCCTGGATTTCGCGGGGATCAAGCGAGACCGGCGGGTTGGATCCGGCATTTGCGGCACCGTCACGACATCCGAGTCGTCTGTCAACGCTGGCACGGATTCCCCGCGGCTTCGCCGCCGGAGGGTGTTGTGGTCCAGGAGGTCGAGATCGGGCAAGCGGAGCTCATGGGATCGGCCTTCGTCGGCAGCTTCGAATCCACTTTACGGGCCAATCGTCCCCTTCAAACCAGCCTTTTCCGGCAACGAGCCTTCCGGAAAGAGGTCGCAAACCAAGCCAAAAGCTTCGGTCCCGATGTGGTGGTCGTCGTGCTTTCCCGCTTGGCGGACGTCCTGCCGGAGCTGGGCTCCGTCCCGGTATTCCTGGACTTCATCGACTCCCTGGCCCTCAACATGGCCCATCGTGCCGACCACGAGCAGTGGGCCGCTGGATGGATGTTCCGCCGAGAGAGTCGGCTGTTTCGGACCTGGGATGCGTCGGTCTTGGGTCGAGTGGAGGGTGCCTCGGTGGTGGCGGAGCGGGATCGATCCGCCATCCTCGACGGACTCTCAGGGGATGCCGAGAGGCGATCGGCAGAGCGCAAGCTGAAGGTGCTGCCCTTCGGCTTGGAGCTTCCGGATCGTCTCGAGAGAGCTCCGATCTCCGAGCCGCCGAGGATCGTGCTGACCGGGAATCTGGGATATTTTCCCACCGTCGACGGAGCCCGCTGGTTTGCCGAGAAGGTTTGGCCGTCGGTCCGTCGGGGCTTGCCGGAAGCGGAATGGGAGCTGGCCGGAGCTCGACCCGGTCCTGAGATTCGCCGATTGGCGGAGCATCCCGGCGTTCGGGTCACGCCGGATCCGGAGGATCTCAAGGCGGTTCTCCGGGGAGCCGCGGTCGCGGTCGCTCCTTTGCGCTCCGGCTCGGGCACGCCGATCAAAATTCTCGAAGCCATGGCGGCGGGCATTCCGGTGGTCACGACGCCCGCCGGCGCGGAAGGACTGGGCCGAGTCCCGAGCTCGGCGCTTTCGGTGGCAGGCGAGCCGGGAGCTTTCGCCGATCACATCCTGCGGTTGCTGAAGGATCCCGAAAGCACTGTCGAAGCGACCCGAGTGGCCTGGGATTGGCTGCGCGAGCGGCATGATCTCAAACGCTCGGCTCTGGCCTTCGAAGAGGAGCTAGTGCGGATCGCCGGCTGATGCTCGCGGGCGCCGTCGAAGGAGGCCGAAGGGGCCAGGCCGCTCAGTCTCGAACGCCGACCAACGCCGCGCTGGCGGTGCGCAAGAGGGTGAGCAAATAGAGGCGGGTGCTGCGCTCCCGGATGAAGTAGAGGTCGTATTCCAACTTGCGCCGATGGTGCTCCAGCTCCCGGGCGTAGGAGGTATTCACCTGCGCCCATCCGGTGATTCCCGGAGGGACCGCCATGCGAAAAGCGTAGTAGGGAATTTCGTCGGTCAAGCGGGTGACGAATTCCGGCCGCTCGGGCCTCGGGCCCACCAGGGACATTTCCCCCTTCAGCACATTGATCAGCTGCGGCAGCTCGTCGATCCGGAGCCGGCGCAGGAATTGGCCGCCGGGAATGGTGCGGGGATCCTTTTCGCTCGCAAATTCGGGTCCATTGCGCTCGGCATCCCGATACATGGTGCGCAATTTGTACATGATGAATGGCCGGCCATATTGGCCGAGCCGCTCTTGTCGATAGAGGATCGGGAATCCGTCGCTGATGACGATCGCCACTGCGGCGGCCAACCACAATGGAGCGGAGAGGATCAGCATGGCCAGGGACAACAGGATGTCGGCGATGCGGGTGATCCGATTGAAGAGGGTGTAGTGGACCGCTCCGAATCCGGGCTGATGCAAGAAGATCGCCGGGCTCAAGGCCTCGATCGGCAGCCGTTCTTCGAGCCAAGCCCAGATTTCGGAAGAGGCGACCACCGGAACCCCGGAAAAGTGAAGATGGGCTAGATCGTGCCCCATGGTTCGCGCATGCTCGTCGCTGCCCCTGAGGATGACCACTGAAGCTTGGTGGGCGGCAATGGCTCCGGGGATCTCGTCCATGGAAAGGTGACTGGCGTCGATCGGCCGCCAAGGGGCCGAGGGGCGGGCGTCCAGCTCTCGGCAAAACTCTCGGCTGGACTCGGGATCTCCCACCACCAAGGCCACGAATCGAGTTCTTCCACGCATCCACGAGGTGAGGGAGAAGCGCAGCACCATCATCTGCAGGGCCCACACCATGACCGTCAAGGCGAGGACGCCGCGGCCGATATCCCAGGCCGGAACGAGGAATCCCGCCAGCGCCAGACCCAACACCCAAAAGGTGACGGTGACCCCGATGCGGATGCTCATCTCCCGTCGGCGATAGAGAATTTCCGGCTCGTAGAGCTCGGCGGCGCCGATCAACAAGAGGCCGCTGAGCGTCGCCCAGACGATCAATCCGGGACTGGCCAGCAGCTCGGGCCATTTCAGCTTCATGGCGCCGGGGTCGAAACGTACCTGGTAGGCCAACCAACCGGCTCCCAACAAACCGAGCAAATCCACCAAGGCCAAGCTGGTTCGCAATCGGTTGCGGTGGGGGAGATAGGCGCTCATGGGAGTTTTCGACCTCGCGGGGTAGGGCGAGGCGGTTAGCCGTCGGGTCTGGATTTGGCTGCTCAAAGGCGATGCTCTAGGGTCGTAATAGGTCGGCTCGCCGTCAGAGGGCGGTGACTCTCAGCACTTCTTCGAAGGTGGTTTCGCCGTCGGCGAGCTTGCGGAGGGCTGCCTGACGCAGGGTTTTCATGCCCCTACGAACCGCCTCGCGTTTGATGGTCTGTGCATCGACCTCATTGTTGATCTGCTCTTTGGCCTTTTCATCGATCTCCAGGATCTCGAAGATTCCGCTACGGCCACGATAGCCGGTCAACCGACATTCGTGGCAGCCCTCACCTTCGAAGACCTTGATCCGTTTGCCCTGCGGCACCGTGAGGCTGAGGGTATCGGCTTCTTCTTGGGAAAGAAAGCGCTCGACCTTGCAGGACTGGCAGATGCGTCGCACCAACCTCTGGGCCATGGATCCGATCAGCGTGGAGCTGATCATGAACTTCTCGATGCCCAAGTCGCCGAGCCGGGAAATCGATGAGGCGGCGTCGTTGGTGTGCAGGGTAGAGAAGACGAGATGGCCGGTCATGGCGGCTTGGATCGCATATTGAGCGGTCTCGCCGTCCCGAATCTCACCGACCATGATGATGTCCGGATCCTGGCGTAGGATCGAGCGCAGGGCCGACGAAAAGGTAATGCCGATCTTGGGATTGACCGCGGTTTGGTTGAAGATGTCGTAAACCAGCTCGATCGGATCCTCGATGGTGGTGATGTTCTGCTCGCGGGAGGCGATGCTCTTGAGCGCCGAATAAAGAGTGGTGGTTTTACCGGAACCGGTCGGGCCGGTGACCAAGATGATGCCGTGGGGCCGGGAGATGAAGTCGGCGAAGGTGCCCAGCTCCTCGGGATAGAACCCGAGACCTTCGAGATCCTGGAGCAGCACCCCGGGGTCGAAAATACGCATGACGACCTTCTCTCCGAAGGCCACCGGCAGGGTGGAAACACGCAGCTCGATTTCCTCGTTGAGGCGAACGGTCTTGATCCGGCCGTCTTGGGGTTTCCTCTTTTCCGCGATATCGAGCCGGGCCATCGCCTTGATACGGCTGACCACCGCGGCGTGCACCACTTTGGGAATGGCCTGGATATCGTGCAGGACGCCGTCGATGCGGAAACGGATCAGGCTTTCGTCACGACGCGGCTCGATGTGGATGTCGCTGGCGCGGGAGTCGTAGGCATGCTGTAACATGTATTCGACCGCGTTGACCACATGCTGATCGCTGGACTCGATCTCGGTTTCGCTTTTCATGCGAACGAGCTGCTCGAGATTCCCCAGGTCGATGCCGCCGCCCAAGTCACGCTCGGCCTTCTTCATGGATTGGCGGAGACCGTAGAACTCGGTCAGCGCCTTCATGATCTCCGGCTCGGAGGCGACCACCAGCTCGAGGTCACGGCCGGCCATGCGTCGATAGGCGTCGATGCCTTCCATGTCGAACGGATTGGCCAGAGCGACCCGCAGCTTGCCGTCGAGCATCGCCAACGGAATCATGCGGTGACGGCGGGCGAAGGGGCGAGAGATCTGTCGCTCGATCAAGTTGGCGTCCAACGCCAAGGGATCGATGCGGACCCTGTTGAGCTTGGCTTCCCTGGCAATGGCGTCGGCGATGATGTGCTCGTCGATCGCCACCCGGCCGTTGGCTTCGCTGAGCAAGCCGAGGTTGGTCACCAGCTCGTAGGCGATGGAGCGTTGGGAGAAAGCTTTCGCGGATCGTTGGTGGCGGGGCAGCCGCCGTGCCTCTTTTTTGATCTCATTGGCCTGGTCGACGGTCAGCAGTTTTTGCCGTGCCAGCACATTGGCGATCAAATCTGGGGTCAGATGCATCATCGTTTGGTCCTCTTGACGCGAGACGCCCTTCGCCAGGGCCCTTGCCCGGCCATCCTATCGAAGAACGGCTATTTAGAGCACCCTTCGCTTCCCTGGGCGGTACCCCGCGCCGACCCACTGAATCCGTTTGGATACGACCCATGTAAGGGAGCTAGGGTGCGTTGAGACGGATGGTGACCGGGCGGTTGTCCCGCAGCAGCTCGAGGGTGATGGCCTGGCCCGAGGAAAGGCTTGCGGCGTAGTCTCGCAGGGCGTCGGCGCTGGAGATTGGGCGGCCGTCCATTTTCAGCAGCAAATCGTCGGCTTGGGCCCCGGCGCGGGCGGCGGCAGTGTTGGGATAGACCTGCTCGACCATCACCCCTTGAAGCCCGAGGGAAGCGTAGTCCACGTCGGAAAATCGAAAACCGAGGCTCGGTCTCGGTGCGGGCTTCGGGGGTGGGGCTTGACGGGTTCTGGGGGTGGCTCGCGGCGGCGCGGAGCCGCGTTTTCCGGCGACCGCATCCCCCCGTTTGACCGTCAACACCGCTTCGAGATTCCGCTGAGCGCCGGCCAGCTGGGGCTCGATTTCCAACGCCCGACGAAACGCTTGCTCCGCCTCGTCGAAACGGGACAGCTCGAAGAGCACGCTACCGGTGCTGTTGTGAATGTCGGCGCGGGCCGGATCCAGTCTCAGGGCGGTTTGAAGGCTCTCGAGAGCGGCCGCGCGATCCCCGAGGCTCTGTTGGGCCAAGCCGAGATAGACCCAGCCGTTGACCTGGTTGGGCAACCAGCGCACCACCCGCTGAGCCTGGCGTCGCGCGCCCTGGAAGTCCGACTCGCCGTAGAGGGTTGCCGCCAGCTGGAGGGCGGCTTGTCCCGCCCAATTCGACCGATTGTCCGGATCGTGAGCAATGGACGCCTCAAAGGCCAGGGCAGCACCGGAGGCATCGCCCATCGCTTTTTTGGCCATGCCCAAATATAGCCATAGACCGGCTTCGCTCGGATGGTCGGAGGTCATTTGCTCCAAGAGCCGAGCCGCCGCCTCCGGACGACCGGAATCGAGGTAGGCGAGCGCGAGATTTCGACCGGCTCCGACATCGGATTTGTTGAGATCCCAAGCCCGTTGAAAGGCCTCCGCGGCCCGCGCGGTATCTCCGGATCGACGGCTGGCGATGCCCAGGTTGAGCCACGCCGTGGCGTTGGCGGGATCGAGCACGACGGCCCGCCTCAGGGCCTCTGCTGCTTCCAGATCTTGACCCCGTTCCATGTACAGGAGGGAGAGATTGGTGAGCGCCAGGGCTTGCAGCTGTGCATCGACCACGTCGGGTTTCGCTGCGGCTAAGGCTAAGACTTTTTGGAATCCGTCGAACGCATTGTCGAGCCGTTGGTCGTAGTAGTCGACCAACGCCAGATTGTAAATCCCCCGGGCCTGCTCGGGCCAAATCTCGACCGCTCGGGTCAGCTTGACCCGGGCCTCCGCGTAGCGTTGGGATCGCAGCAGCGCGGAGCCCTCACTGACCAGCTCGGAGGCGTTGGCGCGACGGGTTTGGAGGGCACGTTTTTGGGCGTCGTAGAAGAGGGGAGCGAAATCCTCGCTGTAGAGGTCGGGCCTAAAGGTGTAGCTGGGATCGAGGATGAGGACTTCCGTGAGCGTTTCCATGGCCTCGCCGGACGCACCCCTCTGATGCTGCAACCAACCCACCACCATCATGACTCTGATTTTTTCCGACCGGTGGGTGTGACGATCCGCCAGCTGCCGATAAAGGGCCACCGCGGTGGTCAAGTCGTCCTGGGCGAAGCTCTCTTCGGCCAAACGCTCGAGATCGAGAAGCTCGTTCGAAAGCGGTGGGCTCTCGCTCGGCGAGGTGTGGCCCGAGGCCTCAGCCGTGGGTCTCGGAGCGGGCTCTTCGAGGTCCTCGGATTCGATCGGGCTTTGGGCTTGCGCTGCGGTCACCAGGGTGAGCAAGGCTAGGCAGATCGAAGCCGAGACGAACCCGTATCCTCTGGGCGCGCGGCACACGCTGGGTGCTTGGGGGTCGGTGTGTAGGGATTCGCCAGGGCAAGATCTCATGGCCCTAGATTATCGACACACGAGAGCTTCGAAAAGGCTCCCGAAGGGAAAGCCTCTGTTGGAGCTCAGTTTTTTCGACCCTTGATCGGCTTATTCGAGACTCGGACTCTCTTCGATGAGAGATCGAAGGTCACGATGGTCTCTTGCCCCCCGGCCAAGCTGAGACTCTGGGTCAGCGCATTGGCCGCGTCGGCTTCTCCTCGCGGACGGATTTCCAACACATAACCCGCCGGCTCCAAGAGATGACGACGAACCGGAGTCTGGCCCAACGAGGTTCCCGCCAACAAGACATCGCCTTGAGGGCGCCCGGGCGACGCCAGCACCGTCAAAGCTGCGGGTCTGGAAATCGGTGAGCTGACCGTCTTATCCGCTCCCTCTTCAACAGTGACCCGTAGCGACTTTTGGCTACTGTAGCCCGGTTCGGCGAGCTCGAAATACAGGTCATAGGAGCCGGGATCCAAGCTGAAGGATCGCCTCCGGGTCAGGGGCCAGGTCTTGCCGGCGCGGCCGACCCGCACGGTCATGGCATCGGTCCAACCCGGGCTCGGGACCAAAATACGTCCCTTTTCCACCACCGGCGCTTCGGGCTCAGCGCTAGCTCCCGCCAAAGACGCAGGTGTAATGGAGCCGTCGGCAGTGCCGCCGCCGGTGCTGGAGGCGACATCTTCGACCTCCGGCTCGGCCTGGCTCACTTCCGTGGCTTGGGCGCCGTCGGTATCGGGTCCTCGGTGGCCCATCCACCAGCCGACCAGGCCGGCGATGACCACCAGAGCGGCCCCGATTCCCAGGGTCAGGCTGAGGGAGGACGACGATTGGGACGGTCTAGACCCGGACCTGGGGGTCAGGCGTTGCGGAGTGTCGGGTCTCGCTAGGGCCGGCTCTTCGGTGATCGTGGGGGACGAGCCGGTGAGGTCGAAATCATCCAAACCCCTTTGGGGAGAAGACTTCTTGGCCATGTCCTCAGCCGAATCGAGCCGCACCGTGGGTGGCTCGGTCCTCGGTTTTGCTTGACCGTAAACGTCCGAGCGTTGGCGGCCTTTTCGCTGAATGCCTTCGAGGGCCCGCAACAGGTCGGCGCCGTCTTGGAATCGCCGTGCCGGGGATTTTTGCAAGCAGCGATCGAGCAGCTCGACCACCTCGGGAGGCGCGGCCGGCCAGCAGTCGGTAATCGGCTTGGGATCATTGTTCAGCAGCTGGTAGAGCACGGCGGAGATCTGCTCACCGCGAAAAGGCCGCTCGTAGGCCAGGAGCTCGTAGGCCAGCACCCCGAAGGAGAAAATGTCGGTCCGGACGTCCATGGAGTCGCCGCGGATTTGCTCCGGCGAAAGGTAGGCCGCGGTGCCGAGGGTCATGCCCGTTTGGGTCAAACCGGTTTGCTGCTGGGCTAGCTTGGCAATGCCGAAGTCCATGATCTTGACCATGCCGTCTTCCAAGATCCGGACGTTCGCGGGTTTGATATCCCGATGCATGACCCCCTGGGCGTGGGCTTCCGACAGACCCCGGGCGATTTGAATCAGGTAGAAGAGCTTCTCGGCAAAGGGTAAGTAGTCTTTGCGCCGAATCTTAGCGTCGAGATCCTCACCGGAGAGGTACTCTTGGATCAGGTAGGGGAGATCGCCCTCGACCCCGAAATCATAAACCGTGGTGATGTTTCGGTGGTGGAGGTTGCCTGCGATTTCCGCTTCTTGGAAGAAGCGGCTGCGAATTTCTTCGCTCTTGGAGCTACAGGTCTTAATGGCGACGTGGCGCTTAATATAAGGGTCGAATCCTTTGAAGACCTCGCCGAAGCCGCCAACGCCGATTTGCTCGATGAGCTGGTACTTACCGATTTGCTGCATGAGTGGCTCGTTGGAACCCTCAGATGCTAACACGGAGCCGGGGAATCAAGACCCTTCGGCTCGGGGATTTTTCGAGGTGGCGGCAATGCGTTGCCGGAGAAGGGGTGCTTGCTCGAATTCTCCGTAGAGGCCGACCGCAAAGTCCAGGGCCTGGGCGGCCATCCGCACATCGCCTTTCAACAGCAGCTGCTCAATGGACGCGACCGCTTCCAGCTGTTTTTGGCTCTGGCTGAGCTCCGCGGACACAGGGGGAGCAGCGGGGGATGGAGAGGCCTCCGCGCGGACCATGGCCAAGATGTCGCGGGAGGCGAGATCCTCGCTGTCCAGCTGTTGAGCCCGATGGGCCAATGCCTCTGCCAGCTCCATTTGCAATAGGCCCTTCTGCCTCAGCTGAATCATTTGGTCGACGATTCCGCGGGCCGCGCGCAGAGCCTCGCCCTTGACCTCGGAGACTTGCTCACGAGCTCGGGCCAAGGTCCGCCGCATCAAACCCGGCGCATCCTCGATGGGTCCGAAGAGGGTGGTGGCGAATTTGATCGCTTCCAAGGCCGCCACCAGCTGGCCGGCCTCGATGTAGCTCTCGATGGAAGCGACCGCTTCGCCCTTCTTTCGCGCCCGACGCTCTTCCGGGCCTTCCCAGGAAAGAAGATGTTTGCTGGTCGAGGTGACCAGAGACGGATCCACTTGGGATTCCCCGGCGGCGGCTTCCGCCGTCGCGCGACAAGCCTGCGAAAGCTGTTGGGCTTCGAGGTTGTCGGGCGCCATTTCGAGGACTTCTTCGAGCATGACGAGGGCTCGGTCGATCTTGCCGCGGGCGTGCAGCTGCCGTGCCCGTTCGAGCAAGCCGGAGACTTGCAAATTCGGTTGGGGCAGGGTGATCGTCGAGCTTTGCTCGGAAAACAAACCGGGACGCACGCCGCCGTTGACCTCGATGATCACTTCCTCGAGATCCGTGAGCACCTCCGTGCAGGTGGCGTAGCGCTCCTGGGGATCTTTGTGCAGGCATCGATGCACGATCTCGGAAAGCTTCGGCGGGCAGTCGGGCCAAGCGTCGAGCAGGGAGATAGGAGACGCGTTGAGGACTTGGTCGATGAGGTGAGGAATATTTCGTCCGCCGAACGGCCGCCGGAAAGAGAGCAGCTCGTAAGCCAGCACGCCGTAGGAAAAAATATCGGCGTTGATTCGGGTTTCCCGACCCAGAAGGCGTTCCGGGGACAAATAGGCGACGGTGCCCAGGGTCATTCCAGCCTGGGTCAAATGGCTTTCGACATCGGCCAGCTTGGCGGTACCGAAATCCATGATCTTGCATCGCCCGGATTCCAGAACTCGGACGTTCGAAGGTTTGATGTCGCGGTGGATGACACCCTTTTGATGGGCGTATTCGAGGCCCCCGGCGATTTGTGCCAGATAGTCCAAACGGATACCGAGATCGTTGGGCTCGTGGCGACGAATCAGGTGGGCTAGATCCTCACCCGGCAGGTACTCCTCCACCAGGTACGGGTTTTCCTCGTGCATGCCGAAGTCGAACACCGTGGTGATGTTTCGGTGCTCGAGGGCTCCGGCGATCTCAGCTTCGCGAAAGAACCTCTGCCTGGACTCTTGGTCCCGTGTGTTGCAGACCTTGATCGCAACCGGCCGCTTGATAAAAGGATCGTAACCCTTAAAGACGGTGGCGAAGCCACCTGAGCCGATTCGATCGAGGACTTCGTATTTACCGATCCTATCCATGGGCCGTCGCAGTCGTGATGAATGCGGAGAGTCTAGCATCAACGGGGTTTGGGCGCACTGCAAAGGTTGGAACATGGCTCTCGTTCATGGGGAAATACACGCGGATGTGATTCCGGTGCTCAGGTGTTGGTGATTTAGCCGAGCGCAACGTTACACCTTTGCATGGTCGAGCCTGCCCATGTATTTCACGGAGAGCCCATGGAAATCGCGGTGACCCGAGTATTTCACCGGCAGCGGTCGAGCTTCAGCCCTTGGGGGAGAGACCCAGGCGATAGCCCAGGGACTTGTAGACCAGCTTTGCCGCGACAAAGTCGCTGACGGTTCGGTCGGGCTCGGGGGCGAGCTCCACGACATCCATGGCGACCACGGTCTTATGCTCGAAGAGATAGCGCAGGGCCGCCATGGTGGGGTGCCACTCCCCTCCGCCGGGCTCCGGGGTGCCGGTGCCCGGCAGCAGCGACGGATCGAGGAAATCCAAGTCAAAGGTCAGGTAAATCTGCTCCGGCAGCTGATCTAGGTAGGCCGCGAATCGTTCCAGGGATCCCGAGCGTGCGTCCTCGTGCCATTCGTGGCTCCAAATCACCGGAAGCCCGCGGTCTTGGACAAGCTTCGCCTCTGGGCCGGAAAGAGAGCGAATGCCCACGGCCAGGGTCGGCAGGGACAGGTCGTCGACAATTCGTCGCATCACCGCCGCGTGACTGAAGCGCGTTCCCTCGTATTCGTCCCGCAAATCCGCGTGGGCGTCGAATTGCACCACCCCCATCGGGCCCGAAAAGACCTCTTGTGCCGCCGCCACCAACGGGTAGGTCAAGCTGTGCTCGCCTCCGATGGAGACCAGGAATTTTCCCGACTGCATCCATTCACGGGCATGGTCTTGGATCTCGGCCATAGCCTCGGAGAGCTCGAGGTCCGCGGCGGGGTCGAAGGGCTCCGCGGTGTGGATTTGGCGGCTATGGTCCTCGGTCCGCAGCTCTTCATCGTAGAGCTCGACGTAGGCGGAGGCGTCGAGCAGCGCTCTGGGGCCGTCGGCGGTGCCTTTACCGTAGGAGACCGTACGCTCGAACGGCAGGGGCAAAATGACCGCCCGGGCGGCAGCGGGCTCAGGTTGCTCAGCGTCGAGGCCTAGGAAGCTTGGATTCTGTGAATTCATGGGCGGGAGGGTAGCAGGTCGGAGTTTTGGAGGAAAGATCCCCTGAACGTCAAAATCGCCGACTCATTGAGCGACTCAGGCGCCGACTCACTGAGCGACTCAGGCGCCGGCTCGTTAGGCCGACTCAGGTGAGCCGAAAGGGGCGGTTGAGGACACATATCGGAAGCATCTGCCGAAAAATTTGTCCGACTTGCAGATTTGCGAGACGTTTTTCCGTCCAAGTCTCTTAGGAGACCCTACTCGCGGGGTTTCACATTCAATGGGCGCTTAAGCTCTGAACATGAGGAGACTGTGATGAAGAAAGCCGTGATGGCGAACAACTCGTTGAGCACCGAAGGTGGCGAGCCCTCGGCCTGGGCTCGGAAGGGATCGAGGACTAAATCGGCTGCGAAATCCTCCGCATCGGCTCCCGAGTCGATGATCGAGCTGCCGATCACCTCGCGACCGAAGAGCCAACGTCCCAGGGAGCGGATGCTCAAGCTCGGAGAGGGGGCTTTGGCCGACGAAGAGCTGGTTGCCGTCTTGTTGCGGACCGGCAAGCCGGGGCAATCCGCGATCGCGATGGCCGCCGAGCTGATCCACGAGCATGGGGGGATCGGCGGTCTCCTGTGGACCGATATCCGTCGCATGCGGCGGTATGGCTTGGGACCGGCCAAGGCCGCTTCGATTATGGCGGCGGTGGAGCTCAGCCGCCGGTTGACCCGGGCGAGCTTGAGCCATCAAAGCGTGATGGATCGCCCGGAGTCCGTGGCCCGCTACCTCTACCTTCGCTACGGCAAATTCGACCAAGAGGTCATGGGAGCCCTATTCGTGGATATGCGCAATCACCTGATCGACGAATCGGAGATCTTTCGGGGCACCTTGACCCGAGCCGCCGTGGAGCCGAGGGCCATCCTGCGGGAGGCGCTGTTGGTCGGGGCCGCGGGTTTGCTGTTGTTTCATACCCACCCCAGCGGGGATCCCGGGCCGAGCCAGGAGGATCTCGACTTCACCTTCCGCATGGCCCAGGCCTGCGAGCTGATGGGTGTGCGGCTGATGGACCATCTCATTGTGGGCAATCATGGCAGCTGGGTCTCCCTCAAGCAGCGCGGGGCGTGGTAGCTTTGGCGCCGGATCGAGGTTCTTCGATCCAGGAACCTACCCAAGTCAGATCCACCGTGATGGTCCTCGCGGTCCGCATATGAGAACGGTCTCGAGCAAGATGCAAGAAAACTTAGAGCCTCTTTACGCCTCAGCCGATGAAGATGCCGTCGGCCGGCTTCGTCTCGGAGTGGCCGGCAACGGCGACTTGCGGTGGGCGGTAGCCGATATCACCCGTCCCGTAGAAAGCTTACGCCGTCGGCTCGATCCGTCCCCCGTGGCGGCCATTGCCCTCGGCCGATCCATGGCTGCCGCGGCTTTGCTGCTGCGGTTCAGCACCAAATACCCGGGCCGTCTGCGGGTCGACGTTTTGGGGGACGGCCCCCTGGGCAAGATTCAAGCGGAAGTCGACAGCAGCGGAAATATGCGTGCGATTTTGGAGCACCTGCGATTCCCCGGGGTCGACGGCCGAGCCCTCGATGTCGGCGCCGCGGTGGGAAAGGGGCTCTTCCGAGTCAGCCAAGAGAGCGAGCGTCGGCCCGAGCCCTGGATCAGCCAAACCGAGCTGGCATCCGGAGAAATCGGCGA
The DNA here is from genome assembly GCA_030431255.1 of Thermoanaerobaculia bacterium. Classification (GTDB taxonomy): domain Bacteria; phylum Acidobacteriota; class Thermoanaerobaculia; order Multivoradales; family J023; genus JAUIJL01. Next base: position 1,175,731 of record JAUIJL010000001.1, on the reverse strand, counting down.
GGATCTGGTGCACTTTCTTCACCAAAGCCAGCAGGTCCGTTCGGCCGCTCTGTTGACCACCAAGCCTGCGCCGACGGGAATCGTCGCCGCAGGTGGGTTGTTGGTAGAAGCGCTGCCAGGAGCGTCCGAAGAGAGCTTGACGGCCCTAGAGAAAAACTTGGCCGACCTCAAGGACATTGGGTCCCTGCTCCAGGAAGGGGGGGCTGACCAGCTCTTGGCAGCGGCCCTATTCGGTCTGGAGCCCCAGGACCTCGAAGCGCATGATCTCCGGTACCAGTGCTCCTGTAGCCGAGAGGTCCTGCTCAAGCGATTGTTGGCGCTGCCCGCCGAGGACCTGGAAAGTGTCGGCAACGAGCAGGGAGAGGCGATTCTCGAATGCGCCTTCTGCTTGGGCCAATTTGTTTTTTCCGTGGACGACCTGCGAGTCAATTGAACGGCCTTTGGAAAGTGTAGCGAAGGCCGAGGAATCCAGTCATGAGCAAGACCTACATCACCACACCGATTTATTACGTCAACGACTTACCCCATATCGGCCATATCTATTCCACCCTGGTCGCGGACACAGTGGCCCGCTATCGCAGGCTAGAGGGGGACGACGTCTATTTCCTGACCGGCACGGACGAGCACGGGCAGAAGATTCAGAAGACCGCCGCCGAGCAAGGCATCGAGCCGATCGCTTTGGCGGATCGGGTGGTCGAGCGTTATCACCAGCTGTGGCAGCAGCTGGAGATGACCCACGACGATTTCATCCGAACCACTGAGCCGAGGCATTGGGCGGGAGTGGAGAAGATCGTCGCGCGTATCGCGGAAAAAGGAGATCTCTACGTCGATCGCCACGAGGGTTTCTACTGCGTGCGCTGCGAAACCTTCTACACCGACAAGGAGCTGCTCGAGGGGGACCGCTGCCCGATCCACGAAACTCCGTGTGATCGCCAAAGTGAGGAAAACGTCTTTTTTCGATTGTCGAAATACCAAGACGCCTTGCTCGCCCATTACGAGGCCCACCCGGAATTCGTGCGACCGGAAAGTCGGCTCAACGAGGTCAAACAATTTGTCGCCCAGGGGCTGAAAGACCTTTCGGTCTCGAGGACCACCGTCGATTGGGGCATTCCGTTGCCGGGGTTTGAAGGCCACACCATCTACGTTTGGCTCGATGCCCTCACCAACTACATCAGCGCCCTCGGTTACGGCTCCGACTCCGACCAGCTCTATCGCGATTTTTGGCAGGGTGACGGCGCCCGCATCCACTTCGTGGGCAAGGACATTCTGCGTTTTCACGCCGTCTTTTGGCCGGCGTTTCTGTTGTCGGCGGAGCTGCCGCTACCGACGACTGTGTGGGCCCACGGCTGGTGGTTACGCGACAATTTGAAGATGTCGAAATCCATCGGCAACGTGGTCCGACCCGACTATCTGCTACAGGACTTCGGCCACGAGGCGCTGCGTTATTACGTGCTGCGGGATATGGCCTTCGGACAGGACGCAGGATTTTCGGACGAAGCCTTTATCGAGCGCTACAACAGCGATCTGGCCAACGACATCGGCAACACCCTCAGCCGTTTGGTGACCCTGTCTCGCAGAGCTTTCGACGGCGCCTTGCCGCCGGCAAAGGGCGACGGCCTAAAAGCGGAAGCGGAACAGGCGATGGCGGAATATCGGGGCCACATGGAGGTCTTCAGCTTCCACGAAGCCCTGCGCAGCTTGTCTAAGTTGAACCAGGAGATCAGCCAATTCTTGGTGCGCAACGAGCCGTGGAAAAAGCTCAAGGACGAATCCCAGAAAGGGGAGGTTGCGGAAGTGCTCTGGGCCGGTTTGGAGGCGCTACGGCTGGTCGCGACCGCCCTGTTGCCGATTTTGCCCGAGAAAGCTCCCAAAATTCTGGAGTCGATCGGCGCCGATGTGCCCGAGACCTTCACCGAAGGAGCCTTGTCTTGGGGTGGCTTGGGAACCGGCAAAACCCTCGGGGCCGTGGAGCCGCTCTTTCCGCGCATCGACAAGAAGGAGTATCTGAAAGGGGCCGAAGCCAAGAAAGAGGCAAAGGACGCAAAAGCGCCCGCGGCTGCCGAGAACAAAGAAAAGAGGAGTGGGAAGGGCAAAACGCAAGCTTCGTCGGCGGAAGGGCTTATCTCGATCGATGATTTCTTTGGTGTGATGCTTAAGGTCGCCACCATCCAAACTGCCGAGAGGGTGCCCAAATCCGACAAGCTGCTGAAGCTTTCCGTGGATGCCGGAGAAAGCTCCGAGCGCACCGTGGTGGCCGGATTGGGCAAGGCTTACGAGCCGGAGGCCCTGATGGGTCGCCAGGTCATTGTGGTGGCCAATCTCAAACCGGCGAAATTGATGGGAGTCGAGTCCAACGGCATGGTGTTGGCGGCGACCGCCGACGGAAAGCCGGTGTTGCTCAGCCCGGAGTCGGAGGTTCCCGCCGGAACGCGGGTGAAGTGAAATGGTGAATCAGCCGTTGGGGGTCGTAGATTCCCACTGCCACCTTCAGTCCTTGGCGCCCGAGGACCTCGAGCCGGCCCTCGACCGCGCCCGAGAGCGTGGTGTCGTCGGTTTTTTAGCTCCGGGTATCCGCCTTTCCAACGCAGACTTTCTGCTCGATCTATGCCATCGACATGACGATGTCTGGTGTTCGCTGGGCGTGCATCCCCACGAAGCGGAGACTTGGCAAGACGGTGACTCGGAAAGGCTTCGAGACCTAGCCGCCGATCCCAAAGTGGTCGCAATCGGCGAGTGCGGGCTCGACTTCTACTATGACCATGCCCCTCGAGCACTGCAAGAGCAGGTGATGAAGGAGCAGTGGCGTTTGGCCATGGAGCTGGACATGCCGGTCATCGTGCACAATCGAGACTCGAATGAGCTGATGACCGAGATCTACTCGGATCCGGAATTCGAATCGCTGGTGGCGGACTTCCACTCCTTCGCCGGTGGAAAGCCGATGGCGGAAGCTGTGTTGTCGCGCGGCGCCTATCTGGGATTTTCCGGCATGGTGACCTTCAAGCGAGCGGATAACGTGCGCGAGGTCTTGCCGCTGGTGGGGAAGGACAGGCTGCTCGTGGAAACCGACAGCCCCTATCTGGCCCCTGTGCCTCACCGTGGCAAGAAGAACGAGCCCGGCTTTGTGGTGGAAGTGGTCGAGCGGGTTGCCGCGGAGCTCGGTTTGAGCCCCTTGGAAGCTTCGGCCCTGACCACCGAGAATTTCTATCGACTTTTTCCCAAGGCTTCTCCGAAGGCTCGCTCCGAATCCACTTGAGCAAGTGGTAGCAGAGAGCTAGCGGCTCGCGAACGGAGTGAGACGTCTCACGAAAAAGACCCGGAATGACCGGGTCTTTTTCGCGGATCCACCACGCTCCTCGCGATTCGTCAGGCTTGTGCTACGGGCTGGTTGAGCGGCGCCAGGATCATCGTCATCTGTCGCCCTTCCAGTCTGGACCGGCTTTCCACAGAGGCGACCTCGGTTGTCGATTGGGTCACCTTGTCCAGAATCTGAACGCCGAGCTCCGGACGACGGAGCTGTCGATAGCGGAAGAAGACGGTCACCTTGACCTTCTTGCCCTTCTCAAGGAATTTGATCGCCCGGTTGAGCTTGATGTCGAAGTCGTGATCGTCGATGGTGGGACGAAATTTGACTTCCTTGATCTCAATCGTGACGCTCTTTTTCTTGGCTTCGCGGGCCTTCTTCTCGCGATCGAATTTGGCCTTGCCCCAATCCATGATCTTAACGACCGGCGGCTCGGCGCTGGCTCCGACCTCGACGAGATCCAAACCCTGTTCCTTGGCACGTTTCCGCGCGTCTTCGACCGGCACGATACCCACTTGGGTACCGTCGGCATCGATTAGACGTACGGGACTTTTACGAATGCGGTGGTTGATGCGCGGCTCGTTGGCATTGGGCCGCACAGGTCGCACGAATCTACGACTACGAATGGGGACCTCCCCCCCGGACGATTCCGAGGAAAGCTGTTCTAGGGTGGTTTATGTCGATCCGGAACATCACCGGAGTCGAAGCTGGTTTGGGGAAATTCTTTTCGACATGCCTCAAGAAACCCGGGAAACAAGAGATTTCAGGGGTTTGCAGCAAACCAGCCGCGCACGGCTCATACCGAGGCATCGGTGAGGAGCATCTGGGGCAGACCCGATAGCTCGGGGCGCTTCGTCGCGGAGAAAAGTCGGTTGACTGACATGCCCCCCAATATTACCAGATTTCATGGCAAAAGCGTTCGCTTAAACGGATTTACGGTGCCAGTTTCTGCTCGAAGAGGCGGAAGATTCGCCGATACTCATCGAGCCAGCTGGAGGGACGCCGAAATCCGTGGGGCTCCACGGGATAGAGAGCCACCTCGAAGTTTGTCTGTCCCAGCTCAATGAAGCGCTGGGTCAGTCGAACCGTATCTTGGAAGAAAACGTTGTCGTCGAGCATCGGAGCGCAAATGAGCAGGTGATTCTGGAGCCCGTCGGCGAATTCGATCGGCGAGCTTCTAGCGTAGGCTTCCGGGTCTACGTCCGGTGTGTTGAGGATATTCGAGGTGTAGGGGTGGTTGTAGTGGGCCCAGTCGGTGACCGGGCGCAGAGCCGCGCCGGCGGCGAAGAGCTCGGGCGCTTTGAATAACGCCATCATGGTCATGAAGCCGCCGTAGCTACCGCCGTACACTCCGGCACGCTCGACGTCGACATCGTGATTGGCCACCAACCAGGCCACTCCGTCCTCGAGATCCTCCAGCTCGGGCGTGCCCATTTGGCGATAGATGGCCGTGCGCCACTCCACGCCGTAACCCGCGGAGGCCCGATAATCCATGTCGAGCACATGGTACCCGTGCTCGGAGAGCCAAGTGTGGAACATGAATTCGCGGAAATAGCCGGAAAAGCCTTTGTGGGAGTTCTGCAAATATCCCGCGCCGTGGACGAAGACCACCGCCGGCACCTTACCGTCTTCGCCACGCAGCCGGTCGGGATGGCGGGAGGCATAGAACCGAGAGTAGATGGGGCGATCGTGGTGGCTGGAAGGCACCTCCACAATCTGCGGCTCCACCCAATCGATGGCCGCAAACTGCTCGCTGACGGTGTGGGTCAAACGGCGCGGCTCGGGGCTCGTGGATCCTTGGTCGGCGCCGACGGCCGCTAGGTACAGCTCATCGGGCTGAAGCAGCGAGGAGTGCGTCAGCAAGAGATGCTGCCCGGTGGGGGACAGCTCAAACGTCGTGCGCCCTCCCAGGCTCGACACCTGCTCGATATCTCCGGTCGCTACGTCGACCCGGAACGTGTCGTATCGGCCGGGATGCTCTGGATTCGCCGTGAAGTAGATAAACCGATGATCCGGCGAAGGTGTGGGATTCGACACCACGGCGTCGCCTCGGCTCAGCCGCTGAGTCTTGCCCGAATCCACCTGATAAAGGTAGAGCTGAGACCAGCCGCTTTCCTCTGAAAGAAACCACAGGCGGTTGTCGTCCAACCAACCCAGCTCGTTGTAGCTCCAATTGATCCAGCTGTCGAGGTGAAGGTGATGGACGGGCTTGAGCTCACCACCGCCATCGGTGATGGCGATCCAGCGATCCTTGTTGTCGTAGCTGTGGGCTTGCACCGCGAGCCGTTCGCCGGAGGGGCTCCAACGCAGGACCTCGATTTCGACCGAGCGGGGCTCCTTTTCGTCAGACGCCGCCGAGCTGTCGTCGGATTGGGCGACATCGGAGTCCGCGGCATCGGAAGCTCCGTCGTCGTCTTTCCGGCTCTCTTTTTGGACCTCCTTCAAGTCCGCGAGGGGATCCTCGGCAATGCCCGGGAGCACCGATAGTTCGATCGGGCGTGCTTCGGCGCCCAGGACGTCGACCATCATCAAGGCTTGATCCGGCTCGGGAATAGTGCCGACCTTCGGCCGGACATCGCGCACTTCCACATAGCCGTCGGCGCTGACGAAGCTCGGCATGTGGTCGCCACGGCCCTCTGCGGGCTCGGAGGGGGTCGTCAGCAAAACCAAAAACCGGCCGTTCGGCGACAGCTCGCCGTTCAACACGGTGGTTCCTTCGCCGAGATAGATCGGCTTCGGCGGGGCAGTGGGATCCGCTTCTCGACGAGCCTCGTCTCGCGCTTCCCGGCGGTCCTTTCTCCCTTTGTGATCGCGCACGACCTCAAAGAGGCGACTTTGCTGCAGGCTCAGGAAGTCGTCAGGCTCTTCGTCATCGTCCGGATCGTCCTGGGCCCTGAGCTCGACGGGTTGGTGCTCGAGACCGGATTTCAAGTCCCTTACGAAAAATTGGTCGTCCCGTCGAAAAACGATGCTCTGATCGCCGTTCAGAAACGAGGGGCGAGATTCCCGGGCGCTGGTCCGGGTCAGCTGGGTCAGCTCTCCGTCCACAGAGCGGATGAACAGATCGCCACTACGCTCGAAGACCGCTCGTCGGCGATCCTCTGAAAAGTCCCTTTGGGGCACATCGATCGTGCCCCAATCGGCTCCGTCGATCCGTAGAGGCTCCCCTTCCGGATCTTGCAGCGACAGGCGTAACAAATCGTTGAAGTCGTCCTCAGCCCTCGGCTCCTCGAAGTAGATCGATTTACCGTCGATGGACCAATAAGGATTCTCGGGCGTGGCACCGATCCAGGCCGGATTGGACATGATCAGCTCCAGGCTGATCGGCTCCGAGCCGATCGAGCTTTGGGCGATCAGCAGGGTCAGAGCGGCAATGCTCAAGGCTGAGAGACGACTTCGGCGGCTCATGGGGTGCGAACACTCCTGAGCATGTTCAAGAAGGCCTCTTTCTGGGCGTCGAGAGTGGCCCCCGGGCCGATGATCTTGAAGAACCAGGGGCCCTGGTTACCTTCCACGACCGCACCCAAGAGGCTGTAGTCGGGCTGAGCTTCGGCAGGGCCACCCATGGTGCCCGACTTCAGCGTGCCGTGGACTTGGGTCCACGTGACCTTATAGGCGCCGACCTCAAAGGTTTCGCGGGAAGGTTCTGAGCCGGCGGCGAGCTCCATTTGGCCGACCCATCGGTTGAGGTTGTCATCGATGGGACCACCGCCCCCCGGGCCGAAAAAGAAGACGGTCAAGGTGCCGTTTCCGGCGGGCCCGGGAACTTCCGCTTGAGCCAGGCGCATGCTGGAGCTGGGGGTCTGCTGCACCCAATCCGACGGCATGGTGAAGATCGCGCCCGGGGCTTGGATGGTCTCGGCGCTCGGGTCCGAATCCACCGCCGCGCTGCGCGAGGTCACGGGAGCCATTCCGGAAGTATCACCGCCTTGGGAGGCGCCGTCTTGACCCTGTGCCTGGGGCTCGGTGCTTTCCGCGGGAGCGCTGTCCCCCGGAGCCGGGGCGGTCTCACCCGAGCAGCCGATGGAGGGTAGAAGCAGCACGGCGGCCACCAGGAGGCACGGTATGGACGGACGGAATTGGAGATTCTGCGGATCGCGCAACCACCTTGAAGGGGCGCGATCAGGAGACACTGAGATTTTTTCGAAGCTCATTCGGGGCTCTCCGGAGACGTGAAAAATGAAGCTGGGGTAGCTTGAGCTGCGCCGAGATGCTCTGCATATCGTCAGAGCTTGGGTCGACAGGCTTGGATATCGACAGAGCGTGGATCGGCGCAGAACGCCGGGTGGCGAGAATTTACCATGTCGACGCGCACCTGTGGAGACGACCGCCTCGGCCGTACGAGCCGACCGATTGTCGCGTCGGCTCGTATGGAGGGTCGCGGAGCGATATGCTTTGCACATATCGCGGCCAGGTGCCGACAACCCGCGCGATCACCGTAGCCGACCGTCCTGAGTCGATCATTCATTGGCTGAAGAAGCTTTGGGTCGGTCGACCAAGATCCCACCGAGCCAGGTCCATCACGACCTGACCCGAGCACAGCCAGCGGAGACCTTTGATCATGGCTTCCTACGAAATTCTCGACTCCCAAGAAGATCTGGACGGGCTCTTTTCCGCCCCCGAGAGTCAAAGCATCATCATTTTCAAGCACAGTTTGACGTGTCCGATTTCCAGCGCAGGCCTAAGACAATTCGAGCGTTTTCTCGACCAACGAGCGGATAGCGAGCATGAGTCGTTCGTTGTGATTCAAATCCAACGACGCCGGGACCTGTCGAATAGGGTGGCGGAAGTGAGCGGCGTTCGCCACGAATCTCCCCAAGCGCTGTTGCTGAAGAAGGGGCAGGTCGAATGGCATGCCAGCCATTCGGCGATCACCGCCGAAAGCTTGGACGCCGCCATGGAAGCTTAAAGCGTCCCAAGCGCGGATTTGGGCTCACTGCGGGCTGTGGGCTCTAGGTGAGGTGGGCTCACTGCGGGCTGTGGGCTCAAGGAAGACTATGGGCTCAAGCGATATCGCGCCATTTGTTTTCCGGCATCTTGAAGCTTGGCTTGCAGCTCCGTGAATCGCCTTTCGATCTCCCTGGCGCGACCGGCGGAGCATTCTCTGCTCATCTGGCGCATGGCGACATAGATCCGTCGAAGTGGGTCGGACAGTCGTGGGTCGGGCGATTCGAACGCTTCGTCCGAGCGCAGTAGCACAGATACCGTCGACGAGATTTCGCGACACGCTCTGGCCATGCCCCGCGCGTCCTTCTTTTGGCGAGCAGAGAGATAGGTACCGAATGCTTTCTTCGCCGGGGTCACCGCCGGAGTGTAGATCGCTCGATGCCAGGCCGCCATGCGTTCCTGGATCGTCGGCTCTCGCTCTTTCGGGCGGAGCGACTCCAGGTAGGCCAGGTATTCGCCTTCGGCTTCGATACCGGCGATTTGAATCGGCAGCAAGTAGGGCTCGAGAGCCGCTTGCTCGACCTCGGTGGGCACCACCAACAAACGTCCGAGCTCCGCCTGCTCGACCTCAATGCGATCCAGAATCTCAGTGATCTTTTCTTCGAAGCGCTCCTTGGGAGCCACGGGCAGGGCGACCCCGTCGCAGAGCTCCGTGATCAGGTCGTGCAGGCGACGCAGGGAAGCCGAGGTTTCGGCGTTGGTTTCGGCCCGCACCCCGGGTAGGAATCGATCGACGAGATCGCCCGCGCGGCGGCTCGCCGCCAGATCCGAAATCTGTGCCGCCAGCACATATTCGCGAATGCGCTCTTCGTCGTTCTCTGTAGCTTCCACGGTGGGTAGTGTGCGCCAATGGTCGAGAACCCTCACCGCGAGCACGTCACAAGTGTCTTTTTGGTGGTGAAGCAACGCCATCGTGGCCGCCGCCCATTGACCGTCGGCTGGATCAGGTGCCTCCGACCCGCTCGCGCTGACCGGGGTTACCGTCGCAAGAACGGCGGCCACGAGCATGCCGGTGGCGAGAAACCCCGTGACGGAAATCCGTAAGAAGATCGGGAAAACGAAGGCCAGGATGCCGCGAAGCAGATCACGGCCAAACGGGGGAAGAAGGTTCATGCGCCTCACTCCGGTAAGTATAACAGCCGTAGCGTGCTAGGGTTGGCTTCGCCACTTTCTCGGCCTCGACATCGCGTCGCCGGAAGTGCTCTCCGGGCAATGATATTCGGGACACTCAGAGATTCGGGACATCAAGTTGAGCAGCTCTGTTTCCTATCGATCCAAGATTTTTCAGCGACTCCTGGCACGGGGCGAGCAAACCCCCGACGATCTGGCGATCCTCGATCGAGGAGCCGCCGAGACCCTGAGCTTCAGCGATCTCATTTCACGCATCGAAGATGCTGTTGGGCAGCTCGCGGGTCTTGAAGGCCCGGTGGCTTTGTCGGTGGACAATTCAGTGTTCTGCCAGTGGTTCTTCGCGGCTCGAGCTTCGGGTCTGCCCACCGTCCTAATGGACGCGGCTCAATCGGTGGAGGAGAAGCGGGACCTGTGCCGACGAATGGGGATTCGTCATCTGGTTCATCGTCGGGCCGCCGGCTGCTCAATTAGCGGCACCCGAGACCGCGACAAGCGGGAGGTCGCCGTTGAGCTGTTGGATGGGGTCGTCGCCCGACGTCCTCCGGTCGGGACCGACATTGTCAAGCTGACGTCCGGCTCGACGGGAGAGCCGGCCGGCGCCTGTTTTTCCGAGCGAGAGCTGATCGTCGGGGTCGAGCAGATCGGCCGGGGCATGGAGATCGGTCGAGAAGACCGAGTGCTCTTGATCATTCCCATGACCCATTCTTACGGCTTCGACAACGGAGCGCTCTCCCTAGCCTTGCTCGGCACGCCATTGATTCTCGAGCCGCGAATTTTTCCCCATGAGATCCTTCGCGCGCTGCACGAAACCCAAGCAAGCGTTCTCCTCTTGGTTCCCCCGCTGGTGAGGGCTTTAGGGCAAAGCAGATGGCCTGCGTTGCCGCGTTTGCGGCGGGTCATCTGCGCGGGAGGCGTTCTGCCCGCCTCATTCTCCGAGGACTTTCGCCGGGCGTCCGGAGTGCCGGTGCACAATTTCTACGGATCCTCGGAGACCGGCGGGATCTGTTTCGAGACTCGGCCGGACGATCCCGCGGCTCGGGAGACCGTCGGATTCCCGTTGCCGGGGGTTACCGTGTCTTTGGGCCCAGGGGGCGAGGTCGGCGTCAGCTCCAGAGCGAATTTACTCGCCAGATGGCACGACGCTGCCCCGAGATCTTCAGCCGAATCGGCGACTAGCAAAGTAGAGACCGGAGATTTAGGCGAGTGGACGGCCGAAGGCAGGTTGCGATTGACCGGTCGAGCGGCCGATCGTTTGAATATCGGAGGCCGGAAGGTATCCGCGGCCGAGGTCGAGGCGGCATTACGGAAACTACCCGAGGTGGTCGACGCCGCGGTGATCGGCCTCGCCGATCCCATGCGAGGAGATCGAGTGGTCGCCTTCCTGGTGGCCGAGCAATGGCCGGTGAATTTGAAACCTATCCCTTCCCGGCTCCGTCCTAGGGAATGTCATCGCCTGGACGAATTTCCGGTCAACGCGAGAGGTAAATTAGATCGAGCGGCGCTGCGAAAACAATTGGGCTCATGGAGCGCCGCCGAAAGCCCGGCCGAAGAAACGGCTGGAACCGGTACCTGAGCCCTCCGGGACCGAGAAGAGAGGAATCTAAGCTTGCCGCCCCGAACCCGAGCATCAGCGACAAACCCTGCTTCGAAGCGCAGGGCCAATCTGCTGCCTTTGCTGCTGATCTTCGGGCTGCTGTGCTTTGGCGTAGCGGGGCTCTCGATCGCGGACATGTTCGTGCCCCGGCCGTACGACGGAGTGGTGCTCTACAAAATTGCCTCCGACGACCTCCGGGTCCGAGAGGTGGTGCCGGGCTCCGGTGCCGATTTAGCGGGAATCGAGGCGGGCAACCGCATCATGGGCATCGGCCGGACGGCGTTGAGAGACGAGGCCCACGCCGCCAAGCTGCTGTCCCGCTACCGCATCGGGGACCACGTGCCCTACCTGATCAAAGCCGACGGTCGAGCGCTGGAAGTCGACGTCAAGCTCGGTCGGCGGCAAATCGGGGACGGCATCTACTTCTACATTTGCGCCCTTGGTTTCGCTTTCTTCTTCGTCGGGCTCTTTGTGCTGGTGCGACAGCCGGGTCTTCTCGCCAGTCAGGTCTTTTTCCTGCTGAGCTGCCTTTTTCAGGTCTTTTTGGTCTGCCGGCTACGGCCGGCGTCCTATTCCGGGGTGGACTCTTGGATCCTCGGTCTAGGCACCTTAGCCCTGGTGTTGTTGCCCCCGGCCTTTTTGCACTTCTATGTCCTCTTCCCTCGGCCGGCTTGGATCGAGAGCTTGAGCGAGGAAGGCCGTGGAAGGCCTCTGGTCTGGCTCTTCCGCAAAGGGTGGCCATTGCTCTATTTCACCACCCCGGTCCTCTTTGCCTTGGGTTGGTGGTTTTCCGGCGCCAAGCGCGGAGAACGCTGGTTCAGTGACGCGCCTCAGCTCAGCTGGTGGTTGTTGGGGATCTCACTTTTCTTGGGATTAATGGCGTTGGGAGCCAATGGCCGACGGTTGTTGGGTGCCCGCGAGCGCCGTGGGGTGGCGTTGGTGTTGGCGGGCTCGGTTTTCGGTCTGCTGCCGTTTGCCGTTTCGAGCCTTTTCGTCGGCGGTCAGCCCAACAGCCGGGCTTTCTTGATGTTCGGCCTCATTCCCTTGGCGTTGGTGCCCATTACGTTTACTTACGCCATCGTTCGCTTCCAACTGCTGGATATCCGGATCATTCTGCGCAGGAGCTTGCTCTACACGGTGTCCACCGCCCTTTTGACGGGTCTCTACGCGGGCACTATCGCCGCGTTCAACTCGATGTTCAGCAGCAGCAAGCTGGTGTCCTCCGGATATTTTCCGATCATCTTGGCGCTCGCCATCGTGCTGCTTTTCGACCCGGTCCGCAAACGGGTTCAGCAGCTGATCGACCGCTCCTTTTTCGCCGGCCGCTCCCACCTCGAGCAGGCCATGGAGGATTTGGGCGAGGCGATGATGGGCCGGTCGGATCTTCAAGGGGCGGTTGGGGAGCTGGTGGACCGGTTGCCGCGAATTTTGGGATTTCGTTTTGCCGGGCTCTACATGCTCCGGCGAGCCAGATTGGAGCGCATTGCGGGGCCCGAGGAGCTACCGATCCGCCTCCCGGTGCTGCCCGAGCTGCAACGGTATCTAGCCAAACGCCGTGGCGTCCGCCGTCTCGACCAAATGGGCTCATTGCCCCTGAGATCGCCAGAGGTCGCTCAATTGGTGGAGGATCTCGCCCGCGAAGGGGTAGAGGCGGTGGCGGATCTCGCATCACGTCGTCGCCACATCGGATTGGTCCTATTGTCGGACCGCCCGGGGCGTGCGCCCTTGGAAGACGAAGAGCTGGTGCTGCTCGAGCGGCTGCTTTCCCAGGCGGCTATGGCGTTGGAAACCGGTCTCCTGCTGGAGGAACGGACTCAAAAAGCCGAGCTCGAGCGAGAAATGGAAATTGCGGCCACCATCCAGGCCCAGCTGCTTCCCCAAGCGGTTCGGATCGGGGATCAATGGACGGTGTCGGCCCGCTGCTTGCCCGCGCGGTTGGTGGGTGGCGACTTCTTCGCTCAGCTGCCGGTGGGCGCCGGCGGCGATGCCGTCATCTACGGCGATGTGTCCGGCAAATCCGTGTCCGGAGCGATGATGATGATGGCGGCCCACGAGGCCCTCTACACCTTGGCCATGGCCATGGAGGAATTGCCGCCGGAACGTCTCTTCGCCTTGGCCAACAAACGCCTTTACGGATTGGGAAAACGCAGCTTCGTGGCCCTCGGATACTTCGCCGGCAATGGAGACAGTCTGGATTACTTGGTGGCCGGACAACCGCCACCACTGCTGCGTCGCCTCGACGGAACCGTGGAAGAGCTGCCGTTGCCCGAGCATCGAGTGCCGCTCGGCGCCCTGCCCAAAGGGGAGTACGCCCCGCTCAGCATCGGGCTGAAGCCGGGAGAGCTGCTGTTGGCCTATTCCGATGGCGTGACCGATGCCCGTTCACCCGAAGGCGAGTTTTTCGGCGAGGAGCGGCTCGAGGACGTGGTGGCGTCTACCGTTACTTTGGACCCCGACGATCTGGTCAGCCAGGTGCTGGCGGCGGTCAAGGCCTTCACCAGGGGCGGTCTGCTCTATGACGACGTGACCCTTCTGGCTATCGGCCGAAGCTCGGAAAGTGGGCAAGCCGCCCCAGACCCGGAACCATCGGAGCCCGTCGACGTAAAGCGAGAAGAGTAACCGGAGGTGTGGATGACTCGGTTTAGGAATTTGATTCGATGACCCGTCAGTGGATGTGGTTCGCGCTCGGCTTGGCGGCTTTGCTGCTGCCGGTTTTCTTGTGGCTGGTGCAGAGCCGACATGGAGAGCCGGAGTGGACCGGCAGGTCCCCGGAGGCTTTGGAGGAGCTGGAGGCCGGTCTCGACGATTTGGCCCGGCAATATTGGAACGATGCCGTGGTCCACTTTGAGCGGGCTTTGGAGCTGGATCCGGACATGCCGATCGCCAAGCTTCAGCTGGCTCAGCTCTACGCCGGTGACGATAGTGAGCGGGAGCGGTTCTGGCGAGAGCTGGAGGAATTCCCCAAAGATCAGCTGAATCCTCGGGAGCAATTCCTGATCGAATATTGGACCCATCGCCACGGGGGACGGCCCGCGGAAGCGGAGGCGGTGCTCGAAAGATATCTGGCCCAGCTGGGAGAAGAAAACAGCGATCCCCACGCCCTTTCAGTGCTGTGCAACGACCGATGGGAGCGCCAGCAGTGGGACGAGGCCGAGGTCTGCTATCGACGATTAATCTCTCGACATCCCAATTGGGTTCAAGCCCAGAGCCGGTTGGGTTTGATCGCCATGGCCCAAGGTCAATTCGAGCTCGCGGACGAGAGCTTTCAAACCTTCCGATACATCGCCCCGGACCAAGCGGCGCCCCATGATTCCATCGGTCAGCTACAGGCTGTGTTGGGCCAATACGAAGATGCCGAGCGTAGCTTTCAACATGCCCTTGAGGTGAAAGCCGACTACTGCATGGCGGTGCACCATCTCCAACGGCTGTACTTCATGTGGGGCAAGTGGCAGCAAGCGGACGCAACCCTTCGGCGGATGGAATCCCTCGATACTTGTAGCTATCTCGACGAGTGGGGGGTGTTTTGCGCCACCCGGGCCTGGAGTGCCTATGTCGGTGGTGATGTGGAAGGGGCCTCCCAGGAGCTTTTCCAAGGGGGTTGTCTCGAGAAACGAGGTGGCTTCGACCTCCTGGCCTATCGGCTGGCGGTGCTCGGCGACGACTTTCAAGCGGCCGACGCCATGGAAGCGGCGATCGAGGGATTCATCTCGGCCAAGGAGAGCGCCGGCTTTCAGGGTCGTCGCTCCTATTTGGAGGCCCTCCTTTTCCATTCTCGTGGGGTCCGTCTTTACGCCCAGGGAGAGTGGCCGGAAGCTTGCGAGCTCTTCAAGCGGGCTGACGGTCTCAGCCTCTATTGGGGGTTGGAGCGTTCGAGGTTCAAGCTCTTCAATTTGATGCATTTGCAGCGGTGTTATGAGCGATCCGGGCACCCCACCGGGGTGACCGCGACCCGCCAGAAGATCTCGGCGGTCAATCCCAAAGTGCTGACCGAAGATTGGTTATCGGATTTGGACTGAGTCACTGGTCTTCGGCGATATCTCAGCCTTCGGCGATATTCAGTCTTCGGCCTGTAGGGCATGGGTGAGCGGAGCCTGGCCGGTTCTTTCCAAGGCTTCGGCACCCGCGGCGGTCAGCATGAGCCGACCCTCCTGGACCCGATCGAGCCAGCCCTGACGCTCTAACCGCTTCGCCACTTTCTGTAATTTGCTCGGACGCCAATTGAAGCGCCTTTCCAGGGTGTCGATCTCGCAGCCCCTGCTCACTTGGCCGGATCTCGGCTCGGAGCTTTGGCCGATATGGAGCATCAAGAGCTGCTCCGCCATGCCGAGGCCCAGGCGTCGGTGCCGGGCGGCTTTGGCGACGAGGCCGTGGCTCGGGGAGAAGAGGAACGCGGTCGCGAAGAAAATCCCGGCCACGACCGCCATCGAGCCGGCGATGGAGGCGTCCAGCACACGAGCGAGGAAGTATCCCACCGTGGAGGATGCCACCCCCAAGGCGGTCGACAAGGCCAACATCGTCGCCAAGCGCTCGGTGAGCAAATAGGCTGTGGCAGCAGGCACCACCAACATGGCGACGACCAGAATCGCGCCGACCGACTCGAAAGCCCCGACGATGGTGATCGAAAGCATGGTCATCAACAGATAGTGCAAAAGCACGGGAGAAAAACCGAGGGCCGCGGCCAAGGCGGGATCAAAGGTCGAAATCTTGAGCTCTTTGTAGAAGGCGAAGAGGAAAGCCGCAACCGCGATCAAAATCGATCCGTTGATCCACAGAGCCCTCGGTCCGAGGACCCGATCGCCCCAATACAGAAGGTCGAGTGGGGTGTAAGCGATTTCGCCGTAAAGCACGCATTCGAGGTCCAGGTCCACTTGACCCGCATAACGGCTGATCAAGATGACGCCGATGGAGAAGAGGGCCGGAAAGACCACCCCGATCGAAGCGTCTTCTTGCAGCCGGCGCGAGCGGGTGCCGATTTCCACCAGGAAGACGGTGATGACGCCCAAGACCGAGGCTCCGAGCACCATCGGCAGGGTGCTGCGATCACCGGCCAACAAAAAAGCGATGACGATGCCGGGCAAGACCGCGTGGCTGATGGCGTCGCCCATCAAGGCCATCTTGCGCAAGACGAGAAAACAGCCGAGCAAGGCGCAGGAGGCAGCGACGCAGCCTCCGACAAGAAGAATCACCAAAGTGGAGCTCATCGACTTGCCTCCTCCAGAGCCGGAATCGGCTGACCATGGGGGTCGAGGGTCGGAAATCCGAGCTTCTCTTCCAGAAAAGCCACCGCGTCGTCCGTGAGGGTGTGCTCCATGGCGTCGGCGTCGCGGTGCACGTGGTCGGCGGCCAGCTCCAGTCTCCGGGTCAGGTAAAGCTCCCAGAGACGGTGTTTCCGCACGATGCCACGGGCGGCCCGCAGGCCGTCTTCGGTCAAGCGGACTCCGTCCTTCTCCCTCGACAAAAGGTTCCGACGACGACATCGTCGAGCGACCCGGGAGAGCTGCGGGCTGGATTGCCCGCGAACTCCCATCAACATCGGCCAGGGAACGGGCTGCTCCCATCCGGACCACGATCCGCCTTCGGCACGCTCACCGATGACGTAAAGATCCTTCAGCAGGTTTTCGCGCTGAATACGGTGAACCAGACGTCGATCTTTGATGAATGACCAAAGCAGACCTCGACCGGGTGCCAGGAGCAGGGAGAGCACCAAGAGGCTGCTCGAGATCAACACGATGACCGGCCCCGTGGGCAGTCGCTCCACGGTCGCTGAAATCATCGCTCCTGCAGCACCGGCGGCACCACCGAGCAGCCCCGCGAGCCAAAGCATCACGGCCAGGCTCTCCGTCCATTGACGGGCTGAAGCAGCGGGCATGACCAGGGCGGCCACGATCAGGATGACCCCAACCGTCTGCAGACCTACCACGACCACAATCACCAGCAGCAGGGTCAGCAGGACCTCGAGGCGGCGCATGGGAAAGCCCAAGCTGGCGCCGAATTCCGGGTCGAAGCACAGAATCTTGAATTCCTTGAAAAAAAGCACAATGGTCGAAATCACCAACAGGCCCAGCACCGCCATCACGGCCAAGTCGCGGGGCATCAACGTTGCGGCTTGGCCGAAGAGATATTTGTCGAGACCGCTTTGATTGCCCAAAGGCAATTTCTGAATGTAAGTCAGCAGGACAATGCCGATGCCGAAGAAAACGCTCAGCACCATGCCGATGGCCGTGTCTTCTTTCAGCCTGGAGAAACGGACGACCAAGAGGATCACCAGCGAGCCCAGCAGGCCGGCGACCAAGGCCCCGGCGAAGAGGGGAAGAGGGCTTTTCGATTGGGTCAGCAGAAAACCGACACAAACACCGGGCAGGGCAGCGTGCGCCAAGGCGTCGCCGAGCAGGGATTGACGCCGCAGGAAGGCGAAACAGCCCATGACCCCGCCGACCACACCAAGAAGGGTGGCGCCCAAAAGGACATTGCGGGCGGTGAACGAAAGCTCCAACCCGAGCATGGCTCAGCTTTGCCCCGGCGGCGGCCCGGTGGGCTGTTGCAGGCTCGGGTCACCGGCTCGGGCCCGCAGCAGGTCTTCGGTCGCCTGGGTGAGCACCGTCAGCTTGCCGCCGTAGGTGCGTTGCAAATTCTCTTCGGTGAACGTTTCGCGGATCGGCCCCGCGGCCACAAGGCGCATATTCAACAGCACCACATGGTCGAAATATTCGGCTACGGTGTGCAGATCGTGATGCACGGCGACGACCGTTTTGCCTTGGTTACGAAGCTCCTGCAGCAAGCTCAGGATGGCTCGTTCGGTGGTCGCGTCGACACCGGCGAAGGGCTCGTCCATGAAGTAGATCTGGGCTTGTTGGGCCAAGGCCCGTGCCAGGAAGACTCTCTGCTGCTGACCGCCGGATAATTGGCTGATCTGTCGATCGGCGAGATCGGCGATGCCCACCTTGTCGAGGCATTCGAGGGCCAGCTCACGATCGTGTTTACGAGGTCGACGGAACCAGCCCAATCGACCGTAAATGCCCATGGTGACCACGTCCACGGCGCTGGTGGGGAAGTCCCAATCGACGCTTTCCCGTTGTGGAACATAGGCGACCCAAGATCGACGACGGCGATACCCCGCGCCACAGATCTTGACCCAGCCGGTGATCGGGTCGATCAAGCCGAGAATGGTTTTGAGAAAAGTGGATTTGCCGGCGCCGTTGGGCCCGACGATAGCGATCAGCTCACCTTCGGGCAGCACCAGGTCTACGTCCCATAAGACCGGTTGGGTGTGGTAGGCGACCGTCAAGTCGTGGACTTCCACGGCCGGCTCCCGCTCTCTCCCGCCAGGTCCGGTCGACACCGCCTCAGCCACTTCAGAATTCATCGAGATTCCCCCGCCAAAGAGCCGACGATGGTATTCACATTGTGCCGAACCATGCCCTGATAGGTACCCTCCGGAGTGCCCGCCGCCCCCATGGCGTCGCTGAACAGCTCGCCGCCGATGGTCACCTCGTGGCCCCTGGAAGCGCAGGCCGCTTGCACCGCCTCGATGGTGCGGCGGGGAACGCTCGACTCGACAAATAGCGCCGGAATGTTCCGTTCAACCACCAAGTCGACCACGCGCTCGACATCTTGCAGGCCGGCTTCCGCCAGGGTGCTGATTCCCTGAATGCCGATCACCTCCATGCCGTAGCGGTCACCGAAATAGCCGAATGCGTCATGGGCGGTGATCAAGACCCGGCGTTCCGGCGGCAGCTCCAAGACTCGGTCGCCGGCCCAGGCATCCAGGGCTTCGAGCTCCCCGCGCAGGACGTCGGCGTTGGCTCGAAAGGCCTCCTCGTGCTCCGGGGCCACCTCGGAAAGCGCCTGGGTGATCGGCTCGAGGGTGCGGATCCACATGGAGACGTCGAACCAAATGTGCGGATCATAGTGTCCCTGCAGCTCCGGAGGCTCCCGCAGCAAGTCTTGAGGAATGGCCTCCGACACGGCGACGACCGGTCGATGCCTGGCCATTCGCACCAGGATGTCGCCCATCTTTCCTTCCAGGTAGAGGCCGTTGTAGAGCACGAGATCCGCGTCCGTGAGCTTGCGGACGTCGCTCTCACCGGCTTTGTAGAGGTGCGGGTCCACGCCCGGCCCCATCAACCCTTCGACCTCGGCCCATTCGCCCGCGATCCGAGCCGCGATATCGGCAATCATGCCCGTGGTGGCGACCACTTGGAGCGGACCGGTCTTCTTCGGCGCCTCCGGGCTCGGCTCGCAAGCCCCGAGCAACAGGAGGGCGGGGATAAGAAAAATTCGAGACGAGATGTTTTTTGATTGATTCTTCATTGGTTTTTTGCCTCATCAAAATCTTAAACGCAATATCTCGGAATTGCAATCTCCCTATTCAGTGCCGTTCGAATTCAGCTTGAGGGGATTCGGCGAAACCAATCGACGGTCTGCTCGATGCCGCGATCGAGGGTAGTGCTCGGCGCCCAGCCCAATAGGTTCCGGGTGCGTGAGACATCCGCTTTGCGGATTTGCTCGGAGGGGCGATCTCCTCGCCCACCGAATTTGGGGCTCTCGCTGGAGCCGACGCCATAGAAAAGCCGCTCAACCATTTGGCGCACGGTGTGCAGCTCTCCGGTCCCCAGGTCCACTCGCTTTCCCTCCAAACCGGGTGTGGTGGCGAGACGGTCCAGACCCTCGGCGACATCGCCGACATAGATCCAATCCACCGGACGGGTACCGCTCGAGAAGCTCGGCGACTCGCCGTTGAGCAGAGCGCGGATGACATAGGGTACGAGCTTCTTCTCGTCCTGGGGCCCGGGGCCGTAGACCATGAACACCCTGGCAGTGACCACGGGTAGGCCGTAGAGATGGTGGAAAAGGCTAGCGTATGTCGTAGCGGCGAATTTTGCCGCAGCATAAGGAGAGGAGGGTGGCTCGTCGAAGGCCTCGGGCTCTTCCAAAGACCCGACCTGCACGAATCGAGGGCAACCATGTTGAACGGCCGCTTCCATGAGATGCACGGTGGAGCAGAGATTGTCCCGGAGCGTAGGTGCCACCAAGCTGATGTCCCGTGAGCCGGCCACGTGGCTGGCTAGATGCAGCACGACCTCGGGGCGCGCAGATTCGAAGAGAACCTTCACCGCTTCGCGATCCGCGAGATCGACCCGATGCCAGGTGACCCTCTGATCGAGCGGTGCGGTATCCGCCCGTCGGGTAGTAGCGTGAGCCACCGCGCCGGCTCGCACGAGACGGGCGATCAAATGTCGACCGATAAACCCCGTACCACCGGTGATCAACACGGATTTGCCCGAGAGGGAGTTGGAGATCTCAGCCGTCGGCTGGGTGTCGGGGCTCGATGGTGCATCTTGGGTCATGGACGATAGCTCCACATATCGATCAAGAGGGGCAGGAGCAGAAGAGGAATGGTTGCTCTCCGCCGAGTTTGTTGGAATCATTCGGGCCATGGAAATGACCTCCGAAGCCTTAGCCATGGGATTGATTTGGTTCGCCGTTTTCCTATTTTCGGTCACGGCCCATGAGGCTGCCCACGCCTATGCGGCCCTCAAGCTGGGGGATCCGACGGCCTATCAGGGAGGTCAAGTGACCCTCAACCCGTTGCCCCACATCGCCCGAGAGCCTTTCGGAACGGTGCTGGTGCCTCTTCTGAGCTACGGTCTGGCGGGTTGGATGATGGGTTGGGCGAGCGCACCCTATGACCCCCATTGGGCGGCCCGGCATCCAAGGAGAGCCGGCTGGATGGCTTTGGCCGGACCGGTGTCGAACCTTCTGATCGTGATCTTGTCGGGCGTGGGGATCCGCGTCGGCATGATGATGGGGCATTTCACCGCCCCAAGCTCGATCCAATTCGCCCATGTGGCAGAGGCCACGGCCCAGGGACCCTGGGAAGGAGCGGCGGCGCTTCTATCGGTCATGTTCACGTTGAACCTACTACTGTTCGCCTTCAACTTGATCCCGTTTCCACCGCTGGACGGAGCCTCCGTATTACCCCTGCTGTTGAGCGATTCCGCGGGTGAGAAATTCCGTGAATTCGTCCACCAACCGGGATTTGGCCTGCTGGGCTTGTTGATTGCTTGGAAGCTCTTCGGAGAGATATTCTGGCCGATCCTCTTGGTGGCGGTGAATCTGCTCTATCCGGAGGTCGGCTACGCTTGATCTGATCTGCATGGGGCTCGGTGAAAGGCATCGGAGCCCGGTAGATCACCGGGCTCCGAAACAGCCGAACGCCGGAGCCCAAAAATCCTCAACAGAACCACCGAGGACTACCGGCGCGGTGCTCGTGGTCAGAACGGGATGTCGTCATCCTCGGGCTCGGGGCCGAAGTCGCCGCCCCCGGCTGGGCCGCCGCCTTGGTCCGGACCGCCGCCGCCCTGGTTGCCGCCTCCGCCGCCACCACCGGAATAACCGCCGCCGCCACCACCACCGGAGTAACCCCCTCCGTAGCCTCCGCCACCACCTCCGCCGTAGCCTCCGCCACCACCTCCGCCGCCGTCACGGCCGCCGAGCATCTGGAAGTTGTCGCAGATCACCTCGGTGCGGTATTTCTTCTCGCCGGTTTGGCGGTCTTCCCACGACGAGGTTTGTAGGCGACCTTCGACGTAGATTTGCTTGCCACGGGTCAGATATTGACCTGCGATCTCCGCTTGACGCCCCCAGCACACAATCGAGTGCCACTCGGTTTGTTCCTGACGATTTCCGTCCCGATCACGCCACTTGCGGTTGGTTGCGAGCGAAAAGGACGCGACGGTCTGGCCGGACGGTGTCGAGCGGACCTCGGGGTCGCGGCCTAGGTTGCCGATAAGGATCACTTTGTTGACCATGAAAATCTCCAAATGTTTTCGAGCCGCTATGATACCTGCCGTCGACCGGCTCGGAAAGTCGGTGGCGGTTCGATATTTGCCCCGGCCCTCCGCGCTTCAAATGGGCGGAGCTCAGGGCTTCATTTAAGCTTGGACGTAAAAAATGCGGGCAATTCTGCAGAGAGTGAAAAAAGCCGCGGTTTTGGTTGGGGAGGAAGTCGTTGGGGCCATCGACCAGGGGCTTCTGATCCTGGTGGCGGCGGAGCACGGCGACTCAAATCGCGAAGTTGAGGTCATGGCCGATAAGCTGGCCGCCCTGCGGTTGTTCAGCGACCCACAAGGCAAGATGAATCTCGATATCCGCCAGGTGGGGGGAGCTTTCCTGGTGGTCTCTCAATTCACCCTGGCGGCCAGCCTGAGGAAAGGACGACGCCCTTCATTCGACGGCTCCGCACCCCCGAGCCTGGCCGAGCCGCTGGTCGGGGCTTTGATGCAGAGCTTGGCCGATAAGGGGGTCGAGGTGGCCGGAGGACGTTTCGGCGCCGACATGCAAGTCACTCTGACCAACGACGGCCCGGTGACCTTCGTGCTCGACGTCAGAGAGGGAAAAGTGCTGTCGTAACCCGGACCCGAGGGGGGGGAGGGCTTCGGCTAATCCGCCTCTTCCAAGCTCAGGTCTCGGAGATCTTTGCCCGGCTTGAAACGCACCGTCTTGCCCGGGGTGATGGCGACTTCCACACCCGTCTTTGGGTTTCTGCCGACACCTCTCTTGCGATCTCGGACTTGGAAGACTCCAAAGCCTCTGAGCTCGATGCGTTTTCCATCCCTCAGCGCCGCTTTCATAGCGCCAAAAATCGTATCCACGGCCAATGCCGCCTTGGTGCGAGGTACATCCGCCACCTCTGACACTCGATCGACGATATCCGCTTTGATCATCTTCCTCACCTTAAGCGCAGGGTCGAAGCTATTGTGAACGCTCTCCGTCCCGATCTGTCTGCTTACCGTTTCAGGCTTTGATCGACGAGATCTTCCGCCTCAGAATAAAAAGCTCGAACGCCATGGCTGCCTTGTCCGCCAGGCGTTGAAATGAAGTGGTTTCAAGTCCATCGACCCCCTCGTCGCGGCGATCACCGTAGAGCACGCAGACCATTCGGCCGCGCACGCTGATCGGCATCAAGAAGGCGCTTTTGGGCAAACGGCCACCCCACGTCTCGGCAATCGCGAGATGGGGGGGCATCGACGGCACAGCTCCCTGAAAGAAGGGCTCTCCTTTCCTTAGATCAAAAAATAGGGAAGGAATCTCGGTGCTGATCGAGAGATCGGCAAACTTGCCGGCATCTATATCGCCGGCCGAGAATTTCCAACCTCCGATCTCTTTCGGCGTCACCTTGAAGATGATCGCACGATCAAAAACCTGCCGAGCGTAGCCAAGAAGAATTTCCGCGATTTGGTGCTGACTCTCAGCCTGACCGAAAAGCTGATCCGCCAGCTCGAGGTTGAGAAGGGCAGCGGCCTTTTGAGGCGTGGCCGGCTGAGGCGCGGCCGGCTGAGGCGCGGTCGTCCGGGGCGCGGCCGGCTGAGGCGCGGTCGTCCGGGGCGGCGGGGATTCGGGCGGACCGACGATGGCGGATTCGGCCGGCCTGGCCGGAGCGGTGGAGACTGCCACTGGAGTGGGCCGCCTGGAGCTCGCGGCAGTGATCAGCCCGGGAATTTCGAAGACATCCTCGGGGTTGGTCCAAACCATTCCACCTTCTTCAGCACCGAATAGGACTTTGGCACTTTCATCCCAGAGGTAACGGGATCGATTCAGTCGATCCAGGAGATGGCCATAGCGGCGAGGAAGCTCGACCCCGTAGTACTTCTCCAGGGCCTCGAAGATCCTCACCTCGTTGGCGATGTGAGGCACGACCTGCTTGTTGGTGCAGAATTTGAGCTCGTCCAAATGGCTCAGGTTGTGCACTTCGAGGGTCGCCACCTTCACTTGGTCCCGATTGGAGAAGAAGGGGACCGCCCGGCATCGATGGGCGACCTTGGCAGGCACCAGCTCCAAAGTGCCGTCGTCGATCCCGCGAAGCATGTCGATGCCGGCCGCGGGCACCCGCAGCTGCTCGGAAAGAGCATCGAGCAAGCGTTCCTCCGTCAGCACATCCATTTCCAGCAGGCACGTTCCAATTCGCCCACCCACCATGCGTTGGCTTTGGATCGCGCGAATCAGCTGCTCGCCAGTGATCCAGCCCCTTTCCACAAGGAGCTGCCCCAACTTTTTGGTTCCGTTTGCGTATCCAGCCAAATCGTATTTCGTCCCGTCTACGTATGAAATCCCTGAAGGGTGGGCGCGGCGAAACCAGCCTCTCCGGCTTTAGCCGAAGATCCGATGGGGGCAGATGACCTGCTCCGCGACAACCCGCTGAGGCGTAACGTACAGTAATTCAAGATGATAGCGTGGGCGTAGCGAGCTGTAAAGACACCGTTGCAGAGTCGATTTGTCGGGTATCCCCGCCCGGGAGTCACAGTGTTGAATAGGGGAAGGTGCGCTGGTATTCTGCGTTTGAGAAGGAGTCTTCTTTCTGTGAGACCTTTGATTCTAAAGCCTGTGATCCCAAATCCTGTGATTTCGAAGACATCGATTTGCCGGCGAGCCCGAGGGCTCCCCGAGGCACCGCCCCGGAGCACCGACTCTCCAAAACGGCCGGATTTTCAGCTCCTCGCACTGGGGGGGCTGCTGTGCGCTGTCATTACGCCCGCTATGTTGGCCGACGATTCCGTTGCCGACCGTCAAGTCGCCGATCCGGCGACCGTCGCCACTCCCGCCAATCCAACAGAATCCGCTCCCCAGGAGCAGCAGCTCGAGGCGGCTTATCAATTCGCGCTCGGCAAATGGCTCGCGGACAGCTCCGACTTCGATCGCGCCCTCGCGGCCTACGCAAAGGCCGTCGAGCTGGCCCCCGAAGACCCCTACGGATGGATTGAGATCGCGAAGCTGAACAGCTATTTGTCTCAGATCTCGAGGACCCGCCAGCAGCAGGTGGGCTATCTAGAGGCGGCGCTGGAGCACATCGAGAAGGCTCGCGAGCTGGCCGCCGACAACGTGGACGTCTTGTCCCTTTACGCCCAAACCCACATGCGATTGGCCGGAGAGCGGCCGGCGTCGCTGGCCTTGGCCCAGGGGGCGTACGAGCTGCTGCGGGAGAAACAGCCGGAGGATCCGGCGACCCTGAGCGCGCTCGGCCAGATCTACCTGTGGAATCGGGAAGGGGAAAAGGCGGTAGAGGTGCTGACCGAGGCCGCCAGATTTCACGCTTCCAATCGGGTCCTGCAAAGCATGTTGGTCGAGGCTCTTTTGGGCACGGGCAAATCCGAAGACGCGGAGAAGGCCCTCGAAACCCTGATCAAGCTGGAGCCGGAAAGCTCCGAGCATCGGGTCCGCCTGGCGGAGCTGCTTTCCGAGCGCGGTGATCACTCCAAAGCCGTGGAAGTCCTGGAAAAGGCCCCGAGCGACGATTGGTTGGGCGGGGCCAGGGTGCGCCAGTTGCTGGCTCGCGAATATCACCTCGCCGGTCGCCATGAAGACGCCTTGCGAGTGTTGGACGAGCACATGGCTTCGGAATCTGCGACTTCGCGCTCTCCGGTGACATTGACCGATGGCCACCGTCGATTGAGGACCGCTGTCCTTTCCGCATTGCTGCAATATCGAGAAGCGATTCAAGTCTTCGCTCCGGTGACGGAGAACGCTTCGGATCCGGAGCGGCGGATGCAGGACGCCATGCTGCTCAGCCGCCTCTACGAGCGGGTCGGCGAGCTCGATCAAGCCGTCGCTATCCTGCAAAGAGAAGCCGCGACCGCCGAGGGAAAGGCGTCGATCCAGCTGGCGTTGGCGATCGCCGGGGCCCAGGACCGAGCGGGCCTCCATGAGGAGGCTCTAAGGACGCTGACCGCGCTCGAGCAGGGCGGCGATGCGCGAACGCGAGCCGTAGCAGCCCAAGGGCGCGCCGAAATATTGGAAGCTCTGCGTCAACCGGAGCGGGCAGCAGCAGTGTTGGAAGACACAGCTGAGCAATTGGCCGAAGAAGGATCCGCGGAGCTGTCCCAGGCGGTCGTGCTGCGTCAGGCGATGATCGAATCCGAGGCGGAGAATTGGCCCGCGGTGTTGCGTTTGACCGACGAGCTGATGAGCTCTGCGGAAGCGGGCCTGCGCTCCGCCGCGCGGGCGGTGCGCATGGATGCCCTCGCCGCGTTGGGTCGAGCTGAGGAGGCCTTGGCCCTATTGGAAGCGGAGTCCGAGGTGTTGGATCCCCGGCAGCTACTGGCGAAGAAGGTCGAGCTGCTCTTCGCCGGGGATCGAGAAGACGAAGCCCTGGCCGAGATCCGGTCCCTTGCCGCCGATGCCGGCTCCGACGATCTCTTCTTTGCCTCCCAGCTGTTTCAGCGCCATGAAGCCTACGGGCAAGCAGCCGAGCTGCTGACCCGATTGGCCCAGGATTCCCCGGAAAATACGCGGGTTCTATTCGCGCTCGGTGCTGCCCAGGAGAGAGCCGGTCAGGCGGACTTGGCTGTGGAGACTTTCCTACGCTTGTTGCAGCAGGAGCCGGATCACGCGCCGACCCTCAACTATTTGGGCTATTTATGGGCTGAGCAAGGCGAGCATCTGGAACGCGCCTTGGAGATGGTCCGCAAGGCCGTCTCCCAGGATCCGGACAATGGCGCTTATGTCGACTCTTTGGGTTGGGTCTATTTCAAGCTGGGCAAATACGAAGACGCCCGCTTTCATCTGGAATGGGCATCCCGGCTCGAGCCGTCGGACCCGACGGTCTTCGTTCACCTCGGAGACGTCTATTCCAAGCTCAATCAGACCGAGCCCGCTCTGGTGGCCTACGAAAGGGCTCTGGTTTTAGATCCGGACGAGCAAGAAGCTCAAGGCGTAAGGGATAGGATGGAGGATCTCAAGACCGGTGATCATCGAGAGGGAGACGAGATCTCGCCGTCCGGGGTCTTGCCGGGATCGTGAGCAAACACCAAAGCTCTCGGTGGTCGAAAGCACCGGGATGGATCAGGGATTTCATGTCTAAGGGTCGTCGATCCCAACAAATGCTGTGGTGTCTCATCGCCCTGATTCCATTGCCGGCGATGACGGGCTGCGCGTCCACCGGCGAAAAAGCGCGCCAGATCTTTCGGGCCGCGCCGACGACGGAACCCGTGTGGCAGCTTCCGGAATCGTCGTTCCCATCGCAGCGACTTTATCGACTTCAATACGACGGACCCGAAGGGAATGTGGGTCTGCGGCTGACCCTCTATCTTGCCGGAAGGAATCACTATCGGATGGACGCGGCGGATAGCCTGGGACGTCGGGTGTGGAGCCTCTCCGTGGAGCCCGGTGATCGGGCGGTTTGGCTGGATCACCGCAAGAAGCTGTTCTGCCGGGTCTATGCCGCCAGCGAGCAAGAATTTGTTCCGATTGCTCGCCTTCCGTTGGTTTCCTTACCCAATCTGATGCTCGGCCGGTTGCCGGAGATTCCAGCGTCGGAGCTGCTGGAAGGAGAAGGGAAGATCTCCTATCGAGACGCCAAGGGACGGACCTGGAATGCCCAGGGCAACAACGAGGGCGAGCTGAGCTGGTGGAGCATGTTGGAGGGTGGCGAGCCCGTTGCTTGGTGGCGTAAGGTCGAAGAGCAGCATGTGTTTTCCGATCGTCGTGGTGGTCAACAAGTGCGTTGGACCGAGCAAATTCGAGAGCCTCTCGAGACACCCCTCCGGCCCCTCGAAGTGCCTGGCACCTATCGCGAAGGCGCTTGTGGCGCGCAGCTGTCCAGCTCGGCACCTTAGGTTCCCAGCGTCGATTTGGGTCCCGGCGTCTAGTGTCATCCGGCGTCTAGTGTCATAGGGTAGCCTCATGGAACAGAAGAAAAACTCGGGTTTCCGTAAGCAAGGCGGCCGCGGTGGTCCGGGAAGCGGTCGATTCGCCGGCGGAGCCGGCGGTGAAAGCGAAGGCCTGAGCCCCTTCCAACGATCGCTACCCAGTAGTGAGGAGTCCGAAAGGGCGGTGCTCGGGGCCGTGCTCTTGGCTCCCCATGTGCTGCCGACGGTGACCGGGCGGCTCATCCCCGAGGATTTCTACCTCGAACGTCACCAGCTCATTTATCAGTCGATGCTCGAGCTGCAGGAGAACGGCTCCGAGATCGATTTGCGCACCCTCCAAGGTCGGCTCGAGCTGAAAAACGCCTTCGAGGCGGTGGGCGGTATGGCCTACCTTTCGGGTCTCGATTTAGATCTGCCGGATCTCGGAAGGGTGGAGACCTACGTTGAGATCGTCAAGGAACGATCGATCCGCCGCCAGCTGATCGAAGCGAGCCAGAAAACCATCGTCGACTGTTTCGAAGCCGGCATGGAAGCGACCGACGTGCTCGCCGAGGCCGAGAGGTCGGTGCTGGGGCTCGGCCAGCAGGCCATGAAACGCGGATTCTCCGTGTTGGGTGAGGTCTTCGAGGAGACCATCGTCAGCCTCGAGGAACGCGCCGAGGGCGGCATGATCGGCGTGCCGACCGGATATTACGATTGGGACCGCATGACCCAGGGATTGGTGGCCGGCAACCTGATCATCATCGCGGGACGTCCCGGCATGGGAAAAACCAGCTTTGCCATCAATGTCGCTCAGCACGTCGCCATCCGCGAGAGGCGGACCGTGGGTGTGTTCTCCCTGGAAATGGGCGATACGGAGCTGGCGCAGAGGATTCTGGCTTCTGAGGCGAGCCTGCCTTTCGGTCTGCTGCGCACGGGACAGCTCTCCGAAGGTCAGTGGTCGCAGCTCTACGATACGGTCCGGGAAGCTCGGGATGCGCCGATCTACATCGACGATTCACCCAATCCTTCGCTGGCGGAGATCGCCTCCAAGGCTCGCCGCTTGAAAGCGGAGAAGGATCTCGGCTTGCTGATCATCGATTATTTGCAATTGATGCAGGCAGGCGGCCGATTCGAGAGCCGGCAATTGGAAATCGCCTACATCAGCCGTGGCCTGAAGCAGTTGGCCAAGGAATTGGAGATTCCGGTGGTGGCGTTGTCCCAGCTCTCGCGGCAAACGGAGCGTCGCGCGGGGGATCACCGTCCGCAGCTTTCCGACCTCCGCGAGTCCGGGTCGATCGAGCAAGACGCAGACATGGTGTGTTTCGTCTACCGAGATGAAATCTACAACAAAGACGATCCCGAGGTGAAAGGTTTGGCGGAGCTGATTGTGGCGAAGCACAGAAACGGACAAACCGGAACCGTGGATCTGGTCTTCATTGGTGAGATCACCAGCTTCAAAAACCTGGATCGGACCCACGGGGACCGTCCAGGTCCGTCCGGTCCTGCGGGTGGGGCCGGTGAGATGCCGGCATTCTGACCGTCGCCGGAGCGGATCTTGGCGAAATCACAATCCCTTCATATCTGTAAGAGCTGCGGTTTTCAGTCCACCAAATGGTTGGGCCGTTGCCCGGATTGCCAGGAATGGGGCACGTTGGAAGAACAGGCTCCCACGAGACCCACCGGAAGCCGTTCGACGGTCGGGCGCAAGTCGGCGCCCTCACCCATGATCTCCCCTTTGTCCGAGGTGTCCGAGGACGACCGGATCCTGCGCTTTTCGTCGGGTTTGGACTTGGTCGACCGAGTGCTCGGTGGCGGAGTGGTCTCCGGAGCGGCGGCCCTTCTCGCGGGAGAGCCCGGCATCGGAAAATCAACGTTGCTCTTGCAGATGGGTAGTGCCATGGCGTCGTCCGGCTCCAAAGTGCTGTACGTCAGCGCGGAAGAGTCGGCGCAGCAGCTGCGCCTTCGAGCCGAGCGTTTGGGCCTCGGTGGCAGCCCCCTCCTGGTGGCGGGAGAGACGAGCCTGGATTCGGTGCTGGTGGGCCTAGCCGGGGACCGCCCGGACGTCGTGCTGGTGGATTCCATCCAAGCCGTCCGCAGCGCGGACCACGACGGCCCGCCCGGCTCCATGGGGCAAGTGAGACATTGCGCGGATCAGCTGGTGGACCATTGCAAAGCCCATCGCATCTCTCTTTTTTTGGTCGGCCATGTGACCAAAGACGGAGGCATCGCGGGTCCAAAGTCCCTGGAGCATCTAGTGGATACGGTGCTGACCTTCGAAGGTGAGGGTGAGGGCAGCTCGGAGCTCAGGATCGTTCGGGCCCAAAAGAATCGCTTCGGACCCACGGGTGAGGTCGCCATGTTCGAGATGCACGACTCGGGTTTGGCACAGGTTCGAGACCCTTCGAGAGTCCTCTTATCGATGCGCCGAGAGCACCGACCCGGATCCGCCGTTTTGGCCAGCCTGCACGGCACACGTCCGTTGTTGGTGGAGCTTCAGGCCTTGGTGCATCCCACCAGCTTTCCGGCACCGCGACGAATGGGCGTCGGATTGGACTCCCACCGCATCACGCTGCTGGTGGCGGTGTTGGACCGGTTCGGCGGGCTGTCGCTGGCGGATCGCGACCTCTTCTTGAACGTGGTGGGAGGATTGACGGTGAAGGAGCCCGCCGTGGATCTGGCCCTGGCGGCGGCGATCTGGTCCGCTGAACGGGAGCGTCCTCTGCCCACGTCTACCGCATTCTTCGGCGAGGTGGGCCTTTTGGGGGAGGTCCGCCCCGTGTCTCGATCCCAAGCTCGGTTGCGAGAGATCTCGCAATTGGGATTTCGCAGAGTCGTATGCCCGACTTTGGATCGGGTTCAAGTCCCCAGGGACCTAGAGGTCTTAGAAGTGACGGAGCTGGAGGATCTCGGCAGCGTGCTGCTCTCGGTGTCGTGACCAGCGCAAGCCCTCGATGAAAAGGTCCCCAAAATTGCCATCTTCTGCCTCGATCCC
Source organism: Thermoanaerobaculia bacterium (assembly GCA_030431255.1). Classification (GTDB taxonomy): domain Bacteria; phylum Acidobacteriota; class Thermoanaerobaculia; order Multivoradales; family J023; genus JAUIJL01. Next base: position 1,145,141 of record JAUIJL010000001.1, on the reverse strand, counting down.
GCCACTAGCCATTGATAGGGTCTGCCCATGACGACAAATATTGGAGTGATCTTCGGAGGTCGAAGCGTCGAGCACCGGGTGTCCGTAGTTTCGGCCCGAACGGTGGCGAAAGCGCTTCGAGATGCGGGATATGGAGTGGTGCCCATGGGCATCGCACAGGACGGGTGCTGGGTGCACCTGGATGTGGGAGCGCAAGCCCTCAGGGGAGAGCTGGATGCGATCCCGCCCAGGGGGGAACGGGTAGTAGCCACCCTCCGCCACTTATTGCGGGTGGAGGTGGACGCGGTCTTCCCGATCGTGCACGGTACTTGGGGCGAGGACGGGACCCTTCAAGGGTTGTTGGAAATGGCGGACCTTCCCTACGTCGGTACCGGGGTGGCTTCGTCGGCGGTGTGCATGGACAAGATTCTGGCGAAGCAAGTGCTGGCCCAGGCGGGTCTGAGCGTTGTGGACTACGAGATCGTCACCGGTCGCGAGGTCCAAAGGGCCCGAGACGAAGTGCTCGGACGCCTTGAGCGGCTTGGGTTTCCGTGTTTCGTCAAGCCGGCGATTGGTGGATCCAGTGTCGGCGTCTCCAAGGTCCTGGACCGAGAATCCATGCTGCCGGCCCTGGAGCACGGCTTACGCTTCGATGATCGCCTGCTGGTGGAGAAGGGTATCGAAGGGCGCGAGCTGGAGTGCGCGGTGTTGGGCTACGGTCGGCTCCAGGCCTCCGGGGTGGGAGAGATCGTGCCCGGCAAAGCCTTTTACGACTACGCCGACAAATACATCGAGGACGGGGCGCAACTGGTGCACCGAGCCGAGCTGCCGGAAGGCGTGGAGGCGCGAATCCAAGAGCTGTCCGTGGCGGCGGTGGAAGCGGTCGGTGGCTGGGGAATGGCGCGGGTCGACTTCCTCTTGGACGAGCAAGGCCTGTACATCAACGAAATCAACACCCTTCCGGGATTCACGGCCATTTCCATGTATCCGAAATTGTGGGAACAGGCGGGGCTGAGAACCCCTGAGCTGGTGGATCGACTGGTGGAAGTGGCACGCAAACGCCATGCGGACCGCGCCGGTCTCGACGCCGGCATCAAGGAGTGGATTCGATCCCTGGAGGGCTAGCCGCCCTCAGCCCCGCAAGTTTTCGAGGGCTTGTAGCAAATCCGTCACCGTGGCGAATCGTTGCTCGCGATCCCGCTCCAGGCAGCGCATGATGATCTTTTCCAACCCGGGTGGAATTTCGGCCCTGGTGCTGGGAGGTGCCGGATCCTCATTCATCTTCTGGCTGATGATCTGCATGAGATTCTTGCCCCCGGCAAACGGCAGAGAGCCGGTGAAGATCTCATAGAGCACCACACCACAGGCGTAAATGTCGGCTCGCACGTCCGGTTCTTTGCCTTCGAGCTGCTCGGGCGCTAAGTAGAACGGAGTTCCGACAATGGGCCCGTCGCTGGTTTCGTCTCCCTTGCGGCGGCGAATCGGCTGAGCGATGCCGAAGTCCATCAGCTTCACGTTGCCGGTGGGCTCGATGATCATATTCTCGGGTTTGATATCCCGATGCAGCACCGATTGTCCGTGGGCGGCTTCCAATCCGCGGCAGAGCTGCCGGGCCATGTGCAGACCCGCGGAAAGCGGAAGTCGACCACTTTGCTCGAGCAAATCCTTGAGGGTGACACCGCGCACGAATTCCATGGAGATGAATGGGAATCCGTCGGCGTCCCCGAAGTCGAAGGTACGGAGCACGTTGGGATGGCTGATTTTGCGGGCCATCTTCAGCTCGCCCTTGAGGTTCTCCAACCCTTTGGTGTCGCCCGCGAATGCGTCGTGCTTGAGCATTTTCAGGGCCACCAGCTCATTGAGCTCTTGGTCCCTGGCTTTGAAGACCACGCCCATGCCGCCCGCTCCCAGCTCGGAGAGAATCTCGAATCGATTGCCGAGCATATTGCCCGGCCCGATATTGGTCAGGGTGGCGCGGCCGATCCCACCGGTGGCAGTGCCGACGTTGCTGGTGATGTCCATGGTCGCCCTGGCCTCGGGTACCGAGAGCCGAGCGACTTGCTCCGGGCCGATGGAGTAGACCGAGCTCTTGGCCCAAGAGGCGTCGTGCTTCTGGGGGTGGACGTTCAGACCGTGGAGCAGCTCGGCGACCTGGATAAAGGCGCTCTTCGTCAGCAGCAGGGTCCCAGGTCGAGCCGCACGCAAGAGCTCTTCCAGCTCTTCCACCGGCGCACCGGTCAACGTCGGAGCCGGTTTTTGATGCCAAGTCGTGGTGCCCGTGATGGTGCGTCCGCCGGCGACCACCGCGGCGAGGGGAAATGCGCGGGCGATGGTCGCTAGCTCGGCGGCGGCGGCCAGGGCCCTTTCCGGATGACGCTCACCCTCGAAAACAGCGATCATGCGATGGCCCGACGAGGTCTCAATATGACCGCTGTGGGCCACGATCACCCGCGACAAACGGCGAAGGTCCCGGGACAGCTTCTCCAAAGTCTCGCGCGGATCTGCTTCTTCCGTCTCCTCAATCGTCGAGTATCTGTGGAGCTCTACCCCGACCAAAGTCGATCTGAGAGCTCGGGTCGGAGTGGCCTCGCGGTTGCTCCGCTCTTGGTCGGGAAGATTGCGGTTCAGCTCCTGCAGATAGACCTGCATATCGCGGGTTTCTCTCAGCTCGGTGAGCAAGGCGTTGAACGCCTCGGCCATACGACCGAGCTCGTCCTCGCGGTCGATATCGGAAATTGTCTGATCCAGATCTCCCCGGGCCGCGGCCTCCGTGGCCTTGGCCAAACGCCGAATAGGCTCTAGGAGCTTCCGCGGCAAAAAGAATGAAATCGGCAGGGCGAGCAAGACGGCTCCGATACCGACAATGGCAAGGATTCGCGCAATCCGGCGAAACGGCTCGAGAGCATCGTCCAATGAGCCGAGGTTTAGGACGGTGCCGACTTCTCGGCCTGTGGCGTCCGAAATGGGGCGTGCCGAGGCGAGGTATGAGCGGCTCCCGAGCCGGACTTCCGCGGTTCCGTCAATGGCCGGATTCTCAGTCAACCATTGGATCAGCTCTTCCGACTCCGCCGAGTCGAGGGTTGTGGCCGCGGGAATCATCGGCTGACCGGCCACCGAGGGCTCGACGAGAAAAATCACCTCGGCCGCCGTCATCTGGCGCAAGTTGAGGGCCATGGTGTCTTCAATCTGGTAGGCGAGCAGCAGAAAGCCTTCGAGAATCCCGCCGCTCAAGAGCGGTACGAATACCGAGGAAAAGAGCAACCCGTCCTCCCGGGCCCAAATGCCCGCGCTGTAGTAGCTGTTATTCGCCTGTGCATCGAGGAACAGTGGGTTCTTGGAAAGATCGTCGCCATCGCTGAAGGAATCCGTCCGAGCGATGGACTGACCTTGGGGGTCGAGCACGATGGCGAAATCAAAACCGAGATCCCGCTGGCGCTCGTCGAGCTGGTCGTTGAGGGAGGCGGGGTCCTGATTGGCGATGGACTCCACCATATAAGCGATGAAATTGGGATCGTTGGAGACCGTCCAGGCCCGCAGCTCCAGCTGATCGAGCTGGAAATCGGCAAAGTCGGATTGCACGGCCGCCGACCGTTCCAGGTTCTCGCGGACCGCTTGATTGGCGACCCTATTCCCCAGAACGAGGGTCGTGAGCACCGAGCCGCCGACAGCGGTGATGACCAAAACCGTGGTCAATAAGAAAACTTGAAGGCCGATGGGGAGTCGGAAAATCCAGGAAGATCTGTTTGACATAGATTGGAATCGCTCAGTCGAAAGTGTCTAGCAGTGGGGGGTGCGAGCGTTCGGAGGGCAGCATCGCTCAATAGGCCCTTCCACGACGTTTTCGAGCATAGGGCTTGCCGAATTTATTGCGGTGGGGAGGCACCCGAGGCTTGGTGATGTCGAGGCGGACTGTGACCAAGTCCGTGGTCGGCGTGATTTCGAGGGTGAGGGGCTCGGCTCGCTCGTGCCAGGCCACCAGCTTGCCCTTTCCGGGTAGACCGGGCAGATTGAATCGTCCATCGCGGCCGGGCGTGGCAAAGAACGGCGTGTCGAGAACCAGAATATAGGCGACCATGGAGTGGTGGACATTGCAGAAGATCTGGACGATTCCAGGGTGATCGAGCGTCGTTTTCTTCGAGTCACCGCGTCGATAGAGCCCGAGGTCGAAGCGATTCTTGCCCGAAAGGGAAAATACATTGTGCAGGATGGTGTCGTCGTTGGGAAATTCTACGGTGGTGCCCTGGGTCACCGTGAGGATTCTCGGCTGAAATTGTTTTCTGGCCATCGTGATGGTCTGAGCATCCTCAATCGGCTCCACGTCCACATCCGCGTCCGGAACGAAGTACAGCACTGAAAAACGGGACTCTATCTTTGTCCGATCCTTATTTTTTTCTTCCAGCACCAAGCGGCCGTTCAGGCTCCATTCCGCGGAAAAAATCGGGGATCCGACGAAGGAGAGGAGCAGACAGCATCCGACGGCCACCGCCATGGGTGTGCGACCTGGGATAAGGGACGTCTTCAACAGCCGACTCATCGCGGGATTGCCTTTCTGTGATGAACATCTCAGACTCTTCAAATACGGTAGGCAGAGATTAGCAGATTCGGCTCTTCTCGTTGGGACGCCACGGCTTCTGGCGAAATCGGCGCGGAACTATTGGAGGAGCCTGATGATCAATGCGATCATAAACGCGATTCGCCATGGGGCCGTATGCAATTCGTAGGCGGGCCGTTCGTGCCGAAATCGAGGCCCCTGGAAGACGAAAATACTCGGTATGCCCCCGAGGCCGCCGATGGACTGGATCGACTGGAGTCATGATGACCACAACCGCGGAACCCTTGGCCGAATCGGAGACGTCAACCGACGGGCGTCGCCCCCTGAGCACCATCAAACCCCCGGAGATTTACAACGAGCTCCGGCGTGGAGTCTTGGGACAAGGGCGCGCGCTTCGTTTCGTTTCGGTGGCGATCTACAAACACGTGACCGGCAAGGTTCCCGGTAATTTGCTCATGATCGGTAATTCCGGCACCGGTAAGACGACCATCATGAACAACATTCAACGTCTGTATAACGAGGTTCCCGAGTTTGAGGCTTTCAAGGCGGTCACGATCATCAACGCCAACCTCTTGGTAGACGTCGAGCGAATGGAATTCCAGCCCGAGCGGCTTTTCCAGGCCGTCGAGCAACGGGCAAGGGCCATGTGCTCGGCCAAACCCACACCGGAAGAGCTCCGAGAAGCCATTGAGCGAGCCACCATCTGTATCGATGAAATCGACAAGATGTCCGCGGTGGTGGCCGGGAAAGCCAACGCCATCGGCGTAGTGCTCCAACAGGGCTTGCTGACCTTGATGGAAGGGGAGCAGCTCGTCTTCCCCTCCTACGCTTGGGTGGACGGCGAGGAGAAGAGGGTCAATTTGAGCATCGACACCGGCAAGATGATGTTCATCTGTGGTGGCGCGTTCGAGGGCCTCTACGATCAGGTGTACAACCGCGTGCTCAAACCGGGATCCGGCGAGAAGCTGAAGACCCGAACTCTGCGGACCGCGGACGGCAAAGTCAAGATGGAGACGGTGTTCATCTTGTCGGACTTCCTCAAGCCCAAGGATCTCTTCGACTTCGGCATGGTGCCCCAATTCATGGCGCGGTTCGAGAACAACGTGTTGTTGGCGGACCTGAACGTGGACACCCTGAAGGCCATTCTGTTGCAATCCTACGATTCGCCATATTTGCGATCGCAGCGCTATTTCAAGGTGATGGGCATCGACCTCGAGATCGAAGATCTAGCGGCGGCATTGATCGCGGAAGAGGCGCAAAGGGACACCCGAACGGGGGCCCGGGCTCTGCGGCCTATTTTCGGCGAGCTGGTGAATCCCTTCGAGTTCGAGCCCGACCGGGGCGGACATTTGAAGGAGAAGGAATCCGGAGGTAGCCGGCTGGTGCTGACCGCGGATATGGTGCGGAAGATACTTTAACGGCCTGTGGCGGAAGTCTGCCGCTGGCGAGAGCTGCGAATCTTTCGCCGAATCGAGGCGTGAAAACCGCAGGCAATTCGGAATCGTCGAAGTTTTCCAACGAAGAGTCGGCGGAAAAGGCGCGCTCGCAGCGCGGTGAGACTTTTGCCACAGGCTGTTGAGCCCACTCTGCTAACATACGGTCTCCGTTCTCACTTTCCCGCACGCGGGAGCTGCTGTATGAGCCCTCTGGGACCTGTTCTTCGGTCGGGATCCGCCCATCAAACCGACCAGATCACCGACGAAACCCTCGACTTAGTGGAGCGCCTCGTTGCCGGCGCCTCCGACGATTATTTGTTGACTTCCGTTCACGAACGGGTGGCACGTTTTCGGCGAGGCTCGTCCGAGGAACGTCGGGTGAGCCTGCCGGGGCTCTATTTGCTCCTCGAGCACTATCTGACTCAGATCGATCCCAAACCGGTCGATGTCGGTGCGTTGCGCGCTCAGGTTCAGAGCGACTATCCGAATCTCCTCCAAGACCCCCGCTTTGCCTTGGTATTCGCCTCCGAAGACCGGCAGGAGGTCATGCTCTGCGGAGAATTCCTCAGGCCTCTGCTCGAGCGGTCATTGGCCTTGTTGGGCGAACGGGCTCATCCATCCCTCAAAGCCGTCGCCGGATGGTTGGACCGTCTCGAAAGAGACTCCGAGTCTTCGGCAAAGGGGGCTTCCCAAGGTGCCGACTCCGACTCCGTAGAGCTCACTCCAACCCGGGAAGGTTGGGCGACGTTGTTGGGCCGCCTGGGACACGACCTCTACGACCGACTCAAGGACCTGCTCGGCGCCGGTGTTGCACGAAGCCTTTTTGAGCAGCAATACATGGATGTCGCCGAGGACTACCTGGGTCTCTCCACCTTTCCGGCGGTCGTCCGGCTCTTCCCCCCGGAGATCCTCGACGAGCGCAAGCTCTCACTCCTGACCCGTAGCCAAACGCGGCAGGTGCTGCTGGAAAAGTTGGAGGAGCTTCAGCAGGTCAATCATCAGCTGGAAGAATCCAACGCCGACCTTCAGATGGCCTTGGAGGTTTTGGAACGTAGCAACGAGGAGCTGGAGTCGAGAGTCGCGGAGCGAACAGCTGCTCTGGAAAGGGCCAATGAGCAGACCCAAGGCAGCGAGGAGAAGCTGCGGCGAATCAGTGAGTCGGCCCGCGACGGCATTTTGATGGTGGACCATCGAGGGCGGACGTCCTACATGAATGGTGCCGCGGAAGCGATGCTCGGGATCGATCGTGAGGAGCTTCTGGGCAAGCCGATTCTTCGCATGGTGGTTCCCGACCGATTCCTTTCTATGCTCGATCAGGCCTTCAGCGAGGCGTTGGAGACCGGTGAGGGCCCGGGTCTGGGGCAAACCCGAGAGCTCACGGTGCGCCGCAAGGACGGCAGCGAGCTGCCGGTGGAGCTGTCCATGTCGTCGGTCAAACACCTCGGCAGCTGGCACCTGGTGGCCGTGGTCAGGGACATCAGCCAACGCAAAGTCGAAGACGAAGAACGGCGTCGCTTGGCCGAGCAACTTCAAGAGGCCCAACGACTGGAGAGCCTCGGTGCCCTGACCGGCGGGATTGCCCATGACTTCAACAATTTGCTGACCGCGATCCTCGGTCACGCCGGGTTAATGGAAGAGTTGGTGCCCCGGGATTTTCCGCTCCGGGGCAGCATCCAGGAAATCCGCAACGCCGGCCAGCGGTTGGCCGACATCACCCAGCAGCTCCACGCCTATTCGGGCAGTGGTCGCTTCCTGGTGGAGCCCGTGCGCATCGGCGATTTGGTGGCGGAGATGGCCGAGCTGCTGAGGACCTCGGTGTCGAAGCGGGCGCAGCTCGACTTTCGCTTCCAATTCGACTTGCCCGCGGTGATGGGAGATCGGGGTCAGCTCCAACAGGTCATCGTCAATTTGATCACCAACGCATCGGAGGCCCTCGAGGAGGGGGACGGCGAGGTGCAGCTCAGCGCGAAAACCGTCGAGCTCGACCAAGAACGGCTCGATGGATTTCGCCATGGGGCGGGCCTGACCCCTGGGGAATACGTGATGATCGAGGTGTCCGATACCGGTGCCGGCATCACAGCGGAGATCGAAGCCAAGATGTTCGAGCCCTTCTACAGCTCTCGCTTTGCGGGCAGGGGATTGGGGTTGGCCGCGGTCTCCGGCATCGTCCGCGGGCATCAGGGCGGGATTGAGGTCGACACACGAGTGGGCGAAGGGACCTCCATCAGAATCTTCCTTCCGGCTTCTGGGTCGAGTGACCATGCACCCACCCAGGAAATTGAGCTTTTGGGTCATACCTCCGCCACCGGAACCGTGCTGGTCGTGGACGATGAAGCGCCGGTTCGGATTTTGGCGCAACAAGTTTTGGAAGAATTTGGATTCGAGGTCTTGACCGCCGAAGACGGTTTGGAAGCGGTGGAGACCTATCGCAAGCTCGGGGATTCCATCGACCTCATCCTTTTGGACCTCACCATGCCGCACATGGACGGAGAGCAGGCCTTGAGGGCGATCCAGAAGCTCGATCCCGAGGTGAAAGTCTTATTGTCGAGCGGCTACAGCCGCAACGAGACCATGAAACGTTTTCAGGGCTGTCGAGTGTCCGGCTTCGTCGCCAAACCCTATGAGATGCAAGAGTTGCTGTGGGAAGTCCGCCTCGCGTTGTCGGAAACGAATGAGCCCCCAATCGGCGATTTTCGGACGTGACAAGATAAGATGTCGACGCTCGATCTTGTTGGAGAGGGACCTCGGACCGATTCGAATCATGGATCGGCGTTTCGGTGGGGTTGTGCCTAAGGAGATAAACGATGATTTCTCAGAGCGACAAAAGGGATGGTCTTGAGCAGGAGACCGGAGCCGCATCTCGGCCGAGTCGGCCTACACTTGGTCTCGGTAGGCGTTTTGCTTTGGGCCTTCTGTGCTCGCTGATGCTCGGCTCGCCTCTGCTCGCCGACGTCCTGGTGACCCAGGAAGGGACTCAAGTGGAAACCCGCGGTGCATGGGAAGTTCGGGGACGTCAGGTCGTCTTCGAGCTGCCGAACGGCACATTCTCCGCTCTCCGCTTGTCAGAGGTCGATCTGGAGGCCAGCCGAGAGGCGACTCGCGCCGTGGCCGCCGCTCGACGAAACGCATCGAAGCCCGCCGCTCCTCAAGATCGCGAAGCGGTCTTGGTAATCACCAACGAAACTTTAGGCCAGCGCACTGACGCCTCTGCTTCCGCGGACGATGAGGACGGCGAGGGGGCCGCCGGTGGGTTGGCAACCGCAGGCGTGATCGCGGTCCAAGGCGATGTCGTGGTAGTGGACTGGAGCTATGATTCTTTTGGTGAGGATCCCGTCTACATGGTGACTGGCGTGATTGAGAATCGCGCTTCATATGTAGCTGAGCAGGTGTCTGTGCATCTGGACATCGTAGCCGTCGACGAGGAAACCGGAGCCCAAGTGCCGGATCGGCATATTCTTCGTCGGGCGAGGGTCCGGCTCTCGTCCTTGCCTCCGGGCGCATCCACGGAATTCAGCTATCCCGTCACCCAACAAGATCTGAGTGTCCATGGCGAAGGTGGGTTCACCAACCCAGTCGTCTCTTTCGATGTTCAATTCAACCAAGGCGAGACGCCTCTGACCGATGAGGATGACGAGGAGGAGCCCGCAACGCCACTGGCCTTGGTGGACGAGGAAGACACCTCCGAAGCCTCCACAGATGCCGGCGACAGTGACTCCGACGGTGAATCCGACAGTGACTCCGACGGTGGCTTCACTGACGGCGATGGCTCCGACTTCCTAGACGACGAGGGAGACGACCTGTCGGATCCAGACGACGATGTCGGGGACGACGAGGAGCCCGACTCGTTCGACGACGTCGATAGCTCCGAAGCGGGCCTGTAAGACGATGAGCTCAGTCGGAACGAGCTCGGGAACGATAGGAATGAAGATGCCGAATCGGGCTGTTTGCGACGGCGTCCATTTTGCGGTTTCAGCTGTAACGAAAGGGGTTTATCGTCGATGTTGGTGCACGAAATCCCTTGCCTTGACCTTTGGCGCTTGACTAGACTGGCAACATCGTGGCTTTGCTGACAAAGAACAACCCGCCTCCAGAAAAAATCGGACCCTACGGTGTTGGTGAGGAGATCGGCGCCGGCGGCATGGGTAAGGTCTACCGCGGTTTCGACCAACGGTTGGACCGTCCAGTGGCCCTCAAACACATACGAGCGGACACCTCGAGCACCAGCGCGAGGGAGAGATTCAGGCGTGAAGCCCGATCCGTAGCTCGGCTGAATCATCCGACGATCGTCCAGGTTTACGATTGGGTCGAAACCTCGGAGGGTGATTGGCTGGTCATGGAGCTGGTCGACGGACAGTCCCTCAAGCGACTTTTGATGCGCGGCCCGCTGCCCCCGTGGCGAACCCAGAAAATCGCCCGTCAGATCTTGAGCGGATTGGCGATCGCCCACGCCGCCGGTATCGTGCACCGGGACCTGAAGCCCGACAACATCATGTTGACCGCCGGGGATCAGGTCAAAATTCTTGATTTCGGTCTCGCCAAACACGTCGGCACCAACGACAACGAGCCCGCGCTGACCATTGAAGGGCGGTTGATCGGAACCGTTTCGGCCATGTCTCCCGAGCAGGCGGTAGGTGAGTCCGTCGATCATCGATCGGATCTCTTCTCATTGGGCACGCTGCTCTACGAATCTTTGACCGGCGTTTCTCCCTTCCACAGCGACAACAAAGTCCAAACGCTCACCCGGATTTGTACGCTCCAGCAGCGACCGGTCAAGGACCTTCGCCCGGAGGTTTTGCCGCAGTTCTCAGATATCGTCGATCATCTGATGGAAAAAGATCCCGAGGATCGACCCCACAGCGCGCTCGAAGTGATGTCGGCGCTGGACGCGATGGAGGAGGGGTCCGTCTCCGGGGTCGATATGGATCGAGCGTCCCAATCCGGAATGGCAACAGGTGGTTTCTTAAGGGGCCAGAACGAAAGTGGATTCGGCTCGTCATCGAGATTCAGAGATGAATCGTCGGATTCGGGCGCAGATCTCAAACCCGTCGATCCCCGGGACGCCAGGGCAGCTGTTTCACCCGGTTGGGTCACGGAAAGCGCCGATAGCCCAGTTGAGAATTGGGACTCCATGACCTCGGGGGGGCTGACCACTGAGAGCGGCTCACCGTCGATCACCATGATCGAGCCCGGCCCGATGATCGATCACCAACAAAACCCGGTGGCCGAGCACCAACAAATTCCGAAGATTCCGCCCGTGCCACCGGTTTCGGCCCAACCGCCGAGAGCTCAGCCCGGTTCACCTAATGACTTCAGGGCATTCGAGCCCGCGCCGCCTGTAGCTACTCCTCCGCCATTGCCGCCGGACGCGGTGAGCCGACCGATTCTTCGGGATCCATCGGTGACCTCGGAGACCGAGCCGTCGATCACCATCAGCCGGGCGACGATGACGGAGACCGGTGAAGGGCCGGCCCTCTCCGTGATGTTTCGCCTCGAGGGTGGGGTGGAAAAACCCCTTGAGCTCAAGAACCGCAGGAAGTCGATCCTCGATCTAGCGGTCGACAACGACATCGAGATCTACAACGAGTGTGGAGGCCGAGCCAGGTGCTCTACCTGCCGCATCCGGGTGCTGAACGGCCTGGAAAACGTCCTGCCGCGCAAACCTCGGGAAGCGAAGCTCGCTGAGCGGCTGGGCTGGGAAGATGAAATTCGCTTGGCTTGTCAGACTCGAATCGTCGGCAATGTGGCGGTGGAGCGGCTGGTCAGGGATTCCCAAGACATCGGGCTGCTGCTCGATGAGCACGCCCAGACCCTGCCGGCCCAGGAAGCCACACTGGCGATTTTGTCGTGTGAGATCTTGGACTTCGACAATTTCGCGACAAAGGCTCCGCCGTACGATCAAATTCATCTTCTGCATCGCTTCCTCACCCAGATGGGGATGCTGGTGGGCATCTACAAAGGTCGGATTCAGAATTACACCGGCACGGGATTCAGGGCATTCTTCGGCTTAGACGGCGGCTCCGCCGACGAGAAATGCTTGGCGGCGATCCGTGCCGCGCTGCGCATCGCGGAAAGAATGCGCGGTTTCAACCGCTACGCCTCCACTTACTTCACAACCGAGCTCCAACTCGGTATCGGCCTTCACTTCGGGCGCATGGTGGTTGGACAATTCGGCAATCCTTCCAAGCGTCACTTGCTTGGAATCGGTGAAGCCGCAGGTTTGGCAGATGCCGTCGGCGCCCACAATGCCGCGGTCGGAACCACGATTCTGGCCACCGAAGAGCTGATCAATATCATCGAGGACGAGGTGGATATCGGCGATATCTTCCCGGAAGAGCCCTTCGGTGGCCGCAGCGCTTCGCTCTACGAGATCTACGACCTGGAAAACCCGGATCCCGTATTTCTGGTTCAGAATTCCTTCGAAAGGCTGTCGTCCTACGGTGATGAGGCCGCCAAAGTCTTCTACGACACCATTTTTGAGTTTGAGCCGGCCACCCGGGAGATGTTTGCGGACACGGATATGGAGGCACAGGGGCAGAAGTTTGTCGCTTTCATGAGCATGATCGTCAACGGTCTCGATCGGCTGGAGCAAATGGGTCCGCAGCTTCGGGAGATGGGGGAGCGACACGTTCACTATGGAGTCGAACGAAGCCATTACGGCATCGTCGGTCAGGCCCTCTTGACGACTCTCGAACGAGTGACTGGCGTCGAGCTGACTTTTGAGGCCCGTCAAGCCTGGTCAGATTTCTATACGCAGATGGTGAATATGATGCTTGGGGACACCTAAACGCTGCATCTGGGAGACCCTCATATGTCCTTAGGAATTGTTTTTGGAAGCACAACTGGATACACCGAAGAGCTAGCCTACAAAATCTATGACGCCTTCGAAGGCTCTGCGGAGCTACCGCGGGACGTCCACTCAACCCCGGTCAATCGCTTGTTGGACTACCACGTCCTTGTGATCGGCGTTCCGACCTGGAATCACGGTCAGCTCCAATCGGATTGGGCGGAGCGTTTCGAAGAGCTGGAGGGCCATAGTTTCGAAGGCCGAAAGGTCGCATTTTTCGGCAGCGGGGACGCCAAGCGATATCCGGAGCACTTTCAAGATGCCATGGGCATTCTGTGGCGTCGATTCGAAGCCCTTGGCGCGGAGCTCATCGGCAAATGGCCGACTGAGTCCTATCAATTCGAAGAATCCCAAGGGTTGGTGGACGAAGGGACCAATTTCGTCGGCCTCGCTTTCGAACGCCACGATAGCGAGGAGCTGATCGAGCAACGCATCAGAACTTGGGTCGCTCAGCTCCGCGAAGAAATGTGGTGAGCGCTCCATCTATGGAGACCTATGGCCCTGAGCTATGGCCCTGAGTAGTTCTGGCCCCAAGGAACCTTAGGGGCATTAGTTTCAGGACAGTCGATCATGGGAGAGATTCCCACAGAGGCAATCACAGTGGTAGGGGGGAGATCTCTCCTCGGGGCCGGCGACCCAAGGTCTTTAAGAGGCCAGCGACACAAGGGCCGGGAAGAGGAGGGTTTTACAGTACGGTAACCCCCAAAGCCTTAGCCAGCGCTTGTGCTTGTGCGGGGTGGATTTCGAGACCACGAATTCGGGCCTGCTCGAAATTGGCTTCGCCGAGCCGCACCAAAGGTAAACGCACGTTTTCTAGATTCGCCCCTTGGGCCTGAACCCCCCGCAGGCTCGCGCCCCGTAAATTGGCGCCCGCCAAATTGGCGTTTTTCAGATTCGCATCCTGTAGGGTCGCGCCCATCAGCACCGCTCCCTCCAGGTCGGCACCTTCCAAGTCGGCTCCGGTCAAATCGGCTCCGAGGAGGTCTGCTTGCCTTAGGCTCGCCCCTTTGAGACTGGCGCCTCGCAGGGTCGCCCTAAGCAAGGTCGCGGCATCGAGGGTCGCATTGTCGAGAGTGGCCTTGCTGAGGTTGGCGCTCCAGAAATTTACACCGGTAAGATCGCGCTCCTTCAGGTCGACCTCCGACAAATCTGGGGCGACCGTGGGCTCACCGACTCGCCACGTATTCCAAGGCTCGACACCTTGCTCGATCAGAATCCGACGCGACTCTTGATTGTCCATAGATATCTTTCCGGATAGTTGTGCAGCTCGGGTTGATCGTATCGAACCCTGGCAATGGGTAAATAGTGCTCTTTCACGGGGAGTCGATGAGTAAGTCAACCAGAACGGAAATGTTGCTGACGGGGTCCGTAGATACCTTCCAGTATTTCTGACCTTCGATGGCAGCTCGAAGCCGTTCACCGCAGTCCGGATTCGAGGTCAAGAGCAAACCCTGGGATCCGCCTTGGGCTTCCTCGAGCTTCTCGATGTATTGATCCAAGGAATCCGGAACGTCTCCGGCGAGCCACAGCACCACTCCTGCCGCCAACGACAAGAGCGCCGCTCCTTGAAGCCGATCTCCTCGCAACGGCTTGAGATTCAGCACCACCACCCCTTCCTCGTGCGCAAGGCGTACCGTGCCGCTACCCCGCATGATCAGCTCATCCAGCAGCTGGTGGCGCTCGCTCGCCAGCAGCTCGTCAGGGATCGATTTGATCAGGCCGAGAAGCTCCTTCCAAGCCTCCTGTTGGAAGAGAATCAGAAGGTAGATGGTGGTCGACATACCCCGGTCCCGGCAAACCGCCAACAGCTCTCCGAGGGGATCCTTGTGGACCCTCCTCGGTGTCACTGCAGACGGATCTCGCTCACGTCCCTCGAGCGAGCCTTGCTCCAGGAGAATGGCCACGGCCAAAAGAACGCGAGAAGGGGAGGTCGTTTGTAGGTCGATAAGCTCTGAGACACCGGTATTCGGATGACTGATGATGTGGCCGTAAATCTCGTCGATCGGCAGGCTCTCGAAATCCTCATCCAACTGAGACGGTTTTGGACCGACGACCCGGAGGGTCGGGTTATCTTGGGCCAAGGTCGGTCGACGACGCTTGAGCTCGTCCTCCAGCCAAGCGGCCTCCAACAGAATGCTGTTCAGCTCCAAAGGTCCTCTGCCGGCGTGGCTCTCGGCTTCTTCTTCGGACGATGCTTCGAAGGCGAAATGCCCTTGCTCGAGCGTAAGCAGTGAAAGCAAAGCTTCGTCACCGGAGAGCGCACCAGCCTCGGCGCTGACGATCTTGCCACGCACGAAATGGGCCTCAACCAGACGATTGTCGCTGGAAATGCGTAGGCAACCGGTCTTTCCGCCCTGAGCGAGATTCTGAGTCACGTCTCCAGGCGCGAAGTCTTCTAAGTTCCCCGAAAGGCCCGGCTCACTGTCTCGGCGGGCAATCAGCCTTTCGACCCTGGCGACCAGCTCGGCGGGCTCAAAGGGCTTGGCCAGATAGTCGTCTGCCCCTTCTCGGATTCCGCGGACTCGATCCTGGGTATCACCTAAACCAGAGAGCAACAACACGGGCAGGTTTTTCCAGCGAGGCTGCGCGCGAATCTCTTTCAGCAGGTCCAAGCCACTGATCGGCATCACCACATCCAGCACCGCGGCATCAACCGTGCTCGCGTCGAGCAGGGAGGTGACCCGGGAAGGATTTACGGTTTGCACCACTTGATGGCCGGCTGCTCGAAGCGTCTCTCCGACCAAAGTCAGAATATCGGGATTGTCGTCGGCAATCAGGATCGTGCTCATGGTGTCGGTCTCCAGCAAGGGAGATAACCGCAACCAGGTTCGTTGGACAGCCCGACCGAAGAGAACATGGATCCCCTGCTCAAAACGAAGCTCGAGCTCAACCGTAAATCTCCGCTGAAAATGCTCCGCTCGAAGCTCTGTCCACTTACTCTCTCCCCTGGATGCTCAAACTTCATCTTAGATTAGCACAACGACCGATATCGATCGTGTTTCCCCGCGGGAAGCCCTTGGAGGCGGATTCAGTAGCCAATCCTCTGAAGACTGAGTCTATCAGCATTTGCGGCGAATCTATTGGACCAAGCGGGCCCCGGATCAGGTAAGCTCGACCCCGGCAGGCGAAGAGGATTGCGCAGGCGTTTCGCTCGGTCGAAATGTGAATCGTAAGGCGCATCTTCTACGATTTTCGAGGCCGGAAATGAATGGCCGGAACCCAAATACGAATTCTTACGCTCTTCATCAAGATATATGACACACAGTCTCAAACCTGAATCTACAGAATGGAACGTTCTAGAAAAGGGCGCCCAGGCTTGGAATGAGTGGCGGCGGCAAACGCCGGAACATACTCCGGATCTATCCTCGGTCGACTTCGCCGGTCGGGATCTTTCGGGATTCAATTTTCAAGGTTGCAAGCTCACCGGGGCGGAGCTGAGCGGATGCGATCTGCAGGACGTCGACTTTACAGAGGCCGACCTATCCGAGGCCAGCTTGTGCTCGAGCTACCTGGGAGGGGCAATACTCGCGGGAGCGGTGATGCGCCGCGCCCGGCTGACGGGAGCCTTTCTAGAAGGCTCAGACCTATCGGCTGCCAATCTGGAGTCGGCGGAGCTGTCTTCCGCCTATCTGGGATTGACCCTATTCGGCAAGGCCCGGTTGCGGGGAGCTTGCTTACGGTCCGCTCACATCCGCGGTGCGGATTTGTCAGGCGCGGATCTTTGGGGGGGCGACCTCCAAGGTGCGAATTTGACCGACGCTAATCTCCAAAAGGCCAACCTGAGGACCGCCGAGCTTCAGGGCGCCGATCTCTCGGGAGCTGACCTTAGCGGCGCGAGGCTTACCCTATCCAATCTCAGACGTGCGTCCTTGGTCGGGACGAATTTGAGCGGTGCAAATCTCCGAGCTGCTTACCTGGAAGAAGCCGATTTGCGGTCTGCCGACTTCACCCAAGCCAACCTTTCCGGCGCACATTGTGAGGATGCCCGCCTCGAAGGAGCCATTTTCCAAGGCGCCAACCTGAACAACGCGACCCTGTTGTTGTCGCCTCCGAAACAGGACAGAGCTCAGGTTGGCTGATTAGTTCGCTCATATTTCTCTGCTTTTTAACTGGCCAGCCTCGCTTACCTCAGGCCGTAAAGGTCGACCCTTGTTGGATAAACGAGATTGCACTATAGTGCTCAGACGTCTTGCAATCTTGAAATAACGCATTGATTGAGCCCGACATGTTGACGGATGAGAAGCCAGACCGGGGAGTTATTCTCGCAGTTGCCAGCCAAAAGGGAGGGGTCGGTAAAACCACAACCTCTCTAAACCTGGGGTACGCTCTGGCCAAGCGGGGGTGGAAGACCCTGATCGTCGACGCGGACCCCCAAGGGGCGATAGGCTTTTCCTTGCAGCGCCAAGCCAAATCTGGTGATGCGGGGCTGGTGGACTGCTTAGACGGGCAAGTTGCCCTCGAACAAGCGGTGCTGAAAACGAGGTTGCCCGAGCTCAACATTCTTACTTTCGGCAGCCGTACGCCCCTCGAGCTCGGATCGGGTGGCGACATCTTCGAGCAAGACGCTTTGAACGCGTTCTTAGCCAACGCAGCCGAGCAATTCGAAGTCATCATCCTCGACACCGCAGGGGGAACGTACGGCCCGACTCTGGCGGTCCTGCGGTCCTGCGACTACGTGCTGCTGCCTCTCCAATCGGAGCCCCTGGCGCTCCGGTCCGTCACCCAGATCCTCGACGTTCTAGGGCACCTTCGCCAGCAAGGGTGTAAAGTGGAGATTGCCGGCTTCCTGCTGACCATGTTGGCAGCGGAAGACACCACCTCGGTATCGGTTGCTGAAGAAAGCTGGAGTCTCATTCCCCAAGATTTGATTCTCAACGCCAATGTACCGAGGGATAGTGCGTTCTTGAGGGCTAGCCTTCACGGCGTGCCCGTCGGCTTGTTGAGTCGACATCCTCCCCGGGTAGCGTCGGTCTTCGACTTGATCGCCCACGAGGTAGAGCGCCGAATCGGTTTGATAAGAATGGAGGAGCAGGATGAGCCAATCCCTCTCCTGGATTGATCCCTCAGCCTTTTCAGCGGCCTTGAATCGAGCGGGTTTCGACCCTTCGACCTCTGCGTCCAGTCGGCGAAGCCCGATCTGGCTTCCGGGTACGCGTTTGGGCTCAGCGCCACGCGCAAACAATACCGCTACCGCAACGCCCGCGATGACGTCTGCCTCAGGACTTTCCGAAGCCCAGCCGGCTCCATCCTTGCCGGCGAAGGCCGAGCGGGATTCGGTTCCCGGGAAACCCCCGAACGGAAACGGTGGCTCCTTGGCCGGCCCCCAGCAGCACGAGGCCCCCAAGCATCCCCCTCTTAAGCTGGAGTCCGACCGACTCGACCGAAGGCTGGAAGCCTATATGGCATGGGTTGAGACTTGTACGGCTTGCAAAGGGCTTTTCATCGTGGATGAAGAGGGTTTGGTGCTGATGGAAAGGGATTCTGATCCCAATCTCGTGGCGCTCTCCGCCTACTTTCTAAATCTAAAGGATCGCATTCCGGACAGCTTGGGGACGAGAAGCGAGGGGTCGATCGCGATCGACTTGGACGATGAGCGGGTGCTCCATGTGGTACAAGCAGACACCCGACTCGGTCCGCATGCCTTAGGTTTCACGGTGGGGTCTCCGCTGCACCGCAACCTGACCCAAAGCTTCCAGGATTCGCTTTCCAGCGTATTCGCGGCGGTGGGTTAGGAGCTGAGAAGTGTTGCCAGTGCTGCATCCTGCAACCCATGATCCGACGCCCCTATCGCGAAGAATGCTTAACGGCTTGAGGCCCACCTGAGATGAATTCACTGCAGCAAGAAATGGACAGATTTCGGGACGAGGTTCCCGAGTTCGTGTCGACCGATTTGGTCAATGTCGAAAGTGGGCTCTCAATTGGTGGAGCGACCGTAGATTTGGACTTCGACGCGTCCGTAGCCTCCGCTTGTTATGCGGAGGTGGTCAAGCTCAATAAAAGGGCTTTGGACCTTTTGGGGCTCGGCGCAAATTCGACGGAAGATATTCTGATTACCACCTCGACCCTCAACATTCTCATTCGCATGCTCGGCGCTCAGTATTGCCACGTGCTGGCAATCACCCGCAAAGGAAATCTCGGATTGGCCCGGGCGATCATGAAGAAGTACGAGTCGGTGCTTCTGAACGTCGTGGGCGATTGATCGGAAAGGGAAGGCGATGCTCGGTTTTTTCTTCACAGAGCTGAAGCAATTCGTGATTCAGGAGCTGAGCGAGTCGGCGTGGATCGAGGTCCTCGGAAAAGTGGGTTTGGGCTCGAAAGATAGCTATATGAACGGTCTCTATTACCCCGACGAGGACATGATGCGAATCGTGGTCGGGGTTTCGAATATGACCGGCATGTCGATCGATCAAGTGCTGAAGGAATACGGCACCTTCGTCGGTAAGGACCTATTTACGGCCTATAAGCCGTTGATTGATCCTTCTTGGAAGACCCTCGACTTTATTGAAAACGTGGAAGAGACCATTCATCAGGTGGTCCGGGCCAGAAATCGCAAAGCCAGCCCACCTAAGCTGGTATGTAATCGCTTGACCGATCGCGAAATCGTGATCGACTATCGTTCAGAGCGGAAGCTTTGCCGGGTCGCGCAAGGAATTGCGCTCGGGGTTGCCAACCATTACAACGAGCCGATCGAGATCGTTGAAGAAACTTGCATGCACCGAGGTGACAGCAGCTGCAAGATTTGGGTGTCTCTGAAAAAAGAGGGGGACGTCGCCCCTGCACCAACCTCGAGCCCGCCGCAGCATGAGGACGAAGAAGATATCTGGGCAGAAGCGGACCCGAGCGGGGCAGACAATCTTTGATTCGTTTGTCCGTGTAGCCGTAGCCTGTTGTTGAGGGGCGATTCCACCGTCTATTCGTAAGAAGGAGCCAACCTGCTAGAGGGTCGGCTCCTTTTGCATATGTGCCTACTTGAGCGAGAGCAGCGCTCACTCGATGGGCGGCTCAAGCTTGCTATTTGGAATCTGGGCCTTCCCCTGAGCCTTCCGGCTCGTCGTCAACCTGATCCCGCCACATATCCGACAGCATTTCCCGCTCCTGCTCGGAGAGCAGGATTTGGTCTCGGCTCGAGAGGGTAAATTCCTCCTCGAAAGCTCCCTCCGGCTCCTTAAGGAATATCAAGCAGTAGATGAAGCTGATGGCCGAGCCGGTCGCGAGAATCAGAAAAAACTTCTGAGTATCGACCATGGTAAAGACGGTGAGATAGACCACCGCGCCGACGTTTCCATAAGCTCCGACCATGCCGGCAATTTTGCCGGTCATTCTCTTCTTGATCAGCGGGATGATGGCGAAAGTAGCCCCTTCGGCACCCTGAACGAAAACCGAGCAAGACATGGTGATGGCGAGCGCAGCGATCAACGGCCACGAAGAGTTGATTTGGCTCATGCCGAAGAAACCGACGGCAATGCCGAACATGAAGATCAGGATGATGGTCCTTCGACTTTGGAAGATATCCGACAAATAGCCACCAAAGGGGCGCGCCACCAGATTTACGAAGGCGAAGCTCGAGGCGACCAATCCGGCCTGAGCAGCTGAAATCTCGAAGGTATTTTCGAAGAATGCCGGAAGCATCGAAATAACGGCCAGCTCGGCGCCAAAATTCGCGAAATAAGTGGTGTTTAGGGCCGCGACCGAGTTGAAGGAGTAGAAATCGTCCTCTGGAATTTGGTTGTTCTTCAACAGCGGAACATTGTGCCTCAATATCCTGACAACGTCTCGAATATAGAGTGCCAACAAGACGGCCAGCACAGAGTAGTAGACACCATCACCCAGGAATTCGACTCCGTGCAGCTTCCAAGCCAGAACGCCGAGCGCTCCATAGAGTGGAATCGTCCACAGGATCAGGAGGACCATGTCGAAGTAGCTGCTGACCTCAATGGGCTCCGTTCGCTTCGAGCCCAAGTAGAGCTTGCCTTCGGGAGTGTCGTTGACTTTAAGGTAGTAGATGACACCGTAGAGAAGACAGATTAAACCGGTGAGGGCGATCGAGTAGCGCCAGCCGTTTTCATCGCCGAAAACCTTCAGTGCGATGGTCGGCAGAACCATCGCTGCCGCTGCGGAACCGAAATTGCCCCAGCCCGCATAGAAACCTTCCGCCAAACCGATGTCCTTGGGTGGGAACCATTCGGAGACCATGCGGACACCAATGACGAAACCGGCCCCAATCGTGCTCAGCAATAGCCGGGAAATCACCAAAGTGATCAGATCGTTGCCCAGCGCGAAGGCGAAACACGGCAAGGACATGGTGATCAACAACCCCGAGAAGACGAGCTTTGGACCGTATCTATCCAACAAGGCGCCGATGATCACGCGGGCGGGAATCGTCAGAGCGACGTTGCAGATCAAGAGGATCTTGAGCCCACCTTGATCGAGCCAGTCGAGGTCTTTCATCATGGTGGTGGCCAGGGGGGCCAGGTTGAACCAAGTGACGAAAGTGATGAAAAACGCCACCCAGGTGTAGTGGAGCGTCCGGATTCGTTCTTGTTTGAAATCGACTAGCTCACGGGCTTGCATTTCTTCTCCTTGAGCGGCTGCCGAGTCCGACTCCTCATCCACCGACCTGCGAGTAGGGAAGGGTGTTCAAGAGCGGTTGGCAACGCAAACGGATGACATGGGGGAGGTGCTTGAGCAGGTGCTCAGCACCCATCAACCTATAGAAGACATCAGCCGGCTCCGAGCACGAGCACGGGATATTCCGGGAGGATTGCGGCTGTCTAAGAAAAGGCCTATGGGGCGCTTGCCGATTTGTGGGTTCGGCATCAAGAGAAGCAAGCCTGTGGGATGAAGTCAAGCGCCGCAGTGGGGATGCGGAGGCAAGGGGGTAGTGGGAAGAGGCAAAAAACTCCTGCCGATACCAGCATGGATCGGCAGGAGTCTTTGAGGAATGGGCAGCCACCCTAGGTCTACTCGGCGGAGTCGGAGTCCTCAACCAACGGCAAGGTCATGACAAAACGCGTGTTCGGGCTGTCCGTGTCGAGGGTCAGCTTGCCACGGTGGCTGGTCATGATTTTCTTGGAGATGGTTAGGCCGAGACCGGTGCCACTGCCGGCACCCGCATCCTTGGTCGTGAAGAAGGGCTCCATGATTTTCTGAGCCAAGGACTCCGGCAGACCTTCGCCGCTATCGACCACAGCAATTTCCAAGTTGGAGTCTTTCTGCTCCACCTCGACTCGAATCCACGCTCCATCGGTTCCGCCGACGGCTTCCGCGGCGTTGTTCAGCAAGTTGATGAACACCTGGCTGATTTCCGTGGGGCGGCACGCGATCTTGAGGTTCTCGTCCACGAGAGGTGTCGTGAGGCGGATGCGCTGGCTCTCGATCGGCCGACGGCAGAGCTTGAAGGCGTCGTCGAGCAAGGCCTTGACCGAGTGCGGATCGAGATCTCGCTCTTTCTTTTCCGCATAACTGTGAAGCCCTTCGAGAATCTTGCTGACCTGTGTGCAGTACTGGATGATGTCCTGCAGCATCTCGGTCGCTTCCGGATCACGAATGAAGTCGTCGAGAAGCTGAGCATTGGCCATCATCATCTGCACCGGATGGCGCATTTCAAGAATCATGCTAGCGGCCATTTCGCCGACAGCCATCAGCTTTCCGGTCAGCAAGAGCTGATCGTAGGCTTCGGTCAGATCGCGGTTGACGCGATCCAGCTCGCGATTTCGCTTCTCGAGCAACTGGGTTGCGCGTTGAAGGATCGCGTCCTTTTCCCGTTCTCGGGTCCGATCGTCCACTTGGGCGAAGATGTAGTCTTCGCCGCGGCGGGTGATCTTCCGGAAGGCGAGGGTGAGATCGATCTCATCGCCTCGCTTATTCTGAATCGTCGTCTTGTAGCTGAAACGTCCCCGTTTGGTGATGCCCTTCTCGAAGCGGTCACCGGACATTTCGGGGAAGAGCTCCAACACTGATGAGCTTTTCTTGCAGCCCGTCCACTTCTTGAAGCTCTTGTTGAATTTGAGCAGCTGCCCTTCCATATTGAAGAGCGCAGCCCCCACCTTGTCTAAGTAATCGAAGTTAAAGAAGCCAACAATACGGCCCATCGTCGTTCCCCCTGTCTAGTGCTTTCGCACAAAGACCTTATCAAATCGGTGCTTTTGTTGATTCCTGGACTCAGGCCTGAACAATATCGCCCTTAGTCGAAGCGACGATTCCCAGCACCATTTCAACGTCCTCATCTTCCATTCCGGCTTCCTCGAGGGCCTCCTCAAGGAGCTCTGCAACCGTCAGGAAGTCCACTTCGGTGATCCTGAGATGCCGATGTGCTTCCTTGAGGGAACGGCCTGAATAGCTGGAAGGCCCCCCCAGCACCATAGCCAGAAAGTCGGTCTGATGCGCCATCAGGCGGCTCATGTCAACGTCCCAGAAATAGTGTTCTAGGGACTCGGTGTCCATGATTTTTTCGTAAAAGCTGTGAACAACGTCCCCGATGGTGGAGAAGCCACCGTACTTATCGAAGAGAGAGTCACTCATTTTTGCCGCCTCCTGCGTGACGCCGGCTTGCCCGAAGGTTGGTCCTCGTCTTGCTCTTCTGCTCAATCATAGTCTTGCCGAATCAGATCTTCTTCAAGGCCATTCGACGGATATCGTTCGCGTCGACATTGACCTCGGAAGGCAAGTTGATGGTGAATTTGGCACCTTTTCCGGGAGAGCTGTCACACGTAATCGAGCCGCCGAGAATCTCGACGACGATGTTTCGAGAAATCGCCATGCCGAGACCGGTGCCACCTTGGCTTCTGCCCGAAGTTACGAAAGCATCGAATAGGCGCGGTAGGATCTCGGGATCCACACCTTTTCCGTAATCGACGTATTCGATGACGAATCTTTCGGGATCCGGCCGTTTCAAGAAGATATCGATAGATCCGTCGCGCTTATCTTCCGGATAGGCGTAGCGAATCGTGTTCTGGACCAGGTTGATGACCACCTGGCTGAGGTGTCCCGGATAGCCGTTCCAGGTCAGATCCGTATCCTCTTCGCGGTGGACCTCAGGTGTGATCCCATGCTTCTTTAGATCCGGACGCATGGTTTCCAGGCAATCGCTGACCAGCTCTCCAAGCTCGATTTGAATCTTCTCGTCGGAAAGCTGCGACGACGAAAGCTGCTTGAAGCTCTTGATCAAGGTCTGGGCGCGATCCAGATTGCGCTCCAGGAGCTGACAGCTGTCCTCGAGATCGTCCGCGAGCTCTTGGGATTCCTCTTCGTCCTCAGGAGGAGCGTCGAGGAGATTCCGGGCGATTTCCGTCACCATATTGCTGGCGGTCTTCGCGACACCGAGGGGAGTGTTCAGCTCGTGAGCCACACCGGTCACCATGGTGGCGATGCTCTCCATCCTCTCGTAGTACATCTGGTCGCGGAGCAATTGCTCTTGGGACAGGCGCTCACGAAGGCGGACGGTTGCATAAGCGATGCGCCAGTTGTCCATGAAGAGGACCGCATCGGCCAAGAAATCGGCCTTCGTTTTCTCTGTCAGAAGCTCAGGCTCCATGCGGAAGGCCAAGCCACCTTTGACGGCGTCCTCATCGGCCATCGCATTCTCACCTTGGCGCTCTTCCTGCGCTTCGAAGGGAATCACGAAGAACGAATCCGACAATCCGAGCTCGGCGGCGGGGTGGGCTTCCAGAAGCTCCAAGTCTCTCTCATGCGCTTCGACGATCGCCTTGCCGATCCTCAAGAAGTCGAGGTGCTCACCGGTTTCCATCGTCACGTCATCGGCGATGAATGACTCCAGGAAGTTGGACACGTCGTAGTTGAAGACGGTCAGGGTCGAGTGCTTGGCCTCAAGGAAGTTGAGCGCCTCGCGCATGAAGACCAAAAGATCCGAGACGTTGGAGACGTCTTGGAGGGTCTTGGTAAAGCTTTGTAGCTGTTGGCCGTACGCCAAAAGGGTCGAGATGTCTTGCGAGCTGCGAAGACATGCTCTGATCACCGAGTAAAGCTTGGCAGGAGTCGCATCGGACTTGGCCAAGTAATAATCGATGTCGTATTCGTTGAGGATGTTCTCCTCGGGGGCGAGACCGGGTTGTCCAGTGCGGAGCACGATGCGCATGGAGCTGGGGCAGTGCTTACGAATGTATTCGCAAAGCTCGAGACCCGAAGAGTCCTTTTCCATCACCACATCGACCAAGGCCACGTGGAAGTCCCGCTGGTTCTGTAGGATCTCCATTGCCTCTGCCTGGCTGTAGGCACTCGTCAGCTCGAACGGGATCCTGCGCCAGCGTTTTTTCTTCAAGATTAAGCCGGTGATGCTGTGAACATCCTGCTCGTCGTCCACCAGGAGAACTTGCCACTTCTTCATGAACGCCATCCCTAACGTTGTAGTTGTTGAGCACGCGATAGGCTGTCGGGGCGGATCGGGGCGCCATCCTCAACCTCTTGCGATAACTGTTCTAGCTCAATTTCAATGCATCCATTTGCCGTTATTGGGCCTGCAAATGGTGACTTCCTGTCGCGCTGGAGAGCGAGACTCGAAGGATCTTCGATTCTCACACTCAGATCACCTCCCTCACCAAGTTGAACCTATGCATCGATGGTGCAATCTCCCTTCGGTGACGCGACACAGGAGAGGAAGTATCCTTGAGAAATTTCCTCTTCGGTGAGACCTTCATCGGTTTCGGCATCAACTTTGCCGCTGAGAAGCTTAACTTTGCAATCGCCGCAGCTGCCGGATCGGCAACCGTAGTCGATATCGATATCGGCCTCTTCGGCGAGATCGAGAATCGGCAGTCTTCCATCGGTGGGCAGTGTCTTACCCGCGCGAGCGAATTGTACCGACATCGCAGCCTTTGGAGCATCGCCAACAACTACCGGCGGCGGCTCTGCCTGTGCTGTACGGGTGCCGCCGAAGCTCTCGGAGTGCAGATTACCAAGATCGAATTTCAGCTCACGGAGGATGTCCTTGACCGCCTCCATAAAGCCTTCTGGACCACACATGTAGATGTGTCGATCATGCAGATCCGGAGCGATGATCTCCAACATCTGCTTGGTGATCCGGCCGGTTAGACCGGTCCAAGGCTCGTTCTTACCCCGAGTCGTGGAGATCACACAAGGCGTGAACTGCCGGTATCGCTCGGTCATCATCTCGATTTCTTTGCCGAAGATCATGTCCTTCGAGCTTCGAACCGAGTAATAGAACTTGATGTCGACATCCGCGGAAATATCGCAGAGCCACCGGGACATGGCCATCAACGGGGTGACGCCGCTGCCCGCACCCACAAACAGGATCTTCTTGGGAATGGATCCCGGCTCCAGATGGAATCTACCCTTGGGACCCTTGATCTGAATCCGATCACCGACCTTGACGTTGTCGGGTAGCCAATTTGAAACCAGTCCTCCCGGAACCCGCTTGACCGTCAGCTCCAGTAGGTAGGGACGGGTTGGGGTCGAGGAGATGGAGTAGGAGCGAACCACCTTCTTGCCGTCGATATTCAGAACCAACGAGCAGAATTGTCCCGGTTTGTAGGCGAACCTACACAGAGGGTCACCCTGGAATCGGAAGGTGTAAGAGTCGTGCGTCTCCTCGAAGATGTCCGTCACGTAGAGAGGCGTATCGGTACCGTTCCACAGCGGAATCTTCTTCACCGTATCCAAGACCGTCATGTCGACGCGCTTTTCCGTCTGGAAGGCCGGTCCCACAGGAATCGGCGGCAGCTTGACGGAAGTAGTCGGCAACTGGTCTACGACCGGCTCTGCGACCCGAGCCTCTACCCGGGAGAGGGTGACGTTGGGAGTCTTTAGCTGGACCTGGGCCGAGTAGGGGCAACGTGCCACATGATCTGTGACGTCGTTGACGTATAAGCCCCTGGCGTCTTGAGCTTTGGATCGGTGGAAGCTGACGTAGACGCTGTCACCCTTGACGCGATCACTGATAACTACCGGCAGCTCGATCGAGTGCCCGTTGTTGGCACCGGTGACCTTCGCCATTTGTCCATTGACCAAACCCAACCGATCGGCGAGGGCCGGCGGCACGTAGAGCGGGTGCTCGTCGGGAATCTTGACCACGGGGGTCGCTTTTCCGGAGTTGAAGGTGCTGGTGGCGAAGTGAATCCGTTGACGGTCGTCAGTCAGCGATGAGCGGCCGCTGTTGAAGATAATGCCCTCTGGGATGGCGAGGTCCGCTTCGGTGGGTAAGAAAAAGCGGAACGACGCCGGATTTCGGTAGATATCCCTGAAGGGAGTCGCATTGGGATTGTCGTAGTCGAGATGGTAGCGATTTTCTCCGACTCCACCGTAGATCAAGGATCCGGAGTCGATCAGCTCCTGCCATTCGATGGGTCTTCCGTCTGCATGGTCCAGACTGCAGTAGAGAGGTCCACTGCCGCCGTGTAGATACGCTTGAACCCGATCCCACAGCTCAACCCGGCTGACCTCTCCATCGATCCGCGTCAGGCCGCCTCCACTATTGCCGTTGGCTCCTTCTTGGGGTGAGCAGAAACGTTGCCTCAAATACCCGGATTGCAGGTGAGGTATTAGGTCCTGGTTGTCTGCGGCGAGCTCGGGTTGCGTTTCGAGGCGGCGCGTGATCTCGGCCATCAAATCGTAGATGATGGTCGGGTCCGATCGGGTCTCCGGAGCTGCTTGCTTTTGTGGGATGGAGATCGAGAGTCGCCATTCCCCGTTCTGATAGAGCTTTGTGGTCGCTGGATGGGGTGGGGAAGGGATGATCAAGTGTGCATTCTTGATCGACCATGGATCCGGAATCGGGTCCACCACCACCAACGTGTTCTGGGGATCCTTGAGCTTGTCGATCCACCGCCGACGATTCGGCATGTTGGCTTCGAATTGCGTGCCGAAGCACAGGAACAGCTCTTTTTCTCCAGGAGTGGGTTCCGAGTAATCCAGGGCTGTTCTCGGCAAGTCGGCCTCAGCCCTCTGATAGGCATCCTCCGGCAGACCCATTCTTCGGGCTGCTTCCGCGGAATGCTGCAAGGGAATCCGGCCCATGAAGTATTTGCGGCTGAGCCCTTGAACCTCGGTCTCGGCGTTGATCTGGCCCGGGACCCGGAGCACGCCCCCCGCCGGCTCACCAGGAGCCTTGAGGCCGTATTTCCCGAGCAACGCGAGCACGCTTCCCCAAATGCAATGGGCTACGACACCGCTGGATTGGGAGAGTCCCACCGAAGGAATGATGATCGGCACGGTATCCGGATCGGCCATTTTGACCGCCAACATCCGAATGCCTTTCAGCAGGATTTTTTCGTATTTTGGTTCCGGCGCGACCCGCTCCGCCACGCGATCCGGAGCGAATTGAGCGGAGGCCGCCAGCGCACGGAAGCGTTGAAAGCTCTCGTTGTCGGCGAAACGCTCCACGAAACGCTGGTCGATCGCATGGGGATAGAGATTGATGATCTCATGGGCCACCGCTAGAGCAATGTGGGCGTCGGAGCGCGGTCGGATCAGCATGATCCGGTCGACACCCATTTTCTGAGCCAACCCCTTGGCGGTCTCGGTCACCATCACCTCGACCAAATATCCGTCGAGCAGCTCCCGGCGGGTCAGGGCCCGGTAGACGGGAGGATGGGTAATCATCCCGTTCCAGCCGTTCATCAAGAAAACCCGATTGTGACCGCTCATGGCCTGGTCGAGGGTGATGAACGGCCCTTCTTGACCGGTCAGAATCTCATTGTGCACCGCGCCCGCATTCAAGCAATGCTCGGCATTGCCCGTCATATTCCGGATGCCTAGAAGGCGGAAAACCTCTTGCATCGCAAAAATGGAGAAGTAGTCGAGCTGACCGCTTCCATAGAGCAGGGTCCGGTGCTTCTCCGCGCGATGGGCCATGACCATGTCCGCAAGGCGAGAAACGGCTTCTTGGTAGGTAATGGTCTTCCGCGTCCCGGTTTCGGGATCCAAGATCGTCGGCGCCGTGTGGATCGGGTATGCGGACCTTTGCCGCATGGTCGAGATCCTGAGCTTGACGCAACCCGTTGTGGGTTTCTGGTCGGAGATTTTGAATTTGGTGACCTTCACCCGGGAGGTGTGGGGCGCGAAGATTTGGGCGATGAGCCGTCCTTCGTCGTCTTCCCGAGAGCCTACCGCTCGGCCCAGGAACGATGTGGGCATTCCGTCGATAATCAGCTCACCACGGATTCCACCGCCCGGTGGCGTCAAGGGAATTGTGGTCCCGACCTCTACTTGGCCGGACGAGTTGACCCGCGCGGGAAGCTTGACCTTTCTCCCCTCAAATAGGACCGTGATGGAGCCGGATCGGCGACGCCGTTTACCCTTCTCATCGACGGAAGGAATCAAGGCCTCGACACTAGGCGGGCTCTCCGAGCCGAATATGCCGCTATCTCCGACACCACAATAAGAACAGGAAATCAGACCGATTTGGGGTCTGCCCCGCTCATGGCTCGGAAGCACATAGGGAGGAGTCTCGAAGAGGTCTTCGAGCATTCCTGCGTGATCGATGGTCGGTAAGGCTTGTTCTGGAGGTGCCGTGGGCAGACCAGATTGGCCACCAGCTAAAGTCGCGGGAGAGCTCGAAGATTCGGACGAAGGTGTGACTCTACTCATAAATCCCAGCTTGTTCGATCATCTCTGTCCGTTAGTCACCCAATGATCCTTCATTCGGGAAGGTCATCCGGTCACCTAGATTCGGTATCGGCATTTCGATCCGAAAAGCTCAAATCGACATCTGGTCGAAGAGCTCGCCTTCCTGATTAGCCATCATCGATTGCGCGACAGCCGCATACAGTGAGTTCACCGCATGGGCAGCCAGCAAGGAAAGGCTGTGGAGAGCGAGTTGATCGGGTTCGGTATTTTCAACGTAGATCCAACCGAATCCCAGCTCATGGTCGATATTGAGAGGGACGAGGTAGCCTTCGCCGAACGGCTCAGGCGCTAAAGTGTCACCAGGATTCATCGCGCTCCGCGGTCGCCAAGAGGCGGCCACGCGCATGCGCACTTGCTCCGCTGCTGCTTCCGACATCACCGGATCTTTGCCCGGTGCCTCGAATAGGAAATAGTTTTGGGGGTTACCTTCTTCTTCGAAAGTCTGCAGCTGTAGCGCTGCAAGCTGAGCAGGGCAGACGTCGAGGGTGGTGCTGACAATTCGCTCGAGAGCTGTTTCGACCGGCTCATAGGGGCGAAGGCCGACGATACAGTCATGAATCGAAGCCAAGGCCTGACGGTGGCGCTCCAAGTCGACAAGCTCGCAGAAGGCCTTCAACGAGGTTCGAACACTCGTATAAAGACGCGCCGCAGTCAGCTCGCCCTTCGGGAGGTAACCGTCGATGTCGTACTCTTGGATGACCCTTTTTTCAGGTGCGGCACCCGGTTGGCCGGTACGCAGCAACACTCTGGAGAAAGAATTTCCGAGGTCCTCCCGAATGGTCCTACAGGCATCGAGGCCTGCATGATCGGATTCCATCACCACGTCCAGAAGGATGACCGCGATGTTCGGGATCGTTTTGACTTTTTCGACACACTCCGCGCCAGACCTGGCAGAGATAATCTCCACCCGTCTTCCTTGGTATCGCAGAGTCTTCAACGTCAGCCGAGAAACGACATGGATGTCCTCTTCGTCGTCGACGACGAGGATCTTGTGTTTCCCAGCGTGGAGTTGGCTGAGATCGAGCATCAGGACCTCTCCAAGGTATCTAAGGTGCCTATGTTTACCACTCCGTCGATCCTATCCCGGATCGACGGCCGCGAGCAACAGGATCCGCGGTTAGATCTGTCTTGATCGACATTTGGGCCGTTTTCGATTGTACAGAAGGTGATCTCCCAACGCCATCATTCAGCCACTTGAGGGGGACTTGAGACAGCCGAATTCGGATTCCTATTTCGGAATCGTGAAGAAGCCCGTGAAAGAAACGGCGTACAGAATAAATGTCTACGGCGCCTATGTCCAGGGCCAGTTGCTCGATGGGTCCAATGTGCCCAGGGAAAACTGCGCTACCGCCGATGGGCTGGTGGTCCAGCAGAGATCCAAGAGCCTCCGAGGTCCCGAGCCTATGGGACCTGTTCATGGAATCTGAATCAGATAGCGCGCTGAGATAAGGCCGAAATAGGTGATGAGGAGTCGCCGTCCGCCCCTCGGCCGTGGGGCCATATCAGAATGGCACAGGAACGCGATCGTGAAGGCCCCGCAGAAAACCAAAAGCCCGCCTTGAGGCGGGCGAATAGGCTTCCGGTACCGACCTCGGGAAGAGAAGGCTGGAGGAAGCTCCGCTGCTCAGCCGACCCGCCGAAGGAGCGGCCCTTGTAGAATCCGCCGACCCGGAGAAGAGTCGTTCTGCTGGCTCCGGGGCTCGGGAATCGGAACCATTCTCGGCGGCCTGGCATCCGACTGGATCCGGATTTGATAAGTCCTGGATTTGACACTACCTCTCTTGAGGAGATGCCTCACATCGGACTGCCGATCAAGAGCTTCAAAGAGAACGGTGGAATGCATAGAGCGTTTACCTCAAAAACGATCCTTCGGATGCCGGATCTATTCATCATTCAAGATACATATTATCTCCATTTCTGGATTAAGGCCAGCATTACGAGAATCACACGATCTTTTACTCTTGGCCCTAAGCTACTGAAGGTAAAAATCTTAACCAACTTCACCCAAGCTCCAAGCCAGTCAGAAAGTTCAGAAACGACCGGTCGGAAGGTGAAATTCTTTTGCATCATAGAGATGAATCGTGGCCACGTCGCCCCCCCCTTTCATCAGCTCTGAAAGGCTGCTCAGTGGCTACATGGGATGCTCTCGATCTCGGAGGCGCTCTTTGTCGGAAAAGCTCGGGCCGGTGCCTCTAAAAGCCGGCTCGGCGCATCCCGGCCGGATTCCAGCGGATCTGATATTCTCCGCAGCGTACGACAAATGGGCGCCTTAGAATGGATATGGGACCTATACAAACAGCATCCATGCTCGTGATCGGCAACGAGCTGCTTTCGGGCAAGTTCGAAGAGCGAAACGTGGCCGTATTGGCCAAGGAGCTGTTCAGCTTGGGGATTCGATTTCGTCGAGTGGAGATCTGCCCCGACGAGGTGGAGGTTATTTCCGAAGATGTAGCGCGGCTTTCTGCCCGATACGATCATGTATTCACGTCCGGCGGGGTAGGACCCACCCATGACGACGTCACCATGGTGGCGGTGGCGGAAGCATTCTCCCGGTCGATCGTTCGAAGCCCCGAGCTGGTGCAGGCTCTGAGCCGCCACTACGGCAGTCGACTCTTGCCGGAGCATCTGGCGATGGCCGACGTGCCCGAAGGGGCTGAGATTCTGTGGAGCAAAGG
Organism: Thermoanaerobaculia bacterium; assembly: GCA_030431255.1. Lineage (GTDB taxonomy): Bacteria > Acidobacteriota > Thermoanaerobaculia > Multivoradales > J023 > JAUIJL01. The sequence goes on along the minus strand of JAUIJL010000001.1, from coordinate 1,113,056 downwards.
CTCCAAGTGGCCTCTGGTCCGTTTGGGCAATGTCTTCATTTTGCCGGGTCTACCAGAGGTATTTCGGCTGAAGGTGCCGATGCTCAAAGACCACATTACTCCCGGACAACCCTTCTTTTCGAAACAGGTCGACCTCCAAACCGACGAAGGAAGTGTAGCCGCGCTTCTACGGAAGCTGGCCGACGACTTCTCCGACGTAAATATAGGCAGCTACCCCTGTTGGGAGGAGGGATCGAGCTACCTGATCATCACTTTCGACGGTCGAGATCAAGCCCGGGTCGATCAAGCCGCCCGCGCGCTGCTCGATCTGCTGCCTTCTTCTGGGCTTTCCCGCTGAAAGATTACATGGGCAACCGGTCTGGGAGATCGGTCAACTGAACGACCCGGTGTTATGCGTCAGCCTTCTATTCTTCCTCTATTTCCCCTAACGGGCAGCCTGCTTCTTCCGGGAGGTTTATTGCCCTTGCATGTCTTCGAAGAGCGCTATTGCAATCTGATTGAAGACATTATCGACGATCACCGTACACTGGGCATGATCCAACCCAAGCAGCCCAATCCCGCGGACAACCACGGCATCCTGGAATCTCAGGATGCTCATCCTTCGCTCTACGGCATCGGCTGTGCCGGAGTGTTGGATCAAGTGCAGCAGCTACCTCAGGGGCGCTACCTGGTGATTCTCAAAGGTCTTCGGCGATTTCGGCTGAAAGATGAGCTCGAGGTAACCCGGGGATATCGCAAGGCGCTGGTGGACTATCGGGAATTTCAGATCGATCTTCAGGACCAAGAAGCAGAGGTCGAAACGGAACGTTTACTGGCGGCGCTCGACGCTTTCGGCAAGTCTCAGGGTCTAGAAATCAATATGGAGAAGCTCAGCGAAGTCTCTGGTTTGGCTTTGCTCAATGGCTTGGCCATGAATTTGCCGTTTTCACCCCTTGAGAAACAGGCGCTGCTCGAAGCCCCGAACGCCCGAGAACGATACGAAATGCTGCTCGGTCTCTTTGGGATGGGCTTCGTCCAAGAGAGCGATCTCGCTCATTAGCTGACTTGGGGCCGGCTAGCCCTCTCTCCGATCATCGACCACCAACTCCGTTTCGGCGGTTGCCTGCCAGTCTTCGAGACGGATTCCGTCTCCGAGCTGCTCGAGCTCGGCAGCGATCATTTCCCGATGCAATCGTTCCAGATGAGCCCGATGCAGTCGGTGAGCGAGCCAGAGCAACCCGAGGGCCGAAAAGATGCCGGCTGCCCACAGCCATAGCTGGGGAGCTTGATAGAAACGAGCCTGCCGAATCAGAACCTGGCTAGCCGTCGGCCCCCAGTTTGCGCCATCGAGAGATGCTTGCGCCAGGAGCTCGTATTCGCCCGGTTTGAGGCCCTCCATCCGAAGCAGGTGGCTCGTTTCCAAGGGACTCCATTCCGGCTCCAACGGCTCTAATCGGGATCGGAATACCGGCTCTTGCCCGGGCCGGAACGCTGCCGCAGCGAATCGCACCTCTACTTCACGGTCTTCCGGCAGCAGGGAGCGGGGGCTCGCGGAACCGAGCGGCAGCGGCCGAAGCTCTCCCTGGGAGGTGAGCGCCGCGATTCGAGCGCTGGGAGGAGCCGCCACCTCGGACCCGGAGAGCAGGTCGTGTTTTAGCAGACCTCGTCTGGTTCCAATCCAGAGATAGCCAAAGCGTCCGACCCACAGGCTGGTGATTTCGGAGCCGTCGGACGAAAGCTCAACGGAGCTCAGCTCTCCCTCCCTCCAGCGAAAAAGCTCACCGTCGCGGGTTCCGATCCAGAGACCGTCCGAATCGGCCACCAGCTTGCGTGCAGCGCCAGAATCGAACCCTCCGACGGCTGTGTAGGTCTGGGGTAAGCCCGCTCGCTCGAAGTCGCCTTCGAAACGCAGGAGATCCGCCTCACGTGCGATCCAGAGCCCACCTTCAGGCCCCATTTCGAGATCGTGGATAAATGAGCTGTCCAGCCCAAAAGGAACGCTGATGCTCTGGAAGATCTCCTGCACTCTTCTAAACATCGCGGAGCCCACCGAAACCCAGACATGGCCATAGGGATCTTCCATAATCCGATGAACGTCTACGCCGGGTAGGCCGTGGAATGAGGAGGTCGCCGCCCCTTCGAGTAGAAGTAAGTCGCTGGGAGTGCCGATCCAAAGAATCCCGGACTGGTCTTGCAGCAGCGTCGTGACCTCCCATCCGGTGCCCAGGCGATTGGGACGGGAAGACGGAATCACGGATCGGCCGTCGAATCTGAACAATCCTTGCCGTCTGGTGCCCACCCAAAGGTAGCCATGAAGATCGGGGAATACCGACGAGATGTAGCTCTGACCGAGCTTGGACGTGGGAGCGGCGGCCAAATCGGGTGCGAGCGATGAGCCGCCGTCGTAGCTCAAGAGGCCTTGGGGAGTCGCCAGCCAAAGGACCCCGTCTGCTGTTTGCGCAATGTCCAGGATCTCGACGCCGGCCAAGGGAGTCTGCTGCTGACCATCGAGAGGCAAACCCATCAGGCCGAAGATCAAGCCCAACTGGAGCCAAAACGGTTTGCCGAGGAGCTGAAAGGAAGTGATAGATCGAGTCCTTATTGGCGTTCTCGGATGAAACGCACTCCGACATTTCCGAGACTGGGGTCTTCACAGAAGAAGAGTCGTCCCTAGGAAACGGATGCGGCCTTTTGCTTGACTTGCTTTGTCACCACCAGGAGGGGCTCGGGCGACCAGGCTCTCAAGTTATTCCAGGCGATAGGGCCGGTCAAGCAGACGGAGGTATCCGCGAGATGAGGGGGTAATTTAGACAATGATTCCTGGGCATTGTCTCTCAGCAAAGCACGTCGTCTGCTCAGGGGTAGAGGAGCCGAATAGGTGGGGCACAAAAAGCTGACTAGGTGTAGCGACGGCAGCGGAAAAAAGGATAGTTTGTTGCAATCATGAAATACATTCACATCGGTGCGGCAGTCCTCAACCAAACTCCCTTGGACTGGAGCCAAAACCAACGGAACATTGAACGCGCCATTGACGCGGCTCGATCGCGCGGGGTCAGCTTTCTTTGTCTTCCCGAGCTTTGCATTCCCGGTTACGGTTGCGACGACGCCTACCAAAGCACCGGGGTTCAGGAAACCTCTTTGGATGTGCTTTTTGAGCTGGCTCCTTCTACTCGGGGCATGGTGGTCTCGTTGGGCCTGCCTGTGGTCTACCGCAAAGCTCTCTTCAACTGTGCCGCGATGCTGGTCGACGGCGAGCTGATCGGTTTCGCCGCCAAGCGCTTTCTGGCCGGAGACGGTCTCTACTACGAGCCCCGCTGGTTCAAGCCCTGGCCCGAGCGGCATTGTGGGACGGTAAGCATTCGAGGAAAGAGCTATCCGATCGGCGATCTGGTCTTCGTTTGTGATGGGGTGTCGATCGGTTTCGAGATTTGCGAAGAGGCATGGGTCGCGGATCGCCCGGGCAGCTCGTTGGCCGCGCGAGGGGTCGACGTGGTGTTCAACCCTTCGGCTTCTCATTTCGCTTTCGGAAAACAGGAGATCCGACGACGATTCGTGCTGGAAGGATCCAGGGCCTTCGGGGTGAGCTACGTTTTTTCCAATATCCTCGGTAACTCTTCCGGTCGGATGATTTTTGACGGCGGAGCGATGATCGCCAACGATGGCCGGCTGCTTCGCGAAGGGCCTCGATTCTCTTTCCGATCCTGGCATCTGACCACGGCCGTCGTCGACATTGACGAGAGTCGCCTCCGCCAGATTCGAACCGGCAGCTTTACGCCGGACTTCACCCCGCGACCGGAGGAGAGGATCGAAGCCGCGGGATTTGAGCTTCCTGAGCTCTCGCCGTCCGCCGAAGCTCTGGATCAAGAGACGGGAGCCGCAGGTCGGGAACTAAAGACGGAGGAGTTTACCCGCGCCACTTGCCTCGGCCTTTTCGATTACATGCGAAAAAGCCGTTCTCGAGGTTGTGTCGTGTCCCTGTCCGGAGGCGCTGATTCGACGGCCACCGCGTGCCTCGTCGCCCTCTGTCTGCGTTTGGCGGCCCAGGAGCTCGGCTTGGAAGGGCTCAAGAAGCGGCTGAGCTACGTCGATTGGGCACCGGAATCGACGCTGGAAGATATGATTCGACAGCTGTTGGTGTGCGTGTATCAGTCGACTCGCAACAGCTCGGAAACCACCTGGAACGCCGCCCGCGTAGTGGCGGAAGGGCTTGGAGCCGAGCTCTACCGCTTAGATGTCGATGCCTTGGTTTGCGGTTATACGCAGCTCATCGAAGACGCCATCGGTCGAAAGCTCCGGTGGGAGACCGACGATCTAACCCTGCAAAATATTCAAGCCCGCAGCCGTGCGCCGAGCGTTTGGATGTTGGCGAATCTGCGAGGCGCGCTTTTGCTCTCGACGTCGAATCGTTCAGAGGCGGCGGTGGGGTACGCCACCATGGACGGCGATACCGCCGGCGGCTTGTCGCCCATTGCGGGCATCGACAAGAATTTTCTGCGGAGGTGGCTGACCTGGCTCGAAAAAACCGGCCCGGAGGGCATCGGCCCTGTGCCGGCAGTCGCGGCGGTCAATCGACTGGAACCCACGGCCGAGCTTCGGCCGGCCGGCGCCCACCAAACCGATGAGGACGATTTGATGCCCTATGAGGTCCTCGACGCCATCGAGAGGGCTGCGATCGGCGACAAGAAAACACCCTTCGAGGTCTTCCGAAGCCTCAAGCCGTTTTACGGTGAGGAAGATCCCCGCCGGCTCCAGGAATGGGTGGATCGTTTCTTCAGATTATGGTGCAGAAACCAGTGGAAGCGGGAAAGGTACGCCCCTTCGTTCCATGTGGACGATGAAAACCTAGATCCCAAGACCTGGTGTCGTTTCCCGATATTGTCCGGCGGGTACGAGCGGGAGCTGGGGGAGCTGAAGGCCCATGTCGATCGCCTGATGGCGGACTCTGCGTCTACTTAAGGCTCCCCGGTCGGGGAGCCTTGGACGGTTTCGGGCGGGAATCCCGTCTCTAAGATGTCCGTCTCAAGGAGAGAAATCCGTCTCAGAGAATCGGATCGGTGCCGGTGATCCTCCGGAACGCCTCGATGTAGCGATCGAGGGTTCCCTGAACCACTTGATGCGGAAGCTCAGGCGGCTTGTTCTCATGGTCCCAGCCCTCTTCGTCCAGCCAGTTGCGGACGAATTGCTTGTCGAATGAAACCGGCTCTTGGCCCGGCGTCCAGCTTTCGGCATCCCAGTAGCGAGAGGAATCGGGAGTCAGCACCTCGTCGATGAAAATAATCTCACCGTCGTGCCGGCCGAATTCGAATTTGGTATCCGCCAACAACATGCCTTTCCCCGCCGCGTGGTCTCGGCCCATGGAGTAGAGCTCGAGGGTCAGATCCCGCAGCTTACCGGCGGTTTCGTCACCGATGTGGCTCGCCATGAAGTCGAAATCCACGTTTTCGTCGTGACCTTCCTCGGCCTTGGTGGCCGGGGTGAAGAGGGGAGAGTCCAGCCGATCCGCGCGCTGCAATCCTTCAGGTAGCTCGATGCCGCAGGTCGAGCCCGTTTTTTTATACTCGCGAAAAGCGCTGCCGGCGAGGAAGCCGCGGGCGACGCATTCGAACGGAATGACCTCGCATTTTTTGACCAACACCGAGCGCCCCCTCAGCACATCGGCGTATTGACGAGCCGGGGCTGGGAAGTCTTCCGGGTCGACGGCCAGAAGGTGGTTGGGCACCACCGACGAGAAGTGCTCGAACCAAAAGTTGGTCAGCTGATTGAGGATCTTGCCCTTGCCGGGAATGCCCGGAGCCAGAACGTGGTCGTAAGCAGAGATGCGATCACAGGCGACCAATAGAAGGGTGTCCCCAAGGTCGTAAAGATCGCGCACCTTGCCCCGCTTTGGAGCGGGTAGATCGGGGAGATCGGTTTGCCAAACCGTTTCTGACATTATGTTTTCCTCTCAGTGCTTTTCGGATAACGGGAAGGGTCGCGGACCCTTGGGTCGAGGCCCGGGAACGCCTGAGGCAAGTCCCGGGCAGCGAAGCGAGTCTTCGGGCTCAGCGGGCCTGGGACGCCGCCATGGTCTGGGTGAAGAGCCGTTCTAAGGCCTGAGTCAGAGGTTGGGGAGGCACGACCTTCATGGCAGCGGGATCCCAATCTCGACCGTCTACCACCTCATATACGGGCATCGGCTCCAATCCCTTGAAGCGGGCCTTTCCCAACTTCCTGATGCCCACCGTCAGCTCACCCAGATGGCTCTCGATCGGGATCACGATGAAACCCCTGCCGTGCTCTCGGGTGTACCTCAGGCTGTCGAAGCTGCCCAGGTGCTGGATGAAAGGCTCAGTGGCGACGATGCCCTCATTGATCAGGGTGTCGTTTTGATTGATGTAGGCGTAGAACGGTCTCGACTCATCGATTCGAGAAACCAGCTCCGCGTCCTTGCGCATCATCGGTGCGAAGAATTTGTTGACGGCCGACTCGGGGTAACCCCTGGACACCAAATAGGTTCGGAAGGTGTCGAGCTCTTGGGTCTTCTTGCCGGTGGAGAGCCTCGACAGCTCCACCAAGCCGTGCCCGAAGTACTCGTATCGAGGAGCTTTCGACCACTCTTCGGAGTCGAGAGGTAGGAGGCGGTATTCGCCGAAATTCAGCGCCAGCCTCATCCCCTTGTCGAAGGGGAAACCACGGGAGACGAAATCCGGGTAGATTCTCTGCATCAGAATGGCCATCGCCAAAATTCGCAGGGACCTCCGGCCGGAGTAGAAGGCACCGTCGCCGAGGTATTTCTCCAATCTCAGGCCGAGGTCGGCCGCCAGCTTGTCGATTTTTCGCTGGAATTGGGCCGTCATCCGGAACGCGGTTTCGATCGCCGTTTTCTCAACCCGTCCGAGCATGGAGATGGTGGCCGAGAATTCGGTGATGTCATAGACCAGGCCGAAGCGCTGGACCACCGGGTTGACCACCCAAGGGGCGGAGAAGTCGATCGGCCGGGTGCCTTTCGACAGCTCGAGGACCGGCGGCCCACCCACCCACGTGCTGTTGAAGCTGCGGTCCCGACACACCAGCTTCGAATCCTCCTCGGTCAAAGGCACCAGCAGCTTTCTCAGGGCGTGCAGAATTTCGAACCGGCGCAAACGGCCCAAAAGAGCGTTCAGCTGCTCGATCTGCTCAGTGGTGAGGAAGTCGCTCCGATATCCGGGATGGCGGCTCAAAAATGCCACGTAATTCGGACGGAAGAGGACGCGATTGGGCTCCTCGCTGTCCGGATCGCTACCGAGCAGCTCGGTGGCGGCTGCCCGCAGCACCGGGTCTCGACCGATCGTGGAGGCATGCCATTGCTCGAGAGCGGTCAATCGGCGACGAAATTCTTTGAATTCCTGGTCCAGGTAGCCGCGGAAGAAGCTGGAAAGCTCCGAGAGATCGGGGCTGATGTAGTCCTCCGACAACACCAGAATATTGTCGCGCATCAGACCCAAAACGGGCGGGAAAAGGGCCTCCTCTTCCTCGTGCATCTCTGCCGCCAGCTGCTTGGCTAAATCGTTGGTCAGGGTAGTGACGCGATCCAGCCATCGCGCCAAAATCTTGTACTTGATGATGTCGCCGTGCTCACGCCCGACGGACGGATCGTTTTGTCGGATGCGCCTGGGAGCCCCTTGAAGGTAACGGGCGACCGCCAAAGAGTGCCGAAGCCAAAACACGGAGCTGTAGTCGTAGCTCAGGCCGGCGACCGTCGCATTCTCGAGCATCGGCAGCAAGGCGGCTTGATAGGCCTGCAGGCGAGCAGCGTAGGCTCGGCTATCGAACGAGCCGCGCACGGCGTTGGCGACTTGGTTTTCTTCCTCGGCGGACAAATAGTCCATCAGCAGCTGATCGAGCCGCTTGAGAGCGTTGGTGACCAGAATCGGGAAACCGTTCAGCGGCGGCGACGACTCGTCTTCGAGAAAAATCTTCTGCGGAGCCGGCAGCAGATCGTCGGCACCGGGCAGTGCTTTGCGGATCTCGCTCGCGTCCGGCCGCAAGAAAATGAAATTTCCACGACTCAGTAGGTCGACGGTGGAATGGGACATCTAGGGTTGGGCCCCGATTTTTTTGAACCCGATTTTTGAAAATGACCGATCAACAGCCGCTGCAACGAGGTCTAAGGGTATAACATAAACGCCGAAATATGGCCCTTCCAGCTCACCCCAATGATTGAATCCGAAACTCCGGACGAGCCCCTGCTCGAGGTGGAAGATCTCACCCTCGGCCTCGAGGCCTCAAGACGGCCGATTGTCGACTGCTTGAGCTTTCGCGTGCACGCCGGCCAAATCGTCGGCGTGGTCGGCGAGTCCGGTAGCGGCAAAACCCTCACCGGGCTTTCGTTGCTCGGCTTGCTGCCTCCCGCGATCCAACGGCTCGGTGGCACCATCAAATTTGACGGCCGACTTCTTTCGCGATCGGCGGACTGGCTGGGTCGGGGAATCTCTATGGTCTTCCAGGAGCCGATGAGCGCGCTGAATCCGGTGTTGAGCCTGGGATTTCAGCTCAACGAGGCATTGGTAGGTCAACGGCGCCGGATGTCGAGGGAGGAGCGAAAAGCGAAAGGGATCTCGCTCCTGCGTCAGGTGGCGATGCCCGATCCCGAAAGCCGTTGGAACGCTTTTCCCCATCAGCTGTCGGGCGGTCAGAAGCAGCGAGCGCTCTTGGCGATGGCCTTGGCTTCCGAGCCACGGTTGCTCGTAGCCGACGAGCCGACCACCGCCCTCGACGTGACGGTACAGGCGCAGGTCTTGCGCCTGCTGATGAACCTGAATCACAGATTGGGTTTGTCGATCCTGCTGATCACTCACGATCTCGGCGTGGTAGCCCAAACTTGCGAGCACGTTTTGGTCATGGACGAAGGGACCTTGGTCGAAGAAGGGTCCGTGGACCAAATCTTTGGGCGCCCAAGCCATGCCAAGACCCAAGAGCTCGTCGCCGCGGTCGGAGCGGAAAAAGCTCTGGCCTCGAGAAGTCACCCAACCTCCGGGGCGCGACACCCATGAGCTCGAAACGTCCCATATTGGTGGTCGAGGACCTTCGAAAGCGCTTCGAGATCGTGCGCCGTCAAGGCTTTCGGCTGAAGACCTTCTCATTGGCCGCCGTGGACGGAGTGAGCTTTGAGCTGAGGGCAGGGGAGAGCCTTGGGCTGGTAGGGGAGTCAGGGAGCGGCAAAAGCACCCTAGCCCTTTGCCTGCCGCGGCTGATCGAGCCGGACTCGGGACGCGTCTGGCTCGACGGTGAAGACTTGACGGCCCTTTCCGGACCATACCTTCGACAGGCTCGCCGGCGGATGCAGCTGGTCTTCCAGGACTCCGCCGGCGCCTTGAATCCTCGCCTGCGGGTGGGTGATGCGCTGAGTCAAGCGGTCACCCTGGCGGACGGTCCCGTGGATGCTCGTTATTCAGTCGCAGGTCTGTTGGAGTCCGTGGGACTTGCTCCGTCCATGGCCCGACGTTATCCTCACGAGCTTTCTGGAGGCCAACGTCAGCGAGTGACGATTGCGCGAGCGCTGGCTGCGAGACCGGAGATTTTGATACTCGACGAGCCGGTATCCGCCCTGGATGTGTCGCTTCGCGGTCAGATTCTGGAGCTGTTGCGCCGTCTCCGCAGCGAGCTGGGCTTGAGTCTGATCTTCATCGGTCATGATCTCGGGGTGATCGAGCAGGTGGTGGATCGCGTGGCCGTGCTTTATCTGGGGCGCGTGGTGGAAACCGGGAAGGTCGCTGACACCTTTGCTCGGCCGTTTCATCCGTATACCGAAGCGCTCCTGGCAGCGGTGCCGCCACTACGACCGGATCCCGAATTTCTACGAGCCCAAACTTTGACCGGTGAGGTCCCCAGTCCGGAGAATCCCCCGAGCGGTTGCCACTTCCATCCGAGGTGCAGCCGGTCGACGGAGCTCTGTCGAAGCCGCGGTCCTTGCCTGGTGGAGCTCGATGGACGGAAGCATGCTTGCCATCACCCCTTGAGCTCTACCGCCTAACTTCATCCTCCTCAACCATTTAGAGCTAAAACCGTGGCATGCCGAAGGTTGGAAGCTCGCTCTGGAGACACCCAGAGCGACAGACGGAAAGGGCTTTCCGGGATGGACACTAGGTAACTTTTGCGGTTAGTTTGCGTAGCATTGTCCAGAATTCCACCCGCGAGGATGCGGCCCGCCAAGAAGCGGCCCGCTGTGCTCCGGGACCAAGCACGGGAGTGACATTGAATGAGCCATAAGTTCGATCGATTCCAGACCCAAGGCGGAGCGTCCGCAGGTCTGGAAGACGTCTTTTTCAAGGTTTGCGCTTCGATCCGAAGCCCTCTGGCGATGGCTGTCGCCCTCGGCGGGCTTTCTGCGATGTTTGTGGCCACCCCCGCATTGGTGGCCGAGCCCTCCGATGGGGTAGAGGTGCCGACCGAGGTCGGTGAGCCTTTGGATTCGTACTCTACGGATGCGGGGGAAAGCTTTAAGGTCAGCCTCAACGAGGCGATCCTCAGAGCCCTACAACACAACGTCTCTTTGGCGGTCGAGCGATACCAACGCAGCAGCACGTTGTTGGGAATTACCGAAGCCCGAGGTATCTACGATCTCGAGCTGACTGCGGATTTGACCGCGTCCAACGAGAGCAGCCCCCCCACTTCGTTGCTGGAGGAGGCGCAAATCGTCACCTCCGATAGTGAGGTGTGGAATTTTGGCCTGCAACAAGCCTCACCCTTCGGTGGCGGTGGCAGCGTCACCTTCGCCAATCGCCGCACCGAATCGTCGAATGAGAACGTCCAGCCCAATCCCCAATACGTGGTCGACTTGGATATCGGCTATCAACAGCCTTTGTTGAGGAATTTCGGACGGACCGTCACCGAGCGCAACATCATCGTTGCCAAAACCAACTCGAAAATCAATCGAGAGCAGTTCCGCCAGCAGGTGGAGACCGTCGTCCGAAGTGTGTCCGATGTCTATTGGGATTTGGTGGAAGCCAAGGCCCAGCTGGCGGTGTCGGAGGAAAGCTTGGCACTGGCCAAGGATCTCCATCGCATGAACAAGATCCAGGTGGAGGTAGGAACCCTCGCGCCCTTGGAAATGGTCCAGAGTGAAGTAGGTGTCGCGACCCGCGAAGAAGAGATCATCCGGCGGCGTCAGTCGGTGGGAGACTCGGAAGATTCCATCCGCCGTCTGATCAATCTCGAGCAAGGGGACCTGTGGGACGTGCCGCTCGACCCTTCCACCGACCCTGAAATTGCCCACGAGCCCATCGACCTCAAAACGGCCGTGGAAACCGCCTTCGAGAAGCGATCGGATGTTCTTCAAAAGGCGTTGACCAACAGCACCAGCGAGCTCGACGCCGAAGTGGCTCACAACCAGGTCAAGCCCCGGTTGGACCTCACCGCTCAATACCGCCTCAACGCGGTGGCCGGTAAGACCTTCACCGGAGAGACCTCCTATTCCGACGCCCTCGACTCCATCACTGGACTCGACTTCGACGGCTGGTCGGTGGTGTTGAACTTCGCCATGCCGCTCCAAAACCGGGCGGCCAAAGCGCGAGCCGCTCAGGCGGATCTCTTGGTGGAGCAAAACCAGCTCGAGCTGAGGGACCTCAAAGACCAAGTGATGGTCGAGGTTCGCAGAGCAGCCCGCGCGGTGGAGACTGCGGCCAAAGCCATCGAGTCGGCCAAGGTCTCGAGCAAATTGGCGCAAAAGAATCTCGAGGCCGAGCAGAAACGCTACGAGAACGGCCTTTCCACCAGCTTCCAGGTCTTGGAGATTCAGGAAGATCTCTCGGCCGCCCGGAGCCGCGAGGTGACGGCGGTCATTGGATATCGGAAGGCGTTGACGTCCTTCTATCTGCTCACCGGTCAATTGCTCGAAGTCAACCGCGTGACGCTGGCTGCCGAGGATTGACCCGCGAGTAAGTAAGTCCTAAGTCCAAGAAGCGCGAAAGAGCCCTGCCTGTCTAGTGCAGGGCTCTTTTTGTATCTTAGGGCTCGCTCCAGAAACGGATTTTCGGTAGGTGTGGCGCCCCTGCGGCCCGGGCGGCCCCTTTTCGCGGAGAAGTGAAGAGAGGCGCGGCGATCAGGGGTTGGGGCAGGCCTCGATAAATGCCACCGTATCCCCCGCACTGGCGATCTTGCCCTGGGGGTTGTCGTAGAAGGCCTGCTTGCAAGTTTCGGTATCCGTGACCTTGAGGTTGAATTGAACGTCGGAGAGCGCCCCGTAGAAGACCCAGAAAGCACCGTTCGAGCAGCGACCGTCGAGCACCTTGACCACCATCTCAATATTCTCGGGGTCGAAGAACCAGACCGTGCCGGTGTCCCCTCCCGCCAGGGGCTGAACCTGCCCCATGCCGGATTCGTCGCCCGCCTGCCATTCGATCTCAACCTCGAATCGGTTCTCGGCCAAACAGAGCGTGCCGGGTCCGGCCTCGCAGGGCCCGGGCTCACACAAGCCGCCAAGGGCCTCAGCAGTGGGGGTGCGGAAAGCGCCGGCGAGCACCTCGTTACCGGCCGCGTTCAGGTGATAGCTGTCCGGGTGGTAGTAAGCCTGAAAGACGTTGGGAACCGAAATCAGATAGTTGAAGGGGTCGGCAAAGGGGAGACCCCGCTCCTCGGCCCATTCGCGAATGTCCGCGGCGAGGTTTCTGGCCCTCAGGTTGTTGGTTTGTTGGCTGCTGATATTCGGCCCATAGGGAATCACCGAGGCCATCAGAGGAATTCTTCCGTCGGCCATCACTTTCTGAGCCATGATGCCCAAATTCCGCAGAATCGTCTCGTTGGACACGATATCCGCCCCGCCGGCCGAGATGTCATTGGTGCCTTCCATGATCAGCACCACATCACCTTCTCGCGAGCTCAAAATCTGATCGATGCGCGTCACGCCCTGTTGGGTGGTCTCGCCACATTTTCCCGCGGGGGTGATGTCCACCATGAAACCGTCGTCGGCCAACAGCTCTTCTAGGTGCTCGGTATATCCCTTGGCAGTGGCAATGGGACGGCTGCAATCGACTCCCGACTCGCGAAACCCGACGGTAATGCTGTCACCGAAAGCCAAGAGGGGCTTGGGCTCCTGGGCCGTTGCAGGAGCCGGAGGGAGGAGAATGCCGGATAGGGTCAGCAATGCCAAGCCTATGAGAAAGTCGCCGACTAGAAGGTCTGGGTGCAAAAGCCGTCTAGTGGGTGGCTTGGGTACCTGCATGGCTAACCCCTGGATCGGTCTGCTGAGGGAATGCGGCGAAGGCCCGACGCTCGCGCTCCGGTCGCTTCATGCCTTCGCCGACTATTCGGCTCTGGATCGGGCTGGGCGAACCTGGGCAGCTGGGAGGTGAGCGAACGAGGCTTGGGAAACGACTGAACGTCGAGAGGTGGTGCCGGAGGAGGGACTCGAACCCACACGCCCTTGCGGACAACGGATTTTGAATCCGTCGCGTCTACCATTCCGCCACTCCGGCAAGCCGAGCCACGTCGGCTGGGAAACGAATGGTAGGCGCGATTCGACCCCTGTGTCAATGGTCGCCGTCGAGGAATTACGGTTCGCTTCGGCGCCTGAGAACGGAGAGGTCCTGAAAACCGTCGAGCCCCCCTTCTGTCCACGACTCCAGCTCGAACAAGGGGCCAAAAAAACGGCGTATGCCTTCGGCGGTATGAAACGCCCCGTTGGCGTTGAAAGCGCTTCCACCACGGTGGAAAAAAAACCCGTTTTCCAACAACTCCCGACGGTTCGCATCGTTTGCCAGGTTGGGAAATCCTCCGAGAGCGTGAGGGCCCATGGTCGTCATGGCCACCAAACCCCCAGGGGCCAAAAGTCGGTAGGCTTCTTCCGCCCAGGCTCGTTGCTGATCCACATCGAAGTGGGTGAACACTGAAATGGCGAAGAGACCGTCGAAGTGGCTCGCTTCCCAAGGCAGGGGTGGGGCAGTGGAGCTCAGCCGGATATCCATGGTGGGAAATGCCCGGCGGGTCCAGTCGACCAGCCTCGAATCGATGTCACAGCCACAGAGCCGGCGGGGGTCGTCTCGGAAAAACCGGAGGGTCCGCCCCAAGCCGCAGCCGAAGTCGAGAATTCGCACCTCACGGGTGGTGTCGAGCCCATGCTCCTCAAAGACGCGACAAACCGCCCCGTGGGACAGCTTTCCGACCCGCAAATATTCGTCGACCCAAGGGGTCATCTGGACAAATTGGAGCAAATCTCGAGGCGGCAGGGGACCGGAGCTCGAAAGTCGACGCAAGGTGTCGAGACCGGCTCGGCGCAGCCTTCCGATGGGATAGCGAATCTCTGGGGGAATCGATCGATGGTAGAGGGCTTTGAGCGTTTGGTGCATAGATGCTAAGATAAGGCTTCGTGGTTGGGGTGGGAGCGTTCAAGAAAGCCTCCCAAAGAAGCGCCCGAGGAGCAGTCTTCGACGGGGCCGATCCAAATCCTGCCGCGATACACAAGAGAGACCTACCCGGCGCGAAAATTGCACGCGCCCTGGGGTTGTGAATAAGCTCAAATTATTGTATAATTTACACCTTGAGCTTAGGAACCCACATCAGGCCGGACCGGCCACTCCAAGAACCAGGAAAAGAGCTTGCCCTCCCACAATCCGCGACAGGTCTGCCCGTAGACGGATCTGCCCAGGAAAAATGTGGGTGTGAAGCGAGTTGGGCAGCGGCCCGGCCGCCCTTGGCCTCGGAAGCCGTTGCCCGATATATCGAAAAAGGGGGTACACGTGACGTTTGAGGTTGGACAAAAAGTCGTCTATCCGAATCATGGTGTGAGTGTCATCGAAGAAGTTTCATCACTGAATTTCGATGGCGTCGAGCAGACTTTCTACCACCTGCGGTTGCTGTCGAACAACTCCAAAGTCATGGTTCCAGAAGAGAATTTGGATCTCGTAGGCCTGCGCCCTCTCGGCGATCAAGGCGAGATCAAGACCCTGTTCGGCATTCTCGAAGACGGCAATATCGATACCTATAAGGATTGGAAAGGCCGTTATAAGCAAAACCTCGACAAGATGAAGACCGGTCGTCTCACCGAGGTTGCGGAGGTGCTGAAGAATCTTTGTCTGGTCAGCCAGAAGAAGAGTCTGTCTTTCCGTGAGAAGAAAATGTACGAACGGGCCAAGTACTTCATCGTCAGTGAGGTCGCTCACGTCAAAGAAGTCGAGGAGCCCGAAGCCGAGAGCATCGTCGAAGGCGCTTTGCAGAAGAGTCTCGACAAGCTCGGCAAGGTCGCCACTCCCAAATCGGGTAAAGCGGAAGTGGTCGAGGTCGGTGACACCGAAACGGTGGAAGCCGCGGCCGGCTGATCTTTACCCCTCGGCTGAGAAGCTATAAGGTCGACGCACGGCCTTTTCGTAGCGCTCGGAAGGTCGCTCTCTTCGCAGGGCGGCCTTTCTTGCGTCTGGGCCCGGCACCCACCATCGACAGACGACCGTATTCAGTGGCTGATCCGGCTGAAGGCAACGGGAGATCATCTTGAATCGAGACCACTTTCTCTTTTTGGTAATCGGCATCCTCGGCGGTTTTATTGCGGGTTACCTAGTCCAAGAATCCATGGCGAGCCGTCAACCGGCTCCGCTTTGGCACGGTGCCGGGGCCGGCCAACAAGCTTCCGCCGGACCGATTGCCGGCGGTGCCCCCAATGCCGGCGGCGGTCCTAGCGCCTCGTCACCGCCTCCGGGAGGCGGTGCCGCTGCCATGGAGCAAGTTCAGCGGCTGCGCGCCTATGTGGAAGAGAATCCCGACGATATCGACGCCACTCGCCAACTGGCGAACATGAACTACGACATCAGCAATTGGCAACGGGCGGCGGAGCTCTACGAGCGGCTGCTGAGCCGCTCCCCCGACGATGTGGACGCCAAGACCGACCTAGGCGCCTGCTACCGCAATTTGGGACGTTTCGACGATGCCTTGCGCCTCTTCCGCGAGGTTCTCACCGATAGGCCCGACCACTGGCAGGCTCGTTTCAACGAGGTCCTGATTCTGGCCTTTGACCTCGGTGATCTGGAGGCGGCGGGTCCACCGTTGGAGGAGCTGCGCAACCTCCAGCCCAATAATCCCGACGTCAATCGCTTGGTCGCCGAGATCGAGCGTCGCAAGAGCTCCTGAGCCGGACGTGAAACAAGGGACCCTCGATGGCCTCGAAGGAGCCGGAGAGGACGTGGGCGGCACCTTCGCCGCCTACGCGCAAGTCGCTGTTCCGGTTCCACTGCCCGACGCTTTGACCTACGGCGTCCCTGAAACGCTTCTGAGCCAAGCTCAGGTAGGTTGCCGGGTCAAAGTCTCCGTCGGACGTCGCCTTCTCACCGGGGTGGTGATGGCCTTGTCCGAGCAAGCCCCGGAAGGTTTCAAGGTCAAATCGATCGCCGAGGCCCTGGATCTCGAGCCGGTCGTTCCCCACGAGCTGCTCGAGCTCGCCGAGTTCATCGCGGGCTACTATTTGGCACCCATCGGCGAGTCCGTTCGCCTGATGATTCCCGGCGACTTGCCGCCCTGGGGGGATCGACGGGTTTCGCTGACCGACGGCGGCGCCCTAGCCCCCGCCAGAGATGCAGAAGAGGCAGCTATTGTTGCTTTCCTATTGGAGAGCCCTCGCTCACGATTGGCGGACATGCAACGCAAGCTCGGTCTTCCCGACCTAGCGCGCCGACTCGACAGCATGCGGAGCATGGGGCGGGTTTCGGTGGAGGAGCCCGGTCGGCGAGGTGGCAGATTCGTCAAGGCCGTGGAGCTCGCTCCGGGGGAGCTGCAAGATCATTTGGAGGCAGCCGGGAGATCCCCGAAGGGACGCGCCGTGCTCGAAATGCTCGCTGCGCTCGGCCGGCCGGCGACCCTCCGCGAGATTAAAATGAGGGTCGAATGCGGCCCGGCGGTGATCACACGGCTGAGCAAGCTCGGCCTGCTCAGGGAATTCATGCAACCCGAGCGTTTGTCGATGGAGCGCCATCGACTTTCTTCACCGGACTCCAAGCAAATCGTGCTGCGCGCGGATCAACGGACGGCGGTCGAGGCTCTGCTGTCGGCTCTGGAAAGCGAGGCGTTTCGTCCTTTCCTCCTGCACGGCATGACCGGCTCCGGCAAAACGGAAGTCTATTTGCGGGCGGTCTCCGCATGCCTGGACATGGACCGCGGGTCCATCCTCATGGTTCCGGAAATCGCCTTGGTGCCGGCTCTGGCCGGAGAGGTGCGGGCCCGCTTCGGCTCGGAGCTGGCGGTGCTGCATTCCGGGCTCTCGTCCTCGGAGCGCCAGCAGGAGTGGGGACGCATCCGCCGAGGGGAAGCCCGGGTGGTCTTGGGGCCCCGTTCGGCCCTTTGGGCACCGGTCCAACGGCTTGGGCTCTTGGTGGTCGATGAGGAGCACGACGCCTCGTACAAACAGGACAAAGCTCCCCGATACAACGGTCGCGACCTGGCGTTGCTGCGAGCTCGTAATCACAACGCCGTGGCGGTCTTGGCCTCGGCGACCCCGAGCCTGGAGAGCCGACACAACGTGACCCTCGATCGGCTCGACTTGCTGTTTCTAAGCCAAAGGGCCGGAGTGGGCGAGCTTCCGCGCAGCATCCTGGTGGATCTACGCCAAGAAACAGGGGCCCGCCAACCCGGGGAAGTCCATTTCTCCGGCCGGCTGATGCATGAAATTCGCGCCACGCTCGATGCCGATGAGCAGGCCATCCTGATGCGAAATCGGCGAGGATACGCGCCGATTTTGCTGTGCAGGAGCTGCGGCGAGGATCATCGTTGCGAGGATTGCGGCCTGCCGATGACCTACCATCGCAGAGGACATCGACTGGCTTGCCACTATTGCGGTCACGAGCAGCCGGCGCCGCGCAGGTGCCGAGCCTGTGAGGAGCCGGCTCTCGAGCCCATGGGTGCCGGAACAGAAAGGGTCGAGGAACGGTTTCGAGAGCTTTTCCCCGGAGTCGCCGTGGACGTCTTGGACGCGGACGTCAGCCGACGTTCTGGAGGAGCCGCGGCGGTCCTGGAGCGATTCTCCCAAGGCCGGACCCAAGTCCTGATCGGGACTCAAATGGTCGCCAAAGGGCACCACTTTCCGAGGGTCTCTTTGGCTGCGGTCATGTTCGCCGACACCTATCTCAGCTTTCCGGATTTCCGCGCCGTGGAAAGGACCTACGCCCTGTTGACCCAATTGGCGGGCCGGGCGGGACGAGGAGACAGGCCCGGGCGGGTGGTCATTCAGACCTACCACCCGGACCATTACGCAATCCAGGCGGCCCTCCATCAAAACGACACCGCGTTTGCCGAGGAAGAGATGCGTTTCCGTCGCATCTTTCACTATCCACCCTACACGCGGGTGGTCAAGGTGTTGGCCCAGAGCGCCGACAAAACCGAAGCCCTCGACGCGTCGGATCGCCTGGCTCGGATCCTGGTCACCCAACCCGAGATCAGCGACGTTCGATTGGTCGGCCCGAGCGCCGCGCCCCTGGAGCGGCTCCGCGGCAAATGGCGATTTCAGCTCCTGCTGCGCGGCACATCCGGCGCGCGGATCAAGCGCATGTTGTTGCGCTCCCTGGACTTGCTGAGCCACTCTCAGCGGGCGGTTTTGACCGTCGATGTGGATCCCCAAGACCTCATGTGAGCCGGATGCCGGCCGGCTTCCGCTCCGGACAGCTCGATTGACGCCCGGTCGCCCCTCTGCTAGCGTCCCGCCGCCATGGCCAATGACGACCAATTTGAAAAACCTCTCGTCGAGCTTCGCCGCAGAATCGAGGAGCTCGAAGGATTTCCCGAGGGAAGCGGACACGAAGCCGAGCTCGAAAAGCTGCGCAAGTCTCTGGAGAAGAGCACCAGAGACGTCTTTGCCAAGCTGACGAACTGGCAGAAGGCCCTAGTGGCCCGTCACTTCGACCGCCCCTATACGCTCGACTACATCGAACGCTTGATGACCGACTGGGTAGAGATCCACGGTGATCGGCGTTTTTCCGACGACCCTGCGATTGTCGCGGGCTTGGCGACCTTCCGTGGTCGCTCGGTCGCCGTCGTCGGGCACCAAAAAGGCCGCGGAACCAAAGAGCGCATTCGCCGCAATTTCGGCCAACCTCGCCCTGAAGGCTATCGAAAAGCCCTCAGGGTTTTCGAGATGGCCGAGAAATTCCAACTTCCGTTGATCACCTTCATCGACACCCCGGGAGCCTATCCAGGCATTGGAGCGGAAGAGCGAGGGCAAGCGGAGGCAATCGCCCGCAACCTGATCGAGATGGCCTCGTTGACGGTGCCCATCGTGGTGGTGGTGACCGGTGAAGGAGGCAGTGGAGGAGCCCTTGCTCTCGGCGTCGGAAATCGTGTCTACATGCTCGAATACTCCATCTACTCCGTGATCTCGCCCGAAGGATGCGCCGCCATTCTGTGGAAAGACCAGAATCGGAAGGCGGAAGCGGCTGCCGCTCTGCGTTTGACGGCACCCGAGCTGCTGAATTTGGGGGTGGTCGACGGAGTCTTGAGCGAGCCGCTCGGCGGGGCACACACAGATCCCGACACGATTTGCGCCCGAGTCGGCGACCAATTGGAAGCCTCCCTCAAGGAGCTTCTCCAGCTCACCCCTCAGCAGATCGTTGCAGACCGTGCGGCCAAATTTCGCCGACTCGGGGTCATTGAGGGAAGGGTCAACCCCTGAGCGAGAGCTCCGTGGCTTGCGGGACCACCGTGGTTTGGCGGCGGGCTCCGGTCCCCGAGCACGCTCGGACCCTCAAGGACGCCGGCTACCCCTCCTGGTTGGCGGATCTTCTGGCGAGGAGGGGAGTCGAGACTCCGGAAGACGCCGAATCCTTCCTCAACCCCACCCTCGACCAGCTCCACGACGCCGAGCTGCTACACGGCCTGAAACCGTCGGTGGAGTGCCTGCTGCAAGCTCGCGAGAACCGTCATAGAGTGGCCATCATCGGGGACTACGATGTCGATGGGGTCAGCGGCACCGCGGTGCTGAGCGCGGTGCTTCGGGCCTGCGGAATCGAGGTCGAGACGATCTTGCCCCACCGGCTGAAAGACGGCTACGGATTTCAACCGTCCCATGTCGATCAGGCCGAGGCGGCAGAATGCCGTGTTCTAGTGACCGTGGATTGTGGGATCACCTCCGGCAAAGCCATCCAACTGGCCCTGGAAAGAGGGCTGAAGGTCGTCGTCACCGACCATCATCTGCTCGGCGGGGAGCTCCCAGCGGGGGTCCTGGTCATCAATCCCAAACAGCCGGATTGTCATTATCCCTTCGATGAGCTGTCGGGAGCGGGCCTGGCGCTCAAGCTGGCGCTCGCCTTCGCCGCTGCCTGTGATCGCCCCATCGATCCGGGCCTTCTGCTGAGGGTGGCTTGCCTCGGCACCATCGCCGATATGGTGCCCCTGCTGGGGGAGAATCGAGTGATCGCGGCTCTTGGTCTCCGAGAGCTGGCGCGCTCGAGGTCAGTAGGTTTGCGGGCGCTATTTGAAGTCGCACGGTTGAGCCCGCCGTTTACCACCGAAGACGTGGGTTTTCGCATCGGCCCGCGGCTCAACGCACCGGGACGCTTGGGATCTGCCGATAAATCTCTGGAGCTGCTTTTGGCGCGAGATCCGGACCGAGCCAAGAAGCTGGCCGGGGATTTGGATGCCTGGAATCGAGAACGGCAATCGTGGGAACGGCAGGTCGCCGACGAAGCCAGGGAGATCTTCAAAGCCCTAGATCCCTTGCCGCCGATCCTGGTGGCGTGGAGGGAGACTTGGCATCGCGGCGTGGTGGGCATCGCCGCCGGTCGCTTGGCCCGAGAGCTACATCGTCCAGTCATCTTATTGGCCCAAGAGAAGGAAGATGAGCATCCCGATCGACCCGCTCAGGCCACCGGCTCGGGGCGCAGCATCAAAGGAATCCACCTCTTCGACTTTCTCGAGGGCTGGCGCGAGGATCTGGCAAAGTTCGGCGGGCACTCCCAAGCGATCGGCCTCACCGCCGACGTCGCCCAGCTGGAACGTTTGAAAGGGGAGTGGGAAAGCGCCGCAGCCAAGGCCTGGAGCGAGCAAATCGGCACTCGCTTCTACGACTACGAGCTCGAAATGGAGGCGTCCTACCTGAGCCCGGAGGTGCTGGAGGGACTGCAACGGTTAGAGCCCTTCGGCCAGGGCAACTCTAGACCCCTATTGCGTATTCCCGGCCCCCTGCGGTTGGCCCGGGCACCGCGCCAATTCGGCCGGGATCACATCGAGGCCGAGCTAGTGGGCTCGGATCGGGGTAGAATAACGATCGTCGGTTGGGGATGGCAGAGCCGTGCTCGTCAACTAGAGGGCGAGATCGAGGTGCTCGGTCATCTAGAGCTCGACCGGTATCGTGGCAAGATGATTCTCCGCCTTTTGGATTGCCGACTCGCCCAGCGAGATCGCGAGCTTAGATGATATGAATCCCATCCCACCCCCTCCACCCACCCGGAGGCCGATCCGAAAACGTGCCAGGTCGCCGTATCGCTGGCTTCGTCGATTCCTCCTGCTCGCCGGCATTGCCGGCATCGCGGGTTTGGCCCTCATGCTGGCCGCCTACCACTTCGGCAACGTGGACCAGGTGCAGACCGAGCGCAGCTCTCGGATCCCCACCGAAGAGGGCATCGTCACCTCCAGCGAGAACATCGACTACGTTCAAAATAGCGGTGGCAAGCCCGTATTTCGAGTTCGGGCCGAGCGCAGCTTGCAAGATGCCGAGGGCCAGTCTCGATTGGAAGACGTCACGCTGGACGTGTATCGGGAAAGCGGTGAGATCTACACGATCAAGAGCGATCGCGCGAAATTGGAGCAAGACTCCGGCGAAGCCCTGTTGGAAGGCAATGTCAGGATCTCCGGTTGGAGCGATTTGGTGCTCAAATCCAGAGCCATCGAGGTGCGCCAGAACGGTCGGGTGCTGATCAGTCGGGAGACGGTCGAGTTCAACTACCCACCGAACATCATCGGACGCGCCAGCCGCATGCGGATCGACAAGGTCACGGATACGGTCACCCTGGCGGACGGTGTCCATATTCGTTCGACCGGCACCTTGGAAGAAGAGCCGTTTCGCTTGGATAGCAAACGGCTCATCTATGTCCGAGGGGAAGGATTGATACGGGCTGTCGAAGACGTCTTCCTGCGTCGCGGTGGGCAAGAGCTCTCGTCCCACTTTCTCAGCATCTTTCTGAGGGAAGACGGTCGCACGCTCAAGACCTTGCGAGCCCGATTCAAAGTCGAAGGACGTATCAAAGAGCTGGACGACGCGGGCGGGGAGCAGGTCGCCGAGATGCAGGCCCAATTCCTCGAAATCCAACCCGCGGAAGCCAATCCGGAATTCCGCACCGTCACCTTGGAGGGCGGCGAAGAGGGACCGGCACGGCTGCGCATGGTCCAGGCCGACGGTCTTGGACGGACCCTGCAAGGATTCCGGTTGGAAACCCAGGGGGAGGGCGGACGAATCGGCCGATTGCAAGGATTTGGTAGCCCCCTCACCATGGTGGAGTTCTTGGACATGCCCGACGAGCGACACCGCCTGCGCTGGGTCTGCGCAGCCAGCTTGAGCGCGGGTTTCCTGCCCACCGGTGAAATCGGTCAGATGTTCCTCAAAGGTAGGGTAGAGCTGCGGGATCCGCAATTCTATGCCAGTGGCGCCGACGAAGCGGTGGTCGACACCAGCACCGGCTCCATGCAGTTGCGGGGACCGTCCGTGGGGCTCTTCACCGATCGCGGTGATATCCTCTCCCCGGATATTCGATACAACCGGTCGACGGGTCTGATCAAAGCCCAAGGGGGTGTGCAAGCCACCTTCGATGCGGAGGCGGGAACGTCCTTGGAAAAAACGCCGTTGTCGGCTACCGAGGGCCCTGTGTACATCCAGTCTCGCGAAGCGCACTGGACTGAGGTTCCTCCAGGGTTTGTTTTTAAGGGAGACGTCCGGGCTTGGAGGGGACAGAATCTGCTTCTAGCCGAGCAGATGCGCGGCGATGACGCGAGCCGAGAAGTGGCGGCCAGTGGAGGAGTGAGGACGGTTTGGGTACCCCAGCGCGCAGTGACCGTTCCCGATCCCACTGGATTCGATCCCACGAGCGCTGCCCCTCAGGCGGCCAGATCGGACGCGCCCATCGAGGTAAGCTCCGCGACCATGGCATTCCGTGGTGCGGACAACGTGCTGGCCTATACCGGTGACGTGGTGGTCGTCCAAGAATCGCGGAAGCTCCAATGCAAGGAGCTTCTGGTTCACATGGTGGCGGACACCGGGACGGCGGACAAAATGATCTGTCGAGAAGAGGTCCGTTTCGTCGATCCGGTCACCGGCAAGCGAGTGTCCGGAGATCGTGCGGTCTTCAACGTGGCCGCGCGCAAAGTGGAGATCTTCGGCGAAGAGGTTCGATTGGTGGAAACAGCGGAGGGAAACCGTTTAGTGGGAGGGTATCTACATTACGATTTGGACAGCGGCGAAACCCGGCTGAGCGCACGTCCGCCGGCAGCTGCTGGGGCTGGATCCCAATGAGCGGATTGGGTATTCTGAGCTTATGACGCGCGCATCCCTCTCGACCCAAAACCTACGGAAAGTCTACCGTGGGCGCCCCGTGGTCAACGACGTCTCTTTGGAGGTCAACCAAGGTGAGATCGTTGGATTGCTGGGCCCCAACGGTGCGGGTAAAACGACGACTTTCTACATGGTGGTCGGTCTGACGCCCCCGGACCGCGGCGCAGTGGTGCTGGGAGATACGGACATCACGGATCTGCCGATGTATTTGCGTGCCCAACAGGGCATCAGCTACCTGCCGCAAGAGGCCTCGGTCTTTCGGAAGATGTCCGTGGAAGCGAACCTGCTGGCGGTCTTCGAGACGCTGGATCTGGCGCGGGCCGAACGGCAGCGCAGGACGGATTTGCTGTTGCGAGAATTTGGTCTCGAGCACATCCGTAAGAGCCCCGGGTACGCGCTGTCCGGCGGTGAGAGGAGGAGGGTTGAAATCGCCCGAGCCCTCGCCATCGACCCACTCTTTATCCTGTTGGATGAGCCATTTGCCGGAATTGATCCGATCGCGGTGCTCGATATCCAAGGCATCATCAAACATCTCAAGGAGATGGGGATCGGCATTCTGATTACCGATCACAACGTGCGGGAGACTTTGAAGATTACGGATCGCGCTTATATCATCAACAATGGTGAGATTCTGCGGACGGGCTCGCCCCAAGAGCTTTCCGCCGACAAGCAAGTGCGAAAGATCTATCTCGGAGAAGAGTTCAGTCTTTAACGTGTAGTCTTTAACGTGCAGTCTTTAACGTACAGTCTCTAAAATGTCCGTCTGAGAGCGACCCTTCATATTATGGCCCTAGAGCAGAAACTTTCACTCAAGCTGGCGCAGAAGCTAGTCATGACGCCCTCTTTGCAGCAGGCGATCAAGCTGCTGCAAATGACGCGTCTCGAGCTCGAAGGGGTTTTGACGCAAGAGCTCGTAGAAAACCCGGTGCTCGAAGAGGCGGAGCCCAGCAGTGAGGAAGATCGAGCCCAGGAAGCTCAGGAAGCCGCCCAAGAGGCCAAGGATGCGGCCGACGCCAAATTAGAGGAAGCGGCGCTTAACGATGTGGACTTGGATGCCTTCTTCGGTGACTATGCCGAGAGCTGGGAAGGTACCGGCGCAGCCTCGATCTACGAGGAGAGAGAAGGGCCACCGCTCGAAAACACCCTCAGTCAGGAAGACGATCTCTACGACAATCTCCTTTTCCAGCTGCATATGACCGAGGTGCCGGCGCTGGTTCGAGAGATCGCCGAGCTGATCATCGGTAACCTCGACGAAGACGGCTTTCTCAAAGCCACAGTGGAAGAAATCCAGCGGATGGGTGCTGACGGATTCAGTGAGCCGGGCCGGGATACCCGCTCTCCTCGAACCCCCTCTGAGACCACCGAAGAAGACCCTGATCTCACGGAAATTGTCGGCGGGCCGACAGAAACCGAGGCGTCGGCGACCGACGACGCGATACTGGGCTCCACCACGTCAGCCGGCTCCGAGCAGGACTCTTCAGCCGAAGAAGCCACGCCACAAGTCGCCGTCGATTCCGGAGCCGCTTCGGAATCCGAAACCGCTGAGGAAGCACTGGGAGCTGAGCCCATTGAGCTGCCTCCCGGCTCCTATCCTCGCGAGGTCGTGATCGAAGCGCTGGAGCTGGTCCGTAGCTTCGAGCCGCCCGGGGTGGCCTGTGCGGATCTCCGTGAAAGTCTGCTTTGCCAGCTGGACCGCATGGGAGAGGCCGAGGACTCCTTGACCCGAATCCTGGTCTCCGAGAAGTGGGATCTCTTCACCCGTCGTAAATTTGAGCAAATCGCCAAAGAGCTGGGCCTGCCCCTCGCCAAGCTGAAACCCGTGGTCGAGCGGATCAGCAGTCTCGAAACTCGACCGGGTCGCGAGTTCGCCACGGAACGTACCCAATATGTGGAGCCCGACGTGCACGTGGTCAAGGTTGGCGAAGAATATGTGATCCAGCTCAACGACAATGGGCTACCTCGGCTTCGGGTGAGCCGCGCCTATCGTCAGATGCTCCGGGCCATGAGCCAGAAGGGCAGTGAAGAAGAGGCCCAGCAGTACATCAAAGAAAAAATGCGCTCCGCCTTCTGGTTGATCAAGAGCCTCGACCAGCGGCAAAGAACGATCTACAAAGTCGCGGAGTCGATCGTCAAACAGCAACGCGGATTCTTGGATCACGGTGTCGACCATCTCCGACCGATGGTGTTGCGAGACGTGGCAGAAGATATCGAAATGCACGAGTCCACGGTCAGCCGGGTAGTGTCCAATAAATACATCCACACCCCCCGCGGCCTGTTGCCGATGAAGTTCTTTTTTCATTCCGGCATCGATCGAGAATATGGTGGCGACATTTCCTCCCTGACGGTCAAGCGCAAGATCAAGCAAATGATCCAGGATGAGGAACCGAAGAAGCCCCTATCCGATAGTGAGCTGATGAGGATTTTGAAGCGTGAGGGAATTCAGATCGCTCGGCGGACGGTCGCCAAATACCGTGACGAGCTGGGAATTCCCTCTTCTACAGAGCGGAAGCGGATCTTCTAACATCCAGAGAGGACCAGCAATGAACATTGAATTCACGGCTCGGCACTATCGTCTCAGCGAAGAAATCAAAGAATATGCCGAGAAGAAGCTGACCAAGCTCGAACCTTTTGTTGAGGAGCCGGTGGAAGTGCACCTCATCTTCGAGACTGAGAAGCTCCGTGAGATTGCAGAGATCCATGTCAGCCACCGCTTTGGGCACCTCCAAGCGTCCGAAGCGGCGGAAGACATGCGGGACTCCGTTCTGGCGGTCGTCGAAACCGTCACCAAACAAGCGCGCCGGTCTAAGAAGAAGTTCATGGACAAGCGTCGTCGCTCCCAACGGCAGATGGAAAGCAGCGGTTGGCCCATGGAGGTGCTGGAAAAAGACTCGCTTTCCGCCACCTCGCCGAGGGTTATCAAAACCACCCACCTGCCGATCAAGCCGATGAGCGTTGAACAAGCTTCCGTTGCACTCGACGAGTCGAAGAACGATTTCTTCGTCTTCCTCGACTCGTCAACGGAAAAGGTCAGCGTGCTCGTCCGTCGCAAGGACAACAACTACGGACTGATCGCACCCGAATTCTGATTCGGGTCTTTCGGCTCCCCACTGAGGCGCATCGAGAATGCAGCTTGAGACTTTGGTGGCTCCGGACCTCGTATTTCCGGATCTCCCGGCCTTTGATGTGTCAACGGTGTTGCGAGCCTTCGCGGATCGTGTGGCCGCCACCGGCAAAGTGGCCGATGCCGACTCCCTTTACCAAGCTCTTTGGGAACGAGAGCAGCTGGGATCCACCGGCATCGGCCATGGTGTGGCCATACCCCACTGCAAGGTCGTCGGGATCTCAGAAGTGATCCTGGCGATCGGCCATGTGCCCAAGGGCTTGCCTTTCGGAGCAGTGGACGGCCAGCCGGTGCGTCTGTTCTTTTTGGTGATCTCGCCGGATAGTCAGCCCGCGGCTCACCTTCAGTGTTTGTCGGCCATTTCAAAATGGGTCCAGAAGAGCGGTCGAATCGACGACTTGCTCGCCGCCGAAAGCACCCAATCCATGCTTGAGATACTCGGTCAGTCGGGCGATAGCTGATGGGGCGCGCGGCTTATGTGGAGGTCAGCGAGCTGCTCGGGAACGAGCTCCGGGACCTACACTTCAAAGTGCTCTGTGGTGAGCAGCACCTGGAACGACGGATCACCCATCCGCGGGTCCAAAAGCCGGGTCTTGCCTTTGCCGGGTACTACGCCTACATCAAACCGGGGCGAGTCCAGATCATCGGCGAGAGTGAAACCGAGTTCCTCAAAACCGTAGAGGTCGAGGTCCGCCGGGATCGCTTCAGTCACATCGTGCATCCCAAAGTTCCGGTATTCGTCATCAGCAAAGGATTGGAGCCCTTTCCTACCTTCTTAGAGCTGTGCAAAGAGCGCAACGTACCGGTCTTCAGCACCGGCGCCATGAGCTCGATCACCATCAAACGCCTCTCATTCTTCTTGGAAGACCATTTGGTGCCGGTCACCCGACTGCATGGCGGGCTGATCGAGATCTACGGGCTGGGGGTCTTGCTGATCGGCAAGAGCGGGGTCGGAAAAAGCGAAAGCGCATTGGACTTGATCACCCGCGGGCACAGTCTGGTGGCCGACGACATCGTCACCGTGCGGCGCTACCCGAGCGGTGACCTGATCGGATACGCGGAAGCACCGGCCAAGTACCACATGGAGCTGCGTGGGCTCGGAATCGTCAACGTGCGTGATCTCTTCGGTCTCGCGGCCATTCGGGAGCGAACCAACATCGATTTGGTCATCGAGCTCGAGCGCTGGGAAGCCGGCAAGGTCTACGACCGACTCGGGTTGGACGAAACCGTGCACACGATTCTCGAAACCCCCGTTCCCTACCTGCGCATGCCGGTGGCTCCCGGTCGCAACGTCGCGGGTTTGGTTGAAATCGCCGCTCGCAATCACGTCTTGAAGCTCCAAGGCCACGATTCCGCCCGGGAGCTGGTGATGGAGCTCGAGGCTCGACTTGAAGAACGCTAGTCCAACAGAAGAAACTCGCCGCCTGGTGCTGGTCACGGGCCTTTCGGGCTCGGGCAAAAGCGTCGCCGCGAACGCCTTTGAAGATCTCGGCTACTACGTGGTCGACAACCTCCCCTTATCTCTACTCAGACTTTTCCTCGAAGACCCCGAAAGCCATGCGGGAGGACACCGCAGAATCGCGGTGGTGACAGACATCCGCTCCCCGGGTTTTGCCGATTCCGTCCAAGGGCTTTTAGAAGATATCGACCGTAGCCCCATGGAACGGATCCTCGTCTACCTGGAGGCATCGGAGGAAGTCCTGGTCCGACGCTATTCGGAAACCCGCCGCAGTCATCCCATCGGAGAAGGGGATCGGCCCGTGGTCGACGGCATCCGCCGTGAGAAGGAGATCCTGGCACCGATGCGGGACGCCGCCGACATGGTGCTCGACACCACCGATTGGTCGGTGCACCACATGCGGAAGGCCATCTTCAGGGAGCTCGGCTCGGAAGGCAATGAAAGCGGCAGCCTGGTGGTCTCCTTGGTGAGCTTTGGGTTTAAGCACGGCCCGCCCGCCGGCGCTGACCTGATGATCGACGTTCGCTTTTTGGCCAACCCTTACTTCGTGCCCCATCTGCGCGAGCAGACGGGTCGAGATCAAGACGTGAAACGATTCCTGGAGGGCCAAGAGGATTTCGGGGAGCTGGTGAGGCGCCTCAAAGATCTTCTGCTTTTCTTATTACCCAAGTACCGGGCAGAGAATCGGCGCTACCTGACCCTCGGTATCGGTTGCACCGGGGGACGCCACCGATCCGTGGCCACTGCCGAGCAGCTGGCGAGCGATCTCAACGGCGAAGGATGGGAAGCTCGGCTCAGCCATCGGGACGTCGACCGACGGTGAGCTTCCGCGTTCCTCGGATCCAAACCCAGGACCCCTTCGAACGCCCCCGACACGCAAAGCCGGCCGGCTAGACTCCTGACCACCTCCCAACCCGCCGATCTCGGCCCCCCGCGGCCGAGCTGGTGAGCCCGAAACCCCTGCTTAGGTTATGATGTGAGCTAAGCTCCGCGCTGGACGCGGCCCGGTAAAAATGCGGGCCGAAACCGGCATGACGCGGACGGAGACCGGCGTGCCGCCGGAGAAAGGGCCGATGGACTAGAAATGGTCGGCATTCTAATTCTTACCCACGGGCGAATGGCTGAAGAGCTGCTCATCGCGGGTAGAACCATCATGGGTGAGCTCAACGGCTTCGCCGCCTTGACGCTCGAATGGGATGACAGCTTGGAGACCGCTCGCGCCAAAGTCGAGGAGTCCCTGAGCCGGCTCGACCAAGGAGAAGGCGTGCTGATCTTGACCGACATTTTCGGAGGCACTCCGTTCAATGTGGCGATGAAGCTGATGGTTCCCGGAACCGTCGAAGTCGTCTCCGGAGTCAACCTACCGATGGTGGTTCGGCTGGCATGCCTTTCCGCCTCGTCTACGGAAATGCCGGTGAACGACATGGCGGTGTGGATTCAAGGGAAGGGGCGGGCCAGCATCTGCACGGGCGATAGCTTGCCACGACCCGGAAAGAAGCTCGGTTGTTGAACAACGAGAGGAGACGCGGATCGGAGCTCGGCCCGATTTTGCGCAGCAGACATGGTTGAGAGAGATTTAGAAATCGTCAATAGTCGAGGGCTTCATGCCCGGGCGGCCGCCAAGCTGGTTCATACCGCCGGCCGCTTTTCTAGTGAGATCACCGTCGTCAAGGACGATGACGAGGTGGACGCCAAGAGCATTCTAGGCCTTCTTCAGCTCGGTGCGACCAAGGGCAGCCAGATCCGTGTCCGCTGTGAAGGTGGCGACGAACGGGAGGCTATGGAGTCGGTCATCGACTTGATCGGCAATCGTTTTGGAGAGGACGCCTAGCCGGCCATGGGCGAGATGACGCAATTTGAGGGATTGGGAGCTGCGGATGGCGCGGTCATCGGCAAAGCTGTCTGCATCTCTACCCGCATCGCCGACATCTTCCAAATTCCCATTCTGGAATCGGAGATCGATGCTGAAATTGCGCGTTTTCACCAAGCTGTGGAAGCTAGTGTGGTCGAGCTGAGCAAGATGCAAGAGCGGGTCGGGGAGGAACTGTCCAACGAGCTGGCCGGCATTTTCGACGCCCAAACTCTCTTTCTCCAAGACCCGTCTTTCCTGCGCCAAGTAGAGCATCACATCGTTCAAGAGGCGGTGAACGCCGAGTGGGCCCTCCAGGAAACCGTATCTGAAATCCAAGCCCGATTCGACGAAATCGACGCGGAACACCTGCGTGAGCGCAGCGAGGATCTGAAGCACGCCTGTCGATACGTCGTGCGCAACCTGCGTGGCATGCATCTGCATCAGCTTTCCGAGGTAAAGGGTGAGGTAGTGATCGTCGCCGACGATCTCTCGCCGTCCGACGCCGTGCGCTTGGGCCGTGAGAATGTGGTCGGCTTCGTGATCGAGCACGGCAGCCGCACCTCCCACACCACGATCATCGCCCGCAGCCTGGGAATTCCGGCGGTAGTCGGTGTGGCCGGCATTCGGCGCCAAATCTCCGACCAGGCAGAGGTGCCGATCGTGGTCGACGGCGGCGATGGCCATGTGATCCTGTGGCCGGATCCACCCACCCTCGAGCTGTATCGTCAACGACTCAAAGACAACGAGCGTCGCGAGCTGCAGCTGCTCGAAACGAGCCTCTTGGCCGCGGTTTCCAAAGACGGAATCGAAGTCAAGGTCATGGCCAATATCGACCTGCCCGAAGAAATCGGCGACGCGGTTCGTTTCGGCGCCGCCGGCGTCGGTCTCTACCGAAGTGAATTTTTGTACATCGAGAAGAGCCCGGCTCTGCCCACCGAGGAAGAGCATGTGGCGCTGTATCGGCACCTGATCGAAGCCGTCGCCCCCCATCCGGCCATCATCCGCACCTATGACCTGGGTGGGCGAAAAATCGCCCGGGAGGTCATGGAGACCAAAGAAGAGAATCCCGTCCTGGGCTTGCGGGGCATCCGCCTCACCCTAGCGCGACCGGATATCTTCAAGACTCAGATCCGCGCG
Source organism: Thermoanaerobaculia bacterium (assembly GCA_030431255.1). Lineage (GTDB taxonomy): Bacteria > Acidobacteriota > Thermoanaerobaculia > Multivoradales > J023 > JAUIJL01. The sequence continues at coordinate 1,082,044 of JAUIJL010000001.1, read as the reverse complement.
CTGATCCGAGCTACGATCTTCGGCGAGCTCTGGATCATGCTGCCTTTGGTGACCATCGTCGAAGAGATTCGCGAGTTCCGCAGGGTTGCGGAGGAGGTGATGGAGGAGCTGGAAGAAGAGGGCTTGCCCTTCCATCGAGACTTCAAGCTCGGCACCATGATCGAGGTCCCGGGGGCTGCGGTGATCAGTGATCTGATGGCCAAAGAGGTCGACTTCTTTTCCATCGGCACCAACGACCTCATTCAGTATTCATTGGCAGTCGACCGCAACAACGAGCACGTTGCGGACCTTTATCGTCCACTGCACCCCGCCTTGATCCGCATGCTCAAGATGATCACGAGCAACGCCAGACATGCCGGCATCGAGGTCAGCTTGTGCGGTGAGATGGCCTCGGACCCCAGGCTGACACCGATCCTTCTCGGCTGTGGGCTGAGGAGGGTTTCGGTCAGCCCACGCCAAGTGCCCTCGATCAAACGCCGCGTCCGCGAGCTGACCATCGAAGGCCTGGAGCAAGTGGTAGAGCGTTGCGCGCACCTGTCTACCGGCGAAGAGGTGGACCATTATCTTGATTCAGTATTTCAGAGCGAGCCCGTCGGTGAGGCCGGCACGGTTCGCTCCTGACCAGGAGATCACCATGACTCGGCATCACTCGATACAGCGCGCGCGGCTCCGGCATCGTGCTCCCTTCGTCCTGCTCACCGGTATGCTTTGCGTGGCGTCAATCGGTTGTGGAGATAAGAAATCCCCCGAAACCTTTCCCGCCCCGACCCAGGTGACGCCGCAAATGGAGCCGCCCCCACCGGCTCCGCCGTTGCCGCCGCCCATCCGTCAAGTCGAGCCGACCACGGGCGGGCAGAACGCCGTACGGGTCATCGATCCCGGTGGCACCGAGCAGCCCAAGACCTTGATCGAGGCATCCCGTCTCGCGAAGGCCCAGAAGCGAGCCCGTGGGGTGCAAAAGCCGATCGCTGAGATCAACGACGAGAACCTCGCGGAATACGCCGAGGGCGGTGAGGTAATCGTGCTCGAATCGGAGCCGGCCGCGCCGGAGCCCACCGCCGAGGACTACGCGGAAGCCTTCGCCGAAGACGATGACGACGACGATGGTGACATCCGAGACGAAGAGTATTGGCGCAATCGCGCCCTTGAGCTGCGGATGGGATGGCGTCGGGCTATCGACGACTTGAGCCGTCTCGAATTAGAATCAGCGGCCCTTCGGCAACAATTCTATGCCGAAGAGGATCCGTACATCCGGGACAGCCAAATCAAACCCGCATGGGATCGCGTCCTGGATCGTATGGATGCCCTACGCCAGCAAGCTTCCCGCTATGAAACCGAGCTCGACGACTTCCTCGACGACGGTCGGCAAGCGGGCGCCCTTCAGGGTTGGCTCAACCAGGGGTGGGAGCTCGAGCCCACCACCGAGGAACGGACCCTCGCCTCCGACATCGACACGGTCGAGCCGGGCGAGCCCGTGACCCGGGAACCGAACGACAACTGAGAACCATGATTGCCACATCGATCCCCTCTCCGCGGCGTTTCTACGTCGAGACTTGGGGCTGCCAAATGAATGAGCTGGACTCCCAGCGCATGACAGGGCAGCTCATGCAACAAGGAATCCTGCCGACCCGTGAGCCGAAGGAAGCGGACATCATCCTGCTGAACTCGTGCAGTGTGCGGGAGAAGGCGGCGCAAAAGGCTTATTCCAGGCTGGGCGAATACCGCCTGCTGAAGCGTGATCGCCCCCACCTAATGATCGGTTTCTGCGGATGCGTGGCCCAACAGGAAGGCGAGAAGGCGATCCGCCGGGTCGACGACTTGGACTTCGTGGTCGGACCGGGCAGGGTTGGGGAGCTGGCAGAGATCGTTCAGAGGCGTCGCGTTTCGGGAAAGCCGATCGTCGCCACCGGATTCCCCGACGCCACCACACGCAACTACGAGCTCGACACGCTATCCCGCGAGGGAACCTTCAAGGGCATGGTCACGATCATCGAGGGGTGCAACAAGAAGTGCACCTTCTGCATCGTGCCGTCCACCCGAGGCCCCGAGCAGAGCCGACCCCTGGGCGACATCCTCAGCGAGGTCCAGCACCTTCTCGACTACGGCTTCGTGGAGATCGAGCTGCTGGGGCAGACCGTCAACCACTGGCAAGATCCCGAGACCGGGGCCGACTTCGCAGTGCTCCTGGATAAGGTAGCCCGAATGGGAATGCGGCGTCTCCGCTTCGTCACCTCCTATCCCCGAGATTTTTCCCAGGCCATGGTGGACCAATTCGCCCGCCACGAAAACATCTCGCCCTATTTGCACCTACCGGTGCAGTCGGGTTCCAACCGAATCCTCAAGCTCATGGGTCGAGGCTACGAGATTGAGCCCTATCGAGACCTGATCCGTCGCATCCGGCAGGCCCGGCCTGGGATCGCCCTATCCACCGACCTGATCGTCGGCTTTCCAGGCGAGACCGAAGAGGACTTCCAGGCGACCTACGATCTGGTCAAGGAGCTGAGGTTCGCCCAGATCTTTGCCTTCAAATACTCGCCCCGCCCCGGGACCGCCGCCCCAAGACTCAAGCTCGACGAGGTAGAGCCCAAGGCGGCCGACCGAAGACTGCAGGACCTCTTCGCGCTCCAGGGTCAAATTCAGCAGGAGCTGAACCAAGACCTCGTGGGGGAGACCTTCGAGGTCCTGGTCACCCAATGGGGTAAACGGGCCGGCACCCAAACTGGCCGCACCCCCTGCCACCGCCTGATCCACTTCGAGTACGGCGACGCGGCGGTCGAGCTGGGTAGCCTCATTCAGCTCGAGGTGGAGAAGGGGCTGCCCCATTCCCTGATCGGTCGTCGAGTAGCTTGACCAGCTGGGCAGGCTCAGTCTCCCCAGCTGCCCCTGTCACCGCCATCTAGGATCCGCAGCCCCATCTACCCAAGGCCCCTCTCCGATGAGAGGGGCCTTTTTTATAGCGGCAAACTTCTGGCTACCTGAAGGCGTGCTACCCCGAGCTGAGGGGCTCACCTTCTACCTGCGAGTGGGTGGGTGAGCTACCCGCAGGATCACCGCACCATGTGCTGCCATGCAGCATTCCACATCGGGCCAAGGATCTTCTCTAGATTTCCCGTCGCCACTCGAACTTCAAGCTAATTCTCTAAAGTGAATTCTTGGGACGGGTTAGCCACGCTGTGGCCCTGGTCTCAAATCAAACTAGGGAGATGGTGGCCGAGAATTCGGTGATGTCATAGACCAGGCCGAAGCGCTGGACCACCGGGTTGAACACCCAAGGGGCGGTAACCCGACAGCTCAGGGTTAGCCAAGCACCACCTTGGGTGTGCGGCATTCGAATCGGAGAGCTCTTTGAAGGCTCCAAAAGTTCAGCACACACGTGATGACTTCCGACGTATCTAAGAAACTCGAGCAGGAGCTGAGCTACATTGCTCCCAATTCGGAAGAGGACAAAGGACCGAGAGGGCTGAGCGGAGAGCTGAGGGGAGAGTAGGCGACGACTTCTATCAGCCGGACGTCGAAGACGTCATGGAGCCGCAGACGATTGGGGGCGTTATCCCCTTGGAAGAACGTAGCACAGGAGAAGCGAGCTACATCGTGTAGTCACCGAGATCTTCCTCGTCGAGGTTCTTCAAGATCTCTTTGATCTTCTCATCCTCGCTCAAATTGTCGAGCAAAGGATTCGCGCGGGCGTTCTTGAGAACGCTTTCGCTCACCAAGATAGGAGCACCTGCTCGGAGCGCGATGGCGATGGCATCACTCGGGCGCGCGTCCACCAACTTGGGGGCGCCGTCCACCTCGATATGGAGCCTGGCGTAAAAGGTGTTCTTGATCAAGTTGTGCACCTCGATCTGAACCACAGAGGCACCCAGACCATGTAGAGTCGTCACGAAAAGGTCGTGGGTCATTGGTCTAGGAACCGTGACGTCCTCCAAGACGAGCGCAATGGCGTTGGCCTCTGGCACCCCGATCCAGATGGGCAGAAAACGAGATCCGTTGACATCCCTCAGAACCACAATAGGGGCGTCGGAAATCGGGTCCAACATGAGGCCCTTGACTTCCATCTGGATGAATTCGTCTTGGTCGGAATCGCTCATGAATCCATTCTGAGGTGGTGGGGTAGGGCAGGTCAAGGGCAACCTTGATCGGAACGAATCAGGTGACCTCTAGGGGTCCACCCGCTTCGAGCTTCCTTGCCGAAGAGCTCTGGACTCAGTTCTCGGCCTGGAGGTCTTGCAGATGTCGGCACGCCGACATTTGATTCATTGAAAGCCTGTCGGAAACCAAGGTGGGAGCCGGAGCTCTCGGCGAGCATTCCAGGCTGACAACTGGGCTCCTACCGAAATCGTCGACGTTCGGCGCATCGTTCCCTGTCGATGCCGGTAGCACCATGGCGGCAGCCTGCCGTGGTGCCCAGCCAAGGATGAGCTCCGCAGCTAGCGATTGCTTTGTCCCTGACGGGCAGCCCCCGTGCATCTGCATCGGCCGCAGCATGTATTTGTAGAACCTCTTCAGGGTTCGGGCTTTGCGTATCTACAATCCCAAGGTGGCGCTTCGCTTGCAATCTGGTCTCTAATCCTTGGGATTCCGGGTAATGCCCCTTTGGGGGTACGGAGAGACTCATTGGAAGAGTCTCTCACACCAGCCCGAAGGGGATTCTAAACTCCGGGGTTCAGGAATACCCCAGAGGAAGCTCGCTCATGAAGCTTACAATCTGGAAGCGGAAAATCACCTCTGTCTCCTAGCTGTGCCTCTGAGTCCTTAGCAGGACGTCCCCACCTGATTCTGACTACTCAGCTCGCTAACGAAGCCTCCGCAGAGAGAGTCCCCGATCCGAAGAATGGGAAACGAGTCCCTACTGACGGCTTGCAAATATGCGGCTTTGCTTGGTTGGCTTCGGCTGGTGGCCGGCCAAGCCCAGGCCAGAGTAAGGGCTCTCGAGCCCACCTATGTGTCCCTGTGGTTCAATGGTCCCCGCGGTCCCGGCCTCCACGACCCAACCCCAACAGCCTGGCCTCTCCCCACAGCTCGGCATCCGCGGCCCAACCTTCGCAGTCCAATTCTCACGACCCATCTCCATGTCTCCGTCCTCTGTTGCTAAGCCTACTGGCCTCTGTTGCTAAGCCTACTGGGCGTCCAATCTTCAGAATTCAACTTCTATCACCCAACCCCATCTCCCTGCGTGCCGCTCGGCCCATGCGCCTTGGTCTACGCCGTTCGACTCATAACCCATCGAGCGATGCAGGGAGGAGCCCGATAAGGGGGGGGTATCTTCGTGCTTTAACGGGGGAACTCGCCCAACCTGCGCCCAACGCCCATCCGACCAGTGCTCTACGAGGTTTTGGAAATCCAACAAAGATGCCTTGCAACCACAAAGGGGTTACATCCAACATCCCAGGGTAAGCGACGCGCCACCCTGGGTTTACAAGCATCGTCATTCCGAACCCTGAGGGGTTCAACAGATGTGCCTGCGCACTAGCTCGTGACCCCGACGCTTCGCCGACCTCCCCAAGTCCAATGTCGGCGCGCCGACATTAGGCGCGGTCTGAGACTTTACGGGTCCATCTCGCTTTTGCAGCGTTGAGCGTACCCAAGCTCTTGGGGTCATGCCGGCAGGCAGTAGGCCATCGCCGTTACCTGCAGTCAATGACTCTTGGATGTCGGCGTGCCGACATCCTATGCTCGTTCTGTTCCCAGAATTGTCGGCGCGCCGACATCGGCTTGCAGGAAGCTTTTTGCTCGATTGTCGGCGTGCCGACATTGTCTAACAGCGATCTCTTCAATTGTCGGCGTGCCGACATCCAATCGAAAACTAGTTGATGGAGTGGTCGACGTGTCGACACACGACTCGAAAGACACCATACTCATTGTCGGCGCGCCGACACGATTCTTCAAGTCGAAGATGCCGTCAACAGGTTGAGGATTGTTCCGAGGTCGATCTTGGGAGGAAACTCAGCACGATGAGTCGGCCTGAGACTGTCGAGCGTCAAATTTAGTGCGTGCCTTCAAGGCAGGCACATTTCGAAAAGAGATACAAGTCTTGAATGTGAATTCTTGCCTTCATAGACTTCGAGTCGATCATGATTATTGCCATCACCAATCAGAAGGGTGGAGTGGGAAAAACCACAACCGCCATCAATCTCTCAGCCGCCTTAGCCTCCAAAGGTTTCAAGACGCTGCTGATTGACTTGGACCCCCAAGCCAACAGCTCGATGTCTTTCATGGAGGTTCACGAGCTCGAAGCCGCGATGTACGAGGCTCTTACTGAGCCGGATATCCACATCGCAGACATCATGCACGAGTCGTCGAATACCCCAAACCTATTCGTCGCTCCTTCTACGATTGCCTTGGCGAAGATCGAAGCGAAGCTCCTTGGGGAGCTCGACAGTCATTTTCGCCTCAAAGATGAGATCGATCTTATTCGAGAACAATTCGACTACATGGTGATCGACACTCCGCCGACCCTTGGAATCATCACGGTCAACGCACTGGTGGCTGCCAGTCACGTGTTGATTCCGATTCAATCCAGCTACTTCGCCCTTGAGGGTACGGATGATCTCTTGGAGACGGTGGACAAGATCAAAGTGCGGGCTAACCCGGATCTTCAGATCCTGGGCGCGGTGATCACTTTGTACGATAAACGGACGGTTCTAGCACGCGATATTAGAGACCAGATTGCCGACGTCTTTGGCGATCGACTCTTCGAAACCACCATCTCTAAGAGCGTAAGACTCGAAGAGAGCCCCGCCTACAAAGAAGCCATCTTTAGCTTCGCCCCTCAATCGAGTGGCGCCTACGAGTACTACAAATTGTCGGAAGAGATTTTGGGACGTGTCTAGCTCTGCAGCAAAAAAGAGGGGCTTACCAAAGAAGGTTCGGATGAGGCACACCAGCCATTTTGTGGAAGAGCTGGCTGGTCGGAGTGAGACCCCGGTGGGGAAGATGGTTCCGCTTTCATCGGTGGTGCCCGATCCCAAGCAACCCCGAACCACCATGGGTGACCTCGGGGAGCTCGCAGCCTCAATTCAAGACAAAGGTGTTCTTGAGCCGATCCTCGTTCGCCCGAACCCCAACCTCCAGGACGGCTCCAACACCGGCGACAGAGGCTCAGAAGCGACCGCGCCATTGATGATCATCAGCGGTGAGCGCCGCTATCGTGCTTCGATGCAGGCTGGTCTGTCGGAAATTCCAGTCATCGAAATGGACATCTCCGAGGAGGAAGCCCTCGAGATTGCCCTGATCGAGAATCTGCAGCGGAAAGATCTGACACCCTTTGAAGAGGCTGAAGGTTATAAGGCTCTCTCCGACCGTTTCGATTACACCCACGAGAACATCTCCAAGGCGGTGGGGAAATCACGGACGGTGGTCACCGAAAGCTTGGCTCTTCTCGCAATCCCGATTCGGGTTCGTGAGACGGCTCAAGCCCTGGGTATCAGCACGAAGTCGATCCTGCTCGAGATCTTGAAAGCAGAGACCGAGGAGGAAATGATCCGGCTGCTCGAACAGGTGAGTCGTCACGGTCTGAGCAGAGATGATCTCCGGCGCCAAACTCGCACCGACAAGACGAAGTCTGGTGCGCCGAGGAGGCGTCCGTTTGTCTTCAACTTCCGGCCCGAGGATAAGAGCTATAGCTTGTCGTTGAAATTTCGACAAAGCTCGGTTTCTAAAGATGAGCTCATCAATACTTTAGAAGGAATTCTTGAAGATCTTCGGACAAATGTTGAGCCATCGCTTTAAGAATCTGTTATACTAAAGATACAGAGCCTGCCTAGTAGGTTTCCTGTATCGCCGAGCCTGTCCAAGCTTGGCAACCAGCCGCAAACCTTATCCATGACCGGTTTCAGCCAGCCGGTCAATTTTTTTTGCCTCACGGTTTGAGTGGGCTCGTCGCAGGCAGCCACCCACCTTCCGACAATGCACGGTCCGATGGCCGTCCCCCCGGGTGTTGGCCAGCGGAGAGCGTCTGGTGAGCAGGGAGGATAGTCTTGCCCATCAGTCAGGATTCGCGAGACAGCTTGCAAAGCACCCGAAATTACGTGGAAACGTGACCCTCTTCCTCGGATCTGAAACCGAAAGCTTCAATAGTCAGCTTGATCTTCATCGTGCTTGATCTTCATCGTGCTTGATCTTCATCGTGTAGGAGTGGATCTCGATTTGTTCTCACGTTCATTAGTTTACATAACTTATCTTATCAGACGCCAGGTGTGAATGTTGCGACGCAGCAAAGTTCCCGCAAATCCTACATTTCCGCGGTCCTAATCAGCCCTAAGCGTCTATAATCGGCAGCCCATGCGTCGACTCGACCGATACATCCTCGCCGAAGTCCTGGGGCCCTTGGCCCTCGGTTTCCTCGTATACACCTTCATCCTGCTCATCCAGGTTCTCTTCAAGTCCGCCGAGCTGCTGATCGGCAGCGGCGTGGCCCTTGAGACTGTTGGACGGCTTCTCTTGTTGTCCTTGCCCTGGATTGTGGTGATGACCATCCCGATGTCATTGCTGTTCGGAATCCTGATCGGCATAGGGCGGCTGTCGACGGACAGTGAGCTGATTGCGATTCGGGCCGGAGGCATCAGTCTGTTCTCGCTCTACCGACCGATCCTCCTGCTCTCAGCCCTGTTGATGGGTCTGAACACCTATCTGATGCTGGAGGTTCTGCCGGCCGGCAACCACGCCTTATCAAAGCTTCGGGTGGACATCTTGACCCAGAGCCTGACCGAGGAGATCAAACCTCGTATTCCTCACACAGGTTGGCAGGACAAGGTGCTCTACGTATTTGAGGCTCCGCCCGATGAGCGTCGATGGCGTGGAGTGTTCTTGGCGGACTCCATACCCGGTCGTGAGAACAGCGTCTGGGTGGCGGAATGGGGACGAGCCCAAGCGGACGACAACACCGGTCAGGTGCTTCTGCAGCTCGAGGATGTGGTGACCCACGGAGTCGACATGGACCGCCCCGACGTCTATCAAGCGTCCGCGCAGGACAGCTACAACCTCTTGCTTGCGTCCCAAAACCAACAGCAGTCGGTGTCCGTTTCCAAGACTCTCCGTGAGCTCTCGCTAAAGGAGTTGCAAGCGAAGGCCCGTGACAAGAGCAGCCCCGAGCACCACCGGAATCTCGCCAAGGTAGAGATCCACAAGAAGTTCAGCTTCCCCGCCGCTTGTCTAGTTTTTGGTCTGCTGGGTCTGCCCCTAGGTTTCTCCAATGCCCGTGGCGGACGGTCTTCGGGATTCGCTCTGTCGATCGGCGTGGTCCTGGTGTACTACCTGATCTTCAACTCCGGCGAGGAAGCCGCGAGGGACGGCGCCCTCCCCGCCTGGCTGGCGGTGTGGTCGCCGAATGTGCTGATGCTTGCCGCGGGTGTCTTTTTGTTGGCGCGCAAGAACCGCGACAAGAGTCTGCTGCTGCAGAATGTCGACCGGTGGATTCAGGAACGGTTTTGGGGTCGCATGTTGCAGGTGAAGGCCCGGCGCGAGGCGAAGCTCCAAGCCCGGCAGGAGCAACAGCGCCGGCAAAGGGCTATGGGACGCGCAAAAACCTCGGGCCGCAATGCCACTCAATTGGTGCTGCGTTTGCCGGAGCTGCGGCTACGATTCCCCAACACTTTGGACCGCTACATCTTGGTGCGTTTTTTCAACGTGCTGGTGGTCGCCCTCTTCTCGGGTTTGTCGGTCTACTTGGTCGCGGATCTCACAGAGAACGTAGAGGACATCCTGCAGAACGAGATCGCCTCCAGCGTGGTCTTCGACTATTACCGCTACAAGAGCTTCTCGATCATCTATGAGATCGCTCCGATCATCGTGCTCGTCACCACCCTGACCACTTTCGGCCTGCTGTCGCGAACCAATGAGGTGACCGCTTGTAAAGCTGCTGGAATCAGTCTCTACAGAATGTCGATTCCGGTGCTGGCGGCGGCAGCGGTGCTCGCTTTCCTGGCCGGCACGCTGCAGTCCGAGGTGTTACCTGCCGCGAACAGTCGAGTTGCCGAGCTTAAAGCGGTGATCAAAGGTCAGCAGGGGCAATCGATCCTGCACCCGGGACGAAGGGCTGATCGGCTCTGGATCTACGGCAAGGAGAACCAGCTCTACAACTACTCCTTCTATGACGAGAAGCGGCGGGAGCTACACAACCTTCAGATCTTCAAATTCGACCCCGACTATCGGCTGGTCGCTCGGCTTCGGGTTGAGAAGGCCACCCATATTGAAAACGGTTGGTGGACCTTTTCCCGAGGATGGGCTCGGACATTTGAGGGGCGGGAGATCACCGGCTTCTCCACTTTCGATACCCCAGTCAAATATCGACTTCAGGAGCCTCCGGACTATTTTGCCGGTGGTCTCAAGCCACCGGAGGAAATGAGCTTCGTCGAGCTCAGGGACTACGTCCACGAGCTCAAGACGAGTGGGCAGGAAGTGCCGAGCTTGGAAGTCGAGCTCTACAACAAGATCGCCTATCCCTTCATCTCCCTAGTGATGGCGTTGGTGGCTCTACCCTTCGCCTTCCGCCTGGGACGCCACGGTGCCCTCTACGGCATTGGTATCTCGTTGGTGCTCGGCATCATTTTACTGGTGGTGCTCTCGGTCTTCACCGCCCTCGGCAACAACGCCATCTTGCCGCCGATCGTGGCGATATGGAGCCCAGCGGCAATCTTCGCCGTGTTCTCCCTCTACCTCTTCCTGGGCGTTCGCAGCTAGCGCTCGCGGCACTCTCAAAAAAGAAAACGCCGGCGGAGTCTCCCCCACCGGCGTTTTCTCGGTCGATGATCTCGGATCAGCCGACGGCGGACTTGAGATCGTCGACGTGGTCGAGGTGCTCCCAAGTAAATCCTTCCTCGTCGCGGCCGAAGTGACCGTAGGCGGCGGTGGGACGGAAGATCGGACGGCGCAGCTCGAGGTGGTCGATGATGCCCTTGGGCGTCAGCGGGAAGATGTCGCGGACCACCGCTTCCAGGCGACGATCATCGACCGTGCCGGTGCCGTAAGTGTCGACGTGGATCGACACCGGGTCGGCGACGCCGATGGCGTAAGCCAACTGCACGAGGACCCGTTCGGCTAGACCGGCACCGACGAGATTCTTGGCAATGTGGCGTCCCATGTAGCTCGCGGAGCGATCGACCTTGGTGGAGTCTTTGCCGGAGAAGGCACCGCCGCCGTGGGCGCCCATGCCACCGTAGGTGTCGACAATGATCTTGCGGCCGGTCAGACCGCAATCCCCTTGCGGGCCACCGACCACGAACCGGCCGGTGGGATTGACGTGGAAGATCACATCGTCGTCCAAAAGATGGGCGGGCACCGTGGGGCGAATGACCTTGTCGATGATGCCTGTGCGAATATCTTCCTGGGTCACGTCGGGATTGTGCTGGGTGGAGATCACCACAGTGTGGACGCGTTTCGGGGTGGTGCCCTCGTATTCCACGGTGACCTGACTCTTGCCGTCCGGGCGGAGCCATGACAGCTCACCGGCCTTGCGCACGGTGGCCAGGCTGCGTGTCAGATGATGCGCGAGGGTGATCGGAAGGGGCATGAGCTCGTCGGTTTCGCGGCAGGCGTAACCGAACATCAGACCTTGATCACCGGCACCACCCGGATCGACGCCCATGGCGATGTCGGGGCTCTGGGGATCGATGGCCGACAACACGGCGCAGCTGTTGTAGTCGAAGCCCATGGAAGCGTCGGTGTAACCGATGTCTTTGATGGTCTGCCGCGCGATACCCGGAAAATCGATGTAGCCGTTGGTGGTGATCTCACCGGCCAAAACGACGAGACCTGTGTTGACCAACGTCTCACAAGCCACACGGCTGTTGGGGTCCTGATTCAACGCCTCGTCGAGAACGGCATCGGAAATCTGGTCGGAGACCTTGTCGGGATGGCCTTCCGTGACCGATTCGGACGTAAAAAGATAACTGCTCGCCTCTGTCATAACACAGACACTCCTTCGGGAAGGTCATCAAGTAGGGCCGGTCTTGGGGCGCGGAAGCTCGCTCGTTCTTTTATGCGTGCGGGGTGATGCTCGTGCCGCGCCGGCGGTGAATCTCGGCTCGAGGCCGAGAGCTGAGCTCGCTTTTTGGGATTTGCGGTCTCGCGGTAGGTGTGAAAGACACCGTTGAGGGCGGGATCCTACCAGACCCCCAAAAATAGGGTCAATTGAATCGACCCGGGCTCTGAGCTAGCTGGAGAGACGTCCGTAGAAGAGACTACATAGAGCGTAGAAGACGGCTTGGCCGGTGGTGCTCCGTCGGTTTTCCAGGTTGCCGGTGATCGCCTGAACCAAACCTTGTCCGCGGCGGGTGCTGGGAAAGACCGGCGACGGCCCGGTTCTGAATCCGACGGGAGAATCGCTCACCGTGCCGAGCACCGAGTCGGGGATCTGCACGCCCCCGCTACAACCCCATGCCTGCTCATAAGCGCTGGGTTGACCGCCGGTTTGTAGGTCGACCACGGCCCAGCTTTTGACCAAGTGTCGAACGGTGCGGCCGGCTGAGGTGCGGCCGGCTGAGGTGCGGCCGGCTGAGGTGCGGCCGGCTGAGGTGCGGCCGGCCGAGGTGCGGCCGGCTGAGGGACCTTCGACGACGACCTCGGAAAGCCCTTCCTCGCAGGCGACCACGAAAAACGTCTCGGGTTGCTCCTGCCGCGTGAGCCGGACCAGCTCCCGCGCCGCCGTCAAGGAATCTGAATCGGTCATCGGCAGCTCGGGCTTGCCTTCGACTTGATGGATGCGCACGGTGAGCGGAGGCGCGTCTTGCAGCACGTCGTGCAAATAGCGAAGGAATCCATCGCGGACTCCCAAGCTCTTCTCCGGCGCATGACCCCGCACCGCTACAGTGACGTCCAATCCGGATTGGAAACGATGCCAGATGCCCTTAATATCGTCACCCATGATCAATAGTCGACAGAATAGATGGGTGAAGGATATTCGCCGCCTTCGCCGAAGTAAAGGACCGCGGGTTTTGCTCGAGGGGCCCCATTTGGTCAACGAAGCCTTGTCGGAAGGTTTGCCTCTCGAAGCGGTCTTGGCGGTCCCCGATTTTCTCAGCAGCCCGACGGGCGCTGGGCTGGCCGAGCGCCTGGACCGTCCCCCCTTGTGGATCGATCCCCGGCTCTTGGTTGAGCTGTGCGACAGCGATTCACCGCGCGGGATTCTGGCCATCGCCGAGCTGCCGCCTTCGGGGCTGGACCGGATCGAGATCCAGCGGAACGGGCTCTATGTCTTCGCCGACGGCATTCAGGATCCGGGAAATTTGGGAGCCCTCGCGAGGGTCGCGGAAGCGGCGGGGGCCAACGCTCTGATCACCGGTCCGGGTTCTTGTTTCGTCGGACACCCCAGGGCGCTGCGGGCTTCAGCGGGAAGCTTGCTCCGCCTGCCCTATGCTTCGGGGGTCTCCCCGAAAGATCTCCATCTCCACCTCGAAGCCCTCTCCCCCACTTGGGCGACCCTCGCGCCCAGAGAGGGCACCTCTCTTTATCAGCTGAGCTGGCGGGAAACCTGGGTTCTGGTGGTGGGTGCGGAAGGACCTGGTGTCTCTCGGGAGGCGTTGGAGCTGGCCAACCTTTCGGTCACCATCCCCATGTCCGGCCGAGTGGAATCCTTAAACGCCACGGTCTCCGCGGCGATCGTGCTCTTTGAGCGCAGTCGAAGCCTGCAAGCAGGGCCCGAGCCTGAGTAGGGATCCATCGCAGTGAATCATCGCCGTGAAATTATCGCCGTGAAATCATCGCGGTGAAATTGCGGCTAGGGTGAAGGTCGGCTCCCCCGGTGTCGGCACGCCGACGCGCCCCGAGAGAGAGCTCAGGAGGACTCACCCGCCGGCACGAATCGGACCTGGAACATCCGGGGCCAGAACTTTCCGGTGAGCCAGAAAGTTGCCGAGCCGGCATCGTAGGCAATGCCGTTGAGCACATCGACCAGACGGCTCTCCGCGGGGCTCAGCAACCCGGTCGCGTGGATGACCCCGTTGACCACGCCCGTCTCCGGGTCCAAACGAACGATGCGGTCTTCCCCCCAAACGTTGGCGTAGAGCTGGCCGTCGACGAATTCCAGCTCATTGATTTGGGCCAGCGGACGGCCGTTGAGGGTCACCTCGACGGTGCGAAGCCAGCGGAAATCGTTGCGGTCTCTGAAGGTAATCCGAGGCGAGCCGTCGCTCATGATCAGGTGTCGACCATCGAAGGTCAGGCCCCACCCCTCGCCGTTGTAGCCCCATTGGTCGATAGGCTCCAGGGTCTCCGGATCAAAGACGAGGGCCAAACCGGCCTTCCAGGTCAGCAGCACCAATTTGTCGTCGACGAGGGTCAGCCCTTCGGCAAAAAGATTCCGCTCCAAATTGTGACGAACGAGGATCTCCCCGTTTTCAGGAACGGTGCGCCGCAAGCTCGATCGCCCATAAAGTCCCGTCGACTCATAAAGCTCCCCCTCATGCCACATCAAACCTTGGGTGAAGGCTGTGGGATCATGGGGATAAGAAGCCAAGACCTGAATAGAAAGCTGCTCCACAATATCTCCGGGCGACACGTCTCCGACGGACGATTCTGGGTCGCCAGTGCTTCTTCCGCCCGGAGCGTCCTTGTCATCGGTGCCAGGCGTGCTCCGAGGGGATTCGGATGGGTGCGCGTCCCCGCTGCGGGAAGTGGACGAATTCTGACTATCGGTTGCTCGATCAGCTTCGGGCGGCGCTGCAGGGGCGCAGCCACATAAGACGAAAAACAAGATAGGTAAGATCCAGCCGACCAAGCCTATTCTAGTGCGTCGACTGGGGATCCAGAAATCCGGTTGCGAAGACGCTGTCGGCGTCACGTCACAGCCCACCCGCGAATCCGCAACCCATGGCCTGGGCTCCTTGTGCCGCAACCTTCGAATGCAATGGGTCACGGAACGGGCTGCCGATCGGGCTGCCGGGCGGGGCCGGAGGGGCGCCACCACCGTCCGGGTGGGCTACGAACGGACGGTCGGAGAAACGATCAATGGATGTGGACAGCCATTTTTCGTGCTCTCCCCCACCCGCCAATCGATCGCTGAGCTTCTCTAAGACTTGATCCACTCGGAATCGCACCTCGCCCACGACCCCTGAATCCGCGCTCAATGTCATCAAGTGATGGACAAAGAGTCTTTGGACCTCACGTCGAATACCGGCACGTCTCGAAGACTCCGACGCGTCCGCAAAGACCCGGGTGGAAATCTCTTCCAGAATTTGCTCGGGCCCGGGCAGCATCGAAAGTCGACGGTGGAAGTCCGCCGCCCGAGCCAGACGCTCCGGGTGCAAGAGGGAGGCCAGCACTTGATCCGCGGCGACGGCCGCCGCAGCCATCGGATCGAAGAACAGCTCCGACGAGCCCGCGAACATCTCGCGATTGCGCTCGTAGCGATACGGACGGGGCGCCATCAGCTCGATGACCCGGTCCGGGAGGTCCAGCTCCTCGGGCTCCAACAGGCGCAGAACCACTTCCAGCGCTCGCCCTTGGCGCTCCGCGGAGATGGGCGCCGTCGCGGTTTGACCATCACCGTTGACGGCGTAGGTGTATTCCATGCCACCGATGGTTTTGACCGCGGCATCGAGCTGGTAGCGGTGGTAGAGATAGATCGGTACCAAGACCTCTTGGAGAAACGCCACGGGACGACCCTCGGCCAGATTGCCGGAGCCGAAATGGTCCAAAGCCCGTCGTCGAACCGTCAGCACCTCTTCCAAGGAGGCGACGGCGTCGGAGCCGTTGTCCCACAAGCTGGCCCGGGGATCCGAAGCCCCGGCCGGCCGGGCGTCTTCGTCGCTGAGGAAGAGCAAACCTCGGTCGATCGATTCGCGGACCATGGCGCCCAAGGCCTTCTGCCCCTCGGCTCCCGACGGCAGCTCCGAGTAGCCGTAACGGATCGACATCACGTCCCAGGCTCCGACCCCGACTCCATAGGCCTTGGAGCCGTCGAGACCTCCACCTTCCGGGGCCTGAATCCAAGGGGCGGGATAGTCCATGACCGACTCCCGATCCCCATAGGTCGAAGCGGCGAAATTGTGGGTCAGGCCGAGGGTATGCCCGACCTCGTGGGCGGCAAGCTGACGAATCCTCGCCAAGGCCAGCTCCAAGGGGTCGTTCGGCCCCCCTTTGCCGGTGGCCTCTGCTCCGAAGAGCCCCTCGAAAATCAACCGATCCTGACGCACCCGCAGAGATCCCAAGCTGACATGCCCTTTGACGATCTCACCGGTTCGAGGATCGCTGATGGCATTGCCGTAGGACCAGCCGCGGGTGGATCTATGCACCCATTGGATGACGTTGTACCGCACATCCAGAGGGTGGACGTCCTCGGGCAGA
Source organism: Thermoanaerobaculia bacterium (assembly GCA_030431255.1). Lineage (GTDB taxonomy): Bacteria > Acidobacteriota > Thermoanaerobaculia > Multivoradales > J023 > JAUIJL01. The sequence goes on along the minus strand of JAUIJL010000001.1, from coordinate 1,065,763 downwards.
ACCTTGACCTGATATCCGTCGATGAAACCGGCGGCCTCAAAGGCCTCCGACCACCACCGCGCGCCTTCCAGGAGCGCGCTTCGGATCGGCTCGGGAGCACCATGGTCGACGTAGTAGACGATCGGCTCCACGGCTTCGGATCTTTCGGCACCCGGATTTTTTTTGATCAATCGATGCCGTGCGATCAGCCGTTTGTGGATCGACTCGGTCAACGGAGCGGCGTAGTCCGCATAGGACGGACCGAAGAAGGGCATCCTCGGATCCGCCACCCGCGGCTCGAAACCGTCGTCCGGCAGTCGGATCAGGGAGTGGTGCTGAACCAGGCTGAAGGAGCTGCCGGTGGGTGCCGTCTCCGCGATCAACACCCCAGGCTCGTCGGCTTCCAGCTTGTAGGTCAGCAGCGCCTCGAGCTCGAGATTGTCGGGAAAGGAAAGGGCGGCAGAAAAATCGACCGCCGACCGATCGGCATCCAAGACGTAACGGCCCTGCTCAGTCTCTCGGGTGGTGGCCTCGACTCCGTGGGCATCCCGGACCAGAAATGACGCTAGATCCACCAGGACATCACCGTCCGCATCTTTTGCCGCCACTGCCCCGGCCCAAATTACCGACGGGGCGAAGCTTTCCGCGGTCGCTTGAAGCTCGCCCGGGTCGGTGGTGTCGGCCCGGAAATCGAGATTCGCCGCTTGAAAGAGCACCCGATTGCCGAGGACCCGAATGTCGATGATGTAGCTATTGTTGATCTGTCCCCGGTCGAGGCCGACCGGATTGGAGCCCAAACCGGTCCGCAAACCTTCCACATAGAGCAACCGTTGGCTGACGTCCCCTTCGGTCGGCGCCGGCAAGCGCAACCAATAGCTGCCGTGGTCCGGGTCTGGATAAGTGGTCAAAAAACCGTCTTTTGCCGTCAACCCCTGAATCTTCTCCTCTAGGCTGGGCAGACCCTCTTCAGGAGCGTCGCCGGACGCCTTGCTCGCCTCTACCTCGTCATCCCCCATCAGTGGAATACCGTACGCGGTTGGAGACAGGAGCCCGAAGCTGCAAGCTAGGAGCAACGAGATCCGAATGAGCATTGAGGACGACACAGGGTGGCGCTGCGGCATGAAGCATTCTCCAACGGAGTTTCGGGGATCAGAACGGAATGAGTCGGCTGGGTGGTGAAGGTGGCTGGGGATTTGAGCGCACATTGACCGACCGACCCGCAGGCGAAGCATATAACGATCCGTTCTCATGTAGGCTAGGGCCGTCGACGGATCCCCTCCCCCTGCCAAGACGCGTCAAATACCTCGAGGAATTTCCATGCCTTGTAGCCGCTGTGCCCATCATCTTTCTCCTTTCTCTTCCGTCCTCGCTTTGAGAGGGGCTCGTTCGCTCCGCATCCTGCTAGCTCTGGTCGGCCTCCTGGCCTGGACCATGACCTTTGGCCCAGCGGATCTTCAGGCCCAGGAACCCGCCCAAACCGCTCCTGCCGAAGACGCATCCGGCACCGACCAAGACAACGAGCCTGCCTCTCCGCCTAAGGTGGAGGTCCCCCCCGAGCTGAGCAATCCCAGGGCGACCATGAGGACCTTCTTGGAGGCTTTCGACCCGGAAAAAGCCCCCGAGGGATGGGAGCCGTTGGACCGCGGCGCCTTCTCCCTGGACTTGAGCACGTTGGGTGCCGATTTGCGCAAGGCCCAAGGACGAGAAGCGGCCGCGCAGCTCAAGGAGGTGCTCGATCGCACGGTGTTCATCGACTTCGCCGAGATTCCGAATCGTCAGGAGGGCCCCCCTTGGGTCCTGCCGATCATCGAGGATTATGAGGTTCGAATCGCCCGGGATGAGCACGGTCGATGGCTTTTCACCAGCTCGACGGTCGAGCAGCTGTCCGCGATGCTGAGGGCGGTCCGGGGTCGAGAGGTGGTAGAGGGAGTGAAGGACGTAGGTCCCCTCACCTTCTCCCAATGGATTCGATCGAAGATGCCCGCTTCTTTGCTCTCCGCTCCGCTCGTGCTCGAAAACTGGCAGTGGCTCGGGCTCTTCCTACTGATCTTGCTAGGTCTGGCTGTGGACCAGCTGGTGACCCGGTCGGTGCAAGCAGCCATCCAAGGCTACCTCAGCCGGCGCATGGAGCAAATCGATCCGGACGAGCTGCATCGGGCCCTGCGGCCCCTGGGTCTGCTGACCGCCGGTTTGGTCTGGTGGCCCGGTCTGTTCTGGCTCGGGCTGCCGATTTTCCTGCTGACGGTCCTGGTGGTGGCGGTGAAATTCGTGGTCACCACCGCCTTCGTTTGGGCGGCCTATCGGATGGTGGATATCGTGGCCGCGGTCTTCCAAGTCCGCGCGGAGCGCAGCGTCAACCGATTCGACGACCTGCTCGTGCCTCTTTTCCGCAAATCCTCCAAGCTGATGGTGGCGGCTCTGGGTTTCGTCTTCATCGCCGACAACCTGGACGTGGACATCACCAGCCTGGTGGCGGGTCTCGGCATCGGCGGTTTGGCGTTGGCCTTGGCCGCCCAGGACGCGGTGCGCAACCTATTCGGCTCGTTGATGGTGATCCTCGATCGCCCGTTCTCGGTGGGAGATTGGGTGGTGGTCGGTGACGTGGAAGGCACGGTGGTGGAGCTCGGATTCCGGTCCACCCGCATTCGAACCTTCTACGATTCCACCATCACGCTGCCCAACGCCAATCTCATCTCGGCCGCTGTGGACAACCTGGGTGTCCGCACCTATCGCCGCTGGAAGACCATGCTGTCGCTGACCTACAACACGCCGGCAGACAAAGTGGAGGCGTTCTGTGAAGGGGTCCGGGAGCTGATTCGCTTGCACCCGTACACTCGCAAGGATTCCTTTCAGGTGTATTTGAATCAATTCTCAGCCTCTTCCATCGATGTGCTGGTCTATATGTTCTTCCACACACCGGATTGGGCCACGGAGCTACGGGAGCGCCATCGCTTGGCCCTGGACATCATGCGCTTGGCCCAAGACCTCGGGGTGAGCTTCGCCTTCCCCACCCAAACCGTCTACTTACAACGGCCGGGCGATGCCGAGCCCCTGGCGGCCTTCGACAGCTATGGCCGACACCTTCAGGACGTGCGGGCCGATGCTCAAGCTCGGGCCAGGGCTTTGGTGGACGGCGCCCTGGCAGGCGAGACCCCACCGCCGGTCGGCGTCGAGCAGCCGGACGGGAACCCATAGTCGCCCGTCGCCCGGAAAACGCTCGTCGCCTGGAAGTCGCTCGTCGCCCGGAGCTCAAGGGGCATCCGCGGCGACCGCGATCAGGTCGGCGATCTCTCGTTTCAGGTCCCGGGTTCGATAGGGCTTCTTGAGGAAACGGGTGAAGGGATCGTCGGTGGTGCTGAAGCAAGCCTCGTTGCTGCTGAAGCCGCTGGAGAGCAACACCGGAAGCCGTGGGCGGAGGGTGCGCAGGTGCCCGAGCAGCTCATCCCCGGTCATGCGAGGCATGGTGATGTCGAGCAATACGGCCGAGTAGCGGCCGGCGTCCAGCTGCAGCATGTCCCAACCTTCCTGACCGTCTTCCGCCAAGTCCACCTCATAACCCGCCATTTTCAGTGTGGCTTTGGCGATGCCGCGGACGGCTTCTTCATCATCGACCACTAGGATCGTGCCTCGGGCCGCCTCGGAGTCCCGGCTCGGGGACGGCGCGATCGAATTCAACTCTAGGCTCACACTGTCTTCGTCGTCGAGGCTCGCCATCTGAAAATAAACCCTCACCGCCGTCCCCCGTCCCTCCTCCGTATCCACCATGAGAAATCCGTCGTGGCTGTTGACGATGCCTTGGACCGCCGCGAGCCCGAGCCCGCGGCCGGTCGGTTTCGTCGTGAAAAACGGGTCGAAGATGCGCGGCACCAACGCCGGCTCGATTCCGCAGCCGTTGTCCCAAACCTCGACGAATAGGTAGGTGCCCGGACGCGGTTTGGTGCGAAACACAGCCCGCTGGAGATCGGCCGTATCGATGTAGGCGACTCCGGTTTCAAGGCGTACCCGCGGCTTTCGGCGACGGGCCGATGCCGATTGCTCAGGCCGACGGTCGTGGGCGCCGGGCCCCAACGCTTCGGTGGCATTGAGCAATAAATTCGTAATTACCTGCCTGATCTGAGCCGGGTCACCCGACATGGCGGGAAGACCGACGGCGCAGCTGACCTCAAGCTCCACCTCGGTTTTGTGCCTAGAAACTCCCCACTGAGCGACTTCTCGGGTCAGCCCTGAAAGGTCGATGTCTTCGCTGCCGTCTCGGCCCTTTCCCGCGTAGGCCAACAGATTTCGGACGAGAATGGCGGCGTAGTCGGCGGTATTGGCGATTTCTTGAACGATGGGTGCGACTGGCGAGTCTTTCGGCAGCTGGAGCTTGGTGACATCCACCAAACCGAGGATGGCAGTCAACACATTGTTGAAGTCGTGAGCCAGGCCCCCGGCTAGGATGCCCAGGCTCTCATGTTTTTGAGTGCTGCTCAGCCGCTCCTTGAGTGCTCGGCGCTCTTCGGCCGCCAGGTTCTCCACGGTCAGATCATGGACCAGTGCGCTGAAAAGCCAAGGAGCAGATGTCTCCTCGCCTTCGCCGCCGGTCTGCCGCTCGGCAAAAACCACCGTATGGCTGTCGACGGCTCGCCCGTCCAACGCTTTCCAAGTCAGGCTGAGCTCCGGGCTCTTGGCCGGTCGGCTCGGTGCAACGCCCGAGGTGCCCGGGCTGCCGCCGTGAATCACTGGATCCTGCCGGGCAGTGAAGGCAGTCATCGCCGCCCGCAGATTTTCGAGATCTTCGGTTTCCAAATGCTCCGCAAGGTCTCGGCCTCCCGCCGAAGCGGTATCGAGACCGACCATGGTCAGCCAGGCTCGGTTGCCGCTACGGATGGTCAAGTCCTGCTCGAAGCGGACGACCCCCTCGCGGATATGGTCCAGCAAGGCGCGGGAGAAGGAGACTTCTCCGCCCTGCTCCTCCCCATTTGCCAACGATGGCAAGGGCTGAGTTTCGATGGTAGATGAGGATCTGGTCACGGTGTGCTCGCCCAACGGCCAATAGCTCCATATACGAGCCGTCGACACTTTGAGATGAATCCAGTGAGATAAATCCAGTGAGATGGATCCAGCAGGGAGATTTTGGTTCAGCGATCGGGGGCTCGAACGTTGTACCAGAAGGGAGAAGCCCGAACAAGGGACAGTGCGTCGAGCCTCGGTCACTGATACGTAAATGCTGCCCATTCGTTACGGATCATGAGCAATGCCCGATCTTGAAGTAAGCTCAGGCCTATCTCTTCGTAAGCTCTATCCACAAGGGTGAGCAGGGGCCGGACGAGGCTTCGACCACCATCCCACGGATAAATACGTGTTCTGGAAGGAAATAACGCCATGAGCTCAGATTCGGAGTCCCGAGACCAAGAACCATCCAAAACCGTCGGCATCCGCTGGTGGCCCGGCGTTCTCGTCGTATTGCTGACTTTGGCCGCGTTGATCCGGGCCCATTCCGGTGAGACGACCGATCATCAGCAGCTTTTTCTCAAAACCATGTTCTTTTCCACCCTCGGTGCCCTAGGGCTCTTGCTGTGGTTGGTGCTGCTCTCCAGGCTGCCGGGCAGGACGCGGCTGAAGATCTTGGCGGCGACCATCCTGGTGGTGGGTGGATTTGTCGGGCTGTTTCGGATCAAGGGCGTTTCCGGCAATCTTGTGCCGATTTTGGAATTCCGTTGGGCGGGCGAGTCCACCTACCAAGAAGTCCGTGGCCGGGCCCCGGCTGAGGTTTCGCCGGACGACTTTCCCCAATTCATGGGTCCGAGCCGAGATGGCGTCGTCCATAGCGCGCGCCTAGCCCGCGATTGGCAGGCGCAGCCTCCGAAGGAGCTTTGGCGAATCGACATCGGTGAGGCCTGGTCCAGCTTTGCGGTGGTCGGAGATGCGGCGGTTACTTTGGAGCAACAAGGAGAGATGGAGGTCGTCTCTCGCTACGACCTAGGAACCGGAGAGGTGGTTTGGACCCACGGCATCCCCGCCAAATTCGAAACCGTGATCGGCGGCAACGGTCCTCGATCCACACCGACGATCCACCGAGGCACCGTGTTCACTTTCGGAGCGCTGGGAGATCTGCGCGCCCTGGATCTCAGCTCCGGTGAGCTGCGCTGGCATCGCCGTTTGCAAGACGATCTCGGCGCGGAGGCGCCGGATTGGGGTTTCACCTCTTCCCCCCTCATCGTGGAACGGCTGCAAGAGGACAGTGATTTGGTGGTGGTGTCGATCGGCAAGCCGGACGGTAAATCCCTGGTGGCCTTTGACACCGACTCCGGCGAATCTGTTTGGCAGGGCGGTGACGATCGGGTCGGCTACTCCTCACCCTCGCTCTACACCTTTGACGGTGAGCAGCAGATCGTGATCTTCAACGGCACCACGGTAGCAGGCCACTCCCCCACCGACGGCCGGGTCCTGTGGGATCTTGAGTGGCAGGGGGATCACCCACACGTGGCCCAACCCGTGGCCCTTCCCGGTGACCGGCTTCTGGTGTCCAGCGGTTATGGACACGGCGCGAGGTTGCTTCACATCTCCCGTCGAGGCTCCGTCTCCGACGGCGAAGCGGATGCCGTTCCGAGCGCGGTCGATCCGGCAACCGAAGACCAGAGCCCCGCCAAGGCGGAGGACGCAAATCTCGAAGACGGAGCGCCGAGTGGCTCAGACGAGCAGGAGCCCGAACCGTCCGAGGAGAGCTCGGAATGGACCGTCGAGGAGGTTTGGGAGAGCCGCGGCCTGAAAGCCAAATTCGCCAACTTCTTGCGCTTCGAAGATCGGATCTACGGTTTGGACGACGGCATCTTGGTTTGCCTCGACCCCGAAACCGGAGATCGGTGTTGGAAACGGGGCCGTTTCGGTCACGGACAGATCTTGTTGGCCGGGGATTTGTTGTTGGTGCAATCGGAAAAGGGTGAGCTGACCCTTATCGAGCCCAATCCCGACGAGCTGCGAGAGCTCACCGGCCTGCAAGTCCTGAACGGCAAAAGCTGGAACACCATGGCCCTCTCAGGAAATCGGCTGCTCTTGCGCAACGCGGATCAGGCGGTCTGCCTGGAGCTACCGTTGGCCGAAGGCTGAGCAGCCGCCGATTAGCGCAACGCATGGAGGTGCGGGACCACGCGGTGGGTCAGCAGGTGACGAATCTGGCTGACGCTGCTGGTGGTCATCAGCTGCTCGAGCTCTTCGCTGTTCAAGCCGGCGTAGCTCGAGCGGCCTGCGAGGGCTTCGAGCAAAACAGACTTTAAGTCCGTTAGGGTCTCGTGGAGGAGCTCGTAGCGTTGCTCCAAGTGCCTGCGGGCTTCTTGCTCGCCGAGCTCGTCCGCCAGGGCCGACTGGATCATTCGCAGATGGTCATTGTCGGGATGGGCGAGCTGGTGCCCGAGCTCGAGCCAATCGAAAGGCACACCGTCGGGTTGTTGCAGCCAGGAGACCAATCGCCGTGCGGCCCCGCCGAAGCTCGAAAGCACGAGCACCGGTTTGCCCGCTCGGTGCATGACCGCGATCTCCTCCACCACCCCGGGGGCAAAACCACCCCAACCATAGGGCTTGCCCCCTAACGCCACCATGGCTTGAGATTCCTCGGCAACTCGACCCCGCATGGCGCTCAGGCTTCTGGCTCGCCACAGGGCTCGCTCGAGCACCGAAAACTCTTGTTGAGCCGTGTCGCCGGGAAGATCTTCGGCGCACACGTCATGGAAGGTGCAAAGGGCATGGAGGTCGGCGCGGGTGGCGACCTCCGTTTCTTGGTAGAAGTCCCAAGCCTGGTAGCTGTGGATGAAGGTTTCCGGCTGGGCGTCCGGGGCCTTGGGTCCGCCTCGGTGTGAAGGCTCGGTGAACATCATGCCGGCGGCGTCCAGCACGGACACCAAAAACTCGCTGGTCTCGGTACGCAACAGCACCCCGCCGTAAGCCAGACGGGCGCGGGCCCCGATGAGAGCTGTCGCCAGACGATAGACGGCGTCGTCCAAATGCTCGGGGCCGTAGCCCAAGGCGTAGAGCTCGCTGTGCTCCGGATCGCCGACGGAAAGGGCGACCATGGGCTGATTCCCGAGTTGCAGACGGCCCGAAGCGCCGGAGTCCGGAGCAGCTTGACGACGATCAGGATTGCGGAATTCCATCGCCAGCTCTTCCACCGACATGAATTGCACGGTTTCGCGCCAATAATCCCGCAAGCGAAGCTCGTCCCCTTGGGCTAAGCCGTGTCCAGGGTAAATCACCAAGCTCTGGACTTCCTTCTCGCCGAAGGCTTCGTCCACGAGGCTTGCGTCGGTCGACCCCGCTCGAGCCTGGCGGGCGGGATAGGCCCATTCCATGAGGGTGTAGGGATCCGGGACCCAGGTGAGGAAGTGCACTTCCAGCTCGGGCCCGTCAGGGGTTTGCCGGTACCGTCGGCCCGTGCGTCCGGCCAGAAGAAGAGCATGCCGGGCCTGAATCTCCGCCCTCAGCGCTTCCAACAACACCCTGTCCAGAATCTCGGCAATGGCTTCCGGCTCATCCCGCCAGCGGACGATCGGGGTGCCGGACATCTCGGGCAGCAGCCGGCTCCAGCCCTGACCGAGGGTATCCACGATCACCGTCGGTTGGACCCACCAGATCCGTTGCAACGCCCAATCCGTGCCCACGGTCGATGCTCCGTCTTTCCTCCGGTCGATGGCGACCGATCCGTCGACCGCGCTGATCCTTCGAGGATGTCGCGCTCGACGAATTTCCTCGCGGCACCAGAAGCGAGACGCGTAGAGGTCTCCAAAGATGGCGATAAAGGCGGCGGTCCGCTCGCCGGCCGCAGACTCCATGGGATCTTGCCAGTGGGCTCCCCAATCCAGATCCGTGGTGTCGAAGAAGGTATCGATCTGACCCTGGTGCAAGGCTTCGGCGCGAATCTTCTCCGCCACCCCGACACCGCTCGCGCGATCGCCCTTCGCGTGGCTCAAAAAAACCGACCTGGGCAGGAGATCCGTCTTGAGGGGATTCCGACGCAGCCGCAGCTCCCGCACCAAGGTTTGGACCAAAAACCGTCGGAGACGATGGGCACGACGCTCCCTGCGCCGGGCCAGAGCTTGCTCGGGGTCGTCGTCGCGGTCGTCGTCGTCCCAACGATCCACTCGCACGGCGTTGATGGCGCTGACCACGGGTGCCAGGCGTGAAATGCTGGAATGGAGCTGCACCGGAATCATCAACACCCGGCCGCCTCGCCCTCGCCGCTCTTCCGGAGCCCCGTCGGTGCCTTGCCGAGGCCTGCGGGGCAAGCTTTGTCGGTGCAGCTCGGCCACTTGGTAGAGCCATCGGCGCCATTCCGGATCGTTGACCAGATGCTCGTCGATCAGCGGGATCACCACGTTGATCTCCGCATGCTCGTATTCGATCGGTCGCTGAGGGGTTCGGGGCGCGTTCGTGGTCTCGGGATCCTGTTGGCCGACCTCGCGGATCTCGGACGCGCTGTCGGCCAGGGGCCGACAGCGATAGTAGACCGGAATCCCTGCCCCGGATCGCTCCACCGCGGTGCTCGGTTTGCGGAACCAGTCGTACACCGCCTTGGCCAAAAAAGCACCGTCCGGGCAGTCCGGATGCCAGGCGACATAGATGGTCAGCGGACCGGTGGGGCCGATGTGTTGTGTTGGATTCTTCTCACCCGAGGACTTCTTCGATGCCTTCTTATTCGACGGCTTCTTCGAAGCTTTTTGTTTCGCTGGTTTTTGGGCCACGGCTTCCCTCCTCCGCTTCAACGCTTGCCGGCGAAAACTTGGACCCAGAGGATCTTGAACTCACCGCCCCGTTCGCCGATCGCCACCCCGGTGCCGATTTCCCTCAAGCGGCGGTGCAGGATATTGGCTCGATGGCCGGGGCTGGCCATCCAGCCTTCCATCACCTCCTCGACCGTGGTTTGACCGCTGCCCAGATTCTCTGCGACCCGGGCCGACTGGTATCCGATCCGCAACACTCGATCCCGAACCGACTCGCCCTCCGGGGAGGTATGGCCGTAGAAGCCTCGTTCGAACATGTCCCGAGCGTAGTTTTGGGCGACTCGATCCAACACCGGGTGGGACACGAGGGGGCGCAAACGCAACTTCCGTCGCTCCTCATTCACCAGCTCCAGAGCTCGCTGTCGTACCTGCCCCAAATCCTGCAAAGGCAGGGTGGCTTCACCGTAAAAGGCGGTCTGGGAAGTGGTCACCATCAAAAAGTAGAAGCTCAATCCCTCCAAGTGCACGGTGCCGATGCCGAAGTGCTTGAGATCCGGATTGTGAAAGCTGTCAAACGTGGAGCGGGCACGGGAGATCCAAGAGTCCACCCAAATCTCGGGATCACCGATGGCGCCGGCAAAATAAGTGGTGGTGAGCTTGAAGTGAATATAGCCCCGCGCTTCCAGCAGGGCCGCCGCCCGATCCGCCGACAAATCGACCCCCAACCAGCTACCGGACTGCGCAACGTCATCGGCAAAGGTCTGGGCCGCCGCTTCCACGTCGGGGTGCCGGATCAGCGGTGCTGATCCGAGCGCGAGGCGCTCGTCCTGAATCCGCCGACTGAGGGTATCCTTGATCCAGTCGTCGATGGAGCGGCCGGCTGAGGGAGGCGTCGACTCCGCGGCACCCTCGTCGGCGGTCACGACCGGGACGAGCCCGGGAAACATCCACCCAACACACAAAAGGCAGGTCACCGCTGTCCGCGGCCACCTGCCTTGTGCGTCTCTGCTCTTCACGATCAACGACCGGATCCGCTCAGCCGTAGTTGATGAATCCGGGATTCATGATGCCGTCGGGATCGAAGGTCTTCTTGGCGGCCTTGAATCGCTCCCAAGTTTCCGTGCCGAAGTGCTCTTCCCACTCCGCCGGGGTCTTGAAGGTGATGAAGCCCGACAGGTAGCGCTTGCCGCCGTAACCAATGGACAGCTTGCTGACCATGTCGAGGTTTTCGAGCGCCATGTCGAGGAATTGCTGGGGAACGGCCGGCAAGATGCCCCAGCCCATGACGAAGTCGCCGCCGGGGTGTTTGAAGAATGGCACATCTGAGGTGTCGCCACGGGACGGCCACAGCAGGATGTGACCCGCCGGCCCTAGGCTTTGTGGTGGAAGATTGTCGAGCGCAAATTCGATGAATTCTTGCGCTTTATCCCAGGGAAGGACGGTTTCCATCCAAGGATGAGCCATCTGCCAATTGCCGGAGTTGTGCCAGATCTCGAAGACCGGCTCCAAGCGACGGCAGAATTCTTCTTGGGTGTACTCGTCGGTTTGCAAATGACGATGGTAGCTGAGGCCCTTGAGCAGCTCTTCGTCGTTGGGCTCGTCCCCTTCGTCGTATTCCACCGTCAGGAACATGGGATAGGTCCAATAGGCGTAGAGCTGGGCGCCCTCGCGCAATTTCAATCCGTCGCCGATCCGCTTCATGAAAATCGGGCACGGGGCGCAGCGGGATTCCAGGGTGTGGAAACGCGTATCGTCGGGGTCCATGACGCCTTCCGCGTCCTTCATGAAGACACCGAGGTCGTCGTAAAGCAGGTGGTACATGCGGACCTTCTGCTTGCAGCGGCGCAACTTGGTCTTGACCCGGGTGATGATGCCGAATTGGCTCAAACCGGAACGCACACTGTTGAATAGGTCGGCGTTGTGCTCCCGGGAGCAGGTCACGATGTCACCGGCGCCGGTCACCACCTCCAGCTCGATGGCGCTGTCCGCTTGGGTGCCGTATTTATAAGACGCCACACCGAGACCGGCCACCGAGGTCGTTCCGGCGATGCTGACACCGAGGTTGTTGGTGAGCACGGGCGGCACGAAACCCATCGGCACCACCTTGACCACGAGATCGTGCCAGACCACACCACCGTCGCAGTCGGCATAGAGCTCGTCCTCGTTGATGCTGTGGATCGTCTGCATGGCCGAGGTGTCCACCACGACGCCACCATTGGTGGTGCTTTGGCCGGTTTGGGTATGGCCTTGACCGCGAGCGACGATGGGTACTTTGTGCTCTCGGCAATAGCGGATGATCTCCGCGACTTGCTCGGCGTTTTGACAGCGGGCCACGGCACCAGGGGTCTGGAAAACCACCTTGCCGAAGTCGGTTTCGAATTTGGAGCGCTCTTCTTCACGCAGATCGATGCGGTCACCGAATGTCTCGGCAAGTCCTTGGATGGCTTTCGACAAAGCCTCTCCTTCGGCCAGGGTGGTCATATCAGGTCCTTTTCTCTTGGAATTTCTCAGTTGGAGCCGGCAGCCTTGAGTCAGCTTCGGCCTGCAATCCGCGACCTTGCATTAGACGGTTCGCGTTGGGATGGATTTTGGTTTCGGGCGACGGGCCCTTCGGAGTGACTGCTTGTCAGAGCGCGAATCACGGATCCGATCAGCTCTGCGCGGCGGAGCCTTCCGCACTCAATGCGGCATCCAAGTCGGGGTAGGTTGGAAAGAGCTGGTCGATTTGGGCGACCTTCAACAGCTTGCAGATGCGGTCTGAGGGCGAAACCAGGATCAGCTTCCGGTCCCGCTCGGCAAAGCGAGAGAGATATCCCACCAGCTCACCGATGCCCGTCGAATCGATGTAGTTGATCTTCGACAGATCCAGGAGCACATGTCCTTCGTCCCGCTCCAAAGTCCTTTCCAGGCTTTGAACCAAAAACTCGGCACTCTGGCCGAGCTTGATGATGCCTTCCACGCTCAGGAGCACCATCTCGTCCACCCGTCGCTTATCGATGATCACGTCGAGGAATCGTCCATTGGGAAAAATAGAGTCGTCGGAAAGCCGGCCTCTGTGGAGCTCGCTCGGTCGAACCGGGGCTTCTGGGAACGTCGCAACTCTAACATAATCCCCTTTCCCATCCGGTCACTCTGCGGGTCGTGAGGTGACGGCCCTGAAACGCCGAATCGACCGTCAAGCCCGGTACCGAGTCCGGTATAAGATGCGGCCATGATCCGCTTGGGCATCGTTTCCGACACACACGGCCAATTGCGCCCCCGGGTGCTGGAGCAACTGGCGGGTTGCGACCGAATCCTGCACGCGGGGGACGTGGGCGACCCCACGATCCTCGACCGACTGAGCGAGATCGCGCCGACGGACGCCGTGCGCGGCAATACGGATTTCGGTGAGCGCCTGAGCGCCTTACCCGCGGTGGTCTCGGGCTCCGCCGAAGAGGTCGCCTATCGCATGATTCACCAACGGGAGCATGTGCCCGTGGATTGGCAGAGCTCGGCCCAGCTGATCGTCTACGGCCACAGCCATCGACCGGAGCTCGAGTGGCGGGGACGCACCCTTTGGCTGAATCCCGGGGCGGCCGGTCCGCGACGTTTTCACCTTCCTTTGACCGTGGCGGTGGTCACCATCGACGGCCCTCGGGTGATCCCGGAGATCTTCTCCGTGGAGCTCCCATGAGCTCAGAATCGACACTGCTGCTTGGGATGGCAGCCATCGCCGTCGCGGCCTTGGTCGCCCTGAGCTTCATGGCTAGGGCCGTCGCCGGCAAGCTCCAAGGCCGGTCGCGACAGCTCCAGGAGCAGGACGAGCTCCTGGCTCTTCGTTGCGATGAGCTGGACGCCCGCTTGGAGCAATGGATCACCCGGGACCGGATCGAGCATTTATCGGATCTGGTGCGTGCCGGTGCCCGCGGCGGCCGACTGAAGCCGGAAGTCGCCGACGAGCTCGAAACCTACCTTCAAGACCTCCGCTCGCCCGAAAGCGCTACCAAAAGTTGATGGACGTCGGATTCGATCTTTCCAAAGCCCATCACGCCGACGGTATCGGCACTTGGCAGCGGGAGATGGGCCGCGCCCTGGTCACGCAGATCCAGGATCGAAAAGCTCCGCTCCGGCTACGGGCTCTCTCCTTGACCAGCCCTTGGAGCGATCGAGATGGCGAGCAAATCCGAACGGCCATGGGTGACGCGGCGGATCTCTTTCAGTGGCCGGGAGACGAGAAAGACTCAAGCTCCGAGCCCACGGGATCCGCGACGCCCATGGTTTCCTCCGCTTGGGCGGTGCCGACCGGATTGCAGGGCGTGCTTTTCTTTGTGGTCCATGACCTGACGTTCCTCACCCACCCCCACTGCCACACCGAAGCGAATCGGCTCCACTGCTTGGAGGGTTTGTTGCGGGCCGCGTTGATCACCGAGTGTCGATACTTGGCGGTTTCCCAGGCCACCGCGGACGTGCTCGGCCCGTGGTTGCCGGAAGGCTCTTCCGTGACGGTCATCCACAACGGGGTCAGCCCGTTCTGGCGCCCCACGGCTCCGGATCAGGTGGCGGAGACACTGCACGAGAGCTTCGGCTTGGAGATGGAGCGCTTTGTGCTGAGCGTCGGATCCTTCGAGCCACGCAAGAACCTGGACCGACTGCTGACCGCTCACCAACAGCTGCCGGAGCCCTTGCGCCGCCAATTCCCACTGGTCTTGGCCGGCAGCCAGGGTTGGAAAAACGAGGACTTGCTCGCGCGCCTGAGCCGTGATCCCCACGTTCGGCTGCTCGGCCGGGTCAGCGAGCCCGACTTGTTGGCGCTGTACAACGGCGCCGCGGTCTTTGCTTATCCTTCCTTAGCGGAAGGTTTCGGCTTGCCGGCGGCGGAAGCATTGGCCTGCGGCGCGGCGGTTTTGGTCTCCAACACCTCTTCTTTGCCCGAGGTGGTGGGAAATGCGGCGGAATGGGTGGATCCGGAGCGGCCCGAGGTCATATCCTCAGCCCTCGCGGATTTGCTCGCGAGACCTCAGAAACGAAAAGAGCTGGCCGCTCGCGGTCCCGCCCGCGCGGCTCTATTTTCTTGGCAGGCCTCGGCCGCCAAGCTCTTGGACCTGATCCTGCAATCTGGAGCCGAGATCTCATAGAGACCGGCAGGCCCTCAGGATGAAGGACGGAAGCACCGGATGACGACACCTCTCCATGCCTGCACGATCGTGTCGAAGAATTACATCTGCTATGCGCGGGTGTTGTGCGACTCGTTTCTGCAGCATCATCCCGGAGGACGATTCTTCGTCCTACTGGTGGATCGCAACGACGGCGCCATCGATCCCGAGGCGGAGTCGTTCACCCTCTTCGAGGCTGAGGACCTGCCCAATATTCCCCGCCGGGATGCCTTCCTGTTCAAATACACGCTTCTGGAATGCAATACGGCGGTCAAGCCCTTCTTCCTCGAGCACTTGATCCAGGGCTACGACCTGCCGAATTTGGTCTACTTCGATCCGGACATCATGATCACCGGCAGCCTCGACGACTTGGCCCGGCTCGTCGAGCGGCATTCCGTGGTGCTCACCCCTCACCTGACCCATCCGATCGAGGACGAGGCCTTTCCCGGCGAGCAGGCCATTCTGCAATCCGGCTCCTACAACCTCGGCTTCGTGGCCCTGCGGAGCACCGAGACCAGCCTGCGCTTGCTGCGCTGGTGGCAAGATCGCCTCTACGACAAATGCGTGGTGCGCATCGCCGACGGCCTTTTTGTGGATCAAAAATGGATGGACTTGGCGCCCGGGTTATTCGGAGGAGAGAACGGGGAAGTCTTCGTGCTCAACCATCCGGGTTACAACGTAGCCTATTGGAATTTGCACGGACGCCGGGTCACCGTCGAGCCCGATGGTCCCAAATCCAACGGCAAGCCCTTGATCTTTTTCCATTTCAGCGGCATTCGTCCGGAGAGCCTGGACGGCGTTTCGAAACATCAGGATCGCTTCGAGCTTTCCGATATCGGCGACGCCGCGCTTCTCTACCGGGAATACGCGGATAAGGTGATCCGAGCCGGATATTTCGAATGCCGTCCGTGGCCCTATGCTTTCGCCCGATTCGACAACGGAGTGCGCATTCCCGACGCCGCCCGCTCGCTCTTCCACGGTCTGACACCGGAAGAACAGGCCGCCTTCGACGACCCCTTCACCACCGGTGGCTCAAGCTCCTTTTTCGATTGGCTCAACCAACCGGCTGCCGGCCGGTCGGCAGCGGGCTCCTCGGCATCGCGGCTGCTTCACCATCTCTACCAGAGTCGGACCGATCTGCACTTCGGCGACATCCTGCGGCAACCCGGTTGGGCCGCCTATTCGGCTTGGTTGGCGGAATACGGGCGACACGAGCTGAACATCGACGATGACCTCTTGCAAGGGCTCGATCTACACCCCGGGGACTGGCTGACGCCGGGCGGGCTCAAACGGCGGGCCCGTCACAGTCTCAAACGGATCTACCATTCGGCTTTGGGCAAACAGGCCAAAACGCTGCTCAAACGGAGCCTGGGACCCGAGCGCTCCCGTCGGCTCAGAGCCCGCTTGCGCAAGGCTCCGTCGCCGGCGACCTCGGGCATGGAATCCGGGACGACCGGCCCGTCGGTGGATCTCGAGTCCCTGGGGCTCAACTTGGTGGGTTATCTCGACGCCGAAACCGGCATGGGTCAGGCCGGGCGCTCATTGGTCGACGCTTGTCGAGCAGTGGGCATCCCGGTGTCACCCCACACCGTCGAGCTCGGGGTCGTGGCCCGCCGTCGAGACGCGAGCTTCGCCGGGGCGATCAGCGACTTCAGCCACGGTGTCAATCTTTTCGTGGTCAACGCCGATCAGGCGCCGGCCGTGCGTGGACATCTCGGGGCCGGGGTCTACCACGGACGTTACAACATCGGCCTTTGGCTCTGGGAGCAAGAGCAATTCCCGGAAAACTTGCGCGGAGCCTTTGAGCTCTACGATGAGATCTGGACCCCCAGCAGCTTCTGTGTCGATGCCATCAGCGCCGTCTCTCCCATTCCCGTCCGTCGGATCCCTCTGCCCGTGGCGAAGCAGCCCGAGCCGGCGGAGGACGACGGAGCCGTCGACGCAATGCGACGTGAGCTGGACCTACCGTCGGACGGTTTTGTCTTCCTCTTCATGTTCAGCTTCCTGTCCTATGCCGAGCGCAAGAATCCCGTGGCCACGGTGCGGGCGTTCAAGCAAGCTTTCGGTGACTCCAAGGACAAGATCTTGGTGTTGAAGACGTCCCAAAAAGACTTCGCCCCCGAGGCCTATGACCGATTGCAGGCCGAAATCGGTGGAGCGACCAATATTCGTCTAATCGACGACTATTACTCGTCGGAGCAGGTGGAGGCTTTGACCCGTCTGGCGGATGCTTACATCTCCCTGCATCGCTCCGAAGGTTTCGGTCTGACCCTGGCCGAGGCCATGATCCACCGCAAGCCGGTGGTCGCCACGCCGTATTCCGGTGTGACGGATTTCTTCAACGTCAACAACGGCTATCCCATCCGCTACCGGTTGGTCACCCTGGAGCAGGATGTCGGCCCCTACCCCGCCGGCAGCCGGTGGGCCGACGCCGACGTCGATCATGCCGCGGAGCAGCTGAGGCGCCTGGTGGCGAACGACCGAGAACGGGCCTTGATCGTCGAGCGGGCTCAGAGGGACATCATCGACTTGCTCAGCCCCGAGCGCGTCGGCGCGAAGATCAAGCAGCTGCTGCTGGAGATCCTGCGTCGCAACGGGGCGGAAAAGAAATACACCATGCCCTTGCGTTGACTCGGGTGTGCCCATAGATCGAGAGGAGACGGAATGGTTTCGGAAATCTTCGACCCCGAGAAGTGGCAAGAGGTGCCGGGTTTCGATTTCAAGGACATCACCTACCATCGGGCCAAAGCCCATGGAACGGTGCGCATCGCTTTCAATCGGCCCGAGGTTCGAAACGCCTTCCGCCCACCCACGGTCGACGAGCTTTATACGGCGTTGGACCACGCGCGCCAGACCACGGATGTGGGCTGCGTGTTGTTGACCGGCAACGGACCGTCGCCGAAGGACGGGGGTTGGGCCTTTTGCTCCGGCGGTGACCAACGGATTCGCGGCAAGGACGGCTACCAATATGTCGATGCCGGGGGCAGCTCGGATCCCGGACGGGTCGGCCGCCTTCACATTCTCGAGGTGCAACGCTTGATTCGTTTCATGCCCAAGGTGGTGATCGCCGTGGTGCCGGGCTGGGCCGTGGGCGGTGGGCACAGCCTGCATGTGGTTTGTGACATGACGTTGGCGAGCCGGCAGCACGCCATCTTCAAGCAAACCGATGCCGACGTGGCGAGCTTCGACGGTGGCTACGGTTCCGCTTTATTAGCCCGCCAGGTGGGACAGAAGCGAGCCAGGGAGATTTTCTTCATCGGCGCCGACTATTCCGCGGAAGAGGCCCACCAGATGGGCATGGTCAACGCGGTCGTGGACCACCGAGAGCTCGAAGACTTCGCCCTCGAATGGGCGCGGGAAATCAACTCCAAGAGCCCCACCGCCATGCGCATGCTCAAATTCGCCTTCAACGCCGTGGACGACGGCATGGTCGGCCAGCAGATCTTCGCCGGCGAGGCCACGAGACTGGCCTATATGACCGAAGAAGCCGAAGAAGGCCGCGACCACTTCGTGGAGAAGCGAGAGCGGGACTTCTCCCGTTTTCCTTGGCACTATTGAATGCGCTTTAGGTGATAGCGCTTTAGGCAATTAAATTGATCCCGTCTCCATAGATTCTTCATCTTTCTTCGGTCTGATGGTCGTCGCCGGGCGGTGCTCTTGCTGCCTCCCCCTGCGCGATCATGGCCGAAGCATTCATTCAGCGGCTCACGCCGCAATCGACCCTTGCCGAGCTACCGGCCTACGGGCTGACCCTGGACGTTGAAAGCCGGGGTAAAGAAGCGGGACGTCTCTTCGAGTCCGATCCCGACCTGCCCGGTATCGTCGTGACCAAAGCGGGGCGAGTCCGATTCGTGCTTTCCCGCGGCCAATACCTTCGGCTGGTCAGCCGCAACTTCGGCCACGAGGTCTTTGACCCGCGACCGATCCAGCTGATGTTGGACACCCTCGACGCCGACGACGAGCCCCTGATTCTGGAAGATCGGACCGCCATCCAGGACGCCGTGGGTCGCGCCTTGCGACGACCCCGGGCGTTGATCTACGAGCCGATCGTCGTGCGCTCCTCCCCCGGCTCCGGCCGGGAAATCGCCGTCGTGGACTTTCCCGATCTGCTGCGCGCGGACTCACGCATTTCGGCCCTGCGCAACACCCAGATGGAGCAAATCCTCGCCACCGTGGAGGAAGGTTTCATGATGGTCGACGCCGAGGGCCGCATCGCCACGGAGCGTTCGGCCTCCGTCGGTAAAATCTTCGGGATCGACCCCGCCGCCGGCTTGCCCCTGCCGGTGTTCTTGGAGCCCCTGCTCGGCGAGGAAAAGGCTGAGCTGTGCAAGGGCTACCTGGCCACGCTCTTCAATCCCAACGTGATCGAAAAGTTGATCGCGGATATCAATCCGCTGCTGAGGGCCCAGGTCCGCACCCGAAACGGGACGACCAAATTCCTCCGCTTCCGCTTCGTTCGGGGCCTCGAAAACGGCACCATTCAACGCATTCTGGTCAAGATCGAAGACATCAGCCGTGAGGTGGAGCTGGAAGAAGAGCGCCGCGCGGAGGAGATGCGGGCCAAAGAGCGGATCGGACGGATCTTTGAGGTGGTGCGGGCGGATCCCGGGCCTTTGGCCGCCTTTATCCGTAAGCTGAGCCCGGAGCTCAAACGGGTCAGACAATGGCTGGACCCCGAAAAAGGCGACCTTTCCTTCGAGGATCGCTTGGCACAGGTCTATCGGGTCCTGCATGGGCTCAAGGGTGAAGCCGGCTTGGTGGGGCTCGACAGCTTCCAGCGCAAGGCCCATCTGCTCGAGCAACAGCTGACCGCCGCGAGGCGGTCCTCAGAGCTGGAAGTCGCGACCTTGGAGCGATTGCGCAACGGTCTCGGGGAGCTGGAATCCGCCCAAGACGAAATCCGCTCGGCGATCGAGCAGCTGCGGGGTCTCAGCGCGGCGTCCGCCGACGCTGTGCCGTCCGCCGATCCACGGCGTGCCCATGGAGCCCAGGGCAGCCGACCGATCAATGGCCGTGAGGTCGTGCCGTTTTGGGACGGCATGCCCGGGTGGATCGACAAAATGTCTCAGCGGATGGGCAAACCCGCCCGCTTTTATACCGAGGCCAAGGCCGACGAGCTCCCGGCCCAATATCGTTCCCCGCTCCGCGACGTGCTGATTCAGCTGGTGAGGAATTCCATCGTGCACGGGCTGGAGGAGCCGGAGCTTCGGCGGAAGACGGGAAAGCCGGCGCTGGCGACCCTCCAGCTGGCTATCCGTCGGCATGAGGATCGCGGGCAGCTGGAGGTGATTTTTCAAGACGACGGCCGGGGGCTGGATTGGCAGCGGATTGCCGAGCGGGCCCAGCAGCTCGGTTTGGCGGCTCGGACCCGAGCGGAGCTTTCGCGGTCGATCTTTACCGCCGGATTTTCAACCGCCGAGCAAACGGATCTCGACGCCGGGCGTGGGGTGGGATTGGATCTCGTGAAAACCAAATTGGAAGGCCTCGGCGGCTCCATCTATGCCCACTCCGAGCCAGGGACGTTTTGTGCCTTCCAAATCCTGTTGCCCATCGGACCCTGACGGCCGGCAGGCCCACCCACGGCCGACCTCAGGCGGGCAGCTGCACGACACCGGCCCTAAGACCGGCGTTTAACCTGGAGCACCGATGAATCTTTTGATCGTGGACGACTCGTTGATCGTTAGAAACGCCATCGAGCGGTGCGTTCAAAACGGTGAGATCTCTTCAGTCTTTCGTGCCGAAAACGGACAAGAAGCTGTCGAGATGTTCGCGCATCACCGACCCGAGCTGGTGACCATGGACTTGACCATGCCCAAGCTCGACGGCCTACAAGCCATCTCTCGAATCCGATCTATTGAGCCGAACAGCTCGATCCTCGTTATCTCGGCCTTGAATAGCCATAAAACGGCAATGGAGGCGATCAGTCGTGGCGCATGTGGATTCCTTACGAAACCATTCACCGAGCGGGAGGTCGGCGAAGCTCTTGAGGAGCTCGCGGCCCATGCCCGCCGGATCGCCCATTGAGCTTCAGGCGGGATCCCCTCTGGGCCCTCCGATGTCTATGACTTCTTCCGGGGTTGTTTCCCACGGTGGTCTTTCGGACGAGATTCCCGAGGGGGCTCGCATCCTGATGGTCGAGCCTGACCCTTTTCTGCGGGAAATGGTCGAGGCCGGGATCCGACTCTACAACCCGACTTTCTCGCTGCTGCATGCCGAAAACCCCGAATCGGCCCTCGTGATGTTGCGGCGATATGAAATCCAAGTGGTCTTGTCGGAGATCCGCTTCCCTTCCGCGGGCATCCGGGGAGCGGAGCTTCTCCTGCAGCTCAAGGAAAAGGCTCCGCAATTACCGGTGGTTCTGCTCACCAACGGCGACAACGCCGACGATTTCCTACATTTGACCAACGTTTCAGCGGTGATGGGCAAACCTCCGGACATGGATCAGCTCCTGAGAACCCTCAATCGAGTGGTCCAGGAAAATCGAGAGAGCATCCTGCGGGGTATTTCCCTCGAGAGTTTCTTGCAGATCCTGGAGGTCGACCGCAAAACCTGTACCTTGACCGTGCGATCGGGCTCGAGATCCGGCCGTCTGTATATCCATGAGGGCGAGCTGATCCACGCGGAAACCTCGACCTTGCAATCCAAAGCTGCGGCCTTTGCCATGTTGTCCTGGCCCGACTACACCATCAGGATCACCGAGCGGTGCGACGCCCAGCCGACCATCGCGGAGCGGTTGAACAGCATCCTGATGGAGTATTGCGTGAAAAAAGACCACGGTTTGGTGTGAAGCCGTCTGGGAGACCCGCTGATGGAAGCCGACCAGCTCCGCCTTTTTAAGCAAATTACCCTCGACTATTTTTCTAAGCTGGCTCCCGATGACGAGCCGGCCCTGGGAGAGCCCTACTTGCAATTCGGGGAGGCCCGAGTTCTGGACTACACCAGCTGGGTCGAGATCCGGGGGGAATACGACGGCTGCCTATACCTGACATCCCCCACCCCGATGCTCGAAGAGCTATTGGGCATCAACGGAGAACCGGAAGTGAGTGAGCGCACACTTCTGGATATGTGTCGGGAGCTGTCGAATGTGCTGGCGGGCAACGCGAGCCAGGCTTTCGGGGGGCATTGGGAGATTTCCGTGCCCCATTCCTTGTCTCGAGGCATGGTCAACGGTTTGGAGCTTCCTGAATCGACCTTCGTCATGCCGATCCGCTGGCGGGATTCCGAATCCCTGTTGGTGGTCGGCTTAACTCAACCCTCCGAGAGGCGAGCATGAGCACCGGAGCTATTCGTCAGAGCGCGGTTTATGAGGTGTCCCAAAGCTTGGGCGACTTGCCGGAGAGCTTGCGCATGCGCAGCCTGGAATGGGGAGTCCTCTTCTCGGTGACCGGCCGCCACACGGTGGCTCAGATCGGTGAGCTCCTAGGCCTACCCAAAGACGCTCGGGATGCCGCTTTTGGCCGACTCTTGGATCGCGGATTGTTGCGGGAACGGGAGCTGACCTATTCGGAGTACCTCCGAGCCGCGGCCACCAGCGACGATTCCGAGCCCAAAAATCTCCAGGAATTCTTGCGCTCCGGAGCGGCTTGGCGGCGGGAGACCTCGGAGTCCACCGCCGTGGTCGCCCCGGCATCGGCCCCTGCTGAAGCTTCGGCTTCGAAGACCGTGGAGCAGAATAGCCTCAGCCTTGAATCGGAAGATGATCCCGACTTCGACCCCACGGTCACCCGAGCGGTTCCGACCATGAGCCGTGAGGAGATCATGGCCTTCAGGCCCCTTTCCTCCCCTTCTCCCCGAGGCCGCAAGGAGGCGAAGCCGGACACCGAGGCGCCCTCGACCGCCGGTCCAGATACCCCTGCGCCTCAGGTCAAGACCTTGAGCTTGCGAGCCTTGATGAGCTACATCATGGACCGCGCTCCGGATCTCAGCAGCGGGCAATTGGACATCTATCGGGTCTTCATTCGGGTGGATACGGATCTGTTGAAGCGCAACGGCATCACGACCCTACGTTTTAAGGAAGATCGCAGGGTTCAGGATCCCGAGCTCCAATCGGCGATTTCCGCCAGCCTGAAATCCACCCTAGGATTGGCCTTTCCCGACGAGGCCTACGTCTGATTCACGCCGTCCGGCAGTCTCAGGGCAGGATCCTGAGGGACGAGGTGGGCTGTGAGGCGGAAAGGTCCGCGCGGATCGCGCTCAATTCCCTAAGCTCCGGATCCGAGTCGTGGACCGGCGTGGCCGAAACCCCGTCCTCTCGCAGAGAGTCCAGGGTGCAGGCGGCCAGCTCGCCCTCCACCAACGATTCCGTGGAACCGTCCACCGGAGCGAAGACCCGGATGTAGTGGTCGGTAAGGCCCGTCCAATGGTCGCCTCGCCGCTCCTCCCAAATCACGCAGACGTTTTCGCCGAGCCGGCTCCGCCAAAATGCCCGCTCACTCTCCGTCGCCAGCTCGCGCATGATCGCCGTGCGCTCTTTTTTGGTCTGGTGCTGCACGTGGTCCGGTAAGGTCTCGGCGTGGGTCCCTTTGCGGGGTGAGAAGGTGAAGATGTGGGGTCGGGCAAAGGCCATCTCGCGAACGAATTCCAGGCTCTCGGCGAATTCGTGGTCGCTTTCACCTGGAAAACCGACGATCACGTCGGTGGTCAAGGCCAGGCCTGGAATGTGGGAGCGAATCTTCTCCACCAAAGCCCGATATTGATCGGCTGAATAGGGGCGCCGCATGCGCTTGAGGGTTGCGGAGCAGCCGCTTTGCAGGGACATGTGGATGTGACGGCAAAGCCGCGGATCTTGCCAAAGCTCCAATAAACGATCGTCGAATTTCCACGGCGCGATGGAGGTCAGGCGCAATCTCGGCACCGTGGTACGTTCCAGCACCGCATGGACCAAATCGAAGAGCCGTCGACCGTCGTGGTCGTATTCGGAGATTTGCACACCGGTGATGACCACTTCCCGATATCCACCCTGGGCGAGGGCCTCCACCTCGTCGACCACCTCCTCCACGGCGCGGCTGCGCTGACGCCCGCGGGTGCTGGGGATGATGCAGAAAGAGCAGCGCATATTGCAGCCGTCTTCCACCTTCACCAAGGCCCGAGACAGGCCGAAGTCGAGGGGTACGTAGGGGATGTCCAAGGACTTCTCCGCGGACGTCGACCCGGGCACTCGGTCAGGGAAGGCCTCGTGGACTCTTGTCAGCAAGTCATCTTTGGCGTCGTTGGTCACCAGCAGGTCGACACCTTCGAGCCCAGCGGCTTCACCGGGAGCTTCGGTGGCATAACACCCCGTGAGCACGGTTTTCATGTCCGCGTTCAGCCGATGACCGCGACGGGCGGTTTTTCTGGAGTCGCGGGCGGCCAAATGGGTGACCGTGCACGAATTCACGACATGCAGCTCGGCATCGGCCAGGTTCGAGGCGAGGGTGTGCCCGGCCGCGAGGAATTGTCTCGACAGGCGATCGACTTCCGCTTGATTCAGCTTGCAACCCAGATTGGTGAAGAACACTCGCATGAGCAATGCGTTTCTCGGTCATTTGCCGTGGTTTTGGACTCGAAAGGCCCAGAAGTGGTGTGGTGGTGAAGGTGGGCTCGGCCGGGACAGGCTCAGCTCAAATGAGCTCTACCTACCTTCAGCGACGCCGATCGTAGCATGGTGCCCCTAGCTCGACTCACCTTGGGTTAGGCCGGGTGAAGCCAGGAGCTGGTCGGCTCTCGGATAACCCTTGAGCAGAATCGACCGTATGTTGCGGTCGACCAGAGGTCGCAGTCGGCGAGCCGCGATTTCGGGGGTCAGCGCGTCTCGATGTCGGGTCAAGCTCTGCCAGGCGCTTTGCCATTCGGAGTGGCGGCTCTTGAGCTCGGAGGTCACGGCGTCCAACCAGCGCCG
The DNA here is from genome assembly GCA_030431255.1 of Thermoanaerobaculia bacterium. Lineage (GTDB taxonomy): Bacteria > Acidobacteriota > Thermoanaerobaculia > Multivoradales > J023 > JAUIJL01. The sequence goes on along the minus strand of JAUIJL010000001.1, from coordinate 1,041,083 downwards.
CGAAGCCTCTTGGTCGCGGAACTCTCCCCGCCCGCGGCCGAAGTGGGCGACGGCCAGATAGCGCAACATGGTTTGGGCCGCCAGGGAATCGAGGAAGGTTTGCGACCAAGCCACGGACGGCAACTTGTCGCCCTTGACCATCTGGTATCCGCGGGCCAAACCGGCGCCCCCGACGGCGCCGAGAATCGCCCCCGCCAGCATGCCGCCGCCGAAGGTCAGGCCACCGGCCATCAAATCCGCCGCTAGGCCGCCGACGGCGCCGGAAACCATGCCGCCTAAAAGGGCTCCCCGCTCGGTGTCGAGAAGGTCTTCGTCCTCCACCGCAAAGGCGTCGAGCTGTTTGTCGATTTCGGCGGCGACACTGCCTTCCAGCTGGTGACGGGCCAGAAGCTCGGTCATGAGATCTTCGCCGGCGTCACTGACCCGACGGCCGAGCGCGCCCATAGCCGCCTCTTTCTCCACTCTGCTCGGCCGACGACTGGCCAAGGTCTCTCGATCAAGGGCCGCGGCGGCCAAATAGCCGGCCATGGCGTCCACACAGCGATCCATGGTCTCCAGATTTCGCGCGTTCCAAGCCTTCCGAAGCTCGGCCATCGGCACCTGCAGCGGCTCCGGCAAGAGCGGCTCGAGGTCCCGAAGCAGGTGGTCCTCTTCCACCCAACAACGGTTGTAGGCATCGAGGGCGCCCACACCACGCACCATCTGGAAACGCCGGGTGTGCTCTTGCCAGCGCTCGATGCGCGGAGCCAGGGGACGATTCTGGAAGCTGGTGTCACCCGTTTGGTTGAGCAGAATCCACACCGGCACCCCGAGCCAGTCCAACAGCTCGAGCTCGTGATCCACATATCCCGCCTCGTCGGGCTCTTCCGTGGCATTGACCAAATACAGCACGAGGTCCGCCTGATCTCGAACGTTGAGCGTCGCCTGTTGGGAGCACCAAAACGGTCGATCGGTGTAGCGGTCCCAGGTCTGTTGCAGAAACCACCAAACCGGTCGATCCGAGTGGCGCAAACGTTTGAGCAGCCGACTCGAGTCCCCGAAACCGGGGGTGTCCGCCAAGAGCAGACGGGGGCCGTCGTCGATCCGGATCAGCTCAAAAATCTCGGCTTGGTCGGTGACGTGGGCCTGATCCAGCACCAAACCGACGTCCCTACGCAAAAGGGTCCGCGCCAGGCTGGTCTTGCCGACGTTGGTGTGGGAGACCAAGCTGAGGGTGATGTCGATGCGAGCCGTGGTCTCGGCTTCCAAACCCTCGCCGCTGCCGCCCGTCTGACCCACCGAAGGATCCACCGCCCGTGTTTCGTCCTGATTCATGATTTCCCTCGGCCGGGCCAAAGCGCCTCAGCGGCGTGCTCCAGGTGGAGGCTCATCGCCTCGGATGGATCCAGCTCGACAAACGCTCCGGGCAGCTCGACGTGGTCCAGAACCCTCTGCCACGCACGCCTTCGGGAATCCACGCGGCTACCGGAGTCGTCCACCAGGCGTTTCTTGAAGGGCCCCTCGTCGATCACCACCAACAGGGATTGGCCGTCGACCCGCTGATCTTTGAGATCCTCCAGCCACTCGCCGTGAACCTCGAGCTCGGGCGTTTGCCCGGCACTGAAGACCGCGACCCGCACTCCCGCTCCGCCGTCTCCGGGCAACGGATCGCCGTAGCTCAGATTCGGCGCCGTATGGATTTGCGCCTTGGCGCCCACCAAATCCAAGAGCATGCTGCGCAGGGTCGTCAGCGTTTTTTCCGTTGGGCGATAGCTGTAGAGCAGGATTTGGACTTTCTCCTCCCGGGTTTCCACCGAAGCCTGCAGACGTCGGAGATAACTGTCCGGCAGATCGATCGCCACACGGCGACGCCAGATTTGAAAGCGCAGCAAATCCCAGCCCGCCAGCAAGAGACGTGGAATGCCGACCCCGAGGGCGGCGATGAAGGCCCAGGCATGGATCCAAGGGGCCGCGGGCCCAGAGGCCGGAGCGGCGAGGGAGCTCGCGGACGGCAGATCCAATCCGAGCGCCGCCATGGCAGGCGCCAAAAGACGACCCAGCCAGGCATCAACGAATTCGGCGCTCAGGAACGTGCTCTCCCAGGTGGCTCGATATTCGAAAGCGATGCCCCTGGCATACATGCCGACGATCACTCCGAGGACCGCCGCCAGGGCCGCGAGATGAAAAGCCGCTCGGATCCCGTGGCCGACCGCGGGCCGACAGACCGGCAGCCATGCGGCGACAAAGCTCTGTTGGATTCGACCTTCCAAATCCGAGCCGCTTTGGGCCTCCGTGCTCCGGACCAGCGGTGAGAAGCGTTGCCAAGGCGGGCTGTCTCGGTGTTGTTTTTTGGGCAGAAGAAGTTGGATTCCCAGCCATAGATAGATGGCCAGATTCCAAATCAGCAGACCGAGCAGCGGCGGTGCCAGGATGTTGACCGCTCGATCCGGACCGAGGGCGTTGGTGGCCAGACCGAATCCGAAGGCGGGAATGAGCAGCGCGGGCAGCCAGCGGAGCGGTAGCTCCCTGCTCCGCAACCGGCGGGCAAGGCCGGGTTGGGTCTTGTGCAAGCGCTCGACCAAAGCGGCGCCCCGCGCGGGCAGCCATTTATCGGCCCGCTGATGCTCGGAGACCGCCTCACGGGTAGCGTTCCTTCGCCACTGAACGGGCAGCAACGCGCCCTCCCGATCCTCTGTTTCGATCACCCGCGCGAGCAGCACGTTGCGGGCATCCCGAGCAGAGAATCGGTAGGTAGAGATGGGCTCAGCTGCGGTCGTCTTCCCCATTCGGGTCTTTTCCGTCCGAATCTCGATCACCCAAAGGTTTCGACACCACACAGGCATTGATTCCGCCCACTCCCATGCTCAGCTTTCCCACGGGACCCGCGGGCGCGGTGCACGGCCGGTTGTAGACGAATTGCTGGTGCACCTCGGCGATTTGGGAGTTGAGCTCGTTTTCGTTGAGAGGAGTCGGGAACAGCTGCCCACGCTCGTAGCCGAGGTATTGAGCGGTGAGCTCCCAGCCTCCTCCGGCGGACATGCCGTGGCCAAAGGTGCCCTTGCGAGCGGACACCAGCAAGGACTCGGGCATTTCCGAACGCACCATCTCGACCTCGTTGAAATCACCGGGAGTGGCGGTGGCATGGAGATCCCAAGAGCGGACCGACGCCGGATCGACATCGGCTTCGCCAAATGCGATGTGCATGGCGGCGGTGGGCCCTTCTTTCGACGGGGTGATGATGTGGTCCGCGTCGGAGGTGACGCCAACCGCCAAGGGTTCCATGCCCAAGGGTTTGAAGCCTTTGCTTTCGAGCACCTCTCGCGCTCCGACGATCCACACCACGGCGCCACCCGCAATGTGGGTGCCGCGCAGCTGGGTCAGCGGCTTCGACAGCTGGGCGTCGGCGGATATGACCCGTGCGTTGTAAAAGCCGCCGACGGTCAGGGGGTGGGGCGCCGGATCCGTGGCGCCGATCACCACCGCGTCGGCTTCGTCCCTGCGGATGGCATCGATCGCCATCTTTAGGGTCACGCCGAAGGTCGAGCAGGCCGCTCCCACGGCCAGAGTTGCTCCCGTGATGTGGCCCAGCATGGAAATTTGGGCCGCGGCAATATTGTCGATATTCCACAGCAGATTAGAGGAAACCGCTTGCCAGGGAGGTTGCGGAACGCCCCATTTCTTTTCCAGACGCCGGAGACGGCGTTGCTTTTCCTTGATCGCCGACAACTTGCCGGACTCCACGTCCCCTTCGACAGCCACCCCTTCGATCTCGCGCTGCTCCGCTAAAAATTGCCGTAGCTCAGGGCTGTGCAGCGCCCAGAATTCCCACCAAACATCTTCCAGCTCGTCCCGTTCGTCTTCGTGGGCACCATGGGGAGATGTGGGGATCGCGGCGACTTCCAGCGGCGGCGCTCCGTGAAGCTGCTCGGGTCCCAACTGCCGGCCGCCTTCGTGAGCGCTCCGGGCCGAGTTGTTTTCGGCCCGCGCCCAAAAGCGATTCCAGCGTCGCTGGGCGCGGTAAAGGCCCAAGGATTGCTGGTATTGCACATCGAGATCGCCAAGGCCGGTGCCCACATAGACGTGGGCGCGGGTGCCGAGCTCGCGCAGCTCGTCTTCTAACCCCGGATTCTGTCCTAGGGCCTGAATGAAGCTGCCGATGGCGTATTGAATCGGCTGCCCCATTTTGCTCTCGAGCTGGGAAAAGCGATTGGGCTTGAATCGCTGGACCACCCATTCCCGGTAGACCGAAAAATCGAAGTCGGGCCGCCCTACCAGGAAATTATCCGGTCCAAAGCCGTCGAAAGGACCGAGCCAAGAATCGGCCGCGTTCAGACGGTCGGCAAAGACGTCGATATTCGGCGAACGGGGTGCCACCAGACCCCAACCATAGATTCCCACTTGTCGCACAGAAGCTCCTTATAGCTCGCGCAAATTCCGGATCCGCCGGCGTTCCGCCTGCGGACGGTCGCAAAGACGACGGATTATGCCATCTCGTCGAAGGGCCCATTGACGAATCACGGTTTCGTGACCGAAGCCTGAAAGTCAGGCGAAAGGGGGCCGGAAAGCCGACGATGTTGGTAGAGCCGACCGTCGGCGAACCCTAGCCCTCGATAATAATCCCGGGTGCCGATGGCGGAGATCACGGCCAGGCTCTCGAAGCCTTTTTCCGCAGCCAAGCTCGCGGCGGCCTCCACCAAACGCCTGCCCAATCCCAAGTGCTGAGACTTGCCTCGCCCTTCCTCTCCGGCTACGCCGCCGAAGGCGACGATCCCACCGTAGACGTGAACCTCTCGAATCATGGCGCTGTTGCGGACCTCTTCGAGAAATACCGGTCCGGCGGGCAACGACAACCGGCAGAAACCGACGATTTTGTCTCGGGACGTGACGAATTGGAGGAAGACCTCCTCGCCGATCGAGGAGGCGTAACGGGTCTCGACCAGCCGAAGCTCGTCGGGATTCACCGCTCCGTCGCGGATCTCCCGGGCTCGAATATCGCGGCTCTCTCGGCCCATTTCCCGAAGACGACGCTCGACCACCTCGCGGAAGTTGGTGATCTTGTTGCCGTCGACGATATCGTCCCCCGGAATATCTCGGACGATGCGGGTTAGGCGGCAGTATTCCGGCGTCTTGAGGATCGCCTCGCTGATCACCTTGAGCAGCTCGTCCTCCGTATAAGGTCGCCACTCGCCCGCCACGAATTTCTGCATCAGCTCCGCGGTCTCGATCAGACTACATGGATAGATCTTGAGCTCGTCGGGACGAAAATCCTTGTCGCCGAAAAGGCGATCGTAATCCTGAAGGTCGTTCTCCGGGTCCGAGCCGTAGAGATTCGGCATCCAATGGGCGTGCAGCTTGAAACCCGCTTGCCGCAAGAGGCGCACGGCCCGTCGGGTAGCCGCCACATCGTGCCCCCGTTTGTTGGCCTCGAGCACCCGGTCGTCGAGACTTTGGAAGCCGATCTGAACCTTCGTGCAACCGAGCCGACGCACCCTCTCGACTTCCGCCTCGTCGATATGATCCGGTCGGGTCTCGATCACCAGACCTACACAGCGAGCATCCGCCGACTCATTCCGAATCTGGGCTTCCTCAAGCTCCTGCCAGGTCGAAGATGCCTCCCCCTCCACCATGGCCTTGCCCAGGCCTTGGCCCAAATAAGCGGAAACCATCTGATTGTAGGTGCGATCCATGGAATTGCCGTCGACATCCCCTTCGATCGCCGCGAAGTCGAATTCCCCGCAAACCCCGGGCGGCAGCTCGTCCGCCTTTTTTGGGGAGAAGTCGTTCATGGCGTCAAAACAACGCCGAATGAACCAAATCTGATAGTCCTCGGGGTAGAACGACCAAGTGCCGCCCAAGATGATCATCTCCACCTTGTCGGCGCGGTGGCCATTGTGGTGGTAGGTCAGCAATCGGCCCAAGGTCTGGCCGTAGGGATCGAATTGATGCTGAGCGGCCCTCTGCGCCCCCGGCTCCCGGGCCAGATAGCTTTTCGGCATGCGCACGTCGTTCGGGCAGAAAATGCACTTGCCCGGGCAGGGATACGGCTGGGTGAGCACCGTGACCGGCGCGACCCCGGAGAGGGTGCGGATCGGTTTCATGCGAATCCGCGCCACGAATTCGTGCTCCTCCGTCCAACCGAAGCGTTCTGCGAATCGCCTGAAAGCGCGGATGATTTCGCTTTTGGAGTATGCTCCCCCACCCATCTTCGGATGCCGCCGGATGATCCGATGGTAGCTTTCCCGGTCTAGGGAAGGCGCGGACATCAGATCCTCGATCAAGGGCACGAGGTAGGCCTCGTGGGCCTCGGGGTCGAAGCTCATGTAGGAGCGGCGGGTTTGCAGGTCTGGGGTCTGGGTCGACATGGTAAGGCTCTGGGGCGGCATATTCGCCGATGAGAAGCGGGGCCCGATGAAGCTATCACGAAAGGGTCATACCCCATGAGCCGGGGTCTGCCCCATGAGCAGAGGGAACGGATGGACGAAGCCACCCGCCAGATGCTTCTGAGCGTCAACAAGCGTTTCTATGACGAATATTCCGACAGCTTCGGCGCCAGTCGGCAACGCCCGTGGCCGGCCTGGGAGACCCTCTTGAGCGAAACCCTAGGCGCTACATCGGAGGAAGCTCGAGAAGACGGGCAGCTCCGGATTCTGGATGTGGGCTGCGGCAACGGCCGATTCGGCGTCTTGGCGGCCGATCGAATCGGTCCGCAAATCAGCTACCTCGGCCTCGATCAGAGCCTCGGCCTGCTGGCCCAGGCACAGGAGGCCCTGGAAGGAAGGGTCGAGCAGCTCCGGCTACAGCCTATGGACCTGGGCAATCCGGGCACGGCCCTCGATGAGCTTCAGCAGGCATTCGACATCATCGGAATTTTTGGCGTCCTGCACCACCTTCCAGGAGAGGCCGAGCGGCGTCGGTTGCTGACCCGACTCGGCCGCAAGCTGGCTCCGGGTGGACAGCTGTGGGCCTCCTGGTGGATGCTCCATCACACCGAGCGATTCGACAAAAAAGTCGTGCCTTGGGATCGTCTAGGCGCATCCAGCCCTCCCCAAATGGCGCCCGATCCCCGTCGCCTCGAGGAAGGAGACACACTGCTTTCCTGGCAGAGGGACGGTTTCGGCCTGCGCTATTTGCATTTCCCCCCGAAAGCCGAGATCGAACGTCTCCAAAGCTTGGACGGTCTGAGGTTGGTCAGATCCCTGGCTTCCGATGGCCCCACCGGTCGGGAAAATTTGTACCTCGTGTGGACATGCTAATATCCCGCGTCCGTCGGGCCCTCCCGCCCTGCGACCCTCTCAGATCTCGCCCGGAACCGACTCGGCTTTGATTCTCAGGCCACGACTGATGCTTAGACCATGATTCGACTGCGCGCCGTCTACAGAACTTTTCTCATCGTCATCGCCACCTTGATGGGCTATTCGGGCCTCTGGGTCGCCAAGGCCATCGGCCTCTTCTCCAAAGAAGGTGAGCGACGACATCGGAACGCGGTATTTCGCGCTTGGTCTCACCGATTGTGTCGCAGCTTCGGGATGCGGGTGACCGTGGAGGGAACCCCTCCCAGCGGCAGATTCTTCCTGGTAGCCAATCACCTGGGCTACGTAGACATTCCGCTGATCGCGACCGCAGTCGACGCGGCATTCGTGGCCAAGGCCGACCTTGCCCGCTGGCCGTTCCTCGGCCGGGTGCTGGCGGCCGCAGATACGATTTTCATCGATCGGGCGCGTAAAAAAGACGTCCTGAGGGTGATCCAACAAGTGGAAGCCGCCATGGATCGCGGATTGGGTGTGGTGCTCTTTCCAGAAGGCACCAGCGGCAAGGGAGACGAAATCCTGCGCTTCAAACCCTCCCTGCTTCAATTCGCGGTGGAGGGTGAGCACGAGGTCTACTATGCGACACTCGAATACCGAACCCAAAACGGCGACTTGCCGCCCAGCGAGGGGGTGTGCTGGTGGGGAGACGAGGCCCTCCTGCCCCACTACCGCCGATTGAGCTGCCTGCGCGGAGGCATCGAGGCCGTGCTCCGCTTCGGCGATCAGCCGATTCGCGGCGAGGATCGAAAGGTGCTGGCGGAAGAGCTGCGCGAGGGCATGCTGAGGTCGTTTCAGCCCATGCCTTGATCGCGATCCATGGCGTGCGCGCGCAAGATGGCGACCACGGTTTTCGCGTCCTGAATCTCACCGTCCAGGGACAGGCGCACGGCTCGTTCAAAGGGCATCTTGACCACGGTCAACAGCTCGTCTTCTTCCAGAGCTTGGGTTCCGGGTTCGAGATCTGTGGCTCGATAGAGCCAGATCTTTTCATCGGCGAATCCGGGTGTGGTGAAGATCCAGCCGAGGGGGTCCAGAGCGCCGGGCACGAAACCCGTTTCCTCCTCCGTTTCTCGTGCGGCACAGGTGATCGGTGCTTCGCCGGGATCGAGCTTGCCGGCCGGGACCTCCAGGATCCACCCGCCCGCGGCGTGTCGATATTGCCGAACCAGTAGCACCTCTCCAGAATCTAGAACCGGTAACACGGCCGCGGCCCCGGGATGCCGAATGACCTCCAGATCCCAGACCTTTCCGTCGGGTAGCTCAACGGATTCCACACCGACATCCAAGATCTTTCCTTGAAAGACCTGTTTCCGTTTGGGTGGGCTTGCATCGCGGCTCATGGTGTCCTCATCCTTCAATTCTCGTCATGTACGGAGGTTGCCGGCAGCGCGCGATGAGATTTTCGCCCCAGGCTGCTAAACGGCTGAAACGCAGAAGCGGCGCCGAATGCGCCGCTTCTGCGTTTCTCTGAATTCTAGCAGCCTGTGGAGCGAGCTCTCACCGCTGCCTTCGAGGCATCCGCGGGGATCTAATTCGCGGCGTCCTCATTGTCACTCTCGTTCAGATCCAACGTCGCCCGATCTTCTTCCGACAAGAATTCCTTGTCGACCAACAATTGGACCACATGCTTGAGGGTGCGTTGCGATCGATCGAGCTTGCGTTGAAGCGATTCGGTGGTGATGCCGGACTGAAGGTCCTTCTGAGCGACCTCGGCCGCGAAGGAGCCTTTGCCACCGCGCCCACCGGTACCGTATGCCTCGTTGTGATCCATGCCGTCGCCGTCGGAAAAACGATACAGCTCCTTGTAGAAGTCGGCAGGTTCCACATCGATGACTTGAAGAATTCTAAGGACCTGCTCAACCCGCAAGGATTTCTGCTTGGTGAGCAGTTGGCTGATGTAGCTCCGACCCCAGGACAGCTCTGCTTGAACCTGAAGCTGGGTGAATCCTTGCTCACGAATCTTATTTCGGAGCAGGGTCAAAGTTCGGTCGAGTTCTCTTTCAACAGGAATCATGATGGCTCAAGATTTTACTGATTACTATGGATTTAGCAAGAACAAATTTCACTAAACACAAATATCCGCAGAATCTTGGAATTTCAAAAGTGTATTTGAATAATCCAGAGGTTCTTTGAAAAGTTGACTTTCACTTTCTTTGCCGAATTCCTGTGAAGTCTTACTAATCCCTACAACGTTCCGCTCAGCGTTCGTGACCCACATTTGAATCTCCCTTGCCGTATTGTTTCTTGCTCTTCGATTGACTCTTTTCACGGCGCTTTACCTCGGCATCTCGGTATGCCTGAAGGCGTCGTGAGGTGGGCCACTCTTCCCCGCCTCGATGTACAGATTATACGCCTTACTTACGCCTTTTGCAAGAAAACTTACGCTTCACTTACGCCGAGGCCGGCACGGCCGAGCGCACGAGGCGAAACGGTCGACAGACTACCTACTGAATAAGAATCTCGAGACGGGAGCCGACGGTTTTCAAATCGCGAATGGCGACTCCGGCTTTCCCCAGGTCGAAAACCAAGCGCAGCTCTTGGCCTGGATGGAACCCGAGACGGATCCGCCGCAGCTCGTCGGTGCCGACGGCGATTTCACCCTTCGGGTAATTCTCCACGCCGAGCAGCGAGAGCATCTCGCGATCCGCGGCCCAAGCCAAAGGATCATGCCGAAAATCGTCCGTGGAGAGCGGGCTCGAAAAAGCGATCGTCACCCGGGTTCCCTGCGCGCTACGACTCCAATCGATGGCATTCACCGTTCGGGCACCGCCCGCCGCTCCAGGGGTCGGACGGTCGGCCGGCCTGCTCTCCGGGGGTGCTGGACGGCTCGGCGTCGGCTGCGAAGGAGGATCCGCCCTCACCGGCTCCGTCTCCTCTACGGTTCTATCGGTATCGACCGGCGGGGAGATCTCCTGGCCATCTGACACCCCGCCCGATTCCATGAAGTCGTCGTTCGCCGGATCGGCCCCGACCTCGATCACTTCCTCTTGAAGAGGGTCCACTACCTCGGGTCCACCGTCAGCAGAAGCCGATTCCTCTTGAGCAGCCCCTTGAGCCTGGGAAGCCTTCTTCGCCCCCTTGTTGGGTGACTTCTTCCCTTTTCTTGCCTTTTGACCGCCCGCGTTTCCTTTTTGGCTGACCACGGCCTGGGACTCAGCCCCGCTGCTCAAGCCAATTAGGCTCGAAAGCTGACCGCGGAAGAAATACACACCAACCACCAAGACGGTGACCAAGGCCAGAGCAATGAGATAGCGACCTGCACCCCTACGAGCGGGAGGAGCGAAGTCCTCTCCCTCTTCCATCCAAGCATCCGGATCCTCATCGGAGCTCGGCCAAGAGTCCACAAAGTCTGCGGCATGAGGAGCGGGATCAGCTCCCCCACCCATGGCAGGATCCCCTGTTTGCTGAGCGAAAAGTGAGCTCTCACCGGCCATGCCGCCCATTGACGGTGAGGCCGGAGATGGGGAGCCGGTCAATCCTGAGGGATCAGCAGACGACGCGCTCAGCGGCGGCGCTTCGAAGGCAGGGGCCCCCACGGCCGGATCCGCTCCTGCCGGCGACCCGCCGGGCGAGACTTCTGGAGCCGAATCCATCCCGTCTCCGGCAAACGAAGGAAGCCCCGAGGTGGGCAGAATGTCGGTGCTGCTACCGGTTGTCTGCCCAATAACCGCCGGAGGCGCCCCGATCGGTTGCTCAGCTGCCGAAGCGGAATCCTCGAAGGACGGGGCCTCAAAGGAGGGAGCCTCGAAGGACGGAGCTTCAGCGGCACTAGAAGACTCGAAAGAGGGCTCTTCGAAAGATGGTTCTGGGAAAGATGGCTCTTCGGAAGCCGGGGTCTCGAAAGAGACCTCAGAATCCCCCTCTTCACTGGAAGGTGTGTCAAAGGACGGTGTCTCGAAAGACGGGGCGTCAAAGGACGGTGTCTCGAATGACGGTGTCTCGAAAGACGGTGCGTCCGGCAGCGGCATTTCCGCGGTGGGCTCCAGCCCCGATTCAAGACCTGCCGGATCGGAAGCCATGGGAGCCGGGGCGCCGACCGGATCGAAATCCGCGGACTCTGAAGCTTCGCCAAATGAGAATTCCGGGTCGGGCGGGCTGAGGTCGGGCGTCGAAGGCGCGACCGGGGTTTCCATCGCCCCAAATGCGGGATCCGGAACCTCCGGCGCCCCGAGGCTTCCCTCCTCACTCGGGCTCGCCGGTCCAGGGTCGAAGGAGATATCTTCCGGCGGGGGATCAAAGTCGATCACCGGTTCCTCGAGCTCCACCGTCGCCTCGACCTCCTCCGCGGCTTCCATCATGCTTTCTTCCAACGACGGATCGGGCTGGGGAGCTGCCGGGGAGGCCGGTGGGTCCGCCGGAGCCGGATCGAACGACGGCGCCGGATCGAACGATAGTGACGGGCTGGGATCCGTCGGCGGGATCGACAACGGAAGCACACCCTGGGCTCCCTCGGCTTGTGGTGTCCCCGAGACCTGTGGTGTCTCCGAAGCCTGTGGCGCCCCGGCGGGCTCAGCCGGCGGGCCGGCGGAAGAGCCCATCAAGGTCGGCTCCTCCCCGCTTCCGAGATCTACCTCCATCGGGCTGACGAGCTGCGCGCCGGATCCACCAGAGCCCTCGTCGTCGGAGATCGGCGGCGCTACCGGTGTCGATGCCTGATTTGACGAGACCGGAGGGGCGGACGGGGCCGCGGGCTGTTGGACGACCGGCTGGGGCGCCGGCCCTCCAGCCCCCCCACCCTCGCCGCCGGCAGGCTGAGATGTCTCCCCGGCCTGCGCCGGTGCCACTGCAGGAATCGTTGGACGAATGGTGCTGACTGCCTTTTCGACCTCTGGGTCCGATTCCTCCCCCAGCAGGTCCTGGGGCACACCCGGCAGCTTTTTTCCCCAGGGAGCATCGAACCCCAATTCCGCCTGTTTTTGCACTGGAATGACCGAAGGGCTCGGCAAGCTCGGATCGAGGTCCTGCACGGAAGCGCCCACCAAGGTCGGATCCTCGTCCGAGAGATCCTGCTGAACTGTCGTGGCCGACGCGGTTGAGGTCGCGCCTTCCGGCACCCGATCCACCTCGAAGGGAGCCCCACCCGCCTTCACCTGCTCCTCGAGCAGCTTCAACACCAGCTGGCGACCGCTCTCATCGATGGCGGTGAATCGAACGCCCATGCCGGCAGGAGCTTCGGGGCCTTGATCCTCGAGTCGCTGCCAAACCACCACTCCCTGCCCGTGCAAGAGGCGAAAGCCGTCCGTCAGCTTGAACTCGAAGTGGACCTCCGTGCCGATCGGTCGGGGACGATGGGTCTTGATAAAAACACCGCCCAAAGAGATACCGGCCCGATATTCCTCGACGAAGGAGGAGAATTTCTCGAATCTGAGGGTGACATGCCCCTCCGGAGGAATTTGGCGGCGGAATGAACCTGTTTCGTTGGGACCGTCGGTCATTTTTTAGTCGCTGGCTCCGGCTTCCTACGCCCAGTCTCAAGACTGTCGGCGGTCGGACGCCATGGGTTTCGTGTCACCTGCTGCACCATGGGCGGGTGGGCTGGTTGGCAGTCTATCGCAAAGGAAAGTTTAACAGCCTGTGGCAAAAGTCTCACCGCGATGGGACCGCGAATGTTCCGGTGGGCTGGTGCGTAAACACGCATCGGGCCGAGATTTCAGGCGAAATCTCGTACCCGCGGAATCGTCGCCGAAAACGGCTTCGAGCCGATTGAATAGAACCGGGTCCAACGGGCCCGGCGACACGGTCAAATTGTTGAGCATCCGCCGACCCTGGGCTACCATGCCGTTGTGAGCAGACGATCCGACCGCCGCACCATGGACGAGCTGATTCTCCTCCCCGAGGATCAGGCCATCCGGGCCTTCTTCGACGACCTGGATCGCATCGTGCTGCTTCGATTCCTGACGGTGGTGGCCGGCCTTTCCGTGATCGGCATCATCGCTCTGCTGGTGGAAGGCTCGCCCATTTGGTTGATCGTGCCCGCCGTGACCCTCATTTTGGTGCGGGCAATGTTTTCCGCATCTCAGCGGCCGTTCTTCGAACGCCACTTTCGTGCGATTTTGCTGGGTTATCTCTTCTTCCATTTGGTGGGGGCTCGCCTGCTGGCCCTGGCCAAGTGGCCCGACGTCTATATCGGGCTCGATTTCATCCTGCCCCTAATCCTGATTTTCTTCTGCCTTCGGCAGCTGCATTGCTTTTTGCTCTTGGTGCCGCTGTGGGGAATCTCGGCGGGGCGAGACTTGGTCTCGGCCTGGATCGGAGACTCGACGGTTCAAGTGTTGCCTTTGATCGCCGTCAGCATCGTGTGCTGCTCGGTATTCTTTTGGGTCGGACGCCAGACCCAAAAACGGCGCCGGGACTTCCTCTTGGTGTGGCGGCGCGAGCACCAGCGACACCGCGAGCGGCACCGGATGCAAGGAGAGCTCGACGAGGCTCGACGCATCCAGCTGAGCATGTTGCCGCGCAGCGACCCGTCGCACCGGTTTTTCGATATCGCGGGAATCTCCATCCCCGCCAGCGAGGTCGGCGGCGACTACTACGAATACTTTCAGTCCGGTGACGATGCCCAGGCGGTGGTGATCGCCGACGTGGCGGGACACGGTGTGGCCAGCGGCCTGTTGCTGGCGGGGGTTCGCAGCTGCCTCTACCTGCTCAAGGATTCGGCCCACCGTCCCGCGGAGGTGCTCGAAAAGCTGGACCGTGTGGTGCGGGAAACCACCGGCAGGCGAGAGTTCGTGACCATGCTTTACGCGCTCTTCGACCCGCAGTGCGGGCAGGTCACCCTGGCCTCCGCCGGTCACCCGCCCCTGCTGAGGTACAGCTCGGAGACCGGAGCCGTCGAAGAAGTCGCCATCTCCTCCCTGCCCTTGGGCACCCGGCTACCCCAGGACATCGTGGAGATACACCTACCCTGCTCGAAGGACGACATCTTCCTTCTCTACACCGACGGTATTGCCGAAACGGTCAACCGAAACGGCGATCTATACGGCAACGAGCGCTTGACCGCGCGGCTGAAAACCACCGCTCACGACCGTTCCGCCAAAGAGATCCGCGACACCCTGCTGGGCGATGTCTGGAGCTTCAAAGCCGACGGAGAGCAAACCGACGACATCACGCTTGTGGTCGTCAAGGTTCGATAGGTGGTCACAAGTTTTTGACGGGCAGCAAAAAGCCCCGGTCTGAGCCGGGGCTTTTTCGGATCGGCCTAGGCGAATGAGGCCTAATCCTGAGCGAGTTGTTGGTACCCCCAACGGGATTCGAACCCGTGTCGCCAGCTTGAAAGGCTGGTGTCCTAACCTGGCTAGACGATAGGGGCACGCGAATCGTGCCGACCGAGCAGTGCGTGACCGCTGCGGCGGACGCGCAATGTAGCATACCGTCCCAAGATTTTCCAAGAGGAAATCTCAACCGATTCTCAAATGCTTCGGCAAAGCCTCGACAAAGGCGCGCTAGGCACCGAATAGACCGAAAGCCAGGCGCGCCAGCTGCCCCAGACCGAGAGCCAAAACACAGGGCCAAAGACTCAATGCCCGCTCCCGAATCGCGCCCAGGGACAAACCTGTGAGCATCGCTCCCACCACCATCATCGGCCAATGCCAGGTCTCCGGGACCGAAAAGGCGTGAGGCGCAATCCAGAGCATGGAGAAGCCGCAGGTCGCCGCCGTAAAGATGGCCGCTGAATAGAAATTCGGGCGGGACACGAACCATTTGCCGCCGGCGGTCTGCACGGGGTGATCCAGGATCAGCAAGCCGTGCACCAAACCCCGAAAACCCAGCTCGGTCGCCAAAGCCATCAGCAGACAAGCACCCACCGTCCAACCTAGGGCGCTGCGATCGGACGGCAGCTCGGAGGGGATCCACGCGCCGCCCGCCAGGGCCCCCGCAATCACCAACGGCACCAGGAACCACCAATCGAGCCCCGCCGGTCGACGCCAGCCGTAGAGCCACATCCAACCCCGCGAAACTTGGCGAGTCAGTGCCCAGGCGGTAAGACTGACCAACAGGGCGGCGGTGCCCATCTCCATGGCCGATCCTTGGGGAGTCGCCTCGGACAGCTCGAGATGTCTGAGACCGAGCACGCCGACCCCGCCCACCAAGGCCAAGACCAGCACCCAAAGGCCCGCGGTGGCCAGTCTTTGAAGGTGCTGGATCGGGCGGACCTTCTTATAAGTCAGCTTGAGAATCTTGGCGATCTCGCGGGCAGAGAGCCCGGTCCCGGTGGGGCGTGGCGAGCCTCCAATGTCGTCGGAGCCGCCCCATCGCTTGGTGGCTGGGCGGCCATCCACCGCAGGATCCAATAAATTCAGCTTATTGTAGGCGGATTCGAGCTCGATTCCGGAAAGGGTCGCCACCCGCCGCAACGTGTAGTGGTTGCGATCTTTCTCCAGGGCGATAATGCCCAGCCGTTCTCCCCAAACTTTCTTGAGACGCCGTTCGACATCGTAGATTCCGCCTTCGTCGCGGCAGACCACGGCCACCTTGCCTTGACCGATCTCCACATGGCCGTATTCTTTATCGATGCTGGAATAGTCCTGAAAATCCGCGCTTCGGAAGACCAGCTTGTCGATTTCCAACAGCAGCTCTCGGGTATAGGAGGCCAGGTCCGCCGTGGCCCAATGGCCGGAGCGCTTGCTTTCCAGCTCGATGGCATGCAATGCGTCGAGCCGCTCTTTCTCCACCGCCAGGACATCTTGGGGAAGGCCGCAAAGCTCCGCGATTTCCAGACCATTGGCATCAATCGCGCCTTCGAGGCGAATCAAGGGAATGATGCGGTCCCTGGCCTCGGGGCTCAGCTCGCGGACCCGACGATGATTGAGCAGGATCCAGATAGCGAACACCGTGTCCAAATCCGGCTCGTTGGCAAAAACCCCCCAATCCCCGACGTCCAGCTCGAGCCCCTTGCTGACCAAAATCAGCGCCTGCTCACAGGTGGATAAGGTGAAGGCGCGGGAGCACCCTTGATGGTGATCCAGATTGAAAAGTAGCGCGCTGTCGTCCACCAATGGCGCAAATGCTCCGGCGCCGTCCAGAAGAATGCTGCGGGCCGGCAGCTTGCGAGCTTCCGCCTCTGAAAAGCTGTAGGACCGGTCGAGGTGCACGGCTAGGCCAGGAGCCTCCCGGCATACCAAAGCAGGGCCGGTGTCTTTCTCCCGAATGTCGTAACGATCCGGGAGGTCGCCCTCGCTCTCCGGCAGGCTCTCCAACATGTCGACCCGGCTGCTGTCGAAAGGCACCAAGCCGCCACGGGGTGAGGGGTTCTTGCCACCGCCATCGTCGTCATCGGTTTTTGCTGCCGGAGCCGATCGGCTGTCCACGGCCGAGCTTTGCTCTGTCGGGTCTTTGAGGTGCGAATCTCTCAATGGCATCACCTGGTGGGCATCACCTTGGTACCGGCAACCGGGAGGCAGCTCCAGCAGCCGCGCCCAGTCTTCGACAGGATGGATTCAAGGATGGCGATTATAGCCCTAAGCGCGAGCGAACCCGAGAAGGATTCACTTCGAACGACCGCTGCGCGACAAACCTTCCGATGGAACGGGGCCGTCCAGAGCCTGCCGCACTTGCTTGGCCAAACCATTGGGGGTAAAGGGTTTCTGAATCAAACGGGTGCCGTCCTCACCGAGCCGCTTGCCCAAGATCGACTCCTCGTTGTAGCCGGACATGAACACGACCTTCATCTGCGGTCGCAAACTGAGCAAACGAGCCGCCAGCTCCGGCCCCTTCATATGCGGCATGATGACGTCGGTGAGCAGAAGGTCGATTTTCGACTTGTGGGACTTAAAAAGGGCTATGGCTTCGGATCCACCGGCCGCCCGTAACACCCGGTATCCCTTCGACTCCAGAATCTCGCAGGCCACCATCCGGACGCTGTCTTCGTCCTCCACCACCAGGATCGTTTCATCGCCGATATCCGAAGAAGGCTCGAAAGCGCTGCTTTCCTCGCCTCGCGATCGGCTCTCCTGGGAGACGGCCGGCAGCAGAATCCTAAAGCTGCTACCCGCCCCCAGGCTGCTGGAAACGCGGATATAACCCTTCGACTGGTTGATGATGCCGTAGACCATCGAAAGACCCAAGCCGGTGCCCTTGCCCAGCTCCTTGGTGGTGAAATACGGCTCGAAAATCCGGTGAAGGAGCTCGGGGTCGATACCGGTCCCCGTGTCCTGAATGGTCATCGACACAAAGCGCCCGGGGGGAATCGTGCCCTGCTGGGGATCCTCATCGATCTCATGCAGCACCGAGAGGGCCGTGGAAATGGTGATGGATCCACCATCGGGCATGGCGTCGCGAGCGTTGACTGCGAGATTCATGATCACTTGGCCCATTTGCCCGGGATCGATTTTGACCAAAGGCAGGCTGTCCGAAAGCTCGGTCTGAACCTCGATATGCTCGCCGGTCAAGCGGCGCAGCATCTTCTCCACGTCCATGATGACGGTGTTCAGGTCCATGGTTCGAGCTTCCATCACCTGTTGGCGGCTGAAGGCCAACAGCTGCTTGGTTAAGGAAGCCGCTCGATTGCCGGCGTCGCGAATATCCGACAGATATTTATTGAGGCTCTCGTCGGTTCGGTACCGCGCGATCAGCAGGGAGCTGTAGCCCAGGATCACCGACAGCAGATTGTTGAAGTCGTGGGCCACGCCCGCGGATAGGCGTCCGATCGCTTCCATCTTCTGCGATTGCACGAGCTGCTCTTGGAGGCGCCGATTTTCCTCCACCTCTTGACGAGCCATCTCCACCAATCGGACATTCTCGATCACCGGAGCGATCTGGTTCCCCAGCTGGCTCAGAAGCTCAATATCGCTGCGAGGGTAGAAATCGTCCGGATCGCGCCGACCCAGGAGCCAAAGACCGATCACCCGATCTTGGGTGGCCAAGGGAATGCACAGACGCACCCACGGGAAGCGCTCGTCTGCCGCCAAGTTCAGGGACTTGAAGGGACGCACCCTCACCCGCAGCCGCCGCAGCTCCTCCACCGTAGGAAGCTCTCCCACCAAGTCTTGCTCGTAGATGGAGGTCACCCTGCCGTCTTCCATGGCGTAGAGAGCGGACCGGCGAACCATCAGAGTTGGCAAAATTTCGGTACAGATCACCCGCCGCAAATTCGAGCGATCGAATGAGGACGGGATCAGCTCGGCGAATCGGCTCAAGACCTGATGGGGTTTGTAGTGGATGCCGTAGATGTGACGATCCACCAATCTCTCCAAACGTTGACGCAAGGGTCCCGCGGCCACCAAGAAAACGAGGGAAACGGTCAGGCTGAGCTGGAGCTGATCCCCGGGATCATCCACCCACCGTGAGCAGATCATGAACACGGCGACGAAGAGGGTGACGTATAGGGAGTAGAAGCCGTATGTGCTGAGAATTCGATTGGCGCGAAACTCCACCATGCCCGAGCCGTGTCGGTAGAGGGCATAGAGGTAAGAAAATGGCCAAATCGGCAGGGTCATCACGATCAACACACCATTGAGGGTGGCGTAAAGGCTCGCACCCAGGCTCCCTTCCGCTTGGGTCGCGCTGATCAGAACTTGCAGCATGATCGGCAGGAAGCCGACGCCGATTCCGAAAAGCAGCAAACGATTGATGATTCGATGCGAGATTTTCTCGTCGATGACCAGCCGCAGCAGGAGCAATGAAATCGAGCAAACGATCGAAAAGCAGATCGGGATGACCACCCAGATCTGGCTCAAGTTGGCGATGTAGTCCACCACGGCCAACGCACCGCAAGCCACGTAGGAAGGGATGAGCACAAAGCGCTCCATGGACTTGAAGCGTCGATTCGGCAGGATGAGGTGCAGATGCAGCAATAAGGGCGCAAACGCCCAGATCACAAATCTGAAGACGATGGCGCTATAACCCGCCTGGGTCGCTGAGAGCAGACCGGAAGCTCCCCACAAGGCCACGCAGTAATACAACGACACCAGCACCAGCCATTGGGCGTCTCGCGGGCGCAAGAAGATAATCGCCAAGGTGCCGGCGAGCCAGAAGACCCCGGGGAAAATCCACACCAAGCTCGACGTCTCGAAGATGTCGGTCTGAGCCTGGGGCCTGATCCACACCGTGCGCTCGATACCGTTGCGGACGAAGGTCACGGGGTGCTCGGTATGGGGTTGCTCGCGGAAATCCCGGAACAGAGGAATGCTGCGATCGTGGGCCACCGACTCTCGATCGACACTGCCCAAGCTCAGCACCTGGTCATAGACCATCAAGCAATCTGCCGGCAGGTCCTTGCACTCGGGGTCCACCTCGATGACTTCCCAGGTCGGGGGATGGAGCACGAAGCGAAGGCTGGGCCGGCTGAAGTCGAGGTAGGCGTAGTAGAGGCAGCAAAGCAAGACGACGAAGGAAATCGCCAGGAGGGCAAGGTCCGAGCGGCCCAAGCTGGACAAGCGAGCTTTGAGCATCAGCTTATGCCGACCACTTGCTCGAAATCACCGAGATGAAGTCGTTCGAAGAGGCGTCGGAGCGGACGCGCTTGATAGTCGAAGAGCTCCAAAAGCGATTCCCCATGGGGTAGCTCCAGGCGATCCAGCTCCTCAACTCCCGCTCGGTACGACTTGGCTAAGCGGAAAGCGCAATAGCTCACCGCCCCGCTCCGAACCAGAATATCCTGGGCTTCTTCGAGAGCTTGGATGTCCTGGCGATCCGCGCCCACTCGATCCGCCAGCTCGTGAAATCGATCCCGTTCCGGGTGCTCGGAAATCCGCGCGTATAAAATCGGCAAACACCCGTGGCGACGCTGCCAATCCGCGGTCGCCGGACGGGCCAGAGCGTCTCCCAAATCGTCGTTGATCTGGGCGATCTCGCCGAGGAAGACGCCCAGCTCGCTCACCCGACGGGCGATGGCCTCGCCGGCTCCGGCCAGCATGGTGCCCAGGAACAAAGCGCAGCGGAAAAGAGGCGGGGTCTTCAATCCGACGATCCGCCAATACTCGTCTTCCCCCGAGGGATCGAGGGCGTCGAGATATTGACCGAATCCAGTACCGATGACCGCTTCATGCAGCTGCGAATGCATCATGGACAAGGCTGCGGCCGAAGCATTCGATCGGCTCAAACAAACCCCCGCAGCGGCTTGAAAAGCAGTCGCCAGGTTGAAGGTTGCCCCGAGCCCGAGACCGTGGTGTAGCCCTTTAGGATCTTCATCTAAAACGTCGTCCACCAAATGGATGCTGTAATGAAGGCAAAGTACCGCCGCAGCGCCGGGAAATCCAGTTTGCCAAGGAGAGCCGAACGCACTGCCCGCATGACAAACGTACTCCCAGCTCGGCTTGATTCCGGATAGCAGGGGGCGGCCGAGCAGCCGATCAAAGTCGGACCAGGAAGCGACTTCGGGAATCGAGCGAATCATCTCGACCACCTCGTCGTATGTCCAGGCGGATCGTTCTTGATGTCCTTCCATGGGTCCGCCTTTGGCACTCCCGCCGATGAAACCCCCCGTGAAGATCCTGCCATTATATGGGCAGGCCAATTCCCCACCAAGTTTGTCCGGCCTCGACCTTCGAAGACTCAAGAGCCGGAAGACGGCTTCCGCGGATTCGTTTCCTTCAAGAGCGGATGATGCACGGTATGCGATCGGTCCACCGGGAGACCGGCTAGGGTTTGCTCGGTGGCGTCGGGCCACCGAATCTTGATCTCCGTGACCTCGGCGGAATCCCCTAAGCCGAAGGTGAGCGCCATCTCCGACTGAGACAAATAGCCGCGGGTCGGGGTCAGCTCTTGGAGCCGGCGACCCCGGGGGGTGATCAGCTCGACCCGGGCGCCCAAAGCCCAGGAATTCGGCCCAGGGGCCTTCAATCGCAGACGGATCCAGTGGCCACCGAGCCGACCGGCAGCCGCCGAGCTGGATTGGCTTATTTTTCTGCGCTGCGCCTCTCCGCTTGAGCCTTGAATATGCCTCGACCTCAGCTCGTTACGCAATAGGACGGGACGCCCGGCCGGCTCCGTCATGACCACATCCAAGTCTCCGTCGCCGTCCATATCCCCGAAGGCTACCCCCCTTCCGGCGCGGGGAGCCACCAGATCTCCCAAGACCTCGGGATCGGCCAGTTCCAGCCGTCCGCCGCCCGAGCCCCAAAACAGCTGAGCCGGCTGTCGATAGGTTTGGGAGGGATCCAACATCTCGATCTCGGGCTCCACATGCCCGTTGACTTGTAATAGATCCGCCGAGCCATCGAGGTCCACATCGAGAAAAATCGCGCCGAAGGTCAGCATGTCTCGGCTCGCGGGGCCGAGACCCAAAGCCGCGGATTCGTCGGTAAAAAACTCTCCGCTGCCGTCCCCCCGGTAGAGCGAGCTCATTTCCTCGGCGTAATTGCCGGCCAAGAGCATCGGCTCTGCGCTGCCCTCCGGAAAAGTCAGGTCCAAGCCCATGGAGCCGGTGGCTCTGCCGTCGGAATCGTAGGCCAGTCCCCACCACTCCCCGACTTCCTCGAACCCTCGTCCTGCTCCCAAATTCCGAAAAAGAAAATTCCGGGTCGTGTCGTTGGCCACCCAAAGATCCATCCAGCCGTCGTCGTCGAGGTCCGTCGGTTTCACCGCCAACGCCTTGCCGAGCGGCTCGAGTGCCGGATCGGTCGGCACCCAAAGACCGAGCTGCCGGCTGACGTCCGTGAACCGACCACCTTCATTCAAAAAGAGCTGCGATTGGGTGCCCGCGTACTCCTGCGGCGGGCCATAGGCCCTGCCGATGCCTTCCAAGCGGAATTCGAGACGACGCTCGATGGCGGGGGACCAGCGCACGTAATGGCAAATGAAGAGATCCAGATCTCCGTCTCGATCCGAGTCGAAAAAGGTCGCGCCCGTGGACCAAGGCACGGCAGGAGCCTCCGCTCCCGACGCTCCATGGGCTTCAGAGGTCTTGTCCGCCGCAGGCTCCGCCAATCCCGCGGACGCGGTGACGTCGACGAAGAAGCCGTCGTCGTTGCGGAAAAGACGGTGACCACCCACCCCCGAAATGAAGATATCGAGATCGTGATCACCGTCGAAATCCCCCACCGCGGGGCCCATGCCGTAGAGCGTGACCTCGAGACCGGATTCCGAGGTCACGTCTTGAAAGCGACCCGTGCCGTCGTTTCGAAACAATCCGAGGGAGGCCTCCCGCCCGGTCTCCTCGCCCTCGAAAGCCGACCAGGGGCTACCGCCGACAAACAGCAAGTCGGGATCGCCGTCTTGATCCAACAGATCGACGAAAGCCACTCCACCGCCCATGGTCTCGGGCAGCAGCTTGTCGCCCGCGGCGCCGTTGCGGTACTCGAAGTCGATGCCCGCTTCAGCGGTGACGTCGATAAAGAGGCCCCGGGGAACGGAGGCCATCGCAGCCGGCTCGTGCCGACCCACCTCAGGGAGACTCTCGCCCTCTGGTGGCCCATTCACTGTGTCGAGATCCGCCGGCGATGAGCTCACCTTGGGGGTCGCAGGAACTACAGACGGCGGGTCCTGACTGGGAGGATCGGGGGCGGGCTCTTCGGACGACATCCAAAAAAGCCCAAGGGCACAAAGTAGCATCGCCGCACCAAGACGCCAAGCACGCGCCTTGGCCTGCTGAGCCTGCAGCAGGTCGAGCCCGCCGTTTTTCATGTCAGCCATCCCGCCCGCCGCCCCTGAGGGTCCCCGGCTTCGAAGAGACCGGATTCACGGAGAGCCCGCTGCCCCCGTGGCTACTGAAGCGCTCGGCACGTCCGGAGCTTTGCGCGCGGTCTGGCTTGGAGCAGGCGGCTCCTCGGAGCCTTCACCCCACGGGCCGTTCGCGAGCAGCTCAAAGGGCTGAGACCTGCGAGTCGACGGATCCGAGCCCAGCTCAAAGGCATCGGATCGCTGGAGATCGTAGAGCACGATCGCCTCGGCGGCATGGTTGGCTGCGGGATCCGCGGCCCGGGCCACGGCCACGGCTTGATCCCGGGCGTTGTCGTCGATCTTGTACTTCTGGTAAAGCTCGAAGTGCTCGCCGGCTAGGTCCTCGTTACCCAGCTCTTTGTGCAACAAATAGAGGTTGTAATGGGCGGACACATGCTCTGGATCCAGGGAAAGCACCTTCTCGAACATGGTCTTCGAACGATCGATCAGCTCCAAACGCTGGGCCTTCCGTGACTCACCGCGTTCTTGTCGAGCCCGTTCGTAGAGGGTTTGCCCCAGCTCCGCCAGCACTCGATAGTCCTGCGAAAAGTCGAATCCGCGGCGTCGGGTTTCCGCGTCGTCCAAGCTCAAGATGCTCTCGAAGTTAGTGATCGCTTCGTCCAAGAAACCGTTCTGTTTGTTGACCAAACCGGTAAACCAAGCCACGGTCCAAGCCGGCGAAGCGGGGGCTCCCGATTCCGGATGAGCCTTGGACGCCCTTTGCAAGGCTTCGATCGCCCGATCTTGGACGGTACCCTGGGCAAAATAGACCCTGGCCAAATTCAACGCGCCCTCGGTGCGCCCCAAACGCTCCACTTGGGAGAAGGCGTGCTCCGCTTGTTTCAGCTCGCCCTTAGACTTGCCGCCTTTGCGCAGCAGGCCGATGCCGTAGTCGTTCCAGCGCATCCATTCGTCGGACGTGGCGGGCATCGGGTTGTGGAGCGGCTCGCCGACGAATCCCGCCACCGGGAAAGTCAGCCGATCCTCCGCGAGGGTCAGGATCGGTAGATCGTTCACCCACTCCGGGTTGTCTTTGACCAACACCATGTAGGTGGTGTCGAACTTCCGATATTGCAACCGCGCCTCGACCCGCACCGGGCCCGTCACCTCTTCGGGCACGGTAAAGCGGAAATGCACCGAGTCCGCGGCGCCGGGGGGGATCTGGTGGTTGTAGAGGGCGATGAAGATATCTTCCGCATTGCGTCGATCGATGCGGCGTCCGTAGCGATCCAACACATAAGCGTTGACGAAGTGGGACCAAGGATCGACCCGATTCTGATCCCCTAAGCCACCGATACGGCCGATGGTGCGGGGACCGTCCGGGAATTCCGCGATCATGCGCACATCCAGCCACACCTGGTTCGAGTCCGCGGTCCCTTGGGTGAAGAGATGCCCCATCTTGGCGGTGCGGACCACGATGTCGAGCAAATATTCCTGACCCGGCCGCAGCTCGGGCACCGTGGGTCGCAACGGAGCAATCGGCGCGGCGTCAATGGTTCCGCCTTCTTTCAAGGCAAAAATATCCAAGCGCATCACATCGCGATTGAAATCCGCGTGTTTCTGATTGACCCAATCGGGCATGTCGAGCAGCTTGGGAATCGCGGTGTTGGCGCTGGGGAATTGGTGGTCGTGAACCTCCAAGGTGCCGTCGCCGTCGAAGTCTTGGGCGCCGAATTGCTCGGAAGCTTCGCGCGGCATATGACAGCCGTTGCAATTTTCCTGAGCCGCCGGTGGATAGTAGAAGCTGGTGACGCCGTGGCCGGAGACGCCGGACAAATGGTAGGTGTCATAGTGGTTCTGACCCCGCAGCCATTTGTATTTGTTCAGCTCCTCCGGCAAATGGACCTTGTGACAGCTGCCACAGAATTCCGGGGTCTTGTGCAGGGGCTTTAAGAAGGTGCGCTTGTGGAACTCGGGCTTGGCCTTCACCAGCTGCTGATTGACCCATTGCAGGGTCTCGGAATCGGAGCCGGCAAAGGGATAGTGGGTGGGCTCTTCAATGGTGTAGTCGGCGTTGCCGCGTACCGAGTTGACGTGGGTGATGGCGTGGCAAACCGTGCAGGTGATGCCGGCCTGACCCGTGGGATCGTTGACGTCGTCGAAGTCGGGATCGTCGAATTTACCGCTGAAAAAGACCACCGGGTCGTGGCATCCCGCGCAAAAACGCGCGGCCTGCACATTGCCGTCCCTCTCCTCGGCCACTCGGCGGGTCGAGTCCACGGAAAATTTATAGGGCGGATTGTTGAACGAGCTGAAGCGATGCATGGAAACAGACCACGATTTGTGGCTGTCCTCGTGGCATTTCTGGCAGTACTGATCGTTCATCAGCACTTCTTGCGGAATAAAGTCGCCGGTGGCCGTTCGAGAGAGAGAGGGGAAGAAATATTGCTCGCCGGACGCCGGTCCTTCGACGTTCCACTGCCGCGGGTCCTGAGCCTGCCACACCACCATGATCGCGGCGAAAATCGCCGCCACCACCGCCCACCGACGGCCCACCTGCCACTTGATTTTCTTGCCCGCCAAACGGTGCAGCACAAAGAGCCAGGCCGCCAGCAGCGGCGTGATCACATGGACCCAATACGCGATCGAGCGAGTCGCGGGATCCTTGACCACGATCACCCCTTCGAGCCGGGTCAGCACCACACCGGACACCAGCAGCAACACCACCATGCCGAATAGCGCATAACCGGCTTTGACCGCCCGTCGATTTCGGCGGTCGTAGGTGTTGTACATGTGGATGAAGCCAAAGATCAGCGCCGGCAAGAGGATCAAGACCCCGAGCACGAGGTGGACCAGGAACATGTTCATGTAGAACCAATTCTGGAAGGTCTGACCCGTGGTGCTTTCGAGGATCGAAACGCCGACCAAATAGGTCGAGTTGATGGCGAGCAGGGCAAAAAGGCCGAACACCACACTCAAGACCCGCTGCAGCTTGGGTCCTACCGCCTTCTTGTAGCGACGTTTCTTCGGAGTCGGAGCCGGCGATGTGCCGGTAGATGGGGACTGCGGATGATCGGTGCTCATGAATCGCTGGATCTCTGGGCTAGGTCTTGAAAATCCCTGGGTTCAAGGATCGGATTGAGGCGGATGATTCGGGTGGAAAACCCCGTTTCCGGCCGGCCGAGCATGCTCGGCAGATGCTAATCATACCCGCCTTGTCCAAGCTTTGCAGTCAGGATTCGTCCGGCCGACCGATCACCCTTAGGATCCGCACACCGTAGCTGCCGGGTCTCCCAGGACGATATGGGATCGCGCGTCGCAATAGGCGGACCACAGCTCCAAGCGATCCACGGGCTCGAAATCCCCATCTCCGGCGCCGAGACTCTCCGCCACCAGACGAGCCGCCAGCTCCCCGTGACGCTGGGAGAATGCCTCCATGGCCAGCCCCACCGGCCGCCCCTTGAGCAGCTGTACGAGAATTTCCTCGAAGCAATGGCTTTGACCGTCCTCGAAATCTCCGAATCGGTGGCTGGGCATGGCCCGGTCCACATGGGCGACCACCGCCGCGGCGCCACCCTTTGGATGAGCCAAGAGCCGTTGGGGCAGCTTTGCCAAAAAGGGCTCGTGAGCCAGCAGGCGACGCTCGGCTCTCCGATCTCGACCGGGAGCGCCGAAGGAGTCCAAACGGGGAGTGCCCGCCGTGTGGCAACCGAACAACACGAAGATCCGACCCGCTAGGGATGCCTCGTCGGGCACGTCGGAGGCGGCGAAATAGTGTTTGGCGTAGGCAGGACCTTGGCCGGGCCAGTCCGAGCAGACGAGCGCGCCTTGGCAAGGGCGAAGCCGTGGGTTGTCGGGTTGGAAAAGGGCCGCATGGCCCACGGTCATCACAATGCGGGCGGCCCCTTCGGTCAAGCAGCGTTGCAGGCGATTCTTGCTCGCTGCCATGCCGTCGAAGCGTCGAAGGCGAAAGCTCTCGCGACGCTTCAGCGCCCGTTCCAAAGGGTCTGCCAAAGCCCGCCGGGCGCAGTCGGTAGCTGGATCGAGGCCGCTAGGACCATGGCCGACCGAGAATAGGTCGAGATCATGGGATCTGAGGTCATGGGATCTGAGGGCATGGGATCTTTGGATTCCCCGCCCCTCAGAAGCGACCAGGGATCGAGCGTAGGCGGCGTAGGCTTCGGGGTTGGGCAAATCGAGACGACCCGTCGCATATTGCAAATCCAGGTCGAATTGAAAGCCGTGTGGGATGTCCTTGGGCGAGCCCACCAACAGCAAATAATAAGGAACCGAAGATGGCGCCACCGGCCCGGGACCGGCCCGCAGGCGTGACAGGAAGGTGCCCGGTCCTTCCCGCGGAATGTAACTGAGCCGGCGAAAAAGGTCCCCGGCTTGATGTCGACGCAGATCGAGCAGTGGTCCTAAGGCCTCGACGATCGCCGGGTCCACATCCCTGGGAAAGACCGCGCCCCAGCCCGCTTGGCTCAAATCGGTGGCTTCGAGATCCGCCCGCAGCCGACGTCGACCCGCGAGCAGCCCCGGCTCATGGGCTTTGAGCCCGGAATAGAACGACCGGCCGGCTTCCGCGTCGAGCCCCAAGGAGAGCAGCTCGGCCCGGCCCCGACCCGGCGAGCCGGCCAGGCGTTGCCGAGCTGCCCCCGAGCTGCCTTCAGCTGTCTTCGGAGCCATCCAGCGGCTCGTCGGCACCTTCCAAGGGCAGGCCGCCACCGGCCTTGGCGGTGTCGTCGGTTTGGGTCGGATCGCCCGGCGGATCATCACCCCCTGCGCGCCATGGAGACGGCGGTGCAACGGGCGAACGGAATTCTTGCCAACCGGTTTGAAGTGTCATCTGGTGCTCCTTTCCCACGGGATGCTCGGCTCGCCACCCAGGCGACCCGAGCCATTCGAAGGCCTTCGCTTCAACGACGAAGCGTCCGCCTTTCCATCGGTTTCGAAGAGGGTAGAAACCGGTGGGAGGAAAAGGTTTGTGGGGAGGACGGATTTTTCGCCGTGCCGTCGCCGATCAACACAAATCCCGCCCAATGGACCGGATCGGACCAAGGTTCTCGCTCCAACAGGCTGAGCTGGGCCGCCCTCAGGGCTTGGTCGGGGGCCGAGCCGAGATCGATCAGCTGACGGTAAAGCTCGATCATCAGCTCGGAGGTCGGGGCATCGGACACGGACCACAGGCCGGCCACCACCGCCGCGGCGCCGGATTTGAGGAATCCCCGTGGCAAGGCCATGACGCCCTCCCCCACCACATCGTGACCGAGGGCGGAATCGCAAGCCGCGAGAGTTACCAGCTCCGCCGACAGGGACAGCCCGTGTAGATCTCCCAAGCGCAAGGAGCCGTCGATGGGTCCACCCTGGGCGTCGATCCGGCTCAGCTCGAGGGCCGACAACTCCGGCGCCTCGGAGTCGATTCGGGCATGGGTGCCGAAGTGCACGAAACGGCTGTCGGCCAACGCGCCGCCGAGCACCCACTCTTTGGTGGCGGCAAGGCCGGTCTGAGGGCTGAATCCCCGGGTCGCTGCGATCCGCTCCGCTTCGACGCCCGAGGCGGTCAACCGGCTCAGGGGAAAAGGATCGAGGCCGGCACCGCGCAGTTCCTCCGGACCGCCGCTCGGCTCTAGCGTCGATCTCGGGCTCCTGGGATCGTTGGGGCCGTAGACCGGATCCGCGACCACCGAGATCAACTTGCCCTGGCGCGTGGATCGCTGGTCGGATCGCAATCGAATCGCCGCCACCGAGGATACGGAATAGGCATAGCTGATCGGATGATCCTTGACCATGGGCTCACCCTGCTTGCCGGGTTTCGGCAACGCCGAGAAGGGCAAAGCGGCCAATCCCCCTTCCACCACCAAGACCAGAGGGCGGCCGGGCCGAAGTCGGTCGGCCACAGGGCCCAACAAAGCCTCAGCCAACGCCTCGGACTCACGAAGGGAGCCCGCTTTGGCTCCCGGCCCCTTCGCCATGTATCGACGCCAGGCCGTAATTGCCGGCTCCAGCGCCTTTTTGGAAGGAAGGCCTTCGTATAGCTGAAATGCGTCGCGCTCCACGGACCAAAGTAGACTGCGCTCATCGCCCAGCCAGTACACCAACATCAATGTCTCGGGCGCCAAGAGCCTCTGGGCGGATTCCAAATCCAACACCTCGGCCCCCTCGGCTCCGATCTGTGCGCGCATCTCGGCCTCTACCGCGGCCAGGCGCAAGCGCAGGGCGGCGGCTCGAGAGATGGCGAGCTCGATGTCTGTGTCTGTGTCGGCCTTTGAGCCCAGGCCCAATCCCTGGTTGATGGAAGATTGAGCGGTTTCGGCGGCAGAGGCCGCAGTGTCAGTGGCGCCCGGCCCCAATCCGACCTGCCGCAACCGCCCCTCGAGATCTTCGAGAGCCGTCCCCAGCTCGCCCCGAAGCTGATCCAGCTCAGCCGTCAGCTCGGGGTCGGCCGCGGATCGAAGCTCATCCATCGGCCAAACCAGATGATCGAGCAAGCTCCGAGCGCGGACCGATTCCGCCACCTCAAAGGCCTCTCGAGCGCGCCCGCGTGACGCCCAGGCCAGCACGAAATGGTCGAGCACATGCCTTCTGCGGGAGAAGAACGGCAGCAGAAGCTCACCTTGCCCCCGGGTTCGCAAGCTTTCAAAAGTGCCCAAGATCCACTCGAAAGCCCCGTCCATTGCGTGCCATTGCCCGAGACCGTGGAACGCTTGGGCTTGCACGTGCAGGTTGTGCAGAGTCAGATTGGAGTCCCCCAAGCCGGTCTGTTCCGCCAACTCTTCGGACTGCCGGCTGAGCTCGATCGCTTTGTGCAAACGACCGAGCCGAAGCTGGGCATCCGCCCAATTCGCCGTGGCATTGGCCCGATCCACGGGATTCCGTGAAGCGCTGACCGACCGTTCGAAGAGCTCCGCGGCTTGCTCTACGCGCCCCGCGGCCAGGTGAGCCCCGCCCAGGGCGTCCAAACCCGGCGTCTCGGCCATGGAAGCGGCCCGGCGCAGGGCCATCGCTTCCTCCAAGGCCCCCAAAGCGAGCTGGTCTTCTCCGGTGTCGCCGAGCAGCCGTCCCTGCCACGTCAAGCAAATCGCTAGGCGGCCGGCGTCGGACGATCCCAGACGGCGGAGGCGATCACACGCCTGGTCGAGGGTTTTCCGAGCCGCCCGCAGCCGACCCATCCGCAGGTTGAGCACGCCGGCATTCAGATGGGTGTTGGCCCACTCCGAGCCGTCACCGAGGTGTCGCCACAACATGCGAGCTCCCGCGAGATGCTCCAAGGCCTGGCTCGACCGTTGGCGTCGCCCTTCCAACAACCCCAAATCGTTGAGCAGACCCGCGACCAACTTTGGTGAGCCTGCCCGATAGGCGGACCTTAGGCCCTGCGCATAGTGGGCTGCCGCGGTCGGCGGCTCTCTCTTCGACCAAACATCCCCCAACACGCCGAGCAAGGTCGCGTGGGTGCACCACCGACCGCCTGCTTCCTCGGCTTGGACCGCCAGCTCAAGCTTCTGGACGAGGCCCTCGAAAGCCTCCGTGCCGACGGGCTTGCTCGCCCGCTCTAGGAGCATTTCGGCTTCGGGATCCAACACATACTCGGAACACGGTCCCTCGGAGCCCGCATCATCGGAGCGCAAATCCTGCCTTGCGATCAGCTGGAGGACCTCCGGCGAGACCGGCTCCCGTCCGGCGGGAATCGGTTCTTGGGCTCCTCCGCAACCCGCCAACCAACCGATGGCCCAGAGGAGCGATCCGACCCGAGCCCAGCTGAAGCGAGCCTGGTCAGCTGGATGTGTCACGGTGATTGGTCGGGCAGTGATTCGTCGAACAACAGGTCGAGGGAGTATTCGGCGAAAGTCTCACCGCCCGTGGGATCCCTGAGCTCGATCCGCAGGAGACCAGGGGTCAGCTCCCGGGCGGGAATCCACAGCAAATACATCCCCTCTTCTTGCAAGCGGGTGGGTACCGGCTCGGACGGGGAATCGCCTTGGAACAGCACGGCTTCCGCCACGTCGGGTAGGTCGAAACCCAGCGCCAAACGTGCCGGCGGATTCAGACCCACCAGCACCGCTGACGACGCCCCCTGAGACAGGACCAAAGCCTGCGCTCGGGCACCGGCCGATCGCTGAGGACCGGCCGCGGCGTCGAGAGAGAGGGACTCATACTCAAAAAGCCCTGAGATGCGGTCGTCTGAGATGCTGTCGTCTACCACGCTGTTGTGGTCAGAGCCGGGAGCGCCCGGCTGCGTGAGTAGGATCGTCAGGGCCGACGCCAGCACCATGGACGCGGCCATGGCAGCCACGGGATAGCGCGCCACCAGCCGGCGGAAGGTCCACGACCGAGCCGTTTCCTCTGCTTCCTCCCTCGGCTCCGACGCCACTGAGGCGAGGGCCCGCCCGGCCGTCTCGCCTTTGGGCTCGGCGGACGGCATCGGCAAGCCGGCGGCGACCAACCGTTCCCATGCCGCCTCCTGCCGATCCGCTCCCACACCCGCGGCCGCTTGCTCGAGCTCGTCGAGACGGTCCACATCGAGCAACGCCCGGGCAAGCTCCGGGTCGGCGATCAAGGCTCTTCGCGCTTCGTCGGCGGCTTCTCCCTCCAATTCACCCGCTTTAAGCTTCAACAGGGTGCCGAAATCTAGGGTGCCGAAATCGACCTCGGACGCGGAATCCGAGTCCACGGTCGAGCGTAGGAGCTCCGCGAGCTCCCGGTCTTCGAAACTCATGGGCTGCCGTCCTCACGGGGCTGGGCCTGCAACCTCGAAGGCTTCAAGCTCTCTTCGAGCTGCCGCTTGGCTTGGAAGATTTGAGACTTCACGGTATTGACCTCAATCCCCAGCAGCAGGGCGATTTCTCGATACTTCAAGCCGTGCACGATCCGCAGGTGCAGGGCATGCCGCCGCCCTTCCGGCAATTGCCGAATGGCCGTCTTCAACTGAAGTCGTCGTTCGTTTTCGAGCAATCGATCTAGGGCCGAGTCTGAAGCGCCCGTGGGCTGATCCGCCATCTCATCGGATTCCGGGTCCACTGACGCCAACGAAACCGGATGCACACGACGCTTTTGGGCCCGTGTGGCTCGCAAATGATTGAGCCACACGTTGCCGGCAATCGAAAACATCCAAGTGGCGTCGGAGGCCTCCCGGCGAAAGCGATCAAATCCGCGAAAAGCATTGAGCAGCGTCTCCTGCACCAAGTCCTCGCTTTCGGACTCGGAGCAGCCTCGCTTGAGGAAAAAACCTAAAAGCGGCCGATAGAAGGTGTCAAAGAGAGCTCGAAAAGCAAATTGATCTGCCCCTGGGTAATCCTCCCGCAGGGCGGAATCCTTCCCCATTTCCGTCTCCACTCGAGAAAGCACTGGATTCGGTTTGGTGGTCAGATTCCAGAATAACAGAAAAGCTTTTTCGCCGTAGCGAGGTCACCGAGA
Source organism: Thermoanaerobaculia bacterium (assembly GCA_030431255.1). GTDB lineage: Bacteria > Acidobacteriota > Thermoanaerobaculia > Multivoradales > J023 > JAUIJL01. The sequence goes on along the minus strand of JAUIJL010000001.1, from coordinate 1,008,846 downwards.
GCTCAGCGTATGAGGCGAATGGCCCGTTGGATGCAAGTCCAATCGTCGCGGTGGCGGAACGACGGTTGGATTCTGCCCAAGGAAAGGAGACTCTCCAAGCGATTGGCTCCCCGATGGGGCTCGGGAGCGCGGTCGGGCGTTGTGATCCAAGAAAAATCGGTAGGGCTCGTGGTGGCAAAAGCCTTGACGAAACCCAATCCCCGGCTCGGTGTGCCGGGCAGAAACGCCCCCTCCTCGGGTTGCAGGCTCTCGGTCGGAAAGACCAGCTCCAACTCGTCGTACTCCTGCTTGCCGATGCTCAGCGCTAGACCGGGTAGTAGAAGCTCTGCGCCCCCGGGCTCCGGATAGATCTGCGTGACATGGTCGCTCAGACCGAAATCGAGCACGTAAATGTATAGGCCATCCGCGTAGTGGTGCACCAGCTCCATGGCCAAGAGCTCGCCCGCCCGGAATCGCGCCGAGAAGCCGTCGTCGCAATGGGCCGGCACCCACTCGCCTTGCACCTCTGCACTTTGCGCCCTGTCACCTTGCCCGAGAGGGTTCCGTCTCAGCAATCGAAAGTCGAAAAGACGGTCCAATTCGCTGTTGGGATCCCGATTCTCCAGGCGCAGCCCGAGTCGAGCGCGGGCCCGACGCTCCAATCGTTCCAAAATCGCAGCTTCCCGGGCCTCGGAATCCCGAATATGCAGGATGCCCGGAGGCAAGCCCAGGGGATCGATCACCGCGCCCAGGTGGTCGATCAAGGTGCCGTCGGCCTGGATTTCCGCGCCTGCCTCGGCATCCCAGAAAGACGTTGAGAGCTTTGTGCGTTCTTGCCGCGATGCACCGGCGTCGAGCTCGAGCGGCCGCAAATAGGGAGATTCGTGAATTTGCTCTCGCAAGCGATCCAAGTCCGGGCTTGAATCCCGGGCGGGCATCGACACCGGCAATCGACGGTCGCCGTAGGTAGCCTCGATCTCCACCGCCCACAAGGTGTGCGAGCCTTCCCCAGGCGGCCTCGCCCCTGGCTCCAGCTCCAGCCGACTCTCGAATGGGCCGACTTCGGCCAACCGTAGGGGCCCCCAGCGGGCTGCGCTGCCCGAGACCGGCCTGTCTTCGCCTGACGAAAGCGGCTCGCCGGAAATGGTATCTACCGGCACGAGCGTCCAGCGGGAGCCTGGGACCAGGCCGAGCGCTGCTCCACCGTCCAACCACCACGAGCCATCGTTTCGACGACGGGCCGTCAGGTGCCGAAGAAAGTCCGGACGATCCAACCCGAGCATGCTTCGCTCGCCGTCACCGAGCAGAATCGGCCACTGCTGCCCACCCGTCGCGGTGAGCGCCGCAGCCGCCCGTTCGAAAATGCTCCGAGCAACGGCACCCGGCTCGGCCTGCTCCAAAGCTTTGACCAGGGCCCAGGTCCACTCCCCAAAGCACACTCCCTCGATCTCCCGCTCTCCCGCCAATTGATCGTCCCGGCAGGCGGCGAAGATCACCCGTCGCCGGGCCGCCCCATGCTTCAACCAAGTCGAAGACAGGTGCTCAGCCGACGCGGAACGCCGAGCCGGTGAGCCGACGATCGACTGAGGCGGCGGCAGCCGACGAATGCGGACTCCGGTATGGCTCCGGTGAGCGTGTCCGGAATGACAGCAATCCAGGTTGAGGGTGACGAAAGCGCCCCGGCGCTCCAATCGGTCCAGCCGTGCCGCGATCTCGTGGTCCGAGATGTCTCCGCTGAATTCCCAACCATCTCGGCGGGCATCCGAAGGCACCAAGGTCTCGTCCAGGCCGTCTGGCTCGTCGCCGTGGGCGTCGACGATTTGAGAGCCGTGGCCGCTGAAGTGGATGAGCACCTGATCGCCGTCCCGCGCCCGCTCCACGAGCTCGTCGAGACCGCCCAGGATCGCGGCGCGGGTGGCTTGGGTGTCGACCAAGGTTCGAAGGTCTTGGTCCTGGAAGCCGTAGGAGCGCGTCAGCACCCGCTTCAAGGCGCGGACGTCTTGGGCCGGCCCGAGCAACCGAGCCCGCTCACCGATCCGCGGGTATTCGCCGACGCCGATCAACAACCCGAAACGACGGGACTCGGAGGTCATGGGGAGCTGCCGCTGCCCTCCTCCGGCCGCACAAAATCACCCACTTTGAGCCCCTTGCAGCCCTCGGTGATCACCGCCGTCGCCATCAGGGGATCCACGGTGGTGACTTTCAGGGTGCCGATCACCTCCTGGCGAAATCCCAGGCTCTTACCGCTTTCCGGATCGACCATCTCCTTGCCCTTGCGCACCGCTCGGAAGATCTGTCCTTTGGTGACTCCACGATTCTCACCGCCGTTGAGGATCACCAGATCTCCGGTAATGTCGACCACGGCACCCCGCCAAGGTCTGACCTTGATGTCCGTGGCAAATTCGTACACCGCCTTGTTGAGGCAGGCCGTCAAGGCGTAGTTGACCGGGCTGATGTCTTGCTGACCGAAAAACGGCAATCGGATCGACCGATTCCGCGAGGTCCCTCGGAACGTTCCAGCAAAGGCGACCTCTGCGGTTTCCGTATCCACCACTCGAATAGACAAGGCGACCTCGGCGATGGACTTGCCGACGCCGGGAATGCCCCGTTTCTTTTTCTTGGGCGTCCATTCGTTGATGCTGCTGAACAGAATGTAGTCGGCACCGAGGGTTCGCCCAATCTGGGCCGCGCTTTGTACCGTGACCCTTTCCGTGGCCCCGAAATCCTGCTCCGCCAGGACCGTTTCGATGTCTTTGCGCTCGACCACCTCGAAGCGGTTGGTGTTGAAAACGCTCGAGGTCAGCATGTCCTCGATGGCCTGCAGGGGCGCCACCGAGCTGCGATACACGTACTGCCAAAACGCGAAACCGTTGGGCGATTCCGTGGAGTGCATGCCGATTTTGTCGGCCACTCGCCAGATCGCGATGCGGCTGCGATTGCCCGTAAATTCGGTAAATTCGAGGGTCATCCAATCGTCGTCGGTGTTGCGCTCGATCGGTGTCAGCAGCTGGTAGGGATAGCCGTCGTCGTCTTTGAAGAAACCCTCCCATTTGCCGGCGTCTTGAAAGGGCACCCGCTTGGCGGCGGCTTCCGCGGCCTTCTTTTTCTTGCTCTTCGGCAAGGCGTCCACCGGGGAAAAAGCAAATCCCCAGGTGAGCATTAGGGTCAAGCCGAGGGAGATCCACTTTCCGCGGCTTCGGTCAGGGCGATCGGTTTCGTCGGGCCTGTTAAAAGTACTGGGCTCAGGCAACATGTTTCGCATCCGTCTCCTCCTCCAATTCAACATCTGTGACTCCAGCGAGCCGATAGGGCTCCATGGGTCACGTCAGGGTAGAAACGGACATCCAGAAAAGGTTCATGGCGCGCAGCCGCTACCGAGACTTAGATGCGGAGACCTCGCTCAGACGAGCCGCCACCAAGCGATAGCGGTAGCGATCAGGATTCGGGCTGCCGAAGAGCAGGTCGAAGGATTCGTCACCGTCGAAGCTGCCCGCAAACTCTAACCAGATCCGTCGCACTTGACCCCGACCGAGGCTTTGCACGGTGGCGCCCGCTCCGGCCAATCCCTGGTTGGTGGCCTCGAGGCGGAAGGTCTGCCCGTTCATGATTAGCTTGGTGGCTTCCGGGTCGTAGCCTACGTTGAGAGACGATGCCCCCTCGTTGTAGAGCTCGATATGCCAACGGAGGCGCCGATTGCCCAATCGCTCGGCGGCCACCAACTTGGCCCGCAGCCCGGGCAAGGTGGTGACGATCTCGTGCTGCCCGTCCGACAGATCGAAGGACGCCACCGACAAGACCTCGGTTTGAGAATAATCCTCGGGATAATCCGGTAGCTCGAAACGCACCTTCTGGCCTGCGATCGCGCGACCGCGCAGGGACAGATCAAAGGTGGAGGCCCCGTTTCTCGGCGATTCCGTCTCAATCCACAGATCATGCCCCAAGCCGGGCATCAGCTCGGCCCCCGAGCCGTGGCCGAGCACCCGATATCCACGACCGGCGGCATCCTGAAGGGCTGTGGCGCCCGTCGACCAGCCCGCAGACCGCTGCCGTTTGCCTTGATTCAACACCCGCACGTTAAAACGCATGCGGTCGCCTTGGAATAGGTCGACGCTCTCCAAACGGGCGGTGAGATCCTTCGAAGTGGTTTTCAGCGTCTTTCCGACCTTCAAGCGGAGCGCGCCCGGCGGCGGCCCATCCGTGGGTTGGCGCGGTGACGGCCAGCGTAAACCTTGGATTTCCACGGGTTCAAAGGAAATGCCCGGCACCGACGAACGCAGCCGAAGGGTCAGCGGCCCGGCACCCGAGAACGGCGGCTCGAAGTCCAACCGAGCCTCGACCCGAGAGCCCGACAAGATCTCGCCTCGGAAACCCTGCCGTTTCACGTCGGCCTTGGGCAGCGCCGCGAGCAGGTCGTAGCGTCGCCCCATGTGGTCGGACACGTAGATCTTGGGATAGTCGAAGCCCCAAGCGAGATCCTCGTCGGTCCGATTCCACAAGCTCAATCGCCAGCGCATGCGCTTCGAGGGCAAGGCCTCGATCCCGACAATCCGCACCTCGAATCCCTTCGGGCCGGCCGGGATGGTCACCGCCTTCTTCAAGAGATCGGAATCCTCCTCCGGCTCCTCTTCGCCCTCAGACGCCATGCCTTGAACCTCGACGCGGGTCTTCTTGAATTGCACTCCGCTCGAGGCCTTGGTGGCCAGGCGTAGGGTGAAGCTTGTGGCCCCGGGCTTCGGCGGACCAAAGTCGAACCACGGCTCCGCCCGCAGGCCGCGGCGCAATCGGAAGCCGTCGAAGTATTGCTTACCCACGTAGGCGCCAAAGGCCTTGGCGCGATAGGTCCGCCCCAGGTTGTCCACCAGGGTGACCCCAGCGCCGTCGAAATCGATGCCCAGCCGATCCTTGGTGCGATTGATCATCGCCAGGGTCCAACGCATGGATTGGTTCGCCTTGAGCTCGATTTGGTCGATTTGGGCATCCAGGCCCGCCACCGAAGCGTCCAGGGGATGGTCGCTGTCGAAGAGCTCGACCCCGTCGTCCACGGGCCGGGGCTCGGATCGTCGCGACAAACGCTTGGGATACGCGGGCAGCTCCACTTCGAAGAATGGATAGGTCACGTTCGAGCCTTCGGTTTCCGCCAGGGCGACTCCGAGCTTGCGGGCACCGTCCAGGGGCGCCGGCACGTCGATGGACACCGTACGGCTTTCGCCCTTGCCCAAGGTTTGAATCAAACCCGGAGCGTCCAGGGGACCGCTGGAGCCGATCACCTCATAGGCATGTCCCATCTCATCGGCCAAATAAGTGCGGGCAAAGTCCAACCCCAGCTTCTGGTCCTGATCGGTCTCGTTGGTGAATTCGAAATGCAGCCGCATGGTGCCGCCGGGCATCAGCTCCACGGTCTTGAGCAGGCCGTTGACTCCCTCCACGCTGGTGGCGAAGACCTGATCCAGGGCCAGCACCTCCGCCCCGCCGAACCAGCGTTGGCCGATCGGCGAAAAAGCCATCAAGAGGATGAAGAGCAGCGCACCGGCCACCATCCAGAGATTCCGAGCCAGGGGTAATTTGGGCTCTACCACGGCCTCAGGCCGCTCGAAGACGGCGCCGCTACGGATGCGGGCGAAAAAGACCGGAATCATCCACTCCACACCCTTGGGCGCCGTCGAGTGGATCGCTTGGCGGCCCTCCACCAACGCTTGGTCGGCACAAGCACCCCGGGCCAAACCGGTGTAAAACGCGTCGCTGAACGCGATGGCCGCGGTGTCGGAAATCGGGCGCTGCATGGCGATTACCGCCGGTAGCCCCCCGCGCACCAAGGCCGCGGCCACCCCGGCAAAGGGATCTTTGCCTTGCCCAGCCGCCGAGCTGGCGGTCTCGCAAGCATTCAGGAATACCAGGCCCAGGTCGTCGAAATCCAAGAGCTTCGAGGCCAAGTCCCGGCCGCTGATCGGCTGAGCGCTCCGGCTCGCCCCCTCGAAATAGAGCAAACCCTCGCCCGTGCCGGGATCAAAACCACCATGACCCATGAAATGCACGATGTGAAACGGGCCGTCCTCGGCCAGTCGTCGGCGCAAAGAGCTCACCGACGCGTGTCGCTCCACCTCCACCTGCCACGTGTCGTATTGCTCGGAGAGCCCTTGCAGCCTCTGAAACTCAGCCTCCAGATTGAGCGCCGCCAAACCCGGCGCCTCCGGCTCGGCCATCACCACCAAGACCCGCAGCACCTCCGGCAGGGGAATGGGCTTCGAGGGTCGCGGCACGTCCAAATAGCGAACGATCGATGATTGCCGATCCAGCCCCAGAAAGCGCCCGGCGTCCTGTCGGTACATCAGCTCCCAAGGCAGGCCCCCCAGCTCCTCGTCCGACAGCGCCTCCGAATCCAACCGCAGCTTGAGCCGCAGACCGACCTCTCCGCGCCCCTCCAAAGCACCCAGACTCCGGTCGTAAAGAGCCGCCACCTGACCATGGAAAATAGAGTCGAACAACCGCTGCCCCACCTCCTGAGCCGTGGGACCCGCCGGTCGAGGCCGCCGTCGCCGAGCGATATCCCGGGTCCCGTCCGTGGGCAACGGCGGCAGGGCTTGCCCATCCACCCCGACCCCGGGAATCGGCGGCAACACGGGAGCACCGTCCCGCCGATCCTCCTGGAATTGCCTCAGCTGGCCATAAAAAGCGCCGATCTCCGCCCGATCCATGGGCGGCACAAATCGTCCCACCCCTTCCCCAGCGGGTGAATCCAACACCCGAACCGCGTAGCCGTCACCCCTCTTGCCCCCGATGTGCAACACAAAATCTTCGTAACGCATACATCCCCTCTGGGCCCGTCTCCACCGGCACGGTCGAGCTTTCTAGAGGGTAGAAACGTTGCGTGGGGATTTGTTCGTGGACGGTCGGAACTTAGGAATCTAGAGGCGGCCGAGATAGTGGTCCCGAAGTTGTGCCAGGCACTTCGCAGATCGGCGCCGCAGGCCGGTGCCAGGCACTTCACGAACCGGTGCCAGGCACTTTGCAGACCGGTGCCAAAACTTGAGTGTTCTCACTTCCCCGACGGCGACACTACTCTTGTACTGGAAGTAAAACGTCCCCGATCCTCAGCTCCTTACCGCCCTCTGTGATCACCGCCGTCGCCATCAATGAGTCCACGTCGGTGACTCTTAGAGAGCCGATCACATGTTGGCGAAAACCTAGACTCTTGCCGCTCTCCGGATCGATCATCTCCTTGCCTTTGCGAACAGCTTGGAAAACCTGCCCTTTGGTAACGCCGCGATTCTCACCGCCGTCGAGAATCACCGAATCACCGATGATGTCGACCACAGCACCGCGCCACGGCTTGAGCTCGATGCCCGTAGCGAGGTTGTAAACGGCTTTGTTGAGGCAGGCCGTCAAGGCGTAGTTCACTGGGCTGATGTCCTGCTGGCCGAAAAATGGCAAGCGGATCGACTGGTTCCTTGATGTTCCCCGGAACGTTCCGGCAAAGGCGACCTCGGTGGTTTCCGTATCGACCACTCGAACGGACAAGGCGACCTCGGCCTCTGGTTCATCGACTTCGGGAGCACCATGGTTCTTCTTTTTCGGAGTCCACTCATAAATACGGCTAAAAAGGAGGTAGTCAGCACCTAGACCGCGCCCTAATTGGGCCGCCTCTAGCAGGGTCAACCATTTAACCCCCGCAAACTCGTGCTCCGCCAGCGCCTTTCCGAGGAGCGACCGCTCGATGATTTCGAAGCGATTGGTATTGAAGATGCTTGAGGTCAACATCTCTTCCATGGCTTGAAGCGGCGCATCCGAAGGTAGATAGTCCCCTTCCCAATTTGGGATACTGTGGACTTCTGTGGATCCCTCAGCGATTCTGTCTTGCACCTGCCAAATCGCGATGCGGCTGCGATTGCCGGTGAATTCCGTGAACTCGAGGGTCATCCAATCGTTGTCGGAATTCTTCTCCAATGGTAACTGGAGGTCATAGATCTGACCTTCCGCATCCCTAAAATAGCCTTTCCAGCTCCCGGAGCCCTCGGAAGGCACCTGATCTGTGGCGAGCTCCACTTGTTTGCTTGGGGTTTCCCGAGCCTCCTGCTCGGGTGGTCGCATAGTTAGAGTCGAAGATTCACTTTGCCCCTTGCTAGGGTCGCCAGAGCCTTGCACGAGCACCTCGATCTGGGAATAAGTCTGCGGATAGTCCGAAAACGTGAGCTGAAGCTTTTGTCTCAAAATCTCGTGACCTTGTACGGTCAGCTCAAAGCTCGATGCACGATTGCGGGGTGACTCGGTCTCTATCCACAAATAGTGACCTAAGCCGGGCAAGATCTCAGCTCCCGGGCTATGGCCAAGCACCCGATAGCCCCGGTCCGCGGCGTCTCCTAAGGCAGTAGCCCACGCAGACCATCCTACGGTTTGTTGCCGCCTGCTCCGATTCAGAACCCGAAAATTGAAACGCATGCGGTCAGCCTTAAATAGGTCGACACTTTCCAAACGTGCGTCGAAATCATCAGAAGACGCCTTTAAAGTTTTATTCATGATCAATCGAAAAGCCCCTCTTGGTAGCCCATTTGCCGGCTGTCGCGGCGTAGGCCACCGTAGTTTGTAAATGTCCACCGGCTCGAAAACAGAGCTATGCGGTACCGACGACCGCAGCCACAGAGTCAGAAAGCCGGGACTGGTGAACGGCGGCTGCACATCCAGCTGAATCATGGCTCGGGCGTCCGGCTGCAGCTCACTTCGGAATCCCTGGCGTTTGATGTCTACTGTCGGCACCGCATCCAGTAGGTCGTAGCGGCGGCCAAAAAAGTCGGACACATAGGTTTTTGGGTAATCTAGCCCCCAAACAACGGCCGAACCGGTGAGATTCCGCAGCGCTACCTTCAGGCGCATAAGATTTGATGGTAGGGCCTCAATGGCCACAATCTCGACCTCAAAACCTTCTGGGCTGGCTGGTATCCGCAACGGCTTAGATATGAGGTTTTTATCTCGCGCAAGCTCGCTCTCTGGTTCGGGCGCCATGCCGTGGAGCTCGACTCGAGCCCAGCCGAAACGCACGCCACTCGAGGCCTTGGTGGCCAGGCGTAGGGTGAAGCTGGTGGCCCCGGGCTTCGGCGGACCGAAGTCGAACCACGGCTCCGCCCGCAGGCCGCGGCGCAGCCGGAAGCCGTCGAAATATTGCTTGCCCACGTAGGCACCAAACGCCTTCGCGCGATAGGTCCGCCCCAGGTTGTCCACCAGGGTGACCCCAGCGCCGTCGAAATCGATGCCCAACCGATCCTTGGTGCGATTGATCATCGCCAGGGTCCAACGCATGGATTGGTTCGCCTTGAGCTCGATTTGGTCGATTTGGGCATCCAGACCCGCCACCGAAGCGTCCAGGGGATGGTCGCTGTCGAAGAGCTCGACCCCGTCGTCCACCGGCCGGGGCTCGGATCGTCGCGACAAACGCTTGGGATAAGCGGGCAACTTCACCTCGAAGAACGGATAGCTCACGTTCGAGCCCTCGGTTTCCGCCAGAGCGACCCCGAGCTTGCGGGCACCGTCCAGGGGCGCCGGCATGTCGATGGACACTTTTCTGGTTTCGCCCTTGCCCAAGGTTTGAATCAAACCCGGAGCATCCAGGGGCCCGCTGGAGCCGATCACCTCGTAGGCGTGCCCCATCTCGTCGGCCAAATAGGTGCGGGCAAAGTCCAACCCTACCTTCTGGTCCTGATCGGTCTCGTTGGTGAATTCGAAATGCAGCCGCATGGTGCCGTCGGGCATCAGCTCCACGGTCTTGAGCAGGCCGTTGACTCCCTCCACGCTGGTGGCGAAGACCTGATCCAGGGCCAGCACCTCCGCCCCGCCGAACCAGCGTTGGCCGATTGGCGAAAAAGCCATCAAGAGGATGAAGAGTAGCGCGGAGGCTACCATCCAAAGATTCCGAGACAAGGACGATTTGGGCTCCACCACGGGCTCGGGCCGTTCAAAGACGGCGCCGCTGCGAATGCGGGCAAAAAAGACCGGAATCATCCACTCCACACCCTTCGGCGCCGTCGAGTGGATCGCTTGGCGGCCCTCGACCAAGGCTTGGTCGGCACAAGCACCCCGGGCCAAGCCGGTGTAAAACGCGTCGCTGAACGCAATGGCCGCGGTGTCGGAAATCGGACGCTGCATGGCGATCACCGCCGGCAGCCCCCCACGCACCAAGGCCGCGGCTACCCCGGCAAAGGGGTCCTTGCCTTGACCCGCCGCCGAGCTGGCGGTCTCGCAAGCATTCAGGAACACCAGACCCAGGTCATCGAAATCCAAGAGCTTCGAGGCCAAGTCCCGGCCGCTGATCGGCTGAGCGCTCCGGCTCGCCCCCTCGAAATAGAGCAAACCCTCGCCCGTGCCGGGATCAAAACCACCATGACCCATGAAATGCACGATGTGAAACGGGCCGTCCTCGGCCAGTCGTCGGCGCAAAGAGCTCACCGACGCGTGTCGCTCCACCTCCACCTGCCACGTGTCGTATTGCTCGGAGAGCCCTTGCAGCCTCTGAAACTCAGCCTCCAGATTGAGCGCCGCCAAACCCGGCGCCTCCGGCTCGGCCATCACCACCAAGACCCGCAGCACCTCCGGCAGGGGAATGGGCTTCGAGGGTCGCGGCACGTCCAAATAGCGAACGATCGATGATTGCCGATCCAGCCCCAGAAAGCGCCCGGCGTCCTGTCGGTACATCAGCTCCCAAGGCAGGCCCCCCAGCTCCTCGTCCGACAGCGCCTCCGAATCCAACCGCAGCTTGAGCCGCAGACCGACCTCTCCGCGCCCCTCCAAAGCACCCAGACTCCGGTCGTAAAGAGCCGCCACCTGACCATGGAAAATAGAGTCGAACAACCGCTGCCCCACCTCCTGAGCCGTGGGACCCGCCGGTCGAGGCCGCCGTCGCCGAGCGATATCCCGGGTCCCGTCCGTGGGCAACGGCGGCAGGGCTTGCCCATCCACCCCGACCCCGGGAATCGGCGGCAACACGGGAGCACCGTCCCGCCGATCCTCCTGGAATTGCCTCAGCTGGCCATAAAAAGCGCCGATCTCCGCCCGATCCATGGGCGGCACAAATCGTCCCACCCCTTCCCCAGCGGGTGAATCCAACACCCGAACCGCGTAGCCGTCACCCCTCTTGCCCCCGATGTGCAACACAAAATCTTCGTAACGCATACATCCCCTCTGGGCCCGTCTCCACCGGCATGGTCGAGCTTTCTAGAGGGTAGGAACGTTGTGTGGGGATTTGTTCGTGGACGGTCGGAACTTAGGATTCTACGAGCGAGTGAGTTAGTGATCCAGAAGCAGTGCCAGGCACTTCCCAGATCGGTGCCAGGCACTTATCGGACCGGTGCCAGGCACTTCACGAACCGGTGCCAGGCACTTCACGAACCGGTGCCAGGCACTTCCGTGTAGATCAATCCGCCTCCAAAACCCTCGGCCTCGGCGACACCAACGGACGGATGAGCCGCAACCCAGGTCGGGTGTTGTAGGTCTCTCGCCACTGCCGTAGCTCCCGGGTGTCGGGCGGAGAGCCCGCGTAGGGATATTGGGGCATGTCGTGGTACGGCAACGGTCCGACGGTTTGGGAGTGGGCGGTGTTGGCGTCGCCGTCTTTGGCCCAGCCGTCGACGAAGAGCAGGTAGCTTCGATGTTTGCCCTCGGTTAGGGGTGGTAGAGAGTTGGCGTCGAAGAGCAGACGGAGCTCGTCGCCGGAGCCCATGATGACGTATTGGTCGTCGGGGGCTTTGAGCAGGGGCTCGACGTCGCCGTAGCGGGTGTAGAGGCCTCGGGTCGGGTTCCACATGGTGAAGTCGCGACGGGAGGCGTATTCGAAAACCTCGGGCTGTTTGCGCTCGGGATGCACGACCGGTTTGGAGAAACCGCGGAAGCGCAGCTCGGCGCTTGCGGGTGCCAGGTTGGTGAGCACAGGGGCCTGGGTGGTTTGGGAGCCGCCTTTCCGGGAGACGAAGATCTCATTCCAATAGACGCACAGGTTGGTGACGATCCTCAGCTCGCGGCTACCCACCGGCAGCAGGCCTTCGAGGTCGACGACGATGGTTTTGGGCTTGCCGGCGGGGATGCCCATGTCTTCAAGGATGGTCTGCCACTCACCGTCGGCCCCGCGGGCCTGGAGATACGGCATGATCAAGCCCGGGCCTTCCGCTTGGGAAGCACCGCGAAACGCCGAGCCGTCAGCCCAATCGACCCAGCCGGAGAGCACGAGAATGGGGCCCTCGGCTTCAGCGGAATCGAGAGCCGAGCCGAAGTCCAGCTCGAGGTGATGGAGCTCCGCGACCCCGGCGTAATTCCTGGTGTAGGCGTCGGGATAGGTGCGATCCAAGGCTTTCAACGCTTCCTCGACTTGATTCCCGTAGTGATCTCGGGCGGAGATCGGATGTTGCTTATCCGAGCCCGCAACCTGGAAGAGGCGAAATTCCGGGAACGGCGGCCCCTTGAATTTATCGTTGGTGAAGACCTCGGAGCCCGCATGATGGTCGACGGCGACCAAGCGGATTTCGTCCAAGTAGGCGACTTCTCGCAGCTCCTCGGTGATGCGGATTTCCAGCAGGTCTTCGGTCTCACCCTGCCCCGTCACTAGGGCATCGCCCGGAATTTGAATCCACTCGTCGTGATCCACGGGAAAGTACTCGCCGTCCCCCGCCGATGCACCTAAGGGCGCGACTCCCAGGACATCGGTGATGAATTGGAAGCCTTCGCCGTTCCAGGTGAAGATCATGGGGCAAGAGCCGGAGAGGCGCTGGGCTTCCTCGAAGACCAAAGCCCGATCGACCCCTTGTCGGCTCTCGTTTTGAATCAGGCCGTTGGGCCAAGTGATGCGTACGGTATCGACGGTCTTTCTATTGCCCAGGCCGAAGGTCAAAGGAGAGCCGGTGTAGGGCTTCTTTTGGTAGTGGCTTCCGGCCTTGACCTCGACCTCGGCGCCGGCGGCACGGGCCAAATTCTTGACCCCTTTGAGCTCGACGCGAACCCAATGGTTCCGCGGTCCACCGTCGAAGCTCGCCCAATGGAGCCGCCCCTCGGCGCCGGTCCAGACCAGCTCGGGCCTGCCGTCCCCGTCGAGCTCGGCGGTGATCACCTCCCGGGCGCCACGAAGTTTTTGCAGGTCCGCAAAGTCTGCCCGCTCGAAGCGGCCGAGGCCGCTGTTGCGCAGCCAGCCCCCGGGCGACACCAAGTCCAATCGCCCTCTACCTTCGAGATCCGCGGGAGCCAAGGGCCCGAATCGGGCATCGATACCGAGCATTTGGCGCTTCTGGAAGGCGCCGGCGCGATCGTTGATCAAGATATGGATCGGCCCTTCCGTTTCCACGGCGAGATCGGTCCAGCCGTCATTGTCGAAATCGCCGGCGTGCAGGCTGGTCACCTTTTCGGAAGCGTTCACGGGGATGTCTTCCGCACGGTAGGTCCCGGCGAGCTGATCGCGGTAGAGCACCAGCGGCCCGCCACGGTAGGCCACGACCACATCGAATCCTTGGTGATCGGCCATCACGTCCAATCGGGCGACGGCCGCAGCCGCGCCCTCCGCAAAGGGAAATTCCGAGCTCAAGTCCGACCAGGAGCCGTCGCCGTTGTTACGCCATAACTTGGAAAGGGATGGCGACGAGCCGAAGACCAACAGGTCGAGGTCGTAGTCATGGTCGACGTCGAGCCAAAGCGGTATGACCCGCGACGCCTTGTCGGCACGACTTCCCGAGGCCCCTTGCCTGCCGCCGGCGTCTGAGCCGAAAGGTCCTTCCTGCCGCTCGAAGCCAGTGCCGTTGCCGCGCCATAGCGACGCCTCGCCGCCGATCACCACTGCTAGATCTGGGATGTTGTCGTTGTTGAAGTCACCGACGTCCAGCCCCTGGACGCCTGGCCCTTGGCGAGCCGATCCGTCGCGGGTCTCGAGCCCGTCCATGTGCAGGCGCCTGACGGTTGGTTTGCCTGCCGAAGTCGTCAGCACGGCAACACCCGATCCCGAGACCACCAGCACATCCTCCAGGCCGTCGCCGTTGAAATCAGCGGTCCTCAGGATGGTTTTCGATCGCTTGGATGCGACGGGATCGGCGGACCCGTGTCGGGTCAAACGCAAGGTCGCCGGGGAGCCCGGGGCCGGCTCCGGCTCGATTTCGTCCAAGATTTCCGAATACCAGCTCCATTCCAGGTCTTCGGGCACGGCCGCGCCGGATTGACGTTTCTTGAGCCGGCGAAAGATCTTCATTTCGGCCTTGGCTTGCTCGAGCTGTTTCGCTTGACGCAGAGTGGTGGCGAGCTGGAAGTGGGGACCCGCGAGGTTGGGATCGAGCTCGGCGGAGCGGCGAAACGCGGCCAACGCTTTTTCCCGGTCGCCGCTGAGCTTGTAAAGCACTCCGAGGTTGTATTGGGTGATCGCCTCGTCGGGCACCCGGGTAGCCATGCCCTCCAATTGCCGAATCGCGTCTTCGTAGCGGCCAGCCCGTTGATATTCGATCCCCAGGTTGAACCAGGTGTGGGGAATCGACGGATCCTGCCGTTGGGCCTTCTCCAGCTCGGCGACACCCTCGTCGGTTTTTCCCGCCCGCAGCAAAGCGAGGCCGAGATTCAAGCGTTCGCGGGCCGATTTTGGAGCCAGCTCGAGAGCCCGGCGGAATTCGTCCACCGCTTGGTATTGGGTCGCTGGGTTTTCGTAGAAGGCTTTGCCGAGATTTCGATGTCCCCAGATCTTTTCTTCCTGGCTCAGCCGGTCCACCTCGCCTTGGCCCGCCGCCTCTTGCGCGAGGGCGATTCCGGGTAGAAGACACATCGCGAGGGTGAGCGCCCAGGTCGCTAGGCGCTGTGACGGTCCATCGAGATTCCGCCGCCCCCGGCTGAGGCGCCCCCGTAGTGTGTGGACCATCCTTGTTGAGTCGTCATGGGTTGCCAAGCTCATGGTCCCTCCGATTGCGGTTGCTCAGGATGCGCGACGGAGGCTTCAGACTCGACGCGAAGGTGGTAGCGATTCAGCTCGAGGAGCCCTACCTCTCCCTGAGACTCGGCCTGACCCCCGCCGGGGATGCTCGTGGGCCGAGCTAGCTTCTCGACACGGCCTGACGGCCAACGGATTTCCACGGAATCGAGGGCGTCGACCCGGCCCAGGCCGAAGTGCAGACGATGGGTCGACGACGAGGCGTAGCCGTTGCCTCCGTCCACCTCGCGGATCCACGTTTCGGAGCCCGCGGTGATCGTGACCCGGGCACCGACGGCTCGCCCATTGCTCACCGAGCCCCGCAGGTCGAAACCGATCCAATGGCCGGGGCGTGGGCTGCGATTCATATAAAGCAACGACGGCTGGTTGGCGCTGGTCTGGACGACGTCCAGGCGGCCGTCGCGATCGAAATCGCCGATGGCCAGGCCTCGGCCGTCGAGATCGTTGTCGACCCGGGCGGCTTCGGCCATCTCACGGAACGTGCCGTCCCCTTGGTTCCTGAACAGACGCTGTTTTTGGTAGCCGCTCCAGGTCATGTCGCCGATGTCGGGATAGGCATTCAAGTCGGAAAAGTCCACGCCCGGCACGATGATCGTGTTCTCGAGCAATACCGGGATGTAGTTCTCCTCGCTGCCGGAGCGCAATCCGTCGGTGGCCAGAATATCCAGCCAGCCGTCGTTGTCGAAGTCTGCGAATTTGGCTCCCCAGCCCCAATCCGTATCGCAGGTGCCGGTTTCCTTCGACACATCGACGAAAACCCCCTCGCCGTGGTTCTGCCACAACATATTGCACTCCTTCATGTACTCGTCGGTGATGTTGGTGACGTAGACGTCGAGAAAGCCGTTGCGATCGAAATCCCCCATGTCGACGTTCATCCCCTTCTTGGTGTCCCAGCCCAGGGAGTCTTCCGTCACATCCTCGAAGGTGCCGTCTCCCCGGTTGAGGAAAAGGCGATCGGTGCCGTAATCACCGGCCAGGTAGACGTCTTGGTCGCCATCGTTGTCCAGATCCCCGTGGCCGACATCCAACGTCCAGCCGGTGTGGTGGTCAAAGCCGGCCCAGTCGGTTCGCTCGACAAACCGGCGCCTGCCGTCAGGTCCGGCCGTGTTGAGGTAGAAGCTCACACCGCCGCCGTTGTCGGCATAGTCCAAGTTGTTCGGGAGGACGTGCGGGACCTGCAAGTGGAGCAGATTCTTCGGCGCGAAATAATTGCCCAAGAGCAAGTCCACATAGCCGTCGCCATCGGCGTCGAACGCCACCATCGCGATGGTGTTGGCGAAGCGGTCGAAGCCGGTTTCCTTGGAGATGTCCTTGAATTTAGGCACACGGCCGCCGAGATTCTCATAGAGCAGCGGGGTGCCGAACCTAGCCACCAAGAGATCCAGGTCACCGTCGTTGTCGACATCGAGGAAGATCGCGTCCGCGCAAATATCTCGATCCGTATTTCCGCCGTCGACCCCGGCCGCTCGGGCCACGTCTTTGAAGAGCGGGATTCCGTTCTCGAGCCCCAAATTCAGCAGCAGGTGATGTGCACGCCCTTCCCCCGAGTCGACCAGGAAGATGTCGTCTTTGCCGTCGTTGTTGACGTCACCTACGGCCACGGCTGCTCCGCCGTCGGTGAACATCTCCAGCACTTGGGCTTTGTGGCGATCGCCGAAGGAGCGGGTTTGGTGCTCATAGCGAGCACGCGCTGCCTCTCCGACCTCCTCGAAGAGAATGGACGGAGGCTCGCCGACTTTTTTCTTCTCACCACCGGTGGATTGCGCGATCAGGCTACCGCTCACGGATCCCAGCAGGCAGCAGGCCACCAAAGCACGAATCACCGACTCAGGGCTGCTGCTCATCGCCATCTCCCGGAGCGGTTTCAGAGCTCACGGCGGTGCTCGAGCCGGTGGAGCCCTCCTCCACTTCCGGCTCCGCCCACAGATCTCTCAAATCCGTGGCCACCCGTGTGGTCGTTTCAAAATGGGTCTGAAGGAAGGTGTCGAGGGCGTCCCCCTCCAGGTCCAAACGTCGCCTCAAGGATTCAGTGTCGGGATATCGCTCGAGACCTTCCCGCCAGACCTCGCGCATTTTTTCCCTCTGGTCCAGGCGCCAATAACCGTCTCCGAGGGCCGTCCAAGCGTAGCCATGGACGGCTTTGTGAGGCTCTTGCTCGGCCAGTGCCAAGGCCTTCTCCAAGTCGTCGATGCCTAATTGGGTGCGATTGAAGATCGGCGGCCAGTACATGTAGCTGTTGCCGCGGGTGTAATAGGCGAGCCAGCTCGGCTCGAGCTCGAGGGCTCGGGTAAACGCGTCGAGCGCCTTATTGGCCAGAATGACCGCGGTGATCGCTCCTTCCACGGGAATCTTGTCGACCAAGGCATATCCCCAATTCAATTGGACCGACGAGCTCCCGGGAAAGGCTTCGGCCATGGCTTGCCAGAAGTCAAGGGACGGTCCATAGGCTTTCTTGGAGTCTTGAGCGATCACCGCTTGACGATATTCAGCGCCCCACCTCAGACGATCGGGAGCACCGACAATCGATCTTTGAAAGTGATCCTCGGCGGTTTCGAAATCCCCCCGCCCCAAGGAGGCCATGGCTTGCTCGAAGTGCTGCTCGGGCGGGACGACCGGCTGGGGCAGACCGGCCTTGGACGCCGCGCCGGACCGCGGGGGGGCGGGACCACCCTTCGGGGGCCGGCCCTCCGTCCACTTGTACAGCCGATCGGCTGCTAGCCGGCCGACTTTTTCCTCGAGACCGGAAGGCCATAACACCCGCACCCCTTCGATCCGGTCGAGCTCTCCCAATCCGAAATGCAGGATGCGGCTGGATTGACCCGCGAATCCGTTGCCGCCGTCAACGAAGCTCCAACGCTCTTGACCGCCGGCGGTGACCACCACCCGTGCGCCCACGGCATCACGATTGGAGTCGGTGCCTTCGAGCTGGAGGCGAATCCAATGGGCTCGGCTCTGCGGATCGGCTCCTGTATCGCCCTTCCCGGAAGACTCACCGTGCCGGTTGCGGGCCAAGATCGGCTTGTTTCCCGCGTTGGTGATCACTAGGTCCACGCGGCCGTCCCGATCGAGGTCCGCAAGACCGATGCCCCTGGCGTCGAGGATCGAATCCATGCCGTGCTCGGCGGCGACGTCTTTGAACAGCTGGCCGCCCTGGTTGTGAAAGAGGCTGTTGCGTTGATACCCGGAGAGGGTTTTCTCGCCCATGGGCGGCCAGTTGCGGGCGTCCGCCAAATCGATATCGTCGCGGATGATCAGCTCGAAGACGTCGAGCACGTAGTTGTCGTCGTTGCCGGACACCCAGCCGTTGACCACGTAGAGATCGAGCAAGCCGTCATTGTCGGCATCAAAGAATTTGCCCGCCCAACCCCAACCCGTGTCGTGGGTGCCGGTCTCCCGCGCCACGTCGGTGAAGGTGAGGTCCCCTTGGTTCTGCCATAGGAAATTGCCTTCCCGCATGTACTCGTCGGTGATGTTGGTGACGTAGAGGTCGAAAAGACCGTCGCGATCGAAATCCGCCCAATCCGCATTCATGCCTTTTTTGGTGTCGATGCCGATAGCGCTCTCAGAAATGTCCGTGAAACCGACGCCCTGCGCGGACGGATCCGACGAGCGGACGTTGTTACGGAAGAAGCTGTCCGTCCCGAAATCCGCCGCCACATAGAGGTCGTCGTCGCCGTCGTGATCCGCATCGGCATGGCCTAGATCGAGGGACCAACCCGAGATATTTCCCAGGCCTACGGCTTCGGTGACGTCGGTGAACCTCAAACCCTCAGAGCCGCTGTCGTTGCGGAAGGCGGTCACCCCTCCGCCATTGGCAGCGGTTTCAAAGCTCTCCGGAAAGAATCTCGGAGTTTCGGGATCGAAGAGATTCACCGGCGCGAAATAGTTGGCGTAAAAGAGATCCAAGTCGCCGTCGAGGTCGAAGTCGAAGGCGATGGCGGCGATGTTGTTCAGGTATTGCTCGAGACCCGAGCCGGCGGTGACGTCCTTGAAGGAAACGCCTTCTCCCTGGGCGAAACGGTTCTCGAATAGGAGGTTCTGGCCGAATCGCACGACCAAGAGATCCTGATCGCCATCGTTGTCCGCATCGAAAAAGAGCGCATCCGCCGAAGCATTCTCCGCGTCGTTGCCCACGGCAACCCCCGCCTTCTCGCCGACCTCTTCGAAGGTCAGGTCGCCTGACTTGCCACCGTTGTTGAGATAGAGACGGTTCCTGCCGTCGATCGAGGAATCCGTGAGAAAGAGGTCCTCAAACCCGTCGTTGTCGACGTCGGCGATCGCCACCGCGGCTCCCAAAGCCGTATATCCCTCCATGATGTGGGCGTAGGGATTCTCGAAGGAACGATTGCGATGGGCGACGGTCAAACCCGCCGCCTCGGCCACGTCGACAAACCAAGGGTCGGTGGCGATGGCAGGAGCCTCGGGCTCGGCGCCGGGGCTAGGCTCCGGCTGCGACGTCTGGGGACCGGACGCACCCAGCATCGCGGGCAGAAGGGCGAAGACGGCCGCCATCCACCAACAGGCAGCTCGAAGGTTTTCGGGCCTCAGGATTCGAAGTTTTCGGTTCAACAACAACGGAGTCACCTCTCTGCTGATTTGAGATGACGAGATGTTATCGAAATCCGTCGATCCTCCCCTGAACCATGTCCCTGCGAACGAGGTATTGGGGAGACAGGTCTTTGGAAAGACAGAGCCGGGTCTCTGAGCAAGGCCCTTGCCGTGGGATAGGATCCAGGCCCATGAGCGAGACCCAACCGACATCGAGCCCAGAGCCACAGCGCAGCCCAGAGCCACAGCGCAGCCCAGAGCCACAGCGCAGCCCAGAGCCACAGCGCAGCCCAGAGCCACAGCGCAGCCCAGAGCCACAGCGCAGCCCAGAGCCACAGCGCTATTCAGCCGCCGCCTGCCAAGTGGATTTCGAGAACCCAGCGGATCGAAAAGGCATCAAGAAACACGTCGACCGAATGCTGCAAATGATCGATTCCGCGGTCGGCGGATATCAGCCTTTCCTGCCCGTCCGGCTGGTGACCTTTCCCGAATTTGCCCACGCGGCGCCGGTCTATCCCACCGCCAAAGACCTCCATGAAAAGCTGGCGGTGGAAATCCCCAACGAGCATACGGAACGCTACGTCGCCAAAGCCCGCGAGCTGGGCATCTACATCCAAACCGGCACTTTTTTGGAGCGCGACGACCGCTACGGCTCACCGGATCACCCCGTGGTTTTCAACACCACCTGTTTGATCGGCCCGGACGGCATCCTGTCGAAATACCGCAAGGTGAATCCCTGGATTCCCTGGGAGGTCCACGCCAGCCCCCACGATTTGGCGGGTTACGACGAGCCCCTTTTCCCGGTGGTGGAAACGGAAATCGGTAAGCTCGGCTGCGCCATTTGCTACGACTGGCTCTTTCCCGAGACCCTTCGCCAGCTGACCGCCAACGGCGCCGAGGTGTTGATTCGGGTGTCGGCTTATATGGACCCTTGGGGAGCCACGTCGCCCATGGATTGGTGGACGGTGGTCAATCGCTGCCGGGCGCTGGAGAACGTCGCTTATGTGGTGGCGTCGAATCAGGCCGCCGAGCTCTCCCACTACCCTCCTTTCTCGTGGCCGGGTGGCTCCATGGTGGTGGACTTCGACGGTCGGATCTTGGCCCAAGCGGATCCCGGTGCCGGCGAGAAAATCGTGGTCGCGCCGGTGGATATCACCGCCCTTCGCCACGAGCGCCGGATGCGCCAGGGGCATCAGAATCTCGCCCACCTGCGCACCGAGGCCTACCCCATGTACGGCCGTCGATTTTTCGCTCCCCAAGGCGCCGAGAAGCTCAATATCGACGATCTCAACACTTCCATAGACGAGGCCAAAGCAAAGCTCTCGTACGGCTCGAGATGCCCGGAATCATCCTGCTGAAGAAAGTCTTGCTGCCACCCACCAGCCTGGTGCTGACCGCGCTGATGGCTTTGGCGGCTCTGAGCTCGGGCTTCCTATCGCCAGGGGTGGCGGAAGCCGTGTTGTGGCCGGCTGTCGGCGGGCTCTACCTTTGCGGGTTGAGCACGGTGGGATTCCGTCTGCTGCGGACCCTGGAGCGCTATCCCGCCTACGACCCGACCCCCGACTTCGGGGGCGACTTCGAAAACACGGCCGATGATTCCCCGGCCATCGACCGCACCGAGGCCGCCCGTGCCGCCCGTGCAGACCGCGCAGACCGTGCCCAAGCGATCGTCGTGCTCGACGCCGGTCGCTACGCCCGCGGTCGTGGGCCGGAGGCGGTCAAACCCGAAACCTTGGACCGACTGCAACATGGGGTCTGGCAACAGCGGAGGACGGGCCTGCCGATCCTGGTGTCCGGCGACGGCGCCGGAGCCTTAATGGATACGGTGCTCCGGGAGCTCTTCGGCACCAGCGCCCGATGGATCGAGGCTACCAGCCGAAATACCCAAGAAAACGCCGACTTCTCCGCGGCGATGCTGAGGGCCGAGGGTGTGGATCATGTGATGGTGGTCACCCACGGCTGGCATATGCCCCGGTCGGTGGCGGCGTTTGAACGGGCGGGTCTGCGGGTCACCCCCGCCCCCATGGGCTTCGGCGGACCCGATCGCTGGGAGCTGCGCCTGTTGTCGTTGGTGCCGACCGCCACCGGCTGGCTGGCCACCCACATCGCGCTCCACGAGTGGGTGGGGATAGGCTGGTATCGGTTGCGCTACGGTTGGCGGGATGCCTCGGCCTCGACGGGCCCTTCGTCGATCGGTCCGCCGAAGAGCTCCTCCACCAACACTGTGGCGTAGGAGCCGGCCGCCAGCTCGAATTCGAGCTGCAGGGCTTGTTCCTCCGCCCGATAGAAAAGACTCGCCCGCTGGGGACGGACCCGCAAAGCGCGGCGATCGCCGTAAATCTGAATGCCTTTGGGCGGTAACAGCTTTTCGATGGGCGGCAAATCGAGCACCGCCATCACCTTCTGCTCCAGCTCCAGAGCTTGCCCTCGGGGGCGCTTCGATTTGGTGCCGAACACCGGTCCCGTGGGGCTGACCTCAAAGCTCGCCAGACGGGCGGCCTCGGTGGCCGGATCATCGACCCAAAACCAATCGTCCGTAGCGTGGACCACCGCCACATCCCCCGGCCAGAGCTGATCGTACGGGCGCCGCTTCAAAACCTCGTTGAAGACCGCCGATTGAAGGGCCGAAACCATCAGCCAAGCCCGGCGGCGATCCCCTTTGACGCGGGTCGAAGCCAGGATGTCGCGCCCCCGCTCCACATTGCGTCCGTCGCGGCCGAAGCGCTGCTCACCGTAGCGATTGGGCATGCCTCGCTTCACCAATTCCTCGAACCGGCTCTGAACCTCCGATTCCAACGACGGCTCGACCTCGCGAAGGGTCAGACGGAATCGATTGCCCGCCAGCTGTCCCGTTCGCAGTCTGGAGTCGGTCTTCTCCACGGCCAAGATGCTCGCTCCGCTCAAATCCAGGTCCGCGAGGCGAGATTCCACGTCCGCGGGCACCGTAAAGGCTTGACGGGTCACGGCGTGACGATCCTTGCGACCGGCAAAACCGACGTCCCGCGGCGCCAACCGCAGCTGTCGGGCGAGCTCGGCGGCCACATCCTGGGTGTTGCGACCCGTCTTTTCGATCCAAAGCCAAAGAAAGCTACCGGCCCCGGTGGGCTCGTAGAGCGAAATCTCTTCGACCCGAAAGTCCTCGGGTGTTGAACGCAGTCGAGGCATGGGGGCTCCTGGAAAATGGGCTGTCGGATGGGCGTAAAGGCGGCGAAACGGCTCGACGACGGCCCGCGTCCGGCCGGTGAGTATACTGGACCCGGCCAAGCTCCCGTCGTCCACCAAACCACTGTGATCGCAGAATTTTGGGGTGCTCGGCGGCGACCGATCGGTCACAGACGATGAGGCCGGCCGTCCAACAAGCACCGAGTCGGTCGTCTAAGACCGAGCTATCGTGTAAAGCTTGGGTAAACCGCGAAAATCGCCGGCTCCTTGGACGACCATTGAGCTGCTACCATTGCGGTCTCAGCTCGAGTCACGCACTCCAACCACTCCAGGGAATCCCCAAATATGAAATCTCTCGCCACACGGGTCCTTCTTGTGCTCGCTCTCCTGCTCGCCGCTTGCTCCGGCGGTGAAAAATCGTCCGATGACGGCTCGTCCGCCGAGCCGGAGCGCAAATTCCTTTCCATCGGCACCGCGCCCACGGGCGGTGCTTTCTTTGTCGTCGGCGGGGCCCTGGCGGAGGTCGCCGGCACCTTCAGCGCGGATCTCGGCTGGCAAGTCACGGCCGAGGCGACCCAAGGCTCCCAAGAAAACATTCGCCGCCTGGCTTCAGGTGAGCTCGACTTCGCCCTGGCCAACGCCGCCATCACCTATTTCGGGGTTCGCGGTGAGTCCGGCTGGGACCGGGCCTACGACGTCAAAGCCGTGATGACCCTGGCACCGAATATCGCGCTCTTCGTGACCCCGCAGGGCTCCGGTGTCGAATCCTTGGCAGATCTCAAGGGCAAGCGGGTGTCGGTCGGACCCGCCGGCGCGGGATTCGAGATGTTCGTCGGCCCCTTGCTGCAAGCCCACGGCGTGTCGTTCGACGATTTCGAGCCCTTGAACGCGACCCAAAGCGGTGCCGTCGATCTGCTTTCCGACGGCAGCGCGGCCGCCGCTTTCTTGGGTGGTGCCGTGCCCACGGCGTCGATCACCCAGGCCTCCACCTCCATGGATCTCCACTTCGTGCCTTTTGACGAAGTCGCCAAAACCCAGCTGCTCAACGACTACCCCTTCTTTGCCCCGGCCACCATTCCGAGCGGCACCTATCGGGGCCTGGATGAAGACTACGCCGGGCTCAACGTGGGATCCATGCAGCTGATCACCAGCGCCGCCATGGACGAGGAAACGGTGTATCAATTCACCAAGGTGATCTACGAGCATCGTGCCGACGTGGTGAAACGTCATCCGGCGGGCAAAGCTATCCAGCCCAAGGTGGTGGTGCGCAATACGGGTTCGGATTTCCATCCCGGTGCCGTGCGCTTCTACAAAGAGATCGGCATCTGGCCCGAAGCCGAGGCACCTGCGGACGGAGCCGGAGACTCCGCCGAGGAGGGCTCCGCCGAAGGTCCGGCCGAAGACACCGCCGACTCCACAGCAACCGAAGGCTGATTCCTGCGTATCAGCACGACATGGGAAAAGCCTACGAGCACATCGACGACAAGCTCCGTGAATTCATCGCGAAGCAGAAGGTCTTCTTCGTCGCCACCGCTCCATTGAGCGGTGACGGCTTGATCAACCTCTCGCCCAAAGGGTTGGACGGCACCTTTCAGGTGCTCAGCCCGACGTCGGTCGCCTACTTGGATTTCGTCGGCAGCGGTGTGGAAACCATCGCCCACGTCCGTGAAAACCGGCGCATGACCATCATGTTTTGTGCCTTCGACGGCCCGCCCAAAATCCTCCGCCTCTACGGCAAGGGGCGGGCGATCGAGAAGTCGGATCCGGAATTCGGGCGGCTCGCCGAGCGGTTTCCAGACCTCCCCGGAGCTCGCGCGATCATCTGCTTGGATTGCGAGCGCATCACCGACGCTTGCGGTTTTGGGGTGCCGTTCATGGCGTACCAAGGGGAGCGCTCCCAGCTGACCGACTACGCCGAACGCAAAGGCCCTGAAGGCTTGCGCGAATATCAAGAAAAAAAGAACCGCCAAAGCCTGGATGGACTGCCCGGCTTGGTGGGACCCATCAGCTGAGGCTGAGCCGAATGCTCGACCGCCCGATTCGTCTGCTCCAACAAATCCTCTCCGTGGGGCTTTGCCTCTTTACCCTGGCGGAGGTCAACTACCCACAGCTCCAGCCCCAATCTCAATTGGCGATTTTCGCCGGTCTGGGGTTGATGCTGTGCTTCCTGCGTTTTCCAGCCTTGGCACGCTTCGCCGCGGCGTGGCCGTCCAGGGCGCTGGATTTGGCCCTCGCCACGGCCACCCTGGTGGTGACCGCGTTCGTGGTGGTGCAAACAGAGCCGGCTTTCGAGTCCTTATGGCTGGGCGGCGCGAGTCTCGGGGATCGAGCCGGCGTGGAGCATCCGACCGACTACTTGATCGGTTTCCTTGGCCTTTTCTTGGTGCTCGAAGGAGCGCGACGGGCGGTGGGCCCCGCCCTGCCGATTCTCTCCTTGGCGTTTATCGCTTACGGATTGTGGGGCTCGGGCATGCCCGATTGGCTCTTCCCCCACCGCGGTTATGGGATTGAGCGCATCGTCGGCCAAACCTTCCTGCACAGCCAGGGGGTCTTCGGCACGGCCCTGAAGGTGATGTTCACCTACGTCTTTCTATTTGTGGTCTTCGGCGCGTTCCTCGAGCTGACCGGCGCCACCCGCTTCGTCATCGAATACGCCCAGAAGCTTCTGGGCAAGACCGCCGGCGGCCCGGCAAAGGTCTCGATTCTTTCGAGCGGTCTGATGGGGTCCCTCTCCGGAAGCGCCGTGGCCAACACAGCCACCACGGGCACGTTCACCATCCCGCTCATGCGCAGCTCGGGCTTTAAGCCCCACATCGCCGCCGGGATCGAGGCCGCGGCCAGCTCCGGTGGCGCTCTAGTACCGCCGGTGATGGGCGCCGGCGCTTACATGATGTTGGAGATCGTCGAGCCCCAAGTCACCTATCTACAGATCATCCAGGCGGCCCTTCTGCCGGCGATCCTCTACTATTTGTCACTCTTCCTGATCGCCCATTTCTCTGCCCACAAGCTCAACGCGACGGCACCTCAGGATCCGGCTCAAGGTGCGGATCAAGACTCGGTACCCAAAATCGGTGATGACGAGCCCGTGGGGCTCTTGGAAGGTTTCATCTTCGCCGCGAGCCTGGGCTCCCTCATCCTGTTCTTGTTGGTAGGCTTCACAGTCTTTCGCTCCGTGAGCTTTGCCATGGCGGTGACTCTCCTCTGCTCCGTTTGGCATCCGCGCACCCGGCTCTCCATCCGTCAAGTCTTGCAGGGCCTGGTGAAGGCCGCGGCTTCGGGCATCGCTCTGGTCGCGGCCGCCGCTTCGGTGGGCATTGTCTTGGGCATCGTCACCCTCACCGGCGTGGGCTCCAAGCTGCCGGCCACCATCATCCCCTTGGCGGAGCAGAACCTCCTGCTCGCCCTCCTATTGATCATGACCTCGTCGATCGTGCTCGGCATGGGCTTGCCGTCCGCGGTTTGCTACCTCCTGCTCGCCACCCTGATCGGCCCTGCCCTCGGCGACCTCGGGGTGGTGCCCTTGGCGGCGCACCTCTTCATCTTCTATTTCGGTCTGATGTCCATGGTGACCCCGCCGGTGGCGCTCGCCGCATATACCGCGGCCTCCATTGCCGATTCCAAGATCATGCAGACAGCGGTGGCCTCCTTCCGTTTTGCCATGGTGGGTTTCGCCCTGCCTTTCCTTTTCGTCTACCGTCCCCAGCTCTTGATGCTCGACGTCAACGGTGAGCCGGCGTCTTGGTTGGCGATCGGCCTCGCTTTTGGGCTCACCGCCTTTGCCATGGTGCCCTTGGCCTCGTCCGTGACGGGATTCTTCACCGAGCGTCTTTCCCTGGTCCGCCGATTGGTCCTGGCGGTCATCACCTTGTTGATGATCTTCCCCACGGTTGGAACCATCTGGCCCGGTCTGCCCATCTCACCCATCAATTTGCTCGGTTGCGCGGCCTTAGCAGTCGTCGGTTGGCTTTTCAGTCGATCTCGCGGAGCGGCACCGACTTCCTGAGCTCTCGTCGTGCTCTGGATTCTTAAATCTCTCTAGACCTACGACCGGCTTCAATCGCAGGAGGTAGTCCCCATGTATCGCCGTTCGTGCTTCGCCCTGCTGCTCGCTTTGCTCGCTCCCACCTCGTTCCCGTCCGAGCCCACCGCCGCCGCGGAGGGCTACGTGCCGAGCATCAAGGAAGTGCTCTCGTTGCACCGGGTAGGCTCTCCCGTCATTTCCCCGGACGGCTCGGCGGTGGTTTACTCCTACCGTTCCACGGATTGGAAAGAGAACTCCTTTGAGGGTGAGCTCTGGCTCGCACGGGCCGGCGAGGAGCCGTTCCAGCTGACGCGCACCGAAGGCGGCAGCAGCAGTCGTGCTGCTTGGTCGCCGGACGGTCGCTGGGTCGCTTTCTTGGCCGACCGTGGGCACGGCACCCAGGTCTTTCTCATCGCGCCGCGCGGTGGCGAAGCCCGCCCCTTGACCCAGGTAGAAGGAGGCGTGCAGGGCTTCCAATGGGGACCGCGCTCGGCATCCATGATTTTGCGAATCAGCGACCCGCTGCCCGACGAGCACGTGTCTGAGCGCGAGTCCTTCGGCAGCTTTCATCTACCGAGCCGCCAACCTAGGTCCTCCCACCTCTGGTGGCTGGATGTCGCGTCTGCCCTGCTGTCCGACGAAGCCGTGAAGATCGACCCCAAAGAAGAAGAGGGCGACGGAGCGGCGGAAGACGCTGACGCCGACACTGCCGGTGCCGGCACCGCCGATGCCGACTCTGCCGATGCCGACACCGTGAATGAATCATCCGGCGAGGGCGAGGCCGTCGAATCGGGCTCACCGCTATTCCGCCGCCTCACCGGCGGCTCCTGGACCGTGGACGACTTCGACATCTCTCCGGACGCCACAAAGGTGGTCTTCTCCCATCGCCCCAAGGATGAGATTCCCGCTTACGACCTTTCGGATCTGTCGGTCCTCCGTCTCGAGACCGATGAAATAGTACCTCTGGTGACCCAAGCGGGCATGGACGCATCGCCCATGTTCTCGCCGGACGGTAGCGCCGTGGCATTCGTCACCAAGAACGGTGAGCAGGCCTATTACAAGAATTCGTATGTCGCGATGGTGCCCTCCGCCGGCGGTGAGGTGGAGATTCTCTCCGCGCATCACGACGGCTCGCCGGATCTGCGCGCTTGGACTACCGAAGGGATCTACTTCATCGATTGGCAGCGCACCCGTCGCTCCCTCTTTCATCTGAATCCCCGAACGCACGATATCGAGCGGCTGGAAGGACTTCCGGAAAACATCTGGGAAGTGGCTTTCAACGCAGACGGCAAGGTGCTCGCGACCTACGCACAGACCTTCGACGGCTTGGCGGAGATTTTTTCCTGTGATCTCTCCGCCGACATCACTTGCAAGCCGCAAACCAGCCTGGAGGATCAAATTGCGGATTGGCGCCTGGGAGAGCGCCGGATCGTCCGCTGGCCGAGCCGTGACGGTCTGGAGATCGAAGGGGTGTTGAGCCTTCCCGACGATTTCGACTCCAGCCGGCGATATCCCTTGTTGGTGATCATCCACGGCGGACCCGCTGCGGTGTCTTACCCGGATTCCGTACCCGGATACGTTTATCCGATCGTCCAGTGGCTGGCCAAGGGCGCGGTGATTTTACAACCCAACTACCGCGGATCCGACGGCTACGGAGAAAGCTTCCGCTCGGCCAACCTCAATCGCCTGGGCATCGGCGACGCTTGGGACGTGCTCTCCGGGGTGGACTATTTGATCGATCAAGGCTTTGTCGACGCGCAACGCATGGGCGTCATGGGTTGGAGCCAAGGGGGATATATTTCCGCGTTTTTGGCTACAACCAGTGATCGCTTCCAAGGCATTTCCGTCGGTGCCGGCATCTCCAATTGGACCACCTACTACACCAACACCGACATCCCGCCCTTCACCCGGCACTATCTATCGGCTACGCCCTGGGACGACCCGAAGATCTACGCCGACACCTCCCCCATGACCTTCATCCGCGATGCGGTGACACCGACCCTGATCCAGCACGGCGAGAACGACCGCCGGGTTCCTACCCCCAACGCCTACGAGCTCTATCGCGGGTTGCAGGATATGGAGGTGCCGAGCGAGCTGATCATCTACAACGATTTCGGTCACGGCATCTCGCGCCCCAAGGAGCGGTTGGCCGCCGCCCTTCACAATTGGCGTTGGTTCTTGCACACGGTCTGGGGCGAGCCCCTCGATTTGGATCTGAAGCCCGGAGACGACCACGACTCAAAACCCGGCGACGACTGAGCCCTAGGGCGCCAATGCCTTTTCGAGCTCCGGAGCCAGTGGGCACGGATGCTCGGCGCATATCTCGTCGACCAAGCGCTGAGCCCGGCGGGTCACCCGATCGTGGCGACCCAAAACCTCGCGGCTCACGGCTAAAGCCGCACGGCCCAGCCGACCCGCTTGCTCATATTGACGACGCTGCTGGAGGGATTCCGCCAGCACCACCATCAAGTCGAGCCGTCCGGCCATGCCCGCGCCGTCGAAGCTGTTCAGAGCATAGCTAAGGTCCGACAAATCCCCCTGGGACGGCGGGCTCGAGGATTCCAGAAAGCGGCTGAGGGAATAAACGAAGCGGTCGGAAGCCAGCCGTTCCGACTCCAGGGTCCTTTTCGACAGCTCCAGGGATCGTTCTAGGTCTTCGGCCCGCTCGTCCGCACGCCGGACCAGAAGTCCCAGCACCAAAGCCAGCATCACCAGGGAGACATTGAGCAAGGTTCTGGAATGACGCCGCGCTATTCGATAGACGTCTCGCCAAACCCGGGGCGGGCTTGCGGACACCCTCTCCTTGCGCAGGTACCGAGCGATATCCTCCGCCAGCTCCTCGGCCGAAGCGTAGCGCTGCTCGCGATCTTTGGCGGTGGCCTTGACCACGACCCACTCCAAATCACCGGCCAACACCCGGCGTAGAGCCGCGGGGTCCGATTGGCGGCGTGAGGCCAACATGCTCTGCCGCTCAATGCTCTCCTCACCCAAACGCGCGCTCGGGCTCGGAGCGTCTTTTTCCGCAATCTCGCGCAGAATGGTGGCGAGGCCTTGTCCCTCGCTCTCGAAGGGACGCAAGCCACAGATCAGCTCATAGAGCAGGATGCCGAGGGAATACACATCGCTGCGCTCATCCACGTCTCCGGAGCCGTCGAATTTCTCCAACGCCTCGGGGCTCATATAAACCGGCGTGCCGAGCACCCGGCCGAGGGTCGGTGCCGCCCCGTCGGGCTCTTCGTCGAGCATCTTGGCGATGCCGAAATCGATAATTTTCGGCACCGCTTCGCCGTCGACCGTGGCGATCAAGATATTGGAAGGTTTGAGATCCCGGTGCAGGGTCTGCCGTTGGTGAGCATGTTGCACCCCCAAACACACGTCGCGGAAAAGACGCAGGCGCTCTTCCAGGGTTAGGTTACGCCGGTCGCAGTAGCTGGTGATCGGCTTACCGTCCACCAGCTCCATGACGAAATATTGCAATCCGAACGAGGTGGTGCCGGCCTCCAAGAGCTGGCCGATGTTGGGATGGTTGAGGCGTGCCAGAGCCTTGCGCTCGGCGTCGAAGCGAGCCTGAGATTCCGGGCTGCGAACACTCGAACGGATCAGCTTGAGGGCGACTTGCCGCCGTACCGGCCGGCTTTGCTCCGCGAGGTAGACCCGACCCATGCCCCCCGCCCCCAAGGGACGCACCAGACGATAGGGCCCGATTTGATCGATTTGCAGGGGGCCGGATTCCTCGAACGGTAGCTGAAAGCCTTGACGACCGCCAAGCAACGAGACCTCATCGCCGATGCCGCGCACTACGGGTTGCTCGAGAAAGTCGCTCTCTTCCTCCGCTTCCTGGACCATCTGCCACGCTTCTTCCAGGAGCTTGGAGTCACCCTCGACCTGTTGTCTGAGAAATTCGCGGCGCTGGCCATCGGGCTGGTCGAGGGCCTGCTCCACCAGCCGATTCAAACGGATTTCGTGCTCCAGATCCATACCGCGCGTCAGGGTGAATCAGGGCTCATCGTCGGCCATCAAGCGCTTGCGGAGCCATGCCTTGGCGATCTTCCAGTCCCGCTCCGCCGTGGCTTGGGAGACGCCGAGGGCCTCCGCCGCCTCCGGTTGGGTCATGCCGGCAAAGAATCGCATTTCTACCAGGCGAGCTTGGCGCTCGTTGATTTGGCTCATACGTTCCAGGGCGTCGTGCAGCTCGAGCACGTCGATATCGGGCGAAATCGCCAAATCGACCTCAGGGCTGATCGAAATATTGGGTGCATCGGTGCTGCGCTTGTCCGCGGCGCGTCGGCGGGCGTGATCCACCAGCACCCGTCGCATAGCGACGCCGGCGATGGCTCGGAAATGGGCCTTGCTGGTGGCCTGCAAGGCGTGGGGGCCCAAGAGGCGTAAGTAGGCCTCGTGCACCAAGGCCGTCGGTTGGAGGGTGTGCTCTGAGCGCTCCCTGCGAAAAACGCTGGAGGCCAAGCTCCTCAGCTCATCGTAGACCAGCTCCATCAGCTGGTCCACGGCCTCGGTTCGACCCTGTCGAGCGAGTCCCAAAAGCTGAGTGACGTCACCGGGATTGGACTCGAAATCTTCGTTCATCGAGGCTGCGTCTCCTTCGGCCAGACCTTCACATGGATTCAAAACCAATGGATTTCATCCCAGGAGAAAACGCTATCACGACGACCGATAACGAGACACCTGGTGTTGCGGGGCGGCCGCCTCCGGCAGTCAGGCCCAGAGCGCAGCTCTCAGCCACCGAGGCGACGACGCAGCCCAGCCACCAAATTGAGGGCAGCCAATGGCGTCAGCTGGTCGACATCGGTCTCCAGGAGCACCTGGGCGATCACCTGCTCGACGGGGGTAAAGAGGGAGAGCTGATCCCCGGCCGGATCCTCTTCCTGGGGTCGGAGCTCTCCCGCCGCTCTTCGAGGCTTGCCGGACGGATCGTATTCCTGCTTCTCCAAATTGGCCAGGACCTCAGAGGCTCGATCGATGAGGGTAGACGGCAGCCCCGCCAGCCGGGCCACGTGAATGCCGTAGCTCTTGTTGGCGCTACCCTTGATCACCCGCCGCAGGAAAACGATGCGATCTTCCCACTCCTTCACCGCCAAGGTTCGGTTGACCACCCCCGGCAACAGGGCGGCCAGCTCGGTGAGCTCATGATAGTGGGTGGCGAAGAGGGTTTTCGGGGCCGGCCCGGCGTGGAGGTGCTCGACGATGGCCCAAGCCAACGACATGCCGTCAAAGGTGGCGGTTCCACGACCGACCTCGTCGAGAATCACCAGGCTGTTGCCGGTGGCGTGGTTGAGGATGTTGGCGGTCTCGATCATCTCGACCATGAAGGTCGACTCTCCACGGGCGAGATCGTCGCTGGCACCCACCCGGGTGAAGATGCGATCGACCATTCCGATCTCCGCCGACTCCGCGGGAACGAAGGAGCCGGCTTGGGCCATCAGCACGATCAACGCGACCTGCCGCAGATAGGTCGACTTACCCCCCATATTCGGCCCGGTGAGCACCACAATGCGCTCCTCGTCGCTGAGGTCGACATCGTTGGGCACGAACGGGTCGGAGCTGTTGACCTCCACCACCGGGTGACGCCCTTCCCGCACGACGATCGCTTCCCCCAGATCGCGCATGGCCGGCCGGGAATAACCGCGGTGGGACGCGAGCTCAGCGAATCCCGCCAGGCAGTCGAGGGTCGACATGGCCGCAGCGACCTCACGAATACCTAGTCCATAGGCGACCACGGTTTGCCGCACTTCCTCGAAATAACGTTCTTCTAAGCGTAGCTGGGTTTCTTCGGCCGTCAGCACATCCTCCTCGAGCTCCTTGATCTCGGGAGTCACGTAGCGCTCGGCGTTGACCAGGGTCTGCTTGCGAATGTAATGATCGGGCACCAGATGCTGATTGGCCTTAGTGACCTCGAGGTAATAACCGAAGACTTTGTTGTAGCGGATCTTCAGCGAGGAGATACCGGTCTTCTGCTTTTCCGCCTCCTCCATCGCCAGAATATGCTGTTTGGCATTGCGTGCCAGTGACCGTGCCCGGTCCAGCTCCTCGTCGACGCCGGAGGCGATCACTCCGCCGTTCTTGAGGGTCGCTGGGGGCTGCTCCTCCAGGGTTCGCTCCAGATGCTCTTGCAGCTCCTCCAGAGGATCGAGGTCGGCCAGATCCGCCAGCAGATCCGCCCGGCAGCCGGAAATCCGCGTCAGAATCGACGGCACCCGGCGCAGGCCGTCGCGCAGGGCGGTCGCTTCCCGCGGGGTCATGGAGCCCAGGACGGCCCGGGACAACAAGCGCTCCGGATCGCCCAGCTGGGCCAAGTTGTCGCGGATCTCCTCCCGCAGAGCGGGTTGCTCCAACAGCTCTTGGACGGCGTCGTGACGTTCGGCTACAGACGTTTGATGCTTCAAGGGTCGACGGAGCCAGTCGCGCAACAAGCGTCCCCCTCCCGGGGTCACGGTGCGATCGAGCACCGAGAGCAGCGTCGCCTTGCGGGTTCCCTCCCGTTGGTTTCGAAACACCTCCAAATTCCCCAGAGTGGTGGCGTCGAGCACCATGGTGTCGTCGCCGGTGCGCACCGAGAGGGTCTGGATATGGCTGAGGTCACTGAATTGAGTCGCCCGTCCGTATTCCAAAGCCGCCGCCGCGCTGCGGGTGGCGAGCTCGCCGTCTTCCAGGCCGAAACCCCGAAGGGTGCCGGCACGGAAATGCTCTTTCAGAAGCTCCGAGGATTTCTTTCGATCAAAATATTTATCGCCCGCCAGTGGGGTGACGCAGGCCACCTCCCTGACGATGAAGGACTCCACGCTCGGCGGCAGCTCCCCTTCGTCGAAGAGCACTTCCCGCGGTCGAAAGATTCCGAGATCCTCTAGGCATCGGTCCGCGCTACCCCAGCGGCGGACGAAAAAGGAGCCGGTAGAGACGTCGAGAAACGCTCCGGCGCCGTCCGCCTTTTCCCAAAGAACGCAAGCCAGGAGATTCTCCTCCTTGCCGTCGAGCAGCTCCGGAGAGCTGACGGTGCCGGGAGTGATGATCCGGGTGACCTCCCGCTTGACCAATCCCTTGGCCTGGGAAGGATCCTCGACTTGATCGCAAATGGCGATTTTCCGCCCTTCCCGCAAGAGCTTACCGACGTAGTTCTCGAGTGCATGGTGGGGCACACCGCACATGGGAATTTCTTTGTCGGTCCCCTTGTGGCGGGCGGTCAAGGCCACTTCCATGATCGGTGCCGCGACCTCGGCATCCCGCCCGAAAAGCTCGAAGAAATCCCCCATGCGATAAAAAAGAATCGCATCCTCATGGCTCGCCTTGATCTCGAGATACTGGCGCATCATGGGGGTGAGCTTGGCGCTGGCGACTTTGGTCATTGGAGCCCTTGATCTCGGTCGTGGCGGAATATGCGAGGGGAAATCGGCGGAGCCGCGTCATGGGAAGACGCTCGGGGGGCAAAGTATAGCCCCGGTCCGCAAGATTTGCAGCGATCCATTCGCTCGGTGGAGCCACGAAAAAACCCCCAAGCTTTGGAGAGCCCGGGGGTTTTTTCAGAGCGACCGGCGATGGTGCCGGCACTTCTCAGGCTGGGATCAGCGATCCATCGCCCTCGCTTCAAGAAGCCGCAACGCGTCGTCGATATCCATTCCCGATTGCAGTCTCAGCGAGTGCGCGGCTCCCCAGGAACCGTTCTCGGAAACCCGGTAGTAGACCGCCCCTCCTCCCTCGCCGGCCCAGGCCACGAGGGCCTCGTTTCCGTCACGGGATAGGAAGATCCGCGGGCTCGTGGTTCCCACCTCCGGAATGTCCCAGGAAGCGATTTGGGTGACGGCCAGATGATGGCTGCGCCCTTCAGAGCCGGCGATCTCCAGCAGCCGAGGCTCTCCGGGATTGGCTAGGCCGGTCCTGCCGATCTTGGCTCCGATCCAAATCACCCGTCCCCCGATCTTGGACGGCAAGGGGACGTCCGACGGCCCTTCCGCCATCAGCTCGTCGATGTAAGCCAACAAATCTTGGCGGATGAGCTCGAGACCCACCGAGTGGAATTCCCCGGCCATTTCGTCGATGGCTCTTTCGACGGCGGCATACACGGCCAAGTGGCCTGCGCCCGGTCCCAAGGCGGCCAGCTCCGCGCGAATGCTGTCCGACAAGCGGCTCAGAGCTTGGGGAAGCACCTCGATCGTCAGGCTGACGATCTTGCCGAGATGGGGATCCGTGAATCCGAGCACCACCACGTCTTTGTGGGGACCGGCTTGCATTTGAATCAGCGGATCTAGGGGCGACACCGCCGAGCTGACCTCATCGGTTTCGGACAATAGGGAAGACAGGTCCACCACCACATCCGCATCCACGAAGAGCCCATCTTCGAGCATCAGAGACGCGTAACGTTTTTCCTTGGCGGATTGATTCTCTTCCCACCACGAAACGTGAAGCACGGTTCGGTCGTGAGCGTTTTCACCCTCACCGTGGGAGTCGTGGGTCACCCGCAGCTTGGGCTCACCCTTGGTGGCAAAGACTCCCGCGGTGATCTCTTGGACGGCACCGAATCCTTCCCCGTCGAACGACACCAATCTGAGCAAGGGATGCACACCGTTGATCCGCGCTTCCCAGAGCAGGTAGCTGACTCCCGCCGGCTCGTCGCTGATCAGACGGGCCGAGCTTTCAGCCCAAAAAGACTCTGTTTGGGGTACGAGGAACCGCTGTAGGGAGTCCCCCACGATGCTGTCCACAGCCAGGACCGAGGCGTCCGGAGCCGCATCACCGCCTTCGGGGAAGAGGTCTCCGTAAAGACCGCTCTGGATCTTGAGCAGCTCGCCGTTGGCGCCGACGACAAAATCCCCGTCATTGGCTTGGACAGGAGCGGCTCCTAAGCTCAGCACCAACAGGGTCAAAGCCGCCGTCATCAGACACTGGAGGACAATTCCATAGTCTGGCAGCTCCCGCAGCCCCGCTGACGATCTAATCGTTGAGGTTTTCATCTTCAAGCCCTCAAGTTGACCACCTTGGCCATACTTACGACTGAAAGCAGAGCCGGAGCTTCTTCGTGGTCAGGGAAGAAGCGTTGTTGAACTTTGGAGAAATAACCGAAGGCCGCATCGATGTCGCCACCGCTGCGCTCCACCTCGCCCATCATGAAGAGCGACATTTTGATCGCTTCCTGCTCGCCGGTCTCGTAAGCAAAGGCCAGTGCTTTTCGTCCGTGCACCCAAGCCCTTCGGACTTTGCCCAGCTCCAGGTATCCGGCGCAGGTGAAGAGGTGCGCCCAGACTTGCATGGACCGCATCTGGCGGGGCCGCAGCCACCGCAAGCAGCGGAATAGGAGAGAGAACCCTTCCCGGACCTCTCCGAGCATGATCATGCAATAGCCGAGGTTGAATTGGGTGGGAACGGTGACGTAGCTGAGCTGATCCGGGAGCAGAGCCAAGCCCTTCTCGTAGTGCTCGCGAGCTTCTTGGAAGTAGCTGTCGGCCAAAAGGCTGTTGCCGATTTGGTTGTAGCTGGTCGCCAGATGCTCGGGGCTGTCGGCGGCTTCCGCTCGATCCCGAGCGATCCGGCCGTAAAAGAGGGCTTTTTTGAATTCTTTCTTCAGCTCGTAGGCGTAGCAGAGATTGTAGGCGGCCATGAAGCTGGTCATCACATCGTAGTTGCGCATCAAGATCGAACGCAGATCCGCGATGTGGTCACCGGGTTTGCCGATGGTGAGCGCCACCGCGGCAACATTGCAGCGCGCCTTGGCCACCAGCTCATCATCCCCGAGCAGCTCGGCCAGGCCCAATG
This sequence comes from Thermoanaerobaculia bacterium, assembly GCA_030431255.1. Lineage (GTDB taxonomy): Bacteria > Acidobacteriota > Thermoanaerobaculia > Multivoradales > J023 > JAUIJL01. Next base: position 972,454 of record JAUIJL010000001.1, on the reverse strand, counting down.
CTTCTTGGACCAGAACCAGAGCTTCTTCGAAGCGGCCGGCTTCGACTTCGGCACGGCTCTTATCCCTGAGCGTCGAGTAGCGCTCTCGTAGGGTTGGTATGGGGACTTCGCTAGCCATCACTAAAGCTTGTTCCATGAGCTCCCTGACTCTCCTCAACAAGCGGTACCGAATATCCGGCAACCGCTGAAATGTCGTTCATCAGGGCGAATTACGGTTCGCTCATGATTCTACGACATATCAATCATCAACACAAAGATTCTCCTCCCATCACCAATGCCTTGTCAACGCCAGTGGAGGCTAAACCCGCTGAAACCATGGAACTTTGGTGAATTTCCAATACGCCCGACGAGGGCGCCCGTCAGCCGGGGCCAGGAGGTGGGACGGCCCCGGCTCTCCCTGGCTTCACAAGCCCCTAGCCGCCCAAAAGATCATGGCTCAAAAACATGAAACGACCGGATCCTGGATATCCAGATCCGGCCGTTAAAAATGCACCAAAGCACGGGGCTTCTGCCTTGCTCGTCTCGTCTAGGCCGAAGCACCTTTGGCGGCCAAGCGATCCGCGACGGCCTCGATGCGATCGATCATGTCGGAAATTTCAAGGCGCAGCTCGGCGACCGTGGGTTCTTCCGGCGGATGCTTCGAGAATTCCGGCAACCCTACACCGCGCCAGATATCGCGATTCGGATCTTCGAGGAACTCGACGTCCAAACCGATGTCCCACCGCTCGAGCAACGGAATCAGCTCGTCTTTGCGCAACAACAAGGTTTGACGGGTCGCTTCGTAGGCCCGTTCGACCACCGCGCGTCGCGAAGAGAAGCTGAAAATATTCGAGAAGAAATCCTCGTAATCGTCCGTGGGAGGCTCGATCAACACCACATCCGCGTCGGGATAGCGAGTCTCGTAGGTCTGCATGCCGAGGCGTAGGCGGGAATGGATCAAGGTCCGAACGGTTTGAGACAACACGGAGGGCAGACCGCTGCGCGTGACCTCGCCGGCGGGCAACAAATTTTGTTGCTCGGCTTGGCGAGTATCGACCGGCACCAACGGATTGATGCAAAAGACCAGCTCAGCCCCAGCTTCGAGAGCCACGGAGGCGTGCATGGTCTTCAGCAGAACGCCGTCCACGTAATTGCGTCCTTGAATCTTCACTGGAGGATACAAACCCGGCAATGCGGTGGACGCTTGGACCGCCTTGGAAATGGGCACATAGGGCCACCCCAGGTGTCCGAAGAGCATGGATTCACCGGACTCGAGGTCGGTCGCGACCACGGTCAGCTTCCGCTTCAGCTCGGTGAAATCATCGGTTCGGCCTTTGATGGAGAAGATCCGAGCCACGTAGTCGCGAATCGGGTCGTTGTCGAACACTCCCACGGGAACGGCTTGGCCGAGCACGGTGAGGGCATCCAACAGGCGTTTCTCCCGTCGGCTGACGTAATCTCCCAATGCCGTGGACAGCAGCTTAGGGGTCCGTAGCAGTCGTCCGGCCAGCTCTCCCAGAGCGGGTTTGAAGAAAGTTTCCGGGACGAACGGGTGCTCACCCGGCTCATCCTTCACAATGGCCCGAACTTGTTGAGCCGTGGAAAGACCGTTCGCCAGGCAGGAAGTCAGAAACGCACCGGCGCTGACCCCGACGAAACAGCCGCAATCCCGCAGATCCAAACCCACCAAGGCTTCGTCCAGCGCCCGAAGCGCACCTATCTCATAGATGGCGCCACCGGGAGCGCCACCTGCCAGCGCTAGGCCGACAGGTGACGTCAAAGGCTCTCTTTGCTTTCTACCGCTCATCGAGACCGGGTCTTCCCGTCTCAGTTGGAAGCGCTGGGGGTCTTCGGCGTACGGCTCGCGGTTTTCTTAGCCGGGGCGGCGGGTTTCAGCCCTTCGACCACCCGGGTCAGCTCCTCGACTCGTTGGGTCAAGGTGGCGATCTCCTCGCGGCTCGGCACGCCGAAGCGCTTGAGAGCGCCGCTGACCACATCGTCCAAACGCTCTTCGACTTTGTCCCAGGTGGACTCGGCTTTGGAACGGGCATCCTGGACCGCGTCGGTCATGTCTTCTTTGGCGTCGGTGAAGGCCACTTTGCCGCGGCTCTCGAACTTCTCACCCTTCTCCACCAGGGTCTTGAAGAGCTTGGAGCCCTCTTGCTCAGCCGCGGACAAGGCGCCCAGACCGGCCAACCAGATCTTCTGTGCAGACTCTTTCATCTCGGCGGGAATCCGATCTTTCATGGTGGTCTGCTCGGTCGTCTCTTGATCTTTCTTGCTCATGACTTACTCCTATGTTGCTCACTGGCTGCCCCTTTCCTTCAGGAAGCGTCAAACGCCGGGCGGCTCGGTGATGTCTTTCGGGTTGTGTCTGCCGAAACGCGGCATAGCAACCACGACAATTTTGTAGCTCCGTCTTCAAAGACTCTTCAGCGCAAGGCTTCAACGTGCTTCGTCAGCGCGGCCAAGCGGTCGCTCAGCTCCTCAACGTCGCGCCGGGCGGGGGCGCCCAACCGATTGAGGGTGTCGGACATGCTTTCCTCGATCCGGCTCTCCACTCGGTCGCCGAGAGCTTTCACTCGGCCGGTGGCTTGTCGCCAACGACGCCGAACCAGCTCCTCTGGAGTGTCCTCGACCTCTTCCCCACGGCGAACGCAATCGGAAAAGACCTTGCGCCCCATTTCGTCGGCCGCGCCGACGGCGCCCAAACCAGCGAGCCAGAGGTTACGGCTTACCGCTTTCATGTCGTGTCCGATGCGATTCACACCTTCGTGGATTTGCTCTCGAGTGCTCATGTGTTGCTCCTGAACGCCTTGCGTCCTTAAAACCCATGCCGATCAGCGCGGGCTTCAGTCTTTGGATTCGGTCTCGGTTCCCGCTGCCGGCTTTTTGGCGGCGGTGGTTTTTCTTGGGGTCGCCCGCTTGGCGGGGGCTTTCTTGGCCGGCGCCTTTCGAGCGGGCGCTTTCTTCGCTGGGGCTTTCGCCGCGCTCGCCCGACGCTTCAGTGCGGGCTTATCCGCCTCGTCGTTCTGCGCCTCCAGCTCGTGCAGGGTGCTCTCCAACTGCGACAGGCGATCCCGAAGCTGGGACATCTCCTCTCGGGCCCGACGCACGGGTGCCAGGCGATCGATGGACCGTTGCACCAATTTGTCGACCTTGCCTTGGACTTGCTCGACTCCGGACGAAACCGCCCGCTCGCCGGCCCTGACCAGCTCGTGCAAAAGCTCGGTGGGCAGGAACGAGGTTCCCTTCTTTCCCTCGTCGAGGATGATTTGGGTCAGCACTTGGGCCGTGACGTCCTCGGAGGAGGAGTTGTCGACCACTTGAATCTCTTGACCGTCTCTCACCCAACGGGCGATATCCTCTAAGGAAATGTAACGGCTTTCTTCAGTGTCGTAGAGCTTTCGGCTCTCGTATCGTTTGATGACGCGAATCATTGCTTTCTCCTAATGGTTGACTGGCGGCGACAATCTTTGGCGAGATCGTTCCTTTGATGGCCTTTCTTGCCGCCACGCGGCATCAACAAAGAAAAGATACCGCACTGCGGCAAAGGTGTCAATAAGTTTCTGACGCGCTGCGGCAAAAACTCTCTCGATAAATCTGCGCTCTTCCCGGCTCGGGTCCTCTCTAGACCAAGCTCGCCCGAGACTGGGTCCATCAGCTCGAGCCTTCCGCCGCAACGCGGCAGAGCTGAGCTCAAAGCTCGATCCGACCGTCCTCTTGCTGCGAGCTATTGCTCGGAGCCGTTTCCCTAGGCGAGCATCCGCCGAGAGAGCCGCTGCCCCATCGCCCCGAGATCCTGCAAGCTCGTCGGCTCGTCCGGCTCCACGGGCAAACCGATGAGCTGCTGGTCGGCCGGCAAGAGTCTCCGAAGCTCGTCGAGACCTCGTTGATGGCTGCGGCCCAACCAAGCAAAAAGCTCTTCCCCGGCGGCCAGCGGGCTCTCATCATGGATCTCCACATCGAAGCTCGGATGCAGCCTATTGACGATAATCGGTCCCAGCCGGTGTCCACCCTCACGCAGCCTGCGGGCAAAGAACAAGGTGTCGGCAATTCGCGACTCACCGGGCCCTGTGACCAGCACGAAGAGGGCGTTCTTCGACGCCAACATTTCGCGAACCTTGACGGCGCGCTCGCGAAATCCATCGAATAGCGGCTCAAATGCCCGGAAGAATTCCGACATATCCCGCAGCAGCTCCATGCCCACTACCCGATCGAGGAAGCTTTCGAGACCCCGGCCGACAAAACCCATGCCTTTGGAGACCTTCAGCCGCCCACGGCCGTCAAACCACGGGCGAAGGGCGATTTTCAACGCTCCGCTGTCCAAGAAGCTGCTGACCCGATCCGGAGCTTCGAGAAAATCGATCGCCTGGGCGGTCGGTGGCGTGTCGAGGATGATGCGGCTGAATCGACCTTCTTCCGACACCTCGTAGAGACGCTCCACGGCCATATATTCGAGAATGCCACCGAGGTGGCCGGCCAGATGACGGTAGTAGGGATTTTCTAATATGCGGCGGCGGGATTCTGCATCCGGCGCGTAGCGGGCGACCAAACGATCAAAGGTGCGGCGCGCGTCCAACAAACCCGCGTAAAGCTCCCCTCGGGCCCCGGGAACCTTGATCTCTCCATCGTCGTCCGCCTTTTCGACCCCTAGGGCATCCTTCAAACGAAGGGACGGATCGAAAGTCATCACCAGGCTGTCTACTCCGGCCTCGGCGGACGCCACACCCATGGCGGCAGCGAGAGTGGTTTTGCCGACTCCTCCGCTGCCGACGACGATGACGAGCGGCGGGGAGCTGCTTGCCAGATCCAGTCGCTCGCGAAACGATCCCTTGGATTCAGCCGGCATGATCACCTTCCTCCAAAGGGGTTTCTTCACGTCCAACAAAGCCGGCAGGTCCGGCGGACCCGGAAAGATCCGCGGCCTCGCTCAACATGCCTGCCAGTCGTTGGATCAAAGCCGAAGCCCGATCCATCGGCAGCAGGGGCAGCTGCACCGCCGGACCGAGCCACTCCCGGCGCACCCGAGCGAGCTCCCGCTCGTTGACCGCCCGGCGCCGACGCCACAGTCCCACCAAACGGGCCCGCTCGTCACCGAGGGTCGACTCCGCGTCTTCGGAGACCTTGTCTTCGTCGGAGACCTCGTCTTCGGAGACCTCAGGCAGGGGCGGATACACGCTGTTGACCACCAGCAGATCGGGGCCTCGATCGAATTTCTTCTCCAAGTCCTCGCGCATTTCCAACGCTTCCTGGACCGGCATCTCTTCGGCGGAGGTCACCAACACCACCGAGGTCGCATCCGGGTCGGAGGCAAAATCCGCGATCTCCCCCGCCAGCTTGGAGAAAGGTCCATCGCCGATGGCCTCGGCGTAGAGCCGGGCTGCGGTGAGCAAATAGATGCCGTGACCCGTGGCCGGTGCGTCGAGGATCACCGTGTCGATCTCGGGAGCGCCCTTGGCGTCCCCACGGACCAACCGCAGGGCATGACCCAGAATCGCCATCTCCCGCAGCCCCGGCGCCCCCTCGACGAACCGATGATAGACCGGGCTCTTGAGCACTCTCTGAGCTACCATCTCCACTTTGACCTGACGCCGCACTACCCAATCGACCACTCGAATCGGTTTGAGGTTCTGCAACCAAAGATGCTCGTCCACCGAGCTGATCTCTCCCCCGGAGGGTGCGACGTCGAGAAGCTGATGAAGGTTCTCCCTGGGGTCGACCTCGAGCACGAGCGTCCGACGTCCCAGACCGGAAAGCACACGCCCGAGGGCAGCGGTCATAGCACTTTTGCCGACGCCGCCCTTGCCGGTGACCACAATTAGCCGGCGATTTGCCAAGCGTTCAATTGCCTCGTTCATAGAGTCGCTCAGTCCCTATTTGGGTGAGTCAGTATTTAGGATGAGTGTGTCGGCGCGGACATCATGGGCCCGCGGAGAAGTGGTCGGCCAAACCTTTAGCCCCATCGAAGCCCAGCCAAAGGCCCAGCCCGATCAGCAGCGCTCCGCAGGCCCATAGAATCCGGCGATACCAAGCGTCGCTGAGGATGTGTCGGCCGCCGGCCACGCCCACGGCCAGGAGAATTTTGCTGCCCACCAAACCAGCGTAGAAGAGGGCCAAGAAGGCCAACGCCCACTTCAAACCGGCACCCCGTTGCAGCTCGACCACCCGGGGCGCCCCGATACCCACCCAGAACAACCAGGGATGGGGGCTCAACACATTGACCAAAGCACCGGCGAGTAGATCTTTGCTCACAGATCCCTCCTGGCTCTCCTCGGCGTCCAATCGAGCCCCGCCGGCATCTCGCCAAGTAACGATTCCGAGAAAGGCCACGAATAGACCACCGACCAGTGACAGGCCGTTGAGGGTCCAACCGGGAATGGAGCTTGCCAGCCAAATCGCCGTCACGACGATCGGTAGATCGGTCAGCAGAGGAGCGGAGGCCACACGGATCCCGGACCAGACGCCCCGTTGTAGAGTCGCCGTCAGCACCAGAGTCAGAAGAGGACCAGGGCTGAAACCCGCGGCGAGTCCCAAACCGAGGCCGATAACGAGGTACTCCATCGCAGATGTCGCTCCATCCGATGAGAGATCAAAGGCTAAATGTCACAGATTGAGGTGCCGATGGCCGGCGGATGACGGCCGATGTTTTCGCCGCGCTGCGGCGTAATGCGAAAATCGTAGCACATTCGCCGCTCCGCGACGAATGCGTGGAAAGAAACGCCGTGACCGAAATCTAAGAGTGGGATGAATGCTCAATCCACCCACGCCGCCCCCCTCCCCGAGCCGGGCTTTGGTATATACTCTCGCCCGTTCGGATGAACCTTGTCTTCCCTGACGATGCTTCGTCACTGCTGAAGGAGCTCAACCCCGTGACCCATATCATCGCCGAGCCTTGTATCGACGTAAAAGACACCGCCTGTGTGGATGTATGTCCCGTGGACTGCATCTACGGTGCGGATGAAGATGACTGGAAGCAGCTGTATATTCACCCGGAAGAATGCATCGATTGTGGGCTCTGCGTCGACGCTTGTCCGGTGGAGGCTATCTTCCCCGAGGAGGAGGTCCCCGAGAAATGGGCGGCCTTCACCGCTGAGAACTACACTCATTTCGAGCTCGATCCGCCGGACTGACGTCGTTTCCGAGCCCCAAGAGCCAAGCGGAGGCGATAGCCTCCGGCCAGAGCCGCAGCGGAGGCGATAGCCTCCGGCCAGAGCCGCAGCGGGGCGATAGCCTCCGGCCGGCGACGCGGCCTCGATTCGGGACCCGACATCAAGAGGAGCGCCTTATGGCGCTCCTTTTGTTTTTTCGGGAGCGGCGCAGCGCCCTGGAATGGCTCTGCCGGTCACCGAATTCGGTCCGCGCCCACGGGGTCCGGGAAGAGGTCCACGCTCGAAACGAGCTCGGGGTCCAAGGCAATACGGGTCACGATCCGTGGCCAAGGTTGCCGCCGAAAGGCGAAAAGTGAGAGCGATTCGGAGGGCACGGCATCGAGCTTCAGACCCATCGTGGTCGGCTCCGTCACGGGCCTCCGCTTGTGGGCCAGATCCAACAGCCGATGACGCCAATAGACGTTTAGGGACGGATCGCCGGCCAATTCCTGGGCCACTTCCAACAGAAGGCCGTCGGTCTCGTGCCACGGCACCGCCGCCACCAGCAGGGGCTCCAACAGTAGGGCCTTGGCTGCCCACAGCCTCCGCTCTCGAGTCCCAGCCCCTGCGGAAGACTCGGCCGTGGCCAGACGGAAGTAGGCCGGGGCGCTCAGTGGATCCAACGCCGACGCGAGGCGCCACGCCTCCACCCTCAGGGCGTTGTCTTCTTGTTGATCCCCCGCGGTCAGCCAGAACACGGCCAGACCGCGGGCGCTTTCCGCGGCTCGCCAGGCGAGCTCGGGAGCGGGCTCCTCCTGGGAAAGCTGCCAGGCATAGAGGGGAAAATGAGGATCGAGCGCCAAGGCCGTTCGGAGAGCTGTCGGCCTCGCCTCTTCGTCCCTCAACGCCTGATCGTAATACCAGTGGGCGAGATCCCGGCTGCCCTGCCACGCGGCCAATGAAATCACTGAGCTCCAGGCTAGGACCTTGAAGACCCGGCCCATCTTCAGCGGCTTCGCCCCCAGATCGACCCGAGCTTGGAACCCAGGGGCGGGTGCTCCCACGAGCACGGCCAAGCAGGGCATGAGAGCCATCGGCAACGCCGGCACATCGAGCGAAAAGCCGGAAAGACTGAAGACCCCAACCCCGATCAACCCGCCCGCGGCACCGGCAAATAGGGATCCCGAGCTGAGGTCCTGCCACCTACCCACACCGCGCGAGCGGACAGCCGAAAAGAGGCCGGCGAGGAGCAGAGCGGCCCCCAAACAGCCGAGCAGTCCCAGCTCGTAGAGTATCTGCAACGGAAAGCTGTGCAGGTCTGCCACCACTTGTCCGGACGGATTGATTCCGGGTCTGGGATCCAAATGCTGAGAGAGGGTCCAATGGGAGGATCCCGGGCCCCATCCCCACCATGGTCGCTCTGAAAACCCGGAGAGACCCGCCTGCCAATAGGTCATCCGAGCCTGGAGGGACGTGTCCGTCCCGGACCAAAGGGATTGAATCCGATCGTATTGATGGGTGAGCAGGCCCAACGCCAGGAACGTAAATACCGAAAAGGAGCCCAGGACGACCCATCGGCCGACAGCCGTGACGTTGTCCTGCCCACCCTTTTCACCCACGATCTTCAGAAGCACGACCACCGAGGCCATCACCAGCAACGCGATGCCCCCAGCCAAAGATCCGGTGGCCATCAAGGCCACGACGCCCAGGGCTAGCGAGGTGATCGCCAGGGCCCGATCCCAAAAGATTCGACGGTTGCCGATGGATCCCAATACCGACACCATGCCCAGCAGCGGCAAAAGAAAGGCCGCCAAGAGGTTGTGGTGTCCCAGTGGCATGGCGGCCGGCCCGGCGGCCGATCCACCGCGGAGCACCAAAGCCCAGACCGAAACCGACGCGAGGACTACGGCCAAACCCCTCAAACCCCACATCAAAGCCCGTGGTCCGCGCCAGCAGGTTGCCATCCAAAGCGGTACGCAGACCCATGCCGGCAGCAGGGAGAGACCGGTCCAGCCGGCCCGCGGCACCGGAGAGCTGAGGCTGGACCCAACCAAGAGCGCGGTGCCGAGGAGGATCATTCCCCAGATGCGCGAGGGTAATTGCTGTCCCCAATCCCACGACCGAAGAGCCGAGACCCACACCGCAAGTAGAAGAAGGTGTCCGACGATGGTCTGATTCGCCCGGGCCGCCCCGGGAAAGGTCCCCAGCTCAAAGGCAAAGGCGGCGAGCAGCAAACAGGGAAGCCAGCCGAGCAGCACGGGCCCGAGCGTGGACGGCTCCTGAGATGCAGGCGGATCGCTGCTCGGTCCAAGGATCTTTAGACTCGGCATCGATGCATTGTACGCGCCCCGGGCTTCGGCGTTTACCACAAACGTTTCCTGCGATAGTGTTCCCCGGCGGCGAGACATCGTCCCCCACCGGCTGTCCTCGTGCCCCCTACCCTTCAATCGGACCGAGACAGCCGAGCCGACGCCGACGGCAACCCCCGGCGAACCAAACGATTCAGATTCTCTCTATTCGAGACCCAGCTCTCGAATCGATTCAGCATCTAAACACCAAGCCCATCGAGGAGCTTTATCCATGGACAAGACTGAGATCAACGCGTTGCTCAACGAGCTCGGCCTCGAAGCCGAAAACTCAGGGGCCTTTGACGGCACCTGGCTCGACACCCAAGGCGAGTGGTTGGAGAGCACCAATCCCACCACCGGTGAGGTCATCGCCAAGGTGCGTCAAGCCACTGCGGAGGACTACGAAAAAGTCGCCGCACAGAGCGTCGAGGCTTTCAGGGCTTGGCGAGAGTGGCCCGCACCGAAACGCGGAGAGATCGTCCGTCAGATCGGCGACGCCCTGCGCGAATACAAGGATCCTTTGGGTCAGCTCGTGACTCTGGAGATGGGCAAGATCTACTCCGAAGGTCTCGGTGAGGTCCAAGAGATGATCGACATGGCCGACCTCGCGGTCGGCATGTCCCGTCAACTCTTCGGTAAAACCATGCATTCCGAGCGCTTCCAGCACCGCATGTACGAGCAATGGCATCCGCTCGGACCGGTAGGCATCATCACCGCCTTCAACTTTCCGGTCGCGGTTTGGGCCTGGAACGCCTGCGTCGCCGCGGTTTGCGGCGATTCCATGATTTGGAAGCCGTCGGAGGTCACTCCTCTCACCGCCATCGCCACCACCAAAATTGCCCAGGCGGTTCTCGAAGAGAACGACGCACCGCCCATCTTCGGCCTGGCGATCGGCGGACGGGACATTGGCGAGGTGATGACCGCCGACAGCCGACTGCCGCTCATCTCCGCCACGGGCTCGGTGCGCATGGGTCGCGCCGTCGGCCAAGTCGTGGCCGGACGGATGGCGCGCTCATTGTTGGAGCTGGGAGGCAACAACGGCCTGATCGTGATGGACGACGCCGACCTCGACCTGGCGTTCGGCGGCATTCTCTTCGGCTCCGTGGGCACCGCCGGCCAGCGCTGCACCACCACCCGCCGCCTATTCTTGCACAAGGATATTGCCGCGGGCGTGATCGAGCGCCTGGTCAAGTCCTACCCGACCATCCGCATCGGCGATCCCATGGACGACAACACCCTGATGGGTCCGGTGATCCACGAGAAGGCGATCGAGGACATGATGGCCGCCATCGAAACCGCCAAGGAGCAGGGCGGCGAGGTCTTGGTCGGCGGCAATCGCATCGACCGTCCGGGTTATTTTGTCGAGCCGACTATCGTCAAGGTTCCGGGACAAATTCCGATCACCTGCGACGAGACCTTCGCTCCGATTCTATACGTCATGGAATTCGAGGATCTCGACGAGGTCATCGAGCTGCACAATGCGGTTCCCCAAGGTTTGTCGTCTTCCATCTTCACCAACAGCATGCGCACGGCCGAGCGGTTCCTCTCCCATGCGGGGTCTGATTGCGGCATCGCCAACGTCAATATCGGCACCTCCGGTGCGGAGATCGGCGGTGCTTTCGGTGGTGAGAAGGAAACCGGTGGAGGCCGTGAGGCCGGCTCCGACTCCTGGAAGGCCTATATGCGCCGGCAGACCAACACCCTCAATTGGAGCACCGAGCTACCCCTCGCCCAGGGAGTGGAATTCGACCTCTGATTTGGCCCTGACGGCAAGCAGCAGGCCCCTCGGCCGCCACACCATCTTTGGTGAGGCGGCCGTTTTTGATTGGGTTTCGTCCAACCCCTACGACTGCGGTGCTTTGCCCCAACCTCCCCCGCCGGGCGTTTCGATCACCAGCCGGTCTCCGGGCCGGACGTCGGCTCGGGCCATGCCGTCCAACGCCTCGATCGAGCCGTCTGCGCGCACGACCCGCTGGGCTCCCCTGGCACCGTCCTGCCCTCCTGCCATGCCGTAGGGGGCCTCGGAACGGTGCTGGGAGAGGATCGACACTTGGGCCTCGCGCTCGAAGATCAGCTCCCGCACCACCCCGTCCCCGCCGCGGAATCGACCTTGCCCACCTGAGCCTCGGCGCACCTCGAAGCGAGCCAAGCGAACGGGATATCGCCTCTCCAAGACCTCGGGATCCGTGATTCTAGTATTGGTCATGTGGGTATGAACCGCGCTCTCGCCGTGGAAGTCGGGACCGGCGCCGGCTCCACCGCAAAGGGTCTCGTAATAGCCGAAGGTCTCGTCGCCGAAAAGCAGGTTGTTCATGGTGCCTTGGCTACAGGCCTGCAAACCCAGGGCTTGGAGCAAGGTGTCCACCAAACGCTGGCTGGTCTCCACATTACCTCCGACCACCGCCGGGCACTCCCTAGGGTCGGCATCCCACCTCGGTGAGAGGAACGAGCCTTCGGGAATCACCAGATCTACCGGCTCCAGCAGACCTTCGTTTAGGGGCAAATCTTCCTGCACCAGCCACCGCAGCACGTAGAGCACGACACTTCGTACGATGGCCGGCGTGGCGTTGAGGTTCCCGGGATGCACCGGATCCGTGCCGGTGAAATCGATGCGCGGACGGTCCGACGATAGGTCGAGGCAGACCTGAATCTTGGTGCCATCGTCCAAGAATTGTGTGGCCGAGAGCGGGCCCTGCCCTGCCGGCAAGGCCCGAAGAGCGGACAATGCCTTGCGGCTCGCCAGGGATCTGAGCTGATCCATGTAGTAAGCGACCTCGTCACCGCCGAAGGTCTCCGCCAGCTCCGCCAAAGCCGCGGCACCTCGGGCGCTTGCCGCCAACGCGGCATCCAAATCCGCGAGATTCTCTTCGACAGATCTCGACGGATGGGCTCCCTCAGACAGCAAGCGGCGCAGCTCGTGCCGACGGGAAGTGCCCGCCCGGGCGAAGAGCGTGGGGGGAATGACCACTCCCTCTTCCGCCAGGCAAGTGGCATCCGGCGGCATGGAGCCCGGACGAGCCCCACCGATTTCCGCGTGGTGAGAGCGGCTGGCTACATAACCGAGCAATGCACCGTCTCGATCGTGGACCGGTGTGACCAGGGTGACATCCGGCAGGTGTGAGCCACCAAAGCCGGGATGGTTCGTCACCCAAGAGTCCCCGGGCAACATGTCGACCTCTTCCTTCAGACGTCGCACACCCAACCCCAAGGCTCCGAGATGCACCGGTATGTGGGGAGCGTTGACTACCAGCCTGCCCTCGCGGTCGAGCAGAGCGCACGAGAAGTCCAATCGTTCTCTTACATTTGTCGAAAGCGCCGTCCGCTGCAGCATCTCTCCCATCTCCAAGGCGACGGAGCTGAACCGATGGGTGAAAAGCTCAAGCTCAATCGCTTCAAAAGTCGGCCTAGATGCGGGGCTCGCCATTTCGATCTCCTGCTACAGTGACGGTAGATCCAGTAAGATATCCGGAAACACCGCCAAGCGCATCGGGGGACGGATTGAAGCTCACTTGCAGCAAGTGCAGCCATCGCATCGAGATCGACCAGGGCGCCCTTCAGGGTGACCGGCCCAAGGTCCAATGCCCTCAATGTGGCGCTCGCTATCGGCTCAAGCCGAAGACCGGGGCCCCTCCGGTGGAGCAGATTCGGACCGCTTCGGATCTCCGGGCACGAACGACCCCTTTACCTGCGGTGCCGTCAACCACCGGCTTGAGCACCCCGCCTTCGCCGGCCCCGTCTCCGACACCTCAGGTCTCACAGCCATCGCTGCCGCCAACGCCTTCGAGGTTGGCTCCCCCACCGACCGCGCCTCCGCCTTCTTCGACGACGGGGTTACCCATCACCGAGGGATTTCCTCTCTCTGCCGATGCACCGACAGCTCGCATCCCGTCTCGGCCGGCCGCGTCTGTGGCGACCCCGTCTAAGCCGACCCCGTCTAAGCCGACCCCGTCTAAGCCGACCCCGTCTAAGCCGACCCCGTCTGTGGCGACCCCGTCTATGGCGACCCCGTCTATGGCGACCCCGTCTGGGCCGGGCTCCAACCCGAGCAGCTTTTCCGACGACCTTACCGTCATTTCCACCGGAGCCGGCAGGAGCCTCAAGCCGAGCCGCCCCTATGTTCAAGGTAGCACGCCCGGAAGCACCGGCGGCCATCGCTCCGGCCCCTCCCCGCCGATCTTCGAGCCCGGTGATTTGGTGGCCAATCGCTATCGAATCATCGGTTTCATCGCCCAAGGAGGCATGGGAGAGGTTTATGAAGCGGAGGATCTGGAGCTCCGCCAAGAAGTGGCCCTCAAGACCGTCAGCACCCATCTCGGGGATGAGGTCGGCGCGGTAGATCGTTTCAAACGAGAAATCGCTCTCGCCCGTCGGGTCACCCACCCCAACGTCTGTCGAATTTTCGATCTCGGGCAACATGCTCAAGAGATTCCGGGGCAAGTCACCGGGCCCGCTCCAATCGTTTTCCTCTCCATGGAGCTGCTGCGGGGGGAGACTCTCTCCCAACGGCTCAGAAGCCGCTCGCGCTTGCTGCCCGCTGAAGCCAAGCCGTTGGTCGAGCAAATGGCCGCGGCCCTGCATGCCGCTCACAGTGCCAGGGTCGTGCACCGGGACTTTAAAAGTGAGAATGTCTTTTTGGTGCCGGAACACGACCCCGAAACCGGGAATTCCGACGTGCGGGTGGTCGTCACCGACTTCGGAATCGCTCGAGGTAGCGATGCCACCGACCGATTTGCCGCCCAAGTGACGGGTTTGGGAATCGTCGGCACGCCCGCCTATATGGCCCCGGAGCAGGTCAGGAACGACCCGGAGATCACACCGGCCGCGGATATTTACGCCCTTGGAATCGTGATTTACGAGATGGTGACGGGCAAGCTCCCGTTCGAAAGCGCCAATCCCCTGACCACGGCCGTCAAACGTCTTCAAGAGGATCCCCAGCCTCCCCATGTGCACGTGCCGGACTTGCCCGCCTATTGGGAACGGGCGATTCTCAAATGCCTACAGCTGAAACCGGAGGACCGTTTCGCCTCCGTATTGGAGGTCGCCGAAGCGCTCGAGCCGCCCCAGAGACCGCGGCCCAACCCACCAGTCGGCACCTCTCGGCATCGCCAGGACCCCCGCCATGGAGCCACTCTGGGCCGGTCTCCGACAGCGCCGACGGCCTCCCCAGGCAAGCCTTCTTCTCCGACGCGGCAACCGGCGGCCCACGCCGGGGCGACCGCGCCGTCAGACCGACGCGCTCCCATTCTGGTGGCTGTGCTCTTGGTGGTGCTGGCCGTTTCGGGAGCTCTGTGGTGGAACAACCGCGATGAGCTGAATCCGGAAAGGGTTCAGCTTCGCCGGGCCATCGCCGTGTGGGGCTTCGACAACGTCACCGGACGGGATGAGTCGGCCTGGATCGGCACGGCGCTCTTGGAGATGCTCTCCACGGAGCTGGCCAAGAGTCGCGATCTTCGCAGTGTCTCGAGCCAAGAAATGGCCGAAGCCCGCCGTCAGCTCAAACCGGCCCAGGGCGAGCCGAGCACCAAGAAGCTTGAGCAAATCCGCCGACTGACGGGGTCGGATTTCGTCGTCTCGGGATCGTTCGTCAGCTTGCCGGGTGATCCGTCCGACGCCAAGCTTCGTCTCGATTTGAGGCTTCAGGACGCGACCCGTGGCGGCACCTTGGCCCAATTCTCGAAACAGGGATCCACCAGCGATCTTTTCTCCATGGTTTCAGAGATCGGTGGCGAGCTGTTGCAAGAGCTGGGCAGCTCCAACCCAACGGACGGCGACTCCGGCCTGCCGCGCAATACCCAAGCCGCCAAACACTACGCGGAAGCCTTGACCGCCTTGCGCGCTTTTCAGGCGGAGCAAGCACGGGATCTGTTGGAGCAGGCGGCCCAGCTCGAGCCGGAGAACGCCCTGATCCACTCGGCTTTGAGCTCCGCCTGGGGTGCCTTGGGCTTCAAAAAACAAGCCACAAAAGAGGCGGAACGGGCCTTTGATCTCAGCTCAGGGTTACCCCAAGAAGATCGCTTTGTCATTGAGGGGCGCTACCGAGAAATGCGCTCCGAATGGCCCGCGGCCCGCGACGTCTATCGGACCCTCTGGCAAACCTTCCCCGACCAGCTGGACTATGGGTTGGGCCTGGTTTCAGCGCAGCTCGCCGCCCGCGACCCCCAGGGTGCCCTGGTGACCATCGACCAGCTGCGACGGCTCCCGGCACCCCTTTCGGACGATCCCAGAATCGACCTCCGAGAAGCGACCGCCGCCGGAACCGTTTCTCAAATCGAGCGCCAGGCGGCCGCGGCCGGCCGGGCTGTGGCTAAAGCAGAAATCAGCGGCTCCCAGTTGATTCTCGCCAGAGCGCTGCTCTCGAGGTCCCAGGCAGAACGGTTGATCGGCCGGCCGGAAGATGCCGCCCAAAGCGCCTCTCGAGCGATGAAAGCGTTCGAAGAGATCGGACACACACCGGGCAGAGCCAACGCCCTGAGCGCGCTGGCCGGAGCCCAGCTGGACCAAGGACTCTCGGACGCCGCGATCGACGGCTACCGGGCCGCGCTCGAAATCCACCGCGAGCTGGGAAATCGTGGGGGTCAGGCCTCAACCCTCAACAACCTGGCCGTGATTCGCAAGCGCGCCGGAGATTTGGACGGCGCCGAAGATCTGTACCGCGAGACCGAAACCCTCTATCGGGAAGTGGGCGACGCCAGGGGATTGGCGTTGACGGTCAACAATCGCGCGGTGATCTTGGTTGATCGGGACCAATTGGACGAGGCCCTATCGATGTTCGAAGGTGCCCAACAAGCTTGGGAAAAGATGGGTGGACCGGCCAAAGCCTATGCCCTCAACAACATCGCCGAGGTACACCGGCTCCAAGGGCGGCTCGATGAGAGCTTGGAAAACCACCAAGAGGCCCTCCGATTGCGCCAAAAAGCGGGGCTCAAGCTCGATATGGTCATTTCTTTGGCCAACCTAGGGGCGCTGCAGCTCATGCGCGGCGAGATCGACGCTTCTACCAAGGCGCTGACGGAAGCCTTAAAGCTCGTGGAGCAAACCGGAGATCCGACGGCGACCGCGTTGGTACATTTCTACACCGGTGATCTTCACCGCGAGTCCGGCGACTTGGACGCCGCCTACGCTTCCCACAAGAAATCCCTCGACCTGAGATCGGAGCTCGGCCAAAGCGGATTGGTGACCTCGAGCCGCATCGGATTGGCCAGAGTCGCCGCGGACCTCGGAAATTACGAGGAAGCGGCCGAGCTGGCTTCTCAGGCGAGGGTGGCGTGCCAGCTCGACGACCGGCCGGCGGAAGAGATCACCGCCGCGGCCATCCTCGTCCAATCCCTTTCGGAGCTGGGTCGGAACGCCGAAATTCGCCCTCTTTTTGAGGAAACTCAAAACCTGGCAGCCGAGACCCAGCAGCCCGCGGCACGCATCGCATTTCACCGTTCACAAGCCATGCTCGCCCGAGGCTCGGACGCCCAACGAGTTCAACAGATGGAAGCCCTCGCCGCGGAAGCTCAGGAGCTGGGTCTGATCCTCTTGGAGCTCGAGCTGGAAATTGACCGAGCCGTGACCGCGGCCGATAGGAATCCCGAAGAGGCCCGAAAAAACCTTGGGCAGTTGCGCGATCAAGCGGAGAAAAGAGGTTTCGGCCGACTTGCGGAACGGGCCGCATTGGCCCTCGACGACATGCTTTGACGGTCCGCCTTTGACAGTCCGTGGCGATGCCGCGGCTAGGCTGGAATCTCAGCCCTCGCAAAAATGCCCTTCCAAATCTTGGAAGGGCATTTTTCACCCTGGGCCGAGCCCAGGACAGAAAACGAGCGTTCTTAGGCCGAAGGCATCAAATCCAGAACCTTGCGACAGGGCAGATTCTGAGACTCTGCCACCGGGGCACAGGTGATGTGCCCTTGGTACGTATTGACCCCCTCCAACAAATGAGGATCCTCACGCACCGCTCGCTCAGCGCCCTTATTGGCCAAGGCCAGGGCGTAGGGCAAGGTGGAATTCGTCAACGCCAGGGTGGAGGTCCGAGGCACTGCCCCGGGCATGTTGGCGACACAGTAGTGGACGATATCCTCCTCGATGAAGACCGGATCCGAGTGGGTGGTCGCGCGGGTGGTCTCGAAACAGCCACCTTGATCGACTGCAACATCCACCAACACGGAGCCCTTCTTCATAAGCTTCAACATGTCGCGGGTGATCAGCTTCGGAGCAGAGCGTCCCGGAATCAACACCGCACCGATGACCAGATCAGCGGAGGGCAAACAGGCTTCCAGATTGTACGGGTTGCTCAGGATGGTGGTCACGGTGCCGCCGAAGAGGTCGTCCAGCTCGCGCATCCGGTCCGGGTTCGTTTCCAAAACCGTCACCCGAGCTCGCATGCCGTGGGCAATTTTGATCGCATTGAGGCCGACGATTCCCCCGCCGATCACCACCACTTCCGCGGGCGGCACTCCGGGCACACCGGAAATCAATACACCGCAGCCACCATGGGGGGCCTGCATGTAAGTCGCGCCCACCATCACCGACATTCGACCCGCCACTTCCGACATCGGGGCGAGCAGCGGCAAACCTCCGCGGCGGTCGGTGATGGTCTCGTAGGCAATGCCCGTGACCTTGCGCTCGCACAGCACCTCGGTCAATCGGGGCAGGGGCGCCAAATGCAGGTAGGTGAACAGAGTCTGGCCTTCCTGCATTCGGGAATACTCAGGCTCGATCGGTTCCTTGACCTTGATTACCATGTCTGTCGTCGACCAGACATGATCGGCATCGGGTCCGATCGTGGCACCGGCGCCGACGAATTCCTCGTCTTCGAAACCGCTACCTACACCAGCAGAGGTCTCGACGACCACATCATGTCCGGCCTCGACCAACGAACGGCATCCCGCCGGAGTCATTCCGACGCGAAACTCGTTGTCCTTAAGCTCTTTCGGTATACCGATCTTCACAGGGTCGTCCTATTTTTTGCCGCCGGAGCTGGGTTGGCCAGCCGGGCTGTTTTGGCTTTGGGAGTCGGCATTGGCGCCGGAAGCGGGCTTTTCCGCGGGTTGCTTACCCTTGTCGCCGGATCCGTGATTGGGTTTGGATCCGCCCTTCGGACCATCGGTCTTCGGGTGGCTCATATCGACCTTGCCCTGGAAGAACGCACCCTCGGCGATCGGCACGCTGGGAGCGACGATATCGCCCTCCAAACGGCCCGACGCCAAGACCTCGACCCGCTCCTTGCCGTGGATGTTGCCGTAGACTTTGCCGCCGACGCGAACGGCCACCGCGTGGATCGTGCCACGCACCGTGCCTCCGCTACCGATGGAGACCATGCTGTCGAGCCGAATCTCCCCTTCTACCTCACCATCGATTACCAACTCCGCATTACCGGTGATCTCACCCACTACCTTGGTGCCACGGGCAATGTGGGTTTTGCCCGGTCCCGGAGCGGGTGCCGGACCACGTCGGGGCGGTGGGCTCGGGCTGGGCGCGGTCGAAGGGACTGCGGACGAGGGTTGGGGCGCCGACGGAGTCTCTCGCCCCTTCCGAAAGATACTCATCAATTCTCCTCAAGAGTAGCTCGAAGCTCGATTGCAGGATTCCGACAGGCGATCCAGAGGCCCGGATCCGATAGGAAAGTCATGAAATGGAGCGGGCAACGGGACTCGAACCCGCGACATCAAGCTTGGGAAGCTTGCACTCTACCAACTGAGTTATACCCGCTCAAAGACCTGCGCTCGACGCTCTTTGGGAGCGACGGCTTTGGGAGCAACCGATCATCAAATGATCGCTCGAAAGCTCGTTTGATGAGCAGCGCTCGACCCGGAGAAACTTAGCCCACACGGAGTCGTCGGTCAAGTGAATCCGACCTTGCGATCGATGAAGATTGCGCCTCTTGGATACGGAAACCAAGGGCCTCTTCCTTGCGATTCCCTGCGGTAAGGCTATACTGGAAGACCTATGGCGCAATCCGACGACCGCTCTCAGAGCGAACGAACCCTTTCCGATCGATTACCCGCTTCTCCTTCCGAGCACCGGACGGACTCCGAGCCCCTTCCTTTTCTCCCCGGCCAGGAGACTTCCGAGGTCACGGCTCGCCAGATTCTGAAAAGCGGGGATCCCGAGGTGCGCCGAGCTTTGATCGCGGAGCTGATCTCCTACGCCCCATGGGAAGAGATTTGGTCGTATATCAGCCGCGATGAGCTCCGGGACGTCTTACCGAAGCTGGACCTGCCTCCATCCATAGCCGAAGCCTGGCGCCGCTACTTGCTCTGAGCCACAGAGCCCCGAAACGGCGTCTCTAATGGGAAAGGCCGCCGACCCTCGCGGGCAGCGGCCTTAGGATTCGGTCATTGCGCCGCCCGGGCAAAGGGGATCAGTCGCCTCCCATCACCATATTGCCGATGCTGCCGAGCACCGAGCCTTCACCCACGGACCGTCCGCCGGTCTGTGGTGCCGCCGCGAAAATCTTGCTGGCCAGTCGGCTGAACGGCAGCGATTGGATCCAAACTGAGCCGGGGCCGGTCAAGGCGGCATAGAAAACGCCTTCACCACCGAAGACCCAAGACTTCACGCCCTTGATCATCTGAATGTCGTAGGACACGGTTTGCTCAAAGCCCACCAAGCAGCCGGTGTCCAAACGCATGGTCTCGCCGGGAGCGAGGGTCTTCTTCATCACGGCTCCGCCCGCATGCATGAACGCCTTTCCGTCGCCTTCGAGCTTTTGCAGGATGAACCCTTCACCGCCGAACAATCCAGTTCCGAGCTTCCGCTGCAGCGCGATGCCTACGGAAACGCCCTTCGCTGCACACAGAAAGGCGTCTTTCTGACAAATGAGCTGACGGCCGTGATCCTTCAGGTCCACGGGAATGATGCTGCCCGGATAAGGCGCCGCGAAAGCCACTTTCGAACGCCGGCTGCCGCTGTTGCCGAAGAGGGTCATGAACAGCGACTCGCCGGTCAGCACCCGTTTGGCGGCGGAGCCGAGCATGCCCATCAGACCGCCACCACCTTGGCTGGAGCCATCACCGAAGATGGTCTCCATCTCGATGCCGGGATCCATGTACATGAAAGCTCCGGCTTCAGCGATGCAAGCCTCTTGGGGGTCTAGAGTGATCTCGACAAATTGCATCTCCTCGCCGAAGATCTCGAAGTCGATCTCATGGGAGGTCTGACCGGCAGGTGCGTAAGTCGCGCCCGTCGCCGCGGGAGCGGAAGCCATGGCCGGGGCCGCGGAGATGCTGGTCGGAGCCGGGGCCGAGAAGGCGGAAGCGAATTCCGCGCGATTGCCGGCGGGCTCCCAATTGTCCATACCTTGGGTGAAGACATAGGTGTCACGGCTCAGCTCGCCGCTTTGGAACCTCGGGATCAGCTCTTCCAAGCTGAATGGGCCCTGCTGTTGTCCACCGACAGCGGTATACCAAACCTTGTCACTCATTTCCTTCTCCTATGAGCTCGACCGTCAGGGGGTTGTGATCGACCTCGGAATGTTGTTTTATGGCTTCACTGGATGCGGTTGACGAGTCTATCGATCCGGGCAGACCCGGACAACCGTCTTCGGGAGCGAGAAAAGCCGATTCTTTTGAGGATTTCTATGACCGATCGTCACGCTATCGACTCCCGTACCGACATGGGCCCTACGCCCGAGCGCGTCTTTCATTCGACCCTGTCCTTGCTCAAAAAGCTGACCGCCATCTCCTCGCCCAGTGGTGATCGCCCGGGCCTCGAACGTGCCATGGATCTCTTCGGCGAGGCCCTGTCGGAGCGTGATCTGAAGGTAGATATTCGTCCCATGCCCGATGCCCAAGGGCAAGATCTGCCGGTCTTGAGCGCACACTTCGCCGACCATTCCGGAGATCGGGATCTGCTCTTGGTGGGGCATATGGATACGGTGCTGCCCGCGATTCCCCCGAGACGAGAAGGGGGCCGGTTGTGGGCAACCGGTGCGGTGGACATGAAGGGCGGGTTGGCCTGCCTCATCGGTGCTCTCGACCTATTGCGCGCCCAAGGTCGTGCAATCCCCCGGGATTTGTCGATGGTCGTGGTTCCGGACGAGGAGGTCGCGGGCTTCCTCTCCTGGCAGGCTATGCGTGAGCGGGGCAAACGGGCGCGGGCACTGTGGGTCCTCGAGCCGGGCCAGCCCCTTGCCGAGCTCGCCGAGTCAGCCGGCGTTTCCCCCAATCTCGGCTCACCTCCCGATTCCAACTCTCACCCCGATCGCAAGGACGGTGAGACTCTGGTCGTCGGACGGCGGGGATTGATCACTTGGGCACTCGACGTCACCGGCCGATCCGCCCATGCCGGCAACGGATTCTGGGCCGGTCGCTCGGCACTGGTCGCCGCGTCTCAGTGGAGTGTGCAAGCCGCGGAGATGTCCGAGCCCGGGCGAGGAGCCACCGTCAATCCGGGACGATTTGTGGCGGGTGAAGCGGGTTTCGTCGAGGCGCTCGGAGAGCACGCGGATCTTCTCTTCTCGCCTCGCCAGACCAATGTCGTACCGGATCGCGCCCGGGTTGAGGGCGAAGCCAGATTCTTGACTACCGAGGAAGGCCGAGCGCTCGAGAAGCGCTTGAATCGCCTAGCCGCGGAGGCCTCAGAGCAGCACCGAGTGACCATGCAATTTCAGATCTTGGAACGGGTTCCACCTTTGCCACCCCTCGAGCCAAGCCGCCGATGGGCTCGTTTGGCGATTGAGCTCGCGAGAAAAAACGGCTGGCACCTGGAGTCGGAAGAAGACCGACGCGGGATTTCATTCCCCAACATGTTGGACGACCCCTCCTCCGTTCCGACCTTGGACGGGCTCGGTCCCGTGGGTGGTGGCATGCACACCCGCGAAGAATTCGTCGACCTCCGCTCCCTGAATCGGCGCATCAGCTTGCTCGCCGGCCTCTTGGAAGCCGACGCCAGATCCTCGCAAGGTTGAGCGCGCCGTTCACCGGCTCCGCGATAGGTCAGGTGCGGCGAGGTCAGGTACGGTGGAGCTCGACGGGTAAGGCGAGCTCGTAAGCCTGGCGATAACGGGCGGCGACGCTTTGCCAGCTGAGCTGGGAGACCGCCTTCTCGCGTCCCGCCTCCCCCATCCGACGAGCCCGATCTCGATCCGCGAAGACATCCAGGATGGCCGCGACCAACGAGCCGGCGTCCTGCTCGGGTACGAGACGCCCGTTGACGCCGTCTTCGATCGCCAGGGGGATCCCCGAAATGCGGGTAGAGATCACCGGTAGTCCGCTGGCCATGGCTTCGAGAATCACGTTGGGAAGGCCGTCGACATTGCCCTTGGGATCATGGACCGCCGGCAACACGAATGCATCCGCCGCCCGGTAGAGATCCGGCAAGGTGTCGCGATACACAGCTCCCGGAAAATGTACCCGCTGGGCAAAGGCACCGGCACGGGCGCGAAGCTCTTCTAATCGGTCACCGGCTCCCGCCAGCACCAAATGTAGGTCCGGCTTGGCGCTCATCAGCTCTTCCAATTGCTCGAAGAGCACGTGATACCCCTTCTTGGTGGCCATCCGACCGACGCTGACCAACATTGGCGCGTCGCCGGGTATCCCCAGCTTTTCCCGCCAAATCGACCGGCGCTCCGGGCTCGGCGAGAACAGCTCGCTGTTGACCCCGTAGGGAATCACCCGGGCCCGCTCTTTGGGAAAACCGACGGCACATACACGATCCACCAACTCCGGCGAGCACCCGGTCAACACCGAGGTGCGGCTCAGAGCTCCTTTCACCCACTGACGTAAACCGCGTTTTTCCGCCAGAAAGACGTCGCTGCCATGAAGACCCACCGCCACCGGAATTTGATCGGCAAAGTGGTGCGCCACCAGATCATTCGGCACCACCCAATGGGCTTGGATCAAATCGTAGGGCCGTCGGCGAAGCTCCGCCCGAACCGCCTTGAACGCTCCCATAAGATAGAGGGGAGTGACGCCCATGGCGCCCAACCTCATGGTTTCGTCGGCCTCTAGGCTGCGGCTATAACCCAGTAGCTCCCAGCGCTCCGGAGCGTAGCGAAAGCTGCGCACCTCGACGCCGTCGTCGTCCCATCGGGCCTGCACGTCCTGCGTGTGGGGGGTCAACACCGTGACCCGATCGCCTCCCGCCACTAGGGCTCGGGCGAGATCTCGGATGAAAGGACCCGAGGTGTCACCGTCAAATCGAGGGTAGGTCTGGGTCAGGAATAGGAATCCGGCGGGCTTGCCCATCTCCTACCCCACAATCTCGCGGATGGAATAGCTGTCGGAGGACCTGAAATTCTTGAAGGTCACCATCTCACCAATCAAACCCGTGGTGAGCACTTGGACCCCGAGCACCATCAGCAACACCCCCAACAGGAGGAGGGGCCGATTGGAGAGAGGCTCCGAGAGAAAGAGCCATAGGGTCGCCAGGTAGGTGTTGATCGCCAAACCGCCCGCGATAAACATCAAGCCGATGACCCCGAATAGGTGGAGCGGTCGACGGTTGTATTTGGTGATGAACAGCACGGTGATCAGATCCAGCAGCCCTTTGTAGAGGCGATCCCAGCCGTATTTGCTGTGACCGTGGCGCCGTTTCGCGTGCTCGACCTGGATCTCGCCGATGCGAAATCCGCGGCGTCCCGCCAAGACCGGAATGTAGCGATGCAGCTCGCCGTAAACGGCGACCTCCTCCAGAACCTCTCGGCGATAGGCCTTGAATCCGCAGTTGAAATCGTGAAGGTCGACCTGAGCCAATCGGCGGGTCACCCAATTGAACAATTTGGATGGATACCTCTTCGATACGGGATCTTGTCGATCCCGTTTCCAGCCGGACACCAAATCCAAATTCTCGGCTTCGAGCTTTTCCAGGAATCGCGGAATCTCTTCTGGCACATCCTGAAGGTCACCATCGATGGTGATGAGAACGGAGCCGACACTTTGAGCGACTCCGGCGGTGATCGCCGCCGCCTTGCCGAAGTTGCGCCGAAATCGAACCAGCTTGATCCGTGGGTCGGCTTGGTGCAGCTCCCGGACAATGTCCGGGGTGCGATCCGAAGAGCCGTCATCGACAAAGACGATCTCGAAGGATCGATCCAGCTCCTCGAGCACCGCGGAAACGCGGGTCGTCAGCTCCTGGACCGAGTCCTCCTCGTTGAGAACCGGTACCAGAACACTGATGTCCACAGCGTCGCGGCCCTGGGGACCTTCGTCGGGGTCGTGGGAGAGGGTTGGGCTCGAGGCAAGTGTCGTCATGGGAATCTAGGGCGGCCGCAGCTTCATCCGGGAGTCGGTGCTCTTCGCGAGCCTCCGGCAGATTCGCATGGGCCCAGGTCATTAAGTTGGGGGGCGGCCGGTCGGGCCGGCCGGGCAGGGCTGGACGCCTCTACCGTTGCGGGAGCTGGATTGTAGCAGGGTTCAGACCGCCTGGCAGGGGCAAAGTCGAGTCGGTCCATCGGTTCACGAATAGAGGCCTCAGCCCATCCATCGATTGTAGGCCGAGACGGCTTCCCTCGACGGCTCGACTCTCAGCTCTTTGAGCTGATCCTGGAGATGCACGAATTGGCGTCGAACCAAGTCTCGCCGGCCGGAACGGCCGTAGATTTCCATCACCGCCACGTGAGCCTCCTCGTCGAACGGCTCGGTGATCAACAGCGAGCGTAGGGCATCGAGGGCCAGCGGCATCCGTCCTAGATCCATAGCCAAGTCGGCAAGCCGACGCAACAACCCCACATAGAGCCGGCGAAGCTCCTCGCGAGGCTCCTCTAGCCACGCGTCCTCGAAGTCCTGCATCAACGGGCCACGGTAGAGAGCCCAAGCGGCCTGGAAGTGTTGGATAGCCAGTGATCGGACATCCGTGGGCACGGCATCTCCTTGCTCCAAGAGTCGGCAACCTTCGTCCCAATGCCACCTCATCTCATCCGCATCGATGGACAATCCCAGCGCGCTACCCAGGCGATAGGTGCCTTGAAGGTAGACGATGGCTTCCGGCGACCCCAGGGTTTTTCGTGCATCGCTGAGGGTCGGATGAAAGTTGCGATCCGCCGCTTCCGGCGCCTCGTCTCGCCAGAGATCCTCGACCATCGCGCTCTTCGATCGAGCGTGCTCTGGCGCTAGAGCCAGATAAGCCACACACCGAAATGAACGCCTCAATCGCCAAGACACTTCCTCCTCGAGCCCATCAGGGAAACGGCGCAACACTCTGGGCGGTCCCAAAGCCTCGAGCCTGAGACTCGGAATCTCGGAGCCCTCAGCCTCGGATCGGCCGGCGGTTTCCACCCCGCCGGGTCGCGTTTTCCGCGAGATTTCTGAGCCGTCGGAATCTTGTCTTTCGAGAAGACGGTCGAAGCGAGAAAGGCGAGCGATGTCGAGCGCCTCCCTAAGCCCGGCAGCGGTCCATCGCTTCTGCTCTGAGCTCGCAGGAAACCGATTTCGCAAGCACCGGCTCAAGACCCGCGGCAACCTCCAACCCGAGGCCTCGGGTACCAGCCATGCCCGACGGCGATAGATCTGCTCAAAGGCGGCAAGCCGTTGGGGCTCGTCAACCACCATCTGGCGCCAGTCTTCCGGATCGACCCATCCCGCCCAGGCCAAGTCTCTGAGGGCGAAAAGCTCCGATTCGGACAGACCCGAAAACACATGAGCTGCCAATTTCTGAGACAGCTCGGGACCATCCAACCAGGCCGAGAAGCGATCGGGATCCCCCCCCCTACGGGCCAGCCATTCGGTTGGACCCGCCCAACCCTCGGTCAGATCGTAGGCCACGCTTGCGCCGTGGGAGTCCCCGAAGAGCTGCTTGACTTCAGCCGGGCTCAAACATGCCTGCCAAGGCAGCACAGTGGTCAGTGGGAGAGGTCCCCAATCCTCCAAACGATCGGTCAATAGGACCAACCGGGCGCCCGTCGGCATCTGTCGGGCCACCTCATCGAGCATCCTCAGGTCCACACGGCCGGCATCGGCCACCACGTGGATCCGGGCCTCTGAGTCGGTGAGACGGTCTAGAAGAGCTGTCGAGCCCCTTTCCTCGGCGGCCGGCGGCTCGGTCACCAGCTGACCGGACCACATCTGAGCGCCGGGCTCATCCAGAAGGGTTTGGAGCAAGGACGCGCGAAGGGAGAGCGGCCAGAGACAGATACGCACCAGCGGCTGCCCCGGCTCGAGCCAAGAAAGCAGGCGCTCACGGGAATACAAAAGACCTCCAGGGGCCCTGCTCAAGAATCCGCTTGGAGCCGGTCCCGGACGATTTTCAAATCCTCCCAGGCCGGCCGTTTCCAGCTTTCGTTCCGCAGCAAGGCGGCAGGATGGTAGGTCACTCGGGTCTCGACCCCATGGGCTTGGTGCCAGCGGCCCCGCAAGCTACCGAGGGAGGCCGACGTGTCCAGAAGGCATTGGGCGGCCACACGCCCCAAAGCGAGGATAACCTTCGGCTGCACCAACGCGATCTGGCGCTCCAAGTAACCGCGGCATGCTCGCACCTCCTCGGGTTTGGGATCCCGGTTCCTCGGCGGACGGCACTTGACCACATTGGCGATGTAGACCTCGTCACGGCGTAGCTGAATCCCTTGAAGCATCCGCGTCAGAAGCGCGCCGGCGGGACCGACGAACGGCAGACCTTGGCGGTCCTCCTCGGAGCCGGGGCCCTCGCCGATCAACATCAGATCGGCCCTCGGATCACCGGATCCGAATACGACCGACTTGCGGGTCTCGCTCAGGATGCAGCCCGTGCAGCTCTCCGCCGCTCGCTGGATCTGCAGAAACAGCTCGCCTCTCTCCTCCGCTGACGGTGAAGGCGGTATCAAAGGAAGGGACGGAAGGTCTTGCCCTGAGCCGGCTAGGGGCGCGGTGGCGGGCGCCGGCTCTTGAGACGTCGGAGGCAAGCGGTCCCGCGGGGTTTCAGCTCGACGTCCCGGAGTCATCGCGCCGTCGGGTCCACTCGGGGCTTGGGATCCGGCGGGCCGAGGGCTGAAAGAGGGCCCGGAAGTTTTGGAAGGCCTAGAGCTGGAACGGACGGACCCGGTGGATGGCGACGACACGTAGAGGTGATCGAAGCCCAGGCCGTCCAAATAGGTCAAGACGTCGTTCAACGGCTTGGGAACGTGATCACCCACCTAAGAACCTCAGAGCGCTGCGATTGGCACTCAGGACCGATCAGCCTTCGAGGCCGGCGTCTTCGATGACATCGTCTTCCTGGGGCTCGGTCGCAACCGGCTCCGGACGCGGCCCGTAGTCCCATTCCACCAGCTCTTCCATCACCTCGCGCATGGCGGCACTGGTGGGTTTCTCCGGTTTGGCGAGCTTGGTTTGGGCTCCCAACATGAGCTGCTCGGCGCGGGTGGCGGCCAGTAACACGTAGCGGAATTTGCTGTCGATCTTTTCGGGCATATCGTGCATGGGAAGCTCCTGACCCCTGCAAAAGGGAAGGGGTGGTTCAAATCCTATTCGATCCTCAGGCGGGATCGTCCGGGAGGGTATGCAGAACTCGTTGAATCTGAGGTTGCATGCGATCGTGGTGGAAGCGCCGGGCGTGGAATACGGCGGCGAGGGCCTCGCACGCGGCTGCTAAATCGTCGTTGAGAATAACATATTCGTAGTCCACACACTGACGAATCTCGTTCACCGCATCCCGCAGCCTGCGACGAATCTGCTCTTCACTGTCGGACCCCCTACCGCGCAGCCGACGCTCCAGAACCGCATAGCTCGGGGGCAATACGAAGACCGAAATCGCGCCGTCGACACGGGCCCGGATCTGTGCCGCGCCTTGGACGTCGATCTCCAGAAGGACGTCTCGGCCCGCGGCTCGCAGTCGTTCGACCTCGTCCAAGCTGGTCCCTTTGAAGTGGCCGTGCACCTCCGCCCATTCCAAGAACCGGCCCTGATCGATCATCTGCCGGAAGGTCTGCTCGTCGACGAAATAGTAGTGTCGCCCGTCGACCTCCCCTTCTCGCGGTGGTCGCGTGGCATGGCTGACCGAGAACGCCAAACGCCTAGCGAGCTCCGGGAAGCGCTCGAAGAGCATTCGAATCAGAGTCGACTTGCCGGCTCCCGAGGGAGCGGACAACACGAAGAGATCGCCTCCTTGAGCTTTCTGCTCAACTTCAGCGACCTGCTCATTCGACATTTTGGGTTTGCTCACGGATTTGCTCCACCAACACCTTGGCGTCCAGCACGTGGCGAACCAAGGGGGCGTCCCTACATTTCGACCCGATGGTGTTGAGCTCTCGAAAGATCTCCTGACTGAGGAAATCCAGGCGTTTGCCGATCGAGCCTTGGCGGCCGGCGATTTGCTCAAAGTGATCGAGATGCGAGACCAGTCGATCCAGCTCCTCGCTGACGTCGGTCCGATCCACCCACAGGGCAACCTCTTGGGCCAGCCGGGTCTCATCGGGCATGGTACCGTCCTCGAGCAGCTGTTGCACCCTCTCTTTCAGAGACTCGGCCATCTGCTTCGGCAAGGCTTGCGCCAGGACGCTCATCTCACCGTGGAGCTCACGAAGCCCTGCGATGCGCTCCATAATCGCCGACGACAACGCTTCTCCTTCCCGCCGCCGGGCCTCGACCAGCTGCGCCAACGCCTCATCCGTCGCCCGGAAGATCAGCTCCAGATCGTGCTCGCTCCAGGGTTGAATATCCGCTTCCACCCGCACAGCGTCGGGAAGCTTCAGCAAATCTGCCAAGGTGACTTCCTCCGCCAGCACGCCTTCATTTGCGAGCTCGCCCACCGATCGGCGAAGAGCCGACACCAAGCCGCGATCGATGTGGATCCGGGCGTCCGGAGCGCCGATATTCTCTGTTTCGAAGATCGCTTCGACCCGCCCCCGCTGCAGGCCCTCTTGCAGCCGGCGACGCAGGTCGTGCTCCGTGCCTCGCACCTCGTCTTTCAGCCGCAGCACCAAATCCAGGTAGCGATGGTTGACGGCTCGTAGGGTGACGGAAACGCGAAATCGCTCCCCTTCGGCAACCCCTTGGCCGAATCCGGTCATGCTATGCATCGTGATCCCTTCCCCCCTGTAGCTGCAAATCATGGAGCCGTTTGTAAATTCCGCCCCGAGCCAGGAGCTCTTCGTGCTTGCCTTGCTCGACAATTTTGCCGTCGCTCATGACCAAAATGCGGTCGACCCTCTGCACCGTCGATAGCCGGTGGGCGATCACCAGAGCAGTTCTGCCCTTCATCAGATTGGTCAAGGCCTTCTGCACCAACGATTCCGCCTCGCTGTCCAGGTGGGAGGTCGCTTCGTCCAGGATCAGAATGGGTGGATCCTTGAAGAGAGCTCTGGCAATGGCCAACCTCTGGCGCTGCCCCCCCGACAGCTTGGCGCCGGACTCCCCAATCTCGGTGTCGTAGCCGTCCTCGAGCTCGGCGATGAACTCATGGGCGTAGGCGGCACGGGCAGCCGCCTCCACTTTTTCTTGGTCGGGGTCTTTCGAGCCGTACGCGATGTTGTTCCGAACCGTATCGTTGAACAACACCGTATCTTGGGTCACAAGACCAATTTGAGCCCGGAGACTCTGCAAGGTGACCTCTCGGAGATCCATACCGTCGATCTCGACGCGACCGCCTGTCGGATCGAAGAAGCGGGGCAGCAAGTTGACCAAGGTGGACTTACCCGCTCCGGTAAATCCCACAAAGGCGACCACCTCGCCCCTCGGAATCACCAAATCGATGTTACGAAGCACATCCTTCTGCTCGTAGGCAAAGCTCACGCCATGGAAACGGAGCTCCTCACGGATTTGGGGTAGGGTCCTTGCGCCGTCACGGTCTTCGACATCGTTCGGAGCTTCGACGACTTCTCGCACACGATGGGCCGCCGCAAGGGCCTCTTGGAGCACCAGATTGACCTTGTTGAGCTTGCGGATGGGATCGTAGAGGTTGAGGACCGCCACCAGGAAGGTGACCAGGACCGAGGCGGTCAGCTCCCCGCTTCGAACCGCTCGGCCGGCAAAAACGAGGAAACCGCCGGCGCCGATCACCGCCAGAGTCTCGATCACCGGACCCGAGGCATAGGCCAGCAATTGGGCCTTCAGCTTGACCCTGAGGTGACGCAAATTGGCCTGCTTGAAGCGCTCGAGCTCGAAATCTTCCATGCCGAAGGCTTTGACCACCCGCTGACCGCGGACCGCCTCTGCCACCAAATTCGAAAGATCCGCCAAGCGTTCCTGGCTTTTATGGCTGGTCTTGCGCATGCCTTTGCCGAATTGCACGATCGGCAAAGCGATGATCGGAACGATCAAGAAGACGATCACCGACAGCTGCCAATTCAGGGAGAGCAACAGCCAGACAATTCCAACGAAGGTCGGTAGCTGCTGGAAAAGATCCACGAATCGGGTGGACACCGCGTTTTGCAGCACACTGATGTCGTTACCGATGCGGCTAAGCAGCTCACCGGAATGGTGTTTTTGATAGAAGCTCGAGCTCTGATGCAGCAATCGCTCGTAGAGATGATTCCGTAGATCGTTGGTCGCTCCGAGGCCGATCACCTGAAAAAGATAACCGTTGATGAACCTGGTGACACTGCGGAAAGCGACCACCAGGATCATCAGCAAAGGCACGAAGTAGACCACCGACTGCTCATCGACCCCGAAAGATTGCTTCAAGCTCTCGTAGCCCGCCAGAAGCCGGCCGTGTAGGTCGAAGGAATCCAAATCAAACGGTAGCCCGCTGTCGCCGTCGTCCGCTTCCGAGGTCTCTTCCGATTTGCCGGTGCCGACCAGATCCTGGATCGACCGATCGGTTTGGACCACGTCCGAAAGCACCATTTGGAAGACCACCAGCATGAGCACGCTGCAAATGGCATAGGCCAAGGCCGCCACCAACGCCAAACCCACTCGTCCCAGATAGGGTTTGAAATAGGTGCCTAAAAAGCGTAGAAGACTCACGAGCTTACCTCTCGGATACGCTCCGCAACGGCTTCCGCGGCTCGGCCGCTGGCCCCGGAGCTGCCCAGCGCTGGACGCAGCATCGCCAGCTCTCGGCGCATGCTGTGAATGGTGTCCGGCGAGCCGAGGAGCTGCTCAATCTGGGCGGCGACTTTCTCGGGTCGAGCCTCTCCCTGCAAGAGCTCGGGAACCACGCCGCGATCGAGCACCAAATTCACCATGCAGAAATAGGGCAAATCGACCAACAGCTTGCCCAGCACGTAGCTCGTCCACTTGAGGCGGTACATCACCAACAAAGGGGTGTTGAGCAAAGCCACCTCCAATGTGGCGGTGCCCGAGGCACAGACCGCCAAGTGGCTGTCGGCAATGGCTTGGAAGCGATTGGATCGAATCCGTTCGACCTCAACGCCGCACTCGGCGATTCGGGAGCCGGCGAGGATCTGATCGAAAAGCTGGTCTGGGATGTTCGGCGCCTGAATCAACCGACACTTCAAACCGTCCGGTCGCCGCGACCCCACCTGGGACACCGCCTCGAGCATCCAAGGTAGGAGAGCGTTGATTTCACTTCGCCGCGATCCCGGCAGCAGGGCCAGTGTCGGTGCTAGGGACGGCCCTTCCCCTCGAGATTCTCGATCCCAGGCCTGCTCGAGCCGCGGGACCTCATCGACCAGGGGGTGCCCCACGTGGCGGACGTCGACGTCGTGGTTTCGATAGAAGTCTTTTTCGAACGGAAAGAGCACCAACATGAGATCCACATCTCGGGCAATGGCGTGGATTCGACGCTTCCGCCAAGCCCACACCTGCGGGCTGATGTAGTAGATCACCCGCACTCCCCGCTTTCTGAGCTGGTTAGCCAGGCGCAGATTAAAGTCCGGGGCGTCGATCAGAATGGCCCAGCGCGCCCCCCGCCGATCGACTTCCGCCAGGATGGAGTCGAAGATTTCCCGCGCGCGGCGAAGAATTTTCAAGACCTCCGTGATCCCAACCACAGCGATTTCAGAGCTGTGGGCTACGGCCTCGAAGCCCTCCCCTTGCAGCTCATCACCCCCGAGACCGAAGGCTCGAACCTCGGGCAGACGTTTTTTCAGCTCTGAAAGCAGCCGGGCCCCGTGAAGGTCACCGGAAGCTTCCCCCGCCACCATCAGCAGGTCGGTTGCCGGTATGTCGCTCAAGGAATCGGCGCCGGGGGTCCTGATGGGAAGAAAAACATCAACCAGGCCAAGGCTAAACCGCCACCCATGAGCCCGAGAAAGAGGGTCAGGAACAGACGGATTTGCTCACCTTTCTCCCGCCGCGAAAGCACCGCGAAAAACAGGCTGACGATCCCGGAATATAGGGACATCAGGAGCACGTGATCGGCCATTTCTAAGTGCTCTCCTCAGGGTCGTCTTGATCTTCAGCCACGCGATCTTCCTTTCCCCAGGCGATATCCCAGGCATCCAAAACCAGCAGCAGATTCATCAGCCCCGCGGTGAGGATGAAGGCGCCACCGTATTCGTAACCCGCGGCGGTCATATCACCCTCATAGCCGAATCCCAGTCGGAGCATCAGGCACGGCAGGCCGCTTCCCAAAGCGCCAAAGGTAGCAAGGGTCGTCAGCGGCGCGTTGGAGAACTGCCAGGGAAGCCTGCCTTCGAGAGAAATCCCTATTCCCAAGCAGATCAGGATGATGGCGAAGAAGGTGACGCCCCGACCGCGGCGAGCAAGCGCAAAGTGACCACCACCGGGAATCAGCCAGGCTAACGCGGCGGCGAAATAAGGATTGACCTTCGGGACGAATTCGTCCTCTTTTTCAGACTTTGAGCGCTTCGCCATATTTCTTCCGATTTGGAGTTGAAACCAACAAGGGTGACATCCATCAAACGGATATCACCCTTGTGTCCGACCCTAAAGAATCGAGGTTGGATGTTGAGAAGGCGGCAACGGAAAGGACCGGAAAACCGATGCCATGCCGGGGCCGCTGATACCTGAGCCGAGGCTCAGGTGTTGAGCATTTCTCGCAGCTCTTTGCCCGGCTTGAAATAGGGGATTCGCTTGGCCGGAACCTCGACCTTAGCGCCGGTTTTCGGATTGCGTCCGATCCGGGCCCCGCGATTTCTGATCCGGAAGCTGCCGAACCCACGTAGCTCGATCTTCGAGCCACCCTTGAGGGAATCGACAATGCTGCCGAAGACGGTGTTGACGATGATCTCTGCATGCTTCTTCGTCAATTGGGTCATGCCCGCGACTTCTTCCACGAGCTCGGCCTTGGTCATGGCATCCCGTTTCGGCAACTCTCCGCCCTCCTGGTTGGGTTCACATCGGGTGAGCCCAACTCAGTGAGCCCACCTGCGAAGATTACTCTTCTTTCTTCTCTTCGGCCTCGTCCTCAGCAGCAGCCTCTTCAGCAGCTTCCTCCGCCGCGGGCTCTTCGGCCGCAGCTTCAGCGGCCGCTTCCTCAGCGACGGGCTCTTCAGCCGCAGCTTCTTCCGGAGCCGCTTCTTCAGCCGCGGCTTCTTCCGGAGCCGCTTCTTCAGCCGCAGCTTCTTCCGGAGCCGCTTCTTCTTCCGGAGCCGCTTCTTCAGCCGCGGCTTCTTCCGGAGCCGCTGCTTCTTCAGCCGGGGCCTCCTCGGCTGCCGCTTCTACCGTTTCCGCGGCGCCGTCGCCACCATCGGCAGCTTCAGCGGCCACTTCCTCAGCGGCTTCGTCGTCACCCTCTTCGACCACAGCAGCGCTGCTACCGGCTCGACGTTGGGCTTCAGCGGCTTCCAGCTCGGCGATTTCAGCCTCGTCCGGCTGTGGAACGCCTCGCATGGTCAGGCCGACCTTCTTGTCGTCCTCTTCGATCCGAAGAATCCTGGCACTGACCCAGTCACCCACTTTGTAGTGGTCTTCGAGTCTACCACCGGGCAAGTCGATTTCCGAGATGTGAGCCAATCCTTCGAGACCTTCGTAGATGTCGATGAACAGACCGAAATCCGTCACATTGACGATCTTGCCGTCAAGGGTATCACCCACGTGGTGCTGATCCACGAAGTTGTCCCACTCGTTGGGCAAGAATTCCTTGATCGAGAGGGAAACCCGCTGGTTGCCGACGTCGATGTTGGTGATCCGGGCTTTGACCAAATCGCCCTTCTTGAGCACCTCGCTCGGGTGTTTCACCCGCTTGGTCCAGCTCATGTCGGAGACGTGGATCAAGCCATCGATCTCGTCGGTGATCTCGACGAAAGCACCGAAGTCGGTGAGGTTGCGAACGCGACCCTCGATGATCGAGCCCATCGGATAGGAGTCCGAAAGCTCTTCCCAAGGATTGCGCTCGGTCTGACGCAGGGAGAGGCTGATCCGGCGCTGATTCATGTCCAGCTCGGAAACGATGGCTTCCACCGTATCGTCGACGGAGACGATCTTGGCGGGGTTGACCACCTTCTTGGTCCAGGACATCTCGCTGACGTGGATCAGACCCTCTACGCCCTCTTCGATCTCGACGAAGGCACCGTAATCGACCAAGCTCACCACCCGGCCGCGAACCCGCGAGCCGATCGGATATTTCTTGTCGACCAGAGTCCAAGGATCCTCGGAACGCTGTTTGTAGCCGAGGGAGACCCGCTCGGTGTCTTTGTCGAATTTGAGCACCACGATCTCGACGTCGTCACCGACGCCGAAGTGCTCGGACGGGTGGTTGACCCGGCCCCAAGAAATGTCCGTGATGTGCAGCAGACCATCGATACCGCCGAGGTCGATGAACACACCGTAGTCGGTGATGTTCTTGACCACACCGGGAAGACGGGCGCCTTCCACCAGCTTCTCGAGGGTCTCTTTTTTCTTCTTGGCGAATTCTTTTTCCAGGACGGCCTTGCGCGACAGGACGATGTTGTTTCGCCGGCGGTCGAGGCTGATGACCTTGAATTGCAGCTCCTCGCCTTTGAGGGACTCCAAATTCTTGACCGGGCGAATATCGACCAGAGAACCGGGCAGGAAAGCCCGCAAGCCGACGTCGACGGTCAAGCCGCCTTTGATGCGATCGATCACCCGTCCAGTGACGATCTCACCATCCTTATATGCGGTCTCGATCTCTTGCCAGACCCGCATGCGCTCTGCTTTTTGTTTCGACAGGAGGACGTGGCCCTCCGTGTCTTCGGTTTTTTCGAGCAGGACCTCGACCTCGTCACCGGGTTTAACGGTGAGCTCGCCGTCCCGGTTGATGAACTCATCAACCGGAATAAGACCCTCGCTCTTGTAACCGACGTCGACGACCACCTCGCTGTTCGTGATCTCGACGACATAACCCGTGACGATTTCGCCCTCTTCGAGATGCCGCATGCTCTCGTCGTAAAGAGCGACGAGCTGGTCGTAATCCAGCTCCATCTCGTCGGCAGGGCCGCCGATTCCAGCAGTCGTCTCGTCGTTAGTGTGTACCATGATTTTCGAAAACCTCCTTGTATATGTCGATCAGGAGCCGGGGCTCCTGTCGCATGCTGCAACGCGCCGGGCTTCAAAACGAGCGAGATCGGCGATCCTCCAGCGACTCAACGAGGTGAGATCGATGAGGATGTCGAAGTGTCTTGGCTGACCTCGTTATCGTGCAGGCAGGGTATCGGCGGGGCCCAGAAGGGCGGGTTGGCCGGAGGAGCCTTTAGCTCGCTGCTTGCCTGAAGCTCGGGGCCTTGGAGTATAGGAAGGGCAAATGCCGGTGTCAACCGGCGTTTAGGGCCTCTGGGCCTTCGGTTCGGCTCTCAGCTCTGTGAAGGGCAGCGAGGATTTCCGAGCCGACCTCGGCGTCGAGCTCCCGCTGCCCTGCCGCGCGCAGGGCATCCACGGCTTCAGCGCCGCCGATCTTGCCCAAAGCCCAAGCTGCATGACGCCTGACCACCGTGTCGGAATCGCCTTGGAGACTCGCCGAAAGGGCCGGCACGTATTCCGCCGAGCCGCGGTTGCCCATGGCTACCGCAGCGTTGCGTTTCAGGCCCTCCAGCTTGGCACGCTTCATCGGGCTCTTGATGAACCTCTCTACATAACCCTCTCTGTCGAGACCCAGGAGCCCTTGGAGATCGAGCTCACGTCTTTCGGGAGGCATCCTCAGGCGCTCGTGGTCCCCCGCCGCTGCTTTGTAATTCCAAGGACAAACCTCTTGGCAAATATCGCAGCCGAAGACCCAATCACCGACCATCTCCCGCACCTGCTCCGGAAAAGCGCCGCGATGCTCGATGGTCCAATAACTGATGCATCGACCGGCGTCTAAACGGTAGGGGGCTGGAAGCGCGTCGGTCGGGCAATGGTCCAGACAGCGGGTGCAGCGACCACAGATATCCGAGATCGGCTCTCCGGGCTCCAAATCCAGGGTCAGAAGGATTTCACCCAAGAGAAAGTAGGAGCCCCATTGGCGGTGCAAGAGATTGGTGTTCTTACCCTGCACCCCCAGGCCGGATCGCGCGGCCAGCTCCCTCTCGAGAATCGGGCCCGTATCCACATAGGACCGGGTCGAGGATCCCGGGAATGCGGCTTCGATCCGTCGCCCCAGGGCCTTCAGCTGCTTGCCCATGATGTCGTGGTAGTCCCTGCCGCGGGCATATCTCGCTACCCGAGGCCACAAATCCCCTTCCGCCTCCGGCTCGTCTTGCAACGGATAGTACTGAAGGGCCACGCATAGAGCGGACGCCGCACCGGGCAGGATCTTTCGGGGATCCTCCCGAAGCTCCACCCGGCGAGAGATCCACTCCATGCCGGCATGATCGCCGCGATCCAACCACTCACGAAACCAATGCCCTTGGCTCGACGGCACGAGCTTGACCGCGGCGGCTCGGGTGAATCCAGCCTCCAGGGCCCAAGATTTGAGGGTTTCCGTCAGCTCGCGTCGATCCGAGAGAGGCTCAGTCATCCGCGACTTCGGCCAGCTCAGGGTCGCCGGCGGCATCTTCGCGGTCTCCCTCTTGGGCGCGTCGAATCATGCCTACCATGCGCTCGACGATTTCCGCCGGCAGCAGGTCGGAAGCGTCGATCTCGAAGTGGCTCTCGTCGCGGACCAGCGGTGAATCTTCCCGCCCCGCATCGCGCCGGTCCCGTTCTTCGAGATCCTTGGTCACTTCTTCGAGGGTCGAGCCCCGGCCCGCGGCCACCAGCTCCCGATGGCGTCTCTCGGCGCGAACCTCGACCCGGGCGTCGAGGAAAAATTTGAACGGCGTGTCGGGAAAGACCACCGTGCCGATATCCCGACCTTCCAAGACCGCTCCACCCCGTCGGGCGAAGACCCTTTGCAGCTCGACCATGCGCCTGCGCACCGAGGGATGGGCCGACACCAACGAAGCCGCACGGCTCACTTCCGGGGTGCGGATCCGCTGCCCCACCGGCTCCCCGCGCAACCAGACCTCGACACCGCCGTCACCGTCGGTGCGCAGCTCGAGATCTATCTCCCGGACCAATCGCCTCATGGCCCGCCGATCCCCAGGATCCGATCCGTCTTCGAGTGCTTGCAACGCGACCGCACGATACATGGCACCCGTATTGAGCATGGGCAGGCGCAGTCTTTTGGCCAGCTGCTTGGCGACCGTGCTCTTACCGACCCCGGAAGGTCCATCGATGGCTACGATTACTGGCGCTTTGGTCATCTAGGATTCCTTCTGCCGGAATTCTTAGGGCCGCGACCCGTGCCGCGCCCCGACTTGGAGCCACCGCGTCCGGACGTCGGACGACCCGGCCGTGACGGCGAGCCGGCGGACCTCGAAGCCGAGCCTCCTGCTCTGGGCTTGCCGGCACCGCCACCCGCTCCGGTCTTGGGCTTGGAGCCCGAAGCCGGAGAGGGTTTTCTTCGACCCCGAGGCGGACCGGCGTCTGCCGAGCGCCCCCGTTTTTTCGACGCTTCCCGATCACCGCCGGCAGACTTGCGACCCGCTGCCGGAGACCGGCGACCTCGGCTCAACGCCGGAGCTCTGCCGGTACCCGATTGCAGGGCCTCAATTTCTTCCGGGGTCAGCTCTCGCCAACTACCGCGGGGCAGCCGCGAGTCCGAAACAGAGCCGATCGCGACCCTGCGAAGCCTCTGTACGGGATGCCCGATCCGCAAAAACATTTCTCGAATCTGACGGGTTCGCCCCTCGCCGATCGCCACCCGCCACCAGGTGCTGGTCGACGGCTCGCGCTTACCTTCGGGTCCTCGGAACGCCTCTACTTGAGCCGGCGCCGTGAGGCGCCCTTCCAACTTCACGCCCTGACGCAGCCGATCGATATCGCCGGGTTTGGGTCGGCCTTTGACCTTCACTTCATAGGTTTTGATGCAACCGAATCGAGGATGGGCGACCCGATGGGCAAACTCACCATCGTCGGTGAGCAACAGAAGCCCTTCGCTGTCGTAGTCCAGCCGGCCCACCGGCACCAGGCCCTTGTGCAGCCGTTCCGGAACGATTTCGATCACCGTCGAACGATCCTCCGGATCGGAGACGGTGGAGACCACGGCCCTGGGCTTGTTGACCAGCAAATAGACCTTGGGCTTCTGACTGGGCTTGAGCCTCCGACCGTCGATCTTGACGGCGTCCTCGTTGAGATCCGCCCGATCCCCGAGACGAGCCTCTTGGCCGTTCAACGTGACCCGACCCTGGCGAATCATGTCCTCCGCCTGACGTCGCGAGGCGACCCCGGCTCGGGCCATTAATTTTTGTAATCTCTCACGGCTCATGATCTTGTCCTTCATCCCCTGATGCGGCCTCTGCTAGGGATATTTCATCAGAAACAGGGGGCACGGCTCGACCGCTCTCTCGCTCGGCGAGAGCTTCACCTTCTCGCCCGGTCTCTTCTTCGTGTTCCAACCCCTCTCCGGATGTCTCGTCGCCGGCCGCCGGCGCCGGCTCGGGGGTTTCCGCAGAGCTGTCATCGCTTGAGCTCGCGGGCTCGTCCGCGTCCACAGGCAGCTCGGCCGCTTCCGCCTCCTCCCGCTGCGCTTGCTCTTCTTCTTCCTGCCGGCGGTGCCATTGGTCGTCGTCGGCGGCTTCGATCTCAGCGGCTTCGTGATCCGCCAGCTCCTCGGAATCCGGCGCCTGTCCTTCGGCGGACGCCTCTGCGTCGCCGTTGAACAGCTCCTCAAATTGCTCGAGGGGCGGCAGCTCCTTGAGCGATCGCAAACCGAAATGCATCAAGAACTCACGGGTCGTGGCGTAGAGAAACGGCTTTCCTACCACTTCTTTTCTGCCCGCCACCCGCACCAACCGACGCTCCAGGAGAGTTTTCAGAACGCCCTGGGATCCGACCCCACGCAGCTCCGCGATCTCGGGTCCGGTCACCGGTTGCCGATAGGCCACAATGGCCAAGGTCTCGAGGGCCGGCATGGAGAGCTTATTGGATCCCGACACCTCGAAGAAACGGCGCAAATAGCCGTGCAAGTCCGGACGGGACACCAAGCGCAGGCCGCCGGCGGCCTCGTCGATCAAAAAACCCCTGTCCGGACGCTCTCGATAGCGTCTCAACACCGACTCCAAGGCCTGGTCCGCCTCTTCCCGCTGATGCTCGTCGAAAACGTCGAGAAGCTTTTCCCGCGAAACCAGATCGTTGGAGACGAAGAGAATCGCCTCAACCACAGCCTCCATGTCGCCGCGGGTGGTCATGCTTGGATCATCTCCAGCTCTCCAGCCTCCAGCTTGCGCTCGGTCCGATACAGCAACAACGAGCCTTTGGTCGTTTGGTGTAGACGCACCAGCTGAAGCTTAGCGAGCTCCAAGACGGCTAGGAATGCAGCGACCGCCTCCCGCCTTCCGGAGAGGCTGCGGAGGTCGTCGAGCAGATCCACCGCTCGCCCGGCGCTCAAACGCCGGAGCAGGCGTTCGAATTGATCTCGGACCGAAAACGTCTCACCGAGCAGCACCATCGGCTCGGGGTTCTCGCGCTCGTAGCGGTCTAGAACGGATTTGAACGTTTTCAGCAAATCAAAGAGGGATAAATCGCTGATGTCCACCTCTGGATACTCATCTTTGGCGATGCGACGCATTTCATCGCTCTTGCGCGGCCACATCCCTCGCCGAACACTGTCCACCTCCGCCAAGCTCTGAGCCGCGTCTTTGAGACGTCGATACTCCAACAGTCGGGCGACTAGATCTTGACGTGGATCCTCGTCGATCTCCTCACCTTTGAGGGTCTTCGGTTTCGGCAGCAGCATTTTCGATTTCAGATGGACCAAATAGGACGCCATGTAGATGTACTCACCTGCGATATCCAGGCTGAGCTCCTCCATGAGGTGGAGGTACTCGTGGAATTGATCGCAGATCAACGCCACGGGCAGATCGATCAGCTCGACCTTATTGAGACGGATCAGATTGAGCAGGAGATCCAGCGGGCCTTCGAATTCCGGCAGCCGAACGCGCCAGGATTCCGGCAAAGAACCGGTTGTAATCAGTGGACTGGCCATGGCTGTACGCTTTGAAGTCGGGTCTCGGCTCTCGCTTTTTGGAGTCGTAAGGCCTGGTCGGTGGGACGGCGGACTATACAGGAATCGTCTCGGTAGTAGAGCTCTTCTCCCCTGGCAAGCCACGTTCGCTGGGCGCTCGCCGGACGGCTGCGATCTGAGGGGTCACCGCATCGCCCATCGGGTGCTTGGAGCCACCGCATCAGGCGCGGCCACAGGATTCAGTGCCACAGCATCAGTGCCACAAGCCCAGCGGCCCGCTGGGCCAACGGACCGCTCTCCCAGTAGCTCAGGTCAAATGAAAAATGGTCTTGATCAAACCGAAGCGGACTTCATCACCTTCGTGAAATTCCACGGGAACACCGGTTTCGACCCTTTCGCTGTTGATGAACGTGCCGTTCATGGTGCCGATCTCTTCGCGCAAATAGAATTTCTCGCCGCGCCGGAAAATCTTGGCATGTCGCCGGCTGATGGAACGTTGGGCGTCCGCGGGAGTGAGATCGATATCCGGATTGATGCCGGTCACCGGATCTCGCCGGCCGACGGTCGTCTCACTGCCCGCGGCGAGGTAGAACTCGATGCCCGAGCCTTCTTGGATCAACCTCTCCGGACCTTTGGCGGATTGGGCTCCGTCCTGGGCCGGCACTTCCGGCGCTTGGCTTTCCGTCGAGCCCAAGACCTGCCTCAGCATTTGGTCCGTGTCCCGAAGGCGTCGCGAGAGCTTGCGCATCATGCGCACCGCGATCTCCGGATTCTTTTTCAACATGGAGTCGAAGGTCGAGCCATTGATCGGCAACAGGCGGACCTCGCCCAGCGCACGAGCGCTCGCGGTTCTCGGCTTGTCTTCGAGAATGGACATCTCGCCGAAAAAATCACCTTGGGAGAGCACGGTGAGACGCCGTTCCTCACCCTTGAATTGCTTCAGGATCTCGACCTGCCCCTCCTGCAGCACATACATTTCCGTGCCGAGCTCACCCTCACGAAAAACGAATTCGTCAGCGCCGAGCTGAACCGTCAGCTTCGCTTTTTTCGAGCTCGTGGACTTGAAGACTGTTCTCACCATGTGTCATCGCCCTCAACGTCATGTCGAGATCCAGATGGGTCCAGATCCCCTCATGGGCAGACCCAAAGTCGGCCTGCCGGCGGATCGAGCCGCGCGTTTAGGCCCAAAGGAAGAGTCAGGCTGGGACTCGCGTGTCCAGCTTCCAGGCCTTTAGCCAGAGGCCAGGGAAAATCCCTTGCCAAGGCATCCAGCACCATTTCGAGGGTGATTTCCCCATCCATGGCGGTAGGCTCCTTGCCGCCTTCGCCGTGTAAGTAACCAACGATCAGAGCCTTGATCTTGGTCAGCGTACCCGACAGGCGCAAGTGGGTCAACATGCGGTCGAGGCGGTAAGGCGGCTCATTGAGATCTTCAATAAAAAGCACCGCGCCCTCGAGATCCACCTCCCAGGGCGTACCCAAAAGCGAGACCAAAAGACTCAAACAGCCGCCGAGCAGCACTCCCTCGACCGGTTGACCTTGCTCACAAGCGCGGACCTCAAAAGACTGGGGATAGCTGCCGGCCAAGGCCTGCAAAAGGCTTTCCTGCTCGGCCGGGGTCAATCCTCGTGCCAGATCCGCTGCGACCATCGGCCCGTGGAAGGTCACCAAACCCGCCCTGGTGACGATTCCGTTGAGCAGAGGGGTGAGGTCGGAATACCCCAAATAGGCCCGCGGGTGCCGCACGACACGACGCCAATCCAAACGCGGTAAAAGTCGGTTGAGCCCCCATCCCCCACGAGTGAAGAAAATCGCTTTCACCGAAGGATCGTCCACCAGCTCGTAGAATCCTTCCAGCCGCTCTGTATCCGAGCCCGCGAAGAGACCGTGACGCTGCCGGATATTGGGCGCGGTGACGACTTCGAATCCAAGGCGACCCAAGGCGTTCAAACCCGCATCTAGCCGGTCGGAATCCACTGGGCCCGAGAGAGCCGCCACACCCACACGATCCCCGGGGAATACCGGTGGTGGCAGCTCCGCGTTCCTTGTACTCCTAGGATGTAACACAGAAGTCATCTCGATGGTGGGCTCGCTCCCGCAACGATCAATCCCGCAAGAAGATAGGCGAAGAGGGCCTATAAGCCGGATTCTGTCGTCCGCTCTCGCGGACCGGTCATCATTCCTCTGGGCCCTGCATTGCCACAGGGCTCTAGCGACCTACCCGGAAACGCCGACCATCGAAGGCCACACGGGACAGGCGGCCCGCTCTCGTTTCCCTATTTGGTCTTGCTCCGCATGGGGTTTACCGTGCCCTCATCGTCGCCGATGAGGCGGTGCGCTCTTACCGCACCCTTTCACCCTTACCTCTTTCGAGGCGGTCTGCTCTCTGCTGCACTTTCCGTCGCGTCACCGCGCCTCGCCGTTAACGAGCATGCTGCCTGTAGGAGTCCGGACTTTCCTCCCCGAAGGGCGATCACCCAGCCCTCTTCGCTCGCGAATCCTATCCGAATCCGAAAGCAAACGGGGAGACCGCACAGGGGCTGGATCACCCCTTCGAGCGTCTGAGGATCCCTCGAAGACCGCCCGCGGAAGGCGCCGAGCCGGAAACGCCGAGCCGGCCCAAACCCTCGGAAGCGGCCGCGTTGTCGGGCATCAGGTCCAGGGCCTTTTGGTAATTTTTACGGGCCTCGTCCACCCGCTCCTCGTCTTCTAGCAGCTTGCCGAGGGCCAGGTAGAGCCCCGCATCCTCGGGGGCTCCTTCAAGGGCTTGGCGATAGCTGTCCACCGCGTGTCGACGCCAGCGTGGATTCTTGCTCTGGGCTTGCCCCAAAGCCGCGTAATACTCGGGCCTTGGATCCATGCGGGCGGCTTCCTTGAGCAGCTCGACGGCCATGGAATACTCCATATCCGCCAAGCAAGAGGAGCCCTGAATGAAGTTCCGCTTGGCCATGATCTTCTTTTCTTCGTCGCGCCGCTCGGGATCCACCTCGACTTTTTGGTGCAGGCCCATCATGGTGTTGTAGCTCGACCGGCGGACAGGATCCGAGAGGCTCAGATAGGCATCCGTGGCCTTTTCGAAGAGCAATCGCAGGGCATCTTCCTTACCCACCAAACCGAGTCGGGTCGCGTGTTTGGGATGCACTTCCCGAGCCAATCGCTCGTAGGCTTCCGGAACCGCCGACTCCTTGGCGTCGACCTCGAGGCCCAGAAGCTCGTAATGGTCCAAATCCCCGACTTTGCTCAGCAGATCCGCGATCTTCTTGCGGTGCTCGGCCAGATCGAGCTCGGTTTCCTGGAAGTCCAACGACTCCCCAATACGCTCCAGGAAGCGGCCGACGATCTTGGCGGAGACCAACGATTTTTTGGTTGGATCCGCGACTTGCCCGCCGTCGACCAAACCTACTACCCATAGCTGAGCCAGCCCGCGTAGAAGCCCGGTCCGGTCTCCTCCGGACCGCAACAGGTCCGCCAAGGTCGAGGGGCGTTCCAGAAGCACCAGTGCCCGGGTCATCTCCGGCTCCAAGGCCGGCAGCTGCTCCAAGGCCGGTGTGGTTTCCCGATTCTGTAGCTTGGTGGATTCCCCACCCAACAGCCGGATCAGGGAGGGCTCGTCCATGCCGCCGGCGATTCCTTGAAGCAACATGCAAACGGTCGGCAACGGGCCCAAGAGCTCGACGCCTCCGGGTCCGTCCTGCCGCCAACGAACCAGCGGCTCACCGTGGCATCTTTCGAGAATCTTTTGGGTGAGCTCCGCGACGGACATACGTACGATGGGATCCGACGCCGGGCGAGGATTATCCGCAGCCTTTTTGACCGCCGCGTGCAGGCCTTCGGCTAAGGGGCCGTCTCGATCGACGAAAACCTCCCCACGCCGGAGATAGATTTCGTCACCGGAGCCTTCGAAGATCAGGCTTCCGCTTTTGCGCGCCAAATAAGCGCTTCTCAACAATT
This sequence comes from Thermoanaerobaculia bacterium, assembly GCA_030431255.1. Lineage (GTDB taxonomy): Bacteria > Acidobacteriota > Thermoanaerobaculia > Multivoradales > J023 > JAUIJL01. Next base: position 927,945 of record JAUIJL010000001.1, on the reverse strand, counting down.
CCAACCAGCTCTGAGATTTGCCGGCAGATTCGGCACCGATCACCATGAAATCAGCTTCCTTTCTACACAGGCAGATGACGGCCCAACAAGGGCAGCGCAAGACGTATCGGCCTGAAACCGCAGACGGCCTATGAGAGAGGGGGGCAATGGATTCGACGGAAGGCCGGAGAGCAGCCGTAAGCGTGCGCTCCAGCGAATCAGCTCGGGACAGCTAACGAATGAAGACAATATCAAAATCGTGTGCAGAAGCGTTAAACGGACTCTCTCGACGGATCCCCCGTATGGGTTGAAGGACCTCCATCTTTCTAGGATTGCCGGTCGGTCTGAGCTTGCCCATCGAGCGGTTCCGGCGGATGGAGCTGCTCGTAGACCTGATCACCCAGCTTCGGCCCGAGAAATGACCGTAGATCTTCTCTCGAAGCGGACTCGACTCCCGTCAAGCTGCCGAAGTGGCTGAGCAGCTGACGCCGACGTTTGGGACCGATTCCTTGGATACCGTCCAATCGGCTGCCGAGGGTGCTCTTCTGACGTCGTCGCCGGTGACGAGCCACGGCAAATCGATGGGATTCGTCTCGAACCTCCATCAAAAGCTGCAATCCCGGGTCGTCCTTGGGCAGCCTCAGCGGCTCCGGGCGCCCCGGCACGTAGATCTCCTCTTCCCGTTTTGCCAAGCCGATGATCGACGTTTCCTCCACGCCGAGCACCTCCAAGGCTGCCAGAGCCGCATTCAGCTGACCTCGGCCACCATCGATCAGAATCAAATCCGGCATGGCTCCCACTTCGTCCAGCACACGGCGGTACCGCCGCTCGACCGCTTGATTCATGGACGCAAAGTCATCGGGACCCTCAAGGCCTTTAATGTTGAATGAGCGGTACTCCCCTTTGCGCATCTTGCCCTCTTCCCACACCACCATGGAGGCGACGGTTTGAGCGCCTTGAAAGTGGGAGATGTCGAACCCTTCGATCCGCCTCGGTGGATCGATCAGGCCGAGGTGCTCCGACAATGCCTTGGCCGCCAACGCCCCCCTGCCCTCGGCTCGGAATCTCCGTCGGAACGCCAGCTCGGCATTGCGGGAGGCCAACGCCACCCGGTCGGCCTTCGGCCCGCGCGACGGCATCCGAACATAGACCCGTTCGCCTTTTTTCTCCGAGAGCCACTCCACCAAGGCATCTTCCCCTTCCACCGGCGCCGGCAGGTGAATTTCTTTGGGTATGAAAGTGGTGACGTCGTAGATCTGGGGCAAGACCTGATCCAATAAAGCAGAGGCTTCGATTTCCTCCTCGGGACGCCCTTCCCAGAACAGCTCACGACGGTCGAGAATCTGCCCATTTCGCATCACCAAAACCGTCAAACAGACATTTCCTCCCAACGCGAACAAGCCGAATATGTCGATATCCTCACCGCGCACGGACGAAACCCGGCGACGCTCCGAAATATCCTCCACCTCGGCCACCAAATCCCTCAAACGTGCCGCCTCCTCAAAGCTCAGCTGCTCCGAGGCCTGCCACATTTGCTGCTTCAAATCCCGCAGCAGCTCGTCGTTGCGCCCCTTGAGGAAAAGACGCGCCTGCTCCACCGCCGCCCCATAGGTCTCCAAGGAAGTCAGACCATCGACGCACGGCCCCAAGCACCGGTGCATGTCGTGGTAAAGGCAAGGTCGCGGCAACGACCCGTCGATCGGGATGTGGCAAACCCGTACGCCGAACAGCTTCTGCACCAGCTTGATGGCTTTGCGCGCCAGACCCGCGGGCAAATACGGACCGTAATACTCGGATCCGTCGTTCAGGATTCGTCGGGTAAAGACGATTCTCGGCCAATCCTCAGCCAAGGTGAGCTTCAGGTAGGGGTAGGTCTTGTCGTCCCGAAGGCGAATGTTGAACCGGGGCTTCTGCTGCTTGATCCAATTGTTTTCCAGGACCAAGGCTTCAGCCTCGGAATCGGCGATCATGTAATCCAGCCGCGCCGATTCATTCAGCATCCGCCACAGGCGCGGACCGAAGTCGTCGCGCAGATAGCTGGCCCCGCGTTTTCGCAGGGACTTCGCTTTTCCGACGTAGAGGGAAGCTCCGGAGGCATCTTTAAAGATGTAGATACCCGGACGATCCGGCAGCTTCCGGATCTGCTTGGCCACGGCCTGTTGGACGATCGTCACGACGCGCTACGGAGCTCAAGCATAGATCTGCACTTCCTTGAGCTCTTTGAGCTGATCGCGGTAGGCCGCGGCTTCTTCGAATTCCAGATTCTTGGCCGCCTCGCGCATCTTCTTCTCCAGAACCTTGATCCGCTCGCTGATCGGGCGGTCCGAAGCTTCATTCTGCGCCACCCAATTGGGATCGGGCCCACCCGTAGAGTAGGTAAATCCCAGATCTCCCATTCTCACCAAGGGCGAGTGGATGTCCTTCATGATCGTCGCCGGCTCGATGCCGTTGGCTCGGTTGTGGGCGTCTTGCTTGGCACGCCGCCGCGCGGTCTCGTCCAGGGCTCTGCGCATCGAGTCGGTCACCCGATCCGCGTAGAAAATCACCCGCCCTTGGGCGTTTCGTGCCGCGCGTCCCGCGGTTTGAACCAACGAGGTTTCCGAACGCAGAAAGCCCTCTTTGTCGGCGTCGAGCACGGCCACCAGCGCCACCTCCGGCAGATCCAAGCCCTCGCGCAGCAAGTTGATGCCTACCAGGACGTCGAATTCCCCACGGCGCAGGGCGGTGATGATCTCCACCCTCTCCAGGGTGTCGATGTCCGAGTGTAGATAGCGAACGTTGACCCCGAGCTCTTGAAAATATTGGGTCAGCTCCTCCGCCATGCGCTTGGTCAGCGTGGTGATCAAGACACGAAAACCGAAGCTGGTGGTTTTTCGCACCTCTTCCAGCAGGTCGTCCACTTGGCCGGTGGCCGGACGCACCTCGATGTCGGGATCGAGAAGACCCGTCGGACGGATCAGCTGCTCCGCCACCACCCCTTGGACTTGATTGAGCTCCCAAGGTCCAGGTGTTGCGGAGACGAAGATCCTGCTACATGGTTGGGCGTCCCATTCTTCAAAGGTCAGCGGACGATTGTCCAAGGCGCTCGGCAGGCGGAACCCGAAGTCGACCAGGGTCTGCTTGCGGGCTCGATCACCGTTGTACATGCCACGAACCTGAGGCACGGTCTGATGGCTCTCGTCGACCACCAGAAGCATGTCGTCGGGCAGGTATTCGTAAAGCGTCGGTGGCGGCTCCCCCGGAGATCGCCCGGTCAGATGTCTCGAGTAGTTCTCAATGCCGTGGCAGAAGCCCATTTCCCGCAACATTTCGAGGTCGAACATGGTCCGCTGCTCCAACCTCTGGGCCTCCAACAGCTTCTCTTGACGGTCGAAGTCCTGGAGGGCAAATCGCAGCTCGTCTTCAATATCCCGGATCGCCCGACGCATTTGATCTTCGGGGGTCACATAGTGGGACTTTGGAAAGACCGAGACCCGCTCCAAATCGTCGAGAACGATGCCCCTGAGCACGTCGAACCGGCTGATCCTCTCGATCTCGTCGCCGAAGTACTCGATCCGCAGGCCCTCCTCGTCGTAATAGGGCAGGATTTCGAGCACATCGCCACGCACCCGAAAAGCCCCGGGATAGAGGTCCATCTGAGTGCGCTCGTATTGCATGGCGACCAGGGCCTCGAGGGCAGAATCGAGGCCCTGGTCGTCACCCAGCTCGAAGAAGCGCAGCATGCCTTTGAACGCTTCCGGCGAGCCGAGACCGTAAATACAAGACACCGACGCGACGATCAGCACGTCCCTGCGCTCGAAGAGGGATTTGGTCGCCCTCAGCCGCAGGCGGTCGATATCTTCGTTGACCGAGGTTTCTTTCTCGATGAACGTGTCACTCTGGGGGACATAGGCTTCGGGTTGATAGTAGTCGTAGTAGGAAACGAAGTACTCCACCGCGTTGTGGGGGAAGAACGACTTGAATTCCTGATAGAGCTGGGCGGCCAGAATCTTGTTGTGGCTCAACACGAGGGTCGGTCGATTGAGCTTCTCCACCACCTGGGCGATGGTAAACGTCTTGCCCGAGCCCGTCACACCGAGCAGCACTTGATCCCGCTCTCCGGCCTCGACCCCCTGGACCAATTGCTCGATGGCTTGGGGTTGATCACCCTGGGGTGTGAAATTCGAAACAATCTTGAAGTCCGTCATGGGTCGACCCTAGCAGCCGTCGATCCCGGGGCTCAAGATGCCCCTAATCAATAGATGACAGTGTTGTGTCAGCATTATCGCTGCCCGTGGCCTGTCTGCGGTCGTCGACTTCGGGCCGACGCCAGATCAAATAACCTCGACGCAGGTAGCGCCGACGCAAATCCAGGTCATAGCCGTGGCTCGCCAAGCGTCTCGCGGCTTCGCCGAACCATTGACGCAGACCCCAATCGGACCAAGCCCGGCTGTCCCGGAGCGCTGTTTTCCAATGCTCGAAGAAGGCGAAAATTCTGGTACCGGGTACCATTTCGTGGATGAGGTCTTTGGGCAGAACCGCCTGAAGCTGCACCGGATCCAAGCCGCTGCGGAAGCTGATGCTGAACACCAACGCCTCCCGCCGCCAAGCCACGGAAGACGGCTCCAGCTCGAGCCGACGATATAGATTGGCCACCCATGCTCGACCCGGGGGATCCGAGGTGCCCTCCACCAACAAACCTCCCGGCAAGACGCCGACCGACATCTCCGCCAACGCTTCATCGACCGCTTCGACGGAATACTGACGCAGCACGTTGAAAGCGCGAATCAGCCGGACGGGCTCACTGGGGCGCAAGGGCATATTGAAGCCCCCTTGGCGGAAGCTCACCCGATGGTCGGCAAAAGGCTCGGCTCGGGCGACCCGTTGCGCATCGATTTCCACGCCCAGCCCGCGCAGATGTGGGGCCACCCGGCACCACCTGTCTGCGGTTTCGAGGGTCGTGTACGGCTCCGCACCGTAGCCCAAGTCCACCCAGACGGCGTCTCTCCAAGGCCCGTCTCGACGACGCAGAAGCGGGGCGTCGTACGCCGAGAGCAAATGGTCGAGGCGGCGCAGACGATTGCGCGCGGTTTTGCCCCGGGTCGTCTGCCCCTGGGGCTTGTCGGATCGGCGGCGGGCGGCGGCCACGTCGACGAATCAGGAGTCTCTTTTGATGTCGTATTGCTCCATCTTCTTGTAGAGATTGGAGCGCGGGGTGTCGACGCTTTGCGCGGTTTGGGTGACGTTCCAGCCGTGTTTTTCCAGCTGATGCAGGAGGTACAGTCTTTCCGATTGCTCTCGGAACTCTCTCAGGGTGGGGATCGAGAGCAGCGACTCGGAAAGCTGGGCATGTCCACCACCGACGATCTGCAGCACATCCTGCTTGGTGATCTCCTCGCCCGGACTGAGGATCAACAACCGCTCCACCAGGTTCTTGAGCTCCCGAACATTGCCCTTCCAAGGCAGGGTTTGGAGATGTTGCAGCGCGTCGTCGGAAAAGGGTTTGGCCTTGTAGTTGGCCACCTCGGCGTTGCGGCGCACAAAATAGTCCACCAAAGCGGGCACGTCCTCCAGATGCTCACGCAGAGGTGGGGTCCGAATGGGGATCACGTTCAAGCGATAGAAAAGGTCTTCCCGAAACTCTCCCTTCTCGATCGCTTCCTGGAGATTGCGATGGGTGGCCGCCACGACCCTGACGTCGACTTTGACGGTCTTGGCGGCGCCCACGGGCTCCACCTCGCCTTCTTGTAGGGCTCGGAGCACTTTGGCCTGGGTGCGCGCGGACATATCTCCGATCTCGTCGAGAAAGAGCGTGCCGCCGTGGGCCGCGACGAATTTGCCGATCTGCTTGCGAGAGGCGCCCGTGAAGCTGCCTTTCTCATGTCCAAAGAGCTCGGATTCGATCAGCTCGTCGGGAATCGCTGCGCAATTCACTTGAACGTAGGATTTGTCGCGGCGAGGGCTTTGGTGATGGATGGCTCGGGCCACCAGCTCTTTGCCCGTGCCGCTCTCACCCGTGACCAACACAGTGGCGGTGGTCGGCGCCGCGCGGGAGATGGTTTCCCGCAAAGCGGCGAATGCCGGCGAATCGCCGATCAGCTGATCGGGCTCGTGGCGGAGGATCCGATTTTCCGTTTTGAGCCGATAACCGTCGATGGCATTGCGGACCCCGAGCAGCACCCGATCCCGTTGGAGCGGCTTCTCGAAGAAGTCGAACGCGCCTCGACGGGTGGCGTCGACCGCGGTCTCCACATCCCCATGACCGCTGATGATCAGCACCGGCATGTCGTAACCGCGCTCACGGAAGGACGACAGCACAGATAGGCCGTCCATTTCGGGCATTTTGATGTCCAGCACCACCGCGTCGGGAGCCCGCTCCGCCACCCGGGTCAAAGCCTCTGAGCCGCTGGCGGCTTCCTCGACCTTATATCCCTCGAATTCGAGGATCATGCGCAAGCTCTCGCGAATGGAGCGCTCGTCGTCGACCAACAACACGGTGCCTTGGGCCTTGCCAAGATCAGCCATCGAAATTCTCCGTGGGCTCAGGCATTTCTGATTTTCCTCTCTCGAACGCCGAGCTTACCCCGAGATTCGGGGCGAGAGGTAAAGGAAAGGCCGGCACGAGGCCGGCCTGATGAGAGCTACGTAGATTGGGTTGGACCTATTTACCGCGTCGAGGGCCTCGGCCGTTCAACGCTCGGCGCCGCCCCTTCACGGGACGCGGATCACCGCGAAGTAGGAATTGGCCACACCGCTACGCGGATCGATCCGATTCAAGTAGATGCGCAGGAATTGGCCCGAAGGCACCTCGCCGGCCACGGATTCGAGATCCTTACCGCTGGTGATTTTATTGCCGTTGACGTCGACGATCACATCGCCCGGACGCACCCCTTTGTCGTAGAGGGGGCTGTCGGGAGCCACCTGAGTCACCCAAACGCCCTCCAACTCGTCGGGCATGCTGTGGTTTTGGCGGGTCTGGTTGTCGATATCTTGGTATTTGATACCCAACCAATCGATCTCGCTCGACTCTTCCTCACGAGTCTCGACCACCGGCACATCCACACCCGGACGCTCTCCAAGGGTGAGCTCGACATCCACATAGTCCCCGTTCCGGAACGCTCGGAGCTTCACTTTCTCGCCGGGAGGACGGGCCGACACATAGTCGATCAGCTCACGATTGCTGCTGATTCGCTTGCCGTTGACCTCAACGATGATGTCTCCATATTTCAGTCCGGCATCTTCGGCCGGGCTATTCTCCATCACCCGCGTGACCAAGGCACCGTCGGTGGATTTGAGACCGAAAGCCTCCGCTTCCTCATAACCCAAATCCACGATGTTCACGCCAAGATATCCCCGACGGACCACTCCGGTATCGCGGAGCTGCGGCAGGATCGTCAGAAGGGTATCGACCGGCACCGCAAATCCGATGTTCTCGGCACCGAAGTTGATCGCGGTGGCAATGCCCACCACCTCACCCTTGAGATTGACCAAGGGACCGCCGGAGTTGCCGAAGTTGATCGCCGCGTCGGTTTGAATGAAGTTTTCAAGCGAAGAGTCCGGGGTAATGTTGATGCTCCGCCCCTTGGCGCTCACCACTCCTACCGAAACGCTGTTGTCGAGCTGCAAGGGGCTACCGATGACCATGATCCAATCACCCACGCGCAGAGTGTCACTGCTCGACAGCTCCAAATAGGTCAAGGGCTCCTCCGGATCGATTTTCAGCAGCGCTATATCGGTCGCGGGATCGTCGCCCTTGACCGTCGCCGGATACTCCCGTCCGTTCAGGAAAACGGTCAAAGACTCCGCGTCCTCAATCACGTGATGATTGGTGACCACGAGCCCGTCGGCGCTGATCACGAATCCGCTGCCCGAGGAGTCGGCCCGTTGGGGTTGCCGCTCCCCACGGTCGCGACCGCGAGGACCGAAAAAGAATTCAAACGGATCCTGACCCCTGGGGTCGCCCCCGCCGCGACGTTCGATCTTAGTGGCCTGGATCGAAACCACCGCCGGTGAGACAGCTTCGGCCAAGTCCGCGAATCCGGGCAGCCCGTTGGAGATCGGAGTCTCCACCTTCACCGCATGCTCAGAAGTATCGTTCGATTCGGCGAAGCTCTTGGGCGCTAAATTCATGCCCCCCGCCAGCACCATGCCGAACACCAATGCCGCTGCTACCAAAACCAGAGTGATGGGTCGACGCCCCGTGTCTTCCTTCATCTGACCCTCCTTGGGAGTCCTTACCTGTTGGATCGCTGAATCTTTAAAAGCTTGATATTCCGAAGACTAGCCAATCGTTTCAATGGTGGATGTATCGACGGCCTGGACGCGATGGGTGGTCCGGGGGCTCGATCGATGTCTCACCAGGTTCCCCCAAGCAAGAATGGGGCCAAGATCCCGCGGGCCATCTTTGGAAGGGGCTGAGCCAATGAACGGCTTCTGAATGCCCTCCGAAGTGCCGAAAACAAAAGCACCTACCCCAAGTCTCATGGTTCCTCCAACGCCTCAAAATGCCATTTTGGCACCCAGTTCCCGAACATCTCGGCATGCTCGCGCTATCGAAATTCACCCTCTCCCTCGGATCAGAGTCACGGCCGAAACCTTTGGTCCATCCGCCTTGAGTAGTCCGCTTGACCCAAACTTCCGGCAGCCCGTAAGATAGCAGTCACACGACGATTCATTCAGCTTAGGAGCAAAGATGACGAGCAAGTGTTTTTCTTCGCCCGTTTGCCGGTCCTGCTTGCAGCTCGGCCCTCATCCATTCCGGCTCTGGCCGCTGCTCCTGCTTCTCCTCACCGCAGCCCCGGCAGCGTTTGCAGATGAGCTGAGCGAAAAATTCCAATTCCATGGGTTTATGACCCAAGCATATGCCCAATCGAGCTTTACGGACGGCGGCCCCACTCCCAATGAGGTCATCGTCGGCATCCCCGAAAGCGGGACGACCGACTACCGATTCTTGGCGCTCCAATTCCGCTATGAGATTTCCGAGAAAGATCTCCTGGTGGTCCAGCTCAGCAGCCGCAGCCTCGGCGACAGCCCCATCAACAAGATCGAAGACGATATCGAGCTGGATTGGGCGTTCTATCAGCGACGGCTTACGGACAATACCTCCGTCAAAATCGGCCGGGTCCAGATTCCTCTCGGCATCTTCAACGAAATTCGCGACGTCGGCACCATCTTGCCTTTCTATCGTCCACCCTACATTTTCTATCGGGAAGGCAGCTTCACCAGCGAGACGGTGGATGGAGCCCTGCTCCATCATTCCTTCTTCGGCGAAACCGACTGGCCTCTCGACGTGGACGTCTTCTACGGTGAGTACGAGCTCGTCGAGCAGGCGGTATTCGTCCCCGACGACCCACCCGCCATTGCCGAAGCCAAAGATGCAAGGGGGATTCAACTTTGGCTCAACACGCCTTACTCGGGTCTGCGGATTGGATTGGGAGGCCAAAAACGGGATGTCTTCGGGGGTCAAGAGGGCATCTTCCGGCCCATCGGTGAGGCCACTGAATTTGAAGATTGGTACGTATCCGCGGAGCTTCCCGCCCGGCGCTTTATTCTCAGAGCCGAGCATCGGGCCCTGACCGGCCAGCTGAACAGCCCGCTTTTAGGCTTTTCCTCCAAGGCTGTGGATCGCGTGACCTGGTATCAATTCGGCTACTATTTCACCGAAAAAATCCACGCGTTCGCGCAGTGGGAGCAATCTGAGGTCACCCAGACCTCGGACTTCTTTACTCGGCCGGCGGTCCAAGACGTCCGCACCGACACCGGTGTCTCCATCAACTATCGCTTCAGCTCCAATGTGGTGTTGAAAGGGGAATATCACTGGGTTGAGGAAGAGGCCCTCGGGTTCATTCCGACTCCTTTCCCGGATGGATCTTTTCTCCTAGATCCCGTCCTCACACCCTTCAGAAACGGTAATTATTCAATTCTTTCTCTTGCTGTGAGTTTCTGAGCTTCGTTTTCTGACAGAGTTACCGACGGCATCTGTCGTCGGCGTCTGGCTCCCAAACCGGATCCTCGATAGAATTCGCATTGGATTAAAATGGGCTCAGCTCCTCTGGAGCGGCCCGTCTATCCTTTTTTGCTGAAGCTCTCGTGTCCCGCCGGCTCGATCCGGCCACAAGGTTTTGGAGGCCCATATGATCCTCGTAACAGGCGCCACCGGAGGAACCGGTAGCGAGCTGGTGAGACTGCTGTCGGAATCCGACCACCCTTTCCGCTGCATGGTCCGTCGGCCGGAAGCTCTCGGCACCCTGAGCGCTCAGGGTATCGATGCGGTGCTCGGAGATTTCGATGCTCCGGAGACCCTTCCTTCGGCTCTGGGCGGAGTCGATAAGCTGTATTTGGTTTGCACCCCGGACCAACACTTGGCCGATCGTGAGATCGCGATGATCGATGCCGCAAAACAAGCCGGCGTCTCAAAAATCGTCAAGCTATCCGCCTTCTGGACCGACCTGGAGTCTCCGAGCCCGAATCTGCGACTGCACGCCGCCTCGGAAAGTCACCTCAAGAGCTCCGGTATCGACTACACCATTATTCGGCCCCACGGTTTTTTCCAAACCGTCTTCTGGATGTCCGCGGCGACCATCGAAAGCCAGGGTCTGATGCCGGCGCCCGCCGGTCAAGGCGATGCCCCTTATCTCGATATTCGCGACGTCGCCCTTGCGGTGCTCACCTGCCTCACGGAGGACCGGCACCACAATCAGACTTACGAGATCACCGGCCCAGCCTCGTTGACCATGGATGAAATCGCCGGCATCCTGAGCAAATCCCTGGGTAAAACCATCGTTTATGCGGATATTCCGCCCGAGCAAATGTCGGCCGCCATGAAAGCCATGGGCGTTGCGGGCTCCTCGGTCGCACACGTGGCTTACGTCTTCCGACGGATTCGAGAGGGTACTTCCTCCTTCACCACCGACACCCTTGGGCAGCTGGGCATTACCCCAAGGTCTTGGGCCGATTTCGCCGCCGATCTCTCCGCCGGCAAGACCGGAATGGCCACCTCCTTCAAACCACCTGCTCCACCGGCCTGACTCTGTTCGGAGTCGCTATGCGACGCCCAGGTCGTCTCAGACGAGGATCGGACAAGCTTGGCCACCTCCTCCTGGGCATGTCGCTGTTTGGGGCCTTGGCCTGCGGCCGGGCAGACCTGCCTCCGGAGCCCGCCGACTCCGCCCCACCGACCGTCAGGGTCTTCATCGCCGAAGAAGGGGTCTACCACCTCGAAACCAAGGCCTGGGGACGGCTCCGACCGGGTGTGGAAACTCGGCTCTCGGCACAGGTCGCGGGGGTAGTCACTCGAGTTTCGAGCAGACTCTATCCGGGCGAGATCATTGCTGCCGGCGACTCCCTGGCGCGAATCGATCCCCGGGACTATCAACTAGCCGTCGTGCAGCTCGAGGCGTCATTGGCCGCAGCCGAGCTGCACTGGCATCAAGAACGGGCTGAGGCCCAGGCTGCTGAGGCGGAATGGCAAGCACGACGGGCCCTCGACACCGCTGAGGCTGAGGCCTCTCCACACCATGAGCTGGCAACCCGACGACCCCAGCTCAAAGCAGCGGAAGCCCGTCTCGAAGCAGCCCGGGCAGCTTTGGAGAAAGCCCGTTTAGACCTCTCTCGGACTCAGCTCACAGCTCCCTATTCGGCTTGGATCACCGCCCGGCTGGTGGAGCCCGGTCAATATCTTCGGGTTGGGGATCCGATCGCCGAGCTCCAATCCACGGAGTTCCTCGAAGCCCGTCTTCCCGTTTCGAGCCGTCATCTGAAATGGATCGAGCGAAACCCGAAAGAAGCTCGGGTGGTGCTCTCCCCTCAAGACCAGCCCGAATCCGCCGTCCTCGGCATCGCTCAGCCTGAGCGGATCGAGCCCCAAATCGACCCCGAAACGGGCCTGGGCCACCTAGTGGTCAGGCTCGTCCCCGAGACCCGTCCCGACGGCACCCCCCTAAACCCATTGGCTCGCGCCGGCGCTTTGGTCGCCGCCCGTATCGTGCTTGAGCAACCTCGCCGCGGATTCTGGATTCCCCGAGCAGCGTTGCTCGCGGAAAGCTCGGTTTTAGTCTTGGGGCAAGCCGGAGCCTTGGAACGCCGCGACATTCAAATCGGAGCCGACCGAGACACGTGGCTGGCCGTGAGCTCAGGTCTTCAGGACGGAGATCGAGTGTGCTATTCACCTCCCTCCTGGGCCACTGACGGCATGTTGATCGAGCCGCTTCCCATGGACACGGAGGATCTCTACGCGCTGGTGGGCAGCCGTCCTCCTGCAGCGCTGGAGCCCTTCGAATCCTCGGCCGTGGCCCCCAACTCTGAACTGTTGGCCGACCCATTGGATGCCCATCCGGAGCCTACCCCTCACATCTCCCAAGGGCAGTCGACGCTCACGACTTGGAGCGTCGATCAGGACGGGGAGACTTTGCGCGTCCATGTGTCTGGAGACCGCATCGGCGACCCTCAGCTTTTTGCCTTGGAGCAACCCCACCGCTGGGTCGCCGATTTGAGGGGAAGCTCCTGGCCCCACGCTCCGGATGTCGAAATCCTTGACGCAGGCCCTTTCCGTCGAGCTCGTTTGGCTCAATTCAACCACGACCCGCCGATTGCCCGAGTGGTGATCGAGCTGGACCGAGCTATCCCCCCGCCCGTGATTGAGGTCGGGCCTCAAGGTGTCGTCATCGTATTCGGGGCGCCACCTTGAAAGCCTTGCTTCAGGCCATGGTCCGATCACCGGTGGCCGCCAACCTCCTGATGCTCCTGATCATTTTGGGCGGGCTGGCCTCGATCGGCAGCATTCGGCGACAGATTTTCCCGGATTTTCAAAGCGACCGCATCGAGGTCACCATCGAGCTCCCCGGGGCAGGTCCTCGTGAGGTCGAGACCGGGCTCGTCCTGCGAGTGGAAGACAGCCTCAAGGACCTACAATCCCTGGAGCGTATCCACTCCACGGCGGCCCAAGGAGAAGCCCGCATCTCGGCCCAGATCCGTCGCGGTAGCCCGGTCCATGAAACCCTCGCGGACGTGCGGGCACGCATCGACTCCATCGACACCTTCCCCGCCGACATCGAGCGTCCCAACGTGAAGCTGGTGCTCCGCAGCCAGCAGGCCCTTGGAGTGGTGGTCTCCGGCGACTTGGACGAGGTAGCTCTCCGAAGGCTGGCGGAAGAGATCCGGCGAGGCCTGCTCGAGCTACCGGACGTCACCAAAGTCGATATCTTGGGGGCTCGCCGGTGGGAGATCTCGGTGGACATGCCGGAATCCGAGCTTCGGCGTCTGGGGCTCAGCTTGGAGCAGGTCGCGGAAGCTATTCGCCAGGGCTCCTCAGATCTGCCCGCGGGTCGTCTCGAGCTCGGCGGGCGGGAATCTCAGCTGCGCTCCGACCATCGGGCTTTGACTCGCTCTGACCTTGCCCGCCTTCCCTTGATCAGTCGTTCCGACGGCAGCATCGTCTTGTTGGGTGAGGTGGCGACCCTGCGGGACGGGCTAGCGGAGAAACGCCAATGGACCCTTCTCGATGGTCGGCCGGCACTGATGTTGTCGATCTCTCGGGTCGGCTCGCAGGATGTCCTACGAATTGCGGAAGAGGTCCAGGGGTTCGTCGCCGACAAACGCCGCTCTCTGCCGGATTCCATCAGCCTACTGCTCTGGCAAGACGAGAGTCGATTCTTCCGATCTCAAATCGAGCTGTTGGTGCGCAACGCCGTCGCGGGTTTTTTGCTCGTCCTGTTGACCCTCTCACTCTTCCTGCATTGGCGCCTCGCTTGGTGGGTGAGTCTGGGGGTGCCGATCTCGTTCTTCGGCACATTTTGGTGGATGCCGGCCTTCGGCATGTCATTCAATTTGATTTCACTCTTCGCCTTGATTCTGGTGCTCGGAATCGTGGTCGACGATGCCATCATCGTCGGCGAGCGTGTTTTTCAGCTGATCGAGCAGGGCGTCGAGGGTGCTGAGGCCGCCGCGCGGGGGGTTCACGAAGTTTCGGCACCGGTTTTTGTCTCGGTGCTGACCACCCTCATCGCCTTCGCTCCCATGTTGTTTATTCCGGGCAAGACCGGCCCGGCGATGGCGGCGATCGCCGGAGCGGTCATCCTCACGTTGCTGTTCTCGCTCATAGAGTCGGTGCTGATCCTGCCCCATCATTTGTCCGGCTCCACCAAAACGCGCTCCGATCCGGGCCCCATGGAACGCTTGCGCTCGGCCGCATCCTCCCGCCTGAACGCCGTCCGCGACCGCTGGTATCTTCCCTGGCTGGCCAGATCCCTCAAGCTCCGTGCCATGACCTGGATCGTCGGCGTTCTGCTCCTGGTGATCTCCCTTTTGCCGTTGCTGACGGGCCACCTGCGTTTCACTTTCTTTCCACCAGTGGAAGCGGAAAATATGGTGGCGATCGTTGAGCTGGCCAGCGGCACCACCCCAAGCGCCACCGAGCAGGCGTTGCGACAGATCGCCGACGGAGCCGCCGCTGATTCCCAGCCCGAAGGCATGCCGTCTCCCCTCAGCAACACCTTGATCTCGGTGGGTCACCAGCCTTTCGTAGCCCAACAGATCCTGGCGTCCACCGGACGCACCGTGGAGATTGTGGGCGCGAGCTTGGGCGAGGTCAACGTGGCCCTGAGGCCCGCGGAAGCGCGTGAGGCAAAGGCGTCGCACCTGCTCGCCGGGTGGCGACAAAGAGTCGGCTCGGTGGCCGGGGTCGAGCACCTGCGTTACGAATCCTCGATGTTCTCGGCCGGACCGACGGTTTCCCTGGAGCTGACGTCCCCGGACTTAGACGATTTGCGCGATGCGGCGTCCGCCATGGAGGCGGCCCTGCTGAAGCTACCCGGTGTCCTCGACATCTCCAATTCCCTGGGGGCAGGCCCACGGGAAATCAACATCACTCCGCTGCCCGCTGCTCACACCCTCGGGCTCTCCAGCCGGGACATTGCACGCCAAACCCGCCATGCCTATTTCGGCATCGAAGCCCAACGCTCCCAGCGAGATCAAGACGAGCTACGGATTCGGGTCAGCTATGCCAAGTCGGAGAGAGATTCCTTGGAGTTTCTCCGGCATCTGCCGATTCTCACTCCGGCCGGCCATTTTGTGCCCTTGGAGAGCGTGGCTCGCCTCGACTTCAGGACCGGTCTCCACACGATCACTCGGATCAACGGTAAACGGGTTGCGGAAATCGCCGGGTCCGCGGCTCCCCACGGGGACCCGAAGACCATATTGAGCACCTTGGAATCGGAGGTCCTACCGTCCGTGCTGGCGGACTTTCCCAACGTGAAGCACCGATGGGCCGGAGGCCAGGAAGATCAGAGCAAAGCCATCGGCGGCTTGGTGCGTGGTTTCTTTTTCGCAATGTTCGGGATTTACATCGTGCTCGCTCTCTTCTGCGGCTCGTTCTTTCAGCCGCTGGTGGTGGTTGCGGCCGTGCCCTTCGGCTTGATCGGCGCCTTCTGGGGCCACACCTTGCTCGGCCTCGACCTCAACATCTACTCGTTTTTCGGCATCATCGCCCTGAGCGGGGTCATCGTTAATGACAGTCTCGTGTTGGTCGGGTTTTACAACCAAGCTCGCGCCCAGGGCCACGCCGTCCACGAAGCTTTGCATCTCGCCGGCCGAGCGCGCTTCCGCCCCATTCTGCTGACATCGTTCACGACCTTTGCCGGGCTCGCTCCGTTGATGCTCGAGCGGAGCCTTCAAGCCCAATTTCTGATTCCAATGGCCGTCTCCATTGCATTCGGCTTGTTGGTGGCTTCTCTGCTGATCCTCTTCTTGGTGCCGGCGACCCTCGCCCTTTTCGATCGCAGAGACCTACCTGCGGAGCCGGCAAGCCCAAATCCGATAGATGAAGACCTGGACTCGAAACATTTACCTTTGACCTCCGGGCCACTGAAATCGGATCCGCTGGAGCACGAGAATTTACTGATAAGCTCTGGCGATATCGATAGCCAACCGACCGGTCGCTATTGATCTTTTTCTCTCCGCTCGCCGCTGAGAAAGTGGCCCATCTCTTTCGATCTTTGGAATTTCATTCGATGCAATCACTACCCCTTCCGCCCATTTGTCCGCTGCCGAGCTGGAAGCAGGCGGCTCGCTTTGCCAAGGAGCCCCTCGAGCTGTTGACCGAATGCAGTGAAACCCTAGGCGACATTTTCTGCCTGAAGTTTCCAGGTGCTGAGCATTGGGCTTTTCTCAGCTCTCCCCATGCCGCGCGGCAGCTCTTCCGCGCTCCCCGGGATCACCTCGCTGCCGCCCAAATCCACAGCCGATTTCTCGGCGCTCTATTCGGTACCGATGCTACTTTTTGCCTCGACGGCCAAGCCCACAAGAATCGCCAGAAGATGCTGGTCCCACTGCTCAGCACCAAGGCCAACGCCCGCCACGTGTCCCTTTTTCGGCAAATGATCGAGGAACGAGTCCTCAGCTGGGAAAGCGATCGAGTCTTTCCCCTCCTCACCGAGATGCATCGACTTTCGTTGCAATTCTTGGTGCGTTTGGTGTTAGGAGGCAAGGATCCCCAATTCAACGCTCAGCTGTCGGAAAGGTTCGAGCACTTCTCGGCCCTCGGTGCCCGCTCACAGCTGGTAGCCATGCCGAAGCTGCAATGGAACCTCGGTCGCTGGAGCCCGTGGGGAAAGATCATCCATGCGAGAGAAGAAGTCAGAAGCCTGATTCGCGACAAAATCGTCGCTGCTCGCCGGGATCGCTCCCTAGTTGAGGACTCCATCCTCGATCAGCTGATTTTCAAAGCCGACGGCGGCGGAGAATTTCTAGGAGACGAAAGTCTCATCGACGAAATCATGAACTTGCTCTTCGCCGGCCACGAAACTACTGGAGGATTCCTCACTTGGTGTTTGGAATGTCTCGCGGGACATCCCAACATTCGGGCTGAGCTCTTGAGCCGGCTGGATGAGGTCGTTGGCGATCAACCCTTCGGCCCCGAGCATTTGGATAAGGTGCCCTATTTGACCGCGGTGATCCAGGAGACTTTCAGATTTCGACCGGCCGGACCGTTCTCCTCGTTCCGAACCGTGGCTCAGCCCATCGAGCTGGAGGGTGAGCGGGGTCGCTTCGTCTTGCCGGCGGGATTTGTGGTCGCCCAGTGTTTTCCGATCATGGGAAAGCGGGCAGACCTCTTTCCGAACCCCGAAAGCTTTGAGCCGGAGCGTTTCCTTCGTGGCGACCACAACGCCTACGATTGGACCCCCTTCGGCGGTGGTGGGCGGGTTTGTACCGGCAGGGGCTTGGCCATGCTCGAGCTCCAGGTGGCGGTAGCTACGATCGTTCGCAAGGTAGAGATAGAGCCCGTTCACGAGCAGATCCAAGTCGAGCGCTGCGGGCATCTCCTCGCCCCAGCGGGAGGATTGCCTGTTAGAGTTCGACTGCGTTGAGCCTCAACACGTCGAATTGCACGGGGAGATCTGCGGCTTGTCCCAACACTCGAACAACTTTTCGAACCCAGCACACGATCAGCCGGCGGACCGCTCGTCAGCCGAAAACCTCCAGCTCGCCGACCGCGAGTGGATCGACCTGATCCGGCGTGTGTTCGGTCGCCGGCCCTCCGATCGAGCCATCGCTCTCTTGGTCGATCTGCCGGATTCCGAGCTGCCGGATCGGCCGGCATGGAAGGCTCGCCGGCGCCTGGCCCAACGGTGGCACGAGCAGCTGGCGTCGACGGCCGGCGAGCTCGGATTGCAGCTCGGCCTCTTCGTCTTCCGCAACGCCAGAACCAACAACGCTCCCCTGCCCGACGTCGCCTGGCAAGTTGAGGCTGGGCAGCCGATTGCGGACGATGCGTCCGCCTACCAGGGCAGCCGCGAGATCCCCTTCGCCCAGATCTTCGACGAGCACCAGATCTTCTTGGCGCCCACCGAGCTTTCCGCGACCGCTCCGCTCAAGCTGGCGGCCAAGCAACACGGCTTCCGGGCCGCGACCATGCCTCGATTCTCGCCCGAGATGACACCGGCCCTACGCCTCGACTACGGCGAGATCGATCGCAGATGTCGACATCTCCAATCCCTCCTCGACCGCGCGGAGGCCGCCGAATTCGTCTTCCGACACGAAGCCGCGGGCACTTTTGAGCTGACCCTGGATCTGCGGCATCGCACCAGCCACGTCTCCTCCGGTTTGCTGACCACGCCGTCCACGGCGGGAAACCTCCCGTCCGGGGAGACTTATATCGTGCCGTACGAGGGTGAGCTTCCCTCGGTGCCCAGCCAAAGCCGGGGCAAAATGCCCGTCGAGCTCGACGGTGAGGTGGTGGTCTACTCCATCGAAGGTAACCGGGCCGTGGGGGTAGAAGGATCGGGACCCGTCGCCGAGAGGGAGCGTGAGCTGCTGCGAAAAGAGCCCGCCTACGGCAACATTGCCGAGCTGGGGCTCGGTGTGCTGGCGGACTTTGGCCTCCGACCGATCGGCGAAATTCTGCTGGACGAAAAGCTGGGCCTGCACATCGCCTTCGGTCGTAGTGACCACTTCGGTGGCATCACCGCTCCCGGTCTCTTCTCCAAACCGGAGAACGCCGTGCACATCGATCGAGTCTACCTACCGGAGACCCAACCTCAGATCTCCGTGCCCGAGGTCGATTTGGTCATGCCCGACGGCTCCCGCCTCATCCTGATCCGGAACGGTGTTTATCCCGAGCAATTTTTCGCGGAGAGTATTTGATGTCGATAGGTTTCAACGGCTGGATGGGATTTCGGGCCGGTGAAGACGAAAACACTGTGCTTCTCGACACCCGACCCGAGCATGATGTGATGCCTGGAACCGTTCACTTTGCGGTGCTGACCACCTTGGCGGAAGTCGCGGCCTCTAGAGCCGCGGCAGCATCCGTGGTTCCCTCCAGCCTACACGTCCAGCTCATGCGGCGGGCCGTGCCCGGCCGTCTGGTGGGTAAGGGGATCCTGCTCAAACGGGGCAAGAGACTCATCTCCTGCGAAGGCGAGGTCTACCAAAACGACCGGCTGGTCGCCAAAGTCTCCGTGCAATTTGCCGCCTTAGGCCCCTAAACAACCTAGGCTCCGGCCCCTAAAGCAACAAAGCCGCCCGGAGGCGGCTTTGGATTCGAGTCACGACGGTTTTTCAGGCGGTGGGATCTGGAAGACCTTCGCCTCCCATCAGTAGCAAGCCCGCTTCGAGGGCGAATCGCACCAAGTCCGCTCGACTGTTGAAGCTCAGCTTCTCGGCCACCCGGTAGCGGTAAGTTTCAATGCTCTTCACACTGATGCCGAGACGCTCGGCGATTTCGCGGTTGGTGAACCCGTAAGCGACCGCCTTCAGCACCTCGCTCTCACGCTTCGACAGCAAATCCAATTTCTCTTGGATGTCCTTGCTTCGCGGCACTTGAGGCTTGAGCCGCGGATCCACCGGCAACCCTCCGGTCGGCACATCGACGTAGCCGCGCCCTTGGGCGATTTTTCGAATCACGTTGATCAGCTCGGCTTTGTGCGTGCGGTTCACCACATAACCCAAGGCGCCGACCGCCAGCACGGTTCTCAACAGCGAGATGTCCTCGTGCAGCGCCAACACGATCGTGCGAATATCCGGGCGAGTATCGGAGAGATGCTCGAGGGCCCTCAGCCCGCCTCCCGCCAACGAGAGATCCATGATCACGAGATCCGGAGACAGCCGGCAAGCCTCAGCCACCAACTGCTCGCCATCGGTGATCACCCCGAGCAGCTCCATATCATCCTGCGCCGTGATGAGCTCTGGAATGCCTTGGTCGGCGTGATCGTCGGCGATCATGATTCGGATCTTTCGGCTCATCGCCATTCTTCTCCTCTAAGTCCTAGTTGCCTCGCCGTGCTCCCGGCGTTCTCGTGCGTGTCAAAAGCTGGACGGGATACGACCTGCCTCGCTTCGGCCGCATGGTATCGCGTCGCGGCAACCGAAGATAGGTCCGAGTGAGGCCCCGGCTGAGACCTAGGCTTCGTCGTACTCTCTGCCCGCAGCATGTTCCTATTAAATCACAGATATCCCGGATCCCAGCTTTCCGGGAACGCCTGACCGACGCTCCCGCATGGGTGTGCTTCTCGGGGCGCGCGCTCGCCAGACGATGAAACCTCAGATGGCAACCCATTGCCCGGATGAATAGGAACTTGTCATCCATGGATTGGAGCTTTAAAATCCGCGACCTTCGAGGATCCAGCGAATAGGTTTGCTGGCTCACTCACTTCTCGAATTAAATGTCCAGGGTCCAGCGACTCGGGTGAGGTTACATTCCGCTCCCCATCCTTCGCAGTGACCCCGAGGTTCAGGTATGGGGAAGCGACACCAGAAGCGTGTGGTGGTGGCCTTGGGCGGCAATGCAATTACTCGGCCCGGTGATGACGGCAGCGTGGCCACGGATTACATCAACCTGCACACCAGCCTCGATGGCATCCTGCGGCTGATCAAGCGCGGATACCATGTCACCCTGACCCACGGAAACGGGCCTCAAGTCGGCAATCAAATGATCCGAGTCGAGATGGCGCGCGGCATGGCCCCGGACCTCCCGTTGGACGTGGTCGTCGCCGACCTTCAAGGTGGCCTCGGCTACATGATCGAAAGAGTCCTGCGCAACAAATTGCACGCCGCCGACCTTCGGCAGCCCGTGTGTGGGTTGCTGACGTTGGTGGAGGTCTCTCTCGACGACCCCGCCCTCTCCAACCCGACCAAATTCGTCGGGCCCTTCTTCCCGGAAGAGGAAGTCGAAAAGCTGACCTCCGAACGGGGTTGGTTGATGAAAGAAGACAAAGGACGCGGCTGGCGTCGAGTGGTCGCTTCACCGGATCCCATCGCCGTGGTCGAGACCGCTGAAATCCGCGCTCTGATGGACCTCGGCATCTTGATGATCGTCACCGGCGGCGGCGGTATTCCCGTGGCTCGCTTGGAAGACGGCCGCTTGAGGGGTGTCGAGGCGGTGGTCGACAAGGACCTCGCCTCCGCCGTGCTCGCCCGGGATACCGACGCCGAAGAGCTCTTCATCCTCACCGGTGTAGACCAGGTGGCCCTGCATTTCGGCACCCCGGAAGAAGAGAAGATCGACTCCATGACCACCACCCAGGCCCGCGCCTATCTCGACCAAGGCCACTTCCCCCCGGGCAGCATGGGGCCGAAGATCGACGCCGCTTGTCGTTTCGTCGAAAGCGGTGGACACCGAGCCTTGATCACCGATATCGCCACCCTCGAAGACGCTCTCGACGGCAAGACCGGAACTTGGATCTTGCCCGCCGAGCCTTAACGGCGCAGAGGCTTTGAGGTCACGGGGTGCGGCCTCGCGCACTGCTCCGTCCCTGCCCTTGCATCATCTTCAAGAAGATGCCGAAGAATAGGCCTTGAGGGCAAGGTTCCAAAACCACACCACGAATAGAAAAAGCCCGGCCACCACCGTGAGGAGGTGAGCCACGGCTTGCCAGGTCAAGCCACCGAACAGCACGTGGGCGGGATAGGAAACGGTGAAGGCGAGCGGCAAGACGCTCAATAGAATCCAGCGCAAGGGTCCTGGGTAGATCTGATGGGGGCGCTCCGAAAGTCGGTGCAGGGTCCAAGCCATCTCATCCAATCCCCGGTTGGAATGCAACCAGAATACGGGGATGATGAAGGTGATCCGGACCAAGTAGTGGATGAACGTTCCGGCCACCAGGAAGAGCAGGTAGACCAGAATGCCCACGGGATCTAACCCGCCGTGACGCCCTAACGCCCACACCACCAAAGCCGACGCCGCGATTAAATTCAGGAAAGAGTTGGCGGCGAATTCCCGCACGGACAAGAAGAAAAGCGACGAAACGGGTCGCACCAAGTAGTAGTCCAGATCTCCCCGATTGATGTAAATCGGCAGCCACCACAGGTTGTTGGCGAAAATCGTCATATGCAGCGCATCGACCAGCATCGCACCACAGACGAAGACGTAGATCTGATCCAGGGTCCAGCCCCCCAGCATGGACGTGTGGTCGTAGATGATGGTGAAGAAGAGGAGATGGACGGCGTAGAAAACCATGTCCATCACCACTCGGAAGTAGAAGTCCAAGCGGAATTCCATAGCTTTTGAAAACGAAAATCTTAGGAACGAGCCGTAGAGGCGGATGTAACGCATCACGCCCCTGGTCATATGCCGACCCCGGTATACACCCGATGCCCGCGACGCCATACCATCGCTCCGATGGCGCCGATGACCACACACCAAACGCTCATCACCCCGAGCGCCGCCAGCCACTCCCCCACGCTCACCCGACCGAATAAGGTCTGGACCGGCACATAGAAGAAGTAGGGGAAGGGCAGCCACGCCAAAAAAGCCTGCGCTGCCGGTGGAAAGAGGCTCAGGGGCAGGAGCAATCCGCCGAGCAGCTCCGTCGCGAGGCGCAGCATGACGTTTAGGCTCCAGACGTTGTCGGCCCAAAAGGCGACACCCTGGATGGGGAATCGCAGCAAAAAGGCGAGCATGTTGGCGACCACCACTAACGTCAACGCCATGGCCACCGACAGACTGTCGATCTGTACATCCCCAGGGATCTGCATCCAGAAAAGGGCCATGACTCCGAACACGAGCGTCTGAAGCAAGGCCGGCACCAAGCTGCCCAAATGCTCTGCATATTTGAACAGCACATAGGAGCACGGATAGATGAGGTAGCGGGTTAGAGATCCTTCATAGATATCCCGCGCAATGGTCAGGTCCTTGGATTGGCCGCGCACCAGCTTGGCCAAGAGGATCGCGGCGACGTAATAGAGGGCCATGCCCTCGAAAGTGAAGCCGCCGATACGGTCCGCCCCTCGGGCCTGAAAAATCGCCGCCCACAGAAAATAGGCAATGGTCAGCTCGGCGACGAAGCCCATCACCGCGTTGATCCAGAAGTCCACGCGATAGCTCATTTGCTTGCGTGCTTCGAGGGATACCACCCTGGTAAATAGACCGGCTCTCACGAAATCCCCGACTGCATGCCCACGTCGAAGAGCATTTGCTCGTTCTCTTCCTCCTGTTGGGCACGCTGCAACCGCTCGACGATATGACCCAAGGGCTCTTCCTCAATCGCTAGATCCACCACACTGAGGCGGGCCATCAGCGCCGAGGCCACGGACGCCACTTGATTCCGTTCGACCTCCAATTGGATCTGGTCCTCCGAGTGGGCCAGCCGTCTGCCGATGGTGTCCACATAGGCCAGATCGTCAGCCTCAGCCGGCTTGCGCAACAACACTTTGATCAGCTTGTAGCGGGCAAATCGCTCCGTCACTTGACGGCGCGAGCCGTCGTAGACCAACCGCCCTTGACGCAGGATCAAAATCCGCTCGCACAACCGTTCGATATCTTCCATGTAGTGGCTGGTGACCAGCATGGCCGGACGATCCGTTTGTTGGTACGCCAGGATAAACTCCCGGATCGCCCGCTGGGCTCCCAGATCGAGACCGATGGTCGGCTCGTCCAAATAGACCACCTTTGGGCTGTGCAACAACGCCGCGATCAGCTCCATCTTCATCCGCTCTCCCAGGGAAAGCCTTCGGACTTGCACCTGGAGCTGATCCTCGACTCCTAAAAGAGCCACCAAACGTTCGAGACTCTCTTCAAACCGTTCTTTGGGAACTTGGTAGATCTCGCGCAACAATAGAAAACCGTCGGCGGCCGGCAGATCCCACCACAGCTGGGCCTTTTGGCCCATGATCAGCGCCATGCGCCGCCGCAGCCGATCGTCACGTTGCCAGGGTCGATAGCCCAAAACCCGAGCGTCGCCGTCTGACGGATGGACGATTCCCGCCAAGATCTTCACTAGGGTCGTTTTTCCGGCACCGTTCGCCCCGACGAGACCGACCACCTCCCCCTCTTGGACGCGAAAAGAGATCGACTGCAAAGCTCGTTTTTCGATTTTCTCCCGCCGGACCAAGGAGCGGATGGAGCCCATGAGACCCGGCGCTTTTTGATGCACCCAGAAGGATTTGGACAGGCCTTCGACCTCGATCATGGCCTCTTCACCGCGTTTGCCGCTCATCGGCCAACCTTCTCCTCAACGGTTTCCGAAGTGCTCCTCAAAAGCTCTCGACGATGGCCGGGAACCCAGCCGCGTAAGCATACAACGCCCACCTGGCGGGAAGGTTTGGAACCGTCGGCCCTGACCCCCTTGGCTAAAGCCCCCGGAAGCCGACGGCATACGATATCCTAGCCGCCCACGGAAGCGGCCCGACCTGCCGGGTTACCCAAGTGAAGGAGATCCCAACGTGAATATCAGCTTTTCTTGCCGAGCAATCCTTGGCCTCTCGGCCCTTGCTCTCACCCTCTCGATGCCCACGGCCTTGCAAGCTCAAGAGCGATTCTTCCCCTACGAATCCCACTCCGAGACCCTGGACAACGGCCTGAGCGTGGTCCTCATTCCCATGGAGTCCGGCGGCCTGCTGTCCTATTGGACTCTGGTGAGAACCGGTGCCCGCGACGAGGTGGAACCGGGCCGCACCGGTTTCGCTCATTTCTTCGAGCACATGATGTTTCGCGGTACCGAAAAGTACCCTGCCGAAAAATTCAACGAAATCATCACCCGTATCGGTGCCAGCTCCAACGCCTACACCACGGACGACTTTACGGCTTACCACCTCGACATCGCCGCCGGCGATCTGGAAACCGTGATGGATTTGGAAAGCGACCGTTTCCAAAATCTCTCGTATTCGAAAGCCGTCTTCCAAACCGAAGCCGGTGCCGTCTACGGCGAGTACAGGAAGAACCGAGCCAGCCCGTTCTTCACCATCTATGAAGGCATGCGCCAAGCCGCCTTCGACGAGCACACCTACGGCCACACCGCCATGGGTTATGTGCAAGATATCCAGGGTATGCCCCAGCTCTTCGACTACTCGCTGGGCTTCTTCGATCGCTTTTACCGACCGGACAACTCCATCCTCATGATCGTCGGCGATCTCGAGGTCGGCCCGACCATGGAGATGATCAAGAAGTATTACGGCTCCTGGAAAAGCGGATACCAAAGCCCCGAGATTACACCGGAGCCGGAGCAAAAGGCAGAGCGCAGGATAGAGGTCAGCTATGAAGGCTCCAGCTTGCCGATCGTATGGCTTGCCTACAAATCACCAGCCTTTGATCCCGCCGACAAATCCCTCGCCGCCGCCGATCTTCTCTGCGACCTGGCCTTCGGTGAAACCAGCACTCTCTACAACAAATTGGTGCTCGAGGAGCAATTGGTGGAGCTTTTGGACTCCGGGACCAACATGAATCGAGATCCCAGCGTGATCGACGTCTACACACGGGTCAAGGACCCCGCCAACGTGGAGCGGGTGCTCCAGGAGATCGACCAAGCCATCGCCGCGATCGTCGAGAATCCTCCCAGCGCCGAGGAGCTGGAAAAAGTTCAAAAACGCCGCAAGTACAGCTTTCTGATGGCTCTGGATGCGGCCTCGAATGTCGCCTCCATGATGGCGCGCATCCTGGCGGTGTCCGGCGAGCTGAAGACCGTCGATACCTATTTCACCACCATGTCCGAGGTGGCTCCCGAAGACATCCAAGAAGCCGCCCGCACCTATTTCGATTCCCAGCGCCGGACCGTAGCGGTGCTCAAAGGAGCCCAGTGATGAAACGCTTCGAGAACCTTTCGCGATGGGTCTCCGCACCGTTGTGGCTCGCCTTGCTGGCGGTGGTGTTGACCGCGTGCGGCGGCACGAAAGAGAGCGGCGACACCGGCTCAACTCCCGCCGGTGTTCCGACCGTCTTGCTCGAGGTGCCGACGGACCCCACCGTCAGCTTCAGCCTGTGGTTTAAATTCGGCTCGATTCACGATCCCTCCGGCAAGGAAGGGCTGGCGGCTCTGACAGGCTCGATGGTGGCCGCCGGTGCGACCGAAAAGCACTCGTATCCCGAAATCCTCGACAAGCTTTACCCGCTGGCGTCGAGCTACGAGGTCAGGGTCGACAAAGAGATGACCACGTTGACCGGCCGAGCCCACGTCGACAATCTCGAGCTTTTCGTCGAGCTGCTGACCGATGCGGTGCTCAGCCCGGCGTTTGAGCAAGGGGATTTCGACCGTCTGAAAAGCAATCAGCTCAACAGCCTGAAGACCCAGCTGCGTTTCGCCGACGACGAGGAGCTGGGCAAGGCCGCGCTGCGTGACTTCATCTATCGAGACACCGCCAACGCCCATCCCGTGGCGGGAACCGTCGCGGGCGTGGAGAGCCTGACCCTCGAGGACGTCAAGCAGTTCTACCAACGCCATTTCAATAAGAACAACGTCACTCTCGGCTTGGGTGGGGGCTTTGACCAAGCTCTGGTGGAGCGCATGCAGGCGAGCCTCGCTCAGCTGCCCGACGGTGAGCCCTCCGGGTCGGTGGCCATCGAGCCCGCCGCAATTGAAGGCCGCCGCGTCCGATTGGTGCAAAAGCCCGGCGCGGACGCATCCATCAGCTTCGGCTTCCCCATCGATCTCAAACGTGGCGAGCGCGAGCTCTACGCCCTCTGGGTAGCCAACTCTTGGCTGGGTGAGCATCGCAATACCTCCAGCCATCTCTTCCAGGTCATCCGCGAGCTGCGCGGCCTCAACTACGGCGATTACTCCTACATCGAGGCTTTCCCCGAGGGAGGTCGCCGTCAGATGCCGCCGGTCAACGTGGCGCGCCGGCACCAGATCTTCGAGGTGTGGATCCGAACCTTGCCCAATGCCCAAGCGATTTTCGCCTTGCGAGCCGCCCTGCGGGAGGTCGACAAGCTGGTGCAAGACGGCATGAGCGAAGATGATTTCGAGCTCACTCGATCGTTTATGACCAAATACCACCTGCACTTCGCGCCCACGACCGAAAACCGCCTGGGTTACCGCATCGACGATTCCTTCTACGGGATCGAGGGCAAGGGTCATTTGGCACGCTTCGCCGAGGTGCTGCCCACCCTGACACTGGAAGAGGTCAACGCCGCCATTCGCAAGCATTGGCAGGTGGACCGCCTCAAGATCGCCATCGTCACCGGTGAAGCCGAGGCCTTGGAGCAAACTTTGGCCCAGAACGAGCCGACTCCCATCAGCTACGAAAGTCCTAAATCCCCCGAGATCCTGGAAGAGGACAAGGAAATCTCCACCTATCCCTTGGGCATCGCCGAAGGTGGAATTGAAACCGTGGCGGTGGAGGACATCTTTCAAGAATGAACGTAGTTTCTGGAGCGAAGGCTCCTGAAGTGACGGATCTGCACCGAGCTGCGGAGCGTCTCGAAGGAGTCGCCCACCGGACGCCCGTGATGACGTCGTCCCAATTCGACGACATCACGGGAGCCCGGGTGTTCTTCAAATGCGAATGCTTCCAACGGATGGGAGCCTTCAAATTCCGTGGTGCCTTCAATACAGTGGCGTCGCTGGAGCCGGCCGAGCGTGCGCGAGGGGTGGTGACCCACTCTTCGGGCAATCACGGTCAAGCCGTGGCCTTAGCCGCCAAGCTCTTCGACCACACCAAGGCTTACGTGGTGGTGCCGAAGAACGCTCCGCAGGTCAAGCTTCAAGCCATGGAGGGTTACGGCGCGGAGATCGTGCTCTGCGAGCCCACCATGGCTGAACGGGAGTCTGGCGCTACCCAAATCATCGAGCGGACCGGGGCGGCATTGATTCACCCCTTCGACGATCCGCGGGTGATCGCCGGGCAGTCCACTGCGGCTCGGGAGCTGATCGAGCAAGCTGGACGTCCCCTGGATCTGATCCTGGTGCCGGTCGGCGGAGGCGGACTGGCTTCGGGCACAGCCCTCGCCGCCCGCTATTTCTCACCCTCCACCCGTGTGATCGGCTGTGAGCCGGCGGGAGCCGACGACGCTTGCCGCTCCGTGGAGCTCGGGCGCCGGGTTCCGGTAGAAAGTCCCGCCACCATCGCCGACGGGCTGCGGGGCCAGCTGTCCCAGCTGACCTTCGAGCTGATCCACAAATACGTCGACCAGATGGTGAGAGTCCAGGAAGCTGACATCCGGGCCGCCATGCGATGGGTCTGGGACCGCATGAAGATCCTCATCGAGCCGTCGGCCGCCGTGCCGGTGGCCGCCTTGATGGCCGGTCAAATCGAGGCCGGGGGAAAATCCGTCGGCATCATTCTTTCCGGCGGCAATGTCGATATCGAGGCCGTGATCGACCATGGATGAGCCCAAGCTCGGGGAACGGAACGGCAAATCCCCCGAGAGCCGAGAAACCCACGCCAGTTCCGAATACCGGGATTTGGTCGACACACTGAGAAATCTGGAGACGGGCCATTTGGCGATCGTCACCGGAGCCGGCATTTCCTTGGCCAGCGGCGTTCCGACTTTTCGCGGTAAGGACCCGGGTGCCGTTTGGAACCACGATGTGCTCGAAAAGGGCACTTACAGCTATTTCCGCTCGGATCCCGTGGCCAGCTGGTTGTGGTCGAGCCGAATCTTCTCCGAGCTGCCGGCCGCGCGCCCCAACCCCGGCCATGTTGCCGTCGCAACGTTGGGCCGGGAGCTGCCCTCCCGGGGTGGCCGCGTGACCACCCTGACCCAAAATATCGACACCTTGCACGAGCAAGCCGGCAGCGACGATTTGATCAAGGTCCACGGCACCGTCGATCGAGCCCGCTGCGCCTCAGATCTGGGTTGTCCGAACGGCGCTCCCCGGGGCTCCGTGCCGATTTCGGACATCGGCATCGACCGTTTCCTGGCCGATCCGAGCGTAGATACCCTACCCCGCTGCGCCCTGTGCGAAGATTTGATCCGGCAGCACGTGCTCTGGTTCGACGAGTTTTATGCCGACCATGAGGACTATCAATGGCTGCGGGTCCAAGAGACCATCAGAACCATGGATGTCGTGCTCTTCGTCGGCACCTCGTTCTCGGTGGGCGTCACGGACGCATTCCTGCAAACCGCCCTGATGCGAGGCATCCCGGCCTTCTCCATCGATCCCAGCCCGGAGTCCTCCCTGGACGGCTTGACGACCCTGCGAGAAGAATCGGAATCGCTCCTACCCCGCCTCTGCGAAGACCTGGGACTCGGCCCGCTAGAGCTCGGCTAGAACAAAGAGCTCGCCTAGAACAAATCGCCTTCGATGCGTTCTGTGACCTGCAGTGACTCGATTTTCCAGTCGCCGCCTTGTCGCTTCCATGCGAAAAGCACCCTATAGGTCGCGCTCTCACGAGGTCCGTTCACGGTTCCCGTCAGGGAGGCTGCTGCGGACATGGTCGCTGTGGGGAAGTCCTCGGAGATCTCCAATTCCTCGACCTCGAACGACACGCTCAGCTCCTGAGCTTGTCGGCGAAGACCTACGAACGGCCGTGCGAGCTCGGCGGTGTTGGTGACCCGCGCCCCCACGGGACGCAGCTCCACCTCAAAGTCGGAGGTGAAGTGGTCGGCCAAGCGGCGGGCCCGGTCTGCCGCTTCTAAGGCCTTCTCGCCGGGTTCTTTCTTGATCAGCTCGGCCATTCGATCGAGCTCGGACAGGATCGCGGCCTCATCATCGGATCCGAGGCCCGCAAGCCACCAAACAGCGGCGGCCACAGCGAGTATCACGTAGAGGTAGTGCGAGGATCGCATCTTCAGCTCGAGGCTCCTTGGGAATCCGGGGAAGGCTCGGAGTCGATTGCCAGATATCGCCGCAGCCAATGGGTGCCGAAATAGAAGGGGATGGTGTCGAATAAGGCCGCGACCACCTTGAAACAATAGCCGGTGAGAATGAACGTCCACAGCTGTGGCCAAATCGGCGAATCTGCAACCACCGGAATGCCACCTGCGTAAAAATGGGTGATGGTGATCACGGCGAAGCTATCGACGAATTGGGACACCAACGTGGATCCGTTGTTCCGCAGCCAAAGGTGCCTGCCTTGGGTAAGTCTTTTCCAGAAATGGAAGACATGCACATCCACCAGCTGCGCCACCAAATAGGCCACCATGGAGGCGACCACCGCACCGAGCGCCAGCTTTCGGATTTCAAAGAAAACCGGTAAACGCCCCCCGGCGTCGGGAACCGCTTGGTCGAAGCCCGGCAAGACACCGCCGATCCACAGCACCACCATCAGCCAGATATTGACCATGAAACCGACCCAGACCAAGAAATTGGCCCGGCGCCGGCCGTAGATCTCGGAAATGAAGTCGGTGCAAAGAAAGGTGATCGGGTAAGGCAACACCCCAACCGCTAACGGCATGGGTATCTGCAAGCCGAAAATCTCAAACGATAGATCGAGAAAACGCGTCACGCCGAGGATATTCAGCATGGTCATCGAGCCGAGAAACAGCCCCGCAAGCACCAAGAAGACCCGCTCTCGGCGGATCTCGATGACGCTGCCCATAGGAATTTCTTTTAGGTCCGACTCGTCTTCCCGATCAGCCGCGCGGTCAAATTGTGCTTTCAACATCTCGGCGGCAGACTACCCATGGCCTGAGACCGCGTCAACTATGTCCGGACGCGATCCATGCATCCCCACCCCCGGACGAGGTCGGTGGGTGACCGTGCTGCTGGGGATACTCTTAGCCTTAGGAAGCTCTCATTCCGCTCTTGGACAAGAGAAGGAGCTACCCTCTTTCGAGATTCACTCCGCCAGCCCGAGCAAAGGCCGGTATGTCGTTACCGCGTCGTTGGAGCGAGTCCAGGCTCCGCCATTGATCGTCGCCAGGGCGATCACGGACTTTCACCGCCAATGCAAGAGAGGATGCGCCGTGGAGGTACCTTCTATCGAGCGGGCTGAAATCGTGCACGGCTCCTTCGAGCAAGGGCGGATGAGCACCTGGACGAAAATCGACGACATCCTCGACGCGAGCTATTGGACCGACGTGTCCATCCATCGGAACCCACAAAGCATTGAGATCAGCCTTTCCCATCCCGTGGCGCCGGATCTAGAGCGCTGGCAATCGAAAGAGCGTCCTCACGCCCCCTTCTTCCACACCCAGAACGTCACCTGGATACTTGAAAAGCGGGATCCGGAGGGGACTCGAATCGAATACCAAATGGAGATGAGCTCCGACCGCTTCTTGGTCAACCTCATGCCTTCCAAGGTGCTGAAGGGAGCCGAGCGGTACATCACGCAAGTCCTTCATCACTTAGCCTCACTGAGCACGAGCTAACCGGCGTCGGGCGCACCCCCTAGGCGACGCTCGATATCCATGGCATCGAAAGCTGCCAGCAGATCGAGACCGTCCTGGAAGCGCTCCAAGCGGGACGGTCGGGTCGCCCGGATGACGACTTCGGAGTAGGGCGCCGGAACTTGGTCGCGGATCTCCTCTTCCGACAAGCTCGATGTCGTTTCGAGCTCCCCAAGACCGCGCCTGCGAGCTCGGCCGAGAATTTCCCACAGCAGCAGCCCAACGGAGAAGACATCGCTCCCGGGGCTGTAGGCATCACCGGCGCTCACCTCCGGTGCCACCCTTCCCGTAGACAGCAAAAGCTCCCGGTCCAAGGTGTATTCCGTTTCCAACACGCTGCGGTAAAAATGGTCGATCTGCGCCACCGGCCGCGCGCTCTGCTCGTCGGCGGCCCTCAACCAAATACACCGTGGGCTGAGATCTCTATGCAGAATTCCGACGCTGTGCAAAGCCGCCAGTCCTTCCAGGATGTCGCGACAAAACCCGATGCGGAGGTTGTCGGAGGCGGTGTCTCGTCCTTCTTCGAGCCAGGCTTCCAGCAGCTCGCCTCCTTCGAAGGTCTTGACGAAGCCGTAGTAGGGCCCGTCGTGCAAGAAGCTGCGAATCGGGGTGAGGTTCGAATGCTCGAGGGCCATCAGCCGGTCGGTCAAGCCGGACAGCTGATCCAAGAACAGCTGCCGTGACACCGACACCTCTCCCACCGGCGCGACTTCCAACAGCACCTGTCGGTCACTATCCCGGTTGTCGGTCGCCAAGTAGCTGCTCGAGACACCCCGGGTATACAACAAGCGGGTCACGCTGTATCGGCCTGCGATGGTGGAAAACTCGAACATGCTCGCCGGGTCCTCATTCGTTGGACGTGGAGATATTGAATGAAACCAATAAGGTCAGCATACCCAAACTCAAGCCCACGAGAAAGGCCCGCGGTCCTTCTCAGGAACGCGGGCCTTTAACGGCCGGGGCCGACGCCGGGCTGCTCACGATCTCGCGAGGATTATGGATTCGTCAGCTGTTTCTGCAGCTCCTCGATCAAGGCGCCTTGCTTTTCGATCAGCTCCTGTTGGGAGAGGGTGTAGAGGGTCAGCTCCTCCACTTTCTCCAAGAGTCGCATCTGCAAGGTGGTCATGTTGATTCCCTCTTGGGTGACCTCTGCGACCGTGGGAACTCGCGGCAGGTGCTTATTGACCTCAATGAAAGCCTTGAGCTCGTCCAGCGGCATGAGCTCATATCCTTCCTCGAAGACGTAGTCTGGATATGTGGTTTGCGGAGTGCAAATCGCGGAGCCGCTGCACACGGTCAGCTCACCGGTTATGAAAGTGTTGCCGTCACCGTCGATCCGCATCTCGTTGCGAGTGGTCTGTGCTTTGGAGATCTGGAACTCGGTATCCGTCACGGTGAAGACCCAGCGGTTGTCCGCACCGCTAGTATTCTCCATCAAAAAGCTCGGAGGTCCGTTGTTGATCAACGACATCATGACTCTCTGCAAAGTGGTACCACTCACCTCTTCGACCTTCATGTCAGTTCCACCGTCCGAGCCACGGACGTGAAGGTCGGCCCCTGGGGAGGAGGTTCCCAAACCGACGTCACCGTCAGCCGCGATGTCGATGGAGCTTTCCGGTGCACCGGGACGGATTCTGAAGCTCAGCTTCGAGCCGTTGGTCACGTCCCGAACGAAGAAGTTGGCTTCGTTGGCGGCCACGTCAAAGGTCTGCGGAGTAAAACCGTCACTTCCGTCTTGCTCCAAACGAAGAGTCGGGGTGTTGCCGTCCACCACGTGAAGCTCCACAGTCGGTGTGGCGGTGCCGAAACCAATGCGGCCACCATCTTCCACGTAGAGGGAATTGCTCGGAGCGCCCGCTTCAATCGTGAACGGGGTGCGACCGCCGTCGATGTCGTCGATGGAGAATTTGTTCTTGCCACCGTTTGTCGAGTCGTTGAAGGTGAGCTGCCAATCGTTGCTCGGGAAGCTGGCGGAGTTGCTGGTATCTTGAGCTTTGATGCGCAGATTGTTCTCTTTCAACCGCAGGGTATCGAAACCGAACGACTCTCCATTCACACAATCCAAACCGGCGCAGATGCTGCCGACCACGATCAGGTCGTCGAGGATCTGTTGATCCTTGGTCGGAATGTCGACTTCTGAGATCGAATCTCGACTCGGTACGATCAGCTGCAAGCCGTCGTAGTAGAACGCGCCGGATTGGCGAGTAGCGCTAAAACCTGCCGCGGCCTTCATCTCTTCAGTGGCGGCGACATCGCCGGCAGCACGCGCAGCCTTCATCGCGTCCAAAAGCTCCGGGCTCAGGCCGGAAATCGTGGTCAAGCTCCAGGTGTAGGAGCCCCTGGGAATCTCACCCAAAACCGCATCAAGACTGAAGGACGGGTCTTCGCCGGCGGCAAAGACCTTCTGAAAGGTGAATCCATCCGGACCGCTGATCCGAAGATCGGCGCGCGACAAATCATCGCCGGCATTCCAATGGATCTGGTGACTGGTGGCGGTGAGCTCAGCGGTCGCGGCAAAAGAGGGCGCCGCGAGAAGCGTGAGAGCGAGAGCAAAGACGGTTACTAGCTTCGTGGTCTGGGTCACGATGTTCCTAGCCTCCTGGTTCGAAGAATAGAATGTCGAGAATCGGAGATCCGTCTTCCCCAATGACGGATCTGCCCGTGCGCGGGCTGCGCCTCCTAGGCTCGACGTGGGTGGTAGAGTCCAACGATTTTAGAGTCGACTCTTGAAAGATTAGATTTAGGGTGTACGCACCTTACGAGGCAATGACAAAAAGATATCTGCAAGAATAGCAGGCACCCCTGAAAGGGTCAATCTAGCTCGCCTCGTAAACCTTCTCAAACTTAGAAGGTTCGACCTTGTAGCCGCAGAATTCTCCGGCAGAGGGAGATCCCTCGGGCAACCGCAAGCAGTTCCAGGTAAAATAGCAAACATCTGCTATTTTAAATATTTTAATAGGAATGTCGACACGTGGATTCAACCCGCCAAATTCAGATCAGCGTGCTCCTCCCCCACCCTCCGATTATCGTGCCTGAGGTCGGACGGGATCGACTGAAGACCTGCACCGCTACGGTTTCGGCTTGCCGACAGGCCGCTCATCGGGTGGTGGCCGCTCACCCTGATCGCTTGATTCTGATCTCACCCCATTCCCCTAGGCGGGAAAGGAGTTTCGGGATCTGGACGGGCAGCTCTCTGCACGGAGACTTGGGGCGCTTCGGCGCGCCCGGCGCAGCGATAGACCTGCCGACCGATAAGCGATGGGGTGACACACTCCTTTCGAAAGGCTCAGGACATAGTGACTTTTGGAGCATTCCGACGGAGCCGCTCGACCACGGCGCCGTGGTACCGCTGTGGTTTCTGCAGGAAGCGGGATGGTCCGGCCCAACGACGATCCTATCCCTGCCCGCCGTGCCTGTCGGTGATCAGGCCTACTGGCGAATCGGTGAGCTGCTCGCCGCCACGGTCGCCGAGCTTCCGGGGCGGGTGGCGATGGTGGCTTCCGGTGATATGAGCCACCGATGCTTGCCCGGGGCCCCCGCCGGCTTTCATGCCCGCGGGGTCGAATTCGATCGCTGCTTAACGTCTCTGATTGAGAAGAAGCAATACCGCGCGATTGCCGAGATGGACCCGGAGCTCAAATCCGTGGCGGCCGAGGATGCTTTGGAAACCTCAATGATCGTGACTGCGGCATCGTCCTTCGAAGCCGAGGGCGGAGAGGTGCTCTCCTACGAGCACCCGTTCGGAGTCGGATATCTGGTCGCTATCTTTCACGATCTCTCAGGTAGAGACGCAGAAGACAGAGCGATCTGAACGAATCCGGGATTGGTTTCAGTGGACCCAGGGTCCTTGGACGACGCCGTCATCACCTCCCTTACCCTTCCCTTTTCGCATCCTGCGCAACCGGGCTTCGATCAGCTTGCGCTGGATTCTCAGGCGGATTTCATGCAAGAAGCGCTTGGGGCTCACCCCAGAAAAAAGGAAGTAGGCAACGGTGACCGCGGTGCAGATTCCGATGAATCCCGCCAAATCCTTTGAGGAAAGGAAGGCGAGAAATGCAAATAAGATCTCTAGGCCGATAAACCAGGACGCCTTCACCGGCAAAACGAACATCAAATAAATCGTGGAATGTCCGTAGAGGGTCGCAAAGCCGGTGATCAGCACCGTCAATACGATCAACTGCCCTTGCATCATGCCGAAAGGCAGAAAGAACGTGGGAGACATGCCTGCCCAATCCATGAGGTATTGAATCGTCACCGCGACCCCGGCGGCCGCCATGGTCGACGAGAAGAAGGTCTTCCAAAACGCCTTCCGCCCCACGAAGTAGTAGACCTGCTTGCCGAAGACGAGAATCATCCAAAGGCTGAGGATCAATCCCAGAGGATTTCCGTAGCCTGCCGCGAAGGGATAGGTCACAAACTGCCAGAAGAAACCTTCCTGCCAAATCGCCCGAGAAAGCTGCGCGGCTGCCACCAGCTCGAGGGTCGCTTGAAAAGCGCTCAACGAATAGGTGACGAAAAGGCAGGCCATCAAGACCAGAATATCTCTGGGAATCGGGCCGTCCAGGCCGAAGTCGATGGTCCCTCTGCGCGATTGAGAGCCGATCATCGCCTACTCTCCGGACTCTTCCTGGGGCTGCAAAACACTCTCCGGCAAGATGCGAACCAGCTTGATCTCGAAGATCATCATGCCTTTGGGGCCGTTCGGCCATTGTCCCTGGTGAGCGAATTGGGGGATCCACAAATAGCGGCTTTCTCCCAAGGTCATGGTCTGCACGGCCTCGGAAAACGCGGGCATGACCCTGTCGAGCAGGAATGCGGTCGGCCGGTTGCGGTTGAACGTGGAGTCCAACGTCGTACCCTGCTCGTTCCACAGGGTGTAGTGCAACAAAACACGGCCCGTGGGTCCCGGTTTTTGTCCGCCTTCCCCCGGCTCGATCTGCTTGCTGAAGGTTCCGGTGGGAAGACGCTCAGCGGTCGGATCGGGCTTCTTGAGCGAGGCCGGCGGCTCGGGAAGATCCAAAATGTCCAAGAGCTCCACGTCGAAAACGGCCGCATTGGGCCCGGATCTCGCATTGGGTGGCCCCAAATGCTCAGGCACCCAGAGCCGACGTTTTTCGCCCACCACCATCAGCTGAATGCCTTCGCTCCAGCCGGGAAATACTTTGTCGAGGGGAAAGGAGCCCGGCTTATCGCCCCGTGTCGTGCGGAATACGGCTCCTTCCAACGTCCAACCCGTGAAATGGACCCGAGCGATGTCGTTGGGATCGGGGTGACGTTTTCCAGTGCCCTCCTCGAGCTTCAAGGAAACTAGGCCCGAGGCATGTCGCTCCGCGTGGGCAGGGGGATTTTTCAGCTCCTCGGCGGTAGGAGCAGCCACCTCCGCGACCAAAGGACTGCCTAATAGATATACGGCCGTGAAAGCGCAGAAAAGCGATCTGAGGAAAAGCGAGCAGGATTTTTGCATTCGGTACTCTCGTTGATCTATGGCGACTTGACCGGACTCTTCGGCTCGGCCAGCTTGCAACGAAACGCTATCGCCATCGGTCGGCGGTCGCAAGCCGCTGGTGTCTAGATCCTGTAACGACCAGGCCAACGCTACCTCGAGGTCTTGATAGGCTTCCAGCATGCGAGACACATTTCGGTTTTTCATTCCCATGGAGGTCCGTTGGGCCGACATGGACTCCTACGGCCACGTCAATAACGCGGTTTACTTCACCTATTGCGAATCGGCCCGCATGGCCTACTTTGATGCGATTCGGCTAGAAGAAGCCAAGACGAAACCCAGCCACGGCCCCGCGTTGGCGCAGGCTTCCCTGAGCTTTCGCCGGCAAGTGCACCACCCCGCCCGGCTGGAGGTGGGAGCCCGAGCCGTCCGCCTCGGGAGGTCCAGCTTCCAGCTCGACTACGCGATATTCATAGAAGGAGGAGAACGGCCGGCGGCGGACGGCACCTCGGTGGTGGTTTGGATCGACTACGAGCACGGAAAGTCCATTCCTTTGCCCGATGATCTTCGCCAGAGAA
The DNA here is from genome assembly GCA_030431255.1 of Thermoanaerobaculia bacterium. Classification (GTDB taxonomy): domain Bacteria; phylum Acidobacteriota; class Thermoanaerobaculia; order Multivoradales; family J023; genus JAUIJL01. The sequence goes on along the minus strand of JAUIJL010000001.1, from coordinate 890,993 downwards.
TCCTGGCGCTGGATCCCGACGTGCTAACGGCCTGACCGGCCTGACCCGGATTTGGGCGGCCCGAGCCTAGCCCAGGAAGGGGCCCGGCAAGAGGCCGAGTCGCGGCCCTTACCGAGCAGAAAGCTCAACGAGCTCCGGCCTCAGCTTTGAATCGGCCCCGAAGGGCAGACAATCGGATCACCTTTTCCCCCCAAGCCACCGCAAGTAGAGGCCATGGCTTCAATCGTTTCTCGGAAGAGGATCTTCGGGGTCTCATAGGCTCGGCTACGCCCGACCTGCGGCGACGAGCTTTCGTCAGCTAAAGTCTTCAATTCAGGGTCTCACTCTAGAACAAAGCGGTTGGAATTCGCGCAAGCTCTATCTCGAGGAGCAGATCAATGGGGGCGGGCCCGATTCGCCTTTTGCAAATCAGGAACTGATCAATCAGATAGATGGCGCAGACACACAAAAAACCAAGAAAAATATCAGAGATGTAGGCGAGCTCCAAGTCCTAGTCTCCCAGCAAGCCCACAAGGACGGATCGTACCATAGGCTGATTTAAAGATAGGATCATCACATGTCAAAAGCAGTGCTTGCATTGGACCAGGGAACCACCGGCAGCACAGCCCTGGTCTTCTCCCACAGCGGAGCGATTCTCGGCCGCGCCTATTCGGAATTCACCCAACATTTCCCCCAGCCGGGCTGGGTCGAGCACGATGCCGACGAGATTTGGCGAGTCAGTCTCAAGGTGATGGCCGCTGCCGTGGCGGACGCGGGCCTCGGCCGACGGGATCTCGCCGCGATCGGAATCACCAACCAGCGGGAAACGACGGTGGTCTGGGATCGGAAAACCGGTCGCCCTATTCACCGCGCCATCGTCTGGCAGAGCCGCCAAACCGCAAGTATTTGTGAATCGCTACGTGACCAAGGGCACGAAGACGTTTTCCGCTCCAAAACCGGCTTGGTGGTCGATGCGTATTTCTCGGCCACCAAGATCCGATGGATTCTCGATCAGTATCCGGAAATCCAATCCAACGCTGAGGCCGGAGACGTTCTCTTCGGCACCATCGACACCTGGCTGCTGTGGAAGCTCACGGGCGGCAAGTCCCATCGCACCGAGCCCACCAATGCCTCCCGAACCCTGCTCTACGACATCCAAGAACGACAATGGGCACCGGAGCTTTTGGATCTCTTGTCGATTCCCGAAGCCATGCTGCCGGAGGTCGCCCCGAGGTCGGCCATGGTCTTCGGGGAAACCGTCGATTTCGCCGAGCTGCCCGCCGGCATCCCGATTTCGGGCATCGCCGGAGATCAGCAAGCCGCCCTTTATGGACAGGGGTGCTGGCATCCGGGTCAAGCCAAAAACACCTACGGCACCGGCTGTTTCCTGCTGATGAATATGGGCGAGCAGTCGGTGATCAGCAACTCCGGGCTTCTCACCACCTTGGGATGTGATTCGAAGGGCGAACCGGTCTTCTGCCTCGAAGGCTCGGTTTTCACCGCCGGCGCCGCCATTCAATGGCTGCGGGACGAGATGCGGATGCTCCGGCGCGCGGACGAGAGCGAGGCGGTGGCGGAATCCGTCGACAACACCCTTGGGGTCTACTTGGTGCCCGCCTTCTCGGGTCTCGGAGCTCCCTATTGGGATATGGACGCCCGTGGCACCTTGGTTGGCTTGACCCGAGGATCCGGTCGTTCCCATGTGGTCAGAGCGGCGCTCGAGTCCATCGCATTCCAAAGCCGAGACGTGCTCGACCTGATGAATCGAGAGTCCGGACGGCCGATCACCGAGCTGCGGGTCGACGGCGGCGCCAGCGCCAACAATTTTCTGATGCAATTCCAAGCGGATATCAGCGGTTTGCCAGTGGACCGACCGACCCTGGTAGAGACCACCGCCATGGGCGCTGCGTTCCTGGCCGGCTTAGCGGTGGGATTCTGGCACGATCCGAACGAAGTCGCCCACGCTCGCCGCAGAGAGCGGCGATTCGAGCCGAGGATGCCGTCCGAGGACCGCGACCGCCTCTACGCCGGCTGGCTCGAGGCGGTCCGCAGGACCCGAACCCGCTAGCCGCCGAGGACCTGCGCCGCCCGGTGGGCGAAGTAGGTCAGGATCATGTCGCTGCCCGCGCGGCGGAAGGCCGTCAGAGTTTCGAGCATCAGCTGGTCACCGTCCATCCAACCGTTTTCGGCGACCGCCTGGATCATGGCGTACTCGCCACTGACCTGGTAGGCCGCCACCGGCACTTGAACCGCGTCCCGAACCCGGCGCACCACGTCCAGATAGGGCAGACCCGGTTTGACCATCACCATGTCGGCCCCCTCTTCCACATCCAAGAGCACCTCTCGGATGGCCTCGCGCACGTTGGCCGGATCCATCTGATAAGTCTTCTTATCCCCGGCTCGGGGCTGGGAATCCAACGCCTCACGAAAAGGACCGTAGAACGCCGAGGCATATTTGGCCGAATACGCCAAGATGCCCACATCCTCGAAGCCTTCGTCGTCCAAGGCCTCCCGCAGGATGCCGACCCGTCCGTCCATCATGTCCGACGGCGCGACCACATCCGCGCCCGCTTGGGCTTGAGACACCGCCATCTCCGCCAGAATCTCGAGGGTGGGATCGTTCAAGATCTGCCCGTCTTTCACGTAGCCGTCGTGGCCGTCCGAAGAATACGGATCCATAGCCACATCGGTGATCACCAACAATGACGGGCAAGCTGCTTTGACCTCCCGTATCGTGCGCTGCAACAAACCATCGGCGTGGGTCGACTCGGAAGCCACCTTATCCTTGAGGCTTTCGTCCAGGGCCGGAAAAAGGGCGATCGCGGGCACGCCGGCCTGATGAGCAGCCTTGGCCTCCTCCACCAGGAGATCGATCGACCATCGATAGACCCCGGGCATGGAGCCGACGGCTTGTTGCTCCCCCTTGCCGTCGATGACGAAAAGGGGGTAGATCAACTGGTCCGGAGAGAGGCTCGTCTCACGGACTAGCGCGCGCAGGGCGGCGGTGCGGCGATTTCTTCGCGGACGTATGGGCAGGTCAAAAGCGGTAAACTCTAATTCGTCCATCGGATGGTCGTCCTTTTGTAGGGGTGAGCAATCCGACGGCCCGATCTTCAGGAATCCGGCCATCGGCGGTGCCTCTCGATTCCATCACACCTCCCCCCCGCCCGTTGGATGAAATTTGAAGACCCTGCCCATCTTGCCTACCGACGCCCCCGTTAAGCCGTCTCCCGGAGAGCCTATGAGCCGAGTCGAATTCAGCACAGGAGTCCCTTTCACCGATGTGGACCCCACCGCCGTGGATCCCTGGACGATCCGCTCTTTGCTACCAGCCCGCCGATCCGGGTTGCGCGGCCGGCTCAGCCTCTTGATCCCCACGCTCGGTTTGATCGTTGGGCTCTTTGCCACGGGTTGCGCGCCCTCCACTCCATCAGTGCGAGAGCAAGCCGCCCCTGAGCCGTCCACAAAGCCCCGCATCGTGGCGACCTCCCATCCGCCGGCATTCGTCGTCGCTTATCTTGCCGAAGATCTCGTCGATCTCGAGCTCGTCGTTCCTGCTGAAGGCGATCCCGCTCACGGCTCCCCCACCTCCGAGCAGATCCTCGCCGTGCAATCCGCGGACCTGGTGATCTCCCACGGTCTCGGCTATGAGCAGTGGATGACCACCGCCAGCCTGCCGGAATCCAAGATCGTCCGAACGGCGAAAGAGCTCGACGTCGTGAGGACCACCGGGCGAACCCACTCCCATGGCCGCCAAGGGGAGCACAGCCATACGGCTGTCGACCCCAAAACTTGGATGGATCCGAGTCTTCTCCGGCAGCAAGCGGAAGTCGTTCAACGGAGCCTGGCTGAGCTCTGGCCGGAGCTGGCGGCACCGACCCGCGAACGGCTCAGCAGCCTCGAAGAGCAGCTGCGCGCATTGGATGACGACCTGCAGGACCTATTCGATCCCGAAGGACTAGAAGCTCGGACCTTCCGAGCCTCGGAACCCGAGCGATACGGATATTGGCAACGGAAATACGGCTTTAAGGTCGAGCGAAGCGAGCAAGCGGGCTCCCCGGAGCTGCTGTGGATCGTGCCTCCGAGCCAGGAGCCGGCAGCCGAGCCTTGCGCGGCTCACATCGATCTATTGGACCAACCCACGGACGGGAAAGTCTATGACTATCTGGTCCAAGCCAGGGCCAATATCGAGCATCTACGGGCAGGCTTCGAGCTATGCCGGGCCGAATCCGCTCAGTCGTCTCCAGATTCTTGAGCCGACTCCGAATAGAACGTAAAACTCCTCACCCGGTGATACAGTTTCTTCGTGCTTGACGCCACCCCCGAAGAACACCCCGACCTAGGAACCCCAAAGCTGAAGGATAAGGAGAATGACCATGCGACTCCCGAAGTTTTCCCTTCTCATTTCCGGTTTGATTATGGCCGCTCTGATCGGCCCGGCCGTTTACGCTCACTGTCAAATTCCCTGTGGCATCTACGGAGATGAGACCCGTTTCGTCATCCTCCGGGAGCATGTCACCACCATCGAAAAATCGATGACCAAGATCCAGGAGCTGGGCAAAGCCTCGCCCACCGATTGGAACCAGCTCGTCCGCTGGGTCGAAAATAAGGAAACTCACGCCGACGAGCTCTCGGAGATCGTGACCTACTACTTCATGACCCAACGGATCAAACCGCCGGCGGCCGATGCCGACGATGCCACCAAAGCGAAATATCAAAAAGAAATCGCCCTGCTACACCAGATGTTGGTGCACTCCATGAAGGCGAAGCAAACGACGGATACCGCCCACACGGAAGCCCTCGGCAAGCTGATCGATGCTTTCGAGGCTTCGTATCTGGGCGAGCACAAACACTGAGACGACCGCTACGCAAGGTGGCGGACCGCTCTCGGAAGCCACCGCTGCCCGGTCCAAGACCGGGCTCTACACCTGTTGGATGAGCAGCCGTGCTGAATCGAGCAGCCGGCTTCGGCGCCAACCCTCTTGGAAACCCCTCCATGTCGACTCCAAAACCATCGCAAAGCAATCCACTTCCCTGGATCCTCGCGATCTCAGCGGCAGCCGTCGGATTTCTGGTCTGGTGGATCTATTTCAAAACCACCGCCACACCGGAAGCCGAGTGGATTTCCTTGCTGCCCGCCGCCAACGCCACCTTCAACACCTTCTGCGCTTGCTGTCTGCTGGCCGGCTATGCGGCCATCCGCAGGGGCGACAAGGAACGACATCGGCAGTTCATGCTGTCGGCCGTGACCCTCTCGATTCTCTTCTTCGCCAGCTACCTCACGTATCACCACTTTCATGGTGATACCCGGTTTCCAGGTCAAGGTTGGGTCCGCCCGGTCTACTTCACCATCTTGATCAGCCACATTTTGCTGTCCATCGTGGCGATTCCGATGGTGCTCTCGACCCTCTTTTTTGCCAAGGCTCGACGCTTCCGCAGCCACAAGAAAATAGCTCGCTGGACCTTGCCGGTTTGGCTCTACGTGTCGATTACCGGCGTGGCGATTTTCTTCTTTCTCTCCGCCTATACCTGAAACTCGAGCCATCGACCGGCATCGTCTGAGCTAGATCTCATCCAGAAATGGAACTTTCGAGCCAACATGAGGCTGGGTGGACCGAGGACGGAAACGAAGCTTGTCTGAGCGGCACAGCCCATGAATCGGCTTAAGCTCCACCACATCAGTAATTTATGGCGGTTCCTCAGCGGCGGCGCGAGTTCGTAGTGACGCCCGCAGGCCACCCAGCCGACACCCTGCGAGCCCATTTCTGGACGGAACCTAGCTAGCGGATCCAAATCGTCTTGGGGTTGACCCACTCCATCAGCCCCAGGGTCGACAGCTCTCGTCCATACCCGCTGTCTTTGATGCCGCCGAAAGGAAGACGGGGATCGGACCGGACGAAGTCGTTGACGAAACAACAGCCGGCCTCCAGACGATCCCGAGCCAAGCTTTCCGCCCGTTCCGAATTCCGGGAGAAGACGGCCGCACCGAGACCGTAGTCACTGGTATTGGCCAGCTCCAACGCCTCGTCCTCCGAAGCAGCAGGGATCAACGCGGCGACGGGACCGAAGAGCTCTTCATCAAAGGCGGGCATGCCGGGGCGCACGTCGGAAAGAAGCGTCGGCGGGTAAAAAAAGCCCGGGCCATCGGGTATCTCACCCCCCATGACCAAACGCGCCCCGGCGCGGACGCTGTCCTCCACCTGCCGATGCAAGGTGTCCCGCAGATCTTGCCGGGCCATGGGTCCCAAATCCGTATCGCGATCAGCGGGATCTCCCACACGCATCGTCGAGAGACGCACGGCGACCTGCCGCTCGAAGCTCTCCCGCACATCGTCGACCACAATCCACCGTTTGGCTGCGATACAGCTCTGCCCTCCGTTGATCATCCGGCTGGTGACACAGACCTCGGCGGCATGCTCCACATCCGCATCGGCCAGCACCACATATGGATCATTTCCTCCCAGCTCCAGCACGGTCTTCTTCAAGGCCTTGCCGGCCATGGCCGCGACCGCCCTTCCCGCTCGGGTGCTGCCCGTGAGGGTGACCCCTCGCACCCGACGATCGGCGATGATCGCCTCTACCCGCTGGTGCTCAATCAGCAGCGAGCTGAAGAGCATGGGATCGTGCCCATGGTCTCGCAGAGCGTCTCGCACCAGCCCCTGGATCGCCAGAGAACAGCCGGGCACGTTCGGCGCGTGTTTTAAGAGCGCCGCGTTGCCGGCCATAAACGCCGGGGCCAAAAAACGAAACACCTGCCACAGCGGGAAATTCCAAGGCATGATCGCCAGGATCACCCCCAGGGGTCGATAGGCCACATAGCTTTTGCCGGCATCGGATTCCATAGGGCTCGGGGCCAGCATGTCCGGGCCTCGATCGCCATAGAATTCACAAACCCAAGCGCATTTTTCGACCTCAGCTTCCCCTTCTTCATGCCTCTTGCCCATCTCACGGGTCATCAGCTCCGCCAGCTCTTTTTTCCGGTCACGTAGGCCGCGAGCCCAGGTCTTCAACACCTCGGCCCGTTGCTTCACTGCTGCTCCTGCCCATGTCTTTTGGCATTGGAAAGCCCCATCCAAGGCTTGCTCCACACCATGGTCGTCCAAGGCGGCGTAAGATCCGAAAACTTGAGAGGTGCTCGGATCAATGACGTCGAAGCTCATGAATCGTTTCCTTTTGCTTGAGTTTCCTTCGGCTTGAACAAATCAAATCTTCCCGCCGGACGGGCGGAAGGCTTCGAGCTGATCCAACGCGGTCGAGGCCTGCGAGATCAGAAATTCCGACTTCTCCGCCAGCCGAGCTCGGTCCGATGGGTCGAAAGCCGCGAGACCGACCCTACGCCGAACCCCGGCGAGTCGGTCCACAAGCCCCAGCCCCACGGCGTAGCCTTCAATCCAGGTGCCGTAGGCCAGCTGATCCAGCAGTTTTTCGAGCCGGACGTCGAATCTGGCCACCCGCTGATGGTCCTCGGCAAAGGGAGGCCGATGCCGGCGTCTCAATCGGCGCAGCGGCTCTCCACGACAAGCCTCGATGATCTCGCGGACTCGAGTGAGGGTCGCCTCAACGCCTTCTCGGCGAAGCAGCGCCCCGTCGAGACACAGCTCCCAAGCCACATGGGAAAGCAGACCCATTCGGTCCGCCCGAATAGTTCCGTCGGTGAAGAGCGCACGCGTTTCGGCTTCCCCTTCTAGGAAGGCGGGATGTCGATGGAACCAGTGGTCGACCTCCAAATGATGCTCGACTCCGCGGGCAAGATCGAGCAACACCCTATCGTCCACCTCGATGACATCGTTCGCCTCGACGACATCGTTCGCCTCGACGACATCGTTCGCCTCGAAGACCCTGGCCGGTATCGCCGCTTTCGCCCGCATTCGGCGATCCGCCATCCGCCATAGGTCGGGCAGCATGGCCCCGAGCCCGGCCGCCGCTGAGCCCAAATCGCGAGCCGCCAGATGTCGATGCAATAGAAAATTCAGAGGTCGCTCCGTCCTTGAAAGTCCCCGTCTGCTCCCCACGCCGGGTCTACCCGGCCCGAAGCCGTGACGGGAGCTGGAAAAGCCAATCTACTAGCTTCGCCAAGCCATTCTATGGACCCGTCGACGGCCGGAGCCCACATGCCCAAGATCGCCGCATCAAATACCCTCCCCATCATGATTCGAATTCTATGCCTTATCGCGTGCCTGGGAATCGGCGCTGTTTCACAGGCTCAGGAACCGCCCGAAGAGAGCGCTTCATGGCAGGAGCCGCCCCATCTAGTCCTCGACACCGAGAAGCGCGTAGATCTCAACTTTCCGGCTCCGACACCTGCGGTTGAAATTTACGCGGCGCTCGGAGAAATCTTTGAGCTGAGCCTAGTGATGGACCCACAGCTCAAACCCAAAGCGATCCAGCTGAAGCTTGATGACGTCACCGCGCTCGAAGCACTGGAAGCCGTGACCCGGGCCGCCGGCCACTTCTTTTCCCCGTTGGGCCCCGAGACCGCGGTGATTGCCGACAACACGGCTCAGATGCGTCAGAGCTACGCGCATCAGGCCCTGAGATCATTCCGGCTAAAACACGCCAGCCTCAAACAGGTCGGCACGGCTCTGCGTTCCCTGCTCGGGCTGAAACACATCGCTTTCGACGAGGACGGCCGGCGAATTCTGGTCCGCGACACCTTGCCTAAGCTCGAGCTGACCCAGGTCTTGGTGCAGAGCTTGGATCTCCCCAGGGCTGAATTCGATGTCGACATCGAATGGTTGTTGCTCAAACCGGTCGAAGACTGGGAGACAGGTCGCATCCCGGCGACGGAAATCGAAGGCGCCAAGCGCCGCCGAGACGCCGAGGTCCTAGATCGGGCGACCGTCAGCATCATGGGCGGCGAGCTGGGCCGTCACAGCCTGGTCAAGACGCTTTCGGGAGGCCACGGCGAGCCCGACCACGAGCTTCGGCTCGAGCTGAGCATGGATTTGGATGAGGACGATGAAACCGAAAGCCTGAGTCTGTGGATGAAAGCCAAAACCCGGGTCACACCGGTGGGCGCTGCCCATCCCGACGAGCATCGAGAGATCGCCTCCAACTTCCACCTCGAAAAGGGATTCGGCTATTGGATGGGACGTCTCGGGGAGCTGAATCGGCGCCCCGCGCCTTTGGAAATTGCCGTGCTGGTCAAAGCCCGGGTCGTTCGCCCAGCACCAAGGCCCGAGCTGGACGACCGGCTGTACTGGACGGGCTCCGAGGCACAGACGGGCAACTCGAACCGCGCGTTGGGTGCAGCGGGCGACCTAAGACCCTCCGGTAGAAGCTCGAGCTCGAAGGTCCCGAGCCCAGCGGCTCCACGGCGGCGGTACACTCCAGCTCGCCGCTCCCCGGGCATCGCTCCGGCGCAAGCTCCAGATGCTCCCGGCAGACCGGACATTCCCTTGGCCTATGTCGGCACGGCTGTCATCGACGACGTACCTAAAGCTATTCTTCGCACCCAATCGGGCACCGTGCAGGTCGCCGCCTCCGGTGAGAAGATCCACGGAATTGAGATCGTAGGGGTCGACGAAGCGTCCGTCGAGCTCCGCCGGGATGAGGACTAGCCCTTGAGAAATCCTACACCGTGGGCAGAAAGGGCTTGAACCCGTCCCCGGCTGGCCTTAGCATCAACGGAACAGCCCCCCTGACATGAACACCGGTGCCGAAGCCGACAGGCTCGGCTCCCTTTCAGCGAGGACAGCTCTGTGGTCAAGAATCCGAAATTCCAGATCTTTGCCGGCAAAAACGACAAGATTTATTTCCGCCTCAACGCCAAGAACGGTCAACAGATTCTCGCCAGCCAGGGCTACGCGGACAAAAAGGGTTGTAAGAACGGCATCGAGTCCGTCCGCAAGAACGGTCCCTTGGACGAGCGCTACGAGCGCAAGGAAGCCGCCAACGGCAAGTTCTTTTTCAACCTGCTGGCCGCCAACAAGCAGGTCATCAGCTCCAGTCAAATGTACGCCAGCGCAGCTTCCCGGGACACGGGCATCGAATCGGTCAAGACCAACTGCGCCGACGCTCCGGTGGAAGATCAAACGGCTTAAGCTCAAACGGCTTAAACATCAAACGGTTTGAACCCGCGCTTAACCCCTTGCACGTTCCACCCGGCATGACGAGTGCCCGGGCCTTCGCCCAAAGATGAGCCCCGCCTTACGAGGCGGGGTTTTCTTGTCTCGGGTCAGTCCGGCTCATACCGGATTCTCCGGCTCTCGATCGAGATGCTCCTTCGATTCTCGGCCGAGCAAAGAACCCATTAAATGCGCACGGATCATTTGGGCGAGCTGCTGCTCGGTACAAGGCTTTCTCAAATAGTCGTCCATTCCCGCAGCCAAACATTTTTCGCGGTCACCGGCCATGGCATGGGCCGTCAGGGCGATCACCGGCAGCCTTCGTCCGGTGGTTTCTTGGGCCCGAATTCGGCGGGTCGTTTCGTATCCGTCGAGCTCGGGCATCTGGCAGTCCATGAGCACGAGGTCAAATCTTTGGGTTTTCAGCAGCTCAAGCACTTCAAGGCCGTTGCTCGCGGTCTCCACCGAATAGCCCAAGCCCGCCAGCTGCTCCGTCAGCACGATCCGGGTGACCGGTGTGTCCTCCGCCAATAGAATCTTGGCGGCGAAGTCGGCTTTGATCGAGCTGGTTTCAGCTCCCTGCTCATCTGAACCGAGCTCACCCTGAGCCTCTCCGAAATGGGCGTCGAACCAAAAAGTGGAGCCCCGCCCGGGCTCGCTATCCACTTGCAGGTGCCCGTCCATCAGCTCCACCAAACGCCTGCTGATCGATAGGCCCAAACCCGTGCCTCCGAATCTGCGGGCGGTGGAGGTATCCGCTTGGCTGAACGGCTCGAATAGGCTCTCCCGCACATCCCCGGCAATTCCGATGCCCGTGTCGAAAACCTTGAACCTGAGCCAGACTCCAGGACGGTCGGCTTTCGTGGGGGCCAGGTCGTCTTCGGAAGGGTTGGGGTCGGCCGGCCCTAAGCACTCCACCGACAATCGGACCTCGCCCTCACGGGTAAATTTCACCCCATTGGCCATCAAGTTGATCAAGATCTGACGTAAACGCAGCGGATCACCGGAGACCAGCGCGGGCACGTCCGCTCCTGCCGTCGAGCGCAAGCGAATTCCCTTGGCTTCCGCCCGGGGCTGCAGCAGCTCGCAAACGCCTGTGACCACAGTGGACACCGAGAAATCGATCCGCTCCAGCCTCAGCCGACCGGACTCCATCTTCGAAAAGTCGAGGATATCGTCGATGAGGCCGAGCAAAGCCTGAGCCGATTCGTTGATGACCTCGGCGTAGCGCCTAGCACCGCGATCCAAATCTTGACGGAGCATCAAGTCCGCGGCCCCCAGAATGCCCGTCATCGGAGTCCGGATCTCGTGGCTCATGTTCGCCAGGAATTCGGTCTTTGCCCGGCTCGCGGCCGCGGCCTCCCGCTCATTCCGGCGTAGGGTCTCGAGCTCGGAATAGACGCGGGCGAATTGCCCCGCAAGGGAAAGGGCCAGGCAAACGACAAAGAAAACGAAGCTCAGCTCGGCGAGCCTGGGTCCGAGGTAGAAACCGCGATCGATCCCGGTCTCGTAGACGAATCCCGCCAGAACCACCCATGCGCCGGCTGCCACATACTTCGCTTCCGGATGCCCTTGCCGCAGCCGGCGGAATACGTGAACGATGAAGAGAACCAAGACCGACATCATGGCGATCTGCCAGAACGGTAAAAGCACGACATTGAGCCGCAGACCGGGAAGGGCTACGAGCAGGATAGCGACCCCACAAGCCCCCTGGACGGCCCGCAGCACCGGCCCGATCTTCTGGCCCAAGATCGGCCACATCACCTGAATGAACAGGATCAACGCGGAATAGATGACCCCATGCTCTAGCTCTTTGAGCAGCTCAAAATGGTCGGTCAGCTGATACTTCCACTGAGTGCGGAGGAAGCTGTAGGTGGCGAAGGAGCAGCACAGGAGGGCGAACCACAGGTAGCCGGTAAGCGCCGGACGGCGACGGAAAAGCTCAAGGTGCACAATCCCCGTGAGCAAGAACCAGCCGGCGAGCAACATCGACAGCAACTCAGACTTGAGCTCCCGCTCCACCAACGCACGCATGGGTCCGAGCAGATAGGGGCCTCCATGGGGACCACCTACCGCTGAACGGGTCTGGGGGCTCTTCCATACCCGCAACGCGATCAAGATCTGTCCCTGGGGACTGATGGCCGCGGCCGGGATTTGGTAAATCCCGTGCCGGTCGTAGTCCATCCGGGGTGTCGGGGGCATCGCTCCGATTCCGCCGAGCAAATATCCCCCGGCGAAAATTTGGTAGGCGCTATCGACCTTGCCGACGGTGATTCCCAACCGCAGCTCAGCGATCTCAGCCGTGGTCAAGACCTCGCGCCTATCGCTCACGTCGACTCGGCGTCGATACCAAGCCATCTGAGACTTGAGGTCCCGCCGACCGAATCCGGTAGGGATTCGAATCGAAGCCCAGCCGCTGTCGTCAAATACAGGCGAGGCCCAGGAAGGATCGTCTCCCGGGCTCAGCTTCCAATCGCCTTGTAGATCGATGATGTGGTTTCCGGAGGTCTCGGACCCCGGATCGGCCTGATTGCGGCCCGCGGTCGGGCCCCCGCCAGTCGAGCAGGCGATGCAGAGCCAGCAGAGCAGAGAGGCCGCCACGGCTCGTGCGAGCAAGGGCCCGCCCCAGAGCAGCTGTGTCTCTCGCGGAAAGCCCATCTCAGGGCCCGGCCTACGTCTGCTTTAAGTAGGCTTCTTGGCTACCGAGCAGCCCCGAAGAACCGTCCAAACGAAGACCTTCGACCTGAGCCCCATTGCCGTTTTCAGGATCGACAAAGCGAGCGGCCACCAACAAGCAGTCCCGGAAGTCGGCGTTTTTGAGGTTGGCACTGAGAAAGCTCGCACCCTCCAAGTCGGAGCCTCGAAGATCGGCGCCTTCGAGGTTGGCTCCGTCTAGGTTGGAAACGCTCAGATTACATTCCCGCAAGTCACAACCCGCGAGATTGGCTCCCTGAAGATTGCAATTCTTGAGCTGCAGGTTCCGCAAATCTTTGCTCTTCGGCTCCCAGCCTTCGAGATCGAGCCCAATCAGGACTTTGCGCTTCACCCGCCATCGGTCGAACGACGTCGCCTCACGGAGCTGAAGCACTTGCTCGGGCCTCAAGGAGCCGGTGGTGAATCGCTCGTTGCCGGCCCAGGGATCCCCGTTGTTGTGGTAGCTGCTCTCGCGTTCCCAATAGCCGAGACGATCCTGGGCCATGAGCTCGATCCGATGGAGCCATTTCAAGCTCTTGTAGAAGTAGCGAGTAGGGGTCAGCACCCGGAGGGGGAAGCCATGGGCGTGATCCAAAGGTTTGCCGTCGAAGGAATGGACCAGCCAGGTGTCTTCGAGGGCCAGCTCAAGGGGCAAAGAAGTGGCGTGTCGGCGCGAGGAGTAGGCTTCGAACCGCACGAACCTCGCCTCGGGCATGATGCCGACATATTCGAGAATGGTCTTCAGGGGCACGCCCGTAAAGTGACAATCGTAGCGCGACCAACCGGTCACGCAATGAATATCGGCGACCCGTTCGTCCTCGGCCAATATTTTGAAATCCGACCACGTCCAAGTGAATGGACGGTTGACTAGACCGTGGACTCGAAGTCGCCATTTCCCTAGGTCGAGGGCGGCGTCGGTGGGCTGTTTTTCGCCCACGACCGGAAATTTCTTGGTCAGAATTTGACCAGGAGGAAGCTTTGGGGCTTTCTTATCGTCGAGCGTCATCACCGGATCCCGAAGGCTTGAAATAGATGCCGCAAGGTTATCCGACTTTGCTCGCCTTGTGTAGACATTGGACCGACCTATTTATAGATCAAACCAAGCCTAAACTTACGGGGAGCCCTCATTGAATCCGGGAAATTTCAGGCGTGATCCCAGTAGCGCTTCCACCTCAGCCGCCGGCAAGGCTTTGGCAAATAAATAGCCCTGGCCGTATTCACAGCCCATGCCCTGGAGCTCCCTCAATTGCGTTTCTTGCTCAATCCCCTCGGCCATGACCTCCAAGCCGAGATTGTGGGCGAGCTGAACAATGGCCCGAACGATCTCGTGGTCATCGCCTTTTTCCTGCATCCGGAATACGAAGGACCGATCGATCTTGAGGGAGTCCACGGGAAAGGCCTTGAGCTGGCTGAGGGATGAGTAGCCGGTACCGAAGTCGTCGATGTGGAGATGCACTCCCCGCTTGCGCAAGCGACCCAAGACCGAGGCCACGAGCTCCGGATTGTGGATGATCATGCTCTCGGTGATCTCAAGGCGCAGCCGTTCGGGGCTCAGACGATTCCGCGCCAAGGTCTTTTCCACCCGATTCACCAAATCAAAGGCCGACACCTGGCGTCCATCCAGGTTGACGCTCACCGCGACGTCCGCTGCCGCCTGCCCCCACTTGCTCAGCAGGCGGCAGCTCTCGGACAAAACCCACCATCCGATGTCGGCGGAAAGATCCGATTCCTGAGCCACGCCGAGAAACTCGCCGGGCATCACCAGCCCACGCTCTGGATGTTGCCATCGCACCAACGCTTCAAAGGCGGCTAAGCGACCGTTTCGCAGGTCGATAATGGGCTGAAAATGCACCTCGAGCTCTTCCCGCTCGACCGCCCGGCGCAAATCATTCTCCAAGTGCAGAGCGGCCATCGCTTGGGAGTGCATATGGGGCTGAAAAATCACCTGGCGCCGGCGTCCCAAAGACTTGGCACGATACATGGCGATATCCGCGTCTCGCAGCAAGTCTTCGGGTTTGGAGTATTCCGCGGACGAAAGGGCAATTCCGAGGCTGGCGCTGGTGAAACACTCGTGGCCGTTGATGTCGAAAGGGGCTTTGAGAGCCGTTTGCACCCGCTCCGCCACCGCGTTGACCTCGGTGTAGTCATCCAAAAGGATCGCAAACTCGTCGCCACCTAGACGCGCCACCGTGTCTACTTGGCGCAAGCAGGCGGATAGGCGTTGACCGATCGCCCGGAGCAGCTCATCGCCGGCTTGGTGGCCGAGGCTGTCGTTGATCAGCTTGAAGCGATCCAAATCGAGAAAGATCACCCCGAAGGTATGGGAGTGACGCTGGGCCCTGGCGAGCGCGGTCTCCAGGCGATCCATGAACAGCGTTCTATTGGGCAAACCGGTGAGGTCGTCGTGAAGAGCCGCATGGATCAGCTGGGCCTCCGCACGCTTGCGGTCAGTGACGTCCCGTTGAGATCCCGCCAAGCGGGTAGCCCTCTCTTCAGACTGTACCGCCAAACCCCTGACTTGAACCCACCGGTATTCCCCCGCTCGAGTCAGGATCCGATGCTCGTTCTCAAAATACGGGGACTGCCCTTCGATGTGGGCGTCGAGCTGGGTCTTCAATAAATCGATATCTTCGGGGTGGACCAAATCGAGCCATGAATCGATGTGATCACCGATTTCGTCCTCGGCATATCCGAGGGTGGTCTTCCACCGGCTGGAGTAGTAGACCTGGTCCGTACGCAGATCCCAGTCCCACAGACCATCGTTGGCTCCGGAGGCCGCCAGGGCGTAACGTTCCTCGCTCACCCGCAGCGCTTCTTCCCAACGCTTCCGCTCGCTGATGTCTCGCACCGCGCCGACCGCTGCCACGCGATCGCCTTGCTCGTCGAAGATCACGGAGCGTGAAAGGAGCGCGGGGAACTCCGAGCCGTCCCAACGCCGTTGCAGACACTCGCCCCGCTGACCCGAGCGAGGTAAGTCCCCGGGCAGGATAGGCTCCAGCTCGTGCTCCCCCGCTTGGGACCAGAGCATGTCGGAAGGGCGGCCCAAGACCTCCATCTGGCCATATCCGTACATGCGCGAGAAGGTCTCGTTGACGAAGATCAGCTTGCCCTTCAAATCGGTCACGAAGATGGCATCGTTGATCGACTTCAGGGCCTGGGTCAACACTTGAACCCGCCGCTCCACGGCGTGGTGACGCAAGGCGTTTTCGACGATCACCGGCACCATCTCGAGATAGCGTCCGTGGGTGTCCTTGACCAGGTAATCGAAGGCCCCCGATCTCAGGGCCCGCACGGCGGTTTCCTCACCTCCGGCTCCGGTGATCACCACCATGGGAATGTCGGATTGCACATCGAGCAGATCGAGACCGCTGCCGTCTCCGAGATGAAAATCGGTCAGGATCACGTCGAAGGACTCTCGCCCGAGGAGGCTGCAGGCTTCTCCTAGGCTGGCCGCAACACGACAATCGTAGGGCAGCTTCTCGCGGCGGACCAGACGCTCGAAGGCCATGCGATCGACCTCATCGTCCTCGACCACCAGAACCCGAACCACCTCCGGCAGACGGTCGGTTTCGAGCAGTAGCGGATCTTCGGTCGAGAGAGTCATGTCTATCACTTCGGCGTTCATCCCTCCGCCTCACGCGCGCTCAGCCGGCCTCGGCTCTTCCGGCGGACAGCTTTCGGCCATGCTGATCCCGGCTGGGCTCGCGCTATCGGGGTAATTCGCTCAGCGTCCAATACAGATCGATGGCCTGCATCACCTCGACGAATTTTCTATAGTCGACCGGTTTGACCATGTACCCAGCAACGTTGAGATCAAAACCCTCGAAGATGTCTTGGTCTTGGCGTGAGGTCG
Source organism: Thermoanaerobaculia bacterium (assembly GCA_030431255.1). Lineage (GTDB taxonomy): Bacteria > Acidobacteriota > Thermoanaerobaculia > Multivoradales > J023 > JAUIJL01. Next base: position 874,400 of record JAUIJL010000001.1, on the reverse strand, counting down.
TCAGCACGACAATGGGAATCCCCCGTGCGACTTCTTCCTCACGGGCCGCGCGCAGGAATTCCAGGCCGTTCATCCGCGGCATATTCAGGTCCAAAAGGATCAGCGCCGGCCTGGGCCGCTCGGGATCCCTAAGAATGGTCAAAGCCTCTTCCCCATCACCGGCCACCATCAGCTCGTTCGCAACGCGCAGATCGCGCAGGGCTCTCCGAACTGTCAGGACGTCGACTTCGTCGTCCTCGACCAGCAGCAGGGGTTTGTTTCCTCTCATCACTCTCACAGTCGTTCCTTTGTTCGAGGCGGAGGTGAAATCCTTCGCGGGCTTGCTAGTTTAACCATTTTCACTGTCAAGTCCAACGTACGAATGGGGTTCTTGTTTCGGCTCCTTGGGCCAGGTGAAGTAGAAGGTCGCCCCTTGTCCAACCTCCGACTCTACCCAAACCTTGCCACCTTCTTCTTCCACCAACTTGGTCACCAGAGACAATCCGAGACCGGTGGATTCGACCTTGTCCCGTGGCGCCAAAGTTTGAAACATCAAGAAGACGCGATCATGATGACGGGGATCGATTCCCGGCCCGTCGTCTTTGACGTAAAACTGGAGCTCTCGAGGTTTTTCCTCGACGCCGACTTCAATGGAACCGGTTTCTACATGATCATGATACTTGATCGCATTTGAAATCAAGTTCAAAAACACTTGCTCCAGGCGTAAACGTTTGGTGATGAAGACCGGCATGCCCGGGCCGACCGTGACTTTCATACCCGCCGGAGGCGAAAGCACCTCGATCAGCTCACGGATCATTTCGTCCGCGTCGACTTCCTCGCCTTCGGATTCGAGCCGCCCGACCCGTGAATATTGAAGAATGCCATCGATCAAACCGTCCATGCGCGCCACCCGGCTCTGCATCAGCTGCAGCTGCTCGCGGGACTCCGGGGTAATCACCGGTTCCAGATCTTCTTCGATCCAGCCGGCCAAGGTGGCGATCGCTCGCAGGGGCGCTTTGAGATCGTGGGATGCCACGTAGGCGAATTGATCGAGGTCACGGTTGGAACGTTCCAGCTCTTCTTGACGACGCTGAATCTGGCTCAACATCTCGTTGAAGCCGTCGTACAGCTCGCCGATCTCGTCATTGCCCGGTTTTCGCACCCGCACCGAATAATCGGCTTCCTCGGAGGAGATCTGCCTGGCGGTTTCCGCCAGCTCGAGAATGGGGCTGGAGATGAACCCTTGAAGGCCGTAGGCCGTTGCACCAGCGAAGAGCACCAGCACCAATCCCAATCCACCCATAGAGAAAAGGTATTGTTGAATTTGCTGGTCCAGGGAAGCCGCGCTCGCTCGCACGTAAATGGTGCCGTAGCGATCCCCTTCGAATACCACGGGTCGAAAGCAATGGACATAGCCGTCTCGGATCTCGGAGAACTCTTCCTGCTCGACCTCGGGCACCTCGATGCTCTCGCCCTTGCTGTAATAGTCGAAGAGCTCGTTCTTGAGATCGAAGAGGTAAACGTCGGTCACCATCTCCAAAGCGCGTAGGGGCTGGAGTGAGGTGTGCGCTTCTTCAGGGTTTTCGAAGGCCAGAGGCAATGCCGTGTAATTTCCTACCGCCTCGGTGACCGTTTCAGTGGTGGTGATCAGGTCGTCGTGAAACCTCTGAATCGAGGTGGTGATCACATACGCAAAACCCGCGGCCAAGGACAACACGGTCGAAACGAGGATGATCCCAATCAGCTTGTTGCGGATCGATAGATTGGTGAGGATTCTCAAGATGTTTCCGATCCCTACGGCCGGGCTTACCTCTGCTGAATAAATCTGACGTCGGCAAATTCGTTGCCGGATTCTATCCGATCCTTTTCAAACTGCCATCGCACCGTTCCCCGGTTTCGGACACGCTTGCTCCCGATACCTGATCGTATTCTCTCAACAATGGCTTCGATACCCGTAGCTTTCGCTCAGCAGCCAGGATCAAACGCCGCAAACCCGTCCGCTTCAAGGCGCTGATCCCTACCCCTTGCCACCTTGAGACCAAATTGTCTGCCACCGCCGGCGGTAGCAAATCCGCCTTGTTGATTACCAAAAGGCTGGGGATCTCTCCCAGACCCAGCTCCTCGAGCAAGCTCTCCACCGCGGTCTTTTTCTGATCGACCTCCGGATCCGCCCCATCGACCACATGCAGCAATAGATCCGCGTCGGCGAGCTCTTCGAGGGTCGCCTTGAACGCGGTCAGCAGATCCCGTGGCAGATCGCTGATGAAACCCACCGTGTCGGTCAGCACCACCTCCCCTTCCCTGGGAAATCGCAATCGACGGGAGGTGGGATCCAGGGTCATAAACAATTTGTCTTCGGCATCGACCTCGGCGTTCGTCAATGCGTTCAAAAGGGTCGACTTGCCCGCATTGGTATAGCCGACGATGGAGAGAATCGGAATGTCTTCCTCGCGCCGACGACGCCGCCTCAGGTCCCTCTGCTTGGACAGGCGATCGATCTGTTTTTCCAGGGAACGGATGCGGTCCCGCAATCGGCGTCGGCCGATTTCCAAAACCGTCTCGCCGGGACCTCGGCTGCCGATTCCACCGGCAAGCCGGGAAAGGCCTTCGTCTTTGTCGGTCAGTCTCGGCAAGGAGTATTTGAGCTGAGCCAGCTCCACCTGCAGCTTGCCGTCTCGGCTGGTGGCCCGCTGAGCAAAGATATCGAGAATCAGCTGGGTTCGATCGATGGCCTTGAGGCCCGTGGCATCCTCGAACGCCCGTGCTTGAGCGGGTTTGAGATCGATATCGAAAATCGCGACCTCAGCACCCCGGCGCATGGACTCGAGCACGATATCCTGTAGCTTTCCTTTGCCGACCACGGTTTTGGGATGGACCTTGAACCGTTTTTGGCGGAGCGTGCCGGCCACATCCACCCCGGCGGCTGCCACCAGCTCCAAGAGCTCGTCGAAGTGCCGATCCTCGGGCACCACGCCGACCACCAAGGCCCGCTCTTTGGCGGTCAGGCCGGCCGCCCCGCGGGTCAGGCGCGTCAGCTCTTCCTCGAGGGCACGAATTTCCAGATCGAATTCCAGATCCAAGCCGTGGATGTCGTTGGCTTCGAAGCGGCGAAACGGATCCCGGTGGGGAGCGTCCAGGTCGAGCGCTTCGTCGAGCCCGGCGGGCTGCATCATCGCGACCTCGACTCGCTCCGGCTCACCCTGCTCACCCACTTGGACCACGGCCACGGCATCTAAGCGCAGAAGCGCCAAATCGTTGAGGTCGTCCTTGGACAGGGCTTCTCCGCGCAAATGGGTGTGCACCAAGCGCAGGGCCCTAAACCGGCCGACGCCGCCGCGCAGCCGACCGACATCGGGCAGGTCGATTTTGTGGGCATCCCCGACAATCACATTGCGGACCGCTCCTTCACGGGTCAAAAGCACGCCGACCTGGCGTCCTATTTCCCAGGAGATGGTTGCCAAATGCCGGCACAGCTCAGGCGAAACCAGCTCCTCAGGCCGCATGCGGCGTCTGAATGTCCGCTCGAGGGCTCGACGATGCGAGGCCTTCAATCCCAAGAGGTTTCCGTCGAGATGGGCTATCGCTCACTCCTCCACCAGCGGAAAGGTTAGGAAGAAACAGGATTCAGTGACATCCACAAAAACCAGGGTTAGAATACCTCCGAGTATCTGGATTCCAAACAACTCGCCGAACGGCCGTCCATCCAGCCCAGCTCCCTCGACGGTAGACGGAAATCCAATCCTCTATCCAGGACCCATCTTACAAACTTTCGCCCCACAGCGCTCAGCAGTGGGCTTTTCGATTCGGAGGCAAGATGAGCAGACGCCCCAAGGATCCGAATCGAAACCTATTGCAAGAAATTGAAGCCCTCAAGAAGAAGGCGGAGGAGCTGGGCATCGAGGCGCTCGAGCTCGATCCCGATACCCCCGAAGACGTCCAGCACACATTCTGGTCCGACTTGCTGGCCTATGAATCCACCGAGCCGCGGCCGGTCTTTGACGTCCTGGCGGACAGCGGCATCGAGCTCCCCGCCCCTTTCAAGGTGACCGAGGATCGGGTACATGACCTGCTTTGGGAGGTCATCCACGGCCTAGCCTTCATCGGCGCCTTCCTCCACCACACGGACCACCTCAGCGATCACGAGCTCTACACCCAGCTGTGGAAAGAATGCCTGCGACGTCCGGCGGTTCTATTGCCGGAAAATCCCAGCTTCGGGTACCACATCGACCTCGTGGGAGGCACGACCCACGAAGAACACCTGCTTCGTCTGCGCTTCTATGCCGACAAAGATGAACGTGCGGCATGGGCCCTGGAAAACTCCAGGGCCGAGCTCCCCCCCTCCCAAGACACCCCCTACGACCGGGACAGCCGTTTGCCCCGCCAGCCCCTGCACGTGGCGGCAACGGAATCCAACGTCCAATAGGTTTTGTTCTTATTCCAAGTTTTTTCGTCCGAGCTTCCACGGCTCTGCTTGCCGGTCCGTTGGTCTGCCACCGGCAGCGCCGGCTAGCAGGCCGGCGGAACAACCCCCAGAAACCGCGCCCTACACCCATTGCAGACCGCTCGACGTCCGGAACGGCTCCGGGCTCGAACCCTGGTGTCGAGCCGCCGTAATTCCTCTTCGAACCTTATGTTGAAGTCGGACGAGCCAGACCGGCTCTACCCATAAAGCAACTGGAAGAACGAGGATGTCCATGCTCAACGTCTCGAGATCGAACGTAGGTACACGAATGCTTCATCGGACCCTGGCGGCCCTAGCGATCACGACCATGGTGCTGACCGCCGGGCCGCTGGCCGCGCAGTTCCCGGGTTTGACCAGCCCGCCGGGTGGCGACAATCAGAAGTCCGTCATGACCCAATACATGGGTTTCGTTTCGGTGACGGTGACTTACAACAGCCCCGACGTCACCAGCCCGACCGGTGAGGATCGCACCGGCAAGATCTGGGGAGAGCTGGTGCCCTACGGCATGAGCCAAACCGGATTCGGCAACGGGTTGCCGACCCCGTGGCGGGCTGGTGCCAATGAGAACACCACCTTCGAGGTATCCCACGATGTCGAGGTCGAAGGAAAACCCCTCGCCGCCGGCATCTACGGTTTGCACATGATTCCCGGTGAGTCGGAGTGGACGGTCGTCTTCTCCCACAACCACCGGGCTTGGGGTAGCTTCTTCTACGATCCGGCCGAGGACGCCCTGCGGGTGACCGTCAAGCCGGAAGCCGCGGAATTCCGCGAGTGGCTGACCTTCGACGCCGTCGATCGCCGGTTGGATTCCACCGTTATCGCCCTGCATTGGGAAAAGCTGCGAATTCCGTTCCGTGTTTCGGTCCCTGACATGGTCGACCGCTATGTCGACATCATGCGCCAAGAGCTGACGGGCTCGGTCGGATTCAGCTGGCAAAATTGGAATGCGGCGGCACAATTCCTGATCAACCGAGACGCAGAAGGCAAGCACAACGACCTCGCCCTGCAGTGGATTGATTCCGCGATCGGCGCACCGTTCATAGGCCGCGAGAATTTCACCACGTTGACCACCAAAGCCCAAGTGCTCCGCAAACACGGAAAGACCGAAGAGACCTTCGCGGTGCTCGACAAGGCGATCGGCTTGCCCTCCACCACCTCCGGCGAAATCCACCAGCTGGGTCGCACCCTGCTGACCATGGGTGAAAAAGAGCGGGCGCTCGACGTCTTCAAGAAGAATCTCGAGCGATTCGACGGAGCATGGCCCACCAATGTGGGCATGGCACGGGGATTGTCGGCCCTGGGCCGTTACGACGAAGCCTTGAAGCACGCCAAGGTCGCCCTGGAGCAGGCCCCGGACGATCTCAATCGGGAAAGCCTCAAGGGCATGATCGAGTCCTTGTCCAAGGGAGAGGACGTCAACTGATCTCTTGGACGTCCGGGGCTCGATTATGATCAGGCCATGGAGCCGCCATCTTCGTCCCCGGACCGCCCGTTTCCCGCCCCGCTCTATCTCGGATTACCTTTTTGGGGCCACAAGCAGTGGGCGGGACATTTCTATCGAGCCCGCACCCGGCCGAGAGACCATCTGAGCCAATACTCCGAAGTCTTCAACACCGTCGAAGGCAATACGACCTTCTACAGCCTTCCGAGCCGAGAGAGCGTCGATCGCTGGTGCGAGTCAGTTCCAGACAATTTCCGCTTTTGCTTCAAGATTCCCCGCTGGATCACCCATGAGCAGGGTTTGCGGGGTGCCGGCGACTCCAGCCGTGAGTTTTTCGACCGCTTGGCACCGCTCGGCGAGCGCCTCGGACCTTTTTTGATCCAGCTCCCTCCGTCCTTCGGGCCCCCTCATCTTCAGATTCTCGACCGCTATCTGTCGGCTTGTCCTTCGAGCTTTCACTACGCCGCAGAGGTCCGCCATCCGGATTTCTTTCGCGCGCCGCACGGCTTCCGATTGGATGAGCTGCTGGCTCGACACGGTGTGGAGCGCTGTTGGATGGATACCAGAGCTTTGCGGTCCGGGGAGGCCGACCTTCCCGAGACGCAGGAGGCTCGCCGCAAAAAACCGGATTTGCCGATGAGGGTGCCGGCCAAGGAAACCGCCCTGGGCTCGTTTCCCATGATCCGATTCGTCGGCCACCCTGAGGAGGCGGTCACCGAGCCGTGGGTCAGACGATGGACCGGCGTGCTGGCGGAATGGATTCGAGAGGGGCGGACACCCTATTTTCTGGTCCACCTTCCGGACAATACGGCTGCGCCACAATTGGCGGCGAAGATCCACAGAGCTTTGAGAAAACAGCTCGAAGCCCTGGATCCTTTGCCCGCATTCCCTGCCGATCGGCCCGAGGAAACCGGCGGACAGCTCAGCCTGTTGTGAACCGAAGTGCAAAGCAGCGATGTTTCGAAATCGGCTGGGGATAGAGGCCGGCTCGGCTTGCTCAGCTCTCGTCGAGCTCACGTAGTCGACGGCCCAGACGCTCGGCCTGCAGATCCGCGACTTCCACGCTTTGAGACAGGACCTCGCATTGCAGGCGGTGCACCTCACGACGGAGGGCGTCCACGCGAGCGTTCTTCACGGAAATCTTGCGATCGAGATCCACTTCCGAATCGTCGGCGGCCACTTCGGGCACGGAGCCGAGGTCGACTCCCTCCATCTCCTCCAAGCGCCGGTTCATCTCATTGACGGCCCCGACCAGCTCGTCGAGACGTTCTTGGGTGGCGGCTATCTTGTCCAGCACGAGGTGGTTGTAACGTCTCTGGTGAACGCTGATAAAGCCGGTCAAAAATAGGATCACCCGGCTTGCCCCCTTAGCAATCCACCTGCGGACCGGGGAGTAATACTCAAATTGTGGAATCCAGCGGCCCATTTCGCCAGCGTATCGAGCCTCATCATCATCTATCGGCCCCAGGGGCTCGATGGGCTCGGAGGCGACGTAGGGCTCTCGACCCGCCAAGGGTTCCGCACGCAGCAGCTCCAACTCGGCAATGGCATCGTCCCTTCGTTTCAAGGAGGCTTGCCAAAGGCCGTGCTCCGCGGATCGGCGATCATCCAACTCTGTCCGTTGGTCGCCTCTGCCTTGTCGTTCGAGGATAGACATCCACGGTGCGCCGTCGGGGGGGATTACGTCTTGCTCAGACATCGGTTGACCACAAAGAATTGAAGGAGAAGGCAGCTTGGCAACCCGAACTCTAACACGTCGCCAGAATCGGGGGGAGAGGCGATCACTCCCGGTGGCCGGCTCTTGAGGCCGCGGAGTGGAGCGAATACACTGCGCAGACATGCCACCGCTGAAAGTCATCGTCGCCAACGGCCAAATTCCGATGGCGGAGTCCTCCAATGATCGCCTGGCCGAAACCCTCGTGGGAGTGCTCCGCCATTTCGGTTTCCAAGCCATGCGCTTACGTTTTCCCTTGTCGCCGACTCTTGAGGAGTTACCACGACATCTGGCGGCGTTTCGGCTGATCGATCTTTCTGCTTGTGACGGTGATCCCGGCGACGTCCTGATCTGCCTCGACCTTCCCACCGCTTGCCTCCGCCATCCCGCCAAGGTGCTGTGGATCAATCATCCATATGGCGGCTTGGTGCCTTCTGCTCTTCCACCGACCGGTTCCACGCCGAGCTCCTCGGAGCTGTTGTCTTCGGCGATCCGCCAAACCCTGGAGCGATGTGCGAGGCTTTTTTTGCCCGAAGCCGCTCGTCGTTTCTCGACCTCGGCATTTGTCGCCGGGGAGCTACAGCAGCTGGCCGACCTCGGCCTACGGGCGCTTTGGCCTCCCCTCTTCGGCAACCTGCCGAGCTTTCCAGAGCCGAAGGATCAACACCCCGAAGCTGAGCGCCCTAAAGGCAGACCGACTGTGCTGCTACAAGGCGCGGAGGCCGGCTATCTGCCAGTCGATCGAATCTGTGACGTGGTCGAGGCAAGCGGTGAGCGGCTGGCTTTCGCCGGCTCGCCGGCAGCTTCCGGTAGCCTGGCGGCATTCCGAACGGAAGCGCTTTTCCGCTCCGCGGCGGACCGGGGGTTGGACTTGATTCGACTGGCACCGGAGGGATCCGGCTCCCGCGAGACGGTCCCTACGGACGGCCATTCCGTACGGTTGGAGGACCTGCCCCTTTCTGGGATGTGGTTGTGCGCCGTGCAAGAAAGCTCCCCGTGGTCTGCTTGGAACGCTTTGGCGAGAAAGATACCCCTGGTGACCACGAGCGATGGCGGAGCGTCCGTCGAAATGGTCCGTGCGTCCCAAGCGGGTGTGGTGGTTGAGCCCGGGGTCGATTCGGTCGTCAACGCCCTGGTCGATCTCAACGATGAATCGTCCACCGACAGGTGGACCTCCCATGCCGGGGCACGGGCCGAGTCGTTCCTGCGAGAGTCCTACCCCACCTGGAAATCCGTCGTCGACGATCTGGTGGGAGCCGGCCGCTGATGCGAATCCTCATCGCCACCGTGCAGACCCCGTTCGCCACCGGAGGCGCTGAGGTCTTGGTCGAGGATCTCCGTCGGGCTCTGGTCGAATTCGGTCATCGGGTCGACGTGATCGCCCTACCTTGGGGTTGGACCGGCTCCGACAGCTTCATGGATCACCTGGCGGCCTTTCGGCTGTTGGACCTCACCCACAGCCAGGGAGAGCCCATCGACCGCTTGGTCGCCATGAAATTTCCGGCCTATCTCATCCCGCACCCCAACAAAGTCGTTTGGTTGATGCATCAGCAGCGCCAGGCCTACGAGCTCTGGGACGATCAGCTGGGACTTTCCCAAGTCGCGGGCGGACAACAGATCCGGGATCTGATTTATCAAGCGGATCGGCTCGGCTTGCAGGAGGCCCGAGAGATTTTCACCATCTCCAAGACCGTGACCCGTAGGCTCAAGAGCAGCCTGTCGATTCCGTCGACTCCGCTGCCACCACCACCCCGTAACGCAGAACGTCTGTACACGGCCGAGGCTGAGGATTACCTCTTCTTTCCAAGCCGCCTCTCGCCGTGGAAGCGACAGCAGCTGGTGCTCAAGGCCCTAGCCAAAACCCAGGAAGACGTGCGCATTCGATTTGCGGGTTTCAGAGAAGACTCCCCGGAGCTCAAATCCTTGGAGCTCCAGGCTTCGGAGCTGGGAGTACAAGATCGTGTGGAGTGGCTCGGCCTGCTTTCCGAGCCGGACTACCTCGAGTGTTTCGCCCGTTCGTTGGCCGTGCTCTTTCCTCCCTACGACGAAGACTACGGTTATATTACGGTCGAGGCGATGCTCGCCTCCAAGCCGGTGATCACATGCACCGACTCGGGAGGTCCCCTCGAATGGGTGCTCCACGATGCCACCGGTTGGGTGAGCGAGCCGAGACCGGAGGCCTTGGCCACGGTCTTCGATCAGGTCTGGAGACAGCGCGCAAAGGCCGAGGAGCTGGGGATCAACGGTCGTGATCGCTGGCATCGATTGTCCGTCTCCTGGCATGAGATCGCAGATCGGTTGCTGTCATGAAATTGAGCTGGTTCACTCCGCTGCCCTCCGAGGACAACGATCCGGAGCTTCCGGTTTCCCTAAGTTTGTATCTACAGCATCTGCTACCGGCCTTGCGGGAGCGGGTGGAGCTGACCGTTTTCACCAAGCAGCAGCGGTGGGAGACTTGGATCGACGATTTGGTGACGGTTAAACCGATCACCGCGTCGGACAATTTTTGGTCCGAGGTTCACCGGGGCCGGCTGTCCGTCTACCATCTCGCCGACTACCCCAGGACGTTTGCAGAGTTACTCGACCTTTCCCGAACCCAGCCGGGCCTGGTGGTCCTCCACGAGCCGACCATCCACTCCCTAGTGGCGTCTATTTGGGCCAGATTTCGCAAACAGCCGCGAGCTTATCTCGAAATCGTCAAGCGATATGCCGGCGAGCAACACCTCGAAGCGGCTCGCCAGTGGCTGAAAGCCGGGCTTGCCGCCGATCAAAAACCCGACGACGTCCCTTTGCTCGACTACCTTTTGGAATCGGCGCTCGCGGTCGTCACCCACGAGCCGGCTTTGGGTTCAACACTGCTCGAATCCGCTCAAATACCGACCCTGCACATCCCCTTACCGTTCTCAGAGCAGCCCACGTCCGGCTTGCCCACGAAATCCGCGCCCACCACGGAAAAGCGGAGCCTGGTGCTTTTCGGTGAGCCCGAGCTGAGCCTATTTCCGGTGCTCGAAACCTTGGTGCTCCACCCCGTGCGGTCGAGTCTCGACTTGGCGGTTTTTGCTCCGAGGTCACAAAAGCGAAATCTCCAAGAAGCGCTTCAAGAGCTGCAGCTCACCGAGCAGACCGAGCTTTTCTACGATCCCGCGGATCCCGAGCTGAAGCTCCGAGCTCACCAAGCGGATTTGGTCGTGGACTATCGCCGAGCCCCTGAGCAGGAGCTTTATTACCGACTCTTTTCCTTTTGGCAATCGGCCACACCCACCAGCGCTCCCCTCGCCCCCGACCACCCCCTCTGCCGCCAGGGTCTGGTGCTCGGTATTCGCCCGGATCACGCGTTGGAGGACTTCAGCCGCCACCTAAACCTGCTGCATGGCTCCACCGATTCCCTCTTCGAGCTGGGACAGCGTGCTCAGCAATACCTACGAAATGCTCACCACCCCGATCGATACGTGGATGCGCTGCTCGACATCGCAGCTCGAGCGGTGGATCAGAACACCCCTGCCGCTTGCCGACGATTCGCCCATCGAATGAGCGTCCGGCTGGATTGGCTGCCGGACGCCGGACGCGGATCCGTTCAGCACCAGATCGCGTCCTTCCTCGAGGGGCTGAGCCTCCAACCGTCCCCATCCAGACGCCGACGGAGCCCTGATATGAGTCGCTTCGATCCCGGACGCACGCCGGACTATTCCGCCGATCAGATCCGCGAGCTAAAGACTTCTCTTGAAGCCGAACGGAAAGCTCGGATGGACGTAGATTCCCGTTTGGCCGCCCTCGAAACCCAGCTGTCCGGGCTGACGGGCACGCCACCCCCAGACCGCAAGAGCCACTCTCAGAAGCTCGACCACTATTACCTGGCGTTTGAAAACCGATTCCGGGGAAGCTCCGCGGAAATCAAAAAGCGGCTCGAAGTCTATGGACCACAGATCCTCGAGACCGCGGCTTGTTTTCCCGGAGGGCTCTGCTTGGACCTCGGTTGTGGCCGCGGAGAATGGTTGGAAATCCTCGCCGCCAGAGGACTTAAGGCCGTGGGCATCGACAGCAACTCGGTCATGGTCGAGACTTGCCGCGAGCTCGGTTTCGAAACCCATTGGGGTGATGGGTTGGAGCGACTTGCCGACTATGAGGACGCCTCGGTCGCTCTGTTGACCGGTTTCCACATCATCGAGCACCTACCGAGCTTTGAAAGCCTCGCCGCGCTCGCCTCCGAATCCATGCGAGTCCTGATGCCTGGCGGATTGGTGATTTTCGAATCGCCGAACCCGGAAAATCTGACGGTGGGAGCCTGCTCTTTTTACCTCGATCATACCCACCGAAAGCCGTTGCATCCCGAGAGTGTAGGGCTCTTGATGCGGTCCACGGGTTTTGCGGAAACGAAAGTCCTCAGGTTGGTTCACGGCCGAGCCTCGGAGCCACCCTTCGAAACCCCCGATCCCGAAGCTCCTATGTCGGAGGAGCTGGGCAAGGTCTTCCGCCTGCTCAACAATCACCTATTGTCGGCGCCGGATTTCGCGGTGGTGGGTCGAAAGCCCCTTGACGAGGGCTGAGCCCCCGAGCCATGGACCGCCTACGCTTGGAATCCCGACTTTGGGGCAGGAGCTTGCCGATCCGGCGGTGGCTCAGGGTGGCTCGCGGACGGCTTGCCGATCTCAAACACCTTTTGAGCACTTGGGCCGGCCGGTGTCCCCCTACGCGCATTCGAGCTGTCGCCGCGACGGCCGAGCCGAGCACCGCCTCAGACCGACGGCATCGGTGGGTCGTAGACCCCCCTGACGGCGAAGACACCGAAATCCCGACGGAGATCGAAGAAGCTCTCAGCTTGGTGGCCGCGGCCGAGGATCTCGAGGTGGTGAACTTGCTGAAGCGAGGAAAATCCGCGTCATCGGAAGTCGGCGACCCTCCCATCCGATTCAAACGACTGAGCTTGCCGGCGGCATCCCAGCCAAGGCTGACGGCAAAGACACTCAGGATGCCCGGCGAGCACCGAGACGCGGAGATGGCCGAGCATCCGTTCGACAACATCGAAGGCTATTGGTTGCCACCGGGCGAGAGCCGTGGTCGGCGTCTAAGGCACCCTGTTTATGATGCCTTTCACGTCTTGGGTGATTTGCCCGAGCTGGACGGTCCACCCACGCTTCTGTTTTTGCTGCCGTTTCTCGCGGTCGGCGGCGCCGAGCGCCTGCTCTTCGACCTGCTGGCAGATCTCACGAGCCGCTATCGTTGTTTGGTGGTGACCCTCGATGCCCACTGCACCCAGCTCGGCGTCACCCTGGACCGCTGCGTCGAGCACACGCCCTATGTGTTCCCCCTCGGCGATTGGCTCCCGCGGGAGGCCCATTTCGGGGCTCTCAGCCACCTGATCCGACGCTTCGGCGTGAGGTCTTTGATCTCGTGGAACGGCACCGTCTTCTTCTTCGACCGTGTGGCCGAGCTGCGCAGGCGTTTTCCGAACCTTCGGATCCTAAGCCAGCTCTACCATTTCGAAGGTGGCTGGACCGCCCGAACCTCACCAGAGGTCATTCGCGCGGTCGACACGCATTTGGCGGTCAACGGTCCGATCCGTGATGCACTGATTCAGCGCCTCCGGATCTCGCCGGGTTGTGTCGAGCTGATCTACCACGGCGTGTCGATTCCGACACCGGCGAGGGAGCCCGGCAGGCGCTCGGAGCGGGGCGCCGAGCTGAGAAAACGGCTCGGCATTCCCGAGGACGCAGTGGTCATCGGCAGCTTCATCCGCTTGCATCCACAAAAGCGGCCGTTGGATATTCTCAGGCTCGCCGAACGCATGGGCGCCGACTCCTCGTTGCCCGGGCGGCCGTGGTTTCTACTCATGGGTGGAGGTCCCATGGACGACGAGGTCGACCGCCGGCTCGGGGAGCGCCCCATCCTCGGGCTCACCAGACTTCCCATGCAAACCGACCCGCTTCCCTACTACGAAGCCCTAGACCTCTGCTTGATGACCTCCGACTACGAAGGTCTGCCGGTCTTCTTGCTCGACGGGATGGCCCGTGGCATCCCAGCAGTGGCCCCGGCGGTCGGTGATATCCCCTTCTTGCTGCAAGGCGGGGGCGGGCTGACGACCGGAACCCCGGGCGATCTCGACGCCTTGGAACGAGCCATACGCCGGCTCTTGGATCGGGAGACGCGTGCCGAGGCGGCCCGCTCGGCACGCAGGACCATCGAAGACCGTTTCGATCTTCAAACCTATTGCCGAGCCTATGAGCGGGCTTTCCTCGACAATCCCCCTCGGAGCTCTGCCGATGGCTAGCTCTTCTCCCCCTAAGGTCTCCGTGTTGATGCCGTCCTACAACCATGAGCTCTATGTGGAGCAGGCGGTCCACAGCGTGCTCCACAGCACGTTCTCCGATTTGGAGCTGATCGTGGTCGACGACGGGTCTACGGACTCCACCGTCGAAAGGCTTCGGGCGATTGACGATGTGCGGATGAAGGTGCACGTCCAGAGCAATCAAGGTGCCCATGTCGCCTTCAATCGAGCCCTGGATCTCGCCCGAGGCGAGGTCGTTTTCCTGATCAACTCGGACGACCGATTCAAGCCGGATCGAATTGCCCGCTTGACCTCCCTCTTGCTGGAAGGCGATTCCGTCGCTGCTGCCTCGTGGCTTGAGCTCATCCACGACGATGGTCAAGTCCTGGGCGTCAAACACGCCTGGCACGACTCACCGCCGTGGCCGGCGCCCTCTCGACGACCCCGCCTGAGCGAGCTCGGCGACCCCCGGGCCGCCTTGTTGGAAACCAATTGGGTGTCCACGACCTCGAACGTCGCTTTCCGGAGGTCGGCCGCCGATGGGCTGAGTTTCCGTCCCCTGCGGTATTGTCACGATTGGGACTTCTTGCTCGGCCTAGCGCGCCGAGGCCCCATGGAGCTCGTGCAAGAGGCCTTGGTGGAATATCGGGTGCATTCCGAAAACACCCTGCGGGAGGGCCAGGGCGCAGGTCAGGAGCAGATGTGGCTCGAAATCTGGTGGGTCTTGTTGGCCCACGGAATTCCCCTCTTGCAACAGCTCCCGGACATACCCGATTCGGCCTCACGGTTCTGGTCAGGGCTGCCACCATTTGCCGGCCAAGGGCCCCCGAAGTCCCTATTCGCCCTTCGAGGAAGTGAGGCCGAGCCGCTGCAGAGCTTCATGGAGCTCCTGAGCAGCGACGATCCGTTTCGGCTGGACTTAATGGACTTCTTGCGGCGGATTGCCGGCAACGAGCGCGCCCGAGGCGGCGATCGGTCATGACGATGGATGAGCTCGAGCTGTCGGTGGTGATCCCGACCCGTGATCGCATGGAACGGTTGGGCGAAACCATCGACGCGTTGGTCGAAGAAGCGACGCAGATTCGATTCGAGCTGATCGTGATCCACGACGGCGGGTCCGACAACACAGTGGAGATGCTCGAAGATCGGCGTCCGAGCCTGCCCTTCTCCCTGCAAAGTTTGAATCAGGCGTCCCTTGGTCCAGCTGTTGCGCGAAATCGGGGGGTCCGGTCGGCGAGGTCGTCGACCATTCTCTTTCTCGGCGACGATACGCGACCGGTGCCGGGCACTTTGCGTCTCCATGTAGAGACCTTGAAAGCGACGGGCTGCGCCGTCCAAGGGCATATCGACTGGGATCCCGAGCAAGAGATCACGCCCCTGATGACCTTCCTCGCTCCGGCCGGTCCGCAATTCTACTTTAGAGGACTGCAGGACGGCCGGGAGGTGCCCTTCACCGCCGTCCTCGGCTCCAACCTCTGTGCTCCCAGGCAATGGCTGCTCGACGAGCCTTTCGACGAGCGCTTTCCCTACGCCGCGGTCGAAGATACCGAGATGGCCTGGCGCTGGTACCGTAGGGGTTGGACTGCGGTCTACGCCCAAAAGGCTCGATGCCTGCATCACCATCGCTACGACGAAATAGAGTCTTTTCTGCAACGACAACGCCGGGCCGGCGTCTCCATCCGCCATGCGGTCCGACGCCACCCCCGGCTGCTGTGGCCCCTGCTGCTGCAGCCCACGCTCTTTTCACTTTGGATCCCCGTCAGACGTCTGATCGGCAAGGGCCGAGCCACCGACCCATGGGATCTCGCCTGCCGAAAAGCGCTGCTCAAGGGTTTTGTTCGTGGAGCTCGAGACTAGGAAAAGCCTAGTGTCGGACTGCGCCGCGACCTAGAAGCTCAGGGTTTGACTCCCACCATTCCGAAGTCTCGGTCACCAAAGAGGAGATCATCCAGAAGGTCCCGCATTCGGTTGATGTGGTCTCCGAGCTGCCGTTGGGATTCGGGCAGGTTGGAAAGATCGAGCTCGGGAAGGTGCTGCTCGTCGGGAAACGGGTGCAAGTCCACGCGATGAACCGGTTCGAATCCCGCCTCGCGAAAAGTGGTTTCCAGGTGGGACGGATGCACTGGCCGTCGGTGGGTCGGATCCATCCAAAAATCCCGGGCGGACATGGCCAGAGCGAGGGGGCTCGGAGTTTCGAGGATCAACACCCCGCCGGGCTCGAGCGCCCGCCATGCCAACCGTACCAATCGGGGCACCATGGTGGCGGGAAGGTGCTCGATGACGTGAAAAGAAACCACGGCGCCGAGGCTGCCCTCAGGACGGGCCGCCAATAGGTCGAAGAGGTCCCCTTGCTCCGCGCTCAGCCCTTTCTCGCGACATCGGGCGACCATCTCCGCGGAGCTGTCGACCCCTTCCGCACGCAAACCATATCCGGAGAAAATCTCTAGCGCCTCGCCTCGGCCGCATCCCAGATCGAGCACGGAGCCCCGGTCTTCGAGATAGGAGCGATAGGCGGAGACTCGGCCGGCGATATCCGACTCCGAGCCGCGGAAGCGTTGCTCGAGGGCCAAGTACTCTTGCTCTTCGAGGGTCTTGGCGCCCGCCGCCGGCTTCTCTGCCGGCGCGGCGGCCTCTTGGGCGGTCATCAATCCGCCGAGGCGATGCCATAGGTCTTTGGCATCTCGCCGGTAGCGGTCCATCTTCTGATCGACCCGGGCGAAAAGCGCGTCGTTATGACGCATGACCTCCTGAAAACCTTGGATCGTGCGAGCATCCAGAAATTCCAGACGGGCGTGATGTTGGTCCAAGCGGTCGTTGTACTCCTCCCGCTGCTTGACCAAGGTCTCCAACAAGATCAAGTTGAAAACCCGCTGGCGATCCCAAAGGTCACCCAGACTCGCCTTCAGGATCGGCCGCAAACACTTCTTGATCCAAGAAGAAAGGCGGCCTTTGAGGCCGCCTCCGCTCTGCACGGGAAATGGAAGATCTTCCGTCCAGAGCTCGGCCCAAGCTACTAGGTCGCGGGTCGGCTCGCCGAGAAAATCCTCGATCGAGACCGGACCGGCCGAGGGATCTCGACCGGTCTCTTGCGACTCTTCTTGGACCGACTCGTCCACCACGCCGATTTACTCTGCGGGAACGATCGACACCACCACACTCGCATCCACGTCTGCGTGGAGGTCGACGGCAACGGAGTGATCACCGAGAGTTTTCAGCGTCGGCGCGCCCAGATCGAGCTGCTTCTTCTCGACCGTGACTCCCTTCGCAGCCAAGGCATCGACGATGTCGCTCGCCGTCACCGAGCCGTAGAGGGTTTCGCGATCACCGACACGCTTCTTGATGGTGATGTTGATCTCGGAGATCTCTTTCGCCATCTGCTCGGCCTCTTCGAGGCGCTTGGCGTGGGCAGCGTCGATTTTGCGACGTTGCTGCTCGAAGTAGGCGATGTTGCCTTTCGTCGCTTCCAGCGCGACTCCCTGCGGAAACAGGAAGTTACGGGCGTAACCGGGCTTGACTTTGACCACCTCACCTCGCTTACCGAGGTAACGTGAGTCTTCAAGGAGAATGACTTCCATGTCGACCTCCTATTAATCCGCGGTATACGGGATCAGCGCCATGTGACGGGCGCGTTTGATGGCTTTGGCCAACATACGCTGATGACGCGATGAGGTACCTGAAATCCGGCGCGGGAGAATCTTCGCCCGCTCCAGGATGTAGGCCTGAAGAAGCTTCACATCTTTGTAATCGATGTGCTCAATGCCTTCGGCAGTGAACTTACAGACCTTGCGGCGACGATAGAAAACGCGTCTGCGTGCCATTATTCGTCCCCCTCAGCTTTCTTGTCATCAGCTTCGGCAGCCTCTTCGCCACCGGAGTCGGCCTCCGCTTCAGGAGCGGCCTCCTCAGCGGAATCGGCCTCCGCTTCAGGAGCGGCCTCCTCAGCGGGAGCGGCCTCCTCGGCGGGAGCGGCCTCCTCGGCGGGAGCGGCCTCCTCGGCGGGAGCGGCCTCCTCGGCGGGAGCGGCCTCCTCGGCGGGAGCGGCCTCCTCGGTGGGAGCAGCTTCCTCAGCCTTGGCCTCCGGGGCGGATTCCTCCCCGGCCGAAGCTTCCGCGGCGGGCGTCGAGCCCGGCACTTCGGGTTTGACCTTGCCTTTGCGGTTGGCGCGTTTCAGGTCTTCGTCAGTGCGGATCACCAAGAAGCGCAGGATTTTCTCGTCCTGCATCATCAAACGCTCGATGTCGGGCCACGGCGGGCTACCGGCCTCAGAGGTGACGTAGACGAAGACGTATTTGCCTTCTTGGAACTTTCGGATGGGATACGCGAGCTTACGCTTGCCCCAATTGTCAACGTAGGTGACTTTGGAGCCCGCGTCCTCGAGCATGCCCGTGAAGCGATCAGTGATCGCTTGGACCTCATCGTCGTTTTGCCTCGGCTCGACGATGAAACCCAGCTCGTAGGTACGGGTCATTTTGACCTCCCTCTGGCCTCGTTCGGTCCCGATCCCTATGGGTCGGAACAGAGAGGTTTCGTTTCAAAGATCCGCCCACCACGATGGCGGGCGGAAGGCTGGTTATTGTACGAGCTCTCGGCGAAAAGGCAAGGCCCGTACAAGCAAAAGCCGCCCATCCCCACTGGGAGGAAGGCGACTTCGCGAAATCAGACGAGCAGCGGCGCGATCACCAAAGCGACCACCGACATCAGCTTGATCAAGATATTCAAGCTGGGGCCGGAAGTGTCTTTGAAGGGATCGCCGACGGTATCGCCGACCACCGCGGCTTTGTGGGCTTCGGAGCCCTTGCCGCCGTGGTTCCCTGCCTCGATGTACTTCTTGGCGTTGTCCCAAGCGCCACCGGCGTTGGATTGGAAAATGGCCATCATCACACCGGCGGAGGTCACACCCGCCAACAGGCCACCCAGAGCCGCGACGTCGTAGAAGCCGACAGCCACCGGCACGACCACAGCCAGGGTTCCGGGCAGGACCATCTCGCGGATAGCGGCACTGGTGGAGATGTCCACGCATTTGGCGTACTCGGCCTCGGCCTTGCCTTCGAGCAATCCGGGGATTTCCCGGAATTGCCGACGGACCTCTTCAATCATCTCGCCGGCCGCGCGGCCGACCGCTTCCATCGCCATGGAAGAGAAGAGGAACGGCAACATGGCGCCGATGAAGAGGCCTCCCATCACCGTCGGATTGGAGACGTCGATCGTGTCGAGACCGACGATGGTCCGGAAGGCGGCGAAAAGGCCCAGGGCGGTCAGTGCCGCGGAGCCGATGGCAAAGCCCTTGCCGATGGCGGCGGTGGTATTGCCGACGGCGTCGAGCTTGTCGGTGCGGGCGCGGACGTCCGAGCCCAAGTGGGACATTTCAGCAATGCCACCGGCGTTGTCGGCGATCGGGCCGTAGGCGTCGACTGCCAATTGGATGCCGGTGGTCGACAACATGCCCAACGCCGCGATAGCAATGCCGTAGAGTCCGGCCTGGTCGTAGGCGATGAGCACTGCCGCGACCAAAACCACGGTGGGCCAAGCGGTCGATTTCATGCCCAAGCCTAAACCGGCGATGATGTTGGTGGCCGCGCCGGTCTCGGATTCTTTGGC
Source organism: Thermoanaerobaculia bacterium (assembly GCA_030431255.1). Lineage (GTDB taxonomy): Bacteria > Acidobacteriota > Thermoanaerobaculia > Multivoradales > J023 > JAUIJL01. The sequence continues at coordinate 854,944 of JAUIJL010000001.1, read as the reverse complement.
GATACCCTGAGCCGGCTTGCGCGACTCCGCGGTGTAGTGCTCGGTAATCATGCCGATAGCCACACCGCCGATCAGACCCGCGACCGTGGCCAAGAAGATGCCCATGCCGGTGAACTCAACACCTTGTAGCTCGAAGGTGCCGGTGGCGAATTGGGTGCACACCACATAGGTCGCCACCAACATTACGCCGGCGGCCGCCCAGGTTCCCGTGTGCAGGGCGGTGGATGGGTTTCCACCTTCTTTGGTGCGCACCAAGAAGGTACCGCCGAGGGAGATCACGATGCCCAAACCGGCCAGCATCAGCGGCAGCAGCACCAAAACCGGCATCTCGCCCTGGGCCACGGCGGCTCCGCCGGTGGCGGCGGCGCCGAGCACCAAGGCGCCGACGATAGAGCCGACGTAGGACTCGAAAAGGTCCGCGCCCATACCGGCGACGTCACCGACGTTGTCACCGACGTTGTCGGCGATGGTGGCCGGGTTACGAGGGTCGTCCTCGGGAATTCCCGCTTCTACCTTACCCACCAAATCCGCGCCCACATCGGCGGCTTTGGTGTAAATACCACCACCGACACGGGCGAATAGGGCGATCGAGCTGGCGCCGAAGGAGAAACCGGTGACCACGTTGATCACCTTCATCAGATCTCCGCCGAACATGCTCCAATAGACCAAGATCAACGTGGAGAGCCCGAGCACGCCGAGCCCGACCACTGCGAAGCCCATCACGGCACCGCCGGAGAAGGCCACTTGCAGGGCGTCGTTGAGGCTGGTGCGAGCGGCTGCGGCGGTCCGCACGTTGGCTGCGGTAGCGACCCGCATGCCGATGAAGCCGGCCAAGCCGGAGCAAAAGGCGCCGACCAGCACCGACAAGCCGATCAGCGCGTGGCTATCCTCGCGACCGGCGTTGGCGAAGGCCAGAAGACCGGCCACCACCACTACGAAAATACCGAGGATGCGGTACTCCCGAGCCAGAAAGGCCATTGCGCCGTCCCGGATATGGCCGGCGATCTTGACCATGGTGCCGTCACCGGCATCCTGTTTGTTGATCCATCCACTGCGCAAAAACGCAAAAAGCAATGCCAGTGCGCCGGCCACTGGCACGGCGTAAAGCAAAGTCTGACTATCCACGTTGTATCTCCTTCTCTATCTCATTTAATCCGAATTTGCCCACCGGCCCCGGATCTGCCGACGGGCCCGGGCCTGCCGATCAGGTCTGAATTGCCGATTGGACAGGATCAGCCGCTCAGGCATCAGGTCCCCGGGTGGCGGCCCGTTTGGCGAAACCTCAGGCCCGCCCGTTGAATTTCTGCATCGCCGGCTCGGCACCGCCCTGGCACCAAACCTCGCAAGCATCCGCGGCGCGGAGAGTCATCGACCGCACAGCTTCTTGCTCATCGTCTGTGAGCTCGCCGAGCACAAAGTCCACTAAATCCGCACCGTCCAGCGCATCCTCCGTGCCGACTCCGAGCCGCAATCTCGCAACTTTGTCGGTACCGAGGTTCTCAGCCACGGATTCCATTCCCCGGTGTCCTCCCGGGCTTCCCTGGGTCCGCAAACGCAGGGTGCCGAGGCCCAAATGAACCTCGTCGTAGACAATCAAGAAATCCGTGGCGTCGAGACTGAATCGCTCCTGCAGGCAACGGACGGCAAATCCGCTTCGGTTCATGTAAGTCTGGGGAGCAACCATCCAGATCTCCGGCTCTGCGCGGCGATCCTTGAAGATCTTTGACCGACACTCTTCGAGCGAGAGCTCAGCTCTCCGCCGCCGTGCCAGCTCTTCCACCACCAAGAAACCCACGTTGTGGCGGGTATTCGCGTATTGGGCTCCAGGGTTTCCCAACCCAACGACAACGCGGGGGTTGGCCGGAGCTTCGGAAGGCTCGGACGGGTTTGGGGGAACAGCGGAGCCCCGGGACTCACCTTGATGGCCGGGCTCTGCGCTTTCTCGATCATTCGTCATCGTCATGCATTCAGGCTTCTGGAAGCCGCGTGGCTCTCCCCGTGGGGAAAGCCACTGGAATCACTCTTCGGCGCCGCCGCCGATCCGCTCGGGCTCATCCAGCTCGTCACCCTCGACCTCTTCCTCGGCCGCGGCCTTACCATGAATCGAGACCACGACCCGCTCGGGCTCGGTTTCGAGACGCACGCCCTCGGGCAGCTCGACCTGACCGGCTTCCACGTGCTGACCGACGTGGAGCCCAGAAACGTCCAAGTCGAGGCGTGGCGGAATGGAATTGGGTAGGGCCCAAATCTCCAGCTCGCGGGTGACGAAGTCGAGAATACCGCCATCGGTCTTGACGCCCACTGGGGTGCCTTGCAGCTCGACATGAACCGAAACGTGGACTTCTTTTTTCAGATCGATCCGCTGAAAGTCGATGTGCAGCATTTTGCCGGTAATCGGATCGGTCAGCAGCTCGCGGATCATGCAGTGGCGGCTCTTGTCCGTGCCCGCAAGCTTGAGCAGAAACACCGGGTTGTCACCTTCGGTCTTACGCAGCAGCTCGTCAATGGACTTGCGGTCGACCTGAATGGTGGCTGGGTCCAGACCGGAGCCGTAGACCACGGCGGGAACCTCACCGGCAGCGCGCAGACGGCGATTATGGTTCTTACCGATTTTCTCACGGTTCTGGACTTCAATGACTAGTTCGGACATGGTGTTTACCTCAGTGAATAGGGAAGCTCGGACTGATTCTCAGGCTCACACAAAGAGGGAGCTGACCGAGCTGTTGCTGTGAATACGTTGAATCGCCTCGCCGAGCAAAGCCGCGACCGACAGCGGCTTCAATTTGCCGCAGCGTTCCAGCTTCTCGTCGAGGGGAGTGGTGTCGGTAATCAAGACTTGCTCGATAGGCGAGCTTTCGATGCGTTCGAGGGCAGGCCCGGAGAGCACGCCGTGCACGCCTGCCGCAAACACCCGATTGGCGCCCTTCTCTTTCAGGGCGTCCACGGTATGGGTCAAGGTGCCGGCCGTGTCGATGATGTCGTCGAGGATCAACACCGAGCGATCCTCGACATCACCGATGATGTGCATGATCGATGCCTCGTTCGGTGCCGTTCGCCGCTTATCGACGATCGCCAAGCCGCAATTTAGGCGTTTCGCGACGGCCCTGGCCCGCTCCACACCCCCAGCGTCCGGGGACACGATGACCAAATCCGGAATGCCCAAGGAACGGATGGCGTCCAACAGCACCGGAGTCGCGAAAAGGTGGTCCACCGGCATATCGAAATACGCTTGAATTTGGGGAGCGTGCAAGTCCATGGTCAGGATTCGGTCCGCGCCCGCTTGGGAGAGCAAATCTGCCACCAGCTTGGCGGTAATCGGCACCCTGGGGGCATCCTTCTTATCCTGCCTGGCATAGCCGTAGTAGGGAATCACCGCCGTCACACGGCTGGCGGAAGAGCGTTTGATCGCGTCGAGCATGATCAGCAGCTCCATCAGATTCTCATTGACCGGCTTACAGGTCGGCTGAATCACGTAGGTGTCGGCTCCACGAACGTTTTCGTGCAGCTGAACGAAAATCTCTCCATCAGAAAAGTTGAAGCAGTCCACCCGTCGCAGGGGTGTATTCAGATAGTCCGCAATACCCTGTGCCAGGCTGGGGTGAGCCCGCCCACTGAAGAGAATCAACTCGCCATACATCATGAATCGAGCCTGGGGTTCTGAAAGCTGGTGATCTGAGCCGGACCCTCGCCCCGCGGACGAGCCGCAGATATCGGGAAAACTCCCGAACGCTGGTTCGGTCGCGTTTGCTGGGACCGTCGTGTTTTGAGGTCGAACGTGCTTGAGGGTCTAAGCGAGAGCTCAGCGCTCCCGCTTCGAACAGAAGCTTCCCTTCGCCCTACGCCTGAAGCGTCGGGATCGGGAGCTTGAAGCGACCCGGCGGGACGCACGTTCGTTGCGCGGCTTATCTTCGGTGGAGTCGGCCCCCGGCGTCAAGCGTCAATGACCTCTGAGGTCAAGAAACCGACCAGAAAGAGTCTCTCAAGTGCATTTCCTGGACTTCCTCCAGGGTTTTTTCCGGGGCAGACTCGGGGGCGGCGACCAGGGTCGGCGTCGCCGCAGCCGGAACCGCGCCCTCTTCGAGCTCCCGGTCCGGTCGTCGAGGGGTCTCGTCGTTGACCACCTCCCGGTACTCTGTCAACACCCGTTCTTCCAACATGCGACGAGTCTCATTGTTCAGAGGATGTGCCACATCCTTAAACTCGCCACTTTTCTTTCGACGGCTGGGCATGCTCAGGAAAAGCCCGTCTTTTCCTTGGATCACTTTGATGTCGTTGACCATGAAGCAATGGTCGAAAACCACCGAGACAAATGCCTTCAGCTTGTCTTCCTGGACCGGGAAGATCTTGACCTGGGTGATATCCATAGGAGCGTCTCCGAGCTGAAACGTCAGGACCGGCCGCTGGGCCGGCGTGTGAGAGCGGCGTTGACCTCGATCAATCGGCTCGTTCTAAGGGGGCCAATTAAGAAGGCACGTCAATGCTAGAGGTCCACGAACTTACTGTCAAATGTCTATAAATTATAGAGTTTTCGCCGTGACTCGCCGATTCGGCAAAGCTTCAGGCCAACTCTTTCCGCCACAATGCCCAGGCGGCGATTGCACACAAAAGGGCGTAGCTCAGCTCGCGGGTCTCGGAGACCGCCAGATGCAAAAACATCCCGTCCACGAGCACCAGCTCGATCACCACGGTCATGGCGAAGGAAATCGCCAACGGGGCACCCAAGCTCCTTGGAACCACCGGCCCACCGAACCGATCGATCCAGCGGCCGAGGGTCGGAATGAGGTGGTGAGCCCAGGGAAGAAGCCAGAGAAGCGTGACCATGAAGTAATCGAAGAGGCGATTAGAGTTCAAGAAGGACCGCCACCCGCTTTTCTTCTGTCCCTCCTCATCGAAGCTGTCCAGCCACCACATATTGTGAAGGTTGAGCTCTTGTTGAGCGTTGAGCTCCTTGATTCGCTCGGGCGGCTCGAATCCGAAGAGGTGCTGTCCCCAGCTCAGCTCCTCGCCGCAGGCCACGAACAGCAACAGGGCCAAGAGCGCATATGCGACCCTTCTCCACCTCGCCCGTGATTCGACCGCCTGCGAATCGGCTGCCGACGAGCCCGTTGCACCCCGCTGCCCCACCGCCAAGAACGCTCGGAAGAAAAAAACGCTCGACGTCAGGAAGAGCAAAGATCCGAGAGTTTCGAAGACCTTCTCCCGACCCGCCAGAACCTCTACCCACCAGGCAGGCAGCAACACGACGCAGTAGGTGGCAATCACGAAGCTGGATGTCCACCACATAAGTTTTTTGAAGTGGCTCTCTTCGATCAAGGGCTCTCCTCCGGTTTGCCTTCGGACGTCGATGGGAAGGACCGTTTGCTCGACACGGGACCCAACCCTGCGGAAGCAGGATTGGTCGGCCAACCCGAGCTCACCAGCTCAGCCGCCAGGGCCTCACCGGCCACGCGGTGTCCCGCCGAATTCCAATGGGGATCGTGATCGAAAACCAACGAGACTTCCGGCCCGCCTCCGGCTTCACGAAACGGCTCGAGCAAGGACCAGATGGGAATGCCCGGCCGGCCGGCCGCGATCTTCTGGTCGAAGAATTCGAGAAAAGCATCCTCGAACGGCTCGTCGACCCCGTAACGATCCTTTTCCCAATTCTCAGGGCATTCGCTGTCGTCCCAGTGGAAATACCTCGGCATGACCACGAGCACAAAATCCGCCCCTACCTCCTGGACGTCTCGGGACACGTCCTCAATATAGCTCCAGCTCCGCTCGAAGAAGGGCAACGTCTTGGTCAGCGGGTGACGCAGGATAAAGAAGCGATTGCGTTCTTTGACGCCGTCCACCTCGACCTCGAAGGCGTAATAGTCGTAAGCGTCTCGATGCTTGCCGAGCAGATTGAGCAGAACTTGCTTCGGCTTGCCCAAGCGATCCCAAAGCGGCCCGAGGCTGCGGCAAATAGCGGATCGGTCGCACAACCCGGGACTGCTCTCCTGCATCGGCGGTACATCGAACCGAGGATCCTCGGGATCCCCCGATTCGTTCTCTCGAGCATATTGATGATCATCGCCGATGTCGTTGGCATCCACCAACATCAACACCACCGTGGGGCGATACTCATGAACGACCCGGCGGAATGCTTGGCGCACCAAGAGCGGCGAATAGCTGATCACCCCGGTATTGAGCACGCCGACGGAATCCTCAGATCCTATTTCCCGCAGATGTTTCTGGAGCTCCACTTCCAGCACCGCCCCGACCGACTCCTCTTCCGCCACCCCGAGCCCGAAGGTGAAAGAGTCGCCCAACAGGACCACACGATGGGTCAGCTTCAGAAATTCTTCTCGCTCATAGGGGCTGCGGAAACCGTCAGAGTTGGTCTCCACCCATTGCCCACCCATGCCCAGGCTACGTCGGTTCGGAGCGTTCTTGTGGTGCAAGGTCTCCGAGGCCAATCGCTCGAACGGCTGGGCCGCCGTATGGGGTCGCAACAGTCGCAGCGCGACTTCGGCGAAGGCAAACGACAGGAGTGTGGAAAAGGCTAATAGGGCGATCTGGGCCTTGATCGAGCCCAGAAATCGAAGCAACTTACGACGATGAAGCCAAGACGCCAAGGCGAAAGTAGCCCCCAGCCAATAGAGCCCTAGATTGAGGATCAGCGTGCGCTCGTACGCGATTTCTTTGATCCGCGGCACCGCTCCCGCCCGATGCAACAGTAGGTAACCGATCAATACCACAAAGGGGACAGCCACCCAGGCTGCGGCCTTGATCAACGCCACCGTCAAAGCCTTCGGGTCGATTGCCGCCGGTCCCTTCAACCCGGCATCGCTGCTCTCAGGTCCCCAATCCTCGGATTGCCTACCCTCTGAGGTCTCAGGCATCGTCTTCACCCTTCCCGGGCATATCTTTCTCCTTCAGCTCTCCCGCGGACGCACCCTCACCTGGGCTGTCGTTGGTCGCCGGTGACGAGAGCGGTCGAGCACGAATGAACGGGCCGATCGGCGAGTCGAATTCATATCGCTTCTGCTCTAGGCGTTGAATTTGGTCCGGATAGTGGTCCAGCAGCCAGATTTCACTGCCTGCCTCGGCTGCGTCCAGCCAGCTGGACCAAGCCTCGGCTCGATCTTCCTCTCCCCAATGCCCTTCCAACTGAGCGAGATTGATCCAGGTCCCGGAGTAGGATGTTCGAAAAAGGTAGTGCTCCAAAAGAATCCCACGATCCCAGGTTCCGATCGCTCGGTAGCCCGGTCCTGCTGTCGCCCCCAGCTCCAAGACTTGCTCACGGTAGGTGTCGATGGCCTCATTCTCCTCCTGCACCAGCCGTCCGACCCAAGTCAAATTCACAGCGGCCGCCAAGGCCAACACCGCCAACACCGTAGGAAGAGGACGCCACTTTGCTCCGAGCATCCAGCCTCCCGCCAAGACCCCGGAAACCGCCAAAGCCACGACCACGACGTCCCGCGGCACGGCGGTCAGCTGATCCACCTGTCTGCGGGCCACTAGAAAGAGAGGAATGAGAGCCCACATTCCGCCGGTGAGCCAGAGCGCCGGCCATCGTGGTCTCTTCTCTCGGCCGAGCTGCTCCATCAGCTGCCACGCCCCGAGCACCACCAGAGGCACCAACAACGCCCACAAGGTCAATTGCACTGGAACGTCTCGGAATTTCTCACCTACAAAGAAGGGAGGAGCCCAAAGGACCGCCAAGAACAAAAGTAAGGGTCGTAGCCCCGGACGCCGGCAAAGGGCCCAAACCGCCCAAGCCAAAAACGGCAGAAAGGCAAAGACGCCGAAGACCATCTCAACGCTTTCCTTGAGCACCGCCATCTTGAGGTCCACCGACACGCCGGACGCCTTCAAAAGCCCGCGGTTTCCGTAGAGGTAGTCCCGCCACACCGGAAGGATCGCCACGAGGGTGATCCCGCCACCGGTCAGCCCAAGACGTAGCACCGACCGCAGATCCGGCTTCAACAGGCACAGCGCCGGTACCACTAAGAGGCTCGAGGGTGAGATGAGCACCGCGTTGGCCAGCATCACCCCGGCCGGCACACACCGGCCCGTTCCCATGGCCAAAAACGCGGCGACCAGAAAGAAGGTCTGCGGGCCGTAGACTTCCGCCCACACCCAATTCTCCACCAACGTCAAATGACCTAGAGCCACGACCGCCGCCGCGGCGCCTCCTAATGGATTGCCCACCGCCAACATGCTGATCCACGCCAACAACCCGATCGTTGCCGCGCCGAAACCCGCGCTGACGAGATTCAGGGCTCGATCGGAAAAATCGCGGCTGAAACCGTTGAGGGCTGCTGCCCAAAGGTAGTACCCCAGATGCACGGAGCGCTCATCGAAACGGTGTTGTTGGATCTGCTGGGCGTAGACCGCGGCATCCCCATTCGGCAGTCCCATCGGGGTCCAATAGGACAACACGGAGAAGCTCAGCACGGCGGCCAACAAGGCCACAGCCGCGGCTTGGGTGAAGTCCAGGGAGCTGACCTTGGGGTCAAAATGCTCCTTGACGGGGACCCATAATCCAGAGAAATCGAGTTTCAGCATGTTCCCACAGTTTACGCGCAGCCGAGTTGCCGTGGCAATCTTCGCCATCCTTCGTTTTTGGGCGACATCTCCGCACCGAACGACTCGCGTCCCGGCATTCAACGGTGTACCATGGCAACGGTATTAACATGAGGCCCGGATTCGCCCCCCCGGATTCCGACCGCCGAAATCGGCCTCAGGGAGCGGAGCCCGTACCCCCAGATGAGCACCCCCGGCTGCCCACGACCAACGACCCAACACACGGCAGTGCCTCGACTTCCAGCACTCGTGAGCTCGATACGCAGCGCCTTGCCTGCCCCGTCACTGAGCTGCAACCGCCTTCACCCGCCTTCGACCCAAGAGAAAATCAAAGCTGGCGAAAAGCCGTGCTTCGGTCGGGTTGATGAGCAGAGAGAAAATTTCTTATCGACCCGTTTATCTGGGTCACAGACTCCAGGAGCTGAACCATGAAGCTCACCCGACTCTTCAGAGCCCAACCCTTCCTACTCATTTTTCTTCTGCTCATTTCCCATGCGGCGGGAGGCGGCGAGGTTCCCTTCTCCGGGGGGGATGAAATTACAGCCTCTTTCGATCGCGGTCGATCCGTCGTCGGCGCGGACATGGACGGCGACGGCGACTACGACCTTCTCACCGCCGGTCCGGATACACAAAACGAGGTGGCTTGGTGGGACAACAGCGTCGGTGACGGCTCGACCTGGATCAAACGCTCGATCGACTCGGCCCTACCGAACGCCTCCCATGCGCTGGCGGTAGACCTGGATTTCGACGGTGATACCGACGTCGTGGCGACCGCTTTGGGAGGTGGCTCCCTGGGCGGTGCTTCCCGGGTCATTTTCTATGAAAACACCGATGGCGTCGGCACCGCCTGGAACGCCATCACCGTGACCGACACCTTGCTCACGGGCGCGGACGCCGCGGCGGTGGCGGATGTCGATGCCGACGGCGACTTGGATATTTTCGGCGGTGGCATGAATACCGACGATTTCTACTGGTTCGAGAACACCGCCGGCAACGGCTCGGCTTGGACCGCCCACGTCATCGATCTTTCCTTCAACGGCACCCGCTCCACCGAAGCCGTGGATTTCGACAAAGACGGCGACATCGATGTCGTGGCCGCGGGCGAGTTCGAAGACGAATTCGCTTGGTTCGAGAATCCGGGACCGGCCCTGGTGATCGGCGCCGCCTCGTGGACGCGCAACGTCATCAATCCCGCCGCTTTGGACGGCCCCGGCGCAGTGTGCACCTGTGATCTCGACGAGGATGGAGATTTGGACGTCGGAGCCGTGGCCGACGGCACCGGCGCCAATCCTGAGCAAGTGCTTTGGTATGAAAACTCCGGCGACAACCTGACCTTCACCGAGCACGTGATCGAAGCGGCCTTCGGCCGTGCCCACGGCATCTTCTGTGCCGACATGGACGGCGACGGCGACAAAGATATTTTCGCCGCGGGTCGCACCGAGGAGCCCAACCCGGCCGGCGCCATCACCTGGTGGGAAAACCGCCTCGATCAGGGAGCGTCCTGGGTGGAGCATGATGTCGACGAAGGCTTCGGCGGCGCCCGGTCCGTCTGGTTCGGCGACCTCAACGGTGACGGGCTCGGCGATGCCGCCGGAACCGGCGACAACGACAAGGTCATTTGGTACGACAACCTCTCGATCCATCGCAACGCGTCATTCACGGAGCAACCCGTGGACGCCGCGTTCACCGGAGCTCGCGGCGTCGCCGTAGGCGATATCGAAGGTGACGCCGACGGCGATGTGGTCGCCGCCGGCGGCGATGCCGTGTCGTGGTGGGCCCAAGAAAACGACGGCTCTTGGACTGAAACCTCCATCGCCCCCTCGTTCACTGGAGCCGCGGGCGTAGCGGTGGCCGATATCGACGCCGATGGCGACCAGGACGTGATCGGCGCCGCTGAAACTGATGGTGTCGCCTGGTTCGACAGCACCGCCGGCGACGGCACGGCTTGGACCGAGCGCACCATCGACGCCGGCTTCTCCGGCGCCAGGGCGATCAGCATCGGGGATATCGATCAGGACGGCACCTTGGACGTGGCCGCGGCCGGCTTCGACGCCGAGGAGATCGCCTGGTGGTCCAACGACTCCGGTGACGGCCTGACCTGGACAAAAACGTCCATCGGCACCAGCCGTAACGGGGCCATTTCCGTGCAAGTCGTCGACCTGGACGGTGACGGCGACTTGGACGTGATCGCCGGTGCCGAAACCGACGACGATGCGCTCTTCTTCCGCAATACCGCCGGGGACGGGTCCGCCTGGACCGCGGTGGTCATCGACGGCTCGGCGGACGGCATCAACACGGTCCGCGCCGGTGACGTGGACGGTGACGGCGACCTCGACGTGGTCGGTGCCAACGCCGTGGCGGACACCGTGGTCTGGTGGGAGAACACCAGCGCTTCCGGCGACGGCTCCACCTGGTCCGCCGCCCAGACCATCGACAGCTTCCACAACGAAGCCCGGGACTTGGTGATCGCGGACTTCGATGCCGACGGCGACTTGGATGTCATCGCCACCCAGGCCAAAGACGGCGGCAAAGTCACCCTCTTCGAAAACGTCAACGATTTCGTCAATCCCTGGCCCGCCCATGATCTGGCCTCCGCTTTCGACGGCGCGAGGGCCCTCGCCCTGGGCGATCTGGACTCCAACAGCCAAATCGACGTGGTCGCCGCGGCCGAGACCGACGGCGACGTCTCTTATCTGCCGAATCGAGGTGGCCAATTCGGCTTGTCGTCCACCAACACCGCACCGGTCAGCCTCGGTGACTCGGTGACCGACGATGTGCTGCGAATCGTCGCCACCCACAACGGCTTGGTCGGTGAGCAAGATATTGAGCTGACGTCCTTCGAGCTGCTCTTCGAAGAGGTGCCCGGCGACGTGCTGACCACCGCCGAGGCGAGCTCGATCATCGAGAACCTCTTCGTCTACCGGGACGCCAATGCGAATAGCACCTGGGATTCCGGCACGGACACCTTGGTCACCACGGTGGCGGCTCTCTCCCTCGACGCCGACGGCATCCAAAGCGTGCCCTTCGTGGACGCCGACCCCAATGTGCAGGTGGCCCAAGGGACTCCGGTCACCTTCTTTGTGGTGCTCGAAACCACCGGCACCTATTCGAGCGCGGGGCTGAGCTTCTTCAGTGTCACCCATGTCACGGAGGCTTCGAGCACCGCCGAGGATCGAACCCACGACACTCCGCTGCTGCTCGAGTGGGCGGAGAACGTGTCGTCGAATCTCTTCGAGGTCAACAGCGGCGAAACCAGCGCCGACTTGGTGCTCAGCTCGATCACCGACTCACCGGATCCGGTCAGCGTCGGTGGGCAGGTCACCTACACGGTCACCGTCACCAACAACGGCCCATGGCCCGCCCTCAACGTGAAGGTCACGAGCACGCTGCCCGCCAACACCACCTTCTCCTCGACCAGTGGCTGCACCGAGGACCCCAACGGCTCCGCCACCTGTACTCTCGGGTCGATCGGCTCCGGGGCCTCGGATTCCTTCGACATCACCTTGGATGTGGATCCCGCGGCCTTGGGCACCGTGCTGACCTATCAAGCCTCGGTGTCTTCGGACACCACGGAAGCCAATCCCGGTGACGAAAGCGGCAGCGAAATGACCACGGTTCCCGGCGAGGGGGATTTGGAGATCTCCACCTTTGCCTTCCCCGCGGACTACGCCGACGGCTTCCCGCTCTATTACGTCATCCGGGTCACCAACAGCGGTCCGGGAGACGCCACCGGCGCCACCGTCAGCAACAGCCTGCCGTCGGTGCTGACCGGCAAGGCATGGTCTTGCGAAGGGCTCGACGGCGGTAGCTGCGCAAGCTCGGGTGTGGGCGACATCTCGTCCGAGCCGGTGACCTTGCCGGTCAACGGCCGGGTCGTTTTCTACGCCCACGGCGACGTGCCCGCCAGCACCACCGGCACCCTGACCAATACGGCCGGCGTCACCAGCTCGAACGACTCGGATACCGGCAACAACACGTCGGTCACCGATCGGACTCTAGGGGATTGGATCTTCCTCGATGGTTTCGAGGCCGGCAATACGTCGGCTTGGACGAGCACCACACCCTGAGCCGGCTAGAAGCGGCCCGGACACTCCGAGTGTCCGGGCTCGTCGAGCTTTAGCTTTCCGAGAAGGCGTAGAGGGTGTCGCGGGAGAGGAAGGTGGGAAAGAGGTCGTTATAGGGCGTGGATCTGGGCGCGCCGGCAATCGGCACGTGCTGGGGCAAGAAACCTTCGAAGGGCAGCTCGCGCTCCCGACAAATACGACGGCTGAAACGACGGCCCAGATGTTTGGCGGCGATCAAGACGCCCAAGTCGTGACCACTACATTCACCAAAAGCCACATTCAGCTCGCCGCCGAGGATCTGCCCGGCACGGGATCTCGCCGCCAGCTCCCGGGACAGGGTGGCGACGATCGCCGAATAGAGGCCCTTTCCCTGGTGGCTCGCTCGGGTGGCAGCCTCGGTAAACTCCGCCATGCGCAGCTGATGCCCGTCCTGGAAGGCGACATGGCTCAGCTCGGCAATGCCCGCGGAGACCGGCATCCCCTCATGTTCCGCAACGGCGATGAGGCTGGATGGGTTGGCCAGAATCTCACGGGTTTCGTCGGAGCTCCAACCGAATCGGGAATAGAGCTCGGCCATGGAGCTGTGCAGCTCGGGATCGCCCCTTCGCTCTTGCTCGTCGAGAATCCTCACCACATACCCGCCATCCCGCGCTCGGTCGATCATGGTCGAGGCCGGACGGGCCTCCCGGGATTCCGCGGTGGTCACGTTGCCCAAGCAACGGTTCAAATCCTTGGGGTCCGTGGCTCGGCTCTCTCCGTTGCCTCCCAGATAGACCAAGGACACCTCCTCGAGACCTTGGCCGCAGCCCTCGAGGGGAATCAACGCTTCTCCCCAAGGTCGCAACATCTCCGAGCGCTCAGCGAGCAGCCGGTTCGATATCAGCGCTCGGATGCTGATGCGATCCAAGATCAGCGGCTGCAGGGTCTCCCGAAGGCCGGCCAGCTGGCCCAATAAATCCGCCAGCTCGGTGGCTCCGTTGATTCGACCTCGATTGTCGATTCCCTTGATACGCCCGTAGGACGCCTTCTCGGGCGGCCATTGGGGACCGATTGAGCTGGTGTGGGTCGTCACAGGGCCGCTTCCCTTCCTACGATCAAGACCGAGATCCAGTCGAAGATTCAAGCCGACATAAAACGGGCTTATATCCCCTGAGCCTACCACGAATCCCCATGAACAATAACAATTCAGCTGGCGTTTCCATCTTACACAGGGAAATATCGTCGATGATCTTTGAGCTCTAAGTACTGAACAAATAAGGCTCTTGCTATACTCCGCCCATGGTGTCCCCAGTCGATTCCCCATGGCTACGCTTCGGCACGCTTTGCGCGCTGCTGACCGCTGCTCTGATGCATTCGGGCTGTGCCGGAAGAACTCCCGTCGACGCGCCTGAAATCTCACTCGAGCCGCTTCCGGTCGAAGCCGTCGGCCCCTATCGCCTCCAGGCCGGCGACCTGATCGCAGTGAAGTTCTGGGGGGTGAGCGAGCTCGATGAGGAGCAACGCATTCGTCCAGACGGCGCCATCTCGTTGCCCTATGTCGATGAGGTCGCCGCGGCCGGTTTGACGCCCCAAGAGCTCGATGATCGGCTCACCGACCTCTATTCGGTGGAGCTGGCTCGGCCCAATCTCACGGTGATCGTTCGCGAGGCGGTGGAACCGAGGATCTACATCGGCGGTGAGGTCGGGATTCAGGGAACCGTGACATGGACCCAGGGTTTGACCCTCTTTCAGGCCATCCAAGCCTCCGGCGGTTTCTTGACCACTGCCCGGCGCAAGCAAGTCGTGCTCATCCGGCAGCAACCCGACGGCACCCCGATCGCAAGGGCCGTCAATCTGCTGCCGGTGATGTCCGGCAGCAATCCGGCCGCCGATGTACGCCTCGCCGCACGCGACGTCATTTTTGTGCCGCGCACCAAGATCTCCAACGTCAATCTCTTCATCTCTCAATATATCGACGACGTCATTCCCCTGCAGAGCGTGGTCAGCGGCGCGGTCCTGGCGGACGTGACCCAAAACAACAACAACTCGTCCAATAACACCACTAACACCACCTCTACCACCACGGGAACGGAAACGGGCGGAGGGCAGAATCCGTGATCGAGGAAAGACCACTTCCTTGGCAGGAGCTGCTCGAGATCTTTTTTCGACGTAGCCTGATCATCGCGGCCTTCGGGGTGCTCGGCCTCGCTGTCACCGTGTTCATTGCCGTCACCACCCCGCCGACCTACGTCGCCCGGGCCAAGATTCTGCTCACCGACAAGGCGGTCTCAGGTCCACGGGAAGAGGCCATGTCGGACACCCAAATCAAAACAGAGCTGCACCACTTGCAGAGCCCCGCGTTGATCCGGGCGGTTTTGGAGTTCTACCAAGAAACCCACCAACCGCTGCGCCCGGAGGCACCGGCCTTCAAACAGCTCACCCGCAGCCTGAAGCGCAGGGTCCAGAGCCTTTACGGGAAAATCCACGAGGCCCCGGCCGCCACCAACTTAGACGTCCGCACCCAGGAGCTGATCCCGAAGATCAAACCCCGCTCGATCAGCGGCACCAATGTGATCGAAATCGTGCAAAAGGGCACCGATCCCGAGTGGACGGCGAGATTCGTCAACGACCTGCTCGATCAGCACATCAAACGCATCGCCAAAAAGAACGAGGAGAATCGGGCGGACAACTTCTATCTCGAGCAGCGCAACCTGCTCTATGTGGGCTGGAAGGAAGCCCAGGAGACCCTCACCGAATTCCGCAAGAAATACGGCGCGAGCTTGCTTTCCGGCGACGAAGAGCACCTGCGCAAGGTTCTCTCGCAGCTCGAGGCGGATCGAGTGGAGACCGAAACTCGGGTGCTCGAGAACCAAGCGAAGGTCGACTTCCTCAACGGCCAGCTCGAATCTTTGCCGGAGAATATCGCCGCGGAATCGACCATTTCCGAGAGCGAAACCGTCAAGCTGCTGAAGCAGAACCTGCTCAATCTCGAGCTGGAACGGGCGAAAGCGCTGTCTGCCTTCACCCCCACCTCGACCCGGGTCCAGGATATCGAGCAGCAAATCCAACAAGCACGAAAAATGCTCTCGGGCAATTTGGATCGCCAAGAAGAAGAGGTGTTGACGTCGGTAAACCCGGCTTTCCAAACCCTGAATTTGGAGCTGGTGCAGACCGAGGCCAGATTGGTCGCTTCCCAGGCCCGCCTCGACGCCCTGGAATCCCAAATCGACCTCTACCGCGACAAGCTCAACCGCCTGGAGATGCTCTCCACCGAGCTACAACGGCTCAAGAACGACGTGGAGAATAAGCAAAAAGCCCATCAGACGTACCTGCAGAAAGAAGAAGAGGCCCGGTTGAGCAGCTCGCTGGACGAGAGCGGTATCGTCAACCTGGACATTTTCGAAAGGGCTGAGCCACCGATCGCGCCGGAGGCGTCGAAAGCCAAAATACTCGTCGCCGCCGGATTGATTTTCGGCCTCGCCCTCGGGGTCATCCTGGCTTTCGTCCGCGATTTCCTCGATCCGACCGTCAAAGGTAGCGCCCAAGCCTTCCGCCAGAGCTTGGTGCCGATCGTTGCAGAGATCCCCAAGAAATGACTCTCAAGCTCCGCGTCGCCGGCCCCTGGAAGGAGCATCCGTGATGCGCGGCTGGCTCCAAAAAGCGCCTGTGATCGGCAGGTTGTGGCAGAAATCCCGCGCGTCGGCTTCGCGCCCGCACGGCTATGACTTGCTGGGAGAGCTGCACGAGGATCTGGATCCAGCCGACCTCCCCTCGGCTAAGCAGCAAGTGGCCCACGCCGGCCTCCTGGACGGTCTGCGCGCCCTCGAAACCACCTTGGAGGTCCCGACCGTGGTCATCGCCGGCATCACCACCGCCGAATCCGCGCGCCCGGTGATCGCTGGATTGATCATCCAGGCGCACCTTTCCGGGCTGCATTTGGCTTTGGGCAAGCTGGTCCCGGGCAAAGGCTTTCGCATGCTACGCAAAAGGATTTCCCGCGCCGAGCCGGGCGAAGACACCCGTGCTCCCGGCGCTTCCGGCCCCGAGGATCTCGCCCTGCAAATCGTCGGCGCGCCGGATTCCACCACGTTGCGGAAGTGGTATCAGCGAGCCGCGGAAGGCGCGGACTTGCTGTTGGTGGAAGCGCCACCCATGCTCAAATCCGTGGACGCCGCGCTGCTCGGAAGGGCCTGCGACGGCGTGATCCTGGTCGCCCAGCCCATGGCGACCCGCCAAGAGGATTTCGAGCTGGCGGTGGAAAAGGCCCGAGCCGCCGGCAGCCCTCCCATCGGCTTGGTGATGGACCAGCACCGAGACTGGCTTCCCCGGGTCATTCGAAAGATCCTGCCCGCCTATCCGAGATCCTTCAGGCGGCGCGTCGAAAGCTGACCCATGCTCCTGCCCTTCAGCACGTTCCTGATGATGTCGGCCCTCGGGGTCTTCTTCATCGTTTTCTTACCGATTTGGTGGATCGTGCTCTTCGATCTATCGACCGTGACCTATTTCGGCAATTGGTCGATCGGTTTCCTGCGCATCGGGCCCAACGACATCATGATCGCCTTCATCATGGCGGCGATCGTGCTCCGGGGACGCCGCTCCGAGGAATGGCGCCTCGGCAAGCTGCCGCTTCTGGTGCCCTGGCTGATTCTGGCGGTGCTGCTCTGCCTGTCGTATTTGAATGCGCCGATCAATCAACGCAATCTCACCGACCCGATTCGCATCGTCTACCAACTGTCCCGTTATTGCGTCCGTCCGGTGGCTTATTTCGCGATCGCCATGATCCTGCTGCGCACCGCGAAGCGCACCTACGTGGTGGCCTACTTCATCATGGCCGGCGCCGTGCACTGCTCGCTGTTGGCCATTCAGCAGGGTTATGCCGGCATGGCGGCCGCCCCCGGACCGTTCCGTACCGGCAATCAGCTCGGCGGCGTGCTGGTGATCCCCATCATTCTGGCGATGACGGGAACCTTCTTCCCACGCAACCGGTTCCACTGGGCGTTCAGCTTCATCAGCTTTGGATTGATGGCCCGGGCCATGCTGTTTTGTCAGTCCCGTGGGGCGATGGTCGCCTGCCTCGGCGGCGGGATCATTTTCGGCGCCCTCTTGGTGACTCGCAATCTCGGGCGGCAGCGGCTGAAATGGCTCTCCCCCTTTATCGGAATCGGCGCCATCGCGGCGCTGCCGGCGCTGCCTTTCGTGCTCGCCAACCCCTTCGTCTCCCACGCGATTTCCGCCGCCGACGGCTCTAAGGCGAGCACCATGCAGTGGCGAATGCAGGAACGATGGCCTCATTTTTGGGGCATCGCCGTGGCCAATCCTCTGCTCGGGGTGGGCACGGCCGTGGATCTTTCCCTGGGTCCCAAAGCCAACACGCCCCACAATGGATTCCTATCCATGTTGGTCATGTGGGGATTCCCGGCTTTCGGCATCCTCATGTTTTTCGCCTTTCGCACGATTTGGAATGGATGTCTGCTGTTTTGGTGGGCGAAAAATCCCGATCACCGGGTCCATGGCTTGGCCGTAGCGGCCGGAGTCGCGGGGATCTTGACCCACCAATTGGTCGAGGTCACCTTGAACGCGCCGTTCACCTTCAAGATCTTCTGGATCCTCGCCGCCACTACCGAGCTGGCCAAACGTTGGCCCGACGAGGACGAAAACGCACCTCCGGTCTTCAAATCGAAGCGGGAGCTGCACGGCCTGGAGCCGATCCAAGAGTTTCGTCCGCTGCCCCGCTCGGCCTAGGAGCCCACAGACTCTGAGCCGGGAGGCTCGACGAAAAAGAAGGGGCTAGAGACCGCGAAGTGGCCGTCTCGTTGCACGGCGCGCAAGTAGAGAAATCCGTTGGGCTGCAGGGACTCGAGCTGCAAAGAGAAGGAGCACGTCCTGTGCTCACAGGGCACTGAATCCACAACTCCCGACCGGATGACGTCGACCCGCTCCAGCTCGGCATGCCCCGCCGCATACACCCAAAGACTCCGGTCATCAGTCCCGTGGACCTTCCCGGCGCCGACCGGCACCTCGCTACCCATGCGGTGTCGACCGGCCAAAAGGGTCCGGAGGATGATCCGCGGACCGCTGGTGGCGTAGACCCGGCGGCTCCTCAAGGCTTCGAGCACCCCGGATCGGGTCAGATCGTCCGCCAGGATGGCCGCCAGCCCGCCGCTCGGTCCCGCTAGGTGGCCCAATCCGGGATGCCCGTCGTGACCATCGGTAGAGCCGATGAGGCCCAACCGATACCCCCGGCCAAGGGCCGCCTCGCGCACGAAATTTCCCGACACCGGCTGGTAGATCCGCTTCGGGGAGTCCTCAGCCTCGCTCGATCCATGGACCGAAACCACCTCGGTGATCGGCTCCAAGACAGGATCCGGGGCGATGGACCAATCCGTGGCAATCGGTCCGCCGGCGGTGTGGTGGGCGATAGTCACCGCATCTCGACCTTTTAGGGCCGCCCACAGCTCTTCCGGATGGTCGTAGGCTTCGTCCAAGGAGCTGAGGATCGGCAAGGGCTGATCGTCGAAGACCAGCACATGACGATGCCCATGAATCCAATTCGTCCATTCGAAACCGCGGATCGTGACGAAACGCCCGGGTTGATGCAAGCTCTCCGTGACGGATTGGATCTCTTGCCACTCGGCTCGATCTCGGTCGAGGAAGCGCAACCCCCAATGGTCGTGATCCGTCACGCTCATCACGTCCAGGCGTGCCACGTCACGGCCGTAGCGGTAGAGGTCGCGGGGAAGGCCAGTGCCGTCCGACCGATTGGAATGGACTTGCAGGTCGCCCCAGAAAATGGGCGCGGCTCCTTCCGCGACCCACATGGGATTGGTTCGGGTGCGCAGCGGCTCGGGGCTCTGTTTTTGGTCGTCCCAAAACGACACCACCAACTGATAGATCCCCGAGCTTTCCACTTGCCAGGGAATGATCACGGTGCCCGCATCCCCAGCCGATATGCAATGTTCGAGGCTGCGGCCACCGGGTTCCTCAATCCGCAATCTGCCCGTCGCGGTAACACCGGCATTCCCCCAGCGATCCAACACGGAAATGTGCAAACGGGCTGGAGCATTCGGTGCCACAGTGGAGGGCAGAAACGCCACCAGACGTGCCGCGGGTCCGGGATCAATGCTCACCGTGGGAGGACCGGCCAACAACCCCCGGACGCCGTCACCGTCACCATCGACGGCGAGCCAAAGTCGCTCACCGGCCTCCGCGAAGCGATCGACCCCGGCCATCGCCGGTCCTGCCCCGTAAAGCCATTGGACCGTTTCTCCGGCCTTCAGCGGCCTGCCCTCAACGTGGGCCACCAAGAGCTGGCGGTCCAAGGTCTCCACCCGCAAGCCAGCCCCCTCAGCGGACGTTGAAACCTCCGTGAATCCCGGACCTTCAGGATGCGTGACTTGGGGAGTCGACCAGCCCCAAAACGGGGAGATCTGGAGATAGATCGCGCCGCCCTCTACAACACCCATCGGACCCGCGGTCCAGGTGATGAGCATCCGCCCGAGCCCACCGGCCTCCAAGCTCCCAACTTTACTGGGGTTGCCACTGGGCTCCATGCCCGAGCCCGTTGCAGCGAGGATCTCAAGGCGAGCCGTGCCGCCCCCGTCCGCCGGATGTCTCTCCGCCGCCAAATCCTCCCTTAGGGACTCCACCACCGCCACCCTGGGTCGGCGAGGATCCGGGCTCGAGCCCTGGTCGGCGGGCTTGGGCTCATTTGAGATTTCCGTGGGGGGATCTCCCGAGCAGCCTGCCCATGCAGTGGCCAGGGCTACCCACAGGACGAGCAACGCTCTGAGCGAAGCCCGACTCGACCGGAGCTCGTTGTCGCTTCGTTCCGGCTGTGACCCGATTCTGCTCAAGGGTTGGGTTTCCGGTCCGGCATCCCTACCCCTTCCCCATCTCCGTCCCTATCCCTATGCCCTTCGAGCACGAAACGTTGGGCGCGGGATACGGAGAGATCAAAACGGATATCCCCGTCCATCTTGCGGGAGATCTCCCGCTGCAGCTCGGCCAAGGGGTCCAACGGCAGATCGTCGACAAAAGCGTGCACCGCCACGTGGACCCACAGCACACCGTCCTGTCGATCGAATCGCACCTCGGCGATGCGACAGAGATCGGTATCGACCCGCTCCAAGCCTTGCATGACAAGGCGTTTCGCTTGGGAGGAGCCGACGATTTCCCGGGTTTTCATACCCAATGGAATCGAAACCACCAGCAGCACCAAGCCGGCGATGGCCAGGGATCGCCAGACTGCTTTCCCCCTTTCCTCCTTGCGGGGTCGAAAGCCCATCATGAGGAAGACCGAAGACGCTGAAACCACGATCGCCCCCAAGTTGGTGACGAAGAGCAGAAGCGCGCCGCCGGCCAAGGCCAGCTCCGAGGCTCCGAGACCGAATCCAACCACGCACAAGGGCGGGACCAACGCCGCCGCGATGGCCACGCCCGGCAACGCCGCAGCTACCGACGGACGGCTGACCGCGTAGGCGGCCGCGGCTCCCGAGGCCAACGCAACCGCCAGGTCGAGCAGGCTCGGCGCGCCGCGGGCCAATATTTCGGGAGTTGGAGAAATCCCGGAGAAAATCAGCGGGAACATCGCTCCCACAGCGATGGCAATTCCGACGCCTTTGAGGGTCGAGGATGCCGCTCGGCGCAGCAATCGCAGATGCCCCCTCACAATCGCGTGGCCCATTCCGAGAATCGGGCTCATCAGCGGCG
Source organism: Thermoanaerobaculia bacterium (assembly GCA_030431255.1). Taxonomy (GTDB): domain Bacteria; phylum Acidobacteriota; class Thermoanaerobaculia; order Multivoradales; family J023; genus JAUIJL01. The sequence continues at coordinate 833,639 of JAUIJL010000001.1, read as the reverse complement.
CCACCAACATGGCCCCGATGACCACCGCGGCGCTGGATTGCATCAATCCCAGGGTGGCGATCGCGGCCGCCAGCGAAATCAAGATGTAGAAGTCGATATCCGCCCGCGCGGCTTTGCGCATCGCCAGCTGTACCCGCACCCGCTGCTCGTTGGTCAGGGCCGGCAGGGGATTCGATACCCACTCCCACACTCGACGTCGCCAGTAGCGGGGAGCGTTCTCTTGCTCACGGACGACAATAGTCAAGCCGTGGCGATCGGAAGCGACCTCGACGGGAAACCCACCCCATCGGGTCTGGCCGAGCAGCCGATCCACGGACGCTCCCAAGAGCAGGACGTCCCCCGCGCCGACCTCCTTTTCGATCCCGGCTTCCACCGATGGGGCCTGAACCAACAGCTCATCGATCGTATCGCCCTGCTCAGGGCTCTCCGCCCAGGTCGAGCCGGAGGTTGAGCCGGCTGCGTCGATAGATTCCACATCGGACTCCGGGCCCATGTCCGACCCCTGGCCCCGCCGTCGAGCTCGACGCTTGATGCGGGTCTGTTGGATCGCCTCAAATCCCTTGGCGATCGAAGGATTGGGGGTCACCACATTCAGAATCGATGCTTGCAGCTCTGGGGTCTCTTCCCCGTCCCCGGAGCTGTTCAGCTCGCACAGGGCTTCCGCCAACTCTAGGGCGACGGCCGCATGGGGCCCCCCGGCTGACGCCACCAACACCCGCTCGGCCCGAGCAGACAAGGTCCCCCGCACCACCGCGATGGCCACGGAGCTGGCGGCGAAGACGGTCTCCACCATCGGTTCGAGGTCGGTGCTCTCATAGGTGTCCGGCCAGCCCAGGACGAGGAAACAGGCTTCCACCTCGGACACCGCGTCCAAGGTACCCTCCGCCAGCGAAGGCGCCAGCCGAACCAAGGGATGTACCGGCAGCTCGGCCGGCAGGCCTGCCGCTTGCACCAACTTTTCCAAACGGGCGAGCGATCCCTCGGCCGTCAATCGGGCTTCGCTCCAAGTCACCTGCTCGATCATCAGCTCGATGCGGAGCACCAGCAGCTCGCCGTCCCGCGAAGCTGCCAAAGCCGAGCCCACTTTCAACAGGCTCTCGGTATCCGGGCCTTCGCCGACCACCACCAGCACACGATCACGTTGCTCTTCCTGCGGCTCGGGTAGATCTCCGACGACGTGTTTTTGCAGGTCGGAAAGAGCCAGCTCACGGCGTCCATGAAAAACAAAATAAGCCGCGCCCAACAGCAGCCAGAGCAATCCGGCACCCAAGTTGACTTTCGGCAACACCAACGAAAAGAACAGGCAAGCAGCGGCGACCAGAGCGGGCAGCAAAGGATGTAGCGGCAGGGTGATCGACCCGGGTGGACGGTCCTTCGCCCGGGTCCGAATGTGGGGCCAAGCCGCAATCGACGACATCCAAAGGATCGCCAGGGCGGCCGCGGCGGCCAATCCTTGGAAGTCCACCCACCGAGCGCCCGACCAGGCGGCCAGAGCCATCAGCGCCAAGGGGATGAGCGGCACCCCGCGCTCGGATCGTCGCGCGGTCAAGGACTGCGGCAACATGCCGTTGAACGCCAGGGTCGACAGGACCCGAAGGCCGCCGGCCATGACTTGGGAAAGCCCGAGCAGACAAAGGGCCAAGCCGATCGTCAGCAAGAAGAAACCGAGGCGATCCGTCGAGGACCCGCTTTCGAGCATCCCGGACGTGGTCATTTCCGGGTAGAGCAAGCCGAGCCAAAGACCGACACCGCCGATCAACGGCAGCAGCCCCCAGAGCACGGCCATCGGCATCAAGGCTCCCCGAGCGTGTCGGCGAATCACCCGACGCCGGGCGAGCACCAAATACGGTCCCCACAGCATCGAGGCCAAGAGGGCCGGGCTCAGCAGCTGGTGAGCACCGACGGATGATGCCGAGGACCACTCCGGGGCCGACTCGGGTTGAAAGAAGGACAGCACGAGAAAGACCGCCGGAACGCCGATCGCGGCGGTGACCAGCAGCGAAGCGACCCTCGAATGGGCACGGGTGCCGATCAGCTCGTTGATCGCCACCACTCCGATGACCAAGGCGGGTAGACCGCTGGGCGCCAAATCCAATTGCCAGAGGCGATCGCCGGCGGTGACCAAAGCCGACGCCGCCCCTTTGGCCAGCAAACCCGCCAAAGCACAGACCCCTCCGAGCTCGATCCATGCCACGGCAAACGCCAATCGCGGATAACCCGCAGTGCGCAGCCAAGCGAACGGGCTTTGCTCGCCCGGAAGATCCAACCAAACCAAGAGAAGGGGCGAATAGAACACCCAAGCCGAAACGTAAGCCCAGGGCCCGGCGGATTGCAGCAGCGTTTCCACCAGGGTGAGCTGGATCGCCAGGCTCAGCCCAGCGCCCAATGCCACCGCGGAAGGCCAAGACAGAAAACGGCTGACGCCGATGACGTCGCTCTTTGAGTAGGGCATGTGGGATGCTACCGCCTTGTTGGACATCATCGCAAAGTGTGCGCTGTCCTCGGAGCGCCCTATTTTCCCTGAGCTGAAGTCGGATTTTTCCGTAGTTGGGTTCTGGTAGGCTCCTACCTACGGAGGCCCACCCTAAAAAAGCCGACGTCACTAAACTCCTAAACAGACCACGAAAGAGGTACCGATGCTTAAGAAAGCTTTGATTTTGATCTGCCTTGCGTTGCTCGTCGCACCAGTCGGCGCGGATGAGATGACTGTTGACGAGGTGGTCGAGAGCTATATCGAGGCGATGGGCGGCCGCGACGCCTGGAACGCGGTCAAAACCGCCAAGATGGATGGCAAGATGGTGATGGGCGGACAGATGGAGATGCCGATTTCGGTGATCTACCAACGCCCCGGCAAAGTGCGCATGGAAATGGAGATGCAAGGTCAGAAAATCGTTCAAGCCTTCGACGGTGAGCAAGGCTGGCAGATCATGCCGCTGATGGGCAAAACAGAGCCCCAGAAGATGACCGACGACGAGGCCAAAACAGTCAAGAGCCAGAGCGATTTCGAGGGTCCGCTCTTCAACTACAAAGAGAAGGGCCACACCGTCAAGCTGATGGGTATCGAGGAAGTGGAGGGCACCGAAGCCTACAAGCTGGAAATCACCCTCGACACCGGTGACGTCACCTACTCATATCTCGACACCGAATCGTTCCTCGAATTCCAACAAGAAGGCAAAAGCCGAGCGCAAACGGGCCAAGAGGTCAAAACCACCACGACTCTCGGCGACTACAAAGAAATCGGTTCCCTCTTGCTAGCCCACAGTCGGGAGATCAGGCCCGAGGGTCTTCCCCAGAGCTTGATGATCGTCATCGATTCCGTAGAGCTCAACCCGGAAGGCATCAGCGATGAGCAATTCGCCATGCCTGAGGTCGAGCCGGCCGCCGAAGCCGCCGAAGGCGAGAAGAACGACGGCTGATCCCTCGGTCCACAGCGACCGAAATCGCTCCTCCTACCCCTTCGTTCGGGCAGTCGGTTCTCCACGGACCGACTGCCCGGCTGGATGCCTTCCTCGACCCCGCCGTTCTCGGCCACACCTCGATTCGCGGAGACCCCCTCGATGATCTTGCGTACGCTGCTCAGCCGCCCCCGAGCCAATTCCCGATCCGCCCTCCCCTTCGTTTCGGCCCTTGCTTTGCTGACGATGGGTAGCGTGCTCCCCCTCTTCGCCGCCCCCTCCCAGGACTCGGGCCAAGAAGCGTCAAAGACCTCCGAATCAGCGGAGAAAGAAGCGACCGCCAAACCCGCCAAAAAGGCCAAGACTCTTTTCAGCTCCAACACTTTCGGCGGCCTGCGGGCACGGGCCATCGGTCCCGCGATCATGAGCGGCCGGGTCTCTTCGATCGACGCCGTGGCCGACGATCCGCTGACGATTTACATCGGTGCCGCGAGCGGCGGTCTGTGGAAGTCCGTGGACGCCGGCACCACCTTCAAGCCGGTCTTTGACGACCACCCTCAATCCGTGGGTGTGGTTCGGGTGGCTCCCTCCGATCCAAATACGGTTTGGGTCGGCACCGGCGAGCCGTGGACCCGCAACAGTGTGTCCTATGGCCTCGGGGTCTACAAATCCACCGACGCCGGTGAGCAATGGAAAGCCATGGGCCTGGAAGGCACGGAACGCATCAGCGCGATCCGCATCCATCCCGAAGACCCCAACGTCGTCTACGTATGCGCTACGGGCCCTCTCTTCCACGACCACGAGACCCGCGGCCTATTCAAGACCACCGACGGCGGCGAAACCTGGGACAAGATTCTCTATGTCGACGAAAAGACGGGTTGCGCGGACATCGACATCGATCCCCAGGAGCCGGAAATCCTGTACGCGGCCATGTGGCAATTCCGCCGATCCGCCCACTTCTTCGAATCCGGCGGGCCGGGCAGCGGCCTGTACCGCTCCACCGACGGTGGCACGACGTGGGAGGAAATCCGCGAAGGCTTGCCCGAAGGCGATCTCGGCCGCATCGCTGTTGCGGTGGCCCCGTCTCGCCCCAATGTGGTTTACGCCACCGTGGAAGCAGAGCACACTGCCCTCTACCGCTCCGAGGACCTCGGACGATCCTGGAGTGAGGTCAACGCATCCCAAAACGTGCAGATGCGCCCCTTCTACTTCAGTGAGCTTCTGGTCGACCCCACCGACCACAATCGGGTCTACAAACCCGGTTTCATGCTGACCATCAGCGTCGATGGGGGCAAGAGCTTCACCTCGTTGTTCGGCAGCGGATTCGGGTCCTCGGTCCATCCGGACCACCACGCCCTGTGGATCAATCCCAAAAATCCCCATGAGATCCTCTTGGGCACCGACGGCGGGGTCTACCTATCCCAAGATCGGGCCATCCATTGGAACCATCTCAAGACCCTACCCCTGTCCCAGCCGTACCACGTGAACGTGGACAATGAGCAGCCCTACAACGTCTACGGCGGCTTGCAGGACAACGGCAGCTGGACCGGTCCTTCACGGGCCACCGGCGGCATCGTCGGCGGAGCTTGGCAGATGCTGAGCTTCGGGGACGGTTTTTGGGTCGTGCCCGATCCGGAAGACGCCAATACGGCGTATTCCGAAATCCAGGGCGGCCGCCTGTTGCGGGTCGACAAAAAGCTCGGCACCGCCAAGAGCATTTTCCCGTATCCCAGCGAGGGCGAGGAAAAGCTCCGCTTCAATTGGAACACGCCGATCTACGTCTCCCCCAACGACCCGGCGACCCTCTACTTCGGCTCGCAATATCTCCACCGCTCCCGGGATCGGGGCGAGAGCTGGGAGACGATCTCTCCCGACCTCACCACCGACGACCCGGCCAAGCAACGCCAAACGGAGTCCGGAGGGCTGACCACCGACAATTCCACGGCGGAGAATCACTGCACCATCTACACGATCAGCGAGTCGAGGAAGAATCCCGATGTCATTTGGGTCGGCACCGACGACGGCAATCTCCAGATCAGCCGAGATGGCGGCGCCACCTGGACCAACGTGGCTGCTAACGTGCCCGGAATCCCCCAAGGTGCGTGGGTGTCGGAAGTCCACGCCGGACCCCACGACGAAGCCACCGCCTTCGCCACCTTCGATGGCCATTGGACCGGGGATTTCAATCCCTACGTCTACCAAACCACCGACTATGGACAGAGTTGGACGGCCCTCGGCCTGGAGAGCCTCGAAGGCTATGCCCACGTGGTCCAACAGGATCCGGTCAATCCGAATCTACTCTTCGTCGGCACCGAGCTCGGCCTGTGGATCTCCTTGGACGGCGGTGGCCAATGGGCGCGGTTCAAGGAAAATCTGCCCCAGGTGCCGGTCCACGATATGACCATTCAAGAACGGGAAAGTGATTTGGTGCTCGCCACCCACGGCCGAGGTTTCTACATCCTCGACGATTTGACTCCTCTGCGCGCCTTGACCCTGGACGCGCTGAAGGAAAAAGTCGTGCTCTTGCCCTCCAAACCCGCTGAGATGTACGTCAGTGGCAGTGCCTTCCCCTTTGCCATCGGCGCCGACGACGAATTCGTCGGCGAAAGCCTGAGCGAGACCGCCAGCATCGTTTACTACCTTTCCAAGCGACATCTCATCGGCGACCTCAAAGTGGAGATTTTCGACGCTTCGGGCAAGCTCATCACCACCCTCCAGGGCGGCAAGCGCAAAGGCATCAACCGGGTATCCTGGCCTATGCGGTACAAGGCTCCAAAGCTTCCGGCCGCCACCAACCTGGTACCGGCTTTCTCCGGTCCCCGGGTTCCCGAGGGCACCTATACCGTGAAGCTCACCAAGGGGAAGCAAGTCCTCGAGGGCGAGGTTCAGCTGGTGCCCGACCAGCGCAGCCCATTCCCTGAAGCCGACCGAAAGCTGCAGCAGAAGTCGGCCCTGGAGGTCTACGACGCCTTGGAGCAATTGACCTATCTCACCACTTCCCTGACCACCATTCGGGACCAGGCCAAAGAACGTGCCGAGGCGACGCAGCGGTCGGGGGATCGCAAGAAGCTCCAGGAGCTGAGTGAAAAGGCTGAAGAGATGCGAGCGGGGCTGGTGTCCACCAATAAGGCGGGCTGGCTGTCCGGCGATGAAAAGCTGAGGGAGAACCTCGGCGCGCTCTACGGCAACATCAGCTCCTACGACGGTCGGCCCACCGACTCGCAGATGGACGAAAAAGACCGCCTTTTCGCCCAGCTCGAAGAGGCCGAGCGCGAGGTCGACGCCTTTGTGAAAGGGCAGCTGGCCGCGGCCAATCAGTTGCTCAGCAAACGCGGGGCCGAGACCATCGAGCTGATGCCCGAAGATCAATGGATGGCCGAGAACAGCGGCACGGGAGCTTCGGCTGCGGTCTTGCTGAGCACCAAGCGCAACCGTCAGACCCTACGTCAGATGCTGTTCTACGGGATCGTCGGTCTTTAATCGATCGGCACCCGCGCGCGAGATCAGCCCTCGGCGATCTCGCGTCCCAGCCGCGCCAGGACCGCCTCCACGGTGGCCGGCGCGGCTTTTTTGATGCTGCCGCTGTCGAACGGCGGATCGGGATCGTATTCCGCGCTCAGCTGAATCATTTCCGCGGCCTTTCGTCCGGCCAGCTCTCCGATCAAATAGAGCGCCATATCCATGCCCGCCGACACACCCGCCGCGGTAACGATCTTGCCCTCGCGAACGTAGCGCTCTCCGCTGTAGTGGGTCCCCATTTTCTCGAGCATGTCCTTGGCTGCCCAATGGCAAGCCGCCGGTTTTCCCGCCAACAAACCCGCGGCGGCGAGGATCAACGAGCCGGTGCACACTGAGGTGGTAAACCGGCTTTGGGCGTGCACGCTCCGGATCCAATCCAAGACCTGCGGATCATTTGCCGTCGCCAAAGTGCCCTGCATGCCACCGCCCACCACCAGCACATCCGGTGACGGCACCTCGGCCAGAGTCGCCTCGGCCACCAGGTGCAAGTGCCCGCCGTCGTTCTTCACGGGACCGGTTTGTTTGGCCACGAAAATCGACTCGGCGCCGGGCAGCTGGCGCAGAAGCTCGTAGGGCCCGACAATGTCCAAGGCGGTGAATTGCTCATACAACAAAAAGGCGATCTGCATCTGATGCTCCTCCAGTCCCGATGGTTGTGGATCGCTTGGGGGGATCAAGAAGATCCGGCTTCAAGCCGAAGGGGTCCCCTTTTGTTCAAGCTAACAACCCACCAGTTCGTCAGCAATGACCACTAACGAGCTTTTTCGGACACGCAGAGCGAGGACCTCGATTCGGAGGAAGCAAACTAAGCCGTAGCGCCGGGCGCGGAGAATCGGCGACGGTATTCGCCGGGGGTCACTCCGAGGTGGCGGATGAACAGCCTTCTCAAGACTCCAGACTCCGACAGCCCGCACCGGCGGGCCACCTCGTCCAGGGAGAGCTCGGGCAGCTCTTCCAAGAGACCCCGGGCATGGTCGATCCGGGTCTTCTCCACCCACTTCGCCGGAGTCGTCCCCAGCTGCCGGGAAAAGAGCCGGGAGAAATGCCGCGGGCTCAAGTGGACTCGGGCCGCCAGGGCTTCTACGGTGAGGTTTTCATCAGGGTGATCGGCGATCCAGGTGAGAAGCCGATCCCAGGAGCTCGGCGGCTGGGCGGCTTGGGCGGCTAGACGGCCGGAGAATTGGCTTTGGCCACCGGCCCTTTTGAGAAAAATCACCAGGTATCGGGCGACCTCGAGCGCCGCCTCACGGCCGATATCTTGCTCCAACAAGCTGAGGGCCAAATCCATGCCGGCGGTCACTCCGGCAGAGGTATACACCCCATCCGCCACGTAGATCGCATCGCGCTCGACCTCTACCTCGGAATATTTGCGATCGAAATGATCCGCAGCCGCCCAGTGGGTGGTCGCCCGGCGTCCGTTCAATATGCCGGCTTCGGCCAACATGAACGACCCCGTGCACACGGCTCCCATTCGCCGCACACGGGGCTCTTGTCGTCGCAGCCAATCCACCCATTCTTTATTGCGTAGGGCCGATTTGAGATTGCCGCCCGCCACCAACAACGTATCGACCTTCGGCGCGTCGGGCGCCTCCACCTCGGCAAATCCTCGATCAGCAACCAAGGTCAAGCCGGAAGAGGTGCGCAAGGGACCGGCCGAGGGCCCCAACACCTCTACTTGAAAAAGAGGCCGGGCCTCGGGATCGCGATACAAACGTAGGGCGTCGGCCGTGGAAAAAATTTCCAGCGGCCCCAAGACATCCAGACTTTGACAACCCGGGAATGCGGCGACCGCGATACGACGCGGCTCGGCGTACGAAGTGGGAATTTCCATGCAAACAAGCTAACAGGCTCGCCACCTGTCTTCAATAGCCCGATGCGGGCGTTTTCGGACTTCCGACGCCGCGACGGTGCGAGGACGACCCGAGCCGATCAGAGCTGCCAGAATTCCGACATCAGGCCGACCCAAGTCAAACGGCCTTGCAGCTCTGGACGAACCTTGGGGCGCCAATCGGGGCTCATACGGTCGTGGTACCAGATGCGTGCAAGCTCCCAAGCCCGGTTCAGGGGCAGCAAAGCTCCCACTGTCAGCTGTGTTTCCGATTCCCACCGTTCCACGTGTTCTTCCGACCTGAAGAACAGGATGGTGCTTCACGTGAAGCCGATGTCATGCCACCACTGTCGAGCCGGCACGACAAAACCCATATAAATCGGATCACCCAAAGCCCTGCCGTCACGAATCTCCAGGTGAACCGTATCTCCGCCCGCAAAACCATCGGACCGGATTTCGCCGTCGGCGTTGAGGGCCGCCGGAATGCCCAATGCGTCCCAGGCACAATTTGCCCAATATTGGCGGCCGCCGACCCGAGCTAGGTGGGAGGTCGGTAGGGCTGAAAACGGCAAGGCCCGCTCGATCTGCCGCGTCCCCCGCTTGAGGACGATGGCGTGCAGCTCATTCAAAGATTCCAACACGCTGCCGACTTCTTCTTCATCGAGACCTACGGCAGCCGCGACCTCTTCTACAGTCGGCGCTTGCCCTGTGTCGACGAAGCACTTATAGATTTGCGAACGAACCGCATGCTCAACAGGACCATACACAGCAGACATCCATTCCTCCTCGAAACGGTTGCCGCGATGCTAGCACTTTCCTGCCGACCGATTCACCTTTGCGAGCTGGTATCCATGTCCAGGCCCACATCCAGAGTCGGCGCGCTGTGGGTCAGCCAACCCACCGACAGCAGATCCACCCCGCTGGCGGCTTTGGCGGCCGCGGTTTCCGGAGTGATGCCGCCGGAGGCTTCGGTGATCGCTCGACCGGCGACGATTTCAACGGCCTGCGCCAAAACCTCCGGCTCCATGTTGTCGAGCAACACCGCGTCGACCCCGAGATCCAGGATGGCCTCGAGCTCCTCCAAGTCGTCGACCTCGATCTCGATCTTGACCAGATGGCCGGCGTGGGCCCTGGCCCTGCGCACAGCTTCCGCCGCCGAGCCGGCGATCGCCCGATGGTTATCCTTGATCAACACCGCGTCGTCGAGCCCAAAACGGTGATTGCTTCCGCCGCCGAGCTTGACCGCGTGTTTTTCGAGAGCCCTCAGCAGGGGTGTGGTTTTGCGGGTACAGACGATGTGCGCGTTCGTGCCCGCCACCGCTCGGACCATATCCCGGGTGACGGTGGCAATCCCGGACAGACGGCCCAGCAGGTTGAGCGCCGTCCGCTCCGCGGAGAGCATTTCCCGGGCCGCACCGCGAATGATCGCCAGCTCATCGCCGGGCTGGACGTCCTGACCATCGTCGTGAACGACTTCGATCTCCACGGAAGGATCCAGCTTGCGGAAGGTTTCGAGCGCCGGCCACAATCCTGCGACTCGCCCTTCCTTGCGCACCCGAATCCGGCTTTCCGCCACCAGCCCGGGAGGAACGATGGCGTCCGTGGTGAGGTCGCCGGCACGCCCCAAATCCTCCTTCAGGGCCGCGTCGATCAGATCCCGGTAGATCACCGGATAGAGCCTAGGTACCGCCACCGACATCACGCAATCTCCCGCATCAAGCGATCCGCAAAGCTCGAAGCCGGGGCGAAGGGATCCATCACCCGCTGCAACGGTAGCTCGCCGGAGGTCCGATACGTCCAGAGCAATCGCCGCTTCCAAACCGGATCCGGCTCTGGAAAATCGGTGCGATAGTGACTGCCCCGACTCTCCTCACGGATCAGAGCCGCCGCCGTCACCATTCTGGCGACCGTCCACAAATTGGCCGTCTCATTGGGGTCGGTCTGGGTATCGGCCCATTCGCCGAGGGTTTCGAAGGCTGCTTTGAGCCCTTTGCCATCGCGGATCAATCCCACCTTATTCCACATCAAGGCCCGGAGATCAGCCTGCCGATCAACGGCGAGGGTCATCTCGTCGCGCAGAACAAAGGCCTTGTCGAAGCTGAAGTCGAGATCGAAGCCGAAGTCGGCCCGTCCTCCCGGGAATCGCAGACCGCCCCGTCCTCGGTCTACATGTCGGACCACATCGAGGGCTGCTCGATGTCCGAAGACGAGACCTTCGAGCAAGGAGTTGGAGGCCAACCGATTGGCGCCGTGGACTCCGGTCGCCGAGACCTCACCGCAAACCCACAGCCCGTCCAAGGAGGCCCGTCCGTTTTCATCGCTGACCACGCCCGCCATGACGTAGTGGGCTGCCGGGGTGACCGGAATCGGCTCGCGACAAGGATCGATGCCGTAGCGCCGGCAGTGATCGTAAACCGTGGGGAATCTTTGCGGAAAAGCCGGGCCCACGGACTCTCGGGCGTCTAAGAAAACCCGTTTCCCTCCACTTTGGCGTTGCCAAATCGCCCGGGCGACCACGTCGCGTGGGGCCAGCTCCGCCGCGGGATGAATCTCCGGCATGAAGCGGAACCCGGCTTCGTCAATCAGCACAGCCCCTTCTCCCCGCAAGGCCTCGGTGACCAGTGGCAAGGTGCCGCCGGGCGCCTCGACATCGAGGGCCGTGGGATGAAATTGCACCATCTCCAAATCTGCCAGCTGAGCCCCGGCCCGGGCCGCCATGGCTAGACCGTCTCCGGTATTCTCTACAGGGTTCGTGGTCTTCGAATAGAGCTGGCCAAATCCGCCGGCGGCTAGAATCACCGCAGACGCCCGATAGAAGATCCGACGACCCCGACTGCGGCAAAGCACACCGACGACGCGATCGTCGACCCGGACCAAATCCATGGCAAAGGTGTGCTCGTGGATGGCGATGGCCGGATCCGCGGCCACTGCGGTCTTCAAAGCCCTGACCATCTCCGCACCGGTCTGGTCGCCGCCGGCGTGCAGGATACGGCGGCGACCATGGGCACCTTCTCGTCCCATCAACAGCCGACCTTCCTCCCCCCGATCGAAGTTGGCGCCGAGGGCAATCAAACGACGAACCCGTCGCGGACCTTCCTCCGTCAGCACCTCGACGGCCTCCGGATCACACAATCCAGCACCGGCGTCCAAGGTGTCCTGAGCATGGAGGGACGGCGAGTCGCCCGAAGCCATCGCCGCGGCGATTCCTCCTTGAGCCCAAGGGCTGGAGCCGCCGGCGCCGAATTTCGTCTTGGTGACCACCGTCACCGGCATCGGCGATAAGGAAAGTGCCGCGGAAAGCCCGGCCACGCCCGTGCCGATGACCACCACACCCGCGTCGATCACCTCGTCCGCTAGGTCTCGAACCAAGAGCTTGTTCATCCTTTTTTCCCCCGACCGACTTGCAACATGCGCTCGACGCTGGAACGTGCCCTAGCCGCCAGCTCAGGCTCTACGACCACCTCGTGCTCGAGGGTCTGGAGCGAGCGTAGGATCTTCGGCAGAGTGATCCGCTGCATGTGGGGGCAGAGATTGCACGGACGAACGAATTCCACGTCCGGAAAATTCACCGCCACGTTGTCACTCATCGAGCATTCCGTGATCATCACCACCTTGGCGGGCCGTGCGTCATCCACGTGTTGGATCATGCCGGAGGTGGAACCTACATAGTCTGCTTCTTGAAGCACATCCGGAGGGCATTCAGGGTGAGCCAGGACCACCACACCGGGATGTCCGTCGCGATATCTCCGGACTTCTTCGCCAGTGAATCGCTCGTGAACCTCGCATTGCCCTTGCCAGAGGATGAGCTCGACGTCGGTCTGGGCGGCGACGTATTTGCCCAGATATTGGTCGGGCAAGAAAATCACCCGATCGACTCCCAAGCTCTCCACCACCTCGACCGCGTTGGACGACGTGCAGCAAACATCGGTCTCAGCTTTTACGTCGGCGGTGGTGTTGACGTAGGAGACCACCGGCACTCCGGGGTAGCGCTCCTTCAACAGGCGAACGTCGGCGCCGGTAATCGAAGACGCCAGGGAGCAACCCGCTTTCGGATCGGGAATCAGCACGGTCTTGTCCGGATTCAGAATCTTGGCCGTTTCCGCCATGAAGTGCACACCGCAAAGCACGATGACGTCCGCATCGACCTCGGTCGCCATTCGCGCCAAAGCCAGGGAATCGCCCGCCAAATCCGCCACGCCGTGAAAAATCTGTGGAGTCATGTAGTTGTGGGCTAACACGACGGCGTTGCGTTCCTTCTTCAACCGTTGAATTTCCGCCACATAAGGGGCGTGAGCCGGCCACTCGATCTCCGGAATCACCCCTTTGACTTTGTCCAGGATAGGAGCGGTAGCAGCCGCTACCGCCGCCGTGTATTCCGGTCGAAACGATCCGAAATCCAGGGCTTCGGAAGTGAGGGTCGGGTCGGACATGGTGGAACCTCCTTTTAAGCTTCACCGATGACGTCTAACAGAGCTTGAAGCTGAAGCGGAGAGCCGCGATCAACTTATGCTCAATATGAGAATAATCAAGGGTTAAAAAAATCCGACGCCGTTTCGTCGGGATGTTTATCGCTTATTTATGCTACTTATGAGCATAAGCCTTGTCAAGGACCATCCCATGCAAACCCATCCGGGCCGTGCACCCACCTCTGCCCGGCCCCTCCCGGCGATGATAGGCTCGTCAAAGCATCGCCTCACAGGCCTCGATTCCTTGCACCCGATCTTCCTTCCAACGCGAAAACCGTTCCGGCTTTCCGAACCCAAGAGAATCCTCCATGGCGACCCTTTTCAATCCAAAGGACAGAAGCCAGCTGCTGGCTCGTATTCGATCCCTCGGCCCAGAAAGCGAACGGCGCTGGGGCACCATGACCGTCGCCAAGGCCCTCTGCCACATGGCGGATCAGCTGGCCACAGGATTGGGTGACATCCAAGTGCGCCGGATCCGAAGCGCCATGTCGTTACCTCCCGTCCGCTGGTTCGCGATCTATTGGATGCCCTGGCCCAAGGGCGTCAAAACCGCGCCCGAGCTGCTAAAGACCGACATCCAGGAAATCGAGCCCGCCCGCGAACGGCTGATTCAAATCATCGATCGGGCGACGGAGCTCGGCCCCGAAGGAGCTTGGTCCGCCCATCCCCTATTCGGCAGCATCTCAGGAAGAGATTGGGGCTTTCTCGGGGCCAAACACCTGGACCATCACCTGCGTCAATTCGGAGCTTGAGCCGCCAACCAACTCGGAGCCTTTTGCGCCAACGCACCTTTGCACCCGGCTCCTAGCGGCGACGCGCTCGAGGGCGCAGAAATAGAATCATGGCCCCTTCTCCACCGAGATGCGACGGCGCCGTTTCCGCCCTTTCCACCCGACTGGTCCCGGACTTGCGAAGCCAGCGCCCGACTGCCTTTTTTAGAACCGGAGCTCCGCCCTCCGAGCGCAGGCCCTTGCCGGTAATCACCAACACCCTTCGGCGACCGGCAGCCCGGGTCCGTTGGATGAAGCTGTCCAGATCTCTCAGGGCTCGCTCCGTGTCCTTGCCGTGGAGATCCAACGACTCCAGGACATCGCCCTTTCCTCTTCTGGCCTTTCGCGGTGACGTTCCTTTCAATGTTGTCGGGGGGCTCGCAGACTCGAGGTCCTTGTCCGGGACGGCCCCCAATGCGTCCATGGCCGCTTTGAACGCTTCATCCTCTGAAGAAAAGTCGATAGGACGGCCCATGGGGCGCCCTTTGCGCCGGCGTCCCATCACCGATCTCCGAATGGAGCGCGCTGCCGCCGTCGGCGGGCTCCTAGACCTTGGCTCGACGACCCCGGCATGATGGAATGACTCCGGTCGGAAGCGGCGACGAGCCGCGGACATCGAAGATCCGGTTGCGGAGGACACATGGCGGCTTTTGAGAATCTGTTTATTGGCATTGCAGGCATGATAGGCGCGGGCAAATCCACCCTGGCTGAAGCCCTCGGCGAGCACCTCGAGATCGACGTCTACTACGAGCCGATCCAAGATAACGAGTACCTAGAGGACTTTTATCGCGATACCGCTCGCTACGCCTTCGCGACCCAAATTTATCTCCTCAACCGGAGATTTCAGCAGCATCAAGAGATTATCTGGCGGGGCCGGTCGGCGGTTCAAGACCGCACCATCTACGAAGACTCTATCTTCGCCAAGATGCTGGCCAATACCGGGCTCATGGATGAACGGGACTACCGCACCTACGAGCAGCTCTTTCGGCATATGTCGAATTTCATGTGCAAGCCGAATTTGATCGTCTACCTAGATGTCGCTCCCGAACGCTCGATGGAGAGAATCCGCCATCGGGGACGGGGCATGGAAAGTGGCATCAGCCTCGAGTATTTGAAGGCGCTCTACGCCGGCTATGAGGATTTCATCCAAGACATCTCCAAAGTCATCCCGGTCATCCGGGTCGACTACGACCGATTCGCCACCGCTGACGAAATGGCCAAGGTGATCGAAAGCGAGTTCCTCGACCACAGCTTCTTAAGGGAAGCCGTGCGCTTCGATCCGGCCCGAACCTGAGCCCCATGACGAGCCCCGTCTCTTTCAGTTTTTCCAGGATCTTCAGCTCCGTCCCCGCCACGATCTCGTGGATCGCACTTTCCTTGATTCTCTTGGGTCTGAGCGCCTGCTCCCGCCCTGAGAATAGTGAATCCGCGGATCGGCGAGGGCGCAATCCTTGGTTGGTGGTGGGAATCGACGGGGGCGAATGGAAAGTCGTCGAGCATCTTTGGCGACAGGGCAAGCTGCCGAATCTCAAAGCCTTGGCGGATTCCGGCACGCGCGCGGTGCTCAAGACCTCCTACACCACCTCTCCGATCATCTGGACCACTCTCGCCACCGGGCATCCTCCGGAGATTCATGGCATCGAGGGTTTCACCGTCAAAACCGATCAGGGCGAGGTGCCGGTGTCGTCGAGCATTCGCAAGGTGCCGGCTCTGTGGAATATGGCGGATCGCGCAGGCCTGAAAGTCGCGACGTTGGGATGGTGGGCCACTTGGCCCGCGGAGGCCGTCAACGGCATCACCATTTCCGATCGCATCTTGCGGCCCGTGGAGCAGCCATTCGCTCCCGATTCCCTCAGCTCGTTGATCGAGAGCTGGAAGCTGGAGGCCGAGGAATCTGCCTACGATTTCGGCGGCAACCCGGCGAGCAACAGTCGCGATCGCCTGATGAGCCATGCGGCCCACCAGATCGGTGGCGACGGCTACGACCTGACCTTGCTCTACTACCGTTCCGTCGACATTGAATGCCACAACTCCTGGAAGTATTTTGAGCCGGAAAAATTCGGTGTTCGCCCCGCCGAGCAACTGGCCAACCGGGACCGCATCCCCAATGCCTACCAGGCAGTGGACCAGGCCCTCGGCGACGTTTTGTCGAATATGCCGAGCAACACCAACGTGATCGTGATCTCCGACCACGGCTTTCACGCCAAACCTCGCGAAGAGCTGCAAATTCTGGTGGATATGAATCGGGTGCTGGAGAAGCTGGGTTACGTGACCTTAAAGCCAAACGGAAAGCCCGACCACACCAAATCCCGAGTCTATTCTTACGGCACCGCCAAGAACCTGCCCGAGAAAAAGCTGCGATTCAGCTTGGAAGGACGGGAGCAGGGCGGTTCCGTAGGCGCGGAGAACCGTCAAGTCGTGCGCGAAGCGCTGGCTCGAGACCTGGGCCGCTTGAGCTATCAAGACGGCTCATCGGTGTTCTTGGTTCGTGACGCCACCGCCCAGAACCGTCGTGATGGGGCGGATTTCGAAGCTTTGGTGCTGAGCAAGGGAGCGACTCGAAGGGTGCTGCTCGATGGAGAGCCGATTCAAGGCATCGTCGAGCTCGTCAACCGGGTGTCCGGCACCCATTCCGTAGACACTCACGGCATCTTGATCGCGGCGGGACCCGACATCCAACCCGGTGCGGACCTGAACGGCATTTCCATCTTCGACTTTGCCCCAACCCTACTCTATGGGCTGGGTCTGCCGGTGGCCGCCGATTTCGCGGGCCGTCCCTTCGAGGCCCTGATGACCCCGGAATTCCGGCAGCGCTCACCCATGCGTCAAATCCGCACCTGGGGCACCATGGAGAGTTGGAAGAGCGCTGAATCCTCGCCGGTAGACCAAGAGCTCATCGACGAGCTTCAGTCCCTGGGATATATCTGACCCGCTCGAATCTACCCCGTAATCAGCCCGCATCCGGAGACCGAATATGAGCGATAAACCGATCGAAGCCCTCAACCTCAAAGAGAAGCTCTCTCTTTTTCACGACCAGTGGTCGCCGAAGGTGATCGCGGCCCTGAACGGACAATGGGTGAAGCTGGCCAAAGTCCAAGGAGAATTCGTTTGGCACAGCCATGAGCAAGAAGATGAGCTCTTCTTGGTCGTCAGCGGTGAGCTGACCATTCGATTTCGAGATCGGGAGGTGACCTTGGGAGAGGGAGAGCTTTGTGTGGTGCCGAGGGGAGTGGAGCACCAGCCCTACGCCGAGCAAGAAGCTCATATTTTGCTCTTCGAGCCGGCGACGACGGCCCACACCGGATCGGAAATCACCGACAGGACCGTGGCCACCGACGATCAGAGCTGGATCTAGCGACCGAGATCGCTACCGGGCGGAACGGCTAAAGCGGAACGGCTAAAGCGGAACGGCTAGAGCAGGTACGCGTAAACCAATGCCAATCCGGTGAGAGCGGCCCATAAGGCCAGCTCGAGCTTCATATGAGTGTTCTGGGTGTCTTTGGACATGGGTGAATCTCTCAGGTGACTTTGAAGGTAGCAAAAATTCGATACGGCACAAAAAGAAGCAGGATCGATGGTGTACAAATCGGCTTGATTCCGTTCAGACTCAAGTTACACCGTTCGAGATATTTTCATTTCTACATTACGGCCCCGATTACATGACCATTTCGTTCCAACAAAGCCCGGCCTTTCAACAAGATGTTCGAACATGCCTCGGACACGATGGTCTGGAGGAACACCAAGGTGGTGCCATGGCGCCGCCCATCGTGCAGACCTCCCTCTTTGCCAAGGAGAGCCATCAAGAGCTGGTGGACGCGCTTTCGAACGAATTCGGCCACAACGTCTACAGCCGCGGACAGAACCCCACTGTCGAGGCCTTGGAGCGGAAAATCGCGCTCCTGGAGCGGGGTGAATCCTGTAAATGCCTGTCATCGGGCATGGCCGCCGTCGCCGCCGCCCTCTTCGGCACCCTCAAACAAGGTGATCACGTCCTCTTCGTCAACCACATCTACGGCCCGACCCTTGGCTTGGCGAGAAGGTTGAGACGATACGGCATTTCCTTCGACGTCGTGCTGGACCCCGAGGCTGAGAAGATCCGTGCCCAGCTCAAGCCGAATACTAGGCTCATCTACTTTGAGAGCCCGGGCACCATGCTCTTTCGCACGGTATCGATCACCGAGATCGTGGAGATCGCCCGTGCCCATGGTGCTTTGACGATGATCGACAACACCTGGGCCACGCCCCTTTTCCAAAAACCCCTGCTGCTCGGTGTGGACCTGGTCATCCATTCGGTGACCAAATACATGGCCGGACACAGCGACGTGGTAGCCGGGGCGATCGTCGGCAAGCGAGAGCTCGTGCGCACCCTCTTCTACGATGCCTACCTGTTGCTCGGGGGAGCCCTCGGACCCATGGATGCCTGGCTCGCCCATCGGGGCCTCAGGACCCTGCCGACCCGCATGCTCCAACACCAAGTGGATGGTCTGGCAGTGGCCCGCTATCTCGCCGATCACCCGAGGGTGCGGCGGGTGTTCCATCCTGCCTTGGACTCCACGTCGCAGGAGCTGCTCGGCTCGGAGCTTCTCGGCACCTCCGGGCTTTTCTCCTTCGAGCTCGCCACGGAGAGCTACAGCCGGCTCTGCGCCTTCCTCAACTCCCTCAAGCTCTTCAAGCTCGGGGTCAGCTGGGGTGGAGTCGAAAGCCTGGCCATCGCCCCCTTCCGAGGAGACAACGCCAAGGGGCTCGCCGCCCAGAACATGCCCACGGGATTGGTTCGGTTGTCGGTGGGGCTGGAGGGCTCTCAGCTGCTGATCGACGACTTGGGTCGGGCGCTGGAGGTCTCGACATGACCGGACGGTCGACACGCGAGATCGAGGAGCTTCCTCCCCTGCCCTTCGGCCAAGCCCTCTTGCCCCTCTTGACCTTGGTCCTGGGTTTCGCCGCCGGGGCCGCCGTGCTCGATTTCGGCACTCCGCTTTTGGTGTTGGTGATGCTCCTAGCGGCAACCGTCGCGGCTCTCCAAGCCCGATCCCGGGGCCACGACTGGGATGCGATCCAGCGCTGCTGCGGAGAGAAGGTGGCCTCAGTGCTGCCGGCTATTCTCATCCTGCTGGCGATCGGCATGTTGATCGGCACCTGGGTGTTCGCCGGCACCATTCCCTTGATGGTGCTGTACGGATTGCAGCTCGTGGAGCCGACCTATTTGGTGCCGACCGCATTCTTGGCCACCGCGACCATGTCCTTGGTCACCGGCACTTCCTGGGGATCCGCCGGCACCTTGGGTGTCGCGCTGGTGGGCATGTCGGCGGCGGTCGACGGCCCGATGGCGGCCACCACTGGAGCGGTCGTATCCGGAGCCTATTTCGGCGACAAGCTCTCACCACTGTCGGACTCCACCAATATCTGCGCCATCGGTGCCGGCGCCGATCTCTACGCCCACATCCGGCACATGATCTTCACCGCCGGCCCCTCGTTCGTGCTGGCGCTGGTGGTCTACTTCGGCCTTGCCTCGACCCCCGAGCTAGCCGGCGATCTTCCGGCGGCGGCGACTCGATTGATCGAAGAGATCGACACCGCCTTTCGAGCCCGATGGTCGGCGCTTCTGCCGCCGCTCGTCGTGCTCCTGGGTGTGTTCTTACGCAAGCCCGCGGTGCCGGCCATGGCGCTTTCGTCGGTGGTCGCCATGGGAGTCGGAGTGTGGGGTCAAGGGTTTCCCCTAAAACATGCGCTGACCTCCGCCGTCGACGGCTTTCGCACCGCCATGGTGGCCGATCTCGGGCTCGATCCACAGATTTTCGGAACCGAGTTCCAACGCCTCATGGACCGCGGCGGCCTGGCTTCCATGACCGGGACACTCCTGGTGATTCTGGCCGCTTTCCTTTTCGCCGCCGGCCTCGATGTATCCGGTGCCCTCGACGCTCTGTTAGGAAAGCTACTGGAGGGTGTCCGCGGCATCTTCGGTTTGATCGCCGCCACCATGGCCGCCGGCGCGATGCTGATCTCGCTCACCAGCCATGGCGGGGTCACCGCTCTGATCCTCGGCGGTCTCTTCCAGAAGGCCTACCGCAAACACGGGTTGGCCCCGCAAAATCTCTCTCGCTCCATGGAAGATTCGGTCACGATCGTCGAGCCGCTCATGCCTTGGACCGTCTCAGCCCTGTTCATGGCCACGACCCTCGGCGTGCCGACCCTGAGCTATGCTCCCTGGGCCGTCTTCTGCTACTGCGGACCGATCTTTTCCCTATTTTGGGCTTCTACCCGCGCCACCCAGCGCATCGGTATCCGGATGTTGGAGCCCCAACCCTAAGAGCCCTCCAAGGAGATCCAGATGCTCGACCTCCTCCCCCACCTCGACCGTTGGGCCGCCGAATGGGCCGACGACGATCCAAAGGACGGCGCGCCCGCCCCCAGCGCTCCGGACGCCGCCCCGACGGACCAAACCCTGGAACGGCTGACGGGCGACATCGCGATCGCCACGGTGGTAAAGGTGTGGGGCTCCGCTCCCCGACCCTTGGGCTCGAAAATGGCCATCAGCAGCCGCGGTGAGATGGCAGGCTCCGTCTCCGGCGGATGCGTGGAAGGGGCCGTCTTCGAGGAAGCCCAAAGCGTGTTGTGGGAAGGCTCACCCAAGCTCGTGTCGTTTGGGGTCGACCAAGAGACCGCTTGGTCGGTGGGTTTGTCCTGCGGCGGCCAAATCGACATTTTCATCGAGCGAGGCTTCCTACCGGAGCTGATCGGTGCCGTGCGCAATCGTCGCTTGGTGGCTCGTGCCTTGGTTCTGGGTGGGACAGAGAAGGGGCGCAGCCGGCTGATCTATCCCGACGGCGATACGACCGGCGACTTGGGATCTCCCGCCCTCAACCGCCAGGCCGACGCCATGGCGACGGATCAGTGGGCCACGCTAGGAGCGCGCAAGCAAAGCATCCCTTCAGCCGCCTCCGATGAAAGCGACGAGGACGAGCTATTCTTGGAAGTCCACGCCCCGCCGCCTCGGCTGATCATCGTCGGCGCGGTTCACGTGGCGGTCGCCCTGGTTTCCATGGCCAAGCTCGTCGGTTTCGAGACCATCGTGATCGATCCACGCACGGCCTTTGCCACCCGAGAACGCTTCGGCCATGCGGATCAGCTGCTCCACGACTGGCCCGACGAGGGGTTGCGCCGAATCGGGGTGGACGCCAACACCTACGTGGCTCTCCTCTCCCACGATCTCAAGCTCGATGTGCCCGCATTGCAGGCGTCCCTGCACGCTGCGCGTTATGTCGGCGCTTTGGGATCGCGCAAGACCCAGGGCAAACGGCTGGCGGCGGCTCGGCAAGCGGGCATCGACGAGCGGCTTTTGGAGCGCATCCACAACCCGATCGGTCTGGATCTGGGAGGCCGACGGGCCGAGGAAATCGCCGTGGCCGTATTGGCGGAAATGGTCTCTGTAAGCCACGGCAAGACCTTCAAGCCGATCCCCGACACCACTGCTTGATGGGCTTGATGGACGAGTCGATGAGCCTTGAGACCACAGGGGTCGCGGCGGTGTTGTTGGCCGCCGGGGGCTCCAGACGATTCGGCAGCCCTAAACAGCTCGCTCTGTGGAAGGGACAGCCCTTGATCCGGCATATGGCCGAGACCTTGAGCGCCTCCGGCTTCGAATGGCTGGTCGTGGTCGTAGGCTTCCGAAGCCATCAGGCACGGTCGGTGCTGGGTCCAGTGCTGGGTCCACAGACGAATTGCGTCGACAACCCGGACTGGAGCCAGGGGCAGAGCTCCTCGATCCGCATCGGCTTAGACGGGCTGCCGCCACACATCGGAGCCGCCCTTTTTCAGCCCTGCGACCAGCCCCTGCTGACCCCACAGACCCTCAACCGTTCCATCGACCGGCACCGGAAACATCCCGAAGCGATCATTGTGCCTCGGTACGGTGAGCATCGAGGCTCGCCGGTGCTGTGGCCGAGAAGATTCTTTCAGGACCTCCGCTCCCTGGAAGGAGACACCGGGGGACGAGCTCTGTTGTGTCGACACCGAGAGCACATCGTGGAGCTGCCGGTGGAAAACGCCGATGAAGGGCGAGATGCCGACACCCCCGAGGCTCTGGAGCGGCTGAGCCGACTCTAGGCACGGCTGTTGACCCGATCGGAATCCACAGCGACCTGGGGGCGGGGATGCTATTCGGCGACGGCCTCCGGCACGATCAGAAAGCCCAAGTCTTGCCGGCTCAAAGCGTCCTCTAGATCTGCCAGCTCCCCCTCCAACAAGCCGTTCCAAGCCTCGACTGCTTCGTGCACCGAGGTGGCGAGCTCTTCGCTGAAGGCCAGCTGAGCTTCCGTCGGGGCCGAAAACGCGGAATCGACACTTTGGAAGAGACTCTGCAGGTGGTTCTCCAACCGGGGTCCTTCACTCCAAAAGGGTTTTCCCTCCGGCCGTGCCAGAAGATCCATCTGACGACGGATTTCCTGATCCGCCTCCTGCCATTGTTGGGCGGCGTCGGCGGACAAGACATCCGCCAGCGCCGGCTCTCCGGAAGAGGCGTCCTTCACCCGGCCGAGCAGACTGTGGCGACGGGCCTCGAGCTCCGCCAGGGTTTGATCCATGGCTTTCAGGATGCGCTGGGTCGTCGAATAGAGCGACGCCAGCTTGCGGGCCATCTTCTGCTGGTCGCGAAGCGCCTCGGGCTCCACGTTGACCAACGGATCGACCCTCACTTCGATGGGGGTTTCCAGCACCTCTTGCCCAACGGTTAAGCGCGCCACATAGCCACCGGGCAACACCCTGGCTCCCCGTGGTGGGCTCCCGAATTCCGACGCCTCCTCTTCTTCGGCGCGCACATCCGGACCGTCCTCAGCCAGATCCCAGACCACGCGATGCACCCCTTTGGACGCGGGTAAGTCTTCCAAGGTCCTGACGACGCGGCCTTCGCCGTCGAGGATTTCCAGGCTCAAGGCAGGGTCCGGGGCCGGCTCTGCCTCTGCGGCTTCTTGCTGCGCATCGCCGTTGCCGTCGCCGGCTGAGCCCGTTTCCTCTTCGGGAGGCTCCAGGCTCGTGCCTAAGAAATAGGTGATCATCGCGCCGAAAGGGGGATTCTCGGCGACCCATACCCGGTCGCCCTGCCCGTAGCGGCTGGGATCCATGGGAAAACGCAGGGCCGGACGAATGTCGAATAGGAACGCGGCTTGGTCCTTCGCCGCATTCCACTGCTGAATCGGCGAGATGTCGTCCATCACCCACAGCGCCCGGCCATGGGTGCCGACGATCAGATCGTTGGAGTCGGGATGCACCAACACGTCGTGCACGGAAACCGGGGGCAGGTCACCGAAATCCGCGACCTGCCAATCCTGGCCGCTGTTGAACGACACGAAGAGTCCCACTTCCGAGCCGGCATACACCACCTCCGGATTCTTGGGATCTTCCCGCACCACCCACAGCCACCCCTCCTCGGGCAATCCCCGGCCCAGGCGGGTCCAGGTCTGCCCGAAATCCATGGTTTTGAAGAGATGGGGTCGGAAGTCGTCGAACATATGTCGATCCAGCGTCACATAGGCGATGGCCGAATCCACCCGGGACGGCTCCACGTGGGAAACCGGTGAAGGCTCAGGTGCCTTGAAGCCGGCGGTGAGATTTGCGGTCAAATCGACCCAAGACGCCCCCGCGTCCCGCGACAGCTGAAGCTTGCCGTCATCGGTGCCCGCCCACAACACCCCAGCGCCCGCGGGCGACTCCGCGAAGCTGATGATGGTGCAATGGTATTCGGCGGTGGTGTTTTCGTACCAAACCGGTCCGCCCGCGCTTTTCTGCTTTTCCGGATCGTCGGTGGTCAGGTCCGGGCTGATTTGGCTCCAGGTCGTGCCGAAATCTCGGGATTCGAAGACCACATTGCCCGCAAAGTAGACCTTCTCAGGATCGTGGGGCGAGGCGACGATCGGCGCATTCCAATTGAAACGAAAAGCCAAAGAGCTCACCGGCCCACCATCGGCTCGGCGGGTTTGAGGATTGACCTCCACCTGTTGGCGGGTGGTCTCGTCGTAGCGCACAATGCCACCGCCTTGGGATTCCGACAAATACAAACCCACCCGTCGGGCATGGGGCACCACAAAATAGGCGTCCCCGAAGCTGGTCAAGCGCCAATCGTCGGGCAAGATGCCGGCCGGCTCGCGGGTGCGGCTCGGACCCACCCACGTGCCGTTGTCCTGCAACCCGCCGCCCAGAAAGTAGAAGGGCAGGCGGTGGTCGTAGAAGACTTGGTAAAACTGTGCGATCGGCAGATTGCGGATCGGATCCCAGGTCTCCCCGCCGTCCCACGACGCCGCGATGCCTCCGTCCTGCCCTTGCCACATGCGATTCGTATTCAGGGGATCGATCCACAGGGAGTGGAAGTCCACATGGGTCGATCTGGAGATTCGTTCGAAGGTTTTGCCGCCGTCGATCGAGCGGAAAAGACGGCTCGAAATGGCGAAGACCTTATTCGCATCCACGGGATCCACCCGCAGGTCCGTGTAATAGAGCCCGCGGGACACGATTTGAGCCTCGTCATGGACTTTTTCGAACGTCTTGCCGCGGTCGTTGGACCGGAAGAGGGTCCCCTCGTTCGACTCGGCGATCACGTAAACCACATTGGAGTCGGACGGAGCGACTTTGACCCCAAGGCGCCCCATGAGCTTGGGCAGGCCCTTCTCCACCTTATTCCAAGTCTCCCCGCCGTCCACCGAGCGAAATAGTCCGCCTTTTTCACTACCGCTGGTGTGAGTCCAAGGCTTGCGATTGAAGTGCCACATGCCGGCGTAGATCACATTCGGATTTCGCGGATCCAGGTCCAAGTCCGCGACCCCGTGCTCGTCGTCCACATAAAGCACTTTGCGCCACGTTTGTCCGCCGTCGGTGGTTTTGAACACCCCACGGCTTTCCCCGGGACCGAAAATGGAGCCCAGGGCCCCGACCCAAGCCGTGTCGGGATCCCGCGGATGGACGGCGATCCGAGTGATGTAGCGGCTGTCTTTCAGACCCAGGTGGCTCCAGGTTTCACCACCGTCCGTGCTTTTGAAGACCCCTTGCCCAAAAGACACGCTATTGCGAGGATTGCCTTCCCCCGTACCGACATAAATCACTTCTCGATTCGAAGGGGCGAGGGCGATATCGCCGATAGACGCCACGGGTTGATCGTCGAAAATGGGCTCGAACGTCACCCCACCGTTGGTGGTCTTCCAGACTCCGCCGGACGCGGAGCCGACATACAAGATCCTCGGGTCCCCGGGAATGCCTTCGACGTCCGCCACCCGGCCGCTCATATTGACCGGACCGATATTCCGATAATTTAAACCGCTGAGCGGATGCGCCTCCATTGGGTCACCGTTTGTCGCAACCGGATTCGTCGGGGCTGGGTCCGCGATGAGAGGGCTCGGTGCATAGATCGCGAGCGCTACAGCCGCCGCGAGAGCCGAACCCGCGGCCAGATGGAGCGGAAGGCGTGGGCTCGCGCAAACGGGGCGACGGCGAGAGTTGGAATCATTCACAGAAAACATCTCCTTGGAAATCGGCAATAGCAGATCGTCGTATCCTAACGTACGACCTCTCCACGATGTAGAATGCTATGAGCCCAGACAGAGTCATCGAAGCATGAGACCATCCGGTGCTGTCGAAATTGACCAGGTGCTAGACGACCGGGCCCAAGACGACGTCCGAAAAACGGCAGCCGACGACGGGGGGTTAAGTGGCCGAGCCCAACGACCTGATCTGCGAGATCCGACTTCTGGAAACCGGTCGAGCGCGGCTGGAGCTGGACGGTTTGATCATCGAGGGAGATTGCGCCGTCGACGCTTCCCTCGCCGATGAGATTCAACAGGCCAAAGACCCCATTAAGGCCGGTTCTTTGCTCTTCGACGCCCTCCTGCCCGAAGGCCAAGCTACCCTCGAGGCCTATCGCAAGATTTCCACCGAGTTTCGGCAGACGGGCGCGCGCCAAAGCGTACGCTTATTGCTCGATGCAACGAACCCGGAGTGGGTCCATGAGCTACCCTGGGAGCTGCTCTTCGACCCTCGGCGCCGAGTCGGCCTCGGAAATTCTCAAGAGGTCAGCTTCCTGCGTTCTCTGGATACGGACCACCCGTTTCCTCAACCGATCGAAGGTCGGATGCGTCTACTGTTGGCGGTGTCGGCGCCCAACGATGTCTTGCATCACAATCTGCCGGCCTTGGACCGTCGTTTCGAGGAGCGGACGCTGGTCGGCGCGCTCCGTCGCCTCCAGGACTTGGTCCATTGCGAGATGGTCGAGGCACCGATCACTGCTGAACGGTTGAGGAAGCGCCTGGCGGAGGGCTCATTCCACACCCTGCATTTGGTGGCACACGGCCGCAAGCTCGCCCACGAGGATACCGCTCGCATCCTCTTGGAAGACGACGCCGGGCGCGGCGTGTGGACCGACTGCCAGGCCCTGGTGGATTTGCTCGGGGCGGATCCACATCTCCATCTCATGACCCTGATGGCCTGCCACGACGGCATCGAAACCCGCGCGGACCCCTTCCACGGTTTGGGGACGGCATTGGTCGCCAGGGGTCTGCCGGCCGTGGTGGTGACCCGCCGCGCCTTGACCGTCAGCCAAGCGACCAAAGTCACGACCCACCTCTACCGTGGGCTGGCCCTCAGCGGACGTATCGACGAAGCGATCAACGAAGCTCGCGAGCGCCTTTTCCACAGTCGGCCCGAGCGCTTTGCCTGGGCCTCCCCGACCGCATATCTCGGCGGCCGCGACGCCTATTTGTGGCATTCTGAAGAGGCGCGTCGACAACAGGTGGAAGAAGACACCCAAAGTCTTGAAATGGCGCAATTTCGCCTTGAGCAAGAGCGTCGCGACCAACTCGCGGCCTGGGTGGAGCCCCCACCACCTCCGAAATCCGACTTTCACTGGCGACAAATCGCCGCCGCCCTGGCGGTCGTGGTGATGGGTCTCAGCCTAGGCTTGGCGGGCGCCTTGGGAATGGGCCCGCTGGCCCCATGGTTGTCACCTCCGGAGCAGGCGTCCGACCTCGCCGCAACCGTGGACAGCCGACCCAGCGAGAGCATCGATCCAGAAGCCACACGCCGGGCGCTACCCCGATACGCCTCGGCCTGTGACGCCGGCCACAATTTGGCTTGCGTCCGGCTGGCCACCATTTACGAGCTCGGACGAGGGGTTCAAAAGGACACCGTCAAAGCGGAAACCTATTACCGGCAGGCCTGCACCGGCGGTGATTGGTCGTCCTGTTACCACTTGGGCCACCTCTTGGAATCCCCCTCCCACGGCAGCAAGGTCGATCGATCCGAGGCGCGTTTGGCCTACGAGCGGGCGTGCTCCGGCAACGAGCTCCGCGCCTGTCGGCGCTTGACCGTTTTGCTCGCCCAAGAACAAGCCCCAGCCGTATCTGGGGAGACCCAGCTTGGCGGGGAGGCCGTGGCGACCGCCGCTGTCGGGGCCGGGACACGGCCGGTGGATGAGCTTTCCCGGGCACCCGATGATCGGCGGTCGGAAAACATCGACACCAGGCCCGCTTCCGCCCAGCCCTCAAGCGCCGCCGATCCCACTGAAGCCGCCAAGGTCGGTGTCGACCCAGCGGCTTCGTCAGCTTCCGGCGCCGAGCCGGTCGCCCGAGAAGCCTCTAGGCTCAAGGTCTTCGTCGACGGTAAGTTCGTCGAGCGTCCGGAGCCCGATCTCCGAACCTTGGCGGATCGTACCGGCGACGGCGAAACGTGGATCTATGAGGTGGGTGGTATCTCCAGCCGTCGCGCTCTCGCGGGGCAAGCACGGGGCAACGTCTATCGGATCTTCGAGGATGCCGAGCTGCTGGAATGGGACGTTTGGCTCGACTTCGTCGATCAACAAGATCTCACCTTCTCGGTGCACGTGGCCGACGCCGAGCTCGGTAGCTACTCCTCCGTTTTCGCGCGGAGCATCACGGTTCAAGGTCGCGGCGCCGATTGGTACAGCTCCGGCGAGCTGGCCCTCTCCCTGGAGTCGGGCCGGCATTATTTGGTCGCCGTCTCTTGGAACGGAGAGCTGACCTACGGCTACGGGCTCGGGCAGCAGGAGACCCTCTTCGCCGAGCTGACCCATGGTCACGTGGATTTCGATCCGATCCTGCCCGATGTCGAGAGCGAGGTCTCTGACCTGGCCATCTATCGCCAGCGCTTGATCACCTCCCACGACATCATGATCGACGGCGCTCCTTTGCCGACTACGGAGCCGTCGTGGATCGAAGCGGTCTCCGCGGATCTAAATGCCCAATGGGACGAGGATCGCGAGACGGAGCATCAGATCTCCTTGCTCGAGCTCGGTGCGAACGACCTGCGGGGTGGCGGCCCGAAGCCCGGCTCCGCGGCTTTCGGAGGCTCTTCCCGAGGAAACGTGGTTTATCTCGATCAGGATCTACGGCTCAACAAGCTCAGCCTGTGGCTCGATCTGCCGGCTCCCACCCAGCTCGAAGTCGGTATTTACCGTTCTGAGCATCGAGCCGGTCCCTTCGAAATTCTTCACGAGCAAGTCTGGTCGCCGCCCGGGATCGGATCCGATTGGTATGCCACCCCGGTGCTCGACGTGGAGCTGAGCGCCGGCGCCTACTATGCGGTTCTCACTGCTTGGGATACGGAAGTCGGCTATCAATTCGGCGTCGCCGGCAGCCAGCAGACCCCGTTCGGTCCGGTGGTTCAGGGCCTCGCCATGTCGGACTCGGGCTTGCCGTCGACCTTGCTCGAGCCCGCGGCCAATCGCGCCTTCTACCAACAGCGATGGCACCTCAGCGCGGCCGAGCAGGATTCGCCGGAAAAAATCGTGCCGTCGCCGGCGACACAAGATTCACCCTGAGATAAGCTCTGCGCCATGGACTATCTGACTTATAAAGTGCTTCACCTCGTCGGTGCCTTCTTCCTCTTTTCGGCTCTGGCCGGGCTGATCATCGCGGCCAAGCACAGTGACGCCCAAGCGCGAAAGCTGGGGTCCATCATGCACGGCCTTTCCTTAGTGGTGTTGCTGGTCTCCGGATTCGGTCTGATGGCCAAGCTCGGCATCCATGGCATTCCCAGCTGGGTTTGGATCAAGCTCGTGGTGTGGCTGGTGCTCGGCGGAATCGTCGTGCTGATCAAGCGCTGGGCAGACGGTCGAACCATCCTTTGGTGGATCATCCCCTTGATCGGAGCGATCGCGGCCTACCTCGGAGTCTTCCATCCTCCGGCCGGCTGACGGCCTTTCAGCCGAGCCTCGCCCCCCGAAAGATCGGACGATCCGGCTCGAGCGCCGACCGGATAGAAGACTCCTTGCCTGAAGGGGTGTATACTTGTGGGCAATTCATTTCTGAGAGCCCTGCGGAGATTCTCCACTTTGATCGGCTGAAAAACGCCTCTCGTCGTTCGCGCAATCATTGGAACGTAGCATGGGAAACGATAAAACATCGGCCTCTGGATCCCGCTCTGTCTTGGATTCGAACCCCCAAATCTACGAATATCTGATCGAAAGCAATATCGACGGCTTGCTGGCTTTTGATTGTGATTGCCGCTACACCCTCTGGAATCCCATCATGGAACGTATCTCGGGCATACCCCGAGATCGCGTAGTCGGTCGAATCGCCTTCGAAGTCTTTCCTTTTCTCTCGGAAATCGGCGAGGACCGTTATTTCTTCGACGCCTTGGCCGGCAAGACCGTCTTCTCCCCAGAGCAGCTGATCCAGGTTCCCCACAACGGGATCGACGGCTATTTCGAAGGGCGTTACTCACCCCTCTACGACGGCGAGGGAGAGATCGTGGGTGGATTCGCGGTCATCCGCGATGTGACCGCTCGCCTGAAGTCGGAGCAACAACGCCTGAAAGCCCGAAAACACGACGCTTTGATTCTGTTGGCCGGGGGCATCGCCCACGATTTCAACAACCTGCTGACCAGCATTTTCGGCAACCTGGACTTGCTCCAAGATTCCCTACAGGGTGAAGAGCTGGCCCTATTGAAAGAGGCCGATGCGGCCTGCTCCAGAGCCCAGGCCCTGACCCGACAGCTGCTCAATTTCTCGCGCAGCGACACGCCGAACCGCCGCAGCACCTCACTCCCGGAGCTGCTCGAGCGCTGCGCCAAGGTGTCCTTGAGCAGCTACCGAGCCGAATGCGCCTTTTCATTCCCCGAGGATCTATGGCCGGGACGAGTCGACTCCCCGCTCATTGCTAGAGTCTTCGAAAACCTCTTCATCAATGCCGCCCAGGCCATGCCGGACGGAGGCACCATCGAGGTCGCGGCACAAAACGTGGAGCTAAAGGCCCGGCACGGCTCATTAGAGCCGGGGTCCTATATCCGGATCGACATCCAAGACTTTGGCGACGGCATCCCTCCCGAGCTGGTGGAGCGGGTCTTCGACCCCTATTTCACCACCAAGGCCGACGGCAACGGGTTGGGGTTGGCCTCCAGCCTGACGATCGTCAAAAACCACGGCGGCGAGCTGTCCGTCGACTCCCGCCACGGCGAGGGCACTTGCTTCCACGTCTACCTAGTGGCCAAGTCCCCCCAGGCGCCGCCACCCCAAGAAGAACTTAGGTAGTTTCCGTCCAAAAATGGTCTCGCAGGGTCGGCTGGGTGGCCTGCGGCCTGGGCGGCCCCGGCTCCCTACGAGCTCGCGCCGCCGCTGAGGAACCGCCATAAATTGCTGATGTGTTGGAGCTTAAGCCGATTCATAGGCTGTGCCGCTCAGACAAGCTTCATTTCCGTCCTCGGTCCACCCAGCCTCACGTTGGCTCGAAAGTTCCATTTCTGGATGAGATCTAGGTAGCTAGACCCGGATCGCGGCGTAGGCTCCGGGGAAGACCTGTTCCGGCTGTTCCTCGGTTCTCGGCTCCAATCTGGCGGCGCACACCTTGTACTCGCCCGTGCCCGTCACCGCGTCTCCAGCGTCGGTGGTCAGGGCATTGGTTTTGGTGTCCGGGAAGTGGAACGGCATCCAAATGGCGCCACGACGCACCTGACGGCTGACCATCACCCGGCTTCGCACCCGCCCTCGGCGCGTGACCACGTCCGCCATCTGACCGTCTTCAATGCCCAGCCGTCGGGCGTCCCGCGGATGCACCTCCACAAAGCATTCGGGCTGCTTGCCGCTCAGGCCTTCTGAGCGGCGGGTTTGGGTGGCGGCATTGTAGTGGTAGAGCGTGCGCCCCGTGGAGAGCACCAGCGGGTATTCCGGATCCGCCGATTCAAAGGGCGGACGATAATCCACTGCTTGGAACAGCCCTTTCCCCCGAGCGACTCCGTTCTTGTGTAGGTACTCCGTGGAGGGAGCGTCCGGGGTTTCCACCGGCCATTGCAAACCCTTCGGATCCGCGTTTAGCCGCTCATGGGAGATGCCGGAGAATTTCGGCGCCAGCGACGCCATTTCCGCGTAAATCTCCGCCGGATGTTGATAGTCCGGTTGCTCGAGCCCCGAGCGATCCATGATCTCTTTTAGGATCTGCCAATCGGCTCTGGCGTTGCCCGGCGGATCGACCGCCTTCCTCACCCGCTGAACTCGTCGATCGGAATTGGTGAACACTCCATCCTTCTCGGCGTAGCAGGCGGCAGGAAGAATCACATCGGCGAATCGACAGCTTTCGTTGAAGAAGATGTCTTGAACGACCACCAGCTCCATGTGGTTCAGGGCTTCCTCCACCCGGCCGACATTGGGCTCAGAGATCACGATGTCCTCACCCATCAGGTAGAGGCCTTTGAGATCGGTGCCCAGGACTTTCATCATCTGGTTCAGGTTCAAACCGGGATTCGAGCTCTGCTCCACCCCCCAGGCCTTCGAGAATTTATCTCGAACGTCCGGATCCGATGCCGATTGATATCCCGGGTAAAAGACCGGCGTGGCGCCGGCGTCGTTGGCACCCTGGACATTGTTCTGTCCCCGCAACGGATTCATGCCCGCGGAGCGTACCCCGAGGTGCCCGGTCATCAACACCAGATTCGAAAGGGCATAGACGTTGTCCGTGCCCGTGGTGTGCTCGGTAATTCCCAGGGTGTAGTAGATGCCGGCTTTTTTGGTGCCGGCATACGCCCTGGCCACCTCACGGATCATCTCCGCCGGAACCCCGGTGTGCTTCTCCGCTTCCTCCGGCGGGTAGCGAAGCACGGTCTCGCGGACCGAATCGAAATTCTCGGTGGCCCGCTCGATGAACTCGCGATCTTCCAGCCCTTCGGTCACGATCACGTGGGCCATGGCGTTGAGCAGCCAGACGTCCGACCCGGGCTTGAGCTGCATATGCCAATCGGCGATTTCCGTCAGCCAAATGGCCCGAGGGTCAGAGACCGCCAGCTTGGCTCCGCGGGCCACGGCCCGCTTCATCTCCATGGCGATAATCGGATGGGCTTCGGTGGTATTCGAACCGGTGACGAACAAGAAGTCCGCATCCCGTATCTCCGGGATCGAGTTGGTCATCGCTCCTGCGCCGTACGTGGTTACCAGACCGGCAACCGTGGGGGCGTGTCACGTGGCCGCGCATTGATGAACATTGTGTGTTCGAAATGCGGCCCTCGACAGCTTTTGAAAGAGGTAATTCTCCTCGCCGGTGCATCGGCTGGAGCTGATGAACGCCAACGCGTCTTCACCGTGGCGATCGGCGATGCCTTGCAAACCGCTGACCACACGATCGAGGGCCTCGTCCCAGCTCGCTTCCCTGAACGAGCCGTCCTCTTGGCGAATCAGCGGCGACGTCAGCCGCTCCTCGTGGTGCACGAAATCGTTGGCGAATCGTCCCTTCACGCACAAGCTCCCGTCATTGACGGTGGTTCCCGGCGGCGGGCTGGTGGCCTTGACGATCCGATTCGCCTCGCGGTCGACGTTGAGATCCAGCTGGCAACCCACACCACAGAAATTGCAGGTGGTTCGAATCTTCTCCAGCTCTTTCTCCGGCTTGCCGTACGCCAGCGCCGGTTTTTCGGTCATCGCACCGGTGGGACAAACGGCCACACAACCACCGCACAGCTCGCAGGTAGTGTCGGTGAGGGACTTCGCATCGGCCGTTGAAATCGTGGTCTCGGCCCCTCTCCCGGCGAGAGTGATCGCCGAAACCGCCTCGATTTGCTCGCAATAGCGGGTGCACAGGCTGCAGTTGATGCACCGCTCCGGCCGAAACTCGATGAATTTGTTGACGTCTTGGGGGCGTCCCGACCGTTTCTGCTCCACCTTGGGAAAGCAGCCCGCGGTGCCGTGCACATCCGCCAGGTCGAAGATGCGCGAAGGGTTGGCGTCCTCGGCGCGCTCTCGATCCTGCTCCGTGTCCGCCATGTGCAGCGAAAGCAGGAAGCGTCGATTACGTTCCACCTTCGGGGTCTGGGTCCTGACCACCATTCCCCCCGTGGCCTTGAAGGAGCAAGCGGGTTGCATCAAGCGCGAGCCCTCCACCTCCACCAAGCACATTCGGCAAGCTCCCGCGGGTGATAAGCGCTCGTCGTAGCACAGGGTGGGAATCTCGATGTCCGCCCTCGCCGCCACTTGCAACAGAGTCTCGCCCTCCTCGAAGGAGAGCTCATTGCCGTCGATGATCACGAATTGTCCGTCTGCCATCAGTTCCTCGATGTCGTTGCTCAATCGTTGGCGGAATCCGCTTCAAGGCCGAATTCTTGCGGAAAATACTTCATCGCCGACTGCAAAGGCCAGTAAGCGGCCTGACCCAAGCCACAAATCGACGCCTCGCCCATGCCCCACATCACTTCATTCAGATGCGCGAGCACCGCGACGTCTTTGGATTCTAGATACCGTTCGAGAGTTTGCCGAATCACTTGGGTCCCGATTCGGCAGGGCGCGCATTGACCACAGGACTCGTCTTCGAAAAAGACCGCCTGCATCAGGGACGCCTCCACCATGTCCACGGTGTCGTTGAGCACCACCACCCCGGCGGAGCCGAGCATGCTGCCCGCGTCGCGCAAGGATTTGAAATCCATGGGGATGTCGACCTCGGATGCCGGCAAGAAGCCGGACGAGGCACCTCCGGGCGAAAACGCCTTGAGGTTGCCGTCGACTCCACCGGCTTGATCGAGGAGCTCCGCCATGGTCGACCCCATCGGGACCTCGTAAACGCCGGGTCTGCGGACGTGCCCGGAGAGACAGTAGAGCTTGGTGCCCGCTTCGGTCTTGCCCAGGTCTCGAAACCACTCACCGCCCTGGCGGAGAATCGCGGGCAAGCAGGCGATGGTCTCGACGTTTTGGATCAGGGTCGGCTTGCCTCGGAAACCTTTCTCCACCGGGTATGGAGGTTTCATTCTCGGCATGCCACGCTTGCCTTCGAGAGCCTCTAAAAGGGCCGTCTCCTCACCACAAATATAAGCGCCGTGGCCGTCCACGAAATGCCAATTGAGACCGTCCAACAAGCCGGTCTCCTGAAGTCGGGTCAAGGCGTCTCGCATGGCTTGCTTGGGCCCCTGGAACTCCCCCCGGATATAGAGATAAATATCCGCGGCCTCCAGGCATTTGGCGGCGATCGCCAGGCCCTCGAGCACGAGATCCGGGCGACGCAGCATCACCTCGCGATCTTTGAACGTACCGGGCTCACCCTCGTCGGCGTTGAGCACGATGTAGCGCTCTGTCTCGGCCTGCCCTCGGATTGCTCGCCATTTGATGTGGGCCGGAAAGCCGGCCCCGCCGCGACCGGTGAGCTCCGAGGTCTCCAGCTGGCCGAGCACCCAATCCGGGCCTTGGGCCAAGAGCTTCTGTAACGCCTTCAGCTTGTATTTCTTGTGGTTTTCCAAATCGATGGCCAGCCCCGAATGGGATTCGGTCAGGCCCGTGTGCAGGGGCGGCTCTTGGTGGTGGGCCCGCCAAAGCGCCGGCGCCTGATCACAACGCCCGAGGCAGGAGGCGTAACACGCGGAAGTGCCGGTCGACTGAACGTCCCGCATGAGGGCTTCGCTGCCCAACACCTTGCAGGTCAGACCTTGGCAAACGCGGACCTCGACGTCCGGCTCAGCCAAGAGGTGGTAGAAGGTGGCGACACCATAGATATCGGCTTCCGGTACCCCGGTCTCTTGATGGACCCGCTGAACCACGCCGGGTTTCAACCCGCCTTGCTCCTCGAGCCGGTCCAGGACTTCTTCTCGTCTCGCGTTTTTCGGCAGCATGCGACAATCCTATCGCGTCCATATGGGTCCACCAAGCCACATGATGAGAGGCTTCCGCCTTCAAAGGCATATTGCTAATGCCTGAACCCTCTGGGATGCCATATCATCTTAGCTAGAATGCCTGTTTCACCCATGGTCCCTCCGGGGTTTACCGCCAACGAGACCATCTACGAAGGTGACCGATCCCGCGTGTTGCGAGCCACGCGCGAATCGGACGGTCAGGCGTTTGTCTTGAAGATGCCCGTGCGCCCCCAATCGATCGCGTTCCGCACCCGCTATCGGTTGGAGTACGAGGTGGGCAGTCTGGTCGTGCACCCCCAAGTCGTTCGCTACCACGACGTGGTTCCTCTGATGAATCATTGGGTGCTGGTGCAGGAGATGCTCGAAGGAAGCTGTTTGGAAGATCAGATTCCGGAAAAGGGCTTCGAAACCCGCTCGTTCCTCCGAATTCTGCTCCAGGTGGTCAAAGGCCTGGCCGCCATCCATCGATCAGGGGTCATTCACAAAGGCATCCATCCCCGAAATTTGGTCTACCACGCGGAAACCGGGTCCGCCAAGATCATCGATTTCGGTCAAGCGACCCGGGTGCGTCGAGAGAACCCCGGGGCGGTCCTACCCCGCCGAGGCTCCGGGCGAATCGAATTCATGTCCCCCGAGCAGAGCGGACGCATGAATCGATCCTTGGATCACCGCAGCGATTTCTATTCCCTAGGCATCTCCGCTTATCTAATGCTGACCGGGCGCCTGCCCTTCGAGGCCACCGAGCCGGCGGAGCTCATCCACAGCCACCTTTCCACCACTCCGACGCCCCTCCGCGAGCTGCGCCCGGACCTTCCACCCCCGGTGGTGCGCATGGTCGAAAAGCTCATGGCCAAGAGCGCCGAGGAAAGGTACTTCAGCGCCAGGGGCCTGAGGCGGGATATCGAAAGGTTTCTGCGCGAGCTGCGGTGGGCCGGCCACGTCTCGGACTTTCAGCTCGGAGAAGCCGACCTACCGGCCAAATTTCACTTGCCGGAACGCATCTACGGTCGCCGTCCTCAGACCAGCGCCATCCTCTCCACGTTCCGCCAAGCCGCATTCTTGCCCTCGAGCCCCTCCAAGCGCACCGTCATGCTCTTGGTGTCGGGAGCCCCGGGCATCGGCAAGTCGGCCTTGGTCCACGAGCTTCAGCGGGAGCTGACCGGGCATCGCGGTTATTTCGTCGTGGGAAAATGCGGCCAATATCTGCGCGGCCGCCCCTACTCGGCCTTGGCCCAAGCCCTGGAGGCCTTTTGCGGCCACCTCCTCACCGAGAGCGCCTCTGTGCTGGCGGAGTGGCGACGGCGCATCGATCACGTGATCGGTCCTCGGGACCAAGTGCTGCTGGATCTCATCCCGAGCCTGGAATTCGTCTTGGGCCCCCGCCCTTCTCGCCCCCTCGCCCCGAGGGAGACGGAATCCCGCCTGCACCGGGCCTTGATCAAATTTCTGAGAGCCGTCAGTCGCCCAGAGCACCCATTGGTGATCTTTCTCGACAACCTCCAATGGGCCGACCAAGCCTGCCTGAGATTGCTCGAGGCCATGGCGACCCGGGAAGCGGTTCCACACCTTTTCATTCTCGGCGCTTTTCGCAGCAACGAGGTCCATCGAGAGCACTCACTGACCACAACCCTGAGCCGTATCGAGACCAAGGTGGGGTCGGTCAATAATTTGCAGCTCGAAAACTTGGAGCCCGCGGACCTGAATCGCCTGCTCTCCGACACCCTCTCGAGCCCCCTTTCCGCGACTCGCCCGCTGGCTGAGCTAGTGCACCTAAAAACCGCCGGCAATCCGCTTTTCGCCCGGGAATTCGTTCAATCCCTCTACGACCAGGGTTTGATTCGATTCCGTCAACCCAAGGGTTGGCAGTGGGATATGAAGGGAATCCGGGAGCAGGAGATCACCCACAATGTGGTCGAGCTGGTCAGCCAAAAGATCCAGACCCTGCCCAGAGAAACCCGGGGTGTTCTGCGGTGGGCTGCTTGTCTGGGAGGCACGTTTCGCTTTGCCACCCTGGCCTCGGTCTACGAACGCCCGAACGGCCCCTCCGCCGCAGCAGCTCTATGGCCCGCGATTGAGGAAGGACTGGTTCTGCCCTTGGACGAGCACTACCTCGCCCTCTCGAGCGCCGCCACCTGCGACGACGTGCCGTCCACCTGCCAGCTGCGATTCGCCCACGACCGCATCCAACAAGCTGCTTATTTCTCCCTACCGGTCTTAGCAAGAGCGGCTCTCCATCTGCGAATCGCCAGATATTTCACCCGCTCCTCCAGGGCGCCCGAGGACCTGCTCTTCGAGGTGGTCGAGCATTTCGAGCACGGCAAATCCCTGCTTCGCCGAGCCGAAGAACGGGTCAAGGTAGCCGAGATCTATCTCCAAGCCGGGCGGCAGGCCAAGTCTTCCGCGGCCTATCCCGACTCCATTCGCTTCTTACGCTCCGGTTTAGAGCTTTTCGGCCCGGATCACTGGCAGGACCAAGCCCGGCTGACCTTCGACTTTCACCGTGAAATCTTGGAAAGCTTGGTCCTTTCCACCCGCTTCGACGAAGCCGACCAGCATTTCACCGCGCTCCTCCCCCGCTGTCGCCATCTGGATGAGCAGGTGGATCTCTACTTATTGCACATGGACGGGCTGCTGGTTCAAGGGCGAAACGTGGAGGCCATCGAAGCTGCCGAGCGCACATTGGTCTTGTTGGGCCACAACATGCCGACTCCGGACAGCTGCAATCAAGCGCTGGACGAGGAATTGGCCACCATGGAGGAGCTGATCGGCGACCGCCAGATCGAGGAGCTGGTCTCCATACCTAGGAGCCATGACCCCGAGCTGATGCTGTTGATGCGCGTGCTGTCCAATATCTCGTCTGCCGCATATGGCCGTGGACGAGCGGATCTCTTAGCTTGGTCCGCTACCAGACAAGTCAACTTGTCGATCAGATGCGGCCACAACCAAATGGCGGCTATGGGCTACGCCCGATTTGCCGTCGCGACCGCCATCCCCATGCAGCGGGACTACCAGACTGCCCTAGCCTTCGGCAGCTTGGCCATGCGGCTGCTAGGGGCCCAGAGCCTGAACGATTGGTCGAGAGCCCGTGCCCTCACCCTCTACGCCGGGGGCATCCTGCCATGGCATCGTCCGCTGAAACACAGTGTCGAGCCGCTGCACGAGGCCCTGGGGATCTGCTTGGACTGCGGTGATCTCGCATTCTCCAACTACGCCCTCTGGTTCATGCTCAGCAGCCGCTTTTTCGCCGGCGAGCCCTTGGACCAGCTAGCCGCCGAGACCGAAACACAGTTGGGATACCTAGAGCGCTCCTATGCGACGCGCCTGCGAGACCAAATCCGCGCCGGTCTGCTCCAGCCCATGGCTGCCCTGACGGGGAGAACCGAAAGTCCCGAGTCCTTCAATGCCGCCGATTTCGACGAGCAGGCTTACCTCGATTCTGTTCGGGATTCGAAATACGCCACGGCTATTTTCTACGCCTCGAAAATCAGACAGCTTTACCTATTCGACGCCACCGCCGAAGCCATCCAGCTGCTCTCTCGCCTGCCGGAGATTCGGCGCGCCATTCCTACCCAACCCCTATTGGCCGACACCGTCTTATTCTCGTCTTTGGTGATCACCCGCCACTGGGCCCACGGCAAGGAATCTGAGCAAAGGGAATGGGCCAGGATCTTGGATCAGAACCACTCGTTGCTCTGTCATTGGGCCGAAGCCTGTAGCGCCAACTTCTCCCATATGCAGTGGCTGGTCGAAGCCGAGCAGGCTCGCCTTCAAGGGCAGCTTCGAGACGCGATCCAGCTCTACCAGAAGGCCGCCAAAGCCACGGAGCAGCACGGCCTTCTGCAATACCAAGCCCTAGCCTTGGAGCACTACGGCCGCTTCTGGATCGAAGTGGGGGATCCTCGCGCCGCCAATATCTATCTCTACTCCGCCCAAGACCTCTACAACCAATGGGGCGCCGACGCCAAGGTAGATGAGTTTCAGCGTCGCTACCCGGATCTAGCTGTCCCGATTTCAACCGAAAAGGGCTCACAACCCGATGGTTTGGATCTGGATGAGATCCTCAAAGCTTGCCAAGCGATCTCCAAGGAGGTGCGCCTGGAACGGCTGCTGCAGACTCTGCTCGCCGTAGCCCTCGAGCAGGCCGGCGCCGACCGCGGAGTGCTGCTGACGGCCCGAGAGGGACGATTGGTCATTGAAGCCGAGGTCAGCTCGGCCGAGGCTTTGCCCAATGTCAGCGAGCCGATTCCCCTCGAGCATTACCATGAGATCTGCCGATCGGCAGCCCTCTATGTATTCCGCACGGGTGACGACGTGGTGTTGGGTGATGCGACCACCGGAGAGCAATTTGCGACCGATCCGCGCATCCTGGAAGGCAAGCTGAGATCCTTGCTCTGTCTTCCCATGACCAGCCATGGCGAGACCCGAGGTGTCCTATACCTGGAAAACACGACCACAGCCCATGCGTTTACCGAGGACCGCCTGTCCGCCCTGAGAATCCTTTTGGGTCAATCCGCGATTTCCCTCGAAAACGCCAATCTTTACGAAAACCTGACTCGGGAAATCAGCGAGCGATCTCAAACCGAGGACCGCCTGAAGAGCTATACCAACGAGCTCGAGTCCAAAAACGCGGAGTTGGAGCGCTTCAGCTATACGGTATCCCACGATCTGAAGAGCCCGCTGGTCACGATCAAGGGCTTCCTGGGTTTGCTGCGGGAGGACGCCGAGGAAGGCAATCGCGAGGCCATGAGCTCCGACATCCAGCGTATTGGTGACGCGGCGGATCGCATGCATGATCTGCTCAGCGATCTCCTGGAGCTTTCTCGGGTCGGTCGATTGGTGAATCCGCCGGTGGAATTCTGCCTGCGCGAGCTCGCCCAGGAAACGGTCGACCTGCTGGCCGGCCCCATCCACCAGGCCGGCGTAGAAGTCATCGTTTCCCAAAATCTACCCCGTGTGGTCGGGGATCGGCTCCGGCTCGGCGAGGTGATCCAGAATCTGGTGGAGAACGCGATCAAATTCATGGGGGATCAGCCCGAGCCACGGGTGGAAATCGGCTGCTTACCGGAGCCTGAGCCCGTTTTCTTCGTCCGCGACAACGGCATCGGCATCGATACCGGGCACCAAAAAGTAATTTTCGGTCTTTTTGAGCAGCTGGATCAGAAGAAAGAGGGCACGGGAGTCGGCCTCGCCCTTGTGCGCCGCATCATCGACGTGCACGGCGGTCAGCTGTGGATCGAGTCCGAAGGCGAGGGCATGGGCTCGACCTTCTACTTCACCCTGGCAACCCATAGCGAGCCTCAGCCGGACTGAGCGGATGCTCCCGGTGAGTCGGCGCGGTGCCTTGTCCGCGAAAGCAGCCGCGCCGTACCCGGGATTTGATCAGCCCGCGGAAGCGGGACGTTTACCCTTGAACAAGGCCGCGAAATAGTCGCGGTTCATGCGCGCGATGAAGTCCGTGGAGATCTCTTTCGGACACGCGGCTTCACATTCCCGGTGGTTAGTGCAGCTGCCGAAGCTCTCCGACTCCATCTGCGCCACCATCTCCACCACACGCTGATAGCGCTCGGGCTGGCCTTGGGGCAGGAGACCCAAATGCGACACCTTGGCGGAAGTGAAGAGCTGGGCGGCGCTGTTCGGGCATTGGGCCACGCAGGCTCCGCAGCCGATGCAAGCCGCGGCTTCAAACGCGACGTCGGCGTCGGCTTTGGGGACCGGAATTTCGTTGGCGTCCGGTGCCGAGCCGGTGTTCACAGAGACGTAACCTCCGGCCTGAATGATGCGATCGAACGCGCTGCGATCCACCATCAGATCCTTCAACACCGGGAACGCGGCCGCGCGCCAGGGCTCGATGGTGATCGAATCGCCGTCTTTGAAGCTGCGCATGTGCAGCTGACAAGCGGTCGTGCCGCCTTGGGGCCCGTGGGCGTTGCCGTTGATCATCATGCCGCAGGCACCGCAGATGCCCTCGCGACAATCGTGATCAAAAGTGATCGGCTCTTCGCCCTTCTCGATCAAACCCTCGTTGACCACGTCGAGCATCTCGAGAAAAGACATGTCGGGGCTGATGTCCTTGGCTTCGTAGGTCACCAAGCGGCCGTCGGCATTGGAGCCCGATTGGCGCCAAACATGAAGAGTGAGGTCCATTATTTATAACTCCTCTGGGTGAGCTTGACGTATTCGAATTCCAAATGCTCTTTATGCAGCTGCCAGTCGGTGCCTTCTTTCTTTTCCCATGCTGAAACGAAAGAGAACGACTCGTCGTCTCGCAAGGCCTCACCTTCCTCGGTTTGATGCTCTTCCCGGAAGTGCCCGCCGCAAGACTCGTCACGGTCGAGGGCATCCCGGCACATCAGCTCACCGAGCTCGAAGAAATCGGCGACTCGACCCGCCTTCTCCAAGCTCTGGTTGACGTTCTCCGCCGAGCCCAGCACCCGCACGTCGTTCCAGAACTCCTCACGCAAGGCGGGCACTTTTTCAAGGGCCGTGTTGAGGCCTTCGGCGTTGCGGGCCATGCCGCAATAATCCCAGATCAGCTTTCCGAGCTCGCGATGGAAGGAATCGACGCTGCGACTTCCGTTGATCGACATCAGACGATCCACCCGACCCGCGACCTCGGCCTCGACATTCTTGAACGCTTGGTCGTCGGTGGTGACGTCCTCACCCATGTGTTGAGCCAGGTAGTTGCCGATGGTGTACGGCAGGACGAAATAGCCGTCCGCGAGCCCTTGCATCAGGGCCGAAGCCCCCAGCCGATTAGCACCGTGGTCCGAGAAATTCGCTTCGCCGATGGCGTAAAGGCCCGGAATGTTGGTCATCAGGTTGTAGTCCACCCACAAACCACCCATGGTGTAGTGCACGGCCGGGTAGATGCGCATGGGCACCTGATAGGGATTTTCGCCGGTGATCTTCTCGTACATGTGGAAAAGATTGCCGTATTTGGCGGATACCGTATCCTGCCCGAGGCGGCCGATGGCGTCGGCGAAGTCGAGGTAGACCCCCAATCCACCGGGTCCCACTCCGCGGCCCTCGTCACAGACGGCTTTGGCGTTGCGGGATGCGACGTCACGGGGCACCAGGTTGCCGAAGCTGGGATACCGGCGCTCGAGGTAGTAGTCGCGATCCTGCTCGGGAATCTGTCCCGGCGGTCGGTTGTCGCCACCTTTTTTCGGCACCCAAATTCGACCGTCGTTGCGCAAGCTCTCCGACATCAGGGTCAGCTTGCTTTGGTGGTCGCCGGAGACCGGAATACAAGTGGGGTGAATTTGGGTGTAGCAGGGGTTGGCGAAGAGCGCGCCCCGTCGATGGGCACGCCAAGCCGCGGTGACGTTACAGCCCTTGGCGTTGGTGGAAAGGAAGAAGACGTTGCCGTATCCACCGGTGGCGAGCACCACCGCGTCGCCCGCGTGGCTGGAGACCTCACCCGTCACCAAATCGCGAACCACCACGCCCTTGGCGTGTCCGTCCACCAACACCACATCGAGCATTTCCGTGCGCGGATACATCTTCACCTTGCCGGTGTGGATCTGCCGCGACAGGGCCTGATAGGCGCCGAGCAGTAGCTGTTGGCCGGTCTGACCACGGGCGTAGAAGGTGCGGGAGACCTGGGCACCGCCAAAGGATCGATTGTCCAACATGCCGCCGTATTCGCGGGCGAACGGCACGCCCTGGGCAGCGCATTGATCGATGATGTTCACCGACACTTGGGCCAGGCGGTAAACGTTGGCCTCGCGAGAGCGGTAATCGCCGCCTTTGACGGTGTCGTAAAACAGCCGATACACGCTGTCACCGTCGTTCTGGTAGTTCTTGGCGGCATTGATGCCGCCTTGGGCGGCGATGGAGTGGGCACGCCGAGCGCTGTCTTGGTAGCAAAACGCTTTGACGTTGTAGCCCAGCTCGGCCATGGTCGCCGCCGCCGAAGCACCGGCCAAGCCGGTACCGACCACGATCACGTTGAATTTCCTCTTGTTGGCGGGATTCACCAACTTCATGTGAAAACGATGCTCGTCCCATTTCTTCTCAATAGGACCCTCGGGTATCTTTGCGTCGAGCTTCATGCTGGTGGGCTCCTACTGCACGAGTCCGGTGAGGACGGCGAGCGGAAATGAGATGTTGGCGGCTGAAATGACTACGGCAAAGGCGACCGCGAATTGTTTGCGCAGATGATTGAATCGCCCACCGTTCAGACCCAAGGACTGGAACATGCTCCACAGCCCATGGAAAAGGTGAAAGCCCAAGGCGATATTCGCCAAGATATAAAAGGCGGAGGTCAACGGGTTGGAGAAACCGGAGACCACGTTGTGGTAGACGTCGCCCGCCTTGAAATCAGAGTGGACATCGCCGGTGGTCAGGTGCAGCAGGTGGTAGACGACGAAAAGAAGGATGATCACTCCGCCCCACCGCATGGTCCGTGACGCGTAGGTGGACTTCTCGTGGGTTTCCTTTCGGTACCCCTCCGGTCGCGCCCGACGATTAATTTGGGTGAGCTGCCAAGCGCTCAGAATATGCAGACCCACAGCCACCAAGAGACCGGTTCGCGCGACCCACAAAAACTGCCCGTGACCAAAGAACGGCTCACCGATTTCTCGCAGCCCGTGGGCGTACGCGTTGAGCTTTTCCGGTCCTAGGTACAGCTTCAGATTGCCGAGCATATGGGTCACGACGAAGCCGAACAGCATCAGTCCCGTAACCGCCATCACCGCTTTCTTGGCCATGGGGGAACGGTACAGGTCGATGATCCAGCCCATGCTTACCTCTTCTCTTTGAAATCAAGTGTTCGCTTTGAAATCTTTTTCGCTTTGAATTCTAGTGACAAAACCGGATGGGTGATGACTGAGCGCGGTTGGCGGGCGGC
Source organism: Thermoanaerobaculia bacterium (assembly GCA_030431255.1). Classification (GTDB taxonomy): domain Bacteria; phylum Acidobacteriota; class Thermoanaerobaculia; order Multivoradales; family J023; genus JAUIJL01. The sequence continues at coordinate 789,722 of JAUIJL010000001.1, read as the reverse complement.
CGACACCACCGATCTCGGACGAGCGGCGCCGTGTGGGCCCGCTCCGGTGTTCATGATGTTAACCCAAGTCTTTCCTTCAGCGGCGGCCCCTCCGGCGCCTCGAACGACCTTTCCTCTCCACATGGGGCTTCGGTCGGCCCCGTCGCTGTTTGCGCGCGCCGTTCCAAAGCTCCAACGCGTCTTCTCCTTCGCCCGTGGCACGCACAAGGATCTCGAAAAGCACCAGGGCGTCTTCAAAGTAGCTCTTGGAGGTAAATCGAATTCTCTGCCCTTGGGTCCATTCTTGGCTGCACATTCGATGGAATCCGTCGAGAGCATGGGACAACATGGCGCGTTTGTGCTTGGCAATCGAATAGCGGTCGGAAAAAGGCTTCAGCGTGTTCTCGACCGCCTTGCGGAATTGGGTCGACGCCATTTTCTTGCGCTCGCGCTCCTCGTAGTCGAAGCGCCGCAGCATGATGTCGGGCAGCAATAGGGCTCCGAGCAAGACGGGATCGCTCAAATGGCGGTCTTCTTCCACCATCTCGTCGAGCACCGGCAAGATTCCGGTAAAGCTACCGGCCCCACGCTCGTGGGCTTCGATCATCGAAAGGGCCTCGGGCAACACCACCTTGAGCACGCCGAGATCCAGCATCCACTGCATCGAAGCGTTGACATGGCCGGATTTGAGCAGCTGAAGCAGCTCTTCGGTCATGCGGGCGGGTGCTGCTTTCATCAGCTCCCGGCGGTTCTCCCGAATGCCTCTTTGGGTCTCTTCCTCAACACTGAATCCCAATCGCCCCGCGAACTCGCAGGCGCGCATCATGCGCACGGGATCCTCGCAAAAACGGACCTGCGGATCCCCGATGACCCGAATCAGACCATCTTCCAAATCGTCGATACCGCCGCAATAGTCCACCACCGAAAAATCCTCGATGTTGTAGTAAAGGGCGTTGATGGTGAAATCGCGCCGAAAGGCATCCTCGAGGGGCGTGCCGTAGGTATTGTCGTTGGTGATCAACAGATCTTCGGGCCCCCCAGCCTGCTCGTCGGGATCCGGGGTGCGACGAAAGGTCGATACCTCGACGATTTCGTCGTGAAAAATGATGTGCGCCAGCCGAAACCGTCGTCCGATGATCCGCGCGTTGCGAAAGGCTTGCTTGATTTCGTGGGGGCGGGCCTCCGTGGCGACGTCAAAGTCTTTCGGTCGCCGTCCCAACATCAAATCCCTCACCGCACCGCCGCAAAGATAGGAGCGATAGCCGAGCTTCTTCAATCGATAGAGGACCTTCAGCGCTCCCGGTGAGATGTGCTTGCGGGACACCGAATGCTCGGGCCGGTCGAGCACAAAGGGCTCGGACTCATCCTCGTCGTCGAATGCACTCAGATCGTCTTCGGCGACGTCGCTCGGCTCATCGGCATCCCAGGCGAGAGAGCTGTCGTCCTCGAAGACGTCCGGCTCCCGATAAACGGGTCGCTCGACCTCCCGAGATCGACGGCGCTTGCGGGAGCCCTTCCTCACCTTGCGCGGCTTGGAAGGCCGTTTCGATGCTTTTTCGTCGGAGGCCTCCGACGAACGACGGGGGCTGTTCTTCTGTCCCTCGCTATCCCAAATTCTCGGACTCATGAGCGCCGGCTCCGGATCACGGTCTCGGAGGTCAGCGTCCGGTGCACGGGACAACGGTCTGCGATTTCCATCAGACGCTCGATCTGTGATTCCGACAGATCTCCCGACAGGGTCAGCTCCCTCTCGATCACGTCGACCCGCCCGTCTTCCGTTTCACATTCCGCGCAATCCTGGGCGTGAATTTTGCGATGCCTCAGAATGGAGTCGACACCCGCCAGTGGCCAATTCTTGCGGTTGGCGTACATCCGGAGGGTCATATTTGTGCAGGCTCCCAAGGCTGCCAACAGCAAATCGTAGGGATTCGGTCCCTCGTCTCCTCCTCCCAAACGCTCCGGCTCGTCGGCCACGAGCACATGCCCACCGGCTCGAATGGACTGACGTAGGCCTGCTTGCCCGGAAACGCTGACCTCTCCCTCTTCCAGCGCCAAAGCCACGGCTTTTTCCACGCGATCCTCATCGGCGGTGCTCTGCTCGTCGGGCTCGATATAGCGTCCGGCCCAAGCGGCGATGACTCCAGCCGCGTATTCGGCATCGGCGGGTTTGGCGATCAGAAGGTGATCGGCGTCGTCCAACGAAATGAAGCTGCGGGGATGTTTGGCGGCCTCGTAGATTCGCCTCGCGTGATCGATATCGACTACATCGTCGATGGGCGAATGCATCACCAGAATCGGTCGCCCCAGGGATTGGACGGCTTTGAGGACTTTTTGATCTTCGAGATCGTCGAGGAATTGGCGTTGAATTTGGAACGGTCGCCCTGCCAGGGTCACCTCCACCTCTTCGCGATCGTCCCCCAGCTCCGGAGCCGCGACGAGCAGCGTTTCTCGAAGATGACGGGTGTCGGACGGCGCCCCCAACGTCACCACGCCTCGGCATTCCGGAACCTTCGAGGCCATGGTCAACACCGCTGCACCGCCGAGGCTGTGGCCGATCAACAGCTGGGGGGCTTGATGGGCCAAGCGCAAGTAGTCCACGGCCGCTTCCAGATCGCCAAGGTTCGAGGTGAAGTTGGTCTCCGCAAATTCACCCTTGGACTGACCCAAACCCGTGAAGTCGAATCGCAGAACGGCGATTCCCCGCTCGACCAAGGATCGACTGATGCGAGTCGCCGCTTTCAGGTCTTTCGAGCAGGTAAAGCAGTGGGCAAAAAGCGCAAAGGCTCGAACGGAGTCTTCGGGACGGTCTAGCCGGGCTGAAAGGTCGTGGCCGAGAGCGCCGGGAAAAGAGAGTTTTTCAGTGATCATATTCCATATGGCGAGACACCAGCGGCCGGCGCGCTGTAACGGCCCGGCACGACGTCTCGTGGTTTATCGATTGTACCGGAAAGTCGGAGCTCCGGCTGCTACCGCCTCGGCGGTAAAACGGACATCCTCGGTGGCCACCGGCTGAGCGGGCTCTTCCCCCTGCCGCTGGGAGCCCCTGGACGCCAGCCAATTCCCCAACATAGCCACCAAAACCATGAGCAGAGCGATCAACAACCACCAGCGCCAGTGCGGCAATGCCGGTTCCCGGGTGAGGACCACCGAGGGCTGAGGGACGAGGTTCTCGGGGGGGCTCATCGGTCCGGATCCCACCAGAGGCAGCTCGTCGACCGACATACCCTGGGAGTCGTAGGAACCTTCCGACGAGCCGTCCGAGGCTCTGCCCGACGGAGGCGGCGCAGCCCCCTGCGGCTCGACCTCTGACGTGGACCTCGGCGATGCCGATACCGGAAGATCCGGCGAAGGCGGCAATGAAGGGGACGGTGGCAAAGAAGGAGACGGTGGCAGTGAAGGAGATGGTGGCAGAGGCTCGCGTCCCAGATCGGCGTTGAGGAATGCCTCGGCGATTTGGTACCTCAGCTCCTGCAAGTCTCGACGGTCGCCGTGTCGTGCCACGGCCTTTTGTAGCTGGGCCATGGCACCGCCGGGATCGTTCTTCTCCAACAAACGGCGAATCGATTGGGTGGTTTGCAAAAGGTTCTCTTGCCGTTGATTTTCCCCTTGACGCAGCTCCACTAGCGCCTTCACCGACTCGGAGAGGGTGCGCGCCGCGGCGTGGGTGGGGTCCAGCTCCAAGGCTTGACCGAGGGCCTCTTGAGCGCGCTCCAAATCCTCGGTTTGGGAGAGCTGACGGGCCCGCTCCACCAAATCATTGACGTGGAGAGCGGAGCTTGTGCCCAAAGACGTTTGGGGTTGGGTTTCGAGATCCCGCTTCTCGGCTTCGTCAATTTTTTGACGGAGCTCTCGCAGCCGTGGGCCTCCCCCCAACCGCTCCACGGCCGAAACCACCATGCCGCGAGCCGAGCGCCAGTCGCCGGCGGCCAACAGATCCTCGACCTCGGCCTTCACCTTCAAAACCTGCCGATTGCGCTCTTCCTGCAGCTGACGCTCCCGGGTAGCCTTCTCCACCTCCCGCAGCAGCCGAGCCACCTGGGGATCGTCGGGCGCGATGCTCTGGGCTTCCCGCAACAGCCGACGCGCTCCGGCGTGGTCCTCACTCGCCAGCGCCAGCTTGGCTTGATCCAATAGATGTCGAGACTTGGCCCGCCGCTCCAGCTCCGTAAGATCGCGGGTGCTGAAGTCGGCGGTCGCGGCCGATTGCGGGCCCGGCGGCTCGTCTTCCAGCCAAAGATCGATCACCTGCTTTTCCGTCGCCGGTGAAGGCGGACGGGCCTCACTCAGAGCCTTTCTCAATCCGACGACGTCGGCAAAACGTTCTTCCGGTTTCTTCGCCAAACAACGCTCGACCGCCCGGCGCACTCCGGCCGGCACCCGTCCCTCGGCATCGCTTTCGTTGAACGGCAAGATCGGACGCAGGAGATGCCCCGCGGCGAGCGAGGTCGGGTGGTCGCCGGCCACGGGATACCGGCCGGTCAGCAGCTCATAAAGCAAGAGCCCCAAGATGTAGATGTCGCCGCCGACCGTCGCGTCCGTCGCCTCACCGAGAAATTGCTCCGGCGGCGAATAGCGCAACTTATGCATCAGCAGCCCGCCGGCGGTGGTGCGCTCCGACGCGCCCACCAATCGCGCAAATCCCGGATCCGCCAGCTGTAGACGCGGCTCCGCCTCGGCGCCGTCACGGGTGAGCAGGAATCGATCCGGCGCCAGCGAGCCGTGGGCCCAACCTTCGCCGTGCAGGTAGGCCACCGCTTCGAGGGCTTGGTCCGCCAGCTGGAGCGCGGTCGGCACCGGCAGGGCCGCGCCGGTGCGTTGGAAGCTGGCATCCACCATCAAGGTATCGAGGGTCGGCCCTTTGGCACCTTTCATTTCCAAGACGGCCCACGTGGGGTCATCCACATGCACGTCGTAGACCGGCAGGATGCCCGGATGTTTCAGCCGGGTGAACCAAGGTAGATGTCGATCGTAGAAGGCTCGACGAGTCGGATCTTCCAAACCGTGGGGCCGGATTTTGACCCGGCAGGTCTCACCCAGCTGCCGGTGGCGGACCAAAAAATCCGCCTCGAAACCGTCATCGTGTAGGGGTTGCAGAATTTCGTATCGCGATTCTAAGAGGCGGCTGTGCATGAATCCCCATTTCCCAACTTGAAGGGCCCCGGGAGAGACGTCCCGCGGCGGACGCCCCGGGGGCTCACCTCACGGTATGGGTCGAGGATTCCGCTGTCAAGAAGGCCCTTGGGAGACAAATCCGGCGCTTCGTCTTCGCTTGGCCACCGATCTCCGCAAAAACTATCATTCTCTACCTCCGCGTCCGCCGGCGCCAAACGCGCTCAGCCTCGGCACCACCGTTCCAAAGAGGGGTGGGTCTGGCGAAGTGAATGCGGTCTTCCTTATAATCGGTCCCCTTAGCTCAAATCTCGGTGAATCGACACTGACCTCTTCCCACGGCGCGCCAGGATCCAAACATCATTGTGAACACTGTTCTTTTAGTTGACGACAGCGACGATGTTCGTGTCGTCGTCGGTACGGCCTTAGAGGCAGCAGGATACGAGGTCATTTGTAGCTCCGGGGCAGCTCAAGCCCTTGAAACGCTCAAGAGCCGAACCATCGATGCCATGGTCGTGGATGTGATGATGCCCAATGTCAGTGGCTTGGAGCTTCTAAGAAAGGTAAGGGCGACGGCAACCTTGGCGGACTTACCGGTCCTTGTGCTCTCTGCGATGGACGAGACGAAAGACCGAGTCCTTGCCATTCGAGAAGGCGCCGACGATTATCTGGTCAAACCCGCGGATCATGACGAGCTGGCCGCTCGAGTCGGGCGCTTGATGTTGCGGAAGAGGCGGGCGCAGATCGAGGGTGACTTAAGCAGCCTTTCCCTGCCGCAGGTTCTGCAAAACCTCTCCGACTCTCAGAAGACCGGCATGCTTGTGGTGATGGAGGAAGAGAGCGAATCGAAGATCTTCTTCGACCAAGGGGCAGTCGTCGCAGCTCAGGCGGGGAAACTTCGAAGCTGGGATGCGGTCTATCACTTATTGGGGCTAGAGGAAGGTCGGTTTCATTTCAATGAGTCAGAGCTGCCTGAACCTACCAACCCCCTGGAAACGGCCATCAGCCTACAGACATCCCTATTAGACCTCGCATACTTTGAAGATGAGCTGGCGCGACGGCAGACCCTGCTACCCAGTCTCGATCAACCCCTGGAAACCAAGGGGGCGCTGAATGAAGAGCTGGCCCAGTCCCACAGCTCCTTACCACTCAGGCAAGTCCATTCAGCCGTCTCGAAACTGCAGGCGACCACTCTGCGGCAAATGATATCTCAAGGTCTTGCCGCCCCGATTCGGATCTCGTTGACAGTCGTCATCTTGCTGGAAGGTGAAGCTCTCGGGTTGGCGGCTGCCAAAGTGGAAGAAGCCCAGGACGAATCTGCAGATTCGTCTTCAACAACGAAGAATCCTTCGGATCCCATCTCAAACCTCTTCCAATCAATGTCCAGCGGCGGCTCCAGGTCTTCCATTCACCTGCTGATCCTCTACCAAAATGGTGCCTGGGAGAGCTTGCTCAAATTATTGATGGAGATCCCGGACCCCTACTTGACCGCTAGTCGCGACAGGCTATTCCCACAGCTGGAATCCTTGCAAAGGGGAACGGTACGATTGCGCCATCGTGAGTCCGAAATCCTGCTCAATTTGCAGCCCCTCGACGAGCGCCGACGGGGCAATCAGGGGCAAGCGCTGATAAACCTCGCCTCGGGCATCTTGGTTTTCTTGACCGACCGCCAATTTGGCGCCGAGATAGCCAATTTGGTCGAGCGCTTCGACGAGGCCCCGGTTCTTACTAGAGGCGTGGTGGTTGTGCCCGGAACCACACAACAGGATCTCTTGACGAATGCCGTGGCCTCCAGCGATGACAAATGGGCTCTTGCCCAATCCCCGCCCACGGACTTGCAAGAGCTGACCGACCTGCTTTCAGGCAATTCCATCGGCCGATAGGCCATAGCCCTCCAAGAAGCGTTCGAATACGCCGACAAACTCCACCTGTTCCTGATTCTGAATGTAGTGCGGATTGACGGCGCGCACAGACTCGACGGCCGCGACGGCTGTCGACTTCCGGTACACCAAGAAGCAAGCGAGCATCGTGCCGGTTCTGCCGAGGCCGGCTTTGCAGTGGATGACCGTAGGCCTATCCCTTTGAAGAAAGCGCTCGATGGTTCGGCAAATCTCTAGTGCGAGCTCAGGGCTCGGGGTGCCCATGTCGACGATCGGAAAATGGAGCCCTTCGATACCGTATGCCGACAACGTGCTTTGCTCGACCCGCTCTTCGGAGCGGAGGCTGATCAAAGCCCTGCAGCCCAATCTTTGAAGGCTTGCAAGGTCTGCATCCAACGGGCCCAATAGCCCGGGCATCCGCATACCACCCAGGCGTCCTTTCAGAATCCACTTCAGACTTCTTGGTTGCTCGGGCTGAGCCTGCGGCGGCTCGACGACGGGATCTCGCCACTCCGGGCTGCTCATCTGGACCTCCGACGGCCAGCAATTTCCGGTCGCGAGAAATTGACGTGTGAGATCTGCCTCAGGCCTCTGGAAAAATTCAGAAGCCGGCCCACTCTCGACAATTTTTCCAGCCACCAGAAGGGCAGCACGATCACAAATGGAACGGGCGATCGCGAGATTGTGGGTGACGAGCACCACACCGCAATGGGAACGAGCTTTCTTCAGAAGGTTTTTGACCTGCTCAACCTCAGGCTCTGAGATATCTCGCAGCGGCTCATCGGCGAGCAGAAAATGGGCCCCTCCCGCCACCATACGAGCGATGGCGATGCATCGCTGGGTGCCGATCGGCAGAGATACGACGGCCTCATCGAGCAAGGGCTCCATTTCGGTCCAAAGGTCGAATTCCTGTAGCAGCTTCTTCGCTTTGGCCAGTTGCTCGGACCGTTGGTGCACGGCCTCGTCGGCGGGTAGATCAGCAAGCAAATTGTCGAGCACCGAGGCTGTGTAAAGCCGTTTTTTCTGGGCCAGGAGTGGCACTTTCCGGTGGAGCGAGTCTCGCGCCGAGGTATCGAGCAAGTTCTCGCCGTCGAGCAGCGCCTGCCCTTTGCTCCAAAAGCTCGGAAGGAGATCATTCCAACCGCTGAGCGTGCGCAGAAACGTGCTTTTCCCGACTCCGGCAGGCCCAAGAATTCCGACGATCTCCCCGCGTTTGGCCTCCAGGCTCACATCGCGAAGAATCACCCTGTCCGAGAAACCGGCGCTGAGATGCCGCACACTGATCGAATTCGACATGAAACCCTCAACAGGAATAGGCGTGGCGGCCATGGGATGGAAGTGAAGGAAGGCTTAAGACGGGCGGTAGGCGGCAAGGCGAACGCCGACCCCGAGATCTGCTCCGCGGAGTCGGCGAGGAGATGCGTTTTAGGCTGCAGCCTCGACCAACGCGACGTGCTGTCTCGATTTGGTCAGCACCATTCCGAGGTTGGCGGAAATTCTGGTGACGACCACCAAGACCTGATCCTCTTGATTCTTGCAGCGAATGAACACGTGAATCAGGTTTTTGGACGACATGACGATCTCGCGAATGTAGTGCTCCGGATCGCCCTCCATGCCGCGGATCTTCTTGAAAATATTCTCGATGGTGACGATGTTCGGGCCTTGAAAGACGTCGCTAGTCGTGGCAGCCAGCAGCTCGATGACTTCTTGGGGGTGGGAATCTACGGTCTTATAACCGAGCAGCATGCCTGTGCTCATGTCGATGAAGCCTGCGGCTACGCATTCGGGCACAGAGTTGACGACATCTCGGATAGCATCATTAAGACTCATTCAAGGCTCCTTGGTGTAAATGCTGCGATCACTCACCGTTTTCGCGGATGACGAGGACGTGCCGACCGCAAGGGCTACGCACCTCTCCGCGCTTCTCTGAATTCCTCGGTCTCAAAACGGGGGGCGGTCAGACCGATCACTTCAGAGTGAAGAAGCTCGATTTCTGGTCGAGATCTCTCCAAAAGGGGACCATAGTTTAGCAGATTGGGCTCAGAATCAGTATGATCGGGCTTTGCGCCTCGCACAGGATCGACCGAGCCAACGTACCCCAGAAATGCATAATGCCCAGCAATAACGTAAAAATAGATAAGCGTCGACCAACCCCTCGGGGTGGAAAGCTGGCACCAGATCCCGAGCTATGGGAAGCCATTGGACGCGGCGATGGGCTTCGGGCATCCCTTGAAGATTTCTATGCACAGGTATTTCAAGACGACCGCTTGGCTCCTTTCTTTGAAGGAGTGCGGAAAGAATTCGTCGTCGACAAGCAATTTAGCTTCCTTCGATCCATTTTGACCGGAGAACGCAACTACTTCGGCAATCACCCGCGGCGAGCACATGCCTGGATGGTGATCTCCGATGAGCTTTTCGAGCACCGAGAAGATCTTCTGGAACAGACCTTACTGAGGCGAGGTCTGTCAGCTCACCTGGCCTCCCGAATTCGCTCCCTCAACGAGATTTTTCGTGGTGCCATCGTCAAAGACGAGCCCCTAAAAAGAATCGTAAATGGCCGTACCATTCCCACAGAAGGATACGAAAGCATTGAGATCGCGGTGGGAGCCCTCTGCGACGGCTGCCAGGGTGAGGTGTCGGCCGGCGACCGAGTCATCTACCATGTTCGCACAGGAAAGACTTACTGCCTGGACTGTGCGCCTGAAGAAGGAACCTCTCTCGCCCCTCTCACCACATGACGCAAGGCTTCGAAGCCGTTCACCAGGCGCGGCGAGGGTCGGCCGAGGTAGGCCTCGGTGATCGATACCACCCGGCGATGGCGCACCGCCGGCACGTCCTGCCACAGCGGGTTGTTGTAGATCACATCCGGTCGGTATTTGCGCTCCTCGACCCCGCACCACGAAAGCACGATCACATCCGGCGCCAAGGATTGCATCTCCTCGTCGGTCACCGGTCGACTTTCCACCGCCTCGTCGCCGATCGGGTTTTCGCCCCCCGCCAGCTCGATGAGATCGTGCACCCAGCTCAGCTTGCCCGGGAGGATCACCGGCTTGGGCCACCACTGCACCGCGATCTTGGGTCGCTCCGTCGGCGACTCGGCGGAGTCTTGGGCAGACGGCCCTTGAAACCGCGACCGCATGTCCGCCACGAGATCTCGGCCCGCGGCTTCTACCCCGAGCAAGCCCGCGATTTCCCCGATGTCTCGATAGACATCCGTCAAGCATTGAGGCCGCGGAGCGATGAAGGGCAAGCCGGCCGCTTCCAGTCGCTCGATCACCTTTTCATGACCCGGCACGGTCAAGGACGCCAGCACCAAATCGGGCTCCAAAGCCGCCACTCGATCGACGTCGATCCCGAGATCGGGACCGACCCGGGGCAAGGGATCGACCACCTCCGGCGGAAAATCACTGTGATCGTCGACCCCCACGAGCCGATCTGCACAGCCCAATGCACAAACGATCTCGGTGTTGGAGCAGGTCAGCGCCACCACCCGCCGGGCGCCTTGCTCGGATGCCGACATCAGAAGTAGGCGAGGATCTCTTTCGCCGCCGGCACCTCGGGATCGTCCGGCGCGAGCTCGATGAATTTCTGCAGATGCTCTTTGGCCTTCGCCGTGTCGGTGGCGGTGTAGGTCAGACCCAAGGTGTAGTGGGCTCGAGCGAAGTCGGGTTTGACCTCGATCACCTTTTTGAGGGCGGTTTGGGCCCGAGCGGTATCACCGGCTTGGAAGTCCATGTCCGCGCGACGATAGAGCAGATCGATGGCGCCGTCGGCATCGAGGGCTTGGTAGGAATCCCAAACCTTCAAGGCTTCGGCCACTTGGCCTTTGGCGTCGAGGACCAGATATTTGATCCGCATACCCTGACGATTATCGGGCTCGATGGCCAGTGCCTTCTCCGCGGCGGCAACGGCGCCGTCCAGATTCTCTTGGTTGTAAAGGATCGACGCCACTCCGGCGTGGGCTTGAGCCATGTCGGGATTGAGCTCGGCGGCCTCTTGGAATTTGGCCAACGCGGTTTCGTAATCCCCTTGTTGGGAGGCCAAGGCGCCTTCGTTATAAATGCCGATGGCCATGTCTTGGTTCAACGCCGCTTCGTCCACATCACCGGCAATGGCTTTGGCCTTATCCAGCTGACCGCCGCGACGATAAGCCTCGAAAAGGACCTTCTTACCCTGCTCGTCGTCCGGCTTCATTTCCACGAAACGCTCCGCAGCCACGATTGCCGCTTCCACATTGCCTTGTTGCAAGTGGATGTCGGCGATCCCGAGATGGCTGGGCGCTAAGCTGGGATCGAGGGCCACGGCCTCCTGAAATTTCGCCAAAGCCGCGTCCAGATCCTTCGCGCGATGGGCTTCCGCCGCCGCGTTGTAGAGGGCGATGGCTTGGTTCTTGACCCCTTCTTCGGCGCTCAACAGCTTGACGTCGAGGCTCTGCTCCTCACCGGCGATCAGCTCCACCTCGCCGGTGAAGTCGGCGAAGCCCTCACCGGAGAATTTCACCGCGTATTTGCCACCGGCTCCATCGACCTCAATCTCGAATTCGCCTTTTTTGGTGGTGGTGTCCTGCCCCACCGTTTCCCCGCCTTCGAGGCTCACCACCTCGACCTGAATATCCCGCTGCTTTTTGCCCTCCATGTCGGACACCACACCGCTGATCTTCGCCACGGTGTCTTTTTTCTTATCCTTCTTGGCCATGGCGGGATCCTGAGTGAGCAGGCCGCCGAGCAACATCAGCAGAGTCGGCAAGAGGACTCGCCAAGGGGTGGAGGGCCGCAACCGGAGGCCGGAATGCAGGCGGGCAGTATTCATCGGGAAACGTTCGAGCATGGTTGAGCTCTCCTTGGGTCAAGCCTGTGCACAGGCGGCATCATTCACGGGTTCAGGCGGAGGGGGGCGGGCTGCTCAATCCAGAGCTTGGCTGCCGCCTCGCCACCGAGGGTGACCGGCGGACGGCCCAAAGGCTCCACGGTCACGGCATCGGCAATGGAATCGCGGGAGGTCAGCACGACCCGAGCGCCCGGGCGCAGGCCGTGTTTCTCCACAAATCGCAAAAAGGCTTCTTCTTGGTCACTCACTCGGGCGATGGTGACGATCTCGCCTGGTGGCGCTTCTTCCAACGCCACCAATTCTTTTTCCTGGAGCTCCCCTGCCACGTTGGGAATCGGATCTCCATGGGGGTCCACCTTGGGATGGCCGAGCAACACGTCGATGCGGTCGATCAGCTTCTCGGAAATGGCGTGCTCCAAGCGTTCCGCTTCATCGTGGACCTCGGACCAATCCAGCCCCAGGACCTCGACCAGAAACAGCTCGATCAACCGATGGCGACGAAGGACCCGAATCGCCTCGAGACGCCCTTCTTCCGTCAGGCGGACTCCGCTATACGGCTCGTAGGCGACCAAACCCAGCTTTTCCAGGGTTTTGACCATGGCGGTCACGGTGCCTGGGGCGACTTCCAAGGACGTCGCGATTTGCCCCATGGTCACCAGTTGGCCAGACGACAAGACCTGCTCTTCGAGCAGAATGGCTTTCAGGTAATCCTCGACGGTGCTGGTGGGCATCAGGGCTCGCTCGATGAAGAATTCAAGGGTTCGTTCACGGATGTCCGAAGTCAGGAGCTCGGTGTCAGGAGTCCGGGGTCATCGACTCTCCGGGCTGGAGAGCCTTGACCTGACAGTTGACGCCCAAGCTGGCCAGCTCGTCCTGAAGATGCTGCGGCTGGCCAGTCAACACGGGAAAGGTTCCCCAATGGATCGGCACCACCTCCCGCACCTCGAGAAAACGACAAGCGATGGCCGCTTGATGGGGATTCATCGTGAAGTGGTCACCGATCGGCAAAAAGGCCAGGGCCGGACGGTAGAGGTCCGCCAACAGCTGCATGTCTGAGAACAGCGCCGTGTCGCCGGCATGGTAGAAGGTAAATCCGTTCGCCAAGCGCACGATAAAACCGGTGGCCACCCCGCCGTTGATCACCTCATCGCCATCGAAGATGGCCGAGGTGTGAAGCGCCTGGACCTGGGTTACGGTGGCGGCGCCGTCGAGGATTTGCTGGCTGCCGCCGAGATTCATGCCCGAGCAATTTTCGACCCCTTTCGAGGTCAACCAGGCACAGATTTCGTAGGTGGCGATCACCACCTTCGGCCGATGGCGCTTGGCCAGCTCCACGGCATCCGCCATGTGGTCGGGATGGCCGTGGGTGATCAACATCGCGTCGATGCGCTCGAAAGACTTGAGCTCGTCGGGACAGGCGGGATTTTGGTCGACCCAAGGCTCGATCAGAATGACCTCACCGGAAGGCAGGTCGCAGCGGATCGTGGAATGGCCGAGGAACGTCATCGTCGGACGGTCGGAACGATTCATGGATTCCCCCAAACGGAACAGCTCTCGGATTCCGTGAAAGCGTCCGTGCCGCCGGTGCGGAAGGCACGCCTCACGAGACGGATTCTGGACTAGCAGCGTGGTCCAAGGATACTACAGGCCGACCCGCATCGAGGTCCCGCTCCAGCCGCTCCATGATCTCGTACAGCTGCTCCCGGGTCACTTTGGAGCCCGGCCCGGCGGTCTCCACCCGATCGAGGGCGGCGAAGGCCAATAGCACCGGCAGCGCGTTGAAGGCCACGAGCCCCCGCTCCGCCTCCGAGCCTTGGAGCAACAGAATGTACTCCGCCGCGGTACGCAGATCGGCTCGCGCCAGGTCAAAGACTTCCGAGCGCTTTGCGCCCGCCAAATAGGATCTGCCTTCGGTCGCGTCGAAGGCGGAATCCTTGAGAATATTCACCAGCTGTTGGGCCTCGCCACAACGCCGGGCACGAATTCGCAAGTCATCGGCCACCGGCTCCAGCTCGGGGCGGTCGAGAATGAACAGCTCGGTCAGCATTTCGCCGACGATGCCCGCCACCACGTAGCAGTATTCCCGGAGATCGTCGATATCTTCGAGCTGCAGCTCACCTTGTTCGTCCGTGCGTTCCACGTATTCGATCATGCCCTTGGCGGTGCGAGTTACATGGTCGCGCACCAGGCTTCGTGCCCTCGGCTCGAGATCGAAAAACGCCTGCAGCACCGCCGGGATCTCTTCCAACAGCTCTTGGTAGCCGTCGTGGTCGATGGGGGTTTCCTTGGACCACTTGCGGGCCAGCTCGGAGATCATCGGGTTTTCCGCGTCTTCTTCCAGCAAGCTGCTAAAGGCGCTCAGCGCCTCAATTCTCTGCTCATTCGGCCACTCAGCTGCGTCTTCGAACGTGTCGGCAATGCGGAAAAGCAAATAGCCGAGGGTCACCTGACGCCGAGTCGGCTCGGGCAGCAGGGGTATGGACAGCGCGAAGGTCCGACTGGTTTTCGTCAGCAGGTCGTCGAGATCAGCCATGGGCCAGAGAATGTCCGGGGTTGCTTGCGGCGAAAGTGTTGAAGATGTCGAAAAGGAGCAAGGTTCCAGGCTCAGCCATGAGCGATCACCCGTGTGCCGGGCACCTGTTTGCCTTGAAATGTCTCACCTTTCAGCTCACCGCGCAACGCAGCGGTGAAAAGGCCCGGCACGGTGCCGTCGAGAATCCAGGAATCGATCCCCAAACGGGCCAGCTCCCACGCCGTCCGGAGCCTCAAAAGCATACCACCGGTGACGTCGATCCCGGCGGGGGCTTCGATCATCTTTTGGGCCCGGCGCAAATTTCCCCTTCCGATGCGAGGAATGGTTCTGCCCTCCCGGTCGTAGATGCCCGCAGTCTCCCCCATCCACAACAAGCTTCGAATCACCACGCCCCGACGCTTCAGCCGACTCACCAAGAAGCGCATCAAGGATTCCGTGGAGGCGATCGAGGCCCCCAAGCTGGAATCCACCAACACGTCTCCATAGGTTACGGGCAACAAACCGTGACCCAAGGCGGCGAAAAATGGGGTCAGATCCCCGCGGTTGGGACGGCCCGCTTTGGCGATTAAAGTGGCGGACGGGCTGAGGGTCCAGGCCGGATTGCCGGCCTGGATCAGGGATTGGGTGACCAGGGCATGCAGCCGGGCAGCCTCTACCCGCACCTCCATGGCCGATTGAAGGCCTTCGGCATCGCCCCTGAGGTCGGGTCGACCCGTCAGTCCCACGCGATGGGCGGCGGCGTGGCCGAAGGAGCCACTGCCGTGGCCGAGCACAATCTTGGTGCTCTCGCCGGAGAGCCCCAGCTGCCCCTCCCGCAGCTCTCGGCTCAGGCGATCGATCACCTCCTGCCGAGCGTGTCCGGGCCGACGTTTGTCGGTGATCAGGCTACCGCCCCACTTGACCAAGATCAGCTCCACAGTGGATGGCCTCCTTTTCCCCTCATAGGAGTGGCTCGGACTCCGTAAACGGCCCGGCACCCACCCCATCACGGATGATCTCGAGCACTCCGTTCAGTCCCTGGAGCCGTGCCACCACATCCGCTTCCGAGTGGGGCTCACAGATGACGTGCACGTTGGCGCCCGCGTCCATGGTGATCCACGCCTCGACTCCGTCCCGCCGCAGCCCGCGCACCGCTTCGAGCACGGTCAGGGTAGCGGGTTTCCAATAGTGGATGGCCGGCTCGGAGGTCATGGCCACGCAGTGGAGATCGATGGCTTCCGCTTCGATCACCGGTCCCAGGGCACTGAAATCCCGCTCGGAGAGGGCCCGGCGAACGGCTTCCAATCGGCCCGGCAGCTCCCGCAAGCGGGTTTCGAAATAGGGGCTGGTGCGGGCTCGGCGGTGCCCGTCCAGGGAAGAGACTTCCTTATGGCCACTTTCCACCACCGCGATGACGTCGCGCAGATCCCAATGGTCGTGATCCCACAATTGCTCGGCATAGTTCCCTTGCTCGGCCGGCCATTGGACGTAGCCACCGAGCACGGACCTCGACGCCGAGCCCGAGCCGCTGCGCCGCGCCAGCTCAGAGCGCGTGGCATCGTCGGAGTCTTCTCCCAAGGCCCCGAGCACCGCCAGGGTCAAGGCCGAAAAACCCGAGGCCGACGAGGCCAAACCGGCAGCGGACGGAAAGCTATTCTCCGTCGCGACTCGAAACGCACCACCACAGCCGAAATGATCCCGCAGGCGGTCCAGGTGGGCGACCACCCGGTCGGCGAAGGACGGAGGCGCTACCTTGAATCCACCGCTGCCTTCACGCCAGCGAACCTCATGGGTATCACCCACGGGCAGGTGCTCCACGGAGCATCGGCTGTGGCAGGTGCGCAGGGTCATGGAGATGGACGGGTTCTCGGGCACCACATGATCCAAATCACGGGCGCCCCAATATTTGATGAAGGCGATATTCGACGGTGAGACCACGGTCGCCAATCGCCTGCCTTCGCTGTTTTTCAAGTCGTGATTCTCGGACAATGGATCGATCCTTATGGTCTGAGGCGCGATTCAACCCGCAGCCCGGGAGCTCCGAGCTTGAGGTCGAGGCGCTCTAGGCTCTCTAATTCAGCAAGTCTGTCGAGCTTCTCCGGCTCGGGGTGAAAAATCAACACCGAGCCGGCACCGGGCCCTTCGAGGGCTCCCGCGCCGGAGACCTTGGCTGCCCCGCCCGCGCGCTCTACCGCTCGAAAAACACGGGTCATCTCGTCGGGAACCACTCCGATGGATTCGAGCCAAGCTCCAAAGCTGCGGACCAAGGATTGCGCTCGCCCCATCGCCGAGCTGCACGGCTTTTCCAGCAACTCGCGCAAGCGGACGGTCAAAGTCGACGCCTGATCGAGGGCGGCGTCGAATGACGTCGGATCTCGATCCCGCAAAGCTCTCACCGCCGCCACCACCTCGCCGGTTGCTTGGTCCGGAGCCCCGGAGTGGAAGACCCGAAACCGGTCCATGACCTCGGCGTTCATCAGCTCGACCGGTATCGTCAGAAGCCGGCCGTCCAACTTCTCAACCCACAACGCACCGCCGTGGATCACGGTCGCGGTGTCGACTCCCGAAGGCGCCCCGTGCTGCCGTCGCTCCGCCTCCAAGGCCAAACGGCCCACCAGGTCTCTATCCGGCCCGCCGTCACCCCCAACGCCCATCATTTCGAGCACCGCTTGAACCGCCACCGACGACGCGGCGGCCGAGCTGCCGAAACCGGATCCCAGGGGGATCTCGGAATGCATCGTCAGACGAGCGCTCTGATGCGGCAGCTCGCCCAGGTGCAAGAGGGTTTCGCCGACCGCAACCCGCACCAAATGCGCGGGATCAGTGCCGAGCACCCGCTGAAATGGGAACGACTCGGGATCTTCGGACCAACGCCGCCAGGCTTGGCGACGGCCTTCGGCGTAATCCACCACCCGCCGCCAGGTCCAAGTATCCTCGACAACGACTTGGGGCAAAGAAAAGGTGAGGCCCGGCTCCGAGCCCTCGACGGATGGGCCGTCGGCCGCCTTGTCCAGGACTTCCAACTCAAGGTGCATTCGGCGATCGATGGCCGCGACCAAAGCCGGTCGGCCGTAGACCGCGGCGTGCTCCCCCATCAGGATGGCTTTGCCGGGGGCGCTGACGCGGATCACCCTAGACGAGGGCGGCCCGTCCTCAGAGCCGTTCGAAGCAGGCACGATCGTTCAGGTGCGAGCACCGCTGCGGCCGAGCCGCTCGTGGGCTCGCGCCAAATCTCGCGAGGTCAAAGCCGCCATCAGCGACAGCTCACCGGCCAGCACCGAAGCGCCCAGAATCTCAGCAAGGCGCATTACCGCGTAGCCGGGTCGCTCGCTATCGGCTTGCACGCCGAGCATGTCGAGGGCTTCCCGTTGGGTGGCCAAGCCGGTGCCACCGCCCACGGCCGCCAGGGGCACGTCGGGCAAGTAGACGGATGCCACGACCCCTTCCGGTCCCCGCTGCTCAATGCAGGTCACGCCCACGGCCGCTTCGCCCACTTGGGCGGGGTCTTGGCCGGTGGCCAGGAAAAAGGCCGCCAGAATGTTGGCGTAGTGGGCATTGAAACCCATGGAGCCCGCGGCGATGGAGCCGAGCAGGTTCTTGCGGTATTGCACCTCGACCAGCGCCCGGGCGTTGGTTTTCAACACCTTCTCCAGCACGTGTTTGTCCAGGGAAACCTCGGCGAATACTTTCTTACCGCGGCCTTCTTGGAAGTTGACGTACGACGGCTTTTTGTCGACGCAATAGTTGCCGGAAAGGGAGACGCACTCCACGCCGGTCTGTGGCTCGATGAAGTCTTGGATCACCCGATCACAGGCGATAGTGGCCATATTCATGCCCATGGCGTCTCCGGAATCGAAGCGAAAACGCAAATAGACGGTGGTGCCCATGGCCTGGGTGCGAATATCGATGAGGCGCAGGAATCGGCTATCTTCCTGGAGACGATTGCGGATCTCGCCTTCGTGCTCTTGAATCCACTCGAGAAACTCGGTGGTCTGCACAATGCCCGAGGTCCGGAACACCGGGGCACGGGTAATGCCGACATTCTCGACCCGGACCACGGCGCCGCCGGCTTCTCGAAGCGCTCGGCAACCGCGATTGGTGGAAGCGATCAGCGCGCCCTCGCTGGTCGCCAGAGGCACCAGCAGCTCTTCGTCGAGCACGTGCAGGCCGCGGATCCGCAGAGGACCGATCACCCCCATGGGAATCTGAGCGACACCGATCATATTTTCGCAGTTCTGGGTCCCGGCTTTGTCCGCGTCTAGGGAGTACCGCCCCATATGGTCCAGCCGAGCGCCGGTTTTTCGCTCGACGGCCTTGCGCCGCAGCTCCGCTTGCTCCCTGCCGGACAGCTCCGCGGGTAGTTGGTGGAAACGGACTCGGCCTTCGGCCAGATCCTCCACCAAACGCTCTTTCTCATCCACGTCCGGATTGTTGATCTCAGCAACCGCTGCACTTTGTAGATGGCTCAAAACACTCTCCCGTTCTCTATCTTGCGGCCGATCGTCCAGTCGTGGGTTTCGATCGGATCCCGAGTCGTCAAACACGCTTAAGTCAAATACCGCGTATCAAATTTGTCGAATCAAAAGCGTCGAATCAGAGGCTTCGTTTGCAGGGCCGCGACATTCGGGCTGGCCGTGCAAAACATAGCGATCCGAAGCTCTTGAATGGTTTTTTGAATCTTGTCGTACACCGCGTCCGCGGATTCCAAGGCGGCGGCGAGGAAGGGCTGGGCCAAACCCACCAAACCGGCTCCCAGGGCGATCGCCTTGGCGGCGTCGACCCCGCTGCGGATGCCACCGGATCCGATGACGAAGACGTCGTCGCCGAGGCCGGCCAAGTGGCGGATAGAGTCCGGCGTCGGCACTCCCCAATCGGCGAATAGCTCGCCCAGGGGAACGTCGTCCGCCCGAGCCGCTTCGATGCGCGCCCAGCTGGTTCCCCCCAAACCGGCGGCATCGAAATATCTAGCGCCCACCTGGTAGAGATCCCGTCCGGTCGACGCGGACAAGCCGCAGCCGATTTCCTTGATGATCACCGGCACTTCCAGGTTCTCCACCACGAATCCCACCTTCGGCACCAGACCGGCGAAATTGCATTGGCCTTCGGGTTGCAAAGCCTCTTGCAGCGGGTTCAGGTGCAACGCCAAGGCGTCGGCATCGATCATCTCCACGGCCTTGCGGCATTCTTCGAGACCGAATCCGTAATTGAGCTGTACGGCTCCGAGGTTTCCCAGCACCGGCACGGTGGGAGCGGCGTCCCTCACCTCGAAGCTGAGAGCGGTCTCAGGACGCTCGATGGCCTTGCGTTGGGAGCCGACCCCCAACGCGATTCCGGCCCGCTCCGCCGCCTCCGCCAGGTTGCGGTTGATCCGCACCGCGTCTCCGGTGCCACCGGTCATGCACGACACCAGGAGCGGCGCGTTCAGGGTCTTGCCGAGAAATTCCACCCGGGTATCGATCGCCGCCATGTCCAGGTCGGGCAGCGCCTCGTGCTCCAAGGCCAGGCCGGAAAAATAGCCGCCGTTCAATTGGATGCGGCGGTCCATCGACAGCTCGATATGCTCCAGCTTGCGGTCGCGATCGTCGGAATCGGCAGCCGCGCGCTGAAGGTCCATCGAGGATTCGAGAGTCATGGTCATCGCGTCAAATATCTTCAGATGGAACGATCCAGAAGGCTCTGGATTTTGTCTCGGTAGCTACGGCTCAGGGTCAACCGTTGGCCGTTGTGCAACACCACCAAATAGTCGCCATGGAATTGTTGCTGGAGCTCCTTGATGCGCTCCACATTGACGATCGTGGAACGGTGGATACGGATGAAAAGCTCCGGGTCGAGCCGTTCCTCGAGGCGCCCCATGGTTTCCCGCAACATGTGGCTTTCTTTGCCGGCGTGGAGTCGGACGTAATTGCCGGCTGCGTCCACCCAATCGATCTCCTCGGCCTTCAGGAACACCACACGTCCGGAGGACTTGATCACCAGACGCTCCGGATAGGTCGAACGCTCTTTGCCCACATCCTTGAGCAAGGCCATCAATTGCTCGCGCACATCGCCGCCTTGCCGGCGTTGAATCGATTGCCGAGCTCGATCTACCGCTTCTCTGAACCGCTCTCGGTCGAACGGCTTGAGCAGATAGTCCACCGCGTGGACATCGAAAGCCTTGAGGGCGTATTGGTCGAAAGCCGTGGTGAACACCACGGTGGGCATGGCCTCTTCTTCGAGATTTTCCAGCACCTCGAAACCGTCCATCTCGGGCATCTGGACATCGAGAAAAACGAGATCGGGCTTCTCGCTGTCAATCTTCTCCACCGCCTCGCGACCGTCGCGACATTCGGCGATCACCTCGATGTCGAGCTCGTCTTCCAAAAAAGTTCTAACTTTCTCGCGTGCAAGGGGCTCGTCGTCTACGAGGATTGCTCTTATCGCCAACATCTTCTCCAGGGTGATTGAAGGACGGTGCTCTGGTCGGGGGTGGTTGCCGACTATTTGGCCGACGGAACCTTTCCGGATTTCTATTATTTCGTCCGTCCGCGGCATCCGATGTCAGGAACTCGGATTGAACTGTCAGGAAAGAAATTCAATGTCACAGATCTGTCACAGCCCCTCAGGCGACACCGTCAAAGCCGGCTCGATCATCAGGCAAAACCCCTCAAAACGAGCTCGAAGCGGGGGCTCGAAACACCATACTTCTGACCCTTCTGAGCCATCGGTGCTATAGACTGACGCCACACAGGAGCCAGGAGAGACGGGACTTTTCGAGACCTGCTCGACCCTGAAGCGAGATCAGCAGACCATGCGCCAGCGAAACACACCGATTCTCATCATCTACCTCATCTACATGGCTGCCCTTGCCATGACCACGGCCCTGCTGGTGTTCTGGGTGCTCGTGGTGCAGAGGTTTACGGTTGAGATCAATGAGCTGGTCTCCAAGGTCGGGGTGGAGTGGAATTATTTCCACTGGTTTATCGGCTCCACCGGGGCTGGGCTCTTCTTCTTGGTCAGCATTGCGCTCACTTATTTGTTGGCGATCACATTGTCCGAGCGCCGTTATCGTGTGAAGCAAGAACACTTCTTGTCGAATATGACCCACGAGCTCAAGTCGCCCCTCGCGGCGATCAAGCTGCACGCCCAAACTTTGGAGCAAGGGGATCTCACGCCCGAGGAAGTGGCTCTCTTCTCGGGACATATCGTCAAGGAATCGGAGCGGGTGGGAAAGCTGGTGGAAAATCTCCTGGAGAGCGGCCGTTTGGCCTCGGGCAAGGCCGCTGGAGAGCTGCATGAGATCGATTTGCGACAATTCTTCCAGGAATACCAGCAGGGTGTGCCGGCCCGATTCGACTTGCGCCAGATCGACCTCAATTTCGAGGTACATACCCGATCGGTGGTGATGGCGACCCACGAGACCTTGCAGCGGATCATGGACAACCTCATCGACAACGCCCTTCGGTTCACCAAGTCCGGAGGTAAGATTCGGTGCTCAGTGCACGACTCCATGGACAACGCCGAGATCGTCGTGGCCGACACCGGTATCGGGATTCCCAAAACCGAGCTGACCAAGGTCTTCGAGCGCTTTCATCGATTGCAACGGGAAGTCGAGGAGCAGCGCAAAGGCAGTGGCCTGGGCTTGGCGATCGTCCGAGGATTGGTAGAAGAAATGCAAGGTCGGATCCGAGCCATTTCAGGCGAGGGACAGCCCGGGACCCGAATCGAGATTCAGCTGCCGGCTGTCGAGCAACGAGAGATTGAGAACCGAGAGCTTCGAGACGAAGAAGGAGCGGTGCCGTCATGAGCGACGCCCTGGGATTGAGCAGCAACACGGGAGCAGGCTCCCAAGGCCCCAACCACGGATCCAAGGAAAACCGATCCTCCAGGATCTTGGTGGTCGAGGACGAGGAAGCGATCGCCCAAGGATTGGTCTTCAATTTGCGGCGCAAGGGTTATGAGGTCGAGCTCGAGATCGACGGCGCGAAAGCCCTGGAGACCGCCCGCAATCAGCCGTGGGACCTGATCGTGCTCGACGTCCAGTTACCGAAGATCGACGGATTTCAGATCTGTCAGCAGCTGAGGATCGATGGAATTTTCACCGCCATCTTGGTGCTCACCGCCCGCGATCAACCCGACGATATCGTCTACGGTCTGAAGAACGGCGCCGACGATTACATGGTCAAACCCTTTGATTTGGCGGAGCTTTTGGCCAGGGTCGAGGGGCTGTTGCGACGGGCGGAATGGTCTCGTACCCACGCTCCCGAAAGCAGCACCGCCGCCGATCCTACAGACACCTCGGACGCTCGCTTCGAGTTCGGCGACTTCTGGGTGGATTTCAAGACCTGGCAAGCCAAAACCCGCAGCGGTGTGGTCGAGCTTTCCCGCAAGGAGCTGGCGGTGCTCAAGGTCTTCACGGAGAAGCCCAATCAAGTGGTCACCCGCCGCGAGCTCCTGGAGCGGGTTTGGGAGCTTCCCAATCACCCCAATACCCGGGTGGTAGACAACGTCATCGTGGCCCTGCGTAAGTCGTTCGAGGAAAGCTCTTGGCGTCCACGACACATTCATAGTGTGCGGGGCGTCGGCTATCGATTCGTGCCCTGAGCCGCGGTCACCGGATCCACCGATCAGCCCCACTCTTAAATTCCGTTGAATTCCGCTGAGTTCCGCGACCCGCAGGCTCGATGATGGAATTCTGGTATCTCTTGCCCACCGGCATCTTGATCGCGGCCCTCGGCATGTCGAGCGGGGTGTCGGGCTCCAATTTCTGGATACCGGTCTATCTTCTCTGGATGCAGCTGGAGCCCCGGGTCGCATTTTGGACCTCTCTCTTGACCATGCTCTTCGGTTTCGGCTCCGGGGTGGCGAGAAATCTTTGGGCCGGCACCATCGACAAGGTCCTTTTCGCTCGATACGCCAAGATCATGGCGCCGGCAACCTTGGTCGGGGCATTGATTTCTCCCCGTCTTCCAACGGTTGCCCTGCTGCTCTCGTTCGCAATCTTCGTCATCGCGTTCGCCCTCTTCGTGCTCTGGGACTCCAGACCCGGACGCCCCCAACCGGCTCCCCATGAAAAGACGTTCGTCTGGGTCGCCGCCACCGGTGGTTTCCTCCACGGCAGCATCGCCACGGGCTCCGGGACCCTGATGCTGCCGTGTCTGCTCAACCACCGTCGATTGCCCCACCACGCCACGGCCGTCGGCACAACCGTGTCGCTGGCTTTCCTTTGCAGTGTGTTATCGGTATCTTTCAGGCTCGACGCCGAGCTGATCGGCGCCCTGTGGAAAAATCGAGAGCTGGTGGGCTCGATGATCGTCTTTGCCGCCCCGGGTGTGATCGTCGGCGGTCAATTGGGGCCGATCATCGCAAAGCACCTGCCCCGAGCTTGGCTTCGCCGCTACGTGGCGCTGCTGCTGATCGGAGTGGGATCACTCGTCGCGCTCCGCGCCTTAGCCTAGATATGTCCAGGTTCCTGACCTAGCTCTGATCAAGGACTTTTCATATGCCGACTCCCCGTAGCTCCTTCGCATTCGGAGCCTTCATCGCCACCCTCGTTTTGCTCGTAGCCGCAGCCGGCACCTTTTATCTTTGGCTGCCGTCCGCCGGTTACGTGACCAAGGTGGAGGAATCTCTTGGGGCCCCCACCGGTTATGTTCTCGACTTCTCTACCCCGACCCCGGATCGTCTGCCCCGATTCCAGACGGCGGACCGGCCCAAGAATCTCATCCTGTTGATCGGCGACGGCATGGGATTCTCCCAGCTCACCGGGGCTCGCATGGCGCTCAAAGGCCCGAATGGTCGCCTCACCCTGGAGCGTTTCCCGGTTACCGGCTGGAGCTCCACCCACTCCGCCACCGAGGTCTACACCGACTCCGCCGCCGGCGCCACCGCCCTGGCGGGCGGAGTCAAGACCGACCCGTCTCACATTTCCGTGACGTCTGACGGAGAGCCGGTCGAGACCCTTTTCGAGAAAGCTCGGGCCGCCGGCAAATCTGTGGGGCTGATCACTGACTCCATGGTCTTTGACGCCACCCCTTCGGCCTTCGGCGCTCACCGGGAGTCCCGCCGGGACTACGCCGAGATCGCCGATCACCTGCTCGAGCTCAAACCGGAAGCTCTCGTCGGTGAGTCCCGCCGAAGCCTCGATGAGAACGCCGATTGGCAGGCCCGCTTCCAACGATTTGAAGCAGCCGGCTACTCCCGGCTCGACCAACTGGAATCCCTCGATGCCGCTCCGGACGAAGGACCGCTGCTGGGCCTCTTTCCAGAAGGCTCCATCGCGGATCCGAAGACCCAACCCAATCTGGAGCATCTGACTATGCGGGTTCTGGAGCTCCTGAGCCGGAATCCCAACGGATTCATGCTGATGGTGGAAACCGAGGAAACCGATACCGGCTCCCATCGTGGAGATTTCGATCGCATGGTGGAGGGCATTCGCGCTTTGGATAGGGTGGCCGAGATTGCTGTGGAATTCGCGGATTCCAATCGCGACACCCTGATCGTCGCCACCGCCGATCACGAGACCGGAGGCCTCGCCATCCTGGGGGGAGAGCACGGCGAGAGTCAACGAGTCCGGTGGGCGACGGGCAGCCACTCCGCCGAGCCCGTACCCGTGCTCGCCTACGGCCCGGGATCTGAAGCCTTCACCGGCGTGCTCGACAACGCCGAGCTCGGCCGCTTGCTGGCGGAGATTCCGACCTTCGAAAGCGCTGGAAGCTCCGATGGTGGGGAGAGCCCCGAGGCCGAGCCTCAGTAGCTATCGCCACGCCGGGCTCCAGCTGTCCACAATAGTAGACACCCGTTCGCATCCAGATCTCAGAATTCGCCGGCAAGGGGCTCTGGGAGGCCTTCGTAGGCCATAAACTGCAGTGAATCGGGCAGGCACGAAAGTTGAAAGGCCAAATTGGGTCGAAGGACGATATCCAAAGCGTCTTTCAAAGTCTGACTTCAATTCCCGAGGATCATTCCCGAGGAAATTAGATATGAGACCTGCGGCCCTCTTACCCTCCCCACCACGTCGCTATCTGCCTCTCTTTCTCGGATCGATCCTTGTCGTCTTGTCGAGCGGCTGCGCGAGCACCCACTTGCCCCCAATCTCGGTTGAGGGCGCTGATTTCCGTCCCCAATCGGACGAGGTCGAGCTTTGGGCGGAAACGCGGGCTGAAGAAGATGAGATCCTGAACGATTTCCCCGTCGTCTACGACCCCATTCTCGACGACTATCTCCAGCAGCTCCTGGCACGTCTGGCACCCGCCGGATTGCTGGCAAATCCCGAAATCGACCTGCAAGTCATACTGCTCGACGATCCCGCCCCCCTCGCCTTCGCGTTCCCCCACGGCACGATCCTGCTCCACACCGGCCTGCTTCATCGCACCACCAACGAAGATCAGTTGGCGGCGGTTCTGGCGCGGGAAATCGCGCACGTGGAGGGACGGCATATGGCCCGCCACCAGCGAGCGGTTTGGAATCGGCAGGTGGGAATCGGCGTCGCCGCCTTCACCGCCGCGGTCCTGCTCGATATCGAAGAGGCCGAAGAATGGGAAGACGGCGACTGGGACGAGGCTGAGCTCCTGGCCCATGCCTCGGAAGACGTGCTGTTCGCCGGCTACGAGCTGGCAAGGCGGGTTACCGCCAACGGTTATGGCCGCAAGCTCGATCGGGAAGCCGACGAAAGCGCGGTCCGCCTGCTCAGAAGCCGAGGCTACGACCCGCGCCAAGGGCTCGAGCTCTACGAGTCTCTACATGCCGATCAACAAAACGGCACCGTGCCCATCTACACCTCCGACAACCTCACCGAGCGAATCCGCTCCCTGCGCCAGAGCATCGCTTCCCCGGGAAATCTCAACAACCAACCACCGCTCCTCGACGACACCGGCTTTGGGTTGATCATCCGCCCCAGACCCCCGCGGACTGGGCTTCACAACCGCATGGATTGAAGTCGCGCGATTTAACTCTTGAGCGGAAAGCTCGTGACTCCATAGATTCAGGAGAGCGGTTTCTGCTTCCTGAGCAGCTCCTTCCTTGACAGCGAATATCCCTTCTCTGTAAACTTACGCCTTATTTACGGCTTCAGTAGGGGCGTTGATCATCAAAAGAGACGACTATGACAGCCCGTGGAAGGACATCCTCGAGCTCTATCTCGAAGACTTCTTTCGATTCTATTTCCCGGACATCCACTGCGGTATCGACTGGAATCAACCTCCTCTGAGCCAGGACAAAGAGCTACTCAAGATCTTTCCCGAATCAGAGACCTCCAACAGGTTGGCTGACAAGCTGTTTCAGGTTTGGACCCTCGAAGGTGAGCCCTTCGACGTCATGGTCAACGTCGAGATCCAAGCCCACAACGACCGGGCTTTCGCCGAGCGGGTTTTCATCTACAACTACCGAACTTTCGATCGATTCAGGCGCCCGGTGGTTTCCGTCGCGCTCCTTTGCGACGAAGATCCCAGCTTTCGACCGACAGGATTCTCCGCCTGCAACCTTTGGGGTTGTCGGCACCGCTTGGATTTTCCGACCGTCAAGTTGCTGGAGTACAATGGTCGTTGGGACGAGTTGGAATCGACCAGCAACCCGTTCGCCGTTGTCACCATGGCCCATCTCAAGACCCAAGTGACACGCTCTCGACCCGACGAGCGGTTTCAATGGAAAATACGTCTGATTCGAGGCCTCTACGACAAGGGTTACGCGAAAAACGACGTCGTCAGCCTCTTTAGATTCATCGATTGGATCATGACCTTGCCCGAAGAGCTGAGCCGTCGAGTCAAGGAAGCCGTCCACGAAATCGAAACGGAGAATAACGTGCAATACGTCAGCAGCATCGAAAGGCTTGCCACTGAGGAAGGAATTCAGCGGGGACTTCAACAAGGGTTGCAACAAGGCGAGTCTAGGGTCTTGAAACGCCAGCTTGTCACTGCCTTCGGCACACTACCCAAACATCTGGAAGAAAAATTAGAGGCAGCGAGCACTGACGACATCGAGCTGTGGGCCGAACGAATCCTTACCGCCCAATGCCTCGACGAGGTCTTTGCGCCCTAAACTGCCGAAGGCGGAACGGCGCGGCGTAAGTCCAGCTCTAAACCCTGCCGCCGTCCCAAGCCCAGCGGCGGATCGAATTCCCTGACCGCCTCAACCTGTCGGACCAGGCCGGCCGCCGGCCGATTCTGGTATCAAGGCCCCCGGGTTCAAGATACCGTTGGGATCCAAAGACTTCTTGGCGGCCTTTAGCACGTCCAGAAAGGGGGCCGGTGCTTGTTGCTCGTACCAAGGCCGGTGGATCCGTCCGACGGCGTGGTGATGGGTGATGGTCGCGCCGTGCTCTTGCAGAGTATTCGACGCCACTGCTTTGATCTCCGCCCACTGCTGCAGCTCGCCACCCCACTTCGCCGGTGCCAAGAAGGTGTAATAGGGCGCCGGCCCATCGGGATAGACATGGGTGAAGCGGCACGACAGAAAGCCGGCACCGCAGACACGTCTCAGAACCTCACCGATCCGTTGAGTCAGAGCTTCGTGCAGGGCGGGGAAACGATCCCAGGTGCAGGCGGTTTCAAAAGTGTCGGCCATCACCCCTAGGCTCACCAAACTCGATTGCAGGTAGGGGCCGTCGAAAAATGCGCTGCGCCAAGCCCCGGCCGCACCGGCGGATCCCACCTCGTCCTGCGGTCCCCGATGGACGGGACCTTCCGGGCACTGCCCATCCAGCTCCAAGGCGATTGCCAACGCTTGCTCCAGGCGATCCTTCAGCTCCAGATCGGCCGATTCGAAGCCCAGGATCAACACGGAGCTACCGTCCGTTACCACTTGGTTTAGGCGAGCCTCGTGGGCATCGAGCAAGCGGCAATTCGCTGGATTCAGACCGGATTGAGCGATCGCCCTGACGGCCTCTACCGCGCGTTCGAAATCCTTGAAACGCACGCTTGCTTTGGCTCGATATCTCGGCCGTGGCAGCACACGCATCCACGCTTCGGTGATCACGCCCAGAGCACCTTCCGAGCCCAGCGCCAACCGATCCGGGCTGGGACCCGCGCCGGACGCAGGTAGGCGACGACTCTCGATAAGTCCGTTGGGGGCGATCATGCGGATCGACTCCACAAAATCGTCGATGTGGGTGTAGACCGTGGCGAAGTGGCCGCCGGCTCGGGTCGCGAGCCATCCCCCGAGGGTTGAAAACTCGAAAGATTGGGGAAAGTGCCGAAGAGTAAAGCCATCGATCGCCAGCTGGGCCTCCAACACCGGCCCGGTGGCGCCGGCTTGGATGCGGGCGGCGCGGGAGATGGGATCCACTTCCAGCACCTGATCCAAACCCTTGAGGTCGAGGGAAACCACCCCTCGGAAACCGGCTCCGTCCGATTCCACCCCACCGACGACGCTGGTGCCGCCGCCGAACGGCACCACAGCCACCCCATGCTGATCCGCCCATTCCAACACTGCCTGGACCTGCTCTTCTTTTCTAGGCAGGGCCACCATGTCGGGAGCCGACCCAAAGTCTCCCCGAAAGCCCCTCACGATGTCGCGATACGCCCGACCGTAGGTGTGTCGGATGCGTGCCTCTTTACGGGTCGTGCAAAAGTCCGCCAGCTGCGACGGCACCTCAATCCTCGGGGTCCGCAGCTCAATCTGGTCGAGGCGGGGCGGACGGCGCGGCAATCCCGAGCGTATGCCCAGGCCCAAACGCAACCGGCCGCCCAAAGCAAGTCTTTGAGCCCGTCCGGGAAATTTATCGGCGTAGCCCCAGCCCCAAAAACTCAGCGCGCGCGCCATTCTCTTCTCCTTGGTCGAATCTGAGGATCCTACCCCAACGCCTGGAATCGACATTCTTCAACGCTTGCCCATGTCCGAAATCGCCCGAAAGCAGTCAGATCAGACAGCCGGCGAAAGACGCACGACGCGTTAGACTTGGCCCATGTCAAAAGAATGGCCCAAAACTCAAGCTCCAGCCCCTTCGAAAGAAGGCCTTTCCCGCGCCCTGGCCGAGACGGGCGATGCCATGAAAGAAGCTGCCGATTCAGCCGATGCCGCAGCTTTCTTTCGTCGCTCGGATCCCGAAACGTGGTCCGGTGCCGAGCATACGGTGCATCTCATCAAATCCGTCAAGGCGGTGGCCAAGGGTTTGAGCTATCCGAAATGGCTGGTGCGTCTGCGCTTCGGCAAGGCAAAGTCGTCCCGCACCTATGACGAGCTGGTGGCTTTCTACCAATCGAAGCTCGCCCAAGGCGGTCGAGCCTCCGGGCGCTATGTGCCGGAGGTCTCCCCCTCCCCGTCAGATCCCCAAGCCGCTCGCGACGCAATCCTCAGCAAATGGCAAAGAGCGGTGTCCGAGCTGGTCGAGAATTTGGATTCGTGGTCGGAGAAGAGCTTGGACAAGCTGCAATTTCCTCACCCGCTCCTGGGAATGCTCTCAGTACGAGAGATGCTCTTCTTCACCCACTACCACAACCTGCATCACGCCCAACGAGTGGCCGAAGACAGCTGAGCCTCGACCGCCCCAAGATTCTCGAAAAAAAATTCCGAAGGATTTTGTGGGCTCGCTTCTCTTATAGGGGATGAGCAAGAATCCCTATCTGATGCATGAAGATCTCGACCGCACCAAGCGCATTCTCGCCGGTGATCGTCGGGCTTTCGAGGAGTTCTTCGAAGACTATTTCGATCCCCTCTTTCGATTTGCCCTAAGCCGAGTCGGCGATGAGGCGCTGGCCAAGGACATGGTGCAATCCACCTTCTGCCTGGCCATCGAGAAGCTCGATTCCTACCGAGGAGAAGCGGCTCTCCTCAGTTGGATGTGCAGCATCTGTCGGTTCGAGATCAGCGCCCATTTCAAAAAGCAACAGCGCGAGCCCGCCATGGACTTGGTGGAGGATTCCCCCGAGGTCCAAGCGGTGCTCGAGAGTCTGGCCCAAGGCCGGCAATCCGTGGAAGACGAGGTCTTGCTGTCGGAGCTGCGCCGTTTGGTCCACCTGACCCTGGACCACCTTCCCAAACATTATGGCCGCGCCCTGGAGTGGAAGTATTTCGAAGGCCTGCCGGTCACCGAAATTGCTTCCAGGCTGGAGGTCGGGCCCAAAGCCGCCGAATCCTTGCTGACCCGAGCTCGCGACGCCTTCCGCCGAGCTTTCCAAACGGTTTCCCGAGACATCGCCGCACCCGGGCGATCTCAGCTCCGCCTTGTGCAGACAGGGGGCTCACAATGAGCGACCAAGATACCCGTTTCCCCGCCGGCTCCGATCACAATTCTCCGAGCACGGCATCCCGCCCTGACGGGGAGCCCAGCCCCAGCCGAGAAAAAGATCTTTTCACCGAGGAAGCCATGGCAACCCTCTTCGAACACGTCGGCCCTCGCCTCGACGCTCCTCGGGAGCTCAAAAACAGCGTTTTTGAAATCGTCGAACAAACCTGGCAGGAAAATACCGAGAGACGGGCGGTCCGTCGGCGCCGGACGATCTGGGCCGCGGCAGCCGGACTGATCTGCTCGATCGGCCTAGCTTGGTGGGCTCTGGGCACCTGGAATCCGTCATCGACGAGACCCATCGCCACGGAGACCGTTGCCACGGTCGAGGCGCTGTTCGGCGAGAGCCCCGCTCTTGCACCCGGGCAAATCTTGACCGCCGGCACGGAGATCATCACCGACGGGCACCAGCGGGTCGCCCTGCGCCTCGATGACCATCTCTCCCTGCGGCTTCAGGAAGACACCCGTTTGCGACTGCTTTCTCGGCACTCCGTGGAGCTGCTCGGCGGCACGGTCTACTTCGACTCAGGTGCTTCCGATGCGGCTCGAGCGGCGACTCCTTCAGACTCTCCATCTTCCAATTCCCGAATCCCGACCCAGCTCGCCGAGATCGAGATCCATACTCGTTTCGGCACCGCTTCCGATATCGGCACTCAATTCGAGACCCGCGTCGACGCCGACTCCCTGCGCATCCAAGTGCGGGAAGGCGCGGTGCTGGTAGCGGTCGGTGACGAGAGCCACCGGGCCGAAGCCGGTGTCGAGCTCACGGTCGATTCGGCCGGTCACGTGGCCAAAGCCAGGTTGCCCCAACAGCAGGATTGGTCTTGGATCTTGGCGACCGCACCTATCTTCCAGCTGGACGGCAGCACCTTGGGCCAGGCCCTGGATTGGGTCGCCAGGGAGACCGGTTGGACCGTCCGATTTGAGGACGAGGACCTCGAAGCGGAAGCTCGCCGCATCGTCACTCGAGGCTCCCTGGACGGGCTGACCCCTGATCAAGCGCCGGAGCTGATCGTGCCCACCGCCGGCCTCAGCTACTCCTTGGATGGGCAGACCCTGACCATCATGCGAAGCAGCACACCCGCTCCCAATTAAATCTCCCGCCGCCGGGCCGGGCCCGGGCGGCGGTTCCAGATTGCCACCAATACATAAATTGCCATAACTACACATAGGAGCTTCCTATGCCCAGACGTCCCTTGTCCATGTTCGCCGTCTGCTTGCTCGCTGCCGTGGGCTCCATCGCTGCTGAAGGGCCACCCGAAGCATTCAACCTATCCCTCGATCCCGAGGCCACCAAAGTGACCTTCGAGCTCGGCGCCACCGGCCACACCGTCCAAGGCGACCTCTATGCCAGAGGTGGTGAGCTCCATCTGACCCAAAACGGCGGGGCCAGCGGCTACTTCGAGCTCGACGCCCTCCGGACCAGCACCCACAACAAACGTCGGGATAAAACCATGCACAATAAAGTGCTGGAAAGCTCCCACTTCCCCACCATCCGATTCGAAGCCGAGTCTTTCAAGGGCTCTTTTCCAACATCCGGCGAGGGCTCACTGAGCTTGGTCGGCTCCATCATCCTCCTGGGACAATCCCATCCGTTCGAGCTGCCGATCCATTGGACCGTCGAGGGTGACCGCTTCACGGGCTCCACCGACATCGAGGTGCCTTTCATCGATTGGGGTTTACACGACCCCAGCCTGCTTTTCCTTCGGGTGCATAAGACGGTCGATATCCACATCGAGACCAGCGGTCCGTGGGACCCCGCGTCGGCGCCTTCTGGAGAAGAAATCCCGTCCTCAGCCCAGGCGAATCCCTGAGACCGAACAATGCTTTTTTCACCCAACCCCCACTACCCCATCGGCTCGGCCGGAGTCCACCCCGTTGCACCCGCCGAGCTGCTCGGATGGCTGGAGCTTGCCTTCACCGTACCCCTGCGGTCGGGGCAGACTTTATTGCTGACCGTGCCCGCTCCTCGCCTGCCCGTGGAACGGCTGCTGGCCGACGCGCCCGAGCACGGATTCCTTTGGGACGACGGCCACCACGTGACCTGCGCAGGCCTCGGTCGAGCCCTCACGGTTCGTGGATTCGGTGGCCGCCGAGCCCTGCGGATCCACGACCAGCTCCGATCCATCAACTGCTCGCTGGTCCAGATTCACCATGCCTCGGTCGACGCGCCGCCGCCTCGATTCTTCGGCGGCATGTCTTTCTCGCCCCTCGGACGCGCCAGATCCCTCGACGATGCCTGGCTCGGTTTTGAGGACGCGGACTTCACCTTGCCCGAGATCCTCTACGGGCACGGAGCCGGCGACACTGCTTATCTGCGTTTTGCTTGGAGCGCCGAAGAGCTTTCCGACAAAGAGTCCGCGCACCGAGCCATCGAGCGGATCTTCGAGACCTTCGATCGCCTGAACCGGCCCCGCCGGTGGTCGAGCGACCCTAGCCCGAGCCACGCTCGTCTGATCGACCCTGCCCGTGACGACGTGGAGTCCCGTGACTGGAAGACTGGGGTCGAGCATCTTTGTCGCCGGCTTCAGGTCGAGGACCTCCACAAAGTGGTGACGGCCCGGACTCGTCGGCGCCACCTTTCCGAAACCCCGCCATGGGATCAGCTCCTGTCCGCGACCCGTTTCGCTTCGGAAGCCGGATCAGACCCAGAGCGCAGCGACGCGGGCTTTCGATTCGCTTTCGCCCGGGAATCTCGCCTGTTTTTCGGGTGGACCCCGGAGCGATTGATCCAGCGTCGGGGGCTTCAAATCCGCACGGAAGCCCTGGCGGGCACCGCCGCAGGCTCGTCCAGCGACGCCAAGGCACGGCTGCTCACCAGCTCCAAGGATCGTCGCGAGCATCAGCTGGTCGCCGACACGCTGCGGCTCCGGCTCAGACCGTTCTGCGATTCCCTGGTGTCGTCCGCCGCGCCGGAGACTCGCTGGACCAACGGAGTTTGCCATCTCCGAACCCCGCTGCACGGCCGTCTGAAGCATGCGATCTCAGCTCTGTCCTTAGGGGCGGTGCTGCACCCGACCCCCGCGGTGGGCGGCTTGCCCAGCGCCGCGGCCCTGCGCTGGATCCAAGACTGGGAAGGAGATCGAGGCTGGTACGCCTCGCCGATCGGATGGATCGACACCCGAGGTGACGGCGACCTGGCGGTCGCTCTGCGCTGCGGCCTTCTGAACCGTTCCGACGGCGAGCTTCGAACCTTCGCCGGTGCCGGCATCGTCCACGGCTCCGACCCACAGCGGGAGCTCGAAGAAACCGAGCTCAAGGAAAAGAGCTTTCTCAGAACCTTTGGGCTCGACGAGGAAACGACATGAGCTTGCGCCCCACCCTCCGTCCCTTCGATCCGATCGCCGACGAGCCGGCGGGCCGGCCACTCCCTCGGGCCGCGCTCTTGACCGAGGAGGAGGATCGCCGCCTGCGCGAAGCCTTCGAGCAATCCATCTCCACAGCACCGAGCCTTCAGCCGCAGCTTCGCGGGGCCCTGGTCGATTCCCTCGAGAATCCGGGCAGCCTGGTTCGAGCCCGGTTGGCCTTCGCCCTGCTGCAACGGCAGCAGGTAGCGCCCGAGCTCGGATTGGATCTGGCCATTGGCCTCGAATATTTCCACACGGCCTCGCTGCTCTTCGACGATTTGCCGGCCATGGACGATGCCCGGGAGCGCCGCGGACGTCCATGCCCGCATGTGGTCTACGGAGAAGCAGCCACCATGCTCGCCGCTTTGGCACTGATCAACCGCGGATATGCCCTCATCTGGCGGGTGATCGCCGATCTGCCGACGGACCACAGGCGGCGAGCGGCCGAGCTGGTGGAAGCCTGCTTGGGCATCGACGGTGTGCTCAACGGCCAAGCTCGGGACCTCTTTTTTGCCCAAGGCCCCCGGGACAGCCGGGAGGTCTTGGAGATTGCTGAAGGCAAAACTGTTTCCCTCATCCGCCTGACCCTCGTGCTGCCGGCCTTGGCGGCCGGCGTGGACGAGCCGCAGCTCCAGGCATTGTCGGAGCTGTCGCGAGTTTGGGGTTTGGCCTATCAGATCCTCGACGACTTCAAGGACCAACTGATGACCGAAGCGCAGAGCGGAAAGTCCAACCACCGCGATGCCTACCTAGGACGCCCCAGCTTTCCCCTCGCAGCTGGTCCGTTGCGGGCCTGGAATCATCTGCGGATCTTGCTCGATTCCAGTGCCGGCTTGCTGGCGGACTCGGTGTTGACGGGCCCCGAATGGCAACCGTTGGCTCCGGTTCAAGCCCTTCTTGAAGAAGACTATCGAGAGCTGCGTCGACTGTCGGTCGAAGCTGCTTGACGGAGAGGAACGACGATGAAGCACAGCGGTCGTTCGAGAGCCCTGGAATACCTGGCGATCCACAGCCTCGCTTGGCTCGTGCTCGGCAACTTGGTCGGCCTCTGGCTCGCCACTCTGTTGCTGAAACCGGAGCTCGGCCAAAGCTTGGGAGCCCTGACCTACGGCCGGTGGATGCCTTTGCACCTAAATATCCAGCTCTACGGCTGGTGCGCGTTGCCCCTCGTCGGCCTTCTCTTTCGGCTCTACCTGCCTGAGCGAGAAGCATATGAAGGAGCCGGTCCTGTTTTGGCGATCACCGTCTGGTCGACGGCCCTGGCATTCGGCTGCTGGACCTGGATGAACGGCCGAGTGACCGGCAAGCTCTTCCTGGATTGGTCGGGTCCGGCCAGAACGCTCCTGACCTTCAACTTCGTCTTCTTGGCGATCACCCTGTGGGTCGCGTTTCGCGATCGCTGCCGGGAGGAGGTCTCTCGCCGAGGTGCTTCGAACGGTGTTGTCTGGGTGAAAGGCCTGCTCTTGGCGGGCCTATCCACGGTCCCTTGGGTGATGTGGCGGGCTACGGATCCCGCCGGATACCAAAACATCAACCCGGAGTCCGGGGGTACGACGGGTGCCAACGTTTTGGGAAGCGCCCTCGGGACCGTGGTGCTTTTTTTCTTCTTGCCATGGGTCCTCGGCCTCAAATCGAAGGGCGGCTCCGGGGCATCTCGATGGTTCGGCTCCAAATACATCGGCGGAATTTTGGTCGCCCACGGGCTTTTCTTCCTTTGGACCGGAGGCCGAGACGCAGCCCACTTCGAGCCGGCCCAGGCTCTGGCGGTGGCCGGCGTATTGATCTGGCCACCGCTCTTGACGATCCACCTGAATCGATTCTCGTGGTCGGCCGCCGGCAAGAGCTGGCTGAAAGCCGCCGGGGCCTGGGCGTCGATCCTGGTGCTCAGCGGGCTGGTGGCCTTCTTGCCCGGCAACTTCGGCGGCTGGAAGTTCACCAACGCTCTGGTGGCCCACGCTCACATGGCCATGGCCGGGCTCCTGACCAGCCTGTGCGGATTGATATTGCGAGAGCTGGTAAAAGGTGGCCCCTTGGACCGCCTGCTTTCAGCCGCTCTTCCCTTCCACCTTTGGCACGGCGGTCTGGCCCTGCACATCACCGCCCTGGTCGCCCTCGGCGCTGTCGAAGCCACGCACCCCGACGTCTTATTCGGGCCCAGCACCGCGGCGCAGATCGCCTATGGCGTGCGATGGGTGGCCGGCTTCCTGATGCTCCTCGCCTCCATCTCCTGGCTCCGACACGCCCTCGGGCTCGCCGCGGAGGCGAGAGCCCCGTCACAGAATCCCATGCCGCAGCAGACCAGCGGTCCGGATGGGGTACCAGTGACCGTCGAGCCGACCTGGGAGGTGTCATGAGCACACGCTTTGAGCGTTGGGCGCTCCGCCTCTGCTTGGTGGCCGGCCTTTGCGACGTCACCACAGGAATCCTCTTGGTCACGGTGCCCGAGAGAACCCTTTCCGGAATGGGGGTGCCCCCGGTGGCCGAGCCCGTGTTCACGGCCTTCATCGGCGCGTTCGTCGGCTGCATCGGTTTTCTCTATTGGCATCCCTGGTGGGCCGGAGCGCTGGGCGGTAAGGCGTCCACCCACGATCTCCGGTCCTTGCTCGAGCTGACCGCCCTGTGTCGGCTGGGGGTCGGGCTCTTCGTGGCCATCGCCGTGCTCTCGGGCAAGCTCGATGCCTCTTGGAGCCTGGTGACCGCCACCGATTGGACTCTGGCCGGCGCGCAGATCGGCCTGTTGCGCTTGGTGCCGGGGCAACCCCATCTGCCCACGGGGTCTTTGGCAGACATCGCTCTGAAACGAGGTGAGCTGTGATGCGAAGAATTCACACGGATCGTGCCATCGACTGCGTGGCCGGTGCCCTTCTGGTGGCCGCCACCTACATCTATTTCCTGCTCTTCGCTCAATTCGGCTTCCTCCATCTCATGGAGCAAAGGCTGTCGGCGGACGCTTGGCGTCCCGCGATGGCAGCCATGGGTCTATTCGGTTTAGCCGCCGGCTTCGTGACCGCTCTGCTCTACAAACGGCTGACCTCTGAATCGTGGCTCCGCTGGGCCTTCTCGGCCTGTGCCCTGTCGGCGGCCGGCGGCCTCTTCTGTACCTCAACCCAGGGCTTCGTCACGGTGGCGGCCGCGGTCGGCGCCTCCATCGCCGTCCTCACCGTGACCCTTGCCGCCGGCCTGCGTCGATTCGTTCCCCTGGGCCGGCTCGGGCTCACCGTCGGCTTCGGCACCGGAATCGCCTATGGCGTCTGCAATCTGCCGTTCCTCTTCGCCGGCTCCCCGGAAATCAAAGTCATCGCGGTCATCGCCGCCTGCGGGGTTGGTTGGCTCGCTACGAGCTTGGTACGCCGGTCCAGGGGCGCTCAACACCTTCGAGCCGAAGCGCAAAACCACCACCCTGCGCTGCCCGGATCCGCGCACGCCGGCTGGGGATTCGTCGCGATCACCGTCTCATTCCTTGCCTTGATCTGGCTCGACTCCGCGGCCTTTTTGATCATTCAAGAGACCGATGCTTGGAAGGCCCACACCTGGGGCACGTCGGGTCGCCAGCTGGTCCTCGGTGTTTGTCACTTCCTGGCCGCGATCTTCGCCGGCTGGTGGATCGACCGAGGGGCATTTCGCTCCCTTTTGTTGTCCGCATGGGCGCTTTTCGTCACCGCATTTCTCGTGCTGCAGCAGACCCAGGTGCTGGTAGACCTCACCGGACCGATCTATGTGTTGGGCATCTCTTTCTACTCCACGGCCCTGGTGACCTTCCCGAGCCTCGCAGCGAGCCACGGCCGAGGTCTGCCGAGGGTTTGGCAGGCGGCCTTGCTCTTCGGAATCGCCGGCTGGATCGGCTCGGCTCTGGGAGTCGGCATGGCCCAAGACCTGAACCACATCCCGGGGCTTTTTCTCATCGCCACCGGCGTGGCCATATTGGCCACGGCGGTCGCCGGCCCCTGGCGTCGAACGGCTGTTCTGCCGCCATGGTTACGACGTCGGGCCGGGTACTTTGTGCCGTCTCTGCTGCTCACCGGCCTTTTGGTCGCGGTCTCGGCGACTTCCGAGCCGACCCTGGCGACCCACTCTTCCCCGGCCCAGGAACAAAACCCAGAGGCCATGGGCCGTCTGATTTACATCCGGGAGGGTTGTATCCACTGCCATTCCCAATACGTCCGACCGACCGGCGACGACCTCTCCAGATACGGTCCCCACCGACCCATCGACCGATCCGACAACCCGGTGTTGATCGGCAACCGACGCCAAGGGCCGGATCTCACCTGGGCCGGCAGATTTCGCGACACCGAGTGGCTGACCCGGCATCTGATAGATCCCAAATCCACCAGCCCCGGTAGCCGGATGCCGTCCTATGCTCATCTTTTCGTCGAAGACGGACCGGGGCTGAGCGATGGTGAGCTGCTCGTCGCCTACTTGGCGAGCAAGACGGGTCCATCACACGGAATTGGGCGATCCGAGGACACGACGGGGCCGACCCGATGAGCGCCATCGAAAGCCTGCCCGCGAGATGGACGAGCTTCACGGAGAGTCGATGCCGCCCCCGGCTCCACAGATCCCAGCGGGCCCTGCTCGCGGTGTCGATCTTCGGCCTCGGTCTCCTTTTTTCGGCGGCCTGGATCGGATGGATCGGTCGCGCGCAGCCGTGGCACCGGGCGACGGGTTGGGCCGCTCTGCCGCTCCAGGACCGCCCACCGTCCACTGCTGGGTGGCCCGATCTGGGGCCGGACTTTCGACTTCACTGGCTGGGACATGCGGGATTTCGGATCCAATGGGCCGGCAAAACCCTGCTCTTCGACCCGAATCTGAGCCGCGTCTGCACGGTGGTGCCCCGGCGCCTTCTGCTGCCGGAAACGGTCGGCGATCTCGGTAGCCCGGACGCCGTATTGATCAGCCACGCCCATTTCGACCACCTGGACCTACCCACCCTGAGGAATCTGCCGACCCTTGGAAAGCTCGTGGTGCCCGCCGGCGCGGGCTCCTACTTGGAATCCTTGCCCGTGGAGGTGGTCGAGCTGCCCGTGGGCGACCGCACCCAGGTCGGCCCCCTCGAAATCTTTGCCGTCGAGGCGGCCCACAACGGCCATCGACTGCACCCATTCGGTAGTAAAAAACAAGCGGTGGGTTATGTGGTCCGCCGGATCGACGAGCCCGAACGGGCCCTCTACGTTGCCGGCGACACGGGTTTTGGTCCGCCGGACGGTCGGCTGTTCGCTCAGATCCGAGATCTTTACGCCCCGGAGCTGGCCGTCCTGCCGATCGGCGCCTTTTCTCCACGGTGGC
This sequence comes from Thermoanaerobaculia bacterium, assembly GCA_030431255.1. Classification (GTDB taxonomy): domain Bacteria; phylum Acidobacteriota; class Thermoanaerobaculia; order Multivoradales; family J023; genus JAUIJL01. The sequence goes on along the minus strand of JAUIJL010000001.1, from coordinate 750,590 downwards.
TGCTTCACCCCTACCACTTGAGCCCGGAGGAGGCGGTTCGCGCCGGCAAGATCCTCGGGGCCGAGGTGGTCCTGCCCTCCCACTTCGGCACCTTCACCCTGTCGTGGGATCGACCGTCCTGGGCCCTGCCCCGCTTTGCTCGCGAGGCCCGCCGCCAGGGTTTGGCATGGCGAATGCCTGTTCTGTGGCAGGGGTCGTCAGACTCCGCGGAGGCACCCGTCCATGACCGAAGCTGAAGGACTTCGGACACGAGCGCTTCGAGGACTGGCGTCGTGGAGCGTCCGCCATCCTCGGTGGGTCCTCGGGATCTCTCTGTTGATCTGTCTCGGATCCCTGGCCGCGGCCTTCGGCGGTCTCGGGCTCAAGACCTCCAACCTGGACCTCATCGACCCCGACATCCCTGAGGTCCAGAGCTTTCACGAATTTTCGGAGCGATTCGGTAATCCCAACAGCCTGGTGATCGCCCTCGATGGTGACGATCCGCACCACACCGCCGAAGCCGTGGAATGGCTGTCCCCTCGGCTGAAGCAGCTCGCGGAAGTGGAGAGCGTCTTCGATCGCAGCCCACAGCCCGCGGACGTCATCGAGGTGTTGGGTTTAAATCCCTACCTGCGGTCCGAGGACGGTCGTCTCCATGTGATCTTCGTCACCCCTAGGGATAAGACATCTTCCACCGAAGCCGCCGCTCCCTTCGTCGAGGCCGTGCGCGGGCTCATCGACCAACGGCCGGCGTCGATCACCGATGTGCAAGTGGGCCTCACCGGCATTCCGGTCTACGCCTTGGATGATCAGCAGCTGGTTCAAGCGGAAATCTCACGCCTCTCGGGTTTCGGCGCCTTGCTCGTCTTGCTGATCTTCGTCACCGCCTTCGCGGCATGGCGACGCCCCCTGGCGGCTTTGGTCGCTTTGGTCGGCGCCGTGCTCGCCACGGTCGGCGTGGCTTCGATCTGGCCCGGCCACTTGACTTTGATTTCGGCGTTTTTCGGCTCCATTCTCTTCGGCCTCGGCATCGATTTCGCGATCCATTTGATCGATCGAGCCGAGTTTTGGATCGCCCGAGGGAGGCCGACCGCCGAAGCGGTTCCCAAGGCCGTGGCCGAGCTGGCCGAGCCGTTGGTCACCGGCGCCGTGACCTCCGCGTCCGCCTTTTTCGCCATGGCTTTCTCCGGCTTTCGGGGCTTTGCGGAGCTGGGATGGATCGCCGGTGTCGGTTTGCTCGTCGCCCTATTGGCGACGGTCACCGTCTTGCCCGCCCTGCTCCGGCTCTTCGGGCGCCCCGCTCAGCGAGCGCGCAAAGCGCCCCGACCCTCGCGCATCGTCGCGCTGTTGCAGGCCCTCCAGGGACGTTATTCCGCCGGGCTGGTGGCGCTGGCGGTAGTGGTCCTCGGCGCGTTGGCCTTGGCCACCGGTCGACCGGCCTTCGACACCGACTACCTCGCGCTGCAACCCTCCGACTCGGAGGCGGTGCATTGGGAGCGGGAGCTGGTGGCGCGATCCCAATGGTCCCCCCAATTCGCGGCCTTCACCGTCGACTCCCGGGACCAGCTCTTGGGTCTCATCTGGCAGCTGTCGGACGAGGAAACCGTCGGTGCCGTCCGCTCCATCCGTGACCTCGAGATCGGCGGCATGCCCGGCTTGGTCCCGGATTTGCCCGAGGAAGCCCTGCGTCCCTTGGTGGCCGAAGACGGCACCTACGCCGTCTATGCTTATCCCAGCGGTGATATCTGGAATGCCGACTTCCAGGATCAATTCCTGAGCCGTCTCAGAAATATCGATCCCGACGTGACCGGCCTACCGTTTGTTGGGCGATTGTTGATCGATCGCAGCCGCCGGGCCTTGGAAATCACCGCGCAGCTCGCCACGGCGCTGCTTTTCCTGGCCATGCTGTGGGATTTTCGATCCCTGAAATGGGCCCTGCTGGCCATGACGCCGGCGATCGGCGCGGCGGTCGCCACGGCCGGCCTCATGGCCTGCTTGGGCCTGGATTTTCATCCCCTCAACGTCATGGCTTTGCCGGTGGTGTTGGGCATCGCCGTGGACGACGGGGTCCACATGGTCCATCGCCTGCGGCGGCGCGGATCTCCCGAAGAGCTGATCGGCTCCGCCGGTCGGGGCATTGTGTTGACTTCTTGGACCAATCTGGCGGCTTTCGGCGTCCTGATGCTCACCCACCACCCGGGGCTGGCATCGTTCGCCACGGTCCTTTGCTTGGGGGTGGCCTCGGCGCTTTTGATCTCGACCCTAGCGCTGCCCCAGCTGATTCTGTGGCTGGACGGCCGGCAGGCGCGCTGCCTGAAAGCGGAGCCGCCGATCGAGACCTCAGCGTCGCCAGCGGAAGCCGAACGAAGGGATGGTGCCGCCCCAAGTCTCCGGATCTAAAACCACATCGACTTGCCCGGCGTCCCGAATTTCAAAGTCGACGTCGTAGCCCCGCAAGTTCCTGCGCCCGAGAAGATTCTGAATCTGGAGATAGACTTCCAGCTCCGAGCCGCTCTTCAGCTTCCAGGATCGTTGTAAACGCAAATCCATCCGGTGATAGTCCGGCAATCGATCGCCGTTCAGAGATACCAGCTCGGGCACCACCACGGGATTGCCGCCTTGTGATTCGAGGCGGGCGGAGACCTCCGAGATCGGCCATCCCGTATGGCTGCGCCAAGCAAAGTGCACGTCCCAGAGCCATGGGCTGTGCCAAGCGAAATCCAGCCTCAAGGTGTGGGTTTGGTCGTTGGATCTCGGCACCTCGGCACCGTCGATCAGATCGTAGGCATCCGCGTAGGAATAACCGGCGAACCAATCCCAGCTCTCGGCAAAGGCTCCGCCGACGAAGACCTCGACGCCTTCGGAAACCGTTTCCTCCGGGGCAAAAAGCCAGCGATCCGCCTCCAGCTCCGGAACCTTCGAGATCGGATCGAAGAGATTCTCGAAGCGGACCCTGGGATTGCCCACCGTACGCCGGTACGCCTCCAATCGCAGGGTCAGCGGTCGACGCCGGGCTCCGACATCGGCAAAGGCCGTTTCAAAACCCACGCTGCCGTAGTCCGCCTGCTCCGTCTCGGAAAACTCGGTAACGCCGTCTTCCACCGGCAGCTCGTAGAGCCGCTGACTTTGGGAGTACTGCCCCCACGCCACCTGTAGTCGCGACTCGGGGCTGAGCTGAAAAGCAATATTGGCCCGGGGATGCTCGGTGTGATTGTCGTCGAGCACAGTGTTTCGATCGAAGCGGATGCCGAGCTCCACCTCGACCCGGGGGCCGAGCTCGAAGCGTCCGCTCAGGTAGCCGGCGTATTGCCAACCGCGAAACGTCTGCTCGAAGGTGGAGGTCAGCCCTGAGCCGGAGCCTCGAATCCGGGCCAGAGGATCCTCAAATTGGCGATCGCGGGCATAGTTGTAATGGGCTTCGGCCTGACGAACGTCCGCTCCCCATTTGAGCAGCCCGCTGCTACCGATTTGGCGATGCCAATCTTGGGAAAGCCCCCCCGAATTCAAGACCCGGTCGTCGCTCAGCTCGAAACCTTGGTCGCCTTCCCGCTCCAAGCCGCGCCGATCCCGGTCGATTCGCACCCCGAAGAGCCGGGTCTCGACAATGAGCGACGGGCTCAGAACCTTCTGATCCGAAAACCAAAGATACGAGCTCCGATAGCGGGTGGAGAGCTCTTCGGTTTCGCCTTCTTCCTGATCGAGGAAACGCAGCCGGTCCACGGACAGCAGAGCGCTCCCGCGGGCGCTTCGCGAATCGCTGATTCCACGATCTACTTTGATGAAGACATCCCCGAAAACCGGCCGTTCCTGTTGGTCGGCCAAGCGAAAAGGCAGCTCCAAGGTTCCGCCGCGCACGGCCAGCAGCCAGGGATTGTCGGCAATTCGCCCCGAGCCTCCGAGCTCTGCGTCGAGGGGAGTGAGCCCGAAATATCGCTGCTGCGATTCCGCGGAGACCGTCGTCATTTCGAGCACACCGCTCATGCGATCCCCGAATTCAGCGGGAAATCCGCCGGTCAGAAGCTCTACTTGGTCGATGATCTGTGGCGAGAGAATGCTCAAAAAACTGTTGAAGTCCCTCAGGTGATACGGCTCCAGGAGCTCCAAGCCGTCCAAACGCACCAGAACCTCGTCTTCACGACCACCGCGAATGCTGAGCTGGGCCGACGCGTCGTTGGAGCTGACCCCGGGAAGCAGGGTCAAGCTGCGGAAGACGTCGTTGCCCACATGGGGAAGCGCCAGCAGATCCTCTCGGCGAAGGGATAGGGTCGAGAGGTCCTTGCCCAAAATCCAAGGGCGGCTGCCGCGCACCTCCACCGTTTCACCCGTCACTTGCACAGGCTCCAGACGCACGGTGAGATCCTCACCCGAGCCCGGCTCCAGATCCAGACGCACCTCTTCAAAACCCGGCACGGAAATAGACCAGGAGGTGCCCTTCCGAGTGTCGAAAAACGCCGAGTGGAGCTGCGTGTGAAAGCCGCCGGAGTCATCCGTCTGGATTTCGAAACCAAAATCCAAGGATCGAAGGAACGCACCGGCCAAGGCGCTGTCGTTCACCGAGGAGAGCACCCGACCCGCGACGACTTCCACGGTCGGCGGATCTCCAGGCACCACCCGAAATCGGCCGGCCACGGAAGGCTCTGCCCGTAGGCTGTGAGGCATCAGCAGCTGATTGAGCAGCGGAAGGGGCTCGGTCGCCGTGGGCTCCAGCTCGACGCGCATGTCGGGGCGCACCAAGCGCTCGGTGAAGACCACCTCCACGCCTTGGTCTGCCAGGCCGCCCAGCACCTCAGCGAGCGACTTCCCGCGCAGGGGCTCGCGATCCGTCGCCGAGGCCGTCGCCCCCGAGATCCAAATCCCGGGCGCCGACACCAGCCACACGAGCCCACAGACTGCCAATCGCTGGCACCAAATGCTCACCGCGTCTCCATCGGCGGAAGATTAACCGATGGAGGTTCGGAAGGAAACGGAGGTGCGTTGAACCGTTGAATCGCGAGGTCCGGTTGCCGGGCGGCCACCGCCACGAAGATGTGGGGCTCAGGCTCCACGTGTTTCAAGGTCCAATGCCGCTCTTCTCCAGGCAAGCCGCGAAAGCCGAGAAATCGCGCAGGCTCGTGACGACCCATGGAAACGGTGAATGAATCCAACGGCACCGCCAGGCCTTCGCCGATGGCTTTGATGTAAGCCTCTTTTCGGGTCCAACAACGGAAAAAGGTCGCGTCGGTCTCCGCCGGCGAGGCCGCGGCCAGGACTTCCTGCTCCTCCTTCGCAAAGAAGCTTCTGGAGATCGACAAGGCGTCGGGCATGGGTCGCACGATTTCTACGTCGACCCCCAGCTCCAAGCCCACTTTCACCCCGACGAAGGCCACGTCTCGGCAGTCGGATAGGTTGAATTGCAGAGGCTCGGGTAGATCTCGGGTGTGGTGGGCGGCCAGGTACGGCTTTTCACGCTCCCCCGCTCGAAAGCTCACTGCTCGCGGCTCGATACCGAGATACGACGCCAAGAGCCGGCGCAGCTGGGCTCGTCGGACGGTGAATCGCCGACGGTGGCGATCGAATCGAAATCGTGAGGCCCGTTGAAGCTCCTGGTCGGTCAACAGACCCCGGCACCTTTCGAGCTCCTCGGGCTCGACCTCTAAGTCGAGCCGCCATAGATGAGCCTCTCCGGCCCGGGGAAGCTGCGACGGTATGGGCATGCCGCCGGCATCATCGGTCGAATCCGAGGCCGGGCCCGGCACCTTCAGGATTTGCCGTCCTCGATGGTGATCACCTCGCCGGTCTGCCGATCGTAAGGCACGATGTTCTCCCATTCGGAAGCATCGGATCGGGCGACGACCGCCATCACTTCTTCCTCGTCGCTCAGGTTGAAGACCTCGTGGGGCACACCCGGCTCGATGTAGATGAAATCACCGGCTTCGTTTTCAATCACCTGCTTCAGGTGATCTCCGTATTCGTGGCGCACTCGCCCTTTGAGGATGTAGAGCATGAGGTCAAAGCCGACGTGGATATGGGCGCGCGCCACGGCTCCCGGGGGGATCGTCGCCACGTTCATGGAGAGCTGGGTCGATCCCACGTTCTTCGCCGACATGCCGGCCTTGTAGCGGATGCCGTTCCAACCCCGCAGATTTCCGCCGCCGCGGATGGTCCAGATGCCGTCTCCGCCCTCGACCACAGCTTTCAGCTCTTGCTCGTCCACGTCCTGCCGGGCCAGCTTCTCGTTTGCCATCGCTTCATTCCTTGGATTGATTCAGATTCGTTCTCGGGTGCCGATGAGCTCGTGACCGTTTGATCATACGACGAAGCCCCCGACCTCGGATCGCCCCCGTCCTCGAGGATCAACGTTTCGATACTAGGCGATCCGCGCACCTGGACGTACAATCGCCGGCATGAGCCGCCCCGTCTTCAGCAGTCGCTTCGGCACCTTGGTGACCATGATCGGCGTCGCCGTGGGTCTCGGCAACGTCTGGCGCTTTCCGTACATGACCGGACAATTCGGTGGCGCCTCTTTCGTCTTGGTCTACGTTCTTATGGTGGTCTTGTTGGGCATTCCGGCGTTGATGGCCGAATGGTCCTTGGGCCGGTCGACGGGCCGCGGTCCGGTCGGTGCTTTCGAGAAAGCCGGATTGCCGGGAGGTCGATGGATCGGCTGGGGGCTTTTCGCGGGGGTCACCGCTGCCACCGCCTACTACACCAACGCCATCGGCTGGGTGCTCTATCACGCTCTCGGCCAGCTTCTGGCCATCGTTGGGGTGGGTCTCGAAACCTCAGCGATTTTGCCGCCCGAAACCGGTTTCAGCACCCGCTCCATGGTGCTCCAGATGCTCTGCACCGGCGGCGTGATCTTGGCCGCGGCTTGGATCCTGAAACGCGGGCTGCGCTCGGGCATCGAAAAAGCCAGCTCCATTTTGATGCCCCTGCTGGCGATTTGCCTGTTGATCGTCATCGGCCGGGGGCTGACCCTCGACGGCTCGTGGGCGGGAGTCGAATGGTATTTGCTCAAGATCGAGAGACCGACGCTCGGAGCCGTGCTCGCGGCCATGGGTCAGGCGTTCTTCAGCTTGTCGTTGGGTGGCACCTTCATGGTGGTCTACGGCTCGTATTTGCAGCGCGATGAGGACCTGCTCGGCAACGCATCGTGGACCGCAGCCGGAGACCTCGGGGCCGGCATTTTGGCAGGCCTGGCGATTCTGCCCGCGGTCTTTGCGCTTGCCCTGGAGCCCGGCTCCGGACCCGGGCTGATATTCGCCACTCTACCCCAGGTCTTCGAGCAAATCCCCGGCGGCCCGCTCTTCGGCAGCCTCTTTTTCATCGGTCTGTTGGGCGCGGCTTTTCTTTCGGACGTCGGAGCCTTTGAGGTGCTCGTGGCCGGGCTCTGCGACGAGCTGGAATGGACCCGTGATCGAGCCATTCACGTGCTGTCGGTGGTGGTTTTTCTCATCGCCCTACCGCCGATGATCAACCTACAGATCTTCATACCTTGGGACCTGACCTTCGGATCCGGGCTGCAAACTCTCGGCGCGGCCGTGGCGGCGGTCACCGTCGGTTGGTGCCTCGACCGTCGGCTGCTGGCCCAGCAGCTCGCCGGAGGCTCGAGCCGACGATCCCGTTTGCTGCTCTTCTGGCTCCGGTGGGTGGTGCCCACCTTGGTCTTGGGCCTCGGGCTGCTGTGGCTCTTGACCGACGTGCTCGGCCTTACCTTGCCGTGGAGCTAACTACGATCCGGCAGCGCTTCTCAGCGGGTCGGCGCGGCGCCCTGCGCGCGTCGCTCCGAAACTCGCGCCACCGCTGCAATGACGATGTAAGTTGCTGATGTGTTTGAGGTTAAGCCGACCCACAGGTTGTGCCGCTCAGACAGTCTCCGCTTTCCGTGCTCGGTGCGTCGCGCCTTCCAGATCCTCGAAAACGTCAAAACTGGATCGAACCGATCTAGGGCGAGCAGGTTTCCAGGGCATCGGTGTCGGTCAAGGCCGCGGCGTCGTTACCCAGAGGGTTGGTGTAGAACACCTGCGCACCGGTTTGGGTGTCGGTCACCGTCAGGGTGTACTGCACATTGGTGGTGGCGGCTGAGAAGACCCAGAATCGATCGTTGAGAGCACAGCCGTCCAGCACTTTGACCAGCATTTCCCAATTGCCGTCGGTGAAGAACCAAAAGACGCCGGAATTGTCGGAAACCGGTTGATCCACCACGTGGCCGACGCCGGTCTCAGAGCTGAAGTTGAGCCACTCCACCTGCACCTGAAAACGGTTGTCGAGAAAGCAAAAGGCCTCGTCAGTGGCCACGCAAGAGCCCTTCTCCGCGGCTTTTGCTCCCTTCTCGGCGGGGGTCACCTTCTTCACCACACCCATCTCTTCGACGTTGGATTCGGGAATTCTCGGATCCGATGCCGAAAGCGTCGCCACGCTCAACATCATCGCCAAGATCGCTGAAGAGATCCAAAGCGTGGTGGACCGGCGCTGGTAGATTGTCTTGCTCATGTCTTCTCCAATTTCACCGCGAATCTTGATTGCTGAGCTCGTTTCAAAAAAATGAGACTGAAGCATATTTTGTACGCATTTAGCATTCGGGTCAAGCACGGAGAGATCCTAGCAGAGCGTCCCTCCGTGGCGCGGCCACCCGCCCCCGCATTCCGGGGCTTCACACCCACCGACCCATCCTGCGCCCTTCGTCCCCCGTACACCATGGGGACCTTGGCTGTCGGCTGCACCTAGAGCTCAAAAACTGAAACCCAAAGACGTCGAGCCGAATCAAAGGATGGCTCGGCCCGTTCGGAATTCGGCCCGCCTTGGGAATGCCTCGGAGCACACAGCGCCGGAATACAAGGCGGGAATGCCGGGCGAGCCCCATGCGTTGCTATACTCCGCCGGACCGAGGAGACGCCGAGCCGAGGATGTCACCCGAAGCCCGTGCGCCGCCACCCTGGCGGCGCAGATTCCATGATTGTCTCAGGATCCTCATCGCTTTTCCCCACCACCTTAGCCCACAGATCGAAAGATTAGATCGATAAGGAGCGCCATCCATGGCCACCGAGAGCTCGACTGCCAACCACCATTCCGTGATCATTTTGGGCACGGGTCCGGCCGGGCTGACCGCCGCCCTCTACGCCGCTCGTGCGGATCTCGCCCCCTTGCTTCTGACCGGCGTCCAACCCGGTGGTCAGCTGACCATCACCACCGACGTCGAGAACTACCCCGGATTTCCGGACGGCGTCATGGGACCCGAGCTGGTGGAGCTGATGCAGAAGCAGGCCGTCCGTTTCGGCGCCGTGGTGAAGGATTTTGAGACCGTCACCGAGGTCGATTTGTCCCAACGGCCCTTCCGCCTCAAAACCGACGAGTCGGAATACTCCTGCGAGTCTCTGATCATCGCCACCGGTGCCAGCGCCAAGCTCTTGGGTTTGGAGTCGGAGACCCATCTGATGGGATACGGTGTCTCCGCCTGCGCGACTTGTGACGGATTCTTCTTCAAAGACAAGGAAGTGGTCGTGGTCGGCGGTGGTGATTCCGCCATGGAAGAGGCTACTTATTTGACCCGCTTCTGCTCCAAAGTCACGATCGTGCACCGTCGAGAAGGTTTCAGCGCCTCCAAGATCATGGTCGATCGAGCCAAAAAGAATCCGAAAATCGCCTGGCAGCTGAATCAAACCGTGGACGAGATCCTCGGCTCCCGGGAGAACGGAGTCCACGGGGTGCGGCTGAAGCATTCCGAAACCGGTGAGCTGTCGGAATACGCCACCCAAGGGGTCTTCATGGCCATCGGTCACAAACCCAATACCGATATCTTCGGGGACCAGCTCGACAAGGATGGCGCGGGTTATTTGGTGGTGGACCACCCCTCGACCCGAACCAAAATCGAAGGTGTCTTTGCCTGTGGAGACGTGATGGATCCCATTTATCGCCAAGCGGTCACGGCTGCGGGCTCCGGATGCGCGGCGGCGATCGACGCGGAACGTTGGCTGGAGGCCCAAGAAGGATGAGTCGAAGACCCGACACTCTCGGTGCGTTGCGCCGCACCGACTATCGATCCCGTTCCATTCGTCAAGAGCTGAGGGACAATCTGCGAGCTGCCTTGCGGGACGGCAAGCGCCTCTTTCCCGGCGTCTTGGGTTACGACCGGACGGTCATTCCCGGCATCGTCAACGCGGTGTTGGCCGGCCACGACATGATCCTGCTGGGGCTCCGAGGCCAGGCGAAGACTCGCTTGCTGCGCTCTTTGACCGACTTGATGGACCCGGAAATCCCGGTCCTCGCCGGTCTGGAGCTCAACGACGACCCCCTCGATCCGATCTCGGTCACCGGCCAAAGAATGGTCGCCGAGCTGGGAGACGACGCCCCCGTGGAATGGTTGCCGAGGGAGGCCCGCTACAACGAAAAGCTGGCCACCCCGGACGTCTCCATCGCCGACCTGCTCGGCGATGTGGATCCGATCAAGGCGGCGACCCGCAAGCTCACCCTCGCCGACCCCGAGGTGATTCATTTCGGCATTGTTCCGCGTACCAACCGCGGCATCTTCGCCATCAATGAGTTGCCCGATTTGGCGCCGCGGATTCAGGTCGGTTTGCTCAACCTGCTGGAAGAGCGGGATTTGCAGATTCGGGGTTTCACCGTTCGAATTCCCCTCGACATCCTCTTGGTCTTTTCCGCCAATCCCGAGGATTACACCAATCGCGGCTCGATCATCACGCCGCTCAAGGATCGTATTTCCTCTCAGATCCTCACCCACTATCCACCGGACCTGAAGACCGCGGCGGCCATCACCGAGCAAGAAGCGTGGTTGGACCGGGGCTCCGTGGGCTCCGAGGAAGACCCGAAGATCGTTCTGCCGGAAAAGATGCGTCTTTTGGTCGAAGAAGTGTCCTTCGCGGCCCGGGAAAGCGAGCTGATCGACCAAACCTCCGGGGTTTCGGCCCGACTGAGCATTTCCGCCCTGGAGCTGCTCTATTCCAACCTGGAACGCCGCGCCTTGGTTTCCGGAGACGCCACGGTGCATCCGCGTCTTTGTGATCTGCATACCTTGCTACCGGCGATCACCGGCAAGGTGGAGATGGTCTACGAAGGCGAGCAACAGGGCGCAGAAGTGGTGGCTCGCAAAATCATCGGTGACGCGATCAAGAAGGTCTTCCAGGAGCAATACCCCAAGGTCGAGCGAGCCGTGGGATCCGGCGGTGAGGACGATGTCGGCCCCTATGCCGGAATCGTCGCCTGGTTTGCCGATGGTGGGACCGTCGACCTTTCAGACGACCAACCGTTCGAGCGATACCGAGATCAGCTGAGGCAGGTTCCCGGTTTGTTCGAGCTGGCCCAGGAACACGCGTCCGAGCCCGGGGAAGAAGCCGTCTGCCTGGAAGCGGAGCTGATCCTCGACGGCCTCCACCAACACCTGAAGCTGGCTCGGGAAGACCTCGACTCCCAGATCTCCTACAAGGAGATGGTAAAATTCCAGCTGCTTCGTCCGCGTAAGCGGCGCCCCGACCGCGACGTCAACTAGCGGCTTCTGCCGGCAACGGCTCCTTTCAGAAACGAGGCCGGAGCCGAGTCGGGCGGGCGGAGCCTTTCGACCTTTGGGAGGATCGACATGGCTCGAATCACCGCTTCCGCCGTCGCTATCTGGCTTTTGATGGGGATCGTCGGCCTCGCCCAGATTTCGGCTTTTGCCGATGGCCGGCAGGAGATAAGGCCGGTCGAGGCGAGTCCATTCGGGGCCTTGCTGATCCGAGATGCTGAGCAAAACAGGCTCGCCGTGCATTGGTCCGGCGAGCCTGGATCGCGTTTGTCCCTCTGGCTCGAAAAGGACGGATCTGGAGATTGGCTTCAGCTGGTTCGCGGCGTGGCGCTGAGCCGCACCTTTGAGCTGCTGCCGGTTGCGGACCTCGCATCCTTCGGGAGCAGACCAGAGGTGCGTGCCAAGGTCAGCCTGCAAGATCCGAACGGTGGCGAGCGGACCTGGATTCAAGACATCGAAGTGATCGGCGCGCACCGAAGTCCGACGCCGTCCAAGGGCGTGTCGACCAGCCCCCAGCGGTGTGAATGGTCGTCGGGGTACCACCTGCGCGGCCTGGACGGAACGCCGCTGGCGATGATTTCCTTTGACGACGGATCGGGACCCGCACTCTACGTGGGCGGCAACCTCTCGTCCGCGGACGCCCAGGTCGATACGTCCATCGCGCGCTGGGATGGAATCGGTTGGCAGGCCATCGGAACCGGTCCGAATCGCATCGTTTACAGCTTCGCGATCTTCGACCACGGCGGTGGACCGGCGCTCTTCGCCGCGGGTGCCAATGTGGCCGATGGAGATCAACCCGCAAACGTCGCCCGTTGGACCGGCACCGAATGGGTGCCTCTTGCCTCCGACGTCGACGGCACCGTCTACGCCTTGGAGGTCTTCGACGACGGCGGCGGACCGGCCCTCTACGCCGCCGGCATCTTCAACGAAGCCGGCGGCCAAGAAGCTAAGCGCATCGCCAAATGGGACGGCGTGAGCTGGTCACCCTTGGGGCTCGGTACCAACAGCCAGATCTACAGCCTTGCGGTCTTCGACGACGGTGGCGGACCGGCGCTCTTCGCCGGCGGCGACTTTACCCAGGCCGGCGGGTCAGCGGCAAATTTCTTCGCCAAATGGGACGGCTCCACCTGGTCGGCTCCCACCCAAGCGCTCGACCACGTGGTGAGAGCCCTAGAGGTCTTTGCCGACGCCGGCGGACCGGCCCTCTACGCGGCCGGCGATTTCGAGCTGCCCGGCTCGCCGTATATCGGCCGCTGGAACGGATCCTCTTGGTCGGCGGTGGGCGGCGGCTTGTCCAACCGGGCCAGATCGCTACACGTCTTCGACGACGGCGGAGGCGAAGCCCTCTACGTCGGCGGCTCCTTCGTCGACAGCAGCGGCGTGGGCGCCAACGGCATCGCCAAATGGGACGGCTCCGCCTGGTCGAATCTCGGCGCCGGGACCAACTCCACTGTTTACGCCATGGCCGATTTCGATGACGGCGGCGGTGCGGCCCTCTTCGCCGGCGGAAGCTTCTCCGTGGCCGGCACGGTGGCGGCGAGCGGGGTCGCGCGTTGGCAGGCGTCGCAGTGGTCGAGGGTCAGCGGTGATGACCAAGGGCTCGGCATCGGCTCCTGGCCCAGAGCCCTCGCCGTCTTCGACGACGGTGGCGGCTCCAAGCTTTATGCAGCCGGCGAGCTCTTCAACGCCGGTGGCGTCTCAGCCCAGCGGATTGCCGCCTTTGACGGCTCGGCTTGGACCGCCCTCGGATCGGGCATCGTTGGATCCGACGTCAACGCCCTGGGGGTGTTCGACGACGGCGGCGGCCCCGAGCTCTATGTCGGCGGCCTATTCGACACCGCCGGCGGCATCGCGGTTTCCAACATCGCGAAGTGGGACGGCGCGGCCTGGGCTCCCGTGGGCAGCGGGCTCGACGGCGTGGTCAACGCGCTGACGGTCTTCGACGACGGCACCGGACCGGCTCTCTATGCCGGTGGAAATTTCACCAACGCCGGTGGCGTCCACACACCCCGAATTGCCAAATGGGACGGTGCCTCTTGGTCGACCCTGGGGGTGGGTGTCAACAGCCAGGTCTACGCGCTGGCCGTCTTCGACGACGGCATGGGTGCCGCCCTCTACGCCGGAGGAGCCTTCGTCTCAGCCGGCGGGGCTCCGGCGCTTCACATCGCCAAATGGGATGGGACCGGTTGGTCGAGCCTGCCGGGTGAGCTGCTGAATTTCAGCATTTTCGCCATGGCAGTGCATGACGACGGCACAGGGCCCGCCATCTACGCCGGCGGCGATGAATTCCAGGATCACGACGTCGCCAAATGGGACGGCAGCGTTTGGGCTGCGCTTCCCGACACGGACATCGGCACGATCACCGCCATGGCGGCATTCGACGACGGCACGGGCGAAGCGCTCTATGTGGGGGGGCGCGGCATCCGCAAATGGGACGGTGCGTGGTCGCAGCTCAACGGTCGATTGACCGGCACGGTGCTCAACCCCAGCCATCGGGTCGACGCGTTGCTGCCCTTCGATGACGGTGGTGGCGAAACCTTATTCGCCGGTGGTCAATTCCGACGGGCCGGCATGAAGGCCTCTCACCACATCGCCGAATACGACTGCATCCCCACCCCATCCCTGGACCTGAGAAACGATCTGCCCGTGGCCGCTGGTGCTATGGTCGCCGCGCCCCTGGATCTGAAAACCGACGGCGCGACATTGACTCGGTTGGACTTCTCCATCGATTTCGACGAGTCCTGCCTGTCGTTCGATCCCGCCGACGGCAACGGTGACGGCGTGCCCGATGCGTTTATCTACTCCGGCCCGGCGGAATATCAGCTCACCGCCACCTTCGACGGAGCGGACACCGATGGCGAGCTGGACGTGAGCTTGGAGCGCGCGGCGCCGATGGAGCCCCTCTCCGATGGCCTGCTGGCTACCCTCTGGCTCACCGCCACCTGCTCGCCGCCCGCCAGCTCACCGGCGCTCGCGGTGGTCGGCTTTTCCACCGATCCGGCGCCGGTCTTCGGTGAGAGCCCTTTGACCGACCTGAACGGCAGCACCGATGACGGCTCGGTGATCGTCTACTCGGGTTTGCGCGGGGATTGCGACGGCGACCAATCCCTCACCGCCACCGATCTGGAAATCGGCGATCTCGAAATCTTCGACGGCGACGGCAGTTTTTGGGGCCAAACGCCGTTGGGTTCCGTGGACGGCAGCCCAGTGGGCTGTGACGCCAATGCCGACACGGTCGTGGATGCGGGAGATTTGTCTTGTCACCATCGGCTCGTTTCCAGCCTGTCGTGCGGCAACCCCCGCTCGGGCTCTCCGAGCTCCGCGGTCGCCACGGGAGCCGAGCCGCCGGTGCTTGAGATCGGCCCCTGGGAACCACCGGTTTCCAACGGACGTATCGAGCTCGAGCTCAAGCTGAGCTCCGGGGGCTCGCTGCTCAACAGCTCCGCGGTCTCGCTGAAGCTGGTCGAGGACGGTTTCACCTTCGACACCACCGACAGTGACCTAGACGGCATTCCGGACGCCTTGAGCTTCCCCGGGGTGGTCCCGTCCTATGTGGCATCGCGGTGGGATCCAAACCATGAAGGGGGGCGGCTGGATCTGACGTTGTCGGAGGCGGGCGTGGACGCTTCGGCGGCTTTTCCCGATCCCTTTGTGGTGCGGATCGAGCTTCAACTCACCGCGCCGGCGCCCGGCACCGTTTTTCAACCCTTCCGATTTGCTTCCGAGCCGGCGGCGTCGGTGGGAGATGTTCAAGGCACGGCCGTGCCGCTCCAAACATCGGTGGCCGGAATCGAGCTATTCAGCGATGACTTCGAGTCCGGAGGGCTCGGTGCTTGGGGCGCGGTGGTCCCATAGTCACAGGACCGGTCAGTGGCCATCCTCCAGAATCATGTCCACGCCTTCGGCGTCGAAATAGCGCAGGAGCAGGTCTCGCATGTCACCGTCTGCCCGGATTCTGTTCAGAAAACGGGTCAGGGGGTCGGTCCAGGGGGATCCCTTGGAAAGGGCAAAGGCGAGCTCATCCCGATCCGAGAGCGCCACCGTCACCTGAAGATCGGGAAATGAGGCGGCCTTGGCCAAAACGATCGCCGAATCGCAGGTCAGAAAGTCGGCCTTGCCCGCGCTCACCGCCTCGAACATGGCTTGGGAATTTCGAACCATCACCTTCTCGATGCCACCGATTCTCTCGATGGCAGCGAGATAGGTGCTGCCGGGAATGGTCGCCGCTCGTTTTCCTCGCAGCTGCTCGGGCCTGGTGGTGACAGCCCCCCGCTTCTCCACCGCTACGATCCGGACCGGAAAATACGATGGCGAGAAGTCCATACGTTGCTTCCGCTCCTCCGTCTTGGTGATGGTGGCCGCACCGATATCGCATCGGCCGTCTTCCAAGGAGGAGAAGATCTCTTGGAATTGAGGGGGCCGAAAGAAAGCCGGCTCAACCCCCTGCTCTGCCGCGAAAGCCGCCAAAAGATCGTGCTCCAAACCCGTCCACTGGCCCTCGTCTGTCGGCATGAAAAACGGCGCGTTCGGGCTGATGCAGATCACCAGCTTCGAGCTCTTTCCCTCTTCGGAGGCCGGCTCGCTCGTCGATGGGGCTGCCCAGACTTGGCCGGCGACTGCCATGACAAGACAGATCAGGAGGCACTGCCTCCTGATAGGCCGCCACGAATTTCCATTTTTCACCATCAAAAACGCCTCAGAGCTAAATCATGGATGCCGTCAAGGAACCTCTCGACCTGGAGTCCAGGGAGCGCCGGCGGAATCGAGCTCTCGCCGCAGATCCTGGATGTCCTTGCGTAGGGCCGCAAGATCCCCGCTCCAGGCCTTGAATGCCTCCGACGCCCATTGATAATACGTGCGGTGGCTCGGGGTTGGACCGTAGGTGGAGAATTGGGTCCCCAGGCCGATCGCCCCCATCCAATTGCGCAGGGTCGCCGGCGCGGGCTCCCCGAGGCCTCCCTTGAGGCTATCGCCGTTCAGGGTCTCGTTGAGGTCGTACCAGCGTTTTTCCAAGCCTCGCAGCTGCGAATCGAAGGCTGGGTCCAGATTGGCCCGACGGCTCACTTCCTTCATCGCCCCCAGCTCCACCGAAAGCTCTTCGAGCACTGCATCGCCGGCGCTGATCTTCCGGCTGAGCTCTTGGACCTGCTTGGCGAAAGCCATGGCCTCCACCGGATCCATGCGCGGCAGCACCGTGTCTCCCAGCGGCTCGACATGGAAGCTCTGGGCTTCACCAAAATCCTGCCAACCGTCGTCGGACCGCTTCGAAAGCGTCACCGAATACCGTCCGGGCGGCGCGAGAATACCGCCTCCGCCGCCGAAGAAGTCCTCGTCGGAGCGAGGGGTCCATGCATCGACGGTGGGATATCTCAAATCCCAGGCCACCCGATGGAAACCCGCCTTGGCCGGACCTTCGATCCGACGAACCACCTGCCCTTGGTCGTCACGCACGGTGAGAATCATCGCGGGTGCCTCCTCCTTCGCCTCTTCGTGCAGGGCCGACCAGCCGGGATACGGCGTGTCGTCGCCCTTTTCCGCGGCGGCCTTCTCCTTCTTGTGTCGACGATCTTCAGCGGTGTCGAAGCCGTCAGCGAGGTAATAGGTGAACACCGCGCCGAACGGCGGATTGGGCGCGACGAAGAAGTCGGCCCCCTGAGTGGCTTTCTCGCCCCGGCCCAAAGGCCGTCGCTCGAGGTACCAGAGGGTGTCTTTGACCGGGAAAAGGGTCGCCGGCCGCTCCAGCAGGTCCTCGTCCGCCAGCCGTAGGGGCGAGTAATCGTCGAGGATGTAGAAGCCCCGGCCGAAGGAGGCGCCCACCAAGTCGTTTTCCCGCTTTTGGATCGCCAAATCCCGGAACGGGATTTGCGGCACACCGCCGGTCAGCTCGATCCACTGACCCCCGGCGTTGGGGCTGAAGAAAACACCGAATTCCGTGCCGACGAAGAGCAGCTCTTTTTTGACGTGATCTTGGACCAGACGCCACACCAAATGCCGATCCGGTAGGCCGCCGTCGTCCGGATCGCCGGCGATCGAGCTCCAGGTCTTGCCCCGATCGGTGGAGCGCAAAAGGAACGGGCGGAAGTCTCCCTCTTTGTGATGATCCAAGGCGACGTAAACCGTATCCGCGTCGTGCAGGTCGGCTTTGATGTCGTTGACGAAAGCGAAATCCGGCACTCCGGGCAAGGCCCCGGCCCGACGCCAGTTTTCGCCGCCGTCCTCGGTCACCTGAATCCAGCCGTCGTCGGTGCCCGCGTAGATCAATCCCTCCACCAGAGGCGACTCGGAAAGGGAGGTCACGCTGCCGAAGGTGGACATGGCCCAGAGATCCCAAATGGCGTTGGAGCTCCAAACCCGATCCATCATGGGCAGCTTCAGCCGGTCCAACCCTCGGGAGAGATCTCCCGAAATCGGACGCCAGCTGTCGCCGCGGTTGTCGCTGCGCCAAACCCGATGACTGGCGAAGTAGAGACGCGCCGGGTCGTGGGGGCTGACCAGAATCGGCGAGTCCCAATTCCAACGCTCCGCCGGCTCGCCTGGCCCGGCTTGGGGCTGGATGTAAACGATCTCGCCCGTGCTGCGGTCGTAACGGACCAAATTCCCCTGCTGCCATTCCGAATACACGATGTCCGGATTGCTGGGATCCGTGGCCGGTTGGTGGCCGTCGCCGAAGAGGGTGATGAACCAATCGCTGTTGCGGATACCGTTGACGTTCAGGGTCCTCGACGGGCCGCCCTGGGTGTTGTTGTCTTGGGTGCCACCGTAGACGTTGTAGAAGGGCTCGTCGTTGTCGACCGCCACCTTGTAGAATTGGGTCACGGGAAGATTGGCGATGAAGCTCCAGGTCGCGCCCAGATCCCAGCTCTGGTAGAGACCGCCGTCGCTGCCCACCAGCAGATAATTCGGATCCTTGGGATCAAAGGCCATGGCGTGGTTGTCGCCGTGTTTGTGCTGCTCGCCCACCGGCTGAAAGTTGGTCCCGCCGTCGGCGGTGAAGTGCATGCGAGCATCCATTTGATAGACCCGATCAAAATGATGGGGGCTGGCGAAAAGCTCTTGGTAATAGTGGGGACCGGTGGCACCGGATAGGTAATCGTTGCGTTTCTCCCAACTACCGCCACCGTCGGCAGAGCGATAGAACCCGCCTTCGCGGTGTGCCAGCTCCACGGTGGCGTAGACCACGTCCGGTTGGATGGGTGAGATGGCCAAGCCGATCTTGCCCATATCTTCTTTCGGCAAGCCGTTGTCCAGCTCACGCCAGGTCTTGCCGCCATCTAAGCTCTTGTGGATGCCCGACTCTGGGCCGCCGTTGATCAGGGCCGCCACGGTTCGGACCTTCTGGTGGGTGGTGGCGTAGAGAACATCCGGGTTGCGCGGATCCATGTGGACCTCGTTGACGCCCGTAAACTCACCGCCGCCGAGGATCAGATCCCACGACTTGCCACCGTCGGTGGACTTGTACAGGCCGCGGTCCCCACCCGGCGACCAGAGAGGCCCCTGGGCGGCCACGTAGACGGTCTTGGAGTCCCTGGGATCGACCAGAATCGTGCCGATATGCTCCGACGCTGTGAGTCCCATGTG
Organism: Thermoanaerobaculia bacterium; assembly: GCA_030431255.1. Classification (GTDB taxonomy): domain Bacteria; phylum Acidobacteriota; class Thermoanaerobaculia; order Multivoradales; family J023; genus JAUIJL01. The sequence continues at coordinate 731,536 of JAUIJL010000001.1, read as the reverse complement.
CTGCCAGGTCTTGCCGCCGTCGACACTTTTGTAGACGCCGTCACCAAAACCCACGTGTCGCCCGCCGACGTTCTCGCCCGTCCCTACCCACACCGTATGCCGATCGCTCGGATCGAGGGTCACGCAGCCGATGGAATAGGACCCTTCTTGCTCGAAAATCGGGCTCCAGGTGGTTCCGGCGTTGGTGGTTTTCCACACATTGCCCGAGCCGACCGCCACGTACCAAATGCTTTGATCCTGAGGATCGATCGCGATGTCGGCGATCCGTCCGGACATCAACGCGGGGCCGATGGAGCGAAGCTCGAGACCGGAAAAAGTGCTCGCGCTCCAACGGCTTTCTTGCTCAGCTGGTGCCTCGGCGTCTTTTTTCTTCGCTGAAGCCGCGCCGGCGGCGAACAAAAACGCCCAGGCGAGCGAGAGCACGAAAGTGAGGTGAAGGGGCTTGAAGGGGGACCGAAACATAGGCAGAGCTCCTACGGGCTTGAATGGGGTGGGTGCTGGGAAAGGGGCATCGAAATAGGAACGACTCAGAGAACGGTGCTCAGTGGACGAGGCAAGCCGGGGGACGGGACCAGCCCGTCAAGGGGAAGGAAAGTGAATGCTGCCGGCGTCTGAGGACAATGCGGGGCGAGCGAAGAGATATCCTTGTCCCAAGTCCACTCCATGCTTGCGCACGGCCTCGAGCTCTTCGGCGACCTCAATTCCTTCAGCTATTGCGCGGGCACCGATTTTACGGGTCAAAGTGGCTAAAGTTTCGAATAGATCTTGCTTGATCGGGCTTCGATGAAGATCTTGTACCAGGGAAAAATCGAATTTCATGTAGTCGGGCTCGATCTCCCCCACCGCGCGCAACGACGAATAGCCCGCCCCGAGGTCATCGATAGCCACCAGCAGCCCCGCCTCGCGCACCTTGTCGAGAATTCTTCTGAACTCCCGCCATTCGGTGACCGCCACCCGTTCGGTCACCTCGAGCACCAAACAGTTCGGAGTCAGCCCCAAGGCCTCACCTGCGGCGATCAAGTCGCCCACCAGTCTCGGATCCCGGAATGCGTGCGCCGAGCAGTTGAGGAAAAGCTTCGGCGACAGAGCATCCCGCGGACCGCCGAGCAAGGCTTGCCCTTGGTCCAAGGCCATGTGCCGACACAGACGTTCCAGATCCACGATGCCGTCGCTTTGCTCCGCGAACGTAAATAGCGTCTCCGGGGTATCGAAAATCTCCGTATCCGGCGCCGCCGCCAGGGCCTCGAAGCCATGGATAGCCCGCCGGCTCAAATCGACGATCGGCTGGTACCGAACGACCAAGTCGCCGGACACCAGCATCCGCTGGAGCTCGGCTCGACGGCCGGATTGACGTCGCGCCGAATGCTCTCGGACTTTTGCCCGGGCCGCGGCCAAAGCTTGGTAGAGAGAGCGTTCCAAACGTCGCCGGGGCTCCACCTCAACCATCACCGCGGCGGTATCGATCACCGGTGACGGTCCGTCGTAGAGGCGCCGCGCCGCCTGCTCGACCCGATCCACCAGCGCCTCGTGCAGCTCTTCCACGGTGCGGCTGCCCAATTTGCAGAAGCAGAGGAAGGTGTCGGACCGCACGGCTTCTTGCGACACCACATCCGTGGGATCGAGCATCTCATCCCGGGCCCGGCAGAGCGCGGCAGCGGCGGCTTGGATCAGCTGGTCGTGGGCTTGCCAGCCGATGGACACCTCGTTGATGCCGCCCGCGGAAAAATCCAGAAGCACCAGACCCATGGGCTCACCGGTTTCCAATCGGCTGCGAACCCTGTCGAAAACCAGGGGCAAGCTGGGCAGCCGGGTCAAAGGGTCGAAAAGGTGCCCCCTCAGCTTCAGCCATTCCGCCTGTAGCTTGGCTTCCGGCCAGGCGGTGGGATCGTGATCCGTCATGATGGAGCACCTTGACCGTGGGCTTCGACGCCAGATTGCCCGCCCTCGCTGTCCATGCTCAGGATGGTGCGAATCTTCTCCAAGCTTTCCACCACTTTGAAGGGTTTGATGATGTAGTCCACCGCCCCCTCTTGCAGGGCTCGGATCTTGTCCTTGGGCTCCGCACGGGCCGACAACACGATGACCGGAATGTCTTTCGAGCGATCATCCAGCTTCAACAGCCTGAGGGTCTCCCAACCGTCCATCTCCTCCATCATGATGTCCAAGAGGATCAAATCCGGTGCATCGATGTGAGCCTTGATCAAGCCATCGGTGCCGTTATTGGAAGTGGCGACGTCAAATCCCGATCGCTGGAGCACCAAGTCCAGGAATTCGAGAACGTCCGGCTCATCGTCGATAGCTAAGATCTTCGAGCTGCTCACTTCATTTTCCTTTTCAATTGCACCTTACAAATTACCTCGCGCGAGCTGTGGACACAAGGAAAACCGTGAGCCCTAGGAAAAAGGTAGTCCTCATGATCCCACCTCGGATCCGACCTCCGATTGGACCGCGTCCCCCGAATTCGACCCCTCCGTTGCCACTTCGGAGGATTCCACCCTCGGTGACGCCCTCCTGCTCACCCTCAAGAGACGTTCCAGCCGGTTCTGGACTTCCTCGGGCTCAAGGGGTTTGACCCAATAATCGGCCGCCCCAAGCCTCAGCCCCAATCCCCGCTCCGGACGAACGGTGAACAGCACCACGGGAATGGCTCGGGTTCGCGGGTCTTCCGACAATCGGGTCACCAGGTCAAAACCGTCCATATCCGGCAACAGCCGATCCAGGAGCACCACATCCGGTCGGTCCCGTCGAGCTAGGGATGAGCCCTGCTCACCACTGGCCGCGGTGAGCACCGTCCACCCCTCGGCGACCAGCCGACCGGTGATGCGCTGGACCCCTTGCGCGTCGTCGTCGATCAACAGCACCCGGGGCCCGCCACGAATCGGCACCAAACCCGTCCGCTCGGTGCTGCGGGCCAGCACGAAGCCGAAGGTCGCGCCGCCTCCCGGCGTCTCGGTCACCGTGATCTCGCTGTGGTGCATCTCCAAAATCTCTTTGACGATGGCCAGACCCAGCCCCATGCCGCCGTATTGCCTGCGGGCGGTCGCGTCGATCTGAAAGAAACGATCGAAGATGCGTCCTCGAAGATGCTCGGGAATGCCGATGCCGTGGTCGATCACCCGCACGGAAACCCCGTCCGAAACCTCGGAAACCTCGAGCTCGATCGGCTTTCCCGCGGAGAATTTCGCCGCGTTGGTGAGCAGGTTCTCGAGCACTTGGCTGATGCGAGCAGCATCGCCGAAAGCCTCCGGCAGGGGTTCTTCGATTCGAATCTTCAGGGTCGGCTCGCCCCCCTGTGCCGCTTGCACCGCTTCGCCCACATGGCCGACGACCGCCGCGAGATCGAAGGGCCTCATCTCCAACTCGATGCGGCCGGAATCCATGCGCGAATAGCTGAGCAATTGGTCGATCATTCCCCGCAGGCGCTGAATATTTCGCTCCACCACGGAGAGCGAGTCCAGCTGAACCTGATTGACCTCACCGAGCAGACCCGCAGACATCGCTTCCACATATCCGCTGATGGCGGTAAGCGGAGTTCGCAGCTCGTGGCTGACGTTGGCCAGTAGGTCGCTCTTGACCTTGTCCAGCTCCTGAAGCTCGGTGTTTACCGCTTCCAGGTGTTTGTTTGAAGATTCGAGATCGCGAATGGTGCCGGAGAGCAGAGTCGCCATGTGGTCGAGGGTGGCTCCCAGCACCTCGAACTCATCTCCGGACTTGAGCTCGATTCGATGGCTGAGCTCACCCTTGGACAGCTCTCGGGCACCGCGGGTCAATCGCTCGAGGGGCCTCAAGCTCTGACCCGCCAGCAGGTAAGCGCAAGCGATCCCGAGCGCCAATCCGATCAAGGCGAGGAAGGCCAACCACCGGCTGAGCTCGATCGCCGCCCGCTCGACGAATCGCTCGCCGAAGCCGAAAACGACCGAAAGCCGATGTCGTCCCCAATCTTCCACATGGGGCTGCACGACCACGAAGCCGATCTCTTCATGGAACGCCTGCTCACCGGCCCACGCCACTTGATCGAGCCCTTGGATGGCCCGCAAGAGCTCGCCGTTCATGAAGAAACCGTCGCTGTCGGCCGGACGCTCGCCGTGCTCTCGGTCGTAGGCGAATAACCGCCGGCCCTCGGTGTCGAAGATCTCCAGGCTCAGCACATCCCGATTCAGCTCGACGGTCTCACGGACCAAATCGCGGAATTTGCTGGCACCGCTGTCGTAGTAGGTGAAGTAAGCGTCGCAGATGGGATCCGCCGCCAGGGTGGCAAAAGAACGCGCTCGATCCCGGGCGTCGGCCACGATCCTTCCGTGACCGAGCACCGCCACCACCGCTGCTTGGGCCAGAAGCACGAAAGCCACCAGGGCGGACACCGCGACCACCGATCGACGCCGCAATCCGAATTTCCGTCGAACGCTGTAGATCGAGTCGACAGATTCCGACAACACCTGCGGGGGGTCAGACTGCGGCCCACTCATCGCCCCATCTCAAACGCAAACACGCGACCGTCCTGGCGCGGAATCCACTCGAGGTCGGAACGCACCCCGTAGATCTCGTTCTTGCTGAAAATGGGAACGTAAACCAGATCCGCATCGGCCATTTCGAGAGCTTGCTGCAGCCGACGCTGACGCTCCTCCAAGTCGAGCATGGTGTTGGTGTCCTCGATCAGGGTATCGAGCTCCGGATTGGAGTACCGGGCGTGGTTGGCGTCTCCGTAGCCACGGTCCGGATCCCGGGTATGGAGCTTGCGGTCCAAAACATCTCCCGCATCTCCCGAAGTACAAACCCAAGAGCCGAAATAGAAAGGTACCTGCCTAGCGAGCAAAAGGGAGTAGGTTTCGTCCCAGGGACGGCTTTGGATCCGCACGCGGATTCCGGCTTCGGCCAGCTGCGCGACCATCGGCTCCAATTGGCGGCCCTCGCGCACCTCCAGGGTGAGGTCCAGCCCCTCCTCGTACCCTGCCGCCGCCAAAAGACGTCTCGCCGTCTGCACCTCCTGGTCGGCCGGTCGCAGCTCCGGGTTGTAGCCGAATACATTGCGGCTCACCATTTGCCCCGCCGCCAATGCGTGCCCGCGATGCAAAGTGTCCACCAGGGTTTGACGATCCACGGCCAAATGCACGGCTTGGCGGATCCTCGGGTCGTCAAACGGCGCGGAGGTGGGATCCATGTGCAAATAGGACACGGTGAGGCTGGTGAAGCTGACGACGCTCAAACCGTCGGTGCCTTCCAAGCGGGCCACGTCTTCCACCGCGACGTCGTCAATGACGTCCGCCGCCCCGGACATCAAGGCCTCGGCCCTAGCCGCCGCATCGCTTTCGAAGATGTATTCCACTTTCGGCTCCAACTCCTCGCGCCGCCAATGGTCCGCAATCGCGGCCAGCTGCAGCCGATTGTCGGATCGGTCGACGAAGCGATAGGGACCGGAGCCCACCGGCTCGACGATCAGATCCGGCGAGTCCCGTGGCACGATCCCCAGCACCGCCAGGCGGTTCAGCAGGATGGGATAAGGCTTGGAGGTCACCAGCTCTAGGGTCCAAGGGCCGGTGCTGCGCACTTCCGAGACCGCGACGAGGGCACCTTTCTGCCGGGAGTCCGGATGCTCCATCGCCCGCTCGAGGCTGAACATGACGTCGTCCAGGGTCAGCTCTCTGCGATCGTGAAAGTAGACACCCTGGCGTAGTCGGAACCGCCAGACCAAGTCGCTCGGATTGTCCCAGCTCTCCGCCAATCTCGGCTCGATGCGCATATTGGAATCGAAGGCCACCAGTGTCTCGAAGATATTTCCGAGCACGGTCTGCGCCACGGCTTCGGACTGCAAGTGCGGATCCAGAACCGACGGCTCGCCATGAAGGTAGATACGGAGGGGATCTCGGGGACGCTCCGGGTCCGGCTCGGATCCCGCGCAGGCCGACCAGACCGAAATCCACAAGGTCAACGCGAGTCGACCCAGGATCCCGATCCCACTCGAACAGCGCTGCGTATTCGCCCCGACCGTCTCGCGGCGGGACGACAAAAATGGGGACGTGGAATGTTTTACCTGCTGGGGCTGTTGAGACGAGAGACCGCAGACCGATTCCCTCCCCGCTTTCTCTCGCGGATCTGAGGTCCAAGGCTCCCCGGGAGCTTCTTCCAATGGTCGACGTTGACCCGAGATCATTGCATCTCCGTCATGTCATCCCCTGCGGTCTGCTGCTTTGCACGAATCTACTTGACCCAATCTTATCAGCCCATGGACGACCACGCTTCCCCACTGCCTCGCTCCCACTTCCGCGACTGGACCCGACCTCGGCTCAAGCGCGGTAGGCTCCTATGGATGAAAGTCAGAGCTCTCCCGTGGTTGCTGCTCTTGGCGCTGATTGCCGCCTCCGGGCTCAACGCTCAGCAGATCCGAGATTCGGCGAGCTCGCCGCCGGAGCTGGTCTTCGAGGGACCCGAGGACATGAGCATCCTGCTCGACGAGCTGCGGGGCTTCGACCGCCAATCTCTGGTGCCGGCCATGGAGCTCTTGGGGCTGGATGAGCCGGGCCCGCCGATTCGGGTGATCGTTGCCCGCGAAGGCTCGGTCGAAGCACGTCGAGCCCCTTCATGGGTCATGGCCTATGCGGTCGGCAATGCGGGTTGGGTGGTGCTGCTTCCCCAAAGGATCCCCGCCTATCCGGACGGCAATCTCGAGCAAGTCCTACGGCATGAGATCGCCCATGTGCTGGTGGCGAGGGCGGCGGGCCGATACGGCGTGCCCCGATGGTTGAACGAAGGTTTGGCCATCGTCGCGGCTCGAGAATGGCGTTTCGAAGACCGTGGTCGTTTGGTGCTCGAAGCGTTCCGGCGTCGCAAAGCGTCCATGGCCGACGTGGAGCTCGAATTCTCCGGCGGCTCGGTCTCCTCGGCCCGCGCCTACGCCGTGTCGGTGGCCTTCGTCCGCTACTTAATGGACGAGCACGGCAGTCATATGCCGGCGCGGATCCTCGACCACGTGGCCGAAGGAAAGCGATTCCGCACCGCTTTTCGTGACGCCACGGGATATTCCCTCACGGACGTCGAGGAGAGCTTTTGGGCCGATTTCGATTTCTGGAACCGCTGGGTCCCCTTCCTCACCAGCTCCGCCGCGCTCTGGATGCTGGTGACCGCCTTGGCCCTCCTGGCATTCCGTCGACGGCGAGAACGGGACGAGGCCCTCCGGCAGAAGTGGGAGGAAGAAGAGCTGGCCGAGCTCGAAGCTCTACAGGTCCAGGACCACTGGGTTAACTGATTGGGCGTGGAACCTACTCGGTCGAGTTGGACCGTGCTCGGGGCACCACGGCGGATTGGGCGATTCCCCATTGTCCCAGCCAGTAGAGGATGATGATCCAATAGGGTGCGCCGACGATGTCGGGACCGAATCGGGTCACGGCGATCAAGGTATCCGACACGGCAAAGAGCAAGGCACCTGCCACCGCCCAGCCGACGTCCAAGCCGGCACCGGGACGGATTCGAGCCACCGCTCGCCACATCATGGTGCAAATGACCGCGGTGTAAAGGCTGACGGGGATGAGCATTCCCGCCGCCGAAAGACCTTCTTGCAGGAGGTAGATCACCCCGGCTCCCCAGAGCACGAAGGGCACGGCCCTGGCCCAACGGGCGGCCCGATCGGCGTTCAGATAGGCGGCGACGTAGAAGAGATGTCCGATCAGGAACGCCAACATGCCCGGTAGGAAGCCGGCCTCGAATTCCAGGCAGATATCCCCCACCGCCGAAGCCAGCAGTCCGTTGCGGATCCGCCGGGTGTAGATCTCCTGCGGCGCCCCGGATTCTTTCAACGCCCAATGAAGGCGCAGGGCCAGCAGCAGAACCGGCCAGGGTTTGGTGAGCAAACGCCACTGTCCGTCGCCGGTGGCCGTGGCGTAGAGGAACACCCCGACGGTGAGCACCGCCAAGGTCCAACCGACGATCGGACGCCAAGCAAATTTCTCTTCCATGGCCCCAGCTTAACAGCCCGCCTTAGAACAATCGAAGCTGCTCCTTGGGTCGGCGAAAGGCGGCGGTCGACAGGCTCAGCCGCCGATTTTCGAGACCGTATTTACGTCGGGCCAGCTCGAACATGGATTTGACTTGATCAGCGAACACGCCTTCGCCGCGCATCCGATTGCCGAAACGGCTGTCGTTGAGCCGACCACCCCGCATCGACCGCAGGCGATTGAGGATCTTCTCCTTGCGATCCGGGAGATGCTGCGCTAGCCAAGACTCGAAGACCCTCTCCACCGCTCCGGGCAATCGCAACATGATGAAACCGACAAAATCCGCGCCCGACTCCGCCGCCGCCTCCACGACTTTCGGCACCTCGTGGTCGTTCAATCCCGGAATCACCGGCGCCACCATGACACCCACCGGCACCCCGGCCGCGCCCAGCTTGCGCACCGCCTCCAACCGACGACGTGGGTGACCGGCCCGAGGCTCCATCTTGGCGGAGAGCTCCGGATCCAACGTGGTGACGGAAATCGCCGCCGAGGCGGCCTGATGAGAGGCCAGGTCCGCCAGCAGGTCCAGGTCGCGCACGATCATGGGATTCTTGGTGATCAAACCCACGGGATGGCGGAGGTCCGCCAGCACCTCCAGACAGGCCCGGGTGATCTGCAATCGACGCTCGACGGGCTGGTAGGGATCCGTCACTCCGCTCATGGCCAACACTCTCGGCTCCCACTTCGGACTCTCGAGCCGACGCCGCAGCAGGGCAGCCGCCTGCTCCTTGACCATGATCCGGGTTTCGAAATCCAATCCCGCCGAAAAGCCGAGAAACTCGTGGGTTGGACGGGCATAACAATAAGCACAGCCGTGCTCACAGCCCCGATAGGGATTGAGGGAAAGCTCGAACGGCACGTCCGGGCTGTTGTTGGTGCTGATAACCGACTTGGAGGCGTCGCGGAAGTAGATCGTCGGCTCTCGATCCGGCACCTCGTGCTCGTCGACCAGGTCGTCGACCAGCACCTCGATCGTCTCGAAGCGGTTGTTTGGGTTGACCACAGCTCCACGGCCGTGAACCTGCCGCCGGCTGGATGTCTTGTGGGTCTCGGAGCTCACTCCGGAACTATAGGCGCAAATAAGGCGTAATTTCAACCATATCTCAAATTGAGCGCCCAAGATTCAGCAGGACAGCACGCGATCCGCGGCTACAGCCCCCCGATAGCTCGCCTCTTCGAATAAGGACAGTCCACTCATATCGGAATGGGCGAAAAGGATGCCCGGAAATTTCTCTTCCAGCCCATCATGGCGACGGTCCGATCCCCAGATGAATCCCGGTACCGGACGGATCATCGCGTGCCCCCAGCGCATGAGGTCGATGCGGTCGACTCTTTTCACCAAATCAGGATGGGCCTGGGCCAGATCCCCCAGCACGGAAGCGGCGAGCTCCGACCAGGACGCCTGCTGTAGCCGCGTCCGCGCCGAGACCGGATCCAAGTCCACGAACGGCAGATAGTAGGTCAGGACCGTGGCCCCCGGGTATGCGCTCAGATTCTGATGGGTTGCGACCACGTACCCCAAGGACCGGCTGTCGTAGAGCACGTTGTCCCAGGCGGTCTGACTGCTGAAATAACCTTGGTTTTGGCTCGGGCGACGACGACCATCCACCGTCAGATTGGCCACCAACCACGGGGCATAGGTGAAGCTGCGGCTCAGCGAGCGGTCGAACCCTTCAATCACATAGGGAGCCGTGAATCGTGGCAGGGCGTAGATCAGTCGGCGACAGCGAAAGCGGGTCGTGACTTGGGTTTTTAGGTTCAAGGTGTCGACTGAAACCCGCTCTCCCCCATCGCCGGCCGATCGCACCCGATACACCAAGGTGCTGGTTTCGATGCGATTCCCCAATGCTCGACGCAAGAAATCCACCAGCCTGCCATTTCCCTCGGGCCAGGTCAGCACCTCCGAGTCCTCCGGCCGGGCGCAGAAATAGTGCCAGCCCGCCCAGGCCGAGGTCTCGTCCAACGAGCATCCGTAGTCGTCCCGACAGCAATAGTCGAGGTACCAGCGGATCCGGGGCGAGGTCCATCCCTCTGCGTCCAGATATTCCGCCATCGATATTCGGTCTAGGGCGAGCAACCCGGGATCCCGGCTCGACAGCTCCATGGGCAAGGCGAAGGCCCTCCTCCCCTGCTCGTCTCGGAAATCTCGCAGCTCCCGCAAACGGGATTCAAAGGCGGCGAGCTCGGCGGCGTCCTCGGGCTCGGCCACCGAGCGCAACGAGACCCCGGGCTGCCAACGGTTGCCGACGAAAAGCCGCTCTTGGGGCGCATGGCAGAGGTGCCGGGGATCGTAGATCGGCTCGCCGTCGGCGTCTCGGCCGATCACCAGGCCCATTTCTTCCAGAATCTTCCGGACGATGGCCGACTCCCGGCTGGGCACCGGCAGGTAGTGGGCGCCCCAGGGATAGGGAGAAATCGAGCTTCGACCCGAGCGCGACTTCCCACCTACCTCATTTTCCAGCTCCAGGAGCTTGAAATCCCCATGCCCCTCACCGTTCAGACGCCACCCAGCCGTCAATCCGGCGATGCCGCCTCCGACGATCAAAGTGTCGAGCTCCTGGACCTCCGGGGGTGATGCCGGCAGACCGGCTCCTCCCGAGCGCAGCAAGTGGCCCGCCTCCATGGAAGGGCCGACGATCTCCCCTTCGATGCCTTCGAGAGACACACTGTGGTCCGGGAGCTCGGATCGGCTCCGCCCGCATGCCCCAGCGCCCATCACCCACGGCGCCAGAGACATCCAAGTCATTGCCCGGCGACGGGAGATCCCGCTCCGGGCGGACCGAGGGGGCAGCTCAGGTCGGCGGCGTCGCTTTCCATCCACGCTCGTGATACTCCACCACCGCTTGGTTGTTGAGCCGATTCTCGTCGACATCCACGGGTCCCATGTCGGGAGGAAACAGAAAGAGACCGGGCAAAAGCCCTGGGGCGAGGTATTTCAAGCCTTGGGGCAGGCGGCCGGCGGCCTCAGCCTGAAATACCGCTACGTCCAGGGGCTGTGCGGCCGCCAGGATGAATCCCCATTTGCCGAAGGAAGGCACGGTGGCATGGTAAGGCAAGGTGTGAAAACCCACGGTCTTCAGCGTCTTATTCACACACCAAAAGGCCTCTCGGGTGTGCAGCGGAGACGTAGATTGGACAGCGACCACGGCCCCGGGACGGAGGGCAGCGGTCAATCGTTGGTAGAACGTCGTGGAATACAGCTTGCCGAGAGAAAAGTTGCGCGGATCGGGAAAGTCTACGATCACCAGATCGAATTGCTCGTCCAGCCGGTCCAGCCAGATGAAGGCGTCCTGGTGAACGACCTCGACCCGTGGATCCCTGAGGGCAAAGCCGTTGAGACCCGAGAGCTCGTCGTGATCGCGAAACACCTTCACCATCAAAGGATCGAGATCCACCAGGACCACCCGCTCCACCGAGGGGTAACGCAAGATCTCGCGCACCGCAAAACCATCTCCACCCCCGAGCACCAGAACGTTGGTCCGAGGCTGCTCGAAGTAGGTCATGGCCGGATGCACCAAGGCCTCGTGATAGCGATACTCGTCCCGGGAAGAAAATTGAAGATTACCGTCGAGAAAGAGGCGCACCTCGTCGAGCTTGCGGGTGATCACCAGCCGCTGGTAGGGAGACGAGTCGGCGTAGATGACCGGTTGGTCGTAGAGGCGCTGCTCGGCAAAGCTCATCAGCCGTTCCGAAGACATCAAGCCCAATAGGAGGAGAACGAGCGCGCCCCAAGCTTGGGCGGTCACTCGACGGCGAGCCGCGAGACGATCGGCGAAAAGGTGGCAGGTCGCCACCGCGACCAAGAGGTTGAGCACGCCGAATAGGAACGACGAGCGCATCAAACCCAAACGCGGCACCAACCACAGTGGGAAAAGCAGCGAAGCAGCCAGCGCGCCCAAATAGTCCAACGAAAGCACCCGCGACACCAAATCCGCGAACGGCAGCTCATGCTCCAGGATCCGCATCAGCAGGGGAATTTCGAGCCCCACCAAGATGCCGGTGAGCGTCACCCATCCGTAGAGAATCACCCGAAAGGCAGAGACCTCGGCAAAGGCGAGAAAGAGCACCGGGGAGGTGAGCCCGCCCACCAAACCGACCAAGATCTCGATGCGCACGAACATGGTCACCAGCTCTCGCAGCACAAAACGCGACAACCAGGATCCCACCCCCATGGCGAAGAGGTAAACTCCGATGATGGTTGAGAATTGGGTGACGCTATCGCCGAGCAAATAGCTGGCGATAGTGCCGGCCAACAGCTCGTAGATCAGCCCGCAGGTGGCGATGACGAAGACCGAAATGAGCAAGGCCCTGGCAAATACACCGTTTTCCGGCGTCGCTACCTGCCCGCCGGCCGGCGAAGGGGTTCCCGATCTACCGACCGGATCTGTGGGGTTAGCTTCCATGGGACGAATATTGTTTCTCGATCCGCGTACCCCTGCAACGTGTGGGCGGAAGAACGGCAACGACCGTGTCCGAGAGCCCCCGCCCGCCGAGGATCAATAGGCCTCACGGCTGGTCCCGCCCTGAGCCCATGGGCTACACTGCTATTCATCCACCAACCCGGAGCTCCCGAATGGGTTTCCTTGATCGATTTCGTCGGACCCCCAAAGCCCAGCCCCAGATCGACCCCTTGGCGGACTTGGTGCTCGAAAAATTGCGAATCGGATACCTGGTCGACTACGACCTGCACACGTGGGAGGTCACCGACTACAGCCGTTTCAAATTCAACGACGGCCGTAGCGCGGAGGAATGGGAGCTGTCTCAGAGCCGCGAGAGTATCTACTTGGAGCGATCGGTCGGCGAAGGCGAGCTCTGGAGCATTTCCAAATCGATTCCCATCGGCGCTTTGGGCAACGCCCGCAGCCATATCCTCAAACACGAGGATCCACCGGAGCAGATCGAGCACCAGGGCACGCTGTATTATTTAGAGGGTTCCGTGGGCGGTGAGATGACGGCCTCCGAGGGATCCGATCGTCACGAGCTGATCGTGTGGGAATTCGTCGACGATACCGACGAAAAGTTCTTGTCGATCCAACAGTGGAGTGAAACGGAAATCACCGCTTCGGTCGGTCACGCCGTTGAGGACTATCAATTCACCAACATTCTTCCCGGCAACTCATGAAAACCATTCCTCCAACCTCCCTCAAGCCCGCTTGGGTCACCGCCGGTCTTCGCGTCGCGGTCCTGGCTCTCGTCGTGAGCCAGCTTGCTTGCAGCAGCTCGGTCCCCGACCCGCTCCGGCGCCTGACCCAAGAGCTGAGCTCACTTCCCGAATACTCCGTGATCCTGGAAGACATGCAGATATCGGGCAATTTCTTCAAGAGCTACTACCACAAATACAAGATTCTCTACGCCGAGTCGGTCGCCACCCAAGGCGACACGGGCGCGGAGCTGAAAACCAGAGACCGCGGCTGGGTTGAGGTGAGCAAATCCTTTTTCACCGCTTACGAGGGCTATTTGGGCATGGCCATCTTGACCAAATCCCCGAACGACCAAGCCACCCGGGTGCAACAACCCCCTGGTTATCAATATGTGGGTGACAACCGCTACGGCCGCTGGCAGCGCGACAGCAGCGGCGGCAGCTTTTGGGTCTTCTACGGCCAGTACTCTCTGCTTCGGGACCTGCTCGGCACCTCCACCTATCCGATTCGACGCGGCCATTGGGACGACTATCGCGGCTCCTACTCCCGCGGAAAACCCTACTTCGGATCGGGCTCCAAACCCTATTACGGTACCAAAGGCAGCATCACCAAAACCCGTCATCCGAGCTTCTTCGAGCGGCAGCAGCTTCGCCAAAGCGCTCGCAAAAGCAAGTTCTCCCAACGTGTACGCAGTCGAGTCGGCAGGACCCAATCTCGGGGTCGCGGCCGGTTCGGGGGCAAATGAGGACCCCGGCCCATGAGCGTTGAGCATCTCGACATTTTCGTATCCGGCTTGGTCTATCTGGCGGCGTGCTTCACCCTCTTCTTCATCGGAAAGTGGGTCTACGACCGCCGACATCCCAATTTCAACCTGCGACACGAGCTATTCGAAAACGACAACCCTGCCCTGGCCGTCGCCATGGTGGGTTATTACTTCGGTCTGGTGTTGGCCCTCGGGGGCATTTTGAGCGGCGAGGGCAGCGACCTCGCGACCGATCTCTTCGATATCTTCTTCTTCGGGTTGACAGCGATCGTCATGCTGACCCTCGGCAGCTGGGTCAATGACCGCATCGCCTTCCCCAAATTCAGAAATGCCAAAGAGATCGTCGACGATCGCAACGTGGGAGCCGGCGCCCTGGAGGCGGGCAACCAAATTGCCACGGGTCTGATTGTGGCCGGCGCGGTCCACGGTGAATACATCGATTTGATCACCGCCTCCGTATTTTGGCTGCTCGGTCAGGCGGCTCTCGTGCTGATCGTCAGGCTCTACGCAGCCACCGTCGGCTTTGATCTGCACGACGAGATCGAGAAAGACAACGCAGCCGTGGGCGTGGCGGTCGGCGGGTTGTTGATCGCGGTCGGAAATCTAGTGCGTCTGAGCATTGCGGGCGACTTCACCGGCTGGAATATCGACCTCACCAACTTCTCTCTCTATTTGGCCATGGGATTGGTGGTCTTGCCCGGAGCCCGATGGATCTGCGACAAGATGCTGGTGCCGGGGGTCTCCCTGACTCATGAGCTGGTCGGCCAAGAGCACCCCAACGTCGGCGCGGGGCTGATCGAGGCCTTTTCCTACGTCGCGGCTTCGATGCTGGTCGGCTGGGCCATTTTCTAGACATCCGCTGACCGCACACCCACCTAGCTCATTCCTTTTCAACACCAAGGAGCTCACCCCGAATGTCCGAAACCGAAACCGCCGACGGCGGGTCGACCGATAAATTCGAGCTCGTGAAGAGCTATATCTCGGATCTGGGATATCTGATTTCTCACGAGGATGCCGCCGAGGAGCTGGTGGTCATCCAGGACGAAGAGGCCGGTATCAAGAACCTGGTGGTCGATTGCGAGTCGCCGATCGTAATCCTCGAGCAAATGATCCTCGAGGTGCCGGCCAATCCGGGAAATCTCTATCTGCGGCTTCTGCAAATGAACCGCACCCTGGTCCACGGCGCTTTTGTGATCGACGATGAGGCGCGACACGTCATCTTCAGGGATACCCTTCAGCTGGCAAATATCGACTTGAACGAGATTGAAGGCTCTCTTTCCGCATTGTCGTTGGCCTTGGTCGAGCATGGACAAGAATTGCTCGGCTTCGCCCGTTCCTGATTCCCATCGACTCGAATTCTCGTCAAAGGAAACCCTCCATGGCCAGTATCTTCAGCAAGCTCTTCAGTCGTTTCGGAGACCGGGCGACGAGCCCGCTCCAGGATCCGATCCAGCAGGCGGAGCAGGCGATCAACGACTTGAAGCACAACTTACAAGAAGCTCTCCAAGGGCTCACGCAGGTGAAGTCCGTCGCCCTGCGCCTCAAAAAGGACTTTGACGACCGGGAACGGTTGGCCGCCGACTACGAGCGCAAGGCGATGCTGGCACTCCAACAAATGAAAGACGGTAAATTGGATTCCGTCCAGGCGGAACGGCTCGCGGCCCAAGCCTTGGCCCAAAAAGAGACCGTGCTTAGCCAAGTGGGCCAATCGCGGACGGATTGGGAAACCCAACAAAGGGTGGTGGATTCGATGCAGGGCAAGGTCGACCAGCTGAAAAGGGAGATCACTCGCTACGAGAACGATTTGGTGACCCTACGGGCCCGGGCGCGGACCGCGGATTCGATGCAGAAGGTCAACAAACAGCTGGCGGGGGTCGACGCGTCGAGCACGGTGGAGATGCTGGAGCGGATGAAAGCCCGGGTGGAAGAAAAGGAAGCTCTCGCCGCGGCCTATGGCGAGCTGTCAGCGGACGAGGCGGCCTGGGCCGACGACTCTAAGCCGGCTTCCATGCTGCCGGAAGGCGCGCCGCCGACCAACGACTCCCTCGCTGCTTTGAAGGCCAAGATGGGAATCGAGTCTTGATTCGCTCCGGGACCTTCTCACCATGAAGACCCTCGCCCGCCATCTGATCGCCGAGCTCTACGGTTGCCCGTCGGACCGTTTGAACGATTTGAGCGCTATCCGCTCGCTGATGTTGGAATCCGCGGAGCTGGTGGGTGCGACGGTTCTCCGGCATGCGTTCCACCCATTCGAGCCCGATGGCGTCAGCGGCGTGGTGGTGATCGCAGAATCCCATTTGTCGATTCACACCTGGCCCGGGCGCGGGTACGCTGCCATCGACATCTTTACCTGCGGTGGGCTCGATCCACGCCCCGGCTGTGAGCATTTGGCCACCGGCTTGAACGCGCGGTCTTCGAGGCTTCAGGAGATTCTTCGAGGCCTGCCGGAGGAGCTCAGCGAGCACGACTTGTTGTTGCCGAAGGACGTCCAAGTGATCACGTCCATGGCCCCCGCCTTGCCGGTAACAGCTTCTTCCTAGAGCGGGTCGCTGCGGCGCCCTACGGATTCGACGAATACGACAAAACCCCCGGATCTCCGGGGGTTTTGAGGAACGAGACGGAAGAATCTTTGGGGGAAATTCTTCGCCTCGCGGGGTGAGCCCCTCGCCGGGCTCGCTTACCATCAACAAAAAAATCGAACCAAATCGCTGTCAGACCAATAACGCTGTCAGACCAACAAAACTCTCTTACCATCAACAACGTGAACCAGAAAGCCGTGTCGACCAGCCGGGTAACCCCGGCCAAGTCGAGTGGATAGCGATGGCCCTAGGACCACCGACCCACCTGAGTACCATCAACAGCTACGATGCCAAAAAAAGATGTGGATTAACCAACTATGCTTCTTTCTTATTCAAAGACCGTGCCGGCTTTTTTGAATTCGGGCAAAGCTCCCATAAAAACAATTTGCTCTTCAAAAGGTGCATGGAAGGCCCGCTTTTCTGAATTCCGGTGATTTGCGAGGCTTTGGACCCTAGCGAGAATTCTCAGTCGTGAAAATCTCCATTCTCAATCTTGAGAATCACCCTCTGCCGAAGCCAGGACCTCCGCCAGAACAGCCCGAAGATCCGTCAGACGGAACGGCTTCGAGAGCCTTCCTCGAAATCCGTAGTCTCGATAGTTGGCGAGCACTGGGTCGTTGGAATAGCCGCTATAGACCACCGCCGCCGCATTGGGTTCCAGCTGAAGAATGTACTGGACCGCCTCCTGCCCGCCCATGCCTCCCGGAACCGTCAAGTCCATCAGCACCAACTTGAAGGGGTCGCCCGCTTCCATGTGCCTGGCGAATAGATTCAGCGCTTGATGACCATCGACCGCAAACGCGACATCGAAACCGAGCTTCTCGAGCATCACCCCCGTGGTCCGACGAACCACCGGATCGTCGTCCATCAGCAGCACCTTGCCGCCCATCTCCCCCGCCTCGACGATCTCCGCCTCGTCTATTGGAGATTCCTTCACCTCAGAGGCCGGCAAATAGAGATTGAAGGTCGTGCCCTCACCGAGCGCGCTTTGAACCGTCAGCAAGCCGTCGTGGCTCTTGGCGATGGAATAGGCAGAGGCGAGCCCTAGACCTCGGCCTTCTTGTTTGGTGGAAAAATAGGGGTCGAAGATGCGGTGGATAAGGTGCTCGGCAATACCGATTCCCGTGTCGATCACCGAAATACAAATATAGGATCCGGACCTCAGCGGGTGGGGAGCTTGCTCGACCAGATTTCGCCCCACGATCTGCACTTTGCCCCCGTCCGCCATGGCTTGCACCGCGTTGATCAAGAGATTGTTCAGCACCTGGCTGATTTGCCCGGCATCGATTTCGACGGTGAAGAGGTCGTCCGGCAGCTCGATCTCGCAGCTGACCTTAGAGCCCCTGAGCACGAATGAAGCCGAGTCTTGAATCACCTCTGCGATGGAAGCCGTTTCACGGACCGGTGCTCCCCCACGGGAGAAGGTCAGCAGCTGCTGGGTGAGATCACGGGCTCGAATCAGCGCATTCTCAGCATCGGCAAGCACCTGGCGTTGCTGTTGTTTCAGCTCCGTGGTTTCGAGCACTAAGGACAAGCTGCCCATGATCACCGTCAGCAAATTGTTGAAGTCGTGGGCAATGCCACCGGCCAGCAAACCGATGGCCTCGAGCTTGTGAGCCCTGGCCAGCTCGGCTTCGACCTCTCGCTTGCGAGAAATATCTCGAAAGGTGAACACCAAGCCGGCAAAGCCGACCCCACGGCTGACGATCGGTGAAGCGGCCAGCTCCACCGTGCGTTGGTTGCCGGTTCGCGATTCCAGGATCGCGGTTTGGGTCGGGCCGATCGTGTCCTGAAGCTCATTAGAGAGCAACGAGAGCGGCATCCCGACCTGATCACCCACTCCGAGCTGGAACAGCTTCAAGACCTTGTCGATACCTTCTTCGATGGCGTCGGCCTCGCTCCATCCCGTGAGCTCTTGTGCCCTGGGATTCATGAGAGCTACACGTCCACGCTCGTCGGTCGTGACGACTCCATCTTCGATCGTCTTGAAAGTTTTCTGGTATCGGTCTTCCGAAGCCTGAAGCTCCGCGACCCGTTGGGCCACCTCCTCCTCCAACAGCAGGGAGTGGCGCCGTTGGGTGAGCACCGCCTGTAGGATGACCATGCCCACCAGGACCACCAGACCGAGAATCCCGTAGAACCACGACTGACGCCAGAACGGACCGACGAGAACTACCGGTTCAGAGCTCACCACCGGGCTCCAGCCACCGACCGCGCTCATCGCCCGGACCTGGAACCGATACTCCCCCGGTGGTAGGTCGAAATACCGGGTTTCCAAAACTTCCGAGGTCAAGGGCTCCGACCAATCCTCGTCGAGACCTTCCAGCCGCGTGCTGATCAGAATTTGGCCCGGATCGAGCAGGGAGCCCACCGAGTAACGAAACACGAGCTGATCGATCCCAGCCGGCAGCTGATGGGTTTCCAAGGCGGACCAAACCCGATCCCCGGACGCCATGCTGGTGAGCTTGGGCAGGGGCGGCTGGAGCAGAATCGGCTCTCGGTAGCGATCGAAAACGAAGGCTCCCTGTCCGGTTCCCACCCAGAGGCGGCCGAGGGTGTCACGGGCCGCTCCGCCTCCGGTAGCTCGATGCAGCTCGGACCAAGGCTCGAGGGCGGAGACGCCCTCCAACAACCCGGACTCTCCGGGTTGGAAGCGGTAAAGTGCTTCATCACTGCCCATCCAGAGGGCCTTGCCTTCGCGGATGACAAAGCTCAGCTCATCCCGAATGCCCAGTTGGGCGACGGGTTCTAGAAACCCTGTCTCCGCGGCGCGATAGGGGCCGTCCGAGGTGGCCACCCAAATGGTTTGATCCCGGCCCGGTCGGGTCGGAGGCGCGAGATCACGAGCCAGGATCGATTCCGCGCCGGGAGCCCAACGCCAATGGCGATCCGAAGATGGATCCTTCGAATCCAAGAGGCTCACTCCGGCGCTGGTCAACACCCAGATCCCTTGGGCTCCCGCCTTGAGACCCGTGATCACCACCGGTCCCGCCTCGGGGATCTCTCCTTGGGTCGATGCCTCTACGACCGCGGCGAAACGGTGCCCGGCTTCTAAGAGCTCGCCCCCGGTTCTGGGCCGAGCCCATAGCTTGGAGCCCGATGCCACCCACAGCTCGCCGGTATCTTCTACGACCTCCAAGTAGAAAGCTCGGTCGTCCGGCCCTAAGCCGGGGACCGGCGGCGAAAGCCGACCGTTCCATCCTCTAACCCCCTGCTCGCCGGCCGCCAGCCACAGGGTCCCGTCCGGGGTCTCGGCCAGATCCCGAATCAATTCCAGGCGCCCGGCCGGCGTGACCAGCGGCAAAAATTCGACCGTCACCCGAGCCTCGGTGCCGATGAAGCTCAGTCCCCCACGGTGCCCCAACACCACATCGCCGTTGCGCCGCTCGAGCACCGAGCACACCGTGTCGTCGAAGATGCCGTCCGAGGAGGCAGTGAAGACATCAAATCGCCGATTGGACACCCGAGACAACCCGTTTTCGCCGGCCAACCACACGGAGCTTTCTCGATCCACCAACAGGCTGCTGATCGGACCGACCCTGGCCTCGTTTATCCAGCTCTCCATCCCTCGGATGGGATGGAAATAGGAAACGCGGCGTCCGATCGCCACATAGAGGCCACCCATTCCATCCGAGGCCGCGATGCCGCCGCCCACCCCCGCCGCGCCCAGCTCGAGATCCCTTCCCAGGACCTCGAATCCGGACTCCGTCAACAGACCGATCCATGTATCTCCCACCAGCCAGAGGCTTTCCTCCGGCCCCGGCCCCTCGACCGCCATCGCTCGAATGTGTTGGGAAGGGGCCAGCTTCAATCGCTGATCCAAAGTCCGATCCACGAACCCGGATCGGACGAGAGCCAGTCCCGACGGCCCTCCCGCCACCAGGCGTCCACCCCACTCGGCCAAGGCATAAATTCGGTCGTCGGGCAGACCGTCGGCGGTGGTCAACCGGATCCAATCCGGGGATCGCCAGAGGAATAGGCCCTCCGTGGTCGCCAGGGCCACCTCGGTGGATTGGGAGCCCAAGACTTTGAAGTCCGTCACCACCGCTTCCGAGCCCGCGGCTTCGGAACCCGGCGCCACCAACGGCAGAGATCGGGTGCCCGAAGGGTGATGATGAAGCACGGAGAATGGGACCTGCGCCGCCAAGGACCACAGCTCACCCGAGGCATCTCGATCCAACTTCGCCTGGCCGGCCTCTATTCGAGGCTGAATCTGAAGGGGTTGGGTCTCGCGGCCATCGAAGGCGAGGATGCCGAAAGAGCCTGCCACCCAAAGGTGACCCTCGGGCCCTTGGTCCAATGCCGTCACGCCGGCATCGGGAAGGCCATCGGCGACGCCGAAATGGCGAATGTCCAGATCACGGGATGCCGATGGATTCGGGCTGAACAGGAAGCATAGAACGATCCAGCCGGGGAGCCGGAAACGAGCTTGCGGCGACAGCCCCCTGGACCTCACCGAGCTAACCCCTCTTTGGGCAAGCACCTAAGCCGAGATTGAAAAATCGTGCAGGTTCCAGGACGGGTTACGTCCTTCTTCGGGTGAGCTGACATGGGAGGAAATGGTAACACTCTCAAGTGTCAAAATCGTTCAACCTAACTTCTGCCCTCTATCTCCCGGACCAAATACCCAAGCGACTGCCACCCCGATGAGGTAGAGCAAAATCGTCGGCAACGCGAAGATACAGAGATTCAACACGTCCGGGGTCGGAGTGATGATCGCGGCCACCACAAAGATGATGATCACCGCCCAACGAAAATGCTTCAGGAGCTGCTGGGGGGTGACCAGGCCGATCCTGGACAGGAAAAAAATCACCGTCGGCAGCTCGAACATCAAACCCAAACCCAAAACCACGGTCATCAAGAAGCTCAGGTAACGGGTCACCGTGATCGTCGGCCGCATTTGCTCACCCATGCCGAGCAAAAATTCGACTGCGAAGGGAAACGCGACGTAATACGCGAACGCGCCGCCGCCGATAAAGAGCAATGAGCCGCAAACCACGAAGGGACCCGCCAGGCGCTTCTCATTAGAGTAAAGACCCGGCGCCACAAAGCGCCAGAGCTGCCACAGCAAATAGGGCGCGGCCAAGAAGACCGCGGCCAGGGCCGACACCTTGACGTAGATCAAGAACGGATCGGTGACACCGAGAAAGACCAGGCGCCGCTCGCCCTCGGGCAGGTGGGCATAGATCGGCTGGGCCAGGAAGTCGTAGATACGTGTCGCCTGGGACCAGCACAGCAGAAATGCGGCAAACACCGCGATCGCGGATCGAATGATCCGCATGCGGAGCTCCTCGAGATGCTCGAGGAGCGTCATGGTCTCCAGCTCCTCTTTTTCCTCGGAGGCGGGGGGAAGGGCTCGGGTCACTTGGTGGATTCCGGGGACGAAACCGCCCCAGTGCTGTCGGCTGAGGCCTGATCGGTCTCTTTAGGGCTTTCGTCGCCGGCTTCCTCGGGCTGCGAATCGCTCGCCTTCGACACCGGTTTCAGCCTCGATCCTCGGGGCACGGCACCCTTGGCCGCGATGATCGGTGGGTCCGGCTCCGAAGCTCGGGGCGGCCCGGAGTCGGAGAAGCCAGAGCCCTCGGGGCTGGGCTCAGCCGGTTTCGAGTCTGCAGACTCGGATTCGACCGATCCGGATTCGTCGGTGCTCGAGATCGATGGATCCTCAGATTCCCCACCCGGCTGGGAGTGGCTATCGCCGGAGGAAGACTGCTCACCCTCGCCAGACCGGTTCTTGTCGTTGGACCGGTTCTTGTCGTTAGACCGGTTCTTGTCGTTAGACCGGTTCTTGTCGTTAGACCGGTTCTTGTCGTTAGACCGGTTCTTGTCGTTAGACCGGTTCTTGTCGCCGGACCGGTTGCTGTCCCCAGACCTGAAATCTCCGTCCAAACCCCTCTTCATGTCGTTCAAGGTGTCGCGGACGATTTTCCCGGGATGCGCGGACTTCAGATCGTCATCGATCAGCTCGGCATTGATCGTCCGCCGTAGGTCCGTGGACGCCTTGCGAAACTCGGCCAAACCCCGCCCGATCGTGCGCCCGACTTGGGGCAGACGCTTCGGGCCGAAAATGACCAAGCCTAGGGCGAAGATAAATAGTAGCTCTGGTAGTCCTAAAGAACCGAACATCGGTGTGACCTCCGGCCAATCATCGGGTGCCTACCACCGAAAGTCAAGGTATGCCCATCCGTACCGGCCCTGCCCAGCCCAGGTCCTTCGGTGGTATCATTCCGGCCATGAGCAGACCTTGGCGCAATCTCGCAATTCTCGTTTTCATCGGCTCAATCTTCTTCTGTGGATTGGGCGGTCACAAGCTCTTGGCAGCTTCGGAAGAAGCTCAGGCCGAGCTACGTCTCTACACCGAGCTCTTACAGGTCGTCCACGCCGGATACGGCCACGAAGTGGAATACAAGGATCTCGTACACGCCTCGATTCGAGGCATGCTCAGGACCCTGGATCCGCATACGAATTTCTTGTCCCCCGAGGACTACCAGCAGATGCGAGACCGCCAGGCCGCCAGCTTCTACGGCCTGGGCATCCTAGTCTCCAAGCGCAACGGAGAGCTGACGGTCATCAGCCCGATCGAGGGCACGCCGGCTTGGCGTATGGGTTTGCGGGCGGGCGACGTCATCTCGGTGATCGAGGGAGAGCCCACAGACACCATGAGCCTCGACGAGGCGGTGACCAAGCTCAAGGGCCCCAAGGGCACCCAAGTCAATATCGGCATCACCCGTCGCGGCCTGGACAACCCTCTCGATCTGAGCATCACACGGGCGCAGATCCCGCAGAACACCGTGCGCTACGCGTACATGATGACCCCGGAAACCGGCTACATTCGCCTGACCGATTTCTCCCGCTCCACCGCCGGTGAAATGCGAGACGCCCTCGACGATCTGCAAGAACAAGGCATGCAAAATCTGCTGCTGGACTTGAGATCCAACGGCGGCGGATTGTTGGATCAAACTGTTTCCGTGTCGAATTTCTTCGTGCCCAAGGATTCCCGGATCGTCGAGACCCGAGGTCGGCTCTCCGATTCCTACCAAAGCTTCTACTCCGACGGAGCCTACGATCCGGTCGATGTGCCGGTGGTGGTTTTGGTCAACAACGGCACCGCCTCTGCCGCGGAGATCCTCGCCGGGGCCATTCAGGATCACGACATTGGTCTGGTGGCCGGCACCCCCACCTGGGGTAAGGGATTGGTGCAAACCGTCTACAACCTCTCCTACGGCTCCGGCATCGCCTTGACCACGGCGAAGTACTACACGCCCGCCGGTCGACTGATTCAACGCGACTACTCTTCCTACTACGACTACTACACCCATTTCGGCCAGGGATCGGACGTCGGCTCGGGCGGCAATGAGGTGCCGGAAGTCGCCCCACCGGCGGAAGAGTTCCGTACCGACCTGGGACGTACGGTCTTCGGCGGCGGCGGCATTACTCCGGACGTCGAGATTGAAATTCCAGACGGTCCGCAAATTCTGACCGCGCTCTTTGCCCACAACGCCTACTTCCAATTCGGGGTCGACTATCACAACGAGCATCAGATCAAAGATCGGGCTTGGACACCTCCACCCGGTATTTTGGATGAGTTCAAAGCTTGGGTGGTGAAAGAGGACATGACCACCGAAGAAGCGATCACGGACATGCTGGAAGACGAAGATGCCCGGGAATACAGTCTTCGTCAGATCCACGCCGACATCTTCAACTCCGCATTCGGCACCGAGGCCGCCCATCAGGTCCTTTCCGAAGGTGATACGCAAATCCAAGAGGCCCTGGAGCTGATGGACGACGCCGCGGACCTCTTGGAGCAGCGGCGACGTCTCGGCAAAACCGGCGCCGGAGCCGTAGCGACCTTGGATCCGCAAACCAACGACCAAGGTTCGAAGTAATACCCCGACAACACCGGAGACGGTTCCGGAGCCGGCCAAGCCCCGACCCTTCCGGATCGGGGCTTTTTTCGTCACGACCAAGGGCCCAGCCCGTTCCACGGAACGGAATTCTGGAATGCGCTACAATTCGCGCCAACAGAGAGGCTCACCGGGAGCCCCCCGCCCTGAATTGCTCGGACCCGACTCCATATGCGTAACGCCTTCGTCTTCGTTGTGCTGATGATGCTTCGAATCTTTTCGAAGTGCTTCTACAAAAACGAGTCCCAATGGGTTGGAGAGATACCGGAGGATCCCTGGCAGCCCTACCGACTGGTGGCGATCCTCAACCACACCAGCCTTTTCGAATTTCTTTTTGCCGGTCAAGTTCCGGCGCGCTTCCTCTGGCGGATGGCCTCCCACGCCACGATCCCCATCGCCAAGATCACCATCGACCGCCCGGTGATCGGTCTCATGTGGCGGGTGGTCGCGGCCAATATCGTCCCTGTCACCCGCGAGCGTGACAACACTTGGCAGCAGGTCGTCGAGTCGCTGGAAGATCCCGACTCGATGATCATCATTCTGCCCGAGGGACGCATGAAGCGGGCGAACGGTCTCGACAAAAAAGGACGGCCGATGAGCACCAGGGGCGGGATCGCCGATCTCATCCGCGGATTGCCCGACGGCAAGCTGCTGCTCGCCTATAGCCAGGGCCTTCATCACATCCAGGTTCCCGGCCAGAAGATCCCGAATTTCTTTCAACCCGTGCGCATGCGTTTCGAGGCCCTTCAGCTCTCTGAGCTCAAGGCGGAGATGTCGGCAGGTCTGGACTTGGAGAACGACAAAGACCTTGTGCGGTTTCGGCGCCGGGTGATGCAGCTGCTCGACGAGCGGCGAGAGAGATATTGCACCTCGGACCTGGGCGGCTCCGACGAAGAGCAGGTCTGGGCCGAGGCTCGCCGAGAAACGAATCGCCCTCCGGGGGCCTAGGCCCCCCCTTCAATCCGGATCTGCAGCCGCCCTTTTCCGACTCACCCCGAGGCGTCCGCTTCCGATCCCAAGGGGCTGTTTAAAGCTCCAAGGTTGTACTAAATTCCCAACTTCAATTTTCCTGCTGGAACCTTGTGGCTCGACGACGGGTCTAAGGGGTAGCACCGGTGGATTTCCTTCGGGTCGCTGAAATGAATATGGAGAAGCTCACAATGATCAAACATCCACATATCAAAGTGGCCTGGGTGGCCGTCGTCCTGACGACCTTAGCCCTGGCCGGCTGTAAACCGGAAACCTTGAGGGTCGGGGTCATCCTGCCCCTGAGCGGGCCCAATCAGGCGGCCGGCGAGGCGGCATTGAAGGGCATCGAGCTCGCCCTCGCCGATCTGAACGAGCCCAGCGAGGGCCGCATTGAGCTCTTGGTTCGAGACAGCGCCGGAGATCCGGAAACCGCCGGCCGCTTGCTCACTGAGCTGTACCAGGATGAAAAAGCCGTCGCCGCTATCGGCGGGCTGTCGGCCGCGGAAGCGAGGGTCTTGGCCCAAGTGGCGGAGGCGGAAGAGAAAATTCTGATGCTGCCGTCCGTTGGAGACCAACGATTGGCGGAGTCTTCCAAACACGTCTACCGACTTTCTGTGTCCGATGCGGAAATCGGCTCCAAGCTCGCTTCTTTCGCCAAGCAAGACCTGCGGACGAAAACCGCCGTCGTGCTGGGTCAGGACGACCGTTTCACCGAGACCATGAGCGAGGGATTCCAGCCGACCTTCGAGAACCTAAAGGGTGAGGTCATCGGCTTGATCGACGCTTCCGCCCAGGGAGCGGATCTGACGCCGACCATCGAGGAGGTTCGGGCGAAAGCTCCCGGCGTGGTGGTGCTCAACGGTGACGGCCCCTGGCTGGAGGAGACGGTGCAGAAGCTGAAGGATGCGAGCTTCAAAGGCAAGATCCTGGCTCCCCAAAGCTTTGCCAATCCCGCCACCCTGGAGTCCATGGGAAACCGAGCCCGCGGTGTGCTCTTTGCCTACACCCCGATCGACGCAAACCACGAGCCGGGCCAGGCATTCATCGAAAAATACACCTCGGCCCACGGCGAGCCGCCCTCTCATTTGGCTGCCGAGGGCTACGACAGCCTCCAGGTCTTAGCCAACGCCGCGGCCGGTCGCCCGGCCATCGCCAGCGAGCTGCGCCGCGGCCTCCGGGATGCCATCAAAGAGTATCCGGGTGTGACCGGCGCCCTCGAATTCAACGACCATGGCGAGGTGCAACGATTCCCCAGGGTCTATAGCCTGAGCAAGAAGTTGGAATTTCGGGACCACCAAGACCTCATCAAGCAGCTGCGCGAAGAGCGCGAAGCACGGATTCGTGAGTTGAAAAACAAGCTGAACCGCGTCGGGACCGACTGACCGAAGTTGGATTGGACCCGGGTTGAATTGGACCCAGGTTGAATTGGATAGTGCCTCAGCTCGGCCCGGATCGGCGATAGGCTTCTGCCAGCTCTCCGACCCGGGCCACCAACCCTAGCCGACGCTGTTTGAGGGCGAGGATCCTCTTTTGGCTGCTGCGCAGCAATAGGAATGCTCGCGCTTGCTCAAGGAAGAGATCCGTCCGCTGGTGAAGCTGGATGGCGAAATAGCCGGTGATCGGCCCGACCAAGAAAATCGTGGCGGCGAGAACCGCGCCCGTCCAGAAATCGGTCTGCCCAAAAACCCAGAAGACCGAAGCCCATCCGATGACGGCCCAAATTATCCAATTCAAAGGGTAGAGCACGAGGGCTGGGAAGACCTTATACGTCGAGGCCACATCCGGGCTATCGGTGAGCCGGCTCGCGATGAGCCCGGTGAGTCGGTAGGGGACGTAGTGAATCACCGAGCCCAGCGCTCCCAAGGGCAGGCGAAAACAAATCAGCAATAGACTTTTGAGGGTGAATTGCCAAATCTTCTCCGGTGTATACCGGGCGGCAACTTGCTCGTCCCTAAGTCTCAGACTTGCCAGCTCGAGGTCGTAGGCCTTCACCTCGGCGGCCACTCGATGCACCTCGTCCGGGCAGACTTCCAGCAACTTTTCGTAACCATCTATGAAAATTTGCTGGGTGGCGAAAGCGTCGGCCAAAGCCTGCTCCGCCGGCGCTTCCAGCACCGGGCGGGCAAATATGGAGGCAGCCCGCTCGATCAAACGAGCCTCTTCCCACGAAGGGTAATTCAGTGTGACCGCCTCCAGCCCTTCGCGGACCTGTTCGGTCAGCTCCAGGGCCGCTTGCCAGAAGGCCTCGCTTTCCGGATCCGGCGGCGAGGCGGGTCGAATCGGCTCGCCGACCTTGACCAGGAGTCGGCTCCGAAAACGCGTCTTGTCATCGAACGTCAGCCCGACCGGTACGATGCTGACCTCTAATCCCGGAAATAGATACAAAGACTGGAGAACGATTCGAGCCACGCCGGTCTTGAGGGGCACCAAGGCCGGCTCGTTGTGACTTCGGCCCTCGGGGAAGAGCGCGATGGTGCCTCCGGCCGCGAGGGCTTGGTGACAGCGAGCAAAAGTATCGGCGTTCTTGCTTTGGTCGACTCCGGGATCCTGACGTCGATAGACGGGAATGGCCGCGGCCAGCTTCAGAAAAGGCCTCAAAGCCACGATCTTCCACAGCGTCGACTTGCCGAGGAATCGGCTCCGCCGAGGCAGGTAGGCCATGAAAATCGCCGGATCTAGAAGACCACTAACGTGGTTGCCGACGAAAACGACACCCCCGGACCTCGGCACCTGATCGACACCTTGAACGGTAACTTTGCGATAGAAGATATCGAGCACCGTGCGGGCGAGCCAGTCCACCCCTTTGGGCTCGAGAAAGGCGTCCGGCCGCAGATTCCAATCCTGGGTCGAGCCGGCGCCGGGCTTCGCCGCTCGGGTCAAGCCGCGATCTCGGCCAGAAATTTACCCGCGGCTTGCCGATAGTCGTCGTGCCACACGTGGCCGTCGTCGAATTCGCAGGTGCTGACTTCGGTGTCGAGAGACCTCAGAGCCGCCAAGTCAGCTTCCATCTTGGCTTCGGAATACCATGGATCCTTGAGCCCTCGAGCGAGCAGGGTCGGAGGCAAGCTGCCCCCGGACCATTCGGGGACCTCCGCCGGCACATCCCCGGCCAGAGCCAACACACCGTGGCAAGGAAATCCACAACGCACCGCCGCACGCCAAGTCATGGCGACCCCTTGGGAGAAACCCGAAAACACCAATCGCTCGTCGGCTCCGTAAGCTCGACGGACCTCCGCAATGACAGACGCGACATAGCGGATGTTGTCCTCGATCGCGAGCTCCCTATTCTCCTTGGTCATCCAGCTGCGCACGACCTCGCCGGTCGAGCGTTTGTAGAACGGATTCAGTCCTTGAATCGCACAGAGCGTCCAACGCTCGATGCCCGGCACGGTCTTGAGCTCGGCGAGGTGCTCATGGGCGGTTTCCCCGTAGCCGTGGAATCCCACCAGCAGAGGCGATGTCTTCGTGCCGGTCGGCTCGACCAGATACTCCCCATGGGTCAGGGCGGCGATGGTGTGGGTCTTCGTGCTCACTGTCGTGCTTATTGGCGTGCTCATTGGCCCACCCACCCACCGTAGAGCTCGGGACGGCGATCTCGCAAGAAGAGCTCACGGCCGGCGGAGCTCGTGCATAGGCTTAAATCCAGGTCGACCATCACCAGATCCTCCTCGAGGGTCGCTCCCACGGCGAGAATTCGCCCGTTCGGATCCGAGACGAAGGACTCCCCCGCGAAGGTCAGCTTCTCTTCCACTCCGACCCGGTTGCACAACGCGGCGAAGTAGCCGTTCTGAAAAGCCGCCGTTCGTACCTCCGCCTCGAACAGCCCTTCCGGCCATTCGCCGACCGTTCCCGCTTGAGGAATGACCACCAAATCCGCGCCGGCCACGCCCAAGGCTCGCATGTATTCCGGATAATGGCGGTCGTAGCAAATCGCCACGCCGATCCGCCCCACCCGGGTGTCGTAGACCGGCGCCCCCGTGTCCCCGGGATCGTAGTAGTCCTGCTCGTGAAATCCTTCGTAGTCGGTGATGTGCACCATACGGGTCACACCAAGCAGCGAGCCGTCGGCGTCGAAAACCGGAGAGCTGTCGAAAAATCGATCGCCGTCCCGTTCGTAGAGATTGAACACGGTCACCATGCCGTGCTCTTTGGCCTTTTTCGAGATCTCCCGGGAGACGGGTCCGGGAATCGTCTCCGCTAATGCCTTTGCTGCCACCTGACAGGCTGACGTTCCCCGGTCGGCCGGAAAGAAGGGATCCAACACTACCTCCGGAAAGACCACCAAGTCGGCCCCTGCGGCCCCTGCCTCGTCCATGGCTCTGAGCACCCGGGCCAAGCTCTTTTGCCGATCCGCATTCGATGAAATTTGTGCCAATGCCAAGCGCATAGAATCCTCGCTGTGTCGGTCCTGCTCTATTTGGATCAATGAGAAAGGTCTGCAAAAAAAGTCTACTTGCCGACGACCCGCTGATGGGGCCTACCAGCCGCTGACATGCCTACGGCTCAGGGGAGGGAATCGGATGTCATCAGCTAGAGCAGATGTCCAGCGAAATCACCGGCGGCACGCACAAGAATCACCGTCGGCAAATCTCCGACCAGCTCCTGTAGCCTTTCGTAATAGGCCTCCTCCTCACCCGCCGCCGCGCTTTGCAGACCGAGAAAAACGAGGTCCGCATCCCGGGATTCGGCTTGGATAATGCTCTGAACCGTCTCGCCGGTCGCCCGCTGGATCACCTTGGGCTCGGCTTTGATTCGACAGCGTTGAATCAGCTCACGGAGACCGCGATCGGTTTGATCATGGGTCATGGCGTTGCTGGCGACGGTTTTCACGTTGATCTTGGCGTCTGACCATTCCGAGTTCACAGAAATGAGATAGGCAAAGAGCAACAACATATCGCCGTTGTTCTGCAGACCACCCCACCAAACATCGATCCGTTTGAGCTTCGCCGACCACCGACGAGGGGCGATCCGGCACACCACGCTGGACTTCCCGAGGGATTCGGCCTGCCGGACGACCCGCAGAATCGACAACATGCGCTCGGGTTGCTCACTCCAGCCGAACATCAGTGTATTCGAGGAAATGCCGGCGATCCCATTGGCTTGGGCGATGGCCAGCACCCCGCTTTCAAATGACGGCACGATCTCCGTCTCGGCAAAAGCCAAAACCCCCTCGTCGTCGAGAAAACGATCAGTCTCTCGGGTGGCGGCGTCGGAGGTGTGCGCCAGAGCCTCCAAATCTCCGACCATGATTTTGCACAAGGTCAGCAGGCCTCGATTTTGGTTCAGCCAAGCCGAGAAACGCAGCAGATCCAGGTGTTTGCGGGGCTCTCCAGTAACGAAGATCAGGATGTGCGGGCGCCAATTTCTCGGGTCCACCGGCAATCGTTTGAGCTTGAGAAGCGTGACCCGTGCCAAGGAGATGAGAGCACCGTAGCGGAGATCGCCCCAAGAGGCGCTGAGGGATCTACGGCGCAACGCCACATACACCGCCACCTCAACCGTCAACGCAACGATCGCTGCCCAGACGTTGATCAGCGACATGACCCAAATACAGCTGACCGCGCCGCCCAATGAGACAAACCAAGGCACGTGGATCGATGGTCGGTAGGCGGGCGCGCCGCTCAGCTGCTCGAGGCCGGCCACCAGATTTACCATGCCGTAGGTGGTGAGAAAGAACATGGTCAACACCGGGGCCACCGCGTTGAGCCCACCCAGGCCGACGGCGGCCAAGGCCACCGCCGTCGATAGCCAGTGCGCGGCTTCGCCGGTGGTGAGCTTCATGCCCAGGATCTTCTCCGGCGGGCGCGGCAAGACTCGGTCTTCGATCAATGCCTCCAGCGTTCTCGGAGCGCCGAGAATGCTGCCCGCTGCGGAGGAGAGGATCGCACCCAGCAGGCCGGGGATGATCAACCACTCCACTGCGGCAATATCGAACCAGATCAGGTTGTTGCTGCCCAGGGACTCCGGCGACGCGGCGAGCGCCAACACCACCGGCACCAGGAGATAGACCAAGAAACCCACTCCGACAGCGATCAGTGTGCCGACGGGGATGCTCTTCTTCGGGTCCTTCAGATCGCCGGAAAGGCTGACTCCCGCCATGATGCCCGTCACCGCGGGAAAGAACACCGCAAAGACCGCCCAGAACCCCAATCCACCTTCGATGCCGTCAAAGGGTTGAATCGATTCCTGGGCGCTGCTGCTCGCCCCCGCCACCAACGAGATCAAAGCTCCGAGGATGGCGACCATGATCGGTAGCTGAAGCCGCAATGCCAGGGTGGCGCTACGGCCCGCCACCAGAGCGACCGCCAACACGGTGATCGCCGCCACAGGACGCTGTGGGATGTCGGGCCAGAAAAGCTCTAGACTTTCTACAAAACCGAAGCTGTAGAGGGTCACTGAGAAGGTCTGAGCCAAGAAGAGCGGAACCCCAATCGCCCCCCCGAGCTCCAGCCCGAGGGATCGGGAGATCATGAAATATGCTCCCCCGGCACCCACGTGCATGTTGGTGGCGACCGCCGAGACCGACAGCGCCGTGCTGATGGTGATCAAATGGGCCAAAGCAACGATGGCCAGCGCGGCCATCAAACCCACATTCGCGACCATCCAGCCTGTCCTCAAAAACAGAACAACGCCGAGGATGGTCAAGATAGAGGGGGTAAAGACCCCCAGGAACGTACCCAATTGGGCCGTGCCCGACGGTTTTACCTGCAAGCTCTGCGCTCCCGCCATTCCAGCGCTTCCCTTCTTGGCCTCGAAAGGTCATTCCAGCTCGCCGTTCTCGTGGCAAACGAGCCAGGGCCTCGATGTGAAAAACGCCCCGGGTCATCACACCCGAGGCGTTTAATCAGCCCGCTGGGTGATCAGCCCCAGCGAGCGCTATCCGGACCCGCGATCATTTGTCGAGGAAGATCTCGACCGACTGACCGCTGCCGTCCTCTGCTTGGCAGTTGGGAGCCATCTCCACCCGCCCGGCAATATCCTTGAAGAAGGGATAGTCCGCCTGGGCGTTGAAGAATCCGACCACTTTCGCGGCGCGTTCTTCAGCGGTGCAATGGTTCTCCCTGCTACCGTCACGGCCTGCCACGCACGCCTTGAACTCCGAGCATTGGCGCAGGAAGTTGACGACCTCGCAGAGCGTGGTCTTCTTCTCATTGGCGTCATTCGGCTGCTGGCCGGCGGGCACGTCCGACCCGTTGGCGGCGTAACCGTTGATCAGCTGGGTCCAGGTCTCCGAGTCACAGCTGTGGCTGGCGTCGAAGCGGCCGCACTTCTCGTAGGTACCCGCAATCGGCTCGTCGACACATGGGCGCGGCGGACCGACGAAGGTCGCCACACAGGTCTTGTCCGCGTTTAGGGTCACCGAGGTGGAGCTGTCGCTGCCGCTGCAATCCACCGTCCAACCCTCGAAGGTCGAGCTCTTCGCAGCCACAGCCTCCAGATTGATCTCGGTGTTGACATCGCGGGTGATCGTGCAGCTGTCGCGGCACTCGAGGTCGCCGCGGACGAATCCGTCACCGGGCTCGTCGCCATCGGCGTGTTTCTTGCGCGCGATTTCGACGGTCAAGTCGTAGAGCTTGACGAATTTGGCGGTGCAGGTCTTGTCACCATCCAAGGTGATGGTCACTGAAGGATCAGAGCCGACGCAATCGCCTTCCCAGCCATCGAATCGAGATTTGGGATCCGGAGTCGCGGTCAGCTCGACGGTCGCACCGCAGTGATACGTCGCGGAGCACTCGCTGCCGCAATCGATCTTGTCGCCGCTGACGGAGCCGGTGCCGGAGCCGTCCTTCTCCACCGTCAGACCGAAGCGGTTCTTCGGGGAGTAGCTCAGGCCGATCACGCCGCCGATCGGAGTGTAGTCAAAGCTGGTGTCGGAGAGGTCGACCCGCAGACCGGCGTTGAAGGCCCATTCCGGGTTGGACAGTCGCCAGCGACCACCGGAGGTGATGTCGGCGTTGTCGTGCTCACCGTTCGAGTCGGTGTAGAGCGTGCCCGCCAATTCCGTGATCCACTCGAAGGAATCGGTGATGTCGTGCCCATAGCCGAGGCCGATCTGCACCTCGTCGGACACGTCGCCGAAGTCGGAATCCCCCGGCGAGAAATAGCCGAGATTGAAAACCCAGCCAGCGATATTGTTGTACGCGAACGTCAAACCCAGGCCGGTATCGCCGGTGACCACGGACTCGTCGTCGTCGCCCGTGGGCGCATCAACGTATGCCATCAGAGCGGTGGCGTAGGTATCGTTCCGGGTCAAGTTGAATTTGGCCCCGAGGCGCAGGTTGCCGATGCCCTGTTGGTCGATGCGTCCCTCGAAGGTTCGGCCGTTGAGATGCCCTTTGCCTTGGTTGACGCCGTGGATGTCCTCACCATCGAAGCTCCAATAGGGGAGCATCAACGAGAGCTCGACTTTGTCGGTCAGACCATAGCCGATGGCGATGCTCGCCCGCTCGACATCCATGTCCCAATCGGTCCACAAGGGATCGATAACCAGCAGCTCCGGATCCGAATGCACCCGTCGATCCCACTTGTTGTAGTAGGTCGAGAATGCCCATTGTCCGTGACACAAATTCTCGCCGTAGATGAGGTTGAACAGGCCCTTTTGCCCGCTCGCCGACGTCGCGGCGTTGCCGTCATTGGCAAGCACAGCTGTCGGCATCGCAATGAGTGCCGTCAGCGTCAGCACTCCAAATACTCTCTTCATTTGATGATCTCCTCCGAACGATCCTGGATCTAACCGCCGAAGCGTTCGAGCGGGTGACCGGGATGCCGTCGCAAAATGTCGTGACACCCACATGGTAACACCATTGCAGCGTTTCTGTGGCACCTCAAAATAGATCCAGGTCTCGAATGTCGGGTCGACTAAATGGGACGGACGAGAAGGCAATTCCGCGGACGGATCTGGACACCTTGCGACGACCCCCGCCATGAATGACGATAGCCGAGCACTACGCAGGGTCAGATTGGTAAACAGCCCCTCAGCAGAGTTTTTTCACCCCTTTAACTGACGATTCACCTGGCTCTTTTAAACTTAATTTATCTCCATCATTCAGCAGCATGGGAGATTCTGGAACTACCGCTCTGGAGTAGAGCCATTTTCAGGGGCATATCTTCTCGGTTTTATGCCCAAGCCCTTCAAAACGTTGGGTCTGCGCGCTAGAGAGCGGTAGATTAAGCACGGGTAGTGGCGACAACGGGCAATTTCGCCCGGCGGACGACCCTGCCCTCATTAGGTGAACCATGTTGCGCAGCACTCGTCTCGTCTCGATCACTCTTTCCCTCATCATCCTCTGCAGCCTCGCTCCTACTCTCAGCGCTTCGCCGCAAACGAGCATCGGTTTCGATCTAGACATCATGTCTCGGATCGAAGCGGTATTTTCATCTCTCAGCAATGTTTTCTTCGGCTCGAGCAATCACCAGGATCGCAGGCCGACCGACGCCCTTGAATCTGAGATTGAAAGCCTCACCTCGACTGGCGATGTCCAGGAAGTGCCCACCTCTACCACTTCCGAAGCTACACCTGCCGCAGAGCCCAATGGTTATACGAACGACTCGGAGGACGGCTCCGGCAGCTAGGATGTGGAAGCAAACAGCTAGGGACCTCTATGGAAAAAGTCTAAGAGACACAAGATGTCCTTGAGACACAAAGAGGTCCCTAGTGCCTCGTGCCGGCAGCTCCGAAGTTGCGAGAGCCCTCGAAACAGCCGCGAAAGAGCGCGCCGCAGCGCGCGCGGAGGGGAGTTCTTCGACGAGACTGCGACGGTAGCAGGTCCCCAATCAACAGGTCCCCAATCGACAGGTCCCGATGGATGGCCCTGGATTGGATGTCGTGGAAAGGGTCCTGGTGGTCTTTAGCCGCCGGCAGAGCGCGTGAGCTGACGCCTCGCGTCGCGGAGCGCCCTGTGGGTCACTTCTCCCCACTTGGCGCACCGGATCCACTCCATCAGAGCAGTGTCGGCGACTCGATTCCCGCGAATCGCAGGTAGCCAAGCCAGCATTCGATCCGCCAGCATGCGCATGCTCTCGATCTTTTGCTGTTTGACGTAGGCTTCGGCCAAGCTCAGCGCCACGAAGGCAAACTCAAGGGGCTTGCCGTAGTGCTCGAGCAGCTCGAGGGCTTGGGAGTAGGCTTGCTCAGCGGCGACGGCGTCACCGCTGGCGAGGGCGATATTCCCTTGGTTCCAAAAAATATTCGCCAGGATCGCATCTTCTCGGTCACCGTAGATCCGCCTTGCTTGCGCCAAGCACGCCTTGGCTCGCTCGAGATCCCCGGATTGCTCGTGGCAATACGCAAGGTTGGAGTAGGCCGCCGAGCGATTCCTCCACTCCGCCTCGGGCAGCAATCTCAGAGCGGTCTCCAGCTCCGAAATCGCCGTTTCATAAGTCTTCAAGTTGAGCAGCAGAATTCCCCGGTCGACGAAAACCTTGGCACAAGAGTCGACCTCCCCCGCCTGCAGAAACATGTCCGTGGCCTTTTCCAGCAGAATCAAGCCCGCTTGGTCACAGCCGAGGTCGCGCAAGAGGTAGCTTGATTTTTGGAGACCAATACCCGAGACCCGATGGGCTTTCGCTTTAGAAGCCAGCTTGATGCTCAGCTGCATGGCCAGGGAGGCGTCTCGTCGCAGACCTTCGAAGCGCATGGTGGTACCCCAAATTGCCAGCGCTTCGGCGACGTCCGCCATCAACCCGTCGTCGGGTCCGTCTTCGTCAAGGGTGTCGAGCCACGATCTCACCAAGGTTTCGAGCTCCGCCCTGGCTTCATCTTTGTGGGTGTGCCTACGATCCTCCAGCGCGGCCAGAAGACTCCGATTGGGCGTCGATCCATCAAATTCTTGACGGATGCCTTGGCTGGAGCGGGCCCATGGAGCCTCCTCAACCCGCATTCGGACCCGATCGATGAACTCGACCGGAGGCGGTCCGTCGGCACCGTAAAATCGAAGGATCCCCTCTGCGCTACCGCTGCCACTCTCAGCGAGAACCAGCTTGAGGAAGAAGCCTTCAGAGACGCCTAAAGCTTCGAGAATTCGGCTCAGCACATCGAGACGGAGCTTGGTCTCGCCGCGCAAGATTCGCGCGACATAGTTGTGAGCCTGCCCCATTTTTTCGGCCACTCCTCGACTGCTTGAATGGCGCTCCACGAGGTCTTTCACAACCTCGAGGATCTTATGTTCCAGAGCATGGGATTTGACTTGCGATCGTTGACTCATTGGCTGCGAATCCTGATAGACGACAACATCAGATACTTACGAAGAACCGTAAAACAGGACCTTGAACAAAGAACGTTTCGAGCCCAATTACGTCGGAACTGAATGTGTTCCAAGGTTCTCTCATCTTCGGCTTACCGATCAGTGGGCTTACACTGCAACGGTCGGCAGAAACCTAGCTCTTCCACTATAACCCTTCGGGGGTAAAGAGCCAAGGAATAAGGCCGTATCCGCGTCGAATTCAATGGATTCAAGACGCGTGCTCAGCGCAACGCAGCTCCGGTGCGGCCTCGCCACTACCCATCAGCCAAACCGGACCTGCGACGCTGAATTCAGGCAGCCTTCCGAGGCGATCACGGTTTTCCTGTGGAACCAGTTTTCCTGAGGAATCTTGTCTTGCCGAGGAAGAAGGTCGCCGCAGCTCTGGGCTACCTGCTCAGTTGCGGCCGACCCGACGACCGGCAACAAATTGTCCGGTCGATTCGAGCCGGCAAGGCGGAGCTCTGTAGCTCCTTCGCCCTTGCTCAGGCCCTCCCACCACGGACCTCCCCGCCTAGGCCTTCTCTTTCGGGCCCATGCATCCTCGGCCCATCAGCTGCTAAGCTCCGTCTCCGTTCGCCCCCTGCGTCGAGGCGCAAGGCAAAGATTCCCCGCGGAGGTTCTCAGTGCCCGACCCTAATTTTCATCCTTATTTCACTCCCGAGGACCTCCTGCCCAAAGAGATTTTGGAGCAGCTGGCCCCGTCCGGTGCGCGCTTGTTGTTGGAGCACGCCATGGCCGGAATCAATCCCCCTTACGAGCAGCAGATTTTCGTCAATCGCACCCTGCGGATGGAAAAAATCAGCCATGTGGGATTCGATTTGGATTGGACGCTGGCGGACTACGATCGAGACGAAATGTCCCGGGTAGCCTTTGAAATGACCCTCGATCGCTTAGTCGAAGGGTTCGGCTATCCCAAGGAGATCCTAAAGTCCGAATACCGGACGAATTTCTGTCGACGCGGCCTGATCTTGGATACCCAAGAAGGCACCGTGCTGAAAATGAATCGGCATAGGTATGTGGGCCGAGCCTATTTCGGCCGTCGATTCCTGGATGCTCAGAAACGTGCCGACCTCTATCGTCGAGAGCCGATCCATCCCGGTAGCCCCAGGTTCTACTTTGTCGACACCCTCTTCGAGCTGCCCGAGGTCAACATCTTCTCGGAGGTGGTAGAGCTGACCCAGAAGCACCCGAGAAGCGTCAAGCTCAGCTCCTACTCCCAGCTGTTCAGAGACACCCGCTCGGCCATCGATTCAATCCATCGCGACGGCAGCCTAAAAGCCAAGCTTCTCAGCGATTTGGATCGATACCTGCCCAGAGACCCGATGATCGCGCTGGCGCTACAGCGCCTAGCCCTCAACGGTCGCCGTTTGCTGCTGATCACCAATTCGGAGTGGTTCTTCACCGACGCCGTTTGCAAGCACCTGTTCAACAACGCCCTGCCGGGGCTCGACGATTGGCGCCAACTCTTTGATCTAGTCGTCGTCTCCGCTGCCAAACCCCGCTTTTTCAGGAAAGACACCGCTTTCATGGAGCTCGACAGGCAAGGACGGGAGGTGGGTCCGACCACCGAGCCCAAATGGGGTGGCATTTATCAGGGCGGCGCGAGAGAGCATCTGATGGGTTTGTTGGACGTTCCCGGGGAGCAGGTGCTCTATGTCGGCGATCACATTTACGGCGACGTCCTTTCGTCAAAACGAAGCTCGACGTGGCGCACGGCATTGGTGGTTTCGGAGCTTGAAGAA
The DNA here is from genome assembly GCA_030431255.1 of Thermoanaerobaculia bacterium. GTDB lineage: Bacteria > Acidobacteriota > Thermoanaerobaculia > Multivoradales > J023 > JAUIJL01. The sequence goes on along the minus strand of JAUIJL010000001.1, from coordinate 693,210 downwards.
GAGCTCAAGGTGCGGCGCACCTTGAGCGCCCAGCTCCGGCACATGGGGGTGTTGCGCGCGGAGCTGGGCGAGCTCGGCTTGCATCTCGACGATCTCAAAGACGTCCAGAGCTTGCATCAGCAGCTGCTCCCAAAGGGCTCGCAATTCGATGAAGAAGCGGCGGCCACCATGAGCAAGATCGAAACGCAAATTCAAGATATGCGATCCGAGCACAAAGCCATGCGACGCCACGCTGCCCGCTTGCAAAGCCGCCTTTCACGGACCATCAATCCATATTGGGGCTCCCTCTTCAAGCAAGGAGCGAATAAGAGCCTCTTCGGCTCTCAGGTCGATGATTTCGCCTGCGTTTACACCTCTCGGGCACGAAATTTCGCCCACTACGGCAGCCGTCACTACTTCAGAGTCGACGCGGATCCCATGATGCACGAAACAGAAATCTGAGCCACGCCATGGAAAGCTACTGGGACATTTTTCTGCAAGGCTACCGCAACTACGCCGGCTATCTCTGGCAAGAGCTGACCCACCCACACCCAAAGAGCTATTTGTTGTGGTTGGTCGGAGTTTCCGTATTTTTCTTCCTGCTCGAGGCGCTTCGCCCTTGGCGCGAGGATCAAGCGAGATTTCGCAAGGACTTTTGGCTCGACGCCTTCTACATGTTCTTCAACTTCTTCTTGTTCTCGTTGATCATCTACAACGCGGCCTCGGACGTCGCGGTCCACTTCTTCAACCAAATCCTAGCGTCCGTCGGCATCACCAATTTGGTGGCGATCGAAATCGGCGGCTGGCCGGTTTGGCTGCAGCTGCTGACGCTCTTCATCATCCGCGACTTCGTTCAATGGAACGTGCATCGCCTGCTGCACCGGGTCCCCTTCCTCTGGGAGTTTCACAAAGTCCACCACTCCGTGGAGGAGATGGGATTCGCCGCTCACCTGCGCTACCACTGGATGGAAAACGTGGTCTACCGTGGTCTCGAATATATTCCGTTGGCCATGATCGGATTCGGCATCGACGACTTCTTCATCGTGCACATCTTCACGTTGGCCGTCGGCCACTTCAATCATTCGAATATTCGTGTTCCCCTCGGCCCGCTGAAATTCCTGTTCAACAATCCCCAGATGCACATCTGGCACCACGCCAAGCACTTGCCGCAAGAGCATCCCCACGGCATGAATTTCGGTCTGACCCTGAGCCTTTGGGACTACCTCTTCGGCACAGCGTGCATTCCCTCCAACGGTCGGGATATCGAGCTCGGCTTTCCCGGCGACGAGACCTTCCCGCAAGACTTCGTCGGTCAAGCCCTGCACGGCCTCAAGGGTCCCGAGCCTCATCCCTAATCCCACCTCCTCCGAACATGTCACCCGGATATGCAGAAGACGCAGCCGAACCTGCGCCTTCTGTGGCCTGAGGCTTCCGCTCATCGATCGCTAAAGCTAGTCGACCTCACACAGGCAGTGAGCGTACACGCCCATGGGATCATCGAATTGGGCCAACATCTCGCGGTGCTGCTCCAAGGTGCTCAGCAGGCGCTGTTCCAGCCCGGACTTCGGTTTCGACAAGCCCTTGACGTTGAAAGGACCGAAGTGATCACCGACCTCAGCCAGCATCTCGATCATCAGCTGATCCGCAAGCTCGAGCTCCTGTTGGATCACTTTCACCGAGTAGCCTTCTTCGAGACCTGCGAGGTCAGCCGCCGAGGCGATCGCCTCTTCGAGATCACCCAGCTTATCCACCAGGCCGATATCCAGGGCGTCGGCGCCGCTCCAAACCCGTCCCCGGGCGTAAGGATCCACCTCTTCCGGGGTCATGTCGCGGGCTTCGGAGACCCGTTGCAGGAATTCTCGGTAGCCACGCTCAATATTCGACTGCACGATCTCGCCCACCCGCGGATCGAGCTCGCGATCCGGACGTAAGGCACCGGCCATCCAATTGGTGCCGACACCATCCACGCGAGTGCCCAGGTATTTGGCGAGGGGTTTCTGGTACGTGGGAATCATGCCGAAAATGCCGATCGAGCCGGTAATGGTATTCGGGCTCGCCCAGATCTCGTCGGACGCGGTGGAAATCCAATATCCACCGCTGGCGGCCACGCTGCCCATGGATACCACCACTTTCTTGCCTTGATTCCGCGCCAAAACCAGCTCTTCGCGAATCACCTCCGAGGCAAACGCGCTGCCTCCGCCGGAATCCACCCGCAAAACGATTGCTTTCACGTTCTCGTCATTTCGCGCCTTGCGAATCAGCTTGGCGGTGGAGTCGCCACCGATGGTGCCCGGGGCATGGCTGCCGTCGAGGATCGTGCCGCGGGCGATGATCACGCCGACGCCATCTCCTTGGGTCGGATACCGATGGCGGCCCTCTCCCAGGGTCTCCAGGTAATCGTCCATCGACACCTGACTGAAGGAAGTTTTCTCCTTGTTCTCACCCACCAGCTCGATCATCCGATCTCGGACCTGCTGACGAGGAGCCAAGTGGTCCACCAGCCCGCCGGAAAGCGCCACTTGGGCCAACTGCCCGTCCGCTTCTTGGACGAGCTGGACGAGGGAGTCCAGACTCTCCGAAACCCCGTCGGCGGTGAGATTCCGTCCCGCGGCGACCTTCTCCAGATATGCCGCCCAAAGATCGCCCATATATTCGAGATTAGCCTCCCGCGCCTCGTCGGACATGCCGTTGCGCAGATAAGGCTCGACCGCGGATTTGTATTCGCCGACCTTGAAGACGTTCCAATCGAGCTCCAAACGCTCGATGCCTTCCCGATGGTAGGTGCGGAAGCGTCCGTAGCCATCGAGCAATACCGCGCCCATCGGGTGGAGATAGATCTCATCCGCCGCGGTGGCCGTCAAGTAGCTGGCCTTGGTATAGATATCGGCGGTGGCGACCACGGTCTTGCCGGAGCTTTTGAAATCCTCAATCGCCTCCGCAAGCCGTTGCAACTTGTCCAAGCCCCCACCCTGGAGGCCGTTCAGGCTGAGGAAAAGGGCTTGAATGCGGTCATCGGATTCAGCGGCGGCGATGGCATCCAGGACGTCCGCCATCAGGGTCTCGGGAACGTAGGTGTCCAGGGCTTTTTCAACCGCCCGATCCATGGGATTTCCCGCCAGCTCCTCCACCAGGAAGCCCTGCGGAGCAATCACCAACGCCGCCTTGGACGGAACCGCGGTTCCTCCACCACCTCCGAGGGCGGCCAAGACCAATATGACCAGGAATAGGAAAATGATGTTGACGACGATCCGACGGCTCAAATCGACACCGCGCAGCAAGCCGCCAAAAATCGCGCCGATTCCCTTTTTCTTTTGACTCATCTCTATCTCCGAGGGACGTTCCCGTTATTTCGATCTGGGCTCATCGGACCTTCATGCTCGAGACCCGGTATTCATTCGAGACCCTGTGTTTCTTCGAGACCTCATGGTTTGACACCCGAGTATCTATCTGAAATTCGTATCCGACTCCATATGGGATTCGGCTCGTTGTTGCTTACGTAAGACAAGCGCCCAGGTTGCCGCCTTCAGGTACAATCAGCGGCGCGGAGCCCGCTTCGTTTCCCGAACGCTTTTACCCGACCCGCTCGGCACCTTAACGATATGAAAACCTACCTCGACCTTCTGCGCCAGGTCCGCGACCACGGCACCGTCAAAGGCGATCGCACCGGTACCGGAACCCGTAGCATCTTCGGTCATCAGCTACGCTTCGACCTCAGCCGCGGATTTCCGCTGTTGACTACGAAGCGCGTGCACCTGAAATCCGTTCTCCACGAGCTGCTGTGGTTCATTCAAGGATCGACCAATGTCTCCTACCTGCGGGAGCACGGAGTCACGATCTGGGATGAGTGGGCAGCTCCCGACGGCGAGCTCGGTCCCATCTACGGCTACCAGTGGCGATCCTGGCCCACCCGCGGCGGCGATACCGTCGACCAATTGCAGGGGGTAGTCCACGACATCCGCCATCATCCCGATTCGAGGCGGCTCATCGTCAGCGCTTGGAATGTCGGCGACTTGCCGCAAATGGCCCTTCCGCCCTGCCACACCCTCTTTCAATTCTACGTTGCCGAGGGGCGCCTGTCTTGCCAGCTCTATCAACGCAGCGCAGACGTTTTTTTAGGTCTGCCCTTCAATATCGCGTCTTACGCGGCCCTCACCCTCATGGTGGCCCAAGTATGTGGCCTCGAGCCGGGAGATTTCGTCCACAGTCTCGGCGACGCCCACCTCTATCTCAACCATCTCGAGCAAGCTGAGGAGCAGCTTTCCCGGGAGCCCCGGGAGCTGCCGCAGCTGGTTTTGGACCCCGGACCGAAGGAGCTCGACGACTTCCGTTATGAGCACTTTCAGCTGAAAGACTACCGCCCCCACCCCCGGATCAAGGCCCCGGTCGCCGTATGAGCAGAGCCTCATCCTCTTCCATCGCTCTGGTGGTGGCGGCGGCGAGCAACGGAGTCATCGGACGGGACGGGGACCTTCCCTGGCGCCTACCCGACGAGCTCAAATACTTCAAGCGCCTCACCGTGGGCCACACTTTGATCATGGGCAGAAAGACCTTCGAGTCCATTGGCCGACCGCTACCCCGTCGAAGGACCATCGTATTGACCAGAAACCCGAGCTTTCGAGCGCAAGGGGTCGATACGGCTGAGAGTCTCGAGGAAGCCCTGAGCATGGCGGCCGAATCCGAGCCGAGCCGGCCTATCGACCAGCCCCACCTTTTCGTCGTCGGAGGCGCTTCGGTCTATGCGGACGCTCTGCCCTTGGCGAGCCACCTTTTCTTGACCCGGGTCCATACGACGATCTCCGGTGATGTCTATTTTCCCGAGGTGACTTGGCGAGATTGGAGCCTTGAAAGCTCGGAGCGGCATGAAGCGGACGAGCGGCACGAGCACGCTTTCACCATGGAGCATTACCGTCGGATCCCCAGTTGAGCAACCCCATGGCCGAGAGCCCGTCCCTCAAGCTCAAGCTGTCCCTCTTCTGGTTCGCCTATTTCGCAGGCCTCGGGGTCTTCTTTCCCTTCTACGGCCTGTTTCTCGAACAAGAGCTGCATCTGTCCCCAAGCCAGGTAGGTTTGGTGCTCGCGGCCATTCCTTGGGTCGGCCTCATTGCTCAACCCCTCTGGGGGCGAGCCGCTGATCGGCGCGGGTCCCGTCGCTCCACGCTGGTGCTCTGCTTGTCCGGAGCGGCGGCGGCTTACGCGTTGCTCGGATTGCTACCCTCCTTTTGGCAAATCCTAGGGGGCACGATAGCGCTGGCGAGCTTCTCGACCGCGGTTGTGCCCATGGGAACCGCGGTGTCGCTGGCCGCGCTGACGCAGCCCAGTCTCGCGAAGCCAGGTCTCGCGAAGCCAGGTCTCCCGAAGCCCGGAGGCGGCGGAAGCCGGTTCGGCGTGGTGAGGGTTTGGGGGACCGTCGGATTCTTGGTCGCCGTGCTCTGCTTGCCCCACGCCTTGGAGTGGCTTCAGACCTCCGACCTCGGTCCATGGCAAGGTCTGGGTTGGCTGTTCCCGTTGGTCGCTCTGTGGACGCTGGCGGCCGTTCCCTGGATCCTCCTGCTTCCCCCCAGCCGAGGCCTAGCAGTCCGCTCCGAGCCGGGCGACACCCGCCGACTGCTCCGCCATCCACCCGTGACTCGATTGCTGATCCTCGTCTTCTTCGCCAATCTCAGCCTGCAAGCCCCCATTCAGCTCTTTCCTCTACTGGTCACCGCCCGCGGCGGCAACGCGGAGTGGATCAGTCAAATGTGGGTGCTGATGCTGCTCGTGGAGATTCCGCTCATTGGATTTCTGAGCCCGGGCTTGAGGAAGGTAGGGGCCCGCGGATTGCTCAGCCTCGGTCTGCTTTCCGAAGGGCTTCGGTGGATGGCGACGGGCCTGATCTCTGATCTTGAGGTCTTCCGTTGGATCCAGCTGCTCCACGGCGTCGGCGTCGCTGGAATTTTCATCGGCTCGGCGATTTACCTCGAGGAGGCCGCCCCGGAGCGTTCGAGAGCCACAGGTCAGTCTCTGGTGGCAACGGCGGCCGGCTCGGGAACCATCCTCTCCCTCGGCGGTGGGGGTTGGATCTTCGAGCGCTTCGGCCCGGAGTCCCCCTACTTTCTGGCGGGCGCGGGATGTCTGGCCCTCGCTTTGGTGGCCCACCGCGGGCTGCCGACTCCGAGCCGACCTTCCCTCGACTATACTTAGTGGCTCAGCACGCCTCAGCGCCGAGCCCCATGTCAGACGAGCTCGACGTCTGAAGTCTCCACCCGAGACCCAAACCGTGAATTCTGCCTGCGGGGGCTTTCATGCGCTCGATTGCGCCACAACTTCTGATTCTGGTAGCGGCCGTCAGTGCCCTCGCCGGTCCAGGCGCCGCCGGCGGGGGAGATGCCGAGCTCGGCACACCGACCGCTTCGGATCCACCGGTGCTGGAATACCAACGCCATCTGATCCACGGCCCTGATCCGGGCCCCCGTTTGGCGATCTTCGAAAGCGGAAGAATCGAGGTCCACTACCCCGTTTTTATGAAGAAGGCGGGTAGCTTCGAGCTATATCTTTCGCCGCAAGAGCTTCACCAGATTTTCTTCGACCTCGAAGTAGCGGGTTTTCAAGCATTCGACGATCGGCGCGCTGTTCTCGAGCAACAAGCCGCTGAAGCTCACCTCAAAAAGCCCATTTCTCCCGGTGGCACGTGGACTCTCTTTCGCTGGAGACCGTTTTCCGCCGATGCGCACGGCGAGCTGAGCTTCAGAGGCGAGCCGGTCCAGGAAATCCGCTGGCAGAGCTTAGCCCGGTCGATCCTCACCATGCCCGAAAGTGATCAGCTTCAGCGCTTATCCACAGCCCACCGGCGGCTGGAGCGGCTGATGGCGGATCCACGTCTCGAGCCCGCCGGAGCACATCCATGAAGCGGCGACTATGGGTCATGGCCGGAGTCTTGGTGGCTGGTCAAGCCGCGAGCGTTTGGGGCGGGACCTTCAGCGGCGCCGGTGAAACCAATGGCCTGGACCTGATTCGACATCCAGAAGGATACGACGGCTCCGGCGGCCCTGTGACGCTCACGGTCTGCATCGATCCAAAAACTGGTGATCCCCAGGCGGAGATTCCGCTTCAGCTCGCGATCTCCACCTGGAACCAAGGGGTGGGCACCACCGGTAATATTTCGTCCACGGCGGGCGTTCCCATGACGGACATGGATTTTCAGTCGGTGGCCCTGCGAGGTCTCGGCCTCTGCCTCGGTCTCGATGATCCGTCCGACGGCTCCGGATTTACCCGGGCTACCAACGGTGCCGACAACACGTTCGACTTGGATCCGGGCTCAGACACCGTCCCAGGAACCGCTGACGACCAACGGGGAGACGATGCGAGCCTGTTCTGGTTTCGCACCGCCGACAACCTTCCCTTCAGCTCGAGCCCCACCGTGGACTCGACGACGTTCAGCCGAGATGCTTCCTCCTTGCCCGAGGGCGACGACTTCCCGAATACGACGACCCGGGCCGTGGCGCTTCAAGTGGGAGCTGTGGGTACCGAAGGTGTCATGATCAATGGCCTCCAGCCCGGAGAAGCCAAGCGAGAGCTTTCTTGGGACGAAGTAGCCACCCTTCGTTATGGAGAGTCCGGGTTGGACGAGCTCGCCTCGACCATCGACGATTACCAGACGAGATTGGTCTATATCGGCATCGCGAGCTCCTGCGACGTCCGAGTGACTTTCGAAAAGCAGGAGGACCTCGTGGCTTGTCCCGGATTTCTGGGTAGCGTCGGCGGCCCGGATGACGGTCATTTCACGGCCAACTTATTGGGCTTTTTGGCGTTTAGCGACAGCATCAACTGGTACTTCGAAGACCACGGCGGCATCTTCCTAGACGGTTTCGAAACCGGAGACACCAGCCGGTGGGACCTCACCTCCCCCTGATCGACCCTCTGCTCCAGTCCAGATGTTCCAGAATCTCGGGCGCTCGCGACCGGAGCTGGAGGTCGAATACAATGACTGAGGTCGCTCTTTAAAATCCTGTTCTAACATCACTGTCCAATGTCACTGTCCCCAAAGTCACTCTTCCCTTATGTTGCAATGCCGTCCCAGAGTTGTTCGATCGCTGGTCTCGATCGCTTTTGCCCTATGCCTAGCCGCATGTGGTCCTCCCCTTATCTCTCCCGGACAGCCACAAAACGGTGAGCTTCGTCCTGGAGAAACAGCGAAGTATCGATTTGAGCTACAGGCCGGTGAGTTGTTCTTTCTCACCGTGGATCAAATCGAGCTGGATGCGGTCATCAACCTCTACGGTCCCGATGGCAAGCTGATCGGCGACGAGGTCGACACCTTCTTCGACGGCGTGTCCGAAGACCTCTACTACCTGGTGGAAAAAACCGGCACCTACACCGCCGAAATCGGTCGATTTTCAACCCAGAACGGAACCCCTCATGGACTCAAGTTCTCTCTAGCGATCGAGAAGTCGGCGCCTACGGAGAGAGACGCAAGACAAGCCGAGGCCTTCTGGAAATTTACTGTGGGCGTTAACCGAGCCCACAACTCAGGAGATTGCCAGGGAGCCTTGACCGACTTGGAGGAAGCAAGCCGACTCTGGAGAGATCTAGAAGAACCCAAGTTCTTTGCGACCTCAATGATTGAGCTGGCGAGATGCCAAAGGAATCTAGGCAGCTTGCAGAAGTCCAGCGAAACCCTCAATACGGCTTTGAACATGCCCTTCGTTGGCAAGTCCCCGAGCCATCAAGCTAGTTTGCTGCAAATTTTGGGGGAAACGGAGGGGCGCCAAGGGCTATTCAAGGAGGCAGCTACCCATGAGATGGAGGCCCTAAGTCTCTTTCAGCTAACTGGGAACCGGCGAAATCAGGGCTCAATTCAAATGAGCCTCTGTACACTAAAGTACTCAATGGGTCTGAACGAGGAGGCTGCAGATCATTGCAAGGCCGCAGCCGAAATCGGAGCCTCAAGGGCCGATACCGCGCTGGAATCTCGTGCAACAAGTGGTCTTGCCGCTGCCTTGAGAGCATTGGGTCGCTCAGAGGACGCTATCGTTCACTCACGGCGAGCTTTGGCACTAACCCCTGAAGGTAGCCGCCAAAGAGCTTTGGCCTTGACCTTTCTAGCTAGTTGCCTGGCAGATCTCGGTGATCACGATCGAGCGCTAGAACTATTCAAACAAGCAGAGAGCATCTATTCGAAGAGCGACAACGTTCTTTCCGCTGTTCGAGCGAAGATTTCAATAGCTCAGACCCTCTTGGCGCTTGAGCTTCCTGGCCAAGCGTTCTCTGTCATCGAAGACGCATTCTCGCTTTGTGCAAATCTAGACTGGCAGCTGACGATCGCCCAAGTTCTTGAGACTCGGGCAAGAATCCTAGCTGTGCAGGGGGACCTCTCTACCGCTCGCCAAAACGTCGAAGAAGCGTTCTCACTGATTGAGTCCGTTCGCCCCAATGCTCCCGACCCTCGATCTCGTGCCCTCCTACTTGCCGCCAAACGGCATATTTACGAGCTCAGGGTCGAGCTCGCCATGGGTGCTGGAGGGAATAAGAAGCATCGCGATATCGAAGCAGGATTAAGAGCTGCCGAGCAGGCCAGCGCAAGAACCCTGATTGATGTTCTCAACAAGGCCAGCGAAGACGGATCCAACAGCAAGTCCGAGTTTGCTCTGTCGGCGTACCAAATCCAGAATTCTGCTATCTCGCCTGAAACTGCACTGCTTCGGTTCTTCCTCGGCACCAAGAGCAGCTTCTCGTGGTTGGTTACCACCCACGGCATCGAAGCCAGAGAGCTACCATCTAGAGAAGTAATTGACGAGAAATCGTTCGAGCTTGCTATGTTGCTCAGAGAACCTGAGCAGTCGATCCCAACAGGGAATCGCGACTACTCGGTAGTAGCTGCCGAGCTATCTGAGCTTCTGCAGCTTCGACAGACCTTATCGAGTTTTCAAGGTCAGTCCTTGGTTATCGTTCCTGACGGGAATCTTCACCTACTGCCTTTTACAATGTTGCCAGTCTCCAATGATTCCATGGAGCTGCTTATCGACAGGTTCGTGACGACCTACTCACTCTCAGCCACCGCTCTGGTTGCTCAACGAGCCGTTAGAAGGCGGCAAAACTCGAACGGGAAGCTCGCTGTTCTCGCGGATCCAGTGTTTAGAGAAGATGATGAGCGATTGTCCGATACCCCCTCTGCGCTTTGCAACGCACCGACGAATCTTCCGAGACTGCCACAGACAGCCGAAGAAGCAACGGCAATAGCTTCATTGGGTACTCCGGCGGCAGACGTCTTCCAGGGGTTTGACGCCAACAAGTCGGTCCTGCTGGCAGGCAACCTCTCTGACTATCAGTACCTCCATTTCGCCACCCATGGAGTCGTAAATCCTCGCGAACCAGATCAGGCAGCTCTTATCCTGTCTTGTTTCTCAAAGAAGGGAGATTCTGTTGATAGTCGAGTAACTCTCGATGACCTTGAAAGCCTGAGACTCAATGCGGAGCTGGTGGTGTTGAGTGCTTGCCGAACCGCGCAGGGGGAGCATATTTTCGGCGAAGGACTGATGGGCTTAACCAGAGGATTCATGAACGCCGGTGTACCCAGAGTGATAGCTAGTCTTTGGACGGTACAGGACTCAGTCACGAGAGAGTTGATGCAGGATTTTTATACCAGGCTGCTGGACCGAGACATGACACCAGCCGTGGCGTTGCATGAAGCTCAGTTGGAGCTGAGGAAGTACCGTCCGGCTCCGTATCACTGGGCAGCTTTTATCCTCCAAGGTGAGTGGCAATGAGCCGGGACCTCCCCAGGGAAGCTTGGGATGCTTTGCTCGCGGCCCTCGATCCCGAAGATCCACAGCGGGCGGCGCAGGCCTATCTTGAGCTTCAGGAGCGATTGGTGCGCTTTTTCGAATGGCGCAACGCGGCGATGCCGGAAGAGCTGGCCTTTGAAACTCTCAGGAGGGTCGCAATCCGCTTTGCAGACGGTGTGGAGCTGACGACCACGGTGAAATCTTTCACGCTCGGATTCGCTCGCCGGATCTTGCAGGAGCATTGGCGTAGCCCTACCGAGACCGAGCTCGACCTGAAGGACTTGGATCGGCACCGAGACGGCGAGCAGGAACATCAAGACATTGAGGCTAAAGAGCGGCTGGCCCGCTGCTTAGATCTATGTGCGAAAAGCGATCCGGAGGCCTATGAGCTCCTGCTTCGGTTTCACAAATTCGAGGGCCGGAGCCGCATCGACGAACGCAGAAAGCTCGCTGAAGAGATGGGCAAAACTGTCAACGCACTGAGAATTGAAGCTTGCCGTAGACGTAAAGAATTCCGCGCAAAATTGGATCGCTGCCTGGACGGCGAAAAATTCCCCAGCCCTCCTGGAGCGATTCCGTGAAACAGAAAGGCGAAAAACGACATCCTAGGGTGAAGGACGCCCCAAGTCCCCCCAGGAGCGAGCTATGACCGATACAGACCAACTTAGAAAATTTCTTCTCGACGATCTCGATGAGCCCGATCGTCAAGCCGTTGAGAAGCTCATGTTCGACGACGACGAGGTCTTCGAGAAGCTGAGCGTTCTCGACGACGAGCTGATCGAGGCCTACGTGCGCGGCGAGCTCTCGACCGTCGACAGCCAACGCCTTTTTCGGCGTTTGAATGCCAGCGACCGGGGTCGCCGATCCCTGGAGCTGATGGTGCAAATCGCGGATCGAGCCCGACCCAAGACTCCCGCGCCGAGCCCCACCCAAAACCTCACAGAGCCGGATTTGGCCACCCGGCCTCGATCGTTCTTCGAAGAGCTGGGAGAGCTATTCAAACATTTTGCTCTGGCACCCCGTGCGGCCATGGCCATGTGCAGTCTTATTGCGGCCTTGGTGGTATTACCTTGGGTGCACATAGGGGCGATGAACGATCAACTTGAAAGCCTGGGTGCTGAAAAGACCTCCCTAGCATCTGAGCTTGAAAGCCTTCAGGCGCAGAAGGTGAACGGAGCGCTTTCCCCCATCCAATCCACTTTTTCCCTGAGACCCTTAGTGCGAGCCGAAGGCGGACAAGAGCCTAAGCTGCATGTCGCTCCGGAAACCGAATTCTTGGAGCTCTGGCTGGACCCCGGAGGCCTGGTTACTTACGTCGACTTCCGGGTCCGGCTGCGGGCTCAGAGTGAGGATTTGTGGAAAGCCACAGGTCTCAGCTCCGCACAGAGCGAAGAGCGCGGCCTCTTCGTGCCGGTCAAAATCCCGACCACGGTTCTCTCCCCCGGCCGCTACGACGTGATTCTGGATGGCCGAGCCGAGGATAGATTCCGCGAGGTGGCTCGCTACCCGATCGAATTCGACTGGAGATAAACATAAAGACGAGAAAAAACAGCTACGCCTGCTGAAATATTCGTCCCCTCCGAGTCACTTATGACTGCTGGAAACGCAGTGTTCATTGCCATTGAGGCGGTGTTCGACTTTCTCTTCTTAACCTCATTGGAGGTATGTGATGATCGAGACATTGGAGGCCTTGTACAACACTTCTGAGAAAGATGGCATCCCTCAGCCGGGAGACCGAAAAGACGAAGGGAAATCCGAGGGAGATCAGGAGCCGTCCTCTGGCGGCTAGTTGGCTCCTCCTGAATCAGGATCCGTTACACTCGGTCCATGAGTGAACGGATCCTGATCGTCGACGATTCCGACGGTACCCGCGACTCCCTCGGATCGATTCTCGCGGACGATGGTCATCGTCACCACGGAGTCGCCAGCGGCGCGGAAGCTCTGATCGAGCTTCGCCGCCAGTCCTACGACCTGGTCTTCCTCGACCTGGTCCTGCCCGACGCCGACGGCCTCGAGCTCTTGGAAGATATCCTCAACGAGGATCCCGGCCTTCCGGTCATCGTCATCTCCGGCCGAGGCAATATCGACCTCGCAGTCCGTGCCACTCGCCTCGGCGCCTACGACTTCTTAGAAAAACCGCTTTCCCTCGAACGGGTCGCCCTGACGGCCAAGCATGCACTGGATCGGGTGCGCCTGAGCCGCAAGCTGGAGCAGCTCTCCGATCGACTCGACAGCACGACAGAGTTGGTGGGTGAAAGCCCTTCCATGCGCCGGCTGAGATCGGAGCTGGCACGGGCCGCGAACTCCGACGGTCGCATTTTGCTGCTCGGCGAAAACGGCACAGGCAAGGAGCTCGCCGCCCACTATGCCCACCGCCTCTCCTCCCGTTCGGATGGCCCCTTCGTGGAGGTCAACTGCGCCGCCATTCCGGAAGAGCTGATCGAAAGCGAGCTCTTCGGACACATGAAGGGCTCGTTCACCGGTGCATCCGCGGACCGCGCGGGCCGATTCGAGCAGGCCGACGGCGGCACCCTCTTTCTCGATGAAATCGCGGATATGTCGATCAAGACCCAAGCCAAGGTGCTGCGGGCCCTGCAAGAGCAGCGTTTTGAACGGGTCGGAGGAGGCGCCCCCATCCAGGTGGACGTGCGGGTCATTGCCGCCACCAACAAGGACTTGGAGGCTGAGATCCGCGAGGGTCACTTCCGGGAAGATCTCTACTTTCGCCTCGCGGTGTTGCCGATCCAAATCCCGCCCCTGCGAGATCGGCGGGAGGACATTCCTAAGCTGGCGGAGCATTTCTCCACGCTTTTCGCTCGACGTCAGGGTCGGAGGCCCAAGCATCTGTCCTCAGAAGTCAAAGAACGCTTGATCGCCTACCCATGGCCCGGGAATGTTCGCGAGCTGAAGAATTTAGTGGAACGGCTGATGATCATGGTGCCTGGGGACGAGATCACGGTGAGGGACCTACCTGCCCAAATGGGAGAAAGCGCCGTCGATCCCCTGCGCAGCCTTTTAGAACAGTCCCATCTCAGCTTGCGAGAAGCCCGCGCCGCGTTCGAAAAAGAGCTGATCGAGCGTCGCCTGGACCACCTGAGCGGCAATGTCTCCAAGACCGCTCAGAGCCTCGAGCTCGAACGAAGCCACCTTTATCGAAAAATCAAAGCCTATGGGATCGAGGTTCAGCGCGGTCAAGGCGTATAATCCCAGCCATCATGAGCACACCACAACAGACCGTACAAAATCACCTCAAAGAGGCCATGAAGGCCAAAGATAAAGAACGCCTAGGCACTTTGAGGATGTTGTTGACTGCCATCAAGAACGAGCAAATCGAGACCGGCGCCGAGCTCGACGAGAAAGGCTTCTTGGCCGTGGTCCGGCGCTTGGTCAAGCAGCGCAAAGATTCGGCGAGCCAATACCGGGAAGCCGGCCGTGACGAGCTGGCGGATAAGGAAGAGCGCGAGATCGAGACGCTCCAGGATTATCTGCCCGCACAGGTCGACGAAGCCGTGCTGCGCGCCGCCATTGCCGAGCTGATCCAAGCCGAGGGGTTGGAAGGACCCAAGGGCATCGGACCGGTGATGAAAGCGATGATGCAGAAATTCGGCGCCACCGCCGACGGGGGAACGATCAATAAGGTCGCCCGCGAGCTGCTCGGCTGATCTCCCCCGTGACCGCCGTCAAACACCGTGTCGTGGTCGGCACCGCGGGACATATCGACCACGGCAAGACCCGGCTCCTAGAAGCCTTGACCGGCGTCGACTGCGACCGCTGGGCGGAAGAAAAGGACCGCGGCATCACCATCGACTTGGGCTTCACCCACCTGCAAAACAACGACCTGCAGGTGGGTTTCGTCGACGTGCCGGGACATGAAAAATTCCTCCACAACGCCCTAGCCGGTTTGGGCGGCATCCGCTTGGTGTTGTTGGTGATCGCCGCAGACGAAGGTGTCAAACCCCAGACCATCGAGCATTTGGAGATCTGCTCCCTGCTGCAAATCCCCAACGCCCTGGTGGTTCTCACCAAGAAAGATTTGGTCGACAGCGAGACCTTGGAGCTCGCCACCCTCGAAATAGAAGAGCTGCTCGAGCCGACTCCGTTCGCCGGTAGCCCGACCCTCGCCGTGTCCAGCCTCACCGGCGACGGCATTGAGGATCTTCGCGCCGCGATCCTGGCGAAGGCGCGGGAGATCGCCGTGGCCACGGAGCCCGGTGCGCCGTTCCGCCTGCCCATTGACCGTGCCTTCCAGCTCAAAGGGCTTGGAGCCATCGTCACCGGGACCTTGGTGTCCGGGCAAGTTGAGGCCGGTCAAACCGTCTCCGTCCTGCCCCGGGGCATTCAAGCACGGGTCCGCAGCGTGCAAGTACACGGCGAGGATCGTGCTCGGGCGGAGGCGGGGGAACGTACCGCGCTTCAGCTGGCGAGTGTCGATCTCGCTGAGCTGCAACGGGGCGAGGAGCTGGCGACACCCGATCTATTCGCCGCCTCCCATCGCCTGCTGGTCCGCTTCAGCCTTCTAGAGAACGCTCCCGCGCCCCTCAAAGCTTGGATGCCGATCCGATTCCACCTCTACGCCACAGAGACGTTGGGTCGAATGCGACCGCTGGATGGGCCCATCGAGCCCGGATCAGAGGGAGTTGCCGAAATCCGACTGGAAGCACCGATCGTGGCCGCGCGGGGGGATCGATTCATCGTCCGTCGACCTTCACCCCAAGCCACCCTCGGCGGCGGTGCCGTGCTGGATCCTCAGTGGCACCGTCGAAGGGGCAAGGAGCTGGAAGAGGCTGTGGGAGCGATCTCCCAAAGCGAGCCGCCTTTGGTCCTGTGGGTTGCGGAAGCCGGTGAGAGGGGTCGGGCGGCGGCGGAGCTGGCCTCACGGCTCGGCTCCAAAGCGGACTTCGTGGCCAAGGAGCTGGATCGCTCGGCCTCCGAAGGCCACTTGGTCAAAGTCGCGGCGGGTCGGGCCCCGCGATATGTGGATCCCGAGGCCTTTCAGCGGGTCCGAGAGAAGGGAAAGCGGATCCTGCGGACCTATTTTCGGGAGAATCGCCTCTCTCCGGGCATGCCCAAGGCGGAATTCTTGGGTCAGCTCCTACCGGAGCGAGCCCAAGACTTGGCACAGGTTTATCTGCGCTTCCTGACCGATCAGAAAATTCTGGTGGTCATGGGGGATTTGGTCAATCAACCGGGCCGCCAAGCCGCTGCGGCGCTGACCGGAGAGGAGAATCAGCTGACCCGGGATCTCCTGGAGCTGATCGAAGGCGAGGGGCTGACTCCGCCGTCGCCGAAAGAGCTGGCGACTCGCCTCAACGCAAAGCCTCAGATTCTCGAAGGTGTTCAACGCTTCCTGGTGCAAAAGAAGAAGCTGATTCGCCTTTCTTCGGGCCTGATCGTGTCGGCCAAGGCCGTAGATCGACTGCGTCAAGAGTTGGTGGAGAGCGATTGGCAACGCTTCACGGTGCCTGAATTCAAGGACAAATTCGAGCTTTCGCGCAAATGGGCGATTCCGCTGCTCGAGCATCTGGACTCGATCGGTGCCACTCGACGGATCGAAAACGAGCGTCAGATCGTTCGGCTCACTTGAGTGGCTTCCGACACTGCCCTAAAAGATCTGACCCAGAGGATAAGAGATGACCAAAACCGCCGCCATCTTGGGCGCTTCCCCCAACCGTAGCAAATTCGGCAACAAAAGCCTTCGTGCCCATGTCCGTGCGGGCTGGACGGTCTATCCGATCCACCCCACGGCCCAGGAGGTCGAAGGGCTCGAAGTCTTCCCCACCTTGTCGGACCTACCCGAGAAGCCCCATCGGATCAGCATTTACCTTCCACCGGCGGTGACTCGTTCGATGCTTCCCGAGATTCAGGCGGCGGGCGCCGAAGAGGTCTGGCTCAACCCGGGAGCAGCGGACACTGCCGTGTTGACGGAAGCCCAATCGCTGGGTATTCCGGTCATCGACGGTTGCTCCATCGTCGACCTCGGGCTCTCACCCTCGCAATTCCCGGATTAGATGATCGAACGGACGGGGTCAGCCTGCGGCTGCCTCGTCGGAATCCGACTCCGTCAGCTCTTCGCCGGGATTGATGAAGCGATTCTTCTCCCACTCGTATTGGCGGTCGTGCAGCTCTTTGTAGCGCCCGTCGAGTGCCAGCAGCTCCGAATGGGACCCTCGCTCGACGATCTCACCCTCCTCCATCACCAGGATCTGATCCGCGGATCGGATCGTCGAGAGCCGGTGGGCGATCACGAAAGTCGTCCGGCCTTGTCGGAGCCGACTGAGACCGTCTTGAATCTTCGCCTCGCTTTCACTGTCGAGGGATGATGTGGCCTCGTCCAGGATCAAAATCCTCGGGTTGGCGAGAATTGCCCGGGCAATGGCGATGCGCTGGCGTTGCCCCCCGGACACCTTGACCCCGCGCTCACCGACCACCGTGTCGTAGCCGTCCGGAAAGTCCTCGACGAAGTCGGAAACATGGGCGATCGCGCCGGCTTCTTCCACTGCGCTCCGTTCCGCGTAGGGATTGCCGTAGGCGATGTTCTCCGCCACCGTGCCGTCGAAAAGGAAGTTGTCCTGTAGGACGATGCCGAGGCAGCTCCGGTAGTCATGGAGCCGAGTTTCCGCCAGATCCTTGCCGTCGATCAAGATCCGGCCTTCCTTGGGTTGGTGGAAGGCCATCACCAGGCCGATGGTCGTGCTCTTACCCGAGCCCGATGAGCCCACCAAGGCCGTGGTCGTGCCCGCCTTGGCGGTGAAAGAGATGCCCTTGAGCACGGGCTGGCCCTCGTTGTATTCGAAGGTCACATCGTCGAAAACGATGTCCCCTCGGATCTCCCCCAAAGGCTCCAGCTGCTCGTCGCGATCACTCTCGGTCGCCATTTGCCGGAGCTCGTGGATCCGGTCCAGACCGGCGAAGGCTTCGGTGATCTGGGTACCGATATTGGAGATCTGAACCATGGGCATGGCGACCATACCGGTGAAGAAGATGTAGCTCACCAAATCGCCGAGGGTCATGGTGCCGCTGAGGATCGCGTTGCCACCCATCCACATCATCACCACACCGATGAAACCGAAGAGCAACGAAGCACCGGCGGAAACCGCCGAGCTGGCCGTAATCGTCTTGGCGACGTTGCGGAAAAGGGAGTGGGCTCCCTTGGCGAAGGTCAGATCCTCGCGCCTCTCCGCGGTATACGCCTTGACCACCCGAACGCCGCCCAGACTCTCGCCGAGCCGGCCGGTGACTTGGGCGTTGAGCTCACCCCGCTCGCGAAAGATGGGGCGCAGCTTCCTGAACGCCATCGCCATCATGCCGCCGAAGACCAAGAGCAGGGCCAAGGTCAGGGTGGTCATCTTCCAATTGAGGTAGAAGAGCACCGTCAATGAAATGCCGGCTGTGATCAAGCCGCCGACCAATTGCACCAGCCCGGTGCCGACGAGATTCCGAATGCCTTCGGCGTCGGTCATAATGCGTGAGATCAGCACGCCGCTCTTGGTGGAATCGAAATAGTCCACCGGCAGGCGCAGCACGTGCTGTTGCACGCTCTTTCGCATATCGGCGATCGCCCGCTGTGCCGCCACGGACAACAACTGGGCCAACGAGAAATTGGCCGTGGCTTGGACGACAGCCGCCACGCCCGCGGCGATCGCAAGGGGCAGCAAAAGCTCCGAGCGCTGCTTACCGATCACCTCGTCGATCAAGAATTTGGAGCTGGCGGGCACCACCAATCCGGCAAGGCGGGTGACGGCGATCAGCCCCAGTCCCACCAATAATCGCCACCGTCGCTGCCAGACCAGCGAGCGCGCTTCTTGCCATGCGCTCTTGAAATTGGGCTTTGCTTTCTTTTCGGCCAAACCAACCTCCACCCGGCTTGCTTCGGGAAATCACTATCGAAAATGCAAGAGACTCCGGTCTCGTCTCGGTGGTAATCTAGCGGAGTCTTCCACTGGGTACCCCACTGAGTCGTTCACTGAGTCTCCCACTGAGTCGTTCAAAGTGGTCGTCAACACCCGATCCCCTGCGGGCCTACCGGACGGATCTCACCCTGATAGGGTCGTTCACCGCACAACAAAGATCATCCACCAAACATTCCGGATCTATCTCATATGCACGTTTTGACCCTAGTCGCCGAGGGTCTCGTCGGCTCCTCCCTTCCTGAACAGGCGAGGAAATGGTTGGCGGACCACGGGGCTGTCGATATGGAAACCACTCTCCTCGATCCCGAGCGGGCGATCGACATCACCTTCCGGCACCCGGAAGGCCCCAATCGGACCCCCTCGAGCTCTGAAATCCGCCGGCTCTGCGCGGCTCATCCCGTAGATTCAGCCCTTCAAGGCCTAGAGGCTCGACGGAAAAGGCTGCTCATCGCCGATATGGAGTCGACGGTGATCGAGAACGAGATGCTGGACGAGCTGGCGGAATTCGTCGGGGCCCGAGACCAAGTCGCCGCGATTACCGAGCGAGCCATGAACGGCGAGCTCGACTTCGAGGCCGCCTTGGAAGAACGGGTCTCTCTGCTGACGGGATTAGAGGAAGACGTGCTGCGCTCGTGTCTCGACCGCATTCGGATCGATCCCGGAGCGGCAACCCTGGTCGCTACCCTCAAATCCCATGGGGTCTATACGGCTTTGGTATCGGGCGGTTTTACCTTCTTCGCCGATCACGTGCGAGATCGGCTTGGATTCGACGAATCCAGGGCCAATCGCCTGCTGACCTCCGACTCCAAGCTCACCGGTCGAGTCGGCCGCCCCATTCTCGACCGCGAGGCCAAGGTCCGAGCCTTGGACGAGCTTTGTGAAAAGTTGGACCTCAGCCCCGACAACGCGGTCACGGTCGGTGACGGAGCGAACGACCTTTCGATGCTGAAAAAATCCGGCCTCGGAGTGGCCTACCACGGCAAACCTCACGTCGCGGAAGCCGCGGATTTCCGAATCGACCACGGAGATCTATCCACCCTGCTCTTTTTTCAAGGATTCCCATCCTCGGAATGGCGAACCTGAACGAGCCCCAAGCACCCGCGAGCCCAAAAGACCCACGAGCTTTGAGCATCTACGAGCTCTAAGCACCTAAAGGGGAGAGCCCATGAAGCCTTTCTCGGATCTGAATCGAATAGACCTTCCACGCAACCCGAAGCGTTTTTCACCCATCGTTTTTGGATGCGCAGCGCTCGTTTCATGGGCCGCTTTGGCCGCTTCTGCCAATGCAGAGGGGCGGGGTCTCACCGCCCTCGACTTGGTGTCCATGAACCGATTGTCGGACCCACAGGTCAGCCCCGACGGAGCGCACATCGTGTATGTGCTACGCGAGACCGACCTTGAAGCCGACAAAGGGCGCACGGATCTCTGGCTGCTGCCCAGCGACGGATTGTCGGAAGCCCGTCGCCTGACCACCTTCGAGGGTGGCGACAGCCATCCCCGGTGGGCACCGGACAGCGGATCCGTGCTCTACCTCACCGGTCAATCCGGAAGCTCTCAGGTGTGGCGAGCGGAGGTCGGAGCAGATGCGGGAGAGCCCAAGCAGGTGACCGATCTGCCCCTGGACGTCTCCGGATTCACCCTCTCTCCGGACGGAACCCAGCTGGCGGTGGCCATGGAAGTCTTCGTGGACTGTCCAGACTTGGCCTGCACGGTCGATCGCCTCAAAGCAAATTCTGAATCCAAGTCCTCGGCCATGGTTTACGATCGGCTCTTCGTCCGCCACTGGGACACCTGGAAAGACGGTCGTCGAAGCCATGTCTTCGTGGTGCCCGCGACCGGTGGTGACGCCGTCGACGTCACACGAGGGTTGGACGGCGATGTGCCGCCGAAACCGTTCAGTGGCATGGAGGAAGTGACTTTTACCCCCGACGGCAAAGCCTTGGTCTTCTCCGCGCGTGTCGAAGGCGGCTCAGAGCCGTGGTCGACCAACTTTGATCTCTACAAAGCGCCGGCCGATGGATCCGAAGCACCGAAGCAAGTGACCTCCAACCCGGCCTGGGACTCCCACCCCACTTTTTCGCCCGACGGCAAGACCCTGGCCTATTTGGCGATGAAAAGTCCCGGCTTCGAAGCCGACCGCTTCCGTTTGGTCCTTCGTGCGTGGCCGAGCCCTGAAGAACGGGTGCTGACCGAGAATTGGGATCGCTCGGTGGGCGGCTTTTTCTTCTCGCCGGACAGCAAGACCATTTATGCCACCGCCGGGGACACCGGCCATGTGCGTCTCTTTTCGATCGACGTGCAATCCGGTGAGGTCCGAGAGCTTTGGGGCGAGGGTCATGTGCGCTCCCCCGCGCTCATTCCTCAACAGGATCTCTTGGTGTTCGGCCTCGACGACCTGACCCGCCCCGTGGATCTCTTCACCCTGCCGATTGACGGAAAGGGCGAGCTCAAACCCTTGACCGCGGTCAACGCGGATCGCCTTTCCGAGCTCGACATGGGCACCTACGAGCAATTCTCCTTCAAGGGCTGGAACGACGAAACCGTCTACGGCTATGTGGTCAAACCCGCGGGTTTCGAGGAAGGAAAATCCTATCCCGTGGCCTTCCTGATCCACGGCGGCCCCCAAGGATCATTCGACAACGACTTTCACTACCGTTGGAACCCACAGACCTATGCGGGTGCGGGTTACGCTTCGGTCTTCATCGACTTCCACGGATCGACGGGTTACGGCCAAGCGTTCACCGACTCCATCACCGGAGATTGGGGCGGCAAGCCCTTGGAGGATCTTCAAAAGGGCTGGCAGGCCGCTTTGGAGCGCTACGACTTCCTCGACGGCGATCGCGCCTGTGCTTTGGGGGCTTCCTACGGCGGTTATATGATCAATTGGATCGCCGGTAAATGGCCCGACGGCTTCGATTGCCTGGTCAATCACGACGGGCTCTTCAATTTGGAAAGCATGTACTATTCCACCGAAGAGCTTTGGTTCCCCGAATGGGAGATGGGCGGGACCCCATGGCAAGCGCCAGAGGGTTTCAACCGCCACAACCCCATGCGATATGTTCAGGCTTGGAAGACGCCGATGCTCGTCATCCACGGAGCCAAGGATTTCCGAGTGGTGGAGACCGAGGGGCTCGGCGCTTTCACCGCCCTGCAACGACGGGGCATTCCGAGCCGCTTCCTCTACTTTCCCGATGAGAACCATTGGGTGCTGAAACCCAACAACTCCATTCGGTGGCATCAGGAGGTTATAGATTGGCTGGACCGCTGGACCGCGGAACCGCCCGCTGCCGACGAGCCTTGAGACCTTCCCTCATATGGACCGACGGACAAGACTTCAGAGAATGACATCGGCCGGCGGACGACAGACGAAGGAATAGATAGGCCGTCACCATCGAGGCGATCTCGATTCGACTCGTAAGAGCTCCGTAGGACGACGGTCGAGCGTCACGTTCTAAACCCCGTTCAAAGAATAAGAACCCATAGACATAGAGACCCAGGAGGATCCCCATGGCACAACTTGCCAGCCAGAAAATCGTCGACGCTTTCAACCGCCAGATCGGCAACGAGCTGGGAGCGTCGAATCAATATGTAGCGATTGCGTCTCACTTCAGCGAGGAGAACCTCGACGAGCTGTCGCAATTCTTCTTCCGTCAAGCCGAGGAAGAGCGTGAGCACGCGATGAAATTCGTGCACTTCATCCTGGACGTCGGCGGGCACGTAGAGATTCCGCAAATCGCCGAGCCCAAAAACAAATTCGAGACCGCTGCAGAAGCGGTTCAAGCTTCCCTCGACTGGGAGCAAGAAGTGACCCAGCAGATCTACGGCTTGGTGGAGCTGTGCCAGGAAGAGCGCAATCACATTGCGTTGCGCTTCCTCGATTGGTTCGTCACCGAGCAGCTCGAGGAGGTTTCGCTCATGGACAGCCTCCTGGGTATCGTCAAACGCGCCGGCGAGGATAATCTTCTCTATGTGGAGGACTACCTCAGCCGCCATGGTGTAGAAGGCGGAGCCTCGGTCGAAGAGTAGGCGAGACGCGAGCCGGCTAGCCCGGCTCAAAGCCGAGAAAAGGCCGCCCGAGGGCGGCCTTTTCTCTTATCGAGCTTTCTTATCGAGATGTTATTTCCACCAAGGGCGAGTGCGAGGATATCGACGCTCGCAGCGGTAGCCGTCCCTCACCCGGTGCGTGATGACGTCCACGTCGATGTCCGGAGACGCCGCGATATCCGGATAGACACCGATCTTCTCCACCACGATCTTGGAACCGTAACGACGACCGTGATCCCGACGATCCTCGTAGTGGTGCGACGCCGGGGCCCGACGTCCGAGGTTCAAATCCCGACGATCGAGCGCTGCCACGGCCTTCAAGGACTCGCGGCCCCGAGGCCCTTCGACGATGAAGTCGTACCCCCGTGCCGGCAGCCGATAGGTCCGCCCCCCTTCCACGAAGTTGTCGTGATCGTAGCGATTAGGGAAGAGGCGTTGGGTTCTACCCGAGGTATCCGTGTTGTAGATCGCCACATAGGCGTCCACGTTGGTGCGGAAGAAGACTTCGATCGGCTCTCCGACGCAATATCGAGCATTGTCTCCCTTGTGGGTCCAGATCTCGATATCCACGGCTCGATGGTGGGGATAGTCCGGCTCGATCCGAATTTTCTCGGTTTGGGGATAAACTTCCACCTTCTCGATTCCGATCCTCTTGCCCGCGTCGGACGCTTCGTATTGCCGTTCCGGGGCAGCGGCCGGATTCGAGGCTGAGCCCTGCTCTGAAGCTGAAAGGGTGTTGGGCGAAACCAAGGCGAGCAACAAGGCAGCGGCGGAAAAGTAACCCGTAGCCAGGGCGCGCCGTGAAGGTCGATGGAAGGTAGATAGATGAGCGTTCATGATGGGACCTCCGTTTCGGCTTCCGGCTTATCCGGAGCCTGAGGGTCGAAGCTCGGCTTCGACGTTGGGTGGCTCGAGGGTCGGATCGGCGTTTTGTCGTCAGCTCCGACCCACGCCCATTCATAGAGCAAGAGCTATACCAACATCGCCACGAAACCAAAAAGACCGCTAAATCAACAATCTTTCGTCACAGCCTGACCTACATCCACCCCCCATCGCCCTTCATTCACCCCAAATTGTCCTCCACAGAGGACGATTCTCCGATGCTCGAGGAATGCTTTGACCGAACCACCCAACTCTCCGCCGCCAGAAGCTCCGCACCGAGAACCTCCGGCCTCAGAAGCTCCGGCCCCTTTGCACGGCATTCGGGTGCTCGACATGACCGAGGCTTTGGCGGGCCCGTATTGCGGCATGTTGCTGGGAGACCTCGGCGCCGACGTGATCAAGATCGAACGCCGGGGCGTCGGCGATCAATCTCGCCGTTGGGGTCCACCTTTCGTCGGCGATCAAAGCGCCTACTATCTTTCGATCAATCGCAATAAGCGAAGCCTGGAGATCGATCTGGATCAGGAGCGGGACCAAGACATCCTGCATCGGCTGGTGGATTCCGCGGACGTTTTTCTGACCAACATCCCGCGCATCAGCTCCCTGCGAAAGCGGAACGTCGATCCCGACACCCTGATGGGCCGTCGACCCGAGCTGATCTATTGCGCGATCAGCGGCTACGGCCATACCGGTCCCAAGGCGGGGCGCCCGGGTTACGACGTCATCGCCCAAGGGGAAGCCGGTTTGATGGCCCTCACCGGCGAGCCCGACGGCGGCCCGATGCGTTTTCCGACTCCCATGGCCGATATTTCGGCCGGCATCTACTCGCTGATCGGCATTTTGTCGGCTCTCTACGCCCGGGATCGCGCGGGAGGAACCGGCAAAGGGCGGTTTTTGGACGTGGCGCTGGTGGATTCCCAAGTCACGTGGTTGGCGAATGTGGGTGGAAGCTACCTAGCCGGCGGTGAGGCCCCCCAGCGGCTGGGCAACAACCACCCCAGCATCACGCCTTACCAACCCGTTCGGGCGCGGGATCGCACTTTTTTGATCGCCGTGGGCACCGAGCGTCTGTGGCAGAAATTCTGTGGCGTCTTCGATTGGCGGGAGTCCGTCATGGTCGATCCGAGATTTGAGACCAACTCCAAGCGCAACGCCAACCGAGCCGCGCTGATTGAGCGGATCCAAGACCAGCTGGCCACCCACGACGCCGACCATTGGATCCAGACCTTGCTGCAAGCGGGGGTGCCGGCGGGACCGATCCACCTACCGGAGGAGACTCTGACCGACGAGCATCTGATCGCCCGGGGAATGATCGTCGAGCTGGAGCATCCAGCGCTCGGCTGGGTCCGATCCATCGGGCTGCCCGTCCAGATGTCCGGCAGCGGACCTACTTACCGACGACACCCGCCGACCCTCGGCGAGCACAACCAAGAAATCTTGTCCCAGCTCGCCATGAGCTGAGCACGCTATTCGTCGGAGAGGTAACCCAGGGATTTCAAGCGTTGGATCTCTTCTTGGGTCAGCTCTTCGCCGCCGGCCGCCGCCGCGGCTCGCCGATCCCGGGCCGTGAGGCTCGCTTTTAAGGATTCCGACCAGCGCCGAAGCAGATCGTGAAGCTCGTCCCGTTCCCGGGGGTGAGATTCCGCCAGATTCGACAGCTCTTTCGGATCCTTGTCGAGATCATAGATGCGAATCGGGCTTTGGGGTCGAAAGACTCCCTTCCAGCCCTCAGACAGAACGACCCGCTCCACGGTGCCGGCGAAGATCGGTGTCGCTCTCCTTTTTACTCGTAGGTCGAGGCCGGGTAAGCCGCCGACTTCCAGACCGGCATGGGCCAGAAGGGTGGGTGCCAAATCGATGGAGCTCGTGGGCAAATCCCGGCGCTCCCCCGCGAGCTCCCCGCCCGGCCATTTGATCACCAGGGGTACCCTGAGCACCTCTTCCCAAACGCCGCCGTGCATCACCCTGCCGGCGGCCTCAAAGGCTTCGCCGTGATCACTGGTGAGCACAATCAACAACCGATCCCACATGCCGAGGGCCTTGAGCCGTTCGAAGAGCTCACCGAGACGACGATCCGTATAACCGATGCCTCGGCGGTACAAATCGTCCATCACCTCCAGCTCCCCCTCCAGGGGCTCCATCTCACCGGTCTCCATTTTCTGCAGCAATCCCGACGAGCAAAGCCCTTCTCGACAACCGAAATTCTCGAAACCGTATTGCTCCTCGACATCGAATTTTGTCAAACCAGGAGACTCGTAAGGCAGCTGACTGAAGTCGGAATGGGGCTCGAAGTTGTGGAAAAAGAAAAAGAACGGCTGATCCCGATGATCCGCCATCCAATTAGCCACCTCTCGGGCCATCTTGCCGATGCCGTAGGGCCGCACCCCGTAATCGTCGAAGCCTCGATCGAATCCGAACTTTGGATCCAACCAAACGCAGTCGTAAACCCGAGCGGCGGTCAGCAGGCCCCCGTCCCGCATTCGCTCCGCAAGGGTCGTCACCCCCGGGTGAATCACGTCCCTTGGGTTCTGGACTCCATGGACCGGCGGATATTGGCCGGTCAGCAGAGTCGCGTGGGACGGTTGGGTCCACGAAGCGGCGGAATAGTGGGGGCTCCAAATTTGGGACTCCGCCACCAGCGCATCGAGGTTGGGTGTGGTTGCTCCGGGGCCTTGCCCAGCGTCCAACCCTTTGCTCAGGGCCGCTATGCCGTCCTCTCTTAGGGTATCGACAGAGATAAAAAGAATCTGGGTCGGCTCTTCCGCGTCTCGTTTGACCTCGGAGACAGCCGGTCGCTCTCGCCACCCGTCCACCGCCACCTCTTGTAGGTAGATCGGGCTGGAAGACGACGGAGAAGCTGCCAGCCGCAGGAACGGGCCCGGGCCCGAGGTCTCCGACGCGGCGAGCTGGATTTCATGTCGGGCGGATCCGAAAGCGGGAATGTCCAGGGTCCGCTGCTCGATGATCCCATCCTCCTCCTGATGGGACCAAGTGAGCTCTAGGGTCGAAGCCTTGTGGTGTGTGGCTGAGCAGGCCTCGATCACCAATTTGAGCTGCCGAGAGCCATCGACCTCCGCGTCATTCAAATCAGCCAGAACACTGCGACCCGGTTTCAGCTCAACACCTCTGCGGGTCGCGTCGAGGCAGTAGGTCGTCGCGAGCTCCGCCGGCTCCGCGGGACCACCGACCCAAGCCTGGTCCGCCAGAACATCGTAGTAATAAGGCTCATCGTTTGAGGACGGGGCACGATCGCAAGCGGACACCCCCCAAAGGAAAATCATGATCATGAGATGGGGCAGAAGAAATCGGCTTCGCATGGCGAGATCATATCCCCTTCGACCCCTCGGCCAGTCCACTTAAGCCCGGGCAAAGACTGAATTTCATGGCCGTGGAATCCGTGATATTCTTCCTGAGACTTATTGAGATTCCGTCTCATCAAAGTGACCCCAGCGCTGCGGAGAAGTCATGGCCGACCCCCAAACGAGCTCACAAGATCCCCCGGTTCCCCAAGCCGTTGCCCTCACATCCATGCGAGTCGGAGATTGCGGCACCCTGGCCGGGGTCCATCTTCTGGATGAGGATGCCCAGCTCCTGAGCGCCTTGGGTCTGGCGCCGAGCACCGAGCTGAAGCTGTGCAAAATCGGCAACCCCTGGATCCTCCAAGCCCGAGGGACCCGAATCGGCCTTTCCGAGGAGGTCGCCCAGCGCTTGATGGTAGTGCCCAATCCATGACCGCACCGGCCTCTACGCCCCACCAGCTTCACCTCGAGAGATCTCCCCGGATAGCGCTGCTGGGCAATCCGAACACGGGAAAAACGACCCTCTTCAATCGACTGTGCGGCCTGCGGGCGAAGACCGCGAATTTCCCCGGCACCACGACCGACGCCCGAATCGGCAGCTGCTCCCTGGAGGCCGACGACGGCTCCCGAGTCGATTTCGAGATCATCGATCTCCCCGGCACCTATCGTCTTCACCTCGAGCTGCCCGAGGCGCGGGTATGCCGCCAAGCTCTGACCGGCGAGGGTTTATTTCAACGGCCCGACGCGGCGGTCATCGTGGTCGACGCGACCAATCTGAGCCGAAACCTCTGCTTGGCCGGAGAGCTTCTCACCCTCGGTCTCCCGACGGTGGTTGCGTTGAATATGGTCGACTTGGCCCAGCGCCGAGGATTGACTGTCGACACCGAGTCCCTCTCCCGGCAATTGGGATGCCCGGTCGTGCCGGTGGTCGCGCGAAAGGGCCAAGGCATGGGCGAGCTGAGGTCGGCTCTCAGCCGGATGTCGGCATCGGGCTTACCGACCCCCGCCGTTCCGGCCCCGCCCTTGGGATCGGACGGCCTAGAACCGTGGGTGGACGCCATCATCGAGGCGAGCGTGGGAGGCGCCGACGCCACCGGCAGCGAGACCGACACCCTGACCGAGCGATTGGACAACGCCTTCACTCACTCCGTCCTCGGCGTTCTGCTCTTCCTGGGGGTCATGGGCGGCCTCTTCTGGACGGTCTTCGCCTTCGCTTCCATGCCCATGGATTTGATCGAGCTGATCTTCGAGCACCTCGGGGGCCTGGCCGCCGGCCTGCTGCCGGATGGCGCGGTCAAAGATCTGATCATCGATGGCGTCATCGGCGGGGTGGCGGGAACCGTGGTCTTCCTGCCACAGATCTGCCTGCTCTTCTTTCTCATCAGCCTGTTGGAGGACACCGGCTATCTGGCACGGGCGGCCTTCGTCATGGATCGTATTCTGTGCCGCTTCGGATTGCCCGGGCACGCCTTCGTGCCCCTGCTCTCCAGTCACGCCTGTGCGTTGCCCGGCATCATCTCCAGCCGGCTCATTCCCGATCGAAAGGATCGCCTAGCGACGATTCTGATCGCCCCGTTCATGAGTTGCTCGGCTCGGCTCCCGGTTTATGTGCTGCTGACGGGATTGTTGTTCAAGGATCGTCCCCTGCTGGGCGGCTTGGCGTTTGCCGGCTGTTATCTCATCGGCGCCGGAGCCGCCCTCGGCTCCGCTTTTCTCTTCCGCAAGACCTGGCTCAAGGGGCGATCACGCCCGATGGTCCTGGAGCTCCCGAGCTACAAGCTGCCGTCCTTGCAAACCGCCCTGCTCACCGCCTTTCACCAGGGCATGGCATTCCTGCGCAACGCCGGCACCGTGATCGTTTCGATCTGCATCGTCATGTGGTGGTTGTCCGCTTACCCCAAGGTCGAGCCGCCGGCTCCGGCATTGGAGCTGCGAGAGCAGGCCGCGTCGTTGCCCGACGGCAGCCCCATGGCCGACGAGCTGATGTCCCGGGCTGCACAGCTGGAGAGCAAAAACGCCCAAGCCCAAAGCTTTGCCGGTCACCTCGGCCGGGCCGCGCAACCGATCTTCGCGCCCCTGGGTTACGATTGGCAGCTGACCGTCGGCGTGCTCACCAGCTTTTTGGCCCGTGAGGTCTTCGTGTCCACCCTTGCGGTGCTCTTGACCGGGGATGCGGTCGACGAGCCCGACGCCGGGGTCATCGACCAAGTGCGTGCCGCTACCCGCGACGACGGCTCTCCCCTGCTCACCACCGCCACTTCCGCCAGTCTGCTGATCTTTTTCGTGCTCGCCATGCAGTGCCTGCCGACCCTCGCGGTGACTCGCAAAGAGGCCGGTGGCCGCCGCTGGGCCCTCCTCCAGCTGGTCTATATGTCGAGCTTGGCGTGGGTCGCCGCATTCATCACCTTCCACGGCCTCCAAACCCTCGGAATTTCCTAATGCCTGTGCACGATTGGCAATTTTGGTTGGTCACCCTCGTTGCCCTCTGGCGGCTCACGGCCTTGACCCGGAGCTTTCTGGGATTTCCGCGCCCGGCCACTGCCCAAGACACCGCCTGCTCCAGATGTGCCCTCGGACAAGCCGCCTGCCGATCGAAATCCTTGGCGAGCTAGCCGAAAATCGCTCCGGCCGGCCCCTAGGTAGGCAACCCTTCGCGGTGCTGCTAGGCTCTCCAAATGGTCCTCTTTGTTTTGACCCTGATTCTAGCCATTCTCGGGGTCGCTGCTTTGTTTCGTCTTCGAGGAAATCCCAGGGCAGGCGATTTGATCGCCCTCTGTTTCGGGCTGCTCATCACTGCTTATCTGGCAGAGGCTTTGCTCGCTGCCGCCGCCAAACCCCGTGGGTTTTGGCCCGCTTTCGTGAGGGCCGTGAATTACGACACTCGCAGCCGGACAGCCTTGGTCCAAGAGCTCAGAAGCCGCGGAGAAAACGCGGCTCCGCAGGTCATTCCCTCGGCGTTCATCGTCACCGACGGCCTGCGCTACGGGCAGAAGGAATACGGACCGTTGCTACCCCTGGCCGGTCCCTCCCTAACGACCACCGTCTTCTGCAACGAATACGGTGAATGGGTGACCTACCGAAGCGACGAGCGAGGCTTCAGAAATCCCCCCGGCCTTCACTCCCTCAGCTTGGTGGATATCGTGGTGCTCGGCGACTCCTTCGCCCACGGACAATGCGTGCCGGAGGGGGACGACATCAGCGCCTTCCTTCGCCACCAAGGTTGGTCCACCGTCAACCTCGGCACCTCCGGCAAGGGTCCGCTGCTGAGTCTGGCGAGCTTTGCGGAATACGCGGTGCCACTGCGACCGTCGGTGGTGTTGTGGGTCTTCTTCGAGGGCAACGACCTGGAGGATCTCAGACACGAAAAAAGGTCCGAGCTGCTGATGCGATACTTGGATCCCAGCTTCTCCCAGGGCTTATCCCAACGCCAGGATGAAATCGATGCGCGGCTCGCGGACTACGTGAATTCGGCGTTGGACCAGAAGCTGAGAAAGATCGAGCGGCGAAAGCGGACCCATTCTCCCTTGCACCGGCTCGGCCGATTCCTCTCCCTCCATAGGCTGGAGCAGCTCTTCACTAGACCTCGGCCCAGACCCCTGGTCAGAGCCCGAGCCGAGCATCTCGACCCTCTTTTCGGGAAAATCCTCCGCTCGGTGCAACAACAAACAGAATCCTGGGGTGGCAGGGTTTTATTCGTCTATCTGAGCCGTGGCGAGCCCTCCCATCTGGAGCCCTGGCTGAGGGAAGAGGTCTTCGCCGCCGTCGACCGTCTGGGAATACCGATCGTCGACTTCCACCAGATCTTAGCCGAGCACCGAGACGTGCTCTCTCTGTTCCCCCTACGCCTGCGACGTCACTACAACTCCGAGGGCTATAGCCTCCTGAGCCAAGCGATCTCCGAGCGTTTGGACCACGACCCCAACATTTACGCCGCGTTGACCCGGAACGTCCTAGCCCGACGTCCTTGGGTGAAGGTGGAACCGGAAGCCCATGATCGCCGGTCCACCGACCCGCAAATCGAGGACTGAGCCGTGCACTTTTTTTGAGCCGTTTCATGAGTCGCTTGCCCCACCAAGAGCCAATGGCTTAGAGTCAACGTGTGACGTCTCCGCTCCGACCTTCATTTCTTCTCCACACTTCATGTCGACCCAATTCCTGACTCGCTACGCCTGGGGCACCTTGGCCCTCAATATTCTGGTCATCCTATGGGGAGCCTACGTTCGTGCAACGGGCTCGGGCGCCGGTTGCGGCAGCCACTGGCCCACCTGCAACGGCGAGGTCATACCTAGGGACCCCAGCGTTCAGACTTTGATCGAGTACTCCCACCGCACCAGCAGTGGCTTGGCCCTGCTGGCGGTTTTTGGTCTGGCCTTCCTCGTCACCCGGGCGTTCCCTGCGGGCAGCGCGGCCCGCAAAGGAGCGTTTGCCTCGGTGGTTTTGATCCTAACCGAAGCCGCCCTCGGCGCCGGCCTGGTGATTTTCGGTCTGGTGGAGGACAACGACTCCATCGCCCGTGGCTTTTCCATGGCACTTCACCTGGGCAACACCTTCTTGCTCTTGGCGGCCCTCTCCTTGACGGCTTATTGGGTCAGCGGCAGCGCGCCTCCAGCGGGAAAACCCATAGGTGGTAAAGCCGACCGTCTGTTCTGGCTCTCCGTGGCAGCCACCATATTGATCGGTGTCAGCGGAGCGATAGCTGCCCTGGGTGACACCCTTTTCCCCGCCACGTCCTTGACCGAAGGGTTCGCCGCAGATTTCTCACCCACCTCGCACGTCTTCATCAAGCTCCGAACTTTCCATCCCTTTCTGGCAGTCGCCGGAAGTGGGCTGCTATTGATGTTGATCGGTGCCATCCGACGAGAAAAAAGAGAGCAGCCCGCCCGCAAGCTCGCTTCCGCCCTGAATGTATTGGTTTTTGTGCAGCTCGCAGCCGGCGGCATCAACATTGTCCTGCTCGCGCCCATCTGGATGCAGATCGTGCATCTCCTGCTCGCCGACTTCCTATGGATTGCCTTGGTTCTCACGGGTGCGGCCCTCGCCGCCGACCCCAGGAGGTAGCCGATGTCCGACGACGATCTCCTCCGCACCGGAGAAATCTCCATCCCCCAATCCGCCTCCGACACGGCGTCCCTCGACCTCTCTGAGATTCGAAATGAGTATCTCAAGGCCGGGGTCCGCAAGCCCGATTTGGATCCGGATCCCATCGTGCAATTCGGCAAATGGATGAAAGACGCGCTATCTGCCGGTGGTGAGCCCACGGCAGCGGCCCTCGGAACCGCCAGTCGAGACGGCAAACCCTCCGTGCGAATGGTGCTTCTCAAGGGATACGACGCCCGCGGCTTCCGCTTCTTCACCAACTACGAAAGCCGTAAGGGTCAAGAGCTGGCGGAAAATCCCCGAGCGTCTCTGTGTTTCTTCTGGCCTCAGCTGGAGCGACAGATTCGCATCGAAGGCGCCGTGGAGCGGGCATCGCGCAAGGAGTCCCAGGATTATTTCTCCGCCCGCCCCTACGGCAGCCAAGTCAGCGCCGCCAGCTCCCCCCAAAGCCGGGTGGTCGCCGACCGCGAGGAGTTGGAGTCTCGCCGCCGAGAGCTGGAGAATAAATTTGCAGGCCGGGATCTCGAGGTCCCCGAGCATTGGGGAGGTTATTGGCTCTGGCCCGAGTCGATCGAGTTCTGGCAAGGGCGTGCCGATCGGCTCCACGACCGGCTCCGTTTCCGGCGCCCCCAAGGCTCCGACCATTGGATCGTGGAGCGCTTAGGTCCCTGAGCCGACCCTACCTTTCGAAATTCAGCTGCCAACTTCGCAGCGACTTACGCCGGGCGATCGCCCGGCGTAAGTCTTTTTGCACCAATGTTTTCGATTTCCCGGCGACGGTTTTCGAGAAACCGGCTGGTCGGATCCCCGCGCCGTTTTCTCGAAAATCGCCGCCGCTCGGTCGCTAACCCGAGGCGACCGGCTTGGGCTCCAATGTCGGTGGCCGGAGCGACCGGCCAATTTCAAAACCCCATCTGACACCCCTGTTGCAGTTGGGAAAACCGTTCAAAGGAGAACGTCATGAAAAGCACCGACATCATCCGCGCGTGGAAGGACCAACAATTCTACAGCTCCCTCACCGACGAGCAGCGCGCCGCATTGCCCGCCAACCCGGCCGGCGAGCTCTCCGAGCTCGACTCCGAGCAAGTCGCCGGTGGCGGCCACACCTCTTGGCATGTCTGCGGCCCGATGACCATCAGCTTGACCGGTGGCAGCGGCTGCGACGAATGCGACGAGAAGTGAGAGTCGACTCCTGCCGGATCTCCTTAGACGCCGGCTGAAACGGTCGAAGCGGCGGGGTGAGCTAGCCCCTGGCGATCTCACCCCGCCACCTTGCCCGCCAAAAGAGACCCTCGAGATGCTGATTCCCCCGACCTCATTGCTCAGCAAGAACCGCCGATTCCCTGCCCTGAGACAGCTGGACAAAATGGATTGCGGCGCCACTTGCTTGAGAATGATCTGCCGTTTCCACGGCCGCGATCTCTCGCTGCAACGCCTCCGGGAGCTGTGTGACAAAGGCAACCGTGGAGTGACGCTTCTCGGCATCAGCCGGGCCGCCGATGAGCTCGGGCTGCGGACCCTGCCCATCCGCTTGGGAACCGAGGAGCTGTTGGCGGAAGCCCCCCTGCCCTGCATCCTCCATTGGCAAGGATCCCACTTCGTCACCGCCTATCGGGTCGCAGGCAATAAGGTCCATATCGCCGATCCCGAGGCGGGTCGCCTCAAGCTCTCCATCGAGCAATTCCGCGGTTTTTGGGCCGACGCCAACGACCTCGGCGTGGCTTTGCTCGTGGAGCCGACGGAGAGCTTCCTACGCCAAAAAGAAGACGCCGTTCCTTCGACCCACGGTTTGGTCCGGCTCTTCGCCCATCTGCTCCGTTACCGCAGCCTGCTGATCCAATTGGGAATCGGCGCCCTTGTCGGCTCGCTGCTCCATCTCGTGGCGCCCTTCCTGACCCAAGCCCTGGTGGACCACGGCATCGGCAACCGCGACATCGGCATCGTGCACGCCATCGTTGTGGCACAGCTGCTGCTCTTCCTCAGCCGCACGGCCGCGGACTTCATCCGCGGTTGGATTCTCGTGCACATCGGCACACGGGTGAATGTCGCCGTGTTGTCGGAATTCCTGATGAAGCTCATGCGGCTGCCCCTGAGCTATTTCGATCGCAGAAATCTTGGGGACGTGCTGCAACGGATCGGTGACCACACCAAGGTGGAAGAATTCCTCACCTCCCACTCCATTGCCGTGGCCTTCTCGATGGTCAACCTGATCGTCTTCAGCGTGGTCATGGCGCTCTACAGCCGCACCATCTTCTTAGTTTTCTCCATCGGCAGCCTGCTTTCCATCGGCTGGGTGACCCTTTTCCTCAACCGGCGCAAAATTCTGGATCGCTTGCAATTCGCTCGCATGAGCGAGAGCCAGTCGGCGATTGTGCAAGTGGTCCAAGGCATGCCGGAAATCAAGCTCAACCAATGCGCATCGCGCCGGCGCTGGGAGTGGGAGCGCATCCAAGGACGCCTCTTTCGGATCCGCCTGCGCGCCTTGGCGGTGGAGCAATATCAGCAGGCCGGCTCGATGTTCCTGCACGAGGGCAAAAATATTCTCATCACCCTCATGGCTGCACGGCAGGTCATTGCCGGTGAGCTGACCCTCGGCATGATGATGGCCATGGTCTACATCCTCGGCCAAATGAACGCACCCATCGATTTGCTGCTCGGATTCATCGGCCGCGCCCAGGACGCCAAGCTGAGCATGGAACGTCTGAGCGAGGTGCAGGATATGGAGGAGGAGAAGGCCGCCTCCGCGGCGCCTACAGGCACTGCGACGAACCCTGAGAGCCGAGATGCAGGCGATTGGGAAGCGGCAGGAGGAGCCTGCCCCGTGGGCGACGGATCACCGCTCACCCTGCAAAGGGAGCTCGCCTCTGGAGACATTCGCCTGCGCGGTCTGTGTTTCAAATACGGCCGTCACGATACGCGCTACACCCTCGATCATCTCGACTTGACCCTCAAATTCCAGCGCACAACGGCCATCGTCGGCGCCAGCGGCAGCGGCAAAACCACCCTGATGAAGCTGTTGTTGAAGTTCTATCGAGCGGCTGAGGGACGCATCGAAATCGCCGGCAGGGACCTGGCCGGCATCTGCCCCGACGCGTGGCGAGAGCGGTGCGGGGTGGTGATGCAAGACGGATATATTTTCAGCGACTCGGTGGCCGCGAATATCGCCATGGGTGACGGCTCCGCCGACTACGGTCGATTGGTCCAGGCGGCCCGGGCGGCGGGCATTCACGATGAGATCGAAACCCTACCCCAGGGTTACGCCACCGCCATCGGCAACGATGGTCTGGGTTTGAGCGGCGGGCAGACCCAGCGCGTCTTGATCGCCCGCGCAATCTACAAAAATCCGGAATACCTCTTCTTGGATGAGGCGACCTCATCCCTGGACGCCGGCAACGAACGCAGAATCCACGAGCACCTCCAATCCTTTCTCCAAGGCAAGACGGCGATGGTGATCGCCCATCGCCTGAGCACGGTCAAACGGGCGGATTGGATCGTGGTGCTCGATCGAGGGAGGGTGGTCGAGCAAGGCACCCATCACACCCTGACCGAGCAGCGCGGACACTACTTCCACCTGGTCAAAGACCAATTGGAGCTCGGTTGACATGCCCCTCCCAGACTCCTTCGTCGCCAGTGCTCCGGATTCCGGGGAAGGACCCGCGACACCACGGTCGGCCTCGATAGGGCCGAGCTTCTTGGAAGGCCCCGACGCGGGAATCTTTGTCGGCCATGAGCCGTCGTGGCTGGTGCGCAGCGGCATATCCCTGGTCGCCCTGACCCTTGCTCTGGGCTTCCTATTTGCCGCCCTGATCCGCTACCCGGACGTGATTCAAGCGCCGATCACCCTGACCACCGCGGAGCCACCCGTGGAGCTGGTATCGCGCATGGACGGCCGGATTGATCGCATCCTGGTGCAGGACCGCCAAATGGTGGCGAAAGGCCGGCCCTTGGTGCTTCTGGCCGGTGACGCGGAATCCGACCGCCTCCGCCTCTTGGAGGGAGCCGTCGCCGCTCTGCAAAACCACCTGGTGGCACAGCCTCTCGAAGACTTCGACTCCAGCCTCTTCGAAATCGGAGGTCTCGGCAGCCTGCAGCCCGGTTGCAATCGACTCGCGGAGGCGTTGCGCAAGCACGGGAGGTTTCATCGATCTCCCTATGTGGGGGCCGAGCACCTTCATACCGCGGCCCAACGCCGACGTTTTCTCTCGCTCCAGCTTCAGGTCGAGGAAAAACGCGAGTCCTTCAAGCGCAAGCTCGCCATGCAGCAGAAGCTGCTCGACGACAGCCGACACCTCGCTGAGCAGGGCCTCATGCCCAAAGCTCAGCTGGCGCCGGCGGAAAGCCGGGTGCTGGACCAAGAGCTGGCCCTCGATGACCTTGCGATCCAAGCGGAAACCTACGGGATGCAGCTCGAGGACCTCGAGCACCGACTCCACACCTTGGAGCTCCAGCGCCGGGACGAGGGGCTCCGCCTCGCCGGCGACGTTCGCAATCGGCTGCGGGAGCTGACCAGCGCCATGGCCGCCTGGCGCCGACAACACCAGCTCACCGCGCCGGTGGAGGGTCGCGTCACTCTCACCCGATTCTGGAGCGCTCACCAGGAAGTGAAACGGGGAGAGGTCGTCCTGATCCTCTCCCGGGATCAGGGACCGAGACTCGGCAAGCTGATGGTCCACCAAGCGGGAGCGGGCAAGATCCGAGCGGGTCAGCGGGTCGATATCCGACTGGAGAGCTTTCCCGCCGTGGAATTCGGCGTCGTGGAGGCACGGGTGGACTCCGTGGCTTTGGTGCCGGCTGAGCAAGGCTATCGGGTCGACGTGGCGCTACCGGACCCCTTCGTCACCACCCATCGTCATCGCTTGCCCTTCACCCCGAATATGACCGGCACGGCACGCATCGTCACCGAGGACCGCCTGCTGCTCGAACGTATCTTCGACAAGCTGATCTATCTCATCCAACCCCACGGAAGCTGAATCATGTTGGACTCCCCAGCCCTTGAGCCGACCCGCCCTAATCCCGCCATGGATCCCACCATGGATCCCGCCGCCGACCCAATCGTTGACCCGGCCACCGACCCAACCGTCGAGCCAGCCGTCGACCCGACTGACGATCAGATCCCGGCTCTGCACCTCTTGCGCAGGATTTACGGCGACAGCGATGGAAGCTCTTGCGCCGCCTGGATCCCGGATGCCACGGAGCTGGGATTCAACACCTTGCTCCGGCCCTTGATCGTGCACAGTGTCGACCGTCTGCGGTCCGACCTCCAAGCGCGGATGCGGTCCCGGGGACGCCGGGGGCGATACCGGGCCTTCGAGGTCGAGCGAGCGCTTGAGCTGCTTCTGCCGGACCTCTTGAAACGCCTGGCCGATATCGCTACCAGATCGCTGGTAGTCGAAATGCACGCCGCCCGGTTGACCGGACGCTTGACGGGGTCCACATCCCACGAGCGCTTCCAAGCCTACGTCGAGCTCATGGGCTCGGCGGAATACGCCACGGGCATCTTCGAAGAATATCCCGCCATGGCCGATCGGGTCGTAAGCTGCTGTCGTCGCTGGGAAGCTTTCAGCGCCGAGCTCTTGGATCGATTGGAAACCGATCACGCAGCGCTCAGCGAGGCCTTCTCCCCGAATCTAGAATCCGGACTAGGTCGCCTCGACCAGGTTCTCGGTCACGGCGGCGATCTGCACAGAGGCGGTCGTCGGGTGGTGGTTTTGGAGATGACTTGCGGTCGCCGCCTGGTCTACAAACCCCGTTCCTTGGCCTTGGATGAGCATTTTCAAGGCTTGCTCGCCTGGCTCAGCCAAACGGCTCCCGGATTCACCTTCCGCACCCTCAGGATCCTAAGCCGAGAGGACTACGGCTGGATGGAGCACGTGGCCTACCGCGATTGCCAAACCGCGGACGATCTCGAGTCCTTCTACCGACACCAAGGAGGTCTCTTGGCGGTGCTTTTCACCTTGCAAGCCAACGACTTCCACTACGAGAACATCATCGCTTGCGGCCCACAGCCGGTTTTGATCGACCTCGAAACCCTCTTTCACCCCATCGTTTTCGACCACACCCTGCACAGCGAGAAATATTCCGTTCTGGATGTAGGCATCCTGCCGGTCCAGTCCGGCAGCGCGAGTCATCTAAGTCTCAGCGCGTTGGGCGCCGACCCGGATCAAGAGGTCACCGCCATGGGTTGGACCCGAGTGGGCACGGACGCTCAACGTTTCGAGCCCAGGCGTGTGGGTTTGAAAGAGGTGACCAGCCGCCCCCGGCCCCAAGCGGCGGCGGGCCTGACACCCAATCACCGAGAGGCTCTGATCGATGGATTCCGCAGGATCTACCGTGCCATTTCCCAGCACCGTGAGCAGTGGACCGGCGCGGGAGGTTTGTTGGACTGTTTCGCCGAGGATGCAACCCGCTGCGTGTTGCGACCCACTCGGGTCTACCAAAGCTTGCTTT
This sequence comes from Thermoanaerobaculia bacterium, assembly GCA_030431255.1. Taxonomy (GTDB): domain Bacteria; phylum Acidobacteriota; class Thermoanaerobaculia; order Multivoradales; family J023; genus JAUIJL01. The sequence goes on along the minus strand of JAUIJL010000001.1, from coordinate 654,792 downwards.
GGAATCAACGCCATCCCTCTAGGTCGAGGGAGGCCCAGCCCATCCATCACCTGCGTCAAGGCTTGGCCACGGAAGCCCCCTACCGCCCTTTCATCCACGCGGTGATCTGCTCGGAAGCCTCGGATTTGGAAGCTGGCGATGTGCCTATTTTCCACGGCAAGCCCAACAGCACCGACTTACAAGACTCCCAGGGTCGCAGGCTCGCCGGATTTTTGCCCCGGCGTCCTCTGGATCGGATCAAGGAGAGGATCCAAGGGTTCAACCAGGCGGATCTCGACCGGCAGGAATGGCTGATGCGGCAGGCCCTGTCGGTCCTGGGCACCCAGCCGGTGTCCAAGACCACCAGGATTCCACTTTCCCGCGAATCCCAAACCCGGACCCCTCGGCCGGATTTCCTGCAGCTCGCGAGCCGGGTCGGCGATCTTCTCGGCGCCAAAGCAATCCATTCCGGCACGGGCATCACCTGGGCTGGGTATCACCGAGTTGGTGACGGTTTTCTAATGGGATATCTGCCCGCCGAGCTCTATTCCGGCCAGCTGGGCATCGTCTTTTTTTTGGCCCGGCTCGCCGAGCAGACCAGCTCTGAGACCTATCGAGCTCTGGCCGAGCAAGGGCTGGCCTTCTTTCGTGAGCAACAGCTCGAGCGGCTGTTGCGACAAGGGGGCATGGGTGCGTTCGACGGCTTGAGCGGTGCCGTTTATGTGATGGCCCATCTGAGCCGGCTCTGGCCGGGGATCGATCTTTCCGCGGACACGGAGAGAATTCTCGACCGTCTCGACGAGCTGATCCCCCACGATCGCTGCTTGGACACGGTGTCCGGATCCGCCGGCTGCGCCTCAGCCCTGCTCGCGCTGCATCGAGCCATCCGTTCGGAACGAGCGTTGGAGCAAGCCGTCCGATGCGGCGAGGTGCTCACCCGAGCCATTGAGGTCTCCGGCACCACAGCGACTTGGGAGTCGAGCCTTTTCGACCACCCTCTCACCGGCTTCTCCCACGGTTTGTCGGGCATCGCTCTGGCTTTGGCTCGCCTTGCGGCATCTCCTCACCCTTGCCCCGACGCCTTGCTCGAACGGGTTCAGCGGCTGACCGCCTACGAGGATGGATGCTTCGATCCCGAGCAAGACAATTGGCGGGATCTCCGACCCCGAGACGATGGCACCGAAGCCGGCGATCCATTCATGTGGGCTTGGTGCCACGGCGCCCCGGGCATCGCCGCCGGTCGCTACGCCATGGCGTCGGTGCTGCCGGAATCCCTGGCCTCGGAGGTCACGGTCAAGGCCGGCCAAGCCATCGCCGGAGTCGAACGGCGGGGAGGATCTTCGGAGAACAATCTCTGCCACGGTAGCTTCGGCAATATCGACCTGCTCCTATCCGTCGCCATCGCCCGGCAAGATGTCGCTTTGCGCCGGCGCTGCGAGGCTTACCTCACCTCGGCGATCACAGCCTTAGCGCCAAACCGCGATCTCGCCCCTTGGCTGGAAAACCAAAGGCGTCTCGACCTGATGCTCGGTCTCACCGGCATCGGTTACTCTCTGTTGAGGATGCATGATCCCACTGCGGTGCCGTCCGTGCTCTTGTTGGAAGCGCCCGGCGATTCCTAATACGCGGTGTCAGCTAAACGCCGCTAACTGAGTCGATCGCGATATTCCGACGGTGTGACCCCGAAATGGGCCTTGAAGCAGGTAGCAAAATACGCCTGGGACGAAAATCCCGTGCGATCCGCGACCTCCGCCACCAACAATCCTTCGTGCAGAAGCTCTCCGGCCCGGTTTAGACGGTAAGCCCTCAGGTATTCGATCGGTGTTTGGCCGATCAGGGCCTTGAGCTTGCGTTGCAGCGGACGCTCGCTGAGGGCCATGAGCGAGGTCATTCGGCTTAGCTTGAGCTCGGGATCCTCAAATTGGTTCGCGATCATCTGCTGGAATTTCTCTAGGAATTCTCGGTCTCGAGGATTCAATCCCCGACCGGCGGATTCGAGACGCTTGGCCCCGGGCGCCAGCTCTTGGGCAAAACGTCGACGCAGGATTTCGCGGATTTCCAGAAGATTGTCGACCCGAAGCAAAAGCTCTTTCTCGTCGAAGGGTTTGGTCAGATATTCGTCCGCCCGCTCTTGCCAACCCCGGTGTCGGCTTTTTCGATCGCCCCGGGCGGTCAGCAGAATCACCGGAATGTGGCTGCTGCGCTCGTCGTCCTTGAGCTTGCGCACCACCTCGAACCCGTCCACCTTCGGCATCATGATGTCGGAAATGATCAGATCCGGAATCTCTTGCCAGGCCAGCTCCAAGCCCGATTCGCCGTCGAGGGCCGCTCGGCATTGGAAACGTGGAGCAAGGGTGTCGGCGATATAGCTCGACATGTCCGGATTGTCCTCGATGATCAGCACCTGGGGTCGGCCGTCCTCGATCGGCTCGTCCATGGGCACTTGAGACGAAGTCGGAGCCGGGGAGCCCCACCCCGGCTCCCGAGCCGTTCTTTTCTGCTCCATCAAGGTTTGCAGCTCGAGCTCTAAGAGCTCCGTGTCGAGATCCTGGGAGGCGCCGACTTGGGGCGAGACGTCGAGGGGTAGGCGGACGGTAAAACGGGTGCCACTACCGGGCTCGCTATCGAGCTCGATGGTGCCTTCGTGGGCTTCTACCAGCTCCTTGACCAGGGCCAATCCAATGCCGGCGCCGGCAACCCGGTCGCCCTCCTTCTCCAACACCCGCTGGTAACGTTGAAAGATCCTTGTTTGCTGCTCTCGGGCAATACCGATGCCCGTATCGCTGATGGTGATCGCGGCCCGATGCTGCTCCATCACCGCCGAGAGCTCGATCCGTCCACCCTCCGGCGTGTATTTCACCGCGTTGGACAGGAGGTTGAGCAGGACTTTTTCCAACGTGTCGGGCACCAGGCACACCCACATCTCCTCCACCGGACCGATCACGACTTCGATCTCGCTCTCAGCCGCCAGATCTCGAAAAGACTCACCGATCGATTCGACCACCCGTTTCACCGGCTGAGAGCGCCGAGGCAAAGCAACCTGGACCCGAAATCCTTCCATGTGCAGCAATTGATCCACCATGCGCAACAATCGGAAGGCGTTGCGTCGAACCACCGAAAGCTGTCGACGCAGCCCGGGCTCCTTCACCGATCGCAACACGTTTTTCGTCGGCCCGAGGATGAGCGTCAGCGGAGTTCGAAACTCATGGGAGAGGGTCGCCATTTCCTCGTCTTTCTGCTCCAACAGCGTCTCGATGATCGCCGTACGCTCACGAACCCCCTGCTCGAGCTCCCTGGCCCGTCGCCGCAACGCCGTGGTGCGATACCAGAAGAGCGACAGGATCATAGCCAGCGCAAGCACCACATAGAGGACGTAGGCCTGCCACGTCCTCCACGGAGCGGGCAAGACCCGCACTTGGAGGCTCGTGCCTCGCCGATTCCACGCTCCATGCGGATTGGCTCCCTGAACCTGAAATTCGTAATCGCCGGGAGCCAAATTGGTGTAGGTCGCTCGCCCCTGGCCACCCTCCACGGAATTCCAATCCTCTTCGAAACCGTGCAGGCGATAGGCCAATCGATTGCGCGATGGGTCGGCGAAATGCAGGGCCGCGAATTCGAAGCCAAAGACGTAATCGTGGTGAGTCAGGGTCACCCGATCCAGCTGATCGATGGGCGCCGGCAAGGTGAACCCTCGATGGGGCTCCCCCGGAATCAGCGCCTGATTGAAGTGGAAGAGACGGGTCAAGCCGATCTCGGGAACGACGTCGTCGGACGTCAGGCTTTCGGGTTCGAAGACGTTGAAACCGCGACGCCCGCCAAGGAAGTAAGCACCGGTCTCGGATCGGTACATCGAATTGCCGATGAAGTCTTCGCTTTGCAAACCATCCGATGCCCGAAACGACGTCACGGTACGGTCCACGGGATGGATTCGGTGCAGCCCCCGGGTGGTCGCCGCCCACAGGAATCCTCGGGTGTCGGAGAATAGGGTCCCGAAGCGCTTGAAGTCGGGCAGCTCTTCTCCGATGCCCATGGGCGACCATCGCTCCCCCGAGGTTTTGATGGCGAATAAGCCGACTTCATCGACTCCGACCCAAACCGTGCCGGCGGCATCCACGTGCACGGCGCCGACCCGAGACGCGAGCTCCGGCGAGCCCTCGACCGCCGCGGGCCGAGCGAGCAGACCGGTGCCCGGATCGACGGTCAAGAGACCCAGACCCGTGCCCAGCCAGGCACCGCCTCGTTGGTCGAATGAGATGCTGTTGACCTTCAGGGGACCGTCGGCGCCTTCGGATGAAGCCTCGACCTGCGACCATTCGACCGGCTCGAGCCGGCTCTCAGCAAACCGATAGAGACCTTTGGTGGTCCCGACCCAAAGGTCCGCCGAGCGATCTCCAGAGGCGGAGCTCGCCAACACATAAACCGGCAGACTCCGAATCGCAGGGATGCGCTCCACCTTGCCGTCCGCCAGGTTGAGCCGGTCCAATCCGTCCAAGGTCCCCACCCAGACCTTGGGCTCCGCGCTGCCGGAATCATGGTCCTGCTCCAAGCTCAGAACCGTGCTCGACGATAGGGAGACCGAGCTTCGTGGATCATGGGTGTAGACCTCGCACTGGCCGGTGCTTCCGTGGATGGCGGCCAAGCCCGTGTCCGTGGCCACCAGGAGGAGGTCTGGCCCCAGAAGCAGCAGGTCGTTGGTAACGGCGGACGGCATGCAGCTGAGGCTGTTCCGCCCGTTGTCGTGACGGCCGAGCTCGAGGGTCCGCAAGCCGACACGGTGCACACCGGCTTGGAAGCTACCCGCCCAAAGCGTCTGGGATCGATCCACAAAGAGGGTCAGAATCGCGTTGTCTTTCAGGGACGTGGCATCGCCCGGGTCGGCCTGAGAATGGCCCCAAAGCCCTTCCGGTGAACGGCGAAACAGCCCTTGCTCCATGGTGCCCACCCACAGGGCTCCGGTGGGATCCGAGGCCAAGGAGAAGATCACATCGTCCGTGACAGGCTCCGTGACCCTTTGCAGAGAGTCGGAGCCCTTATCCCATCTCAGCAGGCCCTGCCCGCGGGTGCCGACCCATACCTCGCCCTCGAGGCCCGAGGCGATGGCCTGAACCCGCGGTCCCTGGGAGCCGGCGCTCGTGATCTCCGACCCTTGACCCGGCTCCGGAGCCAGGGGAGCTCGCCTCAGGGTTTGGGTGGAGCCGTCCAAAGTGAAAACCCCGTCTCGGGTTCCGATCCAGAGCCGGCCTTCGACGTCGCGATGCAATGCGCGGATATTGCCCGCTTGCAACGGTGGGTGCAGCTCTCCAAGCCGCTGCGCCCTCCCGGTTTCCGGATCGAAACGATCCAGCCCTTTGGCGGTCCCCACCCAGAGGGTCCCGTCGCCTGCATCCTCCAAGGAAAGAACCAGGTCTGACGACAGAGTCCCGTCATCCTTTGGATCGTGGTGCTGAGACTCGAAATCGCGATGCTCGGGCCGATACCGGCTCAAACCGCCGCCCGTCGCGACCCAAAGGTCGCCCCGGTGGCTTAGAAGCAAGGCGAAGACACGGTTGTGTGCCAGGGAATTCGGCCGCTCGGGATCCGCGGCCAGCACCTCCATGCGCGTACCGTCGTAGCGCGCCAGCCCGTGGGACGTTCCCAGCCAGATAAACCCTTGGGCGTCCTGAGCCACGGCCCGGACGGTTTTATCGGGCAGCCCGTCTTCCAGCCAAAGCGTTTCGAATCGTGGATTAACCCTAGACGTGGCGGCCCACTGGGCAGACATCGCGGGCTTTTCAGGGAACCCTGTTTGGGGATCCGGACTCTCCGGCTCCACGGGTGGGCTCAACAACAGGAGCCCTCCCACGAAAACCGAAATCCCGATCCGAGCCAAGCTCAAACGCCGCCAGGGTCACTGGTGAATTCGCAATCGATGTGACGGTCGCTGGCACAAGCCACTACCGCCCCCTCTTGGTTTGAACAATCCCAGCCGTCCTGCTCGTCCCACAACGGATTCCAATACTCCTCCCCTTCGGGACAATCCGCGGGGCTGTTTTCGTAGGGCACCGCGACGAGGAAGTAGGGCATCTGGTTGTGGTAACAAATATGGTGATATCTCACCGGTGCTTGAGCCTCCACGTCTTCCGTGGGAACGACGAAAACCACCACCGCCACCAGCCCGACCACCGCGACCACCCACTTGAAGGCCGCTAATTTACCTACGGATTTGAAACCCATGACATCCACCTTTCTTACGCTCAGAGCTCCTTAGGCCCGGAGCGCCAGGAATTTGAGTGATACTCTCCGACCCGATCCACGGCGAAAGCCGAGCCACGACCCTCGCACCAATGACCGGGCCCATCGAAAGCTGAAGCGCTCTCTTAGATTTTGGACCCCCCGATTTTACTCTCGAATACGGCCGATCCAACCGGTCTAGAGGGAATAGCCATTTGTCCCAGACCCTCGCCTACTTCGTGTCGTCCCACGGCTTCGGACATGCCGCCCGTGCCGCGGCGGTGATCGACTGCTTGTGTCGGCTTCGCACCGAGCTGCGGATCGAGCTTTTTACCGGAGCGCCCCAGTGGTTTTTCGAGCAGAGCTTGGGTGCCCAGGTGATGTCGGGACGCATCCGATACCGCCCTTGGTCTACGGATGTGGGGTTAGTGCAGGAGACCGCCCTGGCCGAGGATCTCCAGGCCACCGTGCAGCGGCTCGAGGAGTGGTTGCCTTTGCGGGACGACGCCGTTCGTGAGACCACCGAGGCGGTGCGGACCTGCCACGCCGAGCTGGTGGTAGCGGATATCTCTCCACTGGGCCTGCGGGTGGCCCAAGAGCTGAGCCTACCGTCGGTTTTGGTGGAGAACTTCACCTGGGAATGGATCTACCAGGGATATGGCGAGCCCGCCCTACTGCCCTTTGCCGAAGCCCTGCAGCCGGTATTCAATGCGGCGAGCCTGCGCTTGCGCACCGCCCCGTTCTGCGGTGAGCCCCGAGCAGAGTCGTCCGAGATTCGAATCCTGCCACCGGTCGCCCGATCGGCTCGGCTGAGCCGATCTCAAATGCGTCGGACCCTAGGAGTGCCGGAGGACGCCGCCCTGGTGTTGGTGACCATGGGCGGGGTGCCTTGGACATTCGAGGATCTGGAATCCCATCTTCGCAGGCGTCCCACGGGCGGCCCTGGGATTCATCTCGTGGTGGCCGGTGGGGCCGACTCACCGACCCGGCTGGGCAACGCCTTCTTGATTCCCCACCGATCCGAGTATTTTCATCCGGACTTGGTCCAGGCCGCCGACGCCGTGATCGGCAAGTTGGGATATTCCACAGTGGCCGAGGTCGCCCGAGCCGGATGCCGGCTCGGGTATGTGGCCCGCCCCCGATTTCCGGAAAGCCCGGAGCTCGAAAATTGGGTCAATCACCATCTCAGCTGCTTGCGGATCGACACCGAGCAGCTGGTGGACGGCACCTGGCTGGACAGCCTTCCGTCGCTGCTGGAAAAGCCGAGCTCGCCACAGCAGCGGGACGGAGCCGAGCCGGCCGCCCGTTCGATTCTCCATCTGCTCGACGCGGAATCTCCTTAGCTACCGCCTGGATCCTGCAAGCCGACTGGTTTTCCCAACACTTCCTTGAGCACAAAAGCGCGACGGAGGGCGCTCTTGCCACCGCGCAAGTCTCGTCTTAGGGCTCCGGTGATCGCCGAGCCGCCGCGGCGTTGGACGGTTGCCGGACCCGATCGGGCCTTTGCCGGTCTCGGTCTGATTTGCACATCTCCGCGGGTGTGCTCGGATCGTGTCCACTCCACCTCGAAGGGATCCCGTCGGTGCTCGGAAAGGCTGCCACGGATTTCCGAGGCCGCCTGGCGATGCTCGGTCGAGGTGATCAAGGACTCTGACGAGGTTTGAATCAGCTCGGACGCTTCCTGCCGATGCTCCGAGGCCGTTTTCCGATGCTCCGAGGCCACGGGTCGCTCTACGGGCGCGGCGGGCACCTCGACCCCGAGCTGACGCATCAGCTCACGAATCGGGTCCTGCGACGGCTGTAAGGTCGGCTGGGGCAAAGGAGCGGGACGCTCGGGCCGTTGCTGCCGAGGCGGCGGCTGCCTGGGGGCAGGAATCGGCATGGGTTGTCCCTCGGCTCCCGGCGGAGGGGGTGGATCCCCCTGCCCCGGAACGTTCTTCCCCATTTTTCGGATCTGCTGGACGATGCTCGAAATGAACCAAACGGCCAAGAAGAGCAGCCAGCCAATGGCTTCACCATCCACGGCCGCCTCCTCAGGTCTTCTGACCGGAGTCGTCACCTTCGGAGATCGACTGGCGCATGTCCGTATCCGCCTCGATATTCTTCATCCGGTAGTAGTCCATGATGCCCAAATTGCCGGACCGGAACGCACCGGCCATGGCTTGGGGCACCTCGGATTCCGCTTCGATCAGCTTCGCCCGCATCTCCTCGGCCCGGGCACGCATTTCCTGCTCCACCGCCACCGCCATGGCCCGGCGCCCTTCCGCCTTGGCCTGGGCGACTTGTTTGTCGGCCTCCGCCTGATCGGTCTGCAGCTTGGCGCCGATGTTGTCGCCGACGTCGACGTCGGCGATGTCGATCGACAGAATCTCGAAGGCGGTACCCGAGTCCAGGCCTTTGTTGAGCACGGTTTTGGAGATCATGTCCGGATTCTCCAGAACCGCTTTGTGGTTCTCCGCCGAGCCGATGGTGGTCACAATGCCTTCACCCACACGAGCGAGAATGGTCTCCTCACCGGCACCACCCACCAGACGATCGATATTGGCCCGCACCGTGACCCGGGAAATAGCCTTGAGCTGAATGCCGTCTTTCGCCACCGCCGCCACCACCGGAGTGGTGATCACCTTGGGATTCACGCTCATCTTGACCGCTTCCAGCACATCACGACCGGCCAGGTCGATGGCCGCCGCCCGCTGAAAGGAGAGATCGATACCGGCCTTGTCGGCGGAGATCAACGCGTTCACCACCTTATTGACGTTGCCACCGGCCAGGTAGTGGGATTCCAAGGAGGGTACGTCGAGCTCGATACCGGCGCGCACGGCGGCAATACGCGGCTCCACCACCATCTTCGGTGGCACCCGCCGAAAACGCATACCGATCAGGGTGAAAAGGCCGACGTGAGCGCCGCTGAAGCGGGCCGCCAACCACAGGCGAACCGGGATCAGATAGCTGAAGAGAAAAACAAAGGCTAGGAATCCGAAGAAAATCAGCAAGACATTGGACATTTCTATACTCCATTAGCTGACGAAAGCTCGTCGTTCAGGGGCTCTTGATGGGGCGCTTCGCAGATCATCAAATCATTGGGGCTCAGGGGTTTCGCGGTCTTCGATCGATTCGTCTTTGCCGGTGTCGTCTTTGGTGGACAGGTCTTCGTCGGATAGGTCTTCGTCGGCTTGGCCCTCATCGGTTTCCGCGTCGACGGCTTCCACCACGATGCGACGTCCTTCGACCTCCACCACCTCGACCTCTTGATCGGCCTCCAAAAACTCGTTGTCCGAGACCACATCGAATCTCTGACCGTCAATGCTGACGACTCCCGAAGGACGCAAGGGACTGAGGGTGGTTCCCCGTCGGCCGATCAGCTCTTTCCACTCCTCGCGAGCGGACTTCCAACCGCGGACCTCCTCATCGTTGCTCAGCGTCAGCTGCTTGCCGGTTCGAGAATGGAGGAAGAAGCGGATCACCAGGAAGAAAAACACCACACTGGCGACGATGGAAGAGCTGCCCCAGATGAATCCCATCTGAAAGGCTTGCCAACAACCGAAGAGCACCGAGATGACTCCAAGAACCCCGAGAATTCCACCCGGCACCACCATCTCGACGGCGAAGAGCAGGTAACCGAGGGAGAGAAACGCGATGACCGTCAGGGTTCCCTCAGGCATCTTTGACCTCCTCGTGAGCCGGATCGCTTGCGGCCGAGGCTTGCGGAGCCGGTTTGGAGGCCTTTTGAACCACCAACCGCCCTTCGACCCGGCGTAGCACCTCGATCTCCTCACCCTTGTCGACAAATTCGCCTTCGGTCTCCACGTTCACCCGCCGGCCCTCGACGCGGGCCTTGCCCGCCGGCCTCAGAGGTGTCAAAGCCTGGCCCCGTTTGCCGATCGCGGCCTCCGCCTCGGGATCCGCCCCGTGGCTTTGATATCCCTCATCGGCTGAGAGCTGGGCTTGCAACAACAGCCCCCCACGAGTGCCTTCCCCGCGCATCGGCAAGACAAAGAACCTCGCCACGGCGATCATGCCGACGAAGCTGCCGACCAAGGATAGGGCGACCAGCTCCATGGCTTCCTGGGTAAAGGGGTTTTCGAGGGTGATGTCCGACCAATCGCCGGCCATCAGGAGCATGATGGTGCTGCCCAAGATGCACATGGCCCCGAGGGTGGCGAAGATCGCCGTACCCGGCGCGATGAACACCTCGGCGGCGATCAGCATCACACCGACGGCGAAGAGCAGCAGCTCCTCATGACCCGCCAGATTGACCAGGTAATGGCTGAAGTACAACAGCACGAAACAAGCGATTGCGGCGGCGCCGAAAAAGCCGAAACCCGGTGTTTGATATTCGAGATAACCGAAGAGCATCATGCCCAACAGCAGGAGCGAGGCGATGGCCTGGCTGGTCAGGAAGGCGGCCAAGGACTCGGACCAGGATCGATCCACTGGTGACAGGCCGGCGGCCGAGCCTCCGATCTCCGCCAACACTGCATCCAGCGAGTCCGCTTCAAAATCGGCCATGCCGGTTTCGAGGGCGGTACGGGTGGTCAGGGTCAACAGTTTGCCCTTTTCCGAGATGCCGGGCACCTCGATGTCCTTATCCACCAACGCCTCGGCGATATCGCCGTTGCGCCCCCGGGTCTCCGCGGTCGAGCGCATTTCTTGGCGGAAATAGGAGAGATACTTTTCCTGCACTGCTTCCGGAATTTCTTGGCCCGGATTGCTGGAGACGGGCATGGCCGCACCGATGGTGGCTCCCGGGCTGATGGCGATGCGGTTGCAAGCCAAAGAAATGAGCGCGCCGGCTGAGATGGCCCGTTTGTTGATGAATACCACGGTCTCTTGGGGGGCATCCATCAAGGCGTCGCGGATGGCGACCGCGGCATCCACCCGGCCGCCGAAGGTGTTGAGCTCGATCAACACCACATCGGCTTTTTGTTGATCGGCTTGATCCAGCAAGCGAGAGATGAAAGCGCTCTCGGCCATGTTGATCTCGCCGTCGACTTTGCCGTAAACGACTTTTTTGAGACCCGTCTCCGCCGACGTCGTCGAGGCGGGCAGATCTTCCTCCCCGGTCGGAGCCGGCGATGGATCGGTTGCTTCAGCGGCTGGTTGGATTTCCGAATTTTGGACCGCAGGATCTTGGGTGGTCGTTTCGGTGTCGCCGCCCTCTTGGGCCGTGATCGACAGCAGTGGCACGCAGAGCGCCAAGAAGAAACCGAGGAGGGCTAATCGGTGGCCCTTGTAGAGGTCGGAGCTCAAGGCTGGAAAAGCTCGCATAGAAGAGAATTTCTCAGGTCAACGGCCAAGGGCTTGCGCCGCGGCCGGGTCGTAGAAAGTGACGGATGAAGCGTGGGAGAGCATGGTGAGTGCGAGTACGATTGTAGCACTGACCCTATTCGACGCGCGCCTTTCGCGGCCAGGTTGTCTTCTGGGTCAAATGTGGCGAAAATACGGCACCGTGATGAGGTTCTTCTTTTTTCGTCCGGCTGCTGGAGCGCCTGCCCGCCCGGTCTCACCTGGGGCAATCCGATCGCAGCAGGCCACGGAGCCGCAAGCGGCTCGGCTGCGCTGCTGGATCCTTCTGGGAGCGGTGGCTCTGCTTTCCGCCTGCGCCACCAACCGCTTCGAAAAACCGCGTGTGGGTGCAGCTCAGCGGGGCATCGCTTCTTGGTACGGCGAGCCATTCCACGGTCGGGCGACCGCCAGCGGCGAAATCTACGACATGCACCAGCTTACTGCCGCCCATAAAGAGCTTCCCTTGGGCACGGTGGTCAAGGTTCGAAATTTGGAAAACGGCAAAACCGTCACGGTCCGGGTCAACGACCGGGGACCTTTCGTCAAGGGACGGATCATCGACCTCTCCCTGGGCGCGGCCAAGCAAATTTCCATGGTCGGACCCGGCACCGCAAAGGTGGAGATGACCGTCGTGCGGCTCGGCTCCGGACCTCCCGGCCCCAATATGTCGACCCGCTTTACGGTCCAGGTCGGCGCGTTTCAAGAGCGGGTCAACGCCGAACGGCTGCGCGAGGAGCTGGCCGCGGACCATTCGGACGTCGAGCTGATCCGGGACGGCCAATGGCACCGGGTCCGGGTCGGCCGATTTTCAAGCCAATCCCAGGCGGACGAAGTCCGAAAAGCCCTGCGCCGCAAGGGCTTACCCGCCATGGTCATCGCCCTGAATTAGTTGTCGTCCTCAGCACCGCTCGACTTTTCCGGTTCCTCTTTCGTCGACGCTTCCTGCGACGGATCGGGCTGCTCTTCCGCCACCGCCTCGGGCTCTTCCGGCGGTGCCGCCTCATAGGACAGCTCGACGTTTTTCGACGTCCCACCTTCCACCGGCTCGGCGTCCACTCGCACGGTGCCGCCGTGCTCGAGCTCGCCGAAGAGGATCTGATCCGTCAGCGGGGTTTTGATCTGCTCTTCGAGGACTCGGGCCAAGGGCCGAGCACCGAAGAGCGGGTCGTACCCGAGCCGACCCAACAGCTCTCGACCCGCGTCGGTGAGCTCGATTTTGATCTTCTTCTCCCGCAGCTGCACGACCATCTCGTCGACGAATTTGTCGACGATTTTGTCCATGATCTCCGGCGAGAGGGCATTGAATTGCAGTCGGGCATCGAGCCGGTTGCGGAACTCGGGGCTGAACAGGCGCTCGAAGGCTTCGTCTCCCCTCCCCTGGGCGATCAACCGAGTATCCCCGAAGCCGACGGCCCGCCCGGACATTTCCCGGGCACCGACGTTCGAGGTCATGAGCAGGATGGTCTGCCGGAAATCCGCGGCCTTGCCGTTGGTATCGGTCAAGGTGCCATGGTCCATCACCTGCAGCAACATATTGAAGACGTCGGGATGGGCCTTCTCCACCTCGTCGAGCAACACCACGGAATGCGGGCTCTTGGAGACCGCCTCGGTGAGCAGCCCCCCGCGATCGAAACCCACATAACCCGGAGGAGCACCCACCAACCGCGACACCGAGTGTTGCTCCATGTACTCGCTCATGTCGAAGCGCAGGAATTGGATGCCCATGACCTCGGCCAGCTGCTTGGCGACTTCAGTCTTGCCGACTCCCGTCGGACCGGTGAGCAAGAAAGCGCCGATGGGTTTGTTGGGATCCCGTAGACCGGCCCGGGAGACCTTGATCGCCGACACCAGCCGTTCGATCGCCTGATCTTGGCCGAAGACCACCCGTTTGAGCTCCGATTCGAGCATCTGCAGGCGCTCCCGATCACCACCCTTCACCCGTCGCTCGGGGATTTGGGCCATGGTCGCCAACACCTTCTCCAAATGCTGCTCGTCGACCTCCCGCTCGCCTTTCAGGGCCACCGCGGCGCCGGCCTCGTCGAGCAAATCGATGGCCTTGTCGGGTAGGCGACGGTCCCGCAGGTATCGCCCCGCCAGGGTCGCCGCGCTTTCGATAGTAGCGGGCAAGTAGCGCACCGAGTGGTGGGCTTCGTAGCGATCTTGCAGGCCTTTAAAAATTTGGACCGTTTCTTCGATGGACGGCTCGTCCACCTCGACTTTTTGGAAACGTCGGGAGAGAGCCGCGTCTTTTTGGAAGACTTGGCGGTATTCCTCCCAGGTGGTGGCACCGATAAATCGGATATGGCCTTCTTGGAGGGCTGGTTTGAGCAGATTCGAGGCATCCATGGTGCCTCGACCGGCACTGCCCGCCCCCACCACCGTGTGGATTTCGTCGATGCAGAGGATCGGCTTCTCCAGGGCCATCAGCTCCGCTAAGACCGCCTTCAGCCGGTTCTCAAAGTCGCCGCGATAACGCGTGCCGGCGATCAATGCCCCAAGATCCAGCCTGTAGACCTGGACGTCCTTGAAAGCGTCGGGCACCTCGCCGGAAGCCACCCGCATGGCCAAACCTTCCACCAGGGCAGTTTTGCCGACCCCGGGGTCACCGACGAAGAGAGGGTTGTTCTTGCGCCGACGTTGCAGAATGTGGAGCGTTCGCGAGATTTCTTTCAATCGGCCGATGAGGGGATCGATCTTGCCGTCCCTGGCCATCTGGACCAAGTCTTGGGTGAATGCGCCGAGGGCCTCGGTGCCTTCGAGCTCTTCCTCCTCTTCCCCATCGGCGCCGACGCTTTCGCGTCGAGCGGGCGAGGTCGGCTGAAATTTCGACACACCGTGGGCGAGATAGCTGACGATGTCCAGACGGCTGACCCCTTCGTCCTCGAGGAATTGAACAGCCCACGAGTCGCTCTCGTAGTACATGGCGACCAGCAGATCGTGGCCCACCATTTCGTCCTTGCCGGCACCTTCTACATGGGCCTGGGCGCGGGCCATGACCCGGTGGAAGGCCATGGAAGGACGCGCCTCGAAGAAGGTGTCTTCCTCGTCGCGCTCGACGGCGTCGAGCTCGTCGGTGAGATACGTGAAGAGCCGCGCCTTCAGACGCTCGATGCGGGCTCCGGAGTGACGCAACACCCGCGCCGTTTCCTCGTCCAAGGTCAGAGCGTAGAGCAAATGCTCTAAGGTGGCGTATTCGTGGCCCATGCGATTCGCTTCCGAAACGGCCACCGTAATCGAGATCTGGAGATCTTCTGAAAGCTTCATGCATTCCCTCGCCGCGTTCGTCACCCCATGCACATCTGCCGGACGACGGACGCTCAGTCGCTATTCCCGTTCCAACGTCAGCAGCAGCGGCATGCCTTGGGCCCGGGCTTCGAGTGTGACCTCATAGACCTTTGTCTCGGCCACGTCCTTGGTGTAAACGCCGGCTACTCCCACGCCCTTGTGATGCACTTGCAACATGATCTGGGTGGCCTCGGCCGGCCCTTTTTGGAAGTAGCGGACCAAAATATCGACCACGAACTCGGTGGTCGTATAGTCGTCGTTGTGAAGCAGAACCTTCCATTGGCTCGGCTTCTTCGGTTTTTTCTTGCGCTCTACGGAAAGCTCGCCCGAGAGCTCTTCATTTGGGTTCCATTTGCCCATGGCCGATACGTTAAGCTCGGAGCACTTTAGACGCAAGGTCCCTACGGCTATAACAGGATCGATGGTTCTTTTCTTCCTGCCGGCGTCGATTCCGCTTGGAATCCGCCATCCTAGAGCTGTCGTCCATTTCCCAACCCAGAGGACAGACCCGCCGTGCCCAAAGCCAAGAAACCGATCCGACGTTGGACTGCCGCGGCCCTGGGGCTGATGCTCATGGCTGTGATCGTCGTCCTGCTGCTGCCCTCACCCGTGGATCCAGCCTCGTATCAACCCGAGCCCGGCATGGAGCTCGAGGGCGTTCTGGCCCCGAGCTCGGAGCTGACGCGGGCGGAAAAGCTGGGCGAAGGTGAAGTCCACGGGCCCGAGGACATCGCCGTCGACACCCAGGGCCGAATTTACGGCGGCACCGAGGACGGCAAGATCGTGCGCGTCGATCGCCAAAGAAATCTGGAAGTCTTCGCCGAAACCGGAGGGCGACCGTTGGGTTTGCACTTCGATGCCTCCGAGCGCTTAGTGGTGGCCGACGCCGTCAAAGGTCTGCTTCGCATCGACCCGTCGGGAGAGATCGAGCTCTTGAGCGATCGCGCCGACGGCCTGCCGTTCGCGTTCACTGACGACCTCGATATCGCCTCCGACGGTCGGATCTACTTCTCCGACGCCAGCTCCAAATACGGCCACGAGACGTACCTCTACGACCTCTTGGAGGCCCGCCCTCACGGCCGTCTGTTGCGTTGGGACCCAGCGACCGGCACTACCGAAACCTTGCTCGACGATCTCTATTTCGCCAACGGCATCGCCCTCAGCCGAGACGAGTCCTTCGTCTTGATCAACGAGACCTACCGCTATCGCATTCGCCGCTACTGGCTGGTGGGTCCCAAAGCGGGCACCAACGACATTTTCATCGATCGTCTGCCGGGCTTTCCCGATGGGGTGTCGGCGAATCGCCGAGGCACTTTTTGGGTCGCGATGTTCACCGTGCGCAATCCGTTGATGGAGGCCCTCCATCCCTCTCCGTGGGCCAAATCCAATCTGGCCAAGCTACCCAAGCTCCTGTGGCCCAAACCCGAGCCCTATGGGCTGGTGCTGGCCCTCGACGAGCAAGGGCAAGTCGTCCGCTCCCTGCACGACCCCGGAGGTGAGCACGTCGCCCACATCACCTCGGTGGAAGAGGTGGACGGCCACCTCTATCTGGGAAACTTGGACCTGGATTGGATCGGCGTCTATCGCTTGGAATGACGGCGGCGGGATCGCCGAGATCGCCGAGATCCCGGTTTGAAATCCTTAGAGCCTTCATTCGATGGGCCTTGGGAGGAATCTTTGGACGGCGGGTCCTCGGGTAGCGAGCCTTGGAGTCGCGAACCTAGGGGTAGCGAACCTTGGGACAGGTCCTGCCCCTCGCCCTGGAGGCTTGCACCTCGATCCTCCGAAGGATCGGTCACCGACAAATCGGATGATGCCTCCACTGGAAGTTGTTGCTCGGCGTCGCGATCACCAACGCTCACGGGCTGAGAGACGCCGCTTGCCGCTGGGTCAGAAGCCCCGGAGCTCTCTTCTTCTTTTTTGGCCTCCGAGCTGCTCGGGGGCTCTGGGATTTGGAAGACCATCTCCTGAAGGCCGTTTCGCAATTGGAAGTTGCGCAGGGGCACGAATCCGATCATCAGCTGCTCCACGATCCGCGTGGTCATGCCCGGGCTTTTGGCCCGTTCATCACCCAAGCAATATTCCAAGCGATCCGGGCGCAGCGCCTTGAATTGGATCGGCTCCGGCGGAATCTCGGCGATGGAGGAAGCGGTGATCAGCACCATGGCGTTGGGTGCGCACCTCTCCGCCAGCCGACGAATGAACGGAGCGCGATCTTCGGGAGACAAATAGTGGAGCAGATCCCAGACCAGGATGACATCGAATTTTTGGCTCGGTTTGGGCAACGAAACCGCTCTTGCATTCTCGAAGCGAAAGATCTCGGACCGAGTCCCGGTGCTGGTGGCCGAGCTGTGGAAGACGTCTTGGATCACCAAGTCGTCGCAAAGCTCTGACAAGAATTCCAGACTCTCGGTCGAGGAGGCCCCCAAATCGAGAATCGTGTAGGCCGGCTCTGTTTCCAGAAATTGGCAGATCACCTCAAATCCCGGTGACCGTTGGGCCCCGGCGTAGATTCTTCCCGCGGAC
The DNA here is from genome assembly GCA_030431255.1 of Thermoanaerobaculia bacterium. GTDB lineage: Bacteria > Acidobacteriota > Thermoanaerobaculia > Multivoradales > J023 > JAUIJL01. Next base: position 637,506 of record JAUIJL010000001.1, on the reverse strand, counting down.
TCCCGCTTCCGACGCTGACGGCTTGAAAACCAGCCCACTAAATTTCTCCGTTCTTGAATCGAGTCGACCGAAGCAAGCGCCGGCCGATGACTTGGCTCAGGGCCGAGCATCAGCTCCTGAGGTATGACGCCCCGTTGACGTCGATGATGGCCCCGGTGGCGAAGGAAGCTTCTTCCGCCGCCAAACAGAGCACCCAATATCCTACATCCCCCACCGTCGCCACGCGCCCCAACGGGCTTTGGCGGCGAATGGAGTCCGCCATCTCACCGGTCAAATACGGACGCGCCATGGCGGTCTCGACGAATCCGGGGGCCACGGCGAAGACTTGAATTCCATCAGCCGCCAAGGCCAAAGCCAAGCTCTGGGACAGGGCATTGATCCCCGCCTTCGAAGCACCGTACGCCGGGCACTCCGGCTCGCCCCGAAAAGCGCCCCTGGACGAGATGTTGATGATCTTGCCGCCGCCCTGTGCTTTCATGACCTGGGCCGCCCGGTGACAAACGTTGGCCGGGCCGATCAAATTAATGCCCAGGGTGCGCTGCCAAGCCGCTTGCCATTGCTCGTACGTCACCTCCAGGGGAGGATGTCGCTCAAAGATCCCCGCGTTGTTGACCACCACATCGAGCCGGCCCGAACGTTCCGCCACCCGATCGACCATGGCTGCCACCGCTGAGGCGTCCATGAGATCGGCCGAGATCTTTTCCAGCCGTCCATGGCTATCCTCGGCCGAGGCTTGGGCGATGGTCTCGTCGGCGGCGGCCTCGTTGCCCCCGTAGTGGACCCAGACCGTCGCCCCGGCGGCGGCGAACCGTCGGCAGATCTCTCGGCCGATGCCTCCCGAGCCGCCGGTGACCAACACGGTCCGGCCCGCAAAAGGGCTCCCTGGGCTCAAGACCTCGGCTCCAAGAGCTTCTTGGCCGAGTGGGTCACCATGGACACCATGCCCATCAGCCCCATGCTCTTGCCCATCGACAGCTCTCGGCCGAAGACCTCGTAGACCACATCGCTGCTGACCCCGGCGATTTCTTTCGGATCTCGACCCGAGAGCGAGTCGTCAAGAATCACGGCCATGGCTTTGGCGGAGATACCTTGGGGGTTCTCCACGGCGAAATAGAATTTCGGCCGCCCATCCTCCAAGCGCCGCACCCAGACGTAGGCCTCCGACTCGCAGGCCGGAACCTGGTGCTCTTCGGCAAAAGGCCGCTCCGCCACGTCCGAAGGCACACTCTCGAAGCGCTCGGCAATGTCGATCAGCAGCTGAATTCGGCCCGTTCGATCCATCAGAGAGAGGGTGTCCAACAGGTCTTGCAGCTTTTCAGGATACCGGGTGTCCACGTTCCGGCTCACTTCTCGATCGGCACGCCGACCAGATTTCCCCATTCGGTCCAGCTGCCGTCGTAGTTGCGCACTTTGTCGTAACCCAGCAGACGGGTGAGCACGAACCACGTGTGGCTGGAACGCTCGCCGATGCGGCAGTAAACCACCACATCGTCACCGGGTTTCAGACCCTTTTCCTGCTCGTAGATCTCCCGCAGCTCGTCGGCGGTTTTGAAGGTGCCGTCCGTGGGATTGACCGCCCGAGCCCAAGGTACGCTGGCAGCTCCCGGGATATGGCCGCCGCGCAGGGAGCCCTCGTTCGGATAGTCCGGCATGTGCAAGCGCTCGCCGCTGTATTCCTCGGGGCTACGCACATCGATCAACGGCAAACCTTTGTCAACGTGGGTCAGCACCTCGTCGCGGAAGGCCCGAATCTCCCCGTCCTCACGGTTCGGAGCCGAGTATTCCGTCGCCGAATAGGTGGGAATATCGCGCACCAGCTCGCGGCCTTCCTGATGCCATTTCAAGCGCCCACCGTCCATGATCCGCGCGTTGGTATGACCGAAGAGATGGAAGACCCAATAGGCGTAACAAGCCCACCAATTGTTCTTGTCGCCATAGAAGACGACGGTGGTCTCGGAGGTGATGCCGATCCGCCTTGCGAGGGCTTCGAAACCTTCACGATCCAGGTAGTCGCGCCGGATTTGGTCATTGAGATCTCGGGTCCAGTCGACCTCGACGGCTCCGGGAATATGACCCGACGGGTACACCAACGGATCCTCGTTCGATTCCACCAGACGGACGTTGGGATCCGCCAAATGCTCGGCCACCCACTCCGTAGAAACCAGAGTTTCGGGGCGGCTATATCCACGGCCTTCAATTCGGCTCATGATGGGGCTCCTTTTGCTGAGCTTTGTGCTGAGAAGTGCCGGCTTAGGGGGGTCACATCTTGAAAAATGTCATCGGTGCAGCTGCCGACGACGTAATTCTGTCACGTTTCTGCGCTCATCGAGATCCAACTTTTATGGGGAAACGATATAATCTCCAGCCGTTTGTAGGACGGCTCTAAGAAGATCTGTCCTCTCGTTCAGCCGCCAACTTTTGGCCAGCACCCGTTAGGAGGGCTCCGTGAGGCGACAGCTGCGCACCTCTTTGATCTTGCTTCTTTTCGCCGTTTCACCCAGTCTGGTCGCGGCCACCTCGCCCGACACCGCCGAGCCGCCCGCCCCACCCCAGGAAGGGGTCGGGCAGCATATGCTGCGGGCCGAGCTGAGCCCCAAATTATTCCCCGTGCCCAGCGAGCTGGTCGACAACGTCGAGTTTTGGCTCAAGGTCTATACCGAATACGACAACGACGTGGTTCTGCTCCACGACGAGTGGCATTTGGGGGTGATCTACGCGGCGCTCGATTTCGGCGAGCTCAACGGCTCCGGCATCTCAGACAGCCGAAAACGCAAGCGGAAGCGAGAGGAAATTCGAAAGGCTCGGGAGAAATATCGTCATATCCTTTCCCACCTCGCCTCCGGCAAGACCTCGAAAACCTACCCCAACGACCAAGCGCGGGTGGAGGCTCTCTTTGCCGGTGTTTCCGGCGGACGGGAAAAGTACACCAAGGCCTTGAATCGGCTCCGCACCCAGACTTGTCTGAAGAATAGGTTCGCCGAGGCCATCGAGCGCTCCGGGATCTACATGCCGACCATGGAGAAGATTTTTCGGGATCGCGGGCTGCCGTTAGAGCTCACCCGGCTGCCTTTTGTGGAGTCCCTCTTCCAATGGCGTGCACGATCTTCCGCCGCCGCCGGAGGCATCTGGCAATTCGTTCCCTCCACCGGCAGACAATTTCTGCGCATGCACGCGGAGCTCGACGAACGCTACGACCCGATCAAATCCACCGACGCCGCGGCTCGTTTCCTCGGTGACAACTACGAGTCTCTGAAGACTTGGCCCCTGGCGATCACCGCCTATAATCATGGCCGGAACGGCATGAAACGGGCTGTGCGTCGGCTCGGAACCCGGGATTTGGGGACCATTTCACAGAAATATCGTTCTCGGACCTTCGGCTTCGCCTCTCGCAACTTCTACAGCGAGTTTGTGGCGGCTTGGCGTGCTTACGAAGATCGGGCTATCTACTTCCCCGGCACCAAACCCCTGCCGCCGATCGCCTTCGAGGAATTCCTACCCAGCACCTATGTGCACCTGCCCAAGCTGGCTCAAACAGCCGCGGTCGACACCGAAAAGCTCAAAGAGATGAACCCGGCCCTGTCGCGGGAAGTCTGGGAGGGTCATCTCTTCTTTCCCAAGAGCTACCCACTGCGCGTCCCGATCGGCACCTCGAAACAGATCGAGACCGCTTTCGTCGACCTACCCGCCCAGCTCAAGAGCGCGCATCAGGTCGGGCTGCGTTACCAGGTCCGTTCCGGAGACACTCTCGGCGCCATCGCTCGCAAATACGGAACCACCGTCGGCGCGTTGCAGCGCGCCAATCGCTTGCGTGGGCACATCATCCGGGTCGGTCAAAAGCTCCTCATCCCGCCCAGCGGAAGGGCCGGGACCTCCCGCGTAGCGCGGGCCGCGGTCACCACCTCTCCAGGCACCCACGTCGTGCGCTCCGGTGAGAGCTTGTCGCGCATCGCCGGCCGCTACGGCACCACCGTCGGGGCGATCAAATCCGCCAACCAGCTGCGCGGTGATCGCATCCACGCGGGTCAGCGACTGACCATCCCGGGGGCGGATCACGCGTCGACACACCTCGTCCGCTCCGGGGAGAACCTGGCGGTGATCGCGGGCCGTTACGGGGTTACCGTCCAGGCTTTGCGGCAGGCGAATCGACTCTCGGGGGACATCATCCGCCCGGGTCAGGTGCTCGTCATCCCTTGAGCCTTCCCCAGTCGCGCAATCGGAAGGCGGCCAAGAAGAAGGTTCCCCCAGGAAGCCCTCTGCCGCGGAATAAGTGGAGTCGCTTGTTTCTCGCCCTGAAGGCGGGTCTCGCCGCGGGATTGGCCCTGGCGTTCGACCACCTGACGGGCAATCCAGATCACGTTTCCTCGACCTTCATCGCCGTCGTCTGCGTTTCGCCCGTGGTCTTGATGGGGCTTCGACGGGCACGGGATCAGGTCATGGGTAGCGCCATCGGCGGCACCTGCGGCACGTTGGCGGCCCTCGCGGGCTTGGCGCCGGAGGTGGGCATTCCTTTGGCCGTCTCCACCGGCGTGCTGATCTGCTTTGCGGCGGGATTCGGCGAAGGTTATTTACTGGCCAGCTTTGCCGCTCTTTTCGTCCAGGCCGTGCCCTTCGGCTCTCCCCTGCCAACCCTCGGAATCCGCGGATTGGCGGTGTGCACGGGTGCTCTGAGCGGTTTGGTGATTAACGTGCTGGTCTCCGCGCTGGCCTACCGCAGCATTTTCACCCGACGCCTCCGCGACGCGGAGTCCGCGGTGGTTCTGATCCTCCAGCGGGCCCTGGACCAAGGTCCCCAAGCCGCAAAAACCGGCCTGCCCTATCTGCTGGGCCTGAGCCAGGAGCTCGACGCCGCCCGGCAAGAGCTGGAGATGAGGAACGAGCCACTCGAGTGGGTCGACGAGCTTCGGAATCGCTTGCAATGCTTGGAGAGGCTGCTCCGCCTATTGCTCGAGCTGGAGGATCAGGCTCGGCACCACGGCCTACCTTCTTCCACGGCCCGGGAAGCTCTGCGTCGAGCGCTCCTCGTTGAATCGGCCGATCCAGGATCGGAAACCGATGGACGAGCCGATGGCGACGAGCCGCCCGCATTCAGCTCTGCGGCCGAACGGCTGAGTCTCTTGGTGAAGCAATCCGGCCTGTCCGAAAGGGTGTGGTCCGACGGGGTGGTCGGTGACAGAATGGACGCAACCCACCCAGACCGGTAGAGCCGGAAGGAGCCGACATGCGACCGATCGTGGCACGCGACCTGATGAGCCCCGAAGTTCTGACCGCCAAGGCGGATTGGCCCGTGTCCGTGCTGGCTGCGTTTCTCGCCGAGCAGGAGATTACGGGAGCTCCGGTGGAGGACGAAGACGGATTTGTGGTCGGTGTGGTGTCGATGGTCGACATCGTCCGCGACTTCAACTTCATGGAAAACGGCGGCAGCTATCTTCACGTCCCTGATCGCATCATCAACGGGCTGCAAGAGGTCCGGTTGATCGACGAGGAAGCCTTGGTCCGCGATCTCATGACCCCCGATCCCATTTCTGTGGATCCCGAGGCCGGGGTCTCGGAAGTGGCCATGACCATGTTGCGCCACCACCTGCACCGGCTGTTGGTGGTGGAAGACGGCAGCCTGGTGGGCATCGTCTCGACCTCCGACCTGCTCGGGCTCCTGGTCGACAGCGACGGCAACTAGCGAAAAGGCGATCACAAGGATCGCCCCTACGTTTGCGGTGCCGGTATCTCGGTCACCCACCGCCGATCTGCACCAAGCGCTCTTCTTGTAGCTCTTGCGCGACGGCGCCTTCCGCCAAATCGCTGTGACAGGCGGCCTTCTCACCGGTAGACGCGCCCACTGCTTTTTTGGTTTTGGACGCTAGACGGTGAATCTCTTCCGGGGAAAGCACCCCACGCTTCTGCAGGATCGCTTTTTGCTCCTCGGTCAAGGCCTCGGTGATCTTGGGCTTGTCCCAAGCAAAGGCCTCTTCCTTGCCGGAGGCGAATTCCACGATTTCCTTCGAAATCCGTACGCTGCACCAATCGTGACCGCACATGGCGCAAAAGTCCGTGTCCACGTCCAGGTCCTCGTCGTGGAATGCGCGGGCGGTGTCGGTGTCGAAGGCGAGATTGAAATGCTCTTCCCAATTGAGCGCGGCCCGCGCTTTGGTCAGCTCGTCGTCCCAATCCCGGGCGCCGGGAATCCCCAGGGCCACATCAGCGGCATGGGCCGCGATTTTGTAGGCCACACAACCCTGTTTCACGTCGTCCCGCTTGGGCAGGCCGAGATGCTCTTTCGGGGTCACGTAACACAGCATGGCGGCGCCGTGGTAGGCGGCCGAGGTGGCGCCGATGCAGCTGGTCATGTGGTCGTAACCGGGAAAAACGTCGGTCACCAACGGACCGAGCACGTAAAACGGTGCGCCGTGGCAGATGCGGCGCTGGAGCTTCATGTTGTACTCGATTTGATCGAAGGACACGTGACCGGGCCCCTCCACCATCACCTGCACACCCTTGGCCCAAGCTCGCTCGGTCAGCTCCCCGAGGGTTTCCAGCTCGGCGAGCTGGGCGTCGTCGGTAGCGTCGGCCAATCCGCCGGGTCGCAAGCCGTCGCCGAGCGAAAAGCTGACGTCGTATTGACGCATGATGTCGCAGATCTCGTCGAACATCTCGTACATGGGATTCTGCTTGCCGTGCACCAACATCCACTTGGCGAGCAAGGATCCCCCGCGGCTGACGATGCCGATCAGGCGATCCTTGACGTAAGGCAGATGCTCTTTGAGCACCCCGGCGTGCACGGTGAAGTAATCGACCCCTTGCTTTGCCTGGTGCTCGATCTGGTCGAGGATGACGTCATAGGTCAGGTCCTCGATCCGCCGACCGATGATCATCGAGTAGATCGGCACCGTGCCGATGGGCACGGTGGAGTCGCGGATGATGGCGTCGCGACAGGCGTCGAGATCCCCCCCGGTGGACAGATCCATCACCGTATCCGCACCCCAGCGCACGGACCAGCGTAGCTTCTCCACCTCTTCATCGGTGCCGGAGGACACCGGTGAGGCACCGAGATTGGCGTTGATCTTGGTCTTCGAGGCCCGGCCGATGGCCATGGGATCCAGGCGATAGCCGAGGTGCACACGGTTGGCGGGCACGATCAACCTGCCCGCGGCCACCTCATCCCGAACTTGAACGGCGGTCAGATGGGGCTCGCGCTCGGCGACCCGGCGCATTTCCGGGGTGATCTCCCCCAGACGAGCCCGTTCGAGCTGAGTGACCGCCGCGCCCGCTGGACGCGGCGACGGGTTGAAGTCCCAAGCGGTCTTGGTCGACGCTGCCGGCATGCCCGGAGTATCGGGCGAGGAAAAGGTCAACGGTCCGCCGATGTCGGCTTTGAGGGCAAAGCTCCCCGGAGTGGTGCCTTGGTGGGTCGATGAAGGATCGGAGGCACCGTGCATGGGCAAATCCCAGCGGCGGGACGGGCTCTCGGCAGGCGTCGAGGTCGAAGACGAGTTGGACGATGAAGACTCGGGCATGGGCGCTCCTCAAAGGTACGGGACCAGGGGCCGCCCGGCTCATAGAGGTGCGTTTGGCTCGCTTCCCTACGCCGGCACGATCCGGATCAGGTTCGACGGGTGCATCTCAGCAATCGGCTCACGCTTCTAGCCGACCGCGCCCCGAGCGTGCTCAGATTCTAACGCAAGCGGGTTTACTCGGCACCGGATCTCGAGGAATTCGCGGCGCTTGTCTGCTCCGAAAGACTAGGTCGATCCGCCCAGACCGCGGACACGATTACCAACACCAAGAGCAGACCGGAGAGGGCCCAAGAGCCTTCCGGGCCATAAGCTCCTCCGGTCAACCCTTCGGAGCCCTCCAAGCGGTGATTGAAGAGGCGGGGGTAGAAGCTTCCGGAAATCGGCAGTGACAGCACACAGCCGAGCACCACGTTCCACACCGCCGCGAAGAGAGTCGGCATCCACAGGCTGTCGGTCTTCTCACGCATGGCGGCCAGAGCCAGACCGAGGAGGAATACGTTGAGCAACGCCGCGTTGCCGACCTCCGGATGCCCCGCATACAGGGCCACCGCCAAAAGGTTGGTGAGGCCGGCAGCGTGTACCCAAGAGAACCGTTCTCGAAACGTCGAAAAGATGTACCCCCGGAAGATCAGCTCGTCTTGGAAGGCGATCAGCAGGAAGGCGATCGATAGGTGCACCAACCCCCAGGCGCCGAGCGGAAGATCCGCGGAGTTGGCCGAACCATGAAAAGTGCCCGCCTCGAAGCTCCATTGGGCGACGGTCGAGCTGACCATGGGAGCGATGCCCAAGAACCAGACCATGAGGGTCAGAGCGGCGGCAAAGGAGCCTAGCAAGGCTTCGGTCCCCGCCGCCCGGGGACGGCGCAGGCCGAGGGTCGGAAGGCTCGAGGCATCCAGCTTGACGATGAACAACCAGGCGATCCAGAGGGTCAGGGGCAGGGTGCCGGCTCTCAGCCATAGCCCGAGCACGGGATCGACGTCGTCTTCACCTTGGAAGATCCGCTCCACCGCTTCCGGATCGATGGCACCCACGTCCAGCCACTGGACCCATGAGACCAAAGCCGAAGCACCGAAGCTGATACCGAGCAAAGCCGCCAAGAAAAAGGAGAAAACCCGCAGGGCCAGCGTCGAAATCAACGGCGCCGGCCCTGGGTCTGTTTCGGGGGGATCCGAGCGTGGCGACTCCGCTTCAGGAGATCCCTGAGATGTCGGCTTCGGCGCCACTCAGCCTCGGAAGCGGCGAAGGATCAACGCACCGTTGGTACCGCCGAAACCAAACGAGTTGGTCAGGGCGACTTCCAGATCCACATCCCGTGGCGTGTGAGGCACGAAATCGAGATCCGCTTCCTCGTCGGGATGATCCAAGTTGATCGTCGCCGGCAGCACCTGGTGCTTCACCGCCAATGCCAAGATGCCGGTTTCCAAGCCACCCGCGGCACCGAGCAGGTGGCCGGTCGAGGACTTGGTGGACGACATCGCCAATTGGTAGGCATGGTCACCGAAGACGGTTTTTACCGCTTTGACCTCACCCAGATCACCGAGGGGTGTCGACGTTCCGTGGGCGTTGATGTACTGCACTTGATCCGGATTCATGGACGCGTCGTCCAAGGCCTCCTTCATCACCCGTGCCGCACCGCCACCGGAAGGATCCGGCGCTGAGATGTGGTAGGCGTCGGCGCTCATGCCGTAACCCACCACCTCCGCGTAGATCTCGGCTCCACGTTTGGTGGCTTGCTCGAGCTCCTCCAGCACCAGGATGCCGGCACCTTCGCCCATGACGAATCCGTCACGGTCTCGATCCCACGGACGCGAAGCCTTGGTCGGCTCGTCGTTGCGGGTCGACAGGGCTTTCATCGAGCTGAACCCGGCCATAGCCAGCGGCGTGATCACGCTTTCCGCACCACCCGTGATCATCGCGTCCGCCCGGCCGGTTTGAATCAACCGGAAAGCGTCGCCCACGGCGTGCAAGCCCGTGGTGCAGGCGGTTGCGGGTGCCGAGTTCGGGCCTTGGGCGCCGAATCGAATCGACACCTGCCCAGCGGCCAAGTTGACGATCAAAGAGGGGATAAAGAAGGGCGAGACCCGACTCGGGCCCCGATCCAACAGCGTTTTGTGCATCGCCTCGATCACCGGCAATCCGCCGATGCCCGAGCCGATCACCACCCCTACCCGCTCACGATTGCTGTCGCCGATCTCCAAGCCGGAGTCGGCCATGGCGAAATCCGCCGCGGCAATCGCATAATGGATGAAGGTGTCACTTTTTTTCGCGTCCTTTTTGGACACGTAATCCAAGGGGTCGAAACCATCGACCTCACCGGCGATTCGGGCTGGGTAGTCCGAAGCGTCGAATCGGGTCAGGGTTGCGATACCACTGGCGCCGTCCAGAAGGCCTTGCCAGGTGGGCTCAGTACCGACCCCCAATGGGGATACCAAACCCACTCCGGTGACCACCACCCGGCGATTTTTGGTGAAGCTCAAAGGATGGGCTCCTAAGATCAGAGCGCCTCAGACGCTCAGCTTTTTTCCGTGTTCTCGCCGATGTAGCTGACCGCATCGTCGACTTTGGCGATCTTCTCGGCATCTTCGTCGGGGATTTCGATGTCGAATTCCTCTTCAAATGCCATCACGAGCTCGACGATATCGAGTGAGTCAGCTCCCAAGTCGTCGGTGAAGCTGGCGCCCGGGACCACCTCAGCGATCTCCACGCCGAGTTGGTCTGCAATGATCGACTTGACCTTGTCTTCAATGGACATGATCTGTATATCCTCCAGGGAATTTGGGTCGGAACCAATCAGACCCGCGGTTTCTAGCATAATAGGGTGCGGGGAGTCCAACGAGTGGGCGAACCCTTCGAATGGAGCCCTCCGCGCGACGACGCGGATGCAAAACCTCAGCAGTCTGTGGCGCAAGTCTGCCAACGGCTAGACTTTTGCCAACGAGCTGTTAGATGTACATGCCGCCGGAAACGTTCAATACCTCGCCGGTGATATACCCGGCTTCCGCTGAGGCCAGGAAGATCACCGGCGCGGCGATGTCTTCCGGGCTGCCGAAGCGACGGACGACGATAGTCTTCTCGAGCTGCTCGCGGACGCGATCTCCGAGACCGTCGGTCATCGAGGTCTCTACGAACCCGGGAGCGACCACGTTGACGGTGATGTTGCGCCCCCCCAGCTCCTTGGCCAAGGATTTCGACATGCCCACCAAGCCGGCTTTCGAGGCCGCGTAGTTGGCTTGCCCTGGGTTGCCCATCAAACCTACCACCGAAGAGACGAAAATGATGCGCCCGTAACGTCTGCGCATCATACCCTTCACCATCTCCCGGGTCACCGCATAGGCTCCCGTGAGGTTGGTATTGATGACTTCCTCCCATTGGTCCAGCCCCATGCGGGCGAATAGACCGTCGCGGGTGATACCCGCGTTGTTGACCAAGATGTCGATTTCGGCAAACTCTTCGGGCAGCTCGCCCAGCTGCCCAGCGATTTCTCCCGGCTGTGAGATGTCGAGGGCCAGGGGGTGAGCCTGTCCGCCGGCGGACCGAATCTCCTCGGCCACCGACTCCAGCTTGTCCACAGAGCGGGCGGCCGGAATCACGCGCGCCCCTTGTTGGGCGAGCTGAAGAGCCAGGGTACGACCAATGCCCTGGGACGCTCCGGTCACCAAAGCCGTCTTGCCGTCGAGTCGAAACATGTGATCTTAGTCCTTTCGAGTCGGTACGGCGCGGGCCGTACGGTCGAATTCGCCGTCGGGCAGTCGGTCTACCCGCTCCTTTGGCCGGTCAGCCGACCAGAGACGTTACGAGGTCCTCTAGGGCGCCCGGCTCGGGCAAGCTCTTCCAATCGACACTGCGGTCGATTCGCTTGCCCAAACCTTGCAAGACTTTTCCGGGGCCGACTTCCAAAATCGTGTCGACCCCCTCGGCAACCATACCCTGAATGATGTCGGTCCAATAGACGGGACCGTCGATCTGGCGAATGAGGGCGTCTCGGGCTTCCTGCCCACGGGTCGCCGGTCGCGCATCGATATTGGTCCAAACCGGCGGGTTGGGATCGGCAAATGGAGCCGCTTCGAGATCCGGGGTGAGCTGTTGCCGAGCCGGGGCCATGAGCGGCGAATGGAAGGGTGCCGACACCGGCAGCATCTTGGCGAGCTTGGCGCCGGCTTCTTTGGCGGCGGCTGCCACTTTTTCGACTGCCGCCGTATGCCCTGCGACCACCAATTGCTGAGGCGAGTTCAGATTGGCCAGGGTGCAGACCTCGTCGCCCAGATCGGTGTCCGCCAGCACCTGCTCCAACTGCGAGCGCTCCAGCCCCATGACGGCGGCCATCGCGCCCTGGCCGACCGGAACCGCTTCCTGCATCAACCGGCCGCGGCGCCGGACCAGCCGCAACGCGTCACCGAAGTCCAGGGCCCCCGCGGCCACTAGGGCCGAATACTCTCCCAGGCTGTGACCGGCCAAGCAAGCCAACTGCAAGCGATCTCCCGCCATCTCCGCGAGCACTCGATACATGGCCACCGAGCAGGCCAAAATCGCCGGTTGGGTATTGGCGGTGAGCTGAAGATCTTCCGCTGGTCCCGACCAGCACAGGTCGGATAGGGAGAAGCCCAAGGCGTCGTCCGCTTCCTCGAAAGCGCGGCGGGCGATGTCGTGGGTGTCCGCCCAGTCCCTACCCATTCCGACACTCTGGGAGCCTTGACCCGGAAAAACCACTGCCAGCTTAGTCATCGATTCGTTCCTGAATTGTTTCCTGGGATTTGCGGAAGGGCTTTGAGCCTGCTCACACGGCCGGCGGCATCCGAGCCGGACGGATCCGAAGGATGCATCACGACAACAACGCCGCTTCTTTGTTGTGCAGCTCCGCGACCTTCTCTCGAATCTTGTTGTGCAAATCCGCGGCAGCGAAACCATGGGCGCCCCGGATCGCGTTCTTCACCGCCTTGGCGTTGGACCGGCCGTGGCCGATGAAGCACCCGGCTTGCACCCCGAGCAGCGGGGCCGCGCCGAACTCGCTCCAATCCGTTTGCCGACGGTACGCTTCCAAGGCCGGCTTTGCCAGCCAATAGCCAATTCGGGTGCGCCACGTGCTCGCCAGCTCCCTTTTGATCAAAGAGCCCAAATAGCCCGCCAGCGACTCGGAGGTCTTCAACACCACGTTGCCGACGAAGCCGTCGCAGACGATGACGTCGACCGTGCCGCGAAAGACGTCGCGCCCCTCGACGTTGCCGACAAAGTTGAGGCCGGTTTCTTTAAGGACTTGGAAGACTTGGCGGGTCAGGTCGGTGCCCTTGGAGGCTTCTTCACCCACCGACATCAAGCCGATCCGGGGAGCCGGGGTCCCGATAATCTCCTGGGCAAAGAAATGCCCCATGACCGCGAATTGGCGCAGGTGTGAAGCCCGGGAGCTGAGATTGGCCCCGACATCGAGCACCACAGTGCGCCCCTTCCGATTGGGGAAGACTCCCGCCAAAGCCGGGCGATCCACCCCGGGGATCGTGCCGATCACCGTCTTGGCGACGATCATCGCGGCGCCGGTATTTCCCGCCGTCACCATGGCCTGGGCTCGGCCCTCTTTGACCAGCCGAGCGCAAACCCGCACGGACGCTTGCCGTTTCTTGCGGACAGCCACTGGACGCTCTTCCATCGCCACCACCTGATCGGCGTGCTCGATGGCGCATTGCCCGGAAGCCAAAAGCTCGGATCCACCCGCAATCCGGCGGAGCTCAGCCTCGACTTGAGACCGGTCCCCGACGAGGATCACCGGAATCCCGCCTTCGGCAGCCGTCACGGCACCTTGCACCACAGAGCGGGGAGCATAGTCCCCGCCCATCGCGTCTACAGCGATCGTCAGTGGCCTTTTTTCCATCTTAGGGGCGAGGGCGTCCTCGCCTCAGCCGATCAGAAGTTGCCGTCGACCTCGACCACCTCGCGGTCACGATAATGGCCGCAGGAGCCACACACGCGATGGGGCAGCTTGGCCTCCCCGCAGTTGGAGCAATTGGAGGTGCCGGGACGGCTGAGAGCATCGTGTGCCCTGCGGCGGTCGCGGCGGGCCTTGGATTGACGTCGTTTCGGATTAGCCATGTTCAGAGTCTCCATCGCGATGACGGGTGGTCATCGTCTTCTATCGACCGGGCCGAAGGTCCATCCTTCGCGGGCCGGCCAGCTGAAAAATCGTTCCAGAAGTCTTGCTTTCCTGTAGCAGCCGTGCCGATGCCTCACCCCTTGCTCAGGCCCTTGAGGGCCGCCCAACGGGGATCCACCTCGGCTTCACAATCGCACGGTCCTTGGTTCAGATCAGAGCCGCAACGTCCACATAAGCCGGCGCAATCCTTCTTACACAGCGGCTTCATGGGCAGTCCCAGCTGAACCTGCTCGACCACCAAAGGACGGGTGTCGAGAAGGGGTGTGCTCATCATAAGAACCCCGAGATCTTCCCTCTCCAGGCTAACTTCTTCCTCCATCTCACCGCCTTCTTCCGCGGATTGAAATTCGATCAGGAAGTCGAGCTCAGGACGGACCTCGGACCGAATTTCCCCGAGGCAACGAACGCAGGACAAAGCCTGCTCGTACCTGAGGCTGAGGCGAAGCACGAATCCCGAATGCGTGGCATCGAGAGATCCACGGCAGTCGATGGGTCCGATGTCGAGAAGATCGTCGTGGGCCAGCTCGTCAGGGGCGAGCTCTAAGGTTTCCCGCCAGATGAATCGCGGTTCGCCGAGCTGATCGAGGCGAATTTCCATGAGAATTCCCCGGAAGCCGAGCCAGGTGGGAGAGGTTAAGGCATCCCCGCCCCTCTGTCAATCGGCCTTTGCAATGGTCTTTTACGGCAATCGGACAGCCCACTATCTCGGGACGATCCGGGCGCTCGCGATGGTGCGGAGCCGGAGCCCCTCCTCACTCCACCAACAACCACAGGCTGGACGGTTCCTCTCGAACCACGAGCACCATCCGTTGCCAAGGTGTCGCCATACCCGCCAAAAAACGGTCGGCCTCCCGCCATCGGGTGACCTGCTCCCTCGACCAGAGCGGAGCCCTTTCCAATCCCCGGCGGATGCGCCCCACTTCTAAAGAGGCAGGAGAAAGCTCCACCCACAAGCCGAAAACCAAAGCGCTCTCGGCGGCGCGCGATCGTAACAGCGCCGCCACTTCCAACGCTAGGGATTGTCCTTGGGTCAGACCCGTGGAATCGGTGGCGATCACCTCCAGCCCGGCCCCTGAGCCGACGCTCGGCTTTCGGCCGGCCATGCTCAACAACCCTTCGGCCGGCAGGCTCCAACGATCCACCCCGGGCCGGTGAATCACCGCGCCCCTGGGAAGCTCGGCGATTTGGTCCGAGGCCTGACCGATCAAAGCCAAGGCTTGACCACCGTCACCCAGCGGCCCGTCCGCAGCCGACACCGCCAGCAGCAGCGCCCGCGCTCGGACCATCGCCTCCGAGGTCGACGGCGGACGGTCCGTGGCCGCATCGGAGATCAGCTCCACGCCTTGATCGTCGACGAATAGATAGTAGCGACCCTCCGGCAGCGGATCGCGCGTCCATCTCGCCTCGGCCACCAAAACCGGCTTTCTGCCGGGGCTGGATGCAAGCCCCGGATCGCGGTGAGCGAAGGACGGCGGAAAGGTTCCGCCGTCGGTAAATCCCACATCACCTTGAGAGCTGACACTCCAAACATTGCCGTGCCATTGCACCGACAGACGCCCCTCGTCGGTCAGCAGACTGCCCCCCGCCAACCAGGGATTGCCGGCCAACCGCCCGGCGAGCCGAAAGAAGGCTCCGGCAGCGGGATAGACGTCGGCCGCCACCACAAAGCGCTCTCCACGTCTTTCCGTCGCCACGGCTAAGGAGCGGGAGGGTGGCACCCTGAGATGCCCGAACCTCGGCAAAGCCGGGCTGGGCAAGGCGGCCAAGCGTAGGGCTGCTTGCAGGGTCCCAGTGCTGAGGCCGAAAGCTTCCAGCGCGCCGAGATTCTGATGGGGGAAAGGCATCCACACCGCGAGGGGCAGATCAGGGTGATTCAGCAGCCGAGCGGGGAGATCTTGCCCGGGAAGCGCCGGGCGGGCTCGCGGCATGTACCAAAAATAGAAGTGGCCGAGCAGCGCCAGCACGAAAACGACCGCGCCGCTCAACCGCCAAGACCTTCCGGCCGCGGCTTTCAGCCCCTTCGGGGATTCTTGTTCACGAGCCATGACCGGCATTTTCCTGCAGATCGACGGCATATCGCCAGGCCTCGACCGTGGCATCGGAGGTTTTCTGCCAGCTGAACACCGCCGAGCGTCGCCTGCTGTTAGCGCTGTGCCTCGCTCTGAGCGACGGATCCCGGTCGATAGCGACCAGCAGGTCCACCCAAGCTTCCACGTCGCGGCTCGGAGCGTAGAGGGCGGCATCTCCCCCCACTTCCCGAAGCACGGCAATGTCCGCCAACAACAGCGGTGCTCCGACCGCCATGGCCTCAACCGCCGGCAGACCGAACCCTTCGTAAAGAGAAGGCAGCGCGACCCACTCTGCCCGGCTGTAAACACCGACCAGCTCCGACTCGGTCAGATATCCCATGCGTCGGCACCAACCCGCCTGTTCTGCTTCTTCGATTCGCCCTTTGATGCTTTCGGTCTTCCAGCCCAATCCCCCGCAGAGCACCAGTGAAAGTCCCTCGGACCGCTTTTCTTCGGAATCCGAAGCTCTGCTGGACTGACGGAAGCGAGAGAAAGCAGCCAGCAGAGTTCCCAAGTTCTTGCGGGGCTCAATGGTGCCGACGAAGAGCACATATCGCTCGGGAAGACCATCGGGAATCCGGGGCTCGACGCCGAGGGTAGAGCCCGGAGCCAAATGGACCGCTTTCACCCGATGCTCGTCGGCCAGGCCTTCGGCGACGATCTCCTGCTCGACGGCTTTGCTGTCGGTGAGCACCAGGGCGGCCTTCTCTGCCGTGGCACGCAGCTGGCGGGAAAGCACTTCCCGGGTGGACTCGCGCATGGTCTCCGGCACCACCAAGACGGAAAGGTCGTGGATGGTGGCCACGAGATGTCCTGCACAGCGACCAAAACGCTCGGGCAAGTAATAGTTTGGTGCGAAGAGCACTTGATTGCGGTCGAAAGCGATCAGTCGCTCTTCGTGGGGTCGCAAGCGGTCCGTCAACCAATACCAGACGATGCTGAAGTCCTCGGGGATGCGATATTGCACCCGCTCCAGCGCCGGCCCCTCGGGAATCGCCACCATCGGGTCCGGGGTATCGCCCTTGTCCACGAGCCCGGGGCCATACAACCGAAGCCGAACATCCTCACGATCCGCCATAGCTTGCAGCAAGCGGTAGAGGTACCAGCCGATGCCGGTGAGCGGTTCCCAGAACGGGGAGATATCCACCGCCACCGTCAATCGGGGCTCTCGCCGTCGAGATTGGATCTCAGCCGACTGCCGTCGCAAGAACTCCCAGGAAGCGATCAGCCGCTTGGGACGCAGCCCCGAAAGCCAAAGCTTGACGTGATGCCAACCCAAGAGATGGGCCACGAATCGCGCCCTGCTCCACAGCTTGCGGGGATGCAGCGGAGACAGAAGGCGGCGTATGGAACGATACGAATCCCGGCTCAACACTCTCCCCTTGCGATCTGTCGATTTCGACCCACTGTGGTGCTATTGATGCTCTCGGAGCGATATTGCCGGAGCTTTTTTCTGGAATCTCGGGGGCTCGCCCCGTAAGCTCCGGATCATCTCAGAGGCGGCCGATCGGTGAAACATCTCAAGGTAAATTCGTGGTCATAGCCGCCTCCGGGACACAGAGCAGAAGTCGTAGATTCTGAGCTTTACTCGGACCGATGGCTCGAATACACTGGCCGAGAAGAGGTTCGGCTCCCGTGCCTCGCGGAAGCCCCCAACGCCCTGGGGCCGAGCGAAATCCACCGAGCCCGGACCGACAAGCTGCCCCACCCATCGGACGAAAACCCAGGACGTCGGCCTCCCGCCAACGGGTCGACTCGATGATTGAGCGCGCGGCGAGCCCTGGCCTGTACCGTGACCTCAAACCACTCTCGCGCCCCATCTGCTTTCGGAGCCATTGCGTGACCTACCGGATCGCCATTGACGCCAGAAAAATCAGCGATTTCGGCATCGGCACCTACGTGCGCAACCTGATCGCCGAGCTGGCCGAGCTGGACCGAGAGAATCGCTACTTTTTGCTCACCGGCCCAGCCGGTCGCGAGGCCTTGAAAGATCTTCCGGAGAATTTCGAGATCGTCCTGAATCGCTCACCGGTCTATTCCATTCGCGAGCTTTACGCCTTGTCCTGGCGTCTCCTCCGACTCAAGGTCGACCTCTACCACGCGACCCACTACGTGTTGCCGATGTGGGTGCCGTGCAAAGCGGTGGTGACGATCCACGACATCATCCACTTGCTCTATCCGGAATACCTGCCCAATCGCTTCGCTTACATCTATGCGGAGAAGATGATCCGCCGGGGGCTCAGCCGTGGGGATCGCATCATCACCGTGTCCCACAACACGCGCTCCGATCTGCGAGATTTCTTCGGCGTTCAGGGACGGAAAATCGAGGTCGTGCACAACGGCATTGAGAATGTCTTCAGGCAGCGGCTGGACGACGAGGTCCGGGATCGCCATTTAGCCGAGCTCGGTATTCCCAAAAATTACCTGCTCTTCGTCGGCAACCCGAAACCGCATAAGAACCTCGACAACGTCGTCTTGGCCTATGCCCGGGCTCGCGAGCTCCACGACTTTGACGCTCCCCTAGTCTGCGTTGGAGACCGCTCGGGCATGGAATTCAAGATTCGCCAGCGTGCCGAGCAGCTCGGCCTCCAGGACGACATCGTGCTCGTCGGCCACGTCGACCAAGAGGTGCTGCCGGCGATCTACCAAGGGGCGAAGCTCTTCCTGTACCCAACCCTCTACGAAGGATTCGGCCTACCGGTGGTCGAGGCCATGGCGTCCCAAGTGCCGGTGATCACCTCCAATACCTCGGCGCTCAAGGAAATCGCCGCGGGATATGCCCACCTCGTCAACCCCCTAGACGTCGAAGCCATGGCCCAGGCCATCGTCCAATGCATTGCCGACGAGGAGCATCACGAATCCCTGCGAAAAGCGGGTGAGCGACGCTCCCAAGACTTCAGCTGGGAGCTGGCCGCCTCGAGAACATTGGACATCTATCGCTTGGCCTTGGAGGCGGGGCGGGGCCGCTCAGCCCAAGCGGAATCCCCAGCATCATGAGCGAGCCGATCTGTTCATTTGCCCGAGCCACCTCCGGGCTGCGGGTGGCGCTGGTCCACGATTGGCTGACCGGCATGCGCGGCGGTGAAAAGGTGTTGGAAGCCATCGCCGAGCTGTTCCCAGGGGCGCCGATTTACACTCTCTTTCACTTCCCGGGCTCGGTATCGGATCAGCTCGAGGCACACCCCATCCACTCCTCATACCTGCAAGGTCGCTGGACACGGCCCTTTCTGCGGAAGCACTATCGGCATCTTCTGCCACTCTTCCCATCCGCCATTGAGGATTTCGACCTCACGGAATACGACCTGATCATCTCCACCAGCCACTGTGTGGCCAAAGGGGTCATTCCGGGCCCTCAAGCGCTTCACCTCTGTTACTGCCACAGCCCCATGCGCTACGCCTGGGATCAAGAGCACCAATACTTTCCGAAACGCCGGGGGCTGGTCGCCCGTTTTCGCACCCTCTGCATCTCTCAGCTGCGTTTGTGGGACGTGGCGTCGTGCCCACGGGTCGATCACTTCTGGGCCAACTCAGCCTTTGTTTCCAGGCGCATCCAACGCTTTTACGGTCGCGCCGCCGAGGTTTTGCACCCGCCGGTGGCGACCCAAGCCTTTAAGCGCCCCAACCAGCAAGATTCCGGAATGGAAACAGCCGCGGACGGGGATAGAAAAAATGACACAGGGACATATACAATACCCAAAGGTGGATACGCCCTGGCCGTCTCGGCCCTCGTGCCATACAAAAAATTGGATCGGGCGATCCAGGCATGTGAGCTCCGCGGATTGGAGCTGCGGATCGTCGGCACCGGCCCCGAGCTGACTTCATTGAAAAATCTTTGCCGAGGAAACACAAAGCTGCTCGGCAGGGTCGACGACGAACAACTGAAAACACTCTACCGAGAAGCTTCTTTCTTTATTCAACCGGGGATAGAAGACTTCGGCATCGCCGCCGTAGAAGCCTTGGCGGCCGGTATTCCGGTCGTCGCCTTGGGTCGCGGCGGGGTGCTGGACATCGTGCAAGACGGCATTCACGGGGTGCTTTTCGACAGCTCGGATCCCGAAACCATCGCCGTGGCAATTGACAAATCCCTCAAGATTCGATTCAATCCTTTGGAATTGGAGAGTCGTGCAGCCCATTTCTCGTCGCAGCACTTCACCCATCGGCTGAAGTCCTCGATCGAGGACAGGCTAGCCAGCCGAGAAGGCTCAAACCCGGAACGATCAATCCGGGAAAGATCGGGAAGCACGGCCCAGCCTACGGAGAGGAAATGATTCGCAAGCAAAAGAGAAGCAATGCACTCCTCTACTTGACCGGCGATCTAGTCGCAACCCTTCTCGCCTTTTTCATCGCTTGGCTAATTCGTTTCGAGCTCGGGATTCCACCTCTTACTAAAGGCATCCCCGATTTCGCTCGTTATTTGCAGGTCCTGCCCATCGTGCTCGCGGTGTGGCCGGTGGTTTTCTATTTCCACGGCCTCTATCAAAGCCGCCGTGATCGCAGCCGGGTCGACGAGGCGTTGACCATCATGTTGGCGGTCTTCTTCGCCACCTTCCTGATTTCCGCGGTGCAAGCCTGGTATCGACCGACCCTCTCCGCCGATTCCGACACGCTTTTCACATATAGCCGTGCCTTCATCGGCATTTTCGTGGTCGCGGATCTCTTCTTGGTGGTTGCGGCACGGGTGCTCACCCGTTACGCCCTTCAACGACGCCGTTTGGCCGGGCACAATTTGCAACGTATCCTGGTGGTCGGCGCCGGCAACCTGGGCAAGGAAATCGTCAGCAAGCTGCAGGCCCATCGCGAGCTGGGGTTTGAGGTGGCGGGATTCCTCGACGATGATCGGGGCAAAGCCGGTCGCCGATTCCTCGACGTGCCGGTCCTCGGCACCCTCAGAGACGTCGAGTCGGCCCTCGAGACCCACCGCATCGATCAGGTTTATGTCGCCCTTCCCCTAGAAGCCCATCGCAAAATGATGCGCATCATGGAGGAGGTCAGCCGACATTGTGTGGAGGTCAAGCTCGTTCCCGACGTGCTGCAATACGCGACCCACCACGCCAGCCTAGAAGATCTCGACGGCACTCCCGTCATCAACCTCTCTCAGGTTCCCCTCCAAGGCTGGAGCAGCCTGGCGAAACGGGCCATGGATATTGCCATCGCTTCCGCGGGTTTGATCGTGCTGATGCCGTTCTTCCCGATCGTCGCTTGGCTTATCTGGCGGGAAGACCGAGGTCCCTTGTTCTACAAGCAAGAACGGATGGGGCTCGACGGCCAAAGCTTCATGATCCTCAAATTCCGCTCCATGCGCGTCGACGCCGAATCGTCGACCGGGCCGGTTTGGGCGATCAAAGGCGACTCACGGCGAACCGCTTGGGGCAGCTTCATGCGTCAATGGTCCATCGACGAGCTACCTCAGCTGTGGAATGTGCTGATGGGCGAGATGTCGATTATCGGCCCCCGTCCGGAGCGCCCGACCTTCGTGCACGAGTTCAAGCACAAGATCCCGGACTACATGCTGCGCCATCGGGTCAAAGCCGGAATCACCGGTTGGGCCCAAGTGCACGGCTGGCGGGGTAATACCTCGATCAAAAAACGGATCCAATACGATCTCTACTACATCCAGAATTGGTCGTTCCTCTTGGATCTGAAGATCCTCTGGATGACCTTCCGAAGCGGTCTCTGGCACAACGCCTACTGAGCTAGCGTTTCGAACGTAGCCAGCCATGGAGCCGGTCCGCATCCCAGGTGTTGATGCAAGACTCAGGCTCCATGCCCGCTCGCCGGGCGGTCTGCACACCGTAGCTGATGAAATCGAAGTGGCGAGAGTCATGTGCGTCCGTGTTGATGGCGATCTTGACCCCCGCATCGACCGCGGCCCTGAGGTGAGTATCGCGCAGGTCCAGGCGGTTCCAATTGGCATTCACTTCGAGCGCCGTGTCCGACTCCAACGCCGCCTCGATCAAAGCCTTCAAATCCGGGGCCAGCCCTTCCCTTCGATTGACGATTCTGCCCGTGGGATGGCCGATGATGTGCACCAGAGGGTGGCGGATGGCCTTCAGCAGCCGCTCGGTGGCGGTGGCGGGATCTTGCCGCAACGCCGCATGGGGTGAAGCGACCACGATATCCAGCTGCGCCAAGAGCTCATCATCGTAGTCCAAGCTACCGTCGGACAGGATGTCGACCTCGGATCCGGCCAGGATCTTGATCTCCGGCACCGCCTCGTCCGCTTCCCGAATGGCCTCAATATGGCGCTTCAGTCGATCTTCCGTCAGCCCGTTGGCGATCGGTTGGCTTTTGGAGTGATCGGTCACCGCGATGGTGTGGAATCCTCGGCCGGCCGCCTCCCGCGCCAGCTCTTCGATGGAAAGCCGACCGTCACTGGCGGTGGTGTGGGCGTGCAGCTCAGCGCGGATATCCGACACCTGGATCAGAGGTTTCTCTCCCCTTTCCAGCTCCCCCCGATCTTCCCGCAGCTCCGGGGCTACCCACGGCAGGCCAAGATCGGCGTAGATTTCCTGCTCCGTGCGGGCCGCGAGGGGCTCGGCTCCGGAATCTTGGGGTCGCTCTTCAGTGCCGGAGAAAAGGCCGTATTCATTCAGGCGTTTGCCCTGTTTGATGGCCAATTCCCGCAACCGGACGTTGTGCTCTTTCGAACCGGTGAAATACATCAGAGCCGCACCGTAGACCGCTTCGGGCACGATCCTCAGGTCGACCTGCATCACCACGGCGCCGGCCTTCACCCGAACCGATGACTTGGTCTCGCCCTTGGCCAGCACCTGGGTCACCCGGGGCATGGAGACAAAATGGTCGCGAGCTAGAGCCGAATCGTCACAAGCGACCAGAAAATCGAGATCGCCGATGGTCTCCCGTCCCCGTCGGAGGCTGCCGGCATATTCCACCTGCCGCACGCCGTCCAGCTGCGCCAGCTCCTCGCGGATCTCGATTGCCAACGGCTTTGCCAGCCCAATCGGCACCCGATCGCCGGATTCCTCGTTGAAGGCAATGGCCTTGCGAATGTTGGCCACGGTTTTCTTGCCCATGCGAGGTACCTTCGCCAGATCCTCGTCCGACGTCGCCTTGAGGTCTTCCACCGACGCGATGCCGAGCTCCTCCCACATGGCTTTAGCCGCTTTCGGCCCGATCCCGGGAATCTCGAGCAACTCGAAAACCCCGGCCGGCACCTTCTGGAGAAGCTCCTTGAGCTCGGTCATCTCTCCGGTCTCGATCACCTCGACGACCTTCTCCGCCATGCCTTTGCCGATGCCGTCGAAAGCCGTCAGGCGTTTGACCGCGGTCGGCAAATCTTGCTCCACCACGGCTCGCACATCTTCGGTCAAGTCTTCGATCACCCTCGATGCGCGGTTATAGGCGTTGACCCGGAATCGATTGGCGCCGAGGATTTCCAATCCCGCTGCCATCTGGTCGAAAAGCTTGGCGACTTCCTTATTACTGCTCATAATTGGCCTGCGTGCTCATCTGACGTCATCATATGCCGTGCTCATTTGACGTGTGAAAACGGTGGGAAACGGGAGGGAATTCGAAGGCGGGCAGAAGCTTCATGAATCCTCGCCGGCTTTGACGGCGCTCGATTCTCCAAAAATCGGCTTTTCCTCCACCGGTTTGTCGAGCTCCGCATCGGGAAGGACATCGCGATAGTTACGATTCCAATACAGCAACGGCAAATCCTCGGGACGCACCACTTCGCTTGCCAGCACTTGGCCGACGAAAATGTTGTGAGATCCGGCTTGCTGCCGAAAGTGAATTCGGCAATCGAGCCAGGTCAAAGCGTTTTCGAGAATGGGCGCACCGGTTTCCGCTTCGATCCATTTACCGATCGCGAAGCGGTCTTCTTGGGATGAGGCGAAGCGATTTGAAAGCTCTTCTTGATCGTGGGCCAAAATGCTGACGGCGAAGAAGTTGGTCTCGTGCAACAATAAGTTGCTCATCGTCGATTGGCGGTCGATCACCACCGAGATCAGTGGTGGATCCGCGGAGACCGACGTAAACGACGACGCGGTCATACCGTGACGTTTTCCGTCTCGGGTCCGGGTGGTCACCAGCGTTACCCCTGCGGGGAACATTCTCAGTGTGTTTCGAAACTGATCGGACGAAATTGCCATCGTAGCCCTCAAAACCCTGGGACGAAATTGAACTGCCCCACCTTAGCCAACCCTGATCAGGCTTGCAACGTGGAAAGCTCCGATTCCATGGAAGATATCCGCGAGAAACGCCACGAAATACACGTTGTCGGGGCGGCCATTTTGCGTTCCCACACCTGCCTAGTCGCTCGGCGGGCAGCCCACGTCTCGAGCCCCGGCTGTTGGGAATTCCCAGGGGGCAAGATCGAGCCTGGTGAATGTCCCGGAGAAGCTCTCAAACGGGAAATTCGAGAAGAGCTCGAGCTGGAGATCGAGGTCGGTTCCCGGCTCGGTCGCGGAACCGTCTATCATTTCGCCAAACACATCATTTTGGACGTCTTTACGGCCGAGATCGTCCAAGGGCGACCCCGGCTCAAAGATCACGATCAAATCCGTTGGGTCGGTGCGGACCAGCTGGATAGTCTGTGCTGGGCAAAAGCCGATATCCCGGTTCTCCCGGCCTTGGAACGCTTGCTTCGCTCCAGGCCCGAAGGATCCTGACGGCTGTTTCTCCAGCTCTAGAGATCCTGCCGCTCCCCCTCCTCCGCCACCGCGAAACCCAAAGACTCGATGTGCCGCCTGGCTTCACCGTGGGGATTTAATGCCGGATTGGTGTGATTCAGATGGATAAAGCGGATCTTCCGCTTTTCCGACACGGGCAAGTCCCGGAATCGCTCCAGCGAGTGGCTGATAAATGGATGCGGGAAACCGCTCATGTCTCGCCCCGGGATCTCGCCGTTGGCGAAAAAAGTGCCGTCCAAGTAGGCGATGTCTACCGCGGCGATCTCATTCTCGATCCGCGTCCCGGCTTCGTCCCACTCATGCCAGCTGTCGATATCCGGAATGAACAGCACGGATCTTTGAGGGCCTTGGATCCGAAAACCCACGACCTCGGAGAATTCTTGGCGATGGGGCACGGCAATCGGCGTCACGCGAAGGCGAGCCGTCACCTCGACCGCTCGGCGGTCATGGATTGCTTTCAGCTCGATGTTGCCGTAGCTCACCAGCTGGCTCCAGGGCCCGTTCGACCGCAAATACTCGGCCATGCGCGACATGGCAAAGACCGGCACACCGGACGCGCCCATGGACTCGAAACCCAAAAACATGAGCCCGGTGTAATGCCCCATGTGGGCATGGGTGAGAAAGATCCCGTCCAATCCCGGAGAAGCCGTTACTGGCGCCAACCGGTCCAGCATGGCTAATTGCTCCCGCAAATCCGGGGTGGCATCGAAAAGCAGCCGGGAAGGACCCGCGGGATCTACAACGGCCAAGGAAGTCGCCAAGCTCCGAAAGCCCGGAGCTTGCCAACGGGGACGCGAGCGGGTGCCGGCTTGGGGCACGCCACCGTCTTGGGCGACCCCCAACACCAATAAATACGGACGGTCTTGCTCGTTCACCACCTCACCTCTCGAGCCGTTCTCCGCGGGAATCTCCTGAGCCGAGGCAGACCAAGAGGCAGCCCAAACGATGCCCGCCACCAGTGAAAGGCTACACAGCAAGGGCATCCATCGAGGTGCCGGGGCGGCCATTCCTGTGCCTATTCCTGTGCCTATTCCTGTGCCTATTCCTGTGCCTATTCCTGTGCCTATTCCTGTGCCTATTCCTGTGCCTATTCCTGTACCACTCTCTACCGAGCTGGGCTTCGCTAATCCATTCTTCGCGGCATGGTTCCCGTGGATCATCGAGCTCGATCTCCACCGTGTGTTCTTTCGTGTGTTCTTTCGTATCTTCATTCGCCTTCTTCGCTGGGTTCCCCGAGTCGTTCCTGTCGATTCGGCCCTAGGGACAGGATCCACTACAATTCTCATCCGTCTTCAGACGCCGTTCGTATCCAACTGGCCCGAGACCCATCCACTTACATCAGGATCCATTCCATGCAACTACCTCCTCCTAGCCCTTCGAGGGATCTTCGCCGGCGGATCATCGGCATCGTTGTTTTCACCATATTAGCCGTTGCCGCACCAGCCGTTGCCGCAGTCGCCCAAGCGGAAGGCGCCAAAGCCGGCAAAGTTTTGGGTTTCGTCGATCTGATGAAATTCCACACCCTGGTGGATCCGGTGATCTCCGAAGACGGCTCGTGGACGGCGTATGAGCTGCGCCCGGACCGGGGAGACGGAATGGTCGAGGCTCGTGCCCTCGACGGCAACCGAAAGGCGACCATCGAGCGAGGACGCTCTCCTGCCCTCACTCAGGACGGCTCTTGGATCGCCGCCTTGGTGGTGCCGACCCTCGAGGAGCTGGAAAATGCCCCGGAGGACGACCCGGAAGCAGCCCCGAAGAACGGCCTAGCGCTCCTGAGCACCCAGTCGGACGCACGAATCGATGTCGAGCGCGTCGAGAGCTTCGGTTTCTCGGCCGATGGCCAATGGATTTGGATCCACCATGCCAAGGCGCCGAAGGAGCAAGACACCGACAAAGACTCCCGAGGCTGTGCTCCCGAGGAGGCTGAGATAGAAGGAAGTGCCGGCGAAGAGGGTCTTGCAGAAACCGAAGGCCAGGTAGAAGCCGAGGACCAAGGAGAGCCCAAAAGCTCGGAGCAGGCATCCATAGAAGTGCCGACCGAGGAGCTAGACGAATCCGACGAAGACGACGACAAAAAAGAGGAGCGACTCGGCTCGACCCTTCGCGTCCGCCACCTCGGCTCGGGAAACGAGCTGGAGATCCCCCATGTCGAGTCGGCTCTGATCGCTGAAACCTCCGATTTCTTAGCCTATTCGGTGGCGGCTCCAGAAGGTGCTAACGGCCTCTACGTATTGCCCTTGACGGACTCCCCGCCCACGCTTGAAAACGCCTTGCAAGTGGCGTCGGCTCGAAATGGGCGTTACACCGCTCTCGCCTGGTCGGAAACGACCCCCGATCTGGCCTTTGTGTCAGCGGTCGACGACGCCGACGGCGAGCCCGGCGACGGGTCGATTCAGCTCTGGCACGGCCGAACCCGGGAGGCGCGAGAGATCGTCACCACCGCGGCCGCACCGGAGGGCCGACACATCCCTTCCGTCAACACCTTGACCTGGAGCCGTGACGGTCGACGTTTGTTTTTCGGCTTCAAAGCCCGCCGAGCAACACCGAGCTCAGACGACGAGAGCGAATCGGAATTCGACCCCTATGACGTGCAAACCATCCTCGCCGACGCGGACCTGGACGTTTGGCACGTGGACGATCCCCTGATCAAAAGCAACGAGCGCGAGGAGTGGGAGACCGAGAAGGACCGAACCTATCTCGCGGTCTTTCATCTGTCGGATGCGAGTCTTGTGCCGCTCGCCGCCCCTGATGTGCGGACCGTCGAGCCGACCCACAGCGCTCGGGGGGTCTGGGGCACGGCGGAGACACCCTATTTGCGCGAACGGACCTGGGAAGGCTTCTTCGCCGACCTCTATTGGATCTCCCTGGAGACCGGTGAGCGCGAGCTGTTGGCTCGCCGCCTCGGCGAGGCTACCCCGCAGCTCTCGCCGAGCGGACGGCAGGTTGCCTGGTACGAGGACGGGCATTGGCACCTTTACGATGCGGACACCGACACCAAACGCCGGCTGACCGCCGGGCTGGACGTGTCGTTCGCCGACGAGGATCATGACTATCCATCGGCAGCTCCCGGCTACGGCTCCGCGGGTTTCTTGGAAGACGGCAGCGCGGTTCTGATTTACGACAAATTCGACATCTGGCGATTCCCCGTCTCGCCGCCCGAAGAGCCCGCTTGCCTCACCGAAGGGCTAGGCCGCCGGGAGAAGACCCAATTCCGACTCTGGGACCTCGATCCGAAGCTGGACTCGGTGCCGACGAAGGGCCCCTGGCTGGTGGAGGGCTATCGCGACCGGACCAAAAACGACAGTCTGTGGAGACTGAATCCGGTCACCGCGGAATTCAAAAAGATCCACGAGGCCGAAAAACGCTTCGAGCTCATCCAGGTGGCCGAAGCACATCCGCGCCTGCTCTTCACCCAAGAGAGCTACCGCGAGTTTCCCAATCTTTGGGCCGCGGACGTGGGTTTCGAGAATCGTCGCCAAATCAGCCGAGCCAACCCTCAAATCAAAGATTTTGCTTGGGGTCGAGCGGAGCTTGTGGAATGGCGAAGCTCTGACGGGATTCCTCTTCAAGGGGTGTTGATCCGACCGGAGACCCTAGCCGACGGCGAGCGTTGCCCTGTGCTCACCTATTACTATCGCTTCTTTTCCCAAAGGCTCCACGAATTCAACGAGCCCAAGGTCAACCACCGACCCAGCTTTCCGATCTACGCATCCCATGGATATTGCGTTTTTTTGCCCGACGTCCGTTTCGAGGTCGGTCGTCCCGGTTTGTCGGCGGTCAAGGCCTTGGTGCCGGGCCTGAACAAGCTGGTGGAAATGGGAGTGGCCGACCCCGACGCGTTGGGCTTGCACGGTCACTCCTGGTCGGGCTATCAAACCACCTTCGTCGTGACCCAAACCCATATGTTCGCCGCCGCGGTCGCGGGAGCCCCGGTCTCCAATATGACCAGCGCCTACGGTGGCATTCGCTATGGCACGGGTTTGGCCCGGCAATTCCAATACGAGCGAACCCAAAGCCGCCTCGGAGCATCTCTGTGGCAAGGACGGGACCTCTATATCGAAAACTCGCCCCTGTTCTACGCCGACCGCATCGAGACTCCCCTTCTGCTCCAATTCGGCGACGCGGACGAGGCCGTGCCCTGGACCCAAGGCGTCGAGCTCTACCTGGCCCTTCGACGTCTCGACAAGGAGTCCATCTTCTTGCAGTACCGGGGAGAGCCGCATCACCTACAGCAATACGCCAACAAGTTGGACTACTCCATCAAGATGAAGCAATACTTCGACCACTACCTAAAAGGGGCACCCGCCCCGGCCTGGATGACCGAAGGAGTGCCCTTTGAAGGTGAGGACTAGGAGCCGGCCCTACTCAGGCGGTTTGCTGTAGTCCTCGTAGAGCTTTTGGTACAGCTCGTGACCCTGGCGGGCGAAGGCCCCAAAATAACCGGTGTACCACTGAACCAATGAGGCACCGGCGTTCAAGGAGTCTTTGAGGTCTTTGGCGGTTTCCACCCCACCCGTTCGGATGATGTGAAACTCCCGATTCAAGGCCAGGCCGGACAAATGCTCGGCCGCGAAGCTCACCAAATAGAGCGAGCTCTCACGCAACGGCCGACCGGACACTCCGCCGCCGAACTTCTTGACGAAGAAGTCGAAGAGCTTGACCTCGGATTTCGACAGCTCCTTGCGCACTCGCCGATACTTCGTGGTGGTATTGCCGAAGTTGACCCCATCGAACCCCAAATTGATCAATGTGTCCAACAGTCGGGGCACTTGGGAAAGCTCGGTGTCGTTGGAGAATTTGACCACCACCGGCACGGGACGTCGACGCTGGGCCAGGAAATTGCCCGCCAAATAGGTCAGCCGGGCCTCGAGGTCCTCAAAGGTCGACTCCCCTTCCTCGGTGTTGGGGCACGATTCGTTGATTTCGATGAAATCAACCCGCCCTTCCTCGTACAGGCGAAGCCCCACCACCAGATCCTCGAGCTTCTTCTCCAAGGGAATGTCTTTCCCCGGATCCGCCGACACGCTGGCACCGACGGGGCAGCCGTCCGCTCTCCGGATCCGAGCCAGGGCGCGAGCCACTTTTCGATGACCCGGATTCGGCAGCCCCAACCAATTGGATGCCGCTCCGGAGCGGGGATAAGGTGCAAAGGGATGCACGAGCTCGCCTTGACGATTGCCCGAGCGAGGCCTAGCGGTGGTGGTGCCCGCGAGAAAAGCTCCCGCTCCCTGGCGGGCTACCAGCTCGTAACCCGCGCCGGTCTTGAACATTCCGGCCGCGTTGAGCAGAGGCGACCGAAACTTCAAACCCCAGACCTCGACGTTGTGCAGGCTCGGTACCTTGACCCGATCCGGGCGCTCTTCCACGAAATCTTCCAAGAAGGCATTGCGACCGTTGGAGTAACGCTTCACGGTCCACTTCGGCGGCATCCAAGAAGTGATCGGTCGAAAGATCCTGTCCAGAGACGCAACTGCTTTAGTGCTGAGCCACATCAGCCTGCCACCTTCGGTAACTTGATTTGACGATGCTCGGGGGCCCGGGCCGGGCGAAAGAACAGCACGTGATGGCCGATCTTGCCGACGCTCTCACAGTCCAAACGCTCCTCGATCTGCGCCGCAAGCTCGAGCTTCTCTTCCTTGAAATCGACAAATTTCACTTTGATCAGCTCGTGATGCTCCAACGCTTCCTCAGCGCTCTCGTAAAGCGCCTCCGTCAACCCGTGCTTGCCGATATAGACCGTGGGTTTGAGGTCGTGGGCCAATCCACGCAAATACCGCTTCTGCTTACCTGTCAGCTCACCCATATCGTGCTCAATATTTCTCAGAGTGGTCAATGCCGTGGGAGGCCGCGACGCGATCGTAGGTGTCGATCACCTGCCGAACATAGGTGCGTTTTTCGCGGTAACTACCGGGGAAGAAGCTGCGCTTGAAGCCGTGGATGACAATGGAGCGCAGCAGATACGGCGTCAGGTCGAAAGCTTTGCACGCTTGGTCGAGCTCTTGGGTCACCGAGGTCCGGGAGACCAAGCGATTGTCCGTGCACAGGGTCACGGACAAACGATCCTTCACCATCCTGCCGAACGGGTGATCCGCCACCCGGCGCAGCTGCGGCATGGTCTGCATGTTGGAGGTGATGCACACCTCCAAAGTGATCCGACGATCCGCCACATATTCCGAGAGCTGACGCACGTAACGCTCTCGATCCTCGGCATCCACCTGCTCGGCGGCGAAAAGATGGGTGCCGTGGCCGATGCGATCGGCGTGGAGATCGGTGATCGCTTGAAAGATGCTCTCCGGTCCATAGGCCTCGCCCGCATGCACCGTCGTGTGCATGAAATGACGCTTGACGTATTCGTAGGCTTCTACATGACCCTGGGCTGGATTTCCATGCTCGGCACCGGCCAGATCGAAGCCTACGATCGGCAATCCGAGCTTGTCCCGAGCCTCGATCACCGATCTCGCCAACGAAAGGGAAGCCACACCGTAGACCTTCTGCGTCGGCCATTTGTCCAACACCGCCAGAAGCTTCTCGTAGTACGGAGCAAAGCCTTTGGTGAACATGCGCATGGCGCAAGTGATGATGCCGTAGCGGAACGGCGGCATCTTGCCGGATTTCACGTCCTCAGATTGCTCATGCTCTCGACGAACCCGATCCAACCCCCGATCCACGGCGGCGATCACCCGTCCAATGCCTAGATCACCGCTGACGTGGAGCTGTGGAGCGAACCGCACCTCAATATAAGAAACGCCTTCAGCCAAGTTGTCTTGCCCAAGCTCGTAGGCCACTTGCTCCAAAGCGTCCTCGTCCTTGAGGACCGCACAGGTGTAAGCAAAACCATGGAGGTAGTCGGGTAAATCTCGGTATTGATCCTTGAACACCAGCTCTAAAAGGCCTTCCGGTGTTTCCGAGGGCAGCTTGACTCGCCGCTCCTTGGCCAATTGAATCAACGTCTCGAGCCGCAAGGAGCCATCGAGGTGCAAATGCAAATCTGTCTTGGGGATCTCTTTGAGAAAAGACTCGGAAAATTCAGTCATTCAGTAGGTTCTCCTGTTGGCAGGTTAGGATACCTCAAAGCCGGGTATTAGCCCAGATGA
This sequence comes from Thermoanaerobaculia bacterium, assembly GCA_030431255.1. Taxonomy (GTDB): domain Bacteria; phylum Acidobacteriota; class Thermoanaerobaculia; order Multivoradales; family J023; genus JAUIJL01. The sequence continues at coordinate 606,042 of JAUIJL010000001.1, read as the reverse complement.
AGGAAAATTTTGGATTCCTGTGATAAGGTCCCCGTGGTTTCGCCGCAGGGCAAAACCACACACCGAGCCGCGTCGTGACCTCCACCAAGTGCAGGAAAGCAGTGCCGGTAAAAAAGCCTTAGCGCCGGAAAACAAAGTCACCGGCCAGGCACCGGTCAAGGTGTTAGAGAAGCTAGCGACGCGTGAGGCGAAGACGTCTAAGAGGAAAGCGCGCGATCCGAAATCCTAGGCTTGACCCGGTATTAGGTTAGACCCGGTATATTTGGATCGAAGGTTTGATGAGAGCACTCCCAGCCGTCCGCCCGAGCTCCGGTCCGGCGACTCCAAGCCACGGGCTAGGAAACAACGAACGGAAGACCGGCAAACGCGAGCAGTGACAACGGCTCGTCCGAGACGGCTGAGCCACCCCGGCACCTTTGGCGAATAACAGCCCGGCTGCGCATACACAACGAAGCATCTGGACCTCGAACGCTTCGCACGGCCGGCTGATTAGGATAAATTGTGGTGATTTCCTTTACACGCGAAGAAATTCTCCAAGACTACCAAACAGCTTGTGAAAGCCGGCAAGCCAGCCTTCTCGGACGACGAGAAGTCCTCAGCGGCAAGGCCAAATTCGGAATTTTCGGCGACGGCAAAGAGCTGCCCCAGCTGGCTATGGCCAAGGTCTTCCAGCCCGGCGACTTCCGCAGCGGCTATTACCGTGACCAGACTTTCATGCTGGCGGCGGGCATGCTGACCCTCGAAGAGATGTTCAGCCAGCTCTACGCCGACCCCAATCCCGAGCATGAGCCCGCCTCGTCCGGCCGCCAGATGAACAGCCATTTCGCCACCCATACCCTCGACGAGCAGGGGCGATTTCGGCGCTTGGTGGACCTCAAGACCTCGATCGCCGACTCCTCCCCCACCGCCTCCCAGATGCCGCGCCTGGTCGGGCTCGCCCAAGCCTCCAAGCTCTATCGACATGTTCCCGAGCTGAGCGCCATCGACGGATTCTCCAACAACGGCTCCGAGATCGCTTTCGGCACCATCGGCAACGCCAGCTGCGCCGAGGGTCCTTTTTGGGAAGCGGTCAACGCCATCGGCGTGATCGGCGCCCCGGCTTTGCTTTCCATATGGGACGACGGATACGGCATCTCGGTATCCAATGAGCACCAAATCACCAAGGAAGATCTCTCTACCTTGCTCTCCGGATACCGACGGGGGGAGGACGGCGCGGGCTACAACCTCTTTACCGTTCAGGGTTGGGATTACGAGGCCTTGTGTCGCACTTATCGACGCGCCGCCGAGAGCTGTCGTGAGCAGCATATTCCAGCCATCGTGCATGTGGTGGAGCTGACCCAGCCCCAAGGCCATTCCACTTCCGGAAGCCACGAGCGCTACAAGTCCCAGGAGCGGTTGGAGTGGGAGTCGGAGCACGACGGTCTGAAAAAGCTTCGGCAATGGATCCTCGATCAGCGATTCGCTAGCGCCGAAGAGCTGGACTCGATCGAGAAAGAAGCGGTCGAGACCGTGCGCCAGGCTCAACAGACCGCCTGGGATCGGTTCATGGATCCCATCCGTTCCGAGCTGGATGAGGTCGTAGACCTGCTCGAGCAAGCGGCGGACGGCTCCGCACAAGCGGAGCGCCTGGGCAAGATCGTCCAAGGGCTACGCCGGCTGCCGAGCCCGATGCGCAGAAATCTGATCTCCGCGGCCCGCGACGCGCTCTTGGCTCTCGCGGATGAGCCTTCCCAGACGCGCGATCATTTGGCCACTTGGCAGAACCGGCGGAACGAAGAAAATTACCGCCGCTACGGCACCCATCTCTACAGCGAAACCGAGCAATCCGCCCTCAAAGTCCCGACCGTTGCCCCGATCTACGGCGACGATGCTGCGGTCAAGAACGGTTTCGAGATCCTCAACCGCTGCTTCGACGCCGCCTTCTCCACCTATCCCGAGGTGGTGGCCTTCGGCGAGGATCTGGGCAAGCTGGGAGACGTCAACCAAGGATTTACGGGTTTGCAGGCGAAATACGGAGATCTGCGTATTTCCGACACCGGCATCCGAGAGTGCACGATTCTCGGCCAAGCCCTCGGCTTGGCCATGAGGGGCCTCCGCCCGATCGCCGAGATCCAATATCTCGATTACATCCACTACGCCCTGCAGATCATCGCGGACGACTTGGCCACCCTGCGTTATCGCACGGCGGGCCGACAGAAGGCGCCGGTGATCGTGCGCACCCGCGGGCATCGTCTGGAAGGCATCTGGCACTCCGGCTCGCCCATGTCGGGCATCTTGGGTTTGGTTCGCGGCGTCTACGTCTGTGTGCCGAGGGATATGACCCAAGCCGCGGGCATGTACAACACCCTATTGCAGTCCGACGACAGCGCCATCGTGGTGGAGGTTCTGAACGGCTACCGCACGAAAGAGAAGCTGCCGTCCAATATTGATCAAATGACCGTTCCCCTGGGCGTGCCCGAGGTGCTCAGGTCCGGCGACGACATCACGTTGGTGACCTACGGCGCTTGCTGCCGTTTGGTGCTCACCGCCGCCGAACGACTCGCGGAGCGAGGTATCGAGGTCGAGGTGATCGACGTGCAGACCCTCCTGCCTTTCGATCGCCACGGCTCGATCCTGGAATCGGTCAAAAAGACCGGCCGACTGTTGCTGGTCGATGAAGACGTACCGGGTGGAGCCACCGCTTATATGGCGCAGGAAATCGTGGAGGCCCAAGGAGCCTTCCATTGGCTCGACGCCCCTCCCAAGACGTTGACCGGAGCCCATCATCGCCCGGTCTACGGCTCCGACGGCGACTATTGGTCAAAGCCCAATGTCGAGCAAATTTTCGACGCCGCCTACGAGCTGATGCACGAAAGCGACCCGAATCGCTTCCCGATTTTTTACCGTTGATTTTATGAGCTCATCTTTCACCGCAAACAGCCCATCGAAAGCCGTGGGTCCCTCGATCCGTGAGATCTGAAGGTGGCTTTGGACTTCTCCGTGTGGCGCCATATGGGGCCGGGCCTGCTGTTGGCCGCAACCTCTGTTGGAGCCAGCCACATTCTGATGAGTCCGGAGGCAGGGGCCCGTTTCGGCTTTCAGCTGGTGTGGTTGGTGGTCATCACCCACCTGATCAAATATCCCGCTTTCGAATTTGCCCCTCGATACGTCGCGGCTCGCGGCGAGTCCTTATTGGACGCCTATGCCCGAGCACCCGGTCCCGAAAAATGGGCCATCTGGCTCGGCTTAGCGGACATGACCATCCAGGCGATCGGTTTGATCGCCGCGCTCGTGGGGCTCACCGCTTCGTTTCTAGTGGCTTCTGTCGGCGGCCTGAGCTTGCCCTTGTGGAGCTTGGTGCTGCTGTCGATCCTGCTCCTGCTTCTGGCCTTGGGACATTACCGAGCCCTGCGTTTGGTCAATGTCGGTCTCTTGCTTTTCCTAGCCTTCGGCACGGTAATCGCGTTCTCGGCCGCTCCGCCCAATTGGACGGATCTGCCGCAAATGGCGACACCCTCCATGCCCGGAGGCTCCCTGCTGCTGGTCGCCGCCATCCTCGGCTTCATGCCGACCTCAGTGGCGGTTTCGATCTGGCAGTCTCTTTGGTCTTTGGAACAAGGACGGTTTCGCGAGCACGCCGAGCTCAGCTCGGCCGAGCGCAAGACCTTGCTTCGCCGTGGCCTCTTCGACCTTCGGGTCGGGTACGGCTTGTCGGCCGGTCTGGCCGTCCTCTTTGTCTGCCTGGGAGCCACGGTGCTCCATCCCAGGGGTTTAGTCCCCCAAGGCACGGACGTGGCGTTGAACCTCTCCCGCCTCTACACGGAGGTGCTCGGGGAATGGATGCGGCCGATCGTCCTGCTGATGGCCTTTGCAGCTCTGTTTACGACTTGCTACACCATGATGGACGGATTTCCACGCTCCTTCATCGCCGCCCGTCGGGTCCTTCGGGGTCAGACGGCAGCCGGGGGTGGGGTCGACCGTGGCTATTGGACGTTCCTGCTCTCCGTCACATTCGGAGGCATGGCGATCCTCGCCCTCTTGCCCGACCCAGCGATGTTGGTCAAGGGCGTGGGAGCCTTTGGGCTGCTCCTATCCCCCATCTACTTCACCCTGAACCTTTGGGCGGTGACCCGTCTGGTGAGCTCTCCGGAGCTCCGTCCCAGCCGAGCTCTAGTCGCGCTGTCCGTCATCGGCATTGTGTCGATGGTCGCCATCGCTCTGCTTCTGCTGTGGACCACTTTCGGGAACCTATGATCGGTCGATTTAGAGACGACCCGCGGCATACCGCCCCCTCGACCCGCCATCGCCGGCGAGCGCCCCACGAGGCCCCCGGCATGAACGGCACCGGAGTCCATCCGTGACCACAAAAATGCTCATCAACGGCACGCGCGACGAACAATTGCGCGTCGCCATCGTCGACGGCACCATCCTGCAGGAATATCAGGTAGAGATCGCCGAAGACGGGCTGACCCGCGGCAACATCTATCGCGGCGTCGTCGCCAACGTGCAACCCAGCTTGAACGCCGCCTTCATCGACATCGGTGAGGAGCGCCACGGTTTCCTGCCTGTGGCCGACGTTCTACCTTCCGCCTACCACAAGAAGCCGCCCGCGGACGTCCGTCGACCGCGCATCGATCAGGTGATCGAAAAGGGCAAGCCGATCTTGGTCCAGGTGACCAAGGACGGCATCGGCCAAAAAGGCCCGGCGTTGAACACCAATCTCGCCATTGCCGGCCGCTACCTGGTGCATACACCTTTCGATTCCGTGCGTGGCATCTCACGCAAGGTCGTCGACGACGACGCCCGAAAGAAGGTCCGGGATCGGCTCAAGAAGCTCTCCATGCCCGACACCCACGGCGTGATCGTGCGCACCAACGGCTTGGATCAGAATCAAACGACCCTCAACCGAGACCTCGCCGCGCTGCTCCGTCTGTGGAAGAAAATCAGCACCGAAGCCGCCAGGGGTAAGGGGCCCCGACTGATTTACAGCGACCAAGATTTGGTGGTCCAAGGCCTGCGGGATTACCTCGACCCGGGGATTGCCGAGGTCATCGTCGACAGCGACGATGTATTCCAACGGGCCGAGTCCTACATGAAGGCCTTCATGCCTCGATCGAAGACCAAGCTGGTGCGCTACAACGACCGCTTACCCCTGTTCTCCCGGTATCGCCTGGAGACTCAGATCGATCGAATCTACGAGCGCTCAGCGCCCCTGCCCTCCGGCGGCATGATCGTCATCGACCAAACCGAGGCGCTGACCGCCATCGACGTCAACAGCGCTCGGGCGACGCGCAACGACAACCACGACGAATCGATCTTCAGAATCAACTGCGAAGCGGCCGAAGAGGTTGCAAGGCAGCTCAGGCTCCGCGACATCGGCGGTTTGGTGGTCGTAGACTTCATCGACATGCGCTTGCGCAAGCACCAGAATAAATTGGAGAAGGTGCTCCGGGACTCCATGAAACCCGATAAGGCCCGGTGGAGTGTCGGCCAGATCAGCCCGAATGGGTTGCTGGAAATCAATCGCCAGCGGATCAAACAAGCTCTCCGTCTGCGCACCCATCGCCCATGTCCCACATGCTCCGGGCTCGGCTCGACCCCAACGCCGGAGTTCGCCGCCCTGCGCTTGCTCTCGAGAATCGAAGCTCGCGCCGCCACCGGCCTGATGCACTCCGTGACCCTGGCTCTGCATCCCGAAATCGCGGACTCCCTACAAAACCACTACCGTAAGCTGCTCGCTTCGATTGAAGACGACCACGGCATTCACATCGAAATCGTTTCGGCACCCAATCTCGGCCGGACCGAGGAGCGGGTGGATTGGGTTCAGAAGGATGGCAGCACCACCGAAGGTGCCACCGCCAAATCCGTGGCCGCCGTCGGTGCCGCCGATTTGAGCGTGCCCGAACGGCGTAAACGCCGGGCTGCGAGCTCCAAAACCGAACGAAACGACAAGGGCCGGACCGACAAATCACGGTCCGATCGGGGACGCGGGGATCGAGTCAAGGCTGACCAGTCCGCCGACTCCCGAAGAGCCTCCAGCGGCGGTGACGACTCCGACGAGAATCCCGCCCGCAGCCGTCGGCGATCCCGACGCAAGCCCTCTGACGAGCCCCAAGAGGTGGCTCGGGCTGAGGAGACGACCCGGTCACGGTCCTCGGAAGAGGGCGGCGCAGACGAGGAGAGCAAGCCACGTCGACGCCGGTCCCGTCGGCGGAGCAGCCGAAAAGGCGCGGACGCCCAGGCCTCGGAAGGCAACATCGAGACCCAATCCGAGAGCGCATCCACGGAAGCCGCTGCCGACTCGGGCCAAGACGACCAAGATACGCGGACTCGGCAACGGTCTCGTCGTCGTCGTTCCCGCAGACGCTCCGGATCCGACGAGGCACAGGCTCCGTCCTCTGCCGCCCAGGCCCAGGAAGGCTCTCCATCCGACGAAGATCAAGACTCCGATTCGGACGGCAAGTCCTCGCGCCGCCGTCGCAGCCGCCGTCGGCGCTCCGGCAGCGGACGCCCCAGCGGAGGTCGCACCGGCGGCGGACCCCCCAACCGGGGAAAGAAAGTGGTCGACGATTCCATCGGCAACCGCATTTCAGGCAAGGATCGATCGGCCGGCGGAGGTCGTCCGTCCGGCAACGCCGACGGAAACCGAGCCAAGAAGGCCCGCCCGAAAAAGGATCCGAACCAACGACGAGGCGGACGTCGCAACAAACCGAATACCGACTACGACGAGCGGCAACCCGACAGCAACGAGTCGGCATTGCACCGCGGCGCCGCGCCGACCAAGGTGGATCCCTTGCCGCCGCCGGTCGACCTCTCGGCCACCAACGCTCCGGACCGGCCCGTCTCCCAACGGCTGCGATGGCAGTGGTGGGGCGGAGGCGGCAAATCCGGGCGCGGTGGACGTCCCCTACCCTCGGACGACGAATAAACCGGCTGATACATCGGCTGAGCCGACTTGATCAGCAAATAGGTTTGGAAAAAGGGGCGATCACGGATGATCGCCCCTTTTGCTTGCCCTGACCCCGACACCCCATCACCGGCTATTTCCGAGCCCACTCTCTCCCGAATCGAAACCGGTGCCGTCGAGGCTGTAGTCCAAACGCAGCACCTCTTCAAACCCCCGCCGATCGACACTGAACGTGTCCACATCTCGGGCCAAAAAACGACGATTCTGAGTCTCGAGGGCTCGGTCCAACAACCGGACCGTGGACTCCATTTCCGCCAAATCCTCGGCGTAGCGCGGCTCCAGATTCGGTTGATCCACCAATCGGACGTACTCCTCCACCAATGCTTGGGCCTTGGGCAAATGGTGGTGAACGAGCTCATGCACCTGCTCGAGATGTTGCGGATCCCGGCGGATGTGTTGCACCAGCTCGTGGATCCGCTCGCCGATGCCGGCCAGCCGAGACGCCGTTTCACCACCTCGAATCCGGTGCCCGAGGGTTTGAAACCGCTTCGCGCGAGCCGTCAGCTCCGACTCCACGGCCTTCTTGTCGCTCGGAGCGAGCGCCGACATCAAGAAGGCCACCGCGAGGCAGAGCAGTGCCGAGATCATCAACCCGGGAAGCCATCCGAAGCGCGCACAAATCAGGGCCACACCGACAGTCGCCCCGAGGGTGACGAGCCCATACCTAGTCAAATTCTTCTCCCGATGGTGTTTCATACTTTCCAATAAGCACCAGGGCCCGATTCATTCGAAATTGCGATGCGTTTTTTGTCGAACCCGTCTCGAACGAACACGCGAAAGGCCGCCCCGAGCCGGAGCGGCCTCTCGCGGTTCGGCGCGACTCCCGGCTCTACCGACAATCGGCAAATTTCGATGCCCGTGCGCTGTTTTCAACGATCGTCTCGAAACCGCTGATCCGCAGACCCTGCGCCCTGGCCTCTTGCTCGGTACCGGGCAGCACCAACACGTCTCTGCCGGGCCCGCCTTCCAAATAACCGCCGCTTTCCAGCTCACAAGCGTTGAGGAAAATTACCTGATCATCCCCGTCACCGGCGTAAACGTCGCCACCGCCGGAGCCTGGATAGATCTCGTCGTTCCCCGAGCCGGCGTCCACGAAGTCCTTGCCCGCGCCGCCGAAAATCAGGTCGTTGCCGCCTTTGCCGAAGAGGGTGTCATCGCCGGCGTCGCCATGCAGCTCGTCCGCTTCGTCCGAGCCTTTGAGCTTGTCCCCACCGGCGCCGCCGCGGGCTTGACCACCCGCGCTCACCCCGGCGGTGTATAGATCGTCACCCTCGCCCAGCAGGACGATGGAATCCATGGTTTGGGAATAGACCGAGTCGTTCCCGCCGCCGGTGGCCACCAGATGCGGCACCGCGCCCTGCAAGTCGAAGCTTTCGTCGGCGCCCTTGCCCACCACGCAGGTGGACTGGGTCAAAGCCGACGAGCTCCACGTCGTGCCGCTCGGCTGCACGGGCTGGGTCATCTCGTAGGGGCAGCAGGACTGCAAGTCCCCGGAAATTAAGCAGCGGGCCGTGCCCGTGCCCAGGTAGGTATCCATTTCCGGCAGGGTGTAGGCCGTCACCTTCGCCGCGCCGTTGTATGTCGTCGTGCGCAGGGCGTAGGTCTGGTGATCGCTGAGCTGGATGCCGAGCACCTTGCTGAGCAAGGGACGATCGACCGATGAGCCGTCACCGTCGGAAACTTCACCCGCCGAGACGGGCTCCGAGGGCTCCAGAGGTTGGAACCCCAGCTCGGTGGGCGTCAGAGGCGCTCCCGTATCCGGATCGTTCCAAATGAAGGTCACCACAGCCGAGTCGGTGGCGAAACGATCTGCTAGTCGGGCCCTACGGGTGGCTTGGCCGTGACGGGTCAAAATCTCGGCCTCTTGCCAGTCCAGCGGCAAGAGATCTACTCGCTCGATCACCAAATCCACCATTTGCGGCGCCAGAACCTGGACACCTCGAAAACCACCTGGGGTCGGCGGCGACGTGGGCGGCAGCAGCTCAATCTCGTCTGGAGACGGCCCGTTTGCGATCACCCCCGGCGCCGCGTAGGCGGGAACCATGGCCGGAGACGGCGAATTCGGAGATCGCAATCCCCAGGGACGGATAGACCGCACGCTGATTACCGGAATCGGGTACACCTCGTTGCTGTTGACCCACATCAGCGCTTCCTGCACCGACCAGTCGTGCACGTCCAGCTCCAGCTCGAAATTACCCGTTGATCCGGCACCCCAAGCCCTGCCTCCCGCGGTCCAACCAAAGATCTGCTGCTCCGGTTTGGAGGTGATGCTGGATCCGAAGTGGGTGAACGACCTCGGCGCCCACTCGTCGATGGCACGACGGGTGCTGGTGCCGTTGACCCGCAGGGTCACTTGGTTGATGTCCGAGCCCGACGTATTTTCGATTTCCCAGCTCTCGGTGCGTTTTAGGATCCCGATATTGGTACCGACCCATATGCTGGAGTCATCGATGTACCAACCTTGGTCGGCATCGCCGGGATCCACAGGGCTATAGAGATCGGTTCCACCCTGACCACCGCTGCCGGCGCCTTCGGAGTTGATCATGATCAAGGCATCGGTGCCCTCATCCTTCTCCAAAGCCAACGCCGAGAAGGGATAGGTCAAATTCATGAATTCGAAGTCGTCCAAGCCCGGGGTGCGGTTGTAGCCGTCGATCCCCAGAGCTTTGGGGGCTTTTTGCCCAGGAGACGAATAGGTCCAGATCTCGTTCATCAGCTCCGGACCGATGGTCGCCTGCACCGCCGCATTGCCACCACCGATACTGACGAAATTCGACTCCCACGGCAGACCCGTCGCGCCGTTGATGTTGTAATAACAAGCGTCGCTGTGCTGCATGCCCATGACATGGCCCATTTCGTGGTTCATCACGCTCTTGAATTCGTAAACCTGCGTGCTCTCGTCTTTTCGGAAATAGCTGAACGCGTCGTGAATATCCGTGGTCCATTGGTAACCACTGATGTACTCCTCCCACCAAAGAGCCACATCCTCCACCAAATACTGGGTGAACGGATCCGGATAGGTGGCTTTGAAATTGTCGGTCAAACCGAAGGTCAACGTCTCCGAACGGTGCCGTAACAATTTTTGTGGTGTGTTGGCCCAATCAGAGCATCCTCGGGTGTCGAGGGTGCCCGCAAACGCAAAGACCTGGGCGGGCATCAGAGTCAAATGAATCAAAGCCATCGCGGTCAGCGTCCTCAGGCCTCGAGCTCGTTCTCTTGGTAGTAAACACATTGGGGAATCTCCAAATCCTTAATTCGGGTTGCGCGAAAACGTCCAACTCGAACGCGGCCCATACGAAACCACGTCGGAGCCGCCCTCATGGGAAAAGCGCAATCCCTAGGAGATTCCATCAAGCACGTCCATGGATGCTCCCCCCGCCCAGGCTCAAAAAGATCTCCCGGGCTTGCATGAGTCCCGCCAAAACGGGCGACCCGACACAACATCCGTGTACACTAGCGACACATTGCAGGCATCCCACGCATCAGCAGAGAAGACCGAGTCATGTTGGAACGGCTAATCATCCGCAATTTCAAGCGCTTCGACGAGGTGGAGATCGAGCTTGGCAGCACTGTCTTGCTCATCGGCCCGAACAACTCGGGTAAAACCTCCGCCCTACAAGCCTTGGCCCTCTGGGATCTGGGCCTTCGCAGATGGCATGAAAAACGTGCGGGCAAGGGAGCCAACAAGCGCACGGGTGTGGCCATCAATCGACGGGATTTGGTGTCGGTTCCGGTACCGGACACCGCACATTTTTGGCGCGGTCGCCACATGCGGGTGGTCTCCCAGGACGAAGCAGGTAAGCGCAAGACTTCAAATATTCGCATCGATATCGAGGTCCATGGCGTGGACCAGGGTCGCAGCTGGAAGTGCGGCCTTGAATTTGATTTTGCCAACTCGGAATCCATCTACTGCCGCCCCTTGGGTCTTTCCAGGAACGGCAAAAGTGACCAACCTCCGGAAATCCCCGAGGCCGCCCTCAACACCCGGCTGGCCTATCTGCCCCCCATGTCCGGCCTGACCGCCAACGAAACCCGACTCGATCCGGGGGCGGTCCAGGTCCGCCTCGGCGAAGGACGCACCGCCGAAGTGCTACGAAATCTCTGCTACCAAATTGCCCAAAGCTTCGACGACTGGTCCTCTCTCGTAGACCACACCCGCGCCCTTTTCGGCGTCGAGCTGAACACGCCGGAATACATCCCTGAGCGCGGCGAGATTTCCATGGGTTATGTGGAACGGGATGTCGAGCTGGACCTCTCCGCTGCAGGGCGGGGTCTTCAGCAAACCTTGCTATTGCTTGCGTATTTTCATCTTCACCCAGGCTCGGTCATCCTTCTCGACGAGCCCGATGCCCACCTCGAGATTCTTCGCCAGCGTCAGATCTATCAGACTCTTACCGACTTAGCCCACAATCGCAGATGCCAGGTGATTGCCGCCAGCCATTCCGAGGTCCTGCTCAACGAAGCGGCCGACCGCGACGTGGTGATTGCTTTCGTGGGCCAGCCCCATCGCATCGACGACCGTGGTGCTCAAGTCGCTAAGTCATTGAAGGCTATCGGTTTCGAGAGCTATGTCCAGGCGGAGCAAACCGGCTGGGTGCTCTATCTTGAGGGCTCTACCGATCTCGCCATCCTAAGAGCTTTTGCGGCCACGCTGGGCCATCCCGCGGCCGAGCATCTAGAACGACCCTTCGTCCACTACGTGGAGAACCAGGTATCGAAGGCTGCGGACCATTTCTTCGGCTTGCGCGAAGCCAAGCCGGATCTCGCCGGGTTAGTGATCTTGGATCGCCAGGATACGCCGCTCGCCGACCGCGGTGATCTCGCGGTCAGCACATGGGAGCGACGAGAAATCGAGAATTACCTGCTCGACCCATCCGTGCTCGAAGCCTACGCAGGCGCTCTTGCCGACCCCCGCCAGGGCCCGCTCTTCGCGGCTGCGGAGCAAGAGGAGCTGGTGACCACCATGAAGGCTTGTATCGAGGACCAAATGCCACCCGCCGCCTACCGCGATCGTGGCCATCCATGGTGGCAATCGGTAAGAGCCAGCACCGAGTTTCTCGACCCCGTTTTCGAGGACTTTTTTCGGCGACGTGAGCTGCCCAACCTCATGCGCAAGACCGACTACCATGAGCTGGCTCGCAAGGTCGCAAAAGAACACATCGACCCGGAAATCTCCGCCAAGCTCGACCGGATCGTAGAAACCGCCTGGAAAGCCCGGCCCCCAGCACCGACTGGATAGGTCCGATCTGGAGCAAAAAGGCATGAGGAAACTGATCATTGTCGTCATTTCGTTCGCACTTGCCGCACCCGGAGTTTCTGCCGGACAGTGGTACCGAGGCGGAACCCTCAACGATAAAAATCTCCTAGCCTGGAGATCTTCTGATGATCAGAACCGGTTGGCATCAGCGGCCGAGCTACTGGCCGTCGCCAAAGCAGTGGAGAGTATGGATCAGCTGCGATTGCGATCCGAAAAACTAGTGACTTGTATAAGTGGTCATGCCGAACGTGCTACCAGAAACCCAAGGCTGACTCGAATTGCCTACGAATGCATGCGCCTACTCGGTTTCGCAGATGCTCGAGCGTTGGCTCTCCTTGAGGCGCGTTACCCGGCTGCTCAGCCGAAGGTAAGCCCGCGTACAAGCGCCCCGATGATGCGAGATCCCGCTGAGCCGAAGGCCGAGGCCCTCACCACCTGGTATGACATCCCAGCCTTCGTCGGATCTTGGCGGACGACAGAACCTCAAACATACGGCGAGCACTACAGAACAGTCGTTCTTTCTGATGGAAGTCTCGATTACCACGCCGGAAGGCTCGGCAGCGCCCAACTAGAATGGCAACGGATGGGAACGAAATGCTTCGTTTCGCCCGGTTCTGTTGCTCACGGGGAGCTGTGGCTGGTCAACGGCAACGTTATGAAATCGATGTCCTTCGAGAACGGAATACTAGAAGCCTTTAGAATCTACCAACGTGTGGGAGAAGAATCGAAGGGCCCCAGCACGGCTCCTCCACCTCCTCAAACTACCGAATGGTCGACTATCCCCGCCGAATGCGTTGACTAGAAATCCCTGAGCTTCACAGAACAAATCCCTGAGCTTCACAGAACTTAACTACTCCTGACTTTCATGAACAAATTTAAGACTTTCCTTGCCACAGTCGCCAGCCTCGCCTCTGTCATTGGAATTGGAGTTGCCGGCTATCAAATCGGCCAGAGCACTTCGGCCTCCAGCTCTGACGGAGTAGTGGTCGAGGTTCAAAACTCCATCGAAGCCATCATCTCAAGCCTCGATCAGGAAGAACAAGAAGCGGCCCAAAACTTGCTCACCCCTGTTTCCAACCTCGTTGTGGCGGCCAGTCGGGGTGATGAGCAGACTTTGGTCGAGGCTCGGACAAATCTCACCAAGACCCTCACGGACGGAACCTTGGTTTCCTACAAAGCAGAAAGATCCCCGTTTGTGCCTCCACTGGACAAAGTACAGCTTCTCTGCGACGGAGAGTTTCTGCTGACCTACTACCTTCAAACCCGCAAGAAGTCTTGGTTCCGAGTCGCCACTCCAAAAGAAAGCCGGGGTATGTGGTCATCAAAACCAGGCGAGCTCAAATCATACGAATCCGAGAATTCTAAGCTGACGCTGGTCATTCTAGAGTATCGCGACGAGCTCAAAGGGCCCATTCTGAGGTACTCCTGCACTCCCTAATCCGGCCATCTGCGCAAACTCGGCTCACCTCACCCAAGGCATGGCTCCTCGCTTCAGCCCTTGCCATCCTTGGCGCTGCTGGCGTTCAGAGCCGATGGCGCGACTATGAGCACTGACGCCCGTCGCGGCCCCGCCGAAAGATAGCGATCCCGGCTGGCGCCCATGCGGCTCGGTGCCCCGAAACGGCCTCCCGTCGACACCTCCGGTCGTAGGGGCGGGGCTTGCCCCCGCCCGCGCCAACGCACCCACGCTTCAATGCCCCTAAACGGCGGCTTCCCGATGAATTGGAATCGCCGATCTCGTTGAAAGAGCCGACCCTGCCTCCGTTTTCTTGATGGAGATCTTCCGGGCGCTGCGCTTTGGAAGTGAACGGGCAATGGACCCGCCGGTGACCGCGAATTGGCGCCGGTGGAGCCTAGTCCGCCCACAACGGAGGCAGCTTCATGATTCCCAAAACCTCTAAACCGAGCCATCTGGCCGCGGCTTTTATCTTGTGTTCCGCCGTGCTTTTGGGCCCGACCACCGTCGTCGGTGCGTCCGGGCCGGAATTGACCAGTGAGCCCTACCCCAAGCTTCGGCTGCTGACCGACGGCGGAGAGATCGAAATCGAGCTCTTCACCGATGCGGCGCCGGAAGCGACCCGGCGTTTGTTGGCCCTGTCGGCGGACGACTGGACCGATCTGAGCTTGTGGGAGGTCTTCCCCCGTAGCCGAGTGATCAGCTCAGAGATTCCGCGGCTCGCTAATCCGCCCGTGCCCATGGAAATCGACGCCGACAGTCTAGGGCTCGATCGACAAGTGATCCTCGATCGTGGCGCGGCCATGAACGTGGTTCAGGACGAGCTCATGGCGGTGCACCTGAAGAACAAACAATCGCCGCCGACGGAAACGTTTCGTCAGTGGATCGAAGTCTGGCGCGCCGAGCGCAAGCCGGATTTTCTGCTCGGCCTCGATCGCAAGCAGCTCTTCCAAGGATTCGGCGTCGTCTTTCAAGAAGGGCTGGCGTCCCGACCGGTAGAGCGGGGCTCGGTGCTGCTTCGCCCGGCGTCCCCCGAGCATGCCGAGCCGCGATTGGTGTTCTCCCTCGGCGACCGTCCTCTCAAGACCGGCCGCTGGATGGTGATCGGACGGGTGACCCAAGGCCTCGACCTCTTGGTGGAACTCTCCGTGGCACCTCTGAGCAACCCGGTGGCCAAGTCGGGCCGCCTGGCGCGCCCAGCGAGGGTGCGATCGATCACCGTTTCACCAGGGCTGCCGGGATCTCCGACAGCCTTGGGCTTCGATGCATCTCATCACAGCACCGACTGAAGCCCCTCGAGCTCAGACCTCACAAAGCTCGACCTCAGAGACTCAACACCTTTGACATCAAGCACCGTGACATCAAGCACCGTGACATCAAGAACCGTGACATCAAGAACCGTGACATCAAGGAACCCAAACCATGAAATACAAACGAATGATCCCGACCCCGAAGAGCCTTCACACCTGGACAGCTGCCGCCTTGCTGGTCAGCCTTACCCTACCGGCCTTCGGCCAGGGTCCCGCGGACGTGCCGTCTCCACCGGCGGATCCGGCTCCGACCGTGGCTCCCGAGCTTTTTCAGGAGGATCCCCCATCATTTCCGCCGCCGGAATGGCCGAAGCATCCAGAGCCTCCGGTGGGTTTTCCCGGCGACGAGCCTCGGATCACCCGGGTGATCACCCTGCCCGAGCCCGAGCCGATTCCCGCGTCCCAAACCCGATCCCACATCCAAGGCGATGACGAGGTAACGTTGGAGCCGCCACGGTTGAAGTCTCAAGATCCGTTGAATCGTTGGGAAGTCTCGCCGCCTCCGGTGCTGGAGCCGGAGAACGGCGGCGATTCGCTGCTTTTGAATTTGAGCAAAGCGGCGCTGACTCCCGGAGACCACATCCGCGAATTCGACGGTATCGAACACACGGGTTGGATCCCACCGGACACGGTGATGGCCGTGGGTAGCCAACACGTGGTGGAAGCCGTCAATAGCGGGTTGGCCGTCTACAACAAGCTCGGCACCGAAGCGCAGGGCTACCGTAGCTTCGACTCCTTCTTCGGCTCTCCGAACCTCACCCTCTTCGATCCGAAGATCGTCTGGAGCCCCTTCCACAACAAATTCGCCATGTTGGTGTTGGCGCGAAATACCAACACGGAGGAAAGCCGCTTCTATGTGGCGATCTCTCAGAGTCCCAACGCGCTCGGGGATTGGTGGTATTGGTCGTTCAATGCCGAGTCCCTGGGGGACCAAGACCGTTGGCTCGACTTCGCTTCCATCGGTGCCGACCCCTACGGTGTCTACGTGACCGGCAATATGTACGGTTGGAGCGGTAGTGGCGCCTCGTCCCTGTCGAAGCTTTGGGCCATCTCGCCCCAGGTGTTCAGCGGCGGTCCGGCCAACAATTGGGTGTGGCGCAATTTGGAGTGGTCCGACGGCAGCTGGGCTCGCAGCCCAGAGGTCGCCCACGCCCACACCGCGGCCTTCGACGAGGCGACGTTTTTGGTCAACACCCACCAATACTCCGGCAGCGAAGCCCTGCTCTGGCGGATCGTCGGTGATCGCCACAGCGGCGCGGGACTCTTTCTCTCCCGCTACGAGGTGGATATCGACGACTACGACGCCCTCGGCGGCAACGTCAACCAGCCGGGCGCCGTGGACGATTTGGACGGCGGCAAGGCATCGGTGGGCAACGCCATCTACGCCAATCGCAGCGTGTTCTTCAGCCTGTCCACCGACGTCAACGACGACGGCACCCGCGGAGGGCTGCGCACTTATCGGGTGAGCGTCGACACCCGCAACATCCTCTGGTCGCACCTGCTGAACCCCGGGGCGGGCCGCTATTACATGTACCCGGCCCTCGCCTTGCGCGGCTGGTCGCCGGACAACAACATCGCGGTCTTCTACACCTACACCAGCGATCCCGAGGGTTATCACCCGTCCGCCGGATACAAGGTCTACGACCAACAGCCGGCGGGCAGCGGAGGCGCCAACTATCTCTACCAGATGGGTTGGGACGAATACGAGAATCTCGACAGCAAGGGCCGTAACCGTTGGGGCGACTACAGCGGTGCGTCCTACGATTGGCAATGCGGCCACCTGTGGGGAGCGATTGAATACGCCGGCAACAACGACGAGTGGCGCACTCGCATCAAAGCGATCAGCGGCAACGGCGAAAACCCGTGTCCGACGGTCGGCGTGGTCTTCCCCAACGGTCCGGACGAGATCACCATCGGCTCCACCCATCAGGTGCAGTGGGATGCCACCCAGGTGCCACCCAACACGTCGATCGTGGTCTTCTACGACGATGGCCGGTCGGTGGAAGCCATCTCCCCGTTCCTGCCTCCGACCGCCCGCAGCTTCACCTGGGAGGTTCCCAAAGAGCGGACCAACAACGGGCGTATCAGCGTCGCGGCGTGGGACGGCGAGAGATTCGTCATGTGGGATTGGAGCGATTTCGAATTCTCGATCCGCTGATCGATCCATTGCCCATACCTAGTCATGTTCCTCTCCCGATGATGTTTCATAGCTCCCCATAAGCTTCAGGGCTCGATTCATTCGAAATTGCGAAGCGTTTTTTTTGTCGAACCCACCTCGAACGAATAAGCGAAAGGCCGCCCCAAGCCGGAGCGGCCTTTCGCGGTTCGGCGCGCTCCCGGCCTACCGACAATCGGCGAGCTTCGATGCCCGTGCGCCTGTCTCGGTCCTGCCGAAAGATAGCGGTCGCGGACGGCAAACGGCTTTTCTTAACCAAGACATTGACGCCGCTCGCGACTTTTATGCTATTTGACCTGTTCATGGCGGAAAATCCGGCTAATCCCCCATCTATTAGAGACTTTAAACTTTAGCTATTACACCCAATGCAACTATACAGTATTGCACATGCACATCCGCAGATGAAACACTCCGCTCACGCGAGGGGGCTGCCGAAGGCGAATTCAACCCTCGCGACTTGAACCCCAAGACAGACAACCCCAATCCAAGTTTCTTCAGGAGTTTTCATGCTGCACAAACTCGTGCTTCCTAGCCTTTTTATCAGCGCTTTATTATTGGCTTCCACGCCCGTATTGGCCGATACCTGCACCGATCAGGTGCCGACTTTGACCGGCAACACCTCCGCCGTGGCTACGTCCGGCGTTTATTCCTCCAGCTACCCGGCCTGGAAGGCCTTCGATTCGGCGGTGACCGGCTCGTCCATGTGGATTTCCGAAACTTGGGAGACTCCGGCCTGGATCTCCTATAACTTCGGCTCGAATCGGGTGATCAACCGCTACTCGATCACCAACACCAACGGCAGCAGCTTGACCAGCCGCGCGCCCAAGGATTTCAAGCTCCAGGGCTGGAACGGCTCATCCTGGACCACGGTCGACACCCGCACCAATCAAACCGGCTGGACCAGCGGTGTGGCGCGGACCTATCAGGTCCAGACCCCGGGCAGCTACTCGAAATATCGCCTTCACATCACCGACGACAACGACAGCCGTAGCGGTATCGTGGTTATCTCGATCGGCGATTTGCAATTCCAGACCTGCGGCTGCTCGTCGACCGTCGATCAGGTGCCGACCCTGTCCGGCTCATCCCTGAACGTCACCACCTCGGGAACCTACAGCTCTTCTTACCCGGCCTGGAAAGCCTTCGATTCGGGCCTCAGCGGCTCTTCCATGTGGATTTCCGAAACCTGGGAAACCCCGGCCTGGATCTCCTACAACTTCGGTAGCAACCGCCTCGTGACCCAATACACCCTGCGCAACACCAACGGTAGCCTGACCAGCCGTGCGCCCAAGGATTTCAAGCTCCAAGGCTGGAACGGCTCGAGCTGGATCACCGTCGACACCCGCACCAACCAAACCGGCTGGGTGAGCGGCACGCCGCGCACCTACAACGTGTCGACCCCGGGCTACTTCAGCCGCTACCGTCTCCGCATCACCGACGACAACGACTCCCGTGCCGGCGTGGTAGTGATCTCCCTGCACGACGTCCAGTTCCGTGGCTGCCAGGGCACCACCAGCAGCCCGCTGAACGTCAACCTGCAATGCCTCAGCACGTCGGCCGGCGACCAACACGCTTGCTTCGCCTCCACCTCCGGCGGCTCCACCCCGTACCTGTACAACTGGAGCTACGTGGGTGACGGTTTCATGCAATCCTCCGGCGATTCCGCCGACGTGTACATCAACAGTTGCACCGGCAGCCTGAATCGGATCTCCGTGACCGTCACCGACAACGCCGGTGCCACGGACTCCGCCATCAAAACCCTATTCTGTGACGACTGCGGCGGACGGATCTGCCCGGTGCTTGAATGAGCTGAGCACCGACGGTTGACCCGTCGATGCTCTCGGGAAGGCGTCCTTCGGGGGCGCCTTCTTTTTTCGTGGCCACCTGTTGCGGCGGAGAGGATGGGCAACCCCTTGGGAATCGAACCAACAGCCGTTCCAACCGCTCACCGGCACAAACTCACCTGGGGCCAGCTGAACGCAATCTCGAAAGCGCACAGGCAACATGCCATCCAGTAAACGAATCTGGGTATCCTCGTTGAGCTCTTCCAGGCGGATCGGATCGCGCACAGGCCCACCCGTCCATAGACCCAGCCCGTAAAGTCATAGGTCCAGATCCCCACGGATCGCAAGAGAGTATCCTTTAGATCCCAATAGACCCGGTCCTCAACAATACGGCTCAACTCTTCCAATGAACCGGGAAGTAAGTCGCGAAGCCGAGGATCGGAAGCCGCCCGCATCCAAAGCACCTCGGCCAACAGCTCGAAATCCTCAAAGACCTCTTCGGAGCCCTCCATAGCCTCACCACAGGCGGGAAAGCCCAACGGCAGCTGTCTGTCTTCGTCGGTATCGAAAACCGCGATGTGGCCGTCCTCGTCGACCGCGAATCAGGTCGAGTCCATGGAATGGGCCGCGGGATAGTCGTTCATGAGCTGCATACCTTTCGGTCAACGGCAATCGTCAATCTGCCGTCAATTTCTTCTCAATACTCAAATTGCCTCCACCAATCCGGTCGATGCTCCGAAGATCCGGTGAGCAGCTCCGCCACCACCTCTGGAAGGAGCTCATTCGGAATCAGTGGCCGTGCCTCCGCTGAGATCAGCCATTTCTCTACGTCGTTCTGGAATTGCCGGTGTCTCTTGGCTTCGGCGGCACTGAGCTCCTGCGGCTCTTCCTCCGGTTGTTCCCTCAAATGCCCTTCCCAATCCAACCAATGCTCACCTCTCCAGCCACTCACCGGAAAATACTCCCCAGGAGCCAGCACTCGGGATTTCTGAAAACTTACCGGAATTCGGGCATCTTTGAGCCATTGCTGCGACTCCTCGCAGAGGTCGCCGAGGCGAGCCGGCTCAGGAACTGAACCGGAACGCGCATAAATCCAACCGCAAAATTCATACACCCAAATACCGAGGGAACGCATCAAAGCCACAGAGATCTCATAGGCATCACCTTCCTGCAGAAGGCGCACCAATTCCTGCACGGAATACCCCCGGAGCTCACGAAACCTCTCATCGGTTTGTGCCCTCGCCAATAGGGTTCTTGCAATCAGCTCTTCATTCCAGGGATCCGCCCAAACGGGAAAACCTTCGGGAATATGGCCATCTTCGCCGGTATCGAAGGCCGCGATGTGGCCGTCCTCGTCGACCGCGAACCAGGTCGAGTCCATGGAATGGGCCGCAGGGTAATCGTCCATATCCCCCATCTTAGCTCAAGTGGGTGAGGAGCTCGGCCCAACCATCGGCCGGGGAGGGTCTCAATCGAATTCTGACCAGTCGCCTCAGAAGTTCCCGAGCCCAACCCTTGGCAAGTCGAGCCTCATGGTTTACAATCCCGCTTCCTGTTCCGGGATCGTTCAATGGCAGGACGGCAGCCTTTGGAGCTGCTTATCTAGGTTCGAATCCTAGTCCCGGAACCACTCGCCTCCTCTCCCCTCTTTTCAGCTCTACTCCAGACTTCGCTAACTAGTTGAATCCGCAGGGTTTCCACGGGCAGCCGAGACCATATTGAACACCGCTGAACCCAACGCCGCCGCAATCTTTTGGTCCGGGGTATCTCGACCCGATTCCCACCACTCCCCGATTCAGCGACTCTCTGCAGTTGCGAAGCATCACTTGGCTACGGGCCCGAACCCGTCTCGGCTATGCATCCATCCTCGCTTGAGCTACCCTTTAGCCAAGCAGGACAACCTCTGTTTTCTCTCGAAGAGAGCCATTGGGTCCGCGCCGCGTACCCAGGCGACGCCTCGAAAAAGCTGCCTCGAATCCCTGACGAGATCAGGACGCCTCCAGCAACTCCAGAACCTCATCAGGTCGGGGCTAGTGCTCTGCGAGATCCTGGAAAAACTAAGAATCCCGGCATCGGGCCAGGATCAAAGCAATGATTGACCCCAGACCGGGGCAAGACGATCAGCCCCGTTGGGGTAAGGAAACTGAAGAAAATGACAAAACGAATCTACGTCGGAAATCTCCCTTTCAGCGCCACCGAAGACGAAGTCCGCGACATGTTCAGCGAATTCGGTGAGGTCGAATCGGTCAGCCTCATCACGGATCGCGAGACGGGCCGCCCCCGGGGCTTCGGCTTCGTCGAAATGTCGAGCGGTGCCGATGAGGCCATCCAAGCCACCAACGGCAAAGACATGGGCGGACGTTCCCTGAACGTGAACGAGGCCCGCCCCCGCACCGATCGCGGCGGCGGCGGCGGTGGCGGTGGTCGCGGCGGCTACCGTGGCGGTGGCGGCGGCGACCGCTGGTAAGAAATAGATACCCTACGCTCGCGCTGTCATCAGCCGAGCCGGATCCATTCGGATTTGAGCCCCCTTGCCGATTCAGACGGCGAGGGGGCGTTTTTTTTGAATCCACGCTTCCTCAGCTCGCCAATCCGATCTCGACGCGGGCCGGCCCGACCGCTCCTAGGGCATCGAAAAGTGCGAAAAGCGAGCTCACCGGGGCGGAACCGAGATCGATTTGAAACTGTGTGCCCTGGGTGTTTTCAGACTCCGGGGTCCAGGTTTCGGGGTCGGAGAGGTAGTGAGTTACCCCAAGAAAGACCCCTTCCCTTTCTCGATCGGCCTCAAACCATACGTCGAACCAATCAACCAGAGCTCGGCGCAGAGGGGCTTCGGCTCGGTCGAGCTCCTGCGGGGAAAGATTCGGCACTCTGACCTCCAGTCGATTCCAAGAGAACGGGTAGGTCTCGACCAGCAAGCCGTTTTGCCACTCCAGAGCAAAGGGCTCGAAGTTGATCATACGCCCCGCGTCGACCACCCGCTCTTCCGGTTCTTCGCCATCCTTCACCAGGAAGAGATCTCCCCGGAAAGGCAGACCGAGCATCGGGGTGCCGGCCAGCTTGCCCTCGAGCTCGGTAGAGCGCATCGCCTTTTCGATCATCAAGCGAGCATCGGGACGCCGCGCCTCGGCGATGACGGTTTCAAAATGGGCCAAGTACTTCTGACGTACGGACTGAAATAGCTCTCTGACCTTCATCTAGGCGGCTCCGATCCTGTAAGGCGTTGCTTTCAGACTTGGATTCTGCCGGCAATGCCCCTTACAGCCAAGGTCGGCACCGGACTGACAGCGCTTACCAGGGAAGGACACATGCTGCGGATCATCGAACACCCCAACTCATGGGATCACGAAGGGGATCACGAAGATGAATTGACCTTTTATACAGAAAGCTGGTAGAAAGCGTTGTCTTGTTCGCGAAGCGCAGGCCAACAACACCAAATACAGGAGAGACGTTGTGAAAAAAGTTCAAATCGATACCCAGCTCAAAGAGAACGCCGCAGCCGCCATGGACGAGGTCGAGACCGCCCTCTTCGGCAAGAGCTTCTCCATCCGCACCGGCGTGACCGCCGGCGCCGACGGTGGCTGCCGCCCCACCGACCCGGGCTGCGCCCGTCCGCTCTACGGCGTCTGGGTCTGAGCTACTTTGCCGGTTTTGAAGCACCTGCGTCTCCGGGCGCAGGTGCTTCGTTTATTTGAGCTGATTTCCACCATGTCCCTAGGAGCCCGATCTCGATGAGCCGCAAGCCGACCTTGGACCGTTCGACTTACGCCGTGTGGGAGATCACGCTGCGCTGCAACCTGAAATGCATCCACTGTGGCTCGAGGGCCGGGGACGCTCGGGACAACGAGCTCAGCACCGAAGAGGCTCTGGATCTGGTCCACCAAATGGCCGACGAGGGGGTCAAGGAAATCTCCTTGATCGGTGGCGAAGCTTTCTTGCGCAAAGATTGGCTCGAGATCGCCAAAGAAATCCGCAAGAGGGACATCTTGCTGACGATGGTCACCGGCGCTTACGGCTTGGGCCCGAAAATGGCCAGCCAAATCGCCGAGGTCGGCTTTGATCGACTCAGTATTTCCCTCGACGGCCTAGAAAAGACCCACGACTACTTGCGGGGGCGAGAGGGCTCCTACGCCCAATGCCTTTCGGCCTTCAAAGCCCTTCAGGAAGTGGGGGTTCCATTCGCGGCCAACACCCAGATCAACCGCCTCTCAGCCCCTGAGCTGCCGCGGATCTACGAGGTGCTGCGAGACTCCGGAGCGATCGGCTGGCAAGTGCAGATGACCGTGCCCATGGGCAACGCGGTGGACAACCATCACCTGCTGCTTCAGCCCCAGGAGCTTCTCGACGTTTATCCGGTCATCGGTTATCTGCTGCGCCGGGGCATGAGAGACGGGCTCCTGCTCGGCCCGGGAAACAACGTGGGCTATTTCGGACCCTATGAGCGGCTTTTCAGAACTCGGCTCACCGAAGGCGAGCCGGCCTTCTGGATCGGAAGCCTGGGGGGTGTCATCACCCTGGGTATCGAATCCGACGGCACCATCAAGGCGGATCCTTCTTTGCCCACGGACGACTATGCCGGCGGCAACATTCGCGAGAAATCACTGAAGGAAATCCTCTACGAGGCCGACCAGCTGACCCTCAACGACGATCACGGCACCGACCACCTCTGGGGTTTCTGCCAGGGCTGCGAGTTTGGCGGGATCTGCCGGGGCGGGGATCTGTGGACGGCTCACGTCTTCTTCGATCGACCCGGCAACAACCCCTATTGCCATCACCGCTCGCTGGTTCATGCTGCCCGCGATCAGCAGGAACGCTTGGTGCTGGCGCAGGCCGCGGAAGG
This sequence comes from Thermoanaerobaculia bacterium, assembly GCA_030431255.1. GTDB lineage: Bacteria > Acidobacteriota > Thermoanaerobaculia > Multivoradales > J023 > JAUIJL01. The sequence continues at coordinate 582,276 of JAUIJL010000001.1, read as the reverse complement.
CGTCCCCTTCGACAACGGCGTTTTCGATATCGAGGTGGTCCCGGCAAGCTCTCCATGGCCCGAGGATTTCGACAAAAAATTCGAATTCGACGATATCGACTGGCCGAAAGAGTGGCTCGAAGAGGATCCCGAGCTTTTGGACAAAATCAAGGATACTCGCGACCGCTCCGTAGACGTTTGGCGCGAGACTCGCATTCCTAAAGCCTCTCCGCCGTTGGTCCAGCTCGGCGACTCGGCGCGATTGCGCACCCCCACAACCTGAGCCGGCGTCCCACCGAATTGATGGGCCCCTGCCCAAGACAGGGCACCCGTCCCCGCTCATTAGGGATCAGTCAGCTCAATCTGCTTTTCGTTTCTATTTGCTCTAGATGAATCATCGTCGGTTCCGGCGGTGATATTGCTTTTGATTTCCACTGCATTCTCCTTTCGCAGGTCGTCAGATCTGAGTGGGAGCACCTACCCCCCGTCATTTCGAGCAGAACCCTATCAAACAGATGATGCTGCAATTGCGTTCCGGAGTGCTCAGAAGGCAGACGGCGGCCTTGATGTTGAAAGGTAAGCTCGACGTCTCAACTGGATCTGCTGATCACAACGAGCTCTGGATGGTGGACGGCTCCTTGATGCAATCGATGGCTCTTGAAAATGGAGCACTGAGAGCTTTCCGGACCTACAAAAGAGCCGGAGCGCAATCGAAAGAGCTCAGCACTTCCCCACCGCCACCTCGAACCCCTGAATGGGCTGTCATTCCCCGAGACTGCAACTTGCTGAGCTAGCCGCACTTTCACTCTGGTAAAATATCGCTTCCACTTGGCGCTATACATCGGCTAAAAGGCCCAAACCACATCGACCAAAAGATCCATACCATGCACAAGAGCCTTCAAGACATCGAAGGCGAAGCCCTCAAGCTACCTGCAGTAGCGAGAGGAGAGCTCGCAGCAAAGCTACTCGACAGTCTCGAATCTTCCGATGCAGAGGTCGAGCAGCAGTGGATCGACGAAGCCGAACAGCGAGCAGCAGACGTCCGAAGCGGTAGAGTCCAAGCTGAACCCATCCGCCAAGCTCTCGCCCGCATCCGTGCCACGCTCGGATGATCGAAGCCAACATTCACCCTCTGGCCTCACGAGAGCTAGAGGACGCGGTCAAGTTTTACGAAGAGCAAGTTCCTGACCTGGGTCGCCGATTCCTCAAGACCGTCCAGAAAGCCATCGAGCACATACTACTTTCCCGGAGTCGTCACCCGTCGTTGGCTCCACCGTGCGCCAGAAAACCATCGGCCGCTTCCCCTACAACATCCTATATACCCACGAAGAGGGCAAAATCCTTTTTGTGGCTATCGCCCATCAAAAGCGTAAGCCTATGTATTGGAAAGATCGAATTCCCAGCTAATCTCGCTGAAGATAGGTTGATTTCTTGGGCGCGAACGCTGCACTACACCCCTACTACTCGGCAAATTGGCGGCTCCCGGGCTGTTCCATCTTCTGACGGCGGCGCCAAAACGGACCGTCGAATCGACGCTCCGCTCGGTAGAGGGCCCGCCGCTGGGCTCGATAGAGCTCGAAGCCACGGGCAAAGGCGTTTTCATAGTCTTGGAGAGCCGTGTCTTGGGGGGCTGCTCCATCGCCGTCGAGCTTGCGGACGAGGGCCAGGGCGGCTCGGCGTCCGGTCCACAGGGCGGCGGTGAGCCCGTGGGATGAAAGTGGATCGAACGCTCCGGCGGCGTCGCCGATGGCCGCCCAGCCTGGACCGACCACCGCGTCGTTGAGGCGGGTGCCGGCGTCGACGGCCGCCGGTACATCGAGCTCGGAGCGGTCGAGGTCGAAGCCGGCGGTTTCGATCCGCTTTCGCGTGTAGACGCTCGTCTTTAAGGACTCGCGAAAGGCCCCGGCACGCCTCGGCTGATCAGCGCCCGGGGAACCCATCAGATCGCCGTCAGTGAACCACAGGACCACTAAACGACCGTCGGGACGCAGGGCCGAGTAGAGCCATCCGTCGGGCATGGCTTCGACCATCGGGCCGGCGGTGGGCTCGACCTCCGGTTCTACTTGCTCGAAGATGTCGTAGACGGCGATTTGCCGGTCGAGGCGCCGGCGGGACGTGAGGTGGCGGGCGACGGCGGCCTTGCGTCCGCTGGCGTCGAGCACGAAAGCCCCTCGGACTTGGCGGCCGTCGCCTAGGGTCAAACAGACTCCGCCTTCGTTTGGGTCCTCTCGGGCATGATGGACGGTGGCTTCTACTAAGCGGGCTTCCCGGAAGCGGCAGCGCCGGCGCTCGCGGGCATTGCGCCGCAGCCAAGCGTCGAAACGTCCGCGATCGATGGCCCACCCCACCGCATGGGGATCCATCAGGGCGTTGCGCTCCTGGAGCAAAGGGCTACCCCAGGCTGAGTAGGAGGCATGGGTTTCTAGGTGTCCCTCGGCTCGGAAGGAGTCTTCGAGACCGAGCTCCTGAAGCAGGGCGAAGCCCGGGGCCGACAAATGCTCACCGATCCCCCGGCCCTGCTCCCCCGGCCGCGCCTCTAATTCGGCCGGCGCGATCTGGAGGATGTCTCGCTCCGGCGCCATTGCCCCCAAGGTGATCAGCGCCGCCGCCGCGGCCACGCCGTCACCGACGACGACGATATCGGCGGAGACGGCCGCGGATGTCTCCGCCGGGATCGCCGAGCCGTCGCCCCTAGCGTCACTCATGGTCTCAGTTGTTCGCGCCTTCCTCGGTGGCGGTCGGCACCGGCGCGCCCACGCCCGCGGGCTGCCCCAGGACCAGGTCCATGGTGCCGCGATTCGTTTCCACGAAGATGAATTCCGGAATGATGTTCTTCAACATGGGCGAAAGGTTGTCGGGACGTTTCTTCTTGACCACAATGCCGAATCCGGACCACAAATAAGCCGCCCGCTGAAGCCCGTCGATATAGCTCGCCTCCGCATGGAGACCAATCCCGCGTACACCGCGGATAAAAGGTACCCGGTTCTCAAAGAAGGCGAGCTTTTGAGCGTCGCTGATGTCGGCGGACAGCTGTTCGAAATAGACCTCCGGCAACACGTCGATGGGCGTCAACGCCGGCCACCAGGTCGCGTTGGGCAGATCGTTGGCGTATTCGATGGCCAGGGCGCAGCTGAATCCGTCGCCATACCAAGGCAGGCCCATCCAACGGGTCAGATCCCCCGCCGCCTGTGGACCGATGGGCGCGTTTTTCTTGCCGGGCACGAAAGTGTAGGACTCGCCGCTCTTGTGTTTCGGGTTGCCCGCCAACACATCGTCGCGTCCGAACGCGCTGGACGGGGTCATCAAACGCCCGACGTCTCGGTTTTGTAACAACGCCTTGCGATCACTGACCGCGATGCGGAAGGCCCGCAGCCGCTTGTCCAGTGGACCGTGGGGATGCTTGGGCGCATCACGGAAAAGAGCTTCTTGACGTAGCGGCCAGGTCATCTCCACTCCGGGATGGAAAGCGCCACCGGAGCAGCGCTCCAGGGCCGCTCGGGTCAGAGCCTCACCTTGGTGCTCTAGGGGAAGATCCTCGATTTGGGTAACGGGATGCTCCGGCGGCGTGCTGAAGTCGTCGACGAACTCACCGTTTCTCCACTTGGTCAGCGCCTCGTGCTGCAATTTCGGCATCAAGAACCAGTCCGCCGAGCTGAAGTCGTAGTTGGCCCCGCTGCCGAGCATGTAGGGCAGCTTGTACTGCTGATTCTCCACTGTGTGTGGATGGTTGGCGTTCTCGACGAGCGGCTCGTTGGGATGGCGGAATTGCTGGTAGATCGACTCGCGGAATTCTCTGTTCTCGGGTGAAGGGTCCGCCAACCTGCGCATATAAGCCTCGTCGAGGAAGTCCCCGACGTCCACCCAGACTTGCCGCAGCTGCGCCGCCGACGAAATCCACGCCATCAAACCGAGCCGATGGAAAAGAGGATAGATCTCGTTGAGGAAAGAGATCTTCTCGGGAAGCCCGGGAAGCAAGGGCTCTTTACCGGCAAATTGTTTACCGTGGACCATGACGTCACGGATCACGTCATAAAGGGTGATGAAGGAATCGATCTCGGGTGCGAAATCGGGACCGCAACAGGTCACCCAAGCACTTTCCGCTTGCAGCTCTTCACCTCCCCCGGCAACCTGGACCTTGGCATGCACGGGGCCGTCACACCAATCGTCGTACCAGGTGTCGTTGTCCGAGAAGCTGGCAATGCCACCATTTTCCACCGCTGAGCCACCGGCTCCGTCTCCGGGGAAAACCAGCAGCCGACCGTAGTCGTCTGTGCGTAGCTCGCCGAGCTTGACGTCGACTTCGTTCGGCGGCAGCCAAAACTTGCCTTGCATCTTCGTGGGGCGCTCGGCGGAGCCGGACACGGACTGAGGACCGGGATCGATAATCAGGTGCTTGCGCTTCTCACCGACGATCATCTGGTTCCGCATCTGGCCGGTGAGCCCGGGGGCCTCGTGGCCCATATCCATCGGGCTGTTGAATTGATACCAGGCTGCTTTGGCGTTGGCCACGTGAACCGTCCACGTGATGTCGTCGCCGGCTTCGGTGGTGAGCTCCCGCACCACCCGCCCTTCTTCGTCGAAGCCGTAGACCCGAAAACGCTGGACCTGCTTCTTCATCTTACTGTTGCCTTCTTTGAACCCACCTTCAGGCCGGGCGGGCACACCGGGAACCTCCGGCGCCAGGAAGTACTGCTTGCTGTTGCCGACGCGGCAAATACCGATAGCCGGGAAAATGACGGCCTGGGTGATCTCGGCTCCTTTTGGAGCAAGCTCAGCGGGCTCAGGGGCTGCAACGAGAGCGCGGGGCAGCCCCAAGCCTATCCCGGCTGCGGCCAAGGAGGACGTTGCCAGAAAATCACGTCGGGTTACCGAGCTTCGGGCTTTTCGATCCTTGGCCATTGGGGCTCCTTCTAGATCTTGGTCGGTCGGCTCCATCCGCAGGTGGGCTGAGCCTATGTCTCCAGCGCGGACCTCCCGTCGGTAGAATCTCTCATTCCACGACAGGGTCCCCGCTGGACGGGCTCGCCTCGGCTGCTCAAATTGTGCTCACGTTGCCCAGACATTATGTCACCGCTCCCCGCTCGATCAAATACTCGGGCGACCTCCGGGCACGTTTGAAAGGCGCGCCCCCAAAGTGTTCCATTTCCATTTCCCTGACCGCTACTCGAGTTTCTGAAACCACTCCGACTTGTCATAGTCCCGAGGGCCGGCGTCTAGAGGTGCCGTCTATCGGCGTCTAATTAGAACCCTATCTCTCTCCGGCCCCCCCGAATGCAAAGTTCCTAGCGGCATCTTCTTTTTGATGGGGTTTGCCCGCCTGGTGCGCTTTCTTTGTGAACAGCCACCGACGACTTGCCGGCGGCGAGTCAACCCAACAGGAGAAAGAAATGCTCACATCCCTTTGTTCCCTTGCAGGCAAGCTAGCCGACTTGACTCACTCAGATCCGACCTTCAGCACACGACGGGTTGAGAGAGGGCGGTATCGGCATCGGCTGGTCGCCTGGACGAGCCTTGGGGCCCTAGCTCTCGGCTTGGCCGGAGGAGCACAGGCCATAGCCTGGAAAGAGGATCCGACCTTGCCGGACATCATCCATCGAAGCAGCCTGGCTTTCCGTGGCCAGGTGGTGAAGGTGATAGCCCACACCCTCCAAGAAGACCCAAACATGGAGGAGCCGGATCTCTACAGCGAAATCATTATTCGTGTGGATCGGGGCTATCGAGGTGTCGAGGACAACGAGACCGTCACCATCCGCCAAGTGGGCGGCGAGCGCAAGGACGGCTATTGGATGGACATTGCCGGTCTCTACCAATATCAAGCCGGGGAAAGCGTAGTGGTCTTTCAAAACGACCGTGAGCAGCCGGTGTTCGCGACCCTCTTCGGCGATCACGGCCTGCGACGTTTGACAAACATGCCCTCCGGCGACACCCTGGTGATGAGCCAGTACGGCACACCGATTCTCTACGACGGTCACACCTTCAAGACCTGGCACGGGTACTGCCTACCGGATCCTCAAGACCCCAGTGTTTGTGAAGCATGGCTGAACGAGGACGGCTACCCCCTCAACGAGCCACCCCAGGGTTATTTGACCGTCGAGCGTTTCGACGAGCTCGTTTTTGCGGAGCTGGCCAATCGCCCTGATCCCGAGTTTCGGCCGCAAACGATCGAATCGAACGACGATTTCCAGGCCGTTCTCGATGCCTGGCTCAGCCGGTTGGATCAGGCTCGTTCTCCAAAATAGCCCGCCGAGCATGTTCTGGGCGACTCCTTCAAAAGTCCCCTGGAACAGTCATAGGTCGCCTGCCGCAGAGCTTTCTGTGGAAGACGCGACGCGGCTTCTTCCTGAATCAAAATCTTTCTGAAAGTTAGCTAACGACGGATTTCCGTCAAGGAGTGAGCCATGCTCAAGCCCATACGAATTCTCTATCTCGTCCTCATCGCCTTTTTCTTTGTCGATACCGCCCCGAGCTTTGCGTACAGCCTGTGGACTGCGAAATGCCCTTCTGGACGCAAGTGGGACAGTGATCCCAAGATGCATTTTTCGTCCGTCAGCTTTCCGGATCCATGGCATCGTCAGCCGATCTACGACGTCGCGGATCGTATCGATCAGGTGGGCGGCCACCATTGGAATATCTCCGGCTGGGGCATGCGCGACAGCATCTCTCGCAACAATACCTACAACGAGCTGTGGCGCGGCAGCATCGACGATTCGACGGGTGGGCTCGCAGCTCGTCGAGGCCGGAACTGCAAGATCACCAGGACGGACATTATTTTCAGCAGCGATCAGGATTGGGCCCACGGCTGGCCCGCTTATTACGGCATGGATTTTTGGACCGAGGGCAGTATGGTCGACGGTCAAGCCTATATTCGGCCGACAGCCCTGCACGAGCTATTGCATATGGCCGGCCTCAACCACACGGACAATCAATTCGCCATGATGAACTACGGAACCCGGGCCTGGGCGAATCTGGCAAACCAAAAGCAGATGGAACCCCTGCCCGACGACCGACAAGGCTTGCGGGCGCTTTATCCCTCACCCGGCGGTGAAGAGGACCTCGCGGTCTACAGCACGTACCATGATCCCGAGCAGGTCTGGGAAGAGCGTAAGGTCACCTACCAAGAGATGTTGTGTGCCACCACCGCCGGCACCGGCATCGCCCAAGACCCCTTCGGCGGCTATTGCGCTGAAAACGCCTCCCTTGAGGTCTGCCCGGGAGACCATGTTTACAGTCGCTTCACCGTCGCGAACCACGGACTGCAGTCGATCACCGTCATGGAAGCCATGTGGTTCTCCGAAGACCAGGTTCCGGACGTCGGCGACGAAATCTCGAACACCCTCTACGTCCGAGACATCACCGAGGACTACAGCACGGCCCGTGTCTTCGAAGTTCCGGCCCTGGCTCCGGGCTCGTACCACATGATCGTCCGGGTGGTCAGCGGTGCGCTGGCCGACGAGGACTACCAGAACAACTGGATTCCCATGCGCTGGCCGGTGACGGTGAAGAACGGCTGCTGACTGCAGCATCCAAGTGTCGAACCTCTAGCACCGACCCGCTGTTGATCATCTCCCTTGCCCCTCTCGAGGGGCTGAATCGAGTCGCCAGGAAGATAAAGAAGGCCGCGATCTGACGGTTTCCGCGCCTCGGTGTCGTACTCCTTCTGATGGTTCGAGGTCTAAAGAACAAGGTTGCCGGCTCTCCCTCGTCTCCCCAGCTGGAGGGGCCTAGAGAGCTGTGGGCGTCCATCAAAAAAACGTTGAGGGAGACTTGAGCCCATTTGCGCTTATGGGATGTGGCGGGGCTGATCCCGTCACCAAACCGAGGAGCATCCGATGAAGGTAGTTACCCAATTGACGGCAGGCCCGATCTTTACGGTTCGTCCGAAAAGCGGCGGCGGCTGAGCCGGCCTACCGTTTCCTGTCGCGAACGGAGGTCGCTCGGCGGGCGACCTCCGGGCTGACACTGGCGACGTCGGACGCGGCGTTTCCTTCAAAGTCGACCCACAGATTGAGGTTCAGGTCGGGGCTCAGTCGAGCGCCGTTTGAGCTTCCCGCACCCAGAAATTCTGAGCGCCGAAGACGGGACGCAGCAGCTCGAGCGAGCGTTCGAGCGCGGCTGTCGCCTCCGCCTGGCGACCGACGGCGCGCAGGCAGAGCCCGGTCGCGAGCTCGAGCCGACCACGGACCAGCACGCCGTCGCTCTCGAAAGCGGGATGCGAGCGGGCGGATTCGACAGCTTCCAGACAATCCTGCGGCCGCGGCGAGACGGCCAAGACCTTGGTCAATGCCGCAAGGAGCTCGGCGTGCACAGCATGCTCGGACTCGATCGCCGACGCGTCGCCCAAGGCTTGGCGAAGCAGTCGCTCGGCCTCGTCTGGGTCACCGTCGGCGAGCCGAAGCTCGGCCAATCGCTCGTGATTGCGAAGGCGGTCGAGGTTGTCGGGTGCTACGTTCGCAACCATCCAGTCCTGGGCAGCCACGAGCAATGCGCTCGCCACGTCGGGCCGGCCGGTGCGCAGGGCCACGCGACCGAGCTTGGAACGTATCCTCTCCGTCGAGCTTGAGACGCCGAGGACTCCAAGTCGGATCTCGAAGGAACGCCGATAAAGCTCTTCAGCCTCATCGAAACGGCCGAGATCTTCGAGCAAGGAGCCGAGATTATTGAGCGTAAAGGCGTGCTCGAAGGCCAGGTGGCCCGCGCCCTGGCGATCGATCTCGATGGCTTGACGATAAAGCTCCCCCGCCTCCTCGAGACGGAGCTTGTCGTGCAGCAAGGAGGCCAGATTATTGAGGGTCTGAGCGATCCCAGGATGGCTCGGCGGCAACACCCGCCGCCGGATGTCGAGCGCTTGACGGAGAAGCGACTCGGCTTCGTCGTGGCGTCCCTGTTCTTGGCGCAAGGAACCGAGCGTGTGCAGGCTGAGAGCCACCTTCGGATGGTCTTCTCCCAGCCGCGCCCGACGGCCGGCGAGGGTCGATTCGAGCAGGGCCGACGCCTCGTCCAAACGCCTTTCGGCCATCAGCAGCTGGCCTAAATTCGAGCTCGACACCGCCGTATCGGCGTGCTCGGGCCCGAGCTTCTCCATCCGAATCTCAAGCCCGCGGCGCAACAACGGCTCGGCAGCCGCCCTCTCCCCGCGCTCCGTCAGCAGCAGGCCGAGGTTGTTGAGCGTCTCGGCCAGCTCGATCGAATCCGGAGGCTGGGCGGCACTGCGGAGGTCGAGGGCGAGGCGAAGGTGCCGCTCGGCCTCGTCCATCTCCCCCAGTCGCCGCAGGGTATCGCCGAGGCGGTCGTGGCTGCGGGCGGTCTCCGGATGCTCTGGCCCTAGGGTTTGCCGACGCCGCTCGAGAGCGAGACGATGCAGCTCGACAGCCCTCGGCAGCAAGCCGAGGTTGTTGTGCACGTCGGCCAGGGTCTGGAGAAGCGCAGCCTGAGCCTCCGGCTCGTCCTTGAGACCGTCGGTGATGGAGTCGGCACCGCGATCGAGCAGCTCGCGGGCGGTCACGGTCTCACCTCGGGAATTTCCGGGATCCGAAACCTCGAAGAGATGCATCAGGAAATCCGACACGGATCGCGCTTCCACTTCTGCCGCCAATGCGCGATCGCGTTCCCGCTCAAGCTGCTTCGAGTGCACCACGAGCCCGCCAACGAAGGCACTCAGCAAAGCGACGATAGCGACGCCGGCGACCGTGCCCCACGGATGCCGGCGAATCCATTTGCCGGCACGGTAGGGCCACCCGTCGGGCCGCGCCAGAACCGGCTCGCCGCGCAAATAGCGCTCGACATCGGCCGCCATCTCAGAAGCACTGGCGTAGCGCCGCTCGGGTTGGGTGTCGAGGGCCCGCAAGATGATCGTATCCAGGTCTCCCTGCAGGCGGCGAGCCAGCATTTCGCGCTGCCGTCCTTTGGACCCACCGTCCGAGCCCGCGACGGCGTCCTCTGCTGTGGCTTGGCGCACCAGTGTGCTCGGACGGCTCGGAGACGAATGGGTGAGCCGACGCTCTTGGTCCGCCGGCGAAAGGCCTTCGAGGCGCCGCGGCCGCCGGCCGGTGAGCATCTCGCAGAGCAAAACTCCAAGCGAATAGACATCGCTCGCCGTGGTCACCGACCGACCCATCACCTGCTCGGGGCTCGCATATTCAGGGGTCAGCAAACGCTCCTGGGACCGCGTCAGGTCGGGAAGACCCGACTCGGTATCCAGCAATTTGGCGATGCCGAAATCGAGCAATTTCGGCCCCGACTCGGGGTGCACCAAAATATTGGCCGGCTTGAGATCCCGGTGCACCACCAAGTGGCGGTGGGCATGCTCCACCGCGCCCGCCACCTGCAAGAAAAGCTGCAGTCGCCGCCGAAGGCCCAGCGCATTCGAGTCGCAGTAGTCCAGCAGCTGCTCACCGTCGACCAGCTCCATCACCAAATAGGGCTCGCCGCTCTCTGTCGTGGAGCCGCCGCCGAGCAAACGGGCTATGTGAGGATGTTCGAGCCGAGCCAGGATCTGCCGCTCGACACGGAATCGACGCTCGAAATCGCGGCCGGCGCCGATACCGCCGACGAACTTGATCGCCACCTGTTGGTCAAAATCCTCGCCGATCCGCCGCGCCCGCCAGACGCTACCCATACCGCCCTGCCCCAGGCACTGCTCCAGGCGATAGGCACCGACCTGATCCCCTTGCCGGTGGCGGCCGGAGGGTTCGAAGGATACCGCTTTCCGGGAGCGCTCGACGATGTCTTCAAGCTCATGGGAGGGCCCGGCGTGACCCAACAGAGCCTCGACTTCGTGCCGCAGCTCGGCGTCACCCTCGCAGCGCTCCTCCAACACGGCCGCCCGCTGCTCGGGCGGTCGTTCCAGGCAGGCATCGAAGATCGCCTCGATACGCTGCCACCGCTCGGGATTCACGGCTCCGATCCGTTGGCGGCCAGCCGGCGATGCAGCCAAGCCCGGGCAAGCCGCAGCTCGCGATGCACGGTGGCTTCTGAGCAGCCGAGCGCTTCGGCCATCTCGCCGTAGGTGAGGCCGGCGAAGAGCTGCATTTCGAGCATCTGAGCACGCCGTGAATCGAAGGCCTTCAGCGAATCCAGGGCTTGGTCAAGAGCCAGAATCTCGTAAAGCTGCTGGTCACTGGACGGATCGGCCTCGGTGAGCGAGACGCGCTGAAAGTCTCCGCCTCGCTTCTGCCGCTCTCGGCCGCGGGCGTGGTCGATCAAGACCTGGCGCATGACCCGCGCCGCCAGCGCGAGAAAGTGGGAGCGGCTCCGGACCTGAACGTGGCCCTCACTCAGGCGCAAAAAAGCTTCATTCACCAGCGCCGTGCTTTGCAGCGTATGGCCCGCACGCTCACGGCGCATGGCGCCTCGCGCCAAGTCGCGCAACTCGGCGTAGAGCAGCTCCGTCAGCTGCGCGACATCCGCCTGTTCCTCCAGGCCAAACCCCGTCAGCTCGGTGATCGGAAGATCCGTCGATTTCACAGCGATACCTCTTAGGCAGTCTATCGGCTGCCGGCGGTGTCACATCCCCGGCGACCCTCGCCAATTTTGTTGAACAGCGGGCTCACGGCAGGCCGAGGTCGATCGTCGACAGATCGGATTTGAGGGTCCGGCGGCGGGAACGTCGCGGTGCCATATAGGGACGCTCTAAGGCCTCGGCTCACGACCTTGCCTCGATGAGCCTGCTTCGATGACCGAAGGCCGACCGAGCTCATATCTCCTCAAACCGTCGTCTCATTCACCCTATTTTCCGGAGCCAGCATGGACCCTCTCACTCGATTCCCCTTCAGCCGTCGCCTCATCGCCACTGACTTTCCCGTAGCCACTGTCTTTCCTGCCGCAGCTTTTTCAGCGGTTGTTTTCTCGGTGGCGCTTCTCCTCTCGGCCATCTCTTCCGTGGCCTCAGCGACCGCGCCGCCGGCTCTGGACGTTCCTTCGCCCGAGGCTTCCGGCGCGCTCGACCCCAATGATCGCTGGGCCGCCGGCTTCGCGCCCACCGGCTGCAACGGCGTGGTCTTTGCGCTCACTTCCGGCGGTGCCGATGAGCTTTACGTCGGAGGCCTGTTCTCAGATTGCGGCGGCGTGGCGGTGAACAACATCGCCCGCTACGAGCCTTCTACCGGTACCTTCCAGGCTCTCGGCTCGGCGGGCGGCAACGGTGTCGACGGCAGGGTTCGCGCCCTCGCCTGGGTCGACGGCGAGCTTTACGCCGGCGGCGAGTTTCTCAACGCCGATCTGGATGCCACCGCTCCCGTGGCCGCCAATCGCATCGCCCGCTGGGACGGCGCGGCATGGCACGCGCTCGGCAGCGGCGCCGGCAACGGTGTCGACAATACGGTCCTGGTGCTCGCCGAGGTCGACGGCGAGCTCTATGCCGGCGGCAATTTTACGGTCGCCAACCTCGGCGATCCGCTGACCGTCAATCACTTGGCCCGCTGGGACGGCTCCTCATGGTTCGGTATCGGAGCCGACGGCGGCGTCGGTCTATCGAGCAACGTGTTCGCCATCGCTGAATTCGCCGGCGACCTCATCGTCGGCGGCACCTTCCAAGAAGCCAATGCCGGCGCCCCGGTCGACGCAAAGTTTCTCGCCGCATGGGACGGCACGGAGTGGTCGGCGATCGGCACGGGTGATGGTCCGGTAGGTGTGGTCTCCTCCCTCGCCGTCATGGCCGGCGACCTCTTCGTCGGAGGCAGCTTCGTGGTCTTGAACCAGGGGGGCAGCTTCAATCTCGGCAATCGATTGGCACGCTGGGACGGCACCGCTTGGTCTGCCCTCGGTAGTGGTACGGGCATCGGGGTCGATGGCTCGGTCATCGACCTCGCGGAATTCGATGGCGACCTCTACATCGCCGGCAGCTTCACCGAGGCGAACGTCGGCGAAGGCGTCACGTCCACTCGCATCGTTCGTTGGGACGGCTCGGTCTTTTCCCCGGTCGGCAGCGGCGGCGGCGAAGGCTTAGACGGAGCGCCGAACGCGCTGGCCGTGGCGGGCGACACGCTCTACGTCGCCGGTGCGCTCAACAAAGGCAACCTCGGCGGCGCGGAGGTCACGACGCGGCGCCTGGCCGCCTGGGACGGCACCACCTGGTCTCCCGTGGCCGCCAGGGGCGGCGTCGAGTCTCTGACCACGGCATCGATCTCGACCCGAGTTTTGGCCATGGCCATCGACGGCGACTTGGTCTATGTTGGAGGCTTCTTCAGCTCCGTGGGCGGCGTGCCCGCCAACAACCTGGCGGTCTACGAGCGTTCGACCGGCCGATGGTCGGCGATCGGTTCCGGTGTCGGCAATGGCACCGACAACGTCGTCCGTGCTTTGCTCGTCGACGCCGGCGACCTCTATGTCGGCGGCGACTTCACCGCCGTCAACGTCGATGACACGCTCTCCGGCGGCACCGCTGCCCATCGTATCGCCCGCTGGGACGGCGCGTCGTTGCAGCCGCTCGGCTCCGGCGCCGGCGAAGGTTTCAATCTAACCGTGCTGGCTCTCGCCTCCTGCGGCGGCGGGCTCTACGCGGGCGGCGGTTTCAACGTGGCCAATCTCGGCGACGACGTCGCCGCCAATCGCATCGCGCGCTGGGACGGATCGACCTGGCAGCCGCTCGTCAGCGGCGCCGGCAATGGCGTCAGCGGCCCGGTGCTGGCCCTGGCCTGTGACGGGACGGACCTCTACGCGGGCGGCAATTTCGTGCTCGCCAACCAGGGTGATCCTGCAACCGTCAACCGTATCGCCCGCTGGGACGGGAGCAGCTGGCACCCGCTGGGCTCGGATGGAGGCGCTGGTGCGAATAGCTTCGTCAACGCCCTCGCCGTCGCGGACGGTCGGCTTTACGCCGGTGGCACCTTTTCTCAGGTCAACGTTGGCGCCGCCCAGGCAGCGACCGGCATCGCGGCCTGGGACGGCTCGCAGTGGTCGACGGTCGGCGGCGGCGTCAATGGAGCGGTCAGGGCCTTGATGGTCGATCGCGAGCAGCTCTACGTCGGCGGTCAGTTTACCCAGGCCGGGAGCGTCAACGCCTCGAATCTGGCTCACTGGACGGGTAGCGACTGGGTGCCGCTCGCCGCCGGCGTCGACGGCGCCGTGGGGGCCCTGGCCGTGCCCGATCCCGGACTGCCCGGTCAAAACCTGCTGGTCGCCGGCGGAGAATTCGCGACGGCCGGCGCCAAGCTTTCGAGCCGCATCGGCTTCTACGAAACGCGAGGCATGCTCGACATCTCCATCAACGGCGGCCTCGGCTCGGTGACCAGCATGCCCGCGGGCCTTGACTGTCCAGGATCTTGCAGCGCCGACTTCCCTTGGGACCTGCCGGTAACCCTTACCGCCACACCCCAACCCGGCTACACCTTCGACGGCTTTACCGGTGCCTGCAGCGGCATCGAGCCGTGCGTGGCTCAGCTGGCGGCGGATGCCTCGGTCGGCGCCTCGTTCTCGATCACCCAGGAAGCGGACCTTTCCATCGCCATCGAAGATGCACAGGATCCGGTGCCCGCCGGTGTCGACGTCGTCTATTCGGTCGAGGTCACCAACCTGGCACCGCTCTTCGACGCGTCCGGGGTCACGATCACCGCCTCGCTGCCGTCCGGCTTCAGCCTTCTTTCCACCTCAGGCTGCCAGGAGGATCCGCTCGGCCTGCCGACCTGCACCCTCGGCCCGCTCGACGCCGGCGCCGTCGCCACTGTCACCATCGAAGCCTCTGTGGGTCCCGGCACCGGCGAGCTCGCCGCCTTCGAGGTCTGCGTCGCCGGCGCCGACACAGACCCGCAGCCCGCCAACAATTGCGCTACCGAAACCACCGCCCTCGACCTCGAGCCACCGACGATCACCAGCGTTGCGGCCGGCTCAGGATCAGCGAGCTCTCAGCTCGGCGCTTGCAGCACCGTCCGCACCACCGTGAGAAACCTGCAGATCGCTTTCAGCGAGCCGCTGCTCAGCGGCCTGGGGAACGGTGCGAGCGTCGATGAGCCCGGCAATTATCGACTCGTCAGCCCGGCCCCCGGCTCCGACTTCGGCACTGTCGACTGCTTGAGCGACCCGGGCACCGATACGGTGATCCCGATCAGCTCGGTCTCCTGGGACGCCGGCACAGCGTCAGCCACCCTCGAGCCGTCCCCGGCCTTCGCAGCTCATGGGCTCGGGAACGGTCTCTATCGCCTGCTCGTTTGCGGCTCCCTCGAGGACCTGGCGGGCAACCCCCTCGACGGCGGCGCCGGCGCGGGAACGGACCTCGCCTTGATCTTCCGCATCGACGAAGGCAACCACCTGGCGGACGGCCATTTCGATCGCTTCGATCCGGCCTGCGGGCTCGACGCCTGGATCAGCAGCGACATCGGGGACGTAGAGATCGCCGAAGACGACGCGGACGATTCGCCCCTCTCCGGATCGGCGGGTCAGGCCTCCTCAGCGGCCTTTGACCTGGCGCAATGCGTGGAGCTTCAGCCTCTCGGCCTCTACGAGCTCCGCGCCGCGGCACGCGCCGACAACGGTACTGGTGACCTGACGCTCTTCTGCGAGCACTACCCGCAGCCCGCCTGCACCGGCATGGCCCTCAGCCTCGACGAGCTCACTTTCGAGCTCACCGACACAGGGACGAGCTTCGAAGCGCTCGAGCTCGAGCTCGATATCCCGGCGGGCACCGCCTCCTCCATCTGCGGCGTCACCGCCTCGACGACCGGCGCCGGCCTTCTCTTCGCCGACCAGCTCCGGCTTGGAGAAAAGCCGATCTTCGCCGATGGTTTCGAGTCGGGGGACATCTCGGACTGGAGCCAGGTTGTGCCCTAAGCGGCAGGGCTGGTTTCCATGCGAATCGGCCGAGCCCCTGGGTGAGCTGACCTGTCGTCGGCTTGCCTGGGGGTGAAAAAAACCACACCCGCTTCCGGGTGTGGTTTCCTTGTCGCCAGGCGCTGTGGTTCACCGATAGATGCACATGAAATTGCACCAGTTGGCGCCCTGGGCGGACATGAGCCAATTGGTGCCGTCGAAATCTACCTGGCAAGCACCGTTCGGGATGGCGCCGCCGATGGCGCAATACCGGTAGGACGCGTTGGACAGGGTGAAGTTGGAGTTGCCCGTCAGCAGAATCTCCCGATGGGACGAGATCTGGGGGCAACCGCTGCGCACACACATGAAGTTGCAATAGGTCGCCTGGTTGGCGAACAGCTCCCAGGTGTCGTCGTCACCGTCGTGGTTGACGTAGCAATAGCCGTTGCTGTTGGCCGGAATGGCGCCACCGGTGGCGCAGTAGGAGTAGCTGCTGTCGTTCAACACGTATTGGCTGGTGCCGGTGAGCAGGATCTCGCGCACGCTGACGTTGGAGCAAGCTTCGCTGCTGTCCAAGCACATGAAATTACAGGAGGCCTGATTGGCGAACAGCTCCCAGGTGTCGTCGTCGCCGTCCTGGTTGACGTAGCAATAGCCGTTGCCGTTATTCGGCAAAACACCGCCCAAAGCGCAAATGGCGTAATCGTCTTCGTCCAAGACCACCTCGGTTTGGCCGGAGCTGGTGACCGGGAATTCCGGCGGCGAGACGGGCAGAGTATCGGGACGCCCCTCCACATTCATGATGTCGTTGCGATTGGTGTCGTCCTTCTGATCCGCGTATCGCATGTTGCCGGTGTGACATTGGCTGTCCGTGATGCCCATATCGTGGGCGTTGGAGATCGTGCTCTGGATGATGGCAGTCACGCCATCGTCATGCCCCGGAAGGATGTAAGACGCGATGCTGCACTTCCAGCGCCAGAATTGCAGCCGCTCCCAGAAGTTGCTCGGTCTCCGGTGTCGGGTTCGATAGTAGAAAAGATCATCTCGCGCCCAATTGGGGATGCTCGTCTTCCAGATGGCCGCGCCGAGGGTGCTCAGATTCACTTGGGGTGTGCAGTCGCCGATGATCTCGGCGATCAGCCAGGCCAAGGGACCGGCGCCGATGAAGAGGTCCATCAAGGTGGTGCCGCCGTAGGGCGTGCCCATGGATTGGATCCTTCGCGGAGCGGTGTTCAGGTCCAAGCCACTGGTGTAGTGGGCCAGCAGGTGGACCGAGGCCGCGCCGCCTTGGCTATGGGCGACGATGCTGAACGAGTCGTTGAAGCAGGCGTCGCCCTGGTTGCGGATCCGCTGGGCGAAGTTGTCGTGGGAGCGGCTTTGCATGGGGTCGCTGTATTCTTCGGTACCACCCACCAGACCGGTCGGGTCGAACATCCAAGCGTTCCAAGTGGGATCGGAGCACCAGCCGTGGACCAGGAAGATCCCGGTATCCAGACCGGTTTTGGTCGGCAGGTGATCGTCTTCGAGATCCGGCAAGGAGATGGTGCGATCCCCACGACCCTTGAGCAAGGTATCGTCCGCCAGCACCTCCTCGGTCACCTTTTGGTGGGCGGCTAAGGGCAACCGATCGATCGTAAACGGCATGTCCGGGATCTCGTGGATCAGCACGAAGGAGTCCTGATCCTGAATACGCACGTTGCGCAACCGGTACTCCAGGTCCTGCTTGCCGGCCAGCGCCAACCAGCGGGCGTCGAAATCCAGCGGCAGCACGTTTTGACCCAAATGATTGACCTTTGGCTGGGTCATGCCGCCGATCCAGGCGATGGGGGTTTGTCCATCGGCGGACCAAACCTCACCGTAGGCAAAGAGGTGGGTGACCTCCTTGCCTTCGAAGCCTGGGCCGATTTCTTGGACACCGAGCCCGATCTCGATGCGAGCATTGTCGACAGAAGTAGCCTCTACGGCACCGGTCAAGCGATGGCTTTGGGGGTCGATGGGCAGGAAGTAATAGGCCGTGCGCTCAATGGGGCCGACGCCTTCCAGAACGCCGGCGACGTCGAGGCGGACGGAATAGCGGCCCGGCGACAGAGGCGGCAGGGCAACCAGGGAGCTCCCTTCGCGATCGGTCGGTAGACCGGAGACCTCGCTCAAGGAGTATCTCTTCTCAAAGGCGGATTTCTGAGCCTTGGCGTCCGTGATGGTCACTCGCAGATCGGTGAGATCGAGCTTCCGAGCCACCTTTTGGTCATGGTCGCCGTTGGAATATGCGGAGACCCTAAACACCGGGGCGGCGCCGTCCAAGAGGTCCAAGGAATATCGCGGCGTGCTTTTGAGCGGGCAAGGCAAAGCAGCCTTTTCCGCTCCGGTGACGCCTTGCGGGGTCGGGAACGGGTCGTCACACGGATCGGGGTCGGGGTCCACGGCGATTTCCACCACGTTGTCGTCGAAGCCGATGGTCGAGTCCACCTCGGCGACGGCCTTGGTGGGCGTCGTGCCGGCCGTCGGGATGGGCCCGGGAATCGGCGTGGTCTGCTCGGCCAGCTGCCAAGAGCCGCCGGTGACCTCACCGCCAGAGATCGAGATGGCCGCGGCACCGCCGGAGCTTTGACTGAACGCTTCGAGCTCGAGCTTGGCTTCATAGGTGCCACAAGTGCTGCCGTTACAGGTCAGGGTCGAGCCGTTGAAGTGGTAGGTGTTGCCGTTGGGGGCGGTCAGGGTCAGGGGCGCAAAGCTCGGGTAGACGGTGGTCACTTGCAAGACGGTGAACCCGGATCCAGCGCTGGTGGAGAAGCTCGAATTCTGGACCGCTTTGTCGGGCGTGGTCGAACGCCAATGGGGTTTTAGGATATTGGTCGGCACCACCATGTCGTCGGCTCCCGGCATGGCATGGGCGTCGAATTCCGAAGGCGGACCGGAAAGGGATTTGACGCCCACTTCCGCGGCGCCGACGAGACCGGCGAGGCACAAATTGGCGACGCTGATCAACACTAAAGATCTGAGGTTCCTGATCGGTCTATTCATGAGGCAGCTCCTTGGTCGGAGCCCTTCCAGAACGTAGCTATCCCGCGGCGAGGGGGAACGCCGTAGGTCGGCCGGCTCCGGAAAGGGGATTAAAAGAGGCGGAAAATTACCTAACTGGGACAGGGTCAATCTATACAGACTCGGTAAAGTCCATATGAAAAGCTGATGTTTTTAACCTATAGCGCCCATTCAATTTGCCTAAACATGCCTAATTGACAAGCTTCCAAGCCTTGGCAACAATTGCTTCAACCTGAGACGGAGGTCTGCAATTCCTGAAATTGACCTCAGGAACCCTGGCTCGTCTCTGTCCACTGCTTCCCAAGGAGACGCGATGAAGAAGAGGAATCTGTCCGACGAGGTCGTGCGAAAGACCGTGGATGTGCTCGATGAGGTGGAGGAAGCGGTTCTCTCGGTGAAGACTCAGCTCAAAGCCGGGGACCGCGTCTGTGATGCGGGCAGCTGCCCTCAGGCGCCATACGGAAACGGCACGGACTGAGCCGCCCTAGACACAAGTTGTAACTCGATAAAACGTGGGATCTGACCTTGCATCCCGCGTTTTCTTTTTTGAAGCTCAACAAAGGACCTCCCAGTGCCGGAAGCTGTCCACGACCCAAAATACCACCGCTCCACCTATGCAGTCTGGGAGCTGACCCTGCGCTGCAACCTCGGCTGCATCCACTGCGGCTCACGCGCCGGCGACTCGCGCTCGAACGAGCTCAGCCTGGCCGAAGCTCTGGATTTGGTAGCCCAGCTGGCCGAAGTCGGAGTCCGTGAGGTCTCGTTGATCGGCGGAGAGGCCTTTTTGCGCTCGGACTGGCTCGAGGTTGCCCGAGAGATTCGTCGTCAAGGCATGCGCTTGACCATGACCACCGGTGGATTCGGACTCGGACCGAAGCTTGCCGCGGAGATGGCTGACGTAGGTTTCTCGAGGGTCAGTGTGTCGATCGACGGCCTGAAAGAGACCCATGACTACCTTCGGGGTCGACCGGGCTCTTGGGATTGGTGCTTCCGAGCTCTGAAGGCTCTGCAGGAGGTTGGCATCGAAGCGTCCACCAACACCCAGCTCAATCGGCTGACGGCCCCCGAGCTGCCGCTGCTTTACGAAGCGATTCGAGAAGCCGGCGTTCTCGTTTGGCAAGTCCAGAATACGGTCCCGATGGGCAACGCTGCGGATCGTCCGGAGATCCTCTTCCAACCCAAAGATCTGCTGGATGTCCACCCTCTCCTGCACTACATCATGCAGCGCGGGCTCGACGAGGGATTGCGGATGGCACCGGGCAACAACATAGGGTATTTCGGGCCTTATGAGCGCCGCTTCCGTCTGCGACGCAACACTCCCAACCCGGGTACAGCCTTTTGGGTTGGAGATCCCGGCGGGGTGCTTTCCCTCGGCATCGAGTCGGACGGTACGATCAAGGCCGATCCTTCACTGCCCACTGATGATTACGCGGGCGGCAACATACGCGAAAAATCCCTCCGCGAGATCCTCTACGAATCCGACCGGCTCACCTTCAATGACGACGGTGGAGTCGATCATTTGTGGGGATTTTGCAAAACGTGTGAATTTGCCGAAGTTTGCCGGGGCGGTGAGACCTGGACCTCCCACGTCTTTTTCGATCGCCGAGGCAATAACCCACTCTGCCATCATCGCTCCCTCTTCCATGCGGCTCAAGGTCTCCAGGAGAAAGTCCAATTGGCCGAGCGCGCCGCCGGCATTCCATTCGACAACGGTGTTTTCGACATCTCCGTCCGACCCGCGCACGAAAAACTTGGCGAGCCGTTTTCCATCGACCAGGTGAGCTGGCCCGATGCTTGGCTCACCGCGGATCCCGAGCTACCCCAAAAACTGTTGGCTGAACGGGATCTCACCATCGAGGTCTGGCGTAAAACTCGTCTACCTGAGCAGGGCCGAGCAACGGAAAATCACCTGTAGAGCACCAGATCATTCAGTAGCCGCGCCCATGGATACCGTTCCTCGGGCTTCAGCCCGCCCACACTTCGTGGGTATATACTGAGCGTTGAGTCGATAAGGAGAGATTTCGATGAAGCTCAATAGCTGGTTGAAGCTGGGACTGTCCTTAGCGATCTTCTTCTCCACACCACGACTAGGCGTGGCCTGTATTTGCCCCGGTCCGGAGGTTCCGGTTTCCGAGGACGCACCCGTGGTGATAGGAACCGTGCTCTCGATCGATCTGGCAGACGACCGCTGGAAGGTCGCCGTCTGGCCGGAAGCAGCCAGGGATTCCTCTCGGTGTGGCGACTACGTCGAATTCGAGAGCGACAACAACTCGTGTCTCGGTCGGCTCCCGGAGATCGGCGCGAGCTGGGCCGCGGTTTCTACGATTCCGGGCGAAGTCTTGAGCTTCTATCGATGCTCGCGACATGGGTTGGCGGACGACCAAGCGACCCGAAAATGGCTGGATCCGATCGAGTCGAGCCTAAAGCGTTGCGACCATCCATCCGACGAGATCTTGGCGACAGCGGCCGAGAAGGCTGCGAAGACCTTCGCCGCGTCGAACCGCACCTGCGAGGACTCCGTGACGTTTCGAGTCTTTAAGCTCACCGGCTCCTTCGTCTGGCAACAGCCGGGCTGGGGCGAGGACGATCACACCGCCTCGTTCAGCTACCAAGCCGTCACCGACAGCAACCAAGGGCTGAGCGCGACCTTGCAGGCTTCCTCCGAGTCTCGGCGCAAATGTTGGACGCGAGCTTGCCTCACCTCTGCATCGTCCGACGACGAGAGATCGTCCGACGATAAAAAGCCGATCTGCACCTACCTGCGCCCCGGAAGCCACACCACCTCGTGCGGAACCTTGCGATTCGGCACAAGCGATGCGCCCGACCTTGCCTCGGGTCCCTGGACCCTGAAGCTCACCGAAGTTCCGACGGCTCCGTACCTCGGCGGACCCGCGTACCCCGACGAGATCCACGTCCCTGAGCGATGCCCTATTGTGGGCTCTCCGACAGCCCCCTAGGGCAGCAAACAAACCGCCGTCGTGCTCGGGCAACGCTCAGTCCGGGCTTTGGAATCCGCAGCTCGGAGTCGTCGTAGACCGTCCGCTGAATATCCCAGCTGAATCCCCGCACAGGCCTTCGGGCGCCTTTCAGCCCTTTCAAAAAAGTTTTATTGCGTGTTCTGTCACCCCTTTCCGTGGATCCCAATGACCCGCGGAGAGAGTCGGTGGTGGGCATCCATTTTTTGCCGCACGTCCGGCCCTCCCGGCATTCGCCGGCGATGGCGCCCTGACCCTCAGAGCGCGCCCTCGTCGCCGAACCTTCTATCGACAATCTCTCATCACTGCCCTTCGGCGGCCCACGTCCGCCCATCGGCGGACTGGACGATTCAGCCAGGAGCTCACCATGCGACCCGAAACGACTTTTTCCCGAATGCGTCGGATCTTCAAAGCTTACTTTCAAAAACCGCACACCGAATCGACGACTTCCTACGGATTGGGCCTAGGCCTGTCCCTGTGGCTCGCCCTCTCTGTGGCCTTGTTCGCCGGCCCCGGGGCGCTCGCCCTCGAAAACGACAACGTCACCCACCGGGAGTCCCAATATCTGCTCGGTGTGCACAATTGGTATCCCTACGACACCAACGACTGGGACGAGACCGACCCCACCCAATTGTGGGGAGGGGAGGCCCAGCCCTTCGGCGATCGACTGGACCATATCCACGACCGCGGCTGGCTGGTGCACTCCGGCTTTCCCGAGGAATATCGGAACAGGACCCACCACTTGGCGGTCAAGCTGGCCTACGAACGGGGTATGACCAACATCATTCGGGTGAATTACAAGTGGGATTCCACCGCCCGCAAATTCCAAACCGTGCCCAACGATCTGAACTTCCAGGCTCTCGACGAATTCGCGGCGGATGTGATCAATATGATCACATCCCCTGCGGACTGGAGTGAGCACACCCTCAAGGATTACGCCCACATTTACGTGATCGGCAACGAGATGAATCTCGAGGAAGAGACCGTGGACGGCCCCGTGTCCCCGGAGTGGTACGCCCACGTCTTCGCCACCATGTCTCAGGCCATCAAGTCCGTGCAGCCATGGGCCAAGGTGCTGGTGGCGCAGCCCGCCACCTGGTCCAACGACGTCGATCCCAGGGTCCGGTACCTTTGGAGCTCCTATTACTTGAACATGCTGAATGAGCTACAGCTCGGCTCTTCACCGGAGACCGGTCCCTACCGAGATTGGGTCGACGGATTTGCGCTCCACACCTATGGCTACCACGATCCTACCGACCGCTCACCTCTCACCGACAGCCTCGGTTCCTTCCCCGAATACCTCGACGGCGGCTTCCGCACCTTCGAAAAGGTCGTGGAATGGATCGACTATGAAGGTTTTGCCGACAAACCCCTCTACATCACGGAAACCAATACCCTGGATCCCGAGGGCCACGGCGTCCCCGAATACGCCGACGGCGTGCCCCAATGGTATGTCAAAGCCCTCCAGCGGGTTCGCAACTGGAACCTCGCCAACGGCCATCGCATCCGATCCCTGGTTTGGTTCCAGTGGTACGACACCTCCGGCGGCTTCCGCTGGTCTCAGATGTGGCGCGAGCCCGGCGTCGATCCTATTAACGACATGGACCAGGCCAACGAGGACTTTCGCAGCGTCATCTCCAACCTCTACATCCAATGGCCCGGGTATTGGGCCGCGCAAAATGCCGACCGCAGGGTCTACGGCACCATCACCCAGACCATCGACGGCGCCACGACCCCGGTCACCGAGGGTCTCCTGTGGACCGACAACGGCAACTATCGGACCGTGATCACCCAGGGGAGCGGCGGATCTTATGAGCTGCACGTCAACGGACCGGGCCCCTATCGGCTCAACCTCGACGTCGGCGGATCCACCCTCGACTTGGGGACCCACACCTTCCCCACCGCCGACAATGCCCTCGACCTGAATTTTTCTCCCGACATCGGCGCGGTCCAGGGCTCGGTGGTAGACGCGAGCGGCAGCCCCTTAGAGGCAGGACGCCTGACCCTGGCCGAAGGGGGCGCCGACCGAGTCCAGAGTGACGCCTCCTACCGTCTCCTGGGGCCTTCCGGGCCCTCCGCGACCATCAGCAAGGCGACAACCGCTTTGCCGACCCTGAAGATTTGGGCTTCCCTGCCCGGCTACGACAGCCGTGAATCCGTGGTTCCGGTCAGCGGCACGACCTACCACAATGTTCCGCTGGATCGCTCCAGCGACAACCACATCGACACCCACGGTGGCGGCAACGCCGGTTTTGAGTCGGGCTCCACGGGATGGGCCCTCAGCCCGGTCGCATCCTACGATCGCACCGGTACCTGGGAAGGAATCTCTGCGGTGGGTGGCAATCGCTTCGTGGGCATCCGCAAGAACGGCGACGAAACCTTTTCGGGCTCCTTGCGGCGTACCCTCTCGGGACTCACCTCCGGGGACGTGCTACGAGCCTCGGCCCTGATCCAAACCCGCCGATTGAACGCTTTGGGTCGGCCGGCGGGCCTGCCTCTGGACGCCAAGGTCCGCCTGGGTGTGCTTGGCGCGGACGGCTGGGCCTACTCCGATTGGACGGAAAGCAACCGGTTGTGGAAGCCGATCTACACACCGGCGGCCACCGTGGGCAGCTCCGGGCAACTGGAGGTTCGGATCGAGCTCGAGCTGGGATCCCAATCGAGCAACCTGCGAGCCGAATCCTTGGTGGCGGCCGTGGACGACGTCTACGTGATGCCCACCACCTCCCCATGGATCGAAGGCTCGGTGCGCTCGGTTACCGGCGCGACCCTCGGCGGCGTTGGCGTATCCCTGGTGCCCTACGGCTCCCGTGACGCCGCAACGTCCACCACCACCGACGCCGGTGGCGGTTTCAGCCTCAGTGGTGTCTTGCCCGGGGCCTACAATCTGATCCTCGACGGGGAGCTGGTACGCCGACTAGACGTCGACTTGGGCTTCCTCCAGCCCGGGGAGACGCGCACCGGCCTCGATCTGCGGCTCGTGGAGTTGGAGCGGGTCGACATGTGGCACGTGGAGGCGGCCGCGGTCACCGCCGACTCCGCCCGCATTGAGGTCTTCACCACCGAGCCGTCCTCGGCGGTGGTCGCTTGGGGCACCTCGGCTGCCTACGATCAAGCCGAGCTGGATCTGACCCCGGGCACCTCCCACTTCCTGGACCTAGAAGGCCTGAGCCCGGGCACCACCTACCACTTCCAAGCCCGGACCTACGACGGAACCCGGGTGCCGGCCCAATCGGTGGGCCGCACCTTCATCACCCTCTCGGCTCCCGAGATCACCGACGTCACCGTCACCGAGGTGACCCACGAGTCCGCCACGGTCCAGGTGACCACCAACGTCCCGACCCGTCTCGCCCATCAAAAACACGGACCTTCCGCCGGCAGCTGGGATTGTGAAACCACCTACCTGTGCTCGGCGGGTGGGGAGGGTTCCACCAGCCATACCCTCACCTTCCCGGCAGATGCTTCGTGCGGCCCCTTGAATCAGGACAGCCCCTACGCTTTCGAGGTGCGGGTGTGTGATCCGTCCACCGGTGCTACCGACACCGCCGGTGGCAGCTTTCACACCGAGCCGGATCCCAGCGGTTGTGGCGGAACCGTGCAGATCTCCAATCTCCAGCTCAGCGAGGTGACCCACTACTGCGCGGTGGTGCATTGGACCACGGACGTGCCGAGCAACAGCTGTATTTGGTACAACGACTTCTGGGAAGGGATCACCGAGGAATGCGTCGACGAAGCAGTCACCGAGCACGAAATGGTGATGTCCCTACACCACGCGTCCAGCATCGACTACGTGGTCCGTTCGTCGGCCCCGGGACACGGAACCACCTGCAGCGAGGAAGGCTCCTTCTCTACCTCTTCTTCCATGTCCCCACCCTACACGGTGAGCAATGTCCAAGTGGAGAACGTCGTGCCCGGCCAAGCCACGATCACTTTCGATACATCGCCCGATCGATACGGATTCGTCCGCTATCGATCACGTCCTGCGGTTCCCTACACCGCGGTCCATGACGGGATCTCCGCCCCTAACCACTCGATCGTGCTGACGGACCTGACCCCCGGAGAGACCTATTCCTTTTACGTCAACCGTGGGATCTGCCCCTCGACCGCGGGCACGACCCCGGGGGAGCAAAGCTTCGTAGCCACCCTGGGCGCGCCGACCATCCAACAAACCCCGAGGCTGCTCAGCCCTGCCGCAGTGCAGGGATCGGAGCCCAGCGGGGATGTGATCCTGCTCAGCAATACGGGCTACGCCGACCTCAACTACACGATCGCCGAGGACGCCTCCTGGCTGAGTGTGACCCCGTCGTCCGGAACCCTGGCACCTGGGGCGTCCCAGCTGCTCACGGTGGCGTATGCCAGCTCCGGCCTGCCTCCGGGCGCATATGCCACCGTTCTGGAAATCCAGGATCCCGAGGCCACCAACCATCACCAGGAGGTCGACGTCTCCCTGACGGTCGAAGCTACCGGCACGGTTCGGGGCTCCGCCTGGGCCTTCGGTTCCCCGGTCTCCGGGGCCGTGGTGCGAGTGGCAGGCAAAGCCGCCAGGACCAACGCATTAGGCACCTATGTCCTGCATGGTGTTCCAGTGGGCCGTCATACGGCCACCTGCTCTCACTCGGCCTACGTCACCGTGACCGACACGGTGACCGTTACCGATGGAGGAACCACTTATAAAAATTGGACCCTCGGCACAGAGCCCACGGAGCGCTGAGCCCATGATCGACCCGACCGGTCGGACAAGATCCGACCGGTCGGTCTTTCCGCTGATGCCCGCGCCGGGCTGAGTCGCAAGAGATGGTGCAAGCTTCACAGACCCTGAGCCGGGCCTAGTTCAGAGCTTACTTTTGCGCCAGGAGACGGACGAGCCGAGTCGTTCGCCTGCCGAAATCTGCGGCTCCGGGGGTATCTTCGTATCGCACAATTCGATACTCAGCGAAGAGCTCCAACAGCTCGTTGGTGTCAAAAACAACGCCTCTTCCGATCGATCTATTCTCGGCGGCGTCGCGATGGAAGGCCTCGACCATCACCAGCCCGCCGGCTTTGAGGGAGCGGTGCAAGTCCGGCAATAAGTGCCGAAGGCTGACGTAGCTGAGCACGATCAAATCCCATTGATCGGTGCCGAAGTCGAATTCGTCGTCCCGTTGTACGAAGGTCTCGAGCTCGAGCCCGAGGCGCTGAGCCTCTTGCTCGGCCACGGCCACAGCTTTGTCCGCTGGATCGAAGCCGGTCACTTGCCATCCCTGGCTCGCCAAGTAGATGGCATTTCGTCCCTGGCCCATGCCCACATCGAGAGCTTTGCCGGGTGCCGGCTTTCCAACGACCTCGCCCTCCACGATCGAGGCCAAGAAGGCATTCGGCTCGGTGTTGAATCGGGGTTTGGGCGAGGTGAGAATCCGATTCCAACGATCGGCAATGAGCGTGTCTTCGTGCTCGCGGATCAGACGCAATCGTTCGTCGATTTCTGCGTCGTCGAGGCCCTGATCCGCAAGGACACCACGATAAAGCTCGAGAGGCGGAGTCTGGCCCGCCTGAGTATTCGAGTCTTGCCGATTGCTCCAAGCTCTGAATCGTTCAAAGATCTCGGCCGCGGTCGGCTGCCCCGAGGCCTCCGCCGCGGCCGGTGCTTGTCGAGCTTCAGCCGCGATCGGCTCGGCCGCGGTCTGGGCGTGCGCCTGGACCGTCGTTGCGAGCAGCAGAACGAGGAGCATGGCGAGGGATTTGGCGAATGAGGTGGGCATTGGGCTCTCCAAGTCAGATCAGCCGACATCGGGATAGGCTGTCGCGTCCCCTGAGGTGGGTCACTCCGGGTGCCGCGGCGAAACCCTCGGGTCTGGCCCATCGTACGAGACGGTCTCGCAATAGTTTCGGGGGCCGGATCCGGACGGCCCGAGTGGTGACGAATACGGCGCACAGATCGGGCGTAACCCATTCAACGACTGGACGATAAAAGTATAGACCGATCATAGAAAGGGTGACGGACTGCAATATGGACGGAACGCAAACTATGGACACATCGACTCGAAGCGGAGAGCGAGATCCCAATCTTCTTTATTCCGGGGCGGTTTTTACCGGCCCGGCGGTCGTAGCCATCGGCTTTTTCGCCGGCTCCGAGCTGTCTGCAGTCTTTATTCTTGTATCGATTTTCTTGCTGTGGATCGGGGCCGCTATTCATATTCTAGATTCAGCTCGAGATCTGATTGCCGCCGGCGGGAACGACCTGATCTTGGCCGGTGGTGGCGGCTTCATCATCGCCTTCTTCGGGACATTTTTAGTGTATTTGGCGACTGTGGGCTTGGATTACTTCCTTGAAAGCGCTTTTTCAACGGCCGTCTATCCGTGGTTCCGCGCCGGGTTTCTGCTGGGTTTGCTCGTCTTGGGCTATTGGAAGAGGAATCTCTTGGCGAGACTCCTTCTGGTCATTCTGGGGTTGTGTGCAGCTCTGGTGCCTATTTGGGAAGCCCTCCTATTCATCAACTCCTTCTTTGGTTGGTTCTGAATTCCTCCCCGGCCACTACCTCCCTGCCATTACCACCCGCTCCCTCAACCCGTGGACCCACGAGGTCCTAAGTGCCGAGTGGGCCGATCCGAAGACCAAGTGGATGCGGGCACTTTCTGCTCCACGGTCTCAGCCGGCCATCAGCCTACCCGTCGCCTTGAGAGCCACACTGACCTGGAATCTGGTCTGGCTTCGCGGCAGCTTCCTGCGGAGACTGTCAGATCGGGAAATGCAAGCCCTGCTTGAGCGGCAAGACCCACGGCTGCCCTACGACCTGAAGATTTTGTTACAAATCGCCGGCTTTCCACGCCAGTGATGGTGAACCGTGCCCTGTATAGAGGGCACCCATCGCTCAAGGAGAGCCATCGATGCTCGTCTCGTTCTCGTCAACCGTCTTCGCCCCGCAGACCTTTGCCGCGATCATTCTCGCCCTGCTCGGCAGCCCGGCGTGGGGTGCCGAGATTCCGTTCTCTGAGGCTCAATCGATAGGTGCCGCTGTCCGCCATGGGTCGTTGGTCGACATCGACGGCGACGGTGACCTCGACCTCCTGGGCGAGACGGGCTCGGAGATTGCTTGGTTTGAAGACGGCGAGGTCCAGCGCACTGTCGGCGCGAGCGCCGCCGCCGGCTCGGCTCAGGCCGCTGATCTGGACGGCGACGCGGATTTCCTCGACGCCGACGAGCTCGGAGAGCTCGAGCAGTGGCAGAATCTCGGCGACGGCGGCGCCTGGAGCCCACACGATGTGGCAACCTCCGTCGACGCCCCGTCGGAAGTGTGGGCACTGCGACCTTGACGCCGGTCACCATCGAGCTCGACCCCGACGCTCGATCAGCTTCCGGGCGTCGGACGCGATGCTCTCGATCAGCCTGGCGTGAGAATCCGGCGGATTGTCACAGTCGATTTCAAGGGATCGTCATCGTCCAGCTCTAGTCGCGCCTCCATCACTTCACTGTCGACCGGAGCCCACAGCGTGGATATTCGGCTCATTCAAAGGGGCGATGGCCAAAAACAAAATCGACGCCGTATCCGGCGTCGATCTCGGCTTGGCGATTTTTACGGAACGGGAGCTATTCAGCGGCCATGAAATCCGGCTCAGCGAACCACTCAGCGTCGACCCCGCACATTGCCGTATCGCTCATGCCGGAAAGCGTAGGCCCTGACGCCGTCAACGGGAACGAAATACTGAAAAACAGGTCCCAAATGTAGCAGTTGATGACCTTGCCGGACCATGGCACCGCGCACGCGGTGCTGCTCGGAACGCCCGGACCACACACTTGGTCGCAATTGTCGACAGCCATGGCCGGGCTGACCATCAATGTCATCGCGGCAGCGGTAATGAGGGCACAAACCAGTCGTTTCTTAGTCGTCATCGCTCAATCCTCTTGGTCTCGAAGGCTCACGGTTGAAGAAGGATGGCCGCCATGGTCCGTGCCGTCGCAGCTGTCCTGGTTTTGCACAATCGAGGACTACAAGAGCAAGGCGTGTGCCAAGAGATGAGCCCCGGAAATCCAGCGGCTCCATCCGTGACAGGCATATTTCGGGTAAGCAAATACCCGACGGTGGGAACCGGACAACCCGATCCGACCCACGGGGCCGACTTAGGCTGGAGGTCGATGTCGATCGACTTTCGGTCGCTCAGATCCGACGGTGCGCTCAACCGCCTAGCCTTTGGGGGCGACGACTGGGGCTACAATTGCAGTCATGGAAGATGCTTCGAAGCTTGCACCGCTACTGTCTCAGCTCCGCGACGCCTTGAGAGCCTTGAGGAGTCCGGCGTGGCACCGACCGGAGTGTCGGGCGTGACCTTCTTCTGGATCGGTGAGCCTGTGCCTCGGACGCCACTGATCTACAGCGCAGGAATCGTGATCGTCGGCCAGGGTCATATGCTGAGGCCCTCGGAACACCGGACACGGTGGTGATCAGCGAAATCCTGATTCGCCCGACCAACCAGGCCATCTGAGCCGACCATCAAACGCAATGCGTACTCCGTAGATCGGGGTGCGAGATCTCCCCCCGGGCAACGAGCAACGAGCAACGAGCAACAAGCAACAAGCAACAAGGTGATCAGCTGTTCGTAGAGATACGTCAACGCCCTGCCCGGATCATTCCGATTCATCAAAACTACTGATAATCTCCCTGCGCAACAAGACCGTCGAAGACCGAAAAGTGCAGGAGATCCGCACTCGATGAAGACCACTGCCCTGCCTCGAGTGATCCTCCTTCTTCAAGCCGATGTAGAGCAACAGCCTCAGCTGCGCCTAGGCGAGGAAGCGCGCAAGATTCGAGACGCCATTGAAGGCTCAAAGCACAGAAGCCGATTCAGGCTGGAAACCAGAATTGCTGTGCGACGACGAGACATCCTCAATGCCGTGCTGGATCTGCAACCCGCCATGGTGCACTTCTGCGGCCATGCAAG
The DNA here is from genome assembly GCA_030431255.1 of Thermoanaerobaculia bacterium. Lineage (GTDB taxonomy): Bacteria > Acidobacteriota > Thermoanaerobaculia > Multivoradales > J023 > JAUIJL01. The sequence goes on along the minus strand of JAUIJL010000001.1, from coordinate 551,632 downwards.
CCCGAGCGGCCTGATCATCGAAGGCGAGAGCGGCACTGCTGAAGCGGCGAGCGCGCGAGCCGTGGCAGACTTCTTTCAGATTTTTCGAGACCGAATTAGATGTGTCGTATTGAATGCCTGCTCCACTGCACTTCAGGCTGAAATGATCTCTGAGCACATTGATTTTGTGATCGGAACTCAATCACCGTTAGAGGATCAACTCGCTCTAACCTACGCGGAGGCGTTCTACCAGGCTCTTGGAAGCGGCAGCGGACTTCGAGCAGCCCATCGAATTGCTTGTAACGCACTCCTTTGGGCGACCCCAGACGACCAGAATTCTCCATATCGGCTTTGGGCTCGAGAGGATGCCATTGAAGATTTCTCAACCGAGCCATGCCTCGCGGACATCTATGAGCAGGACGCGGGAAACCTTCTCTTGGCGCTTCGCGATCTCGAAATAGAAGACATCTACCTTCTTGGTAGCCTAGTCGGCATCCGGCGGGCAGAGCTCGGGAGCGGAAATATCTTGGCTTTAGCGGTCAACATCAAGGAGCGAGCAGTCATCGAAGGCAAGCTGCCGTTGCTCGTGCAGATGCTCTGCCAACAATATCCGCAGGTCGCCGGCCGGCGACGTTTGCGACCAGGTTGAATCCTTCTGCTCGGATCCCATGGAATCGGACTCTAAAAAGAACCGGAACAACGCCCGTTTTCTGTTGCAGGCCTTGCGCCGGCTGGACATAGAAGATTTATTTTTTCTCGGTGAAACGGTCGGCATTCGACGGTCCGAGCTGGAGCCGGGAAATATCATTCGACTTTCCGTCTCCCTCACCGAGCGAGCGCGCATCGCGGGGCGAGAGCGTCAGCTGACCCAAGCCCTACGCCAAGAGTATCCCGCAGTCTGGGCGGTGGTTCGACGGACCGGTAACCTCGAAGGAAGCCCTTTTCGAGGTCTCGTTCCCCTCGGGGTCGGGGACCGCGACCGGTTTTTCGGGCGCGATGCTGAAATCGAAGAGCTGAAGTCTCGGATCGAAGGGCCGACCCGCACAGACTTCATCCTGATCGTCGGGGCTAGCGGATCGGGAAAGAGCTCTCTGGTGGGAGCGGGCCTCCTTCCCGCGTTGATCGAGGATGAGAACATCCCTTGGATTTGGGGACGGTTCGCCCCAGGAAACGACCACGCAGGACCGCTGGCCGGTCTAGCGGGTGCAGTGACCCGGGCTTTTGATTGGACGGGCCCCCGCTACCTGGACAACAAGAAAAAGACCCAGGCAGCCATATCTCAGCCTAATGGTCTCCTAGATCTCATCGAGGGCAATTTGAAGGATCATCAGCGGTTGCTGATCTGGATCGATCAATTCGAGGAGATCTTCACCGGACTCTCCAGGGCTCAACGCGGCGAGTTGTTGCGAGAGCTCTTCTCCCTCGCAGGAGAACGGATCCGGCTCATCGGTACCCTGAGAGCAGAGTTTTACCATCGCTGTCTGGAGGAGCGCGACCACCTCTTACCTAAGCTGGAAGGGGCACACTTTCCCTTAGGGCTGCCGGACGAGCCGGGCCTAGCCGCCATCATCCAACGTCCGCTGGAGAGCGCAGGCTACGAGATCGAGCCGGAGCTGCTGGGTCGACTCATCGCAGACACTGGGACCGAGCCCGGAAATCTGGCCTTGCTGGCCTTCGCACTCGAAGATACCTATCGCCGATTTCGTCGCGACGAGAGCGGCTCCGAAATGGTACGAGCCCAACACTACCTAGGCCTCAAAACCGTCCTGGGTCGACGTGCAGAAAGTGTGCTCGAGGGCTTCGCCAAAGCTGAGGTCTCAGCCTTTGAGAAAGCCTTTTCGCATCTGGTGGATCTGGCTCCGGATCGCCCCCCCACCCGCAGGCGTGCCGATCGCGAGGTGCTGAGAAGCCAGTTCCCGCAAGCATCTCCGGTGTTTGACGCGCTGATCGAAAGTCGACTGGTGGTCAGCAATCAGGAGGAAGGAAATCGGCCCACCCTGGAAGTGGCCCACGAAGCTCTGTTGCAATATTGGCAGCGGATCCAGGGGTTGATCGAACGCATGCGCAACGATCTATTCTTGCGCAACCTCTTCGAAAGAGAGACCTCGCTTTGGCTCAACGCCGATCGCAGCGCCGACAATCTAGTGCTTCACGGCAGCCGCCTCGAGCAGGCGACCGACTGGTTGGAGAGAGTTCCCCACTTCGCAGCTCAGCTCGCTCCTCAAGCCCGAAGCCGTGGGCAGCATCAGCTCAAGACCGTCGGCATCGAACGACGTTTAGAGATCCCGTCTCTCGATTCTGGATCTTGGACCACGGCCGCCATCGCCTCGGAGGGCTCCCATCGAGCCATCGTCGGCAACAATGCCGGCGAGGTCCTTCTCGTCGACCTCGAAAAGGCAGAGCTGTTGAACCTGTGCAAGGCCCACCAGGGCCGGATCTCCGCCGTTGCCATATCACCGGACGGACAACGGGCGATCACCGCAGACCAAGAGCAGACCCTGCTGTGGGATGTCCATCGCAGTGAGCCTATTCTCGAGCTCCGCGGTCACTCAGCGGCCGTCCACCAAGCGATCTTCAGCCGAGACGGCAGCCAAGCCCTGACCTTAGCCAAAGCCTATGACCAAGCCATCCGTGACGAGAATCGAGTTTATACCGAGCTGCTTTGGGACCCCGAAACCGGCTCTAGAGGCGTCTTCCCAGGTTATGGTGGAGGTTGTGCTGTCAGTGGCACTTTCAGCCACGATGCCGAGCTGTGGGCCTCCATCGGTCCCAGCATAAGAATCTGGGATCTCCAGAGCGGCAGGAATAAGGCGGTCATCTCGAGCCGGGTCGAGAGCTTCTCTTCCGCCTGTTTCTCCGAATGCGGAACCCGGCTGCTCTGCACCTCTCTGGACGGAGTTGCACGCTTGGTCGACCCCCACTCCGGGTCCGACTATCGAGTCTTCCCGGCGGTGGGCAAGGGTTTGACGCTCACAGCCGGAGTGCTCAGCGCGAAGGGTCACCGGTGTGCTACCGCGGCTTCCGACGGAACCTTGACATTCTGGGAGATGGACACAGAAGAACCCATTGCCCAAGTCACAGGCACCGGAAGCCGCGTCGCATTGCTCGAGCTTTGTGGGCAGGATCAGCTCGTCTTGACGGTATCTTGCTGCTGCGAGATCACCATTTACGAATTCTCCACAGGGCAAAAAATAACATCGCGAAAGCTCGCCGGAGTCTCGACGCTCGCCGCTCAATTGGATTTCAACCAGACCCGGCTTCTGACCCTTACGGAAGCAAGCTGCGAGCTCTGGGAGATCCTGCCCAAGCTTTCAGAAAAGACCAGCGCCGGCCACCAAGTCGGATCCATCAGCGAGTACATCCAAGCCTGCGTCAGCAAATCGGAGCGAGACGAGCAACAGGCCCTATCTCGATCTCATCGCACTCTGGAATATCAATCTCGTTTCTTGAGCCACCTCGGTCGTCGGCAGGTCGATATGGGATTTCCCGTGGAAGGTATGGGGCTGGCGCTCGAAGCCCTGCCCTCGGATTTCAGCGCCCCCGATCGCCCCTTCATCTGGGAAGCCGAAACGGCCCTATATTACGGATTGACCCATTGCCGGGAGACGGCCTACCTGGAGACCGACGCTTACCATTACGAGTCACACTTCAGCAACGACGGAAAACTCTTGTTGTCCGCATACGGCGATGACGTCGCGCGAATCTGGGATATTGAAAAGCGCTCTATTCTCACAGAATTTAAAGGCCACAGCGACAATATCCGATTCGCGCGGTTCAACCACGACTGCAGTCTCGTGGCCACGGGCTCCGAAGACGCGACGGTAAGGATCTGGGACAGCCGCAGCGGACGAGAGCTCTACCGCTTCGAGGGGCATAGCTCGGCCATCGACAGCCTGATGTTTCACGCAAGCCGGGACTGGGTGCTGTCGGTCGGTGGCGGAACGGCCGCCCTGTGGGACGCCACCAGCGGCCCCCTCCTGTGGACAGGAGGGAAAGATGAGTCTCTCACCGGCGCGGTCCTGTCTCCCCAGAAAGGCACCAGGATCTTCCTCTACGGCAAGGCACACGGCCGGATGCTGGACGGAAGCACCTTCGAAGAGATCGCCTTTCTATCCACGCCCAAGCCCAAAGCCGGCCTGTGCATTCCGCGATTCTGTAACTCGGAAAAGCTACTTGCCGTCCCCATGGAGGACAGCAAGGTTGGGGTCTACGATGGCAAATCGGGCAAGTTGCTCGGTTTGTTGGGGCAGTCGAAGACCTTCATCCGATTCCTCCGATTCGACGCAGCCGGAAAACGGTTGTTGATAGGCGCCGGCGATCACGCAGAGGTTTGGGACCCCTACGATCAGCGCTGCCTGGCGGTTTTAGATCACTCAGACAGCGTCTCCGACGGAGTCTTCGATCACGAAGGAAAGCTCATCATCACGGTGTCGTCCGACGGCGGCCACGCCTCCGTCTGGGACACGGAGTCCTGGAGTAAGCTCAAGGACTTGAATCAAACGTCGAGACAGGTCAAGCATCTGTCGATCGACCCTGCCAACCGAATCCTGCTGGCCTACGGAACCAAGGGAGCGCACCTGTGGGATCTTCACAAAGAAGGTGAATCAAGGCTCCTCGGCACCCCTGGAGAGACCGCCCACACGGTTCTTTTCTCACCGGACGGACGCTACGCCGCCATCCTGCTGCGAGACCGAGGCTATCGCTTGATCGAAACAGCCACCCACAGCACCTTGGATCTCGAGCGCTTTCAGCCTATTAATGGTGTCCTCTTCGACCGCGAGAGTCGGAACGTATCTTTCATCGTCGGCAATGCCCTAAAAATCATTCAGCTCGACGACTTCAAGGTGAGATATATCCGCTTCGATCAACGGCTGAAGTCTATGCAGCTCCCGGCCCGTCGCGACCGCCTGCTGGTGGCTTCCGAGCACTCCGTGTACATGGTTTCACTGAAAACCGATCAGATCTTAGGCCGTCTCGATTTGGAAGGAGAGGAGATCCAGTCGGTCGGAATCGGATTGGAAGACGCTTATCTCGTGGTCGCGACCGATCGCAACCGCCTTCGCTTTTATGAGGCCGACCGTGGCAAAGCACTAGCTGAGGTCCAGCTAGAGCAAGAGCCTTATTTGAACCGCATCGTGGTTTCTCCGGTGGAGGATCTGGCGGTGACGGTCTCCTTTTCCACCTTGTATTTTTGGAAGCTCTCCACGGCCGAGCTCCTCGACGTGGTCAATGAGAGTTGTGACGCCGTCGCATTTTCGAAAGATGGCCGCGAGCTGATCACGGCCCACTATCGCACCCTATCCGTTTGGGATACGTCGGAGCGGTACAAGAAGAAATCGATCCAAACTCCCGAGCAATTCTCCAATGCCAAAATCATCCCCGAGCTCGGTCTCATTTCGGTGGTCTCCGAGGGGCAGCTTCAGGTGTGGGACCTTGCGTCCGGCGGAATGAAAGCCGTCGTCGGCCGAGATGAGGGTGACGAGAAAATCAGCGACGGTGCAGTCAGCGAGACCGGCGACTACCTCTTGACTTCCTATTGGAATGCCCAAAGCAAGTTGTGGCCCTTCTTCAAAGACGTGCAATCCCTGGTGCATCATGCCCAAAGGCATTTACCCCGCGAGCTCGACGACGAGAGCCGAAGGAGCTCGCTGCTGCCGGCTCGACGGGCAGAAGGAAGAAAAAGGTGATTCTCATCGCCCGTGACTATCCGTGGGCTCGAGAGCAGCTCCAAGGAGCGCTCGGATCCAAGACCGAAGCCTCCGAGCTTGAGCTGCTCATGGACTATCCCGAGACCCTGGAGGAGTCGCGAATTCCAGCCCTTAGCCAGGGTCTGCACACCGCCATGGCCGGCTTTCCGAAAGCCGAGCATCCGGAGCTCTGGGCTTGGCTTCAGCACCAGCTCGGGCGTGCGCTCCTGGCTTCCCTATCTCTCGATCGAAGCCGCAACATCGAAGAGGCGATCGAGGCATTTTCAGCGGCCTTATCGATTCGCTCCAGGGAAGGGACTCCTGAGGCTTGGGCGGAATCCGTCACATTGCGAGCAGAGGCATTTAGAACCCGCTGGAAGGGCGAGCCGACCCAAAACGTGCAAATGGCCATCGAGTCCCTACGTATCGCCCTCGAGACCCGAGAGAAGCTCGGAGATCCGAACCCCTGGGCGGAAACGGCTCACTACCTTGGGCTAGCCCTCAGCCAGTCCGAAGGGCGAAGGGAAGAGCATCTGGAGGCGGTTGATCTGCTCGAGCACGTGGTCGATCTGCGTCAAGAAAAGGCGCATCCCTTGGAGCTGGCCGACTCACTGCGCGCTTTGGCGAAGGCGCATCTGAAGCTGGCGAGCCACGCCGCGAGTCATGCCGAAACGGCTATCCAACTCTTCGACCAATCCCGAGAGATCACCCCGCCCGATCGATTCCCTCTCGAATGGGCCAGAACAACCTCCAGCCTCGCCCATGCATTCTTCCGCCGGGCCGAAGGCGACGAGATGGTGAATACCAAGACGTCCCTCGCCCTGTATGAGCGAGCCGTCGAACGGCTATCCCCTGATGAAGCGCCTTTGGACCGGGCCATGAATCGTCTTCAATCGGGCCTCGTCCGGTACTTGAGCCCTGCCGAGAACCTCGATGCGGCCGTCACTGATTTTGAATCTTGCTTAGGGATCCTGAATCCAGAGCTGCATGCCAGGGATTGGGGACGGGCCACCCACTATCTCGCTCTGGCGTATCAATACCGAGAGTCAGAGTCCCCAGAATCCGATATCGAGCTTTCGATCGAAGCTCATGAGCGGTTCCTAGCAGCGCCGCCGCAGGAAGACTTCGATCTCGACCTCCTCATCACCAGCAGGATGTGCTTGGGGGGTCTCTATCTCATGAGGAAAGTCTCGGACGAAGAGACCAATTGTCGCAGGGGGATTGAGCTGCTCGAGGAGCTGCTCGACCTGGAGCCGAAGCCGGAAATCCATACCCAAGCCACCCTGCTCTTGGCCCAGGCCTACCGTCTGGCTTCCTGGCTCAATCCGGAAGACCGCCTCCAATCCGCGGTGCAGGTCCTGGAGAGAGCCCTGGATCTCCAAGCTCCCGAGGTCTCGCCGGAGCGATGGGCCCAGTTATCGGAAGCACTTGCTAAAGCTCTGTGTGAATCCGAACAGGGAGAAAACCTGGAAAAACTCCAGAGGGCAGCCCTTATTTGGCACCAGACGATGGGAGTCTGGAATCGAATCGGAGTCCGCGAGCGCCGAGACCTCGCAGCTTCGAGCTATGGATCCATCCAAGAGCGGGTGATTCTTCTCTATCAACAAAGGCTAGAGATATCTCCTTCAGCACAGCTCGCCGTCGGCTATGCCCAGGCAATCCTGGAAAGCACGCGAGGAAACCACGAGACGAATCTCACCCAGGCAGCTGAATGGTGCAAGAAGATCATCGATGCGGGACCCCAGAATAGCTCGCCCCTGCACTGGGCGAAGGCCCAGCGTCTGCTCGGCCAGGCTCTGATCAGACGGAACGGCTTCGAAAACGACAGTATCTACGCTCAAGCCATCCAGTGTTTCAACAAAAGCTTGGAGGCTCTCAAACCCTCCGACCAGCCGGTCGAATGGGCAAAATCGATGCTTGAGCTAGCCAACGCTTACCACGAGCACGGCCAACCCGCGGAGCTGGATAAGGCTCTCTCGATCTACCGGCAGCTCGAGTCGACTCTTGATGAGAACGAGAACGGTAGCTACCCCCCGGATCTGTTGGCCGAGGTGCTTTCCGATTGGACTACCGCCTGTTTGAAGCACCCCGACTCCTTAGCTCACGTGGAAGTCGCTATTGAAAAAGGAGAACGGGCCAAGCTCCTCCTGGAGCCGAGGAGAGTCAGTTCCTCCCTGAGATGGGCGATCCACCAAAACAACCTGGCAGTGGCCTACCTGACTCGTCGGGCAGGTGACATGGCTGAAAACGTCGAGCGTGTCATCACGGCCTTGCGTCTGGCCCAGGAAGAGCTCACAGAGAGCTGGGTACCGAATTTGTGGGCCAAGATCGAGCAAGACCTCGGCGAGGCTCTCCTTCTGAGACTGCGGGGAAATCGCGACGAAAACATCCAGCGGGCCATCGATTGTTTCGACAACGCCGCCCGCACTTTTCAGCAGAGCGACGAACCGACGGCTATTTTCAGCAAGTTCAAAAGTTTCGGTGACAAAGCAGTCGCCCATTTGCTGCTGAACCCCGAGAGCAAAGAAGGCTCACGACAAGCCGCGCTTGCCCTAGGGCAAGCTTTCGATCTACCTTTCAAGGTCACCCCGGATCAACTGGCGAGCGTATCGGGGCTGATCGTCCGCATCATTGAAAGAGCCGTCGGTTTTAAAGCCGGGAGCTTTCTCGAAGCCGAGCAAATTCTTCTGCGGTCTCTGAACAAGGTCCAAGCAGAGCGCATTTCACCCACCGATCCCCAGCTCATGATGGAACGATTTGCCCAGGCCTTTTCCAAGCATTTCGTGAACCAACGGCTCAAGGAATACCGACAACACGACGCTCCATATCTCCGAATTCAGAGAGATCCGGAGGTAGCACCCCAGCTGATCTGGAATGCGGAGGAGCTCAGAGCAGAAAGAGAATCGGAATACAAATAGCTCAAGATGTAGGCCTCCCAATCCCTCAATGCTGTCGTCGGGCCCACGAGCAAGGACCCGTTCACCTCTAGAGTGGCAAAGATTCTCGCCACCGCTCGCCGAGCTGTAGCGTATCTATTGCTCGCTTGGCAGCCGCTGCCCAGCGTGCGGCTCTTCGTGTGCTTCGTCGGCACTCGCCTCTGCTTTCGCAGCCTCTTCCTGCTGCTTCTCGAGCTGAGCATTCATCGACTCCAGGCGCTTCTCGGCGTCGGCGAGCACGGGAACGTTCAAGGCTCGACGCTCATCGTCGGTGACCGCCTCACGATCAAAGGGCTCCATGGTCCAGGCCCCGCCGTTCGGGCGAGAGTATTGGGTGCCGTAGATCTGGGGCTGATCCGTATTCCACAGATATCGATCCCAGGCAGCCGCTGACAGCCATTTGGCGGTATCAAGGGTCGGATCGAGCTCCGCGGCCTTCTTGGCCAGCTCGTGGGCTTTCTTATAGTGATCCGGCTCGTTGCCGTGCTGCAAGACCATGGCGGCGTGGAAGTAATCCGATCCGACCTTGGGAGCCCCCTCCTCGATCAGCTCGAAAACCCGTTGGCGCCGGGCTTCGTCCCGGGCAGAGATCGCCGCCCAATCGAAATTCCGCATATCGCCGGATCGGTCCGCTTGGTCCGCTTCATAGAGCTCTAACAGCTCGCCGTGGACCGACTCGACGAAAGCGTCCCGATTCGCCTGCACGCGCGCCACGATCTCTTTCCATCGGGGGTCGTCGCGCAGGGAATTCAGATCCTCGTCGCCCTCCAGGCTCGCCACTTGGCGATAGCCTCGCTCCACTAAGATCCCCAACCGCTGGAACGCCGTCTCAGGATCTCCCGCAAGGGCGGCACAGCATGCACCGTTGAAGGGCCCTAGGAATCCGTCGAGGCCGGCGTCCAGGGCCTTGCCGAACATCTCGGAGCAGGTGCTCGGATCACCGCTGTGGTAGGCGGCATTGGCCAGAGCGACATATGCATCCGGCGATTTCGCCGAGCCCTCCCCTCCCTCGGCAAAGCTCGCGGGCATCGTGAGAAGGCTCGCCCCGGCAAAGCACACGATCAGAAATCGAGGCATGGCGAATGGGCCGAGCCGGTAGCTCGGACGGCGATGGCTGGTAAATCTGGGCATAGGTGCTCCTCAGGAAGCGAACATCAGAAAGACATGCTAGAAGGACTAACGATATTCCAGGGCAGACGATCGATATCGACTCGCCCGCCGCTTGAGCCTTCGAAGGCAATTTACGCTCTTCCCGGTTTATCTGTTTAGGTTGGAATCGAAGGCGTCCATGGCAAAATCTACCTATGGAGGTGGCATGAAACGGCCCGACCCGACGAGGATCGAGAAAATGCGTCGCGCCATGCGAGTGGCGGAGGAAGCGGCGACCCTCGAGCCGAAGGAGCGAGACGACCTTCTCGATTCCGAGTCCAGGGCCGATTCGGACATCGGTCAGCTGCTCGAGTGGCTCGACCTTCAACCTCGCTCATCTGAGCATGAAGACTCAGACGCAGGCCAGGGCTCAGAGCCGCGGCACCACCCCACGTCGCTCGGCCGGGCACGGCTCCGGAAAAAGGGAGATCGCATAGGGCCCTACCGGGTGCTCGAAACGCTCGGTGAAGGGGGTATGGGAGAAGTTTACGCCGCGGAACGGGCCGACGGTGAGGTGCAACGTCAGGTGGCGATCAAGGTGATCGCGCGACGGAAAGCGGATCCCGAGCTGCATCGACGCTTCTTGGCGGAGCGCCAGATCTTGGCGGGATTGGACCACGCCAATATCGCCAGCATGTTCGATGCGGGCACTACCGATGACGACCTTTCATTTTTGGTGATGGAAAAAGTCGACGGCCTGCCCATCGACCAGTTCTGTGTTGTAAACGGCTACAACCTGGCTCAGCGATTGGAGCTGTTCAAGAAAGTCGCTTCGGCGGTCGCCCACGCCCATCAACGGTTGGTGGTGCACCGGGATTTGAAACCGTCGAATATTTTGGTGGACCCACAAGGCGAGCCCAAGCTTTTGGATTTCGGAATCGCCAAGCTCATCGACCCGTCAGCCGGCAGCAACGCGACCCGCACCGCCCAAGTGATGACCCCGAAATGGGCCAGTCCCGAGCAACTCCGGGGGGAGCTCATCACCACCTCGACGGACGTCTACAGCCTGGGGCTTCTGCTCTACAAGCTGGTTTCGGGACGCCTACCCCACGACCCGGATCTATCTCTCCTCGATCTGGCCCTTCGGAGCTTCGAAACCGATGCGCCCACCCGGCCCAGCCGCTTCTTAGCCGACCCCGAGCAAGCAGCGACAGCAGAAAACTGGCCGAGGGAAGACCTCAAACGAATCAAGCGCCAAGTCCAAGGAGATCTGGACAACATCATCCTCAAAGCCTCACCAGGCTGCCCTAGATGTGTACCGAATCGATGGGGTCAAAGGTTTTAAAAAGGTGCTGCTCACGTCGAGAAACTTGTCCGGATCCTTGATGTACACCCATAGAAGCCGGATGTGCGCCAAGGCCTCCGAGAGAATCGTCGAGGCCCACGACAGAGGGCGCTCGCATCGTCACTCCGTGGATCGCTCCTTCCAGCTCTTTATTCTGGGCCGTAGCCTGGGCGCCGCCGGCGACACCGCTCGAGGTCTGGAGGCGATCGACGAGGGGCTACAAGGCACTTTCGATCTCTTGAGCATGTCCCCGGGCGACTTCAGAGCCAAATACCAGGAGGGGTTCGGCTATCAATATCGCGCCATGGTGCATGAAAGCGCCGGGGACCCAGAAAATCGGGATGCCGACTTGCAGCGCTCCAGAACAGTTCTTGAAGCGCTGTTGCAAGAGAAAGATTCTCCCTTCCTCCACAATGCCTATGCCATCACCCTCCTGATGCAAGGCGAGATCGAGCTCGCCAAACCCGTGGTCAAGGAGCTCCTTTGGAGGGGTTGGAGGCGGCCGGACCTCATAGAGATCGCCGCCGAAAAAGGCGCGCTTCCCACCGTGATGTCCCCGCCCCTGCGCCTGAAAACGGAGCTCCCGCCAAAGCTCCGCAGCTATGTCGACTCCCTGCCCGAGGTGCCTTTACCTTGGGATGAGGATTTCGACATCGAGCTCTGGCGGTCGGAGCCGCAAGACTGAGGCGGTAAAATATCCTGAAAAAGAGCTACGGGCCCAAGGAACCTTCATGCCACGACTTCATCCGAATTTTTTATTGCTGCTGATCTCCACCACGCTCTCGTTGTTTCTGGCGGAGATGGTTTTGCGCGCGGTAGAAAGCTCCAGCTCCTGGAAACGCAAGCTCTACCAACCAGGCCGCCTCCTGCAATCACCGGCCTGGATCCATGATCCCCATGCCGGTGCTCGGTTCACGCCAGGGTGGTCAGGAGTCTTTTCGTTTCATCCGGACTGGGATCCGGTGCCGGTGCAAAGCAATCGATGGGGATTCCGGTTCCCGGACTACCCGAAGGAAAAACCGGCTGAGGTTCGGCGAGTGGCGCTGTTGGGGGATTCGCTCACGGCCGGCTTGCAGGTCGCCTCGGAGTCGCACTATCGGACTCTGCTGGAAGCGAAGCTGAGCCGAGAGACTCCGGCTCAGGTGCTCAATTTCGGCATCCCCGGCACCGGGCCGGTGGCCCATTTGGGGGTATACCTCAATTTTGCCCGGGACTTCGAGCCGGACACGGTCGTTTTGGGTATCTACACCCCTAACGATTTTTTCGACGACTCGGGAATCCGATGGAAATCGGCAGACGGGCAGTGGATCGAGCGACCCTTCGCCGACGCCCCGGGCAACTTTCGCAAGGTGCTCAAGGCAAATTCCGCTCTAGCCAACGCGATTTGGTCACTGACCTGGAAAAGAGCACAGCAGAGATCATCCCCCCATCCCCTTCCCCATCCGGCTCCGGACGAAGCCGTGATCCACGCCGACCTGGCGCCCTCTGCGCTGGCGGGGGTATCCAGCGGGGAGTACGAAAATAAGTTGGCGGTCTGGCGCGACTTGATCGAAGCGCTCCGCACCGAATCGATCTCGTGCTTGGTCGTGATCTTTCCCGAGCAAGCCACCCAAAACGAATCGGGATCGTGGGCTCTCTCAGCCGAGCGTCGTCAGCTCCACAACTACCTTCGTCGGGAGCTCGAAGCCTTAGGTGCGGTGGTGATCACCGGCACGGACCTGCTCGACCACCACAGCCGGCTTCGGGGCTCGACCCCTTGGGCCAAGATCGGTGATTACTTGTCGGAAGCGGGGCATTTGTCCCTCGCTGAAGCGTTGGCCGATCGCCTCTCCCCGGCTCTCCCGGCCGCCGACTGACTCTACTGCCCACCGGGTTCCTCGTCCTCAGGGCGCCCACCCTGCCGTTGGGCGAAAGAAAGAGCACATTGGCCTGAGCTGCCATTGATCGAAGGAGATGGGTGTCCAATGATTGTGCGCCCCCGCAGAATCATTGGACATACCAAAAGGGGCTCGATCAGCGGGATTTCTGCTGCAGAGCCCGTCGCCGTCAAAACCTTCTGACAGCAAGAGACGACAGGACGCGGCAAAGAATCCAGTAAATCTATTATTCTCAACCTTTAACACCCTCTCAGTCACCCGGTACAGATATTGATCAAGTTTCCTGAAACGGCTTAAGGGTCGACGAGCCTGATGGTGCTCGGCCGTCCCTCGCTCTACCCGACGCCCGGCAAGAGCGAGCACAAAAAGCGTATTCAGGAGGCTCACGGCATGGCTGAGGAACAGGATAAGACCCACCGGCTACTGTTTCATTTTCCGCGTATGGTCGAGGATTTGGTTCGTTATTGCCTAACCGGCGAGTGGGTTGATCGATTGGATTTCAGCACTCTCGACAAGGTTCCAGAGAGGCTGCTCAGCCCAGAGCTCAAACGGAGGGAACAAGACATCCTCTGGCGGGTGGCAATCCGGCAGAGCCCCTTCGAAAACCGTGAGCCGAGTCCACGAGCAGCACTCACAAAGCCGTCCGATTGGTTCTACGTTTACCTTCATCTCGAGCACCAGAGTCGTCCGAGAAAGCTCATGGCCCTCGACATGGTCACCTATAAACTCTTGGCCCTGCACGACTTGGCGCGACGGAAGGCCCTATCCCCCGGAGATAAGCTGCCGACCATTTTGTCGGTGGTGTTTTACAACCACGACCAACCGTGGACGGCCGCCACCTCGCTGTTGGACCTCCTGGAGCCCCTGCACGACGGTCCCGAAGGATTAGATGTCTGGAGCTACCACCTGATCGACGCTCAGCGCCACGATCTGAGCCCCTTGATCGGATCGAAAAGCCCACTCTTAGGGCTCTTCCGTCTCGAGCAGCTCGAAGATATGGAAGGCCTGAGCGAAGCCGTCGACGATCTGAAAGTGGTGCTGAATCTGGCCGATCAAGAGCTGGCCGACGCCTTCGTCACCTTCATCAACCAAGCAGTCTTGCCCCGTTTAATCTCCGAGGGAGATAAACTACCGACAATCAGAGATCTGCAGGAGGTTCCCAACATGATCGGCCAACGCATAGAACGCATCAAAGAACGCATGAGAGAAGACATCGCTGAGCGCATGAGAGAAGACATTGCCGCTCAAGCACGTTCCGAAGGCCTGCAAAGCGGCAGGAAAGAAGGACTCCGGCTGGGTTTGCAGGAAGGCCGGCAAGAAATGCTCAAGGAGCTGATCGAGCACAAATTCGGAGAAGTCGCGCCGGAGCTGGAAGTCCGCCTCCGGAAGGCTTCCACGGACGAGCTTCTCCAGTGGAGCCGTAGGATGCTCTCGGCGACGACCCTCGACGAAATCTTCTCGAATCCAGACTCTTCAGCCGACAGAACCGACTAGGACCCGGCAATCACTCTTCTGCTACTGGTGTTGCGAAGGGTCGACGGCTCGATCCGTCTTCAGACAGACGCCGTCTCCACTACAGCCGGCATCTTGGACAGCCGGGTCTGACGCCAGACCTCGATCGTGCGATCGCGCTCTGCTTTGAGCCTTGCGGACAGGTCGGGCTCGGCTTCGAGCCAGGCTTCGGGCCAGTCGACCCTGTCGATGGTGAAGGCTTCCGGGGATGGGTCGGAAGCTTTTTCCACCGAGATCTCGAAGACGCCGTTGTCGAACGGCACGCCTTCAGCTCGCTCTGCCAATCGCAGATGCTCTTGTAACCCTTGGGCGGCGTGAATCAGCGACCGATGGTGACAGAGCGGATTGTTGCCACGCCGATCGAAGAAGACGTGGGAGCTCCAGACTTGACCGCCGCGGCAGATCTCGGCGAACTCGCAGCTCTTGCAGAATCCCCAAAGGTGCTCGAGACCCCGTTCGTCGTTGATCGCCAGCCGGTCGGCTTCGTAAATGATTTCTTCGAGGGACGTTTCGCGAATATTGCCGCCGGCATAGTCGTCCGTGGGCAGGGACGGATCGGCCTTGATCGTGCCGTCGGACTCGATGCCGAGACTCATCACCCCACCCAAATCGCCGACCCAGAACGCGGTGTCGGGATTGGGTGTGTTTCGATGCTGCCGGAGGCGGCGCTCGTAGGGACCGAAATAGCCGAGGCTGTCGCTGGGCGCCATTTGGAATCCTTCATCCAGCCCGCGCATCAAGATGTAGTGGAGCACCGGGAAGAGCTCCAACATGTCGTACGGCTGGAAAATGATCTCCGGCCGGTCCGCGGCATTGCCCATGGGAGAGGTTTTTTGCACTTGCCACACCCTCACCCCGGCTTGGTAGATAGCTTCGTATAGACGGGGCAGCTCGGGGGCGTTCAACCGATTGAGCTGAGTGTTGGCCGTGACGTCGATGCCTACGTTTTGCAGGGATTCGATCGCCTTGAAGCACCAATTCCAGGAGTCTTTCTTTCCTCGCAGATAGTCGTGGGTCGCTTCCAGACCGTCGATCGAAACGCTGACCCTCGAAAAGCCGACGTCTGCCATCTGATCGGCTAGCTTGGGCCCGAGACCAAACCCGCCGGTGGTCATGGTCAGCCGCATGCCCTGTTTGCGAACTTCCCTGGCGATGTCGAGCCAGTCGGGCCTGAGGAAAGACTCCCCGCCGATCAGGGTCACCTCACGGACTCCGACACCGGCCAATTGGCCGACCAAATCGAGCGCTTCGGCGGTGTCCAGCTCGTTCGTGCGCGCATCTCCGGCTCGCGATCCGCAGTGAATGCAGCCCAGGTTGCATTTGAGGGTGATCTCCCACACCGCATAGGTAGACCGGAGATAATTCGGATCACGGACGGCTTCAGCCATGTCGGTTCTTTCTGTGGAAAAAATGAGTAGAAAAAAATGAGAGGTGACAAGAAAGCGAAAGACGCGGGACCCGCTAGATCCCGCGTCTCAAACTGAATCGGTTCGAGGCACGCTCAGGTTACGCCCGCAGCACTCGGGGCACGGCGGAGACCTTCAATGCTTCGTTGCTGATATCAGTACTCCGCGGTGCAGGGAGTCGGGCAGCCGTAGTCCGGCGTGGGAGCAGGGAACGTGGGACGATCGCCGGTGCCGCCGGCGGTCACACCGGTTTTGATGTCGAGGACTGCGTTCTCGAGCTGGTCGAGGGTCTCTACGGTCTTCTCAACCAGCTCTTTGGAAACTTCACGCTTTTTCATGACGGGCTCCTTGGGGAAGGATGTGGGATTCAGCACGGCCTCAGAGGTCGATTCTCAAGAGATCAGCCGCATGACTCAACCTAAAACAGCTCCTACCGTTACCTCTGACGCGGTAGGGAAACGGGCTGAACACGCGACAGATAACTCTGGGTTATTTGCGAGCTGTCCTGCCCATTTGACCGCCCAATTGTGGTGAAACCCATCTCTCTTGTCAATTGACGGCTCACCACCTCTGAACAGTCGCCCGCTCTCGACCTCGTCGGGAGACCTAGGGTCGTTCATCCAACCGCCGACCGACGCCGGGGACCGTTCAAAAGCCGACCCAACCATGTGTAGCGAACGGCGGTTTGATAGATCATCAACAGAATGGCCGTGACCACCACGCAGATCAGAGTGAATTTCGCCGACGCGGGTAGATTCATATTCCGCACCAAAATCTGAGCACCCATGATCAGTGGCAGATGGGCCAAGTAGAGCCAGTAGGAAGCGTCCGACAGATAGCGCAAGGCCGGGCGTTCAGTGCTCAACAGACGACGGAAGAGGCCCATCAGGCCGAAGATCATGATCCACGGGTAGATCGCCTGCAGCAAGACGGCCATGGCTCGGACTCCGGGCTCCACGTTGTGAGCCCCAGCCATGGCCAAACCCGCACCGACGGGAAAGAGCAACAGGCCCGAGGGCAAGCAGAGCCACCACCATCGGCCGACCCGGCCCTGGCTATCGTCGGCGTCGAAATAAAGGGCGCCAAAGAAGAAAAAGATGGCGTAGAACGCCAGCACGTGAGGCATGGGCAGCAAGCCGACGGAGGTGTCGGCACCGAATCCCGGCATCTGCCGTCCCATCCAGAATTGCGGCACGCAGGTGATCGGCACCCACCACAGAAGGCGGAAGGGTGACAGCACCAGAAGTCTCACGATTCCACCCTCCGAATCGTCTTCGGCTCTGCGGTCAGACACCCAAGCGTAGGCTGCGAAGGCCACCATGAACCAGCAGAGGAACCACAAGAACCACAGATGATGGAAGAAGGGGCGGATCATCAGCTGGACGACCCAGCCCGAGACCTCGGCATTGGAGCCTCTGGCTCCCGAAACCTGCGAGCCTCCGGCTCCCGAGACCTGCGAGCCGGCTTCACCGGAGCTCTGCCCGTCCAGCTCTGCGTCGGCGTGGGCCGCCAAGGCTTCGGCGATTTTGGCTCGCCCCGCCTCCAACAGCTCGCGTTCGAGCTTCTGACCCACCATGCCGGCGATAAAGGAGGTGGTCTGCCAATCGGCTGCGAGCACCTCGGGCACGGTTTGACCGTAGCCGTTCCTAATGCCGGGGTCGGCTCCCGCTGCCAACAACAGCTCCACCACCTCGAATCGGCCGAAGAAGGCGGCCGTGTGAAGAGGAGTGGATCCGTCGGCACCGGCCAAGCTCCAATCCGCACCCGCTTCGAGCAACAGCTCCGCGGCTTCGACATGACCGGCAAGGGCGGCGAGCACCAACGCGGTGGAGCCGTCACGGTTGGTGCCGTTCACCTCGACGCCCAACGTCAAGAGCTCACGCATCGAATCCGTGGTGCCCTGCACCGAAGCCAATGAAAGGGGCGTCAAAGTGGTCACCGGATCCACCGCGTTCAGCTCCTCCAGGCTCTTTTCGGAAAAGCCGGTCGCGGGGCTCGGCTCGGCATCCGCGGACGATTCCGCCGAGGCCGGAGGCGTACCGGGCCCCAGC
This sequence comes from Thermoanaerobaculia bacterium, assembly GCA_030431255.1. Lineage (GTDB taxonomy): Bacteria > Acidobacteriota > Thermoanaerobaculia > Multivoradales > J023 > JAUIJL01. Next base: position 533,750 of record JAUIJL010000001.1, on the reverse strand, counting down.
TCGAGGCCTTTCTTGGACACCCACTCCACGGCCGGCACCACGGTCAGCATACCGAGCAGCAGGGGCAAGAAGATGCGACGGAATCGATGATTGAGCAGGGCTTGGAGGCCCCTGCGACGCCACAACATGGCGGTGAAAAATCCGCTCATGACGAAGAAAACCGGCATGCGAAAACCGTGGATGATGCCCACCATCCAAGCGAGAAGCTCATTCTGCTGAGCATCTCGGATCGGCCAAAGCGCCGGCATGAACGACAGGGCTCCGTGCAGCACAATGCCCAAAAGCATGGCGAAGGCTCTCAAGGCGTCGAGATCATGGCGACGCTCGATCGCGGCGGCCAGGGTCGGCGTCACAGCTGCTTTTTCGGCCACCGTATTTCCGGCAACCACTGTGTTTCCGGCAATCGTATTTCCAGTAAATAGAGACATGAGAGATCTCCTGTGTGGACGATCCACACCGAAAAAATTAATGGTTGATAGAGACTGGGTTAGGAGGCTTTAGTCGGCTAGCGCAGCACGATCCAGGTTCCGGCCAAGCGATCGTGCAGACCCCGGTGGGGGTCGAGGGCGGCGTAGAGAGCAGCCGCGAGCCACAAGGCAAAAGCTGCGAGAAGCCACGGAGACGCCAGGCCGGACGGTGCGAGCTCCATCGAGATGGCGGCGGCCAGGATCAACGGCACCCAGGCCACGGACCACCGTGCCAACAGACGTCGACGGCTCGCCGATCGACCCTCGCCGTCCACCACCGCTAGACGGAAAAGAGCATGTCCGACGGTGGTGCGGAAGGGGACGAGCAGGAGCTGCGTCACGGCCGCGCAGGCGACGATCACGAAGAGCACCAAGAAGGTGATCGAGCCGAAGTGGCGGGAGAGGCCTTCGAGCTCTGTGGCGGTCTCCCAAGAGCCGACCAGGGTCATGAGAAAGTTGTAGACCGGCAGCAGGAAGAGGGCCCCGGCCCTGGACGGACGACCAAGCTCGGCGGGTCGATCCATCAAACCTCTCAAGGTTCCCGCCAAGAAACTGAGCTTCTCGAACCGTCCTTCGCTCAGGTTGCTCAGCACCGGGCGAGCGTGGAGAGGCAAGCTGGTGGTCTCCACACACTCGCCGACCGCAGCGAGGAGCTGCTGTTGGCCCGCAAGCTCCCCCGCTTCAAAGCATTCAGCAGGCCTGTGAGCAGCCGTCTCGGAGGTCCCGGACGGCCAGGGCAGATCGAGCAAGAGCGCCCGCCCGGAGGTGGTGAGCCAAATATGATCCAGGCTGAGCTGAGACGCCGACGCCTCAGGGTCGATCTGCCCATCGGCCTGCTCGGAAGCCCACAGCTCCGAAGCCAAATCGTGCAGCCAATGACGCAGCTCAACCCACGGAATGGGTCCCTCGGCGGCTCGCAGGCGGAACGGCACGCCCGGGCACCCTTCGAAGGCATCCCACGCGACCCCTTGCCGGTCTTGGGTCTTCTGCAACCACCGGGGGCGTCCAGGCCGGGACGCCGCCCGCCTTGAAGCCGAAGGCCCTGCGCCCGGCCGCCTCAGCAGCCACACAGGGCGATCCAGCACGGGATCGACTCCCTGCAACCACTGGCCGGGCACAATTTCCCCCTGGATCTCGTAAGGACCGAGCCGAGCCGAGTCGGCGCGGGAATCCTCGGCTTGGAAATGCAGGGCCTCAGGCACTGCGACCGGCACCACCGCGGGACGAGATTCGGCCTTCGGACGAGCCACCACCCGCGTGCCGCTCAACCGATCCCACAGTGTCGCCTGGCTACCGGCCCGCCGGAAGATCCAATCCAACAGAATCGGCACCCACGGACAGACGATGGCGAGCCCGATGTAAGACATGATTTGCCAGAAGGTCAGCTCCTCCACCCGCGTGGCGGAGATGAATGTGAAGACCAACGGCACGCGCACCGCCTCGGTGCTCAGCAAGGGGACGGCAATGCGAATCCAAGCCCGCAGAGGTCCGGGCCGACCGCCATCGGCGGCGCGGATCACCAACAGACCTTTGTGTTTTTTGCCGAGCCCGCCCCCGAAAAATCCTTCGACCACCGTGAAATAGAGCATGGCGAACGCGAGAAAAGCCAGGTAGAAGCGGGCCGAATAGAGGGTGCGCTCCATCTGCCAGCCGAAATGGAGCTCGGTCCCTCCGACCCAAAGCCGCATCGCGATGTAAGGGACGAAACAGGCGATCAAGAAATCGATCCAACCCGCGGCGCTCCGATCATCCAGCGGTACGGATTCGCTCTCCCTCGAGCTGAACGGCAACAAAGCTTCGCTCAGCGATCGGTAGTCGGTGAATCTGCTGCCCGGCTCTTTCTCCAAGCACCGGCAAACGATGCTCTCCAGGCCTGCCGGAAGCTCGGCCCTCAGCTCGCTGGGTTTCTTGGGAGACATCTTCACGGCGTTTGCAACCACTTGCACGGCGTTGCGGCCGTCGAAGGGGGCCCTACCGGTGAGCAAGGTGTAGAGGGTCGCACCCACGGAATAGATATCGGCCCGCAGGTCCAATTCGTCACCACGCAATTGCTCTGGAGACGCATAGGCCGGGGTGCCCATGATGCGGCCCGACGCGGTGAGATGGGTGTCTTCTCGGCGCAAAGACGAAATGGAAAGACCGTAATCACCGATCTTCACCGAGCCGTCGGGCATGACGAAACAATTCGACGGTTTGATGTCGCGATGCAGAACCCCCACCTCGCCGGCGGCTTGAAGGCCCGCGATCACATCGAGCATGGCGTCCACCGCTTGGCGAACGGGCAGAGGACCGCGCTGGTCCAGCTCGTCTTTGAGCGTGCCCCCGGCGGCGATCTCCATGGTGATCACCGGTGTGCCGTCGATGTCTTCAGACCCGAAGACATAAAGGCTGTGGGGGTGGTTGACACTCGCCGCCAGACGTCCTTCACGCAAGAAGCGCCGACGCATCTCCGGCGAGTCCAACCGCAGGGCCAACCGCTTGAGGGCGACTCGACGTCCCGTGGGCCGATGCTCGGCCTCAAAGACCTTGCCCATGCCACCGCTACCCAAAAGGCGCAGCAGCCGGTAATCGCCAAAATCTCGCGGTAACGATGCCGTCTTCTGCGGCCCTGCCCCCACCAGATCCGTGATCGAGAGACCTTCGGACGGCAGCCCATCCGACGGCAACCCACCGGCCGACGCCCCAGCGGGCAGCATCCCGTGGAGCGACAAGCCGTCCAGGCTCCAGGTCTCGTCGTCCGGCATGGCCAAGGCCTGGGACATCAGGCAGGCCGGGCAAAGTGCGTCTTTGGCATGGGCCGGAATCGACGAGCCACAGCGCGGGCAAGACGAGGATTTCTTCAACGTTTCATTCACCATCCGATTTCCTTTCACCCCTTACTGAAGGAAAAAGAAGATCGGGTTACAGAACGGCGCAATTTTTTCTGAGCTAATTTTTTCTGAGCTAATTTTTTCTGAGAATGTCGACCAAATAGCGCATTTCCTCATCGATATCCCGGGGGTCCGCCACGGTTTCAGCGATTTCGGCTCGAATGACCGCGCGGAATTGCTTGCGCAATCGGTGGACGGCCACCTTGACTGCGCCTTCGCTGAGCCCCAAGCGCTCGGCCACACTCCCCCGGTCCGGCTCGCCTCCGGTCAAGCTCCCTTTCAGCTCAGCAAACAGCGGCCCCCGACCCTTGGCTTCGCTTTCCGCCTGCAAACGCTCCAAGGCTCGATCGAGGATCGCCATGGCCCATTCGCGATCGAAGACAGCATCGGGATCATCGTTTGGCGCCGGCGCCAAGGCGTAGCGGGCCTCCGGCTCGAGGGCATCCAGGTCTACGAAATGAACCTCTCCACCTCGCTTCTTGGTCAGCTCCCGGTGCCGAGCGTTGGCCAAAAAATGCTTCATCGCCCCCAAGAGATAGGAGCGAAAGCGTCCACGCTCGGGATCCGCACCGGCCAAGCCATCGGTCTCCACCAGACGCGTGAAGAAAGCCTGGGTCAAGTCCTGAGCCTGTTCCGGTTCATAACCACGAAACCTCACAAAGGCATAGAGCGGATACCAATACATGCCACACAACGCTGCCAACGCATGGCGCGCCTGGGATTGCCCGACTTCATCCGGCTGGGTGGCGAGCACCAGGCTCCAATGGGTGGTGGCAAAATGCCGAGGGCCGCGGATTGATCGATCTTTCATGGTCCTATCGTAGATCACCACGCGAAGCTCACCGGAACTTTTCGCTACCGGCAAAGTCTAAAAAGCTCTCACTCACTTGGCGCAGCTTCGTGCCCACCATCGATAAGAAAACCTTTCAAGCCGCCATCCAAGCCGCGAAAACGCACGATCTCCCCACGGTCATCCATGTCGGCAGCTGGCAGGACATCCGGGACGCGATCGAAGCGGGAGCCGACGCGGTCACTCACCTTCCCTATCAAGAGGAAGTCCCAGCGGACGTCGTCAAGCTCTTCGCGAGCTCGAACACCCTCTTCATTCCGACGATTCCCGACATCGCCTTCCTCGACGATCCCGAGCTGCGAAGCTCGGAGCTGGTCCAGGGTGTGTCCAACGACGCGGTGTTGGATGCCTACACCACCTTCGCCACCACGGAGAACGGCGGCCGGATGAGCCGGGGCATGAACGCCTCGAAACCGCACGTGCTCAGGAGCCTCCGCAAGCTGGCCGAGGCCGGTGTTCGAATCGCATCGGGAACCGACGCCGGAAATCCCCTGACCGTGCACGGATTCTCGGTGCATCGACAAATGGCGTTGATGGTGGAAGCCGGTATCGACCCCTGGCATGCGCTGGCCGCCACCACGACCCACGCCGCCGACTTCCTCAAGCTCGACTACGGGGTGTCGCCGGGGGCCGAGGGCACGGTTGTGGTCCTGAACGAATCGCCGATCCACGACATCACCCACACCCAGGACATCCATCTGGTGATCCAGCGCGGCAAGGTGTTGAACCGAGACGAGCTGAAAGCAAAGCCGGATGAAATGTGGCAGCCGCCGATGCCCTCTGAGCTTTGAGCTGGAGCACCATCGCGATGTCGTCTACAAGAGCTCGGCCCGAAAGCTTGGTGGGGCGCCGCTCTATGGAGCTTGGGCGATATGATGGGCTGTATGCCACAGCCCGAAATCGCACCTGAGCCCCAAGAGGAAATCTCCTCCACCCTGCGCCGAGAGGTGCCGGACGACGAGCTGACCCGGACCTGGGCCGGACCGGCCGGATCTGACAGAGCGCTGCGGGCGGGTCAAAGAGTAGGGCCCTACGAGATCCTCGGCTTATTGGGTCAGGGTGGCATGGGCCGGGTCTACCGAGCCCGACGATCCGATGGCCATTTCGACCGAGAGGTCGCCGTCAAGGTGATCCGCGACGGTCTGGCGGGCCAAGCCATGGTCGCCTGTTTCGTGCGCGAGCGGCAGATTCTCGCCGACCTCGACCATCCCGGCATCGCCCGGCTGCTCGACGGTGGCGCCACGGACGACGGTCGACCGTTTTTGGTCATGGAGCTGATCGAAGGCGAGCTCTTGTCGACCCATTGTGACCGCCTCGGCTTGGGAGTGGAGGCCCGTCTCCATCTCATGTTGGGGATCTGCGAGGCGGTCGCCTACGCCCACCGACGGCTCGTGGTGCACCGGGATCTCAAACCCGGCAACATTCTCGTCGACAACGAGGGTCGGCCGAGGCTGCTGGATTTCGGCACCGCCAAGCTCTTGGACGACGCCCAATCAGAAGTCGGCGTCACCACCACCCCATCAACTGTCGGCGGCAACGCCACCCCATCAACTGTCGGCGGCAACGCCACCCCATCAACTGTCGGCGGCAACGCCACCCCATCAACTGTCGGCGGCAACGCCGACGTGCCCACCGCTCGCCAATGGTGCAGCCCCGACTATGCCAGCCCCGAGCAGATGAGCGGCGATTCGATTTCGACGGCCACCGACATCTACGCTCTGGGCGCGGTGCTCTACACCCTGCTGACCGGCCGCTCTCCCCACCGGTTCACCAGCCGAAATCCCGTGGCCATGGCGCGGGTGGTCATCGAGGAGACGGTGGAGCTGCCGAGCCGGGTCGTGGCGGACGACCATCCGTCGACAGCTCGACGCCTGCGCGGCGATCTCGACACCATCGTGGCGACGGCCATGGCGAAAAAACCGGAACGTCGGTATCCGTCCGTCGAAGCGTTGGCGGAAGATCTACGCCGCCACCTCGACCAGCGGCCGATCCGAGCTCGACGACCCACCCTCGGCTATCGTTTCGACCGCTTCCTCCATCGCCATTGGCGTGGTTTGGGAGTCGCTCTCATGCTCACCGTGGCGACGGTCGCCGGAGCCTTAGCCTACGTGGCTCAAGCTCGGGAGACAGCTCGGGAGCGCGACCGGGCCGAGGTGGAACGTGCACGTTCCCAGCAGGTGGCCGATCTGCTGGCGGAGATGTTTGAGGACTTTGATCCCGACCTGAGCCCGGGCCAGGGTCTCGAGATTCGTCAGCGGCTCGATCGCAATGCCCGCCGTATCGACGAGGTGGCCTCCGAGCCCGAGGTGCGCGCCGCCCTCCTGCACACGTTGGGAGTGGCCTACGGCAAGCTGGGTGAGTATGTGAAGGCCGATCAGGCCTTGTCCGAAGCCGTCCGGCTGCGCCGCCGAGAGCTCGGGCTCGATCATCTAGACACCGCGTCGAGCCTGAGACACTTGAGCCTAGTGGCTGCCGACAACGGCCAGTGGGCCCGCGGCGCCGCCTTGCAACGGTTGGCCCTCGACATTCGCCGGCGCTTATTGCCGGAGAACGATCCCCGCATCGCCCAAAGCCTGCTCGACTCGGCGGAATCGGCGGCGCGTCTCGACGATGCCGTGGCGGCGGTCGACATGGCGCAAAGAGCGGTGTCCATCCTGGAAGGTCGTGTGCCCGATGACGATCTGCGTTTGGCACAAGCTTGGCTCCAGCTAGGCTCCTGCAAGGTCATCGTCGGTGAGCTCGAGCAGGGGGAGGCGCTGATGGCCAAGGCCCTCAAAGTCCGAGCCCAGCAGCTGGGTCCCGAGCATTCCGACGTCGCCGAGGTCCACCTCGAAATGGCCATCGCTGCGATCCGACTCGGCAATATTCCCGAGAGTGGGCGTCGGCTCGAGGCCGCCCGAGGATCGTTCGAAAAAGTTCTCGGGGCCGACCACCCGCGATCGGTGCAAACGGCTCTCGAGCTCAGCATGACCTACCTCCGGCTCGGCCAATGCGGTGAAAGCCGATCCCTCTTGCAACGTGCTTTGGAGGCCGGACACAAGGCCTTTCGCGAGCAACATCCGTTGATCGGCCTGGCCCACCAATACCTCGGCATCGCCCGCTTCAACTGTGGATCTCCCCAGGAAGCCCGAGAGCCCCTGGAGCACGCGGTGAGCATCTTCGAAGCCGAGCTCGGGGCCGACCACTTCCGCACCGCCAGCGCGCTCTTCTATTTAGCCATGGCCCAACGCGTGGAAGCCGACTATGGCCAGGCGGAAATCTCCCTACGCCGCAGCCATGCGATCCGGCAGGTTTACTACGGAGCGGAGCACGCGGTCCACGGCCTGACCTTGCGGGAGATGGCGCGACTCGAACGGGCTCAAGGAAGGTGGGACACCTCCGAAACCTTGCTTCGCCAAGCCCTCCACATTCAAATCCGCGAGCTCGGTGAGCTACATTTCGAGTCGGTCAACAGTTCCACGGAGCTGGACGGATTGATCTTTCGCCGAGGTAGGACGGACGAAGCCTTGGACCATCTCCGGGATCTTCAGCGTCAGCTTGCCGATTCTTACGGCGAGCAGCACACCCTGACCACGGGCGTCACCCAGCTCCTCGCAAGATTGCAAGAGGTATGTGCCCGGGAAAAATCCCATTGCTCTTGACGGGATTTCTCGCTCCACGGCGCAGATACGGTTCTCCCTGTGAGCACCTCAGAATTGATAGGCCAGCTGGAGCGCGATTTGGCGACCCGGATCGACGAATTTGTAATTCGGAGTCGGGCCGATGTCCCCGACCTGACCGACGCCGGTGGTCGAGTCGCCGAGGCTGGAGGTCAGCTCGTCGGTGAGGTTTTTGCCGATCAAGGTGGCACTCCAACCGCTGCTCGGTAGATCCAAGCGGATCGCCGCGTTGACCTTGCCGTAGGCTTCCTGGGTGTCGAGCGGATCGTTGGTCAGCTTGAAGTGCACGTCGTCGATCCAATAGTAGAAGAGGTCGTAGCCGAGCTCCATGCCCCTGCCCACGGGCATGCCGCCACCGCTTAGCCGCACATTGAATTGCCACTCCGGGGCGTAAGCGAGGGGCGTTCCGGCGAGATCCTGCACCTCGGTGACGGTGCCGTCCGGGAAGGTCACGGCAACGCAGCCCAACGCCTCAGTTTGACCGGCGTAACACGGCCCGTTCGGGAAGTCGTCGTATTCCGCCTCCGTCCAAGCCACCGACGTCGAGAGGGTGAGACGTTCGGCAATCTGCGTGACGAGATCGAGCTCGATGCCGGTGGAATTGGCTTGTGCCGCGTTGTTGACGTTCTGAATGAGGGTGACCGCGTCGAAGCCGGAGACCTGGATGTCCTCAAAGTCGGTGGACCAGGCGGCCCAGCTCAGGCGCGCGCGATCGTCGGCGAAGGCTCGTTTGCCACCGATCTCGAAATGGGTCGTGGTCTCGGAATCGTATTCCACCAAGTCGCGGGTGAGCGCCGCCTGGGGCACGTAATTCGGGAATTGGAAACCCCCGCTTTTGAAGCCTTCCGCGTAGGTCGCATAGAGCATGCCGGCGTCCGACGACAGCCAACGCAGGGTAACGTTGGGGCTGAAGTCGTCTTCCGAGCGATCGAAGAAGCCGGAGCTGGTGAACCGGGCCGGGCCGCAAGGAAAATCGATCGGGATGCCGACCCCGTCGAGCTCGTCGGTGACGTTCGGGCAGTCCACCTGATTGCCCGCAACCTCCAAAGAATAGGGCGTCAGCACCGTGGCGTTGGAGTCCGTAGCGCGATCTTCCTCCGTGAACCGACCGCCGACCGTCAGGGTCAGCTGGTCGTTCAGGTGCCAGTCGACCTGGGCGAAGAGCGCCAGAGACTCAGTGTCGAGGGTCGACCAGCCGTGGCGCTGCAGGCCACGGAAATTGGGGTTGGTATTGCCGCCGGTGCACAGGCCGAAGGGTCCGCGGCAGAACATGAAGCTCTGAATGAAATCGTTGGTTTGATCGCTGTAGTAGAGACCCGCGAGATAGTCGAATCGCTCACCGCCGATGGAGGTGATGCGCAGCTCATGGGAGGTCTGCTGCCAATCATCGCGAACAAAAATGTGGGTCCACTCCAAGTCGCTGTGATCCGAATCCCAATCGTCCCGCGAGTCGTATTCGGCGACGTTGCCGAGATAGCTGAGGTAAAAGCTGTCGAAATATTTATTAAGCGTTAGACCCACCATCGAGTACTCGGTGTTGTGGGGCTCCGGGCTGAGCTCTCCGTTGATCAGGAAGCGCACGTCCTTCACGCCGTTGAACAGGCAATCCTCAGACGGATCTCGCGGATTGGGTGAGGTGGCGTCGCCCCGGCAGTTGTAGATCTCCCGACCGCGACCGTTGCGTTGCAGATCGCCGACCTGGACCATCATCTCGGCCTGCAAAGTCTCGTTGATTTGCCAGGCCAAGATACCGCGGGCCGTGACGTCGTCCTTTTCTTGTTCGTTGCGCCCCGTGCCGAGGTTTTGCACATATCCCTCACGGTCCTCAAAGCGGACCGCGAATCGCCCCTTGAGGGCGTCGGAAAAGGGAACGTCCACCGCCGACTCCACCGTGAAGCCCTGCCCGTCCTCGAAGTCGTAGGTCGAGGTCAGGTGCCCGCCGAAGGTCTGCCCCGGCTTGCGGGTGGTGATGTTGATCGCTCCAACGCTATTGTTCTTGCCAATCAGCGCCCCTTGCGGCCCTTTCAGAATCTCGACCTGCTCGACATCGAGGAACATGGTCCGGCCGAAACGGCTCCGGCCGAAGTAGTAGCCGTTGACCACCTGACCGACGGCCTCCTCGAAACCGAGGTTCGAGCCCGTGGTGCCGAGACCGCGGACGATGAAGCGATCGAAGCTGTTGACGTCCTCGGCGTGGATAAAGCTCGGGGCGCTGAGGGACAGCTCGGAGAGATCGGAGATATTGGACTGCCGCATCATCTCGCCGTCGAGGTGGGTGATGGCGATGGGCACCTCGATCAGCGCCTCCTCCCGCTTGCGGGCGGTGACCGTGATCTCGTCCGAAACGATCTCCTCGCCGGCATCGGACCCCGACTGCAGGTCCGCCGCTTCGTCCCTCGATCCGGAATCGCCCTGAGCGACCCCAGCGACCGGCGTGCCGACCAAGAGGCCGAGGCATAAAGCGATCAGGGCGAAGCGGCCGGAAGAGAAGGCGTTTGTGGAAAGGGCGTCTGTCGTTTCGTGCATCAGCGAACCTCGTATTTCTCAGAAGTGATCGGCAACGACCACTACAACCTTAGCCATTGGCGATTCGCCTGCCGTCCACTCGCGAGTCGACCTGCGGGCTGGGTCGAGCGTAGACCAGACTCACGCAGACGAGAAGACCACTCCGACCGCAAGAGCCGCCCTCTCGTCCCAAAGGCTGGCCAAAAGGTCCGCAACCTCCTTCGGCTCCCCAGAAATCAGCTCCCCGCCCCGTCGATCGCCGGAGGCGAAGGGCTCAGCCGACCCAAGTGATACCACCCGTGGTGTTTGTTCGCTCCCGGCTCCTTTGGGTTCTCTACCTTCAGCTGCCGATCCTTGCCCTCTCGCTTCAGACGAAGCTCAGCAGCACCGCAGTCTTCAGGCTCGGGGCCCTTGCACATCCAGGCCGAGCCCCCGCTCCAGGAAAGATCCAGAGCCACCAATCGGTGCTTGGAAAGCCCCTTCGACATGTACAGCCCCATGGGCTGAAAATCCTCATCCCAAGGCGTGCCTTGGGCGACCCGCGAATGGATATTGCCCGTCAGAACTAGGGTGATCGTCTCGAGATCCGGCCCGATCTCATCGCTGAGGCGCGCCGCCATCAAAGCGTCGCGATCCTTATTCGGCTGATGAAACTCGACCGAATCGAAGAGGGTCAAGCTCACGGAATGGCCACCGCGACGCAGCTTCCGAAGGGCATCGAGAAGATCCAACATAGCCGCGCTGCTGCGCCCGTCCTGTGCCTTCGGATGCCAAAAGCTACCTTCGAGCAACCGGCTCCGGTCCGCATCGGTGCCTTTGGAGCCCATAAAGCTTTCTATGCGCTCCATCTCTTCCTGATTCATCTCCAGGCCCACCCGCACTCGATGCCCCGCCTTCGCCACCAAACACGCCGCGTCGGCGATGAACGCGGGCGCTTCCTGCGTGCCGTGCAGCTCACCGAAAAGGATCACAATGCCCGGCTCGAATAGCGATTCGAGCTCCACCATCTCGCGGCAGTCGAGGGTGGCTCGTGGTTTTTCGGCGAACGTCGGAAATGCGAGCACAAGGAGACCGAGCAAAAGCGGTGTCGGCAGGATCATTGTCGTGACGGATTTCATACGATTCTCCAAGAGTTGACGGCCCCACCGAGCCTACCTGCGCCGTTCGAGAGCCCAATGAGCTTTCAAGCCTCGGATCGTGTCACATTCTTCGGGCCTATCTTGTCTCATGGGCACACACTGACCCTACGAGGCGGAATCATGAAGACACTTCTCCGTATCGATGCCAGCGTCCGAACCCACGGCTCCGCCACCCGCGAGATCGCCGACGAATTCCAATCCAGGTGGCAGACCCTCGAACCCGCCGGAAGGATCGTGCGGCGAGATCTCGCGATCGAGGCGATGCCCCACCTTTCGAGCCCAACGATCGAGGGCTTCCAGCAGCCGGAGGCGGGTGATGAAGGCCTCGCTCTTTCGGACCTCTTGGTCCGCGAGCTGATGGATGCCGACTACCTTCTGATCGCCAGCCCGCTCTACAATCTGACGCTGCCTTCGACCCTCAAGGCCTATTTCGACCATGTGGTGCGGGCGGGGCTTACTTTCGAGGCGAAGGAAGACGGCTACTGCGGGCTGCTGAAAGGCAAGACGGCGACCCTCGTCACCGCCCGGGGCGGTCCGGGAGATCCTGGGGACGCGGGAGATTTTCAGACGGGTTATTTGAAAGCCATTCTGGCTTTCATCGGCATTGAGGCCGTGGACGTGATCGCTGTCGACGGCACTGCCCTGGGCGACGCAAGCCGAGAGGAAGCGATCTCCCGAGCCCGACGGCAGGTGGCTCGGCACTTCAAAGAGACGAATGAAGAGGCGGATATCCCCCTTTGGAAAGGTCCGTTCGATAGGGCCGACCAGGAGCAGATCGCTGCCCTGCGACGGGCGCAGGCGACGGCGATCGTCAACGGTGATGCGGAGGCCTATGCCGATCTTTGCACCGAAGATATCCAGCTTCTGATCCCCGGCAACGACTTGATCTCCGGCCGCGACGCCTTCCTCGACGCGGAGCGTGCTCTCTTCGCCCGGGCCTCGTTTTCGAGCTTTGACAAATACCCTCTGCGGGTGGAAAGGCAGGGCGAGCTCGCCGTGGAAATCGGTCGTCAGCAGGCCACGACCGACCTTGCCGGCGACACCGCCGGCGTCTTCTCGGCGCAGCAGAAATACACCCATATACTTCGTCGCACCCCCGTCGGCTGGCGTTTCGCCGTGCTGATGTCGAACCCGAGCGAGTGATCTTCGATGCAAGACGAAAAAGCCGCTATTTTCGAGCAATACCGGGGCACGCTCGAGGGCATCGCCTACCGCATGTTGGGCACCCTCGACGAGGCCCGGGATGTGGTGCAGGACACCTATCTGAAATTCGACGAGGTCGTGCTGGATCGGTTGCAGAGCCCGCGAGCCTGGTTGATCACCGTCTGTAGCCGCCTGGCCCTGAATCAGCTGACCTCCGCCCGCGCCCGCCGAGAAATCTATGTCGGCGAGTGGCTCCCCGAGCCCTTCCCACAAACCGTTGGCAGCGACCGCGATCCGGTCGACCGGGCCGAGCTCGACGAGACCCTCTCGGTCGCCTTGCTGATGGTGCTCGAAAAGCTGACACCCGCCGAGCGCGCGGCTTTCCTTCTGCACGACGTTTTCGACCTCAGCTTCGCCGAGGTCGGCAAGGTGCTGCAGAAAACCAGCGCCGGCTGCCGCAAGCTGGCGAGCCGGGCCCGTAGGCGCGTCCGAAGCGACAGACCCCGTTTCCGCTCTTCTCCCACGGAGCACCGTCTGCTCCTGGAAGGATTCTTCGATGCGGCGCGGGAAGGTGATCTGCATCGCTTCTCCACTCTGCTGGCGGACGAGGTGGAGCTCTATTCCGACGGCGGCGGCAAGGTGTCCGCGTTGCCCAAAATGCTGCGAGGCGCAGAGGATGTGGCGGCTTTCTTGGTCGCGGTCTTCGGCCAATATCGACGTCGAGGCACTCCGGTGAGCGCCGCCTCGCACTGGCTCAACGGCTCTCCGGGCCTGCTCATTCTGGAAGACGGCGCACCGGCCACGGCCATCACCCTCGAAGTTGAGGAAGGGCGAATTCACCGAATTTTCGCCGTGCGAAATCCGGACAAATTAGAGATCTTCAGCCGCGCTCCTCACACCACGAACGGCCCAAGCTGAGCCCTAAGGGTGAGCAGCACCCCGAAACCCCGTTGACGGGCGGCACGAAGCACCGCAGCCGGCTCGAGAGGACGCTTCGGGATACCTGGTTCAATCAAACACGCATAGGCGGGCCGACAACGGCATGTTGTGGGGCTCGGCGCCGGATACCTCGCGGACCGGCCAAGATGCCTTGCATCAAACATCGCGCGATCGGGGGGGCCGAGGTCGATCCATACCGGGCAAAACTTTCAGAGAAAGTGAACAAAACAAAAATGGTCCCCCTCTCAGGACTTTCCCGCGTTCTGTCTCAAATCCAAAAGCAGAATGAGCGCTCAGCCTGCCGAGACCACAGATGGGACCATGTTCGACTTGAAAGAATCGAGGAGATCGATGTTGACCTCAGTTTCTCACCGCCCCCCCACCAAAGTACCGTACCCACTAAAAGCTGCGGGGTCGAAAGCCAATTCCCCTCTTCAACAGATGGCGACGAGACAGAAAACGCGGCCGAGCTCGCCCGTCCGATTTGATCTCGATCACGCCTTCGATATTTTGCTCTCACGCCTGAAGATTGCGGTGGTGCACGGGGCCAGCAACGAAAGCCCGGACACCGTCATCTATCGCACCCACAATCCACGCACTTGGAAGAGCTATTCGTCGGTCGCGGCCGACGTCAGCGAGGCTCTCGAACGCGTTGGTTTTAGGCATGTCTCTCAGGTGGCCGAGGGGCTCGGCTTAGCCGCAGCTCTACAGAGCAAGGACGTGCAGATGACGTGGCTCAATACCGGCGGTGTTCAGGGGCACGGTCCCATGTGCCACGCCTCCGCTGCCTTGGAGAGTCTCGGCATCCCCTACGTGGGGCACAGCCCGGCGGCAGCAGCGCTGCTCGACGACAAACCCTTGTTCAAAGCATGGCTCTCCGGCATGGGCCTACCCACTACCCCGTTCATCGTCTGGCATCCGAAAACGGGATCGGCTCCACGTTCTGAGGATCCGAGGGTTCTGGCGCTGCAAACCGAGAGTGGCGGCCCTTTGATCGTCAAACCCGCGAGCGGGCGGGCCTCACGCCATGTGGTTTGGGTGTCGTCGGCCGATGAGCTCGCCGAGGCTGTGCACGAGGTGCACGGGCAGACCAAAGATCGGGTGATGATCGAGCCTTTCTTGCCGGGGCGTGAGCTCTGCGTGGCGGTCGGTCCACCCATGGCGCGAGCCGGCGATCGATTCGAGATCACATCCAGTCCCGTTTGCGTGGCGGCGATCGAGCGCCGACTCGATCCGGATGAAAAGATTTTCACTTCCGCCGATCTGCGACCGATCAAAAGAGATCGAGCTCGCATCCTGGACGCCGAGCAAGACGGCGAGCTGATCAACTCCCTCGAGCACATCGCGCGAAGGGTGTTCAACGAGCTGTCGTTGGACTTCTTGATCAGGCTCGATTTGCGCGAGAACCAACACGGGCAGCTGATGGTGATGGAAGCCAATCCAAAACCCGACCTTGCCTCCTGCCGCGCCGACGGGAAAGGCAGTCTCATCGCTTTGGGGCTCAAGGAAAAAGGGCTGAGCTACGATGATTTGATCGCCTGCCAAATCATGCATCGGGTGCGGCTTGGAGCGGAATTCTGCCCGCGCGCGCTAGGGCCGGTAAAAGACCTATTGGTCGAGGCCGGGATCCAGCTGAACGCCTAAGACTTTAATTTTTCGATTCGCCAATCTTCCGATCCGTCGATCGCCAGGAATTGCCCGGGGCACCGGAGGCGGTGCGCATACCGGACAAGTGTGCCGACGCCTGCGCAAAGACTTCTCGGTGATCTGGAGGTGTCATGAAAAAAACATTCGTTATTTTGATCCTCGCCCTTTGCTTGCTATCACCCAAGCCGGTTTCGGCCGACGATTTCAGGCTGTGGTCTCAATATCTCTTCAGTCTCTACCAAAACGACAAAGTCCATCTATCTCTTTACCATGAGACCCGGCTTCAAAACGATGGGTCACAGGCATTCGGCTGGTTCACCGGCCCAAAAGTGACCTACTACTTGCACGACAACCTTTGGTTGGGCGGCGCTCTGAAACATATTGAGCTGAAAGGAAACGACAACATCGACGGCAGGTTGGAGCTCGAATTCATTCCGCGTTGGAAGCTTTCGGAGCATCTCCGCCTGGATTTTCGCAATCGTGTCGAAGTCTTTCACGAGCGCAGGGAATCAGATTCCACGCGCTTTCGCCATCGCCTGCGCCTGACTTGGCTGCTGAAAAAGGAATGGCTCGATCGGCTCTTCTTCAGCGCGGAGCTCTTTCATCAAGACGGTGACGGCTTCGGCGACTTCACCGAGGACCGCGTCATTCCCATCGGTGCCCGATTCAAGCTTTCCGAGAGGGGCTCTCTCGATCTTTTCTACCTCCAACGGAGCCGGGATCGACCGGACGGACGCGAGCACATTCACGTTCTAGGAACCTTTTTTATCTTACGCCGATGAACCGGGCGGTTTTTGTGCCCCTCAAACTCTTAAGAAAGCAGAAAATCATGACTTCTAAAGCATCGAATCGGGCCGGCTGGAGCCGATCACCGGCGGCGGGCGCCATCGCCTTCTGCTTGTCTCTGACCATCTCCCTGGTCTTGTTGCTCAGCGTGGGGTTGGCGGAAGCGTATCGCGTCTACCCCGACATCGCCCGTGAGCGGCTTCAATCCCAGGGTGAAATCGTTCAAAACTCTCTGGAGCGCTTTCTTAAAGCGGATTTGCCTCTCGATCAATTCCCGGGCTTCCAGACCATGGTGTCGCCTTTGCTCGCTTCTGATCCGTCACTGCGACGCATCGAGGTGGTCGACCCGGAGGAATCGGTCGTCTTCGTCGCGGAAGCCGAATCCGCGTCGACCGCTACCGACCACGATGCGGCTGAGGCAGGTGAGGAGCTCGACTCGATCCAATTACCTCTGCAGAGCCGCTTCGAGCAGGTGGGTCGACTGGAGATCAGCATGGCCTGGTCTGCCATTGCGGGCACCCTCAAAAAAGCCTTTTTAATCCTGGCTTTGGTCTGCACGGCTTCCATCTTGATCTCCACCTTCGTGGTGTTCTCGATCCGGCAAGCTCGGCGTTATGAGCTATTTCTCAACCTCATCTACAGTGTGACCTTCATCGCAATGTCGATGGCGGTGATCTACACCCTCATGGCGATCTATTCGGACGGCATCCGCGGAAAGGCGCGGGCGCTCGGAGAATCCTTGTCCTCAAGAGTCGGCGTGGCCCTGCAGCTCGAGCTGGATCCGGAAAAAGATCTCGAAGGCATCGATCGGATCCTCAACAAATACACCAAGCTCAATCCGGACCTTCGCAGCTTGCAGCTCCGCTCGCTCACCGGCAAGGTGTTCAGCTCCAAACAACCCACCGGCTCGGAAGCATCGCTTCAGGGAGACGACTACGTGACGGTGATTCCGGTCGGGGCGCCCAACGACTCCCGCTATGAGGTCGTGGTCAGAATTCCCAAACAGGTCGTCTATTCCAAGCTGAGCAAAAGCGCCAAGAACTTCTTGGCTCTCTTCGGCGGCGTCTGGCTTCTTTCACAGCTGTTCCTGAATTTATTTCTGTCGCTCAAAGGCTCTGCGACGGAGGACACGGCAATCCGGGCCCGCCACCAGCTGGAGCTCGTCAGGCCGTTCTATACCGTCTCCGTGCTCATGGAAGGCCTCTGCGTTTCCTTCTTGCCGGTGTACTTCCAGGACGTCTTGCAGCGCAGCGGCGTCGGAGCCGGTGGGCTGTCCACCCTCTTTCTCCTCTATTTCGCGGCATTCGCCTTCAGTCTCATTCCTTCCGGACGCTTTGCCCAAAAATACGGACCGCGCGCTCTATTCCAGATGTCGATCCTATTTTCGGCCATCGGCCTTTGGGGATTGACCTTGATCGAGGATCCGGTAGGGCTGGCGGCGATGAGGGTGCTTTCCGGCGCCGGGCAGGGGATGTCGTTGGTCGCCGCTCAGTCTTACATCCTCAGGACGGTCGCGGTGATCCCAGCTCTGACGGCCCGGGGTTCGGCCCTCATTGTGCTCGGTTATCAAACCGGAATGATCGCCGGCAACGCCCTGGGAGCTCTGCTGGTGGTGTACACGGGACCCCGTGCGGTCTTCCTGATGGCCGGCCTGCTCGGTCTGCTCAATCTGCTATTCGCCCGCCGCATTCTGATCCCGGAATTCGACCGCTTGCAGGAGACCGCCGAGCCGCAAGCCGACTCGCCGAGCCCGACCAAGAAAGACGGCGGGTTCTGGTCCGATCTCTGGGCCGTATTGAAAGACCGCGAGGTCATTCAAGCCGTGCTGCTCGTCGGGGTTCCGACCAAGGCGTTGCTCGCCGGCGTCGTCATCTTCGGCATGCCGCTCATGTTGAACTCCCTGGGTTATTCCGCCGACGACATCGGCATGATCTTGATGTTCTACGCCGCCGGCGTCTTGGCCTCGAATACCTGCGGCGATTGGCTGCAACGCAAAGCTCACCCCGGCAAGCTCTTGGTGGTTGGAGCGTGCGGCGGCGGGGGTAGCCTCATCCTCATCGGCGGTGGACATTTCTTGTGGCCGGGTCTCTTCGTTTGGGCACCGTGGCTAGAGGCCATATTTCTGGTCGCCGGTATCGGGTTGCTCGGCCTCTTTCACGGCTTGATCCACGCGCCCATCCTGACTTATGTCGCGTCCTCGGAGCTGGCGGATCGGATGGGCTCGGCCACCGTCACGTCCACCTACCGCTTTCTCGAACGACTCGGCACCTTGCTCGGACCGCTCATCGTGGCTCCGCTGCTCACCCTGAACGATCAAAGTCTGTGGACTGTGGCGCAGATCGGCGCCGGAGTCTTCACCTTCGGCCTGCTGTTCAGCATTCTCAAAACTCGATCCAAGAAATAAGGAGCTGACGATGAAATCCACCCTTAAGGCTCTCTGCATGCTCGTCGCGGTGGGGCTGGTCGCGGCCGTTGCTTCCACCCCGTGCCCCGCCCTCGAGCCGGTTTCCGATCCCGCTGCTGAATGGTTCAGCTTGTCTCCGGAATCGGGCCGCTCGTGGCTTCAGCAGATGGGTCCTTCTCCCGATCACATCTTGATCCACCCACCTCAGCCGTCGGATTCCGACCCAAAGGCTTTGGTGCTCTTTGCCAAGACGTCTTCGGCCTATCAGATCTCGATGAATCGAATGTTGGCTGTTTTCCAGCAGAAAAAGATGAGGGTCGCTTGGACCTTATTCAATTTTCACGAAGATCCGGCCCGAGCCGCCGCCGAAACCGCCAAGGCCCGCAAGGGTGAGTACCAAATCGTCTTTGCCATGGGCTCAGGCGCCACCGACTACCTGCACCGAAGGATGGCCGGCAGCTCGACTCCCGTGGTCACCGTGTGCTCGAAGGATCCGGTCCTCATGGGCCTGGTGGATAGCTACGAAGGCGGCAGCGGTACGAACTTCGCCTATACCTCGCTCAATGTTCCCGTGGAAGTTCAAATGAACTACCTGCGAACCCTGCGTCCAAATCTTTCGCAGATCGCCATCGTCTACGCGCGGGACAACGTTAGCGCGGTGCGAACCCAAGTCAAGCCCATGGCCGACAAAGCCCAGGAGGCCGGCATCGAGATCCATCGCGTGGTGGTCGGCAACCGCGACCGAGCCCAAGGGGAGCTGAAATGGCGAATCCGGCGCGCGGTGAAAGCCATGCGGGACCACGACCCGAGGGTAGAGAAAAGCGTCTTTTGGATCACCGGCAGCACCTCGGTCTTCGAGGAAATGGACACCATTCTCCAACATACCGGCAATGTGCCGGTTCTAGCGGTGACTCCCAGCCTCGTGACCTCCGGTGATCACAGTGCCCTGCTCTCCATCGGAACCAGCTTTGAAAGCAACGCTAAGCTTGCGGCCCTTTACGGCATTCGGATCCTGCGCGGATCGGTGGATCCGGGCTCCCTCGACGTCGGAGTGATCCTGCCACCCGACATCTCGATCAACTTTAAAAAAGCGCACGATATCGGGCTGAAGATCCCGTTCGAGTTTTTTGAAAGCGCGAGCCGCATCTTCGATGTCCGAGGACGGCTGGTCCGTGAGCACGGACAAAAAGTGGAGCCTCGCTAGGTTCCATCCAGAAATGCATCTCGGGTGGGGCGGCGCGGCGCCCTGCGCGCGTGGCTACGAGCTCGCGCCACCACTGACTTTCCGCTGCAAGTTGCTGATGTGTAAACCCTTATGCCGATTCAACGGGTGAATCGCTCAGACAAGCTTCGCTGCCGTGCTCGGTGCGCCGCGCCTTCCAGATCCTCGAAAACGCCAAAACTGGATGGAACCTCGCTAGTCATCAAGACGGAGCCCCCACGAAGAGGTCGCTCGGCACCCCTAGGTGGGTTGATGGACCGCCTATTGGGGCGCGGCACCCCTCACCCGACGAACGCCCCAAGCCACGCCCCAAAGGCCGAGCAGCACCCCGAACGCCCCGTTGACGGTCAGCCCGAAACGTCGCAGCTTGCTCAGCAGGGCGCTTCGGATCTCATCGGGATGCGGGACTCGTTCGAGCACGCGGGTGCAGAGGGGAATCGGTGTGTCTCGGGACTCGGGGCCACCGAGGGCCTTTGCCACCGCCTCCTCGTACTCGGATCGATGGATCGGGTTGTCGACGAAGTAGGGGCTTTCCGAGTCCGGAGGCAAGACCGGGTGCTGCAACCTGTTGTAGGCGCTGTCCGCCTGGCCGACCCACCAACAGTGATCGGATTCGGCGAGGACCCGGGGCGCCAGGCCCCGATCTTCCACCAAAGGCTGGACCAGGTACTCGAATCTGGAAACATTGCCGTGGCGATCGCGCCGGGTCTCGGTCAGGGTGCCGACTGGATGATCCAGCACTCTAGACCTCTGGATCCACAGAATCGCCGATCTGTCGATTTCATCCAGCCCGAGGTCCACCGGGGCCGACAGCTCCACGACCTCTGCTCGCGCCAGCCACACGAGCCTTTCGCTGAGAACCGAGCCGAGGATACCGCCGATGACGAGCACGAATCCGAGGGCGATTTCCCAGCCGAAGCCGGGGGATCGAGCGAATTCTTCAACCCCCAAGCTTCGCACTACCAGCCCACGCAAGAGTCCTGGAAAAACGATGAACATCGGGCCGGCCAGCAGCAGAGCCACAAAAAATCCAGCCCAAGGATTCAGCCAAAAACCAACGCAGCCGGTGACCAGCAAGATCAAGGCGCAGACCACATTGAAGGTCGCCAGGGCCAAGAGCACATAGCTGCCGAGGGCCATCAACTGCTTGACCGCTGAGCCATGGGGGCGGTCGAGCAGGTCCGTCGAGGAAATCGGCCTTAGCCCGGCGCGAAAATTGTCGAGAAAGACCTGATCTGCGGCGCTCAGCTGGTCCGTTGCCTGAAGCAGATCCTGCAGCCGGAGCACGATGCGCTCGGCTTCGGCCAGATCGGCGCCGGTCGCCTGGCGGTAGGTTTCCATCGCACGGCCCGTTTCACCCTCAACGATCTCGTCGAGGATTTGATCGCGGATCGTTTTGGCTAGGCGGTCGCTCATCGTGAAAAACCACGTCCCTCTTTTCGGTAGGGCAGAATCCGATCTTCAGCACACGGCTTAAGGAACACACGGCTCATGCACACCAAGCGCCGTTGCAGCTACCCGTGCATTGGGATTTATTCTCATTGCACCAAGTACTGGTGCCACAGGTTTGACAACCATCCCATGAGCAACAATTTTTCACTTTGGGCGGCGGGGGCTGAACCGGATTGTTCACCGTCCAAGGGATTCCTTGGGCGTCACAACTGTAGATGGCGAGCCATGGAGATTGAGCATTGGAGACGTTGTTGACCCACCCCGCCGAGGGCAAGCAACAATCCTGCATGGACGTGATGTAACCCTTGAGCCAGCTCCCGGTTTGGGGATTGGGACTAGCCACAGGCTGGGTGGAGTTGTCGGCCAGCTCGCAGCCGGTGACCCGAATCAGGCCGATGGGGCATTGGACCTGCTGCCACACGATTTCGGGATTGCCTTTGTAGTGGCCGTCGAGGCCGAATTTGCAGGACTCATTTGTGGTTGTTGTGGCATAGGAGCTCAACCCCGTCACCGCGCATTCCGAGGTTTCCGACGCCCCTCCACCCCACGGCTGTCCCGCCCAGGGATAGGCGCTGTACATGAAGTCTCCGAAGGTGGAGCTATTGGATCGACCGCCGATGCAGGCGTTGAAATTGCCGGTTCCACCCAGACCCATGAAGAGATCGAAATCGCATTGACCAGTTTTGGGATCTTGGCAGCCGTTCGCTCCGGTATTCGCCCATTGAACGATGAGGGGTTGAAAGGCGCCGGCGGTGGCCGGCTCGAGCTGATAGCAGGTGCAGGGCTCGTCGCCCGCTCCCGGCGCGGCATCGCGACCGACCACGCCATAGGCAAAGATCGGCTTTCCTCCGGCAGACCAGCTCGAATTCTTCTTGGCGTCATAGGCCGCGCCGGCGAGCATTTCCCCGCTGCCCAACATCAACCGGGGACACGCGAAGGCCTTGGTGAGATTCTTTTTGCCGGCATTCTCCGGCGGCTGGCAAGCATTGGCCAACAGACCGTTGTCCCAATTGGCTCCGTGGGCATCCGGCGGCGCAATCTCCCAAGGTCCGCTGTCGCCCACAGCCCAGGACGCGGAGCCGGTGATCAGCAACATCCACAACATCGCGACGAGCCATCTCTGCTTCAAAATCAACCTCCTGGTGTTTCGCCACGCCCGGGATCACCCTCCAGTGGACAGGGCAAAACACGAGGGGAATCACCCCTACAACCCGAGGCGCCAGCTGCATCATCTCCGGAATTTTGGTGCTTGGAGTTTTTCACCTGAAAGACGGAGTTGCAAACAGCCGACCTGCCCGATCTCGTGTCTTCCGATCAGCTCTTCATCGATCCCGCCAAGGCCATTTCCACGGCCGCCTCACAGTGTAAACGGGTGGTGTCGAACATCGGCATGTCCGGGCGATCGCCCTGATCCAACAGCAGGCAGATCTCAGTGCAACCCATCACCAGGCATTCCGCGCCTTCATCCCGTGCCATGCGATCGGCGATCTCCAACGTTCGCGCCTTCGATTCCGGAACCACTCGATCTTTCACCAGCTCGCGGAAAATGATGCCGTCGATCTCGTCCTGCTCCGAGTCATTGGGCACCACGATCTCTAAACCGAAATGATCGCCATAATAATCTTTTAGATAGTCGAGCTGCATCACCGAACGAGTGCCCAAGAGCAGCACTCGCTTTAGGCCGGCATCACGGATCGCCCGACCCGTGGGATCGGCAATGTGAATCCAAGGCGTGTCCCGATCCGCCATGATCTTGCTGAGCGGCATGTGCAAAGTATTCGAGGCGCAAAGCAAGAGATCGACGTCGGCCGCGATCAAACGGTCAATTTTCTCCGACATGTAGGCTTGCATGATGTCCCACTGCTCTTGGCGCAGGGTGGACTCGATGTTGCCGAAGTTCATGCCGGCGATCAGGGTCTCGGCCATGTCCCAGCCCCCCAAGCGGGCGTTGGACACCTCATTGATCACCCGATAGTAGACTCCCGTGGCCACATTGCTGCATCCGCCGAGTATGCCGATGGTTCTTTGTTGGAAAGGTCTATGCCGCAAGTTGTGCTCCATGCATTGTGATTCGATGGGAGCATTTTAGTGCGTCCTAGGGCGCGCTACTTTGTCTGGATTGAGAATTTTTCATGTTCTAGACACGGTGCCGTCATCAATGAGTCCGAGGGTGGTGCGCTTCGCGTGCAGCCTGAAGGGCTGCGGTGATCCAAAGAGCTCAAGAACGGGTTCAAATTGCATAAACAACCTATAATTATTACAATTCACCTGGCCTCGATCCCGTCAACCCAATCTGAAAGGTCGAACGATGAAACAATCCTTGGCTAAAATCTGTCTTTGCTTACTGGTTCTCTTCGTGGTGGGAAGCTCCGCCACCCTAGCTTCCCCCGCCCCGATTCCTCAGGAGGAAGATCCAGGTACGCTCAGCGCCTGTATCGCCAATACGGACGGTACTACCTGCAACTGCATGTGCACCTACTCCAATGGCGGCGGGATTTTCGTCGACGTCGACAAGCCCGCAGGTGGCAGCTGCTCCGACTTGAATGGTCAGAATTGCGAAGATGATGATGGCCCGGTGCTCTTTCCCGCCCCGGCTTGGTCCAAATAAAAGATAAAACTTCACCACAGCAAACCTGCTGCAAGGCCGCTCTCTTGGGATCCCAAAGATCTCGGTGAGCGGTCTTTCTCGTGTCGCACCAAAGGAAACGGATACGCGGCTCGCTTCGCGCCACCCTAGGTCGGCTAAGATTCAGGTAAAGCGAGACGGCGGAGCCTCCTGATAAGCTTGCCGAGATACTCATCCATTTCAGGTCCAGAGATTCCTCCCGGAAGCTTTGCTTGACTACCTACTTCAACCTGAGAGAGTACCCAGGCTAGGGTTGCGGCTGTACAACCACCATCCTTGGTGAGTGCGTCTTCCAGGAAATCCTCGACCGAAAATCCCGCACGTTCCAACATCAGAATATCGACTAAATCTCGAACCTCGCACCGCGAGACGATCGTATTCAGCTTGTTGACGATAATCTCTTCTGGAAGGTCGACTCTGAGCTCATCGAACTTAAGCTTTTCGGCATGAATCTGCGGAACCCTGTCGAGGACGAGATCGACAATCACCGCTTCATCGCCCCGACTGACAAAATATCGATGAAACCCCGTCGCCTGCTGTCGAGCGACCATCGACGCTCCTAGATCCGCAACCACTGCCGCCAAAACATGGGGTGCTCGTTCGAAGACTGCTTCTTGATCGGTAAAGAAATCAAGGTCATCGGTGAAACGATGCCGTAGATGAAAACCGACGAGAGCAGCGCCACCCGTCAGGAAAAAGCCTTGCTCCTGCTGAAAGAAGGCCCGCAGCAGCTCGGATTGGAACGGAGACAGCCGGCTAGGAGGGAAGGAGGCCATCTTCTTGCCATCCTCTGATGAGGAATTCCCAAAAATCGAGGCGTCGTCCCAGACGCCCAGCCACCAACGGCAACGCTTCCGCCACTTCTTGAGGCGTAACGAAGCTCCAGACATCGATATCTCGAGCTTCTCGGAGAAGCTTGGCGAGTAGCCGCAATCTTTCTTGGGGATCGTCGCCGTGAAGACGCTCTTGGAGCTCGGCGATACTCAAGTCCTCGTCCCACAGGAAATAGGGCCTGGCGTCGCGGCGATCAAGGTCGGTGGTCATCGGGCGCATGAGAGGATTCTATCGTATCGGGCCATTCCAGGAGCGCCAAGGATTCCCAGGTTGGCGCGCTTCACTTACCCTGGGAGCTGAGAACCTTGCTGGACACCGCGATGATTTGGCTACCTGGTATTCTCTATTCGCCTGTTCCCAATTCATCGAATGGCGAGAGATTCATGGAACCGAACGAATCGGCCCAAAAGCTAGGGCCTTATCAACTCGGCTTGCTGCTCGGCGAGGGCGGCATGGGCGAGGTTTATAAGGCTTTTGATGATCGTCTCGGACGTTGGGTGGCGGTGAAGCGGATTCGCGGGGAAGCTGGGGACACAGCAAAAGCGCGCTTTCGACGCGAGGCCCGCACCCTGGCCCAGCTCGGGCATCCCGGCATCGTGCAGATTTTCGATTGGTTGCAAGACGACGACGGGGATTGGATCGTCATGGAGCTGATCGACGGTCCGACCCTGGCGGAGCTGCGGCGGTCCGGCCCTCTTTTGCCGACCCTGGTGGTGGACTACGGGCGACAGATCGCCTCGGCCCTGGCCGCCGCCCACGGCAGTGGCGTGGTGCATCGCGATCTCAAGAGCGAAAACGTCATGGTCTTGCCCTCAGGCCACGTCAAGGTGCTCGACTTCGGCCTGGCACGACATCTGAACGGGACGCCGGCCCATGGGCATCCAGAGCGGACGGATCCTCACCACTCTATAGCCCTCAAATCCAAAGCGGGTCGAATTGTGGGCACGCCCCGCGCCATGTCCCCGGAGCAAGCCCTGGGCCGTGAGGTGGACGCCCGTACGGACCTTTTTTCCCTAGGTGTCCTGCTTTACGAGCTCTTGACCAGCCGCTCGCCGTTTGCCGCTCGCAACACGGGCGAGACCTTACGCCGGGTGGTGGAGCACCACCCACCCACAACCCGACGGCTCAATCCCATGGTGCCCCGGGCGCTCTCGCAGCTGGTGGATCGCCTGTTGGAGAAAGAATCGGCTCACCGCCCGGCGACGGCCACGGAGGTGGAAGCATCCCTGCAGGCCATGGCCTCGGGGGATCCCCTGCTCAGCGCCGTCGGTGACGGCCTATCGCAGATCGCAACCATCGACGGCTCAGCGGTCGGGAACGACTCGGGGCCGTCCGTGATGGGCGCATCGATGTCGTCGGGGCCGAACCACGACACCGTGGTGGTGACCACCCTCTTGGTGAGTGATTTGGTGGGCTCTACTCGGCTGGTGGAAGAGCTCGGGGATCGCCGGGCCGCGTCACTTTTTCAGCGCCATGATCGATTGGCGCGAGATCTCATGCACGAGCACGGCGGTCGGGAGATCGACAAAACCGACGGATTCTTGCTGCTATTCGAGCGGACCTGGAGCGCCGTGGCCTATGCCTTGGCGTATCACCGGGTTTTGGCCGACCTGGAGTTGAAAGCCCGGGTGGGCATTCACCTCGGGGAGGTGGTGCTCCATCGCAACCTCGAAAGCGACGTGCGACGGGGGGCCAAACCCTTGGAGGTGGAAGGCTTGGCCAAACCCACGGCCGCCCGTTTGATGTCGTTGGCCGTGGGCGGCCAGACCCTCTTGACCCGAGCCGCCTACGAGGTGGCGCGGCGCAGCTCCATGGACGGATGGCACGTCGACGACCTGCAATGGCCCGACCATGGCCGCTACCGGTTTCAAGGCCTCGCTGAAGCGGTGGAGGTCTTCGAGGTGGGCTCCCCGGAGCGAGCGCCTTTGATCCGGCCATCGGGTTCAAAGAAGGTCCATCGGGTGGTGGAATTACCGCCCGCCGAGCCGCTGCGGGCTGCGGTCACTCTGCGGGCTCAGCCGACTGCCGACCTGCCGGAGCACCCCTATCCCGTGCTCTTGCCTTATCACCATCCGGATCTGCTCAAAGGGCGGGACGCCGAGATTTCCAAGCTAAGACGCCTGCTGGAGACCCAGGTGCCCATCCTCGGCTTGTCGGCGCCCTCAGGCACGGGTAAGAGCTCGCTGCTCCTGGCGGGCTTGGTGCCTCGGTTGCGGGCTGCCGGGGTGCCCGTGGCCGTAGCCCGCCACCCGGCGGAGGCCGGTCTCGGGGCAAGCCTCATCGGTGATCTGTTGGACGGCGCCGATCCGCCGGACGATCTCGACGCGAGGGCTTTTGTCGACCGGTTGACGGAAGTGGAGGGTTTGGCGGGCAAACCACCGGTCCTAGTGCTCGATCCATTCGAGGATGTCTTGCGCCCCGAGGCCACGGCCGCGCGCCGGACCCTCGGCCTGCTGATGGCGACCAGTCTCACCCGGCGTGCCGGACGGTCGTCGGCGCCTTGCCGGTGGCTGCTCGCCTACCGACAGGAATTCGACGGTCGATTGCGCGCCTGGCTTCGGGACGTGCTGAGGGAAGCCCGCGCCGCGGACGTGGACGCGGCAGATTCCCCGGTAGGTTCCTTGCCCCATGATTTGTCGGCACCCGAGCGCTTCCAGCGTTTGGCCTTGACCCCATTGGCGACGCCTCCGCCCAGGTCCGAGGATCCACTGCGGACCTCGACCGAGACCTTGTTGTCGGCCATCGAGACGCCGTTGTCCTTGAAGCACGGGGACCAAGGCCCGCGATTTCCCTGGTTTTTCGCTGCGGGTGACGCCGAGCGCTTGGCCCGCGCTTTTGCCGAGGCGCGCCTTGCCCGTCCCGACGCTCCCCTGGCTCCGGAGCTGCAAGTGGTCTTGGCCCATGTGCTGAGCCACGCCGACCCGGACGGCCGCCTCCACGTGCCGGAAGACGTCGGTCCGCTGATCGAGCAAGCCCTCGACCAGCACCTGCGGCGCGCCCTGGAGCAAGCCTTCCCCATCGATCGGCCGGATAGCGCCACACGCCGAGCCCGAGCCTTGCTCGCCCTACGAGAGCTGGCTACTTCCACGGGTCGACGGGAAGAGGGTTTGAGCGCCGAGCAATTGAGCCGAGCCATCGGCAACGATGGTCAGGCGGTCTTGGAGCAGCTCTCGACGCCCCTGACCCGACTGGTTTGGGTTCGTGAGGCGTCGGACGGGCTGCGCTGGACCCTTTCCCACGATCGGTTGGCCGAAGCGGTGGTGCGCTTGGTGGACGAGCAGGATCGACAAGGGCGGTTGGTCATCGACGACGAGCTCTTGGCCCTGCGTCGATTCGTGACCCTGCGCACCGAGCTTTTTCGCACGGGCCGGAAGGAGGGGAGACAGAGCGAGGCGTCGACTCAGATTTCCGGGCACCGCTTCCGGAAGATCCACGAAAACGCCGAAACCCTGCTTTGGAACGAGGAAAAGCAAGCCTGGTTCACGGCCTGCAAGGCTCGTCGACGCGCCGACCGTCGACGAGCGGCCACGGTGGGGAGCGTGGCGCTGTTGCTCCTGATCTCGATCGCCGCCGGCACTTGGGCCTGGACCGAGCGAAACGCCGAGCGCCGGGCTTGGCGGGAGCAGGTGACCCGAGCGGAGCCCAAAGAAGCATTTCAAGCTGTTCGCCGTCTATCGGACGAGACGAAGCCCGAGGGCTCCCAGGTATTTCCCTTGATTCAAACACGTAGCGCGCCCATGGACATCTTGGAATGGGCCCTGGTCGAGCTCGAAGGCAGAGCGCGCAACGAGGCCGTGCTGAGCATGGTGGAGCTGCTGCTGCCGTTGACCGAAGCCTCACCCGAGGATCCGATGGTGATAGCCGGCCTGATCTGGGCCCTGGACTTCGGGCCCTGTCGAGATCCGGAGCTCGTCGCCCAAGCGCAAGACCTGCGCCGTCGAGCCCTGGAGCCCCTGTGGCAGATTCGACCTCCCCCTCAGCCTTCCGAATCCGGCGACCCAGACTGGATCGAGGTTCCATCCGGTAGATTTCTCATGGGCTCGGCTCCGAATGAAAGCGGGCGAAGCGAAGAACGTCCACAACACGAAGTGACGATTTCGGGATTCCGCATGCTGCGGCACGAGGTGACCGTCGAGCAATATCGCCGGCTCGTGCCGCAACACCGACCTTCGTCGCAGGCCGACCTGCCGGCATCCTTCGTCAGCTGGTTTGAAGCCTATACCTACGCCGCGTGGCTCGGAGGTCGCTTGCCCACGGAAGCCGAGTGGGAATACGCGGCCCGAGCCGACTGCGAGGTCGACCCCTGCGGAAGTGACGGGCGAGCAGCCACCTTAGAGCAAGTGGCATGGACCGCGACGTCGGAAAGCTCGGATCCCAAGGCTGTGATGCAGCTGGAGCCGAACCCTTGGGGCTTTTACGACATGTTGGGCAATGTGTGGGAATGGACCACCGATGCGTTCGCTGAATATCCCCAGACGCCTCGGCAAGATCCCTGGAGCTCGCCTCCGATTCCCCAAAACGGACGACGGGTGACCCGTGGAGGTGCCTTCAATTACGAAGCCGCGGCGTCCCGTGTCGCCAGCCGACAAGACATCCTCATGGACAACGTCTCTGGGGGCATCGGATTTCGAGTCGTGGCTCCAGCCTGCCCGGAGCAAGCATCGCAATCTTTCAACTAATTAATTAATGCCCGCTGAGGCTCGCTACGGATCGCTATCAACCGCTCGGGTTGCCGGCTGCGAGAACCACACGCAACCCGAGCGAGTCCGCTTCTTTGCTCGGCGCGGTGGACCCTCGAACGCCGGCTCCGATCCACATGTCAGGGGAGACCACGGCGCCCGAGCGATACGCGCGCTGAGCCGACCGGCTCGCCGGGCCTCCGGTGGGATCCGTCGCCGGCTCGTTTGGATAGGGGGAATACCAATTGGCGCTCCACTCGAACACGTTGCCGTAGATATCCCACAGCCCCAAGGGATTCGGCTCCAACTGTTTGACGGGCCGAACGGCCGAAACGCCGGCAGTAGGATCGGTGGAATTTTCC
The DNA here is from genome assembly GCA_030431255.1 of Thermoanaerobaculia bacterium. Taxonomy (GTDB): domain Bacteria; phylum Acidobacteriota; class Thermoanaerobaculia; order Multivoradales; family J023; genus JAUIJL01. The sequence continues at coordinate 504,166 of JAUIJL010000001.1, read as the reverse complement.
ACCCACCAAGCGACCTCGCTTAGGGTCGCCTCGCTGCCGTCCCGTTTGCAATATCGAAAAGCGCATCCGAGCCGAGCCGAATACTCCCATTCCGCTTCCGTGGGGAGGCGACCTCCCAGCCAAGCCGCATAGGTATAGGCTTCGAACCAATTGATCCACACGGCGGGTAGCTCGCCGGCTCCCCCGTGGTCGGGCACGAGGCGGCGGTACTCCGCGTTGGTGACCTCGCGGGTCATCATGCGAAATCGTGAAAGCGAAACTTGGTGGCGAGGATGCTCGTCTTGCATATTCGGCTCGTCCCGACCTTCGTCCGGTCCGGCGCCCATCCAGAAGGTGCCCGCTGGAATATCCACCCAATGGGGATCGTCGGAAACGGGCGGCCCCGGCGGTGGATGGGTCTGACGCAGAGGAGCCAGCGCTTCATTCCGCAACTCCAGAGCACGATCGGCAACACCCGCATCTCGCGCGAAGAAATCGAGCGCCCACACCAGGCTCGCAATCAGCACGGGATCCTCAGGCGATGCTTCCAAGATCGGCATCGCCAGCTCGGCGACTTCTACCAACGCTTCAGCTCTCCCGGATGCTTCCGCGCCGCCCAATCCCTTCTCGAAAACATCGAAAGGCGCCTCACGGCGGCGCAGCCGATCGACAAGAGCCGCGGAATCGTGACCGGCTCGGGTCAGCCGAGCGAGGGTCGCGAAGGCGACCTCGGGCTCGCCGACGGCCACCGTTTCCAGCTCCGCCAGATAGCGGGCTCGCCGGTCGGCGAAGTACCAGGCCAGGGCTGCCGCCACCACCAAGAGCACCCCCGCGACGGTCCTTCTCAGCAGGAGGCGACGACGTTGCTCACGCCGACGATGGACGCAGGCTCGCCACCAAGCTCGATGGCCGTCAGTCCATAGCAGCACTTCCTGATGGGCCTCGATGCTCCGGTAGACGTCCGCGGATACGGTGGCCGCCTGTTGCACGTCGCCCGACGCAAAAAGACGGCTTTGCAACGCCACGAAACGGCGTAGGGAGAGTAGCCGCTCGTCGATCTCCAGCTCCGCCCAGCCCCCGGCGTCCACCGCCTGCACCAAGACCTCCGCCAAGCGATCATGGGCCAAAACGAAAGCTTGGGTATCGTCCCGGCGGCGCAACAGCACCAGGCGAGTCTGGGGCGTAGAGAGCTTTTCCAAGATCTCGTGCCCCTGCTCGGAAAGGTCCTGGATCGCGGGATCGACGGCCTGATCGCGACGTCCGTGCTCGTCCGCCAGCTCCCGCAACACCAGCAGAGCGCGGGTACGGGCCGAGCGCGCCGCGGCGTCGAAATCTCGGGGAAAGGCGCGATCGAGAGCACGGCGCAGATGCTGTTGCAGAGCTCGATCCATGAGCTCGTCGGTCTCTTCAGGAACGGTGACCGTCAAGGGTCGATCCGAATCCGGCTCCCCCGCCTGCTCCAAGAGATGGGCCAACACCACTTGCAGCTCGGGCGCCAGAGGGTCGTCGGGTGAGCGCAAACGAGCCCTTGCGAAAGCGTGAGCCAGGCGCTCGGCATGGCCCGGGGCAAAGACCCAGGGGAACGCATCGTGACTTAAGGGTTTTTGGATCGCCCGCAAAAAAACCCGGGACGCCTGCTCCAGAGCATCCCCAGAGCCGGAAGGGGGCGTTCCCAAGGGCAGCAAGGGCCAATCCACGAACCGGCGGGAGCTGCTGAGGTCATGGGGCAGTGCGTCGAGTCCCGGTCGCCCGGCGCCTGGTTGCCCCGCTGCCCGTGCCTGGCGCAGGACGTCTTCCAGCCACTCCATCACCCGGCCGTTGTACTCCTGGCGATAAGCCAACAACCAACAACAGGCGGGGCCATCGATGCCCGGTAGGCGCTGGGCGGACCCGGCCAGCAAAGGTCCGAGCTCCGCCAGGGTTCCTTCGCCGCCGTCTTTCAAAAGATCTTCGAATTGATCGATCACCAGAATCGGCGTCAATCCGTCCGCCAGACGGCGCGCGATCAGCAGCCGGTCGACAAAATAGTCGACGAAATAACGGACATTGCCGCTCTCCTCGGCCGGCTCGAAATCCTCACCTTCCAGCAAATCCCCGAGCAACCGCGCGATCAGGCCCGGCTCCGTGGGATGGCGCTCAAAGGCCACGGGTCGCCCTTCGGCGCGCAACGTCGGCACCAGACCGCCGGCCAAGAGGGAGCTCTTGCCGATGCCCGAGGCCGCGTGCAATCCCACCACCGTCACCGGTAGGCCCAAGGTCCGGCGCAAATCCGTCAAGTCCCCGTCCCGTCCGGCCATCAGCTCCGGATGGGTATAGGGCAACAGCACGGGATAGGGCGTGGACGGCAGCACGGGCGCCCGGTGTCGACGCAAGCGTAAATCGCCGACGCTCAGCCCTGGCGTCCAGGATGGCCTCTGCACGGTCCTAAGCGCCGCCTCGACCTGCGTTCGAAAACTGCTCTCGTCGTCGAAAACCCGCGCGATGCGCATCAGCTCACCCCGCAGATCCGACATCAGAGCCGCGGCTTCGGGATCACCCTCCCGTTCCGGCCCAAAGGCCTCCCCCGCCAGCAACGCCACCACCGGCAGACGGTGCTCGAAGCCATGACCCAGCTCCCAAGAAGTCCACGGCCGCAAGCCGTCGCCCCCCAGCTCTCCTGCCGGCACGCCCGCGCGCCGAAAACCGACGATGGCGAGCACGGCGTCGGCTCGGGTGACCTGCCGACGGCAAGCGGTTACAGGATCCAGCCCGAGACGAGGCACCGGGTCGCGCAATACCGGCTCATGCCCCAGCTCTTGCGCCACCTGCTCGGCGATCGCCTGGCAGGTTTCCAGCTCATCTGGAACGGAAGTGATGAAGATGCGCAGGTCGAGACTCCATACACGCGGGTCGCTTCAGGGCCGCATCTGCGAGCCGAGGGGCTCACTGATGCCTTGCCGACTGCGAGGGTCTACCCGTTCACCACTCGCAGCCGAAATACTCCATCGATCCTCGTTGGTTCTCGATCGCCTGTTGGCAGGTCTCGGGTAGCGCCGCGCGGGCCGCCGGATCCTTCGCTGATTCTCGCCATTCCTGGATGGTGAAGTCGATGACGCTGGCCAAGGCTTCACGTTGGTCTTCGGGCAGCTTGTCGCGACAAGCGTCGAATTTGGCGACGAAGTCATCGCAGGCTTCCACGCCGATCTTTCCGTCTTCAGCGGCCACTTCAGGTGCAGGGTCCTCGGCCGAGGGTGTTTGCTCTCCGGAGGTCGTCTCAGCGGGCTCCGTACCGTCGGTGCCACTGTCCGTGACCGCCTCCGTCGGCGCGTTTGAGGGCGCGTCTGGTTCCGGGCTGCCGCCTCCGCATCCCACCGCAAGCAGCACACACATCACTCCCGATACGAGAAAAAAATTGGACGTCTTCAACATGCTCATCTCCATGAATCCGGTTTGATGGCCAACCGTGGTCGGCTCGTTGACGACGCGGATCCTATCCGAGTTGAAAGGGCACAGCTTCACCGACTTTGGCGGTGGCACCGTCTACCGGGTGAAGCCGGCCGTCCAGCATGGCTGCACCGAGTGGGACGGGCACGTCCGCTGGGTCACCATCAAGGCCCAGTGCACGTGTCGAGAAAGGCCCATGGCTTCGGGACCGTGGGCCTGCTCGTCTTCGCTCCGATCAATCGGCTTCCGCCAGAGCCATCTCCACCGCCGCCTCACAATGCAGACGGGTGGTGTCGAACATCGGCATGTCCGGACGGTCTTTACTCTTCGCTGGTGCCGGCATCGGGATGGTCCGAGCTCGCCAGGAAGCCGCATCCCATAGAATCCTGAAATGACGACCCTGATCGCGATCGGCTCGGTGCAAGCCCTTTTTCTTGCGGCCCTGGTATTCGCCAAAACTCGGCGTTCCTGGTCCGACTTGCTGCTGAGCCTGCTCCTGGTTTTGCTCGCCGCGATTTTCGCCACGGCGTATGCAGCTCTGGCCTACGATCTGCCCGATTTGCTGCTCCTGTTGACCAACGCCGGTTTGTTGACCGCGCCTGTTTTCTTTCTTTACACCCGCAGTCTCCTGAGCCCAAACCCTGGCCTCCGGCGGCGGGACCTGCTCCACTTCTCGGCCTACGGGCTCTCCTGGCTTTATTGGCTCGGGATGATTCTCGCCGGCCTCGAAATACGGCTCGACGCATATTTTCTGGAGAGTCGATTCACGGCGCGCTCACTGTGGTTCAACGCCATTCTGCTCGCTGAGCTCATCTCCATTCCGATCTACGTGTTTTTAAGCCTGCGCAAGCTCGAGGCCCATCGAAGGTTCATCGCGGGACGTCTCGCCTATCGGGAGGGGGTCGACTATCGGTGGCTGGCCTCTTTGGCCAGGGCCGTCCTGGCTTTGTGGGCGCTGCTGGCCATCCCTGACTTCCTGAGCCAACACGGCTGGGGCCCGGAGATGACCTGGACGTTGCGCTGGAGCTTCGTCGCGGCAACGCCTCTGGTCTTCTATTTGGGTTTCTTTGGTCTGCGTCAAACCTCGGTCTTTCAGGATCCGAGCCTGACGGCCTCATTGGCCGAGCCGGTGTCGAGCTCGGAAACGACCGTTGAGAATTCCCAGTCTCCGGCAAATCAACCACGGAAACCCGCCGAGGCGCCGGCGGCATCCGTCGAGAAGTATCGCAAGGCAGGCCTCGATCGATCCGCTGCACAGGAAATGTTGCGACGGCTGGAGGAGGTCATGGCTCAGGATCGGCCCTACCTCGATCCGAGGCTTTCCCTCGGAGATCTCGCCCGTCAGGCCGACTTGTCTACTCACCACCTCTCCCAGCTGATCAACGAGCACCTGAAGACGAGCTTCTACGACTTCGTGAACGGATATCGGGTCGAAGCCTTCAAACACCGAATCGTCGCGGGCCATCATCAGACCCGGACCCTTCTGGCGATCGCCTTGGACTGTGGGTTCAACGCCAAGTCGTCCTTCAATCGCATCTTCAAGAAGGCCACCGGCCAAACCCCGTCCGCCTTCGTCAAGTCCCAGAGCCACCCATAGGACCCAGCCGATGGGTTGGGTCGCCGCGACGCCGCCGGCACCCTAGCCTGTTGTTGGATTCGACACTTCCATACCGTCACGTGACGCGTCGGATCCACTACAACCATGGAGGCGACGCAACGAATGGACATTCAAGAGAAGGATCGTCCGTCCCGTTTCGGACGGATTTTGGGTTTAGATTTGGCCCGCGGGGCTGCGATCCTCGGCATGATCGTGGTCAACTTCAAAACCACGATGGCTCTCGGCAAAGAGGGTCCTCCCTGGCTGGTGGCCACCACCGGTCTGGTGGACGGCCGGGCCGCGGCCACCTTTGTGGTCTTGGCGGGCGTCGGCATGTCGTTGATGTCGAGGCGCGCCCGCGAATCCGATGACTCCCAAGCGATGCGACGAATCCGCCGGACCCTATGGCGACGGTCGGCGGTGCTTTTCGTCGGCGGATTGGCCTTCGCCACCATTTGGCCGCCGGATATCCTGCACTATTACGGCGTATACATCGCCCTCGGCACTTTGCTGTTGACGGCACAGGATCGCATCCTGCCGGCCATCTCTTCAGCGTTGGTTTTCGCCTTCCCAATCCTGCTCTTGATCTTCGACTACGAGCGCGGCTGGGATTGGTCGACCCTCACGTACACCGAGCTTTGGACGCCTGCGGGCTTCCTCCGGCATCTCTTCTTCAACGGCTTCCATCCCGTGATCCCGTGGGCTGCATTCCTGGTCTTCGGCCTATGGCTCGGAAGGCAAGATCTCCGAAACGCCTCCCAACGCCGGGCATTGGCGACCCGAGCGGCCATGCTCGCCGTGCTCGTCGAAGGTCTTTCCTACGCTCTGGTCCGCGCCGCTTCCGAGGAGCTGGGGGCCGAAGACGCTTCGCTCCTGCTGGGCAGCGGCATGATCCCTCCCCTGCCCTTCTATCTCCTGGCGGGTGCTGGCACGGCGGTGGTGGTGATCTGCTTGAGCATCGAGCTCCAAGAGCGCCGGCCGGACCTTTGGATCTGTCGCGGCCTGATTGCCACGGGCCGGCTGGCGTTGAGCCACTACGTGATCCATGTGGTCCTAGGCATGGGCATGCTGCAGGCCATGGGCCTGCTGGAAGGCCAGAGCTTCGTCTTCGCCGTCCAAAGCGCTCTCATTTGGTGCGGCGTCACCGTGGGTCTTTCCTTGCTTTGGTGCGCCAATTTTCACCGTGGCCCGTTCGAGCGGCTGCTGCGCTCCGTGGATCCACGTCCAAGCCCAAGGAGGGGCGATGTCGGTTGATGTCCTAGGCTTCTGTCAAAAGATGTCCTATAGCAAGATGGGCCGGTGTCCGATATCGTTGGACGATGTCACTCGCTAGAATAGAAGTAACTCACTTTAACACTCGCTCTTAAATACTATTCCTTTCAAATTGAGTGACTAGGCCCGATCAATCGACGGGCCCTTTTTGGTCACGCGCGATTTATCGGCTCGGCCCCAAAACCGCCGAAGAGACCTCAGGTTTGGGCAGCTTCGGCGCCGTCCTATCCGGGTCCTGCCACGAATCCGCGGGAGGACGGATCATGGCTCGGAACAAAAGATATTCATTGACATTTCTTCTTATTGCAACTTTTCTACTTTCCATCGCCGAAGCTCAATCCATGCCCTCGGAGGTTCCCGGCGCTCGAATCTCGGTCGAAGCCCGGGACTCGGTCGTGGATCGGGCCGCGCTGATCGCGACCTGCAATACCTCCGAGTGCCAAGGCAATGACGATGAGGGCTCGACCGCAGACGAGAGCTTCTGCGACACCTCTCCGGCGATCGTTCCGGGCGCCGAGGGCAGCTGCCCGGCCCCAGCCACGACCGCCGGCGACGCGCCGCCCGAGCTCGGCAGCCACGAGGCTTTTGGTTGTGCCCGCTTTGCCGTCGATCGAGTCTTGCCCTTCAGCTGGAGCATGGACGACCCCCAAAAGCTGTGTGTATTGCGGACCTGTGCCGGGGATCAGCCTTGCTTCGAGGGCCATCGCGGATCGCCCTCCAATGAGCTGTGGGCCCAAGGGGCGACCCTAGAGCTGCCGTCGAGCTCGCCGGTGACCATCAGCGCGGGAGCGGATTTTCATCTGTGGACCGTGATCAGAATCGCTCCGCCAGCCGCGCGAGAATGCCTCCTTGGCTCCGCTCGACACCACCTTTGTGTCGAGCCGGACGGCAGTCTTTTCCTGCGGCTCGACACTTGGTCCGCGTCGTTGACCGAGGCCGCCGGGGTGCCCCTCGGCGCTTGGATCTCCCTCGAGGTGTCCCGCTCGGCCGGGGCGCTGCGGGTGTGGATCGACGGGCAGGAAGCGACTTTCGGATCCCCGTCGAATTCCGACAAGAGCTTCATCGTCAGCTACTTGATGAGCTCCTTCAAAGGTGACGACGCCTTCGTCGGTCAGATGGCCGCGACTTGGCTCTACGATCGGGTGCTCGACGGGTCCGAGCGTGCCGACATGCACCAATATCTTGCGGACCTCTACGACGTCGGACCGAGCTCGAGCCTCGGCCGCCTGGGCATCGATTCGCCGACCGACAAATACGTCGCCCAACGGCGCTACGACGCCGCCGGCGGCCAATGGCAGGCCGATTTCTCCATCTCCGGCACCTTCGACGGTCCGACCACGGCTGTCGAGGCGCGTGTCGTGGAGGCCGAGACCTTGGCACCGGTTACCCCTTGGACGACCGTCGACCCCACGCCGAGCGCAGGATCCTGGTCGGGCTTGCTGCCGTCGGTGCCCCAAGGTGGCTGGTACCGGGTGGAAGCCCGCAAGGTCGATCGACCCCAGGCAGCCGCCCTGGCCGGGAATCGCTTCGGCGTCGGCATGGTGATCGCCGCGATCGGCCAAAGCAACATGGTCAAGATGTTCACCGAGGACGAGGGTGACGGCTCAGTGCCGTTGCCCTTTGAGACCGCCCATGAGCTCACCCACCGTCTGGGTTACGGCGAGCCCGCGGATTTCACCTATAGCCGACCTCGCAACGAGGACATCCCGGTGACCTGGGGTCCGGTCACCGGCAGCGGCGGCATCCGCCTAGCGAACAACCTGGTTGAAGCGGTCGGTGTGCCCGTGCTGATGCTCGACTTCGCCTTGGATTGGACCGGCCTGCTGCAGCATTGGAACAACCCGACCGGTTTTGCGGGTTGGACCCGCTTCGCCGCAGCCTTGGAAGCTGTGAGCGGCTTGGAAGCCGTGATCTGGCATCAAGGCGCATTCGACGCCCATGAGGCCGCCGGCTACGACAACGACGTGGTGACGCCGGATGAGCATATGGCCGGTCTGGACTCCCTCTACAGTCGGATCACGGACCTGCGCCCGGAAACCGCGTACGGCGGACCGTTGCCCTTCGTCTTGGCCCTGCAGAATCGAGGGGTTTACGACGACGTCATCACCAAGGACGACGCCTATAACGCGGTCCGACGGGCGCAGCTGCGCTGGGCCGACGAGCGCGCTCACGGCTTCTTGGCCGGCAGCACCGTGGACTTGGACTTGAGCCACCGTCCGACCACCGGCAGCGGTCATTTCTGGGCCTCGGACTATCAGGAGATGGCGGATCGTTACAGCCGTGCCCTGTTGCATGCCATCGGCCAACCGGGCTGGCAGCTCGGAGCCGAGGGCGGTCGTCTGTCCACGGTCGAGATCCAGGGCAAGACCCTGCAAATCCACGTCGACCACGACCACGGCAACCGCCTGAGGCTGGGAGATCCAGGCTCGCCGGTGGAAGGATTTACCGTCACCGACGGAGCGTGGGTTGAGGACGTAGGCAACGGTCCACAACGGCGGCAGCTCGAGATCGTCTCGGCGAGGCTTTCCGATAGCGAGCCGGGCAATTGGGTCCAGCTGGAGCTCGCCCAAGCCCCCACCGACCCGGTAAGCATTCGCTATCTTTACGGTCAAAACGTTTTCCACGACAAAGCCACGGACACCGAGCGCCGCCGCAACGGCAATACCCTCTACGACGACTTTGCTTATTTCGAGGGCCGTGACGGCTTGCCGATTCAACCCACCACCCAGGATCTGGCGGCACTGCCCGTGGGCGAGATGCTGGTCAGCACCGACGGGGTCTCGGTGGCCGAGGGCGATTCCGCCACGTTTATCGTCTCCCTGGGCTCGGTTCCCGCCCAGGATGTTTGGGTCCATGTGGAGGTCGAAGGTGACGACGATCTCGAGCTCGTGGATCCTTCGCCCCTCATCCTGACCGCGGAGAACGCCTTAGCGGGTCGAGCGGTCTCCATCACCGCCCTGCCCGATGCCGACGCCGAGTCCGGCAGCGCGGTGATCCGGCTGCGAGCGGACGGCTACCTGAGCCGGGTGGTGCAGGCCTTTGAAATCGATTCCGACCCTTTCCTCGACGTGATCGGCGGCGACGGTTTGGCGGTCAGCGAGCTCGACGGCGAGGCCCAATTCCAAGTCGCCCTCGGGGTGCCGCCGTCGTCGCCCGTCCGGCTGACGATCCACAGCGACGATCCGGCCCGGCTTCAAGTGATTCCGTCGGAGCTGCTCTTCACCTCCGCTTCGTGGAATCTGCCGCAAACCATTCGGGTCATCGGTCACGTGACCGAGCTGTCGAGCGCCTCCCGAGTCGACGTGGTGTTGGCGGTGGACGATGCGGCCTCCGACGACCTCTACGACCCCTTGCCGGACCTCCATCTACCCACCACCCTCCTGCACCTCGAGACCGGTCTACAGCTGTTCTGGTCTTTAGACACCTGCCAGCCGGACGGAAGCGGACGTCTGACCCCCGACACATCCGGCTTCGAGCGCCACGGCATCGTCGGCGATCGGGCCCGCACCGACTTGATCGGAGCGCAAGACGGCGCCCTCGGCACCTCCGGCCCGGGATCGGCCGATGGAGACTTCGAGGACGGCATCTCGACGCCGCCCTTCCCCATCGATGAAGGCCGTGAGCTCACCGTCTTGCTGTGGTACCGGCCGGGGGCCGACAAACACGACGGTTACCTCTTCCATTGGGGTGGCACCTACCACGACGTCAACGCCATGTCCGCCTTCTTGGACGTCGGCGAGGGCCTACGCATCCGGGTCCACGACACCACGGACGAATCGTCGGTCTTGCAGGTCACACCCACCGGCTTCGACCATATCGGCTGGCATCACCTTGCGCTGGTGAAAGACGAAACCGGCTCCAAGGTCTACTTCGACGGCTCCCTCGTCGGCAGCCACGGCATGGGCTCGGGAACATTGGCGCCCACGGACGGCTTCGCCCTCGGCATGAACGAGATCGGAACCTACGGCACGGTCGCCGATTTCGACGACGTGCGCATCTACGACCGCGCCTTGACCGAGGAGGAGATTCAAACCCTCTTCACCATAGCCGCCGACACGCCGGTATCCATCGAGCTCAGCCCCGAGCCCGCCGCCGGCCAGGGACAATGGGCCGTGCCGGCATTTGAGGAAAATCCCGGCGATCCCGAGGGACAGCCCATCTGGCACCCGTCCGGCGACACCGTGGAGCTGCCGCCGGGCTCTTGGACAGTGACCTTCTCGGAGGTGCCGGGGCTGCTCACACCCATCGATCTGACGATTGAAGTGGAGCTCGGTGAGCCCCTGCTGCGGCAACAGAGCTACGCCGCCACCGGACAAGGTCGCGTCCGTGGCCTGATCACACCCGCCTTCGAGGACATCGGCGGTCGCTGGTATCTATCGACCGAGGATCCGATCGACGCCCGGCCGAGCGGTGAGGAAGTCCTCTTGCCCGAGGGCTCCTATTCGGTGCGTTTCACCCCAGTCGCGGATTGGATCGAGCCGCCGGATGTGAGCCTCACCGTGACCGAAAACATGACGGCCGTGGCCAGCGGCAACTATTTGCGCCCCGAGCACATCGATCCGATCCTCCATCTGCGCCTGGACGAGACGTCCGGCGGCGTCGCCTTCGACAGCTCCGGCCACGGACGGCACGGTCTTTTGGGCACCCGAACCTTGCTCGATCAACCCGGCATCGAGGGCACGGCGATCACCGCCGGCGGATCCGGTGGACCCGCCGGCGATCTCGACGACGGCGTTCAAGTTCCGGACTTAGCCCCGGACGACAGCTATGCCGAAACCACGGTCGCTTTCTGGTACCGGCTCCAAGCCGGCGGCGACGGTTACCTTTTTCATTGGGGCGGCTCGTACCACGACCCCGACTCGATCTCCATTTACGTCGACCGCGGCAAGGAGCTGCGCATCCGGGTCCACGACAGCCAAGACACGACCTCGACCTTGGCCACCGCCCCCGCATCGGCCCACGGGGATTTCGACGACCTCGGCTGGCACCACCTGGCGGTGGTCAAATCCTTTGCCGGCACCGAGGTCTTTTTCGACGGCGCTTCGGTCGCCGGCCATCCCATGGGCACCGGCCCCTTCGCGCCACGGCTCGGCCTCGGTCTCGGTACCAATGAGAGCGGTAGCTACGGCACGTCGGCGACCTTCGACGAGCTGCTGGTCTGGGAACGGCCTCTCGCCGACGGGGAGATCGCTTCTCTCTTCCAAGCTTCGGCCATCGGGCGGTTGAGCGTGCTATTACAACCCGAGGAGGTCCGAGGCGACGCGACCTGGCGCCTCGACACCGACGCCGACACCGTGCAGCGGACCCACGGCGAGCTACTCACCCTAGGCCCCGGACCGGCGACCGTGATTTTCGCGCCGGTGAGCGACCGCGCCTCGCCGGAACCCCAGACGGTCGACGTTCGGCTCGGCCAAACCGTGACCGTGACCGGTGACTACAACGCCCCGGCTCCGTCTCCCATCGTGCACCTGCCCCTGGATGACACGGCCGATGACGCGGTCGGCGGCCAGGCCACCGACATCTCCGGCCAGGGTCGCCACGGCACCCTCGGCTCCCGGATGATGGTCGATCTCGACGGCGTCGACGGTCGAGCCGTGCAAACCGCCGGTGTCGGCGGTGGGAGCGGCACCCTGGAGGATGGCCTCCAAATTCCGTTCACCTTGAGCCGGCCCCTCTATGAGCTGACCGTCGCCTTCTGGTACCGATTGCCGCCGACCGCCCACAACGGTTACCTCTTCGCCTGGGGCGGCAGCTATACGGACGATCACGCGGTTTCCGCCTATGTCGACGTGGGCTCGGAGCTCCGAGTGCGCGTGCGCGACTCCGGGGATCACAGCTCCGAGGTGCCCGTAGGCGTTATCGGCTTCGACGACGCGGCTTGGCATCACTTGGCGATCGTCAAAGACACCGACGGCGCGTCGATCTACCTCGACGGCAGCCTGGTGGCTCAAAGCTCGAGCGGTGCCGGCGGCATCCTGCCGGGTGCCGGCTTCTACTTGGGCTCCAACGAGGTCGGACGCCACGGCATTGAAGCCACTTTCGACGATCTGCGGATTTACCAGGAGGCCCTCAATGCCGCCGAGGTGGCGGAGCTCGCCACCGGCTTTGTGGTGCCGGACGGATTCGGCGGCGCGTATCTGACGGTCGATGAGCTGCGCCAGGAGCTTTTGCAGCTCGCCGGCGTGCATGGCCAAACGCTGGAGATCGTCGATTTCGGCGATAGCTGGGCCAAGTCGGTCGGCGGATGGACCACCGAGGACGGCGACGAGCTGCCGGGAGACGACTTACTGGCGGCCCGTATCACCCGCTTGGACACCCTCGATCCGGGCGTCCAACGGCCGGTCTTCGTGCTCGCCTCGTGCCTACACGCCCGAGAGATCGCCACCCCCGAGCTCGCCATGCGGCTGGTCCGGCACCTGCTGGACGGTTACGACCTCGACGCCGACATCACCTGGCTGGTCGATCACCACGAGGTGTGGATCTTGCCCATGGTCAATCCCGATGGCCATCGCATGGTGGAGCTCGGCGCCCTGAGCTTCCACGGCTCCCGGCCATGGCATTGGCGCAAAAATGTGCGTCCCACAGCGACCTGCCCTTGGCCGCCGACCGACGCCCATACCTTCGGCGTCGATCTCAACCGCAACTTCCCTTTCCAATGGGGTTTGCTCGACGGTGTGGGCGGGGCGGGCGACGCCTGCGACTCCCACCATCGCGGTGCCGAAGCCGGCTCGGAGCCCGAAACCCAAGCCTTGATGAGCTTGCTCTCGAGCCTGATCCCGGATCAACGAGCAGAGCCCGAAACCGCCGCCGACCCGGGCACCATCGGCATCTTCATCCAGCTCCACAGCCCGTTCCGCACCGTGGCTTGGCCCTGGGCCTCGAGCGCGTTGCCGTCGCCGGAGCTCGCCGGTCTATCCGCCATCGGCCACAAATTGGCGAGCTTAAACGGCTATGACGCCGGTCAAGCACCCGACGTCATCTATGCCATGAGCGGCACGGCCGACGATTGGGTGCACGGCGAGCTGGGCGCCGCCGCCCTCCTGCTCGAGGTCGGCGAAGGCCTGATGCCCGCCTTCAACCGGGTTGACAATGTGATCTGGCCGGAAAACCGCGACGCTTTGCTCTACGCCGCGAAAATCGCCCGTACCCCCTATGAAACCGCCCTTGGGCCGGACGTGGGGCCGATCAGCGTGAGCACGGCGGGTACCGAAACCGTCACCGTCAGCACCACCGCCGACGACTCCACCAACGGTGGCGACGACATCGCCGAGATCGAGCTCTACGTCGACGATCCACCATGGGTCGCCGGCGCCCTGTCCATGGCGATCCTAGTCGCGGACGACGGAAGCTTCGACAGCCCCACCGAAAACGTGTCCGGCGCCCTCGACATCAGCGATTGGTCGACCGGTCGCCACACCGTCTACGTACGGGCGCGGGACGCAGCCGGTCATTGGGGACCGGTGAGCGCTAGTTTCGTTTGGGTGGACTAGAAGAGTGGTTGCGAGCTGCACTCGCCTTACGACGCGATCGAGCAAAAAAGACTGCCGGGACGCTAGTGTGAAGAGCTGGATGCTCGATGTCACCATCCATCAGCGGCCTATCTATCCCCGGGCGTTACTTGGTTCTGTTTCCGCCTTTCAGCTCCTCTTGAAGCGCCTTCAGGTCTTGCCACCGTCCATCCGCAGCTAGTGCAGCTTGCTGCGGCCAAGTGGCGGGATTGGCCAGGCGATACCGATTTCCGGCGACACGCAGCAAAGAACGCAGATCCTCGACGTCAGTTGTTGCAAGCGCCTGGAAAGTGCAAATTTTCTTACTTTGCAGCAAGTCAGCCAGCTTCGGTCCGATGCCCTCAATTTTCTTGAGATCGTCATGCGGCGCCGGTTCGAGAACGACCTTCTTTGCGGGCAAAAGGTGGTCCTCGGTTGTAGGAGGCACGGCGGAATTCTGGCTAAAATGCTCGTGTATCGCCTTGTCGGTTACCGACTTGGAAAACGAATTCGCCCTGACCGCCAGTGAGGCGAGCACTAGGGCCGGCCCACCGAGCAAGAGCCGGGCTCCGAGACCGGCTGCGAAGTGCGCCGTGCCCTCTCGAAGACGGCCATCCATGACGAGACTGGCGCCCGGTGCAATGATCTCACCCAGAAGCTTGACTCCATTGGCGACGATGCTTTGATCAGTGGGAGTTGTCATTGGATGCTCCTTCCCCTTTCAACATGTGCCAATTGGGAATCTCTAAACCTGGAATCGGACTCCCAGGTGACTGCAGATCGACCCAAAGGCCGCAGGCTCGGCCTCACGGTTCTAGCCTTGTTGTTGTATGCTGTCTTGCTTTGCGTCTTCTTGTTTTATGAAGTGCTCGTGGAGGTTTTTGCCAGTGACTGAGTTGGAATATGAATTCGCGGCGGCTGCAAACCAGCCGACTGGCCCCAACACGACCCGGCCGGCCAGACCGCCAACAGTATGGATGGCCCCCTTCTTGATGTCACCATCCATCAGCAGGCTGCTTCCCGGGAGGAGCACCTCTGCAACGCCCTTGAATCCGTTAGTCAACGGGGATGATTGAGACTTGGTCTCGTGGGTGACTTCGTCCTGGGTAGCCTTCTCATTCTTTGCCATGGCTTCTCTCCTGGATTAAGAGGCTCTGTCGCTTGGCAGAGCGACTTGAATCATTGGGCCCGACCGAGTACACGCGACTTTACTTGTAGCACGCTTCTTCAAGAAATTGCAAGGACGAGACGTCATCTGCGAGCCTTCGCAGATCGAGGTCCACTGTCAAACGGAAGAAAGGCGCCGCTCTGCTTTTCCCTCGGAGTAGATCGGCATCATGCCGTTGCCCGCCGCCACCATGTTGAATACATTGTTGAGCAACAGGGAGGCGCCGAAACCGACAATCCCAGACAATGCACCGATGATGCAGACGGTATTCGGCACAACAGTCAAGAGGACGCTGCGCTCGACGTTGTTTCGCAGCTCCTCCGAGATATCCAGCAACACGTCGAAATTGGCCAGATTGCCATCCATGAACATCACGTCGGCGGTGTCGGCTGCGATGTCGGCGCCGCCTCGCAGGGAGACGGAGTAGTCGGCCTGCGACAGGGCGACAGAATCGTTGATTCCGTCGCCCACCATTCCGACCTTGAGACCTTGATCTTGGAGCTTTTTGACGTATTGAGCTTTCTCCTCAGGCAGAACCTCGGCAAAAAACTCGTCAATCCCTAAACGATTGGCCAATTCCCGGGTCGGAATCTCCTGATCCCCGGAAATCATGTAAATCTTCTTCAAGCCGCGAGAGCGGAGGTCCTTGATGATCCGCTCGGCTTCCGGTCTGACATCGGCCTCCAACTCGATGACCCCTATCAACGAACCGTTCAAGACGGCAAAGGTCGCAGAGCTGCCGCGGCGGTAGATCTCTTCGAGCTGCTTGCCGACGCTGCCGTCGATCTCGATCTCTTCACGCTCGACGAAGCGCCTGCTACCCACTTTGACGCGATCACCGCCGATCGTCACTTCGACACCGAAACCTAGGTGATAGTCAGAGTCTTCGATTGCCGGCAACTCTAGCCCGAGCTCTTCCGCCCGCGCCATCACCGCCCGGGCGATCGGATGAGACAGTCGCTGCTCGGCACACGCCACATAGGTCAGGATTTGTTCCTCGGAGAAGGCTGGATTGCTAGCGATAATCCGACCGACTCTCGGTACCTCCTGAGTCAGGGTGCCGGTTTTGTCGAAGACAATAGCGTCGAGCAGGTGGATCGACTCCAACACAGCACCGTTCTTGACGACGATGCCGTGGCGCGCAGCCGTCGAGAGAGCATTGAGCATGGCCAGCGGGCCGGCGATGCGGGTGCCCGTGCCGAAATCGGCGTTGAGCACTGCCAACATCGCTCCCTGCCCCTGCACCACCCGACCGATCCCGCCGAGGGCCAGGGTAGGAAGCACCATCTGGTCGGCGAACCTCTCACTCAGAGTTACCATTCGTACCTTGTGCTCGACCGAGTGCTCGATGATCTCGACAATTTGCGAGGCCTGCGTGTCAGCTCCGGTCTTGCCCACCCGGACCACGAGACGACCGCCCATGACTGCGGTCATGGCGAAGATGCTCTCGCCGACCGATCGCTCCACCGGTGCAAACTCGCCAGTGAGGGCATGTTGATCGACCAGCGCATCGCCGTCGATCACCTCGCCATCGACCGGGATCTGCTCACCGGTCTCGACAACGATGACATCATTGATTTTTAGCTCAGAGACCAAGGTGTCGATCTCTTCTCCGTCGATCAGACGCCGGGTCATGCGCGCCTGACTACCAAAGAATTGAGACAGTCTCCGGGTCGAAGACTTCGCCGAATAGTCGAGCAGAACATCACCTACGTCGACGACCCAAATCATGAAGGCGCTGGGTGCGACATAACCGTGGGCCAGCGCCAGGCTGATCACCGCCGCGTCGAGGATGTCTACCTTGATCTCCCGATCGACGACTAACGATTTGCCGGCGCTCCAAAAGATGTGGCTCGAGGCCGCCGCGGTAACTAAAACGGCAGCGCCACTAAAGATCGGCGCCGCTAAAGCCATGACGGAAAGCCCGAAGGCACCGCTTGACGCCGCTAGGTTGATGGCCGCGAAATCCGGCTCGAATGGTGGCGGCAGCAGACCCTCTTCGGAAGGTTCCCCGTCTAGGGTGACCAGCTTGTCGAGTTTCGACAGCAAAACGGCACGAGACAACCTTTCCGGGTCATACCTCACCAGCACCCCTGAGGTCGCAGCCGTCACCTGGTGCGCGATGACTCCGTCGAGTTGTAATAGACCGATTCTGACGCGATCGCCGGCGGCGGCATGGAGGCTCAGATTGGGATGGCGAGCGCGTAGGCGACCTGGGATGTCACTAACGATTTCCCAGCCTACACCGGAAGCCAGTCGGGATTCGGGAACGACTTCGGCGGCGTTCGGAGCCTGGCGCAACGGCTCAAGAGTTGCCAAGACCTGCTCGGCGAAGGAGAACCCAGAGAGCTCCTCCGGGTCATAGTGCAAGAGCACTGAGCCTGTCGTACGGTTACCGGTCGCCGAGATGGCGATCCCGCGTTCAACCAGCTCACCGAGCAAGCCGAAGGCTGCCGGCCAAGCGAATTGCGGCAATTCGAGACGCAATCTTCCGGGAATCGAGCTCCGCACCGACGCCAAAGGAAAAGGGATCGCGGTCATCAAGCTCGCTTCGCGTCAACCTCAGCGGCAGCCTCGGCGACAAAGTCCTCTAGATCTTCCCGCATCTGTGTTGCCTTCCTGCTGATCACCCGCAAGGCTCGGTCAGACGACCCCATCGCGTACGGCCGGGCTTTCTTGACGATTGAGGGGGCAGCCATGCCCAGCAGAAAGCAAACGACGGCTTGGTGCATATGGAAATGACTCTCCTGGGTTAGAACCGAAAACCTATTCCTACGTTCTGAAGCTAGCACCTCGAGCTCTGTAGGGTCAAGAAAGTACTGAATCGCCGCCCAGCGCCTCGTGTAATCCGTTTTCTGTTAGTAGAGTCAAAACCGAGCTCCTGGAGAGCACTAGACACGGCGGGAGCCCGCTGCGTCAGAATTGACTTCAGGGCAGGCACCTGCTAGCTTCGCTCAGCTTGTACCCAATACCAATCTCAGTTGATTTGCATCATACTCTCGTTGACCGGAGCCTTGACATCCGCTCAACCCGAAGGAGCCTCGAAACCATGCACCGAGTGGTCTATTTCGTTCTGGGAGTCTTAAGCGTCGTCTTCGGCAAAGATATCGCTAGATTCTTGATCAAGGGCTTCATTTCAGCCCGACAGGAGCTCGAAGGGCTCGCGGCGCAGATTGCCGAAGACATCGAAGACGAGGCCGCTGAGGCCGAGTACAAGAAAGCAACCGCTTCTGAAGATGTGCCCACGAAAGCTCGGCAGTAAAACAACCCTGAGGTGCGACGGTCTATTGGTATCGGCGGGCCTTTCCTGGCGCCTCTCCAGCCGCCGATTTTCGCAGAACGATAAGGTTGCCTCTTTGGGACACATTCTACGGCAGTCATGCTGAGGCGACACGATTGATCAGGTCGCGAACGGCCAGCCGAAGCTGGACATTGGAGCGCTCATGAGGAGCTCGATACAGCGGCGATCCGCTCTCCCAGGCCGGGAGCGCTGGAAAGTGGTCGGATTGCGCCAACGACCCCGCGTGGCCGCGAGCATCGCGAGCACTCTAGAAGAAGTTGCCGGCGTTCATCGAGCCGAAGCGAGCGCCGTCTCCGGTCAAATCCTGGTGTTCTTCGATCCCAGCGCCGTCAAAGAAGATATCGGCCAGCTGATCCTTTCCGCCATCGACACCATCTCCCTGAGCAAGGCCTCCGCGAGAGCAGCCTTGACCCGTTCCCCAAGCAATTATCGTCCTTCCGCTGCGGGATCACCCAGTGCCCGCCGCGATTCGTCGTGGCTATCGCCAGGAGAGCTCGGGCAGAACGGAGGGCTCGGGCAGAGCAAGGTAGAGCGGCGATCCGCGCTCCCCGGCCGGGAGCGTTGGGAGGTGCCTGGGTTACGTCGGCGTCCCCTCTTGGCCGCGAGCATCGCGACCACTCTACAAGGCGTTGCCGGAATTCATCGGGTCGAAACGAATGCGACCTCCGGTCGGATCCTGGTGTTCTTTAATCCCAACACCGTCAACGGCGATATCGGCCAGCTGATCCTTTCTGCTATCGACAACGCACCAGCCCACTCCAAGGAAGAATCCGACCCTAGGGAACAAAGCTCTCTCACCCGCCTGATTCAATCCGTCAAGACGCGCCGCAAACACGATCAACGCGCACCGAAGCTGTCCGCACTCGGCAACCTTTTCTTCTTTGCCGGCGCCTTTACGATGGGTCACCTTGTAGTGACGGTCATCAGCCGAGGCAGTCCCCTGCTCAAAACGATCGGCCTCCGGAACCCCTTCATTCAGGTTGGAGTCCTGGGAGGCCTGTTCCTGGTGGGAAAAGGCAGCGAGCTGACAGTTGGTCACCTCCGCAACCAGGCCTGGCACGCCTATGCCAGTGAGGTCGAGCATGCGCTCCGCGTCCGCACGTTGAAGCATGTCGAAAGTCTGGATATGTCCTACCTCGAAGACGAGAGCACCGGACGGCTGATGGGGCTGATCAACGACGACAGCGCCAAGATCTACCGCTACATCGAGCAAGTTCCCAATTCCGTGATCAATAAGACGATGGACCTCGTCGTTCTCGGAAGTATCCTGCTCGTAATTTCTCCAGTTTTAGGGATACTTACCCTCGCCCCTTTGCCGATCATCTACTACAACTTCAATCGCTTTCGCGAAGAGTCCACGCGCCGCGCAGCCAAGGCTGGTGAGCGCAAGGACTATACGAATCGCCTACTGGCCAATACCCTCTCCGGGTTGTCGACCATTAAGAGCTTTACCTCGGAGGATGACGAGCTTAGGCGATTCATTCTTGCCGGTAGGGCCGAGCGGCTCGACAAGGCGAAGGCCAGCAATCTGAGCAGTTACCACTCGAACACCACCCATTTCGTGTTGTCCGCGACCCTGATGGTATCGCTGCTCTATGCTGCCGTGCTGGCGCTTCGCGGGGTCTATCCGAAATCGCTGCTCCTGGTGCAGGTATTCTGGGTCGGCAGGATGACAGCCGCGATGAGGGATCTCAGTGGCGACTTCAGCTGTTACGAAAACGCGCTGGCCGCCGGCGAGCGTTTGACCCAGATCCTGGGCATCGAGCCACGGATCCTTTCCGGCGACATCGCCTTGCCCAAGCACAAAGTCGCGGGCGAAATCTACTTTGAGAACGTCACCTTCGGCTACACTGGTCCGGCAACACTGCTGAAGGACATCGATTTCCGCGTCCCTTCGCAACAACGAATCGCTGTCGTCGGCTCAACCGGAGCCGGAAAATCCACGCTCGTCAAGCTTCTCTTGCGATTCTACGACCTCACGGAGGGTCGCATTCTGCTCGACGGCACCGACATTCGTGACTTGAAGACCAGCGACCTGCGGAACGCGATCGGCATGGTCAGCCAAGAGACCTACCTCTTCGACGGAACGGTTTACGAGAATATCGTTTACGGCCGTCCGGATGCCGATTTCGAGGAAGTTGTGGCAGCGGCAAGGGCGGCCGAGGCTTTCGACTTCATCTCAAGACTGCCCGAAGGCTTTGACACCGTTGTTGGCGAGCGCGGCCAGAAGCTCTCGGGAGGAGAGCGCCAACGCCTCGCGATCGCCCGTGCGGTGCTCAAAGACCCGCCGATCCTGGTGCTCGACGAAGCCACATCATCGGTCGACAACGAAACCGAGGCAGCGATTCAGCGCTCAATCAGCCGGATATCGACTGGCCGGACGTCGATCGTCATCGCGCACCGTCTCTCGACCGTGCGCCATGCTGACCGCATCTTGTTCCTATCGAACGGCAAGATTATGGAGCAGGGCACCCATGACGAGCTGATCGAGCTCGACGGCCAGTACGCCTTGCTTTGGAAGTTTCAGACCGGCGAGCTCGACGAGGCCGACTTCGATCGCGGCGAAGACTCTCGGGCCTGAAACCCACCCTGTGGCTGCCTGCCCCAGCCGCATTTCCCGGCCGGCTCAACACGACGCCTCACCTCAAAAGGTGAAGCCCACCGTAACACCATACGTCGCCGGTGCTAGGAAAGACAGATTGGCGCCGCTGTCGCCCAGAATTGTGCCCGCGATCACTCGAGTATCGGTGACGTTGTTACCCCACAGGGTCAGATTCATATTGGGCACCCTGGCCGGCCAAAGTGAAGCCCGCAGGCTGAGAGTCTCGTAACTCGGTTGGGAAAAAACGTTGCCGACGTCGTAGTACAGGCGATCCGATGCGTATCCGGTTGCCGCCAGAGAAAACACACCTGATGGCAGGGTCCTGGTATAAGTCCCCGTCAGATGGAGGGTCGACTGCGGCGCTCGCGGCAGAAAATTCCCGTTCGCCGATTGAGTCGGAACTTGGATCATGCCGACACCGCCTGGAGCGGGCACGGGCCAGGAAGCGTTGTCAAACGAGGAAAACGTCGCGTCGAGGAGGGAGATGCCGGCGCTGATGCGAAACTCCTTATTCACTTGCGCGTTGAGATTGGCCTCGGCGCCATACATCTCGCCGGACGCGGCATTCGTGAAGTCACTCAGCTGAACCAAGGGGTTAGGCGGGCAAGGCTCTTGTAAACAGATATTTTCGTAGGACTGAATCTGGATATCGGAGAGCTCGTAAAAGAAAACGGCAGCATCGAGCTGTAGGCCGGCTCTAGGTACCGATTTAACGCCGATCTCGAAAGCGTCGATCTCTTCCTGATCCAGCACCGGCGGACGGGCGCAGCTTCCAGGCGCCGATGCGTTCGCTGCGTCACACTGCTCGGGCGTCACCCCGAAGGGTATGCTCGTGGCAATAATATTACCGCTCTTGAAACCGGTGCTGTACGTGAAATAGGCATTGCTTTTCGGTGAAAACGCGTAGAGCACGGACAACCGCTGGGTCACACTGTCAAAGGTAGGGCTCCCCCAGTCATAGTACTCCCCAGTCGGTTGAAGACCCCCGACGACCGATCCGGTCGCGCCACGCTCTTCGTCGCTATATCGAAGCCCGCCGACAATCGTCAGGTTGTCGGCAGCCCGATAGGTGGCTTCACCATAGACAGCGAACGCTTTTGACGACTGCCCCGCGAAAATGCTGACGGCGAACGTGCTGCCAGGAAGGTTCTGCTGGACTTCGAGGGGATTCCAAATGGCGTCCTTATCGTAGTAGTTGGCGCCGGCGACGAAGCTGAATTTGCCGAATTCCCGCGATGCGAAGTTGATTTCCCCCGACCAAGCCTCGGTACGATCGTTCACATCGGCCTGAAACCCCGTGAAGGGGGCAGGATACGCGGCCGCGATGAGAGACACCGGCCCATCGGACTCCACTAGGCTCCAAGCACCGAGCACGCTGAGCTCGCCCGCCGAGCTGGTCTTGGTGAATTGTAGATTGACACCTTCTCTGTTGATCTCTTCGAAAATCGGGACGTCGGTCGCGACGTCGTATGGCCGGGTCGGAATGATCGCTCCCGGAACCCCTTGAGCGATCGTGACACCATCCTGCGGGAAGTAAAGGATGGCTGAAGGGTCGTTGCGCTCACCGCTGTGGGCGCTAAGCTGAATTCGGGTGGTGTCCGAAGGGGTGTACAGGAGCTTCGCCCGAACGGAAAAATTCTCGATATCCTGCAAAGGAACATCCGGGGTTAGGTTGTTGTAGTAGCTTTCTCCGGATTCGTGATAAGCCGTGATGCTAGCGGCGAGCTTCTCGGAAATCATCGGACCGGAAAGGTAACCTTTAAGGACCAGATTGTCGAATCTCCCATAGCTGAGACTGAAATCACCGGCCAGAGACTCCAAACGAGGCTGTTTGGTGAAAATCCGAATGGCTCCGCCCGTGGCGTTGCGGCCGAATAACGTCCCCTGAGGCCCTTTCAACACCTCGATGCGGCTGATGTCCGCAAGATCCAGGGTCGCGGTCTGCATCGATGCTACGTAGACGTCGTCGATGTACATCGCCACATTGGGGTCGGCGCCGGCCGTCGTGACGTAAGACGAGACACCCCGCACTGCGGGTATAGTGCTGGACCCGACTCGGTCGATCTTGAGACTCGGCACGACGGCGCCCAGCTCGAGGCTGTTGGTAACGCCGGCATCTTCGAGCTCTTCGCCGGTCAACGCTGTGATGCTGATCGGTACGTCTCGGATATTCTCGGACCGCTTCTGCGCCGTTACGACGACCTCGTCCTCAAAGACAGTCGAGGTATCGGCTGATGAGTCTTCGGCGGGCGTCTCGGCTGCCTGCGACGCCTGAGAGTCTGCATCGCGAGCTGAGGAGACCGCGGGCGGCAGCATCATGAGGACTGAAAGGGCCATAGGGAGACAATTCACGCTTTTCTCCTTCTTGCACAAACAACCAAATCAGTGGATCGACCCGGAAACACTTTCCCACGCTTCATGTTTTTGGCTAATAGAATTGCACACTCAGGACGCTGTGTCTAACCGCCCGTGCGTCTTGCCCACAGCGCCGATACGCGGTGCCGGTCACTAAACCATCAAGCGTTACTGTTCACGACTCAGGAATTCGCTCCAGCAATCCTCGATCCGTGACACATACACAAGCGCGACGCAGAACCTCCTCGGCCAGGAGCTTGCCACGCTCATTCGCAGGATCGAAGCCACCTCCCATCACCATGGCTATCGACATCATATAGAGCAACGCCAGATCATAGTCGTCGTAACACTGTTCGACGCTATATCCCTTGACCCCGAGCTCAGTCAGCTTTGAATGGTAGTAGCGAACCAAATCGTCTTCCATCGATCTCCGAGCTTCGGTCGTAGCGCTCATGCTGAGAATGTAAGCGAGGTCGTGGAGCGGGTTGGTGATCATCAAAGTTTGCCAGTCGAGCAGCACCAACGGTGGCCCTTCATCTCCATCATTGAACATGACGTTATCCATCCTCGGATCGCCATGTACCAACGTCTGCGCACGGTCACCCATGACCAAGTGAAGCCGGCGGAGCCCACCAACATACTTCTCCAACGACTTCTCGACCTCAGGAGGAAAGCAATAACCAAATTGCTCAACACAGTTCTCCCAGGTCCCCTCAACGATCGTCGAGTACGCTTCATTCCAGTTGGACTCTACGCGCATGGCATCCCGCAGAAACTCTTGTCCCGTATTCTCCCAATACGCTGCGTGCAGCGGCGTCAGCGCGTCAATCACTTGCTTTGCCTCGTCGAAGCTGACACCCACGAGCTCATCACCGTTTCTGAATCGGCGCATATCTTCGAGCACGATGGCGCAGTCTCCGGTTTCGTCAACGTAGGCAGCGAAATAGCAGGCGGGCCGCGGGACCGCCAAAGAGCCGGCAATTTGGTTGAAGAACGTGACCTCTCGATCGTAAAGGCGAAGGCCCATTCCAACGGCTCTGTTGGCCTGGACTTCGTGAGAAAACTTGATGACTAAGGAGCTAGGCGCCGCCGAGCAGCCCCCCCCGTAATCGAGCTCGGTGCGAACGACCCTTCCCATATGCCCGACCCCAACCCCAATCGGCTGAACGGAAAACGTCTGGACTTCCTGATTGCCGGCCAACTGGTCCGCCGACTTGAGAATCTGGGTAAGCCACTCGCGCGTGAGCAAATCGGGACGTGTCGGAAAATCAGGCATTTTGTACCTCCTCAAGGCCCGCCGGCGGCGGGCTCTTGCTCAGGACATTCGTCACGTCGCTTACGGGTAGATCACCGGGTAGTTGGGATGATCGAACGGTTGGCCCTTGACGAGCTCTCCTTGAACGCCGGCGTCACTGAAGGGTTGTCCGGTCCACAGCGTGTCCGCCGGAATGTACATCGAAATATAGACCCAGCGGGGAACGTCGGTCGTGTTCTCCGGGGCGCAATGCAACACCAGCGAGCTGTGAGCAGTGGCGTCGCCGGGGCCCATATCGCGCGGCTCGGACAGCGGACAGCGCTCGGCCAACCACGGATACACTTCGTGAACGTCTGGATCGTCTGGGCCGCGGCCGATGTTATGACCTAGGGACCCCTCACGATGGGAGCCGGAACAAAAACGCATGGTGCCTCGCTCTGCCGGCATCTCCTCCAAGGCGATCCAGAAGGACACATTGCCGACACGATCGAACTGTCGATTCGGAAAGTCCTGGTGGAAAGGAGTTGCCTTTGACCGCGACGTGGTTCCCGCAGGCGGCTTGACGGCGATCATGTCTTGGTAGTGCCGAATGGCAACGTCACGCTGATTGAAGCGCTGAGCGGCATGGCCAATTCGCGGCGCGTACGCGAGGTTACGAAACGGCTCGATGCCCTCACGAGCCAGGAAGTGGCGGTCATGCCAAAGATCGAAATCGATGTCCACTCCGGGCCGCAGCTCCCAATCTGCGCCCGATTCGCCCATCAGCGACTTCGAAGCTGCCAGCATTTCGGCGACCAGATCCTTGTCCACGAAGCCTGGCAGCGATACCCAACCGTCACGGACGTACGCCGCGACCTCCTCGTCGGTGACGTCACGTACCAGTGGTGGTCCGACACTCGTGGTCATATCTCCTCCGATGTTGCAAGCTGCAGGAGTCCATGACAATGGACGATTTCGTTTTGAATCGCCGTCAAACTAACGTCGGCGCAGCTGCCCTGTCAAGCCTCCCGCGCAGGGTCCGATCACCGACTCGGCCACGGCGTTCTCGCACGAATTGGGTCGGTTTCCGCGTAGCGCTTCAACTCCCCCGGGCTGGCCCGTGTTAAACTAACTCTCAGTCATAGAGCTATCTGATGTCGTATTCCGGTTGCGGTTCAAAACGAAATTATTTATTCGAAGACCGGTGACGAGTCTAGCCAGGGTCATTCAAGGTCACTTCACCCACCGACCGGGACTTTTTTCGGCTCTCGGCTTCGGTCTTGGTATCGCCCTCGGCTTAAAGGTCGAGGGAGCACCAGTCCTTGCCGCCATGCTCGGGTGGGTGGTGGGCGGCTACTCCAGCGTAGCCCCCTTGGCGATCTTCCTCATCCTCGCTCCCTCCCTGCTGAAGATGCTGCGAGCTGATCGCCAAGGCGGCTTTGCCATCTCCGCCTTGTTCTGGTTCGTGCGCGTGCGGATAGCCGCGTGCTCATTTGCCATCGTCTGCGTGTCCGTTGCTTTCGAACTGCCGTGGATCGCCCACGGCGGTCTCCCGCTCGAGGCCTTACGCGCTTCGGGCGAAGGCTTGTTGGGGCTGCTGTGGCACAGCCCCTATCTCTGGGCGGTCTACGCTTCGGTGGCGGCAGCAGTGATTCTGCGACGGACGAACCGCCGCTGGGTTGAGGAATTCAGTCGATTCCCCGACCTGCTCGAGAAGATTGGGGGGCTTCTAACCGCAGTCGTACCGGTCTTCACCTTCCTCGTAGGGCTGCACGTCGTCACCCTGCCGGAGGTGTTGGCAGCAAATCTTCCGGCCGATCGACTCGCTTCGGCAGAGATCTTTGGGCTCAACTTTGCCACCGACACTGCTGAAAACCTCTTGTTGCTCTACCTTGCGATCTCACTTCTAACCGGCACCATTTCAACCAGCTGGCACGGCATCTTGCTGGCACGAGTCCGGTATTTACGATCGGGCTTCTCGGTCCGTTCATACTTCCGCGACTACTTTTGCCGAATCTACCCTCTACTCTGGGCCACCTCCTCAGAGGCTCTAGCGACACCCCTTAATCTGTACCTCGTCCGCCACCTTTTTCCCGAAATCGATGAGACCGTTCGCCGGGTCACCATAGCCGTCGGCTCTATTTTCAACATCAATGGAACCCTCACCTGTTGTTTCGTCGTTCTCGCAGCCACGGCGTCTCTCCTGGGTCTACCACTTGGACTCTTTGACCTGCTGCTTTGCTTTCCTATGGTGTTCCTTATCGGTTTCGGGGTACCGGGAATTCCTGGAGAGCTGGTTCTTTTCGCAGGGCCGATGATGGCGGTTCTCGGCGTTCCGGAGGCACTTCAAGGAGCCTTCTTGGTGACATTTTTGGGCCTTCAGGTCGGCTTACCCGACGCCTTTCGAACCGGTGCCAATTCGACCGACGACTGCCCTTCACTACTCATCCTTGATCATCACTACGGCGGGGTGTCCAGATGACGAAGCTCCGCCGCGGAGCTCATCGAGGGCATCGCCGTCCCCGGCCCGCCAGCTCCAGAGCAGGCGGGTGATGTCTCGGGACTCGGATCCAGGATTCATGGCACAACCTCTTGATTCTGCACCGCGTTCGCAGGGAGGGGGGTGAGTCGGCAACGGGCCGTCGTGAGTGGCTATCTTATCTCGGTACGTCCTCAATCCACCGGCGCCTGCAACCATGCGGGAGGCGGGACTGCCCAGGTTCTGCTCGCCCATGAAAAGAAAAATCGGATTCCTTTCAACCTTTTTCAGGATCTCGTGTCCAATGCAGGCGAAAGCACGATGGACGTGCTCCAAAAGCTGGGCCGATGGCCCGGATCTCGATCAAGGAGACTCCGATGGAACTGAAACAAAAAGGTGCAGAGGCTGCCCTCGGTGGGATCAAGCAATTCATGGTAACCCTCAAGTGGACCACTGCTGCGGATTTCGATTTGGCAGCCGCTTATGAAAACAAGAGCGGCGAGAGAGGCATGGTCTACTTCGGGGAGCTCGGCGACCTAAACGCCTTCCCTTTCATGCAGCTCAGTGGTGATGAGGGAGTTGGAGATGCCGGTGGCGACAACGAAGAAACCTTGAGGGTGATGAAGCTCGACGAGATGCGCTATGTGTGGATCATCTGTTGGGACTACGGCGCCGTTCAACAGGGCGAGCCTGCTCGTTTTCCAGGGAGCGACGCGGCCGTCACGTTGATGGATGATTCCGGGACCCATCACGAGGTCAAGCTGGTCACCGGCGATATCGGCAATGCCTGCGTCATCGCGACCATCGACAACTCCAGTCCCATGGGTGCAAAAATCGTCAATACCAGCCGTGCGGGCACCCTCAAGGGTTTGAAATCCCTCGATCAGCTGGCGCCGATCATCGATGGCTGAAGCATTGCCCGAAACCTCGTGCGGAAGCACATCGAGGTTAACCATCCGGCCTCACCTCAACTCACAGAAAGGAATCATATCGTGACTGAAAGCACCACTGAAAATTCGTTGCAAGAGCTTGCCGCATCGATCCTCGAAGACGGCGTCATCGACGCCGAGGAAGTGGAATCTCTGCGCCAAAGGCTATATGCAGACGGACTGATCGATCGTCGAGAAGCAGATTTTCTATTCGATCTGAACGATGCGGTGTCGGGCCGAGCCAATGCGCCCTCATGGCAACCCTTCTTTGTGGAAGCCATCGCCGATCATCTGCTTCAGGACGAGCAATCCCCCGGAGAGGTGGATGAAGCCGAAGGAAATTGGTTGATCTCGCGGATCGAAGGGGACGGTGAATATGACGCTGTTGAGAGGGCATTGTTGGCCCATCTCAAAGAAAAGGCCACAACCATCCACGGAGCACTGAGATTCAAAATCGATTTGCTCGGCTCCTGACTTGATTCCATAACCCTTTTTAACAGTCTGATCGTCGGCCACGGAACTTTCCGTGTGGGATTCCTGTGGCCGCTTTCTTCGGAAAAATCCAATTGGAAATGGATCACCCATGCTTTTAACAGCCCTGGGGACGGTGCTCCTTTGCTCCGTTCTGATCAAATATGCCTGTGATTCGTTCGAGACATCGTCGTATCACCTAGGAGCTCATGTGTTTCGCATGCCTCCCGGAGTGCGCGGTGCCACCTTGGAGGCGATCGGCAGCTCCATGCCCGAGCTGCTGACCACGTTCTTCCTGCTATTCCTCTACCAAGACTTGGGCGGCTTCTCCGCCGGTGTCGCCACCTGCGCCGGAAGCGCCGTCTTCAACGCTGTGGTGATTCCGGCTCTTTGCATCTTGGCCGTGACGGTCAAGAGTCGCGCGATGCCTCAGCCTTTGCCCTTCATCCGTTTGGATCGCGCGGTGATTCTCCGTGACGGGCTCTTTTTTCTAGCCGCCGAAGTGGCGCTGATCCTATTCCTGGGCGGAACGGTATTGTCGTGGTGGATGGGTGGCTTGCTGATGCTGATCTATGGGATCTATTTCACGTTCTTGATGTGGCAAATGCGGCCGACTGGGGCCGGCGCCGTCGATGAGCCCGAAGAGCAAGTCTCCCACCGGCAGGTCGCGGATGAGCAGATCAACCATGAGCAGGACCCCGAGAGCGACCAGCGGCCAAGAGCTTGGTGGCTCAAGCTCCTGACCCAAGACTGGAACGGATTGTTCTTTCGAGACCGTCCATATTCCGCGGCTTCGGCTTGGACGGTGCTGACCCTTTCTGTGCTCAGTCTCAGCGTCTCGTGCTATTTCTTGGCTGAAGCAGTGATGCGTTCCGCCGAGGCTTTGGGCGTTCCTGGCTATTTCACGGCAGTGATATTGGGTGCGGCAGCCACCAGCGTTCCCGACACCTTTATCTCCGTGGGCAATGCGCTCAAAGGAGATTATGACGACGCCGTTGCCAATGCTGTGGGTAGCAACATCTTCGACATCTGCGTCGCTCTCGGTTTGCCACTTTTGATCTATGGATGGATCTATGGGGACATCCATATGCAAACCGTAGCTGGTCTCTCCTCCGCCGACATTCAACCGCTGCGTATCGCGCTCCTTGGCATCACGGTGCTCGTGATGGCGCTCTTTCTTTGGGAGAGGCAGGAAGAAAACGGCACAAGGGTGGGCAGGACTCAAGCGTATGGCCTGATTGCCCTGTACCTCATTTGGAATATCACGATTTTCATTCAGGCCGCCGAACCGGCCTGGGTAACTGACCTCCTGGGAGCTTCTTCATGATCAGCAACTCGAAATCCTTAAAGCCGAAACCCACATCCACTGCGCAAAAAGCTCCTGTATTTCTTAAACAAAAAGGGGAAAGCCAGGTCGTTCGATTGAAATCTAAGAACGCCATCGATTCCATCCTTATCAATCTCAATTGGCAAACCGATGCAGATCTCGATCTCGGTTGTTTCTATGAGATGAACGCCAACCCTCAAAAAACAGGTTTCTTCGCATCCTTGCTGTCTGCAAACATCGGACAAAAGAACGTCATCGACGGATTGCAGTTCAGTCGCGGACGAGGCGGCCCCAAAAACCGGGTGACTGCCCAAGGTTGCTATTCAGCCGCTCCCTTCATCTGGCACACCGGTGACGACCGCTCCGGCAGCTCGGCGGCCGGCGAGTCCATCTTGCTCAACCCTCAGGGATTGCACCAGCTCAAGCGCATGACGATCTACACCTTCATCTACGAAGGGGTGCCCCGTTGGAATCACACCGACGCGATCGTCACGGTCCAAGCTCCCGGCAATCCCGATATCGTGGTCGAAATGGGCCGACAAACCAGCGGCAAGAATTTTGCCGCGATTGCCGGGCTCGAATTCTTCGACGACGATGCCGTGCGAGTCACCAAATTGATGAGCTTCCACGACGGTCACGCGGACTGCGACCGAGCCTATGGCTGGGGCCTGCAATGGCATTCCGGCGGTAAGTGAACGGGCGCTCTCGATCACGAGCTCAGAGCTGGAAGGCAACCCCGAACGGGGCACCCGTCACCGGCATTCCGATCGTAGGGGCGATGCTTGTGATCGCCCTTACCCTCGTCATGATCCTCCAGTCCAAAGGTTGACGCCCCATGGGGCTCGTTGAAACATTCGGAGACGTTGACACTCCGCCCCTAGTTGGTCTGACCACGAGCCCACCTCAAGATGAGATCAGCGCCCGCTCCGAGAATCTTCGAGCGGCTAGGACTCATCGGTTCCATCGAATCCTTCAATCCGATCCGAGGAAGCACCGACTCGCCGCGATGTCGGTCGCGAAAGCCCGGCAGGCAGGTAGGCCTGGCTCGGGCCCGTGTAAGCCCCTCCCCCATTGGATACCCAATGGGTAATCCCCTACTCAAACTCGTCACCAACTTCGTCGCTGTGTGCCGAGATCCTGGGGCCGTAACCGAATCATCGAAGCTCAACCAGGTCCAGGTAGGGTGCCAACTCACAGCCCCTCACCTCATTTTGTCTGTTGTGACCATGGGATTCGTATCCCCTCAACGAATCTGGCACGCACCTTGCTCATGTGAAGTCCGACGCTGAAAGAAACCTTTTGCAACCCTGAGATGGCAAAGGGCCTCTTGGGTCCGACCCCATATAGGTTTTCTGGACTCGCAGTCCTTTTTGGACTCATCACTCTTGCCTCGATTTCACTAAACCCCTGGATGTTTAGGAGCTCAACATGCGCCGCTATTTCGCCTTGTTCTCATGCCTTTTTCTTGCCATTGTCTTCGACTCGCCGGCTTTCGCTGCCGAGTCACCCAATGAGGGGTACGATCTACCCCTCATCGATAAAGACATGCTGGTATTCGAAAGCACGGACCACTTCGCCGCCGTGATGTCTGAGCTGATCGCCCAGCAGGAGCTCGAGGACGAGGCCGGAGGACGCGAGGGCGACGAACGGGACGCCCCGGTCTTTCAAGACTTCGCCCTTTCGCTCGGCTTTGAATCGCTCCTGATGTCGATCGAGACCGAGCTGGCGATCTTCGACGAGACCGGTGGCGTCGACGAATTCAACGATCCCGATGATCACCAGGTGCACGACCCATACTTCCGCGGCCTGCTGAATCCCCAAGGCGAGGTCCAGGTCGGTGGCACCATCTACCGCTACTACCCCCATGGTTATTATGAAGTCGACGCAGCGGACATCGAGTCTTTGGATGCGTTGCGCGAGGGCTACCTATTCGATGAGATAAGTGGTGGCAGCGGCTCCACGGACCTGACGTTCAACAGCTACTCGGCCAAGTCGTCGTGCTGCCGCAGCAGCCATTCCGAGGTCCAGCACTACACCTATGCCGGCGGCAGCCGGCGCATGAAGGCCAAGCAATGGATCGGCAATTGGGGCCTCTACGCCTCCGTCGGCGGGACGACCAAGAACCAGAAGAAAGGCCTCTTCAATTGGTGGTGGGGCGAGAAAGCCGACACCATCGGCGTGCGCGGCTCCCTTGGACGAACCGACTCCTACTGCACCCCGCCCTATGACATTTTCTTCCAGAAGGTGCGTAGCAACGACAAGAAAGTGACCAAGCTCGGTGACTTCACCATCAACGCGCCCGGCTTCCCCATTTGGGTAAAGGATTATTTCGACACCACCCATTGGGCGAACGACAACGGCGGCTCCCGCATGGAAACCCTTTCCATGTGCGAATGCCGCGAGGCTACCGCTTCCTTCACCTTACCTTCGACGTCCTACGACAGCTCTAACGTCGTGCTCAACGGCAGCGCCAGCGAGAATGAGGCCCAATACTTCATCGAGATCTATCGCACCAACTCTGTGGGTAGCAACACCGTGTCCGGCAACTACTGGTCCAGTTGGTTCAGTGGTCAGGTCGGCTCGGTCAATCTCGCCAACCACTACAACTTCACCGACTTCGGTGGCGGCACCGTCTATCGAGTGAAGCTGGCGGTCCAGAACGGCTGCACGAATTGGGATGAGCAAGTCCGCTGGGTCACCATCCGGGACGAAAATATGCATGTGCAGTATCGGGCTCACGTCAAGAGCCTGGGTTGGCTCGGCTGGGTGCTCGATGGCGCGACCGCCGGCACCACCGGCCAGAACCGACGCATGGAGGCGGCCCAAATCAAGTTGATCAACCCGCCCTCCGGAACTTCGATTTGCTACCAAGCTCATGTCAAAGGCAACGGCTGGATGGGCTCCGTGTGCAACGGCGCCACCGCCGGCACCACCGGTCAGAGCCGGCGCATGGAAGCGATCAAGGTCTGGCTGGTCAATCCGCCGGCGGGCTGCAGTGTTCAATACCGCGCCCATGTCAAAGGTCAGGGTTGGCACGGTTGGGTCAGCAACGGCGCCACCGCCGGCACCACCGGTCAGAGCCGACGCATGGAAGCCCTTCAGGTCAAGCTCGTCGGTTGCCCCTGAAGCTTCCAAGCAGAAGCGTGAAAGGCCCGTGGTCTCCGGACCGCGGGCCTCTTCTTATGGGATTCGATCTGTCTACTCACCCAA
Organism: Thermoanaerobaculia bacterium; assembly: GCA_030431255.1. Taxonomy (GTDB): domain Bacteria; phylum Acidobacteriota; class Thermoanaerobaculia; order Multivoradales; family J023; genus JAUIJL01. The sequence goes on along the minus strand of JAUIJL010000001.1, from coordinate 471,332 downwards.
CACGGTGTGCTCGTCGTCCAGACGGTGTGCTCGTCGTCCAGCTTCTCGGCAGGGGTACCGGCCCAGATAAGAACAACCCGTCTCGACTACCTACGCGGCTTTCGAGACGGGTCTATTGGATCCTCGCCGACGACCTTGACGGGTGGCCCGGCTTCATATCGATTCCGTCCATGACGGCTCATTTCGAGCTCTTCGGCGTCGGTGACTTCCAACGCCACGTTCCAACTCCACATCCCGACAAATAGCAAGACCCGGGCCAACTGGCCGATTGCAGCCGAAACCCCCTGTCGTCAAGGAGCTCAAGGCTTCTCGGCTACCACACAGCTCCGTCCTCGGGAACCCTCCTACCCACTTCTAGTATCCTCTGGGTAATCCGCGCTCAGATACGGCCGAAGAGAATCCACAGACCTTCAACTCTCGATATACAATCGCGATGTGCGCGATTCGGTGTGCTTCATGTTGCTTTGGATAGACTAGGGTCGAAGATCCTCGGAAAGACAACCCACCCCTTGACGGCATGAGAGGCGACATGACGACCAAAACGACACCAACCACGGCCGCCGGCCAGCCTGAGACCCCCGACTCCGACGACTCAGGGGTCATCGGGTATTGGGACGAAGGCTGGGAAACGGTCACACCTCCCCAGGGGGCGAATATGGCGATCGCTTTCATGGGCTTTTCGAATATCACCACAGCCCTGAAGGACAGCGCCAAGCTCGTCGACAAGATGGTCGGCGCAAAATATTTGTGCCTCGGCGGCGGCAATGAGGCCGGAGGCTGGTCGAGCCAGACGATTCAAGCGGTAATCGACTCCCTCGACGACGTCGTCGGCTACGACGGTCTCGCTTTCGACATCGAAGTTTGTGAAGACCAAGGGCTTGCACCCTCATTCACCGAAGCCTTCGCAAAGATCAAAGCGCGAAACCTCAGTCTGTTGGTCACCATCAGCCATTCCGAGCCCTACGGCTGCAAGGACGCACCGACGCTCATGCAAGCCTTCTTCAACGATCCGAGCATCGACTATCTCTCACCCCAGCTTTACACCACCGGCAAAGAAACCCAGAACGACTACACAGCAGTCGGCACCCCGTGGACGGCTTATGCAGCGGCCAAATCCATCGTCGTCCCGAGCTTGGTACGCGCCGACATGTACGCCGATGCCCAGGCCTATTTCAAGACCCAGGGTGTCACCCTCGGCGGCTTCATCCAGTGGAACAATTCCGCAAAAAGCTGAGCAGGATCCGTTGGAGCGCCCGATCCGGCTAGGCCCGCTTCCGTCCGTCGCGAATCAAAATATTCTTCGACTTCCGGCTGACCTCGAAGAGGCCGATGGCAACCACCAAATCGCTGAGCTTCTTAAAACCGTAATTTCGGGGGTCGAAATCCGGAGCCTGATTGGCGATATGGCTTCCCAGGGCTCCCAGATGGGCCCAACCATCGTCATCGGAGACGGCATCCGCGGCCGTGCGCAGGAGACTCACCAGATGAGTGTCACCGCGCAGCTCTTTTCCGCTCTTGCCCTTGGACGGAGCATCGGTGGACGCGTCGGCCAGCAGCACCTCCGAATAGATGAATTTGTCGCAAGCCGCGACGAACGGTCGAGGGGTCTTCTTCTCGCCGAAGCCGTAGACTCGCTTTCCTTCTTCCCGAATCCGCGAAGCCAGCCGGGTGAAGTCGCTATCGCTCGACACCAGGCAGAATCCGTCGAATCGTCCCGTGAAGAGCAAATCCATCGCATCGATGATCATGGCGCTGTCGGTGGCGTTCTTTCCTACCGTGTAGCGAAACTGCTGGACGGGATGGATGGAGTGCTCCAACAACACTGCTTTCCAGCTTCCCAGCTGCGGCGTCGTCCAATCGCCGTAAATTCGTTTCACACTGGCAACCCCGTATTTGGCCACTTCTGCCAAAAGAGGGTCGATGACCGAGGCCCGTGCGTTGTCGGCGTCAATCAAAACCGCAAGACTCTGATTCAGCTCATGCTCGTCGTTCATGCTTTAAAGCCTGCGCTCATGCTTATCCTCATTCTGAAAAATCCGTCATTCTGATCGGCCGGGCTCAGCGGCTCGCGGACCATCGGCTTCGTGGGAGCAATATATCAACACTCCCTGAACGCACTCCCTGAAGACACTCCCTGAAGACACTCCCTGAAGACACTCCCTGAAGACTCAGTCCTGGCGCAAGGCCTGCCGAGGATCGGTCTTGGCCGCATGGCGGGCCGGCCCGTGGCCGGCGACCAGGGCGGTGAGCAGGAAGAGCAGCGCCACCGTCAGGTAGATCCAGGGCTCGATCGCGCGCACCCCGTAGATCAAATGCTCGACATAACCGCCGGCGACGCCGGCTCCGACCAAGCCGAGGACGACCCCGATCGCGGTGAGCCTCAAGGACTTGCCGTGCACCTGCCACAGCAATCGCCTGGGATCGGCTCCGAGGGCCAGGCGCACGCCGAAATCCCGTCGCCGGCTGCGGACCCAATAGGCGATCAAGCCGAATAGACCGACGACTGCCGGCACTCCGGTGGCCCCAGCGGTGGCGAGAAGCAGCGTCAGGGCAAAACGCGAAGCGGCGAGATCGTTCCGTGCCAGGTGTTCCAAGGGTCCCATGCGGCTGATCGGCAGCTCGGGATCGAGCTCGGAAATAAGCTGACGTATCGCGGGCTGGAAGCCCGGACCGAAACCAGAGCCACCGACCCCGCCCCGCAGCACCAGACTCAGCTGCGACGGCGCGTAGGCTGCTTCTCGGCGGGGTAAATGGGTGATCAGGGGCAGGTAGGCCATGGCCTCCGGAGGCCCGCTCAGGCTGCGATCCCGGACGTCGCCGACCACGCCGACCACCGTGTACCACGGACCGTTTTCGCCGGTGCCGAGGGCGATGCGACGGCCCAATGGATCCTCGTCGCCCCAGAAATGGGTCGCGAAAGCGTGGCTGATCACCGCCACCGGCCTGACCAGCTCGCGATCCGCCGGCTCGAAGGCACGCCCCCGGAGCAGGGGGATGTCCATGGCCTGAAAATACCCCTCGGACGCCCATCGGGTGGCGAAAACGGCCGGACCTTCGTCGGGTCCGCGGGTCGCGCCCTCGGCGGTCCAGCCGTTGGTGCTTCCCCCCCCGGTGAGCGGCAGGCGGTGGACGCCACCCACGGACGCGACTCCTGGCAGGCTTGCCAGACTCTCGAGAGCTCTGCCGTAAAAGGCCGCCACGGCGTCGGCGTCGGCGTATCGGGCCTTTGGCAGCCGAAGATCGAAGCTCAGCGCATGGTTGACCTCAAAGCCCGGGTCCACGCGGCGCAGCTCCATCAAACCGACGCCCAGGGTGGCGGCCCCCGTGCACAATGCCGTGGCGACCGCCACTTGAAGCACCACCAACACCGTTCGCTCCCGCTGTTGGGCCGGGGTCGCGCCGCCGGAGCGCAGCCATCGAGCCGGATCCTCCACCCCGCGCAATCCGGTGAGCAAACCCAGGGCGGTGCCCAACGCGAGGGCCACGCCCAGGGTCAGCAGCACGGTCCGTCCGTCGGCGGTCAGGCGACGCGTCGAGCTCAAGATTTCAGGTCCATGGGTCGCCAAAAGGTGCAGCCCAATGACGGCAAACCCGAGGCCCAGCACTCCTGCCGCCGCACCGATCCCCAGCCCCGGCTTCAAGTGGTGTGCCAAAAGCTGTCGACGATCGGCACCGAGGGCGACCCGCAGGGCCGTTTCCGGCCGTCGATCCTCCGCCCGCACCAAGAGCAGGGTCGCGACGTTCAGGCAGGCGGCCAGCAGCAGCAGGCCGACCGCTACCGCTTGGGCCCAAAGATAGTCGTTCAGACCTCCCACCAGCTCGTCCTTGAGCGGTATTAGAACCGGTGTCAGGTCCGAGGATTCGAGCAAGGCCTCGGTCCAGCGCGATTGCGGGTAGTCCACCACCAGGCGCGGCAGTCGGCCGCGCAAATCCCCGAGTGCCGAATCGACCGCCGACCGCGAGGGCAAACGGGTGACGGCCGAGAATTCGAAACGGGCCCCCACGGCGGTCTCTGGATCGAGGGCCAGGGGCATCCACAAATCGACCTCGGACGACGGAAAGCGAAAGGTCGACGGCAGCACTCCGACGATCGTGCGTGGCCGGCCGTCGACGATGAGGCGTTGGCCCAAGATCTCGTTTTCACCGCCGAATCGCCGACGCCAATAGCCGGCTCCGATCATCACCGCGTCGATGCCGCCGGGCACCTCTTCCTCGTCGACGAATCCCCGACCGTGGACCGGCACGGCCCCGAGCATGGGCAGCAGCTCCGCGGACACCAGGGCTGCGGTCAACCGCTCGGGCGCCCAATCTCCCGTGACGTCGACGTCGGTGACTCGGTAAATTCCCAAGCCGTCCAGGGTCCGGCTCTGGCGATACAACCAATAGGTGGCGTCGGACAGCTCGAGGCGTGCAAGATTCAAACCGGGGGCGGTGTGGTGCAGGGCGTAGAGGGTTTCCGATTGGGGAAACGGCAACGGCCTGAGCAACACCCGGTCGAGCACGGTAAAGCCGACGGCGCCCGCCCCGAGACCGACGGCCAAAGTGAGGATCGCCAAGGTGAGGATGACCGACCATCTGTGGCGGTCGAGCACGTTTCGCTGCGGGAGCTTCATGGCCGAGGATGGACCGCCTCAGGCCGATTCGAATTCGAGATCGCCGCCCGGCTGTCGGCTGATGACCAGCCGATACTCCCCTCTCGACGGGCTCGCCGCCCCTGGGTCGTCGCCGGTCAGCAGCGCTCGCGGGTCGTGGCCACAGAATAAGACCAGCCGATTCGGAGTCGATGCCTCCAAGAGGTCGCCGGCTCCGGGCCGCGGATCCAGCGCGACTTGCTCGGGCTGCAAACCCCGCCGCAAGGCCATGGACGCCAGGTCGATGCGCAAGAGGTCGCTCAACAGCGGCTCCGTCAACGAGCCGTCTTCCAACTGCCGCCTCAGGTAACCGGCAAACCGACACGACTCCCAAACAAAGTTGTAGTGCAGAGGCAAATGCTCGTCCCAATAGTCGTGGACCAGATCCGACAGCCCGGCTCCGAGCAGCTCACAGGCTCGCGGCAGCGAGCGCACCAACATGCTGAGGCGGAAAGAACGGTGGATCAGAATACCGGTGCCCAAGCCCGATTGCTCGGCGATCGACAGCAGCCGCCGCGTCTCTCTAGGATCCAGATCGAAGGCGCCGAGGGCGTCGGCTCCCCGATCCGCGACTTGGGATCGCAGATCCGACGATAGAACCAGCTCGGAGAGGGCCTGTTGAAAGCCGTGGAGTGTCATTCCCGCGCCAAACCTCTGGGCTCAACAGGCCGCGGTGGCGGCGAAATGATCGGCGGTGGCCTCGCGCGCTCGGGCCAGCTCCTCGAGCAATCGCTCGGGTCCCATTTTCGGATAGTAGGTGGAGAACACCTCAAAGGTCACACCGCCGAGGTTCGGCACCCGCGGCATGACCCAATCCAGCAGATCCCACACCGCTTCGGGACAAGGGCCGGAATGGGCGTCGAGATAGGCCCCTTCCACGCTCAAGCCACCGGCGATATGCATCTCCACCACTCGGGTGAGATCGAAGCCTTCGAGAAATTCCCGGGGCTCGAAGCCGTGGTTGCGAGAGTTGACATACACATTGTGCAGGTCGAGCAGCAGGCCGCAGCCCGTGCGCTCCGTGAGCCGGTTGAGAAACTCCGCCTCGGTCATCTCCTGCTCGGGAATCTGGAAATAATACACATTATTCTCCAGCAGGAAAGGAGCCGGAACCCGGCGCTGCATGGTGTCGACTTTGCTCGCCAGCAGATCGAGGACCGCGGAATCGTATGGCACCGGCATGGTGAAGCCGACGTCGATGGAATGGCCGCTGGCGTGGTCCAAACGGTTGAAGCTCAGATGGTCGCTATGCCAAGGGAATTGGTAGCGCTTCTGCCATGTGGCGATCTGCTCGACGTGCTCGGGATCGATGTCGTCGTCGGTGCCGATGGACAGGCCGATGCTGTGACCGATGATCGGCTTGTGCTCAGCGACGAATCCCAGCAAGTCGAGGAAAGCTTGTTTCTCTTCATAGCGCGGTCGGGCACCCCGGCCACGATCGTCCCACAGGGAATCGGGAACGACCTCCAGGTAGTCGAACGCATCCAAGTGCTCGCACACGAAATTGGAGAGGGTGTCCTGGAACGATAGACCCACGCCCAAGCGTGGAATCTCAGAAATGGGGTCGCTCAAACCCATGGAGGTCTCCTGGAGAGGTGCGGTCTCGCCGGGCTGGAATCGAGAACGGAATTGGATGGTGAGCTTCGGATGCGGATCGAAGATCCGGCCCCGCGTCCGCATGCGGACACGGGGCCGGAAATGTGGGGATCAGCGTTTCAGAATCTCGAGATAGTTCTTCTCGAGGGTAGACGCTTCAATGCCCGAGACGCAGGTCGGACAGGTGCTCAGCTCATGATCTCGGGTCTGGATCGGACCGGCTTCCTGGGCTTTCAGATCCTGCGGGGTCACTTGCTTCGGGTTCATGTCGTGTCTCCTTCGGTTGAGAGGGATGTCCGCATAGGTCGGGCACCGGGCCCGTCTCGTTTTTTTCGAGCCTTTGGCGGTGGCTCGATGCGGAACGATACGAGAGAATACGTGAAGGTTGTAACCAGTTGGAGACAGTATGTCAAGAAAGACCGGTGAGCATTTCGAGGTCATGGGGCCGGAACAGGCCGTCGCGGAAGGGCGTTTGCCGCTCAAAGGCTTTCACCTGAAAGAGCACGAGTGGAGCCCCTGGTATACGGACGACTTCGGGCTCACCACGCGGATCAGCTGGCAGCGGGCGTCGGATCGGTCGATCTTCATCCACAACCTGGCGGCCGCACCGGACGACCCCGATCCGGCCAGCCATTTCGTGCACGTGACCTACGAGGTCGACCTGCCGACCGGTCGCAAGTCGGGTTTTCAAATTCAGGGCGAATTCTTGGACGGCATCGATCCGGACGCCCGACACCATGTTTTGTCGACCCTCGAGCGGGCCATCGGTTTGGCCGAAGGTCAGGTACGGTGGTAGCAGCTTGGAACGGAATCGGACGGAATAGGAGTCATCCCTCCCGACGGGATGGAGGAATCGAAGGCTCGCCGGCCTACCTGGGCTCGCCGACGATTCCCACGGAAAAAAGCCTTCCGTTCTGGAAGTTGAGGGTGAGGTCGGGCTCCTGGGCAAATTTCGTCTGCCAGTCCTGGATTTGCGCTTCGCTCGAGGCGCAGAAGATGCCGTAACCCGAGGCGATGTTTCCCGCGTTTATCTGGGCATTCAGCACCTGCATATCTACCAGCATGGATTCGTAAACGAAATCCGACTTAACCTCAATAGCGCTGGTTATCCAAGGCCCGTGCTCGACAAATGTGATGTCGCTACGGCCTCCCTGGGCGGCCGCGGTGTTGTAGGGTTGCTCGAGGAAGAAAAGAAATGTCGTCTGGTAGCCGGAATAAAGTAGCTGATAGATCCAGCCTTGGATGGTCGCTTCATAAAACCAGTGTTGGTCATTGAGAACCCCATTCATGAAGTCGTCGATGTCGGTGAAGCCTTCGTAATTTTCGATGATCGCTTGGACATCTTCCGGTAGCTGATCGATGATGTAGTCATGGATAGGCATATTTGATCTCCTTGGTCGGTGATTCCGCGTTCAAACTAAAAGATCTTCGGGCATCAATCGATGCAAACGGCCGATGTGGACACTCCGTGTTGGTTCGAAACCCCATATAGACGCCAACTACCTTGCTCAAAGAATAAGTAGACCTGTTCCCCGGAGCCTTCGAATTTACCTTGCATGGAGAGCAGGAAACATTGGCGGTCGAGCGCGCTACCTAGAACTAAGCTGGGCTTTCCTTCATTCCACCTGTGGAAGCTCTGTTTCGCGGTGGTTTTGAAGCAGGCGGCGGTGGCGTTTACCCCTTTTTGGTTCGACTTGCCGTAAAGGACCCACTGACCATTGTCTACCGAAACCTCCACCATCTCCCCCTCACCCTCGAATTTGCCACCCACACCAGTCAGCGCGCACACTTGCCCCTGATTTGAGCCCATCTTGACCGGCGGCTGGCCTTGGGCCCAGCTGTAGCCTTTGGGCGGGACCGAAGCCGGGATACAGAATGCTTCGGCGTAGAGGCCGTGGGTTTCGGAGCGACCTTGCATCGCCCACTGAGCAGAACCATTCACCTCGTCGATGCTGAGAAAGATACCTTCTCCTTCCCCCTCGAACTTTCCTTGGATGTGTTTAAAGCCACAGAACCATTCATAGGCGGATCCCATCGATTTGGGCTGCTCGTCTTCGCTCCAGGTATAGATGGGAGTGGTGTGGTCCGCGCCGGCAGGCAACGCGACGATCGAGGCCATGAAGGAGAGGCTGAGCAAGATGGGCAACAGTTGTTTCTTCATAGGATTTCCTTTCCTTTAGCACCTGAGTCTTCCAACCCAGGTTTTATAGGGTTTTTGTCGAGGACTGTGACTGTCGAGGACGTTGCTGTCGGGGATCTATCTTTCAAGGCCCGTGCCGGCCTGAAAAAACCCGCTGAAGGGCAAGAAAAGCCTTCAAAAGGCAACGCGAGACGACCCATGAACGTTCAATAAATGCTTATTGAACGTTCACTGGACGACTTGAGCTCCGCCCAACAGGTGGATCTGCCCGCTCGGGCGTAGGGGCGGGGCTTGCCCCCGCCCGCAAACGGAAGCACCCGACTCATCAGTGAAAAAACGGCTCGGCAGATGTCTAGCGCAGGCCCAGCTCTTTCAGTCGGCGCTTCAGCCCCAGGCTGGAGACTTCCAAGTCCATGGCCGCGGCGTCGACATCACCCTGGGCGCGCTCGAGGCTCGCCGCCACCTCATCCGCTTGAAGATCGGCGGGTTTGCGCACCAGCGGACAGGCTTCTATCAAGGCGTAAAGGGAGGTGGGAGAAATGTCGGCCGCGGCGGCGGCGGCGCGCACATTGAACCGATGGGCCCGCAGCAGCTCGACGAGGGTTTGGTCGTCGATTTCCGAGGGTTTGAGGGCGCGCGAAGCCGGCTCGGAGCTCGGCTGCGGCGTCTCCGTGACGGTCTGCCCGTCCAGGAACGACGGCGCGCCGGCGAGCAGGATCTCCACCGCTTCCGGCAAGCGAGCCCGCGCTTCCCCACGACCGGCAATGACGATTTGACGAACCACGTTCAGCAGCTGCCGCACATTGCCCGGCCACGGGTAGACGGCCATCCGGGCCACCGCCTCGGCCGGAAGCCACTGCATACCAGGGCGGAGCGATCGGGAAGCGTGAAGGCGAGCCTCCTCCCCTACCGCTTCCATTTCCCGGCACAAAAAATGCTTCAACAATCTGCCGAAGTCGTCCCGCCGCTGCCTCAGCGGCGGCAATCGCAAATCGAACCCGGAGAGACGGTGCAACAAAGGAGCCCTGAATCGATGCTCGGCAATACCCTCCTCGAGGTCGGCGTCCGTCGCCGAAATCAATCGCACGTCCACGTTGCGTGCCTCCTCCGAGCCCACCGAGCGCACCTCGCCGGTCTCCAGGGTACGCAGGAGCATGGCTTGGACTTCCGGCGGCGCCTCGCCCACCTCGTCCAAGAAGAGCGTGCCGGTATGGGCACGCTGGAAAAGGCCCTGACGACGGCGATCGGCGCCGGTGAAGGCCCCCCGTTCCGAGCCGAAGAGCTCGGCCGCGGCCAAGGACGGCGGCAGGGCGGCCATGTTGACCGCCACGAAAGGGCGATCCCGCCGGGATCCGGCGTCGTGAATCGCTCGGGCCACCAATTCCTTGCCGGTTCCGGTCTCACCCCGCAACAGCACCGGTACGGCGAGGTCGCACACCTTGCCGACCTCCGCCCGGACCCGCTGTAATGCCGAGCTTTCACCGATCAGGCCGTAGGTGGGCAGATCCGGCAAGACCACAGGGTCGAGACGATGCAGCAACACCACCACGCCGATGCCCAGCAGCAGCACTACACCATGATCGAGCTCGGCTTTCGAGATGTCGCGTGCTCCGCGAACGGGATCGCCGTTGACCGCCACCGGCGTGCGGGTGCCGCTGGTGTCCAGGCTCAGACCGCCGTCCACCCCGCGACGCAGGACCATGGGTCGACGGCTGATGCCGGAATGCTCCAGGGGCCGTCGGGAGCCCCCGGCCGGCGGGGCAAAGTCGGGCCGACGGCGAGAGAGCTCGACCGTCCCGCTACCTCTGCTCACCAAGTCCAAAAGCACAGCTCGCTCACCCACTCGATGAAGATCGGCATGGTAAAGCACCGTGAGGCCGGGCACGAAGGGGTCGTGACCGAAGGAGCTGAGGGGATCCCCGAAATCGGTCTCGGTGCTGTGCCCCGGCTCTCGACTCGGTCGATCGGGCTCGAATGGCGAAGACATGAGAGGAAGATAGCATCCCGGACATGGACCGAACCGGCCGGAACCTAACCAACATGGGAGAACAAAGATGACACAAAGAGCTAAATTGGCCTTCGAGCTGGGTTTCAACTGGCATACTCAGCCAGTGGTCAGCGTTCGGGACGGCGTGTATCCCCTGCAGCTGAACCTGGTGAATGATTCGATGTCGCCGAAGGCGGGCGGACTGTTGATTTCGGCCGGCAATCCCAAACACCTGCACACAGCTTGCGACCTCGAATTTCGCGTCTACGACTTCAGCGACTGGTCGGCTGAGCCCACCGCCGACAAGCCACGGCCCATCAGCTTGCAGGTGTTGTTCACCTCAGCGGTCGGCGAAGGGGAAAACTTCTCCCCGGTGGTCGTGGAGCCCAAAGACAGCTCCACCATGGTGCCGACGCTGGTGTCCACGATCTTCAAGCCCAGCACCGTGCCGAGCGTCTCCTATGGGATCGGTTCCGGTTGGTCTGCCGTCTGGCCCGGCGACCGAAGCCTGGTGCACATCTCCAACGCGGGACGGTTCAAATTCCGGGCCCTTTTGACCGTCGGCCCACTCAACGACATGGCCCGCTTCTATCGGGTGGATCCGGAAATGGTGGTGGGCGATTCCGAAACGGGCGACGATACCTATGTCGAAGCGGCTCGATCAGGCGGGTGAGGCGCCGGTGGCCGATGAGCCCGCGCCGGAGGCCCGGCCTCCATCCTCGGTCAACAGACGGTGATAGCCGGGATCTGAGCGCAGCTCGAAGAGCTCCGGATCTCGGGCCACCTCAGCCGCGGAAAAGCCCGCCCCGAGGGCTTCACCGAGGGCGTCGAGGGCCTCGTCACGCCGCGCGCACACCTCGAGGGTCACCGCCCGCCGATAGTGATCCGTCGCATCGGTGGGGACCTGTTCCAAGAGATCCAGCTCAGCCAAAGCCTCGGTACAATCCCCACGCTTGGCCAAGTAGAGAGCGATCCGGCTCCTCAGGCTCGAATGCTCAGGCCGCTCCCGAAGCTCCCCGCGGGCCAAGCGAATCGCTTGTGCGTAGGCTTTGCCGGCTTCGTCCTCGGTTCCCGCGGCCAAGCGATACGCGTCGGCCAGATTCGCCCAATACAAATAGAAACCGGCGCCGCCGCGATCCAAGGCTTCTTGAAAGGCGCGGGCGGCGGGACGATATAGGCCTTGGGCAAAGAGAATCATGCCCAAATTCGAGTAGAGGGACGGCCGTTGCTCGATGGCCAAGGCCTTCTGCAAAGTATCCGCGGCCTCCGCCAAGCGGTCTTGCATGTAGTAGACCGCGGCGAGATTTCGGTAGCCGTAGATGCCGTAAGGAGCGAGCTCGATGCTCTTCAGGTATTGCGCTTCCGCCTCCTCGAGCCGGCCTTGGCGGTAGTAAATCGTGCCGAGACGGGCATAGAGACCGGCGTCCTGCGGCTTGAGCCGAGCCGCCCGCTCAAAGGCGGCAATCGCTTCGGAAAACTTGCCTTCCACCGAATGGGCCACTCCCATTCCGCGGTATGCATCGGCGTGGTTCGGAGAGAGCCGCAGGGCGATCTCGAGCTGCTCGAGGGCCTCGGCGTAACGTGCGGAATCCCCGTAGATGGTGCCCAACGCGATATGACCCAGGGCTAGGTGCTCGTCGATCCCCACCGCTCGCTCGGCCAGGGGCAAGGCCTGCTCCAGCCAGAGGGGATCCCGCTTCTCTTTAAAACGCCGCCAATAAGCCAACGCTAGGCCCGCATGGGCCGGGGCTGAGCCTTCGTCCAAGGCCAGAGCCTCTTCAAAGGCCGCCACCGCGCTGGACAGATGATCCGGCTGATCGAATCGATCGAGGTATGCCATCCCCCGCTCAAAGGCGCCGTAGGAGCTCGGTGCCTCTCCGTCGGCCTCCGAAGCGACGGATGCAGGCGGGGTCGATCCGAGGAGAGCGGCAAAAGGGTCCCACCGGTTGCCGTCGAAGGCGGCGACCGTCACTCCACCGACGACCAGTGCAACCAGTGCGACCAGTGCGACCAGTGCGACCATGGGAGTCGTGCCGACGATCCACCGCCGACGCAGAAACCAACTCGATGCGGCAGACCCGCCATGCCTGCCGACCGCTTGCTCGAAATCTCGCCGCAAACGAGCCAGCTCCCCGGCGACGGCTCCCGCATCGGGCGGACGATCCCCCGGCGACTTCTCCAGCAGTCGATCGATCAACGCCGAAAGCGTCGGAGGCGTGTCGGGACGCGCCTCGATCGCCGGTCGATGAGGACGTCCGGTGATCTGCAACAGCGTGTCGAGCCCCGTCTCCCCGTGGAATGCGGCCCGACCGACGGTCAGCTCGTAGAGCAGCAATCCCAGGGAAAAGAGGTCCGAGCGGCGATCCAAGGGCAGCCCTCGTGCCTGCTCAGGGGACATGGACTGAAACGTGCCGGCGATTTGCCCCGTGGCGGAGAGCGAGTGGGTCGAATAGCCTGGCGTCGAATAACCCTGGGGCGAATCCCCCGGCTCAGGTCCCAGCGGCGTCCCTACCGTCCCTACCGCCGGATCCGTCGACGAAGAAGGTTCCATGGGAGACCACTTCGCTAATCCGAAGTCGAGAATCTTGACGCCCGAGCCGCCTTCGATCACATTCGACGCCTTGAGATCCCGATGAAGGATGCCCTGGTCGTGGGCTTCGGACAATCCATTCGCCACCTGCTGTCCGATGTCCAGCACCCGGGCGATCGGCAGGGGTCCTTGTCTCACCAGCTCGGCGAGAGTTGAGCCGGACACCAGCTCCATGACGATCCAGTCGCCCTCTTCAGACTCGATGAGGTCGAAGATTTGCACCACCGCCGGATGGCTGAGCCGTGCCAGGATCGCCGCTTCCCGACGGAACCGAAGGCGCCGATGCTCGTCACCTCCGGCTTCGGGCGGAAGATGTTTGACCGCCACCCGCCGCCCGAGCCGCTTATCCACGGCCCGATACACCGTGCCCATGCCCCCGCGGCCGAGCAACACTTCCAACCGATAAGGCCCGAGGTCGACCCGCGGTAGATCGTCGGTCAACGACAGCTCCTCCAAAGCGACAACAAGCCGCTCACAGACGGGATTAGAGAGAAAACCCAGGGCAAATTATCACGATTCTCCAGCCCTCCGGCCGAGCCCGACCGGCTGCTCCACCTCGCCTGAATCTGAGGCCCGCTCCCTGCCTACCCGACGTGACACCTGCTCCGGAGAGCGGGTATTTTCGGCAGGCGCCCAGCCGAAATCCCATATACCGTGAGCTCAAAGCCGTCGCCCGCCGTCAGCTGCGCAGAGCACCGGGGCAAAGCCTCGACACTACCGGTTTGGTCCACGAGGATTTGCCTGCGGCACTGGCAGCGCTCGATCGAGCCGTAAGGCTCCGCTCCGAGCTGCTGCCGGCCGAGCATCCCAGCCTTCTCGAGTCCAGACGAGCGCTCTCCCGGCTCAAACGGTCGGGGGCTTGAGTACCGCGCTCCTCGGCCGCGAGCCCCCAAAAACGAAGCGACCCGCGGCGGGCAGCCGCGGGTCGCGGGTCGGTCGTTGAAGGAATCCGTCGGCAAGGGAGTCAGTCGGCCAAGGATCAGGCCGGGACCGCCAAGACGATCAGCGACACCGAGGACAGCGAGCTGTCCTGGTTGTGCTTTCCATCGCTCATCAGCCCCTGCGCGTTGTTGAGGGTGACGGTGTTGCCGTTGACGGTCCAGCCCGTCGTGCCCCCGCCGATGAATTTGATGTCGTGATCCGTGTTGGTGCCGTAGCTGACGGTGAGGCTCTGCAGCATGACCCCCACGCTGCTCAGGTTGCTCACTCCCGGAAACGAGACCTGGAGCGGGCTGCCCGTCTGCTCTTGTTGGAGATACCCGGCGATCAGCTCCGGGCTCGAAGAGGCGATCAGCCCGGCGTCGAGGGTCGGATTGGACGCGGAGTGGCCCGTATTGTCCTTCATCACCATCGTGCTTTCGAGGGTCGTCAGCGAGCCGTTGACGATGGTCTGAACGCTGGTTTGGAAAGTCTTGACGTGATGCCCCGCCCCGTATTCCGCATACCACCCGTTGACCACCCCAGCGTCGATGCTCGAAGGCACCGGAGTCGTGATCGGGGTGCTTTTGGAGCCATTCGCCAGACCCGGGAGGCTCGCCAGAACCAGGTCGCTCTCAGCTTCCTTCAACACGGCGATGCAGCTCATGTTGACGGTCGAGCTCGAATTCAGACCATGCCCCTGGCCGGAGAGCACGGCTTTGGGGGTCGCGTAGACCACATCGCCGTTGCTGCTGGAGTCGATATTCAGGGAGATTTCTTTGGTCTGGTGATCGGATTTGTCGTACTCGAAATACCAGTAGCTGATGCCGATGACATAGGACACCACCTCGGCGGAGAAGTTGAATTTCACTTGCTTTCCGGGCGCGGCGTTCTGAGACAAGATTTGGACGGACATGGGTGCTTCCTCTCTGTTTCGAGCCCGCCTCATGCGGGCTCGAAAGACCGAGATTGCACGGCGCATGCCAAGCCTCCAAACCTCCCAAAGCTCCAGAAATTCGGTACTTCCTCCACCTTCAGGTGGTTCAGTGAACCATCACTGAACCACCTGAAGGTCCGTTGAACCACGAGTCGTCCGGCGAAAAGCCGACCGACCCGGGGTCCCGGCGGAATCACGGACCAAGGTGTTGACCAGGGGCTGGCTGGTCGAAAAATAGAGGTCGTAGGTCACCACCTGACCGAAATCCGGGTCCGATGCGGTCCAATCCATGGTGAAGGCCAGGGGTTGGTTGGTGGCACCATTGACCGGAAACGGATTGGCGGGCGCCGTGAGAGGCGTGTTCGGAACGGTCATCGTAATCGGCACGTCGACGTTGGTGGCGTCGGGCACCAGAATGGTGAGCGTGGTGTTGTAGGTGCCCGGCTCACTTCCCGAGCGTATTCTTGACCAACTTACCGTCTTTCATGATCACCCCAGCCAACCCTCTTTGATTTCGCCGAAGGAGTCGTAGGGGTCGAGCTTGCCGGCCATGCGGATGATTTCCGCGCTTTCGGAGGTGGCTTGGATGAGGATCTCGGCCGGAGAGAAATATTGGGTCCGGGCGATGAATTCTCGGACCAGGCTTTTGTAGCTACCGAATACGAAATCCGTGCCGAAGCCCATTTTGATGTCGTATTTCTTGATCAGCTCGATCAAGCGATCTTGCCCCGCCAACACTTGTTGCACCGTGCGATGGATCGTCGGGCCGAGGCCTGTTGTGGCTCCGGCTTCTGACTCTGCTCCGGCAAGGGTTCCCGTCTCGTATGCATCCTGGTCACGACATCTCCTTTGCGCTCGCTCCCCGGATCGGGCGAGCCGGTGTCATCGGGTCTGAACGATAGAGAGCTCGATTCTAAACCCTCCGGCAAATGACGGGATTCCCTGAGATTCGGAGCAGATCCACCGACACCACAACATAGTCGGCCCCAGAGAACGCGCCGCGATAGGAAACGCCGGTCACCTCGAAATCGAGCGATCGCCAGAACGCTGAGTGCTCTCGTCGAGTGGCGAGAATGAGAGCTTCTGCCTTGAAGCTCCGGGCGACTGAAATCGTCCTTTTCATGAGCCGACGAAAGAGCCCTGTGCCCTGGTGCTCCGGGTGCACACATCCCCAGCCGGCCTCCGCTCGGACCGGGTCCGGAGCCAGGGTGCCGACATCTCCGACGAAGCGTGTCGTGGGATAAAGAAGCGGCCCGGGGCCAGGAGGGATCAAACGGACGGAGCCGACGAGAGCCCTCTCCCCTTCGGCGACAACGACTCGGGCCCGGCTCTCGCGGGGATCGCTGATGCCCTGCGCGAGGTCCTCGGGTCCGAATCGACCGGCAAAAGCTAGCCGACGCAGGGCCGACACGTCATCGGCCCGCTCATCGCTGCGCAGCAAGGCGAAGCGGATTGTTGAGAATCGAGCTCGCAAGAAGAAGTCTCAGTGCAAAAGCTTGAGGATAGCGATGGCGAAATTCCGAGACCCATTTTATCCAATTCGTCTCGATGAACACGAAGAAGATACACTCTGAAAAATGCACGGCGAGACGTGCCCACCTTCCCACCCAACCGACCTCGGTACCCGACTATGACCACCACGCCAGAACACGATCAGCGAATCGCCGACATGAAATTCGCCTCCGTTTATCCCCACTACGTGACGAAAGTCGAAAAGAAGGGGCGGACCCTGGACGAGCTTCACCAGGTCATCTCCTGGCTGACGGGGTTTGACGAGGCCAAGGTGCGATCGTTGGCCGACAGTGACGTGACATTCGAGCAATTCTTCGCTGAAGCGACGCTCAACCCGAATGCGAGTCTGATCAAGGGTGTGATCTGCGGTTATCGAATCGAAGACATCGAAACGCCCTTGACCCGACAGGTCCGCTACTTAGACAAGTTGGTGGATGAGCTCGCGAAGGGACGCAAGATGGAGAAAATCCTGCGAGCTTCCTAGGGAGGCCACCCAGGCTCCAACCATGCAAATTCCCTATCGCCTTGTCCTCATCCTCGTTGTCTCGGCGCTCCTCCTGATCGCCGTCGGCCCAAGGAAAGCCGCCGCCGACGGCACCCAAACCGGAAATCTGGCCGGCACGGTGGTCGACGCCGAGCTGAGCCCGGTGCCGGGGGTTCAAATCACCTTGGAGGGACCCGATGGACGGCGCGGGGCCTTGACCGATGAAACCGGACGGTTCCGCTTCCCCGCTCTGCGCCCCGGCGGGTACGACGTCAGCGCCCAGTTGCTGAGCCTGCAAGACCGGCGCGACGGTGTGGCGGTCTATGTGGGTCGCACCACGAGAGTGGATCTGAAGCTGGACGAAGCGGAAGGCGGCAATGCTGTCGACCCCGCGGCTGTGCTGTCCGGCCCTTCGGAGAGCGTGCAAGTGGTGGCCCTGGCTCCCTTGGTCGACTCCCAGGACACGCGGGTGAGATCCGTGGTCCGCCGGGAGTTCCTGGACGTGCTGCCCGTGGAGCGCTTCTACCAAAGTGTCGCCCTGCTGTTGCCGGACGTCGGCGGCGGCCAAGACGGCAATCCGAATGTCGGCGGCGCGTTGCGCAGCAACAACCTCTTCTTGATCGACGGTGTCGACACCACCGACGCCGTGACCGGCCTATTCGGCCTCAATCTCGCGTATGAAGCGGTCGAGTCCGTGGAGGTGGTGACCGCCGGCATGCCCGCGGAGCTCGGGCGTGTGTCCGGAGCCGTGATCAATGTGGTGACGCGCACCGGCGACGGTCGACATCGGGGCACCGCTCGCTGGCAGGTGGAGCCGAGCTCCGGGCGTTCCGACTACGCGTCTCGACCGGGCTCGGAAACCTTGGCCCTGGACATCGACGCGGCCAATCAGGGCTCCGGCGACGATCAAACCTCCGCCGTCACCCTCTCCGGCCCGCTATTTGCCAATCGCGCCTGGTACTTCGCCGCCGGCCAGGACGGTGAATCGACCCTTTCCCGCCCCACCTTGGCCGGCGATTTTTGGGACGCGGGCGTGGCGGTGGAATCGGCCCTTTTTCGCTTCGGCGGGCGGATCGGCGAGAGCCATACGATCGAAGGCCAATACGCCGTCGACTCCGCCGCCTCCCTGGCGTTCTCACCCCTGCTCGACGCCGCCGAAAACACCACGGGCAAACCGGCGACGAGCGCATTCGACGCGCTGATCGTGCCCATCGCCGGAGATCTGGCGGCGATCTCTCGGCTCCGGCAGAGCGGTCACTTCGAGAAGATCGATTGGACCGGCGTGCTCGGTCCGTCGTGGACCGCGAGCGCCTCGATCGCCCTCCAGGATCGCACGTTGCGACGGGACCCGGGTCGTCGGACCGGCCTCACCGGCGACGCCGTGCACGCCGACATCACCCGCTTGGGCCCTAACTTCGACGAGGTCGAGCTGGACGACGTCTTCGATGAGCTGACCATCTACAACGGTCTCACCGATGTCGGCCGAGAAACCCGCCCTCGGCGCCAGGGAGGTTTTGCCCTCTCATGGTTCAAAAGCGGCGACAAGGTGGACCACGACCTGCGCCTCGGGCTCGACATTCAATACAGCGAATCGGAGCGAAACCTGCGCTTCAGCGGGTTGGAAGGCGTCGATCAAGAAACCGGCCAACCGGTGACGAGCCAGCTTTTTCTCGATCTCGGCCTATCGGAGGAATGCCTCGCGGGCGGCCGCTGCAGCTCCTTCGATCCCGCACAGGGCACCTTCTCCCCATTTCTGCTTTTCAATATCCCGGACATTCCCGGCTCCCGCAGCCGATCTGCCAACACCGCGATCTATGTCGGCGACGCCGTCACTTTCGGACGCTGGCTCTTCGACGTCGGTGTGCGGTGGGAGCGTCAAATCACCGAAGAAATCGAGGGTCGTGATCTCACCGACCATCAGGGCGTCGCCCCGCGCCTGGGGGTCAAATACGACGCCACGGGCGACGGCACCACCCTCTACTCGTTATTTGCCGGTCGCTATTTCGAGCCCTTTCCCCAGGGCTTCACGGACAGCTTCCTGCGGTCGGACCTCTTCTCCGGAGCCTCGCTCTACGTCTGGCAGGTCGGCGATCCGTCGTGCGAAGGCGCCGACGCCGGCGACCTCGGCTCCCCCTGTTGGGGATTTCTCGAGAGCTTCGAGATCGAGCCGTTCCAAGAGGCGGAGCTGGATCCGAATTTGCGACGAACCCGCATGGACGAATGGGGGCTCGGTTTCGAACGACGCCTGAGCGACACGGTCTCGCTCCAGCTGCACGCCATTTCCAGACGCTGGGACGATTTTTGGGACGATGTCATTTTCTTCGACGAGCGCGCGGATCAGGTCATCAATGTCGAGCAAGGGGAACGTCGACACCAAGCCGTCCGCCTGCTGGTGCAGAAACGCTTTGCCGATCGCTGGCAGATGCTCGCGTCGCTGACCCGCAGCAAAACCGAGGGCAACCTTTTCAGCCGCCGGGGCGACTCCACGTTTCTCGATTTCACGGATTTGAGCGACGGCAACGTGATCAATCGCTACGGCCGAGCGCCCTACGACCG
Organism: Thermoanaerobaculia bacterium; assembly: GCA_030431255.1. Taxonomy (GTDB): domain Bacteria; phylum Acidobacteriota; class Thermoanaerobaculia; order Multivoradales; family J023; genus JAUIJL01. The sequence goes on along the minus strand of JAUIJL010000001.1, from coordinate 451,981 downwards.
CCCCAATCGTCTGCGGATCTTCGGCCTTTACGAGATTCCGCTGTCGAGCACGGTCCTCACCGTGGGCAACGCGCTGACCTACGAGAGCGGCACACCTTGGCAAGCGGAACGCCGAGACACCCAACAGGGAGCCATCATCTTCCTCGACCCGAGGGGCAGCCGGCGGTTGGACGACGTCTTGCAATGGGATGTGAGCCTGACCGCGGCCATCGAAACCCGCAGCCGGCTCGAGATCCTGGCGAAGCTCGAGGTCTTCAACCTGCTCGACGAGCAGACGCAACTCGGCGTGGAAGAAGATATCGACCTGCCGGGCTTCGGCCTGCCCAGGGGGTTGGCGGACCTTCAAGAGCCCAGACGTCTTCGATTCTCGATCGAGCTGAGATTCTGAGGACCCTACGGCTTAAAGTTGTAGATCAGGCGAGCCCACATCGACCCGCGAACGCCGTCCAGGGTGGCGGGCTCGAATCGGGTGGCTCGGGCCGCGGTTTCCGCCGCTTCGTTGAAGCCCAGCTCGCTACGATCCCGTCGTTCCAACAAAGTGCGGGTCACCCGACCCTGGGCGTCGACCAGCACGGCGACCACCACCTGGGTCGTGATCTGTCGACGACGGGCTCGGCGGGGGTATTCCGCGCTCGGAGCATCTATCGGTTGGGGCGGGATCACCCCGGCTTGACCTTCCATGTAGAGCTGAGGGCTTTCGAGCTCGCTGTCAACCCGCCCTTTGGCCGGCGGGGTCGCTTCTGAAGGGACCGCAGAGCTGGGGTCTGCGGAAACCAGAGACGGGTCGGCCGCTTCGGGTTCTGCCACCGGCGGTGGGGCCATCACGGCTCGAGCTTTGATCTCGGAGGTTTCCACCGGCGATTTCGGATCGCCTGGGCCCTCCCCTTCAGGGCTCTCGGCGACGGCGATTTCGCGCGCTGCTCCTGCCGTCGCCGCTTCGGGCTGGTCGACCTTCGTGGTCTTTTCTGTGGTCTGTTCCGCACTCTGAGCCGGTGGCTCCTGCTCCACGGGTTGCTCCACCGGCGGTGACGGATCAGAGGGCGGCGGGCGCTCGGGATCGGTTCGAGCCGGTTGAGGCGCCTTAGACGAAACCTCCTCCTCGCCGAGGATCTCAGATTCGACGGCATTGCCCGGCGGCGGATCCGCCGGATTCGTGCCCGTCGGCTCGCTCGGCCCAGGCAAAGGCTCAGGCGTCAGAGAACCCAGCGCTGCAGACTCGGTGCCTTGGGTCGAGCCGACCCCGCCGGTCGACCCATCCTCGGCTCGCTCCGGCTCTTCGAGCCCGCGCCAAAGCCCGAAGACCATTCCGACGGCCATGAGGAGCCCTGCGATCCACCGGCCCGGGCCCGGCTTTTTGGCGGGGGTCTGCGACATGTCAACATCCACCGGGACCTGAGAGGACGACGTGGGATCAGACGTGGGATCGACGGTCCCGCCCAGGTGCAGATCACGCAAGTCGTCAGCCAAATAGGCGGCATCCTCGTAACGCTCCGCGGCGTCTTTCCGCAGACAACGCTCGACCACCGCGACCAGGCCTTCCGGCACTCCCGCAAGGCGTAGCTCATCCAGCTCCACGGGGTGGAAGAGCAAGCCGTAGGCCACCTCGGCAAAGGAAACACCGGGAAAGGCCCGCTTACCGGTCAACCATTCGAAGGCCAGAGCGCCGAAGGAGAATACGTCCGCCGATTTACCCACCGCCTCGCCGTTGAGCTGCTCCGGCGCTAAATATCCGACGGTGCCGGCAACGCTCTCGTCAACGCTCAGGTCGGAATGGCGGTGCAGAAGCTGGGCGATTCCGAAGTCCAGTAGCTTGATGCCACCGGTGTCGGTCAAGCGCACATTGCTCGGTTTGATATCCCGATGCACCACCCCATGGCGGTGGGCGTGGGCCAAGCCCTCGGCCACTCCCAACAAAGCTCGTATCCGCAGGTCCAGATCGAGGTCCGCCGGCGTGCTGTCGCGGATGGTGTCCGACATATCCTCGCCGGAGAGCAGCTCCTGCACGAGGTAGGGCAAGCCGTCCGAGACGCCGAAATCGTAGATCGTCACCACATTCGGGTGTTGCAGCGCGGCTGAGATCTCCGCTTCATGCACGAATCGTCGACGCAGCTCCTCGTCGTCCGAGAGACACATCTTGATCGCCACCCGACGCTTGAGCACGGTGTCGCGACCGCTGTAGACAATGCCGAATCCCCCCTGACCGAGCACTCCCAGAATCTCGTAACGACCGACCTTGGCCGGCGGTGTGTCGGGCGGCTTGGGTGTCGGAGCCGCCCGTCCGGAAGACAGCAGCGTGGCCGCGGTCAGCAATTGCTGGGCTCGGGTCGCGACCACAGGGTCGAAATCGCTGGATTCGAGCAGGCTCGACCGTTGACCGTCGGTCAAGGCCACGGTCTGCTCGTATAGCTCTCGGACGGCTGCCTCTCGGCTCATCTAAGAACGGGGCTCCTCGGGATGCTCGACACCGGGTCCGGTGTCTCCGCGTGGGCCGGATCTTAACCCGTAATTCCGTTCGCTCGGCGGTCTCGTCGTCGTGCGCTGAAAAGCGTGACACGCTCCGGATCTCTGCTACCTAGCGATGACGATTCCACGACAGAGCCAACGGCGCCAAGGCCAAGGCCAGGAGACCCGGGCCCAGCACGATTCGCAAGCAATGGACACCAAACCGGTGCGCAATTACTCACAAGGTCGATTGACCTTGTCATGATAATGACCTATCATTAGCGATATGACGCAGACGCCCGGCTTCCAACACCCAAAGCAGACCCGGCATTCACGGGTCTTCGGCTCCCCACGGGCCGGTGTTCGGCTCGGCTGGGTTCTTTCCCTCGTCTTCGTCACTTTCCTATTGGGTGCGAGCTTTTCAGGGCTCGGGCACGACCATCTGAACGAGCCGGCCGGCGACCAGCATCACTGCGTGGCCTGCCACCTCCAAATCCATGCCCTGACCACGAGCTCGATCACCGCGACACTCCAGTTGGAGCCGGTGTCCGAAGCTCGTTCGGCGAGCCCACCCCGTTCCGCCCCTGCTCCCGCGCTCACTGCTCCCCCTCTGCGCGGTCCGCCTCGCTCCCATTCCTGATCGCTTCCCCATCACCCCCTGACAGGACCTTTCCTCCCTGAATGGGGCCGACGGCTCGGATTTCCGATGTTCATCGGAAGCCCCTGCCGTTCCGCGGCCGAGCGACAGCTCCGGTCGGTCTGGAAACCTTTGCCCTGAGCCTCGATCTCGTCGTAGGCCCGTAGCCCGAAAGCTCGGGTTGGTCGAGGCGAGCCCAGCTGTCTCTTTTCGATTGCAAGTCGAAACGCCATCCGCTTTCTAGGAGAAAACCATGCTTGAAGCCGTCGCTCTCTCGAAGAGCTTCAACGGCCATGAAGCCCTGTCCGGGCTCGACCTCAGCGTCGAGCCGGGGGAGGTATTTTGTTTGCTCGGCGCCAATGGAGCCGGCAAATCGACCACCATCCACCTCTTTCTCGGCTTTCTCGAACCATCGTCGGGCCAAGCCCTGGTCGACGGGCTCGACGTCGCCGCGCAGCCCCTCGAAACCAAACGCCGGTTGGCTTACATCCCCGAGCAAGTGCAGCTCTATCCGAGCCTCACAGGGCTCGAAGACGGTCGCTTCCGCTTTCTCGCCGTCTGCGTGCCGGCTCTGTTGGTCGCAGGGCTGGCCGCCGGGCGACTGGAAACCCGCGAGGCCCAACAAGCCATCGATACCGCCCGCGCCGCCGACACGAGGCGTGGCTCGGCCAAGGGGCGCGCAATCCCCACTCGGCAGCCCATTTCGGCCATTACGCCTTCAAGCCCCGTCCGGCCTTGGCCGCCCTCGACCGGGGTGTCGACGCCTACCTAGGATCCGCCGTTTGGCTCGGCATCGCCGGTGCCCTCGCCTTCGGTGCCGGCGGACGCCTGCAGGTGATCGCGGGAGAGCGGGTTTCCCGGGAAACAGCGGTTTTCGAGGGAGCGTGGACGACCGGCGGAGACCCCGGCAAAAACCAAATCTCCGGAGGTGCCGAGGCATGATTTGGACTATCGTACGCCATGAATGGACGCTGATGCGTCGGCAGCCCGTAGCCTTCTGGGCCGCGGCTTTGTTGCTCGTCGCCGCCGGTTACGCCCTGATGGGTGGCCTCGGCCGGCAGAACGCTCGAATCGCCGAAACCGCTGCCACCGAAAGCGAAGCCGCCGAGCTGCTCGAAACCCAACGGAACGCCGCCGAAGGTAGCGAGACCGGGGGGCCCGCTTCCGGGGCCAAAACCTTCGCCGCCCTGCCTCCCGGGCCGTTGGCGGCCTTTTCCGTGGGCCACGGGTTATCTCACCGTCGACGCCATGAACCGCTGCTCCCCCTTCTTCACCTATCCCGGGGACGACACCGTGCACGACGGCGACATCCGCTACTTCGAAGACGGCGGGGTCGGCCTCGCCGCCAACGACAACGTGCTGTGGGGCGACTTGATCTTGATCGACCCCGCCGGCGACGCGGCGCAATCTGTGGCGGCCGTGCACGTGCGCGCCGACGCCGAGCGTTTCATGGGGTCCACCCGCACCTTCTACGGCTTCGGCGCCGACGACCGAGCCCCCCTGCCCTCCACCTATCGGGGTCGATTCCTGGCCGGCCAACCCGCCGGCACGGAAACCAGCTTCCTGCTGTGGCTCGACCCGCTTTCCCTCGGAGCGTTCCCAGAGAACGGTTTCACCTGCGGCGAAGCCTCTCAACACGCCAATTTCTGCCGCTACCTGGAGGCCCAGGCCTACGACGAGACGGGCACCGAGCTCGGGGAGGTCTTTCTCGAGGGGACTCCGACCGTCTTGCGCACCTTGAGCATCGATCCCAATGCCGGCGCCGGCTTCGTCGAGACCCGGCTCCAAGAGCTGGTGGCGTGCATCCTCCTGCCGGGTCCGCTCGTGCAACAGCAAGCGGTCATGGTTCCGCGCCTGCGGGCCCAGGGGCGATTCAGCCTCGCCAGCGCCGCCGTCGCCCTGGATTCCACCTGTCAGTAGCGGATGGATTCTTGGACCGACTCACCAAAGGTCCTGGAGCCAGTGCAGAATCGGGAATTCGACGAAATGTCGATGCTGTAGGGTGAAGAAATGATCGACATGGCCGAATCCCGGCTCCACTAGGAGCTGCTTGTCGGCGGTGCCGGAAAAGGCGTTGAATTGATCACCCATGAACGCGCCGAACGCCTGCCCCCGTTCCGTTGGGTGCCGTCGAAAGATAACCGGGCACGGGTTGGCTGATGGGGCCTGGCGCGGGCTGGGTCAGACCCACGATGAAGGCTTGGCGATTGGTCAGAAAAGGGGGAAAGAAGGGAATCGTGGTCGGCCCGTCTGGGGCCACCAAGGCTTGTTGCGCCGACAGACGACAAAACCAGTCGTCAAATACGACAAAACCGGATCGTCCAGTGGACGACCCGGTTTTGGGCTCTGCGGTCTGAGTGACGACTAAGGACAGGTGGCGAAAGCGTCCGTGTCCGTGATCGCCGGCGCCGAAACGCCGAGTCTATTGAAGTAGGTTCTGGTCTGATTGGTCTCGGTGTCGGTCACTGTGAGCGTGAATTCAACGTTGGAGACCGCGGCGGCGAAGACCCAATAGCGGTTGTTTGAGCTACAGCCATCGAGCACCTTCACCATCATCTCCCAGTTGTCGGCGGCGAAGAACCACCAGAAGCTCGAATCGTCGGAGTCGTCGACGATGGTGGCGTCACCCTCCGCACCCAAGAAATCAGCCCAGCGGATCGAGACGGCGAAACGACCGTTGTTGAGACAGCGGACTGTGGACGACTCGACGCATTCGCCGCCACCGCCACCGCCACCGCCGCCACCGCCGCCGCCACCGCCGCCACCGCCTCCGCCGCCACCGCCGCCACCGCCGTTCGGGTCCATGCCGTTCAGCGTGGTTTGGCCGGTGTTGAGGGGATCGAGGAATTGCTCGATATTGCTGCGGGCGACCTGCTCGGAGAATTTGCCGTACCAATCCGATTCATCATTGCCGCAGGCGGCGCCTCCACCGGAGAGCGTGCCGACCACCAAGCCGTTGCTTTGCTTAAAAATCGGCGATCCGCTGGAACCCGGTTCGGTGGTGCCGGAATCCCAATCCGACACCTGCCAGTGGGTGAGCTGGTTGGGATCGGTCCACCAATCACTGATCAGGGTGTCGCCTTCGAAGCTGATCGCTTTCTCGTCACCCCTCGGGTGGTGAACGGCAACCACGCTCGGCGGCGCTGAGCTGGAGGCATCCCAACCGGCGTAGTAGGCGTTGTAGGCAGCCGGAGGCGACGAATTCAAACGCAACAGCGCCATGTCGGTGATGGTATTGAACGTCATGACCGTGGCGCCTTGCAGCGACTGCCCCATGGAGCCACCGGAAAGCGCTCCGCAAGTGGGAGACTCGAAATTGAAATAGAAGGTCAGATCGGGGAAGTTGCCGCTCGGCCCGCAGTGGTCGGCGGTCAGCACGTAGGGCGTGCCGTCCTGGGCCGTGTTGTTGACCAAGACTCCGGTACAGAATCCGCTGCCGTTGACGCCGTACATGACCACCGAGCGCACTTGGTTGTCCCAGGGACCGGCCTGCGGGCAGACCGTGTCGATATTGCAGGCGCCTTGTTTTGCAGTGTCGAAGACGCCACGGTAGCCGTGGGAAATCTGGGTGATGCGAATGTCCGACCGGCCGATCTTGCCCGTGGGCTCGTGAAGCTCGACCACCGCCACATCACCCCGCAGGACCGGCGTCCAAAGACGTCCCGCCTGGGCATCCTCCCGACTGTAGGGACCGAGCACATGCCGACCGTCCGGGCTGTAGACCCAAAGCTGAGCGCCCTCGGACACCTCAAAACGGTCCATGGTCAGAATTAGAGACAACGCGCCGGGCGAGGCAATGCGTAGACGCCACAGCTTCGAGCCGTCGTCGAGCTGATCCCATTTACCGTCGACCGACGGGTGGAAGTCGACCGCGGACTTGACCGCGAACCGATAGGGACCCGGATTCCGGCCGGCCTCGCGGATCGCATCCTCCGCACGGGCAGCGTCGAGATCGGGCACGGGCGCGGTCTTGAGAGGAACGAGGGCGAGTGACTCGACGCTTTTTTGAAAGCTGATCGGCTGAACGCCGGTCGTTGGGCTCGCCCAAGCGGCCGAAGCCACCAGGGCCGCGAGCGCGAAAGTGCTCCAGAAGCGGATGGGACGCTGCATGAATAGAATCTCCTTTTACAACTACTCTGTCTTGTAAATCGATCCGACCGGGGCGTCGTCTTGGAGCCCCCCTTTAACGTAGCCGTCCCGGAGACTGCCCGAGATCACGACGTATCCGATCAGCCACCCCGAGGGTAGCTCGCTGACGTATCCACCCCTACCCTGCTTGTATTCGGGGCTGGAGCCTCCAGCGGAAAGCACCTCACTCAGTGTGCTGCCCACCCGAATGCCCTCTCTGGTCACGAATGACGGATCCATGGTCGAAACAGAAACGACCCGTGCCGAGTCTCCATCCACACCGAGGGTGAATTCGGCCCCATCGTAGTAGACCTCGTAGAGCTGGAAGGTTCCAGCGGAAGGGCTCGCCGGCGCGTGCCCGGACTCGAACAGCTCGCGCGCCTCTTCGCCCGGATCAGGGAGCGACGAAAGTCGAATGAGGCCGGGTCTGAACCCGTCGCTCGTGGCGCAGGCGAGCGCGAAGAGAAGGACTATGACCAGGAAGATTCGTGGATTCAAGAGCTTGCTCCTCGTCGGTTTTTGCCACACCATCATTCCATAGTCTCAACCGGTCGGCATCTCGGCAATGCCAAAACGATATAGAACGGTGCCACGTTGATGTTTCGTCCTCTCTTCGACGAACCAATGATTAGGACCCCGCGGTCGGGGCCTTCTGTTGCCGATTCGTGGGTGGGACGGCCTCAGCCGTTCCGGGACATGTGACTCTATTTGTGGATGTCCATGGGTGTGTCGTCCAGATTATCGTTGTCGTAGTCGCCTGCTTTGAGGTGGGTCGAAACCTGCATTTGGATCTCCTAAATTTTATTTTGGGCTACTACCGAGTTGCATCGGCGGTTTCAAAAGCTACAGCTCTAGCTTACCTCGGAAACCGGTGGCGTTTTTGCAGGTGCCACGTTGATGTTCAAGGCAGGTGCCACGTTGATGTTCACGGGAGGTGCCACGTTGATGTTCAAGGCAGGTGCCACGTTGATGTTCACGGGAGGACCCTGCCGTCCCGGTCGTTCATCTATTTGTGGATGTCGTCCAGATTGTCGCTCACCCGATTCCACTCGGTCATTCGCCCGATCAGCCAGACGAACGCCTCGACCTGCCCATTCAACACGCACGTGCCCTTGAGCATGTGGTCCAACAACCCCTGCACGCTCGACGAGCACAAGGCGGCGACCGCCCGATGGTCGGTGAGCAGCAATGAGCAAGAGGATGCGTCGGTGGGTGTGGGATCTCCAACCCTTATGGTCCTTTCATGGAGGTTGATCGAAATCACGTTCTCGGCTTCAATCGCTCGAAAGGACACCGCGACATTCGGCGTTTGATCCGGAACCTTCAGAACCCACTCTTCCAGATAGCCGGCGAAGGCCTCGGTCCACCCATGCACCTGCTTCCACACCCGCTCCGCCTCAAGCTTTGCCGAAGGCCCGTCTGCGGCGCAGTCCGCGATCACCGACTGCTGCGCTTCGGCTTCCCGTTCCGCGTCGATCAAGGCTTCGAGCGTGCGATCCACGTCCTGTCGAGAGTGGGCGGCGGAGCAGATGAACCTCAGCCGCCCTCGTCCGCTTTCCACGATCGGATAGGTCACCGCCGAGGTGTGAACCCCGCGCTCGAACAAACCGTTGACAATCGCGAACAGCTTTTCCTTATCGTGAAAGTGTGGTGTGACGATGGGCCCGTCGCCGGTCCCGAGGTCGTATCCGGCTTCGGAGAAGCGCTTCCGCATGTAGGCCGTGGTGTCCCAAAGGCGCTCGCGCAAGCTGTCGTCGATGCTCAGTCGACGCAGGGCCGCCAAGGCCGCGGCGATGTCGGCCGGGCTAGTGGACGCCTGGAAAATAAAGGCCCTGGAGGACGATTTGAGCAGGGCCACGTGCTCCTCCCGGGCGGCCACGACCCCACCCAGGCTTCCGAGCGCTTTGCTCAGGGTGGTCATGATGAAGTCGACGTGCTCCGTCGCCCCCTGCTCGGCGCAAATGCCGGCCCCACGCCGACCGTAGAAGCCGAAGGAATGAGCTTCGTCCACCAGCACGAGGGCGCCGTATCGTTTGGCGATGCGGGCGATTTCCGAGACCGGTGCCGCCCCCTCCCCCATGCTGTAAACGCCTTCGAGGACCACCAGAACCGTGCGATAAGGCGACGCTTCGGTCCGGAGAACCGCCTCCAGATCCGCGGGATTGTTGTGTTGGAAGGTGCGGATCGTGGCTCCGCACAGCCGCGCCCCGTCGACGATGGAGGCGTGGCAGAGCTGGTCCATGACGATGACGTCCTGATGACCGAGCAAGCCGGCAACCGCGCCCATATTGGCGGTATAACCCGTGGGGAATAAGCAAGCGGACGGCTTGCCCACCAAGTCGGCAAAGGCTTGCTCGAACTCCTGATGCACATCGGTAATGCCGGACGCAGCGGCCGACGTTCCCATGCCGGTACCGAATCGCTCGACGGCGGATCGGGCCTCCGCGATCACTTCTGGATCGCGATTCAATCCGAGGTAGAGGTTGGTGGTCCAGATGATCGCCTCGCGGGCTCGATCCGTGTCCACGTCGGCGACCACACCGCGATGACCGCTACCGGTGCGCACCAACTTGCAGAATGGATCTCCCGGCCGGCTCACCAGCTGCTTGAGCTGCTGGACGAGGGTGCCTTTGTCGGTCGCCGACCAGGCCGGAGCCTTGCCGGCCAGAAACGGTGGGTAACACCCCTGGATCTGGGTCTGGAAGCCGGCCAGGGTATCCACCGATCGATCCCGCGACGACTGGGTCGAGCCTTGCGCCGTGCCACTGCCGGTCAGCTCCAGCAGGAGATCCGCCACCGCCGCGGGAGTGGCGCACTTCGCTGCCGCCGACACCGGTAGCTTCCGACTGCAGAGCCCGCCGAGCCGCGCGCTCAGCTCCACCTTGGTCAAGGAATCGAGGCCGAGGTCGTCCAGAAGCTCGTCGGCTTGGACCTGATCGACATTCGGAAAGCGGAGCAAGGACGCAATTTCCCGCCGGACGGTCGCGAGCAGGATTCCGTGTTGCTCGGCCCGGGTGAGCCCGGCCAGGCGGTCCACGAGCTCGGATCGCCCAGAACCAGGAGCCGTTCGAGCTTCCGATCTGCCGGAACACCGACCGGGCTCCGAAGTCGGTATCCCCAGCTCCGATAGCCTCGATCGATCAAGCTTGTCGTTGGGCAAGCGCGGCAGCTCGTCCAAGAGCACGACCGCCTGGGGCACCATATAACCGGGCAGACGCTCCGCCACATACGCTCTAGCTGCCTCCCGAGTCACGGTTCCGCGCCGGCTCACCACATAGGCCACAAGCACCTTACGGCCCGTGCCACCGTCCGCCGCCGCTGCGGCGGCGCCGTCGACACCATCCATCGACTCCAGGGTCGACTCGATCTCCTCCAGCTCGATCCGATGCCCGCGGATCTTGACCTGTTGGTCGATCCGACCCAAAAATTCGATCCGCCCGTCCCGCCCACGCCGGCACAAATCTCCGGTTCTATAGAGCCGCTCTTCCGGAACCGCACCGCCTGGCTCCACCTCCAAGAACCGTTCTCTCGTGAGGTCCTCTTCGTGCAGGTATCCCCGCGCCAGCTTGTCGCCTGCCAGGTAGAGCTCCCCTTCGGCTCCATCGGGCACTGGTTGCAAGGAATCGTCCAAAACATATGATCGCGAGCCCGGCACCGACCGACCGATGGTCGTCGTCTCCGCGCCGACGGGGATCTCGGCGGTCGTCGCGTAGACCGTATCCTCCGTCGGCCCGTAGACGTTGATCACGCGCCGGCTCGGGTCCTGCGCGTGGATTTCGCTCACCAAAGACGGTGTGAGCACCTCGGCCCCCAAGACCACACAGCGCAGGCTCTCGGGCAGGCGACCGGCCGCCAGCAAAGCTTTCATCGCCGACGGCACCATGACGCAGGTCTTCACCCGATCCGCGGCCGGCAGCTCCAGCAAGGCCAGCACGTTCTCCGCCAAAACCACGGTGCCGCCCAGGGTCAAAGTACCCAAAATCTCCATCACTGACGCGTCGAAAGAAATCGACGCCGACGCCAGCACTCCCGACAGCTCCTCGTCGCTCAGCAGGGTGCGCATGGACCGGCTCAAGGCGACCACGCTTCGATGCTCGACCGCGACGCCCTTGGGTCGACCTGTCGATCCGGAGGTGTAAATGACGTAGGCGAGATCCCTCGGCGAAGGCCCGACTGGGACTCCGACGGGGGCGCCGGCGAATGGAGCGTCCGCGAATGGGGCGTCCGCGGAGAGAGCGCGGGCCCGGGCGCTCACTCGGCCGAGGTGTATGACCTTCAGCGCTGCCGGGGCCGACGACCCAACGCAGCGCTCGGCACGCGTGTCGTCGTCCACGACGGCTGCCGCCAAACGGGCATGCTCCACCATGTAGCGGAGCCGCTCCTGGGGATAAGCCGGATCGAGGGGCACGTAAGCGCAGCCCGCTCGCAAGATGCCCATCAACGTCGCCGTCAGCTCCCAGCCGCGGCCCATACACACGCCCACCAGCGACCCCGGCTCGACGCCCTGCGCCACGAGCTCGGCGGCGATTTCAATCGCCCGCCGCCTCAGGTGCTCGTAGTCGATCTCCGCCCCACCGTCGATCACCGCCGTCTTGTCGGGGTGCTCTAGGGCCTTCTTTTCGAAGAGGCCCCAAACCGTCTCGGCACGGTCGAAGGCTTCCCAAGTCCAAGGTTTCACATCACACGTGGTTTCGGTCGAAGCCCCGGAATGAGCCGGACCCTGTACAATCATCGACATCACATATCTCCTCATGGTTCAGTATCAGTGGCTTCTTGGAAGCCTCTGAACCCCATGCGCAACTCGCTGGGTGAATGGCTCACCGAGGACGAGATTCTTTTAGCTCGATTCCCGAAGCGGTCTATGGAGTGGATACGACCGATGGGAGCGAGTGGAATATTCAGTGGATCAGGACAGCTCTTCGCTATGGACACACCCGCCCTGAATTCCGAACGTCGCCTCTTCGAGCAGGCCTTGGAGCTCGAAGGGGATGCGCGGCGGCTCTTCCTGCATGGAATCGCCGAACGGGCACCGGATCTCGAGCCCCGCATCCGGGCTCTGCTCGCCGCCCACGAGCGTCCCGAGCTCTGTCCGGTGACCCTCGATTCGCCGGCTTTGCGACCACCGGAGCCCCAGAAAATCGGCCCTTATCGCCTGCTTGAACGGTTGGGAGAAGGCGGCATGGGCATCGTCTACGTCGCCGAGCAAATGGAGCCCGTTCGCCGGAAGGTGGCCCTCAAGCTGATCAAGGGGGTGACCTACAGCCGGGAAGCCCTGGGTCGGTTTCACTCGGAGCGTCAAGCCCTGGCGCTGATGAGCCATCCCAACATCGCCCGTATCCTCGACGCCGGATCCACCGGAGATGGACGCCCCTTCTTCGTCATGGAATACGTGCCCGGTGCCCTGTTGCTCGAATATTGCGATCAACGCCGGCTCTCGATCGACCAGCGGCTGGAGCTCTTCATCCAGGTCTGTGAGGCGGTGCAGCACGCCCACCAAAAAGGCGTCATCCACCGAGACCTGAAACCTTCCAACATCCTGGTGGAAGAGGCCGACGGCAAGGCTACCCCCAAAGTGATCGACTTCGGGGTCGCGAAAATGCTTTATCAGCGGCTCAGCGACATCACCCTGCACACCCGGCTCGGGGGATTCGTGGGCACACCGGGTTACGTCAGCCCCGAGCAGGCCCAGGGCAGCGGATTGGACGTCGACACCCGAGCCGATGTCTACTCCCTGGGGGCGCTGCTCTACGAGCTTTTGACTGGTCTCCGCCCTTTCGATTTCCAAAGCGCGCCCCTCGGCGAGATACAACAAACCCTCGCCAGCCGAGATCCAAAACCGCCGAGCACCCGAATTCAAAGCGACAAAGAGGCCGGCCACCGGGCAAGCTGTCGTCTGACCGATCCCGACTCCCTCGTCCGCCATCTACGCGGTGACCTCGACTGGATCACCCTGAAGGCCCTGGAGAAAGATCGAACGAGACGTTACGGCGGTGCCTTCGAGCTGGCGGCCGACCTCCGGCGATACCGAGCCCATGAGGCGATCACCGCGCGACCTCCCAGCACCGTCTATCAGCTCAGCCGATTCGTGCGCCGACATGCTCTATTGTTGGCCGTCGCCTGCCTCGCGCTGCTCGCTCTGGTGATCGGTACCATCGGCACCTCGGTCGGCATGATCCGCGCTCGCCAGGAGGCGGAGCGAGCGCGCGTCCATGCCGCGATCGCCGACGAGGTCAACGCTTTCTTGAACGACGATTTGCTCGCCGCGGTGGCCCCCGGACGTCAAGGGATCGACGTCACCATGCGCGAAGTGCTCGACAAAGCGGCTCAGAATGTCGAGGGTCGGTTCTCCGATCAGCCCATGGTGGAGGCGTCGCTGCGCCGGACCATCGGCAGAACTTACAGCTCCCTCGGGGTGCTCGCCGCCGCAGAGCCACACCTGCTCCGATCCCTCGAGCTGTTCAGCCGCCACCTAGGGCCACAAGCCGCCGTGACCCGAGCCCTCCATCTCGAGCTCGGAACCCTCTACCGAGGTCAAGGGCGTCTCGACGATGCGGAGAAGGCTCTTGAAGGGGCTTGGGGGAAGGGGCTGTCGAAGCTCGCGGCGGTGGAGGTGGAATCCGTCGACGAGCTCGGCCTCTCGGCCATCGAAGAGCTGGCGATCATCCGCCAGCAAGCCGGACATTACCGACAAGCGGAAGAGCTTTTCTTGCGCGTTCATGGGGATCGGAAAGCTCTTCTGGGTCAAGAGCATCCCGACACCATGCGGGTGCTCGCCAGACTGGCCATCGTTTATCGCTATACGAAACGTTGGCAGGAAGCGGAGAAAATCCACCGAGAGGTGGTGGCTTTCAATCGAGCCCACTACGGTGACGAGCACCCACGGACCGTCAACGCCATCAACCGCTTCGCCTCGCTTTATCTCGGATGGGGCCGTACTGAGGAAGCGGAAAAGCTGCTCCGAGAAGGGCTCGGCCCGTCGCGACGGATTTTGGGAGACGAGCATCCGAGCACCTTGATCATGGTCAACAACCTCGGCTGGCTTTATCTCAAACAGGGGCGATACGAAGAGTCCGAGAAGCTCTTGCTCGAAAACCTGGAGGTGAAGCGACGCACCCTCGGTGAGCTCCATCCGAGCACCTTGGAAGGGCTTCAAAACGTCGTCATTCTCTACGGGGAAACCGGTGCGCCAGAGAAATACGAGGCCTACCTGAGACGCTTCGCCGAGGCTCTGGAGCAGGTCTGCCAAGGGCCGATGGCCCGGACCGAAGACCGCCTCGAATACGCCGAGGTGCTGCTATCCCCTGTCGCCGGCGGCCTTCGAAATCCGGATCGAGCTCTCGCCTTGGCCCTGAGAGCCGTCCAGGATACGAATCGCAAGGACGAGAAAGCCCTTGCGCTGTTGGCTAGAGCGTACGAAGCCGTAGGCAACCACCCTCGGGCCCTCCAATCCGCTCGGGAAGCCCTCGACCTGTCGTCGGAGGGCTCCGAGGAGAGCTCGCGCTTGCGGGAGCTGATCGCCTCCTTGGATCGCGGAACCTCGTAGCGACAAGCGGATTTCGACAACGGGCCGAAGCCAGATAGGAGCGCAGATCCGGCTAGAATGCTCGGACGATGAGCGATCTCGACCTCGACGACCTGACCCACCTCTTGCGCTCCGTGCAGTCCGGCGGCGATGACGCTCGCGGCTTGCTCTACGAGCGGGTCTATCGCGAGCTCAAGGCCATCGCCGGAAGCCAGCTGGTCGGCGAGCGTCCCGGTCACACTCTGCAGACGACGGCTCTTGTGAACGAGGCCTATCTACGTCTCATGCCGGGGGATGAGCATTGGCAGAACCGAGCGCATTTCTTCGGCTCCGCGGCCCGCGCCATGCGCCGCATCTTGGTGGACCACGCCCGTCGTCACCAATCCTTGAAACGGGGCGGCGAGGCGGAGCGAGTGACCATTGGAGACCTTGCCATCGCCACCGACGAGCCGGACCTCGACCTGCTGGCTCTGGACCAAGCCCTCGACGCCCTGGCCGAGGACGAGCCCCGGCTCGCCGAAGTCGTGAACCTGCGCTATTTCGGCGGCCTCAGCCTTGCCGAGACCGCGAAGCTTCTAGGGATCTCCCTCGCGACGGTAAAGCGGGATTGGACTTTCGCCCGCGCCTGGTTGCTTGAGCGTATGTCTTGAGCTCGCTCGCCGGTTAAGTCGAAGCTGGGGCCTTCAAGACGACGAAGTTGAGGTGTCTTCGATGGGGTGCCAGGTTGATGTTCTCCAACATCGTCCAGGTGCCAGGTTGATGTTCCCCAATAAGGGCGAGACACGGGCCAGGTTAATGTTCTTTCGCGCGAGCAACGGTGCCAGCCGGCAAACAATGCCGGATCGACACCGTCGCCCTTTCCTGCCGACATTCTTGATCACAATCTCTGCCCTGCAGAATTGCGAATCAATTCTCCGTCCCTCCTTGAGTAGAGGCATGTGCCTTTTACACACGAACTTCTACTCAGGAGACAGACATGACGGAAACAATCGCCATCTTTTACCCATCCAGGCTCGCCGATGAGTCTCAGACACCTCTGACGGAAACCGATGACAGAGGGGCGAGCCATGTCTAGACTCCCACGCCTTTGGACTCGACCCAACGCCGGTGTAGCTGTCATGAATCGTTGCATCCAAGGCCGCCACCTGCTCAAACCCAGCCCGCGTCTCAACCAGATCATTATCGGAGCGCTCGCCAAAGCCCGAGAAAAATACCCCGTCGAAGTCTACAGTGGCGCATTCGCCAGCAATCACTTTCACCTCCACTTACAGGCTCCCACCGTGAAGATTCAGGCTGATTTCATGGCTCACTTCACTCGCAAGCTGTCCTTCGAGACCGGCATCCTCTACGACTGGGAGACTCGTACTTTTCCCGATCGATACCACTCTTCGGAGGTTTCCCAAGAGCCCGAAGCTCAAATCCAGCGACTCGTCTACCACCTCAAACACGGCGCAAAAGAAGGACTTGTGTCCGGCCCACTGGATTGGCCCGGCGTCAACTTCCTCGACGCCTTGATCACAGGTGAGCCCCTCAAGGGTATCTGGATCGACCGTTCCGGGTACTATCGTGCGAGGCGACAAGACGAGAACGTCACCCTCGATGATTTCACCGAGCACCTGGAGCTGCCCATTGCACCGTTGCCTTGCTGGACCCATCTGAGCCAGGAGTCCCGTCGCGATCTCGTGTTGGACATCATTCGAGACATCGAAGAGGAAACCGCGGCAAATCACGCCGCGAACGGCACTGCTCCCCTGGGGGCCGCGGCTGTGCTCGCCGTTGATCCCCACGACTATCCTAGAAAGCTCAAGAAATCGCCACAACCGCTTTTCCACGCCTTTCGCAAGAGGATCCGCCAGGAAATGAGAGCAGCCTTTGCGCTGATCTTGGCGGCCTACTGTGAGGCGTCGAAGCGTCTGAGAGACGGAGAACGGAACGTCGAGTTTCCCGAAAACTCCTTTCCGCCCGGATTGCCGTTCGTAGAGCCCGATTGGACCTTGGCGGGGCACTCGCTGAGATCGCCCAAGCCCAGGTAGAGCAGTTTTCCGCCGCCGGTTGCCTCACAGAATTAGAAAGTAAGTCGCCCAAATTTTGGGAGGGGGATTGTGTATTTGCAATCGCTTCAGATCTCGTCATTGGTCACCTTTCTCAAGCCCCTTCCGAAACCAACGAATATTTTCCTGGTACTGCTAAAGTATCCACCGGTTGAAGCTCCGAATGTTCGACACTTGCCTACTCGATATAACCGATCGCTTTCAGGCGCTCGACCATTTCGGGGTCCCGCTCACCCATCTGCGGCTCAAAAACGGCGTCTTCTCGGCCGCCGACCCCCAAAGCCGACGCAATCTTGAGCAGCTCCGCGGTCTCGGCTTCGAACCCTTCCTCGTCCAGAGGCCGCAAACCCAGGGGATCGTCGTCGAGCTTGAACAGGATCGGCGCCCCGCCCTGAAAAACGTAAATCTTGAATCGACCGCGAGGCAGGGTCGCCGACAGCGCCCAGGTACTGGCGTTTTGCTGGTGCACGACGATCTCGAGTCGATCGATGCGCTCTTGTCGCGGGCTCGTCGCCTTCCCGGGCGGGCTCGAGGAGCCCAGCAGCTCCGGGGCGAACGACCGGCCGACCAAACCCTCCGGCACCGGCAATCCCGCCAGCTCGACCAGGGTCGGAAAGATGTCCACGGTCTGCACGGCTCGGTCCACCTTTGTGCCGGCCGCGACGCGCCCGGGCCAGCGGACCAAAAGCGGCACCTGAACTAGCTCCTCGTGCAGCCGCACCGCGTGGGACAGCCCCCCGTGCTCTTTGAATTCCTCACCGTGGTCCGAGGTGACGAGCAGGAGGACGTCATCCGAAAGACCCAAGCTCTCCAGGCCCACGAGCAACGCTTCGAGCGCCGCGTCTTGGTAGGAAATGGCGCCGTCGTAAAGGCCGCGCAAATAGTCGAGCATCTCCGGGCTGAGCCGATGCTCTGGGGCTCGATGCTGCTGTAAAAATTCCGAGGTCTCTTCCGGAAGGGGACGGTCCAGGCCGGGATGCCAGCGGCTGAGCCAAGGCTCCGGTGGCGCATAGGGCTCATGGGCGTCGAAATAGTGTAAGAAAGCGAAAATCGGTGGACGATTCCGCGTCTCTTGAGCACCGCCTAGAACGTCGAGCACACGTTGATTCACCAGGCCGCTGCGCAGATTCTTATCCTCAGCCTCAAAGGTCTCCGCCACATCACAGCCTTGAAAAAACCCCGAGCCCGGATGGAAACGGGTCGAGCTGGCGAGGCAAAGCGTCTCATACCCTTGATCCCCGAGATGCTCCATCAGCGTCCAGGCGACCGGCGGCAAACCTTCGGGATAGGCGAACGTCCGATGCTGATGAGGCCATAATCCCGTGAGCATCGAGGCGTGGGTCGGCACGGTGCTCGAGCTTTGGGACCACGAGCGGGAGCATTGAGCCCCTTCCCGGGCGATTCGGCTCAGGGTCGGCCCGGTATCGCGGCCATAGCCATAGGACGCCAGATGGTCCGCCCGCAGGGTATCGATGGACACCAAGAGGATGTCTGGGAGCGAGGCGCCGGGGTCCGGCCTACCGGGGTCCGGCCTACCGGGGTCCGGCCTACCGGGGTCCGGCCCGGCCGTGCCCTCTGCTTGTGGGCCGACACCGTTGGATCGCCCGTCCTTCAGATCGGCGGAGCACCCGGAAAAGACGATCAGCATCACCCAGAGCAGCAGCTGGAAAAGAGCACATCTAGCTTGCCTCGGGCAACCAGGATATGTCGGGGGTGCAGTCGGTGCGCTTGCCATATCCCGATCTTATCGACGACGGGGATCCCTTGCTGCCCCTCATCGCACTCTCGACTCCGAGCCACCACACGACGCATTCGTTCGGATCGCCCCGGCTTTAGGTCGTCTGCACAATCGTCGGCTTTCGGACATGTCTCGGCTAGCTCCAAATTTTCTTTTGCGTGATTCCACCACGGGTTGCGTAGCTCCAACAGAGAGCAGCCTTGACGAGACCCAGATCCCCGGCCCAGACGGCCCGGACCCAAGCTGAAGACGCGCTTTGTCGCCCATCCTTCCATCAGCCCGCAAAGCCAGGAGTCGTTTCATGAGCCTTCTAATCGTCGGATTGCCCGAAGTCATTCAGCAGCGACCAGGGTGCCCGGTCCAGCCTAAGATTCCACCGATCAGATTCGAGCAGGACTCGGTGTCGAGCACGCTCCGCACCTCTTCCAACGGATCAAAAATGGCTCCGCCAATGTCCATGAGCCGCCTGCTCCGGAAAGCTGAGCTGATTTACAATCCGCGACGCCTGAGCCTGGGCCGTCTTCGTGACGAGGTCGAAAGCTGGTTCGAGCCGGCGGCCCTGGCTCGGCTCTTGGGCGAGCCAGGCACGGTCACCGAAGAGCTCGGTCAGCAGTGGTTGGCAGAAGGCGGAAAGCGCTGGCGCCCATTTCTGACCGTGGCCATCTACCAAGCTTTGCTCGAGGAGCCCCACCCCGTCGACGAGCTGACCGACGATCTGCGCAGGTTGGCGATTTCCTTGGAGTGCTTCCACAAGGCTTCGTTGATTCACGACGATATCGAGGACGACGACGCGGAACGCTACGGCGCCCAAACCATGCACGAGCGTCACGGTGTGCCGGTTGCCCTCAACTTGGGCGACTTCTTGATCGGTGAAGGCTATCGGTTGTTGGCGGAGTCCGACGTGCCGGCGAAACATCGTGCGGAGATGGTCCGGCTGGCCGCTGCCGGTCATCGCTCACTTTCCGTCGGCCAGGGCGAGGAGCTGCTGTGGACTAATGCCCCGAAACCCTTGAGCCCCCAAGAGGTGGTGGCTATTTTCCGGGGCAAAACCGCTCCCGCATTCTCAACCGCCCTGCACATAGGCGCCGTGCTCGGAGGGGCCGACGCTGCCATGCACGCGACCTTAGACACCTTCAGCGACGCCCTCGGAATCGCTTATCAGATCCTCGACGATCTCGACGATCTGCAAGCGGCGCGTGAGGCCGGCGAGGCACCGGAAGCCCGACCGACCATCCCCTGGGCCATCGCCTATCAAAACGCCGAAGAGGCTCAGCGGGCAGCAGTCGCCCAAGCTTGGATAGAAGGTGGCGACGCCGAGGCGACCCACCAATTGCTCGACACCCTGGACGCCCCGGGCTGCTCGGCTGAGCTTTATCGGGCTTATAAGGAAGAGGCGATTCAATCCTTGCGCAGGCTCGACAATGCCGACGCCAGAAGCTTGCTGCGACGGGTCGTCGACAAAATCCTTCGATGAGGCGCAGCCGTCCGAAATGCTCTTCAATCGGGAGCCTCATCCCTTGGGATGGGTCTCCGAGGTGGTCCGTAGGAACGGTGGATCATGCCAATCCCACATTCTCGAGGGTTCTTGATCCACGCTCGTCGGCTCGATATTCCAATCCCAGGTGGCCCATCGAGTTGCGCCGGTGTAATGGATCCAAGCGCTTACCGCAATCGTCACCGACAAAGCGACCGCCAGGGCTCGACCTCGAAGCGAGGCCGGCTCCACTATCTCGATCACCGGAATCAGGAAGTACACCAAGAACGGCAGCATATCGGCGAATAAACGCGGACCGAAGACCGTGCCTCCCCACCAAATCTTCCATGAAGAAATGACCAACCAATGAAGCACGACAATGGCGGCCAATGCCGAGTCCAAGAGGCTCCAGCGTTTCTGGCGGAGCAATAGGATCGCTCCGAGGATGGAAAATAGAAGCACCGGGCTGTAGATGAAAAGTCCGCGTCCCGGGCTGATCAAATTGCCCGCCGCCCCCTCGACGAAGCCCCAATTGGCCAGGGTGAATTTGCTCGCCCCTTGGCGATAGTAAACGGGCAACACGCTTCCGTAGATCGACCAATGGTAGGCGCAAAATGGAATCGCAACCACGGAGGCCCACGCCAAATACCTCGCCAACTGGGCCCGATGGTGGATGAGAACGTAGATCGAAAGGATCAAAACGGGCAGTGAGTTGGTGGGCCTCATCGTATAGGCCAAGGCGAGAAACAAACCCGCGTACCGGCTCCATCGCGGGTCGTCGTCTCTGGCGCGAAGGAGAACATAGAGAGCGGCGCTCAAAAAGACGATCGATGGCCCGTGTTGCCAGAGGGCCCGGCTGACTACGGACCAGGCCGAGGTGCAAAAGGCGAAAATGCCCAGCACCGCGAGCGAGCGAGCGAAGCTCAGTCGCAAGTGGGCAACACAAAACAGCACCAACGCGCCCAGAGCGGCAAAAAACGAGCCGACAAAGCGTTCGATCCCTTCGGCTCGGTGTTCTTTGATGTATATCTCGAGATCCCAAACGAAGAAAACGTATTTCCCCAAGTCACCCAGGATCAAAATCAACGGGGCTGCCACCACCGACGGCCCGACCGGATACCGGGATTGCAAGACACCGTCGACCTCGATCACCCGATAATCGGAGGGAGGAATGTAGGAGCGATATTCTTCGAGGTCTAGATTCCCCTCCTCCAACAAGCTGACCGCCAAGTGGACCGAGTATCCAGAGTCGAAAGAGGTTCGAACCTTGCCCTTGGCGTAGACCGTCAGCACGACCATAAAAACCAGCCACAACCAGCGTTTCTGCGATTTCGACATGTTGCAAAGGCCGTCCGATAGCACAGCAGTGAAACATCGACCCGTCCCACGACCGGTCTTCATTCACACTGTTGCCTGAGACCTGAAAATCCTTCGCGCTCGAGCTGAGAATGTTCGACCCTGCGTTTTCATATGCCGTATTCGATGCCGTTTCTGGCCGATGTGGCTCACTGGAGGTAACCCAAGGACTCCAATTGCCACCGCAGCTCTTCGTCGTGAGCTACAGGCGCCTCGACGGTCGGATCCATGCCTTGCCAGCTCAAAGAAAAACCGGTCTCGTCGTCGGCCAACGGACCCGAGCTCCGATGCCACCCCTTGAGTAGACCTCCAGACCATCCATGACGGGGATCTGCATCGCGACCAGCAACTCTGTAGCCTCTTCCGCAATTCCGGGATTCAGCCGAGCGAGAACGGCCGCCGATTCGGCGAGCCAATGGGGGAGGTTGTATTGGGCTGATGTCGCCGTGCTGAATCCCTCGCAGGACGGTCAACGCCTGCTCAACGTCCATCTCCTGATCGGGATCCGGCAAGAGCCGTTTGACGACGACGACGGCATTCAACAACCTGAGCGTACGTGGAACCCCGCTCCTTCTCAAGGGCTCGCCAATCAAGGGCCGCAATCAAGTCGCCGTGGATCCCGAAGCCGAGACCACAGACCCCGAATAACAGCGCCGGTCCACCGAACAGGCAGGCGTTTCGAGCTTGGGTTGCTACCAGTCTCAAGCTCCGTCGGCCCCTTTATTGACTGAAAGTCAATAACTATTGACACAAAGTCAACAAGCACTTAAGCTACTCCCATGACCCCCTCCCCAGCTTCTTCCACACGACAGCGCCTCAGCCCTTCCGAGCGCCGAGAGCGGCTGCTCGACATCGGCATCGAGCTTTTCGGAGAGTCTTCGTACGACCGGCTATCGACCGACCAGATCGCCGACCGAGCCGACATCTCCCGCGGGCTGCTCTTCCACTATTTCGGCAGCAAACGGGGCTATTACGTCGCCGTCATCCGCCAGGCCGCGAGCCTGCTGCTCGAGCGCTCAAAAAACGCCGAGCAGCAGCCGACCGTTGGTGTCGAAGAGATTGCTACAGCCGTAAGGGTCGAACGGGCCCAGCTCGATGTCTTCCTCGGATTTGTCGAGGACAACGCCGGACTCTTCACCCTGCTGATGCAAAGCGGCGTGGGCGTGGATCGACAGATCAAGGACATTGTGGACAAAACTCGCCGGGTGCTGGCGCGAAGAGTCGCTCCCGGTCTGCCGGCCTCCGACCTGAATCGCTTCGCCCTCACCTCCTGGATCGGCGCCGTCGAAACCGCCGCCGTCGAATGGGCCGAGCTCAGGCGCCGAGACGAGCAGACCCTCGATCGCTCCCAGCTCGCTGAGCTCTTGATAGAAATGCTGCCATCCGTGATGCGAAAGGAATCCCCATGACCACCAACCCAAGCCCAATCCCCGCCGACGACACCAAGCTATGGCAACAGCACGCCGGTTTCGTCGCCTGGCCGACTCTGCTCCTATCTCTCGCCGTGCTCACGGCTTGGCTCGCCGTGGCCGTCTCGGCTTGGCGCGGTAGCTTGAGCGGAGTCGCAACGTTCTTCTTGCAAACGGTTTTGGCCTACCTCGCTTTCACGCCGCTGCACGAGGCCTCACACGGCAATATCGCCGGTCGCCACAAACGTCTGAAGGGCCTCGAAACCGGTTTGGGTTGGTTGTCGGGCTTGCCGCTCCTGGCCCCTTATCCGGCCTTTCGAAAGCTCCACCTCCAGCACCACGGACACACCAACGACGAAGAGCACGATCCGGATTTCTGGGTGGCGGGGACCTCGCGCTGGGCGATCCTCTGGCGCTGCGCCACGATTCTGCCCCACTACTATTGGCGGATCGTGGTCGGCACCCTAAGGTCGCCGGCCACCCGGGACGTCGCCTCCCTCGCCATCCTCTCCGTCTACGCCTCGACCGCCGTCGCCCTCTCCCTGGCCGGCCACGGTGCCTGGGTGCTCACGGCTTGGGTCGGGCCGGCCTTGCTCGCCGCCGGCTTCCTCGCCTTCGCCTTCGACTGGCTACCGCACCAACCCCACGACCAACGGGATCGCTACCGCAACTCTCGCATCTTGCTCTTTCCAGGGCTCGGTGTGCTGTTGACCAACCAGAACCTTCATCTCGTGCATCACCTCTACCCGCGTATTCCGTTTTATCGCTATGGAACCTTTTTTCACGAGGCTCGCCCTGCGCTGACCGCCAAAGGCGCGCCGATCGTCGACCTCACGGACGGCATCACTACCCGTGAAGCGCTGACTCGCTGAATCCAAGCGCCGGCGGCCGGCGCGTCGCTCCGGCTCACCCTGGCCAAAACCTCCAACGGGAGCCGGCGTAAACACTGCTATGGACATCGAGTGTGATTTCAAAGAGGCCCGCATTACCCTGAGGCTCGAAAGCCGCGACGCCGTGCCGCCCCTGCTGACCCCGGCCCGGGCTCAGGGATTTCTGCTCTTGCTGCTCGAGCAGAAAGCGACCAAGCCTTTTTTGCCCCACGACATCGTGATCATTTGCGACGACGGCTTTCACTTTTCCTTCGAAGCGCGGCCCGTGCAATTCTTCGAAAAGGGCGCGGCCTGGGAGACCGCTTTCCAATTGGATCCGTGGCCCGCGGACAAGGACACAGAGCTCGAAAAGGCCCTGGCGGCGCCCCCGACGACCCAAGACGACGACTCGGAGCGCGACACCCCGACGCAGGCCGACGAAGGCGAGGTCCGAGGTGCGTCACCGACCTTTCGCATCAAGGCCATGGACCCCAACCAGCGGGCACGCTTGGCCATGACCGCGGGACGCACGGAACGCCGGCTCCTGCGCCGAGATCGCTCGCCCCAGGTGCTGGTCAACCTCTTGTCCAATCCGCGGGTCGAGGCCGAGGACGTGCTCGCGGTGGTCAAATCGCCGACTGTCAACGCCGGTCTGCTGGAGCGTGTCATCAAGGATCGCCGTTGGAGCCAGAACCTAGAAATTAAAACCGCCATCGCTCGCAATCCCAAAACCCCTTCCCTCACCGTCATCCGGCTGCTCGACGCCCTGCGTACCGAGGACCTGCGGCAAATGGCTCGGGTCGGCGCCCTGCGTGAAAACGTGCGCAGGGAAGCTCTTCGGGTGTACATGAAACGGACGGGCCAAAGGACTTAGACGTTAGCTTCCAGTCGACGTCAACGCGGGCATGGCCCGTTCCAGCCACAAACCGGCGATCTTCGACGGCTCGGCGCCGAGCCAGCAAAACGCCAGCTCCAGGGACGTCGGAGACGGGGTCAACGGACGAACCGTCAGCTGCGGGTGAATCGAGCCGGCCAAAAGCAGGCTACACGGGGCGATGCCCAGGCCGGCGAGCACCATCCAATGCAGGGAAGGAAAGTCTTGGGCCTCGTGCACGGTGGTCAGCGTCACGCCATGGACCGCGGCATGGCCCGTGAGCAATCGTCCGAAATAGGGATTTCCGCGCAAGAGCACCACCCGACGACCTTGCAAGTCGGAGACGGGGATCGGACGGACGCGAGCCAGGGGATCGTCCCGCCGGAGGATGACCCCTTGCTCTTCTACCAACACCGGGCGATCGGTGGTGCCCCGCTTGCGATCGCCGGGCCGGCAAAAGACGAGATCCAGCTCGCCGTCTTTGAGCGCCGCTACGAGCTCGGATTGATTGCCCACCCGCAGCGAAAAATCGACCTCTGGATAGTCCGCTCGAAAGGCTCGAATGGACTCCGCCAGAACCGGCAGGGTCCCCGGTGGAATGATGCCGAGGCGCAACACGCCGCGCTCACCGGTGGCCGCTCGAACGGCCTTGAGCTCAAATCCTCGGGCCCGGCGCAGCAGATCGTCGGCGTCGTCCACCAAAGCTCGCCCGACGGAGGTCAACCCCTTCATGCGATTCGTGCGCTCAAATAAGGGCGCACCCACGGCCTGCTCCAAGCGGTGGATCTGGGCGGTCAACGCCGGCTGGGTTAAATGCAACCTTTTGGCGGCTCGGGAAAAATGCATCTCCTCCACCACCACGAGAAAGGATTCGAGCCAGCGCAGCTCGACTTTCAGCGGCAGCGTCACGGTCGGCCTGTGGGGAGGACGGCATTCATCCAACGATCATAATCATAGATTTCGATCATGATCATAAAAAACTTCAATTTTATTTATGACACGCCGAGATCTACCATGGCTCCCATGAACAAAAAACACCTCGTCTCTCCGTCCGATGCAGCCTCGTCCGATGCAGCCTCGTCCGACTCGTCTTCGGCCCGAAACATTTTGATCGTCGCCGCCAACCCCGCGACGTCCACCACCCTCGGATGGCCGGTGGGTTTCTGGGCCTCGGAGGTCATCCACCCCTTCCACGTCTTCTCCGAAGCCGGCCACCACATCACCATCGCCAGCCCCGACGGTGGCCCCATCGAGCTCGACGCCTTCAGCGATCCTCGCGACGCCTCCGGTTATTCGAAAGACGATACGCTGTCCTTGCGCTACCTCGAAGACGACGGCTTCACGACCCGGCTGGCGGACACGCCGTCCCTGGCCGAGGTGAGCCCCGCCGACTACGACGCGGTGCTGGTGGCGGGCGGACAGTCACCGATGTTTACTTTCCGTGGCCATGAAGGCCTTCTGAGCCTATTTTCGAGCTTCCTCCAGGCGGACAAGCCGTCCGCCGCGCTGTGCCACGGCACGTGCCTGCTCTTGGACCTCAAAGCTGAAGACGGCTCGGCGCTGATCCGTGGCCGTCGGATCACCGGATTTGCCAATAGTGAAGAGGACTATGCCGACGATGCCGTCGGCCAAAAAATCATGCCGTTCCGCATTGAGGATGAAGCCCGACGCCTAGGAGCGGATTTCGTGGTCGCTCCGGCCTTTGAGCCCCACGCCGTAAGAGACGGCAACCTCATCACCGGCCAGCAACAACACAGCGGCGAGGTCACGGCCCGCCTGGTGCTCGACGCCCTGGCCGACGCCCGCTGAATAGGAGCTCGGATATGAACATCGCCTTCATCGGAGTGGGCCGAGTCGGATCGGCCTTAGCCTCCCATCTCAAGGATGCGGGATACCACGTAATCCTCGCGGCGAGGGACACACGCTCGGCGAGCATCGTCGCCCTCCAAGAGCGTCATCCGTCCATCCAGGCCATGGACCCGGCTGAAGCCGTCGCCGACGCGGACGTGGTCTTCCTGGCCGTTCCCTACCCAGCCCACGCTGAAGTGCTGAATGCTTGCGGTCAAGCCCTGAACGGCAAGATCTTGGTGGACTGCACCAATCCCGTGGGCGCGGGCCTGAGCCACGGCCTCGAAAGCCGCATCAGCGGCGCGGAAACCGTACAAGCCGAGGCGCCCGGCGCGCGGGTGGTCAAGGCGTTTACGGTCTATGGATTCGAGAATTTCGTCGACCCTGCTTACCCCGGCTACGGGGATTTGCGACCCGCCATGCCCATCGCCGGGGACGACGGCGAGGCCAAGCGCGTCGTCTCCGAGCTCTGCGGTGAGATCGGCTGGCAGGCGGTGGACACCGGACCGCTCAGCAACAGTCTGCACCTCGAGCACATGACCCTCTTGTGGATCAAGATGGCTCGGGTCCAAAGGCGAGGAGCGAATTTCGTCTACGGCTTGTTGGAGCGCTGATTTAGAGGCCTTGTCTCGAAACCGGCACCGAATCGGCATACCAGACCCGACATTCGGCCCCACTCTTGATCCATCCTCTATTTCCCGAAGACGCGTCACCCTTCCGGTGATGCAGCTGACCAAGGATTGGAGGATGGATATGTCGACTGAAGAGATGAAGGCGACCGAAGGCCTGCCCGGTGACCGTGTGTGGTGGGTGCTGCTCACGGGTTTTTTGTTTTTCGTCGCAACCCTTCTCGCCGCCGCCGGATCCGGGGCGGATATGGGCCTCGTGCGGCACATCCCCGGAGGCGATTTCACCGGCCACCTTGCAATTTACGGCACTCTGGCTTTTCTTTGGGGACGTGGGCTTGTCGGCTCGGCCCGCGATCTTTGGCATCCCGGCCGTTGGTCCGGCCGACATTGGATGTTGGTCGCGTTCGTGGTCGCTGAGGAGTTTTCGCAAATCTTCTGGATTCACCGCACATTCTCGTGGCTCGACATGAGCGGCAATGCTCTGGGGCTTTGGCTGGGCTTCGGGCTCAGTGGATGTTTGTGGGCAGAAACCGAGCTATCCCGGCCAACGACACCAGGACGCCGGCGAGCATGAACATCCTATAGAGACAACCGAGCAGACCGGACGGCTCGGATTTGATCGGCTCCCCGCTGCCTTCCTCGCAGCTCGGGCACCAAAGCTGGTAGAGCTCAACGATTCGTTGCTCTTGGTCGAGGAAGTCGGCGTATAGTCGAGTCTTCCAGCCCGCCGTCTCCAGCAGCTGGGCAACCGAATGCCACTCCCTGGCGTCCGGCGGGACCACAGCCTGCCGCCCGCAAGTCCAACAGCCCGGCATATGGTCCACTCGCCCATCGATGATCGTCAGCGCTTTCAAATCCAGCTCCTGAGGGTTGTTTATGTAGGTCGGTGGTCCACGCTGTAATCGGTCCACCCTGTAATCGGTCCACCCTGTAGTTGGGCCGGCCTGTAGTTGGGCCGGCCTGTAGTTGGGCCACCCTGTAGTTGTGCCAGCCTGCAATTGGGCCTGGCAGACGTCGGTGGGTCTACGAGCGCGGGCGCGGAATGTTCGATTTTGGAACAGGAATCGCACAAATCCGAACATTTCGCGCCGGCCAGGGGCCCCGAAACGCTCTCTGTAGATCCCTGCGAGCGGCCCCGAGTGCTGGTATCGTCTTTGCATCTATGGTTGCCATGCGAATGCTCAAAGACGATCTCGTTTCCGCCGTCCGCTCCCTGCGCAAACATCCGAGCTTTGCGATCTTCGCGCTGTTGACCCTGGCCCTGAGCATCGGTGTGACCACTGCCGTGCTCAGTGTCGCCGACGCCACCCTGCTGCGGGCACCGGCGGTGGAAGAGCCGGAGGAGCTGGTGGCGGTTTGGACCACTTGCCGTCGCGGCTTTCCGCGTTGTGCTTCCTCCTATTTGGATTTGCAGGACTATCGGGACCAAAGCGAGTCCCTGACAGACCTGGCGGGTTATACCTGGACGACCGTCAACTTGGGATCGGATGAGGGCTCGCGCTCGGTGCTCGCCCAGGCCACCAGCGGCAATTATTTCGGGCTGTTGGGGGTGAAGCCCGAGCACGGTCGGCTGCTGAGCCGTGCGGACGAGACGGGCGAGCAAGGGCCGGTGGTGGTGCTCGGTCACGAGCTGTGGCGGGAAATGGGCTCGGAAACGGATCTGATCGGCCGTTCCATCCGCCTCAACGGCTCTCCTTTCACGGTCATCGGCGTGGCACCGGCCGGCTTCTACGGCTTGCACATCGACGGCGGACCCGATCTCTACGTGCCGTTGGCTGCCAATACCGCCCTCGGCCTGGATCCCGAGCGCTTCGAAGCTCGCTCCGCCCGCTGGATCGCCCAGCTCGTGGGTCGCCTCGACGACGGGGTCACGGTGGAGCAAGCTCGGGCCGAGATGTCGACGATTTCCGACCGCCTAGCGACAGCGGACCCCGCGGCGCGAGGACCTCGAACGATCACCGTAGAGCCTATTCAAGGGCATATTCGGCCGTCGGGCGAGGAAGACTCCCTGGCCCAATTCGTGCTGATTCTGACGGCCATCGCCGGCTCGGCCCTGCTGATCGGCGCCGCCAACTTGGCCAATCTTCTCCTCGCTCGGGCCGCCGACCGACAACGGGAAATTGCTACCCGTTTAGCTCTCGGTGCCGGACATCGCCGGCTGCTGACCCAGATGCTCACGGAAAGCGTTCTGCTCAGTCTGGCCGGTGGCATCGCCGGTCTCTTGGTTGCCCAATGGACGCTGCACTTCTTTGCCGCGTTCGAGCTGCCCGGCAGCGTCCGGATCGACAGCTTGGGCGTGTCCGTGGACGAGCGGATGTTGGTGATCGCGCTCTCGGTCTCCTTGCTCACAGGTCTGCTTTTCGGCTTGCTTCCCGCTTGGCGAGCAGCTCGGAGCGACGTGCTCACTGGCCTTCACGGCTCGAGGGCCGGGGATTCCGCCGGCTCCATGACCTGGCGCTATGGCCTCGTGGCCTCGCAAGTGGCCCTGTGTTTTGTGCTGTTGTTGGGAGCCGGGCTTTTCCTGCGGACGGTGGAAAATGCCTATGACGTCGACCTGGGCTTTCGGACCCGACACGTGACCTTGGCCAAATTCGATCTATCGCGCCTGCAATATTCGCCCGAACGGGCCGTGCAATTCGTCCAGGATCTGAAACGTCAAGCCGAAGCCTTGCCCGGCGCCGACCGGGCCACGGTAGCCACACTCACGCCTTTAGGCACCGACTTCAGGGGCACCTTCATCTCCGTCCAGGGTTACCAACCGGGACCGGACGAAGAAATGCGTGCGGATTACCTTTTCGTCGACGAGGACTACTTCTCCACCCTGGCAATTCCTCTGCTGCAAGGTGAGGGGCTGCGCGCGGACCTTTCCCCAGCCGACGCCAAGGTGGCGGTGATCAATCGATGGATGGCCGACAGCTATTGGCCGGGGCAAAGCGCCGTCGGCGGGGTGATTGAATGGGGTGAGGCCCACTACGAGGTCGTAGGAGTGGCGGAGGATCTGCACTGGCGCGGCCTGGTGGAAACACCGACGCCCTATATCTTCTTTCCCCTAGGCCAGCATCCCGAGCAGGCCACGAGAAGCGACCTGACCCTGGCCGTCCACGCCCCGACGTCAGCGGCGGCCGTTCAGTCCACCTTGCTCCAGACTTTCTTTCAGCTGGACAGAGAGCTGTCCGTGGATCGCTTAGAGACCATGGAAGGCCGATTGGGCGGCGTCTTGATGCCCCAGCGCATGGGGACCGTGCTCTTGTCGATCCTAGCCGGCCTGATGGTGGCGCTCACCGCCCTCGGCATCTACGGCATCGTCACCTTCACGGTGGTTTCCCGCCGACGGGAGCTGGGGATTCGGCTGGCTTTGGGAGCCCAGGGCGTGGGATTGACCGTGCACGTCATTCGCGACATGGCGACGGCCATCCTGATCGGCGCCGCGGTCGGCCTAGGAATCACCGCGATCTGCGGACCCGCTCTTGAGCATTTTCTCTATGGCATCACTCCCACGGACCCAGGGCTCACTTCCATCATCGGCGCCTTCCTTTGCGCGGTTGCCTTGATCGCGTCCCTATTGCCGATGCGCCAGGCCGTGCGCACACCGCCCGTGGACGCCCTGCGCGGCGATTGACCCCTGTCGAGGGTGCTGCGGGCGGGAAGGGCGCGCTGCCCCGGCGAGCGAAACCCCGGCGAGCGAAACCCCGTGAACGGGCAGCGACCGCGCGGTGAACGAGCAGCGAATGCACAGTGAATTCACTAAGTACCGGGAATGTATCCGATTCCCCTGAAATCGGCCGAAGACCGGCGGGATTCTGGTAAGCTCAGACCTCTCATTTTGTCTGCGTTTTCGCCTCTTGAGGCCGCACATAAAATCCCCAGCCCACGACCTTAGGATTGCCATGCCCGCCCAAAGCCCCGCTCGATTCCCCGCGTTCGTCCTGCTGCTGCTCGCCTTCACCGTCCCCGCCCTCGGCCAACCGACATTCACCAAAGAATTCCAGCCCGACTCGATCGGCCCCGGCTCGCACAGCC
The DNA here is from genome assembly GCA_030431255.1 of Thermoanaerobaculia bacterium. Taxonomy (GTDB): domain Bacteria; phylum Acidobacteriota; class Thermoanaerobaculia; order Multivoradales; family J023; genus JAUIJL01. The sequence continues at coordinate 420,984 of JAUIJL010000001.1, read as the reverse complement.
GGCTGGTATTCACCATCAGCAACGGCTCCGGCGTGTTGGTGACCGATCTCGCGTTTTCCGACACCCTGCCGGCCGGGGTTTCATTCGCGACCCCGCCGAGCGCATCGACGGATTGCACCGGCGGAACGCTGACGGTCATCGGCAGCACGCTGACCCTCAGCGGTGGCGCGGCCCCGGCTTTCGGCACTTGCACGGTCGTGGTCGACGTGATCAGCAGCACGCTGGGGACCCACACCAATACCTCGTCTGATTTGACCTCGAACGCGGGCAACAGCGGCCCGGCGACCGACGACCTCGACGTGAGCTCCGGTCAACCCGGATTCTCGAAGGGCTTCTCGCCGACAACCATCGGCCTCGGCGGCCGCTCGACCCTCACCTTCACCCTCGACAACTCCGCCAACGGAGGTATCGCCACCGGCGCGTCGTTCATGGACTTCCTGCCCGCCGGTCTCGTGGTCGCTGATCCGGCCAATGCCTCCACCGATTGCCTAGGGGCTACGTTCACGGCCACTACCGGCTCCACCATGGTCTCGATGATCGGCGGCGCCTTGCTGTCCAATTCCACGTGCACCGCCATCGTCGACGTGCAAGGCGCGGGCGTCGGCACCCATGTCAATCGCTCCGGCGACATGACTTCGTCACCGGGCGGTCCGAGCCAGGCGAACGGCTTTGCGGTGGACACTCTCAACGTGGTGGAGACGGGCGATATCGTCGCCACCAAAGCTTTCCTCGACGATCCGGTGAATCCCGGTGGCACGGTGGAGCTCGAATTCACCCTGCAAAACAGAAATCGTTTCGATTCGGCCACGGGCATTACCTTTACCGACGATCTCGACGCCACCCTCTCCGGCCTCGTGGCCATCGGCCTGCCCTTGAGCAATGTCTGCGGTGGCGGCTCCACCTTGAGCGGCACGAGCACTCTCACGCTCACCGGCGGCAACCTGCCCGCGGAAGGCTCTTGCACCTTCTCCGTGACGCTCTCCGTTCCGGCGGGCGTCACCGCCGGCGGCTATCCGAATACCACCAGCACCATCGACGCCACCATCGGTGGATCCCCAGCGACCGGCGATCCGGCCACCGAAACCCTTTTCGTCAATGACGCGCCGTCGATCACCAAAACCTTCCTCACCGATCCGGTCGGCGCCGGCGACTCCGTGCAGCTCGAATTCACCATCACCAACTCGAGCTCGACGTCCATGGCCACGGACATCGCCTTCCTCGACAACATCTCGGCGTTTCTCTCGGGTGTGGTCTACACTTCCGGCTTCCAGACCAATATTTGCGGAGCCGGCTCCGGCTTGAGCGCGGTCGACATCCTCGGCGAGACCCACTTGAATTTCTTCGGTGGCAATCTCGGGCCTTCGGCTTCTTGTACGTTCACGGCGGATCTCTTGGTCCCAGCGAACGTTCCGGGGGGTGTATACACCAACACCTCCGGGCCCATTTCCGCCACCGTCGACGGCACGACCCAAACCGGCAATACGGCAACAGATACCTTGACCGTGGTCGGCGCGCCCCGCTTGTCCAAGGCCTTCACCGACGATCCGGTAGCTCCAGGAGGCACGGTGACCCTCGAATTCACCCTCGAGCTCGACCCCTTCTCGCCGACGGACGCAACGGACATCTCGTTCACCGACGACCTCAACTCCACGCTCACCGGCCTCGCCGCCACGGGTCTGCCGTTGGTCGATCCTTGCGGCACCGGCTCGTCGCTGTCCGGCACCACCAGCCTGACCTTCTCCGGCGGCACCCTGGCGCCGGGTGCGACCTGTACCTTCTCCGTCTCTCTGGACGTGCCGGCCGGCGCCTTGCCCGGTACCTACGACAACACCACCTCCTCCGTCACCGCCACGGTCTCCGGCACAGCGGTCGTCGGCACCGGCGCCACCGACACGTTGACCGTGGCGGGCCTCGAATTCACCAAAGCATTCATCGATGATCCGCTGCTTCCCGGCGCCACCGGCACGCTCCGATTCACCATCGACAACACCAGCACCATCGACGTGTCCGGCATGTTCTTCACCGATAGCCTGACCAGCGCCCTCAGCGGTTTGTCGTCAACCGGGGCTCTGCCGACCAACCCTTGCGGTGCCGGATCATCGATCGCGGGAACGACCACTTTGATCTTCGTCGGCGGCAATCTCACCGCCGGCACGTCCTGCACCTTCGACGTCATGGTGCAGGTGCCGGCCGCGGCCGCCAACGGTCTTTACTTGAACACCACCTCCAATCTGGTGGTAGGCACCCCCGCGTTCAGCATTCCACCGGCTGCGGACGGCCTCGAGGTCGACGACCAAATCCTCGACGTCACCAAGAGCTTCACCAACGATCCGGTGCCGGCGGGCGGCACGGCATTCATGGAAATCTCGATCACCAATACCAGTCTCACCGAGACGGTCACCGGCATCAGCCTGACCGACGATCTCGACGCCATGCTCTCCGGGGCGGCGGCGGTCGGTTTGCCGCAAAGCAATGTGTGCGGAGCCGGCTCGACGATCTCCGGTGCCGGTTTCCTGACCTTGACCGGCGCCGGCTTGACCCCAGGAGCCGGCTGCACCATCACCGTGGCGGTCCAGGTTCCGGCGGCCGCGCCCGACGGCTCATATCCCAATACCACCAGCGTGCCCAGCGGCACCGCCTCCACCGGGGCCGTTTCCGGCAATGCCGCGAGCGACAATCTGGCCGTACGTTCCCTGGTCTTCTCCAAGGCGTTCCTATCCGCGCCCTCCCCCGGCCAAACGGTCGATCTGCAATTCGAAATCGAGAACCCGGGCGTCTCTCCCGCCGGCTCGCTCTCTTTCGGTGACGATTTGAGCGCCGTGCTGACCGGTTTGGCGGTCACCGGTGTGCTGCCGACGGATCCGTGCGGCCCTGGATCGAGCCTCACCGGCACCACCAATCTGAGCTTTACCAGCGGTAGCCTCGGCGCCGGCCAAACCTGCGTCTTCAGCGTCACCCTGCTGGTGCCGCTGACCGCGCCGGCCGGCATGTTCGCGAATACCACCTCCGACCTCTTCTCGAGCGGCCTCCCCGTGGCGGCTCCGGCCACCGACACCCTCGACATCACCGCTCCTGGCACTGTGGATGCGACCCTCACCAAGAGCTTCCAAAGCTCGCCGGTCTTGCGCGGCCAATCGGTGGTGGTCGACTACACCATCACCAACTCGTCGGCCTTCCTGCTCACCTCCGTGGGCTTTACCGACGACTTCAATGCCGCCCTCACCGGTTTGGCGGCCACGGGTCTGCCCGTGTCCAACGTCTGCGGCAGCGGCTCCACCCTTTCCGGCACCGGCACCTTGACCCTCGCCGGCGGCACCTTGGCGCCCGGCGCTTCGTGCATGTTCAGCGTCACCCTCGCCGTGCCCACCACGGCCCCGGCCGGCACCGTCACCAGCACCACCAGCACCCTCGATTTCGTCACCGCCGGCACGCCCTATTCCAATGCCGCGGCGACCGACTCCTTCGATGTCGCGCTGCTGGGCTTCACCAAGGCCTTCCAAACCAATCCGAACCTGCCCGGAGCCGCGGTGGACCTGATCTACACGATCACCAACCCGGACCCGGTCAACGCCATCTCAGCGCTGACCTTCACCGACGACTTCGACTCCGTGCTCACCGGCCTCTCTGTGACCACGGCACCGGCCGCCGGTTTCTGCGGTGCCGGATCCACGGCCTCGGGCGCGGGCGTGCTCACCGTCGCCTCCGTGACCGTGCCGGCCGATGACAGCTGTGTCTTCACGGTCACGGTCCAAGTGCCCATCGACGCCGTCGCCGGCACCTACACCAGCACCACCAGCGACCTGACGTCGGCCGCTGTTCAGCTGGGCCTTCCCGCTGCCGACGATCTCGAGGTCATCGCGCCGGCGACCGTGGATGCCACCCTCACCAAGAGCTTCCAAAGCTCGCCGGTGTTGCGCGGCCAAACGGTGATCGTCGACTACACGATCACCAACGCGTCGGCGTTCCCGCTCGGCTCCATCGGCTTCACCGACGACTTCGACGGCGCCCTGACCGGTTTGGTGGCCACCGGCTTGCCCCAGAACAATGTCTGCGGCACCGGCTCGATCCTTTCCGGCACCGGCCTCTTGGACCTCACCGGCGGCTCCTTGGCCCCCGGCGGCATGTGCGCGTTCAGCGTCACCCTCGCCGTGCCGGACACCGCCCCGGCCGGCAGCGTCACCAGCACCACCAGCACCCTCGACTTCGTGGTCGCCGGGGCTTCCTACTCCAACGCCGCAGCCACCGACAGCTTCGACGTGGCGCTGCTCGGTTTCGCCAAGGCATTCCAAACCAATCCGGTGATGCCCGGTGATGTCGTGGACCTGACCTTCACCATCACCAACCCGGATCCGGTCCACGACATCACCACCCTGACCTTCATGGACGATCTCGACGCGGCGCTCTCCGGCCTCACCGCCACGACGGTGCCGGCGGACGGTTTCTGCGGCGCCGGATCGTCGGTGACCTCCGGTGGTTTGCTCGACGTCACCGACGTGACCGTGCTCGCCGACGACACTTGTGTCTTCACGGTCACAGTGCAGGTGCCGATCGCCGCCGCCGCCGGCACTTACACCAACACCACCACCGACCTCACCGCAGCCGCGGTTCAGCTCGGCCTGCCGGCCACGGACGATCTGACGGTGGATGCGCCCGCGAGCGTCGATGTGACGATCACCAAGGCCTTCCAATCGACACCGGTGCTGCCCGGCGGTGACGTGGTGTTGAGCTACACCATCGACAACAACTCGGATCTGCCGGTCGACACCCTCGCCTTCACCGACGACCTCGACGGCGCGCTCTCCGGCCTCGCCGCCACGGGTTTGCCGGCGAGCGATGTCTGCGGCTTGGGATCGACCCTCTCCGGCACGGGCACCGTCGCCCTCGCGGCCGGCAGCCTGGCGCCCATGAGCAGCTGCACCTTTGACATCACCTTAAATGTGCCGGTCACCGCCGCCAACGGCACGGTCAGCAGCACCACCGGCACCTTGACCTTCATGGCCGCGGGCACGCCGTTTAACGACGGCACCGCCACCGACACCTTCGACGTGGCTTTCTTGAGCTTCACCAAGGCCTTCGACGCCAATCCGGTGAAGAGCGGCGACGTGGTCGGCCTGACGTTCATGATCGACAATCCGGACCCGGTGAACGCTGCCACGGGCATCACCTTCACCGACGACCTCGACGCCGTGATCCCCGGCCTCGCCGCCACCGGTACTCCGCTCGCGGATGTCTGCGGTCTCGGGTCGAGCCTCAACGGCACGTCGGTGATCAATCTCGCCGCCGGCATGCTCGATCCCGGCGGATCCTGCACCTTCACCGTCGACGTGGTGATTCCGCAGGCCTCCAACGGCACCTTCGTCAACATCACCAGCCCGCTTTCCGCGGACGTCGGCGGCAACGCCGTCACCGGTGATCCGGCGGACGCGGCCACCGCCGACCTGGAGCTGGCCAACGAGGTGCTCGAAATCCCGACCGTCAACCATTGGGGTCTGCTGGCGCTCATCGCCCTGCTCGGCGGTCTCGCCGTGCGTCGGATCCGTTTGGGCTGACGGGAGGCTAGTGGGCAAATACAAGATTCGCCCCTACCCAACATCCGACACACTGCAGACCATGTAGAGGCGATCCTTGTGATCGCCTTTCTTCTGCCCTAAATCTAGGCGCCTGTCGACGGTTTTGAGCCCGGCCCAAGCACCGAAGCTTCGCTCACAACCTCTTCCGCGGCTCTGCTGCGGTGGTCGGTCAAACGTTGGACATGGCGAGCGCAGCGTTCGAGCCAGCGATAGGCGTCGAGCTTGGCGGGCACCGTGTTGATCGAGGAAGGCTCTCGGGTGGCGGCGGCCAGAGCTTGTCGTCGGAAGGCGTGACGATGTCGGGTCAGAATATCCGCCACCTTCTGCGACCTCTGGGCGTGCGTCGAGTCCGGCCAAAGAGAGCCGGGCAGCGCCGCCGCCAGCAGGGATGCGCACCGGCAGAGCCGAGGATTCTCATCCAAGACTTGCGGCTCCGGCGGGTCCGAGAGCCTGGAGCACAGCCGGGACTGGTGGTCCAAGGCGTGGAGCAGGTGTGCCAAGCGAGCTCGACCGTCCCAATCGTGCTCCTCGAAGGTGATTTGGACGATGTAAGCCCGAATCGCATCCAATCCCCTTGCCATCTCCTCCAGCTCCTGGGCCGGATCGTCGATGGGCTCTTGGGAGCTCTCAGGCCTGCCGATCCAAAAGCGGAGCAACCGGAACGACCGCCTACCGGCCTCGGACACAGCTTTCGCCACCGCGTCGGTCGCCGAGTCGGGATCCTGCAGAAGCATCGAATCTAGACCCGCGACGAGATTGGATTCCCGCTCCGGGACCAACCATTCAATCAGCCGGGCAAAGGCACCGGCAAAAGGGAGCACCAGGATCACCCCAAGCAGATTGAAGGTGGAATGGAAGGCGACCACCGCCACCTGGGGATCGCCCTGGGACCCGGCCCCGAGCAGGGGCGAGACCGTGTCGACGTAGAGATCGAGCAAAGCGAAGGCCATGCATCCGGTCAGCACGTTGTAGATCACGTGGGCATAACCGGTTCGTCGCCCGGCGGTGGTGCCGCCGAGGGTGGCGAGAAAGGCCGTGAACGTGGTGCCCACATCCATGCCGATTACCATGGCTGCAGCTTGGGGGAATGAGATCGCCCCAGAGCCCAATGCCACCAACGCCGTCGCGATCCCGGCGCTGGAGCTTTGGGTGACCAGGGTGATGGCTACGCCGATCGCCACCAGCTGCAGCCGCCCCCACACGGAATCTCCGGGAAAGTCTTCAGGTGTCACCGCCCCTTCGAGCACCCCGAGCCCGTCTTGCATGGCATCGATGCCGATGAACAGCAGACTGAATCCAGTCAGCGCCCAGCCCGTGTGTCGCAAGCGGGCTCCCCCGAAAAGGCGCATCAACATACCTAAAAGCAGGAGGGGCAATGCCGTCGACCCCAGATCGAGCTTGAACCCCACCAAGGCGACGATCCAACCGGTGAGGGTGGTACCCACATTGGCGCCGTAAATGATGCCCAGGGCCTGCGGGAAGGTCAGCAGACCGGCGCCGACAAAGCCGACGGCGGTGACGGTGGTGGCGCTCGAGCTTTGGATCAAGGCGGTCACCGCGGCGCCGGTGATCGCACCCGAAACCGGCGTCTTGGTGAATCGGGTCAGCCATCGGCGAAGAGAACGCCCAGCCAAAGCCCGCAAGCCTTCGGTCAACACCGTCATGCCGAGCAAGAAGAGCCCGAGGCCTCCGGCGGCGATCAATATTTGCTGGATCATTCCACCAGTCTACGTCGGTTGAGCTCCATCGCAGCCGCATATTTCTGGAACCTATGTCGGGCGGTAGAAGTCTATGTGCCCGGCCTCACCTATCTGGGAAATCAAACGGGAGCACGGCGGCATGGAAATGCTCGGAGATCTTAAATTCGCCCTTCGCATGATTCGCAAGGCACCGGTGGCGAGCTTGGTGGTTATTCTCACCCTGGGCTTCGGCATCGGTGCCAACGGCGTTTTCTTCGCCAGCTTTTACGGCAGCGCCCTGCGTCCCCTGCCGTTCAGCGAGCCGGACCGACTGGTGGCCATCCATCAGGTGCAGCCCAAGGTCGATGAGACCCTCCACGGCATTTCACTGCCCGACTTCGACGGGTGGAGCCGCCAAGGCACCGCCCTGCAACAGAGCTCGCTGTTCTCAGCCATCGGCGCCCACACCTGGGAGAACTATGGGTTACAAACCGACGACGGCACGTATCGGGTCGAGGGCGCGAAGGTCACCGCGAGTCTTTTTCCGTTGTTGGGCGTCGATCCCCAGCTGGGTCGCCATTTCTCGGAGGAAGAAAGCCGACCGGGCGGCCCCAAAGTAGCGCTGCTCAGTCATCGATTGTGGCTTGAGCACTTCGCCGGTGATCGGCACGTTTTGGGTGAAACCATACGGCTGAGCGGCGAACCCCACCAAATCGTCGGCGTGATGCCCGACGGCTTCCGCTTCTCCCATTACGGCCTGGTGTGGACCCCACTGCGGGTGGATCCGAGCCTAGAGCCCCGGGACGCTCGACATCTCGGAGCAATCGCCCGCCTCAATCCGGGCGTCGAAATTTCCGCGGCACAGGCATGGATGACCGCGGAGGCCGACCGACTGGCAACGAGATTTCCCGCCACCCACGAAGGCTGGACCCTCGACGTCCGACAGCTGCGCAACGCCTGGATGCCGGTCGGCTCCGCCCAAAAACAAGCGCTCATCGCCCAGCTGGCTCTCTTCGCCGGGGTGCTGCTGATCGTTTGCGCCAACGTCACCCACATCATGTTGGCCCGGGTCACGTCCCGGCGCAGAGAAATGGCCGTCCGCGCAGCTCTCGGCGCCGGCCGGGCACGGCTCATTCGCTTGAGCCTCATCGAATCCTTGCTGCTCGCCGCCGCCGGGTGTGTTGTGGGAATCTTCATCGCTCGATTCAGTGCCCAGGGCTTGCAGGACTTGATCGCCATTCCGCTGCCCTATTGGCTTGACTTCGGCCTCGAGCAACACGGGCTGATCTACATGCTGCTGATCACGTTGGGCGCGGGTCTGGCCACGGGTTTGATGCCCGCACTCCTGAGCACCCGGGGTGGGCGCCTTTCCGCCCGCCTCGCGAGCTTGCGATCGTCCGGTGACGACGCGCGGAGCGGACGGCGATGGCAGCACGGCTTGGTGATTGTCGAATACGCGGTGGCCATGGTGATTCTGGCCACCGGCCTGCTGTTGGTGAAAGGGTTCATGCACCTGGAACGGACCGACCGGGGTTTCGCGACCCATGGGGTGCTGACCCTAAAAGTGCCCCTCACCACCCCCGCCTACGAAGACGGCGAGGCGCGGGCCGGCTACCTCGACCGAGCCCTCCACCGTCTCGAGATGTTGCCGGGCGTCACTGCCGTGGCAGCTTCCAACAGCTTGCCGATCACGGAATATATCGGTGCCGGCGCCCTTCCGCTCGCGGCCCAAGGACACAGCTTCGAAAAAGGAGAGGAACCGCGGGTGATCGTCCAATGGGTGAGCGAAGACTACTTCGACACCCTTCAAATTCCCCAACGAGCCGGACGAGGCTTCACCCTCGACGAGGTGTCCACGGGTGCCGACGTGGCCTTGATCAGCGAATCCCTCGCCACCGCGCTTTGGTCGTCGACCGGCTCGACCGCAGATGCCTTGGGTCGTCGAATCCGCCCTGCCGGCTCCTCCGGCGAGGCCTGGTTGGATGTCGTGGGTGTCGTGGGCGACATTCAACCCGCGGAAATGGTGCCCGGCTTCGGCACCATGCCGAAGCATCGGGTCTACATTCCGCTCGCCGGTAGCCGGTCCGTGGCCTCCCTCGGCAGCCTTTCCGACACACCCTCCCTGATGGTTGCGGCCGGCGCCGAGGCGTTGCCCGAAATCCGTCGAGCATTGTCGGAAATCGACCCCAAGATTCCCCCCTTCGAGCTCATGCCCATGGAACGGGTCATGCAGCGCTTCTTCTGGGTCCAACATCTTTGGAGCCGGGTCTTCTCCGCCATGGCGCTCTTCGTGCTGCTCCTGGCGGCCGTCGGCATCTACGGAGTCATGTCCCTGCGCGTCAGCCGTCGGCAGCAGGAGCTGGGCATTCGGCTGGCCCTCGGCGCGCATCCGGCACGTCTCTTCCGACAAGTGATGGGCGAAGGAGCGGTCTTGGCCGCCATCGGCGTCGGCCTCGGCCTGCTCGGCGCCCTACCGCTGGCAAAGCTGGTGGGTGCCCTGCTCTTCGGCGCCCAGAGCCTCGATCTCGTGGTGCTCGCCAGTGTCGTCGCGATGCTGGTGGTCTTGGGCCTCGCGGCAGGTGCCGGCCCGGCGAGGCGAGCCGCCTCCGCGGATCCGATCACCGCCCTGCGCGAGCAATAACCTCAATCCCGGGGCACCACCGCCAGCTTGGGGCTCGGCACCGGGTGAAGCGAGGTCCAGCCCACGGGTTTCGGGTCCGCCGGCTCCACGAGCTCCACGTCCCATCGCTCCAGGCATCTCAGCAAGATGCCTCTCAACAGGTGAGGGACCCAACGCGCCGAGGGACACCTACGCGCTCCCGCGCCAAAGGGAAAGTAGCGCAGCTCGCCAGGATTTCGAGCCTTGCGACCCCGCCCAAGCTGGAATTGCTCAGGCCGCGACCAATATTGCGGATCCCGATGGGTCACGAACGGCGACACCTGCACCAGGGTGCCCGGCGGTATCTTGAGGCCCCCGAGCTGGTCGGGGTGCACGAGACGTCGCGCGAGGCTCCAAGCGGGAGGGTATAACCGCAGGATCTCCTCCACAAAACCGTCGATCGCGGTGTCGTCTGATCGGAGACGGGAGCGCATACCGGCGTCGCTCCCGAGCTCGACAAAGCTCCAGACCAAGGCGATCGCCAGGGCGTTATAGCCGTTTAGGAACGTGCGAATCACCGCGTCCCGGGCCGAGGGATCCCGTGGATCGAGCTGCTGCAGGGTCGGTGAGCCGGCGAAGAGGTCCGCCAAGAAGGCATTCTGCGACGGCACCGCTTGCTTCGGCCCCGCCGCGGGGGAGCGTTCCTGGAGCGCGATTTCGCTGACGAAGCGATCCAACAGTGGTGACGACGTCTGCCACAAAAGATCCAACAACAAGCGGGCGCACCAGCGCTTGGCCCGGCCCTCGATCTCCATCGACAGGCTTTCATCCAATAGCGGCATGCCTTCGAAGCAGCGATCGAGCGCGGCAGAAAACATCTCTTGAGAGCCCGACGAGCCCGACGGTCGCCGCAACCCGAGCAACGTCGCCCCGGTCAACACAAGAGATTCTGCGGCGCTCGCAAAGGGATGGGCCGGCTGGGTGTAGATGCCTTCCCGACGGATCAGCACCTCGTAGACCCACCTCGGGCTCTTGACCAACACCCACGGGGAAGGGCCGGCGCGCAACACGACAACCTCTTCTGCCCGCCCCGCTTGTCGGGCGATCCGAGCGAAAACCGGGGGCACGCCGATCACGGGCACCCACCGGTTCGAGGCTCAAGCCACGATCGCAGCATCCTAGGCCGCGCGGGGCTTCGAATCGGCTAGCCGCTCACCCGAAGGCCACTCGTAGCCGATGCCCTGCTCGCCCGAGGGCCACTCATAACCCATACCACCGAGCGCCGCCTGCTCACCCGAGGGCCACTCGTAGCCGATGCCCTGCTCGCCCGAGGGCCACTCATAACCCATGCCGCCGAGCGCCGCCTGCTCACCCGAGGGCCACTCGTAGCCGATGCCCTGCTCGCCCGAGGGCCACTCATAACCCATGCCGCCGAGCGCCGCCTGCCGGCTGGGGGCTTCTGGCCCGTTGCCGGCGACCGGCCATGGGCTGGACGCCGGCACCTCAGCACCCACAAATCGCTCACCGCCGTCGGACTCGATGGCAAAGGTCTCCAGCTGATCCGCAGGAATACGATAGAGGCGTCCATGGACATCACGAAATACGGGCATGTGCTTCTCCTCAGGGTAGGGGCGGCCTGAATCGGTCGCCCTGATTCATCCCACGCAATCGACGAGCAAAACACGCAAAGATTCTCGAAAAATCTCGTCGATGCCATGGAGCTATCCATGAAGGCGCCGACAACCTATCCTCTTTCCCTTCTCGGAGCCAAGGCACCTCCCGCAGGTGATATCTTTTTAAGGCAGGCTCGCCCCATTCGACGAAGGCACGATCTCCATGAAATCCGATACCCCAGAGCCCTCCGAGCGAAGCCGGGAAGCTCAATTTCGAATTCTCTCCGAGCTGGTCACGGACTGTTGCTGGGTCCGCTGGCGCTCCGCGGACGGATCCGAGGAACGGGGGTGGGTCAACGACGCGTTCACGGATCTCACGGGATATACCTCCGAGGAATTCGAGAAAATCGGCCGCAAGGGCTTGGTGCATCCCGACGACCTGGAAAAAATCCAAGACTTCATCGACGGACCGGTGGGCGTCTCCGAGCATGCGTTTCGGATCATTCGCAAAGACGGCGAGATCCGCTGGCTGCACGAGCGCATGCGGGTCCAGGAAGAGGACGGCGGGTTGACGGTCTACGGCGCCACCCGGGACGTGACCGAGGAACGCAAGGCGCGTCAAATTTTGTTGGATCGAGGTCAGGAGCTCGAGCGCCGGGTCGAGGAGCGAACCGCCGACCTCAGCCGCGCCAACGCGCTGTTGGAGCAGGAAGTGGAAGAGCGTCGACGCATAGCCGCCGAGCTGGAGAGCGCCAAAGAGGCGGCGGAAGCCGCGAGCTTGGCCAAGAGCCGATTTCTGGCCACCATGACCCACGAGCTGCGCACGCCCCTGCACGGCATCGTCGGCCTGACGGATCTGCTCTTCACGACCGATCAAACCGAGCAAGCACGTCAGTGGCTGAGGACCCTCGAAAGCTCGGCGAAATCTTTGCGCAACCTGGTGGAGGACGTGCTCGACTTCTCGAAAATCGAAGCCGAGGAGCTGACCCTCGAAACCCGCGCTTTTTCGCTGCATCTTCTACTTTCGGACCTGATGACCCAATTCAACGAGCGGGCCGCCGCCCGAGGAAACGAGCTGATGCTGAAAGTAGGGGATCATGTCGTGGATTGGATCGTGGCCGACTCCACCCGGCTGCGACAGATTCTGGTCAATCTCATCGACAACGCGATCAAATTCACTGAAAACGGCAGCGTCACCTTAGAGGTCACCTCCACTGCCGACCCCTCAAGCCTCGGACAACCACCACGACCCGGTGACGAGGTGCTGCCGCCTCCCACGGAATTCCGGGTTCGGGATACGGGTATCGGTTTCGACGATGAAGTGAAAGCGCGTCTCTTCGATCCATTTACCCAAGCGGACGTGTCGACCACCCGGAAATATGGCGGCACCGGCCTGGGTTTGGCCATCAGCCGCCAGCTCGTGAGCCTCATGGGCGGCGAGCTCCAAGCCGAGAGCGCGCAACACCAGGGCAGCACCTTCTCCTTCACCCTGCCCCTCAAACCGGTCTCCGGCCGACAAGCGCAGTCTGGCGCCCGCCCCCACATCGACGGCACCGGACATCACGTCTTGGTCGCCGAGGACAATCCAGTGAACCAGATGGTCATCGTCGACCAGCTCGACATGCTCGGCTTTGAGGTGGAAGTGGTGGGCAACGGCCGACAAGCGTTGGAAGCGTTGGAAAGTCGGCACTTCGACATCTGGCTGCTCGATGGTCAGATGCCGGAAATGGACGGCATGGAAGCCGCCCGGGCTTGGCGAGCCACCGAGGCCGACGGCGAGCACCTGCCGATTATCGGCATCACCGCCACCGCCGTTCCAGAAACCCTGGAAAAATACTTTCAGGCCGGCATGGACGAAATCCTTCCCAAACCCTACGGTCTCCAAGACCTGGCCGCGGCCCTGGGCACCGCGCTCGCTCGTCAAGGCTCGACCAAGATCGATTGATCGACCAAGCCCGACTGATCGACGGTCCGCTATCGATCGGTCACCTTGGCCAATCCCGAGATGGTTCCGGCCGCGAGGATCGATTTCGCCAGCCCGCCGAGCAAAAAAGGCCGGAAGCCACCTTCATAAGCCGTGGTCCAATCCGTCATCAGGCCGAGCACTGCCGCACCCAGGCCTAGAATGACCCCATGACCGATCAACATCGCCAGGGTCGATCGGAAAAACGAAGACGTCCAACCTCTCTCGGCCAAAGCGCCGACCCAAACCGCCGCGATCAGAAATCCGAAAAGGTAACCCGACGTCATACCGATGAGATGTCGAGCACCTGAGGCACCGTCGGCGAAGACCGGCGCGCCCAAGGCGCCGCTCACCAAGTAGGCCAGCAGAACCGCGCCCCCGAGACGCCAACCGGCGAGCCCTCCGATCAGCACCACAAAGAAGGTCTGAAGGCTCATCGGCACGGGCACCATGGGCACCTGCACCCACGCACCGACGGCGATCGCCACCACCCCGAGAACGAGCACGGCGACGGCTCCGACCGGAGAGCGCACGCCTTTCAGCGGCAAGAATGGGCTTGAGGACAAGGCCTGCGTCAAGGTCTGGCTCATGGTCGCCCGTGCCGGCCTCAAGGGGACTCAACGACCGTTTCTTGATCCGCTTTCACCTCGACGGATCCGAGGTCCCGCCCTCCGCTGAGCTGAATCCGATAGCTTCCCACCTCAAGCTCCACGGCTTCTCCACCCACGGTACCTGAGGCTACCACCTCCGAGCCGGCGAGCACCTCGTAAGTGGGATGCATGGCTTGTCGCATCGCCGACGTCAGCAGCTCGCCGTCGGTGGCGTCGAAGTATCGGCCACCCCCCAGGGTCGCCCAGGCTTCGAAGCTCTCCTTCAACATCAGCTCATCAATGGCAAAGCCGACGATGCTCACCCGCGCGTCGATTCCGGCGGCTACCAGGTCTCGAATCGCTTGCTCCGGATTCCCGCCGCACGTCTCTTCACCATCCGTGACCAAGATCACCAGCCGGGGCCCCGAAGCGCTCGCCAGATCCGCGGCGACTTTCCTCAGGGAGTCACCGATCGGGGTCTTGGCGAGATTCTTCGCTTGGATGGATTGAATCTTCGTCACCGCGCGGTCAGGGGCCAGAGGTGCAAGGGGCATTTCCAGATCTGTGCGACAGGAATCCGCTTCGCGATGCCCGAAGACCCTTAGGGCGAACGGAATTCCGGCAGGCAAGGTATTCTCAGCCAATTCGATCAGCGCCCGCTTTGCCAGCTCAATACGCCGGCTTCCACCGAGCTTCTGGAGCATGCTGCCCGAAGCGTCCAAGATGATCTCCACCGCTCCGACGCCCGAGGCGCCAACGGCCTCCGACGCCGGAGCCGTCACCCGCAAGGTTCCCTTCGCCGAGCCCGGATGCACCTCCACCTGCACTGCGGCGAGCTTCTTGGAGCTTTGTCCGGTGAGGTAGCGAACCTCGTGGGGGCCTATTTCCTTGGGAGCCATGACCCGCACCGGATTGCCGCGCTTGGTGTAGCCATAGGGACCGTAATCTTTGTCCGCGGCGCCCACCGGCACGATGGTGATGAAATCCCCCTGATGATCCGGTCCCTGCCAACGGACCTCGAACGGCTCGCCGGCCACGACCTTGTCGTTCACCGACACCGAGGCGGTCACCGCCTCCACCTCAATCGGCGAGCTGCCGAGCACAGGATATTTACCGCTGCCCAGGTGATAGCGAATCTCGTAGCTGCCGACCTCGTCGGGCACGATGATTTCGATCGGATTGCCCGTGCGCGTGTATTGGTAGGGACCATAGGTCGCGTCCGGGGCACCCACAGGGTCGATGCTGATGAAGTCCCCCTCGTTTCCAGGTCCTGTCCAGCCCACCTGAATCGTCTCCCCGGCATCCGCACGGGCCGGAGCCTTCAGGGTCGCGGCGGCACCGCCCACCTCCAGGCGAGCCGAGCCGAGCACTGCGTAGCCCTTCACCCCAAGGTGGTAGCGGACCTCGTAGGTGCCCGACTCCGCCGGCGCTTTCATCGTCACCGGGCTGCCCCCGCGGGTGTATTGATAGGCGCCGTATTTATGGTCGGGGGCACCGACGGGATCGATGCTGATGAAGTCTTGCGGGTTGTTCGGCCCCTGCCAAGGAATCTCAATCGCGTCCCCGATGCCGACCCTGGCCGGCACCTCAACCGTCGCCGAATCGGCAACCACCGTCACCGTGGCCGAAGCCGCCACCGGATAACCGCTATCGGATCGGTGGTAACGCACCTCCCACTGACCGGGCGTGCCCGGCGCCATCAGAGTTACCGCATTGCCGCGAGCATATTGATAGTCACCGTATTTCGACTCCGGAGCTCCCACCGGATCCAGACTGATGAAATCTCTCTCACCGCCGGCACCGGTCCAAGTCACTTTGATCTCTCCACCGACCTTAACTTCCGCGGGCACCGAAAGGTTGATCTCCTGGGCCGACGCGGCAAACGCGGTGCAAAAGACGACGAGCAATGCAAGACAACACCGACTGGCATGAGCTGGATTTCGAAACATCTTCATCTCCATGGTTTTTCCGAAAGGAAGTGTCTCAGAAGGTCGATGTGTTTCCAATGGATTCCAGCTCAGTAGCCTGCTTCATCACCCATCGAAATAACCCGACGCATGACGCAGCCGAATGCCGATACCTTTCGCTTTGACCTCCACTTCCCTCCAACTACCGTCTCCGCGGCTGGGGTTGGGGTAATAACCGATGGCGACTTGGTTGCGCAGGTCGGAGAGCACGCCGTCCAAGGCGTCCGACACTTGGTCGAGGTTTTGGATCTCGACGACTCGCCCGCGCTGTCGCGGTCAGCTCGGCGACGGGAACCTGTAGGTAGCGCAGCCTCTCGGTCATGCCCTCGTCGGCAGCCCACCCCTGCAAAAGCTCACGGCTCCGAGGATCGGCTTTGCCCGTGGACCCGCGCTGAATCTCGAAGTCCAACAGCAGAAAACGCACGTGCTTCGGAAAGTCGTCTCGGGCCTGATCCAGAAGGCGACGGGCGTGATCCCCCTCGCCGTCGTCCAGAGCGAGACGAATACGCTCTTGAAAGGCCACTTGGCGAACCCACTCAGGGACCGGCACCTTCGCCTTTGCTTCTGGCGAGCCACCGTGGGAGCCGTCGTGGGAGTCGACGTGCAGGTCGATCAGCCGCTCAATGTGCTCAGCGTTGACCTCAAAGCTGCGGAATCGCCGATGATTCACCTGATGCTCCAAGGCATAGGCGTGCAAAAGCGCCGCGGGCAGCACCGACCCCGGGGCCGCGGCGCCCATGGACTTCAAGGAGCGACGGGATTCCAAGGGATAACAATTGTCGCGGTCCCGCAGTCGGTGGTGCAGCTCGGCGAGAAGCTCCACGGAGTCGCTGTCGAAGCCCTCCGCCCAATGCCCGAGCACCCTCAAATAGGCCTCTCGAATGCCTTGGGATTCCCGTCCCATGGCGGTGAGCAGGGGCAGATCGGAATGGTCGTAGAAATACCGCCAATAGGCTAGGGCTGACGGCTCCGAGGGCGTGTCGTGATGGCCTTCCCACGGCACCATGGGCGGTGGAGCCACCAAGTGTGCCAGCGGACCGCCGTCGGAGAGGGCCCGTGGCGCGTCGGCCGTTTGCACGAGAAAAACGATGAGCAAGACGCAGGGTTTGGGTCGGGGGAAGAGCATGCCTAGATTCAAAGCAAGAAGCGCGCCGGGGAGCAAGAAATCCTGCCAAGGCCTCCTACCTATCCCTGAAGCACCTGCTCTCCTCCTCTGCCCTCTCCCATGTCTCCTCCTCGGGACGCCGGTCGTCCCAACTCGGCGACGACCGCCGAGTCCCTGTGCTAATCTTCGACCAGAGAAAAGCAGAAAAATTGAATCCAAAGACTGGCAATGCGTCAAATTGGCCTATTCATTTGACCTATCGCTAGCTATGCCGAGCTCTGGCTCACCCCGCCTGGAGCTTGGGAGCTTTTCTCATCACAACCCCCTTGGCTCATTTTCAATGAGGATCGGAAGCATGAAAACTGGATTTGAGTTGTGCCGCGGTGGGCTGATCGCCCTCCTCCTGTTGATGGGATCGACGAGTCTCGGCGCCCAGGACGCCGAAGACGCGAAAGCCGACGAGACGGAAGCTGAAGAGGTGAAGCACCAAGTCGACGATGAGATCATCGTCACCGGCTCGCGCATTCAACGCAGCCCCTTGGACGAGCCCGCCCCGGTGATGGAAGTCACCCTGGAAGACATCGAAAGCTCGGGTCTGACCAACCTGGGTGCCACCCTACAACAGCTGCCGGTGATGGGCACGGCCATCAACACCCGCTTCAATGTGCCCGGCAACTCCGGCTTTCCCCAAGACGGAACGGGCATCGGCGCCGGCGCGGTGCAATTGTCGTTGCGCAACGTGGGCGCCAAGCGCACCCTGATCTTGGTCGACGGCAAGCGCTGGATCGCCGGCGCGTCGGCCTCCGGTGTGCCGAGCGCGGTGGATCTCAACACCTTGCCGGCCAACGTCATTCAAAAGGTCGAGGTCTTGCAAGACGGTGCGTCGGCCATCTACGGCTCCGACGCTATCGGCGGCGTGGTCAACATCATTACCGCCAAGGACTTCGACGGCTTCAAATTCGACGTCCAAACCGGTGGTTTCCTGTCCGAAGGTGACGGCCAAAGCACCGAGGTGTCGGGGCTCTGGGGCGGCGGCACCGAAAAGACTCGCTTCCTATTCAGCGCGTCCTATGTGGAGGAGCAAGATATTGAAACCGCCGATCGCGCCCAAAGCGCGTTTCCGTCGCCCTTCGGCACCAGCTGCCTCGACGGCGGCTGCTCGTCGTTCACGCCCCAAGGTCGATTCATCCTCGGACCGGCTTTCGGCTTTGCCGACATCACCCTGAACGACGGCGTGCTCAACGACGGCGCGGGCAACATCCCGTTCTTTGATCCGAACAATCCCACAAGTGGCGATTTCCACGGCTTCACGGCCGCCGACCGTTTCAATTTCAACGGTCCGGGTTTCAACTTCCTGCAAACCCCCAGTGAGCGGGTCAACCTCTTCATGAACGCCACCCACGCCGTGAGCGAAAATACCGATTTCGTGGTCAAGGCGGTGTACACGAACCGCCAATCCAAAACCATGGGCGCTCCCGAGCCCCTCTGCCTCGGTGCCGGCTGCGGCAATCGCATCACCGAAAACATCGTCATCCACCGGGACCAGATCTACAACCCCTTCGGCGTGGACCTTTCCGTGGCCGACGGCACCCTGGAGTTCTTCGGTCGACGCCCCTTGGAATCGGGCCCGCGCATTTTCGTGCAGGACGTCAACACCTACTTCGGCAGCGCCGGCTTTGAGGGACGTATCGACACGGATTCCCGCTCCTTCTTCTGGGACGTCACCGCGTCCTACGGTGACAACCGAGGCTTCCAGCAGAAATTCGGCTCCCACAACGCCGCCAAGCTGGCGGTCGCCCTAGGCGACCCGGCGGTCTGCGCGGCCACCCCGAATTGTGTGCCCTTCAACTTCTTCGGCGGTCAAGGGCCCAACGGCAACGGCTCGATTACCCAAGAGATGCTCGACTTCGTGGGTTATGTGCAGCGGGATTTCAGCGAGCAGACCCTGACCGACATCTCCGCCAACATCACCGGCGACTTGGTCACTTTGCCCACGGGCACCATCGCATTCGCCGCCGGCGTCGAATACCGCGACCATCAGGGTTCCTTCCAACCGGACCCGATCGCGGCGCGGGGCGAGACCGCGGGTATTCCGTCGGCTCCCACGGCCGGTGGCTTCGACGTCACCGAGTATTACGGCGAGCTCAACATTCCGTTGGTCTTCCAAGCGGCCGCGGTCGACTACTTGGAATTCAACCTCGCAGGGCGCGTGTCCGACTACAGCACCTTCGGCTCCGAGAGCACCTACAAGGCCGGCGTGCTCTGGCGCCCGACCAAGGACCTCTCCATCCGCGCGTCGGTGTCCACGGGCATCCGGGCACCGGGCATCGGCGAGCTCTTCGGCGGCGCAGCCCGGGAGGACTTCACCTTCCTCGATCCCTGCGCCGACGTGCTCGGCGTGATCGGCTCCGCCAACGGTGGTCGCGACTCGGCCCAGCCGAGCAACTTCATCGCCAATTGCGGCGCCCTCGGGCTGCCCACGGACCTGCAACAACGCAACCCGCAGCTCTCGGCCATCTCCCAGGGCAACGCCAGGCTGATCGCGGAAACCTCCGACAACACCTCGTTCGGCATCGTCTACAGCCCGTCCAACTTGAAACGCAATGCCCTGACCGTCTCCCTCGACTACTACGATCTGACCATTGACGACGCGGTCCAAGGTCGGGATCCCGGTGACATCGTCACCGCGTGTGTGGAATCCCTCGATCCCTTCTTCTGCGATGCCGTGGAGCGCACCGGCGGTGGCCTGATCAACCTGGTGGACAACCAACTACAGAACATCGGTGCGATCGAGGCGTCCGGTTGGGACTTTGGTGTGCGCTGGATCGGCGCGGAGGGGTCCTACGGCCAATTCGACATCAACCTGAACGCCACTTTCCTCGACAACTACACGGAATTCACCCTCAACCCGGACGGCTCCTTCAGCGAGAACGACCGCACCGGCACGATCACCAACGAGACCTTCCAGCGCGCCTTCCCCGAGGTGCGCATGACCACCACGGTCAATTGGAATCGGGAGCGTTGGCACTCCGGTATTACCTTCCGCTACGTCGACGCCCTCGACCAACCGTCGGGCAACGAGCTCGACTCGCGGGTCTTTACCGACCTGCGGGTTCGCTACAGCCTGCCTTACGACGACGGCAAGATCGACTTCATCCTCGGCGTCAACAACCTCTTCGACGAGGACCCGGCCCTGTGTGACTCCTGCGGTGTGATCAATATGAGCCCGGTGGTCCACGACCTGCCGGGCACCGTCGGATATCTACGCCTCGCGCTCAAGCTCTGAGCCGAGCTCGGAGCCCATAGACCGCAAAAAGGCCCAGGGTGTCACCCCGGGCCTTTTTGCGTCACCGATGATGTTGGATGGTCGGGCCGGCGCCTTACGGGCTGGCGTCACTCCAGCTGGTGGTATCACCGGATTCGAAGCCGTCGCCGAAAATCCCGAAATTACCGATGGGGATCACGACCGAGGTGACGGCGCCCGTCTTGTAGAGCCCGATCTCATAGAGGGCATCGTCCGGGTCCGCTGTGGAGTCGAATGAGAAGGTAAAGGCGGTGCCCCAACGCAGCGCATTCGCGGCCGGATCCGTGGCGAAATCATCCGTCGACCAGCTCACGGAGGTAGCTGTGACGGAATTTGCCCAATCGCTGGTTTTGAGCACGGCATCACCTGCACCAGAGGCGATCTCTCCGGAGTGATTTTCCACCGAATAGAAGGTCGGGTTGCTGACACCCGCGCTCCCCTCACCCCAGCTCACCGAGAGAGAGCGCCCAGCCTGATCGGAGTTCATGTTGCGGATCGCCAAGACGGTGGTGTAAGTGCCGCCTTTGGATTGCGTGATCTTTCGCGCCACCTCGAATCGCTCCTGAATCCCCGAAGCGCCGACGAAGTCCGCGTTGACGATCTCCACCGAAGGATCCACCGCTTGCCAGGCATAGAGGGCGGACCGCTCGCGCACGGTGCCGCTGGAGAAGCTCATATTCAAAGAGGCGTTTACCGTAGCCTCACGATAGGACGCATTGTTGAACGCATTGCTGACACCGTCGGTCTCAGCGGTGGCGTCATTGTCGGCGACGTATTGCCCTTCGAAGAAGTAACGGGCGCCGGCATTCATGGCGGGGCTCAGGTCGTCTTGGTGGACCCGAATCCGCTGCTCGACGTTGCCGCTGAAGGGCATCTGGGTTTCCGGGAAAGGAAAGACTCCGGTAGCCGCGTTGACCTCGTAGCGCATGCCCAAAGCCCGGGATCCGTTCAGGCCGGATCCATAGAGATCGGTACAGCCGACTCCGAGCTGATTGGAGCCCAGGGGCGGATCAGTGCAATTCGGAGGATTGTCGGGATTGCTGTTGCTACCGCAGGAGGTGTCGAACGAATTCGTCGACAGAAAACCGTGCTTGAGCCAGCTTTTGCCGAGCTGTTCCAGCCGGCCGTCTTTAACCCGAAAGAGGTTGCCGGCAATCACCGGATGTTGGTCGGGGTTGAGGGAGCCACAACTGGGGAAGTTGTCACACCAATTGACCGGCTCACTGCCGATGTTGCAGGAATCCGTGCCGACCGAGAACCCTCGGTAATCGCCGTCGGCTCCGTCATTGGAAATGTCGAAGAGGTCGAGGATGGTGACATCAGGACCGTTGGTGGTGGTCTGTCCGCCAAGGTCTTGAGTGTCTAGGTTTTGGCGGTCTAGGTCTTGGGTGCCCAAGCCTTGAGCGTTGAGACCGGCGGCAGTGAGGCACAGCAAGGCGGCAAGTAGGACTGGGAGCGTAAAGGATCGGATCATCTTCGGGATTTCCTCCGAGTGTAGAGTGGCGGTTTGATTGAAGACGCGCTTTCTGCGGTCTTGATCAGCAGAAAAATTATGCCGGCAGTGGATAAGAGTCTCATGAATCGAGCCGGATGTCGGCCCCGAGCCTCCACTTTTTCACCTCGGCAAGGCCCTGATTTCACTGAGCAGTCGTCGGGCGACCTCCGCTTCCGGGTCGAGCTCCAGAATCCTCTCCAGCTCCGCCGCCGCGTCGTTGGGGCGCTCCAGCACCAGCAGCACGCGGGCCATGAGGAATCGGGTCTCAATGTCGTCCGGGTGAATCGCCAAAGCCTTTTCGAAGAGCGCTCTGGCTGCTTCGAAGCGCCCCAACGAAGCCTCGATGCCGGCCAGATTCTCGAGCGCGGGCACGTAGTCGGGTTGCAACGCAAGGGCATCTGAGAATCCTTTTCGCGCTCCTTCCGGATCTCCTTGCATGGCAGCCACCAAACCCAAATGGTAGCGGGTCTCCGCCGACGGGCCGAATCTCTCCTCGGCCCCCCGGAAGGTTTGACCCGCGGCCGAGAGATCGCCGGCTCTGGCCTGGGCGGTGCCGAGCCGGGTGGCCGCCTCTCGGCCGGCACGATTCTCATAGGCCTGAGCGAGCTCTTTTTGAGCGCCCTGCCAGTCGCCGCGACGGGCGGCGATCGCTCCGAGCAGGCGGCTCATTTCCCAAGGTCGTTGATTGCGCTCTCGGGCGATGACCGCGAGGTTTTGCGCCCGAGCGTCGTTCTGCCTCAGAAACTCCAACCAAGCCCTTCTCGGCAGAGGGCCGATGCCCTCAAAAAGGCCGTAACGGCTCAGGCGTTCGTAGTGTCGTAAGGCTTCCTCCAGCTTCTCCTTCGCCGCCGGCTCGAGGATGGATTGCAAATCGGGATCTTCCGCCGCCTCCGTGGCGGCGGCGATCGGGCCGGACAGCGCATGGTAGAGGCGATCGGCCCGAAACATCTCCCAGCGCATCCAGGCGCTGTGCGCCATCAACACAACGAGCGCCCCGAGCAACACCACCGCGACCTTGCCGGCGGGCTGCAGCGCTCCTTTGATTTTGAGCCGATGACGTCGCACGGAAACATGGTCCACCCGGACGAGCCGCCACGCGACCAAGGCGCAATAGGCGACGCTGACCGCCAGGCCGAGGGCCAGCAAAAAGGGAACGGCGCCGTAGACCCCACGGAAGGAGACGTACCCCAAAACAAAGCCGATCCCGAGCACGATTTCCTCGGACCATGTGGGTCGGCCCTTGGAGCTCGGGGCCGGAGCCTCCTTGCGGACCTGAAACGGTAACTTGCCGAATCCATAGGAAAGCGCATCGTTGGGGCAGACGCTCACGCAGTCCATGCACTTCATGCAGCCCGAATCCACCACCATGCCGTAATCACGCACCTCTTCGTGCACCCTGACATTCGAGGTGCAGACGGCCGTGCAATGGCCACACCCTTCACAGGACGGGCTGACCCGGATCCGGAAGGGAGAGATTTTGTCCGCAACGCCGAAGAGCGCGCCGTAGGGACAAGCATAGGTGCAGAAACCCTTGGCCCCCAGCAGATAGATGACCACGAAACCGCAGATGAAAAAGGTGAGACCGCCCACGAACCATCCAGGAAACGTTTGCCAAAACTGGTCCGTGGTGAGCTCCATGTGCTTCGGTCCGAGACTGCCGTCGCGCCACCAACGGAGCACGGCCGGCAGCAGGAAGATGTAGATGAAGGCGATGGCCGGCACCACCCGAAGCAGCCGTGATCGCAGGGGTTTGGGTTTGACGCCGACGCGCGCCAACAAGGCGCTCGAGATGTCCTGCAGAGCGACCACATGACACGCCCAGCCGCAGAAGAATCGCCCGAAGACGGCGGTCAACAGGCCGGTCACCGCAAAGAAGATCAAGCCCGCGTTGACGATACCGGCGCGGGCATAGGCCATCGCTTCCGAAGGCTCCACCGGCGTCACCGAGCGCCCTGTGACCCACCAATGGGTGATGTGCGCTGCGATCAATAGGTGCACGAAAAGCAGCACGAGCGCCCGGCGAGAGCTGGACTTGGACGGACGGATTTTGCCCTTTGGCGGAGACGGCTGCAGGATATCTAACGATGCCACGCGTCTTGGATCCTCTTCTCGTGCCGGCCGACGGCTCTTCTGTGAGGGAGGGAGCAGGTCTAGAGGTCGGGCCCGAGATCCTTGGATCCCGGGTTATAGACGGCCCAGCATATCTGAACCAGGGACCCTAGCGACGGCGAGCAAGACGAATCCACCCTTCCCGGCCGATGGACTATTCACCCCGGCTTTTCACCCCGGCTTTTCACCCCGGCTTTTCACCCCGGCTTTTCACCCCGGCTTTTCACCCCGGCTTTTCACCCCGGCTTTTCACCCCGGCTTTTCACCTCGGCTTTGTTGAGCATGTTCCTGCCGCAAGACGAGCCAGCCGTCAAAGACCTCATGCCAAGGAGCACTCAGAAAATCGGAGGACACGGCTCGCGCCTTGGTTTCGCCCAACGCTTTGAGCTCTTGGGGTCCTAGGTATCGGAGCGACTGCCCCGGCTTAAGCACTCGCCCTTCGATGGAATCTTGCGGCGCGTCCACCAGGGTCTTGACGGTCTGCCCGACGATGCCGGTGCTTCCCGAAAAGGCGGAGAATCCTATGGCCGCCGCCTGCTCTCCATACGACTCCTGAATATGTCTGCCCAGGGGCACAAACGCCTCCTTGGTCGGCACGACGGCCAGGGTCTTTGCGGCGTGGATGTTGGCACACCACACGATGATTTTGCTTTCCTTGGGCAACCTAGAGCGGTGCCATTCGAAGTTGAGGAACATGGATCGATCTCGGCCGTTGAATTGCTCTGACCGGCCCTCGCGAAACTGGCGATCGAAATAGCGTCGAAGGCTCGCCGCCATCACCTCAGCACGGCCCATATCGAGAGCACGTCCCATGTCGAGCTCAGCCTGCGGCGGAGGCGGCGTTTTCGACAGGACCGATGTCACTCGATCTAGACAGGCCACAAGCTCGTCCCGAACCTTTGGATTGTAGGGATCCGACGCGCTATATCGCCAATTCGTGTGCTTCGAAAGCTCCGCTTCGCAGGCCTCGGCCTCTTGCTCCGGCAGATAGGCCGACAAGGCCGCCGGCAGCTGCTGTTGAGCGAAAAGGGCCGTGCTGCTGATCTGGTCGTCGAGACCCGCGACTCGAATCACACCTTGATTGGCCTTCTCGACGAGGAAGGAGATCCAGAAGCGCGATTCCTCGGCCTTAGACCAAAGCTGCCCCACGGCGTTTTCGAGCTGCTCAGGCTCGACCTTGCCCGCCGCAAAGGCCCGTTCCAGATGCAAAAACTCGTAGATCCCGGCTTCGACGAAGACCGCGTCGAAACCACAACCCTCGACCAGACGCTGAACCAACTTCCCTTTCAGCTCGAGGGTATGCCCTTCGCCGTGGGAGCCGCCTTCGCCCAATAAAACGATGCTCTTGTCGCAGACATCTTCCACCAGACGGGCCGGCTCATCAGACGGTCGATCCGCGGGACGTTCGGTTTCAGGAGGCTCCTCCGCGAGCACCGACCCGCCATAGGCGAGCCCAAAAACTTGCCCCGCGAGCATCAATGAGCATAGGAACAGACCAGGCAGCTGCTTCATGAATTCCTCCTGCGGTTGTCGGCCGGTGAATCCGCTCGACCCAGAGCGGATCCCTACCTACAATGCGCACGGACTCATGATTTCCCATCAAGCCTCGCTTCACAAGAGCATCAGCCCTCCCGGTCTTGCCACGCGACCGGAGCACCGGCCCAAACCTGCCGATCTCCGAGCATCCACCTCAAGACCTCGATGCCGTCGATGATCAGGGCGATGCAACCCGCGATTCCGCACGCCCAAAGCCAAGCCGCTTCATGTCCTTGGGCTGCTCCTCCGGTAACCGCAATCAGGCTCAAGGCGGTGGGAGCCGACCACGGAATCACATGCCCTAGACCGACGAGCCTCCCCAGACCGCAAAAACCGTAGGTGGCCGACGCAATTCCCAAATTCAATGCTTGGGACAAGAGCCAAATCTTGGCCAACGGGTGGTGCCAGAAAAAGACCGGCGCGATCAAAAGCACGGCCGCCGCCAAGGCCCCCTCGAGCTTGAGCCACCACGGTATCCGCTGGATGCCGACGACCATGGAGCGCATGGCCGTCCACACTCCTTCCGGTCGCCCGGGACGAAGCAGAGCCGGCAAGGCCCCGAGCAATGAAAAGACAAGGACTTCGACCACCAACGCGGCTCCGACCTCCTTTCTCAAGGATTCGGACACCGCATAGGCGAAGAACCTGACCGTGGCCATACCGAGCAGGGCCACGGTCAAAGGAACCGCGAGTCGATCGGTCAAGGAATGGTCGCGGGCCGCCAGCCAAGCCACGACCGCGAGAGCCAGAGCGAATACCGCGCCGGTTCCTGCGATCACTCCATGGATCGGAGCAGACGGGTCCACGAAGAAGGTCGAGACGAGACCGAGGCTCACGAACGACAGCAGGCCCGCGAGCGCTCGGTAGGTATAGAGCATTTTGGTTTGAATGGACATGCTGATCCCCGTTTGCACGGGGCGTGCCCATCCACCGGACTCCTGGATAGGCCTTCCCTCTCCCCCAGCCGTTGCACCTCTGCATCATGCGTTGCAGACCCGCAACCTTTGGCCCGCTTCGTGGTACCCGAGAACGCATCTAGATCAGCATGTGGATTTCCACTTTCAATATGTTAATACGAGAACATCGCTAATTGCTCTGGACAGGTTGTGAGCTTGAGCGCAAGGATTCGCGATCTTCGGCGCAGCATGTCCGCTTGCCGGATCGAATATCGCCAGAAAGGGTAAACGTACCTACTCCACCCACGAACGGTCGAGATTCCCAATATTCTTGAAAATCCATGTTCTTAAAATCCATCACCGCGTTTCTCTTCCTGGCCGGACTTT
Organism: Thermoanaerobaculia bacterium; assembly: GCA_030431255.1. GTDB lineage: Bacteria > Acidobacteriota > Thermoanaerobaculia > Multivoradales > J023 > JAUIJL01. The sequence continues at coordinate 394,171 of JAUIJL010000001.1, read as the reverse complement.
TCTTCGCAATCTTCGGAGTCTACTTCATCGCCCTCGGCTACGAGGCCGAAGGATGGACCTCGGTCGAAGGCAAGGTGCTTTCCGCCGTTGTCGAAGTCGACATCACCATGCCGGTGACGACCCATGGGTCGAGCACCCGAACCCAACGAGCCAATCAGTACTATCCCTCGATCACCTACACTTGGACCGTAGGCGAGGAGACCTTCACGGGAAACCGCTATCGGCTCGGTGAGACCCACGAGAAGTTCTTCGAACGAGCTGAGGCGGCCGTGGCCGCCAACAAATATCGTAGAGGCATGCCCATTACCGTTTACTACAACTCGGACCATCCCGACCAAGCCGTGCTCGACCCGTCTCTGTCGGTGGGTGTTTTTGTGCCGCTTCCCATGGGTTTGCTCTTCCTGGCCTGCGCCTGGGCGTTGCACAGATTCCGCCCAGCCTTGGAGAAGGTCATGGCAGCCCAGTCGCCCGCTCGGACGGATCGTCTTTCGATGGATCGAAGGGAATGAGACGGAATCGATAGGCATACGGACCCGCCGGCAAGGTATACGGCTCGTGCACCATGCGCCCCCAGGAGGTATCGCCGCCGACGCCCATTTGGGCGTGATCGATATTCCACGTCACAGGACCGCCGATCTCGATTTCGGCACCGTGCCTGGCGGTCACCGGCACGAGGCCGGAGGCCGATTCCGCTCCCTGGGCGCCGGGCACGAATTCAAGCTCGTCCATGGCGAAAGGCCAAGCGCTGCCTGAGAGCAGGGACGATCCCACGGCGATGAGGCCCTTCGACTCACCGTCGCTGAGGGCCATCCACCGCAGATCGGTTTTGTTGCCGGTTTCCTGGGGTCGCGAATAGCGGTGGAAATCCTCTTCGACCCGCGTCTTGTGAATCGCGATGCGGCCCGAGGTTTTGCGATCCGCATAGGTCTCGTGGGGACCACGCCCGAACCAGCTCAGCTCGCGCCAGCTCTCGGGAACCCTCAGCTGGGTGCCGAAACGGGGCAGGAGAGGTAGATCCTCGGGTCGTCGAGGTCGGAAGCTCTGCTCGATCTCGACCACACCGCCGGCCGTCATCCGATAGGTGGTGGTCAACGACGCTTGGACCGAGGGTAGCTCAAACGCGGAGACCACGATGACGCTGCCGTCCGCTTGTCGACGGACATCGAGCTCGCGCACCTCGCGCAGGCTGCCGGCGTCGCGCCACACCGCCGCCCATTCGTGCATGCCGTTGCCGAGGTCGTTGTCGGTGGGGGGTCGCCAGAAATTGATCACGGGCGACCCCGCGAGCAGCTCGTCACCTCGCCAACGGTAGGAGCTGAGCTCTCCGGAAGCGACCGAAAAGGTGAGCACGGCGTCGGCCGCAGCCACGACGATGGTCTCGGCCGTTCGTTCGAAGCCGGCGTCTGCGCCGGTGACGTCGTCGGCAGGGGTTGGGGCCGGGCGGATCTGGAATTGCTCCCAAGCCACCTCGTGGCCCTGGGGAACACCGGGCCCTGCCCGCCGGGTCGTAGCGCTGACGGTGAGATGCCATTCCGCAAGCGCCGACGGTAGCGCGGTCTCGGGCATGTGCACCTCGACCACCATGGACTCGCCGGCGGCAAGCGCTCCGACCTCGAGCTCACCGTCGGCGACGTCGTGACCGTCCGCTTGCAAGCTCCAACGGAAGTCGAGATGGGAAAGATCGACGTAGGTGTAGCGATTCTCGATGCGCACAGGAATGGAGCTGCCGTCATAGCCGCCGAGGTGGAAACGCACGGGCTGATAGACCTTCTTCACCTCCATCAAGTGGGGGTGTGGATTGCGATCCGGATCCACCAAGCCGTTGTTGAGGAAATTGCCGTCGGTGGGCAGATCGGGCTCGTAGTCGTGGCCGTAGGCCCAATAGCGTCGCCCCTGGTCGTCGAAACGCGCCAAGGATTGATCGACCCAATCCCAAATGAAGCCACCTTGCAGGGCCTCATGACGATCGATCGCCGCCCAATAATCCGCCAGATTGCCCACCGAATTGCCCATGGCATGGCAATACTCGATCATGATGGCGGGCCGATCCGGCTCGCCCCCGGCATAGCTTTCGAGCTTCTCGATGGGTGGATACATCGGGCAATAGATGTCCGTGTAGTCGTCGAGACCGGCAGGCTCGTATTGCACGGGCCGGGTCGGATCTCGATCCTTGATCCAGCGATAGGTCGAGCGAAAAACGTCTCCCTCCCCCGCTTCATTGCCCAAGGACCAGATGATGATCGACGGGTGGTTCTTATCTCGCTCCACCATGCGACGGGTGCGCTCGAGATGGGCCGGCAGCCAGCTCATCTCACCGCCGATCTGGGTATGCTCGTGGATGGCCAAGGGATGGGATTCGATATTCGCCTCGTCGATCACGAAAAGCCCATATTCATCTGTGAGCTCGTACCACCTCGGATCGTTGGGATAATGGCTGGACCTCACCGCGTTGATGTTGTGTTGTTTCATCAGGGCCAGATCCCGGCGCATGGTCTGCTCACCGACCACATGACCGGTCTCGGGATGGGTCTCGTGCCGATTGACGCCACGGACGGTGATCGCCCGACCGTTTACCAGCAGCTGGTGACCACGGATCTCGACGGTACGAAAACCGACCCGAGTCGTCGCCACCTCGCTCAGCTCACCGTTCGCTTCCCGCACCTCGAGCAGGAGGCGGTAGAGATGGGGGGTCTCCGGCGTCCATGGCTTGACGTCCGAAACTCGCCCCGCTTCCGAACCTCGGTGGGCCACGCCGGGCGCCGGCTCGAAGGACGACTCGCCGCCCGCCACGGCTTCCTCGCCGTCGAGCAGACGCCACCGCAGAAGGCGCTGTGCCGTCGTCTCGCCGTCGCTTCGGAACACCCAATCGAATGTGAAGCTGCCGTCCGCCTCCGCTCGCACGAAGAGATCCTCGAGGTGGGCTTTGGGTTGGGCGAGCAGGGAAACGCTGCGCTCGATGCCCGACATCCGCAGCATGTCCTGGCTTTCCACATAACTGGCGTCGCTCCAGCGGATGATTTGCAGGGCAAGCGTATTCTCACCCTCCCGCAGATGGTCGGTGACGTCGAATTCCGCCGGTGTTTTGGCGCCTTCGCTATAACCCACCCGCTCGCCGTTGAGCCACACGAAGAGTGCCGAGCGCACGCCGCCGAAATGCAGGGTCACCCGCTGGTCGAGCCATTCACCGTCGAGCTGGAAGGTGCGTCGATAGGTGCCTACGGGATTGCGGTCTTGGGGCGCGTCCGGCCAGGTGGTGGTGAATGGGTAGCGCTCGTCGAGGTAAACGGCGTTGCCGTAACCGTGCACCTCCCAATTGGCCGGCACCTCCAAAAGCGGCCACGACCCGTCGTCGAAATCTTCCCGGAAAAAGCCCATGGGCGCGTCCGCGGGCCGTGGGGCCCAGTGAAAGCGCCACGGTCCGTCGAGGGAGCGATACCGACAGGAAGCCGCCGGATCGCCGGCCAAGGCAAGAGCTTCGTTTTCGAAGGGAAAAAGCGTGGCCCGGGGCTCCAACTTGTTGTGCTCGAAGACGGCATGGTCTTCCCAGGGATTTCGCGGGTTGTGGCTGAGCAGGAGCAGGTGGGCGGCGGTCCAGCTGAAGTGCGCGGCGTTGCGCCGCTCGCCGGTGAGCGGGTGGTAATTCTCGTGCAGGGGCACGCCGGGCTCCGCCAAACCTTCGAGATGGTCGAAGAGGTGCTGGGTCACCATGGCGGCGTCGAGCTCGAAACCGTAGCGGCGCAGGGCCTCAATGCCGAAATAAACCTGATCGATCCACACCAGACCGCGCCAATAGCCCTCAGAAAACTCCGGATCGTCGGCGGCGACCGTGGGAAAGGGAACGTAGGTCAAAAACTTCGACGGATCGAGCATCGACTCCCGGGCGCGGGCGGCCTGTTCTTGGGACGCCACTCCCGTCCACAGGGGCGTCCAGCCCTCGGGGCCCTGCCGCGCAATGGGCTCGCCGTCGAGGGAGGTGTCGACGAACCAACCCAGCTCGTCATGCCAAAATTGCTCCCGGATCCGCGGCGCCAGCTCCTCGGCTTCCCGCGACCACGCCGTGGCTTCGCCCGCGCGTCCGATCGCCGCGGCCAGCTTCCCGAGGGCGAGCTTTTCGCGGTAGAGATAAGCGTTGAGGTCCACGGACTCCTGATCCATGGACCACGCGCCCTCACCGTTCTCGACCATCTCGGTATCGTCGAAGCGCACCGCATTATCCATTCCGCTTTCCCAACGGGCCGCAATCACCGTACCGTCGGTGCTGCCGAATTCGCACAGACCGTCGCCATCGTGATCGCGATCTCGATACCACCAGCGATGATAGGCGACCAGCCGCGGATACATCTCCCGCACGAAGCCGAGATCGCCGTCCGCACGGAGGATTTCCTCGATCGCCCAACCGGCGAGCGGCGGTTTGGTATCGCGCCAATTGTCCTCTGCGGGATCGGCGTAGACCACGTCGGCGATCATGCCCCGCTCATTCTGGTGATCGAACATGGTGCGCACCTGATTCTTGGCCAGCTCGACATCGAAGCGAGCCAGGGCCACGGCGTGTTTCCACGAATCCCAGGCCCAAAAACCGTTGAAATACCAAACGGCTCCGGAGGGAAATAGGCCGTCGTGGTGCAACGAGCCCCGAGGAGAGCGCCAATTGTTGATCAGGGTGCGCAGACTCTTGACCGCCACGATCTGCCGTGGGTGGTCGGCGGCGTAGCCGGTGTCGATCCGGTCGAGGTAGGACTGCCAGCGAGATCGATGGGCCTCCCAGACCGCCGCGGCGCCATCGACCTCCGGCTCGCCCTGCCCTTCTGAAAGGAAAGCGTGGGTCACGGCACTCCCGCCGGGCTCGAGGTGGATGGGAGCCAGGTTGATGGCTGCCGGGGTCGTGGCTGCTGTCTCCCCCTCTGCCCGCCAAACCAACGGCTCGCCGCCGGGGGTGGTGAAAATCAGGGAGCCGTCGAAAACCTTCGGCCCCGGCGAATCCTCCACCGACTCGGTACGCCAGGAGACGGCGACGGTTTCAGCCGCCTCGGACCGATTGACCAGCTCCATCCGCTGGACGGCGGTGCGGGAGCTGCGAAAGAACAAGGTGAGCGTCACGTCCAGGGGCCCGGCGGAAAAGCGCTGGACCAAGGACCCCGGCACGGACTCCGTGGAGAATCCCTCGAAGCCCACCTCGGCACCGCCAACCTTGAGGTGTAAGCGAGTCAGGCGGTTGGCGATCCAGCGCCCTTCGGCGTGGGAGAAGGGGCCGACGAAGGAGCCTTGAAGATCGGTCGTGTCCTCCGGGGGCAAGGCATAACCCAGCCAAGAGCCGAGATCCGAAAACGCCGCCACCGAGCGGTCCTCCGCGTCCTTCGGCAAACCTTGGTAAAAGGCGGGCTCGTTGACGACCGGCTCCGTAGCGACCGGCTCGTCCGCGGAATGAACCGGCACGGAAGCCGGCAAAGCGACGGCTAGGAGCGCGAGAGCGCGGCACCATCCCTTCATGAGGCGAGGCTCTGAAGCGAGACGTAGATGAAAATCGTCAGGACCACGATGGTCGTCGCGGCACGGCGCGCCAGGGGCCACGGCGTCATGTCCACGGGTGAGCTTGCGGCCTGAAGCTCCGCGTCCACCTGATCGTCGGATCGCGGCTGGAGGCGGGCGAAGATCAGCAGCATCGCGATCGCAGACATGGTGCTGATGAAGTAGCCATGGAGCCAATGCAACCCCGGAATCGGCTCGAAGAAAGTGAAGGCGGCATAACACGTAATGCCGGTCGCCAGCGCCCATTTGGCGCCGATGGCCGGGGCGCGCCGGGACAATAGGCCGACCAAGAAAATGGCGATGATCGGCACGCTGTAGAGGCCGTTGATTTTCTGCAGGTATTCGAAAATCGATTCCATGCGGGCCAGGAGCGGAGCCACGACCATGGCCGCGATGGCGAGGCCGGTGGCGAATAGCTGGCCCGTCCGGACCGTTTGTTTCGCCATGTCCTGCTCGTCGAGACCTCGGGCAACGAGCCTCGGCTGATAGAAGTCGATGCAGAAGAGGGTCGACGCCGAGTTCAGGGCACTGTTGAAGGAGCTGAGAATGGCACCGACCAACACGGCCCCGAAGAGCCCGAGGGACCAATCCGGCAACACATGCCGGACGATGGCCGGGTAGACCTGATCGTTGGCGGTGATTTCCAAGACGTCGGTCATGTGCAACGCGATGATGCCCGGCAGGCAGAGCATCAACGGACCGATCAGCTTCATAGAAGCGGCGAACAGCACACCCTTCTGCCCCTCCGCCAGGCTGCGGGCGCCCATGGCCCGCTGCACAATGACCTGGTTCGTGGACCAATAGAAGACCTGGATGAACATCATGCCGGTGAGCAAAGTCGGCCAGGGCACGGAGACCGGCTCCCCGCTCTTGTCCTCCATGGCCAACGTCGCCAAGGACTCGGGACGATCCCGCGCCAAGACCTCGAAACCCCCGATCAACGAGCCGTCACCGAGGGCTATCAGGGCCAGGGCCGGAACCGCCAAGCCACCGATCAACAATCCGATGCCGTTCAACGTGTCGCTCACCGCCACCGTGCGCAAGCCGCCGACGATGGCATAGCAACTGCCCAACACACCGATTCCCACCACCACCATCCACAGGGGCAGGTCCAGGTCGAACATGGTCTTCAGTGCCAGGGAGCCGGTGTAGAGCACCACCGGCAGCAAGACTGTGACGTAGCCGAACAGGAAAAGCGCTGAGACCAACTGGCGGGTGGCACGGTCATAGCGCTTCTCGAGAAAGGCCGGTGTGGTGGTGAATCCGCTGGCCAGATATCGTGGCAGGAAAAGTAGGGCCGTGGCGATCATGGCGAATGCCGCGAGCGCCTCCCAAGCCACACCCACCAAATTGCCGTCTTTGAAAACCGCGCCGTTGAGCCCCACCAATTGCTCCGTCGACAGGTTGGTGAGCAGCAGCGAGCCGCCCACCACGGGCCAGGCCAAGCCGCGCCCCCCCGCAAAATAGTCGTCGATAGCGTTTTCTGAGCGGTCGAGCCGTCTGACCCAAAGAAAGGTGATCACCGCGACCGAGGCAGTGGCTAAGAAGAAGGTCGAAATCGTCAACATAAAGACATCCCTGGAGCGCTGCGGCCGGAGCGCTGCGCTCGAAACAAGGGCGAGCGGGTCATCGCCGGCCGGGCGGACACCGATTCGCTGGAGTTGGCGGGTCTCAGAGGGACTCGGAGCGTGAGTATATGTGAGCCCTGTCGGAGGCGTCGGACCGTGACGGTGACCTGACTTTCTTGCGACGGTTGCGAAGGGCGTCGTGTAAGACAATCCTTTTTTCTCCGTTTCACTGTCGACGGGAATCAGCCCGCACTTTTGCCCGGTAATGCCTCCCAGCACCGATCGGTGAGGCCTTGCTTCCAGTCAGAACCTTAGGATTGGAGATCTCGTTGAGCTTGCTGACTCAGAAGTTACCTTTCGTGCTCGCTTTGATCTTGCCGGCAGCCCTCGCGGGATCGGCTCCACTCTGGTCTGGGGAAGCCGCCCCAAAAGACTCATCTGAGGCGACGGTCGCCACGCCCTTGCTGGACATGGAGATTCCTCTGCAGCTCGTCGACCAACTAGCGGGCCGCTTTGCCGTCAGCCCCCGCGGCAGCCAGGAGGTGGCGATGCACATGACCCTCTTCGGCCGTGAAGGGCAACTATTCGGCCGAATCGACGCCAACGACCCGACCCGGATGCTCTACCAGGGCGGCATGGTCTTTCATCCGGCGGATGCGCCGGTCTTTCGCCTGACCTTTACGGTTGGAGAGAGCGGCGTCGACGCGGTGATGATCGAATCTCCCGATGGGCTGTTGGACGGTCGACGGGTCGAGCCGGCGGCCGAAGAAACGGAGCAGGCCACATTATTCGCGACTCTGGCAGAGCTCGACCGTCGCCTATTTCAGGCTGTTTTCGTCGACTGTGATACGTCCGCACGGAACGCTCTTTTCACCGAAGATATCGAGATGTACCACGATAAATCCGGTTTCAAAGCGGCCGCCAAGGTGCGGGCACCGATCACCGAATGTCCTGCCGACAGGGGCATGACCCGCGAGCTGGTCGACGGGTCCTTGGAGGTTTATCCACTGGCGGGCTACGGAGCCCTTCAGGTCGGCTTGCATCGTTTCCGAGAGGCCTCCGAGAACGGAGCGACGGTTGCCCGCTTTTCTCACCTTTGGCGCAGGGAGGAAGACGGCGCCTGGCGCATCGCCCGGGTCATCAGCTACGACCATCAACGCATGTCGTCTGCCGACGCGGCAACTGCGGAGCCCTGACCTAGGCTGGCCACCTCAATCGCCGAAAGCGATCATGGGAGGGTCGGGCTTCGAGCGATTTCCGGCCGCATCCACGACCTCGAAACGCACGACTCGATCGTTCGGCTCGAAGCAGCAGAGGCTCACCAAGGGTCCCCCCAGTCTACCAAGCTAGAGCTGATCGTTGAGCGCCGAGCGGATTGGCACTTCTGAGCAATCGTTAGATAATTGCTTCTATCATCCAAGCCAACTAGCCCTGCCGACGGATCACACCCGAGCCGTGCGATGTCGGCCGAGGAGGCACTGTGCGACTACCCGACTTCGTCATCGAAGCCTTCAACGACTCTTTGGATCAATGTGTCGGCGATCCGACCTTCCTCGACCGCTTCTATGACCGCTTCATCGCTTCCTCTCCGGACCTGCCCGCGTTCTTCGCCGATACTGCTATGGATCGCCAGAAAAGGGCCTTGAAGGCGTCCCTCTATACGGCGTTGATGGTGGCGGACGGCAATCGAGCAGCCACGGCCCACTTGCGCACCTTGGGCGAGCTGCATCGAAATCTCGGTATCGACGAACGGCACTATCAGCTTTGGTTGGACAGCCTGACGGCGACCGTGGCGGAGACGGAGGCGGTCGGTCAAGATGCCGCCGTCGAGGAAAGTTGGAAGCAGGTTCTGGAATGCTCGATCCGGATCATGATCGGCAATGGATGAGCCGACGCGCCCTTGCCTATCTCAATCCGACGACAGCATCTTTGACCCCGAGAGGCTGCGGGAAAGCATCAGATCGCCATCGCTGTTGAACACGTCAGGGACGCTGCCGGATTAGCCGTGCCGATGCCTATTTCTTTATCGGTTGCGACCCCTCGGTGGGCGGCACCTGCTCAAGGCTGAGCTCGGGCAGAGTTAGCCGGCCGTCGAGCATCAGAAAATGGCCGTCTGCCAAACTGTCAAACGTCCAGTTGAATTGACCAAATCAATCCGTGATCCCCAAGAAAACTACGGGCCCCACTTTTCACGTAAATACGCTTATAGTCGCCCTGCGAAGCAGCTCGCTAAGGAAAATCCGTGGACCCCGAAGATCATCAAGAAATCGACCGTCTCCACCGCGCGGAGCGAGCCGCCCGCTTCGGGCGCATCAAGCGCTGGCTCAAGCCCCTACCCCGACGGTCGAATCTGTCCCGCTATCCGGTGATCCGGCACTTCGCCGCCGCCGCGCGACGGACTCCTGATCTGTGGTCGTTCCAACGCCCCGCGATCCGTAGAGCGATCTATCTCGGATCCATCATCGCCTTCCTGCCGATCTACGGCCTGCACCTCCTGGTCGCCCTCGGCGCCGCCATCGTGGTGCGCGCCAATCTCGCCGTGACCACGGCCCTGCTCTTCATCACCAACCCGCTCACCGCGGGACCGATCTACTACGCGGCCTACCAAATCGGCATGAAGCTGCTGCTGACGTTCAACATCAGCGAAGGCGGAGCAGCGATCGCCACCCGGATCAACGCGCTCATCTTGGGAGGATTGGTGCTCGGCCTAGCCGTCGCCATGATCGTCGACCTGCTCTACCGATTTGCGATTTGGGAAGCGGCGCAGCTACGGCAACGGCACGCGGCCGCGCGGAAGCGGGCCGAGGCGGCCAAAGCGGGCGTCAGCGAGGAAAGTGCCGACAGCGACCCGGAAACGGTTGAGAGCGAGACTTAAGTGGATCTGACGGGACCCGCCCGATTGGCCCCACTCCAATTGACCAGCTAGGGCTGGGGCTCTGAGGCCTGTCCAGAGGAGCCCTGCTCAGGTTCCAGAAGACCCAAGGCCTTCCGACCCACACGATCGAGCTCACCGATCAACAGCTTCTCCACCAGCTGGGAGCGGACCAGATCCAGTTGGGGCAGAATCTCGCGGATACGCCCGTGGGCCTCGAAGAAGATCTTTTCGGCCAGGGGCTTGACCTCGGCGTCGCGGGCGGCGGCGTCTAGGGCGTTGAACTGGCCCTTTTCTCGATCTTCGGCCAGATCCTCATAGCTGTCGAAAAGCAGCATCAAACGTCCGCATAAGCCACCCAGCTCCGCGAGCAGCTGCTGATTACCCGGTTTACCGGCGATCACCGCGGTGTGGGCGAAAGCCGTTGACAGGGACTTTTCCGTCGGCTCGGAGTAGTAGAAAAAGTCGGCACCTTGCTGGGCTTCGCGGTGATCTTGATCCGCCACGTGCTCTTCAATCGATTGCAGGTCGAAACCGGTCCGTTCGGCAAATCGTTGGGACACCTTGCGGGCTCGACGGGCCAGGAAACCGAAGACTTTCGGCCATCGAGCGATCAAGCCGTCGCCGTCGTCTTTGTGATCGGTGATTTTGGTGGCCATCGCCAGGGTGGTCAGGGCTGCCGCGTAGTTGGTGCTGGTCGCCTCCCGGGAGACGATCACGGCGCGGCGGGATTTTCGCAGGGGGCAATAGTGCTCGGTTCTTGGGACCGGCTCATCCGATTGAGCGTCGGTCAGCGCCGAAATCAGCGCGGAGTCATAGTTGGTGAGAAAACGGTAGGGCTGTCCCGCACGCCCCAGGGCCAAACACGTTCCGCACACGTGTCCGACCCATTCACTGCGCAGCTCCGGCTCCCAACCGGCGCTCGAGGTCTTCAGCACACCGAACATTCGCCGTCCTTCCTGCCGACCGCTGCTCTGGGATACTGCCCAGGCACAGGGTCAAATCATGCGGATAGCTTAGCGTATGCCTGCCGTTCATGCCGATGGTGAGCCTACTCACCCCATTCGACCTACACCATGGGTATCGCGAGCTGGTACCATCTCGCCATGAACACCACCCCCGCCAAATCCGAGTCTCGCCGCCCCGCCTTCGAACGCTTTCTCGCCTTCGTCGAGTGGCTCGGCAACCTGCTGCCCCACCCGGTTTCGCTCTTCGCCCTTTTCGCGTTGGGCGTCGTTATCGTCTCGGCGATCGCCGCCGCCATGGGTCTCCAGGTGGAGGACCCCCGTCCAGCCTCCCAAGGCAACCTGCTGACGGTGAGCAGTCTGATGACCGGAGACGGCATCCGCTGGATCAGCCAGAATCTGGTCAAGAATTTCACCGGCTTCGTGCCCCTCGGCACCGTGCTGGTGGCCTTGCTCGGTGTCGGCGTGGCCGAGAAATCCGGCTTGCTGACCGCCGCCGTTCGCGCCTTGGTGCTCGGTGCCCCTAAGAATCAGGTGACACTCATCGTGGTGTTCGCCGGCGTGCTGAGCAACACGGCAAGTGAAATGGGTTATGTGGTGCTCATCCCCCTCGCCATGGCGATCTTCCACTCCCTCGGCCGGCACCCCCTTGCGGGCATGGCCGCCGCCTTCGCCGGGGTTTCGGGAGGTTATTCGGCCAACCTGCTGATCGGCACTGTCGATCCGCTGCTCGCCGGTATCACCGAGGAGGCGGCCCGTTTGGTCGCCCCCGGCTACGAGGTGCATCCGGCGGTCAACTGGTATTTCATGGTCGCCAGCACCTTCTTGATCACCGCGATCGGCTGGTTCATCACCGCCAAAATCGTCGAGCCCCGTCTGGGCGAATACAACGACGCCGAGGCCTCCGAGGACCTCGGCGAATCCGCCGACATCGGCGAGGTGACCGACCAAGAGCGCAAAGGCCTGCGCTGGGCCGGCCTCAGCGCGATTGTGGTCGTCCTAGGCATCTTCGCAGCCGCGGGCCCGAGCATTCCGGGATCGGGCCTCTTGAGCTGGTTGCCCGGCTGGGGCGTGCTACGCAATCCCGATCTCACCGCGACCGGCGCCGAAGCTTTTCGTCCGCTGCTGCGAAGTGTCGTGCCCTTGATCGTAATCTTCTTCGTGGTCCCCGGCTTCGTCTACGGTCGGATCGTCGGCACCATGAAGAACGACCGCGACGTCATCGACGCCATGGCCGCCGCCATGCGCAGCATGGGTCTGTACATCGTGCTGGTGTTCTTCGCCGCCCAATTCGTCTCGTTCTTCAACTTCTCCGGACTCGGCCAAATCCTCGCGGTGCTCGGCGCCGAAGCCCTGGTCGCGCTCAATCTCGACAATCCCGCGGTGTTCTTTCCCTTCATCCTGATGTGTTGCTTCGTCAACCTCATGCTCGGCTCGGCCAGCGCCCAATGGGCGGTGACGGCACCCATCTTCGTGCCCATGCTCATGACCATCGGTTATAGCCCCGAGGTCATCCAAGCTGCATACCGCATCGGCGACTCCTCGACCAACGTCATCACGCCGATGATGAGCTACTTCGGCCTGATCCTGGCAGTGGCCACGAAATACAAAAGAGACCTCGGGATCGGCACCATGGTGGCGACCATGCTGCCCTACACCATCGGTTTCTTGATCGGTTGGACCATCCTCTTCTACCTCTGGGTCTTCGTGCTGGGTTTGCCGGTCGGTCCGGGCGCACCGACCCTCTACCCCGCAGGTTGAGACACAGGAAACCGTACGTCCTCGCACGCATCCGTTCCGAGCTCGGATGATCCATGCCGCAATTCATCCTCTGGCCACCCGCGAGCTAGAGGATTCCCGACTGAGCAAGTCAGCTCGGCAGCGAAGTGTACCTAGGGAAGAGGATTGTCGAGAAAATCCTCCAGCACCGCCGCGGCTCCCTCGAGATGCTCCATCAAGATCTTGTCGGCGCGCTCCGCATCCCGAGCCCGGCACGCCTTCAACAGCGCGGCGTGCTGACGATCCGAGCGGTTTTTCCCACCCAGCTCTTCGGTGTAGAGCATGACGTACGGCGCGACAGTGGCGTGGAGATCGCGATCGATGGCCAGGCCTCGGGACCATTCAGCGGCGCGGTAGAGAGCCCGATGAAAAAACCAATTGGACTCCGTGATGGTCGGCCCTTGACCTGCCAGGGCCTCCTCTGCCTCGGCCCAATCGGCTTCGGTCATCAAGGGAATCGAGCGGCGCAGCAGCACAGGTTCTAAGGCCCGACGCAGCCCGAAAATTTCCCGCGCATCCTCCGCGGACAACGTCGGCACAAAGATGCCTCGGTTCCGCTCCGCCGACAACAATCCCCTGGCCACCAGCCGCTGGAGAGCTTCGCGGACCGGGATTTTGCTCACCCCCATCTGCTTCGCCAGCTCGTCTTGACGGAGCCACAGACCCGGACGCAGCTCACCCCTCAGCATGCTCTGAAGGATTGCCCTTTGTGCATTGTCGACGGTTGACATCGCCGAAATCGTATACCAAAATGGGCTCATCTAAAATCGTATACGATTTCGACCCAGAGATCTCCATTCCCACTCAAGGAGACCACCCCATGAGCCTCGACGATTTTCCACGGATCCCGCTGCTGTTCGGTCCGTCCCCGATTCACCCCCTGCCCCGCTTGAGCGAAGCCATGGGAGGTCAAGTGGAGATCTGGGCGAAACGGGAGGATTGCAACTCGGGCATTGCCTATGGCGGCAATAAGGTCCGCAAGCTGGAGTATTTGGTCGCTGAGGCTCTCGAGCAGGGGTGCGACACTTTGGTGTCGATCGGTGGAATTCAATCCAACCACACCCGACAAGTGACCGGAGTGGCCCGCCATCTCGGCTTGGGGGCGGTCACGGTGCAGGAATCCTGGGTGGATTGGCCGGATATGGTCTACGACAAGGTCGGCAATATTCAGCTGACTCGGATCCTCGGCGGCGACATTCGGGTCGATCCCGCCGGTTTCGACATCGGCATCCGGGAAAGCTGGGAACGGGCCCTGGAGTCCGTGAGGCAAGCCGGTGGCAAGCCCTACCCCATTCCCGCCGGTGCCTCGGATCACCCGCTCGGGGGCCTGGGATTCGCCAATTGGGCTCGAGAAGTCGCCGAGCAAGAAAACGAGCTCGACCTCTTCTTTGACCACATCATCGTTTGCACGGTCACCGGCTCGAGCCACGCCGGCATGATCGCGGGATTCGCCCTCGAAGATCGTGACGACCGCCGGGTGATCGGTATCGATGCCTCCGCGACCCTCGAAAAGACCCTCGACCAAGTCACCCGCATCGCCACCCAAACCGCCGAGAAAATCGGCGTGGGTCGTCCTCTGCGCGATCAGGAAATCACTGTCGTGCCCGGATACGAGGGTCCCGCTTACGGTGTGCCCGACCCACAAACCATCGACGCCATCCATTTGGCGGCTCGCACCGAAGGTATGCTGACCGACCCAGTCTACGAAGGAAAATCCCTCGCTGGGCTGATCGGCATGGTGAAATCCGGCGAGATCCCTCCAGGCTCCAAGATTCTCTACTGCCATCTCGGTGGCCAACCTGCCCTACCGGCCTACGCCGGAGCGCCGGGCTTGGGTTAGCCGGCCTCCACCCACGTCACCCCTTGAAAGGGGCGGCCGCCGAGTCTTCAACCGTCAGGCCGTGTGGGACTCGAGCTCGATGCATCGGCACCGCCGAGGACTTGCTCAGCAGCACGGCTGACGGCGACCCTCGTGTCGGGATGCACCAAACCCCAGGCCTGGTAGGGACCGAGGCAGTCATCGAAGAGCTGTCGCGCCTCCTCTACGGCCTGGGGCTCGGGAAGACGTGCCAGGGCGCGGGCGAGGCCGCAGGCGGCTTCCGCGCGAACCGGGTCCAACGTCTGGAAAGCGTAGGCCGCTCGATAGTGCTCAGCGGCCTCCCGGGCCAGTCGATGATCGGCCTCGTCCGGCATCAGCAGGAGCGCCTCGCCGAGCTTCACCTGGGTTTGGGCCACGCGATAGTCTCCTTCCGGAAAGAGCTCCTTGAGCTCGTCGAGGATCCGCCGCAAATCTCGCACCGCTTGATCAGGTTTTCCCAAGCGCATGGCGAGGGCCGCCCGTTGATTGGCGAAGAACGGCTCCTCCGTGGGTTCTTTGTCCAGACGGGCGGCGGCGGACCGATCGAGCAACGCTAAGGCGTCTCGCGGACGTCCGCTGAGCTCCAGGACCATCGCCAAGTTGCGGGCCGAGTTGACGGTCAGCCAATGATCGTCACCCACCAACTTGCGCGAGGTCTCCACAGCTCGCCGAAGCTTGTCTTCGGCCGCCTCCCAATCCCCGAGGTTGGCCGAGGAATTGCCCAGGTTGTTGAGCGCCTTGACCACCACCATGGATTCGTCGCCGTAGGCGGAGCGTTTCTGCTCCAGCAGCTCTTCCTCGAGCGCCCGAGCCTCCACGAAGCTCCCCGACTTCATCAGAGCCGCGGCGAGGTTGCCTTTGACCGCCAAGGCATGGGGATGCTCGGGGCCGAGAAGCCTCTCGACCATGGCACGGACCTCTTGAAACCTGTCGACAGCCGCCTCCAAACGGCGGTGCCACATGTCGATCAACGCCAAATCATTGAGACTGGAAGCGGTCTGGATGCTCGGTTCCGGCTCCAGCTCGCGCCGGATGACCAAGCCTGCCTCGAGCAGCTCGACCTTCTCCGGTGAATCCACCGGCAACACCGCCGCCAGATCCTGCATGCATTGAGCTACGGACTCATCCACCTCGCCGTAGACCCGACGATGAGCCTCGAGGGAAGCCCGCAGCAGAGGCTCCGCCCGCGCGCGGTCTCCGAGCTCGCGGGCGAGCACGGCCAGGTCGTGCTCCACGGTCAAGGCCAGGGGGTCGTCGGGGCCCGCCAGCCGACGCCTCTGCGCCAGGGCTTGCTGGTAGAGCTCGCGGCTCTTGTCATAGCGGCTGTGGGCGAAATGGACTCGGCCGAGCATGTGGCGCAGCCGCGACTGGACCTCGGGCTGATCCTCGAGGCGCTGAATCACTTGATCCGAATGTTGCTCGAGCAACTCGTCGACGGTCAGCTTGCGACCGTCGGGGGTGTGGCTCGGATTCGCTTGCTCGAAAAGCTCCACCAGCACGTCCGCCACTTGCTCCGCGGTTTGCCGCTCCACCCGCGCCTCGTCGCGCTCGCGCTCGAGGGCCTTCGACTGCCGGACCGTCGTCACCGTGAACGCGATGGCGAGACCCAAAAGAGCGACACCGGCTGCCACCTGCCAAGTGTGGCGAGCCACGAAGCGGCCGAGCCGATAGGGCAGCGAGTCGGGGCGCGCGAGCACCGGCAAGCCGGTCAAATGCCGCTGCACGTCCTCAGCCAGACCACGAGCTGACCCGTAGCGCCGTTCCGGCTCCTTGGCCAAGGCCCGGGCGACGATAGTGTCCAGGTCGCCGCGCAACCGGCGGGCGAGCTTCAGCGGCGAGTCGGAGCGGGCTCTTGCCACTTCCTCGGCCGGCGAGTGGCTCCGGACCGCCAGGGAAGGAGCGGTGGGCGGGCGATCACAGATCACGGCTTCGAGCTGCGATCTGCTCAGGCCCGCCGCGGAGAAAGGACGCTCGCCGGTCAGCAGCTCATAGAGCAAGATGCCCAGGGCGTAGGTGTCGGTGGCCGTGGTCACTGCCCTACCAAGAATCTGCTCCGGAGCCGCGTGCTCCGGAGTCATCCAAAGCGCTTCTGAGCGCGTCTTGTCAACCGCTTCTGAGCGCGTCTTGTCAACCGCTTCTGAGCGCGTCTTGTCAACCGCTTCTGAACGCGTCCCCATCACTTCAAAGCGCGTCTGATCGGACGGCTCTTCTTCAAGCAGCTTGGCGATTCCAAAATCCAGCAGCTTGACCTGGGCCTTACCCCCAATCTCGGTGATCAGGATATTCGAAGGTTTGAGATCCCGATGCACGATCAAGTTGCGGTGGGCAAAGTCGACCGCCTCACACACCTCGCAGAAGAGCCTCAAACGCGCCGGGATGTCGAGCCGACGCTGATCGCAGTAGGCAGTGATCGGCAGACCCTCGACCTTTTGCATCACCAAATAGAGCCGCCCGTCGTCGCTCACGCCGCCGTCGAGCAGTTGGGCGATATTCGGATGATCCAGGCGTGCGAGGATCTGGCGCTCTCGGCGAAAACGTTCCTCGAGCTCCCCGTCACCGAAGCCCCAGCGCATGATCTTCAGCGCCACTTCTTGTTCGTAGACATCGCTGCGATGGGCCAGATAGACCGTGCCCATACCGCCTCGTCCGAGCTCCTGAACAACACGATAAGGACCGATGCTCCAATCCATCGCATCGAAAGGGTTATCGGGCTCGCCCAGCAAGCAAGACTCGACCTCCAGCTCACCCTCATCTCCGTGGGCTCCGAGCATGGCGATCAGCTCCCGCCGCAGGGCGGGATCGTGAGACTCCAGAGCGGACGGACGGTCTGGCGGCTCAAGCTCGATCAGCTCCAGGAATGCATCTTGGAGGCGACGCCAATCCCCGGTAGCGGAGGGTGTAACCTGTCCGTCGCCGACACCGGAAGAGTCATGCGGGTCTTCGGCCATCACCGTCCCTGGCGTTCTTCCGGCCCCAGAACGGACATGATGCCGAGATCAGCGGCCACTTCTTTGCGCAACCAGGCCCGGGCGGTGATCCAATCCCGGCGCACCGTGCGTTCGGAAAGCTGGAAGCTCTGGGCGATTTCTTCGATGGTCAAACCGGCGAAAAAGCGCAGGCGCACGACCTTCGCAGCTCGATGGTCGAGCTTTTCGAGCCGAGCCAGCGCATCCTCCAAGGCCAGGATTTCCTCAGCCTGCTGCTCGCTGAGGAACGGCTCCACTTCTTCCAACGGTATGGGGGCCTGACCCGAGCCGCGCTTCTTTCGTCGACGTGCGCGGGCGTAGTCCGCCAGCACCCGTTGCATGGCGCGGCTCACCGCGCCGAAGAAGCGTGAGCGGTCCTCGACGCTGATCGGCCCACCCCCCAGCAGGCGCAAATAGGCTTCGTTGACCAAGGCTGTCGTTCGCAAGGTGTGCTGTGCACGCTCTCGGCGTAGGTTTTCTCGAGCGATGCGCCTCAGCTCACCGTAGAGCATCGGCACCAACTTTTCGAGGGCTCCGGGCTCACCGCGCTTCAGCTTGCCGAGCCATTCCGTGACCTCGCCGGCGACCGCCGACTCCCGTTTCTGATCCGCTTCCTCATCCATCGGCTCCAGCGTAACCCAAGGCGAGGCACGCCGCTACAGCTCGCTCAGCCGGCGGTCGCCAACCTCCAGGCGGTGGCTTCGCTGCCGTTTCGAACCAAGAGAATGTCGCCATAGAGCGCGGGCGGATTCCAAGTCTTGCCGCTGACCGCCTCAATGGTCCCGAGCACCTCGTTGCGCCGCTCCGGGGTGGCCTCGACCAGGGAGACCTCGCCCGACTCCGAGACCACGATCAAATGACCGCCGGCACGCATCAGCTGACCCTGGTAGTAACGTCCGCGCTTCCAGGCGCGCTCGCCGGTCGCCAGCTCGACGGATTCGAGAATGCCGTCGGATAGACCGTAGACGTGGTCCCCGTGGATTGCCACATTGGTGAATTTGGTGCGCAGGGACCGGGCCTTATGCCAGATCTCGGTGACCGTGCCGTCGGCTCCAATCTCCAAGAGCGCCGCGCCGACCCCATAGCCCTTCGACACGAAGACCTGATTTTCACCCACCACTCGCGGCTGGGAGACGTTGGCGTTGGCCTCCACTCGACCGGGCCAAGGATGGCTCCAGAGCACCTCGCCGGAATCCAAGGAGTAACCGGCCACACGATCGGTGTCGACGGAGAGGATCTGCCGTCGGCCGGCGACCGTGCCCACGGCCGGTGAGGCACAGCTGATCTGGTAGTCGCCACCGCGCCAGATTTCCTCACCGGTATTGCGGTCCAAGGCGAGCAATGAAACATATCCCTGGTCCGCGGTGCCGCCTCCCGGCACCACCACGAGAGCACGACCGGCGGCGTCCGTGGTCACCAACGGGGAGCCCGAACGGCCGTAGGGCAAGACCGCGGTCCGGCTCTCGGCATCGAGCTCGAGGCCGAGGATCTTCTCGATATCCACGGACCATTGGATCGCGCCCGTCGCACCGTCGAGCGCCGCCAGGGTCCCGAAGGTGCTCTGGACAAAGACCTGGCCACCATCGATGGTCGGCGTGGTGCGCGGGCCGTCTCCCGCGACCAGGGATCGGAAATCCACCGAAGCCAGCGGTGTCGCCCAGCAGGGCTCTCCGCTCTCCACCTCGTAGCAGGTCGCCACCTCCTGGCCGTCGCGCAGCTCCACGGTGAGGGCAAAACCGTTGCGCACCGAAAAACCGGCCCAACCCGCACCCACCGGTCGACGCCAGAGGAGCTCGGGCGGGCGGCTTTCCCAATCGCCGGCGAGGGAGATCTCCACCTCCGGCACCCGACCCGGACCGAGGAACTCGGGGCTGTCGTTCGGGGTTTCCGTCATCAGATCCACCACAACCCCGTCCGCGGCGTCCTCCAGCTCGACCGGAGCCGACGTATCGGCAAAGCGCGGCACGAAGATCGGCACCATGGCACCGCTCAGGCGGTCGAACCGGAAAATCGCGAGGAAGAGCGCAGCAGCGGCGATGAAACCGCCGAGCACCCCAAAGCGACGACGCCAGGTGCCTCCGCTTGCGAATAGAAACCACAGGGTCCAGAGAATCGCAAAGAGGCTCGAGAGCATCATGGTGAACGCGTTGGTCATGCCGAGATCCCCGGTCACGTCCACCAGGCGGACATAGAGCATCAAGATCAGGGGCAAAGCCAATAACAGGCGAGCCCACCAGCGGGCGGGAATCCAACGGCCGGGCGCGGGGCTTGAATCGGTCATGGTCTCTCCGGGAATATTCGTCGGCTTGCGAGCAGGGAGTGGGTTCCGTCGCTATCTTAGCGGCCCGCGGACGACAGATCACTAACCAAAGGCGCCAACCTGACCGACTTCAGCCCCGGTCGACCCGAGAAAGCCCCGGTCGACCCGAGAGCGCTACCGGGGATGCGCCGGGCAAGCGCGGTGCAAGCGATGTACCGTGCAAGCGATATACCGCGCCGGCCATCCGCTCCAGCTTCCCAGGTCCGGTGAAGCCGAATCGAAAACAACGGTGCGGCGGGTCGCTCAAGTTAAACTAGACCCATGCACGACCATCAATTCCTGGAGCAAGCCTCCGGGCTGGAGCTCAGCCCCACGTTCAACGCGGCAGTACCTTTCATCGACCGCCATCTCGACGAGGGCCGGGGCGCCAAGGCGGCGATCCGAACGTACGAGAGTCGAGAGATCACCTACGCGCAGCTGGCGGAGCAGGTCAACCGGTGGGGTCGAGCCCTCGGGGCGCTCGGCGTCCAGCCGGGGGATCGCCAGCTGATGGTGATGCAAGATACCCCCGAGTTTTTCTTTCTATTTTGGGGAGCGATCAATGCCGGAGTCGTGCCGGTGCCGGTCAGCACCCTGCTGCGCTCCCAGGATTATCAATATTTGGTCGAAGACTCCGGCGCCGAGGTATGGGTCTATTCCGGAGTCTTCGAGTCGGAAATCGGCCCGGCCTTGGAGCGGAGCTCCCGACGACCCGCCCATCGACTCACGGTCGACGATGCGGTCAAGCTGGCGGCGGAGGCGGACTCGGACCTCCAGCCCTTTCCTTCAAAACCCGAGGACGACTGTTTTTGGCTCTACTCCTCCGGCTCCACCGGATTTCCTAAGGGCGTCGTCCATCGCCACCGTTCCATGGCGATCACCAGCCAAAGCTACGGCGTCGGGGTGCTGGGGCTCCACGAAACAGATATCTGCTACTCGGCCGCAAGCTTGTCGGCGGGACGGATCCGAGCACAATATGGTCCAGACATTTCAGAACGGGAGCTGAAGCTTCGCCTAGCTGCTCTCAGGCTAGACAGGCAAACGATGATAGACGCTTTCGGCTGGGACCCGGTGGTCGAGGGCTACTAAAATCGCTCGCAACGAATACTCGCTTCCCATCTCGGCCGACGACGACCGACTAGCCGTTACATTTGGGGCAGATCGGCCCGGAAAGCATAGCGCCACAATCGGCACACCGGTTGAAGTCTTCCGGCCTTTCCTTGGCGGCCTCGTTCAGGCGAGACAAGTCGTGCCCGACTAGTCGCTCACTGTGCTCATTGAGCAAGCTGATCTCTCGGAGCTCCGAAACGTCCTGACCATCGATAGACACTACCCGCAGCTCGTCGGTTGGGCACCAGGCGAGCCGGCCTTCTCGATCACACAGACAGGCCATGAGCCGGGTCTCTTCGGTGGATCGGAACCAGGACCACCACCGCGGAGAGCGGTCCATCAAGCCATAACCAAATCCCGTGCCCAGCATCAGGTAACGGCAACCGGATTTCACGCTTTCAACAACCACCTTCCCCACCTGCTCACCTCCCTTAGGCCATGGCCCGGGTTCTTTCCTAAGATCGGATCCCACTCGCTGCTCCCCCTACGCGCCGAGGAGAGAGGAGACATTCGCTTCCTCCGTCGGAGCTTTACCGAGCCCCCGATAGATCCACTCGAAGCTCAAAGCGTGCGCAGGAGGTCTTGGCTGTAGTGGTCGTCCAGCTGCACGAAGCCGAAGGTCGGCACGCGACGGGCGCCGACCGTGCGCTTGGGCAGGGCGCCGGTAAAACCCATGAGCGTCCGCCCGGCGCGCTGAGCACCCCTTTTTGCGCATTGGAAAAGCAGCTGCTTGTAGCAGCCGGTGGTGTGGACGAAGTCGTAGTCGAGGCCGACGATCAGCATTTCGTATGTGTTGGAGCCGGTATAACAAAGTGCAAAGGCCACGGGGGCCCGTTGGCCGCCGGCAAGACGGGGGGACTCGTCGCCGGATAGGTAGAGCAAAAGGAATTCCCAGCTCGGGTCTTCATTGAACGCCGAAAAGAGCGGGTCCGGCAACGGAAAAGTGTTGAGGGTGAGCTTGCCTTCACGGACCGCCAAGTACTGACGATAGAGGGCGGCCAACAGCTCCTGGTCGACCGGTGAGGACGTCACGGTCACGTCGAAAACGTCCTGACGCTCCAAGACCTGGCGCCGTAGCAAGCGCCGGTAGGAGCCCTCCACCTGACGTCGAACGAAGGTTTGATCGTCTTGCCACGGCGTGGGGTGGTCGAGCATGAAGCTGTCGGGCATGCGAAACGAGGTAAATCCCAGGCCCAGGCAAGCGGATTGGAGACGGTCGTGATCCTCAGAATCGAAGTCGCGCAGAATCACGGCACTGGCGCCTTCCTGTTGTCGCACCTCGTTCATCAGGGTCAGCAAACGTCCTAGGGCCTGTCGCCAAGCGGGATGGTCCAGGTCCAGGTAGAGGTGCCGTCCTTCGCTCAATAGGGAGCCGAGCATGACGATTTTGGAGCTCAAATAATACGGGTCTTGCCCGCGCAGCTCCTCGACCTTCGAAGACACGGCGGCATCGGAAAGCATGTCCTCCTTGGCCAGGGCGACCGTGAAGAAAGTCAGAAGAACCGGCGTTCCCTCGGCATCGTCGATGCGAACGTAGTGAAAGGACCACCGGTTTTCCGGGGCCCGATCCGGACTTTGGAAGAAGTCCTGCTGGAATCGCACGCCGTTCCAATCGAAGCTGCCACGGGTGCCCAGCAAGCGATCCCAAGTGTCGCGATCCATGCGACGAATATCCCGCTCGTGGGTCAAAGAGCCGTCCCGCTCGGGCCGCGTGCCGGCGTCACCCGAGCTTCTCAGCGGAGCCGGCCTGCTTTCCGGCGAAGCCGGCCTGCTTTCCGGCGGAGCCGGCCTGCTTTCCGGCGAAGCCGGCGTACCGTCGGGCACCTCGAGCCGGAAATGTCGTGCCACCTCGCCCAGGCTGCTGCCGTGGGCGGCCAACACCCGTTGCACGTGATGGCTGAGCCGCTCCGCCATGGACGAAATATCAGCCTCGGACAAGTGGCGGGTGATGGTCATGCGCACTCCGCCGCGGGTCATGGGAGTGGCCGGGAAGACGCCGGCGTCGAGGTAAAAGCCGTCGTCCATCATGGCTTCCAGGATCTCGTAGACCCGTCTCGGCAGGCCGACCGGCACGAAAAGAATGGGAATGCCCGGATTGGAAAGCAACGGCAGGCCCGATTCCCGGAGGGCCTGGTCGGCCCACAGCGTTTTGCAGCGCAGCTCCTCCTGCATGGCATCAAGGGTGCCGTCCACATGCAGACCGGCGGAAGCGATCGCCGCCCCGAGGGTCGGGGGCTGGATGGGTCCTGAGTACACCATCGGTCCCCCGCAGGCGCGCACTTGCCGAGCCCATTCTTCACGACCGAAGACCAGGACTCCCCCACCGCAGCCGAAACCCTTGGCCAAGGACGTGGCCATGACCATTCGATCGTTGAGACGCCCCAGACGGCTCAGGGTGAGCCCACAACCCATCTCCCCTGCCCAGCTCATGCCGTGGGCGTCGTCGATATAGAGGTGAAGCTGCGGGTAGGAATCCATGAGCTCGGTCAGCTGCTCGAGGGGAGGCACGTCGCCGAACATCGAATAGACCCCGTCGACGGCGAGCCAGATCCGTCGATGGCGGGCTCTCAACCGCCGAAGACGCCCTTCCAAGCGATCGAGGTTGTTGTGCGGCACAACGGTGACATGGGTGCCCTGATGTTTGGCCAAACGCCCCGCCGTTTGCACGCTGGCGTGGACTTGCTGATCCAAAATGAGGGCGTCGTCCGGTGCCAGCAAGACGGGAAGCGCGGCCATATGGCCGAGAGTGGTGGTCGGGCTGACGATCAGGGGATGGCCCCGAAAAATACGTGCGAAAAGCTCCTCGAGCTCATCGTAGAGCCCCACGGACACATAAGCCCGGGACGACGAGAATTGGCATCCGTGGGTCTCGGCAGCGGCCTTCGCTCCGGCGATCAGGGCCGGATGCAGCTCCAGCCCGAGGTAGCTGCAGGAGCCGAAGAACACCAAATCTCGAACCGAGCCGTTTCGAGCGATGCGAATCGTCCGGCCGTCCAAACGCTCGTCCCTAGTGCTCAGATGCGCAACGCGGTGACGCACCGCATCGGCAACGACAGGCTCTACAGTTTCGATCAGCGGATTCGGGCGTGACTCGTTCAAGCTTTTCCTCCCTTGGTGACTCGTCCCGCCGATCCCGACCGAAACGTTGGGATGGAGGATTGATAGGAGCCGATCTGAGGCAGCGACGTGCGTCCTTGAAAGCTCTCGACACCGCCCTAGTCATATGATCCAGACGTAAAGCACACCGCACGCCCACTGCGTGCCTAGGCACCGCTTTGACGAGGCAAAGTGTACCAATAGAAGGTCATCGACTACTGCCACTTTGCATGAAAGGCACATAGCGTCAGGTCCGCCAAGCCCACGGAATCGCCGACCCTGCTGACGGGAAAAAGAAACGAACGGACCGGCCCGATCTCGGGCGCTCGCAAGAAGGCGACGCTCGAGGTCGGGCCTAGGCTTCAAACCGATCGCAGGCTTCAAACCGATCGCAGGCTTTTTTCAGCTCCGCCCACAAGGAGTCATCGTCCAATGAGTTGTTGACGATGAGGTGCGCGTCCATCAGCTCGACCGCCATGTCCACCATGCAGGCCTCGATCCGCTCGGAACGGACGGGATCGGCGACCATGTATCGGTCGAAGGGATCGGAGCCTCCTTGGGCAAGCCGGGTCTCGATGCGCTGCTGACGGACCTCATGGTCGACATCCAAGACGATTACCAATGCGTGGCTGCGTTCCCGGATCCCCCGGACTGCTTGTCGCAGGGATCGCGGCAAATCGTCGGGTCTTTGACCCCGCGCGCCGAGGCAGAAGGCGAGGATGCGCAGAGCGCTGTGGCTCACTACCAGACGTCGCGAGCCGTCCGGCCGGAAACGTCGAATGTCCCGACGGAGCAGCCAGAGCAGGGCGAAGGGCATGAACCAGGCGATCCACGGGAAGACCCACAAGAACACTTGCTCCGCTTGATGGGATAGCCACGACTTCTCGTCGGCCGCGTCGGGGTCCGCGGGTGCGCTCGCCAGCCACCCTTCTTGGACCACCGGAGCCGCTCCGAGCTCTTGCATGCGCCGGGCCCAAACCCGTGCTACGTGATTTTTGCCCGCGGCGTCGGTGCCCAAGAGCAGGACGGTCCGGGGCAGCCAGGTCGGATCCGAGGAGGAGTGTGAGTCTTCCGTCATGGAACAACCTTACGACACGGAACCGATGAATATTCTGGATCGCCCTGGCGAAACCAAGACAAGAACACACATTTTCGGGACATCGAAACGTGTAGGGTAGTCCTACCGTTTCAGTCCGATCCTTTACGGATCCTTCTTCCCTCCGCTCCTCGCCCCGGCAGAGGGACCTAAGTGCTTGCTTGATGAGGCTATCCATGAACACCAGACTCACTCCTCGTTTCGGCATCGCCGTGCTGCTCACAGCGATGTCGATGTCGCCCGTGCTCGCCCAAGACGTCGCCGAAGATCGGCTGTGGAAGGACGTGGACGACGCATTCCTCAAATCCACCATCGTCGATTCCGCCCTAGATTCCTCAGCCGAGCGGCAGATTGTGCCGAAGAGCTATCGAGCCGTGGAGCTCGACCACGAGCTCCTCCAATCGATTTTGGGACAAGCTCCGCGGGAAAGCACCACCGACTGGGCGCATCTCCAGGAAGATTCCGGCGTCGTGCTCAGCTTGCCCCTGCCCGACGGCAGCTTCGGCAAATTCCGCATTGTGGAATCGCCGATCATGGAGCCCGGTCTGGAGGCGAAATTTCCTGAGATCAAGACCTATCGTGGCCAAGGCATCGACAACCCGGCGGCCACCGTGCGATTCGATCGAACCCCCACGGGTTTCCACGCCATGATCCTGTCGCCCCGGGGCTCGGTGTTCATCGATCCTTACTCCACCCGGGACACGCGACATCACATCAGCTATTGGAAGCGTGACTACGTCGACAGCCCCGATGACTTTCGCTGCCATGTGACCGAGCGAGCGGATTCCCATTTGGTGGAGCAATATCGAGCCACAAGGACCGGCGGCGGCAACGGCACCATGTTGCGCACCTACCGCCTGGCGGTGGCGGCCACGGGCGAGTACACGGACTTTCACGGCGGCACGGTGGGCCTCGGCCAAGCCGCGATCGTCACCGCCATGAATCGGGTCAACGGAATTTACGAGCAGGAAGTCGCCCTGCGCATGACCCTGGTCGCCAACAACGATTTGCTGGTTTATACCGACGGCGCCACGGACCCCTACACGAACGACGACGGGGAAACCATGTTGGGCCAGAACCAAACCAATGTCGATGCGGTGATCGGCTCCGCCAACTATGACATCGGCCACGTCTTCAGCACCGGCGGTGGTGGTATTGCCTCCTTGCGGGTGCCCTGCGCCAACGGCTCCAAGGCCCGGGGCGTGACCGGCCTCGGCTCCCCCACCGGTGACCCCTTCTGGGTCGATTTCGTGGCCCATGAGATGGGCCATCAATGGGGCGGCAACCACACCTTCAATGGTGACGAGGGCAGCTGCTCCGGCATTAACCGCAACGGACCCACCGCCTATGAGCCGGGCAGCGGCACCACCATCCAGGCCTACGCCGGCATTTGCGGCTCGCAGAATATTCAATCCAATAGCGACGCCTACTTCCACGGCATCAGCCTGGACGAAATCATTTCCTACTCCACCAGCGGCACCGGCAACAGTTGCCCGGTGCAGACCGCCACGGGCAACAACCCACCGACCGTCGACGCCGGCGCCGCCTACACCATTCCACTGGAGACGCCCTTCGAGCTCTGCGGCACCGGCTCCGACCCGGACCTGGATCCTTTGACTTTCAGCTGGGAGCAATTCGACCTCGGCCAAACCGGTCATCCCAACAGCCCGGTGGGCGACGCTCCCATCTTCCGCTCGTTCACTCCGACGGCCTCGCCGTGTCGGACCTTCCCGCAGATCTCCGACTTGGTGGCTGACACCCAAACCCTCGGTGAGATCTTGCCGACCTATGCTCGCACTTTGGATTTCCGCCTCACGGCTCGGGACAACCAATCCGGTGGCGGCGGGGTGATGGACGATTCCACCTCGGTGGATGTGGTCGACACGGCCGGCCCGTTTCGGGTCATCAGCCCGAATACCTCCGGCAGCCTACTGCAAGGCTCCAGCCAAACGGTGGCCTGGGACGTGGCGTCCACGGATCAAGCGCCGATCAGCTGCGCCACGGTGGATATCACCCTTTCGTCCGACGGTGGCTTCACCTATCCGACATCCCTGGCCTCCGGGGTCGCCAACTCCGGCTCCCGCTCGGTCACGCTGCCGAATACAGCGATCGCCAACGCCCGGATCCAAGTCCGATGTGCGGACAACATCTTCTTCGACATTTCCGACGTGGACTTCGGCATCGGCGTGCCTGAGGTCGCGATCAACCTGCCGATCGACGGCGCCACCGTGGTCCGCGGCCAGCCCCTCACTTTCGACGCCGCAGCCAGCGACCCCGAAGACGGCCCCCTGTCTGCAGACATCGTGTGGACATCGTCCCAAGACGGGGCCATCGGCACCGGTGCCTCGTTCGCGATCACGAGTCTGAGCCTGGGCACTCACATCATCACCGCCACGGTCACGGACTCGGACATGAGCTCCACGTCGGATTCGGTCACCGTCTACGTCGAGCCGGTTTGTGCCGCGGTCCTTTACGAGACCGGTTTCGAAAGCGACGACGGCGGCTGGATCGACGGCGCCAGCACGTGCTCCACGGGAACCTTCATCCGCGGCACCCCGGACGAGGTGGTGACCGGAGCTACCACCACCCAAGTCGGTGGCTCCGCCGGTGGCACCTTCTCCTGGTTCACCGCCAACAATGGCGGCGGAGCGGGTGTAGACGATGTGGACGGCGGCACCTGTGAGACCCTCTCGCCGGCGGTCAACGTCGGTGCCGGCAATCTGATTGCCGTCTTCGTGGATTACTTCCACGGCCAACGGGACGAGGCCGACGACGCCGGCGACGGCTTCTCGATCGTGTTGGTCGAGGGCAACACCGGCCTCGAGCTCGAAACCCTGGTCGACATCGGCGACGTGACCCACAACGCGGTCTGGACCGGCGCCTGGGTGCTTCGCGACAACGCGCCGGTCAGTGTGCGCCTGAGGGTCCAAGCCTCCGACGGAGCCGCCAGTGGCGATCTGGTGGAAGGCGGCATCGACAACGTCCGAATTTGCCTCGGGTTGACGGACGACATCTTCACGGACGGCTTCGAATCCGGCGACACCACCGTCTGGGCTTCGGCCGTGCCGTAATCACGTCATCACCGGCACCGCCGTATGCGCCGGCCCGGAGTCGCAGCCGCGATCCCGGGCCGGCCCGAACGTTTTATTTCCGGAAAACCCAACCTACTCGCGAGCGCCGCTCCGGATCAGGAGGTCGACGACAGAGTCGTGTCCGCCCTTGCGGGCCATCGACAAAGGCGATCGTGATTCGACTCCCAACCCCCAGGATTTGACTCACACTCTCTTATTGACGTCTGCTCCGCGGGCGATCAACAGCTTGACCGTCGCCATCTGTCCGGCGCCGGCCGCTTGGATCAGCGCGCGTGGAATGCGGCGGGGACCATCCATCTCCGCCAGATTGACGTCCGCACCGGAACGCAAGAGCAGCTCCACCGCCGCTCGATGTCCTCCCAAGGCGGCTTGAATCAAGGGAGTCCCTTGCCCTTTCGCACCCACGTTCACCGCCTCACCGGCTTCGATCAGCCGCTCTAAAAGGGTGAGGTCGCCGACCTTCGCGGCCCCGAGCAAAGGGACATCCGCCGGGTCGTCTCTCACCTCCGCGTTGCCGCCGACGGCATGCACCAGCTGGGAAGGGGCGATGGCGGCCACCAACAACGAGGCAATGGCCAAGATGAGCACGATATGGATTCGCGACATGGCTGTTCTCCTGAGTTTGGATCGAGAATCGCCGCAATGCGTAGGGAGAGATCTTCGGACCGTGCCATTTGTAGCGCGGCGGCGGCCGCAATCGTCCGTCCGCGTCGGGTGCCGCGGGCAAAACCCAACAGACGCTCCGCGTAGTCCGGTGCCGACGCACCGAACGACAGCACCTTGTCGTCGCAGGCCAGCTCCGCTTCCCAGGCCATTCGCGCCGCCGCCCACCACACCATCGGTTGGAAGAAAAAGAGGGCACAAACCCAGCGCGCCATTTGATCGGAGAGCCAATCCAGGCGTTGAACGTGGGCCAGCTCGTGCACGACCACGTCACGCCATTCGGTCTCACCCCAAGACTCAGCCGACTCGGGCAAGAGCACGACCGGCCGAAGCACACCCCAAGTGCATGGGGTTTGAGCCCGGGCATGGGTCAGAAATCTCACCTTCACCCGCAGTCCCAGCTGGGAGGCCAGTCGGCGCAGATCAGCGGATTCGAAGGGCTCGCCCTCCGTCTCCAATCGCCGAAGCCGACGGATGCCGACCACCTGCCGAGCCCACAAACCGAGAGTGACGATCGGCCAGCACCAGAGCAAGAGCCCATGCCACTGGAAAGACGATGGCGCGGTCTGGACCACGATCGGATCGGTTTGCGAAGGGCTTACCGCCTGCGGGACCGGCATCACCGGGAATGCCTCCCCTTCCGTCGACACCGACTCTCGGGGCAACCAAGCCCAATCGATGGACGGCAAGAGCCGCTCACCCACCGGCAGCAGCACCAAACCGAGCACCGACAGCGTCCAGATCAAATGTCGACCGGACGCGCTCGACCGTCGCAGACCGAAGACGGCGAGAGCACCGACCCCGAGCAGCAGGCTACCCTTGGTCAAGATGATCACGGCAACGTCCATCGCCCAGCTCATGCCTCACCTCTGTCCTGTTTGGCTTGCTCAATCATGGCCTTCAGCTGGTCGAGCTCTTCGTCGCTCATCTCGCCGGCGGAGCGACCGAGCAAACCGGTCACCGCGGCAGACGTTGAGCCACCGAAAAACGTCGTCACCAAGCGGGAGATCGCGGAATCCCGCGCCTCGGTCTTGGCCACCACCGGCGAAAAGACATATCTGGGCCCTTGTTGCTCGTGCTCGATGTGGCCCTTGCCTTCCAATTTGGCGAGCATCGCACGGACCGCCGAATAACTCGGCGGATCCGCCAGATGCTCGCGGACCCCCGCCGCCGTGGCTTCACCGAGCCGGTACAGAATGTCCATGATCTCCCGTTCTCGACGACTCAGCTTGGCAGTGGATGGATTCATGCTTCTTCCCTACGCGTTTTGCAGCATGTTGTTCCAGCACCCTGCTTGCGGCGCCGGCTTCACGTGAGCCACGTTCGCCATGTCACACTTCTGAGCGACATGCTACAAACGCAGCATAGTGCTATTTTTGTAGCATGACTCAGAAAAGTCAAGCCCGGGCCGCAATTCTCCTGGCCAGATCGGAACCGGTCCGGGTTATACTCCAGAAAAACCCATAAAAGCTGGACCATTCGACCTCTAGGAGACCTTCTTTGTCCGGTCCTATCACTACCCATGTGCTCGACACGGCCCTGGGTCGCCCCGCCTCAGAGATGGCCATCCAGTTGGAGCTGGAAACCGATGGCGTTTTCACTCTGCTCGGTCGAGACGTCACCGACGCCGATGGACGAGCCCGCCACTTGTTGGCCGACAGCCATGACCTCCAACCCGGTTCTTATCGTCTTACGTTCGACACCGAGGCCTACTTCGATGCTCGGCGCCAAGAGACGTTTTTTCCTAAAGCCGTGCTCCATTTCACCGTGCGCAACTCAGATGAGCACTACCATGTACCCTTGCTTCTCAGCCCGTTCGGTTACACCACTTACCGCGGCAGCTGATGGGGAGAATCTCCGATGACTGCATATCCCGAGCCCCGAGTCGGCCGCCTCGTCGACCATCGTTACGGCAAAGCCGACGTCCGGCTCATGCGCCTGGATCGGACGGTGAAACCCCACCGTCTCTTTGAAGCCACCCTGTGCATCACCCTGGAAGGCTCGTTCGCCGAGGCCTATGCCGAAGGCGACAATCGCCGAGTCTTGCCCACGGACAGCATCAAAAACACGGTTTATGCCCTGGCCCGCAAGAACACCTTCGAAACCGGTGAGCACATCGCTTTGGTCCTGGGACGCCACTTCACCCGCAGCCGGGACCCGGTGGATCGAGCCACCATCTCCGTAGCGGAAAAGCCCTGGCAACACCACGACGGATATGCTGCGGCTTTCGTGGCGGGAGGTGAGGAACGTCTGACCGCTCAGGTCTGCGTGACCGCGTCCGGTCTCGAGACCGTTTCCTCGGGCATCGACGGCCTGGGCATCCTCAAAAGCAGTGGCTCGGGATTCACCGACTTCGACCATGATCGATACACCCTGTTGAAAGACACGGAGGATCGAATCTTGGCGTCGCGCCTGGAGGCGACTTGGGACTATTCCCAGGTCGATCCAATCGATTTCGCGACGGCTCGCCGGCGAGTCCGGCGGGCCTTGCTCGACGCGTTTGCGGATCACGAAAGCCGTTCCATGCAGCACACCCTCTATTGGATGGCGGAAGCCGCCTTGCGGGCGGAGCCATCCATCGAGCGGATCACCCTGCGCATGCCCAACAAACATTGCTTGCTCGCCCGATTGGAAGCGATCGGGCTCGACAATCCCAACCGGATTTTCGTGCCCACGGACGAGCCGTCCGGGGTGATCGAAGGCACCGTGGAACGGATAGCCCTCTGAGCTCGTCCCGTCGACACACCATGACCTCACCTGCTTCGCCCTCTGCTGTCTACACGATGGGCGCTGCCCGCATTTTGGACCGCTGCGCCGAGCTTGCCGGCATCACGGACGAGCCCGGCTGCATTACCCGTGGATATCTTTCCCCGGCCATGCAGCGGGTGAACCGGCGAGTCGGCGAATGGATGGGCGAGGCCGGCTTGCCCCCCCAGCTGGGACCCGCCGGCAACCTGATCGGCGCGCGGCCCGGACCGTCCGAAGACGCCCCCGTTTTGGTGCTCGGCTCGCATCTGGACACGGTCCGCGACGCCGGTGCCTACGACGGCGTGCTCGGGGTTCTCTTAGGCTTGGAAGCCGCGGCCTGCCTCAAGGACCGTCCCCTGCCGTTCGCCCTGGAGGTGATCGGCTTTGCCGACGAGGAGGGCCTGCGGTTCGGCACCCCCTTCCTCGGCAGCCGGGGTTTGGTAGGAGACGTGGACGCCGAGCTGCTCGCACGCCGAGACGCCGACGGAACCTCCGTGGCCGCTGCCTTGAGGACCGTCGGCTGCCGCCCCGACGACATCGAGCACCGCTACGGGGGGCGAAAAACCCTGGGTTATTTCGAGGTGCACATCGAGCAGGGCCCACAGCTGGAAGCACGAGATCTATCGGTGGGTCGCCTCCGTTCCTTAGCGGCGTCCTGTTGGCTACAGCTCAGCTTTCATGGACGGGCCGCCCACGCCGGCACCACCCCCATGGCCCTGCGTCGGGATCCGATGCCGGCCGCCGCCGAGCTGATCCTAGCCGCTGAAAACCTGGCCTGTGACGACGGTCGATTGGTGGCCACGGTGGGCAAGCTGGAATGCCGACCCGGCGCCGGCAACGTCATCCCCAACGCGGTGGAGCTGAGCCT
Organism: Thermoanaerobaculia bacterium; assembly: GCA_030431255.1. Classification (GTDB taxonomy): domain Bacteria; phylum Acidobacteriota; class Thermoanaerobaculia; order Multivoradales; family J023; genus JAUIJL01. Next base: position 361,665 of record JAUIJL010000001.1, on the reverse strand, counting down.
GGACGTCCGTCATCCGCAAGACGCCGAGCTGACGACCGCCGTCGACACCTTGTTGGATCTGTGCCGGACCGTCGCTGAAAAGCGCGGTCTGGAATTCGAGTTTCAAGTGCTCCACCAACAGGGTTCGGTGACCGCGGACCCCTATTTGGACCACGTCTTGGTGGACGCGGCGGGAGATGTCGGCCTCGACCTACCGGCATTGGATGTGGGCGCCGGTCACGACGCCCTCATCCTCTCCAAGCACATGCCGGTCACCATGTTGTGGGTCCGCTCCCCCGGCGGTATCAGCCACCACCCCGACGAATCCGTGCGTGCCGAGGACGTGGCCGCCGCGCTCAGGGTCACCGAAGCCTTCATCCATCGATTAGCCCGAAACGAGAGCACGCCCTAATGCTTTGCCGCAAAGATCGACCGCAGACCCCAGACGAAGCGTCCCCGAAATCCGAGCCGGGGTGGACCGTGGAGCTCGACGACGGACGAGCCATCCGCTGGCAAGGTCTCCAAACCGGTCCGCTTTGTTTTACCGCCGAGCAAGTCGACGAGCTCACCCACGAGCTGTTGGGTCTGGATGCCCAGGCCTTTGCGGACCAGGTCGAGACCGTGCTTCGGCCGGCCGTGGGCGAAACCGCGAGCCGTCCCGCCGTGATCTTGCACTCCACCACCCCGGAGCTGCGCACCTTCGACGGCGATTTGGACGCCCTGGCCAAGGGAGCACGGGGCGGGGACTTCACCACCTACAAAGAAGCCCGATCCGTGTATTTGGCCGGCCCCGGGGACCTGGCTGTGGGTCGCACCCGCGCTTGGCGAGGAGCGGTATCGGTGCTCGGCCGAGACGCCCTTTGCTTGGAAGATCGCGACCATTACTACCTATCTCACGCTCTCTTGCACCTGGCCCGACATCGGACCCCCGGCTCGGCCGTGGACCGGCTGGTAGAGCACCTGCGCCGAGAGCCACGGCTCATCCGCCTCTACGCCTTCGAGCGAGAAATGCAGCTTTTCCTGCTGTGGGCGGCCCGACAAGCCGGCCTCGACGAGCTGGCCGTGGAAGCGAACCGGCCGGCCCTTTCCGTCGCCTGGAATCGCAAATCCACCCTACACCCCACCGTGGCACAGGCCCGGTCGCTGGAAGCGCAGTGGACTCCGCTCCAGGATCCCGTCGCCGGTTTGGAGCTGGAGAGCCGGCACTGCGCCCTGGCCCGACGCATCTGCCCGGACGCTCCCACGTTCCCGGGTTATTCCATCGAGCGTCGGGACCGACCCGCCGAAGATTTCGTGCCCCAATTGCTTCAGGCCGCGGAGCTTTTGCGTCGGCGATACGGGCTGGAAAAGGGCTGCCTCAAGGCGTCGGAATCCGGCGACGGCGCGCGCATCACTCCGAATATCGAGCTCCGCGACACCGAGACCCTGGAATCCCTCGGTCGCGAGGCCCGGGTCCACGGTGACGACTACGTGCTCGAGGCCCACGTCTTTTACGGCCGAGCAGAGATCGGCGGTCAGACCCTGCCCACTTCCCTTTCCGCCCACATCCGCGCCGGCCAGGTGGCGCCCGGAGCCACCATCCAATTCATGGAGGGGACTTCTTGGAAGGGCAACATCCTCTTGGACGAGGCCGCCGCCCCTCTCTTCGGCGTGACCTCGGAGCAATACGCCCGCGTCCGCCGGTTCATGGCCGACTTCCAAGACGGATTCGAGCGCCGGGAGCCGGGCCTAGTGCTCACCGGTGTCGATTTCGGAGTCGGCACGGTCGGCGGACGTTTTGGGGATCGTCCGTTGGTGGGGGTGCAGGACCTGAACGTTTCGTTCACCGGCGCCGAATGCTTGCGCGCCTTCCTCGATCAAGCCCAGCGAGTCAAAGGCACGGACGCCCAACCCTACGGCGTGACCCGCATCTTCCGCCCCCTGCCCCACGCGGATCACAAAGCGTTCTTGGAAGTCACCCGCCCCTTCGACCGCGGACCGGTCTTCGCCGATGCCGTGGCCGCCATCCCCGGACGCTGGGGCATGGTGGGCATCACCGGTCGGGATCCACGGCAAGCCGTCGATCACTTGAACGAGCTGCAAGCCGCCCTCTCCGCCGCAGGATTGATCGAGTCACCGACCGGCTAGACACCCAACAGCTTCAAGAGCCGCAGGCGGGTGATGTTGCGTTGCTGCCCCGCCGCGACGATCAGCTCTTCGTCCCGGTCGTTCCCCAGCCGGCTTTCCAAGATTTGCAACATCTCGGACGCGGATTTTCCGCTGGCGCAGACGATGAAAATGTAACCGAATCGCTGCTCATAGCGCAGATTGCCTTCCGCCAATCGTTCCAGAATCGACTCCTCGGTACCTTCCACCCCGGTCTGCTCGGCCTGCGACCACGACCCGGAGCGGGATCCGAAACGGCGCCGTAGCGCATCCACGTCGCCGATCCTGGGATGGTGAGAAAACGCTTGTAGCCAATCTTGCTCCGTCAAGCGCTCTGCCGCCTGCTCGGCGGCCGTGAGCAAGGCGTCGACATCGGCAAAGGGGCGTCGCGCCGACATCTTCCGCTGCCAACGTTCCGAGCCACAGCAAGCGGCCATGTGTTCCGTGAACCGCTGATCCGGCAACCCGTTCAGGGCGTCTAAGGTCAGGCCGGTCGAAAACTCGCTCATCACCCCTCCTCGAGATCCAGGCCGTCATCCCACGTCCAGCGACCCCGGACGCAAGTGGCCAAAGTCCGACCACGGAGCTCGAGGCCTTCGTAAGCGGTCTCGGGGTGACGATGCTCGAGCTCGGCACCCACTACGGTCCAACGGGCCTCGGGATCGAAAATCACCAGATCCGCGCCGTAACCCGGAGCCAAGCTACCCTTGCACGATTCCAGCCCCAGGCCCCGGGCCGGCGCGACGGACGTCCAGCGCACGAGATCCCCGAGGTCGAATCCACGTCGCCGCGCTTCGGTCCAGAGCGCTGAGCGCGACACCTGCAACGAAGCGATGCCACCCCAAGCGGAGAGAAGATCGCCGCCCTTCAGCCCGGGCGGTGCCGGCGAATGATCCGACGCCACCCAATCGATGAGTCCATCCCCCAAGGCTTGCCAAAGAGCTTCTCGGTGCCGCTCGCCACGGATCGGCGGGGCGCATTTGAATCGGGGATCCCCATCGGGCAAATGCTCGGCGGAAAACGTGAGGTAGTGGGGGCAGGTCTCCACCGTCACGGGTAGCCCCTCGGCTCGCGCCTCCGCCAACATCGGCAAGGCCTCTGCGGTCGCCAAATGCACGATGTGAAGGGGGCACCCCGTTTCCCGCACCAAGCGCAAAAGAAGCTCGATCGCTTCGGTCTCGAATGTGTCCGGGCGGGACGCCAGCCAAGCACTGTAGGCGTTGGGATCCGGCGTCGCTGAAGGCGAGGAGTCGGAATCCAATTCCGCATGCGTCCAAAGAGGTATGCCGCGCCGGGCCAGCCGCTCCATGGCCCGACGCAGCTCCCGCTCCCCCACGGCGGGAAATTCGTCGATGCCGGAATGGGTCAAGAAAGCCTTCACCCGCGCGGCCCCGACGTCCACTAAGCTCTCGATCTCCCCCTCATTACCGGGCACAAGACCCGCGTGGGCCGCCAGCTGGGTCCACAGGGTGCCACGGTCCCGATGGTCCTCCGCCGTCCTGCGTTTGGCCGCCATGGCCGTCGGCTTCACCGTCGGAGGATCGCTGTTGAGGGGCATATCCACCACCAGGGTGATGCCACCGGCCGCCGCCGCCCGGGTGCCGGTGTCCATGCCCTCCCACGACTCCCGCCCCGGCTCGTTCAAATGCACGTGGGGGTCGATGCCACCGGGCAGGATCGCCGCCGACCCCACATCCCGAACCGCCCCCTCCGGTGCTCCATCACCCACGGGGTGAATAGACTCGATGCTCGGACCTTCGACCACCAAAAAACCGTCCACCTCCCCGTCGGGGGTCACGATCCGTCGGCTGCGCAGCACTTGCCGTCCCGAGCCCGGCGGCGGGGCGACGATCCAAAACTGTGATTCCATGCCCAGACTCTATCTTGATTTTCTGTCTCGATCGCCCGTGTCTCGATCGTCCGTGCCTCGATCGTCCGTGGAGAGCCCGCAGAGATCCGCTGTCCCAACGACCCATCCCTCCAAACCTGGCGGGCATGGCTGCGTACAACGGACATGATCGAATTCAACGGATCTCGAGAACGGCTCCGGTCGCTATTTACAGCCCATCCACACTTGCCCGCGCTCCGTGAATCCGTGCTGGAAGGACGCATCGGGCAAGTCTGGGTCGACGATTCGGAGCACCCGCGGATCGCACGGATGGATGTGGGCTGTTACTCCATTTTCGGTGGCGATTCCAAGCATGCCGACGCGATAGATGCGATCCGCGCCGTCCAGGCGCCCGTGGAGCTGGTTTATCCCGATTGGGCTTGGCATCGACGAATGTTTGAAGCCTGGGAGTCGCGGCTACGGGATTGGAAGATGACCAGCTTTACGCCCGACGCTTTTTCCAGGGATCACCTCGAAAAGCTGGCTGCAAATCCGGCGGTAGGCTTCACCATAAGACCGCTCCAGATCGACGAGCTCCACCAGCTCGGTCGCGATCTCGAGCCCCACGGCCTGCAAACCCACGCCGACCCGCAGGCCCTGCTCCAACACGGCATGGCCTGGGGAGCGGTCATCCATGGCAGGGTCGCCTGCGCCGCCACCTCCTACGCGCAATCGACCCAGCTCGTCGAGGTCGCCATCGCCACCCACCCGGACTCTCGCGGCCGAGGGCTGGCCACCTCGACGGCGGCTGCCTTCTGCATAGCCGCCCTCGATCGAGGTCTCAAACCACTATGGAACGCCTCCAACCCGGTGTCACAACGCCTCGCCCTGCGCCTCGGCTACCGGCGAGCCGCCGATTGCGTCACCCTGATGTTGGATGCCTAAATGTTGGAGGCCGAGGGAAACGCCTTCAGACAATCGGGCCGATCGCTCAGAAATGCAAATCTCCTTTCGAAGCGAATTGACACATAATGGTAATCACTACGAAATGACCGGAAAACCCGGTCATTGAGACTATCAACATTCAAGGAGATCACCATGAACGTAGAAACCCATCTAAAGGCCGGTCCCGAGGATATTCCCTGCCCGAGCTGTCCGCTCATCAAGGACCCGGACGAAAACTCCGGCGGCGGCGGTTGACCCAAGCACGCCCGGGAAGCCATTCCCGGGGCGTTCCACCACCTCAGGAGGCACCATCATGAACGTAGAAACCCACTTGAAAGCCGGACCCGAGGATATTCCCTGCCCGAGCTGCCCCTTGGTCAAGAACCCGGACAATGACGGCGGCAGCGGCGGCAGCGGCGGCAGCGGCGGCGGCGGCGGCTGACCCAAGGCCCGCCCGGGAACCATTCTCGGGCTCGCCACCACTTCAGGAGATTCCATCATGAACGTAGAAACCCATCTAAAGGCCGGGCCGGCGGACGTTCCCTGCCCCGCCTGTCCTATCCTCCCAAATCCTGACCAGGATGACGGCGGCGGCGGATAATCGGATCGCTTCTAAATAGCTGCAACCAAGCGGGCGCGCCCTCAACGAGGCGCGCCCGCTTTGCTTTTGTCATTATTGGACCTCGTAGCTCCAGTATTGGCTGGAGCCGCTTTCGAAACCATCCGCGAAAAGCGGTGAGTTACACACTTTGCTCGCTGTCGTCAGGGCCAAGATGTCCGCCGGACCCAGGGCCTCGTCATGGATCTCGATTTCGTCGAGATCACCGGCAAAGGAGCTATCGGCGATGCGCAGATCCGCAGGGCCCAAGGGATCCCAGGCGGTACCGCCCGCTGGAATGCTCGTGTCGAAGGCTCCATCCACGTAGAGCTCCAAGGTACCGGCACGCATCACCATGGCGACGTGGTACCACCGATCGGCCTGCACGGCCTGGGTGCCGAAGACGGTTTCGGCGGCCGAGCCTGTATACGAGGTGGCTTGCCAAATTGCACCGTCGAAGGCCAGCTCCCATCCGTATAAACCGTTGCCGTGCCGCAAGATCGACATCGACGTGCCGATCGGGGGCGCCAGACGAACCCAAGCCGCGACGGTGAAATCACCATCGACTTCCAGGTCTCGATCCCAAGGAACCAGAATCCCATCACCGGCGCTGAAGGAACCGTAGCCACAGCTTCCGAGACCGGACGTACCCGATGCCGGATCCGTCAGGGCATGATGAGCCGCACCGTCCTTCCGGCCGTGGTGGTGGAGGCCGCTCGAGTCTCGAACCTCGCCCGTAAGCCGCCAACTCTGCTCATCCAGGTGGTACCTCGCCACCCAAGACGGGCCGATCCTCTTGAGCTGATTGGAGGTGAAGGGCAACCGATGGTGGAAACCTAGATCCACCTGATCTAGGTCTCCATCGGTCAAGTTGGCAACGAACACCGTCCGATAGCCCTGCTCTTCGCTTAGACCCGCGTCCATGGCGGTCGTGGATCCGTCGTCGACGTTGTCCTCTGGATCGTTGCTCGAAGGCGGAAGATAATAGTCATCGACGAAAGTCGGAGTCTCATCGAAATTGCCCGACGCCGTGACCGCCCCCTTAAAGTTGGAATATGTGCGCTTCCAATGGGAGGGAGACATCTCATCCTGAGAGCTGTGATGCATGATGCTGTTCTCCAGTTGGGCAAGGATCGCCGTCGGCATGGCCGCGCAGGACATTCCGAGATCGACGATCGGCGAGCTCGGGGAGATGTTGCTGTTGTCGGCCACGGTGGCGTTGTCGATATCGAGCGTGCCACAGAACATGTAGGACCGGACACCGGCACCGGTATCGGCGTCGTTTTGGACCATCAGGGAGTTGAAGAGCGTCAAGACGGTGCCGTCGCTCAGGAAGGCAGCGCCACCACGATTCGCCCAGTTGTCGAAGAACACCGTATTGTACAGCCCCAACACGGGGGCCGAGCCGTCGGTGGAGAGGCCTCCGCCGTCTATACCGGACGTGTTGCCGGCGAAATCCACATCCACGACCTTCATCGCGCCCTCGAAAACATATAATCCACCGCCGCTGGTACCGACATGGTTGTCTCGAAGGGTCGAATTCTCGATCTTTGCGTGAACCGGATTGATGAAGCACGCCCCACCCCCCATATCGGCGCGGTTGTCTTCGAAGATGATCCTATTCAGGGTCATGGCGGTGTTGATCCCGTAGAAGCCTCCGCCACAGGTCGCGCTCTCGCAACCCGTGATCACCATCTCCTCCAGCAACGCCGTGGCATCCACGCCGTTCGCCTCGAAGCAACGGAAGCTGCCCAGAGAGCCGTCGATGGTGGTCCGATCCGACGAACAATTGGTGCGCACCCACGTCGGGTCATAGCCACCGATCACCTGCACGCCGCTTTTTAAGCTCGTCGGACCGGGAACCTCGCGATTGCCACAGCGCACGGCCACGGTATCCCCCGGATTGGCCTCGTTGATCGCCCGTTGAATCGGATGGAAAGGCTCGTCCGCGGGGGCGAGGCTGGGATCCACTTGGTAATTCGTCATGGTGGTGAGATTGCGGGCGATCGGGGCCACCAAATCGCAATTGCAGGTTCGGGTCAGCCTACGGGTCGAATCGATTGTGGGTTGATCCAGAACCTCGTCGAAGAGCCGAACCTCGTCGATCAAACCCCGGAAGGGACGGGCCGCGGGGCTGATTTCGAAATCGAAGCTGCTGGAGCCCCAATCGATGTTGCCCATGCAGCCCTGGGTCGACACCAGAGCGCCATCCACATAGAGCTTCAGGTCTGATCCATCGTAGGTGGCGGCCACGGATTCCCACTCTAGGAGGGGGACAATAGGGCTACCCATGACCGAGCAACGTCCGTTCATAGTCACTACCGTGAATTCCCACTGCCTCTGCGGCAGACCGTCCGTGATGCCCAAGGCAAAGCCGTGTTGCAACACCCCGGACATATCTCGATCTCCGCGGGCGAGCACATCGCCGGCCTGCGGCAGGGTGTCTGGCGTCGGCCGTGCCCAAGCCATGACCGTCAGCTCGTCGGTGAAGTCTAAATCCGGAGTGCTGGGCACCACGATTCGGTCGTCGACACCGTCGAATTGGCCGAACAAGCAGGTATTCAAATTCGGATCGTTCCCATGCTCATAGGCCGGCTTGCCGCAGAAGTTGGCGACACCGCCTTGGGCCGAGCCGTCGTGGTTGTTGCTCGAGAAGTTGCGTACAGGATCCCATTGCAATTCGAGGGGGTAATAAAACCCGGCTTGGGGACCCAAATTGACCTCCGCCAAGGATGTGGTGGCTGCGTTGTCGTCGAAATTGCCGTCCCCCTCAAGGGGATTGGGCTCGATCTCCACCCGAAAGGCGTAATAGGGCTGGGTGATCATCATCGACGGACCCATGACCTGCATGGAAGTCGGGGGGCCTCCCGACGGCGTGTGGGCTAGATTGAGCACGGGAACGGATCCGAGCTCGGTGGTGCCCGCCGGGCTGTCGGAAAAGAAACGCACGATAAAACCGTTGGCGTCGGTTTCCTCACTGACGTTGCGGATATCCGCTTTCAAATCGATGCTCGTGTTCAGCATCGGCGGCATGGCCGGCAGGAGGATGTCCTGGGAGAAAATCTGTAGGTCCGGCGGTGGATCCGCATAGATGTCCAAGCGGCGAGCCCAGGTTTCCAAGGTGCTTTGGATCCGTGCGTAGACGTAAACCGTGCCCGGGGTATTGCCCGCGGTCCAGGGTACCCCAGTCATACATCCCGCGACAGCGCCTCGCCCAGGGATGATCGAAGGCACCATGCAGCTGCCAATCGGCACCGAGCCCGAAACATCGGGATGACCGAGGAAAAGGTCGATATCGACATCGGTGAGGTGATCGAGCTCCCCTTTGTTGCGCACATGGGGCCACAAGTCGATGGTATCGCCGATGCGCAGCCCGTATTTCGTCGCGTTGAGGGCATGGGCGCGGATGAAGGATGCGGCGGGTTTGTAGATGCAAATCCAGCTCCAATTCCCGTTGTTGTGCTCTCGCGCCTCGTCGACCTCACCCGCGACCATATCGCTCGGATCGGGGTCCAAGGTGTCGACCACGATCCAAATGGGTTGCCAACCGTGCACGGCCCCGTCCGCGGCCTCCGGTGTCCAGATAAACGTCGGCAGGCTGATCCGATCTCCGCGGTTCATCAACTCACTGGGGGTTGGGGTGTAAATCTGAGTACCGAGAGTCAAGGTGCCTCCGGCACCGGGCTGGCCGCTGTAGTACGTCACCTCAAAGGCACAAGGGGGCATCGTACACCCCTCGTTGAGTGAAATCGGCGTCATGTTGATCACGTCGGCATGGATCTCAAGGGATTCCAATGGACCGGCTTGGGTCGGGTTCAGCACCGGCCAAGGACCGAAGTGGATATTCGTCGGGTGTAAGTCCGGCGCCCTCTTCAACACATGCAGCCGTCGACACACTTGGTTGTCGAGCAGGGTCAGCTCGTCCATGGGCAGGATCAAATCCGCATCCAGGCAGATGTTGTATGAGGTAATCGTGTTAGGCACAAAGCCTACCTCATTGCCGGCAGGCATCGCCGGCCAAGGGATCTGTAGAGAGATGTCATCACCGACCGGCAGAACACCTGGGGACGGATGGGTGGTGAGCAGGGTTCCGGAGCCCACAGGGCCTTCCCAAACCTCGACCTCATATTGAGTGGCGTCGGCAAACCCCGTGTTGTGGAGCAGCGCGCGAATGTCGACCTCGGCGTCTTGCACGGTGTAGTAGTGGCAGCCCTCATTCCACACTAGCGGCCCTTCAAAGGTGATGGCATTGCGAGCGCAATAGTAGGGGTGTTGATCGAAGTGGAGGTTGGGCCACGGCGGTGGATCGACGACCGTGACCTGGAAGCGATGCTCACCGATCAAGTTGTTGTCGTCGATGCGTACAACTACATCGTAGGTTCCCGCATCGGGAATCGTCACCAGCTCTCGGAACGTGCCGTAGGGCGCGATGGTCCGGCCCTGTTGGCTGAGCACGATCTGATTGGAATTAGCCGGATCCGAGATCACAATCTCCACCTCCGCCCCCATCACCGGCAAACGGTTGCCGAAGGCATAATGCCCATCACCGAACAAGGGGGTGGGAGTCCCGGCCCAATGCTGACCGAGGATGTTGCCGGAAAGATCGAAGGCACAATCCACGTCGATATCGAAATTGCCCAGGATCGGGGTGCCCACCAGCACGTGGGTCGTGGCCTCGTTATTACCGGTGTCGGCCTCCGGATACGGTGGATAGTCCGGATGCAAGGGATCGAGATAATCCGGATGTTGCTCATCGACGTTGGCTCGATAGACCGTCCGCAGGGTCACCACCCGGAAACCCTCCTGGGTACCGACATTCCAAGGTATGGACTCCATCACTTGGCTTTGGGGACCGATCTGCGGAATATCCACCCTGTCGATGAACGTGCCACCATCGTCGGGATCTCCCTCCCAGGCCTCCACCCGCACCTCAGTTTGCTCGCTGATGGCGCTCCGATTGTGGACAGTGAACCGAATCGCGACGTTTGTATGGGTCGAGATCTGGCCGATGATCGGCTGAAATGGCGGCCCAGGCTGGGTGATCTCCACCTCCGAAGCCAGAATCTCGAGATCCGTAAGGCTGCGGTCGGGAAGGATCGTCAAGCATTGAAAGTCGGGAATGCAAACCGCCGGTGGCGGGTCTTCGCTGGCCATGAAGTCGATTCGCCAATGCCCCTCGGGAATGGCGTTGGTGGCAAACGAGCGCGACATCGACAAATCGACGGGAGTCGAGCCGCTCTTCGGGTCGCATTGGTCATCGGCCGCCGTATAGGTCCAATGATAGGAGCTCGGTTCGGCGATATGACCGAGCTCGCCGACCACGCCGTGGAAATAGACGGTCTCAAGGGCCCGGGCTTTGCCGGTAGCCGCGCCGATTTGGTTGATATGTGCCAGGCACGGGGTCCTGGCGGCCGCGGGCAGGGCGGAATTGCCCAACGGAAAGGGGGTGGTCCGGTCGCTGACCAGAGCATTCGGATTCAGCCCATGGGGATCGGTGTAGGTTTCTATGGCGAAGAAATAGCGCTCCCCCGAGCTCAGGTTTTTGGCCGTGAACGTCGACACGCTCTTATCCTCGACCTGACCGATCAGCTGGTATGGGCCGTTCTCCGTCTGCGACATATAAATGCGATAACCACCGCCTTCCTGCGAATAGTCGATCGGTGTCCACTCGATCACGGCGTCGTCGAACGGTCGATCCGGATGGGCATACGCATCCTCGATCACCGGCGCCACGGTTTGGGTTTGGATATCCCCAGCGTCGAGCAGAGGCCAACAGGGATCCGACGGAGAAAGCACAATTTTGTTGTAACCGATTTCAAGCACGGTCAAGGCGGGAAGGCTGCACGTGCCGGCGGGTAGGGCCTCCAGGAGATTACCCGAGACCGACAGCGTCGATAAGTTGCTGAGGCCGCTGAGGTCCGGTAGCGCCTCCAGCGCGTTGCGGTTGAAGAAAGCGAGCTGCAGCGTGGTGAGGGCATCGAAATCCGCGGGCAGGGCGGTCAGCGCATTGTCGTTGATCTTGACGCTGAGCACCGCGTCCAATCCGCTGAAGCCACTGCCCAGATCACTGAGCTCATTGAAAGAGAAATCCAGGGCCACCAAATTATCGAGATCGCCGAAAGTGGCGGGCAAAGAGCCGCTCAACGAATTCTCAGAAAGATCGATGGTCGAAAGCGAGGTTAAGCCGCCGATTTCCGAGGGAATCGTGCCCACCAATTTGTTGTCGGCCAAAGAAAGCGAAGCCACATTTGATCCCGCGCAGCTGACGCCATGCCAGCCACAAGGCTCGAAGTCGGCGAGCCAGCCCGAATTCTGGGTCCAGCTCGGCCCACCCGTCGCGTTGTAGAGCGCCTCCAGGGCCTGGCATTGGGCAAAGGGGATCTGAAACACACTGAAACAAAAGCTATTCGCTTCGGCCTTCGAGCTCGTCTCCGCCCAAGTCGGGGCCGCCAAGAAGAGAGTTAAAATAAACATCGAAAGAAGAAAACCTTTTGCTCGGGTCGATGCCGCTCTCGCCATGACGCTCTCCTTTTCTTTGAAGCGTCCCTTTTCTCAACTCAAAGGGATCTAAGCTGTGGGATTCAAGCTGTGCGCTATGTCTTGCGGTTCTCCATCCGAGCTTGAAGGACTCTGCACCGAGCGGGTGTGTGAATTTTCGATTCGGAAGTTCACACGCTTGTCCGATGATTTCGATGCATACTGGCCACAGATGTTGAAGTGTTGAAGTCGGAGCCCCTAGCCGGTGAAAGGCCCTCGCCGGTGGGATGCAACAGCGGCTCGGACGATGCGATGACCCCGCCTACCTGGGGAATGCAATGGGAAAGGATATGGAGCGGACCAGAGATCTTTGGGAAAAAGCTTTCGAGCTGGGATATTTCATCCATCGGGATCGATGCTTGGCCCGTGAGATTGCGATCGAGGCCATGGATCGCTGGGAGACCGCGGCGTTACGGCAGGTCAAACGACGCTCCTACCGATTGCTCGGACGTGGTCGGCGGCGTCCACGGCGGGATAAGGTGATGCTGGGTCAGGCCGCGTTGCTGCAATATTTGATCTATCGGGAATCCGAGCTCCGGGAGCTCGAGCAAGAACGGCAACCGGGTAAGGCTCGGCTGACGGACGAGGATAGGATCGTGCGCTTCATCGAGCACTTGGTTCGGATCACATTGCCGCGCAACGCATTCCATGTCTGTATTGCGATCGGCCGCCTGCTCCATCGCTACAGCACCGAAGAAGCCACAAAGGTCTACGACGTGCTGATTCAAGACGTGGAGCAATTTCGCGGAACCGACTATCTGCGAGCGCGCAAGAAGATCCTGATCGACGAGGTGATCTCTCGTTTCGGATCCGCGTTGAGGCTGCAAACCGGCACCTACGGTGAAAAACTCTTCGAAACCCGTCCCACCACGGAGGCCCTGATTCGATGTGTGGGCGAAACCCTCCGCATGCTCACCCCTTGGGAAACTTCTTGCCGGTTGCCCAAGGATTTCGACCCCAGCCGCCATGAGCTGCCCGAGCTCCGGAGTCGCGGCTCGGCCCCCGAGCACGAGCACCAGCACGAGCTGCTTCGCATGCACATCCTTCTACACCCCCCTTGTTTCGCCGGCCTCACCGGCGCCTTGGGGCTGGACACACCGGACAACCAACTCGCCGTGCCGATCTTCTTTGCGGATTCGACATCGGATGAGGACGACCGGGATCCCGAGGAAGGTCGCCGATTCACCACGCCGCTCACCGGCCCCGAGCGTCGACAGATGCAAGATGAGCTGCGGCTTCGGGACGAGCGACGCGCCGCTTGGAAGCTCGGCAAGCTCGCGATTGTCGTCGACGGCACAGAAGTCGGCACCATCCCTTTGCCGGCCGCCACCCGAGCGCGGTTCGAGCTACCGGCGGACGCCGGGGTGGTCGAGGTTCATGGCGAGCACCAACACCACACCCTACGGCTCGCCACCTATTTGCCGACTTGGTCCAGCCCGGAGGATGCCGAAAGCGACGGCCGCGATAGATCGCGAGTCGAGACGGAGCTGCCCGACGGCCAAGTGATTTCGTTCATCGAGCGCCCCTCCCTTCGACGACCCGGAGCCAAGGTGCTCGAGATTCGCTATCGAGAAACAAACCCGATCCGTGCTTTCACATTCACCTGGCACCGATGGCGCCTGACATCAACCTGGCACCGGCCCCGGACATCAACCTGGCGCCTGACATCAACCTGGCACCGGCGCCTGACATCAACCTGGCACCGGCCCCGGACATCAACCTGGCACCGATGGCGAACGCGGATACGCTGGATGTTGCCCGCCATTGCTGCGATTGGAGCGATCCTGCTGACCGTCGACCGGGGTCTTATGGTGCCGACCACCCCATCGAAACGACCCACCTCAACCGAATCGCGGAGCTCGGTTCCGATTTCCGAAACCAAAAGCCCTGAGGCCGGCTCTCCGTTGCCCGACAACCGCGACGAGGCCCCTCCACGAACCGGAATGGTCGACTTACCGCTGCGCGATCCGGTACGGGGCAGCTCAGGAGCCAAAGCTCACCTCTCGCTCGCGGAGGTAAAGAGCCTTCACGTGCCGGCTTTCGGCTCGGACGCTTCTCTGCGAGCCCTGCACAAAGCGCTCGTCGACCGGCTGGGTCGAGGCACCCGATTCCGCATCACGGTGGGGCCGGAAGAAGCAGATGCCATGCTCAGACTTACCGAGCCAGAAGAGACGCTGTCGCCTGGAATTGCTTCCGATCACGAGCGGCCACCCCACGCGCTGCTCGTGCTGATCAACCGCGGAGGCGACGTGATTTGGCAAGAAAGCCCCTACTCCCCCGGGGAAGGGGTCGAGGCCAGGGCTCGACGAGTAGCGGAATCCCTGATCGCCGGCGCTCGCCAATCTCCCTGAAGCACGAATCCACCCCAATGATAGGGCTGGTATCCCTCTCGCCACAGGGAGGTTTGGGCCTGCCGCAAGGCCGCGGCCGGACCCAGCCCTTGCTCCAATAGAGCCTGATAGAAGCGATCCATCAGCTCCGCGGTGGCCCGATCTTGAGGGCTCCAAACACTGGCGAGAACCGCGGGGATCCCAGCGGCCATAAAACTCCGGTGGAGACTCAGCTGACCTTCACCCCGGGCGTTTTTGCCCAGCGCGGTTTTGCACGCGCTGAGCACCACCAAATCCGCGGACAGCTCGAGGCGGCGGATCTCCGCGGCGGTGAGAAAACCGTTGACCGGCCGACCTCCAACATCAAATTGGGTCAGCACAATGCCCGAAGGCTCTGGATAATCACTCGCCGTCACAGCGTGGGAAGCGAAATGCAAGACGCGTGATGAAGCGAGCCCGCCGGCAAGAACGAGATCCCGAGTGGCTTCGAAACCCAAGGCCACGAAAACCTCGTTCTCCGGCAATCGTCTGGAGATTCTCCGAGCTTCCTCACCGGTGGCCGGCAAGCGGACGAGCACCCCGGAGCCGAGATCGCTGGAGCGCAAAGCATCTCGCAGCTTTAATTGATCCGGCAAGGACTCCGGCGAAAGGACCGACGCATCGGAATCGCGCGGCTTAGAAGCGGAAAGTCGAACGTCGTCGGCTTCGAAGATCGGATCCGCTAGGATCGTCAGGATGCGAGCGGCTGGACCAACAGCGGCCGGGCTTCGACGCAACGAGGCCAGCACCGAAGCCGAAGGAGCGCCGACGATTTCGTGGTGGAGCATCAGCGGTTTCGAGGGTCCGAAGTCCCGCGGCCGGGTCAGGATGGCAAAAGGAATGGCCTGCAGGATCTCATCGCCCACGATCACCAAACGCTGATCGTTCAGCAGGCCCTCGAGCGGCCCCAACAACAATCGGCTGAGCTCGGCGGCGGCTTTTGGAAAGTCCAAATCCGCCTTCTGAACCCGACGGCGCAGGGCCTCGTCGGTTTCGAAATCGCGACGTACGGCCCGAGCGGTCACCGCACCATAGAGCACTTGAGCTGCCGCCTCGATCTCCGCCCGTGGAGCCAGCTCGAACGTGATTAAGTGCTCCGTAGATACAGCCCAAAGCCAGCTTGAGCGCTCTCCGAGAAAGTATTCCAAGAGCAGGGTGTCGGCATCGAGCCCATGCTCTCGAATCGCCGACAGCTCCAAGGGCTCGGCCCGAACGGCATGGGCCCGAAGCCCTGCGTCTACCTCGACTTGGCGATTCAACAAGTCGAGCCGCTCGGTGTTGACGGATGAGGTCCTCGGAGTCTTGAGCGTGTCGTCCTGCGGCAATGCTTCCAGCAGACTGCGAGCCCGGGAGCGCTCGCTGACTTCGAACGCCTCGACGTCGTATCCCACGCCCGGATCCCTCCGATGCAGCTCCATCAGAAGCTCGATTTGCAGCTCGTAGACCGGCCGATTCGAAGCCGGCAGCGGATTCGTCAGGTGAGGGTTGAGCATCGCGCTTCGCTCCGCCTCCACCAGTTTCAAAACCCTCCGACCCTGCTCCAACGCCTCGGTCCAGCTCCTTTCCGCCCGGTGCGCCTCGGCGAGCCTGTCATCGGCTCCCGAGATCACCAGGACCAAAGCCGGCAGCACGAGATACCCAACCACGACGGCTCGACGATCGAGACTCTTCATGGCGAATTCCCCCACTCAAATCAGACATAAATTCACCAGCCGAATCGACTAATATCATCGATTACGAGCCAGCGAATTCGACCCATTCAACAATTTAACGCGCCATTTTGCCTCGAAGACCGCAACTCTCAGTGGGAGCCCGGTCTCTCGAGAGTTTTGAAAGGCCTACCTGAAGCAGAATCAGCTTCTGACGCCGCAGATGTGGATCGATAGGTTGTCGCAGCAGGAGGCTGGTACGAAATGCGGGCTAGCCCAGGGCTAGGGCCCTTCGACCGGCAAGCGGACCCAGCCGTGGATCTCCACCTTGGCTTGCCCAACCCCGGGGCCAAAGCTTCCTTCCGACACTAGGTGAAGGGTCTCGCCCTCCGAAAGCGCGGGAAAACGACGGCTGACGAAGAGGTGACCGTGGCCTTTTTGGCCCGCCCGATGAAGATCCACGAGCCGCAGCTCTGAGCCGGGCAGCAGAACCTGCGGAGGTCGGTTGGGGTCGCTCATGGAGGTGGGTATCCACGCGAAGACCGTCCAATACTCATTGGGCATCAGGGTCGGCGGCCGGATCAGTAGGGTGCTATCGTCGAAAGGCTCGATCGAGGCGTTGCCTTTGCCGCGGCGGGCCCACGGGTTGAGGACAGCGGTCACGGACGGCCCGCGTATTCGGAACAGCTTCGGCTCAATCGTCTTGTATTGGGTCTTCGGCGAAACGGCGACCAGCTTCTCGGCCCAGGACGTCCGACCCTGTAGGTCGTTGCGCAACATCACGCCGTCCGCCATTTCCAGGTCCAGGGAGCGCGAGGCCACCAGCTCTAAGCTACGCACCGAAGACAGGCCGTTGTGGAAGGGATTCCTCCCCCCCTCCCAACCGGGCTTGGGCGCTTGCCACGCGTCCCGGATCACCGTGCGACCGACATTCGGCCGCATGCGTTGGCCCAGCCAATGACGAGCGACGTCGAAGGTGGTCGGCACGATGCTTCGTTCCACGTATCTGAAACCCGGAACGAAAAACACACCCGTGAGGACCAACGAGGCAAGCACTGTCGCCGATAGTCGCAGTCCCGACGACAGACGGCTCGCCGTCCACGACCAAGCGGTGTGCAGCAACCAAGCCAGGGCGAGACCGGTGAACGGAGCTACCGGCAGGAAGTTATTGGGTTTGAAGAAATTGGTCTGCGACATGTAGGCGGCCGTGTAGGCGAAGGGAAAGGCCAGCATCATGGCCATCAACGCCGACGGCAAACGTGGGTCCTCCGTCGACTCCTGGACCCGTTGCCCGCGCAGCCACAGCACCACCAATGCAACAAAAGCGAGCAAGGATAGTGCCCCGAAAAGGGGACCGAAGAGCAATTTATCGAGGTGCAGCTCCACCACCCGACGGGGCATCTCCCAGGGTGTGGCCGCGGTTCGGCCCGCGTAGTCCACTTGCAAAATGCGGATGAAGTGGAGGTAGGCCCACCAAAAAGGATTGGTGAGCACAAAGGTCACGGCGCTGACGGCTCCCGCAAAGGCCAACAAAGCCACCCGGCGCACTCGACCGGGGCGCCGAAGAAAAAACGCCGTGCCCACGATCAGCGGCACGGCGGTGAGGCCACCGGTCAGCTTGGCGCTCATGGCCAGCGCTATGGACATGCCGGCCAGGGCGTAATCCAATGCTCGGCCGCCCTCCACCGCGCGCAACGAGGTGTGCATGGCCAAACACACGGCCATCATCAGCAAGGCATCGGGTTTGTTGTATCCGGAGCTGTGCAAGCACCAGGGCAGGAAAGCCATGATCAAAGCGGCAATCAGACCGACCTCATCCGAGAATAGGCGCCGCCCGATGAAGAAAATCAGCGGCAGCATCAGCGTTCCGTAGATCGCAGGAAAGACCCGGGTCAAAAAGAAACCCGTCGGCTTCAATCGAAAATTGTCGCCCATGGCGTCGAAGATCGGCTTGCCGGTGCGCTCATGAAACCACTGACTGGCCTTGAGGGCCCAGACCTGCGGCAAGTTGAAGACCGGCGACGGATAGAAGCCGCTCATGGGCTCGAGATCGCCGGTGAAATAGATCTTCCGTACGTTTTCGAGGCTGTATCGCTCGTCCTCGAAGCGAGTGATGTGCAGCTCGCTGGATGCGTACCAGAGGCGCAACGCCCCGGCAATGACACAAAGGAGTGTTAACAGCAGGAGGATGAGGAATTTTCGGCTCATGGAGGTCTCTGGAGCAGCAGTCTTTTGGAGAATTCTCGGAGGATATCCGCCGTCGGTAGGCGGCGGATGCTAGCACGCCCTTTCACGACTGTCAGGACGCTTGCCGACGGTCTGGGGAAACTCCACCAGAAACACTTCATGCACAAATTGCATGTCTTAGGGTGACATGGAACCGAATACGAGTAGACTTGAGATGCTTACGCTCCAGCCTTCAAACTCCCTAGATTCTGCAACTTGCCCCTTCAACTTAAGATTTTTCATCCAGTTTCTTGAACCACTAAGATTTTTCATCAGGCGTTTATATGAAATCTGACTCAAATGCTGAGCTCGATTCCCGTCCCTCTGCGCGATGGAAGGATTACGTGGCCATGGCGAGGCCCGACCATTGGACCAAGCACATCTTCATCGGCCCCGGCATCGCCCTCGCCTATATCCTGCATCCCAGCGATCCTCAGACTCTGTTGGCTCCGGTCCTGCTCGGTCTGCTCGCCGCCTGCGCCATCGCCTCGGCCAACTATGTGCTCAATGAGTGGCTGGATCTTCAATCCGATCGCCATCACCCCGTCAAATCGAATCGTCCGGCGGTCCAGAAGCAGATTTCGCGAGCCGTGGTGATCGCCGAATATGTGGGCCTAGCCGCTGTCGGCTTAGCCCTGGCAAACACCGTTTCCAATCTCTACCTCGCCACTTCCGTGGCCTTTCTGGTCAGCGGCCTAATCTACAACGTGCCGGGCATTCGGACTAAAGACCGCGCCTATTTGGACGTGGTCTCGGAAGCGATCAACAACCCGATCCGTCTGACCCTCGGCTGGGCCATGGTGTGGCCCGAGACTCTGCCTCCGTCGAGTCTTTTGTTGGCCTATTGGATGGGTGGCGCCTTCTTGATGGCGGTCAAACGGCTCGCCGAATACCGCAGTGTCGCCGCCACCGCCGGGCTGGAGGCCTTGAGCCTCTATCGTCGATCCTTCCGTTTCTACACGGAAAACCGACTGCTGGTCTCAGCCTTCCTCTACGCCCAATTGGCAGCGTTCTTCCTGGCGGTCTTCCTGGTCAAATACCGCATCGAATACCTGCTGACTCTGCCTCTATTCGCGACTCTTTTCGCGGTCTACCTGCGGATTGGACTGAAAAAAGAGTCTGTGGCCCAGGCACCGGAGTCTCTCTTTCGGGAAAAGGCCCTCATGGTCGTCGTCCTGCTGTTGGTCGCCGCCTTGGCGCTGCTGACGTGGATCGACCTTCCCCAGCTCGAGCGATTGACCGTGCCTCACTACTTGTCGGTCCCCGGCTCGCCCTAGCAGCAGCTCCGGCGTAGAGGTGAGGCTTGCCCCCGCCGGTCAGCCGGCACCGTGCCGAGCCTGCGCGATCCCGGTTGGGGGCAAGCCCCAACCCTACGTCCGGAAACTTCTTGAGGGAAAGTTGGATGTCCTTGCGCTTTGGCGGTGAGTGCTGACCCTAACCTTCCACTCACCTCAAGGAGACCAACCATGAGACATTCTTCCAAGAGCTCCAACATAGACACAAACACAGCCACAGCCTCCCGTTTCCGACCTCAATCCCTCACCGGTCGGCTCGCGGCCCAGCTGCTGATCACCGCCCTTGCCGTTCTGCCGGCGGCACCCAATGCCTCCGCCGCGGCTTCGGACGAGCTGGTGAGCTTTTTCGGCCACGTGCCTCACACCTGGGATGACGGCGACCCTGAGACCGACAATCGGATCGAGCTTCGGGGTCGTCTGATCCAACCTGCCGGGGACGGTCCTTTCCCGGCGGTGGTGGTCAAACACGGCTCCGCCGGCATGTGGACCGATCCCCCCAACGAGCAGGAGCCCCTCGGCGACATGAAGAGCCAATTCGACGATTGGGCCTACATGCTCAGCCAAGACGGTTATGTGGTCCTGGTGCTCGACAGCTTCGGTCCCAGGGGCTACACGACTTTTCAGAACAAAAAACCGCCCGAGGATTCCGACGTCGCGCCCGTCTACGAACGTGCCCGGGACGCCTTCGACGCCCTCGACTACTTGCGCGGGCTAGCGTCCGTCCATTCGGATCGGGTGGCGGTGCTCGGCTTTTCCCACGGCGCGGGCGGCGTCGCCGGTGCCATGGCCGACGTCGACGCCATCGAGGCCGCCATGGGAACGAGCTTTACCGTATCCACCAGCTCCGGCCCTCAACCTGGCACCTATGCGGTCCCCCGTCCGGCTCGTCCCTTGGGCGGTCAAGCGGGATTCAATTGTGGAGTGTCCTACTATCCCGGTGCGGCCTTCTTCGGCTACTTCGGCAGCGGCAGCGACGCCACCGACGGCTTCTATCGTCCCTACGCGCCGTATCTGATGGTCTACGGCGACCAGGACTCCTTCTGGACCGTCGGCTCGCCGCAGATCCTCCAAGATAAGAGCGTGCTGGCCGGCTCTTCGGATCTAGACTTATCGGTTTACGCCGGTGTCGGCCATTCGTTTGATTCCTCCGGCACCCAACAAGCGGTCGACGCACGGACCGAGGTCCGGACCTACCTCTCGGATTGCCTATCCGGAGCCGTGATCGGTGATCGGGTTTGGGCGGACCTCGACGGGGACGGTATCGACGAGCCGAACGAGCCGGGCATCGAGGGGGTCGACGTGGAGCTGCAATCCGGCAACACCATTTGGCAGACCACCACCGGCATCGACGGCAGCTTCCGATTCGACGGTCTGGACGCCGGCTCGTACACCATGAGCTTCACGCCTCCCGCGGGTTTCCAAGCGGTGAGCATCGGCGATAGCGCGATCAATGGCTTCGGCGACATCGCGAGCTTCAACCTGGCCCAGGATCAAGAACGATTGGATCTCGACGCGGCCTACCAACCCGTGGGCGCAAGCGCCGAAATCTCGGGCACTATCTGGAACGACGACGGGAACGGCCTTTTCGAAGGTGGAGAGCCGGGGATCTCTGGATTGACCGTTTTCCTCGAAACCCTATCCGGTCAGACCCTGGCCTCACAGCCCACCGACTCCAACGGCGACTACAGCTTCCCAAACCTGCTGCCGGGCTACTATCGCTTGCGGCTGGAAGCACAGGGTTGGGCCACGACCGCAGAAGGCGGCGATAGCGGGCTGATCTTCGGATCCCAGTGGATCTCATCGGACCTGAGCCTCGATGCCGACCAACAAATGGTCGTCGACGGCGGATTGGTGGCCGATTGCGAGAGCTATCCGCTGATCGCCTACGGATCGCTCTGGAAGTACGAGCTCGATGCCGATCCACCGGCCGGCTGGACCACCATCGACTACGACGATAGCGGCTGGTCGAGTGGTTATAGCCTGCTCGGAAATTCGTCGAGCACCCTCAACACCTCCCTGCCCACCAGCAGCCGAGTGACCCGCTACTTCCGTCGTACCTTCCAGATCACGGATCCGCTGTTGGTGTCCTCGTTGCAGCTCGACATCGAGCGGGACGACGGCGCTGTGGTCTATTTGAACGGCACCGAGGTGCTGCGCTCGAACCTGCCGTCGCCGTCGGATTCGAGCACGCGAGCGATCTCCAGCTCTTGGGACACAGACCAAGCCGAGCCGAGTGCGGGCCTGTTGGTGGCCGGCACCAATGTCATCGCCGTGGAGCTGCATCAGAAGTGGATCAGCGACAATCCGGATTGGGCGTTGGATCTCCAGCTCCGCGCCGAGGCCTGCGCTCCCTGCCAAGTTAAAGCGGTGGAGATCGCCGCGGATCGGGACACCTATCTCAAGGAGGACAGCCCCGATTCGTCCAAGGGCTCCAACAGCTCCCTGTGGATCAAAGACCAAAACGCCGCCCACCGGGCCGGTCTGCTGCACTTCGACCTGCCCGCGTTACCGCTGGGCAGCGAGCTCTTGGGAGGCGAGCTGATCCTGCACGTCACCAGCGACACCGCGGGTTACTACCCGGTGTATGCGATGGGCACGCCCTGGACCGAGGCCGACGCCACTTGGAACGATTCGACGGACAACGCCGGTTGGTCGTCCGGTAGCTTCAGCGCCTCCGATCTCACCGGGAATCCCATGGCGTTTGCCCACACCGAAGCCGGTAACGGCACCTACACCATGGGTTTCAACGCCGGCGGGGCCGCCACCCTGGCGAATTGGCTGGACGGTTTGCTGAGCCATGAAGGTGTGGCCTTCGAGCCCACTTCGGGATCCAGCGACAGCCTGGCCTTCAGCTCCAAGGAAGACGGCTCGCCGGCCATGCTGAGGATCGTCTATCGCGACGGAACCTGCGCGCCGTAGCCGCGACGTCGTGCGGCCGGCCCGACAAACGACCCGTCTCTACTCCCGAGCTACAGCGAGGCGATCCATCAAGTCACGGTAAGCCTTCGTCTTGCGCAGGGAGTGGAGGCGGGAATCTCTGGTCATGGCGTCGGGGTCGTCGAACCCCAGCTCGACGGCTCGGGTCAGGGCGCCCAAGGCTTTCTTCCGCTCGCCGGCTTGAGCCGCGTTGCCGGCCAGGTCGTACCAGGATCGCCAGCTCTCGTCGTGGATTGCAAGCGCCACCTCGAGGGCGACCACCGCTTCCCGAAAGCGGCCTTCGGCGGCAAGCTCCCGGGAAAGATAGAAACCACTTTGGGTAAACACCGTGCGCAGCGCGCGCTGGGCGACCACGCCCTCATAGGAGTCTTTCTCGGCCCGCTTGAGCAGATCCCGAATCTTGAGTCGGGTGATCATCTCTTTGGTGCTCACAGCCCGGGATCGATCCTTGAGCAGGGAGAGGAACGGCAGATTCTGGGTCCAATAGCGAACGAAAAACCCGTCCCAACGGCTTTCAATCACCTCCGCTTCGGTGACTCGGGGGTCTCCTTGCAAAGCCTCGATCTTCGCCCGCACCGCGTCCAGATCCACCAAACCATGGAAGGTGCTACGAATCGCCCGGTACCGACGCAGGGCCGAAAGCCATCGCTGCTCCGCCTCCAACTGCTCGGCGCGTCCGACGTCCTTATTGAAGAGGCGCTCCTCGACAGCGGGATCCCGATCTCGATAACCCGAGCGAATCGCCAAGATCTCCAACCACTCCACCCCTTCGCGGGCTAGGTTCGAATCCATCCACCGGTGTGGACCCTCGAAGACCTCCAGTCGATGCACGATCTTTTGCTCCGCGAACATGGCGTCGATCTCACGCATCTCGTGGTAGTTGAAGTCCGTGGTGCCGACGATGCCGAAATGGGCGAAATCGAGATCGTCCGACGACAAACCCTGGGGCCACCGTCCACCCACCCCGATGATGCCCGCCAGCCCGCCGGTGGCACGGCTCAAATAATAGGCAGCGATCGCGCCGCCGGAAAATCCTGTGGCGTAGATCCGCCGCTGGTCGATGGCGTAGCGCTGCCCCAGCTCCGGCCACATGGCGTCCAAGGCTTTTTGATTGGGCTCCCAACCCGTGTCGCTCCGGGTGTTGTCGGAGCTCATCAGAATCCAACCGTAGTCCTTGGCGGCGTCGACGAAGAGCTCCGCCGCCAACACGCTTCGCCCCCGCGGATCGAAGATCAAGAGCACGGGCCAAGTCCGATCGGGTTCCGCGGTGCCGTAACCCGGCGGTAGGTAAAGGGTGTACGTCTGGCTAGGATCGTTGGCGCAGGCGATACCTTCCACCAGCTGATCCGTCTGCATCGGCTCGGCCCAGACGGGCGAGCCGAGCAAGATGGCGGTCGAAACGAAAACGAGGAGATATCTCACCCCGTCAAGTTACCGTGTTTCGGTTGAGCTCCCGCTCCGGCCTGTCCCCGAAAGCTCGCGACCAAACCCACACCTCGAACCACAACCGCCTTGCGCAATGCTCTCCCCTGGTACTGCTCTCCCCTCGTACTGCTCTTTCCTGGTACCAGGTTGATGTTCAGCCTGGGTGCCAGGTTGATGTTCTGGAGGTTCTGTGCCTATGTCCCGGTACCAGGTTGATGTCTTAGAGGATGTTTTAGAGGTTCTGTTTCTGAAGCTCTTCCCGCTCGAACACCTCCCAGATTCTGAACAATGTGCCTGCACTGCAGAATTGCCGGCCGTTTCTCCGTCCTTCCTCAAGTAGAGGCATATGCCTTTTTAAACACAACCTTCTACAGAGGAGACGATCATGAGCAGCACAATCCGTATCGCCGCAAATCGAATAGCCTTCGAGGCTGGCGTTCAGTGGATCGCACGGCCAGAGGTGTACCATGTCTAGGGTCCCACGCCTCTGGACCCGACCCAACGCAGGTGTCGAGATCATGAATCGGTGCATCCAGGGCCGCCACCTGATCAAACCGAGTCCACGTCTTAATCAAATCATTATCGGAGCGCTCGCCAAAGCCCGAGAAAAGTATCCGGTCGAGATCTACAGCGGCGCTTTCGCCAGCAACCACTTTCACCTACACCTGCAAGCTCCCAGCGTCAAAATTCAGGCCGATTTCATGGCTCACTTTACTCGCAAGCTGTCTTTCGAAACCGGCATCCTTTATGATTGGAAGACCCGCACGTTTCCCGATCGATACCACTCTTCGGAAGTCTCCCAAGAGCCCGAGGCCCAAATTCGGCGGCTCGTCTATCACCTCCAACACGGTGCAAAAGAAGGACTTGTGTCCAGCCCACTGGATTGGCCCGGTGTCAACTTCCTTGACGCTTTGATCACCGGCGAGCCCCTCAAAGGCATCTGGGTCGACCGTTCAGGCTACTACCGTGCGAGCCGACGGGACGAGAGCGTCACCCTTGAGGATTTCACCGAGCATCTGGAGCTGCCCATCGCCCCGCTGCCTTGCTGGGCCCATCTGAGCCAGGAGTCCCGCCGCGATCTCGTCCTGGACATCATTCGAGAAATCGAAGAAGAAACCGCGGGAAATCACGCCGCCAACGGCACTGCTCCCTTGGGTGCGAAGGCCGTGCTCGCCGGCGACCCCCACTACTACCCGAGAAAGCTCAAGAAATCCCCACAACCGCTTTTCCACACCTTTCGCAAAAAGGTGCGTCAAGAAATGAAAGAGGCATATTCATTGATCTTGGCCGCCTACTGCGCGGCGGCTGAGCGCCTGAGAGCCGGCGAGCGCGATGTCGAGTTTCCCCAGAACACGTTTCCACCCGGATTGCCGTTCGTCGAACCGACGTGGGCATTGGCTGGGCTTACATTGAAGCCGTTGAGGCCTGGATAAGCAGGGCTATTTCGTCGTTGGTTGCCTCACATCGTTGGAAAGCAAATCGCTCAAGTCTTGGGATAGGGAAGGTGCGCCTTTCGACCGTTCAATCCGAGCAGAACGCCATGATTTTCCAAGCAGGTAATGTCGATGTTCAATCTGTTCAATCAGATGTCTCTCCCCACCCTCTATCTACATGGTACTAGGACTCTATCTACATGGCACCAGGGCTCCATCTAGCTCGCGACCACCACCTGCCCAAAAAAACAGACCCGACCAACCCCAGACCTGCCACGCCAATCCAAGGACTGGTCACAAATCGACTCCACTTTGCGTCCTCTGTTCGCAATCGCTAGAATTTCGGCAGCATCTTCTTATTCATCGGGCCCACTACCGCGACCCGTCCTTCTCTTGGACCGACGTGACTAGGCGCCCTCAGGCTCGCCGATCGCGAGGGAGCGATTCTATGCCGACGGACCCGGAAACCCTCACCGCCCCGAGTCTCACCTTCTATGATCTGGCTCCCGACACGGGAAACCGGACTGCAGAAATCCTCGCCGGCTTGACCGCACCCCAGAAAGTCCTATCGCCCAAATACCTCTACGATCATCGAGGCTCCCAGCTTTTCGAGCAAATCACCCAGCTTCCGGAGTACTACCCGACCCGCACCGAGCTTGCGCTCTTTGAGCGTTACGGTGCGGACATGGCCGCTGCAATAGGTGCCGATGCCGCGATTTTGGAGCTGGGCAGCGGCAACGCCACCAAAATCCGCCTGCTCTTAGAGCACCTGCATCCCCAGGCCTATGTGTCGATAGATATCTCCAAGGAATTCCTTCGAGCCTCCGGCGAAGACCTCGTGGAGGCCTTTCCCTGGCTCGACGTGCACCTGCTCTGCCTGGATTACACGAGCCCATGGACCCTACCCGAGGCCCTCCAAGACCTGAACCTCGCCGCCTTTTACCCCGGCTCCACCATCGGAAATTTCGAACCCGATCGCGCTCTCGCTTTTCTCTCCGACTTACGACACAAGGTGGCCCCCCGGGGATGGCTGCTCATCGGCGTGGACCTGCGCAAAGACCCGGTCATTCTCAACGCCGCCTATAACGACGCCCAAGGAGTGACCGCCGAGTTCAATCTAAACTTGCTGAGCCACATCAACCGATTGGCGAACGCCGACTTTGATCTCAACCACTTCCGCCATGTGGCCTTCTACGATGAGCAGCTCGGGCGAATCGAAATGCACCTCGAAGCGTCGTGCGCTCACGAGGTGACGGTGGCCGGGCATCGGGTGAGCTTCGTTGAGGGTGAACGGATCCACACCGAAAATTCTTACAAATACACCCTCGACGGCTTCCGAGACCTGGCGGCACGCGCCGGCTTCTCGACCCTGGACGTGTGGACCGACGAGCGGGACTACTTCAGTGTCCACCTGCTGCGGGGCGGAACGTGAGCCCGCGGATCCGGCTGGTGGCGCCGTCCGGGCGCGAGCGTCGGGAGATCGAGCGCGCGGGCATCGATCGTCGATTCGACATCAGCTATGACATCGATGACGCCTCATTTTTCGAATCCAAGCTCTACGCCGCCGACAGCTCTTTCGACCTAGGCGACCACCTGGAATGTTCCGTCGAGCGGCTTCGCGGCGAGGGGATCGATGGCTTGGTGAGCGCCCTCGACCACCCGGGCTCGGCCCTTGCCGCTTTCTACGCCGACGCACTGGATCTACCGGGCCCGAGCCCGGAATCGGTGATGCGCTGCCAGCACAAGCTCGAGTCGCGCAAAGCCCAGCGACGACTGGTGCCGGACGCCACACCCGCCTTCGCCCGCTTGCCCGTCGACCGGTCCGGCATCGGTGATCCGCCCCTGCCCTTCCCGTTCTTCATCAAACCCATCAAGGGTCGGTTTTCCGCCTTTGCCCAGGAGATCCGCGATGAAAACACTTGGCGCGCCCTGGCCACGCGTCGGCAGGAAGGTCGGGATCTTTTGCCCCCGAAACCCTTTCGCGACGCTTTTAACGCCTTGCTCCACCGATTGGACGGGCCGTTCGAAGGGAACGCCGACGACCTGATCGCCGAAGGTCTGCTGACCGGCACCCAATGCACCCTCGACGGCCTCGTCCACCAGGGCGAGGTCCAAATCTTGGGCATCGTCGACTCGATCATGTATCCCGGCACCATCAGCTTCGCCCGCTTCCAAACCCCGTCCCTTTTGCCCGACGAAGCCCGCCGGCGCATGGCCGACATCGCCGAGCGATTCATGCTCGGCATCGGTTATGACCAAGGGCTGTTCAACATCGAGTTTTTCTACGACCCGACCGACCACAGGGTCTCGATCATCGAGGTCAATCCTCGCCTCGCCTCAGGCTTCGCCGACCTCTACGAAAAGGTCCACGGCACCAATCTCTTCGAGATCGCCGCGCGTCTGGCCTGTGGTCGAGATCCGGGCTTCAGCGCCGACTCGGGACACTTCGCCTGTGCCGCGAGCTTCGTGGAGCGAGTCTTCGAAGACCGACAGGTGGTGAGCGTGCCCGGCGCCACGGACATCGCCGAGGTGCGGCGTCGCTTCCCCGAGTCGCGGGTGGAGATCAGCGCCCGCACCGGCGGGAGATTGTCGGATGTCATGCAGGACATGGCCTCATTCCGCATCGCCCTCGTGCACCTCGGCGGCACCGACGTCGCCGACCTGGAGAGCAAACACCGCCAGTGCATGGAGCTGCTGCCTTTTGACCTCCGACCCGTGGAGGCTGAGCCCTCGAGCTCCGAATGGCTCGATTCCGAAAACCCAAAGCCGACATTGCCCCAAGGAGCACCGGCATGACCGCTAGCCTTGTCGACACCCCATCCGTGGGAGCCCAATCCGCAGCGTCACCGCCTACCCCTAAAAAGGCTCTCGACGCCTACCGTCGGGTTCGGTCCCAGAGCGAGGCTCTGTGCGAGCCCTTGGAAACCGAGGATTACGTGATCCAAACCGCCGACTTCGCCAGCCCGGCGAAATGGCATCTGAGCCACGTCAGCTGGTTTTTCGAGACGTTCTTGTTGGAGCCCTATGTCGACGGCTACCAAGCCTTCGACCCGCTCTTCACCTATCTCTTCAACAGCTATTACCAGGGGGTGGGCTCGCCCTTCCCGCGACCGGAGCGCGGAGCCCTTTCGCGACCCACGGTGAAACAGGTTTACGCTTACCGCGCCCACGTCGACCGAGCCATGGCCGAGCTGCTGGAGAACCCGCCGTCCCAACACAGCGCGGACATCCAATGCCGTCTTGCTCTGGGTTTGAACCATGAGCAGCAGCACCAAGAGCTCCTGCTCATGGACCTCAAATACAACCTGTCGCGCAATCCCGTCCTGCCTGCCTATCGAAACGGTGAGCTCGAGCGCTGTCCGGAGGCAAAACCCTTGAACTGGATCGACTACGACGCCGGTGTGGTCTCCGTGGGTTTTTCGGGCGCAGCCTCCGACGGCACGCTCTTCGACGGCTTCTGCTTCGACAACGAAGGCCCTCGCCATCGGGTTTTCCTCGAGCCCTACCGGCTCGCCGATCGCTTGGTGACCAACAGCGAGTATCAGGCATTTATCGCCGACGGCGGTTACGACCGACACGAGCTTTGGCTTTCCGACGGCTGGGAGGCCTGTCGACGGCAGGCTTGGCGGGCGCCGCTCTATTGGTTCGAACGCGACGGCGAGCCCATGGAATACACCCTCGATGGCCCCCACACCCTGGATCCCCACGCGCCGGTTTGCCACGTCAGCTTTTACGAGGCCGACGCCTATGCTCGCTGGGCCGGCGCCCGCTTGGCCACGGAATTCGAGTGGGAGCATGCCGCCGCCGGGCTCGAGCCGACGGGCCATTTCGTCGACAGCGGACGGCTACACCCTTTCGCCGCCAAAGACGCCGGCGAGCCCGCAAATGCCCCTCGCCAATGCTTCGGCGATCTGTGGGAGTGGACGTCCAGCGACTATG
The DNA here is from genome assembly GCA_030431255.1 of Thermoanaerobaculia bacterium. Classification (GTDB taxonomy): domain Bacteria; phylum Acidobacteriota; class Thermoanaerobaculia; order Multivoradales; family J023; genus JAUIJL01. The sequence continues at coordinate 332,360 of JAUIJL010000001.1, read as the reverse complement.
GACCTTACCCGGGCTTTCGACCCGACGAGGGCGCCATCGGCGAGTACAACGGCAAATTCATGTGCAACCAACGGGTGCTGCGGGGCGGATGTTGCGTGACCCCCGCGGGTCATACCCGACTCACCTACCGCAATTTCTTTTACCCGGATCAGCGCTGGGCCTTCAACGGCATTCGCCTAGCCGCTGGATCTTCTTGAGCTCCCATTCCGAACGACCCACCCAAAATGATCGGAGGCCCTATGAAACGTCTCGTCCTCTTCCTCACTCTTTTCTCGACGAGCTCCATCCTTTTCGCCGGCGGCACGCCGACGAATGGCTTCCCCGGCCCGCCTCCGACGGATCCCTTGGCCCAGGTCGCCTACAACGAAGAGGTCTGGCATTACCTCAAAACCAAGGAATACGGCGACTGGCAGCACGACGAATATTGGCGTCTCACCGGCCGTTTGAACGGCACCGTAACCGTCGACGCCTCGGGCAACATCGTCGACGGCTCCAAGGACTCCCAATACGGCGTCCACATCCCTTGCCGAATTTACTATTCACCCGAGGTCTACCAATGGATGCTCGACGGCTATCCGGATAGACCCTTGCCCGACGGCTCGGTCATCATCAAAGAGGGCACGGGCTGGAACGGAGTGGTCGAGGCCTTGGCCGCGACCGTGCCCGTCAGCGAGCGCAGCGGCACCCGGGTGGTGAAAACCAACATCACCGAAGACCTGCCGATCACCGCCTGGGTGGTGATGGTTCGCAAGCGGTCGGCCTCTTTCGACGGCTGGTATTGGTTCGATTTCACCAACGGTGACACCTTCGAAGCCTCCACCTTGCCTTACGGTGAGCTATCCGCGGTCACACCGGATTGGGGAGCCATGCCCGCAGAGCCATCGAGCCATTGGTTCGATAAGAGCCCCACCACCGCGCCGAAGTATTTCACCGGCGGCACGTCAGGCGAGGTCATCTATCCGTCGTACCAATTCGGCTACTACTGCATCAACTGCCACGCCTCGGCGATCAGCAACTCCACCTTTTCAGATTTGGACAACGTCGTGGGTGACGGCACCGTCTTTCCCGCCAAGCTCACCTTCCAAACCGAGAGCAGCGCGCCCCGGGCGGACGTGGCCGAAAAAACACCTCATAAGGGCGACATCGAAACCGTCGCCTCCCACGCCGCCGCTGCGCATTTGGACAACCCGTACGCCCCACCCCTCGACCAAGCCAACCCGCTCTTTGCCGAGACCTTCTCCCGCTTCACTCCCTGGGACGACGTCTCCTGGGACTCGGTGTGGAAAAAGCGTTTCCCGGCACGCACCTACGACCACGTGCCGTCCACAGAAAACGCCGACCAGCTCTTCATCACCTCCGACCAATGCCAGGGCTGCCACGACGCCTCCATCCTGAATTCCACTCGCCCCAACATGCAGATCACCGACGGCGACGCCGAAATCAACGTCTCGCCCTACGGCGAATGGCAGGCGTCGATGATGGGTTTGGCCGGCCGGGATCCGATCTTTTATTCCCAGCTCGAGAGCGAGCAGCAGTACTTCCCCCAAAAGGCCGACTACATCGCCAATCTCTGCCTCAAGTGCCACGGCGCCATGGGTCAACGGCAATTCCACCTGGACAACCCCGAGGAAAAATATTTCACCCGCGAGATGATGGCCGCGTGGCCGGGATCCGACCCGAAGCAGGCCTCATCCGGGCAAGCGATGTACGGTGGGCTGGGTCGCGACGGCATCTCCTGCGCCGTCTGCCATCACATCTCCGAGGAAGGCCTGGGCACTCCCGAGACGTTCACCGGCAACTTCAACACCGGACCGCCCGACGAGCTCTATGGACCATTCGAGGACGTGATTCCCAAACCGATGGAAAACGCCCTCGGCATCACGCCGGTTTTCGGCAAGCAAACTCTCGAATCCGAGCTGTGTGGCTCCTGCCACGCCATCTACCTGCCCGTGCTCGACGCCGAAACCGGTGAGCAAATCGGCGCCGGCTTCGAGCAAACCACCTACCTGGAGTGGCTCAACAGTGTCTTCTCCGGTCAGGGATACGGCGAGCCGCAGCTGGAGTCGTGCCAGACCTGCCACATGCCCAACACGTACCACCTCTCCGACGGACGGGAAAAGCAGCTGAGCCCGCGTATCGCCAACATTGAGGCATCCACCGTCGGCGGCGACTTTCCCTACATGCCTCGCGCCCTGCCCAACGAGGATCTGACCCTCAAGAAACGGCCGGAATTCGCTCGCCACATGTTGGCCGGCATCAACCTCTTCGGTCTCGAAATGTTCCGTCAATTCCCACTGGTGCTCGGCATCATGCAATCCGACTACATGGTCGGCACCCAACAATCCCTGGTCACTGCCCAACAATCCGGTCTACAGCTGGCGAAACACGAATCCGTGGAGGTCGAGGTCGCCAACGTCTCGAAAAACGGCAACACCGTTTACGCCGAAGTCGGCGTGGCCAACTTGGCGGGGCATTTCTTCCCCTCCGGCGTGGGATTCCGCCGAGCCTTCATCCGTTTCGAGATCCTCGACGACCTGGGGCGCACCCTCTTCGCCTCCGGCGAGACCAACGAAATCGGCGTCATCGTCGACCACGGCGGCACGCCTCTGCCCACGGAATTCCTGATCGAGGATCCTCGCCTGGGCACCAACTACCAACCCCATTACGAGGAGATCACCGGCGACTACCAGGTCCAGATCTACGAGGAGCTGGTGAAAAACTCCGAGGATCAAATCACCACCAGCTTCCTCGAGCTCGACGAGCACCTGAAAGACAACCGGCTGCGGGGCCGAGGCTGGCGTCCCGACGGCCCCTACGCCGAGGAAACCAAAGCCAGGGGCAACGCCGCCGACGATCCGTATTATTACGACCCGGCCCTCACCGGCGCCGACGTGGTGGCCTACCGCATCACTCTCGACGAAGAAACCGCCCAACGGGCCGACTCCGTGCGCGTCTCCCTCTTCTACCAAGCGATTCCGCCCTACTACCTCATGCAACGCTTCCAAGCCGCCGTGCCCGAAACCCAATTCGACGACATCCAACGGCTCTACTTCCTGGCCAGCCGTCTCAACACCCAGGATCGGGAATCGCCGATCAAGGATTGGCGACTGCAAGTCGGGGCGACGGTGGAAGTGTCCTTGGGGAGCCCAGAGCCGAGCAGTGAGCCACAAGGAGGCATGGAGTCACGAAGGAGCTCCGAAACGGTCCGAGGCGGAGCCGTCCATGCGGCTCCCGTCCGGACCGGACCCACCTCGCCGCTACCCTGACAGTGCTACACCGAGCCTGCATCGGGCCTAAAACCACAAGGGCAAACAATCGTGCTCGGCCCATTGAAGAGCCGGCATTCCGGGCAATTCCATGTCTCCCGAAAGGATCTGCCCAGGCCACCGAATAGAAATATCGATAGATAGGTCAAGCCCAACCAACCCCAAGAGAAGAAAAAATGGGGGCCCATGCCGAAGACCGACATGGCGAGGTTGCCGAAGACAAGAAATCCAACCAGAGCGACGGTGATGAAGGGCCAACCCTTCAGACCTCGACGTCTCGCGGTTTCTTGAAATGCGGATAGGGAAACGACGAGGAAAATGAGCTCGATCATGGTTTTATTCCTTAACTCGATTGAGGAGAATGCAAATCCGAAATGGGAAGACGGCCTCGGGCTCGGCCGTCTCTTGTTGATCAGGGCGGAAGTGGGCCTATTTTTGTGTCATTTCTCGAGGCCCAAACCGTCTGTAAAGTGCAACTCACACCCACCGAATCACGTAGTCCAGCCCTATGTCGAATCTCAGCCGAACCCTCCGCCCCTCCGTCCTCGAAGCCCTCGCCGTCTACGGCAAGGAACGATTTCCCGACCACCCACCGATTGAAAACATCGAGCTGAGCGTCGAAGGTCCGGACCTCATCGTGGAGCTGCCCGGAACCGACGGGCAGCCCCAGCGCACGGTGCGTGGCCGACTGTCGGCACCGCTGCTGCTCGCCGCCGAGGTTTGGGGGTTTCATTCGGGTCGATTGCACGGATCGCGGGCGATGCTGGAGCCGCCGATCGGCCAAAACGGTGATGTCGAGGAGCTGACCGACCGCGAGGCCCGGCGGGCTTTGAGCCGAGCGGGTCTGGCGTGGATCGAGGCCGGGGAACGGCAAGAAGGTCTTTTCTGCTTGCGCCGCGGTCTCGACGTCTCGGCATTGTCGATGACCGGCACGGAGTCGGAGCAGCGGCTGCTTGAGCAGATCGAAGACGAGATAAACCCCAGCAGCGAGCTGGATCAGGCCACGTCGGCGTCGACCACCCCGAACGCGCTGGCCAAGAAGGCCGCGCCCTTCGCCGACCATGAAGATCCCTACGAGCGCTGGTGCTGCGCCCAGAAGCTGCATTCCGCGCTGTGGCATTTGAGTAGCTCCAATCGACTGATCTTTAATCAACACGCCGGACCGGCTCTCCTGAAGCTGGCGCAAGATCCGGTACCGGCCGTGCGCGAGGAAGGCTTGCGGGGCCTCGACTATTTGACTTGGAAATTGTGGTGCCACGGGGCCTATCCGGAGATCCTGCCCCATTTGGCGGTGCTGATGGAGGCGGAATTCCATACGGACATTCAGGCTTGGCGTCTGTGGGAAGCCTGCCTAGCGGAGGGCGATGAAGCCGCAGCCGAAGCGGCCTGGAGCACCCTTTCGAAGGTCGCCGAAGCCGACCAAACCGTGCGTTTGGCGGCCAATTTCTTCGAGCACGGCGATTGGACCGACGCGCGCATCGTCGGCTTGGGTCGGGTCGCGCGGGCCCTTCTGGCAAAAGCCCAGGGCGGCGACCCGTGCGCGGATCGCTTGCGCCGTAAGAAGAAGCTGAAACCACCCAAGGGCGAGGTCCGCGACGCGTATTTACGGCGTGCCCGACACCACCTTGTCGAGGCCTTGGAATCGGCTCGATCGAGGACGGAAGAGGATTTACGGACCATGGAAGCGGCGAGCTCCGACACGGAGCGGGACGAGCTCCGAGGACGCAGGGGTTTCACCGCCGACCTACATGAAGTCGCGGCGTTGCTGGATCTCGAGCAAAATCGCCCCATGGACGCCTTGCGCCGGCTGGTCGAGGCCGACCGACTCGACCAAGCCCTCGGTCTGACTTGGCGACGCGGGCGATTCGATGCCCAAATGCGGGAGCTGGCTGAAGGGCTCTCGGCCGAAGAGCTGGAAGGGCTCCAGCTACCCCAGCGGATCACCGAGCCGACATCGGTGGACGCCGTGACCGCCGTGACGGTGTCCAAGACGACTACGGGGAGCGCCGCGGAAGCGCTCGCCAACATGATGTCCAAGTTGAATGCCGGCCCAACTTCCCAGGCTGGAGAGCCCGAGGCGGTGGGCCCCGACGCAGTGGGCTCCGACGCGGCGACCTCCGCCACTGTCGAGGCCGCTCGAGAGCTCGTCACAGCGACCCTACGTCACCTGCGGGAAGTCACTTGCGACGACATGGGAACCGAGGCGGAATGGCCGTGGCCTGCAGATCTGAGCATTTCGTACCACCCCGAAGAGGATCGCCTCCAGGCGCGGCTGGGGGATCACGTCCACGTCGGCTCCCCCGCCACCGTCCGCCGCTTAGCCCTGTGGGTCTGGGACGTGGTTCTGGGACGCGACGTCACCCTTTCCCTGGATTGGCAGGTCCAATGGCCATCCCCCTGGCAGCTCGACGATCAAGACATGGCCGGCGCCTGGCAAGAGCTGGGTCGGCTCTTGCTCCGAGAAGGACATCGGGAGTCTGCGCTACGTTGTCTAAGGCTGGGCTTCCGCGGCTTTGCCGGTGCCCCCAAAGATCCTTCCGACGAGCAGCTCGAAGGTTTGCCGTCGAATATGATGGAGGCCGTCCGCCATCGCGGGCCGGCCGAGCAAGACTTCGAGCAATGGCTCGCCGCCGGCACCCGCAATCGCAATCAACGGCTGAAATTCCTGGTGAGCCTGGCCGACTCCGACGAGCCCGAGAATCGTCGATGGATCGCCGAGGCTCTACACTCACAGCTCGATTCCTACGCCCCGACTCAGGTTTTGCAGCGCTGGAAGATCACGGGCGAAACCTTGGCTCGCCTCGCCGCCGATGCCGACGAAACCGTTGCCGAAGCAGGCCTCTTCGCCCGCCAAGAGCTGGCCAATCAGCTCTTCTCCGCAGGCGCCTACCACGAAGCCGAGCCCATGCTCCACGACCTGCTCGCCGCCGAGATCAGGGTCCACGTCAACCGCTACCACCTCTGGACGTCGCTGCTAGCCCTCGGACGTCTGTCGGAAGCCGAGCAAGAACACCCCCACATCTTCCCCGCTCGCTTCGATGCCACTGCCGAGGTCTATGGGCGTTGCGACGCCGCCGAAGCCCTACAGAAGCGAGCCGAAGACCGTGATCCCTGCGAAGCCCGGCGCCGACCCATCCCCCTGGAATCCGTCTCTGAGCCGGAAGAAATCCTACGCTTGGCCCTCCAGATCCTCGAGCCCTGTGCCGCGCTCAAAGCCTCCGACGACGAACGGGAGCGGGCCGAGGAGTTGGTGGCGGAGATCACGGAGGAGCTGCCGGCCTAGCAGGCCCGTCTGCGCTCCGCTCGCCGGCCGCGATCCTTTCTGGCCCCGCTGGGTTGTGTGGGTCGAGCGTCGTTCCGAGGCAATCCAATGATTCGCTTCGAGAAAGTCGAAGAGCCCGACCAATTCGACGAAAAAGCCCGCGGTCTGCGAAGGAGTCGGCACCGGCATCCGCTTGTGAGATAATCGCTAGGCCGATCATCTTGTTGCTCGATCTTCTTCTCGTATCGCCGGCGAAAAGCCGTGGGACCCATTGCCGGATCTGTGGAGATCCCGGGGCTCCCTTGCTGATAAGTTGAAATATTTTTTAGCCGACTCTCTATGCAATGAGCACAACCCAGAGCTTCGGGCCCTATCGACTGTTGGAGCGCCTCGGCCGAGGTGGCATGGGCGAGGTATTTCGCGCTGAGCATATGGACTCGGGCCGTATCGTGGCGATAAAAACGTTGCGGATCTCCGAGCACGGCACCGATGGTTTGGACGCCCTGGAGATCGCTCAGCTGCGAAAGCGCTTCCTGCGAGAAGGCTCGCTGCTCAGCACCCTAGAGCCCCACCGCCACGTGGTTCGGGTCCTCGAGGTATTGGAGCCCCCCGAGGTGCCCAAATTCGCCATCGTCATGGAGCATCTGGCGGGTAGCTCGCTGGATAGATTCCTCGACGTGACGTCGATCGAGCCTCAAAAAGCCTTGGGTTATGCGCAAGAGCTCGCTTCGGCCCTGCAGCATATCCACCGTCATGACCTGATCCACCGCGACGTCAAACCCGCGAATATCGTGTTGGCGGAGCGGGGAAAGCGACTGGTCCTAGTGGATTTCGGTCTGGTGAAGGACCTCAATCCCCTCAGCGAGTCGACCCGTCACACCATGACGGATCAGGTCTTGGGGACTCCCGAATATATGTCCCCGGAGCAGTTGCTCGGGGAGACCCTGAGCCCTTCGACGGACATCTTCTCCTTTGGGGCGACCCTTTACCACATGCTCACCGGCCACAGCCCGTTTCGAGGTGAGAACCGGCTAGAAACCTCAGACAACCTGCGCTTCAAGCATCCGTCACCGGCCCACAGCCTCAACTCGTCTATTCCCGTGGAGCTCTCCGAGCTGGTGGATCGATGCCTTCGGAAGGATCTCGAGGGGCGGCCGGGGTCGATGGATGAGATTGTCCAAAGCCTGAATGAGCCTTCCCAGCAAGCTCGGTGGGCCCTCTGGCTCGCGGCAGCCTTCCTCATTGGCGTATCCATATGGATCGGCCTCGAAATCGTCGAGCCGGACGACCCCGCACACGACGTAGAAATACCGGCGGATCCGATACCTCCTCCACCCCCAACCGGCCAAATGCTCGCCGTGCTGCCGTTCGACGGCGAGCCGGACCAAGCCGCGGTCTTTTCGTTGGCTCTCGCTGCGGACCTGGAACAGGCGGGGTTGCGCATCGTCGATCCCGAGACGGTGCTCGACGCGTTTCGGGACCTAGAAATCGAAACGTCGGGATTTGAGGCTTCCCGAGACGGCTCTAGGTTGACCCAATATCTGGGCATCGACGGTTGGATCGCCGGCACGGTCAAGGCCCACGACGGCACGGGCGGTTTGTGGCGGGTCACGCCGTCAGCCAGGCTCGCCGACGGTGAGCTCGCTTATCGCCTCGACCCTTCCATCGGCACCTCCGCCGCCAAGCTCGCCGAGCAAGTGGCCGATCAGCTCTACGGCCAGACATCGATCCAGCCGAGCCGAGCTTCCCGCGTCCGGGCGCGGGCGGAGCTGCCCAACGAGGCGCAAGCCCGAGCCCTTTATGCCCGAGGAATCTTGGCTCCCACTCCCATGGCCGCCCGCCGGTTATTTGAGCTGGCCCTGGCCGAGGAACCGGACTCTGCGCCGATTCAAACCCAGTTGATCGACGCCTTACGCGACCTGGGCTTCGGCCGCCGAGCGGCTGCCGCGGTAGAAGAGGCCCTCGAATCGCCGGCTTTGGGCGACTGGAAGCAAGAAATTCTCCTGCAAGGGGATTTGCTCAGCTCCAAAACACGACGCGCAGCGCTCGCCAAACGCCAGATCTATGAGAGCATTGGCACCGATTTCGAAGCTGGCTGGGCATGGCTCGAAATCTCTGAAGCCGTCAGCACCGAGGACGCGTTGGCGGTCTTGGATCAGCTCGAAAAAGATGGCAGCCTCAAGGGCCTGCCGGCGACCCGCTCACGCGTGCGGCTGCTGCTCGAGAGCTCCCAATTCGAGCAAGCGCTCGGGCTTGCCGACGACTTCTTGGCGCATGCCCAGCAATTGGCGGCCTCCCGGTCAAAGGGATTGGCCCTGCTCTACCGGGCTATCGCTCTCCAGGGGTTAAACCGAGCTTCGGAGGCGAGCGCAGCCCTTGAGAAGGCTCAGGCTGAGCTATCGGCCGTCGACGATCCGTTGCTCGAAGCCCAAACCTTGGAATGGGCGGGCCTCCTCATGCGCAACCAGGGTCAAGCCTCGGCCGCTCTCCAACTCTTCCAAAGCGCCCGGATTAAATATGCCGAGCTCGCCGGCATCTACGGCGAATCCGTGGAAGCGCTAGACGCCCAGGCGTCGATGCACGAAGGCATGGCGCTCAACGACCTCGGGCAGGTGGACGAAGCCAAGGCGCTCATGATGGCAAGCCTTGAGCGATTAGAGCGCATCGGCGCCCAGCGAGAGGCGGCGACCACCGCCAACAACCTCGGAGTGGTATATCACCTCTCAGGCGATCTGGATCGGGCTGCAGACCTTTATAAGCGTTGCCTGGAGCTGGCCGAGCAAATCGATCATCATCAGCTTCGAGGCTCCGCCCTGGTCAACCTGGGAGAGCTGGAAGCCAACCTGGGACGACACCGCTCAGCCTTGGATTTCTATCCCCAAGCCCTCGGCCATTTCGAAGAGTCGGAACGCGGTGGCGAGCCTGCACACCAGATCTACACCCTATTGCTCCAAGGCGATTCCTTTCTCAACCTCGGCGAGCTCGACTCCGCTAAGAGCTCCTTCGCCAAAGCCATCGATCTGTCGAAGGAGCTCGACGACCCGGCGGCCCATACCGCTCGGGCCCAAGAGGGCTTGGCCAGGGTCGAACGGCTACGGCACGGAGAGGCCGTGCCGTAAGCCGATGACCATCGGATCACCCACGGCAGGAGCGGTATACCGAGGGCACTCCTACCGTTAACCTGGGATTGCGCAGCTATCCCAGGTTCGAGTCGCGACCCGAAACCGCCCTCAAGGGACCGTGGACCATCGCCCCAGGTCCCCACTCTCAAATCCGTCGACGAAAATCGCCCCGATCGCCGGGCTGAGGCTCACTTGGTCGATCCACAGCTCACACGGCCGGTCGGCCGTGGCCCAGAGCTCGATTCCGGCCGAAGCCCATTCGCCGGCCACGTTGAGATATCGATCCGCCCCGGCCCATTGTCCGTGATCATGGCCTGGCTCACCCGGATCGGAGAAACCGAGCTCCACGCCGCCGAGCTCGGCGGTGGCACCTTGGCACGCGGCGTCGGCGAATCCTTCGAGGCGAAGCCCGGCCAAGGCCAAACCGCCTTCGCAGTGGGCGGTCCTGGCGTGCAGGGCAACCCGATAGACGGCATTGGGTCCGTCCAGATCCGGTAGCCCCACGCATTGCTCCACCGAGGGTTGGCTGGTCGGCCCCGCGGATAGCTGTAGGCTGAAGGAGCCGGCCACCTGGGACGCGTCTTGATCGACGAAGAAGACCGCTGGATCACCGCCGGACGACCACCCGTCGAGCCCGATGTCGAAGCCACCGTTCCACACCAAGTGATCGGTTTCGAGCTCAAAATCGAGCGACGTTTCTGTAAACGCTCCGCCAAGGACATCTCGCACATCGCAGAGCAGGAGGCGGTAGCTGCCCGCCGGTGGCGGGGATCCGCCCAAGCGCAGGCTTAAGATCTCTTCCGTGGGACCGGCAAAGACCTGCCCCGGCCAGCTCAGAGGATCGTCGGCGCACACGGGATCTTGACCCGACTCCAGGGCGATCAAGCGAATGTCCGCCAGCGGATTCGCTGGGGCCGAGATCTCCACATCGAGCCGCGCCAACGCCAGGTCGAGCCGATCACCCGAGCTCAACCGGCGCCACTCCGGTACTGTGTGAACGGCCCGCAGGGTGGGCGGCAACGCCGGTGCTTCGAGGTCCACTTGGACCGTGCGCGGCAATCCGAGAGGAATTCCCGAGCTCGGCAACCCGGTGCCCACCGCGCCTGCGGGATCATCAAGGCTTTCGAACGGTAGATAGCTCACCCGTCCCTTTCGGTCCACCGCCTGCAACAAATAGGTCAGGTTCGACCCGCTGAGCTCGTCGTGGTGCACCTGGCCGCGGAACACGCCGTCCTCGCCCCGCTCAAGCTCCACCGGCGAGTAGGCCGTGGCGTCGGACGAGGTCCATAACGCCACCACCCGCCAAACCCCGTCGGCATCGCTGACCGGGACCTCAAAGCGCAGACCCGCTCCGTCTCGCTGGTGGTAGGCACCGTCAAAGGGCCCATCACCGAATTCCGGTCCCTGCCCTGGGCACGGACCGTCGGCATAGAAGGTCTCAAGCTCATAGGTATCAAAACGGTGGTGGGAGGCCGAATCGAGCTCGAAATCATCGTAGACCGTGATTCCGGCGGTCACCGTCACCCGAGCGGCGTCTCCGCCTTGGCCACCAAAGGGCGTGACCTCGCCTTGAGCACAACCGCTGCCGAGCTCCGTGGGAATCGGCCCGGTCATCACCATCAGTGGCAGATTGGGCGGCAGCACCTCGATACTCTCATCCTCGTTCGAGGCCAAGCGACCGATGACGGGGACCCAACCCGGGGTCACCGAGACCTCGCCACCGAGCCACAGCACACCCCGCGGACGGGCTCCCGAGAGCCGGGCGTCGTAGGTGAAGAAGGGCTCTACCGGCAGGTCCGACTCGCCGGTGGTCAAGCCGTTGAGGACGTAATAACAACCTTCAGGGCTCAGACACGGCGTGCCCACCGGCTGCTCGACGCCGCCGGCATCGAAAAGGCGGTAGACCCCTTCCGCCGAAAAATCGATCCGTGTGCTGACCCGGGTCAAACCGGGAGGTAGATCGGGATCGTCGGGGCTCGATACCTCGTGGTCCAAGGGCACGCCTTGCCCCTCCTCCTGGCGCCCGAGCCCATCCCCGCCCGATCCTGGACGCAGCTCGACCATGGGCAGCCCGAAAAGAATCCACTGCTGTAAGGTCTTGACGTCGAAAGGGTCGAGCCGAGTGTTTTCGAGCAGATATTGCCGCTTGGCCTGCCGGGCCGCCACCCCTAGCTCCACCGCTCCCAGCTCGAGCTGCTCGGTGAACAGCTCCACTAACCGCTCGGCGTAGCCGATGCCGTAGAGCAGACCCCAGCCGTAGCCGGAATTGGCCAAATACCCCAAGGCCCCGGAGCCGAGCAGGGCCTGAGGAAGGTCGTAAGAAGCCTCGACAGGACACGAGTCGGGCACGGACAAGCCGCCGTGGCAGCCGACACCGTAGATCACCGCGCCTGCCAAATCCCAATCGATCGATGAGCCGCCGGACGCCACATTGCCGCAGAGGTCCCCACCGGAGATCTCCAATCCGTCCAAGGCCTGCTGGTCGAATCGATCGAGCCCCGGAACCCCCAAACCGAGGTGGTGGGCATGGCCGAAGAGTCCGTAGAGGGATTTGGGGGCCTCCAAGAGGTCGAGCAGGGCCGAGCGGGCGGCGTCTGGATCCGGTGCCGGATCGCTCCACACCCCATCGGCCAGGGATGCATCCACCGAGCTTTCACCCAACAAAGCTCCCAGAATCGACGCCACCCTCAAGGCAGCGTCGGTCAGGAAGTCGTAGCCACTGAGCCCTGCTCCCATCGTCGCATCGCCCGCGCCCAAATCCACGACACCGTCGCGGTCGAGAAAGCGATCGATGACGCCGCTCATCTCCTCCGGGGTCTCCACCAAACGACCGACGCTCAAATCGGGCAGCATCAAGCTGTGGGCGTTGAGATCCTCGGGACTGAGGGGCTCGAGCACCGCCAAGGGATCGTCGCTGAAGTAGCGATCCGCCTCCAGAGCACCTACGGTTTCCGGCGCCACCAAAATACTGCCGGGCTCACCCCGCTGGTGGTCGCGGTAATCGCTGGGCCGTAGGATCGGGGATTCGTCGGGCAGGCGGGCGAAGGGCACGATCTCGTCCCCTCCGACGATCACCAAATGCTCCACTCCGGGATAGGCTTCGAGCAGGGCAAGGACCACGCCGTGGGCTCCTCCATCTCCGAACAGCACTCGATTGGCCAGCTCCGGATCGCCCGGGCCATCTCGCCAGTCCATGAGCGCCTGGGCGTCGAATCCCGGGCTCTGCTGCAAATCGACGATCAAGCCCGCCACCCGGGGATGGTTGGCCAATTGGCGTAGGGATGCGAAGAGCGCTTCAATTTCTGCGGGTGAAAACACCTCTTCCAAGCGTCCACGGTGAGTTAAAAAGAGGGTCCGGCGGCTTTGGTCTTCGGACACCATCAAGAACTCGCCGCTGAAGCCCTCGGCCGTATTTCCGGCCACGTCTTCGGCCAGGACCCGGATTTGGTATCGCGCGCCGACACCCCCGGGAGGACCCGTGGGCAAGGCGAAGAGCACCTCCCGGCTCTCGGGCGCCGGGGGATCGCAGCGATTCGGGCCGCACAGGGCTTCGGATCCCTCGGAACCATCGAAGGTGGTCCAATGCAGCTCTACCTCCAACGAGGCGAGCGGCAAATCATCCTGGATCGACCAAGTCACCACCTGCCGATTCTGCTCTCCCCCTGCGGGCGACAACAGCCACACCTCGCCCTCCGCGGGGCGGTTGACCGCCACCACGGGATCCTCGTCGTCGGTCACGCTCAGGGTCGCGGGCTCGGTGGTGATGCCGGCGCAACCGGCGTCGACCTGGGCTCGGAATAGCGAGCCGTGGTCGGTCCCCAAGGCGGGCGGGGTGAGGTAGACCGGAGCGTCGGCCCCTTCGATATCCTGCCAAGTCGCGCCGGCGTCGTCGGATCGCTGCCATTGGTAGATCCGGCCACCGTCGGCGATGGCCTCAAACCGGCCTTCTTGCCGCAGCTCCACCGTTTGATCCTCGGGATCGGCCACCGCCAGCCCGCACGATACCTCGACGATCACGCCCTGGCCCGTCCGGCCGCCGAGGATCGGCGCCAGGAGGTGGAATCCAGCCGGCGGCGGATCGAATAGGCCACCGTCTCCAGGATAACGGGCGGGCGCCCGAACCCGGACGCTATTTGCCGTGACCTCGACCACCTCCAGCCGCCGGACCCGACCGTCACTCAACGACCTCAAGGTGAGCACCAAGCGATCCTCTGCGCTCAGCCGACCGCCGTCACCGCTGTCAAAAGCGGCACGCAGACCCGTGCCCGGGATCACCCAATCCACCAGCGGATCCAGAATCCCGCCCGGCGCCTCGAGCATCGGTACTGAGGCGCCTGGCGGCAGCTCAAAGGTCGAATAGAGCTCGGCGGTGTCGATGCCTTCCGTCAAGGGGTCGTTGCCTCCTAGGGTCAGCACCCGGCCATCGGCCACGACCACACTCGCACCGTCATGGCGGGGTGTCTCCAGCTCACCCGCCCGTACGAAAAGCCCCGTGGCCACATCGAAACGAAAGACACTCCTGGAGTCGGGGTCACCGGCGCCGCGATCGCCGAAAATCAACACCGAGCCGTCCGCCAAGGACAGCGAGGTGTGGCCATTGAAGCCCTCGTCCATATCGGAGACCGAAGACCAGCTATTCGTCGCCGGATCATAGATCTCCGCGGAGAGGATTCCTTCGTTACCACCGGTGATCAACACTCGACCGTCCGGCAGGGACGCGGCCCCATGGCGGTAACGCGCGACCTGCATCGGCGTGTGCGACGTGAGAGCACCTAAAAACGGATCGTAAATGTCGACAAGGCTGCCGGTCTGGGCCACCGAGCCACCCACCAAGAGGATGCGTCCGTCCGCCAAGAGGGTCGCCGAATGCCGGAACCACGGCAGACCCGGACGCTCGGCCACGATCTCCGACGATGGGCCACCTGGCCCGAAGGTCACCCGCTCGCAGGTGTCTCCGTACGCTCCGCCACCGATATATCCCCCACACACCAAGAGCGAGCCATCCGCCAACACGTTGGTGGTGTGGTCTTGCCGCCCCAGCACCAAAACGTCGGCATGCCGGGTAAACGTCCCATGAAACGCATCGTAGATGTCCAAGGTCTTGAGAGGCCCGTCGGCACCCTTGCCGCCGACCAAAACCGCTCGGCCGTCGGGTAAGACGCTGAGGGTCGCGGCGGTCCTCGCTTCTTCCACTCCCCCGGTGGGCAGAAAGGTCTCGGACACGAGGTCGAAGAGCTCAGCGCTGCCCGTCAAGTCGCCGTCCCCATTCCTGCCCACTGCCACCAGCACCAGCCCATTCGGCAGCAGCACGGCATCGGTGGATTTTCGACTCTCGATCAACGAGCCCGTGGGCACGAAATCGCCGGTTTCAAGCGAAAAAACGTAGGCCGACGGGAGCTGGAGCAGCGACGGCTCATCGTTCCGTCCACCCGCCACCAGCACCCGGCCGTCTCCCAACAGGGCCATGGCGAAGTGGTAGCGGGCCAGGGGCAGGGGGGCGAGGGTGGTGAGCTGCGGCAGCCCGCCCACCAAGGTGAAGGGATCGAAGAGCTCCACCGAAGCCCACTGGTCACAGGTGTTGTTACCCTTTCCTCCCACCACCAGGATCTTGCCGTCCGCCAGACGGCGGGCGGACAACCGCCACCGCGGATCTCTCATTTCCCGCCACTCGGTCCACGAGCTCAAGTCTGGGTTGGAAATCCAGGTCCTGGCCGAAGCCACCGGCTCCGGATCACCGGGCTGCCAGGCCAGGCCTCCGAAGACCACCAGCCGGCCGTCGTCGAGGGCAACGGTGGCGTGCTCTCCTCGGCCGTCGGGAATCGGGCTTCCCAAGCTCCACAGGTCCGTCGACGGGTCGAAGAGCTCGATGGAGGCAAGCTGCTGAAAGCCGGCTCCCCGACCGCCGATGATCGCCACTCGACCGTCGTCGAGGCGGGTGGCCGTGTGCCCGCGGCGGGCATCCTCCATGTCGGGCTGCTCGGTCCATCCGGACGCCGGATGATAGGCCTCCACGGTCGCGGTCTCCTCAGCGTCGTCTGCACCGTCGGGCAGCGCCGAGCCACCGGCGACCCATACCCGGCCGTCGTCGAACAAGGTGGCGGTGTGCTCGTAACGGCCCGTGAGCATGTTTTCCGGGGCGCCGAATTCACCGGTGGCTGGGTCGTAGAGCTCGCTGGAATCCACGGGTCGACCGTCGGCACCTTGGCCGCCGACCACCAGGATCCGCCCATCCCCAAAGGTGGTGGCGGACGCTCCCCGCCTTGCCACCGTCAGCTCCGGGCCGTTTCTGAACGTGCCGGTGATTCCATCGAAGATCCGCGTGGAGCTGAGCACGGAGCTGCCGTCGAAACCGCCGATCAAGAGCATATTACCGTCCCCAAGGGGCGCGATGGCCGCGTCCTCCCGACCCCGATCGAGGCGGCCCACGGCCGGCCAGCTGCCCTCGCCGACATCGTTCTCGCCGCAATCTTGGGCCTCCACCGGCATGACGGCGAGGATGCCGAGCAGGGCCACGATCCACAGATAGAAGCCATGGAAACCCATTTCAAACATCGGAGCCGACAACGACTTGCTCATGATCTTTCTCCCATCACTTTCAGGATAGTGGGGCCGGTGTCGATATCGACTCGCCACAGAGAAGATCTGACACCTGCTCAGGCTGATACCATTTGCTCAGTCAAAAACGCGACACTTGGAAGTCCAAGGCTGCATCAGACACAAAAAACACGCCGCTTTGGGCCCGAACGATCAAAAAGACTGGATCAAATATCATGCCGGCTCCGTCCGGCAGATATGGCTCCTTTTCCCGGTTTCTGTCGAGAAAAGGCACTGTCGAATGTGTCGGAAGTGTCGTCCACCCCCAAAAGTCTTCGACCCACACTTGGAAAGATCTTGATGGCCCACCGCAAAAGCACGATCCGAGACTTCAGACCCGAGGGACGAAAGCTGCCACCACCCCTGGCGTTGACGATCCTCGCTCACCGGGATCCCCGCAGGGTGGGCGACCACTGCGTCTTCTCGGGTCTTAAATCGAAGGGTGGATCGGTCGATATTTCCCGCACCGAGCCGACCTTTGTGATTTCCCGCCGTCCCGAGCAGCCGACCGGCCCCCTGGACGATCTTCGGATCAGCCGGCAGCCGGAAGCGCGGATCACCGTCGATGCCCAAGGCACCTCGGTGGCGCCGGCCGGCACCGACGCGGAGATCTACCTGGAAGGTGTGCTGCTCAGGGAATCCGTGCGTTTGAGCGAGGCATCCTTGGAACGTGGGGTCACGCTGCTTTTCGGCCACCACATATGCCTGCTCTTGCACGACCTCGACGACATCGCCCCTCGCTGGGCGCACCAGCGGGACGGCATGGTGGGCATGAGCGCCGGGCTCCAACGGGCTCGGCGGTCGATCTCCCAAGCCGCCGAGAGCGACGAGCCGGTTTTGATTCGGGGTGAGAACGGCTGCGGCAAAGAGCTCGCGGCGCAATCCATCCATCGCCAAAGCCCGCGGGCCCGCAAAAAGCTGCGGGCGATCAACGTCGCCGCTCTGCAGGAAGATTTGGTGACCGCCGAGCTCTTCGGCACGGTGTCCGGGGCCTTCACCCATGCCAAAACCCGAGAGGGGTATTTCGAGGCGGCAGCGGGCTCTTCCTTGCTGCTCGACGAGATCGGCTCCGCAGCCCTGAGTGTTCAGCAGCGGCTGTACCGGGCAGTGGAGCAACGGACCATCCAGCGGGTCGGCAGCCACCAGGACGTGCCGGTGGACGTCAGATTGATCGCCGCCACGGACCAGGACCTCGAGTCGGCCATGGCCGAGCGAGCTTTCTTGGCACCGCTTTACCACCGCCTCAACTACAACTCCGTATTGTTGCCCCCGCTCAGGGAGCGTCGGGAGGACATCCCTCGACTGCTCTACCACTTTGCCCGCCAAGAGCTCGAGAAGCTCAAACGCTCCGACCTTCTCGCCCCCGCCGCCGATGGTGAGCTGCCTTGGATTCCGGGCTGGCTGATCGATCGACTCACCCGCTATGCCTGGCCCGGCAACGTGCGGGAGCTCAGGGGCGTGGTGCTCAAATTGGTCCGCAACAACCTGGAACGTCCGCACATGGTGTTGCCGCGGGAGCTGGAGGGCCTGCTCGAAGCCACCGCCCTGCGCAGCGAGGCGCCGACGCAAATCAACGTCATCCCGGATCCCAAAAGCTCCGAGCCGCCGCCGAGCTCTGCCCTGACGGAAAGCCCTACCCCGGCGGTCAAAGCCCGAAAAGCAAGGACGAGCTATCGGGACATCGATTCGGTCACCGATGAGGAGCTCGAAGAAGCCCTTGAGAAGGCCAAACGTGTGATCTCGAAGGCCGCAGAGCTGCTCGGGGTTCACCGAACGGCGCTCGACAAGCGCATCCAAGAGCATCCCACGCTGCGGCGGGCTAAGGATTTATCGTGGCAGGAGATCCAAGAATCCGAGCGGAAGGTCGGCCCCGATCCCCGACGCATCGCCGAGTTTCTCAAGGTCGGTGTCAAGGCCCTGAAGGACCATCAGGCTCGGCTGCGGAAACAGCCGAGGAGACTAGCAGGGCCCAGCGGGCTTAGGGCCCCTCGGGCTCAACCCCAATCCCACCAAAACGAGGCAGATGGGCAAAATATGCAAGGTAAATCTGGGGCTACCGGAGAATAGGACGACCATCAGAAGATGGACCCCTAGGGCCCAATAAAGAATCGACACCCGGGGCGCCCAAACGTCCTTGCGAAACAGTCCGAGCCAGATCCAAGGCAGAAGAGGTGTCCAAGTCAACGCGTAAAGCCACCGGCCCATTCGGCTTGACGCTAGAGACCGGGCTTGGGGAAAAGGACCGTAGGCATTGGCGATCTTCTTCAGCATCCGGGAGCCAAAATGCCATGGCCGCGTCAGAATCGAGCTCAAGCCGCTGCGAAAATACTCGAGATCACGTCCGAGCGGCTCTTTGTCTACCGATTCCGAAAGGAGGAGATGACCAGGTAAATTCATGTTGTATCCACCGGCTTCCTCATGATTTCCCATCCGAAGGGTCGCGCCGGCGTTTCCCGGCAGCGGATGGGCATGGCCGCCGCCGAGCCAATTGGAAATCGGCACCGCGGTGTAGACCAGCCCGAAGGCTAGGAGAACACAGACCCCCTGTGCACGGGGGCGAGCACCGCGGAACCCTTCGATCACCAGCCCCAAGCCGATCAGCAAAGGCCACGGCAAGAGATTGGACTTGGTGATGCATGCGATCCCGAGCACGGCGCCCAAGCCCAAATAGGGGGCGCGTCGGGCATCGCCGTAAAACGCCACGAAAATCCAGACGGCGAGCATCAACGTGAAGCTGAAGACCACCTCCGCCATGATTCGCCAGCCCATGTAGAGATGCCCTGGGTAGACCGCGAAAATCAAGGCGACGATGCAGGCCGGAATCTGCGAGCTGAGCCGACGGGTGGTGTCGAAGAGCAGCAAGGAGGTCGTTGCGCCCAGAAGAACCTGAAGCCCACGAGCCGCCACCACGACCCAATCGTCGAATAAGGCCGTCAGTAGCGCCAAGATCAAGATATATCCGGGCGGAAACCAGAGGTTGGAATAGGGCTCTGAATCCACACATTGTCGAGCATGCTTGAGATAGGAAGGATCGTCTCCCCACTCGGACACCGGGGCAGCCCATCCCAAATAGCTCGATGCGGCCACGCGCGCCAATAAAGCGATCAAAAAACAACAACCCATCAATGCCCGACGTCGCTCCTGGGCTTCCGCCTGATCGATCAAATTTTTCCAAATCCCCATGGCTCAAATCCCCTTGGTTTCACCGTGAATGCCCCGTCCGTTCACGAATTGAAAAGTGAGCCGGCGTCCGAACAGGACTCCGGCCGTGAGCAGAAGGGTCCAACCCAGGACCGGCCCGAAATCCATGCCGGCGGATTTTAAATCCGGCTCCTGAGTGCCGAGGGCGATGCCGGTCGTCGGCTCGGGTAGGTCCGTCGGCAGATGGAGGTGGCTCCAGGTTTGGCCTCCGTCTTCGGAGCTGACCAAGGTTTTGCCGGAGAACCCCACCAACCACGGTTCGCCCGCCGGGGTCGTGGTGATCGTCAACGGTGAGGTAGAGACGTTGAACAAGGCCATGTGAGACGGTGTCGAGTTGCCGGCCAGGTTTGTGGATCCAGGCACCCACCGATCGGCGAATGCGGTCAGCAAGCCGCCACCCTTCAAGCCGGCCCAGAGCCGCAACGTCCCATTCGGATCGGGCCACGCAGCCAAGACCTCAAGCGGCTCGTCTCGGCTGCGTCTCCAGGTCTCACCCCGATCACGGCTGACGAACAGCCCTGCGGCGCCCGCCGCGAAAAGCGTTTGATCGTCTGCGAATCGGGGTGAGACCAGCACCGAAAGCTGAGCCTTCTTCGGCTCGATGTCGAGCCCTCGTGAGGCCCATTGCCAGCTCTGACCGCCGTTCACCGAGCGGTAGATCTCCCCGTATGACGCGATGAACAAGGTTCGGTCGTGCTCGAAGGCCGGCGACACCGCCAGCTGTCGCGGCGGGCGGGCAGCCCAAGCGGATTCGAGAACATTGGATAGATGCACGAAGGTTTCTCCCGAGTCGTCGGACCGAAAGACGTCCCCTTCGCGGGTGGCGACGAAAACCAGGTGACGCCCCGGTCGACGTCCGACGATTGCCATGGACGGCTTGCCCGCCCCGTCGACCCCTCGCCAACGCTTGGCCACCCCCGCCGGCCACGAGGAGCCATAGGCCCGGAAACGGAGGGTTTCGCCAAAGGACCGTCCGCCGTCCGAGGATAAAAACACCGCATTTCGAGAGGACACCCACAGGGTTTGATCCGCGCTGAACGTCGGTGACGGCTCCACTTGGTAAAGACGCCGGCAGCCGTTTTCGACCTCCGGGCTTTCCAAACCCGCCACGGACCGGGCCCAGGTTTTCCCCCGGTCTCGGCTGATGTAGAGACCGGCTCGATAAGTCGCGACCGCCAGCAAAGCCGGCTGACCCGCTTCCGCCAACAACGCCACGTCCACGGGCAGCTCCGCCGCGAGCGTCGTCAGCTCCGTCCACCGACGGCCTCCGTCCAGGCTGCGGAAGAGGCCGTTGAAACCACCGAGGAAAAGGGTCCTATCGCGAGCAAAAGCGGGCGATTTTCGCAGATCCGAAAAATGGGGAAAGCCGCCGCGGTCCGCTTGATGATCGAGGGTCAATCCGCGTCCGACCGCGGCCCACGAGCCGCCGGCATGCCGGGCAAAAACCCCACCCTGTCGAGTGGAGGCCAGCACCGCCGCGCGACCCGACCCTTCGAAATCATCGATATGCACCAACGAGCGGACGGAACGACCCCGTAAGCCGCGGTCCGAGACGTCGAGGGATTCCAGCTCTGCCCCTACCGTTCGCAGCTCCCAAAACCCGCCCCCGCGCGCTCCGACCAAAACGGCGATCCCATCGCTCACGTGCTCGACGATCTCCAAGGTTTGGATACCCCGACCTTCCGGTATCCGGGCCAACCGCCGCCATTGCTCGCCGTCCGCCGAGCCCCACAAATTATTCGAGGCATCGCCGAGCACAATCTGCGAGCCCTCGGCAGACCGGCTCGGCGCAAAGACCACTGCGGTCGGGCGCCCGGCAAAGGGCAATCGACGCCATGGCCTACCTCCTGTGTCGGTCGCAAAGAGACCTCGCGGCCCACCGACGACGATCCTCTGGGGGCGCCGCGGGTCCGCCGCTATCCACTGGAGCTCTACGTCTGCGGGCCCCGAGCCGGTGCGCTCCCAAGATCTCCCCCCGTCTGCTGATCGGAAGACTCCGTCCCGGGTCGAGGTCATGTAGAGGGTCATCGGCGAGCCAGGGACGACCTCCAGGGCAGTCAGACGGCTACCCTCGCTCAAATCCAGCCCGTGAATGCGCCGGATCCAGGTTTCCCCTCGATCTCGGGAGACCAAGAAAGACCCCCGGGCAATGACGTAAACGGTGCCGTCTCGCTCGTAGTCCGGCGAAAAACGGATGTCGTAGATCACGTCGTGGGGAGCGTGAGCTTCGACACTCGGAACGGGCCCCAAAGAGCCGAGGCCGAGCACGAAAAGCCAGACGGGTGGAAGGAAGGCATATCGCATGATTTGTCTCCAGTGGCTCAACCGATATATCCCAACGCACGCAAGCGCTCCAGGAGCTGCTCGTCGACGGTGGCGGTGCTCTGCGCCTCAGACTCGCTGCTCCGGTCGCGATCTCGGACCTGCTGCAGGCTCTCGGTCTCCGAAGCCTCCTGCAAAACCGGCAATCCGAGCTCACCTCTGACCAGCTTCGACATCGATCGACCGCTCATGGCGGGAGGAATGGGCAGCCCCGCCAGATCGAGCACGGTGGGTGCCAGGTCGTAGAGATCTACCCGACTCGGCAGCAGACGGCGAAGATCCTCGACTCCGGTTCCGGAGCGAAAGAAAAACACCCCATCCGGACCGAGGGCGTGATCGACTCGCTTCGTCCGTCCCTCCACCAGCAGATCGACTCCATGATCGGAGACCACCAAAACCGTCGTGTCCGCGCCGAGGGTGTCCAGCACAGCTTGCAGCGTTTCGTCCACCGCCATATAAACCCTGCGCACCATCTTCTCCGTCGCCGTGTCGTAGATCCCCGCCCTCACCTTTTCCAACTCCGAAGCGGTCATCCGGTGGTTCACGAAATCCGGCAGATGGGTATAAAAGAAGACGAAGTCTCGGTTCGGAATTTCCGGCATCCTCTGAAAGACGTCGAGATAGAATCGGTTTTCCGCTAGATGAAACTCGGCCACGTCGAGACCGGGATTCTTATAGGTTTCCGAGCTCGAGGATCCGTACAACAGCTCCAAGCAGCTCGGAACCGGAGAGCAGAGATCCTGCTCCTCGGCACCTCCGTTACCGTGCCCTGTGCCACCCAAGCGCACGGGTCCACCAGCGATCTGCGCGGTTTCGGCAGCGAGACCCCGGCGACGATTGGCGGCGGTGAAAGCCCGATCGGAAATGAGAGTGCCGTTAATTGGCTCGGCCGGCCAAGTCGTCATCCAACCGACCACCGAGGTCGCGAGCCCAGCGCGGCCCGCGATCCGCCACAGGGTAGGAGCCGTGGCGTCGGTTGCGTCGACGAGCCCCGGTCTGATCAGCCCTATCTTCTGGAGACCGCGGAAGAGGCCGACCGTGCCGATACCGTCGGGCGTTCGTCGCACCCATCCCAAATCGAGCGAGGTACCCCATAGACGGCGCTTCTCGAAACCATGAATGCCATGGCTCGAAGGGCTGACCCCTGTGGAGACCGTCGCCCAAATAGGTGGTGACAATCCGTACGGCAAGGTCTTTAGTGGCCGGTAGGTCCCCTGCCGATACAGCTCGGCAAAAGTCGGCATTTCCCCACGACGAATCAGTGGCTGCATGATGCGATCGTCGAGGCCGTCGAAACCGACCACCGCTATCTTGCGCCCCGAATGGCCGCCGAAGTCGGGCCGTGCCTCAGCCGCTATCTCCCGACTGGTCGTCCCTTGCCGACGCACCGCCCTGGATTCGTCGAAGATTACGTTGCCGCTCCAAAAAAGCATCGGCAAAGCGATCGACGAGACGGCCAAGTAATTTCCTTCGACCCGATTGCGAATCTGGACCAGGGTGAGCACGGCCATCGCAAACACGACGATGAAGACTGAGATGAATCCCATCCCGTCCGCCGCCTTCAGAAGCGCCCAACCCAAACCGCGATCCCGATAGCCGATGAGGTCTTGGATCAGCTGCAAAACGAGTGAAAGGATGCTGATCGCGCCGAGACTGACCGCCGTTTGCCACAATGCGGTCGGGGCTCCCAACTCCGGGGCATCCAAAGCCGACGGAGCGCCGCCCCGATCTCCCATCGATCGGGAGCCCAGCCATCGCCCTATGGTCTTCCAAGCAAGGGCCACGGGCAGACCGATTACCAATCCATAGGCCGCGGTCACGAAAAGCAATAGGGTGACCCGGCTCAACGCTCCCGGAACGGGATTCCAGGCCAGCAGGTAAAGCCCACAGGCAAAGCCGACCAGGCCACCAGTCCCAAGACCGACCCCTGAGCAGCGGCGGAACGAATAGGACTCGGAGACCCGAAGCTCATCAACGGTTTCATGTCGTCTCATTTTTCTACCTTTCTAAATCTCTGGAAGGTCGGGGTGGACATCGACGGGAACCGAGCC
This sequence comes from Thermoanaerobaculia bacterium, assembly GCA_030431255.1. Lineage (GTDB taxonomy): Bacteria > Acidobacteriota > Thermoanaerobaculia > Multivoradales > J023 > JAUIJL01. Next base: position 308,542 of record JAUIJL010000001.1, on the reverse strand, counting down.
GGGCCGTAAACGGCATTGCCGCATTCGTTGTCGTCCGGCCATCGCTTAGCCAGCTCGCTGACGGCCGCAAAAAGCCAAAAAACCTTAAAGTTGAAGTTGATCGCCAGCGTTGCCTCCACCAATTGGTGGGTCAGTAGACCGACCAGAGCCGACGCGATCGACAAACCGAAAATCTTATGATCTGGATTCGGCGCAAGCCAAAACAAGCGACAACCGTTCTTAATAGTTCTGAAGGCAAAAAAGAGCAGAATCGCTAAAGCGGGAAATCCCCACATCACGAGCATGGAAAGAAAGCCGTTGTGCGGTGTATTGGCCTTATCACCGAGGGCCGGATCGACCGCCGTGCCCGTGCCCAGCCAAGGATTTGCCAACGCGATTGCCCAGAAGTGGGGCCATCGTTGCTCCATCCGCCACCGCATGGTGCTGTCTTCGGTGCCATTGGAAGCGGACAAAGCATGGGTAACGAACGGATTGGCCAACACCTTGGGCATCAATGGCAACGAGGCGATGAGGGCGAGGAACGCCAGAGGGGCAAGATAGGCCAGACGCCGACGGCCGAGATGTCGGCTGAGCAGCAGGACGGCGAAAAAAACCGCTCCGGCACCGGCGGCCACCATGGCTCCGCGGGATTGAGTAAAAAGCAGCGCCCGTGTGATCAAGAGCAGCGCCAATCCGTTGAGCACGAAGCTACGGCGGGTGCGCGGAAAGACCGTACCCGCACCGGAAAGCACGAAAGAGACAATCAATTGTCCCCCGAGCAAGTTGCCGGTTCCGAAAGGCCCAGGAGCCGCATTGACTCCGGAATAGCCTTGGTGGATCGCCATCAGCGAGCAGAGAACCGCCGCGCCCTGGATAAAACCCACCATCAGATACGCTCTCACCGGGCTGCGCAATAAGAGCAAGGCCAAAGGAAAATAAATGATCGGTCGCAGACAATAGCGACACAGCTGGTAGGCCACCCGAATCGGATCGGTCAAATTGCGCTGGTTCGCCGGCGCCTCTAAATAAGAACAGCACAGCAGCACGCCGAAAACCAACCAGGGCAAAAGCAGCGGAAGCTTGCCCCACCGCCAGGGCTCCGAACGCCTACCCCTCAACACCAGAGCCCAGAGAACCGACACCGCCATCAGATCGCCGGCACCGATACGCAGCGGTCCCACGGACCACCCACCGACGAAAGTCACCGTCACCAGATCCAGCAGCAAAAGCCACCAAATCGGAAAGAGCGCCATCAGCGTCAGATTCACCAGCGTTAAGAGGGCCAACCAGTGCAGAGCGATCACAATCGGTCTCCTGGATCAGGAACGGAGTCTCACGAAACGAAGTAGACCAACCCCTAGAGCAAGTCCCGGGCCAACTCGAATGAACAGACTTAAACCTATAATTTTAAATGACTTACAAAATCTTCCTCAGCGTAAAAGGACAAGGACCCTGAGACAGCCCAAAGTGTCGTAAGCGCCGAAACTGCGGCGCGAAGTGTCGGAGGATCGCACTTCGCCAAGCCAACCCTGTGCTAAGACTTTCCAAGCAAATCCTTGACACGTCGTCATGGCGCGTGAAAAATACAGAGCGGTTGCTCGGTTTTTTACCGAGCGGTAGCTCGGCATGAAAAGTCTCGAGAGCTGCCGGTCGGCGTTGGGCCTCGACTTGGCCTCGGCCCGGGTCGTTAGACGACCTTGATCGGCCCGTCCTTGGTACCCTGTCGCCGAACCTACCGACCGCCGTCGTGGATCTTCGGACCTCTCACGGCGACCGCCCGAGACTTTTCGAATTTGGAGAAGAGATGGCACCCAGACGCCAACAGGAACGATCGAAAGCTTCTAACCGCCAGGCTTTGAACGCGGCTCTCGAGCTGTTTTCGAGCCATGGGTTCGGGGCGACGACCATGCGACAGATCGCGGATCGGTCCGGGTTGTCGATGGGCAATCTCTACCACCACTTCCCCAACAAGGAAGCGATGTTCAAGCGGCTGTTGCAGGAGTATTGGGATCGGCTCTTGGATCCCGACCATCCCCTGCAGCGACACTTCGCCCGCGCCGGTTTCCCCGAGGATCTCGAGGAGATGGTCGACGAGATCGAAAAGGCGGTGGAAGAGAATTCCGCCTACATCCTGCTGATCTACGTCGACGTGGTGGAGTTTCGTGGCGAGCACATCCGTGCTTTTTACGAAGGCATGGCATCGCGATTCCAGGATCTCTACGGCGCCAAGCTGGCGGAGCGTCAAGCGGCCGGCGAGCTCGGGGACGAGGTGGATCCTTTGGTGGGCGTGATCTTCGCCACCCGTTGGTTTTTCTATTACTTCACCGTAGAAAAGTGCTTCGGAGCTCCCATGCATTTCGGCATGGACTCCCGCCAAGCCACCACGGAATTCATCCGTCTTCTGCGCTACGGGCTGCTGCCTAGACATGGCTCGAGCCCGCAGGGCACACAACCTACCGACCTCAAATCGGACCTCGGACTTTCACCCCAGACCCAGGCCGACGGCACCTAGCCGCCGGCCGGCTCAACGCTTTGGAGGCAATCATGATGCGCAAGCTAATCCTCGTCGGCCTTGGAGCATGTCTCGCTCTGCTCCCGACCTTGACCCCCGCCGAGGGCCTGAGCCCGGAAGAAACCCGGGCCGAGAATGAAAACCTCCAAGACGAGCAGACCGCTGCCGCCGAAGAGCCCAGCGGCGAGGTGGACGACGAGATCGTGGTCACCGCCCGCAAACGGGAAGAGAACATCCAAGAAGTGCCGGTGGCGGTGACGGTGGTCACCGCCGAGACCCTTGAGGACAGCGGCGTGGTAGACCTCTCGGAGCTGCAAGCCCAGGTCCCCAACTTGTCGATTTATCCCGGCCGCAACCAAAGCACCACCCTCACCGCGTTCATGCGCGGCATCGGCCAAGCGGATCCTCTTTGGGGCGTCGACCCGGGCGTCGGTCTGTATTTGGACGACGTCTACATGGCCCGCCCCCAAGGCGCTTTGCTGGACGTCTTCGACATCCAACAAATCGAGGTCTTGCGCGGACCCCAGGGCACCCTCTACGGCAAGAACACCATCGGCGGCGCGATCAAATACACCAGCCGCGCCATGACCGACGAGACCACCGGCACCATCAGCTTGACCGGCGGTGATTACGGCACCACCGACTTCAAGGCCTCGGTCAGCGGTGCCCTGATTCCCGGCAAGCTGCGGGCCAAGGCGGCCGTCGCCTCCCTGCAACGGGACGGTTACGGCACCAACCTCTTCACCGGCCGGGAGGTCTCCAACAAAGACACCGTGGCGTACCGCCTCGGTCTCGACTGGCTGCCGTCCGACGACGTCACCATCAAGCTGCGCCTCGACCACACCGAGGACGACGCCGAGCCCAAGGGTCTGACCCGCCTGGAAGCCAACCCCTTCTGCTTGCTCTTCCTCGGCCAAGCCTGTGATCCCTTGCCCAACATCTTCGATACCCAAAGCGGCTTGGCGCCCTTGAACAGCACCGAGTCCGAGGGTTATTCCATGACCATCGATTGGCGGATCAACGACGATTGGCGTTTCAAATCGATCACCGCCTACCGGGAGTCGGACACCGAGAACAACATCGACTTCGACACCACCCCGGCGCGCATCACCGACGTCATCGCCACCTACTTCGATGAGCAGACCTCCCAGGAATTCCAATTCATCTACGACGCCGGCGGCGACTTCAGCGGCGTCTTCGGCTTCTACTACTTCGATGGCACCGCCGGCGGCCTGGTGCAGAACATCTTCCTCAACAGCATCTTCGGCACCACCGAAGGCACCACCGACACCGAGTCCATCGCCCTCTTCGGCGACGGCAGCTACGCCATCAACGATCGCCTGACCTTCAACTTCGGCCTACGCTTGACCGAGGAAGAAAAGCGCGGCATCGCTTTCAACGCCGGCTACTCCGACGACACCTTCAGCACCGTGACCGCGGTCACCGCCGACTACGACAAGAGCGAGACCTTCACCTCCGTGGCGCCCAAGGTCGGTCTGGACTACGCCTTCTCCGACGACGTCATGGGTTATGTGACCCTCTCCCGGGGTTTCAAAAGCGGCGGTTTCAACGTGCGCGCCCAGGCCACGGCTTTCCCCGAGTCCGCCGAGCCTTTCGACGACGAGGTCTTGACCGTCGCCGAGGTGGGTTTGAAGTCGATCCTCGCGGATCGCAGCTTGGTGCTCAACCTAGCGGCCTTCTACGGCGACTACGAAGACATCCAAGTCAGCACCTTCACCTCCTTCGACTCCGACGGTGACGGCTCCGACGACGCGTTCTTCGGCAACTTCTTGAACGCCGGCAACGCCACCATGCAAGGCCTCGAGGTGGAATTCGATTGGACCTCGCCCACCGTCTACTGGTTCGGCCTGTCCGGCAACCTGAGCTGGCTCGACGCCGATCCCGACGAATTCCTCGACGCCAACAACGACGGTTTCGTCGACACCCAGGTGATCAGCAATGCCCCCGAGATCACCGGCGCGATCAACCTCAACTTCGACTTCCCGGCGTTCGGCGGCCTGATCACCAGCAGCATCGGTTATGCCTACCGCGACGACTCCGTGCTGACCACCGAAGGCGGACCCGATCCGCGGGATCCCACCCGTCCCTTGCTGCCCCTGGTCCAACCCTCCTTCGACACGGTCAACGCCTGGGTCTCCTGGCTCTCCGGCAACGGCCATTGGCAGGTTACCGTCAACGGCAAGAACCTCACCGATGAGGAATACCTCACCAACGGCTACAACATCCCCGTGCTCGGCATCGTGCAAGGCTCCTTCGGCGATCCGCGCACGGTGACGGCGACCCTCGGGTATAAATTCTGATCTCGGTCCCGTCGGCCGCATCCTGTGGCGTGGCCGACGGGGCGGTTTTTGACGATCGGATAAGGAGAGCTTTGACGTGATCGAAACAGGATTGAACGACCGCGTGGTCATCGTCACCGGCGCGAACGCCGGCATTGGACGAGCCACCGCCAAACGCTTCGCCGCGGAAGGTGCGAGAGTCGCCGCATGGGACGTGCGCCTAGAAGCCGACGAGCTGCAAGCCGAGCTCGAAGCTGCCGGCGGGACAGCCCGATGCCAGTCGGTCAACGTCACGGACCGAGAGGCGGTCGAAAACGCGGTGGCGGAAATCGTCGACCGCTGGGGCGGAGTCGACGTGTTGGTCAACAACGCCGGCATCACCCGCGACGCCCAGCTGGTGAAGTGGCGGGGCGGCGAGGTGGTCTCCACCATGAGCGATGAGGACTTCGACGCCGTGCTGAACGTCAACTTGAAAGGCGTTTTCCTGTGCACCCGGGCCGTGGTGCCGCACATGATCCGCGCCGAGCGAGGGGTGATCCTAAGCGCCTCGTCGGTGGTCGGTCTCTACGGCAATTTCGGCCAAACCAACTACGCCGCCACCAAAGCCGGGGTGATCAACATGACCCGCGGCTGGGCCCGGGAGCTGGGGCGCTACGGCATTCGTTCCAACGCCGTGGCCCCCGGTTTCATCGGCACGGAGATGGTCCGGAGCATGCCCGAGAAGGTGGTGACCGGCATGGTGGCTCGTACTCCTGTGGACCGCCTGGGCAAACCCGAGGAGATCGCCGAGGCGTATCTCTGGCTGGCCTCGGACGCCGCGTCGTTCGTCAACGGCGCAGTGCTCTCCGTGGACGGCGGCTTGGTGCTCGGGACTTGAGCTTGGGACCCGAGCCAAAAATGCTCCCCCTCCCCCAAAGATCTGCGCGAATCGTCGCCACGGGACGTTATGTGCCCCAAATCGAGCTGAGCAACCACGACCTTCGACGGCGATTCGCGCACATCCAGGGCCTCGAGACCTTCGTCGACGATATGGAAGAGGGCACCGGCATCCGTCGCCGTTGGCTCGCGCCCGACGATTGGGCGACCTCGGATCTCGCCCTGCCCGCGGCTCAGCAAGCTTTGGAGCGCGCGGGTCGCGAGCCCAAAGACGTGGATCTCGTGATCCTCTGCACCGACACCCCCGACTTCCCCACCCCGGCCACCTCCACGGTCTTGCAGCACAAGCTCGGCGCAACAAACGCCGGCACCTTCGACATCGGCTGTGCCTGCGCCTCCTTTCCCACGGGCCTGGCCACCGCCGCGGGCTGGATCGCGGTCAATCCGAAGATCCAAACCGTCCTGGTGGTCGGCGCCTACCTCATGCATCGCCACGCGGACCCGTCGGATCCAACGGTCTTCTTCTACGGCGACGGTGCCGGCGCGGCGGTGCTCGAGCCGTCGGACGAGCCGGGTTTCGTCGCCGCCGCCACCCACGCCGACGGCTCCTACGCAGAGCGCTGGGGAATTTTCGCCGGCGGCACCGCCGAGCCCGCCAGCCACGAGGCCGTGGACGCCGGTCGTACCCAAGTTCGACTGATCGAGCGCTATCCGCCGGAAATCAACAACGAGGGCTGGCCCCGTCTGGTGCGCGAGCTGGCCCAAAACGGTGATTTCGAGGTCCCGGACATCAACCTGGCACTGTTCACCCAAGTCCGAAAACCCTCCATCGAGCTGGTGATGTCGGAGCTCGGTCTGCCCTTGGAGCGCACCCACACGATCATGGAGCAGTGGGGTTATACGGGCTCCGCCTGCCTGGCCATGGCCTTGGACGACGCCGTCGAGCAGGGCAAAACCGAGCCCGGTGATTTGGTGGTCTTGGTGGGCTCGGGGGTGGGTTACAACCAAGCCGGTGTGGCTTTTAGATGGAGATGATTCCTATGGATTCAAGCTTGAAGGACGATCACCCTAGCCCTCTCCCCGGGGGGGAGAGGGGACCGGAGCGCGCGACCGCTCTCCCTAGCCCTACTCATATTTCAGAGCCCTCACCCCCCAACCCCCTCTCCCGCAGACGGGAGAGGGGGAGCCAGAGAGCCGGCGTGAGTGGTGACGTATCAGAGAAAGCTGCTCTACGCCCAAAGGCTGAAGAAGCACTTTCAAACGCGCGCGCGGAGCGCAAGCAAGCACTCCCCCCTCTCCCGCCCCGGGAGAGGGGGGATGGGGGGGTGAGGGTGATGGACCACATTGCAGCGGTTCTTCTCGTCACCCTGCTCTCGATCCCACCGATTCTGGCCCAAGAGCCCGAGCCGGCCGCCGAACCAGAGGCCACAGAACCGCAGGTCCAAAGCCCCGGCCCCATGGACTTCTTCATTGCTTTCACCCGCACCCAGCTGGCGGCCTCGGGTTTCGAGCGCCATGAGGAGCAAATCCACGACCAATCGCTCGTGTGGTGGTCCAAGGGCTCGACCGAGCATCCCACCCTGGTGATGATCCACGGCGTGGCGGACCAAGCCGGCACTTGGTTCCAGGTAGCACCCGCCCTGGCGGAAAGTCGGCGGGTGTTGTTGGTGGATCTACCGGGTCACGGCGAGAGCGGACCTGCGGACGGACCCTTGAAGATGTCGACGGTATTCCAAGGCCTGGAGACCTGGCTCGAACGTCAGCGGGCCGGCACTGACCCCCAACGGGCCGAGACTACTGACCCCCGACGGGCTGAGACTAAAGTGACCCTGGCCGGCAACTCCATGGGAGCTTGGCTGGCGGCGCTGATCGCCCATCGACATCCCGATTGGGTCGAAGCCGAGTGGTGGATCAACGGCGGGCCGGTGCGCGCCGAGCCCCAAACCCTCGACGGCTCCGAAGAGCCCCTCGACCTATTGCCCGAGGATCGCGAGCAAGCCCGGCTCTTGATGTCGGCCTTGCGGGATCCGTCGTCACCCGCCACCCCCGACATGGTGCTCGACGATCTGGTTCGACGCGGCCCCAAGGGCCCCATCAGCCGCATGTTCGCGGAGAACGACGACCTGGAAGGCCACCTGCTCGACGGACGGCTGTCCGAGATCAAGCCCAAGGTGCACGTGGTGTGGGGCGAGTCGGACCGCTTTATGGGCCGCGACTACCCGGACCGCTTGGTGGCCGGCCTACCCGATGCCGAGCTTCATGTGATTAAGAAATGCGGTCATTTGCCCCAAGCGGAGTGCCCCCAAGCACTGCTCGAGGCGTTGAAACCTCTCCTCTCCCCGGACCCAGCCCTTGAAACCAGTCCCTGAACCCCAGAGCCCTAAAGGAGATTGCGATGAGCCGCACGTCAACCCGCAGATCAGCCCCTTGGATCCTCGCCGTCCTCGCTTCCCTGCTTTGCCTCGGCGCCCCGGCCTCGGCCCTCGACGTCAACGGCGGAGCGAACCAATTCGCGGGTGGATTCTCACCGTCTAATGCGCCTTGGGGCGGATTCGGCGGTGGCAGCTGCACGGCCTCAAAGACCCCGGTGATCTTCCTACACGGCAACGGCGATGAAGCCAAGAATTATGATGCCCCATCGTCCACGGGCGTGCCGTCGGTTTACGACGCGTTTCGCAACGCCGGCTATAACGACTGCGAGCTTTTCGGCTTGAATTGGTTGTCGTCCAGCGAGCGATCCTTGCCGCAATACAACTACCACAAGCCGTCGAAAGCCGACCAAATCGCCGACTTCATCTGGGACGTTAAGGCCTACACGAGCGCTTCCCAAGTCGACGTGGTGGCCCACTCCCTCGGCGTCACCATGGCCCTCTACGCCATCGACGAAAACAGCCTGTGGAGCAGCACCCGCCGCTTCATCGGCATCGCCGGCGGCATGCGCGGCCTGGTCTCCTGTTGGTGGGTGGGTTATGCCAACGCCCTCTACCCCACTTGCGGCTCCCAAAACATCTACAACTCCGACATCTTCGGCCTTTACCCCCACAGCTGGTCCACCTGGAATCCGCGCATGGGCAACGGCGGCTTCCGCGACGATCCGTCCGGCAAGAGCACCTGGTTCTACACCATCGGCGCCGACATCCACGATGAGGTGCTGTGCGGCACCGCGTCGTCGGTCAGCGGCTGTGGCAATTCCGCTCGCTTCGACAGTCGATCCAACGTCCGCTCCCAGCTCGACGTCGGCCACGGCACCACCGCCCTCGGCCTCGACTACGACCTCGCGGATTGGACGATCTTCAACCTGCTCGGCGGCGACGCCGACGGCGTCGGCCACTACCGAGCCAAGAGCAATACTGGCGCCATCCAAATCAACATGCTCACCACCTCGTGCACCGGCACCGGCTGTTGCTCGGGATACTCAGCTGTTTGCGGATGACGGAATCACTATGACCCATATCGGCATCGCCTCCGTGGGGACCTACATCCCCGAACCTTTCAAAACCGCCGCCGAGCTCGCGGAGCTGACCGGCATTCCCGAACAGGTGGTGGTGGAAAAGCTCGGCATCGCGCGCAAACCGGTGCCGGGACCGGACGACCACACCAACGCCATGGCGGTGTGGGCGGCGGAGGACGCCCTGCGCCGGGCGTCGATCCCGGCCGACGAGATCGACCTCGTGCTGTGCACCACCGAGGAGTGGAAGGAGCACCCCCTGTGGACCGCGGGCATCAAGCTCGCCCACGACCTGGGAGCCCATCGCGCCTGGGCGATCGACGTGCAAATGCGCTGCGCCACGACCATGGCTACCCTGAAAATGGCCAAATCCATGATGCTGAGCGATCCCGACCTGAACACGGTGTTGATCGCTGGTGGCTATCGCAACGGCGACCACCTGGACTACTCCAATTCGCGCACCCGCTTCCTCTTCGGTCTGGCGGCGGGCGGCGGCGCCATCCTGCTGCGCAAGAACCTGGGTCGCAACGAGCTCTTGGAATCGTCGGTCATCGTCGACGGCGACTTTTCTTTCGACGTGATCATTCCCGCCGGCGGCACCAAGGAGGCCCTGAGCCCGGAGGCAAGGGCCGCCAAGCGAGATCGCTTCGATTGCCCCGATCCCCAGGGCATGAAAGAGCGGCTGGATGCCGTCTCCATGGCCAATTTTTTGAAAGTAGTCGATCAATCCCTGGCCAGAAGCGTTTGTGATCGCTCCGACATCGGCTATCTCAACATCCTGCACATGAAACCCTCCGCTCACCGCTACATCCTCTCGGAGCTGGGTTTGACCGAGGAACAAAGCTGTTACCTCTCGGACTTCGGCCACATCGGCCAACAGGACCAAGCGATCAGCGTCAAGCTCGGCCTCGACTCCGGTCGCCTGCGGGACGGTACCTTGATGGTGATGGTGGCGGCGGGCATCGGTTACGCCTGGTCCGCCTCCACGGTCCGCTGGGGGCCGGTGGTCGGTCAAGGCGCGGGAGGAATCGACCATGCAAGCTGACCTTCTGGGCGATCGCGCCCGCCTGACCCCCGACGACCCGGCCCTGGTCGTCGTCGAGCCCGAGCTGCGGCTGACCTACGCCGAGCTCGATGCCCGGGCCGAGGCCTGCGCTCGCTTGTGGACCGAGGTCCTCGGTCTGCAAAAGGGTGATCGCATCGGCATCCTGTCCCACAACCGGGTGGAATTTCTCGAAGCCTTCTTTGCCGCCGGCAAGACCGGTCTCATCCTGGTGACCCTCGGCACCCGTCTCACGGCGCCGGAGCTGGAGCACGTGATCACCGACGCGGGTTTGAGCGGTTTGATCTACGATCACCACGGCGCCGAGGTCGTCGCCCAGCTGCGAGAGCGCTTGGAGCTCGACCATTGGATCGCCCTCGATGCGTCCGACGCTTCCGACGTCAAAGCCCGCTCCTACGCTGAGGAGATCCGCCGCCTTCCCGAAAAAAACGATTGGCAACGCACCCCCTGCGACGGCGAGGACGTCTACTGCATGCTCTACACCTCGGGCACCACCGGCCGGCCCAAGGGCGTCCAGATTCCCCATCGCATGGTGGTGGCCAACGCCTTCAATACGGTTTGTGGCTGGCAGCTGCGAAGCGACGACGTCACCTCGATTTTCACGCCCCTCTACCACGCCGGCGGCCTGGCTGCGTTCCTGACTCCCATTTTCACCATCGGCGGCACGGTGGTTTTGCACGCGGAATTCAACGCCGAGGACGTCTGGCGGACGATCGAAAACGAGGGCGTGACCGTCACCCTCGGGGTGCCCACCATCTGGAAAATGCTGGCCGAATCGCCGGCCTTCGAGACCGTCGATCTGAGCAGCATTCGGTGGCTGATCAGTGGCGGAGCGCCCCTGCCCCAATATTTGATCGACGCTTACCAAGCGCGGGGCATCGCCTTCAAACAAGGCTTCGGCATGACCGAGGTCGGGGTCAATTGCTTCGCTATGACCGTGGACGACAGCGTGCGCAAGGCGGGGTCCATCGGCAAGCCCATGCCGTTCACGGAGGTACGCTTGGTGGACGCCGATAGTCGCGATGTGGCCGACGGTGAGATCGGCGAGCTGCTCTTCCGCGGCGATCATGTCTGCCAGGGGTATTGGAACAACCCGGAAGCCACCGCCAAATCCATCGACGGCGAGGGCTGGTTCCACACCGGCGACCAGGCCCGACGGGACGAAGAGGGTTTTTATTACGTCGCCGGCCGCAGCAAGGACATGATCATCAGCGGCGGCGTCAATATCTATCCCGCCGAGATCGAAGCGGTTCTGGTACAGCACCCGGAGGTGGAAGACGCCGCCGTGGTGGGCATCCCGGATCCGAAATGGGGGGAAATCGGCGTCGCCTTCGTGGTGTTGCGTGGCCCGATGGTGCAACCCGACGATTCCCTACAAGCCTTCCTGAGCGAGCGCCTCGCCAAATTCAAATGGCCCAAGGCCTACCGGATCCTCGATCACCTACCGCGCACCGCCTACGGCAAAGTGGTCAAAGGCGATTTGCGCGAGGACTACCTGCGCGACACATCCACTGACTCCCAGGAGCCGGCATGAGCACACCTTCTCCCTTGGGCCACCGATTGTTGGAGCCGACCGCCGACCTGGATCGGGGCGAGGTGGTCCTGCTGCTCAACGGCGGCATGATGACCTATCCGTCGTGGGCACCGATCACCGACGCGTTGCTGGCCAATGGCTACGCAGTGCTCGGATGCGATTTCCGCGGTCAATTGCTCAGCCCGCCCTCGGATCCACAACCGGCACCGACTCGCATTGAGGACCACGTGCCCTCCGTGATCCACCTGATGGATCACATCGATCTGCCGAGGGTGCACGTCCTGGGCACGTCCTACGGCGGCATGGTCAGCATGCCGCTGGTCGCCGAGATCCCAGAGCGGATCCACTCTCTAACCCTCGCCACCACGGTCCACCGCACGCCCCCGGGCATGGCCGGAGACTCCCAGCGCATGCAGGGCCTCGTGCGGCAAGTGCTCGGCGGCGGCAGCACCCAGCCGTTCCACGACGCCCTTTTGCACGACTTCTACTCCGCCGAATATCGGCAAGAGCACGCTGAAACCATCGCCAATCGAGCCCGTCAGGTCGCCGCTCTGCCCCACCCGTGGTTCGAGGGTCTGCTGGCGATCCTAGGCAGTCTGCTCGACTTCGATCTCTCGGCCTTCCTCGCCAAGGTGCAATGTCCAACGCGGGTGGTGCACGCCACCGAGGACCGCATCATGCCCCTCGACCTCGTGCGAGAGATGGTCGACGCCCTGCACCGGCCCGGCCGTCCATGCGAGCTGAGCATCCACCCGTCGTCGGGCCATGCCCTGGTGGTGGAGGATCCCCACTGGCTGGCTGCGGACTACCTACTCTTTCTCGACCGCCTGACGCCCACCTAATCCGGAGCCGACATGGACCCTTCTACATCCGACCCGAACGTGCTCGCCGGCTGGCTCTTGGTGATCGCGTACGCCACCGCCATCCTGGTTTTGGTGGTGCGCGGCGCTCGGCGCAACCGCAGCGTTGAGGACTACGCCGTCGGCAACATCGCCTTCTCCCCCGTCGCCGTGGGGCTCGCCCTCGCCGCCTCCACCACCAGCGCCGCCACCTTCATCATCAACCCCGGCTTGGTGGCCTATTTCGGCCTGAGCGCCATCTTCGGGCTATGCGTGGTGCTGCCCATCTCCATGTCGATCTCCCTGGTGGTCATCACCAAGGGCTTTCGCAAATACGGCGATTCCGTACGTGCCCTAACCCTTTCGCAATGGGTGGGAGAGCGCTATCAAAGCCCCAATCTGGCGCTCTTCTTCGCCGTCCTATCGCTTTTGCTGGTGACCTTCATCGTCATGATCCTGGTGGGTCTCACCAAAGTGGTCGCCGCCTCCCTCGGTCTCGCAGAGCCCGTGGTCTTGGTCGCCATCGTGATCTTCTCCTTCGGCTACATGATGTTCGGTGGCGCCAACTCCATGGTCTACACCAACACCATCCAAGCCCTGATCATGACCGTGGTGGCGATCATCCTGCTGGGCTCCGGCACTCGCTTTTTCGAGGGCGGAATCGCCGGTTTCATCGATCGGCTGCGGGCCATCGATCCCAATCTGGTGGCTCTCTACAACACCCAAAGCCCCCTCTTCCGCGACGGCTTCGAAGTGGTTTTTTGCACCATCGTCGTGGGTGTCGCCATCGTTTGCCAGCCGCACATCATCACAAAATCTTTATTGTTGAAAAAAGAGCGCGACGTCAACCGCTATTTGGTCACCGGCATCGCAATTCAAACCCTTTTCTTCTGGGTGGTCTTCGTCGGCCTCTACGCACGCCTCGCCTTCCCCACCCTCGAGCACGGCGGCGCCACCATCGCGCCGGATAGCGTCACCTCCACCTACCTGGTCACTCAATTCCCTTGGTACGTGGGCGTCATCGTCTTCCTCGGCCTGATCTCTGCCGGTATGTCGACCCTCGAAGGCCTGATCCAAAGCCTATCCCTGATCATCACCAACGATCTGATCAAGAATCTCCACAGCCGATTCACCGGCCGCAGCCTCAGCGATCTCTTCCTTTTCCGCCTCAACCGAGGCGTCATCGTCGCCCTGGCCGCCCTCAGCCTTGCCCTCGCCTACCAACAGCTGATCGAGCCCAACCTGAGCGTCATCATCTTCGCCCAGCTCGGCGTCTACGCCTACTTCGCCGCCGCCTTCATCCCCGTGCTCTTCGGCACCTTCCTCGAAAAAACCCCCGCCGCCGCAGCCACCGCCGCAGCCATCACCGCCGTGATCGTGCACTACGGCCTCTACATCACTGGTCCGGCATACTTCTCCTACTTCGCCGACGTCTCGGTCAAGAACCCGGGTATCTCCGCCGCTCTAGGCATCGTCGCGGCAACGGTCGTTGGGGGTGGAGTCTATTTGGTGTCACGGAAGGCTGAGTGATCAGGCGCGTTCGACCCACTCAAGCACAAGCAACTTCGCCTTCCTCGGCTGGCACTCAACTTATTGACAATGTACCTCTCGAAGCGTAAATTTACGCCTTATTAGCGCCTCCACACTTTGGGGGCACGGAGAGGTGAGGATGTCGCAAAGAGACGACTACGATAGTCCATGGAAGGATGTTCTGGAGCTGTATCTCAAGGACTTTTTTGAGCTCTACTTCCCAAAAATCCACGGAGGGGTGGATTGGAGCCGACCGCCAATCAGCAAGGACAAAGAGCTTCTCAAGATCTTTCCGAAATCCGAGGTCACTCATCGCTTGGCGGACAAGCTCTTTCAAATCTGGACTGTAGACGGCGAGCCGTTCGAAGTGATGGTGAATATCGAGATTCAGGCCCAAAGGGATCAAAGCTTTGCCGAGCGGGTCTTCATCTACAACTATCGGACTTTCGATCGATTTAGACGCCCAGTGGTATCCGTCGCCCTGCTCTGCGATGAGGATCGAAGCTTTCATCCCAAGGGATTCACGGCCTGTGATCTCTGGGACTGCAAGATGCATCTCGAATTTCCGACTGTGAAGCTACTGGAGTACAATAGCCGGTGGGCTGAGCTGGAGGCGAGCGCGAATCCTTTCGCCTTGGTGACCATGGCCCATCTCAAGACCCAGGCTACTCGCGCTCGACCCGAAGAGCGACTCACCTGGAAGATTCGCTTGATCAGAAGCCTCTATAACCGCGGTTTCGGTAGAAACGACGTTCTCAATCTGTTCAGATTCATCGATTGGATCATGACCCTACCCGAAGAGCTGAGTCAACGAGTCAAAGACGCCGTCCACGAAATCGAAGCGGAGAAGAATGTGCAATACGTCACCAGCATCGAACGACTAGCCATAGAAGACGGCAAAACCCAGGGCATTCAACAAGGAGAGGCAAATCTCCTAAGAGCCTTGTTGATCGGTGCTTTCGGCTCACTCCCTCCTCGAGTCGAGGATCGCTTGCAGAATGCGAGCTCAGCTGACATCGCACGCTGGGCCGGTCGGTTCAAAAAGGCCGACTCGCTCGAGGAGATTTTCGACTGAGCGAGTCGCACCGATCAATCCGACTCGAAAAGCGCCTTGAACATCCGCCGTGACGCTTTTCGGAACGACCACGCTCCCAGGAAGGCGACCGCCGGCAGACCCACGACCCACGACACGGCCGGCACCTCAAAGGCGGCGGTTTGCATCCCTTCGCCCGTGGGTTGCTCGATCTGCTGTTTAGGCTCGACTCTAGCGGCGACGAGCACCGGCAGCTCTCTCTTCAGGGTGAGGCTCGGGCCTTGGTAGCGGATGCTCACAGGCTCAAGGGTCGTCTCGATCTCGGCCAATATGGGAACCGGGGCACCTCCCGTCGCCACGTAGCCTTCAAATATCAGCTCGCGTCCGAGATCTCGCGGATCGGATTTGGAGAGCCAATTCTCGATGAGCTCGATCTGATCTTGCTCGACCAGCAATTCCTGAGCGAAGAGATTCTTGCCCTCTCCGGTTTGGAAATCGAGCCGCACCAGAGGCCCCGGGCTGCTCGGCGCGACCGACTCCGAATCGTTCGTCAAAGATCTCGATCTGCGCAACGGGCTCGGATCACGGGGCGAGATTTCGAGCTCGGGCTCCGGCTCTGCCAGGGTACCGCCGTCAGCGCCCGCGGCGGTTTCAGTGACCCCGGCTTCGGGCTCGTCGTCTCGACGGTTGAGGCCGTAGTAGATCGCCATCGGCGAGCCGACGCCGCCGATGACCGTAGCACCGGTCTCGACGATGCGCAGGCTGCGGTCGAAGCGCTCCCGGGAGGTCAAGGGCCGCTCCGGGCGTTCTTCCAGATTCCCTTCTCCGGAAATCCCTTCCGCGGGCAGCATGTCCGCCCATGCCAGGAGCTCCGCCACCTTTGGGCTGCCGTCGTCGAGCCGATTCAAGGTCTTGCGCAGCTGCTCGGGATCCTCCAACAACCGATCCACGATCCACTCCGCCAGCTCTCGGACCGAATTGGCCATCGGCAAATCTTGGGCGATGGCCTCACCGAAGAACGTCTCCACCACTTTCGACGAAGGATTCGCCGGCAGAACCGACCGGACGAGCTTTTTAAGAGCACGACGTTTCGAAATTTGCAATGCCGCCTCCCCTGGCAATGGCTCAGAACACTCCATCCATGGCTTTCGCTCCCATGATGATGGGGGAGCCGGCGAGGCAAAGCAAGAGTCGGCCGTGGCGTCTCGGCCTGAAAACACTTGATTCTCAGACAAAAGAGCCAGAACCGACGGACTCCTGATAGATTGGTAAAAACCTTTACCCTTGCAGCCTTTGGAATCAGGAGCGCCAGCACCATGCCGTCGAGCTTGCTTAAGAGATTCCGTCCCATTGAGGATTGGATATCTGTGCTCGGATCGGCGTCCGACGAAGGGCGCCGCGGCGCCCATGTGGTCTTGGGGGCCAGGGCTACGTCGGTGGTGCTCTTGGTGTTCAGCCTGATCGACTTCCTGGCGGGTCGGACCCTAGAGGCCGTGCAGTCGTTGGCGGTGGCGATGTTTTTTGTGGCGTTGAGCGCTCGATTTCCTCGCGGCCTGAGCACCACGACGTTGGCTCGATCGGCCTTGATCGCAGGCCTTGTGGTGATCTCCTACGAATCCGCCATCGGCGTCAACGAGGGATTCACTTTTCTTTGGTATTACGTGCTGCCCCTGGGCAGCTTTTTCGCTCTCGGACGCCGCGAGGGCATGCTCTGGCTGGTGATCACCGCCGCCGTCTTGGCTTGGTTGCTCTTCGTGGTCGACCCCAGGGTCACTCCCGATGGACCTTTGGGCACGGTGGCCCTGGCCACGTTCACGCTGCTGGGGTTGCTCGGTTACGGTCTCGAATCGGCCCGAGATAGGCAGTCCCGGCGCTTACAGCGGGAGAAGACCCAGCTCCAACAAGCGCTCGCGGACCTCGAAACCCTCTACGATTTGGTGCCCATCTGCGCCTCGTGCAAAAGCGTGCGCGACGATGGGGGCTATTGGCACGATATCGAGGTCTATTTGGAAAAACACTCGGCGGTGGAGATGGAACCGGCACTGTGTCCCGGGTGTCTGCGGGAAGCCGATCCGCGGGTCCCGCGCTTAGAGGTCACGGCCCCCGGCCCGAAGACCGTCGAAAAGACGGCCGGCTGGAGCTTCGAGGAGTCGGAGCACCGTCGTCGACGGCGAATTTACTTCAGCGCTGGGATCGGATGGATGATCCCGGTCGTCGGTTACTTCGGCTCCATCGATCTGCGGGCGGGTCGCTACCTAGAAGCCGGCTTGATCTTCGGCTTGCTGGCCCTCCTCCTCGGGATCAGCGCCCAACTATGGATCGGCAGAAGAACAGGCCCAAGGGACCGTGCCGCCTATCAGCTGGCGGCCGCCGCCAGCCTGGTGGTCCTTGCCTACGAGCTGTGGGTCGGCGCCTATGGCGGCTATGCCGTCCTCTGGATGTATTCCTACCCTGCCCTCAGCGTCTTCGTGCTCGGACGCCGAGGTGTCGAATGGTCGGCCGGGGCCTTCGCAACGGCCGCTTTCTTGTTGCTCGCCCCCATCGGTTTCAGCTATCCGGTCGCCATGTCGGGTCGATTCCTGACCACCTTGGGGCTGGTCACCCTCTTGACCTACAGCCTGGAATCGGCGCGGGAGCGCAGCCATGGTCAGCTGGCGAAAGAGTCCGCGGCACTGCGCGAAGCCCTCGATCAGGTCCAAACCCTGAGGGGCCTGCTGCCGATCTGCCCATCGTGCAAAAAAGTCCGCGACGATCGGGGATTCTGGCAACAGATTGAAACCTATATGGCACGCACCTCGGGCGCTCAATTCACCCACGGCCTTTGCCCTACCTGCAGCGAGCGGTCGCTCGCCGAGCTGGAGAATATGCACGAGCTGGGCACTCTTTCTTGAGGCATCGACGGCTCTTGGGGGATCGACAGCCTGGCAGCAGATCGCCGCGCTCCCGGCTCGAAGAGAATTGGCACCGCATTGGTGGGAAGAGCCGCGGCCAGCGACCCCGGTCCTCCGAGGCCTTTCCACTGGCAAGGAGCTCGCCGAGCTCGAGGATCCGGGGATCACAAGCCAATCCTCGCGGATCTGGTGAAATATTTCCCTAGAATTCTCCATGTAAAGATGCGTCCCCAACTCGATTCGGTGTAGCGACCTCGCACCAGCAAGACCAACCCGAACGATGGAACCTGGCGGTTCTCTTCTGCGGTTTCAGCTCTGGAGTAACGCTACGTCCTTAAGAATCACATCCCTTTCGATGACCAGCTCCGGCAGCAGCCTATTGCCATACAAAAAGGGCTGAAATACAACATGAGCATTGAAACGTTTAAGAACGACAACCTTTTTCGGTTGAAGGGAAGCTCGAACGGGCAAATGTTGCTCTTCGACTTACCGTCGGGAGAGATCTCGGTCGGCAGCACGGCCGAAAACGACATCAATCTGGCCTTTGCCGGAGTCTCGCGCCGCCATGCGCGTATCCAAATCGACAGCCGAGGTTTGTGGGTGGAGGATCTGCGCAGCACCAACGGTACTTTCATCGATGAGATCCGGGTGGAGCGAGCCGTCGCCTCGGAAGGATCGAAAATCGCCTTCGGCCCTGTGGAGCTGATCGTCGAGAGCCTCGATGAAGGCGCGAAGCTGGCCATTCAATTCGAGCAAGCTACCGTCAGCGATCTCGGTGCCACGGCGGGCTTCGAGCAGGTGGACACGGAGCCGTTTCCTGGCGACCGACCGGACGCCCCTAATGGGTCGCCGAAGGGCGAGCTGGAACGCCGGCTCCGCTTTCCGGAAGGTTATGTGGTCGGGACTTCCGACGAAATGGAGCGCCTTTATCGACAAATGGCCGAGGTCTGTCGCCTACGACAGCCCGTGTTGTTACACGGCGAGACCGGAGCCGGAAAGGAGATGTTGGCCCGGACCTTACACAACTCGTCCTCCGCTCCTGAATCTCCCTACGTCGTCGTCAATTGCGCGGCGATTCCTGAGAACCTTCTTGAAGCCGA
Source organism: Thermoanaerobaculia bacterium (assembly GCA_030431255.1). Classification (GTDB taxonomy): domain Bacteria; phylum Acidobacteriota; class Thermoanaerobaculia; order Multivoradales; family J023; genus JAUIJL01. The sequence goes on along the minus strand of JAUIJL010000001.1, from coordinate 289,437 downwards.
GATGTTCGGCGTCGTCAAGGGGGCGGCCACGGGTGTCGAGGCTCGAAAAGGTTATTTCTCGCAAGCTGAAGGTGGGACTATTCTTCTCGATGAAATCGGCGAGCTGGCGCCGACGCTCCAAGCTAAGCTGTTACGGGTCTTGCAAGAAGGCGAGATTCAACCGGTTGGAGGCGTCTCACGCCCGATCAACGTGTGGATCATCGCCTCGACCCATGTGGATCTCGACTCTGAATCCCTGCGACGCGACCTCTACTACCGAATGGCTGCCGGTTTGCTCGAGGTTCCGCCCCTGCGCCGTTGCCGCGCCGATATCCCTCACTTGATCCGCCACCACCTTCAGCTCGCCGCTGAAAGAGTCGGATTCGATTTGCGCGGCATCACCGCCCGGGCCTTAAAAGAGCTGCGCAACCACCCATGGCCGGGCAATATCCGGGAGCTGGCCAATGTCGCCGGGCGACTGGTCGCCCATCGGCCCGTGGGAGGCATCATCGATATCGACATCTTGTCCCAGGCGTTGAGACGCGCCGAGACGCCCGAGAAACCAGAGGAGCCCGAGGAGTCACCGCTGACCGCTTCGTCGTTGGAGCTCAGACCGAAAATCGACGCCATGGAGCGACGGATGGTTCGCGAGGCGATGATCCGCACCTCCGGCCATCAAATTCGCGCCGCCGAGCTGTTGGGGATCTCCCGTAGCGGTCTGGCCAAAAAACTGAAACGCCTCGGTTTGAGCGATTCTTGGGCCCGCGCTCAATCCTGAGGACCGAAGCGGGCGGGAAAGCTGTGGCAGACCCACTTCTTTTCGGTTTCATTCAGGGTCGCGCATAGGATGGTTTTGCCGTCGGTACGCACGTTCACCAGACCGTAGTGATTTTTGTCCATGATGCGCGAGCGCCATGCCCGCTTTTCTTTATTTTTGGCGCTCATGGGCCCCTGGGGAACGGAGAGGCTCAAGTAGAGGTCGATCTCGCCGGTCCTAACGGCATTTTCCATGGCTTTGAGCAGCGGCCCTTGCTCCCGGGCGGCCCCACGCACGAATCTATCGGCTTCGTTTCTGTCCACGATCTTTCGATGCGCCCGCCGTTGCTCCGGGGTCATGTGGTCTTTGTCGCCCAGCTCGTCCACGGGACGGCAGACCACGGCGCCGTCCGTGGGTTGGCCTGCGATCGGCAAGCGGCGGAAGTCGACCCGATTCAGGGCTCCCAGGCTGACACTGCGCTCGATCTCGGTCATGTAGATCAGCGGTGTTTTCAGGCAATCTTTCTCTCGGTCCACGGAACAGAAGCCGCTCAGGGCGCTGGCGCCGACGATCTCGGGACGGGGATGGGCGTGCCCTTCGGCGTCACCGGACGAGATGATGGTCGCCGCGGCGTGGATCTTTTCCAGGAATTGGTAGGAGATATCGTGGCTACCGTGGTGGCAGGCCTTGGCCACGTCGCATTCCCAGGCGTCCATGCGATCGCCGTAGCACTCGCTGAGCCAGCCCATGCTCTTCTTGTTCAGGTCGCCGGTCAGCAGGATTCTGGCGTCGTGGTAGTCGATGCGCAGGCAGATGCTGTGGCCGTTGGTGTTGATCGACAAGTTACCGAGATCCGGCAGCGCCGGGCCGCTTTCGGCATTCTCGAAGACCGGACCCAGCACCCTGACATCGCAATCCGCCCGACTTTCCCACAGCTTGGGCAAGGCATCGCCGTCTTGAAGGTGCTCCCTCTCGACACCGATTCTCTCGAAGCGGGTAGACGGCTGCTCCGGGTTGTCCAAAATGGCCTTGATGAAAGCACACCAATCCCGCGACAGCTTCTCCGTTTTCTCGCCGTCGTGCTCGCCGACCACAGCCCGCTCCGCGTCCTCACGGTCGTCCAAGAGACGGATGAAAAGATTGTCCTTCCGAGGCCCTAAACCATCCCTGTGGGGAGGATCCGCCAGCTTATCTTCGCTCCACCGCGACAGCCCAGGATGGTGAAAGGTCTCGATCGAGACCGTTCCGCAATCCAGCTCACGATCGGCGGCGGGAGTGCGGCGGACCAAATCGTGCAAACCGCCGTAGTGGTCGTTGTCGGAGTGGGAGGCCATCATCGAGTCCAGCCGAATGCAATGATCGCCGTAGTCGAAGAAGAACTTCCAATCGACGAAATCGGCCGCGTTCTTGCCCGTCAGCTGCTTTCGACGCTCCAGGCCACCGTCGATCAGCAGATGGCGACCATCCGGGGTGCGCACGAGCACGCCGTCGCCTTGGCCGACGTCGATAAAGTAGATCTCGAGCAGCGGTTTCTCTTTGTCCAAATCATCGACGAGCATTTCGCCCACACTTCCACGAGCGCGCACCTTGCACCGCTCTTTACCGGACTCCGGATCGGGCTCAACCCGCGGGATCAAGATCTGCACCAGATCTCCCCACAAGAGCGTCTTCTCACCCTTCGCGGTTTCCATTTCCGCTTCGAATTTGCGCCGCACCCAAGCCAATTGCACCACATGGTTGGAGCTTAGGAATCCTTCGCCGACCGCGGTCACCGCTTTCGTCCACGGCCCCATGGACAGGCCCTCGGGCAGCTCCACCTCATCGCCCCAGCGCATGGTGCCCACAATCTGGGCGCCGTCACGAGCTTCCGCCCGCAAGGGGGTGGTAAAGGATTGTCGAAACTCGCTGCGGTGGGAACGCAAGATAAAAGAGTGCTGGGCTTTCAGCACCCGTTGCTCCTCGTCGTAGGCCCGAATCCAACCTTTCGCCATGACGGAATCCTCCCTCGATTCAGAATGACCGATCAGCTCGGCCCAGCTGTTTCACTGCCCGGAAGTTTCTTCGTATTATTTCACGGCGGAAAGTCGAAGCCGGATCCACCATCCAAACTTTTCTAATGCTTAACGGACGGCTCGTTTTTGCCGTTTGCAACTTTCCGTGAACCTCCGGAGCGCTTTCCCCGACTCTCTAGGTGAAGGGTTGGCACCGAGCCGACCAAGCCTCCCAGGCTGTGTTTCACCCGAGATGGAGCGCCTCCATGGACGACCCTCATCAATCCAAGCTCGATCAGCTGCTGGTGGTGCGCTGTCGCCTCGGCGAGCCCGACGCTCTCGACGAGCTGGTGGATCGATGGCACGGTCGCATGTGGGCCTTCGTCTGCCGCTCCCTAGCCGGTGACGACGCGGTGGAAGAGACGGTCCAAGAGCTTTGGCTGCGGGTCTTGAGGGGCTTACCGAGGCTCCGGGATCCCTCTCGCTTCGGCCCTTGGATCTATCGCATCGCCCGTCTCGCGGTGGTGGATCGCCTCCGGCGCAAATACTCGGACGCGGAGCTCACCCCAGACGACGACACACCGCTGAGCGAGCTCACAGCCGAGCCCGTGGACTTGGATTTGCCCCTGCGTTTGCGGGACCTCGACTATTCCCTCGCTCGATTGGCTTGGCCCGATCGGGAGGTGGTGACCCTCTTCTACGCCCAAGAGCTGAGCCTCCAGGAAGTGGCGGAGGTGCTCGACATCCCCCAAGGTACCGTCAAATCCCGGCTCCACCGGGCGCGCAAGCAGCTCAAGAACTATCTCGAACCCCAAGGAGAGGCCTCATGAAACCGACCTTCGACCCCTCGACACCCGTGAGCATCGAGTCCATCAAGAGCTTCCTCAACCGCGAAGCGTCGTGGCGAAATCGTCGCCCCTATCTCTTCGTGCTGCTGGCCGCGGCCACGGTGACGGCGATCGTGCTCTCCCTGCTGGTGAGCGAGCCGGCGCTGCCCCTGCGCACCCGGGCGGCTTTCATGGCGATGATCGCCATCGGTCTCTCTTGGTGCGGCTTTGCCCTTTGGGTGCTCACCCAACGGAAACCTCTCTTCGCCGTGCAGCGGGTCGTGGCCGGACGCTTGGCGGTGCTCTACAGCGCCCTCTTCACCGTCGTCACCCTGGTGGTCGGTGTCCTCGGTCACGGCCAAGCTTGGCCCGCCGCCGCCACCGGTGCGCTGATGACCGGTGTCGCCGCCCTGATGCTGCACCACGCCCGGAGCCATCACCGGGCTTTGCTGCTGCTCAAATCCTGCTTGGAGCAAGAGCTCGGGCATTGAGCTCCGACTCTAGATCAGAATATGCTACATTAACATTCTCTATTCCACTCCAAGGAGATCTTGTATGTCACCCCGATTCCTCCACATCCTCCGTCAATCCATTCCGATCCTGTCGACCCTGTGGTTGGCCGGCTGGGCCAGGGCACAGCCGGCCCTGATTGCCGACCTCGACACCGAAACCCGCCCCGACGTCGCTCAATGGATCGTGGACGCGGCGGACGACTCGCTGATATTCATCTCCGGAGAGCCCGATATTCCGGAGCTGTGGGTATCGGACGGCACCCAGAATGGCACCCGCTTCTGGGCTGAGGCTTGCCCAGGCGCGTGCGAGAAGCAGCTCGACAGCGGCTTGGTGCACACCGTTCGATTCGATGGCCAAAGGGCTTTTTGGGTCGCCGACGACGGCATCCACGGCAACGAGATCTGGACTTCCGACGGCACCCCTGAGGGCACCCACTTGGTGGCGGATATCTGCCCCGGCCGATGCTCATCCGTCTTTCGGCAGTCGAACCTGACACTGATCGACGGTCGCCTCTATTTCTCGGCCTCCGCCTCCCTAAACGATGGCCTCGAGCCCTGGGTCTCCGACGGCACTCCCGGAGGCACGAAAATGCTCGGGGACTTACGTTTTGACGGAGGCTCCTCACCGTATGATTTCTTCCCCTTCGACGACGGCGTGGTCTTTCGAGCCTTCAACGAAAACGACCAAGTATTTTGGTGGTGGACCGACGGCACTGCGGCGGGCACCCAAATCATCGCGGACCTCTGTGAAGGGGAAGATTGCGAATTCCCCATTGGGCAATCGGCCGTGCTCGGCAACGCTTTTTACGTGCTCTCGCGGTCAGGAGGGGTGCCTTCGGATCTTCGGATTTATCGCATGCGGACCGATTCGGCGTCGGAGATACTGTTCAGCTGCCAGACCTGCTTCGGGTCCTCTACGGAGCCGAAGCTGATGGTCGGGCATCAACGACTGCTGTTCCAAGCACTCGAAACCCTCTACGAAATAGATGAGAACGGGGTCGAGCCGCTGCCGGCACCGCCGGGCGGCGGCAATGCGCGTGAGGTTTTCGTGATCGACGAAAACACCGAGCTGGTGCTGGTAGAGGACTTCAACTTCGTGCACAGCCTCTATCGACTGAACGGCAAGACCTGGACCGGCCCGCTGCTCGAGCAATTGGAAGGGCAGCTGGTGGCGGAGGCTTTCGACGATCACGTTCGAATTGCGCTCCAAGAGCCCTATGACCTTTCCCTTTGGCGCAGCGACGGCACGACCCAAGGCACGTCTTTCATCGAGAGGATCGAGGACCTCGACGTTTCCCTGCTCTTCGGCAGCGCCGCGATCGGTGATCTCTTCTTGTTCAAGACCACCGGTGCCGACGAACGGTTGTGGGTCAGCGGCGACACGGCCGGCACCGCGCAACCGCTCTTCGGCGGCACGGAGCGCCCACGATCGTCGAACCCGGTGCATGCCGCGAGCCTGGGATCCGTAGCGGTCTTCGGCACCGACCCCGGGCTGGAACGCGGCGATTTGCTCGCCACTGACGGCACGGCTGAGGGCACGACCCTCTTGCTCTCCGACGTCGATCTGTTGTCGTCCGACCCGGTACAAACCCCGGACGGACCGCGTCTCCTGCTGAGCGCACGGGACGAAACTGCCTGGGCGTTGCCGTGGATCACCGACGGCACCGCCGCCGGCACACGCCAGTTGGGCTTCGCCGACTCGGGCCCCGCCTACGTCCGCGAGCCCGTCCAAGTCGGCAATCGGACTTATTTTCTCGCCGACCGCGCCTATGGTCAGCAGCTGTGGCGCACGGACGGCACGGCCTCGGGCACGGAAATGATCGTCGATCTCGAGCCCGAGTGGTACAACGGACACTCCGAGCGATATTTCGTCTATCCCCGGGATCTCCGCCGATTGCCGTCGACGAGCGGCGAGCGACTGATCTTCATTGCCTATCCGCAGAGCACCGGCTCCGAGGTGTGGCAAAGCGACGGCACCGCCGAGGGCACCGGTGTGGTGGCCGACCTTTACCCCGGCCCCCAAGGCTCGGATCCCGAGCACTTGACCGTGGTTGGAGATCGCGCCTTTTGGACCGCCGACGACGGCTCCGGCCGTGCCCTGTGGACCTGGAACGCGGGCACGGCCGCCGTGTCTTTATTAGGGCAGGTCGGTCAGGTGCTCACCGCCCGCGCCCTGGCGGATCGGCTCGTCTGGTTCGAGCAACGGGACGGCACTGTGGCCCTGCTCTCGTCCGATGGACACGGCATCTCCCAGGTGGCCGAATACGCCGGTGCGGTGGGCGGCGAATGGATCGTCACCCACGACCACCGGCTGTTCTTCGTTCTGGCCGACGACCGGGGTGCCGAGCTGTGGAAGAGCGACGGCACCGCCGACGGCACCGGCCGGGTCGTGGATCTGTGGCCCGGTGCGCGCGGCAGCTATCCCCATGGCTTGCGGCTGATCGACGACGCGCTGTATTTCTCAGCCGAGTATTTCTCAGCCGAGGACGGCCAAAGCGGCCAGCAGCTGTGGCGCCTGAGCCTGGCGACTCTCACCGTTTCGCAAGCGGCCTCCATCGACCCCGGAGCGACCGGATCGGCGCCTCGGGAGATGGTCAAAGTGGGAGATCGGCTGGTGTTCTCCGCCGACAGCGCAGAGCACGGCCGTGAGCTGTGGGCGGTCTCGACCACCACACCCGTGTGCGCGCCGACGGAATTCACCCGCTGCCTGCGCGACGGTCGGTTCAGTGTCTCGGTGCGCTGGAAAGTGCCGGAATCGGGCGAGCAAGGCCTCGCCAGGGTCTTGCCCGGCACCGACGACAGCGCCTTTTTCTGGTTCTTCTCCGACGCCAATCTGGAGCTGATCGTGAAGGTGCTCGACGGCGTCGGCCTCAACGACCACCATTGGTTGTTCTACGGCTCCCTGAGCAATGTGGAATATTGGATTGAAGCCAAGGACCATCAAGCCGGCACCACGCGGATCTTCCACAATCCGCCCCTCGAGCTGTGCGGTGACGCCGACACTCGGGCCTTCCCGGAGCCTCTGGCCGGTGGCCTGGCGGTGGGTGACTCGTCGGTAAGTGTCCCATTGGACACCGACCCGAAAACCCGCAGCTCCGCCAAAGCCCTCGCCTGTGAGCCGAGCCACACCCAGCTGTGCCTGCTCGACCGGTTCGCGGTGTCCGTGGATTGGCAAACGAGCGAGGGCTCCGGGGTGGGCACGGCGCTACCGTTCACCGATGAAACCGGGCTTTTCTGGTTCTTTAACGACCAGAATATCGAGCTGGCGGTGAAGGTCCTCGACGCGAGGGATATCAACGACCGCTTCTGGGTCTTCTTCGGGGCGCTCTCCGACGTCGCTTACCAGGTGAAAGTGGTCGACACCGTCACCGGAGCCGAGAAGGTCTACCGAAATCCACAGGGCAACCTCTGTGGCCAATCGGATACGGACGCCTTTCCCGGCTCCTGACACGGTCGGTGCCACGTTCGGCCGAGCGAGCGGGCCGGATCAAGAAACCCGCTTCAGACCCTTGGACGACACGTCATAACCGATAGCCGCCAGCGCCTCGACGATCGAGGCGTCCTGGCGGCTTTGGTAGAGGGCGTAGGGATCGAGGATCCGTCGACCGATGATCTCCGAGAGGGATGCCGCGTCATGCAGACGGCCTTCGAAGCCGTCTTGGCGGCTGCCGTCACCGGTGAGGTTGGATTGGAAGATGCCGGCCGCGCTCTTGGGCAGGAAGTCCTCGTAAACCACCGGCTCCGCCAACAGGTGTCCGGCTTCCATCAGCTCGATGGGATCGTCGGTGTCGAGGGGGCCGAGGCGTAGGGCCGCCTCCGTGGGTTGGAAGCGGAAATAGGCCAAACCTCGGCGCGCCAGCTCGCGATAGGTGCCGGGGAAATGCTCCTCGAAGATGCCGCGGGCAACGTCTTGATACGAAGCCTCGGGACGCTCCGCCAGGACCGACTCCACCCGTTCGAGCAGCTGATCGTAGAGATCCCGCCCCTCGGGGGTGAGGGCCACACCGCGGGCCTCCACCTCGCCGAAGCGGACCCGCAAATGACCGGAGACCTCGTTGCCGTCGGCGTCGATCAAACGGCGGGGCTCGTCGAGGGCGCGGAACGACGTCTGGCGCAGGAGCACGAAAGGACCGTCCCACCGGGGCGGGCCCTGGATGTGGTCGATCATGGTGATGCCGTGAGCTTCCATGCGCTCGTACAGGGCGTCGATATCGAGCACCCGGGGAGTCAGGTGGTTGATGTGGGTACCCGCCTCGGCGCCGATGTCCGCGGCCACGGACGAGATCCCCTGGAGGTGCTGATACCAAGGCAACGACACGGGGCGATCCGCCAGCTCGAAGGCCCCACAGGCCAAGCTCAGAAATCGGTCCGCGGTGTCGCCGGCCAGACCACCTTCCCGCTCCGCCTGCTCCACCAGCGCCATCAGCTCCGGCTCGAAGAGCACGCGCTTCTCGATGAAGGCCTCCAAACGCGCTTGGGTGTCGGCGTCGAAGAATCGGCGATCGTCGGTCACCAACATGGAGGTGAACACGCGGAAGGGGTGGCGGTCCAGCTCCTCGGTCTCGATCGGTCGAAAGCACGTGGCGATCACCGGCACGGATTTGGCCGACGCCTCCCGCAGATCGTAAAAACCCACGGGATACATGCCGAGCACCGAGAAGAGTCGCGCCACCTGACGCATCTCCCGCGGGCTGCCGACGCGGATCGCGCCGTGACGCTCGGAAGAAACGCGCTCCACGTCGCCCACCAGGGTGCGATCGCGGTCGCCGTCCTCGAGCTGGTCGCGACGGGCGAGCACCTCGCGATTCACCTGGCGGGAAACGTCCACCAGGGTGTTGTAAGCGGGAACCTCCCGACCGTACATCTCGGCCAAGGCGGCGGCAAAACGGGCACGGAGCTGCCAACGGGGCTCGAAGGCGGACATCGTGTCACTCCTTACGGGTTGGATGCTGCATAGAGCGGTTTGAGAAGAAGCACTAGGAGCTCGACCGGATGCCGAGGACGGTCTCCGGTCAAGTGATGGGCGTGGCACCGGCAAGAAAATCCAGTGGCCACAGAAATCGTTTTTGAACGGGTCAAAGGCTCGCGCCAGCCGGTGTCGAAAAGCCTTCGAGCGACGTCGGCGTTCTCCGCCTCGTGTCCGAAGACCCCGGCCATGCCGCAACAGCCGACCGCAACCTCGACGGCATCTTGGGAAAGCAGCTTCAGGACCGCGATCCACGAGCCGCCGGTTCCCGGACGGGCGGCCTTTTCGGAGCAATGCACGAAGACTTGCGCAGTGCTACCCCCCGAAATTCGGTCGGTACGTTCGGAAGGCCGCTCGAAGCGGTCGGTGCGGCTGGGCAACACCTCCAGGAGCCAATCCTGAATCCAGCGGACCGTCGGCGGCTCGGCCTCGCTTCTGCGGTCTGCCTGAGAGGTGACTCCCTGGGAAACGTATTCCTGGGAGAAGAGCAGAGCCACGGACGGCTCGAGGATCAGCGGCTCGCCGACTCCGTGGGTCTTGGACCAGGCGCTCAGGCGGGCCAGATCTCGCATGCGGTCCACGGCGGCGCGGCGGAAGCGATCTCGGAAACCTTTGACGTGCTCGAATTTGCCCGTCGGGCCGAGGGCCACCAGCAGCGGGCGGAATCCGAGCCCGGCGATTAGATCGTGGGCGGCGGTCAAGGCTTGGGCGTCAAAAAGGGCGTTGAATGGATCCGCCAGCAAAACCACTGTCGAGCCGTCGACCGGGGCAGCCGAAGCCACCAGCCGATCCACGGTCCAGACCCGGGCGCCACGGACCTTCATCCGCCGTTGGAGCGACGGCACCGAAAAACGCGGCAGGTCCACCAAGCCGAGCCCGGCGGTCAGCCGTCGGCTGAAGGGATTATGCATCAGCGGGTTGATCCATCGCCCCCAGGGCGCGACGACCGGTCCGAAGCGCTCGAGAGCGAGCATCAAATATTCGCGCCAGGGCCGACGCTCCGTGCGGTGGATCTCTTCCAGGAACCGGCTCTTGAGCTCCGGAATATCGACCTCCGCCGGACATTGCGAGGCACACGCTTTGCACGACAAGCAGCCGTTCAGGCTTTGCCGGAGATCGCGCTCCAGCTCTTCAGTCTCCGCTCTCTCTTCCGCCGTGGGCACAGCGGCCCCGGATCGCCGACGCAGCCACTCCCGCAGCAGGTCGGACCGTCCCTTGGGGCTTTGGCGATGGTCTCCCGTGGCCTGGAACGACGGACACATCACCGCCGACGGCGCCCGAGTGTGGCAAGCTCCGTTGCCGTTGCAGCGGAAGGCGTCGGCAAAGCGCCGTCGCGCGTCCGGATCGACACCGCCGTCCCGGTCCGCGCGCATGGGCACGGCGTCCAAGGCCTTCAACGATCGGTCATAGAGCTTGTGGGGATTGAAACGGCCCTCGGGATCGAAGATCCGTTTGACGCCGAGCATCAGTCGATGCAGCTCCGGACCGAGGCGATCCGCCGCGTACTCGCCACGGAAGCCGATGCCGTGCTCCCCCCAGAGCACACCGCCGTGCTCCGCCGCCAAAGCCGCGACCCGATCGGAAATCCGCCGCAGCTGAGCGCGGGCCAGCTTGGCATCACCCAGGTCGAGGGACGGTCGCACGTGCACGCAGCCGGCGTCGGCGTGGCCGTAGATGCCGTAGATCAGCCCTTCGTGGTCGAGGATCTCGCGAAATCCTTGGATGAAATCCGCCAGCTGCTCGGCCGGCACTGCGCAATCCTCGACGAAGGCCTGGGGACGCCCTTGGGCTCCGTCGTCTTCCGCGATGTCTCGGCCGGCTTTGGCCAACAGGCCGACGGCGTCCTTGCGCGCCGCCCACACCGCCGATTGCTGGGCGGCATCTCGAATCACCGTGACCTCGACGGGCCCACGACGCGTCGGCTCACCGATGCGGGCCCGGGTCTGCCGCTCCAGGAGCTGCAAACGACCTTCGAGCCGCCCGGCATCGTCGTCCACCAGCTCCACGAAAAGGCTCGATCCCCCGGCGACCGGCAGCACGTCCACGAGGGAAGCCCAAGCCGACGAACGGCTGCTCAAACCTTGAACGGTCTCGTCCATGGCCTCGATCGCCGCCGGATCCGCTGCCAGGAGATGGGGCAAATCCCGCAGAGCAGCGATGAAATCGTCGTAGGTCACCACCACCAGCGCCCGTTCCCGGGGTTTGGGCGTCAGCTTCACCTCGATGCCGGAAACCAGCACCAAGGTGCCCTCGGAGCCACAGATCAGCCGCACGGGATCAAAGACATCCGGGGTGCCGGGCACTTCTGCCGGGGTGCCTTCTGCCGGGGTGCCAGGCACTTGCGCGCCGGAGGCGAATCCGAAGGCGCCCCGTAGGTTGTAACCGGAGAATCCCCGCTGGAGCCGCGGCCAAGACTCGACGATCCGCTCCCGCCCCGGCTCCAGCAGCTCCAAGAGCTTCCCGTAGAGACGACCCAAGCCGTCACCCTGTCGGGCTCGCTCGCGGGCTTCGGCCATGGGCAGGGCCCGCAGCTCGTGCTCTTGTCCGTCGACGGTGACCACCCGCAGGGCCGCGATGTGGTCGGAGGTCCGGCCGTAAATGCGCGAGCCCTTGCCGGCGGCGTCCGTGGACACCATGCCGCCGAGGGTCGCCCGGCTCGACGTCGACACGTGCGGCGGGAAAAACAGGCTGTGCTCCGCCACGTAGCGATTGAGCTGGTCGAGCACCACCCCCGGCTCCACCCAGGCGCGACGGCGCTCCGGGTCCACGGACAGAATGCGATTGAGGGCGGCGCAATCGACGACCACATCCTCGGTCAGCGATTGGCCATTGGTGCCCGTGCCGCCACCCCGAGCCACCAAGGGCACCGGTGCTTCGAGGGTCGCCACCGCCCGCACCAGACGCGCCAAATCAGCGGTCTCGCGAGCCGCGGCGATGCAGCGGGGCACCACCTGGTAGATGGAGTTGTCGGTGGAAAAGGCCACTCTCCGCGACAAGTCGTCGTAGACGTCGCCGGCAAAACCTTGGGACGCCGTGGCCCGACGCAGACGAGCGCCTAGGGAGGTGTTGGATCCGGGGTCGAGAGCAGAGTCGGAGTCGAGAGCACAGTCGGAGTCGGACATGGCGAGCGGCTCGGAGCGGCGGAGAGATCCTCGAGGGGGTCAAGCGGATTTCAGATGGTGGCGACGATCGGCCACCCTATTTCGGGACCTTCTGAAACCGCTTCAGAAGATCCTGAATCCACGCACGCGCATTTTGCGGGGCGGATGCGTCGAAAAAAAGCCCGATTTTTCGTTAATTCGTCGACGACCCTGTGGTTTTCACGAAATAATCGACGATATGAATGAGATCGGTCTCAAACCCGAAGAGCAGGAGCTGCTCGAGCTGCTGCGCCGCAACGCCCGCGAGCCCACCTCGGCTCTGGCCCGCAAGCTGGGGGTCGCCCGCTCCACGGTGCAGAGCTGGATCGAGCGCCTGGAGCGCCAGGGGATCATCGCGGGCTACACCGTGCGCCTCGGTGACTCGATTCGCCGTCGTCGGGTGCGGGCCATGTTGATGATGATCACCGACCCCGACCGCACCCGCCAAGTGGTGGCCGCCGTCGCCCGTTTCGACGGGGTGCGTCGACTGCACACCATCAGCGGCCCCTTCGACATCATCGCCGAGCTGGAAGCGGAGACCACTGAAGCAATCGACGATTGGATCGACGCCATCCGCGAGCTGGACGGCGTGAAAAGCACCACCACCTCGGTGATTCTGGCCACTCGGGTGGACCGCTGAGGGTCCGAGGCTCTCAGCCGACCAAAGGAGCCTCGAACATCTCCAGGTCCGCTTCACCGGATCCCACCCGAACCACCGGACCGATCAGGGTGGCGCGGAAATCGTCGTCGAATTGCAGCTCCAAATTACCGCCGGGCATATGCACGGTGATTGCCGAATCGCAAAGCCCCAGTCGCCGAGCCACCGCCGCCGAAGCCGTGCTGCTGCTGCCGGACGCCAGGGTATATCCAGAGCCTCGCTCCCAGATTTCGATCCGGATGTTGTTGCGGTCCACCACTTCCATCAATTGCACGTTGATGCGGCCGGGAAATCGCGGGTCTGTTTCGATCAACGGCCCAAATCGGTAGGCATCTTTCGACCGGGGTGCGTTGAACAGCACCACGCAGTGGGGATTGCCCAGGCTCGCCCCGCAGAAGGTCAACGACTCCCCGTCCACCTCGAGGGTCTCCCGCAACACTTCCCGACGCTCGCCGACCACGGGAATCGCCTCGCTGTCGAAGCAGACTCTTCCCATCTCCACCCGCACCTCGCGCCCGTCTTTGGCCACCTCGCAAGACACCTCCCCGCCGGCTGTTTCCACCGAGAAGGGTCGCTCGTCGACCACGCCTTGATCCCAAAGAAAGCGGGCGAAAATACGCAATCCATTGCCGCTCTTCTCCGCCTCGCTGCCGTCCGAGTTGAAGATCCGCAGGCCGAAATCACAGGTGTTGCTGTCCAAGGGTCCCAAGAGGATGCCGTCGGACCCCAGGCCGTAGTGTCGATCACAGAGATGCCTCGCGCTGGGCTGATCCAAGGTCCACTCCGGGCCCACATCTTGGGGTCGGATCACCAAATAGTCGTTGCCGAGACCGTGATACTTCGCGAATTTCATGTCCACCTGCTCCTCAATCGTCAGACCCCAGGCTCGACATCGCGCTACGGAAGGTCTCTCCCCTTCCCGCGCTGCGGAAGGTCGAATACCATCGGCTCCGACGTCCATCCCCCGAAGCCTCCATCCGGCCTACTCTACACCCATCCAAAATTCATGAAATATCCATGGCTGCTTTTCGACATCGACGGAACCCTGCTCAACTTCGATCTCGCTGAGGCGAAGGCCCTGAGGTCGACCTTCAGCCAGATCGGCCTCCCCTTCGAAGCTCGCTATTTCGACATCTACAAGAACATCAACGGGCGGCTGTGGGAGTTGCTCGAGGAAGGAAGCGTGACCTCGAAGGAGCTCAGGATCCTACGCTTTTCCAGACTGCTGGAAGCTATCGAGCTTCAGCAGGACCCGGACGACATGGCCGACCGCTACCTAGACAATCTGGCCCGTCAAACGATCCCCATGGACGGGGCTCAGGAAGTGGTTTTCGCCCTTTCCGGACACGCCAGGATGGTGCTGATCACCAACGGTCTGAAGGACGTGCAGCGGCCGCGCTTGCGTCGATCGACGTTCGCCGGCTTCTTTGAGGACATCGTGATTTCCGAAGAAGTCGGGGTCGCCAAACCCCATCCAGGCATCTTTGAAGAAGCCTTTCGTCGGATGCAGCATCCGGCGAAAGAGGAGGTCTTGATCATCGGCGACAGCCTGAGCTCGGACATCCAAGGCGGTTTGGATTTCGGGATCGACACCTGTTGGCTGAACGTCCATGGGCGCCCGGCGGACCCCGAGATCCCCAGTGTTTATGAAATCCGACGACTGACGGACCTGCTGCCCATCCTGCTTCCGTCTTAAACCGCGCCGCCCCACCGAAATGGGGTTGGGTCTCACTCCAAGGTCACGACCTTGGTGCGTGCATTCCAATCGATCGATAGGTCGAGCAGCTCCGCGATCTCGCGCACGTCGGCGTAGATCTCGCCCCGGAGACGAGCCACGGGAACCACGACGGTTCGGTCCTCGAGGGTCAGCTCGATCGACACCGAATCCGGGCCCTCGATCAGCTGCGATTGGAGCCCGAACGCTTCGATCACCGGCTGCGCTGACACATGGACGCTCTCGTTCTCAATGAAGGCATCCTCGAATTCCCGTCCCTTGATCACTACCGAGCGCAGCATCAAGACCGGCTCTTCCTCTTCTTCGTGATCCAAGAAATCGCGCACCTTCTGGCGAAAGAGCTCACCGACCTCCGCCGCCGGCAGATCCGAATCCCAAGGCAGCACCATGGGATCCCATTTGCCGTTCTGAGCCTTACCGAGAGTCTCTTGGACCTCACCGTGGCCGAGCACCGTCGCCGGGGTGACCGGAATGCCGTAGGCCGCGCACAGCTCAGCCGCGACTTCTGCCATCACCAGCCATTGCTCCTCTTTCATCGGCTCAGGGCCGCCGTCGAAGGGTGATTCCTTGGATTGAAACATCGAGCAGCACGAAATACCGATCGAGCGGGTATTGCAAGATTTCGTGTGGGCGGCATAACCCACACCGGAGCGCAGGCTGGAGTTGGCTTTGATCGAATAGGTGCCGCGGACGAGATTGCCGTCCCCTTCGATCAAGATGTGGTAGGCCGCCTTGTCGACATCATTGGCTCGATAGCGACCTACCGTCCAATGGCAAATGATCCTCTCCATGGGACAGGCCGGCATCCAATCTTCAGGAATCCTTGGCATAAAATGCTTCCCCTCTCAGTCACCCTGTCAGCATCTTCGTAGAGCACCTCTCGTGCTTGCAACAGCGTCCTTCCGACCACAAATCCACCAGCGACCTTAGATCCACCAAATCCATTCCATCTTATCTCCCCCGCGCTCGGTGGGACGGGCTCTGTGCTGCGGGACCCCACCTCGACTTTCGCATCGAGCCCACACGGCGCGCTACAATGGCACTCTCATGACCAGCAAAAAATTCGACATCGTCCTTTTCGGGGCCACGGGTTTCACCGGCGCCCTCACCGCTGAATACCTTAAAAAACACGGGAAAAAACACGGGGGCGAGCAGCTGAGCTGGGCGATGGCGGGCCGTGATCTCGCCAAGCTCGAAGCCCTCGCCCTGCGACTTGAAACGCTCGGCGGAGAGGCGCCTCAACCGGAGCTTCTACAAGCACAGCTCGGCGATGCCCCGTCGCTCGAGTCCATGGCCGGCCAAGCCCGGGTGGTGGCCACCACTGTCGGCCCCTACGCCCGCTACGGCGAGCCGGTGGTCGCCGCTTGCGTCGCCGGTGGCGCCGACTACCTCGACATCACCGGCGAGCCCGAATTCGTCAGCCGCATTCGTCGGGCCTACGGGCCTGAGGCTGAAAAGAAACAGCTGCGCTTGGTGAGCTGTTGCGGTTTCGACAGCATTCCCCATGACTTCGGCGCCCTCTTTACCGCACGCCAACTACCTTCCGACCAACCCATTCGCATCGAAGGCATCGTCTCGGCAAAAGGAACCCTTTCCGGCGGCACCTGGCAGTCGGCGGTGGAGGCCATGGCGGGCATGGGCCGGGGGGCGAAGAGGCCGAACCACAACAGCCCGAACGCCAAGGGCTCGAAGGCCGACGGGCAGCCGAGCGCCAGAAAGGTCCGTCCCCTGCGCACCCGCGTGCGCTACGAATCGAAGGTCAAAGGCTGGATTTGCCCCATGCCGACCATCGATCCGGTCATCGTGTTGCGCAGCGCCCGACAGGTGGAAGAATTCGGCCCTGACTTTCGCTACGGACACTCCATGAGAATCGGCTCCCTTCCGCGCCTGGTCGCGGGCGGCGCCCTGCTCGGTGGGGTGTTCACCATGGCCCAGCTTCCTCCCACCCGCAAGCTCTTGTTGCGCATGCGCACCTCCGGCGAAGGCCCCGACGCCCAAACCCGGGCCAAGAGCAGCTTCCGCGTGACCTTTCTCGGCCGGGCGGGGGACCAGAAGGTGATCACCGAGGTCCGAGGCGGCGATCCGGGATACGGCGAGACCTCCAAGATGCTCGCCGAGTCGGCCCTTTGCATGGCCTTCGACCGGGACGATCTACCCGCTCGCTTCGGCCATCTGACCCCGGTCGCGGCCCTCGGAGATCCACTGCTCCAGCGTCTTCAAGCGGCCGGCATCGAATTCGAGTCAGTCGGTTGATTCAGCCGACCATTCCATCTTGGGAGGAGTCCGATGTATCAAAGATCCTCTGTGACTTTTTGGGTAGCGATGTCGATGACAGTTTGCTCAGTGGCTCCCAGCCGAGCTTCTGACCCGACCCTGGGCTCGGAATTTCAAGTCAACACCTATACCACCGGAGCTCAGCTGGACCCGGCGGTGGCGTCCACCGCCGACGGCGGCTTTGTCGTGCTCTGGCAGAGCTTCGGCAGCCCGGAATCCTCCAGCCTCAGCATTCAGGGTCAACGATACAGCTCCGATGGCAGCTCGATCGGTGGTCAATTCGCCGTCGGCGCTACCACCTCCCCCCAATACGATCCCGCGGTGGCGGCCCGCCCGGACGGGGGATTCGTCGTGACTTGGGCCTTCTGGCAAGGAGGTAACGCGCTCACCGGTGTTCAGGCCCAACGCTATGACCTGAATGGCACCGCTATCGGCAACGCTTTTCAAGTGGACACCTCCACCCTCTACTATCAGCGCGCGCCGAAAGTCGCGACGGCACCCGACGGCGGCTTCGTGGTGGTTTGGCAGAGCGATCAATCCGCCGGCAGCGACAGCTCCTTGAGCAGCATCCAGGCCCGTTTCTTCTCCTCGACCGGCACACCCACTGCGCCCGAGCTCCAAGTCAATGCCTACACCACCGGCCCCCAGGACAGCCCGGCCCTGGCCCGCGGTGAAAACGGCGAATTCCTGGTCGTCTGGCGGAGCCGCGACGCCCCCGAAGACATCTCCGGCGGCATCCGAGGACGGCGGCTCAGCTCCAATGGCCAGCTCGCGGGTCAAGAATTCCAAGTGAACGGCATCACCTCCGGCGACCAGAGCCAACCGGCCATCACCGCCGTCACGAATAACGAATTCACCGTGGTGTGGCGAAGCGATCGGTCCCAACATCAAGAGGGGGTCAACACCTCGATTCAAAGTCGACGGCTGTCATCCACCGGCCAATCCCTCGCCGGCGAGCTGCGGATCAGCAGGCTTAGCGAAACCGAGCCCATGCAGCCGCACATCGTCGGCCAAGGGGACGGCGGCACCTTGGTCCTTTGGCAAAGCGAAAGCTCCGAGCCGGACGACCCCCAAGGCGCGAGCATCAGCGCCCTGCGCCTCGCTTCCGACGGCAGCCCAGCCGGCAGCCCGTTCCAAGTCAACACGTACACTACCGGCTCCCAATCCGCACCGAGCGCCTCGGCCGCAGCCGATGGCCGGATCATGGTGGTCTGGCAAAGCCAAGGCTCCTCGGCAAGTGACATCTCCGACGAGAGCATCCTCGGCCAACTCTACCTCTTCCCACTCTTCGGCGACGGCTTCGAGTCCGGCGATACGGCGTCTTGGTCGTCGACCGTGCCCGCTGAGTGAGGTCGACCTAGATAGAAGAATGACTTATTCTTGTTGTTCCTATCATGTCCGTCACTCAAAAGGAGCTATCCTTGGCCCACTCTTCCAACAAAAACATTTCATTCGGCTTCTCACTCGGCTGCTTGCTCGTCTGGGCGATTGCAGTAACACCCGCCTCGCCACTGCTCGCCGACGGCATACCTTTCGGAAGCTATCGAATAGGCATCGAGACCCCGAGCGGCAAGCAAGGTGTCGTGGCAGCCTTGGGCGCTCACGTCGAAATCAAAGACGGCGGCAATCCACTCATGATTTACGCCGACACCTACGACAGCTGCAAGGGCAACGATTGCGTCTTTACCTTCCGACCCATTGATGGCGAAGACGACACCTACACCATCGAGGTGCGCAATCCCGAGGGAGAAACAGGTATCGTGGCCTCTTGGGGTGCCCACGCGGGATTGTCAAACGGCGGCAACCCACTCAAGGTGCACAAGGGAGATTACAACTCCTGCATGAAAGACGACTGTTCCTTCATCGTCAAACCCATCAAGGGCAAACCGGATACCTACACGATTGAGGTCGGAGACCAGAACGGCAAAACCGGCTACATCGCAGCCTGGGGTGCCCACACAGGTCCGATCAACGGCCGCCATCCCCTGCAAGTCTATGTGGGTAGCTACAGCAGCTGTGCGAAGAACGACTGCCAGTTCAAGCTGACGCCCATGCCCCTAAACGGTGCCTACACCATGCAAGTCGAGGCTCCAGAAAGAACCGGGACGGTGGCCGCATGGGATCTGCACATGGGGCGGGGCAAGGCTGAAAACGACCTCAGAGCATACGGTGGCCCCTTTGAGAATTGTGTCGAATACGATTGCGACTTCCGCTTCGAGCCGATCCAGGGCAAGGCGGATACTTACACCATTCGAGTCAGGAATAGAAAAGGCGATCACGGGATCATCGCTTCGTGGGGAGCCCACACCGGCCTCGTGCACGGTGGCAATCCCTTAAAGGTCTTCTATGGGGATTATGAGAGCTGCAAGAAACCGGACTGCGACTTTGTGATTCGGCCGGTCGAGGGCAAACCAGGCACCTACACCATTCAAGTCCAAGACGGATCCGGGAAAACCGGATATGTAGCAGCGTGGGACGCCCCAAACCAAATGTCGAAAGGCGACAACGCACCGCTTCTGATACACACCCAGGACCATGGACCTTGCGGCGGCACTTGCGAATTCGGCCTCGCGCCGGTTGGACCCCGGGTTCGGACCCTGACCAAGCGCTCACTGAAGTCTGCCATGGAGAAAGGCGACGACAACTATGAATTCAAGGCTGAACTCTCCGCCGAAGGCTGCAAAGAGGTCAAGAACGGCGGGGGCGCGTTCAATAAATGGCACGTCCAGAGCATTGCCCGGCTGCCGGACCAAGTGGCGGTCGGCACCGCCGACCGCTACTACATGGGCACCCTCAGCCACGATACCGGGGGTGTCATCTGGATCTGGAAGCATCAGGCCCTGAGCGCCGGAGGGGGAAAAATCGTTTGGTGTCATCAGTTGAACGGCTCGGCGGACGCCTTCGGTAAATGGTCTCACCCGGCTCAGGTCGGTCGGGTCGGTGATGAGCATCACGGTGCCGCGATCATGATGGTGGTAGTGCACGGCGACCCGAAGATCGGCGACCACCCGGACGGCATCCTCTTTCTCGATGTCACCGACCCGGAGGACGTGAAAAAGTACAGTACGATCCTTCGCCCCCCTGGCGTCCACTCGCCCGACATCGCCACCTTCACCGTAGGCCCCGGTCCAGAATACGTTCTTGCCATCGGCGACGAGGGAGATGATCGAAGGCTATGGGTGTTGAGATCGAAGCACTTCGACTCGATCGATCCCGGACGGACCTGGACGAACGTGCCGTCTCAGTCCGCGAAGGCTCGCTTTCAAGATGCGGCCCAGAATTGCGACTACCTCCGGGATTCGGACGGCAAGAATTGGTTCGTCTGCCTCTTCAATCCCAATCAAATCAGCGACGAAAACAAGGTGTGGGCCATCCAAACAGATTCGAAATTTATGCCCTATCCGAATAACGGAGAATATAAGACCTACTACGTCGACAATAGCGACGGTAAAATCGGCTTCGGCGGCCTCAGCTTCCATTATTGCGATTTCAACAAGGCGGGCGGCACCTACATCGACGAGACGGGAGAGCTCTACTTCCTATGTAGTGAAGGTCGTTTCGACGGGGACGGGCTGGGGTATACGGAAGCATCTGCCAAATAGCGGAATCGCAAGATAGCCCGAGTCCGGCACCTCTTCGTTATGGCCGCTCGGAGAGACTGATCCCTGCACAATATGACGAGAACGCCGGGCGGGACTGGCCCATCCGGCGTTCTCTCAACCTCAGGTGGGGATCAGGAATTGATCAATACCACCAATAGCCACAGCTCGTGACCGCCACTCCGTTTTGGGAGGGGTAGCTGCCGTTCTCGATGAAGCCACCGATATAGCGCATATCTACACCCACGTTGGCATAGCGCTCACGAACCTCGAAGTGCAGGTGGGCGTCGCCCAAGCCGGTGTCACCGCTCAAAGCGATGACGCTGCCTTTGTTGACATTCAAACCCACGTAGACGTAGAGGTAGGAAGACAGGTGGCCGTAGAAGTGCTCGTGAGGCTCGGTATTGACCTTGATCAGCTTGCCGTAGTTGCCGGACCAATCCCTGAAGATCACCTCACCGTTGGCGGCCGCATAGACCTGCGTGCCCGTGTTGAGAAAGACGTCGATGGCGTATTCGGTGTAAACCGATCCGTGGGTATTGCTGCATTTGGCCACGTTATAACCGTTCAGGGGCACCCGGAAGTTGAGCAAGAGAGACTTCTCGGCCGCCTCGGGCTCTGGGTATTCCAGCGGCGAGCTGATGAATCCGTCACCATAGAGCCCCTGCAGCGAGCTCGGCGCCCCTTTGCCGAAGCGGATCGACGCCAGCATGCGGTCGTAGATGTCCGTCAAGTCCTCATCAGCGTTGTCCCACAGAAACCACACCATCTCCCCGCGGGCGAAGTCGGTCGAGCGCGAAAGCCCGAGCGGATTGTGCTCCACCGTGCGCAGACCCTCGACCTCGGCCACCCGGACTTTCTCGGCGCTCAGCAGAACACTTTCGGACTTGGCGTAGGGCGCGAATAGATCCTGCCGCTTTTGGCGCCACTCCGACACGGTCATATCCCGCTCCAGAGCGGTCAAATATGGACCGAATACAATCTCGCTACCGCTGTCGTGAGGGTCCGACAAGCTCGAGGCGGAACGAGCGCTCGGGGCGATGAAGGTCACGACCCCACCCTGATCCAACAAGCCACCATGGGGCTTGACCCGCCAATTCGCGGGATATTCGAGGGTCACGTCGAAGAGCTCGTCGTGGTAGACGGCCCAGCCGTCTTCTATGAAATCCTCGTCCAAGAGCTGGGAGCCCGCGGCATCCGCGGACGTCGCCGATCCCAAGGCAAAGGTCATCGCGACGATCAAGGCCAAGGCAATAGTGGATATCTGAAAAGCTTTCATGGCGTATTCCTCATGTTTGAATCACACCGGATACATCAAGTGATGTTTCGACGGGCCGGCTCGAAATAGAAGGCTGTGCTTGCAAAGTTTTTTGGAGCATCGAGCCAACCGGCTCAAGGGATTTTGGTATTGGTCGACGTCACCAGGGTCGAGCTGCCGGCGACGATGGTTTGGCTGGTGCCCTGCCAACGCTTCACCCATTGGTCACAATGCCAAACATAGGCTTGGTATCCGGAGCCCCGGATCAACGTGCCCTGATAGTTGTAGGCCAAGTTGTCGCTGAAGGACGACTGTAGGGCGTAGATGGTGTAACCGTCGATCGACACGCCGTGGGTCGAGAATCGGCTGTTGTCGCTGGTCTTGCGCAGCTCGAAATGTAGGTGGTTGGCGCCGGACTTGCCGATCAGCTTGCCTTGGGACACGGACCCCGAGCTGACGCTGGTGCTGGTGAGATGCCAATACTCCGAATCGACTCCGCCCGAGTGCTTGATCCGCACGAAGTTTCCCCGGCCGTCACCGGCATTGCCGGAATAGGTCACGGTGCCGCCGGCCGCTGCCAGCACGTCCGTGTTGTTGGGCAGGGCGAAATCCACCCCGCTCATATCCCTGTGGTAGTAGATGTTGCTGCAGCCGTTGCCGGTGTACCAGGGGTGATGGGGTCCGCCGGAGTAGGTGTATTTATTCCATTTCGACCAAGGCATTTTCATCGACGGCGCCGTGGCGGAGCTGGGCACGGCGGTGTCCACCTTCAGCTCCATGCCGGACGACCAATTGCCGCGATCCTCGGGAGCGATGTAGATCGGATCCGTTTGCTCCAGGCTCCAGCCTTTGATCAAACGCTCGATCAAACGGGGTGACATCTGCTCGAGGCCGCCGTAGATCAAAAACGAATAGACGTTCCAACCTTCGTGGGTGATCCACAGGGTGCCGAGCTCACCTTCCAGCTCCACGAAGCTGCGGTCGCCGACTTGGGGACGCTTGCCCGTCGGCAGGTAGTAGGGGGACGCGATCTTCGACTTCACAAAGTCTTCGAGATCACCGGCCGGGTCGAAGCTGTTGCCGTCATAGGCAAAATGCACGATCCACTCACCGGCGGGCACACCCAAGCCCACGTGATGGTGATCCCCGAGCTCAAATGAGGAGATCTGCACGATGTCGAATCCGCGGTGGCGGGGCATGAGACCCCCGTGACGCACGAAGGCGTCGGCCGGGACTTCAAGGCTCATGGCCGTGGCAGGGGCTTCTTCGGTGATCCATTCAACACGCGGTCCGAGCTCCGCCGATGCGAAGGACACGGAACCGAAACTCAAAAGCAAGGCCATCAACAGCACTAAAGGGGTCCAGGGATGTTTCATCAAATCTCTCCTCGGGTCTCCATCGAAGCTCCATGCTCCAATCTTTCCCGTTTGACGTATCGGCGAGGATCCGACTAAAAGCCCGTCAAAAAAAAATCGAAATTCAATGAGGGAGATCCAGTGAAAAATGCGCTTTGAATCTCCAACGGGCCGAAGAGGTCCCATATCGAGGCCGGCCCAAAGCCTGCCGGCCTGCCAAATTCCCTGTGATCAAGGAGATTTTTTTATGCTCACCAACTCGTCTGACTTCCAAATCCGCAAAGTGGGTTTCGCATTGCTCGCTATCGCCGTCACGCTCTCGACCGCTGGGGCCGCTTTCGGCCAAAACGGTGAGATCATCGTGCCTCCCGGCCAAAACGGTGAGGTCGAGCTTCCCGGTCGTCCCGACGTTTCCAATCCCAACAATCCCCACGACGAGGCCGGGCGTCTCCACAACGAAGGGTTGGACTACGCCATCACCGCCCGAAACCGGGTCGGCACACGGCTCGCACCCCTGACGATCGCCGCCACCGGCCGGATCCTGGACCTCGCGGCAGACAGCCAACCGGCTGGGTGCGCGATTCGCCAAGCCGACATCGAACGGGTGGCGCGCTTCGTCTCTGCCGATCCCGAGACCCGCTACGTTTTGTTGAAAGAATCCATGTCAGAGGAGCAGCTTTTTTGGACGGAAAAAATCCGCGCGCTGCTGAATATCGACGATCCGGAGTCGACCGCTGCCGATCTGAGAGCGCTCGAAGAAGACATACGCGCTACTTTTTCCACACGGGACGCTGAATCGCTGCTCGCCACCGCGTCGATCGCTCGCTACAGCGTCGAGTATTGGCACCGGCAGAAGCGGCTCGAATTGGAAAGCCCCTGGTATCTGGGCGACGGCGATCCCAGCCAAATTCCCAATATCGACGACAACGCCGCGGCTGTAGATGCCTTGGCCTACAAGCTCGAATACGAAAAGGCGGATCATCTCGGGCCGATCTCCCGCCACGAATACGCTCTGCATATGTCGATGCTGGCGTCCGCCGGGCTGGTGCTTTCCGAGGCGCAATACTGGTGATGCCGATCTGATCGACGCGGACCTCGGTCCGCATGCCGCCCGACGTGCTTTCCCGATCCGGGAAGGCACGTCGGTGCTTCACCGGATCCATGTAGATCAACTCCCTAGGAGAATGTGATGTCCCTCTCGCTGACCTCGACCTGGGCGCTGCGGCGCTTCAGAACCCAGCTCCGCCCGCGGGAGCTCTTTGCCATCCCGATCTCAATCCTTCTGCTCATCGGTCTCGCGACCCCCGCGCTCCCGCAATGCGTCCCGACCGTGCTTCCCGGACCGGACGATGGAGGTGTGAGCCACGGGCTCGACATCCGAGCCGACGGGCAGGACCTCGTGATCGCCCTCGAGCTCGGTACCGCCGTGACCACGGCCCAGGTGCAGCTGCTCGGCGCCGGCCATCGGCTGCTTTCGGAGCGTGAGGTCTCCCCAGGAGAAGCGGGCGAAGTCTTGATGCCCGGCGTGCTCGCCCACGGCCGCCACCCCCAGATGCGTGTCCGCGCGGTGGACGGGCAAACCGGCGAGCTGCTCGTGGACGAGCCTTTTCGCCCGCGGGTGACCTGCCAAGGGGGTAGCTGCCGATGGCGGGTGCAAAGGGACCTGAAGGCGGACGGCGCGACGGTGGATCGCGAGCTGATCGACGCGATCGAGCAGCTCCGCGCCGCCGGCCACGACGACGCCTTGGCCGAGCTCTTCGACCGATCGCCTGCCCTGCGCGGTCCCCTGGCCGAGCTGGCGTTGGCGTGGCAGGCCGGCGGCGTGTTCGAGGGACCCGGCGGTATGCCGGGCGAGATCTCTTTGCCGCCCGGCAACGGCTTATGCCAATGCAGCTGGGTGGCGATCGAGGATCGATCACCGTTGGTGGAGAGCGGCCACCCGACCGGCTCCCCTCCTCTCCAAGTCAGCCGGCGGTGGTCGGGAGCCGACGGTCGATGGGCGGCGCAAATGACCGCTTTCGACCATCTGACCTCCGTCGGTCCCCGGCACATGACCCTGGGCTACCAGCTCGTGTGTGGGAAATTCCGCGGCGTGAAGTCAAGGCAGATTGAAATCGCGGGACGGCCGGAGTCTCTTCGCCTACCGATCTGGTCCGACTGCTCGGCGCCGTGCGCACCCGTGGTCGATCATCGAGCCGAGGCCAGGCTGTGTGCCGCCACCAAAGCCTTCGGCCGGCCCGAAAACCGTGCCGATGTCGGCCTATCGATGAACGCCAATCTGTGGATCGACGGCGCTTTCGTCGTGGGCAGATCGGTCGGCGACCAGCTCAGCAGCCAGGATCCCGCCGGGGACACCTTCCACCAAACCGGCACCCTCTTTGCCACGCGCACGGTCCACGGGTCTCGCTCGAGCACGACGATCCACCTCCGAGCCGACGCCCAGCTCAGCATCGAAAGCGTCCTGAGCCCACAGCCCTACATCTTCGCGTCGATGTCGTCGCAGACCGAGGTTCGTATCGAGGCCATTTGTGGGTCCATGCCGCCGGCTATTTTGGAGCACGGCATGAAAGGAGGAACCGGTGGCGGCAAAGTGATCGTACGCTGGGGCGACCCGCCTTGATGCCTGACGGGCTGATCTCCGCCGGGTTAGCCCGCCACCCCCGGGCAGCGGGCAGCCACTTCCCGAGCTCGCACGCGCAGAGGGTGATCGTCAGCCAGCTCAGAGCGAAGCTCCAAGGCTTGCGAAGCCAACGCACCTGACCGTCCGCAATCGCCTTCGTCCGCCAATAAGTCGGCCAACAAGGTGAGGGGGTAAGACAGCGGGAAACCCGTCAAACCCAGCTCTTGCATGTCGCTCAGAATTTCTTCCAGCTCAGCGACCGCCTCCCGCCGACGACCCGCCGACGACAGGAGCACCGCGTAGTTGAAATCGAGCTGGGCCTGCTCGGTGGTTCTCCCGAATAGGCGGAAGCGCAGGTCCACGGCCTCGGCCATCACCTCAATCGCCTCGTCCAACCGCTCGCAGTCGCGCAGCTCGAGGGCCAGATTGCTCAGCAGGCCCGCCGTGGTGGGATGCATCGGAATGGTCTGCCGAGCGATTCGCACGGCTTCCCGATAAGACTCCAAGGCTTCTGAGTGTCGCTCCTGGCGATGCAGCACCTCGCCGAGATTGTTGAGGGTCACGGCCACGTCGCGATGGACGTCGCCCAACACCTTGCGGCGAATCGCGAGGACTGTCCTGAAGCTCTGCTCGGCGGCGTCCAGCTCCCCCGTCTCTTGATGAAGGGTGGCCAAGTTGTGCAACGTCTCCGCCACCAACGGATGATCCGGGCCGAGGTGCTTGCGGCGGATGCTCAGGGCCAGCCCGAGCTGCTCCCGCGCCGCCTCCGGTTGGTCGAGGATCTCCCCCAAATCATTGCGACTCTCCGCCACCGCAAGATGGTCGGCACCGAGCGACTTCACCCGCAGCTGGAGGGCTTGTCGAAGGAGCGACGCAGCCCGCGGATCGTCGACCGCCCGCGCCAGCAGGCCCGACAGGTGCAGGGTCTCGGCCAATCCCGCTTTGTGTGCCGCGAGCTCCGGGCCGAGGCGCGCTTCTTCAGCCCGAATCTCCTTGAGCGCAGCATCGGCCCCGTCGAGATCGCCTTGGTCCAGCAGGACCGCCACCAAACGCCGACGGCCGGCGAGGGCATCCAAACGGTAGTCCTTGCCCGCTTTGAGCCACTGACGGCTCGCCCGGGAAAGAAGATCATGGGCCGAGCCGTAGAGCCCCAAATTACGGTACACCCGCCCCATCGTGTCCATCAAACGTGCCTTCACCGCGGGTTGTCCGTCCATGGAATCGGCCCTCGGACCGCTGATGCGCTCGGCTCCTCGATCGAGAATCTCTCGGGCCGTCACCCGGCTGCCGCGCGCCTCGCCGGGGTCGGAAATTTCGAACATGCCGGCGGTGAAGTCCACCACCGCCTCCATCTCCGCCAATCTCTGCTGCGCCAGGTTGTGCTGATGCCGCGCTTGCCTCAGGCCGAGCATCGCCGCCACCACCCCGACCACCAGCGACAGCACCACCAATACCGACGCCCCCACAGCGGTTCGGTGCCGGCGTACGAATTTGTCGGCCCGATAGATCCAAGTATCGGGTCGAGCGACCAGCGGCTCGGAGCGCAGGAAGCGTTGCACGTCCTCAGCCAGCTGTTGCGCCGAGGCGTAACGGCGTGCCGGATCAGCCTCCAGAGCCTTGGCGACGAGGTTGTCGAGGTCGCCGCGCACGACCCGTGACACCGAATCGACCGTGCCGCCCCGCGCGGCCGCGGCGGTGGGCTCGAGCTGCTCGCTGGGCGGCGGTGGGGTGTGATCGAGAAGACGCTCGGCTTCCAAGGCTGTCTTACCCACCGGCTGACGCGGCAGCCGGCCGCAGAGCAACTGGTACAGCAGCACGCCCAAGCCGTAAACATCCACCGCCGTGGTCAGCTCGCCACCGGCGATCTGCTCGGGCGCGGCGTAGTCCGGCGTCATCCACGATGCGCCGGGTCGGGTTACGGCGGCCGCGGCCCCCGCGTGCGGTAGATGGGAGGTGTCGAGCAGCTTGGCGATGCCGAAGTCGAGCAACTTGGGCTCGCCTTGGGTGGTCACCAGCAGATTCGATGGTTTTAGGTCCCGATGGACCACCAGACGATTGTGGGCCTGCTGGACCGCCAGGCAGGAGGTATGAAACAGCCGTAGGCGGGCGAAGATATCGAGGCGACGGCTGTCGCAATAGCGGTCGATGGGCTCGCCTTGCACATGCTCCAACACGAAATAGGGCCGACCGTCGTCGGTCCACCCCCCATCGAGCAAGCGCGCCACGTTCGGATGCTCCAGCTGCGCCAAGATCTGACCTTCGAGCTTGAGGCGCCGCAGGATCTCTTCGGTCTCCAATCCTCGCTTGAGCAGCTTGATCGCCACCTTTTGGTGAAAGGGCTGGTCGCGCTCGGCCAAATACACGACGGCCAGCCCGCCTTCGCCGATGCGCTCGAGAATGCGAAAAGGACCGATCTCCTCTGGATCGGTGAGCGGGCTTGGGTCGCCCCCAAGAAGATCGCCCCCCTGAAGGTCGCCACCCAGAAGGTCGCCGCCGAGCCAGCCGTCGACCGCACCGCGAATGGCTCCCTCCAGGGCTTGCCCGTCGCCCTCGGCGCCGAGCAACGCCAGCACCTCTTGGCGAATTCGCGGGTCGTCACCGCAAGCCTCGTCGGCGAGGGCTCGCCACCTCGTCGGGGCTTCCGCCCTCAGTCGGTGAAAGATCTCTTCCACCCGCCGCCAGCCGTCGGCATCCAGCTCTCCGCGGCTCGACGTCGTTTCGTCGCTCAAAGAACCGGTCCGAGATGTCGTGCCAGCCAAGCGCGACCAAAGCTCAGATCCCGCTCCACGGTGGCGGGCGACACCTCGAGCACGCTCGCCACCTCGTCGATGGTCAGGCCGCCGAAGCAGCGCATTTCAACCACCTTCACCTTGCGCTCGTCGACCACCGCCAGCTTCTCCAAAGCCAGGTCGAGGGCCACGATATCCAGAGCGGGCCCATTCGCCACCAGCGATTCGTCGAGCGACAACACGGTAACGCCGCCGCCGCGCTTGGCGGCGCCCCGTTGTCGAGCCAGGTTCACCAACACCCGTCTCATCATTTGCGATACGACGGCAAAGAAATGCACCCGGCTGCGCCAGTCGACATTGAGGCCGATCAGCTCCAAATAGGCTTCGTGCACCAAGGCCGTGGTTTGCAGCACGTGGCCAGAGCGCTCGCGCCGCATATGACTGCGCGCCAGGAGTCGCAGCTCGTCGTAAATCAGCGGGGTCATCTCGTCCAAGGCATGCTGGTCGCCGTCCATCCAACGCCTCAAAAGGCGGGTGACTCGATGCTCGGTCCGTGAGCTTTCGGGATCGGGCTCTCGGTTGTGGATCTTCGACATGGAGGGACCACCTTTGAGCGCATGGGCGGAAGCTTCGAAGAGCGAGCCGAAGATCATCCGCGCAGAGCTTTCGTTACCGGCTCAGTGTACACGGCGAGGTTCCGATACCACCAGGGTAGGCCCTGCCCTGGGCTCGCGGACATCGAAGACGCCGGTGCGGCTCGACAAATCGATTTTTAGTCAGGGCCGTCACGACCCGAGGAACAAAAGGGCTCGACGGTGATCGATGTGAAACCTTTTACCCGGGTCGATCAGCCCACGGGCAAGACACGACCCATCCCGAATGCTCGATCAACCCTATTTGCGCTTACATGCCGAGCACGGCGGCCGAGTCGAGGCGCTGAGCCGGTGCTTTCGAAGGTCTTCCAGTCCGAGTCAAACCATCTTAAACTGTTGTACAAAATCAACTTACATCGATTTCACCACTCCGAACCACCACCATTCGGCAAGAAATTTCACTTTTCTTTCGGGATGGAAACACAGGTTGGCACACCTGTTGCTCTAAGGAAGCACATACATTGAAAAAGATTCGATCCGCCGGCCGGCCCTGAATCCAATGACTCAACATTCACTGCAACTTTGAGCCAGTGATTCTTTATCCCGAACCTCATGCCTCACTAGGAGATGAACCGTGAAAAATCTTTCTCTTTGCCTGCTGACCGCCTGTTGCTTGATCCTTGCTTTGGTCCCTGTTTCCCTGATCGCTGCGCCCATTCCCGTGAACGCCCCCGACCTTCAAGTCCAACAGCATCAACAAGTCCAAGATCTATACGCCAAGATGCTGACCTACACCGGCTCCACAGACCTCGACCTGCAAGTGTCCGGCTTGGTGACCGGTGACTCCAGCCTTTTCAGTAGCTTCTTGTGGGTCGATGTGGTGACCATGCCCGGGGGCGACTCGGTGGCTATGCATCGCCTGAGCGATGCCATCGCCAGTACCGCTTCCTACAGCGCCAGCTGGGAATTCATCGACGCCAATTGGGAAGATTCACCGGACGGTCAAATCTACTCTTCGTACACCATCCAACAAGTGCTCGACGGTACCGTGGGGCAGAGCGCGGTGGTAGACCTCTCCAACGCTCACTCCGCGACGGCCTATCAGGTGACCGCGACCCTCGACGGTCAATCCCGCACCTACTCCGCTCTCTTCATCTGGTATCCCAACGCCGACGGCGACCTGGAGTTCGTGGTCAGTGACAACATCGTGGCGGGCATCGCCGAGGTGGCGATCGAGGATCTGCCCCCGACACCTCAAGCTTTCGCCGGAGCTCAGAAATCCAATCTCCCCGACTCCGAGCCCCAAGGCGACACCACCACCACGACCACCCCCGGCGACGGCGACACCACCACCACCGGCACCGACGTGCAAACGAAACCGATCGAGCCCGTGCCCGGCGGTGAGTGCACCCCATCGACGGTTCAGGTCGGTCCCTTCAACAATACCGACGAAGACAGCAACGACCATATTTTCGGCAAACACTACGCTTACGCCACCCTAGGCGCCACCTGCACCTGCGACTCCAGCTGCCAAGGAACCTGCCGGGCCTACGTCACCAACACCCGCTGCTGGGATAGCGGCTTGACCGGCTGGTGCCACAAGATGACCTCCGACTCGAGCGCGTCGGTCAGCTCCAAGCACGGCGGTGGCGCCTCCTGCGCGGCGGGCTTCTCCTGCTCCGAAACCCACACCTGGTTCTGCCTGGGCGTGAAAAAGATCAAAGTCAAAATCGATGGCGTGGAAGTGGAATTCGAAGACGACGGTGCATCCGATTGGTCCGTCACCTGGCCCTTCAGCACGACTTGCGGCCCCTGCGGAGTGCGCTGAGCCAGTCCAACCGATCACCGTCTTGGCTTCAGGTCTGATCCTCCGGCTCCCCGCCCCAGCGGGGAGCAATTTTTCTTTGGCGATCTTTTTTGAGAAAGGTCCTCAGGTCTCCGGGCCGAGGTCCATGATGTCGTCCGACGGAAAGAGCGAGCGACGGAATCGGCGCATGCCTTGGAGCCAGCGGTCATAGTCGGCCGCTTTTCTACGCAGATACTCCAAAGAAGCCCCATGGGGCACGATCAGAAACCGCTCCTCGTCCATGGCTCGAATCACGTCGTCCGCCACTTGCTCGGGCTCGAGGATGCCGTCCGTGCCCACGGATTTGGCCACCACCTCTTCGACGTCCAACAATCGGGTTCGAACTCCCTGGGGACAGAGCACGGAAACCCGGATCCCTTGCTCGCCGTGGGTGATGGCCAAGCTCTCGGCAAAACCGATCGCCGCGTGTTTGGTGGTGGCATAGGCGGCGTCGCCGATTTGGCTCAGGATGCCCGCGGCAGACACCGTATTCAGCAGATAACCGGAGCCTCGACGGATCATGCCCGGCAGCACAGCCCGGGCACCCCAAACGTGGGCCATGACATGGACCCGCCACAGGGTGTCCCATTGCTCGTCGGTTTGGGAGGTGGCCATCCAACCCGGGCCGTCGCCGAAACCGAAACCGGCATTCGACACCAGCAGGTCGATCGGCCCGAGATGCTCTTCGGTTGCCGCCACCGCTCGGCGAATCTCCTCCTCCCGGGTGACGTCACAACCTATCGCCTCCGCCCGTCCACCGGATGCGTTCAGCCCCTGCGCCAACGCCTGCGCGGCCTCGGTGTCGATATCCGCCACCATCACACCGCCGACCCCCTCCTGCACCAATCGCTCACACAACGCCTTGCCGATCCCGTGGGCGCCTCCGGTCACCAAGGCAACTTTTCCGGCCATCTTCATATCGCTTTGTCTCCAGCTGTGTCTCTAGCTTTGTC
Organism: Thermoanaerobaculia bacterium; assembly: GCA_030431255.1. Classification (GTDB taxonomy): domain Bacteria; phylum Acidobacteriota; class Thermoanaerobaculia; order Multivoradales; family J023; genus JAUIJL01. The sequence continues at coordinate 257,645 of JAUIJL010000001.1, read as the reverse complement.
TTCTATTGCGCGCCTCGGGGGTCCGACGGCTCCGCCGATTCGAATTCGAGGCCGACTCTATCGTCAGTCCCATCGAGGGAATCGAGCTACAATGAGCTCCTGAATATTTTTTCTGATCCCGAGGCCCCATGGAGACCGATCTCCCCAGCCCCCACGCCCGGACTACGCCCAGCCCGTCCGACTTCCAGGATTTCTCCATCCTATTGGAACGGGTCGGTGGCGAATGCAGGGCGCGGGTCGCCCATGCTTCGGGCGACAGCGCCCCTTTGAGATTCGACCCGCCCTTTGACCTGACCCAGCTCGACGACGCGTTGGAGGCGCTTCAAAGCCGGATCACCGGCGCCCCGACGAAACGTCCGCCGCCCACCGACGTTCCGAATCCCCGAGCTTTCGGCGAGATCTTGTACCGCCGCCTGATCAGTGGCGGCGTTCGCGAGGCGTTGGCCAAACGTCGACAAGCGGCCTTCAAGGACGGCAAAGGCCTCCGGTTGCGCCTAGTGCTCGACGCCAACGAGCCCCAGCTTGCCGCGTTACCCTGGGAGCTTCTCTTCGACCCCGACGGCCGACAATTCGTCGCCCACGACCCGTGGACACCGATCGTCCGCTATTTGAAACGACCGGTATCCATCGATCCGAATCTCCGCTCGATCCACGGCTCGCTGCGGGTGTTGGTGATCGACGGCCTGTCGGGCTCCGGCTCGGGACAAGACGACGACGATGGCGACCCTTCCGACGACCGCATCGACGCGGAGCGGGAAATCCGTGAGATCCGGACCGCCTTAAGCTCCGACCCGGAGATCCTGCCCAGCTTTGCTCGGGTCGGCTCCTACGACGAGCTGCACCGCCTGCTGCAACACCAGCGCCCCCATGTGCTGCATGTCATGGGTCACGGCACCTTCGACGCCACCTCCGGCGAAGGCTCTATTTTTCTGCTCGGCGAAGGCTCAAAAGCAACGATCACCGGCAAAGACCTAGCGGTCCTGGTCCGTGGCCACAAGCAGCTTCGGTTGGTAGTGCTGAGTGCTTGCCGGGGCGCCGAAGCTCCGCGACGCAAGGGTTTGAGCCCATTTTCGGGCGTCGCCTCGTCCCTAGTGCTGCGGGCCGAGCTACCAGCGGTGGTAGCCATGCAATTCCCAATTTCCACCGACGCCGCCGGCGCCTTCAGTCGCGGGTTTTACCCTTCCTTGGCCCGCCGAGAGCCTGTAGAGGTGGCAGTGGCCGAAGGGCGCAAGTCCATCTACGGCGTGGATCGAGACTGGGGCAGCTTTGAATGGTCGACGCCGGTGGTTTATTTGAGCGTCGACCACGGCTCCATTTTTGCCCGCGACCCTTCCGATCGGACCCGGCGAGCCGAGAGAGCCGTTCACATCGCCCGCCTGCCGTCCACCGGCCAGCAGCTTTTCGGTCGTGAGGAGGAGCTCCGGGCCCTCGACGAGGCCTGGGACGACTCCAACACCCGCATCCTGTCGTTGATCGCTTGGGGCGGTGTGGGCAAGACCTCATTGGTCAATCGCTGGCTCCAACAGATGGAGGCCGACGACTTCCGTGGCGCCCTCAGGGTCTACGGATGGTCCTTCTATCGCCAGGGCACCTCATCTGACGGACGGGCCACCGCCGACGATTTCCTCGACCACGCCCTGAGGCGGCTCGGCGCCGCTGAAAGCGACTTCCGGCTTCCTCCATGGGACCGCGGCACTCGCTTGGCTGACATCGCCACGGACTCACCGACCCTGATGGTGCTCGACGGACTGGAGCCGCTGCAATATCCCCAAGGGGAGCTTCACGGAAAATTGCGCGACAAATCCATGGTCGCCTTCTTCAAACAGGCGGCGCGTCTGGGACCTCGCTTCCTCTGCGTGGTGACCTCGCGGGTGGATCTCACCGACCTCGACATGCAGGACGGGCACACCCTGAAAACCGTGCAGCTCAGCCATCTCAGCCCCGACGCCGGTGCCCGGTTGCTGAGCCATCTGGGGGTGTGGGCCAAACCGGGCGAGCAGCACAAGATCCTTGAGGTCGCTCGGGATCTCGGCGGCCACGCCCTGGCGTTGACTTTGCTCGGTCGCTATCTCGACGTGGTCTACGGCGGCGATGTGCGCAAGGTGGAGCTGATCCCCGGCTTGATGGAAGAGCAAGACCTCGGCGGCCATGCTCGCCGAGTGATCGCGGCCTACCGAGATTGGCTCCAAGACAAAAAGGAGCTCGGCATCCTTTATTTGATGGGGCTTTTTGATCGCCCGGCACCGGCCGAGGCCCTCGAGGCCCTTCACTTGGAGGAGATCTTCCAAAAGCTCGAGGTGGATTCGGAAGTCTCGGAGGCCGGCTGGAAATACGCGGTCCGCAACTTGAGGAGGCTCAGCCTCCTAGCCCAGGCCGACGATTTCGAGCCCGACAGCTTGGACTGTCACCCGTTGATCCGTGAATATTTCTCCGACGCCTTCAAGAGCAGCCGGCCGGAGATCTGGACCGCCGCCCATCACAAGCTCTTCGACTACTATCGCAGCCGGCCGACCGAGCACCGGCCGGAGAGCCTGCCGCAGCTGGAGCCCCTTTTCGCCGCCGTCATGCACGGTTGTGAAGCCGGGCTCTACCGCCGAGCCCTCGACGATATCTTCCTCGATCGCATCAACCACAACCAGAGCTACAGCACGAAAGTCATCGGCGCCTTCGGAGCCAACCTCGCCGCCCTCTCGGGTTTTTTCGAGCGACGCTGGGATCGACCCGTGCCCGAGCTCAGCTCGTCCCAACAAATGCTGGTCCTCAACCGAGCCAGCCTGTGCCTTTCCGCCCTCGGCCATATTCGCGAGTCCATCGCGCCCTCCCAAGAGGCGGTGGATCGCCATTTAGAACGGGAAGATTGGCTGGGAGCGGCCAAAAACGCGGCCAATCTCAAAGAGTTTTACCTCAAGCTGGGAGACATTCCCAATGTGGTGAAATTCGCGCGTTTGAGCCTCGAAGCCGCCGACAAGACAGATCGCAGAGACCATCAGATCAGCCGGCGCACCACCCTCGGCAATGCCCTGCACCTGGGCTGGGACGTCGACGGAGCCCTGGCCGCATTCAACGAGTCCGAGCGGCTCCAGCGAAAACACCGCAACCAAAAATTTCTCGACGGCCTAAACGGCATCAAATTCGTCAGCCTTTTGATCGACCTGCAACGCTTCGACGAAGCCCAGGAACGCTTGGACCGAATGTTTCGAGCTTCGAAAAAAAGCGGCAAGCCCAGCCTCGTCGCCCGTTTCCAGCACTACCAAGCTTTGTTGCTCACCGCCCGGGCCAAGCAAGGGCAAACCGTCGACCACCGGCGCGCCCTCGAGCTATTCGACCAGGCGGTCGACAGCCTTCGGTTGACCGGACGGGACGACACCCTGCCCTACCCACTGATGGAACGAGCGGTGCTCAAAGGCATGATGAACGATGTGGACGGCGCCTGGCTCGATCTCCAAGAAGCCGACGAGATCAGCACCCGAGGGGAAATGGTCCTCAATCGAGCCCACATTCACTTCGTCAGCGCAGAGCTCTTGATCCGAGAAGGTCGTGGGGCCGAGGCGACCGAGCACCTCCACCAGGCCGAGCGCCTCATCGAAAAAACCGGATACCTGCGGGGACGTCTCGAGCTGGAACGTCTTCGGGGCTTGCTCGGCACGAGAGCGGTTTAGCAGCGGCGATCAGAGACGCCGGCTCGCCTCCGCCAGCTCCTCGAGGGCCGCGGCAAAACCATCGAGGTACCACGGCTCCGAGGTGATTTCGTAGTCCTGCTCCACATGCAGGAATCGCTCGCTGGAGCGGGTTGCGTTGCCGTCGCACGGATCCGGCGAGCCGTGGATTTCCCGGCCCTGAACGTTGGTGAAGCCGCACAACAGCCGAAAACCCTTTTTCAAATCTTCTTCGTCATGGCAGCTGAGCACCGAGGCTTTATCTTTGAGATGCTTGCGCAAGGCCGCTTTCAAGCCGCTCACCGGGCCATCGTCCCCATGGATTTTGGCGGTCGAAGACAGGATCACCAACGGACCTTTCTCGGAAGGACGCATCTCATGCAGCTGCACCACCAAGCTCTTGGGCCAGGCGTCCGTCAATCGTTCGTGCATCTTCTGGAATAGGCCATCCGCAGAATGGGCGGCGTCGGAAGTCCGATAAGGCTCCGACTGACCGCAGACCGAGGTCTTGCCGTCGCAATCCGAGAAAGTCGACGCCGCGCATCGATGCATCCCGGAAAGCAAAATTGCCCGCGCACCAAGCTCTCGCATTAAGAACGCCGCCTGCGCAACGGTGCCGGTTTCGAGGCCGCTGTGGGGCACCTGAAGGATCAGATCGTAGCGGGGTTTCTGATTCAAGATCAGGCTCGGATGATGATCGGACGGATCTTCGTAAATCACGAAACCTTCGGACGGCAGGGTCTTCAATCGGTAACCCGAGCTCAGTTGGGGTTTCTTGCTCGGATCTGTGATCAGCGCATCGAGCTCACGATCCACTGCTTTTGCATCGATGCTCGCCAACGCCGAAGCCGCGGCCGTCTCGGGATGATTTTTCGCCGCCATCCACTGGCCCAGCTTGCCGCCGGAACGGTCCGACGACCCCGCCGCCTGCGCAGGACCCTGCACAAGCGCAGCCAGCAACACTATCGTGAAAAGAATTCCGATGGCCGAGCCGGTCATGTTCATGAGAGATGGAGCTGACATGAGCTGCGTCCTTTCATCTTGCTGAGAGCGTCCAGAGGTGTCTTCAAAGGTCCACGCCGAAAGAAGCGAGCAGCATGGAGGCACGGTTGGATCTTCGACAGAATCCTTGCAGATCGACTAGGCTCTTGACAAGAAAGGCCCACGACCCGAGCGCCACCTCGTAGGGCCGCCTACCCGCAACAACGTGACCCAAATCCGAGAGGAATTCGTTTGGCCGACTCCGATAAAGAACGCGTTAGCTCCTTCGATCCCATGGAGCTGCTCGCGGGCCTTGAAAAGTACGGCAGCGGCGTGGGCCTGCATCGCATGGCCCGGCTCGTCGAGCAGCTCACCGACCCGGCTTGGCTTTCGGGTCTGGACGCGATCAAGATCACCGGCTCCAACGGCAAGGGCTCGGTGTGCGCCATGCTGGCCTCGATCTTCGATCACCTGCCGGTCAGTTACGGGCTCTATACCTCACCCCATTTGCGTCACTTCGGCGAACGGATCGTGGTCGACGGTCGACCCATTCCGTCCGCGCCCCTGCGAAGTGCCTGGCACCGGGTCCAAGAGGCCGTCCGACGTTACGGCGATTCATTTCCCGACGACCGTTTCGGCGCCTTCGAAATCTTTACCGCCATGGCTGCGAATCACTTCTCCGACCGAAACGTGCGGGTGGTGATCTCGGAGGCGGGCATTGGCGGTCGGTACGACTCGACCCGCGCGATTCCGGGACGCCTGGTGGGTCTCACGTCCCTCGACCTGGAGCACACCGCCTTGCTGGGGGACCGTCTCGACTTGATCGCTTTCGACAAGGCCGATCTCTGCCCCGACGGTGGCACCCTGGTGGCGGGAGCGAATCTGGATCCGGAGGCCTTGAGGCGGCTGCGGGGTTATCTCGAGGTCCGCCGGGTGGACCTGGTCGCCATCGACGAGCTCTGCCGACTGCTGCGGGTCGAGCCCGCTCCATGGGGCCAGACCGTCGATCTCAAGATCGGGGATCGCCGCTTCGAGGATTTGCGCATCGGCCTCGCTGGGGCGTTCCAGGGATGGAACGCGGCCCTGGCCATGGTGCTGGCCGAGGCCTGGATCGAGCGTCATCTGCCGGAGATGTCCCGCCCGCAGATCGACACTGCTCTGAGGTCAGGGCTCGAGAAGGCCTGCCTGGCCGGTCGCTTCGAGAAAGTGCACGACAACCCGGAGGTCTACGTGGACGTGGGCCACACCCCGCAAACCGCCGAGGCGTTGGTGGAAGCCGTGAGCCGCTGGGTGGGCGCGCCGGTTCTAGTGGTCACCGGCGTGTCCAGCGACAAAAACGCCGAAGAGCTCGTGCCCATCTTGCTCCGATGCGCGTCCGGAGTGATCTGCACCCGCGCCCAGCACATGGGCAGCCCGGTGGAGCGGATCGAGAGCATCGTCGGCAATGCCCGGCCGGAGCTACCGACCTGGCGAGCCGACACCCTTGAGCAGGCCATGGAGCTGGCCCTCGACGAAGCCCGTGCCCGAGGATGGACCATCCTGGTGGCGGGCGGGCTCTTCCTCTCGATCGAAGCCACGGAGATCCTGCACGGCAGGGACCCGCGAGACCTGCGTTTCTTCTAGCCCGGAAATTTCACCAACTTCGTCGCGAGACGCCGGAGACGCCTGTAGATACAAGGAAGAAGACGCATTCTGCGACGCAGACATACTTGCAGTATGTTGAGGAGCGGAATCGGCTTCTGACGCCGTAGATGCAGGTGGATACGGTGTCGCAGCAGAAGGCTGGTGAAAGTTGCGGGCTAGACCAGAGGCATCCGATGTAGGGGTGGCGCATGCCCGGGGCTTGCCCCCGCCCGATGCGCTATTCGACAAGGCGGGAGGGCACAAGGCCCTCCCCTACGTTCGGGCTCATCAAGCCGGCGCTTGACGGTGCTTCGAGCGGAAACGCATGTTGAGCAGCTCGATCCCCAATGCGAAGGCCATGGCGAAGTAGATATAACCCTTTTCCACGTGCCGACCCGTGCCTTCGGCGGTGAGCATGACACCGATCAAGATCAAAAACGCCAGGGCGAGTATCTTGATCGAGGGGTGCTTCTCGACAAAATCCCCGATGGGATTGGCGAAGATAATCATCACCACCATCGCCAACACCACGGCGATCACCATGATCGCCAGCTCATCGACCATGCCGATGGCGGTGATCACCGAGTCCAGCGAGAAGACCACGTCGAGCAGCATGATTTGGATCAAAACCGACATCATGGTCGCCCCCGCCTTGGCGGAATCGCCGCCACTCCCGTGGACCCCTTCCACGTTGTCGTAGATCTCTATCGTCGCCTTGCCGATCAAGAAGAGGCCACCCAGGATCAGGATGAGGTCCCGCCCGGACACGGGCCGACCGAGCGCGGAAAACAGAGGCTCCGTGAGACCCATCACCCAGCTCAAGGACATCAACAACAAGATGCGGGTGATCAAAGCCAGACCCAGGCCGACCTTGCGCGCAAAGGGACGCTGCTCCACCGGCAGCTTGCCGGACACGATGGAAATGAAGACCACGTTGTCGATGCCGAGCACGATTTCGAGCGCGGCCAGGGTCATCAAGCTGATCCAAGCTTCGGGACTGGAGAAGATTTCGATTAGGCTCATGGTCGGATCTCGGCGAGGTTATCGGGCCTTCAAACAAGGCCGATCCGTGGAGCTGTCCGCGGCTTCGCGGGCGATCAGATTTTGGTTGTTCGAAGGCGGGATGCGGTCGGTCACGCACATTTTTCGATCCGCGACCTTAGCCACCACCAAATAAGACACCGTGCGATCCGGCCGCTCCGGATCCTCGAAGGCCTCCACCCTGACGATCAGAGCCATCGGACGACCGCCCTGCAGACGCCACTCGACCCGCGGCCCCAACGACGAGAATCCGCGGGTCACCACATTCCAAAAGTCCAACGGATAGACCTCGCCGAGATGATCGACCACCGACATCGACACCCGCGCGTCCTCGTCGTGGGCCAAGAGCTGAAAGCCCGACGGCCCCTCGCATTTCAAACCGGCGCCGCCGTTTTCCGTCTCCGGCAGGGTCTCACACGGCGGCGCGGCCAGCTCGGTGTAGAGGCTCGTCATCTCCTCGACTCCGATCTCTTCCGCTTCGACGGCGCCGCCCGTGTGGGCCCCCGCCAGGCAAAGCACCAAGAAATAGGTTGAGAGAAGACCGCGAAGCCCCGGGCGAATCCTGGAATTCGCAGGGGGCCTAGGTACCGTCCGATCACTCATAAACATCCTCAATCAGCGTTCAGCCAGTGAATCGGCCACGGGGATTTTCCCGGCCGAGAAGCTCCCGGAATCAACGGGCTGATCTTAGAATGTCTACTTCCAAAGTCCAATGGTTCCAAGCTCACCGGAGCCGGCGCTGAAGTGAGCAGCTCGAGACGACAAGCGCTACGGCGATGCTGAGCTCCAAACGGACAGGTCCCCGCTCTCGAAACCATCCACGAAAATGAAGTCGTTGAGGTCGGTGAAGCGCTGCACGCGGCCGCTGCGATCCGAGACGAAAACGGTGGTGGTGCCGTCTTCCAAAGGGCCTTGAACGGCGATAGCGTCCGCCTGCTCGAATTGCCCGTCGGCGGTGCCTTCGGAGCCGAAGGTGGCGATCCAGCCGCCGTTGGAGGTGAATTTCTGCACCCGGTGGTTGCTGAGCTCGGTCACGTAGAGATTGCCGTTGCCGTCGATGGCGATATCCCAGGGTGCGTTCAGCTGACCGTCGCCCGTGCCCTCGAAGCCCCACTTGGCCAGGAAATTACCCGAGCTGTCGAATTTCTGGATGCGATCATTGCCCGAGTCCGTGACATAGATGCTGCCGTCGGCGCCGATGGCCACGTCACGAGGTCCGGAAAATTCACCGTCCGCGCTGCCGAATCCGCCGAGCTCAAAGAGGAAGTTGCCGTCGCTATCGTATTTTTTGACCGTGCTGTCGGTGAAAGTGGGCACGTAGATATTGCCCGCGCCGTCCACGCCGAATCCTTCACCCAAAGAAATGCTTGGGAAATCAAAAACGTCGAGAAACGCGCCGGCCGCGGTGAATGTCTGGATCCGGTCGTTATTGCGATCGATCACGATGAGATTGCCGGCGCCGTCAAGCTCGACCTCCGTGGGTCGATTGAATTCACCATTGCCTTCACCCACACCGCCGAAGCCGTCCAGGAAGCCGCCGTCGGGATCGAGCTTCTGCATCCTGTCGTGCCAAAAATCCGTCAGCCACAGGTTGCCGTCATCGTCGATCGCCATTCCCGAGGCCATATTGAACTCGCCGCCGGCGTCACCCCATTTGGAGAGAAACATGCCGTTATTGTCGAATTTTTGAATGCGGTTGTTGTGGGAATCCGCCACGTAAACATTGCCCGAGGCGTCGATCACAATGCCCTGAGGATTGTTCAGCTCACCTTCGCCGGAGCCTTCCGAGCCCCATTGGGTCTGCAACGAGCCGCCGCTATTGAATTTCCGGATGATGTCGAAGAAGGTGGCGACGAATACATTGCCGCTGCTGTCCACATCCACGTCGAAAGGCAGAGAAGCTCCCGTCGGCCAAGCGGTTTGGAAAGTGCCTGTGGAGCTGTAGCGCTTGATTCGGTTGTTGCCGGCGTCACCCACATAGAGTCGATCCGAATCGTCGAAAGCCAGACCCGAAGGGTTGTTGAATTCGTCGTCACCGCTGCCCGCCGAGCCCCATTGGTCGATGAACACGCCGGCGCTGGTGAATTTTTGGATCCGCTCGTTGTCGTCGGACACATAAACCTGATCGGCGCTGTCGATGGCCAAGCCGAAGGGACCGTCGAATTGCCCGGCACCGCTGCCGGTGGTGCCCCAGGAGCCGACGAAGACACCGCTGCTGTTGAATTTCGAAACTCGATCGTTGTTGGTATCTGCCACGTAGATATTGCCCGAGGAGTCGAGGGCAATGTTGCCGTTGGAGTCCAGCTCACCGGCCCCACTGCCGGAGCTACCGAATTCCAGCAGCAACACGCCGGTCGGCGAGAATTTCTGCACCCGCCCGTTGGCGGTATCGTTGACGAAAATGTTGCCTGAGCCGTCGACCGCCAAGCCCTTCGGGAAGAGCATCTCCTTCTCGCCGAAGGTGGCTTGGTAGGTGATCGGCTGAGCGCCGGCCAGGGTCACCCCGCAAGTCAGCGCCAAGACGGCGAACCCGGACCGCAGGAATCGAGAGCGACGGTTTGAAGATCCGCGGTAAAGAAGAGCAAAAGAATTCACGTTTCCTCCTTGGGTGGCACTATCCGTTGGACAGCGCATGGGTAGATAAGGAGGAAACGCGCTAAACATCCCCCGGCGGGCTCAGCCCCGAAAAAGTCAGCCTTTGGAGAGGTCCGGCTTCGAGACCCGGGCCGACCAGAACCCTAAGGACTCACCGAGCCCCAAACGCCGGTATCTCCGCTCTCGAAGCCGTCGACAAAAATCGCCTCGGCGGTGTCGAGCAGGCCGAAGCCCTGGAACGGTGATAGGGGGTGCAGGCGCAAATCGTCGGCCGGAGCCGGCATGGCTTGCCAGATCTCCGGGTGATCCGCCGGGGCTTTATCCGTATTCGAGCTCAACGCCTGATAGAGGGTTCCGCCGCCGGGTTGATCGTTGTCGAAGACGTAATCGCCCGTGGCATAGGTGACCGGATCCCCATCGATGTCGACGTCGGTCCAATTCTCGATGCGGTGATAGTCGAAATCCGCCGGAAAACCCGAGTCCATGAACCGCACGGGCGTGATCTCCGCCATGTGCACGCTGCCCGTCTCCACCGCGTTGGAGCCGCTCGCTTGCAGCAAGACCTGCGGCCCCGACCAAGTGTTGTCGGTGAAGCTCATAGGGCTGTCGTTGTTGAAGGTCCTGAACACGGCGTTGTTGTCGCTCGCCCCGGCATCCAGCTCGTCGTAGTGGAAGTTGATTTCCCGAATCCAGTTGTCGGCAAAGATGTATTGGGTGATCAAGTCGCTTTGGGCGTGGATGTAGGAGCCGAAGTTTCGCGAGTGGGAGAAGTAATTGTGGTCCACGGACACCGTGTCCCCCGGCAGGTGGGTATCGCCGTCCCGCGGCTGGGGAAAGAATTGGAAGAAGGTCGCGGCACCGCCGATGAAAAGGTTGTGGTGAATCGACACCTCCCCTTCGCGAACCCCCAGCTGACCGCCGTTGTCTTGAAAAGGACCGAACGGATTTTTCCAGCTCAGAGCACCGAGGAAAAACACGTTGTGGTGGATCTCGCTGCCCCGGCCCACCTGCCCGAGCTGAACCGCCTCGGTGCCGGTGCGCACGATCCGGTTGTTGTAAATCTTCAAATTGGGAAATTTATGCTGGGGAGGGCTTTGGGTGCTGCCAAAATACAACCCCTCGCTGCCGGTGTCGTGCACGTAATTATCGTGGAAGCTCACATTCGACATGTGGGCATCGCCTTGGTTGTCGGTTTTGACCAACGCCCCGGCAAAACCCACCCGCGTGATCTCGACGAATTCGATCTCAAAATCGGTCGCTCCCCCGCCGATCGCGATGCCCGAGTCTCCGGTGGATTCGAAGGCATCGTCGATGAAGATGCCGTAGGTGCCCGAGCTGTGGGCATAACCCGCGGCATGTCCACGGAAATCGGCGTCGCCGATCTGCTCGGTCCCGTCCCATCGCCCCGTCAAGGTCCAATTCGAGCCTCCGAGCAAGAGAATCGCGTGGCTCGCATGACCCAAGCCGCCGAATTTGGCTTGACCACCGGAGTTGGTGATCACCAGGGGTCGGTCCGAGCTGCGATCCGGCAAGTTGCCCAGCAGCAACGCACCCCAATGGCCGGCCGGCAGGTACAGCCGATCCAAGGTCTGCCAATTCACACCCGGGAAGGACGCCTGGACGTCGCCGTAGTAGATCCCGCCCCCCGGCGCAGGCTCCGGCAACGTCAAAGTCTCCAAGGTGCCGGCATCCACAGGGGATCCCGCCACGACGATCCAGACGAACAAAAATCCAAGCTTCGACGGCCAATTGCTCGAAAAACAACATCTCATTCTCACCGACGGCTCCTTTACGGTGAACGGACTCCATGATCCATGATCCACAAGAGCCGCCATTTCATCATGATTTGGCCAAATACAGATGAACGTATCGAGAATATCTCGACCCGATCTTCGCGGAAGCTCTGGGGCTCGAAAGAGCACGGTCGAAGAAATGCAGGGCCGAAGAAATGCGGGGCCGAAGACATTCCCGGGACGCCCGTCAGAAAAAGAAGACCTAGTGCAAAGGAAGAGATATCGCCCCAACGGCGAACCTGGGAGGGCCGGACACGAAAGGGGCCGCGGTCGAAGCGCGACCGCGGCCCCTTTGTCTTATCGGCAGGAAGGGACTTCTAGGGGAAGCTGGTCAAGGCAATGTCTCGAACGGACCGCCGTCGTAAGACCGACACATCATGTCGCCGGTCAACGTGCCGTTGCCCGCGGTCTCAGCCACCGGACGCAGACAGGTGTAATCGTGACCGGCCTCCCAAGGCAAGGTCAGCTCGTCGAATCGGAACAGACGCTCATAGGGCGTGACCCCGCCGAAGACCTCGATCCGGGTGCCGTTGAAGGTGTGGACGTACGTATCGTCCTCCGTCAGATGCAGATCACTGTCGTAGCTGCTGCCGTGGTCGCCGCTGTGCGGGCAATATGCGAAACCGCTGGTATTCGTCCACACACTGCCCCCGCGGTGGGAGAACTGATAGTTGCTGCGCTCGTAATCGAAAAACGGCGGATCCTCTAAATAACCATCGGCATTTTGACCATCGGAGATCGCCTCGAAATCGCTGCACACCAGCGTGCCGGCGACGTCGTCGCAGGTCGCTTGCTCCAGCTCCACCCGCACGATGTCCACCAAACCCCCGTCGACCTCCACCTCCGGCTGACCGCTACCGAAGCTCGAAAACTCCACCGTGCTCGAGCTGACCGACGGCAACGACGGCATGATCCGCTGGGGATGCACCGCGTGACGCGACCAGGAGCTGTCTTTGCGCACCTCAAAGTGCAGATGGTGATTATTCGACGTGGACTTGCCGGTATAACCGATGTGCTGGCCGGCGCTCACAGTGATGCTCGGCTCCCACTCCCAGCTCTGGCTGCCACCGGTGCAGGTGGGCGTCGTGATGCTCGAATCCAGAATCGCGACACTCGAAAGGTGGACGTAACGGGTGTACCACTCATATTCCTCGCTTCCGTCGTCGTATTCGTGGACCAACACCACCCGAAAGCCGTCGGACACCCCGCTCTTGCACTTGAATTCGATCTCGTCCACCTCACCGTCTGCAATGGCGAACACCGGGCTCGTGTGGGGAATGCAATCGTGGTCACAAGGATTGCTCGGGTCCACCGGATCCTCGAGATCGTCGTTGTCCAGCTCCATATCCGTGGTGCGCAAATCAATGCCACGGTGGAAATCGAAATCCCCGCTCTGGGGCCGCGGCCCATAGGTCGAAACCACCCGATCCGCCGCCTTCGAGGTGCAAGCCTGCCCCTCGGACCAAGTCGTGCTCGAATTGAGGATGTCACCGCAAAGCGGCCAGTTGTTGGGTGCCGGCTTGTAGCTCGACATATCCGGATCCCAATCCGCATCGATCTCGTCACTGGCGTCGACGGCGAAGATGGGACCGGTGAGCATGAAAGCCATACAAGTCAGAACGAAAAAGAGCGCGAAGCCTGATTTCTTGCAGGTGTGAAGCATGTTGAAAAACCCTCTGGGTGTAGTGCTTGTTGTCTAGCGAGTTGTGGGTCACGGGCCGATTTCGGCCCGCTTGTGGGTCGGTACGGGAAGTCGTCGGAGATCCCGCCAGAGGATTGGTTTTTTGTTTGAGCCGCGCAGCTTTCGAGGGACTGTTTCAAGTTCTAGGGACTCGCGAAACCCTGCGGTAACCTAGCGCCGTGATCACAATGAGCAATGCGTACGGCCTAATTGCCGGCAAACAGGACAGCGTCAGGATCGGAGCTGTCTTGGCTGGTTTTCTCTTGGTCTTGTCTCTCTTGAGCTGCGGCTTTTCTGAACCGCCAACGCGAGCAGCTGTCTTGGCAGAGCTGGAAGGGATCCGCTGCCTACAACCCCGAGTTGACGGCCTCACCGACCCCCTCCCATGCTCGACCTCGGCTGACCTGATTCCCTCAGGCCATTGCGGGCCTTGTCTAAATCCAAGGCAAACGGCGACGCTCAAGAGGCTCGTCGCTCAACTTGAAAGCAACCCACAGCCGGAGACCGCCGGAGACCGGCTACACGGGGCTGCTGTGGGTAGGTTGTTCTTAGGCTTCAACAAGGGCGCGGAAGGATTAGTGAAACCGGTGGTCCCACAGCTCCAAGAAGCCCTAGATCGGGAAGATAGTCCGAGCCGTCGAGCCCAAATCCTCAGCGACCTCGCAGCAGCACACTGGGTCCGCGCCCAGAACCTTCAAGATCCACTGGAAGCGGCGTTCGCATGGGAGCACGCGCTCCACGCTTTGGAGCTCTCTCCCGACAACGAAACCGCACACCACAACGCTCTGCTAGCGGCGTTGCTCTTTGGAGCCTCGATACCGGAAAGGTCCAAGTATGACCCCTGGCTGGCGAATCTAGGTCCGGCCTTGGCCGAAAATGGCTCGGGACCTCGGCCGTCCCCTTGCCTCGTGGAAGCCGAAATCGGCGCTGCACTCGACACCTGGTCCAAAGATCTCAGTCATGAATCCTGGATGCCATTAGCAAAAGCTACGGAGTGCCTGGCAAATCAAAACGACCGCTACTACCTGGATCTGCTGACGGAGGCGGCTGAGCATCCCAACCAAACAGCTCGTCTTTGGATGGCCTACAGAGAGGCAGAAAGATCACTTTACGGCCTTTCGGTCGAAGAGGTGAAGCCACGCCTCGCTGCACTGGAAAGTCTGAAACCTCCGCCCCCGCTAAAGCTTGCCGGTCTTCGGCTCGAAGCCATCCTCCACTACCAAGCCCTCGACTATGAAAAAGCGGTCCACCAACTCGAAGAACTAGCGAATGAATCTTCGTCTGCGGATTTCCACGGCCTCGCCGGCGAGGCGCATCGCCTCCTTGCCTTGATTGCCCAGATTCGAGGTCGGATCGGAGAAGCCTTAGACCGGTTGGACCGAGCACAACAGGCAGCGGAGCAGACCCACTCACCCATGCTCAACCACGCCATCGCCGGGCTTCGCATTGATTTGCTCAAAGTAGTTGGCAGGGAAGATCAGGTCTGGCGCCATGCGACCAGGGTTTTGAAGGATCGCCGGCGTCCGATTCTTCTTCGCGTGATGACCTGCAGAGCCCTTGCAGGGCTGGCGCGGGAACGGAATTTGAACCGCGTCGCCCGAGCGTTCCATGACCTTGGGGTTGAATTGTCCGGAACCCTCGGTCCAGTCCCAGAGATTTCATCCCTGAGGACGCGAGGTGAGCTGCTCAGCGACCTTGGATGGCTCGAAGCTGCGAGGGCTGACCTCGAAACGGCCCAAAAACGGTTGGCCGAGGAAGATATCGATCCCGCAATCGCGGGCATGTTGAAAGACGATCTGCTACTCCTGGAGGGTCGAGTCACCCGCGGTCCAGCAGCCCGTATCGTGCTCGAAAAGCTTGTTGAGGCCTATCAAGCCAGTGATTACGACCACCGCATCTTGCTTGCCCAGCTTCAGCTAGCTCGCCTGTCCCGGCGCGAAGGAGACCTTGATGCTGCTTTCAAATCCCTAGAAGAAGCATTTTCCGCGCTTCAAGAGCAGGTCCGAGCTGCTGGCGGCTGGGCCAACGCATCGGCTCTCACAGCTTCGGCCCGGCCGCTGCTGGAGGAGTGGGTCGACCTCGCAGCCGATCATCTGAAACCGGAAGAGTTGTTTAGGATCGTCTCCAAAGTCCTCGCTGGCGGCACCGGCTCTTTTACCGGGCAAAAACCCCAAAGGCACCGCAACGCACCGCTTCAACGATTGACGACCTTCGTGCTGCCCAACAAAGTCGTGCTTTTGCTGGAAAACCAGGGAATCTTGACTATGAGCCAACAGGTCGTCTCAAACACTCGTTTGTCGGAGCTCCGTGATCGACTGCTCTTGCAGTTGCAATACCGCGCCGACGAACGGCGATGGATGGCCACAGCCAGACAACTAGCAGACCTCCTCCTCGCGCCGGTGATCGATCAGATCGACCTCAGCTTTCCTTTGACCGTAGTCGCCGACAGCAAGCTCGCCGGATTGCCGTTTCACCTGCTGCCCGTAGATTCCGAGGATTCCCTGCTCATCGATCACCTGGCGGTTCAGTACGCCACTGATCTACAAACTTCATCGTCCAGCCGGCACCCTCAGCAAATGCTTGTGGTCGGCATCTCCAACCCTGGAGGTGATCTACGTCCTCTACCTTTCGCCGACCCAGAGGCTCACCAGGTAGCGAGCATGTACGGCACGTCGGACCTGCTGATCAATCCGACCCATACGTCCGATCTGGCCGCCAGACTGAACCGCACCGACGGGGTACACATCGCAGGTCACTTCATCGTCAACACCCGCTCCCCGCTCGACTCAGTCCTGCCATTGAGCAGACCGGAACACCAAGAGCTCACCTTGAGCCAAATACTTCAGCCGCCTGCGTCGGGACCCCGTCGACTTCTCTACTTCTCAGCCTGCGATTCTGGACGGGGGCTCCCTCCGACTGGCCAAGGCTTCGCAAGCTTGGCCCACGCCTTCGTGGCCGCGGGCGTCGGGACCACCGTGCTCAGCCTTTGGCCGCTGAACGATGAAATCGCCCCCGAGCTCGCCGTCACGTTTCACCGCCGGCTAGACCAAGGGGAACCCCCAAGTGAGGCCCTACGGGCGGCCCAGCTGAGGCATCGATTCCGGCATCCCGGGGATTGGGCCCCTTTGGTCGTGTTTCAATAAGTTAATTACTGCTCACCACATTCGACTTGTGAGAGACACTGACTCGGCTTCCAGACTTCGGCCTCTGTCCCAGCCAGAATCACCTCAGGACATTGGTCGTTATCGAAATTCTCAAACACTGGAGGAACCGTTGGCATCAGCTCGGTCAAGATTGGCCATTGCCCCTCGACCGGCGCGTTCCCTGTCCATTCAAGCGCCCGGACCTCACTTTGAGCCCCAGCACCAATTCCGAGAGCAACTGGCCCAACTACAAGCTCGGGTTCGCAGTCTCCATCTACGTCCACGCTTGCCAAAGCTTCTGGCATCAAAACCCGTTCATATCGCTGCGGAGCATAGTCAATCAATGGTTCTTCACCGTTCCTGAATACCTTTAGAAAGCCATCGCAAGTCAGAGCAGCCTTCAGATCATCTGGCCCAACCAGACAGCTTGGTGGAACTCGGCACTTCGAATCGAAAAAGAGCAGCGTGTATTCATCTTCATGGCCATAGTTCCAGATCAAACCTGGAGGATTCGCTATTTCCCGGTCATAGTCGCACTCGTCGGTGCTCTCGAGGTCGGAGCTCAGTCTTTGTTTGGCTTCGGCCAGTGAAGTCACCATCTCAAACCTGGACTGCATGACAGTGATCGGCTCAGCCAGTCCGAAGTCAAAGCGACCTCGAAAAACCTCAAGGTGTTCTCGCCATGGGACAGGGTTGATCAATGGGTCTAGCTGATGACCAGGAATGGATGGAGTCATCCATGGCTGGAAGGGGTGATCGAGCATATCCGATGGCTCAAAATTCCAGCCATCCAGGATCAACGAGATATCCGGCTCAGGAACGAGCGGCAAGAGCTCGCCGTTGTCCATATCGAACTGCAATTCCTCATTCTGGAGGCCAACACCTATGAGTCGATCGTCTTCCAGTCTCCATTCTTTGGTTTGGATTCGTTCTGGAGGATACGAAACTGAGCTCTTTCGAGAAGCATTGGCATTCGGATCGCTCGTGGTGATCAGTGTCAACCCTCCACTGGAGTCTCTTGCTGCGATTTGTAGGACTCTAGAGTCCCCAGATCTGACATTGACTTTGACCTCTGTCGCGGGAGCCCTCAAAAGGTAAGATTTATCCATCGGGCTTGACACATCGGCTGTTCTCACCGTGAAAGGCTGTCTTCGCGTTTTAGGGAACCCCGGACAATTGATCTCGATCGAACCCTTCATCCCGCCAGAAAGATTTGAGGCGATGGCTTCGAAATGAGCCTGAAGTGACCAGACGTCTCGAACAAGATGAGATCGATGGTTCCCTGCGGTTACAACCGGTGGATCACATTTTTTGTTCTTGCCCTGGGCGAGAAATCCATCAACTCGAAGCGGGTTGATATCAACCCGCTCGATATCAAAAATTGCAACTTCAGTCCTTCCGCTACAAGCTAAAACTGGCACTTCGTGTTCATACCCCCAGAGGGTGGAACATATCTCGTCGACTTGATCAGGTATCAGTAGCTCGGCCAGCTCTACGAATCTCTGCATGAAGTCTTGCCAGTCATGTCCTCCAAACATCAGGCTCAAAACAGCCAGCCGGTCGACGATCCGACGTCGAGCCTCAAGAGGAATTGAAAGATCTAGAGCTGGCGCGATATCGAAAAGAGCACCAGATATGAGAAGACTCTTGCTTGCGCGATCATCTGCGGTCCGATCCAACAAAAAACTGGTCGGCCTTTTCAAGGAAGGCTTCCAAAGACCTTCCTGGATTGAACGAAGATCTTCACCGCAATAAACTCCGTAGACGCCAGCAAGTGAATGGTCTAAGCTCACTGCGAAATAGTCGGCCAGAGCCTCCCAAAGCACCTTTCTACCCTTTATTCCAAAGCCAGTCGTCAGTCTCAGCAATTGATGGGTCAATTCATGTCCGAGCTCGTGGGTCACTACTTCAGGACAGAGACCCTTGGGCAGAAAGCCACTCTGATCACAAGCGAAAGGCAGCACAATCCGATTAGAAGACCACTTGGCCTTGCAATCATCGTCATTCCTTTGACTCAGTCGAACCGTATCCAACAAGTTGGGAAGCCAAGGAAAGATTCTAGCGAATCCCACCACAGCGCGATTCGCATTGGCAAAGATGTTTGCTGCAACTATCCTTTCGCCAGAATCTCGTCTTTGATTCTCAAGCTCGAACACCCAAGATTCTTTAGCTTCACTGTCAAAACACCGTTCGATCCCCTCAATTTCGTCCTCGTCAGCATCTTGTGCTTGAACGATCACGAACTGGTTTTCTAGGAAGACACAATGATCGTCTGTGTTCGATCGCCCAATACTCATGCAAAAGACTTCTTCAGCCAGAGCACCAACTTCCTCAACCTCCACTCCAATCAGCGGCTCAAGGGACCAAAGAAGCCCTTCCTTGGCTCGCTGAGCAGAGGCGAAGAAAACTCCGTGTGAGCAAGTATCCTCTGAATTCGAAAACAACACAGCAGGCCAACTAGACTCAGCTGTTGCTGCGTTTCCCGGTAAAATCTCCCGAAACGTAGTCTCAGAAAGTGGAGGCAGCTCCGAGTACCGCCAACTCTCTGAGAGCGTCAACGGACGGCGCTCAAACCTTATCTGAACCGACTCCAGTACGTCCTTGTCCCCCAAAGACGGCTTCCACAGTTGTAGGCATCTGGTCTTATCTAGGCACCTCCTGGCTGGCTCGATCTTCTCTTTATTTCGAAGACAGGGCCCGAAAGGCATCTGTGCCATCCATGGTGAAAGATGTCCGCCAATTGGACTTCCTAAAAGCACTACATGTTGGGTATCGACCACTGCTTCTTTGCCATCAACTCGCTGCTCATAGACTCCGAGGGCTATTTCCGGACTAGCCTCTAGTAGCGAGAACCGTTCGAAAAACACCTCTTCGAAACAGTCTGGCCTCATTCCAAGTTGTTCTAAGCGTTCATCTTGAGATGCACCAATATTCTCTAACACCGCCGTCGTTGAGCCTGCTCCTGATTCAGGGACCAACAAAACAATTATCAAAAAAATCAGCGAGTTAATGTTCAAGGTCCCACTCCGACAAAAGGACACAGAGGCCGGTCTCCACCACTTGGCAACCCGTTCCAACCTTGATAGCGAGAAATACAGGCAGGTTGTTTTCCAGAGTAACAATCAGCGTCCTCATAGTAGAAGTTGGTCCACTGGGTTTCGCTTTCCCGAAAGAGCTTTTTCCGAAGCACGTCTATATGTCTCGTGCGTTTCGTTCGGCCCGTTGCTCTTGGGAGGTTCGTGAATGCAATATCATAGAGCTTGGCGTATCCGCTATGCGAATCGCCCGTAGGATGGATCTCGATCTCACGCATAGTCCTTCCAACGAGAAGCTTCACTTTCGTGTCTTTCTGAACTCTCCACTGCACTACCATATACTCACTCATTGCTTGAAAAGCGTTCCCAGCCCTGACCTTACAGACGGAACTAGTCTCACCTTCGTGGACTAGCCCGCAGGTCTTAAGCTCACCTGAATCGACTAGAAATCTGTACTTGGCTTTCCTTCGATCTAGGACCGGTGTTTCTGCTGTGATCTTGTCAGCTCGCAACATCCAACTAGCTCTTTCGGCATCAAGCCTACTCACCGGAAATCGGCCAACTAATGGGCTGAAATCGGCCTTCAATCCGGGCTGGGGTGAGCTAAAAACGACCTTGAGCTCTGTTCCTCTCAGTGGAAGACGGATCTTTTTCCAAGAATAGGTGCCACCCGAACTCATGTCGTACTTGTACTTGCCCCGCGAGGCGGTCACCCGATGCCGTTCAGGGCCTCCAATCTTAGGCGCCAGAGCCCAAACACGACGACTTCCAGCTGAGTCGTCAATCTCGAAAGCCATCATTCCAAATATCAGCAGCTGCACCAAAGCATGTTTAGAATTGTCCGTGACTGGTGCTGCTGTACCTACTTCCGAGTCATCCCTCTGAGCTACTCGGACGGATTGTCGATCCTTAGTAGGTTGCGTTCGCTTAGGCTGCTCGATCTTCTCTCCCTGCTTACCTGAGTTGTTGCTACAGCTCCAGTTCATCCAAGAGAACAAAATGGCAAATATGAGAAGTGATACGAGATTCTTTCGCATTTACTTCAACTCCCTATTTCTACAAGTTAGAGACAGCTCATGAAAAGCATTCTTTCAGATTTGGCATCTTTTCCCTCTACAGCGCGAGAATTACCCTGAACCCACTTGACGAGAGAAAGAGCCCAAACCACTTTAGCGCGCCTTAGAAGCCAAAGAATCGGCTTTCAAACTGAGGCAAAACATGAGCGACACGCCCCAGCCCCTTTGCCTCCCCCCTCTCCTCTGATGTAATTCCGACAGCACAACCACTCTGCTCACATCCCCAACCCAACACCCGGAGACGGACCCTGATCTACCGATTCGGCCTTTTCGAGCTCGACGCCAAGGCGTCGGAGCTACGTCGCCAAGGACGGACGCTGCCGATTCAGGAGCAGCCGCTGTTGGTGTTGGAGGCTTTGTTGGAGCGACCCGGCGAGGTGGTGGACCGGGGAACACTACGGCAACGGTTGTGGCCGGAGGATCACCATGTGGATGTCGACGGTGGCATCAATGCGGCGGTCCGGCGGTTGCGGGAGGTGTTGGGGGATTCGGCGTCGAATCCTCGGTTTGTGGTGACGGTGCCTCGACGGGGATATCGATTCATTGCGCCGGTGGAGGTGGTTGGGGACGAGTCGACGGTGGCGAAGGCACAGCCCACGGCGGACGGTGCGGACGATTCGGCGGACGCCTACCAGTCGGGAGAGTCCGCCGAAATCCAAGATCCAAGGGTTCAGGGTGATTCACCGCGCACTCCGATGTGGGCTTGGGGGATCGCCGCTCTTGGGTTGGTCGCGATCCTGGTCAGCGTCTTCGACCTGCTCAGCGGTCGGCTCGCGGGCTCCACTCCCAGGGAGCCTGTGCCGGTGTCCGCGGAGTCGTCAGTTGTTCGTCTTGCGGTCCTGCCGTTTGCCACCCGCACCCCGGACCCCAACCGGGCGTTTCTCGGCGACGCGGTGACCGACGAGCTGATTGTGCGGTTGGGTCGGTTGGCGCCTGAGCAGCTTCAGGTGATCGCTCGGGCTTCGGTCCAAGGTTTCCGCGACGGAGCCTTCGATTTAGCGACGGTCGCTCGGCAGCTGGACGTGGATTTCGTGCTCGAAGGCTCGGTGCAGCAGGAGCGGGAGCGGCTGCGCATCCACGTGGCACTGGTGGCCACGGAGCGTCAGCACCAGATGTGGAGCCGGACCTTCGAGCGGGAAATCGGGGATTTGCTCACTTTTGAGCGGGAGATCGCGGAGCACGTGGCCCAGAAGCTGGCCCTCGAGCTGGAGATGACCGGCGAGTCCCAGGCGGCCAAGGGCCGAAGCCATGAGCTCTATTTGGAAGGTCAGCATTTTCTGCAACAGCTCGGGGAAAACGATCTTCGCATCGCGTTGAGATCCTTTGACGAGGCGGTCCGGGAAGATCCCCAACTTGCGGAGGCTTACGCGGGCTCGGCCTTGGCTTGGGTGCTGATGGCGACGTTCGACTTCGCGGACGCTTCGCAGGCTTTCGATCAGGCCCGTGATTTCGCCGACCGAGCCCTGTCGATCGATCCCGACTCCGCCCGAGGCACGTTGGTCTCGGCCCTGGTGCACGAGCTCCATCTCTGGAATTTCGACGCCGCCGAGCCTTTATTCCAACGGGCGCTCGAGCTGGACCCCGGCTCTCCCTATACCTTGCTCTTCGCCGCCGCCTTCGAATCCAACCTCGGACGGCAAGAGCGCGCTCTCGAGCTCGCTCACCGGGCCCTCGACCTGGACCCCCTCTCGTCGACGGTCAATGCCCAGGTGTGTTGGCGGTGGTTCTACGCCCGCGATTTCGATCGGGCCGATGCTCGATGTCGACGGGCGATCGAGCTCGCGCCGTCCTTCTTGCTCGGTTGGGACACCCTCAAATGGGTCCACATCCGGCAGGGGCATGTCGACGCGGCCTCCGACTTTTTGCGGGTCGTCGAGCTCGAAGGGGACTACATCGATCAAATCGCTTTTCTCCAGGAGCTCGCGAGCCGAGAAGGCATCGAAGGCCTGCTGCGGATCTCCGTACAGGATCCCGAGCGCCGTTTGGCGGCAAGCGGACAATCGCCGTTCAACTTGGCCTTGGATTTCGCCGCCCTAGGCCAAGCAGCTCCAGCCCTCCATTGGCTGGAGCTGGCTTACGATGCCCGGGAATCGGACCTGGTGTCCGTGGCGGTGGACCCGAGGCTCGATGTCTTGCGCGACGAGCCACGCTTTCAAGATCTGCTGGAACGTATGGGCCTGGATCGCGTGGATTCCGGAGCACCAGCGCCCCTCCAACCCTTGCCTTAGACATCTCCACTCGCGCGGATTGAGGGTGATTTTGAACCGATCGGGCGTAGGATAAGTTCCTGATACACCCATCAAGTGGGCGTGCCCTCCGGCTCCCCCTCTCCCGCCGCGGGAGAGGGGGTTGGGGGGTGAGGGTCTCAGAGCAAAATCCATCGACCGTCCAGCCGGCGGTCCAGATACAATGTCGTGCCATGCCGCCCGACCATCCAGAAATGCTGGACCGCTACCGCATCCTCAGTCTGTTGGGGCGGGGCTCCATGGGCGATGTCTATTTGGCGGTGGATCCGAAATTCGACCGCAAGATCGCCCTCAAGGTGATGTCGGCCCACCGCCTGGGTTTGGACGACGAGATCCAGGACATGCGCCGTCGTTTCGTGCACGAGGCCCTGGCCGCCGGTCGCCTCAACCACCCGGATATCGTGACCATCCACGATGCGGACACCGACCAGGCCACGGGCTGGCCGTTCATCGCCATGGAGTGGGTGGACGGTGAGTCTCTCCGCTCCCGCCTGCGGCGAGACGGTCCCTTGGAGCTGCACCAAGCCCTGACATTGACCGCACGGGTGGCCCGAGCGTTGGACTACGCTCACCGCCAAGGAGTGGTGCACCGGGACATCAAACCCGCCAACCTGCTTCTGCGCCGGGACGACCTAAGGCCCAAAATCGCCGACTTCGGGGTCGCCAAATTGGTCTCCAGCTCCTTGACCCTCACCGGCCAGGTGCTGGGCAGCCCGAATTACATGTCTCCGGAGCAGGTCAAGGCCGAGCCCGTGGACGGCCGGACCGACCTCTTCGCACTCGGGGTCGTGCTTTACGAGAGTCTCGCCGGACGGCCCGCCTTCGCCGCCGATTCCTTGGCCGGCATCACCTTCAAAATCGTCAACGTGGACCCACGCCCGGTGGGCATCTACAACCCCCAAGCGCCGCCGGCCCTGCAAGGCTTGCTCGACCGAGCCCTGGCCAAGGAGCCCGGGGATCGATTCGCGACCGGAGCGGAGATGGCCGAGGCCTTGGACGACCTGGCGGCCGACACCGCCGTCGACAAGCGGCGGGCTCGCCCGTCCACCAAGGAGCTGACCCTGCCGGCCGGCATTCCCGACTCCGGGGATCCGGGGGCCATCAACGGCAGGGGGGGTGGCACGGTCGACCTGGCCGAGGGTTCCGACAGCGACTTCCTTTCCCTCCCCCCTACCGAGGCGCGACCCCGTCGAGGGGCCCTCTTCTTGCGCCGGCTCGCCGCGGCCCTGGTTTTCGTTCTATTGGGTTTTGCCGCTGCGCACCTCTGGCTGGAGCCTCCGAATCGACCGGAGCTGAGCACGCTGACCCGAAACCTGGGCATCTTCGAGCGACAGGTTGCCGGCCTGATGGACAGCGCCGCGGATTCCGCGGAACGATGGATGGCCAACCGTGACGCCCGCGGAAATCACGCCGAGAACGTCTCCGAAGGCGGCACCGAGGCGGACACTTCGCCGAGCTCGCTCTTAGGAAACGTCGATGAAGAAGGCCTGGAGGGTCGCCCGGATCTTTCAGGGGGAGGTCTCTCGGACGGCCCGATTGCAGAGGTCCAGGAGCCCGAGCCGACCGGAACGGGCTCGACCGAAGCGCCCGCAGCCGGCCCCGCTTCCGGGGTCGCCCCAGGCTCCTCCGAAGATCCAGAGCTGCCCGTCTCAACCCGGCCGATAAAGGGTGACCCGGAGCTGCAGCCCCTTCAGGTCAACATGTATCCCTCGAATTGGCGGGGACATCCCAGACCCGATCCCGGGCCTGATCCCGTTGAAGAGGACCCCCTCGCGTCGATCACCAACGACCGTCCCGCCGAAGAGTCCGGCGGGCTTGCGATGGACCCGAGCACGGCCCCGCCGGCTGAATCGGAGCCTTCGCGCACCGCTCCCCCGGCCTCAACAGAGCCTACCGCCCAGGTCGCGAGCGCCGAGAAGCAGGGTCCAAAGCGCAGCCCACCGCCCAAGGTACCCTTGACCATCGCCTTGGAGAAGCGTTGGAAGCTCGCCTACATCACCATTTGGGTGGATGGTCGAGAGGTCAAGACCCGGCGCCTCGAAGGGGGCAGCTGGATGCGCCGCTTGGTGGGCCAGAGCTACGAATTCGAGATCAACGTGCCCGCCGGAGAGCGTAAGATCGAGGCTCATATCTCCGGTTTGTCCACCAAATTGGAAGCCTATGGGAAAATTACCGAGAGCTTCCAAGCGGGTCGACCGAAGACTCTCTGGATAGAGGTCCAACGCGACAACTCGAAAAGACTTCAGCTCTCCTGGAAGAAGCCATGAGCGACAAACGACGCACCGATTCCGATCATCCTGAAGGCGCGACCCGGGAATCCGACTCAGAGCCCGACGGCTTCAGCACCCGACGGAAGGGTGGATTGGAGAATCTGGCCCGATCCGTGTCCCAAGGGGGCGCCACGACCCTCTTCCAACCCGGGGCGATGATCGACTCGATCCTCGAAGCGGGAGATGCGGACAGCGGCTCCAATACGTGGGTGCTGCACCGTGCGCCCCAGGCCCCCCAGCTCCAGATTCAGGCCAAGCCGTATTTCTTGGTGCTCGGCGCGCCGCCCGGATTCGAACGCATCCCGATCACCGCGGCGCGCACGGTATTCGGCCGTGACGACGGCGACGTTCGACTCGACGACCCGTCGGTATCGAGCCGCCATTTTCAATTGGATGTGGTGGGCCATGAATTCTTCGTCAAAGACCTGGGCTCCCGCAACGGCACCCGCCTCAACGGCCACGATGTGCGCTACAGCGAGCTCTTGCCCGGCGACGAGATCCACGTGGGTGAGTCGGTGTTGATCTTCCGCCTCGAAGGCGATGAGATTTCCGATCGACCGGGGTCCGACTGATCCCGTGCCTGCTGAGCCAAGGCCGTCCAATCTGACATCGGTCCGTCGTCGGCTGCTGGAAACCCGAGATGCCGTCGATTTGATCGCCACGGAAGCGGGATTCGAGGACGCCGAGGCCCTCGACCAATGCTTTCGGAGCGCCTACTTCATCTCGCCCCAGGACTATCGGGCCTTGCTCGGCGCCGGCAGGTTCCAGTTGGAGCTGCCAGACTGGCTCCTGCAAGAGAACCTCCTCACCTATTGGGGACGAGATCCCTCCAGCCTCAGCGAGAAGGTCCAGGGTCGTCGGATATCTTGGTCCACCCTTTCGCCTGTCGGCCCGCTCAGGGTCGACGCGGAGATGGGCGTCGACCGGGCCGAGATCACGGTTCACACCGCGGACGAGCAAAACCGAGCCGATCCGCTGACCGCCGGCCATGCCCACGAGCTGGTGATCCGCTGGCTTGGACTGCATTTGGATCCGAGGGACTTCGAACGAAGGGTGGCCCGAGAGTCCGATGCTCGGCTGATCCACGGACGGCACGGCTTGACCCTGCCCCAAACCGGTTCCTGCTTCGATGCCGCGCTCTGGGTGGTGGCCGGTCAGCAAGTGAGCTTGGCGGCGGCCTTCTCCATCCGCCGACGGCTGACGGAACGCTTCGGCACGCCCGCGGCCGGTCTGATCTGCTCGCCCTCTGCCCAAACCATCGCGGAGGCGGAGGTCGACGAGCTCTTTCGTCACGGCCTCACCCGCCGCAAGTCGGAGTACCTGTCCGGCATCGCCGCCATGGCTCAGCCGCCTTCCACTGAGACGGCTTCCGAGTCGCTGCCGACCACCGAGCCCGCCAAAGCCGATCTCGAGCATTGGCGAAGCCTGCCGGAAGCCGAAGCGGAAGCGCATCTCTTGGCCATCCGCGGCTTCGGCGCTTGGTCGGTCAACTATTTGCTGATGCGCGCCTTGGGCTTCGCCGACCGGGTGCCCCTGGGCGACGCGGCCCTCGCCCGGGCCCTTCAACGTTTTTACGACCTGCCCGCCCGTCCGAACCGTGAGCAAACCATGGAGCTCATGGCTCCCTTTGCGCCTCACCGCAGTCTGGCCAGCTTCCATTTTTGGGCCACCCTGGCGGATCCGGATTAGGGTCCAATGAGGGAATTCGGGATCAGATTCCGCCTACCCGGCAAGACCGCTCGCAGTTGAATCCGAGCGCCCCCCGTGATTCCGCTCCCCGCCCGAAGGAGGCCCGCCGATGCACGCATCCCCATGCTACGATGCCTTACAGAATCCTACGAATCGCCCTCTGACGAATCCTTTCGCCTCTTGCCCCCGCGCTGATTTCATGGCCAAAGACAGCCGATCCGGGACTTTTCGAAACGACTCCCCCAAAGGCTCCGAGGCGCCGGAGCCGGACGCGGATTCCGACTTCGTTCCCACCGAAGCCATGCCTGCCGCCGCCGGATCGAGCACCGATTTGCCCGTCACTCAGCTGCTGCTCGATTGGCGTCGAGGGGACGACCAGGCCCTCGAGCAGCTGGCGCCGGTGGTCTATAACGAGCTGCGGCGCCTGGCCCGTGGGTTCATGCGAGGTGAGCGCGCGGGGCATGTGTTGCAGACCACCGCGTTGGTGCATGAGGCGTACCTCAAGCTCATCGACCTCGAGCTGGATTGGCAGGATCGGGTGCATTTCTACAGCGTGGCCGCCCGGCTCATGCGCCGGGTGTTGGTGGATTTTGCCCGCGAGCGCAATGCCGACAAACGGGGCGGCGGCATGGCTCCCCTGGAGCTGGACGAAGCCTTGGTGGGCCACGAGGGCCTCGACACCACGGTGGATTTGATCGCCCTCGACCAAGCCCTGGAGCAGCTGGCCAAGGTCGACGAGCGCAAGGTGAAAGTGATTGAGATGCGTTCCTTCGCCGGCTTGACCATCGACGAGGTCGCCGAGGTGCTCGGGGTCTCACACGCCACCGTGGAGCGGGATTTGAGCTTTGCCCGCGCCTTCCTCACCCGGCGACTGACCGGAGGGCACGGATGACGGATTCCACCGTCGAGACCCTCGACTGGCAACGGATTGAAGACATCTTTCACCGGCTCTCCGAGCTGCCGGTGGACCAACGACGCCCCGCCGCGGAGCGGGAATGCGCGGGTCAGCCCGAGATGTTGACGGAGGTCTTGGCGTTATTGGAAGCCTCGGCGGACCCCTCCAATCGCGTCGACGGCGCGATCCGTGGCACCTTGGAAGCTTGGTTGGAAAACGACGAGAAGCCGTCGGTGGAGAGTGTGCCCGATCAGCTCGGCCCCTTTCGCATTCTGCGCCGACTGAGCGAAGGCGGACAGGCCGTGGTCTACCTCGCCGAGCGTCGGCAGCCCTATCGCCAGCAAGTGGCGATCAAGCTGCTCAAACGGGGCATGGATACGGACGAGATCCTGCGTCGCTTGAATCTCGAGCGACAAATCCTCGCTCAGCTGGAGCACCCCAACATCGCGCGCCTTTTGGACGGAGGCTCGAGCCCCGACGGGCGACCTTATTTCGCCTTGGAATTTATCGACGGCGAGCCCATCGATCGATTCTGCGACCTGAGCCGGCTCGACGTGCCCTCGCGTTTACGCCTTTTCCGCCGGGCCTGCGCCGCCGTGCACGTCGCCCACAGCCGATTGGTGATCCACCGGGATCTCAAACCGTCGAATTTGCTGGTCACCCATGACGGCGAGCCTAAATTGCTCGACTTCGGCATTGCCAAGCTGCTCGACACCTCGCCCCTCGACGCCACCGCCGCTTGGACCCGCACCGGGGTCCGCTGGCTGACCCCCAACTACGCCGCCCCCGAGCAGGTTCTGGGCAAACCCTTGACCACTGCCGTGGACATCTACGCTCTGGGGGTTCTGCTCTATGTGTTGCTGACCGGCGAGCTGCCCAGAACGTTCGACGGCCAACAGCCGTCGGAGATTGAGCGCACTTTTGAGAAACGGCTGGAGCCGCCGAGCGTCCGGGTGGCCCGCCAGGCGTCCTACGAGGTGGCCGACCACCGCGCCACCACCGTCGACCGGCTGGTGCGCAGGCTTCAGGGCGACCTCGACACCATCGTGACCAAGGCCCTGCATCCCGAAGCCGACCGCAGGTACGGCTCGGTGCAGCAAATGGCGGAGGATATCGACCGCCACTTGCGCTCTGAGCCCGTGCTCGCCCGTGGCGACACCTGGAGCTACCGATGGTCGAAATTCGTTCGGCGCAATCGAGCCGGGGTCGGAGCCGTGGGTTTGGTTTTCGTCTCCCTGGTCGCTGGGGTCATCGGCACCACCCGGGCCATGCGGATCGCCGACAGCCAGCGCCTGCTCGCCGAGCAGCGTCTGGACGAGGTCGAAGCGGTGATGGGTTTCACCACCAATATGTTCAAAATTTCCGATCCGGGCGAAGAAGGGCGAGGCAGCGAGGTGACGGTCCGGGAGATCCTCGACCAAGGAGCCGGTCGCATTGACGACGAGCTCGCCGACCAGCCCGCCATTGCCGCGCGATTGATGACCACCATGGGTGAGGTCTACCGCAATCTCGGCCTCTATCCGTCGGCCTCCAAGCTGCTCCGCTCCGCCGGCGACCGGTGGCGAACGGTCGAGGATGGGCATGAAAACGAGCTCATGGACAACCAGCGGCGTAGGGCCGCGGTGCTCTTCGACGAAGGGCGCTTTCAGGAGGCCCATCGCCTCTTGCTGGCCCTGGCTCAAGACCAGGATCGGCTCTTGCCCCCGGACCATCGCGCCCATGCCGACGTGCTCCACCTCACGGGTCTGGTGACCTGGCAGCTCGAAGATGCCGAAAGCGCGGAACCGATCCTACGCCAAGCCCTCGAAGACCGCCTCGATCTCCTGGGAGCCGAGGACCTAGCGGTCGCGGAGAGTCGCAACGACTTGGGACAAGTGCTTTCCAGGCTCGGGCGTTTGGAGGAGGCGGAGAAACAATATCGACAGGCCCTCGCTCTTCGACAACGCAAGCTCCGGGACACCCATCCTCTGACCGTCGAAACCCATCACAACCTCGCCACGGTGCTGAAAAAGCGGAGCCGATACTCCGAGGCTGAAACCGAGCTGCGAAGGGTCCTGGAGCTGCGTCGGGAAATGCTCGGTGACGAGCATCGAGACGTTGCCGTGAGCATGAACAACCTGGGCGAGATCCTATGCTCCCAAGATCGCCACCGGGAGGCCGAGCAAGTCTTTCTCGAAGCCTTGGACATCTCCCGTCGGTCCGTGGGCCGTCATCCCACCACGGCAAAGATCCTGAACAACCTGGCCCTCGAGCTGAAAGACCTCGACCGATCCGACGAAGCGGCGAGCTTGATGCAAGAAGCCCTTTCGATGACCCGCGGCATCTTTGGCGACCGCCATCCCCTCCTGGCTTTGACCCAATTCAATACGGCCGTCTTTTTGGTGGACGCCGGCCGCGGCGAGGCGGCGGTGGAGCTTTTGGAAAAAACCTTGGCCCTGATGGACGATCTCCAGATTTCCGACGACCGCTTGGCCTATCCCCTGACGTTGATGGCCGAGCAACTGGCTCTGACCCACCGATGCGAGGAGGCGAAACCCTTGGCCCAACGGGCCTTGGCGCTTCGTAGCCACCTACCCGCCGACAACGAGCTGAGGCGGCGAACCGAGCAGGTCGCCGCCCTTTGCTCCGATTGATCGTTTCAGATGGAAGGAGGCCGAATCGATCAGGGCGGATCTCCCCAACGCACCAACACCTCGCCACCGCCCGAATCGCCAAATGCGTAGTAGGCCCAATCGTCCGCCGCGCAATCGCCCTTGCCGGTAATCCATTGCGTAAAACCCGCTGAGGCGGCGGCAAAGGTGTAGGAACCGCCCGGCCCGTCGCCGGCGCGCGACGCACTGGCCATAAAGCTGCCGTCGAGGGTGAGCTTGCCGACCGAGCTTTTGCTCGTCAGGGTGGTGGTCTTGCGCTTCCTCGCCTGGACCAGCTGCTGATCCGTGCCGGTCGGCTCCACAAAGAGATCCGTCCAGGAATTGATGGCGTATTGCACCACTTCGTCGATGAGGAATTCGGATTCCAATTTCAGATCCGCTTCGGCGGTTTGGCCACCGCCACCGAACACTTTGGCTTCGGTGCAGACCTCCGAGGAGGCGTCGTGCTCGATCTGGCCTACACAATCACTCTCACAGGGTGACCAACTGGGAATCTCGAAGCTCGGTACCGGGCGACCGTTGATCAGCAAACTGGCGATCGATTGGTAGCCTAGGGTCTTGCTACAGACCAAATGCATTCCCAAGTTGGCGAAGGCGGCGGGAAAATTAGCGGTCAGCACACCGTCGATGGTTTGCCCCGCCACGTAACCCGCAACCCCGTGTGTCCAATCGGTCACCAGCTCTTTTTGGATGGAGGTGACCGTTTGAATCGACGGTGCGCTGACGTCGCCCGTGGGCACCCAACGGCAGGTACAAGGGTCCGGATCCGGACGGACCGACAAACCGCCGCCTGAGTCTGCCTGCCCGAGAGCCAGCACCAGTTGAACCACCGAGCCGGTGAGCTCGGGATATTCGGCCAGCACATCGCCCAACATATCGCTACTGCCCGCCGCCTTGACTTCCTCCAGGGCCGGGATCAGCGCGGGCTCCGCCAAAGCACCCGGGGTCGCGAATCCGGGTTTTGCCACCAACGAGCATTGATCGACACCGGTGCAATCCAGCCCGATGTGCACGGGCACCTCGGCGAGCACCACCGGTGCGCCGGAGGCCGAGTCCTCGAGGCGTAGGGAGAATTGAAAACCCCGAGCGGGTACCTCCACCAGCGCATCGACCATTAGAACATCGCCGATCTCGTACGGATCGAGCTGCACGACTTCCTCAGCGAGAACCCCACCTTGGGGATCGACCAGGCTCAGGGTTCCGTGGATCGCCTCGGGCACCTGGACCACCACCATGAGATGGTCGCCATCGGCCATGATGGCGCGCAGCATGCCGCCGATGCCGGGTGGAGGGCTCGGCTCGCCGGTGACGGCCAAACCCGTTTCCACGCAGCCCGCTCGGGTCGACGGCACCCAGACCAAGCTGAGCAGCAGGCAAATTACGGCGAGCCACCGGAACGAGCCGGCAAACCTCTCCGAAGGCGAAGAGGACAACAAGAAGACGGTCTTTTCGCTAAGTCGAATAGACCTTTCGCAAGAGGATGATTGCATGGCGGGATCTCCTGAGGTTCACGTCATACCGGAATGTATCCGGATTCGACGTGTAGGCGGAATTCAGAAGAATAGTCCCTCATGGGAATGCAAATTTTCTGAGGCTCGAATTCGCTCGAATTCGCTCGAATTCAAAGTAACGACGGCAGCCGTCGTTCAGCGACCTTGAAGCATCAGTGCGTTGGAGCGGGCGAGGGCCTGGACGGGCTACTTAGATCCGTGGGTGCTCCGGGAAATCACTTGCCTGGCGATCACCAAATGTTGAACCTCGGTCGCTCCTTCGTAGATGCGAAGGGCGCGTACCGCTCGATAGAGACGGTCTACGGGATGATCCATCAGACAGCCCCGTCCGCCGAGGATCTGAACCGCGTCGTCCACGATCCGCTGGGCCGCTTCCGTGGCGTAGGATTTGGCCATGGCCGCCTCCAGGGTGATGCGGTCGGCCCCTTGGTCCGCCTCGTAGGCCGCGCGATAGGTGAGCATCCGCGCCGCGGTCAGCTCCGTGGACATGCGGGCGATCTTCTGTTGGATCATCGGCAGGTCCGCCAGGGTGCCGCCGAATTGCTCGCGGGTGGTGGCGTGTGCCAGCGCCTCGTCGAGGGCCCGCTCCGCCATGCCACAGGCGGCTGCGGCGACGGTCGGTCGGAGACGGTCTAAGGTTTTCATGCCGACCTTGAAGCCCTGCCCCGAGCCGCCGAGGGCCGCCTCCGCGGGCAGCCGACATTGATCGAATTCCAGCTCCCCCAGAGGATGGGGCTCCGAGAGCACCTGCGCTTTGACGAAGCGGCAGCCCGGACGGTCGGCTTCGACAAAAAACAGACCCAAACCGCGGGCCCCCGCCCCCGGCTCGGTCACCGCGAAGACGCAGTAGAAGTCCGCTACACCGGCATTGGTGATCAAATGCTTGCGACCGTTGAGCAGCCAATCGTCACCGTCTCGGACCGCTCGGGTTTTCATGCCGGCGACGTCCGAGCCCGCGTCCGGCTCGGTCATGGCGAAGGCGGCCATCATGCGGCCGGCGATCACCTCCGGCAAGACCCTCTTGCGCAGGGGCTCCGAGCCCGCCAACACCAAGGGGGTCGATCCGAGACATTGCAAAGCAAAGACCGAATCCGCAAGGGGCGACGCCGCGGCGAGGATTTCGCGGGTCAAGCAGCAGGATCGAAAATCCGGACCGTCCGCGCTGCCACCGACCTCTGGGGGAAAGGCGACCCGATAGAGGCCGGCTTCGCCCATGAGCTCCAAAAGCTCCCTGGATTGGCGACGAGCCGACTCGTCACACGTGGCATGGGGCAGCTGGGCGATGCGCTCGGCCACTGCCGTGGCGGTCGCGGCGACTTCCAGATGGCGGTCTTCGAGAAACGGTCTGAGGGTGTGGAGATCGGGCACTTCAGCTGCTCTTCGCCGGCTGCTGCATCAGCTCGGAACGGTCACGACCGACAAGAATTGGCCGAGACTCTTCATGGTCGTGCTGAAGCGGTCGAAGGCCATGGGTTTTGAGATGTAGGCATTAGCCCCGATGTCGTAACAGCGCTCCATCTCTCGACGATCGTCGGTGGTGGTGATCACGATGACCGGAATCCGCCGGGTTTCGGCGTCTCCTTTGAGCCGTTCGAGCACTTGAAAGCCATCGACCACCGGCAGATTCAAGTCGAGGAACACGACCACCGGCTCATCCGGGCCGCGCTGCCCAATGGTGGCGATGAAATCCAACGCCTTCTGGCCATCGGCCACCCGAATGATGTTCAAGCTGTGCTCTTCGGGTTTCAGGCTGCGCTGAATCAACACCGCATGCCCGTCGTCGTCTTCTACCAAGAGGATCGTCAGCGCACCCATGGGCGACCCCTCCGAATCTCAGACCTTCGAGCCATCCATCAATCCCTCGAAACGGAATCTTGCGACTCCATCAATCGTTGAGCCATTCCCGGCAGCTCTCGGAAAATCCGTGGCGATTTCACCACGTAGTCCAAAGCGCCGAGCTCGCGGGCTTCCTCAGCGGTGCGCTTGTGCTCCTGGCTGGTCATGATCACCACCGGGCAAGGCGCGTCGGCGGTCAGTAGATCGATGCCCCGCCCGTCGGGCAGGTGGGCGTCGACAATCGCTAAACCGGGAGGCGGTAATTGCGCCAGCACTTGTCGAGCAGCCGCCAAACTTCCCACCAGAGTCAGTCGACTTTCTAGGATGTCGCTGCGCTCGAACGCCCGCTGGATGAGCATCGCGTGGGATTCTTCGTCTTCCACGAGCAAGATGTGGAATGTCTCTCGGCTCACCGCTCGTCTTTCTGAGCCCCGGTTTCCGGCCCCGGTTTCTGACGCACGATCCGATTCGGAGAGCCCCATCCGGCGGATGAAAGCCTCGCCGATCCTTTGGTCGTGGCAAATCTAATGGAATGGCTCGTCCATGGGGATGAGCCGGGTCATTGAGATGTCAACGCATCCTCTTCACTCTATCCCAACCGCGCGGGCCATCCAAGATCGAGCCGAGACGGCTGCCCAAGACGGCTGCGCGAGACGGCTGCGCAAGACGGCCGGCCTACGACTCAGCCCGGAGGTGGATCTGTGGGGATCAACGAAAGGCGGTAGGCTCGATCACCATAGACCAAGGAGCGGGTCTCGATCCGATCCAATGTCAACAGCTCGACCCTGAGAAGCGGGTCGGCTTGGGACGTTCCGGTGGGCTCGGTGGGCTCGGTGGGCTCGGCCAACGCGACCCAAACCCGCCCGGTGGGATCACTCCCCAGAAAAATCACCGCGGTGGCGGAACCATCGTAGGCCCCGGGCGGAGCGATCATCAAATAACTACCGGGCATGGCGTCGAGGGTGAATCGACTTTCCCGCACCCAATTGCCGTTCTGGCGCTCCGCCAAGGCTACCGACAATCGAGTGCCGGACGATTCCGGGATCTTTTCGGCTCGACCTGGATGTTGCCCCAGCTCCAAGTTGAGGCTCACCGGGATCTCGGTTCGGGTCGAGCCCACCCGTGTGGACGACAACGCGCCGGGCGTCCCGCCATGGGGAAGCCAAAAAGGCAGGACCCACTGAAGCTCCGATGAGAACGGCAACCAGGTGACCACCAGGGCACCCGCGCTCTGTTTCTCTGGCGACTTGGAGGTCGAACCCACAGATAGACGATAGACCGGACGCTTCCAATCGAAGGTCGCCGTCCGCTCGAGTCCCGTGCCGCCGGACCCGGTCACCTTGAGCAAGGTCTCCACCGCAGGAACACTGACCGTGGGCATCAAGCTGAGGGGAGCTTCGGTGGGGCTCAGCCATAGCTCGGCTGCCTGCGCTCGCCACCGGCAGCGCACCGCGCCACAGAGCTGATCCGCCAGCTCGATCCAGCTCATTTCAGGCTGCCGGACCTTCACCTCACCCCGGAGCTCGATGGCTTCCGAGACTTTCAGCTCCATGTCTGCTTCTTGGGCCAAGCGGACCGCAAGCTCCTTCGCGGACCAAAGCCGGGGCTGCTCCCAACGGGTCTCGGATCCGAGCCTCACCTTCGTCTTCACCTTCGGGTCCAGCCAAGTCAGCAATAACGTCGAAGGGGGGCCGTAGCGCAGCTGCCAACGGCAATCGTGGCGTTCGCACAGCCGGCTGAAGGCTTCACCCCAGGTCTCGGCATCCAAGCCCGGCTCCGCACGCAAGATAGACGGCTCAGCTCCTTCCACCTCCAGCTGCAGTGGACCCCAGGCGGCTGAGGGAGCCGATGCCACCAACGATGCCACCGACGTGTCGACGACTCCGCGATCGACATCCTGATCGGCTCGGTGATCGATTCGGTCTCCGGCCGGCTTCCGTGGAGAAACCACATACGGCTCGGCGCTCCAATCCACCTCGCAGCCGGAGTCCTGGCAAATGTGGGTCAGGGCCACGGGCCAGGGCGCGGACAAAATCTCCACGCTGACCTTACCCTCGAGCTCACCTTCGATCCGAACCCGGCCTTCGGTAATGGTCGACATCGCCTGCACGGTCTGCTGCAAATCCGCTTGGCGCAGGGCCAGGCTGATGCTGGTGGCAAGCCCCTTGAAGCCCTCCGATGCGTCCACCATCAGGCGAGCCGGTCGCCCTCCCCAATAACATTGCAAGTCGTGGTGCTTGCAGATCTGATCGAGAATCTCGAAGGTGGTGGCGCCGTCGGTTTTGAGGGTGACCTCCCCTCGCACCGACGGCTCCATCCACAGCTCGCCGCCGCCGATTTTGGCGAAGCCGGCCAAGGTTTCACGCAGAGACGCCCGCTGCAAATCGATGGAGATCTCCGCATCCCAATCCACTTGCGCGACCGCGGACCCGGCCCAAGACGCCAGCAGCGCCCAGGCCAGACACCCATAGGTTGCGGGTGTGTTTCCGAAACGTCCTGCGATTCTCACCTTGCCCGGCATGCTCATATCGACTCCTCCGATGGATCCTAGCGGCCTTGACCGGTGGACGTCACGGTCACCGGCTCGCTGCTCCAATCCACCGAGCAATCGTGGCCGGCGCAAATGTGCTCGAGCACCTCGGGCCACGGCTGGTCTTTCAAGGACATGCTCAGCTGGCCCTCAAAGCTCCCGCTGACTTGAACCCGCCCCTCCGAAATGACGGAGAACGAAGCCAAGATTTGGTCGAGTGGCGCTTCCACCAGCTCGAGGTCGATGTTGTCCGGAAAGCCGGCGAAGCCGATTTGCGGCTGGACCCGCAAGATGGCCGGATCGCCCGCCAACAGATAACACTCGAGCTTGAGCCGGCGACAAATGCCGTCGATGGTGACCGACAATTTTTCCGCTTGGGCGGCGTAGGTCACCTTGCCTTCGACGGCCGGGTGCATGGAAAGCTGAAGACCCGTCACCTTGGCAAAGCTGGCGAAGGTTTCGGCGACGTCCGCCTCGGCCAGCTCGATCGACAACGGCGTGTCCAAGGTGTTCTCGTAGCCTTTGGCAGCTTCGGAGGTTTCCGCAAAAGCGGATCCGGCCCACAGGCCCGCCATGAGCACGAGCGCTGCAAAAAAGCAGGTCGCCCCAGGGATCGCCGCTCGAATCGCCACTGGGTTGAGGCCGGGCCGACGGGATCGGACTGAGGTCTGGAGGTCGAGGGTTTGGATTGTGGGGGTATTCTGGCTCATATTTCTCTCCTGCGCCCTTTCGGATCGTCGCCCGAAGGGTTGGATGGGTCCAATTGGTTGGGTTTCACGTTCGGGCCGACGCCACCGTCGGCTCCATGGGACGGCACGGCATTGGACAGCATGACCCAGCGGCTCCCTTGGGCACTGGAGACGGTGACGAAACCGTCTCTATTGCTCAAGTGGAGGATCGGCCCCGTGGACGAGCCGGCGGACCGGCCTCGATCCGGGAGCAAGATCTCGGCGGATCTGGAATCGATCGACGGATCCGTCGATCCCACCGGGCTAGGCCCTGGGTACGGACCCAGCCACCACCACCCCGCGAAGCCCAAAACCAGCAGAAAGGACCACACCCATGCCGGAGCCCACGATACGGACCTTGCAGTTTCAGGGTCCCGTGAGCTCAAGGCCCTCAGGGTGACCCGGCGCACGAGCTCCTCGGACGGCTCTAAATCGGCTCGCAGCCGATCGTCGAGCTGCTGGTCCGGTGAGATGTTCGGCGCGGGTTGAGGCGGTCGGCCTTCGGCGGGTTTCGACCGGGGGTCGAGATCAGGTTGCCGCATGGTCGTAACTCTCCATTTCTTCCGTCGCGACGGACGGATCGTGCTCTGCCAAATGGACTTGCAGCTGTTGTCGCGCTCTGGAAACGCGCATCTTCAGCGCCGAGCTCGAGATCCCCAAGACTCGGGCGGCATCGGCCGTCGACATATCACCGACGGCGACCAGGAGCAGGGCTTCGCGCAGCTTGGGTTTGAGCCGGCTCAACCCCTTTAGGGTCAACCCCAGCTGCGCTCGGCCGGCCGTGAATCGCTCCGGATCCGCCCCGCCGCTCTGACGACCGAGCAAGACGTCCAAAGGCTCCAGCCATCTGGACTGCCATAGGCGTCTCGCCAATCGTCGACGGGCGACGGTGAAAACGAACGCCTCTGCGTGGTCCGGGGGATTCCCGGCCCGGCACCGTTGCACCAGAACCGACAAAGCGTCTTGAGCCACGTCCTCGGCCAGCTCGGGAGATCCCGACCGACCGAGGCAGTAGCGCAACAGGCGCGGTGCCAGCTCCGAGACGATAGCGTTCAAGTCCATACGGTGGTGTAGTACCTCAGACGCCGATTCGGTCACATTTTTGGTGAAACTTTTCTTGGGCCGCGATCATGCTAACGTCAAGACCACACCATGAGCGAATTCAAGGACCGCGAATCCGACGACATCGAATCCAGGGACGCTGCGCAATCCGACGACGGGGAGCCGCGGGCCAAGGCCAAGGGGCGATGGTGGAAGATCCCCCTCGGCCTGGTGGCGCTGCTCGCCTTGCTCTATGTTTCGTTCCTGCTCGCCTTTTTCCACACCCCCCTGGGACCGACCCTGGTCAATCGGCGTCCCGAAAAATTCGAAATGCATTGGAGCGACGGCTCGATGTGGCGCTTCGGCTTGGTGCAGGTCGAAGGTCTGAGCATGAAGGGCACGACCCGACGGGGCATCTGGCAAGTCGACGTCGAGCAAGCCGAGCTGAAGATCGATCCCCGTGCTCTCTTCGACCGTGAGCTACGGGTCCCTGATTCCACGGCCACGGGCTGCCGCTTCACGTGGACGTCGCACCCGAAGACGTCGCCCACCGACACAGATTCAAACCCTGCCGGCGCCCCGGCCTCCAACGCCGACCAGGGTTCCTCGACCGCCACCGCCACCACCGCGGAGCCCTCTTCCCAAAGAACCTCAGCCCAAAGAACCTCAGCCCAAAGAACCTCAGCCCAAAGACCCTCAGCCCAGAGACCTCGCTGGCGATTCGTTTTTGAGCACATCGACGTCCAGGATTTGAGAGAGATCTGGCTCGATCAGAATCGACTTCAGGCGGGTGATCGGCCGGGTAGCGGCAGCTTGGCCCTTTCGATCCAACCCAGAGGACCCGTGGAGCTGCCCCATTTCGAAATCGAGCTGGCCGGGGGGCAAATCGAGCTTCAGGGCAAGGATCAAGGCTCCGTGGAGATCTTCAACATCCAGGGCAAGATGGAGCCGTTCGTGCCCCGAGAGCATCGGGGGGTCGCGTGGCTTCGCTTTCTCACCGCCGAGGTTCGTGTGGGAGCTGAGGCGTGGGGCATCGACACCGGCCTCGACGCCACGTCGTTGCTGCTGCGGGATCTGCCCGTTTCCGTCGGCGGCTCGGGTCGGTTGGACACCCACATCACCATCGACAAGGGCAAGCTCCTGCCGGACAGCCGCCTGGAGCTGGAGGGGGACGATGTCCGTTTGGACTATCTGAATTATCACGGATCCGGAGCCGGCCGCCTGGCGATGACCGTGGATGACGCGGCGCGCCTCGAGCTGCTGCTCAAGGACTTTCAAGTCGGCGAAAAGGGGGAGAAGCCCTATATCGAAGGTCAAGGGTTGTTGCTCGAGGCCTCGTCCCCGTCCCTGGATTTGGTCGAGCCGGACCCGCAAGCCAAAGCCAAGGTCACCCTCCCCCGGTCGCGGATTCCGGACTTCTCGGTCTACGACGCCTACTTACCGGCCCAATCGCCGATCCGTCTGGTATCCGGTCAGGGGCAGGCCGAGGCTGAGCTCCGCTTCGAGATTGCCGCCGGTAAAGCGCCCAGCCTAAACGGTCGGGTGCGGATTCTCGGTGAGGTGAAAGACGCGGCCTATGCGGACGGCAGCCTTGAAGGCAACGTCGACCTCAGGGCCTCGTTCGCCGGCGTCTTGGACAAAAGCCGAAGCGGACAGCGGGTGCGACTGAGCGGGGCCTCCCTATCCCTGGACGATGTCCGGGTCCGGGGATCGGAGACCGCGGAAGCATGGTGGGCGCGGGTGGAGGTCCCCGAGGGGCAGGCCACTTTCGGCCGCCCGCTGAGCGTGTCGGCGGACATCACCGCCACTGTCGCGGACTCTCGGCCCCTGGTCGCCATCGCCATGAAGCGCAAGTCCATGCCCAATTGGATCGAGGACATGCTCACCATGCATCCGCTGACCGTGACCTCGAACCTCCAGGTGGACGAGCGTCACGTTTTCCTACGCCGGCTGATTCTGCTCGGCGGCAGACATCTCGAAACCTTTGCCGAGCTGAAGCTGGCGGATAAGGCCTACATGGGTTTGGTGCTGGTCAAATGGCGACGGCTTTCCATGGCCGTCGAGCTTGGCCCGGAGCCCGATCAACGAAAAATTGACCTGATCGGCGCGAAACGCTTTTACCGCAAACGCCTACCCTATTGGGAAAAAGAGCTCGGATCGCCCTAAGAGCTCGGGTCGCCTCAGTCCGCGACGACGAGCGGTGAGCTGATCACGTCGGATTCCT
Source organism: Thermoanaerobaculia bacterium (assembly GCA_030431255.1). Lineage (GTDB taxonomy): Bacteria > Acidobacteriota > Thermoanaerobaculia > Multivoradales > J023 > JAUIJL01. Next base: position 217,400 of record JAUIJL010000001.1, on the reverse strand, counting down.
CGGAGAAGAATTCCTCGTCGAGATCCACCTCGCGGGACATCATGATCAGGTTGTGGGTCCGTCCGTTGCGGTCGATCACCCAATCGTGGAGCATGGCTTCGGGAATGAAGCCGAGGTGATGGAAAAGGTTTTGGGCATTGCGCTGGGTGCTCATCATTTGGGCCACCAGCTTGTGCAAGCTTTGCCCCTTCGCCAGCTCCAGGATCTGCCTGGCCAGATGGCCGCCCAGGCCCCGAGCCCGGTGGTCATCTCCCACCAGCAGCAGGATCTCGCCCAGATGCCGCGTCCACAGACTCTCGCTGTGGTGCAAGCTGCAATAACCGACGATCTCCCCCTCCATTTCCGCCACCAGCGTGATCGTATTGCCGGCCTCGATATCCCGAATCCAGACGTCGATCACCTCGGATTGGGTGATGTCGGTGCGCAGGAAAAGGAGGTCGTTTTCCGGCAGGGCGCGGGCGAATCCCAAGATCGCCTCGCGGTCGTCTCGATTCATCGGGCGGAATGTAACTTCCTGATCCCCGAATGAAATCGTACGGGGGTAGGACTCCAGGCTCAGGGGACTTTGGGTAGCGTTTGGCACGCCGAAGAGCTCCTGCGAAAGGTCCCGGCCACCTCATCGACCGGGTGTCGTCAAAAATCGTCTGAGGTGCATCTCAGGATAACCTCTTCAGTGTGGATTCGTCCAGCTACCCGCACCCGCGCCGGCCTGCCTCGGGTTCGGGCTTTGCGCTATCATTGCCGTTCACCGTCTGCCCGGCGTCCGCTGCGGATCCCCGATCGGGCTTACTCCCACGTGAACCACTCCAGACCAGGATCGACAGCATGCCCGCCAAGGTTTTAATTATTGACGACGAGCCGGGAATACGCGGCAGCGTTTCAGATGTGTTGAACGACGAGGGATACGAAACCCTCTCCGTGGCCGACGGCGGCGAAGGCCTCAAAATGTTCGAAACCGAGAAGCCGGACGTCGTCTTCCTCGACATCTGGCTACCCGGGCGAGACGGTCTCGAGCTGCTCGACGCCTTGCGCGAAATCGACTCGTCCACCCCCGTGGTCATGATCTCGGGCCACGGCACGGTCTCGACGGCGGTCAAAGCGATCAAAATGGGCGCCTATGACTACCTGGAAAAGCCGCTGTCCTACAACCGGGTGATGGAAGCGGTGGAAGGAGCCCTCCAACACCGAGAAAAGCGCACAGAGGGTCCCACAGAGTCGAGCCGCGATCGCTTGGAGATCGAAAACGAAATCATGCCGCCACCGATGCTCAGCATCGTCAAAAACGGCCGCAAACACCAGAAAACCATTCGCCGCTCCACGGTGATCTACGGCTTGGGCCTCCATTCCGGTCGGCGGACGGGCATGGTCCTCCAGCCCTTGCCTCCGAATTCGGGCATCCAATTCCTCACCCTTCCAGGCGAAAAAATTCTGCCCGCCCACATCCGCTCCGTGGCCGACACCGACTTCGCCACCACCCTCTCCCGGGAGGGGGAGCAAATCAAAACCGTCGAGCATTTGCTCTCCGCCCTGCACGCCTACGGCATCACCAACCTGCTGATCAAGGTTCACGGTGAGATTCCGGTGCTCGACGGCTCGTCCCTGGAATTCTGCAAGGTCATCGACGAGGCCGGCCTCGAAGGCCAACGGATCGCCCGTCGCGAGCTGGTCATCGATCGCGAATATTCCGTCGGCGAAGGCAATAAGAAGCTGACCATCGAGCCATACGACGGCTTCCGGGTGTCCTACCAATTGAGCTACCCGGCGCCGATCGGTGATCAATTCTTCGATTACGAGCTGGACAGCCCCGATTCCTACAAGGCTGAAATCGCCCCGGCGCGCACCTTCGGTTTCGTGCGTGACCTAAAAATGATGAGCGAGCTCGGCCTCGGCGGCGGCGGTCGCCTCGACAACTTCATCCTGGTAGGTGAAGACAACGTCATCAACACCGACCTTCGATTCCCGGACGAATTCGCCCGCCACAAAATCCTCGACATCATCGGCGATCTCTACATGCTCGGCTTCCCGATTCGCGGCAGAGTCGTGGCCAAGCTCACCGGTCATCGCGACAACATCGCCATCCTGCGGAAGCTCGAAGCCCTCAACCCGGTCGAGGTCTCGGCTTAGGTCGTTCCTAGGGTCTCAGCAGGGCCCGGCGGCATCGATGGATCCCCCGCGCCACCACCTCACCGGTGACCTCGACCAGCAGGAATGGGCAGAGGAAGGCGATTGGGAAAATCCAGGCCACGGGCCCGGACATATAGGGCCAGAATAGGATCGCCGGGCCGAGCAAGAGCAGGAGGAGGTGGATTCTGAAATCCCTTCCCCAGGACGGTTGGTCGGTGCGAAAGACCTTTGCCATGAATCGCAGATTGATCGCCTGCAAGAGGATTTGGATCACCACCATGGTGACCTGGGCTCGGGGCGAGTAGTCGAAGGTCCCCAGGGCCAATGGCACGGCGATGGTCGCGATCAAGAGCAATTGAATGGACATCGCGAACCATTTCAGCGAGCTATGGACGGTGACCACACCGCCTCGGGGTCTCGAGCCGAAGAAGATTGCGGTGGTGCGGCTCCCACGCTGAAGGTCGTTTTCCAGATCCCGCAGCCCGCCGTGCACGCCGTTGATCAAGAAGATGAACCCGGCACCGGACGAGAAAGCGACCCAGGTCAACAGATTGGGCTGCCCGCCGACCGCGTAGGCACCGTAGAGGACCAAACAGCCCCAACCCAGTCCCTGAATGAGGTCGGTCAAGGGCGGACAGAAGCATTTTTTGCCCCAGAGGTCGTAGACGGCCATGAGGACGAATCCCGCCAACAGGACTCCGATCCCCGTCCGGCTCACCCCGCCCAAGATGCTCAGGGCCACCGCGAGCGGAATCTGAGCCAGGGAGAAGAGCAAGGCCTGCCACGGCTTGATCACCCCGCGGACCAAGTAGTCCTGACGACGCGAAGGCTGAGTGCGGTCCACCGGTAAGTCCACCACGTCGTTGAAGACATAGGCGAAATTGTGGAAAAGCACCGCGACGGTCATGGCCAGAGCCAACTGCCGAGCCGTTAGATCGGGAACCACGGAAGTTGCGCCGAGCAGCACCAAAAAAAAGGTAAATCCCCAGAAGTGCAGACGCACGAATCGATCGGCAGATTCGATGATTTGCCAGATCCAGGGGGGTTGATTTGCCAGACGGGTCGGATTGGTCGCTGCGGGTGATCGAGGCTGGCCGGATGTCATTCGAACCTCAAGGTCGTGATCAGAGGACCGCCCTGTGACGGTCGAGAAAGATGGACGGTTGGGCCGTCCTCAGAAGCGCAGAGCCTATCAGCTCAGGCCTCTTTTCCCCCCAGCAGGTCCGTGCAACGATCCCGCTGCCAATCCATGTGATGGCCGCCGAAGATCTCCCGCGCCTGTTCGAGATGCCCTCTTCCCAGCGCGGAATCGACACCTGCCGCCAGCCCCAAATATCTGTGAGCCGTGGCGATATCGTAGTAGAGACCCCGTTTCTCAGCCTCCTGCAAGCTCTTTTGAAGCGCCTTCACCGGTGACTTTCCGGTCGCGGCGGCCAATCTGGCGCGCACCAACCAACTGGCCGGCAACGCCACGGGAATGAGCCGGGCAAATTGAATGAAGGCCTTGCTCAGGGTCCGAGCCTTCGTCAGCAGCTCGATGCGGCCGGGCTCCCTCTCGTAGAGATCGAGGAAGACGTGACTGGCACCCACATAACCTTGCTTGGCCACGTGGGCAGTCCGATCACCTTTGAGGATCTCGGCCAACACGGCTTCCGCGCTGCTCAGGGCGTTCTCCATATCCCCTTGACCGGCATAGGCGGCGGCGTCGACTCCGTGGCTGCGGATCAGGGTGTCGCCATTGAGACTGTCGGATTTGCCGATCAATCGCCTCGCTTCACAAGCATGGTGGTGCGCCTCCTCGAAGGCACCGAGATGCAACGAGGCGTCCGCCGTCAGACCGGCCGCCCAGACCTCGTGGGTCAGATTGCCGCTGCGCCGTGCCCGCTCCGACACCTCCCGTGCTCGCTCCTCAGCGCTCACGAATTGGCCGCGATAGGACTCGGCCAAACCGAGCAAATAAACGCTTTCTTCCCATTGATAGGGATCGCCCAAGCGCTCCGCCGACACGATCGAACGCTCCAGATTCTCCAAACAGCTCCAATCGGCCACCGCCGCCATATAGATGCTGGTGCGCGATTGCACCCGGGCGGTGGTCGCCGGCTTGCCGACTTTCTCCGCCGCCTCGAAGGACAGGCGCACGTAGAGCCTCGCCAAGGCGTGCAGAGGAATCAGACCGGCCACGTTGCAAACATCCGCATAGGAAGCGGCGAGCTCGTGGGACGCGGGGGCGTGCTCGGCCGCGTTGACCCCCGCCAACATGGAGTAGATGAATCCCAGGATGTGGTTCGACACATAGTAGTAGGCGCCGATCCGCGAATAGATCTTGGCTTCTTCCGACAAACACTCGGCGGCCTCTCCGGAGGCTTGCTCGATCCGGGTCGGGCGCAAACGATGACGGGCTTGCCGGGCCACTTGTCGTAGGGCGGAACGGATGAATTTTCCGCGGGTCTTGGGAATCGGCTCTCCGAGAAGCTCCAGACTCCGGCCGAGCTCCCGGGCTCCCTCCTCCAGCTGACCGAGATTGGCGTAGGCGAACCCCAAGAGCCTCTGCCATCGGGCGCGACGGGCTCGGCGAGCGGAGAGGGTTCGTCCGCCGGGCAAGCTGACCCACTGGTGATCCAGCTCGGGATCCTCACCTTGCTGCTGATCCATCTGCAGCGCCTTGGCGAAGAAGCGGGCGACCTCTCGGTAGGCATACCCCCTCTCCGCCTGCAAGCCGGCCTTTTCCAAGTAAATCAGCGCTTTTTCGGTGACCTCGGCCTGGCTCCAATGGTGGGCCAACAAGCCGTATACCGAGTCCAAATCCTCACTGCGGTGCCCTTCGTGCCATTCCGCCACCGATCGGTGCAGCTCCCGCCGTTGGGCGAAGGGCAAAAGCTCGTAAGCCGCCTCCTGGGTGATGGAGTGCTTGAACATATAGTCGTCGTCGGCGCCCGGCAGGACCAGCTCCAGCTCGGACAAGGCCGCGAGATGGGCCGGCAGATCCTCTCGTTCTTCGGGAATGGGGTGTACGTCCGACAGAATCGCGGGCAGGAAGCGACGTCCCAGCACGCTGGCTACCTTGAGCGTCAGCTGCTGATGAGGGTCGAGGATGTCGATACGTCCGGTGACGACGTCCTGGGCCGTATTCGGGAAGCTCAGGGAGCCGAAAGAGCCGACTTGATCGGAAAGGCGGCAGACCCCGTCCTCGACCGTGATCAGGCCCTGGTCGCGCAAGCTGAACGCCAGCTCTTCGGTGAACAGCGGATGGCCCTCCGCCTTGCTCAGCAGCATTTCCGACAGGGTCCGCGGCAGACGATCGGTCTTGAGGCGCAAGCGGATCAGGTCGAGCACCGCTTCCTGATCCAACGGCCCCAACCGTTGCACCACAGTGCCGGGATCTTCCAACAGCCGTCGAGCTTCGAGGGTCAGGTCTCGCTCGAGCAACGGGCGGGTAACGATCACCAGCAGCAGGCCCTCGATCTGCTGATGCACCGCCTCCAAAAGGGCCCAGGAAGCCGAGTCGAGCCACTGGCTGTCGTCCATGACCAACACCGTCTTGCGCGAGGCCACCGCCCGGCCGAGCAGGCGGACGAGCAGATCTTGGCGCCGCTCGGCTCGACCTTTGGCCGCCAATCCTTCGGTGACCTCGGTTTCCGGCAAATCGAAGGGCAACACCGGCATCAGCAGCGGAGCCAGGTCTATCTCTTCGGGCTCCAAGGCCGCGAACAGCCGCTCACGGGCGGTCTCCGCATCGAGCTCATCGAGGTCTAAAAGCTGCTCGAAGATCTCCTTCCACGGGTAGTGGGGTCGCGCGCGCTCGATGGCGTCCCCATTCGCCTCGAGGATCCTCGCTCCGATGCCACGGGCCCGCTCGGCGAGATCGTCCACCAGGTGGGATTTGCCGATTCCGGCTTCGCCTTCGACCACCAGGGTCGCCCCTTGCCCCCTTTCGAGTCGGCTCAGCAGCTCACGGAACATGGCCAGCTCCGGCTCGCGACCGAGAATCTCGGTTTGGCGCCGAATGCGCATTTTCTTCTGACCGAGAGGGCGGAAAATTTGGATCGGCTTGGTCTTGCCCTTGACCTTGATCGGCTCCAGGGGCTCGAAATCGATCATCTCCGCGCCGGTGCGCGTGTATCGATCGCATAGGATCTCGCCGCTCGACGCGGATTGCATCAGGCGGGCGGCGAGATTGACCGCATCACCGATCATGGCGTATTCCATGCGCCTGGAGTTACCTCGAAGACCGGTGTAGATCACGCCGGTGGAGACACCGATCGCCGACTCGACCCCCTGCTTTTGGAGCTCCGACCGCATGTCCATGGCCGAGCGCAAGGCGCGGACCGCGTTGTCGTCATAGTTGCGAAAAGCGAGCCCCCAAGCGGCGATCAGGCAGGTTCCCTTGTCGTCGGTGACCAATTGATTCAAGCTACCGCCGAAGCGGTAGATGGAACGCTGCAAGGTTTGAATCGTCGTCTGGAGCTGATCGAGAGAGCCCTCGTGGATCTGGAGATGGCCCAAATTGACGAAGAGGATCGTCACCCGGCGGAATTCCGCGAGCCAACCCGTGTGGCCCGCTTCCAGCCGGGATTGCATGGAAAAGGGCACGAAACAAGTCAAGGCTCGGCGAGCCTCTTCAGGCAGCGTGGCCGAAATAGCCGCCACCGGATCCAGGATTCCGTTCAGACCCACCAGCTCCGACGAGCCGTCGGGGCGCCTTCGGCTGTTGAGCCAGCTGCCGGCCGCGGCTGTAGCCGCCGCCGACAAGATGACCTGACCCGGCTCGGCTTGGGTCATCACGCTGTCCAGGCTCGACAAGACCTCGCCGGCGATCATGGTTTCCCATCGCCCCTCCACTCCGCCGGTGGTGGTCGCGCAGGCCTCGCCGGCGGACACCCCGATCCGTAGACGCAAGCGAAATCCACGGATTTCCAAATCGTCGAGCTGCCGCTGGATTTCCCGGCAACATTGAACCGCTCGGCGCACCGCCGTGCCCATCTCACCTTCCTCTTCGACCGGCCAGAGGGCGAGCGTGGCGTCACCGGCGAATTTCTCCACCAAGCCGCCATGGTCGGTGATCAGCTCCACGAGGGGTGAGAAGCAGCCGTTGAGCAGCTCTCTCACCTCTTCAGCTCCGCGGGCCCCTTGGGTCGCCAGATGCTCGGTCAAGGCGGTGAAGCCGGAAATGTCGACCAGGATCAGGACACAGTCCAGGGGAACGGCGCCGGCGGTGATCTCCGTAGCCGGATGCCGCGCCAAATAGCGCAGGGTCCAGCCGGGAACGAACGCCTCCAGGGCGAGGTTCCCATTGTCGACCGCGGTGCTCTTCTTACCCACCATGATCCTCGATCACAGGCCTTCCTGTGTACGATCGTCGGCCTCGTTCGCTCCACCGTCTGCCCGAGCTCTCAGGCTCCCGGGCTTTAGAGACTCAAGAGACGCCGACGATCCATCACGACTGTTCCCCGATCGGCTCCACCGCCGCCGGGCTGCCGATCCTAGAGGAGGCTAGCTCATCAAAACCGATCATCCGTCCCCGCTCAGGATCCCAGAGACTCAATCGCGCGCAGCGAAGGCTGTCCCTGAGGCCGATGCGATTCACGTTCTGAAGCTCGGGGAAGGCCTCAAAGCACTCCCTCAATCGATAGTTCGGAATCCGCGGCAACAGATGGTGAATATGATGGTAGCCGATGTCGGCGGTAAACCAATGAAGGATTCGAGGAAGATCGTAGAACGAGCTTCCTTCCAGCGCCGCCTGCTCGAAGCTCCACTCCGGATGCTCGACCCAATAATTATCCTCGAAATGGTGCTGTACGTAGAGCACCCACATAGCCGCTCCCCAAGCGAAGCAGAAAATCGGCGCGGCCACCTTGAGGAAGGCAATCCAACCGACCACCTCCACAGCAGCCCAGACCCCGAGCCCCAGCCCGAGATTGGTCCACCATACGCTGCGCCATTCCCGTTTCCAGGTCAGGGGCAGGTCCCAGGGGAAACGATGCTTGAGCAAGATTTGGTAGATCGGCCCAAACACCAACAGGACCGGAATGTTGCGGGTGAGCCGATAGCCGACCCGCTGCCAGAACCCGAGGGCGAGGTATTCGTCGACGGTCAACGTCGTGAGATCCCCCAGGCCGCGGCGGTCCAAATCACCGTGGGCGGAGTGGTGATAGGCGTGGGTCCGAAGCCAGTAGTAGTAGGGAGTGAGGGAGACGACGCTGATCCACGAGCCGAGCAGGTCGTTGGCGCGTCGGGAGCTGAAAAAACAGCCGTGACCACAATCGTGCTGGATGAGGAAGAGCCGAATGTACAAACCCGCCACGGGCAATGCCAGTAAAAGGGTCCAAATATAGCCGACCTCGAGGCTCAGGAGCATCCCATAAACACCCAGGGCGAAGGGCACGGCCGTGTTCAGCAGCTGGATCCAAGCTCTGCGGTGGTCGGGACGGCTATATGGCGCCAAGCGCGACTGCCAAGAAAGATTCGATACCGTCGCGCTTTGGGCCCCTTCATTCGCTGCTGCTTGTCCCACTCCTCGACGCCTTTCCTCGGGTGTTGACACAAGACGATGGCACTTCCAAACAGCAACATACCCCAAGCCATCTGACCAGTCAAAGCGGTTAGAATAGGCCCATGTGTGATAATCGGTGGGCATTTACCCGCGCCAGAGGTTTTGGTGCCTTGACCGTCATTGGGCTGTTTACCCTGGTCTCCGGGGCCCTCCTTTTCCCTCCGATCCACGCCCTGACGGGACCGCAAGGGATCACAGACACGGGCGTCGATCCGCCCCCCGAGGCATCTTTAGCTTTTCATCCCCGCGAAATCGACGGTCTGGCGTTTTTGGTCGAATCCACCCACGGGCTTCAGGTGGCGACCTGTTCCAGCCTCGACTGTTTCGACGCCGGCGAGAACGCTCCCCTGGATCGCCAATATTGCGACACCGAGGTCTTTCCCGACGGCTGTTTGAGGCGCTGGGTCGACCAAAGCTCCTATCGACCCGCGCGGGGATTCGAGCCCCCTGAGCACCTCTCCGGTCGCGATTTCGGGCAGGACGACCGAGATAAACCCGGGATCGTGCTCGAATGCCTGAACGGCCATCCTTGCATCCGCGGCGGCCGGGGCTCGGTGCAGGAACGCTCCTTGGAGATCGAGCCGAAACAAGAGGTCGGCCCGATTCACGACGATTTCTCCCTTTTCTTGCTCGCCCGTCCAGTGACCCAAGGCTCCGACTTCGTGTATTTCGGCTTCGCCGGCACGGAGCTCACCCATTTGGTCAAGAGCAATGCCCTCAAGCTGCGGATCGACTTCCGACGCCCGACCGTGATCACCGCCCAAGAAGCGGTCACCCTCGACCAATGGCATCTGATCGAGGTCCATCGCGACATCCACAGCAAAATCCGCGTCTACATCGACGGCTGGGACGCCACGGCCGGTGAGCCCGTGCTGGCCGGCAATATGTTCTTCCGCTTCCTGCTTTCCGTCAGCCGGGGCCGAGCGATGTATGGGGACGTTGCGGCGCTGGCGATCTATCAGAACGAGCTCGACGGCCCCTTGCGTCGCCGGATCCGAGACTACTTCGCCGGCGTCTACGGTCTGAAGCTAGGGGACGGCTCACCGCCTCCCGCTCGAGGAGCGACGGTGGATCTGGATCGAGGGTTGCTCGTCCATTGGCCGCTGGAGACCGCCGACGCCTCGAGCCGACCGGCCCGGGGACCCGCCTGGCAGACCAGGCCTGCCACGGGCGGCCCCACCTCGATCCCAGGGCGAATCCACCGCGCCCTGGGCTTTCCCGGCGGCACCGCCGGTTTGCGATCCGTGGGCGAGCACCCCGAGCTCGATCAGCTCTTCCGCTTCACGGTCAGTGCCTGGATTCGGCCAGATCGAGAGCGCAACGGCTGGCAATCGATCGTCGACAAAAGGGATCACGAGGAAGACGGTTGGGACCTCTACCTCACCCGTGACGACCGCGCGTTCCTGCGGGTCGACCAATGGACCGTCCGCGGCGACACCGTATTGCAGACGGGGCGCTGGCATCACCTCGCCGGGGTCTATGACGGCGACCAGCTCAGAATTTACGTCGACGGTCGCCTAGACGGCAGTCGATGGATCGGCAAGAAGGTCTCCCTGGGCACCGAGGGCCCGATGTGGGTGGGACGCAGCTTCAAAGGCCATGAGAGCTCGTTCTTCGGCGCGATCGACGAGGTCCGGGTGTACGGCCGGGCCTTGAGCGCGCCGGAGATCCAAGCCTTGGCGGACCCTTAGCTCCGCCGCTATTGCCCGGCGATGATGAACACTCGGCCGGACCGTGCCCCAGTCACCCGGCTCCAAGCCGAGGTCAGCAAGAGATCGATCTTGCCGTCGCCGTTGACGTCACCGATCCCCTGGGCATCGAACCCGAAGGTCTCTCCAGCCACGTTCGCCACCAGGGTCCGCAGCTCGGCGCCGTTCTGCCCGGAGATCACGTAGACCTTGCCCGCTCCGGGAGCCTCGGCCGCGTGCTGCCAAGCACCGATCACCAAATCGTCGTGGCCGTCGCCGTCCAAGTCACCGGCCTCCGCCGAGCCGATGCCGAAGCCGTCACCAGGAGCCTCACCGCTGACGGTCAGCAAGCGGCTGCCGTCCGCGCCGGAATAGACGTAGATGCGACCCCGGGCAGGTCCGCGGACGTTGTCTTGCCAATCGGAGACGTAGAGATCTTTGATCCCGTCCGCGTCCACGTCACCGACCACCGACATGAACATGCCACCGAAGCTGCCACGGCTGAGCTCGCCCTCGAGCACCCGCCAGGGCGTCGACGAATCGCCGTGGAACACCAAGGCCTCACCGACCCCGGGCGCCCCCACCATCAACACGATGCGCCGACCGTCAAAGCCTCCGCTGACCGTTTCCCCGAGGCGCTGCCCCGGTCGATCACCGACGAATTGCCATAGGATCTTGCCGTCGGCACCGGAATAGACCGCCGCCCGACCGGCGTCGGCAACGGGCTCCTGCCCCTCCGCAGGAGGCGGGTCGAATTGCGGTGCCCCCACCAAAACGTCACCGTGTCCGTCGCCGTTGAGGTCGCCGATGCCTTTAACGTGCTGACCGATCGCCTCCCCCGGCTGAGACGCCTCGATCTTCAATAAGGTCTTTCCGTCCTTGCCGGAAAATACCAACACGTGGTCTCCGCCCGGCGCCGAGGCCACGGCATCGGGAATTCCGTCGGCGTTGACGTCACCCGCCGCCTCGACCCCACGGCCCAAGACATCGCCCGGAGCGCCGTCGCTGGACCATAAAAGCCCGCCGGACTTCGAGGAATAGGCATAGATCCGACCTGCCGTCGCGCCTCCCAGGTTCTTCTGCGGAGCGGACGTCACCACATCGGACAGCCCATCACCGTCGACATCCCCCAGGGATCGCGCGATCCATCCGAAATTGTCACCGGCCGCTTCCCCCGCCCAATGGTGAATTACCTTGACCTCACCCACGAAGGGATGGGCCAGGGCCTCGGCGGTGGGCTGAAGAGCCCGGAAACGATCGTCTTCCAGCAGACCGGCAAACGACGGATCCGCGTCGATGTTGGTGAGATTGAAAGCGTTGCCGTCCCGCAAGCCTTGGAGCAAGAAGAGCGCCTCCTCCGTCCGACCCAGGCGCGCTTGGGCCTGGGCCGCGCCGAATACAGCCGCTTGGCGACGCCGCGGCGAGCTCGACAGACCCGCCGCCTTCAGAAACGCGGTCACCGCCGGGGCGTCCTGCTGCGCGGCGGCCCTCGCCCGCCCCAAGGTCAGCCACGCCGGCGCGGAGGTCGGATCCGCCTGGGTCACGGCCTCCAAGACCGCCACCGCCTTTTCCGATTCTCCGGCCTGCAGGAGAGCTCGGCCGTCCGCCAGGGTGGGAGCCTTCGGCGGATCCGCGGTCTCCTGCGCCCAGAGCATCGCGCCCCAAAGCGTCAAAACCGCCGCTAAACATCCAGCCGATAGGCTGGATCCGACCCTCGACCGTCGAGCGGACCGGCTCCGTCCTTCCGTCCCGAAGCTCCAAACCTGAAATGTCATCTTGCTTCCTCCAGTCCTGAGGACTTCCGTCATCGTCACAGTTTCTTTTGCTGGAAGTTACGAGGTTCCCGGGCCGACGCCGACCCGATGGGCTCGGATGCGGGTCCTCGGGGGCGAGCCGATCCGTGGCTTGGTTGAGCACCGTCTTTGGACGGCGTCCAACGACCCGGAATGCGGTGCCGGGCACTTCGCAGACCGGTGCCGGGCACTTCGCGGACCTGGCACTTCGCGGACCTGTGCCAGGCACTTCGCGGACCCGTGCCAGGCACTTCGCAGACCGTGCTTTCTTGACCCTTTAGGGTCGATCACTTACGCTTTCCTTCTGTTGCCACGATCCGTTCCTCCGTCGTCGGCGACCCTTCCCTTCCCAAAACCTCACTCGAGCATCTTGCATCCGAGACGCCGCTCGAAGATAAGGAGCTTTCGATATGTCCGATATTCAAACCATTGGCGTAGTCGGTGCCGGCACCATGGGCCACGGCATTGCGCAAGTGGCGGCCGCGGCCGGCTATCAAACTCGTCTCTGCGACATCCAGCCCGCCGCCCTGGAAAAAGGCTTGGCCGGCATCTCCAAAAGCCTCGACCGCATGGTCAAAAAAGAAAAGATCAGCGAGCAAGACAAAGCCGATGTGCTGAGCCGGATCTCCACCACCAGCGAGCTCTCCGATTTGGCGGATTGCCAATTGGTGGTCGAAGCGGTGGTCGAGCGATTGGATATCAAGACCAAGGTGCTCTCCACCCTCGACGAAGTCTGCCCCGCCGACACCATCCTCGCCACCAACACCAGCTCGATCTCCATCACCAAGCTGGCGGCCGCGACCTCGCGCCCGGAAAAAGTGATCGGCATGCATTTTATGAATCCGGTGCCGGTGATGAAGCTGATCGAGGTCATCCGCGGCCTCGCCACCGACCAAGCGACCTACGACGCGGTGGAAGCCGCCTCGAAAAAGATGGGCAAAACGCCGGTCGAGGTCCACGACGCCCCCGGTTTCGTCTCCAACCGCGTCCTGCTGCCGATGATCAACGAGGCCGTCTTTGCCCTCTACGAGGGTGTGGGCACGGCGGAGAGCATCGATCAGGTGATGAAGCTCGGCATGAACCACCCCATGGGTCCGTTGGCTTTGGCGGACCTCATCGGTCTCGACGTCTGCCTCGACATCCTGCGGGTGCTGGTCGACGGCTTCGGCGATCCGAAATACCGTCCCTGCCCGCTGCTGGTGAAAATGGTCGACGCCGGGCACCTCGGACGTAAATCCGGCCGCGGCTTCTACGATTACAGCACCTGATTTCAAAGCTGATCCGAAGCCGATCTCGAAAACAGCCTCGATAGCCGATCTCGAACACTGAGGTCTCAGACGTCGACAGCGTCGGGGGTCGAGGCCGCGACCTCACTCCCGACCGACCCGGACCCACTATGCTCTGCCAAAGCTGCTCTGCCATCAATCCCATCGACGCCGACTTTTGCTCCCGCTGCGGGCACAAGCTGTTGGTGGTGTCCGGTGAATATACCGAGGACGATCAGGAGGCCTTCGACAGCCAACAAGAAGGCAATTTCACCCTCGACGAGCACTTGCTCGAAAGGGTCTCGATTCTCGAAGAGGTGATGCGACGCACCGCGGATTCCTTCCGCCAAATGCTCGGCACACTTTACACACTCGAGCAGAAGATCCTGGTCAACGACACAGGCCTGACCACCCTGCGGGATTTGCTCGAAGCGAAAAAGCTGATCGATCGCCAGGCGTGGAACGAGCTGTGGGAAGCGCGCATGGATCGTCAGCTGCTGGCGCTCGAAAAACGGGAGCGATTCGCCGGCGCCAAAGAGCGCATCGGCGAGCTGTACAGCGGAGAAAGCCGGGAGGCTTTTCACCATCTCCTCGACCAAGCGGAATATGCCCTCTTGGGCCTGGATATCGATGCTGCCATGGAGGTTTTGGAAGAGGCCCACCGTTTGGATCCGCAAAACTTCGAGCTGTCGTTCTTTCTCGGTGAAACCTGCTTCAACGAAGGCCGTGCCGACGGCGCCCTGACCTTCTTCACCCGGGTGCTGGCGGTCAAGCCACGACATTTTGAAAGCTTGGTCTACAGCGGTGTGTTGTGCCACGAGCAGGGTCAAGGACCCCGCGCCGAGGATCTGCTGAAACGAGCCGTCGCCTTTTATCCCGACTCGTTCCTGCCCGCTTTCAGCTTGGGCGCGGTCTACGCCAGCGGCGGCTCTTTCTCCCAGGCCGTGGTGCTGTTGGAAAAGGCCGTCAGCACAGAATCCGGCATGCCCCAAGCCCACTATTTGTTGGGGAGCTGCTATTTCGAGATGTCGCGCCTCAAACCCGCGATGCGCCACCTCGAAACCGCAGTCCGCCAGGATCCCGCCTTTGTGGAAGCCCATCACCTGCTGGGTCTGGCCTACCTCGACCGTGGGTGGCACAAGAAGGCCCTCGCATCCTTCCGGCTGGCCCAACGCCTGCGACCCAGCCGTTTGGAATACCAAGAGCTGGTGCAATTTCTCGGGCCGAAGCCGGGGGAGCATCCCGAATTGTCGCCTGAGTCCGTCCAATGGCTGAGCAGGGCAGAGGATGCCTTGCGCGCCGGCCGAGAGCGGGACGCCCTCTCCGCCTACCGGCGGGCGGTGGGCCAAGACCCGGAGAATCCGACCCTGCTGGTGGCCTACGCCATGGCCTGCTTGGAGCTGCAGCGCTCGGACGACATCGAGCCGGCCATCGGCCAAGTGCTCGACATGGAAGCGGGTGAGCGCTTGGAGGCGGTCGCCTATGCCACTTGGATCGAGGCCTTGCGCGCCGAAGGCCGATTCCGCGAAGGCAACCGTTTAGGGGAGATCCTACGCGAGCGATCTGAAACCGATTTTGGGCGCACCGTGGCGTGCTTCGAGCTCGCCTGCAACCTGGCAGAAATGGAAGAAGATCTCGATCAAGCCTTGGAATACGCCCAGCTGGCTTTGGACCAGAGCCCTGAGGGCTTGACCCGCTTTCCCTTGGCGGTGCTCGGCTGGGTCTACTTCAAACGCGGTGAATTGACCCAAGCCGTCGATTGCTTGACCCGCTCGAATGCTCTAGGCTCCTCGGCGCGGTCGTTGACCCACCTCGGCATCGCCCTGTTGGCCGCCGGGAACCAAGAGCAAGCCCGTGAGGCCATGGCCAAGGCTCGCAGCCTCGAAGAGCGCCGTGGCGGCCTTCAAGCCACCGTTTTCGAAGCCTTGGCCGCCGGCGCCCGTCTCCTACAGGAAACCCCGCGCGCCCCGGAGCCGTGACCGACCGACCTTCGCGGTCACCCGAGATTCCGAACCCAAGAACCTGAAGCAGAAGAGATAAGCCGAAGATACCCAAGCCGATTGGAGACCACCCATGCGTTGGAGCAACTACTATCTATTTACCACTCGGGAAGTGCCCAAAGACGCCGAGGTCATCAGCCACCGCCTGATGATCCGCGCCGGTATGATCAAAAAGCTGGCCGCCGGTATCTACACCACCCTGCCCTTCGGCTCCCGCAGCATGACCAAGCTGGCGACCATCGTGCGCCGCGAGCTGGACGCGAAAAACGCCCTCGAGCTGACCATGCCGACCATTCAACCCGCCGAGCTGTGGCAAGAGTCCGGTCGCTGGCAGGCCTACGGCAAAGAGCTCCTGCGGGTCAACGATCGCAACGGTCGGGAATTTTGCTACGCGCCCACCGCCGAAGAAGTGATCACCGACATGGTGCGCAAAGATATCCGCAGCTACAAGCAGCTGCCGGTAAACCTCTACCAAATCCAAACCAAATTCCGTGACGAGATCCGCCCCCGTTTCGGCCTCATGCGCGGTCGCGAATTTTTGATGAAGGACGCCTACTCCTTCCACGCCGACGCCGAAAGCCTCGACGTCACCTACCGTGACATGCACGATGCCTATTGCGCGATCTTCGCCGCCTGCGGCTTGGACTACAAAGTGGTCGAAGCCGACACCGGCAACATCGGTGGCTCGGACTCCCACGAGTTCATGGTGTTGGCGCAGACCGGCGAGTCGGACATCGTCAGCTGCGACTGCGGTTACGCGGCCAACACGGAAAAGGCGGTCACCGGCGCATTGCCGGCCCCCGAGGTCGAGCTGGGTGAGATGGAAGAGGTCGCCACCCCCGACCAAAAATCCATCGCCGAGGTGTCGCAATTCCTCGGCAAATCCGCGGATCAATTCGTCAAGACGCTGCTCTACACCTCCGAAAACGAGGAGGTCGTGGTGGTGTGCATCCGCGGCGACCGTGAGATCAACGAGATCAAGCTGGCCAACGCCCTCGACGTGCAATACCCGGTGCTGGCGACCGACGCCCAGGTGCAAGAGATCACCGGCGCGCCCGTCGGATTCGCCGGGCCGGTGGGTCTGAAGGAAGCTCGTCTGATCGTCGATCCGTCGGCCGCCGCCCTCGAGAGCTTCGTCTGCGGCGCCAATAAGGACGACGCCCACTTAGTCAACGTGCAATGGGGTCGCGATGTGGAAAAGGGCGAGGTCATCGACCTCTTGCTCGCCGACGCCGGCGACCCCTGCCCCCGCTGTGGCGACACCATGCAGAAGACCCGCGGCATCGAAACCGGGCACATCTTCAAGCTGGGGTGCAAATACTCCGAAGCCATGGGCTGCAACTTCCTCGACGCCGAGGGACGGGATGAACCCATGATCATGGGATGTTACGGCCTGGGCATCGGCCGCACCGTCGCCGCCGCCATCGAGCAGAACCACGACGACGACGGCATCATCTGGCCTAAGCCCCTGGCGCCGTTCACCGTCCTGCTCATGGCCCTCGATCCTCAAAACGAGGAGGTCTCCGCCGCCGCCGACCAGCTTTACGGCGAGCTGCAAGCCAAGGGCATCGACGTGCTCTACGACGATCGCAAAGAGCGTCCGGGCGTGAAGTTCAAGGACGCCGACCTGATCGGCATCCCGGTGCGCGCGGTGATCGGTAAACGCGGCCTGAGCGACGGCAAGATCGAGATCTCCGAGCGTCACGACCGAGAAAAGCACCTGGTGGACGTCGGCGAGGCCTTGGCCAAGCTGGTCGAGCTGGCCGGCTGATCCGAGATCCACGTATGGACTAAAAAACCGGGCAGAAGCCCGGTTTTTTAGATGATTCCTATTGGTCCGCTCGGTCTTCACCCTGAGAATCCTCTGTTTCGTCAGGGTCCTCAGGCTCATCGTCCTGGACCGGCGTCTCGACTTCGAGGACCGTCTCCCCAACGGGTCTTTGGATGCGATCGTAGACGTCGTCGAAACCCGCTTCGATGATCTCCCGCAGCTCCTGGATTCTCGAGACCTCAGCCTTTTCGGCCAGGTCCCGCCAGCGGTCGATCTCGTCATTGAGGCGCTTTCGCTCCCAGCGGGCCTGCGCCTCCAAGAATCCGACGAATCCCAGGAAAAGCAGAGTCATCAAGGCCACCACCAGCAGCATGAGGATGCCCAGTGGCGCCTCTACCTCCACCAGCAGGAAATCGATCGGGGTCGTGGCCAGAAGGTTCTGCCAGTTGAGACCGGCAAAAATCACCAAGAGCAGGGTGATGGTCAGCAGAATAATGGATCTTGGGCGCATGCCTAGCTCCTCGGATTCGATGAAAGGTTGTTGGGGACGGGCCTCCGGATCTTATCGTTTATGCTCTTGGAGTGAGAGCACGGCTCCTACTCGCCGTTCCCTAGGGCCTGACGGCTGAGCTACCTACGTCATGGATTTGCTGAATCGACATCGAGGGGGCCTGAGCGCCCAGCTGAAAAACATCCGGCCCGCTCCGGATCTCTTCGCCCGCCTCGGAGGGCGGGAGGTGGTCGAGAAAATCGTCGACGGCCTCTACGATCGCATTGCCGAAGATCCTTTTCTCAAGCCGATTTTCCATGATCGAGCCCAGGGCGAGCATCGCCGACAGAAATACTTCTTTGAGGAGTGGATGGGTGGCGAGCCGCGGTACCTTCGGGAGATTCAAGGCATCGGCACGCATTGGTTCCATCGCCGATTCCCGATCGATCGCCGCTTTGCGGGACGCTGGTTGCGCCATTTGGTGGAGTCCATGCGCGAGCATCGGATTCCGGAGCCTTTGATTCAAGAGGTTGCACAAGTCTTGGGTCCAATGGCGCATGTCCTGGGCGGAGACGGTCCCCCTTTGCCGCCCAAATTGGCCGAGCTCGCGGGTCAGGAGCTCTTGACCGCCTTAGAGCCGGTGCTCGATCGCTATCCCGGCGAAGGCCGTCGCCTGCTGCAGGAGGCGCTTTTCGACGGCGACTTGGAACGTACCCGTTGGCTCTTGGATCACGACGTCTCCGTGCACTTGCCGTGGCCGCGAGACGGGTTGATGCTCACCCCTTGGTGCGCCGCAAAAGCGGCGGGATTCATCGAGGGTGTCGGCGAGGTGGAACGGCGGGGCGCGATTCCAGACATCTTCTCCGCCGCGTATCTGGGCGACCTCGAGCTGCTCCAACGCTTCGCAGAGCTCGCTCCGGAGGGAATCCATGGATTGGATCCCGCCGCCGACCATCGAAATCTGAGCCCGCTGCACTATGCGATCGGCGGCGATCAACCCGCCGCCGCGTCCTGGCTGCTCAAAGTGGGAGCCGAGGTCGGGGCCGACGGTTTTCTCCTCCTGCGGCAGGCCGGCAATCGAGGTTGGGTCGAAACGGTCGAGCTGCTCTTGTCCAAGGGCGCCGAAGCCCAGCGGATCGGTCCGGATCGATGGGTGCTCAACAGCGAGATCGCCGACCGACTGCTCGCCGCCGGAGCCGACGTCAACCTGCCCCACCGCCACAGCTGGCTGAGGTTCTGCTCCGCCGGATCGCCGTACGGAGACACGCTACCCGGCCTAGCGACCGCCCTGGTGCGCCTCGGTGCTCCACTGGACGCCCGCCTCGGAGGCCGTGGCCCCTTGCACCTCGCCGCCGGTGCCGGGCACTTCTCCCAAATCGAAGAGCTGATCGAGCTGGGCGTGCCCGTCGACGACCCGGACGCCGACGGAGAAACACCCCTCGCCCACGTCGCCTGGTCCGTGGAAGGCGCGGACCGAGCCGCGCTCACCCGCTTGTTGCTCAGCCACGGCGCGGATCCGCTGCATCGCGGCGGTCGAGGCATCAGTCTTCTGGACCGGACACGTCGTCTGAAAACCCCAGGAGGGCGGGAGCGATATCGGTTGATGAAGGCGGCTGTGGATGCTCGCCAGGGCGCCGACTGAATAAAGATTTTGAGACTGAGCCCATCCTGCGAATAGTGCAAGCTCGCCCGTCATTCGGTGCCTCAGATTCTTTCTTGCTTCCAAGCCTCTATTAGGTGTATATACATAGATATGACCGAATCGCCCAGCAACGACCGCCCCGCCGCTCCTGAGATTCTCGACGTCAGCCCGCAGGATTTCCTCGAGATCCCCCACTGCACGGCCTTCAACCTACGCAAGGCCTCCCGTGCGGTGTCTCAGCTTTTCGACGACGCGCTTCGGGACTCCGGGCTGAGGGCCGGGCAATTCACCATTCTGAGCATGGTCCTCTACCGTCAGCCCATTGCGCTCAAAGCGTTGGCGGATCATTTGGTGATGGACCGGACGACCCTCACCCGCAATCTCAAACCCCTCGAACGGGAGGGTCTCCTACGTATTGAGCCGGGCACGGATCGGCGGGTTCGGGAGGTGTCGCTGACGGACGAGGGTCTCAGCACCCTGAAGGCCGCCTATCCCCGCTGGAAGCAGGTCCAATCCAAAATGATGGCCGGCCTCGGAGCTCAAGGATTCCAGGACTTGATGACGACCCTTCGCCGAACGTTGGAAGCTACTGGCCGGGACGAGACCTAGCCTCGCAATCGGTCAGGTATCGAGTGGGCAGCCGGCGCTTTTTTGAAAATCTCCGACAAAAATTCCCAGAGCTTGAAACCTTGGCCCGGCTTTTACGTGCATATACACTAACCATGATCAGGCTCCTTCGGAGCTGACAACTCCAACCCAAGACCCAAACCCTGCAGGTAGCTATCCAAAACCATCCTTCGCCCATTAAGTGCATATACACTCAAACTCATCATCAACCCAAACCAAACGCCCGCACCGGCCACTATCAATGGAGATTTCCATGCGCTCACACCAGAGCCCCGTTTCGAGCACGGCCCATCGATTCTTCCATCGAGTCACCGCTTATCCACGCACCCTAATCACCCTCGGCGCCTTGCTCGTGATCGGCGCCGGCTCCTTCTTGCCCTCTCTGACCACCGACACCAGCGCGGAGGCATTCATCCCCAAAGATCACTCGTCCGTGGTCCATCGGGACGAGGTCAAAGAGCTATTCGGCCTGTCGGATCCCGTGGTGATCGCGGTCGTCGACGACGATGCGGACGGGGTCTTTGACCCGGATTCCTTAGGGCTCGTCCATTGGTTGACCCGAGAAGTCCAGGAGATAGAGGGGGTCAATCCCCATCGCGTGACCAGTCTCTCAACGGAAAACGACATTATCGGCACCGCCGACGGTCTGTTGGTGGAGCCGTTCTTCGAGACCCCACGGCCCACCCACGCCGAGAGTCTGGAGATCCGGGAGGCCATCGAGGACTTCCCCCTCTACCTCGGCAGCTTGGTGGCGAGGGATTTCTCCGCCACGCTAGTGATCGCGGAGCTCTACGATCCGGACGACGGTGACATGGTGTATCAACGGGTCTTGGATCTGGTGGACCGCGCGCCCACCACCGGCCAAGAGCTGCACGTGGCCGGTGAAGGGGCGGTCCGCGGCTACCTCGGCCGCTACATCGACACCGACGCCCGTCGCCTCAATCCGTTGGCGGCGTTGATCATCTCCTTCGTGCTCTTCCTGGCCTATCGCACGGTCCGAGGCGTGATCCTGCCCAATCTCTTGGTGCTGGCGGCGGTGTCCGTTTCGGTCGGAGCCATGGCCGCCGCCGGGGTGCCCTTCTACGTCATCACCAACGCCTTGCCCGTGCTGCTCATCGGCATTTCCGTGGCCGACGGCATCCACATCTTGGGCCAGTACTATGAAGAGCAGACCCTCGATCCCACCGCCGGCTCCCGGGAGCTGACGGTGCGCGCCATGGCCGAGATGTGGCGTCCCGTGACCATCACCTCCGCCACGGATATCGCCGGCTTGCTCGGCTTGGCCCTCGCTTCCTTCATGCCGCCCATGCGCGCCTTCGGAGTGTTCGCCTCCATCGGCGTGGCCGCGGCCTGGCTCTTTTCCCTCTTCGTTTTGCCCAACATCCTGGTGCTGCTCAAACCCCAGAGCAGCCCCGCGATCACGACGCGGGGAGCAGGCAATCCAGACCCATCCGATTCCCTGGGATTCGACGCTTTCGGCCGGCTGACCGGCGGAGTCGGACGTTGGGTGGCCCGGCACCCTGCCCCGGTGCTGGCGATCGGTCTCTTGGTCGCCGGCTTGGGTTTGATCGGCTTGGGCCGCCTGGAGGTCAACGAGGCCAGGATCGAGAACTTCCGCCACTCGGAACCTCTCTATCAAGCGGATCAAGCCATCAACCGGCGCTTCGACGGCACCAACACCCTCGATGTGATGATCGAGGCCGACTCGGTCGAGGGGCTCTTCGAAGTCGACCGTTTGGCCAAAATCGAGGCGCTGCAGAGACACCTGGAGCACCACGAGCGGGTGCGTGGCACCACCTCGATGGTCGACTACTTGAAGCAGATGAATCGGGCCCTGCATGAGGACGATGCGTCGGCCTACGAGCTGCCCGCCTCCGCCCAAGCCGCGGCTCAGTACTTTTTGCTCTATTCCGCGTCGGGAGATCCGACGGATTTCGAGGACATCGTCGACTACGACTATCGGCAAGCCAACGTGCGGGCCTCGTTGGACTCCGGTCTCTACAGCCACAACAAACCGGTGGTCGAAGATCTTCAGCGCTACGTGGATCAGCACTTCAACGAAGAAGGCGGCGGGCTGAAGGCCAAGATCGCCGGCCGGGTCAACGTCGACTACCACTGGATCGAAGGCCTGGCATCGAGTCATTTCCGCGGTCTGTTCATCGCCCTGACCGCCGCTTGGTTGATGGCCTCGCTGTCCTTCAGATCGATGGTGGCGGGCGCTCTGGCGATCATCCCCGTGGTCCTGGCAATTCTGTGGATCTACGCGGTGATGGGTTTCACGGGCATCTGGCTCGGCGTGGGCACCTCGATGTTCGCCGCCATCGCCATCGGCATCGCAGTCGACTTCGCCGTGCACACGCTGGATCGCTTAATCGTCTTGGTCCGCCACGAGGGATTGACGATCGAGGACGCCTTTGCGCGGCTCTTCCCATCCACCGGTCGCGCCCTGCTCTTCAACTTCACCGCCGTCTTGCTCGGCTTCGGTGTGCTCACCACCAGCCAAGTGCCGCCCCTCGTCCGTTTCGGATCGCTGGTGGCGGTCGCGGTGTCGTCGAGCTTCGTCGCCAGTCTGACCTTGCTGCCCGCCCTGGTGGCGGTCCTGCGTCCGGCATTCCTGCGCCCCAAAACGCCGGTCTCGCTGCCTGCTGAGACACCCATTGAGCAGCCGGGTTGAGCCGTTCGACGCGACCGAATCCAGCCCAAACACGACTCTTCTTGAAAACCTCCCGAGGACAACCCATATGAAACCCAACACCAACACCTCGCCCATTCGCACAGCGATCCTCTTCGTGCCCCTGCTCGCCCTGAGCGCGGCGGCTCTCTCGGCATCGGACCCAGTGATCGATTCACGGCCCTTGGACCTTCCGAGCGGGGAGTCGGTGGTCGAAAGGGTCAATGCTCGACACGATGGTGTGACCCTGACCCGGGATCTGACCATGAAGCTCATCGATCGCCGGGGCAAGGAGCGCAAGCGGGAAACCCGCGGCTTTCGAAAGTATTTCGGCGATGAAAAACGAACGGCGATTTTCTATCTTTCTCCGAACAATATTCGAGACACCGCTTTCTTGACCTACGACTATGCCCAAGCCGACCGAGACGACGACCAATGGCTCTATTTGCCCGCCCTGCGCAAGGTCCGCCGGATTTCTGCCTCCGACCGTGGAGACTATTTCCTCGGCACCGACTTCACCTACGAGGACATCAAGAAAGAGTCGAAAATCGCCGCCGAGGATTATCGCTTCCGAACCCTGCGGGCGGATTCCGTGGACGGACACACGGTGTGGGTCGTGGAGGCCACTCCCATCTCCGAAGAGGTCGCCAAAGAGCTGGGTTACGGTAGGGTCGTCCTGTGGGTGGACGCGAAGATCTGGATCAGCCGGCTGACGGAATTCTGGGACACCCGCGGCGAACCGCTGAAGACCACCCGCAGCCTTGAGATTCGGGAGATCGACGGAATCTGGACCTCCCATCGTCTGGAGGTGGACCATCACCAGACGGAGCACCGCACGATCTTCACCTTCTCCGAGGTCCAATACGACCTCGAAATCGACGACAACCTATTCACCGAGGGCTCCCTGCGTCGGGGCCTTTGATCGTCCCAAGACCATGCGTTCCCAAATCCCCAGACCGATCCCGACTAGGGTCGTCACCGCCTGGGTCTTGGCCTCGGTTTTTGCCTGGGCGACCCTCGCTGCCCCAGCCGCTCCCTCGGCGACCGACTCAGATGCGCGACCGGAGCGACCGGAGATCCGTCACTCGATCTCCTGGCATTGGGCCCTGAGCCTCGATCCGGCGAGGGCCCGCGATCCGGAACAAGACGATGCTGCCGGCGGCTCCCGGTACCAGAGCTTTGAGCTCAGCTGGAATCCGGAGCTGGATTGGCAGCTGGGACCCGGCACCCGGCTGCACGGCTCTATGCGACTACGCGCCGACGCCTTCGATCGTCTCGTGCCGGGCCGAATCTCGGGATTGGAAGCCGCGTCCATCCACCAGCCCCTCGAGCTGGGCGATCGGACCGAGCTCGAGCTGCGGGAGCTCTACCTGGAAACCCAACAGGGTGAAATCTGGTGGACCCTCGGTAAACAACAGATCGTATGGGGCAAGGCCGACGGCCTCAAGGTGCTGGACGTGGTCAATCCCCAAGACTTTCGAGAATTCATCCTGGAAGACTTCGAGTCGTCTCGAATTCCTCTGTGGGCCGTTCGCGCCGAGGTGCCGATCGGCCCGTGGGCTCTGGAGGCGTTCTGGATCCCCGACCGCACCTACCACCGGCTGCCGGAGGCGGGAGCCCTCTTCGAAATCACCTCGCCTCGGCTCGTGCCTTCGCCTCCACCGGGAATACCGGTGGATGTCGAGCCGGCTCGGCGGCCGGACGGTTTTTTCAGCGATTCCGACGCCGGATTCCGCCTCTCCAGGTTCCTCGCCGGCTGGGATCTGACCTTCAACTACCTCTACCACTACGCAGACACCCCGGTGCCCGAGCGGACCCTGGAGCACTCTGAAGTCGGCCCGAAAGTCATCGTCAGCCCGACCTATCAACGCACTCACTTGGTGGGCGGTACCTTTGCCAACACCTTCGGCGACCTCACCCTTCGCGGTGAGGTGGGATACACCACCGACCGCTACGTCAACGTCACCGATCTCGCGGACCCGGACGGCATCGAGCGCAGCGGCGAATTGGCTTGGGTCGTGGGTGTCGACGGCTACGGCTTCACCGACACCGTGTGGTCCGTGCAGCTCTTCCGCAACCGTCTGACCGACGCCCCGGAAGGCCTGCCCTTCGAATCCGGCGAAACCCGTCTCTCCGGTCTGCTGCGTCGAACCTTCCTCAACGAGCGCCTCACCGCGGAGCTGCTGTGGCTCCACGACCTCGACCTCGACGACGGTCTGGCCCGAGCCGAGGTGCGCTTCGACTGGACCGACACCCTGCGCCTGGAAGTCGGCATCGACGTCTTCTACGGCGACCCGGATGGCATCTTCGGTCAATTCGACAGCCGCGACAGGTTGGTGATCGGCGGATCTTGGAGCCCTTGATGGTCGCGACTTGCCACCTTTCGTGATCCCAAAATCAGGAACCCGGATGTGTAGAATGAGGTCCCGCCCAACCCTTCGAATCGTCCGAGGAGACAGAATGAAGTCCATTTGGTTTCACGCCGTGGCTTGTTTGTTCGTATTTTCCATCTGCACCGGCTGCCCCGGGTCGAAAAACGGCTCCGACACACCGTTGGCACCGAGTGTCGTGTCATGGGTTGAGCATTGGAGCGAGGCCGAGATCGAGAATCCGGAGCCGGCGCCGGAGGTGCCTCCCAGGGCCGAGCTTCGTTTCGACGGCTCCGGGGTCGAGGCGGAGTGGAAGGCGGTTCAAGGCATCGACGATTTGAAGGTGGAAGACGGCCGATTGGTGGGTCGATCGAGCTCGGCCGCGCCGATCATCGCGGTGGATTTCGCGACTCCCCTAGGCCTCGACGACGAGCTGTGGTCGGTGGAGATTCGATTGTCCGCGGAGGCTGGAAATCGCGTGGCGATGCATCCTGTCCTGGAGCCCGGGCCGCCCCTACCGGCCGTGGTCGGCCGAATTGAGGAGTGGCCCTTGTCGAGCCCGATGGTGCCGAGCTCGGCGGACGCAGAAGACTCGGCTCCCGAAGCGACGACCTATTCGGTGGTGTTGGACAAAGTCTTCCTGCTGGAAATGCCCTTGGCCCAAAAGTCGATCCAGCGGCTTCTGATCCGACCCACCAATGCGGCGGACGCTAGATTCTCTATCGAGTCGGCGCGGTTGGTATTTCGCAAGGAACGCCTTGCCTCGATCGACTCGGGGCCCGGCTGGCACGGATTGGGCGAGATCTTCCGTGAGTCGTTGGTTTCTCGCGCCCCGGAGACGGTGAAGATGGCGTTGACCCTGCCGCCCCAGCCGTGGCTGCACCTGGCCATTGGAACCATCGAGCCGGAATCACCCACCTTCCGCGTAGAGGTGGCGGAGGGCGACGAGCTCACCACCGTCGCCGAGCTGCGGGCGGAGAATATGGACTCTTGGTCGTCGACCCGGCTGGACCTCGGCCCGTGGGCGGGCAAGGAAGTCGAGCTGCGATTGACCGCCGACGGCCCGAAAGGCAGTCTCGCCTTCTGGGGTGCCCCGACGGTGAGGTCGGCGACGGAAGCGGCCCCATCTTCCGCACCGTCCGAAACCGCGGGAAACGACCGGCCCCAGGCGGTGGTGTTGTTCATCGCAGACACCCTGCGCTCCGATCACCTGGAAGCCTGGGGATACGACCGCGACACCGCGCCGACCCTCGCTCGGCTGGCCCAGGAGGGCACACGCTTCGAGAACACCGTTGCCCAAGCCACTTGGACGAAAGTCAGCGTGCCGTCGATATTGACTTCCCTCTATCCCTCGACCACCGGGGTCGTGGGCTTGCACGACCGCATCTCCGTGGGTGAAACCACCTTGGCCGAGGTCTTCCGCCAAGCGGGATACGCGACCTTCGCCACCTCCTCAGTGCCTTTTTCCGGTCAGCTCACCAACCTGCACCAGGGCGTAGAGGTCATGTACGAATTCGGCGCCCGTACTGGAACGGACATCGGCGAATATCAGAGCAAAACCGCCAAGGCCTGGGTGAGCGCTTATCTCGATTGGCTGGACGAGCACCGGGACGTGCCGACCTTCGCCTTGATCCACGCCATGGACGCCCACAGCCCGTTCCGACCCGCCGAGCCCTACGACTCCCTTTGGGCGACCCCCGAGCAAGCAGCAACCTTTGAGATCCAGGCGGAGAAAGTCCGTCCGGTGATCAAGAAACCCCTATTCCAGCGATTTCTGGCACCGAATCGCGACGAGCTCGCCCAAGCCGGCGTCGACGCGGACACCTTCGTGCGACACGAGAAAGCCTGGTACGACGGCTCGATCCGTGGCATGGACGATCAGGTAGGCCGTTTGTTCTCCCGCCTCGACGAGCTCGGGCTGAAGGAGCGGAGCCTTTTCGCCTTCGTCGCCGATCACGGCGAGGAGTTTCTCGAGCACGGCGAGCATTGGCACGGCAGGACCGTCTACGGAGAGGTCGCCAACGTGCCGATGGTGCTTTGGGGACACCGCGTGCCCGCCGGCAAAGTGGTGGAAGAAGTCTCCCAAACCATCGACCTGATGCCGACTCTAATCGAGCTCGCGGGCCTCAGCGCACCGGAACGCCTCCAGGGCCGAAGCTGGGTGCCGAAGATGCGCGGCGAAGATCTGCGGGCCCAACCCGCTTTTGTGGAGCACAAGGCCCCGCCGGACGAGAAGACCAGCTTCGCCATCGTCGATCATCAATGGAAGCTGGTGTGGTACCCCGGCGAGCCCGACATCTTCGAGCTTTACGACCGTTCTCAAGATCCCCTCGACCAAACCGATCTCGTGGCCCAGCACCCCGAGACGGTCGAATCGTTGGCCGCGGACCTGAAGCAAATGCTGTCCTGGGCGGAAAAGCAACGTCTGGCCGAGGAAGACGTCACCAGCGAGATGAGCGCCGAGCAGCTCGAGCAGCTCCGCAGCTTGGGTTACGTGGATTAGCACCTGCAGAGCCCCAACTAACACTTCATCGAAAAACTGCATCGAAAAGGGCCGGCGAAAGCCGGCCCTTTTTTGAATGGGTCGCTTGACCGGGTCGCGCGAGCGCGTTCCCGGCCGGTTCTAACCCAAGAAGATCAGCAGGGCTCGCAGTGGCCGCCGCAGAGCTGTCCCGACGGATTCACGCAGACATAGTTCGACGGCAGCATGAAATAGCGCTGGCACTCGTGGTCGTACGAGCAGGTGTAGGGGCCGTTGTCGGGCGGGCAGATGAAAGAGGTCTCGACGTTCATCCAAAAAGGCGTGGTGCCGAGCAGATCACTGACCGAGGTCACACCGGTGTCGACGGACACCGTGGCCACAGGGGCGGTCGAAGCGACGGCAGAGGTAGCGAGCAGGACAAGGAAAAACAGCGAGCACAAAGATCTCTTCATGTGAAGGCTCCGATGGTTTTCGGCCAAACGAGCAGGATCGAACGAAGACCGACCCGCCCGTCAGACCATGAATAGTAGAGGCCATACTTTCATGACCAAATAGGTCATATTGTCATGATTTTATGAATTCTTTCGATGCCGTAACAAATTCCTGGCGGGCGACGTCTTAAGCATCAGACACGGAAGATGACCGACTCAACGGCCCACCTCTCACGACGACCTCACCGAGATGCCCATGGACACCTTGCTCGCAGATCTAAGATTCGGATTGAAATTATTGGTCAAAGAGAAGGCCTTTGCCTTGACCGCTATTCTCACCCTGGCCCTGGCGATCGGCGCCAACACGGCGATGTTCAGCGTGGTGGACTCCGTGCTTCTCGAGCCCCTACCCTTCGAGCAGCCCCACCGCCTGGTGAGGATCTTCAACAGCTACCCGAATGCCGGTGCTCCCAGGGCCTCGAACGGTGTGCCCGACTACTTCGACCGCCGAGCCGGGGTCGATGCCTTCGAGCAATCGGCCCTTTACCGGACCGGCAATCGCACCCTCGGCAGCGACACGGGCACTCCGAGGCGAGTCCAGGGCATGACCGTGACCCCGTCCTTCTTCAACGTGCTGCGGGTTTCCGCGCAGCACGGACGCACCTTTACCGACCAAGAAGGCGAGCTGGGCGAAGAAAAAGTCGTGGTGCTCGGCCATGCCCTGCACCAACAGCTCTTCGCCGGGGATACCTCGGTGATCGGCCGGGATCTCAGAATCGACGGTGAGCCCCACCGCGTGGTGGGCGTGATGGACGCCGACTTTCTTTTCGTCGACCCGGAGGTCCGCCTGTGGCTGCCCGCGGCTTTCACCGAAGAGCAAAAGGCCGACGAATCTCGTCACAGCAATAGCTGGTCGATGATCGCCCGTCTGGCACCGGGCGCCGGCTTCGCCCAAGCCCAAGAGCAAATCGACGCCATCAACGCAGCCAATCTGGAGCGGTTCCCAAATTTCCGGCAGCTGCTGATCGACGCAGGATTCCACACCGAGGTCCACCCCTTTCTCGACGACATGGTCCGGGACGTGCGCTCGACGCTCTACCTGCTGTGGGGTGGTGTCGCGTTCGTGCTGCTGATCGCCTGCGTCAATCTGGCCAATCTCATCCTGGTTCGGTCAACCACCCGCCTCAAGGAGCTTTCCACCCGGGTCGCCCTCGGAGCCGGTCGCCGTCGGGTGGCCCGCCAGCTGCTCACCGAGAGCATTCTGTTGAGCCTCATCGGCGGCATCTTGGGTCTCGGCGTCGGCCAAGCCGGCCTGATCGCTTTGCGCGGCCTGGGCATGGACACCCTGCCCCGGGGCGCAGAAATCTCCATGGACGCCTCCGCCCTCTTGGTGACGCTCGTGCTTTCACTGGTCTTGGGTGTGATTTTCGGCACCATTCCCGTCTTTCGAGTCATGCGCCTCGACCTCAATTCCGTGCTGAGGGAAGAGGGACGGGGTGGCACCGGCGGTAAGGGAGCTCGACTGTTGGGCCGGGCCTTGGTCACCGCCCAGGTGGCCTTCGCCTTCGTCCTTCTGATCGGCGCCGGCTTGCTGCTGGCCAGCTTTCGCCAAGTGCTCTCCAGCGATCCGGGCTTCGACATCGCCGGGGTGACCACTGCCGCCATCTCCCTGCCCAGCTCCCGCTACGCCGAGGACGACGACCTCAGGGCATTCAAAGACCGGGCGACGGCGGCCTTGCAAGCCCTCCCCGGTGTGGAAGCGGTAGATGCCACGGACACCATTCCCCTCGGTGGAAACAACAGCGACAGTGTGATTTTTCCCGAGGGTTATGAGCACCGCCCAGGGGAATCGGTGGTCTCGCCGGGTCGGGTGGTGTGTGGCCCGGACTACTTCCGCGCCATGGGCATCGAGCTGCTCCAGGGGCGATCTTTCGATCTGCGAGACGGCCCCGAAGCCGCCAGAACCGTCATCGTCGACCACATGCTGGCCACTTTCTTCTGGGGAGAGCAGGACCCGATCGGTAAACGCATGTTCCTGCCTCAGAACATGGACAACCTCACCGACCCCGGTCCAGATCCGGAGTGGCTGACGGTGGTCGGTGTGGTGGAATCGGTGAAGCTCAAGAATCTCGAAGACGGTGGCAACCGCTTCGGTGTCTACTACTTCCCCATGAGCCAGGAACCCCGGCGAGGCATGACCTTCGCCATTCGCTCTCCCGCCGAGCCGGCAGCATGGATGCCTGCGGTGCGCTCGGTGTTTCGGGAGCTGGATCCGGAGCTGCCGGTCTTCGATGTGCGAACCATGGAAGAGCGGGTCGCCGGCGCCTTGACCGCCCGTCGCTCGCCGATGCTGTTGTCGTTGATTTTCGGCGCCGTGGCCCTCTTCCTCGCTGCGGTGGGTCTTTACGGAGTGCTCGCCTATTGGGTCGCCAAGCGCAGCCGGGAGATGGGTATCCGCATGGCCCTCGGCTCGTCCGCCGGTGGGATTTTCGGCTTGGTTCTGCGCGAGGGTCTGTGGATCCTCGGCATCGGCTTGTCCCTCGGTTTGGCCGGAGCCTTCGCGGTGCGGGAGCTCCTCGCTAAACAGCTCTACGGTATAGAGGCCATGGATCCCGGTGTGACCCTCCAAACCATGGGCCTGCTGGCGGCGGTCTCGTTGCTCGCCTGCGCGATCCCGGGCTGGAGAGCCACCCGTATCGCTCCAGCCGAAGCCTTGCACGAATAGACCCCCGTCAGACCGATGAGGGGAAATGCGGCCCCTTTCCGCCTACAAATCGTCTCGCCCCTTTTCGCAACGATTTGTAGGAGCCAAAGATGCCCGCATACACCCCTTTCCGCCCGCGACACCAAGCTTCCACTTGCCGTCTCCCCCGTCGAGCCCCACGCTCGGCGGGTCTGGTGCTCGTGCCTCTCATGCTCTGGTCCATGTGCGTTCAATCGATTTGGGCGCAGCCGGAGACCCCGGAGCAAGACCTCGACATGTTGGTTTTCCGCGACGCGGAGCACCTCGCTTCGGTCTTTGATTACCTCGCCGAGCAGCAAGAGATCCGCGACCAGAGCTCCCAAGACTCCGAGCCGGAGGGAGCGCGCGATCCGAGACTGGCGTCCGCGTTTCAGGACTACACGGAGGGGCTCGGATTCGAGTCGCTGTTGAGCCACATCGAATTCCTGGAAACGAGCCTGGAAGGCTCGGACGAGCAAGACGAGAGCCTGCTCTCTTCCGAAAACGATCCGGACCGACATCACGTGGTCGACCCCTACGTGAGGGGATTGCTGAGCCCTCAATCCGAGATCATGGTGGGTGAGACCATCCACCGTTTCGAGCCCCACGGTCTCTACCTCATATCCCGGGAGCGATTGGACGCCCTGGAAGCAATTCGCTTGGGCGAGCCTGTGGAGCTCGAGGAAGGCGTCGCTTTCAACGCCTACAAGACCACGGGCACCGCCGGCCAATGCTGTTTCAACAATCACAGCCATTCCCAAGAAAAGATCTACCAGAACGGCCAACGGCGCATCGTCTCCAAACAGTGGGTGACCAACAACCCGCCGTTCCACCGCATCGGTGCCCGAACCCGTCACTACAAGAAGAAGGGCTCCGGATGGAAACGCACCGACGCCGACACCATCGAGGTTTACGGCTCCACCGGTTTCAGCAACTACACTTGCTCGATCGATTATTCACAGGTGCTCTTTCAGGACTACCAAACGCAATCCAATAAAGCGAAAGATGTGCACGGCACCTTCAACCTGTGGGATGAGTTTTGGGTCAACACCTACTTCGACACCACCCACAACGCCTCGGACAACGGCGATTCCGTGACCGACATCATGAGCATGTGCGATTGCCGGGAAGCCACGGCGTCCTTTTCCTTGCCCTCCTCCGCTTCGGAAAGCTCCGCGGTGTGGCTCGACGGCTCCGCCAGCGAGGAAGAAGATTCCTATTTCATCGAAATCTACCGGACCACCGGATTCGGCTCGAATACGGTCTCCGGTGGCTATTGGTCGAGCTGGTTCAACGGCCAAGCCGGCAATATCAACCTGGCGTCTTATTACAACTTCAGCCATTCCGGCAGCGGCAGCACGGTCTACCGGGTTCGCTTCGGCGTCCGCAACGGCTGCACCGTGCTCGAGGATCAGGTGGCTTGGATCTCCATCTTCTCCGACGACTTCGACGTCGCCTACCGGTCCTACGTCAAGAGCACGGGTTGGCAAGGCTGGGTTTACAACGGAGCCACCTCCGGCACCACCGGTCAGAACCGACGCATGGAAGCGGTCAAGATCAAGCTGCTGAATACCGGCTCTTTCAACACTGGCATCTGCTACCAAGCCCACACCAAAGGCAACGGCTGGATGAGCACCCAATGCAACGGCAATACGGCCGGCACCACCGGCCAGAACCGGCGCATGGAAGCGGTCAAGATCTGGCTTACCAACCCACCGGCCGGCTGCAGCGTGCAATACCGCGCCCACGTCAAAGGGCAGGGTTGGAAACCGTGGGTCAGCAACGGGCAAGTGGCCGGCACCACCGGCCAGAACCGACGCATGGAGGCTCTCCAGGTGAAGCTGGTCGGCACTTGTCCTTAGTTAGATTCCGTCCTCGGTCCACCCAGCCTCACGTTGGCTCGAAGTTCCATTTCTGGATGAGATCTAGTTTGCCCGAAAACTTCGCCGGCCTTCCGCGACGGCGTCCTCACCTTCTCGGAGGTCACGCCGACAAATTTTTTGCTTTGGGTATATCAAACCCGTTCCCAGCGCATCTATTGAAACGACGGCAAGAAACCTCGTATGTGAACCCCCAACCTAAGGGGGTTCTTTTTTTGGGCGAAAGTCTCGCGGCGGGCTCTAGTCCGATGCCTCACCGGCGAGCTCAAGGCCTGGCCAGCAGCCGTTCCAGCCGGTCGCGATTCTCTTCGAGCAGCTGCCCGTTGGATTCCATGAGTCGTCCGTTGTTGATCAGCCGTTCCTGGTTTTGGGCCAACAACATGCCGTTCTCAGCCAGCCGCTCCTGATTGCCCTCCATCAGCAGACCGTTCTTCACCAACCGCTCTCCGTTTTGGGCGAGCAGCATTCGGTTTTCGAGCAAGCGGCCGCCGTTGGTATCGAGGCGTTCCCGATTCGCTTCGAGCCGCTCGGCATTGGCCTCCAACAGAGCCAATACCTTCTTGAGCATGGCCTGGGTCTCGTCGAGACGTCGCTCGATGTCCGCGAGTCGTTCTTCCATGATTTGCTCCTCTCGCAATCCGATCGAGGTCTACTGAGATTCAGCCGCAAAATCGCCGTCGAGCCCCACGGTTTCGCCCGCTCGGACCTCGGCCTCGAGCTCCAGCTGCTTTTTCTCCTTGCCCACGGTTTTGCCCACGGTTTTAAGATGGATCCGATACCGACCGGGCTCGAGCTCGAAGGTTTTGGGATTGGTCTTGGCCCCCGTGTAGGTCCTGGCTTGACCCACGGATTTTCCGTCCTCGGCCCGGGAGACGCGCACCACCGCGTCCACCCGCTCGGTTCCATTGACGGCTCCGACTTTTAAAGTCCCACTTTTGAAATCGTGTTTCAGCTCCACGCTTCCTTTGGCGGTGACCTCCACCGTCCCGAGCTTTCGATTCACGTCTCCTTTGATCTCCACCGACTCGACCTCGATGTCGTAGGTGCCGGCGGTGAGACGGACTTTGGCGGGATTCGAGGCAGGCGAAACGTAGGTTCTACCCGAGGCCACCTCTTTTCCTGACGAGCCGTAAACCTTGAACACGGCGTCGGACAGCTCACCGTTCCGGGTCACGCCGATGCTGACCTCGCCGGTGCTGAAGTCCACGGTTTTCTCCACCGTGTTGCCGTCGACGATCTCAATGGAGAACGACTGCTCGGGATCGCCTTCCAAGCCCATGCCCAATATTTTGACCTCATAGGAGCCGTCCGCCAACGGAATCGAGCTCGGATTGGTCTCGGACGAGGTGTAGGTCCTGGCGCCGGCGACCTGCTTGCCTTCGGGTCCGGACACGTGAATCGACACGTCGTGCAATTCGCCGTCAGCGACTCCGAGCACCGCCAATCGACCCACGGGCACATCCACCGGCAACGCCACCGCCGCCTCCAAGGCGGCCGAAAGCCCGGCTGCATCCTCGGCGTTGTAGAAGAGGCCGCCGCCCGCTTGGGCCATGCATTGCAGCTGGGAGGTATCCTCACCGGCGATGTCGAAACCGACCACGTGCAAGACCAGCGATTTGCCACTTTCCTTGGCCAAGCGAATGACCTTGCAGGGATCTCCGCCGCAAGTTTCCAGACCGTCGCTGAGCAGGATCAGCGTGCTTCCTCCCGAGCGTCCCTCGGTGAGGGCCAAAGCCTGCTCCACCGACGCGGTGATCGGCGTCTTGCCTTTGGGCTGAAGCCCCTCGACGACTGTCTTTAAGCTCTCCGGATCGAGCGGCCCAAGGGGAATCACCGTCTCAATGTCGTCACAATCCCCCTTGCGACGATGGCCGTAAGCCACCAAGGCGACGTCGCCCAGGTCTTTGGATGCCAGGTCTTTGGATGCCAGGTCTTTGGACGCTAGGTCTTTGGACGCTAAGTCGTCGACCAGCGCACCCAAGGCTTCCCGCGCGATGACGATCTTGTTCTTGCCTTCGATTTGTCCCCACATGGAACCGGACGCGTCGAGGATCAGGATTAGGGAAGGTGAGTCGGCGTCTTGACCGAGCGCTATCTGGGCGGGTGCGAAGACCAGGACCAGGGCCAGCCACAGCCCAACAACACTTCTCCTCGGGGTCCATCGATGCATCGTCATGCTCCTTCAGCGAGACTTCTGGTTGATTTCTAGATCTCTCCATCATACCCCTTTCCAGCGGCATCCGAAGCATGGCGCATGCCTGAACGAGCTGCGAAAGCGCGTTCTAGAACGAGGCCGGAAGACCCCACAATAAATGGAACGACAAGAGCGGACGGCCCCGGATGCCGCCCGCTCGAAAAACCAGCAGAAATGCGGTTAGAACCGCCGTCTGAAACCGAAGCTCATCCTGGTCGAGGTCACGGTTCCTCCGTCGACGCTCACCTCACCACCCCCCGGTGTCTCCACTTGGATGTCGTCGTAGAAGGTGGTCAGCAGCCCGATTTCTAATCGAAAGGTGAGCTTCGGGCTCAGTGGGGCGCCCCAAGCGGCGCCGGCGGTCAACACTGGTCGGGTAGAATCCTCGGTCGTGAACGAGCCGAAGTCCCCGACCTCAACACTTCGTCCGCGATCGACTCTCACCCCGGCGCCTAGAAATAGGGAGGGTTGGAAGCATGGCCTCCTACACGACGTCCACTCGATGCTAGGCACCAGCATGACGGTGGAGCCGAGCTCCAGCTCCTGCGCGCGGACCCCGTCCCAAATCACCTCGTCGGTCCAGCCGAGGGATACGTCCCCGGCGACCACCGTCACGGGTAAGGCTAGGGAGAAGGAGGATCGCTTCCAGCGTCCCAAATCAAATCGGGGTGCTAGGGTGAAGGTCGGTCGGACATCATCCAGCCCGTCCGTCCCGAGCAGTCCTACCGAAAGCTCCAAGCTGAATGGGCTCGAGGCGTGATACCAATCGACGCCGGCCCGCTTGAGCTCGCTGCTCTGATGAGCCGAAACCCCCGGCGCGAGCAGCAGCACTAGCCCAACCACCAGAACCGAATAGATAGACATGGATTGGCGCGAAATCATTGTTTTGCCCCCGAGCCTTCAAAGCTGATGTACACCGGGCTCTCGATGGAGCCGGCGCGGGTGTCGAAATAGATCGCCGCCGGCGGACGGCTGCCGTCGGATAGCGAGACCAACGATTCCGGGATGCCTCCCACGGTCAGCACATCTCCCGCCGCCAGCGAGCAACACATCTCTTGGCCGTTGACGGCTCTCTCAGGACAAGTTGAACCCGACGGTTTCGGGCGGCAG
Source organism: Thermoanaerobaculia bacterium (assembly GCA_030431255.1). Classification (GTDB taxonomy): domain Bacteria; phylum Acidobacteriota; class Thermoanaerobaculia; order Multivoradales; family J023; genus JAUIJL01. The sequence goes on along the minus strand of JAUIJL010000001.1, from coordinate 181,591 downwards.
ATATCGATTCGATAGGCCTCCTTGCCCAGCTGGAGCAGCGGATCTGAAACCCAGCCGCCGTTCCATTCAGAGTCGATCTGCAACCTGAGCGTCCAATCTCCGCCCGCTTGGAAACCCGGCGGAGGGGGTCGAATATCGCAGCCCATACACGGGTTGTTGACCGGCTGGGGACCAGTCCAGGGCCGGGACCGAATGCCGTAGAACTGATGAAATGGGCACGGATTTGCCACCGAGCCGCCGTTGCCGCTAAAACCCTCGACTCGACACAGCTCAAGGCCCCGCTCACTCTGCTCCAGACCCAGCTGAAAATCCGTTGCGCCTTCGAAGGTTCCGAGCGAGGCCGGGGTCGGCGGGGATCCGCAGTCGAAAATCGAACCGGTTTTCTTCGCCAGAACCCAGGCAAAGGCCGGGCACACACCCACCCGCTGGACCTCCGCGGGTGCTCGCAAATAGACGTCCGCCCGACGACCCAAGGGTTGGCCACTGGCCTCCAACTCGTCCATGAGCTGATGGCGCGTCCAATGGGGTGCCACGCTCCAGGCAGCGGCCGCAGCCGTGGACACCACGGTAGTGCCGATGGAGGTGCCGGCAAAAATCGAGGGCAGCTGAGGATTTTCCCGATCACCGCGGGTCGCGAGCACCACGGAATGGTCGGAATAGGCCGCGATCGAGCTCTCCGAGGCAGGTCTTGCGTTGATCAGCGGCGACCCTTCGTAACGGACACCGCCGACGGCATAGAGCAATGGCCGATCCCCTTCCCGAAGCTTGTCCGCGAGCTTGTCGCGAAAGGATCGATTCCTGGGCCTCTCCCCTTCAGAATGACCCATGAGGACCCGGCACTCGTGTTCACGCGGGGCCCGGCGCTGATGCCAGAAAGCCGGCATCAACGGTCCGGACTCGATATCCGGACCACCGACCCGATTGCCGGTGGCGGCGATCACCAAGACGTCTCGACACGCGGCGATCTCCAGAACCCGGAAAAGGCTCTGCACGGGCACCGGCATGTGGCTGACGCGATCTTCCTTGCCGCCGAAATACTCACCCACCCAGCCCAGCGACAAGTTGAGGACCAGCCGGCTCTCGTGCCGTCCGGGCCAGGCATCGAGCTCGCGCCAAACCGCTTCGGCGAGCTGGTCGACCGTGCCGAAATAGCCACCCTCCTCCTCGTTGATGTGGCTGACGGTCGGGTCGGCCCAATCGAATGCATCGATCGGTAGCGCTAGGCGATGACCTACCGTCACCGGTCCATCGCCGCGCTCACAACCGCCGTCGGCGCCGATCACACACGGATACAGGAGATCCTGGGCCATCACCGCCAACGCATATCCGTGGTCCGACGTTCCCGGTCCGCCGATGGCCGACGGCTGGGTGTCCAAGATGGCCAATCGCACCGGTAGGGACCCCTCAGCGGGCTCCGATATCGATTCATCGCCGAGGGTGGCTCCCGCTATGGATTGCCAACCGTCCCTCAGCTGCTGAGCCTGAGCCAGGAAGTTTTCACGTAGAGCTCGCCAATCCCGGTCGCGGGAGGTGCCGGCAGCCTTCAAGGAGTCGCTCATGGGCGCCACTGCCGCACAAGTCGACCACACGTCGTTGAGCTCTCCGCCGGAAATCAGCGCCTCCAAATGGGCATTCAAGCTCTTAAAAACGTGTTCTTCCACCGGGGGATCGCCCGGCTCTGCCTCCATCTCGTAGACACAAAAAGGCCGCAAGACGGCGGGTGTGTTGCCTGGGCTCGATGCAAACAGCGGGCGCACCTTCCATCCGACCCCTTCAGCCCCCGCCGGCGCTGGGCAAGGGGCGCTGATGTCTTCCCGCAGGCCGATCCAGCGCCAGGCGGGGCAAGCGTCCCGGGTATCGAAGGCTGGATCCACTTCCAGGCCACGGGGAATGTCCGGCCGAGGCAGGCCCTCATGCATAGGAGCCGGGCACTGCGCCAGAGCGGGCGGGGTCGCACATCCCATCAGCAACATCAAGGCGGTCCCGAGACGCGCAATTCCGAGCTTTATGGAATACGGGTCGAACCTTCTTTCTCGGGGCCGTTTCAAGAGCAAAGATTTAGGGCCGAATCGTAGAAATCCCATTGCAAATCCTCCATCAAGATCATCCATTTGCGTGCTGTCCCCATAGGCTTTGCACCAGACCCGGGAAATCTGACGGAGAAATCCAAAAAACAGGAGCTCGGCATCGAGCTTGTCGAAGCAGATCAGCCGATGATCCGGATTAGGGACCTTGGGAGGCTGTGGCTCAAGGCACCAAAGCTCTGAAAGCAGCCCAGTCTATTTCTCCGGCTATTTCTCCGGCTATTTCTCCGGCGATCTCCCCGGCGTCAGACCGGGAGCCGCGCATCGCCAGCTGGGCGCGTCGCAAGCCGACAACGAGATCCTCGGTCAGACGTTCCTGCTCATAGAGCTCAGCCAGAAGTGCCAGAGCATGGCCATCCTCCACGCTTCGAGTCGATGCGACCACCTGCTTGGCTCCCGCGATGACGAACGCCTGAGCGAGACCCAGCCCGGCAGTCGAGGCCTCGGACACCCCAGCGCCCTGACATGACGCCATCACGACCCTGGACGGGCTGTGGAGCAGGGAAAGAATGTCACCGACGGTCAGACGGCTCTTGTCCGCCAGCTCGATCGAGCTGTCCCAACCGAAAGGACCGCCGGCTCGGCTATGGCCGACGAAATGCAACCAATCCACCTGCGGAATCTTTTCGACCAGATCCATGAGTCTCGCCTCGCGGCCGCTGAGACGATCGACCCGGCGAAAATGTCGGCCCAAGGCCGACTCCACACGCGATGCCTCCTGAGCCGCCAACGCGAGCGTTTCGGAAGGGTCCACCACCACCAACGCACGATTTGAGACCGGCTCCTCAGGGCTGACGGCGCCTAGATCCAGCCCGTAGGCCACCACGTGAGAGGCCAAGAGCACGTCCCCTGCCCAGGGCAGTGCGTGAAAGTCCAAATTTTGCAGCGCCCCGAAAGCCAGCACCTTGACCTTCCGCCGAGTGCTCAACCCTGCGGAGAACGGCTCGAGCAGAAGCCGTGAGAGCGCTCGCTTTTGGTCTGCCGACAGATCTCTCGATTCGGAAAGGTCCGTCGCCGGGGGTAGCTCGAAACGATGAATCATCACTTCGTCGGTGCTGAGCGCGAATCCGACCCAACCCGTGGGCAGGGGGTGATACACCAGCATCAGCTCGTCGACGGCGGGAGGGGATAAATCCGGCGTTCGAACGGAGCCGCTGTCGATGGAGGCCCGACCGTTTCGCTCGGGGGCGACGACCGCGAAAGCCCGATCCAAGGACCCCATCGACTCGCGCTCCCATTGCTCCCGACTCGCCCGAGCGGCCGAGATGTCGGAATCCGATCGAAACCGATCTTTTTCCACATCCGACTCGATTCGATTCCGCAAGCTGAGGTATTCCGACACGGCAAGGTCCCAGGCCAACTGATCTCGCTCGGAAAGCCGGGTCAGCCGATGGCCCAATCTAATGGCGCCGAGAGCGCGAGCCCGAGACCTTCGCGCCACCTCGGCCGCCTGCGCCGATCGCCCCAAGCGCAACAAAAGATCCAAGTAGTTTCGCGTCTCGGCTTCCCGATGGCTGAGAAAGATCTCTCGACCGGAATCCAGCGGGATCTGCAACCGTTGATCCGCCAGCAAAGCCTCCGCTTCGGCATAGGATTCCACCGCTCGATCGGGTCGATTCAACACGTCGAAAGCTGCCGCCGATTGAACCTTCGCGCGCCAAAGCCCGTAGGGGTCGAACGCCCCTCGGGCGAGCTCCTCCATCTCAGAGTAACTGGCCAACGCCTCACCGGGGCGATTTTCCTGGAGGAGGATGCGACCCTCGACGTCACTCATCCACAACCGATGGAAGGACGAGGCGGCCGGCTCGAATTCAAGTGCCTCGCCCAAGGCGGCAAAGGCCTCGCCGGTCCGCCCTGCTCGTTCCAAGCCCAGGGCCCGATTGATCTTCAAATCCAAGATCAGATCATCGCCACAGCCATGGGACCGCGCCGCCTCGTCCGCGCGATCAAGCCAATACATGGGATCGTGCTCGGGCGAAAGCCCACGGTCGGGAGCTCGTCGATCGAGGTGGATCATCGCCCAGGCCAAGCTGTTGTGAAATCGGACGCGATCACAAGGCCTCAACGACTCGTCGAGTCCTTTGTCGGCCAACGCTTCCAGTTGCTCGGCGGCCTCCGCTCCCCGACCGACTCTTTCGAGGGCAAGCGCGGTCTGCAGCTGGGTCTTGACCTCCTCACCGGTCAACCCCAAACGCCGAGCCAGCGCCTCCCCCCGGCGAAGAGCGGCCATCGCTTCTCGATAGTTACCGGTATCGTTGTGCAGGATTCCGAGGTAGTAGCTCTTCAAAATCTCCGCCTCCGCTGGATAGCCGGAACCGGAACACACGTCAGAGCGCAAAAAATAGCGAGCCCTCTCAAATTCCCGCCGGCGCAGGAAAGCGTGCACCAACATGCCGAGATCGTAGGCCCTGGAAAGCCAATTCTGTTGCCGGCAATGGGCGCTGAGGGCCTCTACCAAAAGCTCGTTGCGCACAGATTCGTCGTCGGCGAGGCGGGCCTTCAAGCTGAGCACCGCTCCTTCTGCTTCAGGGCTCGGATCCGCCTTCTCCAACTCGGCTAGGGCCTCGGCACGACGCCCTTCCGAGCCCAAGAGCTGTGCCTTCTTGAGCCAATCCGGCAGCTCGGATGGAAGCAACCCGATTTCATAAACGCTTTCGAGATGGCCGAGAGAAGCGCGAACCTCGACGGATCTCGAATCTGCCTTCACGGGAAGGGTAAACCTAAAACCTTGGTCGATCTCAACGAGTGTTATCTCCACCGACCCGCCGTCCAAAAACAGGCTGAGGTCGGCCCCGGGATCGGACCGGGCCCAGACAATAAGCTCGCCGTAGGGAACGCACGACGGACCGGGTCCGACGGCGAAGCAACCAGCGAATTCAACTTCCAGAGGGAGCTCTCCAGTCGCGCTCCATTCCGGAGGCAGGATTCGGAATCCAGCCTCGACGACCCGCCAAGGCCCGGCGCCGCCTTGGGTCAGCTGCTCCAAGCTCGGGTGCTCCGGCAGCCGACCGGGAAGCCCGTACAACACCACCAATCGATAGTCACCCGGCTCCAGGTCGAGCTCCGGTCCAAGGATTCCGTCGATGTCGACCACCCCATTTGGATTGAAACGCTTGCTCGCTTTCCAAGGCGAGATCCCGCCGGCGCTATCGACCACAAAGAGCTTGACTTGAGCATCTTCCACAGACTCGGTATCAGGCTCGAGAGAGAGCTGTAGGCGATCCCCAACTGCGAAAGTAGGAAGCTCGGTGGACGTCTCCGACCCCTCCGGCCCGCTCGACCGCACGCTGTTCCGGCCACCTGAGATTTCCATGCGGTAGGTGGCGACCCCGGTGCCGTCGACGGGCGCATGGGATCGCCAAATCCAAAGCCCGCCCAGCAGCGCCAAAAGGGTTGCCGCCAAGGGAAGCACCGCGGATCGTCGGCTCCACCACGGGGGCCTCAGAACGGAGCCGGCCTTCTTGGATTCGAGGCTCGGCTGCTCACCGACCCCCGGCCCTGCCTGTTGAAATTGATCGAGGATCTTGCGCTGGAAATCGCCTCCCAAGGGTTTGAAGGTCTCGTAGTCGAGCCGCAGCTGCTCAGAGCCTTCAACGTCCCTGAGCAGCTGCTCGTGCTCCTCCGCCGACAGCTCTCCCTTGCACAATCGCTCTAGACGTTGGTCGAAACGATCCCGGTCGAGGCTTTCTTGCTCCCGGGCAAAGCGACCCACTTCATCCAGTAGATCGGGATGGTTGGAAGACTCACTCATATCGCGGCTCCAGACCAATTGGACACCAGCTGATCGCAGGCCTCAGCCCGTTTGGAGAGTCGGCTCCGCCACTTATCCACCGTATTGCGCTTGCGGTCCAGTTGCTGACAGATGACCTCGACCACCTCTTGTTGAACGAAATAGAGGTCGAAGAGCACAAAGTCGATCGGTTTGAACTTGGCGATCAAACAGAGATAGATCGCCTCCAGGCGATTTTTGGCCACCATCGAGCCCTCAGGAGAGTCGTCCCCCGGCTCTTCGGGCAGATCGTCCGGTGCCCAAGGCTCCTCTCGCCATTGGGCTCGCGGAGATCGCAACAACTGCGCGGCTCGAATTCGTGCCACATAGCCGACCCACCCCTTCAGAGGTAGGCGATGAGGTTTCCAATCCCGCAGTGCTTTGTAGTCTCGCTCTAAAATCGCCAACCAAGCTTCTTGGGTCAGATCTGCCACTTCCTGGGCGAGATCACGCCCCGCCGCCGCCCCCTTTCGCCACTTTCGCAACATTTTTCCGACCTCCCATTGAAGGGTCGGAGTCAGCTCTTCGATAAGGATTTCTTGGGCTCTGCGATCACCCGCCAACACCCTATCCACCAATTTCTTATCGGCCCGTTCCTTAGACAGATCGTCCATGGACTCTCCAAGATCATCCGCGCATCCGCTATGAGCTAAATAGGCAAGCATTATACCGTTTAGCTGCACCATGCTCCTCTCCTCTCCATAGAAAGCCCGTTCGAGCTTATCGGCCTCAAAGATACCGAGCTCTCGACCCGGAGCTCCCGTGTGACGGTCTCGGATATCTCTTTGCAGGGCGCCGGCAAATTCTGACCACGAATCTCGACATCTTCGCCCGAGCCTGGTTGACACGGAACCATGAGCGAGCCATCATCCTTGTACTAGATCGTTTCAGTAGATCTCATTGCTAGGTATCTCCGTCCATAGATCCGAGGAACGCCCATGATCTCCAGCACCCGCCGCATCTTCCGAGACGCCAAGACATCCGCCAGTGCTTTGCCGGTCGTTCCCCCGCTGTCTCGACCCGCCGAAACGGGCCTTCGTCTGCTCGGCCTAGCCCTGCCGGCGGTTGCCCTGCTCTGCGCTTTGGGCTCCACCGGAGCTGCCCGGGCCCAAGCTTCCGGCGATCCCGGCTTCGAATTCGGCGATCGTTTGGACATCTCCTTGGTCAACGTCGAGGTTTGGGTCACGGACAAACAAGGCAACACCGTGACCGGTCTGCTGGCCGATGATTTCGAGGTCTTTGAGGACGGGGCGCCGGTGGAAGTGACCCACTTTGCCGAATACGATGCCGACGCTTCGCTCAATCGCTTCTCTCTCGGCCCGGTGGATGCTCCGGCGGCCTCCATCCGCGACGATCCGAAGCCCGGTGTGGCCGAGATCGACGCCGCGACCGTGCCAGGGGCCGGTGAAGGCCCTGACGGCCATCTGGTGATCTATTTCGACGAGGTCCATTCGAGCCCGGTCGGCCGCAAGCGGCTGATCAAAGACCTCCAAGACCTCTTCGAGGCCAAACCCATTCCGGCCGCCAACGTCTTGGTGCTGCGACAAACCGACACGCTCACCGTCGAGGTGCCCTTCGGCTCTCAGCTGCGGGACGTCCGACGAGCCCTCGACGGGCTTAAGACCACCACCGCCCAGGGCCGACAAACCTGGGCCGACGATCTGCAAGCGATCCGGCGATTGCAGGATTTGTGGGAGCAGGAGACCGTGGCCAACGGCTCGGGGCCCGGCACGGATCCCTGTAATTTCTTTGCCCCGAAGGCCTTCCGCGAGGTCCAGTTCTACGTGGAAAACGCTTCGGCGCGGGTCCGCAAGACCCTGGCCCACTTGCACGACGCCTCCGTATTTCTCGCCGGCATCCCCGGGCCCAAATCTCTGCTCTACGTCAGCGACGGCTTAATTCTGGCGCCGGGTGCTAATTTGATGTCGTTCGTCAAAACCATGTGCCAGGGTGAGGACGTCTACCAACGTCTCGACATCGAGCAAGGCCTGAACGCGGAGTTCCGCGCCATGACCCGCCATGCCGCGGCCAATCGCATCACGTTCTACACCCTCCAAACCTTGGGCACCGCGGGGGCGACGAGCCTGAGCGGCGCGGATCAACGGGGGCTCGCCAACACCACCCGAGCCATCGGTCGCTACGACTCCGAGAGCCGATTGCTGCAACGGGAAGGTTTGTCGCTGCTGGCGGTCGAAACCGGAGGCCGGGCGATCTTCAATCAGAACCGATTCCTCGACTCGTTGGAGCAAGTCACGGAAAATATGAAGGGCTATTATTCCTTGGCCTACGTGCCCCGCCACGGCGGTGACGGTCTCGAGCACCGGATCGAGGTGAAGCTCGCCGACAAAGGCCGCAAGATGAGAATTCGCCACCGTCCGGGCTACCGCGACAAGAGCTCCAACCAGCGGCTGATCGAGCGGCTGCAAAGCACCCTCTACCTGGGGCTGATGACCAACCCCTTGGACGTACGCCTCGGAGTCGGCGCTCTCGAGCCGCCGGTCGCCGGCGCTTCCGCAAAGAAAAAGGACCGCAAAGGTTTCGGTGTGCCCCTCCACGTCCGCCTGCCTTCGGAAAGCTTGACCTTCCTTCCCCAGCAGGGAGGCGACAAATCCCGTCTGACGGCGATTGTGCTCGCCCAGGACGAGCGTCGGAAACAGACCGCCTTCGTCCAAAAATCCTACGACGTGCCCAAACCGGCGGACATGGAAACGGATATTTCCATGGTCGTGCCGCTCGAGCTCGAGGCGGGCATTCACATCCTGGCCGTCGCCATCCGTGACGAGGCGTCCCTGGAGACGTCCTTCGTGTCCACCGGCATCGAGCTGCAGACGCCCGCGGCTCCCTGAGCCCAGAGCCTCGGGAGGCGGACGCTTCGGGCGCCTTCCCGGCTCTTGTCTCGACCAAAAATCCACGCTAGTTGGCCTTCGGCGCGAGCCAGGGCGAGATTACGGACGGCTAAGCCCCTTATTTCCAGCATTTGGTATTTCCTGGACATTTCTCTCGATAAAGCCGGCGGTTTTCCCAGAGCTTTTGCGAACTAGTTGGTGAGCCGGGATTCGGCAGCGGGCCGAAGCCGTTCCAATAGATACAGATCACCGACGACATCACAGTAGAAACTTCCAGGTGGAGACATCCGTCGATCCGCTCGCTGGCGGGCGGAGATGGAAAGGGGATTGCTATGCAAACAGAAGTCTTTCGCTTTGTCAACGTTCGGGGGCCCGAGCTGCCGAATCCGGATCACGTGGACGGCAACACGATTCCTTTGCTGAACGAGATCACCGGAGACACCGCACTGTATTTACAGCTGGTGGAGCTGCTTTCCGAGGACGATCCGCGCCGGGCCCTGGAGGGGGCGGCTGAGGCCGTGCTTCGTCTCCACGAGCGTTTCAATTCCGACGACAAGACCGAGCTACCCTTCCGCGAGCTGGCGGACTGGCTCGATCGCCAGGGCGCGGAGGTCGATTTCGACGACTTCAAGCAGGCGGTATCGGGCCTTTTCGGCGCCGATATCGCCGCCGTGGTCGCCGGTGACGTCTACCACTCGGACCGCTCCAACCTGGCGGACTTCGTGATGATGGTGAGCATCGTTCGCAATCGCTCCCTGGCTCCCGTGCGCCGCGAGCTGCTGCGTTACGTGCGTCTAGCGGATCTGATCGAGCGCATGGCCGAGCAGGACGCCAGCCTAGAGAATTCCGGCTCGGTCCGCCGGGGCATGGTCAAGATCGTGATCCTGCCGCCGCCGGTCTTCCCCTTGCCGCCCTTCGATCGTCTCGAGGAAGAGCGGCTGCAAAAGGAGCGCCAGGAGCGGGACACCCGCTACCAACAGGCCAAGGCGGAAGCGGAATCCATCCTCGAAACCGTGGACTGCTACGAGCACGCGATCGACGAGCTGGAAGAGGCCCTAGAAGAGGAGCTGGCCACCCGCAAAGAGGAGTGGGGCCAGCCGCCGGTGATTCTGCGCCAGGCTGCCGAAGACCATGCCGCTGAAGACCTGGCCGACGGGTCCGACGAGAGCACCCGCGTCGCAGAGGACGGCACGCTGACCACCTTGACCGAGGTGGACGGTGTGGAGATGTATTCCGTTTCGTTCGACGGCACCCAGGAGCAGATCCTGCTGACCGAGGAGCGGGTGGCGGGGCTGTCCGAGAAGACCCAAACCGCCCTCCAGGACCTCAAGGTACCCCTCGATTTCCTCACCGTCGCCGACGCCATCGCGCGTCTGGAGGCCCGGATCGCCAAGCTGACCGCTCGTCTCTACTCGAGTGAGACAGCCAAGCTGCTCAACATGTCCGGCGGTCGCATGACCAAAGTCCAGGCGCCTCAATATCGCGACGGCGCCTTCTGGCCGGGTCCGCACCCGGGCGGTGAGAGCTCGGGGATCGGCCGGCTGGAGTCGGGCGACGGCGACGGTGCGCCTTCGGGCAGCGGACGGGTCCACCTGGTGGGCGTGGCCGACCTGATGATGGTGCGCGAGAAGCTGAAGGGTTACGAGCTCGGAGAGGTTGCCCACATCGAGAACGTGCTGCAGGGCGAATCGAAGGACCGCAGCCACCGGCGGACCCGCCGCACCGAGGACACCATCTTCCTGGAGTCCGAGAACGTCCGGGAGACCGAGCGGGACCTACAGACGAGCGAGCGCTTCGAGCTGCAGAAGGAAACTTCGTCCACCATTCAAGAAGATTCCCGGACCGAAGCCGGCATCTCGGTGACCGGATCCTACGGCCCGTTCTTCAGCGGCACCGCGGACTTTCGCTGGTCGCGGGACACCTCCAAGGAGAGCTCCCGCCAAGCGGCCACGTCCTACTCCCGGGAGATGACCGAGCGCGCCGTGAACCGCATTCGCGAGCGGGTGGTGGAGCAACGCACCCGCAAGACCGTGGAGGAGATTGAGGAGATCAGCAACCACGGCTTCGACAACACCGCGGGCACCGGCCACGTGACCGGCGTCTATCGCTGGGTCGACAAGCGCTACGAGGTCCAGGTGGTGAATTACGGCCTGCGCGCCATGCTCGAATTCGTGGTGCCCGAGCCCGCGGCCTTCTATCGCCACGCCCTCACCGTGGGTCCGGACCAGGGTCCCGAGCTGGTGGCGCCGGAGCCCCCGGGCTTCCGCAACACGGTCACCGGCGAGTGGAAGGCCCTGACCCCGAGCGACGTGCGCAGCACCGACTACCTCTACTGGGTAGGCAAATACAACGTGGAGGATGTGGAGCCGCCGCCGCCCCGCTATCGCAAGGTCGGCAAAGCCTTCAGCCAGGCCTTCCAGGGCTACGAGAACTACAACCTCTACACCGACTCGAGCTTCGAGCTCGAGGTGCCCAGTGGCTATCGGGCCCGCTACGGCTGGGTCAACGGCACCTACTACTACAACACCGACGTCACCGACCTGCGCGTCACGGTCATTGCCGGACGCACTCGTTTCGACCTCACCGGTCGTCGCATGGCCCACATGAACGAGGAAGACGGCGTCATCCCGGTCTCCGTCCACAGCGGCAAAACCCGCAGCTTCGCCGTCAACGTGCAGGTGGAGTGCTCGCGCTCGCCCGAGCTCTACAAGGAGTGGCAGATCGCCACCTATCAGTCGATCATGACCGCCTACCAGGCGATGAAGAGCGAATACGACAACCAGGTGCGATCCCGCGAGGTGGAGCTGGGCGTGTCGATCCAGGGACGCAATCCCGAGCAGAACCGCCACATCGAGCAGGTCGAGCTCAAGAAGCTGGCGCTCATGCAGCTCACCGGCCAGGCGTTCGACGCCTTCAACGCCATGCGTCCGGAGAGCGCGCCTTTCGGCTACCCGCAGATGAGCCTGAGCGAGGCCGAGGTCGAGGGCAGCTACGTGCAATTCATGGAGCAGGCCATGGAGTGGAACCACATGACCTACCTCTTCTACCCCTACTTCTGGGGTCGTAAGCAGCATTGGGTCGACGCGATCCACCTCGACGACACGGATCCGCTCTTCGCCAAATTCCTGCGCGCCGGCTCCGGTCGGGTCCAGGTGCCCGTGCGCCCGGGTTACGAGGAGGCGCTGCTGCACTTCCTCGAGTCCGACGGCGTGATCTGGGAGGGCGGTGATCCGCCCCACGTGGGCGACGATCTCTACGTGTCGATCCTCGAAGAGCTGCGCCTGGCGCGGGGCATCGAGGGTACCGACGGCGTGGGCACCGTCTCCCTCACCGACGGCAACGCCACGGTCATCGGCCAGGGCACGGACTTCAACGCCGAGCGCGACGTCAACCGCGAGCTGTGGATCGGTGAGAAAGCCTGGCGCATCCGCGAGGTGGTCTCCGAGCAGGAGATCGTGCTGAGCGAGCCTTACGACGGCCTCGCCGTCTCGGGTGTGGGCTATCGCCTGGGCCAAGTGCTGGTGGGCGAGCCCTGGTCCACCAAGGTGCCGACGTCGCTGGTCTACCTGCAGCAGGATTCCGACCTGCCGGACGCCTGATCGCCTTCGCCGGATCCGACAGACCGTCGACCGACCCCGGAGCCCGCTTCGGGGTCGGTTTCCGCCTCGATCGATCGAGCCGACCTCCAGCATTTACACCCCACGATCGCCGTCCGAGGGAAGAGCCATGAGCGCACATGCCGAATCTCAAAAACAACTGCGAACGCTCCTGATGGGAGCGGTCCGGAGCTTCTTCAACTCCCCCCTGAACCTCACCACGGACCGGGAGTACAAGATCTTTCCGGGGTTCTACGATATCCATCTAGGAGAGTATCGGAGGGTGCCGACCTATCGGTATGAGTCCAACCTTCCGGGGCATAAAGAGCGATTCGAGAAGCTCGATCTCAAAGGCAACTTCCTGCTCTCCTACGACCGACGGAAGATCGTGCTCCACGAAGACAGCCGAGATGATCGCTTTCGATTCGGTCCCGGCCAAGCCCTCGGCGCCGACCTGCTGAATCATCTCGTGAGGCGTCCTCTGCACACCCTCGCCCAGCGGGCGGACCTGGCCTGGGACGACTTAGACACCCTGACGGCGGTGGGTTTCAACTACGCCCGCGACATCGCCTCCCTCTCCCCGGGGTTCCGCCGCCGGACCTTCGCCACCAGCCTGCCGGCGGTGAAAGTGCCCTACACCCTCACCGGCACCCACGTTCACGCCTTCCACCGCCACGCCGCCATCCGTGCGACCTACGCCAATTGGAGGGACGATTACGACGGCTACCTCTACTATCCGAAATGGCGGGATCCGCACCCAGAGGACAAGAGCTTGCGGGTGTTTTCGCCCGAGCATCTGAGCGACGAATATCTGCGTCAGAACCTCTGGGAGCCCGTGCTGCGGCAGGGCGAGCTCTACGTGAAGCTCCTGATCGGCAGCGAGCGGGCCGTTTTGCAGCTGAGGCAAGATAAGACCAGCGGCATCATGGACGCGGTGCCCATGCTCTACAGCCACGGCCTCGGAGGATCGGTGGCGTCCGTGGCTCAAATCGCGAGCCGCATCGAGCGCATGGCGGACGAAACCGGAACCCGTCCCCAAGCGGTGTTCTTTTACGCCCTGCACGGCGGCGCCACCGATCCGAAGCATCCGGCGGAGGCCGATCGCACGGCCAGCATCTACTTCGACCAAGATTTCGGGCAGGTTCAGGTCGAGCAGATCGTCGACTCCCGGGCCATGGTCAAAAGCCGTTGGGGCCAGAATCCATCGGATCCCGACGAGGGGGACTACAAGGATTTCACCGATTGGGATTGGTTCGCCGAAATGCTCAAGCTCTACTTCCCAGAGCCGATCTCGGAGATCCGATTCCGGAAGCAGATTCCGGGATTCGTACGGGATGCCACGTACACAAAACCCATGAACGAGGCCTTGAAAACCGCCAAAGGTCCGTTCAAGGAGCGCATCCAGCGGGCCTTGACGCGAGGCCGGGGCCGCCGGAATGTTCTGGTGTTGGCCCAGGGAGCACCCCTCGTGGCAAAACACCTACTCTACGTGGGCACCTACGGGCACGGGATCGTCTTCCGCAACACGCGCGACAAAACCGTGGTGCTCTACGCCACCGAGCAGGTCGAAAAAGATCTCGAGATCAAAGGCATCGGCAGCAAGGTCTATCAGAACACCCGCGGCATGATCCCGGTCATGCAGGGGGTGGTCTACGGAGGTCTGATCGCCATGGCCCTGCCCTTGATCGGAGTCCAGGGTCTGGTCGCCGCAGGCAAGCACTACATCAAAGATTATCTGTGGAACGAGGCGACCAAGCGGTTCTTCAAAGAGCACGTCTACGACCGATTCCGCACCACCATCATCACCTACCTGGTACAAGGGGTGATGTCGCTCTTTCCAGAGAGCAAAAAGAACACCACAGCCAACAAGATCTATCGGCTGATCTACGGCTTCGTCAAAGGCTATTCCACCGACACCATCGACAGCCTCTTGGACGGCTACAAATCCCGCGCCATCTCGGTGGTGCGCTACTACGAGTGGGGTCGGTTGGTGGTGCGGGTCGAGGGCGCGGTGCGCAAGCTGCTCAAAAAGCTCGATGAGCTGGCGGCGATCGTGACCGACAAAGTGGCCGCCCTCCTGCAGCTGAATTTCTCCAAGGCGATCCAGGAGCTGGGCAACGGTTTCAGCATGCTCTTCTCGTCCCTCTACTTCCTGGAATACGAATTCGTCGACGAGCCGCTCTCCGCCCTCTCCCAGATCGGCGGCCTCTCCATGCCCACAGAATCCGAGTGGGAAGCACGGCGCAAAGAGCGTCACAAAGCTCTATGTGAGACCTACGGCAAAGCGATCCAAAAAGCCGAGCAGGCGGCCGCGGCCGCGGGCACCCCGTCGGCGCGGGTGGCGAGCCTGGGCGGCGGATCGGGCTCGGGAACAGGCCTTGGCACCGCCTCGAGCAATGTCTACCTGCAAACCCTCGAGAAGCTCGACGAAACCGTGCTCGCCGAGGAGCGGGAGCGGATCCGCGCCCTCAGAAGCAAGAAATTCAAACATCCCGCCACCGTCGGCCTGGTGGGCATCATCGGCGGCGTGGACGTCTTGCGCCACGCGGACTTCGTATCCGAAGGCGAAAACGCCCTGAAAACCGCGATCGACGTGCTCACCCGGCCGATTCGCTCCAACCCGCTGAAAGCCTACAAGCCCAAAGATGCCGAGCGTTTCGGCCAGATCCTCGGTCACCTCTTCGGGGTCATGGCGATCAACAAGGGCATCTTCAAGGAAGGCTCCCTGCTGGGGAACATCAAGCTGCAAAGCAAGAAATCCAGAGATAAGAAGGTCAAGAAACAATCCAAGAAAATCACCAAAGCCGTGGGCCACGGCTACTTCATGCCCGTTCTCGATCTGCTGCTCTCCCACGTTCTGATCATGCTCGAGCGCTACAAGAGCGAAGGGCAAACGACGGTGGTGACGATCCGGAAAGCGATCTTGGACGAGCTCAACGATATCCTGCTCAACGGCCACGAGGAGCTGTCACACTTCCAGACCGAAGACGAAAAGAAGATCACCTTCGCCCGCTTCGCCCTCTTCGTGAAGCGCCTCGACGATCGCCTGCTCGAGTACCTCACCGACCTGGCATCCTCCGGCGACCTGGGCAGCGAGCTCCTCGCCATGGCCGACTACCTGAAGAACAGCGGGATTCCGTCCTATGAGCAGCTGAGCGCCAAAACCTTCGAGCACAAGTATTGGTCCCGCCGGGCCGACCTCTTCGTCATGCTGGCCTTCCTCCACAGCACCCTCCGCCGCCTCAACAACACCTTCCGCCTGCTCTTCGAGAGAGTGACCCCCGAAGTCAGCCTGATCAGCCTGTTGCGGATCGTCGGCGTGGAGATCAGCGAGAAAGAAGCCGCCGAGCTCTTCGACGAATACCATCGCGGGCTCTTCGACGGCGCCAAGGAGTGAGGGGCGGACGCAAGCCCCATCGGGCCGTCGGTAACGACCGGCCCCCGCTCTCGGTCATTCGACCCGACGGCCGAGTCGATAGCCAAAAAGCAGAAAATTTCCTGGGATAAATCGAGGCTCGGCAACATCTCTCAACGGCGGTAGATCGACTTCTTGACCACCGTCGACTGCTACCCCGGCGCCGACGGTCAATCCAACCCGTCGGCCCACTGGATGCTGGTGGACAACCCAGAAGGCACCGTCCGCTCCTTGCAAGAAGGTCGTCAAGCGAAATGGTGCCTCTCCATTGCCCACGATTTCTATTCAGCCAACCTCAGCTTCGCCATGTCCGCCGCCTGCTTTCAACCCCAGATCAGCACCGCCCAGCTGAGCCGGCTCAGCAGCGACAGCGTCCGCATTCGCTTCACCACTCCCGAAGGCATTTACTGCCTGACGGACTCCGGCCACGGAGTCCCTTGCTCCGATACGGACCGTTTCATTCCCACCACCACCCGCTGGACCGTCCTGCCGATCCACACCACTGCCGAGACGTCCCCGAAAAAGGCGGACGAAACCCCACGCCGTCGTTCCTTGAATCCTCGATCGGTCCAGAGCCCCACGAATGGAACGCGCCGGGCACAGCGCATCGAAGGCAGCAAGAAGGGGCACGACCGAAACGGACGGTCCCCCATCGTGCCGGAGCGCGCAGATTGAGTGCTTGAGAATCAGTCGACCATGATCGAGCGCATGAGTGCCGAATCTAGCTCTGAGGAGCCTTAGATCATGGCTGCCAGGCCGAGGTGTCGCCGCTCTCGAAACCATCTTCGAATACCAAGCCACCGACGCCGGTTTCGGTGAAGACGTCGGCCGTTTCACCGGCATTGCGGTCGTCGGACCATTGGGCGACGGTGGCCTGGCCTTCGGTGACCAAGCCTTGATCGTAGTCGCCGTGGTAACAAGGCAAGACCCCTTCATCGAATTCGATCGGCGTGGACACGTCGCTCAATCGTTCATTGGGCCCCCACGTCAAACCGCCGTCGTTGGAGATGCTGCGATAGGTGTCTTGCAGCAGGTTGCCGGGGTCGAGGCGGCGGTCGTACCAGGTGGCTTGTAGGGTGTTGCCGTTGGCGGCGAGGGTCGGAAAGTATTGGTCACGGGTGGTCGCGTCGTCGTTGAGCCGCACCTCGGCGCTCCAAGTAGCGCCGCTATCGGTGGAGCGACGGTAGAACACATCCACCACGTCGCCCGTGTCCAGACCGTCCGGATCGTAGCTGTAGACCGCGTGCAAGACGCCGTCGTCGGTGGTCGCCAATTGGGGCGACGGCAGGTATCGAATGTTGCCGTTCAGGGCGTCGCGGCTGCAATTGCTTGTGGCCGTGGCGTCTCTCGGCATGAGCTCGTTGGTGATCACGTTGGTGACCGCCGAATAGCTCGTCCCGCCGTTGGTGGAGCGCACCACGGGCACCGAAACCATGTCGCCGCCGAAGCTCCCCCAAGCGATGAAGACATCGCCGTTGGGGGCGACCGCCGGCCAAGCCCCCTGGCCCGAGCCCAAGCTGGTCGCTGAAGACCAGGTCGCCCCCGCATCCGTGGACCGGCGGGCCACAATGCCGCCGCTACCGAGATAGGCCAAGTAGAGATTGCCGTAATTCTTGCTTTTCGGAAAATTGTCGACGGCCAAGAATTCCTTGTCGGCGGTACCGGTTTCGGGGGCGGTCAAGAGGCTGAAGCTCTGGCAGTCGTCGGTGGACCGATAGAGGGCCAGGCCACCGCCGGAGCGCAGGGTGGAGAGATAGAAGAACCCGTCGGTCCGGCGCCACACAATGCTCGGATCCCCGAGGCTTTCACCGCCCACGGCGCCACGGTCGTCCCAAGTCGTGCCGCCGTCGACCGAGCGGGAGAATCCGGTCAGCCCGCCGCCACCGTCCTTGCAGAAAAGCTCGCAGCTGTCGTTGAAGCCGGAGCAAATCGTGCCCGTGACCTCGTTCTCCGCGATGGAGGTCTCGCTTTGGGTAGTTTCAGAGCCACCGGTGTCGTCGTTCACTTGGGCGTCGGCCGCTCCTTCCACCCCACGGGCGGACTTGCCGTCGGCAGAGCCCGGCGCGGGCGTCAGCAGGTCGGTGCGATCACAAGACAGCGCCAGATTGAAGAGCAGGCCGTCCATGTAGCGCACTTTCTGGGGATCGTCGAGCAGAGCGCACATCTCAGCCGGCGCGGCTCGGAGGATCGTTTTGTCGTTGACTTGTCGTCGGCCTTCTCGACTTTCGGCACCGGCGACGGCGCCGGTGGCAACGGTCAGGAAAAGCCAGGGCAGGATAGCTCGGGTAGCAGCAACACGCACAATGAGTCCTTTCTCGTAAATTGAGATCCAACCTTCATCATGCGACGCGCTATTCAGACCAAAATAGCGCAATCGGGCCCCGAGCCGTCACTGCCAGGCGGACGTATCACCGCTCTCGAAACCGTCTTGGAACACCGAGCTCGCCTCCCCGGTTTCCGTGAAGACGTCGGCCGCCTCGTCGGTATTTCGGTCGTCGGACCATTGGGCGATGGTGGCTCGGTCTTCGGTCACCAGACCTTGATCGTAGTCACCGTGGTAACACGGCAAGGCTCCGGGATCGAATTCGATGGCCGTCGAGACATCGCTCAACCGCTCGTTGGGACCCCAGCTCAAGCCACCGTCGGTGGAGATGCTGCGGAAGGTGTCCTGCAAGAGGTTCTCCGGGTCGAGGCGGCGGTCGTACCACGTGGCCTGCAGGGTGTTGCCGTTGGCGGCGAGGGTTGGAAAGTATTGGTCGCGGTCGGTGGCGTCGTCGTGGAGACGTACCTCCGGGCTCCAGGTGGCGCCGCTGTCGGTGGAACGGCGATAGAAGACATCCACCACATCTCCCGTGCCCGGCCCATCCGGATCGTAGCTGGTCACCGCGTGCAACGCGCCGTCGTCGGTGGTCGCCAGCTGGGGAGTCGGCAAATAGCGGATGCCGCCGTTGAGGGCGTTGGTCTTGCAGCTGACGGAAGCCGCGCCATCCCGGGGCAGGGTCTTGTCGGTGATCACATCGGTAACCGCCGTAAAGCTCACCCCGCCATCCGTCGAGCGCATCACGGGCACGGAAACCACATGATTCGGGCCGAAGCTCAGCCAAGCGATGAAGACGTCGCCGTTGGCGGCGACCGTCGGCCAAGCCCCCTGACCCGAGCCGAGGACAACCTCCGAGGACCAAGTCGCTCCGGCGTCGGTGGATCGGCGGGCCACGATGCCGCTGCTGCCTCGATAGGCCAGGTAGAGATTGCCGCCGTGCGGGCTGTCCGGAGCATTGTCGACGGCCAGAAATCCCCGGTCGGCGACGAGGGTTTCCGGGGCGGCCAACAGGCTGAAGCTTTGGCAATCGTCGGTGGAACGATAGACCGCCGCGCCGCCGCCGCTTCGCAAGGACGAGAGATAGAAGAACCCATCGCTTCGGCGCCATACGATACTCGGATCACCGAAGCTCTCGGCGCCCGCCGCGCCGCGATCATCCCAGGTAGCGCCGTCGTCGGTGGATCGGGAGAAACCGATCAAGCCGCCTCCGCCGTCCGGACAAAGCAGCTCGCAGAGGTCGTTGAAGGCGGAGCAAACCGTGTGAGTGACCTCATTTTTTGCGATGGTCGTCTCGCTCTGGGATCTCTCGGAGCCGCCGGTGTCGTCGTTCACCCGAACGTCGACCTCACCCTCCACTCCGCGGGTGGAGCTGCCCGGTGGAAAGCCCGGTGAAAAGCCCGGTGAAAAGCCCGGTGGAGAGCCCGGAATCGGGACCGAGGAGTCGAGACGGCCGCAAGACATCTCGAGCATGAAACGCAGGCCGTCCATGGTGCGGACCTGCTCGGGATCGTCGAGCAGCGCGCACAGCTCAGCCGGCGCGGGTCGGAGCAAGGTCTTTTCATTGACTGGTCGTCGGCCTTCTCGGCCCTCGGCGACGAGGGTCGTGCCGACCCAGAAGCAGGCCAGGACAAGACACGGCAAAAAGGCTCGGACAGCAACTCCACGCACGACGGCTCCTTTCCCGCGGGTACCTCTCTCGAAGACTCCTCCAGGGAGGTTCTTGACTGCAAAATTCACTTCGATGAGACAAGCCAACGCTAGCACGCTGGAGCCGTCATAGATCTACCTGCGAGGCCGATCAAAAAATGAGGTAAAATCTCTCACGTCCGTTCACACCGCCCGATTCACATGGTATTTTCACTCACAATCGAACGCCTAACATCACGAAGAGGGAGCCCCACGTGTCCTACTACTTCACTCTCGACGGCAAAGACATCCAAGGCCCGACCACCCTTCAGCAGCTCGCGGAGTGGGCCCGCCAATCCAAGCTTCCGCCGACGGTCTACGTCTGCGAGGCAGGCGGGCAAGAGTGGAAGCATTTGAATGCGCTCGTTCCCGCGATCCAGCTTGCGCCGCCTCACGGAACCGCCACCCAAGCCCAGACGGCTCCAGCTCAGGCTTCCCAGGCTCAGGCTTCCCAAGCTCAGGCGTCCCAAGCTCAGGCGTCCCCGCAGCCGGCGCCGACCGAGCCTTCCGAGACGGCACGGATTGCTTCGGCAACCCACGCCTCTCCCGCCGCCCAAACCGCCTCGAACGCCCAGGCCGCGGATGAAAGATCAACGGAGGCCGCCGACCCGCCCGATCGTTCGCAGGCGGTTTCGAGCGCTTTGGCTCGACGAGACACCGGCACTGCCTTGGCCGGCAAAGCGGTGACGGATTTCAGCGGCTTGGCGATCTCTTCCAGCCGCCCCGTGGAAGCAAAATCCAAAAAATCCCCCGGCACCGGCCTGCACACGTTCGTCGGTTATGCCGTGGTGGCGCCCTTCCTATTTCTCTTCGCCTTGGGATTGACCATTACAACTTACGGTGCGATTTTGCTCATCGTCGGCATCAGCTATTGGCTCACCGTGAGGCGCGGGCACGCTCAAATTCACGGTGGCTCGGTGCACGTCAATGAGGATCAATTCCCGGAAATTCACCGGTGCGCCCAACAATTCGCCGATCGATTGGGCATGAAATCCGTGCCGGAGGTCTACGTCGTCGAAGGCTCGGTGATCAACGCCTTCGCGGCCAAATTGGGCAAACGGAAATATATTTTGCTTTTGGACGAGGTGGTTCACGGCTGCCTGGAAACCGGCGACTCGCGATCCTTGGCCTTCATCATCGGCCATGAGATGGCCCACCATGCCCTCGGCCATACCGGGCTTCTCCGCAACTCCATCTCTTCCACATACAAGGCTCTGAGCCGTTGCGACGAGCTGACTTGCGATGCCGTCGCCGCGGACTTGGTCGAGAATCCTCAAGTCAGCAAGCTGGGGCTCGCCATGTTGTTGGTCGGGCCCCAGCTGGTGCGCATGCTCAATTGGCGCGCTCTCGACCGCCAGGCCCGTGAGGTCGTGGCGAAGAAAACCTGGAAAGGTGCGGAAAGCTCCCTCACCCACCCCCTGCTGTTGCGCCGATACGCGGCCCTCTCGGGATTGAAGTAGCCCGACTCGTTCAGGGCTCGGCCGACGGGCCCGAAACCGGTGCGCCGGCCGTCACTTGGAAAGCGGCCCAATGATTGGGATGGCTCAGATCCACGGGAATGGACACCTCCGAGGCGGGGGCATCGCCCCTGGCCCACCGACCTAGCTTGTCGAGCCAGACCTCGGGCAAGGATCCGGGCTCGGGCTCGATCCATACCGCCCGTCCTTCGAGCAAATCCAATTGCGCGGCTCGAAGCGCTTCTTCGACGCTCAAGCGCCGATCGCCGGCCTCGGCTCGAAGGTGGTGGTAAAAACGGGTCATCAAGAGAGCGGTCGATCGATCGTCCACTTGCCATTGGGACGACACCACCTGCTCGGCTCCGGCGAAAAGGAAGGCCCGGGTCAAACCCGCCAGCCCCGCGCCGTCGACGGATTTTCCCAGACCCGTTTCACAACCCGACAAGACCACCAAGCGGGCCCGGATCCGCAACGACTCAAAGATTTCCCAGGCCTGGAGCCGACCGTTGTGTTGCCGATCCGGCGCCAGGCTCAAGAAGGAGTCGAGGGGAAAACGATCATCGGCCTCAGCGTGACCAGCGAAATGCAACACATCTGCTTCGGCCCCCAGCGATCGAAAGCCTGTCTCGGACGCATCGTCGTCCAGGTAGAGGGTGCTGGGTCCGGGATGTAGCTGACGGATCCAACGGGCCTCCTTCCGGCTCCAGTCCAGCCCGGGCCGTCCGTCGTCGGGATCCCCGAAGATCACCCAAGTCTCGGAATCGTCCATGGTCTCGGGATCGTCCGAGGCCATAGCGGGCTTGCCCGCTCCCACCGCCGGCTCCCCGACCGCGGCGAGGCCGGCCGCCGATGCCGACAGGGCAATGCTCACGGGCATCCGTTGGACTAAGAATCGACCCTGACGATCCTGAAGCACTGCCATGGGCAGGCGGAAAAGCTGCCCATCTGGCACCACGATCAGCCGGCGGACCGAGCGGATAAGATCGTCCACGGGACCGACCAAACGATCGTAAAGCTCGCGGGATAAGGCCTTCACGCCATCCACCGTCGAGGCTCCGCTGCGCAAGAGCGTGCTCAACGCATCGATTCGATCGCCCAAGCCTTCGGTAGAAAACGTGTGCCCCCGGGCGAGGCGTCGACCGTCGGACGTCGCAGCCAGCGCGATCATCAACCCTTGCTCGGGTCCCATGGAAATCATCAGCAATAGACTGGACGGGGGCAGGGCGCCCAGGACCTCATCGAGAGCCGGAGCCTGCGGAGCTTCCAGCTGCGCCAGCCTCGGTGCCAGGGACACCATGCGGTTTTGCAATCGGTGACGTTGGTCCCGCAGCTCGTTGAGCCGGTTGAGGGTCTGGGCATGGAGCTCGTCTTGGTCGGTGGAGGCCTGTAGGGTTTGCCACACTCTTTCGTATTCGGAATCCAGCCAACGCCGCTCATTCTCGACCTCGGGCGGAAGATCCCGCTCGAAGACGAGACGACGATGTTGCAACAGCGCCGACAAGCTCTGAAATCTCGATCGTTCGAGATAGTCGAACGCCCGGCCCAGCTCACCCCGTTCGAATTGCCACAGCCCGGCGGTCCGATACCAATCGACGAATTCCGCAGCGGCGGTGGCCCGTTCCCGAGGGCTTCCAGCAGGTAGGGCCGACGCCGACTCGGCCATGTCGATCGCTTGCTCCAGCCGCTCTAGGGCCTCGTCCGTCCGATCGCGGCGCCGGCTGATTTGCGCCAGACTGTATAGAGATGCCGCCTGCCAGCGGCTTTCCGGCGCCAGATGAGCCCGCAGGGCGAGCCCCTGTTGCTGTGCGGATTCCGCGGCGTCCAGATCACCTTGTTTCAGTCGCACCTCGGCCAACGTCTCGAGGCTGTCGGCCAGGAACATGGAGCCGGGCGAGAGCTGCTCGCTGAGCTCGACGCTGCGCGCCGCCAACGACGCCGCTTCCGCAAGCCGCTCCGGGGTAGGTGTGCCCTTCAGCAGGGCGAATGCGAGCACTTTGGTCGCCCAGGATTCGGTGTCGCTGCCCGGCGCCACCTCCCGGGCCAGGGAATGGGCTTCCCGGGCTAAGGTGACGGCCCGCTCGATCTCCCCACGCTGCACGTTGAGCGTCGCCAGATTGGCCAGGGTCGACATCACCTCCTCGCCCCGGGGAAGCAAACGTCGCCGGAGGTCGAGGGCTTGAAGAAACCACAGCTCCGCTTTGTCCAGCTCGCCGCGATCTTCCGCCAGAGCCGCCAGATTATTCAGGCTCCGGGCCACCGCCAAGCTTCCGGGAGCCAGCTTCTCTCGCAGCTCTTTCGCCCTTCGATGCCGAAGCTCCGCGCCGGCCAAATCTCCCTGAAGGTAGGCGAAGATGCCCAAATTGTTGTGGGCTCGGGCCTCCCGCAGACTTTCCGGCTCCAATCGACGGACCACTTCCAATTGTTCCAGGGAAAGGGCTTCCGCCTCGCGCAACCGACCGAGCTCGCTCAGCGCCAGCGCCAGATTATTCTGATTTCGGGTGAGCAGGACGGTCTCCGGAGCCAACCGACGGTGGATCTCCAAAGCTCGGTCCAACAGAGGCTCGGCTTGCCGGGAATCCCCCTGACGCAAATAGAGGGTGCCGAGATTCAGGTGGGCTTGGGCGTGCAACAAGCTGGGTCCGTCGAGGTCGTTCAGCAGATCCAAAACTTGACGGTAGAGATCTCGGGCTTGGTCGAAATCCGACTCTTCCCGCTTCCAGGCCCATTCCCGCAGCAGCAAAGCCAGCTCCAAGCTCAGCCCCGCCTTCCGGCACCGATCCGCCGCACGTTGCCACAGCAGATCCGCATCGACATCGTCTTCCTGAGCATCCAGGTCTTCACGACCGTCCAGCTCCATGGCGCGCTGGACGTCTCCCCAGGCCAAGCGCCTTTCCAGGCCCGGTCCATGCTCGGCCCCTAGCGCGACGGCTTCCTCCGCAGCCGCGGCGGAGATGGGCAAGGACTCGTCGGTCCAAACCACCGGCATCACCCGCGCACCCCGCTGGAGGGTCAGATGCAAGCGGCGAAAACCCGGCGCCGAGAGACGCAGCTGCAGGATGTCGAATCCGTCGTGGATCTCGCCGGACGCCGAGGCACCGTCCTCTGACCGAGGCTCACCCCACCAGGCGATCAATCGATCACCGGATTGGAGCACCTCTACCTCGGCGTCTTTGACCTCGATCTCGACACCGGCGGAGCCCACGGCCGGCTGGGTCGAAGGAGACTCTTGGCCTTGGGCAGCCAGATTGAGACCAGGCAACAAGACCGCGACCAGAACCGACCAAACCCCAAGCCGTCCGAGGGCTACGCTACATGTTGCGATGGGCCGGCCCGTCACTGGGCCCGCGGCTCCGCGGCCGGCTCCGGTTCGGGAGCCAGGGCCGGAGCGGATGCCTCCTCCGGCTTGAACACGGAAGTCGTGCTGAATGAAAAGGGCCCGAGTCGTTTGCGGCTTACGGGACCCCGCACCTCGACGGTCCACAAGAAGGTACCGGGCGGCACGGCTCCCCAAGCGGGCTCCACCTCGGTGACCTCCACCCAAGGGCTACGCCAGACCTCGTGGCCCGTCGCATCCAAGACTTGAGCTCGATAGGCCTGCGCGCCCGGGACGGATTGCCACTGAATACGCCGAGGAACGGTTTCCAAGGCGCTGCCGTCCGCCGGCTGGACCGTCCGCAAGTCGGTCCCGGCCTGACGCAGAGCGGGTCGGTCGGGGGTTGACGACGGATCACCCAGCCACCACCAAGACCCGACGACGATCGCCAGCATCGCCGCGGCCAGGGTCGCCCAAGCCGGACGAAACGTCTCGCGTCGACCGGCTCCCTTCTGATCGGAGCTTGTCTCGCTCCAAGCCCGGATCTCCTTCGCCAAGCGCAGCTCCGTGGCGCAATCCGAGCAGTCTACGATGTGATCCAGGGCGCGATCTCTCGACGCCGCGTCCAGCTCGCCGCCGGCCAAGGCGCTCAGGGTCTCCGCATCCAGGCACGCCGCCGCTTGCCGATCAGCGGGCGCGGTCAGCTCGCGGTAACCCGCCATCGATTCCTCAGAGATCTTCATGGCTCATTCCAGCCGCTGCCATGGACTCCCGCAGCGTGGTCAATCCTCGGTAGAGCAGATTTCTCGCCTTGGGCTCGGTCCAACCCGAAATATCGGCGATTTCCTGAATTTTGAATCCTTGCAAATAGAGCCCCACCGCCCGTCGGCGCTCCGCGGGCAGGCTACCCAAGCTCTGACGGGCGAAGCGCAGCATTTGTGATCGACGGGCGGATGTTTCCGGGGACGGATCCGAGGCCTCTTTCGACCCCACCTCGTCGGCCACCGGCTCGTCCGAGCCCGTGTCCTCCCGGGGCCGAGCGTGGCGCTCGCGGTCCGTGCGCACCGCCCGCATGGCGTCGATGGTCACCGTCGACACCACCCTATGGAGATAAGACGTGGGATTCTCCAAAGTTCTCTCACTTTTCAGCGCTTTCCACAGCCGGATCCGAGCTTCTTGCTCGAGATCTTCCGGCACGATGCCCATATCCCGGGGGCAGATGCGCCGCACCTGAGATTTCAGCCAAGGGCCGTATTGGTCGAGAAAACGACCCAATCGTGAATCAGCGTCCTGCAAGAAACGATCTCCCTACCGATCTCCCTACCGATCTCAGCCGCCCGTCAGGCGCGTGACGCGCCATGCTCAGGCCGATGCTCAGACGTGATGCTCAGGCTGAAATTCTATCCACCTTAGGCCCGCAAATGTTGCGACGAGAGCATTCTGACCCAGTCGTCCATTCTCGCCACCACCACCAGCGATGCCTCGGGTTGGTTCAACTTCGGCTTGATCGAGGTGCCCAAGGATGCTCCGCTGAATGTCGGCATCAACTATTGCTCGGGCTGTCAGATCACCGAGCCGGTGGTCGATCCGACCGGGGTGCAAGCTAATTTCATCGGCGCCAACTACTTGCAGCTCCCCGGCTGCTCCGGAGGAATCTGCAATCTCTACGCGAAGACCGATTTCTTCGTGCTGCCGAGTCTCGATCCGCTCACCCTCAGCCACGCCACCGAGCCGGCGGGTCAACCCACCACCTCCGGTGCCTACGGGCTCGACATCTCGGCAACAAAGTCCATCGCCGGCGAGCGTCGACGTCTGCACGGGGCCAACATCCATCCCTACACCCAGGTCTTCCTGGGCAAGCCGGATCCCTGGTCCGAAGACCCACTGGATTGGGATCTCTATCCCACAACCGTGGTCGATCGGGCCGACGACTACACCTGGGTCGATGTCGACCTTCCTCACCTGGGCAGCTCGGCACCATCAATTCACCACCGCGGAGCTCAATCCGAACGGCGACGTCTACTTCCCCGCCGGCACTGCGTCACCCCCTACGAGGTGAGGCATCCGTCCCCGGACGAGTCGGAGATTTGGGTTTACGACAACAATCACACCAACGATCCGAGAGTGGTCACCATCGATCGGTTAGCCAACACCTACGACTACAGCGATACCTCCGAAGAGAAACACGGCAAAAGCATGGTGACCTACCCGCGATCCATCTTCAACTCGTCGGGCGCCCACTTCCCCTTGGACGTATTCGGTCTATTGGAGATGGTGATCATGGGCGGCGATGCCTCGAACGGCGACCTGACCGCCGCGCCGGGCTCATTCACCTCCCTCGATCTGCCGTTGCTCGGTGCCGAGGACGAGCAAGAGGTCACCGCCCAGATGGTCCAGGCCGGACGTGCACATGGTGGCCGGGCGGGAGGATCGGATCTTCTCCCTGGCTTTGCGCAACGCCGTGATGCTGACCGAAGCTTTCTTTTTGGCTGCAAAGCCGACGCTCCGTAATGATGCCTCTCCTCTTGCGCCGACCGTGACAGAATGTTTGCTCACTTTCATCGGCGCGAGCTTCACCCCTATGATCTCAGTCCGTCTCTCAAATCTCTCGCCACCGCCGGGGAGAGATTCTTTAAGCTTTCCCGACTTGCCCGCGATCCTTTGGATCGTCTCGGCCTTGCTCAGCGCTGCCTGCCTGGCCGGAACGCCCTCGACAGGCGTCCTTCATCCGGATATCCCCCTCTCCGAGCTGCTGGTCACCCGCTGGACGGTGGAGGACGGGCTGCGCTCCAACAGCCTGTTGGAGGTGGCCCAATCTCCCGAGGGGTATATTTGGATTTCTTCCTTCACCGGGCTCACCCGCTTTGACGGGCGACGATTCGAGATTTACGACCGCAGCCGTCTGCCCAACCTGACCACCGACGGCTTCACTCTGCTCTTCGCCGACCGCTTCGGGCGCTTCTGGATCGGCACCCGGGGCGATGGCTTGCTCAACTACGAGCGTGGGCAATTTCGCCCGTTCGGCTCCCCCCTGCCCGCCAGGGCCGCCATCATGGATCTGCTGATCGACACCCAAGAGCGTATTTGGGTCAGCGTCGACGACCTGGGGGTCTTTCGCTTCCAAGGAGGGCGTCCTGTTCCCATCCCGTACTCCGAGGTGCGAGACGTCACCGTGGCGGATTTGGCCGAAGATGCATCCGGCGCGATGTGGATGGCCACCAACGGCAAAGGATTGACCCGGTTTCACGACGGCGAATACACGACATTCACCATGTCCCACGGCCTACCCGACAACCAAATCGGTAGCCTGCTGACCACCGACGACGGCCTTTGGATCGGCACACCTCGAGGGCTGGCTCGCTTGAAGGACGGCAGCATCGAGGTGCTTCCCGAGCTCAGCGAGGTGGCGATCGGAGCCCTTTTGCAAGATGCGCACGGCAGCCTGTGGATCGGAGCGTCTCAAGGTTTGATCCGCATGCACCCGACCACCGGAGAGCTGGAAGCTCTGTCGAGCACCGATGATCAAACCCTGCGGGGCGTCGGCTCCCTGACGATGGATCGCGAAGGCAGCCTATGGCTCACCACCTACAACAGCGGTCTTTTTCAGGTCCGCAACAGCACGTTCAAGAATTTCACCGAGCGAGACGGCCTCGATGGCGACGTGGTCGACGCCATTTGGGAGGTATCTCCCAACGAGCTTTGGATCGGAACGTATACCGGCAAAGTCCAGACCCTCATCGACAACGAGGTGAGCACCCTCGACTTCCCAGGTCACCTACGGGGACGGGTACGTCACATCTTCCGCGATCGCGAAGACGGAATCTGGATCGCTTCGGACGGAGGTTTGCTGCGCAAACAAGGATCGCGCTTACAGCTTTTCACCGAGGCAGACGGCCTGCCCGCTCCCCATCTCAGGATGACGTTTCAAGATGCTTCCGGCCAGATCTGGGTCGGTACCAGCCTCGGAGTGGCCCGATTCACCGAGCATCAAACCTTCGTCAGTGAGCCGGGCGAGCTGGGTAGCCGTTTCATCCTTTCGCTCAATGAGGACACCCAGGGACGTTTGATCGTCGGAGCCCGCGGCAGCTTGATGATTCGCGACTCGAACGGAAAGGTCGAGCGCTACGCCTCGGAGCACGGCATGCCCGGCAGCGTCGTCTTCAGCACTCTGATCGAGCCCGGCCCTGCCGGCTCCGGGGACACGATTTGGTTGGCCACCAACGGCGGCTTGGCGCGTTTAGAAAACGGCGCTATTCGAGCCTTGGACTCCCTTCGCGGCTTGCCCATCGACTCGATTTTCGATCTCAAGCTGGACGCCTTGGGGTACCTGTGGATGAGCTCGGCCATCGGTGTGATCCGGACCCCTTTCAGCTCCGTCCAAGCTTTCATGGATGGGCAACTGGAGGAGATTTCGACCGAGCTCTTCGACGAGCACGACGGCATGGTCAACCGTGAATGCGTCGGTGCCCGAAAGATCCTTCAAGCCACGGACGGCAAGCTCTGGTTCCCCACTTTTGGCGGGATTTCCCGCGTCGATCCCCTGGACCTGCCCGTACCACCTCCGGCCCCTAGGGCGGTCATCGACCTCTTCCGAGTGGATGGAAAGACCCTGGTTCTAGCCGGCCCGGAATCCACGTCGGCACCCTCCGGTGGCGCCCCCTTGGCGTCCGCGGGGCCCGGGGAGCCCATTTCCTTGGAACCCGGCCCCCAGCGCATCGAGCTGGGATTCGCCGCCCCCGGCTTCGTGGCACCGACGCGGGTCAAGGTCCGCTACCGGCTGGAAGGGTTTGATCCGGATTGGATTCCGGCGGAGCTGAATCGGACGGTTTCTTATACCAGCTTGCCGCCGGGCGATTATCGTTTTCGAGCCGTCGCCGGCAACGAAACCGAGTGGTCGGAGCACGAGGCCGTCCTCGAGTTTTCGATCCAGCCCGCCCTCCACGAGACCGCAATGTTCTATACCCTCATCGCAGCCCTTGGGATTTGCGGCACCGTCTGGCTGTTCCGTCGTCGGATGGCGGCGGCCCATCTGCGCAACGATCAATTGAAGCAGCGCATTGCTCGGCAGCAGCAGGTCGAGCGGGAAAGGGAAAAATTGATCCGACAGCTAGAGGTGAAGAACCGTGAGCTCGAGCAGCTGGGCTACTCCTTCTCTCACGACTTGAAGACGCCTTTGGTTTCGATTCACGGTTTCCTCGGTCTCTTGGAGCAGGATACCGCTGAGGGCAACAGCCGGCGCATGCGCGAAGACATCGAGCAACTTCGTGCTGCCACGGACCGGATGAACCGTCAGCTGAACGGATTGCGAGAATTGTCGAGCTTGAGTCTCCGAGACGCGGATCGGCAAGTCGTGCCGTTTGCGGAGATCGTTAAAGAGGCCCTCAAGCGCCTATCCGATGCGCTCGAGGATCGTCGGGCCGGGGTGAGCGTGGCCGAAAACCTACCCTTGGTGGTCGGCAAGAAAAGACATCTGGTGAGCGCCGTAGGCCACTTGATCGACAACGCCACGAAGTTTGCCGAAGACGGTGCCGAGCCCCACGTCGAGATCGGGACCAGGACGGACGGGCTCGAAACCGTTTTCTATGTCCGCGATCAAGGCATCGGCATCGATCGACGCCATCACGCAGACATCTTCGGGCTCTTCTATCGACTCGACCAAAGCCGAGAGGGAATTGGGATCGGCTTGGTGGTGGCGGAGCGAGTGATCAGAACCCATGCGGGCAGGATTTGGGTCGAATCCGAGGGGAAAGGCCGCGGCGCGACCTTCTGCTTCACCCTCGGGCTGCGATGAGCCGCGCTCCTTCCGGCAGTGCTACTTCAGGGTTAGGGTACCCGTTTGGCCGGCCCGCTCCGGCGTGAGCTCCTCGTGATTGCCTTCGAAGACTCCGTCCGAAAACGCGCCCTCAAAGCTGAAGGTTCGCTTCTTGTTCTCGGTTTTCACCTCTCCCGACAGCCGGCCGTCCATGGAGCCCTCGGCGGTGCCGGTGTAGATGTGCGGCTTGTCGCGGAAGTCGAAGTAGAACGACACATCCCAAGTGCCTTCGCCGGTGGGGGTGAAGACCGCCTTCAAGTCTCCGGAATGGCCTCGGTTCCAGTGATACTCACCGATCAGGGTCGTTTCGGCCTTCTCCCCATCCTCGGCCATGACGGCACCGTGTACCAACAGGCAGGTGAGCATGAAGAGGAGTAAGCAAAGTGTGCGTTTCAACGTGCGTTCCATAGTGTCTCCTGGCCGGCTCCCGCGGTCGGCTGAAGCCGTGATCGCGAAGAAATTAGGGGTTCTTTTTCATCATTCTACCAAGGTCCGCCGACGGCCCCCAGGTCGAGATCCATGAAATGAGATCATCGATCGAACCTTCGCACAAGCACGGGCGTCCCGGATTTCTCTCAAATTCATCCCATGGCACAGGCGAGGGTCCGGCTGCGCGCCCCGGGCTACGCGCCCCGGGCTACGCGCCCCGGGCTACGCGCCCCGGCTGGTCTACAACGACAGCTCCCTTTCGACGCCCACCGCCTCCAGGAAGCACTGATCATGGCTGATCACGATGAGGGCGCCGCGAAACGCCGCCAGGGCCTCTTCCAACACTTCCACCGTGGACACGTCGAGGTTGTTGGTCGGCTCATCTAGGACCAGCAGGGGCGGTGGGCTGCCGATGCCCAACAAACAAGCCAGCGCTGCCCTCATGCGCTCTCCCCCGCTCAGCTCCTCCGGTCGACGGTCCACGGCGTCGCGTCCAAGGCAGAAGCGATCCATCAACCAATAGACTTCCTGGGTCGTCAGTGCCGGATTCGTGGCGACCATACCTTTGAGCAGAGGCGTTTTCGCGGGCAAGATGCGGCATTGTTGATCCAGCCATGCAAAACGGGAGACGGCCAGTCGAGCCTGTCCCTGATGGGGCTTCAGCTCGCCGACCAGAATGCGCGCCAGGGTCGATTTGCCGCATCCGCTGTCACCGATCAAGGCCAGCCGCTCCGGCCCGATGACCTTCAGGCTGATTCCCGGCTCCGGCCACATACGGCGCTCGCCGAATATCATGTTGACCCCATCGATTTCGGCCAGCACCTTGCTCGACGGCACCTCGACGTTTCCCGCCTTTAAACGCACGCTCGCGGACGACCGGACCCCGGATCGGGCCGCTTCCAGAGATTCCCGGGCTTCCGCGATCCGTCGCTCGTGGGCGACTCCCAACCGGGCGACGGTTCGCTGCGCCTGGCGTTTGGCGCCCTGGATCTCGAGTCTCGAAGCGCCACGGCGAGCAGCCGCCCGCTTGCCGCCGGCAGATTTAGAAGCTTGGCGTTCTTTCGCCTCCTGGGCTGCTCGCTCCTGGCGCCCAAGCCGGGACGAAGCCACCTCCAATCGATGGGCCGCCGCTTGTTTCTCGATCTCCACCTGCCGACGATAGACATCCCAGCCACCGCCGTAAGCCCGCAAACCTAAGGGTGAGAGCTCGAGGGTTCTCTCCAAACGCTTCAACAACGCTCGATCGTGGCTGATCACCAACAGCCCCCGCGGAAACCCGTCGAGCACATCGTAGAGCAGATGCCGAGAAGCCGAGTCCAGGTGATTCGTCGGCTCGTCGAGCACCAGGAGATCCGGCTCCAGCAGCAGGCAACCCGCCAATTGGACCCGCTTGCCCTCGCCGCCGCTGAGCCGGCTCAGCGGGGCCCGTAGGTCGAGCTCTCTCAAACCCAGACGGTCGAGCTGGGCTTTCGCCTTCTCCTCAACGTCCCAAGCATCGCCCACCTGCTCGAAATAGTGCTCGTCACAAGCGCCGTTTTCGATCGCCGCCATGGCATCGAGCTGGGCGGCGATTCCCAGCATCTCCGCGACGGAGCGACGGGTGGGCTCGTCACTTTGAGGACGGGTCGGCCGGTCGGTCGCCGTCACCCCTTGGGGCAACCAACCGATGCGCCCCCGTCGTCGGACCCAACCCGAGGTCGGCTCCAACTCGCCCACCAGAATCCGGGCGAGGGTCGATTTGCCGGCACCGTTGTCACCCACCAGAGCGGTTTTCTCCTGCCCGAGGGTAAAGCTCAGCCGATCGAGGATCCGTCGACCCTCAGGGGTTTCCCAGACCAGATGCTCACAACCCAAGGTTTCTTGGACAGTCTTTTCTTGGACGGTCTTTTCTTGGGCGATCTTTTCTTGGACGGTCTTTTCTTGGACGTGTTTAAAACTTCTATGCATAAGCCGGCCTCCGTTTCTTGAAGGAGACGGGATCACGCGGACACATAGAACCGACGAACCCCGACTCCGGGAGCTCGTCGAACAGCGCCGAGGGTCGGGCTGTGGTTTAAGGCTGGGTCTATTGCTGAGGCTTAGCTGCGAGAGAAGCGCGGGAAGTCCAGAGCCGAGACCAGCGGACGAGATCGGTGTCGCGTTGCTGATCTAAGGTTTGGCTCATGTGCTCGCTTCCCTTTTGAGGCTCCGATTGGAGCCGAGTGGATGGCTCGGTGAGTCCCGAGGTGCCTAGCTTATCGCCAACCCTCGAGACCCGCAAATCCAACGCTTTGTCGAGGGCGATCGCCAGAGCCGCGATCTTGGCGAGAGCTCATAAGGTCAGGCCGAGGGTTTTCAATCGTCGACGCAAGGCCTGAGCGGAAACCTCGAGCAGCTCGGCAGCCTTCTCCACGCTTCCTCTGCAGGCTTGGCGCACACCTTCGATATCTCCGGCTTGCAGATCGGCGGCCTTTCGCACCCCTGGGCAACGTTCCATCAGGTCGTAAATGGATGAGCGGGGAATGCCCAAACCGTCGGCGGCGGCGGCGGGCCGAAAGCGGTGGGCACGCAGGGCCTCTATCAGCTCGCTCTCGGTGATATCCGACGGACGTCTAGCTCCAGGAGAAGTGGCCGCGACGCCCCTCGCCGGTTCCGAGACCTGCCGGCTGGAGGCCGAGTCGCTCGGAGCCGACCGCAAAAGCTCATCGAGGGCCTCACCCCGCACCGCGGGATCGGCTCCTCGGTTGGCGATCACCAGCTGACGCACCACATTCGCCAGCTGCCGAACGTTGCCCGGCCAATGCCACGACGCTAAGCGGGCGACCCAGGGGGCGGGAATCCAGGGACCGCTGCGCTCCGCCCGCGGCAGGGACAAGCGCTCTTCGTGCCCGATGACCTCGAGCTCGCGACGCAGGAAATGCAAGAAGAGTCGGCCGAAGTCTTCGCGTCTCGAGCGCAACGACGGCAAGTGAATCACGTATCCCGACAAGCGGTGCAATAAGGGGGCGCGAAATCGTTCCTTTTCTATCCCGGATTCGAGGTCGGCATCGGTGGCGGAGACCACCCGCACATTGACCTTCTGGCATCTCTCGGCGCCCACGGCCTGAATCTCGCCCGTTTCCAGGGCCCTCAACAGCAACACTTGGATTTCCGGCGGAGCCTCGCCGATCTCGTCCAAGAACAGCGTTCCACCTTCGGCGCGAGCGAAAAATCCCCGTCGATGCCCCTCGGCTCCGGTGAAGGCACCCTTGGCCGCACCGAAAAGCTCGGCGGCGGCCAAGGACGACGGGATCGCGGCCATGTTCACGGCGACGAACGGACCGTCCCTCCGGGGACCGGCTTCGTGCAAGGCCCGGGCGACCAGCTCTTTGCCGGTGCCGCTTTCACCGCGCACCAGCACCGGCACCTCGAGATCCGCCACCTGTCGAATATCGTCTCGGACACGAATCATGGCCGGGCTTTCGCCCAAAAGCCCCCATCGATCGGAACGCGCATCGGTGAGCGGCTCCACGAGATGCAACAGCAGCACCACTTGCCCGGCCAAGGTCAGGACCACACCGGCCTCAACCTCCGAAGGTCCGAAAACCGCCGGATCTTCTTCCAGCGACAGCCCCTTCACCTCGACGCGGGTCCGGCTCGGGGACACTTGCATGCGCACCGCACCGTCGGCCGTGCCGGAGAACCAAATCGGGGACCGGCTGATATGCGCTTGATCCAAGGCGCGAAGGGTCTCACCACCGGGATGGGCCAGCTCACCCTGTGCTCGTGACAACGGTATGCGTCGCCCGGAGTCGAGTCCGGCCAACAGCATGCGCTCTCCGATCCGAGCCAGATCCGGGTGATAGATCACCGTCAATCCGGGGATCAAAGAGGCACCGGTACCACCCCACTGGGGTGCTTCCATCTCGGTTTGAGTGCGGGTGCCGATCTCAGATCGACGGTCTTCGTGCCTGAGATCTTCGACCCCGAGATCTTGCTCGGCCCAAAAGTCTTCTGCCATGGAAACAGTCTATACCGCGGTGAGCGATGCCCGGCACGGTCCTTGCTATTCTCCATCGCTGATACGCCGAAAACGTCCAGCTTTGAGACGATTCAGGCTGGAGAAATCACCCCAAGGAGACGATATGTCGAAGCAATATCGCATAGAGCTCGGATTCGATTGGAATAGCTCGCCGATTACGGGCTCGGAAATCTTGACGGAATCCATGAGCAGCCCACAGCTGGTCTACCCGTTGCAGATTGCCCTCACCGACAGCACGGGAGGTGGGTCTCCCGCATTCTTTACCGGATTCAGCGGAGGGGATCAGCTGAACTTTTGGCTCTTCGACATCACCGACATTCTGAACGGAACCCAACCCTGGGACATCACCGGTTATAAGGTCGATCCCTCTCAGGGTCTGACCGTGGTTTTCCAACAAGGCGGCACCAACGCTGATCCGTTCACGTCTGCCAACACCTGGGATATCGCCCCCCAGGGGAGCAGCGTCTCCACCAGCTGGGCTTTCAGCACCACGGGTCAAACCTTCGGATACGCTCCGGTCAACGCAATCGTCAACGGCAAAAGTGAGGATTGGGCCACCCTTGCCGGCCACAGCGCCCCCGTGACTTACGAGCTCAGCCTCAAGCTGGTCGTGAGCCTTGGCGGGCAGACCAAGACCTTCGTCACCGATCCCGAGCTGATCGTCGGCGACAGCAGCGGACCGGATTGACCGCAACACCGCCGGCGGCAGCCTGTCAATCTGGTGCCGCCCGCTCCAGCGCCAGCAACATGCGGTGGTAGGCGGGATCGGCCCTCAAGGCTCGGAGCTCGGGATCCGCCCCGACCTCCGAGGGGCTGAATCCCTTGGCGAAGGCCTCTTTCAAAAGCTCTATGGCCTCGCTGCGTCGACCCAGAAGCTCGTTGGCCACGGCGGCTCGAAAGAGGGAATAGGAATCCAAACTCGACGGGTCCCCGAGCCCTTCGAGCTTCTCGAGACCCGTACGCGCCGCGTACGAATCACCCAATTTCGCCGCGTACAACGCCCGCCGGCTGATGATCGCCAGGTTGTCCGGCTTCCGCTCAGCCTCCTTATCTAATAGCTGGAGCGCCCTCAGATAGGCGTCCTGTGACTCCTGCCGACGTTCCGGCAGCCAGCGGTAAGCATCTGCCAGATTGGCCCAGTATCGATAGTCGTTGGAGGCGCCGGACATATCTAGGGCTTTTTCATAGGCATCCGCGGCCCGCGAATAAAGCCCTTGGATGAAGAAAATCGCCCCGAGGTTGGAGTAAAGAGAGCCGTCGGGACGAATCTTGAGGGCTGCTTGCAGCATATTCGCCGCTTCGGCATACCGCCCCTTGACGTGGTGAACCGCCGCCAGGTTGCGAAAGCCGTAGATGCTGTCAGGAGCCAGCTCCACACTGCGTTCGAACATGACTTGGGCTTCGTCGTAGCGGCTGAGGTGAAAGAGCACACCCCCCAGCGCGTCGCAAAAACGACGATCGTCGGGGGCCAGCCGGTGGGCCCGTAAATAGCTCTCGACCGCCGCTTCTTTGCGATCCGCCAGCTGGTGGAGATCTCCCTGTGCGTACCAAACCTCCGGGTTGTCCGGCGCCAGCCGATGGGCTTGCTCCAAATCCGCCAATGCCTCGTCGAATCGACCCAGCTCCGTGTACACCCGACCCCGGCTGATCCGCGCGTCCACCAGATTTGGGTCCAATCTCACCGCTTCTTCCGCGGCGGCCTCCGCTTGACGCAGAAACATGGGATCCCGGCTCTTCGAGGTGTCTTCGAATTTTCGCCAATAAGCGCCGGCCAAACCCGCGTAGGCCGACGCCGAGCCGTCATCGAGCTCCGTCAGCTTGAGAAAGATCTCCACCGCCTGATCGATATGGCCGGGTCGGTGGAAATCCCTCAGCAGGGCTGCTCCCCGCTCATAGGACGGGGGCGACGGCTCACCGTCGGGGACCGAGCCACGGTCGGCGCGGGTCGATCCCAAGTCGCTTTCCGCGGTCGAAACCTTCGAATCACCCTGCCGCACATCACCCTGCCGCACATCACCGAGGCGTGCATCACCAAGTCGCGCATCACCAAGGCGTGACCGGCCCGAATCGAGCACGAATAGCAGCACCACAGGGACGATTGCCAGGAGGCCGAGCGGTACCCACCGTTTGATGGCCGCGCCCACACTCGATGATCGACCGCCCGTCGGTCCGTCTCGGCCCCTGCCTCGAAGATCCACGGTGAGGGTTTCCTGCCCGCTGCCCGAATCGCTCACCGTAGACCGCGGCGCCTCGATCCGAGTTTCCGAGGACTCCATCTCCCGGGCCTCCGAATCCGGCTCGCCCCCTATTCGACGCAGCCGATCGGCCACCCGCCCGGCATCGGCGGGCCGCAGCTCCGGAGCTTTTTGCAGCAGCTGATCGATGAGTCGAGACGCGTCCGGAGGAAGGTCGGGGGCGTGCGTCGAAGCCGGATCCTGGGTATGCGACACCACCCGGCTCAAGGTGTCCATGAAGGTCTTACCGACGAACGGCGACACGCCGGTGAGCATCTCGTAAAGCACGGTGCCGAGGGAGAAGAGGTCCGACCGAGGCCCCACCTCGAAACCCCGCGCCTGCTCCGGAGACATGGCGCGAGCGGTCCCGACCACCTGGCCGCGCTCGGAAATCGACGGCTCTCCCGGATCCAGCTCAACGTATTTCGCGAGGCCGAAATCCAAGATTCGAGCCCGCTCCGGCGGTCCCGGCTCCACCATTACATTCTCGGTCTTGAGATCCCGGTGCACGATGCCTCTGTCGTGCGCCGCCGCCAAGCCTTCGGCGATCTGGATGCCGAGGGCGATCGCCCTCTGGGGCTCCAGGGGACCGCGGCTCAACCAAGCTGCCAGGGTCTTGCCGTGCACCAGCTCCATGACGATCCAATCCCCCTCGGGATCTTCGAGGATGTCGTAGACCTGCACCACCGAGGGATGGGTGAGCTGGGCAGCGGTCCGAGCCTCGCGCCGAAATCGGGCTCGACGCCGGGCGTTGGATGCTTCGTCCCGAACCTGCTTTAAGGCCACGTAGCGGCCCAAGCGCTCGTCCCAGGCCTTAAAAGCAACTCCCATGCCCCCTTCCCCGAGCAAGCTCTCGATGCGATAGGGGCCGATCATGCGCGCACCGCCGCCGCGCGCCTCCTCGTTCGGCTCCGGGAAGCTGGGCTCGTGCTTTGTCATGGCAGCTCAGTCATCGTTGTCGACTTTTCGGCAGAAACACCTATAAAAACCGTCTTGAAAGGCCGTCTCAAGGGAGACACCCGGGAAGAATACGTCGCCCCCCATGATCCAACAAATCATCGAAAGCTCTGCACTCCCAGAATGCCACGCCGCATCATCGAATTCGATCCAGATCGATCCCCGTCGATTCAGGTCGATTCAGGCCGATTCGGGTCGATCCAAGTTGAGGAAAGCTCTGAGTCGGGCGATCCCGGCCCGGACGGCCGTGGATTTACCTGACACGAGGCCTTCCGCTATCAGGGCGACCGTGGCGACAGGTCTCGTGCTTTCCGAGCTGAAAATCGACCTATCCCAGCGTCTCAGCGATCCGTCACAACCCGCACTGAATGGCCGCCTCCGCGCCTCGACACATCATAAAATCAACGTATGTGGAAGCTCTTCTCTTCACCCGGCTCAGACTCCGGGTCGGCTCAGCCCCAGACACGCTCTTCGTTTGCCCTCTTGTTGGGGCTGCTGATGCTCTCTGTCACCTCCCAGCCATGGATCGCCGAGCCCCAGGCCGCGGAACGGGCCCCAAAGGCGGATCAAGCTCTCGAGGCGCTCTTCGAGCGCTCATTCGAAGCCTTCTTGGAGCTCGACCCCTCTTTTGCGGCCTCGATCGCCGATCGCCGTAATTTCGGTCGGTTGACGGTCGATCTCGACCCTGAGCATCGGCGCAAGGTCAAAGCGCTGACCACCCAATCGCTTCGGGACCTGGACGCCATCGACCGAAAGGCCCTCAGCCCCCGCAACCGCCTATTTGCCGACGCCTTCCGCTCGGCCCAGCGGTCTCGCTTGGACCTGCTCGCCTTTCCGAATCATTTGCTGCCATTGCAGCCCGGCTGGGGATTCACCAGCCACTTCGCCAGGATGGCGTCCGGCACCGGCGACTTGAGCTACGAGACCATCGGCGACCACGAGGCCTTCCTTTCACGGGTCGACGATTTAGAACGTTGGATCGACCTGGCCATCCAGGGTTTGGAAGAAGGGGTTCGCAAAGACGTCGTGCATCCACGGTCGGTGGTCCTGGGCATGATCGACGAGCTCTCGCACCAGCTGCATGAGAAGAATCTCGACCCCATCTTCGGCACCCCCCTGAGGACTTTGCCCCGGGACCTCAATGCCGAGGACAGGGAGGTGTGGGCGCGCCATCTACAAGCCGCGATCGAAGACGGGGTCATTCCGGCCTACGATCGGCTGCGGCGCTACTTGGTGGAAACCTACCTGGACCACAGCAGGGAGTCGATTTCCCTCTCAGAGCTGCCCGAAGGCGACCGTTGGTATCGGACCCTAGCCCGGGCGTATACCACCACGGATCTGGAGCCCGAGGAGATCTTCGAGCTCGGCGAGCGGGAAACCCGTCGGATCAAGCGGCAAATCGAGGTGCTCGCCCGCCGCCTTCCGGGTCCTTCACCGGGCTTTTCGAATCGATGGAAGACGGTTTCGGAACGCGTCGAGAAGCTGACCCAAACCGTGGAGAAGAACCTTCCCGAGCTTTTTCATCGGATCCCCGACAGCCACATGGAGGTTCGTCAAGTCGAGCCGTTCCGGGCCGGCTCGACGGCGGGCGCATTTTACGAGCGCCCGGCTCCCGACGGCTCCAAACCCGGTATCTATTACGTCAACTTGAGCCGCGGCGGCTTCAATCTGGGTCACGCCGAAGCCCTCTTTTTGCACGAAGCCCTCCCCGGTCACCATTTTCAAATCGCCGACGCCCAAGAGCGACAGGGCCTGCCCCGGTTCCTGCGATTCGGTTACGTCGGTGCATATATCGAAGGTTGGGGACTCTACGCCGAATCCCTCGGGTCCGATTTGGGTCTCTATCGCTCTCCGCATCAACGGCTGGGAAGGCTGCATTTCGAGCTCGGCCGGGCGGCCCGCCTGATCGCCGACGTCGGCATCCACCATTTCGGATGGAGCCGGAAACAAGCGGAATCCGAGCTCGGCCGTCGGGACCTCCAATGGGCTTTGGCCGAGATCGACCGCTACACCCGAATGCCTGGGCAGGCCCTGTCGTACAAAATCGGTGAGATGCGTCTCCAGGAGCTGCGCAGCCGTGCAGAGGAACGGCTCGGCTCCGCATTCGACATTCGCGACTTCCACCATCAAGTCCTGGATACCGGGCCCCTTCCCATCTCCGTCCTGGAAAAGAAGATCGAGCTCTGGCTCGAGAGCGCCGAAGGGCCTTGATCTCGATATGATCAGCGGACTCACGCCGCTGATTCCGTCGGAGCTCAATCCCTGATTTTCCACGTCGTTCTTCATCTCGCCACGCTGACTTGGACCGTCGTCGTCGCGTGGGTGCTCGGCACCCTGCTCGGCCGGAGCAGGCTCTTGGGTCTCCACGACCAGCCCGTCCTATGCCTCGGCCTCGGATTGGGCGTGCTCGGCCAAGCTCTCTTCGGCCTCGGCCTGATCGGTCGGCTCGACATCCCGTCGATAGTCGGTCTTTTCTCCGCGATCACCGTGGTCGGCATCTTGGGCTTTGCCGGTGGTCCTGGAAAGCCCGTTCAAAACGAGCTGCGGCGATGCGCGCGATCGATCCGACGGCATCCGGGAGTCTGGCTCGGCGGATCGGCCGTCGTCTTACCCCTGCTCGCCCTGGCGCTCTACCCGCCCTTCACCTTCGACGCCACCCTCTACCACCTACCGTTTACCCGGGCGTTCGCGGAAACCGGCGCCTTGCCCTTCTTGCCCACCCTCAGATTTCCGATTTTTCCCCAATGGGCGGAAGTCATGTCGGTCCCGGCGTATTTGCTCAGCAGTGATGTCGGCGCCAAGTTGATTCAGGCGCTTCTGCTGCTCCTGACCGCCGCCCTCTTAATCGCCTGGGGAGCCGAGATTCAATCCCGCCGCTCGGGTATCTGGGCCGCGGCCCTGTGGCTGGGCACGCCCCTCGCCATCTGGGTCGGATGCTCGGCCTACGTCGACGCCGCCCTGACGTTCTTCATCACCGCCGCCTTCTACGCCTGGCACGACTATCTTCAGCGGAGCGATCCTCGGCGCCTGTTGTTGTCGGGGCTCTTCCTCGGATTTGCCGCCGCCACCAAATACCTGGCCCTCTTCTTCATCGGCTCCCTCGGACTTTGGGTCCTGACCAGAGCCCTGCGCCAGGGATTGGGCCCGGCCTGGAAAGCCGCCGCTCGGCTCAGCCTGGGGGTGCTGTTGGTCGCCGCCCCCTGGTATGCGCGCATCTACGCCACCACGGGAAGCCCTCTTTTTCCGTTTTACGAGCCGATCTTCGGCGCCGGCCCTTGGACCAGCTTCCACGACCGCATGGCGCTGGAGACCGCCGACGTCCGGTCGGCCTCCGGGCTCGACATGGCCTTGGAGCAGGGCGAGCGGGTGGTGGAGGGATTGGGCTTCCTGGTCTCCGTGCCTTGGCGAGCGGTTTTCGATCGCGGGGTATTCCATTGGCAAGCGCCGTTCAGCCCGTTCTTAATGGTGCTGCTGCCCTTGAGCCTGCTTGTGGTGATCAAGCGCTCGGAGTGGCGCCCCTGGTGTCTGCTGATGCTCGGCTACGGATTGTTTTGGCTGACCACCGTGCGGGATCTGCGCTTTTTGTTGGTGGTCCTGCCGCTCTTGGGTCTGATCCTCTGTGTCGGAGTGGAAAGGGGCCTCGGGCTGCTCTCGGATCACTGGCCGAAGCGGAGACCAGCCCTCCGATCCGATGTCTTGACTCTGGCGGTGGCGGTCGTCCTGGTGGCCCCGGGATCGGCCTATGCCGTCTACAAGCTTCACCAGCTCGGCCCTCTACCGACGGATCCCGCATCGCGCGAGTCCTTCCTATCCGGTCGTCTGCCGGCCGTGGAAGCTCTCATCCTGTTGAACGACACCCGAGGCGACGACTACGTGGTGTACGGCTTATTCGCCGAAAATCTCCGGTACTTCGCCGATGGTGTCTTCCTCGGGGATTGGGCCGGACCCGAAAGCTATGCGCAAATCATGCCCCTGCTCCACCACGGACCCTCCGTTCATGCTCGCCTGCGCGAATTCGACGTCGACTTTCTGCTCGTGACCCCGGACGCGGGTCCCTACCCTGCCCATGCCGATCTGCCGGCACACCTCTTCGAGCCGATGCTCGAGAGGCCCTCGTTCACCCTCTATCGTCTGCTGGGTGACGGATCCCTCGCCACCCCTCGGCCCATTGAAGCATCCTCTCGATCATCAGAGCCGCCAAGATCGCCAGGTAGGGATCGACATAAAACCTGAATCGCTGGTTCTCCCACACCTCCAAAGAGTTGCCGACTCCGGCGACATAGAGGATCGCGGCGCACATCCAAAGGATCACCACCCGATCTCCGAATCCAAGGCCCGCTTTCGGTCGCCCCAGGGCCAGCCACAAACCGAAGCCCAAACAGACCGGAAATAGAATCAGCGGCACGATGAATAGAGATCTGGGCTCACCGGCGTATCGGAATGCCGAGGTGATTTCTCCGAAGAGCAGGCCTTCGATTCGGCGCACCCACGGTTCGAGCTGCTCCCGATTCCTTTGCACATGGGGTATGAGCGAGGCGGGTTTCAAGAAGTTGTACCAAGCCTTGGCCACGCCCCCTAAGTAGGCTTGCGGACGACTTCGGATCACGCCATAACAATCCGCCAGATATTGCCGCGAGATTTCCAGGTATGCGAAATGATTGAAGTTCGTGGCACCGGTGGATTTTTGGGTCGCCGTCAGCGCATCCAGATTGGCGAGCACCGCCTGTCGTGCGGGGTCGGCGTTGAGACGCGAGATCGCCCCCAACGGCTCCGGATAGGCGGAGATCAATGAAAAGGGCGGCACCGTAAAGGCTTCGGACACCTCTCCCCGTGCGCGGAGATCGGCGATGTCCTGCTCGGAAAGCCCCGAACCGACGATGCGCGCCGCGTTCATGCCCAACCAGCTCGACAGGCCGGTGTGGCCGAAGACGACCCAATTCTTGAGCTGCAAGAGGCTCAGCAGGAGCAGGGGCACAAGGGCCGCAGCCCAGACCGTAGAGCTGCGGAGCCCGCAGGCTCGCCCCAAACTTAGGCTCGTCATCCAGCCCAACCCAGCGACCGAGGCCCAGAGGAACACGGGATGAAATAGGCTGCGGGTTGCGCAAAGAGCCAGCAAGACCCAGAAGAAGAGAGCCAACCAGGGCACCCCGGGTCGCCCATTCGAGCCCGCAGCCGGAGAGACCACAGCCTGAGATTCCGCAACCCGCGAGCCCATCGCCTTGGCCAAGAAAAACGCCGCAGCCACTATCAGAGCAGTGACCGGCAAGTCGTACATCAGCAGGTGCTCCAACAAGACGAACGACGGCGCCATCACCAAGAGCCACGCGATCGGCAACGCCACCACGAGCCGAGCCCCCAGCCGACGCATGAGCCCGAACGATCCGACGAAGCAGAAATAACCCAGCAGCAGGAAAAGGGCCTGGAAGACAGCGGCGATCGGCCAAGGGCTGAGCTTGAGCACCAAACCCACTGCCAGGTTAAAGAGTGGCGGCTGGCTGTGAAGAAAGAGGAGGCTGCGCCCCAGATCCGACCGCAGGAGCTCGGGATCCAGCAGCTGCCAGAACGTCCCCAGGGGCGACATGTCGAAACGCACACCCAGAAGGGCGTAACCGGCGCGACCGACCGAGAAGAGAACGGCCAGCAACACCAACCGCTCGACGGTCGACCGCCTTTGCCACCCGAGCTCCAGACGTTCCCCCACCGCCCCGGCTCAGAGGTAGCCCAGAGCCTCGAGCTGACGACGGGTTTCGTCGTCGAGCTCCGGGGTCGTGGTGATCGGTGGGTCCTCGAGGCTGAACCAGAGCTCTTTGAGGCGTCGGGACAAATCCGCCGCTTGCTCTCTTCGAGAAGGCGCCAGATTCTCCTGTTCTAGGGGATCCACGGTCAGCTCGTAAAGCTCCGGTGGCACCTTCATCATCGGCTTCTCGATCAGCTTCCAGCGGGATGTTCTCAAGGCCCGTTGCTCCGGACCGCTGTGGGTCGCCTCGATCAACGCCATCTGCCGTGGCAACACATCGGTTGCCGGCTCGGGCTCCAACCAAGGTTTCAAGCTGACCCGATCA
This sequence comes from Thermoanaerobaculia bacterium, assembly GCA_030431255.1. Classification (GTDB taxonomy): domain Bacteria; phylum Acidobacteriota; class Thermoanaerobaculia; order Multivoradales; family J023; genus JAUIJL01. The sequence goes on along the minus strand of JAUIJL010000001.1, from coordinate 137,611 downwards.
CGACCGATCCGCCGCAGATCAGACCCCAGCAGGTCGGCCAACGTGTCGTGCAAATCCGTGTGGTGGGTCAAAACATCCACTTGCCGGGGTGACGGCAGCCCTCCGGGCGGACGGATCACCAAAGGGATCTTGGCCAGCTCATCGTAAAGGGCGTGGCCGTGACCGTGCACCTTGCGCACCCTCGGACGCCCCGCCTCACCTCGCCCGTCCGAAGGCAGCATCTCGCCGTGATCCGAGGCCAAGACCACGGCCGACTCCTGCCACAAACTTTCGGCCTTGAGCAGGTCGAGCATGTCGGTCAGCTCGGCCAAGGTGTATCGGACCTCCCGCCGATACAGTCGATCCACCTCCGGCAGCTCCGACTCGCCCGGCAGCTCCGGCAGATCGTTGGCGTAGAGGGGATCGTGCGGGTCCATGATGTGCAACCACAAAAAGAGCGGGCGATCACGATCGACCTGCCCCAGCTCCAGGCGCAAGCGGCTCTTGACCCATCGGGCCTGCTGGTAGAACTCCCGTTTCAACAGGCCGAGTCGGGTCAAGGCGGTCAAAAGGGGAAGCTTCACCGTCGGTCCGGCCAATACCTCGTAGCGGTCGAACCCTCGCGACAGCCCACTCTGGGGATGCAAAATCGGATTGGCGACGATCGCCGAGGTTTGGTATCCACGCCGCCCCAACTTTTCGGCCAGAGTCGGAATCTCGTCCGGAAGCCGGGTAAAGGCCGAAAGATCCTTGCGCGCGGAGGGTTTGATCAGGCCGTGCTCGCGGGGATAAAGACCGGTCATGATCGAGCCCATGGACGGCGCCGTCCACGGAGCGGCGGCAATAGCATTGGAAAACCAAGCGGCTGGATCGAAGGCCTCGCGGAAAGCTCGCCCTTCAGGGGTCGATTCGACCACGCTTTGGAAGACGTCCTGTCTCAAGGTGTCGATCATGATCAGCAATAGATCCGGAGGCCGACGCTCCTGCGAGTCGGACGAGGGGGCTGAAGCCGGTCCGCCGGTCCGCTCGCCGGTCGGCCCCAGCATCGTCCCGATCCCGAGCATGAGCACGATCCCCAAGGCCGTCGCGGCTGCCCCCCTAAGACGCCCCATCCACCGGCAAGCAACGACCGACGCCGTCACGGTGAGCACCACGGCGGCGTCCAAGACCAGGGCTTTGGGCTCCAGGGGGGACGCCACCAGATTGCGATTGATCGCCAGACCGGTGGCGGCGGCCACAGCGACGCCGAAACCCGCCAGGATTTTTTGCTCCTGCCCGGCGATTCTTTCCAGAACCCAGACCGCGGCTGCGACCACGACGATCATGGGCGGTAAGAACCACAGCACCTTCGTCCCACCCGGCCCCGGCCACAATACATGTTGGGCGCGTTCCGCCAGGGCCGCGGTGTAGATTGCGGCGACCGTCCAGCCCCAAAGCCGTGTAGGGCTCGGCCGGTGCCCCTTCCACTTCCGCTCCCAAATACGCCGGCTAAAGATCACGAGCAGGGCGATGGCGGCGCCACTCAACACGTACACGGCCACAAATCGCCAAGCGGTCGGCACCCAATATCCGAGGGTCCACCGGGCAGCGGCTTGATCGAAGAACAAAACGATCCATCCGCTGAGGCCAACGGCCGGAACGGCCGAGCGCATGGAACGTTGAAGCGTATCGGGGCTCGAAGTCGTCATGGATCGTCAAACGAAGTTGGAGGCTCGAGGATGCAGCCGTAAGGAAGAACGGGCTCGGGAGCAAATCGGTCTAAGATTCGATGGACCGATGGCCGAGAGGGAGTTGGGAGCGGGGACCCCTGAGGTGCCGCAGGGCTGCCATTCTAGCCTCAGGAACGCGAGCCTGGAGCATTTTCTCCCATGGAGCCTCATGGACGACGCCGAGCCCGGTCTGCTGAAGGCATTGGATCCTCACTGGCGCGGAGGTGCTTGCGGTCAGATCATTGAAGACGGCGAAATCTCCGTCGGCGATTCCGTCAAATGGCTGTAAAAGCCCGGTGGAGCAACCCCGAGAGGGCGGCCAATTAACGCTGTTTTATGGACAAATGCCGGGATTTTCGAGTAATCTTCCTGTTCAGGATCCGATGAGCCACCGACAATTCCCCGATTCCTTCGGGGCCCGGTTAGGACGCTCAAATCAAGCTCGCTCGGGCTTGCCCCCTGCCAAAAATTTTTGGAGCCGTTTTCAATGAAAAAAGCCCTCTTCCTGTTGATCGCCCTGATGGTGGCTGTGCCGACTTTTGCTCAGTCCCCGGCCGCCAGCACCGCCCAATCCCTGCAAGAAGTCATCCACCTCGGCAGCCTCGACCTGTCGACCGGTGAATTCACTTCCGCCGACGAGGCCTCCGGCATCACCGTCCGGGCTCCCGGCGACATCATCTGGGACAACACCGGACCGGTCGGTAGCTTCTTCAATTTCGCCAACTTCACCCTCACCGGCACCGCCTTCGTGGATCCGGGCGATCTGCCCGCGGGCACGATCGTCGGCGGCTTCCAAATCGGTTTCGCCACCGACGCTTCAGGTGCCATCTCCCTGCGCTACACCTTCTCGGAGGGTGAAATCTTCGACGCCGCGGGTGCTCCCCTGGCCACCGCTTCCGGCGGCCAGGCCATCTACGACATCGACATCTCCGGTCTCCCCGGTGGTGGCATCTTCGGTTTCACCCTCGACGTCACCGGCATCGACCCCTTCATCATCAGTGGTGCCGACCTCGACATGGACACCCAATCGGATTGGATCTGGGGCATTGAGGCCACCGACGCCGGCAACGCCACCGCCCTCGGCCCGCTGCTCGCCACCGAAGGTCCGTTCGGTGCTCCGGGTCGCTTCGACGCCTTCGACGTCTATCTCGGCGGCGTGTACAACACCAGCCTCTTCTTCGGCGGCAGCCCGTTCGCGCAATACCACATGCAGCTGATCGAGGGCAGCCTGCCCGTGATCAACGTGCCGACCGCTTCCCACTACGGTCTGATGGCCCTCTTCTTGGCCCTCGCCGGCGCCGCGTTCTTCGTGATCCGCCGTCGTTGATCGAGACATCGTCCGCTCGGTTTGCCCGCGGCTGAAAGTCCCGGGCAAACCCCTCGGCGGATCGACCTTCGAACGAAAAAGCCACCGCGTAGAGCGGTGGCTTTTTCGTATCTGCTTTCACCGACGATGAACGTTGGTTCTCAGCTCGACGTCCATCCCGCGTAAGCCAGAACAAGGAATCCGGCGATCATCGCCGAGCCGCCGATCGGCGCCACGGCTCCGAGGATCTTAGGGGCTCCGAGGGCCAGACCGCCCACCGCGCCGGCGAAGATGAGACCTCCCGCGATCAAGAGACCGCCCGCCCACAGCGCTCCGGAGCCCTGGCAATGTGGCGAAAGCAGAGCCGACGCCAGCACTCCGAGACCCGCGTACATGAAGTAGCGTCCCGCGGTCTCCCACAGCTCGAGGGATCTCGCATCGAGCTTGGAAGCCAGGGCGTGGGCACCGAAAGCTCCGGTGGCCACGGCCACGGCGCACATCAAACCGCCCGCCATGATCAATGTTTTCGACATCGCTCTAGAGCTCGCCGAGTCGGTTGACGGCGGTGACTTTGGAGCGATCCACCACCAGATGGCGATGTTTGGCAAACACTCCCCATTGGGCGGCTTGGCGGAGGTAATCCTCTTTGGACACCTCGCTCTCGCCGGCCCGATGAACGTCGACATCCAGCAAAATCACTTTTTCGTCGTCCATATCGTCGCAACGGCCGACAAAGGTTTCCTCACCCTCGGTCTCGACGACCACGGTGATGCCGTGCAGCTCGTGTTTGCCGGTGTGGAAAGTTCCCATAATCTGCCCTCAGCAATGCTCGGCAAACGCCGATTTGAGGTCCGCCGCTACATCTTCGGCGGAGCGTCCTTCAATGCGATGGCGGGGTAGGAAATAGGCCAGCTCGCCGTCTTTGAAAAATGCCATCGACGGGCTGGAGGGGGGCACCTGGGGGAAAAGGCCACGGGCCGCGGCGGTGGCTTCTTGATCTTGGCCGGCGAATACCGTGGCGACATGGGCGGGTTTCTTGTCGCTCTCTTCCAAGGCCAAGCGCACGCCCGGGCGCGCCATACCGGCGGCGCAGCCACATACGGAATTGATCACCAAGAGCCCGGTTCCTTCTTTGGCACCGGGCCAATTGCCGACTTCCTCTCCGGTCATCAGCTCTTCGAATCCGATCGCGGTCAGCTCTTCACGCATGGGTTTTACAAGTAGAGGGCTATAGGGCACGTTCGTACCTCCTGGTCTGCTATGGAATAGGTCTGCTCTGGGATAGGTCTGCTTAGGAAAGAGTGTGCTGCGTGGCATCAAGCTCTCAGGAGCTTATTGTACGCCAATCTTGCCGCCGAAGGCCCGGTATGAGGGCGTCGACATATAGAACCCGCCGACCAGCCCAAACATTCCGCACTTGGTGTTTGCTGGCCGTGTTTGCGGGCCGCGTTTGCGAGACGCGTTTGCGGTCGGGGTCGAAGCGACTCACCTATCCGGCGAAAGCTTGCTCAGGTTTCCGACGAGCCCGCGATCTTGGCCAGGGAGGCTTCTTTCCGTCTCAGCAGCTTGCGTTGATAGCGGCTTTGGACCACGTCCGTCAGCACGAGCACTCCGATCACGAAATAAAAGGTGGTTTTGGTCATCGGCGTGATTTCACTGCCAAAGAAATACAAGTGCGCCAGATGACCGCCCTCGGTCACCAGCATGATGCCGACCACGAAGAGCACGAATAGGCCGAGCACCTCGTACATTCGGTTCTTCTGCAGAAAGGTCGCGACGCGATCGGAGAGCCAAATCATCAACACGCCCCCCAGGACGATGGCGGTGGCCATCACCCAGAAGACGTCGCTCAGAGCCATGGCGCTGAGGATCGAGTCGAACGAGAACACCAAGTTCATCATCACGATCCAGAAGATGGCCTGCCCCGCGGTCCGTTGTCCTCCGCTGTCCTGGTGATCTTCCTCTAGGCTCATCATGTGCAGGATCTCTTTGGTGGCCGTGTAGAGAATGAAAGCTCCGCCGAAGAGAACGATCAAGCTGTGGAGATTCATCGAGCCCTCGATCACCCCGGTCCAATTGAGGTTGAGGAAAGGATCCTGGAAATAGCGAATCAGGCTCATCAAGAGGAAGAGCAGGACGATCCTGAACACCACCGCCAAACCGATGCCGACTTTGCGCACCATGGCTTGTTTGTCAGCCGGAGCGCGTTGGGATTCCAAAGAGATGTAAAGCAAATTGTCGAAGCCCAGCACCGCTTGCAAGAGCACCAGCAAACCGAGGGTGACAAAGTTGTCGAGACTGAGCGCGGATTCCATAGACCTTCTCCAGCTTCAGGATCCGACGGAGTCTCGGCCCTGCGAACCGAGATCGTCGATCATGGGTATGAGATGTTTCAGCACCGTTTGGGCGAGAATTTTTTGACCGTCGGCGGTCGGGTGAATGCCGTCAGCCTGGTTGAGCTCGGGATCGCCGGCGACCCCCTCGAGCAAAAAGGGAATGAACGGCACCTGCAGCTCCTGCGCAAGTCGCGGAAAGAGCTCCGCAAAGGCCTGAGTGTATTCGGGGCCGTAGTTGGGCGGAATCAACATGCCGGCGAGCAAGACCTGAGCGCCTTTTTCTCGGGCTTGGTTGACGATCTGGCGCAAATTCCGCACGCTGGCCGAGGGATCGAGACCGCGCAGGCCGTCGTTGCCCCCGAGCGCGACCACCAGGATCTCCGGCTCTTGCCGCATCAACCAATCGAGCCTGCTCAAGCCGCCGGCGGTGGTGTCGCCGGAAACGCCCGCATTGACCACCCGGACCGAGGGAAGGCGATCGGCGAGGGCCTGCTCCACCAAATACGGAAAGGCTTGCTGCTCTTCCAGCCCGAAACCCGCGGTCAGGCTGTCGCCGAGAAAGACGATTTTGAGCCCGGACGCCTCTGAATTCGTGCCTGATGTCGTGGACGATGCCGGGTCGGCCGGGCCGTTCCCCTCCCCGGCATTCGAGGCATCGACATCGGTGCCGGCCGGGGCATCCGTCTCGGCGGGCGGTGGTGGCGACGAGCAGGCACATAAGGTGAGCAAGACGAGGCACGGCAACGCCGACAGCCTACCCGTCGAGAGCCACCGCCGAGGAATCCTAATGGGGGAACGCATCGCGAGATTGTATCCGCCGACGCCGCGGGAAGAAAACCATCACACTGCTACAATCCCGCCATGAGCTCCGACAACAACTCTTGCCCATCGCCCACCGCGCCGGTCGTGCTCATCGTCCGCGACGGTTGGGGCCGTAACCCGAACCCTGAGCATCGCGATTTCAATGCTCTCGAGCTGGCTGAGACGCCGATCTGCGACGGGTTGCTGAGAACGTATCCCTGGACCTTGATCGCCACCTCGGGTGAGGACGTCGGCTTGCCCGAAGGCACGATGGGAAACAGCGAGGTGGGGCACCAAAATCTGGGTGCCGGACGCATCGTCGATCAAGAATCCGTGCGCATCACCAAGGCGGTCCGCTCTGGCGCCCTGGCGGACAATGAAGCCCTCAACCATGCGGTCGAACGGGCCCAAGAACGGAACGGCGCCGTGCACCTCATGGGCATCGCTTCCGACGCCGGGGTCCACGGTCTGCTCTCTCACCTCTACGGTTGCCTGGAGCTGTGCAAACGCCGAGGTTTCCAACGGGTATTCGTCCACCTCTTCACCGACGGCCGGGACACCGGACCCTTCACCGGTAAAGGATACGTCCAGGAAGTGGCCGCCAAATGCGAGCAGCTCGGCATCGGGCGGATCGCCACTCTCTGCGGGCGATATTTCGCCATGGACCGTGACAACCGCTGGGAGCGGGTGCGGCGAGCCTACGATGCGTTGACCGGTCGATCGCAGGTCCCCCACTTCGACGATCCGGCGCAGGCGGTTCAGGATTATTACGATTCGCCGGAAACAGAGGGCCGAAAGGGCGACGAGTTCATCACCCCGCGGACCGTTGGAGAGAATCCGAGCGGCTCGCGAATCTCCGATGGCGACAGCGTCATCTTCTACAACTATCGGGGCGATCGACCTCGGGAGATCATCCGCGCGTTCCGTATGCCCGACTTCGAAGGAAACGTTCCGCAATCGCCGGATTCCGGCAAATCGGGATTCGATCGAGGCCCCCGGCTCGATCTGACCTTCGTCACCATGACCGCCTACGAGCAGGCTTTGAATGAGTGGGTGGAGGTGGCTTATCCGAAGCCGCCGAAGATGGTAGACACCGCGGGAGAGTATTTTTCCAAGCTCGGCCTACGCCAATTTCGCTGTGCGGAAACCGAGAAATTCCCCCACGTGACCTTCTTTTTCAACGATTACCGAGAAGAGCCTTGGCCCGGAGAGGAACGGTCCATGGCCCAATCCCCCCAGGTGGCGACCTACGACGAGGCGCCGGAGATGTCGGCCCACGAGGTCTGCGACGCGGTGCTCGAACGGCTGCGCTCCGAGCGCCCCGACGACTTCATACTGGTGAACTTCGCCAACACCGACATGGTGGGTCACACCGGCGTGCTCAAAGCGGCGAAATCCGCGGCGGAGACCGTCGACGGCTTGGTGGGTGAGATTGTCGAAGCCACCCTCGACCGCGGAGGCAAGCTGATCGTCACCGCCGACCACGGCAATTCGGAGCAGATGTGGGATCCCGAAAATAATGCGCCCCACACCGCCCACACGCTCTACCCGGTGGAGTGCATCGTGGTGGATCCGGACCGGCGGGCCCAGGCGTCGGGCTCCAAAGAGCAACCGTCAGATGCCTTGCGCGCCGACGGTCGCTTAGCGGACGTCCTGCCCACCATCCTGGAGCTGATGGGGCTCAACCAACCCGCGTCCATGTCCGGCCGGAATCTTTGGTCGGGAGCGAGCTCGGATTTCGAAACCAGGTAGAATTGCGCTTGGCCAAGATTCCTGAAGCGGTGGAGGCTTGCCCCTTGGAGAACAAGACATGACAATCACACTTGAGCTATCGACTGAGCAAGAGAAGCGCCTCGAAGAAGGTGCTGCTCGGCACAATGCCGAGGTCGTCCGGCAGGTCTTGCTGCAAGCCGTTGACGCCACCGTGCCGAAGATCCTGGCTCGCTCGCCGAAGCAGCCGACTGCTCACGACTTTCATAGGGCACTCGATGCTCTGGCTACCGATTTCGCCGACTCTCCCCCACTCTCGGATGATGCCGTCAGCCGTGAAGGAATCTACGGCGACCATCCCTGATCCCCGGCCATGCTGATTCTGGTTGATACCAATGTGCTACTTCGTCTAGCCGCACCGAAAGACGCGCATCACCAGGCAGCTCGACGGGCGACGGAGCTACTAAAGGATGACGGCAACTCTCTGGTCACTACCAGCCAGAATCTAATCGAAACTTGGAATGTCGCTACTCGCCCGGCAGATCGCAACGGCTTCGGCTATTCCCCAGCTGCTGCCGAGCGACTCGTCACTGGGCTCGAAACAGCCTTTCCCCCTCCTAATAGATCCACCGGACACCTTCGAGCGTTGGAAAGATCTCGCAGCCCGATATGCCGTCTCGGGTGTGCAGGTCCATGACGCTCGCTTGGTCGCCGTGGCGCAGGCGAACGGCATACAGAACATTCTGACTTTCAATGGTCGCGATTTTGGACGCTATTCGGATCTGGGTATCCGAGCACTCGATCCGATTGAAATCGGCAAGTGACCGAGACTGCTGAGGTCTAAGCTGCGATCCACAAGGCTTCCACGACAATCCGACTCCTAACCTTGCAGCGTAGCCCCTACTCCACAGCTTTCTCAGCGGCGAGGATCTCGCCGACCCAAGTGCCGATTTTGACCGCCAGCTTGCGATAGCCCTCGTGGGTCATGTGGCAGCAGGAATCGCCGTAGTCCATGTCTTTGCTGCTGCGATAGATCTGGGTGGCGTCGAGGTAGTGCTCCCCTTCGGCGGCCAGCTCACGTCCCGCGTCCCTTAGCCCCGTGTACCCGTCCCGTGCCCAGCGGCTCCAAGGGTGATTCGGCTGCCAAGCCACCTGTAGCTCCTGCTCGTGCAGCTCGGTTTTGGAGCCCTCCACGTATTGATTAGGCTGCAAGACGTGGAAGTAGCGGGCCCCGCCGTGCTCGGCGATTTGCGCCATCATCCGCGAAGATCGTTGCCAAATTTGGTAGTAGAGATCCCAGCACGTGTCGGCGTCCACCAGACAGGGATCGTCCAGATGCCAGAGGTCGTCCTCGAGCTTGCGAATCGGCAGCCGGCGCATCTCCTGCTCGGCGAGCATGGCGTTGCTGCTCGCTTCGAGGGCTCGCCATCCAAAGACAGTCTCCACGGCCGCGAGCCCTTTCCAAGGCGAGGCAGCCAGCGCCTCCCCCAGCTCAATGAATCGCGCCCGCTGCTCTAGGGTGCGGGCCTGGAGCTGAATCTGCTTGTCGGTCAGCGATCCGGTGGCTGTGCCGAGGGCCGACACCCAGAAATCGTAGTCGGGATAGAGCGGGTGCCGGGCTTTGAGGGCGTTGGCTCGTGCGAGCACCACTTCGTTGAAACCATCGACGTTGATCACCACGTCCAAAGGCGTGCCCAAGAGCACGAGCTCCGACAAAAGCGTCACCTGCTGGGGTTGTTTATAACCGCTGACCCCGAAGTTGATGACGCGGATCGTCTGCTCGGTGCCCAGGGTCGCCTCTATGGCTTCCTTGATCGCCCAATGGGAGGTGAGCGCCAGCCCCCGGGCGACCGAGCCACCGAAGACTCCGACTACCAGCTCGTCCTCGGGCAGAAGGCGCGGATCCTCCTCTTGGGAGTGGATCCCCAGGACATTGTAGTTTTTTCCCGGAACGTCGGTCGGGCCTTTAGGTCGCGGCGAGACCCCACGGTAGGGATGGATCACCCAATGGGCCGAAGGCTCCAAACCCTCGGTTTCATCCTTTTCCTGATGCTCCGCGGCAGCCTCCACGGCCTCCGCGGCAGCCTGACGCTCAGCGCCGAAGAGCCCCAAGCTACGAATCGCCACCTCGAGCAGGACGACCGCGAGAAGGAGAGAGAAGGTAAGAACAACAAGATTGACCAGCAGCTTTTTCATAGGTGCTCAATAGGCGAGGGGCCCGACAAAGAACAGAATTCGGGTGTTGTTGTGAAAGGTGGTTTTCTTCAAGACGTCGAAATGTCGAGCTAGGGCGGCTTCGAAGACTTCGAGCTCATAGTCGTGAAAGATGTCCTGGCGGTGGGCGAGCAGCTTGTGGACCATGGGATCGCTTTTGGTCACGAATTCGATCACCAGATGGGCGTCGAATTGGGCGAAATACTCCACCACTTCGGGCAAGGGCACATTGGCGGAGATCACCAAATGGTGCAACACCGCCAGGCAGAGGATGAAGTCTGGTTGATTCCGCCGCGACAACGCCTTGCGTTCCCCATGGCGCCAGCCCAGGGCCGGCGACGGATCCGCGAGATTGACGACCAACGGCAGAATGTTGTCCGGACCGTCCGAGCTTGCCTTGAGCTCCAGGTAGAGGCGATCCACCGCCAAATGGTCGGCGTCGAAGGCCACCACTGAACGGCTGTGGAGCGCGGCCAAACGGCTGTATTCGCCGGTGTTGCAGCCGATATCCCACGCCAGCTGCCAGGTCCGCCCCGCCATCGCCTGCTCGACGAAATCCCGTTTGATCCGTCGATTCTCGTCATCGTAGCTGTTCTGAGCCGCGTAATCCGACCATTCGGACCGCTGCTCACCCCAGCTCAGCTTGCTCACCACCTTGCGCAGTCGACCCAGATTGTTGAGGATCATCGGCTTGCTGAAACCCGCCCGTTTCAGATCGTCGGTGGTTCTCTCCGGCGCCTCGCTCGGGCCGTTGCCGGAGGGGCCTTTCTGCAGCTTGGCCTGCAGGTAGACATCCACCAACACCCCGGGACGCACGAGATCTCGCCACGACAGCAGATCGCTGCATTCCTTGGGGGTCAAACCATCGATCGCGCCCCGGAGCCAAGGGGCAAACGGCAACCCCCGGTAGGCGGTCATCATCAGCGGAAATAGGAAGAGTCGGCAGAATTGCTGATAGCCGATCCAAGGCTCGCCTTGACGCCATCGCTCAAAGGACGGGATGTCGATAAAAACCGGCCGCGCGCCTCGCCATTGGATGTTGTAGGGCGTGGCATCTTTGAGCATCATGTCTTCGTCGAGGGCCGCTTCCAACAGCTCGAGCTGCAGCAGGGCCGCGTCCCTGAGCATGTGGAAGGTCCACTCGTAGGGATAGGAAATGAAGGGTAAGCGGTCGTGTTCGAGGGCCGTCGTCCAGCGATCGGAGAATCCGGCAAGCTCGGCGAGCTGTTCCCTCGACCAATCGGCGGGGCGGGTTGGGATCACTTTGCCGTCGGCGACCAGCCGAGCAAAGAAGGAGGTCTTCTCGAGGGCCTGCCATTCCGCTTCCGCGACCGGGCTCAGGGCCCGAAAAACCCGTCCCTCGGCGTAGAAGACCCGGCCTTCGCGATCTCGGAATGACCCTTCTTCAGTCTGAAAGGTCACCATCTTCGGGTTTTCCGAGCCCCAGCTTGGCTTTGAGCTTGCGCCAATACAATTTGATCAGCACCGCCAATCCGGCGAATCCGCCGATCAGAGCCTGCAAGATCAAGCTTCCCGAAATGGGGTCGAGATAGCCGTAGGCCGGCAAGGCGAAGACCGTCAGCAGCAGGAGGATGGCGATGTTCCGGGGCGGCATTTGCATCTAGGGGATCCTAGGGTCGGCACCGTGGGCGATGGGCGAGACGTGCGTTTTGCTCATCTTAACAGCCTGGGGCGGAAGCCTGCCCAGACAAGCGCCGACGGGAGAGGAACGCGGCCTCAGCATTCGATCACATTGATCGCCAATCCACCGCGAGAGGTTTCCTTATACTTCCTCTTCATGTCGCGGCCCGTGTCGCGCATGGTCTTGATCACCTTATCCAGCGACACCTTATGCCCGCCGTCCCCCCGCAGGGCCAAGCGGGCGGCCTTGATCGCTTTCACTGCCCCCATGGCGTTGCGCTCGATGCAAGGAATCTGGACCAGGCCATTGACCGGATCGCAGGTCAAACCTAGATTGTGCTCCATGCCGATCTCAGCCGCGTTCTCAACCTGAATCGGCGATCCACCGCCGACCTCGCAGAGGGCGCCGGCGGCCATGGAGCATGCGACACCCACCTCGCCCTGGCAACCCACCTCGGCGCCGGAGATCGACGCGTTCTTCTTGAAAAGGGTGGCGATGGCGGCGGCGGTGAGCAGAAATCGAATGATGCCGTGGTCATCGGCACCGTTGACGAATCGTCGGTAGTATTCGAGCACGGCCGGCATGATGCCCGCCGCACCGTTCGTCGGCGCCGTGACCACCCTGCCGCCCGCGGCGTTCTCCTCGTTGACGGCGATGGCGAAACAGCCCACCCAATCCAAGACGGTCAATGGATCGCGCAAGCCCGCCTCGGGCATGGAGGTCAGCTCACGGAACAACCTGGGCGCCCGCCGTTGCACTTTCAAGCCACCGGGCAGCACACCTTCGTTGCGACACCCCGCCTCGACGCACGCGCGCATGGCCGCGGCGATTCCCAGCAATCCGTCCTTGATGTCCTGCTCCTCACGCCAGGCCTTTTCGTTTTCCAGCACCACCTGCCAAATCGCCAGATCGTGCTCGCGGCACAGCTGCAACAGCTCGGCACCGCTGTGGAATTCCAAAGGCAGCCGGGTGGAATCCTCCACGACGCGATCTTCGGAGGCCATGTCGTCATTGACCACAAAGCCACCACCGATGGAGTAATACTCCCGCGAGCCCAACACCTCGCCGGCTTCGTCGAAGGCGGTGAACCGCATGCCGTTGGCGTGATAAGGAAGCTTTTCGCGCTTGAGAAACTTCACCTGCCGATCGGCATCGAAGGGAATCTCACGGCGCCCCCAAAGGTTGAGGCGACGGGTCTCGCGGATCCGCTCCATGCGCTCCGGCACCCGCGACGGATCGATGGTCTCGGGCTCTTCCCCTTCCAGACCCATCAGCACCGCCACGTCGGTGCCGTGCCCCTTGCCGGTCAGAGCCAGCGAGCCGTAGAGGCGCGCTTCCACCGCCGCGACGCGATCGAAGGTGTCGGCCTCCTCCAATCTGTGGAGGAAGCGCACCGCGGCGCGCATGGGACCGACGGTGTGGGAGCTGGAAGGCCCGATGCCGATGGTGAAGAGGTCGAAAACGCTGACCGCCATGGGATGGCTCCTGAAAAAGCGGATCGTCGGAGATGCAAAACGAACGGATTCAACAAACTTTGCCGACGGCACGAAGAAGCCAGCCGGCGGCGAAGTCTGGAGCGGACGCAGAGCCTTGTCAAGCGGATGACAAAACCCGGACTCAGCCCACACCTCCGGGCGTCCCCTGGAAGCTCTTGCGGTAGGTGGTGGGCGTGGTGCCCACTCGGCGCCGGAAGTGCAACCGCATGACTTGGGCGCTGCCGAGCCCGCTCAGGCAAGCGATTTCGTCCATATCCAAATCCGTGGTCTCGAGCAGCTCTTGGCATCGGCGCACCCGTTCCTCTACCAACCATCGATGGGGAGTGGTGCCGAGAACCTGGCGAAAACGTCGAGCCAAGGTTCGCGGGCTCATCGCCGCCTCCGCCGCCAGCCCGGCGACGGAATGCTCTTCGTCGAGCCGAGCTCGAATCGAGTCCAAGAAGTCCGCGAAACCGCCCTCTTCCGGATCGACCACGGCACCGGTGATGAATTGCGCTTGTCCTCCTTCCCGGTGGGGCTGGACCACCAATCGACGAGCCACCCGATTGACCACGGCGGCGCCGTAGTCCCGCCGGACCAAATGCAGGCAGCAATCGATACCCGCCGCGCTACCGGCGGAGGTAAGAATGTCGCCCTCGTCCACATAGAGCACCTCGGACTCCACCCGCACCTCGGGAAATTCCTTGGCCAAGGCCTCGGCATAACGCCAATGGGTGGTAGCCCGGCGACCGTCCAACAAACCCGCCGCCGCCAACACGAAGACCCCGCTGCAAATGGACAACAACCGTGCCCCGCGCCGATGGGCCGCCCGTAAAGCGTCGATCAACGGCTGGGGCGGCGGATCCGCGACATCCCGCCAGCCCGGCAAGATGATGGTGTCGGCATCTTCCAACGGCCCCAATCCTTCCGGCGCCCAAACCGACATCCCGCCGTTCGCCCGCAAGGGTGGAGAATCGACCGACGCCAAAGAAAACGCATACCAAGACCTGAGCTCCGGTCGAGGTCGCCCGAAGATCTCGACCGCGATCCCCAGCTCAAACGTGCACAAGCCGTCATAAACCACCGCCACCACACGATGCCCCCTAGATCCGGATTCGGAAGCTCCGGCTTCGGACGATGGGTCGATCTCCGCTGAATGGACCGGTGCATCGGTTTGGCTCACCATGATGGCAGGATCATATCGAATATTGTCATTCCTGCCACTCAACTTGGAAGGCGTCGGCTTCTAGGATTTCTGGGTCGATCCGATACCGACCGCGATCCCAAGAAACCACCGGAAGAGCCACGGAGCAGAACCATGAAAATACGTAGCGCCGTAACTCGCGTGCCGGCCGCCGATCCCGCCGCCGCCTTAGCCCACTTTGAGCGGCGATTCACCGTAGAAACCGATTGTTGGGACGTGCACGACAGCCTGCAACGGACCGACCCGGGTTTTGTCCTTCTGGACGTTCGATCCCCCGAGCTCTTCGCCGCCGGCCACGTGCCGGGAGCCGTCTCCCTCCCCCATCCGGAGATCCGGCCCAAACGCATGGAGGTGTATCCGCCACCAACCCTCTTCGTCGTGTACTGCGCCGGCCCCCACTGCAACGGCGCCGCCAAAGCCGCCATCAAGCTGGCGAAAATGGGTCGACCGGTGAAAGAAATGATCGGCGGCATCGAGGGCTGGAAGGACGAAGGATTCGCTTTGGAGAAGGCGCGCGGAGCCGGTCACGCGGAAGAGGATGCCTCGAAATGACCGAGCCTTGCTTCTCCATCCGCAGGGCTCGCCCCGCCGACCTCGATCGGCTGGTGGAGCTCTGCGCCGAGCACGCCGCCTTCGAAAAAGCCGACTTCGACCCACAGGGAAAAGCCGAGGCCTTGGCCCGAATGATCCACCCGCCCGGCCCGGATCTCAAGCCCCGCCTCGAGATCTGGGTAGTCGACAACGGCCGGGGCGCCGTGGGTTTCGTCAGCGTCGGCCGAGAAGCGTCCACCTGGCAGGCCCGAGACTATTTGCACATGGATTGTCTCTACTTGCGCCCCGAAGCCCGCAACCGAGGTCTCGGCGAAAAGCTGCTGCAAACCATCGCCGACCATGCCCGATCCCTGGGTTTGACGGAAATCCAATGGCAAACCCCAACTTGGAACGAAGGCGCCATCCGCTTCTACCGACGCCACGGCGCCGTCTCCAAGGACAAGTTGCGTTTTACTTGGACTGTGGGCGCCGGCTAAGACAACAGCTGTTCCGGGGTCGGACGGTCCACAGCTTCCGTTTCGAAGGATGAGTCGACCTGGATATCCGCCAGCTGGCCGCAGATCACCTCGATCGCTCGGCACACGACGCGATCATTGGGTCGAAGCCTGGCCAACGCACGGAGGGGGGCTTGGGCTTGACACGGCTCTCCCAGGTTCAAATGCGCCAGGGCGAGAATCCACATCCGCTTCTCTTCGTTCTTCACCGCCCCGGACTCCACTCGGCGAAGGGCTTTTCGCACCAGGGCTCGCTCCACACCGAGGGGCTGCAGGAACATCTCCGGGATGTCCAATCGGGTGACACAACGGCATCGGGCGCAAGATTCGGAGGGCTGGGCGTAAGCCAAACCACAGATCAAACACCGCCCCCGGGCCGGCGGCCGCGCCGCGGCCTCGGGATCCGCCCGGCTGATTTCAAGAGAAAGCCGGGCCCGTCGATTGTCGGGATTGATCGCCAGGGCGCGGGCCAAGCTGAATTGATGCTCGTCCAAATTCTCCGACACCTTCGACAGCCACATCCAGGCGATTTCCTTCTGTGGGCTATCGTTCACCGCCCGCCAAAGATGCCGACGAGCGTCTTCCCACTGCTCGGCGATGGCGGCCGCGATGCCTTCTTTCAGAGAATCTCTGTGACGATCTTCGGATTCCATGGCTTGCTCTTGGGATCGAACGACTGTGGATCGGGCACTCTTCGGAGCCTAGCCGCAGAAGATAAAGAAAGTCATTAAACCCGCGGAAAAGAACGGCTCCCGTTTCGATCGCCCCTCAAGGAAAAACCCCGCCGATGTTTCGGCGGGGTGAGATGTCCAGGGATGTAGACCCTGAAGTCTGATTCCCGGCGCCGACTCGGGGTCGGCGCCGGTTAGCTCCGGTTCAGGCCGCGAGGCGAGCTCGCATCCTCCAGGCCGCCGCCAAGAGCAGCAGGATCATCAACATCAGACCCATGGAGTCCAGGGTCGGAATGCCGATGACGGTGCCTTGGAAGTCGATCTGTAACGTGTTGGACAGGTTGGTGCCGTTGGCGGTGATGCTGCCGACGGCCGGCAGGTCCGGATTGATCGGTGTGATCTCTACGATCCACTGAGCATCTCCGGGCATGCCGCTGACCACGTTGATCGCCATATTCTCCGAGCCTAGGTCTAAATCCACGCTCAGGATGCCGGCGCAATCGTCGATCTGCACCACGATCAGCAGGTCGGTCTGGGAGAGCACCGTGAACATGGGTCCTTCCTGATCGTCGCACAGATCGCAAACATCACCGATGCCGTCCATGTCCATGTCGGCTTGGTCTTCGTTGGTGTCCATCGGACAGTTGTCACAGACGTCACCCAAGCTGTCGGCGTCGCCGTTGGCTTGGTCCATATTCGGGGTGGCGACGCAGTTGTCGCAGACGTCACCGACGCCGTCCAGGTCACCGTCCGCCTGATCCGCGTTCGGGGTCACCGGACAGTTGTCGCAGACATCGCCGAAGCCGTCCATGTCACCGTCCGCTTGGTCGGCGTTCGGCGTCGCCACGCAGTTGTCGCAGACATCGCCGACACCGTCCAGATCACCGTCCGCTTGGTCGGCGTTCGGCGTCGCCACACAGTTGTCACAGACGTCGCCGACGCCGTCCAGGTCACCATCCGCTTGGTCGGCGTTCGGCGTCGCCGCGCAGTTGTCGCAGACGTCGCCGATGCCGTCCAGGTCGCCGTCCGCTTGGTCGGCATTGGGGGTGTCGGGACAATTGTCGGTGTCGTCGGGCTCGCCGTCGGCGTCACGATCGGTCATCAGGAAGACCGCGAAGCCGTCGTGATCCGACGAACGCACCGGCGTCATGTCGTCCTCGATGAATTCCTCGGCCGCGTCGGCATTGCCGCGGGCGTATTGGAATTCGCGGAAGAAGACGTCCGTGGCGGTGGTCGACAGGGCGTGGTCCAGGATTTGGGCCGAGCCGTCGAAGTTGAAGGAGTATTGCTCCTCCGCCGCGACGGTGGTCGCCAGATTGGTGAGATCCGGGGTGACCAAATCCGGGCCGGACAGCAAATTGTCCGCCGGATTCACCACACCGCGCATCTGACCCGTGACGTCGACGAAGCCATCGGTGAATTGGAAGGCGTTGAAGTCGCCCACCACCACCAGCGGCACCGTCGGATTCGTGGTCTGGAAGTCCTGGAGCAGCTGGGCAACGTCCTGGGCTTGCTCCAAACGCTTGTTGCGCGGGAAGTCACCGCTCGGGCCGGGGTCGTCCACGCCGATCAGGGATCGGATGTGGTTGACCATGACCGCGATCGGGAACGGCGCGCCGTTGGCGTTGTAGGAGCCTTCGAGCAGCAGCGGCGGACGGTCGTGCAAGACGCTACCCGGGCTGAAGACCATGGTGGAGTCGCGGTTGATTTGGGTCACCGAATCGACGGTCACCGTGGCGCGAACCAAGAAGCCCGTGTCGATGGTGCCGGGATCGTTGCCCTCCTCCAAGTAGGCCGTGTAGGTCACCGAGCCGTCCACGCTTTGGATCTCGGTGGCCAGGGCTTGCAACACCGTCAGGCTCTCGGCCTCTTGAACCCCCAGGATGTCCGGGGAGCCGAGCACGTTGACGATGTAGTCGGCGAATTTCACCCGACGACGATCCCATTCGGCGGTGGACACGACAGTGTCGTCCCGCGGGCCGCCGGTGGAGCTGGTGGACGACGGATCGTCCACATCGTCGAAGAGCCGGAAGAGATTCAACGAGGCGATGGTCATCTCGCCGGCGTTCTTGGCGCGGACCGGCCGCGGCAAGGTCACCGGATTGATGTTCAACATCGTCGGGAAGATCTCGTATCCGCCGAACTCGAAACCGAGCACGCCTTCCGCCGAGAAGGTGGAGCCACCGGGAATCAGGGTATTCGGCCCGCCGAGGGCGTTGGGGTCGATCTCGAAGATCTCGGGATTGCCGTCCCACACCGGAAGGCCCATGATGCCCGGATACTCGATACCCGGCTCACGGAAGCACCGGCTGGTACCGGAGGTGGCGAAGACCTCGGCGATGGGATCGGATCCGAAGCCCTGATTGCCGCTGCAGATGATGCCGCTGGGCACCGAGATGCGCATACCTTCGAAGCGCTCGTATTCGTTGGCGCTCTGGGGCTGGTTGGGCGACGGCAACGTGGCGTCGAAGACGATCGCGGTGGGCAGCAAGCCGCCCCTTTGATTCCTCTGGCCCTCTTGCTCTTCGGCCTTTCGCAGCACCCGAATCTTCGGCGGCAGCGCGGATTTGCGCCAGCCGTTCTCTTCGATGAGCGCCTGAGCCGCGGGGTAATCCAAGCCCGCGAAGAGGCTCTCCGACACCGGCGCGCCAAACGGAGTCACCATGACGATGGGCGAGCCGGAAATTTGGGTGAAGCCGAAGAACTCCTCCACCGTGCCGGTGACTTCCACCGTGTCGCCCACGGAGACCGCCGGCGCGCTCATGGTGAAGACGTAGATACCGTCGGACGTTTCTATATCGCCATCGGTCGACGCGTCCGGGGTCTGGATGAAGAAACCCTCCGGACCCACCGCGGTCACCACATTGCCGGTGGTGATCACCGGCAGGGTGTTGAGCGGTGAGGTATCGCCGTTGCCCTGGATCTCGTAGATCTCCGCCGGTTGGGGCGGTATCGGACAGCCGGTGAAGAATCCACCCGAAGCCGTTTGACCCGGAGAGAAAAGGGCGCCCATGGCACCCGTGGCCGTGGTGTGCTCGACGAACGGTCCGGTGATGTCGGGATCGCGGGTCAGGCTTTGGTTGTTGCCTCCCTCGGCGCCGTAGGTCACCGATGCCTGGTCCATGCCGCCATCGTTCAAGGTCACCGTGTCGCCACCGTTGGTGAGACCCAACGTGCCCGTGGACGCGGTCTGCTGGGGCATGCCGCCGAAGTCACCGGTGGGCATGCCGCCGCCGAAGACCAGGATGCCGCAGCCGTTTTCGACCAGAGTGCCGGGCGGGAAGGTATGGCGTACCAGGGCGCCGTCCGCCAAGGTCCAACCGCCGATGTCGACGGTGGCGCCGCTGCGATTCAGGATTTCGACGAATTCGTCTTGGCCGAAGTCGTTGGTGCCGTCGCCGTTGGCGTCGCCGTCGTTGCCGTTGTTGCTCGGGTCGGCATGGATTTCGTTGATCACCCAGTCGGTGGGACAGCCGACGAATCGGCTGCCGTCGATCGTGGTGCCGGGCGAGAACAACGCGCCGCCGGAGCCGGTGGCTCCGCTGTGTTGCACGAAGGCGCCCAACAGATCCGGATCGCGGGTCAAGCTCTGGTTGCTGCCCCCTTCGGCGCCGTAGCTTTCGAGCGCCACGTCCATCACGCCGTCGTTGAGGCTCACGGAGTCGCCACCGTTGTTCAAGCCCAGGGCGCCGGACGACGCGGTCTGCACCAACATATTGCCGAAGCTGCCCGTGGGCGTGCCGCCGCCGAAGATCACTACACCGCAGCCGTCGGGAATGACGGTGCCTACGGGGAAGGTGTGACGCGTTTGGGCGCCGTCGGCCAGGGTCCAACCGCTGACGTCCACCGCCCCGCCCGTGGCGTTGACGATCTCGACGAATTCGTCTTGGCTGAAATCGTTGGAGCCGTCACCGTTGGCGTCGCCGTCATTGCCGTTGTTGCTCGGATCGGCGTGCATCTCGTTGATGATCCAACCGCTGGCCATGGGCGGCGCGCAGCCGGCGAATTGGCTGCCGTCGATCATGGTGCCGGGTGAGAACAACGTGCCGCCGGAACCCGTGGCGCCGCTGTGGTCGACGTAGCTGCCGCCGGTGATGTCGGGATCGAGGGTGATGCTCTGATTGTTGCCGGCCGCCGGATAGGTGACGTTCAACGCGTCGGCCACGCCGTCGTTCAGAATCACCGAGTCGCCGCCGTTATTGAGCCCCAGGCTGCCGGTGGACGCCACCTGCACCACGGCGTCGCCGAAGGTGCCCGTGGGCGTGCCGCCACCGAAGACCACGATGTTGCATCCCGCCGGCACCACCGTGCCCGCGGGGAAGGTGTGGCGTACCTGAGCGCCGTCCGCCAGGGTCCAGCCGCTGATGTCGAGCGCCACGAGACTGTTGTTGACGATCTCGACGAATTCGTCCTGGGAGAAATCACCGGTGCCGTCGCCGTTGGCGTCGCCGTCGTTGGCGTTGTTGCTCGGGTCGGCGTGGACCTCGTTCAGCACCCACACGGAGCTTCCGGGACTACCCGGCGTGGGCACCATGGTCTCCACCCAGGTCATGTTCAGATTCTCGGAGGTCTCGTCGGAGCCCCCGGCCCCGTTGCCGTTGAATTGATCCTCGGCCCCCTCGGCGAAGTCCACCCGCTGCCAGGCGCTACCGGAGGCATGGCTGGTGGTGGAGATCACGATTTGGGTGGCGATGGGCGTATCGTTCTGGTAGGCGGTGGCCGTGCCGTCGCCGTCGGGACCGTCGATGGAGATGCCGGTTTTGTCGACCGCCTCCACCTTGTCGCCCCAAACCACGTAGTCCAGGTCTTCCACCAAGTCCGACATGCCGTCCCAGGTGAAGAGGATCACCACCTCGCCGCTGTTGTCGGTCAAGCTGCCTTGACCGTTGATCGAGCCGGGCAAGGCTTCGAGCATGTCGGGCACGGCGTCGGCGGCACCGTCTTCGTAGAGCTCGTAGTCGGGCAACGAGCCGTAGGCGGCCATGAAGTCGTCCGAGCCGTTGAGCGCAACGGTTTGGTATTCACCCGGGGAGATCATGGCGCCGGTCGGGAAGCGGGCGAAGAAGTCGCCGAAGCCGCCACCTCCCGCGTCCGTTCCCGTGGGCAGGTTGTAGTAGTACACGCCGCCGCCGGAGAAGGTGGCGTCGGTCAGGTAGACGTCGGTGAGATCCACCGCCATGGCCGACGGGTTGTAGATCTCGATGAACTCACCGGTGTCGGGCACGATCACGATCTCGGTGAGCAGCAGCTCGACGCTCGGAGCGGGCGGCGCCATGCAGCCCGAAAAATCCGTGCCGTCGATCAAAGTGCCCGGGGAGAAACGCGTGCCGCCGGAGCCCGTGGCGCCGGTGTGGTCGACGTAGCTCAAACCCGTGAGGTCGGGATCGAGGGTGATGCTCTGGTTGTTGCCGGCGTTGGGATACATCAACGACAGCACGTCGCTGGAGCCGTTGTTGAGGGTCACCGTGTCGCCACCGTTATTGAGCCCCAACCCCCCCGTGGACGCGGTCTGCACCACGGCATTGCCGAAGGCGCCCGTGGGCGATCCCCCGCCGAAGACCACCACCGCGCAATCCGCCGGCACCACCGTGCCCGCCGGGAAGGTGTGGCGGGTGCTCGCGCCGTCCGCCAAGGTCCAGCCGGAGATGTCCATAGGCGCGCCCGTGTTGTTGTAGATCTCCACGAACTCGTCCTCGGTGGTGCTCGAGGAGCCGTCACCGTTGGCGTCGCCGAGGGCCGCGTCGGGATCGGCCTGGACCTCATTCAGGATCCACTGGGGCGGCGAGGGATTGCCGGGGGTCGGCCCGGCGATCTCGGCCCAAGTCTGGTTCAAGTTTTCGGAGGTCTCGTCGGAACCGGCAGTGCCGTTGCCGCCCGCTTGGGTCTCGGTGCCCTCGGCGAGGTCGATGCGCTGCCAAGTCGAGCCGCCCGCGTGGGTCGAGTTGGTGATCAACACCTGGGAGCCGATGGCCGTGTCCGCCGCGTAGGTGGAATCGGTGGCGTCGCCGTCGGGACCATCGATCATCACGCCGGTTTTGTCGACGGCCTCGGCGGTATCACCCCAAATGGCGTAGTCGATGTCTTGCACCAAGTCGGACATGCCGTCCCAGGTGAAGAGAATCGCCACCTCGCCACCGTCGGACAAACCGCCTTGATCGTTGATCGAGCCGGGCAGGCCTTCGAGCATGTCGGGCACGGCGTCGGCGGCCATGGCGTCCTCATAGAGCTCGTAGGTGGGCAGGACGCCGTAGGTGGTCATGAAATTGTCGGAGCCGTTCAAAGCCACGGTTTGGTATTCGCCCGGGGCGATCATGGCGCCCGTGGGGAAACGGGCCAGGAAGTCGGCAAAACCACCACCGCCGGCGTTCATGCCGGTGACGATGTTGTAGTAGTAGGTGGAGCCGCCGGCGAACGTGGCGTCGGTCAGGTAGACATCCGTCAAATCGATGGGCAAGGGCGTGGGATTGTGGATCTCCACCATCTCGCCGGCTGTGGGGGTGACGGCGATCTCGGTCAACAACAACTGGATCGGCGGCGGGGGCGGCGGGGTGCAGCCGGCGAAAGCCGTGCCGTTGATCAGTGTGCCCGGCGAGAAACGCGTGCCGCCGGAGCCGGTGGCGCCCGTGTGGTCGACGTAGCTCAAACCCGTGAGGTCGGGATCCAGGGTAATGCTCTGGTTATTGCCGGCACTGGGATAGGTCTCGTTCAGCACGTCCGACCCACCGTCGTTCAGGATGACGTCATCGCCGCCGTTGTTGAGGCCCAAATTACCGGTGGACGCGGTTTGCACGATGGCGTTGCCGAAAATGCCCGTGGGCGTGCCACCCCCGAAGACGACAATCGCGCATTGGTCCGCCACCACCGTGCCCATGGGGAAGGTGTGCCGCACCTGGGCGCCGTCGGCCAAGGTCCAGCCGGAGATGTCGACCGCGGCGCCGGTGTCGTTGTAGATCTCGACGAATTCGTCTTGGGTGGTGCTGGAGGTGCCGTCTCCGTTGGCGTCGCCGTTGGTGGCGTCGGGGTCGGCTTGGACCTCGTTGAGAATCCAGGCTTCGGTGGTCGCGGGCCAAATGAATGACGAGCCGATGAGAAGCAGTGAAAGAACGAAGCGAAAATGAGACGTCACGGGGGATCTCCTGTGGATGCTGTGGGAGGCAGGGCCTAAAGCGCGCCGCTCGAATGGGGGCCGCGATGGCGGTCAGAGCGATTCGCTTGGAGCGAGTAACCAGGTAGGTGGGTCATCGCCGGCTGGGGAATCAGTAGTCTTACACCTCGAATAGAAAGATTGTGTAAACCTCAAAAGAACTGGCATGGCTTGGAGAGCTTGGAGAGCTTGCCAAGGTATCCGGTCTCGGAAGGTCTAAGCCCAAAGGGTCCGTACCCGAGGGTCATCAGCCGGCTCATCTCAGAAAAATCAACACGTAGGCCACAGCCAACACAATCTGCACCGCCGCGTAGGGCAACGCTTTGGCGATAAATCCGCCAAACGACATAGATAGCTTGTGTTTATGCATGATGGTCACCGCCACGAGGGTCGATGCCGAGCCGATCGGGGTCAGGTTGCCGCCCAAGTTGGCGCCGAAAATCACCGCCCACCAGAGGGGCGAATCGGACGCCGTGCCTAAGCCGGCCAGAATTTTGGCCAACATGGCGGCCAAGGGAATATTGTCCGTGACCGAGCTGAAGAATGCCGACGACAAGAGCACGGCACCCGGCCCGGCGACGTCACCCAAGCCGATGATCAGCTCTAGGCCCGAGCCGATCAACGCCAACACTTGGGCGTGCTCCATGACGTTGATGACCACAAAGAGACCGGCGAAAAACGCCAGCAAATCCCAATCCAATGCTTCGTAAAATTTGTCGGCCACGGCCTTGTAGCGAATCAACATGATCGCCGCGAAGGCCATGGCCACGTACCCCATGCCTAGATCCTGCAGTACCGGCGTGATCGAGGTCATGGCGATAGCCAGGATAAAGAGCAGGGTCATCACTGCACCGAAGACGAAGAAGCCACGGCTTTCGATGCCGTCGTTTTCGTCGAAGCCGGCCACCAATCGGGCGGCCTCCGCCTTCTCTTCCTCAGAATCCAAACGGCGAATACCGAAAAGACGCGCGCCCATCAGCAGGGTCACCACCGTCGCCACCGCCACAAACGGCGACGCCACCACGAAGAAACGCACGAAGCTGATGCCCGCGGTTTGCCCCACGATGATGTTGGGCACGGAGCTGATCAGGGTCAGCAGGCCACCGATGTTGGTCAACAGGCCTTCGACCATCAAAAACCCTAAGAGCTGTCGGTTGCGGCCCAATTTATCGAGAGAGACCGCGGTCAAGGAGCCGACGATGATCATCGCGGTGACGTTGTTGAGCACCGCTGAGAAGACCACCGTCATGAGGCCGTAGGCCCACAGCAGCTTGAGGGGATCACCACCGGACCCCTTGGTGAGCTTGATGGCGATCCAGGTGAAGAGACCCGAGCGGGAGGTGATGTCGACGAAGAGGCTCGAGCCGAGGATGATCGCGATCACCCCCCAATCGATGGCCGGGATGTAGACCGGCACATGGAGCTGCTCGCCGAAAGCGTTGACGATCGGCCCCAGGGGCAGCAGGTGAAAGGCATCACCCACGAATAGGCAAACCACGGCGAAGAGACCGACGATCACCGATTTCTTGGCGTGCAGCTTCTCTTCCAAAGCCAGGCACAGGATCATCGCGACCAGAAGGCCGGCAAAAAGGAGGGTGGTCTCGGTGGCGACTTGGTGACTGTGGCCGGCGGCCTTGGCCGCTTCTCCGCCGCCCGAGCCGGTCATGAAATCGGCGGAAAGAGCGACTAGAGATGTGAATAGGTTGGATACCATCATGCCCGTTTCATCAGCTCTTCAAATCATCAGCAGCGGTACCGACCGCAGCTCCACCGCCATCGGATAGGTCAGCCCGTGCATGGCCAATTGGTCGTCGTCCTTGGTTTCCACCACCAGCAGGTCGGCTTTGCTCTCCTCCACCCACTGCTTGACCCGATCCAGACGGCTACCGAATTCCACCACTTTCTCGATGTGGATCTCGACCCCGGCTTCGGCCAAGCCGGTGGAGACGGTCTCAATATACTCAGCGGGATCCTTCAGCAGCTGGCGAGCGATCAGCTCTCGGGCGCGGTCGGTATCGATCTCGGGAATCTTACCGATCACCTCCTCCACGTAGCGCCGGAACGTCTTGTCGTCCTCCACATGCACCAGACGTAAGACGCCCCCCGGAGCGGTGCAGCTCACCGACCAGCGCACCAGGGCCTCGTCGCCGTCGAGGTGGTCGGTCATGGCGATCACCGAGCGGGTGTCCAAAGTCTCCCGTTGCCAGTAGTCGGAATCGGGCCGGGGCATCACCATCACCGGCGTGGTGGTCGCCTGGGTCAACACGTCCAAATGCTCGCCCAAGCTGAACGGCCAGCGCCAACCTTCGCTGTAGAGGCTGCGATAGGTGCAGATCAAATCCGGGCGCTCCTGCTCCACCACCTCTAAGAGGTCACCGACCCGACGTCCACGATCCTCGGCCGCGGAGGTCCACTCGATCTCTTGCTCCGGATCGATGGAAGCCAGGAATCGCTTGATCCCGGCCGCATAGAGCCAGGCGTCCTTTTCCGGCAGGTCGCTGACCAGCAGGACCCTATTCAACTTTTGCGGACGATATTCGAAGCTAGTGCGCGAGGCCGCCTTGAAAACGGACTCGAATTGATCGATGCGGGACATCGGCACCTCGGGGAGGGGTCTGAGCCGGCCAACACCTTCCACGGCGGCCGGGGGCCTTCTTTCGGAATCCGAAAACTCTAACACATCTGCCGCTTCTCCCAATGATCTCCCCCATCCCCTGAGGCCGAATGAGCTCGGAGAGTCGGGGCTTGTTGGAGAAATCCGTCGGTTTTCGGACAAAATCGAGATCTTGAGCCCCGACCGCAAGGAAGACCGACCCAAAGGAGAGCCCCATGGCTTGGATTCACATGATCGACGAGGAAGACGCACAGGGAAAGCTGGCGAAGCTCTACGAGCGGTATCAGGAGCCCTGGGGCGGCGTGGACAATATCGGCAAGATCCACAGCCTCAACCCCCGCTCCATGGAGGGACATTTCAGTCTCTACACCACCCTGATGCGCGGCCGCTCACCGCTCTCCCGCATCCAACGGGAAATGATCGCGGTCACCGTATCGACCGCCAACCATTGCCACTACTGAATGACCCATCACGCGGCGGGTCTTCGTCGCTTGATCGCGGAACAGCCTTCCAATCCCCACCTGACCGAGGACGGGGTCCAACACCTGCTCGACGACTACCGCCGGCTCGAGCTCAACCCGGCCGATCGAGCCATGCTCGACTACGTTTCCAAGCTGACCCTTGAGCCGTGGTCGATGCAAAAGGAAGATGTCGACGCCCTCAAATCCGTCGGTTTCGACGACAACGCCGTGCTCGACATCTGCCAAGTCGCGTCCTACTACGCCTTCGTCAACCGGCTGGCGGACGGCTTGGGCGTGGAGCTCGAAGCCATCCACCAAGGGGAGGAGTAAACGTTGCGGACCGCCCTGCGCGGGCCGCCCGGGCTTCGCGGAGACTTACGGTTCTGATTCCACGAAGAACACATCCATGTTCGTATTCACTGCTAAAGCGTCTCGCTCCCCAGCCTGGGCCCAAGTGGGTCCTCGATCATCTTGTTCTCGACGCTTCTGAGGACCTCGGTGCCATCTTTTTCGAGCCACTCGGGTTGAAAACGCTTTAGGCGCTTGGGAAGCAAGACATTTCCGGTGGGCGGCAGCACGGACTCGATGTCCGGAGCCGAAAAAAGTGCTCCCGGAGCTGCGTAGGGCGCCATTCAGCGCGTGCGCACAGCCCTGCTGACCCCCTGCGCCCCCAGCCCTGCGCGGGGCGCCCTACGCGGGCCGCCCTACTCAGGCCGCATGGGCTGAAAGCAGCCACTGTTTCGTGGCTCGGATGATCTGCGGGTCAGCCACAGCAAACGCAGCACGCCGGAGGCGTTCCCAGCATTAGCCTGGGGCTGCAAAGCTACCCCAGGCTAACGAATCTCACGGCACAGTCAGCGACCAAGCGCTGGTGTTTCCGGACTCGAAGCCGTTGGTGAAGATGAAGTCCGAGACGTTGGGGTTGGTGCCCGCTTGGAATTCCTCGAGGTTGGTGAGACCGTCCATGTCGGGATCCAGACCCGCGTCCCCGGCGTTGTTCGGATTCAGGCCGTAAAACGTCTCCCACCAATCGGGCATTTGGTCGTTGTCGTCGTCGGGGTCGAGCACGTCGGCGATGCCGTCGCTGTCGCTGTCGGACGTCGGATGGACCAGGGCCGTGGTGCTGACGGTGCGGGCGGATCGCCCCGCTTCGAGCAGCTCGACCTCTACCGGAATCAAGGTGCCTTGATTCAAGAACGATTCGGCGTTTTCGTTGAAATCCACCGACACACTGGCCCCCGCCCCGAGGACGCCGAGATCCCAAGTTAGATACTCGCCGGAATCGCAGCTGCCCGGGCATGAGCCACCGCCGGTGGTGGTGGGAAATTGATCGATTTCGTGGGGCCAGAGCACGCGGAGGGTCAAGCTGCCGGAGGGGCCGCCGCCGGCGGGATTCTCGACCATCAAGTCGACGTCCAAGAGCCCGCCGGCCAGCACCGGATTGGGATTGAGGTCCATGGTCAGACCCAGATCCTGGCTCGCCACCCGGCTGACCGCTCGGGCGCGGGCGCTTCTCGATTGGAAGCCCACCTCGCCCGACAGCTCGACGGTGTCGACCGTCAGCAGGCTGCCGGAGGCCAAGGGATCGATTTGCACCGTCACCTGCTCCAAGCCTCCGCTGTTGGGCGCCAACGCTCCGAGATTCCACGACACCGAGCTTCCCCCGGCATTGGCAGTGCCCGTGGTGCTCAGCAATTGGCTACCCGCAGGCAGCGGGAAGCTCATCACCGTGTTGTCGGCGCTGTTGCTGCCGTTGTTGCCGTAAACGATGTCGTAGGTCACCGTGCCCGAAGGCGCCACCGGGTCCACCGACGGATCCACCAACACGGCGAGGGGAGAATCGGTGCGCGTGCGCACGGTCCGGCTGACGGTGCGGGCCGGCAAGCCGCCTTCCAAGAGCTCCACCTCCACGGGAATCAGCTGGCCCTCGACCAAGAACGACTCCGCGTGCTCGTTGAAGCTCACGGTGTGGCTGGTGCCCGGTCCGAGCAGGCCGAGATTCCACTCCAAATACTCACCGGTATCGCAGCTGCCCGGGCAAGAGCCGGAGCTGGTGGCCTCGGGAAATTGATCGATCTCATTCGGCCACAAGACCCTGAGGACCAAATCGCCGGTGACCGAAGCGGTGGGATTGCCGACCGTGATCTGACCGTCGAGCAGCTGCGACGCCGCCGCTGGATCGGGGCCGATCTCCAACGCCAGCTCGAGCTCCCCGACGCCCACTCGGCTCACCGCCATGGACCGGCTCTTGCGGCTCAGGAAGGCAGCCGTGCCCGAGATCACCACCGAATCCACCACTAAAAGCCCTGAAGCGGCCGGCGAGCCGACGACGACCGTCACCCGTTCGTGCCCGCCGGCACCCGGAGCCAAGCTGCCGAGGTCCCAGGTCACCATGCCGCCGGCGTGGACGCCGGAGCCGGTGGCGGACAGGAAGGAGCTACCCACGGGAACGGGAAAGCTCAAGACGGTGTCGTCAGCGGCGTCGCTGCCGGTATTGCCGTAGATCACCTCGTACACCAACTTCTCGCCGGCGATCACCGGGTCGCTCAGGGGATCCACGTAGACCTCAAAGGGCGAGCCGGTCTTGGTGCGCGCGGTATGGCTGATGTTGCGGCTCGGCAAACCCGCTTCCAACAGCTCCACCTCCACGGGAATCAGCTGACCGTTTTCCAAGAAGCTCTCGGCATGCTCATTGAAGCTCACGATGCGGGTGACCCCTGGGCCGAGCACGCCCAGATTCCAAACCAAATATTCACCGGTATCGCAGCTGCCGGGACAGCTTCCGCCATCGGTGGTCTCCGGAAATTGGTCGATCTCATTCGGCCACAAGACCCTCAGGGTCAAGCTGCCCGTCGCCGAGCCGCCGCCGTTGTGGACCGAAATCTGGCCGTCGAGCATCTCGTCGGCGGCGGGTGGATCCGGATTGAGCTCCAAAGCCAGGTCCAGGTCGCTGGTGCCTATCCGGCTGACCGCAGTCGCCCGGGCTTCCTTCGGCTGGAAGTCCAGCTCCCCGCTGATGGTCGCGGCATCGACCACCAGGGGCGTGCCGGTCGCCAGGGCGTTGACCGAGACTTTGACCCGCTCGCGACCGCCGTCCCCGGCGGGCACCGGCCCCAAATCCCAGGTCACGGTGCCGCCGGAAAACGTGCCGCCGCCGGTTGCAGACATAAATTGGGTGCCGGTAGGCACCGGAAAGGCCAGCTCGCCGTCCTGTGCCACCGACGCCGATCGATTGCCGTAGACGATTTCGTATTCGAAGGTGTCACCGGCGGCCACTGGATCCGCCAGTGGGTCGACAAAGATTTCTAAGGGCGAATCGGCCTGCACCTCCACCGGCACGGACACCGATTGGTCCACGGAGCCGCCTTCGAGCAAATCGATCTCGAGCATGAAAGTTCCGTCGGCGGCGAAAGACTCCACGTGCTCATTGAAGCTCACGGTGATGCTGGCGTTGGGTCCGAGGGTGCCCAGATTCCAGGTCAAATACTCGCCGGTGTCACAGCTGCCCGGGCAGCTTCCACCCCCGGTGGTGACCGGAAATTGATCGATCTCATTCGGCCACAACACCCTCAAGGTGAGGGTTCCAGTGGTGCTGGTGGACGCTACCGTGAGCTGCACATCGAGCATTTCATTCGGCTGGGCCGGGTCCGGATTGACCTCGGTCACCAGGGTTAAGGCGCCAAAGGCGGCGCCGCTGCTCAGCGTCAAGGTCAGACAGGTGAGGATCAGGTAGTGGAAAAAACGGGTCGGCTTGCCGACGGAATGATTCACAGTGGGTCTCCTTGCGTTGGGTGTTGGCAAGGAAACGCGCCGAAGATCGACAAACGGGCTCAAGCGCCTCGGCGGCAGGTGACTATTCAGCCCTCTCGAGGAAATCCAGCACGACCCGGGTCATGGCTCGGATGCCGACTTCCACGGAGCCGTCGTCCGCGGCGAAGGTCGGCGTGTGGTGACCGCCGGAGCCCTTCTCGGGATGCCGCGATCCGAGACGGAAATAGAAACCGGGCACCGCTTCGGCGAAGTAGGCGAAGTCCTCACCGCCCATGGTCGGGTCCAGCTCCTCGACGTTCGACTCACCGACGGTCGCTCGTAGGCTGGGCAGGCTTTGGACGGTCAGCTCGGGATCGTTGATCGTCGGCGGCACGTTGCGGTCGTATTGCAGCTCGTAGGTGCCGCCGCCGGCGCGGGTGATGCCGTCGAGGATCTCGTCCATGCGACGCTCGATGGTGTCCAACACCTCGTTGCTGTAGGTGCGGACCGTTCCCTCGAGATGCACTGAGGCGGGAATGATGTTGTAGCGGGTGCCACCGCGCACGATGCCGACCGTCACCACGCTCGGCTCCAGGGGGCTCAGATTGCGGGAGCGGATGGTCTGCAGGGCGGTGATCGCCTGCGCCGCCATCACCACCGGATCGATGCTGGTGTGGGGCTGGGCGCCGTGGGCTTGCTTACCGTGGATATCGATCTTGAAATGATCCACGGAGGCGAAGGCCGGACCGGAGGTATAACCCAGCTTGCCGACATCTAGGGAAGAGAAAGTATGCAAGCCGAAGATCGCCTTCGGTTTGGGATCGCCGAGCACGCCTTCCTGCATCATCAGCTTGGCCCCGCCCTCTTCTCCCGGAGGCGCCCCTTCTTCCGCGGGTTGGAAAATGAACAATACCGTGCCGGACCACACGTCTCGATGGGCGGCCAGCACCGACGCCACCCCGAGCTGCACGGCGGTGTGCACGTCGTGACCGCAGGCGTGCATGACCCCTACCTCCTGCTCCAGGTATTGGGTGCGCACCTCGGACTTGAAGGGGTAGTCCGTGGCTTCGGTCACTGGCAAAGCATCCATATCCGCTCGCACCGCCACCACCGCTCCCGGCCCCTGACCCCTCAGGATTCCCACCACACCGGTATACGCTATGCCCGTTCGGACCTCGTCAAAGCCCAAACCTCTAAGATGTTTCTCCACCAGCGCCGCGGTCTCGACCTCACGGTTGCTCAGCTCTGGGTATTGGTGAATCCGGTGACGGAGCTCGAGGATGTCCGCCAGCACCTGGTCGATCGTCGAATCGACATCCTGGGCAAACACCGCGCCGGCAAAGAACCATCCGAGGGATAGCAGTAGAAGAAATTTAGCGAGTCGGCCGGAACGGTTTGCCGTGTGGTCGATTCTAAATCGCATGTCTAACCTCCAATCGGGGGAAACAGGAACCCTCTAAGACCCGTAATCGTTGCCATAAGATACACCTGATGCAATCGTGCCCATGGAGAAACACCCAAAATGACCGCCACAGCGTCGAGCCGCCCCGGCTCTACGATCACTGAAAACCTCCAACGGTTGGTGGCTGGGGACCGTACGGCCGCGGCTTGGCTCTACGATCAATTCGCCGACGATCTCTTGCGACGCATCCGGGGCCGCTACGGCTATCTACCCGGGGAGCCCGAAGATCTCTTACAAGACGCTTTCGTCTTCTATTTTCAGAATAAGGCCAAGGTCATCAGAGATTTTCTGGATCGAGTTCCTGCCACCCATCACACTCCGAGCCGCCTGAGCCGCCATCTCTGGGACCTCGCTTGCGGCGTGGCGTCGAACCACCGCCGGGCTGCCAAGGTGCGATCCGGAACCGAGGCCTTCGAGGAAGGCGAAGAGGCCCGTCTGGTGGACGAAGAGAGCTCCATCGAGGAGGCTACCGTGGACCGCGACCACCTCAGACGGCTCGACCGCTGCCTGGTCCAGCGGGGACGTCGTTTGGCCGTCTACTACCGCCTACGCTATTGGGACGGTTATTCACCGACCGAGATCGCCGGCATCACCGGCTGGCCGATGAAGGCCACGTACAAGCTCAAACAAGCGCTCCGGGGAGCCGTGGAGCTGTGCGCGGGCGAGCTCGGTCTCTTGCCGTCCGGGAGCGCATGAGGGTGGGGGCCAGCGTCCCGCGAAGGCCGGGTCGACGGCCCCTGCAACGGTCGGCCGGGGTCGCCGCCCTGGTCTTGATGCTCGGAGCCACCGCCTGCGCCCCCCCTTCGCCGACCGAGCCGGCCCTCGCTCCCACCACCACCAAAGGCCACCAAGAGGTGGTCGTGCTCGCCGACGGATCCTTGGCTCCACTCATTCTCGACACCTCTCGCAGCTTCGGCCTCTGCTATCCGACGGATCCGTCAGTGGACACCAGCACTTGGACCCTCGAAATCCATTTCGACGGCGAGCCTGCCCAGGAAGGTCCCCGGGCGGCGACCGAGCGCTCCGACGTGGTGCTGTGCTTCAAGGGCACTCCAACGGCATCTTGGGCTGAAGGGCTCGAGGAAAAGGAGGAGGCACTTGCAAGCGAGAGCCCTGGGGTCGAAATTTCGGTTTGTGGCCGACTGATCGACCAATTCTCCCAAACCGAGCGGAACGCCGGCTGCGTCCAAGCCTTCGTCCGGCCCGACGACACCCTCGAAGCGCTCAAGACCAAACGGCGTGAGATCCTGCAGACCTCTTGGGACCGACCCATCGACGAGCTGCTGCCCAAGTTGGACGGCTTGGCTTCGGAGCTCGAGCAGCACCGATTTCCTCAGCTTCGGGTCAACGTGGAAATGACCGCCGTGCACTTCCTATCCCGTGACGGCTCCCAAGCCAGCCTGGAGGAGGCGCAACGGCGGCTGGACCATCTACCGCCGTGGCTCGGCCAACCCTTCAGCGAGCACACCGCGGCCACCGCCTTCTACCAGAAAGCCATGTTCTTGCGAGATAGCGGCGCCCGGCCTGCCGAGTCCTGGGCCGCCCTCAAGCAAGCCGAGGCGCTCTACGGACGCATCGCTCGGCCCCGGCTCTATGCCGCTCACGCCATGGCCCAGATCGTCGCAGCCGCCGGCGCCGTCAACGAAGCGCAGGAACGCCTGCGCAGCGCCCTGGCGGAATGCGCCCCCCTACCGCCGGGCACCGACTCCCGATGCAATCCAGCCCTCGAAGCCAACGCCCGGGGCACCCTCGCCTGGATGAGCCTGCTGGACGGGTCGTCGCGCAAGCCGGAGCTTCAAGCCGCCGAGCGTTTCTTGACCGAGGCCCTCGGCTCTTCGGACGACTGGGATCCCCTGGAGGTCGCGAATAGACGCCTGGACTTGGCCTATTTGAGCCTGCGGTTGGGGCAGGACGTGGATGCTCCATTGAAGGCGGCGGACGAGGTGCTGGAGCGCAACACCGCGGGCGACCAAGACGGCGCCCCCCAAGACGGTGCCAGGCATCTCCATTTAGCCCGCTGGCGCGACCTCATCGAGGGGTTGGCGGCGGTGCGCGATCACCGCTCGGCCCGAGCCGTTGAGCTTTGCACACCGTTGGCCGAAGGCGACGACCCCTTGATCGCCGCTTGGGCCGCCAGCTGCATCGGCCGCGCCGACCGCCAGATGGGTCGGGGTCAAGCCGCGGCCGACTCGTTCCGCCGAGCCTTGGCGCGGCATGAGCTGCTGCTCGATTGGGAAATGGGGCGCAAGCTGCCCCTGGGGCTGGATCAGCGGGCGGACGATTTTTCCCGCGCCGCGCGGATCGAGGTCGAGCTCGGCCGGCCGGATGTCGCTTGGCAGCTGCTGCAGCGATTGGACCGCCTATCGATTACTGAGGCCGCGCGCCGTCGCTGTCGACAGGGGGACTTATCGCCGGAAGATCGAGACCGGTGGCAAGAGCTGGATCGCGAAGCAGCCGAGATCTACACAACCCTCAGCTCGTTTGCCGGCCCGGCTTCCCTCGACCGTCGGCAGGATCAAGAACGTTTATCGCGAGATCTCAAAGCCCGACTGCGGGAGCTGTGGCGCCAATGGCCGGGATGTGAAGCCCCGACCCACGCTCCGGACGAAGGGCTCGACTACCGAGCCTTCGCCTTGGACGACGAAATCCTGCTCTTGCGCCGAGCCGAAGACGGACAGATCCAGCTGGCACGGCGAACCCCCGTGGGCCGTGCCGAGCTGCTCGATGCGTTGGAGCAGCTCGGCGCCATGACGCCGTTGGGCACCGACGAGCAAGCTTGGCGTCGAGCCGCGGCCCCCCTGGCGACCGCGCTCTTGCCGGAAACACCGTTACCGACGACCGTCACCTACGCTTTGCACGGCGCCTTGCAGGCGGTGCCCATGGTCGCCTTGCCCCTGGACGGAATCGGCGAGCCCGCGGATTGGTTGGGCCGACGAGCCGGCGTGGCTTTGCTAACCGCGGGGGCCTTCGCTCGGGACACCGGCTCCGCTGCTCGGGAGGCGGCTCTCTTCGTCGTCGACCCGACGGGCAATCTCACCGCGGCACGTCGCCAAAGCGCGGAGCTCGAATCCCTCTTCCCCCGAGCCCGGGTGCTCAAAGGCGCTGAGGCCACCCGTGAGCAGGTGCTTGCCCGCTTGAGCCAGGCGGAATGGATCCACTTCGACACCCACGGCTCTTTCGACCCCGCCATGCCCGAGCTGTCGAGCCTGATGCTCGCCGAGGGTCCTCTCCACTGGTTGCAGCTCACCGGTCTGGCACCCGAAGCTCGCTTCGTCAACTTGAGCGGCTGCCAAACCGGCCGTTGGCCGGTGACCGCCGACAGCGGCGCCTACGGCATCGCCGGCCTCTTCACCCGCTTGGGGACGCCCTGGGCGGTCGGCAGCAGGGTGGACCTGCCCGATCGCGTGGCGGCGTCCTTGAATCAGGCGTTCTACCGAGCAATTCGAGAGGGACAATCCCCCGCGGAGGCTTTCCGCACCGGCATCCTCAAAGTGTCGGCCGAGTTCCCGGTCCCCCAATGGGCGGGTTGGATGCTGCTCCGAGCCGCCGGCCCGCCGACCTCATCCCTGAATTCATCCCCCCAGAGGAGCCCTCGACCATGAGCTCGCTGCCATCTCATCCACACCGAGGGCAAAATCCTGCGCAGACGACTCCCCCTGGATTAGCGGCCCCGACGGCTCAGCAAGTCCGTCGGAGAGATCCGCTCTCGATCGCGCATTTCCGTAGGATGAAGGACTGACCGATGGCCACCGACAATGCCAACGAAGAGACCCGTGATCCCCATTCCGAGCTGCTCTGGCAACCCGGCCGCAAGCTCGACGATGCATCGTTTCTCGGCGAAGCGGTCACCGAAGAAGAGCCCGAGAGCTGGGTCGAGCCGTCCACGGAGCAGCTCGAGGCGTATCGCCGCTCAGAGCTCAAGTCTCTGGAGCGTGAAGCGGTGGAAGAAGCCCTGCTGCGGGATCCGGCGACCCGCGCGCGCCTGGTAGCCCTCAGCGATCTCGATCCACAAGTCGCTCCCAGCGCCAGCCGAGAAAGGGCCCTGGCCGCGTTCGACCGAGAATTTGCTACCCAGGATTCCTCCGAGGATTCCTCCCGCGCGAGAGCGACCGAGCAAGGGGCCAGGGTGCTGCCCTGGCGGCGCTCACGGGACCTGGAAGCTGTGGGCTCGCCGTCCTCGAGAGCGCGCTCGCTTCGTCCCGCCTGGGCCGCCTTGGCGGCCGCCATGCTGGCGGTTCTGGTTTGGATCGGCTCGCCATCGACCGAGCCCTTGCCGGAGGGTCTGCATTGGCAGGTTCAGGCCCAGGGAGCGGCGGAGGTCCGCAGTCACCCTGTCGATAGTCACCCTGTCGATCCAGCCACTCCCGACGTCGATCCCCTGCGGCTGGATCCCTCGACCGTGCTGCGTTTGGATGCCAGCCCGAGTCGGGCCATCGCCGAGCTCGACGTCTCACTCTTTCGACTCAGGGCCGGAGAAACTCCACAACGGTTGGGGCTTACCGACTCCATGCTGACCCTGGATCGTGGCGCCGCTCGTATCGAGGCGACGACTTCCGACCTGCTCGGATCCGAGTCTGAATCGGGTTGGCTGATCCTGGTGCTCAGCCGTCCCGGGGCTGAGCCCTCTGCCGAGGAGCTTGGGCAGGCCCTTCGATCATCGGGCCCCGGTCGAGTCTCCGGCGATACGAGCCAAGCCTCCGGAAATACGGTAGTGCGCCCGCTTTGGCGCGCCCACTCCATTGCCTATGAGCTGACGGATTCCTGATCGCCTTCTTCGAGCACACCGAGCCACCGGCTCCGAAGTTTTCGACCCAGTGGGGGCAAATCCATCGTCGGAGCACTCCCCCTCTTCTGAACGGCCCAAACATCAAGGGGCCGACTTCTTATCGTCTCTCTTTCAGTCAACATCCGGCACAGAACCACCGAGCCTCACCAAGAATGCACACGATCGGGCTCGGCTGAAAAAAAGGAAACACCATGAACACCTCAAGGATCTCCTCCTGGTCTGCCTCTGCGATTCCGAGCCCACTCGCCACGGCGTTCATCATGGGATGCCTCGCTATTCTGCTCTCGGTGCCTACGGCCCACGCGGCCGATGGGAAGATCCACTGGAAGCGGCTCTCCGGCCCCCCGTGCGGATCTGAGATCGTCATCTCCTGCGGCGAAGTCGGTCAATTCATCTTCAGCTCGACACCATTCGATCCCTTCCAACAGCAGACCGTAAGCCATGGGCTCAACAAAGCGAGCTGCCAGTCGCCCATGGTCCTTTCCCAAGGCGCCTCGCCGGTGGGTCTATACGGCTCTCGATCCCAAGGCGGCCAACAGGCCATGCCCTGCGATCAAGGCTCCTGCCTCACGGAGAACGCTTTGGATGCGGACGTGCTGGTGGTCGATTGGCGAAACGCCCACGGCTGGTCGGTCGCGGGCGTGATCGATACGGTCCTCGACCAGTCCGCGGACGTGAAGGCAGAATCACTGAAGGTGGGGTTGCTCGATCTCGAGGATTCCGGATTCGATCTCGGCTACGACGGCGTCGGAGATCCGGAGGTCATCGCTCAGCTGTGCAAAATCGCCGAGCTGCCGGAATCCCAGCTGCCGATCACCGTCAACATGAGCTTCGGCCGCAAAAGCCATGTTTCACGTTGCGACTCCGAGCACAGCTTGGAGTGCGAGATCGATCGAATCTTGCACCATCTGCGCGACGATCTGGGAGTCATTCTGGTCGCCGCGGCCGGCAATCACGGGAATATGCTCTTCCCCGCGGACTCCGGTGCCGTGCTCTCCGCAGGCTCTATCGAAATCGCCTCTATGCGCCATCGCAGCACGGTCAAACCCGCCGCCCAAACCCCGGTCAATTCGAATGTGCTGGTTCCCGGTTACGGTCTGTTCCTGCGAGTCGGCAGCTCGATCTGGTCGGCACCCCCGGGGTCGTCCTATGCCGCGGCTCTCGCCACCGGTTGGCTGACGACTTCCATCGGCGGCAGCTTCGCGACTTGGAGTCGGTTGGCAAACGCGGACACTCACACCCGCATCTATCCGGCGAGGATCTACCCCGGCCCCTTCTACCTCGAAATAGACGGCGAAGCCCTTCCCGGATCCACGTCCGCCGCCGCGGACGAGCTGCTCAAGACCTCCTTGGGCTGGCGTCCCGAGTCCTGCCCCGCGCTCGAATATCGAGCCCTTCATCAGCTCACGGTGTCGTCCCCCGCTCCCACCCTGCCGAGCTTGACCTTCGACGACCTCCAGTCCCTGGCCAGCCATCCTTGTCCGGAGAGTCGGCCTTGCGTTCCCTGTCACGATCTGCCCGGAGACCCGGACGGAAATCCCTTGATGACGGCTGCCACGAAAGCGACCGGCTTTGAAGACTCGGACGATGCGGGCGTCCCCTCTCCCCCCAGCCCGCCGATTTCTCCGCCGATCCTCATCGACCTCACCGAATCCCACGGAATCGACACCAAGGCCTACGATCTGATGGGCATCTATCTGCAAGTCGGAGACAACGTGTACAGCTTCTCCGATTCCAACAACAGCCGACTGCTCGAAGATCTCGAGCTGGGCAAAGTCTCGAGTCTCGAGATCACCAACCCGCCGGTCGGATTCGCCACCGACCAGGGTCACCTGGTCTTTCAGCTGAGCGTGAAGATTCCCGATTCGAAAATTCTGAATTCCCAATTCACCATCTCCATACCGATCGCCAACCACAATCACTGACCTTGCCCGAGCCCGGCTCGCAGGGAGGTGAGCTGGGCCGTGGTTGGGCCTAAGCCGATTTCGTTCCGGCCCGGCGGGAACGATCCGAAAGTAGCCACGCCCCGCTTGTCCAAGGTTTCTGGATGCACGCTCGGCAGGCGACAGATAAAAAGATAAGCATTTATGGTAGCACCATGGAAATTCAGCAATAGAGACGCATTACAAGGTTGAATCAGCTCAAGAAAATCAAAAAGAGGCTCAATCAGTCTTTCCCTAATGGGGTCCTCTCCACTATCATTAGCCTTGGACTACGGATTTCGGTATGGTTTTGCAGCAGTGCCTCAGCCCCCGAGGGCACATCCCATTCCATCCCGATTCCATGTTGGACTCCCATTTGTTTTTCTTGGTGGATCGGCGCCTCGATTCCGATTCCCTGTGATGTTCGAGCTCGCTCGGACCGATTGACGCTCCGAAATTGATATTGCAAAAGATGCCCTCTAAGAAAGCGCTCAACACCCCTGCCCCGTGGGCAAAGCTCTCACCGGAGAACTTCGAGCTCCTGATTACCTGGATGCTGCACCGCGAAGGCTTTTTCAACATGTCTTGGCGCGGCGACTCCGCAGGCACCGGCAATCGGGTCATGATTTGCCAGCGCACCCACTTCTCTGGGGCCACGTTGGAAGTCCTGAGCTACGTCGTGCAATGCCGTCAACACGACAAAAAGCCGACCAAGGCCCAGCTGGAAGAAGAGTTGCTCGAAAACTCCGGTTATCAACCCAACCGACTCGTCTTGGTCACTCCTTCGGTGGTTTCCGCGGCCCAGAAACAGTCGATGGCCGAGATGAAACCCAGCGAGGACACAGAAGTCATCGTCTGGGACCGTTCCGATCTGGTCAACCTGCTGGAAAACCATCAAGATCTCCGGCTCCGACTGTTCGAGGTTCCGCCGTCTCCATATTTCTTCGTCCGCCACTTGACGGACAGAGAACGTCAATTCGTCGATTTCAACCGCCTCTTCAAACGGGACACCATCAACGAGTTCTTCGAAGAGGCCTGCCGGATCGCGATCAACAAGTCGACCCGGGTCACCATCGCCCACCTGCTGGTCGCGTTGATTCGCCTCGACAAAGAATTCACCCAGACCCTGCTCAAGAGCCAGGACCTGGATCCGACGGAAATTGCCGGCTACCTGGAGACCCTGGTCGCCCGCGGCCAGAATCGCATCGATTTGAAGCTGACCGGTCTCAGCCTGAGCAGCTCGTTCCGCTCGGTGCTGGACACCGCGATCATCATCACCCAGCTCTTCGACAATCAGATTCTGACCGAGCGCAGCCTGCTGCTGGCCATCCTCATGCACCCGACCAGCGTGTCGGTCAATGCCCTGAACCAGCTCTGCGCCCGCGAGGAAGGCGAGCAAGTGATTCTCAACACCCTGCTCGAGACCTACTACTCGTCCCAAGAGCGAGAAATGCTGCTGGGAGCCTTCGGCGAAGGCTTGGAAGCTTTGGGGACTGAGCAGGTCGAGGCCCTCTGGGACAAATTCGAAGCCTCGGAGGACAACTCCAAGGACGGTCTCTTTGAAGAGACCGCTTCCTTCACCTTGCCCGACGTCGCCATGTTGAAATCCTCGGAAAAGCAGACCTCTTCCTAGCAGCCGATCATTCCTAGCAGCCGATCAAATCCCTACGTTGGATTTTCGGCCGTCGCCACACGCGGCTCGAAGCAACACCCGGCCGGCACCCTCGTGCCGATCGGGTGTTTTCGCTAGGGTCAATTTTCCGGCCCAGCAACGCCCTGAGCCCAGCTCGACACAAAATAAGGCATTACCTTTCGAATTCTTGAGATATCCGGCACGGAGAGATAAACTCTCACAATCTCAGCGCCGGAGGGAATATGCTCAGAAATTCTCGTAAGCACAGCACCGCTCTTTGCTTGATCTTGCTCCCGTGGCTTCTGATCTGCCCACAGGACCTCACCGCGGACTCGCGTCCGAACGGGTCGGCACCGGCTTCGGCCGGCAAAGCCCAACCCATCTCAAAAGCGGAAAAATTCGCAGCCGAGCTGGTTCTGGAGTTTTTCCAAGGTGGAGCCTCCGCCTGGTGGGCTCATCTGGCCGACGATGCACCCCTGCGTGGTCTCGGTCAGACGGTGGCCGAGGCTGAGATCTCAGCTCGCCTCGGGCCGAGCGAGGGGGCGAGGTGGACGCTCTTGACCCCGAGCCCCGACCAAGAAGGGCACGTGGCCCTCTTTTCCATTCAATACAGCTCCGGGATCGAAGAGCTCATCGAGCTGGAGCTGGTGAAAGAAGAAGAGACCTGGCGCCTTCGAAACCTCCTCAGCCTGGCCGACCCACGGGCCATTCAAGGCTCCATCAGCGACCAGCTGGCATCCGTCGTAGCTCCGCCGGCCGGTACGGGCGCCCGTCCCACGCCCTGGTTTCGCTCGAGTCTCAACCGCTTCAGCCCCTACATCCGAGGCTCGATCGGGCTGGCGACACTGATGTTGCTGGCGACACTGATGCTGGGGTCGATTTTCTTCGTGCGAGCTCGCCGTAACGAGGTGTATCGCCCAAGATTCATCCGGATCACCTCAAAACGCTCCGCGGCCTTCTGGATCTCATTGCCGGCTATCGCTTGGGGGATTGTGGGCTGTGATCGCCTGGAGCTCGAAAACCTCCTCCATCGCGACCAGCCCACCACCGCGACGGCGCCGGAGGGTCTTGGAAGCATGGCCGATTTGCTGCCCCTTAAGATGGCCCTTTGCGCCGACCAAGCCGACGACCGATCCCTCGAAACCTTGTTGAATCGACTGGACCTCCAAGGTCCGGCCCTGGAGGCCGGCTCCTCGTGGCTCGCCCAGCGGTTGATGCTGCTCGGGCGCCTCAAGGAAGCACGGGAGATTCTCAAAGCTCAGCCGTCCCCTAGCGCCTTGCCGATCACCGAGCTCCTGCGGGCCCGTTTGGCCTGGTTGCAATCCCGCCGCAAGGCCGTTTTCTCGGCCTATGAAACCGCCCTCGCCCGGGCCCCTTTTCAAGACTATCTGCGGCTGGAAGCGGCGACCGCGTACATCGCCGGCGGCGACGATTCGCGGGCGGAAACGGTGTTCGAGACCTTGATTCAGTCCGGTAGCCGTTTCGCCGAGGTCTACTACTACGGCAGCCGCTTCGCCACGTTGGCCGAGCATCACGATCAAGCCGATGAGCTCTTCATCACCGGTTGGCATCTCCAGCCGCTCTCCCGCGACCAGCTCTTCTCCGATCCACTGCTTTCCCACAGCGCCACCCGGCCGAGAGTCTTCAAGCTTTTCAACTTCTCCTCCGTGAACGAGCCGTTGGTCGAGCCGACGAATCTCGGCAACCGGGCTCTGCGGATCCCGCAGCCCACCGAAGGCCGCTTCAAGATCGTTTCGCGATCCCTCGGCGAGCATTTGACCCTTTCCATGGAGCTCGATCCTGAGCATGTGGACGCGACCGGCACCCAGACCACCGACACCAAAGACACTGTGAACGGCCTTCTTCCGGGCACCGTAACCAAGCAGTTGGTGATCCCGGGTGGCGCGGTGCTCGCCCCCGCCGACACCACAGTCGAAAGCGCGGAGGTCGACGAGCAACGCCAAGAGGATCAAGCCCTTGCTCAGCTGGAGATGCTGATCGAAGAGGCTTCGCGCCCTGGCGGGCTCACCCACCCCGCGCGCCAACAAATGACCGCCGTCGCGGCCAACGCTTTGGCGCGCCGCCACCGCTGGCCCGAGGTCTTAGAGCTGACCCAGGCGGTCGGTGACGAGCCCCAGCTGGCGCCTCCGGATTTGATCAAGCTCAGGGCTCGAGCCCTGATGGAGCAAGACGAGGAAATAGAGGCAAAGAATCTGATGATCGGTTTGGCCAAAAGCGATCTGGCCAATAGCCGCCGAGACCCCGCGACCTACTACCAGCTCGCGGAGATGTTTGCCAAGACCGAGGATTACGAGCTCGCGCTGCGTCTGCTCAAAAAGGCAAACCGCCTCACGCCGTATCCGGTCAACCCCGGCAGGATCAAACAGCTGGAGCTGGATCGCGACCTCTCCGAGCAATACATCTCCCGGGAAACCGAGCACTTCCTGCTGCTCTACCCAGAGCTGACCGGCTCCAAATACCCCAAACACGTGGGCTGGGTGCTGGAGGCGGAGTGGAAACGGCTCCAACGGTGGATCCCTACCCGCTTGGAGGCCGGGCAGAAGATCGAGATTCATCTCATTCCGGTTGAGGAATTCATGAGCGCCTACTCTCGGGGAGTGACCGTGGTGGGCATTTACGACGGCCGCGTTCGGGTTCCCTTGGCGGATCTGCGAAGCCTCGATCCGCTCCTGGTCGGCATCCTCTCCCACGAGCTGGCCCACGCCATGATCGACATCCGGACCGAGGGCAAAGCCCCGAAATGGCTGCACGAAGGATTGGCCAGCCACATCGAGATGGAGCAACCCGGCATCAATCCCATCCCGGACATGCACCGGGCCGGACGCGACCTGACCTTTTCGATCATCGACCCCGTGCTGGCCGGATTCAGCGAGCCCCAATTGGTGGAGCTCGCCTACAGCCACGCCACTTGGGCGATTCACTATGTGGAGAGCCGCCACGGCGTGAAGGGCATCCATCGCTTGCTGGACGCCTTTCGCCAGGGCGACGATACCGAGGCCGCCCTGCAACGGGCCTTCCGTCAGGACGTCGAGACATTCGACGCCGATTGGCGCAATTGGTGCCTGAGCCGTGCCCCGGCCATTTGGCCGACCCAATTGGTGCACTACGAGCAAGCCTTCGACAACATCCTGGACCTGGCCGGAAACGACGGCTTGAGCCGATCCGAAATCGCGGCGTTGACCGAGGCGAGGGGGCAACAATCCGCGACCCTGGAAACCGCCTCCGTGCGGGGTCTCAGCCTGGAAGTCAGGGTGCAGTCGTGGCACGAGACCTACACGGCCAAGGCGCTGCCGGTCAAAAAACGGCTCCGACGCACCATGGCGATGATTCAGGGCAAACAAAAAGGCGATCTGACCGCGGAGTGCCGAGGTTTG
Organism: Thermoanaerobaculia bacterium; assembly: GCA_030431255.1. GTDB lineage: Bacteria > Acidobacteriota > Thermoanaerobaculia > Multivoradales > J023 > JAUIJL01. The sequence goes on along the minus strand of JAUIJL010000001.1, from coordinate 94,351 downwards.
GAGGGCGCCCTACGCCGGCTGATCCGCGACCCCGCGGCGCTACAAGCTCCGACCGCCAAAACCGAAGCATCCTTGAAGAAAGGCTACGGTCTCTTCCTCGATCTGGCCCAAGCTTGCGGGGCGGGCAACATGGCCGAGGCCAAGGCCCAAATCAACCCCGCGCTCAAGGCCCTGGGAGGCGCCAAAAAAGACCTGAAACGATTCGGTGTGGCGCCCTAGCTCGATTCAGTCGGCGACGCCGATAATCTCGCCGTCCACCAAGTCCACGTTTTCGGATTGGGGTGTCTTGGGCAGACCGGGCATGCGCACCATCTCGCCCAAGAGCGGCACCACAAAACCCGCACCGGCCGAGAGCACCAAGCGGCGCACCGTGACCTCGAAACCCTCGGGCGCTCCGAGCAGCTTGGGGTTGTCGGAAATGGATTTCTGGGTTTTGGCCATGCATACCGGTAGATCGTCACAACCGATTTTCTTCCTGAAAATCCGCAGATCCTTGGCGGCTTCCGCGGTCCAGGCCACGGAATCGGCGCGGTAGATCTTTTTGGCGATCGCTTCGACCTTTTCCTCGATCGGCGCGTCGAGCGGATACATCGGCTGGTAGGGCTCGGTGGCCTTGGCCGCTTGCTCCACTACTTTGCGCGCCAGCTCGGCACCGCCCTCGCCGCCCTTGGCAAAGACCTCGGAAAGCGCGGAAGCCACGCCCATTTCCTCACAAGCCTTGCGGATGGTTTCGAGCTCCTCATCGGAGTCGGCTTCGAATCGGTTGATGGCCACCACCGGATCCCGGCCGAATTGACGCACGTTCTCGACGTGACGCCGGAGGTTGTCGAGCCCTCTTTCCACTGCTCCGGCGTTGGGGCTGCCCAGATCCTTGACCTTCACGCCGCCGTGCATCTTGAGGGCTTTGACCGTCGCCACGATGACGATCGCCGCGGGATCCAAACCGCCGACCCGGCATTTGATGTCGAGGAATTTTTCGCAGCCCAAGTCGGCACCGAAGCCCGCCTCGGTCACCAGCCAATCGCCCCAAGCCAAGCCCATCTTGGTCGCCAGGATCGAGTTGCAGCCGTGGGCGATATTGGCGAACGGCCCACCGTGGATGAATGCCGGCACGCCTTCGCAGGTCTGCACCAAATTCGGCAAGAGGGCGTCGCGCAGCACCGCCATCAAGGCCCCGACGGCCTTCAAGTCGTCGGCGGTCACCGGTTGGCGGTCGTAAGTGAAGGCCACTAGAATCCGCCCCAATCGGCGGCGCAGATCCTCGTAGTCTTGGGCTAGGCAGAGAATGGCCATGATCTCGGAAGCCGGTGTGATGTCGAATCCGGTTTCCCGTGGCATCCCTTCCGTCGGTCCACCGAGACCGATCAACACCCGGCGAAGAGAGCGGTCGTTCAAATCCAACACCCGGCGCCATTCCACCCGACGAGGGTCGATACCCAGGGCATTGCCCTGCTGCATGTGGTTGTCCAGGATCGCGGCCAAGAGATTGTTGGCGCTCGAAATGGCGTGGAAGTCGCCGTTGAAGTGGAGGTTGATGTCGTGCCGCGGCTCCACCCGAGAGCCACCACCACCGGTGGCGCCCCCCTTCATGCCGAAGACCGGCCCGAGGGACGGCTCCCGCAGAGCCAAACAGACCCGCTCGCCGATGTGGGCAAGGCCTTGGGACAAGCCGATCGAGGTGACGGTCTTGCCTTCGCCCGCGGGTGTCGGCGTGATCGCCGTCACCAGCACCAGCTTGCCGGGTTGGCGACCGGAGTCGAGGGCTTCCAGGCGCACCTTGGCGCGGTCATAGCCGTAGGGCACCAGATGCTGCTCGGGAATCCCGAGGCCGTCTGCGATCTCACGAATGGGGCGAAGCTCAGTGCTGTTGGACGGTGGGGACAAGGCTACCTCCGATCAAAAATCGCGGACGCTCCAGCGATGGGTCCTCAGGTGAATGGGTCGCGACACCTCAAAGGGTCGCGAAAAGACCGACGAAGCTCGACGCGGGCAACTCGGAACGAGCAGCGCGCGTGAAATTCTCATTCGGGAATTTCCGAGTGGCGTGCATCTTACCGACTTCTTTCGAAGTCCCCAAATGCTTCATGCAAAACGACGCCGGCTCAAAACCCAACGTCAAAACGCCCTCGCGGCGGTGGAACCGTGAGATGAAGAGCATAAAATGGCTGGGATGAAGAAAAGAGAGCTGATCAAGTTGGGATTCGGTGACCGTGGGCTGATCAATTTGGCCATGGAGGCCGCCGCCGCCGCTACCGAGGCCGGGATCAAAAAAGCCCCCCTTCGACGTAAATTTCAAGACCTGAAGGAACGACCCGCGCAATTTTTCCAGGACCCTCACCTATCGGACCTTGCCCGAGAGCAGGCCCGCCGGATGGGATACGGAGAGAAGCCCCGACGCCCGCAATTCGTTCCGCGCAAGCAGGACGCCCCCTACCACGGATGGGGTGCGGAGGATGTGGATCCCTCCGCCGTTCAGCAAATGGAAAACGCTTGCAAGCTGCCGGTGGCTGTGCGCGGAGCGCTGATGCCCGACGCGCATTTGGGATACGGCCTGCCGATCGGCGGTGTCTTGGCGACCCGGAGCTCGGTTATTCCCTACGCCGTAGGGGTCGACATCGCCTGTCGCATGAAGCTGACCGTGCTCGACCTTCCCGTGTCCGCCCTCGGTGGACGCCGGGATCAGCTCAAGAAGACCCTCGAACGTGAGACCCGCTTCGGCATCGGCGCGGAATTCCGTGACCGGCGGCAGCACGACGTGCTCGATGACGATTGGTCCGTCTCCCCCGTCACCCAACGATTCAAGGACAAGGCCTGGAAGCAGCTGGGCACCTCCGGCAGCGGCAATCACTTCGTGGAATACGGTCGCCTGGAAGTCTTCTCCCGCAGCGAGCCCAGCGGCCTGGATCTCGGTCCCGGCACCTACCTCGCCCTGTTGTCCCACAGCGGAAGCCGGGGCACCGGGGCCAACGTTTGCTCCCACTACAGCAAGATCGCGCGGCAACAACACCCTGAGCTGCCCAAAGAGCTGAAACACCTCGCTTGGTTGGACCTGGAATCAGAAGAGGGGCAGGAGTATTGGCACGCCATGAACCTCATGGGTCGCTATGCCGAAGCGAATCATGCGTTGATCCATCACCACATCGCCAAAGCGCTCGGGGTCGACGTCCTGCTCGATGTGGAAAATCATCACAACTTCGCTTGGAAGGAGCTTCACGACGGCGAGGAGCTGATCGTGCACCGCAAAGGCGCGACGCCGGCGGGCGTGGGCGACCTGGGCATCATTCCGGGATCGATGGCGGATCCGGCGTTCATCGTTCGTGGCCTGGGGGTGGAGACATCCCTGAGATCCGCGTCCCATGGCGCCGGGCGAGTGATGAGCCGCACCAAAGCCAAGCAGAGCTTTACCTGGTCCGAGACCAAGAAATTGCTCAACGACCGGGGAGTCGAGGTGCTGTCGGCGGGCCTCGATGAGGTGCCTATGGCCTACCGCAACATCGAAAACGTCATGGCCGCGCAAAGAGATCTCGTCGAGCCTCTGGCGCGTTTCTTTCCCGCTCTCGTCAAGATGGCTCCTCCTGGCGAGCGGGCGGAAGACTGACCCTCTCGAATCGACGCACCATGACCTCGAGCACCGAAACCGGTCAACGACGCTACGATCCCCTCACCGGAGAGCACGATCCAAGCGGCGAATATCGAGTGGTGCAGCTCCGCCTGTCGTGGGGACTGTTGTCGATCTTCATCTTCGCCTTCAGCCTACCCATCCGCTACTGGCTCCACTTTCTCCCCTGGCATCCCTATCAATATTGGTATCGACCGGGTTATATGGTGCTCGCGACCCTCGGCTTATCCACCGTCGGCATGATCGTCGCTTGGCTCGGGCTGCGGGCGGCTCGCCGTGACCCCAGCGGCAAAGAAATCGGTCGAGGGGCCTCTCGCCTGGGGCTATTCCTCAACGGTACCGTCTTCAGCATCCTGGTGCTGGCGGTGGGCTTTATCGTCGTCTACTGGCGCTTTTTCCGTTGATCGCCGATCATCACGGGGATCCACCGCTTTCGTCTTTTTTGAATCGTTGCCCAGCTTCATATACACTTTTGGCTATGAATGGATTTCCACCTTCACGGCGCCTATGTGCTCTCGGCCCCATCGCCATCGTCCTGCTGACGGGTTTGGCGACCGTGAGCGCTGCCCAAGAAGATCCCTCGGCCGGCCGACTTTCGGCACAGCAGCCGGTGGCGGTTTTCGATGAGGTCACCTCCATCAGCTGGGTGCTGGTGCCCATCACCGTCGAGCCCACACACCCAGAGAGAGCGGTAGAGCTCGACGCGGACGATGTCACCCTGAAGGTCGACAACCGACCCGTGCCTTTCGACGATTTCCTTTCGCCATTTCAGAATCCTCATACGTTGCTCTTTTTCCAGGATCTCTCCGGCAGCATGGCCAACTCGGGCAAGCTCGAAGCCAGCCGGCGCATCGTCCGCTGGTTCCTAGACAAGGCGGGCCCGGACGATGAAGCCGCCCTCACCACTTTCGCCTCGGGCGGCACCTATGTGGACGTGCCCATCACCCCCGAGCTCGGAGTCATCGGCGAGCATCTGGACACCTGGCATGCCTACGGCCTCACCGCCCTTCACGACGCCGTCACTTGGATCCCCCAGGTCCGTCTGACCGCGCGCACGGCGCCGGCCGTCATCTTGATCACCGACGGCATCGACAACGCCAGCGAGATCCCCGCGGATAAGGCCCGGCAAATGGTGAAATCCGCGGAGGTTCCGGTCTATGTGATCGCCCTCCGGCCCGCCCATCGGAAAGTCACTTCGCAGACCGCCCGCACCGACCAAGGCCCCTGGCTCTATGGGGAGCTTTTGCGTAAGCTGGCCCAAGCCACGGGCGGCAAATACGTGGAAACCGGCGTCGATCACATCGAAGCCGCCTGCTCGGTGGTGCAGCATGCCCTACACAATCGATATTCTCTCGCCTTCCGCTTGGCCGGCGACGGCCGGGCCGGATATCACTCCATCGAGGTCACCGCCCCCGGTAAACCTCTCCATCTTCGGCATCGGTCCGGCTACACGGGCACGGCGCCTCATCCGTAACAGGCTGCTCATCCCGGACCGGACGGACGGGCCCCTTCCCGACCGTCCCCCCGGATCTCGCGGCTCCGGATCCCGCCCCCAGATCGGCGAGCCACTCAGTCAAACACTGCATAGAACGAAGGAAATACCATGAGAAAGATCAACCTCTTGCTCTCCTGTGTCTTGCTCGTACCGTCCCTGGTCGGCTGTGTGTCGCAGAAATCCATGAAGACTTATGTCGACGATCAGGTCAGCTCGGTCGATTCCCGGGTCGACGATGTGGAAAGTCAGGTCGAGGCCAATCAAACCCGGCTCGCCGAGCACGACAAAGCCATTGAGCAGCAGGAGGAAGAGCTGGCCAAGCTCTCCGACACCTCTCGCCAAGCCCTGGAACGGGCAGTGGCTGCCGGCAAGCTGGCAGAAGGCAAGCTGCTCTACGAAACCGTGCTCTCCGAGGCCGACGTCCGCTTCGGCTTCGAAAGCGCCGAGCTCGACGACTCCGCCAAAGCCGCTCTCGATACCTTCGCTCAGGATTTAAAGGAGCGCAACGAGTCGGTTTACATTGAAATCCAGGGGCATACGGACACCCTCGGGCCGAGCAAGTACAACTTCGAGCTCGGCGAGGAACGCGCCCGTGCCGTGCAGCAATATCTGCACCTCAAGCACTCCCTGCCCCTGCATCGCATGTCGGCCATTTCCTACGGCGAAACCGTCCCGGTCACCGAAGGCACCGACCGGGAGTCTCGCAGCCGCAATCGCCGGGTGGTCCTGGTGGTCTTGAAATAGATCCCGCTCGGAACGCGGGTGAATCGCCCTAGCCCGGATTTCTCACCAACTTCGTCGCGAGACGCCGGAGACGCCTGGAGATACAAGGAAGAAGACGCATTCTGCGACGCAGGCTGCGCGCCCCGGGCATACTTGTAATCTGTTGAGGAGCAGAAACGGCTTCTGACGCCGTAGATTCAGGTGGATACGGTGTCGCAGCAGAAGGCTGGTGAGGAATCGGGGCTAGCCGGTGAATTACCCTTCCGGACGTAGGGTCGGGGCTTGCCCCCGACCGGCATAAAATAGCTCGGCTTTGCCTCGCCTCAGGGTGGGGACAAGCCCCACCCCTACGCCAGACCTGCCGCGATCAAGGGCGAATCACTCACCTGTGGAGAAAGAGGCTTCAGTAAGTCTCTACCGACTGCTCTTGCCGTAGGTCACCTCGAGCTCCAGGGGTTGATCGCCGCGCATGATCGCCATGGTGGTGGTTTCGCCGGGTTTGGCGGATCGCAGCACGTAGACGAAATCGTAGATGTTGCGGATCTCGCGGCCGCCCAAGCCGACCAGCAGATCTCCTTTGATCACCCCAGCTAGATCGGCCGGGGTGCCCGGACGGGCGCCGGCCAGCAAAACTCCGGCCCGGTCGTCACCGGCGTAATCCGGAATGGTGCCGAGGGAAGCACCGAACGAGCGGGTGTCGCCGCCGGAAACCGGTGCCTCGGTCCGTACGTACGTCAAATCCGTCTCGCGACCCGCCAGGCTGATCACGACCTGGGTGACCGCATCGGCGATGCGGGCGACTCCCCGGCTGTTGACCTTTTCACTGTCGTCGGACACCTTGTGGTAGTCCTCATGGGTGCCCGTGAACCAATGCAGCACCGGCACCCCGGCGGCATAAAACGGCGTCTGATCCGACGGGCCGTAGCCGTCTCCTCCGAGCTTGCAGCTCAGATCCGCTCGCTCACAAATCGGCGACACCACGGACTCCCACTCCTCGGCGGAAGCTGCCCCGAGCACCTGCACCCGCGAATCTTCGAGACGGCCCACCATGTCGAGGTTGATCATCGCCCGCAGCTCCTCGACCACCAAACCTGCGGGCGGCCGGCGGGTCAAGGCCGTCGAGCCCAGCAGGCCCGACTCCTCGGCGGAAAAGGCCACCAGCCAGACATCGGCGGATCGCTCCGGACGGGCCGACAACGCCGCCGCGATTTCCAGCACGGCCGCGGTGCCCGACGCGTTGTCGTCAGCTCCGTTGTGGGGCTCGGTCACATCGGGAGTCAAAGAGCCCCGGCCGCCGAAGCCGAGGTGATCGAAGTGGGCGCCTACCAGAATTGTCGGCTGGGGATCCGTCTTCGGCAGAGTCGCCGGGAGCAAGCCGACCACATTTCGAGCTTTGGCCTTCTCCACCCGCACCGCAACCTTCAGCTCGGCCCGAGCATCTCCCTCGAAGAGCCTCGCGCCGGCCGAGCGCTTGAGCGCGATCACCGGAATTCCCGCGTCTCCCTTGGCATCCACCTTCAGACCCGGCAGCGGGGTCTCGTCGGACATCTCCTCCCCTGCCGCGACCTCCGGCCAGTCGACGATGATCACCCCGGCGGCGCCGTGCTCGCGGGCGTTGAACGCCTTATAACGCAGATCCCCGAAGCGGCGTTGGACGGTGGCATCGTCGAATCGCGCTCCTGGCGGCGTGTAGCGACGGATGGCCACGATCTTGCCGCCGACGTCTAGGTCGGCATAGTCATCGTGGCTCAGGTCCTCGGCGGTGATGCCGTAACCCACCGCCACTACCTCACCGGACACCGAGCCGGACGACGAGAAGGAAGCCGGAACAAAGAGATCCCGTTCCACCGGCTCACCGTCGATCCGCAGGCTCGTGGGCTCCAACACCTCGATCGCCAGGGGCACCTCGAAGCTGTGGAAATATCCGTCGTCGCCCGCCGGTTGCACCTTCAGCTCCGCGAAACGCTCGGCCAGCCAATGCTCGGCCTGGGTCAGCCCCTCCGTGCCGACTCCGCGTCCCTGCCGCTCGTCCGCCGCCAACCAATCGACGGCATGCTGAACGCGCTCCGCGGACCGATCCAAGGGCGTCTCCCCCTGTGGCCCGTTGCCGCCTGCTGCCGGCCCGGACCATAGGGCGAACGGCACCAGCACCGCCGTCCACAGACCGAGAAAGCGCTGCGAAGGGCGTCGTTGAGCTTTGGAATCGCATCTCAAGGAAGTCGGCAAAAGAGTCGGCATCGGTATCTATCCTCACTGCAAAATCAGGGTCATGTCAGGGCTCGGCCATCACCTATGTCCGCTTTCTATCATGCCGACACCCGCGGATTCGCGGTGCCACCGAATCGTGATGACGCGTCGTGGTGCCAGGCACTTCGCACACGGTGCCGCACACGGTGCCGGGCACTTTCCCGGCGGTGCCGGGCACTTTTCAGGCGTTGACGGGCACTTCGCCGGATAAAGTGTTGGGGTTGAATCGGCTTCGAGCTCGACGACGAAGACTCGAATCCACCCATAACCCGCACGCCGGAAGAAAGCTCCTGAGGATGGCACCCCTGATTCACCTCCACCAAGTGACCAAAACCTACGTTGAAGGCGAGCGTCGACATCGGGTCTTGGACGCCGTCGATCTCGATATCGAAGCCGGTGAGCGAGTGGCCTTGCTCGGCCCCAGCGGCTGCGGCAAATCCACCCTGCTGAACTTGATCGCCGGCCTGGACTCGGTGACCGACGGACACATCGAGGTCGACGGCCGAAACATCACCGCGCTCGACGAAACCGAACGGGCACGGCTGCGCCGTGGGCTCGTGGGTTTCGTCTTCCAATTCTTCAATTTGGTGCCCACCCTGACCGTCTTGGAGAATCTGCTTCTGCCCCTCGAGCTGGCGGGCCGACTCCAATCCGACTCCAAAGACCGCGCATTTCACCTGTTGGAAAGGGTCGGCTTGCAGGACCGTCACGGCAGCTTTCCCGACGTGCTTTCCGGCGGCCAGCAACAGCGGGTCGCCATCGCCCGAGCGATGATCCACGGACCGTCTCTGATCCTCGCGGACGAGCCCACCGGCAACCTCGACGAGCAAGCGGCGGAAAGGGTTTTGGAGCTTCTGGACTCGGCCGTGCGGGAAGCCGGCGTCACCCTGGTGATGGCCACCCACAGCCGGGAAGCCGCGGCCATCGCCGATCGCGTGCTGAGGATTCGCAACGGCCGAGTTGCCGGCGGTCCGGCGTCTACGACCCAATCGGATGCCGCGGGTGAAACCGCGACCGCGAACGCGCCAGGGGCCCGATGAGAGACTTCTGGCCGACTCCCCTGCTGCGCCGGGCCGCCCTGCGCCACCTGAAGCGACGACCTTGGTTGGCGGGTCTGACCACCGCCGGAGTCGCCCTGGCGGTGGCGGTGGTGGTGGGCATCGACTTGGCCAACGCCAGCGCCGAGCGCGCGTTTCGGCTCAGCGTCGACGATGTGGCGGGCCGCGCGACCCACCAAATCGTCGCCGGACCCATGGGTGTCGACGAAGAGGTCTACGGCAAGCTGAGACGATCCGGAATCGCCGACGCCAGGAGCTCCGCCCCGGTGATCGAAGGTCGAGGCCGGATCGATCCGGCTCCGGATACCGCCAAGGGACGCTCCGTGCGCATGCTGGGAGTGGATCCATGGGCCGAAGCACCCGTTCGGTCCTTCACCACCGGCCCGGCCGGCGGCGCTGAAACCTTGACCGGCTTCCTCACGGAAAGCGGCGCCGTGGCCGTATCCTCCCAGTTGGCGGCCGGCTGGGGCTTGGAAAAAGGCGATCGTTTCACCTTCGCCCCACAGGGCGCCGACGGTCTCCAGCCGAGCACAGAGCTGGTGGTGATCGCCGTGCTCGAGCCGGCGGACGAGCGTCAACGTCGCGCTTGGGAGGACCTGCTGCTGGTGGACATCTCCACCGCCCAAGACGCGCTGGGTCGACACGGCCGCTTGGATCGCATCGACCTGGTGCTCTCTGACGACGGCTCGTCACAGATCGCGGCGCTGCTGCCGGAAGGCGTCCGGCTGCGGACCGCCTCGGCAAGGGCCGGGGCTCTGGAGGAGATGACCCAAGCCTTCCGCCTCAACCTCACCGCCCTCTCCATGCTCGCCATGTTAGTGGGCATGTTCCTAATCTACAACGCCATGTCGTTCCTGGTGGTGGAGAGACGCCCGCTCCTGGGTCGTTTTCGAGCCATGGGAGTCGGACGGCGTCAGATTCTGGTGATGGTCCTCTTCGAAGCAGCGGTGCTCGGAGTCGTCGGCAGCCTCTTGGGTTTGGTGCTCGGCCAGGTCCTGGCCCGGGGCCTTCTCCAGCTCATCACCCAGACCATCAACGATCTCTACTTCGTCTTGTCCGTGCGTGAGGTCAGCCGGCCCTTCGCCTCCCTCGCCCTGGGCAGCCTCCTGGGCATCGGCGGCGCCGTGCTCGCCGCCCTCGGACCCGCCCTGGAGGCCTCGGGGGTCCAGCCCCAATCGGCCCTTCGACGCTCCGCGATCGAAGGCAAAGAACGTCGACGGGCCGCAGGCTCCGCCCTGCTCGGGCTGGTGCTCATCGCCGCCGGTGGGCTTCTGGTCGCCTTACCGGGGCGAAGTCTCGGCTTGGGCTTCGCCGCGGTATTCATCGGCACCCTGGGTTTCGCCGCCCTGATTCCTCTCGCCACCCTAGCGGGGAGCCGCTTGCTGACCCCGGTAGCCGGTCGCCTCTTCGGCCACCTCGGACGCATGGCCGCCCGGGATGTGGGCGCGGCGATCAGCCGCACGGGCATCGCCGTGGCCGCCCTGACCATCGCTGTCGCCACCACTCTGGGTGTGGCGATCATGGTGTCGAGCTTTCGGGCTACCCTGGTGGACTGGCTCGAGATCACCCTCAAGGCGGATCTCTACGCCAGCCCGACCGCCCAGGACGGCCGCGGCTCCGGTCCTCCCCTCTCCCCCGCCCAGCTGGCGGCTCTCAGAGGTCATCCGGCGGTGGAGCACGTTTCGACCTACCGGCGGGTCGAGACCATGTCGTCCCTGGGCAGCGTCCAATTGCATGCCTTGCACGCCGAGGCTCCTGCCTTTGAGGTCTTTTCGTTCAAAGACGCGACTCCCGCCGACATCTTCCCGCGATTTCGCGCCGGTGACGGAGTGGTGATCTCAGAGCCTTTCGCCTACCGCCACGGCCTCCGCCCCGGAGACACTTTCGACTTGCTCGCCGAGGATCAGAGCCGAGCCTTCGAGGTGCTGGCGGTCTTTTACGACTACGCGTCCGATCGGGGCCTGGTGATGATCGACAGCGGCCTCTATCAGCAGCTTTGGCGCGACGACCGCATCCAGAGCGTCGGCCTGTACTTGAAGCCCGGGTCCGACGCGGATCGTGTGGTGGCCGACCTGCGATCCCGGTTCGCCGACGAGGACGTCCAAATTCGGCCCAATCGTGAGCTGCGCCGAATCTCCCTGGCGATTTTCGACCGCACGTTTCGCATCACCGACGTGCTGCGCGCCCTGGCCGTCGCCGTCGCTTTCTTCGGTGTGTTCTCGGCGTTGATGGCCTTGCAGTTGGAACGGGGTCGCGAGCTGGCGGTCCTGCGGGCCCTCGGCCTCGAGCCCAAGCAGGTGCGTCGTCTCTTGACCGCCCAGAATGCCCTTTTGGGTGCTCTCGCGGGGGTGCTCGCCGCCCCTCTCGGGGTGGCCATGGCGGCCATGCTGGTTTTCGTGATCAACAAACGCTCATTCGGCTGGACCCTGCAACTGACGGTCGAGCCGACGGCCCTGCTCCAAAGCTTGGCCCTCGCCGTCGGCTCCGCCCTGCTCGCCGGCTGGCTACCCGCTCGCCGCCTGCTCCAACGTAATCCCGCGTCCGCCCTGAGGGAAGAGTGATGTCCGGCGCACCGCTTCGATGCCTCGTCTACACCGCTGTCGTGCTGCTGGTGTCGGCTTGTGGCAACCCGCCGTCCGAGCAAGACGTCCCCGCGTTCTCCTCGCCCATCGATGCCCTGACCGTCGATGGCGGCGCCAAAGGATTCGCCCGCGCCGAGACGGTCCGCGAATTCGTCTTTCCCGAGGACCACGGACCCCACCCCGAGTTTCTCACCGAATGGTGGTATTTCACCGGCAACCTGATCAGCGCAGAAGGTCGTCGATTCGGCATCCAATGGACGATCTTCCGCCGGGCTCTGGCCCCGGAGCCCGACCCTGAAACCCCGGACACCCCCGAGCCGCAGTCCGCGTGGGCAACCCGTCAGCTCTACATGGGGCATATGGCTCTGACCGACGTCGAAAGCGAACGTCATCTGGCCGCGGAGCGCTTCGCCCGCGGCGCGGCCGGTTTGGCGGGTGCTGAGATCCGCCCTTTCCGGGTGTGGCTCGAAGATTGGAGCGCGACCTCTGAGGGTGACGGTCTCTGGCCTCTGACCCTGACCTCCGGCGCGAGCACGAAGGCCGGCGACTTCCGCGTGGAGCTGATGCTCGAAACCGAGAAGCCCATGGTGTTGCAAGGGGATCGAGGACTGTCGCAAAAACACGAGGGAGGAGCTTCGTACTACTACGCGTTCACGCGCATCGGAGCCCGAGGCCACATCGAGCTCGACGGTCGACGATTCGAGGTCGAAGGCCAGGTTTGGTTCGATCGCGAGTGGTCCACCAGCACCTTGGATTCGGAGCAAAGCGGTTGGGATTGGTTCTCCCTCCAACTCTCCGACGGTCGGGAGCTGATGTTTTACCAGCTGCGTCAGAGCGATGGATCCCCTCACCCCATGTCGGCGGGTTCTTTGATCGATGTCGACGGCAAGAAGATCCACATCCCCCTCGACCAAGCCGAGCTGGAGGTGCTGGATCGATGGCGCAGCCCCAAGGGCGGCAGCGTCTACCCCTCGCGATGGCGCCTGAGAATCCCCGAGCACGGGCTGGATCTCGAGGTCATCCCCGTGCTCGAAGACCAAGAGCTCGAGATCGCCTTCCGCTATTGGGAAGGCGCGGTCGACGTCGACGGCACCGCCGACGGCCGAGCCGTCCAGGGCCGGGGCTACGTCGAGCTGGTCGGCTACCTGCCGAGCGAGACCTGACCCTCAGCCGGAGGGCTCATCTAGAATCAAAAGGTCTTCGACCCGCCGCTGAAGCTCGTAACTGAGGAGAGCTGCTGTGCGTTCTCGGAAAAATCGCCTCTGGATCTGTTTTCTAACCGGTGCGATCACCCTGGGGTCGTGGGGATGCGGGGAGCCCCCGCCCCTTGAAACCACCTACGTTCCAGATGACGATGCTCCCGTCGACCCGGCGGGTTTCACCTCGGCCTCCGAAGCCACACGAGCTGCCCACGCCCAAGTCAAGGCATCCCTCGACCTGCAAGATCCTCAGGATCTCTTCGACGCCGAGCGCGGTTTGATCGCTCGGCCGGGCAAGCTGCGCATCGAGGACGATGAAGGTCGAGTGCTTTGGGATTTGGGCCACTACCAATTCCTCGAGGGTGACTTCCAGGAGGACGACGCTCCCGCCACGGTCAACCCCAGTCTGTGGCGACAGGCCAAGCTCAATCACCAGATCGGGCTCTATCGGGTCAGTGATCGGATCTATCAGCTGCGGGGTTTCGATCTGGCCAATATGACCTTGATCCGCGGTCAGAGCGGTTGGATCGTGGTCGACCCTCTCACCGCCGAGCAAACCGCCCGGGCCGCTTTCGCCTTCGCTATGGAGCACCTGGGTTCTGAGCACGGCTCTGCCGTTGGCGATGAGGCGGCACCGATCAGCGCCGTGATCTTCACCCACAGCCATGCCGACCACTTCGCCGGCGTGCTCGGCCTGATTTCCGCGGAAGAGGCCACGGGGAAGCGCATACCGATCATCGCCCCTGGAGGTTTTCTCGCTGAAGCCACCAGCGAGAACATTTTGGCCGGACCAACCATGGCGCGACGTTCCATGTTCATGTTCGGTCCTCGCCTACCCCGCGGTCCCCGCGGCCATGTGGACAGCGGCCTGGGCAAAGCTCCGGCCTATGGCAAGCTGGGCATCTTGCCGCCCACGGACGTCATCACCTCCACCCCCGAGCGCCGACGGATCGACGGCCTGGAATTCATCTTTCAAAACGCGCCCGGCTCCGAGGCACCCGCTGAGCTGACCTTCCACGTACCGGAGCTGAAGGCCTTCTGCGGGGCTGAGGTGGTCTCCCGCACCCAACACAATCTCTACACCCTGCGCGGCGCCCAGGTCCGTGATGCCTTGGCTTGGAGCGCCTACATCGACGAGATGATCCGACTCTACGCCGACGCCGAGATCTACTTCGGCTCCCACCATTGGCCGATTTGGGGCCGAGCGCGGATCCTCGACTTTCTGGAAAAACAGCGGGACGTTTATAAGTTCATCCACGATCAAACCGTGCGACTCAGCCTGCAAGGTTTCACTCCCGACGAAATCGCCGAAACCCTGGAGCTGCCCGAGGAGCTGCGATCGTCGTTTTCCGTCCGGGGTTATTACGGCACGGTCAAACACAACGCCCGGGCCGTCTACCAGCGTTTTTTCGGTTGGTTCGACGGCAATCCGGCCCACCTCGACCCGCTGCCCGCCGCCCAATCCGCGGCCAAATATGTGGAGCTGTTGGGCGGTGCGGATCGGGTTCTGAAAGAAGGCCGGGCGGCCTATGATCGCGGGGAGTATCGATGGGCCGCCGAGCTGCTCAACCACTTGGTCTTCGCCCATCCCGAGAACGCCGAAGCCCGCGAAAGCTTGGCCCAAGTTTACGATCAGCTGGGATACCAAGCGGAATCCGCGGCCTGGCGAGATACCTACCTCACCGGCGCCTTGGAGCTGCGTCACGGTCCTCCGGAGACCGGCTTCGACCAGAAACAAGCCATCGACCTCGCCCGCCACGCGCCGGTGGAACGCTTCCTCGACGCCATGGCCGCCCGGTTGGACGCCGAGGCGGCGACGGGATTGGACATGACCGTCAACCTGACGTTCACCGACTTACGGCGATCCTTCGTGCTGCGTCTCGAGCGGTCCGTGCTGCACCACCGAGAGCTGCCCCCGGATCCCGAAGCCGACGCCGGCCTCGAGATTACCTTCGACCTCTACCTGCGCCTCAACATGGGCACCGCGGGCCTCAAAGACACCCTCTTCTCCGACCAGCTCGACGTCGACGGCAGCCGCATCGCCCTGCTCAGGTTCATGAGACTCTTCGACAAACCTTCGGGCACCTTCGCCATTGTCACACCGGACTGAAGGGGGTCATTCCTTGCGTTCAAAGATGTTGGGATCCAGCTCCACCTCCAGCTCGACCTTTTCGTAGAGGTACTCCCTGGAGAAGACCTTCTCTTCGGCCATCACGTAGAACGGCCACCAAACGTCACCGATTTGACGCCAATCGTCGAAATGCCAGGTGTGGGGCGAAAGGAAATCGTCGGCGGGTGGCACGGCACGGCGGATCGGACGGTAGGTCTCGGCGTCCAGCCACCACTCCTCGACCTGCCCATCGGAGACGGTGATTTTCAAGTGGTGGGTCGGCACCCCTTCAAGCTCCGGGCTCGCCACGTGCTCCACGGCCAAGCCCTCGGCCTCGACGACGAAGGGCAGCCCGCCCATCCACGATTCAGCGACGAAGGCCGGGGTCGCGTTCTCGTCCATGCTCTTAACGCCTTCCGGGCCTTGTACCCAAGCGCCTCCCTCACCGTGGGCACGAACGGCCATCTCCCCGGCCTTGCGCTCGGTACCGTATGGCTGAAGGCCGTCGATCTCCCGCCGTAGCTTGTTCGGGCGGGCTCGATATTCCACAAACGGGTGATCCAAGCCGTTGTAGGCGTAGATCCCTTCCGCCTTCAAGGAACGCACCTTGTCCCAACCCTCTCCCACGGCCCGACGATGCTGCTCCAGAATAGAAGCGACCTTCTCGGTCGGTTCTTGGGCTGCGAGCCCACCGGTGAACGGCCCCATCCAACCCGTCGACAAAAGCACGATCCAGGACGCGATCCACACATTGCGATTCATGATTTGCCTCCCGCCGCGGTCGCACCTGCGCGCAGGTCCAGAGCGACGATTTCGCTGCCGTTTCTCAGGTAGAGCCGTCCGTCAGAAAGGGTCGGTTGGGTCCAACAACGGCCGGTCAGCACCTGGTGCTGGGCCAACGGTTTGTAGGATTCCGTCGACGCCTCCGCCAACACCAGCTTTCCCCGTTCCGACAAGATGATCAGCAACTCCTCGGTGCGGATCAACGAGCCCATGCCGAGGCCACGGGCGGCCCAAGTTTTTTCACCGGTTCCGGCATCGATGCTTTTGAGGGTCGCTTTGTCGAAACCGATCAGGTGATCACCGAGGGCCACCGAGCCGTTGAAATGGTTGCGCATCAATTGATGCTGCCAGACGTCTTCGGCCTTGAATCCCGCTTCGGTCTTCTTGACCCGCACCACCTTGGCCCCTGCTTCGTAGGACGCGGAAGCGAAGACCAAATCCGGTGCGACGAAAACCGGCGGTGCCGGCTTGATGTTGAGCTTGGGTACGAACGGCGCGCGCCATAGAGTCTTTCCGTCTTGGTCCAGAGACCACAGCCCGGTTTGGGTGAGGAAGACCCACTGGCGTTGCCCGTGAATCTTCATTTCCACGGGCGAGGAATACACCACCGTGTCGTCGATCGCCGTCCAGATGAGCTTGCCTTGGTCGAGCTCGAAGGCAGCCACGGCTCGGCCTTCGGTGCCGCCGGTTTCCACCAAGACGCGTTTCAGATCGGGGATCACCAACGGCGCGGAGGTGAAAGCCCAGGTTTGGACCTCGGCGCCGAATTGTTGCTTGAAATCCACCGACCAGAGCACCTTGCCGTCTTTGGCGTCGAGGGCATGAAAATCACCCCGTGACGACAACACATAGAGCCGGCCATCGTGCCAGGACGGCCCCGAGCGAGGGCCGTCGCCGAATCCTTCGGTGAAGAGGTCACCGATCCGCCGGCGCCACAGGGTTTCGCCGCCGGCGGCGTCCAAGGCCAAGGCGTATTCGCCCGGATTCTCCGCGTCGGCGGGGTCCGAGTCCAGGGTGTAGAGGCGATCCCCAACCGCGGCAATGGTCGAAAAAGCCGGGCCCACCGGCCGACGCCACAGCTCGACGGGACCTTCATCCCCCCATTCCGTGGCCAAACCCTTTTCCGAGGAAATGCCGTCCCGCGCGGGCCCCCTGAATTGCTCCCAATCCGAAGCCGTCGCGGGCATCACCGCGGCGAAACCCAAGCTCCAGAAGAGGCCTCCGATCCAAAGGGCCCTTCGCCATTGCCCTTTCGCCGTCGCCCGTGATCGCGGCGCATTCCTTGCTTCATGAGACATGCAGCTCTCCCCTGTCGTCCATCTCTTGTTTTCGGGCCGGCGAGAACCGGCAGTGTCTACTAGCTCCGACCCAAGATACGGCAGAATTTCGCCCTGGGGTTGTAAAGATAGGGTCAAAGCGCCGTCCCCAGGCCGGCCGATGGGGTCCTGACGCGAAACGGCCCCGAGCGAGTCGCCCAGGGCCGCTGATCCAACACGCTTCTGCCGCTGATTTACCCGAAGATGGTCAGCGTCCGTTAGATCCCGTCGACGATGCCGTTCAGCGTCGCGCTCGGGCGCATCGCCGAAGAGGTCTTGTCGGCATCCGTCAGGTAATAACCACCGAGATCCACGGGGCTGCCCTGGGCGGCATTCAATTGGTCGAGGATCTCCTCTTCCCCCCCGGCCAAGCTCTCCGCCACGCCCTTGAAGTGTTTCGCCAAACCGGCGTGATCGCATTGGGCCAAGGCCTCGGCCCAGTAGCGGGCCAGGTAGTAGTGGCTGCCGCGGTTGTCGAGCTCGCCGACCTTGCGCCGCGGCGCTTTGTCGTTGAGCAGGACGCCGGTCACCGCTTGGTCCAAGGTGTCGGCCAACACTTGCGCTTCCGGAGAATCGAAACGCTCCGACAGATGCTCGAGGCTCGCGGCCAACGCCATGAGCTCGCCGAGGGAATCCCAGCGCAGGTGGCCTTCCTTCACCATTTGCTGCACGTGTTTGGGCGCGGAGCCACCGGCGCCGGTCTCGAAGAGGCCACCGCCGTTCATCAACGGCACGATGGAAAGCATCTTGGCGCTGGTGCCGACCTCTAAAATCGGGAAGAGGTCGGTGAGGTAGTCGCGCAGCACGTTGCCGGTGACGCTGATGGTGTCTTGGCCCTGGCGAATACGCTCCAGGCTGAAGCGGGTCGCTTCGCGGGGTGCCATGATGTGTGT
Source organism: Thermoanaerobaculia bacterium (assembly GCA_030431255.1). Taxonomy (GTDB): domain Bacteria; phylum Acidobacteriota; class Thermoanaerobaculia; order Multivoradales; family J023; genus JAUIJL01. The sequence continues at coordinate 76,326 of JAUIJL010000001.1, read as the reverse complement.
TTCCACACCGTCCAAATCATGGTCCTGCAAATAGACTTCGACCTTGGCGATCAGCTCCCGATCGTGCGCCCGGCTCTCATCGAGCCAGAATACCGCCGGAGCCCCCGACGCCTTGGCCCGGGTCACAGCGAGCTTGACCCAATCCTGCACCGGGGCGTCCTTGACCTGACACATCCGCCAGATATCGCCTGCTTCTACTTGATGCTCGGTGAGCGCGTTGCCGTCGGCGTCCACCACCCGGACCGTGCCGTCGTGGGGAATCTCGAAGGTTTTGTCGTGGGAGCCGTATTCTTCGGCCTTCTGGGCCATGAGCCCGACGTTGGGCACGCTGCCCATGGTGGTCGGATCCAGGGCACCGTGCTCTTTGCACGAGTCCACGACTTCCTCGTAGACCGCGGAATAGCTGGAGTCGGGAATCACCGCTTTGACGTCCTGGGTCTTGCCGTCGCGGTCCCACATCTTGCCGCCGATGCGAATCATGGCCGGCATGGAAGCGTCGATGATGACGTCGCTGGGCACGTGCAGATTGGTGATGCCACGGTCGGAATCGACCATCGCCAACCCGGGCCGGGAGTCGTAAATGGCTTGGATATCCGCTTCGAGCTCCGCCTTTTTGTCCTCCGGCAGCTCGCCCAGGACCGACGTCAGATCGCCGAAACCGTTGTTGGGATCGAAACCGAGCTGATCGAGGGTTTCGGCGTGTTTGTCGAAGAGCTCACTGAAGAAGACCCGCACGGTGTGGCCGAAGATGATCGGGTCGCTGACCTTCATCATGGTGGTCTTCATATGCAACGAGAAGAGGACGCCCTGCTCCTTGGCTTCTTCCACCTGCCGCTCGAGGAACGCCACCAAGGCTTTCTTGCTCATGAAAGTGGTATCGAAGATCTCACCCTCTTGCAGCTCCAAATCGCTCTTCAGCACCGTGGTCTCGCCGCCCGCCGACACCAGCTCAATGCGTGCGGTGGTCGCTGAGTCCAGGGTCACGGATTTCTCGTTGGAGCGAAAATCACCCGCCCCCATGGTCGCCACGTGGGTCTTGCTGTCGGCGGCCCACTCACCCATGGAATGGGGATTCTTGCGAGCGTATTCTTTGACCGCTTTGGGCGCCCGGCGGTCGGAGTTGCCCATGCGCAGGACGGGATTCACGGCGCTGCCTTTGACTTTGTTGTAGCGCGCCTGAATCTCCCGCTGCTCGTCGTTCTCCGCAGACTCGGGATAGTCCGGCAGGTCGTAACCCTTGCTTTGCAGCTCGGCGACGGCGTCTTTGAGCTGGGGCACGGAGGCGCTGATATTGGGCAGCTTGATGATGTTGGCCTCGGGGCTGTGGATCAGCTCGCCGAGCTCAGCCAACGCGTCGGGCGTTTTCTGCTCGTCGGTCAGGCGCTCGGGAAAGACCGCGAGGATGCGACCGGCGAGGGAGATATCTCGGGTCTCCACCTCGATGCCGGCGCGCGCGGCAAAGGCGCGGATTACTGGCAGCAGCGATTGTGTGGCCAGCGCCGGGGCTTCGTCGGTATGGGTATAAATGATGGTCGGTTTTTGGCTCATGGCTCTTCCCTGAGGTGAAACGGAGTCGTGGAGGAATCCAGAGGCTCAAACAGCACTCTCGATCCGAACGAGTCCAAGTTGGGGTTGCCCAATGGATGGGAACGTAAAGGGGGATGCGCGCCGAATCGCCGAAAGCGGTCGAGGGGCTCGGCAGCCGCGGGAAGCGATGGAGCAAAAAGACGCTCCAGCTTCAGTCGCGTCGAGTGTATACGTCCGCGGGTTCGATGGCGAGACCTCGACTCGCCGCTCCTGACGACCCGCCCCTCAGAATGGCCACAGAATGGGAATAAAGAGAGTCGATAGCACCCACGTCGAAACACTGATCGGCAGACCCACTCTCAGGTAGTCGGAAAAACGATAACCGCCGGGACCGTAAACGAGGGTATTGGTTTGATAACCGATGGGTGAAAGAAAGCTCGCCGAGGCCGCGAAGGCGATGCAAAATGCGAAGGGACGCACGTCCACCCCAAGTCCCGACGCGATCTCGATGGCGATGGGCGTCAACAACGCCGCGGTGGCGTTATTCGACATCAGCTCGGTCAAAATCAGGGTCACCAAATAGAGCACGGCGAGCACCGCGTGGGGGCCGAACGGACCGGCAACCCGAATGATCTGACTGGCGATCAGCTCGGCGCCACCGGTTTTCTGCAGGGCCAAACCGAGGGAGAGGGTACCCGCGATCAAGAAAATGATTCGCAGATCAAGGGCTTCATATCCCTCCTGAATGGTCAAACAGCGGGTCAGCACCATGGCTAAAGCGCCGAGGGTCGCCGCCACCATGATCGGAAAGACGCCGGTGGCGGCTAGGGTCACCACGGCCGCGAAGATCAGCCCGGCAATCGCCATTTTGCGCTTGCGATAACGCGGCACCCGCGTGTCTTCCATGATCAACATGAAGTCCTGGCTATCGCTCAAGCTGTGCAGACGATCCCGCCGACCTTGAATCAGCAGGGTGTCGCCGTATTGCAGCTTGACACCCGCCAGCTTATTTCTGATCTCGCCACCGTGGCGCCGAATGGCCAGCACCGTCGCTTGAAACCGTTTGCGGAAATCGATTTGCTCCAGATTGAGGCTGATCAGACCCGAATTGGCGGAAATCACGCACTCGGCGAGCATCACGTCGGGGGACTGCAAATCCTCATCGCTGAATTTATGCCTCGGCCGGATCGCCACCCCCAGCTGATCCTGCACCCGCACGATGTCGTCTATATTTCCCTTCACCGTCATGTAGTCGCCCTCCAGAAGGCCGACCTCGGAGAGGAGAGGGTCGATCATCTCGCCTTCACGAAGGATCTCGAGAACTTGAATATCGCCGCCGGCGCTGAGATTGGTCTCTTTCAAATTTTGGCCGATCAGCCGAGACCGCGGCAGAATCACCAGCTCGGTCAGATACTCGCGCACCCGATAGTCCTTGGTGAGGTCGTCTTGGCTACGCCGGGCGGGAAGGAACCGCCGACCCAAGATCAGCAAGTAGGCGACTCCGAGCACCAGGAACGGCCCGCCGAGGGGCGTAAACTCGAACATCCTGAACGGGGAATGGCCGTGCTCTTCGAGAATCGAGCCGACGATGATATTCGTCGAGGTACCGATGTAGGTGCACAGACCTCCGAGGATTCCAGCGAACGAGAGCGGAATCAGCAGCTTCGAAGGGCTGATCTTCTTGTCGCGGGCTAGCCCGAGCACGACGGGGATGAACATGGCGACCGCGGCCGTGTTGTTGATAAACGCCGACAGCACGCCGACGCTGACCAAAATCGCCGCCAGCTGTCCGACCTCCGAGGAGCCACCGAGGCCGGCGATTTTGGCCCCGAATTTGGCGATGGCGCCGGTTTTCATCAATCCCGCGGAGAGCACCAACACCGCCGCCACCGTGACCGGAGCCGGGTTGGAAAAACCTCGGACCCCTTCCTCCGGGCTCAACACACCGGTGGTGACCAGCGCCACCATGATGAGCAGCGCGGTGACGTCAATGGGAATCAGCTCCGTGACGAAGAGCACCAAGGCGACCACGAGAATCCCGAAGACGATCATCAGATCCACAGGTATCGCTCCTTCAAACCGTTGAAGCCACCCACTGGGTGTCGTCGGTGACCCAGCGGCCTACGGCCCCTGATCATCCGGGCTCCAACATGCCGGAGAGCAGGGTGGCGATGCCGAGGAAGGACATGAAACCGGCGATGTCGGTGATGGTGGTGAGGATGATCGACGACGACAAAGCCGGATCTTGCCCAAGCTTTTTCAGCACCAACGGCACCAGGGCGCCGGCCACGGCGGCTATGGTCATGGACGAGATCATGGCCAGGGCGATGATCAGCGCCAAGCCGAGACTGCCGCTCCAGAAGTAAACGCCGCCTCCGCAGGTGACGGCAATGGCGACGCCGTTGATCAACGCGGCGACGGTTTCTTTGCGCGACACTTGGAACCAATGCCGGACGGTGATCTCCCGCAAGGTCAGCCCGCGCATGGTGACCGCCAGAGCTTGGGCGCCGGTATTGCCGGATTGCCCCGCGGCGATCGGCAACAGGATCGCCAAGGCGGTGTATTTAGCGATGGTCGCCTCGAACATGCCGACCACCGCAGACGCCAAAAACGCGGTCATGAGGTTGATCTGCAACCAAGGCAAGCGCTTCTTCACCGCGAACCAACTGCTGGAAAGGGCCCGTTCGTCTTTGCTCACACCGACCATGGTCAGCATTTCCGCGGCCAGGGAATCCTTCATCGCATCGAGAACGTTTCGGCCCCGGATCACGCCGACAAAATAGCCGTTGCCGTCGAGCACCGGCATGGTGTCGATGCGCAGCTCCTCCAGCTTCTTCACCACCTCGCTCCCGGGGTCGAGCGCAGTGACGTAAGACTGAATGGGCACTGCGATGGCCCCTAGATGCTCCTGGCCGTCGGCGAGAGCCAATCGCTGGACCGGCACCCTGCCGGTCAGAAACATGTCTTCGTTGAGCAAGAATAGGTGATTCAGATCCCTGACCTTTTGGTTCCGAAGCTGCGCGACCGCTTCTCGGACGGTCATCTGCTCACTGAACGCCGTGATGTCCGTGCTCATCAGCGCGCCGGCGCTGTCGGCGGGGTATTCGAGCAGCTCCCGAAGCTCGACCTCCAAGCCGTCGTCCAAGAGCGCAAAGAGACGTTCTTGCTCCTCATCCTCGAGACGACCCAACAATGCCGCACACGAGCCGGGATCCATCGAGCTCAGCAGGCCGATGGCCGACGCATCCGAGAGCCGTTCCAAGACATTGTCGATCACCCCTGGGGGCAGGTTTTTCCACACCGCTCGAGACACCGAGATCGGCTGATCCTCCAGGACCGACGCGGCGTCTTCCGGCGGCATCGACTCCAACTTGCGCGCCGCATCCTTGGGATGATTCAGCAGGAAAGCTCTGTTGAGGGCTTCCACCGCCGGATTCAGGTCCGTGTTCGGGGTGCCCATCAGCGATTTCCCCGGCCGCCACTCTGGGAGACCGCCTCACACACCGTGCCGAACAGGGCCAAGAAGCTCTGGCCGTAGATCTCGACGGCGCCCGAAATGGATCCGGCCCCACGGGACTTCTCAATGGTCTTTGCGCTCGCCCCCAAACCCTTTCGCAAGTCCACGTGACGCAACATGCCGACCAATTGCTGCTTTCGATTGACCACGGCCACCGAATCTCGATGGGCCCAAACCGGATGATCGGCCACGGAGACAAGGGAAGCCCGACCCGACACAGACTCCACGTCCGCTTCCATGATCGAGCTCACGGAGGCGTCGGACGCGGCGCTCAACAAGGTGCCGAATCCCACGAATCCACGTAGCTTGCGATCGCGATCGACCACATACACCCCCTCCGAATCCGGGCCTTCCAACTCGGAGGTCAATCGTGTTTGGGCTTCCGCCGCTGAGCAATCTTCGGGCAGCACCCGGATCGACGCCACCATCCACGCCCCCACCGCTTCCTCGGAGTAGTGCAGCAATAGACGACAAGTCACCCTCACCCGCTCCGGCAAGCGCTCGAGCACCCGGCGTCTCTGGCGTCGATCGAGACACCTCAAGACCGCCACCAAGAAGTCGGTGTCCATATCCTTCAGCAGCTCCGCGGCCACGGCGGGCTCCAGGTGCGCACAAAGGCTTGCCACATATGACGGCAGCATCTTTTGCAACACGACAGCCGCCGAGCCCGGAGGCGCTTCGCGCAAGAATCGAGCGGCTTCCGACGCCGAGACAAGCTCCAGCACCGCCGCCGCCGCCGCGGGCTGCGAGACCAAAAACGCCAACGCGAGGTCGAGTTTTTGACGGCTCACGATTCGGCTCCCGGCTCGGCTCGCGGTCCCGAGCCTTCGTCCTTGGTCGAGATCTCGCCGGCGGAGAAGCTGCTGATCTGCTCTTGAAACAGCTTTGCGGGAATGAGGGTCCGACCGGATTCCGTTTCGATCACAATCGTGGTCCCGGTGACATCCACCACGTTGCCTTCCACGTTCCCCATGTGCAAATGCTCGCCGATCCGGCAATGTTTGCGGACGTATTGGGCCCCAATCACGTTGGCGACCAGGTTCTTGGCACCGAGCCCAAAGGCCAAGGCGCCCCCCGCCAGCAATACCCCGGACACCACGATCAACGCGTCGGACAGGAAATGCACCTGGATGCCGATTTGCTCGATGCCGACGACGAAAGTGGTGAAAAGAATCACCACCTGGGCCAACCGCGCCAACATCTCCGCCTGCTCCACACCCGCGGAATGCGCCGCACCGGCAACGCCTGCTCGCGCGGCACCCCCAAAAAGGAATCCCGCGAGAATGATCAGCACACCGGTGATCATTCTCGGCAAGTAGGCGATGAGGCTGTCCATCCATCCCGAGAACAGCTGCCAACCCAACATATTGGCGGCCACCGCCGAGAAGAAGATCAAGACCGTCCAAAAAACGATCCGACTGATGATCTCGGCGAAAGATCCCTTGATTCTCTCCCGACGGGCGCTATCGGATTTGGCGACCCGTTGAAAAATGGAGTCGAGACCGCGGACCAGTCTGGCGGTGAGCACCCGCAGCAGATAGGCGATCACAAAGCCGACGATCAACAGCACCAACACCCCGAGCAGCTGCGGGGCAAAAACCACCCATCGATCCATCAGAGCTTCGAAGGTGCGAGCCAACGATTCTTGCCAACTCAGCGCGTCGTCAGTATTCATCGTGATGACCTTGCCGATCTCCCTATGAGGGCTTCTTGTGGGATCTCCCTGTGCGCACAGCATATCCGGCTGCTCTCGCAATGTGTAAGCCCCGCGCAACCCCGCGTCCCCCATGCTCCGGTCCGCTTCAGCCTGCCGCCAGGAGAAAACGGCCCCATGCGAAAACGACCTCCCGAAGGAGGCCGTCTCAGCTTCACCCGATGGGGATCAGATCACCGGGCCGCGTTGCTGTTCATGGTCGAGTTGCGACCGCTGTCCCGCACTTGGGGTGCGTCACGCATACCGGTGGTGTGGCACCAGCCGGTCTTGTGACCGCGATTGACGCCGCTCGACAGCTGACCATAGGACTTTTCGGTGGTGCCGTCGTCCGGATCGTTCAGCAGCAGATCGGTGACCAAGTGACAGTAGTCGTAACGCCACCATTTGTCGGTGAAGGACGTGGTGTAGTAGTTGACCGCGTTGCGCGCCCAGGTGGGGACGCCCGACAACCAGTTGGCCGCGCCGCTGTAGGTGAGGTCGTAGTTGGAGCCGCAGCCGGCGCCGAAGATCTGACCCAGCACCGCCGCGTTGCCCGCCAAGGCCGTGCCCTGGTACGGCGTGCCCACGCTTTGGATCAGGCGACCGCCGGTGGCGTAGTCGAGACCGCTCCAATAGTAGGTGTAGAGGTGCAGGGAGGCGGCTCCGCCTTGGCTGTGGGCGACGATACCGTAGGACGAATAAGAGCTGCCGAAGCTAGCGATCAAATTCGCGAAGGTATCGTGAGAGCGGTTCTTATTGGTGTCCAAGAACACCGAAGCGTTGCTGAATTGACCGCTGACCGGGCCCCAGGCGTCACCCGAGCAATAACCGTGAACCAGGAGCAGGCGGGAGCCGGCTTTGGCGGTCGCCCGCGGGGCGGGCCGCGGACCGACGAACATCTCCGCGTCCATGGCCTTGGGCACCAAACGCGCCACGGCGGGTAGGCTCGGGGTGGTCAGGGACATGCTCTCGGCACGCACTACCGGGATGAAGGTGTCGGGATCCTCGATCCGCAGGTTGCGCAGCTCAAAGCTGTGGGACGCCTTGGACAAGCCGATCCAGCGAAGGTCGAGACCGAGGCTCAGCCGACCGTTGTCGACGTAGGAATAACCGCCGATCCAGTTCACGGGACGCATGTTGCCTTCCGCATCGGCACCCCAAACCTCGGCGAATACACGGTATTTCTCCGGGGCACCGGGGTAGTTGTTGACCGCCAGCTGCACCTCGAGGCGTTTGCCGTCCACCAGCTCGGCGTTGGCGAAATCGAGGGCCAGCTCCATGGGTTGGGCGATCACCGGCACCAGATGCTCGGCGGTGCGCACGAACGGAAGACCTTCCGGCGTCGTGCCGTGGGCGATCACCTGAGCTTGGTACTCACCGGACATGGTGGCGGTGAAGTGACCCCCGAAGATGCCGTCGGCGGCCAGACCGTCCCCGTGCAGACCGTCGTCGAACATGGCATATCGCAGCGTGTCGCCGTCGGGGGTAGTGACCCGGAGCCAAGCTTGCTCCACCATGCCCAAATTGGCCTCGATTTGGGGCCCTTCACTGACCTTCTCGTAGCCGTAGCTGACGAAGCCGATGTCCTGACCCACCAGCTGGGCCTTGGAGGTTTGGTAAGACAGAAGACGATAGGCGCTGTCGCTGCTGTAGAGCAGGTAACCCTTGTCGCCGACCGGCGCGTCCGCGGCTACAGAAATATTCCAGGTGCCGGGCATCGCTTCGGTAAATTGGTAGTAGTCGCCTTCAAAAGCGTTATTACCCAGGCTCAGGCTCGAGCGATCGAGCTCGGTGGCCAACATGCGAGCCGCAACCGCGCTCTTGGCGTGGGGATGCTGCAGCTCCACGTTCCAGCTGTCTTGCCCCGAGAACATCACCATGTTGAAACGGTCGTTGTCGACCGCCACTTGGCCTTGCCAGCGCCAATCGCCGCGCTTGGTCTGCTGCAGGCTCACCGGGATCATGGCGCTCTTGGAATGGACACCGGTTTCGATCGGCGCGACCTCGGCCATGACGCCGGAACGGATTTCGTCGATGGGTCCGGAAAGTTGCTTGGGGACGAGGCGCTCTTGGGCAACCAGGCTGCCCGCGACCGTGAGAGACAGGGATACTGCCACTAGACTCTTAATGTTCAATGCTCTGCTCCAATCAACACGTTGACAGATAGGCCAGAAAGGAGGCCCACAAATACACTTGAGTTACCGTTCAGACAGGCTAGCGCAGAGACCTACTCTTGTAAAGATCCTGGCGAGGAAAATTGTTGAAAGTTTGAATGAAAAAGCGACACCGGCGGCTCGGCACACCGATCGACCGGTTTCAACCCGACCGATCCAAGCCTTCAGGCAATCGGTCGCGTCGCGGATGAGAGCAAATTAGAGGAACGGTAAAAAGTATTAAATCTCTCGGCGCAGGGAAGATACCGCGATCACCGACCGCTACCCGATCCACCCGTCGGGTAGTAACGATAGGGGATTCGGACACTCTCTCCCGCGGCTCGGCCGTCGCACGAGCTGAGCTCGGCGGCTCGGAATAGCTCCCGAAGGATGTGGTCGTCGGGCGGATTCTCACCGCCGACCACGGACGGCTGGATCAATCGCCCCCGCTCGTCGACGGTGGCGTGCACGATGACGTGAAATTGCGTCGGGACCGCCTGCAATCTTCGCCGCAGAGGATCCGGGAAGGTCGGGTTTCGAAGGGAGCAGCCTTCAATCGGCTCAACCACAACCTCGATTTCTTCACGGAAGCCCTTCGACCAGGAGCAGTTGCGGCCGAGGTTGCCCCGATCGGTGCTGAAGCCGGATACCGGGATTTCGATCACCTTTCGGCCGGCGTCGACGGTGGTCAGCTCCATCAGCAGTCGATCACTCTCCTCCAGCACGGTCGCCAGCTCAACCGGGTTCGGGGCCCTCAAGGTATGGCGGTCGTCGTCGACCAGCCAGAGCACTTCTTGCGGCGGTGCGTCGTCGAAACGCAGTCGCACCAGATGCTCTTTTTGTAATCCCACCGACGGCTGAACCGACCACGGCGAGTACACTGCCACCACGTTTTTGTAGTCCAAACAAGAAACCGCCAACACCGGGCACTCTGCCCGCGTCCCAGGCTGCCCTTCGACCCTAAGGGTGAACCAATCCTGGTCGGTCATGCGCGAAACACCCGACTTCTCCACCCAGGAGTCGGCGAGCAGTGCCGGGCAGAAGAACAGAAAAGCGGCGAGCCAGAGTCCCAATTTCAGATTCAGTAGTCTTTCCATGATGTGCTCCTAAAAACGGTCCTCAGTCCGCCATAAAGTCTTGAGGTCCAGATGTGCCGGAAACCGAATCCTCGGCGGTCGACACCGACCGGGTGCCTTCAGAGCCTCGGCTCATCTGATGGAAAACCTTTCGAATCTCGTCTTCCAATTGCGGATGAGCGATCTGGACCAGCCTATCCGAAGCCAGCTCAATAAATTCGTCGAGGTAAGGCTGAATCAATCCGAGCCGATCCTCTGGGGAAAGCATCGCGAGCCGCGCTCCCGATCTATCGGCCGTGTCGGCTCGTGCCTCGCCGAGCTCGTCGACCACCGCGGTCTTGATGCTCTGAGCCCACTGGTCCATTTGGGACTGGGTCAACACATAGGTGGCGTCTTTGGCGGAATCGAATCCCTGGGCGCCCGAGACCGCCCCAAGATCCGCTGCCGAGCGCGTGGGTCCACCGTCGATCCGGGTTTGGACGATCACGGGCTCAGCCAAAAAATAGCTCGAAAGCCAAGCTCCGGATGGAATCGCCAAGACCCACATCGCGGCGGCAGCCAGCCACGGTGATACCGCCGAACGCGCCCTTTGGACAAAAGGCAGAGGGCGAGAAGATGGACGGCTCTCCTCTCGCTCGTAGGCTTCCGAGAGATAGGTGACGCAACGCTCGCAGCTCTGCAAGTGATGGTCCACCGAGGCTTGCATGAACGGCGAAAGCTCTTCTTCGAGATAGGCCTCCAGCTCAACCGTGGACGGGTGCTCCACCGTGCTCGGATCGGATAGCTCGAGCCCGTGGACCTCGTCCAGCAGATCACCCAATTGTCGATGGTTCCAATCAGACATCGGCTTTTCCTTTCTCCAAAATCCTCTTCAGCTGCTGGCGCGCCGCATGCGCCTCGACCCGAGCATGATTCGCCTTGATCCCCAAGGCCTTGCCGATCTCGGCGTACGAAAAGCCTTCTGTCGAAAGACGGATCACTTTTCGACGCCGCTCCGGCAACGCCGCGATCGCGTCGCGCAATGCGATCAGCTCCGCTTGACGCTCGGCATGAATGTGCACCACCAGACCTTGACGAGCGTCGTCGTCCAAAGGCTGAGCTCTGCCGCTTTCGCGTTGATGGATTCTCCACTCGTCCGCTAGATGACGGTTGAAGCAAGTTCCGAGGTAGGGGATCAACGAGGTCGCACCCGATTCGGAAACCTCGGGCTCGTATTTGTCGATCAGGCTTTCCCGGATCTTGAGTTGGAAACCTTGGACCACGTCTTCCGCTTTGTCGGCCAGGGCGCCTCTTTTTCGTGTTTGCCCCAGCCACAGCGGGGTGAGCTCTTCCTTGAGCAGCACTTCCAGCTCGGCGAATTCATCCGGCCCCCAATCTTTTCCCGCCACCGCCGCGCAATCGGGCTCCGGGATCTTCTTGGGTTGTCGATCACTGTGGGCTATGTCCGGCATCAGACCCTCCTTGCCATGATGAACGGTTCGAGCCCTCAAAACGTTAAAAAGAAATTTCGACCAGTTTGTGGCGGAAATAAAGCTGATCGATGCCATTAACGTTTTTTGCTCTCAGAACGATTATCCCATCGAACGCGGACAAACGGGCCGGAACAAACCGAGCCCCAGCAGCCGCGAGAGGAAGCCAACCATGCCCAAACCTACTTTCATCCTCGTTTTGGTCGCCCTAGCGGGACTCCTTTGCCTGGGCAGCCCGGCCGCAGCCGGTGATTTGCCGAACCAATGCGCGATCGCAAAAGACAAAGCCGAAGCCTCGGTCAACGGCTACTACAAAGGTCGCATCGATCAAGTGGCCAGCGCGATTCAAGACATCAAAGACGCCGGGGGCAACCCCAACGACATCGCGATCCGAGTCGGCGACGAGCTCCTCACTTTGCCTCAAATCGAGGCACGGCTGAAGCAGGACCAACGCAACAGCCTGGCCTCGGTGGCCTCCAGTGTGGACGAGTGCAAAGACGGCGTAAAGCCCTATCAGGATGTGGTCGATGCGTTCGCGGACGTGCTCACCGGCGGTCTGGCCGGCGCCTTGCCCGGCAAGATGGGTCATGTCGACGCGTCGGATATCCTGGCGGGCTACCCCCTTGGCGGCAAGGATGCCCTGATTCCGAAAGCGCGTGAGGATGCCTTGAAATTCCTCGGAATCGGCGGCAAGAACAACGACATCGCAAAGGTCATTCGCGACCCTCTTCGTCCGATCCGCTGCCTCTTCGGCTGTTGATCACGGACTCCAACCCAAACAGATGAGGGATCGGCCCCGGCGCCGCTCTAGAGCCGATCGGGGCCGATCCTTCCACTCTCCAGGAGAAGCGAAATGAAAGCTCGCGTTTGGATCATCGTCACTCTCTGTACGCTGGCAGCCCTCGGGGTCGTGGCTGCGGAGCACAAGCTCACCTTAGTAAACTTGCATTGGGACCGCGTTTCCGTTGAGGTTCGCGAGGGCAGCGAAGCCTCCTGCACCGACCGCGATCTGGTCGGTCAGCGAGATCTCACCAAAGGCCAGGCGTGGTCGAATCTGCCGTGTGGGCGTCCCTGCTGGCGGAAGAAGCTGCCGGGTTACGATTGGGGGCCGTGGATTTCCACGACTTGTTTTTCGAAATCCGAGACCTATGCCATCAACTAGGTCTTCGGGTGAAGATCGGGCAGAGGCGGCAGCCCCAATGGGCTCCCGCCATTTTCTGAATCTAACAGGGTCTGAATCTAACAGGGTCTGTATCTAACAGGGTCTGTATCTAACAGGGTCTGTATCTAACAGGGTCTGCATCTAGAGGGTCTGCATCTATATAGGGTCTGCGCGAGCGCCATCGTCGCGGAAGCTCGGCGGGGACCCGGCTCAAGGCTCGACCCTCTCCTGCACCGCCTTCCTCACCTCCACCGACACCTCTTTGTCGACCCGAATGGACTTACGAATCTGATCGGCGATCGCCGAATAATCTACGTCGGCGTCGTCACCGTCGACACAACGGGTCAAGGCCCAGAGCGCCTGTTTGCGCACTCCGGCGTCCGGATCGTTGAGGGCTTCGGTCAGGGCTTCGGCGGCTCGCCCACTTTCGATCATGCCCAGCGCCCAGGCCGACTGCTCACGGACGCCCGAATCCGAATCCTGGAGAGACCGCATCAAACCGGCCAGGGCCGACGGGCTTTCGATCATGCCCAACGCCCAGGCCGCCTGTTTGCGAACCCCCGAATGGTCGTCTTGTAGGGCGTTGACCAGCGGATCCACGGCATCGGCGTCCTCGATCATGCCCAGGGCCCAAGCCGACTGCTCGCGTACCACTTCCGAAGAATCCTCGATCGCCTCGGCCAAGGCGGGAACCGCGCTCGGATCCTCGATCATGCCCAATGCCCAAGCCGACTGCTCCCGGACCTCGGCGGCGCTGTCTTCGATCAAACGGCTCAACGCGGGCACCGCATCTTTGTGCTCGATCATGCCCAATGCCCAAGCCACTTGTTGACGTACGGCCACCGACCGGTCGTCGGCGGCTCGGGTCAAGGCGGGAACGGCGTCGGCATGCTCGATCATGCCCAACGCCCAGGCCGACTGCTCCCGGGTTTCTTCGTCATCGTCCCCTTGGACGATCCGAGACAGGGCCTGGACCGCCGCGGGGTCTTCGATCATGCCCAAAGACCAAGAGCTCCGGGCGCGCACGGCGGCCACGGTGTCATTCAGCACCGCGATCAACGGCTGAACCGCACGGCCGCTTTCGATCAAACCCAGGGCGAAGGCGGCGTGCTCACGGGCCGCCGGCTTTGCCGAGCGCAGGGTCTCGATCAAGGGATCGACCACCGGCTCACCGATGGAGTCGAGGGCGATAGCCGCCTCCCGACCCGGCGAGCTCGGCTCGGGCTGCCAATTCCCCGAGCTCTTCCAATTCCGGCAAAGACGGCCTTCTACCTCAATATCGTCGCCGAGCATGGCGAGCAGCGTGGGAGCCGCCTTGCTGATATCCACACCTTCCAACTGACCGATCTCGCAAGCGGCCATGGCTCGGTCGTGGGCATCCACCGAGGTCAGCTGGACGATCAGCTGCTCCAGATTCCTGGGCGGGCTCGCCGTGGACGTGACGGCAAGGAAGAGCGAAACCAAAGCGACGGCGATCAGGCCCGCAATGGAAAGCTCAAAATATCGGCTCATGGGATGGGTCGAGGGAGTGGTCATGGAATTTCCTTTCTATGGGAGCGGACGCTTCGTGGGAGCAAAACGACCTGCTGTTGAACGACATGCTGTTAAAAAATTAACACTTACAAGCCAAAGAAAAGGCCGGTGTCTCCCCGGCCCTTCACCTCGGATGATTCAGTCGGCGATGCGGCCGACCGCCCAAAAAGCTTGTTTCTGGACTTCTTTGTCTGTGTCGGACATAGCGTTGAGCAACGTATCCAAAGCCGAATCGTGACCGATCATGCCCAACGCCCAAGCCGCTTGGCGTCGCACAGCCGACGACGGATCGTCCGCCAGCGCTGAGCTGAGGGCTCCGACCGCGGATGGGCTTTCGATCATGCCCAGCGCCCAGGCCGCCTGCTCACGAACCTGTGCTTCCTCGTCACCGAGGGTACGCTCCAGGGTGGCGACCGCCGCGTCGCTTTCGATCATGCCCAGGGCCCAAGCCAGCTGTTGACGGACCTCGGGGCTGGCATCGTTCGCGATCCGGATCAAGTCGGCCACCGCCGCTTCGCTTTCGATCATGCCCAGTGCCCAAACCGCTTGGGTCCGGACCCCGGAAGAGGGGTCCTCCAAGACGGAGGCCAACATCGGCACCGCCGACGCATCCTCGATCATGCCCAGCGCCCAAGCCGCTTGCTCGCGAACCGTCGCCTCCTCATCCCGAAGCGCCTCACCCAGCCGACCGACGGATTCGGAATCCTCAATCGTTCCGAGGGCATGGGCGGCTTGGGTCCGCATGTCCGAGTCCTCATCTTCCAAAGCCGCATGGTAGGCCTTGAGCACCCGGGCTCGGGTGGCCGGGTCCAAGGGCTCGTCTCCACCGTCGCTCACCATGGCTCCATGCCCAACCGGGTCGTCCCCTGGATCCGCCGCACCTTCGGCGCTCAGCTGCAGCGACGCCAAGGGCAACACCAAAAGCCCGACCGCCAAACACGCCGCGACCCGGGCCGGACGTCCCTTGCCTCCCCGTTCCTGGCTCGGATCCAAGATCGCCAACAACCGTCCCTCCAGCTCCGACGGTCTGGCCATGGCCACCATCGCCAGATTAGGGGAACGGGAGGGCTGCATGGCTCGGGCGATGTCGAGCAGGTGTTGGGCGTAATCCGGACCCGGGGTGCCGGCGGTCAAAACCAGGTCGTCACAGGCGAATTCCCGCTCTGCCTGCAAACGCGACATGGCGATCCAAGCCAAGGGATTGAACCAATGGAGGGCCCTGACCAGCCTCGCGGGTAGCACCGTCCGACAATCCCAACGTTTGAGGTGGGCCAGCTCGTGCAGCAGCACCACCCGTCGACGCTCCGGATTCCAATCACGGGCCGCGGTCGGCAACAAGATCGTCTGGCGAGCCAATCCCCAGGCCATGGGCATGGTGATCCCGGCGTGCTCGACCAACAGAACCTTGGACCGAATACCCAATTGCCGTCGAAGAGCTGCGACTTCGTTCAGCAGATGCTCATCCGTCACCGGGACGGCGTCACGGGACACCTTCCAGGCTGCGACGTAGGACACCAGCAGCCGGGTCAAGAAGAATGCGGTCCCGAGGGCCCACAACAAGACGCACCAAGTCGAAAGATCGAGTCTCTGCCAAAGGCCCACGGGCCGACTGGCCGAGCCGCCCATAGCCCACGTCTGGGGGCTCGAGGGGGGTTGGCTCAGAGCCCCCTGGGAGGTCGGCATCGGGGTCAGCTCCCTCTCTATCTTGACCATCTCATAGCGATCGGAGGGCTCGAGGAGAGACTCCGTGACGGAAGTCAAGAGGGGAAGCTGCCAAGTAGGTAGGGTGAGTGAGAGCAAGGGCAGGAGCGCGACGCCGATCAGAGCCACCGTCCACACTTGGTGCCGGACGGAAGCGGAGGCACGGCGCAGCAGCCGGGACACGATCCAAGCCAGCAACAACACGACGGTCGCTCTGGCGATTTGGTCGAAAAGAGCCACGTGGATCGCGCCTTCGCGAATCACAGCCTGGACATCCTCGAGGATCTGCACATCCATAAGAGCGCTCATCTCGCGTCCTCCCGTGCTCGGGCCGCTTGGATCAGACCTTCCAACCGGTCGAGCTCTGCGCTCGACAGCTTCTGGTTGGAGCTATCCAATAACGCCGCCATGGCTTTTTCCGCCGAGCCGTCGAAGAAAGTGGTCACCACCCGCTTCAACGCCGACTGCTTGGCCTGTTCCTTTTCGACTGTTGGTTTGTAGAGATATCGGGGGCCGTCCTGCTCATGACGGATGTGCCCCTTCTCCACCAGGATCCTCAATTGGGTGCGCACCGCCGAATAGCTCGGTGCTTCGGGCATACCCTCTCGAATTTCAGCGGCGGTGGCCTGGCCCCGCTTGAATAGGATGTCCATGATCTGGCGTTCTCTGCGGCTCAATTGATGCTCGAGCTCTGGCATAGTCTCTCTCCGGTTCGGATCTTCCGAGGTCCAAGTGCCAATTAATCGGCAAGTGCTAATTAATTAACAGTATGCCAATTTTTTAACACCTATGATCCGACCCTGTCAACCACGGGATGGGGAATAGCCTGTTAAAGTTTCCACCCACGACAGATTCACGGAAACGTCGAACGACGAAAACAAGGGCGCCATGAAGCTACAGATCTTCTCCGACTTCGTCTGACCCTGGTGTTATCTCAGTACCGTGCGTATTGAGCGATTGGTCAGCGCATATGAGCTCGAGGTGGAATGGATCCACTTCCCCCTGCATCCAGAAACACCGCCGGAAGGCAAGAGCTTGGCCGAGCTCTTTGCCGGAAGAAACTTCGATCTCGAGGGCATGCTGGCCCGTCTTCGGCAAGTGGCCGAAAGCCAAGGCCTTCCCTGGGGGGATCGCACCCACACCTACAACTCGCGGTTGGCCCAAGAGCTCGCCCTGTGGGCCGACACCGAATTTCCCGGATCCGATATCCACGACGCCCTCTTCCGCGCCTATTTCGTCGACGGCTCGAATCTTCACGACATCGACGTTCTGGTGGGGGTCGCGGCGTCGGTGGGTCTTCCCGCCGAGACGGCAAGGTCGGTGATCACGGAGCGTCGATTCGAGGGGGCCGTGGACGAGCATTGGCGGGCGTCGAGGGAGGCAGGAGTCACCGGCGTGCCCACCTTCGTCGCCGAAGGGCTGGCGGTGGTCGGTGCCCAACCCTACGAGATGTTGGAGCGCTTGGTGAAAACCGCGGGCGCCATGCCACGCACGACTTAGACTCGATCCCACCCGCGAGCCCTTTCCTAGGCTGTCGAAGCCTTCGGCCTCAACCGGCGAGATTGCACTTCCGGACGTAGGGTCGGGGCTTGCCCCCATAGGCGCTAACTTAGACTGCTGATAGCCCTATCTTGCGCCCTCACCCCCCAGCCCCCTCTCCCTACGCGGGCCGCCCGCAGACGGGAGAGGGGGAGCTGGAAAGCCCGCCCAACTTGCTCGGTTTAGTGGGAGATTTTTCTACGCCCAGACGGCTCAAGGCCGCCTTTAAATGCGAGCGCGAAGCGCAAGCAATCATTCCCCCCTCTCCCGTCCCGGGAGAGGGGGGTAGGGGGGTGAGGGTTGTTCAGTTTGAGTTGTGCGGCAGGTGAAAACCTCTTAGGTTAGCGCCTATCGGGCTTGCCCCCGACCGCGCCTGCCCGGAGTGTGCTCAGCTCCCAGCCGCGGACATCCAACCCGCCCGGCGATCGAGCTGCTCGCGGATCTCCGGTTCTTGAATATAGGGAGCCAAAACGGTGTCCTCTTGTATCCCGTAGTCGACGATGGCGTCGACCAGCTCCCCTATCTCGACTCCCGCGATACCGTGACCTTCGAAGAACATATCGCCGGCGGGCAGCTTCTCCAGCTCGGTGCCGCTCACCTTGATGAGCTGTGGTTTTGGATGATCGAGCCCTAGAGCTCGGTGCCCCGCGGCTCTTCCTCTTTCGCCCTCGAAGGCGAACACCGCCGACACTCGCTCGGGATCCCAGGCAACCAGTCGAGACAACAGGCTCGGCGTCCGCCGCTCGCAATGTCCGACACCGAAGATCGCCAAAGCCTTGAGATCGGGATCCAACACCTCGCGACGCAACACGCCTTCGAAATGCCCGATGCGATCTTGAAAGTCCCGCAAATCTTCGGCTCGCTTTACCGACGGCCAATCGATGGGTTGTGCCGCGCCGATCACCGGAATTCGCTCGGATTCCGGCAACGCAGCGTTCAGGTCCGCGACCGCCGCCAAGAAGGAGCGGTAGATCTCCAGGTCCCACATTTCCCCTAGGCCGGCGTCCAACCAAATCGAACGGAGCTGGTCGAAAGGTAGGCGCTCGCCATCGAGGATCCACCGATCCAGGCGGTCTTGAAATCGCGGATTGGCGAATTCCACCACGATGACGTCCACAACCTCGGCAAAACGGGGATGGCGCACCAGCTCATGTCGCAAAGCGCTGTCCAAAAGACTGCCGTGGGTTTCACCCAGGCAAATCAAATCGGCCCCCTGCCAAAGCTCCAAAATCCCTTCCACCAGGGCGGTCCAATCCGGCTCCACCGATTCTGAACCGGCCCCAGCCGGCTCACGGAGATCCTGCCGGCGGAGATCCGGCTCGCCGGGGCTCGGATTCGAGCAAGCGCACCCGATTCCGACGATCACCAAAAACACCCAGGCGCCGGCACCTAAACGCCACACGCCTAGAAACTCAGAGTCTCTTTTGCCCCGACTTGTCACACACACCACCATCAGGTTCCTCTATTGGGTTTCCTGCCCTTTGACCCGAAGCTCGGGCTTTGTGTTCCGGTGCCGTCAACGCCGGTCCCGAGCCATCCCACCGCGCAAGAACCACGGGAGCGTGTAAGAACCACAAGATGGATGTATTTCTTTCAAAAGACTCCGTGATCTCCAGCTGAGCCTCGCCCCCACCATCCTCTTTTTCGCGTCTTCAGCAAGGATTTCTGGGCAAATCCGCGTCCATCTGCGCTTCAACAGCCCCTGGCCTGCTTCTTGCTTTAACTATAACCATGCGAGAGCCCAGGGGTTGGGGACCATCCTCCTCAGCTCGGAGCACCGCAGCAAGGCCTCAAGCCTCTGGGCGCTCGCTATTATCGAGCTTCATGGCTCGTCCGAATCTCGCCGATCCGAGGGCGTTTTCCGCGCTCGTTTTTCGATCTCTATTCGCTCACGCCAGCCTACCGCCCAGACATGGATAGGTGAGCACGCCATTGAATTGCCCATGAGGAGCCTATGCTCGTCGACGATATTCCGTGCAGCCCCAACCCTGCCTACGCCTCTCCCCACTTCCGCACTACGTCGGCACTCTCGCCCGTCGAGGGTAGCTTGCCACACGCCCCGGCTCGATCCGCAGCTTGTGGGCCATCCACCCGCTGGATCTTGCGCTTTGCTTGCTTGTTCCTCGGCTTGCTGGCCGGCGGGGGTCTGAGCCGGGCACAAGATCCCGCCAAAACCCAAGATTCCAGCAGCGGCGAGCCCACCTTCTCAATTCCCACAGAGCCGTCGGGTGTTGAGCTCGTCGACGGCGTCAACCTGGAAACTCCACAGGCCTGTGTGGAGCACTTTATTCTGTCCGCTCGCCAAGGGCTCTGGCAGGACGCGGCGGTGGCCCTCGACTTTCGCCTGTCGGGCAACCTCGATGAGGCCCGAAAAGAGGAGCTGGCAAGACGATTCTTCTACGTGCTCAACCAGGAGCTTTGGATAGATTGGGATCGGGTTCCCGATCGAGCCGACGGATTGATCGCGGATCCCTCACTGGGCCGAGAGAGCCCCATGATCGGCACCCCTCGACGCGGCATCCGCCTGGGCTCGATCAGCGCGGGCGATCGGCCGATTCCGATCAGTGTCCATCGGCTCCGACCTTCGGACGACCATCCCCCTGTCTGGCGATTTTCAGCCCAAACCGTCGACAATATCGACGCCCTCTGGTCAGCCCACGGGCCGAGCTGGCTGGCTCGGCAAATGCCTTCTTGGGCCAGGGAGCGCGGGTATATGCGATTGCCGGCTTGGCAGTGGATCGGTTTGCTGCTGACGCTCGTGTTGGCACCGGTCGTCGGTTATGGGTTCGGCACCTTGGCGAGCCGTTGGTGCGACCAACGCTACTCGCCGGCGGTCGCTCATCTCTGCGCCACACTGAAGTGGCCGGTCACCATGACCCTATCCTCTCTGATGATCTGGCTCGTCCTCAGCTGGGTGTTGGGGCTTCCGAGCGAGGTGGCCACGGTGCTGGAGCCACTGGCGCTGATTCTCTTCGTTTCGGCCATGGTGTGGTTGGTGATGCGGATGATCACCTTCTTTATCGACCGTGTGCTGAAAACACAAATCCGTCACCATCACGACGAGGAGACCGTCAGCCGCGGCCGGCTGCTCACCCGGGTCGCGGTGGTTCGTCATGTCATCCTTTTGGTGTTGGCCCTGTTGGGCATCGCGGTCATCCTGCTGCAGCTCGATATCTTCCATACGATCGGGGTCACCATGCTCACCTCCGCCGGCGCGCTCGCCGTGATCTTGAGCATCGCCGGCCGGGCGGTGTTGGGCAATCTGATCGCCGGCCTACAGATCGCCCTGGCCCAACCCTTTCGGATCGGCGACACGGTTTACGTCGAGGGCAATTGGGGGCAAATTGAAGACATCACCTACGTGGACGTGATCATCAGAACGTGGGACCATCGGCGGCTGGTGTTCCCGGTGGGTTATTTCAGCTCCAATTGGTTTGAAAATTGGTCCAAGAATGATCCGTATCTGATCCAGGCCATCTATTTGAAGCTGGACTATAGAGCCGACGTGGACAAGATTCGGCAGAAATTCATCGAAATCGCCAAAGAAGATGAGGACTGGCTGGAGGGTCGAGACGAGCCTAAGGTGTTGGTCACCGAATTCAACGACGAGACCATGACCGTCAGGCTGACCTGTGGCGCCGCCAACCCGAGCCGGGCTTGGTCACTGATCTGCCGCTGTCGCGAAAAAATCATGCGCTGGTTGCAAGACTTCGAAGATGGAAGCTACCTACCGCGCAGGCGAATTTCGGCCACCGCTTCTGACCCTCGGAGCGCTACGGCCGCCGGGGCCAAATCCGACGAAGGCCCTGAGCACCGTGGTCCCGACGGAAATCGCCCCGAAGGCGAGCCGGCCTCGAGCTGCCCGGAGGTAGCCGCGGCCGGTGGATAGCCGGCACCCATCCACTCGACCCATTGGCAGATTTCAGCGTTGAGGACTTCCCTGAGCCAGGACACCCGGGGTGACACCGAAGACTTCTTTGCACCGCCGATTGAGGTGGCTTTGATCGAAGAATCCACAGTCCACAGCGACGTCCGCGATCGGACGTCCCTCCAACAGCTGGTCTTTGGCTCGATGGGCACGGATTTGAAGCAAGTAGGCGTGGGGGGTCAGGCCCATGCTTCGGCGGAAGTGGCGGAGGAATTGGAAGCGGCTGAGGCCCACCTCTTGGGCCAGATCCTCGAGGCTCAAAGGCCGGCTGAAGTCGTCGTGCATGCGCTCGACGGATCGCCGAATGGTGTCCGGCGTCGCCCCCGCTTCGATCGATGGGCGGACCCTCGTGGCGTGCTGGGTGATCAAATCCCCGAGCACCTGGACGGTCCGCGATTCTCTTTCCAACACCATCTCCGAGGTGTCCAACACCCGGTGCAGCTCCAACAAGGACTGCGCGGTCCGCCGATCCTCGATTACGGTCTTGGAAAAGAAGGGCAGACCCGAAATGCCCAAGTCCTCCGCGATGCCGCGCATCAAGGAGGTGGGCAGGAAAAAGTTCCGATAGGTCCACCCCGCCCCACCGGCCCCGAAGCCGGTGTGGAGCTCGCCGGGATTGACCACGCTCACCTGGCCGGCCGGTGCCACCCCCTCCCGACGCTCGTGGTCGAATCCCAACGCGCCTTCGAGGATCACCCCGATGGTAAAGGTGTCATGGATGTGGGGCACGAAGCGTTGCTTCAAAAATCGAGCATGCAGCAGCTCGATGCCACCGACATCCTCGGCGACCCAATAACGGCTCCAGCCCCGGGGGCTTGTCCGTCGATGGGTTTGGTGTTGAGCTGCTTTCGATTTCATGGCAAAACGGGCTCTGAAGACCTAATCGGAGTATAGCTCGTCGAGCCTGTGGCATAGGAGCGACCAAGCCGCTTCCACATGCCGACGCTCGGTCCGCAGGCCAGAGACCACGAATCGCAGCACGAAACGGCCGCCGAGCTCCGTCGGCGACAGGTAGATCTCTCCTGTGCGGTGGATCGCCTGCAACCAGCGCCGGTTGAAGGCGTTGCCGTCCTCGCTGTCGCGGGGCGGCACGGCCCGAAAGCACACCGTGCTCAGGGGCACCGGCGCCACCCGTTCGATCTTCGGATGGAGATCGATTTGCTGCGCCAGCCATCGGGCCGATTCCAGATGACCTCGGAGTCGATCGATCAAACCTTGGCGACCGAAATATCGCAACACGAACCACAGCTTGAGGGCCCGAAATCGACGACCTAGGCTGAGCCCATAGTCCATCATATTGCCCAAGCTGTCCGGCTCCGACGCGGGCAAATCCGTCGTGGTTTGCAGGTAGGCCGGCACCAGACTGAAGGCATCCCGCAGCACGTCCGGATGGCGGGTGTAGAGGACGCTCAGGTCGAGGGGCACCATCAACCATTTGTGGGGATTGACCACGATCGAATCGGCGTGCTGCCAGCCGTCAAAGAGATGTCTTTGCTCCGGCAATAGAGCGGCCGCACCGCCATGGGCCGCGTCGACATGCAGCCACAGCTCGAATTGACGACAGACCTCCGCGATGTCCGCCACCGGATCGACACTGGTGACCGAGGTGGTGCCCAGGGTGGCGACCACGGCGAACGGTCTGCGTCCGGCTTGTAGGTCGGCTTCGATGGCCTCGCGCAGCCCATCCGCGGACATGCGCATCCGGTCGTCGCAGGCGACTTCTCGGATGCAGGACAATCCCAACCCCAGGGCGAGCATCGCTTTGTGGATCGAGGAATGGGTGTGCTCGGTGACGTAGAGACGTAGCTCGGGCGCGCCACGACCTCCGTTTTGTCGCCAATCCACCTCGGTCACGGTTTGTCGCGCGGCGGCCAGGGCGTGGAAGGTGCTGGCGGAGCCACCATCGGTGAAGAGACCGCGGAAGGACTCCGGCAAACCCATCCATCGACGCAACCAACCCGCCGTCAGCTCTTCCAGCTCGTGGGCCGCCGGGCAGGTCTGCCAAATCATGGAATTGCTGTTGATCGCCGCCGCGATCAGCTCGGCGATCATGCCCGGACCGCTGCTCGACGCGTTGAAGTAGGCGAAGAACGAGGGATGATTCCAATGGGTCAGACCGGGGGCGATCCTCGACTCCAGGTCGCTGAAAATGGCGTCCATGGATTCGCCGTGCTCCGGCGCGCTTTCAGGCAAGGATCGACGGATGTCGCCGGGAGCCACCGGCGGAATCACCGGCTGTGACTCTAGGCCGCTCAGATAGTCGGCGACCCAATCAACTGCCCGGGTCGCCTCTGCCCGGAGCTCGTCGATCGACATATCGCGGTCCGTGGCAAGGCTTGCCGGCTGGGCCAACGGGTTGGGATGAAAGCTATTCGAAAAAGGGTCGGGAAGTGGGCTTGTCTCTTTCATGCCCCCATCCTCGCCCAGGGCAGCCCCGCCCATCTTGGACAAAATTGCAGGGCTGCCCCGAAATGGGCGAATACAAGATTCGCCCCTGCACAGGCGAAAACTACACAGTGAGCCGATCAGTTACCTTTGAGGGCAAGTCGGAAGGCGACCATCTGCTCGCCGTTGCGAATCAACAGCAGGTCGTCGACCAAGACGGGATGGTTCCAGGTCTTGCCCTTGAAGAGGTCGATAGAGGCCACCTCGTCAAAGGAATCGGGGGTCGCGCGAACCAGGGTCAGCTTGCCTTTTTCCGTCACCACCACCATCAGGTCCTGATCCGGCAAAAGCACCAGCTGGCCCAATCCGTAACGGCCGCCTTTCCACTTGCGCTCACCGTCCTTGAGGTCGACACAGGACATGATGTTGCCGTCAAAACCATAGGCATGGCCTTTGTGCACCACGAAATCACTGGAATAGGGTTTCAAGCCGATGGTGGTCCAGCCTTTTTCCACGGTCCAACCGTCGCTGCCTAATTGTGGCGAGATCCGGTGCAGCCCACCTCGATCGTCGACGCTGATCAAAACGTCTCCGTCCGGGGTCATGGCCGGCTGGACGATGGGATATCCCGATTGATCGTGTTGCCAGAGCAGCTCTCCATCGATCGGCGAGACGCTGACCAAACCGTCTCCGTTGAGCTGCAAGACTTGGGTGATCCCGTCGATCTCCACCAAGTGGGGTGAGCTATAGCCTTCCCCGGCGCTCGGTCCGACCCAACGCTGCTCTCCGGTGTCCAGGTCGTAGGCCACCAAGGCCCCGGAGGCGGCGACGATCACCAGACCGCCCCCTGCAGATTCGTCCCCTGGAGATTCAAAATCTGCGAATTCGCCATCCGCGCCTTGGTCGGCAGCAGCCTCGTCCGAGGCAGGGCCATCGACCTCAGGGGCTTCGGTCGGCGGGTCGAAAATCAGGGGCGAGCCCGAGAAGCCCCACATGGGCACGGGCATGGCCGTATCCTCAGCGGCGTTGCGCGACCAGATCACCGAGCCGTCCCGGGCGTCCAGGGCGTTCAAGATGCCCGTGCCGCCCAAGGTGTAGACCCGACCTTTGTGCAGGGTTGGCGTCGACCGCGGACCGGCGCCGCCGTTCGACTCCCAAAAGCGGGCCTCGTCTCGGTGCATCCAAACGGGCTCACCGGTTTCGGCGTGGTAGCAAGACACCACCTCCTCCTCTCCCCGCTGCTCCTGGGTGTAGATCCAAGAGCCGTCGACGGCGAAGGACGACCAACCGGGACCGATCGGTCGACGCCACAGCTCCTCGGGAGGCTGGGTCGACCAATCCGTGGCGATGCGCACGCCGGGCACCACGCCGTCGCGCTTGGGTCCACGGAAGCCGGACCAAACCGGCGCGGATCCAACGTGCCCCTCGACAACCGCCTCCGATGACGCCACCGGCTCGTCGGCGGCCTCCGCCAACAGACGATCCTCAGCGGTCCTCGACCAGCGCCACGCGAAGTCGTGATCGAGGTCGGCGGTAAAACCACCGGTTTTGACCAAGGCCCATCCCCAGCACGCCGCAAGAATCGCCACCGCCATGGCCAGCCAACGGGTGCCGCCGGTCAGCTCGCGACCCAGCACTGCCCATGCCACAAAGGCCAGACTCAGCACCGGGATGGCATAGAGAGGAAACATCATGCCCATCATGCCCGTGGCCACGGACTCGTGGATCAGCATGGAGCCGGTCACCAGAGCGACGGCCATCAAGGCCAAACCGCCCAAGCGTTCCGACCAAGGTGCACGGCTGAAGAACAGCCACCAAGAAACAACGGCGACTCCGCCGAGCAGGCCGGCGATCACGCCGTATTGCATGGTGTCCGGTGCCACCACCGGCATGACGAATCGGGCTAGCCACTGTAGCACCACAATGGCGATGCCCGGCCAAATCCGGAGGGGCTTGCGGCCAGCCTGGGAGCTCAATTCAGCGGCCGACATTTCAGACCGCTCCCTGGCCACTGGGCCGACTATGGAAGATGGAACCTCGGACGGGCTGAGCTCTATTCTGCATGTTGGGGGCTCTCCTGAATCGGAATAGGGGTGGGAGACAGTTGAGCCGAATCTACGCTTCAGCGCGGAAATCGTTACAACCCGTCGCCTTAAAGCTCCCAGGTTCAGACATCGTCGCGCACCCAGGATGACGCGATCGTGACCGACAATGACGATAATGCCACTTTTTCTCCCATGGCGGCTTTGTCATGCTCTCCCCATGGCAACACACCTCCAATCTCCAAAGCCTTCCCTGCCCAGCTTGCTGACGGCATTCGCCGCCGTCTACTTCATCTGGGGCTCTACCTACTTAGGTATTCGATTCGCCATCGAAACGATCCCGCCGTTTTCCATGGCCGGTGTCCGTTTTTTGATCGCCGGCGTGGTGTTATTCGTCTTGGTGCGCTTGCAGGGGGTCGAGTGGCCTAAGGCCGTCCATTGGCGATCGGCCTTTGTCGTCGGCATGTGTCTGTTGGTGCTCGGCAATGGCCTGCTGACGTGGGCCGAGCAATTCGTGCCGTCGGGGGTGGCGGCGTTGATCGTGGCGACGGTGCCGATGTGGATGGTGATGCTCGACGCCCTACGACCCGGGGGATCTCGCCCCGGGCCGTCGGTGATCTTCGGATTGTTGCTCGGCACGGCGGGTATCGGCATTCTGGTCGGGCCGAGCAGTCTCGGCGAAGGCCGGGTCGACCTGGTGGGCACGTTGGTGATCGCGTTCGCCGCCTTTTCATGGGCCCTCGGCTCGATCTATTCCCGCAGCGCGGAACAGAGCCCTTCGACCCTGCAGAATGTCGGCATGCAGATGTTGCTCGGCGGGACGGTCTTGCTGGCCGCCGGCTTCACCTTGGGAGAACGCATCGAGCTCAGCCAGATCTCCGCGCGATCCGGCTGGGCGCTGGCCTACCTGGCGATCATCGGAGGGGTGGTCAGCTACTCGGCCTATGTGTGGCTGCTCAAGGTCTCGACCCCCGCCAAAGTCTCGACCTACGCCTATATCAATCCGGTGGTGGCCGTGATGCTCGGCTGGGCCCTTGCGGACGAAACGCTGGGACCGCGAATTTTCCTCGCGACCGCGGCGGTGGTGATCGCCGTGATGCTGATCGTCTCGAGCCGCAACAAAGCCGCCACCGATCCGGAGGCCGTCGATCAAGATGCCGGCATTTTGGACAAGGCCACCCCGGACGGCACGAACATGGCCACATCATGACCATTGGATAGAATTCCGCCATGACGTCCACCACACCTCACCTGATCGCGGCCGTGATTTATGATGGCTTGAGGGCCTTTGAATACAGCATTGCCCGGGAGATCTTGGGCCGTGACCGGACCGAGATGGTGCCTAATTGGTATCGATTTCTGGCCTGTCGAGCCGAGCCCGGACGCCTCTATTCGAGCCATGGCTTGGAGATTTGCCCCGAGGGCACCCTCAAAGACCTCGAAGATGCGCAGACCATTTTGATCGCCGGCTGGCGCGACCCCCTGGAGCCACCGAATGGAGATGTGCTCGATGCCCTCCGAGCTGCCCACCGACGGGGAGCACGTTTGATGGCGATTTGCACCGGTACTTTTGCCCTGGCTCACGCCGGTCTGCTCGACGGCAAGCGGGTGACCACCCATTGGTTGCACTCGGAGGTTATGGCCCAGAGGTTTCCGAACGTCCGCTTCGAGCCCGATGCCCTCTATCTGCACGACACCTCCGGCCCCGGTCAGATCTCCACGTCCGCGGGTTGCGCGGCTGGGTTGGACCTGTGCTTGGCCATGGTCCGTGACGACTTCGGCTTGAGCGTCGCCAACGCCGTCGCGCGTCGCATGGTGGCCCCAGCCCATCGCGACGGTGGGCAATCCCAATACGCCGAGTCGCCGGCGGGGGTGGCCGAAAACGACAGCTTCGGGCCGGTGCTCGATTGGATGGTCGAGCACCTGGAGCAGCCCGTGGCCATGCAGGAAGTGGCGAGTCGATTCGGTTATTCCCTGCGAACTTTCCAACGTCGCTTCAGAGACATTACCGGCCTGAGCCCCCACCAATGGTTGGTGCAGCAGCGGGTCGCCAAGGCCCGCGAGATGTTGGAATCGTCGAGCCACAGCGTGGAGCTGATCGCTTCCCAAACCGGGTTGAGCACCGCTGCCAATCTGCGCAAGCACATGGCTCGTCACCTGGGCACGACCCCCAGGGCCTATCGCTCGGCGTTCCGCGCGCCCTAATTGTCCTCCCAAGTGCCACCCCACGAGCCACCCGCAACGAACGCGATGCATCGAAACCCGGCCTAGCCCATTCGCCCCAGGAACTGCGCCGTCCACCCAAATCGGCTTGTGTCAAATCCTCCCCAGCTCTAGAAGGGAAGCTGTCGTCCCGAGATTCAGGGACTCAAAGGGAGGTCATTTGAGGACTCAAAAAAGAATCAGTGTCGGGCTCACAGCCCTCACAGCCTATTTGACGGTTTCCAGCCCCTCAGCCGGGGCCAATCCCGAGATCGAATCCAGCCCGCTGAAAACCATGCCCGGCATCCGCTGCATGAAATCCAACTATTTCTGCTCGGGCGCCGAAATCGTCACCACCGAGGATCTGCTCGAACAAGAAGAAACCCTATTTAGGCTCCAGTCCGAGCTGTTGCTCAATCCCCAAGACTCGGAGGGCAAGTGGATCCGCATGGTGGGTCTGATGGAGACGGCCGCCGATCGTCGCCGGCAAGTGGAGATCGGATATCGGCGCGTGCATTGGCAAGAGCCGCCGGAGGGGGCCTTCGATCGCCATCCCGGCGACCTCTTGCATTGGCTGGATCTATGGCGCAACGCGTACCCCCAAAGCGAAATGGCATGGTCTTGGTGGGCCCGCAAGATGATCGCCAAGGGACGCATCGACCAGGCCGTCGCCGAGCTGGAATCGGCTCTGGTGGCCGACCCCACGAATCCTGGGGCCCGGCAAGTATTGATTCACACTCTGGTGGAAGCCGGCCAGCTGGAGCGCGCCGACGAGCTCAGGTTTCAACGGCAGGGCGAAAGCCTGAAGGTCCAACCAAAGTCGACCTCCAAACATCCACAGCCCGTCCATAACTTCTTGCCCCAGGACACGGAACAGATCTATCGAAGCCACATTAGATCCAAGGACTTCGCTGCCGCCGTCGATGTCCTACGACGATTTGATCAAGAGCATCCGGATCATCCGACGGCTTTGCTTCGGTGGATCGATCTCTCTGAGCACCTGCCCGAAGAAGCGCGGGATCCTTCCGTCGAGCAGCGATTTCAGGACATCGCCGACGGCGAGCTGTCATTCGAAAGCCTCGCGGAGCTGTGTCATCGCTTCCCCACGAAGTCCTTGGCGGGCAAGACTTGCTGGGCAGCTTTCGATGATCGCGCGGTCGGAGCCGGACTTCACCTCGACATCGAGCTGCAAGCCGTCGTCGACGCTGGAGATCGAATGGATTGGTGGGACGATCTCCGGCACCAGATGCGGATGCGCCTCATCCAAGACGCCGTCGAGCAGCGCGATCAGGCGCTGCTGGAAACGCTGCTCACCCGCGGGCCGGACTACGGATACGTGAAGTCTTGGCAGAAGACCCTCACCGATCTGAAACACATCAAAGATCAGCCATCGGACGCTGCTCTGAGGGAGAAGCCTAATGCCAAAGAGCTTCGGCAAGGCCTGTGTCAACGTCTCGCCCAAACCGCGGAAACCGATCTCTTCCACCAAAGGGTGGTCCAGGCGGCTGCGGTGTGTCCAGGCCGGGTCGGGAATATGGTCGAGACCCTGAAGCAATGCGAGCTCTCTACCCAAGTGGCCAATCTGCTGGTCGACGTCGCCGCCCACCTGCCGCAGCTCGACCCTTGGCCTCTCAACGCGGTGGAAGCCGAGCCGCAGGGCAAAATCGCTGAAATCGAGCGGCGTTTGGAAGATCCGTCGATCGTTTTGGAAAACGACGTCCGCGACGCTCTGGAGCTGACCCTGGCCGACTTATTGCTCAAGACAGGAGATCTCGCACGCCTGCGCTCGCAGAAGGTTCGATATTTGGAACGCGTCGCCGGGCCCGAATCAGCCCGCGAGTGGCTACAAAAAATGGCCTACAGACAACCGGCCTTCTTCCGCGAATCCCTCTGGGCCTTTGCGCAGAAGTTTCCGAGCCATGCCAAGCTCGCCCTGCGCGCCGGCTTCGAGCATCTCTGGCCCAACGAGGGTGAGCGAGATCTCGAAAAAGCGCGACACTTGGCCGAGGGCGTCCGAGAGAATCCGTCGGCGAGCGTGCGGCAACGGGCCGAGGCTCGCTTCCTGCTCGGGCGCATCGACGTCTACGAGGGACGGTGGGAAGACGCGACCCGGCACCTTGAGTCTTTCTTCAAAGCCCTCTTCGAGCATGACGAATGTCCTCAGGGATACACGGCCTGTGACTTCGGATTCATGTTGCATCTGATCGGCTCCGGCGACTGGCCACGGCTCGAGAGCTACCTGCAATGGCGCCAAAAGGCCACCGCCGACAAACCCATGACGGCCAAACAAGAAAAGGCTTTCGAGGAGCTGAGCCACCATTTCCTAAAACCGAAATGCGGCCTGAAGACCACCCTGCCCTATTTGGAACGGTTGGCGGCACAACATCCGAACGACCGCCAAATCCAGGCCCGCCTAACCTTTGAGCGCGATCGGGAGTGCCGGATCGATTTCGACCTTTGGCGCTACGACCAACCACCCCAACGGGGCACAGCCCGGGGCCGCGCCAAATACCTACTGTGGGCCAGTGACGATCTGCCGTGAGCCCGCTCGCTACTCAGCTCGGAGCGACTCCATGGGATCCACTTTCGAGGCCCGGCGGGCCGGCACGTAGCTGGCCAGCAGCCCAACGCATAGGGTGAGGGCCGAGATGCCCAGGTAGATAGGCAGATCGAAGGCCTGAGTTTCAAACAACAGACCTCCCAGAGTCCGAGAGGCGGCCACCGCGATCAAGGCTCCGGCCAGGATGCCCGCGCCCAAGGCACGGGCACCTTGACCGACGATCATCCTCGACACCCGGCTCGCCTCCGCCCCCAGGGCCATGCGCAGACCAATTTCCCGGGTCCGTTCGGCGACGGCGTAGGACAACACGCCGTAGAGCCCGACGACTCCCAAGAAGAGCGCGAGCAAGGCCGCTATGCCGATGGTCAGCATGGTGAACGTGAGCTCGCCCATGGAATCGGCCGCAAGCCCTTCCATGGTGTAGGTGCGGTACATGGGGGCGCCCGGAGCCGCGGTCGTCACCAAAGCCCTGATGTCGGGGCCGATTTCCTCGGCACGGGGAGTTTTCACCACATAGGCCGGAGACGAGATGGTGCGACTATTCTCCGGATCCTGACCGATCAGTGGGTAGTAAATCATCGGCTCCGCCGGCTGACGGAATCCGTATTGCATGACGTCGTCCACCACGCCCACGACCGTGTCCCAGCTTTCCTGCTCCTGCATCTGCAAACGTCGACCGATGGGATCTCGGCCGGGCCACATCAGGTCGGCGGCTGAGCGGCTGATGAGAATATGGCCGGGATTTTTCAAATGCTCATCCGAGGTGAAGGTACGGCCCTGGAAGACGTCGATGCCCATGAGCCCGAAATAGTCCCCGGCGGCCCAGGTGAAGCTCAACAACGTGCCGCCGCCTTCCTCGGTGGGTTTGCCCTCGGCCACGAAACGTCGAGTGGCCAAACCTTCGTTCAACGGCACGTTCTCGACGATGCCCACGGATTCCACCCCCGGCAGGGCCTTCAGCTGGTCCATGAAACCCAAGTGGAAGCGCGCGTAGGATTCTGCGCTGTCCAAGTGCGCGCCTTCCGGAGCGATTTGGAATGTAAAGACGTCCGCGGTGTCGTAACCCGGATCCACGTTGCGCAGCTTGTTGAAGCTTTGAGCTAAGAGGGCAGAGCCGATCAACAACACCAACGCCAGGGCGGTTTGGGCCACCACCAGGAGATTTCTGCCGATATTCCGTCGACCGGTGGATCCCCGCCCACCCTCACGAATCGTCATCAGATTCGGGGACGAAAAACGCAGGGCCGGTGCCAGACCGCACAACAACGCGGTGATCACACACATCCCGAAGGTGAACAACAAGGTCATGGGGCTGATTGCCACGTCTCCCAGACGGGGGATATTGCCCGGTGCGGCGCTCACCAACAGGGGTACCGCTGCCCAAGCAAGCGCGACGGCGAGCAAACCGGACATTAGGGCCACCCCCGCCGCTTCGGCCATTTGGGAGCGAATCAGCCTCGACCGCGCCGCGCCGAGCGCCCGGCGGATCGCTTGATCCGGCTGTCGACGCTCCGCCCGCACCATGAAGAGGTTGGCCACATTGGCACAGGCAATCAACAAGACTACGGCCATGGAGCCCAACAGAATCCACAGAGGTGTGGCGACATCTCCCAACAGCTGCTCTTCCAAGGGTCGAATCACCGGCCGATGTTGCTCGATAAACCGCTGATAGTTGGCCGAGCCGCCGAATCGCTCCGGCAATCGCTTGGCCAACACGGTGAGCTCCGTGGCCAAAGCCGCCGGCTCCGCACCAGGGGCCAGACGCGCCACGAGCCTGCGTCCGAAACGGCCGGGCTCGAGACCTTCCGCACGAATGACGTTCGGATACCACAGCAGGGTATCGTCGGTCGGGAACCAGAAATCTTTCGGCATCACCCCGATGACCGTTCGATCCTTGCCCGAAACGTAATAGCTCTTGCCCAAGATCTCTTGGTCACCGCCGAACCACGAGGTCCACAGGGCGTGGCTGATCACGACTACGTTGTCCTCATCCTCCGGCATCGGCAGCCGTCCCAGCAGAGGCCCGACACCGAGGGTGTCGAAGAGAGTGATGGTGGGAGCCGACATGCGGATTCGCTCGACCCGATCTTCAGTGCGCAAGGTGCTGGTGAAGGAATTGAAGGTAGATACCTCTTCCAACAGCTCCGATTGCTCTCGATATTGGAGGTAAAACTCGTCGGCAACACCGAATTCCTCGGGAAAGTCCGAGCCCGGCGCCGAAGCGGCGATGTACACCAAACGGTCGGAATCCTCAAACGGCAGCGGGTTGAGCAAGACCGTGTCGACAACGCTGAAAATGCCGGCGTTGACTCCGATGGCCAAACCGAGAATGCCGATCGCCACCACGGCAAAACCCGGTGAACGGCGTAAGGAGCGAAGGGCATTCCTAAATTCTCTCATCGGGGCTTTTCTCCGTGGGTTTGTCGCCGGCTTCCGATCCGCGCTGGGAAACGACTATTTTGAGCGGGCATCCACTCCTTAAACGAACGGCTCGCCCTAAGGTTCCGCAAAGGTCTTTGCAAGGCCCCGGCTCGGCGCCTCGCTTTCAACGGCCTGGAGCCGAATCGACCGGGTCGTCGGTTGACCACCCAGGAGGGGTCCCATAGGCTGCCTTGGGCTTACACTCCTCAAGAACCACCGGCCGAATCAACGCGGAGGCGACGATGCAAATGATCCGATTCCTTTGCGGACGACGTGAAGCGATCCTCGACTTTGCCCGTGATCGCCGCAGCTGGTGGATCGGTTTGATCTGGGTGCTCGGTGCCGCCCTTGCCCGACGCTACGATCGGGTGGATCTCCTGGCGCAGCCTTTTCACCTTTTGATGCCGCTGGTGGTCTCTTGGTTTAACGCCTCGGTGCTTTTCGTCATCCTCTGGTTGACCCTGATCCGCAGAGCGGAGCCTCGCCCCCGGGCCGCGGACGCCTACCGGACTTTCTTGGCTTTGTTTTGGCTGACGGCCCCCCTGGCCTGGCTCTATGCCGTGCCCGTAGAACGATTTCTGCCGGCGTACGAAGCGACGGTGGTAAATCTGTGGTTCCTGCTGATCGTGGCGACCTGGCGGGTCTTGCTCTACTCGAGAATCGTTTCGGTGGTGCTCGGCCTTCGCTTTTCCACCGGTTTCTGGCTGACCATGCTCTTCAGCGACGGAGTCGCCCTCGGCATGGCCGCCGCCAGCCCTAAACCGATCCTGGCGTTGATGGGTGGTCTCATGCACACCCCCGAGGACCAGTTGCTCATCGACGTGACCTTCTACGTGTTTTACCTCGCGACGGTGTCCCTCGTCGTGTGGTTGATCGGCTCGGTGGTCGTCACCTGGAAGGCGGAGGCGACCTGGCAACCCGCCTTGGGAGCAGAAGCGAGCCCGACCTCACTCCGAGCCCGGCTCCTGCCGGCCGTGCTGGCCGTTGCCATGTGGATCCCAATCCTGCCGTGGACACAAAGCGAGCAGCGCCTGGCCCGAAAAGTAGACGATGCCCTAGCGGCAGGCTCCGTCGACCAAGCCGTTCAGTTGTTAAAGGCTCACCCCAGAAACGACTTTCCTCCCCACTTCAATCCGAGGCCGAATTTCTGGCCGGACAAAACCACCCCCACCGCCTGGCTCGTGCTCGACGCGGCGAGCCGCCTCGACGCTCCCCTTTGGGTGGAAGAGCTCTACCTGCAAAAAGTGATGCGCGAGCTGGAAAGCCCCATGCTCCGCCACCCCTGGTGGGAAGACGAAGCCACCGTCCGGGCCATCCACCGCTCGATCGATCGACATCCGGAGCTCGAGGGCCCCGCCTATCCGTTGATCAGCGATATCTACGAGCCGGCCGAGGATCCCGACATCCCCGCCGACCGGCGCGCAGCTCTTAAAGCCTTGAAGGACCGCTACTTCCAGCACGATCCCTGAGCATTTGAATCGAGCTTTTTCAAGACTTGTCAACCTCGGTGAGATATCCAACTGAGACGGCACTTGCTCTATCGCAAGAAATGACTCAGAAGCATTCAAAATATGCTACTATAGCTTCGCTTTTCATAACAGTGAACTTCGGGTTGCCCCGAGTCAAGACTTCATTTCTTGCTGGAGAGATCTCAATGGCTCATCATCATCCCCTCTTCTCTAGGGCGGCTTGCGTCTGGGTTGCCGCGCTCCTCTTCGCCTCAGCCTGGGCCCCTAGCGGGACGGCTCTCAACCTCGGTGAGCAATGCGGCGGTTTAAGCGGCGGCCGTCCGGTGCCGGCGACCCGCGCGGAAATGGGCCCGGACGATTTTTTGTGGCCTCGCAACGCCGCCGGACAATTTACGTTCAGGCCCGCTGCCAATTTCGCGGGTGTCCCTTTTCCGATTCCCGGCGACCGAGACAGCACGGTTTACCGAGCCAACGGTGGCCAGGTGCCGAGCGCTGAGTTCGGTTTGGAGCTGTTCAACGATGTAGCGCGCATCGAGGGCAACGACGATTGGTTGTTTGTCGCCTACAACGTGGGTTTTCAGGTTTGGGACCTGCGGTTTGATCCGGCCAATCCCCTCAAAGTCGCGTACCGCGACGGGTGGCTGGGTCATTTTCTAGAATTCCCCGTTTCCACCAAAGTGGAAACTTACGTCGAGTCCATCGACGCCATCCAATCCGGTGACGACGAGATATGGGTGGGTTTGGCCGGACGAAACGGCCACGGTTTCTCATTCTGGGAATTCCTGCCGCCGAGCACCCTCGTCCAACACTGCCAATTCTCAGAGATCGTCGCCCGTCAGGTGGAGCTGGTCCAATCCGGCGGCCGAAAATACGCCTTTGTGGCGGCAGGCGACGGCACCTACGTTTTCGACCTCTCCTCGTCCCTCGGCGGTGGATCTTGTGCCCTGGAAGGAAAGCTGGGCACAGCGGGTACCCCCGTGGACAGCGGCAACTACGTCTCATTGATTGAACGAAATAATCGTCTGCTGGTGGCTGTGGCGGACGGCAATCTGACCCTGGCCGCGCCTTTGGCATTGAAGCTTTTTGAGGTCACCCCGGAAAGCCCGACCCAAGCTCGGCTCCTCTATTCCGGCTTCGATACCAACACCCGCGGGGTGGCTCTATTTTCATTGCCCGGCCCCACCGAGCGCTACTTCCTGGGCCTCGTCGAGGATTCCAAGGCGTTGAGAATCTACAACATCGACGACTGCTTGGATCAGCCCGGTCCCAGCCCCTGCGGCAACCTGGGTCCGCCGATCGCTTCCCAAGATGTCCAGGACATCAACAAAATCTACGAATTCTTCGACATCTCCACCAGCTCCGACGGACGTGTTTGGGGATATTACGGTTTCATGACCAGCCCCGGCCTTTTCGGCACCAAATTCGAATACCTGCTGGACCTCACCCCACTCGCCACGATCGATCTCGCCGAAGCCGCCACAGCCGGTGCCGCACAGCTCTCCGAGATAACCGACGGCGGACAGACCTACCCCAACTCATCGCCTTGCGCCTCCGCCGAGGTCGACTATTGGGGAGACTATTACCCTTCGAACTCCTACGGCCTGAGCTTCTTCATCCCCCGTCACGGAATCTTTATCGGTGACAAATTCTATCGAGCGGCCTACACCATGCTCGACGTGCACGAAATTTTGCCCACCATCGATCTCTTCTCCGACGGCTTCGAGTCCGGCGGGCTGCTCGAATGGTCGTCCTCCCAAGGCGGACGCTGAGGCTGTAATGCCGATCGTAATGCTCCGTGGGTATCCTTTCATCATCGAATAAAAGAAGCCCTCAGGAGCGCACAAATCATGGCAAATCCCCAAACCAACCACACCCGCAACAAGATTGAGCTAGCGATGTGGGCTTTGGGATCCTTCGTCGCGTTGGTCTACACCTACCTGTTCTGATCCCGCCAGACCCGCTCGATTCGGCCTGCGAGCCGAAGCAAAAAGCACGAACGACACGAGTCGTCCGTGCTTTTTTTATGTCGGCTCCACTTTTCCCAGAAATTCAGTGGGACCTTTGACGCGGACCCTGCACTAGACCCACAGCTCGAACGCTTCGTCGGTCCGATGTTGCTCGCTTCGACCCCATCGACCGACACCGCGAACTCGGAGTGGGTGACGATGTGGCTACCGACTCCGCACGGGCTGATCATCCAGTCCGGCATCGCCGGCCGCCTTCTGAGCAGAGGGCGCGGCCCGGGAAGCCGCGACGCACCTAGGAGTCGAGCCATGGGTTTCTCTTTCAGAACCGCGTCAAAGTTCGTTGCCGGGTCCCTCTTTCAGCCGGTATTCGTTTTGATTTGCCTTCTCAGCATCGCCACCACCGCGAAATCCGAGGAGCCGGCGGACAGCTCCTCCGGCTGGGGGGCACGAGCCGAGTGGCACCGCGCACAGACCATTCTCGTGCACACGCCTGGCCCGGAGCTTTGGGCCGGCGTCGCCCATCCGTGGTCGGCGCTCTTCGAGCACCCCTTCGACCCCCATCAGGCGGCCAAGGAGCACGACGACATGGTCGAAGCCATGGCCAAAGGCTGTGGCCTCTTCAATCGACCGGAGGTGCAAATCCACAACTTAGTGGATGTGCTGACCCGGCGGGCCTCCACCGAGCAGATGTTGGCATTGGCCGACCGATTCGTGACCTATGACTTCAAAGCCATCAGAAATGAGACCCGACGCGAGTGTGAGGAAAATCGGGCGAAGGATTTGAAGAGGCGTCTGGCCACGACCACGGAGCTGCGCCCGGTATTGATCAACGCCGCGATCCAAAACATGAAGATCTTCGTCAGTCTCGACCCGGGCTCCACGGAGCTTCCACGCTCACCGAGCCCGTTCCTATTCTCCGAGTCGTCCTGCGGTGATCGCGGGGGCTACGACCTCAAAGCCGAATATCTGACCCAGCCGTTGATGAACCTCTATTTCACCCGCGATCAAATGATCACCACCGGCAAAGGGGTCGTGCTCACCCGGCCGAAGCGAGACGTGCGACAGCCAGAGGTCGAAATCTTGAAGATCGCGCTCGAGGCCTTGGGGGTGCCGATCCTCGCCGCGGTCCGAGCGCCCGGAACCCTGGAGGGTGGGGACTTCCTGCCCGCCGGCGACGTGGTGTACATCGGACAGGGAGATCGCACCAACATGGAGGCGATTCGACAGCTGATGGCCGCGGACGTTTTCGGCTCGCGATTCGTCGCCGTGGTCAAAGACCCCAAGCAGACCCAGCAGGAAATGCACCTCGACACTTACTTCAACATCATCGGCCCGCAGCTGGTGGTGTTGACCGAGGATCGGATCAAATCCAGCGGATCTTGCGAAAAATGCCCGGCTGTCGACGTGTACCAACGGCAGCAGAACGGCGGCTACCGGCAGATCGCCCGGGACGTCGACTTCTCCACTTTCCTGAGGTCCAGCCGGCAGACCATCGTGCCGGTCTCCACCGCCGACCAGGAGGCCTACGGAACCAATTTCTTAACCATTGAAGACAAACGCATTTGCGCGGTGAAGGGCATCAGCGAAGGCTACCTTCGAAGGCTGCGAGAAACGGGTACAATCGTCGAGCTGATCGACCTCGACCATCTCAAGCGGGGATACGGCGCGGCCCACTGCACCACCCAGGTCTTGAAAAGACAACCCAGCTGAATCGACGGGGAATTCCCATTCCGTGACCCTTCTTCGCTATGCGCGCCTCCTAGGCCAAGGACTTGTGATCTTATGGATCACTCTGCTCTTGACCGAGGGGGCGTTTCGGATCTTTCACCAGTTCCGCCCCAGCTTTATCTTCTCCTCCGACTCCTACCAACAATTCAGACCGCCACCGTTCTCCAAGGATTACGGATTCCGGCTCAATTCCCTCGGATTCAAGGACCTGGAGCCGGATCCGAGCCATGACGGTCCACGGATTGTGGCCCTGGGGGATTCTTTTGCGTACGGAGTGGTGCCCTACGACTCCAACTATCTGACCCTGCTCGACGATTTGCTCGACACCGAGACGGTTTCGGTCGAGGTCGTCAACATGGGCATTCCACGGTTGGATGCAAAGGACTACCAGCAGGTGCTGGTGGAAGAAGCGCTGGCCTTGGAGCCGGATCTCGTGGTGGTCGGCTTCTTCGTCGGCAACGACTTCCACATCCGGCCACGAAACACGTCCAGGCGCCGTTGGCTGGTGGCCGACTTTTTCCGCTACCTCTTCGTGATCCTGCCGAAGCAGCGGGTGGGTTTTCACCCCACGGATTACCACGACAGCCAACCGACTTTCTTGGAAGAGGTTTTTTTGGAGCTACGAGCCGGTGCGGCCCAGCAATTCCTGCCGTCGAGCCGAATGGTGGAACAGAATCTGTCGGCAATCGTGTCGATCTTCGGTGAGATGCAGGCGGCCACTCAACGGCGGGGCTGCCGCTTCTTGGTGACCCTTCTGCCCGATGAGCTGCAAGTCGACCGGGATCTACAGGAACGGATCACCGCCAGGATCGGCTTCGAGGGGCACATCCCCTGGGAGAAGCCCAATATCGAGCTGGCCCAGGCGCTCGAGAACGCGGGCATCCCCGTGCTCGACCTGCTCCCGGCTTTCATCGAAGCCGGGCGGCGAGAGCGCCTTTACAAACCCCGCGACACCCATTGGAATCGGGCCGGCAACCGATTGGCGGCCGAGACTATTGCCCGGCATCTAATCCGGACCGGCATCTGATTCGGACCGAGCCTTGGGCCAACGGAGCCCTTGATGCTCGGCCGGCGATGCTCGGCGCGGCTCATCGCCGCTTCAGTGGGTCAAGAGATGGCGATTGAGCAGCTGGAGGTCGATGGGTTTGGCCAGAACCGCTTCGAAACCGGCTTCCAGCGCCTCTTTCCTCGAAGCCACGTCGACGAAACCGGTCAGGGCTAAAAGGCGGGCCGCGGTTTGGGATTCACGAAGCTTTCGCGCGACCTCATGGCCGGTCATGCCCGGCAAGCCCAGGTCACAGAGCACCACGTCCGGCTCGAATTCCTGAACCAGATCGAGGGCTTGGGGACCATCCGCGGCCAGCTCCACCTCGTGGCCTTCCAACCTCAGCAGCTCGGAAAGGCCTTGGATCGAAGGCCGGTGGTCGTCCACCAGAAGGATTCGCCGCACCAACGAGCTCGTCTCCTTAACCGGGGCATCCCGCTCTTCCACGGGCGGCCGGCCGAGGGGCAGCTCGAGGACCATCGTGGTCCCCAGTCCGGGGCCCGCGCTCTCGGCCGTCAACGAGCCGCCATGGGCTTCGGCCAGGGCCCGGGTAATCGCCAGGCCCAAACCCAAGCCACCGGTCATGCGCTCTTTGGCTTGAGAGGTTTGGGCAAAAGCGCCGAAGACCTCGTCGAGCTGATCCTTTTCCATCCCGCAGCCGTCGTCGATGACCCGGATACACGCTCGCCCGGGCCCAGACTCGATCGCCAAATGGATCTTACCGCCGACGTCGGTAAATTTTCGCGCGTTGGAAAGCAAATTGCCGATGATCTGGGCCAGACGCGTGGGATCCGCCGTGACCCATATCGGACCCTCTGGGATCTCTGTGGTGAGCTTACGGCCGCAGCCGGTAATGCGTTCCCCCCAAGCGACCGCCGTGCGGCGGATCTCCTCTCCCGCGTCCACCGGAACGGGACGCAGCTCGAGGGTGCCACGGATGATCCGCGAAACGTCCAGAAGATCGTTGACCAACCGCCCGAGATGCTCCACTTGCAGATCGGCGATTTGCTCCATGCGATCTCGAAGGTCCTCATCCGGCCGCCGCTTGAGGACCTCCATCGAGCTACGCAGGGCATTGAGCAGGTTGCGTAGCTCGTGGGCCAACATAGCCAGAAAGCGATCTTTGGCCTGCTGGGAGTGCTCGAGATCTCGATTGGCCTCGGCCAAGGCATTCTGTGCCCGCATCAGCTCTTGGTTCTGCTGTAACACCTCGCGAAAAGGGTCTCCCGACGGGGTTCGCGTCAGCTCGTCCACGTGGCTCAGCAGCTCACTTTCCTCGGGTACCTCACCGGCAATCCGGGCTTTCAAGATCACGGTGGTGCCCGCGCCGGGTGAGGACTGAATCTCAAACCCGTCCACCAAACGTCGGGCCCCCACCAGCCCAAGACCAAGACCCGTCTCGGAACGATAATTGCCGGAGAGGATTTTCTGCAGGTTGCCGATGCCCGGTCCCGAGTCGGACACTCTCACCATGAGCTGCGCCCCATCCCGGTCGACGATCAGCTCGACTTTGCCGCCGCCGGCGTATTGAAAGGCGTTGCGAGAGATTTCCGACACGGCCGTGGCCAAACGGGTTTGACGGTTGGTGTCGAGCCCCAGCTGCTCCGCAAGCTGGCGGCATCGCTGACGCACCAACACTAGGTCATGCTCGGCTTGGATGGCTATAGTCAGGATGGTAATGCGCATGGTGTGATTCTCGAATAAGAGGCGTTCTTCAGCGACGGGCGACCGTGACCACCGTGGCGTCGTCATGGTCGTAGTTGAAGTCTCGGTAGAGAACGGCTGAAATCAGTGATGGGTGGCGCAAACGCAGGCCAGGATAATCGTCCAGAGACCAGCGGCTCGAAATACCGTCGGAATGCAGAATCAGCAGGGATCTCCGGGGCCAGGGATATCGAAACTCTTGTAATTCGACTGTGCCGTGACCGAGGGCACCGTTGAGGCTGGTCAGCCCTTGCCGACCTTCCGAGGTCCGGAGGCAAGCGCTTATATTTCCGACTCCGCAGAATATGACCTCCTCTTGCTCAGTGTCGAAGCTCACCGCGGCCGCCGCGGCGCCTCTTGTGCCGTCCAGACCCACATGCAGCTCACCGATCAGCTCCCGGGGAGATCCGGCACGGGAGTCGGCCAGCAGCTTGATGGCTTCCGTCGCGGCTTTCTCGGCCTCCTTACCGTGACCCACTCCATCGACCACCAACAAAAACCCGTCGCTTGAATTCCCACGGCTTGCGCGAAAACCCCAGCCGTCACCACATTCCTGAAGCCGCCGTTTGGCTCGACACACCGCACCCAGAACCGGACCGTCGGCCTCAGTATCTTGGGGACCGGAGCCGTAGATTCGGCTGACGATCGCGGTGCCCAGGGTCGGTGGAGCGAAGATTTCGAAAGTGTCGGAAAGCCTGCGGATCGCCCCGAGACCTTGCCCCAGGCTACCTTTGGTCGATGCGCCACCGGCGAGGGCGCGGCCCAGCTTGGCAATGCCCGGCCCCTGATCGACAGCGACCATTTCCACCCAACGCGCGGCGCCGTGCTCCATGGCCGAGATCACCATCTCGCCATCCTGTCCATGAATCAAGGCATTGGTCGCCGCTTCGGTCACCACCAATGAGAGCCGTCCTAATTGTTCCTCATTGAATTCCAGCTTCAAGGCCATGGTCTGAGCCTGCCGGCGAGCGGCGGCCACTCGGCTCCGCTCTTCCATCGGAATGGCGGCGATAAACCGCGCTCGCAACAACCTCGGTTTGCGAATTCCCGTCATCGGTTCCGCACCCACGTTGCGATGGAAACCTTGGTGCCCCGCCCGGGTTGTGAGTCCAGAAGGAATTCGTCCACCAAACGGCGGGCACCGCCCAACCCGAGACCTAAACCTCGTCCCGACGAAAATCCGTCCGTGAGGGCTTTCTCCGTATCGGCCATGCCCGGCCCTTGATCTTCGAAGGTGGCTCGCAGGCCCACCCTCGAGCTTTCTCGTAATTTTTCGATCTGCACAACGCCTCCGCCTCCGTACTTCAACATGTTGCGGGCCAGCTCGCTGGCAGCTGTCACCAATCGAGTCCGCGACATGACATCGAAGCTCAGACTCGATGCGCATGTGGAAACGGCCTTTCGCACCCGCGATAGGTCGTCATCCGTCTGCACCGAGACCAGCTCAAGAGGAATATTCATCAATGAATGTATCTGATGACAGGTTGTATTTGGTTTCAGGTTGATCAAGCGTTTCAGCTGTCTTCCAGCTGAGTGAATAGTGGTTGATTAACGAGTGGCCTCTAATAGGGCCATGCCCCGCTCGACATTGAGCGCGGTCTGCACCCCTTCGAGCGTCAATCCCAGCTCTACTAAAGTCATGGCGACCGCCGGCCGCATGCCCACGAGCACGGTGCGAGCGCCCAGCAATTGGGCCATCGCGCCGATACCGGCGAGCAAACGGGCGATAAACGTGTCCAGGGTGTCCAGGCTGGTGATATCCAACAAGACTCCTTTCGCTTGAGTGCGCAGGAGCTCACTACCCAGGTCCTCGCGTAGAGCGAGCGCCAAACGGTCGTGCATATCCACTTGGATCGTCGCGAAGAGGCAGGATCCGATTTTCGCGATAGGAATTCTGTCCATGGTCAACCCTCTGCCTGTACCTTCAGCCCGGATTGGCGGAAGGCGGATTTCAAAGCGGCTGCCAGCGTCGACTCGGTTTTGATGTCACCGAGCTGAATCTTGAGGTGCACAATGGTTTGAGCAATCTGAGGACGGATGCCGCTCAGAATACAGTCCGCTCCCATCAATCGGGTGGCGGCCACGGTGCGCATCAGATGCTGCGCCATTCGGGTATCGATAGCGGGAACGCCGGTCATGTCCAGGATGGCGATTTCTGAGCCCGTGGCGGCGATGGCCTCCAATAAGCTCTCCGTCACCATTTGGCTGCGGCGGGTGTCCAGGGTGCCCACCAAGGGCAGTGCCAGGATGCCGTCCCACACCTTGACCACCGGGGTCGAGAGCTCTTCCATCTCCTCTTGCTGGCGGAGAATGGTCGCCTCTCGACGTTCCCGGAATAGATCCGTGGTGTAGAGCGCCAGATGATCCAAGACCTGGTTCACGCACCAAATTTCCTCCTTCGAGCTCTGTTTTTCCGGATTTTCCAGGCTCCGGGCAAATAGAGGCTGCTTCAGGGATAAAACGAACGAAGCGGTTTCGATCGGGCCGAAACCCGCGTGGTCCCGCGCCCGCGAAAGCTCGTCGAGGAACGACAGCACCGGCTGCCAGGCCGGCCGCTCGAAGTCGACGAGCTCCTCAGAGCCCAAAGCCGACGAGAGCACCGCGAGGAACTCCTGCGACTCGACCTCCAAGGTCTTCTCGTCGATCAAATCCAACCGAAGGGTGTCCGCGCTCAATTGCTCGCTCAGCCACTCTTGAAGAATTTCCTGCCCGCTCGACCGGATCATCACCGTCAGCGAGGCGGGAATACGTTTGGATTCACTTGGCATGTTCTAGCTCCTATATAGATAGCCGTCCAGGCGTTTACGCTCGGAAGGCAGTGTAGCAGTGAGTCTCCACTCGCCCCACGCTCGGATACCGAAGGCACGGAGAGATTC
This sequence comes from Thermoanaerobaculia bacterium, assembly GCA_030431255.1. Lineage (GTDB taxonomy): Bacteria > Acidobacteriota > Thermoanaerobaculia > Multivoradales > J023 > JAUIJL01. The sequence continues at coordinate 32,629 of JAUIJL010000001.1, read as the reverse complement.
CGAGCCCGGCTCAACCGGCTTGGAGCCAGAAGAAACTGTGGTCATACGCTCCACTTTTTTCACCGGCGGAGCGTGCGACCGGCGAAAAAGGGAACATTTCGCTACGGTCAGAAAACGCTGTCGGACGTGGCCACCGGACGGGAGCTCATCTCCCGGGATCCAGGGGCCATATCCATCGTGATTCGGCCTTGATCCGGAACCGGCAAGGCCTGGGCCAGCGACTCGCCGCCCTTGATCCCGAAGTCGAGGGTCCGAATCGGGAACGGAATCATAATGTCTTCGGCGTCGAAAGCCTTCTTGATCGCGATGATCGCCTCACTCAACGCAGCCCGATACTGGGACTGGCGCTGGTGATCGATCCAAAAGCGTACGATGAAGTCGATGGAGCTGGAGCCGAAGCTCTCGTAGAAGAATTCTACGTCCTGCTCGGTCCTGCGCAGCTCGAGGGCAGAGATCGCTTCCGTGGCAATCTTGCGCACGGCCTCGAGGTCTTCGGCGTAGGACACGCCGACCGAGAGTGTGACCCGCCGAACACCCGTTTTCGAGAAGTTGATCAGCTTGTTCTCGAAAACCTCTTTATTCGGGATCAACACGATCTGCCCGTCCATGGTACGAATGCGCGTGTTCCGCAGATCTACCGCATCGACAATTCCAAATATGTCTTGGGATTCGATCAAGTCGCCGATGACAAATGGCCGTTGGAACGACAAGTACACACCGGCGATCAAATTCGCCGCCAAATCCTGAAACGCGAAAGCCAAGGCGATACCCACCACACCGGCGCCCGCCAGCAGGGAGGTCACCGTTTTCTCGAGCTGCAGCACTCCTAGAGCGATGAACAGGCCGATGACCACGACCGCAATACCGGCCAGGGTCGACAGCAGCCGGGCGATCGACTTGCTGCTGGTCATTTTGAGCAGGAAGCGCAACATCAGGTTCCGCACGAGGCGGCTGGCCAAGCCGAAGGCGACGATCACCAGGATCGCAACCACCAGATTGGGTAGCAGGCTGATGGCCGCTTCCCACCAATCGACCAATTTCCCCTGCACGATTTCCAGAGAGCTGTAAACCCCCTCAATCGGCTCATTGAATGATGCCCTCATCTATACCCTTTCCGGCAAAGCGGAAGCCCTACCTCTTTGATTCCACTGAAGCACCTCGCGGACCGGCCGCGGGAATTCCCGCTGCGCCGACGCTCGGCGTTCCTTCGTGACGCCACCTCCGACGTCATCTCTGGCGGTCGTATTCAACCGTCGTGTATGTAGCCGTGTATTTAAAAGAGCACAGCCCGTGCCAATTTCCGACCGAGCGTGCTGAAAGTATCGTAAATTATTGACATAAAATGACTTAACTCATCCAAGAAAACATCACAAGTGAGACCCGACCAGCGGTCACAAGAGAAAAATTGAAAATCTTGCACAATCGTTCGAAGAAGTTGCAAGCCGGCGAGGTAACATCGAGCTTCGCTGATCGAGGAGCCCCCTCCGTACCGAGCCCGTATCCCGACGGGCGGGTGGAGCCCTCCTCTGCGGTTGTGAGTGATCGCAACCTTCCGAGCAACTACCTTAGAGACCGAGCCCTGTGGAACCGCACCGCCCCCCTCAAGCATCACCCTCCCCCCTGACCACCCGCAAAGAAAACCGGACCGGAGAGCTTCAGGCACAGCTCTTTCACGATGCCCGGGGTTGCCTCAACGGTATTCAGCTCAATCTCACCCTGTTGAGGCGGAGCACGGCGGGAGAGCTCGACCACTTGAATGGTCTCAAGGAGCGGAACCAAGGATGGGTACAAGCGATTTCCGAGGAAGTGACTCGACTGCAGGATCTCATCGAAAAGGCAGCCGAGGCTTCAGCAACCGACCCGAGGACCCCGAAATCATGACCCAGGCCCTGGTGCTCGAAGACGACCGCAACACTCTGAACGCCCTCGCCACCTTGGTCGAGCTGGAAGGTTTCGAGGTGCGAACCGCCCAGACCGTGGCTGAAGCCCGAGGGGTGCTCGAGGCCTTTCAACCCCAGGTGATCCTCAGTGATTTGATGCTGCCCGACGGCCGGGGTACGGAGATCCTCAAGCTGATTCAAGAGGACGGGTCGGTCGAGATTATTTTGATCACCGGCGAAGCCTCGCTCGAAACGGCCGTCGAGGCCCTGCGTCTGGGAGCCTACGATTACCTGACCAAACCGGTGGATGAGGCGCGGCTCAAAACCCTGCTCGCGGGGGTGAAACGGACCCGCGAGCTGAAGAACGAGATCTCCGAGCTACGCGGGGAGCTGCGATCCATGGGTCGCTTCGGCAAGATGGTCGGCACCTCGAAACCCATGCAGAGGCTCTACCAGCTGTTGGAGAAGGTAGCCCCCACCGAAGCCACCGTCTTCTTGGTCGGCGAAAGCGGCACCGGCAAGGAGCTGGCCGCCCAAACCGTGCACGCCCTGAGCAAACGACGCAACGAGCCCTTTGTGGCGGTGAATTGCGGTGCGGTGTCGCCGACCCTGATCGAAAGCGAGCTCTTCGGTCATGAGCGCGGGGCCTTTACCGGCGCCGACTCTCAGCGCACCGGTCTATTTGAGCAGGCGAACGGCGGCACCTTATTCTTAGACGAGGTGACGGAGATGCCTCTCGAGCTTCAGGTGAAGCTGCTGCGGGTGTTGGAAACCGGCAAGCTGACCCGAGTGGGCGGAAGCCGATTGATGGATGTGGACGTGCGGATCGTCTCGGCCACCAACCGCGACCCCTTCCAAGCAGTCGAAGAGGGTGTGCTGAGGGAAGATCTGCTCTATCGGCTGCGGGTCTTTCCCGTCGACCTACCCCCGCTGAGGGAGCGCCACGGCGATATCGAGCTGCTCGCCGAGCACTTCTTGGCAGGGCAGGCAAAGGAGGCGGGGATCGAAAAGACTTTTCATCCCGACGCCTTGCGGGCGATCCGTGCTTTCCCTTGGCCGGGCAATGTGCGCGAGCTGCGCAACGCGGTCCAACGGGCGTTCATCATCGCCGACGATGTGTTGGATATCGAGTCCTTGCCCCAAGAGATCACCGGCGGGGCCGGCCATCGAGTCGGCGGAGCCCTGGAGCTGCACGCCGGAATGTCGATTGCCGAGGCCGAGAAGATTCTGATCGAGCTCACCCTCGAAGCCAACGACGGTGACAAACCCGCCGCCGCCGAGCAACTGGGAATCAGTCTCAAGACCCTCTACAACCGCCTGCGCGCCTATCAAGACGAAGCGGAGTGATTCGACGGCTCCTTTGAAGCGGCTTCATCCACGCCCACATATCTAATCACGCGCGCGGGCGCGTGAGACTTCTGCTGCTTCTATTTCGCTGTAGCTATTTCAAGGTATTTGTAAATCTTTCCGAACCGGCGCTGCCGGTGGGCGCTTTGCGTCCATTTCCACGCTCTCAAAAAAGTAGAGCCGTGTCCCAGAAAATATATATAAGCCATTTAAAATCAATCACTTGACATACAACTTCCTCATCCCGGAAGCCGAATATCCCATTCTTGGCATCGACCTTGCATTTTATATTTGGCGTCCGGCAGGACACCGGCAAAGCCAGCCGGCTCAACACCCAACATCACTGATTTAACACTTCGAGGAAGGATATTTCGATGGAAACCAAGCTGTCCCTTGAGCCAAAAACAATCGACGCGCTACAGCAGTTGGTGGAAGCCAACTCCGACAGTGCCGATACTCTTCGCGAGGCTGCCGACAAGGTCGAGCATGCCGCGGTGGAGAATGTGTTCCGCGGTGTCGCAGCCACTCGCACCGCTCACGCTCGGGAGCTGAAGAGCTACCTCCGAGTGAACGATGAAACACCCACCGAGGACAGCAGCCTGACGAGCCAAGCCCATCGACATTGGATCGCTCTCCGATCCGCGATCAACTCCGGTGACCCCAGAGTCGTCCTCATCGAGGCTGAAAGAGCCGAAAGCAAGATCAAAGACACTTACGAAACCCTCTTGATCGACACCGCCGGCTCCGCCATGAACGATGTCTTGATGGGCCAATTCCGCCAAGTCAAGAAACATCACGACTTGATTCGGGAGCTGCGCAACGCCGCGTAAGGCCGAGTTGAGCTCTCTCAAGATTCACATACACGGACGGGATTCCGCCCCCGTCTCCCCTAAACGACCCCTGGAGGTTTTATGCGAAATCAAACCCGCAAATACCGCAATAGCAAAGTCACCGTTTTTTTCATGGTCACCGCCACTCTCTTGCTCACCGCCATGCCCGCTCTGGCGACCAACACCACCGACATCGAATCTGAAATCGCTGACGCGGCCCTGGAGCTGAAAGTCAAAACCGCCCTCTTGGAGCACATCGGCTGGGACATGCTGACAGTGGACGTCGAGGCTGAGCAAGGCCAAGTGGTGCTCATGGGCACGGCGGACAATCGAGCCAATCAAGAGCTGGCCAAAGAGGTCACCCTGGCGGTCAATGGTGTCGAGAAGGTCGACAATAAGCTGAACATCGAAAAGAAAAGCACTGAAGCTCCGGTAGGAGCAGCCGTTGCCGACGCTGAGCTCGAGGTCAAAGACGCAGTGCTCGAGAGCCGCGTGAAAACAGAGCTGATCACCGAGCTTGGATTGAACGCCTTCGATATCGAGGTGGAAGCTACCGATGGTCGTGTGAGCTTGCGAGGCGAGCTCAAGAACGCCGACCACCGCAGTCTCGCCCTGAAAACGGTCGAGTCTTGTAAGGGAGTCGAGGAAGTCGTCGACTTGCTGACCGTCGCCTCCTAATCCCACACCCTGACCGATAAGGTCATCCAGGGTCGAGCCTTCCGGCTCCCCAGACACCAAAAAGACCGGGCTTCTGCCCGGTCTTTTTGGTGTCACGGTTTTCTAGCTCTCGGCTTTTCAGCGGCCGCTCACTCGACCTGGATCGATTCCAGGAAATGCACCAGCTGATCGATTTTTTCGGCAACCGCTTCTTCGTCGTCCGAGATCGCTTGGAAGGCGTCGCCCCAAGCCGGCATCTCGCCGGTACCATGCCCTTTGACTTTCTCTCGACCATCGATAATTTTGCGAGTCCGCTCCGCGGGAAACTCACCGTTGTTGTTCTTGGCCAGCACCGTGAGGTCACTGGGTTTGACGTTCAACATATCTGCAATGCTGCCGTCCCCTTGTCCGGTTGCGCCATGGCAGGTCGCACAATACGAGCGATAGGTATGTTTACCCAGCACCGACTTGCCCGGATCTTGTGCCCACAGGGTCTGAGGAGCTAGCCAGATCAAACATAGAACCAGCCAATGTACACGTGAAAACCAGAGTTTCTTCGGCTCCTGGGGCATTGGGCTCTCCTTTTAGCGGAGTGAACGGACGGGTTAAGGCTTATGCCCATTTTTACCCGCCCAAAGCCCCTAGGGCGCCCCGCGAATAGGTGGCCCCGCCCTATCCGCGGGGGTAGGTCTACGAGCTAGCCGTCGCCGGCTTCCAAGCCTGTGAGGGTCTTCTCAAAGTCGAGGACCAAGGGATGGGTCTTCGGCCGGCCCTCGGCAGCGAGGATTTCCAGCCCGGCCCGCAGGTGTCCGAGAGCTCCTTCGCGATCCCCGGCGGCGATCAGGGCTCGGCTCAGCTCTAGACGGTGCTCGAGAGTTGCGACGTCCGTCTTGCCCAGCTCCTGCTCGGCGGTTGCAAAGGAGTCACGGGCTTCAGCCAGAGCGTCGTCCGTTCGACCCAAAGCCCGAAAGACCGAGGCGAGCTGGCGCCGACTCGTGAGTGTGTCCCGATGGTTTTCTCCAAGCGCACGGCCACGGAGATCGCACACCCCGCGAAAAAGCCGCTCCGCTTCGTTCAGCTCGCCACGCTCCTGGAGGATCGCCCCCAAGAGCGCCATGGAGCTGAGGGTAGACGGATGCTCGGGACCCGAGATCTCGCGGCGTTTGGCGAGCACCTGGCGACCCAAGGCCTCCGCCTCCCCGAGGCGTCCCAGCTGGGTCAGCTCCCTGCATCGGAGCGCTTGTCCCGCCAGGATGTCCGGATGGTCGGGGCCCAAAATCCGCAACCTGTCTTCCTCGAGCTCCCTGAGCGATGCCTCGGCCTCTTCATGACGACCGGAACGCCCTAGGACCGCGGCCAGATTGGATCGCGAAGCCAGCACCCTGGGGTGATCCGGGCCCAAAGCTCGGCCTAAACGCTCCGCCAAGTCTCGAAACATCGGCACCGCGGTTTCGAAATCCGCTTTCATCACCCGGATATACGCCAAATTGTTGATCGAGGTCAGGGTGTGGAAGTGGTCTTCTCCCCGCAACTTCCGAATCTGCTCCAAGGCTTCCTTGAAAAGCACCTCGGCTTCGTCCAACCGCCCTTGGTTCAGCAGGGCCATGGCCAGCCCGTTCTTCGACGTCACGGTGCGCGAATCGTCCGGCCCGTGGATACGGGCTCTGGACTCCAGCACTTGCCGTAGAAGCAGCTCGGCCTCGTCGAATCGCCCTTGCTGCATGAGCACCACAGCCAGATTGTCGCGGGCATCCAGGCCCACCGGATGTTCCGGCTCAAGGTTCTCCATTGCCGCCTCCAGGGCCTCGCGCCCCGCCTTCTCGGCGGCGTCCAGGTGACCGCGCTCCATCTCCACCAAGGCCATGTCGGTGGTCGACAGGAGGGTATCCGCATGGTGGGGCCCTAGAATTCTCCGCTGCAAGACGAGCGCCTGCTGCAGGAATTCGAAGGCCTCATCGAGCAATCCCAAGCTGCGATAGGTGCTGGCATAGGTGAACAGCAGATTGGCCCGAATTTCCTCATCTTCAATCGCTTTGAGCCGCGGCTTGAAGGCGTCCAGAAGCTTGAGCACCGTCAGATCGCGTTCCCCTTCGGTGGGATCTGCCGAGCTCAGAAAATCGCGCAAGAGGGCGACCGTGGCGCGAGCTGTTTTCGATTCTCTTTGGGCGCGATCCCGCTCCTGGGCCGTCTGTTGTTGCTGCCACAGGCTGACCCCCGCCAGGGTCATCAACGACAGCACCGCCAAGGCCGATGCGGCCACCACGATGATGTGGCGCCGCACGAACTTCATGCTCCGCTCCAAAGGCCCGGCCGGGCGCGCCACTGTTGGATGGCCCGCGCGCCAGCGCTTTAGGTCGTCGGCCAGGGCGCGCGCGTCCGGATAGCGATCTGCGGCGCTCTCCCGGGTCGCGTGGGCGATGATCGCGTCAAGATCCCGGTCGATCCGTCGGTCGGTGCTGATCTTCGAAGGCGCCGGCAGACGCTGCCCGGTCGGCTCTCTCAGACGCTGGAGCGGCGGAGGCTGATGCCCCGTCAACAGCAGGTGCAGCACCAATCCGAGACCGTAGACGTCCGTGGCCGTCGAGGCGATCTCTCCCGCCCATTGCTCCGGCGAAGCATAGGCAGGGGTGAAGGAAGGCACGGATCGGGTCGAATCCCCCTGCTCCAACCATTTGGCAATGCCGAAGTCGAGCAGCCGGGCTCCACCTTCGTCATCGGCGAGAATATTCGACGGCTTGAGGTCCCGGTGCACGATCAGCTGGCGGTGGGCGTAAGCCACGGCATCACAAACCTGCAGAAAGAGGTCCAGGCGCTCTTCGAGCCCGAGATTCCGGGACTCGCAGTAGCGATCCAAGGGCTCACCGTCCACCAGCTCGGTCACCAAATAGGGCGTGCCGTCTTCCGCAACGCCGCCGTCGAGCAAGGTGGCAATGTGGGGATGTTTGAGCCGCGAAAGGAGATCCCGCTCGCGCATAAAATAGCGAGAGTGATCGGTACCGAGGGCGCCGAGGGTCAAGAGCTTCAAGGCGGCCAGCTGGTCGAACCCCTCCTCGATTCGACGGGCCCGGAACACGATCGCCGATCCACCGCGGGCGATCTCCTCCACCAAGACCCAGCTACCGATTTGACGACCGATGAAAGGTGAGTCGAGGCTATCCGCCCCTTCGTCACCGCGCCTCGACCAAGGCGCGGCGCTGGATACCAGGGTATCGTCGGCCTCTGACGGCTCCGCGGGCCCACTGTCGTGTTTGACGTTGTCGAGCATGCGGGCCGGGGTGTCCAGCAGCCCGCCGTCATGGCGATCGGCGGCCAACAGACCGCGCAGCTCCACTTCGGTCTCCGAGTCGAGGCCCAGCTCCGCCAAGCGCCGCTCTTGCTCGTCCGGCCCGAGATCCGCCAACTGATCAAAGAGCCGTGCCGCTCGATCCCAAGGTTTCTCCGAAGACGACACGGCTCACGACTCCCCGGCCGCGTCACAGCCCACAACGTCATAGCCCAGAGTGTCACAGCCCACAACGTCATAGCCCAGAGTGTCACAGCCCATCCACGTCGCGATCTCTTGCACCCTCTCCCCTTTCGTCAATGGATTCCGTCACCCAGGTGACCCCGCAAATTCGGAACCCGACAACAGACGCTCGCTCGTCCACAACGAGCTTTCTCGGCTATCGACCAGTATATGCCGGCCCCCGCGCGACCGTTTCGATTGAGATAAATGGGTATCGGGTGAGAGACCATCAAACCGATCTAAATCACCCTCAAAACACATATACCTGCCAAAAGGGTTTGGCCTTCGATATTCTCAAGCAACGGGTCCCCACTAAGTTGCACCATCACTCGAGAAGGAACACTTCCATGCATCACAGAATCATCCTGGCACTCGCCTTCCTCGTCCTCATGTCATCTTCTCTTGCCGCGGCCGAGACCGTGGTTCAAATCCACCCCCCGTCCAAGGCCGTCACCTTCAATCCGGACACCCCGAAAGCCGCCCAGAGCTCGCCACGGGCCTCTGCACTGACCGGAGAGCTCGCGGGAGCCAAGGTCGAGGCGCCGAGCACGTTTTATATCGTTCCCCACTTCTTGGTCGACACTTTGGATCCGGGCGGCGACACCACCTTGCTCGGTATTCGCAACGAGCACAACACCGCCCAAGATGTGTCGATTCAATATTTGCCCACCGACAGCTTGTCGAGCCTCACGACCCAAACCCGCAACTTGGACCCCAAGGAAGTGTGGACCATCAACCTTCGTGACGCCCTCAGCGGCCAAGCCGCCGATGTCGACGGATTTATTCGAGGATGGGCACGGGTTTTGTCCAACGACCCCACCAGCGTCGACTATTTCCAGGCCACCCCCTCCGACGCCTTCGCCTTCGGAGAGCTTCCGATCGATATCGACGCCGGCGAGTTCTGCGAGATGTATAAGGTGCGTTTCCTGATCGGCGGCGGTTTTTCCGGAGGCACGGTGATCACCTTCATGCTCGACTTACCCCTCGGCGGCAACTCGACCATCGACCCACCCTCGGTCACCGGCACGGTCTATGACGAGAATGGCAATATGATCAACAATTTCAGCATTTGGACCGACGACTTCTCCTTCCAGCTCAACGCTTCGGCCTTGGTCAACGCGGGCACCAATTTCGGCTCCTTGGATATCCGATTCGAGAATATCGACAATGGATTCAGCGGAGGAGCGGCGTCGGTATCTCACGACGCATCGGGCATCTTCTCCGTCGGCTTGAAGGGCTTCTGCCTCGATGCCCCAGCGATCTGAAGACGACCCGGCCGACCCTTTGGACGAGCTGAGATCCCGGCTCGACCAAACCCTGGATTCGGCACGGCCGGACGCGGTGGCACGGCGAGAGTCGAAGGGCTCTCGCACGGCTCGCGCCAATCTCACCGACCTCTGCGACGACGGCTCGTTCGTGGAGTACGGCCGGCTGGCGGTCGCCGCCCAGCGCAGCCGACGGGATCTCGACGAGCTGCGCCGGGAGACCCCCGCCGACGGTGTGATCACCGGCATCGGCACGGTCAACAGCGCCCTTTTCGGAGCGCAGGCCGCCCGCACAGCGGTGATCGTCAACGACTATACGGTGTTGGCCGGCACCCAAGGTTATTTCCACCACCTCAAGCTCGACCGCATCTTCGATGTCATCGACCGCTTGCGGCTGCCCACCGTGATGTTTACCGAAGGTGGAGGCGGTCGCCCCGGAGACGTGGATGTGCTCACCTCCAGCTCCGGCCTCACCGTGCCGAGCTTCGCATCCTGGGCCGGCCTGAGCGGCAAAGTGCCGCGCATCGCCGTCAATCATGGATATTGCTTCGCCGGCAACGCGGCGCTCTTCGGCAGCGCCGACGTCACCATCGCAACCCGTGGCTCATGGATCGGCATGGCCGGACCGGCGATGATCGAAGGCGGTGGCTTGGGCATCTTCAGCCCCAAGGAGATCGGGCCGATCGAGGTCCAATCGAGCAATGGTGTGGTGGACGTGGTGGCGGAGGACGAGGCGGAAGCGACCGCTCTCGCCAAGAAGGTTCTCGGCTATTTCCAGGGCGATCACGCCGAGTGGAGCGCAGGGGATCAGACTCCCCTGCGCGAAGCCCTGCCCGCGGATCGTCGATTCAGCTACAAGGCCCGACCCCTGATCGAAACCCTGGTGGACGACGATTCTTTCGTCGAGCTGCGCCGGGGCTACGGCAGCAGCATGATCACCGCGTTGGTGCGCATCGGAGGTCGGCCCATGGGCGTTTTGGCCAACGACACCCGGGTCTTGGGTGGCGCTATCGACGCCACCGCCGCTGAAAAAGCCGCTCGATTTCTTCAGCTCTTGGACGTCTTCAACATTCCCGTGCTATCCCTCTGTGACACCCCCGGCTTCATGGTCGGCCCCGAGAGCGAAAAAGAAGCGGCTGTGCGTCGCATGAGCCGACTCTTCGTGGTCGGAGCCCAGGTTCGCGCGCCTTGGATTTGCGTCTTCCTGCGCAAAGGTTACGGCTTGGGCGCCATGGCTATGGCCGGAGGTAGCCTCCGACGTCCGGACTACACGGTGTCCTGGCCACAGGGGGAATTCGGAGCCATGGGTCTCGAAGGAGCGGTCCGGCTGGGTTTCAAGCGCGAGCTGGAATCGGCGCCGGATCCCCAGGCTCGGGAACAGCTCTTCAACGAGCTGGTCACCCGGCTTTACCGCCAAGGGCGGGCCACGGAAGCCGCCTCCTACCTGGAAATCGACGCCGTCATCGATCCTGCCGACACCCGCGAGGTGATCCTATCGGCCCTCGGCTCGCCCACCCGCCGGCGGCCCTCGCCGCCCGCCGGCCGTCGGTTCGTCGATACTTGGTAGGGACGCGCCTCAGCGCTCGAGCTGACCGCGGTCGACGAGCGAATGGAGCCCATCTTCCACTTGCTCAAAGGACGAAGAGGAAGACCATGCGGAAAGGTCCCCGGACTCGAATCCGTCGCCGAAGATCCAAGGCTCGATGATCCGCTGATATCGGTTGCAAGCCACCTGTTCCAGGATCGTCTCTAGACCACTCGGCCACCGGACTCTCACCTCATCTGCCACAGAAACATCCGCCAGGCCGAAATGGACCGCTAAGGCGTCTTGGGAATGGGCGCTCGAACCGCCCTTGACTTGTCGTCGACGGACCGTTTCACCGGTGGTGACCTCGACAATGGTGCCGATGGCGTCGAGATTGCTCAAGGTTCCCTTCAGCTCGAGCACCAACCAACAACCGCCGGCGACCGTGTCGTTGCGAAAGAGCTGCATCGGACCGTTCTGGTTCACCACCGCAATATCGACATCACCATCGCGATCAAAGTCCGCGGCCGCGCTGCCCCGGCTGTCCAGGGTCTCGATACCCGCGCTCTGGGCCACGTTGGTAAAGCTCACCCTGCCGTCGATACCCGGTCCTTGATTGTGAAAAAGAAAGTCCGTGCCGGCGTTGATGATGGTCGAAATGAACAGATCCTCCCATCCGTCTCGATCCGCATCGAAGAAGTTGGCCCCCCAGCTGTTGTGTCCCTGGACCCCCGCCTCGGGGGCCGTATTGTCGAGGAATCCGCCGGCGCCGTCGTTGAGGTAGAGCACATTTCCCAGGGGCTCTTGATCGAGGGTCGAATCGATCACATCGGTGATGTAGAGATCCCAATCGCCGTCCAAATCGATGTCGGCAACGTCGACGCCCATGCCCCCCTGGCTGTCGTTACCGATATTCACACCCGTGGTTTCGACGAAGGTCACGCCTTCTTCCCCGCGACCTTGATTGGTGAACACGAAGTCCGCATGGAAGATTTCTTCTCGGAAGGAGGCATTCACCACGTAGAGATCCGGCCAAAGATCGTCGTTGAGATGGAAGCCGCCGGAGGCCAACGCCGCCCTAAAGGTCTGGGGATCGCTCCCGGGATTCAATCCGCTTGCGACGGTGGCGTCCTCGAAGGTGCCGTCGCAACGATTTCGGAAAAGTCGATCTTTGTTGGCCTCGCTGCCCCCGGAGTTGATCACCATGTGGCCGACGAAGAGGTCGATGCAGCCGTCTCGATCGTAGTCCAACCAAGCCGCCGTTTTCGATCGATAGGCGGGCAGGGTGCCGAAAGGGGACGGCGCGAGGTCGTCGATGCCGGCGGCGGCGGCCACTTCCTGGAAGAGGGGCTGTCCCTCAATGGTCTGGGAGCCGTTCTCGGCCCACAAATTCTTCAACAATAGATTCGGTGGCCCGTCCGGCTCGTTGTCTTCACAATGGGTGCACCAATCGTGGTTGTCGGTGTAGATGAAGAGATCTTGGTCGCCGTCGCGATCGAAATCCGCGAATCGAGCTCCGGTCATCTCCACATCGGGCAGGGTCGGCAACAACGCGCCCACCCGACTGAACGTGCCGTCCTGCTCGTTTCGGAAGAGGTGCGGCGGGCGACCCGGTCCGCCTCCTACCATGAAGAGGTCCGGCCAGCCGTCGTCGTTGAAGTCGATCCAATTGATGCCCAGGCTGTGGTTGGTGGGCGAAAAATAGGTCTCGTTCGCCAAGCCGGCCGCCTCGGTGACGTCGGAGAATTGAATCTGCGCACCCAGCGAGCTGCTGAGACACAAACCCCAGAGGATCACCCAACCTCGATATCCCATGGCAACCATGGTTAGGGCGACGCTTCGGACCAAGCCGATAAATCGCCCCGCTCGAATCCGGAGCTGAAGAGCAGATCGTCGGTCACCGTCAGCATCTGATCCGCGGCGATGTCCAGCAGCTTCGTCCGCTTGCCGTCGGGCCAGTGAATCTCTACCCGCTCGGCGCTGTCCGACGTTCCCAGCCCGAAAAACGCCTCCGCGGGCTCTTGGCCCAAATAGCTTCCTCCGGCGCCGATCCAACGCCACAAGATTTTTTCACCCAGATCAGCACTGATCTTGGCGCCGATGCTGAGATGGTTGGCACCTGCCATCCTGGGTTTGACCACCAGGTAGCGGCTCGCAGCACCGCCGACCGCCGTCTCTCCGCCGGCTGTTTTTCCACCGGCCGTCTTTCCACCAGCTTGGACGCGAGGGGTCGGGCCGTGAAGCTGGTTCTCATACAATCGGACCTCTTCCTGATTCGGCGCACCGACCACCTCAGGGACCGTTTCCAACAGGTCCAAATCCCCATCGCGATCAAAATCAAAGGCGAGCAAGCTGGAGCCCCAGGATGCATCGGTCAACCCCATGGCCGCCGCTTGGTCGACAAAGGAGGCGGGCTGCCCCCCTTGGTGAATGAAGAATCTGGGGGGCGATTCCCAGGTATTGGTGCGCCAGCCATTGGTTTCCGCTAGATCCAGGTCGCCGTCGTTGTCGACGTCCAAGAACGTCGTGCCCCATCCCCATCCCCCTTCATCGACCCCAAGGGATTGAGACGTTTCTGAGAAGCTCAACGAGCCGTTTTCGAGCTGGTTGTGCAGCAGGATGTTGTGGCGACCGTCTCGAAAAATATTCGTCACATAGAGATCGATCAGCCCGTCGTCGTCGAAGTCGCCGAGGGCAACGCCCATGTCGTTCATGGCGTTGTCGCAGCCGGAGGCGCCGGCCGATTCCACGAAGGAGGGCATGCCTCGGCTGGTCCCTTGATGGAGCCACAGACGATTCTCCGTGAAATCCACCGCCGCGTAGATATCCACCAAGCCGTCGCCGTTGAAGTCCTGCATCACGGGCTGGTGATACCCCAGGACCGCGTTGTCCAAACCCACCGCCGAGGAGACATCGGAGAAGGTGCCGTCCCCTTGATTGAGGTAGAGACGCAGCGCCCCCTCCCAGAAGCCGGCCACAAAATCCAGGAATCCGTCGTGATTGACGTCCGCCGCCGCCATGCCGCTGCTGTGCTGCTCTTCGTCATGGCTGTTGTCGAAAAGACCGGCTTCCACGGTGCGTTCCTCGAATACACCGGTGCTGGTCTGCCGAAATAGCTGCAGAAATGAGCCGGCGGCGCATGTGCCTTGATAACAATCGTTGTGGACCAACAAATCTAAACGGTGGTCGCCGTCATAGTCGAGCCAAAGCCCTGCCCGCCCCCTTTCGAGACTGGCCACCCCGGCCTCGGCTGCCACTTCCTCGAATTGCCCGTTGCCTAGATTGCGATAGAGCTGATGCCCGACACCGCCGGAGGTGGGGACGAAGACGTCCACGAAGCCGTCGGCATCGAAATCACCGAGGGCGGCCCCGGAGCCGAAGCCCGCCTGGGGAACCTCGTAGCCTTGCCCCAGGCCACTGGCGTCGGAAATCTCCACCAGAGAGACCTGGGCCGCTAAGAGAGAAGGCCAAGCTAAGGCTCCCAGGGAGACGGCCAGAGGAAGCAGTTTCGAAATGATCCTGTCGAACCTAAAGGAAGCGGCGCCGAGAAGGCGCCGCATTTTTCGAGGCATCGTCATAGTGTGCGTTCCTGGAATCCGATCAAAGCTTCCGACGCATCGCCAGAACTGCGAACAGGGCCAACAACGCCGTGAATCCCAAGAGACCTCGGGTTGAAGCCGTCGGCACATCCAACACGGTTCCTCCCGAGAGGGGTGCGGTGGCAGAGCCGGCCGGGCTCGTGCCCAACGAGGACGACAGCGGATCGGCCACGTTGACGAATTGGCCCGAATCCGTGACCGTGACGTCGACGCTGATCATGCAAGTCGCACCCATGGACACGGAGCCACCGGAGTAGGTGATGACACTGGTGCCCGCCACCGCCGTCACCGTGCCGCCGGTGCAGGACTCCGCGATGTTTTCAGGGCTCGCCACTTCCACGCCCGCCGGTAGGTTGTCGACGAATGCCAGGCCGGTGGCGTCGGCAATGCCCGCGGAATTGTCGATGGTAAACGTCAGGGTGCTGACCTCACCGATGGAAATCGCGTCCGGCGAGAAGGCCTTGGTGAAGAGTGGCGCGGCTCCCACATTCAAGGTGTCGGAAGCGGTTCCGCTATTGCCCGAGGTCGACGTCAGGTCACCGGTGGTGTTGACGAATGCTCCAATCGAATCGGCTTGCACGTCGACGCTGATCGCGCAGCTACCCGCCGCGCCCACGCTGCCGCCGGTGTAGGAAATCACCGCCGCGCCGGAGGTCGCGGTCAAGGTTCCACCGGTGCAGGAATTGACCACGTTCGCAGGGTTGGAGATCGTCATGCCCGCCGGCAGGTTGTCGGTGAAATCCAACGACGAAACGGTCGCCGCGTTGGCCGCGTTGTCGATGCTGAAGGTCAGGGTGCTCGGCACGTCGATGCCGGTGTTGTCCGGATTGAAAGATTTGGTGAAACCCACGGGCACCGCGGTCACGGTCAAGGTGTCGCTAGCAGTGCCACTGTTGCCGAAGGCGGAAGTCAGGTCACCGGTGGTGTTGGCGTAGGCACCGGGCAGATCGGCGGAGACGTCCACACTGAGCGTGCAGCCGGCCCCGGCGGCCACCGTTCCACCGCTGTAGCTGATCGTGCCTGTTCCGGAAGTGGCGGTCACGGTGCCGCCGGTACAGGAAGTGGCAACGTTGGCCGGCGACGCGACCAGCAAACCCGCGGGTAAGTTGTCGACGAATGCCAAGTTGTTGTCGTCGAGGGTGCCGGCGGTGTTGTCGATGGTGAAGGTCAGGGTGCTCGGCGCGCCGATGCCGACGGAGCTCGGCGCAAAGGCCTTGCCGAAGCCCGGTGCCACCGCGTTGACCGCCAAGGTGTTTTGCACGAAGGAAGTGGTGAAGGTGGTCGGGCCGAACGGACCGGAGGTCGTGATCGTGGTGGTGACGATGGTTCCTGAGACCAAGGTATTCGTCGGCGTCGCGATCGGACAGCATCTGGTATTCGCCGAGATGGTGTAGCTGCCGGCGGATCCATAGGAGTGAGAGAAGCTACCGCGATAAGCCCGAGCCGGAATTCCGTTGACCACGGTGCTCGTGGCCACCAAAGGAATGCCCGTGGACGGTCCGTATCCATAGCGAGGGGTCGTTGAGCCGTCACCCCAATCGATCGCCGGGACTTGATTGTAGTAGGTACCCAAATATGCCGTGGTCTCGGTGGAGCCCGTCGTATAAAAGGCCGAGACGTCCACGTTGATCATCAAGCCGGTATTGCCCGTCTGTGTGAGGCGGATACCGGAGATCTGACCGGCCGCCTCATGGGGTATCCATGTGAGCAACAATACCGTCAGGACCAACCCTCTCAAAAAGAGGTTCAGCATCAGCACAATCTCCTTCCAATCACGCTGTGGGAGCATGACGGCTGGGCACCAAGTGAAATTTCCGGTCTAGACCTCGGAGCCTAACCGACTGCTGAGGGCCTGGCAACCGCGAAAGCCGGAGGGGCCGAGGATCACCAGAAATGCAGCAGTCTCGTCGCCACTGCTTCGAGCTGGGCTAGAGCCGGCTCAGCTTGCGAAGGATCTCTTCCCGTCTGGGATGAGCCGGAGCGTGCCGCAAAAAGGCGTTCCAATGGGCTTTGGCCTTGGCAACGTCGGCTTCACCGCCGGGGTCGGCATAGAGCTCGCCGAGCTCCAGATGGGTCTCGGCGTGGTTGGGAATCCTTGTCAGCACCTGATCAAAAGCCGCCACGGCTTCGGCAGGCTGCTCGGTCTTCTTGAACAAAAGACCCAAATTGAAGTATCCCGGCCAATACTCAGGGTCCAAGGCCAAGGTCTTTTCATAGGCGGACCTCGCCTCAACGAGCTCGCCGATTCCTTCTAGCCCAATGGCCAGATTATTCCAGGCCTCCACCAGCTCGGGAGCCAGGTCCAGGGTCTTGCGGCTATAGTCGACGGCCTCTCTCCACTCCTCTTGGTCGACGGCGATCGCCGCCAAATTGTTGAGGGCGTCCGCGTGCCGGGGAAAGTCCACCACGACTTGCTCGAGGGCCGCCTTGGCCTCCTCTGCTCGGCCCGAGCGATAAAGGGCGATCGCCGCATTATTCCTCGCGCCGGGGTGGCGCGGATTCGTTTCCAGCACTTTGTCGTATTGCCGTTGCGCCTCCTCCGCCCGCCCCATCTCGGCCAACACCGAGCCCAAGCTGACATGCAGCTCCGTGCGCTCCCTCGGAGTTAGGCGGATCGCTTCCTGCAGCTGGGAGACCGCCTCCCCATGACGGCCGGATCGCGCCAGCAGGTGCCCCAACGCACCGTGCAAATCCGCGTCGTCCGGGCGGCTGGTCAAACCTTTGCGATAGCTCGACTCAGCGGCGTCCGTGCGGCCGAGCCGCTCTTGTGCTCGGCCCAAGAAGAGCCATGCTTGGTCGAGATAGGGATCCCAATCTACGACCTGGAGCAAGCGCTTCTCGGCCTCCTCCACCTGCCCCGTCCTCGCTTCCACGAAATGGGCATAAAACGCGTTGGCCCTGGGATGGTCAGGGTGGTCGGTCAACAGCTGGGCCAGGACCTCGCCGGAGTCCTCCAAGCGGCCTGAGCGTTGCAAAAAACCGGCCTTTTGAATCCGCACATCCGGATTACCCGGATCTCGCTCGGCGGCCAAATCCACCAGCTCCAAGGCCCGATTGAAGTCATTGCGCTGGGCTTCGAGCCGGGCCAGCATCATGTAGGTTTGGGTGTACTCAGGATCCAGCTCCAAGGCCCGCTCCGCAAGCTTCAGCGCCTCTCCGATCTGATCCTGGCCTTCATGGGCCCGCACCAAGTCGATCAGGGCCGCTAGATTCTGTGGATCTCGTCGCAGCACCCCTTCCAGCTGCCGTTGCGCTTGGCTGTACAGCTTGTCGGCCAAGAACATGCGTGCCCGCTCCAATCCCACGTGCTGGTCGATCATGTCCATGGGATTCGGGCGCTCCCGGCCCTCCTCTCGGCGACCGCTTCCCACCGATAGGTACCCCAAGCTGCGCAGCTTGGCGAGCGCCTCGCTGTCGAGGGAGAGACTGGCCTCTTGATCGGCGTCAAATTGCGACAGCCATTCGTCGAGATCCCGCTTCAGATCGTGGGCGACGTCGGTTTGGGTCCCGTGCAGGTCGGTCAGCTCCCGGGGATCACGGATCCGGTCGTAGAGCTCCGGTGTCGGCGCGTCGATCAGCTTCCAACGCCCCCGATGCATGACCTTCAGCTTGGCCCAACCGTAGGTATAAAACGGCAAATAGGTTTCCGAATAGTAGGGATGCGCTGTTTGCCGCGCGCGGCCTTCGATGATCGGCGTCAGGTCCCGGCCGGCCATCTCCGAGCGCTCCTCAGAGCCCACCTTCTCCTGCTCCATGCCCAACATGCCGAGCACGGTCGGCATCAGGTCCACCTGCCCCACCGGCTCCCCGATCCTCACCCCTGAAGGCCCACCGGGCAGGTAGGTGATCCACGGAACGTGCAGGGTCGAGTCGTAGGCCAAGATCGCGTGGGTACGCTCGCCGTGCTCTCCCAAGCTTTCGCCGTGGTCGCCGATCACCATCACCAAGGGCTCGTCGTCTTCGGCGCCGAGCAAGCGAGGATGGGCCAACAAACGACCTATTTGCTCATCCATGTAGGCGATCTCGCCATCGTAGAGCCGGTCCCGATAAACGTCGCGAAAAGGAGCCGGCGGCGAGTAGCCGGCGTGGGGGTCGTAGAAATGGACCCAGGTAAAGAATTTCTCGCCGGTTCCGAGGGTGTCGAGCCACCTCGTGGTCGCTTCCACGGTGACCTCCGCCGGACGATCCGCAACCATCCGCGGGCTCAGATTGCGACGGCTCGAAAGATCATCGTCATAGACGTCGAATCCTTGGTCCAATCCGTAGCGTTTATCCAAGACGGCAGCGGAGACGAAGGCGGCGGTTTTATAACCTTCAGCCTGGAGCTTCTCCGCGAGGGTCGTGACCGATGGTGAGACGTATTGGGTGCCGTTGTTGCGCACTCCATGGTCGAAGGGATACCGACCGGAAAGAATGCTGGTGTGGGCCACCAGGGTGATCGGCGCCACCGCCCACGCTCGCTCGAAAACAATACCCCGTGAGGCCAGTCGGCTGAGGGTCGGAGTCGAAACGTGCTCGGCACCGTACGGCTCGAGACGATCGGGACGGGTGGTGTCGACGGTGATTAGGATCACCGAGCGCTGCTCGCGCACCACCCCGGATCGGCTCGGGGTCGCGGACTGATGCTCGCCGCCGGAAGTCTTCCGCAGGGCGAGGTAAGCGCCCACCGACAGAAGACCGATCACCACTAGGAAAACCAGGATATTTCGGGAACGAATGGGGCAGTCTCCGTGGGTGCAGGGGTTGCCAGAGAGCGCTATCATAGCGATCACACCACGACACCCCAACCCTCCGGAGCCCTGCTCGATGCATCTTGAGCTCAAAAAGCCGGTCGTGCTCATGCTGGCTATCGCCCTTGTCTGCACCTCGCCCTTGGCTCTGGCCGCTCAAGGGCCCGAGCCCGATCCCGAAGCTCCGTCGGAGCCCTCCAAACACGAGAAGCTCATCGCGAGAATTTGGTGGAATCAGCCGAAGAAGGTGAGCGAGCTGCAGCTCAGCGACACACAGCGGTCGAAAATGGACGACCTGCTCCTCGCCTATCTCGAGCACCGGGAGCAAGACCTCGAGGTGCAGCGAGAGGCTTTCTCAAAATTCGGCGCGGTCCTGACCGGGGACGACGAGAGTGTTGTCGAGCAGCGATCGAAAGCGCTCACTGACGCCATGTCGTCTCCCCTGAGGCGACAGGTCGACCTGATGATCGAGGTCGTCGATCTGCTGACCCCCGAGCAGCGCGCGGGGCTCGCATCCCGCTACCCGAAGCTGCTTTCACGTATGTGGATCCGTTCCGTGACGCCCCGTAGCGGGCTCTTGCCTCGCGGCCGGGGAAAGCAAGGGGGTTGATTCCGCGACTTGCCGGTCGGGCGACATCGGTCCCGACGACCCACCGCCCTACCGACGGCGGGTGCAGGCCGAGCTCAGTCCGCCGCCTGCGCCACGGCCGCCGGCGGAGCGTCGTGAGCCACGGCCGGAGCCGGCTTGTAAAGTGCCACCAAGCAACCGCCTGTGGCCGCCAATACGATACCGATCAGAAACGGAATGGGGATGCCCGTCCATCCACCTTTGGGCGGATGCATCGCCATCGACACGAAGGCGTTGATGATCGGCGCGCCGGCGAACACGATCGACATCACCGCAGCCGGGGAGCCTTTGGCTCCAAATGCCAGGAGAATGCAAAACGCGCCCAAAGCACCGGCGAAACCGGCGATCAACGACCAGCTCCAGCCCTTGGTCGGAAACTCGAAGCTCGCTCCGGCCATTTTGAGAATGATCACCGGCACGACGACCGCGATCACGAAATAGGCGATGCCGACAAAGAGGAAGGCTTTCCAGCGGCCGTTCTGCGGGTCGCTCATGCCCATGGAGCCGGAGTGCAGGGCCACACCGTAGCAGCCGAAAAAGAAGGCGGTCATCAAAGAGTACACAAGCCAATTCATAGTGTGTCGATCCCGTGGTCTTGGGGTGGTTGAGAAAGCTTCGTCAAAGCCGGGTAGCCAGGGAGCGAGCCTCGGCATCGCATCCCGGGTCTGAGGCGATTCCTGTAGAGAGGTACGGCCCCGGAGGCACCGGGGTCTCGGCCATCTTATCGAAACACGGCTGATACAAAGGTGCTCAGGGCCGCCCAACTCGGGAATCGACGCAAGTTTTTACACTATTGAAAATGAAGCGCTGGAAAACAAAGCGCCAAATCCCTAAGGCCGGAGGCCGGAGGCCTTGCGGACTCGATTCAACACGTCATCCAGGGTAGACGGACGCGAGAAGTAGCTGGTGGCAATGCTCTCCAGGTCCTTGCGAACCGCCGGATCGGTGTCCTCAAAACCCGACAGCAGGATCATGGCGGCGTGGGGATTCAAATCCCGGATGACCCGCAAGCCGTCAGCACCGATTCGAGCGCCGTAAACCATGTCGACGACAACCGCCTGCCAGGGCTGTTGGCCGAAAAGCAACACCGCGTCGTCCACACAATGGGCGTAGCGGACGTCGAGCTGCGAGGCCGAGACGCACTCCCCGAGCACTTCCTCCGAGGAAGCCGCATCGCCGATCACCAGGACCGAAACTTTGGCCGTGCTGACCTCGATCAGGTGAATCACCCGCTCCAGGTCGAGGGGTTTGGGAAAAACTTCCACCGCGCCTTCACTGTGGGCCTGATTCACGAGATCGGACGAAGCAAAGGCGGTCATGAAGATCACCTTGCATTGAGGCGCGATTCCCTTCAGCTCTCGAAAGGTTTCGACCCCGTCCAGGCCCGGCATCCTCACATCCATCAAGATGCAATCGGGAAGGCGCTCCCGGGCCTTGCCGAGAGCCTCTTGACCGGAATGGGCGACCTCCACCATGAATCCGGTAGTGTCCAAGATATCCTTGAGGGTGGCGACCATGCTCGGATCGTCGTCGACGACCAACACCCGAACATCACTCACCCCAGATCGGCTCAACGCCATCGCTGTGGCCTTTCACTGGCTGTGGCCCCTCGATCATTCGGCCTTCACTCGATTCCTGCGGCTCCACTCGGCTCGCCCCATTCGATTCGCTACCAATCAGAATAGCGAGCGGTCGACTTTTCGTCAACGATCAGCGACTCCGCTCGCCCGCCCGACGGGGCTCGAGACCGACATGGCTCCACGTCTCGAAGGTCTAAAAAATGGAGATTCCGGTCTTGGTGGTCAGCAACTCGAGGGCCTTGGTGCCGGCCAAGGAATTGCCGCTGGGATCTAGGCCAGGCGACCAGACCGCGACGGTAAAGTGGCCCGGCATGATCGCCACGATGCCGCCGCCCACCCCGCTCTTACCCGGCAGACCCACCCGGTAAGCGAAATCACCGGCACTGTCGTAAGTGCCACAAGTCAGCATCAGCGAGCCGACGTATTTCGCTTGATTGGCTCGAATCAAGGGTTGATCCCGCCCGGGCACGTGGCCCCCACACACTAAGAAGAGGAAGGCTTCCGCCAGCTCGCTGCAGCTCATGGCGATCGAGCAATGGTGAAAATAGGCGTCGAGCACCGCGTCGGTATCGTTGTGGAGATTGCCGAAGCTTTTGAGAAAGTGAGCCAATGCCCGATTGCGATGCCCGCTCTCCGCTTCGGAGCGTGCCACCTCCAGGTCATAGGACACGGGCTCGCCCGCGACCAGGGAATCGACGAATTCGAGCACAGTCTTTTTCGCTTCCGCCAAATGGCTCAGGACCACGTCGGTTACTACGAGGGCGCCGGCATTGATGAACGGATTGCGTGGAATGCCGTTCTCGTGCTCCAGCTGCACCAAGGAATTGAACGCCGTGCCCGAGGGCTCCCTGCCCACCCGACGCCACAGCTCGTCCCCTTCCAGCTGCATGGCCAGGGTCAAGGTAAAGGCCTTGGAGATGCTTTGGATGGAGAAACGGTGATCCGCGTCTCCCACTTGGAAGACCTCCCCGCCCACAGTGTGGACGGCCATCCCAAAATGCTCTCGGGGCACGTCGGCCAGCTGGGGAATATAAGACGCCACCTTGCCCCGGTGGAGCAAGGGCCGCACTTCGTCTTGGATCTCTTCGAGGATGCGCTGCATCTAGGCTCTCATCAACTTCAAATTTTCCTCAGAAGATTTCTGAAGGGCTTGGTCGCTCGATGGCGCGTGGATTCCTGAACCGAAGCGATCGGCCGACCGGCCGATCTTTAATACCTCGACCCCTCGGACGACCCTCGGCCGCCGATAGGTCGGTTTTCAGGAGCCCATGATGCGAACCTGTGATTCGAATTACCGCCGTCATCTGATTTTATGCTTGATTTGGACCTGCGCGCTGCTACCGGCGAGCGCGGTTTTCGCCTTGAGCGGAAATATTTCCGGCCACTTGGACGTGGCCCACCAAAGCGCTATCGCCGGTTGGGCCAAGGACGGCGATCTCGGCTCACAACCCAGCCTCGTCGCCATTTACATCAACGGCAAGGTTGCCCATGAGATGCTCGCGGACCAATACCGATCCGACGTCGGCTCCCACGCTTTTCATTGGACACCGCCTTTTATGGGTCCAGGCACCCACCAAGTCCAAGTTTTCGTGATCGACCGCAACGGCGCCGGCGATCCCACCCACTCCAACCCACTCCTGCCGGGCGCCTCGACTTGGAACGAATCCAACGCCTGCGCCTTCGCGTCCGGCACCCCCATGGCGGATCCCAACGCCGGTTGGTGCACGAATCTCGAATACTACTCCGAAAGGGCCGCCGTCACTGACTATCTGTACGGGACGAACCTTCGGGTCGGTATCAACCGATCCCTCGGCGGCACCATTTTCGAGCTCTACGGCAAGGACCATAGCCGCAACCTCCTCTACGAGCACGGTGGTGCCGCCATGCAGCTCAGCATTTGGGGCAAAACCCAAGATCAGGCTCCGATTCCCAGCGGTGACCAATGTGTCTCGGAGTGGGGAATCAACCCGGCTTTCAATCCGATCCAGGCCCAGGCTTCCCACTGCGGCTGGACCGGGAGCAGCAACGATGTGGATTGGGGCCAAGCGAATAGCACCGTCTCCCACGTGAAACACAACGATCCTTGGCAATTCAGCCGCGGCAACCAACGGATTCGCGGCTTGCTGATGGAACAGCATGTGGCGGTGAATCCGCCGGCCCAACCGGTTTACGTCCAGCTCACTCACCATGTGACCTATTACCCGCCCGAGCCCCATGAGCTCGACCCCGACGAGATCGCGCCGAAGAATTTTTGGGTTCTCGACCAAGAAGTCCCGGCGATCTTTCCCGCATTCCAAATGAATCACACCTACTTCTACTACTCGGGCACAGATCCCTACAGCCACGGGCAGGTGACGGCCAAACACGTGCCGGGAGAGAATGACCCCAACGCCACCAAGCTCTTCTTTCAGCGTTCCCAGGTAGGCGTCGGCGGCGAGGGCTATCCCACGGGCTCGGGCGCCTACAACCCCACGGGCTGCATGACCGAGCATTGGATCTCCGTGTGTGACGCCGCCGGTGCTGCTTGGGACGGCGCCTCCGGGACCACCAATCCCGGACGCTGCTTGACCGTGGCGACGTTCGACGACGAAATCGGTGGCTTCAAGGCTTACGCGGCCGACTCCGAAGGCTGGGGCCATTTGACACCGACCAGCCGCTTCGACCTACACCCGGGATTCAACCGGCAATGGGTGACCTATCTCTTTCCCGCCCGCTACGATGAAGTGCTCACGGGCAAGGACACGCCCAACGGCCAAGAGGAAACCAAGACGGTTCGCGAGTGGGTGGAATCCCTGCGCGGCAACGCCTCCGCTCCCGGCCAATGTAGCTGGACGCCCTAGGCCTTGAGCGCTTGGTAGAGACGAGCCCGGGCGAGACGCCATTGGCGCTCGACGGTGGAGAGGGACACGCCCATGACCTCCGCGATTTCCGGGTGGCTCAAGCCACCGAAGAAACGTAGCTCCACCAGCCGGCTCTTGTCCGGATCGGTTTCCGCCAAGCGCTTCAGGGCATCGTCCAGCTCCAGCACATCGAGGTCTTTTTCAACCCCCAGCCCGAGGGCGTCGTCGAGGGTCACGGCACGGGCTCCTCCGCCCCGCTTTTGGAATCGGTGACGCCGCGCGTGGTCCACCAGAAGACGCCTCATGGCTTGGGCGGCAATGCCGTAGAAGTGGGATCGGTTCTGCCAGTGGACGTTCCGCTGCCCGATCAAGCGTACGTAGGCCTCATGGACCAACGCCCCGGACTCCAACGTGTGACCGGGGCGTTCTCTGCGCAAATAACCCCGCGCCAATTTGCGCAGCTCCTCGTAGACCAAAGGCAGCAATTGCTCCATGGCCCCGGCATCGCCGTCTCCCCACCGCGCCAGCAGCTGCGTCACCGGATCGGCCGGCATCGCGCCCGCCCCGGTTGCTTCATCCAACCCGTCCCCTTCACGTCCATCTTCGTCCGCGTGGCCGGACGACTCGAGATCTTCTGCCATTACCCATTCCTCCCCGGGGTGTCGATGCCGATCGCATCTTTGCGCGCCGCCGCCCGAGCTGACGCGGCCACATGCCGCAGACCGAGTGACTCAGCCTTCTCCGCCGATCGCAACAACCGTTCCCGAACATCGATACCCATTCCTTGCTCGATCAACAACATCTCCAAATGTCCTTCGAAACCAAAGCTGCCGAGACCCGCCCGCTGAGCCAGGATCAGCTCTTTTTCGAGATGACGCCGAGCACCGGCAAGATCCCCGGCTCGACGCGCCAGACGGCTGCGTCCAAGCGCGACTCGATAGATCAGCTCCTTGTCCTCACTGGTGGCCGCGAGCTCCGAGGCTCGATCCAAAGCCGCGTCGGCAGAGGTCATGTCCCCTTCCGCCATGGCCGCCTCGGCGATGATGATCCGAGCGCCCAGCTCCTGATCAGGAAGCTCGGCCAGGGCGGCATCCGCGGCGATTCGGCGCGCGGCGGATCGCGCCGCGACCAATCGCCCGGCCTGTAAGTCGAGACGGGCCAAGGCGTTGCGCAACACCATCACACCGGCTGGGTCCTCGCTCTCCTGCTCCTGCTCTAAGGCCGTCTGCAAATGCGCCGCGGCCGAGTCGAGCTGCCCCCGTGCCATGGCCACCTCTCCGCGACCGTGGGCAATCGTGCCCCGAACGGAGGGATGCTGCTCGCCTTCCAACGCCTGCCAAGCCTGCTCGAAATCCTTACCGGCATCATCAACCTGTCCGCGATAGAGGCGCAGAAAGCCCAAATTTCCGAGGCGACGGGCGATGGCGATGGGGTCGCCACTCTGCCGGGCGAGCTGCAAGGATTCTTCATAGGCCTGCTCCGCACCGTCGAGATCCCCCAAGTGTCGCAACACCAGGCCCAAATTGTTCAAGCTCTGCGCCATCCTCCGCCGATCACCGGTTCGGCGGGTGATTTCCAGAGCTTGGCGATAGAAGTCCCGCGCTCCGCTCAGGTCGTGGCGACGCCAAGCCAACAAACCCAAGCTGTAGAGACCTCTGGCTTCTCCTTCTGCGTGGGAGATCTCACGCGCCATGGCCAAGGATCGCTCGTAGAGCTCTCCGGCTCCGTCCCAGTCGCCGGCCACCCAGCGCAGATTCGCCAAATTGCTGGTCAGGGTCATCACGCCGGCTCTGAATCCAAGACGCCGATGCACCTCGAGAGCTTCCCGGTAGAGCGCCTCGGCGTCGTCGTATCGACGCTCGAAATACGCCACATTGGCCCTCAGATTGAGGGTATCCGCAAAACCTTTTTGATCTCCGAGGGGTCCATAAATCTCGGCGGCTTTCACCGCCCGGTCCACCGCTGCCCCATATTCGCGCCGCCGCAGGAGCGCGTTGCCTTCCAAGTAGTAGGAGCGGGCCACGAGACGCCTGGCCCCCAGCTCGCGGCCGCGCTCCAAGGCACGGCCGGCCGCCTCGAGGGCATGTGGATAGTCGGCCAGGGCCATGGCTGCCGACGCCTCTTCCAAATCGATCCTTGGATCCGAGCCCGAGGGCTGGGGCAGGTCTTTCAAGCTCGACAGAGTCTCCAAAGCCTCCGCAGCTCGACCACCGGCAATTTGAGCGGAGGCCAAGCGCAGGCCGTCCTCGAGGTGATCCGGGAAGAAACCAAAGAGCACCCGATAGGTGTCGATGGCCTCCGACCACGCCTTTCGCGCCTCGAAGGCCTGTCCTTCAATGCGCAACCGATGCTCACGCGGCAAGTCTGTCGACAGCGCCAGCGCCTCTTCCGCGGATTCCGCCGCCTGGGCTTCCATGCCGAGCGCCATGAATGCCTCGGCTAGAGCGGATTGGATCATCGGCGAGGACGGATCGAGGCGAGCCGCTTCCAGCAGCACGTCCCGCGCTCCGGCCTCTTCAAAACCCCGCAGCTTAGCCAAACCCTCAGCATACAACCGGGTCGCGGGTTTGGCGACGGCCGGCGATGCAACGGCCGGCTGCCCGGGCTCGTCGTCCCCCAAGCCCTGCCGCAGACGGCGCCCCACTCGGTCCACCAGCTCCAGCAGATCACCGATCTCACCGCTTTCGGTCAAGGCCACCAGCGTCCGACCCGACGCCACGTCCTGCAAGCGCAAATCAAGCCGTAGGACGCCGTCATCCGCCGGATAGGACGGTCCGGCTGCGGACGACGAGCGGGCCAAGAAATAGGAGCCGAGCACCACCCAATCCGCTCCGAGGTAGGCACGCACCCGGGACAAGGTATCGGCCGCCGGCGAAGCCGTGGGCGGTATCTTCAAATCCATTCGCATGCGGGCCACGGTCTCACCTGGCACGACCCGCAGCTTTTGCCCACGGGCCAGCTCCATGGACAACATCTCGGAAAGGGCCGTCGACAACCACTCCAGGTCCTCGGCTTGATTCAAACCCTCGAAGCCGATCACCGCCACGGCGCGCCGAGAGGGCGCAGCGGTCGTGTCGGGCTCGGCCGCCGCCGATGGAACCTCGGTGCGGGTGGCCTCCGATGCATCGAGCGGGCTCGAATTCGGCGAGGACCGAGGCCAGCCCCAAAGGACGGCCCCTAGAACCGCCAGCAGAGCACACAGCATCGACACCCCGACCCACACGCTGACACGCCGTCCCCGGCTCGAAATCGCCCTCCAGGCATCTGAGCAGTCTGCTCCGAGCTCCGCCGAAATGTCGCGCACCGTGGCGAAACGATCCTGGGGCCGACGCTCCAGGCATTTGAGGATCACCTTCTGCCATGGTCGATCGAGCTCCGGCGCAAAGGCCCGAGGTGGGGTGGGATCCGCGTGCAAACGCAGGTAGATGGCTTCCTGGCGGCTTCCCGCCTCGAACGGCAGCCTGCCCGTCACCATCTCGTACATCAAAACGCCCAGGGCATAGATATCCGTGGCGGTGGTGATCGGATCGCCGGTAATTTGCTCCGGCGCCATGGTGGCGGGCGTCCCCAACATCCATCCCGTTTGGGTCAGCCCGCGATCCGAGGCGTCTGGGCTTCCCTGGGCATCTCCCGGGGTCGCTCGACGAGCCAATCCGAAGTCGGTGATCACCACCCTTTCCCCGGATCCGTCGGGCACCAACATCACATTGGCGCCCTTGAGGTCCCGGTGCACGATGCCGGAGCGGTGGGCGGCATCCAGCCCCTCAATGAGCCGGCCGACGATATCCAGGGCGTCTTCCGGTCGCAGGCGACCCAAACGCTGGATGCGAGCCTGCAGGGTCTCCCCCTGCAACAGCTCCATGCTCAGGAAGTCCAATCGGCCGGGGCGCTTCTCCGAGCCCGGAGCGGAGCCTAGATCGTGGCTGAATAGGTCGTAGATCCTGCAAACGGAAGCGTGGGTCACCTTGCGAGCGAGGTGGACCTCGCGACGGAATCGCGCCATGGCACGGGGCGAGTCCGCTATGGCCGGTGCGATGATCTTGAGCGCTACCTGCTCGTCGAGCACGGTGTCCTCGGCCTCGTAGACCTCACCCATGCCGCCGGCGGCGATAAATCTGCCCACGCGAAAGCGTCCGGCGAGCAGGGTGCCGGTTGGAATTCCGCGTTCCTCACCGACCTGGGACGGCGTCGCATCCGCCAGCGCCCGATCGATCCATGCCCGGGGCACGGCGCCGGCCACTTCCGTGGGTAGCAGACTTGCGGCCTGCGCATCCGCCGCCAGCAGGTTCTCGACCTCTCGGCGGAGCTCTTCGTCGTCGGCACAGGCCGTCGTCAAAAGAGCGGCCTGTGCTTCCGGCTCGAGATCCACTGCCGCCAGGAAGACATCTTCGGCTCGCTGACGCCTGGAGTCGTCCACCGCTAGCCGGTCTGACTCTCAGCTCGGAGGCGGCAACGTATCACCGGGATCCGGCGGCTCCGGATCCTCGGGCTGTTGGGGATCCTGGGCGTAGGATTTCAACTTTCTAGAGATCTGAAGGTCCAACATCAGCTCGTCCAAAATCATCTCCTCATCAAATCATCCGGATCGTTCACGTTCTTCGAAGAATGATCCTCTGAGGATTTCCATTTCAGGTCAAGGCTCGGAGCCTTCGAGCAGAAATCTCAGGACGGCTCGGTGTCTCATGGAGAATCCGGGCTAGACTGAGCCCCGCGACGATCCCACCGAAGCCGGCCGAGGCCGCAGAGCATCGCGACGTCGTAAATTTCAACCCTTCGACGAGGAACGACTGCATGGCGAATCCACAGGACGAGAGCCCCGCCTCGCCCACGGCACAGGCTCTCGGAGCAGGCCCCGAGCGGCCCAGGTCCGCCGAAGGCTCATCGGCACCAGTGGGCTTGAAGACCGCCTCATTGGTCGGTCTTTTCACGATCACCTTCTTCTTCACCCTCTACAGCGCCAAGAGCCTATTCTTGCCGATCATTATCTCGGCGCTGCTGGGATTCCTGCTCGACCCGGTCGTCCGGAGCCTACAGTCCATCGGCTTGCCGCGATCCTCGGCGTCGGCTCTGCTGCTGATGGCGTTCCTCGGCTTTCTGGGTCTGGGCCTGCACCAGACTTTAGAGCCGGCCAAAAAGTGGATCGACAACTCGCCGCGAAGCCTGCGACAAATCCAGGTCAAAGTCCGTCGGTTGATGAAACCGGTGGCAGATGTCACCCAGGCCGCCCGTCAAGTGGAGGAGCTGACCCAAACCGGCGGCTCCGGCGACAAACCCCTCGAGGTCCGTAGCGAGCCGTCCCTCGACCAAAGCCTTTTCGACGGCACCCAGGATCTTCTCTTCGGCCTCGGGGTGGTCATGATCCTCACCCACTTCCTGCTGTCGTCCGGAGATCGGCTCTGGGACAAGATGACCCAGCTGCTCCCGAGCGCACGGGACAAGCGCCGGGCCAACGCCATCGCCCGTCAGGTGCAAGGAGATCTCTCCGCCCATCTCCTGACCATCACCCTGATCAATCTGGCCTTGGGTGGAGCGGTGGCCCTCGCCTGCCACCTCTTCGAAATGCCCAACCCTCTGTTGTGGGGCGCCATGGCCACCCTGCTCAATTTCGTGCCGTATTTGGGCGCCGTCACCGGCGTCTTGATTCTCGGCGGGGCTTCATTCATCACCTTCGACAGCCTGCTGACCGCTGTCGCCGTGCCCCTGACCTACCTCGCCCTGACCGCCATCGAGGGCAGCTTCATCACACCGATGCTGCTCGGTAAACGATTGTCTCTCAGCCCTGCGATGATCTTCCTTTCCCTCTTCTTTTGGGGTTGGCTGTGGGGCATCGCCGGCGCCCTATTGGCGATTCCGATCCTGCTTTCGCTCAAAATCGTCTGCGACCACAGCGAGCGGCTCAAACCCTTGGGCGAGCTGATGAGTCGGTAGCGGCCTCGCCCTGGCGCGACCACCCTCTCCGACCGAGCCGCTGGGCCCGAGGGCAGTCCGCCCGCGCCAGTTTCGGAGGATTGCGAGTTTTTCCTCGCTCCAGTGGTCCGTTTCGTGGCCGGTTCTCGCGTTCTAGTCAGTTACCGCACGGCTGCTCGTACCGGCTCAGGGATGGCTGGACGCCGACGCGGTATCTCTGAAAGGTCCGTCGACCACGGATCGATCAGCTTGCTTTGCATATGCTGGGATGAGATCCATGCTCCACTGCCCGAATCAAATCGGCCCGTATCGGCTCAGCGGCCTCCTCGGACGCGGTGGGATGGGTGATGTTTTTAGGGGTTTTCACCAGCTGCTGAGACGACCTGTAGCGCTCAAACGCATCCATCGAAAGAAAGACGTCGGTGCGGTGGCAAGACGTCGGCTCCTATTCGAGGCCCAAACCGTGGCCAGGCTCAATCACCCGTCCATCGTTCAGGTCTACGATTTCCTCGAATTCCAAGGTGATGATTGGATCGTCATGGAGCTGGTGGAGGGCCAGAGCTTGCGCGAGGCCCTGGGTCAGGCCCCCATGCCCTGGCGCCAAGTGGTGACCATGGCCAAATCGGTGGCCGAAGGCTTGGCGGCTTCCCACAGCATCGGCATCTTGCATCGAGATCTCAAAGCCGAAAACGTGCTGTTGGTTCGGAGGGGTGGCGTGAAGCTGCTCGACTTCGGCCTGGCCAAAAACTTCGAAGCCATGACGGAAGACCCCTGCACCTCCCTTTCGAGCAACGGCGAGATCCTCGGCACTCCCCGCAGCATGTCGCCGGAGCAAGCCCGCGGCGAGCCCCTCGATCCCCGATCCGACCTCTTCTCCCTCGGCGTTCTGCTCTACGAAAGCCTTTCGGGTACCTCGCCGTTTACCGGGGACACGCTGCTAGCCACCCTACAGAACGTCTGTGCCCGCCAACCCGTGCCCATCGAGCAATACGCGCCGTCGACCCCTTCCCAGCTCTGCCGGCTGATCGACGACCTGCTACAAAAAGATCCACAGCATCGCCCACCGAGCGCCCAATTCGTCGCCGATCGGCTGGCCGAAATTGCCGGTACGGATCGAGCCGTCGGCAAACCGCAAAACGCCGCCGGCAGCAAGCCCCCCCGCGACCCCTGGGCCGACCTTCGATCGATCTCCACCGTGGGCGGCACTCGCATTGCCGACAGCTTCCAGCTCGAGCACACCCTGCGCTTGAGCCAGGGCGGGGAGGCTCGGCACATCACACTGCTCAGCTGTGAAATTCGAGGCCTCGAGATGCCCGACGCGGTCGGCGAGCTGCCCCGGCTGAGGAGCCGGGTGATCCAATGGTGCCGACACAACGGCGGCTTATTGGTCAGGGCATCCAATCGGCGTCTGGTGGTGGCCTTCGGTTCCTTGGTGGCCCATGAAGACGACGCTCTGAGGGCGGTCGAGCTCGGTCTCCGCTGGCTGCGGGAGACCACGGATCCGGAAAAGCAGCGGATCTTATGCGCGGTCGTCCACGCCGGCCAAGCGGTCGTGCATCGCCATCGCCGCCCCAGCGACGGCATCGAGCTCGACGATTTGCTGGAAGAGGCATCCGCCCTGGCCGACCGAGCCGACCACGGGCAAATCGTGATCAGCGGCGCGGTGCGTGCCTTGATGGCCTCCGGCTCGAGGTCGCCGACACCCGGCAAGTCGCATCAGGCCTAGCGGATGCAAGCAGAGCCTTCGACCTTTAGGCTCATCCGAGACCGCAAGCCAGGTGATGGCTGCAACACCTAGGAAGCGCGAATCCACGTGCTTCGCCTATCTCATAGAATCACGGCCTTCGGGGGACATCTATGATCCATGATCAGAAACAACCAGTCTAATGGGAAGTTGCCTTAAACGTTTCGCTGTGCAGCTCTTCTGCCTGTGGATGGGCCTGTACGGTCCGCCGGTCTTCGCTCTTCAGGAAATCGCCGGCGAGCGTCAAGCTATCGAGGACCGTCTGCAAGCCGTGGCCGACGAGAAGACGCGGGAGCAAAAGAGGATCGAGCGTCAGATCGCCGAGCATCTGGACGATCTGATTGGGTCGTCGTCGACGGCGGCCCGTCGAAACACCCGGCACCAGCTCACTCGTCCAAAACGGAGGCTCCGTCGACACGCCTGACCCCGTCCAAACACCTGGCACCCATTCCGGCAGCCCTCGCGTCCACGGTCTTCGCCGTCCAAGTCCCGGCGGACCGACCGACCCACCATCGCCCCCGAGCTTCGATTCCGGCACGGACGGCACCAGGACGGTCAGCAAGGCCACCGGACCGACTGCCTTCACCAAAGC
>JAUIJL010000027.1 GCA_030431255.1 Thermoanaerobaculia bacterium | reverse complement strand
TATCGTAATTTCCCTGTCGGAGCGGCTTCGTTTCGATGGCGTGCGGTTGCCGGTTATGGGCATGTCGGCTGTCCAGTTTCAGAAAGATTTTGCAGCGGAGGCATGTCGCGAAGCGTCTGTCCAACCTCAGAGTGGACGAAAAACCCCCACTCTTCGTTTATTCTTAACTTTACGGAACAGGTTTCGTCGGCCAACGGGCCAGCGGCCGACGTGGGTGTCTGGCACATGGCTTCTCCTGGAGCGCTGATTACCCGACAATTTTAGTCGCTATCGAATCAGATAGTCAACGCTGCTTACCGAACGTTCGCCATGCAAGAATGTCGTAAAGCAAGCGATATCAGCTATCTACGCGACCAAAGGTGACCGTATGCAAGCACTCTTAATCTTTTGGTCCATATAGCCAGACCGAAGCACAGAGCTCTGCGACGGCGAATAACGGACGCTCCGAGTTGTCGTATAGCAGTCGGATCTGGGCAGCCCGTTTCTCGGGATGCCCAAGGGAAAGAAAGGTAGACCTTCATGACGCTTGAGGACCGAGATCGATTTCCGAAAAATGTTTTTCGAAGCGATCACTATCAAGAATCCATATCTCAAGGCTTCGAGCTCGGTGCCTAGGACTCCAGCGTCTTTGCGATCCACCTCTCCAAGCGCCCCCGCCACTTGGGCTCGTCCCGGAAAAACGCTTCTAAGAATTGATCTCTCCGAAGGCTCCATCTCTGATCGGCAAAGTGTTCCGCGAGCTCTTTGGACGGTGCGACCCCTCCGTCGACCACGGCCTGGAGAAATCTTGCGAATTCCACACGGTGCCGGGCGGAATTATACGTTTCACGAAAGAAGATCCGGCCGGCCTCAGCGGCTCGGTATCGACGCCTATCCGCGAGGTGATCGCCCAGGCTCAGCGGAGGCCAGATAATGAAGTATGGAATGGGAACCTCCGCGACGGCATTCATGACCTGCTCCGTTTGATCCGGGTCGAATCGTCCGACCCCGACGTCTAGGGCCTGCTGGACTCCGCGCCGCTCGGCCCGATGGGCTCGGGCTCGACGCTTCGGGCGGTTTTTTCGCTCGGCATGGCGGCTTTCCCCTGACGACGAGCGAGATTGCCGCTCGTAGTCCATGTTCTTCTCGGCTTCTGGGTCCCTCGGACGGCTCATAGTGGATCCACCATATCCCAACTATCCTTGGCTCATGGGTCTGAGGTCAGCAGCTTCCGGATAGCCTTTCGAAGGTAGTGATCCTCAAAACCGATGCTGAACGCCATCACCACGGCCATCACACCAAGTGGAGAAAGCGCTATCAACAACTCGACCTCAAGGAACCAGAATACCCCTGCGACGACAAGAGCTATGAAAACGACTACATAGAGAATCAAGGGCTGAAGGCCGATCGAGACTTCGGCGTGGCAGGTGTCGGCGGCGTCGGCTTGCAGGCTGACCCGTCCCCAAACTAACAGCAAATTGTTGATCAAACCCGGACGGCGGGTCAGAACCCAGCCCTCTGGGGTCTCGCCGCCAATGCAGGACGCGAATCCATTTTCGGGATCGCTCCAGATTTGTAGCCTTTGCTCCGCATCCTCCATGGACATGGAAACCTTTATTTGATCGACCCGATACGGGATCAGTGGAGGAATCTTCATCGTCGAAAACAACCGGAAAGAGATCTTTGAATGTGGCTTCAGAAGCTGGCTAGAAACTACGTGACACCTTCAGTCAACACCTCCTGGGATCGGGAAAGAGGACCAGCGGCCAAACTCGATGGGTTTCTACAGGCGGTCGGATTTCGGGCTCGTCGCCGTTCTCCGTCTTGAAGACATACGGCAGCAGCACAGAGGACGCCTCCTCACGGCGGCCGAGCCCTTCTAAGATCTTGTGCTCCAGAAGAGCCAACCTGAAGTTGCTCTCCATCACAGCGTTCGCACAAGAGCTGGGATATGGAAACACATGTTCGGCTGCCGATAGAAAGGTATAGGCCAACGCATACCTCTCTTGGAAAACATAGTGCTCCGCCAAGGCAAAAGCGGCGGTATGCCGATACCTGAGGCGGGCTTCCTCATCACAAGACAAGGGCGATTCCTGCCGGTACGAAGAAGAAGGCTCTGCTTGCGGGCCTCGGTTGGAGGGAAAGGCAGCTTTCTCTGCCTTTTCTGCGGTATCAGCAGGCATTTCCAACAGCCTCAGCAGAGTGGCTTCAGCCAGATCATCACGCCCGATCTGATGGTAGTCCCAGGAAAGATTGAACTGCGCCCGCCAGAGGAGATCTGCGTCGCTGGGCTCCCGCTGCGCCAGCCGTTCATAGAGCTCGACCGCTCTGGCATGCTCACCGAGCCCTGAGGTGGCGAGGGCGAAACCGAAGAACGTTTGATTCGCCATGCCTTGCTCTAAGTCATGGCGGGTCGACATCTCTTCGAAAACCTTCCGAGCGGCGCCGAAGTCCTTTTGGCACAACAGACTCCACCCTCGCTCAGCCTCGGCGTGGGCATCGGGAAGCGGCTCGGGCTCGGACGAGCACGACATCACCAGGCATGAGACGACGCCACAAAGAACGATTTGGCGGCAGAAGGCCCAGAAGATTCGGCGACACATCGCTCAGAAAAGGCTCATCTGCGCATCGTCACCGATGGCTCGATCGAATTCGAGGTGCAGGACCGAGAGCACCGGCTCGGCCACGGGGCGCACTTGTTTTTGCACGTAATGCTCGTAATCGAAAGCGTTTCGCTGCTCTTCGGCCGGCTCGGGACCACCCCGGGTCATGACGTAGGAGATCAGCCGACCCGGCCGTTCCGACATTTTGCGCGCGGCGGCGACGTGGGGCGGGGTGGTGGCGGTGTATTCGTCGAGGGGTTTGCGGAGGGCTTTGACGTAGGTGAGCTGCTCATCGAGCCGACCGGCGCGTAGGTCGCGGACGACGCCGCTCAGGAAGTCTTGCACGTCGCGACCGTGGAAGAGTCGATCGTAGAGCTCCCGTTGCACGTCTTTGGCCAGCTCCGTCCAATCCCGACGCACGGCTTCGAGGCCGACGAATTCCACTTTTTCAGCATCGCCCTTTCGCACCAAACCCGCGTAACGCTTGCGGGCGCCGCCTTTGCCACCGCGCAGGCTTTGCAGCAGCAGCTTGCGGTAGAGCTTCTCGAATTCCAGCTCCAGGCGGCTTTCCATTTGCCAGGACTCTCGAATGTGCTCGGCGACGTCGAAGTTGAGCCGTTCCACGATCTCGCGACCCAGGGCCTGGGCGTCGTCCGCCTCGTCCAGGCCGGAGAGCACGAAAAGGCTGTCGGTATCGCCGTAGAGCACCCGATAGCCGTAGCTTTCCAGCTGGCTTTTCGACCAACGCAGCAGCTCGCGACCGAAGGAGGTGATGGCGCCCGCTAGACCCGGACGGTAGAAGCGACAGGCGGAGGTGCCGAGCACGCCGTAAAACGAGTTCATCAGGATTTTGATCGCGTGGCTGGCGACCGCGTCGTCCGCCCGCTTGGCGGCTTCCCGACGGGGGAAGAGCTGATCCAACATGCCGGGCAGGATGCCCGCTTGGCGACGGAATCGGGCGCCGTTCGGGGCTTCCAAGGCGTCGTCATCCACCTGCTCGGCGCTCAGCAGACCGTGGGGGTCGATTTGGAAGGTCCGGATCAGGCTGGGGTACAGGCTCTTGAAGTCGAAAATCATCACGTTGTCGTAGAGCCCGACTTCCGGCTCCAGCACATAACCTCCCAAATCCGCGGCGCTGGTGCCCGCTTGACCGACGTCGGGGGCGGCGATCTTGCGTCGGCTCAGCTGCTCCAAATAACGAAACTCAAAGGCGGCGATGGAGCCGCTGACCCGCGGCAGGGGCAGCCCGGTGAGCCGGCTGCGCTCGACGGTGAGCTCGATCAAATGCAATTTGTCGAAGATGTCGAGCACCAGGCGGGCGTCCGCCAGGTTGTAATCCACCAGCTTCTTGCGGTCGTGGTAGAAGGCGTCGAGGATCGCCTGCCCCCGATCCGAGCCTTCGATGAGCTTGCTCTCCCCCAGCACCTCCTGGGCCACGTGACCGAGACCCCAGCGGTCCATCTTGACGAAAGAAGTGCGCAACAGCTCGATGCCGTCGAGCACCACGCGACCGGGAATGTTGACGCTGGTGCTGGAGAACGGTGAATTCGACTCCCGGATGCGCATGGCACCGCGACCACGCCCGATTTCGAGACGCACGCCGAATTTCTTGGCCAGACGCTCCAAAACCCGCAGGTCGAAATCGATGAAATTCCAACCGGTGAGCACGTCTGGATCGATTTGACGCACCCGACGCACGAAGGTGGTCAGCAGGTCCTTTTCCCGCAGTAGGCGGACGGCGCCCGGCGGGGCTTCCAAATCGTCGGGGCAATGGAGCAAGACCTCCGCGACCCCGGGTCCGAAGAGCGCGATCGACAGCAGACGCTCGGCCCGCGGGTCGGTTTCGATGTCGATGGAGAGCACGGTGAGGTGCGGGGTCCAATCCGCCGGCCGCAGCTCAGGATCCTCGTAGACCTGGTCGATGCCTTGGTAAGCGCCCTTGCCCCGCGTCCACTGCCCCGCAATGCTGAGAGTGCCGCGGATCCCCCGCTGCCACAGATATTGGGTGGGAAAACGCACGTCCGACTCGTAGACCCGCAGGCCGTGCTCGCGCAGGCGATCCCCCAGACGCCGGGCGTCGGTGGGCGAGACCATCTCGATCTTCGCGGCCTCGAAGCCGTCGAAAGTGGTCCATTTCGAGGTGCGGATTTGCTCGATGCCCAGACGGGCCGCCCGCTCGGTATCGCTCGCGCGAATGAAAAACGACGGCCGCGCGCGGGTATCGCGGACCAGGAACGACTTGCCGTTTTGCAGGATGCCGTAGAGCAGGACCACCGGGCGGCCCTGCTCTGTGCGGTAGGTAGGCTGGAGGATGAAGCCGAGATCGCCCAACAGATTCAGCGACCTCAGAGATCGAAGGTTTTGGCGATGGCCCGCAGGTGCTGAATCTCTTCCTGACGCAGCTTGCCGTCGGAATTGACCAGCTCTTGGCAGACCTCGTAGACCCGCTTGCGGTCCTTGGGATTGTGCAAACGCTTGCCGATGGTGACCAAATAACCGTGAGCGGCGGCAGGCTCGCCATCGATCACCGCTCGGGCGCGGGCGCTCGACTCCTGCAAGAACTCGCCGAGGGGTGTCATGGACGTCCACTCCATGTCCTCGGTCACGGCGTCGATCAGCTCTTGCTCGGCCAAGGCCAAGTGACGATCCACGAACATGGTCCAAACCAAGAGATCGACCAGGGCTTCCCGATAGGCCTGTGGATCGTCGGGCGGCGGATCGGCGGGCCTAAAAAGCTGAACGAGCTGCTCGATAAGCGGCATCACGGCTCTCCTTACGGCTCATGAAAATATCGACGGTGACATCCTACCCCGACCGGGCCGACGATGCGGGCTCGACGGCGTGGATTCGGCGGTGCGGATTCAAGGCGCGAATTCCGGGCGCCGCCACTCGGAGCGCAGGCTGATGCCCGCGTGAGCCTAAGCCCGGACCGGGCAAGGCCGAGATCTGCCATACTCTTTCCATGGCGAGCCGCGAATCCCCGAAAACCACCGAGCCGAGCTCCACGGAGCTGCCCTTTTGGCGTCGCAAGACCTTGGCGGAGATGAGCGACGCGGAGTGGGAAAGCCTCTGCGACGGCTGCGGTCAATGTTGCAAGGTGAAGCTCGAAAACGCGAGCACCGGCGAAGTCGTCGACACCGATGTGGCGTGTCGCCTGCTGGATTTGCAGACCTGCCGTTGCGTGGACTATCCGAATCGTCAGAAGCAGGTGCCGGGTTGCTTGCGCCTGACCCCCCAGCTGGTGAAATCCCTGTATTGGCTCCCGGAGACTTGCGGATATCGTCGGGTGCAGGCGGGCAAAGATCTACCGGAATGGCACCATCTCCGGTGCGGCGATCGTGAGGCCGTGCACCGGGAAGGCATCTCCGTGCGCGGCACGGTGTTCTCGGAGTCGGATTTCGAGGATCTCGATCAAGTGCTGGCGGATTGGTACGGCTTCCAGGGGCCGTATTGACCTTAGGCGACGATCATCCGTGGACCGTGGGTCCGATGCCGCCTTGGGACGACAGCTCCTGCTCGTGCTCCAACCAGCCTTGCCAACGGGTCGCCAGCTCTCGCTCCGGCAGCTCCCGCTGGGCCAAGCGGTAGAACATCCGCCAATGGCGCATTTCCGCGGGGCCGAGGTCGTGCAATAAGCGCGTGACCTCGGCGTCTTGGTGCTGGATCACCCGCAGCAAGCAGGTGAAGCGCTCACAGCTGCGGGCTTCGATCAAGGCACCGACCAGGAGGCGATCGACCTTGAGCAGGTTGTTGCGTCGATTCTCGACCCGTTTGCGCAGGCCCGATACCCAGGGATTGGGTCGCTTCTGGGACATGGGCCAGTCGCGTTTGCGCAGGATGGTGGTGACCCGGCGCAGGTGGGAGACTTCTTCCGCCGCCAGGGCCGACATCTCCTCCACCAGCTCCTCGTCGTCGGGATAATGACCGATCAACGACAGACCGAAGAGAGCGGCTTGTTGCTCGCAGATCGCGTGATCGGCGAGGAACGTCGGCAGGTCGGCGGCGGCCAGCTCGGCCCAGGATTCCGGGGTCGGTTTGAGCAGTGGCAGCTCCGCCGCCAGCTCTTCGACGGTGGGCACGGCTTTTTCTGTATTCGCGACCGACATGACTTCCTCTTTGAGGTTACATTGAGGCGCCTATTGTAAGTCAGCGTGTGGGCTGTCGGGCAATGGATCGTCAGCGGATGGCGGTGCTGATGATGGCAGTGCTGAGGAATCCTTGGATGCGCGACGGTTTCATGATTCGGGACCGTCGAAGAGGCGGAACGGTTGGGGCGGACGGCACGGCACGATGCGCGGGGCCGGCGGGGCCGGTACTCCGGGAGCGCTCGGCACCGAAGGATGCGTGGGCTTCCACTGACAGGCCGGCATCGGCGGGCGCGGGGGCAATGGCGTCGCGCACGGCGGTGGATTGAAACCGGAGCAGGAGCCGTCCACCCCCAGGCCCCAGGTGGTGGGCTCCACCGGATAGACCTCCGCATAGCTCAGGGGCGGCGCTTTGCGCACGGCTTGGCGGACATCGGTGCAGCGACCCACCGGAACGGGAAGGGGACGC
Organism: Thermoanaerobaculia bacterium; assembly: GCA_030431255.1. Taxonomy (GTDB): domain Bacteria; phylum Acidobacteriota; class Thermoanaerobaculia; order Multivoradales; family J023; genus JAUIJL01. The sequence goes on along the minus strand of JAUIJL010000027.1, from coordinate 115,994 downwards.
GTCCGACCTCGCGAGGGATCGGCCGAGCCGTTTTGGCACGATGCCGCGACCCGACCGGCCGGGCTTCCGTGGTCTCGATCGGCGGTTCTTCGAAAACGTAAAACGAGCTCATTGAGGATGTGATCGACTCTTGAGTGCATGGCAGGCTCCTGGATTCGAACGATAGATGTGCGGTTTTTCCTGTATGCATCTTCATTTCAAATCCTAGGCCAACCCTTACAGAGCTCCTGGATAAACATTAAGTTTTTGAAATCAAAAGACTTACATAAACTCCCCAAAACTCTTCTGCCGGCCGCACGTAAAAAGATCTTGCACCCGGGAGCCTCCAACCAGATCCTGCGGCCCGAGCCGACGTCAAAAGATTCTGCACCCTGCACAAACTTTTGACGTCGAGCTCATGGAGCAGAGCGGAGCCGGCCTGGAACGTGCTAGACCTTCAACCATGGATATCCAAGAGCCGCATCCGAGCCCGTCGCCCAAGCCGTTCGAGTCGGCGAGCTCCCTTGCGCCTGAAACCGATGACAGGGAAATCCACGGCGAGCAGGATCGGCTCAACAACGGTCAGTCCACCGATTCGCAGCCCGACGACTTCCAGCTCGAAGACCAGCAGCCCAACGACTCGCACCAGCCCAGTAGCTCACAGCCGGAGCAAGGAACGTCTTCCGCGACGGACGAGCCCATGGCTGAGCCGACCACCGTCCGCGAGATCTGGGGCTCGCCCCGCGCCCGGGTCGGCATGGTGGCCGGGGCGTTGGCGATCGGGTTGATCGCGTTGATCGTGAGCTGGTGGCGGGCGTCACCGCCTCCGCCAACCGACCTCTTGGCTCCCCAAGCCACGGACGCCGGCGATGAAGCTCCGGATGTGGAGCAACAGGCTTTTCGCCAACGCCAGGAGAGGCTGTCGGCGCAGGCCGAGGCCGAGCCTCAGCCGGAGCTCGAGACCGATCGATCCGCGGTGGACCTCGAATGGGTGCAGCGGTTGGCGGGACGCTGGAGGCTCGACTTCGGTCGCCGCGCGATTTCGGTCGTATTCGGGACCACACCGGCCAAGGTCCTCGACACCGACGCTCTGCAGCTGACCCTCTTTCCGGTGTCGGGACGAGGGCTTCCACCCTACTTCACGGTCTTGAGGGGATCTGAGGGGGGAAGCCTCTTGGGCTTTCAAAACGAGCAGGGGCAATACGAGGTCGTGCTCGACGACCTCCGGTCCCACGGCCAGGATCTCTTTTCCTACCGCATCGGTGGCACGCCCCATCGGGGATACGGCCACCGGGAAGGTCGTATCGGCCGAAGGCCCGACGGGCCCCCCGGAGAGCCGGAATTTGAGCCGTTCCCCGAGCGGGAAGAAGCCCTGCCAGAGCGTCGCGAGCCGATCGAGATCACTATCGAGCGTCAGCCCCTCGAGAAGCTCTGGAGCCGGGCGGAAGCGCTCAAGGACGCGGGCCGCTACGATTCCCTGGAGATCGCCTTGGAGCGGGTGCTCGTGTCGCATCCGAGCCACCGCAAAGCCGAGCGATGGAGCCGCAATCTCTCGAAATGGCGGGCCAAACAGCGACGCAATTTGCAGGCTCAGCTCGACCGGAACTTGAAACGTCTACAGCAGGCGGTCGGACGTCAGGATCTTGAGGACGTCCTGGATCTCTGGCATGCGGGAGCCCGGTCCGCTGGTCGAGGATTCTTCCAGAGCTTTTTCCAACGCTTCGAGCGCACCCGATTGCGCTACCAGCTCAAGGGCTCCGAGGTGGACGACGGCACGCTGATCTTCGACGCCACCCTGACCTTCGAAGGCTCCGACGGCAGGCAGCGGTCCTTGGAAAGCCGTCCGTGGCGAGGGCGCCTGGTCGACGAATATTTCTTGGATCCACTGCCCGGCGGATGACGTCAATGGTTGGCGAAGTGCCTGGCACCGCGTCTGCCCTGGGCACCGCGTCTGCCCTGGCGGATGCTGTCAGTGGGTCGGAGAAGTGCCTGGCACCGCGTCTGCGTAGGGGCGAATCTTGTATTCGCCCTCCCAGAAACAAGAGCGATCACCGCATCGGAGAAGTGCCTGGCACCGCGTCTGCGTAGGGGCGAATCTTGTATTCGCCCTCCCAGAAACAAGGGCGATCACAAGGATCGCCCCTACGTTCGGCTAGCTCCAGTGAAGGTCAAAAACGAGGAGCGCGATCCGGCGGCAGGGCGTAGACGTCCCAAGGACCGATGCCCTTGAGCGACGGCCGACTTTGCTCGAGCAGATCCGCCACGTCCGAGCCGGGACGCTCTTCCAAGAGCTCGTGTAGGAATCGATCGTCCATCACGATCTCACCGTTTTGGGCTTGGTCTTCCAATCGGGTGGCGAGAATCACCGGTGCGCCGAGCACGTCGTAGTGGCTTTGGCTCGATAGACCCCACAGCCCTTCGTCCACGTATCCCGTGACCAAGGCCATGCGGACGCCGGTTTCTCGACGCCAGAAATCTTCCGAGGTGCGCTGTCGGTAGCGTTCGAAATAGGATTCGGCGGCTTGGCGGAGCTCCGGCTCTCGGGCCAGCTGCTCTTTCAACCGACGGCCGAAGACCCGATCGAAGCGGCGGACCTGGAGATCGCGAATTTCTATGGCGGACTTCAACGCTTCGGTGCAGGCGCCGCCGGGGCTGGGATTTTCAAGGCAGTAGATGGAGCCGTCCCCTAGGCTTTTGTCGAGAAAGACCCGCTCCGCCACCACTTGGTCGATAAGGGTAAACCAGAGATCCTGGAAGAGGCGACGCATGCCGTAGGGCATGTCGAAGGTGGCCTTGGTATAACCCACCATATCGATCTTGAGGATGACCGTTTTTCGGCCCCGGAAAAATTTGTCGCCCTCGGTCATGCGGCGACCTTCTTGTTGCAAAAGATTCTTAAGACCGGGCCGGATGAATCGACCGAAGAAATCCAAGCTCCGTTCTTCCGTTTGTTGTCGCAGGGCCAGCTGGATCAACACCACCGTCAGGAAGATCATCGCCGGCAAACGCAGCCCCGGCACCTCCAAGGTGCCCACCTCCTCGGCGATGAGAAAACCGATCAGCAGCAGCCCGCCTAGGAAAGGGAAGAGACGGCGAGCTTCGATCAAGCCGATACGTTTGGCGCGCGGATCCGTGCCATGGGAAGCGCCGAGGTTTTCCCACACGCCGGCCTTGCGGGGAATCGGAATCTCCTTCGTCGACGGACGGCCGTCGTCGGCTGGGGATGATTGCGCTGATTCTTTGGGTGACACGGGTCTTCGAACGGCACAGGCTCAGAGGTCGGACGGCCTACACCGAATCACTGGAAAGCTCGGCATCACCGGAGAGCTCGGCCATCTTACGGTCCAGCTCCACCGAGCGAGTCGTTATCTTGGTATAGCGAACCGCTTCCGCGAGCCGCTTGAGCAATTCCGCTCGAAAGTCCTCGGTTTCGGGATCTTGTTCCACATGATGCTTGACGATGGCCGCCCAATCCTCGATGAATGCCAGCTTCTCCAGAATCGGAATTTGCGCTGTGACCTGCGCGGCTTGTTTGCGATGGGTAGCCACGGTGACTTCCAGAGCTTCCTCGTCGCGATCCGCGTGGTAGATCAGCGTCCGGACTTTCCGATCCATCACCGCCTTGAGCGACAACGGCGATAGCCCGCCGTAGTGGGGGTACTCACCGCCCATGGCTTTTTCGATATAGAGCTTCGACAGGACATTGCGCTGTAGGCGCAACCAGTCGACGATTCTGGGGTCGTCCATCAATCGGCTCGTACAAATGATCTAAGCAGGCCTTGTCGTTCAGCTCGTGGGTCCGATCCAAATCGAGGTCTTGGCCGAAGAGGCCTAAGTCGAATACATAGCTGAGGATGCGGACCATTCATTTCGTCATGCTGTCCGCAGTATACGCCGACCAGCGGTCACATGGACATCACCGCGTCGACGTCGGGATCCAAGGGCTCGGTGTCCGGAAAGAACCAGGCAACCCCCAAGAACACCGAAAACGAGCAGGCCATGGCCACAACCGAGGGCAAGACTCCGGGGGTGAGGGCCGGTCTCGGCCACTCCGGAAAGAGGGTCTGCTTCATCCACAGCTCCACCGCCAGAGCCACCACCAGCCCGGTGACCAAGGAAGCCACCGCGGCGTTGGCGCCGGCCCGTTTCCAATGCAAACCCACCGCCAAGCACGGGGTTAGGGCAGCGGCAAAAATTCCATAGGCAAAGGTGCCGAGCAAGGCGATCAAATCGCCGTAGAGAAAAGCGAATACCGCCGACGACCCGGCGATTAGAACCACCGCCCACCGCCCCCAAAAAAGCTCGCGATCCAAGGGTTTGCCCAGGGCCCTGGGCAGGTCCCGAACCAACGCCGCCGAGGCGATGTTGACGAAGGAATCGGCGGTCGACATGATCGCCGCCAATACCCCGGCGAAGACCAGACCCGCCAACAATTCGGGCACTTGGGTCAGCAGGAATACGGGCGTCACCCGATCCGGTTGGTCGAACGGCGGCAGATGCCCCTGGGCCACCAACGCCGGCACCGCCAGACCGACTCCGAGCCAAATCAACACCACCAGCACTTGGGACACTCCCAAGACCGCGGGCAGAAAACGGAGCTTGCGAGGATCTTTGAGCATCAAAAATTTGTGCAGGGTGTGGGGCTGACCCAAGACGCCGATGGTAAAGACGAAGAAGAAGCTCAAGCCCAGGAAGATCGGCGCCCGGCCGCCTCCCATGGGATCCAGGAACGCCGAGCCAAAGGCCTCCGAGGTGCTGATGGAACGGGTGATCTCGGCTAGACCGCCGCCGGATTGCAAGGCGTAGTAGAAGACCGCGACCGCCGCCACCAACATCAACGAGCCCTGGAAGACGTCGGTGTAGACCCCCGCGACCATGCCGCCGGCCACGGCGTAGGCGACCATCACCGCCAGGCCCAGACCCATGGCCACCGCCAGGCTGTGGGAGCCGAAATGGACCTCCAGGCCGAGCACCGAATCCAACAACACCGCCAGGGCGAGCAGCTGCGCCCCCAAATAGCCCACGGTGCCGATGACGACGGCGATCGCCGCCCAACCCGCGGCCGCCCGGCTGCGGTATCGCATGAAGATAGCGTCGGGCACGGTGAAGACCTCGCGCACCTCGGAGAGGAGACGCAATCGCTTGGCCACGGTCCAGCACAACAAGACTCCCGTCAGGCTGACCGGAAAGACGATGAACAACGAGCTCAGGCCCAAGCGATAGGTAAGCCCCGGGCCGCCGAGGAAGAGGAAACCCGAAAACGCCGCCGACATGGTCGCCAGGCCGGTGACCACAAGTCCCAGGGCTTGGCCGGCGATGAAGAAGTCCTTGGCCGTCCGGGTTCGACGCCAAGACCACCACCCGACCACCGCCACCGCCAACAGGTAGATCAAGGCCACGGTGATCAGGGTGGGGCGAGCGGCCGCGGATTGCGCCAGGGCTTCCACGGCTCAGGTGTCCTCCGCCCGATCGGCTGAGGATGCCCGGGTCTGACCGCTCAGGCGGGCCAGGCGGGTCAGATCCTCGTCGGTAAGGATGTCGGTGGTGAAGAAGCGCGCATAGAGCCAAGCCAGAATCGGCAGCGGCAGCACGAACACCCCGACGACCTGAAAGGCCATCGCCAGGGGCATACCGAGCAGACGACCGTTCCACGGCAAGAGAGGGTCGGGCCCTCGCAGACCCCAAAGCACCGTCAAACATCCGACCAGCCACAGAGAGACCGCGAGCAATCCCACCTTCAGCCCCGGGGACATGGGTCGATCCACCCGCCGCGCTCCGAGAAACGCCAGGGCCGACCAAACCGCCACGCTGAGCACGCCGAAGACCCAGGCCGCGATCTCCCCGCCGACCACGGCCGCCACCCCGAGGCCTGGAATCGCCAGGGTCAAACACAGGACGGGCAGGCTACCGCGAGACGAGATGCTTCGATAGGAGTCGTGGGAAGGCATGGGCGGATTGTGCCAAAGATTCTCGGGAGATCCCAGCGGGTCGAGGGTTCGGGCACAGAACCCTCACCCCCCAACTTACTCGGTTTGCTGGGAGCCTATTCAACGCTCAGACACCTCAGAACACCTTCGAATGCGCGCGCGAAGCGCAAGCAATCATTCCCCCCTCTCCCGTCCCGGGAGAGGGGGGCTAGGGGGGTGAGGGCCTGTGGCATACCCAGCTAGGGCAGTGAGGACCTAGGTGAGGGCCTACGACGCCGAGAGCGCTTTCCGCACCCCTTCCGGATCGTGGCGATCCCGCAGCTCGTCCAGGGCGTAGATCGCCCACCCCTCGTCGACGAATCGAATCCAATCGAGGGCCTCCTCATCGCCTTCCACCAGGCCCGCGTCGGTCACCACCAGACCGCCTTGGGGGGTGCCCCAGAGGTCGGCGATCTTCCGGCTTTGATCCTCTTCAAGCCGCCAAAGCGCGACCTTGCCTTCCGGTGACGCCAGTGCGAGCAATTCCCCCAGCCAAGCCGCGTGCCAAACGAATCCCACGTCCAAGGTGCGCAGGCATTTGCCGCTGTGGGCATCGCAAATATGCACACAGCCGTCCACCGAAACCGACAATAGACGATCCCCCGACGGGCTCCAGGCCACGGTGTGGACCCAGGACTCGTGGGCGTCGAGCCGGTGGATTTTGCGCGCGGCTTCGGCGTCCCAAATCCGCACTTGGCCGTCCGCCGTGCCCGATGCCAAACGCCGTCCGTTGGGGTCCCAGGCGATGGACAGCACCCAGGCTCCGTGACCACCGAGGGTATGGGTTTGTTGCCCGGAGCCCAGATGCCAGAGCTTGACCATGCCGTCGTCCGCACCGGACGCCAGGAATTGATCCGCCGGATCCCACGCCAGGGCCCGGACCCAGCCGGAATGGCCTTCGAAAACCCTCTCACATTCCCCGGATTGGGTGTTCCAGATGCGCACGGCTCGATCGTCGGCGCCGGAGGCCAAGCGATCGCCTTCCGGTGACCACACCACCGCACGAATCCAGCCGGCATGCCCTTCGAGCACATGCTCCACCTCGCCCCGATCCACGTCCCAGAGCCGCACCGTGCGATCGTCGGCACCGGAGGCCAGCCGACGGCCCGACGGATCCCACGCCACCGTGTGCACGCGATCCTCGTGGCCTTCCAAAGAGAACGAGCTGCCGTCCTGCCGATTCCAAATGCGCACGATCCGTCCTGAGGATCCGGACGCCAGCCGACTCCCGTCCGGCGCCCAGGCCACGGTGTTGATCCAACCGGCGAATCCCGCCAGACGATGGGTGGTGCGACGCTCCTCCACATCCCACAGGCGCACCGCGCGGCTCGAAGCGCCCGAAGCCAAGCGACGGCCCGACGGGCTCCACGACAGGGCCCGGACCCAGCCGGAATGCCCCGCCAGCTTGCCCAAGGCGCGCCCGGTATCCGCGTCCCAAAGACGAATCGAGCGATCGAACGCCCCGGACGCCAACCGTTGACCGCCGGGATGCCAAGCCACCGCGTGCACACCCTCGGAATGGCCGGACAGGGTGCGGGTGGACCGACCGGTTTTGGGGTTCCAGATGCGCACCGTCCAATCGTCCGAGCCGGAGGCCAGCCGACGCCCACCGGGGGCCCAATCCAAGGCGTGCACGCCGTCGGAGTGACCCGCCAACACCCGGGAGCCTTCACCGTCTCCCGGGTCCCACAAACGCACGGTCCAATCGTCCGAGCCGGTGGCCAAGCGATCGCCGCTGCCGTCCCAGGCCACGCAGTTGATGCGATCGGAATGCCCCTCTAGGACGCGCAAGCAATCACCGGATTCGGCGTCCCAAATGCGCGCGGTGTGGTCTTCGGAGGCGGACACCAAGCGGCCGCCGGTGCCGTCCCAATCGAGGTCGCTGACCCCGGCCGTATGCCCCTTGAGCTGGTGCAGCAGGCGACCGCTTCCCGCGTCCCAGATACGCACGGTGCGATCTTCTGAGCCGGTGGCGAGGCGTTTGCCGTCGACATCCCAGGCCACCGCGTTGACCGCCCGCCCGTGGCCCGACAATCGACGCAACAAACGGTTGGCGGCCACATTCCACACCAAAATCGCGCCGTCTTCCGCCGCCGAAGCCACCAACGGCAGCTCCGGATGCCAGGCCACGTCACACACCCGCCAGCTGTGGCCGGATTGGAAGACCGGGCTGACCTCAATGGCCGACGCCACCAGCTCCGACGGCAACCCACGGGTGGCCAAGAAGGTCGCGCCGTCGGTCACCAAGCCGTCGATTCGGGCGTCGCTGAAGTCGGAACGGGCGCAGCGGGCCAAACGCAAGTCCGCGCCCCGCAGATCCGCTTCTCGCAGGTCCACCTGCTCCAGGGAGGTGCCTTCCAGGCGAGCGGACCGCAAGTCCGCGCCCCGCAAACGGGCGCCGTTGAGATCCGAGCCGTCGAATCGGGAAAAGCGTAGGTCCGCACGCTCCAACACGGCGTCGCGGAAGTCGCCGGAGGCGAGGTCCAAAGCCCGCAAATCCATGCCGGTGAAGTCGGCTCCTTGAAGATTCAGAGTCGTCGGCCGGAGGGTGGCAAACGCCCTCGGCAGCTCCACGGCCAAACGCTCCTCCACCTTTTCGGCTCCGGGACCGAGCAACGGACCCAGACGGGATCGGGCATGGAAAACCAAGAGTAGGAGAGCGTTCTCGGAAGCGCGGCGCACATAGGTGCCCGACAGCACCCGACCGGCGAACCGCGGGATATCGTCCGCGTCCCGCCAACATTCGAGGAAAAAGGCCACCTCGCGGGTGAGGGCGGGCAGCTCGAGGCCATGGGCTTGGTTGCCGGCAATGCTCCGGCGCACGCTTTGGGCGAGGAAGAATTCGAGGAATGAGCGATGCACGAAACCGTAGCGCCCCTTGCCGTCGCGATGCAGAAACGGTGCTCGCCGCAGGACTTGATCGAGCTCGTCCGCCGAGCACATTGCCGCCGACGGGTGGCTCTCCGAGCTTTCTTCCGGGCCGTCGTGCTTTTCCACGTCCGGCGACGCCGCGGAAAGGGCCGCGATCAGCTCCGCGTGATCCACCCTTTCGAGGCCGCTCCAAATACGCCGGGCGAGCTCTTCCACCAACCGGGAGCGCAACCGACGCCCCACCGAAGACTTCTCGCGCTGAGGCCGGAGCCATTGATCGCAATAGGACTCGTAGAGACCCGCTAGGCTCGCATCCCCGCGACCCGACTCGATGCGGGGTAGGGCCTCGATGATCATGCGCAACAAAAACGGCCGTCCCGCTAAGCTCTCCAAATGGTAGGAGCTGTTGAGCAGGTCTCTGAGTCTTTGAAAGTCCTCCGGCACCACCCTGCGCAAATAGCTTTCCACCCGGGAGTCGTCGAGCTCGCAGAAATAGGCGATCTCGGCGTTGGGCGTCGCCTTCAGCTCGTCGAAAAGGGGCGTGGTCGCGGTAGGGCTGTCGCCGTGGGTGGCCAGACGCCAGACCTCTTCCGGAGCATCTCGAAAGTAATGGGTACGGCAGGTGAGAATGACCTTGGCCCGACCTCGGGCCAAAGCCATCAGGCGGCGTAAGGCGGTCAGATGCAGGCCCGATTCCGCGTGGGCCACCATCTCGCCGAATGCGTCGAGAATGAGCACCAAATGACCCTCCAAACACAGCCGCAACAAAGCTCCTGGGTGGGCGGAACGGATGCCGAGGTGCCTGAAGTGACGGGCCAACAGCTCTTCGGGGGTCAACGAGCCGGTCAAATGCTCCCGCAAATCCACCAGCACCGGCAATCTTCGGCCGGGTCGCCAGTCGGCGGCTAAGCGGGCGGCCAGCCGTCGGCAGAAGCTGGTTTTGCCGATGCCGAAATCTCCCAATAGGGCCAAGAAGCTTCCGTCGCCTTCGAGCCATTGGTCGACCCATGGGCTCAGCTCACGGGCTTCCACCTGCTCCGACGATATTTCGCCTGTCGACGTCTCGCTCGGGCGGCACAGCTCGTTTTCGAGCACCACCTCCTGCTCGACGTAGCGGGACTCGAGCTCCGAGCCTCGGAATGGGCGACCCGCCAAGGCCGCGGCTTCGGGCATGTCCACCAACGAGCAAAGCAGCTCGCTCTCGGTCTTGAGCTCCACGGAATGGCGACGCGCCAGCTCGGAGATCTCGCCGGCGACCTCGGGGGTTTCACCCGCCGGGCCGGAACCGATCACCATCACCCCGCGCCGGGGTCCCACCAGCTCCTGCTCCTCGGAAAGGGTGGCCGCTCGGACTGCCTGGGCCAAACGCTCCACCGCCTCGACACTCGGCAGCCCTCTGAGGCACGAGACCACCGCCCGAATGGCCAACGGACCCGCATCGTGGGTGACCCGCAACATCTCGACGTCCGCCCCTGAGCCTCCGTTGGGCTCGGCCTCGCCGGGCATGCCCGAACCGGCCACCGAATCCGACAGGGGCTCCACCCGATAACCCGCCCAGCGGAACAGCTCGGACACCGAATCGCTCAAGGGCCGGGGTTTGAGATCGGCATCTTCGGGCAGGCCCGCCAATTGGGTATCGGCAGGAGATTCGTTGGGCGACACGGTGGATAACACGTTGGATGACAAAGCCGGCTTCCCTCCAAAAAGGACAGCCATCATATCGGATCTATATAAAGATCTATCTGAAGGAAGTGGCGATTCGCCTGACCACGGCGTTCAGCGGATGGGTAGGCGCAACGAAAAGACCGTTTCCCCGGGTCGGGAACGCAGGGAAATAGAGCCCCGATGGGCCTCCGTCAACGCTTTGACGATCGACAATCCCAATCCGCTCCGCCCTACATCACGTCGGGTGGTGAAAAACCGATCGAAAATCCGTGATTTATTTCCTTCGCTAATCCCCGGTCCGTCGTCCGAAATCTCCAGACAGGCCATCTTGCCCTCGGTCCGAACCGTCAAGCGCACCCGGACGTCCGGCCCTCCGTGATGCCGGGCGTTGTCGACCAGGTTGGAGAGCACGGAATCCAAGGTCTCCGGAGCCATGGCCACCCGCAAGCTGTGACTCGCTGAGCCCTCGTCGTCTGAGTCTGCTTCGTCGGCTGAGGCCTCGCCACGGCCCGGGTCATGCTCCAGACTCAGACCCTCCGCCCGGAACCTCTCCACCAGGGCCCGGACCACCGGTCCTACCTCGGCGGTTTCGGAGCCGGGTCGGATCATGTCCGCGCGGGCCAGCTCCAACAGGCGATCCACCAACTTCTCCAGGCGGTGGGAGTCCTTCTCCAACATGTCGAGAAATCGCCGCAGCTCTTCCGGGGTCATCTCCGAAAGATGGTCGCGCAGCAGCTCGACGGTCCCCTGAATGGAAGTCAGCGGAGTCTTGAGCTCATGGGACACGTTGGCGGCGAAATTCGAAATATAGTCCGCCCGCGACTCCAAGGTCTGAGCCATCTCGGCCACCGCTCGGGAGATCAGCGCCACCTCTCGGGTGCCCGGATGTTTGAGCGGCACCGCGGCTCCACGCTCCCCCCGTTCCACCCGCTGGGCTTGGTCGATGAGGCGATTCAGGGGCCGACCGAGCACCGCCGCCAACAACCACGACAACAAGGCCACGGCCACCACCAGGATCAAACCGCCGGTCATGAAATAGCGACGGTCTCGATAGACCGCCTGGCGTACCGAAAGTGGCGTCCGGGCGGCGACCACCGCCCCGGCCACCCGGCCCTGCCGTTTCAACGGAAAGGCCACCACCACCCGCCATTGGGCGTCGCGGCTGATGGATTCCGGCGGCGGCTCGGGACCGGAGGAATCCCGACGTCGCAAGACGCTCGAGCGGTAGCCGTCGAGGGCCGCCGCCACCTCCGGGCGATGGTCGAGCCGTTTGCCCAGCTCGATGCCGCTCGACGCCACCACCGCGCCCCGAAAATCGACGATCCTCAACCCCGCCAGGGTCGTTTTTTGGGCTTCGATCAGCACCGGCTCCAAACGTCGACCGAGGGCCCGCGCCAGGGGATCGGGCGCGGGAGCGGGCAAGGCCTCCGGGCTCGGCGGCAGAATCGGGTGACGGGCGAGATCGAGCCCGGGAATGGCCGGGCTGAGGGGTGCGTGGAGGTTGGGGGGTGGCGCTCGATCCACCCGGCCGTAGGCGGTGAGATCCGTGCCCACGGAACGCGCGGTCCGTTCCAGCTCGTCGAGATAGACGGCACCCAGGGCCGCGCTCTGCACGATCAGCTCCGACTCGGTTTGGCGCACCAACAGGCTGTCGTAGAGCTTGAACAGGGAAATGCCGGCGATCGGCAGGGCGAGCACCAATAGATTCGACAACAAGAGCACGGTCTGCCACCGGGGTCGCCGAGGCATTTGAGATCCGACGCTCATTCTTGGCGACGCGGGGTAAAGACCCGTCGGCTCAAGTGGGACTCGAAGCTTCGGGTCTCTGACCGGTAGACGGGGTGGGAGACGTCGATGGCCAGGCCGTCGAGCTGTGGATAGATGTCGAAGAGCTCCGCCGCCAGCACCTCGGGGGAAGCCAGCTCACCGATCTGACCCCGGGCTCGGATATATCGGATCCGCTCGATCTCCGCCCGGGGATGGTCGGACGGAAAAACGATCTCGCCGCTCTGGCCGTTGGAGAAGCCGAAGAATCGCACCTGCGGCTCATAGGTCGGCACGCAATACATAGCCCAGCCGAACAAACGCCAAGGGTTGATGACGTAACGCTCCACGAGCAAGCCGTGGGCCACCGGCCAGACGGCGAAGAGCACCAACATCGCCTTCAAGAGACGTTTCTTGCCCTCGAAGCCGAGTCTCTTGGCGCCGGCTGCCTCGATCGCGGCGGAGGTTTCGCCCGTGGGCTCGGGGCTCGGGGCCGTAGGAGTGGTCATAACGGCAAGAACCCCCAATCTCCGAACCCCAGCTGGGGCGGAATCCGGCTGGCGAGGATCGACAGATAAATGAGCGCGTAGATCGGCACCGCTCGGGGCAAGTAGTTTTTCTTCGGGAACATCAACATCAACGAGACGAAGATGCAGCCGAACATCCACTCCCGGGCCCCGACCTCGATACAAAATAAGAAGAGGATGATCGCCACCGTCGCCGGTCCGCGGGTGCGCTTGAAGAAGAGCAGAATCGGCGCGAAAAGCTCGAAGAACCACACGCCGTTGGAGATCAACACCAGGGGCCACCAGGAGGTGCCGAACGGCCCCTGCCGGGGCAGGTCCCGCAGGCGTTGGAGCTCCTCAGCCGGCATCAATGCTTGGAATAGGGCGGCGAAGCGCTCCGTGTTGGCGATCGCCCAGGTCATGAACTCGCCGTGGAAGTAGGTACCGTATCTAAGCTTCTGAAAACCCGTGGCGGCGAAAACGATCACCGCCACCCAGCGCAGCGCCCACAGACCGAGCACCGATTCTCGATCGTCTTCGAGATCCACCAGCTGCAGGATGGTCAAACAAAAAACCACCAGAAAAAGGTGATTGGGCAGATTGGGGATGAGCCACACCAAGGCCAGAGCCGACAAGCCCCAGGCCACCCAACGGGCCGTTTTCGGTCGGGCCCCGAAGCGCTCCCAAAGCAAACAGGCGAGCACCCCGATGCCGATCCACAATCCCGTAAACGAGCCGGCTTCAGCGGCCAGGACCTTCTTGCCGACGGCGTTCCACGGCGCCACCGACAGCAGCTCGCAGGCCACGTGCAGGAAAAAGAGCAGGCGCAACAACACCAGCCGCTGGGCGTCCTCCGGCTCACCCATGAGCCCGGGTTTCAGAAGATTCTCGCTAGACACCAGCCAAAGCTTCTTTCTTCACGGATGCATCAAATTTTCTCGAAACGAATCTGGCGTAGGGGCGGGGCTTGCCCCCGCCCGCCTCTTGAAACAGCTCTGCCGTAGGGGCGGGGCTTGCCCCCGGGCTTGCCCCCGGTCCACCTCTTGAACAGCTCTGGCGTAGGGGCGGTTGAGCCGCTTCATCAACCACCCTAGCACGACAAACGGTAACCCAATCCGTGTACGGTTTCGATCGGCTCTGCGCCGGCTTTGGAGAGCTTTCGACGCAACCGCTTGATGTGGCTGTTGATGGTTCGGTCGCTGACCACCACATGATCCCGATAGGCCAGCTGCATGAGCTCGTCGCGGGTGAAGACCTTGCCCGGGCGGCCCATCAAGGCCTGGAGCAGCCCGAATTCGGTGACCGTCAAGGGCACGATCCGCCCGTTCCAAGTGGCTTCGAAGCGGTCGGGATCCAAGCGCAAGGCGCCGTGGGCCAGCACCGCGGGGCCGCGCTCGGCTCCGGGGTCGACCGAACCGGATCCACCCACCAATTCTGACGAGCTCGACGGCGGCGCCACCCGACGCAGGACCGCTCGCACCCGTGCCACCAGCTCCCGCGGGCTGAAGGGTTTGGTGACGTAGTCGTCGCCCCCCAGCTCCAACCCCAGGACACGGTCGATTTCGTCGCTTTTTGAGGACAAGAAAATAATCGGCACCCGGTCCGTGGGATCCCGATCCGACGATTCCTTGGACGGACCTCGATAGCGGATCCGCCGACAGACCTCGGTGCCGTCCATTTCCGGCATCAAGATGTCGAGCACCAGCAAATCGGGACGGCCGGCTTCGAAACGCTCCAGGGCATCCCGTCCGTTGACCGCTTCGTCGGTGACGAATCCAGCCTTCTGCAGGGCGAAACGGATCACCTCGCGGATGTGGGGATCGTCATCGACGATCAAGATACGGGCGGCCCCGGGGACCGCGCCGGCGGTCTGGGTCGCCTGGGTCTGGGTCTGGGTCGGCGTCGGATGGGTTGGCTCGGTCATGTTTCGAGATTGTACCGAAGCCCAAGCCGCGCTCACGATCCCCCCTCGGTGTCGATGCTCAAACGAATGCGCGCTCGGTCCACTCCGGAGGTCCCGTCACGGCGTCGATCCAACCGCGACAACAGCCGAGCCGCCCCGGCGTGTTGGGGCCAAGAGCTGAGCAGGATCTCCAGGGTCCGCTCCGCGTCCTGGGCCCGTCCCAAGGCTTCTAAGGCCAGGGCCTGCTCCAGCAGCGGGGCGGCTTCGGACGGCCGCAAGGTCGACGCCGAACGGGCCAGCTCCAAGCTTTGCCCAGGGGCCCCAGAGCGGAGCTCACGCCGGGCCGACGACAGGAGCATGTCGTAGCGGTGGACATGGTCGGGATAACGCTCCAAGAAGCGTCGCTCCAGTAGAGCCGCTTCGTCGAATCGCTTTTTCACGCTCAATACCCGATGCTCGGCCAACAGCCGCCAGGGGGATTCCGTGCCCTGGCGGAGCTCCGACATCTCCCTCAAGACGTCCTCCAACACCTGCACCTCGGCGTCGACCCACGCCTGCCGCAGCCACCGCTCCGAGAGGGACCGCCGAGATTCTTCGTCGGATAGCTTGTCCAAGGACTCGGCCGCGGCCGCGAAGCGTTGCTTTTCCAACTGCAGCTCCACCAAGCGCTCTATCCACGGATCCGGCATATCCGCATGTCGCGGAATCCGGCGAGTCGCCAACGAATCCAAGAGCTCGTCGAGCACCCTATCCACAGGCTCCCCCCGGGCTTCCAGCAGCTTGACCACGTCGATCGCCCGTCTCAGCTGCCCCTCAGCCACCAGCGCCCGGGCGAGCAATGCGGTGGACCGGGCGTCCAGGTCTACATCACCGGGTACGGAATCCAGAATGCGCAGCGCTGAAGACGGGGTCCCGGAGTCGAGATGGATCTCCGCCATGCGCGCGTGGATCTCGAGATCCCGGGGGTCGTAGGAAAGGAAGCTGCTCAGGATCTGTAGGGCTCGCGGGCTGTCTCCCAATGCCAGCTGCCGGTCGGCCCGTTCCAAGGTCGATTGACGCCGCTGCTCCACATCCACACAGCCGACGGTCAAGGCGAGCCCGACCGTGCCGAGACACAGGGCCCGTCGAAACCGGGCCCGACCTACCCTCTGGAAAGCCTTCACCACCCCAGCCCCAGCAGCTTCAATAGGAAGAGGAAGAAATTGCCCGCTTCGGGATCCGGCGCGCGGAAAATCTGAAACGGCATGGTCGGCGAGCCGATAAACGGACGCAACACCCAGGACAGCTGCCCGCCGACACAGCCGAAGAGGAAAAAGTAGGCCCAGAGGGGCGGATCCGAATTCAACATTTTCCACACGCTGCGCCGCGCCGCGGCCTTCGTCGGCTCGGTCTCGTCGCTCGCGGCGTTCTGCGGCCGTCCCTGGCATAGGCTGCGATAGCCCGCCAACAGAGTGCCCAGGCCGACCACCCCTCCGGCCGCCCCCACGCCGACCGCCAGGAATTGGCACAGCCGATAGTGTTGGGTAGAGGTGACCAAGAAGATCACCGCCGGTGCCAAGCTGCCCCACACCAAAGCCACCGCGGCCAAGGCCGTGGACTGCAACGCCACCGACGCTTTCAAGCCGAGGGGATGGGTGGCCCGCCCACTTTGCAGGAGGTGGAAGACCGGAAAGCACAACGAAGCCGCCCCCAACAGAAGAATCGGCAGCTTCAGGCCGGACGCCAAGATCTGGCTCAAAGTCTGCGCGTAAATCCCCAACGCCAAGCCGAAAATCGCCGAGCCCACCACCGCCGTCAGCAGGCCGTGGACGATCAAGCCACGGAGATCCTCACCCCTGCGAATGCGCTCAAAGAGCCGCTCGCGATCGCGCAGAATATAAACGGCCGAAAGCTGCGCGGGCGCGCCCAGCTCGGGGCCCCTTGGTGTATCGAATGTGTCGGCGGCTACGTTCATGTTCGATTCTCCCTGTCTTCTTTGTCTATGGATGTCCGGATGAGCGAGATGGGGTCGTCGGTTCAGCTGCGAAGGGGCGAATCTCGTATTCGCCGATCTAGACTAAGAATCCACCGTGCCGATTTGGTGCAGGGGAGATTTCAATCCGGTGCCGTCAGCGAGACACACCGGTGACCGAGACGCAGCGGTGCCCGAGACGCAGCAGTGCCAGGCACTTCTGCGGCAGCTTTCTTCGTGGCGCCTTGTGGACGCGTCCATGGATGACGTAAGGTCGCCCGGTCCGAGACGACCGCCTCAGATCACACCAAGACCTCACAATTTCAAGCTCGCTGGAGGAGCTCCGATGGCCAAAGATCGCACGCCCAAGGACTACGCCTACCTCGGCCTCACCGGAATGACCATGGGAGCCGCGGATGTGGTGCCAGGCGTTTCCGGGGGCACCATGGCCTTCATCATGGGCATCTATCAGGAGCTGATCCAGGCGATCAAAAGCTTCGATGTGGAGCTGGCCAAAAAGGCCCTGCGATTCGACGTCAAAGGCGTGCTCGAGCACATTCCGTGGCGGTTCCTGCTCGCCCTGGGCATCGGCATCGGGCTTTCCGTGGTGACCCTCGCCCATGCCGTCACCTACACGCTCGAGAACCACCGAAATCTGCTCTACGCTTTCTTCTTCGGCCTAGTCGCCGCCAGCATCGTCGCCATCGGCCGCGACGTGCAATGGTCCGTCAGGGCCTTTCTCGCCTTGGTGGCCGGCACCCTGGCCGCCTATTGGATCGTCGGCCTCGTGCCGTCCAACGCGCCGAATACGCCGCTGATCCTCTTCTTGTCCGGCATGGTGGCCATTTCGGCGATGATCCTGCCCGGCATCTCCGGCTCGTTTATCCTGCTGATCCTCGGCCAATACGCCTACGTCATCAACGCGGTGAAAAACCTCGAGGTCATCACCCTGCTGCCCCTCGCCCTGGGCTGCGGGCTGGGATTGATGGCCTTCGCGCGCATCCTCTCGTGGCTCTTCGCCCACTACGAGCAAATCACCATGACCCTGCTGGTGGGTTTCATGCTCGGCTCCCTGCGCAAGATCTGGCCGTTCAAGGTGACCCTCGAGACCATGATCGACCGCCACGGCGAGGAGGTCCCAATCTTGGAAAAAAACGTGCTGCCGGATTTCTCCACCTCAGAGCCCTGGATTGCCCTAGGCCTAGCGATCGTCGGATTCGTCCTGATCCTGGGGCTCAACCGGCTGCGTTACCGGGAAGGCGTCGCCTGAGGCGATCCCGCTCTGGATAGACTGAGATGCGTCCAACCAAGCTGATCTTCATGTGCGGAAAATTGGCGTCCGGCAAGTCGACCCTGTCGAAGCAGCTGGCGGAGCAAGAGGATGCCGTGTTGTTGTCCCAAGACGAGCTTCTGGATCGACTGTACCCGGGCGAAATCGTGGACATTCCGGGTTACGTCAAACGCTCGAATCAGCTGGGCCGCGCTATCGCGCCTATCATCTGCACAACGTTGACCAAAGGCGTTTCGGTGGTGCTCGATTTTCCCGGCAATACCAAACGGCAGCGGGCTTGGTTCCGGGAGCTGATCGCCGGCTCAGGTTGCCGACATGAGCTGCATTGGATGGACGCGTCCGACGAGCTGTGCAAACGCCGTTTGAAGGAGCGAAATCAAGCGCTTCCCGACGACGCTCCATGGACCACGGAGGCTGAATTCGACGCCGTCACCGCCTATTTCGAGCCGCCCTCGCGCGACGAAGGATTCCACGTCGTGCGCCACCAGCCCTCGAATCTGAGCGACTCCTAGATCTGGACGCGATCACGACCGGCTTGGATCCCCGGCTCAGAGGGTCTCCTCGGAGTCCTCACCGTCGAAGTCGAAGCGACCGGATCGCTCAACCCTGAGGGAGCGCCGCCCCAAATCCGTCTGCACATAGACCTTGCCGGCGAGACCGTAGCTCATGGCCTCCGCCTCCATCATCTGCTGCACCAGGGTCAATACCGCAAGGTGGCTCACGTGCAGCTCGCCATCGATCGTCGCTGTCGACAGCCTTGGAATTTCGATGCGCTCCGCCGAGAGCACCTTGCCGATCTTCCGACCCTCGAGCTTGAGGTTAATGGCCAAGCCGTCGACCACGATGGGCTCCGGATTGCTGTTGGCGATCCGCAGGGTCACCAAACCGCTCGACTCCAAGACCGTGACCTCTTCCATTTGCAGATTCACCAACGTGAGATCCGGCGGCTCCAAACCGATGGACGTGCATCCGGCCAAGACGGACATCGAAGCGACCAGCGCGAGCAAGACGAGGGATTTCACCAACGGGACAGCAGCTTTCATGTGGGTTCCTAACTGAAGATGTGTGGATGTCGCGAGGGGGCTGTGGCGGTGGGCCACAGCATTATAGTCTGCGCCCCCTGGACCCACCATCCCCACCTACCTCTCCACTTTTCTTGAGAGCTCCCAGCCAATGGATCAAATCTCCAGCCGCGACAAATGGAATGCGCGTCACCTTGAGTCCAAGGGCTTGGAGCTGGACCCCATCTCGCCTTGGCTGGGTCGGCACGAGCCTTTGCTGCGTGAGGTGGCCGGACATCCCGATGCCAGGGCCCTGGACGTAGCTTGTGGTCGTGGACGCCATAGCTTCTTTCTAGCCGAGCTCGGTTTCACCGTCGACGCCTGGGATATTTCCGAGGTGGCGGTGGCCGAGCTGAGCGCGCTTGCCGAGAAGCGCGACCTGACCATTCGAGCCAAGGCGGTGGATCTGACCCTCGAGCGACCTCCCGCAGGTCGATACGACGTGGTGGTCGTGACCCGATACCTCGACCGGCAGCTATTCCCAGCCCTAGAGCAGAGCCTTAAATCCGGCGGCCTGTTGATCTACGAAACCTTCGTCGCCGACCCCAAGCGAGCGAGCTCCATGAACCCTCACTTCCTGCTCGAGCCCGACGAGCTCCCGACCCTGGTGCCGAATCTCAAGGTCTTGAGCTACGAGCAGACCTCGCCCGATTCCGACGCCGGTAGGGACCGTCCCCAAGGACGCTTGCTCGCCCGTCGACCGATCAGCTCGCGTTCCGTTCCTTGACGAAGACCCGTTCCTGGGTGTCCGAGTCGGGCATCAAGCGGTTGTTGGTGTCGTATTTGGGAATCAGATCCTTCTCGGTGAAATCGAAGGTCAGCGCTCGATATCGCTCGTAGAGAGGCGTGTCCCGCAGGTGGTAATTCGTGTGGTAGACGATCAGAGCCCCCTGCTCGTTGAGGTGGCCGTCGAGCTCGGTGATCTGCTCGATGAATTTGTCGATCGGGTATTCGTCGGCGCTCGAAGGAGCGGGTTCCATGCGGTGGGCGATGCGCAGCAGAACCGCCATGCAGAAGATGGCGTCGAAGGGGCCGTTTTCTTCCAAGGTGTTGTCGTCGGAGAAGAGGAAGCGGATCCTGTCGTCGTTGTTCTTCTTGCGCGCCTGCTTGAGATTCCATTCGCTGATGTCGACGCCGACGATCTCGGCATGGGGGAAGTAGCGACGCAGGGAGAACGCTTCCTCACCCGTGGAGCATCCGAAGGACAGGATCTTGAGATCCGGTGATTCCACCTTGCCCAGCTCCTCGAAGTGGGCTCGCACCAAGGAAAAGATCTCTGGATATCGATCCATCTTGGTGTAGTTGCAGGTCAGATGCAGGCTTTTCGGATTGCGCAAACGATTGAGGATCGTGGTGCGATAGAAGCCGTCGGTCAAGAATTGCCACACGTACCAGGGGGAACGAATCAGGAGAGTCGAACCCTTGAGCAAAGGGTTCTTCGAATAGCGATTCTTCTGGATCTGCCTTCGGGCTCGCCCGAGCCAACCTGCGGATTCCGTCATGACTTGCCGCCTCAATACCTGTGTGGATGGGTTCGTCCGAGCCCTGGCTGAATCTTGCCCGCCGGCTCGAAAAAGCGAATCACCTGCTGAATAGGTCTGGGCAATTGTACCCGGGATCGGCTGCTAAAGCATCCGCCTCGGCGGCACCAAAACATTGGCCAAAAGCAGGCCCGTCACCAACGAAATGGCCACCAAGGCCACGGTGAAGCCGGTTTGCACGCCCGAAAGGGTGTCTTGGGCCACCAACGCGGCGACACTTCTGAATCCTAGGCTGCCCGGCACCAGCAGCATCAAACCGGGCATTTGCATGATCGCCGCGGGACGGTCCCGCAGGCGACCGAAGAGGTTGGCGCTCATGCCCACGGACGCCGCGCCGATCAATGCGCCGAGCTCGGGACCGAGCCAAGACGCTCCGAGCCGACCTCCCGCCAGAGCCACCGCCCCGCCGATAAAAATCCAGCCGAAGTCCCTGGGATGGGCGCGAAAAAGCACCACCAAAGCCCCGGCGGTGATGGCCAGGGCGGGCACCTCGGTCCACAACGGTTGAACCGTGGGTTGCCAAGCGGGAATCGCGCCGAAGAGCATTCGGCCCAGCCGGCTGCCGACGGCGAAACCCACGCCGATGGTCATGAACATCAACATGGCACCTGAAAAACGGGCCGAGCCGGACATCAAATTTCGGCTCGCCAGCTCGGTCATGGCCAGGGTCAAGGTGAGGCCGGGCACCAAGACGATCAACGCCGAGATGGTGACCACGGAGAAGGACAGCGGAGCCAACCACCAGGCGGCGGCGCTGGTGACGAATGCGGCCACCAGAGCCGCCGCGGTCTCGTAAAGCCGCCCGCCGTTGGGCAGCTTTTCCGCCACCCACGCCAACAAACCCGTGAGCAGGCCGACAAAGGTGGCCACCGCCCACTCCTTGGGGCCACCGCCGAAAAACCGAGCCGCGCCACCGGAAGCCAACGCGAACGCCAGGAAGGTCAGCAGCAGACCGAACCGCGGCGGCGCGTCGACGATGCCGTCCACTTCCTTCACTGCTTTCTGGGGCAGCATCTCGCCGCGCATGACCCGGCCCAAAATCGCATCCAGGGCCGACAGCTTTTCGAGATTCACCTCCCCCGGCTCCACCCGCAACAAGACCGTGCGCGGCGCCTCGTCCGCCGGTCGGGTGCGGGATTCAAAGGAGGCGAAGATCGCCGTTGGCGTGGAGAAGAATTGCCCCCGCAATCCCAAGCGTCGGGACACTTGGTCGAGGGCGTTTTCGAGACGGTGGGCGGAGCTACCGTAGGCGTGCAGGGCACGGCCCAGCTTCTCCACCAGCACCACCGCCGATTGGGCGGCGGACGAGACGGAGTCGGCAGCGGTGGAGACCGCTGGGCTTTCGAAATCCACCGGCAGATGACCGAGCGGAGCGGGCTGGCGCATGGGTCGTTCCCACGAATCGAGGACGAAAAGCCCCGCGGGGCTCGAGGAAAATCGTCGGCGTCCGCTTCGCGTTGGAGAGCGGATCAGCCGCCGGAGGCGATGGCCAAGACCTGACCTGGAGCGGTCGCAGCATCGGTCGCTGGGACGGCCCGACCGTCGAAGGCCTGGCCGTCGAGCACTGGGCTTTCCATGGCTCGGGTCAGGGCCTGATCGAGATCTTGCCAAAGATCATCCGCATCTTCCAGCCCCACCGACAGCCGGAGCATGCTCGGAGAAATGCCACCTTCCCGTTGCCCCTGCTCGGAAACGATCCGGTGGGTCATGGCCGCGGGATGTTGGATGAGGCTATCGGTCGACCCCAGGCTGACCGCGGGGGTGATCAAACGCAGATGCTCCACGGTTCTGGCTGCGGCCTCGTAACCGCCCCGCAGCTCGAAGGTCACCAGGGTGCCGGGACCGCTCATCTGCTTGCCGACCAAGCCGGTAGGATCGTCGGACGTCTGGCCTGGGAAGCAGACCCGCCCCACCGCTGGATGCTCCGCCAATCGGCTCGCCAGCACGGTCGCCCCTTCCTGGGCCGCCTTGACCCGCACCGGCAGGGTCGCCAGGCCACGGTGCAGGAGATAACCCGCCAGGGGATGCAGCACCGCCCCCGTGAGCACTCGCACTTGGCGCAGGGCCGCCAGCCACTCGGCGTTGGAGGTCGCCACCACCCCGGCCATGACGTCGCCATGACCGCCGAGGAATTTGGTGGCGCTGTGCAACACCAGGGTGGCTCCGTGTTTCAGGGGCTGTTGCAACACGGGGGTGGCGAAGGTGGAATCCACGAGCACGGCCACGTCGCCCGCCTGCTCCACCACCGCTTCGATATCGACCAGGGTCAAGGTGGGGTTGGCCGGGGTTTCGATGATCACCAAGGCGGTTTCCGGACGGATGGCTTGGGCGACCTCATGGGCGCGGGCCCAGGTGGTGTCGATGCCGAGCAGGTTGCCGTCGAGCAAGTGATCGGAGCCGCCGTAAATCGGCCGCACCGCCACCACGTGGGGACGCGCGGCGGTCGGTTTCACCTGACGGGTCGCCAACAAGCAGGCGGTCAACGCGGCCATGCCCGAGGAAAAGGCGACGGCGGCGTCAGCCCCTTCCAAGCCGGCCAACGCCTGCTCAAAGCGATCGACCGTGGGGTTGAAGAGGCGGGCGTAGATGGCTTGGCCGTCGACCGGCGTGCCACCGGCGGCCATGGCGTCGAGGCTGGCGGCGGCTGAGCCGATGCCGGTCACCGGATTGGTGGTGGAAAGGTCCAGCGGTGGGGCGTGCACCCCGAGGCTGCGAAAGTCGTCACGGCCGCCGTGCACGGCCTGGGTCTCGAAGGAAAGCTGGGCGTTGGGCGTCGTGTTTTTCATCATGGGCATAGGAGAGCATAGAATTCGGAATATTCGAGAATCACCGAATTAATCACGGAAATGGACGCCCATGAGACCACTTGACCGAATCGACTGCGAAATCATACGCCTTCTACAGAATAATGCACGGTTGTCCAACAAAGAGCTGGCCGCCGCGGTGGACATCGCCCCGTCCACTTGCCTCGATCGAGTCCGACGCTTGATCGAGGAGCGCATCCTGCTCGGATTCCACGCCGAGGTGGCGCCCAAGGCTCTGGGCATCGGCATTCAGGCGATGATCGCGATCCGTCTCTCGCGCCATGCCAAATCCTTCGTCGACGAGTTCCGCGGCTTCGCCACCGACCTACCCGAGGTGCTGGCGGTCTACCACATGGCCGGCGCCAACGACTTCCTGATCCACGTCGCCGTGCGCGACGCCGACGGCCTGCGCAACCTCGTCGTCACCGCCTTCGTCGACCGCCCCGAGGTCGACCACCTGGAAACCGCCCTCATCTTCGAGCACGTCTCCAGCCCGGAGCTGCCCGTTTATGCGGAGCTGGAGGAGTGACAGACTTGCCGTTGGAGATGTCTACCGAAGAAAGGTCGACAGAATCGTCCGCAGCTGGACGGGATCCCGGGTCTCGCATTCCCACACCACCAGCACCGAGTAACCGAGATCCAAGAGCTCGGACAAGCTCCGCCAGTCCCGCTCTTTGTTGGCTTCCAGCTTTTTGAGCCACTGCCGATGGTTGCGTTTCGGCAAGGCGCCTCGCTTGCAGCCCTCGTGCATATGCCAGAAACAACCGTTGACGAAGATCGCCCAGCGACGGCTCCGGTTGACGATGTCCGGGGTGCCGGGCAAATCCTTGGCGTGCAGCCGATATCCGACGCCGAGGTCTCGAAGCTCCTGCCGCACCCGCATCTCCGCCGACGTATTCTGCCGGCGCACTTTGGACATCAGCTTGGAACGCTTGGCGGTGGTGCGGAAACCGGCCCGGCTCATGGCCCGTTTCGCCCCCGCAGCATGCGCAGCCAACGCCGCAGACGACCGCCGGATTCGTCGCGCTCGGGCTCGGTGCCGAAACGCCGACGCCAACGGCTGTCGTCGGCGCAATTGGGCTCGGGCACGAAGTCGCGCAGGAAATATTCGGGACGACGCTGGGAGCAGCCGCTGTGGGCTTGGCCGCCGCTGCGAGGGTCGATCCACAGGGCGACGACGCCGTCCGGCGGCTCGAAGTCGGAATACCCCCCGGGCGGCCGGGTCTTGACCGCGAATCGACCCCATATCGGCAACGCAGCCCGGGCTCCGGAAAGGCGGGTCTGGGCGTTGTTGTCGTAGCCCACCCACACCAGGGTGGCGTGCTCCGGTGAGTAGCCGGCGAACCAAGAGTCACGGCGATCGTTGGTGGTGCCGGTTTTGCCGGCGGCGCGGTCGTGAAATCCGTCCGTGCGCAGCTTACGGGCGGTGCCGCGATCCAGGACTCCCTGCAAAATCTGGGTGACGAGGAAAGACACACTTTCGTCCAACACCCGCTCCGGCTCCGGCAAAGCCTCGCCGGTCACGGCTTTGCCCTGGCGATCGAAGACCGCGGTCAGACCGTGGGTCGGATGACGCACGCCACCCGCCGCCAAGGTGGCGTAAACGCTGGCCAGCTCCAACGGGGTGACCTCCATGGCACCGAGAGCCAGGGCCGGAAACGGGCTCAAATCCCGCTGAACGCCGAGGCGTTTGGCCATTTCCACCACGTGCTCCAGACCCATGTAGACCCCGAGCCGGGCCGTCGGCACGTTGTAGCTTTCCTCCAGCGCCTCCCGCGCCGTCACCCAGCCGTGATACTCGCCGTCGGAATTCTTCGGGCTCCAGCTTCGATCCGCCAAGCGCACCGTATACGGGGAATCCTCCAAGAAGGTCGCGGGATTGGCGAGCCGACGCTCAAAAGCGGCGGCATAGACAATGGGTTTGAAAGCGCTTCCCGCTTGGCGCTTGGCGTTGCGCACTCGATCGAATTGGGTTTGGCCGTAGCCACGCCCGCCCACGTAGGCGCGAATTCCGCCGCTGGCGGGATCCAAAGTCACCAATGCCGCCTGCAAAGGCTGCCCCACCTTCTTGCCCTTCTCCCACCCCTTGAGGGCTTCGAGCCCCCAACCGACCGCTTCCTCGGCATGAATCTGGGCGTCGAGATCCAACGTCGAGCAGAGGGTGTAGCCGGCATCCGCCAGGTTTTCTAGGCCGAATCGACGTCGGGCCTCTTCCACCATGGCGTCGGCAAAGTAGGGCGCTTTGCGGGTGACCAGGGACCCCCGATTGCCTTCGACCGGCTCCAAACCCGCGGCCTTGAGCCGGTCCCGGGTCACCCATCGAAGCTGATCGAGACGACCGAGAATCACGTCCCGCCGCGCCCGGGCCGCTTCGGGATGCTTCAGCGGCGAAAGGTTGGCCGGCGATTGGATCATGCCCGCGAGGGTCGCGGCTTCCCCGAGGGTCAGCTGGGCCGGTTGCTTGCCGAAATAGGCCCAAGAAGCCGCCCCCACTCCCATGATGTTGATCGAGCCGGATCTCCCCCAATAAATCTCGTTGAGATACGCCTGGAGAATCGAGCGCTTGTCGTAGCGCATCTCCAGCAGCACCGCGAGCAAGGCCTCCCGCACCTTGCGCACCCAGCGACGCTCGTGGGTGAGATAGAGGTTTTTGACCAGCTGCTGGGTCAGGGTGCTGCCCCCCTGGCGCACTTTTTTGGCGCGGAAATTGGCCCAGGCCGCCCGCAAAATACCCCGCACTGACACGCCGGCGTGGGATAGAAATCCCGCATCTTCCGCCGCCAGCACCGCCAGGATCAGGTTCTCGGGCACGTCCTCGAGGGCGACGGGGCGTCGCTCCTCTAAATTCGGACCGTAGAATGCGGCCACCAACGGCGGATCCAACCAAATGCCTGCCAAGGTCTGGCCATCGCGTTTCAGCTGATCCACCGTATGACCCTTGAAGGCAATGCGGATCAAATCGCCGCCGACCAAGCCCCTGGGGCTGGGGAATTTCCGGCGGTGGACCTCAAGGCCCCCTTCGACCTCTCGATAAGTGCCTGGCACCGTTCCGGAGTCGGATGTTCCGGTGCCGGACGGCGCGGCGGTCGGCATATAACCGGAGCTGTCGAGCTGCCGACGCAGGGCATCTTTCGACAGGTAGGCGCCCGGCTCCACCACCGGAGGTCGTCCGTAGAGGCGGGAGGGCTGACGGGTGGGGTGATTTCCGAATTGGCCGGAAAGCTGCCAAAAGGGCCAGAAAAGCCAAGCGCCTAAGACGACCGACAACAGAAGCACGACAGCCAACACGCGGCCGCGGGTCCATTGGGAGCGCCTGGGGCGCCGAGACTTCGTGGTCATGTCACCGAATCCAAATCGCTCCCAGCAGAGCTTGGACCAAGAGCCCACCCATGGCCGCGGTCAAGCTACGGACCCAGCTCAGTCCGTACACCACGCGAACCCCCAAGGTGCAGAGCACGACCATCCAAAGCACGGTCAGCGGCGCGTAGTAGAGCATGATCTCGGATAGGCGCTCGAAGCCCAAGGTCCAGAGGATCAACAGATCCGGCAGCACCAGCGACAGCAGCAGGGGCACCCCGTAGGCATAACCCAGGACGTTGTTGAGACTGCTGGTGGGGTTGTCGAATAGAGAATATGCGCCGCCGGCCACGGAGCGGGCCAGAAATCCGGTGGTCCAGCTCAGAAAACACCATAATCCGAAGATCAGAAACGGTAAAAACAGGGCTTGGAAGAAATAGTAGCTCTCGGCTTTAAACGGGGTGGCGATCGGCCCGGAAGGTCGATGCCCTTGCAGGGCGAGCATCAACGACAGGAATGCCCAAGCCGACCCCAACGCGATGATCGGAGCCAGGCCACGACCAGGTGGGCTCTCCGCCAGATGGTGGAAAGTCTGCCTCGGCGTCAAGATCGTGCCCACTGCCGCTAACGTTTTTATTCTCATGCCCTTAACTTCGCCGGCGTAGGTCCCGCGGATGTCGCGTCACACCTCTCGTTTTGCAGCTCGAACACTCGGCTGCTCGTCGGAGACAAGCGTATCAGGCCCCCTTCCCTGGGCTTCATATGATTTGACTGCCGGCCCCGGCGCGGCCCTTGTCTTACAATTCGCCCATGCACGGATCCCAGCTACCGATCGAGGGTCTACGGGCTCAATTTCTGGAGCACATCCAGCGCCATCCCGTGGTTCTATCGTCACCCACGGGCTCCGGTAAATCCACCCAAGTGCCGAGGTGGTGCGGAGATCTGGGGCGAGTGCTGGTGGTTGAGCCTCGACGGGTAGCGTGCCGCAGCCTCGCCCAGCGGGTGGCCCACCTGGAAGGTGCCCGCCTCGGCGCGGAGGTGGGCTATCACGTGCGCGACGAGCACAAAGCCCGTGGCTCGACCCAAATCCTCTTCGCGACTCCCGGCGTGGTGTTGAGGATTTTCGAAGACCTTCAACGCTTCGACACGGTGATCGTGGACGAATTCCACGAGCGGGGTCTGGAAGTGGATTTGCTGCTGGCGCTGATCCTGCGGCGCATTCGGCAGGGCCGATTTGCGGGTCGATTGGTGGTGATGTCCGCCACCCTCGACGGCGAGCGCTTGGCCCGTCACGTGGACGGTGAGCACTTGCACGCCGAAGGCCGGACCTTCCCGGTGGACATTCAATACTTATCGGGTCGCACCCTGCTGCCCGACATCCAAGGCTTGGACGATCGGTTGCGCCAAGCGGTGGACGAGACCCGCGACATCCCCGGCGATATCTTGGTCTTTCTGCCCGGCAAGGCCGAGATCGCGTCGGCGTTCAAGGGCCTTTCGGGCCGTCGCGACCTCGAGCTGATGCCCTTGCACGGCGGTCTGACCCTGGCGGAGCAGAGCAAGATTTTCGAGCCCGGCGAGCGCCGTCGAGCAATTCTGGCCACCAACGTGGCGGAAACCAGCCTCACCGTTCCCGGGGTGGGCGTGGTGATCGATTCCGGGCTGGTGCGTCAAACCCGATATGTGCGCAATCGGGGCTTCCTGACCCTGGTGCCGATCGCCCTCGACAGCGCCGACCAACGCAGTGGACGGGCCGGTCGCACCGCCGCCGGTGTCTCGGTGCGTCTCTGGAGCGAGGCGGCGCAATTGGAGGAGCGCACCGCGCCCGAGATCCACCGGGAATCCCTGGTGCCGTTGGTGTTGGCCACCGCCGCCCAAGGGGAGCGATGCGAAGATCTACCCTTTGCGGATCCCCCCAAAGAGCACGCTGTCGAAACCGCCGAAAAGGAGCTGAGCACCCTGGGAGCCTTAGGGAGCTCGGGCGGCATCACCGAACGGGGTCGCCGACTCTTCGGCCTGCCGTTGGAGGCGGATCAAGGTCGCTGGTTGGTGGAGGCCGAGCAGCGAGAGTCGGAGCATCCCGGATTGTTGGCGGATATGGTGGATTTGGTCGCGGCTCTCTCCGTGGAACGCGCGGTCGTGGATCCACCCACGGAAGAGCAGCTCGAAGAGGATCCGGAGGCCGCCTGCGATGCGGTGGCGTTGATACGCGCCCTACGAGGATGCCTCGGCTCGCGGATCCGACGTCCGGCTCTGGAGGAGGCCAGAGCGGCTCGTCGCCGATTGAGGAAGGCTTTCCAATTGGACGACCAACCGATGCCTCGGGATGCAACAGTCCACCGACGACCCTTAGCGGATTGCTTGATCGCCGCGGATCGACGCACGGCGCATATCGCGCGACAACGGGGCAAACGCACGGCTTGGTCCAACGGCGGCACGGAAATCGAGCTCGGTCGTCAATGCGGACCGGGGCGGGTCGAAGACACCGCAGCCGTGCTCGTGCTGTCGACGGTCGCCCTGGGATTGGGCGGCGGCGATGCCCGGATCCTGGCCACCCACGCCATGCCCGTGCCGTTGTCTTGGCTGGTGGAAGCTGGTTTGGGGCGAGATCGATTAGACCGGATCGACGTCGAGGACGGCGTGGTGGTGGCGAAGATCCAGCGGGTCTACGCCAAGAAGATCTTGACCACCCGTCAAACCGTGCCCCAAGGGCGGCTCGCCCGCGAGGCCATTGCCGAGCTCTTCCTCCACCGTCGAATTTTTTCCAAGGCCCTAGAGCCGAGCCGGGAGCATCTGGAATCCACGGCCTTGGCTCGGCGACTTGCCGCCCGTTTGGACGACATCCCGTATTGGCTGCAGGAAGCCGCGGACGACGGTCCGGATCCGCCCGCCTTTGA
Source organism: Thermoanaerobaculia bacterium (assembly GCA_030431255.1). Taxonomy (GTDB): domain Bacteria; phylum Acidobacteriota; class Thermoanaerobaculia; order Multivoradales; family J023; genus JAUIJL01. The sequence continues at coordinate 86,501 of JAUIJL010000027.1, read as the reverse complement.
GCGTTGGGTGGTCGAGCGTTTGGCCGAGCTGGGGGTCACCAGCGGTGAGGATCTAGGGCTGCTCTCGCCACAGGATTTAGTCTTTCCCGCCCTATCACCCGTCCTGCGGGAGGAGCTCGACCGGACCTATCCGAGACGGCTCAAGATCGACGGGGTGAGCTATCGAGTAGACTATGAGCTGGAACAGGGTCGGGTGGTCTTGAGGATCGAGAGCGGAAAACCTCAAAAACCTCCAGATCCATTTTATTTGCCGAGATTTCCCGGATTTCGAGTTTCGGTGGAATTCAAGGGCGTGTTGAGGTCGATCCGATGAGCCGTCGACCGTAAAAGTCGGCGGATTTCCGGCAGGCCACCACATTTAGGAAACCTATGTCCCGAATTCATATTCCAAAGCCCTGGCAACTGCCCGAACGCCTCGCCACGCCCGAATCCGTGTTCATCCATCGTCGAGCCGTGCTGAAACGCTTGGGCTGGGCTGGAATGGGGATCGGCTCCCTGAGCCTCGGCTCTTGGGGCTTGGGGACCCGACCTGCGCACGCCGAGTCTCCCACCGACGATCTTGCGGTCCGCACGCGGCCGGCCATCGGCGATCAACACAAAGACAAGCTGTCGGCAAAGCGCAATCCCAAATACACGCTGCCCGCGGGAGTCGGCCTCACGCCGGAAGCGGTCTCGTCGAGCCACAACAATTTCTACGAGTTCACCACCGCCAAAGAACGGGTGTGGGAGCTGGCCAAAGACTATTCCGTCGGCTCTTCTTGGAAGATCGAGGTCGACGGCTTGGTGGCCAAACCCACCACCCTGGGCCTCGATGACCTCTTCACCCGCTTCCCCCTCGAAGAGCGCCTCTATCGATTCCGCTGCGTGGAACGCTGGGCCATGCAAATCCCGTGGGTGGGATTCCCGCTCAGGGCTTTGATCGACTCGCTCAAACCCCTGTCGTCGGCGAAGTTCGTCAAATTCATCAGCTTCCTCGATCCCAAGGGGCTGCCGGGCCAACGCAAGAACAAATGGTACCCCTGGCCCTACTACGAGGCGCTGCGCATGGACGAAGCGCGGCATGAGCTGGCGTTCGTGGCCGTGGGCAGCTACGGCCACGGCCTGCCGATGCAGCACGGCGCCCCCTGGCGGGTGGTCACGCCCTGGAAATACGGCTACAAAAGCCCGAAATCCATCGTGCGCATCGAATTCGTCGACCAAGAGCCGTCCACGTTCTGGAATGAGACCCAACCGGACGAATACGGCTTCTACTCCAACGTAGAGCCCCACAAGCCGCACCCGCGCTGGAGCCAGCGCTGGGAGCAAGATATCGGCACTGAAGAGACCCGCGAGACGCTGCTCTACAACGGCTACGGCGACCTGGTCGCCGATATGTACACCGGCGACGAGATCTGACGAGCATCGTCACTGGATGCCGATGACCGAGATGCGAAAGTCCGCCGGCTGCTCCTGGACCTGCCCCAGGAAGCGCACAATGCGTGAGCCCCCTACCCGCAGGTCAGGCCCGCTTTGCGTCACCACGTGGCGCTCGATCGCAGCCGTCCAAGCCCCGTCAGGGCCGGTGATGTCGGCCTTCAGCTCCAGGGCGCGAATCGACCTCGTACCGGCATTCTCGATTTCGAGCACCACCTCGAAATAGCCACCACCATCCTTGGCAAAAGCATTCTCGGAATAACGACGGGAGCGCTCGCGGCTGGAAACGACCATGCCAGACGGCTGAGGCTCCTGCCACGCCACCTGGATAGGGCTCGCGACACCGTAGTCGGCAGCGGCGGGTGTCTGCTCGACCCGCACCACCACCAACCGCGCTCGGCTGAGCTCCGGGACGACTTCCACCAGCTGATGCACGGCTTGATGGTCGCCGGGACGAAGCGGCGGCGCCGAGCCCGGGTGCAGCTCGAGCTCCTCCTGCTTGAGGACTCGATGCTCCGCGTCCTGAAGCTCCAGGCGGGCTCCAACCTTTTCGAGCTCGGAGGTGCCGCGGTTCTCAACGACCGCGTTCAGCGTATAGAAGGACCGACCGGTCGGGTAATTGTTCAGGCGGGAGAGCCGCAAGTCGAAGCCGAGATCCAGCTCGGGATCGGAGGTGGTGTCGAGCTCGATCGGGATGTCCAGCTCAGCGGTTCCGGCGTCGACCGACACGGGCTGGTTGACCGACACGGGCTGGTTGACCGAAGCCGGCGGAGCGGGCTCCGTCGCCACAGCGCCACCGGTCGCGGTCGGCTGTTGCGACCGCGAGTCCACCTTGAGCAACGCACCACCTGCCACGACCAGCAAACCCGCGGTCAAAGCGCCTACTTTGACGGCACCGGTGAGTCGGCGATCCGGGGTCGATGAGCCACCGCGATCCAGCTCGTTGAGGATCTCAAACGAAGGTTGATGGTCGGGATCCAGCTCCAGGCAGCGACGTGCCAGCGACTCTGCCCGCTGCCGGTCCTCGGCGTGGCCCTGCTGTCGAAATCGTCCGGCGTAGGCCCGAGCGAGCGCTTCTTGAATGTCGAGCCGGTAGGGAGCCATCGCGGCCGCTTCCGAAAGCTCGGCCACCGCGTCGTCGTGGCGCTGATGCTCGAGGAATCCGAGACCACGAGCCAGATGATCTTGGGCGCTGGTCGCCGCCGCCGCCAGATCGGCCTCGCTGATCCCGACCTCCCTCGCGATCATCCGCAGCTCCTCCTCCGTCGGACCGGACGAGCGCGAGTCGGAAAGCTCCATCACCTTCTGCAAATAGACTCTCAGCACATCTTGATCATGATCGGACATAGTCACCTCCACTGGATTCTAGAACGATGCCTCCGAGTCGTCACGGTCACCCTCCACTTTCAGTCTCTCCAAAAGCTCATGAAGATCCCCTCTCATAAAGGTCATGCGTCTTTGGGAGATCCCTCTATCTTCCCCATCTAGCCCAAAATACATCTTGGTCAACCAGCTCTCCAACACATACCTACCCCTACCCCACGGCGTAGGCATCGAAGTTCTAATTCTGTAAGGCCACCAAGGTAGGGAAATGTGGGAGCTATCCAGGCTCTAGAGGGCCAAGTCGCATGACCCTTACGAAGGGGCGGGAAGGCGGAAACGTGCCCTCCGGAAACTCGACATCGAATTCGCCCTCTCGAAAACGCCTAGCCGCCTCTCGATAAGCCGCGACGATCCAAGTCAACGCATCGCGCATCGCCTTGCGCACCCTGCGGCTGAGCGCGTGAAACCACGGACGGGGTGAGCGGGGAATATCCTTGGGCCGCCGATGAGGATTCGTGCTCAAAATCCTCTCGACACCGAGCGGCGTGGTCCCATCCTCGCGATGACGCAACAGGGTCTCCTTTTCGATCTCCCGCACCATCTCGACGATCACCTGTCGATACTCCCGCGACGACAGATGAGCCAAGGACGGCAAGGGTTCCAGCCGGAGCTCTTTGGTCACCGCGAAATCCGCCTCCGACACCCTCTTGCCGCGTGCCCGAGCCGCAGCCATGGCGGTTCGGTCGATCCAGACCCCTCGCATCGGCTCTCCCGTGATCAACGCCTCCGCCGACGACACCCCCGGCCAGTCTAGCGGTGACGTCACGAGCGATTCTTTGCACGAGTTGCTCAAGAGATACCGCAAGCGGGCGAGCTCGATGCCGGGCTCTTGGGAGAGCTCCACGTGGTGGTAGCGCTCAGGGAAGACCGTGCCGAGCCAATCGTGCACGCAGCTGATCTCCTTGGAAAGCTTGCTCGTGAAATGGCACATGAAGCTCGCCATCTGACCGGCGTCCTCAAAGGTTGCCTGGATGTGAAAGTGGCTGGAAAGAAATACAAAGCCGTGCAGCTTGACGGGATAGAGCTCTTGGGCCCGCGCCAAGGCCCCGACGATCCGAGCGTTCAGGCAGAGTCCGGGCCGGAGCAAAGCCCGATGTTGAAAGGTGACTTGGGTGATCTCAGAAACAATGTTCTGAGGACGGCTGAAGATTCTTAAGGGATGTCCCATATTGGGACTTGGACGGAAAAAGGGTCGGCGATTCTGCGCTTCACCCCAAAAAGTCGAAATTCCTGTGGACACGAGCCGAATTCGCGACGACCTCAGGCCGAATCCCCGCACCACGCCCCATTGGACCGACAAATGCGAGCGTAGACCTCCGCGCTATGCCTCGGGCGGCGCTCGCCGCTTTTTCGATCCACCTCGATCAAGCCGAAATGGGTGGACCAGCCTTCGGCCCATTCGAAGTTATCGGTCAAGGACCAATGGAAATAACCGCGAACGTCCACCCCGCGGCGCAGCGCCTCACCCACGGCCCGCACATGTCGCACCAGAAATTCCGGTCTTTGGGTATCGGAGTTGTCGAAGAGCCCGTTCTCGGTCACGTAGATCGGCTTGCCGAGCCGTTCTCCGATCCTCACCAATTGCTCGGTCAGCCCCCGCGGGCAAGTCTGCCCCCAGTCGGTCTGCTCCGTGCGGGTGGTGGGCTGTTGCACATGACGACCCAGGGGTGTCTCGGCTCGGAGATCGAATTGCACCTCAAAACGCCCGTAGTAGTTGAGACCGACAAAATCGCAGGCACCGGCCAGCTCCGGCAGGGTGCGCGGAATGAGCTGCAAAGGGAATCGCAGCCGACCGTCGCGCAAGGCCTCCACCAACAGGCCGTTGAAGGCCCAATCTTGAAAGCCGCAGGCTATGCGGTCATGGGGATGATCCGGGCGATGGCCCTCAAAGAGCGGCATATTCAGCACTAATCCAACCGGCTTGGAAGTGAGCTCCCGGGCTCGATGGTACCCACGGGCGTGGGCCTTCAACATCTGTCGCATCGCTTTGAAGCAAGCCCTCAAGCTACGTGCACCCGGCGGCCAGAGATGCCCCGCGTAGGCGGTATAGGCCAACACGTTGGGCTCGTTTAGGGTGACCCACAAATCCACCCCGTCGTCGAGCTCGGCCACGGTATGAGCCACGTAGCGGGAGAACAGATCGCCCATCCCCGAACCGAGCCACGAGCCCCGTTTCGCCACCCACCGGGGCAGGGTGAAATGGTTGAGGGTGACGCAAGTCGTCAGGCCATGCTCCCGGGCCGCCGCCAACATCTCCCGATAGCGATCGATCGCCTTGGGGTCAAACACTCCCGGCTCGGGCTCGATCCGGCTCCACTCCAAGGAGAATCGGTGGGCGTTCTGCCCCAGGCTCGCTGCCAGAGCCAAATCCTCCTCGGCTTTGCCGGACCACCATCCCACGCCGTCACCGGAGACGGAGCCGTCGCGAATCCGACCGGGCTGCTGCTCCCAAGCCCACCAATCGTTGCCATCGTTACCCCCCTCCACTTGATGGGACGCGGTTGCCGCACCCCAAAGAAAATCCTCGGGAAAGGGTGATTCAGACGTCCTTCGGGGATCGGCCTGGGGATCGGCCTGAGATTCAGGCTGAGGTTGAACCATAGGCGAATTGTACCGAATACGGGTCCAAAGCAGATCGTCGACCGGCAGCGGGTTATGCTTCGACCGAACGACCGACCAACTCCCGGAGCATCTGCATCTTGGCCAAGAAAGACCCCCTCGAAGATAAATTGGAGCACCTATCCCGGCTCCGGCAACAAGACGACTCCGAGGTCATCCGCAACGGGCTCCGGGCCGCCTTGACCCAAAAGCGTTACGGGCTGCTGGTGGCCAAAGCCGCGGATCTGGTCGCCGAGCTCGGCGTCACCGGCCTTGAGCGCGAGAAGCAGGAAGCCTTCTTCCGGCTCACCCGCGATCCCCTCAAGAGAGATAAGGGTTGTGCCGGAAAAACCGCCCTGGCCAAAGCATTGGTGGAGATGGAGCAATCGGCCCCAGAAGTTTTCGCGACGGGCCTCCGCTTCGTGCAACCCGAGCCGTCCTGGGGTGGCTCTACCGACACCGCCGCCCAGCTTCGGGGCTGGTGCGCCCACGGCCTGGTGCGCATGCGCCATCCCAGGGCGGTCCTGCGGATCACGCCCCTGCTGGTAGACCCCGAGCGACCCACCCGGCTCGCCGCCGTCGACGCCCTAGGCGACTCCGGTCAGGCCGCCGCCGAGGCCCTCCTGAGACTCAAGGTCCTCACCGGCGACGAAGAGCCGGAAGTCATCGCCGAATGCTTCAACTCGCTCCTGCGTCTAGAGCCCGAGCGATCTCTGCCCTTTATCGGTGACTTCCTCGACTCCGAAGACCCGACCGTTGCCGAAGCCGCCGCCTTGGCCCTCGGAGACTCCCGCTCAGAAGAAGCGATCGAGATCCTGGAAGGCCGCCTCGAGGTCACCCTCGATGAAGACCGGCAGCGCAGCCTTTATCTGGCTTTGGCCCTGACCCGACGCCAACGAGCCATGGATTTGCTCGTCGATGCGGTTTCACAAGGATCCATGGGCCGCGCACGGGCCGCCCTGAAAGCTCTGGCACTCAACCGTCACGACGATTCCCTCCGAGCGAAGCTGCGGGAATATCTCGACTCGCGTCCGGATCGGGTTCTAGAGCAGATCTGGCGCCAAGACTACGAGGCCTGAAGAACGGGCCGACGGGGAAGTGCCGGCTTCCCTGTCGACCCGAGGCCGCCGTCAACCGATGGCGCCCGACGACCCTCTGCTAGGGCAGCTGGTCAACCACCAACGGGAATTCCGACGAGCAGAGCGGATCCGGATGCAAGCTCGGCAGCACCTGCGGGAAGAGATAAGTCTGCTGCAAAGCAGACGGTGACCAACGGGGGAATATAAATTGGAGATCTGAGGAGAGACTCTCGAATTGGCTCCGATGCTGCTCCGACCAATTCGAGCAAGTCCCGCTCCACCAACAAGGCGGTTTGGTCAGCGTCGGGATCTCGTGGATGATCGCCGGGTCCACCGGAGCCGAGGCTAGGTCATGGTAATAAGCCGTTCGATCGGCGTTGATATACCCCCAATTCTGTTTATCGGGAGCGCTCTCAGCCGCTGAATTCACGACCATATTGCAATCGATGACCTGCGGTGAGCTGGTGGTCCAATTCGTCCACAGCTCGGTGTCGACGAACACATTTCCCTGCACCGTCGAATGAAAGCCACCGGTTTTCAAATTCCGAGTGTCGATATCCGGCGATCGGGTCTGCACGAAGAGGTTTCCCTCGATCACATGGTGATCGGGCACCACCACCGGATTCCAAAACGGGTCCGCCACATCCGCGGATTGCAGGCAATAGGGCCCCTCGACCTCTTCGCAAACCTTACCGGAAGCGATAGCGCAAGGGATGTACATATTGTTCTTGCCCTGAAGAAACCATGTCGGCACATCGAAGACGATGTTGTCGGAGATGCGGATGTGATCCGAGTTGGGTTGATGGATCACCATCGCAATCCACTCGGAATCATCCCAAGAGGTGGCGGTCACGGCGCTGCGATCGTCATCCGAGCACACCACCGTTTTGCCACCGGAAGCCGCCGTAAAGCGGTTGCCGACAATCCATGCCTCGTCAGCCGGTGGCACCAAAGTCCCTTGGATCGCTTGCTCCTTGGCGCTCACATAATCGTCGACCCAAGTTTGGTAAAGGCCGCCCGGGATCTCCGTCTTGGTAGTGTCTTGCTGGTAGCCGAGGCTGGAATCGAACAAGGCTTGCGGCAAGGTTTGGCTCTCGTAGAAGCCATAGAGCTCCTCGTAGGTGCGCACGCGACGATTGGGGTGGCTTCGGTAGTTGTCCAAGATGTCGTCGTAGTACTCCATCGGAATATGGGATTTGATATCGATGGCATTCTCTCCCTCACATTGACTGTCCCCCGCTTCCCACGTAGGTGCCGATTGATCGTCGTATTTGTAGCCATCGTTCCAGGCGCTGACCATGGATTCTGCGGCGGTGGCGTTCAGCCACGTTCCAGTCGCCGAGTCGGCGCCCAGGAAACCGGTGAATTGAAAGTCGTTGTAGGCGATGGTGAATCGAAAATGGCTGCTCGGCGTCAAATGCCCGCCCCCGGGGGCGATGATGAGATCCCCCGCGCAATCGGCCAGCTCGTTGTAGAGCATCCGCACGTCCCGGGTATGGCTCGACAACGTCAGACAGCCTTTGTCGCGAATGATGTTCGACGGATCCACGTAGGCGCTGGGCCACGTCCGGTGAAAAACACTTTTCTGAATCACACCGCCGATATCCACCGCACCGACGATGGCGCCCTTCCGGCTACCGTCCTGAACCAGCAGACGGTCGAGCACCGGCCGAGTGCTGTGGGTTTCGAGCTGCAAGAGGGCTTGGCTCTGATTGCCTTCCATCACCAAACGTAGGCCGCTGAACGCCAAACCCGAGATCACCAGATGGTCGGCAGGAAGATCGCTGGGTCCCACATAGCGGAGGCCGGAGAGCACCGCCCGGTCTTCCCAAGGCAAGGAGATCGGGTTCTCGTCGTCACCCAGCTCGCCGGCAAAACGCAATACCTGGGTCTGAGGGCTCTTCATCACCAACTCACCCAGGCCGGTGTAGTCCCCGGCCTCGAAACACACGATATCCGTTCCTGTGATCGTGGCCTGAAGCTGAGACCCGTTGCTCAGGGTGGCCGTCTTCCAAGTACATGCACTACCGTCGGTCGGGCACGTGTAGGCGTCCTCGGAGACCGTCAGCACATTGGATTCGCTACATTCCGGAAGGGAAAGGGGAATGGTTTCCAGACGGTTCTCCCAATTCCAATAGCGGGTTTCCGCCCAATCGGTCACGGCGTCGCCGTCGGTGTCGGGGTCGGTCGGATCCGTGCCCTCGGCGACCTCTTCGAAATCCGTGAGGCCGTCGTCGTCCGTGTCGGCCGACAGCGGATCCGTACCAAGCTGCCACACCTCGTGGCCGTCGTTGAAGCCATCGCCGTCGGTGTCGGCGTTGTAGGGATCCGTTCCGTATACGTATATTTCATCGTGGGTGCTCAGCCCGTCTCCATCGTGGTCGAGGGGGGCGGCGCCGGAAGATCCCGCGATTGCGAGGCAAAGCATCCCGATAAGGGTCGGGATACGACTGCGAATGCCTTTCATTTTCGAGCATTTCAGATCGGTTGAAGAAAATTCGTCGTGTTGCATGGCGATCTGCTCCAGAGGGTCGAGCACGGGTGGTACCCGCGCTTGCGTTATAATCCGCCGCTCAATCCTTGAATTTCGCGGCCGCTCGCGGCTTCCGACGTCCGGTGCCGCGACACCCGAAAGCTTGGGCGAATCCCTGGGCGCAGGGGTATTGGAAAGGTCAAAGAGTGGTCGCGGTCCGGTCAAAACGGCTTTAGAAGAGGCGTTGACGCTGAAAAAACGAAAGAGCATCGTGCCGTCCAACGTCCAGTCGCAAGAAATCCCCCCACCAGACGTTTCGCAGCAAGAACCTCCACAGCAAGAAGACCCCACGGTCCCTGACCAACGCACCGAGCAGATCTATGAGCTCGGTCCTTTTCAGCTCGATCTGCTTCGCGGCCTGCTCGTTGGACCAGACGGCGAGCTGCACCTCCGTCCCCAGGCCTATCGCCTCCTGGCGCTGTTGGTCGAGCAGGCCCCCCGAATCCTGCCCCGCGACGAAATTCTCGACGCGGTCTGGGGCGTTGAGCACATCTCCCCCAGCTCCCTGAAGCAAACCGTCAGCGAGGTTCGCCGGACCCTTGGAGACGACCCCGCCGAGCCGATCTACATCGAGACGGTTCCCCGCCGGGGCTATCGATTCATCGGCGAGGTACGAGCCCACCATCCTCGACCCGAGACCCCTCTCTTTGCCGAAACAGATACCGCCGAGCCGCCTCAGGCCAGCGGACACCCTCCCCGGACCGGCGAGAGCGAGACGGGCCGTCGTTGGATGATCGCCTCTCTATGCGTTCTCGGGCTATCGATCGTCGGCATCCTAGGGTTGTATCTCTTCCTCGGCCCCACCGCGAATCCGAGCTCTGGGCCGTCGATCCGCCCTTCGTTGGCGATCTTGGGTTTTCGCGGGATCTCCGAGCATCAAGCACCCTGGGTCGCCACGGCGCTGACGGAATTGACCAGTGTCGAAATCCTCACCCGCCAAGCCCTGCGCGTGGTGCCGGCGGAAAGCGTCTTCCGGTTACGGGCGCGCCAAGACATCCCGAGTGTCGACCAGCTAGCCCCGGACACCCTGAACCGTTTGGGAGATCACTTGGGCGCGGATTGGGTGGCCTCGGGTTCCTATTGGATCCACGATCAAGGCGCTCTGCGCATCCACCTCGTGGTTCAAGAAACCTCCTCCGGCGCCACCGTGGCCGTGTTGCGAAAAGAAGGGCGGCTCGACGCCCTGGACCGAGCCGTTCTCAGCCTGACCGACGACATGTTGGCGCGCCTCGGAGTCCAGGGCGCGGACACGCCTTCATCGTCCGCGGCGCGATCGGCGTTGCCTCACCATCCGGAAAGCCTGTCGCTCTACACCCGTGGGTTGGACAAGCTGCGGGGGCATGAGCTCTCGGAGGCGATCGAGCTGTTGCGGAAAGCGGCGGAAAGGGAGCCCGAGAGCGCGTTGATCTTTGCCGCCTTGGCCGACGCGTGGGATCGCATGGGCAATGCCGCCCGGGCCCGCGAGGCGGCGAGCCGGGCGGGCATTCTGGCCGCGGGCCTGCCGCGGACCTTGGAGCTCACGGTCGAAGGTCGCTCCCGGGTCATTCGCAAAGAGTGGTCGGAGGCCGCCGAAATCTACGGCGCCCTCTGGCGCTTCGCACCGGACGACTTAGAGATCGGCTTGGAGCTGACCCGCTGCCTTCGGAACTTGGGGGAAACGGCCAAGGTCGAGCAGATTTTGGCCGACCTTCGGAGCCTGCCCCTCGCCATCGGCTCGGATCCGCGGATCACCCTCTTGGAAAGCAACCTGAGCTCGGACCGCGGCAACTTCCCCAAAGCCCTGGAGGCGGCTGAGCAGGCGCTCCGAGAAGCTCGCGACGCCGACCGTCCGTTGCTGGTCGCGGCGGCCCGGGAGCACCAGGCCTGGGCCCTCTTTCGCCTTGGCCGAGCCGAAGAGACCTTGGAGGCCTATGGAGACGCAGAGCAAACCTACCGCCGGTCCGGCGACGAGCTGGCGGCGGCCGTCGCCGAAGCAGGAAAGGCGTCGGTTCTCATTCGCCTGGGCCGCCTGGAACAAGCCGAAGAGATCCTATTGGGTGCCCTGGACATCTTCCGCCGGCTCGAAGCCAAGCGGCTCATGGGACGAGTCCTCAACAATCTGGCGGCCGTGGCATCGAAGCGTGGCAACACCACCGACGCGGAGAGCTATTTGCGCCGGTCGCTCGACTTGAAACGGGACATCGAGGATCGCTCCGGGCTCGCCATGGCACTCACCAATCTGGCGGACCTCGAAATCTACGCCCAACGACCGAGCCATGCCTACGCGCTGCTGAACGAAGCCGTTGAGCTCAACAAAACCTTGGGGGATCGACACCGCGAGGGATTGGCCCTGCTCAAGCTGAGCAAAGCGCACCGGCTCGGCGCCGACCTCGAATCCGCGCACGAGGCGGCTCTCAAAGCCGCACAGCTCTTTCGGCATGCCGGCGATCCGACCTGGACCGCCCAAGCCCAGAACGAGCTGGCCCGTGTTGCCCGGGACACTGGCGAGTGGGATCGAGCATCCGAGCATTGCCGACGGGCTCTGGAAGGATTTCAGGCGGTCTCAGATGCTCGTGGCGCCATGCAATCGAAGATTCTGGCCGCCGAAATCGCTCTTCGCCGGGGTCGTATCGAAGAAGCTGAATCCGATCTGGATCGTTTGGATCGAGAGTGGACGGAAACGCCGAATCAAGATCCCAATTTGAGATCCATGATCGAGGAGCTGCGGGCCGAGTTGCGGCGAATAAAAACTCGAGACGCCTCGTAAGCACCTAAAACCGGGAGGTCGACCATGAGCGAAGACATCCTATTCGGAGTGGCAGCGATACTGGTCTTAGCCTGCTGTGCCCTGCTCCATCACACCTTCGTCAGGCTGGCCTATTGGCATCCGGAGATCTACGAGCAGCTGGGCCGGCCGAGAGTTTTCGGCACCTCCCATACAACCCTCAAGGGCCTTGTGCGCTCGAGTCTCGCGGGCCAGAAATTCGTCATCACCCGGGCACATGTGCCCCTTAATGATGCGACCCTCAGCCGATTGTCCGACGGCGCTTTGCTGGCCCTGGCCGCAAACCTTTTCTTGGGCTTCGTGCACATGCTCCAACCCTAGGTCGCCCTCGGCTGGCTAGGCCCGCAAAAGCACCCCAAGAACCAAAAAACGGGCGCCTGAATAAGGTCGCCCGTTTCTTCTTTGCGGCCCGAATGGGCCTCTAAATCGGAAAGCCGATCAGAAGTCCACCTGCCAACGCAGGAGGATGAAGTTGGCGTCACCGACATCCTCCACATCCGCGTTGATGTAGTCGAGCATCATGCGGGTCACCGGGTTGGCGTACCAGTTGAGGCCGACACTGATGTTGGTCTCCTCACCGCCGGCGATGGCCGCGTCGTTGAGATCGATGGTGGAGTAACGGGCCTTGATCTCCCAAGCACCGCTGCCGTCTTTGCCCCAGTTGGCGTTCGGCTTGATGCGGTCGAAGGCACCGCTGGAGGTTTTGAAGGCGCGGCTCTCACCGGTGAAGAAGTAGCCGGCTTGCACGTAGAAACCACCGAAGGACGGATCACCGGAAGCCGGGGCGTCCACGTCGGAGGTGAAGTACTCGGCCGCGGCCCAGAAGGGACCCTGCACGGTGGCCAGCTCGAGGTTCAAGTTGGTGGCACCGTCGGCGGCGAAAGTGCCGGTGTCGACGTAGCGACCGGTGAAGTGGCTCTCCGGACGGACGCGCACGCGGGTGGTGCCGGCGTAATCTTTGACCGTGGCGCCGATGCCGATGTGGAACATGCCGGCACCGTCGTCCTCGTAAACCGGACGGAAGCCGATACGGCCGGTGAAGTTGGTGGCGTCCTCGCTGCGGGAGATACCGAAGTCGTCAGCGTCGTAGTAGTAACCCACACCCCAGTTGAATTTGTCGCCGTTCTTGCCTTCGAAAGCCAAACCGGAGTTGCGGCTCGGAGCGAAAGCTTGGACCGGCAGGGACCGCTCCAGGAACGAGATGTATTTAGAGCTGGTCAGCTCCTCCAAGGAGAAATGCTCTTTGAAGTGGCCGATCTTGATCTTGCCCCAATCTTGCTTGAGGGCCAACCAGGCATCTTTGAAGTCCGCGTCGCCGCCGGCGAAGTCGTATTGCACCTTGAATTCAACGTTGCCGTACACGGTTCCGGACATGAAGAGACGGGCACGACGGAACTCAAATCCGTCTTCCTCGGTGGCCACTTCCTGGTCCACGTCAGCAAATTGAAAGTCCGCCTGCAGACGGCCACCGAACTTGAGCTTGTGGCCCTTCTCCTTATTTTCAATCTTGTGGCCGTTGCTCCACTTCGAAACCCAATCGTCGGCCTGAGCGGCCGGCGCCAGGACGAGAAGAGCGGCGAGGGCGGCGAAAATGCCGGTCACTCGGTTCTTGGTCATGTTCCTCTAACCTCCGTTTGTCTACGAAATCGCACGCAGAGAGCGCACAAGAAGTTTCAAAGGCATATCGTTGCAATGAGACATCGTTGCAAAGTCATAAAGTCAGCTGCAGGCAGAGCATGCAGCAGCTTTTTAAAGAAGCTGAAAAGAGCCGGTGAAAAGCAGGGGCTGCTGACCGGTCCACTAAAACGCTACAGCCAGGGACTCGATCGGCCGATTTTGGGTCAGCCGAATCTGCCGGTGATGTAATCCTCAGTCGCCTTGAGATGCGGCCGGGTGAACAGCTCACCGGTGGCGCCGTACTCGATCAATCGACCGAGATACATGAAAGCCGTGTAGTCGGAAACCCGAGACGCCTGCTGCATGTTGTGGGTGACGATCAAAATCGTATATTCACCGCGCAGAGACTCGATCAAATCTTCAATTTTTCCCGTGGCGATGGGATCCAACGCCGAGCACGGCTCGTCCATCAGCAGGACCTCCGGCTCCGCGGCGATGGCGCGAGCGATGCACAGGCGCTGTTGCTGTCCACCGGACAATCCCAAGGCCAGATCGTCCAAGCGATCTTTGACCTCATTCCACAGGGCCGCGCCGCGCAAGCTCTTCTCGCAGATCTCGTCGAGCACGGACTTGCGGTTCTCACCGTCGATGCGCAATGAGTAAACGACATTCTCGTAGATCGACATGGGAAACGGATTGGATTTCTGGAACACCATGCCCATGCGTTTGCGCAGCTCGATCACGTCGACCCCAGGGCCGTAGACGGAGTCTCCGTTGAGCACCATGTCGCCGTCGATTTTGACGATGTCGATCAAATCGTTCAGGCGGTTGACGCTGCGCAGCAGAGTCGATTTGCCGCAGCCCGAAGGACCGATCAGCGCCGTCACCTTGCCGCGGGGCACCGACATGTTGATGTCGTATAGGGCCTGGGCAGCGCCGTACCAGAGGCGAAAATCCTTCACATCGAGCACCGCTTCCTCGTCCGCCAGACTTTTGTGGACCTCGCTGGGCAGGGTCTCACCCCGCGAGATGGCGGCGATCGGGTCGTTGGGATCGGCGGCGGCCTTGACGGCGACGGCGATCTCGGAGGCGGAAGAAGCGTTCACGTCTGTTTTCATCATTCTAGTCCTGCATGAAGGCGAATCAGAATTGACCGCCGGCAAATTTACTGCGCAACCGGTTGCGAATCGCGATCGTGACGAAGTTCAACACGGCGACGATGGCGATCAACAAAAGGGTGGTGGTGAACACCATGGGTTTGGCCGCTTCGGAGTTCTGGCTCTGAAAGCCCACGTCATAGATGTGGAAACCGAGGTGCATGAAGCTGCGCTCCGGATGCACAAAGGGGAAGAGGCCGTCGATCGGCAGCTCCGGCGCAAGCTTTACCGCGCCCACCAACATCAGGGGAGCCACCTCACCGGCACCGCGAGCAATCGCCAAAATCATGCCGGTGATGATGCCCGGCAAGGCTCGGGGCAAAACGATGCGACGGATGGTCTGCCATTTCGAGGCGCCGCAGGCGTAGGAGCCTTCGCGCATGGAATTGGGCACCGCCGACACCGCCTCCTCCGTGGCCACGATCACCACCGGCAGGGTCAACAGAGCGAGGGTCAAAGAAGCCCAGAGCAAGCCGCCCTTGCCGAAGGTCGGATTGGGCAAATTGGCGGCGAATAAGACCTCGTCGATAGACGCTCCCACCACATAACAGAAGAAACCCAGGCCGAACACGCCGAAAACGATCGACGGCACACCCGCCAGATTGTTGACGGCGATGCGAACCGCCGACACCACCGGCCCGGCATTGGCGTATTCCTTCAAGTAGAGGGCCGCCAGCACACCGAACGGCACCACCACCAGCGACATGATCAAGGTCATGGCCACCGTGCCGAAAATCGCCGGATACACACCGCCTTCGCTGTTGGCTTCCCGCGGCTCATCGGTCAGGAACTCGGACCAGCGGCTCAGGTAGATGCCCGCTTTGTCGACCCAGCCCAGCCGATTCGCCGGATACGCCCGAACCACGTCGTCCAGACGCAGCAGCACTTGCTCCTCCGGGCGAGTCCCCTCTCCGGCGGTCCGCATGAGAATTTGATAACGGCTGTTCTCGTGATTGATGGCGTCGATTTCTTGGCGAATGCGGGTGAACTCTCGGTCGGCCCAGGTCCGAACCTCTTCGAATTTCGCCTCGGCGTCCGCAAGCCGGGTCCGCACATCGGGCTCGCCGGCAGTGCCCGACGCTTCTTCCAGCTCGAGCTCCAGCTCGCGCACGGCCAGACGTGCCTCCTCCTGCTTGTGGTTGACCTTGCCGGTATCGAATTTCTCCAATCGGCGACGGTCGTGCCAGCGCTGCCGCGACTCTTTGTGCAGCTCTTGGAATTTCGCCCACGCCTGCTCGGGACCCCGAAAGACCTGAGCCACCCCTTGGAGGTCTTGCACGGTCGCGGACTCCGCGGGGTCCACCAGGGCGGGCCCACGGCGACCGTTGACGAATCGATCATCGACCAGCTGAACCTCGGCTCCTTGGCCGGCGAGCTCTTCCACCAAACCCAGGGCTTCGGCCATGCGCTCTTCGCCGGTCCGTCCCTGGCCGTCAGCGGTCCGCTCCGAGATCGGCGTCAGCAACACGAAGGCTTCCGGGAAGCCGTAAAAGCGACCCCACTCCAAGCGCTCCAGCACCATCGCCCACTCGGGCTCGGAGGCTTCGGCGACCTCCCATTCGTTGACCCAGCTGAAGTGGTTCTGGGTCAGCTTGAAGTTGCCGGTTCGCACCAAGCGCCGAAAGGCCCAACCTTCCTTCTCTTCTACTTCAAGGGCAGCCTTGCGAGCGATCTCCCCGTCTAGGTCGGCGAGCACGTTGTCCGTCGGCCGGTAGAGATCCTCACGGGTGACCTCACCCATGTAGGTCCGACCGTCAGGGGTCTCGAGCTTGATCACCGACGCGGGCCAGAAGGTGCTCAGACCTTTGACCAACACCAACAACAACAAACCCGCGACCATGAAGGCACAAGCCGCCAGGGCTCCACCGGTGAGCCACACCATGGGCTCGCCGGCGGCGAAGAGGCTGCTCTTGCTGCGGGCGCGGGTGCGCTCACTCCACCCGCCGCCGTTGCCGGAAGAACCTTTGCCGGAAGCACCTTGGCCGGAAGAGCCTCGGCCCGAGGCATCTCGACCTGAAGACTTGGATTCTTTTTCGGAGCTGCTCATAGCTGGTAAGCCCTTTTGCGGAAGCGCAATCGAATCACCTCGGCGATGGTGTTGACCACAAAGGTCATCAAAAACAGCACCAAGGCGGCCAAGAAGAGGGTCCGATAGTGGGTATCCCCCTTCACCGCCTCGGGCAGCTCCACAGCGATATTCGCCGACAGAGTGCGGAATCCTTCAAACATATTCATGTCCATGACCGGGGTGTTGCCCGCCGCCATGAGCACGATCATGGTCTCGCCCACCGCTCTTCCCAGGCCTATCATCAACGCCGAGAACAAACCGCTCATGGCGGTGGGAATGACGATCCGGACCGCGGTCTGCCACGGCGTGGCGCCGGCACCGAGGGAGGCCGAGCGCAGATGCTCCGGCACCGTCGACAGGGCGTCCTCGGAAATGGTGTAGATGATCGGGATGATGGCGAAACCCATCACAAAGCCCACGATCAAAGCGTTTCGCTGCACGTAGGTATCGACGTAGCCGCCCCGCGGGTCAAAGCCGAGCACCGACATCAACCACGAAAGCAGCAGGGCCAACAGGAATGTGCAGGCGATGCCCGCCAGGAATCGCAACAAGTCGTACATGGCGTATTGGCGACGGTCCCAAACCGCGCCCCATCGGCGCATACGCGGTCTGACCCAGCGCCCCATGCTCAAGCTGACGATCAACGCAGAAAGCGGCACGGCGAGGATCATCCACCCACCCAAGGGGCTGGCGAATGGCTCGGCACCTTTCGCGACGACTCCGTCGGCTCCGGGATCCCAAGCCAGCCAACCCCTAATGTCGCCGGCAAAGAACCACTTCTCGATCCACGGTCCGGTCAGCCCAGCGACCCCAATGCCCACCGGCACCAGCAGGACCATGAAGAGAAAGCGCCGGCTCTGCCAACGGATCGCTTTTTCGCTCGGCAACAGCTGCCACAAAAACGCGCCGAGCAAGATACAGATGGGCAGTGTGACGAAGACCCCCAAGGTGGCGGGCACCACCTTTTCGATGTAGGGGGCGAAGACCAAGGCGGCCAGAAAACCCAAAACCACGCTGGGCAAGCTGGCCATGAATTCAATGCCCGGCTTGAGCACGCTGCGGGCCCGACGAGGCAGAAGCTCGCTGGTGAAGATGGCCGCCAGCAAGGCCAGAGGGGCGCCGAAGATCATCGAATAAAAAGTCGCCTTCAGCGTGCCGAAGATCAACGGCATCAGGCCCAGCTTCATTTCGAAGTCGTCGGTGCCGGAGGACGACTGCCAAATGTGCTCGGACTCGGCATAACCCTCGTACCAAACCGGACGGAAGAATGCCGAGAATCCGGCTTCCGGGAATCTCGGGTCGAGATCCGCGTGAAAGATCTGATCAGCGGTGGCCACCAATACGCCGTCTTCCTTGGGCGACAACGCGATTTGCAGAACCGGCGCCTCTTCGGGCAATCGAAAGCGTTGAATTTCCGCCGCGTTGGTGACGTTGAAAAGCCTCAGCTCGCCGTCGGCGAAGCCGCTGTAGGCCAAACGGCTGCGGGATGACGACGACATGGACACCGCCGCCGCCTTGCCATCGGCCAAGCTCTTGGTGCGGGCGAAAGCCATCTGCGCTTTGGGATCGCGGGTGCTGTTGAAGAGGGCCGGAAATCCCGGAGCTGCATTTTCCGGACGAATCGGGAATCCCGCCTGCACCCGGCCTTCGGAGTCGCCCCAAATGAAGGTGGTGCCACCGAGCAAAGCCCCGAAGAAAGTGACCTCTTCCGTCGAGCCCTCGGCATAGAGATCGCCCGACTCGGCGACATAGGGCTGCTGCCGATCCCGCAAATCGATGCGCTGCAGACGCCCTTTCCTGGACACCAGGTAGACCTCGCGGCCGGCGCCGTCCAGGGCGATGTAGTCGGGCACGGAGGTCGCGTCCAGCGGCAGATCGATCGCATCCTGGAGCTCGTAAGTGGTCTCACCCGAGAACATATCCTCCTCGGCCTGCCAGTAGACCATCTGCAGCTTGCCGTCGGCGAAGAACACCGCCATGGGGCCGTCGGGGGTGTTGACGTGGGTGATGCCCGTGATCGGACCCGACGCCACATCCGCCCGCACGCCCGGAACCAACTTCAATTCCTGTAGGCGATATTGATCCGAGGGTGTTTTTTGCAGCACCCCTTTGCGGTAGGCGACGGTCAGAGCTTCGGCGGCGTCCCCAGAGTCTTCCTCCGCACGATCGAAGCTCGCGGCAACTCCCGGCTCCAGATCCTCGCGGTTGAGAATCTCGGTTTTGAAACCGATATCGATCAAGCGAATCGAGCCGTCGCTCAAGCCGAAGGCCGCGGTCTCCGAACGGATGGAAAACGACGACGAGACGATCTCCGCCGTGGCTGCCGGCTCTCGACTCGCGGTCACCTCTTCGGAGGCGGCAGCGTCTTCGGAGACGGCAGAGTCTTCGGAGACGTCTGCCTCTTCGGAAGTGTCCGTGGAATCGTCGGCATCGCCGGCCGTTTCGGAGTCGCCCAATTCGGGATCGTCCGCGCCGGGACCCGAAAAAAGGCGTTCGACGCTCAGCAGCTCGCCGTTGTCGAGGCGAAACAGCGCCAGGTCACCCGAAGCGCTCAGGCTCCAGCCCAAGGTTTGGTATTCGTCGAGACCAATGCCGTGAAGGTTCTTGGCCCCGCGGTCGAAGGCTTGCAGATTCGAGGTATCCGCCGAAAGGAAGAGGGGCAGCACCACCCAGACGAGAAAGAGCGCCACACCGAGCACGGAGAGAATCGTGCCGATGCCGCCGAAGGTGATCACCCCTTTGGCCAGGCGATCGATCACCAACACGCTGGGTCGGGTTTTGCGGGAGCGAGATCGCCCGGTAAACGAAGAGCCTGTCTGCTCGGCCATAGAAATGCTCTAAGAAAATCTCTGAGGAGAATCGATCCGCCCCGGGCTTCCGGGCTAAACGTACGATCGATCCCCAGGGTAGAGAGAGGGTGAAGAACAAGAAGCTCGGTCTACGATGACCGACCTGAAAATGAGCCTTGAAGATCGATCTCTACAGACCAAGATCCGACCGGCACCGCCTCGGGACGAAACGGGCCGGTCGGTCTTCAAGCCGGTCGGTCTTCAAGCCGGTCGGACTCTAGGACCGTGTCTTTCTCGAGACACGGGTATCTGTCGGTTGGTGTCGCGCCGGCCGGGCCGACGGATCAACCGTCGATGTCGATGCCGACCTCGGCCAAGGTTTTCTTGGCGACGGCGTAGGACACCGGGATGTAGCCGTCTTTGACCACCACTTCCTGGCCTTGCTGGGAAAAGATCAGCTTCAAGAACTCACGGCGCAGAGGATCGAGGTCTTCGCCGGGTTTCTTGTTGACGTAGATCAGCAGGAAACGAGCCAGCGGGTAGGTGGCGGCGTTGTCGGCAGTGGGGGCGATGAAGTCATTGCCCTTCTTGGCCAACGGCACGGTGGCGACGTCGGCGGTTTTATAACCGATGCCGGAGTAACCGATGCCGCCCTTGTCGGAAGCCACACCCTGCACCACCGAGGAGGAGCCGGGTTGCTCTTTCACGGACGACTTGTAGTCGCCTTTGAACAGGGCCTTCTTCTTGAAGTAGCCGTAGGTGCCGGAGGCGGAGTTGCGACCGTAGAGGCTGATCGGCAAAGAACCCCAGGAACCGGAAAGACCGACTTGGCTCCAGTCGGAGATGTCCGACGCATGACCACCCTTGCGGGTGGAGGAGAAGATAGCGTCGACTTGGGCCAAGGTCAGGCCGGTGCCGGCAATCGGGTTGTCTTTGTGCACGTAGACGGCGAGCATGTCGATCGCGGTTTTGACCTCCACCGGCTTGTAGCCGAATTTCTTTTCAAAGGCGTCGACTTCTTTGTCTTTCATCGCCCGGCTCATGGGGCCGAAATTCGACGCGCCTTCGATCAACGCAGGCGGGGCGGTGGAAGAGCCCTTGCCCTCGATCTCAACCTGCACGTTGGGATACATCTCTTTGAATTTCTCGGCCCACAGCGTCATCAAATTGTTGAGCGTGTCGGAGCCGACGCTCTTCACGGTGCCGGAAACGCCTTGAACGGCTTTATATTCTGGCAACTTTTCGTCGACCTTAACCTCTGCGAGAACCGGCGTAGCGGCCAACAGCATCGCCGAGACGGCGATCGACCGAAGAGACTTCATTTGCATGGATTCCTCCTTGAGCTTCGTGAATGGGACCCGACGAGAAGATAGAGCGGGCGGGAGCTACAACGGATGGTGCAGCTGGGACACCCAGAGCGGGTCGGGGAAAAAGTAACCTGCCGGTGTAAACGGACAAGGGGCAAAAAATAAAGAATTCGTGAAGGATAACTGGGGTTATGCTCCGTCCATGGACACCCCACCCGTCGAGCTCCTCCATCCATGGCTCGCCTATCCCCTGCTGGCGGTCATCGGCCTCTTCGCCGGAACCCTCAACGTGCTGGCGGGAGGCGGCTCGTTCTTGACCCTGCCCCTGCTCATTTTCATGGGTCTGCCCGCCGGCATCGCCAACGGCACCAATCGCGTCGGCATCCTGATGCAGAACGTCAGCGCGGTGTGGAGCTTCCACCGAGAGCAAGTCTTAGACCGACGGGCCGTGCTGTGGGCAGCGGTGCCGGCTACCTTCGGCTCCGGCCTCGGCACCTGGATCGCCCTGCGCATTCCCGATGCCGACTTTCAGAAGATTCTCGCCGCCCTGATGGTGGTCGTGACCCTGGCCTCCTTCTGGAGCCCAAAAGCCGGCTCCGACGTCAACGACACAGAAGACACGGCCTCAACGAATCCACAGCGCAGCTCCACCCGCCATGCAGCGCTCGCCGCTGGTTTCTTCATCGTTGGCCTCTACGGCGGTTTCGTGCAAGCCGGGGTCGGATTCCTGATCCTCGCCGCCACCACCTTCGCCGGCCTCGACTTGGTGCGCGGCAACGCGGTCAAGGTGCTGGCGGTGCTGTGCTTCACCGTGTTGTCCCTCGCGATGTTCGCCTGGGGCGGCAAGATCCACTGGCCCTACGGCCTCTCCCTGGCGGTCGGCACGACCCTCGGAGGACGCCTCGGTGCGCGATGGACCCTGCTCAAGGGTCATCGGTGGCTCAAACGCCTAGTGACCGTCGCCGTGTTGATTTTCGCCGCACGGCTCGCTTGGACGGCGATGGGGTGACCCTCACCCCCCCCAGCCGTCCCTGGGGTAGCTCCGCAACCCCAGGCTTTGGCCAACAAGCCCTTCGGGCTAACAGAGCTCAAACCGAAACATCGACGACAGATCCACCGAATTTCCCTACCCCGAAGGGGTTGTTTTCAAAAGACCGGGGTTGCGCGAAGCGCTACCCCGGCTGCCGATCCGTGGGCGCGGGAGAAACGTTCCTGGGGTAGCTCCGCAACCCCAGGCTTTGGCCAACAAGCCCTTCGGGCTAACAGAGCTCAAACCGAAACATCGACGATAGATCCACCGAATTTCCCTACCCCGAAGGGGTTGTTTTCAAAAGACCGGGGTTGCGCGAAGCGCTACCCCGGCTGCCGATCCGTGGGCGCGGGAGCCGATGCGGGGGGTGTCGGCGTGCGTGGGCGTGGGCGCGGGCTGGGGGGTGAGGGCCTACCGACGCAGCTCCCGAAACGTCGGGCTCTCCAAATCCTCGGGCGCCCGTGCCAGGGGACCGGAGTACAGCAACCGACCGCCGTGGGTGCCGCCACCGGGCCCGAGATCCACTAACCAATCAGCCCGGGCGATCAGATCGCTCGCATGCTCCACCACCACCACACCGTGACCTTTGTCGATCAAACGGCGCAGGGTGGAATGTAAAAGATCGATATCCGCCAGGTGCAGGCCGGTGGTGGGCTCGTCGAAGAGGAAGAGCATGGCACCGCCACGTTTCGGCTTGTCGAGAAAGCTCGCCAGCTTCAGGCGCTGGGCCTCGCCGCCGGAAAGGGTCGCCGTCGACTGCCCCAAGCGCAGATACCCCAGGCCGACGTCCGCCAGGGTGCGCAGCTTTTTCACCAGGCGCTTTTGGTCACTGAAGACCTCCAACGCGTGGTCGACGGTCAGCTCGAGGGTCTCGTAGATATTCCGACCCCGCAGACGCACCGCCAGAATCTCCGGCAGGAAACGCTTGCCGTTGCAGGTCTCACAAACCACCGAAACCGGCGCCATGAAATGCATGTCCACCTCGGTCGTGCCGGTGCCCTGGCAGGTGGGGCAGCGGCCCTTGTCGAGGTTGAAGGAAAAATGACCGGCGGAGATGCCCCGACGCTCGGCGTCGGGCGTGGCGGCGAAGAGCTTGCGGATCTCGTCGTAAGCCTTGGTGTAGGTCACCGGGTTGGACCGACTGGAGCGCCCCAAGGGTCGTTGGTCCACCAACACCACATCCGCTAGACCGTCGAAACCTTCGAGGGCGTCGCACTGCCCCGGCTCCACGTCCACCACGCCCCTGGATCGCTGGAAGGTGCCGTGCAACACGTTCTCGATCAGGGTCGACTTGCCCGAGCCCGACACCCCGGTCACCGCCACCAGACAGCCCAAGGGCAGCTCGACGTCGAGGTTCTTCAGATTGTTCGCCCGGGCGCCGCGGATGGCGAGCCGGGGCAAGGCTTCCACCGCCTCCGGCGACATCACCGGCCCGGTCGACGTTTCGCCGCTCGGGCGCAGGTACTGGGCGGTCAAGCTCTGCTCACAGGCCAGCACCTCGGCCAAGCCACCTTGGCTCAACACCTCACCGCCGTGCTCCCCCGCCCGCGGCCCCATGTCGATCACATGGTCCGCGCCTTCGATCAGGGTGCGATCGTGCTCCACCACCACCACCGTATTGCCCCGGTCCGCCAGATCCCCCAACAGCGCCAACAACTTGTGGGAATCCTGAGCGTGCAGACCGATGGTGGGCTCGTCCAAAACGTAAAGGGTGCCGGTCAAACCCGATCCGAGAGCCGACGCCAGATGGATCCGCTGGCTCTCCCCGCCGGAGAGGGTGCGGGCCTGGCGATCGAGGGTCAAATACTCCAAGCCCACCCGTTCCAGGGTCTCCAGACGGTTCTTCAGCTCCGACCACACATGCTCCGCCGCTCCGCCGAGGCGCTCCTCGCCGAGCTCTTCCGTCCAAACGCTGAGGTCTTCCACCGAAAGCGCCGACAGCTCCGCCACGTTGCGACCCGCTATCCGCACCCCGAGAGCCTCGGGCTTGAGCCGGGTTCCGCCGCATTCCGGACACGGCGTATACGCCCGATAGCGAGAGAGCAGCACCCGATGGTGCATCTTGTAGCTCTTGCGCTCCACCCAAGCGAAGAATTTGCCCAGGCTGGTGAAGCTGCCGCGCCCCGACCACAAGAATTCTCGATCCTCCGCGCTCAGCCGTTCCACGGGCACGTGCGTGTCGATGCCGTGGTCGCGACACGCCCGCAGCAGGCCTGGGTAATGCTTCTGATAAGTCGGCGAGTTCCACGGTGCGATCGGTCGCTCATCCAACGATTTGCTCGGATCGGGAATCACCCGCTCCCGATCGATGCCCGTCACCCGTCCGAAACCCTGGCATTCCGGGCACGCGCCGAGAGGCGAGTTGAAAGAAAACAGCGCCGGGGTCGGTCGACGCATGACCGCGTCGCAGTGCTCGCAGGTCAGGGCGCGGCCGAAGAACAAGCGGCTTCCATCTTCGAGGATCACCTGCGCGCGACCGGCGGCCAAGAGATAAATCTCCTCGATCGCCGACACCAACCGCGCCCGGTTGTCGTCCCGGGGTTTGAACCGTCCCACTACCAGCTCCAGGGGATCCAGCTTGAGGGTCCAGCGATCCGAAGGGCTCATGCGCACGATGTCGCCGGTCGCTCCGTCTTTGGCGACCCCGTCCGAAGCAGCGGCTTCACGCTCCTCCGCGGTCTGCCGACGCCGGAAATAACCCTGGCGCACCAGCTCCTTGAGCTTGTCGTTGGCCAGCTTCTTCGGCCTGGGCAACGACGCCACCAGCAGGATCGGCTCGCCCTCGAAACGCTCGATCAAGAGCGACGCCAGCTCCTGGGGACCGTAACCGCGCACAGGACCGTGGCCGTTGGGGCATTCCACCCGCCCCAGGTGGGTGAAGATCAAGCGCAAGACGTCGTGGACCTCGGTCAACGTGCCGACCGTGGATCGCGCGTTGCGCACGGAGTTTTTGGCCTCCAACGCCACCGCCGGCAGCACCCCGTCGATGGCGTCCACGGGCGGTCGCTCCATCTGCTCCAAGAATTGACGCACGTAGGTCGACATGGACTCCACGAAGCGCCGCTGGGCCTCGGCGTAAAGGGTGTCGAAGGCCAGGGACGACTTGCCCGCGCCCGACACGCCGGTCACCACCGTGACCTTACCGTGGGGAATAAAGCAGCTGACCCCCTTCAGATTGTGGGTCGACGCATTGCGGATGGAAATACCCGACGCCCGCTTGAGGGCGGCATCGTTGCCTGGGGAAGAGCTGGTCATGGGAAGGGCTTCATTGCCTCGAAGGGGTTGGATTCCAAATGGGTGCCGGAATCCCGGCAAAGGCTCGGTCAATGCGTCTCCATTGACGGCGATCTGTCAAAGTCTTGAAAATTGGACGCTTCGGCTCGTCTCGGTGTCCTACGCAGCTTGGACGCAGATGCGAATTATGATTTGATACCGGCTTCCAAGGCCATACTTTCGGCCCCGATCGGCCACCACCAGCTCCCCGGAGGCAAGGATGAAGCAGAGCTCCTATAGTGATCTCGTCGACGTGCTGACCCAGTCCGTCGCTAAGCATGCCCAGCGCAATCTCTTCGGCACCAAAGTCGACGGCAGCTGGCAATGGATCACGTACGGGGCCTTCGGCAAGCGGGTGGATCATGTGCGCGGCGGATTGGCCGAGCTGGGGGTGAAACAAGGCGATACCGTCGCCATCATCGCCGCCAATCGGGTCGAGTGGGCGATCGCCGCCTACGCCACCTACGGTCTCGGCGCCCGCTTCTGCCCGATGTACGAATCCCAGCTGCCGAAAGATTGGGAATACATCATCAAGGATTCCGGCGCCAAAGTCCTGCTCACCTCCACTTATCAGATTTTCGAGCAGACCCGAGATTGGAGCCAAGAGCTCGATTCTTTGGAAAACGTCTTCTGCATGGCCTTGCCCGAGGAAGACGTCACCAGCTTCGGATCCCTCGAAGCCCGCGGGCGCAATCATCCCACACCGGTGGTGGACATCGATCCGGAATGGGTGTGCGGTTTCATCTACACCTCGGGCACCACGGGCAAACCCAAAGGCGTGCTGCTCACCCACAACAACATCTGCTCGAATATCAATGGAGTGTCGGCCATCCTGCCCGTGGACCACGCCGACGTCTCCGTATCCTTTCTGCCCTGGGCCCACTCCTTCGGCCAAACCTGTGAGCTGCATTGTTTGTTGTCCCGCGGCGCGGCCATGGCGATCGCCGAATCCATCGACAAATTGGTCGACAACTTCGGCGAGGTTCGGCCCACCGTGCTCTACGCCGTGCCCCGCATCTTCAATCGCATCTACGACGGCCTGCAAAAGCGCATGGCCGAAGAGGGCGGACTGAAGAAAGCCCTCTTCGAAGCGGGCATGGCCAACGCCGAGAAGCGCAAGCAGCTGGCGGCCCGGGGTCAAAGCTCCTTCGTGGTGGAAAGCAAACATAAATTCTTCGACGGCTTGGTCTTTTCCAAGGTGCGGGATCGCTTCGGTGGTCGGCTCAAATACGCCTGCTCCGGCGGTGCCGCCCTCTCCCCCGACGTCGCCGACTTCATCGATAAATTGGGCATCATGGTCTGCGAGGGCTACGGCCTCACGGAAACCAGCCCCATTTGCACCGCCAACCATCCGGGTGCGCGCAAAATCGGCTCCGTCGGCCAACCCTTGAAGGGCGTCGAGGTGATCATCGACACCAGCGTCATGGAAGACGACGACACCGGCAATGGCGAGATCGTGATCAAGGGTCCGAACGTCATGAAGGGCTACCACAACCTGCCGGAAGAAACCGCCAAGGTGATGACCGACGACGGCGCCTTCCGCACCGGCGACATGGGTCGCCTCGACGAGGACGGCTTCCTTTACATCACCGGCCGGATCAAAGAGCAATACAAGCTGGAAAACGGTAAATACGTGGTGCCGGCGCCGTTGGAAGAGCTGGTCCAGCTCTCCCCCTACGTGGTGCAGGTATTCATCCACGGCTTCAACAAACCCCACAACGTCGCCCTGGTCGTGCCCGATCGGACGGCGCTCGAAGGCTGGGCCAAAGACCGCGGCCTTTCCGGCAACTACAAAGACCTGCTCGACAACGACAAGGTCTACGCCCTGATCGAAGCCCAGCTGGAGAAATACTCCAAAGATTTCAAGGGATACGAGCGCATCCGCCGATTCAAGCTGCTGGAGGAAGAATTCAGTGTCGAAAACGGCATGCTGACCCCCAAGCTGAGCATCAAACGGAAAGTGGTCATGGATCGCTACGGCGACGACCTCGAATCGCTCTACAGCTGAGCCCGGCCGCCCGATTCGGTGGAAAGCCCCTACCGCGCACCGATGAAATCTCATTGTCCAGCCCATCGTCCCTCGCCGCGCCGTCCGGCACCGCGGGGGCTCCGCCACGGAATAAATTCCGAGGCTAGGCGCCCCCGACTACCTTTGCCTTGCCCCCTAGCGGGGGCGGCCCGGCCTGCGCGGCCCGGAGAAATGCAGGGCAGCCCCGGCAGGGGCAAGGTATGTGTAGCCTCGGGCTTTAGCCCGTGGCGCCTTAGCCCGTGGCGCCTTAGCCCGTGGCGAAGGTGGATCCAAGGAATCTTCCCGCGCCGTCCGGC
Source organism: Thermoanaerobaculia bacterium (assembly GCA_030431255.1). GTDB lineage: Bacteria > Acidobacteriota > Thermoanaerobaculia > Multivoradales > J023 > JAUIJL01. The sequence continues at coordinate 59,165 of JAUIJL010000027.1, read as the reverse complement.
ACCGCGGGGGCTCGGTTTCCTAGCACCCATCGCCTTGATCGGGATGATCGCTTGTGGCGAACCGAAGGGCTCCGAGCCGGCTGAGGACGGGCCTGCGCAGGCCCCGGGTCCGACGGCTTCGACACCCGCCGCCGGCACCGACGATCCCTTCATCGACGTCACCGAGCAGACCGGTCTGGACTTCGTGCATTTCAACGGCATGACCGGCCGCTTCTACTACTCGGAAATGATGGGCCCGGGCGCGGCGCTTTTCGACGCCGACAACGACGGCGACCTCGATCTCTTCTTGATCCAAGGCAGCGCCCTCGACGACATACCGCCGGAAGATTCGAGCATTCCGCCGGCTCCCGGCTCCCTCCCCCTTTCCGACCGCCTGTACTTGAACGTCTCGAGCGATTCAGTATCCGACGATCCCGACAAGCCGTCCTTCCGCTGGCTCGACGTCACCGCCGACAGCGGCATCCCCGGCGAGCGCGACGGTTACGGCATGGGGGTCGCGGCCGCGGATTTCGACGGCGACGGCTGGACCGACCTCTTCGTCACCCAAACCGGCGCCAACCGCATGCTGCGCAATCTCGGTGTCGACCGGTCGGGCGGTGAGGCTCGGCCCAAATTCGAGGACGTCACCGACGAGGTCACGGGCAATACCCGCTGGGCCGTGCCCGCCGTCGCCTTCGACGCCGACGGGGATCGCGACCTCGACCTCTTCGTGTGCAATTACGTGGCCCACTCCATCGCCATCGATAAGAACTGCCCGGACGAGCTGGGTCGTGCCAACTACTGCGGCCCCATGGCCTACCCTTCCCTGCCCGACGCGCTGCTGATCAACGTGCCCGGAGGCCCCGGCGACCTTCGATTCGAGGACCAAAGCAATCGCTCCGGCATCGACCGGGAAGCCGGCGCCTGCCTCGGCGCCGCAGCCGCCGATTTCAACGGTGACGGCCGGCTCGACCTCTACGTCGCCAACGACGGCAGCCCCAACGTGTTGTGGATCAACCAAGGCGACGGTCGGTTCGAGAACCAAGCCCTGCTGGCCGGCGCCGGGGTCAACGCTCAGGGTCACGCCGAAGCGTCCATGGGCGTGGCCGTGGCCGACGTGGACGGCGATTTGGACGAGGACATCCTGCTCACCCACCTGACTCGGGAAACCCACACCCTCTACGTCAACGACGGCAGCGGCGCCTTCTTCGACCGCTCCGCCGAATCCGGCCTGGCCGGCCCGAGCCTCGATCGCACGGGTTTCGGCACCGCCTTCTTCGACTACGACCACGACGGTCTGATGGACGCGGTGGTCGCCGCCGGCGCGGTCAAGATCTTGAAAGAGCTGGCTCTCGCCGGGGATCCCCATCCCTTGCACCAACGTAACCAGCTGTATCGGGGCGTCGGCCCAGGCCGATTCGAAGACGTCACCGACCAAGCGGGCGCCGCCTTCGCCGTCTCCGAGGTCACCCGCAGCGCGGTGATCGGCGACCTCGACAACGACGGCGATCTCGACCTGGTGCTGACCAACAACGCCGGTCCGGCGCGGGTGCTGCTCAATCGGGTCGGCCAAGATCGTCCGTGGATCGGACTGCGCCTGGTGTCCGAAGCGGGAAGCGACGTGCCCGGCGCCTCGGCCACCGTGCAATTCGGCGACGGCCGACAGGTCACCGCCCGGGTGGGCGCTAACGCCGGCTACGCCTCCACAGGTGACCCACGGCTATCGTTCCCGGTAGGATCGTCCCGCGATGCCTCGGGCGACATCACCGTCACCGTCCGCTGGCCGGACGGCAGCATCGAATCTTGGAGTCCCGGGCCGGCGAACAAGCTATCGCCGGGAACGTATTCAACCCTGACCCGGGGGAGCGGAACTGCCGTTTCGTCCAAACGACCCTGAACCCCACCACGGGCTGAAGCCCGAGGCTACACATGCCTTGTCCCCTGCGGGGACGGCCCGGAATGCGCACCCAACCTTCTTTGCGGCCCAAAACCAGTTGCTTCCCAATTCCAGTGCCCATGAAGAAATTTTCTCCCCGTTTTCAAAGATCACAGATCGGAGCGACGCTCCTGATCCTGTTGCTCGCCGTCGGCTGTGGCCGGGATCTTTCCCACTTGGAGCCCGTGCCCCATCCCGATCTGTCGACGGTAGAGGCCGGAGCGCGGGATCAGCTGGAGGACGGCAAGCGGAAGCTGGACAAGGACCTCAAGGATCGCGACGACGCCGTGGTCGCCGCCGCTTTCGGCTCCCTGGGCGAGCTCTACCACGCCTACGGCCTGAACGAGGCCGCCGCCGTCTGCTACCGCAACGCCATGACCATGGCACCCGGCGATTTCGCTTGGCCCTATTACACCGGGCTGCTCGCCCAAGAATCCGGCGACCTCGCGGCCGCCGAGCAAGCCTTCGCCAAAGCCGCCGAGCTGCGCCCCCAAAGCGCCCCCGTCCGCGCCCGGCTGGCGGAAGTCCTCTTGCTCCAAGGTCGGCCCGACGACGCCGAGCCCCACTTCACCGTCCTGCTCGACCAAGACGGTTTCGCCCCCTTGGCCCACCACGGCCTGGCGCGCATCGCCGCCCAGCGCGGCCACCAGGAGCAAGCGGTCGACGGCTTCCACAAAGCCCTAGAGCTCCAACCCAGCGCCGGCGGCATCCGCAACGCCCTGGCCCAAAGCCTGCGCGCCCTGGGTCGCGCGGAGGAGGCTCAGGCCGAGCTGGCGAAAAAGGAATCCGGAGCGGTCGTCTTTCCCGACCCCCTGCGCGAGCGTCTCGACACCCTGCCCCGCAGCGCCGGCAGCTTCCTGCGTCGAGGCAACCAAGCCCTCGTGGCCGGTCGCCTAGAAGAAGCCCACCAGCTCTTCGAGCAAGGCAAAGCCGCCAACCCCAAAAACATCGAGCTGCGTCTCAACCTGGCCCTGACCCAAGTGCGTCGCCAGCGTCTCGACGACGCCCTGCTCGAGCTCAAGGCCGCCCTCAACATCGAGCCTCAAAACCCCCAAATCCACCACGATCTCGGCACCACCTACATGGCCAAGGGGCTGCAAGCCGAGGCCGTGGCCGCGTTCGAAAAGGCTGTCGAGCTCGAGCCCGACTATCCGTCCGCCCACTTCAACCTGGCCAACGCCTTCGGCTCCTCTAACCAATGGGCCAAATCCGAAGCCGCCGCCCGCCGGGTCCTCGAGCTCGAGCCCGACCACACCCGCGCCCGCTACCTCGCGGCCATGGCCCAACACCAACAAGGCCGCCGCCAACAAGCCGAAGCCGAGCTGCGCCGGCTGCTCGAGCAAAACCCCAACGAGCGTATCTATCGCGAAGGCCTGGCCAGCATCCTGAGCGCCACCCGTCGAGTCGACGAAGCCGTCGAGCTGATCCTCACCGGCGCCGAGCTCGACCAACCTAAAGAAGAAGCCGTCGCCCTGCTCAACGCCGGCGCCAAAATGGTCTGGCCCCACCGTCGGCAAGAAGACGCCATCACCATGTGGCGAAAGGCCGTCGAGCTCGACCCGGAATCCTCCGAAGCCCTCACCAACCTCGCCAACGGCCTCCAGCTCTTCCGTCAGCAAGACGAGGCCCTAGAGCTCTTCACCCGAGCCACCGAGCTCGACCCCCAAAACGCCACAGCCTGGCTCTCCGAAGTCAACCTGCGCATCCTAGCCGGCGACCACACCACCGCCAAAGAACGCTTAGAAACAGCCGTCGAGCTCCACCCCGACCACATCGGCCTAGCCAACACCTTCGCCCGCCTCCTAGCCACCAGCTTCGACCCCAGCGTCCGCGACGGCGAACGCGCCATCGTCTACGCCCGTCAAGCCTACGGCCAACAAGCCACCCTCGACCACGCCGAAACCATGGCCATGGCCTTGGCGGAAACCGGTCGCTTCGAAAATGCCATCAAATTCCAACGGGGCTTAGTGCAACAAGCCCAAGCCGGTAATGATCGGAATACATTGCGGCGGCTAGTCACCCACCTGAGGTTGTTCGAGAATCGTCGGCCGGTGAGGTCGAAGGCACCTTGATTCGAGCATAGTCGCCACTCGATCACGAGCCGCCTCGGTTGGTTCTAGGTCTATCTCAAGCTACAATGGGTAGCTATGAGATCTCCACGAACCCACTCCACTAGAAAGCTGCCCGGTTTCATTGGCCTGATTGCGCTCCTCTGCTCAGCGCTCTTGGGGCTGTCGGGGCACGCTGCTTCCTACAAAATCGACCGTCCTGCCATCCAGATCGACCGTCTGGATCAAGACGAGATCTCTAAACGATCGAGCGGCTCCGGCTCGGCTGACTTCGTGGTCCCGGAGTTTCTCCATTTGGCGAAGCTCGATTCCGCGGTCGGTTACATCCGCGGCTCCAACGACTCGCTGCCTGAGATCCTAAACAAAGTCGGTATAGACGTTGAGGTGATCGAGATATCCGATATCCCTCAAACCGACCTTAAGCATTATTCGGCGATCCTGATCGGCCCCTACGCTTATTCGCTATCCGGCGATGCAAAGGCCATCGGACCTAGGTTGCTGTCGTATGCTCGCGAAGGCGGGCTTCTGGTGACCCAAAATCAAGCGGATGACTACCCTGAAAGCAGCGCCGCTCCTTATCCCTTCCGACAACAGCTCAGCAAACAAGCAAGTGATCGGGCATTCGAGCTCACTGAACCAGGACACAAGGCTTTCAACTTTCCAAACCGCCTTGACGATATTGATCTAGAGCAGCTCGCTGAAGGTCGATCTCGCGCTGAAGTCGACTCGTGGGATTCGAAATATCAACCTTTGATTCGTACTAGCGAGGGGAATGTAGAAATCTTATTAACCGATTACGGGAAAGGGAATTTTATTTACTCCACCCGGCCCTTCTCTTCGGAAGTGGAGGCAGGAAATCAGGCATCATTGCGATTGTTTGTCAATTTGATTTCGTTGCAATCATCTGCGCGCAATGGGAACGCCAGCAGAAATTGTAGTGAAGTCGAATTTGGATTCAACAGGGGGAACGGCACCTTCAGTAACTTCGGATGCGACGGCGCGCCTAGGAATTGCTAAGAATTACAGAATTGCAATCGCCGCAGAAAGTTTTGAACTCTAAGTGAAACAATGAGGTACGTTGGGTGGGAAATTCGGAGAGCACTCGAAAACCCAAGAGCGTCGAAGCCCTCAGTTTGGATTTGCTGACTATGGCTGTCACGATTTTCTTGAGTTTTTTTACCGCATGTGCCAACGCTCCCGACTCTGAGGAGACCACTGAAGAATCAACTGTACAATGCCGGAGCTATCAGGTCCCGTCTAGTGGCCTCGACTGGCCGACCTCGGGGGTTTGGAGAGGAGGAGAAATCATCTTTGCCGACTCGCTGGCTCGAGCCCTCGTCATCTTCAATCCCGACGAGCAGCAATTCGAAACCTACAAATCTCCAAAGGGCGGTCTCAGTGAAACGACCGAGGCTGTTTCGGAGATCCGAAGCATTCCTGACGCTAGCGGTCACTATCTCGCCGAGGACGAGGCGGGATCGGAGGGTGATCAACTGATCCGAATCGACAGCAACTTAAACCCAACTTCGACAAGGTTGGAAATCCAAGGGCGCGACCTCGGGAACGGCGCGACTCTCGACGTCATCTACGACTGGCAGCCCGCTTCGATCGACGGCACGCTGGGAATCTTAACATTCGGAGATTTTCAACGAGGCCACGACTGGAAAAGTGGGCTCGTCTTTTTCGACGAACAGGACAACGTGCGCATCTTTCACGAATGGCCGACCAACTTGGACTTTGTTCTCCAGAGCACTCAGGCGAACGGCTACATCGCGGTCGTCGGCCATCAAGGATTCATGCTGGTCTGGGAGTCAGAGCCATATCTGCTCCAAGTGGACTTAACCCCCGACGGGCTTCACCAAAAAGAGCCTCAGAAGTTGGATGTTCCTAGCGACCTGAGGTCTCGCGCAGTCCTCAAGACTCATCGCGACTGGAAGTTTATGACCCGTGGGGCAGAGCAACTGATGCTCCACTACCAGATGGCTGAATCCACCCCTGGCGCATCTTCAATTTTCTCGCTCGGTTCACAACTATTCCTGATCAGTAGAGAATCCATCGACAACGACGGCGTTAACTGGACTGTTTCCGAGCTGAGCGTTACTGACGGTTCAGAAATCGGCCGTGCTCAGCTTCCTGTCTCAAAGGAGACTTGTCATCTCACGGTCTCGGTCGGCGACGACGCCGTGGCATTCCTTGAGAAGGGCGCGGCCGAAAGCATCGCAGCCCAGGGCTGGGTAGCCCCATACCTGCCGATACAGAGCCTGAAAGTGATACCGGCGTCCTGGATCAAAGGCCTAAAGGACGGCTTCTTGGAAAACTCTCGAAACTGCTCTTAATCGCTCCACTTGATCAACAACTAGCTCAGCTTCGCTGGAAGCTGAGCAGATCCACTTTGCCTAACCAAGCAATGAGCAGCACTCCTCTCGCCCTCCTTCTTACCCAACAGAAAAGATCTCTTTGGGGGCGGAAGCTATTGAAAACGCTGGTTTTCCTAGCAATCTTTCTCGGATCGCAGTCTGGTCTTTATGCCGATGTATTCCTTCCTCATCTATCCGCTGAGGAACAAATTAACCGTCTCGAGGTGGCTGATGACAAGCTCTGGATCATTGGATCTAGAAATTTGTATCGGCTTACCGATGCCGAGCAGACCGCGGAGCCAGTGAAAGGAATAGCCCGAGCAACTTCCGTCACCAAATTCGGCAAGGACATATTCATAGGGACCGTCTCTGGTTTATTCCGACTCGGCCGAAAGGAGACCATCGCCGTCTTGCCAGGGGAGTCGATTACCTCCCTCGAGGTCTTCGAAGAACACCTGTGGGTGGGAACACAAAGAGGACTCTTTGTTCTGGGGCAAAATCGACCACTCCATAGACTACAAGTCCTTGACCTCAAGGTGATAGAGGGAGATTTATGGATTGCCAGCGTCCAAGGGGCATTCACCATTGCCGGCCCGGATCCTCGAAGGGACGGCGCGAAACCGGTACTCAAACGTCCGCTGGAATCTGTAGACTTCGCAGAAAAAACACCTGTCCCGGTCAAGGGCATCGAACGCCTCGACAATCAAATATGGTTAGCTACGCTCAGAAATCTCCAACTTGATTGGCCTGGGAACCCCTATCTGGTAGTGAATGGTAAGACCTACTCTCCTTTGGGGACTCACGACTGGCAAGTTTCTTCGATGACGAGTATCGGCGACGAGCTCTTCTTTGCCACGAGAGAAGGGCTTGGAAAGATAGCCAACGGAAAGGCCGAGCTTCTATCAACGGAACACCCCGTTAAACTTGCCTTTAAATGGGGTGATCGACTCGGCCTGTGTACCACCAGAGAGCTCTTGCGTGGATCCTTAGGAGACTCGGTCTTTCGAAGATCTACAGCAGGAGGCTCCCTATCATGCAACGATTCGGAGGTTTTTCAAAAGAAACTTTGGATCGCAGCCGAGCAGGGTCTATTCCGGTACTACCCAAAAGTCAGGCTCGACCTAGACTCCGGCTCATTTTTTGGGTGGAATATTGTTGTCCAAGGTGATGAGCTGAAGGCTCTTCAACCCTTCTACGAAGGCTTGCCGACCAACTCTCCGGCCAAAGTGAGCGAGCAAACCATCAGCAGCGATCTTTCCGGCGTCGCCTACCCATTTCCTCTTGGAAGGAGCACGGTCGATGTCTTGCTCCTAGACCCTTACGGCAACACAAGATCCAAGAGCATTCGACTTTTTCGCCTGCCTTCTCCCTCTCCATTCTTGCTATTGACCACGGGAGTGACGATTCTGATCTTTGTTGTTCTTTTCAGAGCGAAACAGCGCTAAGTGGCGATAGCCTTCAGAAATAGAGTACAACTATGTGATTGCCTGATGGCAGGTTATCTTAGCTCTCTACAGAAACACACCAAGTTGAGAATGGTATTCCCAACCGATGCTTAGACTGCTCCAGAACCTATTGCTCGCTATCGCGGCCATACTATTGGTTGCTTTTTCTAGGTGCAGCGATGGCTCTCATGGATCGCCGTCAGACAATTACTCTCCGGCCGAAAAGCAGCCATCGCCCAATCACAGAAACGATGGGCTATCTAATGCCGAATTCTGGGTGTCGTTGATTGTTGCGATGCTTTTGCTTGCTGAAGTCGTGGTTCTATTTCTTCAGAACGGAATTCTTTCTGAGCAGGGTGTCACGATGGTTAGCCAGAACAATTTCCTCGCTTCACAAAACGAAACCCTCCAGGGTCAACTCCTCGAATCGAGGAAAGCTAACTATCTTCAATCAAAGAGCCTACTCAACACAGCAAACAGCGATTTATTGGCACAAATTTATGACTGCAAGATTCGGTCTGAAACCCCCGCGCTTCAGCCTACAGATCGATGTATTTCTGGTTCTCATCCAGCCAAACGCGTCCAGGCTCTCTCTACCTATCTTGAGCTCTCCAGAAGCCTGGCAGGCCAGGATCGCAGCACTTGGTTGACGCTCCACAGGCCGGATCTTTCAAGAATGGATCTTTCAATTCTCGACCTGTCTGGCACCCACATGGAAGGTGCCGATTTTACCAAATCTATTCTTGTCGGTCTGGATCTTAGGACCATTCAAGGCAATCAGTTGATTTTCGCCGAGAGCGATCTCCGTGGAGCGGCTATCGGCGTCGCCGAGGAAAAGAACAAAAGGAATCTAATCGGATTTGACTTCTCAGACGCAAAAGCAGAAGCGATTCAAACCGAGCAGAGCTGCAAAGAAGCAGATTGCGCCGCTTTGATCGAGGAAGCAAATGTCTGTAAGACGTGGTTCGAAAACCTCATGCTCGAAAATAGCACGTTCGCCAGAGCCCGATTGAGCCATGCCAGCTTTCAAGAAACCTCGGCTTCCGACGTCAGCTTTCGGGATGCCCAACTGCAGTGTGCGGATCTCAGAAATGCAAAGTTTCTGAAAAATGTGGATCTCGGAAACTCTAACTTGTCCGGAGCATGGCTCTACGGAGCGGATCTCAGCGGAGCAGAGAGCCTAGAACCTCATCAACTAGAGCAAACCTGCGGGGCTGCGGTAATCCTGCCCGATGGAATGGATCCACCAATTCACTGGAAAGAGCTCCCATGGGACCCTCTGCTTGACGAGGGAGTGCCGGAGGGATGTCCGCCTGGAGATGATTTGCTCGCAAAAGACTGTCTTAGGTGGCAGCCGCACCGAGCGCGGTTCTTAGAAAGACAAGGTCCCCTCTCGCAACACAAGTGTAAGCAGATTCTACAGCGGCAGATCCCTTACTAGAAGGCAATGTCCTGGCCATGTACCCAAAGTAATCAAACGACTCCAGCGAAATTTTCCTGTTGCTCTCTATTGAATATTCCCGTTACTTCCTGTTTCAGGGTGGCTGGTCGAGGGTTTGGGCACTAAGGTTGTTACGTGAATTGCCACTTGACCAGCCGAGAGGGGATTTTCAAATGTCAACTGCAATGGATCAACAAGAACCGAAAGAGTATGGAGTGTCTCAGCCCAGATTACTCAGAGAGCAAACCAGGCCTGAGGTGATTGGGCTCCGCGGAAAGGGCAGAATCCGCCTTATTCTTGTCGCTGTCGACGAAAATGAAGAAGCTCTAGGAGGCGATCCCGTCGAGTTCTACCTGGATTCAGAGAAACCGGTGGCCCGTAAGGCCTTGGAAAAAATCGGGACTCGAGCTTCGAGCTATGTGCAGAATATACTAATATCGGCCAACGCAAACGCCTCCGAGATTCCAGTGATTTATAGTCTTCACTTAAAGGTCAAGCCCTCAATGAAATCGAAAATCTCAATCTGTCTGCTGAGCCTGGGTTCTGCAGTTTTTGGCACGGGTCTGGGGGGATACCTCGACCACTTACCTCCCTTGATGTCGGCACCTCTCCTCGTCCTGGGACTTGCAATGGCGCTAGCCGGCGTTTCCGAGAGAGATGTGTGAATAGACGAGTCGTTGATCGAAACAGAACGAGTCTTAAATGATCAAGTTTTTGGAAGCATCTAGACTGAATAATGGCGCAGAAAAGCGGGGGTCGGGCCCACTGACCTTCACCTGTAGTCGCTCGCTATTGATGGTATTCTCGGCGCTAATCTATTATTTCTTCTCTGCGTCCGTTTCCATTACAAGAGCCGACGTGTTGCTCCCTCAGCTTGCTTCGAAAGAAGCGATCAACCGCCTAGAAGTCGCTGGATCAGACCTATGGATTCTTGGGAAGAGAAACCTGTATCGCCTAAGAGACGATGACAAACCGACGTTGGTTCTAGGCGAAGTCCGCGCAACGTCAGTCATCAGTTTCGAAGGCAACACCTATGTTGGAACCACGAACGGCCTCGTTCGGCTAGGAGAAGCAGAGCCCGAGTTTATCATCCATGCCGGTGTTACCTCCCTTTCGGTCTTTGAAGAACGCTTATGGATCGGCACCCAACAGGGTCTATTCGTTTTGGGGGAAGAGAACCCACGCCACAGACTCCAAGTCTTTGATCTCGAAGCTATCGGAGCAGACCTATGGGTCGCGAGCGCTCAAGGTGCATTTCGAATCACCGCTGGGACGCCAGACTTTGTACGACTCAAGAGTGTTGAGTTCATTGGCTGGGACAACATCAAAGTGGTAGGTATTGGGGCCGCCAAGAGTAGACCATCCCCTGGCCCAGCAGTGGCACCCCCAAGCAAGAGCATCGAGCGAAGCGGCGGTGCTATCTGGACTACGACTATCGGAGACCCCAGATTCGATTGGCCAGGAAAGGCCTATTTGATAGCCGACGGTAGAGCTGAGGTTCCGCCCAGCACCTCCGACTGGAGGGTCAGCTGGATTAGTGAATATGAGGGCTCTCCCGTTTTCGCCACCAGAAGCGGTTTGGGGATTCTCCATGGCGGAAAAGCCGAGCTTGTGCCGACTGATCACCCGGTTCGACTCGCTTTCGTGCGAGATTCAATGCTGTGGTTGGCAACCACGCAGGGGTTGCTGCGTGGAGCTGGCCCGGAATTCGACTTCGAGATGTCGCCCGTTGGGGGAAAATTAAGTGCCACCGATGCAGTCGTCTTTCAAGACAACTTATGGGTTGCTGCCGATCAAGGGTTGTTTCGGTGGGTTGCGGACTCTGGGATTCAAGTCGCCACGAAGGGGGGCGGCGTTCAGTTTCAGCGTTTCCTTGAATTAGAACCAGAGTATTCCGGTTCCCCGCCTGTGTCATTCGATCAAGCCAATGGCCGTTTCCATGCCTGTGCTTATGATGACCAGTCAACACAAATCAAACATTCAGACTACCAGTGTGGTAGGACTCTTGAGCTTGAGCTGTGGCATAATTCACGCTCCTTCTTCGTCATGGACGAATACGGCAATAGGTCGCGAGACTTTAAGCTCGAAGTGTGGGTTCTCCCGGAGCCGGAGATTAGTCTTGTTCTGCTGATGCTTGTGGTCGGATCACCCATTGCTTTCCTATTCTTCCGAAAAGCCAACCAAGCCAAGCTGGAAGAAGCCCAACAAGCGCTCGAAAAGCTCCAAGGACAGCTCGCAGAAGCAGAGATCGACGGTCTAACCGGCCTGCTGACTAGAAGCTCGGCCGAAAAAAAGGTGGAGGCAGCCTTGCGAGAAGCCGCTAAGTCTCGCCACAAGCCTTCGTTGCTCCTGATGGATATCGACCATTTCAAGGAGATCAACGACCGTTACGGCCACCCTGCCGGCGATCGCGCTCTTCAGCAGCTGGGCTCCATGATCAAGGAACGCTATCGAAGAAAAAGCGATCACGCCGTTCGATGGGGCGGAGACGAGATGGTAATTCTGTCGATGGAAAGAACTAAAGGCCTCGCGCTAAGGCACGCCGAGGGTCTACGGCAAGACGTCGAGAAAACTCCCATACTCGTCGAAACCGAGCATGGTCGGCAGGAGATCAATATGACCATTTCGGCTGGCATTACCCACGTCTTTCATTCCAATGAGTCTCTCAAGCAGATCATTGAGCGAATCGACAGGGCGTTGTACAAATCGAAGCAGGCCGGAAGGAATCGCGTGACGGTTGCGGACTAGTGATTCGCTATTGGAGGATCTTTCTCAGATGATCTTTGATCCCAAGGTCATCCCGACTGAACAGAGGCACTCTCAGCTCGTCGAGCTGGCGAGAGAGTTCGTTGTCGGCCCGGGCTGATATTGCCATCAGAGGCAACTCCTCCTCATTGATCCGAAGCTTGTGGCGAATATATTTACAGATCCGCACACCGGTATCGCGAGAGTCTTTCAAGTACCTTTCGTCCAAAACCACCAAATCCTCAAGCTTCGCTACAGGTATCATTATGTCAACTATAGCTAGTGAATAAGGCGTCAACTTGTCATCTGCAAACTCTCGGAAATGCGCACGAGTATCCATTTCGTTGTCTTTATGGATCAACTTACAATCGAGGTCATTCTTCAGGAATTGAGTTAGCCACTCTATCTCTCGACTCCTATCGTCGACAATGAAAACTTTCTTTTGCGTCATAAATACTCTTTCGACTTCAATCTAGGCATCAAACGTCAGTTGGAACGTCACCTTCTCCATAGGACTATGTTCGGCATTTGTTTCAGAGGAGCAAGAGATCGAACAATAGTGAAGATCCACGATCTTTTTGACAATCCAGAGCCCCAGACCTGTTCCATCCTTCGAAGCCGCGGCCACTGAATTTCGATACCCCCGTTCAAATATCGAAGATCTCTCGCTGAGAGCTATTGGGATGCCGATATTGGAGATGTTGAGATTGCTCGAATACCTTCCAGTGCTGCCAACAATTTCGATTGTCGTCCCAGGTTTTGAATATTTGATTGCGTTATCCACCAAGTTAACTATAACTTGTCTAAACAACTCGGGACTTCCTGCGAAATCTGGAAAAAACCTGTTGACACTTTCAGAATCGATTTCCATCTTGAGACGCTCTGACTTCAAGGTATGCTTAAAATCCAATTTAGTCTCAATAAGCATGCGCGCTAGATCAATCTTTTCCTTTTTGAAATCCTCTCCCTTCAAAATTCGATCGATATAGGAGAGGTTCTGCGCCAGCATGTTACAGACCCGGGTCTGCCCAATGAGGTAGCTCATTTGCTTCCAAAGGGGTGAGTCCTCGGGAATCCACCCTTTTGCTTCCTCCAGATTGTGAGTCAACGCTCCCAAAGGAGTGCGAATCTGGTGGCTAAGGCTTGTCATGTAATCTAGGTTCAGTCTCGTATTTTCTTTCAACCTTTCGTATAGCTCTCTATCTTCAATGACCCGGTTGGTGGGCAAATCCAGCAACTCTTGCAGTTTGATTTTATCGGAGGCGTCTTCGTATAGACCTTCAAAGCCGTCTTGCTCACCCAATTCATTCTTCAGTAGTCGAATGAAGCCACTCGCTTTGCATACTCTGCCGCTCTTACGTTTTAGATCTTGAACCGTTTTTACGACCTTGCCATCTTGGTATACCGCTTTTTGATACAAAACTTGCTGATTTTCTATGTTGGGATAGAGATCACCGCGTGTGATTTCGAAGATTTCTTTCTCGTCATACCCGGTTAATCGTTGCTCAGTCTTCGATGATTCACGGGTAGTGCCCTCCTTGGTCCCGGCAAAATAAGCAATCCCCCGTTCGTCAAGGAGCTCCACAAGCCGCTTGTGCTGAGCGAGCACTTTCTCCCGAGCGGAGGTGTCTCGCAACAGACTCAGAGTATAGTGGGTTGGAGTAGCTACAAAGGGACTTGTGACCAACCTGTAGGAGGTAGCCGCAGGCCGGAGGGTTCCATCTAGGCGGCGAATCTTCAGATCGACTGGCCCCAGTTCCTTCTTTCCGTTCTTACGGGCCAGTGCCAACTCTTTGTTGAGTTTCTTGTAGTCGGACTTTAGGTACAACCGAGACACTTCCAATCCGCGGAGCTCTTCTTCTCTACCGCCAAAGAGATCTAAAGCAGCCTTGTCGAAATCTACAAGATGGGAAACTCCCCTTTCTCCAGATTTCTTCCTTCCAGGCTGATACCGCGACACCGCAATCGCTTCCGTTCTTGCGTTCCACAAACTGTCGCTCAAAAAGATCTTCCAGGCCCTCGCCAAGGCTGAACCCAGGGCAACGCAGGTGTGCGCAAGCGCCTTTTTCTCATAGTCGGCAAAGGGCATTCCCGAGCGGGTGATCCACAAGACGCCATTGCGTAGATCTGTGGGCCCGGAATGACCTTCAGGTGCCGCTTCTTCCGCTTCGGGGTTGAATGAATAGAGGGGGATGGCGAGGAGGTGAAGCGATTTTGAGAATAGGGCCGCCTTCTCAGCCGACGGCCGTGCGGCCTCTTCGCTCAGGCCTGTGGCCTCCTCAACTTCTTCAGCATCAGCCGTATCGAAGATTTGTACAGCCCTGCCGGTTCGCGCCACAAGATCCGTCAGACCTTGTCCGGATGCATGTTTGAAGGGGTTGGACTCTACGTCGGGATCGTTGGTGGCGGAAAGGTAGAGCTTGTCGAGCTCTTGGACGAAGAGTGTGCAGCTGTCGGCCTCGAAGAGCTCCGACAAGCTCTCGACGATTTGTTTTGGGCTCGGGACTTTGGGGGTTAATTCGACTGTGGCGAATTTTTGAAGGCCCCGATGGAGACGGCGCTCCCTTCGGGTCAAACCCAGCTTGATATGCTTGGCCAAATGCGGCGCCAGTTTGGTGACGATCTCGCGGGATGCTGCGACTTTCCTTTGTTCATCGCCAGATCTGCCCGTCGATTCGCTCTGCAAAAACACCATGCCGTATTCTTTGCCGTGCAACGAGAGAAGCCGGCCGGAGGTGGCCTGCTGCATGCTCGAGCCAGCGGGTAGCTCGGCCCAGGCTCCATCGCGTAGCGCTTGGGAGACGTCGCGAAGCCGCCGGAGATTCTCGAAGGCGTTGCTGCTCAACAGAAAGTCGGTACCGCTCGAAAGATGGTGCAACACGCTGCCGTGACCGTCGGTCGCCGCGATGGTGGCCCCGGAGAGCCCGGGCAACTGAGCCAAGACTCGGCAGCACGCACCCAAAAGGTCGAAAACGCCCTTCTGTTCGAGAGCGGCGTTTTCGATGTCGACCAACGATTTAAGGAAAAGGCCTTCAACATCAATATTTTCTTGGAAAAGGGCGAATATCGCCAAAGCTATCCTCCCAACTTCGCGAAGATCTTCCGTTGCTGCTGATCGAAGACTTCTTTGAGCATCTCCAACCCAGCCTCGTCGGTTCGCTGCTCGAACTCTTCGTCACCCAGCCAAGCGTTGACGGATTGGCTGAAGGTTCCGAAGTCGGCATTCTCCAGACTAGCAGCCATCATAGTGCGGTAGTCCATCTGCGCGTTCGGGTTCAGCAACGTGTCTACTGCTTTGACCACCGGATGCATCGGATCTTGTTGGTCTTGAGGGTCCAGCAGTCGTTTTGCGAACGGGACGAAGACCTTGGTCGCACGCCAATTCGTGGGGGTGTCGAGCAGGCGGTTGTATCTCAGAATCCAGGGAGACTTCTCGGGCAACGGTCCCTCACCCACGGGGCATAGAATTTTGTCACGTAGCCATCCGATGCCATCGAAAGCCCCGCTACTGTATTCCGAAAGGTGCAAAGCCATGATAATTCCTGGATGGATCTGCCGAGCCGCTCGCTTTGCGCGCAAGAACCATGCGGCAACTGCCCTTAAGCCCCCTAGGGTAGGCTGACTTTCAGTAGCGTGAGCATTCAAAACCAACTGGTCCACAAGCTGGATCATCGCCAAAGCACCGACGGATCGTCCCGATTGCGAGCACACGAGAACAAGGTCATACCGATCTAAGAGAGCAGATCGGAATTGCTGCAGAAAGCAGGCTTCTCCAGATTGAGAGTCATCTCCAGTTGCAGCTTTTAGCTCCGCTTTCAGATGATCCAAAACTGACCCACGTTCTACGGCAACAGTTGGATCTTCAAGACTTTCCTTCATGCCGCTTCGCAGAAAATGAAGATTAGAAAATCTCTCAGGCCGTGCAAGGAAGGTGTAAGAGCTTTCATTGACCGCTTCTTGAAGCCATTGCTCTTTTCGCCAGTCCGGCTGTCTCAAATAATCCGTGAGCAGCCTTCGAAAACAACGATTCGATTCGCCCGTCGAAGTTGCGAAGAAACGATCCAGCTCAGGCGTCTCGAAGTCGAGATCTATCACCAAAATTTCTTTTTCTTTAGCCTGACGAGCGAGGGCACTGGCAGTATGAGCCACCATCACAGCTTGGTCGAGACCCGGACTGTAGGAGTAGAAACCAATCACTCGCTGTGGCTGCGCCTCCGGGCTACCATCAAAGTTTTCGGCCGTAAGGTATTTGCGCCGCACGCCGTCGGTCACGTGAAACAAAGCCTGATCCTGATTATCGAATCTATAACGCTCCCGACAGGCCTGTTTTCCTTTGGGGTTAAGTCGATAAAAGGCAGCTCTTTTCGTGCCCTGAAAACGGTCGATCTCACGATCGAGGTAATCATGAATATGGAACATCTTGAGGATCTGACCGATTCGATGGGTGGTCGGGCGCTCTTTAGGAGGCAATGCCATTCGATGATAGATCTGGCTTCGGACCAACCCTTGATCTTGATGCGCCCAGAGCACACGCAAAACCTCTCGCTCCGAATCCGTACGGAATCGCGGCTCTTTGATAGCTTTTTTTCTTTCTAGAGTCAGATTCGGCGTAAGCGTTCGGCAAACCCCACCTTCCTTCAGAGCCAACAGTCCGCGATGATCCGGGTCGGAGGTAACCATGACTCAGGATCTACACAAGACTCGACGAAGGCGTGGAGCGGCGTTTTGGCGGCGGACGTTTCTGGCTCAGAAGAACAGTGGCCTTTCGCCGTCGGAATTCTGCCGACGCAACGATCTGCCCGTCTCCACCTTCTATTCCTGGCGTCGTCGCCTCCACGGGACCTCCGAGGAGGCGACGAGCGAGGTGAAATTCGTCGAAGTCCAAACCTCGGCGGCTGCGGTTCCGGAAGCGTCGGACGAAGACGGGTTCGAGCTGGTTTTCCCCAACGGCCTTCGGCTGAAGCTGCCTTCGCGGATCCAGGGGCGAGAGCTGGCGGAGGTGTTGTGGGCGTTGCAGGTGGCCGGCTCGTGCTGATGCTCCCACCTTCGGTCCGAGTGTTCATCGCCACCGAGCCGGCCGACATGCGGTGCGCCTTCGACGGCTTGACGGCCCGCGTACAGCACATTCTGGAGCGGGATCCGTTCTCCGGCCATCTGTTCGTGTTCCGCAACAAGCGGGCCGATCGAGTGAAGATCTTGTTCTGGGATCGGTCCGGGTTCGCGCTTTGGTACAAACGTCTCGAAAAGGGAACGTTTCGATTTCCGGACGGCTCCGGGAAGGCCACGGAAGTGGAGGCGGCGGAGCTGGCGTTACTGTTGGAGGGGATCGATTTGCGAGGGGCTCGAAGACGCCCGAGATGGCGCCGAAAAGTGGCCTGAAAAGGTTTATAAAACGGGCTCGAAGTGATAGATTTCGGGGGTCGAAATCATGGTCGAGCCCACTTCCATCCCCGACGATCCCGCGCTGCTCAAGCCCTTGGTGCGCGAGCTTTTCGCCGAGCTGAGAAAGTCTCAGCGACGGGAGGAATCGTTGCAGGCCAAGGTGGACGAGCTGGCGCGAAAATTGTTCGGGCGCAAGACGGAAAAGCTCGATCCGAACCAACTCGCTTTGATCGATTTCGAGGCTTTGGGTCTCGAAGCTCCCACCCCGGCCGAGCCTGAGAAGGACGAGGTCCCGACCAAGCCGCGACGTCGCGCCAAACGCAAACGCCCGAGCAAAGAGCTGCCTCGGCGCCGGGTGGAGCATCCTCTGCCCGACGAAGAGCGTATCTGCCCATGCTGCGACGAGGTGATGCCGGCCATTCGTGAAGAAATTCACGAGCAAATCGACTACAAACCAGCGTCGTTCGAGGTGATTGAAAACGTCACTTTCGTCTACGGTTGCCGAAAAGGTTGCGACGAGAAGATCGTCAGCTCCACCAAGCCTCCCCAGATGGTGGAAAAGGGTCTGCCCGGCCCGGGCCTCTTGGCCCATGTCGTGGTCTCCAAATACTGCGACCATATTCCGCTGCACCGCATGGAAGGCATCCTGCGGCGCCAAGGCGTCGAGATTCCTAAAACGACCCTTTGTGGATGGGTCAAGGAATGCAGCGAGCGGGTCGAAGGCTTGCTCGGAGCCCTCAAAAAGGAGCTGTTCCACTCCGCCGTCGTCGCCACCGACGACACCACCGTGCCGGTGCAGAAAAAGGGCGGCGCCTATTCCGGTCGACTGTGGGTCTATCTCGGCGATCTCGACCATCCGCTGGTGCTCTACGACTATTCGCCGACCCGAGAAGGAGAGGCGCCGAGGACATTTCTCGAATCCTACGGCGGCTACCTCCAAGCCGACGCCTATTCCGGTTACGACCAGCTCTTCAAGCCCGATCGCTCACCCCGAATTCAAGAGGTCGGGTGCTGGATGCATGCCCGAAGATATTTCTACGAGGCCTCACTCAAAGACAAAGGCTTGCCTTTGGAGGCCTTGGCGATGATCCGCGAGCTGTTTCGATTCGAGAAAGCGGCGAAAGACTTTTCTCCCGACCAACGGCTCGCCCTGCGTCGAGAAAAGGCCGTGCCCGTGCTCGACGCCATGAAGACATGGATGGAAAAACACCGGCACACCGTGCTGCCCAAGAGCCCGTTGGGCAAGGCCTTGACGTACGTCACCAACTAATGGGACGCACTGTGCCGATACACCGAAGACGGTCGACTGGACATCGACAACGGCCGATCGGAACGGATGCTTCGCCTGATCGCCGTGGGGCGGAAGAACTGGCTGTTCGCGGGTAACGACGCCGGGGGCCGTCGCGCGGCGGGCATGTACAGTCTGGTGGGAACCTGCCGCTACCACGGCTGGGATCCTTATGCCTACTTGGGCTGGCTTTTCGAGCGCCTGCCCAGCCGACCGGCAGATCGTCTGCTGGAGCTTTCGCCGCTGGCCTGGGCCGCCGAGAACGGTCTCACGTCCAATCTGACCTCGAAGTAGCCGGGGTCACTCCGCGGCTGGATCCTGCTCATGGGGTGGGGTTTGCCGAACGCTTACGATTCGGCATAGCACACCAAGCCTACACCCCCGAGCTTCTGCGTGTGACAGACAGACAGAGAGGCTTCCTGTTTTTTACTGTTCTGGCAGCTTAACAGAACACCTGGCGGCAAGGAAGCTCACCCCAACCCAACCACCACCGACAAAACCGCGATCACCACACACAGGGGTGAATAGATTCGGCTATCCCGAAGGGCAAAGGTGGACTCGCTGGGTTTTTTGAAGAAACCGACGTATTTGAAGTTACCGATCGCCCTCAAGGCAAAGGCGACGGCCATGAACCACAAACCGGTGCGGGGGATCCACGCGGGGACGGCCGGCTCGACGATGCCGGCTCGCCAGAGGGTGAGGGTGACACCAAAGGCGAGGATGCCGGCGACGATTAGGGTGGCTAGGGGGCCGGGACGGAAGAGGGCTTCTTCGCTGCCTTCGATGCGGGGCAGGGTGCCTTCGAGGGCTGCTTTGCCGCCGAAGGCCCAGTAGACGTGCAGGCCGCTGAGGGTGGCGAGGATGGTGGCTAGGGTCCAAGCGGCGAGGTGGGTCATGGGGGTCTCCGTGGTTGAGGTCGTGATCCCACGGTATACGAACGGGCCCTGCGGGGCATAGACGATGAGCAGTTGGGTGCTTGTTTGGCGTAGGGCCCGTGACAGCCCGACCGGTCGCTCGATCCGAAAATCGAGGCAATTCTCCGAGCAATTTGGCGTTTCCCTGGGATAGATCGCGTCTTGGGGACAGCTCTTTAAGTGAAGAGCGTCCATACGGTCCGGAAGTCCGGGATTGGCGGCGGAAGTCGTTTGCCATCAACACCTTTCAGAGACCTATTTACCCTTCCCCATAAGGTTGAATCGAGCCCAGATGTGTATTAAAAACCTGTCCTTGCCTTCGGTCTTCGCCTTGTTTCGACATCTTCTTTCGCTGCACGGTCCCCCCTCGACAACCGCCGAAAGAGGCTTTTTGATGTTTTCCACTCTTGCCCGTCATGCCCTCTTGGGCATCGTGCTCCTGTGCGCTCTCAGCACAGGGCTCGAAGCTCAGCCACTCCAAAAAACAGCCATCACTGTCGACGCCGGTAACACCAAACCGACCGGCGAAACCTTCGGGTATCGGCTGACTTACAGCTGCAACAACACGCTCACGGATTGCACCGGCGCGGAGGTCATCGACCTGCTGCCGCCGGAGGTGGAATTCCTGAGCACGGTGCCTGCTTCCGCCGGTGGCGACGTCGCCGCGGTGGACGTCACCCCCAACTACATGGGCACGGGACGCACGCGGGTGCGTTTCGACATGGTCGATCCGCTGACCGCCGGCAATAGCGGTGATTTGATCATCAACGTGCGTTTTCCCCGGGGCTCGACTCCCGACGGCACGGTGGCGACCAATACCGCCGACGGCATCAATTTGGAGACCACCCCCGGCACGGTGACCACGCCGCCCGTGGACGTGACGGCGGTGGCCTCGACCCAGGTCAACGTCACCAAGACCCTCCAAGGTCAGGCCCTGCTCGACTTGCCCACGGTGTATCGCTTGCGCATCAACGTGCCCAACGATCCCGGGGCGCTCAATATCTCCAACATCTCGGTGACGGATACCTTGCCTGCCGGAGTGGTTTTCAATGGCGCCAGCCCGGCCGCCGATTGTGAGCCCGGCTGTGTGGGCACGGTGGCGCCGGCCTTGGTGTGGACCGGCCCGTTCAGTGTGAACGCGGGCAACAATCTCGACTTCTTCGTGACCGTGACCTTCCCCAGCGCCACCTTCATGGACGGCGACATGGCGACCAACTCCTTCACCGCCGACGGCACGCCCCTCGGCCAGCCACCGGGCAACCTGGGTGTCGGTGACGTCACCCATCCGGTCAACGTCTTTACCCCCAACCCCGACAACGACCTCACCAAGAGGCTCTCCGGACCCAATCCGCCGACTTATAACCAAGAGTTTTCCTACACCCTCGACCCGCGCAATACGGGCAATGTGGACCTCGAAAACTTCGTGGTGATCGACAATATTCCGGCGCAATTCCTCGTCGATCGGGTGGGAACGGGCGCGTTCGCCAACCCGCCGACCACCATCACCGTCGACTACGAGACGAATCTAAATCCCTTCACCAACCTGGGAAGCTCTCCCGGCAATACCTTCGCGACGCTGAACATGCCCCCGCTGGCACCGGGTGAATTCGTCACCCGCCTGCGTTGGGACTTCGGCACGGCACCGGTGGGTTTGATCGCCACCAACTCCAACAACCGACCTCGGATCTGGGGCGAGATCATCAACCCGGACCACCTGGGCAACCCGGTCAATATCGGCGACAACATCTCCAATTGCGCCGACCTGACCTCGGTCTACGATCCGGGCGGCGTCAACACGCCGGTCAACGACCTCAACCAATGCCGCAACTTCACCCTCAGCGGCCCCTTCGTCCAGCTCAATCCCGACAAGGTACGAATCACCGGCGGTGGTCCCTTCAACCCGGGTCAAACCGTGCAATGGCGTTTGCGGTTGCGCTCGTCCGCCAATTCCAGCGACCCCGTGCCCCTGGAAGAGCTGACGGCCACGGATCTTCTGCCCGTGGATCTGATCTACACCCCAACCTCCTGGTCCTTCAATCCCCTGGGCACGGGTCTGCCGGCGCCGCAGAATTTCGAAGAGATTCCGAATTTCGCCGGAACGGGACGGACCTTGCTGCGTTGGACCTGGAACGCCGCCAGTGGTGATCTGACCCCCGGCCAGGAGATTCGGATCGAATACGACACCACCATCCGCAACGGTGCGGCCGCCGGTGATATCGACAACACTTTCTATTTGGACCACGACGATCCCGGCCTCGGCCAACGCTGCGGCACGCCGTCGGCGGTGGATATCCTGGACCAGGACGGTGACGCGGACACCACCGAAACCCATTGCACGGACACCGCGTCCGCCGAGGTGGTGGGCATTGCCCAACTGATTTCCAACAAGCAGCTGCAAGGCAATTGCGACGGCGGCTTCGGCTCCAGCTCCTCCGGCACCTTGATCGGCGGCTCGATCGAATATCTGCTGACGGTGCAGAACGTGGGCACCGTGGCGATGGAAGATTTCGTGCTGATCGACATCCTGCCCTTCCTGGGGGATACCGGTGTGCTCGACACCAATCCGCGCTTGTCGGATTGGACGCCTTTGCTCACCGCGCCGATCACCCCGCCGCCGGGCACGGCCATTTTCTACAGCACCTCCGGCAATCCCTGCCGACCCGAGGTGGGTGGCATCACCATGGGCTGTGATCCGCCGAATTGGACCACGGTGGCGCCCGATCCGATTTCCTCGGTGCGCTCGTTCAAAATCGAATTCGGGGACCGGGTGGTCAATCCCGGCGACTCGCTGCAATTCGAGTTCCAGCTCACCACACCGGCGGAAGCCGCTCTCGGTGGCACGGCGTTCAACTCCTTCGCCTACCTCGGCCAACGCAGCGACGGCTTGGGCTCGTTGTCGGCGGAGCCCAATAAGGTCGGCGTCAGCATCGGACCCTGCCCCGCGGCGGAGCTCGGTGATTACGTGTGGGTCGACACCGACGGTGACGGCACCCAAAACGACGGCGACACGGGTTTGAACGACGTCTTTGTGGAGCTCTTCACCCCCGGCGTCGATGGCGTGCCACGCACCTTCGACGATGTGCGGGTGGCCACGGCTTTGACCTCCGACGACGTCATGGGTAACCCCGGTTGGTACCTCTTCCCGGGTCTGGCGCCGGGCGACTACTACGTGCGTTTCGATCCACCGCCCACCTACGCGGTGACCGTGGACAACGCGGGTGGTGACGACGCCCTCGACTCCGACGCCGATCCGACCACGGCGTGCACGCCGCTGGTCAACCTGATGACCGACGAGTCGAACCTGACGGTCGACATGGGTCTGCTGCCGCCGCAGCCAGCCGCCCTCGGCAACTACGTGTGGTTCGATCGCGACAGCGACGGCACCCAAAACGAATCGCCCTTCTTCGGCGTCAACGGTGTGGCGGTGCGTCTCTACATCGACGACGGCGACGGCGTGCCCGAGCCCGGTGGCGACGACGGCGCGGCGGTGGCGACCACCGCCACGGACGACGACGTCCACGGTCGGCCCGGTTATTACCTCTTCGACCTGCTGACCCCGGGCATTCCCTACTTCGTGGAATTCGTGCTGCCGGCCTCGGCCACGGGTTTCACCAGCCAGGACACGGGCGGTGACGACACCATCGACTCCGACGCCGACACCGGCACCGGCGTCACCCAAGTGGTGACCCCCAACCCGGGCGACCGCATCCTGACCCTCGACGCCGGCCTGGTGGCTCCCACCGGAGACTTGGTGCTCGGTGATCAGGTGTGGTGCGACGACGACAACGACGGCATCTTCGAGCCCGAGGACGGCGAGCTGGGGGTCGACGGTGTGGTCCTGCGTCTCTACATCGACGTCAACTCCGACGGCGAGCCGACCCTGGACGAATACCTGGGCACCACCCAAACCTTCACCTCCGAGGGTTTCGCCGGCCGTTATCGCTTCGATCTCCTGGATCCGGGCGACTACATCGTGGTGGTGGATCTGGACAACTTCAGCGGCAGCGGTGAGCTGTCGGGCAAGGTGACCAGCACCGGCAACGACCCGGCGCCCGACCCCGACGATGACGTCAACGGCGACGACAACGGCACGGACGTGGGCGCGGTGCTCGCCAGCCAGGCGGTGACCCTCGAGGACAACAACGAGCCCACCACCGACGATGGCGACGACGACACCAACCTGACCGTGGATTTCGGCTTCACCGACGCCGCCGTGGTGGTGCCGGAATACGACTACGGCGACGCCCCAGACGTGATCTCGGGCTCGGGTCCGAGTGACTACCAAACCACCGCCCTCGACTCGGGCGCGTTCCACCTCCAGGGTCAGGTCAACAGCCCATACCTCGGGGATTGCGTGGACGCCGACGACGGCGTGACCCAGGACGTGGCCGCCGCCGGTGACGACGGCAGCGCCTTCGGCCTGCTCACCGGCACCTGCGCCGTGCCCGGCGACGACGAGGACGGCGTGATCTTCAACGGACAGCTGCTGGCCGGATCGCCGGCGTCGATCGACGTCACCGCCACCGGCGGCACCAACGATTGCGTGCTCAACGCGTGGATCGACTGGGATCGGGACGGGGTCTTCGGCAACAACGCCAACGAGGTCCTGGCCACCGACCTGACCGTGCCGTCGGGCAATACCATCAACCTGGCACCGACGGTTCCCGTGGGCACGACCCCCGGCACGGTCTACTCCCGCTTCCGCTGCGACAGCACCGGCGGCTTGACCCCCACCGGCCCAGCGGCCGACGGTGAGGTGGAAGACCATCGGGTGGCGGTGATCGGCACCGACTTCGGTGACGCGCCGGACTCCTACGGCACCACCCTGCCGACGGGCGCGGTGCACCAGGTGAGCTCGGTCACGCCGCTCTACATGGGCAATTGCGTGGACACCGAGGCCGATGGCCAAGACTCCCCCGGAGCCGACGGCGACGACCTCAACGTCGGCGGCTCGACGGTGGGTCTGTGCACCGGTGACGACGAGGACGGCGTGGTCTTCCCGAGCCCGTTGGTGGCTTGCGGCATGGCCCCGGTCACCGTTTCCGTCAACACCGCGGGCATCCTCGACGCCTGGATCGATTTCGACAACAGCAACACCTTCGATCCAGGTGAAAAGGTCTTCAACGGCACGGCCCTGGCGGTCGGCACCCACAACCTGATGGTGACGGTGCCCTGCTCCGTGGGCAACGGAACCACCTACACGCGCTTCCGCTTCAGCTCCGGCGGCGTCACCGACCCCACCGGACCGGCGGCCGACGGTGAGGTGGAAGACCACGTGGTGGACCTGAGGTCGTTGGATTTGGGCGACGCGCCCGACTCCTACGGCACCACCCTGCCGACGGGACCGAGCCACACCATCGATGCCGGCACCACGCTCTTCCTGGGCACATGTGTCGACACCGAGGTCAACGGCCAGCCGAGCATGGGAGCCACCGGCGACGACGTCGGTTCCGGCATCGTCACCGTGGGTGCCTGCACCGGCGCCGACGATGAGGACGGCGTGGTCTTCGCCGGCACCCTGTTGGCGTGCTCTTCGAACACGGTGGTGGTCACCGCCGGATCGGCCGGCATCCTCGACGCTTGGATCGATTTCGACGGCAGCGGCACCTTCGAGCCGGGCGAGAAAATCGCCGACGGCACGGCGGTCGCCGTGGGAGCCAACAACATCGGCTTCACCGTGCCCTGCGCAGCGACCCTCGGAACCTCCTACTCGAGATTCCGTCTGTCGTCGGCGGGCATCGCGAATCCCACGGGACCGGCGGCCGACGGTGAGATCGAGGACCACGTGGTGACCCTCGCCGCCCTCGACTTGGGCGACGCCCCCGACACCTACGACACCGACCTGCCGACCGGCGCCCAACACGTGATCAACGCCGGCACCGGCCTGTATTTGGGTGCCTGTGTCGACACCGACGCCGACGGTCAGCCCAGCGTGGGAGCCGACGGCGACGACGTCAACACGGGCCTAGCCACCGCCGGCACCTGCGTCGGCAACGACGACGAGGACGGCGTCACCCTGCCGGTGATGGTGGCCTGCGACACGCCGAACGTGACGGTGGTCGCCGCTTCCGCCGGCGTGCTCGACGCCTGGATCGACTTCGACGGCTCGGGCACGTTCGACATCGGCGAGAAGGTCTTCGACGGCCAGGGGGTCAGCGCCGGCAGCACCGATCTCGGGGTCAGCGTGCCCTGCGGCGCGGTGCCAGGCACCTCGTACGCCCGCTTCCGCCTGAGCTCGACGGGCATCGCCAATCCCAACGGCCAAGCGGCTGATGGTGAGGTGGAGGACTACGTGGTGACCGTGGCCGGGGTCGACCTGGGCGACGCGCCCGACACCTACGGCACCCTCACTGCGTCTGGCGGTCCTCGCCACGGCGTGCTGGTGGGCACCAGCCTCTTGCTCGGCGCCTGCGTCGACACCGAGGCCGACGGTCAGCCCACGGGCACCGCCGATGGCGACGACCTGGGAGCGGGCATCGGCACGGTCGGCACCTGTGTCGTCACCAACGACGACGAGGACGGCGTGACGTTCGACACGCCGCTGATCGCCTGCCAAACCGCGGATCTGACGGTCACCGCGGGCGCCGGAGGCCTGCTCGACGCCTGGATCGACTTCGGGGGTGACGGCACCTTCGACGCCGGGGATCAGGTCTTCGACAACGAGCCCCTGGTGGCCGGCGCCAACGCCCTGCACGTGAATGTGCCGTGTGACGCGGTGGCCGGGGATACCCATTCCCGCTTCCGCTTGAGCAGCACGGGTGTGGTGGATCCGACCGGCACCGCCGTGGACGGCGAGGTGGAAGATCACCGGGTCAACCTGCGGGTGACCGACCTCGGCGACGCGCCGGATTCCTACGGCACCACCGTGGGGGCCGATGGTCCGCGCCACGGCATCGTCGCCGGCTTCCACCTGGGAGCCGACGTCGACAGCGAAACCGACGGACAACCGTCCGCGGACGCGTTGGGCGACGGCGCCGACGAAAACGGCGTCACCTTCCCCGGCGGCTCCGGTGTGGGCACCGCCTGCGCCATGGAAACGTTGACGGTGAACGTGAGCGCCGACGGTGTGCTCGACGCGTGGATCGACTTCGATGCCGACGGCACCTTCGACGATCCACGGGACCGCATCGCCGACGGCACGGCGGTCACCACGGGCTCCCAGCCGGTGACCTACAACGTGCCGTGCGATGTCGGCTCGGCCACGACCTACGCCCGCTTCCGCTTCAGCTCCACGGGTGTGACCGCGCCCACGGGCACGGCGGTGGACGGCGAGATTGAGGACTATGCCTTCACCGTCCGCGGCTTGGACTACGGCGACGCGCCCGATCCCACCTACCCGACCCTGTTGGCGTCGAACGGTGCCAGGCACGTCGTTCTGCCGGTCGACAACCCCACCTTGGGAACCCCGGCCGACACGGAAACCGACGGTCAACCGTCGGCCAATCACAACGGTGACGACAACGACGGCAACGACGACGAGGACGGTGTGGTCTTCCCGGCGATCTTGATCCCGGGCACCGACGGCACCGTGGAGCTGACGGTGGGATCCACCGGCGGCTCGGTCAACGCCTGGATCGACTTCAACGGTGACGGCGACTGGAACGACCCGGGCGAGCAAATCGCCACGGACGAGCCGGCCGCCGCCGACACCACGGTCACGGTGACCTTCCCCGTGCCGGTGGGCTCGCCCGAGGGCACCGCTTGCGTGCGGGTGCGCATCAGCTCGGAAACGGGTCTGACGCCTACCGGCCAAGCGGCCGACGGCGAGGTGGAGGATCATCTGGCGCCGATCGGCGTGGAAGAGCCTTCGATCGGCGTCAACAAGATGCTGCTCGACGTCGCGGAAGCCGGCTCGTCCACGGTCTTCGACGCCACCTTCGAGATCGGTCTGGAAAACCTGGGCAACGTGCCCCTGAGCGACGTCAACGTGATCGCCGACATGTCGATCGCCTTCGCCGACGCCGCGGGCTTCGAGATCGTCTCCGTGGTGAGCATGGACTTCACCCCCAACCCCGCCTACGACGGCGTTAACGACATCCAAATGCTGGACGTCGGCCAGACGCTGGCGGTGGGTGAAAGCGGAAGCCTACAAGTGGTCGTGCGCATCGACAGCGGCGGCAACCCGGGTCCGTACTATTGCTCCGCCCTCGGAGTCGGCACCAGCCCGGACGGCGAGACCGTGGACGACGAGTCGGAAGACGGCGACGATCCCGATCCCGACGACAACGGCGATCCGGAAGACAACGACACCCCGACGCCCGTGGACCTACCGGTCCTGGTGCTCGACATCCCCACCGTCGACACCGTCGGCTTGGTGATGTTGGCCCTGCTCCTGGCATCGGCGGCGATGGTCGGCCTGCGACGTCGGAGGTCGTGATCCGCAACCACTGAGCCCCACATGGGACGCAAAAAGGCCGCGGATTCGTCCGCGGCCTTTTTGTTGCTCGTCGAGCCCGTCCGGATTCAAGAATCGTCGTCTATCGAGATACCAGCTCCAGAAGTATCGTTGTCCAACATGATAGTGATCCGGCTCTTGCCGCTCATCTCCTCCTGGAGCTTGGCGAGGTGGGGTATATCTTTCGCTCGCTTTGCGGAAGAAAAATCGTATTCGTCATGCATAACTTTTGGCCTCTTTTGGGATGATGTTATCAACGGAAACGAGTCCCGGCTCAAGCTTGAGCGGTCACCAAGCCCGGTTGGGATCTGTCGGCAGCATCGAGATACCCCGCGGCGGTGGATCATTCAACCTAACCCCCGTCAACTTTGACGCTTCCTTCAGTAGAATCGTGAACCCAATTCTCCGGTGTGAGATCTGAATCGCCCATCAGATCATGGTGACAGAGCTCGCTAGGCCGAGGCGATCGTCGAGCTCAGCGGGATCATGCGAACGAAATAGCACAGCTGTTGGGCCGACGCCGCGCTGAAGATAGTCGTTGAGGAGAACCCAGCTTGAGCAACGCACCTTGCCGTCCGCGTGTCGGGGTCGTGGTGGGGAAGCTCAACCCACCGCATCTAGGGCATCTCGCCTTGATCGAATTTGCTGGAGAGCACTGTCGCGAGCGTGTCCACGTCATCGTTTGCGAGCGCGATGGCGACGTTGTCGAGGCAGCGCTGCGCGCGCGCTGGATGTCCTTTTCGCTGCCCGACGAGCTGACGAAATCGGAAAAGGTCCACTTCCACGTCACGCCCGACGACATACCTGAGGAGCCGGAGCCGTGGGCCCGTCGGACGCTGGAGCTTCTCGCCGAGGACCCACCGGACGCGGCGTTCACCTCCGAGGACTACGGCGAGCCGTGGGCCGCCGCAATGGACATCCGGCACGTGTCGTTCGACCCGGACCGGCGGCGGGTGGCGACCTCCGCGACGGCGATCCGGCGGGACCCGGTCGGTCGCTACGGTGACCTCGTCCCGGCGGCCCGCGCCGGGCTGGTCCGGACCGTCGTGCTGGTCGGCGCGGAGTCCACCGGCAAGACGACGCTCGCCCGCGATCTGGCCGTAGCCCTAGGAACGCGCTGGGTGCCTGAATACGGCCGGCTGTACTGGGACGAGCGGCCCGACACCTCACCGACGCTCGACGAATTTGCCCACATTGCGTCCATCCAGCAGGAGCTGATCGAGCTCCACGCCCGTGAGGTTTCCGTCCCGTGGCTGATCGCTGATACCGATGCGCTGGTCACCGAGGTGTGGGCCGAGCGATATCTCGGCGAGAAGGTGGATCGCCTCAGCTCACCCGGCAGTGCCGGCCGGGCAGCGCTCCGCATCCTTTGCGGCGACGAGATCCCCTGGATTCAGGACGGCACCCGCGAGTCGCGGGCGCAGCGAAGCGCGATGCAGCGGGCGACCGTCGAACGCCTCAAACACAGCGACATGCCCTGGGTCGAGGTGACCGGCTCGAGGAAGCAGCGTTTGAATCGCGCGCTCGCGGCCGTGCGGCAGCACAGCCCACCGCCGGTGCTCCATCAACGCCTAGACGGGATGGCGTCGATGTTCCCGCCACCTCGACCGGAGGTCGTCGATATCTCGGCGCGGCTCGAGCGGATGGTCGCGGCCGCAGACGCGACAAAGGACACTCCTCCGGCCACGAGCCCCGCGGAGGTCCGAGCGTGACGTCGACCCTTGACCCGCTGCCCGAAGCGGGTGCCACCGCACCGGCCGAAGCCGCGCCGTGGCTCGGCCGCCCGTGGGAGCACCGCCACGCGCTGATCGCGGGCGCCGGCTCGTTGGCAGCCGGAATCGCCTACTGGGCAGCGACGCGAGCCTTCGCGCCCGAGATCACGCCCGGTGCCGTCGAGCTCGGCGGCACCGTGACGTCGCTGTGGTCGGTGTGGATCACCCAGCGCCGCAACGTGCTGGCGATGCCGATCGGGATCGTCTCGGTCGTGCTGATGGGGCTGTTCTTCGCCGAAATCCACCTGATCGGACAGTCCATCCTCCATCTCGGCTACTACCTACCGGTCCAATTCTGGGCATGGGCGCGGTGGTGCCGCGGAGGCCCGGACTCGACGGAGCTGATCGTCCGGCGGCTTGGTACCGGGGCGCGTTTCGGCTCGGCTGCAGCCCTGGTCGCCGGAACGTTTGCGTTCGGCCGGCTGCTCGACGCCGGCTGGGACAGCGCTGTGTTTGCCTACTGGGACGCTTCGGTCGTCGCGGCGTCGGTGATCGCGATGTTGCTGCTGTCCGACAAACGCGTCGAGTCGTGGTGGTTCTGGATCGGCCCGGTGAATATGTCGGCGATCGCGCTATACCTCGCCACCGGCGCCTATATGTTCGCCGCGCTGTACGTCCTTTTCCTCGTCATGGCCTTCGTCGGCCTAGCCCGCTGGCACCGCGCCGCCGCCGGAGGTGTGGCGTGACCAGAGCTCGCCCTGAACAGCGCGAAGCGGGAACACCGCCAGCTGCCGCCAGCTCCTGTTTAGGAATGTCCGCAGCCTTCTGAAGTAGACAAAGCTGTGAGCGACGCAGCCTTGAACCAAGAACGTGTGATCTCCATCAACAATCAGGTTGTAAACAGGCTCAACCCGCTCCGTCTTTTCAACCCTCGCCACCTCATGGCTACGCACTTCGCCCTTTTCGGTCACATAGGAAAGCACATCCCCAGGCTGGAGGCTTTTGATTCGAACCCATCCCCGTTGTGTCCGAACCGGATGTCGCTTGGTCGCGAAGAACGACAAATCCTCATGCACCGAGACCACGCGAAGAATTGGATGGGGTCTCCGATGGCTCACCATGCGTGTGATTTTCGCGGGCACTAGGCGGCTATTGGTATCGAGGCTGAGGACGATCTTGCCAACGCCGAGGCTGTCGATCCTCTTTTGCCCGTCGGGAGTTAGAACCATGGCTTCCCCTGGGAAGCAATCGCGGACACCGGTGCCGCCTCCACCGGCGTTGTAATCCTGTACCTGGCCAGATCCGCCGCAATTCGAGCAAATATTACTCGCAACTCCCTTAGAAATAGAATGGTTTTTTGTTCCATGTCCACTGCAGCTAGGGCACGTCTTCGTAGCCATGTGGCCTCCTTCTGGTTGGAGTGTGAGGCAATCAAACTGGTTCTTCCAGTCTTTGGAAGATAAAAGCGCCATCCAGCGAAAAAGGGGCTCATCGCGGCTGGTCAGGTGCCAGGTTGATGATCACGCCCGGCCTGCGACGTCGGAGGTCGTGATCCGCAACCACTGAGCCCCATCATGGGACGCAAAAAGGCCGCGGACTCGTCTGCGGCCTTTTTGTTGCTAGTCCGAATTCGGCGTCACCAAACCTTGTTTGGTTGGGTCTGGCGCCAGCTCAAATAGTTTTTGGGAGCGCGTGTCGTAAATCCATTTGATATTTCGACGGTAGGCTCGGCCCTCGATCTTGATGTATCTCGAGTCGTGGGACCAAGCGGCCTCGAAGGATCTCCCTGATCCTGGATCCATTTCGACGGCGGCGCAGACAAACGTTGGCGGATCGTCCTTTTCGAGATGTGCAACGAAGAGGTTGTGAAGACCACTGTAGCCGGAGCGCCAGAATACGATCGAAGCACGATCGGGTGACAACAAAGGATCGTGGGCATTTTCGTACCGACGATGGATATGTCCCGAAAAATCACTAATTGTCAGATCGCCCTGAAATGACGTATCTCTCGCCCACAGACCAAAATAATAATATTGCCAATCCGGCCGATTGGTCCACGTCTCTCCAAGGATCAACCGAGGCGGCTCTACGCTCACCAAGGTGACACTGTCTACGGGATTGCGCAAAGACTTGGAAATCGTTATCGGAGTGACTTCTCCCTCCGGGTCGCGGAAGAACATCTGTTGCCGGGCGAAACGGCTGGAGCGCTTCGACGTGACGAAGACGGTGCCCAAACCCGCAATCTCGTCTAAAGCTGCGACTCTTCGACCCTCTGGAATCGCCAAATGGTCCGTTCCTGGGTAATCATAATTTACCCCTATCCACCCCGTGTCGGGAATCTGGATCAGCTCGTCTGGAGGGGGATGGAAGCGATTCAGGTCCTCAGGGCTCAGCTTGGCACCGAAATCACAACCCATGGCGAGCGCTGCCAAGAGTAGTGTCGCTGCCCTCCAATGTCTCAAATCACGCTTCAATCCGTCACCCCCTCGACCCAGCTGCTAGACATACCGATCCACTCCATCCTCAGCGAGTATGCATAGGCTGGCGGCAGGTCGCAAGTCGGAGAAGCTCGGCCGAGCCCTAGACGAAGCTCGGCTACTGCAAGGCAGCTCGGAACTGACGCAATCAACCAGCTCCGTAGACCGGCTGGGGCATATTCCCGTGAAGAGCTCTGTCCGCCTGCTTTTCGAGCAGGGATCGATACACCACGTAGTTGGTCAGGCACATGAGTGGCAGGGTGAACATGCCCAAGATGGGCACGGGCTGGAAGCAGAGGACCACGAGGTTGATCAGCCGGACGCCCCAGCGAGCCAAAATTCCGGTGCCGCGCGGGATGTAGCACCGTAGGGAGGCGATGACGGAGAGGCGGTAATAGACGACTCCCACCACCAAGCCGATGAGCGGCACGAGGCCGATCGCCAGGAGCCAGAGCAGGACTTTGGGGAGCTGCGCCCGGATCTGTGCCAGGTACACGTCGAGCTCTCGTCGATCGGCAAATGGAGCGGTGCGACAGGAACCGCAGCTTTGGTCGAGGCGCCTTTCCGATAGGCGCTCTCCGCAGTGAGGGCATCGCTTCTGGGCTCGAAGGGCTTGGGTGTGTCGGGCGGGATCCGTGGCCAAGGTTTCGCGCACGACGCCCAGCGGACCCACCGAGCGCACCAGGGAACGACCGTGCCCACAGCTCGGGCACCGCGGTCCGCAGGGGGCGAAGGGCACGCCGCAACGCTCGCACGGCACTTTGCTTTTCTCCTCACGCTTCTTGAGATAGACCTGCGTCAGCCAGAGGCCGAGCACGGTCAAACCGAGCACCACCAGCGACAGCACGGGCATCAGCACCACGAAGAAGACCCCGGCAAAGCCGATGCCGTCTTCGAGCCAGCTCAAGAGCCCCTGGACGCCGAGATCGTCGTCGGGGTCGACGGTGATCAAGAATTCGTAGATCGTGCCGCGCATTGCGGCGCAAAACCAGGTCCCGGCGCCGACCAACACCGCCCACGCATATTCCATGGATTGCACGATCGAGAAGGCATGCACGACCAGGTTGGCCCCGGCCTCCTGGAGCGCGCTGGGTGCCAAGAGGAACGACAGGGCGAAGGCGGCCATCGCTTTGGTCTTCGAATCGACGAGCAGCGCAAGCTCCCGCATCTCCGGTGATTTGCCGGCGATGATCTCGAAAATCGCCAGGATCCCGAGAGCCACCAAAATCCATCCATCGGTCATCCAAGGGGGCGCGCCACCGAGAATGGCGACCACGGGATCGTCGAGGATCTTGCCGCCGTGCTCGCTGAGCTGAATCAGCAGCGCCGCGCTGAAGAGCGGCACGAACGTTCTGGTTGTGAAATAGGGGATAAACCCCAACGTCATCATGTAGTACTCGAGCATCGCCCGACCTCCTGAACCGAAGATTCCGGCCTTTAGGAGATAAAAGCGCCATCGGGCGAAAAAAGGCTCATCGAGAGAGTTCGACGTTGGGGATCGGCGGCCGCCGCCGTTCAGGAGCGAAGAACGAGCGCAAAAAAGTCGCGGATTCGTCCCGGTCTACAACCGCCTCGAAAACCACCCGTGAATCAATCCGGCCTGGAAGAATTGCGCCGGCGGCTCGAAGCCTCCAGATTCAATGATCGACGCCACCGATTTCGGGGGTAGCACCGCGACATCCTTCGCGTACGCGTTGCGGATGCGTTCCCGTGTCTCAGCCGGAACATCCGCCCCGGCCATCATATTCATCCAAGCACTCAGCAGCACCTCGTACTCCTCCGATTCCACATCGGAAGCCAGATCCGAGCTGGCCAACACCCCACTCGGTTTCAGCCGGGTCGCAATCTCACGGAAGAGCTCGGATCGTGCCTGCTGATCGAGAATGAATTGAGAGACGAGGAAGCAAGTCGCTGCATCATGCTCATCGTCGGCGGGCAGCGAGTCGAGATAGCCCTCATGGAAGCGACAACGAGACGAGAAGCCTTCCTTTTCAGCCCGCCGCAGGCAGACCTCGAGCATCGGCCCAGAAGGTTCGACCGCGGTAAAACGCCAGCCCTGATATTTCTGCGCTAGGTGGGCAAGCTCCAGTCCAGTTCCAACCCCCACACAGAGCACACGCGCGTCGGCAGGGCATTCACTAAAAAACGATTCCAATAGAAAGTAGAGCCCATTTCGGATGGGAGCCATTTTCTCCCACTGCTGGTCGTAGCCGGCTGCTTGCTGATCGAAGATGGCTTTGACTTCGTCTTGGTTCATCCCATTCCCCGTTTCCTCGACGTTCCTTGATCCCTCGACACGATCCTCGTGCTCATGACAACCCCTCACAGAATTGAGCCAACGCGTCGAGGCCGCGGGTCAGCTTGTCGGACGTCTCGCCGATGCCTAGGCGCAGGTAATGGTCCATGCCGTACACGTCACCGGGCAGCACGAAGACGCTCTTCTCCTGCCGTAGACGGGTGGAAAGCTCGGTGGAGCCGATGTCGTAGCGGTATTGCATGAAGGCCATGCCACCTGCTTGGGGTGGGATCAGGCTGAAGCGATCGGACCGTTCCGCGATCCATCGGACCAACGCGTCCAGGTTGTTGCGTAACATGTCACGATTGCGGTCCAACAATCGGCGTCGGGTGTCCGGCTCCAAGACTTTCTCCGCCACCTTCTCACTCAATACGCTGGTGGTGATGGTGGTGTAGTCGTTGCGGTGCCAGGCGTCTGCAATCAGCGGCTCCGGCCCCACGAGCCAGCCGATACGCAGACCGGGGTGGGCCAAGGCTTTGCTCAAACCCGAGGCCACAGCGACCTTGTCGGTGCGGCCGAAGAAGCTGGGGCGCTCGCGTCCGTCCAGCTCCACGCCTTTGTAGACCTCGTCCGCGTAAACCCAAGCGTCCACGGACTCCGCCAGCTCCACGATGCGGTCCATTTCCCCGACCGTCAGGGTAGCGCCCGTGGGGTTGTTGGGATGGCAGACCACGATCATCTTGGTCTTGGGGGTGACCGCTTGTTCCAGCTCGTCCAGGTCGAGGGCCCAGCGATCTCCTTTCGGGCGAAGGTGGAAGGGCTTGACCGTCACCCCGAGGGAGCGGGCCAAACCCCAAATCTGCATGTAGTTGGGCAACATCAGGGCGATTTCGTCACCGGCCTCCAGCAGGGTCCACATGGCCAAGAAATTGGCTTCCGCCGAGCCGCAGGTGATCAGGACTTGGTCGCGGGAGGTGCCCGGGTAGTACTGGCGGACCGCGTCGCGCAGACCCGGCGAGCCGTTGGTCCAGCCATAGGTGAGACGCAGATCCAAGAGCTCTTGGATCTCGCCGTCGCTCATCAGCTCCCTGAGGGTCAGCGGGTGCACTCCGCTTTCGGTGAGATTGATCTCGACCTCGTTTTCCCACAGAGACTGCAGACGCTCCAATTGGAATTCTTCAATATCCATGGCGCTATCTTAGATATGTTAGAAATGCATGTCCAAGCCAGCTGAGTCCCTCAAACCATGATTTCAAATCCACCGTTTTCGACCTCCGTTCGCCTGCTCACCGAAGCGGATCTCAAGCGTTGTGTGTCCCTGGACCTGGAAGCCTTGCTCCGGGTGGAGCAGGCCTTCGCTTGGCTGACCGAAAGAGCGGTCGACATGCCGCCGATCCAACACATTTCCGTCAGCGGCTCGCCCACCGACGGCAGGCACGGCGGTGATGTGGACATCAAAAGCGCATTCGTGCCGGGACTGGACGCCTTTGCGGTCAAAATCGCCTCGGGGTTCTTCGGCAACAGCGCCCTCGGCCTGCCCACCGGTAGCGGCCTGATGGTGGTGCTCGACGCCGGAACCGGTTTTTGTCGAGCGGTGCTGCTGGACAACGGCCTGTTGACGGACCTGCGCACCGCCCTGGCCGGCGGGGTCGCGGCCAAACACCTGGCCCCGGAAACCGTGACCACGGCCGGGATCTTGGGCACCGGTCGACAGGCGGAGCTTCAAGCCCGGGCTTTATTCCTCGTGCGCCCCTTCGATCGGCTGTTGATTTGGGGACGCCACGCCGAACGGGCGCAGGATCTCATGACTCGGCTTCAGGCAACATCGGATGGGGCAAGCTTGGCCGAGCTCGAGATCCGCTGCCTGCCGTCCGCGGAAGAGGTCGTCCGCCAAAGCCAATGTGTGGTCACCACCACCCCGGCGCGCCGTCCCCTGATTCGCGCGGATTGGCTCGAGCCCGGCCGACACATCACCGCCATGGGCTCGGACTTGCCCGGCAAGCAGGAGCTGGAAGCGGATGTGCTGCGTCGAGCGGATCTGTGCGTGGTGGATCGCTTGAGCCAATGCGAGCGGCTTGGGGAGCTCCAACATGTGGAGCCCGAGCATCGGCAAGACATCGTTTACGGAGAGCTGGGGGATTTGGTCAGCGGTCGAAAGCCGGGACGTACATCGTCAGATCAAGTCACCGTCTGCGATCTCACGGGCACCGGAGCGCAGGACACAGCCATCGCGCTTTTCGCTTTGGAAAAGGCCGAAGAGCTGGGGCTCGGGCTCGAGGTCGAAACGGGCTAGCGAAGAGAAGTCGAAACGGGCTAGCGAAGAGAAGATGAGCAACAGGGAAGGCTTCGCTCATCCTGCTCCACCATCTTACAAGCGGTCTTGTTCCTCGGGCTCAACGCTGGGCACCTTGGCGAGTATGGCTTCAAACTCCTCGCGGCTTGCGCCCTTACCGCGTTCTTTGAGGTAGTCCACCGTCAGCAAGGCCGATACTTTTTCAGCAGCAGCTATGGTGAGTAGCTGGTCCACAGAGACCCCGTCCCGCTCTGCCAACTGCGACAGTTGAAGGTGCAAAGACTCCGGGATTTGAAGAGTGACCGTGCTCATGTCAGTTCTCCTATCTGCTGCACTCATTTATGCCGACTCTACCTGACCTAAGAAATTGCGGCTCACGAAAAAGCCCGGAAGCGCCCGATCACTCGCTACCGAACACACCCTGGAGGCCTTCGAATCTCAACTCGCGACATGAGCAGCCACGTTCTTCGCTTGGATATCCCAGCCCTCTTGGTTGGACCGAAGCACCTCTAATCGTTTCGATTCTGGGAATTGCAGAAAACCCGTCTCGGTGATCGTCAGACGCGTTCCGCCTTCGATGGGCTGCAAGCGAAACTCGACGACCACCTTGGCGTCGTCGCTGTAGGTGGTCTCGGGATCCAAGGCACTGGGAGGCCAGGAAAAGACGAAACGCCGCTCGGGCTCCATGTGCTCGGTCACGGACTCCCACTTCATGTGCTCATAGCCGGGGTACGTGATATTGCCCGTATTCGTCACACCGACTTCGAACGGTCCATCCAGCCGAACCCTGAACCACCGCCCAAATTCTTCGTAGTCCGTGAGCGCACGCCACACCCGCGAAACGGGCGCTTTTAGGTCGACAACCTTCTCGATTCGATCCCGATCTTCTTGACGCATTACGCAACCTCTAGGTTGCCCATATCCTAAAAAGCATCGCCTTAAATTGCAACCCCTTGGTTGCAATTCCATCTCACAAGATGGGCTCACCATCGGATAAGCCCAATTCTCGTCCCTAAGCCCGCCCTAAGGCTTTCGTAAGGACTCCGGCTGGTGCCGCCAATCAAGATCCTATCCCTGACCGACGTCCCTCTCTCGGACGCTCCCTCCCTCGGACGCATAGATTGTCGAGAAAACAGCCACTGCGAGGACTCCACCATGCTGCAATCACTCTCCACGACCCACCACCAACCTCGGCGACCGCTGCTCCGCACCTGTCTCTCTCTCGTCGCCCTGGTGACCTGCACCGCGGCAGCGGACGCTCAGTTGACCGCCTCAGGTGTTCAGTGGCTGCCCGGGCCCCAGGCCCACGAGCGCATGGGCGAGGCCCTGGTGTTTTGCGACTTCGACGGCGACGGCGACGACGAGCTGGCCGTCGGCATACCCGAAACCGACGTCGAGACGCCGGAGGGCACACAGTCGAACGCCGGCGCAGTGCGCATCTTCTCCGCTGACGGGACCGGCACCGCGGTCGAAACACCGGGCTCACCGCTTCGCCAGGGCGACCTGCCGCTCGGTCAGGACGACGCCGGGGACGCCTTCGGAGCCGCCCTGGCGGCGGCCGACTTCAACCTCGACGGCGCTTGTGACCTGGCGATCGGAATCCCCGGTGCTGAGGTCGACGGGCTCTCCGCCGCCGGCCGGGTGGCGGTCATTTACGGCCGGCTCGGCGTGGGCCTAAACCCCGAGGTCACGTCGTGGTTCGACCAGTCGGTGCTGACCGGCACACCGGAGGCCGGCGATCGCTTCGGTTCAGTGCTCGCCGCCGGGCCCGTCGGCCAGAATCCCTTCCCGGATCTGGTGGTGGGCGCGCCCGACGACCGGGTCGGCGACTTCGCGGACGCCGGAGCCGTGCACCTGATCACCTCGAACGACAGCGACGGTCTCGGCACGGCCTTCGACGCCCGCCTGCACCAGGACGTGACCAACGTCTTCGGCATCGCCGGGCCCGACGACCACTTCGGCGCTTCCCTCGCCATCGGCGACGTCACCGGCGACGGCGTGCCCGATCTGGTGGTGGGCACGCCCGGCGACCGCGTCGGGCTGGTGCAGTCCGCGGGCTCGGTGCAGGTGATCGCCGGCGGCGTCAGCGGTGTCGACATCTCGGTCGAAACCCAGCAGCTGCTCCACCAGGACGTCGACGACGTGCTGGGCAACGCGGCCGAAGGCGACGCCTTCGGGTCGGCGATCGTGCTGGGCGACTTCAATGGTGGCGGTCTCCTCGACCTGGCGATCGGCATTCCCTTCGAGTCCCAATTCGGCCCCGAAGGCAGCGGCGCGGTGCAGGTGTTCTACGGCACCTTCGGCGGGGGCCTCTCGGTCGACACCGAGCAGATCCTCTTCGAGAACCTGATCAGCCCCGAGATCGCCACCTTCGATCGCTTCGGCGACGTCTTGGCGAGCGGCGACTTCGACGCCGACGGTCGCGACGAGCTGGTCGTCGGCTTCCCTTTCGACAACGTCTTCGGCGTTCCCAACTCCGGCAACGTGGCAGTGCTCCGCGGCGCCGGCGGCGGCCTCCAAGCCGCTGGTGCCCAGCTGTGGAACGGCTTCACCCTGCTCACCGTCGAGTCGGGAGGCCACCTCGGCTCGGCCGTGGCGGTCGGACGTTGGGGCGGCGATCGTCTGGGCAACCACCTCGCCATCGGCACGCCGGGTCACGAGAACCTCGACATGCAGGACCGGGCAGGCGGCGTCCTCCTGGTGCGCAATCTGGCCCCGATCTTCGCCGACGGGTTCGAGAACGGCAGCTTGGAGGCTTGGTCGAGCTCCGCGCCTTAAGGCCTCAGTCTCAAATTGGGGCCTCCTCGTCGTCTTCCGAATAGAACGCGAAACCGTGTGTCGACCTCAACTTGAATCGATCCCCTGTCGGTTCGCACTCCTCAACAAGCAGATGCAGGGGACCCTCTGCCTCTTGATGGAAAGACTGCCACCGGGTTTCGACTTGATGCCTCGCTTTCCGCTCGGCCTCAGCGGGGCTTCCAGCTCGCACAAAGACTGTGACGTAGAAACCGATCAGTGGCTCCGAGTCTTCTACCGAGTCGCGAAAGCCAGATCCGTTTACGAAGACCCGATACAGGGGCCTTCCAGGGAGCGCGAACGTCGGGTCCGGAAAGCGCTGCAAAAAGTCTATGAGCCAACCCTGGCTGATGACATGGCCTTCCGCTTCTTCTGAATCTTCCGTCAAGACATCGCCCCGTGGTCGAGAAGCAGGACAGATTTGTTTTGGGGTGCTTAGGTAGTGGCCACCGCCGCCCAACGACCAATTCAGGGGCACCCACGTTTCCCACCGGTCATCCCGCAAAGCCGACGCCAAAAGTATCACCGCGAGCAACTGTCTTGGATCCATCAAGAACCCAACCTACGACACCGGGACCCGTGCTGCGTGCTCCGGCCGCTGTCAATCCGCCGACAGGACTCGCACGGGATCGATGCGTGCTGCCCGACGGGCTGGAATCAGGGTCGCGATCGCGGCGACCAGGGGCATGAGCAGCATGACCGCACCCAGCACCCCGGGGTCTTTCGGCTGAACACCGAATAGGGACGATTCTAGCAAGCCGACCACCGCCAGGCTCACCAACAGACCCAGGCCGACGCCCACGCCGACGAAGCGCACGGTGGAGGCGAGAATCGAGCTGAGGATGTGGGTCTTCGAGCCACCTAGGGCCAATCGGATGCCGATGTCTTTCGAGCGTTGGATCACCGATTGGGCGACCACACCGTAGATGCCGAGCACGGCCAGCATCAGGGCGATGCTCGAGAAGACCGCCAGCAATCCCACGGGAATCCGGAACGGGATCAACGCGGCGTCCACCGTGCCGGTCAAGCGTTTATTCCAGAAGAACGTCCGGCTGGGGTCGATCTCGCGCACCTGCGCACCCATCGCCCCGAGCTTCGCGTCGGCGTCGAGCTCACCCCGGGTCAGCATTCGGGCAAAGCGCATATCGGCTTGGGTCTGGGCCAGGTAGATGCCGTCCGGGCGCGTCGTGGAGGTGGGACGATCGTGGACCACGTCCCCCACCACACCGATCACCGTGTACCACTCCGCATCGTCCGTGATCTCCTCACCGAGCATCACTTGCCGACCGAGGATGTCGCTGCCCGAGCGAGCATCGCCGGCCCCGAGGCGACGCGCCAGCTCGACGCTCACGATCGCCCCCAGGGGCCCGTCTCGGTGGTCACGGCTGTCGAAAACACGACCGGAAAGCAGGGGAATGCCCATGACGTCGAAATATCCCGGGCTGACCGCCGTCACCAGGGACGGTCGTGACCGCCGCCGTTGCTGATCGTCCCACCCTTGCTTCGGCAGCACGAAAGCGCTTTCATCGACACCGGAAAACGGGATCTGGCTCGCCACAGCGGCCCGCTCGATGCCGGGAACCGACTCCACCTCCGTCACCCATCGACCGAAGAATCCGTCACGGTCCGCGGTGGTCG
Organism: Thermoanaerobaculia bacterium; assembly: GCA_030431255.1. Classification (GTDB taxonomy): domain Bacteria; phylum Acidobacteriota; class Thermoanaerobaculia; order Multivoradales; family J023; genus JAUIJL01. Next base: position 18,062 of record JAUIJL010000027.1, on the reverse strand, counting down.
GATAAACATCGGGGGCCAGGAACACCGCCCCCGCCACCACTCCGTCGGGCTCGAATCCCAAATCCACGGACATCACGTTGGTCAAGCTGCGGGTCATCAAACCGGCTCCCACCAACAACACGAAGGCGATGGCGATTTGCACGGAAACCAACAAGCTGCGCATCAAGGATTGGGATCGAGTCGCGGTGGCTGCCCCACCCCGCAGCACGGAGAATAGGGATCCCCTGAGGGTCATGCCCAGGGCCACGGCGCTCGCCAGGGCCATCATGAGGAAGACCGCGGAGACCGCCGAGATCGACACGGCCGGGCTCATGATCAGCCGCTCGATGCGAGGAATCTCGTAGGCTTCGAAACCCCGTAGCTGTTGCAGCACGACGATCCCCAGCATCAGACCGAGCACGCAGCCGACAGTCGACAGAAGACCGCTTTCGACCCACAGCCGCAGCTGAATCCGCCCGCGCCCGGCGCCCAGGGCATGTCGCGTCGCCCATTCCCGGAGCCGAGCCGACGCTCTCACCAACAGCAGGTTGGTCAGGCTGACGGCGGAGATCAATCCGACGAATAGGGCTCCGGCCGCGAGCAGATAAAGCCATGGACGGCTTTCGTGCACCAGGTCGTCGTGAAAGCCGACGACTTGGCTGCGGAACCCGGACTCGCGAATTCGGGTCTGCATCGACGCCGGTAGCCGTTCCGTGTTGGCGGCGTTCAACGCGTCGATTTGGGCTTGAGCTTGCTCTAAGGTCGCGCCGGGCGCCAGGCGCGCGATCATTTGAAAAGAGTTGCGATGTCGGGCGGCATCCGCCATCTGCCGCTCAGCAAACCAAAGAGGCAGCCAAATTTCCGTTTCCCAGCCCGGAAAAAAATAATCTTCGGGCATGATGCCGACGATCTTCCGAGGCTCCCCTTCCACCCTCAAGGTCTTGCCGAGGCTCGGACGGCCACCGAGATATTCCTGCCAGAAACCATGGCTGACGATTACCTCAGGCTCGTCGGAGGCTTTGAAGGCATCGCCCGTGAATCCCCCGCCCATGGCCGGAGCCACGCCGAGCACCCGGAGAAACGACGGCTCCACTCGCATGGAGAAGGCTTGGGTGAGCGAGCCCTGCTCCCCCACCGCCTCGGTCCGAGTTTGGTAGAGGGTGACCCCGTCGAAAGCCGCCAGCTCCCGTCGATCGAAAAGGTCGGGCACGCTGCTATTGGCACGCATTTCTTCCAGCGCGGGATATTGGTTGAGGACTCGAACGAGTCGATCCGGCTCGGCAAAGGGCAGCGGCTCCCAAACCACGGATTGCACCGTGCTGAAAACCGCCAGATTCAGCCCCAAGGTGATCGCGAGAGTGGTCACGATCAGGGCCGACACCATGCCATGACGTCGAATTTCCCGAAAAGCTTGGCGCAGATCCATGCGCAAGGCATCCAGGAGATCCAACCGGCGACGACGTGTCTGGCGCTCTCGGGTCAAGTCTCGACACTCCATTTCAATGCGTTGGCGATCCCCGAAGGTCCGCTCCGCCTCACGACGAGCCGCCTCCTCCGACCAGCCTTCGTCCATGAGCTCTTCCGTGCGCATCTCCAAATGCAGCTCCAGCTCGTCTCGCACGTCTCGGGCCGGGTCTGCTTGATGGCGAGTGATTCGAAATAGGCGAAGGAATGGCCGTCTCATGGGGTGGTCTCCGCTTCCCGGCTACCAGAAAGCACCGAACGCACCGCCGTCGCATGCTCTTCCCAACGCTGCGTTTCCTGGTTCAGATGCTCGCGGCCCAGGTCCGTCAGGCTGTAGAACTTGGCTTGTCGACGGGTCTCCGTAAGCCCCCAATCGGACTTCAGCCAGCCCTTCTTCTGCATACGATGCAACGCGGGATAGAGCGCCCCTTCTTCGATGCTCAGGATCTCGGAGCTGGTGCGACGAATCCACCGTCCGATGCCGTAGCCGTGCAGGGGTCCCCAGACGAGAGAGCGAAGGATGAGGAGATCCAACGTGCCGCTGAATAGGTTGCTACCGGGCATGGTGATCTCCCGGGCTTGAATGGATGAGGTGTGTTTTGACCGATACCTTGTTCATTTAGGTATCGTACTGACCAACCCCTAAATGGTCAAGGGGTATGATGTCGGTAGGTTCAATCGGGATCTATCAGCTTCCCGAACACCACGGACAGCAGCTCATAGACGTGCTCACCCATTCCAGGAACCGTCGACTCGCTGGGCCCGCCGACATTCAACGTCGTGACACCGAGACTCTTCACCCAACTCACAATTCGACCCCTAGCTTCCGAGTCACCCGGATCACAAGTCAATATCGGCCGGCCGAAGCGCATCGCACAAGCGACCGTCCAGTCGGTGCCGAGATCGGGGCCTGTCGGATGCTTGGGTCTCAGGATCAGGGTGGCGTCGGAATCTCGGACATTCCACTCGGTCCGCAGGGATCGAGGGACATCCTGGGCATGATCACTGCGGTCGTAGGATGTTTCGATGAGCGGGAAATCCGCTGGGATCTCACCGGATTCCGATTCCCTATTTGGAGGACACCAGCCTCCGATGGCAATTCCCAGGTCTCGGGCGGCTCGAAGGGCTGCTTGGTCTACACCGGTTTGTCCGCCGGAGATGACTTTGGTGAGCTTTGTGTCCATTCCGGATGCCGTTCCGGTGCCAGGTCGATGTTCTGGAAATGATCCGCTCTTTCACGCCTTCCACTAGAAAGCTCGCCGGCCAGGAGATGAGGAAGGTTTTCCTGCGGATCCTGGTCGGTTACTACAGGGCGGCGGAGCACCGAAAAGCAGGTGAGCGGGCTGCCGAGTTTCCCGAAGCACACTTCCGCCAGGATTGCCGTTTTTGGGCCCGCTTGGACGATAGCAGGTCATGCGTTGAGGTCGCCCGAGTCTGGGTAGAGCTTCCTGAACGCGGCGCTTGCCTTGCTATCGTACCCATCGGCGATGTCTTCTGCGATTCTACCGACTGCGTCGGGCAAATCCGGTTTGGCTCCCAGCTCCAACAAGACCTTGGTGATCTCAAACTCCAACGAGTCGAGTGAATGATGCCGCTGCCAAGTACAGTCAATGTCGGTGTCTACGGCAAAGTGCAACACCGGGGTGCCATCACGATCCGCAGCATTCGGATCTGCACCGCATTCGACCAAGGCGCGAATCAATGCAAGATCGCCATGTTCACAAGCCAGATGGAGAAGTGTCCAACCCAGAGTTTCATCGAACCTGGCCACGTCGCCACCCGCATCAACAAAACGACGCAGGAGACCAAGGTCCGTGTTCTCCGAGATTTGTGACCACAGCTGCTCAAACGTCATTATTTCCTCGTGCGAATAGCGTTCCTGAGCGGTCCCGCGGCTTCGCGCGATGCGACGCCCTCAGCTGGGGGAGCGGCGATCCGGATGCGGCCGAACAGTTCTGGGCTTCAACCGCACCGCCGTCAACACCTTCTGAGCGTACGAGAGAGTAAGACCTCTCGCCGCCCCTTTCGGACGAAGAGCCCGAGCGATGTCGCCTGCAGGCCCGTGTTAGCACGCGGCACGCTCAGAAGCCCCTCAGCTCAACCAGCTGAGCGAAGATGCCAATCCCGTCGGCAGACTCCTGGAACCAGTCAGGCTGCCCGTCACCATTGGTGTCAGCTTCGAAGGAGTACACACAATCGCCTTCACCCACCTCGCTGATTGAGTGGAACCAGGTGTCCCACCGCCCATCTCGATCACGATCCTCAAAGTGCCGACCGACGTCGGCACAGTAGGGCCCATTGTAGGTGTAGATGTTCGGGTCGTAGGGCTCTCGCCAGCGAAACCGAGCCAGAGACTCCGGGCGGCCATCACCGTCGGAATCCACCTCAATCGCGACGATCCGACCAAGCAGCCGCTCATACCGGATGGTCCCGATCTGAGGATTCTGGTTGACGATTGGTCGGCTCGTCCAAATCCCTAGTCCCACGATCGCCACCAGCACGACCCAGCCCGCAGAAGCCCGCGCTGTGAAGCGACGTCTCATCGGGTGCTGACGGTGGGCCGATGAGCGCAGTGCCCAGCGCTTGCGTCTGGAATTGTTGGTCTAGCCAGCCGATTCAGCACTATCTCTCCATTCCAGGTCTCTTGAAGGCGAGAATTTACCAGTTCAATCTCTTGCTGGTGATGGCGCTGCACGGCCAGCAGGAAGAGCACGTGTGGAGTTCGGAAACCGATGACTGAGCCACCAGCGGCGATCTCGGATAGCTCCAAGAGCATGCGCTGCACGAACGAGTCACGCTTCTCGCGTCGGAAGTGCTGGTAGATGAGGACGGAGCAGTCAAGATCCCAGAGGCTCCGAATCTCCTCTTTCGTCACGAACTTCGAGGAGCCTTTCCGCCCTACCGGCTTTGACGGAATTTCGAAACCATTGTCGGGGTCGACAAAGACAAGCTCAGTACCCCGGGCCTTTTCCAAAAGCTGGCGAGTCCATCGCCCCCGGCCCTCCCGACTGTCCGGAACCATGTCCGAGTAGAAACGCGCCCCTGGCAGAAGACCGCTCGTCTCGATGTGAGAGACGGCTGGTTGGGCTGACGAGCGCAGCTTCCGTAGCCTGGTTCGCAGGCAGGTGTACATGCGGACGCGCTTCAAGCCGTTCAGAATTAATGGATACAACGCCTTATCAGCAACGCTGCATATGCACGCGGCTTCTTGCTTCATTCTTCAGCCTGGCGTAAACGGCGGTGAAGGACTCTCTCTTCTTTCATAGGAATAGATACATTTATGATTCGTACACCAGCCATCCCGGTCAAGATTTGATGAGCACTTTGGGCAGCACAACATGATAATTTCCTTCTGTTCAGATTTTCAAGTAGCTTGGCCATTTCGATCGTCGGGTGAACTCAAGTCGAGGATCTTAGTGAGGATTCTAAATTTCAAATGTTTCCTCACCTCCGAATGTCTTCATTACACCAAGCAACTCTTTCAGATTGCGGCAGCTTTCTTTGATCTGCTCTTCAAGGGAAATCAGAGTCGAAATGCTATCTGCCTCTGTCGTTTCGCCGTCAATTAGGTGCTGAACTGTCCACCGAAAAGTAACGCTCTGATCTCCTCTCACTGGGATCTCAAAGACCACGAGGACATGCTGGCCAACTTGATAATGATCTATGAGTGATCGTTCCTCGTCCGTTACATCTGCTCTTGCGTACAGGGTAAAGCTGACCCCCTTATGGCCTCCGAACATCCCTTTGACATCTTTCTGATTCCTCTTAATAGTGAGCTTCATCCCTCATCCTCCATAGTTCTTGATGTTTGACAGCGAACGGCCTGGCTGCTCCGCTCGTCCGCTGGAGCAGCTGGTTGGCAGAGACGGCCCCTGAAACTCGGGACCGCCGCCCTGTACAAACGCGGATAGCACTTCTGTCAAGGTACCAACGCCCGGCCAATCGCCAGGACGAGCCGGTTCAAAGAAGACCGGCTCCAAACAAGACCGACCTCCAAGACCACATCCGAGGGCGAGGCCACGATTCGACAACGGACCGCCCAGCCGCTGGCTTCCTCGCCGAAGTCGGCTTACTTTCAGCCCTGGATTTCGTGGAACGGAGCGAGACTTCAAAAACGTTTCCTTTCAAGTCAGACCTTCAACGAAGAAACGCGTGGTGAACGACAAACCCGGCTCAATTCGGCACCAGTTCCGAAGCCTGAGCCGGAATTCTGCGAACGTGCTCCCGATCACCGGCTTCTGGAGCGCGAAGCGCGGAAGAAGTCCGCGTGCATCGGGTGGGTTCGCTGCCTTTTTTACAACGCGCATTAGTCTTCCAAGAAACCAGTCCTGATTCCCTTTAGAATGCCAGGGATCTCAGAGAAGTCTTCGAACCAAAGAATCCGCACTCCAAGCTCGCCCAGCGTCCTTTCCCAAGCCAAGTGATAAGTAGCCGAAATGCCCTCGGCAACTTTTGAGGACATTTCTTCGTCGTCCCCTAGGTCTTTGTCAGCAAGCCGCCTGAGTAGGGCTACATGTCTCGGGCCAGCATCCGATTGCGCATCGCTGGCGATTTCAAGGAGCCGCCGAAGGTTCGGATCGGTCATTGACAAGCCTACAAAGACACATGTGTGTTGGGTCATAAGATTTAGTTGCACGACATTCGACCATGTGTATGGATTATTGTAAGCCGTATGGTACCCCTCTTCACTGAAGACTAGGACTTGATCTTCATCAAGGGCCCCCCGCTGCGGAATCAAGCCATGCACATGGTAAATTGGCAACTCCATAGAGTTGGCACGGACACTCCCCGAATTGACTGAAAAGTATCTGATGTTGAGTTTACTTAAACACTGCTCTAGTAGATCATCAAAGTTGTAGGTTACAACAGCGCGAGCGCCGATTCGGCCTCTCGGCGGGTCACAGAGTCGAGCAATTGACAGAAGCTGTTGGGAGTCTTCGACGCTTGCCTTTTTGTAGATCACCTTCCGTACAGAATCTTCGAATCGTCCTCGCAGCCCAGACCGAAGTGTTCGAGCACTCAAGAGCGGTGAGTTGTCCTGTAGCTTGAGGAGAAGCTGAACCGCTTGCGCCCTACTCTCTGAGCTCAAGCTGTAGAGATCCGGCGAAGCCTCTTCGAGAAGGGCGCCATATAGCTCCGACAAGAGTCGCTTCCAGGAGGGAACACCAGCATCAATGGAGACGCCTGCGCCGAGAAAGAATACCAGCTCATCGGCCTTCCAGGAATCGTGGAGCTCCGAGACATAGCGCTCCCGGTTGGCCTTCCAGAGGTCCACATCACCCCTGATAGCGTTCCGTATGGCCGCGCCAAGATCTGCTACATGGAGCGTATTGACAATTTCTGAACCGGCATCCCCCAACTGTGACACCAAGGCCTCTAGATCCTTTGGGCCCCACCAAACTAGCCTCAAGCGCTCGCCTGATCCTGGGCTTCGGATCTGATCGAAAACTTGCTGCGCACGGGCACTAGGTTGTAGGTTCGTTACCAGAACAATGGATCGAGCCTTGGAGTCGTCACCCCGAAGCAAATCTCTCCAGACAGACTTCGCCATCTGGTTCAGATGACTCGAATTCCTAAAGAACTTTACTGAAAAGGCTATCGGAGGAGGCAGATCTCGGATTGAAGTGTCAGTAATGAGATCATAATGCCCAAGCTCTGACGTCACGACAGATGTCTCTGAAGGCAGGTCTCTGCTTCTAAGGTGTAGTCGGAGAAGCTCTGAGACAAACATCTCAAACTGGAACCCAGCGGTAGCCGAAGCCCTCCTCCGTTCGGAGTGCCTGAGCTTGTCGTTGTCAGACGGAAGGAGTTCCTTAAGTCTTTTCTGTAGATCTGTCTGACCACCGGCGTCCGGCATAGCTTCCCTTCGAAGTCAAGTTAGATTGTTGGCAGCGAACGTGACCCCGATCACCGGCAGCCGGAGCGCGAAGCGCGGAGGGTGTCCGCGTGGATCGGGCGGGTTCGGCGGAGTTTCTTTGAAAGAGGGGTTTCCGACCTTTGATACTACGACGCTCCTGTCGTGGCGCTGCTGGCCCACCACCAAATAAGAACGACTGGAGGAACCAAGATCGTCAAGTGATAGAAGAGGGAGACCTGGAGATACCAACGTACACGAACCCACACCCTCATGGCAAAACCTTTGTTGAACCATTCGGACTTCTTCGCCTGCATTAGAAGAAAGTCTACATCCTCATGATTCTCGTGTTTATCAAGTATAGCCTCGTAGCGTTCTCTAAGTAATTGAATCGTCTCGGCAGGTAGCGGCTGTGGCTCGTCACCGTGTGCTGTTCGTAGCTGGCGCAGCTCACGATATATTTTTCCAAGCTCAAGGCCGCAGCGATGATGTCTGTCGGCCCGGAGATCATACTGCCGAGCCCCCTCAAGCAAGCTGATAATAATGATCAACACAGATAGCGCACTGCTGACGAAAGCGAAAAGCGGCCCGGTATCTGGTGAGAATGCCACTCCGTATACCGGGACCAGATTGACAGTAATCGCATAGAAGGCTAGCGCAGCAATCGAATAGGACGACCACTTCTGCTTCGTCTGGAGCCTTCTACAAGCATGAAATCGGGCACCTTTCGTTACCCAGAGTTGGTAGCTGAGCTCTTTGGCAAAGTCCCCATCAAGATAGGGTTGTGGCGCCTTTCCAGTGCCAGTGTCTGCTCGCTCTTGGCTAGATTTCATAAATGCCTTCCCGGATCACTATCATCTGGCGTCGAATCCTGTGCTGCACGAGCAAGCGGGCTACCGCACCGAATACATCGTGGACCATGTTGATTAGAAGTCTCCGAAGTTCAAGAAAATGTACACTGTGACTGGCAGCAGCGAACAAGCCGGGCTAACTCCGGTGGCGAACCAGAGTTTGGAGAGATGGCGCCTTTGCCAGACAGTCACAGCAGCAGCGACCAAAGCAGCGAAAGCTGCAAACGGTGCAAATGTGAAGAAGTAGGCTCCTCGCGCCATTACGGCTTCGCCCGGAGTCTCGCCCGAGCCCCGAGGAGAAGTAGTCATAGCTGCAACTCCAAAGATGCAAAGGTAGGCCAACAAGACGAACGCCAGAACTACCGCCCTTGATATCAACGGCCTTGGAATTTCGGTGCGCAGCAGTCCTAGAAGATTCATTGGCTTTTAAAGCTATTCGCAGTGATTTGTCAAGAGCGTTTCAGGCAGGAAAGAAACGAAGTTTTCAGGGCTGGTGGCTTCTGCCGCCGAACGTGACCTCGCTCACCGCGTGCTGGAGCGCGAAGCGCGGAAGCAGTGCGGTGCAGCGAGTGGGTTAGCTCTTCGCTAGATCTCAAGAACCCATCCTCAGAACACTCTGCTTATCAATTTCAATCGGAAACCTCTGGGAGTTGCTTGGAAACAAGTCTTCCATAAAGAACTTCGGCTTCAGATTTAAGAACTGCTTCTTCCAATCTGAGAGTTCTGAAGCAATTTGGGCTTTTGCATGATCCGAGATCTGAGCCTCAGGGCTGCGGCGCCATATGTGCTCGATTACATCATCAACTCGGTCCGCAACTGACATATCAGAGCAGTGGTTTTCTACGTATGCCTTAAAAGCGACAAGAAAAAACCACTCTGCGGGCCAGAATCGATACTCACATTCCTGGTGAAACAGTCCTATGCTTGATCTTCTGAGTATTTCACGGAAATCTGTCTGATCCCTGAGAACTAGATGCTCATAGAGCTTTTTCCAAGTTTCCTTTAGCTCGCCTGGGGACTTGCGGCCGACTGGCCCTATGCAACCCCAGACTGGTGCTGGTTCATGAGGCTCAAGGACACTTGAAAGAGAGTCTCCAAAGCAAGCCGAGCCCACTACAAGCAAGTTGAGCCCGCAAAGCGCGTTGATACGAGCTAGGTACGGCTTCAACTCCCACCATGGAACCAACTCGCCGGAAGCAAGGGATAGACCACTCTCATTCCCATGTGTTTCGAACTGGATTATCGGAAGAAAACCCGTCTTTTCAAGTCGGTCAGCGATCCCCTCAAGATCTCCCAAGAGGTCCAATTTGTTGTAAGCATCGAAAAGCTCGACCCTTTTTTGATCTGGCTCGCCAAGTCTTACCTGGAGCCAATCTCTCAGTTGGTCGCCGGTGGGCGGGTCTTCGACTCCCAAAGACTGGATGATTCGAATTCCAGAAAACACGAAACTAGACACTGCTATACCTCACCGGGGAATGTTGCCGCGGAGCTAACGGTGGGCAGTTCAGCGCAGCGCGGAGCGCTTGCGGCTGGAACTGCGGTGTTCGGCGATATCCGCCTCATGAGTGAAACATCGCGGCATAGGAAGGCACAAGCCCTGGGGCAGACTGGCACCAACTCTCTACAGAATGGAAGTAGTGAGCTTCAGCGCCAGCGCGGTCGCCCTTCTGTATACTGACCAAGACTCGTGGCACCTCCTCTCGAAGGACCCGGCGTAGCTCGTGCATCTCAGTGACCAGCGCGTCTAACATCTCGCGTAACTCCAAGTCTTTAAGGTGCTCGACCAGCCTCTTGGCCTTCGTAAGTTTTTGCAGCGATGCCTCAAACCCATCTTGAGACTCTAAATCGATCTCGCGAATGAGTTGGATAACGACCAAGGCATTCGCCATAGCAAAAATGTCGCGACAGAAAAGGCCGACTGGATCTTGAAAGCCTGCCTTATTCGCTCGTGAGGAGTTGATGGTTCTCAGTAGGATAGCCAGAGGTTCGGCGCCTCGCAGCCGGCCGATCCTGGCAAGCGGTAAGGACCAAATAGAGTTCCTGTCCACTCTCTGAAAATATGTCCGCAACGGGTCTTCAAGGTTCTTTCGCAGGTCGGCTCCATTGATGATCTTCCGATACTTCTTAGCGACAAACCTGGGCAACTTCTGAGCCGATTTTGGGGGGCTGGCTAGCGAACCAACGCATCGCGACAACTCATCCCAAGGGAAAGACTCTCGGTAGGAGTCGAAGCTCTTGTGCCAGAACACGCTACCTAGGATCATCTTCCGTTGTCTTGCATTCGTCCAGTACCTCTTTACCCCTACGAATGAGGTTAGGGCGATAAGCACAAGGAAGGCGCCTTTGGCTGCCCATTGAGGGTTGTCCGCCGACCACTTGTAGGCTTCAAAAATAGCCGATCCGGCTAAGAATAGGGCAAAAATCGAGCATCCGATTGCAATATCGTTGTCATCGATCGAATTCACAAAAAGCAACACAATAGCAATGAATATTATCCAGCCCATTCTCTAGAATCGCCTCTTTGTCATCTTAGTTCAGCCACCAGCTTTCTAGCCCCTGAGATTCGATTAGCTGGCTGGCGCCTGAGATTCGCCGAACGTGACCTCGCTCACCGACTGCTGGAGCGCTTATGCGCGGAAGCAGTTCGGTGCAGCGAGTGGGTTCGACGCTAGTTTCGAAGATCAAAGCCTACCCAGGTTCGTTGCCCTGCTCCAGGTACGCCCTCAAGGTCGAAGAAGCGCCCTTGGCCACGGATGTTTACTGTGACGCCGAGTAAGCTATTTGGCTTCTCTACTAGCTTGCCGCTTCTCAGATCCAGCAGGTACTGAATCACCTCAAGGACACCTGCCTGAACTTTCTCAAAGACACTTGGGTTCTTCGTACGCCAAATGAAGACCTCCCAATCCGCGCCGATACTGATGGCGTCTTGGTCACCATCGCCATAGAAACTCTCTGGGCCAGAGAGCACCTCAGAGGACAAGTTCAGGAAGGCATCGAGTTCACTCTCCGTGATCTGCCCCGAAAGGACGGCGACTGCGAAGAATGACTCCAGACTAACCTCTACATGTTCATCCGCCCGAACCTTCTGTACCGCTTCTTTCTCTTTCTCATTCAGACTGTCAACCACAAGCGGCTTCGTGAGCGCAGTCTTGGTATCGGTCGCTGCGGGAAGGGGCACGAGGTTGAGGAGACCTTGGTGCTTCAAGCTGAAGACGGTGAGAGCCACCAAGAGCCCGATTAGCAGATACCTCAGCTTGACTACAGTAAGGACTGACACCCACCAGGAATTGGTAGGCCTATCGAGAACTCCCGGTTGGATCCGACCGAACCTCAGGTAGGGAAGCCAGTATTTCGCTACATGATCTGGACCAAAGAATCCACTGTGACCTACATCGAAGAAGCGATCCTTGATTCTCGGATGCCCGAAACCAAATCGTCCTGACGATCCATAACCCCAAGTCACCGACTTGGCGAATACGGGCCAAATATCTTTCATCCCACAGTCGTTCAAGCCGTGCCAGTCTCCCTCCGAGTCGGCATCAAGGCGATGACCAAAGCGCCCCCAGTCAAAGCCGTCATCCAGGATGCTCCCGCACAGGATCAAGCGATGGAAGCGAATGTCTGGCTCCCTGTCAAGAATTTTCCCGACAACGAAACTTCCGAAACTGTGAGCCACAATAGAAATATATTCTGGCTTCTTACTCAGTTCATCGCGCAGGAGTCGGGTGACCCGCTTTACGGGCTGATCCCGGAATCTGGAGATCGGGATAAGAAACCGAATAATATCAAAAAACTCATATCTAATAGGCCGGACACGAATCGACGGGTCCCTCTCGATGACAGCTGCGGCCCGAGAAGCCCACTCCCCCTGCGTCCTTATGCCGTGCAGGAGGAACACCACATGCCTCCGCTGAGTCACTGCTCTACTCTCATGCTATCAACCTGATACTGCATTGCCTTCCTTTTGCAAGTGGCATCGAACCTTTGACTTACGTATTGGACGTATCGCCTAAACTGCCTGCGGGAAGGCTCAAGCACTGATCGCCCCTCGGTAACGTCCCTATCTTCAAATTTTACGGCGCGTCCAGGCTGATCGTCAACGCTGCCTGGCGAACGTTCGCTATGCGATCCTGTCGCAATATGCTGATTATGTTGGAGTTATCCGAAAAGAACTGACCGCATGTAATCTCTTTGCCTCTAAGATAGAGGGCGATTCGCAGGATTGAAGGGAGCTCTGCGACGTGCGGTAACCGAGCCCGTCATTCCCCTGACGATAGATGCCGAAACACCAGCTTCCTGGTCAATTTCCGACCGAGGCTTGAAAGCCGTCTTTCAAAACACACACGACTTATAGTTTTTCTAAACAGCAAAGATGACGATAGCCCAACCGATCAAGGAACCGACTCCAACCGCCGCCTCAACGATTCCCCGATCCGCAACGCCAACGCAACAATCGTATGCGTAGGATTGACGAACCCACCCGTGGGAAAGACCGAGCTTCCCGCGATGAAAAGGTTTTCTAACCCATGGACCTTACACTCCGCATCGACAACTCCTTTTTTCGGATCCGGATGCATGCAAGTCATGCCCATGGGGTGCGAGCCGAGGAAGCTCGGTGGACCGTAGAGCGGGTCGGTGAGAGCGAGGCGGAGACGCCCGCGGGAGGTGCGGCCCAGCTCCATGGCTAGGAGCTCGAGGGTCCTTTCGACGCTGCGATCCATTTGACGGTTGCTACGCCACTCCACCACCAGCCGGAGCTGCCCCAAGGCATCGCGCTCGGTATCGAGACGGACACGGCTGTGGGCGAGGGGAATGTGCTCGTTGTAGAGCTTGGTGGTGAAACGGATCTTGGTTCGCGGCATGGGGTCCGCGCCGGAGGTGACGGTTTGATCGAGCCCGCGGGCCAAACCGCCGACGTCGCGCGCTAGGGTTCCTGGGTCGATGTCTTGCTCGGTGTCGTCGTCCAGGGGCATGAGCCGGACGCCGCAGTTGAGCATCTGCAGTTGTCGCTGGGCTTCCAGGGTCGGCGAGAACATCACGTACGAGAATCCGCCCGGCACGGAGGCCGAGCCGGTGCTGTGCCAGCGCCGGGGGCGCCCCTCGGTTTGCATCACCAAGCCCGTCTGGGGCAGGCGGGTATGGTCCATGTAGCGACGCCCCACTTGGTCGTGGGCATTGCCCAAGCCTTCGGCGTGATGCCGATTCGAGGTCAGCAGCAGACGGACGATGTCGAACGCGCCGGCGGCCAGCACGAAATGGCGGGCTTTGAAGCGAATTTGACGATCGGCGAAGTTCTTGGCGATGGCGCTTTGAATCGATGCGCCGTCGGGGGTCGTTTCCAGCTCCACCACGTTGGCGTGTAAGTAGACTGTGGTGTTCTCGGCATTCTTGAGCTGCTTGCGGTATTTGTCGCCGAATCGAACGATCGGTTTCTTGCGGTAGAGCACCTTGGGCACGAAGCGGGTGATCTCTCGACCGGCGAGGAAATTCGACGGTGCGAGCTGGCCGTCGCGGTCGTAAACCTTAAAAGGACGGATGCCGAGCACGGGGGCGGCGCGGTCGTAGTAGGGCACCAGCTCCCGATGGTCGAAAGGCCATCCGCTATCGGCCACCCAGGGGCGATGCTCGAAGTCGATGGGGTCCAAGGGACGGCAGATGCCTAGCCATTTGGCCGAGGTGCCGCCGAAGTACCGGCTGCGGGAGGTGTGGAGGTAATTCTTATTCTTGTGGGGACCGTCAAAGGTGCCTTCGAGCAGGGCCTCGTGCTTGGGGCTCTCCTGGAAGCCACCGCTTTCCAAGAGCGCGACGCTGAGCTTGGAATCCATCAGCTCCATAGCCAATGCGATGCCCGCGAAGCCGGCGCCGACAATGCACACGTCCGCCTCGACTTCTGTTCCGCTCTCCAGCTCGCGACCATCTACAAACACGCTATGACCTCAGGTGATCCGCGTTCCTGCATCGACCCGCGCAGATTGTTTCAAAGTGCCGGCCGGGCTGCCAAACTCTGCGAAGTCCGCCCTACCTCCCTGGGGTAGCTCCGCAACCCCAGGCTATCGGCAATAACCCCTTTGGGGTAACAGATAAGATCGCACTGTCGGAGAACCTCCTATGACGAACCGTCCACTTCCCCACCTCGAGACCCCTCGATGCTCGCTTCGACCCGTGGAGCCGTCCGACGCGGAGGTCCTTCACGCGCTCTGGACGCGACCGGAAGTGCGTCGATTCCTTTGGGATGACGAGCTGATTCCGCTTTCCCAAACCCGTCAGCTCGTGGCTGACAGCTGCGCTCGGATGAAAGCGGGCGACTACGGGCTGTGGCTCGCTCGGCTCCGGGATCGGAATCCATCCGGCGTGATCGGATTCACGGGATTCTGGCCTTTCCACGAACCGGTCAGAGTCGAGCTTCTGTTTGGGTTGGCGGGCGACCATTGGGGCCGCGGCTACGCTACCGAAATCGCCGAGGCCATGATGGGATACGGCCGGGAGCACTTGGCTATGGAAGCCATGTTGGCCAGCACGGATGAGCCCAATCGCGCGTCCGTCGCCGTGTTGGATCGGCTGGGTTTCAGCCAATCTCACCACGATCCCGAGACCGGCACCCTCTTCTTCGAGCAGCGGCAGTCCGGCTGAGAGCCTGTGAGGCGGGGCCTTGCCGAGCCAACCCAGGCCCGGTCGGGGGCAAGCCCCGGCCCTACGTCCGGAAGCGCAAAAAGGCCGCGACGGACAATCCGTCGCGGCCCCATTCAGACGTTGTGAGGTGATCAGTTCGGGCAGATCGACAGGTCGTCGATGCCGCCTTCCACCAGGTCACCGGCGCTGGAGCCGTCCGACGCGCTCACCCGCACTCGCACGTTGGAGCCCGCCGCGATCGAGGTGGTCGCTTGGGTCCAAGAGGCGTTGGTGGCCACGTCGCCGATCGACACCAGGTTCGACCAGGTCGAGCCGCCGTTGGTCGACACCTCGATCCGGAAGTAATCGCCCGAAGCGTCGTCGCCGGCGTCCCGTTGACCGTGGAAATACCAGATCTCCAAGGTCGAGGCGTCCGCCACCGAGAAGCTCGGCGAGGTGGTGACGCACACGCCGCCGTCGACGTCCACGTTGCCCGCGCTCGAATTCGTAGCCGTGAAGAAGGCCTGGCCGTCACCGGAGTGATCGCCCTGAACCTGAGTCTGCACGCCACCGTTGGTGATCGAGTTGGGGGTGCCGACCACGAAGCTGCCGGTGGAGCACGTGCTGCCGGAGCTACTCCAGCCCGAGGCGCCGCCGGTGAAGTCGATGTCGGCTGCGCAGGCGCCACCGCCACCACCGCCACCACCACCGCCGCCACCACCGCCGCCGCCGCCGCCACCGCCGCCACCGCCGCCGCCGCCGGTGACGGTGAACACGAGGTCGTCGGTGTCGTCGTAGTTACCGCTGCCGCAAGGGCTTTGGGAGCCGTTGTAGCGGAAGTTGGCGCGCACCGCTTGGGTGCTGCCGGACGGCAGCGTGTATTGGGCGCTGATGGTTTGGGTGCCGCCGCCCGGGGCGCCGGTGGACGCGATGTGCACCCAGGTCGGGTTGCTCGCGTCCGCCGCGTAGTAGAAGTCCACGGTGTCGTTGGAGCCCGTGCTCCACGCGTAGACCGTGGCGCTCACCTCGACCGTTTTACCGGCTTCGAAGTTGGTGCCGTCTAAGGTGCGGATCACCAATCGATCGTTGGATTCGTCGCTGTGGTACGAGCCCGATCCACCGTCCGTGCAGCTGTCGACCGTATTCGGCTGGTTCGGCTCTGGGCCGAGGCTTGCGCGACCGTTGAGCAGGCTGCCGGAGTCGCATTCGTTGGCAGCCTGATCGCAGAGCGGAGCGCCGTAGGTGGAGCTGTAGGTCGCGACTTGGCCGCCGCCGCCTCCACCGCCGCCTCCGCCTCCACCACCGCCGCCACCACCACCGCCACCGCCTCCTCCGCCGCCTCCGGTCTTGGCGACCTCAGCAACGTAGGCCAGACCCAGGCGGGCGAATTTGTAGGAGTGGTCGGCGGTTCCGCCGAAGGTGGAAATGGTGTCGTTGGTGGTGTGGATCTGCTGGTTGTGCTGACCGAAGATGGCTTCGGACGGCATGGCTGCGGGAAAACCGCGGTTGTGCCAGGAGGCGTGGTCCGAGCAACCGTAGCCGCATTGGGTGGTGGTCCAGGAAAGATTCGGCTGGTAGGTGTCCACCAATTGACCGAGGAAGCTGGTCAGGTCGGCGTTGGTGTAGTCCTGCAAGAAGGCCATGTCCTGCACGGAGCCTTGGAAGGCGGTCATGTCGAATTGCAGCACGGCCACCACGTTGGTGCCGGCGCTTTGGTGAGCGGAAGCGATGTCCGCGGAGCCGCGCAAACCGACCTCTTCCGCGGCATAACCCATGAACTTCACCGTGCGGTTGGGCACGAAGCCTTCGGAGAGCAGAATCCGGATCACCTCGCTGATGGTGGCGATGCCCGACGCGTTGTCGTCGGCGCCCGGGGCGATGAAGCTCGGATTCGAGGTGCCGGGGGCGGTGGAGTCCAGATGACCGCCCAAGACCACGACCTCATCGGGAATCGTGGCGCCTTGGATGGTCAGGATCACCGAGTCCTGAGCCCAACCCGAGTGGTTGTAGAGGTCGACGGTGACGTCGGACCGGCCGGCCGCATAACCCGCCCACAAATCGCGAATCCACACCGCCGAGTCGACCCCGGACTGATGCACGTAATAGCGATTGTTGTAGTTGTTGGAGAGATGATCGATGGTGTTCAGGATGTTGGTCTTGTTGACCAGGGGCTCCAGGGCTTGGACCACCGATTGTTGATCGATGGTGTAGCTGGCCAACGACGCCTTGAAATGATTGACCCGGGCTTGTTCCATCTGGGTCAGGGCCTCGCCCAGGCTACCGTGCCGGATGAAACCCGGGCAGCGGTGGTGGGAGTCGTGGAGCAACCCCGAGATTTTGGTCAGGTCTTGCTCGCGAACCCGCGTGACCACGGCCTCGCCGTCCTCGGCCACGGCTTTCAACGGCAAGTGATCGAAGCTCAGATCGGCCCGCTTGGCCAGATGGCCGAAGGCATCGCTGCCGAGGCTGATCCAGACGCCTTGGTCTTTGGCGGTCAGCTCCGTGGCGGCGTGGGACTCTGCCGGATCCGCCGCAAACGTGGGCACGGCTAGGCAAAGCGCCAGGCCGAGGGTCGAGACTGCTCGACCTGCTTTCGATACATGTTCCATCAACACAGCATGTTTCATAAAGAACCTCATGTTCGAGCTCTCGATAGAAGAGCTCGCCACACATCAACTTCCCGTGGCCACTATCCGGCCCTGCGGCTGAAACGCGGTCTCGGGAATGGTTAAGGGAAGCGCTACCCGCCGATAGCTATCGGGGCACCGGGATAGCGCCAGAAATCAGAAAAGCACCGCGACGGCTAGCCGCCGCGATGCTGATCAGCTCACTGGATCAGTTCGGGCAGATCGACAGGTCGTCGATGCCGCCTTCCACCAGGTCACCGGCGCTGGAGCCGTCCGACGCGCTCACCCGCACCCGCACGTTGGAGCCGGCCGCGATCGATGTGGTCGCTTGGGTCCAAGAGGCGTTGGTGGCCACGTCGCCGATCGACACCAGGTTCGACCAGGTCGAGCCGCCGTTGGTGGATACCTCGATCCGGAAGTAATCGCCCGAGGCGTCGTCGCCGGCGTCCCGTTGACCGTGGAAATACCAGATCTCCAGGGTCGAGGCGTCCGCCACCGAGAAGCTCGGCGAGGTGGTGACGCACACGCCGCCGTCAACGTCCACGTTGCCCGCGCTCGAGTTGGTAGCCGTGAAGAAGGCCTGGCCGTCACCGGAGTGATCGCCCTGAACCTGAGTCTGCACGCCACCGTTGGTGATCGAGTTGGGGGTGCCGACCACGAAGCTGCCGGTGGAGCACG
>JAUIJL010000045.1 GCA_030431255.1 Thermoanaerobaculia bacterium | reverse complement strand
AGCGAATGCGGCGAGAACACCGCCGGATCGATGCCCGCGCGCTCCGCATACCGCTTGACCACCTGGTCGTAAACCGAGCCGGGATGCAGCGCGCGGCCGTCGTTGCCCTTCACCCGTTGAAAGAGCGCGCGTCCCGCTGCTCACCGTGACCGGCGACCTCGAGGTACTCCCGAATCATCCGGAGCGCTCCGGGCTCGATCGGCAGATACCGGATCTTGTCGCCTTTGCCGCGCACCTGCAGATGGGGCATGCCTCGGCGCTCCTGCACGTCTCCGACCCTTAGATCACAGAGCTCCTGGCGGCGTAGGCCGTGGAAGAGCAGAACCCGGAGGATCGCGCGATCCCGCCGGCCTTTGAGGGTGTGCTCGTCCGGAGCCTCGAGGAGCCGAAGGGCCTGGTCGTCGGAGATCGCGGAGGTCTTGCCCTCGTTCGCCCCTTCGTTGGGCCTGGCGGCACCGTGGACCGGATTGGTCTCCACGCTGTGCCTCTCACAGAGGAAATCGAACAGGCTGGCGATCGCGCTCATCTTCCGCCGCACGGTCGCGGCGGCGAGGCCTCGGCTTTCGAGCTCGTCGCGCCAGGCGATGACGTGGGCCCGGGTGACGTGGCGAAACTCTCCGGGCTCTTCGATGCCGGTGAAGCGGACGAACTGCTGCACGTCTCTCCGGTAGGCGCGTCGCGTGTTGGGGTTGCGGATGTTGGCGAACCATTCGAGCTCGGGCGGCACGTCCCGTAGCCGGTGAAACTCGGCGGCGGTGAGCCGTCGCTCGCCGGTCTGCTCGAGGCCGTCGCTTCCCTTCTCCGTGAGCTCGTTCATGGCCCGATTATACACACGATAATATATTTTATAGCTTCTATATAGATGGGGACATTCCGTATCAGTGCCTTCCTCCTCCTATCCTTTGAAATCTGCTGAGATGATTTTCTTGCCCGAAAAAACGATCGGATCGCTAGGGTTGATCTTGAGGCCCCACTGTTTTTTAGGCCTCCCTCGCTGACCCTCCTCACGTGGCTGGTATCCCATCTCTTCGATGCTGGCTTTAAGGTTACCGCGCGTGGCGTTCATGATGAGCGTATGGTATTTCTGAAGGCGGGCAATCGTGTTCCTGTCAGGCTCTTTGCCCTCTTTAAACAGGCTCATCAAGATATCGTGCCCCACCACTGTAGACGACCGAGCTCGGCCACATCGTGCAATCAGAAAATTTAGGTAGTCCCAGCCCGTGGGGCAATCGATGAAGAGCTTTAGTAGTTCCACAGGCGCGAGCAAATGGTGTTGCTGGTCTTGCAAGATATCCCAAAAACCAGCGCTCAATCTAACCCCGTAGCTATAGCTATGACCGTCAACGAGTAGCATTTGTTGTCCTGCTTCTGCAGCCTTGAGCTGCCGACGCGTTGGAAGTGCCACTTCCTGAACGACAAAAGTGCGCTGCACACTCGAACGCTCTTTCAGCTCTTTCTCTGTAGCAGCGAACACAAGACGGATGCTGAAGTTGGAGAGACGATCAAAACGTTGGCGCAACCGCGCGTAGCCCTTTCCTCCAGTATCGAAATCGAACATCTTCAGGAGTGAGTTGACCTTCTCAAAGTAGACCACGGGTGAGCCTTGCTGGATCGCTAGATGCTGGATCGCAGCAAGAACAAACCGATCCTCCCCGAACGGTAACTCAGCGTCCTCGTCGGTGTGGTAGGACACCTCAAGCCAACTGTCTTTGCCCAGGCGCAAAGTACGGCTCAACATCTTTGCCTTCGTACGACGTTTAGGCAATCCTGCCATAGCAATGATACGGGCAGAAACGAGGGCATCCGTGCGGGCCTGGGTCCGCTCTTCCTCAGCCAACTTATCTGCTATCTCAACAACTTTCCCGCTTTTGCGTCGGAGCTGGGGGTTACGATCACTCTCTAGGAGAGCGAGCTGGCGTTGCCGGCTGGTATCTTCGGCAAGCGCTTGGCGTAATTCGCGGGCGTTTCTGGGTCTTTTTCGCATGGAGTTCGGGCTCTCTCAGCAGGGTTTTTTCGACCGTATCACATGGTTCTTTTGCTAGGCCGTTTAAACGGGCATCAGCATGCGTAATTACCCCTTTCAGCCGAACTGCAACGGGCATCAGCGTGCGTAATAGGCCTTGTGCTCTTGTGGAAATCTCTCTTTTTTCCACGGGCATTGGCGTGCGCAATGGGTACTCAAGCCACGGGCATCAGCATGCGTAATTACCCCTCCAAACGGGCATCAGCATGCGTAATTACCCCTCCAAACGGGCATCAGCATGCGTAATTACCCCTCCAAACGGGCATCAGCATGCGTATTGACGAGTAAGCTCCTATATTCACAAATATTTACGACAGGTCAGAGTCTTTTTTCAGAGTTTCCCAATCAGAGTCTTTTTTCAGAGTTTTAAGAATTACAGAGTAGGCTTCGCCGACTGTTGATAAATTTCAGTGTGAGACTTGAATTGATCACCCCTGACGATCCAGCCACTCTCTGATCGCTGTCTCCGCCACATCGGATCGATCTCCCAACGGTTTTCCCAGCCTTTTGGCTGCCAAAATCACCTCGTCGATCCCATTGCTTGTTTGGTGCGTAAGATAGAGGGTTACTGGCTTCCAATCAGGATCAGACCGTTTTGACTTCGCCTCACCTTTCGTCGGCTTGACCGGTTTCGGTTTTGTCTTTGCTGGCCCTGTTAGCTTTCCGCCTTGTGCGGCGTTCGCACGATCCAAAATGGCGGCGAGATCATCCTTATTCGACGATTTCATCGATCTCCCTCCCGACGCGTTCGTAAGCCTCCCAAACTTCCCGCGAGCGATTTGCATCTTTCTTCCAGTCATAGACAGGAATACCGCGTTTTGAGGCATGTACAAACGCGGCAGCGCGTGGAATGTCTGCTTGGAAGAGGGGAATACCCGC
Source organism: Thermoanaerobaculia bacterium (assembly GCA_030431255.1). Taxonomy (GTDB): domain Bacteria; phylum Acidobacteriota; class Thermoanaerobaculia; order Multivoradales; family J023; genus JAUIJL01. Next base: position 17,030 of record JAUIJL010000045.1, on the reverse strand, counting down.
GCTTTCAAGCACTGCGCGGGTATCCGATCCATCACTCGACGGTGGTGGTGGGACAATCGTTAACAGGGTCTTCCAGTTTGCTGCGTCACCAATCTTGGTTCTAATCTTCACCAATGCCTCTAGCGACATGGGCGCGGGCTCAGCTGGAACGATCAGCATGTGGCAGCCCCGGGCGTAATTGGCGATATCATCGTCTGATGGCCTAGCCTCGGTATCTATGATGACGTGCTTATAGTTGGCAACGTCTTTCATTGCTGCCGCCATTGGCAACACGTCAAAAGCAAGGCTGTCGCCTTCTCCATTGGCGTGGTAACCCAAGGCGAACTCTGAAGGATCGTTGTCCATCAACAGAGTTTTTTCGCCCTTGAGGCCGAAATACTGGGCTAAATGAATCGCTGTGGTTGTCTTACCTACTCCGCCCTTAAGAGCTGCGACTGTCACGATCATGCTGTGAATCCTCCTGAGAGGAACTTAGCATTGAACATTCAAACGTTCAACCTCTTGAACGTTTGAATGTTTAAACGCTTAAAAATTTAACCGTTTGGTGTCAGACATATACTTGCTGCTTGTCAGCTCAAACAGACTTTCTTAGCCGGAGCATGATTTTAAGCTCCATAGCTTGGTCGTAAGAGAGTGAGCCCCTCTTGGCAGCAGAGAGCAACGCATTTCGACCGATAGGGTCGACACGCCAGCTACCGCGATCCAACAATTTGGCGGCTTCTGCAGCGCACTGAGCCGCCTCTTGCTCTCTCTCCATCTTCCCTAATAGGCAGATCAAGTCAGCATAGGAATCGAGCGCTTCATCTGGATAGTTGTCCTTCAGACCTTCAGAAGAACGCTTCAAGAAATGCGCGGCCATTTCAAGCTGCCCATCGCGGATCATCAGCAACGCTTCGGCCCTGGAGAGCATCAACCGGGGGCGGCGCACTTTTGAATAATTTGAGCCTCCGGTCGGCAAGATCTTGCGGTAGGCCTCAATTTCGGCTTTCAAGCGTGTACAGAGTGTCAAGTCAGCTTCGCAATTAGCGTAGCTGAGAATATTGCATGAGTTGATAATGGCGCAGAAAAGGGAATAGTTGTGATCCCCACGATTTCGGCATCGCTCCATAACTTGGATACAGTCATCCAATGCTTCATCCAGAGGATGCGTGAACATCTTGATGAAGCCACGCACGGCTAAAACAGGGATAGGGTCAGCTACTAGCGGAAGAGCCTCTTCTACTCTACTGAGAGCTTGTCCCGCTTCATTCACGGAGATCAGGGCCACGGCCATACGAGCCAGCACCTCAGCACGACCAGGTGGTGAGATACCTGGTGTATTGAGTGCCTCTCGATATTTTTTAAGTGCAACTTCTGGTTCGCCAAGTCGTCGAATGATGCTGCCGTGCACAGCAAGAGTGAAGGAGCGGAGATCTGGAGGAATGTTCCGGATATTGGGTAAAAGCCTGTACACAGCCTCACAGGCGGATTTCGCCTCTGCGGGATCTTGTGTATTCAACGCTTCAATACGTTGAAGAATTTCTTTTAACGCTTCATGAGTCCAGTAGCCCTCTTGGTCAACCATCCGGTTGATTTCTGCTGAACCGGCCTTACGGATTCGGGTAAGGCGAAATCGTGTTAGCGGCGTCATGTAAGAAGAATAGTCGAAAATGGAAGGGATAGCATCCGCTATCCCTTCCCATGTTCCCAATCTATCCGATTGGGACTTCGCCGCCGCCGATGCCCGAAGCGATCTTCGTTTTCACTTGCATTGCTATCTCCTCAGATTGCGCAGAGCATCATTGCTACTGCATTTTTGGAAGATAGAACGGTGGCTGACCTGCGTCTAGGCGGTTACTGTCTGGTCCTTGAATTTTCGCACCTTCCATAATTACAGGTTTCGAAGGCAGCTCATGATGGCCGTAGACTCAACGAATGGTCTATTCAAAGACAAATTCTTGGGCCTGCGGATGTGTCTGTTGACGGAGTCTGCGTACCTTCCAGTTTTATTGGTTTCGTTGAAACGTCTCGCTCGTATTGGGTAGCTTCTCTCCACCATCAACACGTTGGGGGGAGGAGCTGTCGGCGGCTAGTCTCTTGGGCAGCTCCTCCCCTTCGTTTTTCGTTTTCCCATGAGCCATGAGTGAACCGTTCAGCCTGTCGGCCTTCGTCGACGATCCACAGAATCACCGAACACCCAAGCTCGAGCACCTCGAGGCGCTGCTCGACGCGCTGGCCACGTCGGAACGGCCGCGCTCGATCCGCACGCTCTTCTGGTTTTTGCTCCGGACGCTGAGGATGTATCCGGCCCTGTACGCGGCGATCTCGGAGCACTGGAGGGCGAGTGAAGCAGACGTAGCCCAGCTCCTGGAAGATGCGGGCCCCGAGGAAACGGAAACGGTTCTGTCGTTGGACGGGGTCTCGGTCGAGTATTCGAGGCTGTGGGCGCTGAGCGACGACGCGGGGCTGTCGAATCTGGTGAAGGCCTCGTCACCGTCTTCGTGGCAGCTGTTGTCGCTGGCGCCGATGGCCGCGCTGGTGGCCGAGCGCCAGCTGGACGAGCTGTTGGCGGCGGTGGAGCGTGAACGCCAGTGGATGGATCCGTCGGAGATCCTGGTAGGCGAGGTCGAATTTGATGTGGACGTGTTGCTGTGCATAGGACAAGCACGGTTGATAGAAGGCGGGTGGGGTCCGTCGTTGGATCAGACGATATTCCGCCTGCTGAGCTATGCAGAACGGCAGGAAAGCGTGTGACATGGGTATGGGGCCGAGTCGAAAGACTCGGCCCCGTCTATTTTCAAGGGCACGAAGTGATGGGTGACGAGGACACGACATTGAGCTTTGATCTCGGGGTGGAGACCCAAGAATTCGACGTTCCCGGCCGGGGGGCGAAGAGCGTCAAACAAGCGGTGTTCAATTGGTTGCTTCGAAGGGACCGTCTTTGGATGGTGTCGCCGTCGCATGCCGACGATCTGGAAAAGGTGATGGGTGTGGATCTGCTGTTCAAGGTGGCGAACCTGAAAATTAAGTGGCAGAGCAACAACTCGGAGCTTCATCCGGCGTTGAAGGAGCCCGGAACGGATCTAAAACGAGCTCGGGCGTTCGAAGAGTTCGAGCGCTTTTTCAAAACCCTACCGACGCCGCCGAAGGGTTGAGGGTTGATGTTGCTGAAGCGGAACGGTCACCGTCTGACGCGTTGGGCCTCCGGGTTGGGCCACGCGCTCGGTGCGCTGGTTTTGGGCAAGGGTGGTGCATCGGCTCCGCCGGCGAAACCGCCGCGGGTGGAGCCTCCGTTCATGCTCGGCGAGGAAGGCCTGGAGATCGCTCCACCCCAAGAGGAGCCGCTGAAGACGGCTTTTTCGCTCGATCCGAGTTTTCGAGCTGGAGACCTACGGGCGATGCGTGAGCCGTCGACGCTTCGAGGGATCGAGCGTCGCTCGTTGTTCAATCGTCTGGAAGCCGCGATGAGCGCGGACGTGTATTTGTTTCAGCAATCCCAAAAGTATCTTCGTCACGGTGCGGAGGTTGGGTCTCGTCCGGACTCGTCGGACAAGCTGGCATTAGCGCTGTCGGTGTGGGCTTGGTCTCGGAGCCGTCTGGGTTTCGAAGACGAGGGTCTGATCGCGATGGGAAAGGCCCTGGAATGGTCGTGGAAGGCGGGTGCTTCGAGTCTTCGGGGTTACGTGTACCAACGCTCTGCGCGGATGATGCTGGATCAGCTGGTGGAGGGTTGGGCGTGGGGTGGACCGAACAGCCTTCTCGGGAGCTTTTTGTTCAAGGACCTGCTTCGTGAGCTGGAATCGGCCCGCTCGGACCATATGAAGACGGAGCCGGGTGAGGCAGCGGTGACGGAAACGACGCTGGATATGGGAGTGGCGTTCACGCTGATGGAGCAATCGGACCCGGGCCACAGATTTCTCCGCATCGGTTTGGAGAGGTTGGAGTCGGGAGACGTTGTAGACCGCATGCGTCAGCTGGACAGCCGCTCGGTGCTGGCGCGAGATCTGATCCGTTTGGGTCGCGTGGATGAGGCGTCGTCGGTGGCTGAGGAGCTGGATCCGGATCTGCTGGAGCCTCGAGACAGGTATCTGTGGCTCCAGTTGAAGGCGGATCTTCACCGTGCAAACGGTCGTCTGGAGTCTGGGTTCGGTCGTCGTCTGGAGGCGCTGGCATCGTGTCTGGATCACTGTGGCCCGGAGCGTATCCTCGAGGACCTGGTGGCGGTGGGTCGCTCCCGTCCGGAGTCTCCTTCCGAGCTGAGCGCCGAGGCCGAGCGTTGGGTGACGGAAGCGGTGCTGCGGCTATCGGGCCGCGTGAAAACGGAGACTTGGCGTGAAGGTATCCGTTCGCTGGGCAAAACGGTGCTGAGGGGCCCGGGTCATGGGGAGAGCGTCTGCTATCCGGCGGAGTTGCAGTCGAAGCTCTACGGTTTGCAAGTGCAGCTGTACCGAGCGTTGCGAGAAGAGCTGACGCTTGGGAAATCGGAGGAGGACGAGCGGACGACGGAATTCACGGATGGAGGCGGCTCGTGAATCGGTTCCGTGGTTGGCTTCCGGCGTTGGGGTTGCTGTGGTCGATCAGTTTCACCGCCGAGTCTCAGATGATCCGGACGGGTGAGTCCGACGCGGCGACGCAGGAGCAGCGTCCTGCGCTCGAGGTGGTGACGTGCGTTCAAGCGGGAAAGCCGCGCTTCACACTGTACGAGCATCGAATCCAGCCCCGAGAAAGGCTGTTTCCGAAATATACGGTTTCAGGTGAGAGGCTAGAAAAAGGGAATCTGAGCAGCCGTCGTCGTCCGTGTCCGGGTGGAGAGGGTGTTGCTGTGTACACGTCGGAGCCGTTGAGCGAGCCGGCCTACCACCCAGGGGAGCGACATCATTTTTGGATGGTGATGGTGCTGCTGAGTAACGGTGGCCACATCAATCCGATTACTGTGATTCGTGAGCAGATGCCCTCGCGGACGGTGATCATGTACCACGGGGAAACGGGGAAATATTGCATCCGTGGCTGGGAAGAGGGATGTCGAGTGGATCGTGACGAGTCCGAAGAGCATGGTTCGTCCGGTCGGGAGAATCCAGAATGACGAGTCCCTTCCCGGGAGAATCCAGAATGACGAGTCCCTTCCCGGGGCCCTCCCAGGGGGAGAGGGCGATCGCCGGCATGGTCGCCCTCTCCCCCTATTTTTCGTGAGCGATCGGTCTTATGGGCTCAAGCATTCTTGTGGGTTCGGCAACGCTGGAGTGGGCACTCATCTCCAGCCGGCACATGGGTAAGGGGAGGGCCCCTTGGTGGCCCTCCCCTGTTTTCTTGTGAGCGAAGGGGCAGAGCCGCCGAACCGGTGATCTGTGCACATGACGGATGGCCGTCCCGGGTCCCCCAAGCCCGGGGCGGCTTTTTTTAGTCGCCAAACCCGACGGAACGGCGGCTCCATTCATTCGCCACCATTCGACCGGCGGCGAGTTGAACAAAAAACGAGAACGTAGAAAGGACCCCCCTATGCATCAGGTAGCAGCGAGCGCTCGGCTCGCGAGAATACGTTTATTCAAGGTCTTGGGACTTGGCGCGCTATTGCTTTCGATAGCGTTGCCTACCGAGGCGGTGGAAGCCGTGAGATGCAGCTTCGATCCACGCTGCACGTGTATCGAGTGGACTTGGAACAATGGGACGGAATTCGAGATCCGCTGCCCGGACGAAGGATCCGGTGGCAGTGGTTGGGCTCGCGGAGGTTCCGGCACGGAAGCTCCCGAGATCCTCGACGCGGGCGGAAGCTTTCGAGGTAACGGCCGTCTTGCGGGAGCCACTCCCCAGGCGGGCTCGGCATCTCAAGGACAGATGACGAAGATCAGGAATGCCAAGAGCAAGGCCATAGCCGCGCTGCGGAATATCCCGGAATGCGCCGCATTGTTTGAAAACTCACCCCTACCGCTGGACGGTGTGACGGTGCTCAATAAGATCGACTGGCTCAATGGTCAACACATTCAGCCCTACAACCGGTGTGACGAGCCCGATGGTCCGCCGGCGTATTATGCGAGCCCAGGCAAGCACGTGCCCCAAATCTACGTCTGTGACGCCATCCGAGACTTCCGGGATGAGGCGGTGGCTACGTTGCTGATTCACGAGGCCTTGCACGTGTCGGGTCAAGGTGAGGACTGGACGGAGGCCGCAGGTCCGGGCAATTATCCGAACGCACTCGGTATTTCATTTGTAGTGGCCGACGCCTGTAACCTTCCCGTGCTGTGATGGAGATCAAGATGACCACAAGAAAGAAGATATCCGTGCTCGGCTCGATGCTCGTAACGTTCCTGATGGTGGTGGGCGCCGGTCCCTCGCTTGCGGAGGAAACCTGTCGTCAACGCTTGGATGCAGCGAAGACATTGACCCACTACGGAACGTATATGGCCCAGATGCTCGAATTCGGCAGGTCGGGAGGGGGTACTCAGCAAGAGGCCGATGCCGTCAAAGAGCGGTGGCTGGAGGGCAAAAAACAGGGCATCGAAGACTTGGAGCGGATCATCGCCGACTGCGAGCGTCAAGCGAGGTCGTCGGAAAATCCTGCCGAAGCCGCTCGGCTGCTGGCGATTGTTTTCGAGGCAAAAGACGCATGGGACACCGCAACTCCCGGAAGCCGAAAGCGGGATATTTATCATGACGCGGTTGCGGCCATAAGCGCGATCGATCACCGTGAGGAGACGGACGCGGTCGTGCCGTTTCTGGTCGGCGCCGCCATGTACGCGTGGGATGACGACGAGCCCGAAGAAGGAATTGCTTTCATGGAGCGTGCGATCGATATATCGGGGCGCTTACATGGAGCGAAATCGGTAGAGCGCGCGGAGCAATTAGCGAGTTTCGCGTATCTCTTGAGCCCAGCGACCTCGCCGGGTCGCAAGAACGCGCATGCCGATGTGAAACGTGCAGAAGCGCTCTATAGCGAAGCCCTGGCGATCTACGAGCTGCACCCGGAGTCCAAGACGTCGGAAGCTTATTCTGGGCTCGTCGGTCAGGCGCAAGAGTTCTATGTGGGGATCGGCAACGAGGCCCGAGCCGCCGAGTTGTCCGAGGTCTACTCGGCACTGTTTAGAGCAGGGAGAGCAGGAATCTGAGGCTAGGCCGAAGCAGGCCAGCCCTACACGGGCCGGCCTGCTTCGATCACCAGACAAACAAAGCCGGAAATCTCGGTAGACAGACAAACAATCGGATACGGATAACGAACGGTTATCAGCTGTTGGGGAAGCTGGAATCGGTTCGTCAGAGTCAGACCTAGCGTATAAATTCACATGATTCTGTTCAGACCAGCTTCCAGATAGACACGATCATCTTCAATGTTGAGAGTGGGATCTGTGCAAGGACAGCCATCGAGAAAGACCAATATCCACGAATACGGACAACAACCTGTGCCTTCCACAGGAACAGCTCTCGGCCGGTGTTGCGGTACTCGGCTAAGGCCTCGATATATTCGTCCTGGAGGTCTCGTATCGTCGGCTCCAGAATCTCAACTCTCATCTTCTTAGGGAAGAATTGCGAAATGGCGAGCAGGCCTACTCCCGGAGGTCTAGCAATACCACGTATTGTTGTAGACAGCTCGAGCACTACCCATAATGCGCTCAAAAAAGTTGCTATGAGGCCTAGGATTCTAGAAAGAAGCCCAGCGTCTTGACTTGCCTTCCGAAAACCTGGGTGTGCCGGCTCATACACTTTAGCCGCTCCATCGAATCGATCCCAAATTGGTTGATACCCATCGGCGGGAAGGTCAACCTCGAAATACGGTCCTAGCAGAGTTGCTGCAGCTATTGGTGGAGGTTCTTTGAAACCACCAAAACCCATCGCTTCAGGAAGGAATAGGACCAAAATTAGGCCAACGAGAAGTCCCCGTGTCTGTACCGAAATACTCATACGCCAACATCGGCCCATACTGCGCGGGCCATCTCCCAAGCATGAAATACCCGTACTCCGTGTCCAGTAGCGCGAAAGATCCGTTTAGGCGGACCGATCTCATCCGCTTCTTTTTGTTTGCTGCTCTCTACAAACCCTTTCTCCTCCATTCGGCTCAGGGTGACGTAGACGGTTCCTCGTTTCAATTCGCCATCCGATGCCTTTACCAGCTCAAGACCGTATGACTCCCCGGTAGCGATGAGAAGGCCGAGGATGATCTGTTCTTTATGCGAGAGCCTCGGAAGATCATTCATATCGCTTGAATCTTACTTCTTGTAAGACAGGTAGTCAACAACTTGTAAGACTGCTACCCATCACATCTATCCGAGCTAGCGTTTGGTTGCCACCAACCGACCGAAGGCCTCATCCAGGACCAAAGTTTTCGGTCGGTTGCTACCGGGACCTATTCGTCTTCCCATTCCTCATCGAGGGGTTGCAGGTCTTCGAGATCGGAAAGAATGCTCCACAGCTTTTGTGCACTTTCGTAGACGAGGGACGCGTCCGAGCTGATCTCATCCACCAAGGTCCAAAATTTTTCGTTCAACTCATCGTCTTCAATTCCGTCGTCGACGATCTGTTCGGCCATTCGGCGTAGTCGATGAAGATCTTCCCGCATCTGCGAAGGCGGGAAACCGGAGCCTGCAAAATGTTGGATCTGTTCGAGGTGCTCGATTGCTCGAGAGAGGTTCTCGGTGTCGTATTCCTCAAAGGACTCCACCTTCTTTCGGTCGGGTTCGTCCCAATCGTCCTGGTCGTCGAAAAAATCCATGAGGATCTCCGTGTTCCCTTGTCACCGGGGGGTGTTGTCTCAGAAAACGTGTGTCAGATGGCCCCAAAATACATCTTCCGGGTCACTAGGCCCTAAGTGGCGGCTGGTGACACGTTCGCCACCTTTGGGCGGATGAGAACGGTTATCAATGGCTCCGGATCGGCTCATCCGTCAGGGTTAGGTCTTAGCGTATAAAAGTACACGATTCCGTTGTCGACGACCTCAGATGGCCCTTACTGCACGAACGTGCCTACCAGGCCGTTGACAACCGGCCGCGGAGAGAACAGGATATAGATTGCCACAATTAGATTATGACAATCGATATCGCGCCTGTCTTAGCGTACGTTTACGGACGGATCTTCCTGTAACCGCCCCTTGGCTCCGGTCGCATCACCAACCTAGCTCCTGGCCCCGATCCCTCTCCAGGCTCCGCTGAATCGCCGCGCTCACGCTCCTGACCACGTAGACCGCCAACCGAACCTGAGGCGGCAACATCTGAGTGGCCAGATACGCCGGGGCGTTCCGCTTGAGCGCGCGGATCTTTTGCGCGATGTCGACGATCTGCCGGACCGGCTCAGGCGCCAATTTGAGCGCCTGACGCTTCGCGCTGCTCTTGGCGATCGACACGCTCACCTTGGCCAGGTCCCGCAGGAGATTCGTGGCCTGCCGCTCCAGCTTCTTTTCCGCTCGCCGAGCCTCCGCCACCTGCTCCCGGACCGCGTCCGGTAGGGTCTGAAGCTCCGGCTTGGACAGGGAAAGGCCGTGGCGTCGGATCGTATTCACGAGATCGGGCCGCTTTCCGAGATCTAATCCCTCGACCCACAAGAGCCGTCTCTTCTCGACGACTTTATCCACCTGGTCGCGAACTCCGATCCAATACTCTCGCTCCTCGGCCAACACGTCGAGCCGCTTCCCCAGCCGCTCGGCCGTGGCCACGGCTCGCGGCCGAGTCACGAGTGGAATGCCTTTGAGCCTTCCGAAAACCTCCGGATCCCTTTTCAAGGCATCCGCGATCTCTTCGACGTCGTGACGCTCCCTTGCCCTTCTGAAGGCCGCCAGAGCTTCGGAAGGATTGGCGTAGATGTCGAGAAAGTCGTGGTGAGCCCGGTTGTCGATCCTCGCGTCGACGTCGTGCAGCTCGTAAGACACCCGGATCTCGGGCCTCTCTCTTCCACGGCGATCCGGAATCAGCTCCTCGAGGTCGCGATTGAGCCGATGGATCTGCTTGTCCAGCTCGCCGTGCCGAACGAGCGAGCCGTAGGCGCGCCAAACCTCGTCGATCGGCGAGCTGTGCTCGATCCGGTGGGCGACGCCGGAGGTCACTCGTCGGTCGAGCTCGTCGAGGACCTGGCGAGGGGTAGAGCGGACCTCGAGGAGCCGCTCGATCCGTTTTTCCAGCTCGGCAATTCGGAGAGCTTCACGTGCAGCGTCGGGGGCCTGCTGAACATCACTGCCCAAGGCATTCAAGCGCTCGGAGGCCTCGGCGTAGTCGCGCACATGCTCGGCGACGCGATCTAGACGCTGACCGGCGCGATCGGCGATCTCGCGCCAATGCTCGAGCAGTGGACGCGTCCGCTCGTCGCCGGGCTGCTCGGCTGCCTGGCGATATCGATAGGCACGATCTTCCAAAGCCCGGACGCCGTCCCGCAGGGGCTCGGGCAAGGCCTCGGCCAAGGGTCGACGCATGGTGTCGGGCGTGGCCACGGCCGACGGCTCGGGTAGGAGCCTGGGCTCGGGTAGGGTGCGGTATCGATCGAGGGCCTCGGTGTACGCCTCTTGCTGCCCTCGCCAGGCGGCCCACAACACTTCTCGACCGACGACCTGGTGGCGCAGCTGGTCGGAGAGCTCGGTGAGCCGGTCGATGGAGAACCGGCGTTCCTCGGAGGGTGGGAGCTGTGCCGAGGCCTCCCGAATCGCTTCGATGCGCCGATCCAAGCGCGAGATGTCGGCCGCGGAGGGCAAGGCCTCCGAGGAGCGATATCGATAGGCTCGGATCGTGGTCCTCCGGATCTCGAGGTCGACGGCCGCAGCATCCACCGATCGCCTCGGCGCCTCGATGGCCCTCGGCCCGGGCTCGAGCCCGGGATCGACCGGCCGGCCCAAGGGCCGATCCGCGTAATCCCGAACCAAATCGGCACGGGCCCGGCGCGAAAACACCCTTTCGACGGCGTCGAGATCCTTGAATTGCTCTTGCGGCACATGGATCTCGAGATGCCGCCGGTGCCGGGTGGCGGCGACCATGAAGCCGTGCGCGTCGACGTGGCGATCGGCGAGCACGTACGCTCGATCCACGGTGACGCCCTGGGACTTGTAGAGCGACACCGCGTAGCCGTGATCGAGGTCCGAATACTCGGCGGGATCGAAGCGCACGTCGACCCCGGAATCGAGACGCACGGAAACGCGATCCGGCTCGATCTCGGTGACGGTCCCGAGAGTGCCGTTTTGCACCGGGACGGGTTGCCCGTTTTCACCGTGCACTTGGCGTCGCTCGTTGCGCCGGAACAGCACGCGATCGCCGGGAGCGAACTCCTTGGAATGGATGCGCTCACCGTCCTGCAGCTCGCCACGCTCTCGGCGCAGCTCTCGAATCTCTTCGTTCAAGGCTCGGACGTCCGCATTGCGATAAGCCACCAACAGCGACGACTGATCCGGAGCGGCGGAACGATCCTCGAAATACTGCATGACCAACGCCGATCGAGCGTCCTCGGCGGTCTCGGTCCAATGCAGGTGCCCCCGCTCCTCGTAAGCCGCGAGCGCTTCCCGGATCTCTCCACGGACCAACGCATTGCTCGCGTCGCGCATCCATTCCACTTGCTGCCGGTGGATCTCGGTCAGCCGCGCCGAGCTGTATTCCTCGAGCATCCGCCGATAGGGATCTCCCGCGCCGACCGGCGGCAGCTGGTCGACGTCGCCGATCAGAATCAGCTTCATGTTCCGCTCGTCCGCGTGCTCGAGCAACGGACGCATGTCCTGCAACGAAAGCATGCTCGCCTCGTCGACGATCATCACCGACGGCTTGCCGCCGGAATCCGGTTTGTATTTCCAATCCCGTCGCCAGGCGGCCAGGGTGCGCGCGTCGATCTCGGCGGCCTCTCGCAACCCTTCCGCCGCCTTGCCCGTGACGGCGGCACCGTAGACGTCGTAACCCGCGCTTCGGTACGAATCCACCAACGCCCGGGCGGCGGTGGTCTTGCCGGAGCCGGGCGGCCCTTGGAGGATGAAAAGACCTTCGTCACCGAGGGCGGCCCGGACGACCTCGAGATGCTCACCGGCCAAGGATTCGCCGGTGGCCAGGTCCACGGCGTGGCCACGGCTCCGCATCTTCTCGGCGAGCGCGAACGTCGCGTCTTCCATGGCCACGGTTTCGCGCGTGGTGTAGAGGCCGGGACGGACCTCGAGGATCCTGTCCGAGGTCCACAGCTCTTGCAGCACGTCCGAGCCGTCGGGGAAGGGGCGAGCGGCACGCCTGGCGTCGGCCTCGGTCCACAGGGCCCGATGGGCCGAAATCTCGTGGATGAGCGTGTCGACGTCGAGAGGTCTCCTCTCGGCCGCGGTGGGCTCGGGTACGGGCAGATTCCGCTCCAGAAAGTCTTGATGGGTCTCGCCGAACCGGCTCGCCAGCTTGGGCCCCGTGAGGCTCGGATGCACCGAGCTCAAGGCCTTGGCCGGTCCGCTGGAATGGCGGAGGATCAAACCGCCTTCGTGATCCCGCGCCGGCTCGACGGAAAGCCCCTTGGGGGCGAGGCGACCGGCCAGATCGTGCCACGAGATCGCGTCGCGAAACTCGGGCAGGGCATCGCTCCAGAAGGTGGCGGTCCCCTCCATCCGGACGGCCCGAAACTCCCGATCGGTTCGCCGGTGGGCAGCGGTCCGATTCGGCTCGAGGTGACGGCTCAGATGGAATTCCAGCTCGGCCCACCTGGCCGTGGCACGCATTTGGTAATGATCGTGGCTCGGCCTCCAAGCCGGTCCACCCTCCAAGCTTTGTCGATTGGCCACCAGGTGGATGTGCTGATGCCCCGCGTCCTCGTGCAACACCCAAGCGACCTGGTGATGCTCGAGCCCGAGCTCTCGGATGGAGTGGTAGGCGAGCGCCTCCCACTGCTCCGGGGAAAGCTGCTCCAAGGGCTGCTTGGTGTCCTTGTCCTTGGGCAGGGAGAATCCCCAATGGAACACCGGCTTCTTGAGCCGCGCGTTTTCGGACGCGACACAATCCATCTCCCGCATGGCGTGATGGATGTCCGCGGCGTCGAAGTTGGAGCCGAAAGCGACGATCCGGTGATCGGGTCCGCCACGTTCCTTGGAGTTGGCGAGGTAGTCGCCGAGGCCGACGAATCCGGCCGCGACCCCGGACCGTTTCCCCCCGGCGCTCTTGTCGCCGCCCTTCCAAGCCATCACCAAGGTGACGCCCTCTCGGTGAGATGTCGATCGAGCTCGAAGCGAAGCGATTCGAGCTGATCGACGGCTCGGTGGTGCAAATCGACCAGCTCGTCGATCGCACGCTCGGAACCTTGGGTGGTGTGGATCTTCCTCTCGTGGACCAGTCGCACAAGCTGATTGAGATTGGAGCCGGCCTGCTTGAGCTGAAACTTGAGCTGGGCGACCTCGGCGACGGTGGCGCGGAGCTGCTTGAGCGATCCCGCGCGGGGCGTGGGTCGCTCGGGATGCAGCGTCCTCCGGACCCACTCGGAGCGCTTGAGACCACAGGCTTCGGCGGCCTGGTCGTAGGCGCTCAGCTCGTCGGCGGTGACCCGTACACGGAGCACCTCGAGCTTGTTCTTCTTCCGGGTTTCCGTGCTCATGAGATCCCGATTCATCGGAGGTTCCGAACCGCCGAAGGCGGCCAGCGGTATTGTGGCTACGAACAAGGGCGGCGCGGAGCGTCGTCTTTGTTCGTAGCCACAATACCATAGCTGGCGTTTTGATCCAATGTGAGCCGCCGATAGGTCGCGCTTACGTTGGATGGGGGGTAGCAGGGGGACTTTGCCCCCCTCAAGAGCCGGGCTCGTTCCCGGCGGACACCTGGGGCGGCCGTAGGCCGGCGGAGAGTTTTCTTGGATCTGGGTTCTAACGCGAGTACAGCAACGAATAAGGTCGAACTCGGATCCTTGCTCGGAGATTCCCTCAAGACGGCCTGAAGCTTAAGGACTCGACCCAAACATTGGGTCTACCGGCAAAATGGTCATCAAGCCGCTCCACTATATGTTCTGGGTCCCAGACGGCAGCTCGCTCCAACTCCATGCAGTCGGAGGGCGTCGCAGGTAGATCTTCTCCAGACCCCTGCTGGACTTTGTAGAGATCACCGCTTATCGGATCCACTTTGAAAAACCAGGGCATCTTCAGCAGATCCTCTGGGGGCAAGACGTTACCCAACACAGGCCACATCGCTTTCTTTATGGCATAAACCATCGTCCAAACTTTGAATGCTATCTCCCGATCCAGAAGCTCGGCCGGATCGTTGGGCGCATGATCCGATTCATAGTCGAAATATGCGATTAGAGGCTCTTCCAGAACCCACCCAAACGACATCTTTCCACCAGCTCGGGGAATTCGGACGATGTCGCCGACTCTCCAAGGCTGCCTCTTGCGCTTCTTCATTGTCGAAACTCTCGATCGGCGGCATCCATGTATTGTCTGTATTTAGGATTTCTACGACTGATGCCGTTGATTTTATTAGCCGAGGTTCCGCCTGACCGTTGGGCTCCTCCGTATTTGACGATCAACCTCTGCTCACGCCCTCGAATAGCGTCAGGGTTCGACGAGGACTTGTCAAGAACTGCGGGACCAAAGCCTTCTTTATTCAGCCTGTGGTGAGCATCTCTCCGTGCAACGTTAGTTTCAGGCATAGCTACCCCGCTTGTCCGACCTGAATAGACTTGACTTGTTTCCCTGTGCGTCTTTGTATAGGTCTGGTAGGTCTTTATCGGCTGGTCCGATGCTTCAGCAAATGCCTTAGCGCCCTTTCGAATCAGTGCAGCACTAACGACCGGCACCAACACCGCCACACCGGCCAAGATCTGCTCTCCCCTTGTCAGCTCCTCGCCAGTGATCAGGTCTAGCCCCGTCACTGCCTCTTGCAGATCCTTATAGTCACCGACCACAGGAACAAAGCTGATAATGAGGCTCGCACCTTCCCTGACGTCCTGGAGCTCCAATGTCAGCCGACCGTCCGGGTCCACCAAGTTCATCGGGTTGTTTCGGGCGTACGAAAAGAGGTTCCACCCGTCACGCGCCGGATCCACGGACCCGAATCTGTAGAGCGGATACGCGCACGTCCGCGCGAGCATGTAGTCGGTCAAGCCGTGGGGATCTCGTTCGTGGCCAGTCCACTCGAAACGCGGCTCGTTCTTCGATTCCAACCAAAACCGCGTGTCACCGGATTCGAAACCGTCGAGCAACATCTCCGACGGGTCCTCGATCTCGGCCCCGAATGGGTAGTAGTCGTGACGGCTGAACACCTGACCGTCTTCGGCGGTGATTAGGCGCGGGGTGCCCAGGTGATCGGCGTGGAAGTAGCGAACCATCCCGTTGTGGCGGCGGGTGGCGATCAAACCGGCGGGGCCGTGGATGAAGTCCCGCTCGTGCAGCCATCGGCCGTCGGTTTCTAGAAACTCCCTCACAATGCGGTCCGACAGATCCCGGAAGGTCCAGCGGCGATTCCCGTCCTGGTCCTCCACCATCAGCCGGACGTCTCCAGGGCCGAAGGCGTAGGTCCAAACCTTCGACGGGTTGGCAGCGTCAGCGTCGGTGATTTCGAATGACGTCTGTCGACGGAATGGGCCGTTCGTCATCACGAACACGGGATGTCCACCTGTCCCCTCAACAACCGGGTGCTCGCCGATGCTGACGACACTGCCGGCCGCATCCCAGACGATGGAATCGTCGCTGCCCCGACCTCGCAGACGGTTCGTGGTCGCGTCCACGTTGTGGGCCACCACCGCGCCACCATCTCGCGTGAAGCTGGTCACGTTGTCGGCCGCGTCGTAGGTAAGCTCCTCGTTGCGAGCCTCCCCCGCTCGCTTCACCGTGCCCGACAATAGGCGGCTGGCGCCGTCGTAGGTGAACGTGTCGTCACCGATCTCGGCAATATTTCCTACACCGTCGTAGGTGTAGGTTCCGCTGTCCCAAAGCACACCCTCCGCGGCGGTGGAATATTGGATTTGTTTCGGCCTCGGCAGGTGCGCGGGACCTTCCGCGAAGGTACCGGTGACCCCGTTGCCGTAGATCGTTTGGGATCGCTGAAAGTTCGAATGCCAGCCATAGGTTACTGTCGGGCCCAAGCTCGAGGTGACCGTCCGCGTGATGCCCTGGTTGTAGGTCGTGCCCACCGTGTGGGACGGTGCCGGGCGATCATCCCCGTCGTCGCAGGGCTTGCCACCGTCGCCGTTGGTGACGCAAGCCGGCAGGGTGTGGCTGGTGACGTTGCCGAAGCGGTCGTAGACAAAATCCTGTTGGAAGGCCGCGCCGAATTGGCTGCCTTTCGGTCGATCGGGATAGCGGATCTTGGTGGTCTGACGGCTTACTTTTCCGAGGGCGCCGCGATAAACGTAAGTCTCGATGACATCGAGATCCTCCAGACCCGATCCCATCGAAGATAGATCGTTGTGCCTCAGCACATGCTGGAGCTTGCCCTTGCGGTAATCGCCAAACTCGGCGCCCTGACCGTTGGCATTTGCATACACGAAGACCTTCCAAATTTGATCCGTTGAGGCATCCTTGACCTCCACCAAACGCCCGGCACCGTCGAATTCCTGATCCAAGGTGTTCAGACCGTCGAAGGTTCGACGCGGTAGACCCAACGCGTCGGGCTTGTGGGTCACCGTTTGGGCGATTTCCGGATGAGTCTCCGAGAGCAGGTAACCCCGCGCATCCAATCCATAGGTCCGGGTCTGATCGATGCCCGATCCGGTCCTCTGACTCGACACCATCTGGTCGTAGGGATCGAAGCTCGAGCTCGTCGTGTACTCCGGATTCGACGACGAGACCACACGGCCCAGCGCGTCCCGACGGGTCGTCCGGGTCACCGCGCTGGTGCCGCTCGTGCTCGTCCGGATCTGCACCGTGCTCGTCTGCACTCGGACACCTTGATAGCCGAGGGTCTCCACCTTGGCGTTGGGCGTGGTGATCTTTCGCGGTCGGCCGAACGCGTCGTAGTCGTCGTAGAACCACGCCGCATCATCCTCGAAACCCCCGGACGCCTGCCAGGTGGTCATAGCCGTCTTGCGGCCCAAGGCGTCGTAGGACGTCCGGCGGATCGACGGCGAGAACGTGCCGCTTCCCACCGGCTTGCGTCGGCTCTCGCTGATCACGCGGCCGAAACCGTCGAAGGTCTTCGACTCCTTCGCCAGCTCGG
>JAUIJL010000054.1 GCA_030431255.1 Thermoanaerobaculia bacterium | reverse complement strand
AGATCGTCGAGCTCGCTCGGGCCGGCGACAGCCCCGCCAAACTCGCCAAGCAGTATGAGCCGTCGGCGGTCACCATTCGTAAATGGGTCGCCCAAGCAGACCTGGACGAAGGTCGCCGTGAGGATGGCTTGATCACCGCCGAACGCGAGGAGCTACGGCAATTGCGACGTGAGAATCGCCGGCTACGCGAGGAAAAGGAAATCCTAAAAAAAGCTGCGGCCTGGTTCGCGCAGGAGACCGGGTCGATCCCGTCGCGGGGTTCGAATTCGTGAGCGTGCACCGGGCCGAGCACAAGGTGAGCACGTTGTGCCGTGTATTGGGAGTCTCCAAGAGCGGCTACTATGCATGGCTCGGCCGCCGTCCTTCGGACCGTGAGGTGCGAGACAGGGAGCTGACCGAGAAAATCAGAGGCTTCCACAAGGCATCTCGAGGGACCTACGGATCCCCGCGGGTGACCGCAGATCTGGTGGCCGAGGGTGAACGGGTGAGCCGAAAGCGGGTGGCAAGACTGATGAAAGCCGACGACTTGCGGGGCGTGTGCCGCCGGAAAGCCCGGCGCACGACCGTTCGCAATCCGGAGAGTCGTTCGATCCCGGATCTGGTGGACCGGGATTTCACCGCGGAGGGTCCGGATCGCCTGTGGATCGCGGACATCACCTATATTCCGACTTGGGCGGGTTTTCTGTACCTGGCGGTGGTGCTGGATGTCTGGAGTCGAAGAGTCGTCGGCTGGTGCATGCGCCCGCACTTGCGAACCGAGTTGGTGCTGGAGGCCTTGGACATGGCCCTGGAGCAGCGACGTCCGTCCTCGGTGATCCATCATTCCGATCAAGGGAGCCAGTACACGTCGATCGCGTTCGGTAGGCGCTGTAAAGTCGCTGGAGTGCAGCCATCTACGGGTTCGGTGGGCGACTGCTACGACAACGCGATGCGCGAGAGCTTCTTCGCGACTCTGGAATGTGAGCTCATCGACCGGTCCACCTTCCGCAGTCGACAAGAGGCGCGGAGCGCGGTGTTCGAATTCATCGAGAGCTTTTACAATCGATATCGTCGTCATTCGGCGCTGGGTCAGAGGAGTCCGATGCAATTCGAGCATGAAGAATCTGCAGCCTGTGAAGAAACCTGTGGATATCCTGCGGAAAATTTGTGGAAAATCGCGGCTCCAGAGACCGGAGCTACTACGACTGATTTTCCCCAGCTATTTGAAAACCCATAACAACTAAACTGTCCACTGAACCGGGGCAAGTCCAAGGAATGTTGCGAGCTGCGACCTCGCACCCGGCCGGATCTCCCACGTTGCCCAGACATCCTTGTCCGCATGCCACTCCCACTACCCCGGTGGACTACGGCGGGTGCATGCGACGGCTGCTTCCCCGACGCACGACGACCTTCCCCGTATTTCAGGCGGGTCGGCGTCCACGACTTCCCTTTCGAGGCCTGCTCAGGATTCACTCGCGTTGCGGCCTGCGGACTTGCTGGACCGCCCAAGGCGGCCTGTTGTTCCCGAAGCTTCGCTCTTGACCGTTGCCGATCACAAGCGTCCGGGTAGCTACCATGTCGAACCGTCAATTGCATGGGCAGTACTTTCAACTGCTGGATGTCTGCACCTTCGTGGCGCACTGAAATTTCCGGGCTAGCCCCTCGACGTGACTACTTCCTGGGTGTCGGAGAGCCAGGTGACTAGCCTGGTTTTTTCGGACCATTCAAAACTTGAGGACGTCACCCTCGAAATCCCCAACCAAGGCGACGCCCCGACGGTCGCCTCAACACGCCGGTGGATCTCAGCGAGGTCACCGAGCCGCTGGATTTGTTGGGCGACGTATCGAGCCCGATGCTCGATTTTTGGCGCGTGTCGAGCCGTCTCCGAGGCCAAACGGACTGGCAAGAGCTGAATCGTGGCTCCCAGCCCCGCGCGGGCGAAAGGCTGGCCACCTTCGATCCGCCCCTGCTGCTCAACGGTCTGCACGAGCCCAGGCTCGAAGCCGTCGACAGCTTGGGACGCATCGTCGAGGACCGTATTTCCGTGGTGGTCGACAGCCAGATAAAAATCGGCCACTTCACCCTCAGCTTCGTGGACCTGCAAATCCCGCTTTCGGGTCTCGACATCCGCATCCTGCGCACCTACGACAGCCGCGATACGCGATTGGGCGACTTCGGCGTGGGCTGGACGCTGGACACCCGCCAAGGCTTCTACCAAAACAACCTCCCACCGGGGGACGGCTGGCAAATTCCCGCCACCTCGGGTCCGTGGGGTCTGCCGTGCTCGGTGGTTCAAGAGACCAAAAGCCACCTCACGACGGTCCGTCTCTCCGACCAAGAGGTCTACCGGCCTTATCCGAAGAGTGTAACCCCGGCTTTTTGCCGGCTCTTCTTCAGGCTCCCCGTCGGAGTGTTCCCGAAGATCTATCGCCATGGACAGAATCTTTGCTGGAAGAAGGGTTTTCTACTGAGAAATATCATTGGAACTGGCTGTCGTATCAAGAGCTTCGCGATATATTGGGCTCGAACCGGATGGATCCTCACCAGCTGGATATCGGTGTAGGAGTCTTGGTGCGCGCATTTGAGCTCTTGACCAACGAAGTCGGGACCGATCGTGTTCGACTGGTCTTTTGTATAGATACCGGAGACCGGAATGGGGACTGATATTCAGGGCTTCCTCGAATACGATGACCCAAATTGTGCCAGAGAGCCATTTATTAGGAAGACCGGCCGAGTGATTCCGCTCAACGAATATGTCGAGCTGCGGGGCGGAAAAGACTACCGCTTTTTTGCTGCCATCTCAGGATTCAGATCGAGAGATGGAGAGAGTCCGCTTTTTCAACTTCGAGGGCTTCCCTCTCCCGTGTCGGATCAAGTCTATGAAGGGCTGTTTTCTTACCATCCTACTGAGCAGATCAGTTGGCTCAGCGCTTCGGAAATCCACTTGGCATTGGCTCACCTGGACATCCGTCGAGAAGAGCTCAGCGTTGCAGCCTTGTTGGTCATAGGTCTCATGGACTATCTCTCGGGTAGGTTGGGCAGCCCTGAACGAGTGAGGTTTGTTTTCGGGATTGAGTAGCTACAAGCAATGAAGCCAAGCTAGGTTCTGGCCGGCTCGAGGTCGGCTACCGTCCATCACCCGCTTCATGCCTGAAAACACGGGCGCCAGGGACCGAAGACGATCCCAGGCGCCCGCTCGCTGAGATGCGGAGAATCAGATCTCCCTCAGGCGATCAGTTCTCGCAGATCGACAAGTCGTCGATGCCGCATTCCACGATGTCGCCGGGGCCGGAGCCGTCGGAGCATTGGACTCGCAGCTCCACATTGCCCGCCGGCACCTGCGCCGTGGCCGTGGTCCAAGAGGCCACCGAGCGGGTGTCGCCGTTGGACACCACGTTGGTCCAGGAGCCACCGTTGACGCGATATTGGATGTTGAAGAAATCACCCGAGGCGTCGTCACCGGTGTCCCGCTGGCCGTGGAAGTAACCGATAGACAGAGTCGACGCCGCGCCCACCGAGTAGCTCGGCGAGGTCAGGATGCAATTGCCCCCGTCCACGTCGTCCGCGCCCGCGCTGGTGTTGGAGGCGGTGTAGATGGCGTTGCTGCCGGAAGCGGCGCCGTTCG
>JAUIJL010000053.1 GCA_030431255.1 Thermoanaerobaculia bacterium | reverse complement strand
CGCGCTTACGTTGGATGGGGGGTAGCAGGGGGGCTTTGCCCCCCTCAAGAGCCGGGCTCGTTCCCGGCGGACACCTGGGGCGGCCGGAGGCCGGCGGAGAGTTTTAACTTGGATCTGGTGCTTACCGTGATCCGGTGAGGCTTAGGTGTTTGTGACAAACACATGAATCAACAACTTAACCGCTTTGCCCTTGAGGATTCGAGTCATCAATTTGTACCTACCCCCTCGCAACCATAATCGAATTTTTTCTGTCTGCTCACCTGCAGATGCCGCGCTATCGAACAACACCACATTTTGATCTTCCAAGATCTCGAAATCCAAGCTTTCGACTATCTCATCAGAATCGAGATCTGACGAGCTCGCCAACGAGATAACCGCCGGCTCTTCGTCTCCGTAAACCCAGCGGACGATCCTCGTCTCATCTGGCGACTGCAGAACCGTCGTGGGTAGATTTTCATCCCCAAAAACCAAAACCTGGCCCCAGGGCCGATCCAGCAATCCCGTATAGGATCCAACTTCGCACGCATCGTCGTAGTCTTGGTTCTCCGTTCCACCCCAGGAGCGAACATGTTTCTCAGGAACAAGAACGAGCGGACCACCGTCTGTTTCAATCCAGCTTGAGACGTTCATTTAGTTGTTCCTTCTCCTAAGCTCTGATTTCACCTGGCCTCCCTGCTTTCGACTGCACTTCAAACAGTGGGGGTAGAGCTTTTGAGACTGGCCAGGAGACAGCTTGCTTGGAGGTTGATGGTCCGGCACGAAGTTTCCCGATAGGGTTCCCGGATCAGTAACCCCGCATGTGTGGCAGCCTGTTTCCCGCCCGATCTTGTTGATCGCTTCGCGTTCGGCTTCCGTGAATTTTCGCCCGGGCCCTCTCGCCGAAACAGAACCGGCGGCGTGAGGTCCCACTTCCAAAGTCGAGCCAGCCTCGTCTGTTGCCTTTGCGAGATGCTTAGCGCCCTTCCGAATCAACGCGGCACTGAGCACTGGCACCAACACCGCCATCCCGGCCACGACCCGATCCAACGGCGTCAGACGCTCGCCCGTGAGCAAGTCTAGACCCGTTACAGCTTCCTGCGCGTCCTTGTAGTCGCCGACCACAGGCACCAAACTGACGACTATGCTCGCACCTTCCCTGAAGTCCTGGAGCTCAAGCGTTTTGCGACCGTCTGGATCCACCAAGTTTATCGGGTTGTTCCGAACATAAGCGTAGAGGTTCCACCCGTCACGCGCCGGATCCACGGACCCGAATCTGTAGAGCGGATACGCGCACGTCCGCGCGAGCATGTAGTCGGTCAAGCCATGGGGATCCCGTTCGTGGCCAGTCCACTCGAAACGCGGCTCGTTCTTCGATTCCAACCAAAACCGCGTGTCACCGGATTCGAAACCGTCGAGCAACATCTCCGACGGGTCCTCGATCTCGGCCCCGAATGGGTAGTAGTCGTGACGGCTGAACACCTGACCGTCTTCGGCGGTGATTAGGCGCGGGGTGCCCAGGTGATCGGCGTGGAAGTAGCGAACCATCCCGTTGTGGCGGCGGGTGGCGATCAAACCGGCGGGGCCGTGGATGAAATCCCGCTCGTGCAGCCATCGGCCGTCGGTTTCTAGAAACTCCCTCACAATGCGGTCCGACAGATCCCGGAAGGTCCAGCGGCGATTCCCGTCCTGGTCCTCCACCATCAGCCGGACGTCTCCCGGACCGAAGGCGTAGGTCCAAACCTTCGACGGGTTGGCGGCGTCAGCGTCGGTGATTTCGAATGACGTCTGCCGACGGAACGGGCCGTTCGTCATCACGAACACGGGATGCCCGCCTGTCTGCCCGACCACTGGATGCTCGCCGATGCTGACCATGCTGCCCGCGGCATCCCAGACGATGGAATCGTCGCTGCCCCGACCTCGCAGACGGTTCGTGGTCGCGTCCACGTTGTGGGCCACGGCCGCCCCGCCGTCGCGGATGAAGCTCGTCACGTTGTCGGCCGCGTCGTAGGTGAGCTCCTCGCTACGATCCTCTCCCGCTCGCTTCACCGTGCCCGACAATAGGCGGCTGGCGCCGTCGTAGGTGAACGTGTCGTCACCGATCTCGGCAATGTTTCCTACACCGTCGTAGGTGTAGGTGCCGCTATCCCAAAGCACGCCCTCCGCGGCGGTGGAATATTGGATTTGTTTCGGCCTCGGCAGGTGCGCGGGACCTTCCGCGAAGGTACCGGTGACCCCGTTGCCGTAGATCGTTTGGGATCGCTGAAAGTTCGAATGCCACCCATAGGTTGCTGTCGGGCCCAAGCTCGAGGTGACCGTCCGCGTGATGCCCTGGTTGTAGGTCGTGCCCACCGTGTGGGACGGTGCCGGCCGATCATCCCCGTCGTCGCAGGGTTTGCCGCCATCGCCGTTGGTCACACAAGCCGGCAGGGTGTGGCTGGTGACGTTGCCGAAGCGGTCGTAGACAAAATCCTGTTGGAAGGCCGCGCCGAATTGGCTGCCTTTCGGTCGATCGGGATAGCGGATCTTGGTGGTCTGACGGCTTACTTTTCCGAGGGCGCCGCGATAAACGTAAGTCTCGATGACATCGAGATCCTCCAGACCCGATCCCATCGAAGATAGATCGTTGTGCCTCAGCACATGCTGGAGCTTGCCCTTGCGGTAATCGCCAAACTCGGCGCCTTGACCGTTGGCGTCCGCGTACACGAAAACCTTCCAAGTTTGATCCGTTGAGGCATCCTTGACCTCTACTAAGCGCCCGGCACGGTCGAAGGCTTGATCCAAGGTGTTCAGACCGTCGAAGGTTCGGCGCGGTAGACCCAACGCGTCGGGCTTGTGGGTCACCGTTTGGGCGATTTCCGGATGAGTCTCCGAGAGCAGGTAACCCCGCGCATCCAATCCGTAGGTCCGGGTCTGATCGATGCCCGGGCCGGTTCTCCGGCTGGCCACCACCTGGTCGAAGGGATCGAAGCTCGAGGTCGTCGTGTATTCCGGATTCGACGACGAGACCACACGGCCCAGCGCGTCCCGCCGGGTGGTGCGCGTTACCGCGCTGGTGCCGCTCGTGCTCGTCCGGATCTGCACCGTGCTCGTTTGCACGCGAATGCCCTGGTAGCCCAAGGTCTCCACTTTGCCGTTGGGTGTGGTGATCTTTCGCGGACGGCCGAACGCGTCGTAATCGTCGTAGAACCACGCCGCATCATCCTCGAAGCCCGTTGACGATTGCCAGGCGGTCATGGCGGTCTTGCGGCCCAAGGCGTCGTAAGACGTCCGGCGGATCGACGGCGAGAACGTGCCGGAACCCACCGGCTTGCGTCGGCTCTCGCTGATCACTCGGCCGAAGCCGTCGAAGGTCTTCGACTCCTTCGCCAGCTCGGCCGGATTCGGACCTGGGGTGCGGCTGAAGATTTCGACCTTGGAATCGGCATTCGTCGGGTTCGTGTAGACGTACTCGACGAAAAGGCCCCTCAATGCCGGCTCCGGGCTGATGTCCGTCAGCCGGCCCAGCTCGTCGAAGGTCAACCCGGTTCGCAGGTCGGACACGTCGTAGGTCGAGGTTTCGAGCCCTGTGTTTTGGTCGATATCGGCGCGGTAAAGGTAGTGGCTGAATCCGGCGAACCGGGTGCTTTTCAACACCAAATACGAGTAATCGTGCTCGTAAACGTAGCGACGGCCATCGTCGGTAGACGGGTCACCGTCGCAGATGCCCGACGTTCCCGCCTGGCCGTATTCACCGCCGGACACGATCTCGGTCACCGGCATGCCCAGGTCCTTGCCCGCCGTCTCACCGAGAGTCAGCTCGACGATCACATCTCGGGGCC
>JAUIJL010000052.1 GCA_030431255.1 Thermoanaerobaculia bacterium | reverse complement strand
GCCAATTCGGCGCCGCCTTCCAACAGGATTTCGTGTACGACCGATTCGGCAACGTCACCAGCCACACCTTACCGGCCTGTGTGACCAACGGCGACGGTGGCAAGCCCTGCGACGACGGCGACGATCGCCCGGCACCGTCCCACACGGTGGGAACGACCTACAACCAGGGCATCACGCGGACGGTCACCTCGAGCTTGGGCCCGACAGCAACCTATGGCTGGCATTCGAACTTTCAGCGATCCCAAACGATCTACGGCAACGGGGTCACCGGTACCTTCGCGGAAGGTCCCGCGCACCTACCGAGGCCGAAACAAATCCAATACTCCACCGCCGCGGAGGGCGTGCTTTGGGACAGCGGAACCTACACCTACGACGGTGTAGGAAACATTGCCGAGATCGGTGAGGACGCGTTCACCTACGACGGCGCCAGCCGCCTATTGTCGGGCACGGTGAAGCGAGCGGGAGAGGATCGTAGCGAGGAGCTGACCTACGACGCGGCCGACAACGTGACGAGCTTCATCCGCGACGGCGGGGCGGCCGTGGCCCACAACGTGGACACGACCACGAACCGTCTGCGAGGTCGGGGTAGTGACGATTCCATCGTCTGGGATGCGGCCGGCAGTGTGGTCAGCATCGGCGAGCACCCAGTGGTCGGGCAGACGGGTGGACATCCCGTGTTCGTGATGACCAACGGCCCGTTCCGTCGTCAGACATCGTTCGAAATCACCGATGCTGACGCTGCCAACCCGTCGAAAGTTTGGACCTACGCCTTCGGCCCTGGAGATATCCGTTTGATGGTGGAGGACCAGGACGGGAATCGCCGCTGGACTTTCCGCGATCCGTCCGACCGCATCGTGCGCGAATTTTTGGAGACGGACGGCCGCTGGCTGCACGAACGGGATTTCATCCACGGTCCCACCGGCCTGATCGCGACCCGTCGCCACAACGGAGCGGTCCGGTATTTCCACGCGGATCACCTGGGCACACCGCGTCTGCTCACCGCCGAAGACGGCCAGGTGTTCAGCCGTCACGACTACTACCCGTTCGGCGCCGAGATCGAGGATCCGTCAGAGATGCTGCTCGACGGTTTCGAATCCGGCGACACGCGGTTCTGGTTGGAATCGAAGAACGAGCCGCGCTTCGAGTGGACGGGCCACGAGCGCGACCCACACGGTCTCACAGACTACATGCTCGCTAGGACGTGCCTGTATCCTTTTTTTGTCTTCGGGTCGGTGGATCCGGCCCGCGACTCCTGGAACCTCTATGCTTACGTTCGGAACAACCCGATAAACTTGGTGGATCCGGATGGCCGGGATATTTTCTACGCGAACAAGAAGGATCAAAAATTCTACGAGAAAGCTGCTAGCCGAAGTCCAAGAGTCAAGCGAGTCCTAGACGCGTTCGCTCCGGGAACGGGTCGCGATCTTCGGATCGTACGTGGAGACCCAGGAGCGCATCCGGTTAGTAAAGTGCAGAGAGCAGGTCGTACCGACTCGACGTTCCGTGGACCGACACCCGAGGAGCTCATGGCCGCCCACGACGCTGCGGGAGGAGGCTCAGAGGGTACGGCAGCAGCAGAGAAACTATTGTCTGAAGGAATGAAGCTCATAAGTGCTGAGATTATTCTCGGGGATTCCCCCGGAAAGAAAACCAGGCTTCATGAGCTGGGCCATGTCGAGCAGGGCCTTCTGGATCCGACGCAAGCAATTGTAGACGGAGAGGCCGCGTTGGCGGCTCCAACAGTCAAGGAATACCTTGATTCAGCATCCGAGAGATATGCCAACAAGTTCGTCGTAGCGGTTGAGGCCGAAACAAAGGAGCCAAGATAGATGAGGCGCTTTTCATTTCAACTTTCCCGGGTTTTGGGGCTATGGAGTTGTCTAGCGATATCCATCGTTTTTACTCCCGGTGTCGACGGTGGAACTCTCATTAGGGAAGAGTTTGCAAACATCGAGAAGTTACAGCTGAGAGTGTCGGCCCCAAATCTTGGATGGGAAGAGGGCGTTCCTGGATTTGATCGAGATAAGTTTGAAAAGGACTTTTCAAAATTGGCAGATCTGGCGGCCGAACGCTGCGGTATTGAATGGTCTTCTGAAGCTCCGTTGGCGCTCTGGCTGATGGTGGAGAGCATCACTAGGGTTGATGAGCGACTAGTCATAAGTGTCTCCGCCAACCTCCGCGAGCCTGCCCAATTGGAAAGACGGTGGAAATCAGGAACGGGACCACAGCCAGCAGTTGATGTCACGTCCTGGGAGGAAGAAGTTGCGTGGGCGCTGAGGCCCGAGGAGGCCTTGGGCGAGACTCACCGGATGATGTGGTTTCTGATGACCAGTTTTTTTGAAGAGGTTGAGTCGAGCCGCAGCTTCGCTGACCCTGGGCCGCTGAGGGAAGATTGCCTCAATCCGCCGAGCTTCTCTGAAGATTTAAAGCGAAGTCAGCAGCAGCAGATGGAAGAGGATGGTTAGCGCGAGACTCGCGCTAGATCAAAGTTAAAATTCTCCGCCGGCCTCCGGCCGCCCCAGGTGTCCGCCGGGAACGAGCCCGGCTCTTGAGGGGGGCAAAGCCCCCCCTGCTACCCCCCATCCAACGTAAGCGCGACCTATCGGCGGCCCACATTGGATCAAAACGCCAGCTATGGTATTGTGGCTACGAACAATGACGACGCTCCGCGCCGCCCTTGTTCGTAGCCACAATACCGCTGGCCGCCTTCGGCGGTTCGGAACCTCCGATGTATCGGGATCTCATGAGCACGGAAACCCGGAAGAAGAACAAGCTCGAGGTGCTCCGTGTACGAGTCACCGCCGACGAGCTGAGCGCCTACGACCAGGCCGCCGAAGCCTGTGGGCTCAAGCGCTCCGAGTGGGTCCGGAGGACCCTGCATCCCGAGCGACCCACGCCCCGCGCGGGATCGCTCAAGCAGCTCCGCGCCACCGTCGCCGAGGTCTCACAGCTCAAGTTTCAGCTCAAGCAGGCCGGCTCCAATCTCAATCAGCTCGTCCGACTGGTCCACGAGAGGAAGATCCACACCACCCAAGGTTCCGAGCGTGCGATCGACGAGCTGGTCGATCTGCACCACCGGGCCGTCGATCAGCTCGAATCGCTTCGCTTCGAGCTCGATCGACATCTCACCGAGAGGGCGTCACCTTGGTGATGGCTTGGAAGGGCGGTGACAAGAGCGCCGGGGGGAAACGGTCCGGGGTCGCGGCCGGGTTCGTCGGCCTCGGCGACTACCTCGCCAATTCCAAAGAACGCGGCGGACCCGATCACCGAATCTTCGCCTTCGGCTCCAACTTCGACGCCGCGGACATCCATCACGCCATGCGCGAAATGGACTGTGTCGCGTCCCAAAACGCGCGGCTCAAGAAACCGGTGTTCCACTGGGGATTCTCCCTGCCCAAGGACAAGGACACCGGGCAACCCTTGGAGCAGCTTTCCCCGGAGCAGTGGGAGGCGCTCGCTTACCACTCCATCCGAGAGCTCGGGCTCGAGCATCACCAGGTCGCTTGGGTGTTGCACGAGGACGCGGGGCATCAGCACATTCACCTGGTGGCCAATCGACAAAGCTTGGAGGGTGGACCGGCTTGGAGGCCGAGCCACGATCATTACCAAATGCGTGCCACGGCCAGGTGGGCCGAGCTGGAATTCGATCTGAGCCGTCACCTCGAGCCGAATCGGACCGCCGCTCACCGACGAACCGATCGGGAGTTTCGGGCCGTCCGGATGGAGGGGAACGCGACCTTCTGGAGCGATGCCCTGCCCGAGTTTCGTGACGCGATCTCGTGGCACGATCTGGCCGGTCGGCTCGCCCCCAAGGGGT
>JAUIJL010000044.1 GCA_030431255.1 Thermoanaerobaculia bacterium | reverse complement strand
TCCTGTGGAATCCCTCGTAGCTCAGCTCGATGCCGTGGGACGGGTTGCCCGAGTTGGCGTCGGGCGGGTAGATGATCCGTGGACGATCGAAGGCATCGAATTGCTGCAAGCCCGTGGCCTGGCTGCCACCCCAGGTGGTGGTGGCGTATCGGCGACCCTGGGCGTCGTAGAAGTGGTAGCGGTCGGAGAACTCAGCGCCGGAGCCGGGGGGCAGTCGGACCCGCTCTTGATCCAGACGTCCCAAGCCGTCCCAGCGGTAGCGTTTCTCGGTGAGGGCATCGTTGTTGTTCAGCGAGCCGTTGGGCAGCTCGCGAACCTCGGCACGGGCCGGTTGGGAGCTGCTCGAGGCGGTGCCGAACCAGATCTTGGTCCACGCTGCGCCAGAGGCCGCTCCCGGCCGGATCGATCGAAGGCGGCCCAACACGTCGTAGTCGTAGGACGTGCTGATGCCGCTCGGAGCCCGGCTGGTTTTCACCAGGCCGGTATTGGAGTCGACGGCGGTGTTCTCCACGTTGTAAAAGGTCAGCGGGCCACCGCTGCCGCCGCTGTCGAACGAGCCGTCGTGGTAGGTGTAGCGGGAGGTTTCGAGAACCCCTTGGGTGTAGGTGTGGGTGAGGCGAAAGCTGCTGGTGCCGAGACCCATCGAACATAAATCCACGGCGATACCCACCGGCACCAAATCACCGCCGAACCAGAATTGGGCGCTGATCTGGCCTCGTCCGTCGGCGGTGAAGCTCTGGATGAGGTCGTCGTCGGACCACCAACGATAAGTGCCTGACATCATCGGATAAGTGCCTGGCACCGACGACGACGGGCACCGACGACGACGGGCACCGACGACGACGGGCACCGACGACGACGGGCACCGACGACGACGGGCACCGACGACGACGGGCACCGACGACGACGGGGCAGCCGGGGTAGCGCGCTTCGCGCAACCCCGGTCTGTTGAAAACAACCCCTTCGGGGTAGAGAGCTCCTTGGACCTATCGCCGACGCTTCGCCTTGAGCTTCTGCTAGCCCAAAGGGCTTGTTGTCCAAAGCCTGGGGTTGCGGAGCTACCCCAGCTCCGGCTGATGGGGAAACGACGGGCCGGAATCCTCGAAGGTGATTTTCTGCTCGCGGAAGTCGTCGTCCAAGGTCCACACGGTGTTGCCGTCTCCGTCGAATCCACGGCTGATGCCGACGCCGTTGCCGAATCGATCCTCCATGCGGGTGAGCAGCCAGTCGTCGCCGGATTTCGCGAAGGTGTGGACGTGCCCGCCGGGCAGCTCGATGGTGATGGTCGACGAGCTCAGCGTCGGCCGTTTGAAGCGGAGATAGCTGCCGTCGCGGCTGTAGCGGACGAGCTGGTCGAAGCCGGAATCTCCCGGATCGTCGGCGTCGGAGGCGTGCAGTGTGTTGTAGAAGGTGTGCTCGCCGCCGTCGGCGGAGACGTAGATCCAGGCGGTGGTTTGGTTCCAGCCTCCGGGTGGGATCAGGCGCGGCAGCGCGAGGCGCCAGCCCAGACCGGCGTCGTGGATGCTTTTGGGTCGGAATTCCACGGGGCATTCGGAGGGTGTCGGGCAAGGGCTGGAATAGACGAAGCTGTCCCAGGGGGTGGAGTGGTATTGCAAACGGAGCTGGTACGAGAAACCGCCGCCCGCCGGATACTCGAGACCGAGGGGTATGCTGAGGCTGAGGGCGCCGTTGAAGAGGGAGACGTTGTCGATGCCGCCGAAGTCGTAGACGCCTTCGGCGCGGAAGCCCGGCGTGGCGTTGGGGGTTTGTTGGGCGAGAATCGCGGCGGGTAGGAGGCTGAAGAGGATGAGCAAGGACAGGAAATAGAGTGGCTTCATGGGTACCTCCACATTAGACAGCAATGCAGTCAATATCACCAAATGAGAGGTATCTTACGGAATTATCCGCTTGGCAACTGTTTGGGAGCTTTCGCCTTTCAAGAGAGCTCGCATCTCAATGACAAGACCCAGGGCGAACGCGGCGCCCACCATTGAGATTCCAATTTAGGCTTGCTGAAATCGGAACCCTAACATGGAGACTGAGCTCAATAGTTTCATCACTCGGTCCGAATTTCTCGGGCTCTTTCGGAGTATTGATGACCCATGAGCCCTGCGGTCAATCTGCTCAACGACACGCCCCGTGGCCACACCTGGATTCAGGTGGTGCTCGATCTACCTGCGGAGGATTTCGAGCTGGAGCACGTGCGAGCTTTGCGTCGGGATCTGACCCGTCATCTCGGCCTCGAGCCGGCGGAGCTGAGGTTGGTGGGTGTCAGTCGATGGAAGCCGATCATCGATCTACAGCTTCCCGAATCCCAGGGGTTGGCGTTGGTGCAGCAATTTGAGACTGCTCCCGCGTCGCTCGCACAAGTCGTCCAAGGTCCGCCCATCGAGCTCATTCGTCATGACCGACGGGCTGTTGAGCGGTTTTCGATCGTGCACGCCGAAGTGGATCTCTGGTCGAGCTGGACCCGGTTGCTCGAATCTTTCGACGAGCAAGCGCTCCGTCAATTCCTCTCCACGGCGGGCAGAATCCTCTGGTCTGGCCTGAAAGTGGCGTTGATGGTGGTGGCGGCCTTGGCGGCGGCTTTGGTGGCCAGTTTCTACACCGGGTTGAAGGCGATATTTGGATGGATCGGCGGAGCTGCCGGCCGGGCCGGCGCACCTGTTTCGGGGTGGCCCGAAAACATCAGCCGATCCGCGAAGGACGTCTCGGCACATGCCGCGCCCTGGGTGGCTCGCTTGGCCGAGATCTTGAGGAGGCTGGGCGAGGGCGGTGCTCGGCGGTTGACGGAAATCGCCACCCTCACCGCGCGATCCTTGGTGGACGGCACCCAACGCCTCGAAGAAGACATCTGGTCCCAACAGGCGAAATTCAGCCTGTCGAGGATCGGTGGGCTGACCCCGCACGCTGCCGACTTTCGGGCGGTGGCCGTGCCTCTGGTGGAAACCGCCGTGGCCGCGTCCATGCTGCTGAGCCTCTGGCTCATGGTCTCTTTTGTGGAGTTTCTTTGGAGCCTGCTCAGTGGGATGTTCGGCAGCTTTCAAGCACAAAAAAGAGAGTGGGCGGAAATCGGTTACCGACCCCAAGACGAGCCTTGGATCAAAGACAAAAACGATATTCTCTTCATGGCGATCCTCTCCCTAGTGGGATTCGCCGTCTTCATGGGATTTTTGTTGATCTGATGGTCGGCTAACCCACGAAGAGACGCGCGTTGCGGAAGAGGCGCATCCATGCGCTGTACTCGCCCCAATCCTCGGGGTGCCAGGAATTGCACACCGTGCGGAAGACCCGTTCCGGATGGGGCATCATGACGGTGATGCGACCGTCGCCGTTGGTGACGCCGGTGATGCCCGCCGGGGAGCCGTTGGGGTTCGCCGGATAGGCTTCCGTGACGTTCAGCTCGTGGTCGATGAAACGGATCGATACGGTGCCGGAGGCGTTGAATGCCTGCACCGCTGCGGCGTCGGCAAATTCCGCGTGGCCTTCGCCGTGGGCCACGGCCACGGGCATGTGGGATCCGGCCATGCCGGTCAGCAAGACCGACGGTGACTCTTGAATCTGCACCAAGCTGAGGCGGGCCTCGTATTGCTCCGACACGTTGCGCACGAAGTGGGGCCAGTGGTCGGCGCCGGGGATCAGCTCTTTGAGATTCGACATCATCTGACAGCCGTTGCAGACCCCCAAAGAGAAAGTATCCGAGCGATGGAAGAAGGCCTGGAATTGATCCCGGGCGCGATCGTTGAAGAGAATGGTTTTCGCCCAGCCCTCACCGGCGCCAAGCACGTCTCCGTAGGAAAATCCGCCGCAAGCGGCCAAGCCCTTGAAATCCTCCAGATCCACCTGACCGGTCAAGATGTCGCTCATGTGCACGTCGACGGCGATGAAGCCGGCTCGATCGAAGGCCGCCGCCATTTCCACCTGGCCGTTGACGCCTTGCTCCCGGACGATCGCCACCTTCGGCCGGACCCCGGAGGCGATGAACGGAGCGGCGGTGTCCTCGGAAGGGTCATAGGTCAGGGACGCGCTGAGCCCGGGGTTGGGCACCAGCAGACCGTCGAATTCTTGACGCGCACATTCCGAGTTGTCGCGAATGGCCTGGATCCGATAGCTCGTTTCGCTCCAGATCCGTTGGAGCTCCGCCCGATGCCGGTCCACGAGGGTGTTGCCGTTGAGGCGAATGTGAATTCGCTCCTCGGTGACCGCTTGCCCGATGCCGTGCAGGCGATCTCCCAACCTGGCCTGGGCAAAGAGCTCCCGCACCCGCGGCACATGCTCGGACCGCACCTGCATGGCGGCACCCAGCTCTTCGTTGAAGAGCAGCGTAAATGGGTCGGCTTCGGCGCCCTGCGCCATGGGCTCAAGGTCGATGTCGAGACCACAGTGGCCGGCAAAGGCCATCTCCACCACACACGCCAACAGACCGCCGTCACTACGGTCGTGGTAGGCGAGCAGGAGCTCCTCCTCCAGACATAGCTGCATCACATGGAAAAACGCCTTCAGCTCGGCCGGATCGTCGACGTCCGGCGGTACCGCGCCCAGCTGGTTGTAAGTCTGGGCCAAGACCGAGCCGCCCAGGCGATTCCGGCCCGCGCCCAGGTCGACGAAGAGCAGCTCGGCTCCTTCCACCGGCCGGAGCTGTGGGGTCACCGCCTTGCGCACATCGAGCACCGGGGCGAAGGCGCTGATCACCAACGACATGGGCGCCGTCACCGCCTTGTCCTCACCGTGCTCTTGCCAGGCCGTGCGCATGGACATGGAGTCTTTGCCCACGGGAATGGTCAGCCCCAGCTGGGGACACAGCTCGAGACCCACCGCTTCCACGGTGCGGAAGAGCTTTTCGTCCTCGCCGGGGTGGCCGGCGGCACACATCCAATTGGCCGACAGCTTGACGTCCTGGATGGCGCCGATGCGGGCCGACGCCAGGTTGGTCAGGGCCTCGCCGATGGCCATGCGACCCGAGGCCGGAGCGTCGAGCAACGCCACCGGCGTCCGCTCACCCATGCTCATGGCCTCGCCGGCATAGGTGTCATAGGTCGCGGTGGTGATGCCGTGGTCGGCCACGGGCACCTGCCATGGACCCACCATCTGATCCCGCGCCACCTGTCCGCCCACGGTGCGATCGCCGATGGTGATCAGGAAGCTCTTGCTCGCCACCGTGGGATGCCGCAACACCCGCTCCACGGCGTCCGACAGGTCCAGGTCCGCGGTGGAAAAAGGTTTCGTTTCCACCGATAGACGCTCGGCCGTGCGATGCATTTTCGGCGGCTTGCCGAAGAGCACCGACATGGGCAGATCCACGGCTTTCGTTTCGAAAAGACGATCGTTGAGCACCAAATGCTTATCGCGGGTCGCCTCGCCCACCACCGCGAACGGACAGCGCTCCCGTCGACAAATGGCTTCGAATCGCTCCAGGTCCTCGGGCGCCACGGCCATCACATAACGTTCTTGGCTTTCGTTGCACCAAATCTCGAGGGGGCTCATGGCGGGCTCGTCGTTGGGCACCTCTCGCAGCTCGAAAGAGGCTCCACAGCCGCCGTCTTTGGCCAGCTCCGGAAAGGCATTGGACAATCCGCCGGCGCCGACGTCGTGAATGAAGGCGATCGGATTGCGAGCTCCCAGCTGCCAACAAGCGTCGATCACCTCTTGGCAACGGCGTTGGATCTCGGGATTCTGGCGTTGCACCGAGGCAAAATCCAAGTCTTCGCTGGAGGTGCCCGAAGCCATGGACGACGCTGCGCCGCCACCGAGACCGATCAACATCGCCGGTCCACCCAAGACCACCAGCTTGGCGCCCGGCTCGAAGGGATGTTGGTCCACGTGTTGACGGCGGATGTTGCCGTACCCACCGGCCACCATCAGCGGTTTGTGGTAACCCCGACGCTCGCCGTTGAAATCTTGCTCGAAGGTGCGGAAATAACCGCAAATATTCGGCCGACCGAATTCGTTGTTGAACGCCGCGCCGCCGATCGGCCCCTCGATCATGATGTCGAGGGCGGACACGATGCGATCCGGCTTGCCGTAATCGTCCTCCCAGGGCTGCGGAAAGTCGGGAATGCGCAGATGGGAGACCGAGAAACCCGTCAGACCCACCTTGGGTTTGGAGCCGCGACCGACCGCCCCTTCGTCGCGGATCTCGCCACCACAGCCGGTGCCCGCGCCGGGAAAGGGCGCGATGGCCGTGGGATGGTTGTGGGTTTCCACCTTCATCAAGAGGTGCACGTCCTCGGTATGCCCTTGATAGACGCGCGTCTCGGGATCCGGGAAAAACCGCCCGGCGCGGCTGCCCACCACCACCGACGCGTTGTCGGCATAGGCGGAGAGCACGTTCTCGCCACCCTGCTGGTAGGTGTTTTTGATCATCTGGAAAAGAGATCGATCCTGATCCTCGCCGTCGAGGGTCCAATCCGCGTTGAAGATCTTGTGTCGACAATGCTCGGAGTTGGCTTGGGCGAACATCATCAGCTCCACATCGTTGGGATTGCGTCCCAAGTCCTTGAAGCTGTCCACCAGATAGTCGATCTCGTCGTCCGCCAACGCCAGACCGAGCTCGTGATTCGCCCGTTCCAGGGCGGGTCGTCCTCCCGCCAGGATGTCGACTTGGGTCAGCGGCCTCGGATCGTGTTGCTCGAAGAGCACCTCGGCGGCGTCCGTGGACTCGAGCACCGCTTCCACCATGCGGTCGTGCAGCCACGGGGCGATCAGCGCGCGTCCGTCGACGCCGAGCTCACCGCTGACCGTGGTCATCACACCGCGCTCCAAGCGCCGGATCTTGTCCAGACCGGTGTTGTGGGCGATGTCCGTGGCTTTGGACGACCAAGGGGAAATGGTGCCGGGTCGCGGCACGACCAAAAATAGGTGGCGCTGAGAGCCGACGAGCTGAACCGCGTCCGCCCGCGGCCCGTAGGTCAAGAGTCGGTCCAAAACGGCCCGCTCTCGATCGTCGAGCGGCTCTGAGGTCTCTGCGAAGTGCACGAATTCGGCCCGGACACCGGTCACCGTCGGCACTGCCTTCTGGAGAGCATGCAGCAGCTTGGTCCGACGGAGCTCGGAGAGTGCAGAAGCACCGAAGAGAGTCAACATGACGGCTGATCACCTTTGGAAATCTGGGGAAGTGGAGGTGGCCCACGGGCGACGTTCCGTGGACGGCGCCAGTGTAATTCAAAGCCGCGGTCGTCGCGACCCCTAGACCGGTGCCGGGCACCTCGCAAAGACCCGAACGGCCCTCGAGAGGGCACCGGTGCGAGGCGCCGCGTTTTGCTTCGTCTCTCCACGGCTCGCCTTCGATTGCGGACTTTGAGCACCGATATCGCTAAGATGAATAGAGCCCCTTTGTTAAGCTCAGACTCCAGTTCGGGCCCGCTCTCACTTAAAAACCCCAATCCATTTCCTTCGACGAGGTATTCCATGCACGTGTCCGCTCGCCGACTTTCCTTGCTCTCAGCTTTTCTCGTGGTGTTGCTCTCCACCTTGTCCACCGACGCCGCCCGTGCCGCGGACAGCTCCCAGCCCATGGCGGACGACGAGGTGTGGATCACCCTCGGCGCCGATGCGTTTGAGCTGCTCCAACAGGACGGCTTCCGATTCGACCAACGTCTGGCCGGCGGCGGCCACTTGGTGGGAAACGCCGTGGCCACGCGGGTGCCTCGGGTAGATCTCGATTTCATCGTCGAGGCCTTGCACGATCAGCTGAATCGATGCCCGGGTTTCTTCGCCCACGGCTCCGAGGCCGAAGCGGTTCAAACCCTTTATGAGACCCAGAACCCGTCCACCCGGGGTGGCCAAATCGAGTACGTGATCAATCAGCCGGGTTGGGTCCAAGCGTTGGAAAGCCGGATCGACAAGGCCCAGATCCTGGCGACCATCGAGCATCTTTCGACGGAATACAACAACCGCTTTTATCAACACCCCTCCGGCGTGGCATCGGCCACTTGGATCCGCGACCAATGGCAGGGTTTCGCCCAAGGACGTGACGACGTCACCGCCGAGCTTTACGACCACGCGGGTTGGGCTCAGCCGTCGGTGATCCTGACCATGGAGGGCTCGACCCTGCCGGACGAGGTGATCGTGCTCGGCGGCCATCTGGATTCCATCGCCTCCGGTAGCTCCAACCCCAATTTCTCGGCCCCCGGTGCCGACGACAACGCGTCCGGCATCGCCGTGCTGACGG
This sequence comes from Thermoanaerobaculia bacterium, assembly GCA_030431255.1. Taxonomy (GTDB): domain Bacteria; phylum Acidobacteriota; class Thermoanaerobaculia; order Multivoradales; family J023; genus JAUIJL01. Next base: position 13,547 of record JAUIJL010000044.1, on the reverse strand, counting down.
AAGTAATCCGGGTCGCCATGGACGCCGGCTTTCGTCCGGAACGAACGGTCAAAGTCATGGGTTACGCCGGCGAAGAGGCCGGCTTGTTGGGCTCCCAAGAGATCGCCGACGACTTCAACGACAACGGCGTCAACGTGGTGGCGGTCCTGCAGCTCGACATGACCAATTACAAAGGCTCCGTGCAGGACATGGCCTTCCTGAGCGACTACACGAACAGCACCCTGACCCAATTCGCCAAAGACTTGATCGACACCTACCAGCCGGAGCTCGCGTGGACCAATACCGCTTGCGGCTACGGCTGCTCGGACCATGCGTCGTGGCATCGGGAGGGTTATCCCGCGGTGATGCCGTCGGAAGCCATCTTCGGCCAGCACAACCCGTGGCTGCACACCACCTCCGACACGGTGTCGACCCTGGGCAACAACGCCGACCACGCCTATAAATTCGCCCGCCTCGCCACCGCGTTGATGGTCGAGGTCGGCCTCGTGAACGTTGGACAGCTCTTCCTCGACGGCTTCGAAACCGGCGATTGGAGCCAGTGGTCCTCGACGGAGCCCTGAGCCCCCGCACCGGATTCCCGCACACGGGCCCACCTCTCATCTCAGCCGAGTCTTGGCTTTTTAGCTGACGCTGGGATCTTCTTGGGCGCCCTTGCGCCCTGTCTCACAACCGTTATTCGCTCGGCCCTCGGACTCCGAGGGCTGAGCTCGACTACGACGAAAGTGAGACACCATGTATCCCCAACGAGCCGAATCAAACCTTCGCCCTTTCTCGCGACATCCCAAAAAAGAACGTCGATTATTATCCCTTCGGATCGGGCTCGCCCTCGGTGCCCTGACCTGCTTGGCAAGCATGGCCGCTGCTGGGGAGACTTCGGTGGTCGACACCCTGCCCCCCGAGCCGGTCTTGCTGCCGAAAATCCACGGCATGGAGCCGGCGAACGGCTCCTATGAGCACACGGATCCCTACCTGCCGTTGATGACCGCCACCCGCGACTATCGCCTCGGCGTTTCCCGCAAGCTGCAGGTGATCGACGGGGTCAGGGAGGTCCGTTTCTTCCTGCTCAAACCCGAAGCCCTCGACGAGCAGGCCGGCCTGGCCGGCTCACCCGCGGGCGCCGGCCATTGGATCGACGTCTTCGACATGCATGCCGACAACCTGCTGATCGATCCCCAGCTCGCCGCCGACGCTGACGACTTCCACACCCATCCCAACGCCGACTTCGACACCATGCACTTCGCCGTCTGCGACTCCACCGACGGCTATGCCAACGGCAAGAATCCCTACACTTGCGGGCCAGATCTCGACTGCTACGAATTCGACCTCATGCTCGGGCTCGTGATCAAGGACACCGAAGCCAACGACAACGATAGCGGGGCGGACGAAGCTCAGCTCTTCTCCACCCGAGTGTTGGTTAGGATCGAAAACCCGAAGTCCGCGAGCGCCGCCATCCAAAGCGTGGAAATCGTCGACAAAAACGGCAACGGTGATCGCGGGGACGAAACCCTCGCCGGTCCCCGCTTTGTGGGAACCACAAGCCACGGCATCGGCTCACTGCACACGCCGATGATCGTCGGCGACCAAAACCAATTGCTCTTCGCTCGCATCGGCGGCAACTCGGTGCCGGAATATACGGACGAAAACGGCTTGCTCCGCACCTCGGGCAAACACGACATGGTCTATGCGGTCAACACCACGGGCAATCAATGTGACCTCAACGGCTGGAATGAGCTGCGCCCCATTTCCTTCGCGACCTTGGACACGGATGTGGCGGAATTCGGTTTCGCCCAAAACACCTTCAGGACCCCGTCGGGACACGAGATTCAGCCCCACCAACGGATCTACGGCACCTACCTTTGGGTCGACCAAGACGCGGACAATCTTTTCTTCGGCAGCTTGAAACGTCCCCTGCTGAGCTCCGACGCCGAGCCGGGCAAACCCCTCTACGACTACGTCTGCTGGACCGGCGACGACTGCCACACCGGTGAGCGCACCAGCAATTTCCACGGCTGGATGATGGCCGGCCTGTGGACCCACGGCAAGATGGTGCTGCTGGATTCCCTGGTCAACAACATGGATTTCGGCATTCGAGCCGCGGAGAAATTTCACACCTCGGTGCAGCTATATTCCGATCGCTCGGTGCGCATCGGCACCGGTGAGGAGGCGTCCAAAATCGACGGCGGCTCCGAGCCCTTGGGTTATGCCCGCACCACGGTGCAATTCGGGTCCACCGAGCACCTTCTCAACATGTTGCGTGGCATGAAACCCCGCACCCCACGGGATGTAGTCTGGCATATCACCGCCGGTGCGCGCTCCGACGAGCTCGCCTTTGACGACCTCATCAGCCGTCGCACCTTAATTTTTTCGCCCATGAACGCCTTGAAGGAAATGGATCCCGACGGCGACCGCACTTACTACGACGGCAATCAATGGGTGGAAGAGAATCAGCCGCGCCCCATGCGGTTGCAGAATGCCGCCACCGGCAAAGAGCTCCTGGTTCCGCCCTACGGCGAAGTCACCGCCCAGATAGAGGAAGGGCGCATCGAGAACGTCGCACTCGGTGGCATCAAAGCCCGGGGCTTCTATCTCTACTCACCGTCGCGCATCACCTATTCGATTCCCTCCCAAGACCTGAGTGGCAAGGACTGGATGATCAGCCTTTTCTTGGATCGGCGGGACACGTCGACGGCCGGGTCGCGGCTGCTGACCCTGCCCAGCGGGGCTTCCGTGTCGTTGGATCAGGGCAATGCGGAGCTGAGGATTTGCGCCAGCTCAGGCCCTTGCGACTCCATCCTCCTGCCGATCGCCGTGCCGACCAAAGCCTGGACCCACCTCGCCTTGGTCATCGACGATTCCGCGGGCACGAGTTCCTCGGACAAGGTTCAGATCTACCAGAACGGCTTCCTCTTCGCCGAGATCGATCGTCCCGTCGGCTTCGATATTGAAGCCGGTGACCTGGAGGTGGGCAAGTCGTCGGGCGCGTCGGAAGCGGGTTTCGAAGGCTGGATCGACGAGCTCAAGGTCGTGGAGGGGCCCTTTAATCCGGAAGAGATCTGCAACCACGCCCGCGGCACTTTGGTCGCCATGCCCCAGAGCTATCTCAGCGCCCCCACCAATCCCTTCACCCAATTGGAAGCTCCCTTCCATGCCCGGGACCCCATGCCCGCCCATTGGATCTCCGGTCGGGAAGCGGTCCAAGACGCCCTGCACAACCCCCAAGCAAAAGCCCAATATCTCTCCGACTATTTCGTCTGCCACGTGGACTACACCAGCCACCTCGGGGTGTCGGTCCAAGAGCCGGGCGATCCCTTAGTCCGGCCGTTGAGGCGTCGGCTGCTCTTCCCGGAAGGTCCGGTGATCTTCAACCAGCCCAGACCGATCTCCGCGCAGAACAACTTCTGTCAATCGTGCCATCGCGACGACGGGGCTCTGGGTCTGCATTCAGACGCGCTGATCGCCGACCCCGCCGAAGCCCAGGACGACCCGCGGCGCATGCCCATGCAGCCACCACGGAATCTCACCGGTTGGGTGCCGGCCGGCTACTTCGGCCCCGACCGGCCGGCGGTGGACACCTCCTATTCCGACCTTCAGCCCTTGGTCAGCGATCGATGGACCCTCGACGGACCCATCTTCCGGTGGAAATTCGATTCCGGCGCGGGCGCCCTCCAACACAATTGGGTCGGCGGCCTCACCCAATCCGGGCACAGCGGCGACGCCGGCGCCACCCTCGGCACCGCGCGCAAGGCCGGGGCCGGCCGAGCCCACAGCCTGGAATTCAACGGCGGATACCTGCGGGTCGACAGCTCAGGCTCACAAGAGCCCGACATCCAAGGCCATCAGCTGACCCTGGCGACTTGGTTGCAGCTCGATGATCCGGCTCAGGCACCCTCGGCTCACCTCCAATGTCTACCTTTCTCCTCGGGAGAGCCCTGCACGGTGATCGCCAAATCCGGGCCCGGCACCCATGACATCACCTGGGGCTTGAGGCTGCTCTATAAGAACGCGGATTGGTGGGTCCAAATGCACATCACGGGCTTCGACGGTGGGGACGGCGTGATCACCCATCGATCCCAAGCCCTGGGTGCGGGGTTCGATCCAAGCGCCTGGCACCATCTAGCGGCGGTTTACGACGACGGCGCCGTGGAATTCTTCCTCGACGGCGTCTCCTTGGGCCCCGGTGCATCCATCGGCCTGTCCGATACGATCCTCCACACGGACCCGAGCCATCCGATCACCATCGGCGCCAAGCTGAAGAACGGCACCACGCCGGTGTTCCCGTTCCACGGTCGTTTGGACGAGCTGCACGTTTACGATCGCGCCCTGGCCGATTGGGAGGTGACTCTGCTCGTGATCGAAACCCCCTGAGCAATCTCCACGCAGGGGCCTCGATTCGACAGCGAAGCCCCAATAATGCCTCTGTAGAGACCGACTCAAAACGGTGATAGGGTCCCTAGGCAGTTTTTCAGCTCGAGGGAAACCATGAAGGATTCGACAGAGGTCTTGATCATCGGCGGCGGGCCGGCAGGTAGCACGGCCGCCGCCCTTCTGGCATCCGCCGGTCGCTCGGTGGCCGTCATTGAAAAGGCGCGTTTTCCCCGCTTCCACATCGGCGAGTCGTTGCTGCCGTACAACGCTCCGATCTTTCGGCGATTGGGCGTTTGGGAGCAATTGGCAACCCACGGTTTCCAACGCAAGCATGGCGCCCAATTCGTCTTCGAGCCCGACCGCACGGCCTCGCGCCTCGATTTTCAAAATAGCCTCGATCGCGATCTGCCCCTGGCCTTCCAAGTGCGGCGGGCCGAGCTGGATCAGCTGCTGCTCGACAACGCCCGAAAACGGGGTGCCGAGGTTCTCGAGGGTCATTCCGTCGATCGGGTGCTCTTTGAGGGAGATCGGGCCACGGGCGCCGAGATTCGCGACGACACGGGAGCCGCCAAATCCCTGAGCGCCAAAGTCGTGATCGACGCCACCGGACGCGACACCCTTCTCGGGCGTCAGCTCGGGCTCAAGCGCAAGGATGCGATCCTCCGCCAAGCAGCCCTCTTTGGGCACTTCAAAAACGCGAGGATGGGCCTCGGGCCGGACGGCGGCGACATTTTGGTCGTGGGCGGCGAATACGGCTGGTTTTGGCTGATTCCCTTGGATTCGGAAACCACCAGCGTCGGGGTGGTCTTCCCCAGTCGAGTGCTGAAGGAGGCCCGCAAGGGCGATCACGGCTCGGCGCTGGACGTCTTCGAACGGCTGGTCGCCCAATCCCCGGAGGTCTCCGAACGCCTCAAAAACGCTCACCCTTCTCGACCGGTGGAAGCCACCGCCGATTTTTCCTATCGCTGCGATCAATTCGTCGGCGATGGTTGGATGCTCGTGGGTGACGCCGCCGGATTCCTGGACCCGGTCTTCTCCTCAGGTGTCTTCCTCGCCATGAGCACGGCCGCTCGGGCCGCGGATCTCGTGGAAAAGAGGCTCAAGGCGGGCGGTCCTGTGTTGCGAAAGCATCTAATAGGTTACGAGCGATTCGCCAAACGCGGCTTCGAGCGATTCCGCCGGTACATCCTCGCCTACTACGATCCCGCCTGTGTGTCCGTCTTCGCCAGCGAGCCTCCGGCGATCATACGGCGAGCGGTGTCGTCGGCTTTCGCGGGAAAAGTCTTCCAACGCGATCCCCGCATTTGGCTGATGAACTATCTCTTTTTCACCAGGGCCGCCCAGCTCCGACGCCTCGCCGCCCGCAATAAATTCCAGCTGCCCTTAGCGCCTTCTTGTAGGTAGCGCCTGCGCCCCCAGCTCAAAGCCTACTCGTAGGCCGCCTCGACGCTTCTGCCGCCGTCGTTGAGCCACAGCCGGATGTGGGCTCGGGCGGTGCTTTGGGGATCGACCCAAGGCGCCTCGACGTAACCTTTGCCGTATCGATCGCCGACCCGCACGTAGAAGAATACCGGCTCGGTGGCGGTGCCGAGCTCCAGAGCTCGGCTATAGCCATCGGCGGGGGCTTCGAGCATGGATCGCAGGACCGACCACGGCCGGTTTTCACTTCCGGCTTCGGGGATATGCCGGATCACGCCGCCGATGGACGAAAAATCCAGGGTCGCGCCGACCGGTCGCCGATGGACCGGAGCGATGGGCACGCCGACGGCTTTTTCCTCTCGGATGTCCACCACCGCCGCCTTGCCCTGGCCGTCGCTCGAGGTGCTCAAGCGGATGAAAAACGGCTCGGGCCCGCCCACAGCCTTGGTCGGAAGATCGTTGAAACCCATGGACCGCGCCTTGCGGTGTCCCGCATCGAATGCCAGCACCTCGGCTTGGGTCTCGTCCCCCGCCACCAGCTCCCCTTGAATCGCCCTGAGCTGCACAGGATTCTGGAGCGGCCGTAGGGCCACCCGCAGATGGGTCTCGTTGACCACGTTGTCGGTGGAGGCTGGGTCGTCCAAGGCGCCGACCGCGAATTTCAAGGTCTCGCTACGGTAGCCGTCTTTGCTCAAACGCAGCCGCACGTCCGTGCACGGGCCGCATTGGTAACGGAAGGCGCCGGTGACCTCTTCTTTGTGGCGAGTGGCCGTGCGTAGCTCCGGCTTTTGGGGGTCGAAGGACCCTTCCGTGACCGAGAGGCGGACCCCCGAGAGGGGTCGTCCCGTGACCGCATCGACGACCGCGCCGCCGACCCGGATCTCACCGCTCAGCCGACTTTCCAAAATATCCCGAGCTGGGGGCAGCTCAGGGGGATCCTGGGCCGACCCGGGACCTGGTGCGAAGCCCAGAACAGTCAACGCGCAGACCGAAACCGTCCTCAGGACGTTTGCTTTGAGGATGCTCATTATTCCCACTCCTTCGGCGTCTGACCCGGGACCTCGTAATACCACCGATAGATCACCGGGAAACCCGACGTCTGGAAGTCACTATGCCCGTAGAAATCCCAATTCAAATCCGTAGCATCCACGTTATTCGGCGTCATCACATTCTCCACCGAACCCGCGGGGATCAGCAGCTGAGTCGCCTCGTAGGCGACCCGAATCACGTCCGGAATGCTGGTGGGAATGGGACCCCGCTCCGGCAGACGGGGGCTCATCATGGCCGGCGAGTCGTTCGACAACGCGGGCTGACCTTGGCCGGCGACCGGAGCTCGCCAACAGGTGGGCGAGCCTTCTTCGCGATCGTAGTGGGCCCAAGGATTGCGCTTGGCGTAGTCGTCGATGCGCATCAGCTCCAAGGCGTAGTCTTTCCAAGCCCAGCTATGTACCAGCTTGGTGGCCGATTCCTTGGTGCTGTGTTGCTCTTGGTTGAACCAGAACACCCAGGAATCGCAACGCAAATCATCCTCGTCGTAAGTGATGGGAATGCCGTAGAGATCGGGGATGCCGTCGACCCCACCGCTGCCGCCCAACAAACCGTAGCGGTAGGACTGCTGGGGCCAGAAGACCTCTTGCCAAATGGCCGGCTCCACGGAATAGAGATTGCGGAACAAAATACCCGAATTATCGATCGCGTGCTGACGCAAGGCGTCGTAAACCACTTGATTGCCCAAGCTGTGGGCCATCACGTAGATATTTTGCGCCTCCCCGCCCCACTCGCCGATGATCTTGTCCTCGATCAGCTCCCGGAAGCTCTGGGACGAGCGGAAGGCGTTGTCGACGTTGTCGATATAGGAGATCGGCGCGTTTTCGTCGCCCTCCCAGGTAAAGCCGACCACATTGCCGCGGAAGCCCAACCAGAACATGCGCTTGGTGACGATGCGGAAGGAATTCTTGGCGCCCTCCAAATCGACGTTGAAGCCGTGCACGGGCATAAAGTATTGGGTCTTCTCCTCGTCGGGCATGGCGGTGCCGGGCACGTGGTGAGGCTCCGGATAGAGGAAGTGGGGGATGGTATTCACCGGCCCACCGGCGTCACAGGACGTTTCCGGATGACACTCCGTTTTGTAGTTGGTGAAGCGATCAGACGGCGAGCCGCGGGCCGACCACAACGAGAAGAAGTGGTTGAGGTGCTCCAAGGTCATGCTGATGGAATCCACCGTATGCCAATCGGACTCACCCTTCTCCCTCGACAGCAGGTTCATCTGCACCTCGTGGACCGTGTCGTCATTCGAGAAAGGATCGATGCGGAAGAGGTATCCGGTCTTCTCCTCCTCAGGGGTCAGCTCCAGACGCTCGTGGGAGCGCAACACGTAATCCACCGGCATGGAAGCGCTGTAGGAGAAGATGCCACCACCGAAGAAGCCACCGATCAAATCGTCGGCCACGTCCTCCCTCGACAAATAGAGCAGGCTTTCGCCGACCACGTTCAGAGGAGCCTTCCAGAGCTGGATGTCGACCTCCCGGCTGGCGTCCACCAGCTGCAGGGTGAAGTCGAATTCCTCCTCGATCAAAGCCGCGGGAATCTGGATGTGCAGGGGCGATAAATCATCGATATTGCCCATATTCACTGCCTCGGTATTGGCGGTTTCCGAGGTCCAGAACCGATAGCCGTCCCCTTGGTCCTCCATCATTTCGTCGTATTCGTCGATCGTCCAACCCAGACCGTCGGGCACTCCGGGTCGGACGTAGTTGTAGGCGCCGCCACTGCCGTCGCTGCTGTTGTTGACCGCCAGGTTGGCTTCCACCGGCGTGAAGCGGATCTTTTGCTCCGCCTCCGAGCCCTCGAAGCTCAGCTTGACGGTGACGTCCGCGTGCACCACTTGGCCACCGGCCCGGGTGCCGTTGAGGGCTTCGACCCACACCTTGATGGTCTCGTTGCCCGAGCCGAATTGCAGCACCGAAGCTGCGTTGTACTCGACCCCCGGCGCCAGATATCGATCCGCCTCTTTGCTGTCGCTCGGATTCTCGATCCGCCACAGGCGCAGGAGCCCTTGCTTCTTCTCCGTGTAGTCGAAGTAGTCGTGATCGCCCTTGGAGCCCAGCGGACGACCCATATTCGTCGGCACGTTATCGGCGGGCGGACCGTCGTATTCGAAGGTCAGGGTCGCTCCGGACCAATTGCCACCTTCCGGCCGCAGCTCGATCATCAACGGCACGAGGTTGTCCTCGTTGTCCACCTGCATGTCCGCGTAGTCCGGAATCTCATCGCCGTCCGGCGAGCTGTCGAAGTCGTCGTTGTCGTGGTTGACGTAGACGAATTTGCCGTAACCCTGCTCACCGTTCCCCTCCTCGACCTCTTCCTCCAGGTCGTCCCGTTGGGGATCGTCGATATCGTCGTCGTTATTGGAATCGGCATCGATATCCAATTGGGCAATGGAGAACGGCACAGCCTCCGACAGCACGGTCAGGGGCACGTCGACACCCGCCCGGGGTGACCATTGCCAGCCGACGTTGACCGCCACCATGACCTCGTGATCACCCTCGGGATGGTCGAACATCTCACCCTGGGGCAAGGTGGCGGTGCCGTCACCGGTGCCCTCGCTTTGGGCCAAGAACGGCACGGTGCCGTCCTCGATGAAGAACATGTAGGTATTCAACGCCGGGTAATTCGACGGCTGAATTTGATAGTTGAACACCGTGTCTTCCTCGTGGTTGCCGTCGTGGCCGAGCAAAACCACCGGAGTCGGCGTGGTGACCTGGCCGGTGACCGACCACAGCACATAGCCCGTGCGCCAATTCGGGTCGGACACCTCCTCGATCTCGAATTTGCCGCCGCATAGGGGTTCCTCGGTGCAAGGCTCCACCGCAAAAGCACTGGAGGCATCTTCCGGAATCAGCGGAATACCCACCCAGGCGGTGGGCGTGGCGGTGATCTCATACCGTCCCGGGGTCGCCGGCATGGGCACGGCGTAGGAGTAGAGACCATCGGCATCTGGGCTGCTGACGGTGGTGCCGCCGCCCGCGCCGTCGAAGGCGATCTGCACCCGCTCGTCCAACATGCCGCCACCGCAGGTCTCGGGCAAACACTCCGGCGCCGGGCTCTCACCTAGTCGGGTGGCCTTGAACGTGCCTTGGGGCACACGGCAATACTCGTCGCCACAGGCGGTGACGCCGAAGTCCTCGCGAACCACATGCACGTTGACCTGCAAAGGAATGGACGACTCGCCCGGCGGATAGGCCTCGATCGAGCCCACGTCCTGGCCACCCGAGGGCTGGCCACGGCCGGATACCCACAGCACAGGGAAACCGACGGCGAAGTCGCCGGGCACCCAATCCTTGCGCACTTGACCGGTGAAGGTGACCTCGGCGAAGCCACCGTCCTCACCGGTGGCGCTGGCGGTCACCGTGTAGGAATCGTCCTCACCGAGCACCAACCACGACCACACACCGCTGACGCCGCCGTCGTCGGTGACGGTGGTGCCGGCGCTGCATTCGCCCGCAATCACCGTACCGGGACGGCAGTCCAACTTGTCTTCGCGGCTGATCAGCTCCGGTCCCTTGCCTTCTCCACCGGGGCTGCCGTTCAAGGTGAAGACCACTTCTTGATTGGAGATCGGATTGCCGTATTGATCCACCGGCAAAGCCAGCACCGGGGTGCCCAGGCTCAAATGGGGCAGGCCGTGCAAGGTCTCGCCGAAGGGCTGCTCGATATCCGCGACCTCGTCGGGGGAGCCGATGGCGTAGAAGAGATCGGGCACGGCGTGGCCGTTGACCTCCACCGCCACCACGTTGAGGCCCGCGCGGGTGACGTGATCCTCTTCGGGGAAAAGCAGGTAGTAGGGGCTGTTCTCGGTTTGGGTGCCGAGGGTGAAATCCACCGACGCCAAGCCCGTGGCGTCGCTCATCACCGTGCCCGAGGCGGCGCTGCCGCCGCCGGTCAACACCGTGAAGGTGACCTGCGCGCCTTGGACCGGCACCTGATCGGCGTCAAAGACCTCCACCTTAAAGGCGATGTGCTCGCCGTCGCTCAGGGTCTCGCCCACGGTCGCGATCTGCAGATTGCCGTCGAAGATCTTGCCGCCCACGGCATCCTCGCCGTCGCGATTCACCGGACCGCTGTGGGGTCGGCTGAGGGGCACGCGGGTATCTTCCACCACCGTAAACCAGGGCACCGCCAACATGCCGCCGGAGAGGGTGCCGGAGATCTGGTAGCGCCGCTCACCGGTGAGCGGATCGATCAACACATAACCGACGCCCGTCCACTCGACGAACGACATGGCCTCGGCCGGCACCAGGGCCTCACCGCCCGACAGCACCCAACCTTCGATCTCGTCGAGCACCGCCGGGTCGAACGGCAGGGTCGGCAGGATCGTCGCCAGATTGGAGCTGTCGATGCGATGGATGATGATGCCCCGATCCGTGGCCAGGGCCAACGCCAAATCCGCGCTCATAGCCGCCATGCCATCCACCTCGAAGAGGCGACGCTCTTGGGCCGAAGCTTCCAGCTGGGTGAGGCTGAGCCAACGGCCGGCGATCCTACGATCCGCGGATCCGCCGTCGCCCACCAAGCGTCCGCCGTGAATGTCCGCGTCCACGAAGACGCTTTTGTATTCCAGAGATTCGATGAGGCCCAGGCTGCCCTGGGGCTCCACCAAGCTGCCGATGGTGACCACGCTCGGCCGCGGGAAGACCCGGGTCAAACCCTCCAGGCGGGCCATGCGGGCGCTGAAATCATCCACCGCGGAGAGATAGCCGGCGGTCATCTTCGCCAACAGCTCAAGGGTATTTTGCGGCTCGCCGTTGGGTGGCGCGTATGCCTGAGCGCCGGCACCGAAGCCCAGACCCGCGGCGATGCCGGCCCGGTGGTCGTTGACGAAGCTGGTGCTGCCGACGGTCGGCGAGGTGAGGGTCATTTCGAGCTCGAAGGGCCGACCCATGGCGATCGGATCGCTTGCCGGCACCAACGGCTCGCCGTCGGTGCGCAGCTCCAGCCGCACGTTGACCAAATAGGGCGGTGTATTCCACAGGCGCCCGCCGTTGGCGGCGACGATTTGCTCGTCGGCGGCGGTGGCGGGCTCGTACCAGAGGGTGGCTTCCTGGCCGGCCAGGGCCGACACCGGCACGGTTTGGTCGAAAAATACCCGGCTGCCGTCCCGCGCCCGCAGACGCACCCGATGGGTCAGGGAGTCGGCGAGGTCGAGGCCGAAGCCGTCGACCCCTTGGACCACGCCGACCATGCCCGGCGGCAGGACCTCACCTTTTTGTTCCGCCAGGGCGGTCGGCGCCGTGACCTCGTCATATAAACCGGCCCCCAGGAAACCGTTGATCTGTTGCTCAATCAGGGCGCTGGGCAGCGGGCACGCCGCCGCCTGCTCCAGGGGCGGCGTGCAAGGATCGCCCGCCAGGTAAGCGTCGAGGAAGGCGTCGGCGTCGAAGGCCATTTGATCCAGGAGCGGATCCGAGGTCGCGGACCGATCGAAGGTCTTGAGCTGCGGATCGAGGGCCAGCCAGGTGGCGCCGCTGTCGTCCAGCACCACGCCGCGGTAGTTGGCGTAGGGCAAGTAGACCTCCGTCCACACCCGATCCAACACGTAGGCCACGGGACGACCGCCGGAAATCACCGGCGACCAACCGATGCCCGCCGCAGTCAGCACCCGCTCCAGGGCCGACGCATCCGCGGCGCCGAAGTGGTCGAGCAGGGAGGCGGTCGGCAGCTGTTGGGGTCCCCACGCCAGCCGAGCCGGGAAGCCGGCCACCCGCATCAGCTCCGCCAAGAGACCGGCCTGATCCGCGTCATTGCCCTCACCGGAACGCAGCACCGCCTCGGGGCCTTTGATGCCGCCGTAGTAGTGGACGGGTCGGATCTCCTGGAGCACGAAGTTGTAAATCGCCACGGGATCGCCGCCCAGCTCCACCACCTTGGCGGCCAGGTAATCGGGCCGCACGATCTCCGCCTTGCGGAAGGAAAGGCGTTTCTCCTGGGAGCCGGTCCGACGCTTGCGCGCCACTGCCGTCGCCTCGATGACCTCGTCCGACGGGGCTTCGAGATAACCCTCGGGCACTGCTCGTCGGCTCGACGGCTGCCTCGGATCCACGGCAACGGCTTTGGGGGCCAGCTGGGCCGAGATCGGCGACGCTCCCGTTCTCTCACCGTCCGCGGTCTTACCCGCGCATGCCAAAAGCTCCGAAAGCTCCGACGAGCTGAGGCTCGCCTTCTCCCGAATCGCCTGCTTCAGCCCCTCGAGCTTCTCCGCTGTCGCCAGCTCCAACTCGTCCAGCCGTGCGTCCACATCACCACCCGCCCGTTCCAGCAGCTCCCGCTGATGGGCCAGCTCCTCCTGCCAGATCAATGCCTCCAGCAGCAGCTCCTGCTCCACCGCTGCGCTCTTCGTAGGCAGGGTGTCGAGCTGGGCCTCCGCCATCTTGCCGAGGGCCGGGAAATGGCCGAAGCACGCCCCACCCGAGCTCAATCCTTGCTCAAACGGCTCCTGAGCCTGGAGGGGCAAGCCCATGCCCGGCCACACGGACAAAAGGGCCAACCCCAACCCAAACCCTTTCCAATATTTCTGAGGCCCGACGCCCGATCGGCCCGAGCGGCCCGGCTCACCCGACAGATCGTCCGACCCGTCCGACAGGAGGAGGGACTCTCCAGAGGAGGGCCGGGGCCGGCGCTCGAGATTCCGGCCGGCCGCGCCGGAGCCGTTCCAGCGCCATGGACCCAACAGCGCGAGAAGACTGCTCGACGCGCGCCTCTGAGGC
>JAUIJL010000043.1 GCA_030431255.1 Thermoanaerobaculia bacterium | reverse complement strand
AACAAATCCAATATTCCACCGCCGCGGAGGGCGTGCTTTGGGACAGCGGCACCTACACCTATGACGGTGTAGGAAATATTGCCGAGATCGGTGACGACACGTTCACCTACGACGGTGCCGGCCGTTTGCTCTCAGGCACCGTGAAGCGAGCGGGAGAGGATCGCAGCGAGGAGCTGACCTACGACGCCGCCGACAACGTGACCAGCTTCGCGCGCGACGATGGGACGGTCGTGGCGCACAACGTGGACACGGCTACGAACCGTCTGCTAGGCCGGGGCAATGACGATTCCATCGTCTGGGATGCCGCCGGCAGCATGGTCAACATCGGCGAGCACCCGGGCACGGGCGCTCGGCCGATCTTCGTGATGACGAACGGCCCATTCCGTCGTCAGACGTCATTCGAAATCACCGACGCTAACGCCGCCAACCCGTCCAAGCGGTGGACCTACGCATTCGGTCCGGGTGACATCCGCCTAATGGTGGAGGACCAGGACGGGAATCGCCGCTGGACCTTCCGGGATCCGTCGGACCGCATTGTTCGGGAGTTTCTAGAGACCGATGGCCGATGGCTGCACGAGAGGGATTTCATCCACGGTCCAACCGGCTTGATCGCCACCCGTCGGCACAACGGGATGGTTCGCTACTTCCACCCGGATCACCTGGGCACACCGCGTCTGCTCACCGCCGAAGACGGCCAGGTGTTCAGCCGTCACGACTACTACCCGTTCGGCGCCGAGATCGAGGATCCGTCAGAGATGCTGCTCGACGGTTTCGAATCCGGCGACACGCGGTTCTGGCTGGAGTCCAAGGACGAGCCGCGCTTCGAATGGACTGGCCACGAGCGGGACCCTCACGGCCTCACGGACAGCATGTTGGCTAGGACGTGCATGTATCCGTTCTACCGCTTCGGGGCTGTGGATCCAGCGAGAGACGGCTGGAATCTATTTTCGTATGCGCGAAACAACCCAGTTGCCTTTGTCGATCCGGATGGCGAAAGAACCGCCGAAGCGGTTACAGCCGAGATCCAAGCCGATCTAGCAGAGGATAAGCAACTGAGTATGTCGCAGCTCTCCGACGGAACGATGGAGGGTGTTTTGATGGCAACTATTTCGGGTGCCGCCTTCGATTTTAGCTCGCTACTCCTCGATCCTTTCAAGGCAGGAACGGCGACAGGTGAGGCCTCCACCAGTGGGATGGGAGAGCTTTCACTGGCCGTTTTCGGCGATGCTCTTCGCTTGGGCGCTTTGGTTACCCCTTTTGCCAGAGGTCTGGCCAGATCATTGCAATCAACTGGGCCATCTTTCCGACTCAATCTCGTAAACGATAGGCTCCCTGACGCTGTCAGCCTACTAAAGCCAAGTGGGCACTTGATAGGACAAGCGGGATCGAGCAAACGGATTAGGATCTTGAAAGGTGGACTTCAGGAAGCTCAAGACTTCTTTAATCAATTGAGCAGAGGTGGCAAGGCGGTCCATAACACCCGCTTCGATGGACAAATGACCCGACTTCCTGGCGGGGGCCAGTTGACATTCCGTCCGACTTCCACCAGCGGGCCTCCAACAATCGACGTCCGGATAAAGGGTGTCGGAATTCGAGAAGTGAAATTTGTTCAATGAAATTCGACCGTCTTAGTTATCAACAGCGTTGGGCTAGAGAAGCTGAAGAGTCGGATCTCGGCCTGTGGTGGTTGGCTGACGATATTCGAGAGACACTGGCCCCGGCAGCTACCGAAAGGGAAGTGTGTCGCTCGACCCTCGACGTACTACGACCGTTGCTCTTATCCGGCAGCCTCCGATCCGTGGATTTATTAGCCGAAGGGAAGTTTGCGCTCTGGCCAGGAGCTCCAGAAGACCACCTTGCAAGGATCGAGAAAGAGTGGCTAGAGCTCGGCCGCGAGCCGGAAATCGGGGAGATAGTGTGGTTTATCGGAGCTAGGACAACATCCGACGGACTATCTTGATAAACGAACCGTCGTAGCGCCTCCACTGATCCCGCCCCCAAAATCAATGTTGGTGGTTGTGCTCCGACTCCGGCGGTGCCGGTGGTAGGTCCGCGAAGGCCGGATGATCCGCGTTGCCGCCGGCCAGCAGCAGGAGGTAGATCATCATGGCATCGTGGGTCCAGACCCGGCCGTTGACCAGCACCACCGGGGTGCCGTGGGGGTCGTAGACCATGGCGTATTCAACGTCTTCGCTGAGGGCTTGGGCGGTCGACGAGCCGGCCATGCAGGCTCGCATTTCATCGGCTGATTTGTAGGGTGAGACGAGATGGAGGATCGCTTCTTCCGTCATATTCTGCTGCAGGGCGTAGATGTCGGTTTCCAGCTCCCAGGCGTTCGCTAGGTCCTCGATGCAGATGCGCGCCTTGGCGGCGGTACAGCTCGCCCTGTCCGGGTTGGGACCGAGGTACGGATTACACCGGCCGTCGAGGGGGAAGTGCCGGGAGTCGACCGAAAAAGTGCCGGACGGGAAGAGCTGACGCATCACCGTCAAGGCGCTGTGCAATTGGGCGCAATGACCACACTGGCTGTCGGTGAAGATGGTGAGCCGCAGATCGGCGTCGGATGACCCCATCAGGTGACGGGGGGCCGGGGCCGGAGAGGCTTGGGGCGAGCTTCGATATTTCTCGATCATGCCCGAGAGCGCGGCTTTCCACGGGGTCGGCGCGGCCGACAATCGCTCATTGAGCCGCCGGGTCTGCTCCTCGGCGCTCAAAGGCCATTCGGTGACCCGCAGTGGATTGTCCGCGGGCACCACGCTCGTGTCGGTATGGACCGGCTCTTCCGCTCGATGGGGATTTTCCGCCGCGGGGCTGTCGGCCGAAGAGGCCTCGGTCGAGGAGCCTTCTGCTGAGGATCTCGTGGCGGCATCGAAGGCTTGTCGGCTCTCGTTGAAGACGTTCTTTGGGGTACGCATTCCGGGATAGAGAAAGAGCCCCCAGATGACGGCCGTCGCGATCGCGGCGGTGGTCAGGCCGCGGAGGGACAGACCACGGTGCTTGGTGCCGATCCACGCCAACACGCCGTAGACGACGGTCAGGGCGTAGGTCACGGCGCAGCTACCGCAAAAAGAGCCTTCCGCCGCGGACACCGCCAGCAGCGCGACCACGCCAAGGACACCGCCGAGACCGACCCACATCAGAGCCGGCACCCACGGGATCGTGCTCGACTCTTGGTCGTCGGAGGCGCCGAGGGCTTGGAGTGGCAGGAAGGCCGCGAGCGTGCCCCACACCGCTCCCCAGGCGGCGACCGGCAAACCCGTCCAGCGGTGGACGCCGGAGGCGAAGGCCGCGTCCCACAACTGGGCGCAGCCGCCGGAGCCGATGCACACCGGCTCAAATCCCGAGCGGGCCCGGAGCAGCTGCCACCAGAGGAAAAAGGCCCACAGGGCGGAGGTCACGCCCAAAGCCACCAAGATGCCTAGGACCGACTTAGACGGCCCCTCTGGGACGGAATCGGCGACACTGATTTCACCGGGGTCGCCGCTTTTGGTGTCGCCACCTGCGGGTTTTCCACCTTCGGAGCTGTCAGCTTGGGAATCGAGATCGGAGTCGGGTCGGGTCACGGTGCTCTCCTGGGTCGGATGGTCTGGACGGCGGCTCAGCGTACCGAAACTGAGCCGCCTCCCTCAAGAGCCCAACCGCAGAGGCCCTTGGGTCAACTCTTCCTTTCCGGCACCACGCCGACCGGGGCTTTGATCCAGCGGAGAATCTCGGCAGGCTTGGGTGGCTTGCCGGTCATCAAGATGCCGATTCGGAAGACCTTGGCCGCGGCCCACATCACCAGCCCTAAGGAAACCAGCAGCACGCCGGTCGTCGCCAAATACTCCCAGGCCGCCGGCGGGCCCGCGGCGCGATTCATCATCACGAAAGGCGTGAACGGGGGCACGAACGAGAGCAGCTTCGCCAAGCTGCCGTTGGGATCTTGGGTGATGGGAACGAGGGTCAAAAGGGGCACCATCAACAGCACGGAAACCGGCGCCATCAGGTTTTGCGCCTCCTTCAGGCTGTTACACACCGAGCCGATCGCCACCAACACCGCCGCATAGAAGAGGTAACCCAACAAAAAGTAGGCGATGAACGAGGTGAGGAAGAACGGATCCGCGGCAATGCCGGAAAGGTCGAAACCCATCTCCAACCCGAAGATGAGGGGCAAGCCCTTGACCAGAAGCACGAAGAAGACCACCCATGCCGACACCATGGTCAATCCGGTCATGGCGATGCCGCCGATTTTGCCGACCATCAGCTGGAGCGGCGAGATGGAGGACAGCAGCACCTCCATGATGCGGTTGCTTTTCTCCTCGATGGTGTTGGTGAGCAGCATCTGTGAAATCGAGAAGACAGAGACCCACAGCAGGTAGACGAAAACCGCCGGAGCCCATTGCCGCACCCGGGCTTGCTCGTCCACCTCTTCCTCACCCTTGGAGCCCACCCGTTTGACCTCGAAGCTCAAGGGCTCCTGCACCCATTGGGCCACTTGGGGATCGATCTCCTTTTCCGCCAACCGCTGCTCGCGCACCGCCGCGGAAGCAAGGTCCCCGAACCAGCCGCGCAAGTCTTCATCCGTGAGATTAGACGACACGTATTTGATCGCTTTGTCGGCGTGCACCGGATCCGAATCAATCACGAAATAGGCGAAGAGATCTTCGTCCGCCACCTGTTGGTTGAGCGCTTGGATCAGCTCGTCGCCTTCCAGACCCGGATTCTCCACACGCACGTAGCGATCTTTGGTGACCGCGCCACCAAAAGCGTCCGCTTCCTCCGCGGGCAGGCTTTGCCACCAATCGCGCACGGCGTCGCGCAGATTTTCCAGCTCGGCCATGGCTTGGGCCGGCACGATCTTCTTAAGCGCCTCGCCCCGGGGACCCGAAAGGCCTGAAATGGTAGCAGCGAAGCCTTCGACCACCCGGTCCTCGACTTCTTGGTCGCTCAGATCATCGCTTTGGTCCGCGACCATGCCCACCGCCACTTTCAGCTGTTGGGCGGTTTGCCGCAAAGCTTCCGGCAGCTCGGCGAAGGCCGCGGGATCTTCTCTTTGGGTGGTCATCAGATGGGAGAAGACCTTTTCCAGGTCCGGCAAAGCGGCCCGTTGATCCACGGCTTCCAACAACCAACCCGAGTGGTCGATGACCGTGTACAGACGGGCGGACCGGGCGTTTTCCAGCCAAGCCGGCACCACTACCGCCAGGGTCAAAATGACCGGGAAGACGAAGATGCCGATCCAAAACGCTTTGGTCCGCACGTTTTCCAGCACTTCCCGCTGCGCCACCAACCAGGCTTTGTGATCAAGCATCGGCCTGTCCTCCCATCGCCTGTTGAGCGGTGCCGACCATTGCCGGCGCTGCGGGCTCAATGGGCTCGCCCACAGTACGGACGAAAATCTCGTGCAGCGAAGGCTCCCGCAAGTCGAATCGGCGGACCACCAGGTTCAGCTCCACCAACCGTTTCAAGATGTCCTGGGGATCGGTCTCCGGTTCCAAGTAAATCTCCGCTTGCTTGCCGGAATCGTTGATGCGATCCACACCCGGCAGGTGACGGAGCAAGGTGCCGTCGCCGTCGTAGTCGAGCAGGATGCCGTGGTCCCCCGACGCTTTGACCGCCGCCAAGGTGCCGTCGAGCACCTTGACCCCCTTGTGAATCAGGAAAATGGAGTCGGAGAGCTGCTCGGCTTGGGTCATCATGTGGGTGGAGAAAATCACCGTGCGCCCCTGGCGTTTCATGGTCAGGATCAAGTCGCGCATGACCTCCACGTTGACCGGATCGAGGCCGGAAAAGGGCTC
The DNA here is from genome assembly GCA_030431255.1 of Thermoanaerobaculia bacterium. Taxonomy (GTDB): domain Bacteria; phylum Acidobacteriota; class Thermoanaerobaculia; order Multivoradales; family J023; genus JAUIJL01. The sequence continues at coordinate 16,671 of JAUIJL010000043.1, read as the reverse complement.
GTCTAAGATCACCAGCTCGGGATCGTGGATCAGGGTGCCCAGCACCTGCACCTTCTGACCCATGCCTTTCGACAGGGTCTCGCACTTTTGGTCGACCCACTCGCCCAGGCCGTATTGCTCCAAAAGCTCGCGGGCCCGTTGCTTGGCACGACCTCGGGGCATGCCCTTGAGACGGCCGAAGTAGGTCAAGATCTCGGAGCAGGTCATTTTCTTGTACAGCCCTTTTTCTTCGGGCAAATATCCCAGGCGATCCTTCACCGCTTCCGCGTTGGGCGAGCCGAGCACCCGCAGGCTGCCCTCGTCCGGGTAGATGATCGACATGATCATGCGGATGGTGGTCGTCTTGCCCGCACCGTTCTGGCCCAAGAAGCCGTAGATGGAACCCTTGGGGATGTTGAGGGACACGGAATCGACGGCGGTCACCGAGCCGAAGCGTTTGGTGACGCCATCTAGAGTTAAAGCGGGCTCCATAAAGCCTCCTGAGCCTTGTCGGCTAAACATCTGAGATGGGTGAAAGAGGTGATTGAACGAACATCCGTCGGGGGCTCCAGGTCGGACGAGCGGCACCTTGAGCCCTGAGGGGTCCAATACCTTCGACCCGTGGATTCTATTCGCGCTGGGATCCATCCATCCCGGGCTTCCGTGCTCACGGCAGTCTCTGAGACTGGTCTAAAGCCTCGAGAGAGGGCAAATGAAGCGGATAAAAAATTTTCGAAAATCAATGACACAGTTTGCTCAAATTTTTCGCATGGGTAGTTTGAGGGCCACCCGTGATCTCAGCGCACACGGTGGGGTGGTCCTCTCTTTTTTGCCCAAACCTCGGGTCGAGGGCTTATAGGCTATCTGGACACCTGCCAGAGCCGGCCTCCCCAGGCTCGGCCGGGGGCAAGCCCGGGGCAAGCCCCGACCCTACGTCCAGAAGGGCAAACGAGGTCTGCTACCATCCCCCCATCGGATGGGTCGCATTGGCCCTATTGCTTCTTTCCGCAAGCAAGCCCGGAGCCAACGGTGTTTTTATTCTTGATCGACGGCATCGGCCCTTTCTTCAGAGGCCTCGAAGAAAAACGCGTCAATTGGTCGAAGATTCCTTTCTCCCACCTCGAAAGCGACGATGGGCTGGACCTAGGCCGATTTCAAAGCATTCGGGAAGACTTCCGCCGTCTGACCGCAAAGACCTCGTCCCTGGGCTTCAACGGCATCACTTTGGACGACGTCGCCCACTTGGTGGAGTGCGACTTCTACCCACCGCCCCTGCGGTCCAAGATCGCCCAATACCGTCAGGAGCTCGGCCGCCTATTCGAAATCGCCGACGACTCCGGCATGCAGGTCTACCTGACCACCGACCTGATGTTCTACAACGAAGCCTTGGAAAAACACCTGGGCCACGACCCGGCGAAGATTTGCGCTTTCTTGAGCTCCGCTTTCGATGCTCTTTTCCAGGACTTCCCCCAGCTCGGCGGCATCATCTTGCGGATCGGCGAGAGCGACGGTCTCGACGTACGAGGTGACTTCAAAAGCAAGCTGACCGTGCGTCGTCCGTCTCAAGCGCGGTACTTTCTCGAACGGCTGCTGCCGGTCTTCGAGCAGCACCGGAAGCTGCTGATCTTCCGCACCTGGAGCGTCGGCGCCTATTCCATCGGCGATTTGATCTGGAATCGCGACACCTTCGATCGCACCTTCGGCGGCCTGGACAGCAAGAGCCTGGTGATTTCCATGAAACCGGGCGAATCGGATTTCTTTCGATTCCTACCCCTCAACAAGCTTTTCTTTCGTAGCGGCCATCAGAAAATCTTCGAGGTTCAAGCCCGTCGCGAATACGAGGGATGCGGCGAATATCCCTCGTTCATCGGCCGACATCTCGACGACTACCGCCGGCAGCTGGAGGACGCCGAGGGTCTCGTCGGCCTTTCCGTGTGGTGCCAAACCGGGGGTTGGACGAAATTCAAGCGGTTGACCTATTTGGAGTGTTCATCGATTTGGAATGAGCTGAACACGGAAGTCGCCATCGACCTATTCAAGCACGGGCGCACCGTGGACGAGGCGATCCGGGCCTCGTGGATCCGACGCTTCGGCGATCCCGACCCCCAAGATAATCCAGACGAGAAACCGTCGGACCTGGACCGGCTGACCGAGTTGCTGCGGCTTTCGGATGAGGTGATCGAGGAGCTGCTCTATGTCGACGAGCTGGCCGAGCAAAAGATCTTCTTTCGCCGGTCACGTTTGCCCCCGCTGCTTTCGGTCTATTGGGATCGGGTGCTGATCAACCATTCCATGCGCAAGCTGTTGCGCTGTTTCGTCGCCGACGGCGATGCCAAGATTCAACAGGGATGGGATGCGGTGGCCAAAATCCGCCGGATGATCGAGCTGGCGGGAGCGATCGATCGTCCCGAGCACATTCCAGTCGATGACCTTATCTTCCAGCTTCAAACCTTCGAGATCCTGGCCTTGGCCCGCGAGTATTACTTCGGCCCGTTCCATCCGAAGCTGGCCAAGAAATTGAAGAAGCGGCGCCGGAAGTACAAAAAGACGGTCAGAAAACCCCGCTACACCCTCAACATGGACTTCGCGCCCATGAGTCTGCGGAGCGTGTATTTGCGCTGGATTTTGGCCGTATTCCTGAGACGGAAGCGGGGTTATCGGCTGATCGATCAAGTGTTCACCGTTCGCGCCCTGGCAGCGATCTACCCCATCGTGCACCGATTTGAGCACCGGCTCGTGCCGAAATTCGCCCGAAAGCAAGCGATGGGCATCGAGTCGATTTTCCGATGAGCCGAGCTCGCCCCATCCGGCGGATCGTCAGCAATCTGCCGGCCCTACCCTTCGTGTTGACCGGCCTGTGGTCGGCCGGACGACTGCTCGGCGACGGCACGTGGTGGAGCGGCCTGCTCTTCTACATCCCCACCCCCGTGCCGATCACCGCGTGCGTCGCAGGCGCCGTCCTGCTGTGGAAGAGCACCCTGCGAAAAGCTGGAATCGCCGGTTTGGTCGCCGTCCTGCTCACGATTCATTGGGCGAGCACGGAGGTCAATTGGGTTCGTCCCACGTCCCAGAAACTACCTGGCACCTCCCAGAAACTACCTGGCACCTCCCAGAAACTACCTGGCACCTCCCAGAAACTACCTGGCACCTCCCAGAAACTACCTGGCACCTCCCAGAAACTACCTGGCACCAACGATTCGAAGCCTCAAGAGCTCCGCCTCGTGCATTGGAACGTCTTTCGCAACTTCCTGCCGTGGCAGCACAAAATCGAACGGCTGCGACGGCTCGAAGGCGACATCTACGTGCTCAACGAGGTCCCCCGCCAAGTGACCCGGGGCAATTGGGCTCTCAAGCTCGGTCCGGGCATGGACTACGCCATGGGTCAGCTGATGGTGGTCGCCTGTCGTGGAAAAGTTTTGAGCCACGAGCTCGAGGTCGACCCCGGTCTGATCACCCTCTGGGTGCAATGCGCGCTCGCCCCTGCCGACGCGCCCGGCACCGACTTGGACGAGACGGTCGCTGCGACCCTGCATCGCGAGACGGAGCCCCGAGCCCTGAGCATCCTGGCGGTGGATATGTCGGCCAATCCCTTCATGGCCAGGGACCCGGTGCTCGCCCGCTTGGTAGCCAAGATCGAGGACCGCCGGCCGGACCTCATCGCCGGCGACTTCAACGCCCCGCGACGGTCCCGACGGCTCCAGCAGCTGCCGAACGGTTATCGACATGCCTACGAGACCACAGGTCGAGGCTGGCCTTACACCTGGCCGGTGCCCTTCCCTTTGTTGGCGATCGACCAATGCATCTTCGGACCGCGGATCGAGCCCCACGGCTTCCGCTACCTGTCCACCGCCTCGAGCGACCACCGCGTGCAAGTCTTTGAATTCGAGACTCGCCACTGACGACGCCCCGGACGTTCAGCGGATCTCCGTCCGGTGGATCAAAAATTGAACAGCGCGTCGAAAGCCGATTTCGCGTCTTTGGGTGCTTCGGGCTCGCCGGCGAATTCTCTCGCTGCTTTGGGCTCGAAGAGCTCGCAGCTATTGCGTTTCGCTTTGGACGACACGTATTGCACCTCGGGTTTGCGACATTGATTGGGCGCGCCGCTGTCGAAATAGGCGCAGTGGGTGCAGGTGTGCAAGTCCGTGTTGCATTTGTGGCAGGTGGATTCGACGCTCAGCTGAGCCTCGACGGAATTTTCCGCGCCGCACACCGCGCAGCGGAACGCGACTTTGGTGCGTTTGCCGGCCGTGCGGCCCCGCGGACGCTCGGTGGGATCGCGAGGTCCCCGGGGCTTGGGGCGCGAGCGCTCTTGGCCCCGGTCGTGATCTTGGTATCCCTTTTGACTATATTTTCGATCTGACATGCATACATCCTAGCAGCCCAAGCGGAAGGCCTAGCTAGACCTGCACAAGTATTGACGTGCGCGGACACTGACTTGCTCGGTGCGCCGCGCCTTCCATGTCCTTAAAAATGTCACTCTGAACGGCACCAAGCTAGTCAGATCAAGGCCACGTCGGCGACGATCTCCACCAGCGACGGGCCGTCGTGGGCGAGGGCCCGTTTCAGGGCGTCGTCCAGCTCCGACGCCCGGGTCACCCGAATGCCCAAGGCGCCGCAGATCTCGGCATAGGCAGCGAAGCTCGGGTTGTGCAGGGAGGTTTGCCACACGTGCCAATCGCCCGCCCGCTGCTCTTTGGAGATCTTGCCCAGCTCAGAGTTGTTGAGCAGCACGTGGGTGATGCTCATGTTGTATTTGACCGCCGTCAGCAGCTCGCCCATGTACTGGCCGAACCCACCGTCACCGGAGACCGAGACGACTTTGCGACCGCTGAACGGAGTATCCGCCTCTTGGGTGGCGGCCCAGGCGCCCATGGCCGCGGGCAGGGAGAATCCGATGGAGCCCAAATAGCCCGACATCAGAATCGCTTGGTGTTTGCATTCGAAATACCGCCCGAAGGAATAGGTGTTGTTGCCCACGTCGACGGCGATGATCGCGTCCTCGGGCACCTGGCGGGTCATGGCGGCGAAGATGTGAGACGAGCTCACGCCTTGGCCCCGGTCGTCCCTAAGGCGTCGCTCTTTCTCCTCGCGCCAAATCGCCCAACGCTCGGCCACCTCGGACCGCTGATCCACCTTGGTGTTGCCGCCCAGCCGTCTTTGCAGCAGCTTGGCCGTGACGCCGATCTCACCCCAAACGGGCACGTCCACGGCGTGGAATTTACCCAGGATCATGGGATCGAAGTCCACCTGAATGGTCGGTTTTTTCGGCGTGATGCCCGTGTGATTGGAGAAGCTGGCGCCGAAGACCAAGAGGGCGTCGCATTCGTTCATGAACCAACTGGCGATCGGCGTGCCGCTGCGACCGAGCACGCCGCAACCCAAGGGATGGTCGTCGGGGATCAGGCCCTTGGCCTTGAAAGTGGTCAAGACCGGCGCCCCCAGGGATTCCGCCAGCTCGACCACCGCGTCCATTTCAAAACGGGCACCGTGGCCGACGATGATCACCGGCCGTCGAGCCGTTTTCAACAAGTCCACGGCGGCCGACAGCGACGACTCCGGCGGCGAGATCTCCCGTGGGGTCACCCGTCCTTCCGGGCTGCCGGCTTTGGCGCCCTCGGCGGCGGGCAGGGTCTGCACCTCGTCCGGGAAAATCAGGTGAGACACCCCGCGATTGAGGATCGCGCTCTTGGTGGCGAGGCTGATCAGCTCCGCGTGGCGGGAGCCGTGCAACACCGTTTGGCTCCATTGGGCCACCTTGCCGAAGGCCCCTTGAAGATCCACTTCTTGGAAAGCGCCCGGGCCGAGCACTTGGGTGTCCACTTGGCCGGTCAAGGCCAACACCGGCGATCGGTCGACATTGGCATCCCACAGGCCGGTCAGCAGATTGGTCGCCCCGGGCCCGGCGATGGCCAAGCAGGCCGCGGGTTTGCCGGTCAGCTTGCCGTAGGCGGAGCAAGCGAAGGACGCCGCCCCTTCGTGACGAATGCCGTAGTAGCTGAGATGGCCGGCTTCCTCCTGCACCCTCAAGGCATCAGCCAAACCGAGATTGGAGTGGCCCACCATGCCGAAGACCTGGGTCACTCCCCAATTGACCATGGTCTCCGCCATCACATCCGTCACCGTGCGGATGTGGGGCGCGTCTTCCTCCACCGCCACATAGACCCCGTCTTCCCGAAGATCCACCTCGAATGTCTCGATGCCGTCTTCGTAGCCGCCCGGCGAGCCACCGGTCAAGGGATGGAAGTCCCAGCCGTGCCAGGGGCACCGCAGCCAGCCGTTTTCGATCGAGCCTTCGCCGAGTGGACCGCCCTGGTGAGGGCATTTGTTGTCGAGGGCGGCGTATTGGCCCTCGAAATGGCTGAGGCAGAGGGTTTTCAATCCACAATTGACGGTTTTCACCCTTCCTTCCGGGAGCTCGCCCAACTCGGCGGCTTTATGCCAAACGATTTTTCCGCGGGCTTTTTTTTCGGCTTTTCCAGCATCCGTGCTCATGGTCGGCTCCTAAGGATGGCGGCCCGGATCGCGGCTCCCCTCGGGAGCCGGTCGTGGACCCTTTAACCATCGGATTTGCGCGATCGATTACGCGATCCTATTCGGGAAACTCAAGCTTATCTTCGCAAGAAACGGCTGATCGGTTTGGTGCGTCTCACCGCCGCAGGGTTACATCCATCCGGCCCAATCCGGCCGGTCCTGGCCCGCGAAATCCGGCGGTCGAGTCTTTACTTTGAAAAAATGCTGATGTAGCATCATCAGGTCAAACGACCTGTTGATCTGCAATACCTCCCGACATGGTCAAAGGCCCATTTCAGACTATTTCGTCTTAGGTCTCGTCGGCAAATTGGGATCGTAGAAGCAAGCGCGCGGGCGGAATAAGGCCGATCCCGATACGGAGAGGAATCATCGACATGCAGCATGCTCTATCAACATGTGATGAGCCGGAAACGATCTCAGGGCATCGGATGGGCCGCCGAGGTCTGTGGATCGCTGTGCTCACCGCTTTGTCCCTGCTCATCTCCACCGGCTCTGCGGCTCAGCTGGTGCGACCGGCGGCAGACCTGACGCAGATCGACACCGCCTCCAGCACGTTCCCGGGCTCTTTCATGGCGGCCGAGAGCCAGACCTTCTTCATCGCCGGCGACTCGGTGCACGGACAAGAGCTTTGGCGCACCGAAGGCACGCCGGGCAGCACCCGCCTGGTCACCGACCTATGCCCCGGTCTTTGCGGCAGCTTCGCAAGGCCCCTCGCCACCTTCGGTGATCAGCTTTACTTCGCCACCCTCGGTCAGCTGTGGAAGACCGACGGCACGGACCAAGGCACGGTATTCATTGCCCAACCCGGAGCAACGCTCCAGCGAAATGCCATCCACAGCGGGGTCATGTTGGGGGACAAGCTGCTTTTCGTCGCCCCCCACGACGAGCTCGGGCGCGCCCTCTGGACGTCCGACGGCACCGCCGAAGGCACCGTCGACATTCCCATTTCGTTCGACTCGGTATCGGGCCCGGTCAACCTGACCGTGATCGGTAACCAGGCCTACTTCTCCACCGTCGGCTCCTTCGGCGACTCCCGTCTTTGGCGCACCGACGGCACTGCCAATGGCACAACCACCGTCAAACAGCTGTGCGACAGCTGTTATGTGCACCCCAGCAGCACGACCGTGCTGGGAAATCGCCTATTTTTCGTCGCCAGTGACGGCACCCACGGCCAAGAGCCGTGGATCAGCGACGGCACCTCCGACGGCACCCACATGCTCGCGGACTTGGTCCCCGGCGCCGGCAGCTCGTATCCCAACAGCGTCGCTGTGCTCGGCAATACCCTCTACGGCACCTTCGGCAGCCAATGCTCGGGCGCGGGTTGCCTGTTCCGAACCGACGGCACCCCCGCGGGCACCCGCTTGGCTCCGGAGCTCTTCCCGCCCTTAGCGACCGGCAATCCCGTGCGGGTCCAAGCCGCCGGCTCGACCCTCTACCTGAGGATCTTCGACTCGCCCGAATCGCTTTGGGCCATCGGTGGACCCGATGGCCTCGCCTACCTCGGCGACCACGGCACCGTGCAATTTCTCGGGACCGACGCCCGTGGCACCCTGCTCTATCGAACCTACGACTCCACCCATTGGATGCTCAGGGCTACCGACGGCTCCCCCGAGACCACCCGCACGGTGTTGGAGCCGGCCTATGTCTCCGAGCTCGGCTCGGTGAGCAACCGCACCTTGTTGGTGGCTCGGGCGAATGCCAACGGCCTTGGCGAGGAAACCGAGCTGTGGATCACCAACGGCACTCACGCCGGCACCTCGCTCTTGCTGGATCCCACCCCGCCGACCTCCCACTCGAATCCCTCCCAGATGGTGGCTTGGGGCCGAGATCTCGCGTTGGTGGCTTTGGAAGACGGCAGCAATCGACGCTCCGTGTGGCTCTTCGACGGCCAATCCCCTCAATCCTTGGCCAGTGATTTCTATCCCGGTCCGTTGACGGTGGTCGGGGATCAGCTCTATGTGGGCACGGCCCTCGACCCGGGTTTGTTGGTCTTCGAGCGTGGCGGAGAGAGCCGGCCCCTCGCCATCCCGGGCTCGCCCACTGAGCTCGTGTCGTTCCGAGATCGCCTGCTGGCCGCCGCCGGCAGCCCGGGCCAGGGCCTCTGGACCACGGACGGAACCCAGGACGGCACCGAGCTGATCATCGACGTCCACCCCGGCTGGAGCTGGGGTTGCCCAATACTGTGCCCGGGGCCCTTTCCCGAGCCCTTTCCCAACAACCTCACGCCCTTCGACGACCAAACCCTCTTCGTCGCCTTTGAAGAAGACGGCGGGCCGGGACAGCTGTGGGCCACCGACGGCACCACCGACGGCACGCGGGTGGTGCGCGAATTCGAGATGGATCCGGGCGCGGGACGGGACGCGATCTTCGATTCCCCCGACGATTTGACCCGGGTCGGCGACTGGGTCTACTTCACCGCCTTCGAGCGCGAAACCGGCCGCGAGGTCTGGCGCACCGACGGCACCACAGCGGGCACGACCCTGGTGGCCGATCTCACCGCCGACGGCGAATCCGCCGAGCCGATCCATCTCGTCGCTTGGACCCCCGCGGCCGGACCGCCGTCCCTGGTTTGGGTCCTGCGCCGGGATTCAGGCGGCGACCAGCTGTGGCGCTCCTCCGCCGACGGCCTCGGCGCCCAATGGATTTCCGATCTCGGCGGCACCTCGGCCGAGGTCCACGAGTTGGTGGCGTCCGGAGATCGGCTCTATCTCGCCATCACCACCCCGGATTTGGGCCGCGAGCTGTGGGTATCCGACGGCACCCTCGCCGGCACCCGCCCCCTCGATCTGCGCACCGATAACCCGCGGGGCTCCGGGGTCGCCTACCTGACCCCGATTCCCGGTGGTGTCTTCTTTGCCGCCGCCTCCGGGCCCGACGGTGAGGGTTTCGAGCCGTGGGTCAGCGGCGGAACCGTGCGCAATACGTTTTTGGCCGCCGACGTCTATCCCGGCATCTCAGGATCCAACCCCGGGCCGGGCACCGTGGTCAGCACCCAAGACGGCGACCGGCTCTACTTCGCCGCCGACGACGGCGACATCGGCCGCGAGCTCTTCGTGCTCGACCTCGACGCCCTGGGCGACCTGGGCTGCCCTGACGATCGCCTCTGTCTGCAGCAGGGTCGATTCGAGATCACCATGGGCTGGCATACCGCAAGCGGCGCCTCCGGCACGGCTCGGCGGGTGTCGTCCACCGACGATTCCGGACTGCTGTGGTTCTTCGAGGCCGACAATTGGGAGGCGATGGTCAAGGTCTTGGACGGCTGCGGCATCAACGAGCACTTCTGGGTCTTCGCCGCTACCTCCACCAACGTCGGCTACACCCTGACCGTCGAGGATCTGCTGACCGGTGAGCGCAAGACCTACACCAACCCCCCGGGCGAAAGCGCCGCCGCGATCACCGACACGGAAGCACTCGCGACATGCCCTTAAGTAGAACCTGGCAGACCACCCGCACCTCTCTATTCAGGAAACCACCCGTATTCGGGAAACCACCCGGGGAGCGTCCGTGAAATCCACCTTGATATGCATCCTGATCCTGGCCGGAGCCACCCAAGCCTCTGGGCAGGTCATCCAGCCGGCCGCCGATGTGGTGCGCACCCCACGGGACCGGGGCTCCCACCCCACCGAATACGAGGTGGGTGAAACCCAAACCTTCTTCATCGCCGGCGATCCGGTCCACGGTCGGGAGCTGTGGCGCTCCGACGGCACGGCCGACGGCACCCGGCTGGTGGCAGACTTCTGCCCGGGCGGATGCTCCACCGCCATCAGACTCTTGGCCACCTCCGGCGACCTGCTCTACTTCGCCATGGACGGCGGTCTGTGGAAAACCGACGGCACAGACGCCGGCACCTCGTTCATCTCCCGCCCCGCCGAAGACTTCCAGCCGTTTTACCACGGCGAGGGCGTGGTGCTCGACGACAAGCTGTTGTTCATCGTCAACGATGCCGATTTCCGGCGCTTTTTGTGGACCTCCGACGGCACCGCCGAGGGTACCCGAAGCCTAGGGGTCGATTTCGAGGCCACCGTCGGCCGCATCGACCTGACGGTCGTCGGCGACCGAGTCTTTTTCTTCACCAACGAATACGCGGGTGACGTCGAGCTCTGGAGCTCCGACGGAACCCCCGAAGGCACGGAGCCCATCACCACCGTCTGCGTGGACTGCCACAATGTGCCCACCCACCTCACGCCTTTGGGGGATCGGCTCTTTTTCGCCGCCGACGACGGCGTCCACGGCCGCGAGCCGTGGATCAGCGACGGCACCGCCGAGGGCACCCGCATGCTGGCGGACTTGAATCCAGGCAACCTGGGCTCCAACACCCTCGCCGTGGCCGTGCTCGGCGACCAACTCTATGGTTTGGTAGGCAGCCAATGCTCCCGGGGCGGTTGTTTCTTCCGCAGCGACGGCACCCCCGAGGGCACCGCCTACGTTCCCGAGCTCTATCCGCCGACCCTCGGTCGACCGATCCAGGTGGCGACGGCGGGCTCGACCCTCTACCTCAACGTCCGAGACGCCATGGACGAGCTGTGGGCGATCGGCGGATTGGGGGGACCGGCCCGGCTCGGCACCCACGGCAGCATCCACCTCTTCGGCGAAGCCCAGGGATCTTTGCTCTATCGCACCTTCGGCACATCGGGCGCCCTGCGAGCCACCGACGGCACGGCGGCCACCACCCGCTTGCTGGCGGACGACGTCAACGTCAGCCTGGTGGCGGCGGCCGACGACCGCACCTTGCTCACGACCCAACGCTTCGTCGACGGTGATTACACCGAGCCCGAGCCGTGGGTGACCGACGGCACCACCGCGGGCACCCAACTGCTACGCGACCTGCATCCGCCCACCAGCGACTCGGATCCCGAGCAGATGACCGCTTGGGGCGATACCGTGGCGTGGGTGGGAAAACAGGACGGCACCCAGCTCTTCGCCGTTTGGCAGCTCGCCGACTCCGCCGCCGTGCCCCTGGCCGAGGATCTCTACCCCCATCCCATGGCGGTGGCCCAGGATCGACTCTACGCAGGAACCTTCCGCGCCGGCACCACCGAAGGCCCCGGGTTGTTGCTCTTCGAGCCGGACGGCTCGAGCCGGACGATCGTCGTCGACCGTTCGCCGTCGGAAATGGTGCCTTTCGGCAACCGGCTGCTCTTCGGCACCGACGCCCCCGGTCAAGCCCTGTGGTCGACCGACGGCACCCAAGACGGCACCGACATGATTCTCGACGTCTTCCCTCTTTGGGGCGGTCCCTGCCAGATCCTTTGCCCCGGACCGTACCCTGAACCGGCCCCCAACCACCTCACACCCCTCGGTGATCGGATGTTGTTCGTCGCCTTCGAATCGGAAGACGGGCCGGGTCAGCTGTGGAGCACCGACGGCTCCGCGGAGGGCAGCCGGGTGCTGCGGGAATTTCAATTGGCTCCCGAGCTCGGGATCTACCCCGCCTTCGACTCACCGAGCGATCTCACCCGGGTCGGCGATTTGGTCTATTTCACCGCCTACGACCGCCCCACCGGTCGCGAGGTGTGGCGCACCGACGGCACCGCCGAAGGAACGCGCATCGTGGCCGAGGTGACCCCGGACGGCAGCGGCGCCGAGCCCACCCTTCTGACTGCTTGGCAGCCACTGACCGGCCCTCCGTCCGTGAGCTCACCGAACGCGGTTTGGGTGGTGCGCGACGAAGATGGAGACAAGCTGCTTCGCTCGTCCACCGCCGGGCCTCCCAGCGCCACATTGATCGTCGACTTCGGGGATCCCGACATCGGCGGACCGGGGTCTCGAGTCCATGAGCTGGTGGCCTCCGGCGATCTCCTCTACCTGGCCGTCACCACCCCGGCCGCGGGGCGCGAGCTGTGGGTATCCGACGGCTTCCTCCAAGGCACTCGGCTGATCGACCTGCGCACCGACAATCCCCGGGGCTCCGGAGTCGCCCACCTGACGCCCATCCCGGGAGGTATCTACTTCGCTGCCGCCGGATCCGCCGGTGACGGTTTCGAGCCGTGGATCAGCAACGGCACCTCGGTGGGCACCACCTTGATCTCCGACCTCAACCCCGGTCCCTCCGCCTCCGACCCGGGACCAGGCACCCTGGTCCGCACGGAGCTGGGAGATCGGCTCTACTTCGCCGCCGACAACGGTGAGATCGGCCGGGAGCTCTTCGTGCTCGAGCTCAGCTCCCCCACCGAGACTTGCCCCGTGGATCGGCTCTGCCTGCAGCAGGGTCGATTCGAGATCACCATGGGCTGGCATACCGCCGGCGGCGCGTCGGGCACCGCCCGGCGGATCGGGTCGACGGAGGATTCCGGCCTGCTGTGGTTCTTCGAGCCCAACAATTGGGAAGCCATGGTCAAGGTCTTGGACGGCTGTGGCATCAACGAGCACTTCTGGGTCTTCGCCGCCACCTCCACCGATGTCGGCTATACCTTGACCGTCGAGGATCTGTGGACCGGTGAGCGCAAGACCTACACCAATCCCGTGGGCGAAAGCGCCGCGGCGATCACCGACACGGAAGCTTTGGCGGTGTGTCCATGAGCCTCTCTCCAAGGCACCCATTCGCCGCGAAGCCCGGTCTCCGCGAGACCGGGCCGACCTGCCGATGGAGCCCAGATTTGCCGACATTCGCAAAGCTCAACCCTCGGCGCAAAACGTTTACCCCATCCAGAGCGCGACATAGTCTGTTAGCCGAACCACTAACAGGAATCCGAAATTGAGCACCACGATACATGCAACGCGCCTTTCGAGCTTCGGCCCGCACGGACCTATGATTTCTGTGCTGGCTTGGCTCACCACAGCCCTGCTCGGCTCGATGTCGGCCATCGCTCAAAACCCTTTCCCGGTCACCGACATCGCGACCCTACCCCTCGACGGTAGCTCCTCACCGAAACAGCTAGCCACCGCCGACGATTGGGTCTACTTCATGGCCGACGACGGTGCCAGGGGCTCGGAGCTGTGGCGCACGGACGGCACCGCAGAGGGCACCCGCTTCGTGGCGGAGCTTTGCCCTGGATCGTGCTCCGTTGAAGCCAATGTCATCGAGACCGTCGGAAATCGGGCGTTTCTCGGCGCCGGTACCTGGCTCTGGACCTCTGACGGAACCGACTCCGGCACCCAAAGACTGGTGGCGCCTTGCCCAAGCTGCGAGTCGTCGTCGTATTTCAGCCATGGCGTCACTTTCGACGATGCGGTCTTCTTCCTCTCCAACGACGAAGTGCTCACGGGCTCCCAGCTGTGGCGATCCGACGGCACCCCCGAAGGCACCTCGAAGGTCATGGTGCCGTCAGCAATCCCGGGCCAGATCGACTTTTACGGTCAGCCCTTCAGCAACGGCTCCATGCTGATCTTCGCCACCTACGACCGCGGCGGCGAAACCCTGCTCTGGCGCTTGGACGAGCCTTCGGCCGAGCCCGTCCTGATCACGACCTACTGCGACGGCTGCAATAGCGGTCCGATCGGCCATTGGGATTTGCGCGACGGCAGGATTCTCTTCGCCGCTTCCCTACCGGAATTCGGCTTCGAGCCCTGGGTGACCGACGGCACGGCCGAGGGCACCCAAATGGTGGCGGATCTCACCCCAGGCCCCTTCTCCAGTTACACCTACGGCCTTCAAGAGCTGGACGGCATCGTTTACGGCGGACTCGCCAGTTGTGAGGCCAATTGCCTGTATCGAACGGACGGTACCGCCGAAGGCACCCGGTTGGTGCCGGAGCTTCTTCCCGTCACCCTCTTTCCCCGAGATCTGCTCCAGCTGCGCGCCGTGGGCGGGCATCTCTACGCCCGAATGAAGCACCGATTCGCAGATCTCGAGGAGCTGTGGGTGTTGCGGGACCACGGCTCGGAGCTGATCGATCAAGGCCAGAGCATCCGCTTCATCGGACAGATGGGGGAGTCGCTGGCGTTCACAAAATCCAGCGGACCGGGATCCGGTCTCAAGGCCGTAGACGGCGACCCGAGCTCGTTGCGCACCCTTTCCGAGCCCACTGCCGGCTCCGGCGCCCAGCTCGGTGACGCCCTGATCTTCACCCGCTTCTCCCCGGTGCCCTACGGTGATCTTCAGACCCGCACGGAGTCGGAGCTTTGGATCAGCCACGGTCAGGCCCTCGATGCCCAACCCCTTCCGGAGCCGTTCGGAGAACGTCCCGGCGCCTCCGATCCCAAAGACCTTCTGATCTGGCCGGAAAGCCCCGGCGGACCCTCCGTCGTATTTCGCGCCGACCCAAACCTCACCTCGGGCAGCTCCCTCTGGCGCGCCGACGGGGCGACCGACGCCGAGCAGCTCTTGGCCGAGGCACCGACCTCGATGTTAGGGATCGCCGGCGGTACCCTTTTCTCCTTCAACGACGATCCACGCAGCGACCTCGAAGCCGCCATCGCGCTACGGCCCGACGGCACCCGCGAAGCCCTGGACCTAGCCGGCGAGCGCCCGGTGTTCATCGCCGCCGCGGGAGATCGCATGTTCATCTCCACGTCGCAACCGGGACAACGCCTGTGGGTGACTTCCGGCTCCAGCGACGACCCCGAGCTGGTGGTGGACGTCCAGCCCGCATGGGACCCTTTCTGCCAGTCCACCCTCTGCCCCCAAACGCAGCAATTTCCACGGTCCATGGCCGCCCTCGGGGATCGGCTGCTATTCAACGCCTTCGCCGATCCCGACGGGCCGGCCGAGCTGTGGATCTCCGACGGCACTCCGGCCGGGACGCGGGCCATCTCCCAATTCGAGATGGATCCCGACCTGTATATCCTGGCACGGGATCACGGCCCGGCTCAGCTCACCACGGCGGGTGCTCGCACCTATTTCACTGTCTTCCAAAAAGGTTTCGGCACGGAGCTTTGGTCCACCGACGGCACCACTGAAGGCACCGCTATGGTCGCCGACCACAACCCGGGCGAGGCGTCTTCCACGTTTGAGCGCCTAAGCCCTTGGGAACATTCCGTGGCGATTCTCGAGTCGACGTCCGACGGGCATCGTCTGCTCCGGGCGGAACCCAGCGGGCTGACGGTGATCAGCGAATTCGAGCCGGGCTCAAAGATCTTGGAGAGTGCTGAGTCTGGGGGGCTTCTTTTCCTGGCGGTCGACACCCCAAGCCTCGGTCAAGAGCTGTGGGTCAGCGACGGCACCTCCAGCGGCACCGTGCCCTTAGATCTGCGACCCGGGGCTCGCGGCTCCGGCGTCTCGAATCTCACTGCCGTGCCCGGGGGCATCTTCTTTGCCGCCGACAGCGGCCCCGACGCTCAGGGCGTGGAATTCGGCCTGGAACCCTGGCTGAGCGACGGGCGACGGGCCACCACCCGCAGGCTGACGGACCTCTTCCCCGGCCCCAGCCCCGCAAATCCCGGGCCGGCCGCCGTCGACAGCTCGAGGGAGAGTGGCTCTAGGCTTTACTTCGCCGCCGACCATCCGGATCTCGGCCGCGAGCTCTTCGCCGTGGACCTCGACCGAGCCGATGTCGCCTGCGGTGCCGACGAGCTCTGCTTTCACGACGCAAGATTCAAAGCGTCCCTGACCTGGCGAACCGCCGAAGCCTCGGGCACCGCGCAGCGGGTCGCCGCCGGTCCCAGCTCCGGCCTGCTGTGGTTCTTCGAGCCCGACAATTGGGAAGCCATGGTCAAAGTGCTCGACGGCTGCGACACCAACGGCCACTACTGGGTCTTCGCCGCCGTCGGCACCGACGTCGGCTACACCCTCAACGTCACCGATTCCCTCACCGGCGAGAGCCGGTCCTATTCCAATCCCATCGGCACCCGATCACCTGCCATCACCGACGACCGAGCGTTCCCTTGTCTCGAAACCATGCCCCTCAGCTCGGTCCCTAGACTCGGAAGGATGTCCCCATGAAAAACCCCACGATGCTCCACCGTCCTCTTCCCATCCTCCGCCGGCGGCTGCCCGCGGCACCTCGGTGGCTTCCCTGGTGCCTCGTCGCCCTCGCTTGCCTGCCGGCCGGACCGGTCTCAGCCGACCCGACCCTTGAGTCCGGTGAGGTCTCGGGCCCCGTCCGCCTGGTGGCTGATTCCCAAAGCCTGGCCAGAGACTTCGGCTCGGAGCTCGAAGCCACGATCACCGCCGAGCATCAGGTCTTCTTCATCGCCACCGACCCGACCCGCGGCGAGGAGCTGTGGCGGTCCGACGGCACCACCCAAGGCACCCGCATCGTCGCCGACCTGAACCCGGGTCGC
>JAUIJL010000026.1 GCA_030431255.1 Thermoanaerobaculia bacterium | reverse complement strand
CGCTGGCTTGCGCCTCGACAGCTTGGAGGTCAACGGCGCCGACTCGGTGCCGTTCGCCTACGACGACGACTCCCTGCTCACCAGCGCCGGAGATCTCACCGTCGTGCGCGAGCCCGACACGGGCAGGCTCGACACCGTCACCGTCGGCCTGGTGACCACCGAGTGGACCTACACCGATTTCGGAGAACCGGAATCGATCACCAACCGCTTTGACGGAGCCGTGATCTACGCCGAGTCCTTCCTCTACGACAAACGGGGCTGGATCACCGATCTCACCCGCACCCAAGGCGGTGCCACCGTGGCCGAAACCTTCGGCTACGACCCCCGAGGTCGCCTGGAAACCGTCAGCTACGACGGCACTTTGGTGTCGACCTACGGCTACGACGCCAATTCCAACCGCATCTCCTATGACGGCCCGTTCGGCACCGTCACCGAGCTCGACGCCGACTACGACGCAAGAGATCGCCTACGGCAATACGGCGACACCGCCTACACCTACAACGAGGCGGGCGAGCTGACGTCGAAATCCGCCAACGGCCAAGCCGTCACCTACGACACCGACGTCTTCGGTAACCTGCGCCGAGTGTCCCTACCGTCGGGTTTCACCATCGATTACGTCATCGACGCGGCCCAGCGGCGCATCGGCAAGAAGGTCGACGGTACCTTGACCCGAGGCTGGCTCTACCAAGACGGCCTCAACCCCATCGCCGAGCTCGACGGCACAGGCGCAGTCGTCACCCGCTTCGTCTACGCCACCCGCCCGAACGTGCCGGACTACCTGATCAAAAACGGCACCACCTACCGAGTCGTCAGCGACCACCTCGGCAGCCCGAGGCTGATCGTCGATGTCGTCACGGGGGTGATCGCCCAGGAGCTACGTTACGACGCCTTCGGCCGTGTCACCCTCGACACCAACCCGGGCTTCCAACCCTTCGGCTTCGCGGGCGGCTTATACGATCCACAAACCGGTCTGATACGGTTCGGAGCCAGGGATTACGACCCCGAAATCGGTCGGTGGACGTCCATGGACCCGATCGGGTTCGACGGCGGGCTGAATCACTACAGCTATTCGAATCAGAACCCCGTCAACTTTTCCGACCCGGCAGGCAACATCCCGCTCATCGTCGCCGCGGGCCTGCTGTGGGGTGGTGTCGAGCTGGGCTTGAGTCTGTGGGATCTGTGGGAAACCGGTTCGACCCTGGTAGATCCGTGTGCGCCTGACGGTGAGAAAATAGCGGCAGCCGGTGGAATGCTGCTCGGAATGGCGCTCCCGGGAGGAGGATATGGGGCTGGTGCGAAGGCTGGGCGGAAATTCGTATCCGGGTCAAAGGGCTTAAACACCGGCAAGTCTGGGGCGACTGGGTTTCTAGGTTCTAGACGGGCCCCACTCTCGAATTCTAGGTATCAACCGCTCCAGAACGTTGATGCCACAATTGGAGGGCGGACATTTAGTGGGCATGCGTTGGATCAAATGAGAAACCGCGGCCTTACTCCCTCGATCATCGAGAATACGGTTCAAACGGGTATTAAATCCGCTGATCCAATCCCTGGAAGAACACGCTTCTACGATCCAGTAAACAAAATGTCCGTTATCTTGGAGGGCGACCGTGTCGTCACTGCTCGGCCAGGAGGTTTCTAGTGATCTCACTGAATAGACGCCAATTCCAGCGGATGCTTGAAGTGATTGAAACAGGCAGGGTTGATACGTCTTCTCTTGTCAACGTCGCAGATTCGTTGCACTTCTTACTCTCAGATCTGGAAGCTGTGGATCATCCATGGGCTGAGCGTTTTGGTTCGCTCATCTTGACCCTTGAATCTGCAGGCTTAGTGTCAGCCAACCAGCGACAGGAGATGGGAGGCAGCCTCCCTTCTTTGCGGGCCCAGACTCTCGATGCCCTCGAGGCGATGGTGAGGGAAAAAATGGGAACAATGGACCATTAAAGAGAACAGCTGGCGTACACCTACGACGGCAAGGTGCTTGAAAGTGTGACTTGGACCGGCACGGTCAACGGCAGCGTCGAGCGCGTCTACGACGACGGCTTGCGCCTCGACAGCTTGGAGGTCAACGGCGGCGACCCAGTCTCGTTCGCCTACGACGACGACTCTCTGCTCGCCAGCGCCGGAGATCTCACCGTCGTGCGTGAGCCCGATACGGGCACCCTCGACACCAACCCGGCTTCCAACCCTTCGGCTTCGCAGGCGGCTTATACGACCCTCAAACCGGTCTGGTACGGTTCGGAGCCAGGGATTACGATCCCGAAATTGGCCGGTGGTCGTCCATGGACCCGATTGGGTTTGGTGGTGGGCTGAATCACTACAGCTACTCCAACCAGAACCCCGTCAACTTTTCCGATCCGGCAGGCAACGTCCCACTTATCGTCGCCGCGGGTCTGCTGTGGGGCGGTGTTGAGCTAGGGCTGAGTCTGTGGGATCTCTGGGGAACTGGTACTACCCTGGCGGATCTATGTGCGCCCGACGGTGAAAAATCGCGGCAGCCGGTGGAATGCTGCTCGGAATGGCATTATCGGCCGATCGACTACTTCTCGGTGTCCTCGAAAAGGGCGCGCAGATCACCATAACCCTCGGCCTCGAGGTCTTCGACCGCAATGAAGCGCAGGCTGGCGGAGTTGATGCAATAGCGCAGGCCGGTGGGCTTGGGGCCGTCGGGGAAGAGGTGGCCGAGGTGGGAATCTCCGTGGCGGGAACGGACCTCGGTGCGAACCATGCCGTGGCTGCGGTCGACTTTTTCCACCACATGATCTTTGTTCAGGGGCGCCCAAAAAGAAGGCCAGCCGGTTCCCGACTTGAATTTTTCGTTGGAGCTGAAGAGCGGCTCGCCGCTGACGATGTCCACGTAGATGCCGGCTTTCTTGTGGTTCCAATATTCGTTGCTGAACGGACGCTCCGTGCCGTCTTGTTGGGTAATCCGATATTGCTCGGGAGTGAGGGTTTCGCGGATTTTTTGGTCGGAGGGCTTTTTGAAGGTCGCGGGCTCGAATCCGTCGGTCTTGAAACCCTGCTCAGAGCTGGACCTGCTGTCCGACGCGGTGAGACTTTGAAGTTGGAGAAGCGCAAAGGCGGCGATTGCGCCGATCAGTAGGAGCTTGGTGATGGATTTGCTCATGGTGTCCTCGGTCAGCTGGTGGGATGGCTTCATGACGGTCTCAGCGGCTCGGCGAATGGGGCGGGGGCCCATGTCCGAATCTCCCGTCTCTTGGCTCCATATACGTTGTCGGTTGGTCTTTAGATGGCCTTCGACGAACGAGAGCCTCATGGGCTCGCGTCGTAGAGCTCTTTTTGGCGAAAAGGAATGAGTGCCAACACCACGGCGGGTTCGTAGAGATCCGTCCGACCGATGACTCCGTCGGTCAACAAACCCGCGGCGCCGGGCCCTTGTTTGGCCCCCTGGCGTTGGAAGACTTGATCGATGGCCGTGCCCAGCTCCAGACCCGAGCGGATTTTCTCGGCGATCGGCTCCGGCAGCAGAAAGTTGGCGGTCCGTGAGCGACCCTCGCCGTCAGGCCCTAAGACGAAGATCCAGGCGCCCGCCATCAGCTGTCCGCTTTGGGTCTCGAGCCCGCCTTCGAGGCCGATCCAAAAGTCGGCATCGGGCCGGGCTGCCCGAGCATTCTCCGCCCGGGTTCGAGCCCCCTTGAGGGTTTCCTCGTCCGTAAGGGGCTGGTCGGGCACACCCGACGGCACCTTTAAGGGCTCGATCCGAATGTCGTGATCCGGAAAGACCTGCTCGAATCCACGCCGGGCGGCTTCGATTTTCACCGGGTTGCCGGAAGTGACCACCACCCGAAAAACCCTCGACGGTTGCAAAGACGCATCATGGCTGCTCATGGGCCCATTCTACCGATTGAGCGAAGACCGATCCGAGAGGCCGTTAGGCGGAATCTAGATAGGCAAGGTGTAGCTGTATTTCACCAATAGGCTGCGGCCGATGCGCTCGGGCAGCTCGAGGCCGGTGTCCAGCAGGCGGTCCGTATTTTGGCTCTCGTTGTAAACCACGTAGAGATCCGTGCCTTCGCTGAAGTTGTAGCGGAATCTCAAGTTGCTCGCCACGCTGCCGGCCAAGCTGCTGTATTGGGTGAAGAGGTCGACCGACAATCGATTGTTGAGGGCAAATCTCAAGCGTACCCGGGCTAGGTGAATGTCGAGCTCTTGCTCTCGATCCGGGAATCGAATGCCGTTCCATTGGTAGGTGGTGGCCAGGCTCAGGAATTTGGAAAAAACCCAACCCGGGTTGACCTGGAAGCTGTACCGCTCGCCGTCGTAGAAAGTGCCGGCGTGTAGGTTGCCCCAGAACGTGAAGTCCTGGCCCTCGGCTAGGCGGAATCCACCGGAAAGGGAGTAAAAATCGTGTCGTCCCGCCACGACCTCCACCTCGCCGATCTCGAAGGATTCCTCGAGCTGCTCGCGGGTGAGATTCAAATCAAACCAAAACCAACCCCCGGCCCAGGTCTGTCGATTGCCGCCCAGCACCACATAGGCACTTTCCAGCTCGCGGTCGGAGTCGTCCCAAAAGGCCTCGGAGCGAAACCAATAGTTGATCCGTTGGAAACGGTCCTCTCCGCGGGTGCCGATCGAGCTGTGGTCGATATTCGGGCTGAGGCGAAAGAAACCGCTGCGGGCGGCGAATCCCAGGTCGGGTTGGTAGTCCTCGCCGGAGTAGGCGAAGGTGAAGTCGTAACCCAGGCCGTCGGCGGTGCGCCGGGCGAGGGATGAGTAGAGGCGAAAGCTGTCACTGTCGCTGCTTCGCTCCCCGGTTTCGGGATCCTCGTCAAAGGTCTGGGCCAATCGAACGGTGAGCTCGTCGAGATCGGTCAGCCGGAGCACCGTGTCCAACCCCCAGGCGTAGTTGTATCCGTCGGAAGACACTCGGCTGGCGGCGATGCCTCCGATGTAGCTACGTTCGTTGAGCACCTTGCGACGGAGCCGTAAGATCCCGAAGTTTTCGCCGGACTCCAGCCGTTCCTCGCCTTGGAAATCCCGCGTCTGCATGTCCATGAAACCGACGTCCCAATCGCCCATGCGGCCCACCAATCGGATTCCACCGAGAATCGGCACCGCTTCGCCGTCTTCCGACAGACCGACTCGGCGGCTGTAGAAGAGACGGCTGGGGCCTCCCGTGTGGAAATTGAAGATACTGGAGCGTTCTTGGAAGAATTGCCGCTTTTCGGTTTGGAAGAGGGAGAACCGGCTGAGGTTGACCTGGGCGTCGTCGGCCTCCACCTGGGCGAAATCCGTGTTGACGGTGAGGTCGAGATTGAGATTGCTGGTCAGGGCGTATTTAACGTCCAAACCGACCTCGCTGACGTCTTCGTCGGAAACCGAAAAGGCGGTTTCGTCGTCGTTGACGTCGAGCTCCTCTCGCCGGCCGGCGAGCACGTAGGCGGTGGTGTAGATCGGGCTGCGGGTCTCCACATTGTGGAGGGCGACGTCTCGGGCGGCGGAGGGTTTGAATTGAGCCCGATTGAGGCTCGGGTCGAGGGCGGGAAAGGTGGCTGCCTCGTTCTTGCGGGAGATCCAGCGGGTGACGGTCATGCCCATTACCACCTGTCCGTCCTCGTTCTGAAAACGCAAGCTGGTGAGCGGGATCCGCATCTCCGCCGACCATCCCCGATCGTGACGGGAGGCGGCGGCGTCCCAATAGGTATTCCAGCTGCGATTGAAGGTGCTGCCGCCCCCGCTCTCGGCGTCGTTGGCCACGGTTTCGTCGATCCGCGTGCCCACCGGATTGGTGGAGAAAATCAGCCCGTTTTCGTTGTCGTTGAACGAGTCCAGCAGCAGCGTGAACATGTCGTCACCGCCGTCGCTGTCCCGTTGTAGGGAATTGCCCCGAACCCCTGCGGCATCGCTGTCGAGCATGTCCGCGGCCGCGTAGAGATATTGATCGTCGTAGGCCACGACCACCCGGGTCTCTTCGGTCGGCTCCACACCGGCTACCGGCTGGAGCTGGGTGAACGGCAAGGGGGTCAGCTGCTGCCAGCCGCTCTCCTCGAGCTTGCCGTCGAGCACCACCTCGAAGTCGATGCGGGTCAGCGGGAACGGCTCCGGATGTGGCTCCGCGAAAGCATTCACGGTGCCCAGGCAGGCTGCCAGCCAAAGCAAATAGATCGTGATGAGACGGACCGGGGACAAGTAGCCCGTCGGCATACGAAGGCTGGATGAGCCCATGTGCGCTCCTGCGAGGGGAAAGAGCCCCGATTCTTTCGGGCGAGAAAGCCCGATGCATGCCCGATGAGCGTCGTTGAAAGCGACGCATGAAAGAAACTGCCTTTTATTACGCGCCGAGTGGCGAGTTGTTGAGGTCCAGCCGCAGATGGTTTCATTTCGGGGATGTGGGGCATCTCCAGACCTGTCGAGGGCGGATGATCACCGGCTTTGAGCTTTGGTCCGGAGGGTGTAGGGTCTGCTGCAGTCGACGCCCGGGATGCGCCCGGGAGTCACGGGTCAGGAATCCTCAGAGCCATGGGCAACCGAAACCTCTCCACGCGCCGGATCGCGGGCGCGCTGATGATTTTGACGGCAGCGGCGTTGGTCGTTCTTCAGCTGCGATCCCTCGGCCCGTCGGACGACATCCCACGGCAGCGGCGTCCGTTGGTCTTGGTGACTTTGGACACCCTGCGGGCGGACCATCTCGCCCCCTACGGCGCCGAGCTCGAAACCCCGTTTCTTTCTCGCTTCGCCGAGCGAAGTGTGCTTTTTGAGCGGGCCTTCTCCGTGGCGCCGATCACGCTCGTGGCCCATACCTCCATGTTGACCGGGCTCTATCCCCAACAACACGGAGTGCGCAACAACGGCATCCATTCGGCCGCCGAGTCTTTAGATACTTTGGCGGAGCAGCTGCGGGATCGGGGTTGGCGCACGGCGGCGTTCGTCTCAGCCGCGGTGCTCGACGATCGATACGGTCTCGACCAGGGATTCGAGCACTACGACGACGACTTGTCTTCCAGCGTGGATCGCCGACCCCACATGGTGCCGGATCGCCCGGCGTCCGCCACGGTCGACGCGGCCCTGTCGTGGTTGGATGAGCTGCCGTCCGGCGATCGATTCTTCGTCTGGCTGCACCTCTACGATCCCCACGCGCCCTACGCGGCGCCCGCCGAATACCGTCGACGTCACCCGGGGCGTCCCTACGCCGCGGAGGTGGCGTACGTCGACGCCCAGCTCGAGCGATTTATGGCCCATCCCCGATTGTCGGTCGACGAAGGGCCGGACGCCCCCGTGGTGGCGGTGATCGGCGACCATGGTGAGAGCCTCGGCGAGCACGGAGAGCAAACCCACGCCCTATTGGCCTACGACGCGACCCTGCGGATTCCGTTTTTGTTGCGGGTGCCAGGTGGGCCCGCAGGAAAGCGCCTGGCCGAGCCCGTGGGCCATGTGGATCTCATGCCCACCCTGCTCGATGCGTTGGGCTTGTCCCGTTGGTATCTCCCATGGCGGCGGTTTTCCGAGCAGAGCGTCGGTCGCAGCCTGCTGCCGCTGATGGGCGGCGAGCGGATCTCCCCATCGGCCCTCTACTCCGAGACCTATTTGCCCCACTACACCTACGGTTGGTCGAAGCTGAAAGTGCTGCGCTCGGCGGGGTTCAAGCTGATCGACGGACCCGATCCCGAGCTTTTCGAGCTGCGCAAAGATCCTCGGGAGCTGACCAACGTCATCGAGCGTCAACCGGGCGTGGCTCACGATCTCACCCGCGACCTGCGGGAGCTGGAAACGGCGTTGGGGGATCCTGAATTCGAAAACGTCCAGGCGCTCGACTCCGAGTCGAAGGAAAAGCTGCGCAGCTTGGGTTACCTCTCCCTGGCGGACCCGCCGCAGCGGGACGGCTCGGCGGCCGATCCCAAAGCCATGGTGGACATCCATGTGGCCTTGGAGAAAGCACGGCAACTAAGGGGAGATCGGCTCTTCGATCTGGCGGAAGCGCAGGTTCGGGACGCCCTGGAAAAGGACCCTGAGAATCTGGCGGTGTTGGGTGAGCTGGCGGACAATCTCATCCAGCAGGGACGATTCGGCGAGGCCGCGTCTCGCCTCGAACGGGCCATCGAGCTGTCCCCATCGTCCGCGACCTTCTATTTGCGATTGTCGGCTTTGGAGGCCCATCGTGGCCGGCTGGACAAGGCCTTGGGTTTGGTCGATGCGGCCCTCGATCTGGCGCCGGACATGATCGAGGCGAGGATCGAAAAAGCCGCGATTTTGCAGCGGTCCGAGCGCCGAGAAGAAGCGCGGATCTTGTTGGCGGAGAGCTTGGAGCAATTTCCCGATCACGCCCGGCTGATCCTGGCCCATGCCGTCACCGTGGAGCTGTCGGATCGGGATTTCGAGGCGGCGGAGAAACGTTTGCGGCAAGCGGTGGAGGTAGACCCCTTCTTATCGCCGGCGTGGGTCCGCTTGGGGGAGGTCTTGGAGGCCAAAGGAGAGGTCGATCAGGCGGAGCAGGCCTATCGCGACGGATTGGCCCGTCAGGCCACTGACCTTCAGCTCAATGCCAGGCTCGGCATCTTGCTCGCCCGGCGCGGGGCCGACGACGCGGAGAGTCCCCTGCGGGAAGCCCTGCGCTTGTCCCATCGTCCACGGTCGGACCTCTTCATGGCCCTCGGCGCTTGGCTCCAGGCGAGGGGCCGGGAGTCAGAGGCGGAGCAGCTGTATAGCCGGTGGGTCGAGGCGGACCTCGATTCGCCGTTGGAGCGCAACAACCGGGCGGTCGCACTTTTCGGTCTGGGGCGTTTGAGCGAGGCGCGGTCTCAGCTCGAATCCTTGGTCGCCGAGCATCCCACCTATGTGGACGCATTGAGCAACCTGGCTTCGGTAGCCGCCCAGCAGGAGGATTGGCCGGCAGCGGAGCGGTGGGCACGGAAAGCTTTGGCGCTGCGTTCCAGTCTCGCCGACGCCTGGAATTCCTTGGGTTTGGCCCTGGCCGGCTCAGGTCGAGGGGACGAAGCTCGGTCCGCTTATGAAAAAGCCTTGGGCATAGATTCCGCTTACTGGCAGGCCCGCCTCAATCTCAGCGAGGTGTTGTTGGCCGCCGGCGATGGATCCGCCGCGGAGAAAGAGCTGCTGAAGATCCTTGAAATCTCGCCATCCCTACGCTCGGTACACGAAAAGCTGGCGCAGCTCTACGGCGAGGGCGAATTGGCCGATGCGGAACGCGCTCGACATCACCGCAAGCTGGCCGGTGAGGAGGTATCGCCGTGAGCAAATTCCAATGGAAACCCGCTGCGGGTTGGCTGCTGATCCTGCTCGCTGGAGTGGTCGGCTTCGTCGCCTTGGGACCGGCTCCTGAATCTTCGGAGCCCTCGGCGAGCAAGCCGCTCACAGTCGACGGGCAGAGCTCCGCAGATTCCGCGGAGCCCGCGCTTCCAGTGAAGCCGCCACCGGAAGTGGACGCGCGATTCGTGCGTTTGGTGGGCAATATGTGGTGGCATCAGGCGGCCATGCGCGAGACGTTGGGGCTGGACGAGCCTCAGGTCGAAAGGATGGACCAGCTCTGTCTGGGCTTTTTACGTCGGCGTTGGCAGCGGCGGCAGGCGGACTTGGAGCAGCAAGGCGCGTTCGTCGAGGCGTTGAAAGGGCTCGACCTTCACCGGGCAGATCGTTTGCTGGCGAGCCGAGAGCAACGCGCCGCGGAGCGGGCCGGATCGTCGGATCGCCTGGTTTTGGACGTGCTCAATGTGCTCACCCCTGAGCAGCTGACGGTCGTCCGGGAGCAGATGCCGAACCTATTCGAGCAACCCTGGCTGAAGGGTGTTTCCGGCTCCCGCAAAGGGCGGGCTCTCGAACGGGCCAGGGCCTTGAGGGAAGAGGGTCAAAGTCGGCCGCGATGATGCAGACGGAATCTCAGGATTTCCCACAGCATCTTGGGCGGGTCCAGCAGGGGGTTGACCCTCGATGAGGGGGAATTCTCCCAGCGCACCCCCACCTCGAGAACCTCGTAACCGAGCTTGCGGGCCACCCAGGTGAGCTCCACGTCGTAGGCAAAGCCAGGGGTGATCAAGCGCGAGAAGAGGTCGCGGGCGACCTCCCCTTCCAGCAGCTTAAATCCGCATTGGGTGTCATGGATGCCGTGAATGCCCGCCAAGCGAATCATCTTGTTGAACGTCTTGCCCATGAGGTCGCGGTAGAGAGGCTGGCGGCGGGTGACCCGTGAATCGCTCACCGCCCGGCTGCCGAAAACCACCGGTGAGCGCTCCAGATGGGGCTCGAGGGTGTTGAGATCCTCGATGGGCGTCGACAAATCGGCGTCGGTCACCAGCACCTTCAGGCCCCGGCTCTTGAGCACCCCTTGACGAAGCGCGGCGCCTTTGCCTTGGTTGGCGGGCAGGCCGAGGGCGTGGACCCCCTGGCCCCCGAAGGATTGGGCGATCTGAAGGGTTTGATCCGAGCTGCCGTCGTCGACCACGATGATTTCGTGGTGTATTCCCTGGTTCTCTGTGAAAGCAAGGAGCCGATCTAAGGTGTGTCCGAGGCGCTTTTCTTCGTTGAAAGCAGGGATGACGATCGATAAATCGGGACATTGAGGGGGCATGTGGTGTAAAATCTTTCCCCAAGTGAAGTTGAAGCGCCCACGGCAGGGCGGACTTCCGGCTCGAGCCCTTCGGACCGGGCCCATTCGAGTCAGGCCTGTCGTGAAGCGCCTGGGCCGTCCGAATCTATCGCGTTTGACCGTCGAGCGAGCTGACAGGAGGAGCACAAGAGATGAATACAGCTTATTCAGTACCCGGCGCCGTGCCCGTAGCCCACGCGGGAGTTGAAGCCCGCGCCCAATTTATTACCAAAACCTACCTGCATCTTCTGGGGGCCATAGTCGGTTTCGTGCTCTTGGAATTCGTCTTCTTTACCACCGGAATCTCCAATCTGCTGCTGGGCGCCTTGACCTCGGTGCCCTGGTTGGCGGTGCTCGGCGCGTTCATGGTCGCGGGTTGGTTGGCCAGCCGCATCGCTCACAAATCCGACTCCCAAGCGGTGCAATACGCCGGTTTGGCGCTCATGGTGTTGGCCTATGCCGTGATCTTCGTGCTGCCTCTGGCCATTGCCCAGGCCAGCTTTCCGGGCGTGATTCAAAGCGCCGCCTTGGTGACTTTGGTGGCCTTCTCCGGGCTGACTTGGTTCGTGTTCACCACCCGCAAGGACTTCTCGTTCATGGGAAGCATCCTGGCTTGGGTCGGCATCGGTGCTTTGGTGTTGATCATCGCCGGGGCGATCTTCGGCTTCCAGCTCGGGGTGTTCTTTTCCGTCGGCATGGTGGTTTTCGCCGGCGCCGCGATCCTCTACGACACCTCCAATGTGTTGCACCACTTTCCCGAGGACCGATACGTCGCCGCCTCCTTGGAGCTCTTCGCGTCCGTGGCGTTGATGTTCTGGTACGTGCTGCGCCTGTTCATGTCCTTCAGCAGCGACTGAGCCGGCACCCTCCTAAAGACAAAAAAGGCGCTCCGAGGAGCGCCTTTTTTGTTGGGCTCGCCCCCGGCTCAAGGCAATGGACGGACCCGGACCAGCTCCCCTTCCGAGTGGTAGGTCATGCGATAGAAGCGGCGATCCGGAAAGTCGCGACGCAACAGCTCGAGATCCGCTTCGGGGTAGGCGAAGAGCACATCGTTTTCGAGCGCCGGATCCGGGTGCGGCAGGTCCGCCAGCCAGCTGGATACGTCCTGGATTTCCGGGCGTGAAAACCAGAGATCCGAGGGTCGATCGGCGATGACGATGGCCTGCTTCAAACCGGCCACGGCACGCAGGGGCGTTTGATGAATGACCGCTTGGTCGATCAACGAGCCGGTGTGCACACCGGTCCAGATCACCAGTCCCAGCAAGTAGGCGACGATCAGCGTGCCGGAGGTGGCCTTGAGCGGCGCGGGGTCGAGCGCATCCAGCCGACGCATCCAGTCGACGGCTACCCGAATGCCGAGCACGGCGAGGATCAACAAGGGCACCGCGGCTTCGGAATAGTGAATGGGGCCGACGATGCGGATGCCGGTGCTGTCGTGCATCAGGGCCATGAGCAATTGGCAAGCGACCCCTGCGCCGCAGACTTTGGCGAGATGTCGACCGGAGCCGAGGGCCAGCAGCGCCAGCACGACCCCGAGGGGCCCCAAGAACCAAAGGTTCAACATCATGAGGTTGAACCCCAGGTTCTCGCCCAACCGCTCCCAAACCGCCGGCCACAAGGGGTCGTCGAGGCTGGAGTTGAGCAGAACCCGGGCGGAAACGCTCCACTGGCCGGTGGTTTGGAGATTCCACCAAGCCATCAGCGCCGGTCCCACCAGGGAGCTCAAAGCCGCGGCCATCGCCAGGATCTTCAGCCCCTTTTCGCCCGACCCTTCGCGATGTTGTCGCCAAGCGCGCCACAGAAGGTCGAGCCCCATGGGAGCCAGGACGGTGGCGACCTCCGCAGGCCGAGAGACGAATCCGGCGGCGGCGCAAAGACCGATACCCATCCCTAGCCAAGGCATGCACCTCGGGTCTACGGCACGGCCGTCTCGGTCGTTCTCCACCGCCAGGAGATAGAGGCTGAAGGCCAGGGCGACGAACGAGCGGGAGACCAAGTGGGAATGCAGGGTCATCGACAGGGTGGAGACCATCGGAGAGAGGATCCAGAAGATCGCCGCCCAAGCGAGACCCCGGCTCCCTCCGATCCGTCCACAGGCGAAGATGAGGGCGGTGCCGGAGAGGGCCGCTAGAAAGAAAAAGAGAAGCTCTTCGAGACCGGTGAGCAAACCGAGGGCGGTGAGCAAGATGGTGCCGGGAAAGTCCATGGACGAGATCCGGCCGTCCTGGCGAAAGACCCAGGGCATGGAAAACCCGTACGCGGGATCGATATCCGGGGCCGTCACCGAGCCTTGGAGCAGAATTTGAGCCCCGAAGAGAATGGTGTACTCGTCGTTAGTGATCGGCAGGTCGAGCAGAAAGAGGGTTCGACCGACCGCGGCGAAGAGAAAAAGCAGGGTGCAGAGCCCCACGGCCAAAAGAGTCTTCTTGAAGGCGGATGAGCGCGGCGTGGAATCCGAGCCGTCGTCAACTTGCTTCGGCAGCAGGGAATCGAGGCGGGGAAGCAGATGCCGCTGAATCCAAGGGGAGAGGGCCCAGCCGATGAGCAAGAGGCCGGGCACCAACAACAAATAGTGGGAAAGCCAGAACAGGCTTTCCCGGGGGTTGACCAGCAGGAAGGATTTGCCCATCTCGCTGCGAAAGACCACCGCCTCGTGTAGGCGGGCGTAGGCGCCCGCCATCAAGATCCCTGAGACCAGCGCGGTCAAACGCATGGTCGGGGGCGCCTCTTCGAGCAGGTGGTGTGGGTAGATCGCGTCGTCATCAGAAGTGGGAATAAGCCTCTTCCAAGGCGGCGCGCACCTTGCGCGAGGCGGATGCGCTGCCCGCCGGGCAGAGGGCTGCGGCTTCGGGCAAGAGGCGATCCATGATGGATGCCTTCTTGCCCGTGAAGCATCGTAGGTCGAGCATGTGATTCGCCCCTTTGACCACCGTCAGCCGGCTCTTCTCGCCGCAGCTCAGAGCTTGGTCGCCGCCGGTGTAGGCAGTGTCGCGGGGTGACTCGGCCGGATCCAGCGCTTGGCAGAGCCGCGTGCTCAGCTCCACGGGCACCGTGGTGTCCGCGGATCCGTGAATGACGGAAAGGGGTGGAAAGCGTGACGGGTCGGGCTCGATGACGTCGGGAAAGCTGTTGCGACGCACCTCGGCCGCGGAGGGGTCGAGATTCGCGGGGTCGGTGACCCCGGGTTGGGGGAAGAAGCCGAGCAGCAGCTTGCGGCTGCTGAGGAATCTATTCTCATAGAGACCTCCCGCCTTGATGTTCTCGGCAAAGAATCCGAGATCCGGCGCCGGATACAGCAAGATGCCCCTTTCCACGGACTCCGGGTGGTAGGTGGCCAGGTAGGCCGCCAAATGTCCCCCGGCGCTCTGGCCCATCACCGAAAGCTTGCGCTCTTGGGCCCACTTCGGGTCCATGCCGAAATCTTGGCCATGATCGAAAATCCATTGGAAGGCCGCTTCGATATCGTCGAGGATCTCCCGGCCGTCTGCGTTGTGACAGGCCTCGGGCCCGTCGGAATCCAGCAGCAGGCGATAAAAGGGCGCGAAGACGACATAACCTTTGTCGGTCAAGTTTGGGGCCGAGGTGTCGATACCCGTGATTGCTGCCAAACCCCGGTATCTCCAACCCCCGCCGTGGAAGAAGAGGAGAGGTTTGAGCTGGGTGGCACCCGGGTTGCTCTTGTAAATGTGCATGCCCAGGGCACAGCCATCGGCCTTTCGGTACTCGACCCGCTTCAGATAGGGCCGCTTTCGATCCTGGGTTTGATTGACCGTCATCAAGTGGAGGGTGGCGCCTTGGGAGAGATTCCAGCGGGTTTCGACCCGATGGGAAACAGTGGGGTCGAGGTCGCTCCAGGCCTCCGGATTGCCGATGTAATTGCGGGTCCGCTCATTGCCCAAGAGATTGTTGTCGCAGAAGGCTGTCCAGGGCTCTCCGGCATAGGACACCGCGGTGCCGCATCCGGCGTCGGCGAAGAGCTCTCGGGCGCCGGCCGCTTCCAGCTCGCCGACGCTCAGGGCTCGGCAGGCCCCCGAGTCTTCGGTGTAGAGGGGCTCGAAGTCCATCTTGCGGGAAAACGCGTCCTTGGCCAGCTCGCAAAGGGCGGAGCGTTCAATGGGGCCGCTCGAGCCACAGCCGGAGCTGGACAGACATGCAGCGACGCTGATCAAGAACAACAACGGATGGGCCGATAGACGCATGATCACCTCCACAAAAGACTCGGTCTGTAGGATTCGACCTACAATTCTAGCGCCTTCAGGCCGGAAGGCTGAGCTTAAACGTGGAAGAGGCGTGGGGCCAGCTCGTCGTATTTTTTGTCCAGCAGCTCGAAAACCTCGTTGATCTTTTCCAATCGCTCGTCCAAGAGCTCGGTCCAATGGTCGTGTTTGGAAGTCTCTATCTTCAGACCGGCGACGCGAAAGCTGGTGGCTTCGAGACGGAAAGACGACGGCGGATCGCCCACCAGCATTTTGGCCGAGAGCAGCTCGGCACCCCGCTCGACGTAGCGATGCAGATCTTTGAGCACGGCCCCACCCAGGGTGATGCGGGCGTCTTCCGTGCGCAGGCGGACAAAACCCGATTCCGGCTCGAAGATGATCTCTCGATCGCCCAAAAGCGCGCGCAAAAAGCGCGCTCCCAATACCGCCTCGCCGGGCTCGTAGATCTCCAGAATCGGGCTTTCGATGTCCTGGTCCCCACGATCGATCCAAGGCGTCTTAAATTCCGCGATGATGCCCAGACGCCGCAGCATCTCCGTCACCCGGCCCAAATAGGCTTTGGCCGTGGAGCCGACGTAGAGGATCTGGCCGTCGATGCAACCTTCGATGATCTTCGTTCGCGGGTTGGCTTCGAAAATCAGCTCCTCCTCGGCCATCTCGCGGAGCTTCTTGCGCTTTTTGGGACCGACGAAATCCGCGCCTTGGTCGAGCTCCGCCTTGACCATTTCCTTGACCCGCTCTTGCACGGCGGTGGGATCCGGGCTGACCTTGTCGATCCGGACCCGGAAGAACCAGCGACGCTCACCCGCCTGGTAAGGAGCCTCGGGCTCGAAAGGCACGAAACCGATGCTTTCGCGTATCTCAGAGCCCGCTTCGATCTCCCGGAAGGCCTGGGAGTCGAAATCGATCTCCTCGGGCACCGGTGCAACGGTGAAACGGCTGATGGCTACGGATCCGGACAACAAGCCCATGGTGTGGCTCCTCGATGCTCTGCGTGTTCCATACGGCGATGCCCCAGCAAGGATTTCCCGGAGGGCGAATGGCAGTCGGCGCCGCGTTGGCGGGCCTGGATCTTAGCCCAACTCCAGGCTTTTAGCTTGAGGTGTGAGAATCGAATAGACTACTCCATTGAGCAGGACATCATTCCCGAGCTCGGGCGAGCGTCTTTTCGACTCTTAAAGGGAGGGAGCCGTGGACTTGGACGTATGGTCGCGATATTTGTTGAAAAAGGCTCGCACCAATCCATTTGCTGGTCGCGAGGATCATTTCGAGCTCGCTGCGCATCTATATGCGGTTGCCCAATGGTTGGCTAAAGAAACCCAAGGAATCTTCTACAAGCCGGCTCCGCCGTTCGCTTCGGAGACCGAGCTCATCGAAACGCTTCGGAAAGAGGGCTCCGCACCCTTTGCCGGTGGTCCGGAAGAGCTTTACGCCTTTCTGGTAGAAGCCCTGAGGCTTCTCGATGCTCAGCTGTCGGATGTGGTGGAAAGGCGCTCGGGGCCCAAGCGATTCGTTCTGGAAGACTGGCCTCTCGACGGGCCGAGGCCTTGGATCGTGATCTGGAATCGGCCGAAGGGTCGTGACGCCTCTGATCGAGCAGGTCTTTGGCGCCGATCTCGCCTGGCGGCCTTCAAGAAAGCCCAGGCCCGCAAACATCTTCCCCCTTTGATCGAGCGACCCGATCGGCATCTCTCCCATCATACGTTCGTGCTTCAATCCTCGGCGGAGCTGTCGATTCTTCCCGCGCGACCTAGAATCGAGGAGCCTGATTTGGTCATGAAGAGCGCTTTCGATGCTCTCGACTCTTCGTTTCGAATCGCCCTATGTCCGATTCTTTGTCCGTCGAATCCGTTGTTCGAAATCCCGGGGCCCGACCACCGCTTCTTTTCGGCCTGCGCAGCTCGCCCGATGACCGACCCACAGTGCCTCAGGGATCACCTGGAGCACACAATCCAGGCCGCGGCGCGGGAGCGGATTCACGTGATCGTTTTTCCCGAGCTCACCATCGATCCGGAAACCAGAAAATGGCTGGAGGGGCGCCTGGCAAAGCTTGAGGGCCGTTGGCCCTATGGTGTGGTGGCCGGCAGCTTTCACGAGCAAGGAGTAGGCGGCCGCGTCAATCGTTCGAGAATGATCTATGGTCGCCGGGGCCTCATGTCTCATGATAAACGAGGAGAGTTCTCAATCCCTCCTACCCTGCTCAAAAAATCTCCTCAGGTTTTCGAGAACGGCGTCGCCTTGGCCAAAAAGATACCGGAGCTGCCACCACACATCTTCGAGAGCATCGTACCCGGACGGGTTTTGGAAGTGCTCGAAACCACCCTCGGCCGTTTCGTTCTATTCATCTGCAAAGACGCCATCTGTGAGAAACGGCCCGAGCTGGCGCAGTGGATTCCCCAACTACGCCCCGATTTCTTGCTGCTTCCATCCATGACCCAGGAAACGGTGGAATTCGATCGATTCTGCCATTGGGCGGAGCGATTCGGTGTCAGCACGTTTTTCGTCAACGCGCGCCGCATTTGTAAAGAGAATGAGGTCCTCGCCATGGCTTTCCTCTGTCACTACGAAGATAAAAAGGGCCCGCCGACCCGTCTGGCTTGGCGCAAAAACAACGAGCATCCCGTTTGGACTTGGGATCGTCATGGGAAAAAGGAATGGGTGCCTCTGGAGGATTCCATGCCGGAGGCATTCGGGTGGTTGAGGGCTTCGAATGAGCAGAAGGTCGGTTTAACCGTGGACTTGGGATTCTGGGCAACTGATGGATCTAAAGAGTAAAAGAACGGTAAATTCAAGTTGCCTATTTAGCCCATGAGGCCTTGAAATTAATTGTGATTCATTGTAGAACAGGAAATCAAGCGTGCCTCGCCGGGCATGCGGTTTCTTATCCGACTTGCCTTTCAGTACCTGTTTCTTGAAGCGGCGACTCCCAGAATCGGGTATGGCGGAGGTCGCCTTACATGAATCTAGCTGAGCTATCCACCAACCTTCAGCGCGCCTTGCGCTCATTGCCCGACGACGAAGAAGATTCGGAGGGCGTCTATTCCGACTTTGGGGAGCGCCCTGAAGATAAGTATCGTCCCGAGCTCGACCGCTGTATCGCCCACGGCTGGAAAGCCACGGCCGAAGGGGATTTTGACGCGATTCGCGACGTGGTCGATATCCTGCGTGACGCCCGTCCATTGGTGGACGGCTCGTTGCCGGAGCTTTCGCCGCGCGCCGTCGCCGCCATGGAGATTCAATCTCTCCTGAGCGCTCTCTCTTTGGGAGAGCAGGTGTTACGACGAGTTGGTCTGGAGGTGCGTCTGGCGGACCGCAAAAGCTCGTCCCTGGAACGGGCCGTGTTGCAAACGCTCCTGTGCTCTGATCAGTACATGCGTCGTGGAGAGGTCCACAAACAGCTGGTGCTACCCAAAGGCGTGGAAAAGCCAACGCCCCATCGAATTGGGCAAGTGCTCGAAGAGCTTCAAGACCAAGCCCTGCTGCTTTGCCGATTACAAACCGCGCAGGGTAATTCGCGGACCCGCTTCTATGCCCTCTCCCCGAGGGGCCGGGCGCTTTGCGATCGGCTTGGTTTGGTGGGTCTTGAGCCTGACGCAGGCTTGGTGATCTCCGGGTCCCCGCGGTTGACGATTGCGAGCCGACCATTGGTGGAGCAGCTGCTCAGCAGGGTGCTGGACCCCTACACTCCCGATCACGATCGTAGAGTGGCGCTCGGCTTTGTCTCGAATGTGTCGCCAGATGACCTTCCTGTTGAACACATCAAGGAGCTACTTCGCGACAGACCCAGCGAGCAACATCAAGCTATCCAGGCTCTTCTTCGGGCGGTCGAGGCTTCGCGGAAGCTCAATGGGATCGGCCTGAGTCCTGAGGGATGGACGCGATTGGCTCTGGACGACACGAAGATAAGGCTGGAGTCGGGTTTGCAACAGGCCTTCCAACCCGATGTGCTGAATATTTTCTCCAGTAGAACTGCAAGGTCGGAGACTCGCATTCCGCCCGACTTCTGGAAGAGATCCGTCGAGGCGCGATGCTCCTTGTTCGACGAGATTCCAAACACCGAAGGAACCTACGGCTTTGCACTTTTTGACGGCAAGCGCGTCAAATGGGCTGGCGAAGTCTGTCGTCCTCGCATGGAATCTCCGGAGATTTTGGAGATGGGAAACTTGTTCGCAAGCTTGTACACCGACAGCAAGAATCTGGTTCGTCAGCTCTGAAGCCTCATCGATTAGCATATGCAGGGTTCTGATCTCGACCGACGGGATGCTCTTCTTAAGTTAGCCAGAGCAAAATTGAGAGATGGCGACTTAGACTTAAGCCAGGTCGTTTCTGAGGTCAGATCCCTGTTCAGGGCGGATGCTTGCTCTATTCTGTTGGAGGGAGCAGGAGAAGAAGTGCTTCGGCTCAGCCAGACAACCGATCCTATGCTCTCGAAGGAAGAGGTGACTTATCTGAAAGGCGAAGGTCTAACTGGGTGGGTTTACGAGGCTGGTGCTGCTCTGCTGGTGAATCGTGCTGATGCCCCCGATCTCGTCGAGGCGTCGCTCGAACGGAAGAGGGAAGGACCGAGGTTTCCGGAAAGAGACAGCCGTGGCGAAATCTGTTATAGATTTTTGGGCGTTCCTATTCGCACGTCCGAAAGAACCATCGGGGTTTTGCGCCTAGTCAGAGGTCTAGAAGGGCCCGAGCTCACGGAGGTAGACCAACGAGATCTTGGCTTTTTGGCTGATCTCTTGGGAATTGGGTTTCAGAGATCCTGGGACGTATTGTTGCTCGACACAATATTGGATTCAGAGTCCTTTGCGATTTTAGTAACCCGGCAAGAAGTGCAAAAAGACGGCACCTATGTCCCCCGGCTAATTCGGGTGAACCCTGGGGTTTGCCGGCTTTTGGGTTATGACTCTAGAGATCTGATCGGTAGAGACGCTTCAACCCTCTATGCCCCTGAGGATTACAAACAGATTCAGGCAAAGGTAGAAAACGAGTTGAAGTCGTCGGCTCTGCGATCTGGGCGCAGTGAGACAGGGCCCATTGAGCTGCGCCTAATCCACAAAGACGGCACTTATAGATGGGTTAGGATTTCCTATCAAGCATTTGCGGATCGTAGGCTTCGGAATCCAGCTATTCACATAGTCGGCTCTTTTAGAGATCAAACCAGGTCTGTGAGACTCGCGGATCGTCATCAACGGTTTATGGAGATGTTGTCTAGTCTCGGTATTGCTTATTTCCGTTCAAGTTTTGACGGAGAGACGCTTGAGACGTCGGAGGCGGAATCTCAGATTCTCGGCTACTCACAGCAAGAGATCATGAACTTAGATCGCCGCGTTTTATATCAACAAGCGGAGGATCGGGAGAGGCTCATAAGAAAGCTTCGCGAGAATCACGGAAACCCGCTCCGAGCACGGAGGAGGGTCTTGCGTAAAGACGGACAATGGGCTTTTACCGAAGGAAATCTGAGAGTCGTCAAGGGTGCTCTTCGGGGGGACATGAGCATTGAAGGGCTCTACCAAGATGTAACCCAGCGGCTCCAGTTGCAGAATTTTGTTGGCGCTTCCACGGAGGAGGTGTTGCTCGAAGACGAGCTCCTGCAGAAAATGCTCGAAAACGAGCAGCGACATCACGACTATCTTTCCGGCCTAGGGCACCAGCTGCTAACTCCCTTATCCTCGCTTGTGGAGACCCTGGCGAATCTCGAAGAAGACTTGCTGAACGACAGGGGCTACGCCACCAAGCGGCTTCGTTGGGTGACAGGCCAAACCAAGCAGTGTATGAGAATGGTGCGGAACCTGTCTTATATGGATAAAATTCTCCGTCAAGAGCCATTCGAGAAAAAAGATGTCAATCTCGCTAAGATCTGCATCGAAACCAAGCTGGATTTTGCCCATATCTTAGAAGAAAGATCGCTCCGTTTGGAGCTCGACGCCAATCGAATCGAGAGGTTGGTACCAGTTCGTGGCCATGAGGATATGCTCCGTCAAGTGCTGATTAACCTGGTAGACAATGCAATCAAGTATTCCGTGACGCACTCAAGAATCAGGATTCTTCCGTATCGTTGGACGCATGGCTGCGGTATCGAGGTGTGCAACCGAGGCCTACCGATTCCCGCAGGGCTTCGGGAAGAGATCTTTAAGCGGGGTTTTCGAGCCAATCGCGCCCAGGCTATGGTTCCCTGGGGCACAGGACTGGGTTTGTGGCTCGTGCGCAAGATTCTTGAAGCTCACAACGCCACCATCGAATGCGATGAGGTCAATATCCAGAAAAAACGCCACACTTGCTTTCGAATTGTCTTTCCTGTCCCTCCAGGTAGGACTCAGTGAGGCAGAGGGTTCTTCTTGTAGACGATCAGCCCACAGAGATCGAGTGGTTGATCTATCGGTTGCACAAGCGCGGCTACGAAGTAGTCCTTGCCACCAATGAGAAGGCTGCTTTGCGGGAGTTGCACGCCCTTGAATCCGGCCAGGTTCAGTATAGGGCCGGGATTTTCGACATCATGGTGGCGATTGATGACCTTGCCAGCCTCATCGAGATGGACGACGAAGTGGATGTTGGAGACATTTTGCATCAATCTTTGGATACGGGTGTCCGACTTTGTCGAGTCGCTCGGTGTGATTTGGAATTGCGGGAATCAGAATTCCCGATAGCCGCGATTTCCGTTCGTGACGACGACGAGCTCCGTAGCTCCTTGGAAGAGCTAGGGATCACGCTCTTCAAACGAGACGCTCAATCTCAAAAGTCAATCATGAGCTTTGTGGACATGTACTTGCCGGATACGAGGTCAAACGCCGACGCTTGATCGAGCAGTACTTCACTTCTGATCAAACGAAGCCCATAGCCGCCGATACGCCGCCCTGCCTACTCGGGCACCAGCTCGAGGCGGGAGCCGAAGCGGGGCTCGCCCCGGTGGTCGCGGACGTCGGCCACCAGATGCACGGTGCCGTCTCCCGAGCGTTTGAGGCGGATGTAGGAGAAGTTGAAGATGCCGCCTTCGGCGTAGAGGGTGATCGGCCTGAGGGTCGGGTCGAGCTCGCCGGGCACGGGGGCTCGGTAGGCGGTGAGGGGGCCGTTGATCAGCTCGTGGAAAAGCAGGGGATCGCCGTCGCCGTCGATATCGATTTGATAGCGGAGGTTGGCGGCGAAGTGCACGTCGGTGACCACGAAGACGATGTTTTGGAGATCTTTGCGGTCGAGGTCGGTCAGCAGGTCGATCAGCTCGCTTTCGAATCCCGTGCGTTTGGAGAAGTTGTTGTGCTCGCCGTTGGCGAAGGAGTCGCGACCCCAGATGTTGGCTTCCCAGCCCGTGGGAATCGAGAGGGGCACGTCGGAGCTGACGATTTTCCAGGTGGCGTCGGACGCGGCGAGTGAGCTTTTGAGCCATGCCAGCTGCTCGGCACCGAGCATGGTCTTGGCGTTGGACGGTTGGTCGACCATGTCGTTGGGGCTGCGATAGGAACGGGCGTCGAGCAGGAAGATCTCGAGATGCTTGCCCCAGCGGAAAGACCGGTAGATACGTCCGGGCTCTTGCGGATGGCGGGTCATGGGGTTGAAGAGGAAGAGGGAGTCGCGTCCGGCGCGGACGAGCCGCTGATAACCCGGCCGACGGGGGTCCGTGGGCCATTCGCTCCAGGCGGCGCCGAAGTCGTTGACCACCTCGTGGTCGTCCCATTGCGCGTAGATGGGCGTGGACCCTAGGAAGGCTCGGTGGTGGGGATCGGCGCGGTTGTAGCGCCAATGGCCGAGGATGGCTTCGCGGGCACTGTTGGGCGAGGTGTCCGGAGCGTCCCAATCCGCCACCACGATGGCGGGAAAATCACCGGGCACATTGGGCCATCCATCCGGTCCCACCTCGGGGCAGCCATTGTCGGCGTAGATCATGTCGCCGTTGGCGATGAAGAAATCCACGTTTAAATCCGCCATCGGACGAAAGATCGCGTACCCCTGCTCCGCGTGTCGGCAATAGCCCTGCCCGCCGAGGTCGCCACCGACCAGGAATCGCGGCAACATGTCGTCGTCGGCCGCGGGCGCGGTGGTGAAGCTGCCCTCGGCACGGGCCGCGGAATCCGAGGTGTGGTCGGCCCTG
This sequence comes from Thermoanaerobaculia bacterium, assembly GCA_030431255.1. Taxonomy (GTDB): domain Bacteria; phylum Acidobacteriota; class Thermoanaerobaculia; order Multivoradales; family J023; genus JAUIJL01. Next base: position 115,546 of record JAUIJL010000026.1, on the reverse strand, counting down.
AGAAAACGGTAGTAGTAGGTGGTCGCCGGCTCGAGATCGGCGAGCTCTACCTGCACGGTGAAGTCGCGGGCGGCCACGGTTTCCACCGGGCTCCGAATCGGCTTGCTGAAGTCTTTTTGGGCGGAAGCTTCCAGGACCAGGGATGCCGGGCCTTGGGTGCGGGTCCAAACGATGGCGCTGTTGGAGGTGACGTCGCCGGAGGCAACACCTTGTGGAAAGTGGGTCTCCGTCGCCGTGGATCCTGCGAGGCCCCGGGTGGACGATTCTTGGACCGCCGAGGCTCGGCTCGGCGAGGGGGAGGTGTGGTCCTGTGCAGAGAAAGCGGAGACTGAGGCGGTGATGCTCAGGCAGAGCCCGAGGCCGATCACGAGCAGACGGGTGTTCATGGATGGTTCCTCGGTTTGGCTTTGGGTTGGAGCTACCAGCTGAAGTGCAGCTCCGCGGCTTCGTCTTCCAAGCGCTCCACCAGTCGGTGGGCGGTTCGGGTTTCGAGATAAGGGACGTCGATGCGATGGCCGCTCGGATTGGCGCCGGCGGTATCCACCCGGACCGAGGCCATGCGATTCCGGCGGTCGAAAGGGCTCTGCACGATGCGCAAGCCTTGGATTTTGGCGAACGGCACCATGCTGGTGCGCAAACCCCAAGCGCCGCTGCGGAAGAGCACCGCATGGTCGGTGACGGCCCAAGCGGTCTGTTGGATGTAGCGCTGAGCATGCCAGGCCACCAGCGGAATCAGCAGGGCGGAAAGCAATCCCCACACGCCGAGGGTCAGGACGGAAATGATCGCTAAGACCAGCACCAGGGCAAACCCGCGGCGCATCAGCCGCAATCGAGCCCGAGGAGCCAAGGGTTGCCAGTCGAGCTCGGGTAGGTCGTCGGCGCGGAGATGGATTTGGGGCATGGTCCGGCGAATCAGCGGCACGAGCGCGGGACGGTCCATGATCGGAGCGAGCCACAGCCGGGCGGCGCCGGGTCCTTGGCCGTTTTCTTCGGCGCCGCCGCCCGCGGTTTCAATCTGCACCGAGGCGAGGCCCCATCTGCGCTGCAAGAACGATTCTTTGATCGACAGCAGCTGGATCCGCTTGCGCGGCACGGTGGCGGTCACCTTGGTCAACAACCCGTATTCCGTGCGCAGGTCGTTGCCGTCTTGCTGCAGCTTGAAGCCGTAGAGGGTCACCGTCACCCAGAGTGCGGACAGCAGGCGGGTGAAGAGCAGCAAGGTGGCGGCCAGCGTCACCAGGGCCGCGACGATCCAAAGGGGATTCCAGGTCACGTGTTTCAACGTCTGGAAGGTGCTTTCGAGCTTGGGCAGCTGCGCCGAGTCGGGCAGGTAGCGGGTGGGATCGTCGAAGAAACCTGCTTGTTGAGCCAAACCCGCTACCGCGGCGATCACCAACATGCCCCGATTCGACAACAGGCCGAGCAGGGCCAGGCGTCCGACGGGAATGCTCAAGAGCTGCTCGCCGCCCTCTGGGTCTCGGGTGTCGAAAGATGGGGCAAGGTCGTGGGCGGACCCCATAGGGTCGGAGACGGTCGGGCTCCGAGAGCCGGGTTTCCCGCGCAGAATGTGGGTGCGAAGCTCGTCGACGGCGGGCAGGGTCAGCACGTGGATGACCGCCTCGGGTTTGCCGCCGCTGGCGGTTTCCAGACGCACCACCGCGACCTTGAGCAGGCGGTGGAAGAGGTTCTGAACCAGGTCCACGTTTTGGATCCGAGCATAGGGCACGCTGCGCACTTTGCGGGTCAGGATGCCGTCGCGAATCACCAGCTCCTCGTCTTCGAGGCGGTAGGAAAAGGCCAGATAGCGAGCCACCGCTCCGATGACCGAGGGAATCAGCAGCAGGCCGATGGCGAATGTCATGAACGGGTCGAAACCGCGGGATATAAAAACGAAGACCAGCACGGCGGCCAAGCTGCGGACGGCTCCGAAAATCAAAAACAGCAGAGAGATGGCCGGCAGGCGTCTTAAAGGTGCTGCTTCGGAGCGGTCCTCCGGCCTCTCCGACGGCTGATGGAACGCGGAGGGCTCCGGTGATTTCGGGACCTCCTGGGGAGCGGGATCAGACACCGTCTCCCTCGCCCGCCTCGATCAGAATGTCGCGGATTTGCTCCGCGGTGACGTGGGCCAACCCGTCGAGGGAGACCGACGCGAATTGGGTGCCGGCGGTGTGCACGGTGAGGGTCCCGAGCTCGAAGTATCGCTCCAAGGGGCCTTGGGAGACGTCCGTATGCTGGACCCGAGAGCGCGGCACATGGGCGATGGAGCGCCACAGCACCCCCCGGCGGATGACCAATCCCCGGGCGCTGAGTCGATAGGAAGTGTGCCGGTAGGCGAGTGCCGGCCAAAACCAAGCCCTAGCCCACAGCAGAAGCACCAGAAAAGCCCAGGCGCCTAAGACGACGGGCCAGATTTCCGGTTTGGAGAAGACGATCGCCGTGACGACCGTGGCGGTGATCAGAGTGAGGATTCCGGCGCTGATGAAGGAACCGATGCGCGCCAAGGGCAACCACCTCGGATCCAAAGAACGATCGATATCGTCGGCCAATGATCCGCCCGGCGGCGCGGGGAAGGAGTCCGTGGACATGGGCCGACTCTACCACCGCGGAGCGGGCTCGAACCTAAGCGGATTCCGCCAAAAGCTCGCGGATCAGAGACTCCAGCTCGGCGACCAGCTTCGCATGGTGGCTGCCGGTGCCCGGTCCGGCGAAACCCGAGTGGATCTTTCTGACTTTGCCGTCGCGGCCGATGAAGATCGTTGTAGGAAAGGCGACGACGGAGGTCAGGTCGGGCAGGGTTTCCGCGGCCTTTTCTTTGTCGCTGGTACCGGCTAAAAGCAGGGGATATTGGATGCTGTAGCGTTCGGCGAAGCGTTCCAACATGGCGGAGTCCCGCTCGGGATTGCCGGTGAACTCATAGGCCAAACCCACCACCTCGAGACCTTGATCCCGAAAGCGACGGTGCCAAGTGGCGAGCAGGGGAGCTTCGTCGTTGCAGTTGGGGCACCAGGTGCCGAAGATGTTGACCAGCACCACCTTATTCTCAAATCGCGGATCGTCGAGGGAGACGGCATTGCCTGCCGAGTCCGGGAATGAGAAGGAGAACGTGCCTTCTTCGTTGGTCAGCCCGACCTGTTGCCAGGCGTCCGGCAGAATGGACTCGTCGGATTCCAGCCGGCGGGCCGTCCACTCGGCGTGGTAGCTGTCCCGCGACCAAAAATCACCGACCAGGGTGCCATCGGTCTGGGCCTGGGCGTGAAAGAGGAAAGCGTGGGCTCCGTCGAAAGTGGAGAGGCGCAGGACTCCCTGCTCGTAGGTGCCTTCGAGGAAGCGATAGTCCCCGGTGGGGGTCAGAAAGGTGCCGGTCACCTCTTCGCCGTTTTGTTGGAGCTCGCCACGGGCGGGCTCGGTGCCGTCTTCGTCGCGAAACTCCACGGCCCAGACTCCGTCGATCTCCGGCACCGCAGACCCACCCGGTGCGGGCTCGACGGCTTCGACGAACCGCGCCGCGGATCCTTTGGTGGCTGTGAACGGTAGGCTGGACTCACCCTCGGGTGCGGTCTTGCGCCAGCGACCTTCCAATCGTCCCTCCGCCACCATGGTGGCTTCGATGTCCGCGTCGTAGAAGTCCAACCGAAAGACGACCTTCTTGCCGTCCAGCTCGACGTGGCTGAAGGGGGCCCGTTCATCGCCGTTTTGAGCCACCGCGCGCAACCAGCCGCCCTCGTCCTCCACCGTCAAGGTGAACGGCAGCTCACCACCCGGGGAAGCCAGCACCGCTCGCCAGTCGCCGATGAGGTCCGTGGGCTCGACCTCCGAGCCGCAACCCGACGTCAGCAGGGCTGCGCCGAGCAAAACCACCCACCACGGCCGAGCGACATCTAGCGAAACCCGAGCCTTTCGGGCAAATAAAGTCCACATGGAAGGTCTCCTTAATTCTCGATGGGCGGATTGTATGCCGACTTGGTCTCGAGGACCATGCGCGGTGCGAGCACCGGCCCTCGGTTTCCTCCTGCGTGTACGGTCGGCGCGGGACACTGGTTCGTGGGAGGAGCAGCAGGTCGGGCGACAAATAGGTCGGGTCGTGGAACAATAGCGGCGTGATTCAAAATCCGTCTCTAAACCAAGAAAGAAAGACGCCGCGTTTGGCCCTCGTGCTGACCGGTGGCGGGGCCCGGGGGGCCTATCAAGTCGGGGTCCTCAAAGGGCTCGGACGCTACTTCCCCGGGTTGCGATTCCCGATCATCACCGGGGTTTCGGCCGGTGCCATCAACGCGGTCTACCTGGCGTCGCGTCAAGGGGATCTGGACTCCGTCACCCGGCGACTGGCGGGCATCTGGCAGTCGATTCAGGTCGACGACGTGATCCGTAGCAACTGGGGTTGGCTGACGCGCAATTTTGCCCGTTGGACCGCCTATCTCGGCATGGGCTCCGGCAACCCCGAGGTCCAGGCCTTGCTCGACACGGAGCCTTTGCGCCACTTGTTGTCCAGGGTTTATGAGGACAAGGGCGGTCCGATCCCCGGTATCGAGCAAAATCTGGACTCCGGCGACCTGCAAGCGGTGGCGATTTCCACCGTCAACTACGGCACCGGTCAGACCGTGCATTGGGTCCAAGGGCGGGACGTCGTGCCTTGGCGAGCACCCCAGAGGCAGGCGCGTCTGACCCCGCTCGAGCTCAACCACGTCATGGCCTCTGCCGCTCTGCCGCTGCTCTTTCCCGCGATTCAGCTGGCCGACGGCTGGTACGGCGACGGCGGCATTCGATTCGCTGCCCCGCTGTCGCCCGCTTTGCATCTGGGGGCGGATCGGCTGTTGGCGATCTCCACCCGTTATGCGCGATCCGTCGAGGAGGTGGAAAACAGTGTGGAAGACATCTATCCGCCGCCGGCAAAGATCATCGGCAATTTGATGAACGCCATCTTCTTGGACTTGCTCGATCAGGACGTGCAGCGGCTCGACCGTACCAACCGGTTGGTTCGCCGCTTGCCCGAGTCGGAGCGAGAGGGCGTACGGCCCATCGATTGGCAGGTGATTCGACCGTCCGAGGACCTGGGAAAAGCGTCCGGTCGATTCGAGCCCCAATTGCCGAGCGGTTTTCGGTTCCTGACCCGAAACCTCGGGGCGCGCGCGACCAAGAGCCCAGATTTCTTGAGCTTGTTGATGTTCCAGAGCGACTATTTGCGCTACCTCATCGAAGTCGGAGAGCGTGACGTGGAGGATCAAATCGATACCCTGGGGCCGTGGATTGAAGAATGCATGCCCGAAACTGACGACGAGGGCCGATCATGATCGAACCTGCCGTATCCCTGGACGATCCCCGTCTGCTTCCCTTTCTGCCCGCCCTTTACGTCGCCTGGGCCGACGGGGACCTGACCGAAGACGAGATGCAAGCGGTCTGCAAAGGTTTGGACGGCGATTGCTTCGTGCTCTTGGGTCGGTGGCTGAATCCTGCTGAGCCCCCTTCCGCTGCGGAGCTACAACGCATGTTGCGGACGATCCGCCGGAATGCGAGTGATTTCGGCCGGGGCGAGAAGCTCAATCTCACCGACCTGGGTTTGCGCCTGGCACGCTCCGACGGAGGGGTGGTGGGCTCCGAACGCGCGGCGGTCGAGGCCTTGGAGCGGGCCCTGGGCATCGACGGCACGGAGGCCGCACGTCAGCTTTTGACCACCCGACGTGAGGTGAGCCATCAGGCCGAGGCCGAGGCCGGATTCGATACCGCTGATATGCAGGCGATTCTCGATGGAGATTCCGCGGGTATCCGGCGCCGGGTGTTCGAGCTACTGGCGCGAGACGACTTTCAATACTTCGACGAGCTGCCCAAGGAGGCCTATCGAGAGAAGGTGTTGGAGTGGTGCCGTATCCTGGCCGGTGAGGGGATCGGGGCGCTTTCTTTCCCCGAGCACGCCGGGGGTGAGGGGGATTTGGGGGCGTTCATCGCCGCCTTCGAAGCTCTCTGCCACTTCGACTTGAGCCTGGTGGTCAAAACCGGAGTGCAATTCGGTTTGTTCGGCGGCAGCATTCTCAACCTGGGCACCGAGCAACACCACCGGGAGTATTTGCCGCGGGTCGCGAGCCTGGAGCTTCCGGGTTGCTTCGCCATGACCGAAACCGGTCACGGGTCGAACGTCGCGGATTTGGAAACCGTAGCGACCTTTGATCCGGAGACCGACGAATTTGTCATCCACACGCCGCAAGAGGGGGCGCGCAAGGATTACATCGGCAACGCCGCGGCCCACGGCCGAATGGCGACGGTCTTCGCCCAGCTGGAGCTCGGCGAAGGTGAGGAAAAGATCCAGCACGGTGTGCATGCGTTCCTGGTTCCGATTCGCAATCCGGACGGCTCTCCCTGCCAAGGGGTGTGGATCGGTGATTGCGGCCACAAGATGGGCCTGAACGGCGTCGACAACGGTCGCTTGAAGTTTGACCACGTGCGCGTTCCACGGCGAAATCTCCTGGACCGCTTCGCCTCCGTGGCCGCGGACGGCACCTACACCAGCCCGATCGCCTCGCCGACCAAGAGATTCTTCACCATGTTGGGGACCTTGGTCGGTGGACGGGTCAGCGTGGCGTCGGGTGCCTTGGCGGTGTCCAAGTCCGCCTTGTGCATCGCCGTGTCCTACGGCTCGGCTCGACGCCAATTCGGTCCACCCGACCGAGCCGAAACCCGCCTGTTGGACTATCCGACCCATCAGCGTCGGCTCATGCCCCGGCTGGCCGAGGCCTATGCTCTGAGCTTTGCGCTTCGGGACTTGCGGCAAGCTTATGTGCAATCCGATCCACTGGACCGGCGCCGGGTCGAGGCCGAGGCTGCGGGGCTCAAAGCTCTGGCGACCTGGCATGCCATCGACGTGGTGCAAACCTGCCGGGAATGCTGCGGTGGCCAGGGTTATCTGTCGGTCAATCGCTTCGCCGCCCTCAAGGCGGATTCCGACGTCTTCGCCACGTTCGAGGGCGACAACATCGTGCTCCTCCAGCTGTTGGCCAAGTCCATGCTCGGCGACTACAAGCGTCAATTCGGCCACATGACCCCGCTGAGGTTGGTGCGTTATGTGGCGGAGCTGGCGAGCTCGACGGTGGCGGAGCTCAATCCCGTGGTGGTGCGTCAAACCTCGGAAGCCCATCTCCTCGACCGCTCCTTTCACCGGGCGGCTTTCGCATGGCGGGAGAAGCGCCTCTTGTCCACCGTCGCCCGTCGCTTGAAACGGCGATTGGACGGCGGCTTGCCGACGGCGGAAGCCCTGCTCGAATGCCAGGATCACCTGGTGACCACGGCGCGGGCGCATGTGGAGCATCAGATTCTCGAATCCTTTGCCACGGCCGTCGAGGATTTGGGGGATTCGCCGGAAGCGCGCATGTTGTCGCGGGTCTGCGATCTCTATGGCTTGTCGCGTTTGGAAGCGGATCGCGGATTCTTCTTGGAGCAGGGTTATTTCGAGCCGGTGAAGGCGAAAGCGATTCGCAATCAGGTGCTCGAGCTGTGCGGCTCGGTGCGTCACCAAGCCGTGCCCTTGGTGGAAGCCTTCGGCATTCCCGAGAAATTGGTGGGGGCTCCCATCGCGCGATGAGCTTCTGAAGCGATCCGTCCTGAGATTCCGTCCCTCGATCCATCCGTTCGGCCCTGCCGTCGAGCCCTGCCGTCCGGTCCCGCCGCGGGGATTGTCCGACTCCCATCCCGGAGTGGGGTAGAATAGTGAGGTGATAGCTCCCGGCTCGTCCGCCCGCGCGGCTCGACTCTGCTCGGAGCCCGTCATTCCCATCGATCGCAGCTCAGGAAGGATCTTGAAATGATCGCAAATCACCGGCGAGCCAACCGTTCCACCCTTCGACTTTCGAGCTGGGTTTCCGGCCTTCTGCTGGTGATTCCCATGTCGGTGGCTCCGGCCGGGTTGGGCGCCGCGCCGGCTTCGGCCCAAGCTTCATCCGGTCAGTCCCAACACTTGAAATCCACGAAGACTCCGGGGCGCTACCGAGAAACCGGCCGTTATCGGGGTAGCAAGGCCGAGGAAAGCTTGCGCGCCCATCGACAGCGGCACGCCAATCGGCAGCTGGTGTCGCCCTTGGGAAGCGCCACCAACGTCAATCCGGACATCTACTTGGAGCTGGGTTATTCCAATGGCCATCCGACGGTGTACACGGCTCCGCAGGAATATCGACATCGTCGAGGACATCGTGGGCACGGCTATCGTCAACCCTATGTGGTCTACATCAACGAGGACTCGATCGAGCCGCCGATTTACGGAGAGCCCTACGACGATCCCGAGCTCGTGGATCGCTACGCCGAGCCACAGCCGATCTACATCGTCAATCAACAGCCGGCTCCCCAGGTGATTCAAGTGCCGGCCCCGGCTCCGGTGTCGCAACCGTTGCCCACGGCCGAGCCACGCTACGAGCCGGCGCCTCAGACCCGCGAGCCGTCTCGCCCCCCGAGCACCGAGCCCCAGGAGGTGTCGATTCGGGTCGAACCGGCGGACGCGGAGATCTATCTCGACGATGAGCTGCTCGGCACAGGGGCCACGGTGGCGTCGAGCTTGAGCTCGTTGGCGCCTGGAATCTATGTGCTGGAGATCTCCCATCCGGACTTTTCGCCTCAACGTCTCGTCTTTGGCGTCAGCACGGATCCGGTCTCGATTACCATTGATCTGACTGCGAATCGGCCCAGTCGACGCGCCCGGGTGAAGTAGGCAAAACCCCTTGTCACGGTCCGTCTGGAGGTCTACTCTTAGTGAGCTTCGAGATACTGTGGTGAAGCCGCTCAGCGCCCGTTTGAGATCAAGCGCTGAGGCGGGTCGTTTGAAGTCGATTCTGTTCTCGCTCCTGTCGTCGAACCCAGTTGTCGTATCGGACGCGGTACACTTGCGGACGACGAATTCTTATTGCCGTGTGTTGACGAGATTCTTGCGACATCATGATTGAGAAGATCGGACCTTATCGGGTCTATGAGCGCTTGGGCGTCGGCGGAATGGGCGAGGTCTACAAGGCCTACGACGACCGCCTGGATCGCTGGGTTGCGATCAAGCGCATTCGCCCGGATCGAGAGGATGCGGAAGACAACCGCGAACGCTTCAAGCGTGAGGCCCGGGCCACGGCGCGGTTGAATCATCCTTCGATCGTTCACCTCTACGGCATCTTTCAGGATGGCGACAGCGACTGCATCGTCATGGAGTACGTCGACGGCAAGACCCTCGATCAGCTCTTGGCGGAAGGTCCGTTGGATCCGTTGCGGGTGGCGAATCTCGGTCACGAAATTGCCGCCGGCTTGGCGGAAGCCCATGCCAACGGCATCCTGCATCGGGACCTGAAAGCCGAGAACATCATGATCACGCCCCGGGGTCGGGCGAAGATCCTCGATTTCGGGTTGGCCAAGCCGATCCTCAACGCGGAGCTCGATCCAGTCTTGACCGGCAAGGGCCAGCTGGTGGGCACCAGCCGGGCTATGTCCCCGGAGTACGTCAGCGGCGAGGCGGTCGACCATCGGAGCGATCTCTTCTCCCTCGGCGTCCTGCTCTACGAATGCGTCACCGGTCACAGCCCGTTCAAGGCCCACAATACGCTGGCGACCTTGAAGCAGGTGATGCTGCACAAGCAGACGCCGATCAAGCAGCTCAACTCCAAGGTGCCCACAGAGCTGTCGGATCTGATCGATCGCTTGCTCGAGAAGGACCCCAAGAATCGCCCTCAAAACGCCCAGGAGGTGACCCTCGCTTTTGGTCGGCTCACCGGTCAGGTCTCCTCCGGGGTCGTGGATATCCCCGGCGGTCTGCCGTCCGGTGACTTGACCCGCAACAGCAGCACCCTCACCAGCTTCTCCGCGTCCGACACCGTGCTCGATCTGCGGCCTCGGCATAGGTGGATGACCCTGCTGGCGGTAATCGTCGTGTTGGTCGCGGGTGCCTTCGTGCTCGGTAAGTTCTTCACCGGGCCCGTCCTCGACGAGCCGGATCTGCCGCCCGAAGAGCGGATCTACATTGTGCTGGCGGACTTCGAGAACCACAGCGATGAAGAAACCCTCGGCGCCTCCTTGCGCCGGGCGTTCCGGGCCATCCTGGAACAGTCTCGCTCCAGCTCGGTTTTGTCTCGCGGTCAGATGAACGACGCTCTTAGGCGAATGCAAGAACCGACTGATTCAACCATTACTCGAGAGCTGGCTCGTAAGATTTGCAAGCGTGAAGGGGTGGCGCGTTTTATCGCTGGCAGCGTTTCGAAATTTGGCAGCAGCTATTCAATAGTGATCGATGTTGTTGACCCTGAGAATGAGAGTGTAACCTTTTCGTTTGCTGACACTTCGAAGGATAGCCAGGAGCTATTGGAAGACCTTGAAGATGGCGCCCTCAGAATCCGAGCTCACTTGGGAGAGTCGGTTGCCGAAATTGAGAAAAGTACTCTGCTCGCCAAGGTAGTAACGCCGAATCTCGAGGCATTGAAAGCCTACACTCTAGGCTTGGAGCGGATTGAGTCCTTTAGGCCTGTTGAAGCAATTCCGCTCCTTGAGCGCGCCTTGGAGCTTGATCCTGAGTTCTCGATGGCTCACGCAAAGCTGGGAGTGATCTACACCAACCTGGCCGAGCGTGAACCTGCGCTGAAGCACTTCAACCTGGCTTTGGCCAACAACGAAAGATTAAGCGAGGTTGAAAAGTTCTACGTCAAATCCTGGCTGGCCCGCTGGAATGGTAGCCCAGACGACGTTGTAAACAATTGGGCTACTTTTGGCGATCTTCATCCTGAGAGCTACCCAGCTGCCATCAATCTAGGGATGGCTCTCTGGTATTACCGGAATGATTTTCGCGGCGCTGCAGAAGCCTTTGAGAGAGGCGTGCAAGTGTCTCGGGGGACTCATCGTGACGCAGGTCTCGCTCTCGCCGGTCAAATGTACCTGGCTTTGGGAAAAATCGAGGAGTCAGAGGCTTCTCTATCCGAGATTGTATGGATGGAAGAAAAAGAGCCGTTGCGAAGCCTCGTTCTATTGAGCCAAGGTGGCCCAGTAGCTCTTGATGAGATCCCGGCTGAAATTCCATCGCTGAGCAAGAGCGGTGCTCAATTGTTGCGAGCGCTGGGCTTGGTAGCGAATCGAGATCTAGAGGCTGCTCTGGCACACTTGAACGAAGTCGAAGAGGGGCTGCAAGAGGGGTCTGGAGTAGAGTTTCATATCCTGGCCGACAAGATAGCGATCTTGGATCAGCTCGATAATAAAAACGAGCTAGACCAGCTCGCCTCAGTTGCATTGGCAAAGGGGGAAGTGTCGCTAACCCCGGAAACGATGTACGTCGAAACGAGCACGATGTCGCTCTTCTCGGTGATAGGTAAGATCTATGCGCGTCGAAATATGTTGACCGAAGCCAGGGAAATTCGGCGGAAATTGGACGCTACCGAGAGTGCCTCAGTTTCTGTGGTTTGGGACATCTATCGAAAGCTGCTTGATGCTGAGCTGCTCTTGGCTGAAGGGGACTCTGTAGGTGCGATTGAGCTGCTCCGAGCCGCCGATGTGATGGCCCCTTCTTATCAAGTCAAAGAAAGTCTGTCTCGAGCCACGGGCGAGGGTAGCGACCTTACTGAGAGACAGCTGCGGGGATTGGCGCTTATTGAGTGCAGTGCTTCATGCTATGGGCGGATGTACTCATATTTGCTGAGCACAAGGGAGGCAAGTTCCCTCAACTAGGTTTGATTGCTGTCTGTTGGAAAATCACAAATAAAAAAGCGGCCGTGAGGCCGCTTTTTTATTTGTGATCAATCCCAGGATCGGTTTTTTTAAAGGAGACCGACCCAATTCCGTCCAGTGCCACCGACTCCACCATCGACGGAATCGGACTGATCACCGATGTCGAAGAGGTTATTAGCACCTTGGACCTGAATACCGTAACCGGCGAAGAAGCTGACTGGATCCGATTCAAGACGAGCGCGTAGATCGGCATCCTGTGAGATTTGTTGGAGCAAGCTTATCGGCGCTTGCGGGGCTCCTTGTGTGTTCGCCGGATTCATGGTTCGGTCCTCCCTGGGGCCTGGTTTTTCTCTGCGACTGCGAGCGGTTCGCGGCAGGGCTCTGGGGAAGCACGTCCGCGACGACAAGATCGGTGGCATCACCGAACTCTAGACTCAGCATTCTGCCCGATCACAGAGGCCTTGTCAAGCTTGCTGACAAGATTGATTGTCTATACTGTCGTGACATGGCCTATGTCTCCCCGGAATCCGGGTGCACAACCAGCACGGTTTCTGATTTTGGGTTCCGATTCGCTGAAAAACTACAATTTCACGGGGATTCTTTCGATTCCTGGAAAGCGATAGGCTTGATCCCCGCGATGGTCGTACCTTAGCGAATGGGCGTTAAGGGTTAAATTACGAAGTGAAAAAGCTCGAAGTAATGCGTCTGCTCATCACCGGTGCCAGTGGATTTCTCGGACGACATCTGTCCCGACTCGCCGAGAAGCGTTATCGAATCTGGGCCGGATACGGTCGCCATCCCGAGTCTCTAAACGGCGGAAATCCCCTCCAACTCGACTTTTCCCGGCCGAGCGCCCTTACCTCTACGCTTGCCGGCCTCGGTTTGGATTCAAGCGACGCGGTGATTCATACCGCGGCGATCAACCCGGGTGGAGACGAATCCCAAATGCGGACCGTCAATGTAGACGGTAGCCGCTTGGTGGCGGAGCTGGCGGCGTCGACCGGCGCACGGCTCATCCACATCTCCACCGACGTCGTGCACGACGGCAGCCGCGCTCCCTACGCCGACTCGGTACCGGTGAGCCCGCTCAATGCTTATGCAGCATCAAAAGCTGAGGCCGAGACCGCGGTGCTTCGGGCCCATCCCGACGCTCTGATCGTCCGCACCTCATTGATTTACGGCCTGGAGACCATGGACCGGGGCACTGCCGGATTCGCCGGTCGCTTGCAGCGGGGTGAGCCCGTGCGCCTCTTCCACGACGTGATCCGTCAACCCATCGGGGTCGACGATCTCGCGCTCGCTCTCCTGCGCCTCTTAGACCTGGACGTTTCCGGCCATTTGAATGTGGCGGGACGACAAGCCCTGACCCGCGAAGCCTTTGGTCGCAAGATGCTCGATTTTTGGCGGGTGCCGGACCGACACAACGTGGAATCGGTGGCCGCCGCCGCGATCAGCGACCGGATCCCTCTGGATCTACGCCTCGATCTGTCCCGGGCGGAATCTCTGGGTCTCGAGCTTCCCGGTGTCGATGAGCTGCTCGACCGCGCCGGCGGGACTCGAGGTTAGCTCGACCGGTCTCTCGCCTGAATCGGATCGTAGGCTTCGAGCGGCATGAGGGTTTGGTCGTCTTCGGCTTGGAAGCCCGCGCCCAGGATTCCGATCGGACCGTGGTGGAATCGATCCGCGGCAGGGTCGAAGCCCACGCTTCGCAGGATGGAAAAGGGGTCGATGGCACCGGTGTAAAAAGCCCCGAGACCCAGGTCCGTGGCGATGAGCTGGAAGGTCTGGCTGAGGTGTCCCGCGTCTTTGAGGATCACATTGAAGGTGTTGATCCGCTTTTTGTATTTCCAAAAGTTGCGCTGAAAACGGGCCACCAAGAGCACCACGAAATGGGCTTCGGCGACAAAGGTTTGCCCCTGCGCCAGCTGGGTCAGCTGCTCCGCCAACGGCTCGGCCTCGCAGGCTGTGATCTGCCGTAGACCGTGGAGCCGGGTGTCGTAGTGGTAGAAGCCGGGCTCGAGACCCTGGACTCTCGACACCACGGGATAGGCCTCGATGGGGTGCAAAGAGCCGCCCGACGGGCTGCCTTTGTGCAAGGAGAAGAACCGCGGTGACAAGGTGTGGCGACCCAGGCAGCCGAAGGTGTAGCGCAACAGGGTCGAAAGAGTCTCTCGGTCCACGGTGCGATCCGGGTCGAAGGCGCGGATGGTCCGTCGTCGGCTCAGGGCGTGGTAGATGGAGCCTTGACGGCGACCGTCCGCCAAGGGGATCAGCTCGGAGTCGGCTTGCGGTGCTTGAAAGAACGCCGGTGGGGGCTCGCCGTGTTTGTCGAGGAATTCGTTGGCCGACGCTTCCGCGTCACGGGTCTTGATCACCAGATCCAACGGCTCGGCCTTGAGCGCGTTTTGGACCTCGGCATCCTGGTTGGTCAGATGCAGATAGAGGGAAGTGGGATGCCAGGGGATGGAGTCGAGGGTTTGATGCCGCTCGAATCGCTCGACGGTTTCCTCGGGCAGCTCGAACGGCGAGGTTTCCTCGGGAGCTGTGCCGTCGGATCCTGAGACCTCGTCCGCGCTGGTGTCGACGATCACCACCCCTTCTCGAATCAGCTCTTGGATTCTCACGACCGGGGGTGCGTCGTCCCTCAAGGCCTCGCTGAGCTCGATCCATTGGGATTCGGGCAGGCTTTCGAGCCAACGGGCCTCTTCCACGGTGAGCTGCACGTCCCGCTGCACGACCCCTGAATAGGCGGTGAGCTTGCTGTTGGCAAAGAGCTCGAGCCGGCCCTCGATGAACGCCTGGGCGTTGAAGGTGACCTCTTCCGCAAAGCGGAGGAGGAGAAACTTCGATCGGGCCAATTGAGCCATCGTTTTCCCCTGGGCGTTCGGTGCACCGCCGCCGACGATCTTGGAGCTCACCGTCAACGGAAGTCGATACATATTGAATCTATGGCGTAAATCGTACACTGATTCAAGAGATCGGCCCAGGCGGGCGAAGATTTAGGTCTGCAAGCAGTCCTAATACGAAAAAAGCGGCCAAGATGGCCGCTTTCGCAGTGGGGGATGCCGGGTAGGGTGCGTCAAATGACCTCGATCGCGGCCCACTCGGCGCAGACGTCATGGACTCTGGCCGGCTCGTCTTCGGCCAAGGCTTGATCGGAGAACCGACGAATCTCCTTGGCGTCGATGTCCGCGGATCGCAGGGCGCTACGGACGGCGCTCACCATGGCGAGGGGGTTCCGACTGTGCAGACAAACTTGGATTTCGGGGTAGCGTGGCATAAGCATGACTCGTGTCCTTATCTATTAGACGCGCGAGCCCCCCATTTCGTTCACAAGCAGATCAAAAAAACTCATAAAGATGCATCTGACACGGTGACATCTGCGTTTTTCTTTGGATTTCCAGCGCCCCGGGCGCCCATTCCTCGGTGAAACACCATCGCCTGGATTTCGGCGCGAGGGTCGATCCACTCCTTAGGATATACGAAAGCCCGCCGACTTTATGGCCAAGCGGCGGGCTTTTGACGACTTTCATACGCCCCGGGGTGAATCGACCCGAGGGAGATTCAAGTCACGCAGACGTCCACTGGATCGTCAAGCAGCGATCTTCAATTGACGGTAGCGCTGGCCTTGGCCCGCTTGGATGATTTGGCCGGTGCGGGGATCTTCGCGGCTTCCGCCGCTTGGATCTCCTGCTCGATGCCGTGCACGGCTTGCTCCAACCACTGGTGCTTGCCCTTCAGCACGTTGAGGGCGACGCGGTATTTGCGGTTGTCGTCGTTGGCCCACAGGTCCACGAACAAACGCTTGATCTTGCGCCGGGCTTGACGGCAGAAGAGATCCGTCAGCTCGAGGGCCTTCTCGGCGTCGGCGTGGCCGGTTTTGAGCATCGCCGCCGTGCGCGAGCAGGTCGCGGCCATGGCGAAAAGCTCGTTGCCGATGTCGACCAGGCGGAAGAGGAACGCCTGCTTGTTCTGCATGCCGGCTTGGTGAACCATCATGCCGTGGAAGACGTTGCGCGCCAGGCGACGGGCGTTGCGGTCGATGAAGCGCAGGTGACCCGCCACCGCTCCGGCTTCCGAGTAGGTCTTGCCGCGACCGATCCACAGAGCCGGATACCAGGAGGCGTAAAAAGCCGCGATGGCCGGCAGCTCTTGCATTTTCTCCGCCGGGCTCTTGTCCGGATCGATCACCGATCCGGCCACGGTCAGGTGTTTGTCCACCGCCTCGCGGGCCATCAGCAGGTGCATGATCTCCGAGGAGCCCTCGAAGATTTTGTTGATGCGGTAGTCGCGCATCATGCGCTCCACGGCGACCGGTCGGTCGCCCCGGGCTTTCAAGGAATGGTAGGTCTCGTAACCGCGACCTCCTCGAATTTGCATGGTCTCGTCGATGATCTCCCAGGTCCGGCAGGTATTCCATTCCTTGGCCGCCGCGGCTTCCAAACGGATGTCCGCTTTGCCCTGGTTGGAGAGCTGCGTCGCCAAATTGGCCACGGATTCCATGGCGAAGGTGACCGAGGCCATGTCGGCGATTTTGTGGGCGATGGCTTCGTGCTTGCCCACGGGCTTGCCCCATTGGACGCGCTCTTTGGACCATTCACGGCAGGTCTTGAGGGCGATCTTGGCGGCACCCACCGAGCTGTTGGGGATCGACAAGCGACCGTCGTTCAGGGTGGTGAGCGCGATCTTCAGACCGCGGCCTTCCTTGCCGATCAAGTTGCCGACAGGCACCTTGACGTTGGTGAAGCTGATCACCGCGTTGGCCAAGGCCTTGAGGCCCATGAACCGGCAACGGTGCTCGATCTTGACCCCTTCCCACGCGGTCTCGACCACGAAGGCGCTGATCTTCTTGCCCTTCTTCGAGGTCGCCATGACCACCAAGAGGTCGGCCAAGGTGCCGTTGGTGCACCACAGCTTGCGGCCGTTCAGAATGAAGTGCTCGCCATCCTCGGAAAGCTCGTAGGTGGTGGTCAAACGGGCCGGGTCGGAGCCGACGTCGTCCTCGGTGAGGGCGAAGGCGGAAATCTTGCCTTCGGCACACATGGGCAGGTATTTCTTCTTCTGCTCGGCGGTGCCGAAGAGCTTGAGGGGTTGGGGCACACCGATCGACTGATGGGCCGAGAGCAGGGCTGCCAGGTTGCCGTCGGTGGCGCCGAGCAGCTCCATGGCCTTGCCGTATTCCACTTGATCGAAGCCCAGGCCGCCGTATTCCTTGGGAATCTTCATGCCGAACGCACCGAGCTTTCGCAGGCCGTCGACCACCTCTTCCGGATACTCGCCGGTGGCGTCGATTTCGTCGGAATCCACGTGGTCGCGCAAGAATTCTTTGAGGGCGTTGTAATACGCGGTGAACTCAGGACGTTCCTCGCCGGCTAGGGGGAACGGGTGGATCAAATCGAAGCGGAAGTTCCCCAGGAACAGCTCGCGCATGAAGCTGGGGTGAGTCCATTCGGCCTGGCGGGACGCCTCGGCGACCTCCATGGCTTCTTTTTCGGTGACGTGAACCTTTTGGCTCATGAATCGGCTCCTTTCGTGTGCTCGGACTCCCGGTGGTGATCCAAGGCTGGGTGAAAATCGGGAGTCGCGGTCTTGGGTCTAATCACAAGTCTGAGTCGTTGGCTAATTCAGCATGAGTCGCTGCCGGCGCTGGAATCGTCCGCAGTCAGGACCGGGTCAGCTGAGAACGTTCTCCAAATCTAGGTTGGCGGCTTCGGTGTCCGCTTCGGCTCCGATCGGTGAGCGCGAGCCCCGAACCAATCCGCGCACGGCGATTTCCGCCACGTCGTTGACGACCTCGTCGGAATCCATTCGGCCACCGGGTTGGTACCAGCGGCAAATCCACATCACCATGCCCAGCAGGCTGAAGGTCGCGGTGGTGGTGTCGACGTCGAAAAGCTCGCCTTCGGCCTTGAGCGCTTCCAGGGTCTCGCGAATGAAGTCGAAGTAGGCCCGCTTCCGTTCCGTGATCTCATCCCGTTGGGCGTCCGACAGCCCGCCCACCTCGTCGATGAGAATGGCCACGGCCCCGGACTCGTGGGTGAGCAGCCGGGCGTGGCGTCGCACGATCAAACGCAGCCGATCTTGGGGACGGTCGAGCTCCTTGGCCGGTTGGACCACCTCTTTCTCGAGCAGGTCCATGGCAAAGCTCATGATCGCGAAAAGCAGCTCTTTTTTGCCCTTTACGTAGTAGTAAAGCCCCGGCTTGGTGAGGTCCACCGCTTCGGCGATGGCGTTCATGGAAGTGGCGTCGAAGCCCTTCTCATGGATCATCTGAGCCGCGATGCGGTAGATGTTGCCGGCGCGCTCGTCGTCGAAGAGGCCGGCTTTTTTCTTGGATGTCTTGGTGCTCATGAGCCTCACGGTCCAAGCGATGGCGGCGAGCCGAACGGGCTCCCGTGGGAGCGGCCGAGGGGCCACCGGTGACAGGGCTCCGGGCGGGATGTGCGCCGGAGAGCGTCTATACTGAAAACACCGGCTAAAACCATGGGCTGAGATCAGCTCGGTGCCGTTTCGCCGATAAAGGAATGCCGTAGAAAGAAGCCGTCCGGCTATTACTTACCGGTCGGTAAGCAAGTATGGCTGCCCCATGGCTGTCTTGTCAAGATGCGGCAATCGACTCGCTGCGCGCCGCGTCGCGGCATGGCTTGAGCGCGCGGCGGGGCAAAAATTTCCGTCCGGCGGTTGCGGAATGAAATCTTCCGGTGTCCAACTGGTTGATGAACACACTAGCCCGGAAATCCAACCCTTTGTCGACGCGGACGACCGCTGAGATTTCCGGACGGCCCAACCCATCGACCGGTATATCGCCCCTGATAAGGCGGACGATCCGAGCTTTGGAAACACCGGGGATCTGGGGGAACAACATGCTCGAACCGACGGAAGAAATGCGCTTGTTGGCCGCCGTGGCCGCGGGTGACCGTCGGGCGGCGGAGGAGCTCGTGAGCTCGACCTATGGCCAAGTTTTCGCGTCGTTGATGCGAATGGTCCATGGCGATCGAGAGCTGGCCGCCGACCTGACCCAAGACACTTACCGAAAGGCGTGGAAGGCCTTGCCGACCTTCGATCAGCGGTCTCGTTTGACCACCTGGTTGTTTCGGATCGCGTACACCACGTTTCTAAACCATCAACGGCGTGCCCGGGAGGCCCAGATCGACCCCGAGCACATGGCCGTGGTGGTCGATCCCAAGCCGAGCCAAGACGATTCTATGGATCGTCGGGAGGTCGCCCTGCGTTTGCGTCGGGCCGTGCTCGGATTGCCCGAGGAGCTCCGATTTACGGTGACCGCCCGTTTCTGGGCTGAGCTGAGCGTGGAAGAGATTGCACGGGTCGAGAAAGTGACCGGAGCCGCGATTCGAAAGCGGCTCAAGAACGCCAAGCTGCGTCTGCATAAGGCGCTCGAGGCCGGCGAGGAGGAAGTGGCATGAGCCGAGCCGACGAAAAACTCAACCCCAAGAATCTCAACCCCAAGAACGATGAGGATCTCGAAATGCTGTTCTCCGCCGCGGGCGGCGAGGTGGATACGACACCGCCGGAAGGTCTTCTGGAACGTCTCCTGAACGATATTCCGCAAGATGTGAGCTTCGAGCTGATCTCGGCTGACGACACCGAGAGTCCCGAGATCGGTCCTGCCATGGCGCCGGAGCTGCCCGCCAACGACAACCGGCCGCGTTATTGGCTGTGGAGCGTGGCCGCCGGCCTGGTGCTGGCGGTGGGGCTGGGCTCGATCCTGGTACGAAATACAGACTCCATGCAGCCGAGCCTGCAGCTCGAGTCGGAGGGGGCTCTGCGTACCGTGTCTCCCCCGGCCCCTGCGGCCGTCGGCGAGGCCGCGGAAGTAGCGCTGAAGAAAGAGGCGATGAAGCAGGATGCCCTGGTCGGCGGACGGAAGCTCAGCGGAGACTTGACGGCAGACGCCGACGACTCGGCCTCCGCAGTCGGTGGCACCGCGGTCGGCGACAGCCCGGTCGGTGGGAATCTGCCGACCTCGTTGGAAGGGGCTCTCCAGGGCCAGGCGACTGCAGGTCAATCGACGGCAAGGCAAGCGCCGAGCTCGCGCCGGGAGTCGCGTTCGCGTCAGGAAGGCAACGCCGTTCCCGAGGCCAAGAAGCAGTCCGTGGCTCGCGAGCAGTCGGTTCCGCGACCCTCGGCTCCGGCCCCCCGACCGACAGCACCCCCAGCGGAAGCTGAGACCGTGCGGGGCGAAGGGGACGTGAGCCGACCCGAGCCGGAGGCGCCGTCGCCGGTGGGGGAAGTGATGGACGAGCTCGTGGTCACCGCGGAAGCTCCGTTGGTGGACGTTCAACACGTCCAAAGCTCGACGGTTCCTTCCCGGGAAGAGCACCTACGGGCCTTGGGTTACGTCGGCCACGCACCGAGCTCGGCGCAGGACCGGGCGTTTGAGGACAATTTCTTCGACTCGGTGGACACCAACCCGTTCATCGACACCGAGGACGATCGCCTCTCCACCTTCGGTCTCGACGTGGACACCGGATCCTACGGTTTGGTGCGGGAGTACTTGAGCCGTGATGCTTTGCCGCCCCGAGGTGCGGTGCGGGTAGAAGAGATGGTCAATTACTTCGACTATGGCGATGCTCCCCCTCAATACGGCGAGGGAGACTTCGCGTTCAACATCGAGGGGGCGCCGTCCATCTCCAGAGAGGGTGGACGCTACTACACCCTGCGCATCGGCCTCAAAGGCCGGGAAGTCGATCCGGCGGATCGCAAGCCGGCCCTGCTCACCTTCGTCATCGACGTCTCCGGGTCCATGGAGCGGGAGGACCGCCTGGGCTTGGTGAAGAAGAGCCTGAGCCTGTTGATCGATCAGCTCAAACCGCGCGACCGCATGGCGCTGGTGGTGTACGGCACCCGAGGCCGGGTCTTGCTCGAGCCGACCTCCAATCGGGAGCGCATTCGACGCGCGATCAACGCGTTGCACCCGGAAGGCTCCACCAACGCCGGTGAAGGCCTCCAGCTGGCCTATGAGATGGCGGCGGAGTCCAAGCGTCGGGGTGAGATCAACCGGATCATCCTGTGCTCCGATGGGGTCGCCAATGTGGGCAAGACCTCGGCGGACGACATCCTCGAAATGGTCCGCGACCATGCTCAGCAGGGGGTCGAGCTGACCACCGTCGGCTTCGGCATGGGCAACTACAACGACATCCTCATGGAGCAGCTGGCGGATCGCGGAAATGGCCGCTACGCCTATGTGGATTCGGTCCGAGAGGCCCGTCGGATCTTCGTCGAGGATTTGACCGGCACCTTGCAGACCATCGCCGCGGAAGCCCGTGCTCAGGTGGAGATGAATCCCGAGATCGTGTCCCGCTATCGCCTCCTGGGTTATGAGAATCGGGATATCGCCGACGAACGCTTCCGCGACGACACCGTGGACGCGGGTGAAATCGGGGCGGGACATACGGTCACCGTGCTCTACGAGCTGAAAACCACACGTCCGTTGCGCAAGAGAGACCCCGTGGCCACCGTGCACCTGCGCTACGCGTCCATGGCCGAGAAGGAAATGGTCGAGCAGAAGGTCGAGGTCCGCGGTCGAGACTTCGCGCCCGCCTGGAACCAGGCGTCGAGCGAATTCCGCTTGGCGGCCTCGGTAGCCGAGCTGGCAGAAGTCCTCCGCCAGTCCTATTGGGCCCGCGACACGGATCCACGGGACCTCTTTGTCCGCCTGCAGAAGGTTGCCGCCGAGCTGCCGGGCGATACCAAAATCGCCGAGCTGGCCACCCTGGCGGGCAAAGTCGCGGACCTGGAGGAGCTGCGTCGAGAAAAGAGGGAGGGAACCCGAGGGGCGGACCGGGACTGACGGTCAGGACCAACCCTCAAACGGGTCGTTCTTGAGAGGCGCCGCGGGCCGACCCGCGGCGCCTCTTGATTTAGGGTCTTCGGACTCTTCAGAGGCGCCGTCGCCGACTCAGGCGCGTTTACAGGTTGAGAGGCCGATCAGCGAGTAGAGCGGACAAACGCCGACCGCGCTCGTCAGGATGAAAATCGCTGCGAGCACCCCGAGCACAATGGCCACCGTGCCCGATATTTGACCCGTGAAATAGAGCGCGGCCACTACCGCGGCGACGATGATTCGGATGGCTCGGTCGACGGTTCCCATATTCTTTTGCATGTCGAGTCTCCAGTGTGGGTGAAGCTTTCGCGTTTGGAGGGCAACGAGATGAGACCTACAACCGGCTGGTGATGAGGTCGGCTGGTTGTGAGGGTCTCTATAGTTTTTAGAGACACGACCGTCCTGGCGGGTTTCACTCAGCCGGCCCAATCCCCGGATTCGGAGCTGCTGCGAGTCGATGAAAGAATGCGCCTAAATGAAGCATGACCCTACTGTTGCCACTCTCCTGCGGAGAGATCCGTGAAAGCCCACGATGAAAGCGCGGCAGCGCGGTTGATTTGGCCCGGCGACGGTCCAGGCGGAGCCGGCTATTGGCGGTTTCACGCTCCCGGTGACCACGACATTCGCACTTGGTCTCTCACGCTGGTGGGAAGGAAGATCCAGGTGGAGCAGGGGCCGTTTTCCGGAGAGAAACGGGTGCTCCACTTTGAGAGAGACTCCATCGACGAAGCTGTCGAGGTCTGCCGCCGCTGGCGTGAGGAGAAGATCGCGGACGGCTGGTTGGAGGTAGCCTATGAGATCCACCATGAATTAGAGGGGTATTCCCGGTGGAGCCTCGACCCGAAAGGCAGACCGTTCGAGCCACTGCCGGGTCATACCGATGGCCGTTCCAGGACGTCGGTCGCGAGCATGATCCATAGAGCCGTTCCGGCAGACCCGCTCGAAACGGAGGACTACAACTACCTCTTGGAGCTCGCGGTCGTACATTTCGATCATGATCTGCTGGAGCGCGCCGTCGCGCTCGGTGCCGATGTCGATCATTGTCCGGACCCGATGTTCGACGTCACGCCGTTGGAGCTCGCCCTGGGATGCGGCAATCATCACGCGACATGTTTTCTTTTGGCTCGCGGGGCCGGCTATGCTCCCGAGCCCTCGGAAGACCTAATTTTCGCCCATGAGCTCGGCGAGGCGTTGATGGAGGCCATCGAAGCCTCCGACAGCGACACCGTCCAATGGCTCCTCGACCAAGGGGCCCTACCGTTGCCCGCCAATTGGACCGGCCTTCTGCCCTTAGAAGAGGCGACCTATTTAGGCGACGAGAAAATCGTTCGTTTGTTGCTCGACGCCGGAGCGCCTGTGGATCAGTGCAATTGCAGCCCACCGATCGTCGGCGCGGTCGCGGGAGGGCACTTCCACATCGTGCGCCTCCTACTCGATGCGGGCTGCGATTTGGCAGAGGCCGACGAAGAGGGGTATACAGCCTTGGGCACGGCGATCGCCCAAGACGCGTGGGGCTCTCGGCTGTCCAGCACCGAGTCCATGGCGATGATTCGACTCCTTCTCGACCATGGAGCGAATCCGGATGTCGCTCTCCCTCGCAAAGCGCCGAGGCCCCGGCCGGAAGTTGCGGACCTGCTCCAGGCCCGAAGCCGGGTTGAGGACTAGGCTGGATCCCGACTTGAGGCGTCCCAGATCGCGACCGAAGGCGGCGCGCCCGGTGGTCGGGGTGCTCGTGGACGGACTGGTCCGCGTCGGAATCTTATCGATATCGGTCGCGGAAGACCGTGTCTTTGACGAAAGTGGTGATTCGCTCACCACCGCGGCAGTGATCTCGCTTTTAGTTGGCCGAGGCGGCTTGGCAGACCTCCCTACGTGTTGACGGTCGCCGTAGTAGGACGGTCAAGCCACGGTCCTCTCGAACGAGCGGGCACCGAGGGCCACCAGCACGGCGGCGATGGCCAGCAGCGCGGCTGTGTGGTGCCACAGGTCGAGGGCCAACAACCATGCACCGGGATCCATTGGGCGGTATCGCGGGCCTGCGAGGCCCTGACGTCCTGGTCGAGAGAAAGATCCGGACCGAGCGTTTCGAGGGTATCGGCCCAAGAGGTAATGCCAAGCTCTGATATCAATATCAGCGAAAATCGACACTATTGCTTATGGAGAGATACGGCGTGAGTGAATCGAAGAAGGCGGATTGAATCTTTTTCTTCGTTGAAACAACACACCGTAACAGATGACTCTTCTTGAGGATTGGTTTTGAAATTGAGGTGAATTGATGATGGGTCGATGGTTGTTGTCAGTATTTCTCGTCGGAATTTCGTTGGTCAGTTTCGGAGCGAGTGCGCCGTCCGCTTTTGCCGGCGCCAAAAAGAACGAGCCCGGAAAAGAGAATCTCTGCCGTTTGCCGGAAATCTCCACACCGACGCAAAAGGGTCTACCGAACGTGGTCATTCTCGCTGTGGACACCTTGCGAGCGGATCGATTGAGCTTGTACGGTCACGACCGCGAGACGTCGCCAAATCTGGATCGGTTGGGCCGAGACTCTTTGGTGTTTGATCGGGCGATTGCTCCGGCACCCTGGACCACGCCGTCTTTTGCCGGGGTCTTTACCGGGCGCCACCCGGGTGAGCTCGGAATAGGCTTCGACCCCTTACCCTTGCCCGAAGAAATTCCTACTCTGGCTGAAGAGCTGTCGAGCCGAGGGTATGCCACAGCTGGAATCGTGTCTCATTTCTTTATCGGTACGAAGTACAAATTCAATAGAGGGTTCGGATTCTGGGATCAGCGCTACGCCGGAGGGCACGCAACGGTTTCTTCGGACGGTGTTTCCGGTCTGGCCTCGGATTGCCTCGATGTCCTTGTCGAGACGGACCGGCCGTTCTTCCTGTTTGCCCACTTTTTTGATCCTCACTACGACTATTTGGAGCATCAGAGCTTTCCGTTCTCAGAGGGATACGAGGGAGAGCTTCACAGCGGCGGAGACAACTTCGAAGAATTACGCAGTATGGCCAAGACCGGGCAGCTGACGGCCCAAGACCGGGAGTATCTTTTCGATCTATACGATTCGGAGGTCGCCTTTACAGACTCTCGAATAGGTCTGCTGATCGACAAGTTGAGAGATGCCGGGGTGTACGACGATACGCTCATTATTTTCGTCGCAGATCACGGCGAAATGTTCGGAGAGCGCAACGATCGATGGATCGGGCATACTCAATTTCTTTTCGACGAGCTGATTCGGATTCCGCTCGTCGTCAAGCTACCGCATGCTGAGGGTCAACCGCCGAGGATTGGCAGGATCGAGAAGACGGTCAGTCTCGTCGATCTGATGCCGAGCACACTGAAGTTGATAGATCCTTCTTACTCTGCATCTCGCTCAGTGTTTCCCGATTCGAAAGGCAACCTCTCCGATCTTCCGGTTTTCAGCCAGACTCGCCGCTGGCGCGATCTCGACGCGATGTACGAAGGCCCGTGGAAATTGGTCTACGATCGCAAGACCCATCGCCCACTCCTTTACAACCTCGAGACAGATCCCGGCGAGCGTCGAAATGTGGCCCAGGACCACCCGAAACGGTTGGCCAAAATGCGAGAAGAGCTGGATTTGTGGAAAAAGGCTTTGGGGGTCGGGGCATCGAAGGTGTCGGGGCAAGTAGCTCCGACGCTGACCGGCGAGGAAATGGAGAAGCTTCGAAGCCTCGGCTATATTCGCTGATTGAAGTCAGCGTGGCGCGTCAGATATTCGGACGCGGATAGGCTCGCCTGTTGTTCAGCGCACACCACCGGAGATCAGCGCAGGTGTGCTGCTTCGACACCCTACTTCTCAGGAAATCCCACCGGAGTCCTTCCGGCCGGCCCAATAACCTCCGCGACCGTGGTCGTAAACGGCTTCGGTGCCGCGGATGCTCGGGTCGAGCTTGCCGTCTCGAAAGACTTCCCGTCCCATCACCCAGGTGCGCACCGGCCAGCCGGTGAGGGTGGTGCCGTGCCATGGGCTCCAGCCGCAGCGGGTGATTTGCTCCGCGTCGAGCACGGTGTGCTCTTTGTGCAGATCCACGAGGACTAGATCCGCGTCGAAGCCTTCCTCAATTCGACCTTTGCCCACCACATCCCACACCCTGGCCGGCGCGTCGCACATCCACGACACCACCTGCTCCAGGGTGCACAGACCGAGGTGGACCTGGTTGAGCATGAGGGCGAGGCTATTTTCGACCGCCGGCAGGCCGGACGGGGACTGCGGATAAGGGCGCTCTTTCTCTTCGAGGGTGTGGGGCGCGTGGTCCGTGGCCACCACTTGGATGGTGCCGTCGAGCAGGGCCTGCCAGAGAGCCCGGTTGTCGGCGGCCGTTTTTATTGACGGATTCATCTGCACTTTGGATCCCAGACGCGGGTAGTCGTCGATGCTGAAGAAGAGGTGATGGGGGCAGACCTCGGCGGTGATCAGGCCCGATCCGGCCGCGCTCGCGATCAACGGGATCTCGTCGGCGGTGGATACGTGCAGCACGTGGAATCGAGCGTGATGCCGCAAGGCCAAGTCGATGGCCCGGGCGGTGGCGATGCGGGCCGCCTCGTGGTCGCGAATTTTCGAGTGATCCTCGATGCGGCGTCCGCCCCCCAAGCGCTCCGCGTTGGCGCGCACGGTGGCTTCGTCCTCACAATGAGCGGTGATCGGCAGGCTCGCTTCGGCAAAGATGCGTTCCAAAGCTTCCTGCTCGTCCACCAAGAGATTGCCGGTGGAGGAGCCGATGAAGATCTTGATGCCCGGGGTCCGACGGGCTTTTTTCAGCTCTTCCACGTTGTCCGGCGTGGCGCCGATGTAGAAGCCGTAATTCACCACCGACTTGCTCGCCGCCAGCTCGAGCTTGGCGTGCAAAGCCTCGACGGTGACGGTGTTGGGCTGGGTATTGGGCATTTCCAAATACGTGGTCACCCCACCCTTGGCGCAAGCCAAGCTGCCGGTGTGCAAATCTTCCTTATGGGTCAATCCGGGGTCGCGGAAGTGCACTTGATCGTCGATCACGCCTGGCATCAAATGCAGGCCGCCGGCGTCCACCGTGTGATCGGCCCGGGTTCCGGGGGCTGGATCGATGGCGGCGATGGTCCGGCCTTCGATCAGAACATCGGTGCGCTCCGTGGTCTCGGGAAGCACGACGGTGGCATTACGAATCAGGGTTTTCGAGCTCATAGGTTCTAAGAAGTATGGGGTTGGGGGTAGAGCTTAGGGCTCAGGCTCGGTCGGAGCGGGGCAGCGCAAGACTCGGAGCAAAAACCCGTGGGTGGCTCCGTAGATGATCCCGCATAAGGCGGTCAGCACAATGGCCAAATGCAAGGGTGCCGGTCCGAGCTGAAGTTGGAAGAACGGGTCCGCATAGGCGTAGTTGACGTTCAGCTCGCGCTCCGTCAGCAGTCGGGAAGCGAGCAAAGTGACCGCCGCCAACGCGCTTTGGGCTTTCCATGCTCGGCGATCGTAACCCTTCGTGCGCACACACCAAAGCACCAACAGCGGCCAAAACAAGTGGTAGAGGGACAAAAAACGCGTGAAGAGCGGGTATTGCGGATCCCACATATAGGCGGTGCCTCCAAATAGGAAGCTACCGGTCAGGAGGCGGGTGCCGGCGTCCAACCCCCACACCAGGCCGATCACCGGCGCCGCGAGGGCTTGGGTGGACACCAGGAGCTGGTTGCCGATGAGCAGGGCCAAGGCGGTGATCAGCACCCCGAGATTGCACAGAAATAGAAAATTCATCACCCCGTAGGCCATGGCGTACGAAGGCAGGTAAACCAGCAGCCAAACCAACGCCAACCAGCGAAGCCTGGGGTAGAGCACGGGTTTCATCCTAGATCGCAAAAAGAGTCCCTCCGGCAGCCTGACCGGTGATCGTCTCCAGGGCGTAGGCGTACCAGGCCACCTGTCGCTCGTAGGCGGCGAAATGCACGCTGGGGTCGGAATCGGTTTTGAAATCGACCACCATCCACCGGTCTTCCTCCAGAAAGGCCAAGTCGAGCACCCCTTCCACCGACGGTCCCCGCTCGAGGGGTAGCAGGAACGGGACCTCGCGCAAGAGGCTCTTCGCTCGGGCCGCCCTCCGCATCAGTGGATGCTCCAGGGCGGAGCGAACCGCCTCGAAGGTCGCTTGCACCTCGGCTGGGGTGGCGGAGAGCAGGCGGCCGTGCAGTTGGGTCAGGGCTTGGATGGCCTCCGGCTCTACGGGATCGAGGGGCACGTCGCGGAAGACGGTGTGCACCAAGGTGCCGAACCGTTTTCCCGACGGTCGATCGTCGGACCTCGGGAGTCGCAGTAGCTCAATGGATCTCGCGGGTCCCGGTGGCATCTGCTGGGTCTCGGTGACCACGATCACGTCGTGGGACGGCGCTTGGCCGCCCTCCGCGGCTCGGTCCCTCTTACCTCGCCAGTCCAGGTAGAGATCTAGGCCGATTTCAAAGGCTTTGCCGCCGGGGTCGGGCGCCAGCAACTTGGGGAACCTGACACCGAAATTGCGGCGGATGCCCAAATGCAGGGTTTGGGGATCCCACCACACCACACCCGGTCCTCCGCCCCGGGCCCGATGCAGGCCCGGCCGGATGGGGGGCGGCGCGTGGGGGTCGAAATCCCGCGGACCCGCGAGAATGGTGGTCGGGCCGAATTCCGGACAACCCGGCGCGGGCTCCGCGTCGATGAATTTTTGGCGCGCCGGGTAGACCACCTCGTCCAACGGGCTCAGCCAGCTGTCGGTCCATGGGCCGGTGCCGACACCGGTGACCACCAAGAGGTCACGGGCTCGGGTCGCCGCCACGTAGGCCAGCCGGGTGCCTTCGGCGCGGTCGCGATCCAGCTCCAGCTCGCGATTCTGCAACAGCTCGAGGGGCGAGCAGCCGAGGATCTTCTGGGCGCACAATCGGCGCTCCGCGTCGAGAAAGCGGCCGGGCTCGCGGGCGGTCAGCTTGCAAGTGGGGTCGGCGAGGATCACCACGGGGAATTCGAGGCCCTTGGCGGAATGGGCGGTCATCAAACGAACGCCCTCGGCGCCTTCCTCGAGCATGGGCGACGAGCCGCCGGGTTTTTGGGCGGCGGTGTCGAGATGCTCGACGAAACCTCGGAACGACAAACCTCCGCGGACCTCGAAACCCCGTGCCATGTCGACGATCCGCTGCACGTTGACCAGCACTTGATTGCCCGCGGGCCGGAAGGCGAAGCCCGCTTGGGCCCGAGTGTGGGCCAGCAGCCGGTTGAGGGTTTGGGCGATCGGCACCTCGTTGCGGCGTTGATGCAGCTCCGCCAACATTCCCAAAGCGTCTCGAATCTGCTCCAGATCGTCGCCGTCGCCTTCACTTAGGTCATCGAAGGAGGTCGAGCCTTCGGTCTGTCCGACCTCGTTCGAAGCGACCAACGGGTGAAGACGGCCCACTCGGCTTTTGTAGCGCAGCAACGCCTCGTCGGTGAATCCGAAGAGCTCACCCCGCAGGGTGGCGTAGACGGCGAGGGCGTCGTCGGGCCATTCGATGGCCACCAGGGCCGCTCTCAAGGTCTCTACTTCTTCCCGCTGGTGGAAGGAGCGCCCTCCCACCACCACGTGGTCCACCCCGTGGGATTCCAGGTGGCGCAAATAATCGCCGGTCACGTCCCGTCCCCACGACATGAAGCGTCGGAAGAGCAAGCAAATATGCCGGGGACGGATCGGCACCCGCCGGCCGCCGGCATCGCGAACCGTCCAGCCACTGTGCTGGACCAGCCATTGCACAAAGGCCGCCACCGCCTCGGGCATGGACGCTTCGATCGCCTTGCCGGTCACCCGGCTATAACCGAAAGGCGCCGGGGCGGAGATGGCGATCAACGAAGGCTGCTCCTCGGGATCCTCGTGGCCACCGGCCAAAGGCACATAGGCCGGCTGACCGGCGCGGCGATCCTCCTCCATGCGGCGACCGAAGGCTTGGTTGACCGCGTCTTGCAAGGCTTGACCGGCCCGGAAGCTGCGGCTTAGATGGATCCGGGCCACGCCCGAGGCTTCGAGATGATCGCCGATGCTCTGGTAGAGCAAGACGTCGGCCCGACGGAAACGGTAGATGGATTGCTTGGGGTCACCCACCACGAAAAGCTTGCCCGGGCTGGGGCGGGACTGGAGCCAATCACCGGGCTCGTCCGGGGAGGCCGCCAACAGCAGAAGAATTTCTGCTTGCAATGGATCCGTGTCCTGGAACTCGTCGACGAAGATGCAATCGAACGCCCGTTGAAAGTCATGCCGAGTTTCGGGCTGATCCCGAAGCAGATCCCGGCAGCGGATCAGCAGATCGAGGAAGTCGAGCCGGCCGTTCAGGCGTTTGAGCCGGGTGTAGTCCTCA
Source organism: Thermoanaerobaculia bacterium (assembly GCA_030431255.1). Lineage (GTDB taxonomy): Bacteria > Acidobacteriota > Thermoanaerobaculia > Multivoradales > J023 > JAUIJL01. Next base: position 85,716 of record JAUIJL010000026.1, on the reverse strand, counting down.
AGCACCTCCGACAGCTCGGTCTGGAGGTGCCGGGAGAGATCGGCACCGGCTTGTTGTTGGAAGGCGTCGAGGCGGTCGATCAGCTGCTCCCGGGCGTTCAAGACTTCTTGGCGGGGTAGGTCCGGGGCGTAGTGGGTGGTCCGACCCCGGCGATCGTTCCATCGCAGATCCTTCAACAGCTGGATGAGCAAGGCTTCGAGCTCGGCGTAGTCCCGACGATGGGCCAGGGACTCGCTGCGCTCGACCCAAGCGTCGAGGTCTTCCAACGGGTCCAGGGCTTGATAGAGCTGATCTCGGGGAGCTCCGCGATTCCGCATGGCCAAGAGCTCGCGGCTCATGTCCACCAGGGTGTCGATTTCGCCTTGAAGGTCCATCTCGGGGCTGCTCCAAGGATGGTCGAAATCCCTCCAATCCACCAGCTGGCGGCCGGCTTGTAAGAGCCGTTCGATGGGAGACGTGCCATCGGAGCTGCGTTCGTTGGCCAGGCGACGCAAAGCCCGTTCGAGACCCGGGGGCAGGTCGTCTAGCCGTTGCTCGATCCAGAGCCGAAAGACTTGCTCGTAGAGCTTGCCGGCTTCCTCGTCGTCCATCTCCACAAACGCTGGATCGACCCCCGCCTCCACCGGTCGGCGTCGCAGGATCTCGGCGCAGAAGGAGTGGATGGTGCCGATGTGGGCCTCTTCGAGCCGGGCGATGGCCTCGGACAGTCGACGATGCTGGAGGGCGAGCTCGGGATCTTGGGGCTCGGATTGGGATTCAGGGTCGAGGGCGGCGCGGGCGTCGTCGAGGTCTCGGCGCAACCGGAGCTTCAGCTCCCCGGCGGCCTTGCGGGTGAACGTGACCGCCACCACCCGGTCCACCGTGGCCCGGCCCTCCGCCAGCATGCGCACCAAACGTTCCACCAAGACGGTGGTTTTGCCGGTGCCGGCCGCGGCTTCGACCCACAGACTCTCGTCGAGGGATTCCCGGATCCGCAGCCGGGCCTCGGCGTCGGCGGCCAAGCCGGCGTCGTGGATCGAGCTCTCCGGAGCTTGCCGCTCGGTCTTTGCCTCGCTCACGGCAGCGACCTCACATGCCGCAGCTCCGCCAGAGGCTCCTGGGCTTTCAGCGCGGAACGGAGCTCCTCTTGGGGGCCGCAGATCAGCCGGTAGTCGCACCAACGGCACGCCTGCTCCCGGGGTGCGGCGGGCAGGAAACCTTTTTCCACTTGGCGCTCGAGGGCCTGAAAGAAGACGTCGACGGCGTCGCGAGCCTCGTCGTCGAGGTGGGCTTCCAACACCCGATAACCGCCCCGGCGGGTGCAATAGGAGAGCCGACCGGATTCGACCTGTTGATCGAGCACCGCCTCCGCCGCCAGGCTGTAGAGCACGGGCTGAAGCAGCTCGCCACCGCCGACGTAGAGCCGGCGCCCCTTGGTCGACCGCGGCCGACCCGTCTTGTGGTCCGTGATGCGCAGGGTCTTGTGGGCCGGGTCGACCTCCACCAAATCGATCGAGCCGCGGATCCTTCGCCCTCCGGCGATCACCACGTCTTCCTCGGAGCTTTCGGGGTCGTGGTTTTCGTCTTTGGCCAATCCGAACGCCAGCTCGAATTTCGACGGCACCCACGGCTCGCTGTCGGCCGAGCTCACCAGGGAGCGGACCCAGCCCCTCAGATCCAGCTGCAAGCCTTCGATCTCGCTACGCCAAACCCGGGGAATAGCCGGTGCCAAATCTTCCTCGTAGCGTTTGGCCACCGCTTCGAGAGTTTGGTCCGTCAGGTGGTAGAGGGTGTCCAGGTAGTCGGGCTCTCCTTGCCGACCTTGCATGGGCAGCAGACGACGATCCTTGAGCAGGCTCAGGAGCTCGAATTGCACCTGATGAAAGAGAGCGCCGCGGGTCAGCGGGTCCATCTGCTCCAATTGCTCGATTCGGTCCCGCAAACGCAGACGCAACACGCCGTGCAGGTAGAAACGATACGGGCAAGCGGCGAAGTGCTGCAGGGAGGTCGGCGAATAGCTGCGCTCCGTGGGCCGATGGCTGTGCAAGATCCGCAGGGTCTCGTCGTTGGACGAGATCAAACCGTCGGCGGGGGACCATTTGTGGGCCCAGCGGGAATATCGATTGCGCAGGCAACGCCGCAGGTGAGCATTGGTGTCGAGCAAGTAGCGGCCTCGACCGACGTTGCCCTCGGGCCGTTGCTCCATCAAGCCGGTGAGGGTCGCGAGGTCGAATTCGGCGTCGTCGATGGCGGTCTTCGGATCTTTGGGGGCGGGCCAGCCCAGTCGCAGGGAGGAGCCCGCCGCCGCCCGTCGTTCCAGGCTCTGGAGGTCTGGGAACCTACCTTCGGCCGCCCGCAGGATGTCGAGAGCGTAAAAGGAGGGCACTCGGCTGCGGCCCTGGATGGTGTCCAAGCTCGGATAGGAAGTGATCAGCCGGCGGTCGGCGGCACCGATGGCGATCCGCAGCAGACGACGCTCTTTGGCGAAACGCTGCTCTTGGGTGATCAAGCCCAGGCCGAGCCGTCGGCGATCCTGGTCCAGCAGCAAGGGATCCTCCAGGGCGCGGCGGGGGAAAAGCCCCTCCGCCAAGCCGGGCAGGAAGACGGTGTGAAAGCGCCGACCGCGCAGCTCGTCGATGGTGGCCACCAATACTCGGCCGAAGCGCCGTCGGGTGGGCTCGGTGCGCAGCAGGGATAGGCGCTCCGCCAGCACCCGTCTCACCTCCTGCAAACGCACGGGGCCGACCTCGGCCATCGGCCGCAGCTCCGAAAGGACCTCTAAGACCCGATCCGGTGTTTTGAGGGCGCGGGCAGCCAGGGGATCCAGTCGAGTGAGCCATTCGCCCCAGGGCGCGGCGTCGGGTAGCTCGTCCAGATCCTCGATCAGCGGCAGGGCGAAGCGCTGCAAGGAGCGCAGGGAGTCGAGCTCTTCGGCCAAACGCCGTCGGTCGCGCTCATCGGTTTGGGAGAGAGATCGCAGCTGAAGCTTGTGCTCCTCGATCACCCCCGCCAGGCGACGGCGCCAACGATCTCGCCCGCGGATCACCGCCGCGTCCACCAACAGCCGTTCCCATCGACGTGGCGCCTTGAGGGCGCCGGAGACCACCGGGGCGTCGGGGTCGATGGGAGTGCTCAGCGAGCTCGACGGGGAAGAGGTGTCCTCAAAAAAGGACGATTTGAAGACCATTTGATCCCCCTCGGGCACCACCCAAGGGACTTCCTCGAACGATGGTGGAGCGCCCAGGGGATCGGCGTCGGGCAATTGACCGAGGCTCAAATATTCGGCAAACCGGCTGGCGCTGAGCTGCTCGTCGGCGCAGGCGAGCAGGGCGAGAAAGGCGCGGCCGGCGGGGTCGGGTCGGCGGGTGCCGCGGGTGAAGTGAACGGGGATGCGAGCGCGGTGAAAGGCTTCTTCAATCAGGGGAATGTAGGTGTCCGGTTGGCGCAGGGCGACGGCGCATTGGTCGAAAGCCAGGCCGTCGCGAGCGGCGGCCAACAGCCGGCGGGCGATTTCCACACATTCCCGGTCCTCCCCGGGCGCAGACAAAAATACAAGATCGTTGTCATTTTTGCCTTCGGAACGGCCTTCGTCGGCTTCCGAATCGGTGTCCGCATGCGCCGGATCTTGGCGAAAAATATGGGACCTGAGGCGCCGGAGGCGGGCGCTGCTCGGAGAGGGCTCCGCTGAGGGATTTTCAGCGGCGTCCACAGGCTCGGCGCGGGCGGGTGTGTCCAGGGCTTCCACCGACGTATCGAGAATCTGCTCGAGGTTTTGGAGGGTGATGCGGTCCTCGGCAACGGCGGTGGCCAGCACCTCGGGACTGTGGTCGGCCAAGGCGCGCAACAGGTCCAGCTCCCGGGGCGACTCCGGGGTCAGGTCGAGCCACAGCACCGGCAATCCCACGAGAGGGTGGTCGGAGCCCATGGACTCATAGGCGATTTTCAGCAACCCGGGTGGGTCCACCAAGCCGTGGGCATCCAATTGGTGCTCGAAGGCCTTCAGAAGGCGGCAGAGGTCCCGTCCACGGGCACCGAGGGCGGTCAGTGACTCGCTTTGGGCGTTGCAAGATCGCAGCTCACCGAGGGTCCGAGCCAGGCTGCCGGGCAGGCCCGGAGCTTCCGCCACGGGAGCGAAATACTCCAGGGGTCGAAGGTGGTGGGTTTCGGCGATAGCCCGGGCTGCCAGGGCCTCCAGGGCCAGCCCCCGCACCGGGACCTTTCGCTGCTCGGCCAAGCGGCGGGTGGCCAGATCCGCCGCCAGCTGGGGCAGGGTCAGCCGGTGCACGCCCAACAATCCGAGCCCCGAATCTCGCAGCAAATCCTCGGCCGCGCCGCGGGTCGGCGCCAACAACAAGCACGCTTCGGCCGCAAGGCCGTCGCGTTTGCGCCGGCCCAGCCACTCCAGGGCGGCGTCCAGTCTTCGACCGGCGTCGGCGGAGCTCAGCAATCGCCGATGGGAAGCTCGGGGGGGAAGTGTGTCCAACACGCGGAGGATTATACGTGCCGACGGCGGTGGGGAAGCTCCATTTCACTGGGATAAGATCAGCCGTCGATCTTGGATATTGCCGATTTGGATCGGAGCTCACGGCACGGGAAGCTCATCTGAGCAGGATTCCTCGGCCGAAGAGCCCTGGGTGTCGATCTTGGAACGCCAATTGCATTATCGGTCTGGTGAGTGACGAAAGGTCGTGCACATTCCATGGCCGGAGCGTCAACGTCGTCGAGAGCCCGACCGCAGGGTCTCGCGATGTGAAGCTGATCAAGACACACCTCGCGACAGGATGCTTTTCGGGTCCACACGTCGGGGTTTAGGAGAAGAAGATGAGCCAAAGATTTTCGTTTTTAAGCATCTGCACGGCTTTGGTGGCCACGGCCGCTTTGTCCGTGAGCTCACCGGCGGCCGCTGATCATCAGTGCTCCGGCGCGGTGAAATATCGGCTCTGGCAGGAAAACAACGTGGGTTGGTATGAATTCGGGGAAACCGTGGAAATTCTGGAGGGTGAGGAGGGTCACCTCTATCTGCACGTGCGCAGTGGAGGGCCGACTCCGTATTCCACCAGCGCCGAGATCGGCTACCCCGCAGCCATCGGCCTGGGGGGCGATTCCCACAAGGTGCGCCGTCACGTGAAGATGCAAGCCCAAGATCACCGGGATCGACGGGCCGGACGGGTGATCTTCACCGCCCAGGAGCCCGGCACCGTTTATTTGGGCTACGAGCTGGTGGGGGTGAAGACTCCGGGCCGGCTGCACGATGTTCCCAGGGATTGCCTGCGGGGTCGGGTAGCCATTCGGGTGTTGCCCCGTCGCGGCGGTCATGGCGGGACCGTTCACGGTCCGCGCGAAGCTCAATCCTCGGCTTTACAAGTGGTCGAATCCCTTTACCGTGGCATGCTGCGCCGCGAGCGCCACGGCGAGGATCCGTGGGAATTCGTCGATCAAGTGGATCGCGAGGGTCGCCGCGGGGTCGAAGAGGTGGCTAGGCAGCTGTTGGTGTCCTCGGAATTCCGCTACCAGGCCCTGCGTCGCACGGAGCAACAAAGAGCCGAGCGCAGCCGCAGCCTCGAGCAATTGCGCGAGTGGTTGTTATTCGACATCTACCGCGACCTCTACGGCTTGTTGGAGCCGAGCCGCCAGGAAGTCGACGAGGATCTGAGAGATCTCGACAACTGTTTGTCGTCGGATCGATATGCCGAGCAAGCCTGCACCCAGCTGAGCCGCAACCTGGTGACCCACCGGCTCTTCTTCGAAAACCACCGGGCTCTGCTCGATGACTTGGGCGGACGGGATGTGCGCCGGCGCGATCGACCTCGGGACCGCTATCGCCGGCCTTGATGACTTGTTCTTGAGATCTCTCCAGCTTAAGCACCGACCGTAGGGGCGATCCTTGTGATCGATTCCGACCGTAGGGGCGATCCTTGTGATCGCCCTTTCCTGAGAGCCTAAGCACCGACCGTAGGGGCGATCCTTGTGATCGCCCTTTCTGAGAGCGGGCGAAGTCAGTCTTTGAGCACCACCTGGACGGCCTGGGCGAGGGCGTCGAAGGTGTAGGGTTTGTGCACGAAGGGCACTTCCCCTTCTTTCACACCGTGGTGGATCACCGCGCTCTCCGTGTAACCGGAGCTGTAGAGGACCCGGATCTCGGGGTTGCGCCTGCGCAGCTCCAAGTAAAGCTTCTCACCGCCCATTTTCGGCATCACCACGTCGGTGAGCAGGAGATCGATCTCTTGCTCACGGCCTTCGATGCAATCCAAAGCATCGAGACCATTTTTGGCCTGGATAACCCTATATCCCAAGCTGGTGAGCATCTCGGCGGCCAGCTCGCGCACCATCTCCTCATCCTCGACCAAGAGGATCTGCTCGTTGCCGCCCGTGGGCTCGGCAATGGGTAAAGGTTCCTCTTCGACGTCGACGTCGTCGTAGACCCTGGGTAGGAGAATGGAAATGGTCGTACCCTTTCCGACTTCACTGTCCACCAAAATTTGTCCGGAGCACTGTTCCACAACAATACCGTAAACCGTGGCCATGCCCAGGCCGGTTCCCGACAAATCTTCTTTGGTGGTGAAAAACGGCTCGAAAAGATGCTCCTGGACCTCGGGGCTCATGCCCGAGCCGGTGTCGGAGACCCTCAATCGCACCCACTCTTGCTCAAGCGGTAGCGCGGCCCCGCGGCCGGCTGTGTCTTCGAGGGTGCCGGCACGGCCGTCGGTCTGCCCGGGGGAGAAATTGTCGGTCTCGACGGTGACCCATCCGCTTCCCGTGATGGCTTCTTGGGCATTGACCACCAAATTGACGATCACCTGCTCCATTTGCCCCGGATCCATCCGGATCCGGCCCAATCCCCGGGTCAGATGGCTGGCGAGATCGACCTCTTCGCGGGTCAGACGGCGCAGCATGGGATCCATATCTCGCAACAGCGCGTTGAGCTCGAAGACCTTGGGCTCGATGATCTGTCGACGAGAGAAGGCCAGCAGTTGGGAAACCAGAGAGGTGGCCCGACGGCAGGCCTTTTGGATCTCCTCCAAATCGTGTTGGAGGCGATTATCCTTCTCGACCCGCTCGAGGGCCATGCGGGCATAACCCATGATGGCGGTCAGCAGGTTGTTGAAGTCGTGGGCGATTCCGCCCGCCAATCGACCGACCGCTTCCATTTTCTGGGATTGCCGCACCTGCTCCTGAAGCTGCTTGCGCTGGGTGATGTCGAGCACAATCAAACCCCGACCCACCAAGGTGGAGTCGTCCCGAAGAGGCTGTACGGAAAGGCTGCCCCAAAACGTGCTGCCGTCCGCCCGCAAGAGCTCCACCTCGTGGTTGCGGATAACCTCCTCCCGCTGATCGGATCCGAGCAGGGATTTATCCTCGGAGTGGGCGAAGAGCTCCGCGCAATGCAAGCCGCTGAGCTGGTGGAGGGAATAGCCCGTGAGCTCCACGGCCAAATCGTTGGCGATTTCGATCAGCCCGTCCGGATCGACGGCAAAGTAGGCGAAGGGAGCCTCGCGGAAAAATCGCCGATACCTTTCTTCATTGCGCTGAAGGGCCTTCTCCACCCATTTGCGGGAGGAGATGTCGAGGGCAAAGCCCAAAACGCCGCTGCCTCGCCGTTCGTCGTGCAGCAAGAAAAGCTCGTAGGTCCTGATCTCTCCGGTGTCGATTTGCAGGTCCGCTTCGAGGTGAACGGACTCTCCGGCGAGGGCGCGGTGCAGGGGGCGGATTAAGGCCGGAAATTCTTCGAGGGTTTCACCACCTCGGCTGCTGAGGCCCAAGCCGACGGCCGCCTTGCCGAAGGATTGCTCCACCTCGCCGTCTGGACCGACGCTGAATGCGGTTACGGGCAGGTTGGAAAAAACCCCTTCCATCAGATGGGCGCGGGCTCGCCGCTCGCTCCGTCGGATGTCGAGGCGATAGTCGATCCAAACCAGGAATAGGGCGAGCAGATGGGCGACGATCAGCAAGGGCCAGGAAACCGGGTCGATGCCGATGGCTGTGATCCAGATGGCGGAAAAGAGGACGGCGAGCAGAGTCAGAACGCGGACCCGTCGGGCCGCTCTTTGATCGTTGGAAGTTCTAATCTCCCTGCGTCGCAAACGCTCTAGCTCCTCGCTGCTCTATTCGAGCGCGCGCCCGTGCAGCTATGATCGATCTGAATCGCGAGGGCTGTAGAGGCTCATCGGAAACGGCGTAACGTTGCCCTCACTCTTGGCCGGCTCGGTGATACGAGCGACCCCTTCTTTCTCCACCTCGTCGATTCGCAGCACGGCATGCATGGGCAAATAGGATCGCCGAACCCCTTCAAATTCCTTCTTCAGCCGTTCTTCGGAAGGATCGACCACGACCTGTGTCCGTTCGCCGAAGACCAGCTCTTCGATTTCGACGAACCCGTAGAGCCCCCCTTGGGAAACATGTCGGGCGTAGATTTCGTAAACCTGCCCTTGACTGAAAAAAGTGATCTTGTAGAGGCGTTTTTCCGTCATAAATTTCCCTAGATTGCCCGTTTCGGCGGATGCTCAGCATAGCACAGGGGTGCTTGCGGACCGATCTTGCACACATCTTGCACAGGATGTCGAGAGGTGGGTTGAAAACGCCGGAATTGGGCAAAAATCAGGTTCTCGTGTCCGTTTTTTCATACACTACCTCTTGTGATCCCATTCACCATCACGCCCTTCACGACCATGACCAACTTCCCAAGACGGGCCCCCTTCCCATGAGCAAACCTTCCTTGAGCCAAGTGCTGATTGTCGAAGACGACCCTAAGATTCGCGCCAATCTGATCTTCCAGCTGCGCGAGCAAGGCTTTGAGGCCCAGGCGGTGTCCAGCGCCGAAGACGCCATCACCTTTCTCGACCAAGAATCTCGCTTGCCGGATCTCCTCCTATCGGATGTCCGCTTACCGGGCATGAGCGGTATCGAAATGGTGCGCCAGCTGGCGTCGGAGCATCGCCTGCCGTCGACCATCGTGGTCTCTGGAGAGGCGTCGATCAGCGAAACCGTGGAAGCCCTGAAGCTGGGGGTGCACGATTTCATCGAGAAGCCCTTCAGCCGGGAGCGTCTGGTGCAGTCGATCCGCAATACCTTGGACCATGCGGCGTTGCGCAAGGAGGTCCAAACCCTGCGCTCGGAGCTGGAGGCCGAGCATGAGATCCTCGGAAAATCGCCGCAGATCTCGGATCTGCGGGAAAAAATCCAAAAAGCCGCACCCACCGACGCTCGGGTGCTCATTCTGGGGGAGAGCGGCACGGGTAAGGAATTGGTGGCCGCGGCCATCCACCGGGAGAGCCGCAGAGCAGACGGGCCGTACATCAAAATCAACTGCGCTGCGATTCCCGATCATTTGATCGAAGACGAGCTCTTCGGCCACGTCAAAGGGGCTTTCACCGATGCCCGCAGCGCCAAAGCGGGGCTCTTCGAGGAAGCGGATACCGGAACCCTCTTCCTCGATGAAATCGGCGACATGGACTACGCCCTACAGTCCCGGCTGCTGCGGGTTCTGGAGGACGGCAGGGTGCGGCGGATCGGAGATACCCGGGATCGTCAGGTGGATGTGCGGGTGATCGCCGCCACCCATCAGGATCTGGAGCACCACGTCCGTGACGGCAAATTTCGCGAGGATCTCTACTTCCGCCTAGCGGCCCTGCCGATCGAGGTTCCGCCCCTGCGCGATCGCGGCAAGGATATAGGCCTCTTGTTCCACCATTTCCTCGGGGTGTTCGCTAAACGCCATCGATTGCGGCCGAAGCGGGTCGACGAGCAGGTCGACGAGGCCATCACCCGCTATCGGTGGTCCGGCAACGTGCGCGAGCTACGCAATATTTGCGAGCGGTTGGTGGTGTTCGGAGGGGATCCCATCACCTTGGATCAGCTGCCTTCGTCCTTGCTCGACGGTGGCTCCCACGACGAAGGGGTGCAGGAAACCGGGCTCGTGCGCTTGGGCCAGAAGACCACCCTGGGCCTGAAGGCCTTCAAAACCCAATGCGAGAAGGAATATATCGAGAGCGTCCTGCAGCGCAGCCATTGGAATGTCGCCGCCGCGGCCCGCATTTTGGATATTCAAAGGACCTACCTACACCAGAAGATTTCCGCCTTGGGGATCCGGCGTCCGGGCACCAGTGAGGATTGAGCCGGCAGCAGTGTAGAGCCGGGCTGTGTTAAATTTCCGTTTCCGACAGATCTGCAAAACTTGCCCGAACCGCAGAAAAAAACGGTAAGCCGTTGCCGGTTCGTGGCCCGTCCAACGATTGACCCCACGAGAGCCGGAGAATGACCCGGCCCTCTGAACCGACCCGACGACCCGGTGCCGTAAGCGGTCCGGCGAGTCGGCCCTGAGGATTCGGCCGGCGTGGATTTGGCTCCCTTCAGCACACGGCCCGTGGAGCCGCTCCGAAAAACCACCGCCGACGGCACGCCCTTGCGGCGTCCCGCGACCGTGGAAAGCCAGATTGCCGAGCTCTTGGTGTCGGGTGCCGACGAGGTGCGCCGAAGGGCTGCCATCGGGGATCCGAGCGACTCCGGCTACATGCCGTCCGAATGTTTGGTGTATCTGATTCGGGCGGCGGTGCGAGAGGGTCGTCACGATTGGGTGGACGAGCTCGCTCCAAGGCTGTTGGGCCGCTGCGAGCGGTCTCTACAGCGCTCGATCCGGGGTTTCGATACCGTGGGTGAGGAAGAAGCCCGGGAGGAAACCCTCGGACGTTTGGCGGTGCTCCTGGTGGAGCCGGGCAACGGGGCCGACTTCTTCGAGGTGCGTTTCGATTTGGCCTTGAAGCGTCTGCGGATCGACGTCTGTCGACAAGTTCGGCGTCGCCGTGAGCCGCTGGTAGCGATCGAGGGAGTGGACGAAGAGCGCGGGGGAGATGCCGGTCTCGACCGTCTGACGGACGAGATCGACGAGGGCTCCCTGCCACGAAACCTCGATGCCGAGGAGAGGCTCTGTTTGCAGCAGGCGCTTTCTCGGTTGACGGAAGTGGAGCGTAGAGCCTTGATCCTGCATCGGGTGATGGGGGTGCCCATCGCCTCCAAGAAACCGGGAATTTCAACTCTGGTCGAAATTCTCGGGGTTTCCGAGCGTACCGTGCGCAACTACCTGCGCCGGGCGGAAAGCAAGATCGCCGGCTCGACGGAGGACGAGCGATGAATGATCGACAACGGCAAGACGACCCCGAGCTTCAAGACGTATTTCAGGAATTCCTCTTGCTCGCCGACACCCCCGACGCGGGGACTCTCGAGACCATGGTGGCGAGATATCCTCAATTTTCCGCACAGCTGACGGATTTCGCGGTGGAGTGGGCGATGCAAGACCTGCTGCCCGGTGGCGCCGTGGGCGATTCGATCGAAACATTGGATGGTTTCGCCACGGAGCCCGATGCGTCCGTCGACGGCGGCATGAGCGCGGCGGTGACCGCGGCCATGGATCGGCTGCACGCGGGATTGGACGAGGTGCCCTCCGCCCACCGGGATCCGTTCAAAGACCGTTCGCCCGAGGACTTGCACCGTTTGGGCAGGCGCCTCCAGCTCGACAAGACCCTGGTGGCCAAGCTCAGGGATCGTCGGATCGAGGCGGAGACCGTTCCGGATTCCTTGCGTTTGGGGCTGGCCCAAGAGCTTGAGGTGCCCCTCGACGCGGTAGTCGCCCACCTGCAACGACCCCCGGTGCTCTCCATGGGAGCGAGCTTCAAGGCCGAGGGCAAGCCCCATGCGATCGGCAAGGAGTCGTTTGGCCAGGCGGTCGAGCGCAGTCGGCTCGAACCGGAAGAGAAGCAATCCTGGCTCGACGCACTCCCGGATATCGGGCCGGACCTCGGCTCGGATCGTGACTGAGATCGGATCCGGTTGTGGACGCCTTTGAGATCGTCCGGTCGCGGGCCGCGGCTCGACGCCAACAGGCGGCGCTCGCCCCCGATACCCCGGCGCTCGAGGTCGCGGAACGCCTGGCTCTGGCCGAGGGATACGATCCGATTCCATTGGATCCCGACGATCCTCTCCTACAAGGCGCGGAAGCGGTGCTCGATCGCGGGGTCGAGGCGATTTTCTACCGCGGCTCCGCCGAGCCGGCGGAAGCGGCGACCCTGATTGCCCACGAGCTCGGCCATCTCTTTCTGCACGGCGGCCTTTCTTGGTGCCATGCCGGAGATTTGATGGGTGAGCTGGGGATTGAAGAAGCCGATGAGCCCGGTGACGGTAAGGGCGAAGAGATCGACGGCGCCGTCCACCGACTCGACAGCTACGGTGCTCGGGAGCGTCAGGAGCTTCAAGCGAATGTGTTTGCTCGCGAGCTGCTCCTGCCTCGCCCTATGGCCCGTCACCTCTTTTTAGCCGAAGACTCGGGGGCCACGGAGATCGCCGAGCGGCTGGCCCTGCCCTTGGAGCTGGTGCGGCAGCAATTGTGTGACGCCCTTCTCCTACCCGACGACGAATTCTCGGGAGATTCGGTGTCCTCAGGCGTCGATTTCGGCACCACGGAATCGGTCACGGCAGACCCGGCAGACCCGGCAGAAGCGGGTTTGTCCGCCCTCACCTTGGACGTTTCCCAGCGGGCCGCGGCCGAGCATTTGGGCTGCCCTTTGCTGCTGGAGGCGGGCCCGGGCACGGGCAAAACCCGCACCCTGGTGGCGAGGGTCCTATATTTAATGGCTCGCGGCGTGGATCCGAGCTCGATCTTGGTGCTCACCTTTTCCAATAAGGCGGCCCAAGAGATCGTCGAAAGGGTGGCTCGCTTCGGCGGCGAGGCCACGCCTCGACTCTTCGCCGGCACCTTCCACGCCTTCGGTCTGGAGGTCTTGCGCAAACACCACGATCGGCTCGGTTTGAGCCCGGAGCTCAAGGTGGTCGATCGGGCCGACGCCATCGCCCTATTGGAGGATCAGCTGCCGACCCTGGGCTTGAAACATCATCAGAATCTTTACGAGCCTGCCCTCGAGCTGAAAGAGATTTTGGCCGCCGTGTCCCGCGCCAAGGACGAGCTCGTGGACGCCGCCGGATACGAACGCTTGGTCCGACAAGGGATCGACCAGGCAGCCGGTGATACTGAAGGTCGGGCCGACGGTTTCGACGGCGAGCGGGCTCTCGAGGTGGCACGGGTCTACGAGGTCTACGAAGCGCTCTTGAGCCGTAAGGGCTGGGTGGACTTCGGCGATTTGGTGATGAAGCCGACCTTGCTCCTGGAGACCGATTTGGCGGTTCGGACCGCCCTGCGGCTGCGCTATCGACATGTGCTGGTGGACGAGTATCAGGACGTCAATCGGGCCGGTGCCCGTCTCCTCAAAGCCTTGGCGGGCGACGGTGAGCGTTTATGGGTGGTCGGAGACTCGCGGCAATCGATTTATCGGTTCCGCGGGGCATCGTCCGCCAATATGCGTCTCTTTCCCCAAGACTTTCCCAACGCCGAGCGCAAAGCGTTGGAGGTCAGCTATCGCTCGACCCCGGAGATCGTCGACAGCTTTCAGAGCTTCGCCCGCTCCATGCAAGCCTCAGAGGGCATGCTGCCGTTGGATTTGGAGGCCCACCGTGGCACCGACGGGCCAGGAGATCGACCGATCTTGACCGAAGCGCTCGACTCCGAGGACGAGGTGGCCGCGGTGGCGGGTCGAGTCCACCAATGGTGCGAGATGGGGATCGAGCTCCGGCAGCAGGCGGTTCTCTGTCGCTCCAACGCCCAGGTGGAACGATTCGCCCGGGGTCTCGGTGCCAGGGGGTTGCCGGTGCTGCACCTAGGCAGTCTTTTCGAGCGCTCCGAGGTTCGAGATTTGTTGGCTCTGTTGTCGTTGGTAGTGGACCCCCGGGGAGGAGCCCTCGCCCGCCTGGCGGCGATGCCGGAATATTCCGTGCCCGCCGCCGACGTGCGCACCTTTCTCGATGGGGTCGGGGGGCGGCTCGACGAATCGTCCGGGCAATCGGCCCCCGAGCAGGCAGGGCAAGATGGGATCCGGACCGGGGCCCAACGGCAGCGTGCGCTTTCGGTGCTGAGGGGATTGGCCGGTCTTCCCGACGAGGATCTCGGGCCCGCGGGCTCCGAGCCGGAACGGCAGAGGTCGCTCGAAGCGTGTTGCACCCAGCTCAAAGCTCGGCTGAGCGACGAGGGGCTTCGGGGCTTGGCCCGTCTGGCCGAGGATCTGCGGGAGGTGTCTCCCAAACACAGCCCTTGGCGAATTCTGACCACCTACCTCTTCGATCGCTCGGAGCTGCTGCGTCGGCCGTCCGAGGGGCTGCTCTTGGAAGAGCAAATGCGGGCGGTGGCGATCTACCAATTCTTGGGTTTCGTCCGGACCGCGAAAGCTCCAGGCCGAGGATTTCCCGTCTCCCGCTTCCTGGATCGCATTCGACGATTAGTGCTGTTGGGGGAAGAACGGGATCTACGTCAGATGCCGGCCGCGGCCCTACACCTCGATGCGGTCCGCCTGATGACGTTGCACGGCAGCAAAGGGTTGGAATTCGAAGCGGTGCATCTACCGAGCCTGTCCAGCGGCGGTTTGCCGTCGAGCTTCCGTCGGCCACGTTGTCCACCGCCTCCGGGTTTGGTCACCGGCATGGATCCCGAGCAAGACGGCGAGCGAGCCCTGCACGACGCCGAGGAGGAATGTCTCTTCTTCGTGGCTCTATCCCGGGCCCGCAGCCATTTGGCCCTCTATCGACCGACCAAGGCCGGCACCCGTCGACGCAGCCCGTCGAAATTTTTGGGGATCCTCGAGCCACCGCCAATTTCGTCCGACGGCGAGCCTCGGATCCCCGCGGGTCTGCCCGATTCCGCGGAATCCTTGGAGCTCGTCGGGCGGGAGGTCCTCCGGCAACGCCGCGGACGCGACCTGGCGGACTACGAGCGTTGTCCTCGTCGGTTTTTCTACAGCCGCCTCTTCGAGCTGCCCGGATATCGGCGGGACGGCGCCTACCAAGATACCCAGCGATCCTTCTATCAGCTGCTCGATGGGCTGCGATCCGTCGACGGAGCCCTTGATTCGTCAGATTTTAGAGATCGAAAAGAGCGGATTTGGAAAGCAAGCGGTCCGTCGGGGCATGCTTTCGAGGCGGAGTATCGTCGGCTCTTCGATGACCTGGCCGACGCCCTCTGGCACGCCCACCAGGATCTCGAGCCCTTCGGATCCTCGGAGCAGGTGGGCCGGGTCGAGCCGGTTTTTCTCCGCCTCGGGGAGGGGCGGGTGCAATTAGAGCCGGACCTCGCCGGCACGACCTCGGCGGGGGTTCCCTTGCTGCGCTTGGTCCGTCCGGCTCGCCAGGGATCTTTCAAGGCCGAGAGCACCCTCCACGCGCTGTGGCAACAAGCCGCCTTGGAGTGCTTCGGGGTCGGAGCCCGGGTCGAGGTGGTGCACCTGGCGGACGGCGGCACGACCCCGGTGGCGCTCACCGCCAAGAAGCTGCAAACCCGCTTAGAGAAGGGGCGGGCTATGATGCGCGACGTGGCCGCCGGACGTTTTCCGGCCCTCGCGGATCCCGTGCGTTGCCCGAGATGTCCCTACTTCTTTGTTTGCCCCACGGTCCCCGGAGGGCCCATTGAGCTGCGCCGATCCACGGACGAGCATGCCTCCGATGGAGACGAGGCTCGCTCCGATCGAAATCCCTCATCCTCGTAGAGAAATCTCTTCATTTGCCGTTGCCGGTTTCGGCTGTCGCTGCCGATTGATCGGCTAGCGAATAGCTCCTTCCACCTCGCTCGACCCATCATCAGGGGCGCTCCCTCAATCGAGCCTGAGGTGAGGACGTCGAGCCCAGAACCGCTCTCTTGGAGGAAAAGCAATGAGCAGCGTACCCAACGTTCCCACCGTCCATTCGATCACCCGCCGCCCGACCGCCGCCGTCCAACGCGCCCAATCCGTGCTGCTCGAAATCGCCGAGGATCTCCGGCGGGCCGATCGTCGATTGGCGGAGGTGGTGGACTCGTTGGATCCCGAATCCGCCGAGGCTTTACATGAGGAAGTAGTCAGTGTGGCGCAATGCGTTCGCGCCGATCTGCTGAGCGACGCGATCGAGACTCTCGATGCCTTGGGACATCGCTCCGAGGACGAAGCCCTGCGTCGCCGGTTGGAGCTCTTCGACGTCCTGGATCGACTGAGCACAAGGGCACACTGATAAATCCAGGCCAAGCTCGAAATCCGAGCTGAGCACCGACCCTGAATATGAATCCTGAAACGGTGGTCCTGACAAGAGAAATGATGTAAAGTGAGGATATGAGGGGGCGATTGAGCCTTCGATATCCTTAGGACTTCTCGATTGGTTCGTCCAGCCTTCCTCTGCTACGGTTTCCTCAGCCGGCTCCTATACCGCTCTAGCTTCTGCGCACTTTAAGTTGTTTCATCACGCTTGCTCCGCAAGCTGGATCCGGCTGCACATGGATCGGGGGAGGTTGTTGAGCGCTGAGATCAGAGTCTTAATTGTCGACGATCACGTGGTGGTTCGAGAAGGCACGGAGCTATTGCTGGCCGACTTCGAGCACATCAAGGTCGTCGGTAAAGCATCCAATGGCGACGAGGCCTTGGCCAAGATCTCGGATCTGCGGCCGGATGTGGTTCTGCTCGATCTCGTGATGCCCGGCCCGGAACCGGTCGATGTCATCCGGGCGGCCCTGGCCAGTCAAGCCGATGTTCGAATGCTGGTGGTCACCGCTTCCACCGAGCAGGACGCGGTGCTCGAAGCCATCCGAGCCGGGGCCATGGGCTATCTGTCGAAAAACGCCGATCGTCAGGATTATCTGAGGGCCATCGAGCGTCTGCACCGTGGCGAAGCCTTCTTGCCGGCCGAGCTGACCCGCGAGCTGATACGCGACACCGGCGGCGACAGCGACCCGGCTCTTTCCCGGCTCACCGAAAGGGAACGGGAGATTCTGCGTTTGGTCGCCCTCGGCTGGGACAACCATCGCATTGCCGACCACTTCGGCATCGCCGAGGTCACGGCCCGCACCCACCTGAGCCGCCTATTGTCCAAAATCGGCGTTTCCAACCGAGTCGAAGCCGCCGTCTTCGCATTCCGACACGGCCTAGCCAGCCTCGACGAGACCGCCGATGGATGAGCTGCGGAACGAGCTGCGGCCTGTAGATTTGTTGGGGTCGAGACGCAACATTGTTGTTAAATAATTCAACAGGATGAGGACGACACGGTTTAGGCCCTGCCATAAGATCTTCTCGACGGACAGGAGATTCCCTCTCGAAAGCAAATCAGGGACCGAAGCCTACCTGAAGATCGGTCCTCAGCTTTCGAAAGCGGCATCGAGATCCACCAAACGGGAGTCGAAGGGCTCCCGAATTTTTTTGCCCTAAAAGTTTTCTCGCCCCTGAGTCGTTTGCTTGAAGCCTTTTGCCTGAAAGCTTTTTTGGGTTTCGAGTGTCCAGAGATGGGTTGCCGATCATGCGGCCGCGTTTGCGGGCAGGATCTTGACTACGAGCAGCCCCCGGCCTAGGGTTCGAGCATGAAAAAGCTCAGCCTGCTGCTCGTTCTCACCCTGTGCCTACAACCGCTTGCCTGTGGTCCCGGGGCCGGTGACGGTCGGCGGGTGTTGATCCTCGGCCTGGACGGGATGGATCCCCAGACCGTGGACTTGATGATGTCCGAGGGTCAGCTGCCGAATTTCGCTCGATTGCGCCAAGAAGGGGCCTACGGTCGGTTGGAGAGCCAGAAGCCCCTGCTTTCACCGATCATTTGGACCACGATCGCCACGGGCAAAACCGCGGACCAACACGGAATCGGCCACTTCGTCGCCCAGTCCTCCACCGGAGAGCAGCTGCCGGTCACCTCCCAGATGCGGAACGTGAAAGCGATGTGGAATATCGCTTCGGACGCCGGTCGAGCCGTCACCACCGTGGGTTGGTGGGCGACTTGGCCGCCAGAAACCGTGAACGGAGCAGTGGTCAGTGATCACACGGCATATCACTTTCTTTTCGAAGAAGGTTTGACCGGCGAGGGTGGTCTCGCGGATCAAGGGGGCGAAAAGACCTATCCACCGGAGCTGCTGGAAGACATCGAGCCTCTGTTGCGTCGGCCCGCGGATTTGTCTTTCGAGGAGCTCGAGGCCTTCGTCGAGGTCAGCCCGGAGGAATTCGACAAACCCTTCGATTTTCAAGACGATTTGGCCCATTTCAAATGGGCCTTGGCCACCGCCCAGAGCTATCGAGATATCGGTCTCGAGCTTTGGCGGAAGAAAAAACCGGACCTCGGCTTGGTGTACATCGAGGGCACCGACTCCACCTCCCACCTTTTCGGCCACCTCTTCCGGGCCGAGGGCTTGGGCGGTGAGCTCGCAGAGCAACAGAAAAAATTCGGTGGCACCGTGGAGCAGATCTATCGTTTTGCCGACGAGCTGCTCGGCACCTATCTCGACGCGTTGGACGGCAATACCGTCCTGATGGTGATTTCAGACCACGGATTCGAGCTCGGTGCCTTGCACGATGATCCTTCCCGCACCCGTGATCTCCGCCGTGTGAGTGAGAAGTTCCATCGCCTGCACGGCATCATGTATCTCTACGGCGCCGGGGTCAAAGCCGGTGGCCGGATCCAAGATGCTGAGATCCTCGATGTCGCGCCCACGGTGTTGTCGTTGTTGGGATTGCCCCCGGCCGCGGACATGCCCGGTCGGGTGCTTTCGGAAGCCTTCATCGACCTGCCGGATCGCCAACGGATCTCCAGCTACGAGCCTGCGGGCAGCCCGTCACCGGGAGCCAATCCACAGGCGGGCTCCAGCGAGATCAGCCAAGCCCAGTTGGAGCATCTGCGCAGTCTGGGGTATATCGGTAGCGAAGGCGAATCGACCACCGTCTCACCCCAGGGTGATCGGAATCTGGCGGCCATTCATTTCCAACAGGGTAAATACCGCGAGGCGGCCAAGCTCTACAAACAGCTGATCGACGCCGATCCCGAGGACGCCTCCCTGCGCGCCAGCTTGGCGGGGGTGCTCGGCATGATGGAGCGCTACGATCTGGCGCTCGAAGAGCTGAATAGAGCCATCGATCTCGAGCCGTTGAATGTAGAGGCCTTCCACAATCGGGCGGTCATCCAGGAGCGGTTGGGCAAGCCGGACCAGGCGGTGCTCGACTATGAGCGGGCCTTGCGCTACAACCCCCAATACGAGCCGTCTCGGACCGCCTATCAACGCCTGACCGGACGGGTCGACGTCCGCGCGCCGCGCAGCCAAGAAGAGGCCCAGGCGTCGCAGCTGGTTCAGAAGGCGAGCATGGAAGCTCGGCGGGCCAATTACGAAGCCGCCTTAGAGCTCCTGGAACAAGCGGAAGCCATCGCGCCGTCCTATGTCTTGACCTATCAATATCGATCCAATGTGGCCTATTTGATGGGCGATACCGCCCTCGGCATCGCCGCGTTGGAGAAGGCGCTGGACATTGAGCCGGACAACGCCCTATTTCAACGAAATTTGCGCCAGCTCCAGGCGTCCGCGAATCAGCCCTGAGGATACGCCGTGTCGACCGAGCACGAGCCATCGCCGAGCTTCAAGACCCGCCGCCTGGGCCAGATGCCCGAACCGTCGCCGGCCGTGGTTTCAGCTCACGGAACAGGGGATTCCAGGTGGCGCGCCCTTCGAGCGATCGAAGGGGCCATGGCGAGCGGGCGCCATCGAAGCTTGGTGCAGTTGAGCCCCGGTGGCGGTGCCGGCTGGGTCGGCGGTGCGTTGGTGGATCGCTGGGTCCGATTCGCCGGGGCGCGCCGGATTTTGTTCCTATTGGCCGGCCGCGGGCCGGCCGCGGTCATGCAGCGTCGTTTGGAATGCTTTGAAGGTGAGGACGGCTCCCCTTTTGGGGAGCTCTATCAAACCGAGCTATGGACCGAAGCGGCGGATCGCCAAATCCTCGACGGCTCCACTCGCGTTCTGATCAGCATTCCCGCGGTGCTCGACGAGCTGATCAACGTCGCCGAGTCGGGTGATTGGCCCGCGAGCACCTTCGATGCCGTGATCTTGATGGGCGGCCGTGAGTCGTCCATCTCTTGCTGTAGGTCTTTGGCTCGCCATTTTGACGCTCCTTGGGTCGGCTTGGTGCCGGGGCCATCCAAAGCGGTGTTGGAATTTTTCGAGCATCACCTCCTGATGGAATATCACCACCACCAAGCGGTGGCCGATGGTCTCAAGGTCGATCTCGATATGTTCCACCCCCGTTTGACCCCGGAACGGGATTGGCGGCTCGAGCAAAGACCGGTCGTCGACGGAGGAGATTGGAGGCATCGAATCCGGGCCGCTCGTTGGCAAAGCCCCGGTGGGAGGACAGCCCAAGGTGTGCGCATGTCCCAGGATGCGCTCCGCACATTCGTCGCATTTCTGCGAGACGGCGGCCTATCCCAGCTCTTCCCGGGGCGGGATCATCTGCCCAAAACTTTGATCTACGCCGCTGACAACGACCATGCTCGGCAGGTCGTGGACGTGTTTGTCGACCAGCTCGGGCTGGACCAAGGCTTCTGCGAGTATCTCCCCCGATCCGTGGACGCCGATGGGTCGGGCCTAGTTAAGTCCTTCCAAGAGCATTATTTGCCACGGCTTGCGGTGGTGGACGGCGGAGCCGGAGGTTTGCGTGTGCCGGTGGTGGAGCTGCTGATGGTGCTCGCTCCAATGCCTGAGCCGGCCGAGGCGGAGTCGTGGCTGGGATGGGCGGGGCAGGCGGTTTCGTCGGCGGCCCTCAGGGCCGTGACCCCCGACGCCGACGCCAAGACCCACCTGCGGGTGCTGGACCTCGCCGGCACGCTCGAGAGCCGCCGGCAAGAGATCGGCTCCTTGGTGCAAAGCCCGTCTCTGGGCCTCGCAAAGGTCCTTGAGCTGTTGGCCCAGGGCAAAACGGACTCCGTGTTGATCCACACCTTGGTCGGTCGCCTCGTGAGATTGGCCCAGCGTGTCGACGTCGATGCCCATGGGCGACTTGCCCAGGCCGCGGGTGGGCAAAGCCTGTGGTCGATCACTCGCGCCCTGGTCGATGCCCTCGACGTCGACCGGCAGCTCGCGTGGGCCCAGGCCCACGCGGCGCTGAAAGAGGACGACTTGCCCGACGATGGCGAGATGGCGGCAGCCGCCCAGCACTTGATCCGAGCCGCTGCCGAGCCCTTGGTCGAAGAGTCGGGGCTCGTCGAGTTATTGATGGGTTTTGCTTGATATCAAAGATGGAGAACCTATGAGCAAGCATAGGTGGTCAACCTCCAAGGTTATAGGTGGTGTCAACCTCCAAGGTTAGACAGCCCAAGCATCTCGATCGATCCAGCCCCCGGAGCATCTCGCGGGCTCTCTCCGCTTCCGGTCCTTCAAAAGGTGCCAGGAAAATAGAGGGCGTTATCGAGAGCAGCTCCGAGGATGGCTTGCTACGCTACAGAAACTATTGGTGTCTATTCGACTAGGGTCGATGGAAGGCACACCTTCCCCCCTCCCCAGAGCTTGAGGAATTTGCTTTCCAACCGTGTGAGGCAACCAACAACGAAGAGAGTAGCTCTATCCGGGCTCGGGCGACTTCAAAGCATGGCCTACCATCGCCCAGGCCGGCTCGACGAACGGCAGCCCGGGTGGAAACGAGTTCTCGGGAAACTCTGCATTCCGCTCTCCTGCTCTTAGACGTTTCGACGCTTCGCAGTAGGCGGCCAAGATCAGCGAAAACGCCTGTCTCATTTCCTGGCGGACTTTCTTGCAAATGGCGTGAAAAAGCGGTTGCGGCGATTTCTTGAGCTTCGCCGGGTAGTAGTGAGGATCGCCGTTGAGCACTGCTTCCGCGCCCAAGGGAGCGGTACCGTTCATAGCGTGGCTTGCCGCCGTGTTTTCTTCGATCTCACGGATGATGTCCAGAACAAGGTCGCGACGAGATTCCTGGCTCAGATGGGCCCAGCAAGGCAACGGAGCGATGGGCAGCTCCAGGTGCTCGGTGAAATCCTCGAGGGTGACATTTTCGTCTCGTCGGCTTGCACGATAGTACCCGGAACGGTCGATCCAGACGCCTTTGAGGGGCTCGCCGGTAATCAGGGCGTCGACGAAGTTAACGCCCGGCCAGTACAGAGGGCTTGATACGAGACCCTCCTTTGCGCCGTGTTTGAGGTGGTAGACGAGCCGCTGAATCTGGGCCTCGGGCTCTTGGGAAACCTCCGAGGAGTGGTATCGGTCAGGGAAGGTCTTAGTCTCCCAGTCGTAGAGGATGCCGGCTTCGAACGACAGCTTACGGGTGAAGTGGGCCATGAAATCGGCTTGGATTTTGACGCTGGGAGCTTGAAGGTGTAGGTGAAAGTGGCTGCTTGCGAAAGCGCCGCTGTAAATCTCGACGGGGTACTTTTCTCGGGCTTTGGCGAGCGCCCCGATAATGATTTGGTTGAGACGCGGGCTGGGTTTGAGCAGGTAGCGGCCTTGAATGCAGCGATTCATAACGGCGACCCCGGCGTTGGGGCGGGTCCAGAGGCGGGGGAACCTAGACATGACTCACCGCCGACAGCGAATGCCTCTGGGCGCACCTCGCTTCATCGGTAAGGCTAGATGGGTTGGGAATGTTGATGGTCATGTTCGTTCCTCCATAGTAGTGGGTGTCAAAAGGCACACGCCTCTACTTGAGGAAGGACGTTAAACTGGTCGCTGATTCTGCAATACAGTGAAAATGGTCAAGTTTTGGGCTACAGAACGAGCCACCAGATATCAACGTGGCACCTAAGTTTGAGCTACAGAACGAGCCACCGGATATCAACGTGGCACCTAAGATATCAACGTGGCACCTAAGTTTTGCCACCTGAGTTTGCAGTGCCAGAGTAAAGACGTCAGCCTAAGGATCTCGATCGATCCAGCCCCCGGAGCATCTCGCGGGCTCTCTCCGCTTCCGGTCCGCGACCGGCCGTGTCGAGGATGCCGATGGCTTCTTCCAAGGCCTCGGCGGCCTCGTCGATCCGGCCCAGATCGATCAAACAATCCGCGAGCTGCCGATTTCCGGATGCCCCGGGTCGAAGACTCGCTGTCGGATGTCTTGGGCTTGCCGATAGAGCGGCAGGGCTTGCTCCGGCCGACCTCGCAGTCTTTCCACCGTCGCCAGTCGGCTGATCAACACCGCCACTCGTGGGTGCATCGACCCATAGACCTGGCGGCGGATCTCCAATGCCTGACACAGCACCACCTCCGCCTCGTCATATCGCGCCAGATAGCGCTCGAGATCCCGACGCAGCTGCCTCACGGACTCTTAGCGCCGATTCGGCTCCTTCTGCAAGGCCTTCAGGGCGATGGCGTCTAGATCGCCCGACAGGGCCGCGGGCAGTCGACTCACCGTTTGCTGAAGCTGCGACGCCAGCCGCTCCTTTTTGGCGTCCGACAAGGCCCGGACGGTCGATGAAAGGGAGCGGGGCTCTTGGTCACAAATCGCCACGGCGCGCATGGCCGGCGACGGCTTGAGGTCGCGATGCACGATCAACGCCCGGTGTGCCGCTTCCACGGCTTCGCAGACTTGCACCAACAGCTTGAGGCGATCGGCGATGGAGAGCCCTTCTTCTCTGCAGTAGAGATCGATGGCGTGCCCGTCCACACGCTCCATGACGATGTAGGGCAGGCCCCGGGGCGTCGAGCCCGCGTCCAGGAGGCGGGGCAATGCCCGGGTGATCCAAGGTGCCAAGGATCCGTCGCTCCTGGTCGAAACGTTCCGTAAAATCTCCGTGTTTCCCGAGCTGCAGGGCTTTGATCGCGACCTACTGATCCAGCAAACCGTCGGTCCGTTCCGCCAGATACACCACGCCCATGCCGCCGCGCGCCCGAGCTCTCTCACCAAGCGGTAAGGCCGGTACGAATACACCTGTACGAACGACCCGTCGCCCCGCATTTTTCCGGATTGGCATAAGATATTGCGCCATGCCGAAACATCAAGATCGGATCTTCGCCGTGCTTATCGCCTTGCTGTGGGCCTCGCCGATGGTCGCGCAAGCGACGCATTCGGTGGAAGACGAGCAGGAGGCCGCCGACTCCAGGGACGACGAAGAGAAAGCCGTCAACCCTTGCCGACCGGACGGCGAAGGCGGGGCCTGGATCGACATCGTGCAGCGGGGTATTTTCCGCAGCGTCTGCTCTTCAGCCCGTTGGTTCGACGGTTTCTTCGGCGACGCTCGATTCGATCAGGAGGCAGAGCGGACGTGGGGACGTCTTTCGGTCGATGCCATCCACGACGAGCATGAGGGCTTCGACGGCAAGGTTCGGTTCAAGGCTGAGGTCAGCTTTCCCAATTTCGATCGCCGGATCAATGCCTTCTTCGGACGGGAAGAGGAGGAGGTTTTCGTCTCCGGGCGCAACGAGGGCATTGAAGGTCTGCCCGAGCTCTTCCGTGACGACGTCGATCGCGACTGGCTGGTGGGGCTCGGTTACCGGCCGGTTCGAGGAAGCGGCACGTCGAATCGTATCGACCTGCGAGTCGGGGTCCGGGTCCGATTTCCTCTGGAGCCCTTCGTCCAGGGTCGGTTCCGGCGCCATTGGTTTCTCTCCGACACCCGATTGTTCCGTTTTCGCAACACCCTCTTCTGGCGAAATCAAAGGGGTTTCGGCAACACAGTGTCCCTCGACTTCGAGGAGATCTTGGCGAGACCCGTGCTGGTTCGTTGGAACGGTGCCGCGACCTTTTCCGAAAGCACGGACGGTGTGGACTGGACCACGGGCATTACCCTCTACCACAGCATCGGCGACCTGGAAGCCTTTTCCCACACCTTTTACGTGGAAGGCGAAACAGACGCCGAAGTCGGCCTCGAGCGATTCGGCGTCCGCACCATCTACCGTCGGCAGATGCTTCGCGAATGGTTCTTCGGCGAGCTCATCGGCGGCGTCAACTTCCCCCGCAATCCGGGGGAGGATCGCGTGACCAGCTGGGAGCTCGGCTTCGGATTCGAGATCCGCTACGGTAGCTCCAAGGGCCGATAGGCCTGGCAGCACCTTTCCGTGCACTCGGAGGCTCTTCGAGGATGGTAGGTTCCTTTGTACGTGTTTGCCGTCGGATTTTCAGTAGGGTTTCAGCAATATGCGGCGTTGTGTCGGCGTTCCGCGGTGAGTCGGAATCACCGACTGAGGAGACTCCATGAGTGTGGTCGTCGACATCGTGCTGCCGGTATTCGGGGTGGTGGGGCTGGGTTACGGCGCCACCCGGGTGGGCTGGTTCACGGACGACGCCGAGTCCGGCTTGGCCAAGTACGTCTTCGATTTCGCCGTGCCCCTCATGTTGTTGCGCACCCTGGCGACGGCGCAGCTGCCGGACACGATCCCTTGGGGTTTCTTCGGTTCCTACTACCTGAGCGCGGCGTTCGTCTTCGGGCTCGGTTTTTTGATCGCCCGCTACGCCTTCCGTCGGACCTACGGAGGACAGGTGATCACCGGCTTCGGTTTTTCCTTCGGCAACACCGTATTGCTCGGGCTACCCCTGATCTTGACCACCTATGGCGAAGCCGGTGAGCTGCCGTTTTTCATTTTGTTGTCATTCCACGGGCTGTTGTTCTTCACCATTACCACGCTGCTGCTCGAAATCAATCGGCTCGAAGGCGGCTCCTCGACCCGTCAAATGTTGACCCAAACCCTGCGTTCCTTGGCCACCAATCCCATCCTGATCGGTATTTTCGTCGGGCTATTCTTCAACCTCGGCCCCTTCGGCCTGCCGAAACCCGTGGAGGAGATCTGCGCCCTCATGCAGCGCTCGGTCACCCCATGCGCCCTCTTCAGCCTCGGCGCCTCCTTGACCCACTACGGCATTGCCGGACGCCTCTTCCAATCGTCGGTGGTGGTGGTCGGCAAAACCATGCTCATGCCCGCCCTGGTCTACGTGCTCGCCACCCACCTCTTCCACATCGAGCCCTTGTGGACCCAAGTCGCCGTGCTCATGGCCGCCCAACCGTCGGGGGTCATGACCTACGTCTTCGCCAAGAAATACGGAGTCGGCCAAGCCATCGCCACCACCTCCATCTTCTTGGCGACCACCAGCTCCATCGTCACCCTGTCGGTGATTCTTTTCCTTTTTGACGTGCGTTAGGGGGCTGTGGCGATGTCGAAGACCGATTTCGACACACTAGAACATGAAGTGGCACTGCTGTTTACCGGCGGGACGAGAAGGGCCGAGTGATTTTGGACCTGGAGTGGACGTAGGCGGGAGACGAGAACGATCCTAAGAGTCTTGAAGAGAGTCGAGCCCCAATGCTTTCTCGACACTCTCGACCAAACCGACATTCAATGGCGACTTCTTCACGAAACCCTCGAGCTCCAAGTCCCGAGCTATCTCCTCCAGCTCGAGAGCGTCTGCCCCTGAAAACAAAAGGACGGGGATCCCTTTCGAAATGTTGTATTGTTTGAGAATCTCGGCCGTACGCCTGCCCGAGAGCACCGGCATGTAAACATCCAAGAGAATCAAGTCCGGTTTGAATTCGCGGATCGCCGGGTTGATCTTCAACGGGCTCGTCACGACCGACACGAAAAAATCGGCATCCTCAAGGCGCGCCCTCGTCACTTCCAAGACGACTTCGTTGTCGTCGACTACAAGAATCGTTGCTCTGCTCAATGGCCTACCTCCTGGCCGCACGGGATGCGAAACAGTCTTTCCGGGGTCCGAGGGGGGGGTAATCCAACGTTCCATACAATATCCGACTCTGATCCTCGATCAAGAGAAGCAGCTCTAACATTCACAGGATCTTTGGAGGCATTTTTGGAGGGAGAGCTCGACGCAGTCAAATTGTTTGTTGTTATTGTGCCATGCGACCGGGTTCCTTCTTGATGCTCCCTCGACAAGCTCAGCTCAGCTTTTGCCTCCACCGCTTCAGAAAGGCACGGCAAGCGAGAAGCTCGCCGTAGCCCGGGCTTCGAATGAGCCGGAGACGCCCTGATGGACCGAAGCGCCCCCTGATCATCGACGTTGTAAGGTCGATCGTAAGCGTGCTGGGTTAAGCTACTTCCCTGCGACACAGGAGAGTGATGGAACCACGAGGAACGTTGCGCCAGGCGCCCCCTTCGGGCTTACCCGAGCCGGCCACCTATGCCCTAAGCTAACCAGAAGAGGTTGTTGTGAGCAATTTGACTGAAAGTCTCGCCCGGGCCATGGAAATCGACGGCGCTATCGGCGTTGCGCTGGTGGACTATGAGAGCGGGATGTGTCTGGGAACATCGGGCGGACGAGCCGGCTTCGATTTAGAAGTAGCGGCAGCCGGCAACTCGGAGGTGATCCGAGCAAAATTGAAAGTGATGCAGAGCTTGGGGCTCGAAGACGGTATTGAGGACATTCTGATCTCCCTGGGCAAGGAGTATCACCTCATGTTTCCGCAGCCCGGGACGACTCTTTTCTTGTATACGGCATTCGATCGCAAATCGGCCAATCTGGCCTTGGCTCGTCACAAGTTGGCTTCGATCTGCAAGACCCTTCAGGTCTGAGAGATCTTGCTTCTCTTCCTCGCGCGATAGGACGTGCATATTTCTCACCTCGGTTGAAAGGTCCCTCGCCCATGTCTACGATTCAAGAAGAGACGAACAGTCTGGTGCTGCACATCGTCTATGACGGTGCACCACAAGCCGGCAAGACCGAGTCGATCCGTAGCCTAGGAAGCCTTCTCGATCGCAATGTCGAGACCCCTGAAGAGCAAGACGGCCGGACGCAGCTCTTCGACTGGTTGGAATACGAGGGTGGGCAGAGACTCGGAAGACCCATCAGCTGCCGGGTTGTCGCGGTTCCCGGGCAAGCTTCCCTGGCACGGCGGCGGTCCTTGATCTTGTCTGCGGCAGACGCCGTCGTTTTCGTCGTCGATTCCAGCCCGGAGGAATTCGCCACCTCACTCAGACACTTCCGGAATCTTCAGCGCCAGATCGCTCGCCGCAACCGGACCATTCCGATCTTCGTCCAACTGAACAAGCAAGATGTACCCGGGGCTCTGGACCCGCAGATCATTCTCAACAACTTAGGCCCCGAATTTCGGCACCAGTATCACGCCACTGTCGCCACCGAGGGGAAGGGGATCCGCGAGTCCTTCGTTTTCGCGATTGGAGAAGCACTCCGTCACATGGAGCTTGCAGGAGTGCTGTATCGCCGCCAGAACGAATTCAGCACGCAGGAAGTCGGTCTTCCGAGCCCAGCTCAACTCGTCGACATGCTCAGCGAGCTTTCCCCGATCAGAGAGATCGGCCAGGAGCGTAGCCGCGGCACCCGCGAGGAGCCTTCGCTCAAGGCCAAAGCCTCCTAAGACTCATTCTCGTCTTCTCGAGGCCGGCCAATCCTTGTTGTCTCCTATTGCGATGGCCGCATGGCTCAGAGAGAGCCAGACGGCCGCATGACTCGGAGAGAGCCGGGCCGTTCCTTACGTATGCGGGGGGACCGTTTCACCGTCCGCATTCTATTTCGCCGTCTCCGAGACACGCTCAGCTCGTCCGTCGCCGATAGCTCACCGCAAAGGTCGGAGAGTCCTCCGGACAATGCGCACTTTTGTCGTAGATCGTCGTTGTCGCGATCATGGCTCAGCCAATCCCGCACCTTCTCCAGGTCCGCTCCACCCTCGATCGCCGACGTCGCCCGCAGCGAATGCGGCGAGAGTACCGCAGGATCGATGCCCGCGTGCTCGCATACCGCTTCACCACCTGGTCGTAGACCGAGCCGGGCATGCAGCGCGCAGCGACGTTTCCCATCACCCGCTGAAACAGCGGCGCTCCGGGCTCGATCGGCAGAAAACGGATCCTGTCGCCTTTGCCGCGCATATCGAGCCCCTGTGGACCCAAGTCGCCGTGCTCATGGCTGCCCAACCCTCGGGGGTCATGACTTGCGTCTTCGCCAAGAAATACGGAGTCGGCCAAGCCATCGCCACCACCTCCATCTTCTTGGCCACCACCAGCTCCATCGTCACCCTTTCGGTGATCCTTTTCCTTTTTGATGTGCGTTAGAGGGCTGTGGGGTGCCTCCTCGGATCAGTAGCTTTAAGGTCAACCAGGTTAGCCGGCAAATGGAGCGGGCCAATGTGCTCTTTTCCCATCGGATCTTCCTCGACACCGAATCCTACCGCCGCGGCCCCGCCGGCCCAGATCACCGATCTGAAAATATTCTTCGCAACGCCTGAGACAATCGATCAGCTCATCCCACTACTCCATCAGCAGAATCATAGTGATTCCTGCTACTACACAAATTGGAGGAGAGCACGTCATGAGCCTAGTAGGAACCTATGTCAACGCCAACACCGGAGAGACCTTAAACATTACCGAGGCTGTCGACGATGGCGGCACCCTTAGCGGTACCCTGAAGACCACGGTGGACGGCAAGACTTACACGCTCCAGGTTTCTGGCCGGTACCACTACTACGACAGCCACCAATCCTCGACTAATGTAACCTTCTACGCCACGGTCTCGGGTGCTGCGGTGTACGAGGCTTGGTCGGGAATCGGGCAGGCGTCCTCGGACTACTCTGAGCTTCAGATGATGGGCTCGCGCTCGATCATGAGCTCGAACAGCTCCACTGAGGTCGTCGGCTTGGGTGGAGTGTTCGCGCGGTCCTAGCCCCCTGCTGGCCCGAGACCCCAACAAACCTCGGAGGATCCCCCAGCCCAGAGCTCGGATCCTCCGGAGTTTGCCCCATTCCACCGCCAGTGATCGTCGTTGTTGCGATGCTCCCATGGCCCAGCCAATCCCGTACCTTCTCCAGGTCCGCGCTCAACTCTCGCTCTCCGACGTCTCCGCTGCAAAGAAGGCCTTATCTCCGTCACACTTAGCCCAAGTCACCACGCATCAGTCCGCCTTGCCTCCCCGGCTGCACCGAATCTGCATTTCGAAACGATAGTTTTTCCCGGTAGAGAAACCGGAGGAAACACCATGGGAACTATTCGTTTCGTTTTTAGATTTCTGATTCGACACCACTTCTTCGGCAGCCTGGCGATCGTCGTCCTGGCTTCGGCGGTGATGGCGATTCGCATTGCCGACCGATTCCATTTCGCGTCCAGTGAGCTGCATCGGGATGTCTCCGAGCGTTGGGGTGCGCCGATCGAGCAGCCGGTGCCGTCGGTGCGGTTCGTGGAGAGTGGCTCGGTTTTTAATCGATTGGAGAGCTTGCCCCTGGCCCGTCAGAAGGTGCGGCTCGACGCGGAGATGAGCTATCGCAAGCGGGGGTTGGTTTATTTTTCGGGCTTCGATTTCACCTTCAACGGCTCGTATCGCATCCACAACGATCAGGGCAAAACCATCGATCTTGTCTTTGTTTTTCCCTTGCAAATGATCAAGGATCGGGTGCTGCTGTCGGACCTCAGCTTTCGGGTCGACGGTGAGGTCGCCGAGGCGGAGCTGGGGGAGGATCGTCGACGGTTGCAGTGGACGGGGCGCTTGGCGGACGGCGAGGCGCTCGATATCGATATCCAGCTTCGCGGGCGAGGTCTCGACAGCTTCACCTACCGGCTGGATCCCGAGCTGCCCGTGCGGGACTTCAGCTTTGAGATGCACATCCGGGGCGGCGACGGTTTCGACTACCGCGCCGGGGTCTTGCCGGCCACGGAGGTCATCGAAGAGGACGCTGAGACTGTGTTGTCGTGGTCCTACGACTCCCTCGAATCCGGTGTGGCCGTGGGGGCGGTGTTGCCGTCGGTCAAGGCCTTCGACGACATCATCCTGCAGATGATCCGTCACGGCTTGGTGGCGTTTTTGGTCTTCTTCGCCTCCACCGCGGCCTTATTCGAGCGCTTCGGGGTTCGGCCGCGGATCTATCAGAGCTATTTGCTGGCGGCGGGCTGGGCGTTCTTCTACGTCTTGTTGCCGTATTTGGCCGCGTTCGTGCACTTCTACGTGGCTTACGGCATCTCCCTCGTGATCATCTTCGGCCTCGTGCATGGATTCTTGGTGGGCCTGGCGGGTGCCTCGGCCCGGCGACCGGCGGCTGTGGTGCTCGTGTGTAGCTTGGTGGTGCCTACCTTCGCCTTGGTGATGCGCGGCTTCACCGGCTTGATTTACACGTTGGAGCTGTTGGTGATGCTGGCGATCTTGCTGCGCCAGCTGATTCGACCGGAAGTGGTGGCGGCCATCGACGAGGTGCTGTCGCCGCCAGACACGTTGGATCTCGCCGGCTTGGAGGAAAGCCATGTTTAAGGCCAAGAAAAGCGCGTTTAGGACTTCCATCCTGTGGACGATGGGCTGGATCTTGTTGCTCGGTGGCCGGCTCAGCCCGGTCTTCGCACAACCCGGCTCCCCGGAGCTGCCGGCGGGAGCTTCGGCCTCTCTGCCCTTGGAGGAGGTCCTGCGATTGCATCGAGAGCGTGACGAAGCCCTGGACGAACGACGTCGACAGGCGGCTCCACCCATCGAAGGCTCGGTGGACTTGCTGAGCTTTCGCGGTCGGGTGCTCGACGATGCGCTGGAAGCGCGAGCTCAGATCCAGGTCACGGTGCTGGTGGACCCCCGATTCGAGGAGCAACCGTGGGTGCGGCTGCCGTTGCTCGAGATGAGCCCTCAGATCTTGCTCGACGCGGTGCCTTCGGGCCAGGGATTCTCCCTGGCGGTGGTGGACGACCAATTGGTGTTGTTGGCCCGGCAAGCTGGATCTTGGTCCTTCGAGCTGTCGTTCCTGGCCCGGGCCGAGACCGAGGGGAATCGTCGTCGGGTCATCCTTCGACCGGCACCGTCCACGGCCGCGGTGATGACGCTCGAGGTCGACGACAACCATTTTCAGCTCCTAGAAGCAGACGGGCTGGCCGAGGCGGGCGGATTCCGGCTCTTCGCCCGTGAGGATCGCTTCGAGGTGGCGTGGCGTCGGCTGAAATCGGCACCGTCCGTGGCCGAGGAAGTGGCCCGTCCGCCCATGGAAGCGGTGGTGGAGAAGGCCCAGCTGTCCACGGTGTCGACCCTGGAGGGAGATATTCACCACCGGCTGCGCTATGACCTGCGTTTTGAAGGGCAGCGGGAGTGGCAAGCGGAGATTCCCGACGGCACCGAGCTGCACAAGGTCTTCGTCAACGGTCGGTCCGTGCCGTTCCAGCTGGAAGCCGGGACCCTCCGCCTGACGGTGGAGCCGGTGCGCGCCGGGGATCGCCACGGCTCCGTGGAGCTGGTGCTGCGTCCACCGCGGGAGAGCTATCACCTCTCCGGTGAGCTGGTCCTGGTCCTGCCGGCGGTGTCGTGGCCGATCAATCACGTCTACGCCCGCCTGCACTTGCCGGAGGTCTTCACCTACCGATGGTCCGGCGGCAGCCTCGCTCCCGCTGAAGCCGTGCCCAAGGCGGAGCTGACCTACGTGCTGCCGACCCCGGGCGACGAGCTGATGTTCCAACAAACCTTGGTGCACGGATCGAGCCCGACCCTGCGGGTGGCTTATGACATCGAGCTGGACGAGCAGTACTTTACGGGTTTGTGACGATAACTCATGACAGCCGAATCCCCTTAGAAGAGCAGTGGCTCCCAGGGGCCGATGACAGATGGTTTCAGATCGGAAATCGTACGGACGGGTCCGAGAAGGTCGGAGTCGTTCAAAGTGTAAGCGCCGACGGTGGCCGGGCAAGACGGCGCGGCGTCAGGTCCTGGTTCGACGTCCTTTGAAGCTCGGAGGGTGAAGTGGTCATAATGTCGTGGAGCACACACCAACTGAGCGAAGGGAGCTGAAGCAGGGATGTCAAAGTCGAGCGATGGACAGAAGATGAAGATGTATTTCCCAATGAAGAAAGCCCTGCAACGACAGGACGAAGAGGCATTCAAAACCATGCTCGCAGAGAATCCCGACGAGCGTCATCCCGAAAAGAGCGGGTTCGAATCATGGATTCATACCGCGGCGAGGTCTGGTCTGCCCGACACCATCCGGTATCTGCTGTCCCAAGGCATGGACGTGAATGCCGTCGGTGGTGTCTTTAAGACCAACGCGCTGCTCAGTGCGGCGATGGGAGGCCACTGCGAGGTGATTTCTCTCTTGCTCGATGAAGGTTGCTCGTTCGATGTGAGCGAAGCCCACAAAAATCCTCTGCTCATGGCTCTGCACGAGGGTCATCCGGAAGCCGCAAGGCTCCTGATCGAACGGGGGATCGATACCACCGTCGCCTACGGGGCCCGCAAATTCACCGCGTTGCAGGGGGCTCGAAACAAAGGCTACACGGCGATCGTCGAGCTCTTGGGCGGTGACCCGGCGGCCAAACCCGCGCCGATTGTGCACTGTGATCTACCGGACTGGACCGGGAAGCGGTTGGGTGAAGAACAGCTGGTTGCTGTGGAAGAAGCGCTTGGTCTAACGATACCGGTGGGTTTGAGGTCGTATCTGCTCCAAGACTTTCCAGAGAAGATGTTTTTCGAGCAAGCGCCGGATAGTGACGAATGGAAGTGGTTGGGCCCAGACAGCGGCCTTTTTCACACCGCCCGCAGCTTCCTCGCCTACAACTGCAAGGATTCCGGGGCGGAAAAGAAAACGCCGGCTTTTCCGGATTTCTTTCTCTTCGGTACCAATGGAGGCGGAGACTATTGGTGCGTCCGGTTGGATGAATCCAACGAGAGCGTTCATATCTATTTGCACGAGGCCGACGAATTCGAAGATCAAGAACAGACGGTGGCCGAATTCGTGCAAGACCTGATCGATAACGGATACGGGCGGGAGGGCTGATTCGAGCGTCGAGCCGGACTATTCCAGGACCAGCTCGTCGACGAAGATGAAGGACAGGCCGCCGTAACCCGGATGCCATTCGGGGATCGAGCCGTAGTTGCGGGCGTGGAATCGCACAAAGCGGGCCTCAACGTCCACGAGCGGCTCGGAGATCAGCTCGAGGATTTCGATGTGATCGAAATTCGATCCGTCCGATCCGTCGGAGATGTCGTGGCCCAGCTCGGCGATGTCATCGAAAGGACCGTCGGGTCTTTCGGCGACGGAGATCGTGACCGTGGTGGGGAACCAAATCCACGATTTGATGTCTTGCAGGAAGTTGGCGCCCGCTCGACGGAGCGGTCGCACCTCGCCGAGGTCGACGGTAGCTTCGAAGTCGGTGAGCTGGTATCCCTGCCAGCGACCGGTGCGCCAATTGGTTTCGCCGCGCAGGCCGTCGATCAACGCGTCGGGTCCGCCGGCGGTGTAGGAAGCGTTGGGCTCATGGGCCGTGGTCACCCGCCAGTCGTTGGGCATGCGGTGGAGCTCGGCCTCGACCGTCGGGCTCCTTCGACCGTCGAGCTCGGCGTAGAGCTTCAGGGTGGTGCTCTCGTTCAAGGTGAGGGGACTGTCGTGGATCTCGAACGGGCCACCGTTGATCGACCGATAGACGGCCGCACCGGGCTCGGCGGAAGCCAGATCCACCTCTTGGCGGTCGCGGAAGATGTCCCGATCCGCTAGGACGTAGGGCACGGCGGGCAGCCGTTCGGTGGGCGACGAATCGCGACCGGGTCGTTCGGCGGGCTCGGTGCCCCACGTTCCCGGCTTCGTGCCCAGTCGCAACATCAGCTCGCCGCCTTCGGTGATCTCGCGATGGCGCAAGAAGCTGCGATCGAAAGGTTTGCCGTTCAAGGCGGCGGACACAATGTACGGGCCGTCGCCCTCGGTCCGGATGGTGAAGCGTCGATCGTCCGCTGGGTCGACCCGCAAAGAAGCCCGTTCGAAGATCGGCGGCACGATGACGTAGGTCGGGTCGCAGGGGTTGACCGGGTAGAGCCCCATGGCCACGAAGACGTACCAGCTCGACATCTGACCGCAATCCTCATTGCCCGAAAGACCGTCGGGGCGGGCGGCATAGAGCTCGTCGACGATCTTTTGCGCCCACTCGGCGCTGCGGTCGGGCCGTCCCGCGTAGTGGTAGAGGAAGGCGGCGTGATGGCTGGGCTCGTTGCCCTGGGCGTATTGACCGATCAGGCCGGTGATGTCGACTTGGGTGCGACCGGTAGTGGCGGAGTCCGCGGCGAAGAGGGCGTCCAAGCGTTCCACGAACGGCTCGTCGCCCCCCAAGGCCTCGATCAGCCCGTGCACGTCGTGGGGCACGAAGAAGCTGTATTGCCAGGCATTGGCCTCGGTGTAGTGGTTGTCCACCCGGCGCGGGTCGAAGGGCTCGAGGAACCGTTGATTTTGTTTGGGGCGCATGAACCCGGTTTCGGGATCGAGCACATGGCGCCAGCCTTGGCTGCGCTCCATGAACCGCGTTTCCACGTCCTGGCGCCCCAGGGCGGCGGCGAATCGCGCGATGCAGAAGTCGTCGTAGGCGTATTCCAGGGTTTTGGAGACCGATTCCCCCTCGTCTCGGCTGCCGATGAAACCTTGTCGACGGTAGGCGTCGAGACCGAAATGATCGAGATCCGCGGAGGCGACCATAGCTTCGAGGGCGAGCTCGGTATCGAAATCGCGGATACCTTTTTGCCAAGCCTCGGAGATCACCGACACCGAGTGGTAGCCGATCATGGTGTCGGTTTCGTTGGCGGCAAGCTCCCAAACCGGCAGCCGACCCCCTTGGCGGTACATGTCCAGGAAAGCCTGGACGAATTCCAGATTGCGCGTCGGCTCGATCAAGTTGTAGAGGGGGTGAGTGGCGCGGAAGGTATCCCACAGCGAGAACACCGTGTAGTGACGACGCCCTTCGGCCCGATGGATGCGGTCGTCCATGCCGCGATAGCGCCCGTCGACGTCGGAGTAGAGGTTGGGCGCGATCAAGCTGTGGTAGAGGCCGGTGAAGAAAGAGGTCCGTTCGTCCTCAGTGCCGCCGTCGACCTCGATCTTGCCGAGGGCCTCGCTCCAGATCTCCCGCGCCTGGCGGCGGGTGCGGTCGAAATCCCAATGGGGCAGCTCCGCCTCGAGATTGGCCCGAGCGCCCTCGATGTCGACGGCGGAGAGGCCGACCTTGACCAAGAGCTCACCCCCGGCTGGGCTGATTTCGTCGGCTTGGTCTCCTGAGGTCAGGTCTCCAAAAACCAGCGCACCGACCGCACGATCGTCGGAAAGCTTCGCGGACCGACCGCCCTCCAGGCCGACGAATCCCTTCGGGTCGAACGGGCGCGAGAAACGCGCCACGAAGAAGACTTTTTGGCTCTTGGCCCAAGCGGTGGAGTGGCGGAAGCCTTCGATCTCGCGATCGTTGACGATGCGCATCTTGGCCGCCAGCAGCCGATCCCGGTGGCGTAGATCCACCACCACATGGGCGGGCTCGGGCCGCTCCGCTCGGTAGCGGTGAAAGCCGACCCGCTCGGTGGCGGTCAGCTCCACGTTGAAGCCGGGGTCGTCCAGAAACACGGTGTAATAGCCGGCCTCGGCTTTTTCGGTGGATTTTCGAAAACTCGAGGCGTAGCTTTCCGCTGGACCTTTCCAAGCGCCGCCCTTGGGATGGTCGCCGTCCCTCGAATATCCGTTGTCGAGCACGGGCTCGCCGACCCCGGGCATCAAGAGCACGTCTCCGTAGTCGGAGACGCCTGTGCCACTCAGGTGAGTGTGTGAGAACCCGTAGATGACATCGTCGGTGAAGTGGTAGCCCGAGCAGCCGTCCCAGCCTTCGAGGCGGGTGTCGGGGCTGAGCTGCACCATGCCGAAGGGCAGGGTCGCCCCGGGATAAGTGTGGCCGTGACCGTCGGTGCCGATGAACGGATCGACATAGTCCACGGCCGACTTAGCGGCGCTTTCGTCGGCCAGGGCTTCTGGGGCGGATGTCGCGAAGACGCCGAGGGCGAGCAAGCCGGCGGCTCCGAAGCACCTTCGGAGGCCGGAGCAAAGGCGAGCAGGAATTTGCATGTCCGAAGCATAGCGGTCGTGGGTCGGGTCGCCAAGCAGGTCGCGTCGGGACCTCCGGAAGGCACTTTCGCCACGGCGTTTTTTATACGGCGCTTTTTCGATCGGACCTCAACGTGATATGTTGCGGCCAAATCGATTTACTAGGGCGTATCTGGCCGTTTTGGACCCCCTGACTCGGCCGCTGAGACGCCCCAGATAGAGGAGCGAGGCATGGCGGACGGCGCGTCGGTGGTGCAATTCGTGACGCTCGACTGGATCTGGACCGGCCTATTCATCGGTCTGATGATTCTATGCGGTGTCGTTTTTTATCGTCTCGGAAAACGCAGCGAGGCGGACTTCTTTCTCGCCGGTCGCGGCTTGCCCTGGTGGCTGCCGGCGACCTCGGTCTACGCTACCCACACGGCCACGGACACGCCGATGTGGATCGCCGGCACCATCTATCGGTGGGGCTTGCGGGGCATTTGGTATCCGTTTTTCAGCGCGTGGTGCGCGGTGTCGCCGTTCGTGTCGACCCGCATTTTCCGTCGCAGCCTGGCCATGAGCCAAGCGGAGCATCAGAATCTTCGCTTCTCCGGGCTCGGAGCGGAGCTGCTGCGGGGCTGGATGGCCGGCTGGCAGACCTTCATGAATATGTTCGTGGTCGCCTGGGTGTCGGCGGCCATGGGCAAGATCTGCATCTACCTGTTCGGTTGGCCGAGCTGGCTCGGCATCGTGCTCTTCACTTCCATCTGTGCCATCTACGTGCTGTCCGCCGGTTATTGGGGCGTGGTGATGGCCGACTTCCAGCAGGGATTGATCAGCTTCGCGGTCATCACCCTTGTGTCACTCTGGGGCATCCACGAGGCCGGTGGCGCGGTGGTGATCGTCGACAAGCTGTCGGCCTTGGGTGAGGGCTGGCGGGCGGATCCCTTCCACTTTGACGCGTTTTGGGGGTTGGACGGCAATCAGTTTTACGCTCTGGACGTGATCACGCTCATGGTGATGGCCATTTTCGGTGGCTTGGGCATGGGCAATTTCATCGATTGGTATCCGGAAGCCCAGCGCATCCAAAGCGCCAAGAGCGTGCGCGACGCCGCCTATTCCATTTGGGCCGGCGGTTTGGCGGCCATTTTCCGCAACTCCTTCTGGGCGATTTCCATCCTGGCCTTTTTTGTCATGTTCCCGGGCATCGAGGACCAAGGCACCTACGAATTCGCTTGGTTCCGTCTCGGTTTCGACTACATGCCCGCGGGCCTGATCGGCATGTTGTTCGCGGCGATCATCGCCATCCACCTGTCGACGATTTCTACCCATCTAAACCTCGGCGCCCTCTACGCCACCCGCGACCTCTACCATCACTACGTGAATCCTGAGGCGGACGAAAGCAAGCTGGTAAGAGTCGGGCGGATCTCCACGTTCTTGTTGCTGATCGGCAGCTTCGTGCTGGGCTTGTCCATGGAGTCGATCACCGCCTGGTTGATCTTCGCCCTCTGGCTCCAAGCGGCGGGCATTTGGCTGCCGTCGATTCTGCAAGTGCTCTGGTGGCGGTTCAACTCTTGGGCTTTCCTCTCGAGCTGGATCGCCAACTTGGTGATGAGTTGGATGGTGGTCTTCGTCTTGCCCGCCCTCGGGGTCCTGCCGGCCCTGCCCGATTGGGTGAATTTCTGGTTGTTGGCGGTGTTGGTGAGCCTGGTGTATCTGCCGATTTGTTTCCTCACCAAACCGGACGACATGGACCACTTGGTGCGCTACTACGTCCAGGCTCGCCCGGCCGGCTTCTGGGGCCCGGTGCGCGCGGAGGCGATTCGCCGAGGCCTGGTGGTGGAGAGTAAAAAACACCTGGAGTACGGCTTATTCCACAAGGAATGGACCCCCGAGGACGCCGACGAATGGACGCGCCACGATTGGATCGCCGCCGGCTTGTCGGCGTTCTGCTATCTCTTCGTGGCGATCGGTGTGGCGGGCACGTTGCTGCTGAGACCCTGGGGTTTCGTCTGCCTGGCCATGGGAATCCTCTGCGGCGGATTGATGTTCTTGGTCATCGATCCCAAGATGAAAGCCATGTCGTTGGCTTTTGAAGCGCAACAAGACGAATACCTCGAGCACGTGAATCAAACCACCCGCTGGGAGACCACGCCATGATCGACGAAGCGATCGGAAAAATCTTGGGTATGGCCATGGCCTATGGCGTCAGCTCCATGGGTCTTTTCCTGGCCTATGCCAACTATCGGAAACGCACTCTAAAAGCGGACAAGATCATGACCCCTACCGCCTGGATGGTGGTAGGCATCACCGTTTTGGCGGTGATCGGCGCGGTCTTCGTGGTGGCCCAGCTGGCACAGCCGGCCGGGCAAGAGAGCGTGGTCGAGGGGGTGTTGGAGCCGGCAGTCGAGCCGATTGTCGACAGGCCGGCGCTGGACGAATCGGCTCAGGTTCCGGCCGCGGCCGAGCAAGCGCCGCGGGAAGCGTGGCCGATGGTCGGAATCGTGGTGCCCGCGGCCATCTTCCTGTTGGCGACTTGGCTGACCGCGGGCTTGCACCGGAGGTTCAGCCATGGCGGATCCTGATTCGGCAGAGGCCGTCGGATCATCGGCTTTTCGATCTCCGGTTGGCCGGACCCCGGTTGGCCGGACCCCGGTTGGCCGGACCCCGGTTGGCCGGACCCCGCTCGGCCGATTCGCCGTCGTTGTGCTCGCCGTTTTGGCAGCCCTCGGGTCCGCAGGTCTCGCCGGAGGGCAGATCTACGACGCCGCCGGCCCAGACTTCGACCGTCGCGATCCGGATCGGGCGACCCGGGTGGCGCTCTTCAGTGCCCCCGGATTTCCCACCGTGGACGCTGCCGAGGTGTCGCAGGCGGATTTGAGCTCGGCCCTCAGTGGTTTCGACGTCGAGCGGCTCGGCTCGGTCAAGGCTGTGAACGAGCGGCTGCGGATTCGGAATCACGATGTATTGGTCCTTCCCTACGGCAGCGCCTTTCCCCTCGACGCCTGGAAAGCCCTCAGATCGTTCGTCGATCGTGGTGGCAGCTTAGTGGTCTTGGGTGGGGCGCCGTTCCACCAGCCGGTTCTTTTCGAAGGCGGCGAATGGCGATTGGGCACCCGCCAATCGACCTTCGCCGATCCGTTTTTGATCGCGCCGGCGGAGCGTTGGAATCCACCAGGGGTGGCTTTCGAGATGCGAGCCCAGCCCGCGGTGCAAGGTCCGGAGCTGGACCTGCTGCGCGCCGCCCTAGGTGGTGGCAGCGGTGGTGGCAGCGGGGGCGGCGACCGCGCCGAGCCGCCCGCCGTCTGGCATCTGACGGTGCGCATGGCCCGGCATAAAGACCTGCCCAGTGATGACGGGTCGGAAGGGCATCGCGACGCGATCCTGCGTCCCCTCGCCCATTGGGTCGACCCCGACGGCCTTCCCCGAGCTTGTCCCTTATTGGAAATCGATCGCTTGCGGGGTGGAGAAGCCGGAGCCCGCTGGGTCTTTGCCCCCACGGACGCGACCCTCAGCCCGGAGCTGATCCGCTGGATGGTAGAGCGCGCTCTGGACGGCGCCGCGCAGCTCGACGCGCGGCCGATTTACGCCACCCTAGAGCCCTCCGAATCGGCACAAATCCAAGTCGCCGTGCGTCGGCCGTGGGTGCGCAAAGGGGAGCCCGAAGCGAAGATCGCTCATTTGGTGGTGCGCAAGCCCGGCACCGCCGAGGAGATCCGCCAAACCGTCGAGCTGACGGGCACCACCCGATCCCGCTACGGCATCGCCACGATCGAAACCCATGGCGAGTTGTGGCAAGAACCGGGTTTTTATGAGGTCGAGGTGCGGGTGCCCGACGTGCCCTGGATCCACGGCCCGGTGACGACCGGTTTTTGGCGGCAAGATCGGGAGCTTCTGACCAGCGGTCCTAAGGTGACGGTCTCTAAGGATTGGCTGCGGGTGGACGGCGAGGTCTTGCCGGTGATCGGCACCACCTACATGGCGTCGGACGTGCATCGAAAATACCTGTTCGAGCCCAATCCGTGGGTCTTCGAGCAGGACTTCGCCGAAATGAAGGAGCTCGGGGTCAATTTCATCCGCACCGGTCTGTGGACCGGCCACTCGCGGGTGATGCTCAATGCCGGCGCCATGGACGAAGCCTTCCTGCGGGCCTTGGACGCCTACGTGCACAGCGCCGCCCGTCACGGCATCGTGCTCAATTTCACGTTCTTCGCCTTCCTGCCGCCGGCCTACGGTGGCAGCCACGCCTACCTGGACCCCCGAGCTTTGGAGGGGCAGCGAGAGCTGCTTACTCTGGTGGCTCGGCGATATCGAGGCGTGGGCTGGGTTCACTGGGATTTGATCAACGAGCCGTCGTATGGGCCGCCCGAAGGTTTGTGGCGCAACCAGCCGGTTTGGGACGAATACGAGCGTCAGGCATGGACGGAATGGCTGGGGCAGCGTCACGGCCAGACCCGTGATGGGCAACGCGGAGGAGGCGCGGCTTCAGAGCCCGGGATCGCCCGGATTCGGGACCGCTGGCGCGACGCATCCCCATATCCGTTGCTGCAGCCCACGGGTGACGACATGGCCTACGGCATGATCCGTGGCGATCGGCATCCGCGCAAGGCGGGTGACTTCGTCCGTTTCAGCAACCATGTGGTCACCGAGTGGGCCCGCTATTTGCGCTCGGTGTTGCGCGAAGCCGGCGGCGACGTGCTGGTGACCCTGGGGCAAGATGAGGGGGGCACGCTCACCCGTCCTTCCCAGCAGCTCCATGCCGAAGCGGTGGACTACACCGCCGTGCACCCGTGGTGGCAAAACGACGACCTGCTGGCCACCGGGTTGCAAGCCAAGGTGCCGGAAAAACCGAGTCTCTTTCAAGAAACCGGCATCATGCGCCTCGAAGGGCTCGACGGCCGGCCCTGGCGCTCGCCGGAGTCGGCCGCTCGCTTGCTCGAACGGAAATTCGCCTACGCTTTCGCGTCCCGCAACGCGGGCATCATCGAATGGGCGTGGAATATCAATCCCTACCAACCCAAAGACATGGAGCCGGTGATCGGATTCTGGCGCCCCGACGGCACGGCCAAACCCGAGCTCGACGTCTTCCTGGAATTCGCCGAGTTTTTTCGGCAAGCGGTTCCGTTTCTCGACGACTACGAGCCCGACCCGGTGGTCGCCGTGATTCCCCACTCCCGCCTGTACATGGCCCGGCCCGGGGCGACCGACGGTTTCAAGCGAGTGGTGCGCCTGCTCGCCGATCGATTCGCCGTGGTGCCCTCGGTTTTGTCGGAGCTGCGGCTGAGCCCGGAGCGTCTGCGCCCCACGAGGTTGGCGATTCTGCCGTCCCCGGAGGTCCTGGAGCCGTCGGCGGCAGCGGCCCTTAGGACGGCGGGCGACCACGGCACCAAGACCCTGTTGATCGGTCCGCTGACCAGCGATGCCTTGGGCGAGGTGGGACCCGAGATCTCGGCGCTGGCTCATCCCGCGAAGCTCGATGGAGGCGTTCCCGTTCGTCTGCGGGAGCCGACCCAATGGGGAGACGGCTGGGCGACGTTTGACCGCAACCTGCAGGAGAATCTGCCGCGCAGCTCGAAAACCGATCCCGTGCGCTTCGAAGGCTCTTTCTGGCACGAGCCCCTGCCCCTCGACCACGCCCGTGAGGACGCGCCGCTGGTGGACCTTCTGGGTGCCGCCCTCGACGCAGCCGGCATCGCGAGCCAGCCCACCGACACCCCCATCGCTACCCGGTTGCTCTACGGCCCCCGGTCGATCCTGGTGGTCTTGGTCAACGAAACCGGCGCCGACCTCAAGCGGGAGCTGAGGGTCGACGACCGGCGGGTCGAGATCCCGGTTGCCGCGGAGCGAAGCCGCCTGCTGATCTTCGAGCGCCCGAGCGGACGTTTGATCGCGTCCACCCCCGGAGCGGAGGTTAGGAACCTGGACTAGCCCGCAAATTTCATCAGCCTTCTGCTGCGACACCGTATCCACCTGCATCTACGGCGTCAGAAGCCGATTCTGCTCCTCAACATACTGCAAGTATGCCTGCGTCGCAGAATGCGTCTTCTTCCTTGTATCTACAGGCGTCTCCGGCGTCTCGCGACGAAGTTGGTGAAATTTCCGGGCTAGCAGTCCCGATCAAGCCTGGGCAAAGAAGG
Organism: Thermoanaerobaculia bacterium; assembly: GCA_030431255.1. GTDB lineage: Bacteria > Acidobacteriota > Thermoanaerobaculia > Multivoradales > J023 > JAUIJL01. The sequence continues at coordinate 43,084 of JAUIJL010000026.1, read as the reverse complement.
CCCCTGCAGTCCACCAATAGGCGAAGGCAACGACACCGATGCCCGAGATGGCGCCGCCGAGGAAGATGAGGGCGTAGACCACCAGGGTCTTGAGCAGAGTGCGCGCTTTGGATTCGCCGTAGATCTGGGAGGTAAAGGTCAGCAGGACCAAGAATCCGACGACGCGAATCAGCGGGAATCCCCAGGGCTGGGAGAAGAAGCCGAGGCCGGCGGCTAGGGCCGAGATCAGCATGAAGTGACCGGCGTAGAAAAGCAGAACGACGTAGGATTCAGCGAAATTGAAACCGGAGCTTCGGAAGCAGCGCCGTAGGACGGCGGCGACCGGGAGCATGTAAACGAAGATCAGATAACCTACCAGACCCAGGACGAGGCGCATGCCGGCCAAGGCCCGTGGATCTTGGTCTTGGAATTGGACGGGGCGCACGTCGATGCCGAGAACCGTGATGACCAAGGCGTACAAAGTGGCCGCCAGGAAGGCGTATTTGGCGGGATTCAAATAGCTGTCGCGGTCTCCGGCGATGTAGCGCCGGATGGTGAATCCCGGTCTGCGGGTTAGATCGACGAGAGTTTTTCCGAGGGCGGAATCGAGAGAGAAGACATGTTGTGCCAGGTCCTGTAGCGGACGCGCGACGGTCAAGCGCTCGGCCCGTTTTTGACCGCAGTGGGCGCAATAGGGGGTGATCATCGGCGCGCCGCAACGGCCGCAGATCCTCAGATCCGGTTGCCAGGGTCCAGATAGCCTTTCTGGATCGGAGAGCTTTTCCACCGCCTGCCGCCTTTCCACGGATGATGACGGCCATGATACCGCCGAAGCTCTCCGTTTATTCAGTCTGCCTTCGAGAGGACCTTTCGGGTTCCATGCTTTCTCGACTTTGAGCGCAGGAATCGGATGGCACGGCGCGGGCCGATCGGCCGAGGATCAGGGGGAGCCGAGGGCTGCTCCTCGGCGAACACCATCACGATTCGGAGCTCCGTCATGTCCACTAAATCCATGCCTCCTCTTCAGCCTATAAACCCGCAAACTGAGACGGATCGATCTGTTTCGATCGATCCCGCGATTCTCTATTTCGGCACTCCGGTGGTGTTGATCAGCACCCTCAACGAGGACGGTAGCGCCAACCTGGCGCCGATGTCGTCCGCTTGGTGGCTGGGCAAGAGCTGCATGCTCGGCCTCGGAGCTCGTTCCCACACCCCGGCGAATTTGCAGCGGACCCGTGAATGTGTGTTGAATCTTCCCTCGGTGGACCTGGTCGCGGCGGTCGATCAGTTGGCCAGGACCACGGGATCCTCGCCGGTGCCCGACTACAAACAGGCCATGGGTTATCGCCATGCGCGGGACAAATTCGGTCTCGCCGGCTTGACCGAGCTGCCTTCCACCGAGGTGGCCGCGCCACGGGTCGCCGAATGCCCGGTTCAGCTGGAGGCGACGATCGAGGCGTCCTATCCGTTGGCGCAGAACGATCCGGCCCGCAGGGGATACCTCACCGCCTTCGAGGCTCGGATCGTCAAGGTGCACGTGCATGAAACGATCCGCCTCGAAGGACACCAGGACCGTATCGATCCCGAGCGCTGGCGCCCTTTGATCATGAGCTTCTGCCAATTCTTCGGCTTGGGTGGCATCGTGCACCCGTCCCGGCTGGCGGAGATTCCGGAGTCGGCCTACCGGCCGCCGGCGGAAGTGTCCTCAGAGGTGGCTTGATCCTCTGCTGCGACGTTGACACCACCTTCGGTCGGATCCGGGGGGTCGAAGATCGAGAGCCAGCAGGCCAACACCTCGGCGAGGTCCGATTCCCGGATGGGCTTGGTGACGTAGTCGTCCATACCGGCCGCCAGGCATTTTTCCCGATCGCCCTTCATGGCTTGGGCGGTCAGGGCGACGATGGGAACTCGACGCCGATCGGATTCCCGGGCGCGGATCTTTCTCGCGGTTTCGTAGCCGTCGAGGCCGGGCATGTGGCAGTCGAGGAAGATCAGGTCATAGGGTTTCTGCTTGTGGGCTTCCAGAACTTGGAATCCATCTTGAGCCGTGTCTGCGTTGAGGCCCAGGGCCTCGAGCTCCGCCTGGGTCACCATGCGATTGACCTCGTTATCGTCAGCGATCAAGATGCGCGCGCTATTGGCCGGTGTGCGCAGGGGGATGGGCATGGAGCCGGTGCGAGGCTCCTTGAGCGCTTCGGTGCCTTCCAAAGGCACCTCTACGGTGAATTCACTGCCCACCCCGAGCTCGCTTTTGACACCCAAGCTGCCGCCCATGGCGGAGGTGATGTGTCGGGAGATGCTCAGGCCGAGACCAGTGCCGCCGAATCGGCGGGAAGTGGAGGAGTCGGCTTGGGAGAAGGGATCGAAGAGGTTCTTGCATCCCTCCTCGCTGATGCCGATTCCGGTGTCGACGACCCGAAAGGTGATGGTCGATTCGTCCTTGGGCTCGACGACCAGGTCAATGTGTCCGGCGCGGGTAAATTTGATCGCATTGCCGAGCAGATTGAGCAGGACCTGGCGCAGCCTGGACACGTCTCCCACGACCCAATCCGGAAGCCCGTCGGCCCGCCGGCAGCGAAGGGGTAGACCTTTTTCTTGAGCCTGGGGCTCGGTCAACGCGATCGTGTGGTCGAGCAGATGGCTGAGCGAAAACGGTTGGGGATTGATTTCCAGCTTGCCCGCTTCGACTTTAGACAGATCCAGGATGCTGTCGATCAGCTGAAGTAGGTTCTCCGCCGACGAGCCCACGATGCGGGCGTAGCGCTTGGCTTCTTTGTCCAGGCCCGTCCTCAGCTGGAGTCGATTGACACCGATGATGGCGTTCATCGGTGTGCGGATCTCATGGCTCATATTGGCCAGGAATTGGCTCTTGGCCACGCTTGCGTCTTCCGCTTTCCGCCGTTGCTCCTCGAGGGCCTTGGCCTGCTCGTGAAGCTCGGACAGGAGGGAGCGCGAGACCCGGATGGCCCGATGGGTTTGGGCGCGGTAGTGGGTGGCGGACCTGGCGACGCCCAACATGTAGAGGCAGAAGGCGGTGATCAGAGCGGTGTTCAACGCGGCCCGCGGCCAAGAAATCTCGTGGCCGGTGAGCTCCAACATTCCCATCAAAGCCAGATAAAGACCCACCGACAAGCTGCCGAAAAGGAAGGTGCGTCGCACGCCGGTGGGGGATTGATCGGCCGGTCGCACCATCAAATAAAAGAAGAGCATGCTGCGGTCGGCACCGGTGGCGTAAATCATCGCCAAAGCCGCGAGCCCGTCCGCCGCGAGAAAGAAATCACCCAGGTTGACCCATCGGATTCGGTCGTAAGCCTGGATCAGGAGCAGCCAGCTGGCGGCGAGATACACCGCGATGCCCACCGAGACCCAGGTCAGCGGGACCCAAAGGGAGGGGTCGTCGAGCACGAATCGGTTGTGGGCCCAGGCGAGGGCCAGGAAAAGAAGCACGCCCACGGTGCGCAAGGGCGGGACTTTGGAGACGTGGAACCGGCGCAGCCTTTGCTCCCGATGGAGCTCGGTCTCCTTTGGGTCGATGATGAAATCGATGTCGGGGCCGGAAAGATATTTGCTCAAGCGCGTCCTCGCGACAAGTGAGAGACCGAGCCGTGCTCGAAGTCAGCAGCAGATGGGGGCGAGGCTGCGTGGGCCTGGGTGCGGTCCAGAAAAGGATTCTCGGTGGGTCGGCGCGGCGCCCTCCGCGCGTCGCTCCGAACTCGCGCCACCGCTGATGGGGCGACGAAAGTTGCTGATGTGGTGGAGGTTATGCCGATTCGTCGGCTGAACCGCTCAGACACGCTCGCTTTCCGTGCTCGGTGCGCCGCGCCTTCCGTATCCTCTAAGACGTCACTTCTGGACGACAACAATCTAGACTAAAAGTTAACAGCTCTTGGGGCTCGGCGCCAAGGGGGCGCCGTGGTGAAAGTGGGCGGATCAGGGATGGATCAGGGACGGATCAGGGACTCCGGGATGCAGCGTTGGGTGGATAGGGTCGATCTTTTTTCGCCGGCCGCACTCCCGTGAGCACAAAGGGCGACCAGAATCGAGGGTGGCTCGACGTCTCTGTGTTTTGCAGCATCTGTCGCTGGGCGAGGGCCAGAGCACGGTGGGCCGGTTGGTCCTTGAGATGCCGGTAAAAATCGGCCATCAGCGCGGCCCCGGAGCGATCGTCGACCGGTAGCAGGCCCGCCAGCACGTTGGCGGATCCGGCGTGGAGAAAAGCCTCCACGAAGCCGAGGCGGTCGACCTCGAGACCACGATTGCCGACGCTGCTTTCGGCCAAGGCCGTATTGCAGGCGCTGAGGGTGACCAGCTCGGCGCGCAGGTTGAGATCCAAGATTTCCCGCACCGTGAGCTTGCCGTCGTGGCCGTCTCCCGCCCACAGCTCGAGATGGGAATGTAAGGGCAGATCCGGTTGCCAGAGACCGTGACCCGCGATGTGCAAGTAGCGGGTATGGGCGGCGATCTGCCGGACCGCTTGCTCGGTGGCCTCGGGTCCGGTGACGGCCCGACCGTGGAGGATGGCGGCCACGGATCGGGCTTCTTGCTCGGCAAAGATCAGATCGGGAAGCTTGGATCCGCCGGCGCGTCGTAGGCCGAAGGCCCAGGTCTGCGTAGGCGAGGGAATCTCGGGTCCAACCATGGGTTTCAAGGATCGTTGAACACCCCGGGCCCAAGCCGTGGCGGAAAGCGCCCGTGTCGTTCGGTAGCGCTCGATCAGGTGGATCTGCTGTGCATCCAAGAGCGCCGAAAAGGGTAGGTCGTGCAGCGGGGCCATGGGAATCCAGACCAAATCCCGAATGCCCCGCAGGAAGCCCTGATGCTCCAAGGGCTGCACCAAGATCCGGTGAAGCTCGTGGGCCAAGGGGCGCCATCGATCGTCGGGCTCGCCGTCGAAGAGCAGATGGCGGAAGAGCTTGACCTGGGAGGTAAGCTGCTCCGCGGAGGTGTCGAGGGCGGCGCTCTCCAATCGGTCTTTTCGCACCACCAACACGAAGGGTTGGTCGCCCGCGAGCACGTATTCCACCAGGGCGGTGCCAGGGGGAAGCAAGCGCTGGAATGCCTCGAGCTCGATCGGTTGCGCGGCGGCGACCCGCTCGAAGGACGACGCCGACAGCTCAGCGGTGAGGGTGTGAATTTCGTAGTCGAGGTAGGCCGAGCGCAAGGCGTCTCGATGTCGGGCCGCTTCGGCTGCGCTGCTCGGCGTCTGACGGCTGAGGGTTTCGATCCGTTCCAAGGCCTGCTCACGTCCGGGATTGGCGGTCGAGGATCGTCGGCGTGCTTCGCGACCGTGCAGGTTGACGATGACGCTGCGAAACGACCGGAATCGCATCTGCTCGAGCAATCGAAAAACCAGCTCTTGCCCATCGTCCACGGGCAGCACGCCCTCGAACAGCAGGGAAAAGAGGCGATTGAACACCTGCCAGTAGTGGGTTTGGAAGAAGTGGGAACGGGCCGTGCCGAAAGTACGGCTCTCGATTTCAGCCGCCATCACCAGCCGGCCCAGAGCTTCCTGCTTCCGACCCTGGAGATCGAGCAGGTCCGCTCGGGCGAGGATGTGGAGCACCGTCGGGCCCCATCCTTTGTCGCGGATGGGCAGGGCTTCGGCCGATCGAAGCGCTTCATCGGCGGCGTCGAGGGTGCCCTCCATCATGGCGGCGTGGGCGAGCATGGTGTGCACGCTCGCGCGCACCGCTGAATCCCGACCGGGGCGTTGCTGATCCAGCTCCAGGGCCTTGAGGTAGGCGTCTCTGGCCTGAGCCGGGCGGCTCAGGTGCAGATTGGCGTGACCGCGGGTGACCCAATGATCCCTGCGCGAGGTGATCGGCAGATCGGGCTCGTCGAGCAGTCGGTCGAGCTGCTCCAAGACTTGCTCGTAGCGGCCCAATCGAAGATGGAGATGGGCGATCAGCCCTCGAACCCTCGGCTCCCAAAGGCGATCTCCGCCGCCGGCGCTCACCTCCACGGCTCGTTGGTAGTGGACTAGGGCTTGGTCGTGGTTTTCGAGCCGATCGTGCAGGGCTCCGAGGTAGGTAGCGACTCGCGCTTTGCCGGACTGGCTGCCCAGCACGTCCACGTCTCGTCGGGCCGATTCGAGCAGCTGTCCGGCCCCGGCGAAGTCGTCGCGGGACATGCTTTCGACGGCCATCAAACCCCGTACCCAGGACCGGCCCGGAAGGTGGCCGATCCGGTCGTAGAGCTCGAGAGACGGGGTGTAGAAATCCTCCAACACCCGGGATCTTTGCCGCAGGTAATACCAATGCAAGACGCCGAGGGATGCGAGGGCTTCGGCTTCCAGCTCGGGAAGCTCCAGCGACCGCGCGTCCGCCAGAGATTCGCGCAGCAGGTCTTCGGCTTCCTGGAGGCGGCCTCGGGCGCTGTACAGCAGCTCGGCCCGGGCCAATCGGCCTCGCACCCGAAGGTCGCCCAAGTCGTGCTGAAGCGCCAGATCCAACGCCTTCGCCAAAGACCGCTCCACATCGTCGGCCCGGGCTCGGCGTCGAAAATCGCGCGCTTCTGCGAGCAGAGATCGGCAGGCCGAGCGGGGGGAATCGCGACTGAACGAGGGGTCGTCTCGGCGTCGGTCGACGAGGCGTTTCAGGGGACCGGCGGCGTGATTCCAACGACCCAAGAGCTGGTAGAGACCGACTTGCTCCAAGGCGACCTCTGCCGACTCGGGATCGAGCCGGGCCGCCCAGCCCAGGTAGCGCTCCGCCGCTCGAGTGTCCGAGCCGGAGAGGGATTGACGACCTTTTTCGAGCCAAAAAGAAGAGGCGGGATGTCGGACCGTGGCGAGCAGGAGCAGCAAAAAAGCTCCGCCGATCAAGACGAAAGCGACGATTTTGCCCCCGCGGCCGGCCGGCTGCGGGGCTCTCTCGGCGGTCGGATTCATGACTTTATGGTACCGAGCTCGATGCGACGTGACCCATTCGCCTCACGGTGTCTGTTGGGTTAGAGCAGGCCCAAATAGGTCTGTCCAGGAACCTCCCAGTGGGTCGGCTGGGTGGCCTGCGGGCGTCGCTACGAGCTCGCGCCGCCGCTGTGGGGCCGTCATAAATTGCTGATGTGTTGGAAGTTAAGCCGATTCATAGGCTGTGCCGCTCAGACAAGCTTCGCTTCCGTCCTCGGTCCACCCAGCCTCACATTGGCTCGAAATCCCGGTTTCTTCTGGACAGGACTAGGACAACTTGGATCAAAAACCACCTAAATCACCGTAGGAGAGCGCTGATGATCGATCGCAAAAGGTGTGGACTTACGCTCGTCTGTCTTCTGATGCTCGGCTCCCTCGTCTGGACTGCCGGCCCGACTGAAGCCTGCGTGGCCCCACCGCCCGAGCCGTTCTGCACCAAAGCCTTGACCCTAGCCATGGCCGGTCCGCCGACCCTGGTGCTTCCCGGCGGGGGAAGCTTCAATGTGCCGCTGGTGTTGGTCTTCAAGCTGCTGGACTTCCCGCCCGGCACGGGCATTTGCCCGCTGCCCCCCTATTCCGTGGACATTCATGTCGACGCGATTTGTCAGCCCACCGGTGCCGACGGCTCGGGCGATCTTCTGGGGCAAAGCATCTCCACGGGTTTCAATCTTCTAGACGTTTCCGTGACGGTGCCGGCCGGACCGCCTCGGATCTGCGAGCTCCGGGCCACCGCCACCTTGACCCTGGGCGACGGCATGGTGCTGACGGAGACCGCCGAGAGCTCGGCCTGCCTGGTGGAAGCCGCCCCCGACGATCCCGCGGAGCCGCGGATCGAGCTCGAGATGATCGGTCTGGCCGGGGAGGAAATCGCGCGCATCCATCCTGGGGATCCCGTCACCCGGACCTATCGGATCACCAATCACGACCCCGACGAGAGCTTCACCGGCAATTTGACGGTCAACAGCGTCAGCGAGTCGCGCATGCCCGGCATGAGCGGACCGGCGCCCGAGGGCACGGCCGTGGTATCGATTTCGGACCCGGTTCAGGGGGACAATTTCCCCTTTGCCGTGGCCGAGGCACCGGCGTTTCTGCTCGGAGGTGGAGGCGACCTTTGTATTCCGCTGACCGATCCCCACGAGGTCGATATTCAGGAGCAATCCCTGGAGATCGTCTTGGGGCCGAATAGTGCCACCGTGATTCAAGTGGTCTCGAGACCGTGGGGCATGTGCGCGGACGGCAGCTGTGGCCGTCATGATTTGTTGCTCTCCGGCGACTTCTCCGACAAGGATCCCGGTTTCGGCTGCTCGACCTTCGTCACCGCCGCCGACACCTCGGTGACACCCGCTCGGGAGTGTGACGAGAGTGGAGAGGTGGGTGAGATCCCCATGCCGGGCAATCCCAATCTACCGAAGCTGACCCTGACCGGAAGCCCTTTCGACACGTTCCAGCCCGAGCTCGATATCGAGGTGGCGCAGATCGCTTTGAGGGAAAACGGGCTTGTGGTGGGAGAAGTGCCGAGCTCGTTCTCCGAGCGCTTTGAGGATGAGCATGGACGGATCCAATCCCAATGGGCGGGTGACTATCAAACAGAGTCGTTTTTCGACGTCTTCGTGGACATCACGGTGGGGCCCTCCGCCGGTGGGCCTCCCATCGACACGGAAGTGGTTTCCTTGTCCATGACTGGGGCACCGACCGGTTTCGAGCGGACAGCGCCTTACGCCATGGGTCTGACCGAGATCACGGATCTCTCGGGAGGCGGTCTGAAGGCCTTCGCGGAAGTCACGGCTCAGCTCAGCGCGATCGGTATCGACGACCTGGGGAATCGGCGTCGGCTGCAATTCCAAAACATCCAATTCACGAAATTTCCGGACGGCACCGGGTTGCGCGGTGTGTTGACCGGTGGCCTTCTCGAAGCGGGGGAGGGCAATGACCTGTTGGCGGTGGAACTGTCCATGGATTTGCGAGGATTCCTCTCTCCCGAGCCACAAGGCGGCTTGATCTTCGAAGACGGTTTCGAAAGCGGCAATGTCACTCGCTGGTCCTTGTCGTCTCCATAATCCCGGGTCGTGATCGACCTCACGATGGCCTGTTATAGTCCCGGACAGGAGGTCCGGGACTTCGTGCTGCTCAAGCTTTCCAGAAGGAACAAGGTCTCTAAGAAAAAGGTCTCTAAACGGCTGAAGCCCAAGGGATCGCTCATTGGCGAGCTTTCCGACGACGAGTTGTTGGGGCTCTTCCAGACGGACTCCCGACAAGCCTGGGACCTCTTCCTCGATCGCCATTCCAACTACATCTTGTCGGTTCTGCGGCACATGGGCTTTGATCACGATGAAGCCATGGATCGTTTTGTTTTCGTTTGCGAAAAGCTTTGTGAGAAGGATTTTCGCCGGCTTCGAGGCATTGCTTCGACCGGCAGCCGGGGGGACTTGGCGCCTTGGCTGCGGACCGTGGTCCGAAATCTGGCGGTCAGCTGGGCGTGGTCGGTGGACGGGCGTCGTCGGCTGTTCAAATCGGTCACCGAGCTTTCGGAGCGTCATCAAAGGGTCTTCGAGCTGCACTTTTGGCAGGGTCGACATCCGTCGGAAATTTGTGAGCAGCTGCGGGTGGAGACCCAGGAGGAGCTCGGGTTGTTGAACGTGCTCCAGCTGTTGGAGGAGGTCTTCGCTCATCTGAGCTCCAGTCAGCGATGGCGCCTGATGAGCCGGCTCAGCCGCGAGCGGCAAGCGGTCTCCATCGCGGTGGAGGATCCGGAGACCGGCTGGGTTTTCGAGCCTCCGAGCCTCGGGCCCAACGCCGAAGAAAGGCTGCTCGCTCACGAGCGACGAGATCTGGCGGACAAGGCCTTGGACGCCTTGGAGCCCCAGGCTCGGCTGATCCTTCAGCTGCGATACGAGCAATGCTTGAGTCTGTCCGAGGTGGCGGCGTTGACCGATCTCAGCGTGTCCTCGGTCAAGCGAAGCCAGCGGATCAGCTTCGAGCAGCTGCGTCGGCAGCTGGTCGGTGCCGAGGGGTCGGCGTCGCCCGGAAAGGAGGAGCGGCTTGGGAATTGATGAGCGCGGCGCGCTTGGTTCTGGCGAGCATTTGTCCCGGGAAGAGCTCGAGAAGTATCTCAGCTCGACCCCCGGCGACCGATCTCGCGCGCAGATCCAGGAGCATCTGAGTCGATGCTCCGAGTGCCGCACGCGTCTGGTCCGGCACATGGACACGGCCCCGGAGAATGGGTTTTCGGAAATGAAAGTATCTCCGAAAGGCGGCAGGTCTTCGAAAGCCGACGTGTCGATTCCCGAAGACGTCATGGCGAAGGTGAGGAATCTACCTTTCGAGGGGGCCGAGGCGGGATCACAGCTCGAACGTCCTCGATATCTCGCCTTGGCCGCCGGATTTGTCGCGGCGTTGATCGGTGTGGGGTTGTGGTGGCGGATACCCGAAATGAGCGTCGTCGGGCCGGAACCCGGTGCCGCGACCGGCACGGCCACCCTACGACAGGCCGACGGCAGCTTTTTCGTCGACCTGGACGTCATCCTGGAAGACCCAGCCCATGGCTCGAGGCTCTCCGCCAAGGGGCTAGAGCTGGCCTGGCAGCCGGTGGACGGAGCGGATCATTACACCGTGCAACTGCTCGGTCCCTTAGGGCAGATTCTGCTCAAGCAAGATACCCGCGACACTCGATTGATTCCGTCCCTGGAATCGACGGAGCCGTGCTCCGCCGACCAAGGTCCGTGCTTTTGGTACGTCACCGTGCACCTCAAGACGGGAACGTCCCACGATTCTCAAATCCGCGAGCTGTGGATTTTGGGAAGCTGAGGCAAAGAAAAAGGCCCGATTCCGAAGAATCGGGCCCCGTTGACGTCGCTCAGAGCATGGCTCAGAACGCCTCGGTGTCGCCGACGCTACCGAAGTTGTTGAGCGGGTTCTCGTAGACCTTGACCTCGCCGGTGACGGTGTCGGTGACCGTCAGCTCGAAGGCGACGTTGGTCAGGGAGCCGTAGAAGACCCAGAATTTGCCGTTGGTCTGGCGACCGTCGAGCACCTTGACCATCATTTCCAAGTTGGCGTCGTCGAAGAACCAGAAGGCGCCGGTATCGTCGGTTTGGGGCAGGATGGTGCCACCGCCGGTGCCGCCTTCGAAGTCTTCCCAGGTCACGGAGACCTTGAATCGGTTCTGATTCAGGCAGAGGGTGCCGCCCCCTTGCTCGCAGGTCTCCCGCGGCCGGATGCGATCGTCGATATTCGGAATGACGTAGGTCGGGTCGATGCGGCACGGTCCTGGGGCCGCCCCCTGTTGCTCGATGCCCTGGCAAGTTGCTTGTAGGCCGGCGGAAGTGGGTTGGGGCCCACCCGCGACCCAGCCGCGCAGGCTTTCCCAAGCCGCCACGGTCTCGGCTGCGCTGAAATCACAATGGGACGGCTCGTCTTCGACGATGATGCCGACGGTGAAATTGGCCGCGGGCACTTTCGCTGCGTAGTCGGACTCTTGCTCCACCAGCACCAAGCCGTCTTTGTCGGTGTGGATGGAAACGATCTTGACGTCGTCGACTTTGCCCGTGGGCGTGTAGTTGTCGGCCAAGAGCGCAGCGGCGGTGGGGTCGGCGGTCACGCGGGTGATGCCGGCGTTGACCGCTGGGTCGCCGTAGTCGACATCGGCGTTGCCCAGGGCTTGGACGCCCGCCAGCTTATTCGGATCGAAGAAGAGGTCGGCCATGCCGAAGGTGGCGAATCCCATATCGGTCACCAGGAATTCCACGTTGGGAAGACCGCTGATTTCGAGGATGCTCGCGAGGCGATTTTGTTGGTCCGGATCGGCGCCCGAGAAGATGCCGAAGCATTGGTCGAGGGCGAATCCTAAAGCCTGCTCGTCGAAGTTGGGGTCCGGCGGGAACGCTAAACCGGTGGAACCTCCGGGGATCGCCGCGCCGGGCACCTCGCTGCAGTAATAGTCGTAGAGCAGGCGTAGGTCGAACGCGCCGTTCCAAGAACGGCTGCCGGCCACGGCCCCGCAGATCGGCAATGCTCCGACCACGTTGCCGAGGTTTGCCGACTCAATGGCTTGGACAGTGACGATGCCGCCCAAGGAGGCGCCGGTGACCAGAATCTGGTCGGGAACCCCGTATGCGGTCTCGAAGGCGCGCACCATCTGCTCGAGATCGTCGCGGGTTTGGAAGAGCGCCCAGCCGATTTGGGAGTAACTGGAAGCGGCGACCGCGTAACCCTCGGAGACCTGGAGATCGACCAAGGGACCCAGGTCGGGGCTGGTGGAAATCGGGGAGAGGCTGAAGCCGTGATTCCAGATCACCAAACCGTTGGCAGGCTGCCACCCATCGGGTACCCGAAATTTGTAGTACGAGCCACTTTCGGTCTGACCGACCGTGTCGGTGAATTGTCCGAATGCAGCTGCCGGCAGCAGGACCAGCATCAGGGCGATGAGTAGAAGATGGCGGGGTGAGGTCATTGGGTCTAACTCCTCGAGCTCGGGTGATTCGGGGGTGCTCCGTCTCGCGAGACCGGCAAGCGGGGGCTCGGTAGCACGCTGGAAACAACGGTGGGTGAAATCCAAAAGAAGAATAGACGAGTGGATTCGGAGGCAGAGAATAACACAGACGGGTAGTCCGAGCGGTAAACCGGTTTACGAGTCGCCGTCCTTAAATTTTAGAGAGACGGAGTTGATGCAATAGCGCTGACCGGTCGGCGCCGGGCCATCGGGGAAAACGTGGCCCAGGTGGCCGTCGCACCGGCTGCAGTGCACCTCGGTTCGGATCATGCCGTGGGAGGTGTCGGTGTGGGTTTCCACCTGCTGCGCTTCGGAAGGACGGGTAAAGCTCGGCCAACCGGATCCGGAATCGAATTTATCGTCGGAGGCGAAGAGCTCCTCGCCGCAACCGGCGCAGAGATAGATCCCTTTGCCTTTGTGGTCGTTGAGCTCACCAGTGAAGGCGCGCTCGGTGCCGTGTTGGCGCAGGACCCGGAATTGCTCCGGGGTCAGCTCCGCGCGCCATTCTTCTTCGGTCTTGTGCATCTTGGCCATGAAAGCTCCTCTCTTACGGAATATTCTCCGGTCGGCGGGTTTTGGATTCGACTCACCGACATCGACACCGACATCGGTGTGCCGGCCCGGCTCGCCGAGCTCGATTTACCATGTCTTTACCCAGCCCGTTTCCACCGGTCTAGACCTTCTCCGGCTGCGGGCCATAAGGTTGAACCCGGTGCTGGACCCAGGAAACGCTGTGGGCTGCAATGTCCCTTAGATGCGGCTGGGTCCGCCGGGGTTTCTTCGAAGCCTGGGTTTCTCCGGAGCCGAGGGCCGCCCGTCCGGCTCACCATCCTACGCCTTCCTTTCAGCCTTTTGGAGCCCATTCCATGCTCGACGTTGCTCGCTTTTCCCATCCCCGCCCGGCGATCCGTGCCTTCGGCCTCGGAATCGGCCCGGCGGTTCTCGGCGCCTTCATCCTTGCGACCCTCGGGGCGGTCGCGGTCCATGCCGGAGAGCCGGCCGAGGTCCTAGCCGAAACGTCCCAAGCCGAAACGTCCCAAGCCGAAGAGCCGGCGGTATTTCCCCAGGAGCTTCCGTCCTTCAAGATGCTCGACGAAGACCAGGTGGCGGTGCCTTCCAGCCGGTTGAACGGCAAGGTGGTGTTGCTCGATTTCTGGGCATCCTGGTGTCGTCCCTGCCGATTTACCCTGCCCGAGCTGGAGCGTTTGCACCGGGAATACGGTGATCGAGAGGACTTCGCGGTGGTCGGCTTGGCCATCGACGAGGGACGTTCCGGTGGAGTACGGGCCCGGAATTTCGCCAAAAAAGCCGGTGTGACCTACGACATCTACCACGATTTCTCCTCGAAGCCGGCCAAACCCCAATTCAAGATCGAGGTGGTGCCGGCCCTTTTCCTGGTCGATGTCGACGGCAAGATATTGCGCCGCTGGGACGGCGAGCCGGAGATGTGGGAGGTCGAGGAAGCGGTCCAGAAGGCCTTGGATATCGAATCCACGGACGAGGAGCCTGAGAGCGCCGATGGCTGATTGGCGGATCGCGACCTTCTATAAATTCGTCCGTCTTCCCGACGCGGAGCCGGTGCGGGACCGTCTGCGGGTCCTTGCTGAGCAGGCCGGTTTGCGCGGCACCGTGTTGTTGGCGGAAGAGGGCATCAACGGCACCCTCGCCGGCCCGGAGGCCGGGCTCCGCGATGTGCTCTCGGAGCTGCGGCGGGACCCGCGGCTGGCGGATCTGGAGGTCAAGGAATCGTGGTCCGCCGAGCCGCCGTTCAAGCGATTGAGGGTCCGGGTCAAACCCGAGATCGTGACCATGGGCGTGGCGGAGGTGGACCCGCCCAGCCAGGCCGGGACCTACGTCGAGCCACGGGATTGGAATGCGTTGATCTCCGATCCGAGCGTCCGGGTGGTGGATACCCGCAATGACTACGAGGTGGAGATTGGCACCTTTGAGGGCGCTGTGGATCCGCGGATCGAGAGCTTCGGGCAGCTGCCCGAGTGGGCGGACCAAGAGCTGTTGGACGAAAGCTCGGGGCCTCGGCCGGAGAAGGTCGCCATGTTTTGCACCGGTGGCATCCGCTGTGAGAAATCCACGGCTTATCTGAGGTCCCGCGGATTCGACCAAGTCTTCCACCTGAAGGGCGGGATCTTGCGTTATTTGCAAGAGATTCCCGAGCAAGAGAGCCTGTGGCGCGGGCAGTGTTTCGTCTTCGACGGGCGGGTCTCGGTGGGACACGGGTTGAAGCAAGGACCTTACAAGCTGTGTCCGAGCTGCGGCCGAGCCATTGCCGATCAGGTCTGCGTCTGTTCCGAAACCGACCCGTCGAGCCGCTGAGCTCAGACGGCGGCCGCTTCGACCTTCAAGCAGAGGGCGGTCCAGATCGCCGCCACCAAGTCGATGACGCCGAAAATCAGCAGCACCGGCGGTGCCCATTCAAACAGCACGAATGTGGAAAAGAAGAGAATCACCGAGCATCGGCCGACGACCGAGGCGCGGATGAACGACGTCAGCTCGTGTTTGGCCGCTACCGAATAGTAGTAGCCGAGAATCAGCGCCAGCATGCCCACCACGCGGACCCAGACTTCCTGGGCGTCGGGCAGGCCGAAGAGGCCCAGCAAAAAGTTGGGGTCCACCACCAAGACGGTGCCGACCAGGAAAAGATAGGCGGCGAAGACTTTCAGGCTGAAAGCACTTTTGCTCACATGCCTCTCCTTTTGTAGATTTAGGATTCGGCGCAGAGCATATCAAGGTCGGTCGCGGGCGGATTCCAAAAAGCTCAGACAATCCGGTCGAGGTCCCACGGTCTAAATCTCAGCGGGGCCTGTTAGGATTTCGCCATGGACGAAACCCACGGCGAGGTGACGGAACTGCTCCGGGCCTGGAGCGACGGCGATGGTGCGGCCTTGGACCGATTGTTGCCGATGGTGCTCGAAGAGGCTCGCATGATCGCCCGAAAGGCTCTGGCGGGGGAAGCGAAAAACATTACCCTCGAGCCCACGGAGCTGGTCAACGAGGTCTATTTACGCCTAGTGGATCGGCGGACCTTCTGGTGGAAAGACCGATTGCAATTCTTCAGCTCGTTGGCGGAGCTGATGCGTCGCATCTTGGTGGATCGAGCGCGCAAGCGCAACGCCGCCAAGCGCGGTGCCGGGGTACAGAACCTCAGCCTCGATGAAACTATTTTCTATGTCGACGACCCTCACCCGGACCTGGTGCTTCTGGATGACGTGCTCGACGACTTGAAGCTGGTGGATCCGCGAAAATACAAAATCGTTATGTTGTGGTTTTTCGTCGGCCTGACCCAGGAAGAAATCGCCCGCGAGCTTGAGGTGTCCATCAACACCGTGGCCCGGCACTGGCAAGCGGCGAAGCTGTGGTTGCGCCATGAGATGAGCCGGGCAGAAGGCAAGGGGGAGCCGGGAGGGGGGCCAGGAGGTCAGAGCTAGTGGTGCGATTCCGAAATAACGTACGCCACCAAGGACGGCGGGGCGCTCGGCCTTCAAGGCGCGTCGACGCAGTCGATGCGGTGCTATCGGCGAGGAGACGCAACGCCGAAGACCGAGATGTAGCGCCGGCCGACCAGCGCGGTATTTTGGATTCGGACCACTAGATGTCCCACGAGCGACAGCGTCGATTGATGGAGCTGCTCGAAGGAGCTTTGGAGGTTCCCGAGTCGGAACGGTTCGAATTCTTGGAAGCGCAGTGCGATGACGAAAAGCTGCGCGACGAGGTCTACGGGCTGCTGGAAACCCGAACCGACGATTCGTCGGGCCCCTTGGGGCGCCCGGCCTTCGACCTGCGAGCCGACGTCGAGTCGGCCCGAGCCAATAGCGAGATTGGTCCTTATCGCGTGGTGCGCCTCCTGGAGCGGGGCGGCATGGGCTCGGTGTATTTGGCGGAGCGAGCGGATTTCGAGAAGCAGGTGGCGCTGAAAGTGATCCGACGCGGGCTAGATCTGGACGACCTGCTCGTGCGTCGATTCCACAACGAGCGTCAGATCTTGGCTCGGCTCGAGCATCCCCATATCGCCCGCCTTCATGACGGCGGTACCACCGAGGATCAATTGCCGTATTTCGTCATGGAATACGTTGAAGGCGAGCCGATCGATCGCTATTGCGAGCACCAAAACCTCTCGGTCGATGAGATCCTGAGCCTCTTCCGCAAGGTTTGCCGAGCCGTGCAATTCGCCCATCAAAACCTGATCGTGCATCGCGATCTCAAGCCAGGCAATATCTTGATCGGTGAGGACGGCGAGCCCAAGCTCTTGGATTTCGGTATCGCCAAGCTCTTGGACCGGGATCTAGCGGACCAAACCGTGGTCACCGGCACCCGCGAGGGTCTGATGACCCCGCGCTACGCCAGCCCGGAACAAATCACCGGCGACGCGATCACCACCGCCAGCGACATCTATAGCCTCGGCGTGCTGCTCTTTGAGCTGCTGGCTGGGGTCGGGCCCTACCGTCTCGAAACCTCCCGGGGCGACGAGCTGGCTAGGGCCGTGTGCGACCAACCGGCGGAGCGTCCGAGCACTGCGGTCCGTCGTCGGAAGGACCAAACGGGCGCCTCGCCGGAAGAGGATCGCCGCCTGATTCGACGTCTACGCGGGGACCTCGACGAGATCGTGCTCAAAGCGCTCCGCAAGCGGCCCGATGAGCGTTACGGATCGGTTCGGGAGCTGGAGGAGGATCTGCGTCGGCATTTGGAGGGTCTGCCGGTGGAGGCGTCCACCGGGGCTTGGAGTTATCGGGCGAGGAAGTTTGTGCGTCGGCATTGGATTGGGGTGGCGGTGGTGACTGGCTACCTCGTTCTTGTGTCGGTTTTTGGTGTCTTTTCTTTTGTGATGCTTCAGAAGACCCGAGTGGCGGAGCAAAAGGCCGAAGACCTGGTCAAGATGTTGGTGGACGTGTTGGGCTCATCAAGCGCCGGCGCGACTAGCTCGCCCGAAGAGACTACCGCGTTCCTGAAAGAGAACGGGTTTCGGCTGATCGTCGACAGTGCAATCGATCCAGGCACCAAGGTGGAGTTTCTCAAATACTTAGGCCAGATTCACCTTAGCTCGAATGAGCTGGATGATGCTGAGCTGGTATTTGGCAAGTGTTTGTCGATCGCAGAGAAGCTCTATGGGCCGGATCACGATGAAACGCTCACTTGTAGGTCGAACCTAGCTTCTGTGGATTTTCGTTTGGGAGACTTCGGAGGTTATCGGGAGAAGCTAAAGCAGATCTTGGCGACTCGGCTGAAGATGGGGCATAAGGAAGTTGATATCTGGACCACCAGAAACAACATCGCATCGTCGTGGATGATGCAAGGGGAGTTTTCCAAGGCAAGAACAGAATATGAAGCAGTGCTCGAAGAACGTCGCCTTGAGTACGAGAGGAATCCGGGTAGTCAATTCTATTTGGCCCGGAGCCATCAAAGACTCGCCTCTCTCTACCGGACTTGGGGAAAGCCTGATCGAGCACGATTCCATGCTGAAAGAGCTTTGGAGTTCCGTGGCTCCAAAAGCTCTCCGGGAAGAGCCTCCGCACTCGACCTGATCGGTCGAATTGAAATGGATGAGGGGTATTTAGAGAAGTCTGAAAAACTTTTGAAGCAAGCCTTGGAAATTCGACAGGGTATTGCTGGTTTGCCGAGAGTAGGGAGGTCCTACCAACATTTGTCGGAGCTGAGCTTACTGACCGGTGATCTCGTTGAGGCTAGAGCGTATTTCGGCAAGGCTGGAGAGTATTCTGACAATTACCCCGATGGAGCTTGGGAGCTCGAAGAGCTTGCAAGCCTCGAGGGTGCTTTACTGGCGGCGGAGGGGCGATGCGACGAAGCGCTGCCAATGCTGACCCAGGCTTTCGATCGGCTTGAGAAGATTCGAGGTAGCAAGGCGCTGGTGACGTTGAAGGCTAAGGAACGAATGGAAAAATGCGTAGCGGCTGAGGCGTCCGTCGGCGGCTAAGCTGGTTTTCGTCGAGCGGACGGTGCCGTTTCCGGGCCGCCCCCGGAGGGGGCAAGGCAAGGGAAGCCTCGGAATTTATTCCGTGGCTTCGGTTCGTCCGGGCTGCCGCGTCACGGGTTGCCGCGTCACGGGTTGCCGCGCCACGGGCTTCTGCGCCAAGGCTGCCGCGCCACGGGCTAAAGCCCGAGGCTACCCTTGCCTTGCCCCTAGCGGGGCTGCCCTGCGTTTCGTTCGGGCTGCTGACGCTAGGGGACAAGACCTGAGTAGGCCACGGGCTTCATTCCGCGGATTGTGCGTGCGTCTACTAACGACTACCAAGGACTCGCTTGCACGGCCGGCCCACGGCCTTCGCGAAGATCGTTGCCTTCAGTCGTCACAAAGTAGGTGCCAGGCAATAGAAGTCTCTCGAATCCGGTGTCGGAGACAGCGAGACGCTGCCCCCGTTGATCGTAAAGCTCGGCCCATCGGCCCGCGGTGTCGATGCTGATCATCCACAGCCGCGAGGAATCGGTCTCCGGCAGAATCCATTTGTGACCGATCAATGCCGGCTCTCCGCCGTGGAAGGGATCCGGATCAACCTCTACCTCGCCCGGGTCTTCCTCTCCTTCGATGGAATGGCAAGTGCTGGTCAGTCGATCACGGGAGCTGCCTTGTTGGAAGGGATCGGGATCGACTTCGACTTCGCCCGGATCCTCCTCACCTTCAATGCCGTGACAACCGCCCAGGAGTTGTTTGCGGGCGGTATGAGGTTGTTGGAAGGGATCGGGATCGACTTCGACCTCACCGGGATCTTCCTCACCTTCAATGCCGTGACAAGGGTTAGGCCCGTGGACGGGGTCGGGATCGACTTCGACCTCACCGGGATCTTCCTCACCCTCGATGGACGCGGTGAAAATCGTCCGAACCTTGACCCGGGGCAAGGGCGATCGGAGGTCTTGGGAAGCAACCTTGAGAAGATGACTACCCGCACCCACCGCCAAGGAAATTCGCCGCAAGCTGCGGTTCTCGACTTGGACAGATCCGGTTCGGCCCGGCTCGCAGTCCGTGCCTAGACCCAAGGCCGGGGCCGCGGAGCCGATCGGGGTGGTGGCGAGAATCGTCAGCATGCCGGCGGACGGCACCTCGACTCGAAGGTCCAGGCTTTGGCCGGCCTCCAGACCTCCGAGCTCGGTGGTGGCGTTGAGGTCGAGCGGGATGACGTTCCACCCCGCCGCCGAAATCGGCGCGCAAACCAAGGTGAGTGTGCAAAGGCAAGAGAATAGACAGGCGAGGAAAAGGCGAACGAAAGAAAACGATTTGAAGGACATGGTGTTTCTCCCAGTCGGATCGAAAATCCGACACACATGCGTGGTCGAGATCAGCGCCGGGGCACTTGGCGTGCCCCGCGCCGGGCGACAGGAGGAACCGGTTCCTGGTTTCAATAAGTGAGACGGACCTATTTCCGGAATTTCCGAAATTCGTTGAAAAAACTTTGTCGAGGGAGAAGGCAAGGGTCGAGAAACCCTTTAGCTTCAGGGACGTACAAACGGTATTCCCGATTCAAGAAATCTCGACCGAGAGGAGAAATCCATGCCGAAGCTGCTCGGAACCGTCGTCGTAGGAGTGTTGATGCTGACCGCGGGCTGGATGGTGCACGCGGATTCGAGCTCGGAGGAAGCCGCGGTGAGGGCGGCGGTGCTCGACTATGTGGAGGGTGTGTATGAGGTCGCGCCCGAGCGTATCGAGCGCAGCGTGCATCCCGAGCTGGCCAAACGGGGATTCGCTCGCCGATCGCCGGACCAGCCCTATCGGGAGATCCCCATGACCTACGAAGGTTTGGTGAAATTAGCGGGCAGCTACAACCAAAACGGCCATATCGGCGAAGAGGCTCCTAAGGAGATCGAAATCTACGAGGTGTTGGACCAAACCGCGAGCATCAAGCTCACCGCCCAATGGGGGATCGACTACATGCACCTGGCCAAATACGAGGGCCAGTGGAAGATCGTCAATGTGATGTGGCAGGGGCATCCACCGAAAAACAAGTAAGACTTTCTGTTTTTTGCTGGAAAAACATCTTTAGAAAATTTCAAGATCTTCTGGACGCTCGAGTGGGTTGCGCCGTAAGAGTAAGCAACTAAGGAACTTGGGGAGTTTCTTAGGGCCTCCTGCGAGACTGGCACGGGTGCTGCAATGCACTTGAGCACCATCAACACACGAAGCCTCGGCCGCGCCGCGCGGTACGAGGCGCTTTTTTTTTGCGCAGGTTTTTTTGGCAGACGCTTTTTTGCAGGAAAGGGGCTCAGAAGCCACCGGTGCCGACGTGGCGTCGCCACCAGGCGTCGGCCTCGGCCTGTAGTCGACGCTCGTCCCAATCCGCGGACTCGGGTTGGTCCAAGTCGGCGACCATGCGGGAGACGTCTTCCAGGCGTCGGCGAAGATCGTCGACGGTCAAGATGTTGGTGCGTGGCTCGGCTTCGGCCCGGCCTTTTTGGGTGAGATATCCCTGATCCGCTCGGTTGAGCAGCTCGGCGGCCAGCTCGGCGTCGAGGTATTGCAGCTCTCCTCGCACGCGATAGGTGGGGATGATCGATGGCTGGGCGGGTAGCTGTGTTTCCGCTTCGATCATCTTGCGCAGGGCCTTGGGTTTCGCAACCCTCAGCGTGCCCTGGGTGATGTCCATGCCCAGGCCGTGGATCTTGAGGATCATCGACAGGGCTTGATCCCAAGGCACGTCCTTCAGCTCCACGGTGACTTTGCCTTTGATGCCCGGGTGCAAGATCATGTTGAGGTCGCTCAGCCTGGCGAAGGTCCGGAGCACCTCCACCAGGTCGGCGTCCTTCAACGACATGCTGACCGGCTCACCCACCCATTGCTGCTCGTTGGTGGTGTAGATGGCGTCGCGGAAGAGCGGGCTCTTGAGCTCCGGATAGTTGGCGCCATCCTGGGCTTCGGCGCGGCTGGCCATGACATTGCCGACCAGCCAGGCCGCAAGCCCCAGCACGATGGAGGTGCGGACGAGGGAGCGACGGGCACGGGTGTGGGTCGTCATCTCAACCTCCGGCGGCGTTCGACGCCTCGGCTCGGGAGTCGCGGCCGGCGGTGGCTCGGTCCGAAGTGGCAGGGGCGGACTGCACCCGGACCGGCACGCCGGAAAGGGCGGCGTTGCCGGAGAGCTCGTCGATCAAGGTGTGGTCGGTGAGGTCGTTGATGGAAGCGCCGGGGTGCGCGTCGGCGGTGGCGAGGCGGGCTCCACGACGGCCGTGACCCCAGCCGTGGGGAATGCTGACCACGCCGGGCATGATTTCGTCGGACACTTCCACCGGCACCTCGAGAGCACCCACCCGCGAGCTCACCTTGACCGGCTCGCCGTCGACGATGCCGCGCTCGGCGGCGTCGTCCGGGTTCAAGAGCAGGGTGCAGCGGTCTTTGCCGCGCATCAGGCGCGGGTAGTTGTGCATCCAGGAGTTGTTGGACCGCACCTGGCGTCGGCCGATCAAGAGCAGCTCGTCGGAGTCCTGGATGGTCTCTTCGAGCATGGCGCGCAGGCGTTCGAGGTCCTTGACGAAAAGCTCCGGGGCCAGCTGAATGCGCCGGTTTTTGGTGCGGATTCGATCCTTCAGCACGGGTTTCAACGCCCCGAGGTCGGCTCCGTGGGGCTGGGCCTTCAGGCGTTTGAGGGTCAGGCCTTTGCGCAGACCCAACAGGCCCGCTCCGTACGGGCCGGTGCGCAACAAGACGTCGAGCAAGCCGGACGGTCTCATCTTGCGGGTCACCCAGCGAGCGAGCCGCTCGCCGATCGGGGCTTTGGGGCGCAGGCGCCGGAGCAGCTCGGCGTAGATTTGCCAATCGTGTAGGGCGTCCGGGGCCGGCTCGAAAAGTGCCGGTGAGTAGCGAGCGGTATCGCGGATCGCCAGAGCGTGGAAGGCGAGGTCGTAGTGGTCGTGCTCCAGGGCCGCCGTGGGCGGCAGGATGACGTCCGCATGGCGGGTGGTCTCGTTGATGTAGATATCGATGGAGACCATGAAATCGAGGCTCTGCAGCGCTTCGTCCAGCTGCCGCCCATTGGGGGTCGACAGCACAGGATTGCCGGCGGAGGTGAGCAGGCCGCGGATCTGGCCCTTGCCTTCCGTCAGCATTTCCTCGGCCAGGGCGGCGACCGGCAGCTCACCACTGGTTTCCGGCAGGTTGCGCGTCCGACTGGTCCAGCGACCGTGGGATCCGCCCCGCCGCTGGGCGACCACGTCCGCCGCCGGCAAGGGGATCATGGCCCCGCCCTGACGATCGAGGTTGCCGGTGAGCCAATTCGTGACGTTCAACAGCCATTGGCAGATCGCCCCGAAGGCCTGGGTGGACAAACCCATGCGTCCGTAGGTGACCGCCGACGGGGCGGAGCTCAAATCGCCGGCCAAGCGGCGAATGGTTTCGGCGTCGATGCCAGTGGCCGGGGCCACGGCTTCCGGGGTGAAGCCGTGGATCGCCGAGCGCAGGGTGTCGAGACCGTCGGCCCACGCGGTCGAGGGGCTGAGCTCCAATTCGTGGAGCAGGGTGTGGACCACGGCGGCGAGCAGCAAGGCGTCCGTGCCCGGGCGAATGAAGTGGTGCTCGTCGGCCAGATTGGCGGTCTCTGTGCGACGCGGGTCGATGACGACGATTTTGCCGCCTCGTTCGCGGATCGCCTTGAGGCGTTTCTTGACGTCCGGGGCGGTCATCAAGCTGCCGTTCGACACCGCGGGATTGCCGCCCATGATGAGGAAAAAGTCCGTGTGATCGATATCGGGAATGGGCAGCAAGAAGTCGTGGCCGAACATGAAATAGGCCGCGAGATGGTGGGGTAGCTGGTCGACCGAGGTGGCGGAAAATCGATTGGGGGTGCGCAAAGCCTTGAGCACCGGCGGACCGAAGAGCAGGGAGCCGTAGTTGTGGACGTTGGGATTGCCCAAATAGGCGGCCATGGCTTCGCGGCCGTGCCGCTTCTGGACGTTGCGGATGCCGGCGGCGGTCAGCTCGAAGGCCTCGTCCCAGGAGATGGTCTCAAAGCTTCCGTCCGGCAATCGCTTGACCGGCCGGCGCAGGCGGTCCGGATCGTCCTGAATATCTTGCAAGGCCACGGCTTTCGGACAGATGTGGCCGCGGCTCAAGGGATCGTTTTTGTCGCCGCGAATGGCGGAGATGGCTCCGTCGGCGTCGAGATGGATTTCGAGGCCGCACATGGCTTCGCAGAGATTGCAGCCACGGTAGTGAATCTGACCGGCGAGGGAGGGGGCTTTGGACGGATTTTCGGGCATGTCGGCTCCTGGCGAATGGAAACTCGGTCCATTCTACCCGGTCCAATCCAAACCTGTGCGGGACGGAGTCAGAGGTCTTCCAGAGGCCGGTCTGCCAGAGACTGGTCCGCCGGAGGCCGGTCTGCCGGAGACCCAAGCGTCAGCGGTCGCCGCAGCTCCCGGCGGACCATTGACGTCCGGGGCCCCAGCCGCCGGTGCGGGGTTGTCCCTCCAAGGCGCGCACCGCGAACATGGTGGTGGTCACCCGGGTTCCCAAATAGGAGCCGTGCAGCCGGCGATAGGGGGACGGGGAGAAGGCGCCTTCCACACTCTGTAGCCGAGCGAGCTCTTGCCGAGCACGATTGAGGTTGACCTCGCTCAGGTGCAAATTCTCGGCGGCGGTGATCAACGCGGCCAGGGCTAGAGCCCGGCGGTGCAGGGGTTCCCGCACCGGTCCCGCGCTCGACCACCAGCGGTCGCGAACGGCGGCCTCCAAGGGTTTACGAAGGGAGGCCGAGAGGGGCGTGGTTTGGCGCCAAACCTCGCTGACCTGGCAGAGGAAAACTTCCGGCAACGGGTAGAAATGGCTGCCGTCGAGGTATTTCTGGGAGATGAGATGCTGCTCAACTTGACGCAAAAGCGCCTGAGCCGTCTCATCCGGCTCATCGCTCGAGCTGTAGCGAGCGGCGAGCAGGATCGGCTCGAGCAAATGGGCGGAAACCCCGACGTCCCAGGCCGGGGATTTGCCGGAGCTGCCGTTCTCCTGCACCAGCTTCAGCAATCGACGACCGTATTCGCAGAGTCTTGGAATGCTGAGACGTCCGCTACGCCAGAAGGCCATCAGCCAGTGGACGGCTCGGTCCAGCTGATCCTGGGTGACCGGTCGGCTCTCGGGGATCAATTGCTCGGGCAGCCGGCCGAGCAGATGGTCGCGGATTTTCTCGTCCGAGCTGACCATCCACTTGAGCGCCACCGCCGACATCAGGGGATCGCCCCCTTGGATGGGATCCGAGAACGGAACCGCGTTGCTGCTCATCCTGGCTTGGTGACGGAGATAACCCCAGCTCTTGGAAGCCGCCCTGGTGACGATCTCTCGCTGTTCCAAGGCAACCCGCAGGGATTCGTTTTCTTGGTCTTCCACCGGCGCTTCTTCTTTCGTGCGCTCATCGCGCGCGCGGGCAATACGAAACGCCCTCGTTTTCGAGGAGCTGCGGCGTTCCGGCGCGGCGGCCGCCTGGGGCGGTGCCGATTGCCCGAGGAAGGAAAGCACGGCAGCGTATATTTCGGGGTTCATCTTCAAGCTCCAGAATCGCCCATCGAGATCAGCCGTTCGTGAGAGTCTTTGACCCGTCTCGCAAGTCGGGTCTTGTAGGGGTGTTCATTGTTGTTCTCAGGTGGCATCTTCGACGATGTCGCGATATGTCTTACTTCATCTTCGTCCCCCAGGGGGGTCGGAGTCAAATTTTTAAGGTAGATTTGCCATAATTCCGGACAAATACTTCGTTGCTCATATAAAGAAAGCGAGATTTCTCGACCTTCTCCTTCTACATCTACGTAAAAATTACGAAATTCATGCCGGCATTTCTCAGGTTGCAGACCGGATCTGTACCAACCGTCACCCTCTCAGGGGTGGGACGCAGCTCCGGGGGACGAGCCGTCCTCTCGCCCAAGGTGGCCGGGTTAACATCACGACCTGCGTCTTCGGAGCTTCTTTCTTCTCTGCGCCGATCGCGCTCGATTTCGGACTTTTGGAGGTCCTATGCTAGCCCTTAGACCCGTAGATCGTGATGCCGGTGATCGGCAGCCGACCCTGGTGGAGCACCCCGATCCCGTGCCGGGTCCGGGGGAGGCGCTCGTCCGGGTCCGGGCTACGGCCCTGAACCGAGCCGACCTTTTGCAGCTTCGAGGTCTCTACCCGCCACCGTCCGGCGAGAGTGAGATTCCCGGCCTGGAGTGCTCGGGAGAGATCGAAGCGTTGGGTCCGGCTACGGACGGCCACACGGCGGGAGACGGGCCGGGTTATAAGGCGGGAGATCGGGTGATGGCGCTGCTGGCGGGGGGCGGACACGCCCAGAAAGTGGCTGTGCCCGTGGGGCAGCTGATGCCGATTCCCAATGGATTGAGCTTTGAGCAGGCGGCGGCGCTGCCGGAGGTCGGCCTGACCTCATGGGTGAATTTGGTGATCGAAGGGGAGCTCACCGCCGGGCAAACCGTGTTGATCGTCGCCGCCGCTTCGGGGGTGGGCACGTTTGCGGTTCAGCTGGCGGCCGAGCTCGGGGCCAAAGTGCTGGTCGCTGGACGATCCCTCGAGCGCTTGGAACGTTTGAGGGAGCTGGCTGAGGTCGAGCCCATGGTGCTCGGCGAGCGGCTGGTGACCGATGCCCGAGCCGCCAACGGCGGCCGGGGTGTGGACCTGATCATGGACTTGGCCGGCGGCCAGGACCTTGGACCGCGGCTCGGGGCGTTGGGGCGTCGAGGCCGTTGTGTGCTCGTGGGTATCCTCGCCGGCAACTCGACGGACATAGATTTGGGCGACGTGCTCCGGCGTCGGATCCGGATCCAGGGCTCGGTGTTGAGGTCTCGATCCAGGTCGGAAAAGGCGCGGGCGGTCGAGGAATTCATGGGTTTTGCCGGACCCCGTTTGGACGACGGCCGCCTTCGACCGGTCATCGACGACATCTTGCCCTTCGAGCGCATTGCCGAGGCCTATGATCGGCTGCGGAAGGGTGGGGTTTGGGGCAAGCTGGTCCTGCGGGTGCCCTGAGGCGATTCGAGCCCTCGCGACGGAGGCGGCGAGCTTGCCGGGCCGGCTAGGGGATCGGAGGCATGGAGATGGCGAGGGAGATGCATGAGCAGCCTGTCGTTTGAGGTTCTGACGGTCATCCATGAGCTGGGCTCCGGCCATGCGCTGGCCTATCCGGCGGCGGATCCCGAGCTGGCGGTCTACGGTGACGACGATCGGGTGTTGGACGATCTGAGCCGTGGCTTGGCGGATCACCTGAGCGAGCTCGCCGCCGATCGGCTGGCGCCGTTCCTGGATGTGAGCGGTGAGCTGGCGTGGGTGTCCGTGGAGCTCGAGGGTGAGAACGTGGGCCCGCGTCGGGATTCGCGGATCGAATTCCGCTTGCCGATGCTGAAAGTTCCCGACGGCCGAAACCATTGGATCAAGGTGCTGACCGTCAGTCCCCTGCTGCACGGCCTCACCTTTCATCTGCGACGCCGGGAAGATCTGGAAGACCGGGCGCAAGATGAGCTGCGCCGGGCCCTCGGCGCCGACGGTGAGCCCGGGTGTCGCCTGTTGGAGCTCATGTCCCAATCCGATGTTCGGTTGGACATCCTTCGAATCCAAGTGGATCGACCGGAGCTGAGCTCGGCGGGTGCGGCCTCGACCCGTCGCCGGAAGCACCGCCAGGACCTGGATCGGCGGTTCTTGTCCAGCGTGGGAGCATTCCTGGACGAGCCCGCTCACGGATACCGCCAGAGCCGGGACAAAGAAGAGCGGCAGCTGCTCGCCTTGCTCAACGGCAAACGTCGCCATTCGATGGTGGTCGTGGGTGAGAGCGGTGTGGGCAAATCCTCGTTGATCGGCGCCCTGGTGGATGGCGACCGAAAAATGCTCGCCACCTCCGGCACCCAGCTGATGGCCGGACAGTCCATGGTCGGCCAGCTGGAGGAGCGGGTGCAGAAAGTGATGGCCGCGGCCGAGCGGCTCGATGTCTTGCTCTACTTCGACAACCTGGAGGAGCTGCTCAGCGACCGCGGCGGCCGCCTGGGGATTGCGGGCATGATCCGACCCTGGCTGGAGCAAGAGCGGGTCCGGGTGGTGGCCGAGATGGAGCCTTCCCGCCTCGACGCCCTGTCGCGCAGCCATGCCGGCTTCTTCTCCCTGTTGCACACGGTGAATCTGCCGGCCCTCTCGGCTGAGCTTACCGCCAAGCTGCTGGTCGCGCGCGCCGACGCCGCGAAAGCCCCAAAGGGTAAATCGACCCGATCCGGCAAAGCTTCAAAGACCAAATCGATATCTACCGCCGTCGCCCGATTCGACGATCGTCGAACCGTGGATGCGTTCGTCGACTTGGTGACCCGTTACTTCCCCTACGGCCGCCTGCCGGGCCAAGCGATTCAAATTGCCGACGAGCTGGCGGCGGGTTTGGGACCGAGCTCCGAGGGAGACCTACCGCTGCTCGACGGAGAGCTCATCCATCGGGGGCTGAGCGAGATAACCGGCATCCCCGAGATGTTGTTGAGGGACCAAGAGCCCCTCAAGCTCGACACCCTGCGCCGTGGTTTGCAAAGGGATCTGATCGGTCAGCAGGAAGCCGTGGACCGCCTTTCGAAAGCACTGTGCTCGGTGAAGGCGCGCCTGCAACCCCAGGGGCGTCCGTTGTCGGTTCTGCTCTTCGTCGGGCCCACGGGCGTGGGCAAAACTCAAGCCGCCCGATCCTTGGCGCGGCTGCTCTACGGTGCGGGGGGATCCGGGGCCGGTGGGTCTGAAACAAGCGATGCACAGGGAAGAGATGCACAGGGAGGAGATGCACAGGGCAGAATCGTGCGCTTCGACATGAGCGAATACGCCGACGCCTGGTCCGCGGACCGCCTGATCCGCGGCAGCGCGCAGGAGGAGGGTTTGTTGACCCGAAGAATTCGTCGACACCCCTTCTCCGTGTTGTTGCTCGATGAAATCGAAAAAGCCCACGACTCGGTATTTGATCTGCTCTTGCAAGTCTTCGGCGAGGGTCGCCTGTCCGACGCCAAGGGACGCACCGCTTACTTTCACAACTGCCTGATTATTTTGACCTCGAATTTGGGCGCCACGGAAAGGCGCTCCTTGCGCACGGGCTTCAGCTCGGCCGCTCCGTCGTCGAGCCGGGCCTTCTACGAGGAGCAGGTGCAGCGACATTTTCGGCCGGAGCTGGTCAACCGTTTGGATCGCATCATCGCCTTCGAGCCCTTGAGCCCGGAGCAGCTGACCCGGGTCGCGGCTTTGCAGATCGAAGCCCTGGGGCGACGTCAGGGTTTCGAGGAGCGAGGGATTCGGCTGCGGGTCGATCCAGAGGCCACGGCGTGGCTGGCGGCGGGGTCCTACCAGCCGGAAAACGGCGCCCGAGCCCTGCGTCGACACCTGCAGCGGCGGTTGGTGGAGCCGATCGCCGAGTGGCTTTCCGAGCTGGGCCGAGAGGGTGCCGAGCACGATTTGGTGGTGAGCCTGGACTCGGATTCGGGCGCGGGCTCGGTCCCCGAATCGCCGGGCTCACCGAGCCGAGGGGAATCTCGGATTCGCCGTCACGGCAAGCTCAAGCTGGAGCTCGTGCCGAGCCGCGACGTCGCCCCTCGGGAAGGCGACCATTCGATGAAGCTTCTGCAGAAGTTTCGGCGTCGGTTGAAGCGCGGGCTCCACGGTGGTCGGCTGCTCCAGCTCAGGGAGGAGATCGAGCTGGTGCAGGGTCAGATCCATCAGCTCAGCGGCAAGAAGCAGAAGCACAAACGGAAGCAGCATCAACAGCAGGACGGCGCGGAGCTGGCGGCGCTCACCCAGCGCTTCCATCGCTTGACCACAGCCATGCAGCCTTTGGACCAATTGTTGGGGGAAGTGGAGGAGGCGGAAGAGCTGGCTTTGGTGGCCTATCTCGCCGGGGAGCCCCTGGACGTATGGACCGCCCCCTTGCCCTCATGGCGTCGGCGGGAGTGGCAAGCCGTTCCGGCGGCCCTGCTCGCCCTGGAGCCGCCGCGCAATACCGTCACCCTGCTGCTGGACGAGCCCGACGGCCACCGCGCCTTGGATCTGTGGTGTCCGGGTCTTGTGCCCAAGGCCGAGTCGTTGGGCTGGCAGCTCAAGGGGTGGCCGGTGGAAGCTTCCAAAGACGCCCTCGAGCGGCCGCCGATCAGCGGCGACGAGTTGGTGGATCGGGTGCTCGATGCTCAGCGGAGCTTCCGGGGTTTGGTGCTCGAAGCCCAGGGGCCGGAGGCCGGCTCGTGGTTGGCGGTGGAGGGTGGGCTCCAGCGATTCAAACACATCGGACCCGATGCCGACACCACTGCTCATTTGCGGGTCCGGAGATTGGTGTTCGACTCGCTGGCCGCGGAGCTTCGGCCCCATCTCCGAGCTTTGGACGCGGGGCGGCCCGTGCCCGTCCAGGAGCTCAACGCGGAGGCCGCGGAGCGGACTTACGACTTCAAGGCGGAGACCGTCTCCCTGGTGGACGGAACCCCTCTTAGGGTGTCGCCGGCCGATTATTGGAGACAGCTCGAAGTGGTGGTGGCCAGGGTGCTCATGCGATTCGAGCGTTTTCCCGAGCTCAGCCGAGGTAAGGCCTTGTGGTCGAGTCTTTTCGAGGCGGCCGCTGCGAAAGGTCGGGCGTCGAAGGGGGGCTCCAGGCGATGAATTTCTCTTGGAAGGTATGGGTTTTCGAGCGTCGGATCGGCGTCGAGCTGTGCTGGTATACCCTCGGCCTCGGTACGGATCTGGCGGTTCGAGTATCGGCCCGCCACATCAACCGCCTCCACCGTCGGCTCGAATCGCAGATGCAGCGCCAGGTGCGGAAGGCCCCGGCCTTGGACTTGGCCGCGTTTCGAACGGCCAAACAGATGCGTCTCGAAAAAGTGCCGTTGGAGCTTCAGCTGAAGGGAGAAAACCGCCGCAAGCTGAGCGGCGATCTGTCCATGGTGATCGAATCCGTGGAGACCGGTGCCGATCGACGGCAGCGCATCGTTTACCCGCCGCTGATGCCGTTCCTGTGGCTACCCGTGGATGACGCATCGAATCTACGCGGCCTGCTGACCCCACACCTCGCCCACGCCCTGACCGGCCTACCCGATGAGCTGCTGGATGATTTGCGGGTCGCCCGTCGGGATCGGTTGAGGCTGGTGCCCCTCGAGCTCGACCGACCGGACCTGCGGACGAAGCTACGGAAACAGCGAGATCAGACCCCGGATTGGGCGGGCGCCGGTCGCCCGCGCGAGCAGGTGCTCGAGACCGTGGGGATCGACGAGTCGGAGATGTTGCGCTTCGAAGACGCCGACGGCGGCGCCAAAGTCGGTCGGGCGAGGGATCCCTATCGACGTCGGCTCCTGCAACGCATGGCGGAGCCCATGAGCCCCACGGTGGTGATCGGGCCGCCCGGCTGCGGTAAATCGACGTTGATCCGTCATCTCGCCCTGGATTTGATGACCGAGGACGGTTTCTTCGTGCATCGTGAGCTGAATCGTTGCCGACGCATTTGGCGCTTGGCCGGTCGACGGCTGATCGCCGGCATGTCCTATGTCGGCGAGTGGGAGCAGCGTTGCTTGGATCTCTTCGACGAGATCCGCGAGCTGCGCCGGCAGGGGCGAAAACCGATTCTTTGGATCGAGGATCTTGCGGCCTTCGGACGGATCGGCCGGAGCCGGGAGAGCGAGCGATGCCTGGCGGATGTGTTGCGCGGGCCGGTAACCCGCGGGGAGCTGGCGGTGGTCGGAGAGTCGAGCGCCGAGGCTTGGCAGATCTTGGAAGAGGAGACCCCTGCTTTTGCCGCGCTCTTTCGGCCCCTTTGGGTGCGTCCGACCCGCGACGATGAGGCCTTGGGCTTGCTCCTGCACCGGGCGCGGCACCAGGAGCTGGAGGCTTCCCTGAGCTTCGAGCCGTCGGCCTTTCGGGTTTTGGTGGAAACCGCGGGTGCCGTTTTCGGCCGGGATGCCCATCCCGGGCGCTCGCTGGATTTGATGCACAGCCTGGGCGAAGAGGCGGTTTGGACGGAAGACTCATCCAGGCCCGTGGACGGTAGCGCGGTGGTGCGCCGGCTGGCGGCGGAGACCGGGCTTCCCGCGGTCTTGCTCGAGCCCGAGCGTCCCCTGAAACCCTCCGAGGTCGAGGAGCGGCTGGCCGCCGGGATCAAGGGGCAGTCCGAAGCGGTGGCGGCGGTTCGCGGCCTGATCGCGACCCTCAAAGCCGGGCTGGCGGAAAGCCGTCGACCCTATGGAGTCTTCCTCTTCACCGGACCCACGGGCACGGGCAAAACGGAGCTGACCAAATATCTGGCCACCTGGCTCTACGGCCGGCCCGATCGGCTGCTGCGGCTCGACATGGGCGAGCACGGAGATCCTTGGTCCACGAGCCGCCTGATCGGCGATTCCCAGCGGCCGGAGGGGCTGTTGACCGAGGCGGTCCGTCGACAGCCGTTTTCTGTGGTGCTGATGGACGAAATCGAAAAGGCCCATCCTTCGGTGCTCAACCTCTTGCTCCAAGTCTTCGACGAAGGGCGCCTGACCGACGCGGCCGGTCGAGCTGCGGATTTTTCCCATACGGTGATCGTGTTGACCTCGAATCTGGGGGCGGACGGTTCCTCCAGGGTGGGTTTCGGATCCGATCCCGAAGCCGTGGCTCACGATGCCAGGCGCGCTGTGGAGGCCCACTTCCCGCCCGAGCTGCACAATCGGATCGATCGGGTGGTGACCTTCCGTCCTCTGACCCCCGAGGTCGCCCGGGCCATTGCTTCGGCGGAGCTGGAACGGCTGTTGGGTCGGCGTGGCCTGCGGGATCGCGGCGCGGTGGTCACCGTCGACCCTTCGGTGGAGGAGAGGGTGGCCAAAGAAGGGTTCGATGCCGGCCAGGGAGCGAGGGCTCTCAAACGGTATTTGGATCGACACGTGGCCGGCGCGTTGGCGGCTGAGCTGGCCTCCCGGCCGCCGTCGGGACGCATGTGGATTCGGCTCTTCGCGCCGGAGACGCCGCGACATCCGTCGACTCCCTTCGAGGTGCGTATCCAATCCCTGGACGAGGCGCCCCCCTTGGCCGGCAGCTCGGTTCTGGAAGAGGTCATGGACGCGTCTCCGTCTCGACGTGGGGAGCTCGTGCTCCGGCCCCTGATCGACCGGCTCAGCCGATTGTTGGACGGCAAGGTCGACGTCGAGCGAGCCCATGCCACGGCGCTCCGATCGCAAGCTTCTGATCTGCGGGCCGGGCTCGACGAGCTGTGGGCGGTCCTGGAGCAGATGTTCGAGGACGCGCAAAAGGAGGCGGATCGCCTCTACCCGGACGAGGGTGAGCTGTTGGAGGAAGAGCAGCGTCCGCGGGCGGATAAGCGCCGGGGTGGTTTTGTGGAGCCGACCGGTCAACGGGCTCTGGCCCGCGGTTTGCGGGTGGGGGAGCGCCACGCCCTGCGGCCGGACGATCTGGTGGCCATGGCGGCGGAAACCCATCTGCTGGCCACCGCCGTCGCCACGTCGCCCCTGGATCTGCAAACCGAGGTCGTGATGGAGCTGTCGATCGTGGGTGATGGCGAGGACCCTGGAGGCATCGCCGACCGGTTGTCGACGCCACCTCCGTCTTTGATGACTTGGCTCGTGGATGCCTATTTGCGGGAGCGCACGGTGTCGTTGGTGGAATTCGCCGCCGAGGGCAAGTCGATGCAACAGGGCACCTCGCGGTCCGAGCTCTTCGAGGCTTTGGCTCGTCGGCCCCGGCATGTGGTCCTGCGGCTCCAAGGTTTGGCCCTGGGGGCCCGTTTTGCCGGTGAGGTGGGGACCCATGAGCTGGTATCCGGCCGCCGGGCCTCCGAGCTGGTGGGGCTGAGGGTCCATCTGACAGGCGGTGCCGCGACCGATGCGGAGACGGATAGGGGCCATGTATTGAGCTATTTGTCGAAGATCGAATCCTCTCGTGTGGAGTATCTGGCCGCCTTGCGGGCCGGTCGCCCACCCAAGGAGCCGGACCCCGAGAGACCGCTGCCGCTGATTCGACGCATCTACTTCGATCCCTGGTCGAAGGCTTCCGAAGGGTGGCAGCCGGTGGACGGGGATCCCCTCGGGCAGCGGGATGCCGCGGAATGTAGGGTCGAGGATTTTCGACTCTGCCGGGAGCAACGCCTGCGCACCCGCCATCTGGCGGACGCCCTACAGCCGTTGCGCCTTCGGTTGCAAACCTGGGAGCCCCGGCTGCGTCCGCAAGCCGTCGAGCAGGAAACCGTCGAACAGGAAGGTGTCGAGCAGGAAAACGCCGAACAGGAAGACGCCGAGCAAGAGGACCGGGCGGCTCGCGAATACGGAGAAGGGCTCGATGGCTGAGAAATCCCGCTTCTACCTATTCCGGGTCGATCAAGGCGAGGGTCGCAAAACGGTCTCGCTCATCCCCCGTTGGTCGAGCTTCGGCTCCCCGGATCCGCCATCGGCCTTCGGCGCCGGCTTCCGGGAAGCCGTGCACGTTCTCCACGACCAATGCCGGGATCGCTTCGACGAAGATCCCGACGAGCTCCGTCGATTCCGGTGGAGCGAAAAGCTGGCCTGCCATCGCACCACCGTGGAAATTCACCCTTCCACCCAATTGGGCGCGTTGTCCGTGCTCGGTCGCCGCACCGTGCCCCTGTCGTTGACCTATGGGCTGGCGCCGTTGGCGGACGGTGGCTGCCGCATGGTGGTGCCCCGTTTCGACGTCTCGTTGGTGATCGAGGACGAGTCTCTGGCCAAGGAGGTCATTCACCAGCAGCTACCGGCTTGGCTGGCGGGCATCGAATCCGCATCCCTATTCGACTTTCGACCCCTCGGCGAGGAGTCGATCGAGCCGTGGCGGCCCTCGGGTGGTTTCCGTCCGCGCGGTCACGGTTCCGAGCCCCAGGATGACGAATTGGAAACCCTGCGGGCCGTGGCGGAGGATTGGGTCGATCGTGCCCGACGCCGGCGCTTGGAGCCCGTCGTGGACGTCTTCGATCCAGCCGAGCACAACCACGCTTACGATCGCTTTCCTCCGGAGTCGATCCTCTTGGTCGGCCGTCAGGGGGTGGGCAAAACCGCATGGGTTCGGGCCCTCGCCCACTACTTCCTGCGCTGGCAGCGGGATCGAGATCGCGACGATCCACCCCGGCTGTGGGCCACCTCGGCGGATCGGCTCATGGCGGGCATGTCCTATTTGGGCCAATGGGAAGAGCGCTGCCTGGAGATCGCCGACGAGATTAGCTTCGAAGGGGATTACATCTATGTGGGCCGATTGCGGCCGATTCTGGAGCGGCGGGGTCACTCTTCCATCGGCGAGCTGTGGCGGGAGGCGGTGGAAGACGAGCAGATCAGCTTGATCGCCGAATGCACGCCGGAGGAGCTGGAGACCTGTCGACGGCTGCTGCCCGGTTTGGTCCGGCGCATGCGCATCCTGCGGCTGGAGGAGCCGTCCCTGCGTCGGGTGCCGGATTGGGTGCGGGCCTACGCCGCTCGCAAGGCCAAATCCCTGGAGCTGAGGGAAAGTGCCTTGCGACGCATGACCTATTTGTTGGACGCCTACCGTCGGCACGAGGTCTTTCCGGGCAAGGCTTTTCGATTTGTCGATGTGCTGGCCCGGGAGGCCGAGGAAAAGCACGCCTCCCGAGGCGATCACGACCGAGATTCGCGAGATCCGGTGGTGCTGACCGCCGACGGAGTCACGGAAGCTTTTTGTCGCTGGAGCGGTTTGCCCAAGGATCTGATCTCCGACCGTCGCGGCCGTTCCGTGCAGGAAATCGCGTCCGCCTTGGCCGCCGGCGTGGTCGGTCAGGATCACGCCTGCGAAGCCGCGGCGCGGATTCTCGCGCGTTTTAAGGCGGGGCTACACGACCCGGAAAAACCCTTGGGCACCCTGCTCTTCGTCGGCCCGACCGGGGTCGGCAAAACCGAGCTGGCCAAACAATTGGCGACTTATATGTTCGGCCATGTCGATCGGCTCCTGCGGTTCGACATGAGCGAATTCCAAACCCCGGGATCGTCGCGGCGTCTATTGCAAGTGGGAGAGGGGCGCCGCAGCCTGGCCCAGGATCTTCGGCGTCAACCGCTCTCGTTGGTGCTCTTCGACGAGATCGAAAAGGCCCATCCCGAAGTCTTCGACCTGCTGCTCGGGGTTCTGGGCGAAGGGCGTTTGACGGATTCCGAAGGCCGGGTGGTGGATTTTCGGATGTCGATCCTGGTCATGACCTCGAATCTCGGAGTGCGCGAAACGGAGAGTCCGGGATTCGGAGACGGTCGCGCCGGCCATGCCGACTATTCTCGCGCGGTGCGGCGCCATTTCCGACCGGAGCTGGTCAACCGCATCGACGAGATCGTGTCGTTTCGAAATTTGGCCCTTCGAGACGTGGAGAAAATCGTCGATTTGTCGATTCGCAAAGCCCGTCACCGTCCGGGCATTGCTCACCGTCGACTGTCGTTGCATCTCGAGCCGGCCGCCCGGGCGCTTTTGGCCAAGCGCGGCGTTCATCCCACCCGAGGCGCTCGGCCCCTGCAGCGGTTGATCGAGGAGGAGGTGCTGACCCCCTTGGCGATCAAGATCTCCGAGGACCCCGCGCTCACCGATCGAGCCGTCTACATCGTGGACGATCCGTCGGCGAGGGTGCCGCCGGGCTCGGAGCTGATCGCGGTATCCCCGGCTCCGGAGGGCGACGGGTCGGGCAGCGCCTCCAACACCGGCACCAAGAAATCCTGAAGATCCCAGGTGGTGGGTCTCGGGCTCAAACCGAGACGCACCACCACCGCCCGCTTCGACGGCGCCACCACCAGATGTTGGCCGCTGAAGCCGCTGGCCATCACCAGGTCCGTGGGGGCTTTCGGCATGGGGCGGTTTTCCGGATCGTCCGGCTCTCCGGCGTTGAGCCAAAAATGGGCTCCGTAACGACCTTTGGGAGCTTCTGAGGTGGGGGTCGAGGTGTAGGTCACCCAGCCCTCGGGCAGCAGGCGCTCGCCGTTCCACACACCGTCTTGTAAATAGAGCTGGCCGAATCGGGCCCAATCCCGGGCGGTCGCCCAGCCGAAGGACGAGCCGACGAAGGTGCCGGAGGGATCGAGCTCGATCCGGGCGCTGGTCATGCCCAAAGGCTCGAAAAGCAATCGACGGGGGGAGCTCAAATAGTCGTCGTGGGAGTCGAAGCTCTGGCGCAGGGAGCGGGTGATCAGGTTGGTGGTGCCGCTCGAATAATTCCAAAGGCTGTCGGGAGGTCCGTCGAGCTCCTGGCGCAGGGCAAAGCCGCCGCTGTCCCGGCCGACGAAGAGCATCTGCACGGCATCGCCCACCAAATTGGTGTAGCTCTCCTCAAAGGCGAGGCCGCTGCTCATGCGCAAGAGCTGATCCCAGGTGATATCTCGTCGGGCATCGGTCTCCACCCACTCGGGCACGGCCACGGGGTCGTGGACATCGATTCGACCGAGGGCCACCATCCGGCCCACCAGGGCATTGGTCCAACTCTTGGTCATCGACCAGCCGGTCAGCGCCGTCTCGGCATCAAAACCCTCGGCGTATCGCTCGGCCACGATCCGGCCGTCGACCACCACCACCACCGCCCGGGTTCTCCTCAGACGTTCCAGGTCCGGCTCTTCGAAGGCCGCGGCCACGGCTCGGTCGAGAGCGGCTCGATCCAGACCGGGCGGATCGTTCTCCGGCAAGGAATCGACGACGAAATCGTCGGTCCCGGCTTGCTTTGCGGCGGTTTCGGCGGTCTCGGGCTCAGCAAGCTCGGGCACCGGAGCAAGGTCTTCGGCGGTGGAGCCGGGCGGCAGCAGCGTGCAGCCGAAGCCCGGACGAAAGACCGCCGTGCGCTCGGCGATGCCGAGACTCGACAAGCGGACCGATTGACCTACGTAGTCGGTCTTGACCTTCATGAAGGAGATCAGCGGATTGTCGGGAAGGTCTTTCACCGCTTGTTTCGGCTCTAGGCCGGTGATGAACACCTCGGAGCAAACCCATTTGGTGGCGTAACCATTGGCCCCCTGCAGACCGAGCTCCACCTTCGGCCAGACCACGAAGCCGGCGAATGCCGAGAGCAGGCAGAACACAAGGACGATCCGTTTGATGAGAGATCTCGTTGTCATGCTCCGTCTCCGTGCCAATCCGTCGGTGGTGCCCGAGCAGTTGTCGTGAATGCCGCCTTGATTCGATAGGATCGGCAGCCAATTTGGAGCCGTCCATGACCGTAACCCGCCACGCCAAGGCCGCCGCTCAGGAGCTCGCCGATCAACGTCGCTCGGCCCTGAAGACGGAGTATCGACGCAAGCTGTTGCGATTGCAAACCGCATTCGAGCCACCCCTGAGCTCGAAGGAGCTGGCGGACGGCTTGGGCATCGAATCCCGCGACCTGGGACGCTTTCTTTCCGAAAGCCCGCGCTTGCGCCACGCCCGGCCGGACACCCTGGAACGGGCGTTGATCGACGCCGTGCTCGACGGCGATTTGCTGATCGCCGCCCAGCAAGCCGTGGCCGGCTCCGAGCGCTCGGTGCTGATTTGTGACGAGCGGGACGTGAAGCTGTTGTCCACCAGCTATCGGGTGCGCAACCTCGGCGGCGGCGAGGTGCCCGAGCGGCAGTCGTCCCAGCCGGAGGATTGGGACGACGACGCGCTCTGGGATTTATTCCATGATGAGGCCGGCCCCGCCGACAAAGAGCCCTCTAAAAAAGGGCCGACCGCAAAACCCGCGACTTCGACCCCCGTCCAGCAGGCCGAACCGGCGTCCAGCGCGGACTTGCCGCTCGCGGAGCCGCCCAAGCAGCGAGCCTTGATCGGCCGGCAGGTGAGCGCGGTGGGTTTGGGGGCCATGCGCTTGTCGACGTCGACTGGCGATGGGCGACCCGACGAGCAAGACGCCAAGAAGATTCTGCATCGCGCCCTCGAGCTGGGTGTCGGCCTGATCGATACCGCCGACAGCTACGCCCTGGACGACACCGAGCTCGGCCACAACGAGCGGTTGATCGCCGAGGTTCTGCGGGAGAGCGATCACGCCGAAAACGTGGTGGTCGCCACGAAAGCCGGGTTGAAACGTCCCGGCGGCAAATGGCTGCCCAACGGTCGTCCCGAGCATTTGCGCGCCCGCTGCGAGGCCAGCTTGGGGAATTTGGGAGTCGAAGCCATCGACCTCTTTCAATTGCACGTGATCGACCCCAAGGTGCCGGCGGCGGACAGCGTCGGCGAGCTGGCGCGGTTGCGGGACGAGGGCAAAATTCGCCATGTCGGGCTGTGTAACGTCAACGTCGAGCAGCTGGAAGCGGCCATGGAGATCGTGCCTGTGGCGTCGGTGCAGAACGCCGCCGGCCTTTTCGACAAGGCAGCCCTCGAA
The DNA here is from genome assembly GCA_030431255.1 of Thermoanaerobaculia bacterium. Taxonomy (GTDB): domain Bacteria; phylum Acidobacteriota; class Thermoanaerobaculia; order Multivoradales; family J023; genus JAUIJL01. The sequence goes on along the minus strand of JAUIJL010000026.1, from coordinate 4,497 downwards.
CGGGGCTTGGCGGCGTTCTGCGGTCAATCGGGCATCGCCTTCATCGCCCACAGCCCGATCGGTGGCCATCGCGGGGTCGGCAAGGCGGATAGAGATGCGGCCCTCAAGAAAGTCGCCAGACGTCATGGCGTGAGCCCTCGACAAGTGGCCCTCGCCTGGTTGTTGCATATGTCGCCATCTCTGCTGGCGATTCCCGGCGCGACGTCGGTCGCCAGCGTCGAGGCGAGCCGTCAAGCCCTCGATCTCAGACTCGATGAGCAGGACTTGGCTTTGCTCGATGGCGGCAAGAGAGCTTGGGCGAAGGAAGCCCGACGCAAGATTTGGGCGGCGCATCCAGCGGCCGTCGACGGTACCGCTGTCGGAGAGAAGCAAGCCGACGGAGCACCCGGTCCTGCCGCTGAGCCGGCCGCCGAGGGAGAGGTCGTGCTATTCGTCGGTCCACCGGCGGCCGGCAAAACCAGCCGCGTGCAGCCCTATTTGGATCGGGGATATCAACGGCTCAATCGCGACGAGCTGGGGGGCAAGCTGAGCGGTCTGGTGGTCAAGATGCGGCAGGCGATCGAAGGCGGTGCCCGATCCTTCGTGCTCGACAACACCTACGCCACACGCGAGACCCGTCGACCGGTGCTGGAGCTGGCCCGGGAGCACGGTCTACCGGTCCGCTGTGTTTGGATCGATACCCCGGTGGCGGAGAGCCTCTACAACGCGTGCCTGCGCATGCTCGACCGCCGGCAGAAGATCCTCTCGCCGGCGGAAATCCTTCAGCTCTCGAAGGACGACCCGAATATGCTGCCCCCGGCGGCGATCTTCCACTACTTCCGTAGCTTCGAGCCGCCGGATCCGGAAGAGGGTTTCGCGGACATCGAGCGGGTCGCCTTCGAGCGTCAGATTCCCGCGGACCACGACGTCAAAGCCCTGCTGCTCGACTACGACGGCACCCTGCGTCGATCCACCGGGCCGGCTCCCTTTCCCCTGGACCCGGATCACGTAGAAATCTTGCCCGGACGTCGGCAGGTGCTCGATCGCTACGTGGCCGACGGCTGGAAGCTGCTGGGGGTGTCCAATCAGAGCGCGATCGGCAAGCGTCAAATGACCCATGAGGCGGTCCAGGCCTGTTTCGAGCGCACTAACGAGCTCCTGGGGCACGACATCCCGGTGGTCTACTCGCCCCATCCCACCCATCGGGCGGGGGTGTGGGATCGCAAGCCCATGCCCGGTCTCGGCGTGCAGCTGATCGAGCGATATCGGTTGGATCGTCGGCAATGTTTGATGGTCGGCGATTTAGACACGGATCGTCTCTTCGCCGAGCATTGTGGCTTCGAATATCGCGACCAAGGGGACTTCTTTGGGGCTTGAATACGTTAGGGTTCGACGATGAAATTTTTCAAACACCTCGCGTTGCGACTTCTCTTGGCCACCCTGACCTCGATGCTGGTCGGCTGCTCAGGCGGTACCGGCTCATCCGGAGATTCCGCTGCTCCCGGTGTTGAAAGCCCCGAAGAGACCGCTTTGGCGGAGTGCTGCCCCCACGCGGCCGGCGATTGGCCCCAATGGCGGGGTCTGCATCGGGACGGTCACGCGCAGGCGGGGGATCTGCTGGAGAGCTGGCCCGAAGAAGGACCGCCGGTGCTTTGGCGCCGGGCCATCGGCAGCGGCTTTTCGAGCGCGGTGGTGAAGGGAGATCGCCTCTACACCGCGTGGAGCGATGGTGGGCGCGAGAAGCTCTTCGCCCTCGACGCGGCCACCGGCGAGCCCGTGTGGAGCTTCGATTTGGGCGAGGACTTCGAGGAGGAGTTCGGCAACGGACCGCGGTCCACGCCCTTGGTCGACAGCCGCAACGTGGTCTACATGATGAGCTCTCGGGCTCGATTGGTGGCGGTGCAAGGGCAAGACGGCACCGAGCTCTGGAGCACGAATCTCTTCAAGCAATTCGGCACCGGTAGCTATCGCCGGGGTTACGCGTCGTCGCCCCTGGCTGTCGACGATTTGGTGGTGGTGCACGCCGGTCCCCGTCGCGGAGCGGTGGTGGCGGTGCATCGGGATAGCGGTGAGGTGGCCTGGGCGGCTCTCGGCGGGCGAGCGGAATCGTCGTCACCGGTGTTGGCCACCCTGGCGGGCCGACGGCAAATCGTCAGCACCTTGGGGTATGGCTTGGCGGCGGTCGATCCTTCCGACGGCACCATGTTGTGGCGCTACCCATGGCCCACGGAGCATCGGTTGAACATCGCCACGCCGGTGATCCTGCCCGGCGACGGCGTGTTGATTTCCGCCGGCTACGACCAGGGAGCGGCCTTGGTGCGGGTGTCGGAGAGCCAGGGACAGTGGGCGGTGGAAGAAGCCTGGACCCAGAAGCGCTTCCGCAATCACTTCAATACCTCGGTCTACCTCGATGGCTACCTCTACGGCTACGACAACGCCATCCTGAAATGTATCGACGCCCAAACCGGCGAAGAGGTGTGGAAGACCCGGGGGTTCGGCAAGGGCTCGCTGGTCGTGGCGGGAGATCGTCTAGTGGCCCTCACCGAGAAGGGTGAGCTGGTGTTGGTGAAGGCGAGCTCCGAAAGCTTCGAGGAAATCGCCAGGGCGGAGCTACTCTCCGGCAAATGCTGGACCAGCCCCACCTTCGCCGACGGCAGGGTCTACCTGAGGAGCCACGAGGAGCTGGTGGCTGTCGATTTGCGGCCGTCGGTTTCGTCTACGTCGGAGAGCCCGGTTGCGGAGTGAATTGGGTGTCTTCCCTGGGGTAGCTGCGCAACCCCGGTGAGGTAGCACAAACCGACTGTTTTCAAATGAGTCGAGTTGTACGGCATTTTCATCCGGCCGCAGCAGATTCGGTGTAGGGGCGGGGCTTGCCCCCCTAGGCGCTAACCTAAGAGGTTTTACCTGCCGCATAACTCAAACTGAAGAACCCTCACCCCCCTAACCCCCCTCTCCCGGGACGGGAGAGGGGGGAATGATTGCTTGCGCTCCGCGCGCGCATCTGAAGGTGGTTTTGAGCCGTCTGGGCGTAGAAAATCTCCCACTAAACCGAGCAAGTTGGGGGGGCTCTCCGGCTCCCCCTCTCCCGTCTGCGGGCGGCCCGCGTAGGGAGAGGGGGCTGGGGGGTGAGGGCGCAAGACAGGCTATCAGCAGTCTAAGTTAGCGCCTATGGGGCAAGCCCCGACCCTACGTCAGGAGGGAAGTCTGGTCGGTGGCCGAGATCGGCGAGGCAGCATGTACCCCGAAGGGGTTCTTCTCCTCAGCCGAGGGTTGCGCGCAGCGCTACCCTCGGAGATGGCGGCGAGTCTGGTTGTTGAAGGCATAAGAAAAGGCGGGTGGTGGCACCCGCCTATGGCTCTGTCTGAATCCGTTGATCGGTTTGAGAAGGTATGGCTCAAACCAAACAAGCGGACCGGATGGTTCCGGCAGAGGTAGGGTTGCTCAGAGCGACGCTCTGGTAAGCCTTATGGCCCAGTCCTCAGGGAAGTAGCTGTGGGACTACTTGCATCCTATGGGGCAATCTCGAACGTCGCGCTGAGCGGGTCGGGTACCCCTGAGCTCGTCCTCATGATCGATGACCAGCTCAGGGTCTTGCGTGGCCCGGTGGAGACATATTCAGCCTCCTTGGTCAGTTATTCGTTGCTGAGAATCGTAGCCTTTTGGGTAGGATTTGTCAACCATCATTCGGCGAAGAAAATAGATAAGAACAGCGGTTCTCCAAGGGGGCGAGATTCGTAAAATGCCCGGTTTTAGTGGGCATAAGCTCATTCTGAGCCTGCCAGGCAACCCAACTCTATGTGCCAGAATATACCAGGAAATCCTTACCTATATGTCAATGAAAGGTTTTTGGGAAGACGTCGCGAACGGGGCTATCTATCGATGAAATTTGACCTTTTGGGCGCCGGCGCCTCAGCGGGAGCAAAACGGTCGGTGTCGTGATCTGGCTTACAAGAAACTTCCGGATTGTCCTATAGGAGGTCTCTCTGTAAACCGGACGACCTCGAGCTCAGAGCTCGCGATCTTCGATGACTGCCGGGTTAGAATCTTCGGGCTCCGACTGCTAATTCTCTGAGATGGATCCCATGTGCAGAAACATCCTGCCCTCCGGCCTGTGGAGGGTGCTGCTGTCGATCGCCTGTCTTTCGAGTCCCCTCGAAGCCCAACAAACCCCCAACGCGGCTCCGGGTTTCCGGGCCGAAGCCGCCTACGATGTAGGCGGGCTCGACGAGGTCGCTCTATTCAACGGCGCCCTCTCCGTCACCTTGCCGTTGGGTCTCGAATATCCAGCCGGTGCCGGCTACTCCTATCAGCTCGCTCTGCGCTATCACTCCACGCCGTGGGAGAGCTTCGTTTATTCCAGCCCGTGCCCGTCGCCATCCCAATGCCCCGTTGAATTCAGGCCGAAGCACGCCCACGATGCCGGGCTCGGTTGGCGATTGGCGTTGCCGCGGCTGATTCCGCCCGGCGGTTGGAATCAAACCACCGTTTGGATCTACGTCGGCGCCGACGGTGGCGAGC
>JAUIJL010000025.1 GCA_030431255.1 Thermoanaerobaculia bacterium | reverse complement strand
TGAGTTGGGACTACACCACCGACGCTGTCGGCAACCCCACTTTGATCGCAGACCTACTGCACTCGGCCAACAACCGAGCTTACGGCTACCAGGACTACCAGTACTTCTTGGCCCAAGGCGACGGTCCCTGGGGCACGCTGGCTTGGACCTACGACAAGGTCGGCAATCGCCTCACGGAATCCCGAGACGGCGCGGCGGCCGATGTCTACACCTACTTCCCGAATCTCGCCGGCAACAGCTCACCGCAGCTCGACCAGATCATGCTAGGTATCGGCGGCGTCCACAATTTCAGTTTCGACGCGGCGGGCAACCAGACCCAAGCCGACTTGGCGGGCAATGTCATCGATCGCACCTACGATGATGCCGGGCGCATGAGCCGTCAGAAAAGGACGGCAGCCGAAGCCTCGACGGATTTTCTCTACGATGGCCGTGGATTCTTGCGTCGATCTGAAGGTCGGGCGCCGTATCCCGCGGGCGAGGTTGTGTTCTGCGACGGCTTCGAGTCGGGTGATAATTCAGGGTGGGGCACCGGTGGCAGCACGTGCTTGGAATCGCTAGGCACCGAGCCGGTGTACAGCTCGGAAGGACTGCTGCATAGCAACGGCGAAAGCGTTGTCTTCTACTTCGCTGGTCGTCCAGTAGGCCAGTTCGACGAAGCCGGATTGCGTTTTCTCACCGTAGACCATCTGGGAACGCCGATTGCAACTTCATCGGCGGTTGTGGATTGGTCGGGTGGCTTTGAGCCCTTTGGCGCAGACTATTCGGAAGCGGCGGAGGCAGGGATATTCCTGCGCTTCCCGGGGCAGTGGGACGATTGGAGTTGGGGCAGCAGTGGTACAGGAGCCGAATCGACACATAACCTTTATCGCTGGTATGAAGCATCTTCAGGTCGCTATCTCCGAACTGATCCATTGAATCTTGGGCGCCTCGGTAACGCGGTAAGGCTTGCCAACCTTCCGATCGATCGGGTCGACGCGTATTACTTGGCAATGCTGAGAGCCGGTAACCCAGACCATGAGGGGCTCTACATCTATGGCGTGCAAAATCCGGTCGTTTTCTACGATCCACTTGGCTTGTTTGGGGCAGGAGCACTTGCTACTGCAGGAGGGGCCTGCGTGGCCGTAGATGGGCCGTTGCCTATCGGTGATGTAGTGGGAGTGCCGTTACTTGTGGGAGCTGCGATTTGGGCTCTTGGTGAAACCGCGAAAGACTGGTGGAAGAACCGCGATAAATGCGACGATTGTGATGCTCAAACCAAGGATATCTGCAACCGCCTGCTGGGCTTGTGTTTACTCAATCCTCGACAACCTGCCTGGAATCGAGGAATCTTTGGTGAAAAGAAGGACTGTGGAGCGTGTTTCCGCAATTGCAAGAGTAACGACGGCCAGTGGCCCTTTGAGAAGTGCCCCTTACCATGAGCTCCAAAGACGGACTGACGAGTGATCAACGACACTGGATCGAGGTGCAGAAATCTGCTGCCAATCTCTGGAGGGAAGAACAAGATCCTGAATCCGCTGTTAGGGAGTTGAGCGATTTTTTGAGCTCTGATCCAAGCTCTGATCTTCTAAGTGAAGGTCTAGCCTTTCGAGCCACGATCTACCAAGAAATGCAGCGGTTTGAAGAGGCGAACACAGATTTTCTTCGCGCTCTTGAGCACGCGCCTGATGAAGGGCATGTGCGTAGCGAGCTCCAGGAGTCTCTGGCTCTGGTCTCCGAGCATCTTGGAGACGAAGCCGGGGCTCGCGAGTGGTTCAAGAAAGCTCTGGAGTCCGCGATCGAGGACCTGAGAACGCCGGGATTAGGGGGCCTGATAGGGAGGTTCCTCAAATCTCGAGTTGCAAGACCGCTCAGCCGGAGCGAAAGAAGTCTTGCAGAGGCCGGAATCCTTCGTTTTTGGAAGGCGTTGGGTATTGACGGTGATCCAGATCTAGATGACCTTGAGGCATCCGTCGAACAACTGATTACTGTCGAGCGGCATCTCCCGGAGAATAAGGACTCGGAGAATAGCTCCGAAGCATTGCAACACTCAGAGGCCCAAGAATTAGATTTGGTACTCAGAAAAATCGCCGCCGCTCTGGACTTAGCCGCCCAGCTAGCGTCGAAATCATTCACACAAGACGACTCCGATCATCTTGGAAGCGAAATCGGTCGGATTAGAGGAGAGATCTACCATCGCGTCCATAAAGGTCTCTGGGAAACATTTCCGGCCCTTGTTTTGAATAGACCCGCCGATATCTCAGAGCAAGGCGAGGGCGGAACGGTCGCTGACCTTTTGGCATCAGTAGCGAGAGACCTCGGAGCTGCTGCTCAAGTCTTCGACTCAAAGCGGTCCGAGCTGGAGCAGTTGAGGGACATGGTCAACTCCCTGTGCGCCTCTCGTGGATTCCTGTAATCAAAGCTGGATTGCTGCGCGGCCGCCGCTAGTCTTTTAGAGAAACATAGTTGAAGCCTAGGCTGACTGTACTTTCTCCTAATATCGCCTGCCGCCTCCCACCCTCTCCCTCTTCATCGCTCGTCTCTTTGGCGCCCCCTGGCGCTGGCTTGTCGGACTCTTCCAATCCCAAATCCACGGCGATGCTCGCTGGATGTCCAGTTGGGAACGTCGTCGATTCCTGACGCCTCAGCATCAGGGATTGGTTCTTAGCAAAGACCAACGGCTCAGTCTTGAAGACTCTTTCCGCAATCTCGTTTTGGTCGCGCCGACGGGATAGGGAAGACCACACGGTATGTGATCCCGAACGTCTTACTCGCCCAAGGCTCGGTGGTCGTGACGGATCCTACGGGAGAGATTTTCAGAAAACGCCTGGTCACCTGCACGATCATGGATTCCGTATCGAGGTCTTGCAACCGGCAAGGCTGGAAGAGAGTTTCCAGTTTAATCCGTTGCGCTACTGGCGACAGCCCGGTCAAGCTTCGCTGGACCTATCTATCACCTCGGCGCCTTTGCCGGTGCTTGTGGCAACGCCGGTGCCCGCATCCAAACCGATCGCGGTGAGGCTTGGATCGAGCGCAATTTCAGGTGTGGTGTGTCCAGCGGTGGAAATGTTTATAACCTGCAAATCACCGTCTGTGACGATATCTCCGATTGCGAAAAAGTGGTCCACACCACCATCGACCTAACGGCGCCATCGATCACCCGTGCGGTCTGTCCGCCTCCACTTGAAATGCCGGACACAAGAAGGCCCAGGAGCACGCCCTGGGCCTTGAAGTCGGCCATCGCCCGTCACGGTGCCGGGCAGCTGACCTCCCCCAGGTAGTTGATGGTCAAGGTGTCGCTGCCGGTGAGGTCGTAACCCACCATCCGTACGCCGACGAAGGTGCCGACCCGGAATTTCTGGCAACCTATGGCCGAGCTTGGGCCATCAACTTTTGAAATCGAGGGTCGTCTCGTAAGGGATCGAGGGCCGGGCTTTTGACCAGGTGGAGGAACCAGCTGCCGCGTTTCGCGACGGCGGCTTCGAGCCAAGGCCAAGCCTGCTCGTGGGCGCCGCTGCCGGCGAGGGCTTCGGCCATCAGCATGGGCTCTCGGGTCGGGATGCCCGACAAGCGTTGGTATTGCCAGGACCAATAACCTTTCAGGCCACCGATCGCGGCGGCCTGCTGGAGCGCTTCCAGGTCGGCGCCGGTCACCCCTCGGCGTCGCATGCGCTCGACGTGGGCGTCGAGGGCCGCCTGCACGTCGCCGAGGCGTTCGTGGGCGTAGGCTGCTTCCCGCAGGTGCCAGGCGAATTCGGCGCCAAGGGCGTCGGCGGATTTGAGCTGCTCCAGGGCTTCGCGGTGGCGTCCCGCGGCGTTCAGGCGCTGGCCCCAGGCGGCGTGGACCAAAGGGGATAGAGGGTCGAGATCGGCGGCCCGGCGAATCGATTCGAGCGCCGCCTCGTGCCGTCCTGCCAAGGAAAGGCATTCGGACAACCATTGGTGGGCCAAGGCAAATGACGGCGCCCGTTGGATGGCCGAGCGGTAGGACGCCTCGGCACCGTCCCAATCCCAATCTCGAAAGAGCCGCAGCAGACCGAGGGACACATGGGCTTCCGCTAGGCCGGGATCCAAGGCGAGGGCCGTGTCGATGGCTTCTTGGGCTCGGGCGTAGGCCTGAGCTTGGGGCACGCTCACATAGAGCTCGCTGAGCAGGTGCGCTTTGCCCAGGATCGCCCAGGCCGCGGCCAGATTCGGATCCAGCTCCACGGAGCGTCGGAGCAGGTCCAAGGCGCGGGTGACGTTTTTCCGGGTGCGACGGTCGAGCCGTTGACGGCCTTGGAGGTAGAGGCGGTAGGCCTCGCCGTCGACCGGCTCCCGGGACGCCAGGCGATGTTGCTCGGTGTGGGTCAGTGCTCCATTAACCTGGGTCGCGACATCCAAAGCTACCTCGCGGTGAAGGTCCAGGACATCGACCATGGCTCGGTCGTAGGTCCTGGACCACAGATGTTGGTCCTGATCCAAGGCGATCAGTTGGATGGTGATGCGCAATCGCTCTCCGGCCGCCAGCACCGAGCCCTCGAGCAGGTAGTGGATCCGCAGCTTGCGCGCGATTTGCGCCGCCGTGAGCCCCTCCGCTTTGGCGGCCGTGACCGACGTCCGAGACACGACCCCCAAAGCCGACAGGCCGGAGAGCTGGTGGATGAGCTCCTCGGTCAAGCCGTCCGACAAGTAGGTGTCCTCCGCTTCGGCGCCGAGCATATCCAAGGGCAGGACGGCGATGCGGATCGGATCTCCGGCAACGGGAGCTGCCGACGGCGGTTCGCCTTTCTTGGATCCCCGCCACCCAAGAAACGCTAGGCCGAGGATCAACATGGGAATCACCAGCCAAAGCCAACGGCCCGCGGAGCCTGTCGGGGACGGGTCTGAAACCTCGACCGTCGTCTTGATCGATGCCCCGACCGAGGTCCTCGAATCGGATTCGGGCAACATCGGATCCGAATCCGACTTGGAGCCGGGATTCGGTCGGGGACGCGGGATCCTTTCCGTCGGTGCCACCAGCCGGTAGCCCCGGCGCGGCACGGTTTCGATGTAGCGGGGCTGTCGTTTGTCGTCGCCGAGAGCTTGTCGAAGCAGCGAGATCGCCCGGCTGAGAGCACCGTCGACGACCGCCCGCCCCTGCCAAACTTGCTCGAAGATCTCGTCCCTGCCGACCACGTCGGGAGCGCGTTCCGCCAGGAAGATCAACAGGGCCATGACCTTCGGCTCGAGGCGCTGAGGCTCGCGACCGTCGCTGCTCAGGGTCAAGTCCGAGGGGTCGGCTCGCCAATCACCGACCGCCCACACTGTCGGCTGGACGGTGGGGATGCTGGAGTCCTGCGGAAGAGGTGGGGAGGGGTCGCTCATAGACGAAGATCGATAAGTATGGCCCGAGATTACACCAGCTTCGCGCCATTTCTTTTGGCCAATCCGAGGGGCAGGATACGAACGACCGGCATGGGCCGGATTTCTCATCGACGAAGAGGTCGCCAAAGAATGGGGCCATCAAAGAAGAGGAGGGCCCGTGGCCACGGACCCTCCTCGATAGCCGCCCTGTGGCGCGTCGTCCTCAGGGGGAGGTCAGTCGTTGAAGGCTCAGCGGACCTCGATTCCAGGTAGTTCCCCCAGGGGTGGTGATGACGGTGGTTCCGACGCCCGTCGAGGCTCCGGCTTGGATCTGCAGGCGCAGGGTTCCGACCGGCACGCTCGGCGGAGGGGTGGAGCTGCCGCCGCCACAGGAGGGGCATAGGCCGACCCCGTTGCGCCGGCGCAGAGGGAGGGTGACGTCGTTGCCGGCGGCGGCGGTGCCCCCGGCCCAGGTGGGTCGGCTGCCCTCGTAGAAGGTGACGACCGCGCCCAGAATCCCACCTTGCTCGAGGGCCTCAATGCCCCATCCCGGCTCGGACGGTGCAAACCAGGCACCGCCGCGGTCACCGACCCCGAAGAGGTGCTCAAAGGGCTCCCCGCCGCTTTGACCTTCCAACGTCCAAGAGAACCAGGCTTCGGTCGGGCCGGTGAAGTCCAGACGCACGCTGCCGACCGTGGTCAAGGTGGCGGCGGTGCCGTTCCAGCTCGCCTTTTTCAGCCCGGCTTGCCACACCCCTTGATCCACTAGGGCGAGATCGCTTTGGTACCAAATGGGCGATCCATCGGGGAGATAGGTGTACCAGGCCAAACCCAATCGACCGTCGGGCACCTCGAAAAGGTCGATGCCGTTGCCGCTGCGATTCGGGTTGTACCAATTGCCGAGGGCGGGCACGACGTTGGGCAGGGCGTCGTTCCGGATCTCAAAGGAATATTGCGTGTCGGCACCGCTGAGATCCAGCAGGTTGATCATTTGGATCAAATAGTCGTCCTCGGGCAAGGTCAGGCTCACCGTGGAGGTGACGTCGGTGTCGAAGCGGCAATCCTCCGCCAGCAGTGGACCGTCGGGCCCTGTGCCGGCGTCGTTGGCCCGGTAGACTTTGAGGCAGGCCTCCACCCGATTGCGGAGATTTCTGGCTTGGAAAGTGACCGGGCCGGCGACATGGGCGCCGATCCAATCAAAGCGATCGTCCGAGAAATTCCTCAGCTCGAGACCACCGCTGTAGGGCTTCCATTGGGCGGCGGTATCGTCTTCTTCAAAGGGATCGGGCCCGATGGCTCCGACGATCAAATTGTCGAGGAACGGAGAGTCGGCGTAGACCGCTTCGTGGTTGGCCGGCCAGCCGGCGGTGTCCTCCGCACGCAATGCATGGGCCCGCAGCTCGAATTCCTCCAGCTCCACGCCCACGGGCACCGGCGCCAAAAAGTCGTCGTCCCCGGTGCAGGAAATCAGTTGTTGGTCGTCCTTGCGCCACAGACAGGCATACCGAATGTCCTCGAAGGAGCCGTTGACCGTGGCGTTGCAGGTCTGATCGGCCGCGTTGACCGAGCAAGTGGTGGCCAAGTGGAGAAAGATGTCACCCCTGGGGCGACGCAGGGGGTAGTCCCCGACGAATTCGCCGTCGGATGGATTGACCACCCAGAAGAAGAGACCGGCGCCGTTGAAGCGGGTTTGTAGGAAGGGGTCCTCCAGGGCGAAACCCAGCGAATAGGTGTCGTTCTGCGAATGGTAGATCCGCTCAATGGCCGAGCCGCAGACTTGCGCCACGATGGGTGCCCCGCCCGCATGGCTCTCTCGGATGTCCACACACACGTCGGGCGCGAAATTCCGACCCCAAAAACCCACGCAATAACCGTCGGCACAGCGCGCGCCCCGATATTGCACCTTGGGTGAGGCGTCGACGACGCCGCGCACCGTGACCTCGTCCAGCAGGAATTCCCGGGCCGGGGAGTCGTAGAGCTGCAAGACGGATCCCTGGCTGCCGGCGTTCCAGCTCAGACTGCCGGTAGAGCCTGAGGCCACGATCGAGCCCACGCCGGCGTCCCAGAGCACGGCGTCTGGGGCCGAGTCGGTGGTCCAGGACACTTGGATGGCGCAGGAGTCGGCCACTTGGTGGTACTTCTCACCCAAAAAGCAGGTGGCCGTCTCCTCGGCGGGAGAGGTGAAGCGACCCGTTGGGCCGAGCAGCTCGACCACCACCTCGTCGGCGCTGACCGTGGCGGGGGCGCCCGCGTGCACACGGATGCGGTGGAGGCCCGGCTTGAGGGCGTGGCGCCAGGTTTCGGCGTCGACGTCGGTGCCGTTACCGAAAACACCGCCGAGGTCCGATTCCCAAATCAGCTCGGGCACATCCGCTTTGGTTTCTGTGGCCGAGACCGCCGCAATGCTGTTGATTGCGGACGACCAATTGGGCAGGCCGATGTGACGGATGTCGAAGATACCTCCGGGCTGAGGGACGGCGATATCGACCCGGAACGGCGGTGGGGGCACCATCCAAGAGTGGACTTCATGGGCGACGGTGCCGCGAAGAATCGGTCCGGCGTTGAAGATCATCCCGGTGGAGTTGTCCATCACCGACCCGACGTGCACACCGAGCGCGTGGGACGGAAAGTCTGCAGAATAGATCAACCCACCGCTTTGTCCCGCGCTGGTATCCGCTTCATGGACCCAGAAGCCCGCGACGTTGGAAAGTGAAGATTCCACAGCTCCCCGGCCGCCGTACAAGGTTCCGGCAGGCACGGGTTGATTGCGGACCACCGCGGGATAGCCGAACACTTCCAGGCTCGGGACGCTCGAGGTGTTGAAGGGGGGCAAGACCTCAACTCTCGGATAGCCGGGGAAGGGCACCGCGGATTCCACTTGCATCAAGGAATAGTCGTGGGAAGTCACCCCGGGGGCGTAGCTGCTCGCCCGGAAGACCCTCAGCACATCTACGACCAGCGGCAGGGCAAAGGGGATGGCGAAGTAGTCCTCCGAGATACAGCTACCGGTGTTGGTGACGTGGGCGGCGGTGAGGAGCGACCATTCGTTGACGTAGAAACCGCTGGCTCCGACAAAACAGACGCTTCCTGCGTTCGGGGAGGGAAAGAGGTACGCCGTCCAGGAGTCGGGGAAGGCCAGAGCACCCGGAGCGAGGCGAGGGATCTCATAGCGTGAGTCCGTGCCGATAACTGCCTTGGCGGACCCCATGGGCGACCGCGTGTGGGCCTCGGCAGGGTCGAACGCCGCCCCGCAGTCGAATCGGAGCTGGGCCGGAAAGTCGGGCCGGTAGCGGTGCAAGGCGTCGGCCGACATGGGCTTGTCGGCATCGTCCTCCCCTTCGGTTCCGTAGGAGAAACCGCCGGCCTTGTGGGAGAGGGCTGTCAGCGGGGCGGTCCCAATGGTCTCCAGGCTCGACGAAGCGGAGCCGTCGATGCACGGGGCCTGGAGCATGGCGTCTTGGAGCGCGAGCAACAAGCTCTCGTTTTCGGCGAGGTAGCCCTGCTCCTCGAATCGGTAGTGCTCCGACGCGCTGAGCAACGCGTGAGCGTCCGCGGCGCTCAGAAAACCCGCATCGGGAACCTTGAGCTCCAAACAGCGATCTCCCGACGGCAGCTCGTATTCGTTCCAAAGGTAATTCGAATAGAGAAGGTTCTGGTACACGGTGTTGTCCGGCTGAGGGGCGAAGACACCCCATTCGGGGCAGTCGCCGACCCGCGCTTCGCTCATGGGGATCAAGTGCTGGGATTGGAGGACCTTGAGCTCGTCCCAGGTGCGCTGAACAGGACGCAATCCGGAAAGCTGCGAGGTATCGATGACGGCGATGGATTGCGCCAGGACGATGGGGGCCGCGGCGATTCCCAGCCAGCAAAGCGTGATGCTGAAGAAAGTCTTAAAAATGATTCTCAACACGGGTATTTCCTTGAGGTTTCGTTGGAGAGTCGGCTAGTGATCGAGCACGAGGGCTTCCGGCCGGCCGAGGCCGATCCGGGCCCTGCTCCCCTGAATAGCAAGTGAGATACCAAGTCTCCGGGATCGCCGTCTTTTCGAATGACCTTCGCTCTGGAACGTAAGAAAGGCCTTGGACGGGAGCGTGTTTTTTGAAACTCGGGTCCAGGGTCATGCATCCCAGGGAGAGGGGGAGCGTGGCCGGCATCCGCCCCGGAGCCGACCACACTGTGACCATTCAATGAACACCCAATGACCACGCTGTGCTCACTCCCTTTCGAGCCGCTGCCCGCCCGCTGATCACACCGTATCCACACCGCGCCCACACCGTGTCCCCGGAGCTCGAGGGGGCCGGCTTCGCGGCAAGCTCGAAGGAGGAGCTGGATGAGCCGAGCCGGCTACAGCGATCCGAACCGGGAAGCTACCGACACCCTGGGGTCGGAGACTCTCGATGGCGTCAGTGAGCGGTTGACCCGGTGCCGGGGTGAGCGTCTCGGGCGTTATTGGGTGCTCGATCTGATCGGCAGCGGAGCCATGGGCCAGGTCTATGTGGCTTACGATCCCAAGCTCGACCGCAAGGTCGCCCTGAAGGTGCTGCCGGCCGGCCAGGGGCGGAGCTCGTCCCACCAGGCCCGCCTGATCCGCGAGGCGCGTGCTTTGGCTCGATTAAGCCACCCCAACGTGTTGTCGGTCTTCGACGCCGAGGTGGTTGGAGATCAGATCTTCATCGCCACGGAATATGTGATCGGTAAGACCTATTCCGCCTGGTTACGAAGCGAGAGGGCTAAGACCGAGGGTGCGGCTCCGGAGCGTCTTCTCGAGGTGTCGATGCAAGCGGGTCGCGGTTTGGCGGCGGCCCATGAAGCCGGTTTGGTGCATCGGGACTTCAAAGGCAGCAACGTCATGGTGGCCGACGACGGGCGGGTGTTGGTGCTGGACTTCGGCTTGGCCCGTCGTGTGAGCCGCCCCGAGGCGGACGGCTCGTCCGGGCAACAGCCGGAATCCGAGCCGGTCGTGGGGATCGCGGTGTCGGATCCCGATCTGACGAGCACGGGCGCGGTGCTCGGCACGCCGGCGTTTATGTCCCCCGAGCAACGGCGCGGTGAGCCCGTCGGCCCGGCGACGGATCAATATAGCTTTTGCGCGGTGTTGTTCCAGGCCTTGACCGGCGTGCTGCCGCTCGACGCTCGGTTCTCGGCAGCGATGAGCGCCCTGTCGACTCCCCTGCGTCGCATCTTGACGAGGGGGCTCGACTCGGATCCCTGCCGTCGCTATCCCTCGATGACCGACCTATTGGACGACTTGGGCCGGATCCAGCGTCGGCGGCGCATGGAGTGGGCGGCCGTCCTGGGCCTCCCGTGGTTGTTGGCGCTCGGCGTGTTGCTCTGGTGGGGGTGGCCGCCGGCGGCGCGGGTCGATTGCGACTCCGGCGCGGCCATGTTGCAAACGGTTTGGAACGGCGGGCGCCGGGCCGAGCTCGAGGTGTCCATCTTTGGAGCGGCGTCATCCGGGGAATCGTCGAGCCGACGCCATGGAGACCAGCGCCACAGGGACGTCTGGCGGTCTGTGGTCTCCGGTCTGGACCGTTACGCCGGGCGTTGGGGCGATTTCTACCGCGCGCGCTGTGAGGCGACCCATTTTCAAGGGCGTCAAAGCCGTGAGCTCTTAGACTTGCAAATGGACTGCCTCGATCAGCGCAAAAGGGAGCTGGATGCGGCTCTCGGGGTGCTGGGGGACGGGAAGCCCGGACGTCTGGAGGCGGCGCCCGGGCTGGTGGCGGCGCTGGTGGGCACCGAGGCTTGCGCCGATACCCGAGCGCTGCGTTCGCCGGATCCGTTGCCGGAAGATCCAGAGTCCCGCGCTGAGCTCGATCAGCTGCGGGACGACTTGGCCGCAGCCAAGGCCCTATGGCTGGTGGGCGACTACGAGCGCGGCTTCGAGCAGGCGCGCGCTTTGGTCGTCCGGGCCGACGGATTCGACCATTGGCCCTCGGTGGCCGAGATTCGGCTGGAAGAAGCGCGCTTTCTCGAGTCCTTGGGCCGAGCCGAAGAGGCCGATCGAGCGCTGGTGGACACCTTGTTGGCGGCGCAAGCCGGCGGTCATGCCCGGGTCGCGGCGCAAGCGTTGATGCGCCGGGTGCGGGTGCTGGGTTATCAGCAGGGCCGGACGGTCGAAGCGCGTCGGTCCGCGGCCCAGGCGGAGGGGGTGCTCCAGCGGCTGACCGAGCCGACCCTGCTCGCCGCCGAGCTGGACGAGCTGCGCGGCCTGCTCGAGGTGAGGGAGGGACGTTATGCCGAAGCTCGAGGCTACTTCGAGCGCTCCTTGCGAGCGAAGGAGCGCCTCCTAGACAAGGACCACCTAGGCCTGGCCACGAGCCGTTCGCGGCTGGGAGATGTGCTGTTGAGCCAAGGTCGGTTCTCGGTGGCCGACGATCATCTGCGGCGATCCTTGGCGATCTACCAAAAACACCTCGGTAAGAGCCATCCGAATGTGGCGAACGTGCTCTCCCAATTGGGGGTCGTGGCCATGGAGGAAGAGCGCTTCGAGCAAGCCCTTCACTACCATCGATGGTCCTTGCGCATTCGACGGCAGGCCTTTGGGGACGACCATCTCCAGGTCGCCATGTCCCTCACGGAAGCGGCCGGCGCCCTGGCCGGCTTGGGGCGCTTCGACGACGCGATACCGGACTTCGGAACGGCGCTGGAGCTCTTCGAGCGCCGGCTCGGTGAGCATCCCTTCGTGGCCGTGACCTTGGCCAATCAAGCCAACGCCTATTTACGCCAGGGGCGAGCCACGGAGGCCGTCCCGTTGTATCGACGCGCCTTGGCCATCCAAGAAAAAGCTTACGGAAAGGATCATCCCCTCACCGCCGAAGCGGCCTTCAATCTCGGAGAGTCGCTGACCCGAGAGGGTCGAGCCCGGGAAGCCTTCATTCCGCTCTCCCGGGCCGCGGACGTGTGGCAACGGGCCGGTGACGCCGATCGACTCGCCGATGCATGGACGACCCTGGGCAAGGCGCATCTGGAGCTGGGAGAGATATCCCGTGCTCGGGCTCTCCTGGAGAAGGCTTTAGAGAGCCGTTCTCCCTCGTCCCGGCGTCCAGATCTCAGGGCGAAGAACGAATTTGCCCTGGCTCGGGCATTGCGGTTGGAAGGGCAGTGCTCCGGCCGCTCGCGAGTTTTGGCGGAATCGGCCTTGGCTCGCTACCGCAGGAATGAAAGAGGTCATCAGCACGATATTGAGATCGTAGAGCACTGGCTGGAGGTCTCGGCCTCCTCGGCTGAGGCTCCCAGCCTCGAGCCTCTATCGCTGGAACAAGAAATAGGCCTTTCAAGGAGCTTTCCATGATCCGAAATATAGCGCCCCACCCGGTTGGGGCTTCAGTGCTTGCCCTATGCCTGCTGGCAGCGGGGGCGACGGTTTGCTATTCCCAAAATATCTCGAGCCTCGGAACGTCGAACGGGGTTGAGCCGCCGGCCGTGGTGAGCTGGTCCGTGTTGCAAGATACCGTTCTCGAGCTTGCCGTCTCCGACTTGGTGCCGGAAGGTGAGTCGGGGGAGCCCGTCGTCGTTGCCGTGGAAGTGCCGCCCAGCCGGGGGTCCTTTGAAAAAAGCGGCTCGTCTTACCGGTATCGGCCGGAACCCCATTTCTTCGGTCGCGATGCCCTGACCTATTCGTGGGGGCAGGGCTTCGGCGGCCGGCAGCCCGTGGAGGTGGAGATCCTCGTCACCCCTTGGATCGTGCCCCTGGTGACCACGGCGACCGCCGCGGGCTCCGCGACGATCGATGACATCGGCTATTACAACAGCCACAGCGGAACCTTCTATCTCTGCGTCGAGCTGCTCGGCGGAGATTTGCGCTGCGCCGCCCACCGCTACGCGCCGTTTTCGCCGGGTTGGATACCCCTCTTCGGCACTTGGCGCGACTCACAGGGCACGATCTATCCCGATAGACCCGCGCTCTACGATCCGGACGGGCGGCGTATGCTGTTGTTGGACTACCACCAAGGCGAAACCTGCGCCACCTGCCAGGACGACGTTCCCGCTCACCCCCTGGACCTGATCGAAGAGATTCCAGCGGGAGCGGCGTCGTCGGTGCCGGTGGTGGCGGATCTCGACGGCGACGGTGTGGATTCGGTGGTGTTCTTTCAGCTGCGTGACCGCCACTATCCGGCCCAGGGGTCGATCTACCAAGGGATCTACCCCTCCCTATCCGACGAGCGGCTTTGGCCGTTGGCCGTTCCCCAGTCGGACGGCACCGACGCCTTGGGGGTTTACGGTCCGGATAGCGGCTGGTGGGAGATCCTGCACGGCCATCAGCCCCAAGCTTCGGAGCTGTGGTTCGGCGAGGCGAGCCAGGCCGTCGCCCGATTTGTCGGGGCCGGTGTACGGGCGGTCGAGGCCTACGATCTGCGCACCCACTCCCTCTCGCCGACGCGGCCGGACCCCTGCACCAGCGGTGGTCAAGTGGTGAGATTTCCGGTCGATCCCGATCCGCCACCTACCGATCCGGGGGGAGCTCCCACGGATTGTCCGTAGCCGGTGGTTTGTCAGCGCGCGGTTTGTCAGTAGCGGGCGGTGCCGGCTCCGTCCTCGGTGAGCTCGTCGGAGGAGACGAGCTCGTCCGACGAGCCCGCCAGCCGCCGCAGTCGGATGCGCAGACCGTTGCGGGAAACCCCCAGCAGGCGGGCGGCCTGTGATCGGTTGCCGTTCGTCTGCGCCATCGCCCGTTCCACCAAACGCCTTTCCAAGGTTTCCAAGTAGTCGGCGAGGGGCACGGAGCCGAGGGGCAGGCGATCCGCAATTTGCTCCAGAGGATGCTCCGGCGATTCGTGGCTGCCGAGCAACATGTCGGAGTCGATGGCCTGTCCGTCCACCGATCGATAAACGAGCCGCCGGATCACGTTGCTCAGCTCGCGCACATTGCCGGGCCACGGCCGTTGCTCCAAGACCTCCAGGGCCTTGATCGTCAAACCGCGAACGGATTTACCGACCTCGCGGCTGAATCTGCGCAGAAAGAATCCGGCCAAGACCCGGATGTCCTCGGGGCGCTCCCGCAAGGGGGGCACGGTGAGGCTGTATCCCGCCAAGCGGTAGTAGAGGTCGGAGCGGAACTCGCCGGCGGACGCTCGGGCCTGCAAATCGAGATTGGTGGCCGCCAGGAAGCGGACGTCCACCGGCCTGACCGTCTCACCGAGCGGCGAGACCTCGGACTCCTGAAGGACCCGCAGGAGCTTGGCCTGCAGGTCCGGCGCCAGCTCTCCGACCTCGTCGAGAAAAAGCGTTCCGCCCGAGGCTTGCACGATCTTTCCCGGACGCGCGGCCACGCCCGTCGCCACCCCTCGACCGATGCCGAACAGCTCAGCTTCCAGCAGATCGGCCGGCAGCGCAGCACAATTGATCGCGATGAAGGGGCCTTGGTGTCGAGCCGAGCCGTCGTGCACGGCCCGGGCCAGATGTTCCTTGCCGACCCCGGTCTCCCCGAGCATCAGGAGGGGGACGTCTCCCTGGTGCAAGATCTCAATCTGCCGATAGACCTCGCGCATGGCCGGTGACACGCACTCCACCATGCCCCCCAGCCACGGTGGGCTCACGCTGCGGTCGTCGTGGGATAAGGGTAGGGTCTCCTCGTGGTGGGTGCGCTGGGAGCCGTGGCCTGTGGGCGGTTCCACGGATACGGCCAGCTCCAGGTTCTCCTGGTCGACGGTTTCCAAGCGCCAGACGGTGGCGCCGAAAGCGATCTCGTCACCGAGCTGGAGCCGGCTGTGCTCCACGGCCTCGCCATTCACTCGGGTGCCGTTCTTCGAGCCCAGATCCGACACTCGGCAACCGTCGGGATCGACCTGGATGACGGCATGGCGGCGGGAGATGCCCCGGTGGTCCAGCTGGAAAGCGCAGCTCGGAGCGCTGCCGACCACATTGTCGCCGGGACCCGGTAGGAAGCGCCGACCCTCGGCTCCTACCTCCCGCAAACACCAAGCTTTATCCATGGCGAGAGCTTACCAAGGCTCCGGGTTCCCCGGCACCATCAAGTGGATCGTCCCGGCTCGCTCGCTTGCGGGTTAAGATCGGCGCATGAAAAAGCTCAGCTCCCGCGTGTCGGCGGGGATTTTGATAGCGCTGACGGCTTGGTCGACGGTGGCGGCGGGCTCGGTATGGGCCTCAGAGCCCGATCCGGAGCCCCGTCCCCGAATCGGTTTGGTGTTGAGCGGTGGAGCCGCTAGGGGCATCGCCCACGTTGGTGTGCTGAAGGTGCTCGAAGAGCTCCGGATCCCGGTAGATTTCGTGGCCGGCACGAGCATGGGCGCCATCGTCGGAGGGCTCTATTCCGCGGGCGTCTCCCCGACCGAGATGGAGCGCATCTTATCCGAAACCGATTGGCGGGATTTGCTCGACGACCGACCGCCCCGCAGACATCTGCCGTACCGCCGGAAGGTCGATGATCAGAACTATCTGGCCCAATTCGAGGCCGGTTTCAACCACGGCTCTTTCCAGATTCCCTCGGGCTTGGTCAGCGGCCAGAAGCTCGGGTTCGCCCTGCAGCTGATGGCGCTCCAAACCGTCGGCATCGAGGACTTCGATCAATTCCCGATTCCCTTTCGCGCGGTGGCCACGGACCTGGAGACGGGTAAGGTCGTGGTGTTGAGCCGCGGGGATCTCGGCCGGGCAATGCGGGCCAGCATGTCGCTGCCGGGAATTTTTTCGCCGATCGAAATCGATGGCCGCCTTTTGGTCGACGGCAGCTTGGTGCGCAACCTGCCCGTGGACGTGGCCCGGGAGATGGGTGCCGATGTGATCATCGCCGTGGACGTCGGCCAGCCCTTGCCCGATAAGGAAGATCTCAATTCTATTTCCTCGATCACCGGCCAAGCAATGGTGCTGGGGAGTTACCAAAATGTGCAGGAGCAGGCGGCCGATGCGGATGTGGTGATCAACCCCTTGCTCGAAGAATTCGGCTCCGCGCAATTCGATCGCGGCATTGAAATGGTGCCGCTCGGTGAGCAAGCGGCGCGATCGGTCGAGCTCCAGCTGCGTGACTATTCCATCTCGGAGGAGAGCTACCTGGCGTTTCAGGGGCGGCTTCGGCGTCCTAGGTCCTTGGAGGGCGAGCGCATCAGCTCCGTGCAGCTCAGCTCCAGCTCCACCGCCGATCCGAATTTCCTTTTCCGCCAGATCGAGACGAAGCACGGGGACCCTCTGGACTTGGAGGCTATCCGTCGAGATCTGCAGCGTTTATTCGAGACCGGAGATTACGAGCGGGTCGATTTCCGGCTGCTGCCCTCCGACGAAGGTTTCGACCTGATCATCGAGGCCATCGACAAGCCCTGGGGACCCAATTATTTGCGCTTTGGTGTCGGCCTTTTCGCCGACCTCGAGGGCGAGAGCTTCTTCAATCTCTTGTCTAGCTACACCATGACCCGCCTGAACCGTCGGCGGGGCGAGCTCAAGATTCAGACCCAGCTGGGTGAGGATCCCGCGCTCTTCGCCGAGCTCTACCAACCCCTGAGCTTGGCGCAAACGTTCTTCGCCGCCGCCTGGCTGCGCCAATCCACCTCGACCATCGACTTTGCGGTGGGCGGAGGGGCCACGGTGCCCTATCGGGTGGACGCAGTGGAGCTGGGGTTGGATTTGGGGGTTCAGCTCGGGCGTTTTGCGGAGCTTCGTTTAGGGGTCAGCCGGGGGGAGCTGGCTTCCGAGCTGCGTTTGGACGCCGACGTGCCGACGGATTTTCCCCGTGAGGCGGAAGCCGAGACCGGAGTCCTTCGATTCAACGCCGTAGTCGACCAATTCGACAACGTCAACTTTCCCCGCAATGGCTATTTCGCCGCGATTGACGTTCGGGCCTCCCGTGAGCAGCTGGGTGCCGAGCAAGACTTCGAGCAGCTCTTCGCCTTCTTGGGTCTGGCGGGCACCCACGGTCGCCACACGATCCTGAGCTTGGTGAATCTCTACAGCGCCTTGGGGTCCGAGTCGCCTACCGTGCACGATTTAGGGGATCTTTTCGGTCTCTCAGGAGTGTCCCAAGGCACCATCACCGGTCGCTACGGCGGATCCGCGGCCTTGCTCTACCTTTTTCGTCTGATGGATTTGCCCACGGGCCTCGGCAACGGCGTCTATTTGGGGGCCTCCCTCGAAGCCGGCAACCTTTGGCTGGATCAAGATCAAGTGGATCTGGGTGATCTCCATTACGCCGGCAGCCTTTCCATCGGGGTCGATACCGCCTTTGGCCCCTTATACCTGGCCGCGGGTTTCGCCGAGAGCGGCGACAGCGCTCTCTACCTGCTCATCGGGCGGTCGTTTTGATGACATGGAGCTTCGATCGGCAGCAGCGTGCGCCGTCGGCCCAGCCCGCTCGATTTCCCGCCATGACCTTTTGAGGAGACGACGCTATGCGAACGATTCCGAGCCTGCCAACGCTTTCTTCTCTGGTGACGTTTTTCGCCATGGTGATCTCGTTCGCGGTCGCGGTGCTGCTTTTACCGGCTCCTTCAGCTTGGAGTGAGAATGAGGATGAAAAGGCGGCCGCCGCCGCTCAGCTCGAGTTTGCCGTGGTCGGGGATTACGGGGAAGACAACGACCATACCCGGCGGGTAGCGGATATGGTGGTGAACGGTTGGGCTCCCGACCTTATCCTGACGGTAGGAGATAATAATTACATCAGTCATCGATGTGTCGGCTACAAACACACCTCCGATAAATATTACTGTCGCTACATGGCTCATGCCCCTTCCTGTGAAAACAATCGAGCCGAGGATTGGGACGGCAAGCCTTGCCGGTGGACACAAAAAGGCCAGTCCAACGGATTCTTTCCCGTTCCCGGAAATCACGAATTCGACAAGAATAACCATGAGCACTACAACGCCTATCGCGACCACTTTCATCTCGGACCCGAGGTGACAGGCAATAAGCTGACGGTCTATTATTTTGATCGATACAATGTTCGGTTTATCGGCATCAACAGCAATTGCATTTGCCAAGACGAGCAGCATGGGGGACCCAAGCATTGCCCGGGCCTTCTCAAGACAAAAAATCAGTACACGGCGCTCTACATTGCGGAGATCGAAGCGCTGCTCAAGGGTCGGGGGCCTCGACCCCCAATGCCTGAGGAGCCGCCGAAGTGGAATGTTGTTTTTTCCCACGAGCCCGCCTTTAATTCATCTTCGAATCATGGCCCGTCTTGCCCGCAAGTGAGAAAGATCGCCGACGCCATCCTGAAAAAAGGTTTTCAAAAAAACACCATCATGCTCGCTGGTCATGAGCACAACTTCCAACGAAATTTGGTGTCTGTGAACGGTGAGCAAAGCTTGTTCATCATTGCTGGGCAGAGCACTCGGGATCAGCCTGGTAAGTCCCATGACGGCAGCAGCAAGTGTTGCGATCTCTTCGATCCGAAGGTCATGAAAAGCTCCTGCTACAACGACCATCCCGGCGCCTTGAGGGTCACCGTCTCAGATCATGAGATGGTGCTGGACTATTACTACAAAAAAGAAGGGCATGAACCCTACAAGCTCGACAGCTGCACCATGACCCAGGACAGCCCGCCGATCTGCGAGCCCTCTGAGCAGCTCGTGACCTGCAGGGGCTCTTGAGCCGTTTTGAGCGTCGCGGTTTCAAAGCCGGTGACGTGGGTAGCTTTTCTCGCCCTCGCCACCCACGTCACCTATGTCGATAACGGCTTCGTGTGGCTCGACCATGGTGATTTGGAGTGGGGTAGGGCGCTGCGAGCCTTGAGCCGGCCGTGGGCGCTCTTCACGGAATCCTTTGCCGCGACGGGTTTCTATCGCCCTGTTGTGGCCCTATCCCAGGCGGTGGATTATGGAATCTACGGCCTTTGGGCCCCGGGTCATCATCTGACCAACCTGCTCCTGCACACGGCGGTGGTGGTTGCTGTGCCGGCTTTCTGCCGTTCCTATTTCGACCTCGGGTCTCGAGAGGCGGTGGTCGCCGCCGCGGTCGTCGCGGTGCATCCCTTGTCATGGCTACCGGTCGGGGCGATCGCCTATCGTCCCGAGCTCCTCGTCACCCTATGGGTTCTCATCAGCCTGACCCTCTATGCACGCATCCGCCGTAAGGACGAGGCGAGCACACGGCTCACCGAAGTGCTGTGCGCGGTGGCGCTCGGGTTGGGATGTATGTCGAAGGAGCCGGCGCTTTTCTGGTTTCTGGGAGCTGCCGGGGTTTGGGAGCTGCAAAAGGGACGGACCTTGCCGGTCTATAGACTCGGCGAGCATCGAGGATTCTTCGTGCTGCTGAGCATGACCGTCTGCGTCTATCTCCTGTTGAGGGGCCGAGCGGTCGGCATGGGTTGGCATCTGACCCAGCCGGATCTAAGCCTCGGCGAGCACTTCGGGACCCGCGCCGCGGTGCTCGCTGAGCGACTGCTTGAGCTGATGAGCCCGTTTCTGCCGGGGCTGAGCGATGCGACCAGGGTTCGTGGCGTGTGGGATCCGCTCGTGGCGGTGTCGTTGTTTGCGACGGCTGCTGTTGTCGCCGGCTGGTTTCTATGGCTTCGCCGGCAGTGGGAGGTGGGTCTACTCTTGCTTTTCCTGGCGGTCGGTTTAGCTCCCGCCCTGCAGATACTGCCCGGGCCTCGCTTCAGCTCTCCCCACTACAGCTATTTCGCGGTGACGGCGGTCGGCGTGGCCGTGGCGCTCGTCGGCCGTTGCTTTCGTGAGAAATCAGGCCTTAAGCGGTGGGCTGTGGCCGGCTTGGGGGCGTGGCTCATGTTGGCCGTGGTATCTACGAGTGTGGGTGGGCTTCGATTCGAGAATGACATCCGGCTGTTCACCCCTGAGGTGGAGCGAGACCCTGCCTTCCGCGAGGGGCACACCTATTTGGGAGATGCCTACGGCCTGCTCGGCGACTTAGAGCGCGCCGCGGACCATTACATCGCGGCGCTGAAGCCGGCTTCCACGGGCGCCCGTGTTCTGGCCTACCTCGACGAAGAAGCGACCTGCCTCAATCTCATTCAGATCCGGTCACTGCAAGGACGCTTCGATGAAGTCGATCGTCTGCGGGCCGGTTGTGTCGGCGTGCCATGAATTGCAGTCGACCACGGGCGCTGTCCTGATGGCTTATGGCTCGTTCACTTGACCTTCGCAGAGGCCGTTGAGCCCCACGGAGAACCTGCCCAGGGCGCTGAAGACACTGGACGCGTGGCCGGAGGTGCCGTTGAAGACGATTTCGATCACGCCGAAAGCCGTGGAGTCAGCGAGGAACGAGGCCGGGAATTTGGCGCTGCGATAGGTGGTGTTCACGCTGCCGCTTCGCACTAGGGTGCCGGCTTCGGTGTAGACGGCGTAAACGAATTCCGAGCCGGTTTGCAAGACGTCGGTGAAGACGGTGATGTCGGTGCCACCGTTGAACGCGCCGCCGTTGAGGAAGCGGAGCTCGAATTTGCTGCACAGATCCACGAATTGGGCGAAATTGGTGTAGTCCACCAACCGATCACCGGACGCGAAGTTGTTGGCGGTGTCGGCCAAGAAATAATCCCCTTGAATCACCGACTGGGGAAAAATCTGGATGGCGTCGGAATCGATGATGTCCACATAACCCGAGGCGATGCCCGCCGGATTCGGGGTCAAACCCGCCACATCCCGGAGGTTGACCGACCGCACCTGCTTGGGGCCGAGGGTCACCGTTTCGGCTACGGAGCCACCGCCGTCGGTGTAGTAGCGAAAGATCACTTGGCGAGAGCCGTCGGTCACGTTGCGCACGGCGAAAAGGGTGGTCACACCGTTGGGATTCAGGGTGTCCACCTCGAAGCGGGGCAGCACCAACCAATCTCCGGCCGTGTCGATTTTGCGCGGCAACGCTGGGCGGACGAGCGAGCTCAGATCTGCGATCGGTTGGTCGTGCACGGTCACGATGATGTCGCCGTGGTCCACGACTTGATCCGCCTGCAGAGGAGGAGTCGACCCAACGGCGCACAAGGAAAAGACGAACAAGAAAAAGACGACGAACAGGGCTCTCATGGCTGTCTCCTGTGGATCTGCTTATCTGCAAATTGTGATAGTAGGAAATATAACACCGGGCCGAGATGCCGTCTACAGAGATTCAGAAGACCGAAAAGAGGCCGAGTGGCGGATCAGCAGCCGTCTTCGCCGGTGCTCGGAACCGGGTCCGCTGGCTGTGCCCGGTCCGCGCAATCGCAGGAGACGGCGCGATTGCGGGAGTAGCCGATGAGATTGCCTCGGCGGTCGCGCTCGAACGAGCAACATTCGAAGAGCCGAGACTTCAAGAGGGCGCGGCCGCGCTGAATCCGGGATTTGGCGCCGGAGAGCGAAATGCCGAGCCGGTCGGCGATTTCCCGCTGGGGCAGGTCCTGGAGCTCATAAAGCTCGACGGCTTGGCGATAGGTGTCGGGCAGGTCGGCGATCATTTCCGGCAGCCAGCCCATCACTTGCTCGTTCAGGTTTTCCGACGCATCGTCGGTGGACGCTTGCAGCTCCTCGGCCATGGCGGCCGCGGCCCGAGCCTGAGCCCGGTAATGGTCGATCACCAAATTGCGGGCAATTTGAAAGACCCATGGGGTGATGCGCTGAGCATCGTCGATGCTGTCGAGCCGCTGATGGATGCGGATAAAGGTCTCTTGCAGCAAGTCCTCGGCCACTTGCTCGTCGCCGCAGCGGGACACCAGGAAAGCGCGCAGCCGGGAGCTCAGGAGCTGCCAAATTTGCTCGGTGGAAATGGAGGGTTTGTTGAAAGTGGATCCGGTGGATGCGAGGTTCATGGGGTTGAGGTTCTGAAGCTGTGTCTCTAGGAGCCTTCGTGTCGTCATAGTCTTTGCTCTAGGGAAAGAATTCGCAACCTGCTCAAGCGAAGGCGAAGTCCGTATTGCAGACACCGGTTTGGGGAAGCTCCAGCTCCACCTTCCGGGCGGCATCGGCATCACCCGCCAGCTCCGCGACGATCGATCGGACTTGCTCGAAACCGGTGCGCATCAAGAAGGTCGGCGCGCGGCCGTAGCTCTTCATGCCGACGATGAAGAATCCTTTTTCCGGGTGGGCGAGCTCGTCCACACCGTGGGGCGGCACCGAGCCGCAGCTGTGGAAGTTGGGGTCGATCAAAGGGCCGATTTTCCGGGCCGATTCCGTGGCCGTGTCGAGCTCGAGGCGCAGCTCCCGTAACATGGAAAAATCCGGTCTCGAGCCCGTGGCGCCGATGATCTCATCGACCACGAGCTGAGGAGAGCCGTTTATGTCGACCACCTCGATGCCGTCGTCGCGCTGCCGCAGGGCGCCGATGGACAATCCGGTCAGCAGGGTCACGGCGCCGGAGCCCACTGCCGCGGCCACCCGCGAGCCCAGCCGGCCGCGCTCGGAAAGCTCGTCGGCCTCGCCGCCTCCCCAAAGCTTGCGTGGATCCTTGCGTCGCACGGCCCAGGCGATGAGGGTCTCCGGCTCGTCCGGGTCGGTTTTCTGAGTGGCCAAGTCCACCAGATTGAGCACGGTGCCGATGGCGGAATGGCCCGAGCCCACCACCAGGACGCGCTTGCCCGCGTAACGCGCTCGCTCGCGCCCGAGCACGTCGGGCATGCCGTAGCGGATGGCGCCTCCATGCTCCTCCTCACCGTCGGCCGGCAACCCGGCGGCACCGAGGGGATTGGGGCTGGTCCAGGTGCCGGAGGCGTCGATCACCTGGGCGACTCTGTAGCGTTTGGGACCGTCGGGAGCTTGCGCCACGATCAAGAACGGCGATTCGTCGCGCCGACCGTTGGTCATGCGGTCGTGACCGTCGCGGGCGATGGCGGTCACCCGGTGATGGAGTCGCACATGGGGTGCGATGCTCTCGAGCCCGGCCAGGGGCTCGAGAAATTGCTCCACCAGCTCGTCGGCAAGGGGAACCTCCTGCTCGTTGGGGGTCCGCCATGCGCCGCTCGCTTCGAGCAAGCGACGACCCACGGGATCCATGAGATACGACCACGGCGTGAACAGCCTCACGTGGCCCCAATCCCGCACGCCGGCGGCGATCCGGGGACCGGCCTCAAAGATCAAGGGCTCGAGGTCGCGGTCGACCAAATTCGCCGCCGCCGCCAAACCGATCGGCCCGCTGCCGATCACCGCCACCGGAAGGTCTTTCATTTCAGACATGGCAAGTCTCCAAAAGCAAAATAGTGGGTTCAGGAATCGCGGCGTGGTGACCGCTCAACAACAAGACCCGGCCGTGGCCGGTTGCGGAGCCGATCCGCAGCAGCCGGCCTCCGCCACAGGCTGAGCCGTGGGCTCGCAGCAGCCCGCGGCCACCGTCGCCGGCTCACAGCAGCCGGTCGACGCGGCGACGGAGGCGGGATCCGTGGATTGGGCTAGGGTCCCAGGCTCGTAGACGTTGGCCGTGGGCAGCACGAAGGCGCGGGAGGTATCGAGGTTTTTGTCGGTCATGGGATGTCTCCTCTCGAGCTAGCGATCGAGCGAGCGGCTCTTTCCGCTCACTTCACCCCATAGACGACCGAGACTGAAAAAGGACGCAAGCCCCACGGAAATTCCATCGAAAACTTCGCCGTCCTTCTCTTTCGGGGCCAGAATAGAGCGACGACTCATCCGTAGAGTAGGAAAAGCCCGCCGTGCTCGATCACCTTTCCGAGCGCGCACGCAATCCATCGAGAATCGCTGGGAGCTTTCCATTGATTGGGTCTGTTCTAGAAACCGTGATCGACGCCTTGGTGGTCACTTTTGAGCTTTTGGACCTCTTGTACATCACGGGCATCGTCGTGGGGCTGGGCCTAGCGCTCGGCGTCACCTGGCTGGTGGCCCACTTTTCGGGAGCGGGCGACCTCAACATGGACCTGTTGGTTCTTCTTTCCTTCATTTTCTCGATCATCGGCATGGTGATCCAGATCGCCGTCCAAGCACCACGACGGTAGGCTCGCTAATTGGAAAACGGTCAGACGCAGAAACGGCCGCCCTGAATCGGGGCGGCCGAGCTGTGCTCGTGGGTCGAGCCGTGATCTGACGGGGGTCGTTTACGGGGTCGTGACGGTGTAGGTGTGACCCGCGGAGTTGGTGACCGAAACGGGGCACACTCCGATACCCGGAGTCCAGGTGGCGGTCATGCCCTGGGGGTTGGAGGTGGTGTAGTTGCCGGTGGGCGTGTTGAGATTCCAGTACACGTTGTAGCTGGTGTAGGGGAAGTTGTCGATCCAAACGGTGAAACGTTCCACCCGACCTTCGTGGGTGAAGGGGCCGAGCTCGGCGCAGCCGGTCGAGTTGCAGGTGAGGGTCCAATCGCCCTGGCAGTAGACGGCGGTGGATTTGGCGGTACCCGAGGTCAGGCTGGTGCGAGGTTTGCGGCCGAGGCGCGCGGCTTTGACCTCGGGGTTGAGAATCGATCCATAGTCCAAATCTTCCACCTGGATCCGGAAAACGTTCTCTGACGTGGCCATCAGCTGAACCGCGCCGGGTTGGAGGTCGAAGGACGCGGAGTCGCTGGGAGCCAGCTCCACGGCAATCGACCGGGCTTTCACTTGGCCGGTCACGGCGCGCACTTGGACGGTGACCGAGCGATCGGCATAGGGGTTGACGACGGTCACCCAATGGGCACCCTCGGCACGCAGGTCCGAAAGGGAATGGAAAGCGGTGTCACCGCTGAGGTCCAGGAACGGACCGGGCTCCGACGCCTCGAAACCGAGGGTGTGACCGGCTTCGGTCAAGCAGCAGCCGGGCTGCGCCTCGGCTTTGGAGTCGAGAGCCTGGGCGTCGAGGATCTGGGCGTCGAGGTCGCTCGCCAGGGTCGGCAGGGCGGCAAAACCGACGGCTGCCAAACAACTGAAAAAGGCGAGGGAACGGATAGCGCGGCGCCGAATGGGTAGAGAAGGTGTCATAGTGCATTCCTTAATAAAGTTTCTGCATGTTGATGTACATGTTGCGATTTCTTTGACCGGGCGCAGTTGTCCCATGCTCGTTACATCACGAGTCGAGAGAATTCGCAATTTAAGGTTTAAGCGGCAATGTCTTTGCTGCGAGCTCGGGTTCCGGATTCCCGCCTGCGAAGCTTCGAATCATCGCCTCTCACTTGGGTATACACCGCAGCGACAGAAAACGTGCGGAGGCCGGGAGAAGTTTTCTTCGTGACGTCTTCTGCCCGATGGGCCGGCGTTTCGGGAGCTCTGGGCGTTCGCAGGTGGTCTATAGGGTCGAGCATATCGAGCCGACGCGCGTGCCCGTGGGCTGCGGAATCCGGGGCTCGGGTGCTTTCGTCCTCTCTCGGGTGTAGCTCGCGTCCAGAATCGGGCTTTCCATCACTGGCACCGACTTTGTCACAAGGTCTGGACGTTAGATTGCAGACGTTTTACCTCGCCGAAATCCGCTCGGTTTCCATTTTTTTAGTTTCAGGAGATCACGATGCCTCACTCCACTTCTTCGGGTCCGCCGACCGACGCCCGCTCGTTGGATGCGTTGGCCGTCGCGGCCCGCGACGGCGATCGCCGCGCCTTGGAAAGACTCCTATTCGAGTCGGAGCCGCGATTGATTCGTTTGGCTCTGGCCTTCGGCGCCCCACCCGACGACGCACCTGATCTGGTGCAGGAAGCGTTGTTGGCCGCTTGGCGTCACCTGAAGGATTTCGATCCCGACAAGGGCTCGTTTCTCGCTTGGGTGGCTTCGGGTATCCGGGGGCGAGTGTTGAATTTGCGGCGGGGCAGGGGGCGTCGTCAGTCGTTCTTCGATCGATTTCGAGATCAGGCCGAGTCGGAGGATGACCGACCTCACGGAGCGGTGGACGCGCGGATGACGTTGGTCAAGCTGCTCGACGCCTTGACCCCTCGCCAGCGCGAGGTGGTGGGGCTCTATGAGCTCGGTGGGTTTTCCGGGCGGGAAACCGCGGATATTCTTGGCATCGCCGAGGCGTCGGTGAGGTCGATCGCCCGCGATGCCCGCGCTCAGCTGAAAATCGCCGCTCAACAACTGGCCGCTGGGTCGGAGGCCGCCGAGTCGGAGGTCGCTGAGGCAGAGGATGGATCGGAAAGCCGGGGGCAGCGTCAGCGGGCCGCCGACAAAAGGAGGGTGTCATGAAGAGCTCCTCAGAAGCTCCAGAGAAAGCCCAAATGGACCAAAGCAACGAGCTTTGTGAGCCCGATCCACCCCCGGAGCCGCCCCTGGATCCAAGGGCGGACCGAGGAGAGGGCGACGCCGAGGAAGCTTCGGGCCTGGATGTGTTGGCGGCGACCATCGATCGGGTGGCGGACGACCTGCCGAGGCGATTCGAAACTTTGGACGGTCCAATCGAAAGACTCTACGAGGATTCCTTTGAGCCGACCCCTGAATTCTTCGGGATGAGGGGTAAGAGCTCGGGTTTTCGGCATGGGCGCGCCCTGGCCGCGGGCTTCTTGCTCGGCATCTTGATCCTGCCCCTTTCTTGGCTGTGGAGCGGCGATCCCGACCAGTCGCCGGAGTCGGGCGGCGTGGCGGCGCTCGAGTGGTTGAGCCCGGGGCGGCAAGGGGCGCGAGGCGCCGACGAGCCGGAGGCGATCGTCAGCCCGTCGAGCTCTGGTCCGACCGTCTTGATGGTGGACGTGCCCGGCGAGGTGCGGGTCGCCCTACAATCGGGAGCTCGGATTCGGCTGAAGCGGCTCGGCGCCGGCGAAGGGCTGACGGTGGTCGATCAAACCATCGCTCCACAAGCGTGGAAGGCTTCCTTGGAGCGAAGTGACGGCCTGCCCGTGTGGCTCGACCAGGATGTGTTGCTTCCCGGTTCATACGGATTGACCCTGGGGCATTCGGCGGCCGGCTCGGAGCCGCTGCTGATCCTGGAATTCCGGGTGCCGGAGCCCGCGGAATGAGCCGTTGCCCATGGCAGATGCTCGCGGTCTGTCTGTGGTTTTGTCTCGGCGTCGCGATCGCCGGTCCGGTGTCGGCTGAGCCTTCCGAGCCGGAGCCGGCGGACGCGGCTCTGGGTCGAGAGCTGGTGCTCGAGGCGCTGGAACGTTCCAAGGGGCTGGTGGCGGAAGGCAAATACGACGAAGCCGAGGCCTTGATGCGACCGGTTTTCCATCGGGCGGCGGAGCTGGCGGGGCAAGATTTGGTTTTGGCGGGTGCCGTGGTCGAGGTCTTGGCCCACGCCCTGCACAGCGCGGGGCGAGATGTCGAGCCGACGGATCGAGCTCGCCTCCTGGAGCTGATCGCCCTGCAAGAGAAAGCGTTGGGGCCGTACCATCCCGCCCTGGCCAAGGTGCTTTTGGAGCTGGCTTGTCTGAGTCATTCCTGGCGGGACGCGCCGGAAACGGAGCAGCTTTATCAGCGGATCTATGAGCTGCAAGAGCGCGAAGGCGATCGGATCGCCGCGGCTCGAACCCGCAACTACTCGGCGATCCTACTGTTTGAGGCCGGAGATCTGGGACGGGCGAAAGAGGCCTACGAAGAAGCTCTTCGCGTGTTGGAAGCAGAGCTGGGAAGCTTCGAGCAGATCTTGGCCGCCGAGGGCTATACGACCGAGCGTGCCTTGGTGGCAGAGGTGCTGAGCAGCTTGGCCATGTTGACGGTCGTCACCGGCGACCATGGGCGCAGCGAGGCCTTGTTTCAACAGGCCGGTCGACTGTATGAGCAGCTCTTCGGACCGGAGCATCGAGCCTTGGGCCGTAACCTCTACAACCGATCTTTTTTGCTGAGCCGTCTCGGGCGGGATGAGGAGGCCATTCGATCCCTGCGCCGAGTCGTGGCCCTGTGGACGGAGCTTTTGGGGCAAGACCACTTCTATTTGGGATTGGCCCGGGCGTCGTTGGGTCGGGTCTTGACGGAGTCCGGGCAGACCGAGGAAGCCGAGCTACAGCTATTGACCGCCCTCGACAATCTGCAGGCGAGCCTCGGACCGAACGCCTACCGAACGGCGGTGGTGCACCGACGATTGGGGGATCTCTACCGTCGCTCCGGGCGACCGACGGACGCCCTCGACCACTATCAAAAAGCGATTGCCGTGCATGATCAGGGGCCGTTTCGGGAGCACCCCGAGGTCGCTCGGAACCTGGCGGAAACCGCCCGATTGCTCTTTGAGGCGGGGCACGATCAGGAGGCTTTCGACTTGGCTTTGCAGGCGGAGAGCCGGGCCCGAACGGCCCTGGTGACCAGCGTCGACGTGCTGGCGGAGAAGCAGGCGATTTACGTCAGCTTGGATCGATCGCGGGGTCTCGATACGGTCCTCACCCTGACGTCCGAGGGTGGCGGCAACGCCCGTCGAGCCTGGGACGGCGTGATCCGATCGCGGGCCTTGGTGCTCGAAGAGGTGTTGTCCCGTCGGCAGATGTCGAAAGAGAGCCATCCCTTGATCCAGGAACAGATCCGCGAGCTCGTCGAAGCGCGCCGCAGGCTGGCCACGCTCTACGTGCAAGTGGTGGATCGTCTGGGCAATCCCCGCCACCTGGCGGAAGCGATGAATCGGCGAGACGCGGCGGAAAGCGCCTTGGCGGAGTCGAGCCGGGTCTTCCGTCGCGGTTTGGAACGGCGGCGCACGGGTCTGGAGGAAGTGTTGCGAAAGATTCCCAAGGGCGACGCTTTGGTCGCCTTCGTGCGCTATCACCACCTATCGTCGAGCGAGCCCGACCGCCCTGGCGTGCCTTCGTATATGGCCTTTGTGCGACCGGCCGGCGCCGTGGACACGATGGGTGTGGCGGCCGTGCCACTGGGGCCGGCCGACTTGATCGACCGGCGCGTCGAGACATATCTCACCTGGATCGCCCGCCATTCCGAAAGCCGATACCAACAAGCCGCCCGACGGCTGCGATCCGCGATTTGGGATCCCGTCGCCGCCGAGCTCGGGGAGCCCGCCAGGGTGGTGATCGTGCCGGATTCCGAGCTTCATCGGGTGCAGTGGAACGCCCTGGTGATGGAAGACGGCAGCTATTGGGTGGAGCACGGACCGGCCACCCACATCGTGACCACGGAACGGGAAATAGTGTCGATCGAAAGTGCTCCCGTCCAGGGGCCCAACGCCTTGTTGACGGTCGGTGGCGTGGACTTCGACGCGCCGGCTGGATTGGGGGAGGATGCGGCGGAAGTGTCGAGCGCTCGCTTCGAGGCGAATCCCACCGCGTCGACGGGTGCGTGCTCAGCGCTCAGGGATCGTCGCTTCGCCGCCCTGGACGGCTCGGCTTCGGAAGCGCGACGGGTTGCGGAGCTGGCCCGCAGCTTTGAGGGGGGCGGGCTACGGGTCACCGAGCTGTCCGGCTCCGATGCCGGTGAAGCAGCGTTTCGAGCGTCGGCGCCCGAGAGTCGATATTTGCATTTGGCGACCCACGGGTTCTTGCTCGGCCAGGAATGTTTGCCCGAGGTGAGTGGGGACACCGAGCCGTTTTTGCGGTCCGGGCTGGTCATGGCGGGTGCCAACCGTCGGCATCGAGCCGCGTCCGCCGAAGACGACGGCATCCTGACCGCCGAGGAAATCGCTGCCCTCGACCTTTCCCGCGCGCAGCTGGTGGTGCTCTCCGCCTGTGACACGGCCCTGGGTCGAGCGGTGCCCGGCGAGGGAGTCTTGGGCCTGCGCCGGGCATTCCGGGTGGCCGGAGCCAAGCGCTTGTTGTCGAGCCTGTGGCCGGTGGACGACGCGGTGGCCGAGCAGTGGATGACCGTCTTCTACCGAAGCCTTTTCGACATCGGCCTCGATCTGCCCGACGCCTCCCGTCGCGCCTCCCGCGAGGTCCTCCTGGATCGTCGCCGAAAAGGCCTTGAAACCCATCCATATTTCTGGGCACCGTTCATCAGTGAAGGTTTGATGTGAAGGTCCGGGCTAGCATGGGGATTATGAGCCGCGTCAAGCTTTTGCCCGACCTGGCTCCGGCTGTTGTCAAGGCACGTCCTCGGCCACAAACTCGGTGAATACCTTTGCTTCGTAGGGTCCGAGCTCCAAAGGCAGACCGTTTTCCAGCTCGTGGCAGCTGACGGTTAGGCTCTTTTCTTTGGCGGTATCGATCAAGGTCCAATGCTCGGCACGGGAGGGGTCGAGGCCTAAGGCCTGGGCAAGGTTTCGGCGCTGGGGGCGGTCGTCGTCGTGGGTGCGACGGGGCGCGGTGAGGCGAAGGGTGCCGCGGACAACGGCTCGGCGGTTGTGCACCAAGATCAAGGCTCGATCGAGGCTTCCGGCGGAGTCGGGGTCGTGGATTGCGAAGGCGAAGACGTCTTGGCACACGGGGCCGTCGTCCCGGAGGTGCACGTCAACGAGCTCGAAGGCCTTGGCGTTGCCGAACAAACGACGATGCTGCAACAAGGGGGCGATCTCCCGCTCGTGGCGGGCGACGAAGGCGGGGTCGGGGGCTTCCAGGTAGTGGGCGTGGCGGTAGTCCATGCCGTATTGCTCCAGCAGGCCGTCCACTTGGCCGTGTCCGAAGAGCGGAACTCCCGGCAAAGTAGCGAGCATGATGCAAAGGGCGAAGTATTTGTCGCCTTTACCTAGCTGGGCGGCGGCCGACGGCTCGTCGGGGCTGGTCAAGAAACACACGAAGCGTTCAAGCAGGCGCGGCTCGAACGCCAGAATGTTCTCCAGGCTCCGACGGAAGGGCTCATTTCGCTCTTCGCGCAACATGTGCGAAAAGGCGCTGTGGTACACCCGATGCATACCCAAGGTGGAGAGGAAATAGGTTTCCATCAACCAGAAGCCTTCGGCTAAAAGCAGGGTTTCCGGCGCTTCTTGATCGAGCCGCTCCACCGCGAGCCGCCACAGCTCTTCCGGCAAGCGGAGGTCGAAGGTCTCCGCGTCCACGCCGTGTTGGGCCCGCGAGGGTACGGCTCCGCCTTGGCCCGGTCGTGGGTGCCACAGCCGTTGGATGTGCTGTTTGACGAGCGCCATGGCCGCGTCGAGGCGGATGACGGAGAAGCGTCGAGCTAGGGCCACCAATTGATCGAGGAATCGCTCTTGCACGTCCGGGGAAAGGTAGTCGAGCTGGGCGGTGTCGTTCCACGGCAGGCCGGAGCCGTCATTGCCGTGGTAAATGTAGCGCACCTCGCCGGATTCGCGATCCGTACGCCGGAATACGATCGCCGCGCGGCTTTGATCGTAATAGCCGTCTTCCAGGTGCACGGTCATGGTCGGATCCTCGGGTGAAAGATCGGGGCCGTCGAAGGAGTAGTCGGGGAATGGGCAGCGTTCGAGGGAGAGGAAGTCCTCGGGTCGCGTCGAAAGCTGCTCGCTATCGAGCCCCATGTGGTTGGGCACCACGTCGCATGCTAAGCGAAGCCCACGCTCGGCACAGCGGCTCCGCAGGCTTTCGAGGGCTGTCTCACCTCCGAGATCATCGGCCACCGCGTAGCAATCGACAGCGTAGGCGGAGGAGATGGCTTGGGCGTGGCCGGTGAGATGTTTGATGCGTCTCGAAGCCGGGCTGCGGCGCCACATGCCGATCATCCACAACACGTTGAAGCCTCTGGACCTCAAGAGGTCCAAGGTGGCGTCGGGGATTTCGTCCAGGCGGCGAATACGACGACCGTGCAGCTCGGAGAGCTGTCCAAGCCACACGTGAACGTGTTTGGCAATGACCACCGCCTCGCGCATCCACGCTGGTTCTTCCCGGAAAGCGAAGTCCGACCGCGCGACGTCGGCGAAGTCCAACGCTTCCACTGGTGGTGGCGGGCTCAGAGGTTGTCCCTTCAGATCACCGCTTTCCTCATGTAATAAATCGAGACCCACGAGCACGGCGTCGACCCGCTCTTGCTCCAAGCGTTGAACCGCGTCGCGCAGGGCCTCGAGCTGGCGCTCCAGAGACTCGCGGCCCCGGCGAATGGGGCGCCTCACCAGCTCGAAGAGGTAGTTGCCGTCGAGCTCAACGGCGGGCCGGCGGCGGAAGAATCCTTCGAGGCTTTGTACGATAGGGCCGTAGCCCACCCGGTCCAGCTCTCCGGAATCGAAGAGGTCTCGCTCCACGCTCGCCGCTGGATTGGTGGCCAAGAGCCAAATGCGCCACAGCCGTTGCAATCGCTCGGCGTTGGGCTCGGCCCCGGCGTGGGGGCGGGGAAAGGCGAGGTCGAGGGCGCGGAAGACGGCGGAAAGACGCTCTTGTCCGTGTCGTTCTTGTAGGGCCTGGGCGGCGAGCTCCATGACGTCTTGGCCCGATCGCCGGCGTTGGGATCGACGATAGGCGTCGATCTGGCGGCCGGCGAAGCTGTCGAGCAGTCCCAGGGCGGCGAGGCGTCCGGTCCGCAAGGCGATTTCGGGCGGCCGATGCTCGTTGAGGCTCAGCAATGCCAAGCGCAGACGGTGGAGGTCGTCGATGCGCAGGCCCCCACCGGGGCCGATCAGCTGGTCGTCGAGGGGTAGCCGTTCCCGGGCTTGCCGACACAAGGGCAGCTCACGGCGGGCGGTGGAGCGGGACGGCCGAGCGAGGCCCTCGAGCGATGGCGCGGGCGCGGGCGAGGCCGCATCGAAGCGTTCGTCTGCCCGGCGCGGTGCCCAGGCCATCGGGCGCGTGGCCGGCGAGCTCGAAAGCTCTGTAAGCAGGCGTCCTAAGTGCTCAGAGGAGTCGATGGCGATCATCTCCGCCGCGCGCAAATATTCTTGGTAGGCGTGGACGGCGGGGCCTTGGGCGAGGATCGTCACGGGTGCCGTGAGCAGGCGGCGGAGGCGCAACAGCTCCTCTCCCAGGTGGGGCTCGGCTCGGTCGAGCACCAAGGCCAAGGCCCGGGCCTCGACCTGGCGAGCCGCCGCTGCCACTTCTTCCACCGCCAGACCGCTGCCTAAAAGCACCACCTGCCAACCCGCGTGCACGGCGGCCGCGGACGCCAGATGGGCGGTGAGGTCGAGGCCGGCTCCCGGCAGGGTGACCACTACCAAGGGAGGAGCGACTTCGGGGATACGGCGGCGCCTCATCAGGCTGTCGACGAAGGAGCGCAACACCACCTCGGCCATTTGGGCGTGCATGGGTCGTAGGTCTCCACGCCGTACGGCCCCGCGCAGGCGTTGGATCAGCGGCTCGACCAAGCGGGCCAATACCCGTTGGGGGCCGACCTCCACTAAATCCCGTTCGAGCGCTGAGTTGAGGGCTGGGGCGTCGAGCCGCCGGGCGGCGGAGAGGCAGGCCTCGATGCCGGGCAGGGACGGCTCGTGGTGCGACGGCTCGTCCAGCAATGGTGTCGGTTGGACGATTGGCGACGGCGGGATGGGTGCCGTTACCCCAGGCCGTGGGTTTGGCACCGATACGGTAGTTTGGGTGGTTGTCGCTCGGGTGACCGGGGCGATTCCCGTCGAGCCGGGATCGCTGAGAGGCGGATCTTCGGTCTGCTCCAGCCGCCGCCGCAAGGCGCCGTCGTCCAAATGGGCCACCCGCGAGATGCGATGGCCGCTTTCCACCACCCGGCGGAGCAAGATCAAGCGCTCTACGTCATTCTCGTCGAAGGTGCGATGACGGCCTACGGTGCGCTGGGGAGTGATTGCCCCGTAGCGCTTCTCCCAAGTCCGGATGAGATACGGCTCAAGACCAGTCCGTTCGGCGACGACGCGTATGGGAAGGCGGGTGGAACGGTCGGTGGGCAAGGTTGTTTCCGATCGGTGAAAATTAAACAGAAGGGTTCAGAATAGGAATCTAAACAACTCTGTTTAGATTTTATCGAGTATCTCCTCGGTTTTCTCTAAGTTTGTTGAGGATTTCGAGCGGCAATCGAGATTCTGGCGTCCTACAGCGGCAATTTGTTCTTTCTCGTTGACCGTTATCCGGTCGGTTGTTGAGAATTTTCCCATCAACGAGCCGGTTCGGTCCTCCAGACGACCGAACACCGAACATCTCAGGGAAGGCCCTTTCCGATCCCCACGGCCTTCTCGGTCCACACGGTGCTCAGCACCCAAACCACACGGGGCCGAGCACCGACCCCTGCGGAGGTCACTATGTCGTCTTCCAGCTTTTGCCCGCGGCAAGCTTGCCGTCTAGTCTCGATCGTTTTGCTCGCAGCCTGTCTCCCGCTCACGGCCTGGGCCGGTGAGCTGGGCGGCACGGTGACGGATCTGGGGGGCTCGCCCTTGCCCGGAGCCACCGTTTTGGTGCAAGGAACGTCTCTTTTTGCGGTCACCGAGGCCGACGGCAAATACGCCTTCGCCAGTGTGGATGCCGGCGACTACGTGGTGGATGTGACTATGAACGGTTTCCGCTCGGATTCGAAACCGGCCCAGGTCTCCGCCGACGGCGCCGCGATGGTGGACTTCACCCTCGAGCTGGACGTGCTCAATTTCGACACGGTGGTGGTGACCGCTAATGTCAATCAGGCGTCCAAGCTGGAGTCCTCGATCTCCGTCAGCACCGTGGACGCGGAGACGATTCAAGAGTCCGCACCACGTTCCACGGCGGAAATCTTCCGCAACGTGCCGGGCATTCGCTCCGAGTCTACCGGCGGTGAGGGCAACGCCAACATCGCCGTGCGCGGTTTGCCGGTGGCGGCGGGTGGCGCCAAATTCCTGCAATTGCAGGAAGACGGTCTACCGGTGATGGAATTCGGCGACATCGCTTTCGGCAACGCCGACATCTTCCTGCGCCACGACCTCTCCATCGAGCGCATCGAAGCGGTTCGCGGCGGCTCGGCTTCGACCCTGGCGAGCAACTCCCCGGGCGGTGTGATCAACTTCGTCAGCCGCACGGGCACCACCCCCGGCGGCAGAGTGGGCATCACGAGCGGGCTCGATTACGACAGCACCCGCTTCGAATTCGCTTACGGTGGCTCGGCTGGTGAGAATTGGAGCTACCACGTGGCCGGCTTCTATCGCAGCGGGGAAGGGGTGCGCGAGGCGGGTTATACGGCCGAGGACGGCGGTCAGCTGAAGGCCAACATCACCCGCTACTTCGAGAACGGCTACGCCAGATTCTACGTCAAGGTGCTCGACGATCGGGCGATCGGTTATTTGCCCATGCCCGTGCGAGTCACCGGCACCAACAGCTCCCCGAGCTTAGGTGGTTTTTCGACTTTCGACCCGGGTACCGACACCCCCCACAGCGTCTACTTCCTGCGGGATGTGGGGCTCGACGGCAACAACAACTACCGGGTGACCGACATCACCGACGGCATGCGTCCGAAAACCACGGCCATCGGTGCTGAGTTTTCCTTCGACCTCAAAGGCGGATGGACGTTGACAGATCGTTTCCGCGTGGCCGACAACAGCGGCCGGTTTGTGTCGCCGTTCCCGGCGGAGGTGACTGACGCGGCGTCGGTGGCGGCGTCCATCGGCGGGGCCGGCTCCAGCTTGATCTACGCCAACGGTGTGAGCGCCGGGGCCGGTTATGGCGGCACTGTGATCCGCACCCACGTCTTCAATACCGAGATCAACGATTTCGGCAACGTGGCCAACGACCTGCAGCTCACCAAGTCCTTCGATGTGGGTGACGACGCGCAGGTGCACCTGAAGCTCGGCTATTACAAATCCCGCCAGACCATCAACATGGATTGGGTGTGGAATTCTTATCTGATGGAGCTTCAAGGTGACAACGCGGCCCTGCTCGATGTGGTCGCCGCCGACGGCTCGCTCCGCTCGGTCAACGGCCTCTACGCCTACGGTGTGCCCTTCTGGGGCAATTGCTGTCAGCGCAGCTACGACACGGAATACGATATCGACGCGCCTTATGTGTCCCTGGCTTACGACAGCGGCAAGCTGAGCCTCGACGCCAGCGTCCGTTTCGACAGCGGCGACGCCTTCGGAACCTACGCCGGCACATTGCAGGTCTCCGACTTCGACGTCGACGGAGACGGAGTGATCTCGGCGGTGGAGGAGAGCGTCTCTTTGATCGACAACGGTCGCGCGGCGCCGGTCAATTATGATTGGTCGTACACTTCCTATTCGGTGGGTGCCAACTATCTCTTCAACGACGATTTCGCGGGTTTCGCCCGCCTCAGCAGTGGCGGCCGCGCCAACGCCGATCGTTTGCTCTTCGGCTTGGTGGGCCCCGACGGCTCGGTGCGCGAAGAGGACGCAGTGGACGAGGTGGATCAATTCGAGCTGGGCATCAAGTGGCGTAGCGACAATATGAGCCTATTCGTGACCCTCTTCCAAGCGGAAACCGAAGAACAGAACTTCGAGGCCACCAGCCAACGATTCCTGGATCGTGTCTACGAGGCTCAGGGCATCGAGATCGAAGCCGCTTACCAGCGGGGCGCCTTCAACATCCGCGGCGGAGTGACCTTCACCGACGCCGAGATCGCCTCCGACGAGATCAGTCCAGCGAACGTCGGCAACACACCTCGGCGTCAAGCGGATATGGTCTTCCAGCTGACCCCGGAATTTCGTCATTCGAAATTCGGCTTGGGCTTGAACATCGTCGGTACCACGGATTCTTATGCCCAGGACAACAACCAATTGAAGATGCCCGGTTTCGAGCAGGTGAACCTCTTCGCCGACGTGGCGCTCACCGGAAGCTTGACCCTGCTCGCCAACGTCAACAACCTCTTCGACGAATTCGGCATCACCGAGTCGGAAGAGGGGGCGATCATCGACAACCAAGTGAACATCATCCGGGCGCGGTCGATCCCCGGTCGCTCAGCGGGCGTGTCGTTGCGTTACCAATTCTGATCACTGTCTCCACATCACGGGCACTTATTCAAGGCCCGTGATCTCTGACTTTAGGGGAAGATGCTCGTGCCTACCTTCACGCTTTCGCCGATCGATCTCGGCGTGATCGTCGTTTATATCGCGTTCGTCATGTGGCTGGGGCTGCGATTGGCGGCCACCCGTCACGATGCGGAGGATTATTTCCTCGCAGGCCGTTCGATGATTTGGCCCCTGGTGGGCGTCTCACTCTTCGCGTCCAATATCTCCAGCACCACCTTGGTGGGGCTCTCCGGCTCCGCCTATTCCACCGGCATCTCCGTTTACAACTATGAGTGGATGGCGTCGGTGGTGCTGGTGATCTTCGCGATCTTCTTCTTGCCCCTCTACCTGAGCTCCAAGGTCTACACCATGCCCGAGCTCTTGGAACGGCGCTTCGATGGCCGCTCCCGCACCTATTTCTCGATACTCACCTTGGTTGGAAATATCGTCATCGACACCGCCGGCAGCCTTTTCGCCGGTGGTTTGGTGCTCAAAATGGTCTTTCCGGACGTGCCGCTGTGGGTGACCATCACCGTGTTGGCGATTTTGGCCGGCGTCTACACCATCGCTGGGGGCTTGGCGGCGGTCATTTACACCGACGCGGTGCAGACCGTGCTGATTTTGATCGGCTCGGTGATGGTGACCTTCCTGGCGTTCAAAAAGGTCGGCTCGTGGGACGCGGTCACCGCCGTCACCTCTCCGGACATGCTGAGCCTGGTGCGACCCATGGGCGATCCCTTCATGCCGTGGCTCGGAATGGTCTTCGGCGTGCCGCTTTTGGGCTTCTATTTTTGGTGTACCAATCAGTTCATGGTGCAGCGGGTTCTAGCGGCGAAGAGCGTGCAACACGGACGTTGGGGGGTGCTTTTCGCCGCGCTTCTAAAGCTACCGGTGATTTTCTTCATGGTGTTGCCGGGAACCATGGCGCGCGCCCTCTATCCCGATCTCGAACAGCCCGACTTGGTCTTTCCCACCTTGCTCTTCGACCTCTTGCCCGTGGGTCTTTTGGGCTTGGTGCTAGCAGGCATGATCGCGGCCTTGATGTCGTCCATCGACTCCACCTTGAGCTCTGCCTCGACCCTGGTGACCATGGATTTCGTCGCCCGCTATCGCCCAGAGCTGACCGGTGAGCAACTGATGAAGGTGGGCCGCTGGGTGACCTTCATATTCATGTTGGCGGCGGCGGCCTGGGCGCCTCAAATCGAGCGTTTCGGCTCTCTCTTCGGCTATCTGCAAAACGCCTTGGCCTACATCGCCCCACCGATCGTGGCGGTATTTTTAATGGGCGTGCTGTGGCGGCGCGCCACCGCCGACGGTGCCTTTGCGGCGTTGATGGCCGGCTTGGTGGGGGCGGTGGGGCTTTTAATCGTGCGTCCCGAGCTGCACTTCCTGCTCATCGCGCCCCTGTTGTTGCTGCTGTGCCTGGTGGTGGGGGTGGTCGTCAGCCTGCTGACCCCGGTTTCCGACCCGAAGGTGCTGGAGGCCTACACCTGGTCGCCGGCGGTATGGCGTCGGGAGACCGAGGAGCTTCAGGGGGTGGCCTGGTATCAGAATTACCGGATTCTCTCGGTGCTGCTCTTGGGGTTGACCGCAGGCATCGTCGGCATGTTCTGGTAAGGACGCCACTCGCACCATGAAGAGCAAAGACTTGGAGCAAACTCTTTCCGTCGAGCTCGACGGCCTGTCGGTCGAGCAGCGGCATACGTTCATGGACCGCCTGGATGTCCTGTGGCCCGACGTCTTACGGCCATTGGAGGGTCTCTACGGGCAGCGGGGCGATTTTGAGGCGTGGCTGGGTCGTCTCGTGCGGGTGGCCGGCCATGCCTACGCCCACCGATCGCCGGAGCTCCGGCGCCTCGACGCCAAGCGATACGCCCGTCCGGATTGGTTCCTCACCAGCGAGATGCTGGCCTACGTGTGTTATACGGATCGCTTCGCCGGCGATCTCAAGGGAGTGGAGCAGCGGATTCCCTATTTGCGAGAGCTCGGGGTCCGGTATTTGCACCTGATGCCTCTCCTCGAGCCCCGAAAAGGTGAGAGCGACGGGGGGTATGCCGTGCGCGATTATCGTCGGGTGGCCCCGCGTTTGGGCACCATGGACGACTTGGAGCATTTGGCTGGGGAGCTGCGCTGTAACGGCATCAGCCTGTGCATCGATTTGGTGTGCAACCACACCGCCCGGGAGCATGCCTGGGCTCGTCGTGCTTTGGCCGGTGATCCCACCTACCAAGCCTACTACTACATGTTTCGGGATCGCACCTTGCCTGATCGCTACGAGCAGAGCTTGCTCGAGATCTTCCCCGATTTCGCTCCCGGGAATTTCACCTGGCAGCCGGAGATCGAGCGTTGGGTTTGGACCACCTTCCACGAGTATCAATGGGACCTCGATTACACCAATCCGGCAGTCTTCGGTGAGATGTTGGGTAATATTTGTTTCCTAGCCAACCGGGGCATCGAGGTGCTGCGTCTCGATGCGGTGGCGTTCATGTGGAAGCGTCTGGGCACCCAATGCCAGAATCAGCCGGAGGTCCATCTCTTGCTACAAGCCCTTCGCGCCCTCTCCCGCTTGGCGGCGCCGGCGCTGCTGCACAAGGCTGAAGCCATCGTGCCGCCGCCGGAGCTGGTGCCCTACCTGGGCCGGGGTGCGGCGGCGGGTCGGGAATGCGAGCTCGCCTACCACAATGTGCTGATGGTGATGCTGTGGAGCAGCTTGGCGGAGCGGCGGGTGGCCTTGCTCACCCACACCCTGCAACAAATGCCGACCATCCCCCACGACGCCGCCTGGATTACCTACTTGCGTTGTCACGATGACATCGGCTGGGCGGTCACCGACGAAGACGCCGCCGCCGTAGGCCTCGACGCCGCGTTGCACCGTAAGTTTCTGTCGGATTTCTACCTTGGTGATTATTCTGGATCGTTCTCCCGCGGCACGGTGTTTCAACACAATCCGCGCACGGGGGATCGGCGGATCAACGGGGCTTTGGCGTCGTTGGTGGGATTGGAAACCGCCCTCGAAAGCGGTGACGAAGGCCACGTGGACATGGCTATCCGTCGGATTCAACTACTTTACGGCGTGATCTTCGCCTTTCCGGGCATCCCACAGATCTACATGGGCGACGAGCTAGGATTGCGAAATGATTTTTCCTATTTGGAAGATTCTGAGCTGGCGGACGACGGGCGTTGGGTGCATCGGCCGCCCATGGACTGGCAAGCGGCGGAGCGTCGCGACGACCCGGGTACCGTGACCGGTAAAATCTTTCTTTCCGTGAAGCGGCTGGCGGAAGCCCGCGCCCGTTGCGACGCTTTCCACAGCAGCGCCTCGGCTCGAGCGGTGTGGACCCAAAACGATCGGGTCTTCGGGCTGCTGCGGGAAAGCGCCCGCGGACGCATCCTGGTGTTGGCGAATTTTTCCGAGGAAAATCAGAGCGTCCCGGCGTATCGTTTGAGAGAGCTTGGGCTGGGGGATCGCCTCCACGACCATCTGCAGAACCGAGGGCTCGATCTGGACGCCGAGCTCCTGCTGGGGCCCTATGATCAGGTTTGGTTGAGCTGATCGCGAGTCGACCAGCCCCAAAAGATCCCGAGGACGGCGAGACTAAAACGGAGCACGCGATATGACCCTCTACGGCGGTATCGAAGCCGGAGGCACCAAATGGATCTGCGCGGTGGGAACCGGGCCGGACGACCTCCGAGCCCACGAGCGGATCGACACCACCGATCCTGAAACGAC
Organism: Thermoanaerobaculia bacterium; assembly: GCA_030431255.1. Taxonomy (GTDB): domain Bacteria; phylum Acidobacteriota; class Thermoanaerobaculia; order Multivoradales; family J023; genus JAUIJL01. The sequence continues at coordinate 98,954 of JAUIJL010000025.1, read as the reverse complement.
TCTAGCTACGGTGGTGAATTTCTTCCGTCGGCAGGCGGGGGAGCACGGTCCGTTGGTCGCTTTGGGGGTGGCGTCGTTCGGTCCCGTGGACTTGTCGCCGGATTCGCCGACCTGGGGTTTTATCACCAGCACGCCGAAACCCGGCTGGGCACACACCGACGTCGCGGGTCGCCTGTCGCGACAGCTGGGCGTGCCGGTGGGTTTCGATACGGACGTCAACGGCGCGGCCCTAGGAGAGCTGCGATGGGGCGCCGGCCGGGGCCTCGGCTCCGTGGCCTACGTCACCGTGGGCACCGGCATCGGCGGCGGCGCAGTCATCCGTGGTGAGCCCGTCCATGGCCTGATCCATCCCGAGATGGGACACCTCATGTTGCCCAAACACCCGGAAGACGATTTCGCCGGCATCTGCCTGTACCACGGAGCCTGTCTGGAAGGTCTGGCCTCCGGACCGGCCATCGCCGCACGCTGGGGCCGCCCAGCCGAGACTCTGCCGGCGGATCATCGGGCTTGGGAGCTGGAGGCCTACTATTTGGGCACCGCCGCCGCCAACTTGACTCTCGCTCTTTCTCCCGAACGCCTGATCTTCGGTGGGGGGGTGAGCAAAGCGCCAGGATTGATCGAAAAAATCCGCCACCAGCTGGTCGAAGGCCTGGGCGGTTACGTCCAATCGCCGATCATCGAATCGGGAGCCGAATCCTATTTGGTGGCCCCTGAGCTCGGCGACTCCGCCGGTATCTGCGGAGCGTTCGAGCTGGCTAGGAAGGTGGGCGGGAGCTAGTGGCGGATAAGAAAGTGATGATCTACTAACGCACATGCAAAAAATCGATCGACTCGACAGCTTCTCGGCCTGGCTGGCCCAGACCTCCGACGACGCACCGTCGGTCGCGGTCCAAGATCTGGATCTAAGGGGCATGGGCCGGGAGCTGATGGCCCGAGGTGAGTGGGGACACGCCTCCCGTCGGGCCTCCCGCGAGGTCCTCCTGGATCGTCGCCGAAAAGGCCTCGAAACCCATCCATATTTCTGGGCACCGTTCATCAGTGAAGGTTTGATGTGAAGGTCCGGGCTAGAATGGAGCTCATGAGCTGACCCTCGCTCTTTCGAGAAATAGCGCGGCAAAAAACTGGAATTCATCGCGCTGGAGCTCGGAAAAGTCGTTGCCCGGCCGTAGGGGCGGGGCTTGCGCCCGCCCGCGCCGACGCCATGACGCAGGGCCGCTGGGTAGCGGATGTCCGCTGCTCTGGCCATGGATCTCGGCTCGAAGAGGAAAGAACATTGCTCACTTGCCCCAAATGCTCCACGTCCTGGCCGGAAGAAGTCACCCACTGCTTCAGGTGCGGGACCGCTTTAGAGCCTTTCGCCGACGCGCAGGTGGAAGAGCCGCGGGAGGTTCAGCAGACCGGCGACGATGCCGGAGCCCCGGGCGATTCCAAGGCTCCGGTCGCTGCCGGCTCCGAGGAGCAGGGCGAGGTGCTGCGCGCGTTGCTGATTTGCGATCTGGTGGGCAGCACCGCATTGGTGGAGACCCTCGGTGATCGGCGTGCGGCGGAGCTGGGGGCGCGGCACGATCGCGTGGCCCGAGATCTCTTGGCGCGCCACGGGGGGCGCGAGATCGATAAAACCGACGGTTTTCTGCTGCTTTTCGAGCGACCGATCCAGGCGCTGAGCTTTGCCCTGGATTACCACGAGGAGCTTGCCGGCCTTTCAAATGAGGAAGGCCGCGAGCTCAAGGCTCGAACTGGGATTCACTTCGGTGAGGTGTGGTTGCGGGAGAATCCGCTGGAGGACGTCCGCCGCGGGGCCAAACCCATCGAGGTGGACGGCCTGGCCAAGGTGGTGGCGGCCCGCCTGATGTCCATCGGTGAGGGCGGGCAGACGTTGCTCAGCGCCGCCGCCTTCAATTTGGCTCGGCGATCCGCGGTAGGCCTGGACGGGTCGGAAGACTTGGTTTGGCTCGATCACGGAACCTGGGACCTCCACGGGGTGGCGGATCCGGTGGACGTTTATGAGGTCGGTCGGGAAGGGCGAGCGCCCCTCCGGGCGCCGCTCGAATCGGAGAAAGTGCATCGGTTGGTGAAACAACCGCGCGTCGAGGGCTGGCGCCCGGCGCCCGGCCTCACCGTACCGGCGCGTCCCCACTGGCAAGTGGAGGAACGACTCGGGGAAGGAGGATTCGGCGAGGCGTGGTTGGCTCGACACACCAAAACCGACGAGCTGCGATCGTTCAAATTCTGCTTCGACGCCGAGCGTCTGCGGGCGCTGCAACGGGAAATCACCGTGTTCCGATTGCTCAAAGAGGAGCTGGGGGATCGCCCCGACATCAATCGAATACTCGATTGGAATCTCGATAAGGCACCGTATTTCATTGAGTCCGAATACACCCGAGCCGGCGATCTCAAGCAATGGTCCGAGGCGGAAGGCGGTTTGGAGAAGGTGCCGCTCGCTACCCGTTTGGAGATCGTCGCGCAGGTGGCGGACGCCCTGGCCGCCGCCCATTCCGTGGGCGTTCTGCACAAAGACATCAAACCCTCGAATATCCTGATCCAAAAGAGATCCGGCGGCAGGATTCAAGCTCAGCTGGCGGACTTCGGAATTGGCCAAGTCACAGATAAAAAGCGGTTGGCGGAGGCCGGCATCACCGCTTTGGGCATCAGTGGTCGCAGCCGCGGCGAAAGCACTTCGAGCCAAAGCGGCACCCCGCTCTACATGGCTCCGGAGCTGCTCGAAGGCCGCGCTCCCACCCTTCAGGCGGATATTTACGCCTTGGGAGTGGTGCTCTACCAGGTGGCCGCCGGAGATTTCAGGCGGGTGCTGGCCCAGGGTTGGAAACGGGATATCGGAGATGAGCTGCTGGCGGAGGATATAGCCGCCTTTGTCGACGGCTCACCCGAGCGTCGCCCGCCCAGCGCCGTCGATGTGGCGCAGCGTCTGCGATCGCTCGAAACGCGTCGAGAGGAGCATCGGGCCGCCGAGCTCGAAAGGCGTAGCCGAGAGGCGTCCCGACGTCGACGCGCTATCTATCGGGCCGTGGCGGTCACTGCTTCCATGGCGCTGGTTTTGGTCTCCGTTTTGGCCGTTTGGGCTCTGAACGCCGGACGCGAGGAACGCCGTGCCCGGGAGACCACGGAGAGGGTGCTCGACTTCATGGTCGATCTTTTCGAGATCACAGATCCTTTCAGCTCGGAGCAACCCGGGGAGAAACGAGGGCAAACCATCACCGCCCGTGAGCTGCTCGATCGCGGAGCGGAAAGGGTCGAAGCCGAGCTCGACGCGGAGCCTTTGGTGCAAGCCCGCTTGATGTCGACCTACGGCAAGATCTATCTCTCGTTGGGGCTCTTCGAAAAAGCCCAATCGCTGCTCGAGCGAGCCCTGGCCGTGCGAGAGGATCGGCTCGGCGCCAGGCATCCCGACACGCTCACGACCCGACACGATCTGAGCCGGGCTTTCCACGAAAAAGGAGATTACGCTCGAAGCAAAGAGATCGCCGAGCAGGTCTTGGAGGGACGTCGCTGGGCGCTCGGGTCCGAGCACCCCGACACCCTCTTGGCCATGGGGACTTTGGCCTATGGACATGCGGCCCTGGGGGAGTACGAGGAAGCCGAACGACTCCGGCACCAGACTCTGGAAGCCCAGGAGCGAGTGCTGGGAGCCGAGCATCCCGACACGCTGGCGACCATGGGAAGCCTGGCCAACAGCCTGTCCGCCTTGGGCAAGCATGGTGAGGCCAAGCAGCTCTACGAGCAAACCTTGGAGCTGCGGACACGAATGCTCGGGTCCGAGCATCCCGACACCCTCTGGACCATGGGAAATCTCGCGAATAGCTACTTCGCCTTGGGAGAATACGCCGAGGCACAGCGATTGGGAGAGCAGGCTCTGCAGGTGCGGACGCGAGTGCTCGGTCCGGAGCATCCCGACACCCTTTGGACCCTGGGTCTTCTGGCCAACACCCACTCCAACTTGGGCGAATATGCGGAAGCCGAGCAGCTCAACACCAGGAATCTGGAGGTGCGGACGCGAGTGCTCGGGCCGGAGCATCCCGACACCCTTTGGGCCATGGGCAATTTGGCCAACAGCCATGCCGACCTGGGTGAATATGCCGAGGCCGAGCGGCTCCGGCGACAGACCCTGGAGCTGCGCACCCGGTTGTTGGGGGCTGGGCATCCCTACACGCTTCTGACCATGAGAAATTTGGCGGACGACCTCATGCACCTCGGGAATTACCCCCAAGCCCGCGAGCTCCTCGAGCAGAGCTTGGGGGCCATGGAGCAGGCTTTAGGACCTGCCCACGAGCTGGTTCTCTACTCGCGCTCAGGCTTGGCGATGGTGATGGCGAGGCAAGGTGAGCTGAAAGAAGCGGAGAGGATTCAGGCCGACGTCTTGTCGACCGCGAAGAAGACCTTCGGAGACGAGAACAGACACGCCATGGACGCGATCGGCAACCTCGGGGAAATCGTGTGGCGAGGCGGCGAATGGGCCCGGGCCAAACCGATTTTGGAACAGGCTCTCGCAATTCACCAGAAGGTCCTGGTTCCCGACTTTCCATCTACCCAGAAAATTAAGACTCATTTGGCCGGCGCCCTGTGGAAGCTGGGTGACGTAGAGAGGGCAAAAGAGCTCGCCGGCGCGGCTTGGGAATTGTTGGAAGCAAAATTGGGCCCACAGCACGTGCTGACCACTCTGGCGGCCCACCGTCTGCTCGAAATCGCTAGGGATGAGCAAGACTCGGTGGCCGCGCGTCAGTGGCTCGGCCGGCTCCAATGGCTCGCCGAGACCCCTGAGCAAGATATCGTCTCCGCCGACCAGCGGGAGATCCGTCGCATGGTGCTGGAGGCCGCGGAATCGGAGGTCCTGGAATGACCCTCTATGGCGGTATCGAAGCCGGCGGCACCAAATGGATCTGCGCGGTGGAACCAGGCCGGACGACCTCCGAGCGCGCGAGCGGATCGGGACCACCGATCCCGAAACCAGCAGAGTCGTATCTCGTGCCCCCCGGGCTGGGGGATCTCGCAGGCATTTGCGGGGCGTTCGAGCTGGCTAGGAGAAGCGTAGTGTCTTGAAAGGGGGCCCGCTTGTAAGGAGGTCTTGTAAACGGCCTCATCCAAAGAAGGCCCTGCCGAAGCAGGGCCTTTTCGAGTCGGAACGACTCAGTCTCTCGCAGGTCTCACTTACAGGTCTGATTGCCCGGACGTCCTTTGCACGAGCCCGAGCAGCAATCGCTGTCGGCGGAGCACGAGGCGCCTACTGCCGAGCAGCTGCCGGTGCCACCGCACGAGCCCACACCCACGGCGCACCAAGCGGAGCCCACGGAGTCCACCACGGATTGGCCGAAGAGATCGGCAGCCGCTTGCTCGGTGGCGGCGCGCGCGTCGCTGAATTCCGAGCCGCTGGTGAGGTAAGTGGTTTGCGCCCGGTAGAACACTTGCTCGGCGGTGGAGATGCCGACGCCGGTCACCACCTCGCTGGTTTTGCCCCGCGGATGGCTGCCGCCCTCGACCAGCAGGTAGAAGGCCAGGTTGGCGATGCCCGAGTTGCCGTGCACGCCGCATTGGTCGTTGCTGTTGGTCGGGCGGCAACGGCCGGCGTAGAGGCGCTCTGGGTAGTAATCGGTGGAATAGCCGTCGAGGGTCGGATCGTCCATGTAGCGCAGGGCATCACCGTTGGTGCCCGGCGTGTAGACGTCCTCGCCGATCAGCCAGGTGCCGCTGTTGATGTTGCCGTCGCGGTAGGCCTCGGCCGCCGCGCCGAAAATATCGGACCAAGCTTCGTTGAGCGCTCCCGACTCGTTGGCGTACACCAGGTCGGACTCGAAATCGGTCACGCCGTGGGTCAGCTCGTGACCGATGACGTCGAAGCCGAGGGCGAGGTTGCTGAAGGTCGAGCCGTCGCCATCGCCGTAGATCATCTGGTTGTTGTACCAAGCCGCGTTGTTCCAATTGCTGAGCACATGCACGCTGGAGATCATCGCCATGCCGGCGTCGTTCAGGCTGTCGCGGCCGAAGGTGTTGAAGTAGTAGTCGTACACGTCGGACGCGCCGTCGTGGGCTGCTTGGGCGGCGCTGTCGCCACAGTTTTGGCTGCCGGAACAGAGGAGTGTGCCGGGCATGAACGACGAGGTATAGGAGTTGTTTTCGGCGTCGTAGGTCCGCCACACCTTGGCGGTGTGGAATTGCGGTGACACGCCCACCACGGAACGGTCAGCGGCGTCGACGTAGACGAAATTGTCGAAGGGCATGCCGTTCTCATCACCGATGAGGCGGATCTCCCACACCAGATGGGTGCGGCCGGATTGGGTGTCGAAGAAGTACTTCAGGCTCGGGAAGCCCACCGTGTCACCGGAGAGCCCAAGGCGTTGCAGCTCGAACGCGTGACGCGGCGGCGCGGTCTTGGCCATCGGCATCAGCGCGAGGTCTCGATTCGGCGCGAAAAGGCCGTTGACCGCCTCCACGCGACCCGAGGCCGCGTCCGCGTGCACGATGAGATCGGCGTTGACCACCTCGAGACCGTGGATCAGCTGACGGGTGCGGACGTGCACTTGGCCGAGGTCGTCGTAGGAGACCTTGCGCACCTCGAACGACTCGCCGCCCATGGCTTGGAAGTCGCCCCGCGTGACGAGGTCTTCCAGGAAATTCACCGCCGACAATCCGACCTGCTCACGATCGGCTTTGGCGGTGGAAGCGTGGATGAATCCGAAGTTGTCGCTTTTGACGAAGGTGGGCAAGTCTGCGGCGGATTTGTTGTGCCCGGCGGCCAGTGCCATGGTCGGGACGAGGGCGGCAGCGAGTAAGAGAGTGGATAATTTCTTCACAGCATGACTCCTTGAGTCGAGGAATGGAAGTAACGCCGAATCGGCGCTCAACACGGACAACAGATACCCAATAGAGCGGCTGGCCGGCGGTCGCGATATAGCCGAAGAGCTATTGCTAAACAGCTGATAGAAAAGGACTTCCTAGACTGCTCTTTCGAAAGCTTAATGGCCAATCAAGGGAGGATCGTGGCCTATCCGATGCCTGATGGGCTTCAAGAAATTAGTCGATCACGCCGAGCCGTTTGTGGATCCGGTGCTGAGCTCGTGGCGGGGCGGTCGGCTCGCCGCCCCCGCCGAGCCAATGCCGTTTACCTTCCGACCCGTCGTTCGAATAAGGTTGCCTTCCACAAAGTGTTTGAAGACAGAAGTTGGGCAGTAAAGGAATGAGCTTCGATAGCTGTTTTGAACGATGGTTCGAAAAGTCTTCTTTCACGTAATGTTGACTGTTATCTATGCTCTCTACTATTTGTCCATGGAGCGAAACAACTGGACCCGATAACTGTTTCGAGCCCTCTCTCGTCGGACCCTGACTTAACCTCTTCGTAAAGGAATTCATCATGAACCGCTTCCTTTCCAGCCTCTTCATCCTCCTTCTCCTCTCCGCTCTCTTCGTACCCGCCACGTTTGCCGGTGGGCAAGAGAAGGTTGCGATCTGCCACGTTCCCCCGGGCAACCCCGGCAACGCCCACGTCATCATCGTCGGTGCTCCCGCCGTGCCCGCTCACTTGAATCACGGCGATACCCTCGGTAGTTGTGAGGGGCCCGGCGACGAAAACGACGGCGGCGGTGACGGCGGTGATGGCTGCGTGGAATGCGGCCCTGGTGATGGCGGTGGTGACGGCGGCGGCGAGGGTGACGGCGGCGGCGAGGGTGACGGTGGCGGCGTGGGCGACGGCGGCTGGGGCGAAGGCTGATCTAGCCAACTGACCATCTCCATTCGTCTCGAAGAGCCGGGCTTGCCCGGCTTTCTTGCGTCTTGCGTAACAAGCCGTCCGGGTCAGGCCGAGCCTGATAAGCTCGCCCGCCCATGATCGAAATACATCCCCAATCTTTAGAAGCCCTCGCCGATATGCGGCGGTCCTACCTCGACGCCTTGATCGTGCCCCTAGACGGCATGTGGGAAGCCTTCGCTGAGCAAGCCGAGCATCGGGAGATCCGATTCGAGGGTCAGCGAGCGGGCTATTTCTGCTTCAACGACCAAGGCCGCCTGCTGCAATTCTTCGTCGAGCCCGAGATTGAGCCCAGGGCAGCCGGGATCTTCGCTCGGATCGTGGCCCTGGACGAAGTCCAAGGCGCGGTGGTCGGCACCGGTGACCCACTCTTCCTGGCCTTTTCCTTAGACCACCAAAAAAGCCTGCGAGCGCAGACGTTGCTCTACGCAGACCACGCCAAAAGCACCGACACCTCCGATTCATTTGCCGACGCCGAGAGCTCGATCCTTCGTCCCATAGAGCTGGCAGAGCTGGAAGATATCGCCCGCCTGCAAGAAGAAGCCCTGGGCCAAGAGCTCGGGGATTGGCTCCGCGGCTACCTCGATCGCCTGATCCGTCGTCGAGAGCTCTTCGCCCTCTGCCTGGACGACCAGATACTAGGAACGGGCGAGATACGGGTCAGCGACAGCCAAGAACCCTATGCCGACCTAGGCGTCATCACGATGAAGGACCACCGGGGTCGAGGAGTGGCCGGCCATGTGCTGACCGTGCTCAAGAAAAGCTGCTACCCACGCGAGCTCACCCCAATCTGCTCCACCACGGTCGACAACATCGCCGCCCAAAAGGCCATCGCCCGCGCCGGATTCGTCAGCAAGCACAGGTTGTTGGAGGTCGAATTCTGAATTCAGGCCGACGTGCCCGTGAGAGTGGGTGTTGATCGGCTGCTGTCTTGAGTAGATTGCGCGACAAGCGATTTAGCTAAGATGGGATTGATTGACAAGGTCTTTGACTTCTTTTGACTTCTCTCCTACGATCCAAGACTCAACTCCAGGGCCGTGCTCGAGCCGCCGGTGGATCCCGTCGGTGATCGTTCCGTGCCCTGGTGATCGACTACCACGGCTCCCTGGGGAGCCAACTCTCGTGAGGATTGGGTCATGAAGTTTTCTAACCGATTCGCCGCACTTTGGATCGCGCCGCTCGCCGTGGCCGGAGTCCTGGCCCTCGCTGGTCCGGCCGATGCCATCTTTCCCAACTGTCGGAACAGCTGTTACGGGACCTCGCCCACTGCCAGGTGCACTTACTACCAGGGTGACGGCAGCTGTCCCGCCTATCCGAATCCCTGTTACATGACCTGCGCCAAGTATTGGAGCTGCACCTCTAACGCGCAGCCTGCTGCCGATCTATCGGAGGGTACCTTCGACACTTCGGAGATTACCTTCGGCCAGAGCTTCGACACCTGGCTGGAGACCATGAGCCTTTCGTCCTACGGTCCGTGCCTCGACATCGTCTCGAAGGATTCGGAGGATGCTTTGGAGATCGCTCCCTTGGGAAGGATGGAGCTGATTGAAGCCGATGACGAGGTCGAGAGCGACTGAGCGGTTTCCAAGGGAGCGGGCTCGCGTCGAAGCCGCTTCAGCTGAGCGGTCGGCGGACGGTTTGGCCATAAAATAGGGCACGGCTTCGTGCCCGCGCCCCATCAGTGAGCCCACGCTCCTGCTTCCGCTTTTGTCGATGGACCTTGCCGTAAGGCTCAGCCGAGCTCTCTGGTCAGCTCCACCAGCTGGTCGAGGGCTTTGCCCCATCCCATGTGGAAGCCCATATCTTCGTGTTGCTTGCGGGATTCCGGATCGGAATGCATGCAGATCGCCTTGTAGAGGGTCCCGCTACCTTTCGGCTCGAGCAAGATCGCCGCGGTCATGAAAGAGCTGCCGGCCGGTCGATAGCCGGGAAGGAGAGCGTCGGTCCACACCAAGCGCCGGTGTTCGACGATTTCCAGGTAGCAGCCGGCGCTCGCCGGTTGCACCTCGCCCTCGGGAGAGCACATGGTGGTGCTGAACACACCGCCGGGGCGCAGGTCGATGCTGCAATCGACGGTTTTCCACGGGGCGGGAGTGAACCAGCGTTTGATCAGCTCTGGGCGTGTCCATGCTTGCCAGACGAGCTCAAGTCGGGCGTCGACCACCCGTTCGAGCACGAGGTCGAGCGCGGGGTCGACGGTAAATTCCAATCCGTTGCTCATGCGTTTTCCTCCAAGGTTTCCAGCAGCTCGTCGAGCTGATCCAGGCGCGTTTCCGAGATTTGCTGTTGGTCGGCCAGCCACCGAGCTGCGTGCTCGAGCCGGTCGGGCATCAGGCGCACGGTGCGCACGCGACCTTTCTTGCGCGATTCCACCAGACCGTTGTTTTCAAGCATTCGCAGGTGCTGAAGGAACGACGGCAATGCCATGTCGAAAGGCTCGGCGAGCACGCTGACAGTGGTGGGCCCGTGCTTCAATCGCTCGACGACCGCGCGGCGGGTCGGGTTGGCCAAGGCCTGAAATACCGAGTCGAGTGTGGCGACGGCTTCCATGAGAGAAGTATGGCGGTTTTCAATAGTTAGTTCAATGCCTAACTATTGAAGTCGGTGTCGATTCAGCAGGTGAAAGCCCCAGGAGGCGGAGCAGGCGGAGCTGAGGTTGGAACCGATTCCAACCTACCAAGTAGCGGCAGCTTCGCGCTGGTGTGGCAGAGCCAGCTCATCGACGGCAGCGACGACGCGGTGGTCTTCAGGGTCTTTCACTCCGATGGCAGCCCGCGCACCGACGAGCTGATGGTCAACATCACTACCCTCGGCAGGCAAAGGCATCCCACGATCTCCGCCTCGAGCGACGGTTTCGTCGCGGTTTGGGAGAGTGAGACCGCATCGCCTGCAGAGGGTTTCGCTATCCAGGGCCGACGATTCGGCAGTGATGGCCAAGCGGTCGGCGGTGAATTCCAAGTCAATGAGATCGCCGCCGGTGATCAGTATTACGTCGATATGGCTCCAGCTGGAGATGACCGCTTTATCGTCGCCTGGAGCTCCGACGACTGCGCGGGCTGCAATAACGAGGTGGAAGGCAGCTTGGTCGACCTGAACGCGATCTTTGACGACGGCTTCGAGTCGGGAGAGACGTCACGGCTTGGACGTGGACCGTCCCCTGATCCGGTCTCTTCAGAACGAGGCCCCGCAATCCATCAGTGCCTAGGCACGGTCACCGGCGCCGCGCAGGTGGGCAGGTCGTCGAAGTTGGAGAAGAAGCTCTCGACGGTCGACCAATTTCCCTTCATGAGCTGAATGCCGTCGGATTTCATGGCCTCGACGAAGGTTTCGCAGGCTCCGGTCTTCTGTTGGGTGTTGCGTGCGGTGACGCATTGGGCGCGATCGAAGATCAGCTGATCGAGGGCCGCCTCGCTCATACCTACGGCGGATTGGGTCTCCGCCAAGAAATCCGCCTGGGTGCCTTGCCATTGGGTCACCTCCACGATGCCGTGGCGCAAGCGCAGCAAATAACCCGTGACGCCGAAGTCTTGGGTGGTGGGCTCGAACCAGAAGCCGAAGACCGCATCGCCGGTTTCGTTTTTGCTCTGCTCGCCCTTCACTTTCCAGGTCCAGCTGTTGACCCACGCTTCGAGGGGCACCGCGGCTTGGGTCACGGGGGAGACTAAGCCGACGGGTAAGAACGGCTGGAAGCACTCCTTGGGATCCATATTCTCGGTGTAAAGCTCGGCGGCGGAGGTGAAGAACCAATCGCTCCAATTTGGGTTCAACGCTCGGGCGCCGAGCTCGCGGAAGGCCTGGGATTTGAGCTTGCGGGCGTTCAAATCGTTGCGATCCGCTCGGATCGAGATCGTCGCCAGCTCGGCGGCCCATTGATATTCACCGGCGTCCAAGGCGTCTCGGGTGGCGTCTGCCAAGGATTTGCCGCTGCTGATCAAGGACGCCATGCGGACCGCTGCTTCCTGGGGTGGTGTGGGCGAGAGGTGGACGGGATCGCCGTCGTACCATCCGAGGTAGCCGAAATAGGTCTCGCGCACGCTCTGTGGGACCGAGCCGTAGAACGGCAGCAGGTAATCCTCGGGATGCACCAGACCTCGGCTGTCCGGGGTGGCATTCGGCCACGGTACCAATTTCTCGCCCAGCTCGCGGGTCACCTCGTCGGGTACTTTCACCAGCCCCACCAGCTCATCGGGTGTATAACCTTTATTTAGGTAACGCAGGGTTTGATCGTGGGTGAATTGCACGGCGTCGCGGAAGTTGCGCAGGAGCAACTGAATGTTGTCTCGACCGCAAACCGGCGGACCGTGGCTGGGCACCATGCACCAGGAGTCGAATTCCCGTAGCTTGTCGACGCTGGCGTACCAGTTGGCGGGGCTGCGGTATTGGGTGCCGCGCAGACTGTAGAGGTTGGGAAAAGCGGGTCCTTGGATGACCTCGGCGGAGAAGAGCAGGCCGCTCTCGGCCGACGGCAAAGCTTCCGCGTCGGCACCGTTGAGGGCGTCCGGCACGAAAACCGCGAGCTCGTCGTTGGTCTCGCTCGGCACGTAGATGATGCGCATGCGCACGCCGGCGGCGGTCAGCCACATCTCCTCGGCGAACGTGCGCGACGGGATGCGAAAACCCGCCGTGCCCCGGCTGAGATACGGACCGATACCGTTGGTGATGGCTTGGCCGTAGGGCTCCGCGAGGATGGGTGGCGCCGGAGAGAGCTCGTTTTTGAGGGTCAAACCATACATGTAGGCGGAGCGGGCTTGGATCATACGACCCGACATGCTCGACGTGTTGACCACCGCGTCGACCACCTTTTCCTGGGAGATGATTTCCACGCAATTACGTCGGGCCAAGTAGTCGCCACCGAGGCCGCGGATATTCGGATCCTGGGCGGGGCACGCCTCTTTGTCGGCGGCGTCGAGGTAGCCCAGCACTCCGCCGGTGTGGTCGATGTGGTTGTGGGTGTAGATCACCGTGTCCAGGGGCAGCTTGTCCTTGGGAGCCAATGACGGCCCACCGGTGCGGTCCAGGTATTTTTGGTTGTAGAGGTCGAGATAGAGACTCGCCATCTCTTGACCCGCGCCGTAGTCCTCGAGGGTGTCGATGATCACCACCCGTCGATAGCCGTCGGCATCGAGCCGAGGGCCGACCACCATCATGCTGGTGGCCAAACCGAAGCCGATGCCGCTGTAGACGTCGTAGGTCAGCCCGGCCGGGCGTTGCCTCGTGGCGTAATCGTGGGTTTGAAGGTCGAGGATCGTGCCGATGGAGGTGTCGTCATCGCTGTGGGAGTGGGCCTCCTCGGAGTCGGCGTACAAAAAGAAGTTATTGTGCTGGATCTGTCGCTTCTCAGCGGTGGGAGGATCGACGAAATTCTTGTTGATACCGACTCGATCGCCGGTTTGGGCGGTAGCGGTGCCCACGCAGAGCAGGGCGAGCAAGATCGCGTAGATCCACAGCTTTTTGAGTCGACCTGTCGGTTTGGAACGGTCCGTGGCCAAGGCGTGGTGAGATCGATTGGGGCTGGCGAACGACATGGGCATCTCCTCAGGTAAATGGGCGAGAACATCGGCGCGAGCGTTGGAGCTCGGTCCGCCTGCCTGGATCTAGAGCAAGGGTCGTTCCAGATTCACCTGAGGTCTGCCTGAAAAAAGAAAACGCCCATTTATTGGGCGCATTTACAGGTTTCTGAGAAATTGGCCAGGAGATCCCAGGGCCGGAAGTGAGCCGATGGGAGTCGTGGGTGAACCAAAGAGCTCAGGTCGCCCTCGGCACCGTCCTACCGCGTTCAACTCTTCTTCAGCGGGCTTGCTCGCCGAAGCGAATCCCGTCGATCACCACGCCGAGGCAATGGCTGGTGTATTCGAAGGGATCGCCGTCGTAGAGCGCGAGGTCGCCGTCCTTGCCGACCTCGATGGATCCGACCCGGTCGGCGATGCCGAGGATCTCGGCGGCGTCGATGGTGATGGCGGACAGGGTGCGCTCGAAGCCCAAACCGTTGGCGGCGGCGATCGCGGCCTCGAAGGTCAAGACCCGGGTTTTGGGCACGTAGGCTTCAAAGCCCGACTGCAAGGCGATGGGAATGCCGGCGTCCGCCAGACGGGCGGCGTTTTCAAGGGTCAGGTTTTCGGTTTCTCCGCGCGGTCGCTTCATGGCGGGATGCACCAGGACGGGCAATCCGGACGCCTTGATTTCATCGATCATGGTGTAGGCCTCTGCCGCGCTGTCGAGCACCATGGGGATGTCGAATTCGTCGCGGATGCGCAGGGCGGTCATGATGTCTTGGTGCCGTTCCACGGTCACCATCAGCGGCAGCTCACCCCGCAGCACCGCGGCCAGGGCTTCGAGCCGAAGATCGCGACCCGGAGCTTGGTCGGGCTCCGCTTGCTCGAGCTTCTGGACGTAGGCCTGGGCCTCCACCAATTGGCCGCGCAGCAGGGCGGCGGCTTTGGCGCGGGTGCCCGGCCAGCCCTTGGGACCGTTGTCACTACCCTCGGCTCCTTCGCCCAGGGTGGCGGCGATCATCGCCGTCTCCACCAAGACCGCCTCCGCCACGTTGTCCCCACGGGTTTTGGCGATCAGGGTTTGGCCGGAAATCACCGCTCCTGGACCGTGGCCGGTGTGGATGGTGGTGACGCCGAAATCGCGCACCCACTCCACCAGCCGTTCCCGGGCGTTGTAGGCATCGATGGCTCGCAGCTCCGGTTGCACGGGCGATGAGCCCTCCAGCTGGTCCTGGTCGTGGTCCTGATTGAAGTAGCCGGAGATACCGACCGTGGTGTGGGCGTCGATCAGGCCCGGGGTCACCACCGCCGCCTCGATCACCTCGATGTCGGCGGGCAGCTCGACCTCTTCGGCGGTGCCCACGGCGGCGATTTTGCCGTCGCGAATCCACACCACACCGTTTTCCAACACCTCTCCGGCCATGGTGTAGACCTTTTGGCCGCGCACGGCGATGCTGCCCGAGAGCTCGGATCCTTCAGCGGCCGAGGCCGAAGCAGCGAGGGAGCCGATCAAGAGCCCGCAGGTCAGGAGGCAGGTCAAGAGGTCGGCCGAGAGACCGGCGCGGGCCGTCGATCCGGATGGACCCGCTTTGGCGCGGCACCAAACAACATGGGAGAAGATCATCGGTCCACCTCCTCGTGGTCGAGACAAGCGATGTGGGCGTGGCCCGGTGAGCCCGCGCCCCAGCCGCCGACGGCGATCAGTCGATGCTCGGGGTCGGTGAGATCGAAGAGCTTTTGGCCTTCGACCCAGGTTTGCTCCACCTTCGTGTAAACGGAGAAGGGATCCCCGGAAAGGATGATGAAGTCGGCGTCTTTGCCGGATTCCAAGGAGCCGATGCGATCCTCCAGGTCGAGCATCTCGGCCCCGGCGAGGGTCAGGGAGCGCAGGGCGCCCTCACGGCTCATGCCCGCGCGCACCGCCAAAGCGGCCGAGCGTAGGAAAAGGCGGGAATCGTTGATCAGGTCGTCGGTGTGGAAGGCGACCGAGGCACCGGCCTCTTCCAAGGCTTTGCCGTTTTCGAACGCCACGTGAACGGCCTCGAGCTTGCCGCCGGGGCTGTCGATCATGATCAGGGAGGAGGCGACCCCGGCGGCGGCGATTTCATCGGCCACTTTCCACGCTTCCGACACGTGGTGCAGCACCACTTCGAAACCAAATTCCTCTTTTAATCGGAGCACGGTCAGGATGTCGTCGTGGCGGTGGGTGTGGTGGTGGACTTTGCGCTTGCCTTCGAGAATCTCCACCAGGGCTTCCATGGCCAAATCCCGGTCCGGACGTTTTTCAGGATCGTCCGCGGCCATTTTCCGCTGGTATTCCTGGGCCTTGACGAATTGCTCACGGACCAAAGCCGCGGACTTCGCGCGGGTGCCGGGAAAGGGCGGATCCCAGCGGGAGTTGGTGCCGTTGGCCATTTTCATGCCGCCGGCGAAGCCATCGTCGGTGGCGATCAGGAAATCGTCGATGGTGTTGGCGTCCCGCAACTTGACGTAAAGCGTTTGGCCACCCATCAGATGGCCGGAGCCGGACATCAAATTGAGGGTGGTCAACCCCCCGGAGCGCGCCCGCTGGAATCCCTTGTCGCGGACGTTGATGGAATCGAGGCTGCGGACGGCCGGCTGGATGGGTGCCGAGCGGTCGGCGGCGTAGGGGCTGCCGATGTGGCTGTGGGTATCGACCAGCCCGGGCATCAGGATCTTGCCTTCGACCGAGTGGACCTCGGCGTCCGCGGGAATCGAAATTTGGTCCGCGGGGCCGACGGCTTCGATCACCTTGCCGCGAATGATCAGCACGCCGTTCTCGATCGGCGGGCCGGAGATCGTCAAAATCTTGCCGCCGACAAAGGCCTGGGCCGGCGTCTCGGCGTGGGCGGGCGCGGCGAGAGACAGCGCGGAGGCGAGCAGGATCAAAATCGCCGGGGCGAGGTGGCACGCAAAGGTCCGATAGGTCGCTGATTCGAATGGCATGCAAAGCTCCTGGAAATGATGGCTGGACTGTACCAGAAGCATAAGTCCTCGGTAGAGGAGCGCTTCCAGGAGGTGTGGATTTCGGAGGCGGGCCGGTGCCGGACGGGAAGCGGGGCGGGAGCTTCCGAGCCTGGGTGGGCACACCGTCGGTCCTGTTGGGATGTGCTACCAGCGGAAGGTCAGGCCACCGGCCAGCTCGCTTTGCTCGAGATCTTCGAGAAAAGGGAATTCGTCGGTCGGTAGGTCGATCCAATAACCGCGGGCTTCGAAACGGACTCCGAGCCAATCGTTGATCGGCAGCTGAATGCCGCCGGCCAAGCTGACGGACGGACGCTGCTCGTCGATTTGGATCAGGCCGAATCGGAAGTGGTCCGTCGACAAGCGCGAGATACCCGCCCCGATGGCGACGAAGGGTTGAACGCGACCTTGGCGCCACCGCCGTTGCACGCCGACGTGCAGGGTGGTGATCTCCAGATCGTCGAGGACCGGATCGATGACCAAGAAGTCGCAGACTTCACAGACGATCAGCTCGGCGTTGAGGTCCGCTTCCTGCCGATTGAGCACCACCTCGAACGACCATCGATCGTTGAGGGCGAAGTCGGCGATCAATCCGAGGGAGGTTCCGTCCTGGGATTCGGCGGTGTGCGGGCACGGAGAGGTGAATTCGTCGACTGCGATGCAGAAGATGCCGGTGCTGACCTCAGTGCCTCCCGTTCGGTAGCCGATCATGGGAGTGATTTCGACACCGGATTCCGCGGTCGCCGGCTCCGCGATACCCAGAGCGGCAACGAGGATCAGGGCCCACATCATCAGAGGCCACGACCGATTTGGGACCGACCGATTTGGGACCGACCGATTTGAAAAGACAGGGACGTTGGGGAAGCTTTGGGACATGGATCGCTCCTTTGCTTGAGCACGGAGCGCATCTCCGTGCTCAAGGAGTTAGATCCGATCGAAGTGGAAGGGGGTTAGGGGTCGAGCTCGGTGTCGAGCCGCAAGACGCTGACGCGACCGCCATCGTCGTCGCGCAGGGCCAAACCCAGACCTTGAAAGTCAGGGGGTAAGCGGAGGGGGATGCGCAGTCGCAGGATCTCTTCGCGGAATTGAGGATCGACGGCGAACGGCAGGACCTGAAATTGGGTGACCAAGCCTTTTTCCGTGGGCACTGCCAAGCCGAGGGTCAACGTGCCGGAAGGTGCGGGTGCGGCAAGCTCCAGCTCCAAGGCCTCGACATTTCCGCTCTCGGCCTGCACCAGACGGGCTTTGAGCCCGAGGGCATTGTCGGTCAGCCCGAGCTGCCATGCGGCCCGAGCTCGGGCCGCCAACTGACGGCGCTCGTCTTCCGCGTGGTATCCGCGCAGATGGCTCAGGTGGAGCTTGGGCTCGGAGGGCTCTACCGTTTGCACTTGTAGCCGGTGGAATCGGTCATCGTCCGGGGCGCTGGGCTCGAAGGAGAGAAAATAGGTGTTGTCGAGCTCGCGATCGAGCTTGGCCAGCTCGGATTCCATACGCCGCAGGGCCAGCGGCCTGCCGCCGGTTTCGGTGGCCAACCACAGCTCCGAGCCCAATCCCGGTCCAGGCTCGCCGGCGATCAGCGGGAAGACCTTAGCCTGAGCCCGCAACGCCGCGGACAACAGCCGGTCCCCCTCGCCTCTGGCTTTGGATTCCAGGGGGCCGGACCGGGGCATGGAGACCAAATATTGAATCGAGCCGATGAAGTCCGAGGCCTCGGAGTCCGGCGGCACGGTGCCCACCGCTAGGGTGTCCGAGAAGCTGCTCTCCCCGATGCCGGCGCTCAGGCTTCGTCCGAGGTAGAGCACCGTGGTGCCGACGCCGTCTCCCGCGATCACGTCGAAGGCCTGCTCCAGGGCCAAATAGGCATCGCGAACCTCGCGGCGAATATCGGTGCGACGGTGACGCCGGGCTTGGAAGGACGCTTCTCGGATCGCGGTGAGACGCTCGACCGCGGCCTCGATCTCCCCGGCGCGATCGGTCGGTCGGCATAAGATCTCGATCTGCTCGGAAGCTTTGCCCCGATTCAAAGTCATGATGGTGACGCGATCCCCTTTGCCGGCGCGGCGAAGCAAGAAGCGGCGCATGGTGGGCAAGGCGAGGTGGCGGTCCGCGGGCGGGCTGGTGGGCAGGTCGACGACGAAAAGCAGATGTCGGGCGCTGGGCGGCTCTGCGGCGAGGGTCGCGGGGCGGATTTCGCCGTCTTCGAAGACCACGAAATCCTCGGCACCTAGGCCTTCCAGCGGAGAGCCTTGGCGGTCGAGCACGGAGACCTCGAGCCATCGGCTCTCCGGAAGCCCGGACCTCTCAGGACCCTGGGTTCCCTCAGGGCCCTGGGAACCCTCAGGACCCTGGGAATCCTCGGGCCCCTGGGAACCCTCAGGACCCTGGGAAGACAGTGAGCCGGCCGACGTCGAGAAGAGCACAGCCAGGATCCACAGCATCGCCAGGGCGGTCGGTCCGCGTCGACCTCGAAATTTCGATGTCATCGCCAGTCCCCCAGCAACACGAAACCCGCCCAATAGAAGGGCGCGCTCCATCGAGGGTCGTCGCGCAAACGCCGTTGGGCTTCGGCGAGGGCGGCGGCGGGATCGAGGCCGTCCTCGGCGGAGAGTTGGTAGAAGCTCGCCATCAGCTCGACGGCGGCTCGATCGTCTACATCCCAGAGCCCCGCCACCAGCCGGCGGGCACCGGCGGAAAAGAAACCGCGGCTCAATCCCAGCAGGCCTTCTCCCCGCAGGGGTTTGCCGAGGGCCGATCGGCAAGCGCTGAGGGTCACCAGCTCAGCGTCGAGACGCAGCTCGAAAATGTCGGCCAGACGCAGGAAACCTTTGCCGACAGGACGTCCTCGGGCATCGATCGCCGATAGGGCCAGCCCCGAGCGCTCAGGATGTTGATCGTCGACAATGGCGTGGGTAGCAAAATGTAGCCGACGGTAGGCCTTGAGCGCACCGCCGGTGACCAGCTCGGCCGTGGCATTGAAACCGGTGTGGACCTCGACCCGATCCGGTGGGAAGTATCGGGAAATTCGCTCGGCCTCGACGGCGCTGAAGGGCAGGCGGGGGAGCTCGAGCAGCGCCGGGCCGAATGACGACAATGTGGGCGTTTGGGTGCCCCGGCTGGAATCAGAGCCCAGGTCCGATGCTGAGCCGACGGCTTGAAAGCGGGTATCGCGGCGATGGAACACCGGATCCGCCAGCACCGCCAGCTCCCCGGCCGAGTCGCCGACGCCTGAGGTCTGCGGCTCTTGCAAATCGGTATGCCGGCGGTCCCGCAAACGGGCCAAGACCGTCAACGACGGCAGGGTCACCACATCGTGACGGCTGATCGCCGATCGGCCGTCCGAGAGGGGCAAGGCGGCAAAAGGGGTGCCGTGCAGGGCACCGTCAGGAACGATCAGCCAACGGCGCTGCTTCATGCGAGCGAGGGGATCGGCCAAGGCGTCGGCCAATTTCTCGAGGGACCTTTGGGCCAATCCTCGGGCCAGCCGGCGACGGCTGTCGGCCACGGCGGCGCGGGTGTCGGCGGCCAACTGGTCGAGGGTGCCGGCCGAGCCGAGCTCGAAGGCCGATAGCTCTTCCTGCGTCATCACCCAAGCCCAGGCCTTTTCTTCTCCCAGGTGCAAGATCAGGGCGGCAGTCCGATCGTCGATCAGATCACGGGCTCGTTTCAGGCTCAGGGGCTCGGCGGATTCTGAGGTGAGCCGTCGAGCGGTCTCTCGAGGCTCGAAGGCCAACAGGTCCAGCAGTCCCCGGGCTCGGGCGCGCTCGCTGGTGAGCAGGGCTTCGGACCACTTCCGCTGTTGCATCAGCAAGTCGATGCGCAAATCGTAGAGGCGCCGTCGCGGGGCGAGGAAGTAGGCGCGCATATCGCCGCCACCGAGACGGGAACCCATGGATTCCATGGCTTCGATCGATTCGTCGAGGGCGGCAAGCGCGGCTGTGAGCTCGCCCCGGCGCCGGTGAGCTTGGGCCAAATCGAAGAGGGAGATGCTCAAGGACTCGGGATCGTTCAATTCCCGTTGTCGAGCGGCCGCCCGTCCCAAGGTGGCGATGGCCTGCTCGGGGGTGTCGGCCATCAGCTGCCAGCGCCCCAGGGAGGCGAGATGGGAAGCCTCGATGCGCTGAAACCCTTGGTCACGGGCTTCGGCGATGGCGGCTTCTATGCGACGTCTCGCGCTCGGCAGATCCCCCTGCTCCAGGTCCACCAAGCCGAGATTGCCCAGGATCCTGGCGATGCCCGCGCGGTGCCCGAAAGCGCTGTAGATCTCCAGGGCCGCAATCAGCCGATCCCGGGCTTCGGGCCAGCGTCGATCTTGCCAGGCCGTCCAGGCCAGATTGTTGAGGGTTCCCGCTTCGGACAGGCGGTCGCCGGTCCGGCGATGTTGCTCCAGGGCGGATTCCAAGAATCGGCGTCCCGAGTCGTTCCGGCCCAAATGCAACCACAGCAGCCCCAAGTTGTTGAGACCGGCGGCCCGCGCCTCGGGCTCTCCGAGGCCGTCTCGCAGGTCGAGACTCTGCTGAAAAAGGTCGAGGGCTGCTCCGCCGCGCCCCGCTTCCAGCTCTAGGGACGCCAGATTGTGCAAGGAAGTGGCGATGGCGGAGGGATCGCCGATCCGACGACGAGCTTCGAGGGCTCGGCGAAAATGGGATTGGGCGGGCTCGAGCCGGCCCTGATGGATCAGCAGCGAGGCCCGGTGGTCGTGGGCGGCCGCTACCCCGAAGGGATCGGCGAGCCGTTCGAAGATTCGGATCGCCCGCTGATTGAGCTCGAGCGCGGCGACCGGATCCCCGGCGAGCTCCGCGGCCAGAGCCAAGGCGTAGAGGGTTTCCGCCCGCTCGGCATCTCGTCCTTCCGCGGCCTCGAAACCTTCGAGAGCGCGCTGGAGCTCGTGCATCGCGATCTCGGCTTGGTCCGCTCGCCGGCTCTCCAGAAGCGCTCGACCCCGCTCGAAATAGACGCTGGGGTCTTCCGGAACGGGGTCCGCTCCAAGGGCCGAGGACCACATGCAACAGATCAGAACGTATGCTCGGGCGGAAGTCCTCATGGGGATTCTGCGGTTTGCTCGGCGACGAATCGCAGGCCGAATTCCTCAACGCGCTGCGACGGATCGGTCAGCTCGAGCCGGGCCGGACCGGGGCTCGCGAAGCCGGCGGGCAGACGGATCACGACCACCCCGGTGTCGTCGGCCGTGGTTTCTCCTTGCCACAGCATCTGTTGATCCGAGGACGAGATCGCGACCCCGTAGACGCGACCCGGAGTTGGATCCTGGGGGGTCAGAATCAACACCACGGAGCGGGTGGAGCTGACGTCCACCCGTTCGAGGGGCGACGCCCCATTGCTGGTCGCGGGGTCGGTGACGCCACCCGAGAAGGTGCCGCCCGACGGGTCGATCGGAGCGCGCAAGCGCGAAGAGGCAAAGAGCTCGACCACCTGAACGCCGACCTCGACCCCTGTGTGGGTAGGTTCCGGATCCGTAGGTTTCGTTTCCGTAAGCATCTTTCCCACCGGTTCGACCGGTGTCGAGGCCACCACGGATGAAGGAGATGCCGACTCGAGACGGGTGGTGAGTCGATCGATCCGGGCGCTCTGCATGGCTACGGCGATCGTCAGGACCGCCGCCGCGGCCCAGGGCACGACTCGGCCCGCCGTCTTCCACCGCTCAGTCTTTCGACCCGTCCCCTTCGGATCATGGGTCCAGGCTGCGTGCTCGGGGGTCGGCGGTCGTTCGGGCAGGGCGGACACAGCGGCCATCACCGAGTCGACGGCTCGGCTGGTGTCGGGGTCGAGGGATGGGGTTTCAGGCTGGGCCGACACCTCCTCGAGCTGCCGACGCATGGCCAACACCGTGTCCATGGCATCCGGGCAGTCGGCGATGCGGTCCATCAGCCGATCCTCTTGGTCCGAGCTCAGCTCCCCCGAGAGCCAGGCCGCGAGCTCGTCCGCTGTCGGCTCCGGTCCGGGTTGCTCGGCGGCGAATAGCTCGCGCAGCTCCGCGTCGAGGTCGTCCGGACGGGGATCGGGCTTCGGTCGGTCGCTCAAGGGTTTTCCTCCGGAGAGTCGGACAGGGCTTCGGCCAGCCGTTTCCGGGCTTGAAAAAGATGCGCTTTGACGGTTTCCGTCGACAATCCGAGGGCTTCGGCGATATCCCGACGGCTGCGTTCTTGGTACACGGACAGCTTGAGCACGGCGCGCATTTTCGGCGGCAGATCCTCGACCGCCTTGCGCAGGAGATCCAGCCGTTGACTGCGAATGGCTCGGTCGAGGGGGTCTTGTGGCGGATCTTCGGCGACGGGGCCCGGATCGTGGGCGCGCTCTTGCAGTCGGTCTTCGAGCCCGGGATGGCTGAGGCTGAGAGCTGTTTCGCCTGCGCCCCGTTTCAGGGTCCGGCCGTGACGAAGATGCTGCAAGAAGACGTTTCCGGCCACGGCAAAGAGCCAAGTCTCGAATTCGGATTCGTGTCGAAAGGTGTCCATGCCCTTATAGATCCGAACGAACGTCTCTTGGGTTAGATCTCGACTGTCTTCAGGCTCCAGGCCCCGTTTTTGGAAGAAACCGTGTAGCGGACGATAGTAGAGCTCAACTAAGACGCGAAAGTTGGATTCGCGATGCTCACCGTCGCGCCATGCCCTGAGGACACGGTGAATGGGTTTGGGATCGATGGAGCTCGGGGGAGAAGACATGGGGTGTCGAGCCGGCAGACGTGACGGAGACGTGGAATGAGATTCAGAGCATATGCCCTCGAACGGTGTTGTGGTCGACGGCTCGTCTCAGAATCCTATCCATCTGCGTCCAGGTCCCGGTCGACTGCCACCGGAGCAGGAGGAGCGATCTTGGACCGGTCCATATATTTCAGGCCGAGGCGTCCCATGGTTTGGGTCGAGGCCCAATTGAGGCCGAAACCGATGACGCCACCGATCAGCGGCAAGAATTTGAGCAGCGATTTGGAGATGATTTTAACCACTACCTCCCGCAGGGCGGTGCTGCCGGCGGTGGCCAGCTCAATGCCGCCGGTGGTGGCCAGCCAAAGCCCGGCCTCCGGCACCTCGTCCTCGTGCACGTCTTTGACCAGGCGCAGCATGTGGACCATATTGGCCTGGATGCGAATCGTCGCCGCGATGTCGATGGGCAAGGCCAAGGGCAGGGTCGGTAGGCCGCCGACCCCGGTGATGAATCCCACCAGACCCGCTCGATTCGACTGCCGGAGGATGATCTTCCGACACAGGGCTCGGTCGTCGAGCTCGGGGTGCTTGCGCCGCAGCCGGTCCACGAGCTTGGAAAGAGCCACGGGGTCCGATTTCACGGCATTGGCCACCAGCTGCTTGGCCTTCCACAAGACCAACGCGACGACCAATAGGAAGAGCAAGAAGGCCAAGAAGCAGAGGATCAAGAACCACTTGAGCAATGAGCCCAAGGCGGAGATCAGGTCGCCGAACGGGTCGGTGTTGGTGGCGGTAGCAGACGGAGAGGACGCCTCCGCCAATCGCGTCCGGATAGGTATCAGGTGAGTATCCCGGAGCGCCTGAGCAAGTGTCAGTTGAGTATCCCGGATAGGTATCAGGTGGGTATCCCGGAGCGCCTGAGCAAGTGTCGATTGAGTATCCCGGATAGGTATCAGGTGGGTATCCCGGAGCGCTCGGTCAGGTATCAGGTGAGTATCCAGGGCAGGTATCAGGTGACTATCCGACTGGTGACTATCCGACTTTGACGAAGGTCCGATCTCGGCGGCTGAGACCCATAGGGGGATTGCCGACAAGAGCGTTAAGAGGACGAGGACGAGCCGATAGTTGAGCATGTGCGCGGTTGCTCTCAGGGTTGCTGGGGCGTGAAACGAGGACCGGATGCAACGGTATCGATGCAACGATATCGAGGAAATACCTCGGTATCGATGGAATACCACGGTAGCGATGGCTTCGATCCTCGTATTTTAGCCCGATCACGGGCCTGGGGTCATCGCGCGGGACGATCCCTGCGGAGGCCGGCCGCTGATCGTCGGCGGTAGTCCTCCTGGGTGTCCATGGCTTTTCGCGCGAAATAGACGGTGATGGGGATGTTGGCCCAGAGCATGAAACCGGTGCCCAATAAGGTCAGCTGATTGAGCTCTTGCACGGTCCGCACGATGCCGGAGCAAGCGACGATGATGGCGACGCAGAAGAGGATTCGGTAGCGGGTCACCCACGACTCACCGAGCAGATAGATCACCCCTTGCTCGCCGTAGTAGCTCCAAGAAATCAGGGTCGAGAGGGCGAAGAGCCACGTCGCGACGGTCACCAACCATTTGCCCAAGCCGGGGTGCACGCGGTCGAAGGCGAGGGCGGTGAAGCTGGCTCCCGTATAACCGACGAAGAGCCCGTCTTTGAGCATCGGCCTGGTGGATGCCCGCACCGTGCTCCAGGAAATCTCTAACCCGTTCTCGTCGGCGAGAAGCAGACCGTTGACCGCGATCGGCCTGTCCCCGTCGAGCAAGTGGGCTTGCAGGGTATCGCCGGCGATCCAGGGGCGATCCGACCGATTGACCAGGCGGCCACCTTCCAGCGTCCAACTACCGTCGTCGGTTTGTACCAGGGCCGGCGGGCTGAGAAAGGTCTGGTCGGCCGGCCGGTTCCAGGCACCGCTGAGGAAGATCACCAGGGCGGTCATGGTGCAGATCACCAGGGTGTCGATCAGCGGCTCGAGGCCCGCGACCAAGCCCTCGCGGGCCGGCTCGTGGGTGCGCGCCGCGCTGTGGGCGATGGGGGATGAGCCTTGGCCTGCCTCGCTGGAGAAAAAGGCCCGTTGCAGGCCTGTGGCGAAAGCGAATCCCGCGGTCCCGCCGATAAACGCCCCTTGGGCCTGGGTGGCGCTGAAGGCGTTGGCGAAGATCATGGCGAAAACCGCCGGCACTTGATCGATTCGGCTGAAGATGACGTAAAAGCCGGCGATCAAATACGCCGCGCACATAAACGGCACCAGAGTCCCGGCCACGGCGCCGATCCGATGAATGCCTCCGAGGATGACCAGCGCCACCAGCACCGCTAAGACGCATCCGACCCAAAACGACGGAATCCCGAAGAATTCCTGCATAATGTTGCCGACGTTCCAGGCTTGGAACATATTGCCGCCGGTGACCGCCGACACCAGGAGGGTAAAGCAGAAAAGACCTCCGAGGGTCTTGCCGAGACCGATGAGCCGCGGGGATTGCTCGGCGAGGCCGTGCCGAACCACCCACATGGGACCTCCGTGCGGGTTGTCGGGATCGTCGGTCCGTCGGTAGATCATGGAAAGGGTGACCTCGGTGGTTTTGAGCGCCATGCCGAGCACGCCGACCACCCACATCCAGAATACCGATCCCGGCCCACCGAGAGCCACGGCGAGGGCGACTCCACCGATGTTGCCGAGGCCGACGGTGGCGGAGAGAGCGGCCGAAAGGGCCTGAAAGTGGCTGATG
Source organism: Thermoanaerobaculia bacterium (assembly GCA_030431255.1). Taxonomy (GTDB): domain Bacteria; phylum Acidobacteriota; class Thermoanaerobaculia; order Multivoradales; family J023; genus JAUIJL01. The sequence continues at coordinate 73,303 of JAUIJL010000025.1, read as the reverse complement.
GCGCCGGGGTCGTCGGGATCGTCAAAGGTCCCCAGAACGGCCGCGCCGCCGTGGGTGACGGCTCGGACTTGGCTGAATCGGCTCCAGATCGTGAACAAAATGCCCACGGCCAGCAGCACGTAGAGAATGGCCGGATGCCAAAGCACACCGTTGATGGCCGCAATGGCCGCGCTGAGCACGTCGAGAAAAGCTTGCATGATGTCTCCCGTCGATCGGTCGGAAAGGCTCGACCGACCCCGTGTCGGCCCTTGGTAGCCGGGTCCAGGGTAGGGAGAAGGGGAGGGGGCGGGCTATTCCGCGACCTCCGAGCAGCGCGGGTCGATTCAGGAGGTCAGCGGAGGCTGGGAGGGATCGAAGGCGCGGGCGACCGACAAACGGCGATCCAAGCGATAGGCATGATCCACGGTTTGCACCGCGTCGGCCTGGCTGAGGCGCGACCGCACCAGGTGGATGTGGCGGGCCGCGCAATTGGTGATCTCAGCGCGGCCGGCGAGCTCGGGGGCAGCTCTTCGGCCGACCTCTAGCACCGGAATGCCCGGACCGAGGTGCAGCAGGTCGTCGAGCAGGCCTCGCCAGGTCATGAGCTCGTGGCATCCGGGTTTGAGCTTTAGGCGTGAGGAGCGGCCTCGTCGGGGCACCAATCGGCCGCCGAGCTCGGGGCGGCCGGGGAGGTCCCACAGGATGAGATCCACACAGCCCTCCACCTCGGCTCGGTCTTGCGGCTCGAGGCCCACCACGGAAGTGGCGGATCTTCCGCCTTCGGCCGAGCGCAGCTCCAACGGAAGCCGGCGGTCCAAGAACGTGAGGATGGTGGGGATCAGGAGCTTTTCCGCCAGCCGTTTGTCGATCACATCGCGGGGGTCGAAACCCGCTTCCAGCAGGTCGACACCGAACGTCGCCTCGTAGCCTTTTTTGTTGGAAAGAAATCGGCAACAGGGCGCGCGATCGGCGAAGAGCCCGCGGATCGAAGCCGCCAGGTGGATGGAATCCCACCAGCGGTCGCGGGGGATGAATGTCAAGGTCTCGAGCTGCACGTCCTGGAGCAGCAAACCGCCGGGGCGGAGCTGGAGGGCGAGGGCCTTGGTCAGCTCGTGCTGGCGACCGAAAACGATTGGATCCAAGGGGTCGAGCCGCGGATCTTTGATTTCTTGGGTCGCGGCGACGAATCGCGTCTCGGGAAAGCGTTGCAGCCAATCTTTAAGGCTGCGGTCGGTATCCGGTCCGGGCCGATCGAGGCAAGCGATGGTGAGCAGCGGCAGCAATCGCGGGGCCGATTGCTCTAAGAGGCTCAGCGCTTCTTCGATATGGTAGAGGTGATCTTCCACCAATAGGATCGGCCGTCGTTTCGGCGGTTGCTCACAGAACCATGACATGAGCTCATCATATCGACCTTCGCCTTCGAGACGCAGCCATCCGCCGAGCCGACGGGCCCTATGGCTCTACGCGGGATTGTTGCTTTTCGTGGCCTTGGCCGCCCTCACCTGGGGCTCCGCCCGAGAGGCCTGGCAGTCTTCCATCGATCGAAGCCGGGGACGGGCTGTTTTCGATTTGGTGCAGGTGGCGACACCCACACGTCCTACGGGCACGCCGGGTGCGGTGGCGTGGCTCGATGTGCAAATCAAACGTTACGGTCGACAGCTGGAGGCGTCCCAACAGGCTGCCTATGAGCAGTTGGTGTCGGTTTCGCACGACTCGGTTCCCGAGCTGCTGAACCGGGTCCAAGCCGCCATGAGCATCGCACCGCCCGAGCCCTGCGCGGCGGACGAGCTGGAGCTGCTGAGCGTGGATGAGGCCGTGGCCAGAGGTCTCCAGGGACCCAACGAGACCGAAGACGGTTTTCACTTTCGAAGCCAGCGGTTCCTCAGCTACCAGCCATCGGGAGGCACAGAGCGAGCTTTGGTGATGACCCGTCGCCGGGGCCTCGACACGGCCATTGATGCGCAGCCGGAAAGCCCGTCGAACCTCTTCCTGCGCCAAGCGGCGCCCTATTTGACCCGGGTTGCCGAGGGATTCGAGCGGCAGCCACTGGGCATCGAGGTGGGAGGGCACAAGCTCCGATTGGTGCGGATTTACGGGGTCGGCGAAGACGGCAGCTTCTTATCCGTCCCCATGCCTGCCGACGGATCGGAAGCCGCGAGATTGGAGACCTTACGGCGGGAAGGCCAAGAATTCCGCAAGCATCCCCGCATGCCCAGCTATGTCTCCAACGAGTTTTTCTTCCGCTTCGATTTCGAGCGCCCGGAGCAGCAGGTCTTCTATTCCGGCCTCTATCTGGATCTGGCGGGTTACGGCTTGGTCAGCACGGTCACCCGACCGGTGGTCGACCCGGCCACGGGTTTCTTGGGGGTCGCGGCGATCGATCTGGCTTTCGACATCGACTGGCGCCTTCTGACGGCGGGCATCGAAGGACCGCAGATGGCTCATTTGGTGGAGCTCGAGGCTCCAGGGTCGCCGCGGGGATGGCAGCCTTGGACCACCTTGCAGCGGGCCTTGTCCCCCCAGCGTTCCGAGGTGGAGCTTCCGCTTTGGCGGGCCCTTTCCGAGCTGGCGGATCACGAGCAGCGCAGCGATTATTTCGCCGGCGCCGGGTCCCTATTTCACGAGGTGGTGGACGGTGAAGGTGCCTTGGCCCTATTTCAGGTCTCCCATTCCAGATGGTTGGTGGTGCTTTTTCCGGAGCTGCCCACGTCCTTGCCGTGGGCAGCGGCGACGTTGTTGTTGATCCTCGGCTCGAGCCTCATCGCCGGCGTGGAGCTCAACCGACGACGGGCGGAAAGCGCTCAGCTCAAGGCCGAGAATGAGCTGCACGAGAAGGAAAATCTGCTCAACAGCATGCGGGTGCCGTTGACCGTGGTGGACCCCAACAGCGACGCGGTGGTCTACGGCAATGAAGCCGCGGAAGCCCTCGGCCTGAAGCCGGGTCGACGGGTGGGGGATTTGGTGCCTTCCGGAAGAGCTCGAGAGCACTACGAGCGCATGCAGCGGTCCGGTGTGGAAACCCGCAGGGCCTACGGCGTGCCCTTGATGCTGAAGCGTGAAGGCGGTGATGAGGAGGTGCGTCACGCGGTGGTGCGTTCGGTGGCGGTGGCGGCACCGATTGAAACCTTGCAAGCGGACGAGCGACATCGACTCGGTCTCTTCTTTCCCCTCGAGCCGGAAGCGGATCTGGCGATTTTCGCCGAAGACCTGGAGCGACGCTGCCGGGACGATGAGCGGCGTCGTTTGGCGGGTTTGTTGGCCCATGGAGTCGATACCCTCGTGCGCGTGCTTTCGTACCGCTTGCAAAGGGGGGAAAGTGCGCGAGAAAGCAGGGAACGGGTGGGAGAGTCGGCGTTCGTCCGTTGGCTAGCGTCCTACATCGAGCGCCGACTAGCGGTCACGGGTTGGCTCCTGGACCATTGGTCCGACGCTCCTCCCTTGCCCCAAGAAACCACAGCGGAAGCTGAGCAGGTACACGCCACCCTAGAGCATTTTCAACAGGTATTCGCATGGGTGGCCACCGAGCCTGAGCTGAGGTCGAGGTTGCATTGGAATAACGGTGTCTTGTCTCGGCCGGTCGGGCCGGCCGACCCCGACGATTCCGCGGTGCCGAATGAGATCCGTCCCAACGTCTTCGAGCTCCGGTTCGCTTGGCCGGGCGGTTATTTGTTCACCAGCCCGGTTCGCGGTGGGGTGGGTCTTTTCTTGGAGGAGGTGTTGGTCAACGCCATGCGTCACGGCAAGCCGGGGACGTGTCCACAAGTTTCCGTCAACCTGGATCCCGTCCGTCGCGAGCTCTGCTGGGTGGTGGAGAACCTCGTGGGCTCCGCGTTGGATCGGGACCTCGAAGATCTAGAGCCATACGGTGGTCGGCGTATGCTCGAACGATTGGCCCACCTATTCGGTTGGACGGATCTCTGCTTCGTGCGCAAGCAGGACCGGTTCAGGGTCAGCTGGCGGGTGCAGGTCAGTGAGCGCGCAGCACCGGGAGAGGCCGACTGAGGTCTCGGCCGGCGGTTGGGCAAGAGAGTGGCGGAGCTCGCCGCTTGTGGTAGTTTTTCACCATGTTCGACGAGCCGCGAAAACACCCACGTTTTCTCATGCTGGTGGCATGCATAGCCCTCGGCACCGTGCCCTTGCCCTTTGTAGGCGCTCGGCCCTCTTGGTTCTTAGGGCTTCCCATGTGGTTGGTTTGGAGCCTGGGGTTCACCGTCGCCCTTTCGGCCGTCACCAGCTGGGGCCTGCTTCGCCTTTGGCGCGATGATGAGGAGTCGGACCGGATCGAGGATGCCGAAGGGCGCGTGGAGGGAGAAGCTTGAACCCTACCGCGTGGCTCGGCCTGGCCCAAGAAATCGGCCCAACCCAAGGTCTCGGCCAAGCCCAAGGTTTCGACCAAGCCCGGTGGGTCATCCTGGCCTGTATGGCTTACGTGATCCTATTGCTGGTCTTGGGCGGCTTGGGCAGACGGGCTATGGTCCATCGCAATCTGGCGGAATTCTTCCTCGCCGGCAGGAACCTCGGATTTCTTGTGCTGCTGCTGACCCTCTTCGCGACCCAATACAGCGGCAACTCCATGTCGGCTTTTCCCGGCAAAACCTATCGGTCCGGCTTGTCCTACATCATGAGCGTGACGTTCATGACCAGCATCGTCAGCGGATATCTGCTCTTTGCCCCCCAGCTCTTCCGTCGCGCAAGGAAGCGTCGGTATTTGACGCCTTCGGATTTCTTGGCGGATCGATTCGGGCATCGTGGTCTGTGCGACCTTGCCTCGACGATTTTTGCCGTGACCCTTTGCAACTTTCTGCTCGCCCAGCTGATGGCCATGGGCCATGCATTTTCGGGTTTGACCGCCGGCGCGGTCCCGTATTGGGTGGGGGTGGTCGGTGGGGCCACGGTGATTCTGATCTACGAGCTGCTCGGGGGTATGAGGGCCGTGGCGTGGACCGACGCGGTGCAGGGGGTCATCCTCGCCCTGGGTTTATCCCTGGTGTTGGTGCTGCTGACGGTCGAGGTCGGCACCCCGGCTCAGGTGGTGGCGCAAATCTCCGAGCTGGCTCCGGCCAAGGCCGCAAGCCCGGATCTGCGGGCCTGTGCCGGCTGGCTCAGCACCTTGTTGCTTTTGGGTTTGGGAGCCCCCCTCTATCCCCAGGCGATCCAGCGAATCTACGCCGCGCGTCGTCTCGGGGAGCTGAGGCGGGCTCTGGCTTGTATGGCTTGGATTCCGCTGTTCGCCATCACCACGGTGGTGTTCATCGGCGCGGCGGGCATCGTTTTATTCCCCGGCCTGGAAAAGGTGGAATCCGACAAGGTGACCTTCAAGGTGTTGGCCCATTTGGTGGAAATCCAACCCTTGGCGACCCTGCCGGTGGTCTTGGTGATGATGGCGGTGGTGGCGGCGATCATGTCGACGGCGGACTCGGCTTTGCTTTCGTTGACGTCGATCCTGACGAAGGATTTCTTCGCACCCCGCAGGCGCGAGGAGAGCGCTGAGGAGCGAGAAGCCGCCTTGTTACGGCTGGCTCCGGTGCTCAGCGTCGCGGCCTTGCTGATCCTGGGTGCGGTGGCGCTTTCGCCCCGTTTCACGCTGTGGCGCCTGCTGGAGATCAAATTCGAAATCTTGATTCAGCTGTCTCCGGCGTTTGTGCTGGGAACCCTGCACGAGCGCGGAGAGCCGGGGGCTTTTTCGGGCAAGGACGTCCTACGGGGTTTGGGGGTCGGTTTGTCGGTGGCGTTGGGGTTGTATCTGGTGGGTTGGTCTCAAGTGGCGGGCCTGCACGCGGGTACCATCGGCGTGGTGGCGAACTATGTGACGGTGGTCGCGTCGCGGAGGATGAGGGGCAGGGGGATAGTCACCTGAGACCTGTCCAACAGAGGATAGTCACCCAACAGAGGATAGTCACCTGATACCTGCACGGGATATTCAGCTGATATCTATCTGAGGATATTCACCTGATACCTATCCGGGGATAGTCACCTGATACCTGAGATAGTCGGACCGCTCACGGCTGCTCGACCGAGGACCAACCGAGCTCATTGCCCGACTCGAAGCCATCGGAGAAGAGGTGAGCGCAGTCGAGCACTAATTCGGGCACCTCGAAGGAGCCGCGCGGTTGAGGAGGCGGCTTTTCATGGGATGCATTCATGAGCTTCTTCAACTGAACCAACTTGCCACAGTGGCTGCGGAGGGGGCTGTAGTCGATGATTTCTTCCGGATCACTCTCCAAGTCGTAGAGCTCGACGCGGTCATAGTGGCCTTTGATCTCCGGGCGAATTGCTTTCCACTTGCCCAACCGGATGGCTTGGCTCCGGTGGTTCCAATTGAAAGTTTCCCAATACAGTAGCGAGCTCCTGTCGTGTAGAGGCGCGGGTTCTTCCATTTTTGCCTCGACTGTGTTGTTGATGTCGGCCTGCTGTGGAATATCGGCCTTTCCTGCTTCTTCCGACATCACATCCACCTGAGGCGCTTCCTGTTGGTCCACCATCAGCTTGACCATCGAGCGGCCATCGAGGTGAGAAGGGCCTGGGGCGTCGGCGAGCTCCAAGAGTGTCGGCAGGAGGTCCCATAGGGCAGCCGGCTCCGAAGAGACGCCCGCGGGAATGGTTCCTGGCCAATAGGCGATCATGGGTACCCGGATTCCACCTTCGTAGAGGGAGGTCTTGAGACCTCTTAGGCCACCGGAGCCGTTGAAGAATTGCGGGCTTTCCAAACCGGCGTCCCCTGCTGGACCGTTGTCGCTGATAAACAGAACCAGGGTTTTTTCGGCCAGACCCTTGTGCTCGAGGTGATCGAGAGCTCGGCCGACTTCTGTGTCCAGTCGAGTCACCATGGCGGCAAACGTCGCTTTGGGAAAGGGAACGGGCCGCCGGAAGGCCGGATTCCCGGACCACTCCGTTTCCGGAAAAACGCTTCTCCCCTGCTCATCGAGGTAGTGGGCCCAAGCCGGATCGTCCTTCGGTAAGAAGTATTCCGCATGGGGAAGGGCGGACGGCAGGTAGAGGAAGAATGGCCGTTCTTGGTGTCGATCGATAAATTCTAGAGCGGCGTCGAGCAGCACATCCGGTAGGTATGGGATCCTCGACCTCGGATCCTCCACGGTCTCGCCGTCGACGGACTTCCAAAGACGATCGTGTATGCGGTAGTCACCGGGTTTTTGGGCAAAGGGTGGCAAGGTGAAGGTGTGGGCGTCGCGGTGGGTCATAAATCCGAGAAATTCGTCGAAACCCAAGTGGGTCGGACGCCCGCTGGTGGCCACCGGCCGATCGCCGTCGGGGGGCACCGAGTAGGATCCCAGACCCCACTTGCCGAAGAGGCCGGTGGCGTAACCAGCACGCCGCAACCAACCGGGTAGATAGAGTGGTGCGGTTTCTGGATCCTCTTCCTCTAGGGTGCCGACGCCTCGGAGCTGGGTGTGCCCGGAGTGCTTCCCAGACATCAATGTGTTGCGCGATGCAGGACACCAGGAGTCTCCGGAATAAAAATGGGTCATGCGCAGGCCACGGGCCGCCATTTCGTCCAGGCGGGGGGTCTTGATCAGAGCTTGGCCGTAGGATCCGAGGTGCCCGTAGCCCAAATCGTCGACAAAGAAGAGCACGATATTGGGTGGATCGGAGTCCGTGGGTTGGCAAAGTGTGGGGGATGAGAAAACCAACAGCAAGGCTGTGAGCGCCAGAACCTGAAGGCGCTTCTCCCTGGATTCTCTCACTGAGTCGTAAAGAGTGTTCCTTTTCACGGAGCTGATCTTAGCTGGACGGTCCATCTAGGTCTCGAAAACAAGCGTCGAAAACGGAAACGACCCGCCGATGGGAGTCGACGGGTCGTTCAAAAAAGGCGGGGTTGGGATCAGAAGTAGCCGCAGGTGTCCGAGATCTGGCCGCCGTTGGCGTCCACGCCGCCACCCAGGGTCCAGGTGATGTCCACGCTCAAGGAACCTTGGTTGTGGACCGAGCCGGAGGCTTTGGCGGATTGGACCCAACGATGGGTGCAACGGGTTTCGGAGATCCACTTGCCGGAGGAACCGGTGGAGCCGTAGCCGAATTTATTGTCGCAGGCGCAAGTCCAGCCGCCGGTGCCCCAGCAGCTGGAGGAGTTGCTGTAGCCGTAGGGAGCGGGCTGGCAGCTGGAGTTGCAGCGCATTCCCGACTGTTGGGAGCCGAGGTTCTTTTCCACCAAGACGCCGCCGAACACATTCGTGTACTGAACCGTGTAGGAACCCCAATAGTGGTTGCGGTTGGTGATGCTCGGATTGCTGGCCAAGCCACAGCCGGCTTTCTGGGCGTCGTGGCTTTCGAATACTTTCAAGCCGAAGCCCTCGGCTGCCAAGCGCCGGTGATTATTGACGATCGAGTCGATGAAGATCACCGCGGGATCGACCAACACGCAATGCCCCTGTTTCGGCCAACACAGCTCGAGGGCTTGATGGTCGAGAAGATGATCGTCGATGGCGCTCGCTACTTGGAGCTTGCGATAGACACCCTGGGACGTCGGGTAGCCGGCCTTGGCGAGATCCTCGGTGGTGAATTCAAGGTCGTGGGTGCCGTAGTCCGCGGCGGCTTTCTGGACGAGACCCAAAGAGGTGATCTCCAGGCCGGAGTCCGCGCTTTCGAAACGGTGCTCGGGCGCTGTGATCACTTCGCCGAAGGTGAGGCCACGGAGAGCGTCGAGGCGACCCTGCTCGAGGGTCTCCACCTCGAAGAGCAATTTGTTGCCGGTGGCGACGGAATAGCCCGCGTAGATGCCTTCGGCATATCCCTGAGGTTTGGCGATGGGTTTGGATGGAGGCTGCGCCTGCGAAAACCCGGGAGCCAGCAGCAAGGCCGCGGCGAAGAGAGCGCCTGAAGCACTTAGAGCGAGCTTGGTAGATTGGGACATAGGATTCTCCTTGGTTCAGATCTCGATCATCTCCGTCGGTGGAGGGGCTCAAACCCCCTGAGCCTCGGTCGAAAGAGGCCAGTTTGATCGTCTTATCCAGATCGGCGAGATGGCTGGATCGAACCCGTCAAGATTTTTTGAGAATCCTTGGCATATCCCTCAGGTGAATGTTTTCTGACATCGTTTCGGTCGGGCGATCCAACCACAGAATGGCCGCTAGAGATGGACGCCGAGACTTTTTGGACACAGCTCCCCTTACCCGCTCGGCGGGGACTTCCTTCCAATCATGTGAGGCGTGAGGCTCGGGTGCGCTGCGGTTACCCAACGGTTGCAGCTACCGGGGGATGGTCAACAGGTCGTTTCTGAGACCTGGCTGAACGGCAGCGGCGGTGGGAAGACCCCTTCTGGAAAACGTACCTTAACGTCACCGTTGCGAAGCCTGCGGGAAGCCTCTCGATAAGCCGAAACAATCTGTACGAGGGCTTCTCGGATAGCTTGTTTGATCTCGAGACGCCTGGCATGAAACCAAGGGCGTGGGGAGCGTGGAATCTGCCCCAGACGTTCAGCAGGGCGACGATTGAGGATAGCGGCTACGCCCAAGGGTTTTGTTCCGGCCTGGCGATGCATTGCACCGGTTTCTTCTTCTACCTCATCGATCATGCTTCGCATCAGGTCTCGGTAGTCGGCTTTGGACAAATGTGCGAGCGACGGCAGAGGCTCGAGCCGCAGCTCCAATTCCTCGGTGAAGTCCTCTTCGGTGACCTGGCGCCCCCGGCCTCGGGCCTTATACAAACCGGTGCGGTCGATCCATACTCCGCGCAGGGTCTCTCCGGTGGTGAGGGCCTTGGCAGAGGTGGCCCCAGGCCACGCCAGCGGCGAGTCGACGAGACCTTCCTTACACGAATTTCGGGTCAAGTACATGAGACGATCCCACTCGACTTCGGGCTCTTGGGAGAGCTCGATGGCTTGGTAGCGAGTCGGAAAGACAGAGCCGGTCCATTCATAGAGCTTGCCGATTTCGACCGAGACCTTGTGGCTGAAAAGGCGCATGAACCCGGCCATATCCCGCACGTCGGCGAAGGTGGCGATGAGATGGGCGTGGGTTGAGAGGAAGATGAAGCCGTGGAGCTTGACGTCAAAGCGCTGTTGCGCTCGAGCCAGGGCACCAATGATCCGTTCGTTGAGGCGAGGGTCCGGTCGCATCAGAGCGCGATGTTGGAAGGTGTTGCGGGTAATCTCGACCGTTACCGGTTGAGGGTGGCTGAAAATTCTCAATGGATATCCCATGATTACCTAAGGACGTAAAAACCCTCGGTAATTCTGCAGCTGGGAGAATTTATTTGAAAAAAGTCAATCGCCTGGGAAAGCTCCGTTAGGAGCTTCGTCTACAAGATACTAAAGACGCAAAAGGCTGCGCGAATTCTGCTGTAGAGACAACTTTCTTGAAGAAATCAGCACAGTGTGGAAATCCGACGGGTATCAGGTGGACATCCGGGATATTCACAAAGGGCACGTATCCACAGGGGCACGTATCAAGTGAATGCCCTAGATGGGAATCGCCGAAGGGGCAGGTATCAAGTGGACATCTCCGAAAGGGGCACGTATCAAGTGAATGCCCCCAAAGAGCTACCCGACCACCACCGACGGACCCCGCTCACCGAACAGCCGACGCGCCAGCTCCGCCGTCCACTGACCCAGCTCGCCGCCGTCTAGGCGTAGCTCGCCGACCTGGGCCCCTTCCAGTAGACGCCGGGTCTCCGGGCCCGGGTTCTCCAACTCCTGGAGGGTCTTGAAGATCGCGGCGTGCTCGGGGGACGCCCCGGTGGTCTCGACCCACTCGTCGACCTCGGCGGCGAATTCCGCTCGACCGGGGTAGGGGATCTCCTGGGTTTGATCCGGACCCGTTTGGTTCATCGCCTTGAGCACGAAGGTCCGACGATCCCGATACTTCAGCGGCTCGAGCTCCTCGGGCAGGATGGGACGGCCGAACCAATAGTCCTGGCGACCATGGCCGAGGGGGAATTCGATCCGTGCTTCCAGGGGCTCGACGGGCAGGCCGCCGGTGAATCGCACCGGCACGATCGGCGCGCCGTTTTTCATTGCCATGTCGATGAACGAGCCGCTCAGCAGCTCGACCGGTTTGCGGCAGGTCAGGGAACGGGTGCCTTCGCTGTGCACCATGACCGCGCGCTCGCCGTCTCCCATACGTTTGCCCAGCTCGCGGATCAGCAGGGGAAGGGAGCGAGGATTGTCGCGCTCGAAGAAGGTGATCAGCTCGGGATCGATGATGCCTGGATACGAGAAGCAATGTTTGATCAGCCGACCGAGCCAGCTCGTACGGTGCTCGTCTTTGGCCAGGGTGATCGTGGGCTTGCCGATCAAGGCGGAGGCGAGGGTGGAGAAGAGCAACGACTCCACGCCCACTTGGTGGTTAGCCAGGAAGAGGGCGGGACGACCGTGGATCGCCTTGAATTCCTCGGGATGGGTGAGCACCACGCGGCGCACGTACCGTTCGATCAAGCCGTAGTAGATATCCTCCACAGCCCAGGTATCGGCCCGTTGGAAATAATTTCTCCAGTAGCGCCGCAGCGGGCCGACGTCGAGGCTCGGCGGATGCTCGTCGGTGACTCGGATCCCAGAATCGTCGGCGGTCACTGACACCGCGTAGCGGGTCAAGGGTTGGCCCGCGGCGATCCCGGAGGCGGTCGCCAGATCCACCTCGATGAGGGCGGGATGATTGCCCGTGTGGCGGCTGATGTGGTCCTTGATCGCCACCTCTCGGGTCAGGCCGAAGCGATCTTGCACCTCAGCGGCGTAGGCTGAAGCCACCGTGCCCGGCAGCCAATCGCTGGCTGCCACTTCCGACTCGGACAGGTGGGTGGCCGACGCTGACAATCTCGACAAGCCGACCCCCGGGCTGGCCTTGCGATCCCGCAGGAATGCACGGCGCAGCCGGGCAGGAGCGGTGCCCAGGCGTCCCTTGGGCAGCAGCACCTCCCGCAGCAACAGCTCCGCCCACACCCGTTCGCCGGTGATCAGCTGGAGACGGGTGACCGGCGACGGCGGACGTTCCCCTGGGCCGTCAGCGAGCAGGCCTTCGAATCGCGCCTCGCAGCGGACTGGGCCATGGGTGGGAGGTGTGCCGAAGAAATGAGCGGACTCGAGGGTCGACGGATAGGCGGCGAAACCTTCGGCGATCTCGGGGCTCCACCGGCCGAAATCGTCGTGGGGGATGCCGTGGGTAGCGGCGTCGAGCAGGGCTTGGTGCAGGGTGCCCCACGGCACACTACCCGCGTCGGCGTCGAGCACGGCGGAGCTGCCGGGTGAGTCGGAAAGCCGACCGTCGTTGCCGAAGGTCAGCTCTTTGAGCAATTGGAAAGCCGGACCGTGGAAAAGGTGGGCCGAGGCATAAGGATCCTCGGCGGGAGCACCTTCCAACGGGGCCAGAGGCGCGGGTGGCGACGCATAACCCGGCGCCATCCACACCGTTCCCACCGCTGCGATCTCGAAGCGGGAAAGCTCCCGCCGGGCGGATTCGCGCCAGACCTTTAGGGCAACGGTCAGGGTGATTGCGCCACTTTTGTGGGCAGTCTCGGTCTCCACGTCGGTGCGCAGGCGCACGGGGCCGGCCGGGAAGGCAATCCAGCGACGGACTTGGACATTCTCCAAACCCACCACATGCAGGCCCGGGTGGCGACGAGCCGCGGCCGCCGCCAAACGGTCGACCATCGACATCATGGGCAAGGCGGGCAAGGTCCAGGTCGGACAATGATCGTTGAGCCAAAGATCCCGCTCCGGCGACAGGATTTCCTCATCCGGGGAAGCGGGCACGGGATAGTCGTCTAATGCCGAGCCTTCCGACGGCGGTCCGGCGGCTGCCGTGCTCGAAGCCGACATCACCGTATCGTCGAGATCGTCTTCCACCGCGGCGGCGATCGAATCCGCCACGCGGAGTTCTTCGTTCTCCTCGTCGCTCTCCTCCTCGTCGGTGGCGATCGGCACCAGGGCCGTCTCCTCCGTGTCGTGGCTCCCCGTGTCCGATTCGGTCGATGCTTCGCGCGGATCGTCGGCGACGATGCGCATGCCCAGCTCCACCGCCGAGTAGATGCGTTTGCCGTCCACCCACAGCCACGCCTTGGCGACGGCGAAAACGCCCCGCTCGTCCTCACCGAGCTCGGTGATCTCGAGCTCGGTGCTGATCAACTTATTCTTGGGGATCACCTGACCCCGGTACTTCCAGGTCATGGGATGATCCAATGCGATCGGCTCGAAACGTCCGCCGGGCACCGACGCGTCCATGCCCCGCTCCAACATGTAGATCTGGAGCAGCTGGATCATGGCCTCGATACCCAGGGACCCGGGTTGCACGGGATCCTGGAAGAAGTGGGCTTTGAAGAACCACTCCGTGGGATCGACGGTTTTTTCCGCCCGCATGCGGCCGAGGCCGGCCTCGCCGCCGTCGGGCCAATAGCCGGTGACCCGGTCGAGCACCAACATCTTGTCCTTGCCGATCCGGGCGGTGCCGTCGAAGAAACGGCTGGGGTGGGAGGTGAGATCCAAATGATAGTCGCTCGGCGCGTTGAAGAGCGCCAGCTCTTGCTCGTTGGCCGGCAGACCCGCTTGGCTGGCCATGGCCGCCTTGGGGAAGAAGCCGAAGGCGGTCTGCATGGTGAACACCGACTGCTCGCCGATAAACATCTCCACGTCGAAACGCACGATCATCACCCCGGCGGAGGAGGACGTGGCGGTGAGGTGCACCTCGTTGCGCAGGATGCCGGCGGTGGGCAGGATGTCGGAGGTCAGGGTGGCGGTGCCGTCCAGATTGCGGAATTGCAGGTCCAGCTCCGAGGTCAAGGCGCTGCCGATGAACGACGCCAGCCAACCACAGGGCTGGAGGGCGGCTTCCAACAACACGGCGTAGGGCATGGTGGGGTAGCCGTTTTCGAAGAAATACCACTCGCCGGGCGGCACATCGTATTCGGTGACGATTTTGGCGCCGGGTTGGAAGACACCCATCTCGCCGTCGATGCGGCAAATCCTCGACATGAAGTGGTACGGCGGCCCCGGCAGGCGGGCGACGGTGCGGGGACCATCGAAGCGGCTGTACATCCGGCCGAACGCGTGGCTCGGCTTGCCCCAAGCGCAGGCCAGCAACGTGTTGTAATCGAAGGCGAAGCCGTCCACCGACGCCACGGGACGGTCCTCGGGCCTTTGACCACCCGGGAACGGTTGGGAGGCGATTTCAGGGGTTGCCGACATGGGCCAATCGGGCACCAGCCGCAGGCCGACTCCCTGGGCGTGGAAGGCTTTGAGGCCGTCGACCGTCACCAGGAGATCGGCGAAGAGGGTGGGCTCGGCATCGTTCCAAACCTCACGTACGAAGACCTCGTAGATCAGCTCCTTGGAGGTGGGGTCCACCTGTCCCCGACAACGCATTGGATAGGCGATGTCCTGCACGGGCTGGAAGCGCCAGCCGTCCCGCTCGATGGAGAAGCCCATGGCGGCCATGTAGAAAGCCATGGTCTGCAAGCAGCCCTCGAACATCAAGGTGCCGGGCATGCACGGATCGTTGTGGAAGTGGCCCTCGTAGATCCAATCCTCGGGGCTCACCGCGGTGACCGCTTGCAGATAACCGCGGCCCCACGGTCCGCCCTTGGGATCGAAAACCGCCACGCGGTCCATGAGCAGCATGCGACCGCCTTGGATCGCCGGGCTGAGGGTGTGGGCGCCGGCCATCTCAAAGCCGGGACCCATGCAATCGTAGAGCCGTCCCTCGGAGAAGGCCACGAGCTGCTCGTTGGAGAAAGAGGTGTGGCTATTCGAGACCGGCGGGGGATCGACCCGACCGTCTTCGAGCTGCACCTCATTGGGATCCCACAGCACGCCGGCGGAATCCGCCAGCTCGGCGTCGGTGAAGAAACCGGCTTGACCGCCGCGCACTTCGAGGCGGGTTTCGCCGTCGACCCGGCAGTCGTAGTGGAAGAAGAAGAGGCGGACGTCACCCTGCTTGGCGTGACCGTCGATGTGGATCTCGTATTTGAGGGTCTCGCCGGGTTTGGGCAGCTCACCCCGATAGGTCAGCTCGCAGCCGAGCAGGCGATAGACCCGCTCGCTCTTGTTGAGGAAGTCGATGCCTTGCCACGAGATCAGGAGCAGATCCGCCTGACCGGCTTCGATCATCAAACCGCCGGGCATGCGACCCCGGAAGAGATACCAGGAATCGTCGCGCACATCGGTTTCGGTCCAGATGATGCCCGTGCCCAGCTTGCGCGGCTCCCCTTCGATGCCCGTGACCCGATCAGCGAAAAGGAAAGGCGGCTCGGGCATGCGCACTTGGCGGTGATACTGGTCTTGGCCTTCGAAGAGCGGCCCGAAGATCTCGGAGATCTTGCCCGAGGCCAGGGTCAAGAGCCCTTGGCGATCGATTTTGGGGCCGGGCAGGAGCTCCGGAGCATCACCCCGCTGGGCCGCCTGGGCATTCGGCGGAGGAGCCGCCTGGGTAGTCGCCGGGGTGGTCGTTGGAGTCGCCGAGGTCAGGGCTTCGGCGGGCTCCTTCGTCGGCTCGGTGGCGAGAGCGTGGCTCGAGGTGACGGCCTTTGCCGCCACCTCGGTTGGGCTCGAAACGAATCCATTGCCATTGGGCGGTTTCGGCTCGGTGGTCGTCGAAGGAACAGCAGTTGAAGGAGCAACTGTCGACGTCGGGAAAATCGGTGTCGGGATCGAAGCCGGGGGCTCCAAACCCGCGATCGTGACCGAGCCTGAAATCGAGCTGCCGGTGACGCTCAAAGCGCCGCCCAAACGTTGCAGATCCCGCTGCCGGAGCTCCAGGAATTGGCGATGAATTTGGGTTTGGTGGTGGAGAAATTCCCGTTGAGCATTGGCCAAGCGCGCTTGGAGATCCGCCATGCCCGCCATGACCTGATTGGAGACGGAGCTCGCGCTCGGGACCCTGCTCGAAACCATGTCCGGGATCAAGCCTGGGCCGTTGGGGTCCACATGGGGACCGATGCCCGGGCTCGGCGCGTAGGCGTCGGCGTGCGCGGGAGGTGGGCCGGCCGTGTCTGTCTCCATAGGCTTCGTAGACGGCGTCGGCGTCGACGCCTGGGCCGCAGGGCGTTGCGGGCTATCCGGCGGATCGAAGAAAACCGACGGCAGGGTCGGGGCGGGCGCCATCAGCTGGACGGCTGGGACACCGCCGCCCCCAGGCTTCGCATCGTGGGTGTCGGTCGGGATATCTGCAACGGATGTCTCTGCACGGCTCAAGGGTTGGGTCCTCGGCAAGGGCTCGACCGTCCGCGGGGCCTGCGGCGGCTCGTGGACGGGGGATGTTTCTTGGGGTTCCGAAAGCTCGGGCACGGAAGATCGGGACAGATCGGGCGTCGAAGCTGGTGACAGATCGGGCGTCGAAGCGGGCGATTGCCGATCCGCCGCCGACAAAGGCGGCAGCTCGACCGCCGGCCAATGGGACGGGAAACGCAGGCTCGGACCGTCGATTTGCTGCCGGGGCAGACCCTGGCGTCGCCACAGGGAGTCGACGTCCAGGTCCAATCCCGCGGCCACCAAATCGGCGACGGTGGCGGCCGCGTGCTGGATGTTGCCTTGGCCCAGGCTGTCCCAGGACACGGCCAAATACTCGTTTCGATCCACGCCGTGGGCGTCGAGGCTGGATTGGATCCAGCGGCTGCACAGGCCTCGGGGACCGTGCTCCAAAAAGACCCGCACGCCGTCGTCCCAAGCCTTTTTGACCATGGCCGGGAAGTCCACGGTGCCGAGGGCTTGGCCGAGAATCGCCTGGGCGGCGCTCTCCCGATCCGGTCGATAGCTGCGGCCGCCGTCGGCGTGGGTGTAGAAGCGAATGCCGTCGACCTCGGTGGTCGGTCGACGGTGCAGCTCCAGCCACGGCTCACGCACGGCGTCCACCTCCGGGCTGTGCACGGCCATGGGATATCCCAGGGGATAGACCTGGGCATCGAGCTTGGCCAATACCCGGGCGGTGGCGTCACTCTGGCCACCGATTACGGCTTCATCCGGGCTGTTGATGATCGTCAGATAGACCTGCGCTTCCCCCTTGAGGGCGGTGCGGATCGACGCCACCGGCGCGCGCACGATCCAATTGGACCAAGCGACCGGCTCGTCCTTGCTCTCCGGAGGGTGACCCTGGGCTTGCCAATGGCGGGCCACCGCTTGCATCGGTCCGCCGAGCTCTTGGGTGAAGATGCCGCAATCCAAGGTGTCGTTGTGCAATCCCTCGAGATCGTTCCACACCCCGAGGGCCATCAAGCTGTTGGATTCACCTGAGGAATATCCGATCGCCGCCTGGGGTGATAGGCCGAGGTTTTTGCTCAGCTGGGCGTGGGCTTGGCAGAGGAAGGACGCGCCCCACAGCTGATGGAGCACGTCCGGCGCATCGGCGGTGCCGTCGTAGACCCAGGATGCCGAGGCGGCGGCGCGGCCCATGCGTCGGCCCAAGGGTCCGTGCAACTCCGGGGTCGCCAGCAGCAGATCCCGACCCATGCCCGGATAGGCGGCGGCGGCGCCGGTGAAAACGAAGGCCAGCTCGCCCTGGATCGGACGGCGGCGGTAGCGGATGCCGGGGGCGGAGAAGACCTCAGCCTCGTCGGAAAGATCGTTGAGGGCCTCAAAAGCCTCGGATCGGCGCCCGGCCAGACCTTGCTCATCGTCGGCGAAGAGCATCAGGCGGGCCGGACCCGGAGTCTCGGCCGGGGTAGCCTCGGGTCCAGCGCCACGTCCGATTCGGGAACGCAGGCGGTCGAGCAGATCTTCTCGATCCGCGCCCGAGAGCCGCTCGAAAAGGGGCCAACGGATCGGTCCACGGGCGGGCGCGGCGTCCGGCTCCGGTGCCGACTCTTGGGACGGCTGCTCGGCGATCCAGGCATAGGCGAGCTGTGGACGCAGCTCGGCGATGCGGCTTTGGACCTCCACCTTCGCGCGTCTCGGCGACGAGGAAATCCATGGCCGGCCCTGGAGGCCTCCTCCCGCCGGTACGGCTCGGTGCTTGCACGCCAGCACCGCGGCGGCCACGTGCAGAAGACCCGAGGCGGCGTGGCTGTGGCCGAAGGTGGGGGTCAGATTGACCGCGCCCGACTCGGTGGTGTCAGGGCCGAAAGCTAAGTGTCGCGATTCCGTGTCCGGCTGGCTGGCCCTCGACCCTTGGGGCTCGCCGCTGCCCACGTCGTCGATCACCGCCAGGATGTCGCGTCCCTGACGGCGGGCGTCTTCCAGGCGCTCGAGCACCAGGAGCACCGCCGCGTCGCCGGCGAGCTGACGGCTCGCGGGCAACACCGCGGCGGCTGCAGCGCCGTGCACAGGCTCGCAGGAGAGGTCCACGGCGCCCACCACCGCGGCGTCCATATCGCCTTGGCGCAGGGCCCGGACCGCCAGCTCGAGGGCCACCATGCCGGACAGCTCCTCGGCTGAGAAGGTGGCGCTGGGGCCACCGAGATTCAGCTGATTATTCAGTCGATTGGCCGGAATATTGGGCATGGTGCCGACCACACCGGCCGCTTGCAGACCGGCGACGGCGGACCCTTGGGCTTGCTCGAGCCAGGCATCGTCGGCGTCGAGGCCTTGCTCTTGCCACGACTCCCGCCATTGACTCAAGCGCCAGCGGAGCCCATAGCGGGCGATCTCCGCGTCGCATTGAGCGCCGATCAGCACGCCGGTGCCTTCCCGCGGCAGGCTCGCCATCAGTGCATCCGGCAGCCGGCCACAGGCTTGGAGCAATAGAAGCTGTTGGGGAAGGGTTTGTTTGAGATCGTTGGGCGGGAAGCGAAGGCCCTTGAAGGGTAGCTCCACCTCGCCCGCGACCCGGGAATCGTCGTCCGCCGCGCCCGCTCGAGAGCGTTGGAAAAGGGTCCGCTCGAAGGCCTCCGCTTGTGAGTCTTTTCCGGCGATCACCGCCAAGCCGACCACCGCGATCGGCTCCGCTGAATTTGACGAAACCGTGTTCTGGGCCGCACCTTCGTCGGCTCCCAGCTCGATTTCCTCGGTGTGGTGCTCGCTCGCCTCGAGCTGAAGACGGCTCAAACTATCGACGCTCAGCTCTTCAGTGACCGGCACTTCGGTGACCGGCTCTGCGGCAACATATTCCTCCACCAGCAGGTGGGCGTTGTTGCCGCCGAAGCCGAAGGCGCTGAGGGCCGCTTTGCGCGGACCGTCCGAGGGCCAGGGCTCCGCTTCCGCCAACAGGCGAAAAGGCGAGCCTTCGAGCACGGGATTGGGGTCGTCGATGTGCAGGGTCGGCGGACGGACTCCGGCTCTCATCGCCCCCAGCACCTTGATCAACCCGGCCAAGCCGGCGGCGGTGATCAAATGCCCGAGATTCGATTTCAAAGAGCCCACGGGAACGTCGGCGCAGCCCTGGTAAACCTCCGTCAGGCTGCCGATTTCGGTGGCGTCGCCGACCGGGGTGCCGGTGGCGTGGCATTCCACCAGCGAGACGTCGGCCGGCTGCCAGCCACTCTGCTCGTAGGCGTGGCGGATGGCCCTTACCTGACCTTCTTGGCTGGGCGCCAGCAGGCTGCGACCTCGACCGTCGTTGGACAGGCCGATGCCGCGGATCACACCCAAAATCCGACGCCCGTTGCGCACCGCGTCGTCGAGCCGTTCGAGGGTCACGAAGGCGGCTCCCTCCGCCGGCAGCAGACCGTCGGCGTGGCGGTGGAAGGGGCGGCTGCGGCCGGTCAGGCTCATGGCCTCCAAAGCGCAAAAGCCGATGTGGATGAAGAGGTCGTCGGCGCAGCTGACCGCGCCCGCCAGCATCAGGTCACAATCCCGATCGTGGAGGCGGTCACAAGCCAGCTTGAGGGCGTAGAGGGACGACGCGCAGGCAGCGTCGAGGGCGAAGGCGCCGCCCTCGAGCTCGAGGGCGTGGGCCAATAGGTGGGCCGGTAAGCCGGAGGTGAAGCGGTTCTTTGGGTCGACCCCGCCCCGTCCTTCGGGCAGGGGCAAGCCGGCTTGCTCGAGCCAGAAATCCTCGGCAAAGCGATTGGTCGCCGCCGACGGAAAGGAGAGGTTGCCCAACACCACGCCGGTTCTGGGTTTGGGGCCGGCGGCTTCGAGACCGGCGCCCTGCAGAGCCCGGCGACCGGTGTGCAGGACCCATTGAAAGAGCGGGTCTAAACCCCGAATCTCCTCGGCCGGCAGACCAAAGCCGTCGGCGTCGAAGATGGACTCGAAATCGCGGACGTAACCCCCGCGATCACACCAGGTGCGGTCGCGGGAGCTATCGGCCGACGACGCCATGGCGTGATTTCTACCCAGGCCCCAGCGATCGGCCGGCGCTTCGCTGACCAGATCGTCGCCGGATTCGACGGCGCGCCACAGGCTTTCCGGATCCAGGGCGCCGGGCAGCACACAGCTCTGACCGACGATGGCGATGGGCTCGAATGGACGGACGGAAGAGCGGTTCACAGTCAAGGCTCGCTCAGACCTCGACGGTTTCAGCCGCCGCCGGCGCCTGCTGGGTTTGGGCATTCGGACGGCGGAAGATCTCCACGTCCTGGATCTCGGCGACGACCGTATCGTCGGCATCGACGAAGCTCAGGCTGCCGACCACGCGGTTGGAATCCTTGGCTTGACCGTGCAGCACCGCGCGGACGGAGCCGCTGATCGGGCCGTCTTGGACTTGACGATAGCTGCCGATGCCCAGGGGTAGGGAAGCGCCGCCGAGCTGGTGTTGGAACCACAGCACGGCCAGCTGGATGCCGCCGTCGAGAAGGGCCGGGTCGGTCACGAGGTTTTCCTGCCACAGCATGGCGTCGCTACCCACCAGCTGACCGGCCATGCCTCGGTCGGAAATGCCGTGGAGATTCTGGATCACCTGGAATTGGGGACCGTGGAAGAGCACGTCACCGTAGATCGGTAGCTCCGAAGGCCAGGGTTGGAGGCCATCGAGCTCCTCGGGCAGCTCCAGCGCTTGGATTTTGTCGGTGGCCGATCGCAGGACCGCCTGGGCCCGATACCGCGGGGCGCCCGCGGCGTCGGTCAGCTCGAGGGCAAGGGTGTCGGGCTCGGCGCCCAGGCTGACCTGGACCCGGAAGAGATCGCCGCCGGCTTCGAAGCCGTCGAGGGGAATGCCCCGCAGCACCCGGAAGTCTCGGATTTCCGCCGGCCGCGAGCCGGGACGCGCGGTCCGCGCCGCCCGGTGGAACCATTCCAGCACCAGCACCACCGGCAACACCGCCGCACCTTCGATGGTGTGGCTCTCCAGGTAACGGTGGCTTTGGCGGCTCACCCGGGTTTCCAGGGTGATCACGGGGGTGCCGGGGCCGTGCTCTTGCCGCGCCGCCAACAGCGGTCCACGGGCGGGCTCGGCGCCCAGGACGACCTCGACGTCGGTGGCCACCTCGGCGCCGCCGCTGAGCTCGTCGACCATCATCTGGGCGCCCACGGAGAGGGGGATCAGGGCCACGCCCATGGCCTCAAATCGAGCCTTGAGCTCCGGGGTCACCATGCCGGCTTCCCAGGCTCCCCAGTTGAGGGATTTCACCAGGCACCGGCCACCGCGGCGGTGCAGCTCCACCGCGGCGATTTTATTCAGGGCCTCGTTGGCCATGGCGTAGTCGCTCTGGCCGACGTTGCCGCAGCGGGCGGTGACCGAGGAGAAGAGCACGATCAGCTCGAGGGGATCGTTGGCGGTGGCGTTGAGCAGGGCCTGCAGGCCCAAAATCTTGGTGTCGAAGACCCAATCGAAGGATTCGTCGGATTTCTCGGCGATCACCTTGTCGGCGATCACTCCGGCGCCGTGGATGAGGCCGGTGATCGGCCCCCACTGGCCGCGCACGGCGTTGAACGCGGCGGCCAGGCCATCGGCGTCTTGCACGTCCACAGGCAGATATTGAGCCTCGGAGCCGACGGCTTTTAGGGCGCTCAAGGTGGCGCGGATCTCGCGCATGGCTTGCAGGCGGGAGACCCGCTTGCCGAGCTCCATGGGGGTCACCTTCTCGCCGTCGGCTTGGGCTTTTTGCAGCAGCAGCTTCTTGAGCTCGGCGCCGGATTCCACGCCGCGGCAGCTCTCCGGCTCTTCCTGGAGCCGGGTCCGACCCAGGAGCACGAAACGTGGAGCTCCTTCACCGTGGGCTCCGGCTTGGCGAGCCAGCTCGATCAGGGTCGCCGCGGTGACGCCCCGGGCACCGCCGGTGGCGACGATCACGGAGTCCTTGCTCACCGGCAGGTCCGCGGGATCCCCGTCCACCGGAGCTTCCACGCTCTCCAGGGTGATCCGGCGACCATCCGCGCGCAGGCCGATTTCGACCTCGGTGCCGGCGCCTTTGAGCAGCTCGTCCGCCAGGACCTGGGCGAGATCGGCGGTATCGCGATCGCCCCGTTCCAAATCGACGGCGCGCACCGTGGCCGACGGCCATTCCTGGTCCGCGGTTTTAGCCAGACCGGCCAAGCCACCGAGCACCGCCCGAGCCACCGACGTCTGACCTCCGAGGCCGAAATTGCCGCCCGTGTCTTGAACCGTGATGAAGATGCCGCCCTGCTCGGTGAAACGGGGGGCCAAGGCCCTGGCCGCCTGGAAGACTTGTCGATTGACCGCGCGCGCTTGCTCCAAGTCGGCGATGCTCTGCAAGCCGCCCAAATGGATCAGCGCGGCGGTATCCGCCGGAATGCCCTCGATTTTCTCGAAGACCACCTGGGCGGCGATGCCCCGCAGCCCCAGCTCTTCCACCAAGGCGGTGGCCAGGCCGGTGCCGTCGTTGGTCACCACCACCCGGCCGCTGCCCAAACCGGACATGGAGAATCCCGAAAGGGGAGCGTCGACTTCCCGCAAAGCGAATCGACCGAGCCGAGCGATCGGCGCCGGCGCGGTTTTCTCTGCGGTGAGATCGGGCGAGGCCTCTGCCGCCGCGACCGTCGCCGGGGCGGATACCGGTGGGGCGGCTTGGGGCTCGCTCTGCTCTGTGTGCTCGGGGGTCGGCACGGCCGCGCGGGTGGGCTCGTCATCGGGGCCGTCGGGGGTGTCTTCGGCGTCTTTTTGGCCCCGCATGTAGTCGACGACTTGACCGAGGGTCTTCAAGGTGGCCATGACGGCGGTGTCGACCTCGGGCAGGGCGGGCTCTTGCTCGCGCACGGCGGAGAGAATCTCGACCCGCTTGATGGAGTCGATGCCGAGATCGGCTTCCATGTCCATGGACAGCTCGAGCATGTCGGCGGGGTAGCCGGTTTTGTCGGCGACGACGTCGAGCATGAGCTGTTGCAGCCGCGCCTCGCTGATGCCGTCCGTGGCTTGAGCTTCCGTGGCTGGGGCCGGAGCAGGTGCTTCGACGGTCGCCGGTGCCGCAGCCACAGCCGGGCCGGCGGCGGAAGCCGTGGAACGCATGTAGTCCACCACCTCGCCGAGGGTCTTCAGGGTCGCCATGACGGCGGTGTCGACCTCGGGCAAGCTGGGCTCCTGCTCGCGCACGGCGGAGAGGATCTCGACCCGCTTGATGGAGTCGATGCCGAGGTCGGCCTCCATGTCCATGGACAGCTCGAGCATGTCGGCGGGATAGCCGGTTTTGTCGGCGACGACGTCGAGCATGAGCTGTTGCAGCCGCGCCTCGCTGACGGCGTTCGTGGCTTGAGCTGTCGCAGCTGGGGCCGGAGCGGGTGCTTCGGCGGTCGTCGGTGCCGCAGCCGTTTCAACGGCCGGGGCGGAGGCGCGCATGTAGTCCACCACCTCGCCGAGGGTCTTCAGGGTGGCCATGACGGCGGTGTCGACCTCGGGCAGGCTGGGCTCTTGCTCGCGCACGGCGGAGAGGATCTCGACCCGTTTGATGGAATCGATGCCGAGGTCGGCTTCCATGTCCATGGACAGCTCGAGCATCTCCGTGGGGTAGCCGGTTTTGTCAGCGACGACGTCGAGCATGAGCTGTTGCAGGGCCGCTTCGTCGATGGCCGGCGCGCTCGAAATCGCGATCGGTGCCGGAGTACTGGTTCCAGAATCGGCGGCCGGAGCGGGTGCGGCGGCCGGAGCGGGTGCGGATCCGGCGCCGACCTCACCTTTCATATCGTCGACGATTTGGCCGAGGGTCTTGAGGGTGGCCATGCGCGCGGTGTCGACCTCCGGCAGCCGTGGCTCTTTCTCGCGCAAGGTGGAGAGGATCTCGACCCGCTTGATGGAGTCGATGCCGAGGTCCGCTTCCATATCCATGTCGAGGGTGAGCATTTCCACGGGATAACCCGTCTTTTCGGCCACCACCTCGAGCATCAAGGTCTGTAGGCCTTCCACGGTCGGGCCCTCGAAAGTGGGTGCGGGAGCCGGGGCAGGCGCGGGCTCAGGGGCTTGCGCTGCGGTCGCCTTGGGTGGGGCCACGGGCGCTGGAGCGCTCGGGGAGGCTGGAGCGCTTTGGAACGCGATCGTCGGAGCGGCGGCCGCCGGTGCCACGCTTACCGGCGGGGCTGGGGTTGCCTGCGGTACTGGAGCTACCTGCGGAGCTGGGGATGGAGCCGCCACGGGCGGGCGGGACAGGGCTTGGGGCTGGGCGGGCAGGCTGGGCTCGGTGAGACCCGTGCCGGCCTCGCCGGCTCCCAGCAATTGGCCTAGACCGGCGAACGACGCTTCGGCGGTGCGCAGGAAGGCGGCCTGGGTTTCGGCCATGGTCCGCTGGAACTCGGAGTGGGCATCGACGGTTTGACGTTGGGCTTCTTGGTAGGCCTGTACCCAGGCCAAACGGGTGGAGTCGTTCACGTGGGATACCTGTTGGGTGGTCTCGGCTCGGCTGGTCTTCGGAGCCGTACGCTCCGGAGCGGACAGGCCGGTGGCCGTTGGATGTTGAGGAGCGGATGCTGATGGAGATTCCGCGGGCCGCGGGCTTGGGGCGGCTGACGGTTGTCGGGCGGGCGCGGCGGCTGCGGTTTTCGTTGCCGCCGCTGCGGGTATGGTTTTCGGTGCTGCCGCTGTCGGGGCACTCGGCTCGACCTTGGTCATCTCGGCTGTGGTTCTCTCAACCGTGGGATTCGGCGCCGGCAAGGCCGCGGCGCCGCCCGGGGGCGGATAGAGCTTGCCGTAGTTGCTGCCGTTGATTTCGAGCTTCATCTTCGGCTGCTTGATCTCGGCGGGGTCCACCGGCGCTCGGTATTCCGACCACAGAGGCGCGAGATCCAACTCGACGCCGGCGGTGGCCAAACGGCCCAGAGCGTGCCATAGGGAAGTGATGCCGCTGCGTCCCTTGCGGTCCAAGCTGATCGCCAGATGCGGACGGGCGCCGAGGATTTTGCCCACCAAACCGGTCAGCACCGAGCCGGGGCCGATCTCGATGAAGGTGCGGACGCCCTTGGCGTACATGGCCTCGATTTCTTCCACGAAACGAACCGGTTTCGCGATTTGATCCGCCAGCCGCCGGCGCAGCTGCTCGGCGTCGCCGGAGTAGGGCTCAATCTCGGCGTTGGAGAAGACCTCGACCTCGGTCCGATCGATGGAAACACCCTGCAAGAAGTCATGGAACGGCTCGCTCGAGCCGGCCACCAGCGGCGAGTGGAAGGCGGTGCCCACGGGCAAGCGACGGGCTTTGAAGCCGGCCTCGCCGAGGCGTTGCTCCACCTGCTCGATCTCCGGGGTGGCGCCGGAGAGCACCACCTGCTGGGGTGCGTTGTGGTTGGCGACGTTGACCTCCAGGCCCCACGCTTCGAGCAGCGGCCGAAGCTCTTCGATGGTGGCGACCACGGCGGTCATGGAGCCTTCGATCGACGACGCGTCGGCCATCAGCTCGCCGCGCTTGCGGGCGATCCGCAACATGTCCTCGGCGGAGAAGGCGCCGGCGGCGCACAGGGCGGTGATCTCACCGTAGCTGTGGCCGGCCATGCAATCCGCTTCCAAACCCAGGCTTTGCATCAGCGCCAGCTGGGAAAGGCTGGCGGCGCCGATCGCCGGTTGGGCCCATTGGGTTTGGGTCAGGACGGCTTGTTGATCAGCCCGCTCCTGGTCGCTGAACACGGGACGGGGGAAGTTGATCCGGTGCAGGTCATGCTCGGCATCCAAATCGAGATCCGCGGATCGGTCCCAAATCTCTCGGGCGGCATCGAATGCGATGGCCAAGTCCGAGCCCATGCCCACGTATTGGCTTCCCTGTCCGGGGAAGAGGAAGGCGGTGGGGGCGGCATCGGCCGCTCCGATTTGGCAGTAGATGCCCTGGGGGGCGGTGAAGGATTCGTCGGCGCTTTGGCGCAATCGCTCGCCCGCGGACTTCAGCTTTTGGCGCAGATCCTCGTCGTCCGAAGCCACGATCGCCAAGCGGGCCGGGGCGTCGGCCTGGAATTGCTGTTGGCTTTGGTGGGCCAGCCAGCTCAGCAAGGACGCGGTGGGATGACCCTGTCGAACCGCGTGTTGCTCACAGAGCTCGGCCAATTGGCCGCCGTCGTCGGCGCTGAGCAGGATCAGCTCGCTGTCCAGGGTCCGCAGGCGCTTGGCCTTGGCTCCCGGGCCGAGGTATTCCTCCATGGCGACGTGGAAGTTGGAGCCGCCGAAGCCGAAGGAGCTGACCGAGGCGCGCCGGGGGTGGTCTCCCTTGCGGATCCACGGACGGGTTTCGGTGTTGAGGTAGAACGGGCTCGAATCGATGTCGAGCTTGGGGTTGGGGCGATCGATTTTGATCGACGGCGGCAAGGTTTTGTGCTGCAAGGCCATGACGATCTTGAACAGACCCGCCGCGCCGGCCGCGGCCTTGGTGTGGCCGATCTGCGACTTCACGGAGCCGAGGGCGCACCATTGGTGGTCGTCCCGCCCGGCCTCGGCGAAGGTTTGGCGAAGGCCGCTGAACTCGGCGGCGTCGCCGGCCTTGGTGGCGGTGCCGTGGGCTTCCAGCAGCTCGACGCTTTCCGGCCCGTAGCCCGCTTGGCCGTAGGCCCGGCGTAGAGCTTTGGCCTGACCTTCGGGCAGGGGAGCGTAAACGCTCTTGGCGCGACCGTCGGAGGACGAGCCGATGCCCTTGAGCACCGCGTAGATGCGGTCGCCGTCGCGCTCGGCGTCGTCGAGGCGTTTGAGGGCCACCATCGACATGCCCTCACCCAGCAGGGTGCCGTCCGCCTGATCGGAGAACGGTCGGCAATCTCCGGTGGCGGAAAGGGCCGGGGTCTTGCTGAAGCACATATACATGAAGATGTCGTTCAGGGTGTCGACACCGCCGGCGATCACCATGTCCGACTCGCCGAGACGCAGCTCGTTGACCGCCATGGAAATCGACGCCAGGGCGCTGGCACAGGCGGCGTCGGTGACGCAGTTGGTGCCGCCCAAGTCGAACCGATTGGCGATCCGGCCGGCCACCACGTTGCCCAGGAGACCCGGGAAGGTGGCTTCTTGCCACGGAATATATTGATCGGCGATTCGTCGGCAGGCGTCCTGTACCTGGTCTTCCGGCAGACCCGCCTCGCGCAGGGCCTTGACCCACACCGGCCGTTGCAAACGACCGATCATGGTCGCCAGCAGCTCCTGGGCGGAGGTGACGCCGAGGATGACGCTGATTCGGCTCTTGTCCATGGCCTCGAATTGGCCTTGGGCGGCGTCGTTGAGCACCCGCTGAGCGAGGATCAGCGCCAGCAGCTGGCTGGTGTCCGTGGCCGGGGCGATGGTCGGCGGGATGCCGAAGGCCATGGCGTCGAAGTCGACGTTGCCCAGGAACGCGCCCCGCTTGGCGTACGTCTTATCCGGCGCCTTGGGGTCGGGATCGTAATAATCCTCCACCAGCCAATGGGTCTCGGGGATGTCGGTGATCAGATCCCGACCCGCGAGGATGTCGCGCCAAAATCCGTCGGCATCTTGGGAGCCGGGAAAGATCGCGCTGACGCCGACCACGGCGATCGGCGATTGGGTGGTGGATCGAGAAGCTCTCTTCTCGGATACAGGGGTGTCGGATGATTGGGTGCT
The DNA here is from genome assembly GCA_030431255.1 of Thermoanaerobaculia bacterium. Classification (GTDB taxonomy): domain Bacteria; phylum Acidobacteriota; class Thermoanaerobaculia; order Multivoradales; family J023; genus JAUIJL01. Next base: position 45,587 of record JAUIJL010000025.1, on the reverse strand, counting down.
GGATGTCTGGGGCATGATCAAACCTCACGCGGGCAGAGAATACGGACGAAAACTGGGACGGGAATTCGGAAAAAGCTGATGCTGCTCATGGCTCGGGCCTCAGGCCAAGGGCCGGGGTGCGAAGTGGAAGGCCGAGGCCGGAACGGGCACGCCGTAGGACCGCAGCTGCTGGCAGCGGGTGATGACGGCGGCGCCTTCCATCAGGTTGAGGGCGATTTGCACCGCGTGCCGGTTTTCCAGCTGGGCGAGGAAGGTACCCTCCGCCCAAGCGTTGAAGGCGCCCATGGCCGGGCCGCACCAGATTTGGTAGTCGAGCTTGCGCTCGGCAGTGCCTTGGATCGCCCAACCGCTGGATTTGCCGAGGTACCAGCGGAAAACCAGCGCCATCTTGTGCTTGGGATCCCGCTCGGCCCGTTCGATTTCGTGGGGATCCACTTTGGCGAAAAACTGGCGGGTCTGCTCCCAGACGTCGCTCACCGGGCCCTGGAAATGGCTCTTTTCCAGGCGCGCCATGGTGTCGGCCGGGATCGACTCCAGGCTGTCGTAGGTGTTGTAGAGCTCGTAAAGCTGGGAGGCCCGGACCCCGAACATGGTGCCGCGCTTGAGCACTTGCACCTCTACGCCGAGCTCGAACATATCCGCCGCCGGCGCCATCACCACGTCGGAGAGCTCGGCCATGGTGAGCAGGCGTTTGCCTTCGTCGGACAAACCGGACTCGACGGAGCTTTGGTTGACGCTGCCGGTGAGCACGTAGGCGGCGCCCAGGGAGAAGGCGGCGGCCACGGCCTCGGGGGTGCCCAGACCGCCGGCGGCCCCCAAACGGATGGGACGGGTGAAGCCGTGCTCGGCCATCTTGCGGTCTCGCAGGCGACAGAGCGTGGGGAAGAGGGCGGTCAGGCTTTGGTTGTCGGTGTGGCCGCCGGAATCCGCCTCCACGGTGTAGTCCTCCGCCACCGCCACCCGGCGTGCCAGCTGCCCTTCCTCGGCGGTCAGCTTGCCCTGGGCCACCAGCTGATCGAGCATCTCGTCGGGAGCCGGAGACATGAATCGCGCTGCCACCTCGGGACGGGAGATCTTGGCGAAGAGGTGGTTGCGCCGTTGGATCTGACCCTGCTCGTCGAGATAGAGGCCGGTGGCGGCGTAGCGCACCACGGACGGGGTCAGGTTCATGAACGCCGCCGCTGAAACCCTGCGGACCCTACGGCTGAGGTAGAGGTCGACCACGGCGGCTTCGAGGGCGGGCTCGTTGGGAGAGTGGATCAGATTCGATCCCCAGGTCGCCGAATCGCCGTCACCCACCGCGGCCGTGATCTCGTCGATCGCTTGGCTCACCCGCTCGATGCGCAGGCCTGCGGCGCCGAAGAATCCGAGCATGCCCGCCTTCGACATGGCGATCACCAGCTGGGTGGTGGCGATGCCGTTGGCCATGGCGCCGGTGACGTAGGGGAAGCGGACGCCGTGAACCTCGTTGAACGAGCGATCTCCGAGCCATTCGGGATACAGGGCTGGCAGGGTGGCCATCCAAGGCAGGCTTCCGTCGTGACCGACGGGCCGTCCGTTGAGCGGAGTCACCACGCCGTCGTAGCCGATGCCGACTCGTCCGTGGGGGCTTTCGCGGACCACGTGAACCGGACGACGGACCTCGGGAATGGCTTGAATCAGGGATTCAGAGGAGAACGCGGCGGACGAAGGGCCTGGGCTCCAGGTCCCCACGGGAGAGAGATCGGATGTATGCATATATGTCCGGACGGTTGGGCACCCTAGACAGGGCGATAGGAATGCGGCTCGGTTCCCGGTGCGCGCCGGCGTCGCGGGGGCGCGGCTTCCGGGGGGCGACAATCGATTGTGGATCTAGCCTATCGAGGCCGTTTGCGGGACAGGGTAAAAGAAAGGTCATGTGGGTAAAAATAGCGTCATGAAGGCCATGACCCGTCGAGCCGGCAGCGGAAAATCGCGATTTGAGCCGACTCGTTCGCCAGATGGTGCCGGGCGTGATAACGGGAATCTCGATTCGGGGGCGCGAAGCCCTCGTGTGAGCACTGGCGCGTTTTGGATATTTATTGGAAAGATCTCATTTTTTCTGGGAAAAAAGTTCTTTGATTTGCCGGCTCCACATTGACGGTAGATCGAGAAGCGAGCTTTAAGCGACTGATGGGATGAGGTTTATGGGAAATATTTTTCTGTCGCCGATGCCGGCACGGCCTGTGCTCTATAGATCATCACCATCAACACACGATGACCTCGCCGCTCAGCGGACGAGGTCCTTTTTTTTGCCCTCTGGTTGGTAGCGACTGGTCTTCTAGTGGCCGCGACACCTGCCGGTATGGAAGCGCGTGAAGTAAGATCAGGTTCGGGCCATCAAGAAACTCGGCTGGACCGAGGTGCGTGCTCCGCCGCAAGGACTAAAGATTGAACCCAGGGGGGATGGATGGGGGTTAAGGAACCGGAATGGGTCGCAGCTCGAACCGACGGCGCGGAGGCCGCTGTCGTGCTGGTCCACGGTTTTTCCGGTAGTGTGGAAGAGACGTTTGGACGGCTCCCCGAGTTTCTTTGCCGAGATGACCGGTTGGCGGATTGGGATGTGCACACCCTGGGATATCCCACCCGGTTGGCCCCGGACTTTACGGGTATTTGGTCCGGAGATCCCGATCTGTCGACCCTAGCGACCTTGCTCCGTGCGCGCTTGACCACGTCCGACTTCAGCTCCTACCGAGCTTTCGTCTTGGTCGCTCACAGCATGGGGGGGTTGGTGGCCCAGCGAGCCCTGCTCGACGACGCGAGCTTCCAGCATCGGGTCAGCCATCTCTTTCTATTCGGCACCCCGAGCAAGGGTCTCTATAAAGCGACCTTGGGTTGGTGGTTGAAACGCCAGTTTCGGGATATGTCGGCCACGGGCAAATTCATTCGCAATTTGCGCCGTCAGTGGGCTAGCCGGGTGGAAGGCTCGGGATGTCCAAAGGTCTTCGCGGTGGCCGGTGATCGCGATGAATTCGTGCCCGCGCGATCGTCCCTCGGACCCTTTCCCATGGACCAGCGCTACGTGGTGCACGGGGATCATTTGCAGATGGTGAAACCGACTTCCATGGACGACCTCAGCGTGAAAATCCTGGTGGAAGGGCTGACCCGCGGGGCGACGCCAAAGGGACCCTTGAGCGCGGCTCGGCTGGCGATTGAGATGTTGGAATTCCAGGAGGCCGTGGATCGGCTGTGGCCCCATCGAGAAGAGCTCGACGAGCAACATCTCGTATTGCTCGCCTTGGCGTTGGAAGATCTGGGGCGCTCGGAAGAGGCGATCGAGCTACTGGAGCAGTCCGGCAAGCTGGGCACCGATGCCCAAGGAGTGCTCGCCGGCCGGCTGAAGCGTCGCTGGCACGTCACCGGAAGAAGAGGAGATTTAGAGAAGGCGATGGCGCTCTATCGAGACGCCTACAAAAGGTCGGAGAGCGCCCAGGATCATGCCCAAGCCTTCTATCACGGCATCAACGTCGCCTACCTGCTGCTGGCGGCCGAAAAGAAGCCGAAAGAAGCCGAAACATGGGCGACGCGCGTGTTGGAGCATTGCGCACTGGCCGATGAAGATATCTGGCGATTTGCTACCCAGGGGGAGGCGGCCCTTCACCTCGGAGATCGGAAAGGGGCCGCGGAGCATTTTCGTCGAGCGCTGTCCCTCAAGCCCGCGCCCCACGAAGCTCGATCCATGGCGGAGCAAGCTTTCAGAGTGGCGATCTTGAAGAAGGATGATCGTGCGCTCGAGGAGCTGGAAGGGCTTTTCCGCTCGGCCCCACCCTGACCGAAAGGTCTGATCAGCTCTGCGTGTTTGCTGCTTCAGAGCCGAGGGATCGATTCAAGCCGACCCGTAGCCAGAGCGAGGCGATCGCGGCGCTAGTCCACGAGGCCAGCACAATGGCGACCCAGGTGTATTGCACGGGTTTGTCCAGCAAATAGAGGAAGGTATAGGCCAGCGGCACCGCGATCACCAAGACTCGCAGTAGCGTCAGGATCAGCTCCGGCGAGCCGTGGCCGAGGCCTTGTAGGCAGCGCCCGGTGATCATGGACAAGGGAAAGAGTGGGTAGGCGAACGAGATGGTGCGGATGTACTGCACCGACAGAGCGCGGATTCCTTCGTCGGCGGTGAACACAGCCGCCAGCTGCGGAGCGAAGATGTAGAAAATCGCGCTGATCGTCACCCCGATCGCCATTCCGCGCACGATCGAGTAACGGACGATCGAACGCACCAAATCGAAGCGTTGCGCGCCGTAGAACATGCCCACCAGGGTCACCAAGGCGTGGGAAATGGCGACGATCGGCAGCACCACCACATGGTCCAGCCGTCCGCCGACCTGATGAGCGGCCACGGCGTCGGGCGAGAAATCCACCAAGATTCGATTGAAGAACGCGCTGCCCACACCCATGATGAAAAAGCTCAGGGAAGCGGGCACACCGATTCGAAAGATGCCGGCCACGATCGGTTTGCTCCAGCGGAATCGACCCATGTTGATTTGGACGTGGGTTTGCTTGCGGATGAAGAGCAAATAGAACAGACAGCTCGCCACCAGGGCTTGGCTGACCACCGTGGCGGCCGCAGCCCCCTGGACACCGAGGCCGAGGGTGAAGATGAAAAGCGGGTCGAGGGCGATATTCAAAAGCGTGCCCGCGGCCTGGATCATCACCGGAATTTTGACCTCACCCTCACCGGACAAGATCGAGCGGAAGAACACCGCCATCACCATGAACACATAACCCGCGGCCGTGACCTTGAAATAGTCCCAGGAGAGGGTCAGCAGCTCCGGCGGCACCCCGAGCAGCCGCAGGATCGGGCGTCCGTAGAGCAGCCCGATCACGGTGAAGAAGAGCGTCATCAAGATGCCGATGGCGACCGTGTGCTCCGCCACACCGTCCGCCCTGTCCTGATCTTTAGCGCCGATGGCTTGGGCGATCAAGGCCGTGATGCCGCTGCCGAGGCCGAACGTGGCCCCCATGGCGAGGAAGAGGAGCGGCAAATTGAAAGAGAGAGCGGTCAGGGCGTCGGCACCGGCGCGGCCGACGAAGATCATGTCCACCACCATATAAAGGGTTTGGATGGACATGCCGACAATGATCGGCACCGAAAGCGTCCAAAGGGCTTTCGGAGGATCGGCGATAAATTTTTCGAGACGCTCGTATCCGGCTGAGCCGTGGGCCTTCATCTAAAGCTCCGGGAAGGGGATGTCCCGCCGAGGATCGGCGAAGGCCGGATGATGTCACAAATCTGGGGCCGAGATTCTAATCCTTCCCTTGGGCGAAGCGCACGAAATCGGCCATGTTGAAGACCCGCTCGCCCAGGGCGTTGGTGCGTGGCGCGATGTCGGGGTCGAGGCTGAAGTTCCATTTCGGATTGAGGAAGGACGTTTTGCAGCTGCTGAGGATACCCAGGAAGACCTCGAGCAGAATGGCTGAGCCGACGGCGCCCAAGCGCTGACCTTGCTCTTGGACCTCGGCCTCTCGCAGCACGTAGAGGAGCAGTGGTGGCGCGGTCAGGGTTCGACGCCGGACCATGGGGTCGATGTCGTTCCAGCCCGCGGCTTCGTGAAGCTGGATGTTTTGGGCCGGGTCCAGTGGATACTTCTTCTCCACCAGCTGTTGGGCCACTTGGATTCCGTCCGGTAGGCCGAGGATATGGCCGCGCAGCAGATCGCGACAAGCCAAGGAAAGGGACGCGGCGGACTCGCTGGATGTGGCTTCGGGCCGACGGATCAAGGAGTCGGCGAAGAGCAAGCCGAATGCTTTGCACGGCGTCGGCTCGGTCGACGGGTCGATCTCGAAGAAATACCGCCAGTCCACCACCAGATCTTCTGGAACCGAAGGGCTTTTGGGATCGATTCTCGGCAAGTCGAGAAGGTCGATGTCCGGGTTCTGCTCGTTGATTTGATAGGTCGGGCGGAACAAGGTGTGGCCGAAGCGGAAGACCGCCGCGCTCAGCTCCACCGGCATGGGAAAGCTTTGCAGGCCTTCTTGTTTGTAAAACAGTGGGTACTTGCCTTTCTTCAGCTGCTCGAAGGCGAAGTCGAAGATGGCAGGCGCACAAATTCGTTTCAGCAAGTCGTGGACGATCAAGTATTGGTAGTGGTGCCGCACCTTGGTTTGGGCCGCCACGAAAGGCTGCTTGGCGCCGCTGTCCTGGAGCTGTCGGTAGACCCGGTTGGCGAATCGAATGAAGAGCAGATGCAGCTGGGAGATCAGCAGGTTTTCATCGTTGCGTGGGTCACCGATCAAAGCCAGTCCCCGACGGGTTCGAGCGAGATCGTCGGGGTGGTCCACATGGCCGGCGGCCAGCAGCTCCGGCTGATCCGGATCGTAAAGGTGGGGGGACGCGCCGGGGCCGAATCCATAAAGACAGTGCAAGTCCAGGGACGGCGAGCGCAGGTTCGCCAACTTGCGCAATTTGTGCTCCGGCAGCTGCTCGCCGTTGAGATCGGTTTTGGTGCCGAGCATCATGTCGTGGTCTATGAGCTGGGCGAGGAAGGCGTAACCCGCGGGCAGGTCACAATCCGCCGAGCTGCCGTCGGCATCGTGCATCAAACCACCGACGCCGCCGAGGTGCTCGGCTTCTTCTTGGGCGTCCTCTCGGCTGGATCGACGGGCGCTCAGGTCCGGAAAGAGCTTGTTGAAGCTGCCGAGGCGAAGGTGATCACAACCGCTGGCATATCCGGTTCCGTGATGGCGGACTCGCTGGGTCATAGGGGGCTCCGTGGTCGCAGATCGAGCTTTTAGGGGTGAAAGGCTCTGAGCTTGTCCCGATATCTTCTGAGCTTGTCCCGATATCTAAATTCAATCTCTGGTAGATGTCTCTTGATTTTAGAGGGGCCCCGGGGCTTGGTCAAACCTTTCCTAGGGCCTCAGGAGCTCAGGACCCCTGGGGCTCAGCCAATGTCGTGTAGCTCGGCAAAAGCGGTCAGGGCCTGCTCGAAGATCTCCATGGGCGGACGAACCAAGCCGGCCCCCACCTGGCCGATGCCCGCTTCCCGGTGAGCGATGCCGGTGTTGACCCGTGGGGTGATGCCCAGCTCGACGACTTTGCGCACATCGATTCCCACGGGAGAGCCGCGGAAGTCGAGGGGGGGAATGGTGAAGTGTGGATGCTCGCCGACGGTGATCTCGTACATTTCGAGGGTGGAATGCAGGGCGTCCTGGGGAGATCCACTGACGAAGCTGACGATCGCGGGGGCGGCGGCCATGGCGAAGGCGCCGATGCCCGCGGTTTCGGTGATCGTGCTGTCGCCGATGTCGGGGTTGGCGTCGTCGGCGGAAAAACCCGTGAAGTAGAGGCCGTCCGGGGTCGCGGCAGGTGCCGTAAACCAGCGGTCACCCAGACCCGAAATCCGAATGCCGAAGTCGGTGCCGTTGCGCGCCATGGTCGAGACCAAGGTGCAATGCTCGATGCCGTGGGCGACATCGGCCATGGCTTTGCAAGCGGCCATGACCGGGTTCAGCACTGAGAGGGCGGTGTCGCCGATGAAGGCGAGGGTCTCGGAGATGTCGGCGGGCTCGGCGCCCGAGGCGGTCAGGCCGGGGGCCAAGGCCTTGAGCATCAGCAGGGAGCCGGCTTTATTGCGGTTGTGTCCCTCGTCTCCCATGTGCAGGGCTTCCGCCAACAGGGTGCGGACGTCCAGACCGCCGCTGCTTTCGAGAGCCTTGCGCACCAAGGGGGCCATGGTCTGATTCATCCAACGCAAGCGGTCGAGGACTTCGGAGCTGTAGGCGCCGTAACGCAAGACCTTGCCGTAGCCTTCGTTGAGGTTGGAATAGGCGAGGTTGCCGTGGGTTTCGTTCTCGACCACGTAGACCGCCATCGACGGCGAGGTCACCCCGGCCATGGGCCCGACGGTTTGGTGGTGGTGGCAGGGCGCGAAGTCGATCTCTCCCGATTTGGCCATGGCTTCCGCGGACTCTGCGTCTTTTGCCCAGCCCTCGAAAATGGCCGCGCCGATGACCGCGCCGCGCATGGGCCCGGACATGCGTGGCCAGTCGATCGGCGGACCGGCGTGCAGCAGCCGACGTTCTTGAAGAGCCGGGATGACGTCGCGGGCGATGGCCACGGATTTGAGCACCGGTCTGGCGGAGGTCATGCGTTCGAGGGCCGTTTGATTGGCGGCGTCGATTTTCTGCCCCAAGGTGTCGTTGCCGGGGGTTTGGGCTGGATCGTGATCTAGGCTCATAGGATTCTCATTGGCTGGTGAATGGATGGGGTCGATATCTGTCGCTAGGGTGGCTCAGCTGAGCTTTTTCAGCTGAGCTTTTTCAGCAGAGCGGCCAGGCGCTCGTTGCCGCCGGCCGGTGGGCGCCACTCCACGTGCAAGACCTCGGAGGTTTGACCGACCAAGCTGTCGTGTAAGGATTCCAGGCCCACGTTCCAGGCGCTGATCGGACCTTCTAGGTCCTTGGGGTCGGGTTGCTTTTCAGCTTCGGGGGCGCTTGATGAGGTCTGCTCGGGCGAGGTCTGTTCGGGTAAGAGGTGCAGGCAGGCGTCGATGGCGTCGCGCAAGCCGAGGCAGACCTGGGCACCCGCTTCCCGCAGGGCTTCCATCTGCTGCTCCAGACCTTGGGGATCTTGTTCCGTGCCGATCACAGCCAGGACGATCCGAGGGCTATCCGGTCGATCACAGATCGCGGCGATGGTGTCGACCAGGGTGGCGGCCGGGTTTTCGTGGGCGACGTCACCGAGCACTAAATCCATCAGAATGACCGCGACTTCGGGGTCCGCCGCCTCTTGCTCCAGGCGGCGTTTAGCGGCGTCCGGGTCCATCATGGGGTGCAGGCGACCGACCGTCAGCTCGTCGGCGCCGAGATCGACGATGCAATGGCCGGAGCTGCGGGTCGGGTCGTCCAGAGGCTCGACGCCGTCCGCCCCCAGGTTCGACGCCAGGGGAAGCAGCAGGGGGCGTAGGCTGAGCAGGGCTTCATAGGCCAAGGTGCCGCCCGAGAATAGGCCCCGCAAATAGGCCCGAGGATACGACGGGCGGGCGGCTCCGCCATCGCTTGGGGGCGTCGCCGTCGATGCCAGGCATTCGAGCGCGAGATCGGCGATCTCCTCCAAATCACGGGCGAAATGTAGGTTGCCCAACCGGCGACCGGGGGAGGGATACCCCAAGAAACCCACCACCACGGGTTTTTCGAGCCGGCTCGCCGCGCGCAGGATCTTCGCGGCTACCTCCGGGGACGGTGGTTTGGAAATCAGACAGATGACCCGGGTAAAGGAGTCCCGGGCCAAGAGATCGAGGGCTTGGAGAGTGGTGATCGCGCCGATTTCTCGATGCAGATCCCGCCCGCCGGTGCCGATGGCGTGGGAGATGCCTTCGCCGAGGGCGTGGACCCGGCTGGCCACCGCTTGCAGGCCGGTGCCCGACGCGGCGATCAATCCCACGGGCCCCCGCCGGGTGCGGTTGGCGAAGCCCAGACCGGTGCCGCCGATCATCGCCGTGCCGCAATCGGGGCCGAGCACGAAGAGGCCACGATCTCTGGCCAGACGCTTCAGCTCACGCTCGTCGTCGAGGGAAACGTTGTCGCTGTAGAGAAACACGTTGCGATGCATGTCCAGCGCTTGCCGAGCGACCCCGGCGGCGAAACGCCCCGGCACCGAGATCAGGACCCAACGGGCTCCCGGCAGCAATCGGCTCGCGCCGCGCAGGCTGCGGGGACGCCAAGAGCCGTCCGTGTCGGAGTTTCGGTGGGCGAGCAAGGCGTCGATCTCTTCCAGGGCAGCTTCCGCCTGCTCGGCGGTTTCCGCCCGCACGGCGATCCATAAATCCTCTGGGCCGGCCTTGGGAATCGGGTCCGGTAGCAAGCGATTGGCCCGCAAAAGGGCCAAATTGGTGTCCGTGGCCATCACCGCTCCGGCGTCCTCCACACCGTCCAGGTCGGCGAGGCTCGACTGCAAACGCATGAGCACGATGGAGTCGTGGTAGGCACCGGAGCGGACGCGATGTCGCACCACGGATGGGGTGTCAGGCGCTGTCATGGGGAGGTCTCCAAGGCTGCGGCTACCGTTCGTCCCCAGGCCAGAGCTCGCTCGTCGGCGTTGAAGGGGCCCGCGAGCTGCAGGCCGGTGGGTAGCGGGTTGTCGTGGAAGGGAGCGGTCAGGTCCGGGACGACCAGGGTCGGCAGGCCGGCGTGGGTCCAGGGCAGATTGAGGATCGGGTCGCCGGTGCTTTCCAGTCCCCGGGGGGCGGGGCCGGGCGCCGCCGGCGACAGCCAGAGGTCGATGCCGTGGTGTTTTTCGAGCCCAGCCAAGTGATCGCGGAGCTGGAGGCGGCTTTGCAGAGCCCTCTCCAGGGCCTCGTCCGAGATCGAGCGCCCTTTTTCGAGCAGCTCCACGGTTTTGATGTGGAGCTGCTGCGGAAATCGTTCGTAGAGCCGTCGATGGTGACGAAAGGCTTGGGCGGCCACCAACTCCCGGTGGCGTGCGGTCAGGGCTTCGAAATGCTCCATGGCCGGCACGGAACGGATTACGAATCCTCGCTCGATCAGTCGACGGCACGCCGAGTCGAATCTTTCGCGACCTTCATCGTCGGTGAGCTCGGCATAGGGGCCGACGATGCGGCCGAGCACCGGACGGTTTTCCGATCGCGTCTGCGGATCCGACGTCAGCTGGTGCCAGAGCTCCGGTCGCCAGTCTTCGATCAAGACCGAAGCTGCCAACGCCGCGCCGTCCACGGTGTGGGTGAAGGTGCCGACGTGGTCGGCGCCTTCGGCCAACGGCACGACGCCTTGGCGAGAGATCCGCTCGTAGCTGGGTTTGAAGCCGACCACACCACAGAAGGCGGCGGGACGTCCGATGGAGCCGATGGTTTGTGTGCCCAAGGTCAGCGGGCTGAGGCCCGCGGCCACCGCCGCTGCCGAGCCGCTGCTCGAGCCCCCCGGGGTGTGCTCGGGATCCACCGGGTTGCGGGTGGGGCCCGGCGCGAAGTAGGCCAGCTCGGTGCAAGCAGCCTTGCCCAGGATCAGGGCTCCTGCGTTTTCCAACAGGGTGACGGCACGGGCTTGCTCTTTGCCGTAGAGCTCGCGGAGCTCAGCGGTGGGAAGACGTGAGCCCGCTCTCGTTTCGAATCCATCCGCGTGAAAAACGTCCTTGACGCCCACGGGCACCCCGAAGAGCACCGGCCGCTGGGCGGGGGAAGGAAATCGCTCGACTAAGGCTCGGGCACGGCGACGTAGCCGGTCGAATCGATTCGGCTCGGGGAGGAACGTTTGGAGCACGCCTTCCCGCCGATCGAATGCTTGCTCGATCTGTTCCAGGGCCGCGGTGAGATCCACTGCGCCGGTGCGAAGGGCTTGGGCCAGGTGTTCCAGGGGCTCCGGGGGAGGGGAGGCGGTCAATCGAATCTCCTTATCATTCGACTCGCAGTCATTCGACTCGCAGTCATTCGTCTCGCAGTCATTAGACTCGCAGTCATTAGACTCGCAGTCATTCGAATCGCAGCTCAGCGAGCCACAGGTCCCCCTGGCGCTCGCGGACGGGAAAAAAGGCCCGTTGTTGGTGGATCGACAGGGTTTCGAATAGTTGTCGACGGGTCGTGCGGAAGCGGGTTCGGGGTCGGCTGCTGCCGTCGTCGACCCGGATCGACCATAGATTCGGAGCCCTCAGGCCGGCTTCTCGCGCTTGGGCGTAGATCTCGGTGCCGTCTTTCGACCAGGAGAACGGCAGCAGGACACTGAAGGTGCCGCGGCGGCTCAGGCGGCGGGTCTGGCCGGATTCCAGATCCAAGAGGTAGATCTCCATCCGGCCATCGCGATTGGAGGCAAAAGCCACCCGCCGACCATCGGGGGACGGCACGGGATACATGTCTTGGGAGCTGTGAAACGTCAGCTGCTCGGGCTCGCTGCGACCGTCCGCCGCAACCCTCCACAGATCTCGATTGCCCGAACGGGAGGATTCGAAGACCACCGAGCGTCCGTCGGGCAGCCACTGGCCCATCCAATCTCGAGTGGGGTGGGGGGCCAGCGTCCGCAGGCTGCCGTCGTCCCGGGAAAGGACCCACAAATCCCGATTTCCGCTGCGCAGGGAATAGAACAGAATCTCGCGGTCGTCGGGTGAAAAGCGGGGGCAGAAGTCGTGAGCGGGGTCGGTGGTCAAGCGCTGGGGGGATCCTCCTTCGCTCGGCATGAGCCAGAGGTCCACATTGCCGCTGCGATTGGAGTCGAAGGTCAGCCAGCGACCATCGGAGGACGGGTGGACAAATTCGATCAGGTGGTTTTCGAACGTCATCTGGGTGGCGTCTTCGAATCCCACGGGTTGCTCGGACAAGGGGGCGGACCAAATATTCGATCGTTCGTTGATTTTGGAGTAGACCAGCTCTCGGCCACTGGGCGAAATGGCCGGGAAACCCACCTCAGCTCCGGCGGTCAGAGGGCGTGCGGGCCCGGCGATCTTCGGGGGTCCCCCCAGCTTCTTCTCGAAATCCAGGAACCAAAGATCGAAGATGCCGGCGCGGTTGGACACGAAGTAGAGGCGGCGTCCGTCGGGGCTGAAAACCGGGTGCTGATCGAGGGTGTCGCCGGAGGTCAAGGCTTCGGCCTGCTCCGTCTCTAAACCGAGACGCCACAGGGTCGATACCGTGGTGCCGACCCCTTCCATGGCGACCATCACCAAGCTGCGGCCATCGGGGGAGAAAACCGGCTGCACGAGGGGCACGTCGACGACGGATTCGGGTTTGGTGAGCTCTCGGGCATGGCCGTCGGCGACGTCCACCAGCCAAGGCCCGGCGAAATTATTGACCTCGCTGACCGCAAGCTGTTTTCCATCCGGCGAAAAGGCCACGGTCGGCACCCAAATCGCGGATTCTTGGCTCGCGACAAAGGGTAGGGAGAACACTTTGCGGGGTGGTCCCCCCAACGCCGGCATGAGAAAGATGCCACCACCGTTGCGATCGGAGACGAAGGCGATCCACTGGCCGTCGGGGGAGAAGGTCGGGGAGTCGTCGTAACCCTCGTGGTCGGCGGTCAGGGGTACGGTGCGGTTGGAGCCGAAACGTCGGATCCAAATATCCAGGTTTCCGAGCTCGTCGGAGGCGTAGGCCAGGCTCTCCGCGCCGGGGGAGAAAGCCGGGCTCTTTTCCAATCCGGAGGCCCGTGTCAGCGGCACCGTGTTTCGCACGATCGGGGTATTCGGCGGCGCACCCATCTCACGCCAACCAAATAGGAAGAGCATCAGGGAAATCAACAAAAGTCCGACCGAGACCCCAACGCGGATTCGCCGCGACGGAGTTTCCGGCATCGAAATCGGTTGGGTAGGGTCGGGATGGCCGAGCGCGTCACCGAGACGGCGCGCAAACTCGCCGACATCCGACCAACGATCAGCCGGCTCTTTGGCCAAGCCGGTGAGGATCACCCGATCGATCTCGTCGAGATTGCCTGCGCCGTCTCTGAAGTCGCCTTCAGGGATTGATCGGTCCGCCGAGCCGTGCATGAAGCCGGAAGGAGGCTCGGGGTCGCGGTTCAACAGGGCGTTGAGCAAGGCCGGTCCGCCCAGCTCGGCGAACGGCACCCGACCAGTGAGCATCTCGTAGGACAGCACGGCCAGCGAAAAGAGATCGCTGCGCGCATCGGCATCTTGTCCGCGTAGGATTTCCGGCGGCAAATAGGCCGGCGTGCCCACCAGACCCTGAGGCCCCGGGTCCGGCAGATCCGTGAGCTTGGCGAGCCCGAAATCGAGAATCTTTACCCGATTCTCGTCGGTAATGATGATGTTGGCGGCCTTAATGTCTCGGTGCACGATGCCTTGGCGGTGGGCGGCCTCCAGACCGGCGGCGATTTGCCGGACCCAATGGGCGACCTCGGCCGAGCTCAGGGGGCCTCTTTTGAGCTTGGCGTCCAGGGTTTCGCCACGGTAATAGGCCATGGCGATGAAAAGCTGTCCTGCTGAATCGGGTAGGTCCAGCTCACCGATTTGGTAGATCGTGCAGATGTTGGGGTGGTCGAGTGCCGAGGCCGCGCGGGCCTCGCGCTCGAATCGGTCCCGCGCGCGGGGATGCGCGAGCAGCTCAGGCACGGGCACCTTGAGGATGGCCGGGCGATCCAGGCGCAGATCCGTGGCCCGATACACGACGCCCATGGCACCTCGCGCGTGCTCGCCGTCGATGCGATAGTTACCGATCTGCTGTCCGATCATGGGAGCTCAGCTTACCTGAAATCAGGCCGAAATCGCCGAGCGTAAAGACGTTGAAAATTTTCCCTTCAGGGCTGCGGACCGGGTTGCCGAGGGCATAGGCTAAGGAGTATGGGCGGTTTGTTGCGTTTACTGTCGTGGATGGGGATGGGTTTGGCCGGCGCCATCCTGATCCTTCTCGCCTGGGGGAGAGCCTTCTCGTTGGCTCCCGAGGTGATTCATATCCGTCGAAGCGAGGCCATCGAAGTGGCTCGCACCGCCTTTGAGGAGCTGGGTCCGCTGCCCGCCGACGCCCGATTCCATGTGCAGCTTTCGGTGGATCGTTCCCTGGAGCGGCGTCTGCTCCGGGACCTGACTCGACGCCAGCACGAGGCCCTGCGTCTGGAGCCTTTGGGCTCACAGGTGGTCGCTTGGCGCGTTCGGGTCGAATCCGACGGCAGGCCCTCCCACGAAGCCCTAGTGGGCCTGGACGGCTCTTTGCACGCGGTTCAAGCCAGATTCGAGGAGACCGGCTCGACGCTGTCGAATCCCCAAGCGGCACGTCGAGCCATGGGATTTTTGGCCCGACGTGGGGTCGAGCTGGGCTCCTACGACTCGCCCTTCATCCAAGACCAGGGCCGTGATTCCCAACGCAAGGAGGTTCGATTTCGCCGTTTGGAGACCGCGGCCCGATTGGACGGGCTGAGCCATGGCATCTCCGTGATTTTCCAGGGGGGACGGCTGAGCGGTTGGAAGCATTGGCACACCGACACCCGCGCCGCTGCCGACATGCCGCAGGTAGAAGGCCAGACCTATCTTTATCTGACCCGTTGTGTGGTGGTCGGTCTGGTGTTTTTGGTCTTGATCGCCTTGTGGTTCCGATATTACGAAGCCGGTCAGATGAGATTGCGCCGATCCCTGCACGTGGCGGAGCTGGTGGTCGCTGCGGGCATTCCGTATTTGGTGCTGGCCATTCGAGAAATGGGGGCGGCCTCCTCCTCGCAGCGCGCCCTCTGGGTGGTCGGCTGCGTGGTGTTGTTGATCTTCATGGGATTCTTGGCCTTCCTCACCAGCGGGGTCGGAGAGGCCCTGGCGCGGGATCAATGGCGGCATCGTTTGGCGGCCTTCGAGGCCATCCTGCAGGGGGATTGGCGCAACGTCACGGTGGCGCGGGCGGTGCTGCACGGGTTGTGCGTCGGCTGTTTGGGAGCGGGTTTGTCGCTCTCCTTGAGCCTGCCCATGAAGTGGTTCGGGGCGACGCCCCTGATGGGGCCGCTGATCGATCAAGCGATGATCGGCGGCGAGCCGCTGATCGGTTGGTTATTTCGGGAGATCTTCCTGCTCTGGATGCCCATGCTGCTGACGTTTTTGGTGGTGGTGCCGTTTCTCTTCCACCGTCTGGGGCGGAGGCTGGGTTTCGTTCCGGCGCTGATGGTCAGCGCGGTCATGGTGCCGATGCCTTTCGAGCTCGCACCGGTTTGGGTCGCCGCCCCGTGGCTGTTGGTGCTGGCGTCCATTCCCCTGGTGCTCTTCCTGGGCAGCGATCTCCTATCGGCGATTCTGGCGGTTCTGGTCATGCGGCTGTTGGTGCGGGTCTACCCCCTGGTGATGTCCGCCGATCCGTGGCTCGAATCTTGGGCATGGATCACCTTGGTGGCGATTCTCGGCCCGGCCCTGCTCAGCCTGCGTTGGCTACATTCGAATCGGTCTTTTACCTATAGCTACGACGTCAGCTCGGAGATCCCGCTCAACGTGCTCCAGCGCGTCGCGGAGCGGGAGCGCCAGCGTTTGGAGCTGGCCACCGCCAAAGAGGTGCAAACCGCGATTCTGCCGCAGGTTCCTCCGGAGCTGGCGGGATTGCAGCTCGCCCACGCCTATTTGTCCGCTTCGGAGATCGGCGGCGATTTTTACGACGTCTACCCGTTGGACGACGATCGCCTTGCCTTTGCCCTGGGGGACGTCGCCGGCCACGGGATTTCCAGTGGTTTGGTGATGTCCACGGTGCGCGGCGCGCTGAGAGCCCACTTTCGCTTTGAACCGAAGGTGGCGAAGGTCTTTGAGTCGGTCAACGGCATGTTGTTCGAGCTTGCCGACCGCCGTTTGCTGACCACCCTGGTGTACGGCCTCTACGATTCACGGACCGGATCCCTCGAATTTGCCAGCTCGGGGCATGTGGTGTGGCGATTGAGCCGGGACGGTCCCATGGATTCGTGGGCGCCCAAGATTTACCCCCTCGGCGCTCGCCCGGAGCTGCGGGTCGAAATCATCGAGACTCGGCTGCGGGTGGGAGACACGTTGGTATTGGTCAGCGACGGTTTGATCGAAGCCGCCGCCGAGCGGACCGGAGAGCCGTTCGGCTATGAGCGGCTGGAATCGTGTCTCGAGTCCCTGGCACCGCTGGCCGCACCGGACATCTTGGCCGGCATCTTGACGGAGGTGAGCAGATATTTGGGCGGTCGAGAGCCCGACGACGACTGCACGGCCCTGATCCTTCAGGCTGCCGTGGAAAAGCCTTCCGAAGCTTGAGCAAGCCCCCTTCCGGCATCGTCGTAGGGCCGCTAACTATCGATTAAATTTGATCTTTCGAAGGATTCGGACTACCATGATCGGTGGACTAGGATCCATCGGCTCTGCGTGTCTCGAAGCCTTTCGCCGTCTTGCCGCCTTGCGCGGCTGGGTGACGATCACGGAGGCACGGCGTCAGGGCTGTTTCGGCTCCCGTGGGGCTGGTTGGGATGTTTAGATGTTTAGCTCTATTGAAACGATGCTGTTTTCGGTGGACACATGTTTTCGGTGGACTAGTGAAATAACGCAGAGATTCTTCTGCGTCCGGGAGAATCAGGGACTTTAGGAGTCAATCTTATGAAGTCAGACGGAATTCGTTTTCTTGTTTTAGGTCTGGTCGCCGCGTTCTTCTTTTCGGCGGTTCCCGCCGAAGGCTCGGAGTGGTTGGTTCGCCTGCGTGCCATCAATGTAGACCCCGATAGCAGCAGCTCGGCCGTGCGCAGCAACGGTGGGGATATCGGTGGCAGCGGCGTCACCGTCAACGACGATACGGTGCCCGAGCTCGACATCACCTATAAGCCGAACGACCACATCGGCATCGAGCTGGTTCTGGGAACCACCCAACACGACGTCTTCGGCACCGGCAGCTTGGCGGCCCTGGGCAAAATTGTCGACAGCCGGGTCTTGCCGCCGACCCTGGTGCTGCAGTACCACTTCGCACCCAACGCCACGATCCGGCCCTACATCGGCGCCGGCGTCAATTTCACGCTTTTCTATGATGAAGAAGCCACGTCTGGATTCGAAACCGCCGCCGGCGGCGAGAGCAGCGTAGATTTGGATGAGTCCGTGGGCCTCGCCGGTCAGATCGGCGTGGATATCGGCTCCGGGGACTGGTTCTTCAACCTGGACGTCAAATACATCCAAATGGACACCACCGCGACCATCGACACACCGGGCGCCCTCGGGGTCGTGGACGTCGATGTGGACATCAATCCTTGGGTTTGGGGAATCGGTTTCGGAAAACGATTCTGATCGCCGCCCTCATCGGGTGCTTCCGGCGGGAGAGGTCGGAAGCACAAAAACAGCCCAAAAGCAAAAAGGCCGCGGAACGCTCCGCGGCCTTTTTTGTAGGGAGCTCTTTGGTATGAGCACCCGCTGATGGGAGAAATCGGAGATCAGCGCTGGACCGTGATGGCGGTCACCTGCACCGGGGTGATCGGTCGATCTCCGGCAGAGGTCGGAGTGTTTTCTATTTTGTGCACCACGTCCATGCCTTCGACGACCTTACCGAAAACCGGGTGTTTGCTCTGACCCGGGCTGAACCAATCCAAGTAGTGATTGTGGACGGTGTTGATGAACATTTGGGAGCCACCGGAGTTGGGGCGACCGGTGTTGGCCATCGACAGGGTACCGGGCTCGTTGGAGATCTTGGCGTCCTCGGGGTGCTCGTCTTGAATGGTGCCGTGGGGCGGACCGCCGGTGCCGGCCATGGGGCTGGACGGATCCTTGGAGTGGGGGCATCCGAATTGGCACATAAAACCTTTGATCACACGGTGGAAATGCAATCCGTTGTAGAAGCCGGACGAAGCGAGATCGAGAAAGTTCTTTGCCGTGATGGGCATCTTGTCTTCGAAGACCTCGACCGTAAAGTCGCCGAGGGAAGTTTGAAAAATCGCGGTCGGATTGGCCATTGTGGCTCCTTTATCGGAAAAGTACGGGTTGTGTGTCGTTGGGGACCTGTAGCGGCGCCGGCGGTGCAGCCGACGCACGTCGAGACCGTCTTGTTTGGGAAACAACGTCTTCGGGAGCCAACGGTACCGCCCTCAGCCGATTGGGGCAAGCCGAAAGGCTCAAGGGGACATGTCGAGGTTGAGGTCCACGTCTGATCTCAGTCGCATATCGACCATCGTGTCGTTGTCGAAAATGAATTGACCGACGAACGGTCGCTGGGCGAGCAAGTGCGGGAACCAAAGGATGTCGTCCGCCCACATTTGATCGAAAGGAATTCGATCGACCCGGGTCCAGAGCGGAATCGCCTCCTCGGTCGCCACCGCGGAGCCGTGAAATCGTCGGGTGGAAAAAACGTGGCAACGCAGGCTGTATCCGTCGGCGAATTGGAAATCGAGGCGACCCCGCTCGACCGGATCCAGCGGCGTGACCCCCAGCTCTTCCTGCACCTCCCGCACCGCGCATTGGATCAACGTCTCGTCTCCTTCGAGCCGCCCTCCCGGTCCGTTGACTTTGCCCGCACCCAATCCCCGCAGCTTTCGAATCAGCAGGATCTCATCCGTTTGCTGCGCGACCGGCACCTCCGGGCGGAAGACGAATGTCAGCGTCGCCACGTCTTGGGGTTGCCAGCGAGGCCAGTCGATATCGTCACAGCAGGTCCAAGGAACCGGGTCGGTTCCGGATCGGTGGGCAGAAAGGGCGCTGTCCGCGGTGTGGGTCATGGCTTGGGTCGTCGAGTTGCTGGGTGATAGCTCAGCGCCCCAGGTCCAATCGCTGGGCGACCTCCGCCGCCAGCTGCTCGAAATCTTGGGCCGCCCGTGAGCTCGGCGCGTAGGTGAAGATGTCTTGACGATGTCCAGGAGCTTCGAGCAGGCGGACATCGGAGCGGATCACCGTTTGCATCGCTTGGGGGCCGAATTGCTCCGCGAGCAGCTCCGCCACCTCCCGATACAGGCGGGTGCGGGTGTCGGCCCGGCTTTGCAACACGCCGAATAGCTCGAGCTGGGGGTTGAGGCGCTCGCGCACCAAGCGAATGACCCGATCCAAACCCACAAGGGAGCCGAGGGCCATGGCGCCGGACTCGATCACCACCAGGACGTCGGAAGCGGCCGCCAGCGCCGAATGCATGAGCCAACCTTGGGCCGGCGGGGTATCGAAGATGGCCACCCGCCAGCGGTCCGGCAACGACTGAATGCAGCGCTGGAAGGCGGCTTCAGAACCGGGCTCGCCCGCCAGCATGATCTCGGCTCGGGCCAGGGAAGGGTGGCCGGGGATGAGATCTAAGCCGGGCACCGGTGAGGGGGATACCAGGTCGTAGAGGTCCCCGCGTTCCAAAAGGGCTTCGAGGAACATCGGGCTGCCTTGGGGGGCCGCCAGCCAAGAGGAGGCGGAAGCTTCCACCTGCGGGTCGAGATCCACCAGCAGCACGCGCTCGCCCTGGGGCTCGAGCCGTCTCGCAAGCCCGGCCGCGAGATTGACGGCGGTCGTGGTCTTGCCCACGCCGCCCTTCAGATTGGTGATGGCAATCCTACGCATACGCAGCAGATTATCGGCTGAAGGAATGGGGGTAAAGAGCGGCCGACGACGAAGGCTCACCATGACGTGCTCCATCGGCAGCGCTCGATCGGCTGCTTTCACTCGGTAGAGTAAGGGGCAAAAACCCTGGATAGAAAGCTCAGGGCAAAAAAAGGCCCGAGGTGCGTAGAACGCCTCTCGGGTGCACGTGTTGATGGTTCGACTAGTCTAAGGGGTAAAGTAGTGTTTTGTCAGGAAATTTGTAGATTAAATGTAATTTAAGTGTCACGGTTTCGTCACGTCGTCCGAATTCTGTACGGGCACTCCCCAGATTTCACTTCCTGCGGAAGAAATTGCGAAAAAGCAGGGTCGATTTCTTGGGATTCTTTCGGAGAACGTCAGGAAGTTTCTGACTTGGAAGGTGAGGTGTGTTCTCGGATTTGAGACTTTTTGGACCGAGATTCGCCGGAGGGAACCGAGCTGAGCCGCCAGTGAGCTCCGGCGCTGCCTCGACCGGCAGCGCACTTTTTACATGTACTTATTTGCAGATCTGTATGAAAAAGATCCCATGTCGGCGCCAAAGGCGTATAAGCTTCGGGGTCGAGGCTCGGTTCGTCCCGAGACGCTTCTTGCAGACTCAATATTTGGATCCCAAGGTATGTATCCCGACTCTTCACGTCAAAAGAAATCCTCCATTCGCCGCTTCCTTTTCCTGCCGGCCGGCTTGGTCCTGGGGCTCATCTTCCTAGCGCTGTGGCGGGTCGGTCCCGCGAGCACGGTGACCCTGACCCCGAGCCTGCCGGCGGTGGGACCTTCGACCGAGATTCACATTCAATGCAGCGAGCCGGCCCGTGGATTGGTGGCCGTGGACGTGGAGTTGATCCAGGGGAATACCTCATGGTCTCTAGGCCGAAAGACTTATACGCCGCGTCCCTTCTGGGCGTTTTGGGGAGCGGCTACCTTCGAGGACGAGTGGCGGGTGCAAGTGGGCAAGCACCATCAAAAAGAGCTGTTACCCGGCGCGGCCGAGCTGAGGGTGGTTGCCGAAAGGGCGGAAACATGGTTCCGTCGTCCGGGTCCGACCACTGAGGTTTTGCCCTTGGAAGTGCGTCTTGCGCCGCCGGACCTGACCGTTGAAGCTGCTTCCTCCCGGGTTACCCAAGGCGGTAGCGGGGCCGTGGTCTATCGGGTGGGCGAGTCCGCCACTCGTCATGGTTTGCGCATTCGAGATCGGGAGATTTCCGGTGCGGAGCTGAGCCCGGGCCGAGGATTTTTCATCTTCGGCGCCCCCCACGATCTGGTGGATGCCCATGCAGACATGCGATTGTTCGCCGAGGACGAGCTGGGCAACCGCATAGAGCAGAGCTTCATTCGCGGTTATGCCACCCGGACTTTCAAACAGGACGATATTCGCCTCTCCGACGGCTTCTTCGACGAGGTGGTGCCTGAAATTTTGGCCCACACCCCGGAGATGACGGAGCAGGGCAGCCGGCTCGACACGTATTTGTTGATCAACGGCCGGCTGCGGCGGGCCAATGCAGAGCGGCTGGCCGCTCTCAGCGAGGCCTCCAAGCAGGAATTTCTCTGGCAAGGGCCTTTCACCCAGCTGCCGTCCAGCCGGGCCATGGCGGGGTTCGGAGATCAACGGACCTATCTCTACAACGGCGAAGCCGTCGACCATCAGGTACACCTGGGCTTCGACCTGGCGTCCCGCCGTCGAGCGGAAATTCCGGCAGCCAACCACGGTGTGGTGGTCCTGGCGGAGTACTTCGGGATTTACGGGAAGACCGTGGTGATCGATCACGGTTTCGGGTTGATGAGCCTCTATTCTCATCTGTCGGAAATCAGCGCTGAGGTGGGGCAGGCCTTAAAGCAGGGTGACGTCCTTGGGCGGACCGGAGCGACCGGGTTGGCGGGTGGAGATCACCTACATTTTTCGGTGTTGATTCACGGCACCCAAGTGAATCCCCTCGAATGGTGGGATCAACGCTGGATCCAAAATCAGGTCCTATCGCTGTTGGAAGCATCTACAGACTCCTGAGAAACGGGGGTTCTGCGAGCCCCTACGTGGTTTGCACGCCGCGGGACGGTTCTTTCAGTCGACATATACTCAAGGGCGTATATAATCTCTATGTCCTTATTTTTTGTTTATATGGCGACCAGGGTTCAGGAGATCTCCAATGAGCGGTTCCAGCGTCTCATTCACCTCGGGCTCCAGCAGTCGGCTGGCCCGGAACGAGCATTTACAAGCCCTATGTCAGAGGGGTTTGGATCGGTGTCGAAGCGGTAATTGGAAGGAAGGATTGGTGGATCTTTCCTGGCTCGTGCAATCCAACAAGATTCGGTCCGGCATGCCGAGCACGGCTTATTCCTACCTGGGCTACGGCATGGCCCGTTATCACCGTAAAGTGGCCGACGGTGTCCGGCTTTGCCGCTATGCGATCAAGATCGAGTTCTACCAAACCGAGAATTACATCAACTTGGCGCGCACCTGCATGCTCAATCCGCGTTACCGACGGGAGGCCTTCGAGGCCGTGCGCGAGGGGCTGAAAGTCGATCCGGACAACGCGAAGCTCCACGAGCTGCAGTCCGCGTTGGGGCGTCGCAAATCCCCGGTTTTGCCGTTCCTCTCCCGCGGCAATGCCCTCAACAGGCTACTCGGTAGCATTCGCCACGCCCTTTTCCATCGCGAGGCTCCGGCGACCCTGGTGATCGAGGATGAAGGAGTGAAGGGAAGGTTTTGAAGCGACTGAGCCGAGCTTTGAGTGTGGGCCTGGTCGGGCTCGCCCTATCCATTCCCGCCGGCGGCCAAGCCGATTCCACCTTCCACGATCTGCAAGAAGTCACGGCCATCGACGTGGTCGTCGGCTTAGAGCTGCAAGGAGCCAAAGGCTTCAAAGCTTGGGGGCGGGGCGTGAAACTGCCTTCCGGCGTCCGTCTCGACGATTTCGAGGTCTTCGTCAACGGACGTAAGCGGACCTTGGTGGCCCTCGAAGAGATTCGGGATGACCGCCCGGTGACCGCCGAGCCTTGGACCCAGGTGATTTTCATCGATCAAGCCGGAAGCAGGACCCGAGATTTAGGCATGGGCTTAGAAGCCCTCTCCCAACGGGCGGACGATCTGACCGAGATCGGCCCCGTGCAGGTTCTATGGCGTCGAGTGAAAGGCCTTCAAGGTACACAGCAGCAGATCACGCAGCTTTCAGGTACCCAGCGTCAGGGGTCTCAGCTCGAGACCGAGCCTGGGCCTCCGGGCTCTGAAGCCGCTCAGGCATCCGGCCACGTCTTGGAAACGGTGATGGCGACCACCCGAGACGGGGGAGAGCTGCGCCAGACCCTGGCAAAAATCGCCCTGACGGTGGAAGGGCACGACGAGCTGACCTCGGTGCGCTACCGGCTCCGTCGGGAGCTGCTGGATAAGCCTTGGACAAAACGGGCGGCCTGGCGTCGAATCCAAGAGGCCCAGCGTCGAGAGGAAGCCCTGGCCATCGACCATCAAGATACCCTGCTGACCTATTTGGTGGATGTCGGCGGATCGTCCGGTGCTCGCAGGGCGCTCTATTGGGTGACCAGCGGGTTCGACGCCAATCCCCATCAATTTTACGGCCTGCGACGAGACGGTGGTCTCGAGGGAGAAGGGCTCCAAGAGCGAGGCCCCCAGGAATGGGGGGCCAAAGACGAGAACGGTGTCGGCAGCGGGCATGCGGCTCCGAAAGCGCAGGGCGCGGAGCTCGCGTTGAGCCCCCTAGCCCGCGAGACCGAGCTCTTTGCCCGAACCCTCTCCGCCTACGGCTGGGTGGTGTTCCCGGTGGTGCCACCAGCGCCGGATCCCCTGCGTGGAAAGGGCTCGGGAAAACGGCTGGGGAAGTGGCGCTTCCTCGGTTTGATGGCCACCTACGAGGCGGAGCGATTGCCCGACCGGGCAGAAGCTTATTTGGAGCTGGGTGACGCCCACCGGAGCGCCGGCCGTTGGCAAGAGGCCGCCGACGCCTACGACCGTGCTTATTTTCACTTTTGGGGAGATCCGAGAACCAAGAGTCGGCAAGCGGTTGCCCTGGTGGGGCTGGGGGAGGCCCTCGAGCAATTGGATCAGCCCACCGCTTCGCGGCGAGCGCTCGAGATGGCCGTGGAATTGGATTCCGAGGTGGCGGAGCAAGCCGTCCGCGATCGGATCCAGGAACGCGCCGAGGCCGAGCTGTGGGCGGTTCGCGACACGGACCAAGCGGAAGGATTGTTGACGATCGAAGATCGCATGCGATTTCTGGAAGGGGGGCTGACGAACCGCTTCTTCCCCCTCGACCGCATCGCCCAGGAGACCTCGGGCCGGCGTTTGGCGGACCATCGACAGGTATTCCAGGCATTGGACGACCTGCGGGTCCGTCTGCGCCTCACCTTCCAATTGGAGGGCGCGTCGGAGGGGGAGCTGAAGCCCATCGTGGCGACCTGGGATCAACCTTCCCCGGACGACGAGCCGGCCCCGGGACCGGACGCGGAAAAGGCGTCGCTGCGCTACGGCCGGTGGGTTCGTTCCGGGGTGCCGGCCCGGCTGACCCGGGCCGTGGCCCGTCGGCTCTTGGTCGAGGACGCGATTCTGCCCGGCGCGGGTTTGGAGGGCATTTTGCGGGTCGAGCCACTGGAGCTGGTGGCCGGTGTGTTGAGGGTGCGTTTGGAGTCGATTCCCGGTGCGCGGCCTCCGAATCCGTTGCGGATCGTGGTGGCGGCCGGTGGCGGCGGCGAGCCCGCCCGGGTCGCCGAGCTCATGTGGCGCCCTGAAGACGAGGCTTTCAGCTCGGTGATCGAGGTGCACGAGCCGACCCTCTCCGTGGTGTGGCAGGACATCGAGGGCGGTCCATGGGGCGGTGGCCGTTTTCCCACGGGGCTCGAATAGCTTGAGCTGGCGAGTGCTGAACGTGACCGCGGCGTTGGTCCTCTACGACCGGGCGGGTGGCGTTTGGTTGGGCAGCGCCATCTGCATCCGGGTCGGTGAGCGCTTCTTTCTCGCCACGGCGGCCCACAACTTGCGCCACCTCAGCTATGTGCGGACGATTCCCCGCGGGCGCTATCGATCCGATCCCATCCGGTCCATCGGCTCGGGAGTCGGCCTTGCGGGGGACGACGTCGCGTGGATCGAGCTGTGTCCCGAAGATGTCGAGCGCCGAAGGGTCGCTTATTTGGATCTAGAGCACTTGGATCTCGAGCAATTGGACGTCCGGACTCTGTCCGACGGCATCACCCACGGCTTTCCGGCCGCCGGCATGGACGCGGATTGGCTTCACAGCACTCGATTCCAAGTTCCGGGGGCTTGGATTCCCGGCCACGTGTCCACGCCGGAACGACCGAGTGAAATCGTTCAATCCTGGCGCCGTCGTGATTTGCCGCCCTATTTTCAACCCAGTGGGCTTTCCGGTGGTGGCATGTGGCGACGGGGCGAGGACGGCGACTATCGCTTAGCAGGATTGGCCCGTGTCTGGCATGGATCGTCCCGGGTCCTGCTCGGCACGGCCATCGACCGGTGGCTGGCGGCGCTGGTCCACGGGCTGCCGGAGCTTCGCCCTGTGGTCGCGGCTGGGTCACGGCTGCTCAGCGCATAGGCGATCCGCAGAACCGTCCCGGCAAGGCTTTGCCACAATTCAGGCGAGCATCGTCACGATTCGGCCGGGCTGTCGGCATGACCCCTTGATCCAATACGGCCATGGCATGGACCGACCCTTTCCTCACGTCCGACTCACGACCTCGGCCAGCTGTTCTTGGCTCGCTCATCCACGTAAGATCGTCGAAACCGTCATTTAGGAATTTGGAGGCTGCCATGGCTTTGGGCAGAGAAGAGGGATTTCGTAAAGGCTCGATAGCGGCTCTCGGGGCCCGAAGCACGGAGATCCGAATGCTGGTCGCGGGTTTGGTGGGTTCGGTCTTTTGGGGGGCAAGCCTGCTGACCTCCTGCGTGCCGGTCGCGGCGCAAGAAGCGCCCGCTACCGAGACCGTCGCTGCCGAGGCTGACGCTTCCGAGGCCGTCGCAAGCCTGAGTCGAGCGGAGCTACCCCGCGAAGGTGACGGCAGCTCGGTCCTGACGGTGCCGAGCTTCGGCCGCTACGGCATTTGGGTGGAAAGCGACACCGGTGTTGCCCTCCAATGGGTGGACAAGATGGCGGGACCCGGTGGGTGGAGCGGCCGAGCCGGCGAGTCCGACGGCCGTCACGATGTCTTTTTGGATCGGGGCGAGCTGTTGATTCGCAGCCGGGGTCCCAAAGCCGCGGAGCCTGTCGACGGTGCCGAGCCCGCGGCGCTGCCCGTGGACGGGCGGAGCGCACGGCTGCGGGTCGAGCGATTCCGGCCGCGATCCGACGAGAACGTCTTCCTGCCGCCCCAACGCACCCTGGCCGACGAGCTGGCGGATTTTGAGGAAGCGAGCTGGTGGTTAAAGATCAAAGAGCGGGAACGGGTCGTGCTGGAAGCCGCCGGACGGCATTTGGGCGACCTCCGACTGTGGCGTGACGGCACTTGGCTCGAAGCTGCCGAGCCCGGCCACCAGATCATCGAGCCCAAAGTCGGCCGGCCCCTGCATCTCTATCGATTGAGCACCGTGCTGGAGCCGGGCTTGTATCGCCTGACCGCTTACGGCGGGCCGTCCGCCGATTGGACCGAGGACGACGGCAGCCGGCCTCTTTACATCCGTTCCGGGATTCCCACAGCTCCGGAAGCAGCCCGTCGTCGGCTGTCCGTGTCGCCCTTTGGATTCGATCGCTTCTTGGTGCCCGGCTCCGCGTCCTACTTCCGGCTCGAGCTGGGTGCCGACGGACCGGCGGGTGAGCAGACCTCTTTGAGAGTGCAGGATTGGCGTGAAGACCAACCCTTTGCCGAAAGCGGTAACTATCAAGAGATCACCAAGGAAAATCGCCGGCTGTCGG
Organism: Thermoanaerobaculia bacterium; assembly: GCA_030431255.1. Taxonomy (GTDB): domain Bacteria; phylum Acidobacteriota; class Thermoanaerobaculia; order Multivoradales; family J023; genus JAUIJL01. The sequence continues at coordinate 18,815 of JAUIJL010000025.1, read as the reverse complement.
TGGAGATTTCCCTCAATGTCCGCGAGCAGGAGACCCGACTGGTCACGGTGAAGGGGCAAGCCGGTGAGCCGTTCGTCTTGCAACATTTTCGCGCCGACGAATCCCGGAAGCTTCCCTTTGGAGGCCTCTACTTCGTCGGTACAGTGCATCCGGGTCCGCCGGGAGACAACCTCGACGCCACCGCCCTATTGACCCGCAACGAAAACCGCTCCACCGAATACGAAAAAGCCGTCGAAAGCCAAGCCTTGACCTTGAAAAACGGCGTGGTCATTCGGCGTCGTTTCAATCTCCATCAGAAGGGCAGTCTTTTTCTGAGGGTCGGGGATGCCGGCAGCTACAAATTTGCGTTGACTGGAGACGGCACGGCGGACCTCCTTCTCGAGCCGTGGTTTCCCCCCAGCCAAATACCGAAAGATTACCGCCGACCGGAGCCTCGCAGCTCGGGCGGAGAGTGGCAGCTGGATCCCGGGTTCTATCGTGCGACCCTCATCCCTCGCCGACCCGGCATCATGTCGCTGCTCATCCACGGTCCGAACGGTGACTCTGTGTCCCTGCCCATGGACCAACAGCCGTTGAGGCGATCCGCGGTCCGTTTTTCCGAGGTATCACTCCGAGCGGACGATCACTACGTGTTGCACCTCAATCGGATACCCGGTGCTCGCGCTGGAGCGATCGTCAGGCCTCTGCCCTTGGATTTGGAGCAGGCCTTGCCGCTAGTAGCCGACGATTCGCAGCCGGTGGAGCTTGCCTTCAAGGCGACCCGGGCGGGAAAGCTCATGGCCGAGGCGGAAAACGGTGAGCGGTTGGAGGTGTCCGTGGACGATGGCCCCTGGAGCGACGAGGTGTCGGTCGACGTCGGCCGTTACCGCGCGCGGGTCCGACCGTCCGCGGACCAAGCCCTGCCGTTGGCATATTCCTTGGCTCTCGTTCCCGACGCGTGGTCCGAGCCGCCGCCTCCAGTACCCGCGGAGCTCCTGGCACTGCCCGAGTTTCCGAGCCTCGAGCCCGGTGAATCCCGTCGATTCGAGCTCGCTCGGGATCAACGCCAGACCTTTCAGCTCGAGGTGGAAAAGGCCGCTCTCTATCGCCTGGAGAGCACGGGTCTGCTCGACACGGAAGGGGTCTTGAGGACCCGAGCTCGCCCCGTGCTTCAAACCCGTTCCGAAGGTGGCGACGGTAGGAATTTCGCGGTGCAGATGTATTTGCGGCCCGGCACCTATCAAGCCGAGGTCAAGGCTCGCCGAGGCGAAGGGCGGGCTGGGTTGCGGTTATTCAGCTCGCCGGTCCGCGATGGCGGTCGACTTCATTCCGATGTCTCGGCCAGGGGTTGGTTGAGGGCCGGTGAGGCGCTCGAATACTCGTTCCAGATCCCGGCCGAAGGACGCTACCGCATCCGGACCCAAGGGCTCGGGCGTAGCTTTCCCATCCGCCTGGAAGATGCCGAGGGCTGGCCGCTGATTCCGCCCGGACGGGCCGGAGACTTGACCCTGGAGCTGCGACCCGGCACCTACCGTTGGGTGGTGCTTCCGCAGGAGGTCGATGCCAGGCAGTGGACCCTTTTGGAGCCACTTGGGCAGGCGGAGGCCGCGGAAGGGCCGGGGCCCCATGAGCTGCCTTTGGAACGTTGGCTCGAGCACTTGTGGCTGGAGCCGAGCGACGGGCCCCGTGGGGATCGGTGGCGATTCCAATGGCCGGCGGACGGCGAGGCACGCATCCAGCTTTCCGAAGGCATGGAAGCCGACTTGCTGAGGGATGGGAGCCCGGTGGTGTTTTTACCCCGAAACAAAGGCTTTGAGGGCCCGTTGGTCAAAGGTGCCTACGAGCTGCAGGTGCGTTCCGCACGAATCGACAATCGGGTGGCCTACCGGCTGCGGGTCGAGCCCGTCCCGCTGATGGTCGGGACCTCTCGAGTAGTGGAGGTGCCGTCGGAGCTGGACGTGGCGGTGGGCGAGGCAGGGCTGGTGGAGCTGTCGTCATTGGGACGGATCGATGTCAGAGCCCGCCTCTTCGCCTTGCAAGGCGACGGTCGAGGGGAGCTGCTCGCCGAGGCCGACGACCGGCCCGGGGATTGGAATTTCCGCCTCAGCCGCCGGTTGGCCGAAGGGAGCTACCGGCTGGTGCTCGACGCCCTCAGCGAAAGCGGACGGGTAGAGGTTTCCATGGCTCGGCCGCAGGAAATGCGAGAGCCCGAATGGTCGTTGCCCTTGGGTCAGACCGTCGACCGATCCCTAGCCGGCAAGGAGCGTCAAGGAGCGACCCCAGGAACCGGTTCGGGCGCGTTTCGCTTGCCTTTAAACCTGCCGTCAGAAGCGGACACGCTCTTGATCCACGCCCGATCCGCGGATCACCTGCGTGTGACCTTGGAGAAGGTCACGCTGATGCCGGCAACCACCGGGCCGGGAGCCACCGCGCCGGTAACCGAGGAGCGGGGGGCGGATCAAGGCACGGAGGTGTTCTTGGTAGTGCCTCTGCAGTCGAAGGACCCTGGGCTCGACGGTCCCGACCTCGGGGCCGACGGACCATGGTCCTTGAGGGTGGAATCCCTGGATCAAAGCGGTAATCGCATCGAGCTGCACGCCGTGGCTCTGATCGCGGATCGGATCACCGAGGCCGAAGCCGCCGCGGGCGCGAAATGGCGCTCGGTGGACGGCATGCCCGGCGGGACTGGTGTGCTGGCGGTGGATCTCGAGAGGCCAGGTTGCTTCCGACTGGCCTCGGGCACGGCTGTCGGACCCCGCTTGGGTCACGCTTTGGCCAGGACCGACGCCCTGGTGTCGACGGTCGGATCGAGCCTTTGGCTGTCGGGCGCGGTGGGCCGCCGGGCGGGGCTTCAACGGCATGTCTTGAGCCCGGGTGATCCGTCCGTCCGGCTTTGGTTGCCCGGCGGTAGCACGGGAGCTTGCGATTTGAAGTCGGCGGAGTCGTCCGCATGGGTGATCGCCGAAGGATTGGCGGGTCCCGTCGCCCTCGGGGCAGATGCCGGGGACTTCTCCGCCCAGGATTCCGATGGACGGCAATCCCTGGCCGTGACCGACTCGGGGGCGGTCTATCTCCGTTCGGGCGACGGCCGGGCCGGAGATGTGGACCTGCGGCTGGTGACCGGTGATGAGATCGTTCCAGCGCTCATGACAGGGGGCGGCCACGAGCTGAGCCTCGAGCCGTCGAGCGGCATAGAGCTGGAGCTTCCCGAGGGCCGGAAGTTGCTCCAGCTGACTCTGTCCCAAGGATTGGCAGCGGCTCTGGATGGCGGCAAAGTGCTCTGGGCCAGATCCCAGAACCGCCAAATCACCCTGAGCACGGACTCGAGCTCCATCCTGATCCAAGACCTCAGCGGTGAAGGCGGAGCCGCGGCCGTGGCCGGCCTGCCTTCGTCCATGGGCTCGGTGCTCGAATGGGGGCGTCCTTGGGAGCGCCCCATGGAACGGGCCGGCTCGGTGGTTTTGACGGTGCCGGCCATGGATCAGCCCTTGGATTTCGAGGTGCTCGGAGCCGAGGACGTGGTTTGGCACGGTGCCGACGGGGTCGTGGCGCACGGCACGAGCCTTCGCCTCGGGCCCAGCCCAGGAGGGTATCTGACTCTGAAGCACGGTGTGGGTTGGTTGGCGGCCAGATTGATCCAGGTTCACGAGGGCGTTGCGTCGGAAGCCCGTGCCGATGCTCGGAAGGATTTAGGATTCGACCTCGATGCCGAGCCGGCTCAGCGGATCACGCCGCCGGCCAGGGTTGAGCTAGTGGAGGGATCCCGGTGGTTGATCGAAACCACAGAGCCCGTGGTGTTGCACCTTCAAAGCCCTGGGCCGGTGGCCGCTTGGGTTGATACCGGTGCCTCACAAGCCCAGTCGGGGGTCTTTCCCCAGGGCATGGGCATCCACCTACCGGCGGAACCGGGAGTCACCGAGCTACTCCTGCGGGGGCTCGGGGGGCAGGACCCGAGTGGATTCCTAGACGTCCGAACCAGCCCGGTAGTCGATATCGGAGAGGGTTTGGGTCCGGAAGTCCTGTTGAGGCCGGGAGAAACCCGCTTCTATCGATTCGTGGTCGCGGAATCGGCAACGGTAGGTTTCGGAGCCCGGGCGGAGTCCGGAGAGGTGGAAGGTTGGTTGATGGATCGAGACGGCGCGGTCCTCGGCCGCGGAGCCGTGCAGATGGCCGCCCTCGAGGCGGGCGAGTATTTCTTCGCCCTGAGCCTCGGGGCCGACGAGCTGCCGGTGCGGGTGCGTCCCGCCGTGGTGGGTCTACAAGGCCCTGGCAATGGACCACCCCCGGAGGTGATCGAGGACTATCTGAAGCTCAGGGCCTCGGAGTCGGAGGCCCGGCCGTGATGGGCGGCTCAGAGACGAAAGCGGAACGAAGCGCCGAAGTTGATGGCGTCCGTGGAGGCGTCTTCCAGGGCCTCGTAGGCGTCCGCCCGGTAGTTGAAGTTGAGGTCCAAGGAGATGCCCGGAAGGATCGCCTTTTGCCAGCCGATACGCCCGGCCCAGAAGGTGTCGGAAACGTTGTCCTCAAAATCGCCGGAATAGCTGGCGCCGATGCCCACCGCCGCATACCAACCGCTGCCCACGCCGAGGAAGACGACGGGAGTCAACGTGCCGTCCGTGGAGCCGCCGTAGCCGGACTCGTAGTACTCGGCATCGATTTCGAGAAAGAAGATGCCCTCCGGCTCGTAGCGATAGGACAACACGAAGGCGTACCCGTCTTCTTCGATGTCGTCGAAACCGTCGTCGACGAAATCGTCCAGGGTCTTGTAGAAGAGCGCGCCGAGCCCGAGCTTGTGGTCGGCGGCTTGGGCCTCGCCGGCCGCACCGAGGAAGCAAACCATGCATAGGATGAACATGCCGAAGGAGAACGTCTTGCTGGGGATCATCTTTTCCTCCGAGGGCCCCGCGGGGAGCCAGGTTGGTGTCGAGCCGTTTGGCGCTGAGCCGTTTGGCGCTGAGCCGTTTGGCGCTGAGCCGTTTGGCGCTGAGCCGGTCGGTGCCGAGCCGGTCGGTGCCGAGCCGGTCGGTGCCGAGCCGGTAGGTGTAGAACCGTCTGCTGTAGAACCGTCCGCTGTAAAAGCAGAGCGTCAGCGGCTTCTGCGCGGCCAGAGTAACCGGAAACTCCAGCACCGACAAGCTTCGGCCCGGTCCTCGGCTCCGGCGGTGCGATGCCGACCGTCCATCGGCATCACAAGTCGTTGCGGGGCTCTGGGTATGGTCCTGACGATCACCCTGTGGATGATCCTGGGGATCGGAGCAGGCGCTCCGCTTCGGGCGCAGACGCCCACGGATTTGGTGGCGCCACCCGCATCCGCCGAGGCGGTGACGGTGGTGCCGGACGATTTCCTACGACGGTGGGATCCCCTGACGATCTTCTTCAAGCAGGAAACCGGCCCGGCCTCCGGGGCAGTGGATGATCTCTCCCAATGGGTGTCCCTGAAGCCGGCCCATCCGGTGGAGGGGCAATGGGTCGACAGCCGGACCTTGGTTCTGAGGCCGGTGGATCCGTGGCCGGCGTTGCAGCGCTTCGAGGTCGAGGTCCGCGACGGACGAAAAGACCGTCGCTTCGAGCTCAGCACCTTGATGGCGGCTCCCCGCCAAACCTGGCCGGAGACCGGCTCCCAAGGATTGGAGCAGGTCAAGGATCTGACCCTGGAGCTGGAAGAGCCCCTGGAGCCGGACGCCTTGGCTCGATCCTTGAGCTTAGAGCTTCGCCCCTTGCCCGGCATCGGCGAAGGGGAGGTTCGCTGGCTGGACGCCGAGGATTTCGAGGTCAAAGTTTTAGAGCGGGCCAAGCGCTCGGATCCGGCCCGCTACGTGATTTCCCTGGAGCAAACCCTGCCCCAGGCCCACCGGGTGCGGGTGTTCATGCAGCTCTCCTTGGACGCGGTGGCCGGGCGCCCGTCCGGTCGAGTCGAGATCTTGGAGCTGACCACCGCCGAGCCGTTTAGGGTCGTGTCCTTCGGTTGCCCCCAATCGGAATATCCGGTCACCCAAGGCGGCACGGTCTACGCCCGCGCGCAAGCGCTGCGTTGCGAAAACGACCGCCGGGCGCTGATCACTTTTTCCGCCGAGCCATCGGGTCTCGGTCTGCTCGGGGCGCGCAATTTGGTGCGATTGTCGCCGGCGGTGAAGGGATTCGAGTCCTGGGTGTCCGGCCGATCCTTATTCGTCGACGGCGACTTCGAGGTCGACACTCCCTATCGGCTGACGTTGGCGCCCATTCCTTTGAAGGATACGGGCGGTCGGGATCTCGAGCTGGCGGACGACAACGAGGTGTGGATCTACTTCCCGAGCCGACCGCCCTTCTTGCACTGGCGGACGGGGCAGGGGTGGTTGGAACGTCTGGGACCCCAACATCTTCCTGTCGAGGGACGGGGAGATCGACGGGTCGACGTCCGCATCCATGCTGTCGATGCCTTGGATCGCTCCTTCTGGCCGTTCTCCGACGCCGCCTTGACGGTGAACGAAGATCTGCGTCCGCCGGGACCCGGTGAGGTGCCTGCGCCCTATCGGCAGGTGTGGCGTCGACAAACCCCCAACGAGCTGACCCAGCGTTTGCGCACCCTGGGCTCACCCACGGTGTCGACCTGGTTGGACCTGCCCCTGGCGAGCGGCAAAGCCGCGGGATTCGGATTGGATCTGGCGCCTGCTTTGGAGCAAGGATTCGGCGCGCAAGCAGCCGGTAGCTACCTGGTGGGCTTGCGTCGTCTCGACGGCTCGAAGGAGCGCTCATGGATACGGGTGCAGGTGACGGATCTCGCGCTGACCACCTTCGAGGAAGCGGATCGCGTCGTCTTCTTGGTGACCTCCCTGGCCGACGCGAGCCCGGTGGCCGGTGCCAAGGTGCGTCTCGAGGGAGCCCGGGGCAATGGGGAGGTCGGACCGTGGACGACCTTTTTTGAAGGCACCACAGACCATGGGGGACGACTGATTTGGGATGTGGCCAACCACCGTGACCGCGGGGGTGATGTCCGCCGGGTGGTGGTGGCCAAGGGCCAGGATCTCCTGGTGTTGGATCCGTCCCGGGCCCCGGATCGATTTCACGACGGGGCTTTCACGTCGGAAACGGAAACTTGGTTGCAATGGACCCAGGGCAATCTGACCTATCGGTCGCCTCAGCCCGAGAAGCTGGCCCATGTGTTCAGCGAGCGTCCGGTCTACCGGCCCGAAGAGCCCGTGCACCTGCAGGCCTATGCCCGTCGGCGGTCGTTGGGGCGGCTGACCCCGATGGTCGGTCAAGCCTTTTGGCAGATTCAAGGACCTGGCGGCCGCGAGTGGCGTAAAAGCGCGGAGCTGAGCCCCATGGGCAGCGCTTATCTGCGCTTCGCCGAGGACGACACACCGTCGGGGGTTTATCGGGCGAGCCTCGAAGCTGAGGGCAGCACCCTGGGCACGGTCACTTTCCGCAAGGAGGCCTATCGGCTGCCCCGTTTCGAGGTGCAGCTGTCGGGCGCCCTCGACACCTCGGGAGAGAGCTACGATACCGCGCGATTGGACGAGCCCTTCGAGGTCCGCTTGAGCGCCACCTATTACGCCGGTGGTCGGGTCACCCGACAACCCGTCCGCTGGCGTGTGACCCAATTCCCCTATTCCTGGAGCCCGGACGAACGGCCGGGATTCGTGTTGTCGTCCGACAGCCGCTTCTCGCCCTCGGGCCGCTTCGAGTCGACTCCGGCGTTGGACCGTTCCGACATCACCGACGCCGACGGCGGGGCGGTGCTGAGCATCGACCCCTCGGTGGAGCCCACGGCCCAGCCCCGCACCTACGTGATCGAAGCCACGGTCACCGGTGTGGACGATCAAACGGTCACCGCCACCCGTCGGGTGATCGCTTTGCCACCGTTTCATCTCGCGCTCAAGACTCCGCGTTTTCTCGAGCCGGGCGAGGCGTTGCGACCGGAAGTATGGGTGATCGGCACCGACAACGAGCCCCTGGAAGGACAAGAGGTGACCCTCCGCCTCCTGCATCGGCAATGGCACAGCCATCTGCGGGCGGGTGATTTTTCCGACGGCATCGCCCGCTACGTGACCGACGTGGTCGACGAAAAAGTCTTTGAAACCACCTTGGTCAGCGGTCTCGATCCGACGGCCGTCGATTTACCGGTGGCCGAGCCGGGCGTCTACGTGGTGGAAATCGAGAGCCGGGATCGATTGGGGCGCAGCCAAAGCGTGGCCGTGGATCTCTACGCCGCCACCGGCACCGAGTCTCCGGTGACCTGGGAGCGTCCGAGCTCGCCGGTCTTCCAGGTGTCCTCGGACAAGAGCGCCTACCAACCGGGCGATACCGCCCGCTTGGTGGTGCGCAGCCCCTTCCAATCGGCCCTGGTCACCGCGGTGGTCGAGGCCCCGGAAGGCAATCGCTATCACCAGCTCAACGTCGAAAACGGGCAGGCGGTCTTCGACCTGGAGATCCATGGGGCGTGGTCGCCTCGCCTGCCGGTCCATTTCGTGCTGCACCGCGGACGGGTCAAGGGCACCGCGCCGGCGCCCGGCCGGGCTATGGACCTGGGCAAACCCGTCACCTTGGCGGCCACCCGTTGGATCGACGTCGAGCCCACGGATTTGAGGCTGAAGGTGGACCTCGAGCACCCCGCGGAAGCCATGCCCGGTCGTGAGGTGGAAATGACCGTCCGCCTGACCGAGCCGGACGGCACGCCCAGCGCCGGTGAGGTGACCCTGTGGTTGGTGGATCGCGCCGTGCTGGCCTTGGGCAAGGAGCAACGGCTCGATCCCGTGCCCAGCTTTTTGACGGCGATGACCAGCCGTTTGAACGTCCACGACACCCGCGGTTTGGTGTTTGGGGCGATCCCCTGGGTGGAGCTGCCCGGTGGCGGTGAGGCGGCGGCGGAGCGGGGGGTGCTCGATCGCCAAACCGTGCGCAAGAACTTCCAACCCGTGCCCTTCTACCAACCGTCGATTCCGGTCGGGACGAGCGGTGAGGTGGTGGTCAAGGTGATGCTGCCGGACAACCTCACGGACTTCGCGATCCGGGCCAAAGCCGTGGCCGGGGATCAGCGCTTCGGCTGGGCCACGGGTCGGTTGTCGGTCCGTCTGCCGGTCATCGTGCAGCCGGCGCTGCCGCGCTTCGTACGCCCGGGGGATCGATTCTCCGCCGGCGCCGTGGCGCGGTTGATCTCCGGTCAGGGCGGTCCGGGTCGAGCCCAGGCCCGCTTTGAGGGTTTGGAAGCTGACGATCCAGGCAGCCTGGAGCCGTCCGTCTCGTTCTTGCCGGACCGGCCGATCAAGTTGGGTTTCCCGGTGCGGGTCGAATCCATCGAGCTTGACGACGAAGGGCGGCCCCTCACCGAGGAGGTGGTCGTGAAGGTCGGGGTCGAGCGCTCCACGGACCAAGCTGGAGACGCTTTCGAGATCCGATTGCCGGTGGTCGCGGACCGACGGCCGACCACTCGCCGATGGTTGGTGGATTTGGAGCCGGGGCAAGAGCTCGTTTGGCCGGAGGTGGACGAGCCGGTGCGGCCCGGAACCTTGAGCCGTCGTATGCTCGCGTCCAAAGAGGTCGGCATGGTGCGGTTGGCCGCCGGTCTGGATGCTTTGCTCGAATATCCCTTCGGCTGCACGGAGCAGCGGGTGAGCAAGGCGCGGGCCATGATCGCCATGCGCGAATTTAGGGAGGCCTTGGACCTCAAACGGGTCGAGATGAACGAGCAGACGGTCACCGAGCTCTTCGAGTGGCTGCACCAGAGCACCACCGCTGACGGTCTGAGCAGCTTCTGGCCGGGCGGTGATGGCTCGGTTTTCCTGACCGCCTGGGTCGTGCACTTCTTGGCCGAGGCCAGGGACGCCGGTTTCGAGGTACCGGACAAAGTATCGGCGCCCTTGGTCCGATCCCTCAATCAGGCCCTGAGGTCCGACTACTCGGGTTTCATCAACGGCGCCGCGTGGAGCGAGCGGATCATGGCCCTGGAGGCGTCCGCGCGTTGGGGGCAATTGGATGCCGCCTACGCCGCGGAGCTGGGTCGCAAGGGTGACTTCTTGGTGACCGAGGACTTGGCCCGGCTGGTGCTCGCCATGGCCAACGCGGGAACCGCGTCCGAGCGTCCGGAGCTGGTCCGACAATTGTGGGATTCGGTGATCTGGCGTCTCTACCAGGGACAAGAGGTCTACGAAGGCTTGCGCGGAGAAAACACCCGAAATCCGCTGATCCTGCCGTCGGAAACCCGCAGCTTGGCGACCATGACCCAGGCCCTGGCGAAAGTCGATCCCAAGGCCCGGAGGTTGCCCAACTTGGTGGGAGCTTTGGTGCGCTTGGGCAAAGGCTCGGGATGGGGCAGCACCCAGGCCGACGCCGCGGCATTGCTGGCCCTGGCGCAGGTCTTGGATCCCGCTTCCTTGGAGGAAAACGGGGCGGCTTCGGAAGGCTCGCGGCTGATGCTTAGCGTCGCCGGCGAAGACGAAGAGCTGTCGGTGGGCTCGCGACCGGTGATTCGAACCGTGGGCAGCCGGGAGGAGGCGGTGGTTCGGCATGCGGGCGGGCAGGAGCAACCCGTGGCGGTGCGGGCTGAGACCCACTACGTGCCGTCGGCGGACGGCTCTCAGATTTCGGCGGAGCGCCAGGGATTCTTGGTCGAGCGCCGTCAATCCACCTACGCAGGAGGAGCGGTCGACCAAACGCCCCGCCACGCGGAGCTGACGGAGCCCAGCGTTCAGGGGCTGAAGGTGGGCGATGTGGTGGAGGAGAGGATTCGCCTGGTCAGCTCCACGGAACGACATTACGTCGCGTTGGTGGTGCCGTTGGCGGCCGGTATCGAGGTGCTCAATCCCCATCTGGCCACGGCGCCGCCCGAGGCGAAGCCCGAGGGTCGCAATACGGTGCAACCGACCTACACGGACTTCCGCGACGACCATGTGGCCTTTTACTTCGACACTTTGCCCAAGGGCTCCCACGAGCTCTTCTTCCGCGCCCGGGCGACCCTGGAGGGCAGCTTCATCCAGCCGCCGGCCCAGGCGGAGATGATGTACGACGCCGCCGTCTTCGGCCGCAGCGCCGGTGCGCGAATCGAGATCGACCGTCCGGAGGAGGGGGCGGAGTGATCCGGGCTCAACCAACGGGGAGACGCTCGACTGAGTCTTCGCCACGGAATAAATTCCGAGGCTACCTTTGCCTTGCCCCCTACAGGGGCGGCCCGGAGCAGATGCAGGACAGCCCCGCCAGGGGCAAGACATGGGGAGCCTCGGGCTTCAGCCCGTGGCGGGGTGCGCAGGATGGAATCTGCTCCGCTATTTCTCACGGGTTTGGGGTCGAATGCTCCGCTAGGGGCCGTAAGCGGTGAAGCTTCTTTGGCAGCGCGCCGTCCGTTCCGTGTGGCGAGCGGCCCATCCTCTTTGGCAAGAGCGCCGTCGGCTCGGTTTTGGAGCAGTCGCGGTCGCGGCCCTGTCGGTCGTCGGGGTCGTGATTCTGGGATGGAGCCGCTCGGACCTGCAGTCCCCGCGGCCCAGCCTGTGGGTGGAGGATCGCCAGGGTGAGCTGATCGGCGAGCTCGGGGAGTCGCCCGACGCCGGCTTGGGCTATTGGCCCTTGGACGAGGTGCCGCCCAGGGTCGTGGCCGCGACCCTGGCGGTGGAGGATCGGCGCTTTCACGGCCATCTCGGGGTGGATCCCGTGGCCATCGGCAGGGCGCTGTGGCAAAACGTCACCTCCGGCGAACGGATTTCCGGGGCCTCCACCCTCGCCATGCAAGTCGCGCGATTACAGCGACCGGGTGCCAGGACCTATGGGCGCAAGGTGGCGGAAGCGTCGACCGCCTTGTGGCTGACCGCCCGCCACGGTCGACACGGGGTGCTGCGCCAATACCTGCGTTTGGTGCCCTACGGCAATCAGGTCTTCGGCATCGCCTACGCGTCCAGGCGCTACTTTCGCAAGCCGGTGGTCGACCTGAGCTGGGCGGAGGTGGCTTTTCTCGCCGCTATTCCCCAGGCGCCGAGCCGCATGAACCCCTACGACCCCCGCGGTCGCGCCCGGGCCGTGCGCCGTGGACGGCAGATCCTCGATCTGCTGATGGCGGACGGCACCCTCAATGCCCGGGAGCACGAGGTCGCCACGGGTCAGATCGTTTCCCTGCGGATTCCGCCCCGGCCGTCGCGAGCACCGGAGATGCTTCATGGCCTGCTCACCTTGAAGGAGCGCATCGAGAGCGAGCGCTCGGAGCTCACGGATTCGAATCGGCGCGATTGGATCTATCGCACCTATTTAGATTCTGCGATCCAGCGAGAGCTGGCTTGGACGGCCCAGCGCCGGATGGAATCGTGGCGTCCACGCGGGGCGGGGAATCTCGCCGCCATGGTGGTGGATCTCCAAGGGCCGGACGGACCTGAGGTGGTGGCAGCCCTGGGCTCGGCGGACTATTTCGATCAGGATCACGCCGGCGCGATCAATTATTTCCGCACGCCGCGCTCGTCGGGCAGCACCCTCAAACCGTTCCTCTACGCCCTGGCCTTGGACCGCGGCTTGCTCAGCCCGACGACGATCATGGACGATCTCACCCGCGGCGCCGGCGGCATCGGCAACGCCGACGGTCGGTTTTTGGGACCTCTCTTGCCCCGGGTGGCCCTCGCCAACTCGCGCAATGTGCCGGCCGCCAACCTCTTGGCGGACCTTGGATTGGACGAGGGGTGGGTGCTCTTCCGCCGGCTGGACCTGCACGATCGGGATCGCTCCCCGGAGCGGCACGGCTTGGGTTTGGTCTTGGGCAGCTTGGAGGTCAGCTTGGAAAGCCTGGTCGAAGCCTATGGCGCTCTGGCGCTGGACGGCCGGCTGCGCAAGCTACGCTGGGCGGTGGACGATCCGAGGGAGCCGCCCAAGCGTGTCTTCAGCGAAAATTCCGCCCGCCTGGTGACCCAATTCTTGGCCGATCCCATGGCCCGTTTGCCGTCGTTTCCGCGCCAGGGCAATACCGAGCCGGCCTACGGGCTGGCGGTTAAAACGGGGACATCGTCCCGTTATCGGGACGCCTGGACTGTGGCCTATTCGTCACGTTATTTGGTCGGGGTTTGGGTGGGCCATCCGGATTTTCGACCCATGGCGCGCTTGTCGGGCTACCGCTCGGCGGCGGTTTGGTTGCGGGAGATCATGGATTTCTTGCACCCGGAGCAGCTGGACGGATTGCACGAGACCGGATTCGCCGAGCCCACGGGGCTGCGGGCGGAGAAGGTCTGCGCGCTCACCGGGCGTCGCGCCGGGCCCGCGTGTCCGCAAGTGGTGTCGGAGTGGGTCGACGTCCATCCTCTGGTTTCATGCTCGGCTCATCAGCTACACGCGATCGATCGTCGGAGCGGCGCCCTAGCCAGCCATCGAACCCCCCGTTCCGAGGTCGAGATTCGCAGCTTTCTCAAGTTACCGGGCCGTTACGCTTCCTGGCAGCACCGGGCGGGCATCCCCATGCCGCCCCTCGGCCCGGCTGGGCCTGGATCCGAAACCGTGGCGGCATCGATGCCGACGGGTACCTCGGCCGTGCCCTCGGGCGCCTCGGCCCGGGTCGATCTGTCGATCGTTTCACCAGCCGACGGCATGAAGGTCTTCCAGGATCCGGAAACACCTCCTGGACGCAGCTCCATCGCCCTGGCGGTGGAGGTGGAGCCGGCCGTGGATCAAATCCTGTGGCGGGTCGACGGCGAGCCCTACGCCCTGGTGGACTATCCGTTCGAAACCCGATGGCATCTCAAGCCCGGCGACCATTGGATCCAAGCGGAAATCCCCTATTCGGGACACCGATCTGCGGCCGTGCGCATCGAGGTGGACTGAAGGCCGAAGATCTTCTATTCTGCCCTCGACTTATCCGACTTCCTTGCTTATCCCTTTGAAATTCAGTGCTTAGCCGCGTCTTCGCGAGCCCCCTAGAAGAACCCCTATTCCTGAATATCGTGGAGCTTTCCGTGTCCCATATTGCCCCCTCAGCCCCTTTGGAAACCCTGCCTCGACCGGAATCGACGTCGAGGACCGAATCGTCCGCCGATGTCGCCCAGACCCGCCATGATTGGACCTTGGCGGAGATTCGCGACATCTACCTGGCACCGATTCCAGACCTGATCTATCGCGCTCAGCAAGTCCATCGTGCTCACAACGATCCCAACGAGGTGCAGATGTGCACTTTATTGTCGATCAAGACCGGGGCCTGCCCCGAGGATTGCGCGTATTGCCCCCAAAGCGCTCGTTATAAGACCGAGCTGGAGGTGGAGAAGCTGCTCGACACGGAGCTGGTGCTGCACGCCGCCAGGAAGGCCCGGGACGCCGGCTCGACCCGCTTTTGCATGGGAGCGGCTTGGCGGCAGGTCAAAGACAATCAAGACTTCGACCGGGTGCTCGACATGGTGCGGGGGGTGCGCGAGCTGGGCATGGAAGCCTGCGCCACCCTCGGCATGGTCACTGCAGAGCAGGCTGAGCGGCTGGCGGAAGCGGGTTTGACCGCCTACAACCACAATTTGGACACGGGTCCCGAATTCTACGGCGAGATCATCACCACCCGCACCTACGACGATCGCTTGCAGACCTTGCAAGCCGCCCGCAAAGCCGGCATCACCCTCTGTTCCGGCGGCATCGTCGGCATGGGGGAGTCGGTGGACGATCGATTGGCGATGTTGCAAGTGCTGGCGTCCATGGATCCCCATCCCGAGAGCGTGCCGATCAACGCCTTGGTGGCGGTGGAAGGCACGCCGATGGAAGATCGACCGCCCGTGGAACCCTTCACCATGGTGCGCATGATCGCGACCGCCAGGATTCTGATGCCGCTGTCGCGGGTGCGGCTGTCGGCGGGGCGGACGGAGATGTCGGACGAGACTCAAGCCCTGTGTTTTTTGGCCGGCGCCAACTCCATCTTTGCCGGCGATAAATTGCTCACCACCCCTAATCCCGGCGAGGACCGAGACCGTCGGCTCTTGGATACCCTGGGCATGCGCCCCATGGCCGGTGGGCCGGTGCCGGCGCAGCAAGGCGGATCGTCGTCGAGCTGCTGCTCGGGGTCCTGCGGCTCGGAGGCCGGGTCATCGAAAGCCAGGTCATCGAAGGTCGAGAGCTCGACGTCCCCGGTGCACGGCGGATGAAAGGACCGGGCTCGGAGCCGAGATCCGGATCGAGGGGGTTGGACGCGGTGCTCGCGGATCTATCGGTCCATGTGGACGGCCTGCGGGGTGAGGGGCTGGGTCGTCGTCTGGAAACCCCCAACGGTCTCGATTTTTCCTCCAACGATTATTTGGCCCTATCGAATCACCCGGGTCTCCGGCGTCGGATCATGGATCGCTTGGCCGAAGAGACAGCCGTGGGAGCGCCCGCGTCGCGATTGTTGCGCGGCCATTTGAAGGTCCATGAAGGATTGGAGTCGCGGCTGGCCGACTTCAAAGGCACGGAAAGTGCCTTGGTCTATCCGTCGGGTTGGCAGGCCAACGTCGGCCTGTTGACCGCGTTGTTGGGGCCCGGGGATCGTGTGCTCTCCGACCAGCTGAATCACGCCAGCTTGATCGACGGTCTGCGGCTCAGCCGATGCCGGAAAGTGATCTTTCCTCACCTCGATGTGGAGGCGGTAGCCACGGAGCTGGCCCGTCCGTGGACCGGTCGGACCTTTTTGGTCACCGAATCTCTCTTCTCCATGGACGGGGATCTGGCGCCCCTGGAGCGCTACGCGGATCTTTGTGACGCCCACGGCGCGGCCCTGATCGTCGACGATGCCCACGCCACGGGTCTGTGGGGTGAGCGCGGATCGGGATGGGTGGAGGCCTGCGATGTGGTGGATCGGGTGTTGGCGATCGTTTCCACCGGCGGTAAGTCCCTCGGAGTCGGCGGCGGTTTTGTGGCGGGATCGAAGACGCTGATCGACTATTTGGTCAACGTCAGCCGCTCGTTCATTTTTTCCACCGCGGTCTCGCCCCTGACCGCCTACGCCCTCGAATCGGCTTTGGAGGTACTGCAAGCCGAGCCGGAACGACGGCAAAGATTGCACCTCAATGCCGACCGGCTGCGTCGACAATTGAGGGACGCCGGCATGGGGTCCTGCCCCTTGCTCGGGCGCAGCCGTGGACCGATCGTGCCGGTGAGGATCGGCGGCAACGACGAGGCGATGGAGGCGGCGCGTCAGGTACAGGCCGACGGTTTCGACGTCCGCGCGATTCGGCCGCCGACCGTTGCCGAGGGCACCGCCCGTTTGAGGATTTCCGTGCACGCCGACCATACCGATACACAGATCGATGCCTTGGCGCGCTCTGTCTTGGCCGCGGTATCCGAGCACCGGCTCATGGAGGTCACGGTTTGAGCTTTTTCGTCGTTGGGACCGATACGGAGATCGGCAAAACCGTGGTGTCGGCCATGATCTGCGCCAAGCTCGCGGATCACGGCCGGCCGGCCTATTGGAAACCCGTGGCGTCGGGGTCGAGTGAAGGGCGAGACGTGGAGGACGTAGCTCGGTTGAGCGGCGTCGAGGTGATCGACGAGACCTACCTTTTTCGGGATCCCCTTTCGCCCCATCTCGCGGCTCGATCGGAGGAGCGTTGGGTCGATCCCGCAAGTTTGACTCAGCGCTATCGCGAGCTGCTCGAGGAGGCCCCCGATCGCGGGCTGGTCATCGAAGGGATCGGCGGCGTGCATGTGCCCCTCAACGACGACGGCTACCTGTGGAGCGATTGGATGCAAGAGCTGGACTTGCCGTCGGTGGTGGTGGCGCGTTCGACCCTGGGCACCATCAACCACACCCTGATGACCCTCGAATGCTTGCGCAGCCGGGGCTTGAAGATTCTCGGGGTGGTGCTGAACGGGCCGACCAACCCCGAAAATCGGAGCGCGATTCGCGATTTCGGCAAAGTGCCGATTTTGGGACAGCTCTTGCCCCTCGATCCCCTGGAGGGCGAGGGGTTGAAGATCAGCTCCAAAACCGTCGATCTCGAAGGCAAGCTTCTCGCGGCGTTGCGGTGAACCCTGCGGTGAGCCACCCTTGAGCAAGGTCACCCCGAACGCGATAACCTTGGGCATGGAGATTCGAAAACCCGTCGCCGGCTCCGTGGTCATTGGGTGGATCGCGATCCTAGGTTTCCTGCTCGCGGCTTGCTCCCAGGGGCCGGAGGATTCCAACGCCGGTGCATCGGAGGCGGGCTCAGCCTCTTCCAAATCTTCGGAGGAAACGCTGATGGCCTCCATGCCCGGTTTGGACGAGCCCCTGGCGGATCTGGGGCGGGGAACCATTCGCTTCCATGGCCAGGTGGGGGTGTCCCCTTGTCCGCTGCCGGAGATCGGCGATCGCCCTCCGGCCCAAGGTCCCAATGTGCTGCTGATCGCCGTCGATACCCTACGAGCGGATCGCTTGGGATTCATGGGCCACGATCGGGACACATCTCCCCATCTGGACGCCTTGGCCGTCGACTCGTTGGTTTTTGAGCACGCTATCGCGCCGGCTCCTTGGACGACCCCTTCCATGGCCGGGCTATTTACCGGTTTGCCGCCGGCGGCGCTCGGCATCGGCAGCCGACCCATACCTTTGCCGACCGAGGCCGAAACTGTCGCGGAGCTGCTCCAGAAGCGGGGGTATCTCACCGCCGGCATTGCGTCCCATTTCTACATCGGCAAGAAATACGGTTTCGACCGAGGATTTGACGTGTGGGACGAGACCGCCGCTGGTGGGCACGAGGACATCTCGTCTCCCTGGGTCACCGGCTTGGCCGGAAATTGCCTGCGAGAGCTATCGGAGCAGAATCGGCCGTTCTTTCTCTTTGCCCACTATTTTGATCCCCACTACGACTACTTGGAGCATCGGTCACACCCCTTTAGCGGTCCTTACGAAGGACCGGCCCGTAGCCGGGACGATAATTTCGAGGACCTGAGGTTCCTGGCCGAGAAGGGTCGGCTGTCCGAGCAAGACCTCGGCCATCTGATGGATCTCTACGATTCGGAGATCGCCTTCACCGACGAGCATGTCGGTCGATTGGTGGGCCGGTTGAAGCAGCTCGGGATCTACGATTCGACCCTGATCGTTTTCGTCGCCGACCACGGGGAGATGTTCGGGGAGCGCCATCGGTGGATCGGTCACACCAAATATCTCTACGAAGAGCTGATCCACGTGCCGTTGATGATCAAACCCGCCGGGCCCGCCTCGTCCGGTCGCCGGATCGGGTCCACGGTCAGCACGTTGGCGGTGTTGCCGACCATTTTGCAGCAGGTGGGCTCGGAGCTGCCCATGGCTCGCTCGCTGATCGATGTCGGTGAGGAGCAGGAGCAGGAGCCGCCGGTGGTCTTCAGCCAGACCCGAAGGTGGCGCAACGAGGACGCCGTGTACCAAGGGGATTGGAAGCTGCTGCACGACGGCCAGACCTACCAATATCGCCTCTTCAATCTGCGCGAGGACCCGGGCGAGACCACGGACCACGGGCGTGCCCGCCGACAAACCCTCATCGCCATGCGCAACGCCTTGGAAGCTTGGCAAGCGGAGGTCGACGCCACCGCCGCCGGCCTCAAAAATCGCTCAGCACCGGAATTGTCGGCGGAAGAGCAGGAGCGGCTGCGGGCCTTGGGTTATATCGATTGACGGGGGCGTTTGCCCGCGCGCCATCGGGCCATTGCTCCTCCGGGCCTTCGGTCTACTTCGTCACGGCGCCACCGAATTCATTCTGTGGTTATATCGATTGATAGAGGTGGGTCCGATCCCACGGTGCGCCTCCGGGCCATTGCGCCTCTGGGCCTTCGGTCTACTACGTCACGGCGCCACAGAATAAATTCTGTGGAAGGGTCTATATTTAGTAGTGGTTGAAGATGAGGCTCGGGGATAGCTCAACACTAGCTGCCGAAATGGCTTTCTGTGGAACGCTCCCCGAGCCCCTAGCCATGCACTCTGCCCAATAGACCCT
>JAUIJL010000024.1 GCA_030431255.1 Thermoanaerobaculia bacterium | reverse complement strand
TCAACCGCCTGATCTACCGCGAGCAAGGCGGACACTTCACCCACTTCCTCTACACCGCCGACGACGAGCGCATCCTGCGCTTCGGCACCGGCGGATTCTCGTGGTCCCTGCGGGATTTCCAAGGCCGTGTGCTGCGGGAATTCCGCCCCGAATCGAACCGTCTCCAACCCGTCCGTGACCACATCTACCGAGGCTCGGCACCCATTGCCACGGTCACCGTCGACGAAAACGACATCCTGTCGAAACGTCATCATCTGAGCCTCGACCACCTGGGCAGCCCCCGCTACATCACCGACGGTGCCGGCAACTTCCTCTCCGAGCACAAGTACTACCCCTTCGGCGAAGAAGCTACCCGTCCGGCTCAGAACGACCTGCCGCTCAAATTCACGGGCCACGAACGGGACTTCTACGCCGACGGAGCGAGCGACGACCTGGATTACATGCACGCTCGTTTTTGTGACCCGCGGGTGGGGCGATTTTTGTCGGTAGATCCGGTCTTGGGGTCACCGGACCAGCCGCAGTCGTGGAATCGGTATGCGTATGTCCAGGGCAATCCGCTGATGTATATCGATCCAGACGGCCGAGAATCGGCGGGCATCATGCTGGACAACGACATCGAGGATCTCCAAAGCGGTAAAATCGATGTCGACGAGTACTGGGCCAGAATTCGAGCCCGAGGGGCCGGCGCGGCCTTCGCCGTATCGTTGGCGATTCCCGGGCCGGAAGACCTTGTGATCGCGCCGGCAGCTTCCAGAGTTGGAGGCGGTCTGCTCAAGCGGATTGGGGCATTTTGGGGACGTTTGTTCTCCAAGGGAAAGATCCCAGGGGGTACACTCAATCCAAAGATCTACTCTCAGCTGGAGAAGCAGTTGGCGAAAGATGGACCCAACAGCATTCGCAAGGCACTACGTCGGGCCGAGCGGACTCTTGAGCAGCACAAGTCTAAGCTGCCCGGGCTGGAGCACAAGTCGCAAGTGGAGGGCACGATTCGGAACGTCTCGAATCAAATAGAAACGCTCAAGCAGTTCATCAAAGATCAGGGGTTGTGATGTCCGAGTCTCTGGTTGGAGACTATCTTGGTCGGGAAGTGAGGGTCTCCGGTGTTTCAGACCTGATTGACGGTCTGTCGCCTGGGGCGCTTTCGCATGCAGTTGTCCTGATCTGGTTGTCGCACGAGCTCGGCCCGAGCACTGTGATTTCGCGACTCAGCACACTTGTCTCAGCAACCCCCTTGGTGCTGTTCATTGGCGGATCCGATAGCGAGCCCGTCTTTGAAGCTCTCTTGCAGTATTTGGACTCTATTTCGCCACCCCCACAGATCATGACTAGATGGTCAGCGGATTCTCTCGACGAATGCGTAGCTGAGCTCCTTCAGGCAACGTGGCCGAGTGAAGACCAAATGGATTTATGGACGAGCTACAGGCTCGCAGCTGATGATGAATCAGGTGTCTTGGGTTTAGTTGCTGCGACTGCTGACCTTTGCCAGTCGGAGCTACTCTGAGCTGGACTGCGATGCCGCATTCCATCGAACCTGATCAACTAGATCAATATTGAGGCCGCTGGAAATCAACGTTCCATAGCGCCTTTTCCCGCGAGAATCTTCGGACGAGATTTGGCGATGCGCGAAACCCTTGTCTCGGGCTTCTTCGCAGAGCTGAGGTGGATGACGTAGCTCTTCTGTCGGCCCGGTGTCAGACCATGAAAAGCACGGGCAAGCTCGGGATCGCACTCCAGTGCCTCAACCAGCTCCTCAGGTAGCTCAAGGTCGTGCTGCTCTTTCGGTGGTTTGAGACCGGCTTCCGCATAACCCATCGCCTCTGCCAAGTAGGTCATGATGACCGGCTTCATCTCTGCCACTTGGCCGTTGCCCGTGAAACGGATCATGCCCGCGTGCTGAGTGTTGGGCCCCTGCTTCTCCAGCACACCCTCTGGATCTTTCATCAAGGCAGCGTTGAAGAAGCTGATTCGAAAGTCCTTGCGGAAAGCGCCGAAAATCACAATATTGCGATTCGCGTGCATATAACAGGGATGTCCCCACTTGACCCTCTCGACAAGACCGGCTTCGAGGCAGACCTTCCGGAGGTCGGCCAAACCCCGGCTCCACCGCCGTGTCGAGCAGTCCGCGGTGGCGAACCGCTCACAGCGTCCGCAACCCTCTGAAAAGTAGTCCTCTATTTCGGTGATCATGAGCCGAATCGTACCCTAGGCTGCCGGCAGATCCACTTCGTTATGCCTAGAATCTTCAACTAAGGAATGAGGTGGCTCGGTAGACCATGGCTTGCTCCTCGGCTCAGCTGGGGAATGGGGTGGAAAGGGTTCTTCTCGACGCCAGGATTACGGTCTCGGCACCTCGACGGATTCCCCAGCGGCGGTCATCGGCTCTGTTGCAAGCACGCGACAAATATCATCGTCCAATATATCAAAAGCCCGAAACTGCTCTCTATTGAGTTAGTTGATGGTCCCCGCGTCGAATCGACGAGCTCTCGGGCTCGACACATCTTGCGGGTCAAATTCGTTTCGATTCTCCAGCCCTGCTGGACGGAGCTTGATGATGAAAAAAGCTGTGATGTTCGCCCTCCTGTCTACGGTCTCGGTCTTACCCGCCGTCGCCCAACCGGCGCCCGGTCCCTCCTCAAAAGCGGTCGCCTATCAAGCGGTCGAAGAAAAGGAAGCCCTCGTCACCATGGGCCGAGATGCCCTCGACCTGCTGCGCGAGACCCCGGGCGTGTTGTCCCCCTGGGCCTCGACGAAATCGCTAGCGGCCACCGACCGGGCCGTGGCCCTTCGGGTGCCCGCCGCCGACCTGGAGCGACTTTCCGCGTTCATGCACGATGAGCTGATGCGCTGCCCGGGTTTCATCCGGCACGCGACCCTCGAAGAGGCCGTGCAGGCCATGGAGATGTCGGAACGGGCCGAATATAAAGCCGCTCCCGCGGATTTTCTGATCAATCAGAAATCCTTGGTGACGGACGTGCTGGCCGACCTCGACGCGAACAATATTTTTTCCACCATCACGCACCTCTCCACCGCCTTCTCCACCCGCTTTCACACCACCACCACCGGCACGGACGCGTCGATTTGGATCCGCGATCTCTGGCAAGGTTACGCCGCGGGTCGCTCGGACGTGACGGTGTCGACCTACAGCCATCCCAACTCGATCACCAGCCAGCCGTCGGTGGTGATGACCATCCAGGGCGCCACCGTCCCCAATGAGGTGGTGGTCATGGGCGGACACATGGACTCCACCGTCGGCAGCTCGACCCCGAACGCCACCGCCCCCGGCGCCGACGACAATGCTTCTGGCATCGCCGTCTTGAGCGAGATCATCCGGGTGCTCATGCTCAACAACGTGACCCCCGACCGCACCCTGAAATTCATGGCCTACGCCGCAGAAGAAGTGGGTTTGCGGGGCTCCGGCGACATCGCCCAGCAGCATTTGGACGACGGCATCAACGTCACCGCTGTGCTGCAATTCGACATGACCAGCTTCAACGGCTCGGCCGAGGACATCGTATTCATCGGCGACTACACCAATCCGGCGCTGACTTCCTTCACCTCCGACTTGGTGGACACCTACCTGCCGGAATACAACTGGACCACCACCAACTGCGGTTACGGCTGCTCCGACCACGCGTCCTGGCACAACCGCGGATTCCCGGCGGTCTTCCCGTTTGAGGCCCGCTTCGGCCAGCACAACAGCTCGATCCACACCATCAACGACACCACCGCCACCATCGGCAACAACGCGGATCACGCCTTCAAATTCGCCCGGCTCGGCTCCGTCTTCGCCCTGGAAGCAACCACCCCTCAAGTCCAAACCTGCGATGGCAGCGACTCGGCCACCGGGCTTTCCGGCAACAAACGGGCGAAGATCAACCTGAGCTTCAACGTGGACGCTTGCGCTTCGAGCGTGAGCTTCACCCTGACCGGCGGCTCCGGCGACGCCGACCTCTATGTGCGCTACGGCTCAACGCCGACCAACCGCCACTACGACTGCTCCTCCACCCAAAACGGCAACGAGGAGGTCTGCACCATCAACAACCCGAGCGCCGGGACTTGGTACGTGCAGGTCAGGTCGGGAGGCAACGCCGGCTTCTCCAACGTCAGCTACAGCGCCAGCTACCAGTGATCCCGGAATCGGGCTGGTCCCAGTGACCGGCCCGATCCATTCCGTGCTCAGCCCGTTCTCGAAGCCCGATCTATTCCATCGAGCCTACCCCGCCCTCACCCGTCGAATGAGCTCCGCCATCTGTTGCTCCGGTGACGTCGGCAGCTCGACGACCTCCGGGCTGCAGGGATGATCGAAAAGGCCGTGGATGTCATCCATCAGAGCTCGGCGCAGCTCATCGTCGACCCGGACACGAAACTCCTCTCCCTCCCCTGGGCGCCCACTGATCTCGTTGGAAACCGGCAGCAACACCAGAAGATCGAGATATTGGAGTGACGCTCGAATGACGGGCAATGCTGAGCGCAAGAAGTCGGATCGCTCCGAGTCGGACATCGAAAAGCTCGCGTCCGCGTAGGCCAGATAGTCGACGGGGCTGCGCTCGAAGATCACGGAGCTCCCGTCGGGATATGGTTCGAGCATGGACACGGTGTAGTCGACAAGGGCGGACAAACCCTCGACATCGGGCCCTTCCGACTCCAGAAGATGGATCTCGTCTCCCAAGACCTCGAAGGCCTCCGGCTCGCTTGCGTAATCTGGGAAACACACCAGAAACCCGGAGATGAGCGTGCTCTTTCCCGTGCTGTGGGATCCGCAGATCGCGATTCTCATAGGGGCTCAACCTTCTTGGCTCAGCAGCTCGAGCAGAGCTTCCGTCCAGCGGTCCGGTGCTTCGAGCATTGGATAGTGCCCGACTCCCTCCAGAAGGGTGAGCCGGCTGCCCGGTGCCTCGCGGTGATGCACTCGGGCCACATCGGCACCGACGATGGGATCCTCCGCGCCCCACAGAAAACCCAGGGGTAGCCGGCTCTGCCGAAGAGCACCCACCCAGCGATGCCAGAACAAGACCCGATCCCGCAGATATTGGGTGATTCTCGGCAGAACCTCCTTGCCGTCGTCCCGGATCAGCAGCTGCCACATGAGATCCAAATCCTCCTGCGCGAGGACGCTCGGGTCGTGCCAAAGCCGGCGCATGTTTCGGTTGAACACCCGTTGGCTGGACAACCGAGCCACCATCGGCCCGACGGTGTGGTTGCGCAACAGCTTTTGGATCACCCGCAGCTTGGCCAGCTCAATGTGAACACTGCCGTTGCACAGGGTCATGGACTCTAGGCGCACGGGACGAAAACCCCGATTCCACCGCGCCAGCAGCTCCGTGGCCACACTGGTGCCATAGTCGTGGGAAAACACGTGGGCGGACCGCACCCCGAGCCGCTGCCATAACAACAAAGCCACGTCCGCCTGCTCCATCAGCGCGTAGGAAAAATCCCTGGGTTTGTCGGAAAGGCCGAAACCGAGATGATCATGAACGATCACTCGGTATTCACGGGCCAAATCGTCGAGCACGCGATAGTAGTCGTGGGACGAAGTGGGATAGCCGTGCAGCACCACCAGAGCCGGACGATCGCGGTCGGCCTCGGGGTTGGTATCGACCACGAAGAGAGAGTGTCCCTCGATGTCGAGATGGGTTCCTCGGGTTCGCCATTCTTCAGCTCGCATGTTGATCCTCCAGAGACGAAGAACCTAACACGGCACGGCTGTCGGCGAGCTCGATTTCGGCGCTTCGGAATCCTAGCGGGCGGGCACAAGCCCGCCCCTGCGCCAATGCTTCCATGATCGCTCAGGGTGACGACGAGCTCCAGGCCGTGAGATCGCCGGACTCGAAACCGTCGTCGAAGAGGAAGACGAAGTCGAGGCCGTCGTCCTCGCCGGAAGCGTCGTCGTCCCGCGACTCATAGGCACCCACATCGCAGCCGTCGTCGGCATTGGACACCGCCGCGATGTCGACGGGCCGCGAAAAACCTCGCCCGTCGCCGGAGGTCGCGCCGTCGCAAGTGCCGGCATCGATCGCCGGGCTGCCGAGGGGCAGGGCGTGGGTCGGCGCGCAAAGGCCGTTCGCCAGAGTGGTGACACAACCGAATCGCTCCAGGCCGGAAAGCTGCGGGTCGAGGAACATTTGATCGCCGGGAAGCACGAGATCGTCGGCGCAATCGCCGGGGGTCTGCACCAGATTGAACCCGGCGCTGTCGCCGAATTGGTTGATGCTGCAGTCGTTCGGGGTTTCCACGCCGGCCGTGTCGACGATGAAATTCCCGGCGATCAGACTGCTCCGGAAGCTGGCGAACCACGCCGTGTAGAGACCACCGGCGCGCGACTCTCCGTTGGGGCTACCGAAGCCCGCGATGGACCGGTTGTCGGTGATCGTCATGTGCTCGAGGGTGGAGTCCGAGGTGCCGAAGGTGCTCCAGCCACCGCCGCCGCCGAAGCCGCCGGTGCCCAATAGGCTCGGTCCACCTTGGACTTGGTTGCCCGAGAGGGTGACCGCCGAGAAGATGGAATTGTCGTCGCCGCAAGCGCCGCCGCCGAACGCGCTACCCCCGAAAGAAAATGTCGACGAGCCACCTCGGACCACGTTGTGGTCGATGGTCGAGCCGCGCACCGTCGTGGCAGTGAGCGCGAAGAGGGAGCAACGACCATCACCTGCGGGCCCCCCGGAGCCACCGACGGTCAACCCGCCGGTGATGCGAGAGCTTTCGAGCACGATGGGCGCCACCGGAACGGCTTGTAGATAGGCACCCGACGCAATGCCCGCGCCACCCGAGACGTCCAACGCGCCCGTGCCGCCGCCTTGGGATCGGTTGCCGTCGAAGAGCAGACCGACGAGCTGGGTGGTCTCGTTTCCCGACATGATCTGAAGATAGAGGCCTCCGCCGGATCCTTCCCCGGGAGTTTCGTTACCGTCGCCACCGATGGCCTCGTTGTTTTCGAAGGTGCTTTTTTCCACGATCCCGAGCGGCCGATTCGAGGCGATGGCCCCGCCGGAGCCGAAACCCCCGTTGGTGGTGGACAGCCCGCCGACGGCCCGGTTGCCGGAGAAGGTGGCGTCGACCATCGTGCCGGCTGGTGCACTGCCGACCTCCAAAAAGATCGCGCCGCCCATGGCCGAGCCGGCGTCCTCGCCACCTCCAAATCCACCCAAACACTCGTTGCTGTCGAATCGCGAGCCGGCAATGGACGGGATCTCACCCGTCGATCCCACATAGAGCGCCCCACCCAGCGCATTGGAGGCCGCAAACGGCCCGCCCACGGTATTTCCCCGAAAAGTGGCCCCATCGGCCTGCAGCTTCCCGTTGGCACCCCCTGTGCCGAGCACCACCGCCGCGCCGCCATGGGTGGCAGCGCAACCATTCTCCAGCTCGACATCGACCAAGGTCAGATCCCCGCTGATGATGTTGAAGAGTCGAAAGTGGTTCTCCACGGCACAATCGAGAGCGAGGTCACGGCGGATCGAGTCGGCGGATCCGGCTTGGATGGTCATCGTCGACGTGATGTCCGGCAGGCCCGCGAACGAGCCGAGCTGCAGGGTGGAATGGACGGTGTCGGCCGCGGCCAGCACCACATCCACATCGAGCACCAAGGTGTCGTCGCCCCCCGCACCGACACAGCCCCCGACCTCGGTGTCGGTATTGGCCGAGCGGATGGCGTTGGTCAGTGTGCACGAGCCGTCGACGGTAATCGTTCCGGCAAGACTCGGTGAGGCGAATGCAAACAATGCGAAACCGGCCGACAGCAAGAAGACGATGCGACGAGCTGAACAGGAAAAAGACATGGAGGACCTCCTAGGTGAGTTGCGATCACCGGGGAGCCGTCGACCATCGACCGCTCTCCCTGCGATCACCTGCCATGTCGTGATGCCTGTCTAAACCCTTCGAGATGTGGGTGAGCTGTCCAGATTTTGGGATGAAGTCACCTGGAACGGGGTTTATTGGCCCGGAGCCTTGGTTTAAAAAGCGCACAAAAACCGCGGCCCCTCGCCACCGAGGTGGGACGAGGGGCCGCAAAGCGCGGGCGGGGCTACCAGGAGAGCTCCAAGCTCCACCGCAGGGTGCGGCCCAGGCTGCTCTCCACCGGCAGCTCGGAGGGCGGCAGAGTGTTCCGCAGGGGCAGGAGGTCGATGCCCAGCACATTCCGCCGATCGTAGAGATTGTCGATGCCAACTGCCGCGCGCACTATGACACGGCGAAGCTGCCACCTCCGGAAAAGGCGCAGGTCCAGCTGGTGCTGGTCCGGTAGCCGGCGACTGTTGATCTCACCGAGGGCGGACTGGAGGTCTCGGCTCGCCGAGCCGAGGTCCAAAGGCGTGGTCCGACGACCGGACGAGGCGCGCCAAAGCAGGTTGGCGTCGAGGTCAAAGGGCAGGCGAGTGGTGAGGGTGAGGTGGATGGCGTGGCGTCGGTCCGAGCGTCGGGGCTGCCACGATCCGTCGGTGAGGCGATCCTCAAACCGGCTGAGCTCGTAGGTGGCGCCGGCTCCGAAGCGATCCCCTCGATAGGCATAGTGAGCTTCCACCCCTTGGCTCCGAGACGCTTCGGCCTCCACCCGGTAGCGGTCGAGCTCGAGCTCGGGAACCCGGCTGACCGATTGGAAGAGGTTCTCAAATCGCAATCTGGGGTGACGGATCCTTTGGTGGTAAAGCTCCACCAACAGGTTTTGGGCGCCGCGACGGATCTGGTAACCCATCGACGCGTAATCCGAGACCTCCGTTCCGGGTAGTGAGAGCTCGCCGTCCGCCAGCAGCAGCTCGTGGGTCGCGGACGTGTCGCGCACCCGAGACCAGCCGAGCCGCCACACTCCCGGACCGACCCGAAAACCCGCGTGGACCCGAGGCACGAGCGACGAGCCGTCATCGCCGTCATGGTCGTCGAAACGCAAGCCGCCGGACACCGTGATGCCGTCGCGGGGGCGCCAAGTCCCCTGGGAGTAGATCCCAAACCGTTTTTGGGCCAGCTCGTCCACATGGAAGAAGGTTTCGAGCACCTCCACATCCTGGGGTCCGAGGAACGGCGCAAAAAGCAGATAGTCGTATTCCGTGGTCTCCCGTTTGACCTCGCCACCCCAAAGCCACTCGAAGGTCTCCACCGGATTCGAAATCCCGTCGGCGCGACCGGTCGTGCGGTCGGTCCGCCGCCGATCGTCGAGCACGAAGTCCTCGTTGGTCCCGGGTGGAGTCAAGATGTCGGCCTCCTGCTCCTGGCCGAATCGGCGACGGTCGAGCTCGCTGGTCGAGATCTTGAGGTCGAGCAGATGGCGTTTGCCCAAGGTGCCGAGGTAGCTCAATTGGGAGTATCGGCTGTCTTGGTGGATGGTCAGGGCACGGATGTAGAAGGGCTGCCGGACCACCGCGAGGTCATCAGAGACCTGGAGACCCTGGAAGGTCAGCTCATGGCTGGGGTTCAGGGTGAGGGTCAGCTTGGCGAGGGCGTCCCAATACGCGGGCCTCTGCTGGAGATCCGCGCCGGCCGGTGGTAGCTCCGGCTCGCCCCGGCGGTAAGCGGTGAGCCAGCGCAGGCGCGCCTCCATGGCATTGCCGGCGAGGGTTGCTTGGGCGGTTTCGTCGCCCAGGCCG
The DNA here is from genome assembly GCA_030431255.1 of Thermoanaerobaculia bacterium. Taxonomy (GTDB): domain Bacteria; phylum Acidobacteriota; class Thermoanaerobaculia; order Multivoradales; family J023; genus JAUIJL01. Next base: position 130,752 of record JAUIJL010000024.1, on the reverse strand, counting down.
AGGCGAGCGGAAAAAGGTCCGCCCGCGGTATCGGTGAGCACCTCGAGCACACCCCCAGCCCGATCGCCGTAGACCACGGGCGGGCTGCCCCGATGTAAGCGCAGATCGTCGATGGCGTTGGGGGTGACGGCTCCGGCGAGGCTGCCGAGGTGGCGGAAATGGTAGGGCTCGGCGATCTCGATGCCGTCGACCACCAGGGTCAGCCGCTCCGCCTCGTGGCCGCGGACGCCGAACGACACACCGTCCCCCGGGCTCGTGCCCGGCAGGCGAGACGCGGCGACCAGCGCATCTCGATCGATGGCCAGGGCCTCCCGCAGCTGCTCACGGCCGGGCTGCCAAGTGCCGAGGGGCGGCTCCACGGGGGTAGTGGAAATGAAGATCTCGTCGCCGGCCTCGACATCCAGCTTGAGGGACACGTCGAGCCGATGCCGAGTCCCTGACCGGATCTGCGTCCGCACCCGGCGGTCCACATAACCGGGTCGAGAAATCTCGAGATCCTGCGGCCCCACGGGCACGCCCAGAAGCCGGAAACGACCGGAGGCGTCGGAGGTGGTGACCTCACCGTCCGGCCAAAGGCGTACCTCGGCGAGCGGAATCACCTGGCCGCCGGGATCGGAGCGGATCGTGCCTTCGAGCACGCCGCTGGGCGCCCGGCCGATGACGAATTGACCGTCCGGCGCAAGGCGAGCCCTCAATCCCATGGGAGCCAACAAGACCCGCAGACGCTCCTCGGGAGCGCCGGAGCAGGAGATCCGATCCACCGGCGCGGAAGCGTCCACAAGGCGGCTCGTGTAAAGAGTCCTCACCCCCTCACCGCGCAGCTGCTCCAGAGCCTCACCCAAGGTGCGGATCGATTCCGAACAAGCCCCAACCGCCCCCGCGCCCAACGCTCCCGCCGGCATCAGCCAGGGGATCAGCAGCGCGAGCATCAGGGCTTTGAGATGGGCTCGGAACATGGCTCAGAGGGCTTGTTGTCTGATCTGGTCGAGGTAAGCCGTCGGCAAACCCAAACTGCCCGCCAGCTTCAGCAGGGCCTTCGCATACTGAGGATTGGCCCCGCTCAGCTTGCCCTCTGGAAGGTTGTAGCAAACCGCCGATTCCCGCATGCCGTCCGCCAGCACGACCCGCACCGATTCCGGAACGTAGTCAGCAACGCTCTCCTCCGCATACAGCGCTCTCGCATCCTCTGCCCGAATGTCCATGAGCACACCGTACGCCCGATCCGCCTCAGAAGGCAACAACGTCGCGCGGCTGCCGATGCGTAACCCATACCCTTCGACGTGCCCAATGGCCGTCCGGGATGGACGGATTCCCTTCGAAGCGAGCAGGGATTCGTCCATGAAGAGCCCGTAGAAAAATACCGTGACTTCTTCAGCTTTCATGCTCGCTATTCTAAATACGAAACGAAGGCGGCGAACGCTTTGCGGTCAATCAGCGTGCGAAAGGAGGCGAAGCCGACTAGAGCGGGTCCGTTTGGGCCGAGTAAGGTTTCCGCTGAGAAGGGGCCGTTGTATGATGTGTATAAACAGACGTGGAGGCACACACCGTGCGAACCAACATCGTTATTGATGACCAGCTTATGCAGGACACCCTTCGTGTCACCGGCTTGAAGACCAAGCGAGAGGCCGTTGAGCTCGGCCTTCGCACACTGCTCCGTCTCGGCCGGCAGTCGCAGGTGCGCAAGCTCCGTGGCAAGCTCACCTGGGAAGGCGACCTTGAGGCTATGAGAGCTGACAAGTGATTCTGGTGGACTCGAGTGTTTGGATCGACTTCTTTAGAGGAGAGGCGACTCCACAAGTCGAGTGTCTTGATACCTTGCTCGGAAACGAGCCCCTCGCCATCGGAGACCTGATCCTGACGGAAGTCCTTCAAGGGTTCGTCACTGAGAAAGACTTCAACGAAGCGCGAAAGGCGCTTGACGCATTCACGCTGATCGAGCTTGGCGGCGAGGACATTGCAGTTCAAGCCGCGAAGAACTATCGGATTCTCCGCAGGCACGGAATCACGGTCCGGAAGACCATCGACACGATCATTGCGACCCGCTGTATCGAGAGCGGGCATACGCTCTTGCACGCTGATCGCGATTTCGATGCATTCGAGACTCATCTCGGACTGCGGGTCGTATCATTGGAAACCTAGGGTTCTCCTGCTCACCGAGATGCGGGAACGTGTAGCGCTGAGGCTGTCCGGTGGAGCAGACGGGCTGAGCGCTCTGTGATCGGAACCCATAGTAGCCATCACTTTCTTTTTGGTGATCCAAAAAGGCGCTTGAGGTCTAGGTGGATGCCGTAGATGCCTGGCTTGAGCTCAAGAGAGTCCTTGAACCGCGCTCCGAACCCTGAAGGCTTACTATTTTGAGCCCAAACCTGGAGGTTTGCGTTTGTCAGGAGCCTGGCTGCCTTAATCGCCTCTGCTACTGCTACTCGGTCCTTGCCGTTAAAGGGCAAATAGTAGCAGTCATGGTTCGGCCACTTGAGCCGGGTAAATGGAGCAGTCGCTACCAGCAGGCCGGGTAGCTTGCCCATGACTTCCTCCCAGAGCGCTTTGTTCTCACGCACCTCTGCTTCGATCTGCCCAGCATATCGGGGGTTCGGCATCTGCAGAGAGACGGCATCTCGATAGGCGTCGCCCATTTCCTCTAGAGCGCGCTGCACAGCAGCGGTGAGCTCAGCCTGAAGCCGATTGTAATCTTCATATAGATAGTAGATGAAGACGCCAGCGTCCTCCTGAACACTTCCTAGATAGGTCTGCGTCACCCACATTTCCTTAGGCTCCAGCTGCTCTCAGAAGTTTTCCGGTACCAGCATCGAAATGGGGCCTTCAACGTGCGAAGGCTGGGCGATATCGCCGCGTCATGCGCTCGCGTCTTTGGGTTGGGCAAAAGTTGCAAGACCATCGACTCAGTCGCTCAGTCAACTGCTTCCAGATTGGTCCAGTACTCGGAGGTCTCCCCCTTCCGCCGCACCTTCACGAGGCCTGAAAATATCGCAGTATCTTCTAAGAAGACCGTCTCCCGTGCTGTAAAGCGAATACAGTTCCCTTGAAGAATCCCGGCTGCCAAAGCCTTGCTAAATGCTTCATTGTCTCGTTGGGCGGCAAAACCAACAATCTTCTCGAAGTAGTCTCGACTTTGACACCCAAACCAGTTATCGCCATCGATCCGCTTCTCGCCTGACGGCGCGGCCGATCTCGGGGACGATGAGGACGACCTAGATCTAGATGAGCTGTTCGAGCTGCTCGAGCTTCCATAGGCAAGAATCAGCATCAACGCTAGGACAAGCAAAGAGGCGGCGTGTTTCCACCCTGGTCCTCGCATATAAGGTTTCCTTTCTCAAGATATGCCGCCGCGACGGCAGCGATCACAAACACAAAATCAACCATGTCGAATGTTCCAGGCAACAGTTCTAGGGCCTGCAACGGTTCGATTGACAGACCAAGCATGGCCACTCCTCCAAGCCAGAGTCGAGAAGCGAGGGTAATAGTCGTGCCCCAAATGGAGCAAAGAGCGAGAAGACCCGAATAAACCCACAGTCCTTGCGGGAGAGAAAACACTATCCAGTTTGGAGCCAACAGGCCCAAGGGCGCCACTCCTGACCGCAGACCTGCCAGAAAATTCACGGCACCAAGAGTTTCAGCCCATTGAAACATGACAAGAGAAGGGCTTCTGAAGGCAAGGTATATCGCGCCTCCGAGCCAGATCGAAACGAACGCCTTGAACACGGTCACAAGTTTCATTTGACAGCCGCCCTACGTGGCAATCTTGAGCGACGCGCTCGCGTGCTCACTCGAAGTTCTATGTTCAGCGGTCTCCTGTCACAAATTCTACCAGTTATTGGGCCACATGCAGCCAAGTAGCTCTGGCAGATCTCTGTTTGAGCCGTAGTCAAAGAAGCCCACGACGCCAAAGTTCTCCTCAGCCACAGGGTCCAGGAGACCTAAGCCATCGAGGCAACCACTGTGTGTGACGTAGACCACCGTTCCCTGCCTCGCTCGTCTCTGAGGCACGGCGACATGGCAGCTCGGTGACAAGAGATCTCTTTCTGACACTACTTCTGCCCTGGGGAAGACTCTTTCTGCTGTCTCGATTGTCCGGCAAGCCGGGCTTGCAAACACCTCCTCCGGTGCGATTCCCAGAGCCTCGAACGCCCTCGCAAGCCTCTTCGCTTGCTCGAATCCAACCGAGGTCAACGCATTAGCCTGATCTACGCACTCCCGCGCGGTTGGACTACCTTTGGCTGTATGACGGACAAGTACCAGAAGACTCTGCGTATTCCTTACGCTCACCTTCAAAGCCTCAAAGGCCCTTGAGCAATCTGTGTTGCTGTCACAAGGAGGCCGTGTCGCCTCACAAATGGCTTCTTGAGCATATGCCCCGCTCGAAACAAGAGAAAGGAAGGTCAGTACGAAGACACTACTGGCCGTATTGAGTATCAAATTCATCACATTTAGTCCTCGAAGTCTCTTTCCGCCCTACGGCTCGAAATTCAGCGGCGCGCGGAGCGAGTCCGTCTGGAATTGCTGTGTTGGACGGGTCCATCGACCGATTTCGCGAGGTCTCCCAGTAGCCACTCAAGCTCCAGCCGCGAATCGCTGATCAGCTGCTTGTACGACTTCCATTCAATAGATGGATTGTCGTTTTGGGTTGCTACACGTTGCGACCTTCGTCCGCCAAGGAGTAGGACACTTATTTTGCCGCTAAGTTGTTGAGAGAGCTCGTCTCGGTACTCTTGTGCCTGGGCTTCATCTTTACGACCGAGAGGGTGCGACGGGCGCTTGAACTCAATCAAGAGATGCTCGCCTCTAAGGCTGTCCGCAAGTAACAGGTCAGGACGATTCTTCGCCTTCTTGCCTTTGTACTTCTTTTTCAAGTACTCGTCGATGATCCCTTGGAGGGTCTGATTCGAAGCAACGAAACTGAACTGGCGGCCAAGAAGCCAGAAGTTGCTCTCTACTATTCTGTGGACCGCACTTTCCTTAGTCTCGGCCTTTGAAACCAGACTTTCAAACGAATTCAAGAACTGGATTCGATGGCGCGCTTGCTCCATCATGCCAGCGATATCAAGCAAGCCGAATTTCTCTAGAGCCTTCGCCAGCTCTTCGATGTCACCTGGTTCAGTTTCATCAATCTCCCGGAACAACTCCCAGTATGCATCCTTCTCAAATGCATCTAGAGCAACGCTGACGATGACCGCTATCCGCTCTTGGGTTTCGGAAAAGAATTGTCTAAAAATTCGATCCAGAGCCTTTTCAGCGAACTGTCTTCGGTGCTCGGGTAGCTCGCTAAGGCGGCGGTTAATCTCTTTCTGTAATCTTGCCTTTGCCAGGTTGATTTCAGAAGCACACTCTTTCTCCAGATGCTGGAATACGGCTGCTCGCGCCGACTCCTTGAGCTCCTGATAAGCTCTAGAATTCTCGATGAAGCTGCCCCAGTCTGCCGTCACGGAATCTGACCCCAACAGAAAGTCAGCTTCAACCTCTCCATAGACGCGGTCTAGAAGCTTCTTGGGGACAGACTCATCATCCTCTAGGCCAAAGAACTGAGGATCTCCGACGATCTTCCCTTCCACCCGGATCGCAATCCCTGCTTTCCTCACAGGCAGCTTCTTCTCGCCGACGACTATTGACATAGTCGCGTTCCCGTGCGGCGTAGATACGGCTGTCTTAACCTTCGCCCCCGGTAGATCACCGACAGCCAATCTGTCACCGTTGATTCCGATTACGAACTCGTCTTCCCGCTGGTAGTCGACGACTAAGAGCTGCTTCAGCTTTCCGGGGTTTGGGTAGATGAGGTCTTGGTTCAGCCCATCCAAAACAATGCGTGTCCCAGAGGCCTCAGGATTACACTCCTCAACTAAGAGAGGGAGCTCGATTGAATCAAGATCCGTTTCAGCAGCAAGTAGATCGCTCTTAGAAATGATAAGTCGAGTGAGTGTGCCTCTGGCCCTCGTCTCCAGAGTCATCACATCTGCGGCTACTAGGCCCGCGAACTTGCCGATTCCCTTACGGCCTTTGACCTTGCGCTTCTTTCGAGGCGAAACTTCGCCCCGACGGACTCGCCTATTGTCGGCAATGAGAAGGTACTCTTGTTCCACCTCAGTGCGGGTCATTCCAGAACCATCGTCCGAAATAATAATAGGCGATGGTTCGTCGATGCTTGGTAGAACGATATTGACATTCTCAGCGTCGGCATCCCAGGCATTGTCCACAAGTTCTTTGAGCGCGTTCTCGCTGGAACGATAGGTCTGACTTAAGATCGTAGCCAGTCTGGGCGCAACCCGAAACGATGCGCTCGTCTTCATTTTGACTCCATCAGTTTCATATCAAATCCGCCCAACAAATAGGGGCTGTATCCAGAGCCCCACGCAAAACTTTTCCACTTCGAAAAACCCTTCCAAAAGGTTTCAGATACGACAGGTTGGGCGAAGCCGCGGGCGAAAAGAATGCCTTATGGAATTTCAACAACTTTCCAACCACTGAAAACAGCAATGGCCCAGTTTTGCGGTGATCCAAGAAGGCCTTCATCCCTCGCCCTATCCGTTCCGACTCCTATTTGCGACTCTGCCAAAGGCGTCTTACCCAGCATTATAGACGATTTCGCCCCAGCGGGCGCACCTCTCCCGCGCTCTCAATGGTGCGAGAACTTTCAGGCTCGAGTTGGGCTCTCCGGCTTAAGGCGGCGGACCTCTCGAATTGGGTGGATACCGGGCGCAATCCCCGAATCTCGACCAACGTCGCCGGCTTGCAGTGAGAGTATCTCGGCCCGGCCAGCGGCCGATATTCATCGACTTTGCGGATTGCCGCGTCGACGATTTGCTCACTCAACTGGTCTCGCCAAGTGGCCACCGCTTTGTGTCGATTCCGGTTAGCCATGAATCCGAAGCAGCGGATACGCACGAACCCAGGAGGCAGAACCTGCAGGGCGAAGCGATGGGGAAATCTGGCAAGGTAGCGCAGAGCACTTGCTCAGGGCCGCCGAACGACGGCTGGCTTAGATCACCTCTATGGCCGCAGGGCGCCCTACGCCTTCTCCCAAGCTTCCCAGGCCTGGCGCAGGCCCTGATCTTCCGACCCGTGCAGCTCCTTTAGAATCTCCTTGCCCGCTCGCACCCGCTGGTTATATTCCAAGAGAATGGTGATCATGTTTTTCGACCACGCGAAAGGAACCGCAGCTTTGACATTCAAGCTGAATTTCAAGTGTTCCAGCATGAAATTCATGTCATTGAAAGGCACTACAGAAGGAGTTTCCGTTTCTGTCAAATACCCGTACCGCCGAAGAGGTCCCAAGACCAGCTTTGCGCTCTCGAAGAGAGCACTGTGAAACTTTAAAGTTGGGGAGAAAGGGTTTTTGATTTCAACCCTTTGGTAGGTTTGATCCTCGGGCTGAAGGTGCCACCAATATTCTTTCTTTTCCAAACCGGCTTGGATGTGAGACGAAATCTCGGAGTCGAGGATCGCCGTGATTTCGCCTTTCAGAGAAGACAGCTCAGCGCTCGAAAGACCGAGCGTGACCTCATGCTTGGTGATGATCAATGCCGTGACCTGCTGCCGGGCCCAGGTTCGGACCGCCTGCTCGCAAGCTGCCACAAACTCTTCGCGGTAGGTCTCCAGCTCCCTATCGGGCTCCTTGAGCTCTGAAATCAGCGACAAAGCGCGATCCTCAGCCTCAAGGGGTGACGAGCTGGGTATTCCATGGGCACTGCGTGGCTTTCGGAGCTTTGAAAATAAACCCAATCTGGACCCCCTACTTCCAACTCCGGAGTATCGATTTCTGCGCCGGATTATCCGTGCCGACGCTATGCCCACCGAACGGATCAGCTTCTACCCCATCCCGCGCTAGGCGATCCACTGCCCTGAGCAGGGTCGGAATTCGATACGGACCGGCCACCCGTCAAGCGACATCATTGTGCCTCTCACCTACCCGCGAACCATCGACACCACACGCTCTTTCAGCTCCTCGCTAAATTCCGTCAGATCGTCCTCGGTCACCAGACCGTGGCGGAGCATCAGCATCAGAAACCAGTCCATGTTTGATCGGGAGTGTCCGTCCAAGCACTTCGTCAGAACCTGGGCTTCCTCTTTCATCTTTTGCTTCGTGTCCCAGAACCGCTCTGTGGGTGAGCGATTCGGATCCGTGAGCATGCCGACGAGCCTTTGGTTGACACCCCGCAGATAGCGCTCCCGCCACTCGGGCACACGGTTCCTGAACGTTTTCCAGTCGGATTCTTTGGGTTTGCCGTTCATGGTCTGGCGGCTCCTCGAGAATGATGGTTCGTTTGCACTGCGCTGATGGAGTCAACCTTTTCAGGGTTTTGGCTCCCAAAGCAAGCGTTCGCACCGCTGCGCCTTACTCGAACCCAGAAAAACGCCCCGCTCGCATCGCTGCGGCGGGGCGTTTCGAGGTGTGGGACCGGGGCCGATCAATCGACGCAGGCGGGCACCGAGAGGTCTTCGTATTGGTCGCAATCGACGTCGGCGGTGTTGGCCGAATAGGACGATGACGAGGAGAAGGTGAAGGTGCCGTTGGAGGTGTTGAACCAGGCCCCGCCGCGCTGGCCGGCGTGATTGGCCGAGAAGGAGGAGCTGGTGACCACGACCGTTCCGGCCCAATTGGCCACACCGCCACCGTAACGGCCACTATTGCCGGTGATGGTGCTGTTGTCGATCTCCAGGTCGCCGTAGTTGTTGATGCCGCCGCCCAGGTTGGACGACACATTGCTCGCCACCACCGAATAGTCGTCGAGCTTGAGGAAGCCGCTGGGGCCGTTGAAGATACCGCCGTAGCCGGTGGCGCTGCCGTCGCCCAACACGTAGACGGTCGAGAGGAAGGTCGTGCCGACGTTGTAAAGCATGCCCTGGGTAGCACCTTTGAGATAAAGATGGTCGAGGCCGACGGCCGTCGACGAAAGCACTTTGATCGTCCAATTGTCCCCATCGGCATCAATCGTCGCGAAGCCGGACGAGGTGGTCAGGGTGATATCGACGTCGATCGAGATGTCGCCCTCGGTGAAGGTCTCGGGCTCGAGCTCGACGGTATCGTTGTCGGACGAAGCGTCGACGGCGGCTTGGATCGAGGTGTAATCGCAACCCGAAGCGCACACGGTGCGGGTAGCGGCGGAAGCCGTGCCGGCGAGCATCAAGGTCGCGGTGAGAAGGATGGTGATCCGAAGGGAGCTTTGGTGGATGGTGGCGAGGTGCATATTCGTCTCCTGCTGAAAGATATGATCTTCTCGATGGCCTAGGGGAGGCTCGACTCTGGACCTCTTTCGCGGCCATCTATTCGTTCAGTGGGACGACTTGGCGAGCTATCCCATCCCATTGCAAAAAGATCAGCCCGGGTGGTCGGACTGAGTTGTTTGACTGAGTTGTTTGACTGAGTTGTTTGCCTGAGTTGTTTGACTGAGTTGTTTGACAGTGCCGTGACAGTGGCCGGAGATAGGATCCGCGAGCCGACGTCGCCCACCCCCTGCCCATTCCCGGAAGCTCACGAGCGAGTTGCCGTCCTGACCGGATCAGGAGCCTGAGATGCCTTTAGTTGCCCAATCGGATCTGCCCGCGTTTGAATATCTGCGCAACGAGGGTCACACCATCCTCAGCCCGGAGCATGCCCAGCGGCAAGACATCCGCGAGCTGCACATCGGCCTGCTCAACATGATGCCCGACGCCGCGCTGCGAGCCACGGAACGGCAATTCATTCGCCTGGTGGGGGCTTGCAATCAAGTGGTGCAGCTGTGCATCCATCCGTTCAGCGTGGCGTCGGAGGGCCGTAGCGCCGAGGCGCGGGCTTATTTGCGGCAGCACTACGAGAGCTTCGACGATTTGCGCCGGGAAGGGCTCGACGCGCTGATCGTGACCGGCGCCAATCCGGCGTCGGAGGACATCACGGGCGAAGCGTTTTGGGATCCCCTGATCGACGTGGTGGATTGGGCCCAGGAGAACGTGTGCTCGATTCTGTGCTCATGTTTGGCCACCCACGCCATGCTCAAACAATATTCCGGCATCGAGAGGCGGCGAAGGTCGCAGAAGCGCTGGGGGGTCTATTCCCATCGCGTGACCGAGCCCGAGCACCCCTTGGTGCGCAACGTCAACACCCGTTTCGACTCCCCGCGATCCCATGTCTTCGAGGTCACGGACGAGCAAGTGTTGGAGGCGGGTGGCCGTATTTTGGCGTCGAGCGATTCCGTGGGCTTTCACCTCGCCACCAGCGCCGACGGCTTCGGCTTCGTCTTCTTTCAAGGGCACCCCGAATACGATATCGACAGTCTGCTCAAGGAATACAAACGGGAGGTCCAGCGCTGGGCCGAAGGAGAGCGAGCAGATTTTCCGCCCCATCCGGAGCATTACTTCTCACCGGCGGCCATCGACATCTTGGATCGGCATCGGGAGCATGCCTTGACCGCCCGCGAAGCCGGGAGACCCGTGCCCGAGGTCCCTGAAGCGGAAGTGGTGCCCCACCTCGACAACACCTGGACCGACACCGGCAAGGCCATCTTCAACAATTGGCTCGGGCTGGTGTATCAGCTGACGGATCGGGACCGGCAGACACCTTTTCCGAGCGGTAGCCGACCCATTCTTTGAGACCATGCACGGGCTCCCACCGACGCGAGGTTTGTAACCTCACGGGGGGCTTGCTGCGATAGGATGGCGACATCTATTTCGTCGCCGAGCTTCCGCCGATCCGGAGCTCTCTTTGACCGGGTCACCGTCCCACTCTCGACGTCCGACGCCCGCCGGCTGTGGATCCGCGGGAAGTCCCATGATCAAGATGGGGGTGAGCCCGCTTTTGCTACCGCCTTCCAGGCTCAGTAGCTGAAAGGGTCCTATGACACGACCAGCATCTCTCGTCCTCCTCTGCCTCATCCTCTCGACGACCTATATCGGCTGCTCCAAGCCGGCGCCTGTGCTCTCGACCATCGCTCCCCAAACCGGCCCTACCGGCGGAGGCACAGAGGTCACCGTGACCGGTGAGGGCATTGAGGTGGGTTTGGAGGTGAGCATCGGAGGGGTCTCGGTACCGGTGACGAGCCTCGCCCCGGACGGCACGAGCTTCGCTTTCGTAACCCCTGGAGGAGCACCAGGCCCCCAAGAGGTCGTGGTCCGAGTCGGCGACAAGGGGGCACCCTCCTCGCCGATGACGTTCACCTACGAGCCCTTGAGCCTGTCGACCCTCTCGCCGGCGGCGGACGAGAGCTTTCCGGCCGACGAAGCGCCGAGCGAAATCTCAGCGACATTCGATCAGCCGATTCAACCGGAAGGAGCGGTTTTGAAATTGGTCGGTGACGACACCGAAAGCCGGTACGACGCCGACACCCAATCGCTGGTGTTGACCCTCGAAAATCCCCCCGCGGCCGGCCGAGAGCATCAGATTGAGATTTCCGGAGTCAAAGATCTGGCGGGCAACGCTCTGGCCGACCAAACGTCGACGTTTTCCGTGGAGGCCAAACCGGCTCGATCACGCGGCAGCAGCCCTTCTGTGGGCTCGACTTCTGTGGGCTCGGCTTCTGTGGGCTCGGCTCCCGGCCGAACGTATGACGAAGATCGTCTACAGACCTCGTTCTTCGGTCGGGACTTGCCTTTTGTCGAAGCCGACAAGGTGGATTATCTGTGGGTGCGTGAGGGATTCGAAATCGACGGCCACACATTTCATTTCCTGCCGTGGGGAAAGCCTCAATTCTTGGGTCGAATCGGAGCCAAGCGAGACGCGAAAGACCATCAGCTGGCTGAATCGATGAACCCACACATCGCCAAAGCCTTCGCCAATATCCTCGGTCAAACTTGGGCCGGTCGAGCGAAGACGTCCACCAGCTCCGGAAACATCAAGGTTCGAGGTCGCATCGTCGACTGCTCGACGGGCAGCACGGCCGCCAAGGTCATCGTCGGCTTCGGCGCCGGCGCCGGAAAGACCACCTTCGACTTGAAATTCACCGATGCCGCCACCGGTGAGCTGGTGATGGCGATCCACCATCGAGTCGTGAGCGGAACGGTTTGGTCGACCACCGACAGCAAATTCGTCAAATGGATGGAGAAATTCGGCAAAGCCGCGGAGAAAAAGGGTTTGGGTACCCTTTATCGCAAGGGCGATAAGAGGGAGAAGTAGACGGCATCGAATCCATGGTGGGTGATCAAGGCTGGGGCGACACGCCGAGGGCCTGCTCCGCAGCCCGCACGGAGGGGCTCTCCGGCTCCGCAAAGCGCGCCATCTCCAGCCATCGACGGGCTTCCTCGGCCTCGCCTTCTTCCTGCAAAAGGATGGATAGACCGGCCATGGCGGGCACGTGGGTTTCGCCGCTGGCGGAAACCGCCTTGCGTAAATCGAGGATCGCTTCTTTTTTGTGGCCGAGCGCCGCGCGCACCGAGCCGCGCACGAAATGGGCTTCCGGGCTCTCGGGTGCCAGCTGTACGGCCAGCTCAGCCTGCTCCAAGGCGGGCTCCAAATTCCCCAGCTCGCTCTCGATCCGCGCCAACAGACCGTGGAGCGTCGCGTCGGCCGGCTGGGCCCGCACGAATTTCTCCAACAGACCCGGGGCCTCGGGAAGCCGATCCAAGGCTCGAAGGATGTCGACCCCCTCGCTCGCCAGCTCTAGGGTCCGCTCGGACGGACCCTGGACGTCGGAGTAGAGGGCCAAGGCTTCTTCCAAGCGATCCAGCCGGCGCAGAGCTCGCGCACCCAGCAGACGGGCGTCGGCCAGGGAGGGATCCTCTGCCAACAGGCGTTGGAAATGATCCGCGGCGAGCGACCAATCTTCCGCGAGATAAGCCCGTCGGCCCGCCTGTAGCTGCTCGAAGATGTGGATTCGTTCTTTGGGATCCACCCGCGATGCATCCTCGGACGATCCGGCCGAGCCGACGTATCCGAGGGCTTCCAGGGCCTGCAAGGATTCCGGATCGGTGGCTCCGGCCGCCGGCTCGAAGGTGATCTCGTAGGCATCCAGCCGATCCCGAAGCCGGGCGGTGTCCCGGCGTCGGCCCGTGGCGACATTCGTGGTTTCGCCCGGATCCACGGCCCAATCGTAAAGCTCGTGCCGGGGCCCTTGGATCAGATGTAGATCCTCTTTCCAGATGGACGTCAGCTCGCTCCACCCCATCTCCACCCGGGGGAAGACCGTCTCCGCGACGAGCTCTCGGTCGGCATCGCCACCGACCCCGAGAATCGCCGCCAGCTGAGATCGGCCGTCGAGCCCTTCGGGGATGTCCATGCCGAGGGCGTCCAACAGGGTGGGAAAGAGATCCACGAGGCCCGCGGGGGAAGCCACCCTGGTGCCGGCCCGGCCGTTCCCCGGCAGCTTGACGATCCAGGGCACTTGCAAGACTTCTCGATGCAACAACATGCCGTGGCCCGACTCGCCGTGATCGCCGAGCCCTTCGCCGTGATCGGACACCAACATGATCAAGGCCCGGTCATAGACGTCGAGCCGCCGGAGCTCGTCGAGCAACACCCCGACCCAATGGTCGGCGGCTACCACCTCCGCGTCGTAAGGGGATCGTCCCGGTACGGCGAAGGCGGACGGTGCCTCGTAGGGATGGTGGGGCTCGAAGAAGTGTACGAAGAGAAAGAACGGCGTGTCACGACCGGCTACCCGGCCCAGCCAAGGCAAGGCGACGCTCAGGGTGTCGGAACCGGTCCGCTGAAAAACGCCGGGGCGCGACGGATGTCGAAAGCTGTCTTGGTCGTCGAAGAAGTCGAAATCCGCTCCGAAGCCGGCCCCGCGGCTCAACGGAAAAGCCGATACCGCCCCGCCGGTGGCGTAACCGCTCCGCGACAAAATCCGCGGCCAATAGGCACGACCTTCGGTCTCCACAGCATAACCGGCGTTCGAGCGCACGCCGTGCCGGTGGGGCAGCAGCCCGGTCATCATGGAAAAGTGTGACGGCAGGGTGAGCGGAACGTGGGAGAACGCCCGCTCAAAGACCACCCCGTCGCGGGCCAAATCCGCGATGTGGGGGGTCGGGATCTCCGTGTTGCCGTAGGCCGCGAGTCGGTCCGCACGCAAGGTGTCGACGGAAATCAGGATCACCGGCGTGCCGTCTTCGTCCACGGACAGCTCGGTCACGGAGCCGCCACAACCCGCGAGCCAAAAGGTGATCAGCGGGAGCATCGCGGCCCAGAATCGCGGACGGACGGTGGGTTTGTCGAGCATCCGCAAAGGGTACGACACGCGCTCAGCCCAGGACAACTGCCGCACTTTATTTAGGCCATCGACCTTACCGGCCGGGCCCCAGCGCCACGCTCGACGGCCGAGCCGGCACGGCGCTGGTCGACGGATTCAAACCGACGTCGTATACGGGTACCCTCTGCTGCGACGTTGCCGTTCCAAAGAACGCATCTCCCGGAACAGGTGCATCAGCAGTATGGACTTTGCGCGGAAGCTCGCTTCGGTGTCGGAATCGCGCGTCTCGAGCCGGGAGGTTTGGTTTTGCGGGAGCGCTTGTGGTTGAAGGGTCATGATGGGCTCCTTTCTGTATATGAGGACCAGTACCAGTCTCTCTACTCTCAAAGCGCGAAAGCGTTGCAAACTCGATCACTTCGGCGAAAGAAGGTGGCACCGGCTTGGGAGGTGCCGAAGCTGATGGTCTCCCAAACCTCGTCCACGGTGTTGCCGGTCACGCCCACGGTCAGGCTGTTGCCGTCGAAGGTGGTGCTGCCGGTCTCGATGGCCACCCAATCGACGCGCTCGGCGACGTTCTTGGCGGCCATGCAAACCAACAACGGCGGTGACACCTGCACCCTGCGCTACCGCAACCTCACCGCTTCCGACGTTGAGGTGCAAGTGCACGAAGAGCAGTCGGCCAACAGCGAGGTCGGCCACGTCAACGAGGTGGTGGGCTGGATCCTGATCGGTAATTGATCCAGTCCAGCTCCCCGAGCTCGCCTTAGGGCGGGCTCGACGCAGCAAAGCCCGCGACGGCAACGTCGCGGGCTTTTTTTGATGGGACTACAAGTCCTTCCAACTAGGGATCTTTGCTCAAATCGCTCTTGGGGCTCCAGATCAAAACTATGTGCGTTCGGCTCGCCTGGGCTCACCACGAGCAGCGCGAGTCCGCTGGACCTCAAGGCTCGGCGGAGTTTCGGGAGGAGAAACCAGCAGTTTTTCGGAAAGCCTCTCCTGCTCCTTAAGGTGTTGACAAAACGCTTCTGGGTCGAAGTTGAAGCGTTCCATCTCTTCCGCACGCTGCTGGTGGAGCTCGTCGACGATTTCATCCATGGTCATTGGGGATCTCCTAGAAGTTCTTCGGGAGTGCAGACATACGGCAGGAGCAGGCCAAACCGATCACTAATCGTGGCGACCTTAGGCAAGATTACCGCGTTGGCGATGTGGGAACAGTTCCAAGTGACCAAGTAGTCGCAGACCGTGGCGTCGGTGCTCGAGCTCGACCTACCGGAAACGGATAAGCAGGTCTTGATCGAGGGAACCCGCCGTCTCTACGAGCCGGACTCCAAGGTGCTGGCCAGATTGTTGGAAGTCTTCAGCCGCACGCGGACGGAAGTGCAGAACGGGCTCGGAACCGTCGAGCTGGCGAAAAAAGCATCTGAGTTGGGGCTACGGCTGGGGACGCTTCTCTACCAGCAGGGGCAATTCGAATCCGCCGTCGCTCTTTTCCAGCAAACGTCGGCCCTCGCCGAGCTCGCCGGCGAATCGCCGGCTGTTTTGGCCGACCACTCGGAGATGCTCGGGGAATCGCTGTCGAGCCTGGATCGATTCGAGGAGGCCACCCAGCAGATTCAACGGGCACTCGACCTACGCGCCCGCGGGCCCGACCCGCAGGATACGTCGGGTTTGGTGTCGACCCTTTTGCGCTTGGGCAGCCTGCACTTCAGCCAAGGGGACTTCCAGAAGGCCGTCGATGCCCATCGTCAGGCGTTGTCGTTGTTGGATGCCGAGGATGCGGAGAAAGCCATTGCACGTGCCGAGCATCTGACCGCCCTGGCGGTGGCGATCATCGAGCTCGGGGACGCGGAGACCGCGATTTCCGCCGCTCGCGAAGCGTTGGACATCCAAAGCCGCGTACGCGGGCCGCGCCATATCGCAACCCTGCACGTGCGCCACAACATGGTGTCCGTGCTCGGCAGGGCCGGTCGATTTTCGCAGGCCGTGGAGCTGGCGGAGCTCAACCTCAAAGTGGCGGAAACGGTGCTCGGCACCGATCACCCACGCCTAGCCCACCTCTTGCTCAGCTTGGCCGCCGGACATGCGGAGCTCGGCCGGGCCGATCGCTGCGTGCCCCCTGCCCAGCGGGCCGTCGACCTTCGCCGGACCTCGCTGCCCGAAGGCCATGCACTGACCGCTTTCGCCTCCAGCCGGTTAGGATCCTGTTTGACCGAGATCGGTCGATCTTCCGAAGCGGCAGCGATTCTCGAGCGGAGCCTCCGGACCCTACGCCAGGCGTCGGCACCCAACCCGGAGTGGATCGAGGTCACGGAGAAACGATTGGCGCGAGCCCGGGAGCTCGGCGACGTCAGCGGGAGCTCGACATCGGCGGGAAGCGACGTCAGAAGGTAACGACGTCAAAGGAAAATACGGACGGAGGTCGAATATGGGGTTTTGGATCATCTTCGCGTGGATCGCTCTCGCCTGGGCGCTGATCTTCGGCCGTGGCAAGGGCGTCCTGATCAGGAAGAAGGGCGACCGCGATTCCAAGCCCGAGCAGCTGAGCGGTCCCGGGTGGCGGCGGGTGGCGTCGAGCAAGTTGTATCCAGGGAAGCGGAAGGTGGAAGACCCCGAGACGCGGGACTCACACCCGGGCCCGGAGGCAAGCGGAGAATCCGACGCGGATCACGCCCAGCGTCAAGCGCAGTCGGACAACCCGACGTAGATCAAAATGAAAATAAAGTATCCAATGCCCCCGAAGAAAATCATCGACCCCAAGGCAGCACCCATCCATCGCTCGATCTCCCGCAATGGATCGGAAGCTTTTTCCGGAAAGCTCTCCAAAAAGTAACCGAAGCCGGTTTGGATCAACATCAAAAATCCGAGAACCGCAAGGGCCACCACAAATCCGGAAAGCTCGGTTTTGATGAGCGCACGCTCTGGATTTCGGGGATCGACATAGGCGACGACTGAATCCCCGGATTTATGTTTACAAACGGCTTCCGACTTGTCCCAACCTGCGTAGGTGTAGCGATCGGAAGTGTAGGTCTGGCCCTCGAGCACATACTCGTATTTAAAAGAATATCTGGTTCGACCCGGCCGGTCGGCAGAGCCTGAACGAGTGGTTTTGTGGGATTCGACGACCTTCGCGAGCACCGGCTCGTAGTCGAAAAATGTGGCCTGATAGATCTGGAAGGATCCGAATCCGAAAACGAGCAGGCTGATGACCAGCTTCGGCAGGTGCACAAGACGAAACGCAGGGTCAGGAATTGCTCGGAGCCGGGGGCAGCAACATTTTTCCGGTCCGCACTCGCTGCGGGTGGTCGCCGACGGGCACGCTGGCGACCTCCTCCTCCAGATCCCAAGAGATCACCGCGACCCGATCCTGCTCACTGACCGAGACATAACAATGATCTCCATGGGCACTTTCCGTGGACCAATAGGGTTTGGGCCCGACGGGGATGATCTTGTGCTCGAAGGTGTCGCGATGCACGATCGCGGCATAGGCCGACATGGTGCCGGCCACGCACAGCTTGGTGCCCGCCTCATTGATGGCGATGCCGTGGTGGGCGGAATTCAGCTGGTAGTCACCGTAATCCAGCTTCGCCACCTCGTCGGGAATCGGGAGGTCCGCTTTGCGGGTGATCTTGTCTTGTTCCACGTCGTATTCGAAGAAACCGTGGAATAGGGATATCTGCAGGTAGACGAAGCGCTCGTCAGGGCTGATGGCCATGGGCCGGACCGCGGAGTCGTGCCAAGGGAAGCCGAATTCCTCCAATTTCTCGCGCATGTCCACACGGCGGATCACCTCGTAGGTGTCGGCGTCGACAATCTGGAAATATCGGTCGCCTTTGATCCAATCCCAAAGCTTGGAGGTGGTCGGCACATACACCTTGCCGATGCTGGCGTGGTAGATCCGTTTGCCGTCCCGGGAGTAGGTGGATTCATGGGGCTGGTCGCCGGATTCGAATCCACCCACGATCTCGCCCGTGGCGGTATCGATCGCTTGGACCTTGCCGGCAGTGGACGCGGACACCAGAAAGATTCTTCCGTCCGGAGAGATCGCGGAGTGATCGGAACGATGGCCTTCGATTTTGGTGCGCCACGCCGGCTCGCCGGTCAGCACGTCGATCGCCACCACATCGGCAAAGCTGGGCCGCGACACGTAGAGAAATCGGCCGTCGTGGGAGGTGAACATATCGTCCACCAACTGGTTGTTGCCTTCACCGATGACGTTGCGGATCAGGCGGAAGAACAATCGACGGACGCGGCCGGAATTCACCTCGTCCATGCGTTCTTCGAAGTCGGGCACCACATCGAAGCGCTTCACCACCTCGAAGGTGACCGGATCGAAGACGTCGGCAGTGCCGTCCCAATTGTTGCCCACCACCACCACGTCCCGGAGCGTCGTCGGTCCGGTGGTGGGGCCTACGTGGCTCAGATCCGCCGCGGGTCGAACGGACGGATCCTCAGCCGAGAGCACGACAAATACACCGACGACGAGCAACAAGACCATGAGCAACAGGGTCGCCCACTTGTGGGAGGTCATCCAACCGATTACGTTTCGGATCATCGCTGCTGCTCCGGGGGATAGGAATTTCAGGTGTCGGAGAGGTCGTCGGTTCTTCGGGGAAAGCGGGGCTGCTGCTCGAACGGCACCTCGATGTTGACCTCCAACCCACCGACCGCGGCTCGCTCTAGAGCCAATCGATGGTCGGAGCCGTAGAGCTCCGCCAGGCGGGCTCGGGTATTGGAGAGGCCGACCCCTTCCCGCAGCGGGGGCTCTTCCAACAAACCCGGACCATCGTCCGCCACGGAGACCGCCAAGCGGTTGCCTTTACGCCGAGCGCGGATCGCGATCAAGCCGGCGGTGGACTGAAGGGCGATGCCGTGGATGACGGAATTCTCCACCAAAGGCTGAAGGATCAGCCGCGGAACGAGGGCGTCGTAACAAGGCCGCTCCACATCGATCTCGATTCTCAAGCGGTCTCGAAAGCGAATCCGTTCGATCGCCAAATAGCGCTCTAGGATCTCCAGCTCTTCCCGCAGGCTGACTTGGTGCCGATCGTCTTTGTCGAGGGAGACCCGCAGGAGATCCGACAATAAGGCGATCATGCGATCCGCCGATTCGACGTCACGGTGCATCAGCGCCGAGATGGCGTTCAAGGTGTTGAATAAGAAGTGGGGGTGCAGCTGAGCTTTTAAGGCCTGGAGGCGAGCCTGTGCCAATTGGGCTTCGAGGGCGGTGGTCCGCAACGCCCGGCCCCGGGAACGGTCGAAGCTCCGTGCGGCGAGGATGGCGGTCACGAGCACCAGGTAGGTCAGCAGGTTGTAGAAAAGCGGCGCTTGGTGGAAAGCGGCCTCTATGGAACCGTCACCCGCCGATCCGCCTTGGGCCGCCCGCAACCCGGTGAAAGCCAGGGTGAGCACGCCGGTCGCGGCGAGGGTGAACGCCAGGGCGGCCAAGCCGTGGAGCAACGTCTTTCCGACCGGGCTGAAGAAAGCTCCCCGTCGACGCGCGATCCATCGGGTCGAGCGCAAGATTCCGGGGGCGAGCGCCGCCCACAGCAACCAACGACAAAGCTCGGCGGTGACGACCCACCCGGTGACGCTCGAGGCACCCGGCCCAGGGGATCGCCCGAAGGCGAAGAGCAAGGCGATCAACACCCACGCGCAGAGATAGAGGATCCAACCCCAGCCCCGGGTTCTGTCGTGGATGATGTGAGCGTCCAAAGAAAGCTCCTCGCGTTTTGCCGTCTTGCTCGTCTAGCCGACACCCGTGATGTCGGCAGAGCTTGCGTAGGGGCGGGGCTCGTCCCCGCCCGAGAGGCGAGGCCTTGCCGAGCCGACCCAAGCCCGGTCGGGGGCAAGCCCCGACCCTACGTCCTGAAAGTCAATCTCGGCGGTTCGAGCCCCTTCGCAGCCCGTTTGCTAGCCGTCTTACTGGCAACGCCTAGCCGTCTTGCTAGGCGGAGCCTGCCGTCTTGCTAGGCGGAGCCTGCCGTCTTACTAGGCGGAGCCTAGCCGTCTTGCTAGGCGGAGCCTAGCCGTCGGATTCCAGCTTCTGGACGATCTGGCTGACCTCGACCTCCGCCTTGTGGATCTTGCCACGGCACAGCTCGAGCAGATCCGTGGCTCGGCGCAGCTCCTTGGCCAATCGATCGACGTCGACGGTGTCGTTGTCGATACGGTTGAGAATCGCTTCAAGCTCTTGCATAGCGTCGGTGAAGCTCGGGGTGTCGGAAGTGCTGCTCATGGCACCGGCTCCTACGGTTTCTTGTGCTGATCTCGCGACGACTGGCCTTGATGCCTAGTCGGCCCGCTCGTTTTGGGTTTGATTCCTTTGCTCGGAATCGCCTTCGGCTTCCGGGACCTCCAGGGTCGTCACCCCGTCGATCGTGCTGACGATGGCCCCGTGGGCCAAGCGGGTCGTGAGTCGATCCCCAGATCGTACCTGATCCGGTCGGCTGACGAGACGATCTTGGGCATCGTAGGTCAGGCTGAAGCCCCGCTCCAGCAGACGCTCAGGCGCCGAGCTGTGGCACCAACGCTCGATGCCGTCGAGCTCGGCCCTATGCCGGCTCAGCCGAGAGCCGGCGGCTCCCACGATTTGCCGAGCCAAGGGTCCGGGCAGGCCGCTCGCCCGCTGAAGCCGGCCTTGCGCCGCGCGGACCAGATCCTCAATGGCCTCTCGCCGACGTTGCTCGTATCCCTGGAGCAATCTCCGGCTCGACCGTACCAACCGCTCGCTCAGGGCGCGCAAGCCGTCTTGCTGATGTCGCAACCGGGCTCCGGCCAGGCGCGCCAAGGGCTCCACCCGTCCCATCTGCTCCCGGGCGGTGCGCAGCCGGTGCGCAGCCGCGTCGAGAATGCCCTGTTGCAAATCCAGCAAATAGGCTTCTTGATCCGACACCGAATCCACCAATTGCTCGGCGACCTTGGTCGGCGTTTTGAGCGAGAGACGACACACCAAATCGGCGATGCTCTGGTCGATCTCATGACCGAGCCCACAGAAAACGGGAATCTCACACCGGCAGATCGCCTCGCTGACGGCGCGGCTGTCAAAGGCCGCCAAATCCGTCTTCGAGCCGCCCCCGCGGATGAGCACCACCAAGTCGAGGCCCCGACCGTCGAGCCGCGCTCCGCCGAGCAGCTCGAGGGCGCTGGGGATCTCCCGCTCGGCCGATGGCCCTTGCATGGCCGCATGTACAAAAACCACCCGGAAGCCGTAACCACTGTCCCGCAAACCGGTCATGAAGTCGTGGTACGCGGCGCTGTCGGCGGAGGTCACCAAGCCGATGCTGAGGGGCAAAGGGTTGAGGGCCAGGCCTCGATTGAGCTCCATCAGCCCGCTCTGCTGCAACGCCGCCAGGGTCTCGCGCCGGCGGCGCTCCAAGCGGCCCAAGGTGAAGAGCGGGTCGACCTCACGGACGACGAATTGCAGCCGACCCCCCGGACCATAGAAGTCCAATCCGCCGAAGCAGCGGATCTCCATGCCGTCCCGGATCTCTTGATCGTCGGCCCGCAGCTGCCGGCGGATGCGCTGGTGATCGGTGCGCCAGATCACGCCGTCGAGCTTGCCGACGATCTGGTCGCCGTTCCCCTTCTCGATCAGCTCGAGGTAGAGATGTCCCCGCTGGCTGGCGCGCGGTCGGCGCACCTCTCCCTTGACCCAGAGACCGCGAAAGGCCTCGCCCAACACCATTTGAATCTCGTCGGTAAGCTCAGAGACCCGGTAGGTGGGTTCTAGGAATCCCACGGCGTGCTCAGGGTTCTAGGTGCCTCAGGGTTCTAGGTGGCTCAGGGCTCAGGGTTTCGGACGAGCCGTGGACGGTCAGTGGTAGCTGACCAAAAGCTCGGCGGAATCGAGGGGCAGGCTGCGGGCCCAATCGAGGGCTTCATCGTCTTCGGGATAGCGATCCTCGACGTATTCGATCGCTTCGTCGCGGGATCTGAAGCTGCGCCACAGGAAGGTATGGCCGGCGGGAGCCGTGAAGTAGCAATAGGCCTTGGCACCGTCGGTCAAGTCGACTTTGTCGCCGTTGACACCCACGCACAACAGGCCGATCGAGCGGTAGGAGAGAGCCAACGCTTTGAGCGCGTCCTCATAGTCGCCGAGCTCTTCACGGGAAAGCTCCGTATGGTGGATGGCGACTCGAATGCCGTCTTCTTCCGCCAAGCGGTTGTGGGGCACGTCGTGGCGCTCCATGGCGTCCTTGGTCTCGGCGGTGGTCACGAAGACGTCTTCCGTGCCCATCACCTTATAGGCGATGGCATAGGTATCTTCCCCGAATCGCGGGAAGGTCTCGCCGAGGAGGCTCTCGTCCTCAACGGTGAAGTAGTAGAGTCGATTATCTAAACGCGGTTTCATGGCTGGAATCCTCCGGCGGGGTGAAGCTCAGGCTGGATCGCGAGGAAGGTGAGCAAGCGTCGCACGAACCTTGCACGATTTTTGCAGTAAGAACCAAGAGCGGAAAGTGCTGTCGAGAAGCGACAGCTTCGGTCATACTAGCAGAGTTCGACTGAAATCGTTTCTTTACCGAGCCGTCGGTGGGTTGGTTCCGCTCAATGGCCCTCCCGCCTTCGGAATCGCGCGTTTTGATCATGAGCTCAACCCGTCCATCTCCCGGTACCTCGAATATGTCTTCCGCCAGTCCCGCACTGGGATTGGCGCTTCCCGCGGCCTTCCTCAGAATCTGGCCGGGCCACGGCAAGCGGCTGATGATTCCCGAAGCACCGGGAATCCACCGTTTAGACGAGCAGCTATTCGGCGTCCATCCCTTGCAAGGTCGGGCAGAGGTTTTCGAGATCGCCCTCGGCCTAGCCTTCGACCTTCGAGCCCGAGTGCCCGAGCCGGAGTGGGGACAAATCCCCGGCATGCTCATTTTTCCCGGCAATTTGCTGCTCTCCGACAACGCCCCGGAGATCGTGCCGAATCAGCTGTTCGAAGATTTGGATCGTTCGGACCCGAAGCTCGAGGCCGGCGGCATCTTCGTCACCGGATACGTGGCTTCGTGGTTGGAAGGGCGCTTCCACCTCGGCACGGAGAACCTCTGGGCAGCTCCCTCCGGACGACGCATTCCAATTTTTGAAGTTCTCGGGCGAGTCGCCGAAGTGGTGCCGTGGCACAACCGTACCCTGCTCGGACGCCAGGGACGAGTCTCTCGCCCGGACGTCGAAGCTCAGCTGAGGGAAGGATTTCAGCAGCCGATTCTGAGAGTGGAGGGACCTCTGGGATCGGGCAAGACCGCCGCCACCTGGAAGGGATTGCAGGGGCAAAAGCAATGGCTCGGGCTCGGA
Organism: Thermoanaerobaculia bacterium; assembly: GCA_030431255.1. Lineage (GTDB taxonomy): Bacteria > Acidobacteriota > Thermoanaerobaculia > Multivoradales > J023 > JAUIJL01. Next base: position 107,368 of record JAUIJL010000024.1, on the reverse strand, counting down.
CGTCGGCCCCTGGGAACCGACGAGCTCGGCCTCGGTCTGGCGACGGCCCTCGGCGCCTGTAGCGGCGGAACAGACCGCGAGGCACCGGACAGTAGTCGGCTCGGCACGCTCTCTTTCGAAGGCCGAGTGGATTGGCTTTGCACCGCCGCGGAGGTGGCGGAGCTGCGTCTCGGCGCCCCGCCGACGGTGGTGATCGACGATGTCCAGGTCGCCGGCGCCGCCGATCAGGAGCTGTTGTTGCATCTGGCGGACAGCCGCCGATTCCGCCAAGCCTGCAGCCTGGTGCTGATCGGCCGTAGCGCGGGTCCGAGCTCGGCGTCTCCGGCCTTGGATCCTCTGCCACTCGTGCAGGTGCCGGCGATGTCGGAATCGGAAATGCAAGAGCTTTTCGGTGAGCTCATCCAAAACATTGAGCTCGGCGAAGCGGTCAGCCGCCGTTTCTTTCGCGCCGCGGCCGGATATCCTTTCGCATTCGAGGAAGGAATCATCCGCCTACTGCACCAAAACAAGTTGCGCAGTGTTTACGGCAGCTACTTCTTCGCCGGCAAAGACAACCAAGGCTACGAGGCATCGGAACGCTTGGTGCGACACGCGGCGGCGGAGGCGGAGCGGTTGGGGGCCTCGTTGGCGGTCAGAATGTTGGCCTTGGCCGACCAGGCGATCGATCCGGGCCACGTCGCCCTCGCTGCCCAGCGTTTCAACGCTGACGTCGAGAGCCATTGGTATCTGCCCTTCTTGGAGGCCGGCTGGCTGGAGCTCGACGCCGGCCCTGCCCCCCGAGGCAGCAGACAACAAGAGGGTCCACGGGTTCGATTCGTGGTGCCGGCCCTGGCTCACGCGCTGCACCAAACCGTGTCCGATGAAGGGCGAGGCGAGCTGCGACATGCCCTGGGCTCGGTGTTGGCGGGCAGCGTTCGAGACGAGGTGAAGTGGAGCGCCTACCGATTGATGGCCGGGTCGCCGGAGGCTTTACCTCCCCTGCTCGAATTCTCCCGCACCTCGACCGGGGTGGTGTCGACCCGCGAGGAGGTTTTCTTTGCTCTCTGGCGCGAGCATAAGGAAGCCACGGAGCGGGGCGCGGATCGAAAAACCGAATTGCAGATTCTATGGGCCTTGCTGCCGCTGGCACGTCGATTGGGCAAGCTGGGAGAGCTCGAGAAGGAGCTGGATCGCGCCGTGGATCTGGCACGGGGCGACGGCCAAAAATGGGTGCCCATGGTCGCCTTGCAATCGGAGCTGTCCATGGAGCGGGGCGACTATCGACAGGCGGAAAGCGGATTGAGGGAGGCGCTCTCCGCCTCCGAGGGGCTCGGGCAACAACGCCGAGCCACTCTCTTTATCCGACTCGGCGCGCTCTTGCAGAGGGAGCAAAGATACGAGGAGGCGAATCAGGTCTTTCGCCAGCTGTTGTCGGTGGTGGACCGAACCGGCACGACCGCCTTGGGCGCCACCTGCCGCTACTATCTGGGCAATATTGCTCTGCAGCAGAAAAAGATCGAAGAGGCCCGAGAGCTGCATCGAGCAGCCGCGGAGGTCAGACGCCAAACCGGGCTGCACAAACCCCTGGGCGACTCCCTCTCTGCCCTCGGATACGTCGCGCTGACCGAGGGCGACTACTCCACGGCCATGGACTACTTCGACCAAGCCGAAGAGACTCTGAAGATGGCGGGTGCCGAGCCTTTGGATCTCAGCGTCGTTTATTTGGGCAAGGGACAAGCTCTCGGACAGCTGGGCGAGATCACCCGTGCCACCAAACCCCTTCGAGCGGCCCTCGAGGCGCGGGAGGACCGTCCGAACAAGGTGGACGAGGCGGCGGCACGTCTCCAAGTGGCGAAGAATCTGCTGGCCTTGAACCAACTCCCGAACGCCTTGGAGGAGGTGCGCAAGGCCCACTTCCAGCTCAGCCTCACCGAGGAAATCTCGCTGCTCGGTGACGTCGAGCTCTTCCTCGGTCGGGTCTTGCTCAAGCAGAACGATTTGAAAGCGGCCAAAGAGCACCTCCATCAGGCGCTTCAGATCCACGGCAAACACGACGCCGAGCAAGAGCTGGCGGAAGGTCGTTCGTGGTTGGTGGAGCTCGCGATCCAACAAGCGGATCCGGATGCCCTCCAAGTGCACGGAGCCGAGCTCCGCGGCCTGTTGGAGAATCTCGAGTTTCCGCCGCGGGGAGAGCAGCTCTACTACCGGCTCTACCGCGGTTTTCTGTGGTTGAAAAACCACGACCTACCCGCCCCCGACCCCATGCCCTACCTACGCCGCGCATACCAAGAGCTGATGCGTAAAACGAACTACCTCAAACCCGAGCGTCGCCACGCCTACCTCTACCAGGTCAAGGAGCATCAAGACATTCTGAACCGGGCGGCCCAGCACCACATCTCCCTGCCGGTGCTGACGGTAAAGGTAGAAGATCTGCTCTGATTCGGCACGCTATAGCTGGAGAGTCTTCGAGTCGCTGACGCGGTCCGCCAACGAGCGACCGCCCAATCCGAGCAGCAGGGGTAAGCCGAGCAAGAGCACCGTGAAGAGAGAGCCCAGCCAGCGCATGGCGGTTTGGGGAAAGGAAAGGGGCTCGTCGGACTCTGAGCGGGCGGAATGGCCGACCCAGGCCATGCCAGGGGTATGACCCCAAAACGCCAGGGGCACCACCGTGTATAGGAACGAGAAGATCAAGGTCAACCCGGCGAAGGCCGGCCAATCGGATAAAGCGACCGGCACCCCCATCAGCTGGACCGCCACGATCATGGATCCCAAAGTCGCGAGATGAATCGTGACGTCGGCCAACCCCCCGAGGAGGCGATCCTGAACGAGAGGTAGCTCGTCGTCCGCGGCCACGACCTCGGCCTGCTCGTCGACGACCGGCTCCGAGTGAGCGATCTGGGCTCCCGCCAGCTCCTCTTCCGAGAACAGAAGGGGCGCGGCCGGCGCCGGAGCGGGCTGAGATTTAGCGGCCTGTCGTGTGGATTTCGGTTTTGGGGCTCTGGGGGCGGCGGGAACCGGTTCCGGATCGATCTCCAGCGGCAGCGAATCCGCTGCGTCCTCTGCCTGGAGAGGAAGATCGAATAAGGGCAGCTCCGGTTCCGCCGACTTCCGGCGCTTGCTCATGAAGATCGCACCTCGGGACTCCTGATCTACTAGGACCTCGACGGAAGGTATTTGACGTAAATGCGATAGAGCAAATCTTGAGATCTACTGCTGTAGGTTTCAGCAAAGAGGCGCATTCGAATGAGCTCCTCGTTGTCGGGCTCGATTTCCAACGCGTCGGCCAATTTGCTCGCCGCACCCTTGGGATTTCCGCGCTGTAAATCGGTGAGGGCCAGGTTGTAATAAGAATCGACCATCAGCAATTTGATGTTCGGGTCGTCCGGCGAGTCTTCTCGCAATCGCCAAAGCTGCGGCAACACTTGAGCATATTTACCTTCGGCGAATTCCGCGATCCGCGGCTCAAGGGATTCGAGTTGGTAATTACATTCCCGCAGCACGGCCAGATCGTCCGACTCCAGGGGAGAAATCTTATTGGCCCGATCGAAATACTTTCGGGCTCGAATGTACTCTTGTTTTTGCGCGGCATCGCGAGCGGCTCTGAGCAGAAGGTTCCTACGCGCCACCATTTCCGGTGAAGGCCCGGTATCTTGGGGTTTGGCCGCCGCTTCGAGCTGGGTCCGCCACTGAGCGATGAGAGCCTGGGCTTCAGCGAAACCCTCCTCCTCGGCGGAGATTTTCTCCAACAAGAGCACGGCGTTCTCGATTTTCCCGGCCTCGAACATCTTCGTGGCTCGATCGATCGGGTCCATCTGCCGAGCGGACTCCTTGGGTTTCGACGTGTTGGGGAAGAGGTCGTTCCATTTGAGCGCGAGGAATCCGCCTCCACCCAAAACCAACAAACCGACGACCGCGGCGATACCGATCAGCTTGCGATCGGTTTTCTTGACCACCACCACCCGATCACGGGCCACCGCGGCCTCCATGCTCTGACCGGTATCGATTCCCGAGGCCGCAGCGAGATCCGAGCCATCGAAGGCACCGAGCCCGCCGTCATCCAGTAGGTCGAGCTCCCCGGTGCCGGACGACAGCGAAATCGTCGGCACTTGGCCTGCATTGAGCTGGTCCAGATACTCTCTGGCGGTGGTGTGGGAGGGCTGAAGCTCTAAGGCTCTGGCGAGGCTTTGTTTGGCTTCCTCGAGCTGTTTCAGCTCGATTTGCTCAAGGGCGCTGTGGAAGAGCTCTTCCGCCTGACGCTCCAGCTCGGCCTTTTTGTTCTGCGCCTGCTCGATCAGCTGAGAGGCCTGGGCATGATCGATGTCGATCAAGAATATCCGCGACCAGGTGTCGATGGCGGCTTGATATTGCCCTTGTTGGAATTGGGCCTGCCCTTCTTCAATAAGAGCCGGGATCCGGTCGTGCCCTTCCACACCCGGATCCGGTCCAGGGGCCATGGGCGCCGGCGCGTCCAAACCCGCAGGCTCAAATCCCTCGGGAAGTGTGCCTGGATCGAGTGAAAGGTCTCCGAAATCTCCACCGTCGAAGGACGGCTCCGGAAAGGGCGCCGCTGGAGGGGCCGCCATCGGCTCAGGCGCCCCCGGCGCAGGCATGGCGAAATCCGCCGCTGGTGCGGGCGCGGCGGGCGCAGGCGCAGGCATCGCGAAATCCGCCGGTGCGGCCGGCTGAGGCGCCGGCGCGGGCATCGCAAAATCTGCCGCCGGTGCGGGAGCGGCCGGCTGAGGTGCCACCGGCTCAGGGGCGGGGAGATCCAAATCCGGAAGCGAGCCGCTCAGCTCGAAGCTGGGCTCGTCTAAAGTGAGGGGCGGCTCATCAAAGCTCAGAAGATCCGGCTCCGCCTGAGGAGCCGCCGGAGCGGGCATCGCAAAATCCGCTGGAGGTGCGGCCGGCTGAGGTGCGGCCGGCTGAGGTGTGGCCGGCTGAGGTGTGGCCGGCTGGGACGAAGCATCGAACGCTTGAATATCAGGATGCCCGGGATCGATTTCGCGAGCCTTGGCCATGAAGGCCTCTGCTTGGGGAGCTTGACCCGCCGCCACGGCCTGGCGCGCGCCCTCGACATAACTCTTGAGCTGCGCCTCTTGTTGCAGCTGGGTCTTCGCATTCTCCACCAAGGCCTTGGCCTGGGGATCTTGCTCAATGGCGCTCTTCTGACTTTCCGCGATCTGGATGACCTGCTGATAGTTGCGCTTGGAAATCAGGTCGTAGATCACCGCTCCCAATCCTCCGGTCGGAGGCGGGGCCGCCCCCGGCGGAGCCGCCATCGGCGTGGCAGCCATCGGCTGGGGCGCGGCCGGCTGGGGCGCCCCCGGCAGGGGATCGTCCAGGAGAGGGTCCGAGAGCACGGGATTGGTGTCGTCGAAGGAGATCTCTTCCAGATCGCCTAAATCGTCGAGCCCGTCGAGATCGTCGAATTCAGCCATGCTGTTCTTGTGTGGCTACCCGGGTGTTGGTTGCGGGCTGACCACCCTCCGTTGGCGTGGTGAGAAGGTACCGGCGGCCGTTTCTGGATCGGCGCGTCCGCGGCCGGGGGCATTGTTTTGCCGGAGTGCTCGATCTCCGGTCGAACCGCTTAGATCGTCCATTCATGCTTGGTCGGCTATGTTAGCAAAACACACGCAAGACCGAGCGTTGCTTTGCTCTATGGTGCCAAATCCGTGCGCTTTCGTTCCTGCAGCGCCGCGAGCAAGCGCTGGGCGAGCCCCTCAAAAGAACCCGACGACATGGTGACCAACACATCTCCGGGTCGAGCCTCGTTCAAGGCCTCCGATTTCAGGTCGTCTATCCGACCGTAGGCGTGGGCGTCGACACCCGCGAGGCGTAAGCCGTCGACCAATCGATTGAGATTCAACCGATCGTCTTTCCCCAGACGTCCGGCGTGGAAAATGGGCGCGAAGAACACCACGTCCGCACCCTTGAAGCTCTTGCGGTAGGCGCTGTGGAAGAACGAGCGGCCCGCGGTCAGGCTTCTGGGCTCAAAGAGGGCCACGATCCGACGGCCCGGATATCTTTGCCGCAAACCTTGCAGAGACTTCTCGACCGCCGTGGGATGGTGCGCGAAATCATCGACCACCACGACCTCGTCGACCTCGCCGATTTCCTCCAACCGGCGCTTGCTTCCGGCGAACGAGCCGAGGGCCTCGGCCACGGTCGCGGCGGGAATTCCGTCGTGTCGAGCAGCGGCCCATACCGCCAACGCGTTGGTCAAATTGTGCTCCCCCGGGACTTGCAAGCACAGCTCGACCCGGCCGCCCTCACCGTCCTCGAGATGGAACCGGCTGCCGTCGGCCGCGCCTTCCAGGTCGATGGGAGACACGTCGTTCTCAGGGTCCAACCCGAAGAAGACCGTCTTACAGGCGGCGCCTTGGGAGATTTCCCGCACTTGATCGTCATCGCCGAATGCCACCAAGAGACCGTCTTCGGGCAGCAGGGCTACCAATTTGCGATAGGCCTCGAGCAGCGTCTCGTGAGTGGGATAAAGGTCGGCGTGGTCGTATTCGACGCTGGTCAGAATGAGGGTGTGGGGCTGATAGTGGAGAAATTTTGGACCGCGATCGAAGTAGGCGGCGTTGTATTCGTCGCCTTCGACGATGAACCTCGGACCGGATCCGATCCGGAAGCTCTGCGAAAGGTTCATCGGGATCCCGCCGACCAAATAGCCGGGCTCTTGCCCCGCCCGGTGATAGACCCATGCGGCCATGGAGGTGGTGGTGGTCTTGCCGTGGGTGCCGGAGACCACCAGCGGCTTGCGATCGGTCAACAAGAACCGCGACAGTGCCTGGGGCATCGACAAGCGCGGCAGGTCGAGCTCTTCCGCCTGCCGCACCTCGGGATTGATTTTCGGCACCGCGTTGCCGACGATCACCAGATCCGGACGGGGCTCGGCTTTGAGGTGAAAAGCCTCATAGCCTTCGAGGGGCTCGATGCCGGCCGATTCCAAAAGGGTCGACATGGGCGGGTAGAGCGGGCCGTCGACCCCCCGAACGTGGTGTCCCAAATCCTTCAGCAAACAGGCCAAAGGCGCCATGCCGGTGCCGCCGATGGCGATCAAATAAATATCCAAGCTATTGTCGCTCAATCGCCCATAACCCCTGATCTTGGCCGCTTTTACTCGTATTTTACCGGGCCTACGCTGACGGCACCGACGCTGTGAGGTTAGCATTTCCATGCCGGTTCGAAGTAGTCGACTTGCCACTCTATCCGACCATCCTCTCCGGAGCCGTGGCCCGGCACCCATCCCAGTCAGCCTTAGTAGATGAAGGAGTTTCCTGTGATACGTCGTATGTCCCACCTCTTCGCTTTAGCGCTCTGCCTCGGTGTCGCGGCCCCTGTTCTCGCCCAGGCGCCCAAGGCAGCTCCCTTGGAGCCGATCAAGAATTTCGATCTGGTCGCCCGAGGAGAGGTGCTCGAGCACTCGTTCGAGATCAAGAACGACGGCTCGGGTACCCTCGAAATCACCGATGTCCGTCCGGCCTGCGGCTGCACGGTCGCCCAATTCGACAAAAAAATCGAAGCCGGCAAAGTCGGCAAGATCCACGCTCGGGTCGACACCACCGATTTCAACGGTCCGATCAGCAAATCGATCGCGGTCTTCACCAATGATCCCGAGAATCCCAAGCTCCAGCTGGTGGTGAAGGCCAAAGTGAAGCCCTTTATCGGCGCCACCCCCGGCTACGCCCGCTACATTTACGTGCAGGGCGAGAAGGTACAACCGATCGGCCAGACCCTGTGGGCCGAAGACGGTCACGAGATGAAAATCGTCGACGTCAAATCGCCTTACAGCCATCTCAAGGTCAGCCATCGCAAAGCGACGGAAGAAGAGAAGAACGACAAAGCAGAAGGCACCCAATGGCGGGTTGAAATCTTGCTCGACGAGAAAGCGCCGATCGGCGCCCTGCGGGAATATGTCGAAATCATCACCGACCACCCGCGTCAGCAAGTGGTCAAGATTCCGATCTCCGGTTTCGTCCGCCCGCGCCAGCACATCACGCCCATGGAGCTCGACTTCGGCAAGCTGCAGGGGGATTCCCTGCCCCTGCGTCGGTCTTTCCACTTGACCAACTTCATCACCAACACCATCGAGGTGACCAGTGTGGAGTCGGAAGTGCCGGGGATCAGCGCCGAGGTGACCGATTCCAAGAAACAACCGGGTCACCGCTTCACGGTGGTGCTGACCCTCGGCCCGGAAATGCCCAAGGGTAAATTCGACACCATGGTCAAGCTCCACACCACCGATCCCCAGAATCCGGTGCTCGAGCTGCCGATCGAGGGCGTGATTCAATAAACGCCCCGACCAGCTCGTCCGCCCGTTACCGGCGGACGTAAAAAGGCGAGCTCATTCGAGCTCGCCTTTTTACGTGTCCACAGTTTCCTGAGCCCACGTCTCCTCCCGACGGATCGGGCCGGCGATCAGCGGATCTCGAGACCCCGGGCTTGGCGGTGCAGCACACCCATCCGGCCTTGGTCCATCAAGCGCAGATCGCGTACCTCGAACGGGGCGTGGACGCCCGCTTGGCGCAGCAAGTCGGCTTCGACGCCGAGGGTCAAGTGACCGTCCTCGTTCAGCCAATTCGCGCTGTGGGCGGCGGCGAAGGGCACCAAGGCTCCGGAGGCGTCGGTACCGAAGATCATTCCGCGCACCTCATAGCGACCGGCCTCGGCCACGGACACACCGAGCTCGATGGCCAATCCCTGTTGGCGCAACACGCGAACGTCACCGTTGAGCGCCGCCGTGGGCACGTGCACGGCAAAAGCGGTGGTGGCATTGCGCATCACCGTCAGACCGTCGCGCTCACCGGCGGCGGCCATGTGCAGCTCCCAAAGGCCCTGGCCGGCGCCCTGGACGGCGTCGAGGGGCAGCGAGGCGCTCATCAGGCCGTGCTCACCGGCGGTCCACCTCACGGGCCAAGCGTCACCGCTCGGTGAGGTGACGAAGCCCTGAGCTTGGTCGGTGGCGAAACGGCCCGCAGCATCTTCGAAGTGGGCGTGAATGCGCAGGTCTTGACCGTGGAAGAAGTCCATGGCCGCGGCCCGCAGGGAGAGCACCGCGTCACTCTCCACATCGAAGACGTGAATGGCGTAAGTGGCGTCGGACCGCAGATCGGGGGCCGCCACGGTCAGAGCGCCGATGCCGACCGACGGCGAGAGACGGAAAGCGGTGGTGCCGGCGGCGAAGGGCACGCCGGTGGCTTTCATCTGCTCCGCATCCACCAATTGGCGGGTGGCGTCGGCGGCCCGCAGCTGGTCACCGGCCGCGGTGCGAATCACCAGAGACGAAGGATCCACGGCGAGCTCGGCGGCCCCACCCCTCAGCTGCTCGGAAGCAGCTGGATTTATGCGCACCAAAGCGTTCGGCGCGGTGGTGTAGATGGTGGCACCCGCACGCAGCTCGGCGGCGCTCACCTCGACGAAGTATTCACGGCTGCGGGTTTCGTACGGAGCCGGAGCGGCAGCCAACGCGGTATCAGCGCCCACGGGGAAGGTAAACGTCACCGCCTCCCGGGAAACACCGGGCAAACCCGGCGCCACGGCCACACCTGCCTTGGAGACGGCACCTAGGGAGGGGGCCACCAAATCGCCGTCGGCGACGGGCAGCAGACGAGCGGTTTCAGCTTGGGCTCCGACGGCGACGAGAGCCAGGGTTAAGAGACTTAGGGTCTTGCAGAATGGTTTGATGCTTTTCATGGTGTTCGGCTCCCGAATCAAAGGTCGTTACGCAGGATGACGTCGAGGCCGAAGCACTTGCGACGGCTTTGGTTGTGGCTCAAGGGCTCGGCGCCGTTGGTCCGGCTGGTGTCGTAGAACCACACGGAGCCGGCCGCGGCCTGGCTGGTGCATTCCAAGAAACCGTCGGAGCAGCCGGCGAGCCAGGCCTGCGTGATTTCGAGACCGAGATTCAGGGAGTATCCACCGCAGTAGCTGTCACCGTCGAAGATCGACGTCTCCACGTCCGTGCCGACCACCGGCCAGAAACCCTTGGGCAACGCCGGACGACCCGAGGTGCCGTAGAGCCACGTGGAGTTGTAATAGGACATCCAAGAAGTTTGCTGCATGCGCACGGCGTCGTTTTGGTAGCCGAGCAGCCAACCGACCGCCGCTTCGAAAATGGTGCCGCTCATGACCGCGTTGGCCAACGGAGTGCCCGCGCTCGACGGTGCCAGGGCGTTGACCCAACGGATTTTGCTGATGATGTTCGGATAACGGCTGTCCCAGGTCGGGTTGGACATGATCCAGCGGATCACATTGCCGCCGTTGGAGTGGGTGTTGATCACCAAATCGGTGATGCCCTTGGCGTTGATGAAGCTCTCCAGCTGACCGGCCAAGCAACCAGCAGCGCCGGAGGTCCACATGTACTCTTCGAATTGACAGTTGATAACTGTGTAATTCGAGGAATTGGGCAGACCTTGGATGACCGATTGGATCATCTCGCCGGTCCAATAGTCGCTGTAGGCGTTGGTTTGATTGCCGGTTCCGTGCACGAAGGCAACGCCGGTATTCGCGAGCGCGGGGGAGCTCGCGAATAAAAGCAAGGCGAGGGTTAGGCGTACGACCATGGTCGTTCCTCCTGGGGGGTCGAGTCCGAGAAACTCCTTTGGACACCACTCCGCCGGGGTTTCTGCTTGTTGAATTCGACCGCGAACGCCGAACGAATGAGCCGGATGAAGGTCGTCGGCCGCGCTGTCGGGGTGTACTTACTTACCGGTAGGTTAGCAGTTGAATCGCACAGACGGAATCCGGCTTTGCCTGACATTTCAGCGAATTTTCGCCACGGGCGATAGAGCACTAAACCCGGACGCGCGGCCGAGAAAAGCCGGGAAAATCGGAAAAATCGGAGGCACGGGCAGGATTTCCGTCCAGAAAAAAGCCCCCGAGGAGCTTCGGGAGCACCACCGAGGGCCTAAGCTCGCTGAGAGCGACCGATCGTTCAGGAGTCGAAAACAGGCTTACGGACAAGACATCCAGCCCTTTCGACCGCGTATTGAGCTCCTTAGGAGCGCACCACCTCGAAACCGCCGGCGCTGTCGCGGATCTCGAAGCCGAGCTCCGCCAAGCGGTCGCGGATTTGGTCCGCCTGGGCCCAATTCTTGGACGCTCGGGCTTCCTGACGCAGATCCCCGAGCAGCTGTAAGAGCCCTTGCTCGGCATCGTCGCCGGCGCTGACCGATGCCATGGGGCGCACGGCGCGGATGCCGAGCACCTGGCTCAGACGGGTGATCGCCGTGGCGTTGAAGCGACGATCCGCGGCCGGGCCGTCTTTGAGGCTGCGGGCGTGTTGGATCAGCTCGTCGATGGCCGCCAGGGCGCGCGGGGTGTTGAAGTCGTCGTCCATGCCCGCTTCAAACGCCGCCGTGGCCTTGGACGCCGCCTCCAACACGGCCGCCGACGGCTCCCCTTCGTTCGCCGGTGCTTCCTCGGCCAAACCGTCCATCAAGCGCTCGACCGCCGAGTAGATGCGCTCCACGCGGGCTTGGCTTTGGTCCATGAGGTCGGTGGAGAATTGCAGCGGCGACCGGTAGTGACTTTGCAACATGAGCATGCGGATCACCATCGGATCGAAGGGTCCGTCGGGCCAGATCATGTCCTTCAGCCACTTCACATTGCCCAGGGATTTCGACATCTTCGACTGGCCGTCGACGGTGTGCTCGTCCTGGGCTTCTTGGTCGCTTTCCGCCTTCACGGTGATGAAGCCGTTGTGGATCCAATAGCGGACGGAGTCGCCGCCGGACAGCTCGTCGCAATAGGCGCAATCGTTTTGGGCCTTCTCGTTCTCGTGGTGGGGAAAGAGCAGATCTTGACCCCCACCGTGGATGTCGAAGGGCATGCCCAGGTAGTGACGCGACAGGGCCGAGCACTCCAAATGCCAACCGGGTCGTCCCCGGCCCCACGGCGAGTCCCAGCCCGGAACGTGCTCGGGATGGGCTTTGAAGTCCTCGGAATCGTTGACCAACAGCTTCCACAGGATGAAATCCGCGGGATGCTTTTTCACCGACAGCTCGTCGTCGCTCAAGCGGCCGGAGCGACCGGTTTCTTGGTCTTCTAGATTGCGGTTGGATAGGGCCAAATAGCGATCGAAGGAGTGAGTGTCGAAGTAGACGTCACCGTTGCTCGCCACGTAAGCGTTGCCGCTGTCGAGCAGGCGTTGCACCAAATCGAGCATCTCGGGCACATGGTCCGTGGCCCGAGGATGCACGTCCACGGGACGATTGCCCACCGCCGCCATCAGGCGTTGGTATTCGTCCATGTAGGTGACGGTGATCTCGCGCCAATTGCGATTTTCGCGAATCGCCCGTTTGATGATCTTGTCGTCGACGTCGGTGAAGTTGGCCACGTAGCGGACCACATGACCTTTGTGCTCGATATACCGCCGGATCATGTCCGGCACGATGGCGGCCCGGGCGTGGCCGAGGTGCAAGCTGTCGTAAACCGTCGGCCCGCAGTAGTACATGCCGACCCGTCCGGATTCCCGATCGAGGGGAATGAATTCCTCTTTTTGGCGTGTCTGGGAGTTGTAGATCTTGAGCATGATGTTCCTGCGTGGCTGGTGGTTTTCGTCGGCGGAGCGGAGTCCGAGAGTTTAAAAGCTCAGGGGCACGGAGCCCAATAGATATTTCAGGTCGTCGTCTTTCCAGCGGATGCCGGCGCCGAAGAAGAAGCTCTCGGTGTCGTCCACCAAGGGATCGTCCCATCCGCCCAATAGGTAGACGTTGGGCGAGAGCAGATAGCGGGTGGTGAACCGGAGGTGGGGATCGAGGTCGTCGGGACGGGAGAAGTCGAAGGCCTCCACGGAGAGCTGCAGACGACGCTCGAAGGCGTCGTAGTCGACCCGGGCGCCGCCCGAGGAGTCGATCAAGCCGGCTCGCAGGGTGAAATCGCCCATGCGATAGCCGAGCTGGGCGTCGAGGGTGAATTTATCCTCGGTTTTGCGCTCTTCGATGACCGTGGTTTCCACCGTGCCGTCGGGCAGCGTGGTCGTGAGGGTTCGGGTCTCTGTTTTGGTGCGACCCTGGGGCCGATCCCCCAAGCCGACGTAATAGAAACGCTTCGGGTTCGAGGACAGACGCAAGCTGAATGCCGCCGCGCCTTCGTCTTCGAGATCTGTGTAAACCGCGCCTTCCAAGCCCAGCTCGAGCTCGAGCTTCTTCACCCGACCCAGGGTCTCGTCCAGGGAAGCGACCCCCTGCTCCACCGCGCCCAGGGTGTCGACCAGGGAGTCGTGGGCCTGATCGTCATAGAGCAGCTTGCCGATGGTGCCCTCGCCGCTGCGCATTTGGCTCGAGATGTCGTTCAAATTGTCGACCGAGGTCTGGATGTTGTCGGTGATCTCGCGAATGTTGGACAGGCTGCCTTGGAAGTCGTCCCGATTCTCCGCCACCACCGCGCCCACCTGCTCGAGCAGATCGGCCATCTGCTGGGTGAGGCGGGGCAGCTCCTCCGCCAAGGTACCGCTGAACCGTTCGAAATTGGCCACGGTGGAATCGACCTGAGAGCGGTTGGAGGACACCAACAGGCGGATGTCGGCGCTGGTGGCTTCAAGGTTGTCCAGCAGACGGCGGATCGAGCCGCCGAGATCACCCCGCGAGGACACGTCACCGGTGAGCTCTTGCAGGGACTGGCCGAGGGAATCGAAGCGGGCCAAGGCCTCGTCGAACGTCACTGGGGTCTCGCCTTCCAGGAGGATGCCTTCGTCGAGCAGCCCGCCGTCCGCCGGCCCCGGCACCAGCTCGACGAATTTGTCGCCCAAAATTCCGGCGTTGGAGATCCTCGCCACGGTGCCCCGGGTCAGGGTGATGGGCTCTTCGAGCAAGAGGGTCACCCGCGCCCGACGACCTTCCAGGCCCAAGGCTTCCACCCGGCCGACGCTGACCCCGGCCACGCGCACCGGCGCCTTGACGTTCAAACCGGCCACGGAGTCGAAGAGCACGTCGACGGTTTGTCCTTCGCCGCCGAAAAACGGTAGGTCGTCGACCTTGAAGATCAAATAACCCAAGATCAGCAGACAAATGACAACGAAGCTCCCGACTTTAAGAGCCTGGGACATGGCGATACCTCATGCGGGGGATGATTCAAGGTCGGGCTGATCGGACGTCATGGGTCCTTCCGCCCGACCGTCGAGGAATTGACGAATGCGAGGGTCGTCGAGCTGTTGGAATCGCTCCGCGGTTTCCACCGCGAGGATGCGCCCCTTGTGCAACATGGCGACGCGATCGGCGATGCGAAAAGCGCTCTTCAGGTCGTGGGTGATGGTGATCGCCGTGGAGCCGAGCTGCCGTCGCATGCCGAGAATGATGTCGTCGATGACCGCGGTCATGATCGGATCGAGGCCCGTGGTGGGCTCGTCGAAGAGCAGGATCTCCGGCTCGAGCACGATCGAACGGGCAAATCCGACCCGTCGACGCATGCCTCCGGAAAGCTCCGAGGGCATCTTGTGGGCCGTGCCGTCGAGCCCGACCAAACCCAAACACTCCTCCACGCGGGCTTGGATCTCCCGGCGGGCCTTGCGCGGACGTTGGCGGGTGAGCGGAAAACCCACGTTCTCCCCCACGCTCATGGAGTCGAAGAGCGCGCCTTCTTGGAACGACATGCCGTATCGACGACGGAAATCCGTCAGCTCACCGCGGTCGAGGCCGTGAATGTCGATCCCGTCGACCACCACGGAGCCTTCGTCCGGACGCAGCAGGCCGATCAAGTGTTTGAGCAAGACGCTCTTGCCGCTGCCCGACCCGCCGAGGACCACCAGGGATTCTCCCCGGGCCACGTCGAGATCGAGGCCGTTCAACACCTTCTTCTCCCCGAACGCCTTGCGCAGCCCCCGCACCCGGATCATGCTCGATGTCTCTTGCGTCATCACGGCTTCGTTCTTCACGGCTTTGTTCATCGCGGCTTCGTTCTTCGCGGCCTCAGTCATCACAGCCTCAGAACATCAGCTTGGTGAGGAAGAAGTTGGCGATCAACACCGCGATCGAGCCGGTGACCACCGCAGCGGTGGTCGCGCGGCCGACCCCCTCGGCGCCGCCGCGGGTGTAGAACCCCTTGGCACAGCCGATGGTGGCGATCAGCATGCCGAAGACCGCCGCCTTGATCCAGCCGGAGGTGAGGTCGTCGAGCTGCATATATTGAAAGGTGGTGTCCATGTAGGTGCCGGAGTTGGCGCCCATCACCACCACCGCCACCAGATAACCGCCGGCAATGCCGACGGCGTCGGCCAGCACCACCAAGAGCGGCAGCATCAGGGTGGTGGCCCAAACCCGGGGCACGATCAAATAATGCACGGGATCCGTGGCCAGCACCTCGAGGGCGTCGATTTGCTCGGTCACCCGCATGGTGCCGATCTCCGCGCCCATGGCGGCGCCGCAGCGTCCGGCGATCATCAGGGCGCCGAGCACCGCCGCCAGCTCGCGCACCATGGCCAGACCGACGATCGAGCCGACATAACCCTCGGCGCCGAAACGCACCAAAACGGTGAAAATTTGCAGGGCCATCACCATGCCGGTGAATAGGGCCGTCAGCAACACCACGGGCACCGAGTCGATACCCACGCGCACCATTTGGGTCAGCCATTGGCGGAGATCGAACGGCCGTCGAAAGGTCCAGGCCAACACTCGGCCGAAGATCAACGTGACGCGACCGATTTCCTCGACGGTGGCTTCTAAGCGCTGGGTGAAGATCTGGCTCATGGCGAGGCACCATTGTTTAGGGATTCGCTGCCGGAGGCAAGCACTATGGAGACACGACGACAGGAAGCAGCGATGAGTCGGCGTTGACGGGGCTGCGACCCGAACGTTCCCACGGCAAAATGCGTCGCCATGGCAAAATACAGGGCATGGTTAGATTGTTCGAAGCCTCCGGCCGCAAAGTCGACGCCGCCGACCTCGAGCTCGTGGACCTCTTCCACGGCATCGATCCCGAGCACCTCGCCGAGCTGGCGGAATTTTTCCTCGAGGCCAAAGTGGCGCCGCAGCAAGTGGTGCTCGAAGAAAACGAGCGCGCCGACGCCTTCTACATTGTGTCCGAAGGCGCCCTGGCCGTGTATCGCGACGCGCCCGGAGCACCGGTTCAGTTGCTCGCCCGCCTGCATCGCGACGATTTCTTCGGCGAGCTCGGTCTGGTGGGCGACGGCGGTCGCTACGCTGCGTCGGTGCGCGCCACCGAGCCCAGTCGGGTGCTCAAGATCCACCGAGAGGACTTCCTACCGTTCCTGAAGGCTCACCCGGAGATCCAGCTCAAGCTGCAGATGGTCGCCGCCCGCCGCCACAGCAACGCCGTCGGCTCTGCCCTCGAGCTGGGCCGCCGGCGGGAAGTGCGCATCCGTTGCAGCCGAGAGGTGGTCGTGGAGCTCGACGACGGCCTCCGCCGCACCATGCAGCTGGAAAATCTCTCCTTGGGCGGCATCTGCCTCGGCGGAGCCCCCGAGGGCTGGCGAGAAGGCGGAACCGTGCGCTTCGCCCTGGTGCTGAGGGAGGGCTCGTTGGCCCTCGAGGGCACCGTCCGCTGGCGTCGACGGAATGTCGCCGGCATCTCGTTCCACCCCAAGTCCTCAAGCCACGACATGTTGCTGCAAATGGCCATTCGGCTGCTGCTGGAATCGGGGTCGTAGGTGCCGAATGAAGTTGCCAACTGTAGGGGTGGGGCTTGCCCCCACCCGTTAGGCGAGGCAAGGCCGTGCCTCTGCTAGCTCGGCCGGGGGCAAGCCCCGGCCCTACGTCCGGAAGAGCAAGGCTCTTAGGGTGATGACTCGAAGCTTTATCGGCCCTATCTGACAGAATGAAGACCGAGATAAGACCCGAAAAAGACAAAGTCGAGCATCGATCTCGGGATCCTGATATCCTCTGGCTCACGATAATCCCTCGCCTTCGGGTGCACCTTTCCGGTGCCCGAGACTGGCGGTGACATCGCTCTCGGGCTCGCCTACGGGCATCCACACAATACGTCGCTCTCAAGCCTTGAGTATGCTGGTTTGTGAGCTGAAAACGGAGACGGCGAGCCGTCTTCTCGAGCCCAGAGTCTCGAAAAATACCCAGCGGGTCCTAGCCCGCAGTGAATTTGCTTCTGCTTGAAAGGAGGCTGGAGTTATGGCCGAGGTGCTAGACCGCTTCGCCGACGAATACGGTCCCGAAAAGATCGTCTATATCTACGAGCCCCGTTGCGGTCTGAAGGGGATCGTGGTCATCGACAATATCTCCGCTGGACCGGCGATCGGCGGTGTCCGCATGGCCCCTGACGTCAGCACCGCCGAAGTCTTCCGACTGGCCCGCGCCATGACTTGGAAGAACGCTCTGGCGGGCATCCCCCACGGTGGCGGCAAGTCCGGAATCTTGGCGGATCCGTCGATCCCCAACAAAGAAACCCTGATCCGCCAATTCGCCCGCGCGATCGAGAACCTGGAAGGTTATATCCCCGGTCCGGACATGGGCACCGACGAGGTCTCCATGGCCTGGGTGCGCGACGAGATCCGTCGCTCCGTGGGTCTGTCCAAGGTCTTGGGCGGCATTCCCCTCGATCAAATCGGCGCCACCGGCTACGGCCTAGCGGTTTGTGCCGAGGTCGCCCAGAATTTTGCCGGCATCAAGCTCGAGGGCGCGCGGGTCGTGGTCCAGGGCTTCGGCAATGTGGGCTCCCACGCCGCCCGCTACTTGATCGAGCGCGGCGCGGTTTTGGTCGGCGCCTCCGACCTCGACGGCACGGTTTACGATCCCAAGGGCATCGATGTCGATAAACTGGTCGAGGTCAAGCAGCAAACCGGCCGGGTGACCGACTACCCGAGCGGTGAAAAGCGCGGCATCGACGATTGGATCGACATTCCTTGCGAAATCTTCGTGCCCGCCGCTCGCCCGGACGTCATCGACGAAAACAACGCTCTGCGCTTGCAAGCGAAGATCGTGCTCCAGGGCGCCAACATTCCGGTCACCTCCCGCGCCGAGCGCATCCTGCACGACAACGGCATCCTCTCAGTGCCCGATTTCGTGGCCAATGCCGGTGGTGTGATCTGCGCGTCGGTGGAATATAAGGGCGGTACCCAAAAGCGCGCCTTCGAAACCATCGAAGAGAAGATCAAAGAGAACACCGCCGAGGTGTTGGAGCTGGCCAAGACCCACAGCCAGATTCCGGCGGAAGCGGCGCTCTCCCTCGCCAAGCAGCGGGTGGCCGAGGCCATGGCCTACCGGCGCTCGCGCTAAAGCCCGACCCTTTCGGCAGAAACAAAGGCGGCCTCCGGGCCGCCTTTGTTATTTGAGCCGGCAGATGGGATTTGACCGAAGTCCGGCGCTCGACCGGCCTTCCATTGGAGTAGAATCCAAGCTCGTGACTCGCGCAAACTCGTGATCTCGCGCCAAGGGGTATCGGCGAACGCATGGGCATCTTCAGCTTCAACGCCGCCAAGCGGGCGGATGAGCTCTATCAAAAGGGCAGCTATCTCAAGGCGGCACAGCTCTATGAGAAAGCCGAGCGCTGGGAAGATGCGGCGCAGGTCTACCACAAGAAGCTCGGAGACATCGACAAGGCGGTGGAGGCCTACGAGAAGCTCGGGCGCGGTCAAAAAGCAGCCGAGATTCTCGAAGGCGAAGGGCGTTACCGGGACGCGATCGCCAAATATCAACAGGCTGGGCTGAATCACAAAGCCGCCGAAGCCAGCCTGAAAAACAAACAGCCCCTGCGGGCGGCCAAATTCTTCGAGCAAGCGGATCGTTACGAACGGGCGGCCGAGTGCTACCTCGACGGTGGCGATGTCGACAGCGCCCTGCGGGTATTGGAGAAAGAAGGGGACGAGCTGCGACAGCGCAGCAGCGGCAAATCCGATCAATTCCTCGACCAAAGACTGCGCCATCTCGACCGTCAGCGGGCGGATTTGCTCGAAAAGCTCGGGCGTCGTCGAGACGCCGCTCGCCTATTGATCAAGCTCGGACGCACCGATAGAGCCGCCGGCCTCTTCGAAAAGGCCGGCGCCACGGAAGAGGCCGCCCGCGCCTATATCTCCATCGGCAAGGAAAAAGACGCCCTGCGGCTGGTGGAAGATACCGAGGACGTGGATCCGGAGCTCAAGGCGGAAATTCTCGCCAACGCCGGTCGTCAAAAGGAAGCGGGTGAGATTTTCGAGGAAATCGGCAAGTTGGCGGCCGCGGCTTCAGCGTTCCAAGCCGCCGGTGACCTGCTGCGGGCCGCGGATCTGTGGCGCCAGGAAGAGTCGTTTCGCATTGCCGCGGATCTCTACCACCAAGCCGGCAAGTACTACGACGCCGCCACCTGCTTCGCCCGCGCCCAAGAGCACAAGCTGGCCGCTGAATCGTTCGTCAAAGCCGGCAGCGCAAGCAACGCGGCCGACGCTTATGTGACCGCGGAAGAGTGGCTCAAGGCCGCCGAGCAATATTTGGTCGCCGAGAACACGGAAGACGCGCTCAAGATTCTTCAATCCATCGAGGTCGAAGACGACGCTTACGTGGCCGGCTCCTTGTTGTTGGTGCCCATCCTCGTGGACGCCGGTCTCGAGCAAGCGGCCCAGGAGCGTCTGCTCGAGCTGAGGGACCTGCGCGAGCAGGGCCGAGAAATCGTGCGTCACGAATTCTTCTACTGCCAGGCGCGCTTCCTGGAAGCTCGGGGCAAATTTCCCGCGGCCGAGAAGGCGTATCAGAAAGTGCTGGCGGACCGCATCGACTTCCGCGACACGGTCAAACGCCACGAGATGATGCGCGCCCGCATCGCCAGCGAAAAGCTCCTGCAGGAGGAAGACACCACGGGGGTCACCCGGGCTCTGGAAGCGGAGCGCAACTCCACCCAACGGATCGGCCTCAAGCCGTCGAAGGCGTCGACCGGCACCCACAGCTTCGCTCCCGACGGCACCAAAACCGGCGCCGATACCGGCACCCGGCCGCGAACGAGCAGCACCAAGAAGTCGCACAGCGCCATCATCGAGCTACCGGTGACCATTGAGGATCGCATCGAGCCCTGGTGGCACGGCGCGGATTTCCTGCTCGCCAAAGAGAAAGAGACCGGCGAGCAGGTGCATATGGTGTCGTTCCCCTTGGCGGTGATCGGCGAACGGGTCGGCGCGTTCCAGCACATCACGCGCCAAGTCTCGACCATCCAGCACCGGGCGATCCTGACCCTAAAGCGGGCCGAGGTGGCGAGTGACAAGGTGCTGCTGATCTACGAGGCCTTCGACGGTCAAACCCTGAGCTCCGCCTTGTCGGAGAACCGTAGCTTCACCCCGCGCATGGCGTTGCACATCATCCAGCAGCTGTGCGAGGCCTTGACCAGCGCCCACAAATTAGGCGTGACCCACCAATGGCTCTCCCCCAAGACCATCTTGATCAACCACGAGAACCACTGCCGGATGGTCGGGGTCGGGTTGCGGGAATTCCTCGACGTAGGCACCGACTCCACCAGCCGCGCCTACCTCAGCCCGGAGGTGCGTCAGGACCTGATCATCGGTCCGACCTCGGACATCTACAGTCTCGGTCTGCTGGCCATGGAGCTGCTCGGCGCCCAGCTGCCCATGGGTTTGGACCGCATGGAAACCCTCGACGACGTCGAGGTCAAATGGTCCGACGAGGTGCGCGAAGAGCTGCCGTCGTCGCTCTTGAAGTTCCTGGTCCGCTGCCTGGAGTCGAACCCTCTTGCCCGTCCCCAGACGTCCGAGCTCGGCGCGGCCCTTTCGTCGATCGGCTTCGTGCCCGGCCAGGTGCTCTCGAATCGCTACGAGATTCTGGGGGAAATCGGCCGAGGTGGCATGAGCCGGGTCTACAAAGCCCGTGATCAAGACCTCGGCGGCGAAGTCGCCATCAAATCCGTGATCACGCCGGCCCTCGGCCGCACCGAGGATGAGGAGCGGCTGTTTCGGGAGGTTCAGATCAGCCGCCGAATCACCCATTCCAATGTGGTGCGGGTCCACGACATGGGTCGCTTCCCCGGCGGTATCTTCATCATCATGGAGCTGTTGGAAGGGCCGGGCCTAGACGAGGTCATCTCCCAGGAGGCGCCCCTGGAGCTGGAGCGCACCCGCAATCTGGTGATCGAAATCGCCTCCGCCCTCGGCGAAGCCCACCGACTCCAGATCGTGCATCGAGATCTCAAACCGGGCAATGTGATCTTGGTGGGCGGGCGTGCCAAGGTGCTGGATTTCGGCATCGCCCGGATGAGCGACGATTCTTCCAACCACCTGACCCGCACCGGCGAGGTCATCGGCTCGCCTCTTTATATGGCACCGGAGCAGATTCAGGGCCTCGAGCTCGACGGCAAATGCGACCTCTACGCCCTCGGGGTCATCACTTACACACTTCTTTCGGGCAAGGAGCCGTTCGTCGGCAGCACGCCCACCGCGGTGGTGATGAAACACTTGAATGAGGCGCCACCGGACATCCAGGAGCTGCGTCCGGGCTTGCCCAAAGCGTGGGCCGAGCTGCTGCAACGGCTGATGGCCAAAAAACCCGAGGATCGCTACCCCGACGCCGCGGCGTTGATCGAAGCGCTCAAGAAGCTTCCCACCGAGGATACCGAGGATAAGGAGTCTCCCTCAGCCCCATGATTCGCACCGCACGCGCCTTGTTGATTCTGCTCTTGGCCTTCGCCGTCGGTCACCTTTCAGGTCTGTGGAGGGCCTCGGAGGGTCACAGCGAAAACGCCGACCCCTCGACCCAGCCGGCGCTGGATCTACGTGGCGAGCTGGCGGGCACCGCGACAGCCCAACCCTTGGCCGGCATCGAGCCGTCGGATCCACTGGCACAGCTGACCTCCGACGAGCGGCGCGACATTTCGGTCTTTCGGGAGGTCAGCCCGTCGGTTGTCAACATCTCCACCATCAATCTGCGGCGTCGCAACTTCTTTTCCCTCGACGTCTACGAGATCCCCTCCGGCAGCGGCTCGGGTTTCGTTTGGGATACCTCGGGCCACATCGTGACCAACTTTCACGTCATCGGCTCCGGTCGCCGCTGGTTGGTCACCCTCGGAGAGCAGGATTACGATGCCGAGCTAGTGGGTTTGGCGGAAAATAAAGACCTCGCGGTGCTCAAAATCGACGCGCCCCGGGATCTGCTTCAGCCGATCGCCATCGGCTCGTCGGCGGATTTGGTGGTGGGGCAGAAAGTGCTGGCCATCGGCAATCCCTTCGGTCTCGATCAAACCCTGACCGTCGGCGTGGTGAGCGCCTTGGGCCGGGAGCTCAAATCCCCCGGAGGACGGGAGATTCGCGGCGTCATCCAAACCGACGCCGCCATCAACCCCGGCAATTCCGGCGGTCCCCTGCTCGATTCGGCGGCCCGGCTGATCGGGGTCAACACCGCCATCTACAGCCCGAGCGGCGCGTCGGCCGGCATCGGCTTCGCCGTTCCCGTGGACACGATCGCCCAATTGGTGCCCCAGCTGATCGAATTCGGCGAGCCCCGTAAGCCGGGCATCGGCGTCGAGCTGGTGGACGACTACCACGCTCGACGCAACGGCATCACCGGCGTGATCGTGCAGCGGGTGATGCCCGGCGGACCAGCGGATCGCGCGGGCATCCGCGGCCTGCGCCAGACCCGGCGGGGCGGTTGGGAGCTCGGGGACGTGATCATCGCCGTCGGCGACCAACCCGTGCGCAAGATCGACGACTTGGTGCTCGCCTTCGAAGAGCTCGGAGTGGGCGGCACGGCACGGCTGACTTTGATCTACCAACAAGAGGAGCGTCAGGTCGACGTCAGCTTGATTTCCATACAGTAATTTCGATCCGATAATCTCGATTCCAGTGATCTCGATTCCATGACCGCGATCTCATAACCATGGGCGATTCCGTCCAGACCGACCGAGAGCAAGAGCTGGCGACGGCGACCCTCGAATCCATGGGCGACGGTGTGATCCGCACCGATGCGGCCGGACGAATCGACTATATGAATCCGGCCGCGGAGCGCCTCACCGGCTGGTCCTTGGCCGAAGCCAAGGGGTGCGACCTCTCCGAAATCTACCGGGTGATCTCGGAAACCCATCGGCGACCCCGGCAAAACGTGGTGGAGATGTGTCTGGCGGAGGGTCGGCCCTTTTCGCCTCCCGGGCTGTTCGCCCTGATGGCCAGAGACGGCAACGAGTACACCATTCGCGACACCATCTCGCCCCTGGCCCCCGCCGGTCCGAGCACCATGCACGGCGTGGTGGTGGTGTTCAGAGACCTCACCCACATGCGTACCGCCGAACGAGAGCTGGTGTTCCAGGCCAGCCATGATCCGCTCACCGGCCTGCTGAACCGCAAGAATTTCGAGCGTTATCTGGTGGCGGCGATCGAGTCCGCCCGCAACCGCTCGGCCCTGCACGCGCTCCTGCACCTGGAGCTGATGGAGCTGACCCTGGTCAACGATTGCTACGGTCGCGTCGCCGGCGACGAGATGTTGCGCCAAGTCGCGGTCTTTCTCGAGCGGGAGCTGGGGGAATCGGCCATCTTGGGCCGGGTCGGTGGCAGCGACTTTCACATCCTGCTCGAAAGGGGCTCCCTGGAGCAGGCCGTGGAGGTCGCTGAGGAGCTCGGACGCCGCTTGAATCTCTTCCGCTTCACCTGGGGTGGCCAGCACTTCGAGGTCGGCTTTCACATCGGCGTGGTCGGCGTGGACGGCAGCCGCTCCCACGTGACCCAAGTGTTGGAAGATGTGGAATCGGCCAGTCATCTGGCACGGCAAAGCGGTCGCAACAAGATCCACGTCTTCGACGCCGAGCGTGACGGCGCTGACGACCGGTTCAGCCGTCGAAATTGGATCCAACGCATTCGAAGATCCCTGGCGGAGGACGGATTCCGCCTCTACCAGCAGCAGATCGACTCCTTGGGCGATGGTCCGCCCTTACACGAGATTCTGGTGCGTATGACCGGGCCGGAAGAGGACCTGGTTCCCCCCGACCGCTTCATCCCGCTGGTGGAAAGTCACGAGATGGCCCCGCTGTTGGACCGCTGGGTGATTCGCAAAAGCCTGGAGATCCTCTCCTCCGGTGAAATCCTGGACAACCGGGCCGTGACCCTGAATCTGTCGGGTCAGAGCTTGGGGGACGAGATCTTCCTCGAGCACCTGGCGGACATGGTGGCCGCCGCCGGGGTGCCCGCGGACCGTCTCTATTTCGAAATCACCGAAACCCACGCCGTGGCGAATCTGAGCCGCGCGTTGGATTTCATGGGCGCGTTGCGGAACATGGGCTGCAGATTCGTGCTCGACGACTTCGGCACCGGCTTCAGCTCCTTCGGCTACTTGAAGAATCTGCCCGTGGACATCCTCAAAATCGACGGTCAATTCGTCCGTGACTTGGACCACGACCCCATCGCCCGGGCCATGGTGGCTTCAATCAACGAAATCGCTCATCTGATGGGACTAGAGACCATCGCCGAATGGGTGGAAGATCAAGCGGCGCTCGAAATCGTTCAAGACATGGGAGTGGACTACGTCCAGGGATACTTTCTACACAAGCCCTTACCACTGTAGCCGCCACCCGAGCCCTTCCATGCGCCCCGCCCGGGCCGGGATTGGAGGAAACCAGAGGGGACATGCGCTCCGGCTCCCCCTCTCCCGTCTGCGGGCGGCCCGCGTAGGGAGAGGGGGCTGGGGGTGAGGGCTCACGGATCCGCGCTTGACAAGGGCACCCGGCAGGATACCCTTGCCTTGCCCGGCTACCTCGATTTCAAGGTCGTCGTCCGTGACAGTCGCTGACACTGCGACCTGAGCACGAGCAAATTGCCGCTCTCACCCCGGCCGCTGACCCAGAGCTGACACGCCTGGAGCCGGGATTTGCCATCATCGAGGCGATTCATTTAATCCAGGAGCATTCCCATGACCGAATATCCCTTCATCCCCTATCGCCGCGATCGCTTTCCCGCCGACGAAATGAGCCGCCGGGCCAACGACTTTTTCGAGCTCATCGATACCCGCCGTAGCGTCCGTGAGTTTTCACCGGATCCCGTGCCCCGGGAGCTGATCGAAACCGCGATCCGCACCGCGTCCACCGCCCCCTCCGGCGCCCACCGCCAGCCGTGGAAATTCGTCGCGGTCTCCGACCCGGCGATCAAACATCGAATCCGGGTCGAAGCGGAAGCGGAAGAGAAAGAAACCTACTCCAACCGCATGTCCGACGAATGGCGCCAAGCCCTCGCTCCGATCGGTACCGACTGGCGGAAGCCCTTTCTCGAGGTCGTGCCCTGGATTGTGGTGTGTTTCGAAGAGCTCTACAAAGTCGACGACGAAGGCAATAAGAGCAAAAACTACTACGTGCCCCAAAGCGTCGGCCTAGCCTGCGGATTCTTCATCGCCGCCTTGCACAACATGGGCCTCGCCACCCTCACCCACACCCCGAGCCCGATGAAGTTCCTCAACAACATCCTCGGCCGGCCCGTCAACGAGAAGCCTTACATCCTCTTCCCCGTCGGCTACCCCGCCCCCGACGCCACCGTGCCCGACCTGGCCCGCAAACCCCTTGAAGAAGTGTCTATCTGGAATCCGGAACCCTTGGACGATTGAACCTCTCTGTACCGCCGCCGTTGGTGCAACGGTTGCCGACCGTGCGATAATCAGCAGGCTACTAACCTTTGCACCCGGAAGAAGGCGCGGCGTGACGGACGACGACTTGTTGGCCTTATTGGCGGATTTGGAATCTCCGCGAGTCGAAAGAACGACCACGGTTCGAGACACGGACAAGTTTTGTGAGGCGATTTGCGCCTTCGCCAACGATCTACCTGGGCGAGGCTTGCCCGGGTACCTCATCCTCGGCGCCTCCGACAACGGAGCGGTCTCAGGGGTCGACGTGACCGATGACCTGCTCCAGAAAATGGCGAGTTACGCCGATTCTGGGCAGATCATCCCCCGCCCTTCCCTGGTGGTCGAAAAACGATCGTTTCCCGACGGCGACCTGGTCGTCGTGGAAGTCCAGCCCTCCGACATGCCACCCGTGAGGTATAGGGGCCGAGTCTGCGTCCGTCGAGGGCCCCGCAGGAGCATTGCGAGCGAGCAGGAAGAGCGCATCCTCACGGAGCGCCGGCGGCACCATGCCCGCTCCTTCGATCTACGTCCTTGCCGAGGTTGCCAACAGAGTGACCTCATCCTCGATCTCTTTCAGCTCACCTACCGCAACGCTGCGATCGCGCCTGAAATTCTCGAAGAGAATCACCGCGATCTTCTCGAGCAAATGGCTTCGCTGGGGTTTTGGGATTCCAAAGAGCAGTGCGCCACCAACGCGGGCGCCTTACTATTCGCCACCTTGCCGCAGACTTGGTTTCCCGGCGCCTGGGTTCAATATGTCCGCTTCGACGGCCAAGGCCTTGATTCCGAGCCGGTCGACGAACGAGATTTCTCAGGGGATCTGATTTCCGTTCTGCGGCAGCTCGACGAATTCCTCAAGACCCTCTTTCCGGTTCAGCCGACCGCCGTCTCTGTGCTTCGCGAGCAGGCCGGCACACCCTATCCAACCCAGGCTATTCGAGAGCTTCTGATGAATTCGATCATGCATCGAGACTACCAATCGAACGCGCCCGTGCGTTTCTATTGGTTCGAAGATCGGATCGAAATCCAAAATCCTGGCGGGCTTTTCGGCGCGGTCACTGCGGATACTTTTCCGAGCCAAAACGACTACCGCAATCCCAAAATCGCTGAAGCCATGAAGGTGCTGGGTTACGTCAACCGCTTCGGCCGAGGCATCTACCGAACCCAAAGCGCACTCCGACAAAACGGAAATCCCGAAGCGGAGTTCGACCACAGCCAACCCGCCTATTTCCTGGCCATCGTCCGAGCGAACGAGCCGTGAAATCCATCGCTTTTTTCAATAACAAGGGCGGTGTCGGCAAGACCACATTGGTCTATCACACGGCCTGGATGGCCCGAGAGCTGGGCAAGCGGGTGCTAGCGGTCGATCTCGATCCTCAAGCCAATCTCACCAGCATGTTTCTCGACGAAGAGCGATTGATGCAGCTGTGGCCGGATGACGGTCCAAGCCTCAGCATTTACAGCTCGATCCTGCCCATTCTCGAAGGCACCGGAGACATCGAGACAGCCCACGTCGAATTCTTGGAACCCGTAGACCAGTCACTGGGACTGATTCCTGGAGGCCTGGGTCTTTCGGAATTCGAAGACAAGCTCTCCGACAGTTGGCCCAGATGTTTAGATCGAGACAAAGCCGCCTTTCGAGCCACCACCGCCTTCTACCGCATCATGGTCGAAGCGGCCGAGACCATGGAGGCGGAAGTTATTTTGATCGATGTCGGTCCCAACCTCGGCGCCATCAACCGGGCGGCGATGATCGCCTCCGATCATCTGGTTCTACCGCTGGCCCCGAGCCTCTTCTCTCTCCAAGGCCTGCGCAACTTGGGGCCGAGCTTGAAGAGCTGGCGCCAGGGCTGGAAGGACCGCCTAGAGAGGGCTCCTGAGGATCTGCAAATTCCACTGCCCAAAGGCCGCATGGAGCCTTTGGGATATGTGGTGCAACAACACTCCGAACGCAAGAATCGAGTGGTCAAGGCCTACGATTCGTGGGCGAGAAAGATACCGGGGGAGTACTCCCGAGCGATCCTTGACGGCTCGACCACGGAGCTCGAGGCGGCGCAGGATCCGGCCTGCCTGGGCATGGTCAAGAACTATCTGAGTCTGATCGCTATGGCGGAAAGCGCACGAAAGCCCGTGTTTCACCTAAAACCCGTGGACGGCGCGATCGGCTCTCATGCGGAGGCCGTGCGAAAGTCTTTTTCCAGCTTTAAGGAGCTGACACAAAGCATCCTCCACGCTGCGGGCATCTAAGCCCGGTCAGCGGGCCTCGAGCAGCTTGTAGACCAGGTAGAAGGCCAGCGGCGGAAGGCTGACGCATATCAATAGACCGGCGTTCAGAAGCAAGGCGACCAGCGCCGGGAAGGTGCGCTTTTTGCGCCGGGCTCGGACGGCGTTGAGGGTGCCGAAGGCGGTGATCAGCACGCCGCCGACGGTGGCCCACAGCCATCCCTCACGGATGTAGGTCCAATAGAAGCGGAACCAGCCGAAGAGCAGGAAGAAGCAGGCGTAGGCCACGACCAGCGACTCGAAGCGCAGCCGAACGACTTCGTATTCACGCCCGAAATCGGCGGACGGGATCCGCTTCCGAGCCAAGGATCGTGCGCCGTTCTCTAAAAGGGTGTCGTCGGTGGGTGCGGTGTCCATCGCTTATGAATACGTAGAAAGCGCCGACAGGTTGAGGCGAGGGTGCCGTATCGAAGCATCGGGCTGCTAGGATGCTTTCCGCCGATGAGACGCTTCGACCTCGTTCTTCACTCCATCTATGCGGCGATCGCGCTGGCGGGCCTTCTGGCCACCGGCGCCGCGATGGAGCTGTGGGCGCCGGAATCCGTCACCCGTCTGCCCGCGGATTCCGACGTGCTGGCCCGGGCGGCGTCCGACTCCCAGGCCCTCGGGTACCGGGTGCAGGGGGAGCCGCAAATCAGCGTCAGCCACGGTTTGCGTCAATAC
The DNA here is from genome assembly GCA_030431255.1 of Thermoanaerobaculia bacterium. Taxonomy (GTDB): domain Bacteria; phylum Acidobacteriota; class Thermoanaerobaculia; order Multivoradales; family J023; genus JAUIJL01. Next base: position 78,965 of record JAUIJL010000024.1, on the reverse strand, counting down.
CATTCCGGTGAGGACGTCTCGGTGCTGACCGAGCAGATCTCGGATCGCGAGCTCCGGCGCCATCTGATGGGCAAAGTGCCGCCCGTCCGCTTGGGCGCCCGGTTCTGGCGCGCCACCAGCCCCGAAGGCCACGACGGTGCCCTCTTCCTAGAATACGATGGCGACGGCAAGCTGCTCGGGGCTACCTTCGGATTCGACGGCGTGCTCGGTCAAGGGGTGGCCGCCGAGTCGGACCGCTTCGTAGGCACTCGCCTCGCCAGACTCTTCTTCGAGCGAGATCCGCCCGATCCCCAAATCCACAGCACCTCCGGATACACGGAGCTGATCTACACCACCGGGGCCGATTCCGGTGCGATCTACGTGCATCTCACCAATCGCGGCGCCTGGATGGCTTTTCGGGTGCCCGCCCCTTATCGAGTGGTGCATCGCCAGACCTTTGCCCTGTGGGAGCAGAGCTTGGTGGTGCAGCTCCAGATCTACATCTTGTTGATCGCCGTCTTGGTGGCCCTGGGCGTGCTGATGTGGCGCCTGGGCCAACGACGGGCCGGCATTTCCCACGCCCTGCCGATTCTCGTGGTCCTGCTGATCATCACACCGCCGGTCTTGCGCTATTGGCAATCCCGCCCGAGCTTCTTGGTGTTGATCAGCTTCTTCTACCTGGTGCCCGTGGTCGGCTTGATGCTCGCCTGGGCGGTGGCGGAAGCGGAAACCCGAGATGTGCGCCCCAGCTCTCTGGTGCACTGGGATCGCCTGCTCCGTTGGCGACCGACCCGCGCTACCGGCTTGCAGCTGTTGAGGGGGCTGGCCGCGGGCTTGGGGCTATCCGGGATCTACTCGGCGGGCGGCGAGATCGCATCCCGGTTCGGTGACGGTGGGTACGGCGACGTCTTGCTGATGCTGCCGGATTTCTGGATGATGCCCACGCCCATGCACCGGGCCGTTGCCCTCACCGCCATGAGCGCCTTCATCGTCGGCCTGGGGGGGCGGTTGGCCGGCCGCCCCGGCGCCATGATCGGCGCGGCGATCACCGCCTGCGGTTGGGTTTCGGTGATGCCCATCGCGCCCCTCGAGCACTCCTTGATCTTCGGTTTGATCGTAGCCATGGCCGCGGGTTGGTTGCTTTGGCACCAAGGTTTGTTGGAGCTGCTGACCGCCACCGTGACCATGTTCTCCCTGCCCACCGCGTGGTTCGTCTGGCGCCACGCTCCGGTGATGCTGTGGGATACGGGTTTGGTGTCGACAGTGCCGATGCTGATGGCGGCCGGCGCGGGTTTTTATTGGCTGCTGCGGGCTCCGGATATCGACGATATCGCCACCCTGGTGCCGGATTACGTCTCCGCTTTGGAGCGAGAATCCCGCCTCAACGCGGAAATCCGCCTCTTGCGCGACATCCAATTGTCCTTGCTGCCGCCGGAGCGTCCCTGCTCTGAAGGTCTGGACTTGGCTTGGTCGATGGTGCCGGCGGATTTGGTCGGCGGAGATTTCCTCGACCTGGTGGAAGATTCCACGGGTCGGGTGTGGTTGGCGGTGGCGGACGTCGCCGGTCACGGCATCTCGTGCTCCGTGCTCACCGCCTATACCAAAGCGGCGGTGGCCCAATACGCGGTCGCCGGTGCCTCGCCCGCCGAAGCCCTGGCCGGCATCCGTTGGCTCTTCGCCCGGCTCCAGAATCGCCGAGCCCTGGTCACCCTGCTGCTGGCTTGTTGGGAGCCCAAACGGCAACGCTTGCGGGTCGCCAGCGCCGGCCACCCCCACCTGCTGGTCTGTCGTGACGGCCAAGTCGAAGAAATCGGCCCGTCGACCCTGCCCTTGGGCTCGGGCATCCCGGTCAAGGAACGACAACAGGACATCGAATGCCCGCCCGGCACCGTCATCGTCGCCTACACCGACGGCGTGGTGGAGGCTGAATCTCCGGACGGTGAGCAATTGGGATATGAAACCTGGCCCGAGCTGCTGCCGTCCCTGGCCGAGCTGCCGGCGGAAGACATCCTGCACCGTCTGCTCGCCGCGGTCGACACCCACTGCGCGGGGCGCCCCAAGGGCGACGACGTCACCGGCTTGGTGATGAAAATTGAGCCCTGACTAATTACAGCCTTCGAAGATTCCCGATTCCGCCAGCTCTCTCCATAGCGGCACCCACGCCTTCCAATCGTGTCCGCCGGGGTGCGTCGCCACGTGGTTTTCATCCAAGAGCTCCGCCAGCATGCGGTTGGCGGACGCAAAATCGTCGGCTTCGCCATAGCCCAAATAGAAATCCGGGCGGTCCCCCTCAAGACCGTGCCACGTCCGAATCCATGACCAAACCTTACGCCCCACATCGTCCTCGGCGAGGGTTTCCGGTGGGGTCCAGGCCAAGGGTCCGCCGGCCGATCGGACCTCCTCGATCACCTCGTCCTCCCCCAAGAAGGGCGCCAACATCACCACGCCTTCCAAGTCCTCGGGGTGCTCGCGACTGTAGAGCAAGGATCCGACACCGCCCAACGAGATCCCCACCAACCACACCTTCTGACCTTGGTCGACCAAGGGTTGGACGAGGTCTTGGCGCAATCGCAGAATCGCGGTGCGCTCGCGGTAATACGCCAAGTGGGCGTCCGCGGCCACCAAGTGGAGATCCAAACCCGCGTCTCGAGCGACGTCGGCAAAACCGCGACGGTCGAAATCCTTGGGTTTGTCGAGCACCCCGGGCAGAAAAACCACCGAGCAGCTTGAGCTAGACGCCTGGAGGGTCATCGAGCCCATGGGAATCGTGGTCGGACGCATTCCAGGGCAGCCGCCGAGCAACAGGCAAAGCACAACCAAGGTAAAAACCCTACTGAATCGGGGCAAACCCCATATGCGGCGATTTTGCGAGGACGCGAGTAAGTGAAAAACTTTCATAGCTGTCTTTCTGAGTCTTCCGAATCATTGAAGGTCCGAATACACTAGGCTCTATGACGATACCGAGGCCCCTCTGATGAAGCCGGTGACGAAGCCGTATTCCCCCCACCCCTTCTCCTGGCCGGCTTGGCTGGGTGCTTTTCTCATCGCTCCCTGGATCCTGCGCACGGTCCACGGATTGGGAGGCGCCGGCTGGCGGGATCTGCGCGGTTACCTTTCCGACGCTTTCTTCAGTCTTTTGCTGCTGATTATCTTATCGTCGACCCTGAAGAGGATTTGGCCGGCGATCACAGCTGTGGTGCTTTGGGCGGCGATCCACATAGGTATCTTCGAGCATCTGGTCGCTTTGGGTGCACTGCCCCGCTTTCATCAATTCGGATATTTGCTGGATCCGATCTTCCTTCGCGGCTCGGTGGTGCCCGTGCTCAAATCCTCCACCACCTGGGGACTCTTCGCCCTCTCCGCGACCGCCGTGTGGGCGACCCTCCGCTTGCCGTTCCCCGCTTGGCGAGCGGGTTGGCGGAAAAACCGCCGGAGCCCGCTCGCGGCCCTGGCGATCTTGCTCCTGGGATTGATCTTCTGGCCCATATCGAGCCGAGCTTCCAGCTGGCGCCAAGCCCATTTTTTCGAGCTCACCGCCAGGGAGTGGACCAGCAAAGCCGCCCAGGCCCTGAAGGCCGAGGAAAAGAAAGAGCCGAACGTTTTTGTCGGCGCTGAGCTACCGGAGATCTCCACAGCACCCGATCTTTCCGGTGAGCTGCGCATGGCCCGTTCTCCGGGCCGCGACGTGATTTTGATCATGGTGGAAGGCATCAGCGGTGGTTACTTCCCGTCGATCCTCGAAGCCCATGATCTTTCGCGATTGCCGAAATTCATGCGCCGAACCGATGCCTTCATGCAAGGCGCCTTGGTCTACGACAGCTTCATCAACATGCAGCGCCAGACCAATCGGGGCACCTATTCGCTGCTTTGCGGTCGACCGCCTCGCTTGGCGGGCGGCTTGCCCAAAATGACCGACTTGGTGAAATACAAAAACGAGGAGGTCGTGGACTGCCTGCCGGAGCGCCTGCGTCGTTCGGGCTATCGCACCGCCTACCTCCAAGCGGCCAATCTGCCCTTCATGCTGAAGGATCAATTCATGCCCCGGGCCGGCTTCGAGCTGGTTCTGGGTGAGCAATGGTTCACCAACCCCCATCACCGTGGTGAGTGGGGCGTCGACGACCAAACTTTCTTCGAGGGCGGTCTCGATCTGATCCGCGAGCTTCGGCAAGACGACCAGCCCTATTTCCTTTCGATGCTGACGGTGGGCACCCACCATCCCTATTCCGTGCCTCCCGACTACGTCAACGCCTATCCCCGGGGCTCCTTCCCTTGGGCGGTGGTGCGGCTCGACGAGGTGCTGGAGCCGTTCCTCCAAGAGCTGAAGAAGATGGGTGTCTTTGAAGACACCTTGGTGCTGCTCACCTCCGATGAAGCCGTGGGTCTCGCACAAGCTCAAGACGACTTCACCCAAATGATCAGCCAGGCTTGGGGTTTCCTCGCCGTCTTCAATCCCGATGGCGAGACCGGCATGGTCGACGAGCCGTTCATGCAAACGGACGTCGCCCTCTCCTTGCTCGACTACCTCGAGGTCGACGTCGACGATCCGAGTGCCTTACCCTTCTCGGGTCGGAGTCTTTTCCGCGGCTACGACCAGCCCCGGACTCTGGCCTTCGGCAACGTCTACCTCGATCGAGTCTCCGGGGTCGGACCCTCCGGCCACCTTTTCGGATGTAAGACCGATTGGCAGGAATGCACCAAATGGCGGCTCGAGGACGGCAAGATTTTCTCGCCCCATCGGATCCAGGAATTCGTGCTGCCGGGCGACGTCGGCTTCCTCGCCGCCCACGTCAAAGCCAGCCAGCGCACCGTCGCCTCATCCGCCGACGAGGGGTTCGGCTCCAGCAGCCAAGGGGCCAAACCGATCGAATACGCCTACCACCTCATTCGCGAAGACGTCGTGCCCCTTTCCCCGGGCGAAAAACAGTGGATCTTCGGCGGTCAAGTCCTGACGATCCCGGCTCGGTCCCTGCTGGAGGTGGAGCTGGAGGTCACCCTGCGCGGTCAGGGCTCCGGAACCTCCACCGCCAAGCTGTACCACGACCTCGCCGTGGATCAAGGATTGGAGCTCTACGCCAAAGAGATAGAGCTCAAAGCCGACGAGACGGTCAGATTCAGCTATGCCTACCAGGTGGGCGACGAGCAAATTCGCCGACTGGACTGTCGATTGTGGGTCACAGAGCTTGCCGATTCCGGCCTCAGCTTGGAATTCGGCGAACGGCTTCTCAAGGTCCAGCCCCAGGCTCCCGCGAAGGAAGAGGACAAGGCATCGACAGAAGGCTTGCTGCGAGACGATTCGAGGATTGCCGAGGTGGCGGGCTAGTTATAGCCAGCTAGGTTCCATCCAGAAATGCATCTCGGGTGGGGCGGCGCGGCGCCCTGCGCGCGGCGCTACGAGCTCGCGCCACCACTGATTTTCCGCTGCAAGCTGCTGATGTGGAAGATCTTATGCCGATTCAACGGGTGAATCGCTCAGACAAGCTTCGCTGCCGTGCTCGGTGCGCCGCGCCTTCCAGATCCTCGAAAACGCCAAAACTGGATGGAGCCTAGCTAGCCCAAGGTCTTTAGGATCGCGGCCAGCTCACGGCCGAGGTCCGCGGCCGAGCGGGGTCGCTCGCTCGGATCCTTGGCCAAGCAGCTCAGGATCAAATCCGCCAACGGGTCCGGCACCTCCGGCCGGAGGCCCCGCGGATCCCTGGGCACGGAGGCCAAGTGATGGTGGAAGGACGGCGGGCCGGTGCCGAACACCGACTCCCGGCACAGCAGCTCGAAGAGCACACAGCCGAATGAATAGATGTCCGCCTGGGGCGAGACCCCTTCCCCGCGAATCTGCTCCGGTGCCATGTAGGACGGCGTGCCGGCGGGTTGGGTTACGACCCGGCCCTGGCTGGCCTCAAACGCCCGAGCCAGCCCGAAATCCGCCAGCTTCAACACCCGCTCCTCGCTCCACATGAGATTCGACGGTTTGAGATCCCGATGAACGATGTGGCGTCCATGGGCATGGTCGAGAGCGGCACAAATTTGCAGACCGATCCGCAGGGCCCCGGCCACGGTGATTTGCCGGTCCTCCAGGATTTTGTCCAGGGATTGACCGCGGATCAGCTCCATGACCACGAAGAAACCTCGTCCCCTGCGCCCGGCGTCATAGACCTGAACGATATTCGGGTGTGACAAACGGGCCGCCGCCCGAGCTTCCGCCAACAGAGATTCCGGCTCGACCTCCACCCCCAGCATGTGCTCGGGCAAAATTTTGAGCGCCACGGGGCGCTGCAACACGAGATCCTCGGCCTCATACACCACACCCATGCCACCGCGTCCCAGCTCTTTGCCGAGCCGATACCTCGCCTCGCCGTCACCAGAAGGATCCGAGATCGGCACGGTTGCGGCCGGCTTAGGTGCGGCCGGCCCAAGCGGCTTCGGCGTCAGATCGGTCGGCACGGTGACCCTCGGCACGTCGGGAGGGCCCGACCTCGGCACACTAGAGGTCGGAAGACTTGATTCCGAAAGACTCGGCGTCGGTAGACCTGCGACTGCCGTCGCTTCGCCATCCAACGGTTTACCGCCGACATCAAGGCCAAGGGCCGCGCTGGGGATCGTGGGCGCAAAAGGATCCGAGCCCAGGACTGGGCTCGCCGCTCGGGTCGCCAGCTCCTGCTCGAGGTCGCTCAAGTGAGCTTGGGTCAGCCAGGGTTGCGCACCCGGACCCTCGAGACCGGAAGTCCTCGCGTCCGCGGCATCAACACTCGCCATGCCGGACGGCTCCGTGTGCACGGGTTGGAGCTGGGCCGCGGACACCGGGTCCCCGGCGCGGGCGAAAAGCTTCGCTGCTCGGGCGGATTGCCCGAGCGCGGCCCAATGGTCCGCGGCGGCGGCCCAGTCCTCCGCCTTCTCCAACCACTCGGCCGCTTCTTGACGCTGGTCCCGTCGAACCGCGTCTTCCGCCCGCTGTTGGGCCTCGAGGTGTTCCTCCCCCAACCGACCGTAGATATCCGCGGCCACCCGATGGGCACCGGCGCGGGCGCACAACTCGGCCGCCTCCACGGAGGGCTCCAGGTAATCCCGCGCCACGGGCACGGCGAGCTTGAGGCGATCGGAATCCACGGCCAGCTGGAACGCCTTCTTCGGCTGCCCCAGGGAAAGCCAAAGCTGCACCCCCCGCTGAACCGCCTCCTGCAACTCCAGGCTGAGGCCGGATCCGCCCATTTGTCGCAGAGACGCCCGGATCGCTTGGTCCAAAAGCTCCGCCGGCTCGGGACCCTCCGCGTCCTTGAGCAGGCGCACGACTTCCGCCTCCAAACCCGCCGCCAAATAACACCGAGCCGCTTCCACCGACCGCTCCAGCTCGGCATAACACTGGCCGGCGAGAAAGGCCTGTCCAGCCCTCTCGTAGGCCACCGCGGCTTCTTCTAAATCGCCGTCCTCTTGGCACAGCTCGCCGTAGAGCCGCCACTCGCCACCGTCGCGAGCCGCCGCCTTGGCTTCCTTGCGTCGAGCCAAGCGCAGCAGCAAGAGCGCCCGCTCTTCATGGTGCTCCCCACGTCGATAGACCTTCAGGGCCTTGCGGTGCTTGCCCAAGGCCTCAAAGGCCCGGCCGGCTTCCAGGGAATCGCCTTCCCGCTCCTTCCTGCGAGCTTCGCGCAACAGCTCGCGGGCGGAATAGGCGGAGGCGCCGGAGCTACCGACCACACGACGCACCCCCAGCCACACCAATCCGAGCAGCAATACGCTGGTCAAAAGGGGGATCAGCCACAGACCCGGAGGCTGCTGTAAGGCAGGCGGCAACTGCTCGAACACCGTCGATCCGAGCCAAGCCGACCAGAGCTGACGCAAGATATCCATGATTCTGCGCAGTGTATCTCCTTCCCCCTCGGACTTCGACTCACGGTTTCGATACGATTCTCGGGTTATTCCACGGGACCGTCGTCGACATCAGCACATTTGCTGGATCCCACACCCGCCTTGGCCGTGACGTCGGCCCGCCACCGCCCATAGGAGACTCCATGACCGCTACCGATTCCAACCTTCAAATCCTCCTCGATTCCCGCCCCGAGGGCCTGCCCGAGGATTCGAATTTCAAGACCACCCGAGGAGACATCCCCACCCCGGGCGACGGCCAGATTCTGGCGCGCAATATCTACCTCTCTCTCGACCCGGCCATGCGCGGTTGGATGACCGACCGCAAGTCCTATATCGAGCCCGTGCAATTGGGCGACGTGATGCGCGGCTTGACCGTCGCGGAGGTGGTGGATTCCAAAGCCGACGGATTCGCCCCCGGGGATTTGGTATCCGGCGCCTTAGGTTGGCAGAGCTACGCCCTGGCCGAGCCCAAAGAGCTCCAAAAGCTACCGGGAGGTCTTCCCCTGCCGCTGTTCTTGGGCCCCCTGGGCATGACCGGCCTGACCGCCTACTTCGGCCTGCTCGACATCGGTCAACCCAAAGAAGGGGAGACCGTGCTGGTCTCCGCCGCGGCCGGCGCCGTGGGCTCGGTGGTCGGCCAAATCGCCAAAATCAAGGGCTGTCGGGTGGTCGGCTTGGCCGGCACCGACGACAAATGCGCCTGGCTCAAGGAGATGGGTTTCGACGCCACGGTGAATTACAAAACCGCCGAGGACCTGCGCAAAGCCATCTACAAGGCCTGTCCCAACGGGGTCGACGTTTACTTCGACAACGTCGGTGGCGAGATCCTCGACATCGCTCTCGGCCTGCTCAACCAAGGGGCTCGCATCCCGCTTTGTGGCGCCATCTCCCAATACAACGCCACCGAGCCCGTGCCCGGCCCCTACAACTATTTGTCGTTGTTGGTGAATCGCGCCCGCCTCGAGGGATTCATCGTTTTCGATTACCGGCGGCGCTACCCCGAGGCGCTGCAGCAGCTCGGCCAGTGGGTGGCGGAGGGCAAGATCGAAGGTCGCTACGACATCGTGCAAGGTCTGGAAAATGCCCCGCAGGCCCTGCTCAAGCTCTTCGACGGTAGCAACACCGGCAAGCTGATCGTGCAAATCGGCGACGAGCCCGCATGAGCCGAGCGGGCGAGCATCCGGTCAAGGCCCTGCGGGGCCTCTACCTGGTGACGCTCGTGGTTTTTCTGTGGAATGTCCAACGCTATGTGGCCTTCCTCATCGACGACGCCTACATCAGCCTTCGGTACGCCCGAAATTGGGTCGAAGGCCACGGGCTCGTCTTCAACCCTACAGAGGTCGTCGAGGGGTACACCAACTTCCTGTGGACCGTGCTCGGAGCCCTCGGGCTGTGGCTCGGCCTGGACGGCATGATCTGGTGGAAGACCCTGTCGGCGATCTCCGGTTTAGTGCTGCTGTGGGTGGTCGTGCGCCTGAGCCGTCACACGGTCGGCAGCCCGCGGGCCGTGGTGGTGTCGCCCCTCTTGTTCCTGCTCGGTCTCGAAGCCTTCGGATATTGGCTCACCACCGGCATGGAATCCCTCTTCTACGCCACCCTTTTCAACCTGGCCATCTACCTGGCACTGCGCGAGTCGGCACTGCGCGAGTCGGCGGATACGGACAAGTGCCTGGCACCTGTATCTGAGGGCTCGGACATCAACCTGGCACCGGTATCTGAAGACCCGGATAAGTGCCTGGCACCTGCGTCCGAGGGCTCGGACATCAACCTGGCACCGGTATCTGAAGACCCGGATAAGTGCCTGGCACCTGCGTCCGAGGGCTCGGACATCAACCTGGCACCGTCCCCGGACATCAACCTGGCACCGGATTCCCAGCCCTCGAACATCAACCTGGCACCGTCCTCGGACATCAACCTGGCACCACAACGGGCACCACAGTGGCTGAGCTCCACCTGGGTCTTCATCGCCCTTGCCTTGACCCGTCCCGAGGGAGTGATGGTCTTCGCCCTCGTCCACGGGGTGATTTGGCTGACCCTAGAACGCAACCGCCGATCGATCCTGAGCCATGTCCGCGACGGCCTCTTATTCGCCGGGGTTTACGGCATCTATTTCCTCTGGCGCCTCTCCTACTACGGCCACCTCTTCCCGAATACCTACTACGCCAAGGTCACCGGCGGTCCCGAGCAGTGGACCAACGGCTTCATCAACCTGGGTCAATGGGCGACGAGCCAGCCGGTGCTTGCGGCTGCTTTGGTGGCGCCGGTCGCGCTCTTTGCGCGCGCTCGCAATCGCCGACGCTTTCGACGGCTGCTCGCTGTGTGGTGGATCTGCTGTGCCTACACCGCCTATGTGGTGTCTGTGGGCGGTGATTTCATGCCGTTTTTTCGATTCTTCCTGCCGTTGATGCCGCCGCTGACCGTGCTCACCGTGGCGTGTTTGAGCGCCTGGGTGCCGTCCCCGAGAGCCCGGGTGGCGGTGGCCGGGCTCTTGTTGGCCCTCCAATGGACGACCGCCGTTTTCGACCAACAGACCTACCGGGCCTTCGTGGCCCACCGCACCACGATCGTCGGCCAGGACGTGGGCAAATTCTTCCGTCAGACCCTCGAGCCGGGTCAATGGATGGGCGTCAACACCGTCGGCAGCTTGCCCTACGAGAGCCGCTTGCCCACCATCGACGGCCTCGGCCTGACCGACGCCGCCATCGCCCGCCACCCGGTTTATGTGATCTCTCCGCTGTGGTCCGCCCATCGCCGAGGCTGGGGCCAATACATGCGCCGACGTCGACCCCAAGTTATCGTCTGGTACAACTCGGCCGGGCTGCGGGAGCCCCATTACCTCGGGGACCGCCAATTGGCGGACGATCCCTATTTCCGCTTCTTCTATCAACGACACACCCAGGTGCTGCCCGCGAGGGACCCAGGCCGCGTGCTGGAACGCTTCCGGGGCACACCCTTCGGCGAGCCGTCTGCCGACGGACAGGCGCCGCGCTCCCCGGAGCTCGGGCTCCGCTTTGAGGTCCGACGAAGCCCATGGCTGCATACGGTGGTCTACGAGGCACCGGTGGAGCTCAACTACTTTGCCCTGCGAGGAGATACGGACGCCCTGTGGCCGATGGTGGACGAAGAGGCGGATCAACCCCTGCGACTATTTCTCGATCGGGTCTCGAGCTTGTGGCGGCGACAAGCCGAAACGGGCGACCCCACAGCCCGGGCCCGGGTGGAAGCAATCTGCGAGCGGGCTCGGCGGCTCCACGGGCAGGGCGATGTCGCGGGGGCAAAGCGATTGCTCTCCCAAGCCGCACCCCTCAACCGGGCCGCTCGCTCCCCCTTGCTGCCCCACTACGTTGCTAACATCGCGGTCGCTGAGAGAGATCTATTCCTAGCCGTGCAAGCTCAACGGGAAGCCCTGCGTTTGCAACCGGACCACCCGCTCTATCTGAAGAATCTGATCCACCTGCTCACCGTGGATTACGAGGAATTTCGCAACGGCGGACGAGCCACGACATGAGTTTGAACACGCCTAGCACCGACAAAACGGGCACTTCCACCTCACCACCCGCGACGGCGTCCCTGCCCATGGGCCCGGAGCTGATTCCCGCGGCCCTGCTGGCCCTAGGGTCGTTCATCATCTACGCCCTCGGGGCCTGCCGCACCATTTACGTCGGTGACAGCGGTGAGCTCTCCGCCGCCGCCGCCACCCTGGGCATTCCCCATCCCAGTGGTTATCCCTTGTATGTCCTGCTCGGCAAGCTCTTTACGATGATCCTGCCCTTCGGCTCCGTGGCTTTTCGATTGAGCCTGATGAGCGCATTCTGGGCGGCCCTGACGGTGGCTCTCTTTTACCTGCTGGGGCGTCGAATGCACCTCTCCCGGGCGATCGCGACCTTCGGCACGCTGCTGGTGGCTTTCGGCCCCAGCTTTTGGTCCCAAGCCAACATTCAACGGGTCTACTCCCTCAATGCCTTCTTTGTGGTGTTGGTCACCCTCTTGGCCCTGGAGTGGCATCGCACCCAGCGCATCCAATGGATGGTGCTCGCGGCCTTCGCCGCCGGGCTCGGCGCTTGCAATCACACGTTCCTCGGGGTCTTCGGCTTTGCGGTCGGCGTTTTCGCCGTGGTCTCCAGGCCTTCCCTGCTCAAACGACCGATGCACCTGCCGGCCTGCGTCGCGGGGGGCGTGGTCGGCCTTTTGCCCTATGCCTACTTGCCCCTGCGCTCGCGCATGGAGCCTCGGCTGGATTGGGGAGATCCGGACAACCTGGACCGTTTTTTGGCGGTGGTGGTGCGGGAGGATTTCTGGGAACGGGCTTGGATGGAGTCGAGCGCCGATTGGATCCCGATCCTGGCGGACTTCGCCACAGGTTTGGCCCGCGAGACCTTCTGGATCGGCGCGATCCTGGCGGTGGTCGGCGTGCTCGTGGGCTATCGTCGATACCCGATCCTCTTGCCCTTGGTGGGCATGACGGCGAACGTCCTTTCCATGGGCTCCCACGGCTCCCGCAGCGATATTTTCATATGGCATCGCTATTACATCCCCAGCTATTTGATGGCCGCGATCCTGGCCATGATCGGCTTGCAATGGCTGGTGGAACGGTCCTCGAAGGGCGCTGCCGAGAAGTCACCTCGGAAAGCCTGGATCGCCCTGCTGATTCCCGTCGCTCTGTTGATCACCGGCTGGCGGGACTTCGACCGCAGCCGATTCCGGATCGCCGAAGACTTCAGCCTCACCCTGCTCGAAACCCTGCCGCCGGGAGCCCACCTCTCCGCTTCGGACGACAACATCCTTTTCGTGCTGATTTACCTGCATTTGGTGGAGGGGGCTCGTCCGGATTTGGACCTGATCATGCAGGGCGTGGGCAACGCGGACTTACCCAATTTGAGATTTGATCCGGATTCGGATCCGCTCTTTTTCACCCACCATCCCAATTGGAATATGGAGGGGCTCGACCTGGTGCCCGTGGGTCTGGTGTTCCAAACCACCCGCTCGACCTCTCCGCGGCCGGAGATCCGGCTGCCGAAGATGGAGCTCGACGGGGAAAACGATCCTCGGGTGCCGAAGGATTATTTGACCTCGAATCTGATCGGCCATTTCCACTACATGATCGGCATTTCCCACGAAAATCTCGATTGGCCGGTGGCCCAGCGAGAATTCAAGTTGGCCATGGAAAAGGCACCGGACAACGACGTGCTCTTCTACAACTTGGGGCTGATCTATCGACGCAACGGCATGCTCGGGCGTTCGAAAGAGGCCTTTGCGCGCTCGGTGGAGATCAACCCCCGGCGGTTGGCGAGCAACAAGCCGGCCCGGGCTTCGGATCGACTGCAAGAGGTAACCGCTCAGCTGGAGGCCCAAGACGAATTGGAGCAGCGGTTGAGCCGAGGGCTCGACCCGACCATGCCGAAAGGCGGCATCGCCTACCACCGAGCCATGGCCGAAGCCCTGTTGGCGGCCGGTGACACCTTGGCCGCCAAGGGTCACCACCTCTTGGCCCTTGAGCTCGCCCAACAGGATCCCTGAGGGAGCCCGACGGTGCTTTGGATTCCCGTTTTCCTGCTGGTGGTCCTGCCCGGGCTCTGGCTCGCCCATCGGCTGGGTGTGCTCGACACCACCCGCCGACGCTGGTTCGCCGGCTTTATCTCCGCCGCTCTTTGTGCCGCCGCCATGCCATGGCAAGGTATCGACTTCGATCAGCTCAAACACGTCAACATGTTGTTGGCGGCCAGTGCCGCCGGGCTATTTGCGCTCCACAAAGTCCGGCCTTTGGGCACCCGTCGACTCGACGCGAGCCTTTTGATCCTGGCCGCGCTATCGGTGGTGAATTACAGCAACTACCTCGCCTTCCACGGCGAACGGGTTTTCGTGCACCTGCACGACGTCGCCCACTACTACTTGGGCTCCAAATACTATGAAGAGCTCGGTTACAGCGACCTCTATACCGCCGTGCTCCGGGCGGAGGCCGAGAACCACAACAATCGCTTCAAAGCCTTGGAGGCCCGCGACCTAGCCACCTACAAACGGGTCCACGTGCGGGAGCTGTTGCGGCGCAGCGACCCGGTCAAGGCCCGATTCTCCGCCGAGCGTTGGCTGCAATTCCGTCTCGACGCGGAATATTTCCGAGAGCAGCTCGGACCCCACTACAGCAAATTCCTCTTGGATCACGGCTTCAACCCGACCCCGGTTTGGGCCCTCGGAGGAGGTCTGCTCGCCCGTCAGGTGCCGGCCGGCAGCGCCCGAGGCATCCTGTGGCTGGCCTTGCTCGACCCTTTCCTGCTCGTGTTGACCTTCGCTTGTGTGCTCTGGGCTTTCGGTCGCCGTGCGGCCCTGTTGGCGATCCTCTTCTTTTGCATCGTATTCGGTTCCACCTTCGGATGGGTGGGCGGGGCCTTTCTGCGTTACCCGTGGCTCTTGGGGGTTGTGGGCGCTTTCTGCTGCCTCAAGAAAGAGCGCTACGGCCTCGCCGGCGGGCTTCTCGCAGTAGCCACCATGCTGCGGGTATTCCCCGTTTTTTTTCTCGCTCCCCTGGCTGCCAAGGCTATTTGGAACCTGCTCGAAAACTTGGAATCGCGAAACTGGAGCCTAAAAAAGCCTCCCTTGGCCGCGCGATACGTCCGTCTCGGTATCGCCTTCTCCACCACGTGCCTGGCACTTTTCCTCGCCACCCTTACCCTGCCCAAGGGTTTGGAGCATTGGCTCGAGTTCCGCACCAACATGCAGCTGCATGTGCGCAACATCGCTCCCAACGTGGTGGGCACGACCGAGATCCTCGCCCATCGATGGACCCGCAACGAGCTGGTGACCGGGGAGGAATTCGAGGCCCTCAAAGTCCGACGCCACCGGATCCATCAGGCCCAACAGCTCGTGATATTCGTTCCTCTCTGCCTTTGGGTCGCCTGGACCGCCCGACGACGCAGCGATCTCGAGGCGTTCCTCACGGCATTGCCCTTATTGCTCACGGGTCTGAGCCTGGCGGCCTATTACTATGCGTTCATGGCTCTGTTGGTGATCCATTTCCGCCGCCGTCCGGACCTGCTGGCGGCGGTATTCGCCACGGAAGCCGTGAGCTATGCCCTTCGGCTCTTCGAAACGTCCGACGGCCGCCTCTTCGTCTATCGATCGATCGCTTTGATTTGGCTCTACCTCTTCCTTTGGATGCATAAGACCTCGAGATCGGAAGAGAGATCCTGATGACGACATCGGAATCCCGAGATCCCGCCCGCCGAAACATCTGGGCGGTCAGCCTCACCAGCTTGCTGACCGACATCTCGAGCGAGATGGTGTTGCACTTGGTGCCGCTCTACCTCTCGGCCGTGCTCGGCGTCGGCGTACATGTGATCGGTTTGATCGAGGGGGTCGCCAAATCCGTGGCCAGCCTGCTGAAGCTGGTGAGCGGACGGGTAGCGGATCGCTTTCGCCGACGCAAATGGCTCGCGGTGGCGGGCTACGGAATTTCCGCCCTATCGAAACCCTTCTTTCTCTGGGCCACCAGCTGGCAGAGCGTGGCCGCGGTGCGTTGGGTGGAGCGGGTGGGCAAAGGCGTCCGCACCGCACCGCGGGACGCGCTGTTGGCGGATAGCGCACCCGCCGAACGGCGCGGTTTCGTCTTCGGTTTGCACCGCGCCGCCGACACTTTGGGGGCGGTGATCGGCCTGGGCGTCGCCATGGCGGTGATCTCGTATTTGGGTACCGGCTCGACCCTGGACGCGAGCACGTTTCGCTGGGTGGTCGTTTGCAGCTTGGTGCCCGCTCTGGCGGCGGTAGCGGTGCTGGCTTTCGGCGCTAAGGACATCGCTCCATCGTCGAAGGAACCGAAGTCCAAGCCGAGCCTGGCATTTCGCGGGCTGGGCAAACGCTTCTTCATCTTCCTCGCGATCGTCGCTCTCTTCGACCTCGGCGACTCCTCGGACGCCTTCCTGGTGCTACGCGCCTCGGAGCGGGGGCTCGGTCTGATGGGCATTCTGAGCCTATTGGCCCTCTTCAACATCGTTTATGCCCTGATCAGCACCCCTGCGGGACGGCTTTCGGATCGTTTCGGACGACGCCGGGTTTTGGTGGCCGGCTGGGGTCTCTATGCCCTGGTCTATCTCGGCCTTGCCCGCGTCGAAAACGAGCACCAGCTGTGGCCGCTCTTCGCCCTCTACGGCGTCTACTACGGCCTCACCCACGGCACGGCCAAGGCCTTCGTCACGGATCTGGTGCCCGAAGATTTACGTGGCACCGCGTTCGGCACCTACCACGCCTTGGTGGGCGTTCTCGATCTCCCGGCCTCGGTGATCGCCGGGGTGTTGTGGCAGGGTTTCGGCCACTTCGGAGGATTCGGTGCCGCGGCACCCTTCACCTTCAGCGCGATCACCGCCGGCACCGCGGCCCTTGCCTTGTGGATCTGGCATCGTTTCGATCGATCCAGCCGCCGGCCCCAACACACCTCCTAAGC
Organism: Thermoanaerobaculia bacterium; assembly: GCA_030431255.1. Taxonomy (GTDB): domain Bacteria; phylum Acidobacteriota; class Thermoanaerobaculia; order Multivoradales; family J023; genus JAUIJL01. The sequence goes on along the minus strand of JAUIJL010000024.1, from coordinate 62,701 downwards.
TCCCCTGAGACCTGAGACCTGGGGCTGCATCTTGCCGGCTGCATCTTCCGAGCTGCGCACGGCCGATAAAACGCCTCTCCACAGGGACTCCCGGCCGGCATCGCCCTTGCTCTCTTCTCCCACGCATCGAAGCTGTAGACTGGCCCTTAGCCCGACATCGGTCCATCGGAGATTGCCATGAACGACATCGAGACCCATCCCGGATGGGATCGCCCGATCGACGACTCCCTCGCCCAGCGCATCCACCGAGTCCTCCCAGCGGAGGTAGCGGCCCGTTTTTCCGAGTGGGCGCGTCCCCGCCCCTCGGCCGATCAATGGCGCACCTTCCTATCTACCCTGCTGCTCGCCGCCGGCGCTCTTTTCGCGGCCTCGGCGGTGATTTTCTTCTTTGCCGCCAATTGGCAAAGTCTGGACCGTCTGAGCAAGCTGGGCATTCTCTTGGCCACCTTTTCGGCCACGGGCATTGCGGCTTGGTACGTAGGGTTGGATAAAAGCACGGGACGGGCCTTGCAAACCGTGGCCTGGGCCGTCTTGGGCACCCTTTTGGCGGTCTTCGGGCAGATCTACCAAACCGGCGCCGACGATTGGCGGCTCTTCGCTTGGTGGGCCGCGCTTTCCATCCCGTGGACCCTGCTCAGCCGTTGGTTCTTGCCTTGGCTGGCCAATATCGGGCTCGTCATGCTGGCCGTCCTCTTGATGATCCACCAAATCTTCCTGCCGACGGAGACCACCACGGTCTTGATCCTTTCGGCCATGGCCGGAGCTGCCTGGGCCGGCTGGGAGATGGCGGCTCGTCGAGGAGCACCCTGGTTGGGTCGACGGGTCGGACCGTGGATTTTCGCGGTCCTCACCATCACACCCTTAGTTCCTCCTTCGTTGGAGGTCGTGGTCGAGCCATCGCCACACAGCTCCCAGGAGCTGATCGCCTTGGCCCTGTTGTCGATCTTGGTGGCCTTCAGCCTCAGCTTCTACCGACGATGGGTTTCCAAAGAAGTCTTCGTGCCCGCCATCTCTTTGGCGGCGGCGATCACGGTCTTCACCATGTGTGTGGTTGAGCAATTCGAAGTGTTTTCCGGCGGATTCTCCTTGCTGGTGATCGGCTTCGGATTGGTGGCGGAGATATCCGCGGCCACTTGGTGGCTGCGTCAGATGCACGAAGAGGCCCAGCTCGAATCCAAGACGCCGGTCGACGAATCCACTCGGGAGCCGGCGTCATGAACCTGCCGATGATTCCTACCCGCCCGACCCTGCGCGACATCTTGGATCGCCCCGACGATCTCCACACCGCCGGTGATCGGCAAATCGTCAAGGACCATCTGACCCCTGAACTGCTGAGGGAGTCGTCGACCCCTTGGTTCGTAGAAGCCCTCGCTGGATTCGGCACCTGGATCGCGGCCCTCTTCATCGTCACGGCGTTTACCATCACGGGCTGGATCCAACACACCGAATCCATGCTCACCGTCGGGCTCCTGATGTTGGTGGCCGGAAGCCTGGGCCGACGTTTCACACCGACCCTGAATCAGGGCGTGCTCGGACGCATGTTGGTCGCGGTCAGCCTGGGCGGCCAAGCCCTTTGCGCCTATAGCTTCTTCGATCTCCACGATCGCCCGACCGCCGCACTGCTCTTCGGCATCCTAAGCTTTGGTTTAGTGCTCCTGGATCCGGGACGGCTACAGGCCTTCATCTCCGCTTTCTTGATCGGGGTTATGGCCTTCGTCTACTGCATCGATCGGGGCGAGCACGCCATGGACGGTGCCGCCCTCTTCTGCCTCGCCACCTTGCTCGGCTTCACCTTCTGGCCGACCGGTGCGCTGTTGTGCGGTCGACGCCAACCCGCCGCCACTGCCGGGGCGATGGGTGCTCTGATGATGCTTTTGATGCCGACCCTTTTTCCGGACTGGCTCCATCAAGCTCCCCCCGGCAGCTGGACCACCCTGGGTTTGATCGGGGTGGGGGTCCTGGCTTCGGCGACCCTTCGCGCTCGCATGGGGGCGCCCATGAATCGAGTCGTCGCCGTATCCGTCGGCCTGCTCTTGATCCTGGCCGTGCTCGCCTCCGAAGCCCCTGGCATTCCCGCGTCCCTGTTGCTGATCGGTCTCGGCTGGTGGCGGCAAAGGGTCGCCACCCTCGGCTGGGGCATCGCCTTTCTCCTCATCTTCTGCTTCGGGTTTTATTACTCCCTCGACCTCAAGCTGATGGAGAAATCCTTGATCCTCGGGGCGACGGCAGCCGCGTTGCTGCTCGGCCGTTTCCTCTTTTTGCCATCGCGCTCACACACCACGGCTCGCGGCCCGTCGCTCGCTCCGGCCCGACAAGGCCTGTTTTGGGCCGGCCTGCTGTTGGCGATGCTGGTGCCGAGCGTCTGGACCGCGAGCAAGGAAATCCAATTGCGCGACTCGTCGCCGATCCTGCTCGAGCTCGCCCCGGTGGATCCCAGGTCTTTGATGCAAGGTGACTACATGATCCTGCGCTTCGAGCTCGAAAACGAGCTGGGAGACAAGGGCAAGGAACAACCCGAGCGGGGCCACATCGTGGTGCGGACCGATCAGCACGGAGTCGCCCACTTCGAGCGATGGCACCGGCCGGGCCGGGCCTTGACCGATGGTCAATACCTGCTCTCCTATCGCAAACGAGCCGGCCGAGTGAGCCTCGGCCACAACGCCTTCTTCTTTGAGGAGGGTCAAGGGGAAAAGCTGTCCGCCGCCCGCTACGCCGAGCTGCAGGTGGACGCCGACGGCAACGGCATCCTCAGCGCTCTGCTCGACGATCGGCGACAGGTGTTGGCTCGGGAGTAACGCAGTGGAAACCGAGCTCCCTATGGGCTCGTCGTGCTCCAGGACGTGAAATCCCCGCTTTCAAAGCCATCGGAGAACAGCGAAAGCAAACCTGGACGATAAAACATCAGCGTGCAACGCATCCGTTTGGCTTGCTCGAGGGTGAAACCATCCATGCAGTCGTCGTCGGTGTATTGCATGTAATTGTCGATCGGCACGGGGACTCCACCGCAGCTGGTGGCGCCGATCGGGCATTTATCGGATTGCTCGGCGTCGGGAGGGGTGTCGCAGAGCAAATCGCCGGTGGTGTGGCACTCCGGCTCCGTGGCCACACCGCAGCTGCCGCGGAACGTGTGCCAAAGGCCCAAATAGTGGCCGATCTCATGGGTGGCCAAACGTCCACCCTGGCGCCCCGGCACGGGCCCGTCGGTGCCGAAACCGAGCGCGTTCACCACCACCCGGTCGGAAGGGTCGCCGATCAGCTGGGGATCGGCGGCGGGGATCACCGGCACATAACCCCCGGATCCCCCGGCGCTGTGGGTGTAGAAATTCAGGTAGCGGTAGGGATCCCAGGCGAGCGTATTCCAATACTCGCCTGAATCGCTGTGCCAAAGGGAGTTGCAAGAACGGGTCACGCCGGCCAGCTCGAATCGAATCTGCGTGTCCACCCCCGGGCTGCCCGGAGAATCCGGCAGGGCCAGGTAATCCTGGTTGAGAATGTCCAGTTGAACCTGGACCTGCTCGTCGGAAATCGCACCTTCCTCGCAATCGTCGTCCATGATGATGTGCAAGACGATCGGCACCGTCATCAAGCCGCCGGAAGGATCGTACGCGGCCGCTGGATTGTTGCTGTCGGCGGCGCAATCATCCAGACCCGGACCGCCCAAACCCGATCCGAAAGGCTGGAGGGGAAAGCTCAACACCGACGACGGCGATGCGTGCGTCCCACAAGCCAGACCCTGCGCCACCACCGAGCCCGCATACAACCCGAGACCGATCACCAAAAATCCACCGATCCATCGACACTTGGAACGAGAAACGCTCATCCTAGACCTGCCTTTCTAAGACCCTCTACCCGACGACTCTCAACGGCCGGCCATCAACCTGGCACCGATCCGACCATCTACCTGGCACCGATCCGACCATCTACCTGGCACCGGTCCGACCATCTACCTGGCACCGGTCCGACCATCTACCTGGCACCGGTCCGACCATCTACCTGGCACCGGTCCGACCATCTACCTGGCACCGTATTTCCGGCACCGTATTTCCGGCCGTATTTCCGGCCGACCATCTACCTGGCACCGGTCCGACCGACCATCAACCTGGCACCGTATTTCGGACTCTCTGCTTGGGATCGCGCTTTTCTCGGCCACGAGCCGCAACCCCCACCGCTTTTGGCCGACCCAAGATGTCCGCCAAAACGATTCCCGCTGTACACTCACGTTGATCCAGCGGCCCTTGACCCCGGGGCCGTCCCATCCCAAAGGAGATTCTCCATGACCATAGATTCAAAAGATGCGGTCGCCATCGTCACCGGCGGCAGCCGGGGAATCGGCCGCGCCGTGGTCGACGCACTCTTACGCCAGGGCTTTACGGTTTGGTTTTGCTCCCGCAGCCAAAGCTCCGTCGATCGGGCATTGTCGGACCTCGAGCCGATTTTCGGTGAGCGTGCGGTCGGACGCGCCGTGGACGTCGGTGACGAGCCGCAAGTCAACGCCTTTGTCGCCGAGGTGAGCGATCGACACGGGCGGATCGATGTGCTGGTCAACAATGCCGGCTTGGGCCTCTTCGCCCCCGTGGACGAGATCAGTGGCGACGATTGGCGTCGCCTGATGCGAGCCAATCTGGACGGCCCCTTTTATTTCACCCGGGCAGTGGCTCCGGTGATGAAGGAACGGGGCGATGGCTTTATCCTGAATCTCGCCTCCCTGGCGGGACGGAATGCCTTCGCCGGGGGCGCCGCGTACAACGCCAGCAAATTCGGCTTGGTGGGATTTTCCGAGGCGTCCATGCTCGATCTGCGCGGTGACGGCATCCGAGTTGCCGCCATTCTGCCCGGCAGTGTGGATACGGATTTCTTCGATTCCATCGGCTCGCCGGGAAGCACCCAACGAGATTCCATGCTTCGCGCCGAAGACATCGCCCAAACCGTGGTCGACCTTTTGCGCTACCCCAGCCGTGCCTTGCCCAGCCGCGTGGAGCTGCGACCTTCGCTGCGAAAGTCGTCGGCTCAATGAGGAGATCCAACGTGTTTATCGTCCATGCTGCCCAAACTGCAGAACCCATTATCCGCCGGACGCTCGCCGGGCGAATCGCCCTTTTGGGCCTGCTGAGCCTGCTTGCATCGCTGCCTGCTTCCGCCCAGGTCTGCGGCTCGACCATCTTCGGCAACGGATTCGAATACGGTGATATCTCCGACTGGAGCCAGGCATCCGCAGCTGCCGAGACGCCCACCGCTCCCACGGTCTTCCGAATCGACTCCTTGGCCCTCCGGGATCCGCACGTTTTCATCGACGCGGACATTTTCGGCTGTCTCGACGGCACCGACGAGGTCGGTCTGCCGGGCGCCGATTCGGTCAACGATCTCATCGACGGTTTCCTCAACCAAGACGGCGACGGAGACGGCTGCCTCGACACCACGACCTTGATCGCATTCCGGCCCTGGGTGGCCACGGACACGGGAACGGAGACCGTGGATTTCCGTTCCGGCCAATGCGCCTCCGCCACGGAATGTGGTCCGGGAGATTCCTCGGCGGGCAGCCGGACCCTCTACTCCACACAAGCCATGGGCACTTGCCTGGAGCCCTTGGTCGCCACCACTTCGGGTTACTCCCCCACCATCACCAGCTCGGACGCACCGTGTTTCGGCTCGGTGATCGGTGACGCGAGCCTGGCATTCCTCGGCAACATCCCGCTGAATCTGCAGGACGTGCAGATCGCGGCCATGTTCAGCGGCGGAGAGCCGCCGTCGAATTTGGTCAGCGGCTTGTTGTTCGGATTCCTGCTGGAGAGCGAAGCGGATGCGTTTATCCTGCCGGCCGACCTACCGGTGGTCGGTGGGCAAACCCTCAGCTCGCTCTTTCCCGGCGGCACCGGCAACTGCGCGGCCGGCGACGACCGGGACACCCACAACCTGGAATCCGGCTGGTGGCTCTACTTCAATTTCACCGCCTCGGCCATCACCTGGTCCTTTCTCTGATGCCCAGACCGATCGGCTCCGGCGGACGCTCGGAGCCGCCGAGCTGAACCAACATCGACGCACCTTTCGGCAAGACGTCGACGCGAGCGCCGGAATCGAGCAATTTTTCGGTTTCCATCACCTCGATCACCGCATCCAGAATCTCGGTGTCGCGTCCTCCGATTTGGTTCAATGTCTCGCCGACCACCGCCGGCCGGGCAGCCGACGCTTCCGCCAATTTCTGCGACACCTTCTTGGCGGTTTCACTCTGGATCAACCCGACTCGATTCTCGCCGTCCTGTTTCATGGCGCTGGTCACCTGCACCAGCCGTTTGACCACCTTTTCGGTGATGTTTTCAACCATGGAGCGATCGGTGAACGCGACTTTGCGGATATACACCGAGCCCAGCTGATACCCCCACTTCTCGCTCAGGGGCGAAACCGCGGAACGCACGGTGCGGCTCAGGCTGTGACGGTTCTCCAACATCTCCTCCATCTCCAGATTGGAAAGAGTCGAGATGGTGGAGCTGGCCACGTTGGCCTGCAAGGAGCCCTCGGGATTGGCGTTGACGAATAAGTAAGACACGGGGTCATTGACGCTCATCTCGTACCAAATGCCGACCCCCATGGGAGTGCCTTCTTCCGAGTTCACCATCTGGCTACGCAGATAGTGTTGGCGCAAGGCCGCTGATACGACGTGGCGCTTGCCGAAAAACGGCAGCAACAAAGCCCTCGGACCGAACCTCAACACGGGAAATTGCAATCCCGGCTCGTCGAGCACACCGATGACCTTGCCGAAAAGCGTGAAGACCTGCCACTCACATTCGTTGACCGTGGCGTAGAGACCGAAGATCTTGGCGAATCCCAAAATAACTGGGATCAGCAGCAGACCGAAGAGAAACGCGAAAATACTCCAGATCATTTCTTCCTCCTCAGTCGGCGTTCAGGACGATGCGATCCGCCCGCTTGAACAAGGGCACTCGCATATTTCGTAGGTAGGTGCGCAAGGCTCCGGATCCACCCTCGGTTTTGATCTTCCCTAAGATCGTCGCCAGCTCGCGCAAGGGAGCGACCTCGGCCTCGGCGTTGTTGCGCGCGATCTCCACCGCCCGCTCGCTCATGGTGATCTGCTGCTCGGCGTCGGCCCGGGCGGTGGAAATATCCGCCGCCACTTGGTTGCGGGTCGAGTTGATGGCCGAAAGCGCGTGATCCACCTCCGGGGGCGGGTCGATCTCGGTGATCAAGGCCGCGTCCAGCTCGATGCCGTAGCGACCCGCCGTGGACAGGCATTGCTGCTCCATATACTCGTTGAGCAAAGGCAGATTCTTGCGCAGGTCGTTGATCGAGACACCCTCGGACAGCTCCACGGAAGATTTTCCGCCCTCCAGATCCCCTTCGGCGACCAGGCTTGCGCCCTTTGGATCGACGAAATTGGCGATGCGCTCGCGCAGCACGGAGACGAAATAACCCATCACGTGCTCCAACGGGCTTCTGACTCCGAAGAGATATGGATAGAGATTGTTCTCACTGACCCGATAGCGCAGCTGGCCGTTCACCCCGGTGGTCAGATTGTCTTTGGTCACCGATTCGATCGTGCCCTGGCTCTTGGTGGGATCCCAAGTGATGTCCACCGCCTGGGTGGCCACGGACACCTTGTGGACTTTTTGCCAAGGCATCTTGAGGTAGGGGCCGCCTGGAGGGATCACCTGAAGGCTCGGATATTGATAGCGGGACTTCTCATCCTCGCTGAGGTGAGGGTCGACCACCGGTCCACCCGGGCGTCGCTCGGCCCTGCCGAAGCTGGTTTTCACCGCCCGCTCGTTGGGTCGAACGGTGAATAATCCTCCGAACCCGACCTTGATGAAGATGTACAGCATCAAGCCGAGGACGAACGCAACGAAGCTCATAGGCGATCTCCTTTACGGGCTACCCCGCCTCGGATCGGTGCCTTGAGAGGCCGCTCCTTCAAAGGGGTAACGGTCGAGCTCGAGCTTCGCGAACGATGAATCCACGCGGATCGAGCATAGCGATATAGGTACGTTCAAATACGCACCGTAGCACATCTTCATTCGTCGCCCGGCGAGGTTTTGTCGAGGGACCATGGCAAAAAAGATTCCTCGTTCACGAAACAGCCGACGGGTCCATGTCGTAGTATCCCCAGCTGAGCCATGACCCTCGGCGAAAGGATGACCATGAGCAACAAGTCCACAGGTTGTTTTAAATACGGATGTATCGGCTGCATTTCAGTGATCGCCCTAGGGTTTGGGCTGATCTTCCTTTTGAGCGCCGTGCAATTCGCGTCTCAAACCGATCCCGAGCCCGTGCAGCGGGCCGCGGAGCAAGCATTGCCCGAGGCTCCGCCCCTCCCCCCCGGTGACGCCTCCGCCGACCGACCACAGACCATAGAGATCGATGGCGGAGCAGCCCTGGTCGGCGAGCCGCAGACGGCGGGCGGGACGCTGGTACTCGACCTGGCCATGGGCGATTTCATTGTCCGACCGGGACCCGCGGGCCAGCCGATTCGGGTCGACGCGGACTTCGACGCCAGCGGATTCGAGCTCAAGGAGGACTACTCCGTGGGCCAGGACAGACGGTGGCAATATGAGATCTCGTTCGGGGGTAAGGGCGGGTTCTTCGGCGCCATTTTCGGCTCGGGCAACAACAGCCACAACCAGGTAGAGATCACCATTCCCAGGGGCCACCCCATCCGCATCGTCGGCGAAATCGGCATGGGCGAAACCAAGATGGATCTCGGCGGCCTATGGGTCCAAGAAGTGGATCTCGAATTCGGTCCCGGCGATCACTTCATCGAATTTCGCGAGCCGGTTCCGTTCCCCATGGGCAAATTCGCGGTAGAGGGCTCCATGGGCGAGATGGAGATCCGCGGCCTGGGAGACGCCAGTCCCAGCATGGTGAGGGTGGATCACAGCATGGGCGAGCTTTTCGTCGATCTTCAGGGAGCCTGGCGGCAGAACGCCGAGGCCAAGGTGTCGTTCAGCATGGGCGGATGTCGCGTGTGGGTGCCCGAGGAGGCCCGCGTAGACCTCAAAGGTGGCAAAGTGGCCATGGGCGAAAGTGTCAACCGCCTTCCGGATTACTCCGAGCTGCCGGACGATGCGCCGAGAATCGACCTGAAGGTCAACGGCTCCATGGGCGAGCTGCGGATCGAGCACTGAGGTCCATCGGCAGCTGAGTCGATCCTTACGGTCCGGCCTTATGCTTCAAAACGCCCCGCTCAGGCGGGGCTTTTTGACGTGAAAATGTTAAGCTTCGTGGGTCCGGCGAACGCTCGTCGGATCCTCCTCCCCCCGGCCCCAACCGTGACCTGATCATGACGTCCGCACCTTCGATTCCACACTCCGCCCCGAGCCCGTCGACACCTTCGGCCTCCACCGGTCGTCGACCGCTGATGCGTGATCTCTCGCTGCTCACCAAGCCGCGAATTACCCTGATGGTGGTGCTCACCACCTTGGTCGGCTATTGGGTCGCGACCCCGATGTTCGACTGGCCTCTCCTGGTCCACACCTTGATCGGCACGGGATTGTTGTCCACCGGATCCTCGATCCTAAACCAAGTCGTCGAGCGACGGACCGACGGTCACATGCGGCGGACCGCCAATCGCCCCTTGCCCGCGGGTCGATTGAAAACAGCTCCTGCCTTGGTCTTCGGCTTGGTGGTATCGCTGCTGGGGGCTGTGCAGCTGTGGTGGTGGGTGAATCCACTGACGTCGATTCTGGGAGTCTCCACGCTGGTGCTCTACGTGGCCATCTACACGCCGATGAAACGGGTCAATTCTCTTTCGACCCTGATCGGAGCCATTCCCGGCGCCATGCCGCCGATGATGGGCTGCACAGCGGCCGCCGGCCAGATCACCTCGTTGGCGTGGGTGCTTTTCGGCATCCTCTTCCTGTGGCAAATGCCCCATTTTCTGGCGATCGCTTGGCTGTATCGTGCGGACTACGAGCGGGGCGGGTTCCCCATGCTGCCGGTGGGTGATCTCAACGGACGCCGCACCTGGATCCAAATGGTGCTTTACGCCGGCGCCCTGCTGCCCGTCAGCCTATTGCCCAGCGTGATGGGGTTCTCCCAGCTTTCGTATTTCTTCGGCGCGCTGATTTGCGGCCTGATGTTCCTCTGGTATTCCTACGACTTCGGCCGCACCAAAGACGTCAAGTCCGCGCGCCGATTGCTGCTCGCATCGGTGGTTTACCTGCCGGTGGTGTTGATCCTGATGGTGGTCGACCGCGCCGCCTCCTGATCGATTGACCCCTCTCGACCTTCCCGAGTGATTCCATGAGCCGATCTCCGAAGACTTTGATGCGTCGACTGACCTGGACTCTTTGGGTCCTCGCGCTCCTGATGGCCGTGTTGGTGATCGCGGTCCGCATGAAACCCGCTCCACCGGAGGGGCCGGCTCTGCCAATCATCGCGGAGGTCCCGGATTTTGCGCTCACCCATCACGATGGCACGAGCATCAGGACGAAGGATCTATTGGGCAAGCCTTGGGTGGCGGATTTCGTTTTTACCCGCTGCCCCGGCGTCTGCCCGATCATGACCCAACGCATGAAAGAGCTGACCATCGACCTGGCACCGGGTCTCGCTCGCTACGTGTCGATCAGCGTCGACCCCGAGCACGACACTCCTGAGGTCCTAAAGGTGTACGCGCAGAAACACGAAGCGGGGCCAGATTGGTATTTCCTCACCGGCGCCGAATCGGAGATCTATCCCTTGATTCGACAAGGCTTTATGCTCGCTCTCGACGCCTCACCTGCGAACCCGGCCGAAGGCACAGAGCCAATTGTGCACAGCAATCGATTCGTGCTGGTAGATGCCGAGGGACGCATTCGCGGCTATTACAATTCCTTCAACGCCGAGGAGCTGGCCCAGCTGCGCGTCGACGTCGCACGCCTCGGTGCTTGAAGGAGGATGTCACTTTCTAATCCTGTAAGGCAACGAGCTGGTCGACCGACCAAGACCCAAGGGCGTCAGTCTGTCGATTTGCGCTTCGGGCTCGTCGGAGATTTCCGTCGAACGGTAGCGATCCGGAAAGGTCGAGCCCTCCCAGTCGTAGGCAATCCCACTTTCGAACGAGAGCTTTCTCGTGAAGTCACGCATGAATGCTGCTTGGCCCCGGAGGCTCTCCGCGCTCAGGCATAGATGAAAATGGTTGGCGGCAAAGGCTCCACCATGGATCCCCACGCCGTGTTTCTCACCGACTTTGGCCAGCGCACCCACAATGATCGCGTTGAAGCTGGGGCTGGGTTTGATCAAGTGGCGCCCCTGGAACGTCCGATTGACGACCTCCACGATCACGTTAGGGCGGGTCCACATTCTGGGCAGTCTCGGCATCAATCTCTCCTAACAACCAGCTCCGGCATTGGCACCAAGTCGGGCAGGCACAATACCTACCCATTTACTGATGTGTAGACGGAGAAATCGTCTGCAATTCTGCAGAAGGGAGAAACTTCTTCCGATTTATTCGGGGAAGAGCTCGTAACCCGGCCGTTCTGACCATCAATCCTTTCCGAGGCCGTTCTGACCATCCGTTCTGACCATCCGTTCTGACCATCAACCTGGCACCTTTCCGACCATCAACCTGGCACCGACCTGTGCTTTCCGACCATCAACCTGGCACCGAACTGTGCGCCGGAAAAGTTTGCGCTAAACTGCTTTCTAAAGCCTGCGCAGCTACAACCCAATCCGAGAACCGGCCCAACCGTCGACCGCCTCCGTGGCTCACAAGGACCGGATGCTCGCGCCCTGCTATCCGAGGTCACAATGCTTCAAGAACGAGTGGTTCCCTTCGAAGCCGGAGACGGATTTCGCTGCAACTTAATTCACGTCACCGGGGATCGACCCGCCGACAAAGGACCGGTGGTCTTGATTCACGGCTCCGGAGTGCGAGCCAACATCTTTCGCGCTCCCGTGGAGACGGACTTCGTGTCCTACTTGATTTCCCACGGCTACGACGTTTGGCTCGAAAACTGGCGCGCCTCGATCGACTTCGCCCCTAACGAATGGACGCTCGACGAAGCCGCCGTCTATGACCACCCCGCCGCGGTGCGAAAGATCCTCGAAGAAACCGGTGCCGACACCTTGAAAGCGGTCATCCACTGCCAAGGATCCACCAGCTTCATGATGTCGGCGGTCGCGGGTCTGGTTCCGGAAGTGACGCATATCGTGTCCAACGCGGTGTCGCTTCATCCCGAAGTACCGACCGGCTCGTTCTTCAAAGCCGCTTTGTCCGTGGATCTTCTCGCCAAAATGACCCCCTACCTCGATCCCCAATGGGCAAAGCGGGCTCCTACCCTGACCGCCAAGCTGATCACACTGCTGGTCCGCCTGACCCACCACGAATGCGACAACATGGTTTGCAAGCTGTCGAGCTTCACCTACGGCACTGGACGTCCCACGCTTTGGCTGCACGAAAACCTCAACGACGAAACCCACGAGTGGCTGAAGGATGAGCTGGCTCACGTCCCCATGACCTTTTTCAAACAGATTCGGGAATGCCTGCAGCAGGGCCATCTCGTGTCCGTGGCCGGTCTAAAGCAGCTGCCCGAGAGCTTCGTCGCCGAAGAGCCCAGAACCAACGCCCGGTTCGCTTTCATAGCTGGGCAAGAAAACGTCTGCTTCGAAGCCGTCTCTCAACAACGCACCTTCGAGTATTTCGATGCCTTGGAGCCGGGTCGTCATTCCCTTCACATCTTGCCCAACTACTCCCATCTAGACATCTTCATGGGCAAGAACGCCGTCGACGATGTATTCCCTCTGCTCTTGACTGAGCTCGAGGGCTGACCATGCGCGGATTCGAGGTCCTGCTCTTGGTGGTTCTGCTCCCGACAGTGCTACCGAGGTCGATAGCTCCCGCCGGCCTGCGCCGCGCCGCTGCCAGGTCGGCCGTGCTTTGTCTCGCCGCGCATTGGATCGCAGAGGGCCTGCGCTGGCAGATGTCACCCGCGTATTTGCTGACCATCGCTTTCGCGATTCGCCACCTTCGACCCTCGAAGATCGACGACCGACCCGGTGACCATCTACCTGGCACCAACGATCCCGGCACCAAGAAGTCCCGAGCTCCCCTCATCGGCTTGGCGCTCCCGGCCTACCTCGCCGCCTGGATCCTCAGCCTCGCCCTTCCGGTGTTTCAGCTGAGCACCCCCTCAGGGCCTCACCCGGTAGGCACCCTGTCTCGACAATGGATCGATGAGGCTCGCATCGATCCCTTCGACGAAAGCAGGCCGCGCAAGCTCATGGCCCAATTCTGGTATCCGGCCCGTCCTGCCGGTTCCCGGACCGGGGCATATTGGTCTGGAAAGAGTCCTTGGTTCTTGAGCCATTGGTCCCTCGTGTCGACCTCTTCTCATCCAGAAGCTCCCAGCCTCACCGGCGAGCCGCTACCGGTGATCCTGTACAACCACTGCTACACCTGTCCGGTGATGGAAAGCACCCAGCTCATGCAAGAGCTGGCGAGCCACGGTTTCGTCGTGGTCAGCGTGGCCCACCCTTTCGAAGAGCTCGTGACCCGATTCCCTGACGGTGAGCTGTTGCGGGGTCACGGTGAGCACATGAGCGCGGTCCGAGGTCAATTTCCACTTCCCGAATTTTACGAGCGGCTGCGAGACGCTTCCGAGACGAATCGCGAGGCCATGTTTCGAGAGCTCATCGAAGGTGCCGACCTGATCGAGCAGAGCTTACGCCTGTGGACCGCAGACAGTCTCTTCGTGCTCGACAAGCTCAATGAGCTTCAGGCCAATGACCCCGTGCTCGCCGATCGACTGGATCTCGATCGGGTCGGCGCCGCGGGATACTCCCTCGGCGGCATCGTGGCTGGACAGCTCTGCGTGGAACGGGCCGATATCGCCGCATGTGTCAACGTGGATTGCCTGGCCTCCGGCGACATGATCGACGACATGCCGAGCCAGCCCTTGATGCTGATGGAAAGCGAGGCCTTCCGCGGGGCCAACCAGGCGCTCTACGACCGAGCTCGAGGCCCCATCTATCGAGTGACACTCGCCGGCACGACTCATCAGAATTTTGGTGACCTCACCCTCCAATTTCCGTTCATGGGTTGGATTTCTATCCCCGAATCTATGGGAAAGGTGGTCGGCACCACCGGCCCGCTCATCGGCGACATCGAGCCCCGCCGAGCAACGGTTCTCGAAAACGCCTACATCCACGCCTTCTTCCGTCGCTACCTCCAAGGATTGGAAACACCTCTGCTCGATGGACCGGCGGAGCGCTACCCCGAAATTACCCTGCACCATCGATCCGGCAGCTCCCAGGATCTTGAGCCTGACCATCAACCTGGCACCGAGCTCGGCACGGACCATCAACCTGGCACCGAGCTCGGCACGGAGACTGAGGGCTCCCAAACCGGGCCTGACCATCAACCTGGCACCGAGCTCGGCACGGACCATCAACCTGGCACCGAGCTCGGCACGGAGACTGAGGGCTCCCAAACCGGGCCTGACCATCAACCTGGCACCGAGCCCAGGACCGGACCCGGGACATCCGCGGAGAGCTCGACCGATGGCTGAGCCCTCCTACGACGACACTTTTACGCCCACACTCGAGGACCCCGCCGACCCTCGCTGCGCCGAGCTGACCGCTTCGACCGACATGGTGCCCATTGCCGACACCGTGATCCTCGACGCGCCCCTCGAGGTCGCCTGGAGGGCCTTCAATCAACCCAAGGACTGGCCGCGATGGAATAAGTCGTTCTACTACGCCCACAACTCGGTCCTAGAGCTGAGCCGCCACCTGATTTGGGTCTTCCAGCCGATCCGCCCGGCTCTGCTTTACAAAATGCCCGCTACTGCCCGTATCGTCGAGCTCGAAGAAGCCCCCGAATTTTGTCGAGTCACCTGGAAAGTCACCATCTTGCCCGGTTTCTACGCCCGCCACACCTACCACATGACCGCCCTGCCGGACGGCCGGACACGCTTCGGCAGCTGGGAAAAAGCCATGGGCTGGTCGTTCCGACTGCTGCGCACATTCTGGCTTCAGCACTTTCAATTCGTTTGCCGTGAGTCGGTTCAGGGTGCCCCCGCCATGCTGGATCCCTCCGTCCCGCGCTCGTCTCACTAGGACGCCTCCGATCAAGCTTGCCGCATTGGATCCGCAGCGCCGATTGGACGTTTGCCCCTCAGATGTGGAGAATCAGGCCGCGACCGGAATCTTTTTGTCGAGTTGACCCGGTTCGGAGTCGGCCCACCCAGCACGCGATAGCGGACCGGTTGAACCCCGACGTCCGGACCTTGCGACTTTTGCCCACAGGAGATTGGCCATGGCCAAAGGCGATGACCGTCGGACCGAGCTGCTCAAGAAAGCTGCCCACGTTTTTGTCGAGCACGGCTACGAGGCGACCTCGATGAACCTCATCGCCGAGCGTGCCGAGGTCACCAAACCCGGGCTCTACTACCATTTCAAGAGCAAGCAAGAGCTCCTGTTTTCGATCATGACCTACGCCCTCGACTTCCTTGAACGGGCCACCCGCGAAGCGGCCTTGAGCGCCGGCGACAACGAGCAAAGGCTGCGCAACATCCTCTCCACCCACGCCAAGATGATCACCGAGGAAGAAGAGGGCGCTTTTACCCTGTTGGTGATCGATCTAGTGCACGCCCTTCCCGCCGACGACCGGCGATTGATCGACCACCGCAAACGCGCCTACTTCGAGCTCGTGCGGGCCACCCTCGACCAATTGCGCAACGAGGGCAAGCTGCGTCCGGAGCTGAACGAGAGCGTGGCCGCCTTCACCTTGTTGGGCATGGTGATGTGGATCACCAAATGGTTCCGGGCGGACGGCCCGTTAGACCACATTCAAGTCGCCGATCAAGTGACCGACATGGCCCTGGCGGCGGTGCTCAAGAGCGACCTCTAAGCCGGAGCTTCCCCGCCGCCCTCGCCTCTCGAGCGGACCCATTCCAGACGACGGCCTCGAAATCCTCGAAACGATCGAGCTTCTCAGCTCACCTAAAAGGCGATTCAGAGATCGTCCGAGAGCCCCTTGCCGACGATCGGCGGAGGCGAGCCTCGAACGAAGCCCACGCCCCCACCCTACCGGGCGGGCAATCGGGTGTAAAAACAGGTGTAACGGTAGTTGTGTCATCTATTTAAATATGACAGAAAGGCTAGATCTATCTTTTTTCGGCTGAGCCGCCCTCGGCCGAGGTTATTTACCAACGCGCAGGAGAGTCTCATGTCTCGATTTGTATCTTTACCAAGCCTTGTATGCACAGTGATTGTGCTCGTGCTCGGCACGGTGTCGATCACCGACACCGCCGTCGCCGACGACGAGCCGAACCTCGGCCGCGAGGTCTCCGTCCGCCAACGACTGGCGGATGGTGACGAGTTTCAGATGAGCAGCCGAGCTCTATTCAACAAAGGCGCCGAGCTTTTCGGCGCCATGTGGACCGACCAAGAAGGTGGCGGGCGACCGCTGACCAACGGAGTCGGTGCCGAGCTGGCCGACCCGAGCCGTCCGCTGGACTTCCCCCGCAACTTCAATCGGGTCTCCGCCCCCGACGCCAACTCATGCGCCGGCTGCCACAACTTGCCCCGATCCGGCGGCAGCGGTGACATCGTGGCCAACGTCTTCGTGCTCGGCCAACGCTTCGACTCGATCACGTTCGACGACGACGCACTGCCTTTAGTCTCTGCTTCCAACGAGCGAGGTGATTTCGTCACCCTCGACGAGGCCGCCAACAGTCGTGCGACCGTCGGCATGTTCGGCTCCGGTTACATCGAGATGCTGGCGCGTCAGATGACCACCGAGATGCGTGCCATCGCCGCGAGCCTCGACCCGGGCGCTTCCGCCGAGCTGGTCACCAAAGGGGTCAGCTTCGGCACCCTGAGCCGTAACGGTGACGGCACCTGGAACACCTCGGGCCTCAGCGGGCTTCCGCCCGCCAGCATGGTCGCCGACGGCACCACCGCCCCCAGCCTGATCATCAAACCCTTCCACCAAGTGGGCGCGGTCACCTCCCTGCGGGAATTCACCAACAACGCCTACAACCACCACCACGGCATCCAAACCGCCGAGCGTTTCGGCACCGACGCCGATCCCGACGGTGACGGATTCACCAACGAGATGTCCCGCGCCGAGGTCACAGCGGTGGCGGTCTACCAAGCCGCTCTGCCGGTACCCGGCCGACGGATCCCCCATTACCGCCCGGTGGAGGACGCTGTGCGCCTGGGTGAGGCCAAATTCCTGGAAATCGGCTGTAGCTCCTGCCACGTGCCCGAGATGGAGCTCGACCAATGGGGCTGGTATTTCGTCGAGCCGAATCCCTACAATCCCGCCGGCAATCTCCAACCCGGAGAAGCCGACGACCTCAAAGTCAACCTCAACAACCCGTACCTACCGAAACCCCGTCTGAACAACAAGAACGGCGTCACCAAGGTCACGGCTTTCACGGACTTCAAGCTGCACGACATCACCACGGGTCCCGACGACCCGAACCGTGAGTCCCTCAACCAGCACGCTGTGGGCACCGACGCCTTCTTCGACGGCAATGGAACCTTCCTCACCGCTCGGCTGTGGGGCGCAGCCAACCAACCGCCGTATTTCCATCACGGCAAATACACCACCATGCGTCAGGCCATCGAGGCCCATGCCGGTGAAGCCCAAGCCACGACGGACGCTTGGCACGCCCTTACCGACCACGAGAGAAACTCGATCATCGAATTCCTCAAGACCCTACAGGTGCTGCCCGAGGACACCCGCTGTATGGTGATTGACGAAAACGACCGCTGCCGGTCCTGGCAGGCCGCTTGGGATTGACCTAACCGGATCCCAGCGGGCTCGATTCAGAGCTGAAAAAGCCCCGGGTTTCGGCCCGGGGCTTCTTACGATCACAGCGATCGCAAGTCGTCTCGTATCTCTTCGGTCCTCGGATGGCTTTCGCCGAAGAGGTCGATGCGCAGCTCTAGGGCGTCGTTCAGCGCGGCCCGAGCCTCCTCCGTACGCCCCAACGCTCTCAGGCAAAGCCCATAACCCCGGTAGATCTCGGCCGTATCCGGATGACGGGGCGCGAGGGTCGATCCGGCGAATTCGAGCACAGCCTCATAGTCCTTCAAACCGGCCTCGGGGCGTCCCTCCAACACTTTCACTCTGCCCAGGGCCGTTCGGCTCCTCAGGGAGCTGGGATGGCTCGCACCCAAGGCCCCTTCAAAAATCGCCAGCGCCGAGCCGAGCCGTTCGGACGCCTCGCCCAAACGTCCGGCGTCTCGGGCGATCAACCCCAGCTGATGAAGATCTTTGGCCACCTCGATGTGTTCATCGCCGTAGATCCTCCGATGCACATTTAGGCTCTTCGAAGCCAACTGCTCAGCGGTGTCGAGCTGCCCCAGCTCCCGCGACAAATCCGCCAAGCTGCGCCGGCTCTTGGCGACGATCGGATGATCGTCACCGTAAAGCTCGCGCCGAATCTCCAATCCGCGAGCGATCATCTCGCCCGCTTCCTCGTAGCGCCCGAGGTTCGACAGCAGCACCCCCAAGCTGGCGAGATCGTAGGACACGTCCCGGTGCAGGTCCGTACCATGGATCTTCAGGTCCATCTCCAGGGCTTCCCGGAAATATCGCTCAGCCTCCTCAAAGGAGCCCTGGAGCTCCAACACCCGGGCCAAGTTGTGCAGGGTGCCCGCGACTTTGGGGTGCTCGTGCCCCAGGTGCCGACGTCGAATCCGGAGCACCTCGCGATGCACGGATTCCGAGCGCCGGTAGCTACCCAGATCCCGATACAACATGGCCAAATCGTTCAGCACCTGGGTCACGAGCAGGCTCTCCTTGCCGTGGAGCCGACGTCGTAGCTCCAAGGCTTCTGAAAGCAATGCGTCCGCCTGATCGTATTCTCCCAGGCGCAGGTAGACGGTGCCGATAACGTGCAGCATTTCCGCCCGTACCGCCGGTTGATCGGCCAATTGGTCATCGATCCGACCCGCTCCCCGAGCCAACAATCGCTTGACGGTCACTTCTTCTCCTAGGCGCTCGGTGGGATCCGCCACTTGAAAGAGATCGATCAAGAATGCTTTCACCTGCTCCGCTTCTGCGGCGGCGAGCTGTGCTCGATCTCTTTCCTCGGCGATTCGTCGGCTTTGTTGGGTCACCGTGACGGCGTAGCCGATCATCCACAAAATGAAGATCGCCACCGCACCCACGGCCCACCGATGACGGGCCAAAAATCGTCGGCTGCGATAGGCGAGACCCGATCGCACCCCCACCGGCATACCGTCCAAATGCAGCTCGATATCATCGATCATCTGCTCCACGGAGCCGTAGCGACCTTTGGGATCCTTGCGCAAACATCGACCGACAATTGCGTCGAGATCTCCCTTGAGCCGCTTCTGCAGACGCCTGGGCGAGGTTCCTCTGAACCAGGCCAAATCCTCGGCGTTGGGCAAGAACGAGGGGGGAGGCGACGGAGCTCGCCGCGGTTCGCCCGCCGACTCGCCGCCCTCGGCCCCCGGAAGCTTTCCCGTGGGCATCGCTTTGGTGGTGTCTGAACGGCCCACCTTCTGCATTCCCGGATCGGCTCCGGCGGGAGCCTCAGCCTGTTCTTGTTGTCGCTGTTTCCACCCCGACTTGGTGGAGCTCGGTGAGGGTTTGAACATCTGTGACGACTTCAGCACCACCGAGCTGGGCGGGATCGGATCGAGCTCACAAACGATCCGGATGACCTCCACCAACGGCGCCGTGGCCAGGTCGTACGGCAACCGGCCCGTGAGCATCTCGAAGAGAATCAATCCCAATTGGTATTGGTCGGCGGCGGTGGTGATGGTCTCCCCTCGGAGCTGCTCCGGGCTCGCGTATTGGGGGGTCATCCAAAACGAGGTTTGGTGGGCGGTATCCACCCTCCGCTGCCCAGCGGGAGCTTTTGCCTCGTCATGCTCGATGAGCTTGGCGATTCCGAAATCCAAGAGCTTGACCTGGCCGTCCTCGGTCACCAGGATGTTGGCGGGTTTGAGGTCGCGGTGGACCCAGAGATTCTGGTGGGCGTGGTGCACTGCCCGTGACACGGTGATGAGAAGGCGCAGCCGCTCTGCGACACTCAGACGGTGAGTGTCGCAGTATTCGTCGAGGGGCAGCCCTTCGACGAATTCCATAGCGAAATAGGGGCGACCGTCGTCGGTGACGCCACCATCGAGCAGGCCGGCGATGTTGGGATGGCTGAGGGAAGCGACGATTTGCCGCTCTTGCTCGAAACGCTGGATCGTCAGGCGGCTGACCCGGTCGGGCTGTAAGACCTTGAGGGCGACTTTCTGCTCGAATTGCCGATCCGCCCTCGCCGCGTGGTAGACCTCGGCCATGCCACCACGACCCACCTCGCGGACGATCCGATAAGGGCCGACGCGATCTCCCGGAATCAAGCCGCGATGGGACGGTGCCGGAGACGACACCATCTCCTCACTCATTTCGACCGTCTCGTCGTCTGCGACCGTCTCGTCGTCTGCGACCGTCTCGTCGTCTGCGACCGTCTCGTCGTCCGCGACCGTCTTGTCGCTTGCGACCGTCTCGTCGTCCGCGACCCCGTCGTTCTCTCGATCCCACATGCGAGCCGCCGCCCCTTTCGCGCCTCGGGTCGCGGATCTCCCACACGCCGAGCCGGCATAGCTCAAGAACGACTCGCGGCCGCCTCGGCCCGGCCACAGGGCCGGTCAGGAATCCGGACCATTACATGGGTTAACACCTTACCGCACGCCGGGGCAAATTACCCGCGCTGGTAACGCCCCAGGGGCCAACGAGCCCGCGCCTACGTCAACGACCTCCGGCCGCTTCGGGCACCTCGCTGTGGATCTCGGTAAAGGCCACGTATTGCTCCAGCCACCGATGGGTTTCCCACAACATGTGCAGGATCGACTCCCGGGCTCGATAACCATGGCTTTCCAGGGGCAGCTTGACCAAACGCGCCACGGCCCCATGGCCTTTCAGCGCGTTGTAGAAACGATCGCTCTGCATGGGATAAGTGCCGGGATTATTGTCGGCCTCGCCATGGATCAGCAGAATCGGCTCGTCGATCTTTTCGGCGTGCATGAACGGCGACATGGTGGCGTAGACCTCGGGAGCTTCCCACAGGGTCCGCTCCTCGGATTGGAACCCGAACGGGGTCAAGGTCCGATTGTAGGCGCCGCTACGGGCGATGCCGGCGGCGAAAAGATCCGAGTGGGCCAGCAAATTGGCGGTCATGAAGGCACCGTATGAATGACCGCCGATCGCGATGTGGCCGGGTTTCGCCACACCGAGCCGAACTACCTCGTCGACCGCCGCCTTGGCGTTGGCCACCAATTGGCTGCGGAAGGTATCGTTCGGCTCGGCCTCGCCCTCACCGACGATGGGCATCTTCGGATCGTCGAGCACCGCATAACCTTGGGTCAGCCACATGATCTGCGACCACCACCCCACCCGATCGAAGCGATAGGGCGAATCGTCCACTTGGCCGGCAGCGTCGGCGCTCTTGAATTCTCGCGGATAGGCCCACATCAGCATCGGCAACGGACCGTCACGCTGGGGGTCGTAGCCGTTCGGGGTGTACAAGGTGGCGGTAAGCTGCACGCCATCTTCGCGCTGATACTTCAGCAGCTTCTTCTCAATGCCTTTGAGCTGCGGGGTGGGATGGGGGAAATCCGTCAGCCGCTCGAGGTCTTTGCCTTCGGCGGGTTTGTCCAGGTGGCGGATGAAGTAGTTGGGGACCTCTTCCACGGACTCCCGGCGGGTCAGCAAATGATGGCCCTCGTCGTCGAGCAGGCGTACGGGCGACTCGTAATAGGGCGCTTCGCTGCGGAATAGGCGGGTCGCCTCGCCGGTCTCCAAATTCCAGCGGTCGAGGAACGGCCGATCTCCCTCGGGAGAGGCGCCCGGACCCGCCAAGAACAACGACGAGCCGTCCGGGGTCGTTTTCAACACCCTACGGCCGTAGGCGTTGGTCTCCATCATCGGCGATCCCGGATCGCTGTAGCGATCCTCCCAGGAGCGCTCCTTCACCAAAACGGGCTCGAAATCAGGATGATCGGGCTGGATGCGCCAGGCCCTCAGCCCGCGCGTTTTCCACCACCAAGACGACGCGATGGCCAGCTCACCGTCATGCCATTGAATATCGTTGTAGCGATAACCGAGGCGGATCAGGGATTGGGGTTTGGTCTCAAACGGCGAGGGCTGCTGGAAGATCTCATCGCGAACCTCCGCTTCTTTGCCCGCATCCCCGTCGTCCCGGGCCTCCGCCCAAACCAGGGTGGCGGGGGCATCGGCTCGCCAATCGAATTGCCTCGGCCCCTTGGACACACTGCCGTAGGCCGTGGGCACGCTCTCTTGCAGCGGACGCTCGTAGGCGGCGTGCACGGTCTCGCCCTGGAGATTCCAAACTTCGGTGGTTTTGGGGAATCGGAAGGCGGGGACAAGGTAGGAGTACGGCCGATGGAGGCTTTGCACCAACAGCAGCTCGCCGTTGGGGGACGGCTCGATATTCCAATAGATCGCCGGGTTGCCGAGGGTCTCGACCTTGCCGTCGAGACCGACGATCACGGGTTGAGACGTCATGTAGTAATCGAATAACCGCTCATCATGCTGATTGGCCAGCAGGTCCTGAAAAGTGACCGCGGCGGCCTTTTTTCCCAGGTTCTCTTGAATGACCGGGCCTCTCGGAATTCGCGCCTGCCTAGGGGCCGGTCCGCGATCCTTCGGCACCACCGTGGTCACGAGCGATTGATCGTCGATCCAAACCGGCTCGATCCTCGCGGTCAGGCTCAAGCGATCGTCCATCAATCGCCGGGCCTCAGCTTTTTTCAGGTCGACCACCCAGAGCTCGATGCCGTCCGAGGTGATTTGCCCGAAGCTGCCGTGGTCCCCGCTCGGCGACCACTGCCAATAAATCAAACGCAGCTTTTCGGGCAGACCCGAAATCTCACGAACCTCCCCGCTCTCCACCTGCAGAATCCGCAGCCTATTGACCGGTGATTGCCGGCTGGGCCCGTCCAAATCGGGTTTGATGCGCAATCCCGCCAGCCGTAGCTCGGTTTCCGAGAGCTCTTCGAGGGAGGTCAAGAAATTGCGTTGCATCAGCACCGCCCGATCCTCCGACGGCCCGAATTGCACTTGGGGCGACAAAGGTGCGTCGATCAAATCGACGATTTCTTTCGGCGGCAGCTGATAGCCCTCCGTCGACCAAAGCGGCACGGAGCTCAAGGGAAGCAGCACGATCAATATCAACAGATGGCGGAATGGGGTGCATCTCATGGAGATCCTCCGGGCACGAGGTGGCATAAATGGAGAAGCGAATCTCAAGCGGATGGACAACCGGGGAGTGGCGTCAAGGTGCTGCGCCGGAGAAAGATGCTGCAAATTGCAACAGCTGTCTCCCACACGCGAAAGCGAATCGCGCCCAGAAGGCACAATTCAGAGAGACTTACGGCCCTGGGATTCGAAAGTTTTGCCGACTTCGTGCGTCAAACCCAACGATTCCTCATCTTTCCATCCTAACCCTTTAGCTTTCTAACTCCAATCTCTTGCGAAAGATCTCCCTCTCCGCCACTATAGACGACCCTCTGCGAAGTCCCCCCTCTTTCGGCGCCCCCCCCTTTTTCAAAGGCTTCGCAACCATGTCCAGTGCTATTCAATCCCCCGCTTTCTCTTCCTCTGCCCTGCCGATGTTGGCGGCGACAGCACCACGAGGCATGGCAACCCGTGGTCAGCGCCTGTTCATCCTCCGGGTGCTGATCCTCGTCTTCTCTGGCTACGCCCTGCTCTCCCTCGGGCTTTCCGGCCTCAGGCCCTCGATTTCCCTGGTCACGATCGTGGCTCTGACCGCCGCGGCTTGGGCCATTTTGCGGTTCAACTTCCAACCCAGACTATGGATTCGCGTCTTGCTGATTACCCTGATCGGCGCCACCGCCTTCAATGTGGTGGCAGTTTGGGAAAGCGGCTACGGTTTTTTGTGGCTCTATCTGATACCGCCCATGGCTTTCGTATTTTTCGGCCACGGCGAGGGCATTCTCTGGACCATCGGCACTCTGACCGCCATGATCTCAGCGCTCACCTTGGGCGCCGCGCATATCCCCGATTCCACGGAGCTGATGGTCGGATACTTGTGCTCCTTTTCGATCGCCTCCATCTTCGCTTTCGAGGTCGAGTGGCGTCGTCGCCTCTATGCCCGCCAATTGATTCACGAAAAAAGGCTTCTCGACCGAGCCGTTTCCGACGTCGAGACCCTCCACGGCTTTCTACCGATCTGCGCATCTTGCAAGAGCATCCGCGACGACAAAGGTTATTGGAGCACGCTCGACGCCTACCTCTCCGAGCACTCCCTGGCCGAAATCGCGGAGGCCCAATGCCCGGACTGCCGCCCACGGGATCAATCCACCCGAATCGTCAAAACCCGCGAGGCGCTCTTGCCGACCCAAAAGGTGCCCCAAGTCGCCGAGGGCCCCCTGCAACGCCTGGGTTACCTTTCGTTCTGCCTGACGATCACCGCGCTCGTCGCCATGCTTTTCGGTATCTTCGATCTATGGGACGGTAGGCCGATGAAGGGCGGATTGGAAATCGGAGCGGGTTTCGTATTCTTGATCCTGCTGCCCTTGAATCGGCACGTGACCCATCGCGTCCCGCTCGACCACGGCTACGCGCTCAGCGCTTCCGCTTTGCTGCTCTACGAGCTCGCCACACGAGGGTCCCAGCACCATGCGCTGCTTTGGATGCTCGTCATGCCCTACGTGTTCTACGCGATCTTGCCCAAATCCGCGGGCACCGCCTGGGCGCTGATCCTGCTGATCGCTACCGCGATCATCGGTTTAGGGGTGGGCGCGCCCGGTTATCTATCACCCGCGGTATTGGGTTATTTGTCGTTTTATTCAGCCGTTGCTTGGATATGTTTTCTATTGCAATCCTATGGTGAGAAGGCGAAACGCCGCCTGCAAAAGGAAACCATGGCGCTGGCGGACACCCTGGAGCGGGTCACCACCCTGCGCGGCTTGATTCCACTATGCCCGGCGTGCAAAAACATCCGTGATGATCTCGGTTTCTGGAAGCAAGTAGAGAGCTATTTGATGGAAGAAACCGGCACGACCTTGAGCCACGGCCTTTGCCCCGATTGCGCCGCCGGGCAGCTTCGCCTGTTGAAGGCCATACCTACCAGCGACTAGCCAACGTGCTCCTTGCGAACGACCCCTGAACAATTGAGTCAAAAAACGCCCGCTCGAAAGCGGGCGTTTTTCATCGATCAGCGTCCATCCTCGATCAAGGAACCGGAGGATAGACGTAACCGGCCTGCAGACCCAAGGGCAATCCGAGCATCCAATAGGCGATCAGGAAGATCGTCCAGGACACCAACAGACACACCGAATAGGGCAGCATCAGCGCCGCCACCGTGCCGATGCCGGTTTTCTTTACATAGCGTTGGCAGAACACCACCACCAACGGGAAGTAGGGCATCAAGGGGGTGATGATGTTGGTGGTGGAGTCGCCCACGCGATAGGCAGCCTGAGTGAGCTCGGGAGACAGCCCCAACGCCATCAACATGGGCACGAAGATCGGCGACAGGATCGCCCATTTCGCCGACGCCGAGCCCACCAGAAGGTTGACTATGGCCGCCAGCAAAACGATGCCGACAATCGTGACTTGGCCGGGCATGCCGGCTGCCTTGAGGGCGTTGGCGCCCTTGACGGCGATCAAGATACCGACATTCGACTTGCCGAAGGAGTAGATGAAAAGGGCGGCGAAGAAAGCCATCACCAGGTAATAACCCATGGTCTCCATGCTCTTCGACATGCCGTCGACCACGTCCTTGGACTTCTTCACCGTGCCCGAGACCAAACCGTGAACCACGCCGGGAATCAAGAAGAAGATGAAGATCAACGGCACGATCGACTGCATGAGCGGCGCCGAGAAAGCGGTGATTTGGCCGTCCGGCGAACGCATGGGAGATGTCTCGGGGGCGGTGGCGAGGATCAACAGCAACGTGCACACGAACATGGCCGCCAAACCGGCGAAGAAGCCCTTGCGCTCTTCCGGTGTGATCGCCTCCATCTTCGGCATTTCCTCGGGATCGCCATCGATCTCCGTATCCTCCAGCCGCGGCTCGATGACTTTGTCGGTCAAATACCAACCGACCAGGATCACCAGCACCGACGACGCCGAGGTGAACCACCAATTACAGAGAGGGTTCACCTGCAGATCGGGATCCATGAGATTGGCGCCCGCCTGGGTGAGGCCCTGGAGCAAGGGATCGATTCCGGACGGAATGAAGTTGGCCGAGAAGCCACCCGAAACTCCGGCAAACGCCGCCGCAATGCCCGCCAGGGGATGTCGTCCCGCGGCGTAGAAAATCACGCCGCCCAGGGGTATGACCAACACATATCCGGCGTCCGCCGCCGTGTGGCTGACGATCGCCACCAAGATCAGCATCGGCGTCAGCAGGCTTTTGGGGGTGAATCCGAGCATCCATTTGAGGCCCGCGTTGATGAAACCCGTGTGCTCCGCCACACCCACGCCCAGCAGGGCCACCAACACGACCCCCAAAGGGTGGAAGCCGGTGAAGGTCTTGACCATATCCGCCAGGAATGTGGCGATGGCCGCCCCCGTCAGCTGATTGGCGATCCGGATCGGCTCACCGGTGCCCGGGTGCACCTCCGAGAATTGCACCGGTGCCAAAAGCGCCGACAGGAACCATGTCAGCACCATCAAGATCAAGAAAAGAATCGCTGGATCGGGCAGCTTGTTGCCGGCTACCTCGATACCGTTGAGGATGCGGTTCAGCCATCCCGACTGGCTGCCACCGCCATTTTGCTTCGAATCTGCCATGGACACACACCTCACTCAGGGCCAAGGGGTGGGCTCCGGGTCGCACCAGAGGCGAAGCGCGGGCCCGACTCGTTTCTCTTTGGAGCTTGCAGCATACCGCACCGCCGCACAATTCGAGCGCTGGGTTGCCGACACGGGCAAGCCTGTTGCCGTAAGGGCCGATTTGTGGGCCGACCCGGAGATCCCCACCAGGGAAGCGTTGAATCTGAGCGGCCGGGATGTGAAGATCCCCGCCCATGACCGACCCAACCGACGCACCCTCCCTGCCCAAACACCTCCACCTCATTGAGGTCGGCCCTCGGGACGGATTCCAAATGGAATCCACCTTTATTCCCACAGACCTCAAAGTCGCCACCCTCGACCGTCTGTCGGCGTCCGGGGTCCGAGAGATCGAGGCCACCTCGTTCGTGCACCCCAAGGTCATCCCCCAGATGGCCGACGCCGACGAGGTGATGGCGCGGATTGAACGCAATCCAGCCGTGCGCTATCTCGCGTTGGTGCCCAATCGCCGCGGTGCCGAGCGCGCGCTCAAGGCGGGCATCGACGGCCTGCGCCTCGTGGTTTGCGCCACGGAGACCTACAATCAACGCAACGTCGGTCTCTCGGTGGACGAAAGCCTGCGGGATTTCGAGCAGATCGTGCGATTGGGCGAGCGTGAGGACGTGGAGGTCTCGGCGGTGATGGCGGCGGCTTTCGGATGCCCATTCGAGGGCAAGATCGACGATTCCGTGGTCCTCGAGCTGGCCCAGCGTTTCGTCGACGCCGGCACCCACCGGGTCGGCCTCGGAGATTCAGCGGGTCTGGCCAACCCTTTGCAGATCCGTCGACTTCTGAGGAAATATCGCGATCGGCTCGGCGACTTCCCCCTCTGGCTGCATCTCCACGATACCCGTGGCTTCGGCATCGCCAACACCATCGCCGCCCTCGAAGAAGGGGTCACGCGCTTCGACACCTCCCTCGGCGGACTCGGCGGCTGCCCGGTGATGAAAGGCGCCTCGGGCAACGTCTCCACCGAGGATTTGCTCTATCTCTGCCGGGAGATGGAAATCGAAACCGGCGTCGACCTCGACGCGATCCGCGAAGCCTCCCGTGCCTTGCAAGACTTCTTGGGCCGTCCCCTGGCCAGTCGCGTGCTGCAAGCCGGCACCCGCAGCGAGCTCGTTGCCCGCAACCAGTAGCCTGCCGGAGCCAAGCTAGCGTGCTTCCTCCGAACGATTCCTGAACATCTGAGTCAAGAATTTTCGAGGCCTGCGGAAAGCTCCCCGAGACGGATGCCTTCAAACCCTGAAGGACTTTCATCCAATAGCCCAGGCTAAGCGAAGCGCAACCCTGGGTCGCAGGCCCAAGATTCACGAACCCTGGCCACGAGCTCGATATAGACCAGGTCGCGTCTTGGATGCGCATCTCGATCACCGACGTGCCCATCAATGCCGTGGTTCCGGTCAACACCAGCGGTTGGGACGGCAGTGGTCAATTCAAAATCGGTGAGGTCGAGGACTATCTGGTCGCCGACAACCTGGTCCACGTGATCGCGGCGGCCCAAGCCCAAGCCGGCGCCGTGGCCAGCTGCTCCAGCTCCTGCACCGCCGAGGTTTGCTGCGAAACCCACGCCCAAACCGGCGTTTCGGCCATCGATCTCTGCCCCGTCATCGCCGACGAAGAGCCGCCGACCGATCCGGACGGCGGCGGCGAGCCCGGTGGCGGTGGTGACGAGGTTCCCAACACCGAAACGCACCCCTGACCGACGGTGATCTGAAACTAGGGGCCGTCAGGCCCGACCGGAGGGATGCTCGGCCGTTGCCCGCGGGGCAACGGCCTCTTTCTTTTCTGACCGTTTTCTTTTTTGAGCGCTTATCTTTCAACCGCCGCCGCCGCCCGCGGAGTCTCCATTGCCTCGAGAATCAAGTCGCAAAGGGTTTCCGGAGAGGCCTCCACATCGAGGGTCAAGGCCTCTCCGCCCGGGGGCTCGAGGATTTGCAGCTGACTGCCCAGCAGACCCGGCGGCATGAAGTGGTCCCGACGCAAACGCAGGCGTTGAGCGAGGATTTCGGGAGGACCAGTGAGATGGACCAAGAGAATCCGAGGATCGTCCAGCACCATCAGCTGCCGGTAGCTTTGCTTCAGCGCAGAGCAGGCGAGAACGGCCGGACCCGCCGCGGTGAGGCGACGACGGATCAGGTCTCGCAAAGCCTCCAGCCACGGACGACGGTCGTCGTCATCCAGCGGTTGGCCGGACTCCATCTTTTTCCGATTGGCTTCGGGGTGAAAGTCGTCGCCGTCGAAAAACGGCCAGGCCAACCGCTGAGCCAGCAGTCGACCTACCGTCGATTTACCGGTGCCGCAGACCCCCATCAACATCACGACTTGAATCTTCAATGGATCAATCCCCCGGTTGCCCGCCGTCTCGCGGCGGCCCCCCGTACAGGCCACGGGTGGTCGTGCGCAGACGCAGCAAATAACTGTCGGCGGTGATGAAGAGCGTGGAGCCGTCGGCTCCGCCGAAGGTGCAATTGGCCGACGGCACAGGCAGGCGGACGAGACCGAGCGGCTTGCCCTGGGGATCGAAGACCCAAACCCCACCGGGACCCGTGGCGAAGACGTGCCCTGCCGCATCCACGGCCATGCCGTCGGGCAGCCCGGGGTCTGCATCGCCGACCCGCTCGGTGGCGTCGTGGAAAACACGCCCTTCGCCGAGCTTTTTGACCAACTTTTGGTCGTCGCTCAGGGGGTAGGCCATCCACAGGGCCCGCTCGGGATCCGAATTGGCGACATAGAGGGTTCTCTCGTCCGGCGACAAAGCGATGCCGTTGGGACGGCTGAGCTCGTCGGTCAACAACTGGACGGTGCTCTCTGCACCCGCCGGGCGATAGTAGACGCCTTGGAAGCCGAGCTCTCGCCCCGGGCCGTCGGAACCGCCTTCCAAGCCGTAGGGAGGGTCGGTGAAAAAGATCTCCCCCGCACGGCTAATCACCAAATCGTTGGGGCTGTGGAATTTCTTGCCTTGGAAGTGGTCGGCCAGGGTCTCGAATCGGGCCTCACCCGCAGCAAAAGGTCCTTCCGACCGCGGGCTGATCAATCGTGCGATCCGTCGATCCCCGTGCTGGGCTAGAACTAAGTGCCCGGCACCGTCCATGAACAGACCGTTGGAGCCGGGCTCGCCACCCCGGGGCACCTGACCGGTGTAACCCGATCCCTGCATCCAAACGTCCAGCCCACCCGCCTCCGACCAACGGTAGATCCGATTGGTCGGCACGTCGGAGAACAGCACCGAGCCTTCGTCGGGCAGCCATACGGGACCTTCCGCCCATTCGAATCCTTCGGCGATCACTTCTACCTTGGCGTCGGCGGGGATCAACCCACCCAAGCCGACCTCCCAGGCCTCTAGCTCACCGAGGGTCTCAAGGCGAGCCTCGGCCGACGGATCGGCAGCTGCGATCTTCGAAGGTGTTTCATTTGGCGACGCTTCGTTCAACGGTCGAGCCTCGACCTGCCCACCGAAGCCGCCCAGCAACGCCGAGGCGATCCACACACCCAAGAATCCGACTCCACCCACTCCCGCGGTCATCAACGTCCAGCTTCGCAAGGTTTCTTTCTCCGTTAGGCCCAGGTATCGGCTCACCAGCCAAAAACCCGAGTCGTTGACATGGGAGCAAGCGGTGGCGCCGGCGGCAATCGCCACCACCAACGCGGCAGTGGCCCGTCCGCTCACCGGATCCGCTTCCACGAGGGGCGCGATCAAACCCGCGGCGGTGACCATGGAAACCGTGGCCGACCCCTGGGCGATGCGCAACGCCAAGGCGGTGACGAATCCCAAGAGCAGCAGGGGCAGCCCAGAGTCGCTGAGGCCTTCCGCCAATACACCGCCGGCACCGGTGGCCAGCAGCATCTTTCCCAACACTCCGCCGGCACCGGTCAGCAAGAGGATCCCGCCCACAGGCTCCAACGACCGGCCGGCCATGGCTTCCAGCTGCTGTTTGCTCCAACCGCAACGTCGGCCGAGCAGGATCCAAGCCGCGGCCACGGTCAACAAGAGGGCGACGAAGGGATGGCCCACCACCTGCAACAGCGTCCGCACGGAGCCTTCCGCCATGCCGACTTTGGAGACGGTGGCCGTTAGGATCAGCACCAAGGGCAGGGCCACCAAGGCCAACGCCTCCGCGAATCCAGGACCGCCCTCGGTCTCTGCCCCTGCTGCATCATCGGACTCCGCCTCTTCAGACTTTGGAGCCTCATCGATTTTGAGCTCGCCCAGAGGCCCTCGGGCCAACACCGAGCCGAAAAACACCCCTGCCACGGCCAAGGCGGGCACGCCCGCGATCAGGCCGAAGAGGATCACCCAACCCAAGTCCGCTCCCAGCAAACCAGCGACCGCCACCGGACCGGGGGTCGGCGGAATGAAGGCGTGGGCCACGGCCAAACCCGCCAGCAACGGGATGGCGAAACCGATCAACGGACGACCCGTGCGTCGGCTCAAGGTCTTGAGCAGGGGCACGAAGAGGATGAAGGCGACGTCGAAAAACACCGGGATCGCCACCACCAGACCGGTGAGGCCGAGGGCCGTGGGCGCTCGACGCTTGCCGAAGCGGCTCAGCATGCGATGGGCGATCACCTCCGCGCCGCCGGAGCGCTGCAACATCTCGCCGAAAATCGCGCCCAAGCCGATGACGATGGCGATATATCCGAGGGTGCCGCCCATGGCCGTTTGAATTTGACCCGCCACCTCCAACGGCGCGACGCCACCGACCCAAGCGACCAGCAGGCTGACCGCCAAAAGTGCCAGGAAGCCGTGGAAGCGGAAAACCAGCACCAAGACCAGCAGGACCCCGACCGCCAACGCCAAGAGACCGAGGGCCGCGCCGAAGCTCAAAGGTCTTCTCCAGAAGCCGGGTCTTCTCCAGAAGCCTGGTCTTCTCCAGAAACCGGGGGATCTCCGGACGGGTCCACCAGCTCGAAGCGTCGGCCGAGACGCGCGTCTTCCGCGTGGGCGCCCACCCAAAGCTCGAATTCGCCGGCTTCGAGCACCGACTCGCCCTTTTGGTTGAAAAAGGCCAGCGCCGACGCCGGCAGCTCAAAGGTCACCGTCCTGGACTCACCTGGCTTCAAAACAACGCTTTGGAATCCTTTGAGCTCGCGCACGGGACGGGTCAAGCTGCCCACCAAATCCCGGGTGTAGAGCTGGACGACCTCCGTGCCCGGCCGCGGACCCGTGTTGGCGAGCTCGACTTCCACGGTCAGAACCCCGTCAGGGGTCAGCTGCACGACCGACGATTGCGTTTCGGATAAGTGCCTGGCACCGGTTTCTGTATCTTCGGATAAGTGCCTGGCACCGGTTTCCCCACCCTCGGATAAGTGCCTGGCACCGACTTTCAAGTCGCCATATTCAAAGGTGGTGTAGGTCAAACCGAAGCCGAACGGGAACCGTGGACGGGACCCCAGATCCAGGTAGCGGGAGGTATTGCTCAAGGAGCTCTGCCAGGCACCCACGGGAATTTCGTCGAAGGGAAGGGGCTGTTTCTCGCCGGGCGACGGTGCCGGACGCCCCGTGTTTTTGTGGTTGTAGTAGATCGGCTCTTGACCAGCGGCTTTCGGCCAAGTGACCGGCAGACGTCCTTGGGGACCGTGGTCGCCGAAGAGCACATCGACGATCGCCGGGCCACCCATGGTGCCGGGGTGCCAAGCCATCATCAGGGCATCGACTTCGTCCAGAACCTCTTCCACGGTCAAGGGGCGTCCTGCCATCAGCACCAGGACCATCGGCTTGTCGAGCTGCGCCAGCTGCGTCAGCAGCGCTTCCTGGGCGCCGGGCAACCGCAGGTCCGCCCGACTGTGGGCCTCACCCGACAGGATGGCCTCCTCACCACCGAAGAACAACACCACGTCCGCCTGCTCCGCGGCGGCTCGGGCCGCGGCGAATCCTTC
Source organism: Thermoanaerobaculia bacterium (assembly GCA_030431255.1). GTDB lineage: Bacteria > Acidobacteriota > Thermoanaerobaculia > Multivoradales > J023 > JAUIJL01. Next base: position 30,042 of record JAUIJL010000024.1, on the reverse strand, counting down.
GGTGGATCGATCCCGGGAATAGGCGAGACCCGGCGCGAAGATCACCCGCTCGTTGCCCAGCCGATCCCGCAAAGCGGTCACGGGGGTGACGCTATGTTCTTTTTTGCCGTCGAAGGTCCAGGTGCCGAGCTGCTCGTGGGGAGCGTCCGCCAGCGGACCCACCACCGCCACTTTCGAGAGGCTCGGTTCCAGCGGCAGGAGATCCTGATTCTTGAGCAAGACCAGACTTTGACGCGCGGCCTTTCGGGCCTCGTCGAGATATTCCGGCGCCAACAAAACGTCGTCCCGGCCCGCATCGCGCCACGGATGGTCGAAGAGGCCGAGCTTCATTTTGACCCGCAGAATCCCGGCCACCGCACGGTCGAGATCCGCCTCCGGCACTTGACCGGACCGCACCAGCTCCACCAAATGATCTTCATAGGCTCGGCTGGTCATTTCCATGTCCGTGCCCGCCCGCATGGCCTGGGACGCCGCGTGCTCAGGATCGCGGCTGAAGCCGTGGGCGATCATCTCGGTCACCGACTCCCAATCGCTGACCACGAATCCGTCAAAACCCCACTGACCGCGCAGAACGTCGGTCAACAACCAGGGATCGGCGGTCACGGGTACGCCGTTGAGCTCGTTGAAGCCGGTCATGAGGGTCAACGCCCCGGCCCTCACGGCGGCGTCGAAGGGTCTGAGATAAACGTTACGCATCTGCGCCTCGGACACAAAGGCCGAGTTGTAGTCTCGCCCCCCCTCGGCCGCGCCGTAAGCCGCGAAATGCTTGGCACAGGCCGCCAGGCTGGTGGGCGAGGTGGGATCCTCACCCTGAAACCCGCGCACCGCGGCTTCGGCGATGCGTTCCGCCAGGAAAGGATCCTCGCCCGGCGACTCGGCAATCCGTCCCCAGCGGGAATCCCGGGCGATGTCGAGCATAGGCGCGAAGGTCCAACGGATGCCGTAGGTGCTCGCTTCCTCCGCCGCCACTCGCGCGCCCGCGGCCACCAGCTCGGGGCTCCACGAAGCGGCTTGGCCGAGGGGGATCGGGAAGATGGTGCGAAAGCCGTGGATCACGTCCCGGGCGAAGAGCAGCGGAATGCCCAACCGGCTCTCTTCGACCGCGACCTTCTGCAATTGGTCGACCACCTGTCGATCCATGACGTTGAGCAACGCTCCCGCGCGCCCCGCCCGGATCGCGTCCGCCAGCACGTCGGCGCTTTGGGCCGACCGGCTGCTGAAGCCCCGCAGGGCCGTCTGGCCCACCTTCTCCTCGAGGGTCATGGCCTCTACAAGACGGCTGATTTTCGTTTCCATGTCGCTCTCCTCCGCTTCTTGGGCGAATCCGAGCGGCGACCAGAGCAAGCTGATCGACATCCAAAGCACGAGCCGGCGGGCCCTTGAAACGGCTCTAGACCCGGTGGCTGACAGAGTTCTCGAAGGCAGACGGCTCCCGTGCATGGACAGGTCTCCTTGATTCACTAAATCGTTATAGTAAATCGTTATAGTGGATTAGGAGCCGTTTGTCAAAGGTCGAAGGCGGTCCATCGACGGGCCTCGTCGGTCGCGTGCACCGCTGATAAGCTGCGCCCATGACGTCCACGGCCCCTGAGCGACAGGCCCCAGATATCGATGCCCAGCGGGAGTTCTACGACCGACGGTGGCAGCAACACGACTACGCCAATCGACTGCGGTTGCAGCGCACGGTGGGCATCTTGGACGCCCTGGTGGCCACCCGTCGATATCAGCCGCGTTTGATCGATCTCGGGTGCGGCGCCGGTTGGTTGACCGCGGTGCTCGGTCAATTCGGTCCGACCCTGGGCGTGGAGCTGTCCCCCAAAGCGGTCGAGGAAGCCCGGCTTCGATACCCGAGCCTGCAATTCGAGGCTCACGATCTCTTGACCTGGGACGCGCCCCGGGCCGAATTCGAGGTAGCGATCTCCCACGAGGTGATCGAGCATTTCGAGGAGCCCGAGCGGCACGTGGAGTTGGCGGCTCACCTCTTGGTGGACGGCGGGCATTTCATCTTCACCACGCCCAACCCCCGCACCTTCAACGCCATGCCCGCGGCCCAACGGGACGCCTGGACCGATCAGCCCCTGGAAAATTGGATCGACCGCCGCGAGCTCCATCGCATGCTGGAGAACAACGGCTTCGTGGTCGAGCGATCCACGACCCTCATCCCCGGGTACGGCAGCCAGGGTCTCTACCGCTGGGTCAACGCCCGGCGAATCGCGGCCATCGCGCGCCTCGTCGGTCTCGGCGCGGCTTTCGAGCGCTGGCGGCTCGAAGCCGGCTACGGCCTGCACTACTTGATCGTCGCCCGCAAATTGTCCGAATAGCGCATCGCTTCGAGCTGGAGAGCCCTCACCCCCCTAGCCCCCCTCTCCCTGCGCGGGCCGCCCGGGACGGGAGAGGGGGGAATGATTGCTTGCGCTCCGCGCGCGCGTTTGAAGCAATCTCGAACCGTTCGGGCGAGAAGCATCTCCTAATATGCCCAAGAAGTTTGGGAGGACAATCCGGCTCCCCCTCTCCCGTCTGCGGGAGAGGGGGCTGGGGGGTGAGGGCTCACCCCATCCGGGATAGACCTCGCGTCGGTAGGGGATAGACAGTAAGATCCGCTTCGCCATGGATGCCTCTGCCGACCCCAACGCCGCCCCGCGCGCCGACGATTCCCTAGCTCCGGTCGAAAGCCTGCCCACCACCGTGATTCTGCCGAACCGGGGTTTCCTGGGCGCGGAGCTGGTGGAGCTTTGGGCCTATCGCGAGCTGCTCGGTTTCTTCGTCTGGCGCGACATCAAGGTGCGCTACAAACAAACCGCGCTCGGCGCGCTGTGGGCGATCCTCCAGCCCCTGCTGACCATGGTGGTGTTCAGTCTGTTCTTCGGCAAATTGGCGAGCATGCCGTCGGACGGTGTGCCCTACCCCATCTTCTCGTTCGCCGCCCTGGTGCCGTGGACCTTCTTCGCCAACGCCTTGGCCGCCTCCTCCAACAGCCTGGTGGGCAGCGCCAATCTCCTGCGCAAGATCTACTTCCCACGGCTGATCATCCCCCTGGGCGCGGTTTTCGCCGGCGTGGTCGATTTCTTTCTCGCCTTCCTCGTGCTGCTCGGCATGATGGCCGCCTACGGCATCATGCCGACGGCCAACATCGTGTGGTTGCCGTTCCTGCTGATCCTGTCGGTGGCCGCGGCCCTCGCCGTCGGCCTGTGGCTGTCCGCTCTCAACGTGGAATATCGCGACGTCCGCCACACCGTGCCCTTCCTGGTGCAGCTCTGGCTATTCGCTACGCCGATCGCCTATCCCAGCAGCCTGCTGGCGGAAAAATGGCGCATCATCTACGCCCTGAACCCCATGGTCGGCGTGGTCGACGGATTCCGCTGGGCCTTGCTCGACACCGAGACCATGCCCGGTCCGACCCTGCTCGCGTCGAGCTCCGCCACGCTGGTGTTGTTGGTGGCCGGCTTGCTGTATTTCCGCCGGATGGAAAGGACCTTCGCCGATGTCGTCTGAGCTACCCATGAACCCAGGGTTGCCCATGAACCCAGGGCTGCCCATGATCCGCGTCGAGGGTTTGGGCAAGAAATACAAGCTCGGCAGCCGCGGCGGCACCTACAACACCTTGCGGGAGCGCATCGGCGGAGCGGTGAAATCTCGGCTCGGTCGGGGCGCCGAAAGCGAGGAAAAATCCGAGTTCTGGGCCCTGCGGGACATCTCCTTCGAGGTGCCCCGGGGCGAAATCCTGGGCATGATCGGACGCAACGGCGCCGGCAAAACCACCCTGCTCAAGCTGCTTTCCCGCATCACCGCGCCGTCCGAAGGCCGGGCGGAAATCCGCGGACGGGTGGGCTCCCTGCTCGAGGTGGGCACCGGCTTCCACCCCGAGCTGAGCGGACGGGAGAATCTCTACTTGTCGAGCGCGATCCTCGGCATGCGCAAATCCGAAATCGATCAACGCCTGGACGAAATCGTTGAATTCGCCGAAATCCGCCGCTTCCTCGACACACCGATCAAACGCTACAGCTCGGGCATGCGGGTCCGTCTGGCGTTTTCCGTCGCCGCCCACCTCGACCCGGACGTGTTGCTGGTAGACGAGGTCTTGGCGGTCGGCGATTTCGCCTTCCAAAACAAATGCCTGGGCAAAATGGGCAGCCTGCACGACAGCGGCCGCACCATCCTGCTGGTGAGCCACGATCTTTCGGTGATCCGTCGCTTGGCGACCCGGGTGCTGTGGATCGACGGCGGAAAAATCGCCGGCCTGGGCGAGACCGTCGAGACCATCGCCGCCTATCTCGAATCCGGCTCCAACGAGCTACAGATGGGCGGGCGCCTTTCCCTCACCGAGCACGCGGGTCGCTCCCCTCGCTTCAAACCCGTATTTCAGGAAATCCGCCTCGGCGGCAGCGACGATCCCGGGCTCCTGCCCATGGGCAGTGACTTGGAATTCGAGCTGCATTTTGAAGCCGACCGCGAGCTGCACGACGTCAATCCGATCATCACCCTCGAAGATCGCGAAGGCATCGACGTCTACTCCATGAGCTCGAAAATGGCCGGTGGACCCGTGCCGGAAAAGATCCGCAGCGGCGTCTTTCGCTTCAAGCTCGAAGCCCCGCCCCTCAACCCCGGCGTCTACTACCTCACCATCCGCCTGCTCGAAGGCCGCCGCCACGTGGACATGATCGAGCGCGCCTGTAGCTTCGAGATGGTGGGCCGGGACGTCTACGGCACCGGCGAGGTCATGGACGGCCAATGGGGGTTCCTCGCCTGGCCCTCAATCTGGCAGCTCGAGGATCGCAGCTAGCGCTAGCGCCCGGCTAGTCGCAGATTGGACCGCTGCCCGCAGAGTCTATGAGCGTCCAGCGTAAAAGAATCGATGCCTTTCTTCGACTCGCTGAAGAAGAGCTTCAGGCGGTTCGGCACACTTGATGAGTCGAGACCTACGCGAAGAACGGCCGAGGACCCAGAGGAATCCTCGGCCGTTTCTAGCTGTGCGCCCTGGGGCGAGGCTTATTGGCAAGCGCTGATGTCTTCGGACACGAAGGCACCGAGGGCCTGCAGGGTCGGCGCGTCGATCAAGCCGGCGTCGAATAGCACCACGGCGAGGTTGCGCAGACCCAACCGTGGCTCGTCTTGGTTGGAAGCGTGATAGCCCATGGCCCCGGTCTGGGCAAAGACCCGGGTCGCTTGGCCCCAACAAGCCTGGTCGTTGGCGTTGCCGTTACCGCCATTTCCGTTTCCATTACTGTTGCCATTGCCGGCGAAAGCGACACCCGTCGCCGTCAAGGAAAAGACCATCAAGAAGATGCAGATCATTGAGGAAAAACGCTTTGAAGTGGTCATGTCACCCAGCTCCCATAAGAAGTTAGAAGCTCCCGAGGCCCGTCGACGATCGACGGGACCGTTCGCTTTCATCCTCTAATGCGAAAATCGCTGGAAAATAGGACCAAGTTAGGACTCCAGGTTCATTTTCTGGGATGTTTTCCCCTCATATCGGGACGAGCCACAGTGCTTTTCTAACCAGGAGAAAGGCAATTCCCCACTCTTCAAGAGTGATCCACATCTTCCTGCCAGTCTTCCTCCCAGTCGTCGCCAAGGGTCGGAGTCTCGCCGGTGTAGGCCGTGCGCACCCAAAACACCCCACAACCGATCATCATCGGCGATATCCCGAAGGTCAAAAAACCTCCGGAGTATTCGGGCAGTCGCTCGACCCATGAGTTGTAGAGCACCCACGCTCCGATGGCCAGACCGAAGAAAATCGCCACGACCCCCAACACCATTCGACCCATCCGTGAGAATGTCCAAGGGATCGGATTCGATGCGTTCGAAAGCTGCTCGTGTTCGCGGCTCATGACATGCGTTCCTGCCGGCTAATGGTGTATTTCACGGTCTATCGTTCACTGCAAATCTTGCAAGAGCAGAGCAAAGATTACAATTCTTTCTCCCAAACAGCCCCGTCTAGACCTGAATAGCGCTCTCCAGGGGCCGGCATAGGCCTTGCTCTTTAAGAGTAGGCAGAAGCGAGGCTTACGAGAACGGAGCCCGTCGGAGGTGCATGCCGACCCGTTCCGGCCTCAGTTTTTCCATATCCACAACCCACATTTCCACGACCTAAAGGAGCCTTCATGAACGTTGCCGACGTTAAATTAGTTTCAAGCTGTCTCGATTTGGCCCAGCCCGCGATCCAACGAACCACCAAGCTCATTGCCAACCACAAAGGCGCGACCGCCGCCGCAGGCGTCGTGGCGCTGACGACTCTGGTTGCCGGTGGTTTGGCGGTTCGTCAGGTCTTGAAAAGGCAGGCCATGAAAGAACAAGCAGTCGACACTGACACGCCATCCCAATCCAACGAGCACAGCACTGCCGAGCCGAGCGCCAAAGTCTTCCGCCTGGAATCCGACGAAGACGCCTGGAAGATCACTCTCGAAGGGAAGGGCGAGATCCGCTCGGACTTTTCCACCAAGGCCGACGCCCTCGAAGCCGCCAGGGAGCTGGCCCGCGAGAATCAACCCAGCGAGCTGGTGATCAACACCGTCGACGGCAACGAGCAAGCGCGCCACACCTACGGCGTCAACTGAGCACGGTCATGGGCAGCGCAAGTCGCTCGGGGACGGCTGCCAAGCCTTCCGCCGAGCGATGACGCCGCTGCTGTTGAGCCACCTCTTTTCCTACCCATTCCTCCGCACGGCGCGTAAGCTCAGTCAGCTCCATACTCCCTCCCAGCCCGGCCGACCATCCTAGAGCGCCCGCTCCGCGCCTCGCTTTCGTCTCCGTCACCATTTCAGTCACAGCGCGCCATGGCTTCCCCCGGCCCGAGTCGGCCGCGTATGCTTACACGGTAAACACCCGTCGCCCGCGAGCCGAGCCCTCGCCGACGGTCGATCCACAGCCCTTGCCGTGAGCACCTGTCCGTGAGCCCACCGCCCTTCCACACCATTGGCCCATACCGTTTGGAGCATCTGCTCGGGCGGGGAGGCATGGGCGAGGTATTTCAGGCTTTCGACGAGCGTCTGCATCGACGCGTGGCGTTGAAGCAAATCCGGGCCGACCTACTCGATTCAGACCGATCCAGGGCGCGATTTCTGCGCGAGGCCCGGTCTGTGGCCAGGCTCAATCACCCCGCCATCGTTCAGATTCACGACATTCTGGAAGACGACAACGGCGATAGCTGGATCGTTATGGAGCTGCTCGACGGTTTTACCCTCGCCGACGAGCTGAGCGAAGGTCCGGTGCCGCTACAAAAGGCTCTCGGCTGGGCGCTGGATATCGCCGAAGGTTTGCGGGAAGCCCACGCTCACGGCATCGTGCATCGAGATCTAAAACCCGCCAACGTCGCGATGACCCGCTCCGGACGGGTCAAAATCCTCGACTTCGGGCTGGCCAAAAGGGTCGAGCCGCATTCGACCGACGGCCCGGATCCGACGGATGCGTCGATATCCGTCCCGGGTGTGGTCGTCGGCACGGGAACCGCCATGTCACCCGAGCAGGCCCGGGGTTTGGACGTGGATTTCCGATCGGACCTTTTTTCCTTAGGCACGTTGATCTATCAAATGCTGGCCGGCAGGTCGCCGTTTCGCGGCAACAGCTTGATAGAGACCCTGAGCCGGGTGTTGACCTTTCATCCCGAGCCCCTCCACGACGTCGATCCCAGCATCCCTGAAGATCTTTCGGCTTGGGTGGAGCGGCTGCACCAGAAGTCCCCAGAGCTCCGCCCTTCGAGCACCCAGGCGGTGGTCGACACCCTGGTCGGCTTCCGGGATCGCGCGGCATCCGAGCCCGGCTTTCCGGCCGGCGACCTCACCGAAGATCATTCGGTGACCCTGGCGGGACCCTCGAATTCCACACAGGCCTCCAACTTGCCGAGCTCGGCGGATCCCTCCGTTCAGGAGCCGTCCGGCTCCAACCTCTCGACCTCCTATTTCGTGATTCCACGACCCAGGCTCGTGGCCTTGGGGATCGCTTGCCTCGGGCTCGCCGCCCTTTGGCTGGGGCTCCGAGGGGACGACCTCGGCGAAACCTATCGGAAGGACCCGCCGTCGCCCCCCGGGATGCAGGAAAACGCCGCCCCGCAAGGATCTACAGCACAAGGGTCGGTGGATCCAACGGAGGATATGGGCCCACAGCAGCTCTACCAATACGGCCGAGATCTGCTGAGGGACTCCAGCCAGGTCTCCCACGCGGAACGCGCGGAGCAGGTCTTCCGCAAAATGCTGGCGCTCAACGAGCGATCGGCCCCCGCCTATACGGGCTTGGCGGAAACCCATCTTTGGCGCTTCCAGGACGACAATCGTGATCCTTCCTTCCTCGTCCGAGCCCGTGCCGCGGCGGAAAAAGCCGTCGAGCTGGACGGCCACTTCGCCGACGCGCGGGTGATTCGCGGCATCGTGCTTTTCCATCAGGACGAGCCGGCGGCGGCCGAGAGCGACCTAAAGACGGCGTTGATCCTCCAACCGAATCACCGCGAAGCCTGGTATCGAAAAGCCCAGATTCTCGATGCCCGAAACGAAATCGACGAAGCGGAGCAAGCGTATCGGCGGGCCATCGAAAGCGAGCCCGGAGATCGACGGCCCCACGACGCCATCGGCGATCTCTATTTGAAATCCGGTCGATACCAAGAGGCGGAGGCGGCCTACCGAGACAGCATCGCGATCGCCCCGCGGGCGGTCTACGGTCGCCGCAACCTGGTGGCCGCCCTCTACATGCAAGGACAATATGCGGAGGCGTCCCAAGAGCTACAAATCGCCCTGCAAATCTCCCCCGTCCCCTCGCTCTACGCGAATCTGGGCACCTTGCTCTTCATCCAAGGCCTTTACGTGGAAGCCGCCGATGCCTTCGAAAAAGCACTTGCTTTGGGAACCGCCGCCAACCACTATCTCTATTGGGCCAATCTGGCCGATGCCTATCGCTGGATACCTGCCAAGAAGCAAGACGCCGAAAAGCACTATCGACGAGCGATTCAGCTCTTGCGGGTCGAGCTCGAGGGCCAGCCCCAGAACCCGACCCTGCAGAGTCGCTTGGCCCTCTTTCTCGCCAAAAGCGGTGGGACGGCCGAAGCCATGGACCTCATCGCTCGGTTGAAAGCCGACGATGGCACCTCGGCCGCCCCGACGCTCGATGCTTCTTCCCACTATCGGCTCGCCGTCACCCTCGAGATCTGTGGACACCGAGACCGGGCCTTAGACCTTCTCGGGCAGGCCTTGTGGCAAGGCTATTCTCCCCAAGAAACCCAGCTCGACCCCGAGCTGGACCAGCTCAGAACCGACCCCCGCTTCCACCTGCTCGCGGTGGATCTAAATCCATCGACGGAACGGGTCCCAGGGGCGGCGCGCTGAGCTCATGGTCGGTTTGCTCGCCGCCAAAACCTCTCAGCTCAGATGCTCACGGCGCGCCGAAAGGAAACATTGGTGAATACGGCGAATAACCGCCACCGCCGGAGTTTGCCGGTCCGGTGATCATCTCCGGATCCACCGCGAATTTCCGCCCATCTACCGCAACGTCGAAATCCACCCAGAACCTGTAGGTTCCCGTCTTGTCGATGACGAATGTGCCACCCGTCGGAGGCGTCCAATATGGATAGGCTGTTCCCGACGTGGCACCGGGAAGATGGTCACAGGTTTTGCTGCCCGTGGCCGCCACCCAGATAGGGCTGCTGTAGTTGTTCGCTTTGAAGGGAGTCTGGGTGGATTTATCCTTCATGAGCTCGAAAGGCACCCTCAGATTGCTGAGCTTGAGGGTGCCACTCGTGGGAGAGGACAACGCATAGATCTCCCAACGGATGCTGTCACCCTCCACGAATTCGTAGTGAATGTCGTCGGGGTTTCCGGCCGTGCTTTGCCGTCCGTTGTAGCTTGAGGAGCCCGATTTCGGCGTGTAGAGGTTTCCGTTCGATTGGACGAAAACGAAAGACAGGGGCCAGGTGGTTTTGTCGGCGGTTTTGCTCTGATCCCATGTGAAACCGACTTGAAACGTGTAAGTGTTGGCCATGATTTCTCCTTTGTGTTTCAGCTCATTTAGGGACCCAATTCAGACGTTGGTCATCCCATCTTGATTCGATACCATCCCACCGTGAAAAATGAATCAGCGCGTAACAGATCCGTGCGAAACCATTCAGCGCGAAGCGACTCAGCCAGGGGGGACACCGCAAAGGGCCTCTCACAGAGAGACTCACTGGACGAGTCCACCCTCCAAGCCGGCTCCGCGCTCGGTCGGCAAGCCACTGAACGACATGCCCAGGGATCGGCGGTCCCGGCTCTGACGATTCTGTTCCACCCCGATTTGCACCGGATCGGCGATCGCGCTCTGCTGCCCCAATTGCAACGAGGCCGGTCCGTGGCCCTCTCCCGTCGAGAGCCGGTGTTCACTTCCAATTCGCAGGGTCGGGACTCGGCCCTGCGCGACCGCCACCTGAGCCGCAATCCGTGGCATCTGCGCCCCGCCGACGGCGATTTGCTCCTGGATCCCGGTTCCAGCTCGTCGACCCTCAGGATCCAAGGCAAGGCGATCACCGCCCCACGCACATTTTCCTCCGCCGAGCTCGAAGACGGCATTGCCCTGGAGCTGGCCGGACGCATCGTGTTGTGGCTGCATCTCCATCGTCTGGCCATGTCGGCGGCTCCCCCGGATTACGGACTCGTGGGGCAATCTCACCTCCTCGTGCGCACCCGGGCCGACATCGAACGGGTAGCGGACCTCGACGTCTCGGTCCTGATTCGCGGTGAAACCGGCACCGGCAAAGAGCTGGTCGCCCAGGCCGTGCACCGCGCGTCACGGAGAAGCGGACCTTTCTTGGCCGTCAACCTGGCCGCGATCCCCGAGTCGCTGGCGGTCGCCGAGCTCTTCGGGGCTCGGAAAGGCGCGTTCACCGGTTCCAACCAAGATCAACCCGGCTATTTTGCCCGCGCACACGGCGGGACCCTCTTTCTCGACGAGATCGGCGAGTCGTCGCCGGAGCTCCAAGCCCAGCTTCTTCGGGTGCTCGAAAGCGGTGAGATCCAACCCCTCGGCGATCCGCGGCCCCGTCGAGTCGACGTCCGGGTCGTGGCCGCCACCGACGCCGACCTCGAAGCCAAGATCGCTTCGGGGTCCTTCCGCTCGCCCCTGCTCCACCGCTTGGCCGGCTTCGAAATCCGATTGCCGGCCCTGCGAGACCGCCGAGACGACTTCGGCCGGTTGTTCAAGCATTTCCTGGAAAGCGAGCTCGAGAACGTCGGCGAATCCCATCGCCTTCGGGCCGAGGACGCCACCACGTGGCTCGACCCTCCGATGCTCATCCGGCTGGTGGCCTTGCCCTGGCCGGGCAATGTCCGCCAGCTGAAAAACGTCGTGCGCCAAATGGTGATCGGCAGCCGCAAGGCTCCCCGTCTCCAGCTCGGCCCCTCGGTGGAACGACTGCTGGAGGGCACCGCCGAACCGGCCTCCAACCCCAGCCGTCCCGCCAAAGCGCCGAAAGCCATTCGACGCAAACCCTCGACCGTGACCGAGGACGAGCTGCGCGAAACCCTTAGGGGCAACCGCTGGGATTTGAAGCCCACCGCCGAAGCCCTTTGCATCTCGCGCACCTCCCTCTACGCCTTGATCGAAAAATTCCCTAACCTCCGCGCTTCCAGCGAGGTCACGAACGACGAGATCCGTCAAGCCTTCGACGACTGTGAAGGGGACCACGAGGCCATGGTCGAGCACCTCGAGATCTCCATTCGCACCCTGCGCCGCCGGCTCCGGGAGCTGGGACTAGCTTAGGAACCCGCCATCTTGATCTCGACCTGCCCGGAATCCATCGTCGGGCTTTGGATCACGGCCTTCACCGCGTCGCATTTCGGATCTTGGGCAAGACCCGTCTCCACGGTCCACTCACCGTTCACCGGCGATACATCGGAGGTCATCGCCTGGAGGTTGTAGAAAGTCACCCCGCTGGTATCCGGATAGCTGCTGCAATCATTGACCTTATACTCTTCGAGCACCATGACCGCTTCGTTGAAGACCATCGATCCTTGCAGCGTCGCCCCCTTGATCAAAGTCGACTCCCAGACCTTCTCGATCGCTGCAAGGCCGACCGTCGTGGAATAAGTCTTGCCCCCGTTGATCTGGAAGGACATGGTGTAGTCGGTTCCCGATTGGGTCACGGTACCGATGATGTTGTCCCCCTCCTTCACGGAAACCGACCCCACTTGCCCTGTAACCTCGTCGTTGGGGACCGGTGCATTGGCGAGCACATAATTCTCCATCGTCCAACCGGACGACGACTCCCAGCCGAGCACCGGTTGGAGAACCGCCGCACCGGAAATATGGTGGGTCCTGCCGTTCAGCAAGACATGGGCGCTGGCTTGCAAGCCGGGGAAGAGGAAGATGGTCTGCCCCACATCTTTAGACGGCGCTTTCGGCACCTCCCAGGTCGCGGTCAAATAGGTGATGGCTTTGTCGGAAACAACGTGTGCTGCAGATACCCAGGCCATGAGGGTCTCCTTGATCCGAGGTTAAATAACGACCCGAGACCTCTTGCCTTCGAGTCATCAGATGTTGCCCTTCGAGCCTGCCTTGCTCCTTCTGGAGCCTGCTTTGCTCCTCTTGGAGCTGGGTTGCTCTCTGAGCGTCATATCTACCTCTAGAGCAGAAACGATGCCGGCTTTCGAAAACGAGAGAACCCGCTAAATTAGCGGGTTTTCTGAGTCTGACCAGGAAACCGACAGAACACCGACATGTCGGCTTTCTGTCGGTTCAGTCGGAGATCTCGCGACGGCTGACACCTTCAGAGCCGCCGCGTGAAGACGGCTTCGACTGGATATGATCGGCCTGCCCAAAACCACATGCCCTTGGGATCTCCTGCAAAGCTCCCTGGATTAGCTGAAAGCTGAGCCGAATCCTGCCCTTTGACGCTTGAAGCTATAGGAGGAATGATGACGGATTCAATTTCTAAACCTTCGGAGATTACTGCTCTCTTGCTTCGCTGGGCAGATGGAGATGGATCAGCCATCTCACCGCTTATCGAGCTCACGTATGCTGATCTCAAGCAAATCGCCCGAAAACATTTGCGCCACGAGCACGCCGGACAAACCCTGCAGACCATCGATTTGATCAACGAGGCGTACGTTCGAATGAGCGCGCGGCACAAAGTCGCCTGGGAATCGCGCGCTCAATTCTTCGGATTCGCCTCGGCCGCCATGCGGCGAATTCTCGTCGACCACGCAAGAGCGCGGCTTGCTGCGAAACGAGGAGGGGGACACGCCACGATCGCGCTCCATACGCTGTCGGACCCGCCCACGTCATCCGGCCTCGACCTCCATCAATTCCTAGACCTCCACGGAGCACTGAAGAGACTCGCAGAGCACAAGCCGGAGTTGGAGCAGATCGTTGTCATGAAATATTTCGCAGGTCTAAGCCTCGATGAAATCGGAGAAGTGCTGCAAGTCTCCAGAGCAACCATAAAGAGACGTTGGACACTGGCGAGAAAGTGGCTCGCCCGGGAGCTTCGAGCTGCCCAAGATCTCGAGGGGGGGCGCTGAGGATGACCAATAAGACAAAGAGAGTCCTGGACCTGGCGGAGGCGGCGATTAAGTTACCGGCGGAAGAAAGATCGCGTTTCTTACGTGATGCTTGTGGGAAAGATGAGAGCTTGCTGAAAGAGGTTGAGACTCTCTTGGCTACGGACACTGATCAGCTCCCGTTCCTAGACGGCCGAGCAACCGACCTGCTTCGGGATACGGGATCCCTCCCCTCAGGCACACAAGTAGGCGCTTTTCAGATCGTCGAGCTTGTCGGAAGAGGCGGCATGGGCGAAGTTTATTTGGCTTCACGTATAGAAGGAGACTTTGAAGAGCATGTGGCGGTCAAGGTTCTAAGGCCCGGTCTCGAGTCGAGCGAATTCGCAATAAGGTTTAGAACCGAACGTCAAATACTCGCCAATCTCCGGCACCCGAACATCGCCACGATTCTCGATGGTGGTACTACGAAAGACCACCGCTCCTACTTTGCGATGGAGCTTATCGAAGGAAAACCCATCGATCAGTACTGCAACGAGCATCAGCTCTCAATACGCGATCGTTTGTTGCTGTTTCAAAAAGTTTGCGTTGCCGTTCAATTCGCCCATCGCAACCTCATCGTTCACCGAGATCTCAAACCGTCGAATATCCTCATTACCTCGGAAGGCGAGCCGAAGCTGCTCGATTTTGGAGTGGCAAAGCTCATGGATCCGATGGACGAGGATACGACCACCCTTGGGGGGATCTCTGGATTGACCCCGGAATATGCGAGCCCCGAGCAGATCCTCGGCGAGGTGATTACGACTGCGAGCGACGTATACTCACTCGGTGTTGTTTTATATGAGCTGTTGACCGGGTCTCGTCCATATCACTTTGAATCCAGACGGAATCCCCAACACATCCTGAAAGTTCTTGAGGAAACACAGCCGTCCGAACCGAGCTCCATCACGGGAAAAGGAACGCGCTATAGAGACGAGGAAGAAGAAAAGAGGGTTCGTCGCACACTGAAAGGAGACTTGGACCATATTCTTCTGAGGTGTATCGAGCGCGATCGAAACCAAAGGTACAACTCCGTTGCCGAGGTCGTGGAAGACATCAACAACTACCTTTGGAAATTGCCGATCAACATTGCCCCTAAAAGCTATATATACAGACTCAAAAAGTTTTTCTCTCGGCACCGCACAGCCCTTGCCGTGACAGCAGCTCTGCTTTTGATAGTCAGCGTGTCATTGTCGTCTTTCATGTCCCGAAACGCAGAACGCAAAAAGGCAACACAACTTCAGAGCTTCCTGGTTAGAGTCTTTGCCGATGCCAATCCCACCAACTCCGGTGGACGAAACCTCAGTCTTCAAGATGTGCTCAAATCTGCCTCTGACCGTCTCGAAGAAGAGCTGGAAGATCAACCCGAAGCAAGATCCGAGCTTTTGGGGCAGCTCTCAACCGTCCTGTATCAACAGGGAAATTTCGCATCGGCCGAGGATCTGGCGCGTCGGTCTGTCGAAATAAGGACAAAATCAAAAGGAGAAGACTCTCTGTCGGCGGCTGAGGCCAAAGGAGTTTTAGGAACGATCCTCATAAAAAGGGGCGAGTATCAAGAGGCAGAGCAACTACTAAGATTCTCGCTGGCTAGGCAACTTTCGTCATACGGCCGATATCACGAAGAGATCTCAAGCACATATACAAATCTTACAACCCTTATGATAGAGCTGGGAAGATACGCTGAGGCGGAGAAGTATCAGCGAGAGGCTCTGAATATCGATAGCAATTTATTCGAAGGCGACCACCCGTATATCGGTAACGATCTAAACGGATTGGGTGTTATCTTACACCGAAATGGCCGTTTTCCCGAAGCTGAAACGGCGTTCAAAAGAGCTCTGGAGATTCGACAAAAAGGTCACGGCGAGGTCAGCTCCCAAGTTGGAAACACCCTAATAAACCTGGCGTCGCTCTACAGGAGCATGGGCCTGTACGACCGCTCGGAAGAGCACTATAAAAGAGCGATCCAGATACAACAAAAGGTCTACGGAGACAAACACCACATCGTTGCAATTGCCCTAAACAACTTAGCAACTATGCTTTATCAGAAAGGAAACTCACAAGACCTCGAAAGAGTCGAACAGCTCCATCGACAGGCTCTCGAGATCCGACGTATGACTTATGGAGACCGCCACCCTGAAGTGGCCAAGAGCCTCGAAGCTCTCGCCATCATTCTAAAGGATCAAGAAAATTTCGAACAAGCTGAGCTGCTCTATGAAGAGACGCTTCAGATCTGGCGTGAGCACGTTGGTGAAGAGCATGAAGCCTTTGCGACCAGTCTTTTCAATTTCGGAGTGTTCAAGGTTGCGATTGGAGACCATCCATCAGCCGAGAAGCTGATTCTAAGAGCGATCGAAACCCTTGGGCGTTTACACTCTCCAGAGCATCTGAAGCTGGCCGGCCCGTACTTTCATCTCGGGAAGCTGAGGAAAGACCAAGAACGATATTCGGAAGCAGAATCGTATCTTAGACAATCCCTCGATATCCGCACGAAACATGGAGGCGCAGAAAGCTGGCAGACCGGAATTATCGAGACCGTTCTCGGGCAGACGTTGGTCGCGAGAGGTCACGCAGCCGAAGGCCACCATCTTCTCAAAAGTGGTCTCAAGAAGGTAGAAAAGGATCTGGGATCTGAGCACAAGTCCACGAGCAAGGCGCGCGAAGCGCTGGTTGAGTACTACAGGGCAACCGGACAAGAGGAGCTTGCCCAGGATCTCCACAACAAGGATGACGGGAAAACCTGATTGGAAAGAGCTCTGGGAAATTCTTGAGCCCTTTTCTTCTCCTTCTCGCTATAGGTAGGCAGTCAACAGAATAGCTCCGCAGGGTCGGTGATCATGCGGAGGCCTCCATGATCTCACGGAAGATCATGACGAGAAATTCATGCCAAAAGGCGAGAAGGAGAACCTATGTCCCATGAAGAGTGGAAAATCTTGTGTTTAGGTTTCGCGCTGAGCATCGCAGCAACTGTCGGCAACGCCTCTGAGCCCTTAGGCGATCAGGGTGAGCCCGCTGCTCCGCCATGGGTATCAGGAGCGACGATTGAGATCGTCTCTCACTCGATCGATGGGGGCAGCAGCGGAAGCACTGGTGGCGAATTCCAGCTGCAAGGAACTATCGGACAGCCGGTTGCAGACAACTCCAGCGCATCCGAAGTCGAGCTTTCCAGCGGTTTCTGGATACCGGCAATTCTGGATCTCGGCTGCACCGGAATGGATACCGTTTTCTGCGACGGCTTTGAGAGCGGCGACGCGGCAGCTTGGGATTGACCACCAAAACCTCTGAACTTTCAATGAAAAGATTGGAAATATCGATATGAAACTCAATCACCACCAAGTTATGCTTTCAAGCTTGCTGTGTCTAGTGCTAACGGCGGTCCTTTTGCCGGACCATCAAATTGCTGCGAGCCCGTTGGGAACCAATTTTACCTATCAAGGATACATCCAAGACACGGGCTCTCCGGCACAAGGAAACTATGATTTGGAATTCAGGGTCTACGACGGACCCGAGACAACTACCGCCATGCTCTTGGGCACAGATCGCCACTGCGCCGTCGAGGTCCACCAAGGGCTTTTCAACGTCAGTGTTGACTTCGGAGACATCTATGACGGCTCGGCGCTCTGGTTGGAGATCGGAGTGGCTCCGGCCGGAGCCTGCGATGCCACGACACCGTTCAACTACTTGGCCCCGCCTCAACCTTTGACAGCAACTCCCTACGCATTGTTTGCACTGGAAGGAAATCGAGGGGAGAAGGGAGACCAGGGAGAGCCGGGGCAGGACGGAGAGCCAGGGCCTCCTGGGGCGTCGCCCTTCGGTCTCAATGGCCTGGATGCCTTCTACCTCGACGGCAATGTGGGTATCGGGACTATGGATCCGAGCGCTCTGCTAGAGGTGTCTGGCGGCGGTGTCCTCTTCACCGGAACCAATGGCCTTGGCTCCATTCCCATCGAAGGGGCAGGTACCCGACTCCTGTGGTACCCCGCGAAGGCAGCGATCCGAGCAGGTCAAGTCACCTTAGATCAATGGGACGACGCAAACATTGGCGTGATGTCGGTCGGTCTAGGCCTAAACACAACCGCCGCCGGCTCGGTTTCTGTTGCGCTTGGTCACGCGGCAAAGGCATTGGCAGAAGATTCAGTCGCTCTGGGACGAAGCACCACCGCCGGTGGAGGTCAATCCACCGCACTCGGCTTCGGCACCCAGGCCACGGGCCCTGGATCAACATCCATGGGTGTCGCAACCACCGCCGGCGGTCACGCCTCCACAGCCTTAGGCTTCGGAAGCCGAGCCACTCAAAACAGCTCGACCGCCATGGGGACCCAGACCGCGGCCGAGGGAGAGCAATCTACAGCCATGGGCCAGAACACGCTGGCGAGTGGAACCAACAGCTTGGCGCTCGGCTTTGAAACTGAAGCGCGGGCCTATGGCTCCGTCGCTTTGGGCAGGTTCAACGAGGCCGGCGGATCACCCAACAACTGGCAGGATCAAGACCCGGTCTTCTCCATCGGAATCGGCCAGAGCGACCTCGAAAGAAAGAGCGCCTTAACCGTTCTCAAAAACGGCAACTTAGGGCTCGGAACCACCGATCCTCAGCATGCTCTTGATGTTCACGGCAACATCAGATCGACCGGCACGGTCTGCGACAGCAATGGGTGCATCGGAGACGCTCCGAGCACAGGGACCGATTTCGTGTGGGTCCAAGGCACTCGACAGTCGGAGGCTGACAGCGGGCAACAAATTCTCGCTCACACCCTTGGAGTTTCGCCTTCCCGAGCTGAGGTCACAGCAGTAGCGGGTCTCAGAGAGGCCGCCATGACCAGCGTTGGATATTCCGATGGCTCCTCAGATTCCTGTAGCTTCATTGCCGGGCAGGATCACTTCGCCGGGAATTCCGGGAATCATGCGATCTACATCTGGTACAAAAAGAATGGCTCCATCATCACCATCTTTCAAAGGGCGACCATCACCTTCGACGAGAGCCATCTCTATATCGACTGGGAGAGCGGGGGGGACAGCTCGTTCGTGGACGACTTTACGATTGCCTTCTCCATCCGGCTATGGACTTGAGGACGAGACACCAGCACATCAATGCGCTGACCCTCCAGAAACTCGATAGCTAAAGCAGTATGCCCATCGCGCCGACGATGGGCATTCGCGCTGTGCAGGGGTATTCGGCTCAGATCGGGTCTACCCTCTTTATCGCCTCAACTTTCGATCGGCGCATGGCACGGCTGACCCGGCAACTCGGGCCTAGCGAGCCCGCATGTCCAGCGGTCCGGCCCACGTGCGTTGCCGCGACCGTCTGAGATCGGCTAGCTTGGCCGCATTCCGAGACTGAGCCCATTCCGGGGCCAAGCCAACGAAGGAGCTGTGAAAGTGACCAACGCAGACCATCAGACCGCCGAGACACCGAGTCGAAAGCGTGTGAATACCAAACGTGTTCTCTTGACGGGCGTCGTGCTCTTCGTGTTCTACATGACGATGGCCATCGTCGTGCATGGAGTGTGGCTGGGCTCGAGCTACACGGATCTCATGGGCAACGTCTGGCGGGCGCAGCCGGACCTCATGTCGAAGGCCTGGATCACCCAAGCCACGACCGCGATCTTTTGCCTCATCTTCGCTTACCTCTTTGCCAAGCTCTCGCAGGGAGGCGGCTGGAAGGAAGGAGCCGGGTTCGGCTTCCTGGCCTACCTCTTTTCCGGGTTTCAGGCCGTCACCCATGCCTACGCCACCTATCCACTACCCCTCGACTTGACGATCAAATGGCTGATCGCGGGTCTGGCCATCAGCGTCTCTACCGGGACCCTGGCGAGTCTTGTTTATAAGAAGGGCTAGCTTGGGACCGGCTCGAGCATTCGACGTGCTCAGAAGCTGGTACGGCTTGAGAAAGTAGCCTTGAGGTAGGTCTGCTACGACAGACGCCGCCGCTGCGCAAAACACATAGACGGCGTCTCGGAAACCGTCTCGGAAACTACGTGGCACCTTCCGTCTCGGCACCTCGGCGTCTCGGAAACTACGTGGCACCTTCCGTCTCGGCACCTCGGCGTCTCGGAAACTACGTGGCACCTTCGGCGTCTCGGAAACTACGTGGCACCTTCGGCGTCTCGGAAACTACGTGGCACCTTCGATCTCTCGGAACGGTGTCTCGGAAACTACGTGGCACCTTATTGTCGAACGGTGCTCGGAAACTACGTGGCACCTTTTGTCTCGGAAGCTACGTGGCACCTTCGGTGCGAAGAGCAGCGTCTCGGAAACTACGTGGCACCTTCGGCGTCTCGGAAACTACGTGGCACCTTCGGCGTCTCGGAAACTACGTGGCACCTTATTGTCGAACGGTGTCTCGGAAACTACGTGGCACCTTCCGTCTCGGAAACTACGTGGCACCTTCGGTGCGAAGAGCTGACAATTCTTGGCAGGCCTATTTGCGAATCCATGTCACGGAAATTTTCGCTATCCATTGATTTTTTGCTATTTTTCGATAGTTCTCCGCGAGGTGCTCATCAAAACCCCTGGCACGTCGCTTGCTCTACCGGTTGGCCGGCTCAAACCCCATCCCCCCAACCCCAGTCTTCCTTCAAAGGTCGTTCATGAGATCCATTCTTTCCGTCGCTGTGTCTCGGTCTGTGTCTGCGGTGTCCTTCTCTTTGGCGATGCTCGCCGCCCTTTCCCTTTTCGCATCCCAGCCCGCGGGCGCGGGTGAGACGGTTCCGCCCGTGGTACCCGGTTTCCCCAACGATTTTTCGTGCACCCCAGGTCAGTTGATGTACCGCCAAGTGGACCTGGGTCGTGTAGCCAACATCATCTACCACAACGGTCGGATCTACTCGAATAACGTCGGCGGCGGCGATCGGCGGGAGTGGTTGTTCAGCGATCCCACCGACCCCACGACCCTCGGCATCGTCAACGATCAGGATCTTCCCTGGCTCACCGACCAAGGGACCCACGGCCACGGCAAGGCGGGCGATTTCGCCGGCGGGGCGGGCGACTACCAAGTCCGACGCATCTCACCCGGCGTCAATTCCTTTGAGACCATGCCGTCGGCAGACCGCTTCTCCAGCATCCAGCAGGCGCCTTTGGACAGTGGGCTACATCGGGTCTACTACCCGTGGGCGCTGCCCTTCAATTGGCTGCAATACGGACCGACTCCCGCCAGCGGACGGATTTGGCGGGCCGACCAGCTGTTGGCGGATTGGGAGCCCTTGGCCGACCACGGGATCAGCGGCAACGCCATTCTCTTGGGCAATTTGCTGTTCATCGTCTCCGACGCCTCCATGCTCGGCGTCGCCGCTTACGACATTGGGCCGATTTTCGACACACCGCCTTCGGACCCGGTCTTGCTCGATAAATTCACCGGCCCCGTGGGCGCTTATATCGGATCGGTGTGGGAGAACTACTTGGTGCTCACCGGCGGCGCGGAGCGACGGCTGATGTATGTCATCGACTTCAGCGATCCCACGGACCTTCAGCTGGTCACCACCCTCGACCTTTCGGGCACCCCCGAGCTCGACGCCGGCACCAACGTGCCCTACGTGCAAACTCAGGATCAATACGTCTTCGCCCGTCGCCATAAAATCGATATGGAGAGCCTGTCACCGGTGCTCGAGCTGGACGAGGTCGGCGACAACCGTCCGCCGGGCAGCGTTCCCGGTGCCCTCGACGTCAGCCAATACACCCTACCGATCGGCAACCTGCTGGTCAGCGGCTCCTACAGCTTCAGCGGCCGGGACGGGGTCGGCGTTTGGTGCCACCAAAGCACGCCCGATCGGCGGGCCCCCTACGTCGGCTACCACGTGCCGCGCCCGGGTCAAACCAACTTCCCGCTGGGCGCGCCGGTCAGCCTGGTGATCGCCGAGACCCTAGAGTCGTTCACCATCATCAACGGCGAAACGATCATCTTGCGGCCGGTGGGCGGCCAGCCCGTGGACGCTTGGACGTCGTTCTCCCACGACGGCGTCTTGACCGTCACGCCCAAGCAATATCTTGCGACCGACACCACCTACGAGCTGGTGGTGGTCGCCGACGGCATCCGCGACGCGTCCAACAACGGCATCGAAGGTTATTCATTCACCTTCTCCACCGGCAGCGGTGTGGCGGGCGGCAACGGCTCGCCCGTGATTTCCAACGTGGCGGCCGACACTGTTCCGGCGGCCCCCGGTGAGGAGATCGACTTCTCCGTTTTCGCCACCGACCCCGAGAGCGACTCCCTCGAATACAAGCTCACCTTCGGCGACGGCTCACCGGCACGGGATTGGGCCGCGGCGTCCGTGGCTGCCCACACCTACACCGAGTCGGGGCACTACTCCGTCAAGGTGCAGGTGCGCGACCTCAAACCCGACGGCAGCCACTCCGTGGTCTCGCAGATCTTGACCGTCAGCGTGGTGGAGCCGGTCGCAGGACCGTTGCCGTCCCATTCGTCGCAGCTGGCATTAGACGACGTCCGCCGGGTGGTGTGGACCGTGAATCCGGACAACGATTCCGTGGCCCGGGTCGACGCCGACACCCAGGCCCTCTTACAAACCATCGACCTAAGATCCCTGCTGAATACCAGCGAAACCGTCGATCCCGTGTCCGTCGATGTCGACGGACACGGCAACGCATGGGTCGCCGCCCGCGACAGCGATGCGCTGCTCGTGCTTTCGCACGCCGGAGCGCTGCTGGCGGACCTCGACCTGGGCTGGGGATCCCAACCCCAAGCGGTCGTGGTCCAAGGATCCAACGCCTACGTCACCACCCGAGGCCGCAGCACGGGCTCCCCGTCCAACGGCCAATTGCTGCGCTTCGACACCGGCACCTTCAACCCCGACGGCGCCGTGGATCTCGGCCCATTCGCCGGGGCCATGGCGGTGACCGGCGACGGCAGCCGCGCCTATGTCGCTCGCTTCATCTCCAAAGAGCACCACGGTGAAATTTGGGAGGTCGATACCGCGTCCATGACCTTGACCCGGACCATCGATCTTCTGCGGGATCGGGGCGAGCGTGGCCTGGACGCCGGCGGCTCCGATGGTCCGGGCGTGCCCAACTACGTTTCGAGCCTGGTGCTCAGCCCGCAGCAGGATTGGCTCTGGTTCACGGCGATCAAGGCCGACACCAACCGCGGTCTCTTCTTCCGTCAAGACACCGACCTCAACTTGCCCATGTCCCCGGATTCGACGGTGCGCTCGGTGCTGGGACGCATCGATTTGAGCAATCCCGACAACCCCTTCGAGCCCAACGTCGGCGGCACGGGCTCGTCGCGGGCGCGGATCGATATCGACAACTCCGACTCCCCGTCGGCGATGGTCTTCTCCCCCGCCGGGGATTACGTATTCGTCACCCTCCAAGGCAACGACACCGTGGCCGTTTTCGACGACCTGGCGATCCGCGACGGCGGTGGACGCAGCTCAACTTGGCGATTCGACAGCTCTGGCGGCGCCCCCCAAGGCCTGTTGTTGGATCCGTCGAATGATCGATTGTGGATCAAGAGCTTCCTCGGACGTTCCCTGACCAGCCTGTCGTTGACGGATTTCTTCGCCAGCGGTGATCGCACGGTCAACGATTCCACGGTCGCCACGGTGGCGGGCGAGCTGCTGCCCAGCGCCGTGCTGGCGGGCAAAACCCACTTCTACTTCGCGGGCAACGCGGTCGACGGCCAGAACGAGATGAGCTTCGAGGGATATATCTCTTGCGCCAGCTGTCATCTCGACGGCGGTCACGACGGCCGGGTGTGGGATTTCACCCAGCGGGGTGAAGGTCTGCGCAATACCACCGCCCTCAACGGACGCGCGGGTATGGGTCACGGCAACGTGCATTGGACGGCGAATTTCAACGAGATCCAGGATTTCGTCAACGACATTCAATTCCAATTCGGCGGCAAAGGCTTCCTGCCCGACGGCGAAACCGCCAATCCGCCCCTCGGCGCAACCAACGCCGGCCGCAGCCAGGAGCTGGACGAGCTGGCCGCCTATTTGACCTCCCTGGGCGCCGACCGATTCGGTCGCAGCCCCCATCGCACGGGCGGCGGCGGGCTGAATGCCGACGCCCAGCTCGGTGCCACGGTCTTCGAAAACCTGGGCTGCGGCACCTGCCACCTCCCACAAGCCGAATTCACCGACAGCACCCTCGGCACCGCCACCCTGCACAACGTCGGCACGCTGCGCACCAGCTCCGGCCAACGCCTGGGTGAGCCCCTCACGGGCATCGACACACCGACGCTGCTCGGCATTTTCGACGGCGCGCCCTACCTGCACGACGGCTCTGCCGCCACCCTGGAAGAGGTGTTCTCAGCCGTCGGCGGCACGGTCTACCAGCTCGAGCTGGGCACCTTCGCCGGCGACGCGGATCTGCCGGGTTTCCCGTCGATCAACCAAGACAGCTCGTTCCACGGCAACATGGTGCAGCTGGGCGGTCCGGGTGCGTCGGTCACCCTCGACAACGTCGACGGCGGCTCCGGCGGCCTCGGTCGGCTCGAGCTGCGCTATTGGCCCACAAATTCGGGCACCCTGCGGCTGCGGGTGAACGGCGCGGTGATCGAGGATCGGGATTTCGACTCGGAAACCGTGCACTTCCAATGGGAACGCATGGCCTTCGACAACGTGCCCCTGAACGCCGGAGCCGTCAACTCGGTGCAAATCGAGCTGATCACCACCGCGTTTTCGGACATCGGCTTGGACGACCTCACCGTCGGCACCGCGGACGACGCCGTCCAAGCGTCACCCCATCGGGTGGCCCTCGGCGTCAGCCAGGCTGAGCGCGATCAGCTGATCGCGTTCCTCAACAGCTTGGACCGCATCAGCGCTGGGGCTCCGCCGGTGGATTGGGGTGTGTTCGAGGATGGTTTCGAAAGCGGCGACGTCAGCGCCTGGTCGTCGGTGGTCGGGAATTGAGTCATCGGTCGAGCCCGGCTGATCGAGCCTGGCTCGACCGCCGCGTTGGTGTCGATGGTCGTTGTCGTCAGATCGGCGCTGAGGCCGCACGTTGGAGGGCCCGCAGACAACCTTTTCTTGCCACAAGGAGTTATTCTCGAATTCGGATTCGATCTTCCTCAACGATCAAGAGCTGTCTTGCTGGAGAAGCAGTCTCTAGAATCTCTAAAAGCTTGTTCAAGATCTCAGTGAGATGAGCTTTCTCCTGCGTAACAAGTCTAAACACAACAATCCCACCAAAATCGCATGGTGGGTAGGTCCGGATATTCGCAAAATCGATATCAAAGGTTAGGAGCACTCGATTTTCGGCGAGGCAGATTTCAGCAATCCTATCGTCGGCCTCTCCGCCGAGATCCTGATCGAGGACGGACATCGCATCGTGGCCCGCTTCTAGGAGAACCGCAACGGCTTCCGTAGGCAGGTTCTCATCGAGCTTGAATTTCATCTGGGGGACAGCTAGGCCGAGATTGGCAATATGCGTTCTCTAGCCAGCTCTGCCGCATAGGCGATTGCAGCCTGAATGCTCTCAGGCCCGAGGGATCGATAGCTGGCCAGAATCTCGTCCTGCGGAGCTCCTGCTGCCAGGTTGTCGAGAACAACGGACACCATGATTCGAGTGCCCTTGAAACACGCTTTGCCGTGGCAGACCTGAGGGCTGGAAGTGATGTGATCTTGCCATCTCATTCGAATGTCTCCGGGCCCCGATTCGATTGAAGGAAAGTCTTCCCGACACGAAACGAGTATAGCGTCTCGAACTTGGGGTGTCTTCAATGAACACCAAGCACCATCCGGCCGCTCTTCAGAATCGAACAGGGATTCCATGAAACAGCGTCCAACCGCCGATCCCAGAAACAATGTGGCACCTTCTAGAGCCTCAGAAACAGTCTCAGAACCAACGTGGCACTTTTTAGATCCATACCCTTTGAAGATCCGGCCTGAGGGCCGCAAGCACGTGACACGTTTCGCAGCAGCGGGCTAAACTGATCCGTATGAACCAAGAAGCACGAGGGCCCGGAAAGAGCTTCCGGCATGAATCGGAGCTCCGCGTCGGCAAGCTACCCCTGCTTTCAGTTGCAGTGGGGCACGACACTCTCGAAGACACCGAACCCAGCGCTCACGGTGTCATTGCAGTCGGCGACAGCGCACGTGGCGTCCTTGCTCTTGGGCGAAGAGCAACGGGGTTCATAGCCCTCGGCGGCGTGGCTAAAGGTGTATTCGCGATGGGAGGTCGGGCGACGGGCGTCTTCTCCATGGGTGGCGTCAGCACTGGTCTCGTTGCGATGGGTGGCGTCGCGGTAGGCCTGGTGTCCATGGGCGGAGCAGCCCTTGGGATCGTTGCTCTTGGTGGCGCAGCAGCAGGCTATCTGGCCGTCGGAGGAACCACGGCCGGTATACATACAGTGGAGCCGGGAGAATGAACGGTCAGCCTAACAACTCATTGCTGCGGACCTGACCCGCCCACTTCGCGACCCGGTCGTTGACGTTCTACCGGTCTCAGAAACTACGTGGCACCTTTTCAGGGACGGTCTCAGAATTTGCGTGGCACCTTTTTCAGGTCTGTCTCTCCAAGATCCGGATCAACGCCCGGGCTCCGCCGGTGGATCGGAGGAGGTCGCCCCAGCAAGGGTGAAGCCACACCAATGACCGCACCGGCTTCTGCGGTAAAATAGACCTCAGCCGACGGTTAAATAAATGGATTATCACATCACCAAAAAAATTCTTGCGGCCTTGGAGGCAAAAGGAGTGCACTACTCGATCTTCGGCGGCGTCGCTCTCAACCTTCATGGTTTGGCCCGAGCCACTGAAGATCTCGATCTCTTCATTGCTCCGGATCACGACAATATAGAAAAGCTCAAAGACGCCCTCAGAGCGGTCTTCGACGACCCCAACCTAGACGAAATCGGACGGTGGTCACTCCGCGGACCCTTTACGAGATGAAAAAATCCACGGTTCGGCCTCAGGACTGGGGCGACGCCGAGCGCTTGAAGCTTCGATTCGAGCTGGAAGACCGCTGATGCCGATCAAAAAATATCGCAGCGTGGAGGAAATGGAAGGGAACACCTGGCGAGAGGCCGGCAGCCCTGAGCTCTTTCGCGCCATCGAACGGGTCTGGGGCTTCGCAAGCCGAACACTACAGCCCAGCTATCCCCCTGGCGTCTACAAACACAAGTCGATCGAGGAGCTCCAAAAACAGCGGGAAGACTGGGACCGGGCGAATTTCGAAGCCTACCAGGCCCGCCAAAGATCGGCACGAAGAAAGTCGGAGTCATAGAGCGAGGGTGAGGGTGCGGCCGCCCACTTTACGGGCGTCAGATTCGGCGCCGGGTGCTCGGGGCAGACAAACCCAGCTCCTCCGTAACCTGACGAATCCTCCTCGCGGTGCCCGCGTCCACCCCGGCTTCAGTGGCCTTGGTCATGATGCTCACCAGCACGCGCTTTTCCTCATCGTCCACGTGGCCGTCGGCCTTCGCCAAGCCCAACAAATAATTCAGCTCACCGACGTCGAGCTTGCCGTCGTCGGTGAAGCAACGAATGGATTCCACGGCGATCTTGAGATGTGAGCTGAGCGACATATCGTCTCCTTGATTTGAATTCGGGATTCGGAGCGGATTTCCAACTCATGACATCCATACGCATCAGCAAGCCATTTCATGTGGCTATTGCGGTCGATAGATGCTCCTCGGGTAATCCGACATCCTGACACCGGGTTTTTCGAGCTCTTGCAGGGCGTTTTTGGCGATCCACCGCGCCGACTTGCTGTCCATTTCCAAGATCCGTCGAGCGACCCGGATCGCCTGAACTTTTAGATCCACATTTCTCTTGCCGACATTCCGCAAGGCCCAATTGACGGCCTTTTTGACATAAACCCGTTCATCCCACGCTTCCCGCTCAATGGGCACAAAAAACGACTCGAAGACCTCATTGCCCGATGTTTTATCCGCGAATCCGTAGGCGGCCATGACGGCAAAACCCGCCCGTTTGACGAATTCCCCTTCAGCCTCCGACCAAGCCATGGCCTTCGGCAGCGCATGGGCGCTCTTGGTGAACAGCCCCATGCAAAAAGAGTCGCAGATCTCCCAATTCTCGAAATCCTGGACCCATCGGTCCATCTGCTGCTCGGTGACGAGCTTCGGATCGTAGATCTTGCTGCACAAAAGCCTAGCTTCGTAGATTCCAGTGTCGTAGA
Organism: Thermoanaerobaculia bacterium; assembly: GCA_030431255.1. Taxonomy (GTDB): domain Bacteria; phylum Acidobacteriota; class Thermoanaerobaculia; order Multivoradales; family J023; genus JAUIJL01. Next base: position 2,470 of record JAUIJL010000024.1, on the reverse strand, counting down.
GCTGGAGCGCCAGCGCGTCGTTCCGGCCGATCCCCTTGGCCAAGACCTTCAAATCCTTGTGCAGGATTCCAAGGGAATGCTCGGCATGGATGCCGAACTTTTGGGCCTTCATGCCGATCTTCTCGGGATCGGCCAAGGCTTCGAGCTCTTTGAGCACCTGATCTATATCCATCGGATCCGACATCTCAACGCCGCGTCGCGGATCTCAAGAGCCAGCCGCCTCCGAGTAGGCTTTTTCTAGAGTCGCGATATCCAGCTTGCCCATGGTCATCATGGCGTCCATCACTGCTTTCACCTTGACCGGGTCCTCGTCACCGACCAGCTCCATGAACCGTCGCGGCACGATCTGCCAGGAAAGGCCGAACGGATCTTTGATCCAACCGCACTGCCCGGGTTCCGCGCCGGCCTCCACGAGCCGGTCCCAATATTGGTCGGCTTCCTCTTGATCCTCGCAGTCGACGAATAGGGAAGAGCCCTCTGAGAACCCGAAGTGGGGGCCACCGTTAAAGCCCTTGAAGGTTTGACCGCCCACCACGAATTCAGCGGAGACCAGTGGACCGTTTGGGCCGGAACGGGCTGAGTTGCGCACTTCCGAGTCCGGGAAGACCGAGGTGTAAAGCTCGATCGCGGCCTCCAATTGGTCGTTGAACATCAGGAAAGGTGTCACTTTGGTGGCTTCAGGCATCGCAGGCTCCTATTTCGGGTCGAGCTTTTGGGCGACGATGTAGACGTGCAGCTCGGGGTATTGATCGTATTCCAGGTGCCGACACACACATCCCGACTCGGACAAGAGCTTCAAGATGTTGGGGATGCCGATCAAGCTGTAATACATCGGAGGTCCCATGGCCGAGTCGGTTTTCTCCGTCGGCTCGTCCAAGCCCCCGGTGGTGAAGATGAAGACGCCTCCGGGGTTGAGACCCTGGCAGAGCTTGCTCAGCACGGGCTCCTGCTCGGCCAATGGGATGTGCCAAATGCTGTCCCAAGCGGTGATGAAATCGTAGGTGCCGGGTAGTTTCCAGCGGCAAATATCCGCGTGATGAAAGGTCACCGACGGATGACGTTGCCGTGCCAGCTCGATCATTCGATCGGAGAGCTCGACACCTTGCACCTCGAAGCCGTGACCCTGCAGGAGATCGATGAGCCGTCCGCTGCTGCCGCAGCCGACGTCCAAGGCGCGCCCCTTCGATTCTACGAAAGCCACGGCCCGCTCGTGCTGCTCGATGCCGTTCGAACGCGGGAAGTCGTCGCTGTTCCAATGGTCTGCGAGACGGTCGTAGCTTTTGGCGAGGTCTTTGGGTTTCATGTGGGATCGGCCGAGAGTCGGTGCCCGAGAGTCGGTGCCAGGCACTTAGCAGGCCCCATAGCGCGCCGCCCCAAATCATCAAGACGACATCGTGCACCAACGATTCCATGCCGCCCATGACGATGCAATTCCAAATTGAGGAAGAACGCGGGAAGCGATCTCGGAAACTACGTGGCACCTTCGGAAATCCGGTCTCAGAAACTATGTGGCACCTTCGGAATCCGCACCTTCAAAAACTATGTGGCACCTCCCGGTCGGAAACTACGTGGCACCTCCCGACCGCGGCCGGCTCAAGGGCCAAAGAAGCCAGATAGAAGCATCGCTCTCAAATCTACATATATCGTGCAACAATATATACCCACGCAACGTATAGACATACAGTATGTGTGTGGACAGCCAGGTTGCACCTCGTCACACCGACCTCGAAACGCACCAGGAGACCCACCGATGCCCATAGCCGACCCTTCCAGCGCCGACAATCCGAGCGCCACCCCCGAAAAGAAAAAGGCCGCTGCCGAGATGTTGGTGCTCTCATTGCTCGAGCACCGGGACCGTCATGGTTATGAAATCGCCAAGCTGATCGAGAGTCGGTCCGAGGGCGTGTTGGACTTTCGCGTCGCGTCACTCTATCCCCTGCTCAACCGACTCGAAGAGCGGGGTTGGATTGCCGGACGTTGGGTGGAAAAAGCCGGAGAACGGCGGCGGCGGTTTTACCGGCTGACCCCTGAGGGCAGCCGGGCGCTGGCCGCAGAGCAGCGCCGATGGCAGGCCTTTGTCCGGGCCGTGGCCCTCGTCACCCAACCCTCCGAGGCATGAGGTGAGCGCCATGACCGACTCTCAAGATCCAACAGACCGGACAGATCAACGGCTTCGCCTTCGGATCCACGCTGCTTCCGAATCTACGTGGCACCTTTTCGACTCCATCGAATCCTAAACAAATCTCCGTTTCGTGCAGAATTCGCGGATGCTTTTACGTCTAAGCTTTATTAGAAGCATCGTTGCTGCTTCGATCTTACGTTCTCCCGACAATCTTCGAGCCAGGGCAGAATTCACGGAGGTTTTTACGTCCAAGCTTTATTGGAAGCGCAGAGCTCTGCCCTGCGCACACTCAACCCATGGAGGATTGGACATGTCGAGAAAACCGCGTATCCACACCCGGCCTGGCGC
>JAUIJL010000023.1 GCA_030431255.1 Thermoanaerobaculia bacterium | reverse complement strand
CGTGGCACCTTCGACAGAAACTACGTGGCACCTTCGACAGAAACTACGTGGCACCTTCGACAGAAACTACGTGGCACCTTCGACAGAAACTACGTGGCACCTTCGACAGAAACTACGTGGCACCTTCCGGCGATCTTCAGTCCCACCACATGAAAAAGGTGCCGTCTTCGAGCTTACGGGCGTAATTCTGGATGCCGCCAGAAACTATGTGGCACCTTCGGTAGAAACTACGTGGCACCCTCGGCAGAAACTATGTGGCACCTTCCTGGCAGAAACTATGTGGCACCTTCCGGCGAGAAATTCGTCGCTACATGGCTGGAGTCACGGAGCGCATGAAGGCCGGCCAATTGCCTGTCTGTCACCCTCGCGCTCATAGCAAGAGCCGCAGCTCACTTGGCCTTCCGTTGAGATCGTCGCAGGATCCGGCTCCAAGGACTCGCCGAGCCGGCCCTCAGTGCCGGATACACTCTATCGACTGCTTGGCGTACATCGGCGATCGAGTAGAAAGCGGAAGGGTCTTGCCCGCGCACCAAGGCCAGCATACTTTTCACATCGCGACGGCGGACCAGCGAGAACAAGATCTTCACCGGCCCTTCGGACCCTTCACCGTCGACCACCGTGACGCCGACTCCTGCATTGCGAAGAGCACTCGCGAGGCCGACGGCGGAACCGGTCGTAATGATGCGTATGACTTGATTGCCTACCGCCAATCGGCGCTCCAGGTAGAGACCGACGGAATTACCCGCGGCAAATCCTCCAGCATACGCGAATGCGCATAGTGGATTGTTGAGATGCTGTAGTACCTGACCGATGATCAGTAGCCAGATGAAGGATTCAAAGAATCCGAAGAAGGGAGCCAGAAACGTCCGGCCCTGGGCAATGAACGTGATCCGCATGGTGCTCAGGGTCATGTCGAGCGTACGGGCGAAAAAGATCAGCGCCGGCAGGACCAGATTGGAGAACCACGGAGAGCCCGTCAGATCCGGTGAAAGTACAAACGGCACGAAAGCTCCTTTCCATGATCAAGAATGCCGGCAAAAGCGCGTTTGCTTCCCGCCCGTCATTATCATCTTCAACGACCCCGAAAAGGCCGTCGCGGAATCCGCAACGGCCCTTTTTAGTTTTGTGAGCGTTCTGGGCGAGCTCCACTACATCACTAACCTAGAGAGCTGCTCCAGCGAGGCCTGAGCGTTGGGCAAAGGAATGCCGGATCTCAATATCCATCAAACACCCCAAAATTTCGACACGAACCAAGTAAAGCACACTCAAACCTTGGCTGGGACAACAGCTCCTCGCCCGGGCGCCCTCATTTGTGACCGAGCATAGAATGCAGGCACCCGCTTTCCCATCACCAATCCGCGCCAGCGGACCTTGCGGGATGGGTGATGGAGTGCCGGAAGGGCCAGACATGCACAAACATCCCTATGCCTCTTGACACATGTACAAGCATGCCATACCCTAAGTGTAGCGTTGGAATAGAGCCGAGCAAAAGTCAGCCCAGCATCCAGCACCGCCGGTGCTCCCACGCGAGCCGATAGGCTCGGATGGGCTTCTGCTGCATGCGCTCACCCACAGACTGTTTATTGAGCCTCGAATCGAAATAAGCTCTATTTGAATCGGTTTTGGGAATGTCTTCTGTGAGATTTACTGACCCATTGAAACCTCAGCCAACACTCAAAGGTTACACAGCTTGGGTGTTTTCCGAGGTTGTCGAGACCCTCGGCTTTTCTCATGCCGAAGGGGCAGCCCACATCATCTCTCAATGGATCCGCGACAACGCCGAGGAGCTAAAAGAAGACTTCGGTATTTCTATTCCTGCCTATCGCAATGCAAAGGCTGCCGAGACAGATTCACCTTCCAAGCAAGACTTCAGGGCAATGGAAACGGAGCTCGATGAGCTTAGGGCTGAGATCCGGCAGCTCAAAGCAGAGTCTAAATCACGGCTTCAGCCAGATAACGACGACGAGCGAAAAGCCTTCGAGGAATTCAAGCGTCAACAGCGAGCGGCGAGAGCTGAGAGCTCGACAATACAATGAGGTAGGGAATGGGCTACCAAAAAACAGAGCCACCATACAGCTCGGGCGCTATCGCGAACAGACTGATCCTCAACAGCCTCAATGACGACAGGCCGATCGATCCGATGCAAACTCAAAAGCTTGCCTATATTGCAAATGGCCGCTGCCTTTGCGACCAGAACCGCCCTTTAATAAATGAGAGGGTCAAAGCGTGGCGCCACGGCCCAGTTTTCCCCAGCCTCTACCACGAGCTTTCGGTATTTGGAAATAAACCTATCAAACGCCCGCTTTTTTCAGCCCATGGCGGAACTTTTGCAATCAGCGAGATTCCCGCGAATGACCGAGACAGTCTTGATCTACTCTCTCGGGTTTGGAACAGCTTTGGACATCTGAGCGGTGTCCAGCTGTCACGCTTAGCTCATCTACCGGGCTCTCCATGGTTTGAAGTTCGCGCGCGAGCTGGTGTCAAGGAAGGAATGACCTCAGATATCGAGATTCCAGCTGAGCTGATGAAGGAATATTTCAGAGACAACTTCATCTGCTAATTCACTTCAAACGAGTGAGGGAGGCTAGCAATGATTTCATATCAGGCAGACTGCCCGATGATTCGGGAATCAAAGTCAGACGTGTTTGCCGAGGCAAACGACGCCTTCGGTGCTATTCTTGTCCGCGCCGAAGGCCACCCCATCGCAGCCGTACAACTACCACTGAACGCGACGTCGCCGTCCCAGACCTTCGATTTTCCACGTCCCAGACCGACAACAAGCTTCCAGGCCAACTGGCTACCGGCAATTTCCTTTGGCTTGTCAGTTCTGGGTCTTTTCTGTCTAGTATTTTTTCTAGCGATCGGATCTTTGAAATTAGCCTTACAGACCCAGATCTCCGGAGCTCTATTCTCAATTACGTTCCTCACCGTCGCTTTCCTATTCGTTGCCAGGATGCTCAGCGGCCTATTCGGTAATTCCGAAACTTTCCAGCTGAAGCTCCTCAAGATGCTCGATGTACGCCTCAGTGATCCAGAATGCTCAACGAAAAGCAAAAGCGACGAGGCCCGACTTCGCGCATCAAGACCTGAATAGAAACTATTCTTTGAGGCTCCTCGAACAAACCGAATCCAACTGAAGCAAACTATTCGCGGACAATTCATCGGCACTGGAAAGGGTCTAGATCCATTCCGTCGATTTAACTCGCCCTCGGCTTCATAAAAATTCTCATCGCCTCGCTGAATGCCCCTCAAATCCTTGAACCAACGCTTCAGCACCTTTGACTAAGATGCCTCTGAAATCAGTGGCAAATCCAGATCCATCTCTTCGCGGCCCGAGCGGCGCCATGGGATCGTCCCTCCTCTCAAATAGGGCCAGTTTCTCTTCCGTAGTGGTGGGCCTTCCGCGTCTTCTCCAGCTTCGAAGGGGGGGGTGATTTTCGCCTCGAGTGGCATTTAGAACACAGCGCCACGGTCATCCTGGCCGTACTGGGCCAGAATGACTTTATCGCGGCTGCTACAGCGATGGCCACCAAGAACTGGTAGGCACCCTCCTTCAGAAACTACATGGCACCTTCAGGCCGGCACCTTCGGGCCGCGCGGCAAGCGGCTTGTAGATCCGGCGATCTTCAGTCCCACCACATGAAAAAGGTGCCGTCTTCGAGCTTACGGGCGTAATTCTGGATGCCGTCCTCACCTGGACCTTCAGGAAACGTGTCCGGGCAGAGGCTGTAGATATCCTCAGCCAGCTGCTCCAAATCTCGGGGCACGGGGTCGAAACGCCCGGCCACGACGTCGCCTCTCAACTGGGTGATCACCGCTGGGCGGGTGCGGAAGAACTCCATCACTTGACTGTTGGTGATGTCGTAGTTGCCGCCGGCCACTCCGAAATAGCGCATGCACTCCATGGGATCCGACGACGGCAACAGGAAGTAGTCGCGATCGAAACTAATTTTGAAAACGGAAAGGCCCCGAGGAGCCAGCTCTTGTTGCCACGCTTCTACGTCCGGCGGGGTCTCCGCGGCCTGGCTGCGTGAATCGACTCGGAATTTCAGCATTCCGTCGTCGCCCCAGGGCACGGGCCGGCTGCCGCAGCGCTCCGCCATCTCACGGGCCGCGGTTTGGTAGAGATCGGTGGCAAAAGCGGCTTTGAAACGCTCTTCGATTCGCGCGCGATCGTAGAGGGCCTCGTGCTCTTGAGAAAGAGGCGGCATTTCGGACGGAGGCCAGTCGTCTTCATCTTCGTCCCATTCATCGGAATCCCACAGGTTCCGCTCTTCGGAGCTGACGCTGGTGATCGAACGCAACTGCTGAATCACGTCGTCGGAAAGGAACTTCTTTTCCTCTCCGTCCGGCACCACGGTGTGCTCGGCCAGCTCTCGATAGGACTCGGCCACCGCCAGAGGGGTCTGCCCCTCGTCATTCAACACGTTGGGATCCGCCCCGGCCTCGAGCAACAGCCGCACCGTGGCATCGTCCTGGGATTGGGCAGCGTGATGTAAGGCGCCGGAGCCTTCATGACGCTGCTCCAGATCCAACCCCGCTTGCAGGAGGGCCCGCACCGAATCTGCCTGCCCCGCGAGGGCCGCTTCCAGCAAAAGAGGTGGAGCCTCCGCGGCGTGATCCGTCGTATTGCAACCCGCCGCCAGGAGCTGTTCGAGCACCCGGTAAGAGCCTTGGGTCGCGGCATAGGAGGCACAGCTGCGACCCCGGCTGTCGACAGCGCTGACATCGGCCCCCGCAGAGATGAGAATCTCAGCACAACGTGAACGATCGAGCTCGGCGGCCACGGTCAGGGGAGACCGCCCTTTTTCGGTAAAGGCCATCAGCTCCGGTGGGAGCTCAATCCCGAGACCCGCGAGGGAGCTCATCGCTTGGGCTCCAGGATGCGGCTCGGGATCTTCTACATCGGCTCCTGCGACGATCAACCGTTGCACGATGGTCGGATGGTTTCCGTGGATGGCATTCAAGAGCGGAGTGCGGTCGTGGAGATCTCGGGCCGCAAGACCGGCGCCGGAGCTCAAAGCCTCATCCACCGCCGATAGATTTCCCTGTTCGGCAGCCAGATTCAAGGCGGTATCCGGCGACAGATCAGCTTTCCGAGGGGCCCCGAGAGATTCGAGCAATGCGACCGTCAGCTTGTGACCACCCCGCTCTGCGGCCATCCAAGGCGTAAAGCCTTGAGCATCGGCGGCGCCGAGATCGGCTCCCGCGTCAGCCAGCAGACGCACCACGCCCTCATGGCCACGACCGGCGGCTACCACGGCGGCAGAGGTTTGCTCGAAAAGAAAGGTGGGACCGGATACGGGGGGAATATCCGACGATGCAGGGGCTCGGCGTCGCGATTCGAGATCCTCGGTTTCTTGAAGGCTACCGAGCAAAGCTTGACGCTGCTCCTCGTCCAGGGCGTCTTCCGGATCCTCTTCCTCGGCGTTGAGCATGTCGTCGATGAATTGACGATAACCCGCGTTGAATCGCTCGGACCGGGTGCGGCGGTCTTCCGCTTCACGAGATTCAGCTTCTCCGTCGATATCGGCTCGACCCTCGATGTCGAATCCCGCATCCAGCATGGCCCACACCGTGGCTTCGCAACCGAAGTAGGAAGCCCAAACCAAGAGGGAGCCGTCGAGACCGTCGTCCCGAGCCCCGGCTTTCACCAGCAGGGCGCCCATTCGGTCGTATCCGTTGCGCACCGCACGCTGTAGAGCGGGTCCACCGCCACGAATATTCGGGTCGGCGCCGGCGCGCAAGAGTAGATCGACGGCTTCCGTGGCGCCGTTGTCGGCGGCGCGGTGCAATAGAGACGGCGCACAACCATGGTTGGGGTCGGCACCGGCCTCTAGAAAGGCTTTCACCAACCGCGGATCCCGGCTTTCCACCGAATCGACGATGCCCGCGAGATAAGAAGTGGGATCGAGCTCCCCGGATTCGATGCGGCGCAAGGCTTCGTCGAAGTGTTTGCCGCGCATTAAGCCTTCTAGTGTCTCGCCCATAGGTTCTCCCCCGTTTTCACTGATTGCGCTCGCCGCCCTTGGATGACGAGACATGGATGACGAGATGCCGACCCCAGTGGATCTCATCGAAGGATAGCGCGGAAATGGGCACCCGGATCGATCACGCCGAGCCATCCCGGTCGTTCCTAGCGGAATGTCGATCTTCCGGCGATGGGATAGTCTTTCCAGACGTACGGGACGCCCGGCTCGTGATCGAAGCACCTCTGAAACTACGTGGCACCTCTGAAACTACGTGGTACCTCTGAAACTACGTGGTACCTCTGAAACAACATGGCACCTCTGAAATCAGTGGCACATCCAGAACCACCTCACCGCGGCCCGGGCGGCACCACGGGATCTCCTCTCCTGCTCAAACGGGGTCAGCTTCTCTTCCGTCGCGGTGAGCCTGCTGCGTCTATCTTCAGCATCGAATCGGGCCGATTTCGCCTCGAGCGCCACTTGGAAGACGGCGCCACGGTCACCCTGGCCGTGTTGGGCCCGGGAGACTTCGTCGCGGAAGCCGCTTTATTTTCCGACACTTACCACTGCGATGCCCGCGCCGAGGTGAGCAGCCGGGTGTGGACGTTTTCGAAGCGCGAAGTCGCGGACGGGCTTGCGAGGGATCCGGAGGCGTTGATGAGCTGGTTCAAGGGGCTCGCGAGTCAGGTCCGCCGCTTGCGTGCTCTCCTGGAGCTGCGCTCGATCAAACGCGCCGACGAGCGGGTTTTGGCCTATTTGGACCTGCTCGAAGCACTGGGTGAAGACTGGGATCCTGATCGGCCGCTCCAGGCGGTGGCGTCGGAGCTGGGGCTGGTGCCTGAGTCTCTCTATCGCGCCCTCGGGCGCCTCGAGCGTCAGAATCAGATTCACCGCGAGGGGCGACGAGTCGGTCGAAAAACCTGATCGAAATCATGGCGATCCCAAATCGCTGGTGGAATGCTCGACGGGTCGGCGACCTCCAAACGCGCCGTCTCCAACTCCCACCTTCCTAAGAGGATTCACCATGCACGCTCGACCATTCGTCATACCATCGATCATTCTCGCCGCCTTGGCTCTATCAGCCTCCCTCTACGCTTCAGACGACGCTCCGTCAGGGCACGATCACGCCAACTGCCCCATGGCGACGTCGGCAGAGCGGCCTCCCCTGCCGATCGCCGGTCCCGAGGAGGTCGGCCAAGACGCCTTTGTCGCCCTCGCCGAGATGAAGGCATTGCTCGAATCCAACGCCGACACAGATTGGAGCCGTGTCGACCTGGGAGCCCTTCGCGAGCATCTCGTGGACATGAACCGAGTGGTCCTGGATTCAGAGACTCGGCAGCGCAATATCGAAGGCGGTTTCGAAGCCGTGATCACGGGTGAGGGCCGAACCCTCGATGCCATCCTCAGAATGGTTCCCGCCCACGCCAGCTTTGCCGGCCGCCAACCCGAGCTCGACGTCTCGGTGGAGCCCCTACCCGAAGGCGATCCCCAGGGTGCGGGTCTCAAGCTGCGAGTGACCACGAAGGACACCTCGTCCGTGGATCGCCTGCGGGGTCTCGGCTTCTTCGGCTTCCTGGTATCCGGAGATCACCATCGGCCGCATCACTTTGCGATGGCCTCCGGTTCCGGCCATCCCTGACGCGTCACAGTTTCGGGCAAGACGGCCCGTCGGCCACTCAGCGGGCCGAATCGTCGCGCAGTCGACGTTGAAGCTCCTGGAGCCGCGGCTGTGCGGGATTGAGAGCCAGGGAGCGTTGGAGGGCGTCGAGGGCGGCCGAAGGGTCCCCAAGGCACAGATGTGCGGTAGCCTGGGAGGCGAAGGCGGCGGCATTTTGCGGATCGAGCTCGGCGGCGACTCGGAAATCTTCGAGGGCGCCCGTGCAATCGCGACCTTCGATGCGATAGCGCCCACGGAAAAGCCGCAGCTCAGCGTCTTCCGGTCGTGCTCCCACGGCACCGTCCATCAGCCGCAGACTGTCCTGGGCACGGCCGGCCCGTTGATAGCCGATCGCTCTGCCGATGACGTATTTCGTTCCTTCGGGCAGATGGTTCTTCAGGGCTCGAAGCAGCAGATCATCGGAGCGCCGAAGCTGTTCCGGCCCGGAATCCATGCCGAATAGCGTGTCGCTGAGGTTCCACAAGGCCGAAGCCAGGTCAGGATTCAGCTGCAACGCCTTTTCCCAGGCCGCCACGGCTTCGTCGAGCCGCTGATCATTGCGCAGCAGCAGGGCCTCGTTGTTGTAGGAGCCGGCGGTGCGTGTCTCTCCCCGGGCCACGGTTTCGGCCGAAGCTCGAGTGGGCTCTCCGGCACTGATGTAACCCAACGCCCGCAGCTTGGCCAGCTCCTCGTCTCCGACGTCGCCCCCCCCGGTCTCCGCGGTTGTCGGCTGGTAGTAGTCGCGGTAGCTGATCTGGCTGCCGCCGGCGAAGTCGATGTCGGCCAGAGGTGGTCCCTGGATGCTCGGATCGGACGGTAATCCCAGCAGCGCCAAGAGGGTCGAGGTCACTTGCCGCAAGTTTCCGTCTCCCCGGTGACCGGGCTGCGCTTCAATGCCCTTGCCCCAGAGCTGGTAGATGCCCTCTTGTCGATGCCACTTGGCGGCGGTGGCCGCGGCAAAGCTCGACAGTTGGGTGGGACGCCCCTCGTGCCACGTGAACCCGTGATCGGAAACCAGCATGAGCACCGCGCCCCTGGCCTCCGCCAAACGTCGGTAGTCGCCGATCAGGCTGTCCAAGTACCGAAAAACCCGTCGCGGCACGTCGTGGTATCGATCGTAGTCGGCATCGGACACCGTGCTTTGCTTGGGTGGCGCATAGGGCGCGAAGAGATGGCCCACGGAATCGGACGCCTGGAAAAACACCAGCGCCAAATCGGGGGACTCCGAGCTCAAATAATCCGTGGCCAACCGATGATAGACGCGGGTTTCCACCAACAGCTTGCGCAACCCGCTGATCGGATGGGCATAGGGATCCACGGCGTCGGAATGCTGCCGATATTCGGCCTCGGTCAGCCAAGGTAGGAAATCTCGCATTTGTTGGAAGCCGACCTCTCGTTCAGCGGCTTCGAGGGCCTGTCGAGCCCAAGCCTCCCGCCGAGAGGGCCACACCACATTCGGGGGTGGAGTGGCCTCGCTGTGCAAGAAAGTGAAGAGCCGGTCCGACACCATGACACCGTTCAGCGGCTCCGCGGGATAAGTGGCCCACATGCCGAAGATCGCCGAGCTGCGGCCGCCGTAGCTCGCCAGGTTCCAAATCGCCGGCCGCCGTCGCTCGGAGCTGGTGATCGGCTCCTTGATGCCCGAGGAGGGTGCGTAACGGGTGAAGTCGAGAATTTTGTGCTCGAGGGGCGACGTGCCCGTGAGCATGGTGGTCCACAGCAGCGGAGACAACGGCGGATGCTCCGAACGCAGGATGCCGCCTCGCCCCTCGTCCACCAGCTTGCGCAGCTCCGGCAGCTCCCCGGCGGCCATCAGCGGATCGAGGAACGTCCAATCGGCGCCGTCCAGACCGAGCACGATCAGCGGCCGACCCGGCTCGGCCAACGCCGTCACCTCACCCACCGGGCGCCGACCCGTCATGGCCGCCGGCAGATCCACGCGCAGCTGAAGCCCGCGGATCGTCAATCCGCCATCCTGAAGGGTCTGCCTCAGCCTGTTCGTCAGCAGAACGTCCGGTTGCCAACCCGGTTCGGAGACCATCGCCGGGCTCTGCTCGGCCGACCATTGCTCCAGCTCTTGTTGGATTTTGCGATCCAGGCTTTGACACCAATTCCCCGTCGGCCATTGGCTCGGCAGGCTCCGGGGGGCGTTATAGACGAGCTCGATTTGCGTCGGAAACGACTGCCCCAGGCTCGTGGTGATTCGGCCGGCACCGTCATACCGCAGGCCATCCTCACTCTCGGGCACCAGGCAGGAGTCGCCGAGATAGATCGGTGACCAGCCCCAGGCGTTGTGGAGCTCGATGACGGTATCGCCACGGACGATCAAACGCGCCTGACCCTCCGGCTGCCGGCGGATGTGGAGGGCTGAGATCAGCAGGATGAGGACCGCGGAGATCCAATAGATTCGCTTCATCTGGGTGCTTGTCGGAATCTGAGGAAAGGTATGAAACTCGGAAAGGCCAAGGGCCCCGTGCGGGGGCCCTTGGCCGCCCCGGATCTCTTGATACGGGATCCGGGTTTCTGGGTTTATAACCCGCTTCGGCTCAGAAGCGGAATTTCACACCCAGGCGCACGCTGCGCGGATCGGAGAACGTCACACCCGCCTTCAAGAAGTCCGGGTTGGTGGCGTTTGCCGGATCCACGGATCCCGCCGCATTCGTGGTACCCGGAATGTTGGCGATTCCACCGATACTCGAGCACAAACTGTCGGGAATGCCTGCGCAGAACGGATCTTGACGCAGGTTATAACGCTCATCCAGACGAATGGCCTCTTGCCGGTCAAAGATGTTGAACACATCCATCACCAGCACGACCTCACGTCCTTGATTCAGCTGAATCGGATAGTCCAGATGCAGATCCGCTTCGTAGACGTCCGGACCGTCGCCCAGGGAGCCGCGCGGCGCCAGCAGGGACTCCCAATTGTCGTAGGCGAAGATATAGCCGTAGGCGTTGAGCGGGAAACCCGAGGTCCAATGCGCGGAAAGACCCACATTCAAGCCTTCGAGCACACCGTCGGGCATCCGATAGCTGCCGTTGACCTTGAATTGGTGCTCGCGATCCGAGGACAAGCGTCCGAAGGAATGCACCATGAAGTCGGCATAGTCGTAGGCCGAGTTGATGTTCGGGTCCAGCTGACCGGTGGAGATCTGGAAGGCGCCGTCGTAGTTGCCTTCGAGCTCGGACCACACGTAGCTGGCGTAGAGCTGCCAATTGTCGCTCATGCGTTTCTGGGCTGTGAATTCCACGGATTTGTGCTCGCGCCGAGCTTTGGGCGCCGGCGCCGTGGTGTAGTCGTAGAAGGTCACCTCAGTGCCCAAGCCCTGGCCGGGATTGGCCACGAAGTAGTTGCCTTCCGAGGCGATCAAGAAATCCTCGATCGCGCGACCGAGCTCCCGATAGGTGGCCTTCACGCCCAACGCCAGATTGGGGCGGACCTCGTATTCGAAACCGAGCAGGATCTCATCGATGTACTGTCCCTGGAGACCCGGATCCACCGGTGTGGCACCGCCCAGCAAGGAGGAGCGACGAGGCGCGTTGTCGTCCGGCGCGATGTCGTTGGGATCGGCCGAGAAGTTGTAGCAGAAGCAGGACACCTCGCCGCCGAAGGCGCGAATGTTGATGTCCATAGGAATGCTCTCGTAGAAGCGACCGTAGTTGGCGTAGAGCTTGGAACGGCCGTTGCCCATCACGTCCCAGGTCAGGCCGACCCGAGGCGCCCAAGCATCGTCGATGTCGATGGTGGTGGCCCCGAGGCGGTCACCGATCTCCTGACGCTCGTAGCGAATGCCGAAGTTCAGGGTGAAGGTGTCGGTCATACGCCAGCTGTCCTGGAGATAGAGCGACGTGTTGCGGGTTTCCGGCTCGGCCACCAGCGGCACGGAGATCTGCCAGGTGTCGGGATTGTCGCGATCGAATCCGGGAGCGGTGTCGTCGATGAAGAAACGATGACGGTAGTAGATATTGCCGTCGTCGTCGGCGAAGCGGTAGATGCGTTGGCCACCACCACCGTTGTACCGGGCGGTTTCCGCGGACAGATCCTCGATGTCGCCACCGAATTTGATCTCGTGCCGACCGATGAATTTGTTGGTGTCGATGCGCAGGACATCGCGGGAGAAGTCGTCATCGGAGTGGAAGGGGAAGCCGTTTTCCCGGGTGGACGGAGTCTGGGTGAAATCGAGCAGCTGCGGGATGTTCTTTCCCGCTCCGTCGAAGCTCGAGGTCTCGGTGTGACGACCGAGAACGGTCTCGACGGTCCAGGATGAGCCGAACACACCGTCGTAGCGCAGCACCGCATCCTCGGAGCCGACGTCACGGGTACCGAGGTAGGTCACTTCCGGCCCGCGGATCGGCGTGAACACGTTGCCGTCGATCGTGGTGGGGTCACCCCACACCGAGAAGGTGGCGACGTGACCTTCGGCGATGGCGCCGGTGAGCTTGAAGGCATAGACGTCGCTTTCCGTGTCTCGCGGGATGATGGTGCCCACGGACGGAGTACCGGCACCCACCAGGGGCGCGATGACCTCGGTTTCGTCGGCCTGCTCCAGGCGATTGTACGCACCGAAGAACCAAAGCTTGTCGCGTTTCAGGAAACCGCCCAGGCTGAAGCCGTAGTCCTGATCACTGTCCACGGTCTCCACCGAGGTGGCCGTAGCCGGCAGCTTATCGGCGGTGGTGTCGTCCGCCAGCAGCCCGCCGCCTTCGTAGAAACCGAAGACGGAGCCTTCAAACTCGTTGCCGCCGGACTTGGTGATCACATTGATCACTCCGCCGGTAATGCGGCCGTACTCGGCGTTCATGCCACCGGTCTTGACCTCCACACCCTCGACGAAATCGAAGTTGAGATTGGCCACGCCCTCGGTTCCGAGCTCGATGCCGGTGGTGTTCAGGCCCTCGATGACGTATTGATTCTCGGCACCGGTGGAACCATAAAACTGAGTGCCCGCACCGTCTTCAGCGGTACCGGGCGCCACCTGGGCGATGTCGTAGACATTGCGCGCCACAGGGATGTTCTCGAAGAGATCGGCGTTGGCATTGATACCGGTCGTATTGTTCGAGGTATCGATGATCGGCGCCTCGCTGGTGACCACGATTTGATCGTCAAAGGCCGAGCTGAGCTCGAATCTCAAGTCGACCGTGGCGTCGATGCCCACGGAGACCTTCTCTTGCTTCGCGGTGTTGAAACCGTCGAGGGAGGCTTTCACCTCATAGGTGCCCGGGCGCACATTGAGGAAGCGGAAGCTACCGTCGGCCTCGGTGGTGGCCACCAAGTCGCCGAGGGCGTTGGTGCTGGTTGCGGTCAAGGTCACACCGGGCAAAGCTTGCCCCGAGTTGTCCTTGACCGTACCGGTAATGCGACCGGTGGTCTGTGCCTGGACACCGGCGGCCAAGCAGAGTGAAACGGCCAGGGCTGAGAGCCCTGCTTTCCAAGAACGTTGCATCAGGAGTCCTCCAAAGATGGTAGTGGCGCTGCCGGTGGATCGGCAGCCCGTGGTCAATACCTTTAGGTGCCCGAAGCAACGAAAACCGCATAAAAGGTCGGAGCCATGACGGCGAGCGCTCCTTCGGGACTAAGGCTAAACCTTAACAATGCAACGGAGAAGAATGTGTGTTATCTGTACCTGATTTTGGGGATTCTATCCCTAGAATCCACAAACTACTTATTTTAAGAGACTTATGCAAAGCCCAATAAAGGCGCCAGGAGGTAACATCTCGGCCTCCTAGGCTGTTTCCAAATTTCTGATCTTCAGAAATCAAGTATTAGAATATCCATACGGAAGATAACCTTCGGTTGATTTTTTAGTTTCAATTTGCCCGTGCTCGGGACGGATGGGCGAAAAAAAGGGTCGGCAAGAAATCATGCTTGTTCTTCGACCACGACCGTTTCGCCCCAGGAAGTCAAAAATGTGAAGTTTTCCGGCGAAAGACCACGGAGAACACAGAGCCGGTGCCGGGCTCCGAACGGACCTCGATCGTCGCGCCGAGCAGAGCCGCGTGGCGCTCGGCGATGGACAAGCCGAGACCGAAGCGGCCTTCGTCGCGAGCTCGGCCTCGGTCGGCTCTCCACATGCGGTCAAAGAGGTGGGGCAAATCCTCGGCCGCAATGCCCTCCCCGCGGTCCTCGACGTCGATTCGGACTTTGCCGCCGTTGCCGGTCAGGCGAAGGTCGATCGTCGTGCCCGAAGGGGAATGGTTGACGGCGTTGTGGATCAGGTTCTGGAGCACGACCTCGAGCGAAGCCGCGTCGACCCTGAGCTCCGAAGCCCCATCATCTTGGAACCGGAGCGATATCGACCGCGAGGCCGCCAGGGGACGGAGGCGATCCACCACAGCACGAGCCGCCGTGCCGAGATCCTCTGGCTGGGGCACTGGACGGCGGCCGCGATCGAGGGTCGCCAGGTCCAGCATCCGCTCGACGAGCCGACCACCGGCGCGGGCCGAGTCCTCGATCCACTCCAGGTATTCCGCGGTCGGCTCCGGGACCTCCCGCGACGAACGCGCACCTTGGGCCGCGGTCAGGATGGTGGCGATCGGTGTTCGCAGCTCGTGGCTCAAATCTTCGACCAATCGACTTTGGGCCTCGGCCCGTTCTTCCGCGAGTCGACGGGCGTGGGCGTAGTCGAGCACCGCGATGGCGATCACCACGAGCAGAAATCCCATGCCCAACAGCTGATTGACGAAAAGCCAGAAATCGCCGGTCGAAATGGACAGCTCGATCTGCGGCACCGTCGCGTGCAGCAACACCAGGAAAGGCGCGGGCAAGACCAGCGGCAGCGCGAATAGGAACATGCGTTGGCGAGGCGGCAGGTCGTGGAGCAGCAGCAAGATGGCTACGGTGATGAAAATCGTGTGGATGTGAAAGTAGGGCCGCACGCCGACGGCGAGGCACATCGCAAACCCCCACAACACCCATTCCGGCCCGAGCAGGCTCAGGAAGAGCCCGGTTTTCGGCCTTCGGCTCCTCACCGCGATCACGCCGTAAGCCACTGCTCCTAGGGCTTGGACAAGAGCCAGCCACGGGATGCCGAGCCACAGAGCCGCTAGAACGCCAACGGAGCGGAAGACGAAGCTGTAGAGGGCAAAGAATTTGACGACTTTCGCTGGGTCCCGAGACTCGAGCCGGAGCAAGTCGGCGGAGGAGGACCGGCCTCCACGGCTCCCCTCACCTGGACGATCGGCGGTCATTCCGGCTCGCTGGGCACGCAATACCCGAATCCTCGCCGGGTTTGGACCATGCGCTCCCCCAGCTTGGTGCGCAAATTTCGGATGTGAGTGCGCACAGTGGCCGAGGTCACAGGATCGCCGCTCGGGGAAACGGCAATGCCGATCTCCCGCGTCGACACCGCTTGTCCCCGTCGACGGACCAACAGCTCGAAGAGACGATACTCCGTCGAGGTGATCTCCACGGGCTCACCTCGCTTGCGGATCGACCGGCCGTAGAGATCGACCTCAAGATCTCCCACGATCAAATATCGATTCGCCGTTCCCGCGGCGCGGCGGATCAGGGCCCGCAACCGGGCGACCAGCTCCGGCAGCTCCACGGGTTTGGTCAGGTAGTCGTCCGCGCCTTCATCCAAGCGGTCCACCCGCTCCTGAAGGGCATATTTGGCGGTCAGCACGAGCACCGGCACGTCGGACTCCCGTCGCAGGCGTCGCAACACGGTAGCGCCGTCGAGGCTCGGCATCATCAAGTCGAGAATGATCGCGCTCCAGGCGTGGGAGCACGCCAAGTCGAGACCGTGGAGCCCGTCGCGGCTCCACTCGACCTCGAATCCTTGGCCGGTGAGCGCCGCCACCAAGACGCGCCCAAAGCGGGCATCGTCCTCGATCAGAAGCAGGCGGGTGACCCCTTCTCGGGACCCGGTCGCGAGCGGCTGCGTAGTCGACATCGGCCGTTGATTTTAGCAGCCCAAATCAGCCCCGAAACAACCTGGCACCGTCCCGAAAAAGAACCGACCCGAAAAAGAACCGTCCCGAAAAAGAACCGTCCCGAAACAACCTGGCACCGTCCCGAAACAGGCACCGTCCCGAAAAAGAACCGACCCGAAAAAGAACCGTCCCGAAACAACCTGGCACCGTCCCTGTCAAGAGGATTTGTTCCTTGGATCTCGACGCAATCTCAACGCACGCATCTCTACGCTTCAGGTGGATCAGCCCTCCTCGCGAGATTCCACTGACGCTCACAACTCCCGGGAACACCATGAAACACACCCCTCTCCACCACCTGATCACCACCTGCCTGATCACCACTGGCCTAGGCGCGCTCGCGGCGTCGATCCTCTTCACCGGCGCTCCACTCCACGCCGCCACCATCCAAGTCGACGGCGATACGGTGATCGTCGCCGACGACGGCCTATGCTCTTTGCGCGAGGCGATCCGCAACGCCGAGGCCGACGCCCAGGTCGACAATACGAATTGTGAAGCGGGCTCCGGCACCGACGTCATTCAGCTCGATGATGGGGGAGAATACGAGATCTCCGATGCCGACCCGACCGACCCGCAAAACGCCCTGCCCATCATCACGGGCAATCTCACCATCGAGGGCAACGGCTCGGAGATCGTACGCGTCGGCGAATGCCTTATCGACGGCACACGAGATCCAGGGGAATTCCGCATTCTTGAAATCGACGGCGCGACGGTGACCCTCCGCGACTTGGTGCTGAACGGCGGCTGCGCCGACGGCGGCAGTAGCTCTAACGACGGTGGCGCGATCTTCTTCACGGGGGGTGTGCTGACGCTCGACCGAGTCACGATCTCCGACAGTCAGGCGTTCGACTACGCCGGAGGTTTGCTCACCGGGTTTGGGCAGACCTTCATTACGGACAGCACGTTTAGCCGGAACTCGGCCGGTGGCGGCGCCGGAGCCATCGGCCAGTCCGGCGGTGACCTGAGGATCCTGCGCAGCACGATCTCCGACAATTCGGCCGGTGGCGACGGCGGTGGCGGTATCGGCACGGGCGGCAACACGAAGGAGATGAGGACGATCATTCGCAACAGCACGATCTCCGGCAATGTGTCGACCGGGCTGGGGGGTGGCGGCCTCGGCAATACCGGTGAGATGCGGGTCGACGCCTCGACGATCACCGGCAACTCGGCGACCGGGCTCCTGGGCGGCGGCGGCATCGGCAACGCCGGCATCCTGATCCTCAACAACTCGATCGTGGCGGGCAACGGCGACGGCGGCGACTGTTCGAGCCCCGGCCTGCTGGCCGCCGCCGGCGTCAACCTGGACAGCGACGGCACCTGCGCGGCCGAGGACGTCGACGTCCAGACCGTGAGCCTCGAAGACCTAGCCCTCGGGCCCCTGGCGGACAACGGCGGACTCACGGAAACCCACGACCTCGGCTTCGGTAGCGTGGCGATCGACGCCGTCGACGACTGCATCGACACCACCGGCAATGACCTCGATACGGACCAGCGGGGCTTCGAACGACCCCAGGACGGCGACGGTGACGGCGGCAGGCTCTGCGACGTCGGCGCCGTGGAAGCCTCGGAGGTGATCGTGGTCGACGGCTCCTGCACCCTCGGCGACGCCATCGAATCTGCCAACCTCGACAGCACGGTCGGCAACTGCGAGAACCGAGACTTCGGCAACGACCTGATCCTGCTCGATGTCGACACCACGCTCACCGTCGCCGACACCGTGCGCTCCAGTCTTGTTCTCGGAGCCTTCGCCGGCACCCCCGACGTCACCAGCGCCATCAGCATCCGGGCGCGCCAGGGGACGGTGATCGAGCGCTCCGAGAGCCTTGCTTGCGATGCGCCCGACGGCCTCGACGAATTCCGACTGCTGCAGATCGGCCCCGGGTCGGAAGGGCGGCTGGAGCTGGTGGGCGTCACCCTGCGCGGCGGTTGTGCCGACAAGGGCGGCGCGGTGGCCGGCTTCAATCGGCTCAATATCGTCGACTCGACCTTCAGCGGCAATCACGCGATCTCCACCGGCGAAGCCGAGGGCGGCGCCGTCTTCGCCGTCGAAACGGATCTGACCATTTCGGGCTCGCGGTTTCTGGGCAACTCGGCCGAAGGCAACGACGCTTTCGGCGGGGCGTTGGCGACCGATTCCCTGCGCAGCCTGACCTCCAGTGAATTCGCCGAGAATATTGCGCGAGGCATCGACGAAGGGGTCGGAGGTGGGCTCTACGCTGCCGACGTTGAAATTCTGCGCGGTGTCGTCTTCGACTCCAATACCGCCGCTGGGCATTTCGCTCGAGGGGGAGGCCTGCTGGTGGAAGGGGCGGAGGTCATCAGCCAGGTGCTGGTGAGCAACAACCAGGCGATCGGCACCACAATCTCTGCGGCCGCAGGCCCGATGGACGGCGGCCCGGCTTTCGGCGGCGGCGCCTACTTTTCCGACGTCGATCTGGTCGACGGCATGACCTTCGTCACCAACTCGGCGATCGGCGGCAGCTCGGACGCCGGGGCCGGCGGCGACGCCGAGGGCGGAGGCCTGTATCTCGCCTCCGAGGGCACCCTGCGCCATCTCACCGTGTCGGGCAATACGGCCCGGGCCGGTCAGAGCACCGTCGGCCAGGGCGGCTCGGCTTTCGGCGGCGGCGTGTCGGTCGACGGCGACTTCCGTCTGGGGCATGCCACGGTCGCCTTCAACGAGGCGATCGCCGGGCTCGGAAACATCGACGGCACGGCCGGCGGCGGTGGCTTGGGGGTTTCGGAGCTCATGACGATCGGCTCGTCTCTGCTCGAGCAGAACACCACTGAGGTGGGCGGGACGGTGACGGATTCGGATTGCGGGGAGCTGGGCAGCCTGGTCACAAGCCTGGGCTACAACGCGGTGGCGGTTCCGACCACCTGCGCCTTCGCCGCCACGGGCGATCAGGTCGGCGTTGCCCCGTCCCTGCTGCCTCTCGGCGACTACGGCTGCGCCACGTTGCTGCTCGACGACGAGTGCCTGCCGACCCACCCGCCGACCCTCGGCAGCGAGGTCATCGACGCGGGCAGCTGCACGGCCTCGGGCGTGGTGGTCGATAGTCGAGAGCTGGCCAGGCCCATCGACGACCCGATCGCGGCCAACGCCGACGACGGCTGCGACGTCGGCGCCTACGAGACGCGGGACCTCGACGAGGGTGTGGGTGACGGCGTTGAAGACGGTATCGACAACTGCCCGGCCGACGTCAACTCAGACCAGACGGACAGCGACAGCGACGGTTTCGGCGACGCCTGCGATCTGTGTCTGGGCGACAACGAGACCGGCGACGATGACGGCGACGGCGTTTGCGCGGACCAAGACTGCGACGACACCAACCCGAGCGTCGGGGTGGAATGTCCGTTCTTTGCGGACGGTTTTGAAAGCGGCGACACGTCCGTTTGGTCTCAGACGATCCCCTGAGCTCCGAGGAAGGCCGATTCGGATGCGAACGCAGGCGTGACTCCCTTCGCCCTTTCGTCTGACGTCGGCGTTTTTTTGGATACCGTCTTCGTCGGCGCCCTTCGGGAGAGATTGACTTTCTCAGTCGAGAATGGCCCGACTTTTCCGCGGCTTTCGTTTGACTGGATGACACGAATCTGTTCATCCGCCAAGGAGGTCCGCCATGCCGTTCATCGCCCATCGTCACCCTCATCTTCTGAAATCCGTTGGGCTCATCCTGTTGACGGCCTGGTCGACCGCGGGACCGATGCCGGCTCAAACCGGCTCGAGATCCACCACCTGGGCATCACCAGGTTACGGTGGAGCGCGGACACCCTCCGTCGATTCGATCGCTTCACAGGAGAGCTTTGCCCTGCAGGCCGATTTGGATCGCCTGCGAGGGGAGCTGGCGCGGCTACAGCCCGGCTTTCAGCAAGCTCAGCTCGGCTCGCCGACCGCGGGTCTGGGACTGTGCTCGACTCTGCTCCGGCGAACCGAGAGCCGCTTGGGCCAACGTTTGGACGCTTTACGTTCAGGGCGATGGATTCCGAAGCCCTTATCGGAGGCGGACCGTCATTTATTGAGCGGCATCGAGCAAACCATGGCGGGGATGGTGTCCATCGGGCTCGCCGGCGCCGGTGGCGAGCCCGGGCGGCAGGCGGGGCCGACACAAGGTCATGGCCAAGGACAGGCTTATGGCCAAGGACAGCCCTACCGACAAGGACAAACCTACGGACAAGGACAGCCTTACGGACAGGGGCAGACCTACGGACAGGGACAGGCCTACGGGCAAGGACAGGCCTACGGGCAAGGACAGACCTACGGACAGGGACAAGGTCAGAGCGCCGGCCAGACCGACGCCTACGGCCAACCGATCGACGCCAGAGGGGGGACACCCGCTTTTGGGCAACAGGCCGGAAACAACGGCCGTCCGGGTCAAGGTTATGGACAGCCTTCAGCGGCCGGGCAAGGGACACCCTACGGATATCAACCACCTCAAGGCCAGATGGCATCGGCCGGAACCGTACCGTCCGGAACCGTACCGTCCGCCCCATCGAACGGGGCCCATTCCACCGAAACCACTCGGTTGCTGCTGCTCGCACAATGGCTGGAGGTTCGCCACCGGCTGACAGAGGACCCGAGGCGAGCTGAGCTGGAGCGGTGGGCCGGCCTCGGCGAGATCCTCGGTCGAGAGACGGGTTCCCAAGGCATATCCCAAACGTTGACCGCCTTGGCCGAGCTGACCGCCGACCGAGCCCCCCAGGGCGCCCAACGGCTGACGGCGCTGGCGGCCCTGGATCGCCGTCTCAGCACCTTCGGGCAGAGCTCCGTCGAGCCGCTGCTCGCCGGGCTCACCCCCTTGTTGGCTTCCGGCGACCCTCGGGCCGCTCGGCTGCAAGACCACCGATCCCTGGCCGGCGCCCTCGACCAGCCGACCGCTGAGCTGACCAAAGTCGCTTCCGCTCACATGGCTTCGATGATTCGCGCACATGACCCGATCGGCGCCGACTGGCTCGGGGGTGCCGGGCGATTGACACCCATGTTGAAAGGATCCTCCGACGAACGGGCCGCGGTCTTTTTGCTGGCGATGGCGCAGGTCGTGGAGACCTTTCAACCTAGAGCCGCCGCGCAGCTCAACACCTTCGTGCATTTGGACGAGCTGATGCGCAGCGGAGACGGCGAAACCACGGAGACGTCCTTAAACGTCCTGGCGGACCTCTACGCGGAAAGTCAGCCCGCCACAGCCCAGGCCTTGCGCAACCTCGCCGCCTTCAAGAGCTCGCTCAACAACCCGGCGCTGATGAATCAAACGGCGCTGAACAAGGTGGCCAAGGTGCTGCGCAAGCGCAATCCCGAGGCTGCCACCACCTTCGAGAGTCTGGTCGACGCCGACCTTCCCGCCTCCGGCAAGCCTTCCGTCGGCCAATTGTTGATGCGACAAGTGGCCTTGCGGGGCGCCTCGGCCCTGCTCGGCGAAAAAAATCCCGAGCTCGCCGAGCTCGCGGAATCGCTGGCCGACGCCGATCGGGAGGCTGGTGGCATGGACGGTGCCCAAGCCTTGCAACAGGCGGTTCTGCACGGGTCTTCCGCGTTGGGTGAAAAGAATCCCGAGCTCGCCGAGCTGGCTCGGCAGCTGGTGGCGGGCGATCACAACGTCGAGCCCGATGGGGAGCTGAGCCGTTTCGTCGACGCCGTGAGCGGCCCGAGCAACCTGGAACCGCCCCAAATCCGCCAAGCCTCCACCGGCCCGAATGCACTGCCCGTCGCCCGAGGCAAAGGCCTTCAACTGGAAGGATTCGACTATCGATGGCTCGAGCAAGGAGCGCAATCGTGGAAGCTTCGCTGGCAAGTCACGGTGGTCAATACGAGCCCCCGAGCGCTCCAGCTCGAGGTGGCTTTGAAGGATGGCACAAGCGGTATGGACAGCACCGGAATCCTCCTGGCCGCGGGCTCGCGGCAGCAGCTGGAACGGATGATTTGGTTGCCGAAAGGTCAGGCGCAGCGCATCACCTCCTTGACGGTAGAGGCAGACTGTCGCTCGGGGGCCACGCCGTGAGCCGGGGGTCGAGCTTCGCACGGCTCGGTGGAGTCGTTCTCACATGGTTCCTGCTCGCCCCAATGGCCTGGGGCACGCCCCTCTCCCCGGACCCGGAGGATCTCGGCGTTCAATTCGGTGCCGACGCGGCGGCTGCCAATACCGACACGGTCAATACCTTGACCGGCGATGTCGAGCTGTCGCTGCCGGTGGCCTCGATGGCCGCATTCGGCGACGGCAGCTTTGATCTCGAGATCTCCTACACCAGCCGCGGTTTGGAGCAGCAGGTCGGATCGTGGAACGTGGCCGGTCCGACGGGGGTCCTCGGCCTGGGCTGGTCGCTGCCGAGACAGCGCATCGTGCGTCAAAGCCAAGGCACGGGAAATTCCGAAGACGATCGCTATTTCTTGGCGGAGGACGGTCTTTTAGAGCTCGTACGAACCGGCCGGGAAGGCTCCGACGACATCTACGAGCCGTTACAGCATCGCCCTTGGCAGATCCGCTACCGGCAATCGGAGGAGCGCTGGACCCTGGTTCGAGAGGACGGCAGCATCACGATCTACGGTGGGGATCGCAGCACGGGTCCGGCCGGCGCGGGCAGCCAGGGCGACTCCGTGGAGTGGGGCGTGAAATGGGACAATTGGATCGGCCCCAGCCGGCGGACGCAAGGACAACAACAATTTGCCGTGGCATGGAATCTCTCCTCCATCTTCAATCCGTGGGGTGAGCACCTGAGCTTCGAATACACCCAGGAGCGTGAAGCGGTGGGCCAAGACGGATTGCCGTTCACCAAGGCGGCGTATCTGCAAAGCATTGTTCATCGATCCGAGGCGCCCAACACGAATCCGCCGATACGGGATGGCGGAGCTCACCATACGCGCCCACCTTTGGAGGGGCTTCCCGGCCCGACCACCCGCCGATCGGAAATGGTCTTTTCCTACGAGCTCAAGGAATCCCAAGAATTTCAAGATCCCCATACGGAACATGCCGAGCCCGACGCGTATCAGGAGCGGTTCGAGCGGCGGTTCCTAACATCCATCGTGGTTTCCGACGTGGACGGAACCCTATCGTCGACCCGCTTCATCTATCGGTCCCTAGGATCCGGCGCGTTGCAAAAACGGCTCCTGACGGCGGTCGAATATCGCGTCGACGAACAGCCGCTACCCGGCGCGAGCTTCGGCTACTACGGCGAGATCGAGCAAGACGGGGTGAGCTTCGAGCCGAGCCGCGTGCTCAACCCCGACGTCGGAGCGCTTCTCGGTGCTTTGTCCTATATCAACCTGCCGACCGGAGGAACCGTTTCCTATCGCTACGGTGAAAGCCTGGGATCAGACCGCAAGCTCGACGTTCCTTTGCCCTCGGACGCCGACCACCCCCAGGTCCACTTCGGGCCGGACTATGCGGTGGTCACTTGGTGGGTACAACAAGTTGTTTTGCACACGAAGGTCTTTCATTGGCAAGGGGAGTGGATCGAGGCCGACCTCAGCCGGAGCACCGCCTTGGTCGATCCGGCTCACGCACATCGCAAGCGCTCGGTGGTGACCTCCGCCGACGCCTTTGCGGTGGCGGCTCCCGGCTCGCTTTCTGCCATCGAAATCTTTCGCAAAGATACCCGGCGGATCGGCCAATGGCTGCACTACCGCTGGGCCGTGCCCAGCTCGTCTCACCTCAAGGTGGTCGCGGGCTCCAACTTTTTCGCAGCGCTCGATACCGCCAGTGGCAAGCTGCATCGGCTCCACTGGGACGGCACATCCTGGCAAGCAGCTGCGGACGTCGCCTTGCCGGCGGGCCGGTTCGACATCGCGGCAGGCAGCCATTGGGTGTTCACCGCGAGCCTGCCCGAAGATCGGTCGAAGGACGTGGATCTACGACTTTTCCACCTCGATGAGCTGGGAGCTTGGTCGACCCTTCACGAAACCCGACACCATTTCTTTCGCGATTCCGTTGGGTCGGGAGCCACGGTCGATCATCGTCGCCTGCGGATCCACGCGGGAGCCACCTTCGTCGCCTTAGAGGCGAGCTATGCGTGGCATGAGATACCTTTTCTCGCCCCGTCTCCTTTGTATACCTACGCCGCGACTTATCGCACCTTTGGGTGGCCGGAAAACTTTTCGGTGTTGCACGAAAAGGTCTTGCACGAGCTCAACACCCCGACGGTGGAGCCGGATCATGTGGCGATGAACGTGGCCGGCAACACGGTGCTGGCCGCCTGGAGCAACGACGACGGGGTGTTGGCCGCCGCGACCGGCACTCCCCAGCCCGACCCGCTCAAGGTGGCGGCCCACTTCGACGGCCGAGATTGGCACGTTAATACCTTTCACAACGATACGCTGAACAAAAACTACGTGGGTTACGACACCTTCTCGACCACCGTCGACGGCTCCGCCCGAATCCACGAGCTCGATCCTGGTCGAGGAACCTGGAAAACGGTTTTGCCGGCGTATCTGGACGGCAATCCGACCCTCTTTGAAAAGGTCTGGAAATACGTCGAGCTGGCCGAGCTCATGGTGGCGATCGTCACCGCGCCCATCGGCGGTGAGCTCGGCCTGATCATCGACTTGGCGGACACGGCGTTTTCCATCGCGGACTTGGCCGTGTCCGCGGGATTCGACGTCCAGGGCACCTCCACCCGGCGAGCCGGCACGTTCTTCATGGCCGATGAAAACGTTTATCACCGAGACTTCAGCGGCCAATGGCACAAACGCGGAGACTTGACCGACGTTTTTTCCCAGCGATTCGAGCACGACACCTGGAACAACCACTTCGACTCCCGATCCGTCCACGGCCCGAGCTTGGACTACGGCATCCATTTCGTCAGCTTTGCGGTGGAGAACGAAACCACCGACTGTCCGGTAGGCTTACAGGGCAACTGCATCGAAGGATCGACCTTTACCAGCTTCGTGCGACCGATCAAAAACGGGGCGTTGGGCGAGGCCGAGCTGCTCGCGGGGTCGGTCAAAAAAAGCTCCGGTGAAACGCTCTCCGGCCCGGGCATGCTGGCGGCCTACTCCGGGGGAGATTCCCTGTCCAAGGCCCGAGCTCTGCACCTCTACCGAATCTCGGACGGCGAGGTCGCCGGCCCGCTGCGGGATCATGTGGTTCAGCGGGTGGCGGTCGACAGCGGCCGCGAGCTGTCCTTCACCCACTATCATTACGACAGCGGGCGGGCGGTCTTCGCCGCCGACGGATCGACCGCGTTCTATCCCCGCGCCACCGTGGTGCCGAGCGGCGCCTCACCCACGGAAAACCCCAGCCGACCTTATGGGTTTGTTGAATTTCACGCCCTGAGCAGCCGTTCCGCCGGCCCGGCCGGGCTGGTGGAAGACACCCACGTCAAAGATTGCACGGGATCGACCTGCGTTGACGGCAAAGACCTGTCGGTAGCCGATGGTTTGCCTTTTGCGACCCGCGTGTTCAGCTCCGAGGACGGTCGAGCGGTCGAAGTGGCCGTGTTGAGGTCCGAATACTCGGTAAAGGCCTATGGCGTCGGATCCGGGCCGGGCCGAACCCCTCGCGGATCGGCCCTCGCGGTCGAGCGAGATACCGTCGAGAACCACCTCGACGGCGTTTTTCAAAGTTATTCCTTCCAGACCGATGCCAAGGGTCTGCCAAAGTCGGTGATCAGTGAGCACTACAAACCCGACGGCAGCATCGAATTTCTGCAAAAAGAAAGCCTCTACGCCCACCTCTATCTGCCGGATATGGCCGCGCAGAACCAGCTGACGGCGGTCGCCGGCACGATCGAGACCCAAGGGGAATCCCGAGAGCGAACATTCGTCACCTGGATGGATTGGCGTGACGTATCTGCCTATTCCAAGTGGGCCCCCCGCGAATCCTACGTCTCCACCGGTCCCACGACCGACAGCGATCCTTTGACCGACCCTGAAAATTGGTTGAGGGTGGATACGGTGCTCCATCGCCATCGGCTCACGGGCAAGGTGCAGGAGCGAGGCGATGTCGACGGGGTGGTTTCTTCCACTCTGCTGGATCGTTGGGGTCGCTTGGCCGTGGCCGAATTCGTGCACGCCGGGGTGACGAGTCACGAGGCGGGATATTACGGCTTCGAAGCCTACGAGCCGGGCCTCGGGCTGCGGGTCCAAGGTTCTGCGAGCTCTCCCGGCCATACCGGGGCCGCCGCCCTCGGCGGCTCGTTTCCGTCGGTTGCTCCATATGCCTTCCAGCCCAGAGGCGGCGGTGCTGTTCCCTATTCGGCGGCGGCTCGTTTCAGGCCGGCGGCGGGCCAAACCTGCACCTTGAGCTTCGGCTCGTCGGTGCGCCAGACGGAGCCGGGCCGGACCGATTGGCAATATCTGGAGATCGTCGTCGAGCAGCCTAACGGCCATCAGCCACCGGAAGCTCGGTGCTCGGGTCATGGCCGGATCGACGACTTCCGATTCGGCCCCGTGGACGCGCCTTTTGAAGCCACGGTTTACAACCGGCGCGAGCAACCCGTGGCCAAGATCGGCCAAAACGGAGAGGTGACCCGATTCGCCTACGACTCGCTCTCCCGCCCCCGGGCCGTGATCGGCCCCGGTGACGCGCTGCGATTCGTACAGATCCACGGATCAGACGCGGCCACCCATCGGGTGCTCAAAGTCGACGCGCGGGAGGGGGGAAGCTACTTCCCGTTCCAAGGCGAGGATCTCTCGGGGTGGTCCCTATCTAGGGCGACGATCGGAAACAGCGAGTTACGGGTGGCGGGCGGCGGCCATGCCCGCATCGAAGGTCTGTCGGGCGCCGGCGATTGGGCCATTGCCATGACCGTGGCACCGCCGAACGAGCCACACTTGCAAGTTCCTCCGGGCGGCTTAGGCGGGGATCCCAGCGGCTACCCAGTGCCGGAGGCCGACAGGTGTGCCCGGGGCGGCGTCGCCGTGGGCACTTGGGCCGTGGAAGTCGACTGCCGGGGTCGGTTCGAGCTGCTGCACGGCGCCACCTCGGTCGCCGAAGGCCACAGCGATGGGACCCACAACTCTTGGCTGTGGGTAGCCGTCGACGGACGGCTGACTTTCTACCATGGCGGGAAACACGTCTTGAGCGCCGCCTACGACGGCTCGATCGAGGGTCCCTTGGCACTCTATTTGCCCGAATTCTCGGAAGCGAGCCACTTCGGCGTGTTGGATCTGGCGGTCGTGCGAGCGCCCATGCTGACCGCCGAATATTTCGACGGGCTCGGGCGAGCGAGGCAGGTCCAACAGCTCGAATCCGGTGAGATGTCCATCGTCGCCGAAACCCTCTACGACGAGCTCGGCCGACCGGCCATGTGGACGAAACCCGTGCGTGTGCCGGGTGCGCCGAAATATCGTCCGCAATTCGCCGCATCGGGTGCCGGAGGCGTGATGACGGGCGAGATCGCGTCTTTAGTGCCCGAGGCGCAGGGTTTTCCATATCAGGGCCTGCGCTTCGAGTCGTCGCCCCTGTCACGGACCGTGGAAAGCGCCCTTCCGGGCCGAGCATTCGCCATGGGTGGTGAGCGCACCATGCGCTTTGCCTACGGATCCGACCCGGTCGGCCATGCTTGGCTGCGGAACATGGGCTTGGAGGTCGGTAGATTTAAGGTTGAAACCGCCTATCGGCCCGAAACCGGCGGGCGTCGGATTCCCCAAACCGTGGCTTTCGACGGGCTCGGCCAAAGGGTGCTCGAGGCCCATGGCGAGCCCTCGACGAGCCACAAGTCGATCCCACAGGGGCTGGACAGGCCTCACGACGAGCGCTTCGGCCCAGGGTCGGCTCCTCGAGGCATCGTCGCGCTTTTTCAAACCGACCACCTATCCACGGGCAGCTCGACCCACATCACTCCACCCAACGCCCTGGTGTCGCACAGCGGCTCCACGGCGTCGTCCGGCTTGCCGACCGGTGCGCTCGGGGGCACTCAGCCCTTAGGCCATCACGGGCATCCGACCCATCCCCAAAATCCTTCGGGCACATGGGCGGACATCGATCGCCGGCAGGCCATGCAAACCGGCTTGGATTTCGATGATCTCGGACGCCTGCGTCGGCGGACCTCCCCGGACCGAGGACAGAGTCACTTCTTCTACGACCGGGCTGGACGGCTGCGCCTAGAGGTCGACGGAGCCCTCGATTCACCGGCGGGCGGCCACCTTCGAGCGAATTATTGGAAATACGACCCCCTAGGGCGACTGCTCGAAAGTGGTTATGTAGACCTCACCGTCCCGGCCTCCCTCGAGCTGCTCGCGCAGACTCAGCCTGATTGGCCGAGCGGCGCCGATCCGTCGGTGCGGGTCGTGTGGCGGAGCCGTTATGTGTACGACTTCGACGCCGAGCACCGCGGCCCATGGTCGGGAGGGCGCTTGCTCAAGGTGTTGAGCAACAACAACGAAACCCCCGACGCCGACGGTGAGGAGCGCTACGAATACGACCTCGAGGGTCGGATCGTCGCCGTCCACAATACTTTTTGGGATGACACCTTTCGGGATGACGCCTATGGGGATGACACCTATGGGGACGTTACCTTGCGGGACTCCGGGGACGCGCTGAGCTATTCCACCGCCTATCAATACGACGCCTGGGGACAAATCACGCGCATCGACTATCCGTCCCTGCCCGGTGAGGATCGGCTGACCGTGGTTTACGGCCACGACCCGCTCGGCCGGGTGGTCAGCATCGGTCGGATCGTCAGCGGAGGAACAGAGCTCGTCGACGCCTTCGCAAGGTACACCTACCATGCCGACGGTCGGCCGGCGGAAGAGATTCTGAACGCCTCGGAGCCCCAGCACCAAGCCCGACGATCGTTCGAGCACAACCCGGCGGGCTTCTTGACCGCGATTCGAGACCACACCTTCTTCACCGAGCAATTGGCCTACGTCGACGCCGAAGGGGCTTATCAAGGAGGCAAGATCGCTCGTTTGAGCTTCGACTTCCGGCCGGAGCGTTTTACCGGCTCGACGCCGCAAAGCCATGCCTTCGATTTCACCTACGACGATCCGGGACGTTTGACCCGCTCGACCTACACCTCGGCCTCGTCGTCCGAGGAGCGAGAATTTTCCTACGATGCCAACGGCAACGTGACCGCCGCCTTGGTCAAAAACCGAATGACCCCGGCACCGCCCCAGGCCCTCGATGACGGCACGGTGGTCTATTCCAATCCCCGAGAATCCGCTCGCGCCTATCCCCTGCTCTACGCTCCCAATTCCAATCGTCTAGCCATCGCCGACGGCCGCAGCTTCAGCTACGACGTGGCCGGCTATGTGACCTCCGCATCCCAGGGATCCCACCAACCCGGCGCCTTTCGCTTCGACATCGATCCGTCCCGCCGGAAAGCTCAGGCCATTTATTTGCCCCTGGGCGATCGGGTCTCTTTCCAATATGGAGTGGGCGAGCTGCGGGTGCGAAAGACGGTCGTCTCGGCCCAGGGCCGGCTCGAGCGAGATGTGGTGTCGGTGCACGGCTTGTCCTTGGAGCCGTTGACCCAAAGCACTCTCGGACCCGACGGAACCCGGCGGCAAGCCTTCTACGTTTACGGGCCTACCGGCCTGATCGCGGTGAGCGATGCCTCGCGGGGAGATGTCTTCGTGGCCAAAGACCACCTGGGGTCGACCCGGGTGCTTTTCGATCGCTCCTTGCGTCCCCTGGCTTTTTACTCCTACACCGCCTTCGGAGCGCCGATCACGGACAATAGCGACGTCCATGGGTCGGACATTCCCTTTCTCTACACCGGCCGGGAATTCGACGTAGAAACCGGCCTTTACGATTTTCACGCCCGTCTTTACGACCCCGAGGTCGCTCGTTTCTACGGGCCTGATCCGGCCGGCGAGTCTTTCAGCCCTTATACCTATGTGGGCAACGATCCGATTTCATTCGTCGATCCCACGGGCACGGTCAGAACGATCACGCGCACCAAAACGCATTTGATCGTTTCCATCGTCACCCAGGCGACGTCTCGCACCAGCAAATACCCTCTCAGCTTGATCGAAGAGATTTGGAAAGCGAGCCGACAGAACAAGAAAAATCTCACATTCTTCGCCAAAGCGAAATTGGCGCAGACCGCCAGCGGGGCAAGGGTACGGATGCGAAAAATCGCCAAATTCCCCTTGCCGTTCGTCGATTTCACCCGCCACATCAGGCGGGCTCCCCACGCGACATCGGCGTTCAACGGCCGTTGGGTTCGGAAACCTTCATTGGCGAAGGGAGGGGCCATGACGGTGACCGTCGTCTACCGCAAAGGCGTCCGCCGCTCGAATCACTTTAATGAGGCTTGGAAAGCATTCGGCGTCTCGGGGAAAAACAAATTGAAGCGCTTCTACGTGTGGGACCACCGCGGCCGATCGTTTCGGATCACGAAGTACAAAAAAGTCGGCAACAAGAAAATCCCGATCGAAGGAGAATCCGAGATGGATCTGGTGCCGCGACCGGTTCACAACGTCGTCGATGGAGGTCAGTGCCATACGGGAGCCTGCGCGGAAGCCAACGCCGCCATACCCGGGCTCGGCATGCATTAACCGCCTTGTCGCATCCATGGAAGGGGCTCAATCGTGACGCAAAGCCACCATGGGATCGGTGCCCGCGGCTCGTCGGGCCGGTATCAACCCGGCGACCGTGGCCACCGCGAAGAGCACGAGCGGCACCAAGGTGAACGTCACGGGATCCAGAGGATCGATTTCGTAGAGGGAAGCCTCCAAGAAACGCGAAAGGGCGGCGGCCCCAATCAGGCCGATTACACATCCCACCCCAGCCAGTATCAACCCTTCTCGCAGGATCAATCGGAGCACGTCCCGACGTCGCGCTCCCAGGGCCATGCGCACGCCGATCTCACCGGTCCGCTGGGTCACCAAATAGGAGATCACGCCGTAGGTACCGATAGCACCCAGAGTCAGCGCCAGACCGGCGGCGATTAGAATCAGCAGGGCGGCAAAGGCGTGCCGTGAGCGGTCACGGTCGACGAGCTCTTGCAGCGTCGCCACCTCGGCTAAGGGCAGATCGCCGTCCAGGGCCCAAACCACCTGCCTGACGGCGTCCATCAAGGATTTGGCATCGGCCAGATTCGTCCGCAACACCACGGTTTGGTGACGGAACAACCAGAGGTCTTCCATCTTGTTGAGAAACGGGTAGTAGACCACCAGGCTCGGCGGCTCTTCGAGCCCTTCGCTGCGTACGTCTCCGGCCACACCCACCACCTCGAACCAATGATCGTCGGTCTCGGGAGTGCCTGGAAAGAGCCTTTGACCCAATGGGTTTTGGCCCGGCCAATGCCGCTGGGCAAGGGCCCGGCTGACCACGACGGCGTTGTTGCGCCGGTCGGAGTCCGCGCGCTCCAAGGCTCGCCCCTGAATGATCGGAATGCCCATGGTGGTGAAGTATTCAGGGCTGATCTGCTGGGCAACGAAAACCGTGGGGATGCCGCCTTCACCCCGGTCCACCTCTTCCTTCATCCGATGCCCGCTCTTGCTGTGCCGATGGGTCAGGGGCACGAAGTTGGACGAGGCCGCGGATTCCACCCCCGGCAAGGCGGCCAGGCGTTCCAATAACTGACCGTAGAAGCGGTCGATATCCGAATCGTGCTCGGCTTTGCCCTCGGGTAGAGACAACCGGAAGCTGACAGTTTTTTCCGCTTGGAAACCCGGTTGCACCTCGCTGAGGCGCTGATAGCTGCGAGCCATCAAGCCGGCACCCACCAACAACATCAAAGCGATGGCCATCTGACCGGCCACCAGAATCCGTCGAGTCCGATGGCGCTCACGGCCGAGCCCGGAGCGTCCGCCGTCTTTCAATTGCATGACCAGGGCTCCCGGTCGTTGGCGCAACGCCGGAATCGAGCCGAAAACCAGCCCGCTCAAGCCTGAGAGCACGGCCACGGCCACCGCCGTGCGACCGTCGATCGCCACCTCGCTCATGCGTGGCAAGAGCTCGGGGGCCAATTGCAAAAGCAACTGCAACACCAAAAATCCGAGCCCCAAACCCACGACACCCGCGGCGGCGGACAGCAGCAGGCCTTCGGCCAGGGCCGCCGACACCAGGGATCTGCGACCGGCGCCCAACGCCGTGCGGATCGCGGTTTCGCGACGCCTTCCCTCGGCCCGGGCCAAAAAGAGATTCGCCACGTTCAAGGCGGCCAGCAGCAGCACGAATCCCACGGTGCCCAACAACAACCACAGCACGGACCCCACGTCACCGACCACCGCCTCGTGCATCGGCCTCAGCTTGACGGTCATGCCCGCCTGGGCCAAAACCGCGGACGCTTGGTCCTCGGGAAAAACGTTTTCCAAATCACCGACAAAACGCATCAAATCCGCGTGGGCTCGATCCAGGTCGACACCCTCTTTCAGGCGGGCGATGCCTTGCCGTCCGAAGGAGCCGAGGGCCGCCGTTTCAGGGTCCACCACGTCGGGAAGCCAGATATCCAAATCCGCTTCCGGAAACGCAAAACCGGGCGCCATCACTCCCACGATTTGACGCTGCACGCCGTCTACGGTCAAGGGTCGTCCAAGCACATCGGCCTCGGCTCCCAGGCTCTGCTGCCAAAAGCGGTGGGAGACGATCGCGACCTCCGCCCCACCGGGTGCGCCCTCCTCTTCGGCGAAAGCCCTACCCTTCGCCGGGCTCACCCTCAACACCGAGAGAATCGACGGCGTGATCAAGGCCGCCCGCAGCTGCACCGGCTGCTCCAACCCACTGATCGAGACCCCATTGGTGATGTAAAGGCCGAGGTCCTCGAAGCTCTCCGCGAATTCCCGATAGTGCACGTAAAGCCGATTCGCCATGTCGAGCTGCGGCAGATCCAGACCCGGAGCCGCGTGTCCGACCTCGATCAGACGATCGGATTCGGAATAGGGCAACGGCCGCAGCAAGACGGCGTCGACGATCGAAAAGATCGCGGCGTTTGCCCCGAGAGCCAGAGCCAGGGTCAGCACCGCCAGCAACGTGAAGGAAGGGGTTTGGGCCAGGCGGCGGACGGTGACGCGAAGGTGTGACATGGAGGCTCCTTTGGCTTTCGTGGGCGCAGTCAAAGGACAAAACGTACGAAGACCGAAAAAGTTCAGAGCCTCCTGAGGACCTGCGCGAAACTGCGCGAAACTACGTGGCACCCTCTCCGGAAACTACCTGGCACCCTCGCCGGAAACTACCTGGCACCTTCCAACGCTACGCCGCCGGAAACTACCTGGCACCCTCGCCGGAAACTACCTGGCACCCTCGCCGGAAACTACCTGGCACCCTCGCCGGAAACTACCTGGCACCTTCCAACGCTACGCAAAACGGACCGAGGGCGCTCGCCCGCGGTCCGTTTGCCTATGATCTGACCGGTGAGAGTTTTCGGAGCGATGTGCGCTCAGCCGTCGGTGGCGTTCTCAATCTTGTGACCGACGGACTTAATCTTGTTGCCGACTTTGTTGGTGGCGTGCTCAATGTGGTCTCCGGCATGTTCGATCGTCGAGGCACAGCCGACCGTGAAACCCAGCGCGCCCACCATGGCGACCGTTGCGACTATATTGCGGAGCTTTTTGTACGGGTTGTCGAGCTTCATTTTTCTTCTCCGGGTCGTTTCAACGTGCTGAGGGGGACGCCGCGCATCTGAACGTCAGATCTGAAGCCGACGAGCCCGTGCGGGTCTTCGCGGGCGGTAGCAGCTGTCCGAGCGGCGGATTGCGGCTCTCGGTAACCGGGGAGCCTAATGCCGCCGATTCAGCTCAAGCCACTGAATCGCAATAGCTATGCCGGCACTCCAGAAGCACTAAATGCACCTCCAGAGCACGGAAGGGCCCACGGCGCCGACGTTTTTGTGCAAGATCTACAGAGACACGGTAAAAGCTGCACGCCGCGACTTGACCCCGCAGGATCTCGGACGCCCCCGCGAAATGGCACCCTCCGCCGGAAACTACCTGGCACCCTCCGCCGGCATGTCCGGCGCAGTTTCCAATGGGGCCAAACCGAAAGCACGCGGTGGTCGACTCCCGCCACGACATTGGAGCTAACGTTGGAGCTATGGCAACTCATGCGCCAATGGCGTACACCTGCACCGTGGCACGCGAAGCGCCCCAAACAGTTGTCGAGACGCCTGGGTATCTGCGACGTGCCGAGAAGCTCCTCGATGAAGCGGATAGGGAGGAGATCGTGCTTGGCAAATAGTGCATTTGACGACATTGCAGCGGGGCTCAAGGACGCCATCGCGTTCGCAAACGGCAACGACGAGGGTGCCGAAGCCCATCGAGTCCACGGGGTCGATGTTGCAGCGCTTCGTGCTCGCCTAGGGCTAACCCAGGCTGAGTTTACAGCCCTATTCGGTGTCAGCATTGCAACGGTACGCAACTGGGAGCAAGGTCGTAGAGCCCCCCGCGGACCGGCTCGCGCCTTCTTACGAGTGATCGAACGAGAGCCCTAGGCCGTTCTTCGGGCGCTGAAGGCCGTCCGTGAAGATGCTCAAGAGGCAGTCCGATGAAAGCTTTAAGTCCCTGGGTATCAGCGATCGCCCGGGGGGATCGACGGCGCCTATTTAGTCGCTCCGGAACCCGGCAGCTCGGAAAGCCTCCTGTCGACCTTGCGAATAATTCGGTGGTCGACCCCAAAATGATCGACCAGCCTTGCCCTTGCCGACTCCAACAGCTGCCGAGCTTCGTTCGGACGACCTCTACCGACGGCACACTTAGACAGCGTCCCGTCCAGCAGGGCCAGACGGTAGTGGTCGGCGCCGAGTCGGTCGAGATAAATCTGTCGCGCCTCGTCGAGCAGAGCTTCTCCTTCGTCGGCTCGGCCTTCTGAGCAGAGGGCACCGCCGAGGAACGTCAGGGGCGCCCCCAAGGACGGCGAGCCGGCCTCGACCCGTTGCCGAAAGATGGCGAGCGCTCGACGATACGCCTCGATCGCCTCCTCGCCACGGCCGGCCTCCCACAGGGTGCGTGCCAAATTGGTCGAAACCTGGGCGTCCACCAGGGTAGACCGGCTACCCAGGGCGTAGAGCATGTCGAGGCTGCGGCGCAGCTCTCGCTCCGCGGCTTCGTAGTCGTTCAAGTCGTAATAGGTGGTGCCGAGACTGTTGAGCGTGCCCACCAGGATCTCGTGGGGCTCGCCGAAGACCCGTCGTTGCCGTTCGAAGAGCTCTTGATAGACGACCACCGCCCCCTTGAGCTCGGCTTGGTTTTGCAGGGCGATGGTCAGATCGTTGAGCGCCGTCAGCACCAGCGGGTGATCGTCGCCGAGGGCCGCCTCGAGATGCTCGACCGCCTCGCGGGCGTGGTGCTCGGCCAGGGCCGCGTCTCGGCGCTCGAAGGCGAGCGTGGCCAGGGCTTGGTGGTCCCTGCCGAGGGCCGCTCCTCCCCCGCCTTTCCTGCGGCGATCCGCGTCGAGGGCGGCCCGCAGCCATCGTTCGGCGGATTCCAAGTCTCCCCGATGGGTCGAAATCTGGCCGAGCAAACGCGCGGCGTCGGACCATTGGGGATCCTGCTGCCTTTCGCTCGGCGTCCACAGGGCAAGGGCCTCCGTGACCAGGGTCTCCGCTCGATCGTAGTCGGATCGCAGACGTTCCGCTTCCGCCGCCCGAATCAAGGCTTGCCGCAGACTCGAACGATCCGGAGGAGATAGGTCGCGACGAAGCTCCAGGGCTCGATGCAGGAGCGGCGCGGCTTCGTCGTATCGGGATAGAGAGTGATAGGCACGACCGATGGCATCCAGGAGAGCGGCGCGCACCGGCAGGTCGTCCGTGGATCGATCGAAAGCAGGCTCCACCCGCTCGGCGCCTCGACGCAACATCTCGGACGCCGTGGGCTCTTGAGGCCCTCGATTGCCCGGCTCCGCTTGGGAGAAGAGCCCCACCAAGAAATCCGTCACCTGACCGGCGATCCGAGCCTCGATTCGGGCACGGTCTCGTTCTTGCGCCAGCTCGTGGGCCAGAACGGCAAATCCGAAGGCAGCAAAAGCGGTCAACGTGAAGAGGACCGTCGCCGCCGCTAGGGGCCATTTGTGACGGCCGACGAAACGCCTGAATCGGTAGCCGGGAGTCGGCGAGCGGGCGATCACCGGTCGGCCGCTGAGGAATCGACCGATATCCTCGGAGAGCTGCTCGGCGGAGGGGTAACGCTCGGCGGGAGCCTCCGCGGTCGCCTTCCGGAGCACGGCCCGGAGATCGGTGGGCAAGCCGCGGGTCCCCGGCGTCTCGGCTCCAGCGACGCGATCGCCCCCCGCATCACCCGGGGCTTCTCCGGTCACCAGCTCGCGACATAAAAGACCCAGCGCATAAACGTCCGTCGCCGTGGTGATCGGTGCACCCGCGCATTGCTCGGGGCTGGCGTAGCGGGGAGTCATAGGAGAGCGACCTTGGGTCCAATCCGCCGCCTCGGCTCGTTCCGTCAACATCTTGGCAATGCCGAAATCGAGCAATTTCACCCGAAAAACCCGGTCTTCAGCTTCGTCGCCCGCCATCACCAGGATGTTGCTCGGCTTCAGGTCCCGGTGCACGATCAAATGACCGTGGGCATGGCTGACGGCGTGGCAGATTTGCTGAAACAACCTCAAACGATCGGCGATCGTCCAGTCCTGCCCATGGATGAATCGATCGAGGGGCAAGCCGTCGACATGCTCCATCACCAGGTAAGGCAACCCGTCGGCCGTGCAGCCCGCGTCGTAGAGCCGGGCGATGCCCTCGTGGTCGAGCTGGGCGAGAATTCGACATTCGTTGCGAAAACGGCCGAGGGTCTCGCGGCTCAGAATGCCGTCTTTGAGGATTTTGATCGCGACGTCGCGCTCGTACCGTCCGTCGTCTCGGCGGGCACGGTAGACCACTCCCATGCCCCCTTCGCCGATCGGCTCCAGCAGCCGGTAGAGACCGAGCCCGGCATGGGTTCCGACCTCCGCCCCAGCCTTTTCCGAGGGCGAGCCCCAGGTGATTCCGTCCAGACCCGGGTGGTCGGCGCGGTCGAAGGCGAGCAGCTCCTCGACCTCGCGTCGAAGCGACGTGTCGTCACCGCAGGCCTCGTCGAGGAACGACGCACGGGCCGGTGGCTCCATCTCGAGGCACGTTGCAAGGACCTCGTCGACCCGACGCCATCGATCCTGCTCGGTCAACCCGCCAGCTCTCTCATCAGCCAAGCGCGGGCGACACGCCACTCTCGATTGACCGTCGCCAAGGAGATGTCCAAGGCCTCGGCCACCTCTTCGAGGGTCATGGCGCTGAAGTAACGCAGCAGCACAATCTTGCCCTTGCGCTCGTCGAGGGCTTCCAGCCGGGTGAGGGCCCGATGCAGGTCGAGGACGTCGAAACTCTGCGGCAAGTCGCCGCCGCTCTTTCCGCCGGCCGAGCCGCCGACCGAACCGTCGACCATGCCGTCCACCCAAGTGATTCTCGCCGCTTCCCCACCGCGTTTGACCGCGTGCCGATGCCGCGCCTCGTCCACCATCACCTGGCGCATGACCCGTGCGGCGTACGCGAGAAACGTGACCCGATCCGGCCAGGTGAAATCCCCTTGTCGGGTGAGCCGCAGGTAGGCCTCGTGAACCAGCGCCGTGGGTTGCAGGGTGATGCCCTGGCGCTCGCGCGCGAAACAGCGCGCGGCTACGCCCTTCAGCTCCGAATAGGTAGCTTCGAACATGGCGCCGAGATCTTGGGATTCGCCCGAGGGAACTATCTCCATGGGGGTCTCCGGTCGTCTGATGACATCTGTAAACGCCCTGAGCTTAACCCGGATTTCCGGCTCAGCAACCCGTGACAAAAGTCTCATGGCGTCCGTGAGCGCGCCTTTTCCGCTGATGCACCCTGATTCCGCCGGCGCACCCTGGCGAAATCGCTGGATTTCACAGGAATCGAAAAAAGATGACACGAAAACCCGCCGACTTTCGCATCCAGGTTCCGGAAGCGGATTCTCGTTTCCGGAACCCGCCCGCGCGCTTCGACCGCGCGGCTCTGAAAAGGAGCTATGTCATGTTCAAAACCCCGAAAGCTTCCGTCTTCGCCCTCGTCCTGCTTTCCGTGCTTTCCGTGCTTTGCGTCGGTGTGCTGACCGCCGCCGAGCATCCCGTGGACCCGACCCAGATCGCGGTCGCCGCGCCGGCGCCCTCCGTCGACGCCGAGCCAACGCAGCAGATCGAAGGCTTGGAGGCGACGCCTCAGGAACCGGAAGTCACTTCGATGAGCGAGATCGAGGACTGTCAGCTGCAATGCTTCCAGGAGTTCACCGCCTGCCGCCAAGGGGCCGGCAATAGCGGTGGTCCCGGATTCCCCGCCGCCGCCTACGAGGAGTGTGTAAACGAATACGAGCGCTGCCTCGCCGTGGAGTGCGGCATCGGCTGCTGAGGGCTTACGAATCGGAGCTGGATTCCGGGCGCCCTGGGGTCGGAATCCAGCCCCGACGTTTCTCCCGCCAAAGACCTTCAGCTTGGGTCGTCCGAAAAAGCTGCCGAGGACTTGATGGGTTCTCTCCTTTTTTGCGCTCTATACAATCACAGCCCATCGCCGGAGCCGGCGGATGCCGACGGCTTCTCATCTCATCTTGTCCCGGAGTCTTGCCCATGAAGTGTCGAACCGTTCTCGTTGCATTGCTGGTCTTTTTGTCAGCCTCCCAAGCCGAAAGCTGGGAAATCTCTCCCTCGGCGGGTCCGTCGGGGACACTGGTCACCTTGGCCACCCATCCATGCGTCGATTCCGATCCCACCGCCTTCGTAGTGGGAGCTGAAGGTGGAGCTTTCCTCGACGACTTGCGCAAGGCGGACGACGGGCTCAAAGGCACGGTGGGCATAGCCGCGCAGACTTTCGAAGGTTCCGTCGAAATATGGTGCGGACAGGGGGTCGACATCCCGGCTCGACCCCACAAAGGCTCGGGTTTCAGCTATGTGCCCCGCTCCGCGACCTGGTTCGTCGGCTTGGAAGGCGAGACCTTGGGCACCTTCATCGTGGAGGGAGGCACTCCCGACACCGTCGTGGGTTTGAAGCGGGAGGACGAGGATCCAGGGAGTGGCATCGTGCTACCCATTCCGCCCATACCCGTGGACGGTGAGAGTTTGCCCTCGGTCCGTGTAGACATCATGATCGATGGCGGTATCAACAATAACAACGACAACACGAATTCCAATCCCAACGGTGATGGCAAAGACATTTGGGTGGCCAAAGGACGGCTCGACCTCGTGGTCATGCCGAACAGCAGGTTTCCGACCGGTTTTCTGCCCATGCCGGGCGTGGCCGACGATCTGGCCGCGGTGCTGAACGATACCTTCGGCGCCATGGGTTTGAACGTCACCCGCGACGGAGAGAGCTTGACCTTTACCCTAGGAGCCGGGGTCGACCTACGCCGAGGATTCGTCTTGCTACAGGTGTCGGCCCCAGGAGGAGACTCGTGATTCGGCTCATGAGGCTGTCTGCCTACTGAGGCTCTCGCGCCTGCTGAAGCTCTCGCGCCTGCCGCAGCAAGTCCCTGGCGGTCGATGTAGTCGCATGATTCTCACCGTGAATGCGGAGGCTCAGCTCGAATCCGTTGCGGGCCGACGCCTCCGCCTCGGAAAGGCGTCCCCGCTCGAGCGCCAGCCGGGCCAGCTCGATCCAAGGGCTCACCAGGTGCGGATGGTCCGGCCGGAGCGATCGGGCGCGAATCCGCTGAACTTCCCGATAGAGCTGCTCGGCCTCGTCGTATCCCGGCTCACCGGACCGCACCAGCACGTCCGCGAGATGGAACATCGGGTAGGTCACCTCGTGGTGCTCAGCTCCTAAGCGTTCTTGCAGCGACGCCAGCGCCTTGCGCAATAGCTGCTCCGCTTCCTCGTTCCGGCCGCGCATCACCAATAGGGCGGCTAGATTCGAGGTGCTCTTCGCCACCTGCGGATGATCCTCACCGAGGATCGCCGTCTGTGCGCTCAGGGCTTTGCGGTAGAGGGTCTCCGACTCTTCCGGGTCACCGGATCGATGCAGCAGAGCCGCTAGATTGGACATGGTTCGAACGGTTTGGTGATGGCTCGCGCCGTGGAATCGACGATGCAAATCGAGGGCTCGGCGCAGGTGGACCTCGGCTTCCGCAGGTCTTCCCTGAAGCTCCCGCAGAGCACCGAGATTGTCGTGCGCCTCCGCCAAATCGCCATGATCCCCCAAATGCTCCTGGCGTAACGCCAAAGCTTTTTCCCAAAGGGCCTCCGTGGAATCGAGGTCCCTTTTCATCAGGCTGACGGCGCCGAGATTGAGCAGATTTTCGGCCAGCTCCGGTTGGTCCGCCCCCAGGGCTCGTCGCCGTAGCTCGAGACTCTCTTGAAAATGTTCCTCGGCCTCTTCGAAGCTTCCCCGGTGATATTGCGCTTCTCCCAAATGATTCAAGCTCTCCGCGAGGGTCAAGTCGTCACCATGCCGTCGCAGGCTGACGGAGCTTGTGAAGAGCTGCTCGGCTCGATCGTAGAGCCCCAAGTTGTTGTACACCCGACCGATGGTGTCCATGAACAAGGCTTTCAGCTCGGGTTGATCTTCGAGACCCCGAAAAGTGCGCTCCGCCCCGCGATCCAAGACCTCGCGCGCAGTCACGGTATTGCCGCTCCCGTCCCCTGGATCCGGCATTTCAAAAAGATCCACCAGCAGCTCGCTCAAATGCTCCGAAGCCAAACGACCGCGATTCGCCAATTGAGCTTGGCGAACCGCCACCAAGCTTGTGGTGATCAACAGCATCGCGGAAAGCAGTGCGATGGAGACCGGCAGGCGATGCCGTCGGACGAATTTTCCCACCCGATAGCCCGTGGTGTCGGTTCGGGCCCGGACGGGCATGTCTTGAAGATATCGTCGGATGTCGTCGGCCAGCTGTTCTACGGATCCGTAGCGCCGATCCGGCTCCGCGCGCAAGGCCATCAGCACGATGTTGTCCAGATCTCCCACAGCGGCCTTCGATCGACGCAGCAGATCGTCTCTCCGGTCCGGACCCACCGCGGTCACTCGCTCCCGCATCCGAGTGCTCGGACGATCCGGTGAGGACTCTCGCATCGCCGTCTCTAAAGCCTGGTGATCTCCCGAATCCGAGCCGAAAGGCCGTTCTCCCGTCAACAGCTCAAAGAGCAGGACCCCCAAGGAGTACACGTCCGTCGCCGTGGTCAAAGGCTCGCCACGCAGCTGCTCAGGGCTGGCATATTCCGGCGTCAGCAAACGCAACCCGGGCAGGGTGGGAGCAAAGTTTTCGGGATCGTGGCGATCCGGCTGCAGCACCTTGGCAATGCCGAAATCCAACAGCTTGGGTCGCCCATCGGCGGTCACCAGAATGTTGTGGGGTTTGATGTCGCGATGGATCACCAGGTTTTGGTGAGCGTATTGCACCGATTCGCAGACGACTAGGAAGAGCTCCAGGCAGGCCCGCAACGGAAGGTCTCGGCAATGGGCATCGATCGGTTGCCCCTCGATATATTCCATCACCACGAAAGGCCGTCCGTCCGCGGTGGAGCCGCCGTCGATCAGCGCCGCGATATTCGGATGGCGCAGGCGGGCGAGGATCTGACGTTCCTGGCGAAGACGAAGCAGCAGATCGGCCGTGTCGAGGCCACGGCGAATCAGCTTGATCGCGACTTTTTGGCTGTACTCCCGGTCGTCTCGCTCCGCGGCGAGCACCACCGCCAAGCCGCCGCGCCCGATTTCACCGGTGATGCGATATCGGCCCAAGCGTTCGGGAATTTTGTTGAGATCTTGAGGCAG
Organism: Thermoanaerobaculia bacterium; assembly: GCA_030431255.1. GTDB lineage: Bacteria > Acidobacteriota > Thermoanaerobaculia > Multivoradales > J023 > JAUIJL01. Next base: position 101,764 of record JAUIJL010000023.1, on the reverse strand, counting down.
GAGGCTTTTGATGGAAGAGCCGATCCAATCCTCGGTTTCCGGTCGAAGCAAGTCGGCGAGCATACCTTCCACCTGGCGTCGAAACCCAGGGTCGTCGCCGCATTCGGCATCCAGAAGCTCGCGCCGGGCGGCGACATCCAACCCCTCCAGGCGTAGCAACAGCTCTTGTAGATCAGACCAGCGCTCGGGATCCATCTTGCTCAAGTCTTGCCGGCCTCGAATCCATGCGGTGCGCTCCTCGGTGTTTCAGCCCCTTATCGGCAGTATTCTATAGGTCGAGAGCGCAAGCGGAGCCCGGTCACGTTTCCGATTCGGAAATCGCCTGCTTGAGCCAGGCTTTGGCCAACCTCAGATCCCGCTCGGCGGTGGGAATCGACACTTCGAGCACTTGGGCGACCTCAGCCATGGAAAGCCCTCCGAAATAGCGAAGCTCCACGGCTTTGTGTTTCCTCTCATCGAAGCTTCCCAGCTCGGTCAGAGCCTCGTCCAACACCAGCAGATCAACGGTCGATAAGCCCCCGGACGCGGGCAGATCGAGCCTCAGTCGACCCTCTCGCCAGATGGATTCTTCCCGACTCGCCCCTTCTCGCCTGGCGGCAGCGCTCCGTCGGGCTAGGTCCACCAATACGCGACGCATGGTGCGCGCCGCCACCACATAGAAATGCGCCCTATCCGTCCAGGAGACGTCATTGCCCGCCAGCCGTAGGAACGCTTCATTGACCAGCTCAGTGGTCTGCAGCTTGCTCGAGCTCTCGCGCCGCAAGTAGCGGTGCGCCAAACGGTGTAGCTCGCGGTAAACGAGCGGCGTCAGCTCTTCGAGAGCTTGTTGATCGCCCTCGCTCCAGGCGCTCAATAGATCGGTCAACGGCGCGGTTTCGGTCATGTGTGCTCCACAAGAAAAAGTTTCGGCTTTTCGGCAAGAGCAAAGGCCGGCGTGCTCCTGGACGGCGAGGGGCGCAACACGCTTGAGCTCCTCCAGAAGCAATCGCCGGTACCAAATCTTAGCTTTCAGAGGCTGAAAGCGCTGGAATCTCCTAGCTCATCACGGAGCCGGCTTACATTTGCCCGCTGAGCCGGCTTCGTAAATCGCTCGGATCTCCGAGATGGAAAGGACCCGCTCGAAGATCTCCACCTCGTCGATGGCGCCGTGAAAGCGCTGACCCAAGACCCACGAGTTGCCTACACCCGAGAACCACACACTGGGACCGGTCCAGGTTCTGGTGTTGATGAATTGCCCATCGACATAAAACGACACGATGTGCGCCGAGAGGTTGAACACCACCGCCACGTGGGACCACTTCCCAGGGAGAACGCCGGCGCCTATCGACTTCAGGGCCCAGCACGTTTGGTTGTCGCAAAAGGCAAATCCCAGCTCGTTGTCACTAATGAAAAAATCGTAGTAGCCGGGATTGGAACCGGCCCATTCCACGATCGACCCATTGTCGGAGGACTGCACTGAGTCCGGCCGAATCCAGGCATCGATCGTCAAGTTGTAATAGGGATGATCGGAATTCCCATAGATCAACGGAGCTGCGACTCGGTCGTCGACCCCGTCGAAGTAAATCGCTTCGGAAACCATGCCTTGCACGTGCAAAGCGCCGCCCTGCGAGGTGCCGTGATTGCCACCTTCGATGTCTACCGCCAAATTTGGCGCATTGGAGACTCGATCCATGGTCCACCAAGCCCGCATCAGAGGCGGCGGTGGCGTGCAGTCCAAACCACAGCTCAGATTCAGCCCGGCACCGCTACAAAGCACCAGAGAAGCTGGATGTGACGGGCTGAGGGCGTGCGGAAAGGAGCAATGAGGGCCTTCCATCCAGCCCGAAGGCTGGTTCCAGGAGCAATATCCGACACCACAAGACGGATCGATGAGTGAGCATCGACAAGCCACCTGAGAGATCGGATCGATGCTCGATCGGCAGCCCGAGACGTCACAAAACCTACCGTCGGCATCGCAATAGCCGGGACCAGGGCTCGGGAATGGCTCTTTTTCGAAAGACTCGGCAGAGGCGCCGGGGGCCAACAGCATGAGAAAGACCAGAAACGGACGGATGAGCGGGTGAAAGCTGGAAGTCGGCAAAGCGGGTTCTCCTCTGAAAGGGGTGTGGGGCACGTTGGAATCCATCGAGGCTCGGCCTCCTATCCAAATCGTTCGAATAGGTCACAACCTCGAATAGGCCAAAACTCGAAGCTCGGCTCTTGAACCCTTAAAGCGCAGCTCTGACGAATTTCCATCACCCTCGATGCTCATTTCGGTGGGGGCGTGATGGATTCGCTCATTTTTTCCGCTCTACCCATCTGTGAGCACATCGCCGTGGGCGTAGGCTCGTGAAGAAGGATCCAAAACCCCCTAGACATGGAGATGGTAGAGATGAAGAAAGCTACGAAAAAAAGCAACTTTCGAAAATGTGTAGGAGTCGCGTTCGCCTTGGTCCCCGCGTTTCTCGGCCCCTCGGTCTTGGCTGACGGAAATACCGGGCTGACGATCGTGCAAGCCGAAACAGAGAAGCTCGTTGCCACCTACGTCGCTCCTCAGGCCGTGTTGGAGCTGAGAGTCCACAAGTCCGGCGAGGTCATCCGCAGCGTGCTTGCCGACGAAGCGGGCGATACCATCACCCATTTCGAGGTCCCGGTCCTGGAGGGAGAGGATCTCAACGAGCGCTACCAGGAGATGGTGCCCGAGCTCTTGGAAAGGCTGGTTTCCACCTCAGAGGCTCGGAAGTACCAGGGAGAGCAGGCTTTCGGCTTGGTATGGACCGCCGTGCAAATGGCCGAGGAGCTTTCCATTCAGCTCAACAACAGTGAGGTGGTTCCGAAGGACGTCCGCGCTGCCCTACGGCTGCACCCAGTTTTGCTCGGCAGGGCCTATGAGCAACCGACCGTGCTCGGAGCCCCCCAACCCAAAATCGCAATCTTCAGCGGCTCCGACGGTTGCTTCGGAGCCTGCGGCCCCGGTTGCGACTGGTGTGTCAATCTAAGTCCAGCGACATCGACCTACGCCTGCTATACCAATACTTTCTGCGAGCTGCACGATGCGTATTGTGGCGCCTGGGAGGACTTCTTCAACTGCTCCTTCTCGAATTGCGCTGACTGACCCACAGGTGGTCTGCGGTGCCGCCTCGGCTGCGAAACGCGGCATCGGGCGCCGAGGGCTTCCTCAACCTCCAAATTAGCCCGCTCAATGACGCTGGGCCCGGCCGCCCTTCGGCCGGGCCCAAGGCGGGCTAATTGGAGATCGCCACACCCCACGCCACACCCCACGCCTCAGTGCTCCCGCTCTCAAAACCGTCACGAAACACGCTGCTGAAAGGCCGGAATTGGACGGCGTTGAGGGCCGCGCCGAGACCCGCGTCGGCATCGGGCACGATGCCGGAGTGAATGTTGAGGATGCCGTCGGATCCGACTTCAAGAATATGTCGGGAGTAGGTGACGGATTCCTCGTGCTCGCCGCTCCACGGGCCACCCACCTCGTAGTCCGGATTTGCGGGCTCCTGATCGATATTGGTGAAGGACAACACCCCCGGTTGAAGCGGCATCCAAGCATAGATGAGCACCTCGTAGAGGCCGGGGTCGACGTTCTCAAAGAAGAGGCAAGATTCGATGTCGGGATGGAAAGTGACGAGGTAGTCGTCGAGCAGCAGAGAATCCTCGCCCGAGGTCGCCGGATCGTCGACGGTCGGAGTGTCGGTCCCGCCGAGCTGACGGACGCTGACGTCCGTCACGTTGCCGTCGATGTCCAGCAGGCCGAAAGTCGTGCTGCCGTTGGGAGCCGGAAAAGCATTCCATAGACCCGGCTGACCGGCAGCACCATAGGTGCTCGAGGGAGCGTTGTCGGGCCGGCCGAAGTCGACGTTGATCGACTCGCCGTGAGCTGCCGCCGCCAAGAACAATGGCGCCGACAACATAGTCGCCAGGAACAAGGGCACGAAAAGCGTAGCTCGCATGGTGTGGACCTCTGGTTCGAGACAGCGTTTGCTTGAGTTGAAGACATGCTACCAGCTGATCTTCTGCCGAGGTGCTCCAGGAAATCGGCCGGGGTGCTCGAGGAAATCGGAACCTGCGTCGAGCGGGCGAGCGGGCTGGATCGCCTACAGGACGGGGTGGCCGGTCATCCAGGCCTTTGCACAGAACCATAGGCTTTTGTCCAGAGATGTTGGAGGTCTCGATGTCGGAATTCGACTCCATCCATTACCGCAACGAGCAGGTGACCATCGGCTCGTTTCGTTGCCGGCCAAGCCACCCGCGCTTCCGCGACACCGGGCCCATCGACGACTATCTTTACGTCTTTCCCCGCACCAGTGTCGCCATCACCCAGGCCGGTCGGGAATCGGTGGTTGCCGATGCCAATGTGGTGATGTTCTACAATCGGCACCAAGAATATCGTCGAGATCCGATCAGTCACGAGGGAGATTGGTGCGATTGGTTTAAGGTCAGCCCCGAGGCGGTCGTCGAAGCGGCGGAGCCCTATGATCCCGCCGTGGTCGATCGACCCCACCGACCTTTTTGCTTCAGCCATGGCCCCTGCGACCCGAACGTTTATTTGCGCCAGCGTCTGTTGCTCGAATCCGTACGCGGCCATACCGTGGACGGCCTGTGGGTCGAGGAAAACGTTCACGACCTGCTGCGAGCCGTCATTGCCGAGAGCTATCGGGTGCTCGGTCAGGTCCGAGGGCTCGATTCCAGCTCGGGGCATCGCGCCGGCCCAGGAACACGACACACCCACGCCGAGCTGGCCGACGCGGCCCGATCTCTGCTCTCCCATTGTTTTGCCGATTCCCTTTCGTTGCACGAGATGGCTCGGCGTCTTTACACCTCTCCCTTCCACCTGAGCCGGGTCTTCCGGCAGCAAACGGGAACCACACTCCACGCCTACCGCAACCAGCTGCGGCTGCGTGCTTCCCTTGAGCGGATCACCCAATCCGACGGGGATTTGAGTGCGCTCGCCTTTGCCCTGGGTTATTCCGGCCACAGCCATTTCACCCAGGCATTCAAGCGTTGTTTCGGCCTGACCCCTTCACAGCTGCGACGAGATCCGCGGCCGAACGTCCGTGTTTTGCGTCGAAAGCTCAGCATCTGAGCAGGCCTCGAAGGCTCGGCGCATCCCTAAGCGTCGACCCATGCATCGAAGATGAGCACGATTTTGACAGCGCTCGAGCGGGCGCCCTGGCATCCTCCGTGTTGCAACACCTCACCTTCTTTTGAGGTGAGGCCTCAACACATGTCCGTCAGCAACGTAGGAGATTGCCCCATGCTCAAAACCACGACATCCAAGAGGTTCTTATCCCAAAGGTTTCCATCGACGGGAGTCGGCCGCGGCCTGCGGAAACATTTCTTTCAGCATCGTTTATTCGTTCTGATGCTCTTCGGTACGTGCCTAAATCTCACCTCTCTCGCGTCCCCAGCTTCGGCACAATTCGTCGAGCCCGACGTCGAGGTGCTGCTCACCTTTGTCGGTGATGAGGTCGGTGATGCCTTCGGCTGGGTGAGTGAAAATATCGGGGATATCGATGCTGACGGAGCTCCGGACCTGATCATTTCCGCCCCTTTCTTTTCCGACGACGGAACCAACAAGGGCCGCGCCTACGTGGTTTCCGGGGCCGACGGCACCCTGCTCAACGTGATCACCGGAGCCGCAGATTTCACGGCTCTGGGCTACAGCGTCAATGCCGCAGGTGACGTGAATGCCGACGGAGTGCCGGACTACATCACCGGCGGTCGACAGGTCCAGGTCTATTCCGGAGCCGACCACACCTTGCTTCTGGATCTCACGGCGACCACGGGCTTCGCACACGATGTGTCGAGCGCCGGGGATCTCAACGGCGACGGTCACGGAGATCTTCTGGTGGGATCCCAAAACACCAGCATCGCTTTCCCCCAGGCGGGACGCGCTTGGGCCCTCTCCGGGCTCGACGGCTCAGTGCTCTGGAGCCGAGACGGTGCCGGGGAAAGCCATCTCTTCGGGTCGGGCACGGGTTTAGTGGGCGACGTCAACCACGACTCCATCCCGGATTTGGTGGTGGGAGCCATGGGCGCGGGTCCTAACGGCGGGGGCGAGGCCTACGTGCTCTCCGGCGCCGATGGAGCCATTCTTCACACCCTGAGCCCGGACCCCGACACCGCGGCTGTCTTCGGGCAGTTCTTCGCTTCCGGAGCGGGCGACGTCAACCGCGACGGCGTGCCGGACGTCTACGTAGGGGACTACGCCGACGCATTCGGTGGCGTTGCCGGGACCGGTCGCGCTTACGTCTTCTCCGGCCGAACCGGCCATCTGATCCATGACATTCCCGGCCCAGATCCGGGGGACGGTTTTGGAGACGGTCGCGGTGCGGGCGATGTCAATGGTGACGGCTTCGGAGATCTCATCATCGCCGGTTACACCAACAGTGACGGTGCACCCCAGGCCGGTAAGGCCTACATCTACTCGGGCCGTAGCGGTGCCCTGCTGCGCACGATCACCGCCACCGTGGCCGGCGATCTATTCGGCGTCGACGCGACCAGCGCCGGCGACGTGAATTTCGACGGAGAGACGGACTACCTGGTGACGTCCGTGGGCCTCAGCTTTGCGGGCCAAGACGTTGGCCGGGCCTTCTTGCTGGCCGGAGCCCCCCTGCCTTGTGTCTCCGATCTAAACGACAACGGATGGGTCGGCTTGCTCGATTTGTGGCTTCTAAAACAAGCCTTCGGAGACACCGACAGCCCTGCCGACCTCAATGGAGACGGCGTGGTCGACACCAAAGACGTCCACGTTTTGATCCGCGATTTGGGGCGCTGCCCCTAGCCCACAATCCGGCAGCTGTGCAGCGGCCCTTGGGATTCGAATCCCAGCTGCTCGTAAAGCGGCTGGGCCGCTTGTGATGCCATGGCCGGAGCCCGGCCACCAAGGCAGCGTCAGCCCTCGATCACCGGCAGTCTGAATCGCCTCGGCCACATCCTCCATGGTGACGGGACTACCGGGCTCCAGCCATATTCGCGACGGCCAGCTGCTAGAGATCCCGAGCAAATTACCGCTGCTGAGGACGTGCTCGGACGCGCCGCAAGCCGCCCAAAAAGCCGTCAAATCATCGAAATTCGCCCGCTCTAGGTCTTCACGTGTTGGGTCCATGCGCTAATCTACCGGCAGGGAGAGGCCGGCACCTTCGGAAACTACGTGGCACCTTCTCGCAGCTGAAACTACGTGGCACCTTCTCGCAGCTGAAACTACGTGGCACCTTCTCAATCCCGCACCTTCTCAATCCCCAAAAGAGGTGTCATGTAGTTTCTGAAACCGACTGGATAGGCTTTCTCAAAGCTCTAAATGCGTCTATAATAAGACCACAAAATATTTATTAACCAGTCAAATAGCAACATTCATCTCAGAGGCACCCCATGACCCTCGTCGCCCAGGATGTCCGGACCTTGGAATCGGCCGTCTCCGCGGCTGCCGGTTTCTTGATCGACCGCCAGCTCGACAGCGGCGAGTTTCAGACCTTCGTCTGCTCCGATCCGGAGATGACCTGTGACTGCGTGTTCGAGAGCGCGACGTTCGCGACCGCCATCGTCTTGCACAGCCTCTACAAAGCCGATGCGCCCGACAGTGACGCCACGGTCCAACGGGCCGTGCAATTCCTCCTCTCGGAGCTCGTCGACCCCGGAGTTTGGCGCTACTCGACCCGCCTCACCCCCATGCAATTCGGTCCCGACACTGACGACACGGCCCTCATCTCTTACGTGATTCGAGCTTTCGTTCGACGCTTTGCCGAGCGCGGTCAGGGACACGGGAACAACCAGGACATCTGGCCGGTGCTCGATCAGCTGGCCGCCGTGAGCCGCCAAGCGATGCTGCAATATCGAGACGACGAGGGAAGATTCGTCACCTGGATGCGACCGAAAGACTCCCCTCACCCCAACGACGTGGACAGCGTCGTCAACGCCAACGCGTTGCTTTTCCTAGGCGAGGACGACGAAACCGCTCCGGTCGTGAGCTATTTGGAGTCGGTGCTCGATCAGGACGAGGAAGCCGCTTCCTACGGCTACTATCTGCATCCCTTGGCCCTGCACTACGCCCTGGCACGGGCAGCCGAAGCGGGCTGTAGCCGATTAGCGCTGAGGAGCGCCGACATCTCCGAAAGGGTGGAACGTTTTCGACAGCCGGACGGCTCTTACGGCCATGAGCTGGAAACGGCTTTGGCGTTGGCGGCGCAGGTCGCTCTGGCCCCGAGCCTTGGCGACGGCTCCGACTCCAAAGCGCTGCAAGCCACCGTGAATCAGCTCCTGAAGACCCAATCCGCCGACGGCTCCTGGGCACAACGGGCCTACTATTGCGGTCCCGCGCCGCCGGCGAAGACCCGTTGTTGGTACGGCTCACCGGAGATCACCACCGCGCTCGCCCTGGAGGCCCTCGTCACCTATCGGGATCGTCTCGTCACCGGAGGGTGATCGTCAGAGCCGCCGGTGGCACACGACCGAGGCTGACCTTTTCGTTCGTCGGCTCGGATTGCTTTGCTGACTCGGCCGATTCCCGGAGCAATGAGCTCACCGCCTCGAAGACTTCTTGCACTGAGATGGCGGACATGCCGTCGGCGATCACGTGGCGATGTGGCGAAAACCTAAAACCCCACCGCGCCGGTGACGTGGCGCCGAAGAGGCCGACCCCCGGCACACGACCGAAGTCGGCCGCATGCAGGAGACAAGAATCGACGCCGAGAAAACCATCCGCAGTCTGTACAAGGGCCAGGGCCAGCTCGAGGCCGACCCCGGGGCAGGCAATGACCCGGCTCGCCCCGGCCGGAGCGAGCCGCCGATCCACATAGTCGAGAATCAACACCACGACGTCTCGATGCTCGGACATCAAGCGGTCGAAGAGGGCTCGCCAGCATTCGACCGGCCATTCTTTGTCCGACCGGGTCGTTTCCGAATGGATCACCAAAAGGCGCGCCGAGCCGATTTGCTCCCGCAAATTCCCGGCTTGTCTTCGGATCTTCGAATCCAACGGCCAGGGGTGGGTGTAGTGAGCGAATTGGGCGTCGGCAACCACACTGCGGGCGAGACGAAAGTGGAGATCGAAGGCGTGCTCGGGGTCACGGGCTTCCACGGTGGTCTCGAAATCGGTCGTGAACCCGACCGTCGGCAGCCCGCGATCCCGAAAGGAGCTCACCAAGACCTCCAGATCGCTCGACCACCAAGAGCTGAAAGACAGCAGGCCGTCACAGCGCTCGAGCTCGGGCAGCACCATCTCGGGATCGAAACCGCGGCCGTCCGGTGTCTCGACCTCGATCAACGACACCGTCGACGGCAGGTCTCCGTAGACTAAGTTGTGGGGTCCGGAGGAGCTGATGAGCGAGGCTTTCGTGCCGTGTCTCTCGACGATCGCCCGCACCGCCGGCAAGGCCAGCATGTAATCCCCGATGCCGTTGACGTGGAAAATCGCCGGATGTTGCCAAGCATGGCTCATGTTTCAGCTCGCAACGCTCGATTCGGGTCCACTTTCGTCGCCCGGCGTGCGGGCACCACCCCGGCCACCAACGACACCAAAAGGAGCGCGCCCATCAACAAGCCGTAGGTCCAGGGATCGGCGAAGCCGATTCCGAAAATCAAGCTTTCCATGGCCTTCGACATGCCGAGCGCCAGGGGCAGACCGATGCAAAGGCCGACCGCGGTCAGCCCCAATGCCTGCCGCAGAACCATGGTCAACACGTGAGTCGACGACGAGCCCAAGGCCATACGGATGCCGATTTCTTTGGTCTGCCTCGCGACGGTATAGGACACCACCCCGTAGAGCCCACCCGCCGCCAGCACCAAGGCGATCACCGCGAAGGTGGCGAAGAGGTAGGTCAAGATTCGCCACCGCCACAGGGCCTTGTCGGTCAGCTCGGAAAGCGCCAGCACTTCGTGGGCCGCCTCGCCGGGGGCGGCTTCGTCCACGGCCCGCCGGATCGACGCGACCCAACCTTCCGGAGAACCGTGGGTGCGCACCACGAAGCTGACTTGCTGGGGAACCTCACTCCGGATCGGCAGGTAGAGGGTCGGCTGGCTCTCCTTGTCGAGGCCGAAATCGAGCACGTCACCCACCACTCCGACAAGCTCCAGCCACGGCTCCGAGGAATCCGGTCCGCCGCGGCGTAGCTGGGCCCCCAAGGGCGGTTTGGATGGCCAAACCCGTTGCCGAAACGCCTCGTTGACGACCACGGTATGGCCGTAGCGGAGCTCGCCGGTACCGGCCGTCACCGGGATGCCGAGGGTGGCGAAATAATCGTCGCCCACCCGTTTGAGGATCGGATGCGGGTTGCCCTGGGCCTGGTCGGCGGTTTGGCCGAGCACTGTGAAATTCGTGCTTTGGGCGGAGAAGCTCAGGGGTAGACCACCGGCTGCGGCAGCGGATTCGACCCCTGGCAATGCCCTCAGCCGCTCGACGATGGCATCCACTCGCTGGAGCCGGTCGTCGGCCGAAGACGGACGGCCGCCGAAGAGATCGACCTCGAAAGCGAGCGTATGCTCGGTGGCGAAGCCCGGGTCGACTTGTCGCAGCTGCCAGAAGCTTCGGGTCATGAGACCGGCTCCCACCAACAACACCAGCGACAGGGCGATCTCCACCACCACCAGCGCTTTGCGCCCTTTGCCGCCGATGGTGGTGGCATTGCCGGTCTCGCGCAGCCCCTGCTCCACACCACCGGATGCGGCCCGAAGAGCGGGGCCCAAACCGGCCAGCAAGACGGTCGTCAGCGCCGCGCCGGCGGTGGCGGCCAAGACCTTGAGATCGAGACTAAAGCTGAGCCAAGCGGGCAGCTCCACGGGAAGAAGCCCCGGCAGCTTGGACACCCCCCACGAGCCGACGAGCAGCCCACCGAGACCTCCCGCCGCGGCCAGCAAGCCCATTTCCCACAACAACCGGCGGACGATTTGACGCCTTTGCGCCCCCAGGGCCATGCTGATGGCGATCTCACGACGCTGGTCCTCGTGGCGAGCGATCAGCAGATTGGCCACGTTGACGCAAGCGATGAGCAGAATGAATCCGACCATTCCCATCAGGATCAACAATACGGTTCTCATGTCGCCGACCCGCAAAGTGCGCAGGTCCAAAGCCGACAAATATCTCTCTTCAGGCCAGCCTTCGGGTTGGCTCGCTCGCAGCTTTTCGGTCCAACGGGGCAGCTCCGCCTGGACCTGCTCCAAGCTCACCTCCGGCGAGCGCCGAGCGATCAAGCTGAGAAAGCTCGCGTGGCTGCCGGCTTGCCGATCTTGCATCGACAACGGCAGCCAAAGCTGAGCCCCCTGGGGGAGGTCGAGCCGATCGGGAATCACCCCGACCACGGTGTGGGGAGTGCCGTCGATATCGGCCCGCAGTCCGAGAATGTCTTGCCGTGAGCCGTAGTTGCGTCGCCAAAGGGACTCGGAGATCAACACCTCATGCCCGGACCGGCCTCCACCCGCCGAGCCCTCAAAGCTTCGGCCCCGGCTGGGCGCGACCCCGAGCGTGTCGAAAAACTCGTCGGAAACCGCACCGGCCGAAAGTCGCGACGGCACGCCGTCCACCATCAGATTGACGTCTTTGAGGTGAAAGGCCGCCAGATGCTGAAAGATGCGATCTTGCTCGCCCAGAACCTCGAAGTCGGGCCAAGAAAGGGAGCCCCTTTCGACACCCTTTTCCGGCCACGTGCTCCACAGAGTCACCAGCTGATCGGGCTGCTCATACGGAAACGGCCGCAACAACAAGCCGTTGACGATGCTGAAAATCGCGGAATTGGCGCCGATTCCGAGCGTTAGGGTCGTCACCGCGAGCAGGCAAAAGGCCGGCTTGCGGAGCAGGCCACGGGCGGCGAGCCGAAGATCTCTCAGCCAAATATCGGTCATGGTCAGAGTCTCTCCTCTGCGATCAAAAAATGCACGCCTTCGGTAAAAAAGTCGGGACGCACCGGACGCGAATAATGTTTCGAGATCAAACCCATCGGCGGAATGGAGCGATGGGCGTTGGCGTGGTTCTGAAAAGCGTAGGTAGGAGGCAGTGGACGCGCGTCGTGGCGCCCCACCAAAACGGCGAGCACCGTTTGCTCATAGAGCCATTGTTGCTCGCAGTTTCGCCGGGCGCACAGCTCAGCGGCCACGGCTTCGATCAGATCGAGATCGAAAATATCCCGCCGGGTCGCCAGCAGACCGGCGTTGAAGCTCTCGAGGGGGCGGCTGCCGAAGCTTCGGACCCTCCCCTCGTCGAGTGCCACGCTGCCCTTGGAGCTCGAATCTCGATTGTAGAGGGAGTGGGGTGACGAGCCCGCGCTCCGCAACCACTCCATCAGCTCCGTCGGCGGTGCGAAGAAGAGCACGTCCGAATCTAGGAAGAGCAGGCGCTCCGAGCGGCCGTGAAACCAGCTGGAAAGCAGACGCCGTCCCAGCAGATGTTGCTCGAATAGGGCGCGGCAAGCCGGACGATTCGACAACGCCGCCGGGACTTCCTCACAATCCACCGGCAGAACCCGGGCGGCCGGCACCACGTCCCTCAGCACTTGAAGGTCTTCGCGGGTCAAGCTGCCGTCGTCATAGATGACCACCGACGGGCGGCTGCCCGAGAACTGGAGAAATGCTCGTAAAGCGAAGAGGTAGAAGAGCACATGCCGGTGACAGACCAACGTGTGGACCTCGAAATCGTCACCACCGGTGCGGATCGGAGGGCTTACGGCGCGGCGGAGCACCGTGTCCAACCATCGATCTTCACCCGTCGGCGTTTCGCTCACTGTGACGACCGTGTCCATTGTCAGTCTTCGACTGTATTGATGGGCGCGGCGTTGATAGGCGCGGTGTTGACGGACGCGGCGGCGGTTTGATCGGCGGCTCGGGGCTCGGGTAGCCCGAGGTCCAGCTGCGGACCCGACACCGTGGGCGAGCTCCACCAGCCCCGTCCCACCACCCGCCAAACTCCGAAATACGCTTTGGCGTGGCACGGCTCATCGGGTTTGAGCACCAATTTCACGTGACCGAGAACCTTGTCATAGTAGCTGGCGCCGAAGACTCCGGGTTTCGGCTCTTCCAGGCGATGAAATTTGCCGCTCCAGCTCAACAGCTCATCCGCCTTTTCTCGAGCACACAAACCCTGGTCTACAAGCTCATCCATGAACCGACACCAGCGAGGCTCTTCCTCGGGGGGGCGATGGTCGGCGAACGAAACCTCAATGCCGAGATTGGGCGACAAAGTGTCGGTGACATCGAATGCCAAATGCACCCGCTCCGCTCCCAGCTCGGTGAGAAATTCCAGCCACGGAATCAAACGGGACTCCTCGCCGGGCCAACCCACATCGCGCAAATAGCTGAGGATCTCCGGAGCTTCCATACCCTTGACGCAATATCTGACGGCACGGATGGTGCGCGACATCATCAAGCCGATGGCGAAGGGGTAACCACCCGTGGGAATCCGGCTCATCAAATCTTGAAGGCGCTCCAGCACACCGGGGGCCAAGGGGACCTCCAAGGCATCAAACGCTTTTTGTACCAGGTTTTGGTAGAGCGCCACGGTGGTTTTCCGCTCATCGCCAGTGGGCAAAGGATGATCGGGAAGGCCTATATACAAACAGGGCACCGGCAACTGGCCTTCGGTCCAACCCGCGCCGCAGCGGCCCTGGTCATCGCTCTGGTAGTCGAATTCGAGCCAAGAGTCGTCGAGGTGGCGGTGAAGCAGCGAGCTCGGATCGGACCACTGACGGCAGAAGCCGCGCAGACGTTGCCATTCCACCCGCTCGAGAAGCCGCGGGTCGAGCTCGACCTCGGCCCGCAGGCCGGCGATCAGCTCCCGGGCTCCCTGAGTCGGCCGCAGACAAATCAGAAAGTCGGCGTATCGAGGCCCTTCTTGTAAACGCACCTCGAATCCGGCGCTGTGGCCGAGTGACGCCGGCAGCCAGCGGCAGAGCCCGCGCAACGCCTCGAAAGCCCGCGGCTCGATCAACGCATGGGAAACCCGTCCGGTCGCCGAGTCGAGAATCGTTTCCATGTCGCCCGGCCAAACGCCGTAAGTCTCCGACTTCTTCCCTCGATTCATAGGGTTGGCCATCTGAGAGGCTCGCCAGCCCAGGTTGGGACGGGCCGGCACGGCTTCTTCTCGCATCAGCCGATATCGGCGGAGAGCCGCCATGCATTGGTAGGTGGTGAGCTGGATCGAGCCGTAGACCCGGCTGGGATCCACCATCAACGCCCCGGGCGCCCACAGGCCCGTATCCGTTTGCCCGGCCAAAATCTCGGCGACCGGCCCCTCCAAACGGCGATACCAATCGACCGCGTTCGACAACGGGCCGAGGGTCAACAACGCGGAGACCGCGGCCGCGGATTCGTGGGCGTCACCCGCCGTCTCCTCCAAACGCCAGAGGCATTCCCAAACCACCTTATTGGGCAGATCTCCCTGCTCGTCCTTCGGCAGATTTCGCAGCCAGCGAGCCAAGTCGAGGGCAAAGAGGAAGGGCGAGCGAAAGTGGGGGCTTTCCAGCCCGCAATGTAAGCCACGGGTCGTGAGGAACCTGGAAATATGCGCTTTCCAAGGATCCACACGCCGATCCACCAAGGCGGCCAGCCACAACCGTCGCACCAACTGCACGATGTCCAAGCGGGCCTCTGGGTCTTGGTCGGTGGCCTGCTCGAGATCGTCGATCCATCGCCCGGCCATGGCCGACCAGTCCCCGTCGCCGTCCCCGTCGCCGTCCCCGTCGACACCGGCTTCGATCAGGGCTGCGAGGGCGAATAGGCTGGTGTCCGGGTCGGGCCGATCCCCCGAGATGGACATGGGCCATCCGCAAGATTCTAGTGGGCCGGATGTGTCGGAGCTTCGGCACCCCCTCAAAAAGTCCACCATCCCCCGCCGCAAATCCGTGGCCGTCTCGGCTTCCGAGGCGGCGGCCAAGCAAGAGGCGGCCACCCAAGGAGAGCCGACGGTCTGAATCGCTTCATCCGCGGCGATCAGCTCCGGGTCCGGTGCCTTTCGGAGGGCCGCCTCGGCACGGCTCAAGGCCGCTGAGATTCTTTCGGAGATGCGTTCGGAGATACGTTCAGAGATGTCTTCGCAGGATGGATCCAAGGGGGTCATGGGTATCTCCTGATTCGATTCGGTGTGCGATCAAGACTCCATCCAACAGGCAAAGGAAGAGTCGGAACCGATATCAACGGCCGATCGGGTACCGGATCTGGCGCCGCGCCATTGGCAGAGGATCCTGCCGCTACAGGCGGCCAGACCGAGATCTTGGATGGCGAGCAAGGCCCGGCTCAGCTCCGCGGGACGCACCATGAGACGACCGGCTGCCCGCTGACGCTGGAAGACACTGCGGCATGCCAAAAAACCCGAGACGTCTAAGACCTCTACGAGCCAGCGCCATTCCGGGGTCAATGAGGAGGCGAGCTCCTCCCTCACCGTTCGCAAGAACGAGGAAGGAGGAGTCGCCCAAAGGAGGCTCTTAGTCTCAGACCCAGCCGTCATTATCCGAGTGGCTGGTGTGCGGGACGTCGTCCGGAGCCTGCTGCGTGTCCGTGTTGGAGGTCGCGTTGGACAGACCACCACCGACGAACGTCTTCAGCTGACCGCGCAAGTTGTCCAACTGTTGGCCGCTGAGGTCGCCCAGGTTCGAGCTGTTGTTTGCCATTTTCTTTCTCCTTATACAATGGCAGTACAAAGGGGTGTCGAGACATCTCGACGCTTCGGGATGGGGGCCGGTCTCAGCCTTCGCCGCAGAGCATGCACGCCTAACGGTGTCCGGCTGGGGTCGGTTCCCACCCAACTTCTAAAATCGGTTGCGCTCGCTTCGATAGTCGCTCTTTCCTAGAGAGGTCCTGAGTTGCCGCTCGTCGGTCAGGCTGAATAGGGCACCTCGCGAGCTTCGGGAGCCAATTGCCAATCGGCTCGATACCACGGCAACAGCCCAAAGGCCGGATCCCCGTGGTCGAGCCGGATCTTGACGGTCCGGGTGTCGTGGGTTTGGGGTCCTTGGTCAAAGGCTTCGACCTCCGCCCGGCACCACATGGATTCCAAAGAGCCGAAGTTGAACGACCCGCGATGACCGATTCGCAGCTCCAGCTCCGCCAGGCGTGGCAGGGCGCCTCGGCCTCGCTCGACCAGGGCGTAGACGGTGCCGTCGGCGGGGTCCAGGTGGTACACCAAAAGCGGCACCCGGCTGCGTCCCCCACGGGGCCGAAGGTGGGTGCCGTGGCTTTGAAAGCTGCCGTCGGAGGCGTCGGGCTCGTCGGTGCTCAACCGCGCCTCCAGCTGCATGCGGGTCGACGACCTCAGGGGGTAGTCGCAAGAGCGGCACATCTCTCGATCCCGGCGTAGGGTGCCGGCGATCGCGGAGCGCCGCACGGCCACCCAATCCGGCTGATTCCACAGCTCCTTGATCGACATCTCATTCAAATTGCCGAAGCGATCCTCGTGCTGCCAATCGTTGCAGCACATGATCACCCCGCCGTCGGCGAGCACGGTCAACGTGTCTACCGGATAATGGCAATGGCCGTAGGACGTCTCGACTGCGGTCATCGGCGCCTCCACCGCCAGGGTGTCGACCCGAGCGAAAATCGGCACGAAACGAATCGCATACCCCAAGCTTCCCCAATACTCGCGGAAGCGTCGGGCCTCGGAAACGGAGTGATCGTCGACCACGAAGGAGAGCCGCACCCGATCCCGCTGCCCTTGCCAGCCGGTGAGCAAGCGGTGGATCTTCTGCCACAAATCCTTGCCGTGGATCCGTTGATAACGCTCGCGATCCGAGGCGTTGACCGAAATGGTGAGGTAGAAACGGTCGAAGGCCATCAGCTGGTCCAAGAGCTCACGGCTCAGCACACTGCCGTTCGAAACGGTCGACACCGAAGCGATGGAATCCTCCGCCCGATGGGCCGTCTCCAACATCTCGATAAAGCGTTTGTCGAGCAGGGGCTCGTTTTGCAGCATCAAGCACAGCTTGACCCTCGCTCCCTCCTCCCGAACTTCCGCCAACAAGCGGTGGTAGAGCTCCGTCGGCAGCTGGACCTTGCCGTTCGGAGCCACCAACGTCGGGTAGGGACACATCGGGCAGGCGTAGTTGCAGCGGTTGATGGTCTGCAGCTGGATCTTGCTGGGGAACGAGAACAGCCCATCCTCAGCCTTCGAATCCATGGACCGAGCGTCGAGCGATCGAGACACCGGCTCAACCTCCCGCGGCTTCGGCGTCGATCTCGGCCGCCGTGGCCACCAGCTTGTCGTCCATGCCCGGCAGCATGCGGAACAGGGGTATGGGATCTTCCTCGAGGCGCGCGAACAGCCAATCGAGCAAGGCCATGGTCTGGATGCATTCCTCCGACTCGTGGGGTACGGGAGCGGGGTTGCCGGTTCGCGCGTAATCGAGCACGGGCAGCACCCCACAATAGGGATTGAAGGCGCACTCTCGGCAGGTGGAATCCCGATCCCGGAGGGAGAGATTCATCGATTTGAAGGTCTCCCGACGCTGGACCAAGTCCTCATAGCTCTGGTCGAGCACATTGCCCAACCCGAATTCGTGGCGCAGGGAGCGGGCCTCGTCGGACGGCAGGATGTGGCCGTCGTAGTCGTAGGTGATGGCGCTGCCGAAATCACCCACGGGATTCCGCCAGTCCACAAAGCCGCAGTCGAATTTGCCGGTGATCTTCGACAACAAGACCCGAACCATGCGCTCGGAGTAGCTCGCACCGAGCTCCTTATTCTTTTCGAGCAGGTAGTCCAAGGCCTCGATGTAGTACTTCAGGAATTCGCGGATGTCGAAACCGAGATCCGTTTTCACCGTGTTGCCCAGGTATTTGAGCTTCAGGATGGCCACCCCTTGAAATCCCTGCTCGTGGTAGAAGTCGATCATCGGAATGAGATCTTTGGCGTTGTCGGCGCCGATCACGCAGAGGGGCGAGGTGCTCAGCACCCCGGGGAATTTCTCCTGGATCTCCCGGATCCTCTTCATCACCCGATCGAAGGAACCGGTATTGGAGCGGGTGCGCCGAAATAGATCGTGCAGCTCCCGAGGACCGTTCAGGGAATAGGACACGTTGATGCCGTGCTCACGGCAAAACTCGATCTGCTCGTCCTTGACCAACATCAAATTGGAAACCACGCAGAAATCGATGCGTTTATCGGTTTCCGCGGCCCGTCGCTTGGCCTCGGTGACGAAATACTTCATGCCCTCGAAATTGAGGAATGGCTCGCCGCCCTGGAACTCGAAGTTGATGAACGGGCTCGGCGAGGACAGCGCAAAACCGATGACGGCGTCGGCGACCTCCGGTTTCATGTCGAAGACATCCGGAGAGGCGCCGATGTGCTCGGGATTCATGTGGCAATACGTGCAATTGAGATTGCAACGCTTGGTCAGCACCACGATGTGAAGGGCCGGTCCCCGATAGGTCAGGGTATGCCAGGTCTTGAGGGCGTCGAGCGTCTCCAGGGCGTTGGTCTTGGTCAGAATGTGGCCGGTTCGTTCCAACCGCTCGTAGAGCTCGTCTTCCATGAAGATTTCTTCGAGCTGGCGGTCTTGCTCCGGGGTCAGAATTTGAGTCGTGCCGTGGCGCGACAGGCGGAGGTGACGACCCGGGGCGATCTCCCTGGACGGGAAGTAGTTGGGCAGCCATTGGTCGCGGTATTTAAAACCCTCGGTTCTCATTGCACGAGCTCCATCGATTGTCGGTTTGCAGAATTGAAGACGGGGGTCGGGGCCAGGGCGGCGATTTCCTTCAGCGCCCAAAAACGTGGATCCGTGTTGCGCAGCCCCAGCTCGGGTCCGAAGGTCGCCACATGACGCCTCAGATGCTCTTCGACCTCGGCCAAGCCCCCCTCCTCGGGCAGAGCGTCGACCAATCGACCGTGTTGATGGGCCAGCTGGGCGCCGATTTCGGCCATCAACAGGCGGCCCCTGGTTTCGGCGACATCGAATTCCATCAAGGTGCGGAACGCAAAGAGGTTCTTGCCGTGGCTCTTGGCAAAGTGCCTCAGACCGCGCTCGCTCTTTCCAACCAGCCCGGTTTCGAGCAAGCGCAGACGCAGCTCATTGACCGCGACGAAGGCGTGCAACCCGAGCAACAACCCGCGCAGAGGTCGTGGATCGGAGCGATAGGGCGAGATGTAGTGCTTGTCGAAGCTGTTGAGCGACGCGAAGTCTGCGGCCCCAAAGGCCGCGTAAAAACGCTCGTGCTGGAGCTCGTGAACCAGGTCCTCGGCGTGCAGTGCGGGATCGTCCACGCGGCTTAGGAAGATCGGGGTAGCCGGCCCGTAACTACACGATAGGTGGACCCTCGATCCGTGATCCCCCGGCAGCTCGACGAACGCCGGAACGAGCTTCGGCAGCTGCTCTACCACTTCCGGCCAGACCCGCGACAGCAGCTCATGGGCCCCGGCCAAAGAACGACCCAGCTCCATGGGCGCGGAGCTCTCCGCCGATGCACTCTCGGTCGAGATGCCGCGGCTATTGGGCACACCGGGATGCCCGAGCCGTCCAGGATGGCGGTAAATCGGTAGCTTCCAGGGCCCCGAGCCGGCGGGCTCGTGCCGTTGGATCGGACCTCCCCCGGCAGGGTCCATCCAAAGCCGCCGTCCCCGGACTTCTACGGCTGCTCCGTTTTCGGAGGTGGTCCAGGTCAGCGAGGTCTCCGTGTTTTCCAGGTCCGCCCCGTCGGCTCGAAAGATCCACCCGTGAATGAGGTCCAACACCAACCCGGCCGTTTCGATCTGCAGCTCCGGCCCATCGCCGCCCCGGATCGCTCGGCCCAGAAACAGCCCGGCCAAGCTGTCCGCCACCCAACGACCTTCGGGCCGATCCGCTAGCTCTTCGCGTCGAGCCAGGAGAAACGTGGTCGACCAATGACCCGCCACCTCGGCGGCGGCTTCCGGATTCGAGGCCCCGAGGGCGGCCAAACGCTCAAAAAAGCGGACTGCATCCCGATGGGCGTCATCCGTCCGAGTCGAGCCGGCGGCGATGGTCTTCTCGAGGCGCGCTTGCAGGCGCGAGCTCAGCATGTGCTGAATCCGTTGCCGAAGCGCCTCGTCGCCCTCGGAATCGGCGCTTTCACAGTAGAGGCTCTCGCAGGGCAGCTTCATCGATGGCTCCAGTCCACCAGCAAGACGGATTCTCTGGAGAGACCGGCAAGGATTCCGAATATTCCGGGGCGCGCATCCGCCGGCGGGATCTCCAGATCCTCACCGACACTTGCCGCCAGCTCGGCGAAGGTGCGACCGTCACACAACCCCAGAACGTGGTGCTCTATCTGCGAGAGATTCCGCTGTTTCATGCCGTCGACGGTGGCGTAGCACAGCAGACCCGCCACGTCCTCACCGGGCTGCGCGCCGGTGTAGAGCTCGATCTGATCCCGTTCCAGGTGCAGATGGTGACAGCCGAGCAGAGGACGCCGCTGATCCACCGTGGCTTCGAGCTCCTCGAGATGCTCTTCCACCAAACGCTTGGCGAGGGGTTTCGGATAACTGGCCAGGGTGCGCAACCTGAGACCGACACGACGGAGCTGAAAAAGATGCCGGTCGATCCACAAACACATCCGGAGCTCCTGTCGAATCTCCGAATCCGATGAGTCCGGGGACTCCGTTGAGGCCAAGCCGCTTTGGCTTTCGAGAATCGCTTCGATCACCGCGAAGAAGCTGAGGTCCAAATCTTCCGGCTCTTCCGGCGGCACGGGAATGTGAGACGACATGGCGGCCGCCGTCTCCCAAAGGTGATGGCGGGTCAGATAGCGCAGTGTGGTGGGCGCCAGCTGGCTGAGCGGGCTCTTATTCAGCTTCGGATCACAACGTTGGAGCAAAAGGCTCAGATCGGCGGCCGAGCTGCGGGCCAGGTCCTTCAACGGGGCCAAGGCCGACAACCAATCCTGGAGGCTGTCACCGGGCCAATAGCACCGTTTGGTCGGCCAACGCGGGTGATAGCCCGTGAACATCGCCGCCAGCGGGGCTTGGGGACGATCCAAGCCGTTGCGCGGCGCGAAGCGAAGGCTGGGGGTCACCGGCAACGACGTCACCAGCTGATGGTTCTCGAATCGCAGCCGAACCGGTGGCCGGTGGGCCAAGACCTTCTCGGTGCCGAGCCGTTCGGAGGCGGTCGACAGCCAGTCCACCAAATCTTTGGGGTATCGCTCGAGGGTCTCGGTTCTAGGACGCTCCGATAGGGAAATAGATCCACCGCAGGTCGCGACCCGCTTCGGATTCAACCACTCACAGAGCCTTACCGCCTCGATGGCGTCCATTTGATTCCAAAAACCCTGGAACTGCAGGGCGGCCCCGGTCGGCAAATAGGCCAGATCCAGCTGGCCGCGGAACGGCTCCAAAGCCCGGCGGGTCTCCGGAGCGTCCTTGATGTCCACCGCGTCGAGCATCAACAGATCCGGCGTCTCAACGACGAAGCAGCATTGCTCCTCACCTTCGAGCGATTCCCGCGCCGGCAAGATGTGGATCGTGATGCCACCCCCCACCTCGATGGATTGACCATCGCGAAACGGGTGAATGTCGTGGAAACCCAAGGCCGGCAGCAAGATTTGAGGATTCTCGTCGTCGACACAGGAGCAGGTCGCCGCTTCCTCGTCGAAAAAGTAAATCGGCGTGGCCGGATCGAGACCCAACAAGCTGGGCGGGTGTAGGTGGTCGTTGTGACCGTGGGAGATGAAGACCGCGTCGAAGCTGCGATCGTCGTCGTAGTACCAGCGAGGATGGGTCGCTCTTCGGAATTCCAAGTCTTGGCGCACGATGATGGGGTCAATCAAAACCCGCACGCCGTTCCGTGAAATCTCAAAAGAGGTATGACCGAGATGCTCTATCCACGTGCAATCAGACTTTTGCAATTTCTTTGCTCCAAAAGACCTGAAATTTGAGATTCACACACCAACGCTCACAGGGCCCTAGAGTGCCCTCTCTGCCCCGAGCGCACAGGCTCGGCGATGAGCAAGGGAGCTCTCCGCCAGCCCTTAATTACCTGAATCCAACGTTTAGGTGATCAATTAGAGAAAGCCTAGATCTTAAATTCGATTCTGTCAATATCTTATTCACCGTGTTTATCGACTAATAGTCACTAAAAAGATAACTTATTTATTCAGAGTATCTGTATGGAGAATTTGCTATAATATTGATTAGATTCTCCAACTTCTGACGTCTCCCTGATCACCCGCGCGAAGGGTGTCGACACAGCGATTTGTGTCCGACGCTATGGCGCCATGGAGCAGGAAGACGTGACTCTCGAGCCAACCGAGTGGACCCACCATGAGCCAACAGGCATCCTTCAACCTTTTCCGGCGTTTTCTCACCTTCCTGAGACCTCAGCTGGTGCTCTCTACCGGCTTGTTGCTGCTGATGCTGGTGGAGATCCCGGTGGGTATGCTGACGCCCTACTTGATCCAGCGCTTGGTCGACGACGCGGTGGAGCGGCAAACCGTCGACGACCTCTTCATGTGGGCCGGCTTGCTGGTGGTCCTGACCCTGGTCGCGGTATTGATTCGAGTGCTGGGTGGCTATTGGAACATCCTCATCTCAACCCGGATCGTTCCCCGCCTCAGGCTCAAGCTTTTTCGCCACGTCCAGAGGTTGCCCCTGCGCTTCTTCAGCGGCTCTGAGACCGGCTATTTGATGTCGCGCCAGCTCGATGACGTCGGTCAGCTGGGAGGGGTGATGCCCAGCACTCTGGCCGGCGCGCTCGTCAACACCTTAAAGGCAGTCGTATTCGCGGGCATGTTGTTCTGGCTGGAATGGCGATTGGCCTTGTGCGCTCTGGCCTTTGCGGTGTTCATCTTCGTTTTCCAATTCTTGATCTCGGGCACGTTGCGACGGAAAAGCCGAATTTCCAGAGAAAAATGGTCCAAGGTCAGCGAATCCCTGCACCAGGGAATATCCGGTCACTACCTCATCCAAAGCTCAGCGTCGGAGGGACGAGAGACCCTTCGATTTGCCGGGGTGCTTCATGATTGCGTGCGCGCGGACGTCGATCGTCAGACCTATCATTTGCTGACCGGCGAGGCCTTCCGCATGGTGAGCGCTTTCGTGCCGCCCCTCTTGGCCACGGCCGGCACCTACCTCATCGTCACCAGCTCGTTCACCGTCGGCAAGCTCTTCGCGTTTTTCATGTACCTCCAGCAAATGGCCGGGGCGGTGACCGCTGTGGCCGGAACCAACCCGGCACTGCAAACGGCCTTCGCCTCCCTCGAACGGATCTTTGAGCTGCTGGACAAGGATGTGGAGCTGGACAGCCCCAAACCCGGCAAGCGGTTGCCCGCGGACGAGGTGGGCATTGAGCTCGAGGGCGTCAGCTTCGGTTATCAAAACGACCAGACCGTGCTGCACGACATCAACGTCCGAATTCCACCCCGCAGCATGGTGGCCTTGGTCGGGCCTTCGGGCGCCGGAAAGACCACCCTTTCCCACCTGCTCTCCCGTTTCTATGACCCGGACGAAGGAGCCATTCGGATCGCCGGATCAGATCTGCGGGAATACTCCCTTAAATCGTTGCGCAGCCGAATCGGCGTGGTGCCCCAAGACGTCTTCCTCTTCGATCGGACGGTGGCGGAAAATCTATCCGTGGGCTGTGCCCGCGCGTCCCGTCGGCAGATCGAAGCGGCTGCCCGAGCCGCCAACGCGCTCGAATTCATCGAGAGCCTACCCCAAGGATTCGACACCCTGATCGGTGAGCGCGGGGTACGCCTTTCC
Source organism: Thermoanaerobaculia bacterium (assembly GCA_030431255.1). Taxonomy (GTDB): domain Bacteria; phylum Acidobacteriota; class Thermoanaerobaculia; order Multivoradales; family J023; genus JAUIJL01. Next base: position 78,153 of record JAUIJL010000023.1, on the reverse strand, counting down.
GGAGGGCAACGACAGCGGCTGGCCATCGCCCGGGAGCTGCTGCGGGACCCTGCGATCATCATTCTCGACGAAGCCACATCATCCTTGGACTCGCATTCGGAAGCCCTGGTCCAAGCCGCCCTGGACACCCTATTGGAAGGCCGAACCTCGGTCGTGATCGCTCACCGACTGTCGACCGTGATCCGCGCCGATTTGATCCTGGTGCTCGAAAACGGGCGCATCGTCGAGCAAGGGGATCATCGCCGTCTGCTCGCCCGCCAAGGCTTGTACGCCAAGTTGTACGAGACCCAATTTTCCGTTCCCGCGGAGACCGAGCAAGAAGCACCCGCTCCGGCGGCGGGTGGGTAAGCTCGCTGTCGAGCACCTCGCCCCTCTTCAATGTGCCACGTAAGCTCGCAGCCCCTCTTCAATGTGCCACGTAAGTTCGCATGCGAGTCTTCGTGAGCCTCGAATAGGGCGAAAGGGCTCAGCTTGACCCCGACCCCAACGCCTGGGTTCAACAGTGTGAACACACCTCCCCCCACCCAGAGTTTGGCCGCGAGCATTCCAATTTGTGAGGCCACCGACGAAGGACGACCAGCACGTCACCCGGGCTGGAGAAGCTCCGGAGCAGGAGTCTTCAGTGAGGATCCAGCCATCGACCAAATCGGCTCGATGAAGGAGCGGGCGGGCGGAAAGGTGTTCTCCGGGAAGTCGACCGCAAGATCGCCGTTCTTCAAGCGTTCAGCCGCATCGCGGTACGCCGCGAGGATGAAAGACAACGCCTCGCGCATCTCGTGCCACGCCCTTCGGGTGAAGGCATGGAAAAGGGGCTTGGGTGTCGACTCAGCTTTCGAAGCTCGCGCTTCCTCGGGCCGATCGTGAGGGTCCGCGTTGAGGACGGCCTCCGCCCCGAGTGGGAAGGTACCCTCCGCCCGATGCCGCACAGCCGTGTCTTCTTCGATCTTTCGCACCAGCTCCAACGCCATGGACCGCTGTTGCTCACGGCTGAGGTGTGGATGGCAAGGCAAGGGTTTTAGCTCGAGGCTCAAATGCTCCGTGAAGTCGTCCAAGGTGACGTCCTCCCCACGATCCAGGGCTCGACAGTAGGCGGTGCGATCAATCCAAATGCCCCGCAAGGGCTCGCCGGTAATTAGGGCTTCGGCGAAGGGCACGCCGGGCCAGTCGAGCGGGGAATGCACGAGATTTTCCTTGGCTCCGTGGCTCAAACAGTACGCGAGCCGAGCGGCCTGAGCCTCGGCTTCGTCGGAGAGCTGGGTGCAACGGTAGCGTTTGGGGAAAGTCGGATCTTCCCAATCGTAGAGCTTTCCGCTCTCGATAGAGAGCTTGCGGGTGAAGTCCCGCATGAATCCGGCTTGGTCTCTGACGGTTCGGCAGCTGAGCAGGAGGTGAAAATGTCCGCTCATGAAAGCGCCGCCGTGGATGTCGACGGCGTGTCGTTGTTGGGCTTTCGCCAAGGCGCCGACGATGAGGGCATTCATAGTCGGCCCGGGTTTGATGAGGTAGCGTCTTTGGATGGTTCGATTGACGATTTCGACCAAAGCACCGGGTCGGGTGTGGACACGAGGTTTTCTTGGCATGTCCAGCTCTCCTTTGTGAATTGCGCGCACGGGTGTTCGCGGCGCTCTTTCACTAGAGCTTGGACGTAGAAATTTCTTCGAATTCTGCACAAATTCGAAAATCGTCGAAAAAAGTGTCGTCGCCAAGGTGCCACGTAGTTTCTGAAGGTGGTCTCAGAAAGGTGCCACGTAGTTTCCGAGTGTCAAGCATCCCTTGACACCCACACGCCCGAGGCGCAAGATCACCCCATGCCCGAACAACCCACCCGGCTCCCCCGGAGTGGTTCCGAGGCCCCATCGCCCGATGATCGACCCACGCGATTGGCACAACCCACCGTGGCCCCGTCCTCGGCGCCGTGGGCCGCCGGACCGCCCGACACCATCGGCTCGTACCGCATCCTCGAACGCCTCGGCGAAGGGGGCATGGGCACGGTGTACCTGGCGGAGCAAAAATCGCCCCTCGAGCGGCAGGTCGCCCTCAAAGTGATTCGCGAAGGTCTGGCGGACGGGGACGCACGACGGCGTTTTGAGCTCGAGGGCCGTGCCCTGGCGCGCATGACCCATCCCGGCATCGCCCAAGTCTTCGACGCGGGCACCACCGACTCGGGACATCCGTTCATCACCCTCGAATACGTGCCGGGCGCGCAAATCCACCTCTACTGCGATCGGAAACGCTTGTCGGTCGAATCGCGGATTCGCCTCTTCATGGAGGTTTGCCGCGCGGTGCAACATGCCCATGAAAAGGGGGTGATCCACCGGGACCTCAAGCCGTCGAATATCTTGGTCACCGACGGTGACGCCGGGCCGATGCCGAAAGTCATCGACTTCGGCATCGCCAAGGCCCTCGGCGGAACGACCTTCGGCGCCACGACATCCGGCCGAGAGGCGGTCGGCGCGAGGCAACCCACCCTGCTCGGCACTCCCGCCTACATGAGCCCGGAAGCCCTACTCGCCGACGCTTCGGGCCTCGAGGTCGACACACGGTCGGATGTCTACTCCTTGGGCATTGTGCTCTGCGAGCTGCTGGTCGGCCGCCGGCCGTTCACGGATCGCCCCGAATCCGGCGACGATCCCGAGAGCTGGTCGAAGGCGGCCTACGAGGAGCCGACAACCCCCAGCGATCGCTACAGCCACCTGACCCCGGAGCAGCAGCGACACATCGGGGCCACTCGACTGGCGGACCGACGGACGCTGCGGCGTCGCCTGCGGGACGATCTCGACCGCATCGTGCTGAAGGCCGTGGCCCCCCGACGCGACGCCCGCTACGCCGGACCCGCCGAGCTGGCGGACGATCTCGAGCGCCATCTGAGCCACGAGCCGGTCTCCGCGGGCCCGGAATCGGGCTGGTATCGCCTCCGCAAAGGGCTCAGGCGTCACCGCGGAGCCGTGGCGGCGTGTTTGATGATCTTCCTATCCCTGACCGTCGGTCTTGCCGTCGCCACCCGCGAAGCCGTGCGCGCCAACCGAGAAGCCGCGACGGCGCGGCAGGTGTCCGACTTTCTCGTCGGTCTATTCGAGGTCGCCGATCCGGAGAGCGGCCACGGAACCACCTTGACCGTACGCGAGGCCCTCGATACCGGCGCTGCCAGCCTGTGGACCGAGCTCGACGGACAACCGCGGGTCAAAGCTCGGCTGATGGGCACGATCGGCCGGGTCTACCGACACCTCGGGCTGCCGGATCAGGCGGCGCCCCTGGTGGCCGACTCCTTGGCCCTGCAGCGAAACCTGCTGCCGACGGATCCTCAGGATCTCCACGAGGGGCTGCGCAACGCCGCCGAGCAAGCCTTGGTCGAGGGTCGGCTGGAGGACGCCGAGGCCATGGTCCGGGAGGCTCTCGCCGCGACCCACGGAGCCGAGAAAGCGCGAGCCTTCAGCGTGTTGTCCAGGGTCGAGACCGCCGCCGGTCGACCGCGCGCTGCCCACCAAACCGCGAAGGGCGCCTTCGAGCTGATGGAGGGGCCACCCGAGATCGGCACCCGGGAGCGGGAATCCGCCCGGCTCCGGATCGCCGAAACCTCGAGCGCCTTGGGACGGCTGGAAGACGCCGAGCGGATCGCCCGACAGTCGCTGAGCCGGCTCGTGCCCGAGCTCGGCGAGGGTCATCCGGCGGTGCTCGAGAATCGACGGGCCCTGGCTCTCTTGCTTTCGGATCAAGCCCGCTACGCAGACGCGGAAGCCGAGCTGCGCGCCGTGCTCGACCGACGCCTCGAAATCTACGGTGACGGCCACCCGCGGGTGGCGGCGAGCCGCATCGACCTCGGAAGAGCGGTGCAAAAACAGAATCGATTCGCCGAGGCCGAGCAGCAGATGACCCTCGCCCTCGATCAGCTGACGGCCCGTTTCGGCCCCGATCATCTCGCCGTCGCCCGGCCCCTGATCGGCCTCGGCACCTTGGCCATGGATCGCGCCGACCCGGCGACCGCCGAAGCCCACAACCGCCGGGCCCTGGAGCTCCACCTTCGCCACCTCGGTCCTCTTCACGAGGCCACGTCGGTGCCCCTGCACAACCTGGCCACCGTGCTCGCCGGCGCCGGGCGGGTACGAGAAGCGGAGACCCTCTACCAGAGCTCCCTGGACGCCCTCGGGCAGGCCCTGCCGGAAGGCCATTCCCGGTTGGCGGCGCCGCGGCTCGGCCTCGGCTATTGCGCGGAATGGCGCAATGATCCGGAAGCGGCCTTGGACCACTACCGGGCGGCCCTCGACATCTACCGCCGGGCCCTCGGGCAGGATCATCCGCGGGTCGCCGAGGTGCTGCACCTATTGGGCATCTTCCAACAATCCCGCGGGGATTTTCCGGCGGCGCGGGCTTCCCTAGAGGCCGCTTTGGCCATCGATCGCCGGGTCTTCGGCGACCACCACTTCCGGGTCGCCGAGGGCTTGGCCAAGCTCGCCTCGGTCGCCCAGGACGAAGGGGATGTGGAACAGGCCGAAGCGCTCTACGGCGACGCCCTCGACCTGACCCGCCGAACCCTCGGCCCCGACAATCCGCGGGTCGGCGACGTGCTCAATGACCTCGCCACCCTCTACCTGGACCTGGATCGCCCCACCGAAGCCATCCCCGCGCTCGAACAAGCCGTGGCCCTGGCCCGCGATCCGTCCGCGGGTCCGGGTCGCTTGGCGGCCCGTCTGTTGAATCTGGGCGCCGCCCTGCGTGAAGCGGGGCGCCCGAAGGACGCCCTGCCCCACATGATGGAGGCCCTCGATCTCGAGCAGCGGGATCGTCCGGAAAGCCCCAGAGCCGGCCGCTTCGCGTTGCAAGTGGCGGCGACCCACCTCGCCCTCGGCGACGCCGACACCGCCCTCGATTTCGCCGACCGAGGACTGGCCATCCTCGGGCAGAGCCTCGGCGCCGACCACCCCAGCACCTATCGCGGCCGGCGAGTCCGCGGAGAGGCTCTGCTCGCCGACGGGCAAATCCGCCGTGGGATCGCCGAAATGACTGCAGCCTGCGACGGCCTGGACCGAACCCTGGGAGGTGAGCACCCCGTGAGTCTCGACTGCCGGGTTCTGCTGGCATCTCATCGCTTTTCCGAGGAAGCTGAGCCATGAAACCCACGCCGACGCCGCCACAGCCGAGCCCGGAGCCCGAACCGGCCCGCGGGGAGCTGATCATCCACCGCCTGGGATCCCGCCGCGTGCCGATCGAGCCGCGGCCGTGGATCCTCGGCCGCGGCTCGGACGCCGACATCGTGCTCGAGGACGAATCCGTATCGAGGCGCCATTGCCGGGTTGCGCCCGATGCCGAAGGCGGCTGGGTGGTCGAGGATTTGGCCAGCCTCGGCGGTACCCGGCTCGACGGCGCTCTGATCGAAGGACCCACCCGCTGGCGACCGGGCGGCTGGTTGCGGCTCGGCGAAACCGCCATTCAGCTGGCGCCGGACGATGCGTCCGTGGTGCTTTCCGGTCGCCCCGAGCAAGATGACGGCCTGCTGCGCGAGCTGGTCGACGCCATGGGCGCCTTGGCCCGGGCGCGAAGGCTCGACGAGGTCCTGGGGCTGATCGTCGAGCGCGGCATTCGGGTGGCCGGCGGCGAGCGCGGTGCGCTCTTCCTGCTCAGCCCCGGCGGCGATTTGGAGCTCGCCTTTGGACGCGACGGCAACGGCGACGAGCTGGCCCCCGGCGAGGTGGTCACCCACAGCTTGCCGCGCCAAGCCCTCGAACGAAATCGACCCGTGGTGCTCGCCGACAGCCACCTGGAGCCCGAGGGAGTGCCGCCGAGCCTCTTCGAGAGCCGTCGACGTAGCGTGGTCTGCGTGCCTCTGCCCGGAGACGGCGGCGCCCGCGGCGTGCTCTACGTGGACAGCCCGCGACCGGCCCGGGATTTGGGAGCCGCCGAGGTCGCGACCCTCGCCACCCTCGCCGGCCACGCCGGTTGGGCCCTCGAGCGAGCCGAGTCCGACGAACGGCGGACCCGCCGAGAGCAGGAACGGGAGCGCGAAGCCTCTGCCCTGCGAGCGGGTCTTTCCGGGTCCGAGCCCCTGGGTAACAGCGCGGCGTGGCGCCGAGCCATGGACTTGGTGCGCCGGGTCGCCCCCTCCGACGCCACCGTGCTGCTCCGGGGCGAAACCGGCACCGGCAAAGAGATCGTCGCCCGCGCCCTGCACCGTGCCGGTCCCCGCCGCGGTGGCCCCTTCGTGGTCGTCGACTGCGGCGCCTTGCCGGCGAGCCTCATCGAGGGTGAGCTCTTCGGCCACGAGCGGGGCGCCTTCACCGGCGCCCTCCGACGTCGAGTTGGCCATTTGGAGCGGGCCGACGGCGGCACCCTCTTGCTCGACGAGGTCGGCGAGCTGCCCCTGCCCTTGCAAACCCGATTGCTCCGCTTCCTCCAAGAACGCACCGTGCAACCCCTCGGCGGCCGGTCGAAGGCGGTCGACGTCCGCGTGATCGCTGCGGGACACCGGGATCTCGCGCTCATGGTGACCGAGGGAACCTTTCGGCAAGACCTCTTCTTTCGCTTAGCGGTGCTCGAAATCGACATCCCCCCTCTGCGCGAGCGCGGCGAGGACGCTGAGCTTCTGGCCCGCGAGTTCCTCCGTCGCCTCGGCTCCGAGCGCGCCCTCAGCCACGGCGCCCGAGAAGCGCTGCGTGACCACGACTGGCCGGGCAACGTCCGCGAGCTCGAGCACCGCGTCCAACGGGCCGACCTGCTCGCCGGCGGGCCCTATCTCTCAGCGGCGGACCTCGGCCTTGTCGGCTCCCAATCCGGAAGGCGCGAGCGGGCCGCAATCGAGGCTGAAGAGCATCGATCGGAGCTCCTACCCCTGCCCGAAGCGAGAGCCCGGGCCACAGAGCGTTTCGAAAGGAGCTATCTCGATCGGGCCCTCAAAGCCGCCGACGGCTCGGCAAGCCGCGCCGCCGAGCTGGCCGGGGTCTCCCGCCAAATGATCTACCAGCTGCTCAAGAAGCACGAGCTGCGCCAATTTGACAAGCTCAGCTTGACAAATTAGCTAAGCCACACCGCCCGCGTCAACCAGCGCTTAACAAGCTGCTAGTTGCGCCCGCTTGGGCTCAACAGCCACAAAGCTATTCAAAACAAATACTTACGGAGATTTCAAGGTTCCGAATCAGTCTGGCACAAGCTTTGAAATCTAGGGACGGCACCGGGATCTCGAATCTCGGCCAACAATCACGGAGCCGCCCCATGACCCTACCCACTTCCCAGGCTGCGCCCCTAGCCGCGCCCATTCAGACCACCCTCATTCAAGAAGGCGTCACACCCGAGAACACCATCCCCGCGGACCAGGTCTCGGAGTTTCGCTTTCCTCTTCTGGGCACCGTCAGCCCCCTCAACCTCATCCTCGCCCTGACCCCGGACGGCGACGTGCTCGTTTCCCTGCAGACCTTGCAGCGGATCGACCTGCGCGCCGGAAAGGTAAAGTGGACGTTCGACCCCGGCGGCGGCTTGCTCGGCAACAGCACGGATTCCCCACCCATCGTGCTCTCGGAGGACACGGTTTTTATCGCCGGCGAGGGCAACCTCTTCGCCGTGGATCTCGAAACCGGCAAGCTTCGCTGGCGGGTCGCCATCGGTTTGCGCGTTCCCGGCAGCTTCCTGCAGGCACCCATCTACGTGCCCGCCGGTGACGGACGGCCCGCCCAGGTGGTGACCGCCGACGCCGAGGGCCTGCTGGTCTCCGTCGATCCCAGCTCCGGCCGACCGATGGTGACCAACGGCTCCTTATTGGGTGGCAACCTGGCCGTCCAACTTTCCTACCATCCGGGTAGCGCCCGAAACGCCGTCAACAACACCGACATCGGTCCCGGGGTGATCTTCGCGGCGGGCATATTCTCCGGCAGCAACAGCCCCCCCAATGCGACGTTGGTCGCCCTCGACGCCGGCACCTTCGAGACCGGCTGGCAAGCGGCGGAGGTGCAGAAGCTCTTTTTCTCCGAGCCCGTGGTCGCCGAAGGCTCTCTCTTCTTGGCCCGCAACACCGCCCAGGGAGCCCAAATCCAGCGCTATACCTTGGACGCCCTCGGAGCCGGCCCCATCGCCACGATCCCCTTCGCGCCGACCCCCGGTCCCCTCGGGTTGATCCAGCTGGCGCCCCAAGACGGCATCGTCTACTACTCCGCCGCTGACGCCGGATTGGGCCTGGTCAAGGAGGGAGAGCCCCCGCAAGTGGTGGCCTTCGGCGGCGACCAAGGCCTCGCGGGACCGGTGCTCTACACCAACCGCGTCGGCTCCCGGCGCGCCTTGCTCGCCGGCGGCCTGCCACCGTCGAATAGCGCCTTTTTCGTCGTCGTCGCCCTACCGGTCGGCTCGTCGCCCAACTTCGTGCAAACCGAGATCGACCAAGCCAACACCACCAGCAAGTTGGTGGTCAATGACGACCTCTTCGCCGTCACCTACGTCCAACAATTCGGCGAAGACGGCCCCGGAACCCTCATCGGCATCGACCTCACGACCGTCTGAATCCCACAACACCCGGCAGCACCACAAGCCCGACAACACCCCTTGCCCTAAGGAGCCTTGCCATGAGCCCAGATACCACCTCGACACAGCCCACTCCCCAAGAATCGGCCAGCGGCGCCCCCAACAGCACGGCCGAGCCGACACCCCTCGGCCTGCCCGAAGCGCCGATACCCCGGCCCCTCGACTCCCTCGATCGCATGCGAGCGCGCACCAAGATGATGGTCAAAGACTACGATCCGGCCACCGCCACCCCCAATCCCGATCCGGTGTTCCGGACCCAATTCGCCACCACCCAGAGCGACGGCTCGGCCCAAGCAGGTGCCGAGATCCAGCTCTGGGCCAGCGTGCCGATGGAGGTCGAGATCAACGGCGTCCAGCATTCCCTGCCCGATCAACGGGAAGGCGCGCCGACCTTCACCACCAACGAGCTCGGCATCCTGTCCGTGGCTTTCAGCGCTGCGGGCATCTCCTCCCCCGTGCTGCACAGCTCGTCCGGCAATCTCAGCACCTTCAGCACCCTCCCGGACTTCGAGGTGATCCGCAACCTGAGCCGCCTCCAAGGGGCTGAGCTGGCTCCCGATCGGGCCAAAGACTACTCCGGGCAGCCGATCCTGCTTGACAAATACCAAGACCCTGAGAGCCGGAGCTCCGTGGCGGACGCGGTTCGCAACACCATCGGACGCTCCCAAAGCAACGCCACGTTTTCCTCGTTCCTGGCCGGTCAGTCCATGGCTTCCCTGCTCGACGCCGACGGCAACCAAGGTCTCGCCCCCAACGACGTCCGGCATTGGACCCTCGAGCTCGGCGACCGAGCCACCTTCACCCCGTCCACCAGCGACGTGCTCACCTCGGCCCTGGGAGACGCCGAGGCCCAATTCAATATTTTCCACGATCTCAAAGACTTCCTGAATGATGTGGTCGACGCCGGTGAGCAAGTGGTCAGCGCCGTGGCCAATTGGGCCGAAGATTCCGTGTCTTTTTTGGTCAAGACCCTACAACGGGCCTATCGTTTCACCGTGCGCACGATCCAGGACGCCGTGCAGGTGGTCAAGGGCATCTTCCAGGCGGTGGTCCAGGCCATCGAGCAGGTGATCCAATGGCTCAGCTTCCTCTTCGATTGGCCGGACATCGTGCGCACCGCCCGCGCCCTCGAAGACCTGGTCACCGGCAAGCTCAAAGTGTTTCAAAGCAGCATCGACAGCGGTCTCGACGCGGCCATCCAGTCGACCCAAGACTTCTTTGAGGCGCGGGAGCAGGACATCCAAAACCTGATCTCCCAAGCCGGGGCCGCGCACCAAGACAGCTTCGGAGCCTCGACCCGGGGGTTGAGCCCGGACCAGGCCTTTTCCGGCGGTGGCGAGGATTCGAGCGTCCAAGTCCATTGGCTGATGAACCGCATCGGAGCGACCTCCACGCCGTCGGCGAGCACGTCGCCCCAGGAGCTGGAAGCGGCAACCGCGGCCTTTTCGCAGACGTCCTTTTCTCAGACGTCTTTCTCCCAGGCCTTTGGCGGCGCCCAAACCCAAATCTTGGATCGGGTCCAGACCTTCGGCCAAACCGCTCGTTCCATGGTCGAGGCCGACCCCGCGACCTCCGATATCGCCGCCCAGCTGAATAAAACCCTCGAGGACCTGGGTCGCTTCGCCAAACGCTTCGGCAACCTCGGCTCCGCGTCCCTCGACGAGCTGATCACCATCTTCGGCGACCTCGCGATCCTCGCCATGAAGGCCGCGAATCGGGTAACCACGGCCTTCCTCCAGCTGATCAAGGAGCTTATCGGCGGCGTCATCGACATCTTCACCGGAGAGCTACCGGTGAAGATTCCGTTCCTCTCCGAGCTCTTCGAATTCCTCACCGGCCGCAAGCTCTCCTTGGTCAGCCTGGGCTCCCTGCTGATCGCCGTGCCGACCACCATCATCTACAAGGCGATCCACGGCCGAGCGCCGGTCTCGGATTCGGCCGAGCCCTTGGCGGCTCTGACCCTCGGCACGTGGGTCGGTCTGGCGGCATCATTCGCTTTCTTGCTGCGGGCCGTCACCGAGCTGGTCGCCGACACCGGGTCCGCCGGAGCTTTGGGTTTGGCGGTCAACACGGGGGTGATCGGCATCATGTGGGCTCTCCAGCTCTTCGTCGACGGCAGCCCGGATCTCGACACCCCCGCCCTGATCCTCGGCCTCGTCACCCTCTTCCCCGTGGCCCTCAACATCGGCCTCCTGGACAGCGGCGACGCGGCCCGAAAGGCCTACCAAGAATCCGTCGGACCGTTCATCGCGTCGATTTACGGCCTGCTGTTGATGATGCTGCACCTCGCCCTCGCCGGGGTCGCACAAGGGATCTACGCCCAGACCCTGCTCTCCCGGGTAGTCGCGGCTGTGCCCCTCGCGTCCAAGGCGCTGGTCAAAATCAAAATCGACGGTATCCCCATCGGCCGCGGCGTGGTCCTCGCCCTCGACCTAGTCGGTTTCTCCGTCGCGGCCCTGCTGGCCAGAGCCACCAAGACGTCGGGCCTACCGCCCCTGGCGATCGCCGCCTGAGAGTAGGGGCGATCCTTGTGATCGCCCTCCTGCGCGTGGCCAACCGCCTTGGCGTGTGTCGTGACCGCTCGCTCGGCCACACATTGACCTATCTCAATGCAACTCAGGAGGGTCGCCCGGGGCGATGACGATCAAGCTGTCCCCGGCCTGCAAGACCATGGACGATTTGGGGTTGGTGATCGCTTCTTTGCCGCGGGTTACCGATAGGACGGTGCAGGTGTCGGAGCTCTTCAAGTCGGTCATGGCTTCCAAGAAGGTCCGCCCTTCGAGATGCTCGGGGAGGTCGATCCTACGTAGGTCGTTGCCGTAGCGGGCGCTCAACAGCTCCGACATCACCTGGCTCAAGCCGTGATCGATGGCCGCGCTGGCGATCAGCCGACTGCTCAGCTGATCGCCGACGATGATCTCGTCGGCGTGGGCGCGCTCGCAATGCCGGGCATTCTCCTCCCGCACCAGCTCGACCACGGTGTAGACGTCTCGATTCATGTGCTCGATGGTCAGGGCGGTGAGCACCACCTTGGCGTCCCGCGCCACCGGCTCCAGCCGCTGATCGCCGAATACCACCACCGTCGAAGCCTTCTCGACCCCGGCTCGTTCCAGGTTCTCCTCGTTCGGCTCGCCGTAGATGAAGTGGAAATCGTCGTCGTCCACCGGCACCGAATCGACGGAGTCCGTCAGCAGAAGAATGGGTGATTCGGCCGCGCGGGGATCGGAGCGCAGCTCTTGATAGACCGCTTTGGCCCGCGGTCCCCATTCACAGAAAACATAGTGCCCGCGCAGCTCAAAAGACTTCATGCCCCGATCTCTCCTCAGTTGCAGCTCGACGAAAAAACTGGCGATGGTGGCGGTGAACATGCCGAGCACACCGATACCGCTGAGCATCAACACCACGCCGATCACCCGTCCGGCGTTAGAAGACGGCGTCAGATCGCCGTAACCGACGGTGGTGAGCGTCACCACGCTCCACCACAGCCAATCGGCCAGGGGACGCCCCGGCTCGATCCACCAAAGCGCGATGGCACTCGAAATGCCGAGCACAAAAATCACCGCCAGCACCCGATGAAGATTCTCGCGGTACAGGAAGCGAATCAGTCGGTGAACGAAGTGTTGGGACTTTTTCGGCATCAGCTCTCAGATCCTCGGTCGCAACTTAGCGCATCCCGACCCGACGAATCAATTCCGCGAAGATGGACGCGGAGGCGCATGGGAATTGAATCACATCAGTGAAAACAATCTTCTGACTGGATGCGGTGAAAAACGGATACGGAGACCTTCCTCTACGATCCCAATTCGGGGACTCTCACCTTTGCAAACAAGCAAGTTTGGACGCCGAAGTCTTAAGCGCGCGTTAGGTCCCCCCGGAAGGGCCCAGACTCCGAGAGGCCGGCTTTCTGATGAAGGAGGACCGGCCTCGTTCCCTATTTCGACTCTACCTCGACCAGAAACTCCAACATCTCTTGTAGGTGGTGACGCCAGCTGCCCCACCGCATGCCCTGGTTGAAGTCTCGCAGGACTACGCGGTGACCGCTTTTCTCAAGGGTCGCCGCGATACGGCGATGCTCTTCGGGGGCGTCGAAATTGGCCTCGTCGGAGCGCCAATCGTAGTGTCCGTAGCCGATGTAGAAATCGGTCGCGATTTTTGTCTCGGCGGCCATCTCGCGGACGATGGTCGCGTCCTCGGGTTCGAGATAGGCGGACCGCACGGCGATGCGGCCAAAGGCTCCGGGACGGGTGAAGGCAGCCCACAAGGGCACCACGCCGTCTCGGGTGCCCAAGAGACCTCGATGGGCCGGTTCGGTACGCACTCGGTAGCTCTTTTCGATGCGGGGAACGAGCTCGTCCACCAACATGCCGATGTAGGGCTCTCTCCCGGAAACGAAGGCGGGCATGCCCCGCTCCGGTGGGTGGATCAAGACGGTCACGAAGGACGGCGCGCCTTTTTCGATCACCCCGTCCACGGCGGCGAGGATTTGACCTTGCTCCATCATCTCGTTGGCCAGGCCGGCGTAGATCACCGGCAACGGCTCGTCGGAGGCGTCATAGCCGGCGGGCAAGTAGACATCGATCTTGCGGGTTCCTTCAACGGCCTTGCTTTCGAGCACGAAGCTTTCCAGCCGACCGGCTCGGGCGTCCGCGGCTCGGTCCACATGATCGGCCGCCACGAAGCCCGGCATGGTGAGCACCGACCGACCTTCTTCCTGATTCGGATTGAGGGCGTCCGCTTGATTTTCGAAATCCACGGCCAGCTGATATTCGAGCCGAGCATCTTGGGGCAGGCGCAGGGAGTAATAGAAAAGGTCCGTGCCCTCGACCCGATGCAACGGTCGCTCCTCACGAATGTAATGCCACGGCGCCAGCAGGAACATATCCCCCCACAACCCCACCTGCTGCGCCGGTCCGCGATAGACGACGTGGGCCCACTGGTCTCCTTCGATCATCGGAAAACCTTTCTGCTCAGCCATGAAGGCGTCGACCAGAGCTTTTTTGTCGTCCGCGCTCTCGACTCGGTCGAGGAATCCGGCAAGCTTCGAGCCCGCCGGTGCCAGACCGTCGCTGGAAGCTTTCGTCGCAGGTTCCTCTTCCGGTTCCTGCTCCGCCACCGCCTGCCCTGAGCCGGCCACCTCCACCGCCGCCAAGCCCGACAGGCCGCGCACATAAATCCGACCGTCGGCGAAGCTCGGCGGCGTCCAGCTGACGTCTCCCAAAACGTCCAAGGACGCGGCCTCTCGATATCCGTCGGCGGAGGCTTCGGCCACGTGCACCGTGCCTTTGCGGGTGAGCACCACCAAGTGATCGTCCACCAAGATCACAAATCCGACCCCCGGTGATCGCGACCGCCACACCACGTTGCCGTCGGCCGCATCGAGGGCCGTGAGGATGCGCTCGCGGAAACCGTAGAGGGTGCCGTCGTGGAAGACGGGCGCGGTGTAGCCGGAAAAGGCCATGCCCTGCCAATCGGCCGCCGGCGCGACTTTGCCTTCGTCCCGGGTCAGCCGCAGACGGGTGGCTTCCCGGCTACTGTGATCGAAGACCAAGGCCGCGGGCGAAATCACCACGGGATGGCTACGGTTGGACCGCCCCCCGTGCTCGAATTGCCAAAGCATCTCTCCCGAGCTCGGATCGAGCCCCCAAAGCCGACCGTGTGCCGGTGCCACCACCTGAAGCCGGCCGAGGAGCTGTGCCCTCACCGGCGAGTGATAGTCCACCCGCGCCTCCCCGAAAGACCAAAGGACGCGCCCGTCTCGCCGATCGAGCCCGCTGAAACCCGCTTTTTCGTTGCCCGTGGCCACCACCACCACGTCTCCGATCACCGTCGGCGAGGCCGACACCCCGTAGCTGGGTGGCTTGCCGCCGAGCTCGTCCACCAAATGCTTGGACCAGATCACCCGGCCGTCGGCGACGTCGAGCATCAAAAGATGCCCCTCGGGCCCCACCGCCACCACCCGATCACCGTCGATAAAAGGTGTCGATCGCGGACCGTCATGGGCGCCGTCGACCCCGGCGAAGGTGTCCGCGATGCGAGCCCGCCAAAGCTCTCTGCCAGTGGCCCCATCGAAAGCAGCCACCACATCCGAGCCGGCGGCCGAAAATTGGGTCACCGCTCGGCCTCCGGCCACGGACACACTGGAATATCCGGATCCGATCTCGCGCTTCCAGACGATCCTCAGCCCGCGCTCACCGGCGGCGTCCAAGGCGCCTTCGGCAGTGGCCGTGCCGTCCTGATGGGGTCCTCTCCAACCCGGCCAATCGTCCGCTCGGATCGGAGCCACGGACGTCGCGGATCCGAGCAGAAAAACCATCGGAAGCATCGACAAGAAACAGCGTGCGTTTGGCAGCATGGGCCCTCCGGGTTGGATGTGCCCAGAGGTACGGATTTGGAATGGCAAGGTTGAGGAAAGGCGTCCGAAGGGGCCGGATCAGATGCAGGGCGGCCTGCGGGGCGCTCACCCCGTGGTCAAGGCTTGGCCTCCTCCTGCCCCGGCTCCCTCGGAGCAAGATCGCTACGGGTCACCAGCCGACTCTTCAGCCGTTTCTCCCGCAGGGCGACCGCCTCTTTGCGCAAGTCGGCGACCTTGTCGGTCTCATCGAGAATTTCGACACCGAGCAGGGTTTCCACCAAGTCCTCGAGGGTCAGCAATCCCGCCACCCCGCCGTAGGCGTCGGTCACCATGGCCAGGTGCTCTCGCTCCTCGATGAGCTTGCGCATGGCTTCGGAAACGGGCACCTCGTGGTCGACGAAGAGCATCTCCCGGCGGAAGGCGTCGAGCCGTTGATCCGTGGCGGCCCCTTGAGCGGCCGCGGCCAGCACATCCCGACGCACCACATAACCCAACACGTGATCGCGATCCTCGCCATAAACCGGGATGCGTGAATATTGAATCGAGGCTTCGTCGTCGAGGAAGTCTTGTAGGGTGGCGTCGTTCGAAATCATGGCCACGACCGTGCGTGGGGTCATGACGTCTTCCACTCGAATCTTGTGGAAGCTGAGAGCGTTCGACACCAACCGAGAATCCTGGCGGGCTAGGGTGCCCTGACTGGCGGCCACCGCCACCATCGCCGCCAGCTCACCCCGGGAAACGGGCGGACGCTCGTGGGAGGCGAGCGCGCCCGTCACCATGCGGGTGAGGAAGAGCAGCGGGGTCATGGTCCACAGCATCAAACCGAGGATCCAGGCCACCGGGCGCACCAAGCGGGTGGCGTGCACGGCACCGAGGGTTTTGGGAATGATCTCGGTGCCTACCAGGATCAACAGGGTCAGGACCGACGGAAAGACCACACCGAGCACGAAAGGGCTCTCCGGCCAGATCTTGCCCGCCTGCAGACCCGCTCCGGCGACACCCGCCGTGTGGGCGATGGTGTTGAGGATCAGGATGGCGCTGATGGCGTCGTCGAGCCGATCTTTCTTGATGCTCAGCAGCTTGATCGCGCCGGCATTGCCTTTTTGGGCGCGGTCCTCGAGCTCGGTTTCCCGAATCGACAGCAGGGCCGCCTCCAGAATCGAGCACAAAAAAGAAATCGCCAACGCAATGCCGACGAAGACGAGGAGCAGCATGAGGTCCGCGGATGTGTTGGACGCGTCGGTGGTGGTCGTGGCGAGCGGGAGCAAAAAAGCCATAAATCCTCGGGCGAGTGGTTGGGGTGCTCGGCGCGGAGTCTACCCAACGCCTCTCAGGGTCGCAATGATTCCATGACCCTGACAGCGACGACCCCCGATAGCGCCTCATCCCTCGCCCCCAACGGGGAGCTCGAGCGATGAGCGGACCACTTTTCCACTCGGATGATTCTCTTCTTCAGATCGACCCCAGCCCATTGCGGCTCAAGACCCGACAGCCCAGCGAGTTGCACGGCCGCCGCCATCGCTCTAAGCTCTCGCCATGGAGACTCGTTCACATCTGCACCGACACCTTAGAATTCGGAACCTGAGATGGACCCGCCTCGCGGTCCTGCTGCTGATCATGTGTGTACCGCCGGCAGGCGCCGACGGACGCGGTCAGCTTTCGGATGGGTCGACAGGGCTCGCTTTCGAGGACCACGGCTTTGTGAACCCATTCACCGGAGGCGTCGCCTGGGAAACCGACCTGAGCACCGATGTGCTCGCCATGGAATGGGCATTCATCGGGGTCAATGAGGTGCTGCCTCTTTGCGCGGGGCCTTTTGACTGGACGGTCGTCGACATGTTCCTCGCCAGAGTGGCGTCCCGCGGGCACCAGGCGATCCTCCGCCCTGTTTTCTTCGGGCCAGGATACGGTGTCGAAAACTTCGCCCCAGACGACCTTGCCGTCGCGGATTTCAGCTACGGAGACAGCACCTACGACAACCCACGGTGGGACCTCGCCACGGTTCAAAACTGCGTCCTGGATTTCATCGACGGCTTTGCCGAACGCTACAAAGACGATCTGCGGGTGGCCTTCATCCAAATGGGTTTAGCCGGCCTGTGGGGCGAGCACCACCTCGACGGCGCGACCTACACGGCCTCCAATTTCCCCTCCATCGCCTTTCAGAAAACCATGATCAGCCATTACCTGGCGGGTTTCGGTAGCACCTCGTCGGACCTACTTTCCTCCCTATCCCTGGACGCGGCCCAAGCACACGGTTTCTTCGGATCAGACGACCCCGCCTTCGACGCCGCACGGGTCGGTTTCTTCGACGACAGCCTACTGATCGCAAATCACGGCGCGCCGGGCAATTGGCGGCAGGGCGAGCATCCTGCCGAGCAGCTGCTCCTGCACAAGCACCATGGTTGGGGTGGCGAAGCGTTCTGGAACCCCTGCAACATGAACAGCCTTTGGGTCTTCCCGCCCCACGACTGTGGCAATGGTGAAAGCCTCGGAGCGCAAGCCGCCCGCATCGGTTTGAGCTATATGTTGGGTAGCCCTGCCTTCCACGACGGCTCGATTTCGTCCGAGGATCTCTTGGCCGCCTCGCAGATGATGGGTTACAAATTCACCGCCATCGAGGCGGTGCGCCAGGACGCCGGCCACGTCGCCATCACGGTCCAGAATACAGGCGCCGCCCACTGTCCCTATGTGGTGCAGGTGTGTACGGAGCAAGGCTGCGGCGGAGATCTTTCGACCCTCGCCCCCGGCGACGATGTCGTCGTGTCCGTGCCCGCCTCGGCGTCGGAGATGCAGGTCCTCTTCCTTACGTCCCCCCGCCTAGACCCGGCTAGCCCACAGAAAATCCGCTGGAGCAACGTGGGCGCGGACGACGCTGCGGCCACCCTGACCGTGATCGTCGGCTCAGCGGATCAGATTTTCGCCGACGGTTTTGAGTCGAGCTCGACGGCCGGCTGGACCACCACGATTCCTTGAAACGGAACGACGGAGCAGCACTGAGCTCCGATTTGCTTTCCTGGGTCCGAGCCGGGCTCCATTGCGGATAATCGTGACCCTGTCGCGTTCATCCACAAAGGAGATCCCATGCAGCTCATCCGTTTTCAAGCACGTTTGTCGATCGCAGCTCAACTGCTGCTCATCGCTTTTGTCCCTGCTGCCGCCGCGGCCGACGATCCGGCGGCTGTTGAAGCCGTCGATGGCCGGGGCAAAACCACATCCGCGCGCCTCGAGCCTGGCAAGGCGGATAAGCCGGTGCCGAATTCGGCCATGGCGACACTCGATGTGAAGACGCTCGAGCTGGTGCATGAGAAGTGGAAACACTTGATGACCACCATGAATCGCTCCCATCGGCACAACCTGCTGCGGCAAGAGCAGACCGTTCCAGAGAAGATCCGTCCGTGGACGGCACCGTCTGTGACCCAATCGTCCGTAACCCAGGGCAATATGCTCCAAGTGACCACCAACGGCACGCCGAGCACGGCTCAGCCGGGGGCATCGGCGACGGTCAACGAGCCGAGCGTGGCAGCGGTAGGAGACTACGTGTTTTACACCGCCAATTGGTTTGCCGCTGCCTCCACAGACGCCGGCTCCACCTGGAGCTACGTCAATCCCTTCACCGGTCCGTTTCCGGAGCCCGACGGTCAAGACGTTTGCTGCGATCAGCAAGTCCACCACGACCCGAGCTCGAATACGATGTTTTGGTTGCAGCAGCTGATTCCCGTCGGCGATTCGGACAACGGCACCCAGCGGGTCAATGTCGACCGAGGATCCGACGGCACCTGGGATTGCTTCTACGACGTCACCCCCCAAGCCGCGGGATTCGACGAGCCGAGCCTGGCGGATTATCCGGACTTTTCCATCAGCAACGGTCATCTCTTCGTGACCTCGAACGTCTTCGGCTCCACCGCTGGTGGCTTCATGGGCGCCTTCGTCGGTCGCTTGCCGTTGGCAGACATCACCGCTTGCTCCCCGACCACCGCCGATTTCCACACCGAAACGAGCTTCGGCAGCTTCCGGACCACCCAAGGTGCCGGTGACACCATGTTTTTTGCGGATCTTGAATCCACGGCGTCGATCCGCATTTGGTCGTGGCCTGATGCGAATCCGGCGCCGAGCGTGGTCACTCGCTCGATCCAACCATTTCTAAACGGCACCCGAGCTTGTGCCGGACCCGACTCGAGAGATTGGTGTGGCTCCATCGACTCGCGGATCTACGGCGGCGCACTGGCAGGAGATCTGGCGGCATTTGTGTGGACCGCGCAGCAGAATCCAGCGGGCGGATTCCCCTTTCCCTATTCCCAGGGCGTGGTGGTTGATACCGGCGACAACATGACGGTGGTGGATCAGCCCCTGATTTGGTCCAACGACGCCGCCTGGACCTATCCGTCCCTGGCGGCCAATTCAGAAGGTGGCTTTGGGGGCACGGTGCTCTGGGGCGGCGGCACACACTTTCCGCAGTGCTCCGCGTTCGTCGCGGATTCGGTCAACGGTATGAGCTTCAATCCCCTCGACCACGTGGTCGCCACCGCCGGCACCTCGGGACCCTCATTCAATCGTTCCGGCGATTATTTGGCCACTCGACCCTACAGCTCGAACGACAAGGTGTACGTGGGCACCTGCTTCGCGTTTTTGACCACTAACGCGGCGACCTCGCAATATTTGCTCTTCGGTCGTGCCGGGGACTTCAGCGTCGGCGGAATCTTTGAGGATGGCTTCGAAACCGGCGATGTCGTCGCCTGGAGCTCGTCCTCGCCTTGACGCCCTAGCCGTAGAAGCCAAAGCTATCATCTCGCCGTCATCTTCTAACCCCTCGCTCCTTGCTTCGGATCTAACGGACTGACGGCGAGATGTGCTGCCGTCGCTCGATCGACCGACCCAGGAGCGCTCCATGCGAACCAAGAACCTGCTGTCCGTTCTGTGGCTGATCTGCCTCACGATCCTTCTCTGCCTCTGCACCGATGCCCAGGCCGCCGAATTCGAGCTCACCCCCATGCTCGGCTATCGGGCGACGTCCCTCGAGGTTTCCACCGGTATCGCCTGCATCGAGGTGGCGGGCGCCCCGTGCCCGGATCGCGCCGAGGCCGACGACGATCTCACCCTAGGTCTGATTTTTGACGTACGTCTGAGCGGCGCCTGGTTTTTCGAGATCTTGCTCAACCGTCGCGAGACGCCGCTCGGTGTGGATCCCATCCTCTGTCCGGAGTGCAACACGGTGGACCTGGCTCTCGAGGATCTCGAAACCACGACTCTGCACATCGGGGTGCAGCGGCGCTGGCAAGCCGCCAAGGTCCAGCCGTTCGTGGCCTTGGGGCTCGGCATGTCTCGATGGACCACCCGGTCCTTGTCGTTTTTCGAGGTCGATATCGACGACGAGCAGCCCTCCGCGAGTCTCGCAGGAGGGCTGGCGATTCCGTTCACCGATCTGCTCGCCCTGCGCCTTGAAGCCCGGGCCTATTGGTTCGATCTACCCGACGACGCCTTTCTCTTCGATCAAGACACCACCGAGACGGAGCTGGCCGCCGGCCTAGCTTTTCGCTGGTAGGGACCTCGCGGACGACCGCCGAGCCGATCACGAAGCTTTTCCACGATTGCATCACTGAACGAAGGCCCGTCGTCCCAGACGCCTCTCTTTTATTCATTTTTTTCGCAATAATTGAGCGAGTCAGAATCCGGCCCATCGGCCAACTCCATCCACAGGAAGGTCCTCCATGCGTTACACCAAAGTGCTCACCATCCTTGTCCTTTTCCTAGCTTTGTCCCCGGCCGCCGGCGCCCGAGACAACGGACCGGCAAAGGCCGGTCAAGACGGACCGGCAAAGGCCGGTCAAGACGGACCGGCAAAGGCCGGTCAAGACGGACCGGCAAAGGCCGGCAAGCTGGTCATCATCTATTTTGAAGACGCACCGCTGGTCAAGTACGCGGGAGGCCTGGACGGCTTAGAGGCCACGTCCCCGAGCGCTCGGGGCGAAGGTCGGCTCGATGCCCGCAGCCCCGCGTCCCGCGCCTATTTGGAGCACCTCGATCGTCGACACAAGGCGTACGTCAAAGCCCTGAGCCACGACCTCGGACGCGAGGTCCGGCCCGTGTTCCGCTATCGCTCCGTGCGCAACGGCATCGCGGTGGCCCTGAGCGCCAAAGAACTAGCCACCGTGAGACGCCTGCCAGGGGTAGTCGCGGTGGTGCCCGACGCCCTCTACAGCGTCCGCTCCGACCGAGGGCCCACCTGGATCGGCGCTCCCACCATCTGGGACGGCTCCGCCAACGGCACGACGACCCAGGGTGAAGGGACGGTGCTGGCGGTCATCGACACCGGCATCAACATGGACCATCCGTCCTTCGCCGCCACCGGCGACGACGGCTTCACCCACACCAACCCCAACGGCGCGGGCAACTACCTGGGCTGGTGCGATCCGTCCCATCCGGACTATGACCCGGCCTATCCCTGCAACGACAAGCTGATCGGCGCCTGGGACTACATGGACGCCTACTGCGCGGCCAATCCGAATATTTGCAGCGAGCAAGACGGCCCCGAGGGCAGCCATTTCCACGGCAGCCACACCGCCGGCACCGCGGCCGGCAACGTCTTGTTCAGCCCACGGGTGTCGGGGGTGGCGCCCCACGCCAACATCATCAGCTACGACGCTTGCCTCACGGCCTTCCTAGACCAATGCGCTTTCTCCACCATCTCCGCGGCCATCGACCAGGCGGTGCTCGACGGCGTCGACGTCATCAGCCTCGCCCTGGAAGGCGGCTCTCGACCTTGGCAAGTGGACGATGTCGACAACGTCCTGCTCGGCGCGGTCGACGCCGGGGTCTTCGTCGCGGCCTCGGCGGGGCCCCTCACCATCCCGACCTCCATCGATCATCACGGGCCCTGGGTGACCACGGTCACCGCCAGCAGCCACGATCGAGCCGGAGTCGCCAACCAACTGGTGGACGCCGCCGGCGGAGGCTCACCTCCCGCCGATCTCGACGGCCAGAGCCGCACCCTCGGTTACGGCCCGGCGCCGATCGTTTACGCTGGGAACTATGCCAACGGTGACGCCAATCCCGAGCTGTGCGAAAGCGCCTTTCCCCCGGGCACCTGGACCGACGAAATCGTGGTCTGCGATCGCCCCGGGACCCTCAGCCGTCTTCAGGTCTGCGCCAATGCCCAAGCCGGCGGCGCGGCCGGTTGCGTGCTCGCCAACCGCGAGGCCGGACAATCCGACCCGGTCGCCGACCTGCACATCTTGCCGGCGATCCACGTCAACCTGGCCGACGGCAACGCCTTGCGCGCGTGGCTGGCGAGCGGCTCGGGGCATACGGCGACGATCACGGATTCGGTGGTCCAAGGGGATCCGGCCCTCGGCGACATCATGATCGGCACCTCCCCCGCCGGTCCCAACCGATCCTTCGACTCCCTCAAACCGGACGTCACCGCCCCGGGTGTGGGCATCTTCGCCGCCACCATCAACAGCTCCTCGGGCTTCCCGGAATTCGTCACGGTCAGCGGATCCTCCATGGCCTGCTCCACCGCCGCCGGCGCGGCCCTGCTGCTCCGCGCTCTGCACCCCGGATGGACCCCCTCCGAGGTCAAATCCGCCCTGATGCTGTCTTCAGACCTGACGGTGACGTTCGACGGCGCCGCCCCGGCGGACTCCTTCTCCCGCGGGGCCGGTCGCATCAACCTGGAGCAAGCAGCCCGGGTCGGCCTGGTGATGGACGAAACCACCGCCAACTACCTGGCCGCCAATCCCGAGGACGGTGGCGATCCCACCACCCTCAACACGGCGAGCGCCCAGATCCAGTGCTACGGTCGCTGCACCGTCTCCCGCACCTTCCGCAGCGTCGCCGACCAATCCGTGACCTGGAACGTCGGCCAGCTCGTCACCCGCGGCGGAGCGAGCATCACCGCACAACCCAGCAGCTTCACCCTCGCGCCCGGAGCCTCCCAAACCGTGGACTTCACCGCCGACGTCATCGGCCAGCCCCTGGACATGTGGATCCACGAGCGGGCCAAGCTCTCTCCCCAGGGCACCCGGGGTATCCTGCCGGACGATCTCCACCTGCCGATCGTGGTCCGCCCGGGCGCGGAGAACCTACCCGAGCTGTTGCATCTCGAAACCCTCAGCTCCGTCGGCACCTTCACGATCGACGGTCTACACAGCGCTTTGGAGATCACCGACCTTCAGCTCACCGTCTCCGGTCTCGACGAAGGTGCCGCCATCGACATCGAGCTACCTCAGGACCCCACGAACAATAATCCCTACGACAATCTCGACGACGTGCACGTGAAAGTGGTCAACGTGGCCGCGGGCGCGCGTCTGCTCTTTGCCGCCACCGACTCCGAAAACGTGCGCGACGTCGACCTCTACGTCGGCACGGGCAGCACCCCGAGCTCAGGCACCCAGATCTGTGAATCGGTGGATCCCGTGGCCCAGGAAAGCTGTGAGATCCACAACCCCGCCGCCGGTCAGTACTGGATTTTGGTGCAAACTTTCACTGGAGCCACCGGCGAGCCCGACCTCATCGACATCCGCGACGGCGTGATCACCGACGACGTCGGCAACCTCACCGTCACCGGACCCACCACCGTCGCGATCGGCGACCCCTTCGACATCACCCTCGAATGGAACGAGCCCGATCTCAGCGGAGGCTCGGCCTGGTTCGCGGTCATCGACGTCGGAACCGACGGCTCCAACCCCAACAACCTCGAATCCATCGTCGTCACCCTCGTCGACACGTCCATGTCCCTATTCACGGACGGATTCGAAAGCGGAGATGTCTCCCGCTGGTCGAGCTCGGTGCCTTAGGGGGCAGCTGGAAGGATCATAGATCGAGACCGGTCAAGACACCACCGAGACGGAGCTGGCCCTCGGCTCAGCTTTTCGCTGGTAGGCATCACCGGGGATCTCGACCCTCTGAACAGCGAACGATGGCTCATGGGCATGCATCTCTGCGTGCACCGACGAATCCGCGAGCCGCCCATCGGCAGGCTGCCTGAGTGAAAGCTGCTCAGAGCCTGCTTTTGGCTCTCCTCAGCACCCATCCCAAGGCCGGCACATGCTCGAATAGACCCGCGGAGGAATCCCAATAGTCTTGGTGCAGCACGACCCGGCCTTGAGCGTTGAAACGGACGTGGGTCATGCCGATCGAGCGCTTGTCCTCGCCGTTCGCGAGCTTCTTGAATCGGATCGTCATCACCCAACGGAAATAATAATTCCCGTGGTCGGCCACGAGATCGACGAATTCCACCTCGCCCTTGTCGATCGCTTCCCCGCTCTCCACCAGATATTCCCGAATGTGCTCGACACCCTGCACCGTCTTGAGGGTGTCGTTGAAAAACGCGTCCTCGGCGTAGACCTCGGTCACCCGATCGGCGAAGTCGGGCGCTTTGAAATCGCTCAGGAGACCCTGAAAGCGCTCGACCGCTCGCTTCTCCGCTTCACTGCCTACTTCGAGCTGAGGACCGGCTTGCTCTAATGCTCGAAGCCGATCGAGGTATTCCATGCCATTTCCTTCCGACTGGACCGTTGACGTGGCGGAATAGATGACGATCACCAGCACCGCCGTCAACAGCAGGCCGGCGATGCCGAGGCGAAAGCGGCCGGTCCGCCGCGTGGTCGGTGCGGTGTGACCTTCGGAGGATGTTGATGGGTTGGAATGATTCATCAGTGTGGTGCTTGCACAGTACTCAGATCGGCAGGGGAGATCAAGAACGGGAGCTCAGCGCGGGCTCCGCGTCACCCCAATCGATAAAAATTCGATTCGCATGACCAGATCGATGGTTGGATTTCGCGTCTTCTATTCCGAACGACGAGGGAATGCGCATTCCAATCCTCTTGACACAGAACCAAAACAACTAAGAAGGAAACGCGGCAATGCAACAGGATTTTGGGACAATCAACGCGAATGGCTCCATCAACAACGCTGGTTCCGGCAGCTGGACCTCGAAGCGGAGCTCGGCGGGCAAGTACACGGTCACCTTCAAGTCGAATCTCGACAACACCCCGGTGGTCCTCGTCTCCGCTTTCGGCGACAGAACGAATAACTCGGTGGACAACGTCTTCAGCGTGAAGAAAGCCTCCACCAGTGAATTCCAGGTCTATTCGATGGATTCCTCCTCCCAGGGTGGCGTGGGCGAGGGCTCCTTTCAGGACGCTCCCTTCTCCTTCATCGTGCTGAGCGCCTGAGCCATCTGAAACGTCTGAAAAGCGCCGCGCGGGCTCCGTGCCCGGCGGCGCTTGAGCGAGGGGTTAGGTCGCACTTCCCGGCACCTCGTACTCGAAGAGCTGCGTAAACTCGCCATCTTCGTCTTGCCGCAGCTCGCCTCGGCTCATGCCCGCCTTCGCGAGCACTGCGTGCGAAGCGCTGTTCTCCTGCGCAGTGGTGGCGATGAAACGCGTAATGCCATGTGCGGCAGAGCCGTAGCCAACGAGGCCACGCAGAGCTTCTGTGGCTATGCCCTGCCCCCAGAACCTGCGTAGGTAGGCGTACTTGACCTCAGGCTCCTCTTGGCCTCCGGGATGGACGATGCCGCAGAACCCTATGACACCAGGCTCAGACTTGAGCTCGACCGCGAACATGCCGTAGCCGCGCTTCTCGTAGTTTCGGCGGGTTACTACAAGCCACTCACGACATTCGCTCTCCGTGATCGGTTGACCATCGCCCACCCACTGAACGGCTTCGGCGTCTCCGTAGACGGCCATCAGATAGGGCAGGTCAGAGTCGCGCCAACGCCGAACGACCAGCCTCTCGGTTTCAAACACTGCGTCAGTCATTCTGCGGCGCTCCCTTGTGCGGCGTAACGTCTCGGCGATGAGCGGCGCGCGAAGCGAGTCCGCTCCACTGGCCTGGTTCGGCGGTATCTTTCGGCATTCACCGCTGGACGAGCTGAGCATCGAGCAGTGACATGTTCCGAGCTTCGCGGTCTGCCTGAAGAGAGCAGGAAAAGTCCACCCGAACCTTCAAGCCAAGCCCGTTGCTCGCATGCATGTAGCCGTTCACGGTCACCTTGTCGGAGTAGGAGACGTCGACACTGGGAGGCGAGAGGAAGGGAAAGTCCGCGGAGTCAGGGTCGCGCAGTCGCCGCTTTGCGGCCAGTTGGCAGAGCGTAACGGCCTCGAGCTCCACGTACTCGTCAGTCCACGGCGGCTTCGGCTCCGGCGGCTTTGGCGGTATCGGATTTTGGAAGCGGTATATCGAATATAGCGGCCACAAGATTGCGAGCGTTACCACGAAAGCGATCACCCAGTTCCGCGTCGAGTCAGCGTCCCGTTTCTGCGGGGTCGTCACACTGCTACTGAGTCCCCGCTCCGGAAGGGCCGCACCAACTGAGACCCCTAGTTGCTGAGCGACCTTATGCGCGGTCGCGGAGTCCAGGTCTGCCAGGGCAGTGAGTGCGCAACGACCCTGCGAAGACTCTGGCCCTACTTCCCTAGCGATGCTTGACAACCCGGCAACGGGGTCGCGACCAGTCCGATGAAGGAAATCGGCGGCTCGCTTGACCGCGTCCAAGTCTCCGACCTCAAGAGTCCTACGCAGCTCCTCAAAGGGATCACCATCCCGCTGAAGGCCGTTAAAGTTGTTGGTATTCATTTCACTGATGGAGTCAGTTCAGGACGAACTGTCAGGCTCCACGCCGCCGAACGTTACGCCCTTCAGCGATTCGCGGAGGCGCGAAGCGCCGCAGCGATTTCGCTGGAAGGGCTGGGTTCGCTTTCGAGCTCCAATTCGAAAGCCTCTTGTGCTCGTCCAAATGTGTCGAAGCTGCCGTTCTTCCACCCTAGCGTAGTAAGCTCGCCACGGGTGCCACGATCGGTCCAGTAGTGGCCGTCCATTTCAAGTACATCCTTTCCAGTAACTTCTACCAAGAAGGAACCATGATGGATGTCGCTGCGGTTCCCCTGTAACTCAATCTTCGGCTCGTTGCGATAGATCACTGCTAGCCGATAGATCCCTTCCTCTTCTTCAGTCAAACAATACGCAATCGACTTCGATGTTGATTCGGCCGTCACTAGACGCGCAGATAGACCCACAAGGGTCTGCCTTACAACCAAATAACAAACCTGGGGATCAACCCGCTTCTTGGTTTCTGGGTCTACCCAATCACTGACCAGCCGGACACGCCAAGTGCCCCTCAAGTCAGGGCGATTGACATACCAGCCTGAGAAGATCGGCCATGCCCATGCCCACCGATTGAAGACTAGTGAACACCCGACGATCAGACTCACGACAAGGCTGAAGGGCTTCAAGAAAGCTAGGCTCAGAACCGGCTGGCCATCAACCCAAAGAACCAGTAGCCACGAGAATACCGTGAGACCGACAAAAGAAGATATATGCAATCTTGATATCATTGAAGTTGCCCCGGTTTCGTGGACAGGTATGCTCTTTCGAGCAAGGAGGTCCCGATGCCGAAATCACGCCCCGAATATCCAGCAGAATTCAAGAAAGAGATCGTCGAGCTCGCTCGGGCCGGCAACAGCCCTGCCAAACTCGCCAAGCAGTATGAGCCGTCGGCGGTCACCATTCGTAAATGGGTCGCCCAAGCAGACCTCGACGAAGGTCGCCGTGAGGACGGCTTGACCACCGCCGAACGCGAGGAGCTACGGCAATTGCGACGTGAGAATCGCCGGCTACGCGAGGAAAAGGAAATCCTAAAAAAAGCCGCGGCCTGGTTCGCGCAGGAGGCCGGGTCGATCCCGTCGCGGGGTTCGAATTCGTGAGCGCGCACCGGGCCGAGCACAAAGTGAGCACGTTGTGCCGT
This sequence comes from Thermoanaerobaculia bacterium, assembly GCA_030431255.1. Taxonomy (GTDB): domain Bacteria; phylum Acidobacteriota; class Thermoanaerobaculia; order Multivoradales; family J023; genus JAUIJL01. Next base: position 50,560 of record JAUIJL010000023.1, on the reverse strand, counting down.
GTATTGGGAGTCTCCAAGAGCGGCTACTATGCATGGCTCGGCCGCCGTCCTTCGGACCGTGAGGTGCGAGACAGGGAGCTGACCGAGAAAATCAGAGGCTTCCACAAGGCATCTCGAGGGACCTACGGATCCCCGCGGGTGACCGCAGATCTGGTGGCCGAGGGTGAACGGGTGAGCCGAAAGCGGGTGGCAAGACTGATGAAAGCCGACGACTTGCGGGGCGTGTGCCGCCGGAAAGCCCGGCGCACGACCGTTCGCAATCCGGAGAGTCGTTCGATCCCGGATCTGGTGGACCGGGATTTCACCGCGGAGGGTCCGGATCGCCTGTGGATCGCGGACATCACCTATATTCCGACTTGGGCGGGTTTTCTGTACCTGGCGGTGGTGCTGGATGTCTGGAGTCGAAGAGTCGTCGGCTGGTGCATGCGCCCGCACTTGCGAACCGAGTTGGTGCTGGAGGCCTTGGACATGGCCCTGGAGCAGCGGCGTCCGTCCTCGGTGATCCATCATTCCGATCAAGGGAGCCAGTACACGTCGATCGCGTTCGGTAGGCGCTGTAAAGTGGCTGGAGTGCAGCCATCTACGGGTTCGGTGGGCGACTGCTACGACAACGCGATGTGCGAGAGCTTCTTCGCGACTCTGGAATGTGAGCTCATCGACCGGTCCACCTTCCGCAGTCGACAAGAGGCGCGGAGCGCGGTGTTCGAGTTCATTGAGAGCTTTTACAATCGATACCGCCGTCATTCGGCGCTGGGCCAGAGGAGTCCGATGCAATTCGAGCATGAAGAATCCGCAACCTGTGAAGAAACCTGTGGATATCCTGCGGAAAATTTGTGGAAAATCGCGGTTCCGGAATCCGGAGCTACTACGACTGATTTTCCTCAGCTATTTGAAAACCCATAACAACTAAACTGTCCACTGAACCGGGGCAAGTCCACATTCTTTAGAAACCGAAGTACGCCCATGCGTCAAGTAGGAACTGGTTTGCGCTAGCTCGCGTCCAAGGTTGTGATCCTCTGAAGATGTACTTCAGCTCGCTCACCTCCCCCCATTCGTTGCACTCCTCATCGCGCTGGGTATTCGAATACAGCCATGCGAGAGCGGACTTGAGCAACTCTCTGTTTTCGCTGCTGCCAAACGTTGTATCGGGAGCGTTGAAGACTAGACACTCAATCAGAAACCCTGGAGTGTTTGTCGCCGACTGAATACCATTCTCGGACATCTCGAGCCGTAGCTTCTTAAGCATCCTGACAACTCGCTTGTATCTGCGGTACGTCCGTTGGTTCTTCGCAACACCGTTTCCGTAGTGCTGTTCTGGCCAGTTCCGAATCCTAGGGGGCTGGTAATCGTCAGGGATCATCTCGACGCCAGAGTGATAGCGAGTAGCGCTCGTATACCGACGGTGTTCGAAGAAGGCTGCAACATCGGCTTCAACTCGATAAGTGTTTCCCGTGACATCAAAGGCCTTACGCCCTCGACTCACGGAGAATCGGCCGAACTTAGCGACCAACGCTTGTTCGATCTCATCCTTAAACACCGAGTATGTATAGGTCGCGGGCAGGGCAGTCCTCTCGGCTAAGGCCTTGACGTTGTCGTCAGGATAGTGTGGGAAATAGGTGTCGTAGCAAAGCACCCCAAGATCTACATCGCTGCCTTGCACCACATTGACTCTATTGCGATGAGAACCCTGAACAAAGACGGCGATGTTCCTCGCCTGAAGCGCAGGGCTTTGCTGAATAGCTTCTCGAACCATCCGCTGGGCATTCTCTACTCGTTGCTCTTCAGTAACAGATGGACCTTGAGCCCAGGCCGCCAGCCTGGTGTCCTGAACCATAGTCATACTGCAGATCCTTTCACCATCAGGTCATCCCCGGAAGCGAACCTTGTTTAGGTAAATTTCGCGTATCAACGATATTCCCCATGCTCTACGACACGACCTAACCGCGAACATGCCTGCGTTTGGCCTTTGCATTGATAACGGTCTCCCTTTCCAAATCTTAGCCGCAGCTTGACCGAACAGTCAACGCTCCATAGCGAACGTTCGTATAGCGGGAACGCCGCAAAGCATTGATTATGTTCCGCTTATTCGACAACCTCTGACGCTACACAGTCTCTTTACGGGCTGCGGGCCCCATTCCAGGATCATCGACGCCCGAGCTCGGCGACGTTCGCTATGCGAGCAGCTTGCGATGGAGACCTTCTACTTTGTCGTCTTTTGGTTCGCATATAAAAAACGAGCCGGGCGCGTACCCGGCTCGAAAAGGTTTCAGATCGTATTTGACTCAACGATCAGTTGTACCCATCCCAATCGTCGAGCTCAGGAAGATCATCGTCAAAGGGATTGAAATCCCCAAGGTCGATATCTCCTCGACGAAGGGCGCGCCGGAACGGACGACGGTCCGGCGAACAGGTGAGGTGGTAGAGGGCGGACATATTCGATCTCCTTTACAAGGTGCCCGGAGAGCGAAAGTGGCGGCACACTGACACTGGATGTGATTGTGAGGATGTACGCGCGCTTCCCCTGGGACGCGGAAACGGGAGATTGAATCGGATCGAGTGCGGAAAAATTTTTCCGCGCTAAAATGGCGCCGAGACATAGAAAGGGAGGAAGGCGTATGGCCTCAAACAATCGAGCGGCGGGATTAGGCGGGCCGGGTGAGACCCTCGGCGTGGGCGTGGCCCATCTGCTCACCCTCGACGACGCTCCGCCGGTGGACGGCAGAACCGTGACCCGTTGGCTTCAGCATTGGCACGGGGGCTCCGACGACGCCGTCGAAGAGCTGGTTCCCCTGGTCTACCAAGAGATGCGACGCATCGCCGGGGGTCTGATGGCACGCGAGCGACCCGGAACCCTGCAACCCACGGCCTTGGTCCACGAAGCGTTCCTGCGCCTGGTGGACCAAAAACGCCTGAAATTCCAAGACCGCGGGCATTTTTTCGCCGTGGCGGTGCGGATCATGCGACGGGTGATCGTCGACCACGCCCGGGCGCGATCGAGCTGGAAACGGGGAGGTCGAGACGAGAAAGTGCCGATCAACGAGGCGTTGGATGCTTTTGAGGCCCGCAGCGATGAATTCGTCGCCTTGGACGACGCCCTCGAGGACCTGACGCGTCGCGACCCTCAGCGGGCGAAGATCATCGAGCTGCGGGTCTTCGGCGGGCTGACCCAAGAAGAAACCGCCGAGGTGATGGGAATTTCACGCCCGACGGTGACCCGCCAATACAAGCTCGCCAAGGCTTGGCTCCACCATCACCTCAAGGCCGGTGAATAAGGGCCAAACGAGGGCCGGGGTTTTTCCCCGGCCGCCTCAACGCGTGACCATGGCGTCGTCGATGCGGATCGGTCCTTCCGCGTCGGACTCCGTCGAGAACGCTTTGGCTCCGAAGTGCACGGTGCGCAGGATTTGATCGTCATTGACGAGACCAAAGAGCTCCGACACCCTTTCGCCGTCGACCCACAGGCGTATCCAACCGTTGTTGGCCGCGGAGCTGTCGGAGCGACCCACCTGCAGCTCCAGCCTCGGGGACAGAGTGTCCAATGGCACCGCGTCGCCGTCGAACCAGGTGTAGGAGCCGCTGCCGTGGTCTTGCCGAAACGCGGGACGGAGACCAAAACCCGTCTGCGAGTGGATATCGACGAAGACACGTAGCTCGAAATCTGTGACGCCGAAGATTGCGTGCTCGTCGGAGCCGATCTCGATCAAACGCAAGAGGTAGCCCGAATGGATGGAGAACGATGACAGATCGAATTCCGCTCGGGCGGTCAGTTTGCGGAATCGCTTGTCGTCAGGACCACCGACCGGCGGCTGGTACGACACGAACGTCGGGCCGTTGGCATCGAATTGGGTGATGCCGAGACCCAGAGAGCCGGTGATCAGCGACGCGGCGTCTTGGACCACCCCGGCTCCCCAGGTGTCCGTCCAAGCGTCGAGGGTGCCGTCCTCGAAGTTGTCCGCCTGCTGAATCGGGTCGTAGAGCATCCATCGATCCATCGCGACATCCGGCCCAATTTCACCGAGCGTCAGGTCGTCGAAGACCAGGCTGGGATCGCTACCGGGGCCGTCGTCCGGCTGAAAAAACCCGATTTTGATGTGACTCGGTCCCTCTTCCAAATGCATGACCTGCGGTGAGCGGACGGCGAGGCCGTCCGCCCTCAACATGGCGATCAAGAAGTTGTTTTCAAGGGCGAAGGACACCCGAAAACGGACGTTATCGTTGCCCCTGGGCAGCAGCGCCGACCTCGAAAAGTCGCCTGGGCCGTTGGCGTCCGAGACGCGCACCTCGATGAAGAGATCCCCCTGACCGCGGGTCACCCCGACCCGAGCCTGGGCGGTCGTCACGTCGGCGTTTTCGTCCCCCAGCAAGAGCAGATAACCCGCGGCGTTGATGTCGTCGGAGCCGTCGCTCGGGATCTCCGCCAGGCCGCCGGCGCAGCCGTCTGTTTCTCCCGAGCCCACATTCGATTCACCCTCTCCGTCGATGGGTATCGCCAAATAAGCGTCATCGTCGGTGCTCGCGGGCTGGACTCGAATGCTGCCGGTGCCGATCAGCGGGGCGCCGAGGTCGTGCACCAAGCCGACCCCCATGGGCAACGGCTGATTGGGGTCTTCGAAATCAAAGACCGCAGGTTGCAAAAAGGCATTGCGCTCGGTGGCAAAGTAGAGCGTTCCGAACGAGGAGCCGGCCGCGGTATCCACCCGATAAACCACCAAGTCGCTGCCCACGGACCAAAAATCGTTGTCGGGAGTGAAGACGATCGCGTTCGATTCCACGGAGCTCTGCTCGCGTAGGGCATGGCGCACCACGGTTACGGTGGCGCCGTCGACGTGCGCGTCGTTGGCCAGCAGCTCGGCAAACGTCACGGTTTTCGTGTCCTCGCCGAGCAATACCCGGTGGAAGTCGTCCGCCGCCTGGGGCACTTGGGCCAAGGCTGGGACGGGCAGCAAGAAGATGGTGAGCAGGAGCAAGATCGCGGTCGTCGAGAGAACATGCTTCAGATGTAGAGACGGAGAAAACATGGGAGAGTCTCCTAAGGTCGGAAAAGTCGAAGAGGAAGTGAACAGTCCATGACCATCGAAGAGGACGGTCATTGAAAGAAGAAGTCGAGCGGCTCTTGTGCCGATACGGCAGCTCGCCCGCGTTCATTCGGGTAGCGAAAAACGGATCCGGCTTCGGATCATCGAAGTCGGGGCCAGAGGATTTGATTCGACGGCCGGACCGCGGTCTTTTCGGAAATCGGTAGGATGCAAAGATGAGCGTGGAATCCCTCGACCCCTGGAATGAGCTGGAGGAGATCCTGGACCGCGCCCTCGAGCTGGAGACGGAGGAACGTTCTATCTTCCTCAACGGGCTCGACCTGGATGCTGAGCGACGCCGCGAGCTAGATTCGTTGATTCTAGCCGCCGAGGAAGAGCCCACCCTATTCGATGTGCCTGGCAAAGAGCTCTGGGGTGGGGAGGCTTCGTCCGAAGCGCCCGAAACCGTTGGGCCGTATCGCCTCCTGGAGCTGCTCGGCAAAGGAGGCATGGGGGCGGTCTATTTGGCGGAGCGGACCGACGGCGTCTATTCCACACGGGTCGCGGTCAAATTGCTGCAAGGGCGCTGGCTCGACCCGGAGGTGGTCCAACGCTTCCGCTCCGAGCGCGAGATTCTGGCCGCTCTGCGCCACCCCAACATCGCCCGTCTGCTCGACGGCGGCGCCACCGACGACGGCCGTCCCTATTTGGTCATGGAATGGGTCGACGGCGTGCCCGTGGACCGTTGGTGCGAAACGAGCCAGGCCTCCGTGGAAGACCGTCTGCGTCTCTTCGTCAAGGTCTGCGGCGCCGTGCACACGGCCCACCAAAACCTGGTGGTGCACCGGGACTTGAAACCGGGCAACATCCTGGTCACCGCCGACGGCGAGCCCAAGCTCCTGGATTTCGGCATCGCCAAATTGCTCGACCAGGCGGCGCTGCCCCGGAGCGGCACCGAGACCGCCACCGGCCTGACCCCCATGACCCCCGCCTACGCCAGCCCGGAGCAAATCGCCGGCGGAGCGGTGACCACCTCCACCGACGTTTATGCCTTGGGTGTGCTGCTCTACGAGCTGTTGAGCGGTCGACGACCCCACCAAGTCGCCGTCGATCAAGGGGCCTTCGAATTGCTTCGGGCGATCCGCGAGCAAGAGCCCACCCGCCCCTCCCAAGTCGTGGGCTCGTCATCGGTCGAGAGCCTGCTCGGCCTTCCCAAACGCAAGCTCGCCCGCCGACTGCGGGGTGATGTGGATCACATCGTGCTCAAGGCGTTGGAGAAGGATCCGATCCGTCGCTACCCCTCGGCCGAGCAGCTGGCGGCGGATCTCGAGCGCCATCTCGACGGCCTGCCCGTGGAAGCGAGCTCCGCCGGTTTTGCTTACCGCGCCGCCAAATTCATCGGTCGACATCGCCTGGCGGTGACCGCCTCCGCACTGGCCCTATCCTTGCTGCTCGGCAGCTTGATCGCCCTGCTGCTGCAACGGCAGGCAACGTTCGCGGAACGGGATCGCGCCGAGCTCACCACCGGCTTTCTGGTGAGCCAATTCCACGACGCCGACCCCTTCGCCGAATCCGCCCCGCGCACCGTGCGCGCCCTGCTCGACCGCAGCGTCGAGCGTCTGGGAACCATGGACGCCCCTGCCGCGGTGCAAATCGATTTGGAAGCCGCCATGGGGCGTGCCTACCTGGGTCTCGGAGAGCTGGCGACCGCCCGGAATCTGCTGGAAAACGCCATCGCCGGTCAAAGCCGCGACGGAGATCGGGAAGGCCTCTTCCAATCGCTCATCCTGCTCTCGGAGCTGGAGGTGGAAGCGGGACGTCCCCAACAAGCCCTGGACGCGGCCCGTCGGGCCATGGAGCTGGCGCAGGGACCCCGGGAGGAGAGCCTCGCCTTGACCCGCTCCGCCCACGCCGAGCAGCGCCGAGGCCATTTCCGAGACGCCGAGCCCTTATTCCAAAGCGCCTACGATCTCGCCCCTCCCGGCGGTCGAGAGCGGGCCGAGCTGCAGTGGAAGATGGGCATGCTCTTGCGTGAGGACGGCCGATACGACGAAGCAGAGATCTTCCTGCGAGGTGCCCTCGAGCTGCTCAAAGAGCTGTGGGGCCCGAACCATCCGCGCACCACCCGAGCCGGTCTTTCCCTGGGCATCCTGGCGGGAGATCGAGGTGACTTCGACCAAGCCCGTGAGCTGCTTTCCGCCGCCGATCACGCCCTGGAAACTCACCTCGGGCCGAGCCATCCCGAGCGGATCGCGGTGTGGGTTCACTCGGCCCGGGTGGAGCGATTGGCCGGCGATCTCGACCCAGCCGAAACCCTCCTCCGCCGCGCTCTCGTGGCGCTCAGAGCACAGACCTCCGAGTCGGATCCTCGACTGGCCGAAGCCGCCGCGGAGATGGGCAATCTGCTGTCGATTCGTCGACGCTTCGACGAGGCCGAGCCCCTCTTGCAAGAAGCCCTCACCATGCGTCGAGGCATCCATGGCGAGCGCCATCCCGAGGTCGCGGAGAGCCTGGAGCACATGGGCATGTTGCACGTCCGCCGGGGTGAGGACGAGCAAGCGATCGAAAGCTTCGCCCAGGCCTACACCGTGATCGCCGCCACCCTCGGGCCCGGGCATCCCCTGTGCGGCGTCTACCTCCGACACCAAGGCAACGCTTGGCTGCGTCTGGAGCGCTACGAGCAAGCCCTGGAAGTCCTCGAGCAAGCTCAAGGTGTTTTGGAGCCACGGCTGGGATCGTCCAACAACCACGTGGCCGCCCTGCACAACAGCTTGGGATACGCCCACCACCAGCTCGGGGAGCTGGACGCCGGACGAAAAAGCTTTCACAAAGCGGTCGAGGGCATGGAGCAAGCCTGGGGCAAAACCCATCCGCGGGTGGGCTTGTACCGCAACAACCTGGCACGCCTAGAGCTCGACGCCGGCAACGTCGACTTGGCGTGGAAAGAAGCCGAAGCCGCCCGCGAGTTGCTCGAAGCCGGCCTGCCCTACGAGCACTCCCATCGCCTGCGCAACGAGGTCTTGCGAGCCCGCTGCCTCGTCGCCCTAGGCCGGGCCGGCGAGGCCGAGCCGATCCTGCGCCGTCGGCTCGAGCACCTCGACGCTCAAGGCTCCGCAAGCTCACAGCAGATCCAAAGTGTGCTCGAAGCCCTCATGCAGGTCGAGGAGGCCCTGGGTAGGCAGGCCGACGATTTGAGGCGTCGGTTGGAAGTGTTGAGCCACGAGTCAGAACGCTAGCGGCGCGGCGCCTTTTCCACGCTGAATCAGGACCTAGTCGGGCCACGCGTCACCTTGCCTCGCGCCTCAGCTCGTTGATCTCGAATACCCAATCACAAACACCACAACGATATGAATGATTTGTGTGAGAGCTCGGATACGACACAGATTGATTCCGCGGCGCTTATAGCACCAACAGATCAGCAGGCGCGATAGCCGGTACGGGAGAATTCGTAAAGTCCACCACATTGCGAGTGACGATGAATTCGCACTGAGCTGCCTCGGCAGCACTGGCAACTGCCGCATCCTCGAAGTCTGCAAACGCCAACTGACGAGCACGTTTGAAAACCTCTGCGCCCTGAGGAATGATCTCGAAGTGGACCAGGAGCCAATCAACGATGTCATCAGCCGCTTGGCGATTGGCGTGCCGATTCACAATGTAGTAAATGGTTGTCAATTCATGGCTGGCGATGAATCCAGCGGCTTCTCCTCGAACCGTCTTGCTAATCACCTGAGCGGAAGAATCGAAGAAAGGCAGCCTTTGCTGGATGACGTCCAACAGGACATTCAGATCGATGAGCCACTTCATCGATGCTTCTTCATGAGATGGTCACGATATTCAGCGCGGGCGTCGAAGTCCGGCGGGACAAGGCCAGTGATTGCCAGAACGTCAGGATGAATCTCGGCGGACTGATGGCGTACAGCCCGAGAGGTCGCTGGGCGCTCGGCTGGAGTAGCAGATGGTGTCTCCATGAGCTCCCGTAGCCCCCTTCTGAGCGCATCGTCGACCCTGCGCCGCTCTTCGGGAGAAGCCATCTCATAGGCTCGCGCAGCCTCTGCAGACACTTGAACGGTGAGGGGGTAGTTTTGCATGTATGAGCTCCTATGACCTGAAGCTATTGTACAGCAGCACTTCCTTTAAGGGCGCCGTCCGTCGGAAACCCGCCTAAGGCATAGGCCCTGACCACTAGAAACTCAGCACCCTCCTCGCACAACAGTAACAGCATGTCTCTGTAATCGGGATTCACTAAGGTCTACTCCGCGGAATGCCCACGAATCCACGGTTAAGCCCCAAACGAGCTCAAGACCCTCCGCCGGCGAAGCTCCGCTTGCCTCTCCGCCAGGGTCCTTGGTTCCACGAATGACGCGAACCGAGACCATTTGCCGTTTCTCACTCATGACCAAATTTGCCACGCGAGCATTGCAGGGCCCTGCGAGAGCGACGTCCGGTCCCCAAGATCGCTAGGCTATTTCGACCGTCTCGCGTGCTCACGGCCCGACGGTCGCCGGGCCGGAGCTGAACGGAACCGACGGCGGCGGTGCTCCCTCGCCCTCGTGGGCCCGGACCCAGGCCCGCTCGGCCCGGGCTATGGCCCTCACGGCTGAGATGCCATCGGTGATCTAAGAGCCTAACGTGCAGCCCGAGAAGGCCTCGGTTTCCGTCAGGGTCGGGGCTGGGCTGCCCGGTGAATTTTCGAAGCGTCTCACCTCACCGGTGAGCAAATCCTCGATACGCAGGCGATAGCCGACATCGGAGGTGGTGGCGGCAAGCACCCAGAAGTGGCCGTTGATCGCGCACCCGTCCAAGACTTTGATCAGCATCTCCCAATTGGTCGGGTCGAAGAACCAGAAGATGGCCGAGTCCTCGGTGCCGAGGGTGGCCAAGTGACCATCACCCATGGCCGTGCCCGTGTCCCACACTACCGAGGCCCGAAAGCGCTCGCCCTGGAGATCGACGGCCATGCCCGCATCTCCTTGGGCTTGCACCGGGGGTGATGTATCAGCCCCTTCCGGCGGCGCGGCATGGCAAGTCGGTAGAGCCGCCGTATCCGTATTGGCTTTGGCCGGCTGCCCTTGCAGGTTGAAGTAGGTGCGGGAAAGCCCCGTCCAACGATCCTCTACCCGCAAGCGGTATTCCAGGTCGGTGGTGGCGGCGGAGAAAACCCAGAAGTTGTCGTTCAGCCCACAACCGTCCAAGACTTTCACCATCAGCTCCCAATTTTGATCCTCGAAGAACCAGAACAAGCCTGAGGTGTCGATCTCGGTCAGGACCTGCCGTGCCCTTCCGGTCCGGCCGTCCGCGGTTTGCCAATCGACCACCGCCTCGAAACGCCCGGAACGCAAGCAGAGGGCTTCGTCCTCTGCGCATGCCGGCAGGGGTCCCCCCCGGTCATGCAACAAGCCCTGACCGTTGCTTCCGACCCAGAGCTCCTCAGGATCTTGGGAAGAAAATGTAACGGTCTGAGCGGAAAAGGACGCGTCGGAGAAGCGCTGCCAGGTCACGCCGGCATCCCTGGATCGCCAAAGTCCCCCGAAGCCGGCACCCGTCGCGTAAAAGAGATCTTCGGGATCATGGGGGGAAACCACCAGCTGCCAATTCCAAGCCCCGTAGCTCCGGGCACCGATTTGGGCAGCCAGATTCCCCTCGACTTCGGTCCATGTCTCGGCACTATCCGTGGATCGCCAGATATTGCCGGTTTCGGGATGCAGCACAAGAAAGTGCTTGGGCTGGGAGGGAACCTGGGCCAATAGGGTGTCGTAGGGCGTCAGGAACGTGGGCCGGGGCTCGGCGTTCAGGGTGTCTTTCACCTGAACACCACCGAAACCCGCGACGATTAACCGCCCGGGAGCTTCCGGATCCACAAAGACCTCGTTGGCGATAGTGCCGTTCATATCGAGCGTGTCCACGGTGGCGCCACCGTTCTCGAATACCAGGAGAAAAGGGCTGGTCCAATCGGCCGTGGCAAAGACTCGCCTGGGCTCATGGGGATCGAGCACGATATGGAACGGACCGGGGTATCTGATGGAGTCGTCACTTGCGACCCAAGTCGCACCATTATCGGAGCTGCGCATCAGGCGGTTGGAGAAGCCGGCAGCAAACAACTCACCGGTCTCGGGGTCGATTTGAATGTCGGTGAATCCACGGGAGTGCTCCAAACCCGTGTCCACCCACTGCCACGTACGGCCACTATCGAAGCTACGGGATAGGCCTCCCCACCCCGCGGCCCACATCTCTTCCGGCCGTTGGGGATGCATCAGAATACGAACCACCGATTCGGCGTTGATGCCCCGATTTATGGCCCGCCAGGAACGGCCGCCGTCGATGCTTTTCTCGATTCCTCGCCGCGACACCGCCACCACTTCCAATTCTGGACCCGGTGGCGCGATTACTCGCTGCGAAAAAGGAACGCCCCGAAGATTGAGCTTCTCCCATGAGCTGCCGCGGTCCGCGGAAACCCAAACATGCAAAAGTGTGACGGCATAAAGGCGATTGGGGTCGTCCGGATCCAAGGCCAGGTCTTCAATGGGTTGATCGGTGCCCAGCACAAGCGACCAACTGCCACCGCTATCCGTGGATCGATAGAGAGACCGTCCACTCACCCCCCAAAGCTCCTGCGCTGAGTGGCCGTAAACGAACCACTCCATGGACGTATATTGATGGTGCTGAACCACTGACCATGTGGCGCAATCGTCGCGGGTCAGCAACGTCCCTTCGCCGTAGAAGCTGCCCACCAAGTGACCCGCTTGGTGGGGGCTGCCGGCGATCGAACGGATCGCCCCCGGGGTTTCGCAGGTGGACCACGTCTCGCCGAGATCCGAGCTCTTGATCAGCCCCGTGTAGCCTTTGTCGATATTCGATTGATGCACATAGAGCGTGCTGCCGTCCGGACTGAAGAACGCCCGCTCGCCCCCCAACAACTGGTCGGGATCCTGGGGCGCCTGAAGGGTCTGCCAAGACACTCCCCCATCCTGGGAGATAGACATGCCCGGCTCTCCACCATAAGCACCGACCACTGCGACAACGGTATTTTCGTCCCTGGGGTGAACCACCAGAGTCCAGGCCGGCACGTTCTTACCCAGGGTCATGGAGCGCCAGGTCTCCCCCCCGTTTTCGGAACGGTAGATGTGCCGACCACCCAAGGAGTAAAGGATTTCCGGGTTCGACGGAGCGTAGACCACGTCTCGGACCCCTTGGCCACCGTCGGGGCCCACGGGGCGGAGCTCGTTCGCCCATGCGATTGAAGCAGCGATCGAAGCAGCGATCGGAGCCAAGAGCATCCCCAAACACAGAACCCGGACGTATTTCATAGCCCACCCTTTAAACCTGCCGATCGTCCTTCAACCGCCGAAGCGTTACCTCTTGGTCGGATGATTCTCTCCCATGTCGACGAACCCCGCATCCGAGCAATCATGAGCAAAGCTTGACACCCGCTTCCCCTGTTGCACGATGAGACAAAGGCCTCAGGACGACGATCGGACGGCCGCCGGGCACCGCGATTCGCCCACGGGTATCGGCCGACGAACCGCTCGTCCTCTTTCGTGTCGAGCGCTGATCCAATTCTAGATCGGAGGGCGCAAGCAGCTCCAGAAAGGCCGTCGTGCGCACTCCCCAACGCGCATGGTGGACACACCCGAACCGTTTCTGGAGACCGACATGAACCCCCGATCTACGACGTTCTTCGGCCGGGCCCCCTCGGCCCTCGTCTTTCTCTACTTGCTGTTGATCTCAGCGGCTTGGCCGGCCGCTGTCACGGCCGCCTTCGACCCGGCCCCGGACCCCGAGCCTCGCGACGTGTTGTGGACGGCTCAGGCCGACGGCGTGCTAGGCCTCGACCGAATCAGCGGCACCACCGTCCGACTCGAAGGAACCGAGGGCGCGACGGCCTTGGCGGTGGACAGCTCCCGCGGTGTGGTGTGGAGCGCTTCGCCGAGCTCGCTGACCTGCTCGTCCTCCAGCGGCGAGCTGCTTTGGCGGATCGACCTCGACGGCGAGCCCCGCCCACCGGCGAGCCTGACGCCGGTACCCGGCGACGGATCGTTGTGGTTGGCCCGCGGCCGCACGTTGTCGGCCTTCGGCCCCGGCGGGCAACGGCTGACGGAAATCGAGCTGACGAGTGAATTCCGAGGGGCGGCTCTCGATCCCTCGCAATCGACCCTTTGGGTGGCGACGGCGGACGCCACGACCGCCTACGACGCCATCGCCGGCTTCGAGATCGAATCGTTCGACCACCGGTCGTCGGCCGGGGATACGGAAAGCGTCGAGCTGTGGCTGGTTTCGGATCGAGGCCGGCAGCAGCTCGACCTGGACGGCAAGACTCGCTCGGTTCTCGACCCGGCCCGATCGATCTCCGAGATCGACGCGCCGGCCGACGGCAGCCCCGTGTGGAAGATCGGTCCGACCCACCTGCGCCGAGCGGACGGCGAGCTCTCGATCGAGGTTGCACCCTTCGGCCCCGATCGAAAGATCGTCGCTTGGTCGACGGACCCCTCGACCCGCTCTCTGTGGCTGACCGACGGCGCCGAGCTGGTGCGCATCAGCGCTTCCGGCCGGACGCTCGAGCGGCTTGCCGCCCCTTCTGCCGCATCGACTCACGGCACAGCGAGTGAAATCCGCGCTCTCGCCGTCGACTCCACCGAGCCCGACACCGTCGAGCCGACCGTGTCGATCGTCGAGCCGACCCACCTGCGTCGAGTCGGCACCCGGCCGCGTTTCGTTCTCGACTACGACGACGACCGGTCCGGTGTGCGACCGGACGGTCTCAAAGCCTCGCTCAACGGTTCCGAGATCAAGCTCGAGTGCCGCTTCGAAACCCGCGGTGCCGATTGCCGGCTGGGTTCCGAGCCGGCCATCGGCGACGCGGAGCTGATCGTTTCCGTCAGCGACGAAATGGGCAACGTGTCGGCACCGGCGACGGTGATGATGCGAGTCGCGGAGCCCGAACGGTCTTCGGACAAAAGCGAGACTTCCGAATCGCCGAGCGACGAACAAAAGACAGGGCTCGAGGTCGAGGTGCCGATTCCGGGTACGGCGACCTACACCCCCGTGGTCTCCCCCCGCGGATTCCGCCCCAACACGCCCTTCCAATCGGCGAGCGAGATCGACCACATCGACACCGCCTCGGGCAATTTGGTGGTCACCGTGCCTCTCGGCCAGACCTACGAGGTGGGACCGGTGCTCAAATATCAAGTGACGCCGGTCAACAACTCCAACTTGTGGGAGCACGTGCAGACCGGCTGCCCGCAGACCGGCTGCCCGCCGCCGCTGAAACCGATCACCTTCGCGTTGACCCACCACGCCACCAACGCCGGCCTCGGTTGGGAGCTGCACTTCGGCCGCCTCTATCAGCCGGTGTCCCAAAGCGGCATGAGCGGCAACGATTGGGAACGCTGGCCCAATCGCCCGACGGATTCGGCGGATATGAACAGCGCTTGGATGTACGTCGCACCCAGTGGCGCGGCCACCACGTTGCACGATTTCAACAACCGCTCGGGGTTGCACTCCAAAGACGGCAGCTTCATCCGACTCAAACACGTGTCGTCGACGGAGTCCCACGTCGAATTCCCCAACGGCCTGGTGTCGGTCTTCAGGAAGACCAACCAAAAGGCCGGCACGGATTTCTGCGGCGGGGGTGGCGCCGCCAATTGCTACCGCTTCTACGAGATGCGGGACGCCTACGGCAATTACATGCGGGTGAGCTACGGCCTGAGCGGCAACACGGAAACGTGGACCGTCACCGACAGCACCGGGCGTCAACACACGATCACATTCAGCCACTCCAATGCCGACACCGCCGGCGGTGACGGTGTCTCGCCCTTCGTCACGCCCGAGGGCGACGAATGGGGCGACCTGCGCAAAGTGGTGAAGAAGGTCGATCTGGCGGCGTTCAACGGCCAACGCGCCGTGTACAACTTCGGTTACACACCCCGGACCATGAATCGTGGCAAACCCCACGACACGGACCAACTGCCGGTAAGCGCCCACACCATCCGCGTGCCGCTGCTGACCCAAATCACCGTGCCGCATTCCCAGCCGTGGCAATTCCAATACAGCACCTCGAGCAGCGGCTACTACAGCGGCCGCATCGTCGAAGCGACGGCGCCCTCTCGGGGCTCGATCGCCTGGACCTACAACAGCAGCCGTTGGCTGGTGCCGACCCGCTGCACGTTCGAGAACGTGGATCCGGCGTCTGTGGAATGGGATTACCCGTCGACCGGTGTCGCCACCCGCACGGCGAAGCGAGGGGACGGCTCGGTCGAAGGGGTTTGGAATTACGACAGCAGTCTCTACCCACCGCGCAACGAATTGGTGCTCTACGGGGCGGACTGCTCCCGGGCGAACTATCGCAGGGTCCAGGTGGACGCCCCCGCCAACTCGGAGGGCAAGCACACCCGCACGGTCTACTACCACTCGGTGCGCCAAGGGCCGCGTTATCCGTCCACCAGCACCCCCATCGATCAATGGCAGGTCACCGACAACGGCTTGCCGTTTTCGAAAGATTTCAAGACTGGTAGCTCGACCTCGACCCGCCGATTCCTTTCTCAACAAATCTTTCATTGCTCCGGCAACAGCTGTGGTAGCGCCAAGCGCTCGGTTTACGTGCGTTACGCCAGTGAGCTGCCCTGGCGTCCGTGCGCCATTCGATTCGGCGAAAGCGCCCGCTGCTATCAAGTCAATCCGATGAAAGTGGCGGAGCGCACCATCTACCACGACGACGGCGGTCGTTATGTGGACGTGGAGTCGTCGCAGTACAACGGCGCCGGCAAATTCCGCCGGGTGGTGACCAAGGACAACTTCGCCGGCACCCAGACCCGGACGGAAACCACGGTCTACACCGCCACCGGCGGCACCAATCTGGGGATCAACGGCACGACGGGATATATCAGCGTCGGCAGCCCCAGCAGCTATCAACCGTCGCTGTCCCAGGGCTGGATCTTGCACCCCTTCAACAAGCAGACCACCACCGAGGGCGGTCGCACCTATGTGACCGAATTCCAATTCAACGGTCAAGGCTCCTTGACTTGCTCCCGGAAGTGGAAGACGTCCGGGGGGCGCAACGCCAAGGACCTGGTGGTCAAGCTCGGTATCGGCACTACCGCCGGCGTCGACCGCGGCCTGCCGACCTCCGAAACCGTGGCCGGGGGCGAAACCGCCAATCTGTCGGGCTCCCTATGTGCCACCAACGGCTCGGCGTCCGCCGGCAGCCGGTTCATTTTCTCCCACAACTATCAACACTTTCAGTTGGCCGGCTCGCGCATCTCGGGTTTCCCCTATTCCTATCGGGCGACCATCGACCGCAATACGGGCTTGCCCAATGTGACCTTCAATCCCGCGGATCAACGCACCACCCACTCCTTCGATCAGCTCGGCCGCCTGACGTCGAGCGTGCCGGAATCGACCCTGGGTGAGGCGAAGACCGTTTACGTCTACCGCAACCCCGCCGGCGCCGATCCGTCCATGGACATCCGTCGGGAAAACGGCTCCACCTTGATGACCCTAGACACGCAGGTCTACGACGGCTTCGGTCGACCGACCCGCAAGATCACGCGCCGACCGACGGGCAACGCGTCGTGGGCGGAGTCGGAACAAAAAACCTTCTACGACGCCCTGGGGGCGGTGACCCGCGTCACCACCCTGCAGAATAAGAGCAGCGTCAACACCAACCACGCCACGGTGTATTCGTTGCACGACGCCTTCGGTCGACCCGGGCGGGTCAAGGCGCCGGACGGTCAGGTGGAAAACCGCACCTACAACGGCGTGCGGGCGATGAGCAGCCGGGTCAACGTGCGTACGTCCTTGGGCGGCACCACCGCGGTGACCACGACCACGACCTTCGACAGCCGTGGGCGCATCACCCAATCGTCGAATCCGCTCTATGCCACCACCTTCACCTTCGACCCCTACGACCAGAAAATCAAGGCGGTGCGCACCGGCGGCGGGATCAACCAGACCCGCTTCTACACCTACGACGCCCGCAGCTTGTTGCTCAGCGAGCGCCACCCCGAAGTCGGCGCGAGCGGCAACGGTTACATCACCTTCCAGCCGGATGCGTTCGGCAATCCGCGTCGGGTGCAGGACGGCGGACGCGACCTGACCTATCGCTACGACGACGCCGGCCGCCTGACGTTGATCGAAGAGACCTCCGGCGGCAGGGATTGGCGCAACTTCGTGTGGGCGAGCGCCAACTCCGGCAGCAATTATCAAAAAGGCAAGCTCATCCGTGAGATCCGCCACAACTACCCGGCCGGCGGGCCTTCCGATTGGGCGATTTACGAGGAATATGAATATCGCGGCAAGTTGGGTAAGGCGTCGAAGAAAACCACGCAGCTGCAATATCTCACCGAGCCCGGTGACGATCGCTACAACGTTTTCTTCTCTCAAACCTTCGCCTACGACCCGTTGGGCAATCCCACCAGCTTCGGCTACCCGGTGTGTGAGACCACGCCGCAAAACGGACGTCGCTTCTGTAACGACGGCTCCAACGACATCCCGGCGCCGAGCCACACCGTGTCCCGGACCTACAACCAGGGATTGCCGCGGCGCGTGAGCTCCAGCCTCGGTCCGTGGGCCGAGTACAGCTATCACCCCAACCTGCAACCGTCGCGGCTCGACTACTCCAACGGGGTCGACGGCATCTTCGACCAAGGCACCAACGGCATGGTCCGCCACGCTCGGCTGCGGTACGTCAAAGGAGCGACCACGGTCTACGACTCCGGCAGCTTCGGTTACGACGCGGCCGGCAACATCTGGCAGATCGGCGCGGATCGCTACTACTACGACCGAGCCAATCGATTGCTCTACGGCACCGTCGCCCAAGCCGGCGCCGGATTCCGGGAGGAGTATACCTACGACGCCGCGGACAACATCCGCAGCCTGCGACAAAACGGCAACGCTTGGATCCCCCGCGACGCCAACACCGCCACCAACCGCATGTCCACCGGCATCACTTACGACGCCGCGGGCAATATGACCACCGTCGGCTCGCCGGTCCTGTACCGGATGCAATACGACGCCCTCAACCAACAAGTCCAATTCGACAATCAGGTCGCCGGCCAAGAGTCCACCCACCTCTACGGCTTCGGCCCCGGCGAGCGACGGCTGATCATTTTCGACGGCACCACCGCCGAGCGGACCTTCAAATTCCGCGATCTCGAAGGTCGGGTGCTGCGGGAATACAAGGTCAACGGTTGGGGACCGTACAACAGCCCGGCGGATCCGGGCGAAGCTTGGGTCTTCGAGAAGGACTTCATCTACGGCGAGCAAGGGCTGATCGCCACGCGCTCGCGCAACGGCACCCAGCGCTTCTTCCATTCCGACCATCTCGGCAGCCCGCGGGCGATCACCGATCAGGCGGGCGTGCGCCGGGGTTGGCGTCACTTCTATCCCTACGGGACGGGGGTGTCCTCGAGCAGCGGCGACGACGAGCCCACGGTGAAGTTCACCGGTCACGAGCGGGATCCGCACAACCTGACCGACTACATGATGGGCCGCACCTATCTCTTCCCCTTCGGTCGTTTCGCTTCCGTCGACCATCAGGGCAAAGACGGGTGGAATCTCTACACCTATGTCGGCAACAACCCCATCGGTCGGGTCGATCCGGACGGTGAGGCCGGCTTCCTCGCCACGGCTCTCCTGGGAGGCGTCGCGGACGCGGGTTTCCAAGTGGCCCTCAACGTCATCAGCGGCGACTCGGCGTTCAAGGGCACCGGCAAGGCCTTCGTCAGCGGTGCCGTGGTGGGTGCCACGGGATTCGGCGCCTTCAAAATCCTGCAACGGGGTGTGAAAACCGTGCAAGCCGCTCGCCGCGCCAGCGCGGCCAAGCGATTGGCGGACAAAGCCCAAAAGTTGCCGGCGTCGAAGAGACCGAATACCGTGGCGGTGCTGAAAGCGAAGGACGGCCGAGTCGTCGTCGGACGCAACCAGGGTGGGGTGACCCACTCCAAGGTGCAGGAAGCCCTGGAGAATATTCCGTCCAACAAATTCGGCGGCCAATGTGCGGAGGCCAATTGCATCGCCCGGGCGTTGAACAAAGGGGTCGACACCAAGGGCGCGACCATCGAGGTGGTCAACGTCCGCGGGGCGGGCAGCACCACGGGGCTGCACGGTACTCCCAAACCTCCGTGCAACGTGTGCAAACAGTTGTTGGACACCTTCGACGTGAGCTTGAAAGGACAATGAGCCATGGACGCGAAGCTCGAAGCCTTATCGACCCGGGAAATGCAGGCCTACGGAGCCGCGTGCCTGGCTCGCTTCTGTTCCGTCAAGGACATCGATGCCCAGCCGGTGCTGGAGCTCGTCGACCACCTCGTGCAGGTGTTGACGGCCGACGACCTGGGGGCTTGGGAGGCGGCCGGCGCCGGCCTGGCGTTGCCGGGGCGAGGCGATCCGCTGCCGGCCGAGCTCCGGGCGGCCCTAGCGCCGGGCCTGGCCCATGAGCTCGAGACCTTGGTCGACCGGGTGGTGGAAATCGGGATGGCGGATATGTACGGCGCCGATACCGACCTACCGCTGCGATTCCTACACCAGAGCCTCGAATTGCTCGGGGCCGCCGGTGTCGCGGCACCGCCCTTCGCCGAGCTCTTTCCCTCACCGAAACCGGACCGCGGCCGAGGTTGGTCGGATCCGGTGCCGGTCGAAGAGCAAACCCGGATTCGGGATTGGTGCTTCGGAGCTTTGAGCTCCCGGGCCGGCGTCCGCTGAGTCGACGATCACGGAACCCAAAACGTCTCCGATCTACCGACGGATCGGAGACGTTTCGCTTTCGACGCTTCGGTTTCTATTTCCCTGAGTCTTGTCCACGCTCGACCACCGTGCAGTGTCGGTCCCAGCCGGCGTCTGAAGAGCACCCCTACTCACCCTCTGTAGAGTCATCTAGAACAGGCCAGATCCTTCTCAGCGGCTGCCCGCTCGGATGTGGGTATTCGCTTCGGATGTCGGAAGCAAAGAGCTCAATCCGTGGATCCTCCCGATGCACATTCTTGAGATACTCGATCTCACTTCGGTCTCTGCTGAAGAACTGCCAGAAGGTGTCATCCCACTCAGCCGGCACACAGCGAAGCTCGGATGGCCACCGACCCGAGCCGAGATAAGATTCGCCGCCGAAATAAATCTGCGAGATCTCCTCAAACGGAATCACGCTTTCGAGAATCAGTAGCTGCCACCACTCGCCTCCGCAATGCATTGCCCACCGAGGCAGTGAGCTGCCGTGGAGGATCACCAAGCCGGATTCGTGGTCGATACTGTGAATGCTTCCTGAGCCATACGAAACCTTCAGGTCATCTGTAGAGTCTTCCAGCGTCCCGTCGGCCAGGTAGGACTTATAGAACGAATTGACCACAAAGCAGTCGTGCCAGCGGTTGAACAGCCCACCGAATAAGACTTCGAAGTCGGAACGCGTTGCTTCGAGGCTACTATGAACAAGGATTGGCGCACCATCTCCTGCTACGACGTCTACCGAGGCAGAACAGACCAGACGTAGACCCTGGACGCCACGTGGTTTCGTCATGAATTCACGGATGTTCTACGCCCAAGCTGACCGCCGTGCCGACACCGAGCGGTGTCCCTTGGAGCGCCTGGTTGGGCGGCGCGGCAGACCGACTGGCGAGCTTGCTGCGGCAATGTCTAGTCCCCTTCGCAGGCCACACCGACACCGGACTCGAGGCAGTCTTCGCATACCGTGAGCATGGAAGAGAGCGTCCGGTACGCCGGGTCTTCTAGAAGGAAGCGCTCCAGCAAGCCGGGTTGACCAGCGATTGCCGACGAATGAAGGCCCTTTCGCCTTTTGGTGGGCTCCCCGATCTCGTCGCGCCGTTTGGACCTCAGCCGCTCGACCTCATCCCGGAGCTGCGCGACGCTCGAAGCCTGGATGGACTATGACTCGTAGAACAAAGCCTGGAGCCGAGGAAGAAATGCTACCGGCTCGCCATACCGATCCGGTAACTCGAAGATCTCCACCCCTTGGTCGTCAATTGAGGCCATGGTGTTCGGGCCGATCAATTGGAAGGCCATTCGAGCTCCACTTCTTTGCCGGCTACCCGCAACGCCGCGGCCGCCGCCCAACGTTCCAAGGTAAGCGGAGTTGAAATGGTGGGACAGTCAGGCTGGGTCAGTTTGCGCTTCCTTTCGTTCGACCAACCGGACCGAAGCATGAATAGTCGCGAGATAGTAATAGAACATCCAATCGTACCAGATAGATTTGTCGTATTTGGTCTTTTGCTTGGGTTCATGATGCCTGATGCCAAAGTTGTTGGCGATATCGAAAAGGTCAGCCTCATCCCGTCTATAGAGGACCTGCTTTAGCTGAGGCCTTAGGTACTCCAAAGCATCCGCAAGGTCCCGAATTGCATCTCGGCGATCTTCTACTGAAGAGCGATAGCGGCGAAATTTCCTGATAGCAGCGTCAACGCGAGCCCCTATATTGTCCGGGTCAGAGGTCGGCAGCGGAGAGTCAAAGAGTTCTTCAAGCCCTTGTTCTGCTAGCGCCAAAATCTCACCTTCATTGTCTAGTTCGAATCCATCCTCGTACAAAGCCAAGACTCTGTTTGTTTTCTGCCGGAACTCCTCGCGACCAACGTCGCTGTCAAACGCCTGGCAGTGCCATCCGCAGTTGTTGAAATTGTGGAAATGCCGCTGTGTCGGCTTCGAACAATGATCGTAGAGAAACTCGACCATATCGAATAGATCTTCTTCTGAGTATTCGAATATCCGATCTCGAATTGGCGTCAAATTTTCTTTGCGTAGTTCAAGAAGAACGGTACCTTGGAGATCAGCGCCGAGCGAGCCCGGGACGAACCCTTCGTCTACACACTCATATCCCAGAGCTTCTTGAAAATAACCTTCGTCTTCAAAGTAGAGGAAGAGTTTTTGAAACATGTCCCGCGCTGCAGGCAAGTCAAAACGAGCAGGGGTAGGATTCTTCCCCGTCCTCATCGAGTAATAGGGCTTCGATCTCATACGTCTCCACGCCTCACGTGAGGTCCACTCCGCATATCGTGATGCGGTTCAGCGCAGCGCGAAGCGCTTGCGTCTGGAACTGCTGGATTGCGGTTCATTGACTACCAGACTCACTTATGGAATTCGCTCCCTCGCACATTCCGCCCTCTCCAATTGAGGCAGCCATCAAGCTAGCTCCCTCACCGGAAGGATCACGCTGCTCTTTTTCTGCAACCTGTTTCCAGTCCCTCAATAAACCACCGAACGAGCGCACTGCGTTGACCGCATGAACACCGCACAAGAGATAGAAAAACAGGACGATCAGTGGAGCCATACTCTGGAGAGGACCAGAGCCAGGCCAGTAGTCTCTGTAGAGGAAGAGGCACACGAGCAGATAGATGCCAGCCAAGACCATCGGAAAGCTCAAAAAACCCTGAGCAAGAAGACTCGACCAGCTCTGCCGCCCTTTGCCTTCTAATTCAGCAAGGCGTGTTTCCCAGGTTGAACCATTCCCGGCCACATCATGAAAGACCATTAGATAAGTGTCATTTCTAGTCATGAGCTTCGTCAGGCTGGAGTGCCGGACAACTACTGGAAGTGCAATCAGGGCCGGAGCCAGATAGAGTAAAGGATCGGGCTCCGGCAGCGACAGAGCTGTTCCTAACAGCGCTGCCGGAGCGACTACCAGGAGCATCTGAAACTGAATCCGGCTCCGGAGCAAGAACAGTATCTCGTCCCTTAGAGCTTTGTACTCATCCGAATGAGACTTAGAATTCTGAGTCATCTAGAATTTTTCCCCGGGGACATAAACTCTCGTGGACAAGACCGCATTAGGTTCTGGCCCTCACCGGCGGGCTCTGTCGTCCGGTGCAGGGCCGGGTTGGCCGCTCCAGAGTGAAACCCAAGGACCTTCTATGCTTAATGCTAGTTGAGTACCGGCAGGTAGAACTACCGAGTCTTGAAATGTAAGTTCCACCACCTGGCTGGCCCGCCATGGAGCGGCGTCGAGACGCTGGAAGGTCGAAGGACCGCGACGAACCTTTTGACCCTTCTGCATCCGCGCAGATCCAGAATTGCACTTCGTCACCTCCATCGGGACCGACTCATTGTGCTGTATTAGGTCTCGTGTAGTGATACGAAGCACCGCCAGTTTCTCTATCTTCGAATAGCGCCCGAAGTGCTTCCTGCCCCTGGCGATAGGACGATCCTCGAATCCTGGCCAGAAGAAGACCCGCCCGTCGAGATGCTCGGCGATATAGTCCTTCGCGCCCCATCCTGCTTCAAAGTCCACTGCTCCGAGGGCGAACGGCCGATGGTCTCTAAGAACGACCTCGCCGTGTGCGCCTCTCAGCGAGACCGAGCCGATTCTTTTCTCTCCAGGCTGGAGCGAACAACTCCTGAGGAGATGACTCGCGGTGAGTAGTCTACCCGCTGCTCGAATTGACGGCAGATTCCTGTGACTGCACACATGGTAGGCGCAGGGGCGCAAGCGGATGAGGTCATTCTTGTCTATGGGCACTGATATTCCTTACTTTCCCGCCTGGCGCCCAACGCCTCGCGGCTGAGCGCCGGCGCCGCGTCGTGCGCTCGAGCCGGGGGTTAGATGTCGCTCAAGGCATGCAAGATATTCTCGGCTGTAAAGCGTCACATGAAGAGCCTATAATCGTAGGAAGCATTGCTGAATCTGTCGAGCAACTTCCCAATTCGAGCAATTCGCTTGGAAGACTGAACTGTAGCTGGAAGCTTGGCGTATAGATCACCAGAATTCCAGTCCATTTTTGATAGACCTAAAATTTCACTCGTTAGGGTAGCGAGATCTGAAGTTCCGCCGTATCGCCGAAGCATTATGGGAGTTGGGATCCTCCGTTTACCTTGAAAATAGGTCCAGTTCGCCTTCGCCGCTTCAGCCGAGCCGTGAATCCACAGCAAAGCTTCATGATCTGTCAACCTCACGGTGGTGCCCCGACGGACCGGGAAACGACCTTCGACAATTCCGTTGGCTGTTGGTTGAGAGCTAATGTAGCGAAGAGATGCATCGAAACTTAGCTCTAGTAGCTCTAACTCCTCTATTCCCCCGAGGCCAGCATACAACCCTAGTTGCTCATCTTTTCTAAATGGAGTCTGCTTGTGAATTACCACACGACGTGGGAGCTTTAGGTGTGATTCCCAAAAGAGGGTTCGTATCGTTTCTCCCAGACGCCGAGCATCCTGATAAGAGAGAAACGGATTCCCGTTCTTGATGATCGGATCCTCAATGCGACTTAGTCGAAACTGCAAGCCTTGCCCTTGAGCATTGTAGAGGTGGCTGCACCCAAGGACGACATGTTGCCCCTTGGCGGCGTGTCTGTCAATTGAGTATCCGAGGCCAACAAAAGCTGTTTCAGAGTTGATACCATCTAGAACCCACGGGGTACGCATTGCCTTGGCGTAGAACGCAACCGACAGCCACCACCACACACGGCATTTATCGGTATAGCGTGTGGTGTCTTCGTCCAAGAACTGTGTCGCGATTCCACGCTGAATACAAAATGCCTTTATGAAGTCGTGCACATCGAAGACTTCATCTTCGGATTCATATCCTCGCCAACGCCTCCATCGATCTGGGGTGTGGATAAGGATTACGGAATGCCCTAACGATGAAAGAGCCGAAACGCCATCTCTTATCTGTCTAGACAGTTCCAAAGAACCCTCGCTGTCACTCAAGTTCGAAGCTATCTCAGGGAGGGTGTACCAAAATTCGTCAGAACGGCTAGGAATCGAAATCGGGGTCCGATAGATCTGCTCAAATCCGCCATACAGAACCAAGTACTCTTCCTTGGATCCTCGCAAAGGTGCATGCCTTTGGCTAGCTTCCGAAAGAAAGCGTTCAAGAAAAACCGCTTCAGGCTTGGGGCAAATTACACCAATCTTTATCCGATTGAAGACTGACCCCTGAGTCGGGGCTCCATCAAACGGGCCATTCTGGGACAATCCGCGAAGCGGCAAGGAGTCCCTTCCTGGCCTGTCTCCTCCCGCGAACCGAAGAGGTTGCTCAGGAATTTCAATCCCGCGATGCCTGATTAGCCCCTTGAACCGGTTCGACAGCTGCACTGCCTTGCGCCCTGGCTGATGAACAGCAGCGAACGCTGGGGCGGACCTTACTGTGTACTTGAAGGCTGCTGAATTTACAGGGAATTCAAACTCCACCGAGCCTTTCTTTCCAAGAAGCAGTTTTCGCCAATAATTCAACGCAGCATTGAACTTGTCATTATGTTGGTATCCGAGGATCCGCATCCGTAGTTTTCTGATCGAGTCTGCATTCTCAGGCCCTTCTTCTGGGAAGAACACAGTCGGATCTAGGGTAAGGTACAACTGATCACCGATTTTACGAAGGGCCAAATGTGCAGCTGAATGCACCTGGTAAGAACGATTGCCTTCACGCTCAGTTCGAGTACTCTGTCTCTCCCAAACACGCCAGTTTCCGTCCGTCTCCAGCCCTTTGGTTGCAGCGATGCTCCGAATCAACGCTCTTCGGAGCAGGCAGTTCACAGCGCCATCTTCGAATCGAAGATCTCTTTCGGCTATTGGAACCCTTACTATCTCTCCGCTAATTTGATCTCCAAACGCTTCTCGAACACCATCAAGGGTGCCAAGTGCGAGAACTTTCCGAAAAGGAACGGCAACCACATCATGGCCAGCGGTTCTTTCCTCAAGCCACCTCCAGACTTTCTCCGACGGCCACTCTTTCAGCTGGAATTCAAACATCTCCGAAGGACAACGAACCGACCAAGCGTTGCTCTTGATGATCGCCGTAGGTCGAGCCTGTGGGATTGAAAACTTGCTCCTTCGAACATTACTACTGTCGCTATTTCCCCCAAGCAGTCGTCTTGCACTGGCTAGAGCGGCCCCTTCGAGGCAATGCAGAGCTAAGCGAGACATCAAGTCATCAAACGCAACGCCTGGAACATAAAAAATTTCCTTGCCTTCCTTCGTGGCCTTGGTAAGGAGGTTAGCAACCTCGTCATTGGGCTCGTCAGAAAATCCACACCAATAGAACTTTCCCCTAACATCCTCCTGCATAATGGCCTGCTTGAGGGCACGCATTACAGAAGGGTCACGCCCACTATACCCGTTGACAATGAGCGAATGGGTTCTTAGAGTCGAAATCAGCGATTTCTGAAGTGCGGCTTCCTGGGTCCTTAACTCTTCACTTGTATTCTTTAGGGAATCGTATCGATAGTCTCCATGAAGGGAAATGCAAAGTAGCTCATTGCGCTCGGGCTGCCTGAAAACTCGCTTTTTGCAATCAATCCCTATTTCGATAGGAACTAAGTCAGAATCAGCCGCTGCGCGCGCTACCAATCCGTCGAAATTTGTCGTCCAGACACTCCGGAAGATCTCAGATTCTGCCAAGAGACAAAGAAGCCGGTAGCCGATATGTGGGCGTGCTCTACGAACCCAAGTCTGAAAGAAGCGACGACGATCATCGGCTATTGGGAGACACTCTTCGATAAAGTATGAATATTCGTCTTGGCCCTCGTCAGGGAGATAGCCATTTAAGCGGAGCCATTTGTCGATTCTATTCTTGACAGCGGGGAGTGAGATCTCCGAAACCTGCTCCTCCAGGCCTGGATTATTGGTCGAGAAAATCGATCTCTTCCACTGCCACAGGCAGCTCTCCGCTGAAGGGACGCCAGAGGACATGGATGAGCCAGCGCCCAGAAATAGAGCGTGAGGAGAGGTTTTGTTCACCCCTATCGAGCGAACGAACTTGTCGACCTCAATTCGAGGCACGTCTCCACCTAAACCTTGATCCGAGATTCCTCCAGAACGCATCTGCAGATTCGCCATTTTCCTGTCTTTGCTCCTATCTAGAACTACTACGCCGGCCTAGCCCCAACGCCACTTTGCATCTAACGGCTCGAAATTCAGCGCCGCGCGCAGCGCGTGCGGCTGGAATTTCTGGGTCCTGCGGCTTATGCGTCATACCTCTACTACCGATTCGTTGGGCATCCACAACCCTGACTCGGTCAATGAGTATCCACCAAGGTCTCTTAGGCTCCGAACGATGTTGTCATGATCCCTCAAAGAAATTCTCCAATGATATTTCTTGGTTTCCTGAAGAGCTGGAACCGTGAAATGGCTGGTAGTGGCTACCACTCCTGCATGGGCCCTGAATCGGTCCAGAATCCCCGAGAGCGCGCGCACTGGCTCGGCAGAAACACGATTTGACGCTGCATGTCGCTTACACTGAATCGCCATTCGGATATCCTCAAGGGCTGAGCACCTCTTGACTGCCAACAGGTCCACTCCGCCATCCTCCTGATTCCAGGACGAAACCACTTCCACTTCGAATCCTTCGGACTCGAAAATCTCAGCAACAATCCTCTCGAATGTTCCAGGATGTACCTCGTACAGATCCTCGGGATGTGCAACCAGCCATTTGACTAACTCAAAAGAGCAGGTTTGAATCAGCCCAGATATGAGAGTGGTTTCTTTAGCATCTCCATCTGTATCCTGCGCCGGATCCAAAGGCACTCCGAGCACCAAGGAAGTCTCAGCGCTTTCGACAAGGGCTGCCGCCTTTCGCCTAGCTTGATGAAGCAAGGACTTTACGGTCGATACCGGAACTTCCGTCGCTTCTGCGATACTTCTAAGAGTCTCGCCGCCAGCGTACCGCATTCTTACCATCTCTCTCATCCGGGAAGGAAGAGCTTCAACAGCATTCCAAACAAGCTCGCTGCCTTCATTCTGGAGAAGCGCTTTCAATGGGTCTTCAGGAGGATCAGAAAAAACTGGCGTGCTAGCTGGCATAGTGTCTTCAGCAAATGAAGACATCGAAACCTCGACAGCTCTCCGCTTCAAAGCGTGCTGGTCCCGCATTTGATTCAGGTGCGTGTGCCTAGCGATCGCCAAGATCCAATTATTGAACCCCTCACGTCGGTACTCCTTCAGTGAAGCAAAGCTTCTCATGAAGACTACTTGAACCAAGTCTCGACTTAGCTCGTCGTCATAGCCTCTACGCTGGAAGAAATCGCTAATAGCCCTGTAGTAGGCGTGAAAGATCACTTCGAAGTGTTCATTGCCATCTTCGCCTTCTTGAATGCCTCTGATAGCCTTCTCGACTTCATCCATGATCACAAAAACCAGTCCTAGCTACGTTCTCAGCTCTCAGCTGGCCGCAGAACCTTGATTAGGTATATTCGCGTATCAGAAATATCACCCTCGTTCTACAACACGTTCTGACCGCGAGCATGCCTGCGAACGGCACTTTGTCTTGACAGCTGTCGACCTGCCCGAAGTTTAGCCGCTGCTTATCTGGACAGTCAACGCCACATAGCGAACGTTCGCTAAGCGGAACCGTCGCAAAGCATTGAATATTCATCGTTTATTCGACGAATCTTGGTGATAAGCAAACCTCTTCGTGACCTACGGCCCCTACGTACTACCCTGGAGCACCAGCTCGGCGACGTTCGCTATGGAGGTCTTGCCGAACGATGAATTTATACTTTATCTTCAGCTCAGCTTCCGGAGCTGGAACGGCTTTTCTTGCGTCGGTCGGACAAAAGATTCGGGTCCACGTTCGGCTGGCGAGTCGACAGATCTTCACCGTCCAGCCGTCCGCATCGGCGCGTCCCCCACATGGCTCTCACCGCGGAAAGCGTCGAGACTGAAAAACGACGGGTTCTCGGCAAACCTCAGTGCCCGGCGACGTCGGCTTCGACCAGGCCATCATGTCGAAGCTCTAGGCTGGAGAAATGCTTGCCATGTATTCCGACCTTGGCAGCCATCGGCCATCTCCTCGAATCCCCGTCACCAACCTCTGCAACCTAGCTCAGACCAGAGCTCGACCCAACGATTCCGGGTCTTCGGTGCGAGCAGCGCAAGTTGGCGATGGGCCTGCGGAGTATTCGGGGGCCACGATCTGAACCGAGCCGACAATTCCCTACTTGCTCGCATTACACTAAAACCATGAAAGCAACCATGACTTCCAAAGGCCGGATCACGATTCCAGCACCCATCCGCCGGCGTTTAGGCCTCAGACCTGGCGAAGTCTTAGAATTCGACGAAAGTGCTCCATTTCTCAAGGCGACACCCGTTTTTGACGAACAGGCCATGAGAGACCTCATCGGTTGCACTCGCGGCCGATTGCCAAAACCGGGTGATGGGTGGCTCGACGAAACCCGCGGTCCGGTCGAAGACTGAGGCTAACCAATCGCCAGGGTTGCGGACACGAACGCAATCATCGCCAACACCGTCCGGATCCAATGCCAAATGCACCATCTCCTGAGCTCCGCAGGGAGCCCGGAAACGCCGACGGATCCCGTGGCGAAGCTTTCGTTTGCCGCTTTGAAGTAAATGAAATAGATGGCGAAAATGATCAGGATGAGGAGTGACGACAAGCTGGAATAGGTCACGACCTCGCCACTATCCCAAATGCAATAGGCCGCGGTCACGGTTGGGATCAACGTCGCCAGAATGGTGAGGGGGGCAAAGTATTTGTAGAGCTGTGGTCCCATGGAGCCGTGAAACTCGAGGAAGAGCTCCGGTTTGAGGGAGCGCCAGAAGGGGACGAGGATCACGGCTTCGGTCAGTAGGCTTCCGGTGAACAAGCCGAGGATCAGCACGGTCAGATTCAGCAATAGGGTGGTGATCAAGGGGTCTCCGCTTCTTTAGTGCTCTGGTGTCTCGTTCGCGTCGTCAGGATCATGATGATGGATCACGAAAGCTCCTTCATCGAAGGCTTCGGCATCCACGAAGAAAGCTCTGGCCCCTTTTCCCGACTCCACCATCCAGCGAAAGGGATTGAGGGTGTCGTCGCTGATCGTTCATGCGCCGCCCATTCTCTTTGCCGTGCCGGTCTTCGGTCAAGGCGCCACGCCGACGGGACCGATCTTCCCACCCACGCCTGTAAGCTGCTCCGACAATTGCCAAAGCTTCTTCGATGCCTCGACATCCAACGCCGGCTTCGCAATGGTCGCGATACCCGAAGGCCCCCGCATCTCCAAAAAACCTTGTGGACCGTAATATCGACCGCCTTCCGCCGTTGGAGAAAGCGCTGCTTCCAACGTCGGTAGAGCGCCGTCGGCTGCGGACTGCACGATGAACGGCAGGATGGTTATCTTCATCAAACCAAGGACCCACGGTGCCATATGGCGGCTCAGATCCGTTTCAGCACCGCCCGGATGGGCGCAGTTGGATCGGATGCGCTTGCCCGACGCCTTCAACTTTCGATCCAGCTCGAGGGCATACATCAAGCAAGCGAGCTTGCTCTGGGCATAGGCCGCCGTTTTCGAGTATTTTTTCTCGAAATGAAGGTCGTCAAAAGCGATTTTTCCCGTCTTGTGAGCGTTGCTGCTCAGCCAAACAATGCGGGAGTCGGGGCTGTCGGGCATGAGCTCGATCAATAGCGAGGTCAGAAGAAAATGCCCGAAGCAATTGGCCGCCATTTGGCTCTCGAAACCATCCTCGGTTTTCGAATAGGGCGGAAACATGATGCCCGCGTTGTTGATCAAAATATCCAACCGACTCGTTTTACTCTTAAACGTTTCCGCGGCTTCGCGAACGGACGCCAGCCTGCCCAGGTCGATCTGCAGGATCTCCAGATCGGCGCCGGGCACTTCCGCCAAGATGCGCTGTCTCGCCGCTTCCGCCCTGTCGAGGCTGCGGCAAGCCATGACGATGCTCAGGCCCTTTCTCGCCAATGCCAGGGTGGACTCGAAACCTATGCCGGCGTTGGCGCCGGTGAATGACGATTTCTCAGTTTTTTTCGAATCGGCCGGCGGGTCGGATCCAGAGTTTGCGTACCAACTCCTAGACGGACCTTGAAGACGAGCCTCGCGGGATGTGAGGACAACTTTCTTTGAGCGCGAGGAGTCAGAATGATGCTCTGGGCCCATGCAGTTTCCCGTAAAGATGGATCGCCTGCCGATGGGCTGCACCTACTTTGGGCACCTCCGGCCGAAGCCGGATATTCGGTGGACGGCTTCGACATTTGGCGACGCAAACATCGGGAGAGCTCAGAGCCCGTATGTCATCGGCTGACCTCTACGGAGCTCGATCAGCTCCACACCCTGATGAGCCTATCCACGCCGGTCGGAGAGATCGGTCTGAGGATTTCGCCCCAGTCGGACGGACCCGTGGGGGCCTATGCATATCAGGTATATACCTTCGACTTTTCAGTGCCCCGCGACATGATCGAGATTCAGCTCTTTGCGCCGTCGGTTTTGGCGGTGGCCTTTCGCGGTCCCAAAGCGGTGGCGGTTGAATCCTTCGATCCCTCCGTGCCGCAGACCCTCGCGAGCTTTCGCCATCGCGGGGCCGATCGGGTCGCGATCTATGCCGTCGATCGGACGGAATCGCTGATCGTCTGTCGCAACGACCGCCGATCTCCCGCGGAAGAGGAGCAGGACTGGCAGAATGCCGAGCTCATCGCCCAGGGTTTGCAGCTTCCGTTTCAAGAGGTCCAAAGCGGTGTGGGATCGGTCCAAGAGGAGCTGGATCTCGTCTTGTCGCGGCTGGTTCCGGGGGAAGATTTGGGCAACGGCGATTTCAAGACCTTGTCCGTGGTGATGAACGAGGCCTTGAGCGTGGCGGATGTGACCCCACCACCGGTGTTGAGCGGCTCCACGCGGGCGGATCCGGCGGACCCTTTCGTGGAATTCGCGCCCTGGGGTTATGGGCTCGGTCTCGGGATTGACGCCATGTGGCGTCGGGCCCTCGGTTTGGGCTATTTGGATCCGGGCAGCGGGCTCGCCCCGGGGGCGAGCTACGACTATCGGATCGTAGGCAGATTCAGGCGCCGCGATCTGGAGGAGCGGCTGCTCGGCTTTCACACGGTGCCGAACGGCGCCCGGTTGCCCTCCGCCTTCCACCTGGGCACCCTGCGCCTGACTTCGAATCACGCCACCGTGGTACGCACCTTTCCCGAGCCCGAGCTCGACGTGCTCCAACATCAGGGGCGCAAGGGGATCTCCATCGCCCAACGGCTCACCCTTGAATTTGCCGTTCCGGTGACGGTCGTGGTGCTCGAGCTGGAGCCGGACGCGCCCCACGACCTGGAGTACAAGGCGATCGGCACAGAGCTTATTCCCGGGCTGCCCGCCCACACCGAAACCGGCTCTGTTCCGCCCGACGCCCGGGTGGAGGTGAGCTTCTCCCAGCCGATCGATCGCCTGGAGCTCAACGGCCAAGCCTTCTTCTACGGGTTGAGAATCTCGTCGTTACCGGCCGGCACGAATCCAAACGAGACCGTGAGCCTAGCCGTGGTGGTGTCCGATGTGGCCTACGTGGAAACGCAACCGCCGGCGCCGCCGCCCTCTCTGAGCACCGAGAATCTCCAGATCGCCACCCCACCGGGTGGGGCCCCGGCGGCGCCCCACGGGCTCGGCTTCCAATTGCGCTGGCAACCCCCGAATACGCCCCCGTTCTGGCCCGACGATCTGGATGCGGCGCCGCCTTTTGAGGAAATGGCTTTTGAGGTCGAGCGCCGGCGATCCGACACGGGAGACCCCTACGGACCCTTGGATCCGGGATCCCCACCGAGTCGGCCCACGTGGGTCGGCGGGGGTCGTCAGGGCGCTCCCGAGGTCGAGCCCATCCGCTATGGGGCGGATCTGCTCGAGCTATATCCCGAGCAACGCCGACCGACGCCGCCGGTGCCGTTGGATATGGAGCTCCAGGACGTGCTCACCAGTGATCGCTTTCCGAACGGCCCACCGCCCGGCAGCGAGCACCAATACCGAATTTATTCCCTCGATCTCACCGGTCGGCGGTCGGCGACCGCCACCGAAGGGCCGCGGCGACGGCTCGAAAAACACGAGGCGCCGCCCCTGCCCGTGGGGCCACCCCCTGGCCCCGACCCCCAAGCCCTACGGCCGGTGGGGGTTCAGGCCCGGGTTTTACAGGCCGCGGATCCCGAGCTCGGCAGCGCCGATCTGGCCCTGCTGGACGGGCACGACAACGCGGTGGTCTTGGAGTGGGGATGGGGCCCCGAGGAGCGGCGCAAGGATCCCCTGGCCGATGAGCTGCGCGTGTATTGGCAATCCATCCCACCGGATCTGCTGATCGGGCGGCTGACCGGCACGGCGGTTTGGGACGGCAACCACTTTCGGATGTCGGCCGAGCTCAGCCGCGCGGTCGGCCTCGACGAGCTGACCGGTCTGTTCATCGAAACCGGCGAGGTCGGCGGGCGGGCGTTCCGGGTGGCTTCGAACGACGCCGGCGCCACGGTGGAGCTGCGGCTTTTGAAGTCGCCGGCGGATGAGGACGCGGTGCCCGCCGCCGGCCGCTTTACCTTGGCCCCCGGCCTCGACGGCTCCGAGCTGCGTCCGGCGGCCTGGGAGGAACGGCTCGCCGTGCTGCCGATCACCGCCGAAGAGAGCTATCGATTCGTCGTGCACGACCGATTGGCGCTGAGCGCCGAGACACCCCGCGCGCGGATTTGGATGGGGGTCAGCGCCGCCGACAGCGAGAGCTATGTCGCCGACGAGCTGCCGGCCGGCGCGCCCAACGGGGATCGACCCGGCAATGAAAGCAGCATTGTGGCCGCGGTCGCCGAGGCTCGCTATCGCGGACGCCCCGCCTTTTCGCCACCGCCGCCGTTGGCCGACGTGCCGGAAACGGTGCTGCCGGAAGCCGACGGGGAATCGCTGCTTTTCGAGCTCGATATACAAGCCCTTTTGCCCCAGCTCCAATCCCCGGCCGGACGTCGCTTCATGGTGGAACGGCTGTCGGTGGCGGATCTGGCATCCCGTCTTTCGGCCACCGCCGGCGATCAGATCAGCGTCCGCCTCTTCGATCGGTCGAGCTCGGTATACGAGCTGCCGAATTCCCAAGACCAAGCCGCTTTTTTGGCCGCGATCCGAAGCGGTCGACCGGCTCAAATCGCCAACAAATTCCTGATGGATGCGGTCATTCGCCTGCCCACCGAGCTCGACCCGCTCTGGCAGAAGCCCGACGGCACCGAGGGGGTCGAGCCCGTGGCGGTGACCCGAGCGGTGCCCAACAAGGCGGAGCGCTACCTTTATCGGCTGCGTTTGGTCGACGCCGCGGGTCATTCATCGGTGGAAACGGCGCTCGTGCCGCGGGTGTTCCGGGTGCCTTCGAGGCGCGTTCCGGGTGTGCCCGAGCTGCGGTCGGTCAGCCCCGCGGGCGATCGGGTGGAGGTCGAGCTGACCACCGAAGACAGCTTCGACCTGGCCGGCGCGTTGATTTTCTCCATCGAGGGCGACGCCGCTCAAGGCCTGGACGGATCTCGCCAAAAGCCGCGGCTGATCCGAGTGCCGGGCCGCCCCGACCTCTATCCGCAAAACGGTATTCGGTTGCGGCTCGACAGTGGCGAGTATGTGGCGCCGCAATTCCTCGACCGAAGCCTGGCCTCGGCCGACGCCGGCCGCCTGACCTTCGAGCATGAGCTGGTGACGGGATTCTTCAAACGGGTGGTGGTGTGGGCGGTCGCCGTAACCCGCGACGGCGTGCCGTCCTGGGTCGCGGGTCCCCAGGTGGTGGTAACGCCGGAGTCTCCCGCCGCGGTGCCGCCGCTCACCCTCACCGCCACGGGCGGTCTGGACCAAGCGAGCTGGCCCGCGGAGACGAGTGCCGTGGATCTGGCCTTGGAACGGAGCGTGGACAACGGTGGCTCTTGGCGCCGACTGACCCCCTGGTTGTCGGCGGGGGTCGCCGGCCAGCGGGAATTCCCCTCGCCCACCGGCCCACGTCTCTACCGCCTGGTGAGCCGCAACCGCGGCGGCGGGCTCAGCCCCGGCGACGCCACCCCATTGCCCGACCCGACGAATCCCTGATTCCACAGCCTGATTTCACAGTCTTTGAGGAGATGCCATGAGCTTCGAATCGCCTTTTCTCGATCCCTCGACCTGGGACTTCGATGTGGTTGAAATCACCGTGCCCCGGGGCTTTCGCTACGCCGGATACAGCGCCCGGGCGCTCAGGGCGACCACCCAGGGAGCGGCGGCGGTGCAAGCGCCGAGCGACGCCGTGGTCCGGGTGGCCGCCCTGCCTCAGGCCGAGGTTTTGGAGCTCGAGGTGCTGCCTTTCCTAGAGCGCGGAACCCTGCTCGAGCTGCCTTGGGGATTGCCGACGTTCTACCTATTTTTCACCTCCGGCACGTCGTTGGGCGTGGTCGAGCACGACGCGGTATCCCAAGGCGAAGACCTGACCTCCGGGCCGGGGGTGACCGAGGTCACTCTGGCCGCCCTCTTTCCCGATCGCATGGTCCGCGAGCCCCTTTTGTGGGTCGAGGCCTTGGGCACGGGCGGTGCTTGGCAAACGTTCAGCGATCGGGTGGCGGCCGAAACCGGCGGCGGTGACGACCGAGCGGTGCTGATTTTGGATCACGCCGGTCGGCCGGTGTCGTCGGGCAGCTTCGAGCTGGAGATCGGAGGCCAGATCCATACCGTCGACCTACAGGCGCAGGACCAAGGAGATCTCCAAAAAGCCGTCGCCCGCCTGAACGCCGGCGGTCAATCGATCCCTTTTCTTTTCTCCCAACCGGGAGTCCCGCTGATCCGACCCCTGCCCGCGTCCACCGACATCCAAATGGTGCGGCTCGAAGACCTGCACACCGCCGTCGGGCAGATCGAGGTGGAGCCGGGCCTGCGACATGTTTCGTTCACGGACCTCGGAGCCTGGCTCGCGCCCCAAGGGGTCAATGACCCGACTGTGCCCCTCAGCCTGCGGCGCTTTTTGCGCGGCAATAAAGTCACACCCCTGATCAACGGCACGGAGTTTTTTGCCGACCTTTTCGGCGCCCTCAACCAAGCCGCTTTTACGGGCGGGGGTGTGCATCTCGGGGCGGGCTACGCCCTGGTGCACCGCGAGCCGATGACCCGCAAGCCGGAGAACGACCCAGACTTCGCCAACACTTTTCTCGGGGTGGTGGAGCGCATCCGCGCGGCGGGTGGCCAATCGCGCATTCTGGCCCCGGATTTCATCCAAGTGGCGGACATCCAAGAGTTGTCCAGCGAAGAGGCGTTGGTGTTTTTCAGCTTGGTGGATCTCGCCGTCATCCTCAACATGCTCAGCACGCGGTTCTCTTTCCTAAAGGATTTCCGCACGGACGGCAGCGGTCTCATCATCATGGCGCTGATCCTGCTCTTCGATTCCCACATCATCAATTTCCTGCTGAGCGACGGAGCGACCAAGCTCGAGCCGGCGGGTGAAGCGGTGGAAGACCTCGACGCCTTGAGCTCGGTCCGGTGCATCTATTCCAGCTTGCCGGCGACCATCGAAGACAATCCTCTGGCCGCCGCCGAGGGAGATTTCCCCTTCGGCACGATTTTCGATTGGATTCGGCAATTCGGCTTATACCACCAAAAGCTGGGGGTGGTGTGGACCCCGGACGGCCCCGTCGGCTATTGCGGCGGCATGGACATCAATACCGACCGTTTGGACGACGAGAGGCATCTGGCCTCCTATCCGTTCCACGACATCCACGCTCGGTTGGAGGGGCCGTCGGTGCGCGACTTGGCGATCACCTTTCAGCAGCGTTGGGAGCGCGACGCCGGTGACCAGGATTTGGTGGAGGTCTGGCAGGCGGGCCAGCCCGAGCCGGTGATTCCCGACGCCGGTGAGGACATCGTGCAAATCGCCCGCACCTATTTCGCGCCCTCCGACCCCGCCCGGGCGCTCGAGTTCGCGCCCCAGGGGGATCGCACGAT
This sequence comes from Thermoanaerobaculia bacterium, assembly GCA_030431255.1. GTDB lineage: Bacteria > Acidobacteriota > Thermoanaerobaculia > Multivoradales > J023 > JAUIJL01. Next base: position 13,962 of record JAUIJL010000023.1, on the reverse strand, counting down.
TCTCGACACCATGCTCCGCGCCATCGATCAGGCTCGCGAGTACATCCACATCGAGGATCAATATCTGAGCCCGCCGGAAGAGCTGATCCAAGCGCTGGAAAATAAGGTGGCGAGCGGCACGGTCGCCAAGGTGATCATCACCACCGCCTCGGAAAACGGCCAGCTCTTCGGGGGTCTGGTGACCGACGATTTGGTGGCCCGCTTGCGCGCCGCGGATACCTCGGGCGAGGTGGTGCGGGTGGGTCTCATGCGCCGGCGTTACACCGTGCCGGCCAACGGTTTGCGAGCCTCGTCGGGCCGTTTGATCCTGATGCAAGACCTCGCCGCGTCCACGGGGCCGAATTCCGTGGTCCATCTCGGCCCGGCGCAGCGGGTTCCCGCGCCCCCCTTCTGGCTGGCGGTGGAGGGGGAGCTGATGTACGTCTACGACGAAGCCGTTCCCATGACGCCGCCGGAGCCCGGAGTCAAAGCCATGAGCGTCGAGCGCGGAGCGGGCACCCACTTGTTGTCGAGCCATCTCGGCGATTTCGGGCCGGAGGTGCGGGAGCATAAAAAACACGCCGCCGCGACGGTGATCTCCCTGGACGGCATCTATGTGCACGCCAAACCGTTGCTGGTGGACGACGTCCTCGGCAGCATCGGCTCCGCCAACCTCAATCGACGGGGCGTTTATCACGACGGCGAGTGCAACCTGATCACCATTCCCGAGAAGCTGCGCAAGGCCCCCTCGAACCCGGTGCGATATCTGCGCAAGCGGCTGTGGGCGGAGATGCTCGATCTGCCGTGGGAAACGGTTGAGCCCTTGCTCGACGATCCCTTGGCGGCGTCGCGGCTCTTCGACCGTTCTTGGCTGCTCGGCAATACCTGGGTGCCGATCGACACGACGCCCTCCCACCTCATGTTCGGCAGCTTCACCGGCGGCGACGGGTGGGTGATGAATGTGTTGACCGCCGCCGGATTCGCCGTCACCGCCACCGACCAGACCCATCGGGCGATGTTCGACTCGATTGTCGACCCCACCAGCTCCTTAGACCCCCTCCTGCCCTGAGAGGAATTTCCCAATGGCCACACCCCTCAATTTCTTCAAGCTCTTCGGAGATTTCCTCTCGGATTGGCCCGTCGATCGAATTCGCGACGTCACGGGCTGGGATCCCACCAACATCGATCTCAACGGCTGGCTCGCCGAGCTCAACGCGGCGTCGCGGCTCTTCGACGTGCGCACCGCGGCCAGTGTCGACCCCTTCCAAGCCGACCCCAACGATCCCGTCGATCGTCGCGTCGGCCTCGAAGCCCGTTTGGCCCTCGAGGCCTCGGCCCTGCGGCCCGGCGGCTTGCCCTTCGTCCTAAGTTCCATGCCCGACGTGGAATTTCGCGTCAAGGCCATGGATCCCGCCCACGCCGCTTATCTCTTTCTCTCCCAGGGCTCGTCGGGGGTCGACCTGCTCTTGGAAGGGCTGCCGGTGGAGATTCTGCTGCCGATCGATCTGGTGCAGCCCCATCCCGAGGATGTGCCGCCCGGCGGCGGTGGCGAGCACAAAGTCGGAGACTTCACCGTCGGCAAGCTCGACAGCCAAGAGCTGGTGTTGCGAAAAGACGAGCGAGCCTCGATTTTCGTACACATGCGGGTCAAGGTGACGAACGGCCTCGGCGTGGTGCTCACCCCGGCGGTTCCCATCAGCTTCGGCCGATGTCTTTTCCTCGAGGGCATTTCTTGCCTGGCGGTACACGACTTCCTGCTGATTCCGTCACCGGAGCTGGCACAAGATCATTTGGATTGGATCCGCCACGGCATCGAGCCCTGGGCGAGCCTTCATTCCGAGATCACCACCGGCTGCTTTGCCGCCCGCACCGTGCACCTCGATCCCGACGGCTCACCGACCCGGCAAATCGCCGACTGGCTCGGCAAGCGCAATGTTCCTCTCGGAACCGCCGATTCCGCGACCGCGCAGCTCGTGCTCGATGATCTCGTCATGCCCTTCGACCTCCTCCAAGTGCCCCCGTTGCCCCGCCACATCACCGTGGGAGCTCGCCGCAACCCCGACAATCCGCTCGATGCCGCCGCCCTCTTCGATCTTGAGCAAGCGCCGATCCAACTCCCCCTTTCCAACGACCCCAAGGTGGGCTTGGTGATCGAATCGGCGTTTTACGAATCCCAAGGTTTGGAGGCGATTACCCAAAATCTCGATTTGGGCTTGCGCCTCAACGCGGCCATTTACTTCGGGGATCGCAACTCGCCGAACAACGCGCTGACCCTCGGCCTGGGTGAAAATTTGACCCCTCGGCTGGGCTATCGCAGGGAGCTCGACATCGCGACCGGCCCGGCCGGTTTCGAGCTCATGAGCTGGACCTTTTTCGGCATCACCGTCGATATCCTGAGCCTCACCGCCGGATATTCCATCGGGCGCCATGTCCAACCCCACGCCCGCTTCAAAGACGCGGTGGAGCTATTGGTCGACCTGTGGGTCTCCTACATACCTTCGGAAAAGTGGCTGAAGCTGCGGACTCTCGACAACGCGCCGCCGTCCTTCGCCGTTCACAGCCTCGGCTGGAAAGACGGCGGCATGCATTTGGAAGGGCTCGCCCTGCCCGACGGCTTCGTGTGGTCGATCGGCGACTTGGTGAGCTTGATCTTCCAAGAGATCGGCTTGGCCTCCGAGGAAGGGGTCGCCTATTTGAGCGTCTCCGGAGGAGCCCTCTTGCCGATTCCGAAAGGTTTCGAAGGCGGGCTTACGGTCAAACGTCTACGTTTTCCGGTGGAAGACAAGGCGGGAGCGCCACCCTTCAAGCTCGACGGATTCTTCGGCTTCTGGCGAAGCGATCGCGTCGAGCTCGAGATCGGCGGCTTTATATCCGACGAGAACGTTCAAGACCCGGATCTCGGACCCGTCCGCCGAACGGAGCTCGGTTTCACCGGCGACCTGAAGCTCGAATACGGCTCGAAAAAACTGCGCATCATGCTCGACGTGCTGGGCGGAAAAATCAGCTGGACCGACGATTCCTTCCACTACCTGCTCATGCAGCTCATTTTGGAAGGCAAGATTCCGTGCCTCGGCGCCGAGCTCAAGGGGATCCGCCTGCTCTTCGCCAACAACATGATGCCCCGGCTCGAGCCGGAGAACAACGCGTCCGGTGAGCTGCGCTACTACGATTGGTACCAAAAATCCGATCCTCTCAAAGTGCCGGGCAGCCGCAGACTGGCGGCCTGGGTGAGTGAAAACGATGCCTGGTCCTTGGGTTTGGGGTGCAGCATCGCGCTGACCGGCCTGGGCAGCGTTGCCTACTTGCGCGCCTTCGCGCTGGCGCTGGATTCGCCGGAGGAAGACGCCCTGATGGTGGCGGTGGAATTCTTCGCGCTCAAGGCCAAAGAGCCCATCGCCTGGGGGATCTTGGAAATCGATCTCGACAGCCCGGCCTACAAGCTGCAGCTCGGTGTCGAGGTGACCTTAGAGACCCTGGCCGATTCGAATTCCGATTGGTTGCAACGAGCCCCGAAGCTCACCGGCACCCTATTGATCGGCAACCGGCCGGGTACCTTGGCGCTCGGGCGTTTAGCCGACCCGCGCTCGTGGCTTTCGTTGGTGTGGGATATCGATCTTTGGCAATTCCGAACCTATCTGCGAGTGGGTTTCTGCCTCGAGCTGGTGGACGAAGGGCCGGAAGGCCTGGGCCTGACCGTGCGCCTCGAAGGTGAGTCGAAATGGGGCGTGGCCGAGCTCTCCTATTACGTGCTCTTCGGATTTCAGGCCGGCACGTTCAAAACCGGCTCCAAGGATCAGGGTTTGGCGATTCTCCTCGAGGCCGCGATCCGCGCCGTGTTGTTCGGATTCCTGCGCTTCGGCGTCAGCGCCGCCATCGAGCTGCGCTACGTGTGCTTGCGTCCGGCCCGCACGGAGCTCGCTTTGCGCCTGCGCTTCGAAACCCCCTGGTTCCTACCAGACGTCACCCTCGATCTCGAGCACGCTTCCGGGGAAGTCCAGCCACAGCTCTTGGGCCTGTTCACCTCACCGCTCCAAGGAGGCTCGGCCTTCCACGAGGCGACCAGCTCAACGCTGCCGATCCACGTGGAGCGCTGGGACACCGCTTGGACCGACGATCTTCCCGCGGAAACTCATTCGATCGAGGACTTCTCCGCCGGCGGGCTTGACGAGACCTCCCGGATCCAGCGATTCCACGCCAATGACGAGATCCGTCCCATCGCCACCGATTCGACCATCGCCATCGACTTCTCCTCGTCCATGAACGACGACCTGCAGATCGGCGGTGTCACACCGGGCCAAGGGAACCAAGCTTCCGGCGATCTTTCCTTGGGCTACGGCTTGGTGGGATTCGAAATCCGGCGTCGGCCCCGTTTCGGCGGCGATCCGACCTGGCAGACCGTGGAAGAGCGCATCGAGCTCAGCGGCGACTTCAGCGATCCCAGCGGTGTGGAGCTGGAAGGTAGCATCGAGCCCCACGAGATCAGCAAATTCTGGAGCCCCGACGTGCGCTCCGGATCCCAGGCCGCGGCCAAGCGGCTGTTGGTCAACGCGTCCACACCCTTCGACTACTCCACGGTGGATCCCTACACCGACGACGTCATCATCATCGACAACCCGAATTGGCCCTGTTGCCCCCCCGATCGCCAAACCCCCGTTCATCGGGTGGGCTACGAAGAGCCGCCCCTCGGCACCTCCTTGGTCGGTCCGCGGGTCTTCACGGAAAGCAACAGCCGACTGCGTCTCCTGCAACCCGCCGTGGTGCGCCCCCCCGCCCTGCCCGGATCCTCGGCGGGGCAGGTGGCCGCGGTCGACATATCCGGGCCGGGGGTCGTCGCCCGCGCCGAGCTCGATGCCGACACCGTGCTCTGCCGGGTGCATCTGGCCTGGAGCGGCACCGCTCCCGCTAAGCTCCACCTCGTCGCCTTCGACGATACGGCCGTGGAAGCGGGACGAAAAACCATGGATCTCGGCACCATCGCGCCTTTCCAGGACGTCGAGATCTTCGGGCTGCGTCCCTTCCGCCGCTTCGAGCTGCGCGCGGAGCTGCTCGAGGAAACCGAGCAGCCGGAGGAGGAAAGAACCCCGTATCGGGTCGAAATCTTCGAGGCGGTTTACGTCACGTACCAGGAATGGCTACAAGACCAACGCGACCAAACCTTCTGCGACTCCACCGCCGACGACTTCCAAAGCTCGTACGCCGGTCGGGGCAAGCTCTTCCTGCTGCCCAATCACGAATACGAGGTGCGGGTCAGGTCCCGGCTCGAAGCCGCCCATCCGAGCACGGATACGAGCTCTACCGAGGTCGACGAATACCTTTATTTCACCACCAAGGGTCACCCTGGGCTCAACGCCGTGGAACGGGTCGGACAAGAGGTCGAGCCCTATGTTCGCGACGTCTATCGCGGCGGTCGCGGACGGGTCTATCGCGAGGAGCCCGTGGCCCTCGCTTTCAACGAGCACTATTCCTTGGTGGTTCCGGTAAGCGAGCGCCCGCCCGGCACCAGCGACGAGCGCCAAGAGCTCTTGCGCCTCGCGCTGACGGCTCAACCCGACCTGTCCACCGAGCCGGAAACCGTGCTGACCACCACCTCCGACGATTGGATCGTCGCCCATTGGAATTTGAACCTACCTCCGGTCATCCTCGACTTCCCGCTCCCCTGGCTGCCCACCCCCGGCTCGTCGGATTTGGTGGTCAGCTCGGGACGTGCCGTCGATCCGCGGCGTGCTCGCCTGGGTGGATTGACCCAGCGCTCGGGAACGGTTTGTCTCTTGGACGACCCCAACGACGTCACCACCGGAGTCTTGATCGCTCAACCCCAAGGCACTGAGGATCCCCTCGATCCCGAGGGCGAGCTGTGGCGAGCCGACGCGCGCTTCACCGCCGCGGTCCGCCCGGAAGGCTCCCCCTTCGTGCATCGCGAGCCCTTCCTGCCCATCGACCTCAGCGCCTTCGACTTCCTCATCGACGGCGGCGCCGGTGGTGGCGACGCCTGGTCGGTGGTCGACGGTGAGCTCCTGGTCAACGCCCCGTCACGGCAATTGGCCTGTTTCGGCGAAGAGGATTGGAACCACCTGGAGGTCCATCTCGAGGTCCGACCCAATCCTTCAGCGGCCGAGCCGACGTCCGACTCGGCGGTCGGCATCGCCTTCGGCCTGCCGACCGGCAATGCCGACCAAGGCCTATTCGCCTTGGTCGAAACCAACGCCGGAGCACGCCGCCTCGCCCTCTATCGCCGAGCCACGGGCACCCAAATGGAGCTGTTGGCCGAAGCCGAGCTTCAGGACGAAGGCGAGACGCTGAACGTGGTGGCCACCGCTTTCGACGATCGGCTTCGTTGGTCCTGCGGCGAGGTGACGATCGAAATCGATCGTGGATCCCAGCGTCAGGGTCGCTTGGCCCTGGTGGCGGAAGGAGAGGTGGCCTTACGATCTCTGCGGGTAGCCGGCTTGAAGGCCTACGAATTCTCTTTCCAAGCGAGCCGTTACCGCAGCTTCACCGACCACATTCAAAGCTTCGACGGCAACCTGCCGTTGATCGAGCCCGACGCCCTCGGCGCCACCGCCACCGAAACCGTGGGCTCCCTGTGGACCGCCACCGCGGACCAAATCGCCGAGCTGATGGCTGCCGGCGGGTCGGCGGAGCAACGCCAGCGGCTCTTCGACCGTTGGACGGCCGGGTTGGTGCTACCTTTCGCGCAAAACGCGGAGGCGCTCGAAGTCAGCCGCTATGAGGACGACGCGGGAGTGACCGCGTTGGTGATCGAATCCCCCGAGCCCCTCGACATGATCGAGGAAATCAGCGTCGAGCTCCAACGCCGCACCGACGGCGATGGTCCGCTCGACCAAGCGCAGCTCGATCAGCTCGAAGCGTTGGCGCCCGATGTGCTGAGCCTATTGGCCGGCTCCGACCTGTCGACGCAACGGAGCGCCCACAAAGTCGCTGAGACTCCCACCCATCCCCAGGCGGGCGCGACCTTGATCGAGCCCCTCGAAGGCCAAGGCCTGCGGGTCTACTTCGATGCGGCTTTAGCCGGCGAGCTGAGGCCCGATCAACCGATCGTAGCGCTCGAAATGCTGGCGCCGGACCCTACGGGCGGCGACACCTCGCGCGGCGCTCAGCTGAGCGGCGGTGCCGTGGGTGGAGATCCCGCCTTCAGGATTTGGAGCGGAAGCGTGGCCTTCAACCTCGGCGGAATTCCCTATGTGGACATCGAGGCGGGCGAAAGAGCCACCCTCGAGCCGAGCTCCGCCCTGGGATCCCTCTTCGCCGACCTGCCGACCGGCTCCATGCTCTTCATCGATCCCGACACCGGCCTCTGCTTTGAAACGTGGTGGTCATTGGTGGGTTTCGAGACCCTCGAGGTAAGCCTGCTGCAAGATGCCGACGCTCGCAGGATCATCGTGGCCCCCAGGTCCGAATCGGCGACGCGAGCCCTCGACAGCGGACGCTATCGACTGCGGCTCACCATGGAGCGGCCCCGATGGTCGACCACGGCCGCCGTCGATGCTCTCAATCACTATCGCAGCTTCGGAAGCTTGGTCTTCGACCTTTGAGCACGCGCCTCCACGGAGGCCGCAGGCAGGTGAGCCGATCGGTTCACCCGAGCACTACCGATCGGCTCACCCTGGTCCCGCATCCCGCGCGCTTCTGATCCCCATAACCCGCGGAAACCAGTTAAAAATAAACGTTCGATCTTTGGCATGATTTCTGCTCTATCGTTCGGTGAACCACTAACCTCGATAGAAAGGAAATCTCTTATGAGGCCCTGCTCAAAGCTCGCATGCCTAGCCCCTTTGGCAACGCTTACCGTTTTGGTCATGCTCGGTCATGCCCCGGCTCAAGCGTGTTCCTTCACCCAAAACCCTTCTGTGTCTTCCGTAAGCTCCACGTCGGTCACCATCAATTACCAAACCAACAGCTCGTGCCTCGGTATGGGCTTCAACTTCCCCGAAGGCGCGACATGTTGCGATCCGACATCAGTCGGCTCGTGTTCCGGCGATGATCTGCTCACGGGCGCCTCAGCGTTCGAAATGCCATCGTCCAGCGCCACGAGCAAAGTCCGGGCCGCTCAGGGATCGATCACCTACAAAGGAGATTCGAACGTCGACTATTTCGTAACCTTCGTTGACCTTACCCCTGACACAACTTATTACTACTGGATAGTCATCGATGGTGTAGACAACAATGCCGGAGGGGTCTATACCACAGCTTCCGCCGATGCTCACGGCCTGAGCACCGGACAGGGAGCCACAGAGGCGGTCACCAGCCCCAATCCGCTCTACAACGTTCAGCCGTTCCTTCAAAATGTGCTCGGTAGCGAGGCGACGTTGGTCATGCAAACCGCTGACACGGCCCAGGCTCTATTCGGCATTGCTCTTCGACAAGGCTCTACTTGCTCCGACGACGAATCTCTCACCGAGGAAGAGCTTCGTCCCCGAAGCCGATCCTTGCACGCCCGCTCCAAGGGTGAAGAGCTGTCGCCCGCCAACGTCTCCCGAATAAGCTTCGACCGTCTGAGCCCCGATTCTAAATATTGGTACTACGTAGGGTACTACGGCACCAACGATCTGGTAGGTTCTCAGAACGACTACAACTTCATCACCCCACCGTCATCCGGAGACCAGGTCGGATTCTATGTCTTCGGAGATACCCGAACCAACAATGGGGCAACGGGCATTTTAGCCCAACAGATGTTGCATGATCTTTCCGGGCGCCAGTCGACATCGCCGACATACCCTCGTTTCATCCTGAATACCGGCGACTTTGCCGGCAGTGGTTGCGATCAAGATGCGTGGATCGAGCAGTTCTTCAATCAAGCGCAGCCCTTGCTCAAGAATATTCCTATGTACACGGCGCCAGGCAATCATGAATATCACAACTATTACAACCACAGCCTAGGAAGCTGTAAGCAAGCTTCTTTTTATTACGACTATTTTGACTATTCAAATTTCGACGAGATCTCCTATATCGACGGCACTCCTTCTTCAGGAGACAACAAGGGTGAGCTCAAGCAAATGTACTCTTTCGATCTGCTCGGCAATCGATTTGTTTCCCTCGATTTTATTTGGGACACGGACGATGGCAATTTGAGCTCTACGAGCTTCCATAACTGGCTTGTCGACGCGCTTTCGGACGATACCGAAGACATCAACAATATTTTCCTTTTCTACCACGCCCCCATGGTCACCCAAACTGTGCGCAGTGGCTCGGGCCATCCCAGCAGCTTTGTGCAAATCGAAACCTTGTCACCTCTGTTGCAAGGGTCCGGAGGCGGAAAAGTAGCGGCGGTGTTCAACGGCCACAACCATTTCTATGAACGCTCGAAATCCTTGCTGAACATCTGTCCGACCAGTGATCCCACCTGCGCGAACAGCACAGCCGGGGTCGCATCTTGCGCCCAAGGAGCAGACGGCACCGTGCCCGACGGCGCCCCCGACATGGTGTGCACCATCGACAGCAGCCAATCTCAAGGCATCACTTATATCCTTTCCGGTGGTGGCGGCGCCGGGGCGTACGACGTGCCGCCCCAGTCGAGCTACGCCAATTGGTTGGCCAAGGCTTCGAATAGCCATCACTACGTTCGAGTCGAGGTGGACGGCTCGGATGTCGGAGGAACTACCTACAACTCGAGTGGCACGGTAATCGACGGCCCGTTCACCATCCGCGAGCCATGACTTGGGAATGGCGCATTTTCGAGCCGGTGTTGGTGATCCACACCTTCGCCGGCGTCGGCGCCTTGGCCGTGTCGCTCCATCTTTGGATCGCCCTGCGGCGGGCGGCGACCCGTCGGCGTGATCGATACCTGGCCGGCCGCTACGCGTCTCTCCTGGGTTGGTTGATCGCGGCGACGATTCTCAGTGGAGCGCTGGCCTACCCAGCTTTTCGAGTGGGCGTCCGAGCCGCTTGGATGGACACGACTCAGCCGGGTATGACAGCTCTTTTCGAAATCAAAGAACATTGGGGCACCATTCTTCTGGTGCTCGCATGGGCCACCCGTCGGCGCCTGCTGCCCTTTTACCGATCGCGCGAGCCGCGCAATCCACCTCCGAGCTTTTGGCGCTTTCAAAGGGGCTTCGCCGCCTTGCTCGTCGCAGTGTTGGCATTTTCATGCATCGCGGGCCTGTGGCTCGTCATGCAAGGTCGAGTCTCGATACCGGATCCCCTCGAATCGGAGAAAAAACATGCTTCCTACCGAAACCCCAAGGGATGCTGTCCCGAAATCATCACGAGCTCTTGCGGATCACTTGGGCGAGCTCTTGCCGGAATTGAGCTTTGTCCTGACCTACTCCGCTTGGCCTCTCCTCGACTTGCCCTTGCTCTTTTACCTGCCGGAGCACCGGGCCTTCAGCTGGACACCGCCGGAGGGCGCAGTGGTCATGGGTTGGTACAGCCGAGCGATCTTCGCTTTTTCGGTGAGCTTCTTGCTCGTCCGTTGGGCACCGCGGCCGTTTGTCGTCCGCCATCGCTGGGCGGCACCGGCAGCGATGACGATGATCTTGATTTGCCTGCTGTCCATCGTCGCCTGGGAGCTTCATCATTGGTTGCCGAATCTCACAGAAAGGTGCCACGTAGCGCTGAGGACCAAACGCGCCGAGAGGGTCCACACCTACCTCGACGCGCTTTCCCGAGGGCACCGGACGAGGTCGATGGCACGACCTACGAAGCCAAGCTCCCGGCTCGTGATAAACTTCTTATCTATTTACCTAAGTCGACACATATGCTCGGCTCACCCTGTGAATCGGACCTAGACGTCCGGCCCGTCCGCGAGCAACGGGTTCGATTCACGCCCTGATTCCGTCGTTGCTCGACGACGCCGATGGCCTGGAGATCGATCGGATGGTGCGAGCCCTGCTGCGAGACTCGGGATTTCGGTGGCTGCTGGCGGCGCTCGCTGCGCTCAGCATCCCGTACCTCGTGCCGGTCTTCGAGCGATCGATGATGACCCGTTACAGCGCTGGGGTCGACCTCGCCGCCGCCGCGCTGCTGGTCGGGTTGCTGCTGTTCCGGATCAACACCTTGGAGAGCGCGGCCGAGCGCTCGTTCTGGCGCATGACCGCCGTCGCCTACGGCTGCTGGCTGATCTCGGAGAGCGTGATTTGGCTGGTGCCGGAAGCCCGCCGCTCGCTCGCCTGGCATCTCTTCATCGACGCCGCCTACCTCCTGCTCTTTCTGCTCAGCCTGGTGGCCGCCGAAATGCGACCCGACGGCGGGCGACATGCCGACACGGGCTCGACCGGCCGCCGGCTCGATATCTTGGGTCTTGCGGTCACCGTGCTGGTGCTCACGTTGTACTTCGTCGCGGTGCCGAGCCACCTCGACCCACAAGACTTCTCTTCTTGGGCAGCCTCCTCCACCCTCTACGCCGTCCTCGATCTGGCGGTGGGCGTGCGCTACGGTCAGCTCGCGTGGCGAGCCGGCTCCCGTCGATGGCGTACCCTCTACGGTTTGATCGCGGCGAGCATGATGTGCTGGTTCGCCCTCGACTGCCTCAACGCCATGGAACGATCGGGCCGGGTCGGAGAGATGCCTTTCGGCGACGCGGTCAACCTGCTGTGGAACCTTCCGGTATTGGCGCTAGCCGCAGCGGCCCGCCTCCGCCATAGCGACTTCCCCGACGACCGGAAGCCGGATAGACCACAATCCGCGGAATGGCTCGACGGTTTGTTCCAAGTGGGCAGCCCGTTGGTCGGTTGCGCCTTCTTACTGCCCCTGACCCACGGAATTCTCTCGGCCACCGGCATCGCAAAACCGGCCTACCAAACGCCGCGGGAGTGGTTGATCGTCGGCTCGTTGTTGATACTCGGGACTCTCCTTTGGATGGAGCGCCAGTGGTTGCGCAGGATCGGGCGCGAGACCCAGCAACGACATATCGCGACCTCCGAGCGCGCGGTGGAGGTGAGCGAGGAGCGCTTCCGCACCCTCGCCGCCGCCACGTCCGAAGGGGTCCTGATCCACGACGGCAAGGTGATCCTCGACGCCAACGAGCAGCTGGCGAGCATGTTCGGCACGACCCTCGACAAGGTGATCGGCGCACCGGTCGGCGCCCGTGTCGCCGCGGCCTACAAAGAAGCCGTCCGCCATCGTATCGACCGCAGCGGCACCTCTGAGCGACCGCTCGAATTCGAGGCCTATCGGGCCGATCGAGAGCCGTTCGTGGCCGAGGTTCGGGCCCGCGAGCTGCCATTGCTCGGGCCCGACATGCGCGTCGCCGTGATGCGCGACGTCACCCGCGAGCGACAGCTGGAGGCGACCCTACGGCAGGCCCAGAAAATGGAAGCCGTCGGCCGATTCGCAGGGGGCATCGCCCACGATTTCAACAATCTGCTGACCGTGATCATCGGTTCCTGCGACCTGATCCAAACGGAAACCGAAAACGTCGACATCGAGCACATCCGTCAGGCGGCGGAGCGCGCCGCGGCGATGACCCGCCGGCTGCTCGCGTTCAGCCGCCAGCAGCATCTGGAGCTGAAGTCGCTCGACCTCAACGAGGTCGTCCGGGAGGTCGACCCGCTCTTGCGTCGATTGCTTCCTGAGAACATCGTGGTCACGATCCGGCTGGCGGAAGACTTGGCACCCATCCGCGCCGAGCCTGGGCAGCTCGGCCAGGTCTTGCTCAATCTCGCGATCAACGCGCGAGACGCCATGCCGGCCGGCGGTGAGCTGACCATCGAGACCGCGAGGGTCGACCCATCCCAAATTCAGCTGACGGTCGCCGACAGCGGGCAAGGGATCTCTCCCGAAATCCTGCCCAAGATCTTCGACCCGTTTTTTACCACCAAGCAGCGAGGTGAGGGCACCGGCCTCGGCTTGGCGACGGTCCACGGAATTGTTCACCAGAGCGGTGGACGGATCGAAGCCGATTCACGCCTGGGGCGCGGGACGACCTTCCGGGTGCTGTTTCCCATCGCCGGCGAGCAAGACCGGGTCTCGCCATCGGGAGGTGACGAGGTGTCGACATGGCGCGCGTTGTCCCACGACGGCACAGTGCTGGTGGTCGAGGACCAACGCGAGCTCGGCCGCCTCGTCGCCAGATTTCTGCTCCGCCTGGGGCTCCGCGCCGAAGTCGCGGCCGACAGCGACCACGCGCTCGCCATCGCCGCCGACCTGAACGGTGCCGTCGACCTGCTGATCAGCGACGTCATGCTGCCGGGCATGAGCGGGCCCGAGCTCGCCACGGAGCTCGACCGGCGCATTCCCGGGCTCTCGATCCTGTTCATGTCCGGTTATGCCGAGGGCCCCTACATTGAAGCCATCCAAGGCCGTCCGCTGCTGCGAAAGCCCTTCAACTTCGAGGCCTTCACAGCGGCCGTCCACGGCGTGCTCGGCACCGAGCCGATGGAGGAAAAGGGCCTAGCCGCGACTGGACGCGAGTAAGCGCTGTCGTAGGTGGGAGCTGAATGCAGGTCGAGCTAGACGTCGAGGAATGAGGAATAGACGTGTGAGCAGAGCTTGGGAAGGCTCCTATGGGCTCTGTGCGGAGCGGGGCTTGGATTCAAGGGTCATGATCCCAATCAAGTGTCACTCGATTTTTGAACAAGAGTCTTCAACACCTTTGCACCGTCACAAAACCCAACTCGAATCCTTCCGATTCCAAGAATCCAAACACACTTCCCCCTACCCAAACCTCGACAGGACTTGGCGATCCACCTACCAACCGTGTAAGGCCGCCGAAAAACGACGATTGTCGAAGCTATCCAGGCACTAAGGGACCTAAGGGGCAAGGGTTTATGAAAGGACGGGCCGGCGGGAACGTGCCTTCCGGAAACTCGACGTCAAATTCACCCGCCCGGTACCGCTCCGACGCCTCCCGATAGGCCGCTACGATCCAAATCAACGCGGTTCGCATCGCTTCCCGGACCTCCCGACCGATCGCGTGGAACCAAGGACGCGGCGAGCTCGGTTTCTCTCCGGGACGATAGTGAGGATGACGACTCAGGATCGCTTCCACCCCCAAGGGCGCGGTCTCGTTCTCTCGATGACGCT
>JAUIJL010000022.1 GCA_030431255.1 Thermoanaerobaculia bacterium | reverse complement strand
GAACGATCCTTCCCACTCTGAATTCTTTCCCTCTGCCCACCTTTGCCCCGGGCTCGGTTACAAGAGCCCAACAAAAGCTCGGAATTCAAGATTCCGGTGCGGTGCCTTTGGTTATACCCGGTACGACAGCCGGGACCGCATGGTCCAACACAACGGCCAGCGGGTCGAGTGGGATCGCGGCGGTCGGATCAAGAAACAGCCGGAGATCTGGCCGGAGCCGGGACGGTCCTATCAATGGTGGTCCGAGGATCGCCTACTGGAAGTGGAGACCACCAAAGGCGTCAAAGTCGAGACCACCTACGACGTCAACGGCAATCGGGTGAAAAGCACGGAGACGGTCGGCGGTCAGACCGACACCACGGGCTATCTGGTGGACGACAGCGGTTGGCTGAGTCATGTCGTCACGGAATTCCGCGCAGGAGACCCTAAAGCGGTCTACGTGCGAGCAGGCGACCAATTGCTCGGCCTCAGCCGTGCCGGATCCGAGGATCTTCACTACCACTTAGACGGCCTAGGGAGCGTCCGCGGGTTGACGGATGCGTTGGGCGGGATGGTGGAGCGGTTGGATTACTCCGCGTTCGGGAGAAGCTTGGGAGTGTCGAGTCAGGATTATGGATTTACTGGCCAGCCGAAGTCGGCGGCGGGATTGGGATACCACCGGGTACGGTGGCTGGATTTCGGGGCAGGTCGATTTAGATCGGTCGACCCGTGGGAAGGTGAGCGTTTTCGCCCGTTGAGCTTCAATGATTATGTCTACTCTGAGTTGGATCCTCTGAATCGAGTTGACCCCAACGGAGCCGAGTCTCTGGTAAGCCAGGCCTTTGCGAATGCAGTCCGTGGCGTTGCTGCCGGCATTCAGTCGGTTGCAATCACTGCCTACCGTAGCACTGTTCTTACAATCGGTCGCGCCACGCTACTTTACGTAAATCATCAAGCTCGAATTGAGCTGGCTGGAGCACTGTCCGCCTTAGCTTTTGCCTTCGTCGATTCAGGAATCAGGGCTATTCTAAGGAATTCCGAAGCCGTTCCCGCTGGCCCGAACGAACCAGGTGGCTTTCTTGAACGCAAATTCGGTGCAAACGCAACCGCGTATCGGGATATGGACGACTATCGCGATGGGACCGTGACTTCCTTCAAGACCTATCAAGCCAATCGCAAGTCCTCAAACCTTCTACACCAAATCAGCAAAGTTGCGGATGATCTTGGAAGGCATCCGAGCTTCCGGCCGAAAAAATCGCATCAAGATCTTCCTACTATCCCTGGGTCGGCAGTTAAGGCGAGAGTCTTAGTCGTAGCGATTCCCGAAAACCGGAGTGGTCTAGTCTCTCCGTCTTTTCTCAGGACTCTCAA
Organism: Thermoanaerobaculia bacterium; assembly: GCA_030431255.1. Lineage (GTDB taxonomy): Bacteria > Acidobacteriota > Thermoanaerobaculia > Multivoradales > J023 > JAUIJL01. Next base: position 146,232 of record JAUIJL010000022.1, on the reverse strand, counting down.
GCAAATCCAGCAAACGAACAACGTAATCATTAGGGTGCTGCCCATGAAAGGCTGGAAAAGGTGAGTACCTTCCCAGAAGACTTGTATGTTCTAGAGGCTGTTATTGAGTACGACGAAGTCTGTGGCGGCAACGAAGGGGAGCGGCCTTTCAAGGTGCCAGACCAGGCTTTGCCATTCACCTCTTATCGGGCTTTACGCGAAGAATGCAGCCCCTTATTGTTGAAGCTTCTGCGGTCATTTCCTGCTAGAGGGCTACCAGATCCCGTCTCGCCATGGGCGCTACGCGAGCTCAAACAAAGGTTGTCGTCTCAGGCGGCGCACCTCAGCTGGGTTTCGCATCTCGAGCTTCAAGAGCATCTGAGGGAATGTCAGATTGATCCTGAACAAGTCGATATCGGAACCGGTCTCTTATTAAAGGCGATGAAGATCTTGGCGCTCCAGGTGGGAAGAGAGCGTGTACGTCTGTTGTACTGCGTTGTTCCGGGAGAGAAACATGGGTAGTGGCATCGACGGTTTTCTCGAATACGACGACAGAACTTTGGAAAAGCCGTTCTCGGTGAAGACCGGACGGGTCATCCCACTTGATCGCTACGTGGATTTGCGGGGTGGAAAAGACTACCGCTTCTTCGCTGCCATCTCAGGATTCAGGTCGAATGAAGGAGAGAGTCCGCTATTCCGACCTCGTGGGCTTCCCACTCCCATGTCGGATCAAATTTACGAAGAGCTTTTTTTCTCCTATTCCAGTGAGCAGATCAGCTGGCTCAACGCTTCGGAAATCCACTTGGCCTTGGCCCACCTAAATATTCGCCGAGAAGAGCTCAGCGTTGCGGCCTTGTTGGTCATAGGCCTGATGGACTATCTCTCGGGTAGGTTGGGCAGCCCTGAACGAGTGAGGTTTGTTTTCGGGATTGAGTAGTGTCCCTTTCAAGGAACCGTCCGGCTCCAGGCGGCGGTGTTCTCGGATTCGAATCCGTCGGCGAAGATGCCGGTGAAACACATTCTGCCGTTGTCACCCAGCAGCTCGACTTGGTCGATTGCCCACCACCATTCCCATTCGGCATCGAAGTAGCGGAACCGGATCTGGAGGTCGGCGGCGCCTGAGGCGCTGAGGTCCGCTTGCTCGGAGCCGAGGGCGTCTGCGCCCTGGAATCTCACGACCTGGGTCCAAGCACCGGAGGTGGCCGATGAGCGGACCTCGACGTCGGCTTTTTCGTCCATTTCGCCGTTGAACCAGCGGAATTGATGGTCGAATTTCAGGGTGAGATTCGAAAAACCCGTGGTGTCGATGATCGGGGTGATCAGGCTTTCGTCCATGGTCAGGCCGGGGCCGAGGAATTCCGAGTCGACGATTGCGAAGGCCGAGGGGAAGAGGTCTCGCTGTCCCGGATCGTCGGTGGTCCAAGTGGAGCCCTCGCCCACGCCGGTCCCTTGGTGGTCGACGGCCCAGGTCATGGGGATGCCGCTGTCGAAGCCTTCGCTCAGCAAAGTTGACGTGGGCACCTCGCCGATTTCTTTTGAGGCGTAGGCGGGCTCGCCGGAGAAGGCGCCTTCATTGGCGGTGATCGACACCAGGTCGAGGACGACTTCGCCGTCGCAGCTTTGGCCCGCGCCGACCGTGAATCGAATCGGCGTGCCGTTTCCGGAAGCCCCGGCGTTCAGATCCCCAAAAGTCGAGGTGGCATCGAGCAAGGTGATCGGCACGGAGCCGACGTTGGCCTGAAAATCGGCGGTAATCGTGCCGGCGTTGGCGGTGCAAGCGGCGTTGAGCACGCGCGGGACGAGCTGCCAGGTCTCGCCGGGATCGAGCACGGAGTCGCCGTTGCCGGAGACGGGGGAGAAGTCGTCGGACGCGATGGGCTCGAGGGTCACGCCGGCTTCACATAGGAACGGGGCGATCAAAGGCTCGATATCCGACATCATCACTCCCCGATTTCCCAAACCCGGAGATGCGCAGCCGCCGCAATGGTGCAGGGCCACCAGGCGGTCATCGGAATCGCGGAAGACCGGCGCTCCGACACTGGAGCTTTCGGTGTCGAGGGAGCCGAAGTAGCGAAGGGTCTGTCCGTCCACCACCACGTCCGCGCCGCTGCCCTCGCTCAGCTCGAGGGGCCGACCATCGGCGTGCTGAAAAATGTAGAGGCCTTCTCCGGAGCTGAGCGGCGTCGGGTCGGGGTCTGCGTAACCCCAGGTGACGGCGGCTTCACCGTCGATGCGATGGAGGGAGAAATCCAAACGCCCGGCTTCCGGCTCGCATTGGTTGTCGAAGGGTGAGGACGCCACGGTTTCCAAACAGCGGTAGGACTGCCATGCCGGGGATACGTCACCGGAGCCACAGGATTCCCGATAATGACCGAAGATGAATTCGGCGTTTTCACACGCAGCCGTGTCGGCCAGGCAGCTTTCGGTGGTCAACACCAGGTTCCGCGGCGAAACGTTGACCCCGGTGCAGAAAAAGGCTTGGTCTCCGACGATCTCCAAAATCCCGGCGGTGGCTTGGGCGTTGGTCCAGCGGGGGCCGTCTCCTTGGTGGCAAATGGCGTCCGTGAATTCGGCGGGCTCGCAGATGCTCTTGGCGGCGGCGGGTAGCTGAGGGTCGGTCCACGACGGCAAGAAGGACGACATCACCTCGGTGTCTCCCACTACCAGCTGCTCGAGCCGAAAGGGCGGATGCTCGTAGGTGTCTCTGGAGCTCGCCATGTCGAGCCGCAGGGTCATTTGGTCTCCGGGCACGGAAAGGCCCCAGAAGGACTCGCCGAGGCTCGGTCCCTGGCCGGTGATACTCTCGATTTCTCGCCCTTGAGCGTCGAGGATTCGCAAGATATGGCCGGGTTTCAAGTCGACTCGGGTGAAGCGGGGTTTGAGAAACGCGGCGCCGGGTCGGCTCACGGTGTGCTGCCAAGGTCGTTCGGCTCGAAAGCCGCTCAGCCCCGCGGGGTGCGGGGCGAAATTCACCCTTTCGGCCGTTCCTACCGCGCGACGCTGATTCCTGAGCTGCGAGCTAGCGGAATTGGGCTGCTGATCATCGGGTGTTTTGGAGTCTGCCCAGGCCGGGCTCGGGCCGGTAGAGAACACGCAGATCAAGACCGAGAGCAAGAGCCCGGCCTTGGATTGAACAGCCTTGGATCGGACGCGCCCGTGACAGGCCGAAAATCGCGGAGGCCTTGGGGCTGGGGAGGGTTGAGATCTCAGCACGGATGAGCTCCTAATGATCGTCGTATCCTGGCACGCCAATATATCGGAAGAGCTGCTGAGGAACGCCGTCTACCAAGGCCGACGGAAATCGCGGCTCGGCGTCGGCGGCCCGCAGCCATTAAGATAAGCTATGCTCCGGCTGGAATTCGACCAAGGGACCCTGCTGATCCACAACGCCGACGATGAGATTCGCGAGGGTCTCCAGCGTTTGGGCTGCATTTACGACAGTCGAGTCGGTCGCCTGCGAGCCCAGGCCTATCGGTATCGGGAGGTCCTGACCTTCCTGCATCGGTCCGACGTCGAGGTCGACAATCGGGCCGGTGGCTTTGATGAGCTGGATTTGAAAAGCCGGGAAATCCGCGACCCCTTCCCCTACCAAGCCGAAGCGGTGGCCGCCTGGATGATTCGTCGCCGCGGCGTGGTGGTGCTGCCGACGGGGGCGGGAAAGACCTTTGTCGCGCAGATGATTTTCGAGCGATTGCGTCGGGCGGCCCTGGTGGTGACACCGACCCTGGACTTGATGCATCAATGGTACGCGGTGTTGAAATCCGCCTTCGATCGGGAGATCGGCTTGGTGGGCGGTGGCCACTATGAGGTCCGAGATCTCACCGTCACCACGTACGACTCCGCCTACATCCACATGGAGCGACTCGGCAATCGATTCGCCCTCTTGGTCTTCGACGAATGCCACCATCTGCCGGGGCCCACTTATTCCCTGGCCGCCGAGCTGTCGCTGGCGCCCTTCCGCCTCGGCCTGACCGCCACTCCGGAGCGGGAAGACGGAGGCGAGACCCGTCTAGAGCGGTTGATCGGGCCGTTTGTCTATCGTCGCGAGATCGGCGAGCTGGCGGGAGAATTTCTCTCGGAATACGAGACGGTGCGCCTGCAAGTTCGTCTCTCGGAGCAAGAGCAGGAAGAATACGCGGAGCAACGGGAGATCTACCGTCAATTCGTTTACGAAGAGGGCATCCGGCTCGGCTCGCCGGCGGGCTGGCAGCGCTTCTTGCAGGCGACCTCCCGCAGTGAGCGAGGACGCCGAGCGTTTCTGGCCTATCGAGCCCAAAAGGCGATCGCCCAGGCTTCGGGGGCCAAGCTGAGGGCCTTGCAAGATCTCTTGCACAGGCACCGCATGGATCGGGTGTTGATCTTCACTAGCGACAACGCCACGGTCTACAAAATCTCCCGCAGCTTTTTGATTCCTTCGATCACCCATCAAACCAAGGTCAAAGAACGGCACGAGATTCTGTCGAGCTTCAACGTAGGCAGGCTGCCGTTCTTGGTCACCTCACGGGTTTTGAACGAAGGGGTGGATGTGCCCGCGGCCAATGTGGGTGTGGTGTTGTCCGGAAGCGGTAGCGTCCGGGAGCACGTTCAGCGCTTGGGTCGAATCCTCCGACGCGCCAAGGACAAGCAGGCCGTGCTCTACGAGCTGGTGGCGGAGAATACCGCCGAGGAATACGTTTCGGAGCGACGCCGCCAACACGGTGCGTATCAGCGTTGAGGACGCTCGCCGGATCTTGGTGGGTCAATATTCGTAGCGGAAGAGGGTGCCCGGGCCGCTCTCACGGATGATCAGCTTGGCGACGTGGCCGCTGCGGCGAAGCTCGAAGGTGCGATTCTTCGCGCTACCCATCGGATTCATGGACCAGCCGCCGGCGCGCAAGCGATTGGTGAGCGTCTGCTCCACGTGAATCGGCGGGTCGTCGCTCAAAAGCTCGACCCAAGCCCCCTTGTCGTCATCCCCGAAATTCACCAAGCTCGAGGGCCTGTGCAGGGGTAGGTCCTCGGGAAAATTAGACGGCATTAGTCCAGCCACCTCTTCGACCGCTCGCGGGGCCGCGACCTCGTCGTTTTCCGTTGGGATCTCAAGAGCCGGCGGCACGTCGACGGTTTCCGAAGGGTCGCCGGAGCCCGAATCTCCGGGTCCGAAGCAACCGGACAGGGTGACGAGCATAAGGGTGAGCAGGACGGCGAACGAGAGCGGGCCCGTTAGCGGCGAAGAGGGAGAATGCTGGGTGTCGTCGGGCATGGGTTGGCAGGCTCTAGAAAACAAGTTGGGTGGTAGTCTCGGACCACAAGAATCGCGGTGACTGCTGGAACGGGTTGGGAAAAAGGATCGAGCTGAGCGATGGCGGTAGAGGTGTCGACGGAAAAAACTAAGACCGTGGAAAAACGTCTGTGGACGGCTGCGACAGGGTTGTCGTTATGGCTCCTGCTGCTCTTGATCGGCTGGGTGGGCGGGGGGGCGGTCCACCTCTTGCTCCTAGCCGTAGTGGTCATCTTCCCATGGTCGGCGGCTCGAACGGCAAATTCTAGGGATCAAGGGCTCGTTTCGGAAGGCGAATCGTCGGTCTCGGCTGACTCTGGCGAAGTGGAAGATTCCTCGTCCTCCTCGCCGAATTCCCACGAGGGCTCGGCCCTGTAGAGGCGACGCTGCTCATAGTAGGTACGGCGGGCGGAATAGGCCAAAGCAATCAAAGCGAATGCGGTCAGCAGCGCGAGCTGCCAAGGGTACTGAAAATAGAAACGACAGAACGCCCACGCTGCCAGTCCGAGAATCATCATCGCCAGACGCCACCGGGCGGTCTTGCTCATCTGAGACGTCACGACTGCTGCTCGACGGGATTGCTCAAGGGCGTGAGATCTTGCACCTGCACCTCGATCGTGTCCCCAGCCCTCAACGGTCCGACCCCCTCGGGGGTGCCCGTGAGGATGACATCGCCCGGCAGCAGGGACATGATGTTGGAGACGTAGCTGATCAGCGCGGGAATGTCGAAGATCATGTCTCGGCTGTTGCCTTGTTGGCGGATCTCGCCGTTGATTCGGGTGGTCAGGCGGAGCTCATCCAGGGGTGGGTTGAGCAAAATGCTCGGCCCGAGGGGGCAGAAGGTGTCGAAGGATTTTGCCCGGGCGAAGGTGGCGTCTTTGCGCTGCAAATCCCGGGCGGTGACATCGCAGGCCGCGGTCACCCCGAGAACGGCCCGCTCAGCCTGCTCTCGATCTGCCCGATAAAGCTCCTGCTTCAAGATGACGGCGATCTCCCCTTCGAAATCGACCCGTGCGCTCTCGGGCGGCAGAATTACGGGAGCAGAGGGGCCGATGACCGACGACTGGGCTTTGAGGAATACCAAAGGCTCCTCGGGAATGGGATTGTCCAGCTCTTTGGCGTGGTTTACGTAGTTCCTCCCGATTCCGACGATCTTTCCCGGGTGCACGGGCACGAGCAGAGGGACCTGCTCGGCGTCGACCACCACCCTGCCCAGCTCCCAGCTGCCCGGTGGATCTACGAACGGGTCGGAGTGCAGATACCGCACCTTGCCGCTGTCGTCGCGGAGGGCATAAAAACCCTCGGGCCCGAGGCGAAGTAGCTGCATCGTCATGGATTACACGCTCTTGGGTTGAACAGAGACACGCGGGACGGCTGCGGTCCTTACGAACTGCACGGACTGAGATCTGCACGTATTAAAAGAGGCCAACGTGAGAAAGCCGCCCCCGTTGGGAGCGGCTTTGCCGAGCCGAGGCTACGAAAGCGGAATCACGGATTCAGTTGTCGTTGTCGATGCCGGAATCCAGGCTGATGCCACCGCCGAGAGCCTCACCTTCGTCTGGTACGTCGAGGAATTGCTCGAAGGTCACGCCGGAATCTTCTTCCTCGTCTCCGTATTCAATCGGCGGCTCCTCTTGGTCGCCACCGGCGCCCGGCGGTTTGGTGCCGCCCTCGCCTCCTTCGCCGTCCTCGTCGTCCCCTTCGTCCCCGTCATCGGCGACATCGTTCGGGCTCCAACCCAAGAATACGGTCGTGGTGTTGAGCTGGTAGCCGTAACCGGAGACCTCGGCGCGCGATTCCACGTCGGCGATTTCGTTCTTCGGCAGAGCGATCCAATTGCCTTTGTCGGTCATGACCATGACTTGGTTCTCGTCCCAATCCGCTTGAAGTGGGCGGTAGCGAGTCTCGAAGCTGGTGCCGTTGGTCATGGTGACGGTGAACAGCGCGGCGCTCGCGGAACCCGCGATCATGACCAAAGCCACGACCAGGGCAAAGACCCGGAGGATCTGGGCCGGCTGTTGAGGAATCTTGCACCGTGGGATCATGTCTGGATCTCCCGTGGATCTCGGTTGGCACGCTGCTTATGAGCGGATGCCTATGAGGTTCGTTTTTCGGAGTCTCGGCCCGATAGCTTACACCACTGGGTCGAGCCATGCAAACTCCTATGACTAAAGGCGTTCACGGGATGGGAACGCCTTGGTGCGAGGTCTTCTGGGCGAGACCTAGTGGACGTCGGAATCGTCGGTGTCGAGGACCATCACCCGGGTGTCGACATGAACGGACTCGTGGTAGGAGTCGATGGCATCGAGAATTTTCTGGCGCTGCTCGTCGGACAGGTTGTCGAAGGCGCCGGACTCTTCGAGGTGCTCGCCGAGGCCCGCGCCGAGGATTTGCACCCGGGGATGACCCGTCCATTTCAAGGAGTCGATGCCTTCGAGATCGACGGTCTCTCCGTCCTTGGAGATGAAGACCCGATGGGCTTTGCCGCCGTGATCGGCGACGATCTGCTCGATGTCGACCTCATGCCCGCCTTTGCCGACAAAGACCATGGCTTTGGCGTCGCCATCGGCCAGATGCTCGATGACCTTGTGGTGCACTTGGATGTTGCCGTCGTGCCCATGGGCACCGTGCAGCGCGCCGATGTCGATGGTTTCGCCATCGACGGAGACCTCGAGGCCCTCTTCGGAGCGGGAAACGACGATTTCTTTGCCGTCGTCCGTGAAGATTTGGCGACTCTCACCGATTTCTAGATCGTCGCCGTTCAATTGCACGACTTGGGGCTCGGAGTCGTCGCCGGCCACGATGACCTTGACCTTTTCTTTTTTCACCACCACGGGCTCGTCGGCCTCGATCTGGGCGGTCAAGGCGCAAAGCATGGCGATGGCGGTCACGGCGGAAATGAGCTGAGCTTTCATGGAAGTCTCCTAACGAGTTGTCGGAATGAGCTGTCTGATGTGGGTTCGTCGTTTGATTTCGGGTCGTTGCGATCCTTCGCCGTCGTCACGGCTCGTGACCTCGAAAGAAACAGGAATTGCCCGTTCATCAGGTTATAGAGCAAAGGGTGTGCCGGCCGCTTCCGCCCATCTTCGTCTGTCTCGGGACCGGCTCATAGGGCGAAAAACCAACAACGGGCTCGAACCCAATTCCCCATTTCGGGACATCCTTCCCCTTTTGCGCAGCTGTTAGGCTAGGCTGTATTTCTCTAACCGGTAGAGGAAGGCTTTGTAGGGCAAGCTCAGGAGCTTGGCGGCTCGAGTGCGGTTGCCCGCGGTGTGCTCCAGGGCTTGGCGCAAACAATCTTTCTCGTGTTGCTCCCAGGACAAACCTTCCGGCGGCACTTTGAATCCACCGTCCTGTCGGCTCTCCCGCTCCGCCGGCAGGTCGTCTACGGAAACCCGGCCGTCTTCCGCCAGCAACACCAACCGCTCCACGGTGTTGCCCAGCTCACGGACGTTGCCGGGCCATGGATGGTCCAGCAATCGTTTCATCACCGCGCCGGAGAACGGATCCACGGACACCCCGTGCCGGCGGGTGGCTCGACGGGCGAAATGGTCCACCAGCAGGGGGATGTCGTCTCGTCGGTCGCGCAGGGGCGGCATGTTGAGAGGCACGACGTTGAGGCGATAGTAGAGATCCTCCCGGAAACGACCCTCCTCGACCTCTTGGGCCAGGTCGCGGTTGGTGGCGGCAATGATTCTCAGGTTCACCTCCCGCTCGCGCTGGTCGCCCACCCGGGTGATACGACCTTCTTGCAGCGCTCTCAAGAGCTTGGGTTGCATGAGCAGGGGTAGCTCGCCGATTTCATCCAAAAAGAGGGTGCCACCGTCCGCGGATTCCAGCCGACCCGGACGTCCTCGGTCCGCTCCCGTGAAGGCTCCCTTTTCCACCCCGAAGAGCTCAGACTCCACCAAACCTTCTGGAATGGCAGCGCAATTGACCGCCACAAAAGCTCGATCGGCCCGTCGGGAGAGGGCGTGCAAGGCTCTGGCGGCCAGCTCCTTGCCGGTGCCGCTTTCGCCGGTCAAGAGCACCGTGGCCTCGGTGCCCGCCAGCTTCTCGACCCGCTGGTAAAGGCGCTGCATACAAGGGGCCCGGCCGACCAAATCCACCAATCGATCCCGTTCCGTGAGGGCTTCGGTCAACCGGCGGTTTTCGTCCTCCAGGCGACGGGATTTCAGCACCTTTTCCAGGGACAGCAGCAAGGCTTGGCGCTCAAAGGGTTTGGCGAGGTAGTCGTCGGCGCCGAGGCGGATCGCCTCCACGGCCCGCGCGATGGTGCCGTAGGCGGTGACCATAATGAAGGCGGTTTCGGGGTGCTGCTCCCGAATCAGGGTCAAGAGCTCGGTGCCGTTGCCGTCCGGCAGCTTCCAATCCGAAAGCACCAGGTCCACGGCGCCCGAGGCCAGGGCCCCACGGGCCGACTCCAGCTCCGCGGCCGTGGACACTTGATAACCCTGGGATTCGAGGATCGCGCCCACCAGCCGGCGCTGATCACGATCGTCCTCCACCACCAGGATTCGAACGGCCGTTGCGGTGTCGTCGATTTTCGATGAACGGTGGGTGGCGAGGTCGTGGCTCATATGCCTGATTCTCCGGTGCCGAGGTTGCCGCGGGGACCGAATTCGAGCTCCGCCCGCAGGCCTCCCGATTCGCGGTCGATGAGCTCCAAGCGGCCGTCGTAGCGGTGGCCCGCGATCCGATGGGCCAAGAAGAGGCCCATGCCCGAGCCGTTGGGTTTGGTGGAAAGATGCGGGGTGAAGAGTCGATCACGAATTTCCGGCGACAATCCCGGGCCCTGATCGTCGACTTGCAGGATCAGCCGATTCCCGTCGCCCTGCGCGCGATCCAGGTAGACGTCGACCGTGGCGCCGTCGGGGCTGGCTTCCAGGGCGTTCACCACCAGGGCTTGAACCACCGCCCGCAGCTCCGGCTCGACGGCCTCTTGCTCGGCCTGGAGGTCGGGGTCGATATGTAGGTCGAGATGCACCCTGCCCGCCACGTCTTGGATGGCTTCGAGGGCGACATCCCGCACCAGCTCCGCGATATCGACCCGATCCGCGATCACCTCGTCGGAATCGCCCCCTTGGCTGGCCAGCAGCAAGAAGGATCGGATCCCTCGATCGATCCGTCGAATCTGGCGACGGGCGGATTCTGCTAAGACCTGTCCCACGGCTTCCGGCTCCTCGGTGTCGCCACTGTCCTGGGATCGAGCCAGCTCCTCGACGGACAATCCCAGGGCGTTCAAGGGATTGCGTAGGGTGTGGGCGAGCCCCCGAGCGACGTCGCCGAGCTCCCCCATATGTTTGACGGCTTCCAGGCGCCGTCGCTCGGTTTCGAGCTGAGCCAAGCGTTCCGACATGTGATTGAAGGCTTGAAGGGTTCCGCGGATCTCTCGATCCCCACCGGCGTGCTCCACTTGGGTGCCGAGGGCGCCGTCTCCTAGCTCGGACGCCGCAGCCGCCAAGCGGCGGAGTGGTGCGGAAACACGGTGAGACAACAGGGCCGCCAGCGCCAGACCCAGAAGGGTCAGGGCCGCGCTGCCGAGCCATAAACGGCTTTGAAAACGCTGCAACGCCTCCTTGCCGGGGCTGGGGATAGGCACCTGGGCTACCTGATCGGGTTGCTCGACGAAAAGCACCCTGGAGCCGGAGCTGCGGCCCACGCGCAAGCTGATGTCGTGATCTCCGTGCGGGCCCCCGATGTGCTCGATAATCGGCTCGTTGCCGTGTCCCTCGGTCACCCTCATTCGCACCACGTGCTCTCCGTGCTCGTGGTCGCGCTGCACGCGTTTGCGAACTTCCTCCACCCACTGCTGGGAATCGCCCTCGACCTGCTCGTCGTCGCCTTCGGAATGCCTGATCACCCGGACCACGCGACGTTCCTCGGCGAGAATCGGACCTTTAGGATGGACCCGCTGCTCGACGTGAGCTCCGGCCTCCCGGGCTGGGTCGCCATCGGAAAGATCGTGCCATTGGACGGCCGTGGTCTCGACCACATTCGGACCCAGCACCTCGGACAGGTCGAGAGTACGGGCGCAATCCGGGTCGTCGGAGCCCTCGCAGTCGAGGTCGACGGTTAGGACCTGTGCCACCGAGGCACCGACAAACATCGCCAAGAAGTCCGTTTCTTGGGCGAGATCCCGGGTCAAGGTCCGAACCAGCCACCACTGTGCGAGCACAAAGAAGGCGATGAAAGTACCGAAAGCGAGAAAGAGACGAAGGCGAAGTGTCATGGATGGATTCCGTTTCAGCCGATCTTTGAATGCCCAACATGGTTTCGCGGACAGGTTTCATGGGCTCGATGTCGAGATCACGGTCATCTCGGGTCGCCACGAAGCCGAGTCTTCTGAACGCCCAACTATCCACAAGCAAGAATTAGGCCGGGCCGCGAAGGCCGGGCCGCGTAGGCCGGGCCGCGAAGGCCGGGCCGCCAGGCCGAGCCACGCAGGCTGTCACGAATGGGTCATATGGCTCGTCCTCGGCTTCAATGTTAAATTACGAATAGAGCGACACTGCTGTCGAGCTCCATCATTCCCCACTTCCAACGGTAGTCCGTCCCACGGTTGTTTCCATGCCGATTCCTTTTGCCATCAACGGCCTTGGCCGCATCGGCCGAGCGCTGACCCGCATCGCCCACTTCCGGAACGATCTCGAGCTCGTGGCGGTGAACGATCTGGCCGATCCGTCGACCCTCGCCCGTCTGTTGAAACGTGATTCCATCCACGGCCGATTTGCGGCGAAGGTAGAGGTGGATGGGGATCGATTGATGTTCGACGATCGGCCCGTGCAGGTGTTTCAGCAGCCGGAGCCGTCGGACATTCCTTGGCAAGACGTCGGTGCACGGCTGGTGGTCGATGCCACGGGGACATCCACTACGCGGGCGCGGGCAGCGGCGCATTTGAGGCCGAATGGCCCCGAGAAAGTTGTGGTCAGCGCCATTTCCGAGGACGCGGACCTGATGATGTGCCGGGGGCTCGATGGACCGGTCTACGATCCCGAGCTCCACCATGTGGTCAGCAACGCGTCGTGCACCACGAATTGCCTCGTGCTCTTATTGGACGTGCTCGATCGCGAATTCGGGGTCGAGCACGCCTTGATGAACGAGGTCCACAGCTACACCGGGAATCAGAATCTGGTCGACGGCAACCACGCGGACCCCCGTCGGGGACGGGCCGCGGCCGTGAATATCGTGCCCACCCACACCGCGGCACCGTGGGCGGCCCAGCAGCTTTTACCGGGCTTGCGGGGGCGGATAGAGGGCATCGCCGTGCGGGTGCCGACCGCCAACGTCGCCCTCTTGGATTTGGTGGTGCGGGTGCGCAAGCCGATTACCGAAGAGGTGGTGTGCGCGAGCTTCCGTGGGGCCGCTGAAGGACGCCTCAAAGGGTTGTTGGCGGTCAGCGATGAGCCCCTAGTCTCGAGCGACTACATCGGCGAGCCCTATTCGGCGATCGTCGACCTCGGATTGATTCAACGGGTGGGCCCGTCGATGCTTCGGGTCACAGCTTGGTATGACAATGAATGGGGTTACGCCCACCGCCTGGCGGATTTGGTAACCCAAATAGGAGAGAGCTTCCCATGAGTCTTTTAACCCTAGACGACCTCGAGCCTTCACAGATCTCCGGTCAACGAGTGCTGGTTCGGGTCGATTTCAATGTGCCCCTTGCCGACGGCAAAGTCGCCGACGCCACTCGCTTGGAAGAGGCCTTGCCGACCCTACGAGAGCTGGTCGAGGCGGGAGCTCGGGTAGTTCTGGCCTCCCACTGCGGTCGGCCCAAAGGCGAGCCCAAGCCGGAATTCAGCTTGAGGCCCGTGGTGTCCACGCTCTCCGGCTTGATCGGCAAACCCGTGGCTTTCGCCGAGGATTGTGTCGGCGAGGCGGCTCAGACGGCGGTGTCGGCGTTGAAGAACGGCGACCTCTTGCTGTTGGAGAACCTGCGTTTCCATGCCGGGGAGACCCAGAACGATCCCGATTTCGCCGACGAGCTGGCGTCGCTTGCGGACACCTTCGTGCTCGACGCCTTCGGCACCGCCCACCGAGCCCATGCCTCGGTGGTGGGCCTGGCGGAGCGGATTCCGGCCAAGGCGGCGGGGCGACTGCTGGCCCGTGAGGTGGAAGCCTTGGGCTCACTGTTGGAATCGCCGAAACGCCCGTTCGTCGGCATTTTGGGCGGCGCCAAAATCGAGGGCAAAATCGACACCCTGGAGAATCTGCTGCCGCGTCTCGACGTATTGTTGCTGGGCGGCGGCATGGCCAACACGTTCCTCGCCGCTCGCGGTTTCGACATGGCGAGCTCATTGGTGGAAAAGGAACGGGTGGAGCTCGCGGGCGACATCCTGCGTCGGGCTGAAGCCGGCAAGACCCGGGTTCTGCTGCCCACGGATGTGGTCGTGACCGACGACTTTGCCCATCCCACGCAGGTGGAGACCGTGGCCGCGGATGCCATTCCCGCGGGCACTCTGGCGGTGGACGTCGGCGAGCAGACTCGCCAGGCCTTTGTGGAAGCTTGTGCCGACGCGGGCACTCTTTTCTGGAACGGCCCGCTGGGCGTATTCGAAAAACCGCCGTTCGACGCGGGAACGTCGGCGGTGGCCGAGGGGTTGAAACAATGCAGCGGATTCACCGTGATCGGCGGCGGTGAAACCGTGGCCGCGGTACGTCGCGCCGGGTTGGCCGGGCAGCTCAGCCATGTGTCTACCGGCGGTGGCGCGTCCCTGGATTTGTTGGCCGGCAAAACGCTTCCGGGCGTGGTAGCCCTTTCGAAAGGGGAAGGTTGATCATGGCTCGAACACCGATTCTCGCCGCCAATTGGAAAATGAATATGCTGCGCGCCGAGGCCGCGTCCTTCTGTGAGCAGCTGCGCGGTCTGAATGAGGCCGACCGCGCCCCGGCCGATCGCGTCTCAGCCGACCGCGTAGAGGTGTTGGTCTTCCCCTCGTTTCCCCTTTTGGACACGGTAGCCGCGGGCCTTGCCGGCGGCGTCGCGTCCGTGGGTGGCCAAGATGTGCATCCGAAAGCGTCAGGCGCCCACACCGGTGACGTTTCGGCGGCCCAGCTCGTCGACGCCGGCTGTTCCTGGGTGCTGTGCGGCCATAGTGAGCGACGTCGAGATCACGGCGAGTCCGACGAATGGATCGGTCTCAAGGTCAAGGCCGCTCAAGAGGCGGGCCTGATTCCCTTGGTCTGTGTCGGCGAGACCCGTGAGGAGCGGTCCCAGGGGCAGACCCTCGACGTGCTGAAGCGTCAAGTTACCGCCGCGCTCGACGGATCTTCCGGAAGCTTCGAGCTCGCCTACGAGCCGGTTTGGGCCATCGGCACGGGAGAGACCGCGACTCCGGAGATGGCCCAGGAGGCCCATGCCTTCCTGCGTCGCTTGTTGGGTGACATGCTCGGCGCAGAGCGGGCATCCCAGGTCAGAATCCTCTATGGAGGCTCGGCCAAACCCGAAAATGTGGACGAGCTCTACGCCGAAAACGATATCGACGGCTTCCTAGTCGGCGGCGCAAGTCTTGACTCAGAAAAATTCTCGGCTATGATGCGCTCTTGCGCCCGCTCCGCGCCCTAGGGAATTTCTGTCCCTGGGCCACGCCAGGTCGCCCGATTCGCGGGTGACGACTCCGGAGGAAAACCGACATGACTTTCTTGGTTTACACGCTCCACGTGTTGATCTGCTTTTTCTTGATCGCCGTGGTTCTTCTACAACAAGGCAAAGGTGCCGACCTTTCCGTTTTCGGCGGCGGTGGCACCCAGACCGCGTTTGGCGCCCGAGGTGCCGCGACCGTTCTGCACAAGATGACGGTCGGCTCGTTCATTGCCTTCATCGTCACCACGCTCTTCATCGGTGTGTTGCAAACCCGTGAGGACAGCAGTGAGGTCTTCAGCGACCTGCCCGAAGCCGCCGCAACGGCTGAGGCCGAGCAGGCGGTCGAGGAAGCCGAGGGTGCGCTGCCCACGGACGTCGAAGGCGAAGAGCCTGCTGCCGACGACGCCGTGGCCGGCGATGACGCAGTGGTCGACGATACCGGCGCAGCCGATGCCGGCGAAGCCGAGACGACTGCCGGGGACTCCCCCGACACGCCGGAGCCGGCACCCGCCGATGATCCTGGCGCCGACGATGCGACGGCCGAGCCGGCTGAGTCGGACGGCTGACCGCCAAACGGCTGAGTCGGACGGCTGACCGCCAAACGGCTGACCGCCAAACGGCTGATCGCGAGCCGATCCGGTGACTCGCCGGCAAAAAGGCGGGAGGTAAAAATTCCCGCCTTTTTGCTTGCCAAGCTCACTGGCTTCTGAATAGAATCTCGCTCCTCGCCGAAGTGGCGGAATTGGTAGACGCGCACGGTTGAGGGCCGTGTGGGGTAAAACCCGTGTCGGTTCGAGTCCGACCTTCGGCACCAATACTTCCCAACATCAGGTCTTCCGCCAGACCTTCGCAGCCGGAGCTCACCACCCAGCTGCATATTTAAGCCCGCCGTTCCCAACGGCGGGCTTTGTTCGTGTGTGCGGAAAACGTCGACTGAAATACCGAGGTCCGGTGGCTTGTTGGAAGAGGCAGGGTCGTTGTCTAGTCAGCGACCGAATTCAGAGGACATCACCATGACCGCAACGCCCAACCACTGTCCGTCGCGCGCGGAGCCGCTATCCAGCAGCACCTCAGCCGGCCGCACCTCAGCCGGCCGCACCTCAGCCGGCCGCACCTCAGCCGGCCGCACCTCAGCCGGCCGCACCTCGGTAGGGGTCGTCAAGTGGTTCAGCCCGGCCAAGGGCTACGGCTTCATCGAGAATTCTCCTGTTGAAATGCCTTCGTGTGTCGAGGAGGTTTCTCGGAACCGGCCGACGGCCTGTGGTGAGACCGAAAGGGAGATCTTCGTCCACCATTCCAACGTCGTGACCCGGAAGCCGTTGGCTTCGGGGGATCGCGTGCGTTTCGAAAAAGCCGTCGGGCCGGGAGGTCCGTTCGCCCATCGAGTCGTCCCCCTGTGAGCCGATCGTCCAACCCACCTGTGGTCGGCGTGATCCTAGCCGGAGGGCAGTCGCGACGTATGGGGCGCGACAAGAATTTCGTCAGCTTGCCCTTCGGCGACGGAAGAGGTCTGCTGCAATGGGCAGCGGACCGTATATCCGCAGTCTGTGAGACGTGGCTGGTGGCCGATGCCGGTCGCGGGCTGCTGCCGGGCGCCGTCTCCGTGAGCGACGGCCCCGGAGCCGGTCCGGTGGCGGGTCTATTGGGGGCGGCCGAGCACATGCCGGGGCGCCCACTGCTGACACTGGCTTGCGATCAACCCTTCGTGCCGGCGGCCTTCCTGCATTTCTTGTCGTGGCAATCCGGAGACTGGGTGGTGCCGATCACGGACCGGGGGCTTGAGCCGGCTTGTGCTATATACCGGGCCGAGGCCCTTCGGCATCTGAAAGAGCGGGCTGCTCGGGGAAAATATTCCCTACGGGATCTAGCGGAGGGGAATCCGGGTCTCGATGTGCGTCGAATTCATAGTCGAGATTGGCTCGACGATTGGCTCGATGCTCGAGGGACGGGGGCTCTCGGGTCCAGTGCCCTCTTCTCGAACCTCAATCACCCTGAAGATTTAGATCGTGCCCGGGAGTGGATCGCCGATGCCGCTTTGCGGCAGGGCAATTTCTTGCGACTAGACTCGACAAAAGGATAAACTTCCGCTATTCGGTGCGGCCCCCGGAAAGTCCCTTGAAATCCACCAGCTAAGCTGTGTGTCTACATCCGGCAGGCCCTCTACGCGCCGCGCGCGTCCAAGCTCTTCACTGGGCGGCCCGTCGCTCGCCCCCAGCGCGCGGTACATTCCGCTTCAATGCAAGTTGTGTCGATTTCGACATTAGGAGATACAGATGGCCTCAGCCAAGCTGCAGTTTGACGGCAAGGAGTATGAGTTACCGACCGTGGTCGGATCGGAGGGCGAGGTAGGAATCGACATCAGCAAGCTGCGCGCCCAATCGAAAGGCATCACCCTCGACCCGGGCTACGGCAACACCGGCAGCTGCACCAGCGGCATCACCTTCATCGACGGAGAGAAAGGCATCCTGCGCTATCGTGGATATCCCATCGAGGCCATTGCCGAAGAGGCCACGTTCTCCGAGATTTCCTACCTTTTGCTCAATGGGGATTTGCCCACCGCCTCCGAGCTGGAGGAATTCGACGAAGGGCTGACCTACCACAGCATGTTGCACGAGGACATGAAGAAGTTCTTCGAGGGATACCCGCCCACGGCCCATCCCATGGCGATCCTCTCCTCGATGGTGGCTTCACTATCCTCCTATTATCCGGGCGCGAATCTCGAAGCAAACCTGGACCTCAACATCACGCGGTTGCTGGCCAAGGCGATCACCATCGCGGCTTTCTCTTATAAGAAGTCCATCGGCCAACCGTTCATGTATCCGCGAAACGACCTTTCCTACACGGCCCGTTTCTTGAATATGATGTTCGCCGTTCCGGCCGAGCCCTACGAGGTGAATCCGGTGTTGGAGCGGGCGCTCAACATGTTGCTCATTCTGCACGCCGATCATGAGCAGAATTGCTCGACCTCCACGGTTCGCATGGTGGGCTCTTCCGGTGCGAACATCTATGCGTCGATCGCCGCCGGCATCTGCGCCCTTTGGGGCCCCCTCCACGGTGGGGCCAACCAGAAGGTGATCGAGATGCTGCGCATGATCCAGGACGACGGCGGCGGCTACCAAAAGTTCGTCGACAAGGCCAAAGATAAGGACGACAACTTCCGCCTCATGGGTTTCGGCCACCGGGTCTACAAGAACTTCGATCCCCGCGCTCGGATCCTCAAGAAGGCGGCCGACGATGTGCTCGAAGAGCTGGGCATCGACGATCCGTTGCTGGAAATCGCCAAAAACCTCGAGCGGGTTGCCCTGGAGGACGAGTACTTTGTGGAGCGGCGCCTCTATCCCAACGTGGATTTCTACAGCGGCATCATCTACAGCGCCATGGGCATTCCGGTGAATATGTTCACGGTGATGTTCGCCTTGGGCAGAATGCCGGGCTGGCTGGCCCATTGGAAAGAGCTGCGCCGTGATCCCAGTGCGCGGATCAACCGACCTCGCCAGATCTACGTTGGTGCAACGGAGCGTGAGTTCGTTCCACTTGCCGAGCGGTGATCGAGCGGGCTGGTCCCCGGGGATCGCGAGCCGAAGGAAAAGGGCGCCTGAACGGCGCCCTTTTTTCTTGCCCAGCTGACTCGCGAGCTCAATTGGGTTTGGGGTTTTCCTTCTCGATCAAGCTCGCGAGGTCTTTCAATGTTTCGATCACGGGTCGCATCTCGTCGTCGAGGGCAGCGGAGATGCGACTCTGGACCACCGCCTCCAAATTCAGCGCCTCGTCGGTCTCGGCCGCATATTCGGCCCCTTCCAGCTCTTCGGTCAGCTGGCGCAGCTTGCGCTCCCATCGTTCTAGAATTTCGGCCAGGACATCGAGCCCATTGCCGATATCGGACACCGTAGTCACCCTGAATCTCCCTTGCAGAGTCCACCATTGCAAAGTCTGTTGGCCGCTGTTTCGGGTCCGTTCTCGGATGCACCGAGATGGATCAGCGTCGTTCGAGCATTGGACAGTGTAGGGGCAGCCGGAGATTGTACGAAAAGAGTGTTCAGATTTTGATTTGCAGTTCGCCGTGGAGTTGAACGGCGCGCCAATCCTCTCGGTTTGTCGTCGTTTTTGGCGTGATTCCCGACCGACCGGCCGGACGAATGGCGGCGCAGCCAAGTGGTGCTTCTCGGCTCAGCGGGGACGACTGCGGATCGGTTGGGTGACGACCGATCGATTGAACCGATCGATTGAGAGTGGCGGCTAGAAGCTCGGCCTTCGGGGACGGGAGAGCTGGGACCAATGGTATTGGGATTCCAGGGGGGTCCCGACATCGTTGCCGAGAAGCCAAAACACCGAGGGTCTCGGATTCAAATAACCCAACAGGCGTTGGCCTTCGGGAGAGCCGACCACGAATAGGAGGTGGGCCAGAATCTCGGTGTCGATGGCCAGCTCGGAAACCGAGGCGATTTGCACTACCCCGATGCTGGGAACGCCCTTGCGGTGATCGAGTCGTCGCCCTTTGCCTTTTCGAACCACCGCCAGGCTTTGGTTGGCCAGCCAGAATTGGTCCAGAGGGTCGCGGGTCTTGCGATGCCCTGGAACCGCCACCAACCAGCCGTTGCCGTCGGGGCCTCCACCCACTCCTCGGACCACGTGTCCGATCTCAACGAATGCGTTGGTGGCGCCGTGGCGCAGCAGGGTCTCGAAGGCCTTGTCGATGGCGAACCCCTTCTCGATGCTAGAGGTGGCGATCTTGCTGCCTTCGGGGATTCGAACACGGATCGAGGAGCCGGTTTCCACCTCTAAACGCTCGCATTCCGCCCGCTGCACGGCGCGGTGCAGATCCGACGGCTCAGGGCCTTCGCCGGTTTGATCTCGAAGCTTCCACAGCCGCTCGAGCTCACCGCCTAAGGGGCTGTAGGAGCCGCCGGACCAGAGGCAGTACTGTAAGCCTCTGGCCAGTAGCTCGCCGAGCCTCGGGTCGACGGTCGTCCATTTGCCGGCGTTGGCTTCCAGGAAGGCGACTCCGAAACCCTCGGTTTGGGCAGGGTCGAGCAACTGTTGGATTCCGTAGATCTCGGCCAGCGCCGCGCGAATCGCGGGCTCTGCTTGAGACGGGCTCAGGCCGCGAACCTCGATTTGAGCCTCGGTGTCGAAGGCTTCCATCGCCATCCTCACCGCATCTTGGGCCGCGACGGGCGGTAGGGCCGTCAACAGCAGGAGGGCGGCGGTGATCGCGGCTCCGAATAACGATGGTTTGGCCCTGAATCTCATACGCAGATCATAGCTGAAGTGGGCTCGCCTTCGGAGCATGGGCCCCCATGAAGAAGATCCAGGGGGGTCATAGATTGGGTCTGGAGATGATGGTTGAGGACTCCTGGCGACGGGCTCCCGCGGGAGGGCGGAATGCTCCGTTTCCAATGTGCAACATGCACTGATTGCGGCCGCTCTCCTTGGCTTCGTACAGAGCTTCGTCCGCCAGCAGTAGGAGCTCGCTGACGGTTTTGATGTGCAGCTCCGGAAACGACGCCACGCCTAGGCTCAAGGTCAGGGGAATGTGGCGGCCTTCAAATTCGAAATGCAGCATCTCAACGGCCTGGCGCAATCGTTCCGCCAGCCGGAGAGCGTCGTCGCCGTGGGTTCTTTCCAAAAGAATGGTGAATTCCTCGCCACCGTAGCGACAACAAAGATCGTTGTCTCGTCGCTGGCTGTCGAGGGTCGCGGCCACCAGCTTGAGAGCCTCGTCTCCGGCGGCGTGGCCGTGGGTGTCGTTGACCTTTTTGAAGAAATCGATGTCACACATGATCACCGCCATGGGCACACCGTCTTCAATGCACCGCCGGTAGGCTCTCTGCATGCTGCTTTCCAGCACCCGACGCACCGGCACTCCGGTCAGGGGATCGAGCTTGGCTTCCCGGTCGAGCATGGCCCGGTGCACCGAGCTGGCCATCTGCGGAATCAGCGTATCTAGGAGGTCTTCGGCCCCGGACTCGATCCGCCGTGGATCGCACCAAAGCCGCAGCCGGGCCAGCAACACCTCGCCGTCGTCGGGGTTGGTGCGCACCAGCTGTCGTTCGACTACCCGCCAGTCGGCACGTCGGTGGATGCCGGGCAACATGCTGGGGCGGCTCGGCGGCTTCGGTCGCCCTTCCACCAAGAGGCCGTCGGGGCCGGCGGCCCAGCTCTGCCAATAGTCCTCTTCGGCTCCTACCCCACCTTCTTCCAGAAGCTCGAATTGGAACCATTGGACGGGCAGGATGTTGCGACATTCCACCAGCACCTGCTGGGCGATGTCACCCATGCCCGAGGTTTCCGACAAAATACGCTCGTGGGCTTCCCGAAGGCGTTCGAAATGGCCCACACGATGGTCGGAGAGCCCTCGCAAGACAGCGTTGCGGGCGGCCTCGGCTGCCAGCAACGCCAATATCCACCATACCCACTGTCCTCCCAGGCCACCTTGTCCGCCCAGGCCGCCGGCACCGAGCCGGAAGGTCCCTGCAGGTGCGTCACCGAGCTCCGGATTAGCGGCCACCGGGACGCTCAACAAGGAAACCAACATCCAGCCGATGATCCATCCGGCAAAGTCGAGCGCCATCGGTGGCAGTGCGTCTCGAGCCGAGAATTCTCTCGATCGCACCCGGGCCAAGGCCGCGATCGAGGCCGCTGGAATCAGCGTGAAGAGCAGCGCCGAGGCGAGGGCGAGGAAGTGGGAGGGCCAGGCCCCGACCTGGGGAACCGAGAGCGCCGTGCCGACGATCAGGGTCGAAAAGGCGAAAAGAACGGCTCTTTCCAGCGCCGGCAGGAGACGACCCAGGGCGTTGTCCGTACCGCCCAGGCGAGCCGCGAGAGCTTGTAGGGCGGCCTCGGAAGTGATCAGCACGGCACCGGCCACCAAGGCGGCGGGCACAGCCCCCGACTCCGCCATCACGGCGGGCAGCACCATAGCGCCGAGCCCTAAAGTCGCGGCTTCCCCCGCGGGCGAAGCGGCCGGGGCGGCGTGTCTCGACAGTGGTCGATGCAACGCGGCCATGGTCCCGACCAGGATCCAGGCCAAAGCCTGCCAGGGGTCGGCCAACCATCCGTTGGGAGCCAGCTTTGGTGATCCGGTGGCGAGCAGGAGCAACAGAATCACCAAGGCCGACGGCAACACGGCGGCCACTAGCTGTTCAGCGCCTTTCGCTCTGTCTCGGCGCCCACCACCTTGATTCTGGGTGGTGGTCTCGTGCGATGATTGGCCCGCGTGATCGAGCACGCTTCGTCCCCCTGGGCTAATGACGTCTTCGTTCCGCGATCCACGTCCCACCGACTGCTTCGGCCGGCCGTTCCACGGCAGCACGAAATCGAGCATACCGCCAATCGAAACGTCCGAGAGCTTGATGCCGACCGCTGAATGATTCAGAATGATAAAGGAATGAGACGCTTTCGACCGATCCACGGTCTAATCCTGATCGTGCTCGCCACGGGTCTGATCCTAACAGCCGATTTTGCGCTGTCCGGGGGGCATGCCGCTCGTTATGAGCGCGTATCCCCGGATCGTGACGGCCTGGTTAGAATTGAGATCTCGGACCTCGAAGCACGGCAAGTACGGTACTACCGCTTCTTGAACGCGGGGAACCAAGAGGTCAAGTTCTTTGTCGGCCGCGACAAAGACGGTACCATCCAGGTGGCTTTTGATGCTTCTGAAACCGACTACAAGCGCAAGCGTGGGTTCCGTCACGAAGGCGATTGGATGGTAAACAACAAATGCGATACCGCCTCGCGGTTAACCGAGGTCAACACGGGGACAGGCGGCTGTCGTCCGGTACCCCTGAGCCACCGCCTGAGCAACAATCAATTGATCTTGAAGGAAGCGGACATATTGACGGGTTGGCGATTCTTCCGCTGACGCCCCCAGCCTCCGCCGGTTTGGCGGGGGTCGTAGGTTTTGACGGCCCGGAACGGCTGTGCTATACCTTCGGCTTACCCGCGACGAGGTAACCTAATGGCATCTATGGATCTCGTACTGTACGAAGAAGAAATCCATCAGCTGGAGGAGGTGCTCAAGCGCCTTCGCCACGATTCAAACGCCCGCGCCGTGTTTTTGATCGACAAGAACGGTCAGCAGATGGCCGCCGATGGAGATGTGGACCAATTCGACACGACGTCGTTGGCCTCACTCACCGCCGGCAACGTCGCCGCCACGGACAGCTTGGCGAAGTTGATCGGAGAACGGGAGTTCTCAGTGCTCTTCCACGAGGGGGAGCGAGACCACATTCACATCTCGATCGTCGCCAAACGGGCCATCCTGTTGGTGATTTTCGATGAGCGTTCTTCGCTCGGTTTGGTAAGGCTGCGGGTGAAGCGCGCGGCCGCGGAATTCGATCAGATCTTCGAGCAGATGGCTCAAAAAGCCAGCGCCGGACCGGTTGAAGGCCCCCACCAAACACCGTTCTCCGAAATCACCGACGACGATATCGACGCCCTTTTCAGCGATTAATCGGCACTCGCTATGACGTTCATCAATTACGCGGCTAAGGAAATCAACTGTAAGATCGTCTATTACGGCCCCGGGCTCGGCGGCAAAACGACGAATCTGCAGTACATTTACAGCAAGACGTCTCCTGACGCCAAGGGCAAGATGATTTCCCTGGCCACGGAAACGGACCGCACCCTTTTCTTCGATTTCTTGCCTTTGGATCTGGGAACGATCCGAGGTTTTACGACGCGTTTTCACCTCTACACCGTGCCCGGCCAGGTGTTTTACGATGCCAGCCGAAAATTGATCCTCAAAGGCGCGGACGGGGTGATTTTCGTCGCCGATAGCCAAGAAGAGCGGATGGAATCGAATATTGAGTCGATCCGCAACTTGGAAACGAACTTAAAACAACACGGTCTCGACCTGAAGTCGCTGCCCTATGCGCTGCAATTCAACAAACGAGACCTTCCCAACGCCATGCCGGTCGACGAGCTTTATCGCGTTCTCAATTACAAACGCGAGCCGACTTTCGAGGCGGTGGCCCCGCAAGGAAACGGAGTATTCGACACTCTGAAATCCGTGGCCAAGCAGATTCTCGTCGAGCTGCGCAAGAGGTGATATTCAGCATGTCCGAGACCGATACCAGCCTTGAAGACTTTGCCGAGGGCATGAAGCTCTTGGGCGAGAAAGATCTCAACTCCGCCGCCGAACGCTTCGAAAAAGTGATCGCGGAAACCGACGGTCGCCACCTGCGAGACCGGGCGCGTCAATTTCTTGCCATGTGCCGCAGCCACTTGAGCCAGGACGAAAGCGTCGAGGACCTGTTCTTGGCCGCAGTGCTCAAGAAGAACGACGGCCAATTGGACGAAGCGATGAGGCTGTGCGAGCAAGACGGCTCCGATGATGAGAAATTCGTCTACCTCAAGGCTTCCATCGAAGCGCTCGCCGGCAAAGGAGAAAAGGCCCTGTTGCTGCTTGAGAAGGCGATTAAGTCGGAGCCGAAGAACCGGGTTCACGCTTTCCACGACCCGGATTTCCAAAGTCTGCGCGGTCAAGAAGGGTTCACCGCCTTGATCAATCCTCCGCAGTCCGGGTCAAGCTCCTCCTCCGCCGGATCGTCGGCCGGCGCATCGCCGGCCGCCGACCCATCCGCTGCGGGATCGCCGATTTCCTGAGGCCGGCTCCGTTGGATCGGGCGTCGAGGCGCCCGCGCTTCCTGAAGCTCTACGGCCCAAGGCTCCGCGGTCTGGCCAAAGGCCGACCCTGCATTATGGCCGTGTAGAGCGGGCCGCTTGGCCGTTACTCATCCACCGGAGCGGTCGAATCCTATGGCAAGGCTCAAAGGTCATCCCGATCGCGAGACCTCGGTGGTCGTCATCGGTGGCGGCTCCGGTCTAGCGGTGTTGCTGCGCGGATTGAAACATCTCGTCGAGCGTGCGGAGCAGCTGACGGCGGTGGTCACCGTGGCCGACGACGGCGGGTCGTCCGGGCGATTGCGGCGGGAGCTGGGGGTCTTACCCCCGGGAGATATCCGCAATTGCATCGTCGCTCTGGCGGACGATGAAGCCCTGCTCTCCAGGTTGTTCCAATATCGATTTCCCAACGGCAAGGGGCTTTCCGGGCACTCGTTCGGCAACCTATTCCTGACCGCGTTGACCGGTGTCACTGGTGATTTCTACCAAGCCATCTTGACGGCGGAGCAGATTCTCTCGGTGCGCGGCAGAATCCTGCCGGCCACCCTTCAGGATGTGCGTTTGCGCGGTGCGGGTCGGTCCGGTCGAGTCTACGAAGGAGAGTCCGCTGTCGGCCGATCCGGTGAGCCCATGGAGTCGCTCCACCTGGAGCCGGCTTCGGCCCCCGCCTTTTCTCCGGCAGTGGATGCTTTGGAAACCGCCGATTTGGTGGTGCTGGGGCCGGGCTCCTTGTACACCTCGATCTTGCCGAACCTCTTGATCCCCGGCATTCGCAATGCCGTGCGGCGAAGTGGTGCGCGGGTGGTTCTGGTCATGAATTTGATGACCCAGCCGGGAGAAACGGACCACCTATCCGCGGTCGATCACTTGCAAGCGGTTCAAAAGCATGTAGACCCCGAGCTGGTGGACATCGTCTTGGTGGATCGCTCCAGGCCGGAGGGCCGCCTGTTGCAACGCTATTCCGATACCGGTTCCCACTGGATCGAGTCGGACCCGGAAATTCTTCGTACACTAGGGGTCGAGGTGATCGAAGAAGACTTGCTCTTGGGCGATCAGGACCTGATTCGACACGATCCTTTGAAATTGGGGCGAGCCGTGCTGGGGTTGGCCCACGAGCCGCGTGTCGGCGATTGAAGATAGGAGAGCCGATGAGCCAGTCTTCCAAACGGCGGGTCGCGGTGGTGCTGGCTGCCGGAAAAGGCACCCGCATGCGATCGAAATACCCCAAGCCCCTCTTCGAGGTCGCCGGGAGACCCATGCTCCACTGGGTGATCAACGCGGCGCGAGAGGCTGGGTGCGAGCGCTGCTTGGTGGTGGTGGGGCACCAAAGCGAGCTTTTGAAGGCAGCCTTTGCCGACCAGGACGACATCGTCTGGGTAACCCAGGAGCAACAGCTCGGCACCGGCCACGCCCTGGCCCAAGCTGAGCCCCATCTGGTCGGCGAAGCCGGCACCACCGAGGAGGTCACGCTCTTGGTGCTCAACGGTGACGTTCCCGGGGTGCGAGCTTCCACTTTGAACGGGTTGGCCGAGGCCGCCGAGCGGGGCTGGGGTGCAATGGCCGCCGCCGAGCTCGATGAGCCCGGTCGCCTCGGCCGGGTCTTGGCGGACGGCCATCGACTGGAGCGGATCGTCGAAGCCGCGGATGCCAGTCCAGAGCAGCTCGAGATCCGATTGATCAACGCCGGCCTATACGCCATGCCCGCGCCATCGGTCTTCGACTACCTCAGGCAGCTTTCGACCGACAATGCCCAAGGCGAGCTCTACCTAACCGATGCCCTCGGCTCGGCCGCTGCCTCTGCCGAGAGCGGGGGCGTGGAGGTGGTACGGCTCGAAGACGCCGACGAAGCATTGGGCATCAATGATCGCCGAGACCTGGCCAAGGTCCATCGGGTGTTGATCGAACGCCACCACGAGTCTTTGATGGCGGATGGGGTGACTTTGCTCGACCCCGCCACCACTTCTATTGAGCCCTCCGTGCGTATCGGTGCCGATACGGTGATCCACGGTGGGGTGTCGCTTTTTGGACACACCCAGGTGGGGGAAGATTGCGTGATCCACCAAGGGTGTTGGGTCCGGGACTCCCAGGTTGCCGACTCGGTGCAGCTGCATCCCTACAGCATTCTCGATCAGGCCGAGGTGGAGACGGACTGCAACGTCGGACCCTTCGCTCGGCTTCGCCCGGCATCGCTCTTGCAGACCGGTGCTCGCGTGGGCAACTTCGTGGAAATCAAAAATGCTCGGCTCGGCCAGAGCGCGAAAGCCAACCACCTCGCCTATGTGGGAGATGCCGATGTCGGCGAGGATTCGAATATCGGCGCCGGTGTCGTGACCTGCAATTACGATGGGGTCAACAAGCACCGAACCGAAATCGGAAAGCGGTCTTTCGTCGGCAGCGACACCATGTTGATCGCCCCGGTGCGGGTGGGAGACGAGGCGACGACCGCCGCTGGATCCGTGATCACCGACGATGTGCCCGATGGCGCCCTCGGTGTCGGCCGGGCCCGTCAGCGGAATATCCCTGGCTGGGCA
Source organism: Thermoanaerobaculia bacterium (assembly GCA_030431255.1). GTDB lineage: Bacteria > Acidobacteriota > Thermoanaerobaculia > Multivoradales > J023 > JAUIJL01. The sequence continues at coordinate 119,255 of JAUIJL010000022.1, read as the reverse complement.
GAGCATAAGAAGACCCGCGCCCAAGGTCGCAAAACCCGAGGTCCCAAGGCCGACGGTTCCAAAAAAGATTAGAGCATCAGGGAGAAGCCAATGTGTGGCATCGTGGGTTATGTGGGACACCGAGACGTCGTCCCCTTCTTGATCGACGGCTTGCAGCGTCTTGAATATCGGGGTTACGACTCCGCCGGCATCGTGGTCGTCGGCGACCAGCTGGAAACGGTCAAGGCCGAGGGCAAGCTGGGCAATCTCAAAGAGAAGCTGAATGGACACAGCGCGGCCGGCAGCTTCGGCCTCGGGCATACCCGCTGGGCCACTCACGGCCCACCGTCGGAGCGCAATGCCCACCCGATGATCGACTCCACCGGCAAGGTGGCGTTGATCCACAACGGAATCATCGAGAATTTTCTGCCGCTGAAACACAAGCTGACGGAAAAGGGCTTCACCTTCTCCTCGGATACGGACACCGAGGTGGTGGCCAATTTGATCGCCGATCACCTGGGTAGCGGCGAGGATTTGATCGCTGCCTTGCAGGCCACTTGTGTCGAGCTCGACGGCATGTACGCGTTCGCGGCGGTCAGCACCGCCTCCGGGCAGCGGGAAATCGCCATGGGGCGTCAGGGCCCGCCCCTATTGATCGGCGTCGGCCAAGACGAGATGTTTTTGGCGTCGGATCCGGCGGCGTTGCTGAGCTACACCCAAGACGTGATCTTCTTGGAGAACGGTGACACGGCCCTTCTACGCACCGACGGCTACAAGATTTGGGACGGTGACGGCAACGAGGTCGAGCGCAAAGTCCAACGCCTTCACTGGGATCCGGTGCAGATCGAAAAAGGCGGTTACAAGCACTTCATGCTCAAGGAGATCCATGAGCAACCCCAGGCGCTGCAAGACACCCTGGCGGGTCGGGTGGATTTCGAATCCGGCAAGGTGATCCTCGACGCCATCGATCTCGACGAAGCCACCCTGCGCAAGATCGAGCGCATCCACCTCTTGGCCTGCGGCACCTCCTGGCATTCCGCCCTGGTGGGCAAATTCATGATCGAGGCTCTGGCCAGAATTCCGGTGGCCGTGGACTACGGATCGGAATATCGCTACCGAGATCCGATCGTCGATAATCGGGTGCTGGCGGTGGGCATTTCCCAGAGCGGCGAAACGGCCGACACCTTGGCCGCCATGGAAGCGGCCCGGGAGCGAGGCGGGCATCTTTTGGCGGTCTGCAACGTGGTCGGCAGCCAAGCGACCCGCATCAGCGACGGGGTGATCTACACCCATGCCGGGCCCGAAATCGGTGTGGCGTCCACCAAGGCCTTCACCACCCAGCTCGAAGCCCTCTACCTCCTGGCCCTCTACCTCTGCCAAGTCCGCGGCATCGAGCTCGATCCGTCGCGCCTCTCGGAGCTGGCTCACCTGCCCCAAGCGGTGGCCGAGGCTTTGGAGACCGAAGCCCAGGTCAAGGCCATCGCCAAGCGTTATCACCGGGCCCAGGATTTCCTCTATCTCGGCCGCAGCATCAATTATCCGATCGCCCTCGAGGGGGCCCTCAAGCTCAAGGAGATCTCCTACATCCACGCCGAGGGTTATCCCGCAGGCGAGATGAAGCACGGGCCCATCGCGTTGATCGACGAGGATCTGCCGACGGTCGCCATCGCCACCGGCGACAAGGTGGCGGAGAAAGTCCAGAGCAACATGCAGCAGGTGAAAGCCCGGGACGGCCGAGTGATCGCGGTGACCGATCGGGATCCGGGCGAGATGTCGGAATTCGCCGATGAAATCATCCGCGTGCCCCGCCTGTCGGCCATCCTGCAGCCCGTGGTCAACGTCATTCCCTTGCAGCTCCTGGCCTATTACATCGGTGTGCGGTTGGGTTGCGACGTGGATCAGCCTCGAAATCTGGCCAAGAGCGTCACTGTGGAGTAAACATGCCGTCGGCGATCGATTTCCCCGCCACCCTCAATCCAGAACAGCTCGAGGCCGCGACCCACGAAGGACGCGGGCCCCAATTGGTGCTCGCCGGAGCCGGCTCGGGCAAAACGAGGGTGATCACCTATCGGGTGGCCTGGCTGGTGCAGGAAAAGGGGGTCTATCCCGAGCACATCGCGGCGGTGACCTTCACCAACAAAGCCGCGGCGGAGATGCGCTCGCGCATTGAAGAGCTGATCGGCATCTATCCCCTGCGGGCCTTCGTCGGCACCTTTCATCGCTTTGCTTTGCGCCTGCTGAGGATCTACGGCGCCAAAGTCGGGCTGCCGCGGGATTTCGCCATCCTCGACACCTCCGACCAGCTGACCCTGCTCAAGCGGGCGATGAAGTCGTCGGGGGTGCCCGAGGATTCCTTCCGTCCCCAGGCGGTGCTCGGGGCGATCAGCGGCGCCAAAAACCAGCTGCTCAGCCCGGCAAAATACGACCGCGAGGCCGACGACTTCTTCAGCAAGCGGGTGGCCAAGGTGTACCAGCACTACCAAGCGGCCCTGCGGGAAGCCGGGGCGGTGGATTTCGACGACATGATCCGCCTGACCGTGGAGCTCCTGCGGGGGCAAGAGGGCATCCGCCGTCGGCTGCACAACAAATATCGCTATCTCCTGGTGGACGAGTTTCAGGACACCAACCACGCCCAACTGTCGATGATCGAGGAGCTTTGCGGCCCTCACGCCCAGCTCACCGCGGTGGGTGACGAGGACCAAGGCATCTACCGTTGGCGTGGCGCCGAGCTGGGCAACATCCTCGGCTTCGAACGGACTTTCGAAGGCGCTGTGGTGCGCAAGCTGGAGCAGAATTACCGCTCCACCCAACGGATTCTCGACGCCTCCGGCGCGGTGGTGGCCAACAACGAAATGCGCCGCGGCAAAACCCTCTGGACCGACTCCGGCGACGGCGAGAAACTGCTGCTCTATCGGGCGCGGGACGAGCAGGACGAGGCTCGCTGGGTGGCCAACACCCTCAAAGGGCTCGAAAGCGAGCTCGGTTTCGGTGAGATGGCGGTTTTGGTGCGCACCAACGCTCAGACCCGCGCGCTTGAAGATGCGTTCTTGCGTCGAACCATTCCCTACACCTTGGTTGCGGGCGTGCGCTTTTACGAGCGAGCGGAAATCAAAGATCTGGTGGCCTATCTGCGCCTGATGCGCAATCCCGACGACCAGCTTTCCTTCGAGCGGGTGCTCAACCGTCCGACCCGCGGAATCGGCAAAACCACCCAAAACAAGCTTCGGGAGCTGGCCCAGCGTCAGTCCATCAGCCAATGGCAGGCCTTGCAGAATGACGCTTTCATCGGCGAGGCGTTCCCGGCTCGCAGCGCCAACGCCCTGCGACGGTTCCGCGATTTGATCGCTGACCTGCGGCAGCTGGCGGAGGACCTGCCCTTGCCCGCTGTGTTGCGCCAGATCCTCGACTCCACGGCCTATTTGGACCAATACGACACGAGCCGCAACGAAGACGATCAAGCACGGGTCGAAAACATCCAAGAGCTGTTGTCGTCGGCCCAGGAATTCACGGAGAAGAATGCCTACGCCTCCGATGTCGAGGACGTGTTGTCGGCGTTCCTCGACCACGTGGCCTTGACCAGCGACACCGACGGCCTGGGAGCGGGCGGAGTGTCGATCATGACCCTGCACGCCGCCAAGGGCTTGGAATACGGGGCCGTGGTGCTGACCGGCCTGGAAGAAGGGCTGCTGCCCCACTTCAACTCCCAATCCAACCCCGACGATTTAGAGGAGGAGCGGAGGTTGCTCTACGTGGGCATGACCCGGGCCAAGCAACGACTTTTCCTCACCACTTGCAGACGCCGACGGGTGGCCGGGACCTATCAGGATCAGAACGAGTCGCGATTTTTGGCGGAGGTGCCCGCCGATCAAATGGTGGTCGAGCAAAGCCCGGAGCTCTTCGCGTCGGCATCCGGCTACGGCCGAGGCGGTGCTCGGGGTTACGGCTCCCGGTCCGGCTACGGCGGCGGCTCCAGCTACGGCGGCTCCGATTATGGCGGCTCCAATTATGGCGGTGGCTCGTCGTCGGGCAGCTCAACGTCTGCCAAAGATGTCTTGTCGTTCTTCGGCAAGAAGGACGCCACCAAGGGCTTGTCCCCCGAAGAAGTGGCGGCCTCCGAGGGACCGAAGAACCTCAAGCTGCCGTTCATGCCGGAAACCCCGAAGGGTGGTCCCCTGCGTAAAGGAGCCCGTGTCCGTCACGCCAAATTGGGCATCGGCAAGGTGCTTCAAATCGAAGGCAAGGGCGACTCCGCCAAGCTCATCGTGTACTTCGACAGCGTGGGTCGTCGCAAGCTGATCGCCAAATACGCCAACTTGGACGTGCTCTAACTAGGTTCCGTCCAGAAATGGGCTCGCAGGGTGTCGGCTGGGTGGCCTGCGGGCGTCACTACGAGCTCGCGCCACCGCTGAGGAGCCGCCATAAATTGCTGATGTGGTGGAGCTTAAGCCGATTCATAGGCTGTGCCGCTCAGACAAGCTTCGTTTCCGTCCTCGGTCCACCCAGCCTCACGTTGGCTCGAAGTTCCATTTCTGGATGAGATCTAACTAGGACCCGTCCAGTTTTGGCGTTTTCGAGGATCTAGTGATCGTTTTTTCCTGGGAACAGTCTCGGAGCCGGCATGGTGACCGACTCTCCGACCTGTGGAAGCGCAAAGGGCACGAAGATCCCGTCCTGCCAACGCACCCACCGCAGATTGGGATCCTCCAAGGATCGATCAAATCGAAAAGTCGCCTCGCCGGGACGACCCTCCTCGGTCAGCGCGGTGATCTCAATCTCGACGCCCGGCCTAGTGAATCGATCTCCCACCTTAGACCGACGTCCCGAGTCTTGAAAAATGAGGTCGAAACCGGCAAAGGCCCGCATCTGGTTGAGGTGCCCGCCCGTGCCGGTGGGATCGTGGCCAGCGGGTGGCATGAACCCACCGTCCGGTCGAGCTACCAGCGAATGATCGTCCAAACGCTCGATCTCGAGGCTCCAAATGGTGCCCGAGAGCACGAGAAGATCTCGGGGCGTGGGTCGGCCGCGTAAGACCTGCATGACCTTGGACCCGCTGGTGAATACATGGCCCGGGGCGTGGACGACGATCAACCTCTGGTCGTGGATGCTCGCGTCGTCGGGCAGGCTGAGAACCGCGCGGTCCATGAGTCTGGCCAGCAGATGTAGCTGGGAAGGGGTGCCGAGCAGAATCAGTGGTGCGAGCACCAGATGCACCCCGAGGACCGTCACCGTGGCCAAGCGCGTACCCCACCTAACGGTTTTTCGGCTTGCAGCTCGGCGCTTTTGAACGTTCTCGACGAAGAGCGCCAACAGACCCGAGGTGGCGAATCCGGCGAAGAGCAGCTGCCGATTCATCGGGAAGATAATGCAGGCGGGGATCAGCGATCCGATGAGCCCCAAGGCGAAGAACCGTGCTCGGCGATCATTGAGCACCATGGGTGTGCAAAGCGCGACGATCACGAGCATCAATCCCACCGCCAGGACCCACATCCACCTCTGCCCATCGGCTGAGGTCAGCAAATAGCCATCCGCCGGCATCGGGGTCCACAGCCCGAGCATCAGCATCGGCAGGCGCTCGATGAGCCCGCCGAGGAATTGAAAGGGGTTGGTCAGCGGGTCTAGGTAGGCGGAGGAGCCCCGAGCGCCGAATCCCAGCCATTTGTAAATCGCCAACCAAACAACCCCGACCAGCGCCGAAGGCAGCAACGGCAGCAGGCGCCGACGCCACGGTCCGGGCTCCAACGTCAGCGCGTAGGCCAGGAGATAGGCGCCTCCGGCCACCGCCGACTCGCCGCTCAGAACCGCCAACAAGAGAAAGAACGGCGTGGCGACGGCCCCCCATCTTCGACCTTGACGACGCCAGGCGTCGTAGGACACCAAGCTCAGCAACGCCCAGGCCACGGAAAGCAGAGCGTTGCGGTTGGCGATCCACATAGCCGGCCAAGCGTGGACATCGTCGACCGCGAAGAGCAGGGCCGCCAAACCTGCGACCCAAGTCGTATCGCCGAGGATCCGGCGGAACGCGAGGGCGGCGAGGAAGGCCGTCAGACCGAGCCACAGCAACGAGTGGATGTGCATCCAGCGCGGGCTGTCCGGCCACAGATGATGGTCCAACCAATGGCTTGCCCCGGAAATGGGCCGCCAGAAGGCGAGCTTCAAGTCCTCCGACGCCCACCAGGGCATGGAGTCCGAGAGAACCTTCTTGCCGGCGGAAACGAACTCAAAGAGCCGATCCGGAGACGCGTGGATCTCCGGCAGCTCCTCGGGCTGGGTCAGCGCGGCTTGGTGGATGTAGTCGTCCAAGAAGAAACCGATGTCGATCGCGGGCGTGCACAGCAGCATGGCCAGAACCGCCGACACTACCGGCAGTCGACGGTGGGTCAGCAGGTCGCGGAGGGACTGGTCGAGTCGACTCAATGGATTCCAATCTTCGGCTTCGAGAGCCCACGAGAAGCGGTTTTTCAGCTCGGGAGCGGTTGGGAAGACGGTCGCTGAGGTTTACGAGACGGCTCAGGTGCTCGTCCATCCCGAAGTGTCGTGCAAAGTCGTGATGTCGCCCACCGAGGAACGGCAAAGGTATTTGACACGCTCCCCGCCCCTGGCTACGCTCAACCGTCCTTATTTTTATCTGTCTGTGAGGGCCCTCGGGCCAGGAGAGTGCAAATGACCGATCCGGGATCCGCGGTCGCGGGCCACGGTGAGCCGAGCCCTATTCGGTGGGGCAAGGTCATCGACCATGCCAGCTGTATTGGCTGCCACGCGTGCACCACCGCCTGTAAGTCGGAGAACGAGGTTCCCATCGGGGTGACCCGCACCTACGTGAAGTCCGTGGACGTGGGGGTCTTTCCCCAAGCGCGGCGCGCCTTCCAAGTCACCCGATGCAATCAGTGTGAAGACGCACCGTGCACGGTCGCCTGCCCCACCAGCGCCATGTATCGCCGGTCGGACGGCATCGTGGACTTCGACAAGAAGGCGTGCATCGGCTGTAAGGCGTGCATCGCCGCCTGCCCCTACGATGCGATCTTCATCAATCCCGAAGACCACAGCGCGGAGAAGTGTAATTTCTGCGCCCATCGGGTCGATGTCGGTCTCGAGCCGGCTTGCGTCACCGTCTGCCCGACCCAAGCGATCCTGATCGGCGATTTGAACGATCCCGAGTCGCGGGTGGCCAACATGGTGAATCGCCAGCCGGTGGCGGTGCGTCGGCCGGAAAAAGATACCCGCCCCAAGCTCTACTACCGCGGCGCCCATCAAGCGACCCTCGATCCCTTGGCCGCCCGTCGGCCCGACGGCGGGCTCTACATGTGGAGCGAGCAGCCCCAGGGCGACCACGAGGTCGGCGCGGGGCATCCCGACGCCCACAACTCATCGGCCGCGGCGGTGCTTTCCTACGACGTCAGCCACAAGGCTCCGTGGGATTGGCGGGTCAGCCTCTACACCTTGACCAAAGGGGTGGCGTCGGGCGTCTACCTGGTGATGGCGCTGCTGGCGCTCACCGGTCAGGCCGATGCGGGCGGCCCATTGTGGAGCACCCTCACTCCGGTCGTCGCGGGCCTGTTCTTGGCGATCACCGGCGGTTTGTTGATCAGCGATCTCGAGCAGCCCAAACGATTCTTCTTCATCTTCACCCGTCCCCAATGGCAGAGCTGGTTGGTCAAGGGGGCGTTCATCATCGCCGGCTATAGCTTGGTGTTGGCCGTGCATTTCGTGGCGGGGATCGCCGGTGGAAGCTTCTTCGGACCCTTGACGGTGGTGGGTGTGCCCTTGGCGGCGATGACCGCGGTCTACACCGCATACCTCTTCGCTCAAGCCAAGGCCCGGGACCTTTGGCAGAACCCTCTGCTGCCGGCTCACCTGCTGGTGCAGGCCGCCTTGGCCGGCTCCGCGGCCCTTCTGCCCGTGGCGATGTTCGTCGAGCCCGGGTTGGTGCCGATGCTCGGCCGAATCTTGGCGATTTCCAGCGCGGCCCACCTGCTGATGGTTTGGGGAGAAAGCACCTTGCCCCACGTCAGCGCCCATGCCCGATTGGCCCACCATGAGATGACCTCCGGTCGATACGGTGCTTTCTACAAAGTGGGCATCGTCCTGGGGCTGATCGCCGTGGCGGCGCCGGTGATCGGTCCGGTGGCGGCGGTACCCGCGCTGCTCGGTTTGCTGGCCTTTGAGCACGCCTACGTACAGGCCGGTCAAAGCGTGCCGCTGGCGTAAAAGCATCAGCCCTGAAGATTGGTTTTTTTCGAGGATCACGATGAGCAAGATTCAGCAGCTGAACGAGCGCGTGAGCGCAGCCCGCGCCGAGACCGAGAGCCGGGGAGAAACCTTCTATCCCGGAGCGAGCCGGGTTCACCTGGCGGCGTTTCCGCCCAAAGAACGCTGGGACGATTGGGTGGAGCTCGATTCCAAGGCCTGGCCGGAGCGGGTGGAAAAGCGCTACACTCTGGTGCCGACCACCTGTTTTAATTGTGAGTCGGCCTGCGGCCTATTGGCTTACATCGACAAAGAATCCTTCGAGGTCCGCAAATTCGAAGGCAATCCCGAACATCCCGGATCCCGCGGTCGCAATTGCGCCAAGGGACCCGCGACCCTCAATCAAATCACCGATCCCGATCGCATCCTGCACCCATTGAAGCGGGTGGGTGCCCGCGGCGAGGGCAAATGGGCTCAGGTCAGCTGGGATGAGGTCATGGACGACTTGGCGGCTCGCATCGGCACCGCCATCGACGAGGGGCGGCACAACGAGGTCATGTACCACGTGGGTCGACCCGGTGAGGACGGCTTCACCGAGCGGATCCTCGCCAATTGGGGGGTCGACGGCCACAACTCCCACACCAATATCTGCTCGTCCGGAGCGCGGGCCGGTTATCAATTCTGGGCCGGCATGGACCGTCCGAGCCCGGATCACGCCAACGCTAGGGTGATCCTGCTGATCAGCTCCCATCTCGAAACCGGGCATTATTTCAATCCCCACGCCCAGCGCATCATCGAGGCCAAGCAAAACGGTGCCAAGCTGATCGTGCTCGACACCCGCCTCTCCAATACCGCCACCCACGCGGACCATTGGCTGGCGACTCAACCGGGCTCGGAAGCGGCGGTGATGCTGGCGATCGCCAACTATTTGATCCAACACGATCTCTACAACCAAGACTTCGTGCGGCGATGGTGGAATTGGCAGGAGTACCTGGAAGCCGAGCATCCGGATCTCGACCCGACCTTCGAGAGCTTCGAGCGCATGCTGAAAGCGCTGTACGAGGGTTATACCTTCACGTTCGCCGAGCAAGAATCCGGGGTCGACGCCGCGGTGATCGAAGAGGTCGCCAGGATTGTCGCGACCTCCGGCACCCGGCTGGCGACTCACAACTGGCGAAGCGCGTCGTCCGGAAACGAGGGAGGCTGGCAGGTCTCTCGCACCCTTTTCATGCTCAACGCATTGATGGGCTCGGTGGCCACGGAAGGGGGCACGTCCCTCAACGCGTGGAATAAATTCGTCGCCAAGCCGATCCACTCACCGCGACATCCGGACGTCTGGAACGATCTCAGCTGGCCCCAGGAATTCCCCCTCTCCCAATACGAGCTATCGATCCTCTTGCCCCATTTCGTCAACGAAGGGCGCGGCAAGCTCGACGTCTACTTCACCCGGGTCTACAACCCGGTGTGGACCAATCCCGACGGCTTTTCGTGGATCGAGATGTTGTTGAACGAGGAGAAAGTTGGCCTGCATGTGGCATTGACGCCCACGTGGAATGAGAGCGCCTACTTTGCCGACTACGTGTTGCCCATGGGTCATTCCTCCGAGCGGCACGATATCCATTCCTACGAAACCCACAACGCCCGCTGGGTAGGCTTCCGCCAGCCGGTGCTGCGGGCGGCGCGGGAGCGGGCGGGTGAGCCGGTGACCGATACCCGGCAGGTGAATCCCGGTGAGGTTTGGGAAGAAAACGAGTTCTGGCTCGACCTCACCTGGCGGCTCGATCCCGACGGCTCTAAGGGTATCCGCGGCTTCGCGGAATCGAAGGAAAACCCCGGTGAGCGGCTGTCGGTGGACGAATACTACGGTCATATCTTTGAGCATTCCCTACCCGGCCTACCGGAGAAGGCGGCTGCCGAAGGCCTGAGACCCCTCGAATATATGCGTCGCTACGGCGCCTATGAGGTGGCGTCGTCCGTGGGGCCGATTTACGAAGAGATTGTTCCCACCGAAGAGTTGGAGGACGTCGGACGAGGTGCTTACGACCGGGTCTACACCCGCGCTGCCAAGCCCGCAAGCCCCAATGTCGTGCCCACGGGGGCGCCCGAAGCCGACGCCGAAGGGCGGCGGCCGGTGGGAGTGGAAATCGACGGGGTGATCCACCGCGGTTTCCCCACCCCCTCGGGACGGCTCGAGTTCTACTCCCCGACCCTAGCGACTTGGGGTTGGGCCGACGCCGCCATTCCCACCTACCTCAAGAGCCACGTGCATCCCGAAAAGCTCGGGGACCGCAAGGTTTTGATCTCCACCTTCCGGGTGCCGATCCAAATCCACACCCGCAGCGCCAACGCCAAGTGGTTGGACGAAATCGCCCACACCAATCCCTTGTGGATTCATCCGAGGGACGCCGACTCCCTCGGTGGGTTGAGCACCGGAGATTTGGTGCGGGTGGAAACGGAGATCGGCCATTTCGTGGTCAAAGCGTGGGTCACCGAGGGCATCAAACCCGGGGTGGTCGCGTGCAGCCATCACATGGGTAGATGGCGTCTCCAAGGTCATTCCGAGGAAGGTCAGAAGCAGCTCATGGCGACGGTCGAATTGGACTCAAAGGGATCTGATCCAGAGGGCAAGGAGTGGCAGCTGACCCGGTTGAAGGGGGCCGGTCCGTGGGAGTCTTCCGACCCCGATACCCGCCGAATCTGGTGGAGCGACGTCGGCGTGCATCAAAACCTCACCTTTGCCGTGCACCCTGATCCCCTCTCGGGAATGCACTGCTGGCATCAGGCGGTGCGGGTAAAGAACGCATTGCCCGGCGACCGCTATGGCGACGTTTTCGTCGACACCCAAAAGTCCAAGGAAGCGTTCGAGGCGTGGATGGGCAAGACCCGATCCGCGCGCTCCGTCTCTCCCGACGGCAGCCGTCGACCCCATTGGATGTTGCGTCCCCTGCGTCCGAATCGGGTGGCCTACGCCCTACCCGACGACGATTAGGAAACGCGCTAGCTTGCGCTCTCTCCCGCGGGTGGTAGGCTGGAGGCCACAATGTAGAACGAAAAACCGCGGGGCGCTTGCACAAAGACGACTCGTCTTTCAGACGATCCCGCCGCGGCGCTGGATGGGCTCCAGGCATGGTGAAAGTTGGGATCGAGCGGCGCCGTCTCTCCTTTGGAGGTTGCTATGAAAGCGGTGTTCAGCGCGGTGATCACGGTCGTATTGCTCTCCATCTACGTCTACCTGGTCACCAAGGGCATTCAGGTCGCCGATTGTGTGGCCGACGCCTCATGCACAGATCTGACCGCGGCGGACTTCAACGACCGAATGTCATCTTCCTTGGCGTTGATCGGTGGCTTGGTCTCGGCGCTGGTCATCGCCGAGCTGGCGGTCACCAAACCGGGAGAGGCCCCCGCCGCCCGCTGGGTAGATCCCGTGAGCGCGCGGAAGCTCGCAAAGGCCTGCTGCAAATCGTGACCGGCCTCTACCTCACGGTGTGGCTCGCCGCCGGGCTCGCCGCCTTCATCTTCGGATACCTGACGGTCGAACCGGGCGTCCTACCGCCGCTCGCAGATCTGGGCCAGAGCTGGTTGGGCATCGCCGTCGGCGCGGGATACGCCTACTTCGGCATCAAGCAGTAGGGGGCCATCGGTCCGTCATGAATTCTTCTTGAATCGGGCCTCAAGACGTGAGCGAAGCCCGGCCATGGCGGTATTACCATCTATCCACCCGTCTTTCTTCCCGGCCTGCAGGCTCTCATCGACCAAATCTGAGAAATGGGCCCGGGCTCGGTCTTTTAGCTCCTGAGGTAGAGCGGCCTCTTCTTCCGCGGAGAGCTCCGCGACGATCCATTTTTCCAGCATCCGGCGGTGCTCTATTTGCTCCATCAAACGGAGGGCCTGCCGGACGACCTCGCTGGCCGTCCGGTAGCGGCCGCTGTCCACCTGTCCGCGGACAAACCGGTCTTGACTAGGTGGAAGGGAGACGTTGAGGGTTTGACGAGTGCTCATCGCAGCAGCTTGGCATGGGCAACAGAATGTGTCAAATATAGCCACAAGTTGACTCGGCCAGTCAGCCGTTGGGGCAGGGCGAGCCACTGCTAGCTAGGCTTCCAACTAGGTGGATCAGGAGGGGCCCTATGACCATTCTCATTTTCGATATCGACGGCACGTTGATCGACAGCACCGGGCTCGATTCGAAGCTCTATCGTCAGGCGGTTCAAGAGGTGCTCGGCAGCGTCCAATTCCGCTCGGATTGGAGCGAATACACCGACGTCACCGATCCGGGCATTCTGCGGCAGATCTTGAGCGAGAAAGGTGTCGAGCATCCGTCGTCGGCCGAGCCGATCGCCGCGGCCCGAGCCCGCTTCGGCGAGCTGGTGGCGGACCGTCTGGCCGAGGAGCCCTGTCGCCCCCTGCCGGGAGCTGTCGACGCCATGGCCCGTCTGATCCGTGATCCGAAGGTCCGGGTGGGTTTGGCCACCGGAGGATGGGGGCACACCGCCGCGATGAAGCTGCGCTCGGCGGGATTTCCGACCGAGTCGATCCCCATCTTTACCGCCGACCACCACCACCAGCGAATCGGCATCATGCAGGCGTGCCTGAGCTCACTCGCCCCCGAAGCCGCGGCGGGTTCCGCCGATCCGGGCTCCACGAAGGTCGTTTACATCGGCGACGGCCCTTGGGACCTGAAAGCCTCCTCCGAGCTGGACTGGGGATTCGTCGCCGTCGGTCCACGGCTCAAAGGAAAGTGGCGGCGCTGGATTCCTCACTTCGCCGATCCCAGCTGGTCGGAGGTGTTGGGGCTTTAGGAAAGACAGTCCCACAGGGAAAAATGAGTCGAGAAACTAACGTCCTGCCCGAGTCATGATGTCGTTTTGCATTGCTTCCTCGTCGTAAATCGTAGGCCTCCCATTCCTCCTGACATTTCCGTAATGCCAGCGACCTACGCCAAGAGCTAGCGTCCGACGAGGGATGCTCTCTGGCCGCTGTTCCAGTGATTTCAAGGTGTATTGGTAAGCCCATTCGGAAAGATCGTTTGGGACACCTTTTTGAGCTGTCAACAGACCTATTCCGAGCTCGTGAGCGGGTGAGTCGTCCGGGCAGTGGGCAAAGATATCGACGATCCCTCCAATACGTTCAGGGTCGAAAACCGCTGCTCGGTCCCAGAATGTGAGTTCTGGGGGCCGTCGGCCGCTAACGGTGCGGTTCAAATAGAAACGGGCAAGGGCCTCACGTCCCTCGGCCGTAGAAAGAAGCAGGCCGATTTGAGATCTCACGGCTCGAAACAGATTGCTTCTTTTGGCAACTCTCTCGAATTGAACGCTGTCAAGATGCTCTGCGGCGCTGAGAATCTCTCCTATGGCTTTGATGGGTTGATCTTTAAGACTCTGGGCCAAGGCCGAAACCGACGTTTTTGCTTCCCGGCTTCTCCTCAAATAGATGAGAAACCAGGCCACAAGCAATCCCGCGCCTACCGACATGGCAAGTCCCAAGGTGAACATTGTGAGAATCTAGGGTTCGTTGTGGACGAAGTCAACATGAGACTCACGAAGATCTTCGACTTTGTGGCGGAAGCCCGACGCGGGAATCGTTCTGAGCCAGAAATCGCAGATTTGTCGCAATTTCCTTGTAGCGACAACGCGAGAGCTCGATGTTTGTGGAAGGACCCGAAGAAGGGAGAGCTATGGCCACAGGTGGTGCCAGGCATTTCGAATTCGGCCCACAGGGGTGCCCGGCCAGGCGGTTTGGGTCTCGCGCTGAAGCGAGATACCCTTTCGCGGACACGCAGCTCAAATCGCTTCGGCCGGGGCGGGAGAACCTATGACCATTCTCATTTTCGATATCGACGGCACGTTGATCGACAGCACCGGGCTCGATTCGAAGCTCTATCGTCAGGCGGTTCAAGAGGTGCTCGGCAGCGTCCAATTCCGCTCGGATTGGAGCGAATACACCGACGTCACCGATCCGGGCATTCTGCGGCAAATTCTGCGCGAGAAAGGTGTCGAGCATCCGTCGGTGGCCGAGCCGATCGCCGCGGCCCGAGCCCGCTTCGGCGAGCTGGTGGCGGACCGTCTGGCCGAGGAGCCCTGTCGCCCCCTGCCGGGAGCTGTCGGCGCCATGGCCCGTCTGATCCGTGATCCGAAGGTCCGGGTGGGTTTGGCCACCGGAGGATGGGGGCACACCGCCGCGATGAAGCTGCGCTCGGCGGGTTTTCCGACCGAGTCGATCCCCATCTTCACCGCCGACCACCACCACCAACGGATCGGCATCATGCGGGCGTGCCTGAGCTCGCTCGCCCCCGGCGAAACGGAAGCTTCACCCAAGGTCACCTACATCGGCGACGGCCCCTGGGACCTAAAGGCCTCCTCCGAGCTGGACTGGGGATTCGTCGCCGTCGGTCCACGGCTCCAAGGAAAGTGGCGGCGCTGGATTCCTCACTTCGCCGATCCCAGCTGGTCGGAGGTGTTGGGGTTGACGGTTTCGGGTTAGGCCTCAGCCTCGATCTCTCGACCCAAGCGGACACTTTCCCGCACCAGGAGCTCGAAATCTTCCCGCCGGCTGCGCTGGTTGGTGTTGGCGACCCGCAGGGCGAATTTGCCGTCGAGGCGAGTGCTCGAAGGCACGGCGATGCCCTGCTCTTGTAGTCGCATGAGGATTTCTGCGTTGATTCCGTCCCATTCGGGCTCGGGGACGGAGGTCGGCAGGTAGCGGTAGCAGAGAATGTTCAGGGGTGAGGGTGCCATGCGCTCGAGTCTCGTTTCGTGGTCGATGAGCTCTGCCAGGTATTGGATTTGCGCGACGTTTTGGTCGTGCAGACGGCCCAGCTTTTCCAACCCGTGCTCGCGGATTTGGGCCCAGATCTTGAGGGCTTTGAATCCCCGAGAGAGCTGCGGGCCGCGGATGTTGGAAGAGTCGACGAGGGCGCCCAGGCCGCGGGGCGGCGGCTCCAGGTAGCTGGCGGCGACCCGAAAGCTGCGGCGATGCAGGTCACCGTCTCGGATCAAGATACAGCCGGCTTCATAGGGCACGTAGAGCCATTTGTGAAAGTCGAAGGCCAGGGAGTCCGCCAGCTCGATGCCTTTGAATCGGGGCCGCAGGTTGGGAGACATGACCGCCAGCGCGCCGATGGCACCGTCGACGTGGAACCACAGGCCGTGACGCCGGGCGACGGCGGCGATGGCTTCCAAATCGTCGATCGCGCCGGTATTGACGGTGCCCGCGCTGGCGACGATGGCGCATGGGGCCAAACCATCGGCACGGTCTTTTTCGATCTGACGTTCCAGGGCCTCGACGTCCATTCGGTAGTGACGGTCCACCGCCACTTTGCGCAAATTGTCGAGCCCGAGGCCGAGCATCTGCATGCCCTTGTCGATCGAGGAATGAACTTGCCGTGAGGCGTAGATCGCGGGCCGGCGATCCGACGCGGCTAGACCTTGTTCGCGCACGAAGTCGCCCAGGATCGCATCCCGGCCGACCACCAGCCCGATCATATTGGCCACCGACCCGCCGCTGGTCACAATGCCGCTGGCGCCCTCTGGAAAGTCGAAGAGGTCGCGCATCCAATGCAACACCTGGGCTTCGACGCGAGTGGGGGCGTCGTTGAAGGTGCCCGAGCTGGCGTTGATGCCGGCGGCCAGCATGTCGGAAATCATGCCTATCGGCGTCCCGGTGCCGCAGACCCAGCCCCAGAAACGCGGATGAGCATGGCCGGCGGGGAAGGGCATGACGTGCTCGAGCATGTCGTCGATCACCGTGTCGGCTCCCAAACCTTTCTCTGGTGCCGGGGTGGCCAGCAGATCCTCTGCCGAATCCGGCACCGGCTGCCAGGTGGGCCGTCGGCGGATATGCATTTGATAGTCGAGCACCGCGTCGAGAGCCCGATGAGCCGATTGGCGCACCTTCGACCAATCCTCCGGGTCGAGGGTCAGCTCGGGACGGGGGGCCCCCGAATCGGGGAGGTCCGGGGATGTCAAAGATGCCGGCTCAGCCGGTGGATGTTGGGAAAGTGAGTGGTCCATGGGGCCTCCTAGAAGGTCGGCTGGGTGCGGATTCGAAGAGTTGGCATGTGTTGCGGGTTTTGCCTCTGCTGGATTGAGACCATTGTATTTATAGATGTTGACATGAAGGGTGTCAATTCTTAATATTGTCATGGTGACAATGTGGCAACCTACTCTCGACGACCGATCGCCCCGCTACCAAGGCATCGCCGACGCCATCGCCCGAGATTTGGCGGACGGGGTGTTGCGGGCCGGAGATCGTCTACCGACCCACCGTCGGCTTGCCCGAGCCCTCGGGGTGACCATCGGCACCGTGAGCCGGGGTTATGCGGAAGCGGAGCGTCGCGGCTTGACCACCGGCGAGGTGGGGCGAGGCACCTTCGTGCGCGGCGCGGTGTCGAGGGACCCTTGGCCGGAAGCGTCCGGGGAGCCGGAATCCATCGATCTCAGCCTGAGCCTGCCGGTGATCGTGCCCGAAGAGGGTCAAATGCTTGCCGAAAGCTTGAGCCGGATCGCCGCGGATCCGAGCATTGGACGGCTTCTGGAATACGACGCGGAAACCGCCAACCCTCGTCAGAGGTCTGTGGCGGCCGAGTGGATTGGGCGTTTGGGCCTCGAGGTCCGGCCCGAGCGAGTCTTGGTAACCGCAGGCTCGCAGCACGGCTTGAACGTGACGCTGGCCTCGATGTTCCGCCCGGGCGAGGTGGTGCTCACCGGCGAGCTGACCTATCCGTCGATCAAGAGCCAGGCCCGCGCCCTGGGGATTCGCTTGCGGGGTGTCGAGCTCGACGACGAAGGCATGTGTCCCGAAGCAGTCGATAGGCTGTGTCGACAGGAGCCCCGTCCGTCGGGTTTGTACGTGGTGCCGACCCTACAGAACCCCACCAGCGCGACCCAATCGGAGCAGCGGCGACGGGAGCTGGCGCTGATTGCCCGCGAGCACAAGCTGTGGATCATGGAAGACGACGTGCACGGGTTTTTGCTGCCGGAAGTGCCGCCTCCCATCGCGAGCTTTGCTCCGGATCGCACCATCTACTTATCGAGCCTTGCGAAATGCCTGGCACCGGGTCTGCGGACGGGTTTCATCGTCGCTCCGGACGAGCTTCGGCCCCGGCTGTTGACCGGGATTCACACCAGCATGTGGATGCCACCGCCGCTGATGGTGGAGGTGTCGACCCGCTGGTTGGAGGACGGCACCGCGGATCGGTTGATCGAGGCCAAGCGTCGACAAACCCGCAAGCGCCAAGAGCTCGTGACCCGTCTGTTGGGGCCAGGTCTGCTGGGTTCTGAGATGCTGGGTTCTGAGGTGCCCGGCACTGAGGTGCTTGACAGACCTGGTCTCGACGGCTGCCGCATGCTTCGCCATCCTCTGGGCTACCAAGTGTGGTTGGAGCTGCCCGAGCCGTGGACCACCGATGAATTTGTGGCTGCGGCCAGGGAGCGGGAGGTGGTCGTCATCGGCGCCGGTGCCTTTGCCGTCGGTCGCCACGGTATTCCCCATGCGGTTAGGCTGTCGATCGGCCTGCCGAGCTGGGAAGATTTGGAGCGAGGGCTGTTGCGTCTTCGTGAGATCCTTGCGGGCGCCGCTGTGACCCCTGCCTATTGACTTCGGGTGCCGTGATCAAACCCCCAGCTGAGGCCAGATGGAAATCTTCAAAACCCTAGGTGCGCTCGTCGAGGTTCCCGATGCTGCTCTCGTGACCGCGGCCGAGGCCTTGGAGCTCGGGCCCCTGCCGTCACCCGCGGATCACAGCGACCTTTTCGTTTTTCAGCTCTATCCCTACGCCTCGGTCTATTTGGGGCCAGAAGGTATGGTCGGCGGCGAAGGTCGAGACCGGATCGCTGGATTCTGGCGGGCGATGGGCCGACAAGCCCCGGACGAGCCCGACCATTTGGCGGTCTTGCTGTCGACCTACGCGGAGCTGTGCATACGCGACGAAGAGGCGGAGGGGGATGGCGACGGATCCGCTGAATCGGCATGGCGTCGGGCTCGTCGAGCGTTTCTTTGGGAGCATTTGATCAGCTGGCTGCCGTTGTTCCTGGCCGCGGTGATCCGTACCGCCCGAGACGATTTCTATGTGCAATGGGCGGGGCTCCTTTTGGAAGCCCTCCAGAGGGAAGCGGGGCATCTCGGTCCATTGGACCGCGAGCCCTTGTGTCTGCGGCAGTCCCCATCGTTGATCGACCCACGGCGCGAAGGTGCCGACCCGTGGATTGGATCGTTATTGGCACCGGCCCGCAGCGGCTGGATTCTGACCCGTGACGATCTGAGGCGGGCGGGCCATGAGCTGGGGCTGGCGGTGCGAGCCGGGGAGCGGCGATTCGTGTTGCGAGCTCTGATGTCGCAGGATCCGTCCGCTGTGCTGGGCTGGTTGGCGACGCACGGTCGAGGTCAGGAAGAGATGCCCGAGTGGACGGGGCGGGTCGGCGAGCTCTGGCGCCGACGACGGGACGTGGCGGTGGAGCTTTTAGAATCTCTGGCGCGCGAGGCGGGGGGTTAGTTAGATCACCAGCTCGAAGCCGACGATCCATAGGCCGAGGGCGAAAGTGGGAGCGGCCAACAACATCGCGTCGAGGCGGTCGTAGAAGCCGCCGTGGCCGGGCAGGGCGCGACCCGAGTCTTTGACCCCGGCGCCCCGTTTGACCACCGACTCCACCAAGTCGCCGAGCTGTGCGGAAACCGCGGTGACGGCGGCGAGGGCCAAGAGCGCGGGGCGAACCTCTCCGAGGCGCACCTGGCTCCAAATAGCCGTGGCGAGGATCGCCGCGGCAAAGCCGGCCACGGACCCTTCCAAGGTCTTCTTCGGGCTGATCATCGGCGCCAATTTGTGCCGGCCGTAGGCCTTGCCGAAGAAATAAGCCGCCGTATCCCCAAGGGCGACGATGGCGAGCAACAAGAAGACCACCCAGCGATCCACCAAATGCAGGCGATAGAGCGCCAAGCTGGGCAGGGCGAAATAGGGGATGGCGAAGGCGGTCAAACCCATGCCGATCGCGGCGTCGCGCATGTCGTGTGAGGAGAGAAGACAGCCGATGGCGGCCACGGCCACGGGTGCAAACGCGACGACCATCAACGCCACCGGATCCCCGGTCAATCCAGGGGGCCGTAGGATGAAAAATCCGGCGAAAGCCGCCGAGGGGATCCACAACCAAAGGCCGCCGAGGGGAGCGGTGGGCGCAAAGCGACGGGCGAGGTGCACGAATTCCGCCGCCGCCCAGGCGAAGACCGCCAACCAAATGACGAAACCAACCGCTGGTGGCACGCTCAGGATCAGCGTCACCGCCACGGCGGCGCCGAGAATCCCGGTGACCAAACGACGGGCCAAGGAGGATTTCTTAACCGCGCCCGCTTCGGTGGATCCGTCCTCGCTCATCCCACAGCCCCTTCGGCTTCAGTAGGTCCTATGGTTTCCGTTCCCGGCTCGTCGAGCACTTTGACTTTGCCGTAGCGGCGGTCACGGCGTTGGAAGTCGCAAATCGCCTCGTAGAGGTCGGCTCGGCGGAAGTCCGGCCAGAGCTTCTGGGTGACGAAGATTTCGGTGTAGGCCAGCTGCCAAAGCAAGAAGTTGCTGATCCTCATCTCGCCCGAGGTTCGGATCAGCAAATCCGGGTCCGGTTGACCCGCGGTGTAGAGGTATTGGCCCAAGGTCTTTTCGTCGATATCGACGGGTTTGCCACCGGCCCAATCCTGGACGATCCGGCGACAGGCATCCACGATCTCGCATCGTCCGGAGTAGTTGATCGCCACGTTGAGGGTCATGCGATCACCACCCGCGGTGGCTTCGACCGCTTTGTCCAGCTCGTTGAGCAAGCCCGGGTCGAGGGGCTCCCGGCGTCCGATCACCCGGAGCTGGATCCGGTTGCGTTGCAAGACCTGGAGATCGCGCCGCAGGTATTCCCGCAGCAGATTCATCAAGGTCCAAACCTCGTGGCGTGGACGATTCCAATTCTCGGTGGAAAAGGCGTAGAGGGTCAGGGCGTCCAAGCCGAGCCGAGCCGCCGACTCGACGGTGTCGCGCACGGCTTCGATGCCCGCCTTATGCCCTTGAACCCGCGGTCGGCTGCGACCCTGAGCCCAGCGACCGTTGCCGTCCATGATCACCGCCACATGGCGCGGCAGGCGCTCGAAATCGAGGCGCTTCACCCACATCTCGGCGGCCGTGCCGGCCTCGGCGAGATGGGCAAAATCCGGTGGCTTACGGGTCCCCATGTCGGGCGTAAAGTACCACAGGATGTGGGCGTATCACGGACGATAGCTCTCGATCGGCTCGAGACCCGGCGGATAGAAGACCTTTTCCAGGCAAAGGCCTTTGGCGTCGGCCGAAAAGCCGGCGTCGCCCCGTGCGTGACCTGGGCTGAGCAGCCGCGCCATGTCCGACGCCGGGCGCTCCCCCAAGCCGATCTCCACCAAGGTGCCGGTGAGGGCTCGCACCATGCCGCGCAAGAATCCTTCGCCGACAAAACGAAATACCCACTCAGACCCACGGACATCCAGGGTCGCCGCCAAGAGCCGTCGCCAGGGCTGGCCGTGGCTGCCGCCTGCCAAAGCAAAGGCGGAAAAGTCGTGCCGTCCGGGCAGGGCTTCCAGCGCTCGGCGGACGGGCTCCTGGGCCAGTGGTCGTCCGATCACCATCGACCATGGGGCGTCGAGGGGTGAGGCGACCCGCGTATGTTGAACCCGGTACACGTACATCTTGGCCAGGGCGGACTTACGGGCATGAAAACCCTCAGGCATCCGATCAGCCCCCAAGATTCGTATATCCGAAGGCAGCCGGTGGTTTGTGGCATGGACTAAGCCCTTGGCCGGGAATGGCCTGGGCAGCTCCAGGTGCGCCACTTGACCGCGGGCGTGGACCCCGGCGTCGGTTCGACCCGCGCCGTGGATTCGAAGCTCCGAGCCGAAGACCTCGCCGAGGGCTTCCTCAATCACCTGTTGAACGGCGACGGCATTGAGCTGACGCTGCCATCCGGCATAGCGCAGGCCGTCGTAGGAGATGATCAGCCGATGGGTCATGAGGGATCCACCGTCGGTTGGGGCGTTTGGGGGGACGGGCGATCGTGCTGAGGGAGCCAATCATTTCGGTGGAGACACAAAAGGATGAAGAAGGGAATCCAAATGCAGCCCCAAACCCAAGGGAAAAGCTCCAGATGGGGGTCATGTTGGGGCAAGTAGGACAAGAGCGCCAGGCCGGATACCGTGAGCCAAGCCCGATGCCGGTAGAGAGCCGCCCACGGCAAGACCCAAAGCAAATACCAGGGGTAAACCGTGGCCGTGCAGAGAATCACCGCGCCCAACACCTGTCCCGCGACCGTGCCCGCGGAACGCGCACGGATCAGGTACCACAGCCAAGCCAGACCGAATCCGGCGGCCAGCAGCAGCTTGGCCAGGAGCTGCGGGTAGACGAACGGATAGAACCGATTCCAGAAATCATGACCCGTCGTATCTCCGAGCCGACCCTTGAGGCGATCGATTCCGCCTTTGATCTCATCGATGGGATCAAGATAGTCCACGGCCCGCCACAAAGGCTCGTAAAGGGGACCGTTGAATTCCCACGACACTCCGTAGGTCACGAGCCCGGGAGGCAAGCCGGTGCTCACGGCCACGGGCAGGAAGATCAACATCGAGAAGACCGCCACCGCCATCAGATATTGCAGGGCGCGGCCCCGCTCTCCACCGGCTTCAACCCGTGGCACCAGGTGGGTCCGAGCCCACACCAAGATCAACACCAGCGGCACCAGCTTGGCGGCAATCCCGCCGACGGTCGCCATCCCGGCGGCGATCGGCCTCTTGGCACCAATACAGAGCACGGCGGCGATCATGCAGGCTACCATCAGCGCGTCGATGTGCCCTTGTCCGGCCACTTCCAGCACCACGAGGGGATTCCAGGCGTACCAGGCGGCTCGCCCCGGTGGAGCTCCGATTCGGCGAGCCAAGGCAAAAAGTAAAGCACAGGCCAGCAAATCGATGAAAACGAGTAGAATCTTGATCCCCAACACCGGGTCCGGCGCCAAAGCGCCCAGGGCGAAGAGCCCGAGGGCGAGGGGCGGGTATACCGTCGGGACTTCCTTGTGCGGCATGATCCGCCACCGCTCGTCCCGAAGCTCAGCGAGCGATTCGTGCTCTGGAGCTGTGAGGTATGGATTGAATCCCGCCGACACGACCCGGCCGTCCCAGACATATCGCAGCGCGTCGTCGGAGAGGGTCGGAGGCAACGGCAAGAGCGGGATCCTGAGCAGCGCGGCAAAGATGATTAAATGTGCCATCTTGATGCGCGACTCGAAACGGACCATGGTCACCGCGAAGGCCACGAAGCCAACAGCTAGGCAGGTGATCGTCCACCACGGGTGGGACGCTAAATCGTGGATCTGCCAAAGAGCCACGTGGGCGGACCACAAGACGATCGGCGCCAAATATGCCGCGGGCGCCAACCCGAGGGATCCCGAACCGGTGTTCCCGGGGGAGTCGTCCGGAGGCCCGGGGTCGCGATCGAAGGATAGGAGCATCTGCACTGATGAGCGAATGGATTGAGATCTCGATCCTGGCACTCTATTACACGATCCTGGGAGTCTTAGCGGCTTACGGCCTGCACCGATTCTTCCTGGTGGTCGGTTATTGGCGATCCCGAGGGCGGGGTCCACAGATGCCTGAGCACATGGATGCGTGGCCGAGGGTGACGGTCCAGCTGCCGATCTTCAATGAAATGTACGTGGCCCGCCGGTTGATAGATGCGGTCTGCGCCTTAGAGTATCCGCGCCGGCTGTTGGAGATCCAGGTGCTGGACGACTCCACCGACGAAACCCGCGAGTTGGTCGCCGACGTGGTGAAAGCGTGGCGGCGTCAGGGTGTCGATATCCACCATGTGCACCGGGAGGATCGCGAGGGTTTTAAGGCCGGGGCGCTGGAAGCAGGTCTGCACGTGGCGAAAGGCGAGCTGCTGGCGGTCTTCGACGCCGATTTCGTGCCCCAACCCGAGTTTCTGCGCCAAAGCGTTCCCTATTTTCAAGATCCCGAGCTCGGCATGGTGCAATGCCGCTGGGGTCATTTGAACCGAGCCTATTCGCTTCTGACTCGGGTCCAAGCCATCCTGCTCGACGGCCACTTCGTGGTCGAGCACACCGCCCGCCATCGCTCGGGTTGTCTGTTCAACTTCAACGGCACCGCCGGCATCTGGCGTCGTCAGGCGATCGAGGACGCGGGGGGCTGGGAGCACGACACCCTCACCGAGGATCTCGACCTCTCCTATCGCTCCCAGCTGGCGGGTTGGAAATTCTGCTACTTGCCCGACGTGGTGGTGCCGGCGGAGCTGCCGGCCGAGATCAACGCCTACAAAAGCCAACAGCACCGCTGGGCCAAAGGCTCCATCCAAACCGGCCGCAAGCTGTTGGCCCGGGTGCTCAAATCACCGTTGCCGCTGCACGCAAAATTCGAGGCCTTCGTGCACCTGACGGCCAACTTCACCTATTTGTTGATGCTCGGCCTCTCGGTCCTGGTCTTCCCCGCCATGTATCTGCGTCGCGGTGACGAAGCCTGGAAGCTGCTCGCCTTCGACCTGCCCCTCTTCGCCGCCGCCACCCTTTCCGTGGTGATCTTCTTCATCACCAGCCAAAAACGAGACGGCGCACCCTGGTGGCGCTCGCTGCTGCAAATGCCCGCCCTGATGGCCGTCGGCATCGGCTTGTCCGTCAACAACACCCGAGCGGTGTGGTCCGGCCTATTCGAAGACGGCGGAATCTTCCACCGCACCCCGAAATACGCCATCGAAAACACCCAAGACGGCTGGGGCGACAAAGTCTACAAATTGCGCAAGAACCTGAGCTTCTACATCGAAGCGGGCCTCGCCCTCTACTTCATCGGCTGCTTCACCGCCGCCGTCCACTTCCAGATGTGGCTTTCCCTCCCCTTCCTCTGGCTCTTCCTCCAAGGTTACGTCTACATGACCTGGCTCGGCCTCTACCCCGCCTTCCAGCGTCGCCCGCGCCGATCGCAAACAGCGGCTGCGGTCTAAGGTCTTTCAGCCGAAAGTTTCTCGAAAGCTCGGTGTAATAACTCGCGGGCCCGGACGTTTCCTTGTTGTAGCCACCCGAGGTGAGCCCTTCCCGCCAGTAAAGCTCCAAAAGAGCGAAGCTCCGAAAAGGAGCGAGGGCTTCGACAAAGGAGAGAATACGTGCTCGTCGCCAATCCCACAGAAACACTTCCCGCGCCGTCGACGGAGCTGGACGATATTTTCCAGCGATACCACGGCAAGGTCTTTGCCGCGGCCTACCGTGTGACCGGCAGCGCCCAAGACGCCGAAGACGTATTGCAAACCGTTTTTTTGCGACTGCTCAAACGCCAACACGAAATGCAGCTCGACCCGAATCCGGGCGCCTATTTGCATCGCGCGGCCGTCAATGCCGGCCTCGATTTGATGCGCGCCCGATCCCGCAAGCGCTCGATCGCACTGGACGATTTGGATGTCCAGCCCGAGGGTAGCCGAGTCGATTCGCCGGAGAATCGACAGCAGGATCAAGAGCTTCGCCGCGGCCTTCGCCAGGCGGTGTTGGGTTTGTCGGAAAAAGCCGCCGAAATCTTCACGCTCCGCTTTCTTGAAGGGGTTTCCAACCGCGAGATCGCCGAGCTGATGGGCATGAGCCAAACGGCGGTAGGGGTCGCGTTACACCGCGCCCGCGCACAAGTTAAAGATGAGATCCGCTCGTTCGTAGGAGATAACTGATGGAACATTCAGAGATGGAGAAGCGAGACGCCGTCGACGAGATTCTCGATCGAGGAGCGACTCAAATTCGTGAAAGCGAGCCGGATCCCGTGGTGGTGTCCCAAGCCGCGAATCGCGTTTGGGCCCAGCTGGCCGGCAAGCACAACGCCCGTCGGGGCATGAAGATCGTGCGTGAAGACGATCCCATGATCGACTATTCCGACGACGATAGCGATGTCATCGATATCGCCTCGCGCCGTCCGTCGAAGACCCGCCTGTGGGCCTTGGCCGCGGTGCTGCTGGCGACCATCGGCGTCGCTCAATTCCTGGTTCGTGAATTCTGGCCCCACGGCCCGAGCGCCACGGTGAAAACCGTCGACGGTCAGCTGTTCCGGGTCACGGAATCCGCTCAGATCCCCCTTGAGATCGGCACCGAGATCCAAGAAGGCGACGTGATTCGCACCAGCCGCGAAGGCGGCGCCGTGGTGCGCTTGACCGACGGCTCCCTGGTGGAGCTGGCGCCTCGCTCGGAGATGTCGATCGATGAGGGACGCAAAGGAACGACCCTCGATTTGGGTCACGGCAACATCATCGTCGAGGCCGCTAAACAGCGGAATCGCCACCTTTACGTGGCCACCGACGACTGCTTGGTGTCGGTGGTGGGAACCATCTTCTCGGTCAACCATGGCACCAAAGGCTCGCGGGTCTCGGTGATCGAAGGTGAGGTCAAGGTCGACCACGGCGGAGATCAAGATGTCTTGCTGCCCGGTGACCAGGTGACCACCCACCGATTGTTGGCGCCGCTCAAGGTGGCCGACGAAATCGCTTGGAGCCAGAACGCCGACGACTACATCAAGATTCTGCGTCAATACTCCGATCTGCGCCGTGAGCTCGATCAGCGGATCTCCCGCGAGCTGCGCTACACCAGTGGTTTGCTCGATCTGATGCCCGAGGACACCGTGCTCTACGCCGCGGCGCCGAACGTCGCCAACACGGTGAGCGAGACCCATCAGGTGTTGCAGGAGCGTTTGGCCGAGAGCCCCGAGCTCGCGGAGTGGTGGGCCAATGAAGCGGCCGGCGATTTCCAAGAGCACGTCGACGAGGTGGTCGCCGCGTTCGAGCAGCTCGGCTCCTACCTCGGGGACGAGGTGGCGGTGGGCGGTTTTCTCGAGGACAACGAGGTCGGCGGTGTGGTGGCGCTGGCGGAGGTCACCGACGCGGACGGTCTGCGCCGATATATCGAGGAGAAGCTGGCGGAGATCGCCGGTGAGCATCCCGACGCCGAAATCGATGGCCCGATCTTCGTCGAGGACCCGCGCAACGTGGGCGACCAGGGTGAGAACCTGTACATCTGGTTCTATGAAGGTGGTAAGGCGGTGGCGTCCAATAGCGCCGATCGCTTGCGGCAGGTCGCGACCCTGCTCTTGGACGGTGGCGACAATCCGTTCGTCGGCACTCCGTTCTACGAGAGCATCGCCGCCCTCTACAACGAGGGCACGGAATACATCGTGGCGGTCGATCTGGAGAACGTCTTCGACAACATGATCGCCCCCCAAGCCGAGAGTGAGGACGGCGGTGAGGAGGCCAGCGCCAAGCTCGCCCAGCTGGGTATCGACAACGCTCAGCATTTGCTCCTCGAGCAGAAGACCTTGGGCGGTGTGTCGCACCATCGCGCGTCGGCCACCTTCCAAGAGGTTCGCCAGGGCATCGCTTCCTGGCTCGCGGCCCCGGCGCCCATGGTCGGCCTGGAGTTCGTCTCCCCGGAAGCCAAATTGGTGACCGGTGTGGTGTTCAAGGATCCGGCGGCCATGCTCGACGACGTCTTCTCGATCGCCGGTAGCGTGCCCGAGGGCTTGCGCGAGGCCGAGGAGCGGTTCGGCTTCTCCGTCCGCGACGACCTCGCCGCTTCCATCGGGGGAGAGATGGTCTTCGCCCTCGACGGTCCCTTGCTGCCCACGCCTTCGTGGAAAGTCATCGTCGAGATCTACGATCCGGCTCGATTGCAATGGGCTCTCGAGCAGGCATTGGCCGAGGCGAATACCCACTTGGCCGAGAAGGGCGAGGAAGCCCTGGTGCTCGAGCAGACCGAGATGAACGGTCGGACCTTGTACACCCTGCCGGCGAAGATCACGGACGTCCATTACACCTTCTTCGAGGGCTATATGTTGATGGCTCCGAATCGGGCGATCCTGGATCAGGCGATCCGTTATAAGGAGTCCGGTTATTCCATCACCGAGTCGTCGAAGTTCGGGGCCCTTCTGCCCCAGGACGGTCGCAACAACTTCTCGGCGTTGGTCTACCAAGATCTGTCGAGCGTCATGCAGACGGTGGCCGAGAAGCTGGCGAGCGGCAGCCTGACCGACGAGCAGCAGGCGGCGTTGGAGTCGCTCAAGGGTGATGCCAAGCCGATGCTGGGATATGCCTACGGTGAGGAGAAACGCATCGTGCTGGCGGCCGGCAGCGACGGCGACGTGTTGACGTCATTGCTCCTGCGGGCCATGGGTCTCAAGAACCCGGCCGGTTTGGAGACGCTCTTCGCCGACCTGATCCAGGGCTACTCGTGATCTGAGCGGGTGAGCCGGCCAACCTGGAGGGGAGCTTGCGAGCTCCTTACAGGACGGCCCAATAAAAAGACCCGGTGGACAACACCGGGTCTTTTTATTGGGCGAAAAATATTTTTTGGCCAGGAACAAAATAGACCTAAAACACGTAAGAAGAGGCATCAGGCTGTGGATTCCTGTGAAGCCGCCCGGCTTTCTGTGAAGCTCCGGCTTGCCATGAAGACTTGTTGGATTGCCGTGGAGACCCACCCGTCGGCGGGCATCGCGGATAAACTGACGCAGCCGTTCAACGAAACCGTCACCGACCCCGCCGTCGGAGAATTTCCCGGCGATCGAGCCACTCGCTCGAGCGCCTCGACCGAGGAGCGACCATGGATCCCGTCATCCAGCTCGACGACCTCACAGTGCGTTTCGGCAACTTCGAAGCCCTCAAACAAGTCACCGGCTCGTTCACGGGTCGGGCGATCGGTTTGCTCGGGCCCAACGGTGCCGGCAAGACCACTTTGATCCATACCCTTTTGGGTTTTTACAAGCCGGCTTCGGGCAGCGCTCGCATCTTCGGCAAGGACTTGCGCACGGAGCAGAAGGAGGCCCGCTCGTTGGTGGGTTATATGCCCGAGCGCGACGCCTTCATCTCGGGCATGAGCGCCGTGCGTTTCGTCCGCATGATGGCCGAGCTCTCCGGTCTACCGGCCAAGCAGGCGTTGGAGCGCACCCACGAGGCCCTCTACTTCGTCGGCCTCGGCGAGGCTCGCTATCGGCCCTTGGAAACTTATTCCTTGGGCATGAAGCAGCGGGCGAAGCTGGCACAAGCCCTAGTGCACGGTCCCCGGCTGTTGTTCTTGGACGAGCCCACCAACGGCCTGGATCCACCGGGCCGAGAGCGCATGATCCGGTTGATCAAGGAAATCCGCGACGCCGGCGAGGTCAATCTCATCCTCTCTTCCCATCTCTTGCGGGACGTGGAGGAATGCTGTGAGGAGGTCTTGATCCTCAAGGGGGGTGAGATTGCCTACTACTGCAACTTGGAAGAGGAGCGCAGCGCCAATCGCAAATTCCTCGAGCTGGAGATCATCGGCGCCGCGGAGCGCTTTGTGGAGGGGGCCCGCAGCTTGGATATCCAATGCGAGCAACACGGCCGACGGCGGGTCAAGATGATCATGCCCCCGGAGCGGAAAGTGCGCAACCTCTATGAGCTGGCCAGCGAGCACAACGTCCAAATTCGTCATCTGGACTATAAGAAGGACTCCCTGCAGGACATCTTCGACAAAGCCATGAGGGAGGGCTGATCATGGCCGTTTACGAACGCACTTATTCCCGTTACCAAGGGCCGCTGACGTCCACCTCGACCCGCTTCTTGATCTTGCCGAAGTATGCCTTCAGGGAAGTCTTTGCCAGCAAGTGGATGCTGGCCTTCTTGGTTCTCTGCTTCGTCTTCCCGCTGTGGTGTTGCGCGGTCATCTATCTTTCCAACAATGCCGACTTCTTGGCCCTCTTTCCCAACCTCGACATCACCCAGTTTCTGAAGATCGACGCTGATTTCTTCTTTACCTTCCTGCAAGTCCAGGCCTGGTATGCGTTCTTTCTCTCGCTCTTTATCGGCCCGGGTTTAGTCTCGCGAGATTTATCGAACAACGGGTTGCCCCTCTACCTCAGCCGTCCCTTTTCCAGGGTCGAATACGTGGTCGGCAAAACCACGGTGTTGGCGATCGTCCTATCGGCGATCACCTGGGTGGTGGGCCTGCTTTTGGTCACCATGCAGGCGAGCTTCGTCGGTTGGGGCTGGCTGGCGGACAATCTACGTTTGGTCTTCGGCATGTTCGTCGGTTCTTGGATCTGGATCCTCACCCTTTCCCTGATGTCCTTGGCGATTTCCGCCTGGGTTCGCTGGCGACCGGTGGCCGCCTTTGCCATGTTCTTGGTGCTCCTGGGCGGTTTGTTCTTCGGCTCCACCATCAACTTGCTCTTCCGCACCGAGGTCGGCGACCTGCTGAACCTGATCAAGGTGATCTTCGTGCTCTGGGCGAGTCTGCTGGGCGTGGACTCGGGCCTCGAGACGTCGGTCTTTTCGGCGTCGGTGGTGCTTCTGCTCTATTGGGGCGGGTTCCTCTACATGCTGAACCGCAAAATCCGAGCCTATGAGGTGGTGAGCTGATGGCCAACGAAACACAGACCTCAACCGTGGGTTTCGATCCCGAGGGTCCCTTGCCCGACGGGGAAGCGGTGGTTTTCGACAATGTGTCGAAGTTCTACGGCGAGGTGCTCGGGATCAACCGGGTGAGCCTGCGGCTCGGGCCGGGCATCACCGGTTTGGTGGGACCCAACGGCTCCGGCAAATCCACCCTGATGAACCTCATGACCGGGCTCTTGCACCCCACGGAGGGCGAGATTCGGGTGTTGGGCGCGCCCACAAATCGACCGGAGCAGCTCTTTCACCATGTGGGATATCTGACCCAATTCGACTCGTTTCCGGCGACCCTGAGCGGTTACCAATTCGTGTATTCCTATCTCCGGGTCCACGGCCACGGCCATGCCGACGCCGACCGGTTGGCCTGGCAAGCGATCGACCGAGTCGGCTTGCGAGAAGCCGCCGAGCGCAAGATGGGTGGCTACTCGAAAGGCATGCGCCAGCGGATCCGAATGGCCCAGGCACTGGCCCACGGGCCGCGGGTGATGGTGCTCGACGAGCCCTTGAACGGCCTGGACCCCATGGCCCGCTCCGAGGTCATCGACATCTTCAAGGCCCTGGCGGAGGACGGATGTCACGTGATCATCTCGAGCCACATCCTGCACGAGGTCGACATGATCTCCGACCGGGTCTTGCTGCTTTCGGGCGGTTATGTGGTGGCCGAAGGCGGCGTCAACGACGTGCGTGAGGAGATGCACGAGCGGCCGATTCAAGTGCTGCTGCGATGCAATAAGGCCACCGAGGTAGCCGGCGCTCTCTTCGCCCAGGAAGTGGCGGTGGAGGTCTCCCTGCACGATGACCGCCAAGGGGTGATGGTACGCACCGCCAACGCGGGTGATTTCTATCGCTTCATGAACCAGCTGGTGCTCGACAAGAGCCTGGATATCGAAACCATTTCCGTGGCCGACAGCGACGTGCGCGCGGTCTATGCTTACTTGATCGAAAACGAAGGAGAGGGGTTATGAGCGCCACACATATGACCGAGGCGAGCCCCGCGGGTGGAGTCGACTGGGGCTTGGTGGGGCGTCAGATCGTGGGCATTTTGCGCATGGAGCTGCGCAATCAGCTCTTTTCGCGGCGGGCCTTCGCTCTCTACTTCTTGGCTTTCGCACCGGTGGGGATCATGGCCCTGTGGGCGGCCTCTCCCGTGCCGGACAAGCTCGCGTTGAGCGGACCGATCGACGCGTCGAGGGTGTATGCCTTTGTTTTCCAAGGCTACCTCAGCACGTCCATCTTTCTCAGCTGCTTGATCCTTTTCATGAGCTTGTTCCGGGGTGAGATCCTCGAAAAGAGCCTGCACTATTACTTCCTATCGCCCATTCGCCGTGAGGTGTTGGTGGCCGGCAAATACGTTGCCGCTCTGATCGCGGTGACCGGCGTTTTTGCCGTGGGCACCACGACGCTTTATCTGTTGACCATGAGCCCATGGGGTTTGGGTGAGCTCGGACGATACCTCTTCAGCGGGCCGGGGCTCGGCCATCTCATCACCTATGTCAGCATCGCCGTCTTGGCCTGCATCGGTTATGGGGCGATCTTTCAGCTGGCCGGCCAGTTGTTCAAGAACCCGGTGAGCGTCGCGGTCCTGCTGTGGGCGTGGGAATTCATCAACCCGTTCTTGCCGTCCTTGTTGAAGAAGCTGAGCGTGATCTTCTATCTGAATTCCCTGCTGCCGGTGCCGGTGGCCGCCGGCGCCTTCGCGATTCAAGCGGATCCGATTCCGGCGTGGGTTTCCGTGCCCGGGGTCCTTTTGCTCACGGCGGCGGTGCTGGCGCTGGCCGGATGGCGAGCGCGAAATATGGAGATCTCCTACGGCAGTGACGACTGAGACGTCGGTCACGGCTCGACAGCTTAAGGGTCGGAGCAGACGTCGTAGAGGCCGACCCCGAAGACGGCCCCTTGCATCTGCTGGGCCGCGCCCTTCCACCATCCGGCGTCGTTGAGCCGGTTGTCGCTCCAGCCCACGGTTGTGGAAGGGTGATCCAGGGCGTTGCGGCCGATTTGGCAAAGGCCGATCGAAGGATCCAGATCGTGGGCCATCAAGATGAGCGCCACGGTGTGGGCCTTGTTGTGCCAGAGCAGGTCGGTGCCGTCGACTTGGATTCAAGAGCAGGTGCCGACGTCCGTGCCACCGTTGATCAAAGGGCAATCCAAAAGCGCCGCCCACTCTCCGTTGGGGTCGATCTCCACGCCTCCGGCCGCCTTTGGCATGCCCTGTCGGTAGTAGTTGAGGGCATCACCCACCAACGCCCGTTGGATCAAGCCGTCGACGTCGCCCCAATTGAGCAGGTAGCGGTGGAAGAAGTGGTAGAAGAGTGCAGCGACCATGAACCGCTGGGGGCCGCCGCAGCTGACGTTCGAGGGCAGGTCACCCTGGCAAAGGATGCCCGCCTTGAGATTGTCCCGGGCCAGCTCGTCGATGACTTCCAGTAGCCGGGTCTGACACTCGGCACCCTCGGCGCCGGGCACGAATTCCGCGCAATTGGCGAGCATCTCGAAGTGTTGGATGACCTGACGGGTGATGTCGACCTGATTCAGGAAGGGCTGCCGTTGGTCTTCTTGGGCCTTGGGCAGGTCATATCGTCCCGGCCGGGATCGAAGTCCAGGCGCGGGCCGGCACCGGGTTGATGTTGATAAACGTTGGCGAGGCCGATGCCGTCGTCGTTCAGGTCGACGGTGATGCTTTGGATGAGGGCCGGATCGTCGGGGTCGAGCAGGTAGTCGGCGAGACCCGTCGAAACCCGCCAGAGATCGTTTTCGGCCTGGACCGTCAGCGCCCAGGGGTCAGCCGCCGCCCCGACCCCTGGATAGCGGCGGAGGGCATAAAATGTGGATTGCTGGGCTTCGACCCGAGGGCGGACGGCGATCTGCAGCCACCGAATGGGAGCGCTCGTGTCGTCGACCGTGGAGGCCCAGCGGGAGATGACGCTGAATTGGGCGGCCAATCTCCGGTCTCCCGGTCCGAGCAGAACGAGCTCGGAGGTGTCGAGCAGGTTCAGACTCCGGGGGATGGGAATGCTCGAAAAGGCGACTTCCCGATCCCGAAGCAAGTCCGTGTCGTTGCGGACTTCCACGCAGGCGATGTCGTCGTAGGGGCCGTTGGGCGCCGGGCCGAGATCGCCCGTCCGTTCATCGACGATGGTCGGACCCTGGGCACAGGAGGGCTCGGGGCCGCCGAAAGTTTGGGACCAGGCGGAGAGGTGTCTCCAGACTCGAAGCCATCGGTGAAAATGGAGCCCTGCCCCGGCCGCGCGGGGGCGGCCGCGAGGAGGAATGTGAGAACGAGCAGCGGAAACGGGTCGGGAATTCTGTGCACGGGGGGCTCCTCAAGGATGGTGAGTCGTTGAGCAAGACGCGGCGATCCGGAAGATCCTCTCACCCATAACCCCGTTTATCTTCGGCCCAGAACCTGCCCGGGGCCTCAGTGTGGGACATCAGACGGCGAGAAGAGCTCAGCCCTCAACGAATTTTCGAATGACCTTTGCGTAGAGCTGAAACGCGAGCTACTTGTTTCCATGGGGAGATTTGATCGATGAAGAAATGCAGCCGTTTTGGAGTCAGTGCAGCCACCCTAACGGTCTTCTTTGTGACCTTCTTGTGGGCATGGCCCGCCGTTGCCCAGCCCGAGAGCGGTAATTGGGCTCGGGTCGAAACCGCCCATTTCACCATCCTCAGCCAGTCGGGCGGTGAGGTCGGTCGTCAGGTCGGTGCGGATCTCGAGCGGCTGCATCACGCCCTGCAGGTGCTGGCACCCAGCTCCCATCGGGAATCGCCGTTGCCCAGCTATTTCTACGTCTTCAGCGATGAGGCGTCGCTGGCTCCGTTCCGTCAACCCGGCTCGGGATACGGCTCCTTGAACGACCCGTCCATGGAGGTGCTCGGCGGAGCGCCGTCCAATGCCGGATATTTGGTGCCCCATGAGCACGGCAATTACGCGGTGGTCGTCGGTGGTGAGGACTTCGTGCCGACCCGCTACGTCTACAAGCAATACATCCACCATCGATTGCACGAAGAGCATCCGTATCTGCCCCATTGGTTCCGGCAGGGAGTGGCCGAGTTTTACAGCGCCTTCAAAACTGAAGGGGATTACGCGTTGCTCGGCCTGCCGTCCGAGGAGCATTTGCAGTGGATCCGCTATCGCAATCAGCCGCTCGTGCCCGCCGTGCAGCTGATGACGGTGGACGAGCAGTCGTTTGACCAAATTCCGCAGATGGTTCGGCAGACCTACTTCAGGCAGTCCTGGGGCCTCTTTCACTTTTTACACAACCGATCCCTGGAGAACGGTAGCCCATCCAAACGGCAGCAAATCCCCCAATTCGTCGCCAAGGTGGCCGCGGGTATGCCGACGACCCATTCCTTCGAGGAAGCTTTCGGTCTGAAGCTCGATACCTTGAATGCGCAGCTCGAAGAATACTTCGGCCGTGGAGAGCTGACCTATCTGAAGATTCCGGTAGAGCAGCTCGATCTGTTGATTCTCAAATCCGTCGAGCTGAAACCCCACGAGGTGCTCTATCACCTCGGTGATTTATCGGCCCGGGCGGTTCAAGGGGGCGAATCTCAGGCCGCGAAATTCTTCGAGCGCAGCTTGGAGATGGAACCGAGCTACGGCCCGGCCCTTGCTGGTCTCGGTGTCCTCGCGGAGTCGGCGGGGAATGACCAAGCCGCCCGTGAGCACTATCACAAGGCGATGGCCCAAGGCTCCGGCGACTTCCTCACGTCCTATCTCTACGGCAAGAGTCTGCTGCGGACCTTGGAAGGAAAACGACCGGCGGACGAAGCCCAAGAGCAAGCCCTCGAGCAGGCCATTGCATCCCTGCGCAAGAGTGTGGAGCAGAGTGATGCCTTCGCCGAGGCCTGGGCCGAGCTGGGTTATGCCTACGGTTTGCAGACGGAACCGTCCGATGCCGGTGTCGAAGCGCTCCAGCGGGCGCTGGGATTCTTTCCCGAGCGCGCCGACTTGGGCCTGAACCTTTTGCTCACCCACGCCCGACGGGGTGAGCGTACCGAGGCGGACACGGTCTTTGAGAGTCTGAAGACGGCCGGGGTCGATGCCGGGACCCTGGGCAGGGCCCAGGAGATCCTCTTGCAAATGGATTACCGTGAGGCGGCCCAGAGGGTGCGTAAGGGCCGAGCCGACGACGCTATCGCCCTTTTTGCCCGCATCCAGAGCACCACCCAAGATCCTGGGCTCAAGGAAAAGGCCGAAGAGCAGCTCGACAAGCTTTCGATGGTGGGGGACTACCGCGGATTCATCGACCTCTACAACCGGGCCGCTGCGGCGGTCAACAGCGGCGACTCGGCCAAGGCTCGGGAATTGGTGGATCGGCTGTCGGAAAAGGCGGTGCAACCTTGGCAGCTCGGGCAAGTCAAGAAGCTGCGTCGCGCCCTGGCGGAGGCCGATAAGGGTAGCGAAGGTTAGTGGCTTCGGCCGAAGGCGACCTACTCTTGCTGCTGGGCGAGCTTCTGGTATTTCTCCACGAAAGCGTCTGGATCGGCCTGAAACTCTCTGGCCATCTTCTTCATCTTTCCGGCCATTTCGAGAGCGCCGTCTCGAAGCTTCGGGTCGGCCGACTCTTTGCCTCGGGTTTCCAGCTCTTCCGCGCAGCTCTCGAGATCCCTGGGAAAGAACTCCATGGCATCCTGAACGTGCTCTACGGGTTGGTCCAGGGTTTCATAACCGGAGCACGAGTCTTGGATCATGGTCATCAGCTCATCGACCAGCAGGGTAATTCGGTCGATTTCCGCCTGAAGGTCGGGGTGATCCTCGGGAACCAATCCGATGTCGTCCACAGATCGCAGGACGTCGTTAACCTCGAGGACGATCGTGCCGAGGAAGGTGTCTCGGTCAAATCCGCCGATATCCTTGTCGGTGAGCACCAGGATCGGTTCCTTAGGCTCGGGGGCGGGCTCGGGCTCAACGACTTTTTCGGGCTCGGGGGGCGGGTGGGTCGCCAGCTCGCTGGCCTCCAGGTCGATCTCGCTCAAGCGAACGGAAGAAAGCCTTCCCTCGGGGCTGGTGAAGAGAATCTGCCGGCCCTTCACTTCCCAGGGGCCGTCGGTTTGGATCTGCTGGCCGTGGCGTGTCACCAAGACATCGGCGGCAGCCGAGCCGGCGAACACGAGAGAGCCTCCCAAGGCGAGAGATCCGAGCCATAGAACGGCCAACGCCGGGGTCAATCGGTCGCGTGTGGATGAAAGCGGCGAGGGCAGCGGCATCTTGATCTCCTCTCGATTCCGTGTGGATGTCGTCCTGGGTTTTCCCCTACTCTAGTATATGAAATCTTCCGTCAAACATTTCGGTTTGGGCCCGCGACCGGACGAGGATCGCTTGAGGTATCCTGCGCAGGCTCTTAGACGTTGGACAGGCACCCGAAGGAACGTCGCTACCCCGTGAAAGCCCACCGCTCCGCGCAGCCGATCGTCTTCACCCAGCCGAATTTCGTGACGGCGGGCTCCGGTCGCCTGCTCTTCGAGATCGCCGCGGGTCTCGACCGCAGCCGTTTTCGACCGATGATCTGCCTGTTCAGCAGGGGCGGTGCCCTGGAGCAAGAGGTTCTCGACGCGGGCATCGAGATCGTGGAGGCCACGCCGACGGTGCCCGCTCGCCCCTACGCGACGCTTCTGCCCAGGGCGCGAAGGGTGGCTCGCGGGCTCAATGGGCTGGGTATTCCCCGCGGCGCCCTATGGCATTCCTTCCACTACCTCGACGATTACTCCGAGCCGTTGATCGCGCGATTCGCCGGCGCCCGTGCTTGGGTCTATTCAAAGAAGAGCATGAGCTGGGGCTCGCGGGCTTGGTGGCTCCGCTCGTTCTCGGCCCATAGGATCCTGTGTCTAAATACCGACATGATCGAGAATTTCTTCGACGCACCGTGGTTTCGGCACAAAGTCGATCTGGCGCCGCCGGGAGTCGATATCCGCGACTACAAACCCCGAGCGGAGCCCCGGCCGGACGCGGATCGTCAGGTGGTGGGCTGTGTGGCCCATTTGCTGCCGGTCAAAGGGCATCCGACCCTGCTCGAAGCCGTCGCCCGTTGTCCATGGGTCGACCTCAAGCTGGCGGGACGGCCATTGGACGAAGACTACGTGAGGGCTTTGAAAGAGCAGATAGCAGCCCTGGGCATTGAAGATCGTGTCGAGCTCTTGGGGCCGGTCGCGGACATCCCTTCCTTCCACCACCAGCTCGACGTATGCGTGCTGCCCACTTGGGCGGAGGGTCGCATGGAAGGGTGTCCGGTGGCGTTGTTGGAAGCCATGGCCAGCGGTCTGCCGGTGGTGGCGACGGACATCCCCGGGGCCAAAGACGTGATCGAGAACGGCAGGAACGGTTTGCTGGTTCCCGCCAAGGATTCCGAGGCCTTGACCGCCGCATTGACCGAGCTCCGCTCCCTACCCAGGCGTCAAGAGCTCGGCGTCGCCGCACGCGAACGCATCGAGAGCACCTATTCTTTGGAACGAGAAGTGGCGATTCACGAGGCGGTCTACACCCGCCTGCTGGGTTAGCTCAGCCCACTTCTACGGTCACCCTTCTTGGTGCCAGGCATTTCTCCGATGGGCCCTGTGGTGGGTGCCAGGCACTTATTCCATGGTTCCATTCGAGGTGCCAGGCACTTCTACCCCGTCTGGCACTTCTTCGAGGCCGGTGCCAGGCACTTATTCCATGGTTCCATTCGAGGTGCCAGGCACTTCTACCCCGTCTGGCACTTCTTCGAGGCCGGTGCCAGGCACTTTTTCGGTGGGTGCCAGGCATTTCTCCGAGGCGGGTGCCAGGCACTTTTTCGGTGGGTGCCAGGCACTTCTACCCCGCCTCACCCGCGTAGAACGAAGAAGGACCCCTTAAGGGGCCCTTTCTCGTCGCATCGAGGAGCAACCTACGGACAGGTGGCAAAGGCCAAGGTGTCGGTGATGGCGTCCGCCGGATTGCCCAGGGGGTTGAAGTAGGTCATGGTCTGGTTGGACACCGTATCGGTGACCTGAATGTTGAATTGCACCGACGTGGTGGCGGCAAAGAAGACCCAATAGTGTTGGTTGATGCCGCAGCCGTTGAGCACTTTCATCATCACTTCCCAGTTGTCGTTCTGGAAGAACCAGAAAATACCGGAATCCCCTTGGGAGAGGGCGACCCGACCGAGGCCGTTGACGTTCTCGAAGTTGCGCCAGTTGACGCTGATCCGGAATCGGTTGTTCAGGCAAAGGGTTGTGCTCGTATTGGTGCAGCCGCCGGTGTTGGTTTCGACGTCGAAGAACCAATCCTGGTTGGAGTTTCCGGTGCATTGGAAGAGGATGATCGGGGTGAAGTTGTCGGTATTGGAGCCCAGGACATCCAAGCATTGACCGGTCTCTCGATGCACCAGACGGAAGTCGCTGGGGAAGTTGCCCGTTCGTTGCCAAAGCGCGTTGTTGTCGCCACAAGGTCCGATTTCCATCTCGACGAAGCCGCTGGATCCGACCCCGCCCGGGCGAAGGCATTTGTTGCCGATACCTCGAAGCTCGTATTCCCCGAAGCCGAAGGTTTCTACGAAGGTCCAATCCTGATTCGGGTTGCCGGTGCATTGAAAATAAATGACCGGGGTGCCGTCGGCGGTATTCGAGCCCATGACGTCGAGGCATTTATTGCCGAGAGAACTCATGGTCGCCGGTCCGGAGAGGTGGTCTTTGGTGTCCAGGTCTGGGCTCGGAATGGACGGAAGGACCTGGGACGCACGCCAGGTGCCGTCACCGGCGGGCTCCAGGGCCACGACGGCGGTCATGCCGGTCTCCAATTGAGGGACACCCAACACGGTCACTCGGTCGCCGTTGGCTTTTTGGCCGCCCGGCAGACGCACGACGAGCTGCTCGCCGGCCACCAGATCGCCGTTCAGGGCAGCCAGGACTCGAAGCTGAATGTCGGTGTTGGGCAAGCCGTCAGGGCTGGGGGCCGCCGGGTTTTCCGCCAGGACCTCCACCTCGGCGATGGTTTTCGACCCGCTGGGTGTCTCTGTGGGTGCCTCAGCGGCAATCTGCGCAGTCGCGGCAGCCGGATTTAGAATGAACGGCAATGCGCCGAGAAGACAAACGGGAAAAAATTTCTTCATCGAGGTCTCTTTTTCAGGGATTTGAGGTGATCAGGAGTCGTGCTGCGCAAACCGTGTTGAGGGCTCTGCTGAAAAGACCCCGTTCGGGTTTACAGGAGCAAGGGGCCATGGACACAAACCGAAGGTACGTGGAATCGGTTCGTGTCATGGGGCTGAAACCATCTCGCTAGCAAGCGTTGAAGAAAAGGAATACTGATCTGAAAGCGATGGGCTCGGAAGCAGAGCCCGAGCTCACCACACTATCTTATGGGGTTTTGCCTCACCCTATTTCAAAATTTTCTGCCGGCACATATCGCCGGGATCAAGGACACATCATGCATCAAGAATTCTTCCCCGTCCGCTTGGCCGTGCTGTCCGGCCTAGGCTTCCTGTGCGCCCTTGCAGCCCACGGGACCGAGCCGACGAGATCCTCGGTCTCTCCGCCCGGGCCGAATCCCTATCTCAGCTTTCTGCCCGTCGGTGTCGAGCCCGATTATGACGCCTGGCGGGGCTTCATGGAGCTCGGCGCCGCGGCGCGATTCGACCGCCTCGACTCTGGCCTCGGCAAGGCTTTGGATGTCCAGGAGACGGAACCCAACAACAGCTTGGGCGAAGCAAATCCTATCGCCGGTTTCGGAAACGGACCGGGTGAGGATCCCGTCGCGGACGTCACGGGGATCTTCGCCGCTCCCGCGGCTCCGTCTCCCCTGGGTCCCTACGCCGAAGACGACGGCTCTATTCCCCTGGCGACGGAAATTCCGTTGGCGGCAGGACAAGCGGTGATCGTGCAGGGCACCATCGGAGACGGCCCATTCGGTAGCGGTGGCACTGGATCCGGGGATCTCGACTTCTTCAAGATCTCGGGGGTGCTCGAGGGACAGGCCATCATCATCGATATTGAGACTCCCGAGCCCCTGGGCGATCTCGATACCTTCATCGGCCTGTACGACGGGGACGGCAATAGCATCGCCCTCAACGAAGACGAGGATTCGGCGACCAACCACGACGGCTATTTGGCGATTCCAGCGCCCTATGACAGCGACTACTACGTGTCCGTGGCCGGCTCGCTCTTCCCGTTCGCATCGGTTCTCAGCGATCCCTACGATTCGTCGACGGGTTTCGGCGTCGGCAGCGAAGGGGACTATTCCCTGATTCTTAGGCTCGAGAACGGGGATCCGGATTGGTTCGAGATCGAGCTCGACGTCTGCGACGTGCTCGGGGCGAGCCTTGAGGGCTCGGGGGTTCAGCTCCAGCTGATCGATCCGGACGGCACCACCCTGCGTATCGGGTCCAGCCAAGATCTGAGCTTTTCCTACTCCGACGCCTCTCCCCTTCCGGGTGCAGGGCGTGCGGTCTTCGCCCACGTGGCGACCACGGCGGGCACCTACGCGATCCGCGTGTTGGGCCACGAGGGGACCGCCTACACGCTGAAATTGAGGGCGTTCCGTCAACCGCTGGAGACAACGGTAGAGCCGCAGCGGATTTTCGTCGACTTCGACGGCGCCGTGGTCGACCCGGGCATCTTCGGCTTCCCGCCTGGTGAGGAAGACCTCTCTCCCCTCTCGAGCTTCATGGCCGGTTGGGGGCTCGGTCCCGGCGATCTCGACGGAGTGATCGACGCCACCTTGGCCACTTTGAGTGAGAATGTGCTCAACGACCCCCGCTTCCAGGGTCCCAATCGCGACGTTTACGTGGAGATCTTGAACAGCCGGGACCATGCGGACCCCGGAGCCGATCCCTCGGTCAGCCGCTTGATCATCGGCGGGTCCATCGGGGAGCTGGGCATTCCCACCATCGGCATCGCCCAATCTATCGACGTCGGCAACTTCGACGCGGGCGAGATCGCGGTCGTGCTGCTGGATTTGTTGAGCGGCTCGGAGCTCGATCCCAACTCCCTCAATTCCTTTCCTCGGGCCGAGGGGTCGAGCATGGTGGAATTCGTCGGCAGGTCGTTGGGCAATATCGCTGCCCACGAGGCGGGGCATTACCTGGGCAGCTACCACACCGAGCAAGACAACCCGCTCGCCGGTCTCATGGACCGCGGGGGCAATCTACCCAACACCTTGGGTCTCGGGACCGACGGCATCTACGGCACGGAAGACGACGTCGACGTGGATTTCGAGCAGGACATGTTCGTGCCGGCCGAGCGATTCGCCGGCTTCGAGAACACCCTGACCGTGGTCTCCTGCGGCCTGGCCGGAGCCACGGCGATCTTCAACGACGGTTTTGAGACCGGAGACCTACGCCACTGGACCAGTGAGGCCGCTCGCTAGCGCCAGAAAAAGACGAAGGCGAGGTAGAAGGCGAGCATGATGGTGGCCCAGCCCGCGATATTGCCGGAGGTCCAGCTGCGCCCGAACATGCCTTTGGGTCCGGTCCAATCGTAGAAGACCTTGACGATGCCGAAGAACAGGCCCGTTCCGGCGTCGAGCATGCCCCGCCAAACCCTGCCGCCGACTCGCTCGATGCCGGACGTCGCCCACGGCAGGAGCTTGCGATAGACCACCTCCGAATCGAGGCTGATCGCCCGCTCGTATTTGGGGAAAACGTTGTGTCGATAGAGCACCAAGAAGGCGAGGGCGGCGAAGCACAACAGCAGCATCTGGTCCACCACGTGGGCTACTGTGTAGCTGTGGTACTCCAAGGGGTAAGGGGCGATATGCTCGTAGAAGAGGCCGGGTGTCAGGCCCATGAAGATGCAGGCCGCCGCGGTCAGGCCCATGGCGATTTGCATGTTGAGCGGAGCGGGTTTGACCCGCATCCCGCGGTCCTTGCCGTAGAAACCGTAGGACGGAATCTTGATTCCGGAATGCTCCATGACGCCGGCGGAGGCGAGCATCAGCCCGAAGTAGATCCAAATCAGGTGCTCTTCGGCCACCGCGGAGATGGTCAAGGATTTGGAAACGAAGCCGCTGAACAGCGGGAATCCGGCGATGGAGAGGGCCCCCACCAAACAGAATCGAGCCGTCCATTTCATGGATTTGTGCAAGGCGCCGAGATCTGTGACCTTGCAGCTCTTGGCCCGATACAGCACGGCTCCCATGCTCATGAACAACAAGCTCTTGTAGAGAATGTGGGCGAAGGCGTGCAGGGCCGCGCCGTTCAGAGCCAAGGTGGTGCCGATGCCGATGCCCACGCACATAAAACCCAGCTGGTTGTTGAGGCTGTAGGCGAGGGTCTTGCGCAAATCGTTTTCGAGCACCGCGAAGGGGATCGGGAAAAGCGTCATCACCACGCCGATGTAGATCAACGCTTCGGTGCCGGCGAAGCCGCGGGCCAAGGCGTAGATCGCCATCTTGGTGGTGAAGGTGGAGAGGAATACCGTGCCGGTGTGGGTGCCTTGGGTGTAGGCATCTTGCAGCCAGCTGTGCAGCAGCGGGAAGGCGGCCTTGATGCCGAAGGCCAAGAAGATCAACCAAACCCAGAGGGGAGCGGACGCCAAATCGCCCGAAAACAGCGGGCCGAAATAAAGCGGATCCGCAATGGAGGTGTCCATTTGCCGCAGGAGGATGCCGGCCAGCAGGATCACACCTGAGCCCACCTGGATGATCAGATAGCGCATGCCCGTGCGGAAAATGACCGCCGGAGGTCGCTCAATACCCGGCTCGTCCTTGCCCCAAATCAAAAAGACCGAGGCGAAAGCGGTCAGCTCCCAATAGACGAAGAGGGTGATCAGATCTCCGGCGAAGACCGCGCCGATCGCCGCGCCGGCATAGACCAAGC
Organism: Thermoanaerobaculia bacterium; assembly: GCA_030431255.1. Lineage (GTDB taxonomy): Bacteria > Acidobacteriota > Thermoanaerobaculia > Multivoradales > J023 > JAUIJL01. Next base: position 76,889 of record JAUIJL010000022.1, on the reverse strand, counting down.
CGCCCGCGTGCTCCCATTGCTTGGCCACCTGCTTGCGGACCTCGACCGTATGCAAGGAGTAAACGGCGGCGAGCAGCGCGGCCACATGGAAGATGATGCCCCACACCATGGAGAGGTCGTCCAGACGGGTGGGCACCAGCTCCAAATGACCGAAAATTGTCCTGCGGACAGGCTCGGCATCGGCTCCAGAAGCGAGCCAAGCCAGGTGGGCGCCGCTGACCAGGGGCAGGAGCACCATGCCGATCTGACGCCCGAGCTTCGGCAGGAACGGCAGCAGCAGAGGCCCCAGGAGCAGGGGCAGGCCCGGAAGCTGGAGCACGAAATCCAGCACCGTACAGCCGAAGAGCGGCTCATCCATCGCTCTCAGCTCCTGAATGGGGGCTGGCTTCGGCAAGCTCGGGATCGTAGTAGTCCTCGGGTCGGCGGACCCACGGACCCATGAGCCGACCGATCACCACCAAGAGAGCAAACCCCAAGAAACCCAAGGCTTCGAAGAATCCCGGCCACTTTTCGAACGAGAAATGGGCGTGCCCCCACGCGTCGCTGAACAAAAGAAAAGCAATCTTGACCACGACCAAGAACACACAGAGATAGGACCCGCGACGCAGCCACAAATCCACCGGACCCAGGCTGCCGAGCTGTTTCTTCGCGTATGGCTTCGGACTCGGCTCTTGGTGGGGCTCTGGGGTCGTCGGTGGTTTTCGATCCGTCATGGGGCACCTCCAGGCGGAGTCCAGATGCTACCCAGGAGCCCGGCGATGGGGTCCATAAAAAAGAATAGGGCCACGCATCCCGCCGCGGTCAGCACCGGTGGCAACACACACATCCACGGCTCGTGGATCGGGTGCTCGTCGTCGTGCTCGTTGTCGTCGGGCGGTAAGAAGAAGGCTTTGCCGACCACCGGCATCAAATAACCGATGGCGAGCAGGGAGCTGACCATGTAGAGGGCCAGCAGGGGGAGGCGCTCCGCTTCCGCCGCACCCGAGGCCAGAAACCACTTGCTCCAAGCGCCGCCCAGGGGTGGAATGCCGATGATCGACAGGGAGGCGACGAAGAAAGCGGCGAACGTCCAAGGCATCTTGACGCCGAGGCCGTGCATCTCGCTGATGCGAGATTTGTGGGCACCGACGTAGATCGCGCCGGCGCAGAAGAAGAGCGTGATCTTGCCGAAGGCGTGGGTGACGATGTGCAGACCCGCGCCGACCAGAGAGCTGGTGGTGACCAGGGACGCGCCGAGCACAATGTAGGCGAGCTGGCTGATGGTGGAATAGGCCAGTCGGCGTTTGAGATTGTCTTGGCTCAGGGCCACGATCGCCGCGGAGATCAACGTGAAGGCCGCGAGGGCTTGTAACCACGTGGACGCGCCGGTGGTCTGCAGCAGATCGAGACCGAAGATGTAGATCACCACCTTGGTGATGGTGAATACGCCGGCCTTGACCACCGCCACCGCGTGCAGCAACGCGGAAACCGGGGTCGGCGCGACCATCGCCGCCGGCAGCCAGCGGTGGAAGGGCATCAACGCCGCCTTGGCGGTGCCCAGGGCGTAGAGGGCCAGCAACCACGGCAGGAGCTGGGAGTCGACTCGGCCGTTGAGAATGCCGCCGACGGTGAATTCGGTGGTGCCCGCGAGGTGTTGGGTCCACGCCACCGCCAAGAGCAAGAAGGCGATCGAGGTGCCCATGAGCACACCGAGATACACCCGTCCGGCCCGTTTCGCCGCCTCGGTGCCGGCGTGGGTCACTAGGGGGAACGTCGACAGGGTGATGGCCTCGTAGAACACGAAGAGGGTGATCATATTGCCCGCGAACGCCACCCCGAGAGCACCGAAGATCGCCAGGGCAAAGCAGACGAAGAAGCGGGTTTGATGGGACTCGTTCTTGCCCCGTAGGTAGCCGGCGGCGTAGACGGAGGTGATGATCCACAGACCAGAGGCCACCAAGGCGAAGACCATGCCCAGGGGCTCGAGCTCCAGGGCCAGGGTCAGCCCGGGAAGGAATTCCACCAGATCCAAACGGGGACGTCCTCCGGCCCACACGCTCGGCAAGAGCACGCCCGCGACCCCGGCGAAGACGCTGGACGCACCGACTAGGGTAGCGCCCTCTCGCAGATTGGGCCAGCGTCCGAGGGCCGCCACCGCCACCGCCACCAGGGCGGGGCCCACCAGCACCCAAAGCAATGCGCTCGAGGGGTCCATGGGGCTCACGGTGCGCCCCCCAGCAGCTCACGGGCGGACCATTCCGCAATGCCCACGGTGCCGTCGGTGAAGATGCCGAAGTAGAGACTGGCGCCGATCAAGAACATGGTCGGCAACAACATCGACCACGGGGCCTCCTGGCGTCCGGCTTCCTCCGGTGGCTCTTGGAAGTAGAAGACCTCCACCACTTTCCAGACGTAAATCACCGCCAGCAGCGACGACAACAAGACCAGGAGGGCCACGGGCCAGAGATCGTTTTCCAGGGCACCCTTGACCAGATACCACTTGCTGACGAAGCCGGCGGTCAACGGCACGCCGATCATCGCCAAACCGCCGGCCACGAAGGTCGCCGCGGTGATGGGCATGCGTTTTCCGAGCCCGCGCAGGGCGCTCAGCCGGGTCGATCCGATTCGATAGGCGGCGCAGGCCATGACCAAAAAGAGACCGCTCTTCATCAGCGCGTGATTGAAGAGGTGCACAATGCCGCCGGTCAATCCGGTCACCGACGCCAGGCTCAGACCGAGCACCATGTAGCCGATCTGGGACAGGCTGGAATAGGCCAAAAGCCGTTTGACGTCGCGCTCGAAAATGGCCAGAGCGGCGCCGAGAAACATGGCGATCAACGCCAAAGGCATCAGCACGGAATCGATGTGGAATCGCTCGAACGCGAGGTCGGCTCCGAAGATGCGGTAGACGAATCGCGCCATCACGTAGAACGCCACCTTGGTCGCCGTGGCCGCCAGGAAAGCGGTGACCGCCGACGGGGCGAAGGTGTAGGCGTTGGGCAGCCAGGCTCCGAGGGGCAAGAGCGCCAATTTGATGCTGGTGCCGATCAAGACGCAGACCAGGGCTACGAGCACCGTGCGATCCGCGTCGATCGCCTGCAGGCGGTGGTGGAGGTCCTCGATATTCAGGGTGCCGGTGACCATATAAAGAAGGCCGATCCCGAAGAGGATGAAGGTGCCGCCGACCGTGCCCATGACCAAATAGCGGAAGGCCGAGGTCAGAGCCCGCCGGTGGGGGCCCATGGCGATCATCGCGTAGGTGGCAAGGGACGAGATCTCGAGGAAGACGAAAACGTTGAAGGCGTCGCCGGCACCGGCCATGCCCAACAAGCCGGTTTCGCACAGCAGAAACGCCGCATAGAGCAAGTAGAGACGGTCCCTGGGGATTTCCTCCTCGAAGCTCCGTCGGGCGGCGGAAAGGACCACCGCGCTGATTCCGGACACGATCAACAGCACGAAGGCGTTGACCGGCTCGATCCTCAGCTCAATGCCCCAGGGAGCTTCCCAGCCGCCCATGGCGTAGGAAATCAAACCGTGGGCTCTGACGATTTGTAGCAGAGCCAAAGAAATGGCGAAGGTGGTCCAGGTCACCGCCACCGCCAAGAACCAGGCCACCGTGCGATGCCGAACCAAGACGCAAACCGGCGCCATGATCATCGGCAGGATGACCTGGAGCGCCGGCAGGTTCTCGCGGATTAGCTCCCCCAATGGGCTGCTCAACCCCGACCCTCCTGCTCTTGGATTTCGTCTTCCTCGATGGTTCCAAACTCTTCGTGGATCCGGACGACCAACGCGAGAGCCAGAGCCGTCGTACCGATGCCGACGACGATGGCGGTCAGCATCAGCACGTGGGGCAAGGGGTTGGAATAGACCGTGTCCCGGGCGCCGTCGACAATGATCGGGGCCGTGCCGTCTTTGATCTTCGCCATAGAGATGTAGAACATGATCACGGACATTTGGAAGATATTCAAGCCGATGACCTTCTTGACCAGGTTGCGCTCGGCGGTGAGCACATAGAGGCCCATCATCATGAGCACCACCACGGCCCAATAGTTATAAAGCCCCAAAAAGTTGCTGACGATCGTTTCCATGTCTGGAGCCTTAGTCTTCGTGGTCGAGACGGCTGGGTCCGCGTAGGCCGCGGCCGGCAAATAGAAAAAAGAGCGTGATCATGACCGCGGTGACGGTTATGCCGACCCCGAGCTCCACCCAAAGAATGCCCCAATGCTGGCCATGGACGGGATCGTGGGCCAGCACGTTGTAGTCGAGAAAAGCGCCGCCCTTGAGCATGGAGAGCAAGCCCACTGAGCCGTAGAGCAACACGCCGGCGCAAATCCAGGCTTCCATGGTTCGAGGAGAGAAGACGCGCCGTGCGCGTCGGAGCCCGAAGATCAGGGTGTAGAGCACCACACCCGCGGCGAAGATCACGCCCGCCTGGAACCCACCCCCGGGTCCGTAGTCGCCGTGGAATTGGACGTAGAGCCCGAACATCATAATGAACGGGATCAGGGATTTGCCGGAAACGCGCAGGATCTCGTTGTGCTTCAAGGGTCGCCCTCCGGAAGCTTGAGACCCTCTTGGCGGCGGGCGACGATTTCCTGCACCTCTCGCAGGTCGACACCCATGGTGATGTCCCAGCCTGCGTCGCGGAATCGGCGGCGTCCGCCCAAGAGCAGCAGAACCCCCACAGCCGCGGCGAAGACCACGGTGGTTTCACCGAAGGTGTCGTAGCCGCGATAGGAGGCGAGCACGGAGGTCACGATGTTGGGAGGGCCCACCTCGATCGGCGAAACCTCCAGATAGCGCGGTGCCAGGTAAGTATGCACGGGGGCGTCGGCGGTGCCGAAATGGGGCATGTCCAAGGTGCCGTAGATCAGCATGGCACCACAGGCCAGCACCAGAAGCGCGGGCCCGGGGCGTAGCTGCCGCTTGCGCGCTTTCTCCTGTCGTTTGGTAATCGCCAGGGTGGCGAGCATCAAAATGGTCGAGATGCCGGCGCCCACGGCCGCTTCAGTAAACGCCACGTCCACGGCATCCATGACCATGAATAGGCTGGCGGCCAAGAGACTGAACAGGCTGGACAACATGGCGGCGGCGAAGAGATCCCGCAAGCGCAAGATGCCGAGGGCGGTCAGCATCAGAAATGCGAAGAGAAGAATGTCGATCAAATAGGTGATGACGATCCTCCTTCCTCTTCCTGCTGACGGGGCTCGGGGGGTAAAAGGCCGTTGTCCAGAGCGGCCTTGGCCAATGCGTGGCCGGAGATGGGCCCGGTGAGCACGAGAAATACCAGGACCAGCACCAGCTTGAGAACGATCTCGAATTGATCCAGTGATTGTAGAACCAGACCGAGCAGAATCAAACCGGGGCCGAGGGTCTCGTTGACACTCGCTCCATGAATGCGGGTATAGAAGGAGCGCATGCGTAAGATAACGATCGCCGCGGCCACCAAAATCACCGAGCCGGCGATCAAGCAGATCCACGAAAGCACGTCGAGCATCAGAGCCATTCGACACCGTCCGGCTTCTGGGTAGTGTCCTGGTCCATCGACGAGAGATCACCGTAGCGGGTGAAACGCAACACGCCGATCGTGCCGATGAAGTTCATCAACGCATAGAGCAAGGCGAGGTCGAGGAAGTCGGGGCGGCCGGACAAAAAGCCGAGCACGGCAATCAGCAGCACGGTTTTGGTGCCGAAGCTGTTGATCACCAGGATGCGATCGAATACCGAGTCCGCGGTAAAGGCCTTGCTGATCAACAAGGCCATGCAGATCAAGATCGCGATCATCGCAACGGCGAACATCAAGCCTTCTCCACCCAGCGAATCCAGCGATCCATCTCACCGGACTGCAGCGATTCCAAGCTCGACTCGCTGAATGCGTGGACCTTGATGGTGCCCTCGGCGGGGTCCGTGTCGATGCTGAGGGTGCCGGGCGTCAGCGTGATGGAATTGGCATACGACACTAGGCCGAGAGACGTCTTCTGGCTTGCGAGCACGGTGGTGACGCGGGGTTGCTCCTGGCCGAAGAGACCGATCCGCAGAACTTGCAGGCAGGAGATGATCACCTGCCAGGCGAGCCAGGGCACGTAGCAGAGGGTGCGAAAGGTGAGGTTGAGAGGGGTGATTTCCGAATCCACCAAACCCATGCGTCGGCAAAGGAAGGTCACTCCGGAAGCGCAGACGACTCCCATGCCCAATAGAAATGGGTGCTCGAATGAGAGGTGTCCCGACCACGTGAGCCATAGGCCAAACACGGTGATCCAAAGGAATACCGTCGGCAGGACTGTTTTTTTCGTCTTTCGAGCTGAGCTGCGGGTCTTGTTGTCGCCTGGCATAGTCTCCCCGTGTCGCCGACGAAGCTCGTCGACAATACGGGGATGATAACAGGGCTCGGCTAGGTGTCGGCCACTATTCGAGGGTGTGGATCCAGATGCCGCAGCCGAGGCGGGGTGAAGCGCCCCGAGGGCGCTTCGAGTCAGCCGAGCCTGTGCTCAGTCGACGGGGTGAATCCTGAGCTCGAGGCCGCGGACCCACTTCGAGCTCAGCCAAGGGCTCAAATGAGGCAGGACCATGCGCAACGGTCCGCCTTCGCTTTTGGAAAGCGGGCGCCCGTCCGCTTGGTAAGCTAGGACGGCCGGGCTGTCGAGGATATGATCCAGAGAGATTTCCCGGCTATATCCGCCTTCACTGTGGACCACCAGCCAATCCGCCCGGCTTTGGACACCCGCGAGCTTGAGCAAGCTGCGGACATCGATTCCTTGCCAACGACGTCCCCCTTGTTTGTAAGACGTCACGCCGACGTCCGAGAAGGCTTCGGCTCCCGGCAGGCTGGGCAGATCTCGAAGGCGAATGCTCAGAGGGTCGAAAACCGCTCCGAAAATGCGCAGCTCCCAGTCTCGGCTTTGGAGGTCGCTCATCGGGGAGGAGGAGTGAACGGGCCAGCGACGGTGGGGAAAAGCGCGGGGCTCGGAGCTCGGCTCGGCGAGGAATTTGGATTTATCGGTTTCAGAGCGATCCAGCTCGGTCTCTTCGAGCTCGTTCTTTTCGATCGCGTTTTTTTCGAAGAGAGGCAACGCAGTTGAAGCGAGAATTTGAGGCAGCATATTTAATGGCTCCTTCCAGACGGTTCATCAGGAGGAACGCTTTTGGGCGTTCGGGGCTCGGTCGGCGAGACGTCGTCGGCAGAGGAGAAATAAAATGTGGGAAGAACGGGTCTCGTCTGTCTCCTTAGATGAGCAAGGATCGTGCCGAGTTACTCGAGAGATCGCCAAAAAAGACTAGACAACAGCGAGCTTTTACGGTAGGGCGTGTTAAGTGGCTGTAAAGGCAAGAGCTTAGGGTGACCGTGGGGACGAGAGAAAAAGCGGGAGCGGGCGGGACCGTGAGGCGTGGGAGGGCGCAAAGCTGAGCTAGGCCCGGGAATTTTTCCCGGGCCTGAAAGGGAATAGGGAAGATTGCCCGGCCCCAAGCGGGCCGGAACCAGAGCGGCTATGGAGCAGAGCGACTACGAGGCGATTCGCTCCAGGAGATCCACCACCCGATTGGAATAACCCCACTCGTTGTCGTACCAAGACACCACCTTGACGTATCCACCCCCTTCGGTGAGGGTCGAAAGGGAGTCGAAGATCGACGAGTGGGGATTGCCGATGATGTCGCTGGAGACCAGGGGCTCGGCGGAGTATTCGAGGATCCGTTTCATGCTTCCGGCGGCGGCTTCCTTTACCGCCTGGTTGATCTCCTCGCGGCTCGGGCTCTTGCGCAGTCGGCAGACCAAGTCCACGATGGAGCCGTCGGGCACGGGCACGCGCATGGCGCAACCGTCGAGCTTGCCTTGCAGCTGGGGCAGCACCTTGCCCACTGCTCGGGCGGCGCCGGTGGTGGTGGGAATAATGTTCTCCGCAGCCGCCCGGCTGCGGCGAAGGTCTCGGTGAGGCACGTCCGCCAAGCGCTGATCGTTGGTGTAGGCGTGCACCGTGGTGATGAACCCCTCCTCGATGCCGAAAGTGTCGTCGAGCACTTTGGCCAGAGGTGCCAGGCAATTGGTGGTGCACGAGGCGTTGGAGACGATTCGATGCTCGGCTTTGAGCTGATCGTCGTTGACCCCGAGAACAATCGTGGCGTCGATCTCCTCCTTGGACGGCACCGTGAGGATCACCTTTCCCGCGCCGGCGGCGAGGTGCTTTTCGAGCGGCGCTCGGTGACGAAAGACACCCGTAGACTCGATGACCACATCCACTTTGTGCTCGCCCCAGGGAATATCCGCCGGGTCTCGGTGGGCGGTCATCTCGATGCGCTCCTCGCCGACACGCATCGAGCTGTCGTCGGTGGTGACCTCTTTGTCGAACCGGCCCATGACCGTGTCGAACCTGAGCAGGTACGCCAGCTGGTCGTTGTCGAAGAGGTCGTTGATCAACACCACCTGCACGTCGGCACGGTCGGAGAGAATTCGGAATACGCTGCGGCCGATGCGGCCGAATCCATTGATACCTACGCGGATCATCAGGCCGCCCCCTTTTCCAGCTCAGCGAAACGTTGAATGAGATCCACCACGCGGTTGGTATAGCCCCAGCTGTTGTCGAACCAAGTGAGGGTCTTTGAGACCTTGTCGCCCAAGACCATCGTGCCGAGGGCGTCGAACGTGCCGGAATACGGGGATCGCAGGATGTCACTGGAGACGATCGGGTCGTCCTCGTAGTCGAGGAAGGCGCGATAGCTGCCAGCCGCCGCGGTGCGAACGACTTCGTTGACCGCTTCGGCGGACACGGGTTTTTGGTGCCAGCACACCAGATCGACCAAAGAGCCGTTGGGTACGGGCACGTTCATGGCCATGCCTTGTACCCGGCCCGCGAGCTCCGGGACCAGATCCATGATCACCTCGGCGGTGCTGGTGGCTTGGGGAATGATGTTCTCGGCCGCCGCGCGCCCGCGGCGTTTATCCTCGGACGGCACGTCCGCCAAGCGCTGTTGGTTGGTATAAGCGTGCACCGTCGACAAGAAGGCTCGCTCGATGCCGAAGGCGTTGTGCAGGATCTTGATGATCGGCCCCACCGCGTGGGCGGTGCAGGAGGCGTTCGACACGATGCGATGCTCGGGCTGGATCTGGTCGTCGTTGACCCCCATGACCACGGTGATGTCCGGCGGCTCTTCCGGTGGCACGCATAAAATCACCCGATGCGCACCGTTCTCGAGATGGCGCTCCACCTGTTTCCTGGGGACCGGTCGGCCGGTGGCCTCGATCACCACATCGATGCCCATGGCGCCCCAGTTGACGTCTTGGTCGCGCTGAAGTGAAAGCAGGGGAATCTGTCGGCCGTCGACGTAAATATTCTCTCCATGAACACTCACCTCAGTGGGAAAGCGGCCCTGGATCGTGTCGAATTTCAGCAGATACTCCAGACCCTTCGGGTCCGCGATGTCGTTGACCGCCGCGACCCGGATGTCGTCCCGGGCGTAGAGCAAGCGGAAGAGATCGCGGCCGATCCTTCCGAAGCCCATCAATCCTACGTTGATCGTCATTCGTTCCTCCTCGCCCGTTCGTGCTTCGTCCGGGCATGGTTGGTGATCAGACTTGGGTTTCCGTCATCGAAGCGGGTTGGCCGGTGGCTTCCAGCACCCGAGGCCAAATGGTGCCTTGGGGGTCGATTTCTTTGCGCTGCGAGGTGGCGAGGGCAATCGGCACATGGGTGAAGTGGCGGTTCCAATACCCCACCACCATGGACGTGCGACCGGCCATGCCCGCGTGGACCGCGTGTTGGCCCAGCACCAAGCAATATTCCGCGTCCACGGAATTGGCGGGCAAGCTGCGTACGATGTAGCTGGGATCGATGTATTTGACCGTGTGGGCCAAGCCGCGGCGCGACAGATATTCGCGGATTTGGGATTTCAAGAACGGCCCGACGTCCATCAGCCGCACATTCCCCGAAGCGTCGGTGCTCGGGCCTTCGGCGGTTTCCATGAGATCCTGACCCACCCCCTCGGCGACCACGATCACCGCGTGCCGACGCAGCCTGAGGCGTGCCTCCAAAGCGCGCAGGAACCCACGCTCGCCGTGCAGCGAGAAGGGCACCTCGGGCACCAAGCAAAAATTCACGTCACTGTTGGAGAGGCTGGCGTGGGCGGTGATGAACCCGGAATGCCGACCCATCAATTTCACCAGGCCGACCCCATTGAGGGCGCCGCGGGCCTCGGCATGGGCGCCGACGATGGCTTGTCGCGCCTCTTCCACGGCGGTGGCAAAGCCGAAGCTTCGCTCCACCAAGTGAATATCGTTGTCGATGGTTTTGGGAATGCCGATGACCGAGATCCGACCACCGCGCCGAGCGATCTCGCCGGCGAGCGCCGCGGCGCCTCGAAGGGTTCCGTCGCCGCCGATGGTAAAGAGGATGCGGATCCCCAAGCGCTCCAGGTTCTCGGCCATCGTCGCCGAGTCCTGGGGGCCGCGGGAGGAGCCGAGGAAGCTGCCTCCTAGGCGGTGAATGGGCTCCACCAACGACGCGGTGAGCTCGATGGGAGGGCCGGCTTCCGGATCGCCCGCCAAACCGGCATAACCGTAGCGAAATCCATAGATGCGTGGCACCCCGTAGCGGTGGATCAGGGTCAGCACCACGGAACGGATGACGTTGTTGATGCCAGGGCACAAGCCGCCACAAGACACGATGCCGCAGGCGATTTCAGCGGGTCGAAAAAAGATCTTGCGGCGAGCTCCCGCCGCCTCGAACGACGGAACCGTGTTGGGATCGCTGAAGGGTTCCAGCTGAGAGACGCGGGAGGCGACCAGGATGCGATCTTGGTCGTCTCGAAAGCGCTCACGACGGCTGGACAGCGGAGAGGGCACCGTGCAGCCGCCGAGTTTTTCGATCTCCAATGCTTGGGGGCTGGGTAATTCCATGGTGCTCGCGAAGGTGTCTAATAGGTCAGGTCGCGGAATTTTCCATCGGCCAGCGTCCAGACGCGGTCTGCATCGTCGACCCGACACACGTTGGAGATGAAGCTACCGCTGAGGGTCCTGGTGGTCGGATCGTGGTGCTCGAAGCTGAGGGAGCCGGTGGTCAGGGAGCGGTCGCCGGGGGTGCAGGCGTTGGATACCGGGACCAGCCGCTCGCGGCCCGCGGCGCTGTCATGGTCCGCCAAATTACCGAAGACTTTGATCGGGTGGGTGCCTTCGAGCTCGGGAGCCAGCACCAAGAAAGTGAGGCTCTCTCCGGTCGTCTCATGGGTCGCCACAATCGACACGGCTTTTTCCGAGCGGTCGCGCTCCTTGGCGTTGGAGCCGGCGGGCGAAGGGCTGATGTGCCCGCTGGTCTCCGTGACCGTGACCGTGATCTTTGTGGCTTGCCAGCGTTCGCGATTTTGCAAGAAGGAAAGGGAAGAACCGTCGGGCTCGGGTTGCCCCATGCAACCCGCCCACAACAAGGAAGCGGCAACCAAGGCGCCGAGAAGAGCCGTCGGTCGGATAGTTGTCATGGCCTGTGGCGGATGCCGTTATCTGCGGGAACCGATGACCTGGGCCTCGCCGCGAATGGCCTCGCGGTTGGACCAATACTTGATGATCTCGTTGAGAACGGAGGTCAGTCCTCGATCGACCTCTTGGCCTTCCTTGATCGGCCGCAGCCAGGTGTGGAGGCTCATGCCGGAGCAGTTGCTCGGGCCGAAACGCAGAAGCACCGGTAGCTTCCAAGCGGGACTGTCGGCCAGGGGAAGAATGCCCATCGCTTCGATAGCCTGGCTCATCACCGGCGGCAGCTGGCCGGATTCCAGACCGCTCCACCAGAGAGCGCTGCGGTTCGGCAGCATAGGGAAGACGGTCTTCTCGATGAATTCGTCCCAACCGTCTTCTTTGGTTGCGAGCAAGAGATGGCGCCCACGACACGTTGCCAAGAAGCGAGCCCGGAGCTCGAGACTTTCGATTTCTGCGTATTGAAAACGCAGGTGCTCCGGTGCGGGGGTCAGGTGGAACGGCGGAAAATTATCATTCGACATCGTAGAGAGCTCGCTCGCGGCGGGTATCGTCCCTGATCATCTCCGAACACCGGCCTCGGATCAAGCAAAATAGGGGGAAACGATAAAGATTGCCGGCGGCAGCCTCACCGCACGAGCCTGGAAAGAAAGGCGTTAGATGGAACCAACTCAGGCCTCACACTTGAGCCGGCCGCGATCAACCGCCGAATTTGATGGGATCTCCGAGGGAGTCGAGGGAGAAATTCGACATGATCTGATGGCCGTTGAAATCCAGGACGCGAAGATCCTCCAGGCCGGGGCTTTCCAAGTCTTTGACGATGTCCGGGTAGGTTTGGCTGTAGCGCTCGGCGACCACGTCCAGATCGACCTGATAGGCCATGAATTTATCGATGCCCTTATAGCGGAGCTTTTGCAGCAGCCGTTCGTCCGTGAGCTTGGGATAGGTCGAAATCGCTAGGATCGGTCCGGTTCCGGTGAAGATCAGGTAGGAGCGCAGTCGCGACTTGGGCATAAGTTCCTCTCATCGGTGAGTCCGGCAGGTTCGGAAGGCAACGAGGTTCTCAGAAAGAGGTTTCTCGAAACGACTTGCCTTAGATTGAACCGCTCCCGGCTCCGGCTGTCAAGGTTTGTGGTGTCCCCCGTCGGTCGAGGAATCGATCCGCTTGCTGCCTTGAGCTGTCCCCGATGGATATCGGTGCAATTCCGCTGAGCATTGCCGCATGGATGTTGGGCACAGCCCGGGGTGATAGAGTCTCGCCATAGCCTGAGGAGCCCAATTCAAGATGACAGAACAGCAGCCGCGCCAGATCATCTTCGACGCCACGACGGAGATCTTCGCCACGGACAGCGCGGGCACTTTCCAATTTCCCCTTCGCCATCAAGACCGCTCGACCATCGACACCGGCAGCTTTGACGAAGCTCGATTCGTGTTCTCCCTGTGGGCTCCGTCGGCCAAGCGGGTGTTGGACCTCGATCGAGCCTATGCGGAGCTCCGTGCGTCCTTTGATCCGGAGGAGGAACATTGGGTCAAATTGGCCGAAATCGAACCCGTGGTTCCTCCCTACGGCGCGGGGGACAGCTTCGATGGGTGGATCGTTTTGCCGGTCTTGGCATCGAATAGCGCGTTCACCCTATTCGGCAGTGGCTTCGAGCCGCGGATCCGATTACAAATTCGCGCCAGCGTTTACCTTGTGCCGTGAAGACCGAGAAGCATATGAAGACCCGGTGCCATGAATAAAGGGGGCCCTCGATGGGCATCGAGCTAAATCTCTCGAAATTGATCTTGGCTTCACCGGAAGTGGTCTGGAGCTTGCTGGGCAATCCCGTGTCGTGGCCGAAGTGGTGGCGTGACTGCGAGGCGGTGCAATACAAGGAAGGACGCGCGCCCCGGGAGGGGACCCAGCTCGAGATGGTGCTCAAACCCGGGCAGAGCGCCGGCAGCTACTTTCCGGTGATCGATCTCTATACTGAAGAGCGCACCCTGAGCATGACCCACCGAGGTGGTTTCAGTCAGGGGACCTGTGTCTGGTATCTCAACAAGAAACCGAAAGGGACCGAGGTGCGTCTTCAGCTGGTTTACGAGGGCCCAGGGAGCTTCTTCGTCCGGCTGACGGGTCGTAGCATGTTGGTTCGGCTCACCTTCGAGAACCAGCTGAAGGACCTCAAGAAAATCGCAGAACGGATGGCGTGATCATGCCCGGCGAGCCATCGGAGGCGGCAGGAGGGCGTCGCGGCAGAATCAGCGATCTGATGCTGCGTCTATTCCACCCCGAAGATCACAAACAAGAGCGCGTGCTGCTCGACCTTCTCGACGACCTCCAGAACTGCCACAGCATCGAGGATCTGTGCAAGAGCTTCGGAGCGGGTCTTCTCGGCGCCCTGGATCCCACGGTCCTACATCTCTTTGTTCGCCGGTCCGAGCGTCTTCGTCTCAGCTGGTCGTCACAACACCCGCTGTCTCCGCCGACCCTGCTGCCCGATGGCTTCCGAATGCCTGAGATGGGTAGGAAGTGGTCGGAGCCCCAAAGCCTGGGAGGGCTGCGAGACCTCTCCGTCGACGAGCGCCAATGGCTGCGCAGCTGGGGCGCGGAGTGGGTGGTGCCTATATGCTCCCATAAGGCGGGTAGACGCCTCGTCGGCCTGCTCTTGGTCGGCCGGCGGGAAGGCAATTTGACCGCGGTTCAGCGGGATTTGCTGATGAGCCTGTGTGATCGCATGGCCACCTGCTATTCCGAAAGAGTCGAGGCTCTGAAGCTCAAATTGCGCACGGAGCAGGGGCAAGGGAATTGGTTGAAGGAGTGCCCGGCTTGCCACCGGTGTTTCGGTCGGGAGGTCTTCTTCTGCACCGAGGACGACACCGAGCTCGAGCCGACGATTTTGATCGACCGATTGGTCGACGGTCGTTACCTCTTGGAGCAGAAGCTCGGTCGCGGGGGGATGGGGGCGGTTTATCGTGCCGTCGACCAAACTACCCGCAACACGGTGGCGGTCAAGATTCTGACCGGAGGTGATCATATCTCCCTGGGACGATTCGCCAATGAGACGCGAGTGGGTCAAGAAATCGACCATCCGAGCGTGACCCAGGTGCTGGGGTCCGGCAGCCTGGGGCGTCAGGGCGCCTACATGGCCATGGAATACGTGCAAGGGCGCACCTTGCGGGCGATTCTCGATCAGGAAGCGCCGATCGAGCCCCGGCGGCTCGCCGGATGGGCTGAGCAAATTCTTTCAGGGGTCCACTGCGCCCATCAAAAAGGCATCATCCATCGGGACCTCAAGCCGGACAACATGATGGTTTCCGGAGAAGTCGGCCAGGAGCGCATCAAATTGCTCGATTTCGGGCTGGCGAAGCTCAGGGATACCGGCTCTCAGCCGGCGCTGACCGCGGCCGGCATGGTGATCGGAACCTTGTCGTATATGTCTCCCGAGCAGCTGGCCGCGGAGACCGTGGATCACCGGACGGATATCTTTGCCCTGGGAGCGATCCTCAGTGAGGCTTTGACCGGTCGGCTGCCGTTTTTCGCTCCAAATCTCGGGAAGATGCTGCAGGCCGTCGCCACCCAGCCTTACAGCATTGAAGTGCATACCGTGGCCCAGGCGCGGGTCGGTGATGTGCTCGGCAAAGCCCTGGCTAAAGCGCCGGCCCACCGTTATGACGATGTCGAGGATTTTCGCGCTGAGCTGGTTCCCGCCTTGGAGGCCTGCGAGTCGTTCAGCCCTTCCGAATCTTAGGGGATCACCATCTTAGGGGATCACCTGAAGCCGCGTCGGAGCTCGCGTTTGAAGATCTCGAACGTGGCGTCGTCCCAAAGGCTGATGACGACTCTTTCGATCTTCGTGCCACCCTGCAGGTATCGATAGACCTCGGTCAACAGGATGCGAGCGCAGCGGTCCATGGGAAATCCGAAGTTGCCGGTGGACAGAGCCGGCAGCGCTATCGATTTCAAACCGTGACGATCCGCCAAGGCAAGAGACGCTCGAATGGCGGATTGAAGCTTGCGATCTTCTTCGCCTTCACCCATGCGCGGGCCCACGGCGTGGATGACGTGGTCGGCTTTGAGGTTGCCGCTGCCGGTCAAGACTGCGGTGCCGACGGGAGTGCCGCCGATGCGGTTGCACTCCTCCTGGATGGAAGGTCCACCCTTTTCCAAGATCGCCCCTGCGACCCCTGAGCCGAGCTGAAGATCCTCATTGGCGGCATTGACGATGGCTTCCACCTCTAGGTCGGTGATATCACCTTCAATGAGCTCCAACTGTGTCCCTTCCAGCTGGATAGACAGTTTTCTCCGTTCCATCTTGGGTCGATCTCCAAAAAACAGCCTGAATCTAGGATGCGCTGATTATATCAACATCTCGTCGTCGCAGCCGATGGGCTCGGAGCGTCAGTCGACGTCGGTTGAGTTACGGGGGCCGAGGTGCAGGAAGGCACGCGAGCGCGTTCCTCAATCTGCGAACGGTAGATGGTATCTCCTCTGGGGGCTGGGCTCAAGTCTGAGTCCTGCGGAAGGGCGGTTCTCGGCGCCTTCCGAATGCAAGGAAGTCATACGGCGCAGGCGTTTTGTTGGTCATGGAGGCGAATCTCTTCAGCGGGTCGACCACATGACGGGCATTGGGGGTTCCGCTGGGCGGCCAGCTCCATAAATTGTTGTTGCAGGGCGTCATAAACCAACAAGCGGCCGATCAAGGGTCGGCCGATGCCGAGCAGAAGCTTGATCGTCTCAATGGCTTGTAAGGTGCCGATCACTCCCGGCAGCACCCCCAGCACCCCGGCCTCGGCGCACGACGGGGCGAGCTCGGGTGGCGGCGCCTCGGGAAAGAGGCATCGATAGCAAGGGCTCCGGTCTTCCGACTCGGCGGTCTGTGGTCGACCGGGCCAGAAGACCGAGACTTGGCCCTCGAATCGGAAAATCGACCCGTGGACATTGGCTTTCCCGAGCCGGAGGCAAACGTCGTTGATCAAGTACCGGGTCGCGAAGTTGTCCGAGCCGTCGACCACCAGATCGAAATCTCTGAGCAGAGCTTCAGCGTTGGAGGCGGTCAACCTCTCGGTAATCGGCACGATGTGGATGTGCGGATTCAAGGCGCTCAGGGTGGCCTGAGCGGAGGCGGCTTTCGAGGTGCCGACCCGGTCGTCCGTGTGCAGGATTTGGCGCTGCAAATTGGACCGCTCGACCACGTCGTCGTCGACGATGCCGAGGGTTCCGACCCCCGCGGCGGCGAGGTAAAAAGCCGCGGGCGAGCCGAGGCCGCCGGCTCCGACTAAAAGCACTTTGGATTCGAGCAATTTGAGCTGGCCGACCTCCCCCACCTCGGGGATCAGAAGGTGGCGGCTGTAACGGCCGCGGTCGGCGTCCGAGAGGGTGCGGGGAACTTCGGTCGGTAGCTCCTCGGCCTTCCAAGCGGTGAACCCACCGGCCACCGAGCTGACGTTCGAATAACCCATGTCCAATAAATCGCGGGTGGCGAAGAGCGAGCGAGCCCCTCCGGCGCACATCAGCATCACGGGATGCCCGAGATCGGGCACCCGGTCCTCGATTTGCAGCTCCAGAAATCCTCTGACAATTCGGTGCGCATGCCGTGGGCTGCCCTGGGCGACCTCGTCGGCTTCGCGAATATCCACCAACACCGCGCCCGAATCCATGGCTTCGAAGGCCGCTCGGGGGGAGATTTCCGTCAGGGTGCGACGCAGCTCGTCGAGCCGCTTTTGCTTGGCGCTCATGGGGTCATCTTATCGCCCCGGCTGTGACTTATTCGAGCTGTGTCGGCTCTGTAGGCCCGGGGCCGAAGACGGGATGGTCGCCGGTTGCCACCACCTCGATTTGCTCCGCGACCAAGCGGCTGCCTCGCAGACGCCAGGATCGCACCACGGTGTCGCCGAGGGCGTCGACCGAAACGATGACGTAAGAATAGCCGTGCCAGGCGGATTCGAGGTCGCGGGTGGAGGGCTCCGCCGGATGGTTCGGGTGGCTGTGCCAGATGCCGACGATTTCCATCTGCTGTGAGCGTGCACATTGCTCGGCGGTCAAGAAGTCTTCCGGATCCAGGACGTAGCGGTCACGGGTCCCGTTTTCGCTCAGGTTGTGGGCTTGCAGCACCGCGGAGACCTCGACGTTTTGAGCGTGCATCTTGCCGATCAACATGCCGCACGCCTCGAAAGGGTAGGTGATGTCCGCCAAATACCGCAGCTCTTGGATTTGCGAAGTCTTGACCCGGAGCTTGGTGGAGGACCTGTCGGCATAGGTCGGGGACAAGCTCTCTAAGCTGAGAAGCCCTTTCCCCGTGCGCCGGGGCGCCATCTTCGGCGATGAGGCCGGACGATTGGAGACGGATCTCGCATCGGGGGACATGGCATTCTCCTCAGGATATTCGCTGGAAGTATATCGTGAAGTCGGCTCGCCGATCATGTGATGAGCATTGGAATGCGTTGTTGTGAAATACGAGTGAAGGGCGCGGGTAGATTCAAAGCGCGAGCCGGCGAAGGGATTTCCACACCGGATCGCCGTTCGAGCGATAATTGGAGATCGACCATCTTAGGGCGATGTTTGGAGCGTCATGCGATTCGCCGTTACGACTTTTCAGCGGGTGTTCGATACCCGACCCAATCGAGATGTGGTCAGCCTGGAGCGGTTGATCTGGGGTTTGACCCACTTCTTGGTGAAACCCAAGGCTCGACCGCTCATGGAGCGGGAGCTCGAGCGGTTGGAGCAAGCGTGGTCGGCTTGGCAGGAAGACCGCTACGTGCCGGGCAAGTATTGGAGCCGCTTGTCGAAGGCTGGGCAGAAAGCGGAGCTGGAAGGTGGCGACGGTCGACAGGGTGCCGAGCGCGAGCTGCACCATTTGCGCAAAGAAATCACCTCGGCGGTGAAGAAAGACCTGCGTCTGTGGTCACCGACCCACTATCCCCCCGACAGTCGCCGGGGCAGCGAAAACGTGGTGCATCTGTCGGCTCTGGTGCTCGATTACGACGCCGGAGCCACCATTCGCCAGGCCGGCGAGCTGTGGGCCGAGTACTTCCATATTTTGCACACGACTTGGTCTCACAGCCCCGAGACCCCGAAATTTCGGGTGATCCTACCGTTGGCCGAGCCCGTATCGGCTCGGGATTGGCCGGCGGTTTATGCCTGGGCCGAGGAACGCACGGACTTTTCGATTGATCCGTCCAACAAGGGGCCGGGGACCACTTTCGCGCTTCCGGCCGTCTCCTCGGCGGAAGCCGTGCGGGTGGCCTATTCGAGGCCGGGACCGCTTTTGGACGCGAGCTTGGAAGGTTTGGTACCGAAGAGCGCCGAGGCGGCGGAGCCGGGAGTCGCGCCCCACGAGCCCAACCACTTTCGCCTGCCGATTTCCGGTCACGAGGTGGTGGGAGGTGGCGACGGGACGCTGGAAGAGCCTGAGGATCCTTGGGATCAGGCGGAGTTCCCCTGGAGCTGAGCTCGTTTCAGGCTGCCTACGACGGTGAATTGGTGGGGAAGAATGGAGTGGTGCGCCCGAAGGGATTCGAACCCCTGACCTACGGCTCCGGAGGCCGTCGCTCTATCCAGCTGAGCTACGGGCGCATCGAGTTTGTGCCATGACACCGATCTGTGGACGTCCGACGGCAGTGGATCTGCCCCAGGTTGGCCTGCCTGGAGGGATTCGAACCCCCGACCCGCGGCTTAGAAGGCCGCCGCTCTATCCAACTGAGCTACAGGCAGCCGAAAACGGATCGCCTCGATGGATCTTGGTGTCGCGCGTCGGGCGTCTATATCGGGGCGCCCAGATTCGAACTGGGGACCCCCTGCTCCCAAAGCAGGTGCGCTACCAGACTGCGCCACGCCCCGCCCGAAAACGCGAGCGCGAAGCATAAGCTAGAGCCTGTGGGCTGTCAACGATCACCTCAACGCGGTGAAACCTTCAGGCGGTATCTTATCCCGGGACTGACGCGAAACAGAGTGTCGAATGAAAAAAGCCGCCCGAGGGCGGCTTCTTTCACCGACGGACGGGTCGGCTCGAGCGGTCGGATGAAACCTCGATCAGCTCTCGATGGCCGGGATGCGAAGCACCTGACCCGGGTAGATCTTGTCGGGGTCCTTCAACATCGGTTTGTTGGCCTCGAAGATCACCGGGTATTTGCCGGCGTTGCCGTAGTGCTCTTTGGCGATTTTCGACAGGGTGTCACCGCTGACCACCGTGTAGAAAGTGGCCTCGGGCTCGGGGTTCTCGACCTCGAGACGGTTGTCGACCACGTCGATGCCTTTGAGGTTGCCGGCGGTCAAAGCGACTTTCTCGGCGGTCTCCTGGGTGTCGACTTTGCCCTTCAGGATCACCGACTCGCCGGCGACCTTGACCTCGAGGCCCTCGACTTTCAGTCCTTGTTCCTGAATCCGGTTGCGGATGGCGCGCGCCTTCTTCAGCTTGTCGAGCTTTTCCCGCTGAGCATCGGCCTGTGCTTGGACTTCCTGCTCGATCTTCTTCTCTTCCTCGTCGTTGCCGAACAGCGCTTTACCAGCCGACTTTACAAAGCTCATCAGACCCATGTTCAGAATCCTCCTGTGGTAGCCCGCCGTCGGAGCTTTGAAGAAGCGTGCTCACGGCGCGACCAACCGGTTTTTTGAAGCTACTTGGTGTTAAGGGCGGTGTAATTCTATCCTCCGACCGATGGGGAAAACAGGGCGGTTTTACCGGCAAGGCGAAATTTCCCGATCGGTTGGAGTCCAGGACGGCCATTTTGGCAGCCGATTCCGCCACTTGCTGTCATATCAATATGTATAAGCATGATGTGTGCCGGCTGGGAGGCGCTCAAGGCGATCGCTGGACCTCAGGCGCTCGCGACAACAGGAAGATGGAGAAACCGGGTTAAGATTCCGCTTTCTTGTCCCCCTCGAGAACCGCCTTTCATGGAGGATCCCGTGAGCTCGAAAGTCGATGCCTACGAAAAGCTCGGTGCCTTCTATCTGGGTCGTGAGGTCGACCCCGCCGACGGCGAGGTGCAGAGCGCGCCTCTGCTCTACGATTCCAAAGACTTGACCACCCATGCGGTGTGCGTGGGCATGACCGGTAGTGGAAAGACCGGTTTGTGCTTGAGCTTGTTGGAAGAAGCCGCGATCGACGGCGTTCCGGCCATCGCGATCGACGTCAAGGGTGACCTGGGCAATTTGCTGCTCACCTTCCCCGAGCTCAGCGGGCAAGACTTCAAACCTTGGGTGGATCCCGGTCAAGCGAGCCGAGCGGGCCAGACGGTCGAGGACTTCGCCGACTCCCAAGCCGAGCTGTGGCGATCCGGTTTGGCCAAGTGGGATCAGGACGGAAGCCGCATCGGCCGGTTGCGCGAGACCGTGGACCTGGCCATTTACACGCCGGGCAGCGAGGCCGGTCTGCCGATTTCGATCCTGTCCTCCTTCAGCGCGCCACCGGCCGAGATCTTGGAAGATTCGGACCTCTTGCAGCAGAGGATCGCCTCCACCGCGGTCAGCCTGTTGTCGCTGCTGGGCATCGACGCCGACCCGATTCAAAGCCGCGAGGCCATTCTGCTCTCCAACGTGCTCCATCACGCTTGGTCGGAGGGGCGGGACCTGGACTTGGCCGGCCTGATCATGGGCATCCAGGATCCGCCATTCGACAAAGTCGGGGTCTTTCCCCTGGACTCCTTCTATCCGTCGAAAGATCGGTTCGAGCTGGCCATGAGCTTGAACAATCTCCTGGCGTCGCCGACTTTCCAGAGCTGGATGAGCGGTGAGCCTTTGGATGTGGACAACTTGCTCTACGACCCTCGGGGCAAGCCTCGGGTCAGCGTGGTATCGATCGCCCATTTGTCGGATGCGGAGCGGATGTTCTTCGTCTCCATGCTGATGAATCAGGTCTTGAGCTGGATGCGGACCCAAGCCGGCACCTCCAGCCTGCGGGCCATCGTTTATATGGACGAGGTCTTCGGCTACCTGCCACCGATCGGCAATCCTCCCTCGAAGACGCCCATGCTGACCTTGCTCAAACAGGCCCGGGCCTTCGGCGTCGGCCTCGTGCTCGCCACCCAAAATCCGGTGGATCTGGACTACAAGGCGCTGTCGAATATCGGCACCTGGCTTCTGGGCAGATTGCAAACCGAGCGGGACAAGGAACGGGTCATGGACGGCCTGCTTTCCACCGAGGCCGGCCTGAGCAAGCGACAGCTCGAGCATTTGATCTCGGGTTTGGATAAACGGGTCTTCCTATTGCACAACGTGCACGAAAACGCCCCGGTGCTGTTCCGGGTCCGCTGGGCTCTGTCTTATTTGCGCGGCCCGCTGACCCGCAGCCAGATCAAGACCTTGATGGCCGACCGTCGGGAAGCTTCCGCGGCGGCGGCCGACTCCGCAGAACACGCCGGCTCATCGGAAGGTGATTCCACGAAGCGCACCGGCATCAAGGCCGGCCCGCGGCGAAAAGCTTCGGGCTCGACCACCGGCGGCGGCGACCGTCCGATGCTGCCGGCGGAGATCGACCAGCGCTTCTTGCCCGTGAACGATCGAGGCGGAGACGGAGTGCGCTACGAGCCCGCCTTGATCGGTGAAGCCAGAGTGCATTTCGTCGACGGCCGAAAAGGCCTGGAAGCGGAGGAGGAAGTGCTGTTTTTGGCCGAGCTGGACCGAGACGGAGACGTGGATTGGTCGCGAGCGGAGCTTCTGGAGCTCGAGGAGGACGACCTCGAGCGGAAGCCGGCGCCACAGGCCACTTTCGGCGAGCTGCCCTCGGAAGCGGCCGGTGAGAAAGCGTTCAAGTCCTACACCAAATCCTTCGCGGACATGCTCTACCGTGAGCGTCGATGGCCGCTGCTCCGCAGCCCGACCTTCGATCTGATCGCCGAGCCGGGGGAAAGTGAGCGGGCGTTTCGGATCCGTTTGGCGGACGTCGCCCGTGAGCAGCGTGACCTCGAGGTGGAAAAAGTCCGCAAGAAATACGACCGCCGCTTCGATACCCTGCGCGGTCGCCTGTTGCGGGCCGAGCAGAAGGTGGAAAAGGAGCGTCAGCAGAGCAGAGACCAGAAGCTTCAGGCGGTGGTCAATGTGGGCACCACCCTTCTCGGGGCTTTTTTCGGTCGCAAATCCATGCGTCGAGCCTCGACCACGGCCCGAAGCTTCAGCCGGACCATGAAAGAGGGGCAGGACGTGGACCGCGCCGAGGAGAGCTTGGAGCTTTTGCAAGAGCAATTTGCCGACCTGGAGCAAGAGCTACAGAACGAGGTCGCGGATCTTGAAACCCGATTCGATCCCCAGCTCGAGGAGCTGGAGACCTTCGAGCTGAAACCGCGGCGGACGGACGTGGACGTGCGCCTGGTCGCCCTCGCCTGGCAACCCGTCGAGGATTGACGAGCTCCATGGGGCCTGATCGTTTGAGCGGCTTGGAGCCCGGTCTTTTGCTGGAGCTCTTGGGAAATATCGACATCTACCTCTTCGATCAGCTGCAGAAGGGGCGGCTGCCGCCGGGCTCGAAAATTCTCGATGCCGGCTGTGGTGGCGGTCGCAATTTGGTCTACTTCATGGGCGCCGGATACGCGGTGATGGGTTTCGATCCGAATCCGGAGGCGATTGCGGCCGTGCAGGGGATGGCCTCCCGATTGGCTCCCCACTTGCCCGCCGACGCGTTTCGGATCGGTTCCTTGGAGCAGGCGCCGTTCGAGGAAGCCTGCGCGGACGCGGTGATCTGCAATGCGGTGCTGCATTTTGCCGAGGACCACGAGAGCTTCCGGGCTCAGCTCGACGGAGCTTGGCGGCTGCTCGTCCCGGGAGGCTTGTTATTCGTGCGTTTGGCGTCGAATATCGGCTTAGAACGGGAGGTGGTGGCCAAGGGCGGCGGACGTTTTGTGCAGCCTGACGGCGCCGAACGATATTTGGTGACCCTGGAGCAGTTGTTTTTGGAAACCCGGCGACTGTCCGGCCGGCTATTGGACCCGATCAAGACCACCCAGGTGCAAGGGTTACGCTGTATGACCACCTGGGTGTTGGAAAAAAGTCCGGGCCAGAGTTAGACTTTGCCTCACGAATGAGAGGTAAAGCCTGGTTTGTTTCCAGGCCGAGCCGTTGAAATAGAGGTCATGGGAATGGCCTCTACGAATCTGCCCCGAGAATCCTGCGATGCGAAGTCGATTCCTTGCTCTGACGTTGGCCCTCGGCCTGATCATGCCCCTTTGTAACTCACCCTTGTTCGGCTCGAGCCCGCCGCCCGACGGTTCCTCGCCCGACGCCTCGGCTGAATCCTTGGTGCCGCACCTGTCCGAACGCATCAACGGCGTGCGTCACTATCGCAATCGTCCTCAACAGGGGCAATTCTTCAGTGACGTCACGGTGGAGATCACCGACGCCGACCGCGCCGCCACTCAACAAGCCTGTGAGAGCTTCGACTCGGTAGCCTCCAATCCCGCCGGTCCCCGCTTCCTGCAAATCGACGACTCCATCGAGCTGCCGGTAGTACGGACGAGGATTCTGCCGGACTACCACGCCGAGGCCCGCATGAATCAGGTCGAGGGATACGTGCTCTTCGAGATCCTGATCAAGGACGACGGCAAAGTCGCTGGGGTTTGCCCGAAATCCTTGATCGGCGGGGATTTGATGCGCTCGGCGATCGAATCCTTGTGGCTGTGGGAGCTCAAGCCGGCGGAGCAGGCCGGCAACGCCGTGCCCGTGGTGCTCCGCCTGGAGCTGCACTACGCGTTGAGAAGCTCCGGCAAACGCGAATAAGCTGGTCCGTTATTGGATATAACCCAGGGATTTCATCTGCTGCAGCAGCTCCCGGTCGAGATCCGCGGGCCGAGAAATCTCGGGGATGAAACGCTCGCCGGAGCTGTAGGTGTCCACGGTTTCGGTGGAGGCGGCGGCGAGGGCGTCCGGGCAGAACGCATCGACCAAGGGATCGCCTTTGAGGTCCTTCGCCAGCGGCAAGCCGAGACCGGTCACCAGGGTCGGCAAGACGTCGTAGATGTCGGCGCCGGTGAGCTTGTGATCACGACGTATGCCCGGGCCGTTGAGCACGATCATGCCCGGAGGGGCGTGGTCGTGACCACCGTTGATGTCCGGATCGGCCTCGGCCGCGAAACCGTGGTCGCTCATCAAGAGCACACCCGTGCGATCGTCGCGGTGGGTCAGCAGGCGTCCCAGCCACTCGTCCAAATAGACGTAAAACGCGGACACCGTGTCCTGATAGCGGGCCTTCTCGGCGTCCAGCCGAGCTCGGGTTTCCTCCGACCAATCCATGTCCGCGTATAGCTCCGGCGAATGGTAGTAAAGGAATCGGTGGGCCGCCCAATCGACCCCTTGAAAGTGCACCATGGCCAAATCGGGAGAGGTCTCGCCCAAGAAGGCGTCAGCCACCTCGGCCACGATTTGGTCGAAGAGCCAGGCGTGGACGAGGAAATAGGGTTTTTGATCCCGCTCCGGATCGATGCGGCGAGAGTCTCGGAGGAATTCCGTCAGCTCCTCGTCCGGAATATCGGCAAAGCGCTGCACGATCTCCGGGATCCGGCTATTGGTTTCTTTTTGGATGTCGAGCACCCGCCCGAGGTGCTCGAGCGGATAGACCAAGCTCGACGCCAAATCGTTTTCTTCGTCCCCCGCTTCCATGTGCATGGTTTGAGCCACCGAATCCTGCACCAGGTAATTGGACACCATCAAACCCTTGACCTGCTCCACGGGAAAGGTGTTGTGGTAGCCCACCACCAAGACATCGCGGTCGTGCTCGGTGGCCAAATTCCAAATAGCGTGGCGCTGTCGATCGGCGTTGGTGTAGAGCCTACGCTCCAGCTCGCCGAGATGGCGCAGCCGATTCCACCAGCGCGCGAGCAGGGGTTGCTGATTGTAGAAGTGCAAAATGCCGTGCTCGCCCGGGGTGGTGCCGGTGGCGACGGTGGTCCAGATGGCGGGAGAGATGGTCGGCACGATGCTGGCGAGGGTGCCGTAGGAGCCGCCGCGCATGAGCCGCTCCAAATTCGGCAGCTTGCCCTCTTGCAGCAAAGGCAAAATGAGCTGCCAATCCGCCCCGTCCCAGCCGATCACCATCCATCGCTCCGGCAGGCGGTCGTCGCTCAGAGATCCACAGCTGGCGATGACCAAATCGGCGGAGGACACGGTGCCTTCAGTCGAGACGGTGCCTTGGGGGTCGGTTTCGAGCTCGGGGCTCGATTCCAAGATCCTTTCCGGCCATTGGATGTCGGCGTCGTCCAAGGCGGAGGGCTGGTCATTGGGCTCGAAATCCATGTGAGGCCGGCTGAGACGGTCGTAGAGCATCGCGGCGCCGATGAAAACGGCAAATCCCGCTAGGGCGAGGAGAGCGATCGAAAAGAGACGAGATTTCATCGGGCGTGGCATGAGGTGACGGCCTCCAAGGCTGAATCATTCGGGCTGGACTCGAGGTGGGTGACGGCGGACGGCCGGCGCCGGGCGATCCGAGGCCCGAGATTATCCGAAATGTCGTCGGCTTGACGAAGGCCTTTCCAAATCGAGCGGGGCTCAGCTGCCGGCCGTGCCGAGGGCCGCCAATCCCTCGGCCGCTTCGATCACGTACGGATGGTCTTCGGGTAGCACTGCTCGGTGGATCTCGAGGGCCCGTTGAAAATGGTCCTCGGCCCGGGGGCGGTCGCCCTTGCTGGTGTAAATCAGGCCGAGCTTGGCCAGGCAGAAGCCGAATTCCGGATGCTCGGCACCGTAGACCTTTTCGAGAATCGACAAGGCTTCGTCGTAATAGGTGAGAGCCCCGTCTGGGTCTTGGAGCTGGAAGCGGATCTCGCCCAGATTTTCCAATCCGAACGCCACCCACGGGTGGTCTGAGCCGACGGCGGCCCGCTGTTGATCGACAAAGGTCTGGAGCAGCGGCTGTGCTTTGTCGAGCTGGCCCTGGTCGAGGTAGTAGGAGCCCAAATTGTTGTAGGCCACGAGCACGGCCTGCCGTTGGGGGCCCTGGTAGTGCTCGGCAAGCTCAACGGCCCGCACCAGCAACGGCTCTGCCTGTTCAGGGCGCTCCAAGTCCGTATAGAGATTGCCTAAATTGCTGAGGCTCGGAGCCAATCTGGGGTCGTCGGGCCCCAAAGCCCGCTGCCGGATATCCAACGCCTCGACAAATAGTGGCAGG
Organism: Thermoanaerobaculia bacterium; assembly: GCA_030431255.1. Classification (GTDB taxonomy): domain Bacteria; phylum Acidobacteriota; class Thermoanaerobaculia; order Multivoradales; family J023; genus JAUIJL01. Next base: position 50,384 of record JAUIJL010000022.1, on the reverse strand, counting down.
GCCGCTTCGGAATCCCCAAGGGCGGCGAGCAAGGCGGCTTTGCCGTTGAGGGACAGGGCGATGTCGAGGTGGTCCGGCGGCAGGTTGGCCTTGCGGTCCGCCAGCGCTTGATCAAAAAGGGGGGCCGCTTTTTCGTAGAGGCCGAGCTTGCGGTAGACCTCCGCCATGGTCTGCATGAATCGGGCGCGGACGAGGGGCTGATCGGCGAGATCTCGGCGAATTTCCCGGGAGGCGTTGTCGAGCAGCTCGCGGGCCGTCACCGTGTTGCCCCGGGCCTCTCCAGGGTCGGAGACGCTGAATAAATCGATCAAGAACTTCGAGACTTCCGCGGCTTCCGATCGTGCTTGCTCCGCTTCTTCGAGCGCCACCTCGGTCTGTCGACGGGCTTCGATCGCCGCGGCCGCTTCCCGGTTGGCGCGCTCGGCCTCGAGGGTCCGGGCGGCGAAGCCGATCACCAGGGCCAGAACCACGACCGCTGCGGAAATCACCGCGCCCAGGCGGCGGCGAACGAATTTCTGGAAGCGATACAGATTGGAAGGCGGGCTGGCCTCTACCGGCTCATGGCGCAGATAGCGTTGGATGTCGGCGGCCAGCGCGGCGGTGGATGGGTACCGTTGATCACGATCCCTGGCGATGGCCTTGAGCACGATCCAATCGAGATCACCCCGCAGACTTTTGTGCAGAGCGGCGGGCTCGAGGTGGCGTTGTTGGGCGATCACGTCGCGGGTGTCGACGTCTAGATCGCTCCAACGGGTGCTCGGTCCTGTCGGCTCTTCGACGGCAATCCGCTGCAAGACCTGGAAGAGATTCGTATTTTCGTCGTCGAACGGCCGATGTCCCACCAGCAGCTCGTAGAGCAAGATGCCCAGGGAGAAAACGTCGGATCGGGTATCCAAATCGAGTGGATCTCCGGCGAGATTGGCCGCTTCGGGCGAAAGATAAGCCGGGGTGCCGATCAGCCGATCACCGGTGACCACCGCGTCCTCGGCCAGCGGCCGATCCAAAGCTTTGGCGATGCCGAAATCGATGATCTTCGGCACCGGCCGTCCCTCGATCTCCGCCACCAAAATATTCGATGGTTTGAGGTCGCGGTGAATGATGCCTTTTTGGTGGGCGTGCTGGGCTCCCGAGCACACGTCACAGAAGAGCAACAGGCGATCTTTGATGGGCAGCCGCTTGTGATCGCAATAGCGAACGATCTGCTCGCCTTTCACATGCTCCATGACGAAGTAGGGGTGTCCTTCGTCGGTGGAATCGGCAGCGAAGATCTGGGCGATGTTGGGGTGTTGGAGGCGGGCCATGGCCTGCCGCTCGGCTCCGAAGCGGGCCTTGGCTTCGAGGTCGGCGAAGATCGAGCGCATGATCTTAACCGCGACCAACCGTTGCACGGGCTCGGTTTGCTCGGCCAGGAATACCGCGCCCATGCCGCCGCTTCCGAGGCGCTCGATCACCCGATAGGGGCCGATCTCTTCGGGTTTCGAGTCGCCCAATCCATCGCCTCGTGACGCCCGGCCCAGCTCTCTTTCCGTTGAAGTCAAAGCGCGCTCACGAACAGTTGTATGAGAGTCCAGGGTTAGGACTCCGACATCTTGGATCGCAGCCAAAGACGCGCGACTTTCCAATCCCGCTCGACGGTGGTCAAGGAGATGCCGAGAGTTTCCGCCACCTGCTCACGGCTCAAGCCGCCGAAATATCGAAGCTCCACAACCTGCGCGTGGCGGGGATTGAGCTCGGCCAAGCGGTTGAGGGCGTCGTGGACTTCCAATAGGTCGATACCGGGGGCAATCTGTGCGGCGCCACCGTCCTCCAGGGTGATTTTGGCGTCGGGCGCAATGCGTTTCTGGGCGCTCGACGTGCGCGCATAGTCCACCAGGACTTGACGCATGACCCGTGCGGCGATGCCGAAGAAGTGGGAGCGGGTTCTAATACGATCCGCGTTGCTGCCCACCAAGCGCAAGAAGGCTTCGTTCACCAAAGCAGTGGGTTGTAGGGTGTGGCCGGAGCGCTCTCGCCGCAGGTAGCTCGAAGCCAAGCTCTTCAGCTCGTTGTACACCAAGGGAAGCAGGCTTTCGAAGGCCGCGGAGTCGCCGTCCGACCAATCCGACAGCAATCGGGTGACTTCCCCCGGGCTGTCGGCGTTGTGGTCCTCTCCTTCGGAGGCAGCGGCGGGCTGATCACTCATAGTCGTCCTCCGAATCGTCTTCCGAGTCGTCTTCGTAGTCGTCCTCCGAGTCGTCTTCGTAGTCGTCCTCGAAGTCGTCTTCGCTCGAGTCGTCCTCGCTCGAGTCCGACCCATCCTGGGTCAGCCCTTCGAGCCGGCCTCTGACCTTGTTGGGGATGGCGATGGTCTGCTGCAACAACGAGCCTTTGACGGTGAAATCTTTTCGGCTGACCCGTTTCCACCGATCCCTGCCGCTGCCGTGCTCAATATCGAACTCTTTATCCCGGATAAAGTCGAGGGTCTCTTCGGGCACCTTATAACCGTCGTCCGGCCAAGTCCCCTCCTTTTTCATCACGAAATACCGAAAGGTGCCGTCGTCTCCGGTATACCACCAGGAGACGGCTTCATCATTGGGGTAGAGGGACATCTTTTCGTGCAGGGTGTCCTTGGTCACCTCGACGTACCAAAGGGGTCGATCACAAGCGACCCATAGGAGCATCGAAACCAGGAGCATCGAAACCAAGGGCGGCAGCTTGAGCTTCATTGTCGTTCTCCACGAAATGATCGCCCCGGATCGACTCGCCGGGAGCGATGCTTGTGGGTTGATCTTATCGAGCCGCTAGGGGTCACGGAAGGCGTCCAGGGGAGCGAGACCGCCGTTGTGCCAGGTCGACATATCCGGATGTTGTAAGGATCCGGGAGGGGCCAAGCGGCTGACGCCGAGGTCGCGAAAAGGCTCTTCCAAAGCCATCGACCTTTCGCCGGCCACCGCCACCCCCTGAATTCGGCCTCGCCACGGCTCCAATATGTCCAGGACCTGGGCGCCTGAGGTCACGGGATGGATGCGCACGGCTCGGCCACCGGGGGAAGGGCGAAGCACGGGCTCGTCGGCCACGATGACGGTGCCGGAAGCAAACGCCAGGGCCGACATGCGCAAGCCGCTCATCACCGCCTCGTCCCGCCATTGGCGAATCGCACCGGCGGTCGCGCGGTTTTGTGGACCCGGTGGCCAAAGGTGACCATAGGCGTCGAGCCGGCGGCCCAACATCTCCACCAGTCGGCAAGACGCGGCCGACGCGTCGGCGCCGATCACGAAGATAGCCTGGATGGAAAGGCAACCCCGTTGGTCGAAGAGGGCGATGTCGCGCGCCAACCCTTCCGCCACCTCCTCCGCTCTGTCGTCAGGGCCTGAGAGGGCTTCGGCGTCGAGCACGGCGAGACTGATCTTGGGCCCGTGCATGATCAGCTTGGGGCCGAGGCGGGCCAGATCCCGAGCGGTTTCCTCCCCTCCGTAGGCCACGACTTTGCCGGCTCGCTCAAAAAGGCTCTGCTCCAAGTCCGGGCTGCCTCCGGCGAAGCAAATGGCCGCCAGGCATTGCCTCAGCACCGGCTCCCGCTCTCCCAGGGCGGCGATGAAAGCGGGGGTAAAGAACGGCTCAGAGGAGGCGGATTTGATCACCACGGGTCGGCGCAACGCGAGGACGGGCAAAAGGCTTTGGACCGCGAGCCCCGGTAGATTGGAAGACATGATCGCCACCGCCGGCCGGGGGCCGGCAGCGCCCTGCTCCGCCGGCGAAACGGTGGCCAGGAGATCGAGAGCGCCGCGGGTCGAGACCCCGCGAAAGACATAGCCGAGGGCGGCGTTCAATCCGGCCCTGGAAAGACCCGTGGTGCGAGTCAAGGTCTCGCGCAGCTGGTCTTCGGGGGAGCCCGGTGTCGGCTCGGCGAATGCCTCTACGGTAGACGACCAAGCGACTTTCAACCGGCGCGTCGTCAGGCCGCGCAACCCCTCGGCGCCGGATTCCAGGATCTCCATCAATCGGCCCAGGTGCTGTGGGCTCCAACGGGTCGAGCGGTAGGTCAAACCGGACACCTGAGCAAGCCGGATTCCCGGTGGGTGCTCCATTGGGGGGAAAGTGGCGTCGCGTAGGGATTTCAGGGCAACCGTCAAATTTATCACCTAGTGCTTGGTCGACCGCCGGGATTTCGGGATAATGACCGACTCATGGAAAGCATGATTCTATTCGGACCGCAACGACTCCATCCGATTCTGCGGCCTGAGCTCGATCGCCTGGGGCTCAGCGGCGGGGTCGCGGTGATCACTGCTGGTTGGCAAGAGCGGGAGCGGGAAGACGAAGAGCTCCAGAAGCATTTGGATCGGCCGCTGTCCAACCTTTGTCTCCACAGCAGAGCCGAGCAAGTCTTCTCCTCCGATCCCGAGCTGTTCGCGGCTCACCGGGCACGCCAGGACCGCCTCCAAGCCATTCAACAACTGTATCGATATCGGCTCGATTTTGTGTTGGAGCCGGCCCGCGAGCTGATGCGTCGGGGTGGCAATCCGGAGCTCTTGGATTGGGAACGGGATTCGGCGATCGAGGCCATCCGACTGTTGGACCGTGAGCACCTGATGCGGATGGCCGAGGTGCACGAGGGCTTCGAGCGTCAATGGCGGCCGACCCGACGGGCTTCCGTGGCCGATCATTTGTCGGAGCTGCGGGAGATCGTGGATCAGAGCTCGGCGGTATTGATCGCCGGAGGGCATGTGGCAGTGTTGCTCAATCGGATGCGCCTTTTCGGCGTTGCCGACATGATCCGCGAAAAACCGGTCCTGGCTTGGTCCGCCGGGGCGATGGCCCTCGCGGAGAGGATCGTGCTCTTCCACGACTCGCCCCCCCAAGGCGCGGGCAACCCGGAAGTGCTCGATGTAGGCCTGGGTCTCTACCGAGGGTTGATCCCCCTGCCCCACGCCAAGCGCCGCCTTCGGTTGGAAGACCCCGTGCGGGTGGCGCTCTTCGCCCGTCGATTCTCGCCGGATACTTGCGTGCCTTTAGACGAAAAGATGTCCGTTCGGCGGGCCGCCCTGGGGGTAGGCTGGGAGCCTGGGGCGGGCTCCTTGGAGCTGACGGCCTCCGGTCGGGTCGTACCCCTGGGAGACGGCCTATGACCCTCAAGATTCACAAGCTGTTGGCGGACGGCAAGCCGTCGAAAGAAGCCATCGACACCTTCATGGAAGAGAACCCCACGTTTCCGCTGGTGGAAGACACCTCGGTGACGTTCGTCTATCGAGGCGAGGCCGACGGGGTCTTGCTCCAGCATTTCATCTATGGGCTCGAAACCTCCCAGCCCTTCGAGCGCGCCGAGGACACGGACTTCTTCTATTTGGTGCTGGAGCTGCCGCCCCAGTCGACCCTGCAATACAAGCTCAACGTCATCCGCGGCTCGGAGCACCGTTGGATCCTCGATCCGCTCAACCATGAACGGGCCAGGGATCCCTTCGGCGCGAACTCGGTGGTAAGAACCGTCGGCAGCGGACGCCCCGAGTGGACCTTGCCGGATTCAGAGGCCCGTCCCGGTGATTTGGTGCGGGTGTCCGTGCAGAGCGAGGTCTTCAACCAAGAGCGCCACGTGGTGCTCTACCTGCCCGCACGTTTCCGGCGCAATCGTCGGTATCCCCTGCTGGTGGTGCACGACGGCCACGACTATCTGCGCTTTTCCGACGTCAAAACGGTTTTCGACAATTTGATCCACCGGCTCGAAGTGGCGCCGATGATCGTCGCTCTGACCAATGCCAATGAGCGGTTGACGGAGTACCCCGACAATCCGAAACATGCCAAGCACATCACCGAGGAGGTGGTGCCGGTCTTGGAGAAGGACTGGCCCCTACGCTCGGAAGCGGCTTATCGCGGTCTTATGGGCGCGAGCTTCGGTGGCGTCGCTAGCCTATCAACCGCTTGGCGATACCCGGGCTTCTACGGTCGGTTGCTATTGCAATCCGGATCCTTCGCCTTCACCGATATCGGCTCCAATCCGCGCGGGCCCGCGTTCGATCCCGTGGTCAAATTCGTCAACGCGTTCCGCAAGGCACCGGGGCGGCCCAGCGAACGGGTCTTCGTCAGCTGTGGCACCTACGAAACCCTGATCTACGAGAACCGCTCCATGGTGCCGCTGCTCCAAGCCACGGGCATGGACGTGAAATACGTCGAAGCGCGGGACGGGCACAATTGGGTCAATTGGCGCGACCGCTTGCGGGTCGGCCTGTCGTGGCTTTTCCCCGGCCCCCTTTGGATGGTCTACGAGTAGGGGCGATCCTTGTGATCGCCTTTCCCTCTGGGCGAATACGAGATTCGCGCCTACGCAGACCGGAATTCGAAGGTAGGGGGCGATCCTTGTGATCGCCCTTCCCTCTCTTAAGCCAACAGCCGACGCAGCATGTTTTGGACGTCGGCGTCGTGCTCGGGGCCGGTCTCGGCGAAGGCCAAACCCGCGGTTTCGGGCTCCCGCCAGCTGATCGTTCCGCGCACTGCCAGGCTCTCTTCGCCGTAGCTCAGCTCAAAGCTCAGCTCCCGCCCCTTGGTCCAAGATGGAGGCACTCCGCGCAAGCACATACCGCCCAGGCTGAGATTTTCGAGCCGCACGGTCAAGCTCTGCCCGAGCGAGGTCTCCAAGGTGACCACTCGGTCCAGGCGAATCCTCACCTCGTTGCGGATGCCCAGGTCCAGGGCCGCGGCGACGTTGAGGGTGTGGCGGCGAGCCGCGGCGATCTGCAGCTTGATCAAGACCTCGGGGTGGTGATCGAGGAAAGCCAGCAATCGATCTTTGTGAATCGTCAGCAAGCGGCACGGCTCGCTGGCGCGCGCGGAAGCGGAGCGTTGAAAACCGTCGAAGAGGCCGGTTTCTCCAAAGAAATCGCCGGGGCCGAAACGGGCCTGCAGCTGCACGGGTTTGCCGACCTCGTCGCGATAGACCGCCACGGATCCGGATCGGATCACGTAGAAGCTGTCCGAGGGGTCACCGTGGTGGTAGATGCTGGTGTGGCTGGGTACGGATTGCTCGACGAAGTGGGATTGAAGCTTCTGCAGCTCCTGCTCGCCGAGGTCGGAGAATAGGTCTACCTGCCTGAGCACGGACAGACGGTCGTCGGAGGCAGATAGGTTGGTCAAGTTTTGGTTCCTCAAAGTTCTCCGTCAAAGGAATTTAACCAGGAGAATCGCTCCTCGGCAAGCTCAGGGAGGCATAGGGCGGTTATAATGCGCGCATCATGGCGAAACCTCTGGAGTACAACGCGACCTTGGTAGGCCGAGAAGATCTCACCTCGGCTCTGGCCATCTTCAAAATCAAATCGGACGATCCGGTTTCAAGCTTCATTCCGGGTCAGTACGTGACTCTGGGCATGAACAATGAGGAGAAGCCGGAGCTCGGCTCAGTGCGCCGACCGATGTCCATCGTGTCCGCTCCTGAGGAAGGTGATGTCCTGGAGTTCTACATCCGGTACGTCAACTGGCCGGAATCGGATAATCCGTTGACCCATCTGATTTGGAAGGCGAAGGAAGGCGATCGCATGTTCATGCGCGCCAAAGCCGTGGGTCGATTCACCATTCCCGAAGCCATTGGTGACGGCGATCCGAGATTGAAGATCTTCGTGGCCGCGGGAACGGGCATGGCACCGTTCGTGAGCATGATCCGCAGCGAGATGCTGCGTAATCCCGACGTCGACCTCAGCTCATATTGCGTGCTGCACGGTGCTTCCTATCCGGCGGATCTGGGGTATCGAGAAGAGATGGAGGCCCTGTGCAAAAGCAACGGCCTGCATTATTTCGCCAGCATCAGCCGGCCCCAATCCGCCCCCGAATGGGAGGGGGACAAAGGTCGAGTGGAAGACTACTTCCTGCCCGACCGATTCATTGAGCTCGAGAGCCGCCTCGGTTTCGGTCCGGGCGAGCTGACCTCGGAGCGTGGCGTCATCTTCATCTGCGGTCTCCAAGGCACCATTGGAGAGACCATCGCGCGCACGGTGTCGCGGGGATTCGTCGGCGATAACCGCAAGCTGCGCCGGGACCTCGAGGTGCCCGACGACGTCCCGGCGTCGTTGTTCTACGAGCAATACGACAACACGCCGGTGATCGACCCCGACGACACCGAGCTCCGTGATCGCATGAAGGCGGAGATGCGCCAGGCCCTGGGTCTGACCTGACCTTGGCTCTGACCTGACCTTGCTCTGACCTGACCTTGGGTCCGCCTGACCTTGCTCCGATTGCCATGACCGAGCCGTTGCGGGCCCTCGAGCTCTATTGCGGCATCGGCGGCTTCGCGGCTGCCACCGCCGGCTCTTCTCGATGGAAAGTGGTCGCGGCGGTGGATATCAACGCCTTGGCGTTGGCCGTCTACCGTCTCAATTTTCGGCACCGCACTTCGACCAAGTCCTTGGAATCCCTGCCGATTCCCCAGCTGCAAGCCTTCTCCGCCGATCTCTGGTGGGCCTCGCCCCCTTGCCAGCCCTTTACCCGCCGAGGCCGACGCTTGGATCTCGAGGATCCCCGCGCCAAAACCTTCTTGGCCCTGCTCGAAAAGTTGGGCGAGGTTCGACCCCGATATTTCGCCATGGAAAATGTGGTGGGATTCGAGACCTCACAGGCCCGTGACCGCTTGCTCCAGATTCTGGAAAGAAGTGGCTATTCGTCGTTTTTGGAATGGTCTCTCTGCCCCAGCGATTTCGGGGTGCCGAATCGTCGGCCCCGCTATTACGCGCTGGCGGCTCGTGATGGGCTGGTCGATCCCGGCCGGCCGATCTCGACTGCGAGAACCCTGGACCAGCTGATATCGGGGCCGGCCGAGCCGTCGGGCGGCGCCGAACGGCTCCAGCTGGCCGTGGATCCCCGAGTCCTGAGGCAGTATCGGGGTGCTCTGCATCTAGTCGATCGTCGAGATCCCGCGGCCCAGACCCGATGTTTTACCTCAGCTTACGGTCGTTCCCATGTGCGAAGTGGCTCACTGCTCGCCACGGAGGACGGCGCCCGAAGGTTCTCTCCTCGCGAGATCCTCACCTTGTTGGGATTCCCGGACGACTTTGCCCTACCAGAGGACATGCCGCTTAAGAACGCGTGGCGGTTGGTGGGCAACAGCTTGTCGTTGGAGCCGGTGCGGCTCGTCTTGTCGGCGATTCCGGCTCCGCCGTGATCTGGCACCGTGATCAGGGCAGAAAGCGGTCGCGGTCGAAAGGTCTGGGCTTGGGCGTGATCGGCTCAGGGAATTCCGCCTGAAGGTCGCTTTTCAGCTCTGGATCGAGGGTGTCGCCGTAGTAGGTGAGCAGCAGACGGTGGTCGTCGGAGCTGCCGGCGCCCAAGGGATCGATGGTGTAAAACGGCGGGTTGTGCTCCCCGGGCACGAAGACCGTGGGTTGGAGCAAGGCGTCTTCCGTCAGAAAGCGATAGAGGTCACGATCACTGAGGTGATCCGTCTGCTCGAGAAAGAGACGCAACAGGGCCATGATCCAAATCAGCTTCCACAGCTCGGAAGAAAGTTGCTCGTCGGTGCTCAGCTCATCCGTAGCGTGGAGCTCGAAACCGCAGCGGGCCAAGAATCGGCTCGGCAGAGTGGCATGGGGAGAGCCCTGGCGGACCAGGCAACGGAGGAGCTCGTCGGAGATCTCGGGGATCGGAATACCGGCGTCCGCGTTGGACCGCAACGCTGCCAAATCCCCGCGCAAAGACTCTAAACGAACCGTCTGCTCGTCGTTGAGACGAACCGTCTGCTCGTCGTTCAGGGCTCTATCGGTCATGGGCGATCAGGTGTTGTCGACGGTGAGATAGACGGTTCTGCCGCCGAGCAGCTTTCGGGCTACGTAGACTTCGGCCCGATCACCGGCTTTGACCTCGTCCAGTTGGAGGAGCTGCTTCTTGTCGGCCTCGCTGCGAATCACCGTGTCGTCGTTGAGCTCGAACCAATGCTCCCAGCCCTGCCGATTGTGGCGGAGCTTAATCTTTGCCTGATCCACATCGACGGCCGTCACGACCAACTCGTCCACCGGCTGCGGAGCCCTTAAGGCGCGGGCGCTTTGGCTGGTAGTTTGACCGGCGCTGCTGCTCCCTTGGGTTTGGGCCAGGGCGGGCATTGCCAAGACGCCGAGGACCACTGCCAAGAGCGAGATGAGAAATGGATTGGCTGAGTGCTTTTTGCTCATTCGAGCACCTCCTGAAGGGGCAGCGTTGCGTGAGGGGTTGCTGATCGGGTCCAGAAAAAGGTTCAAGATATTGGGCTGCCCTACACGGGTTCAAGCAAGATTTGAACCAGCAGATCTTAACAAGATTTCAGTGGCGGGCTGTAACCTCGGCCGAGGCGAGAGCCTTCCATTTAGGACGGATCGTCCAGGATAGAAGACGACCTCCGGCTGGGCTGCCCAATCCTGGGCCACGCACTCGTCCAGGCAAAAGCAAACCCGCCCGGGCCGGGCCGAAGCGCAACGACGGGCGGGTCGAATTGAGCCGGGATGTCAGGCTCAGGCTCAGTTGGGCAGGGTGGCGCTCAAGGAGATGCTCACGTCATCGGTGATCGAACGCTCGTTGGAGGGATCGTACTCACCGCCGATGCCGAACGCGGTGCGCTGCATGGTAGCCGTGCCCTCGATCTGCAGCGGAGACTCGCCAACCACCGTGAATTGCACTGGCACATCATTGGTGAAGCCGTGGAAATCGACGGTCGCGGTGGCGTCGTAGGCGTTGTCGCCGGTCTTCTTCACGCCGTGAATCTTGACCGTGGCGGTGGTGAATTTGGCGACGTGGAAGAAGTCGGCTTGGCGCAGGTGATCCGCCAGGGCCTCGGTTTTCTCCGAGACGGAAGCCAGGTCGACCTCAAATTCGGCAGTGCCTTTCTCCAAGTCACCTTCCGGAATATCGACCTTGGTGAAATGCCATTTCTCGAAACTACCGTCGGCGGAGTACATTTTGTTGCTGGCTTTGAACGACAACGTTCCCGGGGCCTCGGCATCGCCGGCTATCGTCAGCGGGGCAAAGCACAGAGCGGCGGCAGCCATGAGAGCGAGGAATAGGGCGGAACGGCGAATGACTTTCGACATATTTCTTCTCCTTGTTTAAAGACGAACGTGAGGCAAAAGTTGAAACGTAAGGCGGCGCGGAGGCTCGGATCGACGGCTCAAGCTGAGGCCGCTGGATCTTCCTCCATCATGAAGTCGAGATAGAGCTTTAGGGTGTCGTTGGCGGGGGCCGGACCGTCCGGACCCGCAATGCCGAACGGTGATGCCAATCGAATCTCAAAAGCGGCGCGAACCCTCAGGCGCGGCTCGCCCGCTTCCGTGAATACGGGCTCCACGTCACCACGGACCTGGAGGTCGACCTTTTGGCCCATCAGCTCGAAGGTGCCGGTGGCCTGTAGCCGGGCAGCGCGCCCGAAAGCCAGGTTCTCGGTTTCCGGCATCACCTCTTTCAAAGTGAACCGAGACTCCGGAAAGCGGGCGACATGGATCATCTTTTTATGGATAGCCTGGTCTAGGGACGGCTCCCCCATGGTCACCGAGCCGGTGTCGGCCCGAATCCAACCTTCGGCGCCTTGCAGGGAGCTCCCGTCTCCCAGGGTCAGGGAGCCCGCGAGCTCTCCCACCTCACCGGAGTAGCGTTCGAGGGGAGCGGGGAATCGAAAGATGAGACGGGGCTCGTTCTTTTCCGCCGGCGCAATGCGCCAAGCCCGCGGTAGATCCTCGATCGAGCCGACGGCCGCAGCTGAGTCAGCGGCGGTGGACCGCTCCGGCAGCTCCAAACCCAGGGATGGCCAGGAAGCCACGGCCACCGATTCGGGGATCGGGTCGAAACCGTCGCCGATCTCCGATCCTTGGACTTGTTGAGCGACCGCTTGCTCCAGACGACGACCGGCCCGGGCGAAGACCTCGTCCAGCCGGTCGAAGCTACCGCTGACCGGATCGTCGAATTGGGTGAACACAGGGTCGATGCAATTGAATTGGGAGAACAGGGCCAAGGAGATGAAGAGCTTGCCACCCTCGGACCGATACGGATAGAGATCCATGTAGAAGGCGCGATCCGTCGGACCGAGCTCGATGCGATCGACCCACGTGAAATGCTCAAATCCCGAGGCCATGGCCTGGGTTGCTCGTTGCTTGAACGCCTCGGCATCGAAGCTCTGGGGGAGCTCGCCGGCCAAGTCGGTGATTTTCAACGGCGAGTACACCCGGCTTCGGCCCTGGCTCCAGACCGCGATATCTGTTTTGGTCAACACCTCGGAGGTGGCCGGCACGGCGCGGCTGGTGCGCACGAAGTGGGCGACCTTGCCGGGGTCGGCGTAGCGCCCTTGGAAGAAGGATCGGCCGTTGGGGCTTTGGTGGATCAGCAGCGGGGTGATGCGTACCTCTTCAGGGGCGCCTTTGCGAGCGTCGAGAATCTTGAGTGGCACGCCGAGCTGCTCAGCGGTCGCCTTGAGCTCGGGCAAGAGCTCGGCCTCGAAATGCCGTGAGATCGGGCTCTCGGCGTCGGGCTGGGTGAAGATTACCAGGGACTCCCGCGAAGGCTCCGTCTCCGCGGCGAGAGAGCCCGCAAACAGAAGGGCGAAGAGCGCGGCGGCGACCCGGCCGGTCGAGAGCGCGCGTTTGGGGTTGGGTATACGCTTCATGGGATTTGGCTCATGGGTTATTTTCCGTTTCGACGAATATTGTTACGTCAAATCGCCCTCAGTGGTTGTAAGATCTTTGTAAACCAAGCTCGTTGATTTCGCTAGAAGTCTTAAAAGCACAAGCACGGAGCACCTGTGAGCCCTTCCAAACAGCTTTGGACCGTGGAGGTTCAGCCCCTTTTAGAGGAGATCCGGCGATTGGTTCGCCTATCCGACCTCAGCCAGCGGCAAGTGGAGAAGCTTGCGGGTTTTTCCAAAGGATATCTCTCCCAGCTCTTGGGGCAAAATCTCGACCTGAAGGTCCGCCACGTGCTGGCGATTCTGAATGCCCTGGACGAAGACCCGGGAGCGTTCTTCTCGCGCGTCTATCGTCGCCCCGCTGCCGGCGGTATTCCGCCGTCGCTGGCGGATTTCGGAGGGCACTCCGAGCCGCTGGCCGAGGACTTGGATCGCTGGGTCGGAAAAATCTATCGGGACAAGAGCGAGATGCTCGAGCAGATTCGGCGACGGCTCGACCGGTGTGAGGCCGCGGTCCATCAGCTCGAGAAACGAGGGTTGGTGTTGTTCGACGTGGCTGAGACCTCAGAAGACTGACATGTTGACCCCCGAAGACTGTCGTCAACTGGTCGAGGCCGCCGACGAGCTACGCTTCCGGGATCCGGGCCAGGCCTTGGCTCGGGCGCGTGAAGCCTGTGAGGCCGCCGCGGGCATGGAGTCCGGGCCTCCCGGGTCCTTCCGTTGGCTGCAGCTGCAAGCGGACGCCTGGTCGGTCATGGCCAGCGCCTATCGGGCCGTGGGAGATCTTCAGCGCTCGGAGAACGCCGTCAACCTGGCGATTTCATTTCTGCAGGCGGCGCCCAAAAAAGCTATTGAGCCGAAAACGTGGGCACGGTTGGCCCAAAGGGCTTCCTATGTGCGTTGCAGTCAAAAGCGATTCGCCGAGGCTCTGGCCTTGAGCCGGGATGCGTTGCGCATTTACGAGGGTGAGAACGACGAGCAGTCCGTGGGCTCCGCTTGGGTGGACCGGGCCTTGATCTTCGCCCGCAGCGGCGATTTCGAGGGAGCGATCGCCATTCTGGAGCGATGCTTGGCGCAGATCGACGAGCGGCAAGATCCTCGAAGCTATTTGGCCGCGGTCCACAACATGGCCTATTACCGGCTGCGGGTCGCCACGACCCCCGACGAGGAGCAGGCGGGCTTGCGCTGGCTGGAGCGTGCCAGGCGTCTGCACCGCCAACGGCCCGAGCGCCACGGCCTCTTGCAGCTCGAAGCGGTGGCGGCGGTGGCGGCGATCCGTTTCGGCAGGCGACACCTAGGGATCGAGGACCTGTGGCGGGCTTATCGAGGCTTCGGCGAGCTCCAGGCCCTGCCGGAGCAAATGCTCTGCCTCTTGCATTTGGCGGAGTGCGCCGTGGCCGACCATGACGACGACGAGGTGATGCGCATCGCGGGTTTGCTGTTCCCGCTCTTGAGCAAGACCCGTTTGCCGGAGGTGGCCCGAGCAGCCCTTTTGCGCTTCCTGGGCGCTGCTCGGTCCAGGTCAGTCACCCAAGATCTATTGTCCGAGGTGACCGACGAGCTTCACCAAGCGGTGGGTTGAGCCGGACTAGCCGTTGGGCTCGATCTCGAAACCCATGTCGTGGGTTTCGCCGGGCTCGGGCACTTCGGCGAGCACGTCGACGATTCCGTCCACCCAGCTCACCAAGGCTTCCCAGAGGCCGATGGCTGCCTGTTTAAGGGTCGTTTGCCCAATTCCGTCGAAGGGCAAGCCGAAGGCCGGGGCCGTGATCATCAGACTGAGGACCAACAAGCACACCCAAGCCCGTAGATGAAGGCTCGACGGAAATCCTTCCGATCGACGTCGATGTTTGGGCGAAGCCTCTCGTTCGGACCGGACGGCGTGGCTTTGGCGACGGAACGGCATGGAAAGTGTCGGCATGGGGATCTCCTCGGTTCTTGGCTAGGTTCTCGGACAGCAGAGGTAGAGCTGAACCTAGCAGGGAGATCTGCCTTTCCCATGTAATCGAAAAAAAGAGCCCAATCGCCGACCCGCGGGTCGAATGGGCGTCGACCAGTCGAGAGATCGTGTCTGGCGGCCCGTTAGCTCAGATCGTATTGGGCCATTTTGGTGGCGAGGGTGTTGCGGGAGATTTGCAGCAATTGGGCGGCAAGGGTTTTATTGCCTCCGGCTTTGCTCAGGGCTTCCGAGATCACTTGCCGCTCGACCACGGCCACCCGGTCTTTGAGCACCAGAGTTGCGGGCTCTCCGGTGTCGCCGGTCGAGGGATCTTCCGGCGGATGGGTCGGGGTCGGTTCCACGGGCTCGTCACCCATCGCGAGGTCCGAGGTGATCGGGGGTTGTCCGGTGTGTAGGATTTTGTCGCTCAGGAGCGAGGAGTCGAGGGCCTGCTGAGGGGTCATTTTCTGGACTGCCCGACGGAGCTCGTGCTGGAGCTCGCGAACGTTGCCGGGCCAGGGATAGTCGAGCAGCAAATCGAAAGCCCGCTGGGTGACCCCTCGGACCTGCAAGTCGAGCTCGGCGGCGAATCGCTCGACGAAATGTTGAATCAGGATCGGGAGGTCGTCCCGGCGTTGACGCAGGGGCGGGATTTGGATCACCGAAGCGGCCAATCGATAATAGAGGTCGGCGCGAAAGCCGCCGTCTTTGATCCGTTGCTCCAAATCCACATTGGTGGCCGAGATCACCCGCACGTCCACCTTCAGCACCTTGCCGCCCACCGGCTGAACCTCACCGTATTCCAGCGCTCGCAACAGCTTGGCTTGGAGATCCGGATGCAGCTCGCCCACCTCGTCCAGGAAGAGGGTGCCGCCGTCGGCCCGTGAGAAGCAGCCAGGACGGTGTGACACTCCCGTGGCCGCTCCGCGCGCGACACCGAACATTTCAGCCTCGATCATGTCCGCGGGGATAGCGGCGCAATTTACCGCCACAAAGGGTTTCTCGTTGCGCGGGGAGGAGCGGTGCAGGGTCCGAGAGATCATCTCTTTGCCACTGCCCGTCTCGCCCAGGATCAAAATCGGATAGGAGCCGCTGCAGACGGTCTCCATCTCTCGATAGAGCAGCTCGATGGCCGAGGACCTCCCCGCCACATGGCCTTCGGGAAAGCTCAGCCTGACCGCCGACCGCTGCCGCTCCTCGATCGGCTCGGCAATGCTCAAGGGGCCGAGGTGCACGAGCAGAAGACCGACGAACCGCAACAATGGGCCGCAGGTGGCCCGTTCCGGGAAATCCCCGGTGAGCACCAAGGCACCGGCTTCGTCACGGCTCAGGGGTTGAATGCCGGCCACCGGTCTGCCGGCCACCGGTCCGCCGCCGAGCACCTCATGCTGCCACGCGCCGAGGCTCAAGGATCGGTCGCGAGCACGGCGTAGATCGAGAGCATGGTGATCGAGGGCGCCACGGATCACGTCGAGGTCGCCGGTTAGGGCGAGCAAGGTCGGCTCCTGCTCTTGACGCCACGACAGGACTGCTGCCCCGGAACAACCCAGGTGCTCCAACAAGACGTCCAAGGCGTCGACCCATCGGCTTGCGTGGGTGCTGGTGAGGGCTTCCACCAGGGCCTCCAGACAACGCAGCAAGGGCGACATGACGGCGCTTTCGTCGTGCAGCAGATCGGTTTCCCGAAGGTCGCGGCCGGAGCGGGTCCAGGGCAAGGTTTCCCGGTCCTCGGTCGAGAAGCTGAGGGCCAGGCAGGCGTCCTGCGGATGGGCGTCCTCGAGACGCAAGGCCACGGAGCCCACACTGAGCTCGTCACCCACCTCCATGGGTGCGCGGGTGACTCGATAGCCGTTGATCCAGGTGCCGTTTTTGCTGCCTCGATCCTCTACCCAGAGCTTGCCGTCCACCTGATTGAGCACCACATGCCGCCTCGACACCCCGGCGACCCTCAGCACCAAGTCGTTCTCTTTGTGGGAGCCGATGCAGGTGGTGTTTGAGGTGAGCTGGAATGTGCGGAGCTCCCCCTCGACCTCACCGCTGAGGCGGTAGGCGAGCGCGGGGGTGATGGAATCGAGTTTTTGTGAAGTCATTTGGATCGGAGCATCGACGGCCCGCGAAAGGTTAGATAGGGCGCGTCTGTGGGCACGTAGGATGATCGGGCCGCTGTCAAAGATTAAAAAATCCCTGGGAAGATTCGAGCCGCTCCGAAGTATCTCACTTTACGGCCTAGACGTGGGCTCGGCTTGCCCGCCGGTGTGGCCGTGGATAGACTGAGCTCGAAAACGCCGACGAATACTGAGAAAGATGAATCCTGAGAAACAAGTGGGGAGCCGCCAAAGCGCCCAAACCGATTACGATGTGGTGATTGTCGGAGGCGCGTTCTGTGGCGCTTCCCTAGGGCTGTTGCTACGCCGCCGATCGCCCGAGCTGCGGGTGTTGATGGTCGAGCGATCCTCGCTCTTCGAGCGCAAGGTGGGTGAGGCCACCGTGGAGGTCTCGGCCCTTTTCCTGCACCGCATCCTCGGTCTTTACGACCACCTCTCCCGTGAGCATTTGCCGAAACACGGTCTGCGCTATTGGTTCACGGACTCCGACGACCGGTCCTTGCATGAGATGACCGAGGTGGGGCCCGCGGAAATGCCCGCGCTACCCTCCTTTCAATTGGATCGTCCCACCCTCGACCAGCACCTGCTGGAGCGGGTGGAAGCCGAAGGCGCGGAAGTTTGGCGGCCGGGCAAGGTGAAAGCGGTGGATTTCGATTGGCCTTGTCACCGGGTCACCGTCGAGCACGGCTCGGAGCAGCGCCAGGTCACGACCCGTTGGGTGGTGGACGCTTCCGGGCGTCAGGCCTTCCTGGCCCGCAAGCTCGGCCTCCATCACCGGACGGAAGCTCACCCCACCGCCGCGGTCTGGGGTCGATGGACCGGGGTTGCCGATCTCGACGACATTCAGCTCTCCGGGGCGGACGCGCGATCTCCTCTATTACCGCCGATCGTGGCTTCACGGCGTTTGGCCACCAACCATTTCTGCGGCTATGGCTGGTGGTGCTGGGTCATCCCCCTGGCCAACGGCAACACGTCGATCGGCGTCGTGTACAACAAAGATCTCTTCGAGCTGCCTGCCGGCAAGACGGTGAAGGAGCAATACGAGCGCTTCGTGCGATCGCGCCCGGGATTGCGGCAGTTGGTGGCCGAGGCCGTCCTGGACGACGATTTCATGGCCCTCCGCCACCTACCCTATCGCTCAGAAAAGTACATGGATTTGGGCTGGGCGCTGGTTGGGGACGCCGCGTCGTTTATCGACCCGTATTACAGCCCGGGCCTGGATCACGCGGCTATTTCCATCTACTCCACCTTGGAGCTGCTGGAGCGGGACCTGGGCGATCCGGGGATCGACGAAACCGAGCTGGTGCGTGAGATCGCCCGCCACAACAAGGATTTCGAGGTGTCTTACCATCAATGGTGGGGAGCCCTTTACGACGGAAAATACGAGATCTTGGGGGATGCCGAGCTGACCCGTTGCGCATTCCTCATGGATACCGGTCTCTATTACGCGGCGGTGGTTTCGTCGATCGAGCGGGATCTCTCCTCGTTGACCAATCCGA
This sequence comes from Thermoanaerobaculia bacterium, assembly GCA_030431255.1. Lineage (GTDB taxonomy): Bacteria > Acidobacteriota > Thermoanaerobaculia > Multivoradales > J023 > JAUIJL01. The sequence goes on along the minus strand of JAUIJL010000022.1, from coordinate 32,252 downwards.
TGTTCGGCAACATCCCGCCCTCTAAGGTCGCCCATCACTCCATGCGGTGGTTCAATCAGCGTTTGCTGAAACTCGCCCGATTCCGTCGACGCGCCGGTACCTATGGGCGAGCGAATGTCGGCCGCCGCCATTTGTCGAAAGCATTCAAAACCGGCCCCGCAGCTGCGGTTCGGCCGATCGCCACGGCTCTCTCCATCTGGCTGAAAATCGAGCTCGAACGGATGTGGTATCGGCTGCGCCACGGCAAAGTCGACGACTCCTCGCCGGTAAGCCCATCCGTCGCGGACACCGCCACGGGCATGGAGACACCGGCGTAGGGAGTCCGAGCTCGGTTCAACGGGCATGAAAAAACCTCCCGACTCGGGAGGTTTTTGCTTTCGACCCGGCTCAGGGCTCGGGCTCAGGGCTCGGACGGAGAAACCGGCGGCGGATCGTCTTCGTCGACCAAGACGACGGTGGTGCCCACGCCGATCACGCCGGCGGTGGGGATCAGCACTCCCGGGCGTTTCCACCAAGCGATGACGCAGGCTCGGCAAGCGTCGTCACCGCGCAGAACCCGTAGCGGGTCGATACGGGAAACGATGCCATCGCACAGCCAGTGGAAGAGCTCCTCGCCTTTCTGCCAATAAGCGGTTTCACCGACGGTGAGGTTGGCGGCTTCTCCGAGCTGGCGATCGTCCAGCTCAACCCGGCAGTTGTCCCGCACCTCGGCCACCCGCGTTTTCGATTTGGCGACACGGGAGCCGGTGTGATCGTGGACCGAGGTGAAGTATTCCGTGGGCTCGTTTTCGAGTTGCTCGAGCCAATCTTGGAAGGTGGCGTCGTCCATTTCGCCGAGCCAGTCGCGGGACTCCAGCTTGCCTTGGCTGGCGCGCTCTCGGATCATATCTTGGTCGAGGTCGTTATTCGGATTACGGTCCTCAGAACCATCCTTTTCCCGCCACCACTGGGCCCAATCGTATTCGGACTGAGCTTCTTGGCGACGCTCTTCAATGTCGTGGCGTTGCAGCTCACGATCTTCAGCCTTGGGGAAGACTCCCCAATAGCGGCCGTCGCCGTCCGGCTTCATGCGCACGTAGTAGAGGTCTTCGACCGCGTCGTGCATCCGTCGGAAGTAGAGGCGAACCTCGGTGTCGGCGACGTTGTTTTCCACCGAGGTGTAAGCGACACCGTTATCGCCCACAGGAAGACACTCCACTTGCTCGGCCTCGATTCGAATCGGCTCCTGAGCTGCCGCGGTGGTGAAGGTCGCCGGCGCTAAGGCGACTATCAGGATCAAACTTCCCAAACGCATTTTAGTCTCCTGGGGGCTTTTTGCTTAGACGTGGTCATAAGTGTAGAGCAAGAGGGCTTCCGCTGCAAACAGCTGCGCTTTCAACAAGATGACTGGTCAGGTTGGCTGAGCTGGTTTCGAACCGGGCTAGTTTTGCTCATCGCGGATTCTCGCCACCCAGAATTGCACGAAGTCCGAGCTCTGGATGTGGGGCTCACATTGGTCGAGCATGGCCGCAGCCCCCTGCTGATCACCGGATTTGTAGAGGGCGACCGCCAAATAGAATTGTAAATCGGGTTTTGTGGAGACGATTTTTTCGGCCCGCTGAAAATAGCTGACCGCGTCGTCCCAGAGGGAAAGACGATACGCCAGCTCGGCCGCCAGATGCTGGGCTTCCGCCCAGGCGGGGTGGCGATTCGCCAAGGACCGGACGGAGTCATAGGTGTCCTCGAAACGGTCCCGGGCGTCGGATCGCAAGATGTTCCATCCGGAATCCAGCACCTCTTGCTCCTCGGGACCCGGGCCCGAGCCACTGCCGCTGCTCACCGCGGATTCCTGGGCGGCGACTTGTTGGGGCTCCGGCACGCTAGGCTCACTTTGGGGGATCGATGCCGGTGGGTTGCGGCGCTTCTTGCGGACGTCCTTGGCCAAATCGCGAATTGAACGCTGCTGTTTTTGTGCTTCGCTCATGGTGGCCAGCACCCCGTCCGCGGCGGCCCAATCCTGATTCTGGACATGGCACCTCAAGCTCGCTTCCCGGGCGGCCTCCACCGTATCGCCGGCGGAGCAGCGGGAGAGATCTTCGAGGGTGCTCGGGCCGCAAGCGCCGACGGCCGCTTGAGCTCGGCCGCGAAAGCAAGCGGTTCCCGGATGGCTCGGGTGAGACGTGGAAAGGCGGTCGGCAATTTCCGCCGCTTCCACCGCGCGGCCTTGCTCCAACATCAGCTCGCCGCGCAAGATGCGCCACAGCGGATTTCGAGGCTCCTGGGCAATCCATCGATCGAGAGCTTTCTGCCGCTCGTCCGCGGGCTGCAAGCGGAGCTGGGAAGCCCTGCGAGCTTCCGCCTGTGCTTTGAAAGCGGGGATGTTGGTGTAGATCTCCAGGGGAGCGAGCTCTTCTAAGCGTGTCTCAAAACGGAGCTTCTGCGCTTGGGGGAGAGCGGAACGACTATATCCCTGGAAGCGGCGCTCGACATCCATCAAGCGGGTGACGGTCGCCAAGAAGTCGTCATGCTCACCCGCCTCCGCCTCCTCGATGGCCAAACGCGCCAAGCAATCGCCGAGCCGATCCGTCTTTTCCAACATACCGAAACACGCCAGACGAAAATCCTTGATCGCCTCTTGGTGTCGGCTTTGAGAGGCGGACCTGACGGCGTCTTGGTAGAGGCGCTCGTGGAAGACGTCGAGCTCCTGAGCCGCGAGAGGCCCCGACACCGCGAGCAAACAGCCCAAGGCCAGGGCCAGCTTCCGTCCAGTCTCGGCATTTTTGAGGATTTGGAAGGTGGCATGGCAATGTGATGAAGAACCGTTCATGGGCAGAGCTTATTACAAGCAGTGCTCGGAAGCTCGACCTTGGAGACTCAGCGGGACGTCAAGCGCTTGAGCCTCGCCACCCAACCCTGGGTTTTTGAGCCGGCGGGGGAAGCTGGACGCGCTTCCGGCAGCGGAGTCGGTTCCAAAGGGCGATCTTCCAAAACCGCCCGTGGGTGGCGTTCGAAAATCGCTTGCGCGACCGACCTTCCCCACTCTTTGGTCACCCGTCGTCGAGCCGCGGAAAGGCCCGGCGGACGAATCCGTTCGTCGTGGGCATCGCTGCAAACGAATCGCACCCAGCCCTGGTCCATCATGTGATCGGCGGCGTTTTGAATCGCGGGCCCGAATGCGCCGGTCAAGCTCATGGCCGTGAGCTGCAGCAGACCTCCGTGGTCGACGATCGCCGCCAGCAGACCGGAGTCGGACACCAACCAGGAGATCCGTTCGGGATGGGCGATGATCGGCCGCCAACCGGCCAGGCCCAGCTCGTAAACCATCTCGACCGGATCGGGCCCGAGGTCGTGGGTGCTCAGCTCCAGGAGCAAGTAGCGGGATCCCGCGAGGGGCAGCAAGCTGCTAGCCGGCAGAGCGTCGATCTCCGCGAGGCTCTGGGAGTGGACGGCGATCTCACCGCCGAGAAACACTTTGAGCTCGTCACCGAAACGACGGTGGACTTCTTCGCACAGCCCGCGATGGGCTTGCTCGAGCAGGCGCCGATCCGCGTTTTCGTAACGTTCATGGCGCAGATGTGGGGTCGCCACCATGGCTCGACATCCGTCGCGATGGGCGATCTCGCACATGCGCACGGCCTGAGCGAGGTCGTTCGCGCCATCGTCGACTCCCGGCAAGAGGTGGCAATGCAGGTCGATCACGATCGTGACGATCAAGCAGCGCTATTGCGCTTAGCACCGGGCTGTGCTTCCTCGTAAACTCCGTAGTAGCGGTATTTACGTTGGTATCCGCCCTTGGAGGTGCTGTAGCGATTGAGCACCGAGCCGATGATTCTCATGTCCGAATAACCCATGCGCTCGCGACAGAACTTGGCGTCCTCGCGCAGCAGGGCGCCGGAGCGGGCGCAGATGATCACGCCATCGGCCATGGTGCCCAAAATGATGGCGTCGGCCACGGGCAAAATGGGTGGCGTGTCGATCAGGATGAAATCGAAACGTTGACGCAGATTCGCCAACAGCTCTTTCATCCGATCGCTGGCCAACAGCTCAGAGGGATTCGGCGGGATCGGGCCCGACGGGCAAATCCAGAGATTCGGCGCTTCGGTTTCGAAGAAGAGGCTGTCGAGCTCCACGTTGGCCGTCAGGTAGTTGACCAAGCCCATTCGGTTGGAGATCTTGAAGACCTTGTGCATGCGCGGCCGGCGGAGGTCGCAATCGACCACCAACACGCGGCGACCCAGCTGGGCCATGACCACGGCCAGATTGGTGGTGGTCGCGGTCTTGCCTTCGCCGGGCTCGGCGGAGGTCAGGGCGACCATATTCAGGTCGCCGGCGGTCGACAGCAGAAGCGCGGTGCGCAAGGACCGATAGGCCTCGCTCACCGCCAAACGCGGGCTGTGGTGCGGCAAAAGCTCGATGCGATGCTCGCTGTCCCCGTTGGCCTTGCTCTTTTCCTTGCGGCCCCCGTAGCCGTAACCATAACCGTAGTTGTAGTTATAGTTGTAAGCGCTGCGCCCGTAGCGAACGCGCAATCCCGAGCCGCGCCGGCTTTCGTCCATGTCGGGAATCACCGCCAACGTGGGGATGCCCAACAATCCCTCGAGCTCTTCTGGGGTTTTCACCGTTCGATCCAGGTACTCCAGGAGCACCACAAAACCGACGCCCATCATCAAACCGAGCAGCAGGGCTTTGGTCAGGTCGGCCTGGAGGTAAGGAGAAAACGGCATGGCCGGCACGATGGCTCGGTCCACAATGCGGACGTTGGACTCTTGGGAGGTTTGCACCCGAGACGCGACCTCGGTCTCCGACTGACGTTTGACCAGCTCGGCCAAGAGCTCTTTGCGCGTGTTGATGTAGGTTTGCTTGTTGATGTAGTCCAGGGCGGAAGAATTCTGCAGGCGGGCGTCCGCGGCCAGGGTCTGGAGCTCGGACTCGAGGGTCTCTTCCTCACGACGAGCCTTTTGCAGCGCGGCGTAGGCCTGACCGACCTGCTCCCGGTAGACCTCGTCCAAGAGCTGTCTGAGCTGCGACTTCTTATCGTTGATGGTCTGTTTCAGCTTGACCATCTCCGGCCATTCCGGGGTGTAGGTGTCGAGCTTGGTGCCGTATTCGCTCTCGAGCAGAATGACCTCCGCTTTCAAGTCGCTGACGAGGGTGCTGGACTCCGATTGCGGCAAGCTGCTGGCGGGCTGTTGCTGAATCTCTCGGTAGGTGGCTTCTTTGCTGATGCGATCGGCCATCACCTGGTTGTACTGTTTTTCCAGGGTTTGCCGACGTTCGATCAACGCCTCGCCACCGGGATCGAGCGCGAAGTCGCCTTCGCTGGTGTTGGCGTTGAGCTGCTTTTGTCGCTCTTCGATTTCGTTGCGCAGGGTGCCGATTTGGGCGGAGAGAAAGCTCGACGCCTTGCCGACCGTCGACGCTCGATTTTCAATGCCCCATTCGATGAACACGTCGGCATAACCGTTGGCGATCCGCGCCGCCAGCTCCGGAGAGCTGGACACGTAGGACAGCTCCACGAGCTGGGTCTCTTTGATCGGGCTGACGGATAGGCCTCGCTGCACGCGCTCCGCCAACTGGGCCAGCTGGGCCGTGGAATCGGCGTTGTCTTCCGGATCGGTGGAGGTCAGGCCCGCGGCCCGGCTATTGAAGGTTGGATCTTCGTGCAGGCGTAAATTGAGCACCACCCGCTCCGCCATGCCACGGCTGCGCAGCAAGCGATATTGGGTCGGGTAATACTCGAGGTTCCACCAGTCTTCGAGCCAGCCGGCTTGACCCAAGGCGAGCAACGACAAGCGTTTGCGCTCGATTTGGATGGTGGTGGTCGCGCGGTAGATTTTTTCGGTCAGGGAGTAGCGGAGCACCGCGTAAGTGCCGGCGATTAAGCAACAGGCCAGCAGCAGCAGCCAGCGTCGCCGGATGGCGGATAAATATTTGGTCAGATCGATGGCCTCGGCTCCGACATCGGGAGCCGAGCCACCGGAGCTGACCAGGTCTTGAAATGGATCTTGGGATCGGTTGGCCATCAGAAGAAAGACTCTTTCACAACGATCAAATCCCCGTCTTGAAGCTCGACATCGGGGATCTTGCCGTTCAGCAGCTTGCGGTAGTCGACATCGATCTCGAATCGTTGGCCGCTGTCGTCTTCGCGTTTGATCACCAACTTATTCGAGGCGGTTTCGGTCAGCCCTCCGGCGCGGGCGATGGCGGTGAGCAGGGTCACCCGTTTGTTGTCGCGGAAGGTCAAGGTGCCGGCCGTGGCCACCTCGCCGAGGAAATGGATCGAGATTTCTTGGACCGGCAGCACATGGATCAGATCCCCGGCATAGATAGGCAGATTCACCTTGGGGTCGCCGGCCAAAAAGAGATCGTCGGTTTGGATCTCAACCTGGTCGCTCAGGCCGTTGGCGGCCCGACGACGGACGAGGATCTTCGAGCCGGCCTGCTCGGTCATGCCGCCGGCGTCGAGCAGGACGTCGATCAATGTGGAGCGGCCGGGGATGACGTGGTTGCCGGGGCGGGTGACCGCCCCCAGCACGGAGACGGGTTGGGATCGATATTCGTTCACGGTGGCGGTGACCGTGGCCCGGCGCATACCTTCGGCCAGCAGCTTTTCGCGAATCCGCTCCGCCAGCTCCGCTTCGGTCAACCCTCGGACCTCGATGCTACCGACGATGCTGAGGGTGATGGTGCCGTCGTCGGCGACTTGTTGCTCGCTATCGAGATTAGGCAGCTCCTGGACCCGAATGGTCAAGCGATCTCGGGGGCCGATCCGGTAGGAGCCGAGGGCTGACGCCATCGCTTGAGAGTCATCGGAAGAGGATTGCGCGAAGGCCGCCATCGGGCCGAGCTCGGAGATCGGGATCAGGATGCTGAGAAGCAACGCCGTGGGGATCGCCGCAGGTAATTTTCGGGTAGAGAGATGTCGTGAGCCCATGGCTAAAGGCTATACCAGCTCAGGCTTAAACGCCACGCCGTCGGCGATTTGGGCCTTTTGGGCTCAATCTGTGACGCGGTCTTTCGTCACCAAACCCCTTCCGCTTCTCCCAGGCTCAGCCGACGAGCTAGCCTGCCGAGATCCACGGCCACGCCGTAGGTGGAAAATTCTCGGTCCAATCCCTCGATGTTGGAATCGTAGTCGAGGGAGGTGCCGTAGAAGGTGACACTGAATAGGTTGCCGACCGGCAAGCGCAGGGCGGCCCGGAGCTCGGTGACGTCGTCGGTGCGGTTGGCCACGTCGCCCAAGGCTTCGTATTGATCCTCGCCGGTGGCATAGGTGAAGTCCACGTAACCACGGCTACCCTTCAAGCGGGTGGTGAATCCCGTGCGTTGGCTGACCACGTGGGATTGGGTGGACGACACCGAATACGTCAAGTCTCGGTGGCCGAAGAGCAGCATCTCGACCCGTCTAGAGGCCTCCCAGGACAGCTCGATACGCCCGACTACCTCGTCGAGCTCTTCTAGAATGGACCCTTCGACGGGCTCGAGCTCGACTTTTTCGAGATCGCCCGTGAGCCCGAATCGTCCGGATTCAAAGCCGAGCTCGAGCATCACGGCGGTACCTTCGTTCGACAGATTTCGCGAGCCTGGGTCGAAGTCCGCGGAGAGATCCTTGAAGCCGAGTCCCAAGCGGTAGCCCTGCCGCGACCTCAGCCGGGCGCCGATCGCCACGTCGTCCTCGGAGCGATTCAAGACCCGGAAGATCGCCAAATCGTCTTCGTTGTTGCCGTATTCCTTCGACCGGGCTCGCGCCCAGACATCGACACCCCGGGCCACCTCGACCTCGAAGCCCACCCGGGCGAGGTCCTCTTCCACGGTGGTCAGCTGCTGGACCTCGGTGGAGAAAATGTCTTGGCGCTCCGTCCGCCGAACCGAGGCCTCCAGCTTCAAGCGGTTGAAGAAACCGAAGAGGCCGGCGCCGTAGCGGCCGTTGACTCCGCTTTTGTCGTCGTTGTCTTGCCACCAGGTGTATTCGGGCAAGGCGTGGATGGCGAGCACCAGCTTGGGGCTGTTTCTGGCATAGGCCCGAAATCCCGCGCCGGCGGTGGCGGTGAAGTCGTCGCTCTCGTCGATCGAGCCGTCGTCGTTGACGGTTTGGATGGTGACGAAGGAGGCGTCGCGCAAACCGATCCAGGGCTGGACGCGGAAGGGGCCCGCCGACCAGCGAGCCTCGTCGTAGGATTCGTCGAAGGACTCTTTCGAGGGGATCGAGGCATTCGCTTCCTTTCCTACCGGAGAGTTATACTGTGCCTCAGCGCTGAGAGCCCCCCCGCCGATCCAAAGCAAAACCGACACCGCGGTGAAGAGCGTCCCGGCCAGGGATCTCGCAGCCCCTGATTTGATCTTGTTCTCACGCCTCCGAGCTGTCATCCATTCTCCTCGCATATGGCCCTATTCCACGCTGAGCTCTTGACCGTTTTTCCGCGCCCTGCCCCATCTGGATGTCCTCTTGGACGCCTTGGTGGAGGTCCGGGGCGATGAGCCGGCTGCCCAAGAAAGTCTCCCGCTGGTTCTCCAATCGTGTGGGGATGATACGACATTCCGAGCCCGGGTCGACCCTCGCGACTCTGGTCTTGCTGGCGATCGTCGTGTCAGCGCCGTTGCCCTATGCGGGTGTGCTGCCCCGGGACCGTGCCGCTTTGCAGATCGCGGCCTTTATCGGTTTGGCGATTTCGATGGTGATCAAACGTCGCCTCGCGCCTCTGAGCACCATCCGAGCTCCCCTGCTGGCGTTGCTCATCCTCGGCCTGCTCGGCATCGTTCAATCGTTGCCGTGGCCCTCGGTGTTGGCCGAGCTGCTCAGCCCTTCGATCCACCGATTGTGGGTCGAAGCCGCAGAGATCCAGGGCCATAACGCCCCGAGCTGGGCTCCCCTGTCGTTGGCCCCCGCGGTCACCCGTTCGACCGCGTTACACCTCTTCGCCATCGCTGCTTGCCTGATGGCGGCTTGTCTACAGGCTTCCGAGCGCCCGGCGCGACGCCTGTTGACCCTCGGCTTGATGATCGGCGTGTTGTCCCAAATCCTCTACGGGGCGGACAAATGGCTGACCCGTGACCCGATGATTTGGGGCCTGGAGATGCCCGGGGATGCCTCGCGCTTGAGGGGCACGTTCGTCAACGCGGACCACTTCGCCTTCTACCTCGGCATGGCCGTGTGCTGTGCCGCCGCCTGGCTGTGGTGGGGGTTGCGTCGGGCCCTGGACTCCAAGCTGGAAGCCGAGGATCGTTTGATCCAATTCGTGGTTCCCTTGGCGACTTTCTCCTTCTGTTTCGCGGCCTTGGCCTTTTCCGGATCCCGGGCCGGGCTTGTGGCGGTGGTGGGCGGATTGGCGATCCAAGGCGGGGTCTTGGCCCTGCGCTACCGTCGCTGGCAGCTGGCGGGCGTCGGCGTGGGTCTGTTGGCCCTCGGTCTGGGGGCCGTCCGCATGCTCGGCTGGGATAAAGGCGTAGGCCGTCTGGTGGAGACGTCCGCCTACGACATCACCTGGAATGCCCGCTTTCAGGTCTGGTGGGAGAGCCTGGAGCTGATCAGCTGGTCGCCGGTGGTCGGCACCGGATTGGGGACTTTTCGCCAGGCGTTTCCCCTGGTGCAACCCCAAAGCTTGCCCGGATCCTGGCGTCACGCCCACTCCGACATTCTCGAGCTGGCGATCACCGCCGGTCTGCCCGCGCTGCTGCTCCTCGGTTGGGCGATGATCGCCATCGCCGCCAGGCTCTGGACCGTGTTGCGCAAGGGCCGGCGGTCCGAGGACCGCATGCTGGCTTTGGCGGCATTCGGTGCCTGCGGCACGGCGCTGTTGCACTCGTTGGTGGAATTCTCTCTCACCATGCCCGCCAATGCATTCACCCTGGCCATGCTGGTGGGGTTGGCGTGCGGCACGCCGGAATTGGTGCGCCAAAAACGGGAATCCCAAACCGTCTTCCTCGACCCCGAAGTCTCGGCCGAGCCGAGGAATGCCTCCAGCGACTAGGTCAATTCTCGTCCAAAAGCCATAAATCCCCGGGTTGGATGGTGCCGCCGGCGACGAAACGGATTTCTATTCGGTGGGCCTCGTCCGCGGGGATCGCGACGGGCACTCGCACCACGTCACCCCGGTAGACCGGGGAGGTGATCACGGCCCGGCCATTCAGGAAGACCTCGATCACCGCTCCTCCCGTGGGTGCCTTGGGCACCTCAAAGGCGAAACCTGGTGAGGATTGCGCGGGCAGAATCTCTAGGAACGACTTGGAGGTCCGCTGCCATTGGGCTGAGCTCCAGCGCCGGCTCGCGGTTTGGGTGATTGCCGCCCTGACGATGTCCAGCCGCACGCTGTCTCCGGAAGCCCGAGCGGCTTCGAGCTCGGTCAGCAAATAACTGGGGTGACGTCGGTAGTCGCCGACCACCAGGGACAGGGCCTCGTTGGCGCCGGCTAGGTCGTTCTCGGCCAAGGAGGCGCGGGCTTTGACCACCAGATACGGGGCCCACTCCTCTTGGGACAAAGGTTGGGCGAGCTTCTCGAATCGCTCGGCTTGATAGAAGTCTTCAGCCAAGCTGGATGCCAAGGCCGCCTTGGCGTGTGGCAGCTCGCCGACCGCGTCGATCAGCTGTCGCAGCTGGGCGGGGGGAATGGGCTTGCGGCCCAGCTGACCCTGCTCGATCGCCCAATCCAGCCACGCCCGGAGCGGGCCGAGAATGCTGTGGCCGTGGAGGCCGGGGGGGTAGGCCTCGAGCACTCGGTTCACCAAGGGCGCGAATCGTTGGGAAGGCGGGGCGCCCGCAATGACCTGCAAATAACGGGAGCGACCGTGGAAGAAATCGCCCAATCTCACCCGCTGCTCGGCGTTTTGTCGCTGGGCTTCGAGCTGGCTCTCCAGCGCGTCCAAATAACGCCCATGCACGGTCAAAAACATGCCCCACCGCTTCTGTTCTTCGTAGCCTTTTTCCAAGATTCGCCAAGCGCCGGCGTTCTCGGGCACCACGGAGAAGGTCTCCTCCGGGCTCAGGCGTAGGCCGAGCCAGGCGGGCAAGAGAGCTTCGAAGGCCCGCAGGTCGTCGCGAAAGACCTGAGCCAGCAAATCCTTGGCGATCGCCTGTTTGCTGTCGGAAAGGCCGAACCAAGTTTCCAAATAGGCCGTGGCGAGCAGTCGGCGTGGCTCGGGATGGCCCGCCGCGCGTTCCGTGGCTTTGCTCAAGGGGATTTCCCAAGCCGCGGCTTCGGTGTAGAGGCGCCGATCACGGTTTAGGGAGCGCTCCAAATAGGTGGAGGCACCGATCAGCATCAGCGCCTGCCAAGAGCCCGGGTCGCTGTCCAGGGCCGAGGTCGCCAACGATCTCGCGATCGGCAGACGATCCAAGATCTCCCGCTGGAGCTGCTCCGGGTCGACGTCATCCGACTGCTGCCACAAGCGGGCCAGGGAGTCGTAGATCAGGCTTCGGGCGGTGAGCAAGCGGCTGTGATGAGCGGTCCCTTCTCGCTCCACCCGAACCAGGGCCGATGGATGGCTCCCGTCGATGCCGGCTCGGCGCAAATGGTCCAAAAGGTCACGGCGATTGTGGGCCCAGGAAGACGCCGAGGCGAGAGCTAGGAAAGCACCGACCAACGACAACGCAACGACGACCTGCCAAAGCTCCGGGGTCCGTTGGACGAGCTGTTGGAGCTTCGGAGAGGACACGCGGGGGATTTGCCGGCTCTCTTGCATTTTTCTCTTCGACGATTCCGTGACAGATGGTCTGGAGGAGCGACTATAGTATGCCAACGCACGATCGGCAGGGCTTTTAGCCGAGCCATCCCTGCCCTTTGGCGGCCGCGGGAGCACATCTGTTTCATGGAGCCTTTTGACATCACGAGCAAGCACAACCGAAAGGCAGCTTTCAGAGATCTGCGGAATCTTCTGCTTTTCACCGGAGTCCTGTGGGCCGCGCTGTTGATCCCGCCCCCTCCCGATGGACCTCCGGGGCCCTTGAATCATCTGCTACCAGAAGGAGTCGATAAGGTGGTGCACGGTGCGCTCTTCGCATTGGAAAGCTATTTTCTGCATCGCTTTTTTCGTCATCGGCTTAGCCCTTCGAGCGCGGTCGGGCTGACTTGGGCCTTGGGTCTGGCCATGGCCGGGCTGACGGAGCTTTGCCAGACGGCCGTCCCAGGGCGCTCGGCGGATTTCTGGGATGTGGTGGCCGACGGCGTGGGCATCTTGGCGTGGTGGCTTTGGAGCCTGGCCTCGAGTGAGTAATCTTCGGCCTGGGTCGGGCTAACGGCTTCCGCGGGCTAGAATCGCCGGCATCGGCAAATCAAGAGAATCGAGACGATATGAAAGTTACCGAGCATCTGGAAAAGGCCGACCAGCCATTGATCAGCTTCGAGATCATCCCGCCGTTGCGCGGGGGGGACCTGAAACAGCTTCTCGGGCTGATTGAAAGCCTGGTCCAACACCGACCCCCGTTCATCGATATCACTAGCCATGCCGCCGAGGTCATGTATGAGGAGACGCCCCAGGGCATCCGTCGTCGGGTGAAACGAAAGCGGCCCGGGACCTTGGGGGTTTGCGCTCTGATGCAGAACAAATATCAGATCGACGCGGTGCCCCACGTGTTGTGCCAAGGCTTCACGCGCCAGGAAACCGAAGACTTTCTGATCGAGCTACGGTATCTGGGCATCGACAACGTGTTGGCGATTCGCGGTGACGATTCCGGCTACCGAAAACCCCTGGATCACGGGCGAACCCGCAACGCGAGCGCGGCGGAGCTGATCCAGCAGATCTCGGATATGAACCATGGCCAATATTTGGAAGAGGATCTCTTGGATGCGGACCCAACCAGCTTCTGCGTCGGCGCGGCGGGATATCCGGAGAAACATTTCGAGGCTCCCAATTTGGATTCCGATATTCGCTGGGCGAAGAAGAAGGTCGACGCCGGTGCCGACTACATCGTGACCCAGATGTTCTTCGACAATCGCTACTTCTTCGAATACGTGGAGAAATGCCGCGAGGTGGGCATTGAGGTGCCGATCATTCCCGGGCTCAAGATCCTGACCACCAAACGCCATTTGCGCAGCATTCCGCGAACCTTCCACTGCGAAATCCCGCCGGCGCTGGCGGACGAAATCGAGAAGGCCAAGAAGGAGCGAGTCCAGGACATCGGCGTGGAATGGGCCCTCGCCCAGGCCCAGGAGCTGGTGGATAAGGGGGTGCCTTCCGTGCACTTCTACATCATGCAAAGCCCGAAGGCGATCAACTCGTTGCTTCCTCGTCTCAAGCTGTGAGACCGGTTTCGAGCCGGGTGTCGGCCTCGGCTATCGGGCTCCTGGCGCTTCTGACACTGGGGCCGGCAGCAGCTCCGGGCGAGGCCGAAGGGCCGGGCACGAAGGCGGAAAGAGGGATCGAAGGCTGCTTTGCCGCCTCGGACGCGGGCGTGCTCACCGATCTTCACGGAGACCGTCTGATGACGCCGGCGTCGGTGTTGAAGGTCTTGGTGTCGGCGGCGGCCATGCACCACCTCGGTCCGGATTACCGCGCCGTCACCCGGGTGGTGGCCGAAGGCGAGCTCCGGAGCGGCGTTTTGATCGGGAATTTGGTTTGGGTTGGTGGCGGAGACCCCACCTGGAACCAGCGCTTCCATGCCCAGGACCCCCGAAAGCCCATTCACGATCTCATTCGGCAGCTGAAAAAGAAGGGATTGACGAGGGTCCAAGGAGATCTGGTCATCGACGCGAGCCATTTCCCGGGTCGACCTTTCCCCGCCGTCCGCGCCATCAACGAGGTGGCGTTTGGATTCGCCGCTCCCACCGCGGCGTTGGCGGTTGATGAGGGAGCTTTGGAGGTCTACATCGCGCCGGGGAAAACGGTGGGGGCGCCGGCGATCGCCCGTCCGCAGCATTCCGACAAAGTTCCCGACAGCTTGGTTTGGACCAACCGCATGACCACCGCGGCGGCCGAGCGCGACGGCCGGGGCACGGTTGATTTTCAGCCGGTCTGGCACAGCATGACCCTCAACTTGCGAGGGGAGTATCCGATCACCGAGCCCCCCTACCGTCTAAGCCTGGCGGTTCCCGACGGCGAGCTTTACGCCGGCGAGGTGATTCTGGCCGAGCTGAAGGCGGCCGGAATTCGGGTGGAAGGCGGGGTGACGGTGCGACGTCATGTGGCGCCTCCAGGTCGGAGCACCACTCCGCTGGCATCCTGGAGCAGCCCGCCCCTGCTTCAATGGCTTCCTCCCATCTTGCAGGAGAGCTCGAATTGGTACGCTGAAATGTTGGTGCGCCAGATCGCGCTGGCCACCACGGGCGAAGGACGGGCGGATAGCGGTCTCGACCAAATCGCCGCGTTCTTGACCGAAACCGTAGGGGTCGACGAGGGGGCCTTTCAGCTCGACGACGGCTCTGGGATCTCACCCTACAACCTGATTGCTCCCAGGGCGGTGGTCCAGGTGCTGCGGTGGAGCCGTCGGCAAGGATGGTCCAAGGTCTGGATCGATTCCTTCGCCGGATCCAAGGAAGGGACCCTGGAGGCTTGGCCCGCACTCCCCAGGGGCATGGTGGCGAAAACCGGAACGCTTCGCCACGTCCTGGCCTTGGCCGGATACGCGGGCCTGGGCTCACCGGCGGTGGTGGAATTTGCTTGTTTTCTCGGTCATCGGACCGACCCTCGACCAGCCCTACGGCGGGAGCTGGTTGCCAGTGTGCGAGCCGCCGTCGCTCTGCCCTGATATCCTTCTGCGGAGGACTCCCACATGTTTGGAGCTGAACACCGCTCGGCGACCTGCCCGGTCGCAGCCGGCCGAGCCTGTCTGAGCCATGAGCGATACTCCATATAACCGTTCTATTTTGGTGGTTTGTACCGCCAATATCTGCCGATCGCCGGTGGTGGAAGCGTTATTGCGCGAAAAGCTGGCAGGGCGCGGTCTGTCGAGCTGGCAGGTTCACTCGTCGGGCACCATGGGGGTGGAGGGGTGGCCGCCGGCGGCGGAGAGCGCCGCCCGGATGGCCGCTCGAGGGCTCGACATCTCCGAGAGCCGTTCCAGCGCCACCACCGCCCAGATGCTCGAGGCATCGTCGCTGGTGCTGTGCATGGAGCAAACCCACGTGGACATCTTGTGCCGCCTGCATCCACCGTCCTGTGGACGGGTTCATCGATTGGCGGAGATGGCGGGCAAAACGAGCGATATCGCCGACCCGTACGGCGGGCCGGCAACGTTTTTCGAGCAAATGATCCGAGAGGTCGACCAGCTGTTGGACGAGGGCCTGGACAGGATCATCGAGCTGGCCTCGGACGCTACGGCTAGTGGCTGATTTGGGCTCCCGAGCCGGCCAGCTGCACGATGCGATAGGGCCCGTCTCCCAGGGTCGATTCGTCGAAGGTCTCACCGCGTTCCTCCGCCAAATGCTGCATCCAGCCCAGGTATTTCTCGCGGTCCATGTTCAGGATCTCCACCTTGCCCCGGGCTTTGGCGAGCTTGCCCTTGGCGTCGGCGGGAAAAACGATCACATCGTCCTGCACCTTCACCCGTAGGGACGCATCGGTTTCGTCCCGCAGCTCCATCCAGCATCCTTTTTTCGGGCAGACGTCCGTGACCTTGCCGGCGACTTGCACTTCCTTGCCCTCAAAATCGTCGGGGCTGGCCAAGATCTCGGCGATTGAGGTGCTGCCCTCTTCGGTCACTCCTTCGCCGTAGGAAGTGGGGCCCTCGGCCCACAGAGCCGAGGAGCCGGCCCAGGCAAAGCAGAGCATCATGGCGGCTGCCAGCAGATGTTGGGGGATTTTGGTACCGACGGCTCGATTCGTTTTCTGTGCGCGCATATCTGAAGTCCTCGAAGCTCAATGAAAGTTTCAGGAAGGCCGCCGGCGTATTCGGCCGGCAGCCGGGGATCAGTCTCGGGTCCAATCCTCTACCGGCAGACCGGCGACGGTGGAGAATTCCCCGGATCTCGGGGTGACCAACGTCAAGTCGTGGGCCAGGGCGGTGGCCGCGACCATCAGGTCCGTGGCGCTGAGGCCGGAGTCAGGGGGTTGCTGGGCCATCAACACAGCGTATTGTTCCGCACACCGATCATCGAAAACCAGGCTGCCGAACGGCTCGAAAAAGCGCTGCAAGAGCTCGAGATGATGAGCGACGTCGTCCGCGGCGCGGGCGGCTTCCAGCAGCTCGGCCTTGACCAGAGCGGAGAGCCGAACCCCGGCCGGCTCTTGGTTGGAGAGGCGGTATTGAATCGGCTCTGAGCCTTTGAGCAGGGCAAAGCAGCTTCCGGAGTCGAGTAAGTACATGGGAGTCTTCCTCAGCTCGGCTCGTTCCAGCCGCCGGCCACCTCGTCAAACCATCCTTCGGGCCAGCCACTACCCATCTCTTGTTGGACCAGCTCGGCCACATAGCGGGATAGCGTGATGCCGCGCAGCTCGGCCCGACGTTTGATTTCTTCGGCGATTTCACGCGGAACGTAAAAATGGAGCTGTGGCATCGGATCCTCCCCCTCGGCCCGTCCGCTCGGGTTTCGCGAAATCGTCGGTCCGCGATGTCCCGTAGCGAATATATGCCCTGTATTCTACACCAAAGTTGTTGCCATTCCTCTGCTGGACCCAGAGCCCCGAGCAGGGAACGGCCGAAGGCGGGAGGTTAGGGCTGATTGCGGTCGAGGGGGGGCTGGTCAGGAACGAGCTTTGCGATAGAGGGAGGCGGGGTCCATGAACTCGAACATCACCTCGAGGCCGAGCTGCAGGACGTCACGATCTTTGAGGGTGTACTTTTCTTTCGGCACCAAATCATGGCCGTTGATGCGCGAGCCGTTGGTGGAGCCGTGATCGGTAAATCGCCACCGACCGTCTTCCCGCACCAAATATCCGTGCACTTTGGAGACCGAATCGACACCCACACTGATGTCGTTGTTGGCGGATCGGCCGACGGAAATAAGGTGCGCGTAAGGATTGCCCGGCCGTTTGCACACGAAGGCGACGCGGCTCAAATAGCGCAATATCGAGGCGCTTTTCACCGACATGGTCAGTAGCTGGACGCCGGACTGTCCCGGATCCATGCCTTCGCTTTCGGCTTGGTCGACGCCGCGGTAAACCACCATGAGGGCAGGAACCGGAAAGCTCCTTTCGAAGTCCTCCAGGCTCAGCCGGTTGGCTTCGCGGCGAATATAGTCGTAGGAAACAAAGCCTTGTGCATCTGCATCGGCGCAATACCAGCCGTCGTGCACTTGATCGGTCATCTCAGCAAACCTCACGCTTCGCCGTGCGGAGGGTGGTGGAACGGTTCTCCATCCGGGGCCCTCTGGTCCCTCCC
The DNA here is from genome assembly GCA_030431255.1 of Thermoanaerobaculia bacterium. Taxonomy (GTDB): domain Bacteria; phylum Acidobacteriota; class Thermoanaerobaculia; order Multivoradales; family J023; genus JAUIJL01. The sequence goes on along the minus strand of JAUIJL010000022.1, from coordinate 15,025 downwards.
GGCGAGTGGACTATGGCTGGAGGATAGCACGGTTGGGAAGTCGGGCGTAGAATCGCGCCATGCACCCATTCTGGTTACAAACCCACTTGTTTCGACCCTTCCTAGCCGCTCTCGCTGGGATTTCGATCCTCGGCTTATGGCTACCGGGCGTTGCTTCTCCGGCTTTAGCTGCCGGCCCTTCGGTCGGCGATAAACTCGAGCTTCCATCGGACTTGGAGACACCATCGGATTTGGATGCGCTGAGCTCCGCGAGCACCGGCGGCATTCGGGCGGTCGATCGCGCCCTGTCTCGGCTGTCGAGCCATCGTCGATTGCTGATGATCGCCGCCCACCCGGACGACGAAGACACCTTTGTGCTCGCCCACGTGGCCTCCCTGGGGGGCGAGGCCGCCTATTTGTCGCTCTCCCGGGGCGATGGCGGCCAGAATCTGATCGGCTCCGAGCTGGGCGAGGGTTTGGGGTTGTTGCGCTCCCGGGAGCTCGAATCCGCTCGCCGGGTCGACGGCGCCCGACAATATTTCACCCGCGCCTTTGATTTCGGCTACACCCGATCCTTGGACGAGACCTTCGAGCGTTGGCCCCGAAACATCCTCATGCAGGACGCGCGGAAAGTGTTCAGGCGGTTCAAACCTCAAGTGGTGGTGGCGGTCTTTCCACCCACCGCGCGAGCCGGTCACGGTCAGCATCAGGCGTCGGCGGTGGTGGCGGAGCAGCTGTTTCAGGAAATGTCCGAGGATCCGTCCTTGCCCTGGCGGGCGGACAGCTTCTATCGGGCGAGCTGGTGGAATCCCACCGCCGCGACCTTGGAGCTCGATCTCGGCAGGGTGGATCCGATCACCGGCCGCTCCACGTTCCAAACGGCGCTCGAGAGCCGCAGCCGTCACCGTTGCCAAGATATGGGATTCGAGCAGCCCCCGGGCGACGCGGTCGCCGGCTTGATTTGGCAGGGCGGGATCTCGGGCGAGCCGCCCACCGACCTATTCGGTGAATCCGACACCCGCCTAGCGGCCATCGCCGCGCCTCTGCTCGAAAGCTCCGAAGGTCGAGAGCTGGGCCTGGTGGTGGAAGAAGGCTTAGGGCGAGTCTCGAAGCTGGCTGTTGAAGCCCGGTCCACTCTGGTGGCGGCTCGCCTGGAGACCGCCGTGCCGGCTTTGGTGGAAATCGTCGGCCTCTTGAGCCGTCTGCGCGACCAAACCGCCGCAGGTGCCGTCGCTCCGGGAGACGCCGATCTCGAAGAGCGCCGGGCCATGGTGCACGAGCTCGTGAGCGAAAAGCTGGCCGTGGCTCGCCGAGGTCTGTCGGCGGCGGCGGGATTTGTGGTCGATGTCGTCACCGATCGGGATCGCTTAGTGCCGGGAGAAACCATCGATGTCCGCTCCCTATTTTGGAGCAGCGGAGGATTCGAGGTCGAGGACCTGCAAGTCGAGCTACTGGGTCCCGAGCTGCCGGACTCGGATGGCTGGCAGATCGTGTCGAGGCGACCCGCGGAGCCCGCCGAGGGACGGTTCAAGGTCGAGGTGACGGACGAAAGCATCTTGACGGTGCGAGTGGCGGAGTCCGCCGAGCTGTCGGTGCCCTATTTTCTCCTTGAGCCCAAAAACGGCGACCTCTACCACTGGCCGGAAGACCAGCTCGGCCTACATACCCGACCCTTTGGGCCGCCGCCCTTGAGCCTGCGCTTTCGCGGTGTCCTGGAGGGCGCTCCCATGGAGTGGCATCGGGAAGTCGTATTTCGCTACCGGGATCAGGCCTTGGGCGAGGTCCGCCGACCCTTGCAGGTGGTGCCTCCCCTGGAAGTTAGCCTGGATCGCAAGCTCGTGGTTCGACCCGTGGCCGCCGGCAAAGCGGTCGACACGATCCTTCTGAAAGTGGATCTCGTCCGCCATCAAGAGGCCGGGATGAGCGGTCATCTGAAGGTGCAGACCCCTCCGGGTTGGACCGCGCCGGCGCCCGTGCCCTTCGAGCTCAACGGTCCCCGCGGGCAACGCATGGGGTTGGAGCTCCGGGTCCAACCGCCGTCGGATTTGGTGCCAGGCACTTATCCGCTGTCGATCTCCGTCGACGGCTCCGAGGGACGTTCCCTGCAACGGATTGAATACGAGCACATCCGTCCAACCGCGCTACCGCGCACGGCCAGGGTGACCGTCCGCGCAGCGCCGATTCGTTTGCCCGAGCTGCGGCGGGTGGCCTATGTGCGCGGCGCGTCGGATCGGGTGCCCGAGATGTTGTTGGAGATCGGCCTGCCCTTGGAGCTGGTCACCGCGGAGCAGCTGCTGCTCGAAGACTTGCAGCGGTTCGACGCGGTGGTCATCGGCAGCCGCGCGTTTGAAATCGAGCCGACCCTGGCCAAAGCCAACGATCGGTTGTTGGCATTTGCCCGTTCGGGGGGCACGGTGTTGGTGCAATACCAGCAGTACCAATTCGTCCAAGGGGGATTCGCCCCCTTCGAGCTCGACATCCGACGTCCCCACGATCGGGTGACAGACGAAACCGCGGAGGTGCGTCTTTTGGACGCGAGTCATCCCTTGCTGCGATCCCCCAACGCCATTGCGGAGGCGGATTGGCAGGGCTGGGTGCAGGAGCGGGGTCTCTACTTCGCCGGCACCTGGGGTCCGGAATGGACCCCGCTCTTGGCCATGTCCGACCCGATCGGCGACCCGGGAGGGGAAGAGAAGAGAGGGGTTTTGCTGGTGGCCGAGCTGGGGCAGGGCCGGTACATCTACACCGGCCTAGCCTTCTTTCGACAGCTCCCCGCTGGGGTGCCAGGCGCTTATCGTCTCTTCGTCAACTTGTTGTCCCGCCGTTCTGGAGGCTGATCGTCCATGCCCACCTGCGCTTTTTTGACCACGGAAAATCTAGAGGGATATATCTTCGACGACGATTTGCTGAACGGGCCGCTGGAGCGGCTCGGCTGGCGCGTGGAGAGCCTGCCGTGGCGCGCTACCGGCGTGGATTGGGGTGCTTTCGAGCTCGTGGTCGTGCGCACCACGTGGGACTACACGGACGATCCCGAGGGTTTTTTGAAGGCTCTAGAAGCCATCGATCGCTCCGGGACCCGGCTCGAAAATCCCCTGGAGCTGATCCGGTGGAATCTCACCAAGACCTATTTACGGGATTTGGCGGATCGAGGGCTGCCGGTGGTGCCGACGGTTTGGGCGAACGGCGCACCTATTCAACAGCTCGAGGCGTGGAGGCAGCGATTCGGTGAGCTGGTGGTCAAACCCTTGGTCAGCGCCAGCGCTCGGGATACCTATCGGATTTCGGCCTCCACCTCGCGTCAAACCCTGGAAGAGATTTCTCAGCGTTTCGTGGGACGTGATCTGATGGCCCAGCCCTTCATCCGCTCGATCGTCGATGAAGGGGAGATCTCCATGTTCTTCTTCGGCGGCTCCATCAGCCACACGACTCTCAAGTCCCCCAAGGAGGGCGATTTCCGGGTTCAGGAGGAATTCGGGGGTTCGATTCGAGCCATCGAGACGCCCGACGAGCTGTTGGTCGAAGGGAAGAAAGTCTTGGTCGCGCTCGAGCCGGCGCCCCTCTATGCCCGGATCGATTTCGTGCGTCACCAGGGCCGTTGGCTTTTGATGGAGGTGGAGCTGATCGAGCCGTCCCTCTATCTGCGCTACGATCCGGCGGCCGCCGGGCGTTTCGCCGACGCCTTGCATGCCGCGACCCTCGCAGAGGCCTGAATCGGTCCCTGCGCACCCTCGGTTTGGAGGTGAAGCCAACCCATGAGCCCAACGGTTTTGATCGTCGAAGACGACCGGCGTATCGCCGCCTTGGTGGCCAAGAATTTGGAAGCCTCGGGTTTCAAAACGGTTTCCGTTTTCCGTGGGGACGAAGCCGAGCAAGCGGTGTCGAAACACGCGCCTTCGTTGGTGGTGCTCGACGTCATGTTGCCGGGTGTGGACGGCCTCGAGGTGCTCCGGCGCTTGCGCCGTCGCCATGCCACGCCGGTGCTGTTGTTGACCGCCCGCAATACGGAAACCGACAAAGTCCTGGGTTTTGAGATCGGCGCCGACGACTATCTCACCAAACCCTTCGGAACCCGCGAGCTGGTGGCCAGGGTGCGCGCCTTGCTCCGTCGATCGTCCGGCGCCACGGTCGGTGACGAGCAAATCCTGCGACGGGGAGAGCTGGAGATCGACGGCGCGCGACGGCGGGTCACCCTCAAGAACCAAGAGGTGGAGGTCACCACCCTGGAATTCGATCTGCTGGCCTTCCTCGCCGCCCGTCCCGGACGTGTGTTCAGCCGCGAGGCGTTGATGGATCAAGTTTGGGGCGAAGGGCGGGTGGTGGACGAGCGCTCCATCGACAGCTTGGTCAGCCGGCTCCGTCGCAAATTGGAGCCGGAGCCTTCCTCGCCTCGCTATTTACAGACGGTTTGGGGTGCGGGTTATCGATTCAACGAGCACCCGGATTCAGAGGGCGGGGGTGAAGATCCATGAGCGCTTCCGGCGTTGAAACCTCGCGACGCCCCGCCTGGAGCCTGTATTTGAGCCTGCTGTCGGCGTTGGTGCCCGCTTTTGCCACGGCGTTGTTCTTGCCCCCTTGGGGAGTCGCCCTGGCGTGCCTCGGCTGTGCTTGGGTTTGGCTCGCCTTTTTGGCTCGGCGAATCCGCGGCTTCGAAAGCCTCGCCCGCCGACTGGCCCGCCGGGATCTGGAAGCGCGGATCGAGGATCCGGGGGACGACGAGCTGGGTCGGTTGGGGGAAGGTCTCAACCACATGGCCGAATCTCTGCTCGAAGCCCGCGAGCGGGTCCGAGCCCTCGACACCCAACGTTGGCGGCTTTTGGCCGACATCACCCACGAGCTGGCCACCCCTCTGACTTCGATTCGGGGTTATACCGAAACCCTCCAAGATCCGGATGTGCCGATCAGCGAGGCCGAGCAAGGCGACTTCTTGGTCAATATCCAAGAAGAATCTCGGCGCATGGAGCTGCTGATCGAGGATCTCTTCGAGATGGTGCGGCTGGAGTCCGGCAAGATCCGCTTGCGCACGGAGCTCTTGGATTGGGCCGCGCTGTGTCGTCATATTTTGGAGCGCTTCCAACCCAAATTTTCGAAGGTCGACCTGCGCCTGATCGACGACGGCATCCTGGGCTCCGCTTGGGTCGAGGCGGACGGACGCCGCATGGAGCAAGTGTTGGAAAACCTGCTGACCAACGCCGTGCGCTACGTGCCCGGGGGCTGCACCGTCTGGGTTTCATTGGCCGAGACGCCTTCCCATTTCGAGCTGCGGGTCCAGGACGACGGCCCGGGCTTCCCAGCCTCGGATCTGGAGATGGTCTTCGACCGTTTCTATCGCGGCAACCTCACCGAATCCTTCCCCGGCTCCGGGCTCGGCCTGGCGATCGTCAAAGAGATCGTCGAGCGCCACGAAGGCTCCGTGTCGGCGAGCAATCGCGAGCCCACCGGCGCCGCCCTGACGGTGCGTTTGCCGAAATCGGAGGTATGACCGCGGTATCGAAAGAGGACCTCGCTAGAAAAGAGAGCCTTGGCCGCCGTCCAGCGGGTAGGTCAGCACGCCGTCCTCAATCCGGGCTTCCGGGCTGAGCCGGTGGATCCGGGTTTCGTCGGGTTTGAGCACGTGCACGACCTCGAAGCCGTCGACGGTCAAGGCGTCGCTGAGGAAAAGCCGATGGCAGTGGGCGGGGTCCGCTTCGGCGCACATGATGGCCAGGGGCACTTTCTTGGCTGCGGCTTTGATTCGCTCGAAGGCGAGACGGAAATCCTCGGTGGCCATGTGATCGGCGTATCCCTGAAATCCCGGGTTCTTGAGCCCGCCGTTCGGGGAAACCGGCGTGGGCTCGCGATGTCCTCCGAGATCGATTTCGTGGATGTAGGCGATACCTTGGAGCTGAAGGGATACTGCCAGGGCTGGACGGTTGTATTGGGGATAGCGCTTCGAGGACGGGTAGCGGCGAACGTCGACCAAGACCCGAATCTGAAAGGCTTCGAGCTTGGCGATCAGCAGCTCCACCGGCTTGTTGGAATGCCCGACCGTGAAGATACGGGGTGTTCCAGATGCGGCTTCGGCGGAGTCTTTGTAGATCATCTCGTCTTGTATGTGGCTCAGGCCATGAAGAGATAAACGGAGTAGCCGATATACGCGGCCAACAGCAGGCAAGCCTCCGCGCGGTAGAGACGGCCCGTGAGTCCCAAGAAGATCATCAACAGCACGCTCAGGCCGAGCATGACCCAATAGTCGAGGCTCATGATCTCGGGCGCTACTCGTAGGGGAGACACCACCGAGGTGATCCCTAAGATGCACAGAAGATTGAAGATGTTGGAGCCGATGATGTTGCCCATGATGATATCGGTTTCGCCTTTGCGCCCGGCCACCAAGCTGGCGGCGAGCTCCGGCAGGCTGGTGCCGATAGCCACTAGGGTCAACCCGATCACCCGCTCGGAGATGCCGACGGATCGGGCCACATCGCTGGCGCCGATCACCAAAGCCTGAGCGCCACCGACGAGCAGAGCTACCCCGAAGGCCACGCCGAGGGCGGATTTCCAGACCGGGGCGTCTTCGATTCCATCGTCGAAGTCGAGCTGATGCTCGGGGTCGCGCAATAGGAACCAGAGAAACACGGCGAGAATGGCGAAGAGGAAGAGACCTTCCAGTCGTTCCAGGCTCAGGCTGGTCAACATCAAGGGATAGGCGAGGACCGTCACGAAGACCATGAACGCCATTTCACGGCGGAGAAAGCGTCCGGTAGCGGGTAAGGCGAAAAAGAGCGCTGTGATCCCCAGAATGAGACCGATATTAGCGATGTTGGAGCCCACCGCATTGCCCACCGCCAGGTCCGGCGAGCCTTTGAGGTTGGCGGCGATGGCCGCGGCGAGCTCCGGCGCCGAGGTGGCGAAGGCCACCACGGTCAAGCCGATGGCCATCGGGCTCATGCCGAAATGAAAGGCGAGCTTCTTGGCGTTGTTCACCAGGAGCTCGCCGCCGTAAAACAGCAGGACGATTCCGAGCGCGACGAGGAGAAAGGATATGAGCAACGCAGGCTCCCTTTAGTGGGGCTTCCCGTCGGAAGGCCCGTTGGAAGAGCGGGTGGATGATGGGTTGGATTGGGGCTCGGCGTCGAGGCCGAGATCCGCGTAGACGGCTTCCGCCAGCTCTTTGAAGCGGCGGGTGTGGGTGGGCTCGCCCGGCTGACCATTGGCGACCATGGTCACCACCAGATCGTATTTCGGATCGGCGAAGCCGGTGGATGATTGGAATCCGCTGTGCCCGAAGGTTCGACGGGAAGCCGAGGCGCCGTAACCGTAGGCCACGAGCTGCTCGCCGTAGTGTTTGGAGTCGACGATGAAACCCAGTCCCCAATCCAGCTTTTGTTTAAAGGTCTGATCGCGCATGCCCACCCGATGGGGGGTGGTCAAGGCCTCCACGGTTTGGGGGGTCAGGAGACGACGGCCGTCCGCGGTGACGCCCTTACGTAGAAGCATCTCGTAAAATTTGCCCAGCTCACGAATCGGCCCACGTCCGTTACCGCCGGGGGAGCAGGCGACCACCGATGGAGCTTCATGCCAGCGACGCAGAATGCTCTGGCCCTTCTCGGTACCGTACATGTGACCGACGCGATCACCATAGGTTTTGAATCGGTCTTCGGGCATGCCGATCCAGGAATCGCTCATGCCGCACGGCTCGAGGACCTCCCGCCGGACGAAGCGATCAAACGGCTCGTCGGCGATCCGCGACACCACCTCTCCGAGCATGAACCAGCTCGACGCCATGTGGTAGCCGGCTTTTTCCCCAGGAATCCAACGGGGCTCGGGGCGATGTCGACAGATGGTGTCGATGATTTCTTGCCAGGAAGCCTCCGGCCAGCCGATGTTGAGCATGCGAATGCCGCCGGTGTGGGTGAGGATGTGGCGGAGGCTAATCTCGCCTTTGCCCTGGGTACCGAATTCGGGCACGAATCGGGCGACTTTATCGTCTAGCTCACACTCGCCCCGTTGCCAGAGGAGCGCAAATGCGACCGCGGTCACCGGTTTGGTGGAAGAGAGCCAGATGTTGAGGGTGTCCGTCTCCATGGGCAGGCCGTCGGCCCGTTCTCCGACCACCAAGTCCGCGGAGTCGAAGGGCACGGTGCCGCCGGCTCCGCGGGAGACGTAGATTTGAGCCCCTTTGTGGAGGCCTTGATCGATGCCCGATAGAGCGACGGATCGAGTGCGGGATAGGTCCATCGTAAATCGTAAGACGTAGGGGAATTGACGTGGGGAATTTGAGTAGCTTTGGGGGAGTGGGCTCGGCGATCGAGAGCCGAGCACCGCGACGGGAGCATAACATCTGGAAACGCGTCCTGGACGACCGGCTCCGACTCAGCCACACTAGAGACCGCGTGCCGGGCTCGACTAAGTCCTAGCCCGGTCGTCACTTAACCGAAATTCGATCTGCGGCGTGGGCGACTCGGCCCGCCTCCCCGTCCGCTGGGCCCAAGGACTGCTCTCCGAAAGCCACTACCCCTTTTCCAGGAGCTCCGAATGTTTGACCGACCCTTTCGCTCTCCTTATTTCATCGCTTTCCTTTCGAGTCTTTTTTTTGTGATGTGGGCGTCCGATGGTGCCGTGGCAGACGCCGCCGCCTCGAAGGACAAGAGCGGCGGGAAGCAAGAGGACACTGTCTACAGTGTCGCCGTTTCGCAATGGTGGGTCGCCGGTCCTTTGGACCAACGGTTGCCGGCCCTGGGAGGAGCGGAAGCTGGGGATGAGATCGACTACGCTCAGTTGCTCGCCGAGCCGAGCCTGCCGATTTCAGATCTGAATCTGTCCGGCGACGGCAAGATATCGGGGACGGGCGACTTGAATTGGCATCCGGTCGATGGTCCCACGGTCGCCCTGAGCCCGGATGCCGACACCGCGCGCGTGGCATGGATGGCGACCCGTATCCAAACCGATCGATTCCTCCACGCCACCTTGAAGGTGACCGGCGATCAGCGTTTCAAGGTCTTTGTCGACGGGGCCGAGGTGGCCGCGCGGACGGACCTCGCGGAGAAGAAGGAGGATCCCGCAGCAAAGGCCGATCTGCAGCTCGAAGCGGGTAGCTATTGGTTGGTGGTCAAGACCTTGGCCGAGCCGGGCGCCGAATCTTGGTCGATCCGCGCTCAGATCGAGGTGCCAGGCATTTCTACAGCGCAGATCGAGGTGCAGATCGAGGTGCCAGGCACTTCTGCAAGCTCTGCTGAGAGGCCGCTCAAGAGCTCTATTCGGACCGGCAGGATCGCGGCTCGAGGGCTGTCCCTCGACGATCTATTGGACGTGGACCGTTATTCCAGATTGGAGCTCTCTCCCGACGGCCGTTGGCTGGCGATGGCGGGATCCCGGCCGGCGGTTCCCGCGGAGCATCGGGAGCAGTGGATCGACATCATCGATGTGCAGAACGGGGAGATCGTCCGTTCTCTGCGCGGTGAGGAGTCCAACTTCGGCTGGCTGCCGGAGCAAGACGAGCCGACCCTTTTCTACTCTCTACCTTCGAAGACGAACGACGAGGCCGCCGTCCTTTACCTTTCCCGTTTGCTCGGCGGCGCCCAGCAAAAAGTGACGGAGCCGATCGAGCATCTGCGGGCGCTGACCGCCATGCCCGACGGCTCCGGTTGGATTGCCGAGATCGGACAGCCGGCCGAGGCCGATGAGCGTGGGTTCAAACGCTATCGAGCCTTGCCCGATCGATGGGCCGGCTGGCGGGACGCCTCATATTTCGTTTTCATCGACCCGTCCGGAAAGCGGCGCCGATTGACCGTCGGAGGGCAGTCCGTGACGCTTTTGGACATCCGATTCGATGGCGGGGCGATGGTGTTGAGCCGAACCCTTTACGGCAGCACGGAGCGACCCTATTTCACCACCGAGCTTTTGGAGGTCGATTTGGGCTCCTTGGAGCAGCGGTTGTTGTCGACCTTCAAGTGGTTCGGAGCCGCCACCTACTCGCCGGACGGCAAGACCCTGTTGGTGACCGGCAGCCCGCTGTTGTTCGGTGAGCTGGGCAATGCGTCCGAGCCCCACACGATCGCCAATGAATACGACACCCAGGCCTATTTGATGCCTGTTGAAGATCCCGCAGCGGTCCGTGCCCTTACCCGGGATTTCGATCCGGCGATTCTGGGAGCGACCTGGTCGCGGGATGACGGTTTGATCTACTTCGAGGCCCAGGATCGCACCTGGAGCAGAATGTACCGATTCGATCCGCAAGGTGACGGCACGTTCGTCGAGCTGCCCTCCGCCACCGATACCCTCTCGGAGCCGACGGTTGCCGCCGGCCGCTTGGCCTATGTCGGCTCGTCGCCCAATCGACCCTACGCGGTATTCGTCCAAGGCACCGACACCAATGCCTCGCCCGAGCTGCTGGTGGATCCTTCGGCGGAGCGGATGCAAGATGTCCAATTCGGAGAGGTGAAGCCTTGGACCTTCACCTCCGCCGCCGGGGACGAGATCTTGGGCCGCGTTTACTATCCGCCGAATTTCGATGCCGGCCGGACATACCCCCTGTTGGTTTATTACTACGGCGGCACCGTACCGGTCGACCGAACGTTCGGCGGTCGGTATCCAAAGGAGCTGTGGGCCGCCCGCGACTATGTGGTTTACGTCCCTCAGCCCAGCGGCGCAATCGGTTTTGGTCAGGAATTCTCAGCGCGTCACGTCAACGCGTGGGGACGCCGGACCGCCGACGAGATCATCGAGGGCACCCGCAAGCTGTTGGCCGAATCCGAATATCTCGATCCCGAGAGGGTCGGTTGCCTAGGCGCTTCTTACGGCGGGTTCATGACTATGTACCTACAAACCCGCACGGATATTTTCTCCGCTGCCATTTCCCACGCCGGGATCTCGAATTTGGCCAGCTATTGGGGCAAGGGTTGGTGGGGATTCCTATACAGCGCGGCGGCCTCGGCGGAGAGCATGCCGTGGAACAACCGTGAGCTCTATGTGGACCAGAGCCCGCTGTACTCGGCCGACAAGATTCAAACCCCCCTGCTCTTGCTGCACGGTGACGCCGATACCAATGTGCCGCCGGTCGAGAGCCATCAGATGTATACGGCTCTGAAGCTCTTGGGTAAAGAGGTGGAGCTGATCGAAATCGGTGGTGAAAACCACACCATTCTCACCTACCCGAAGCGCAAGCTGTGGGCACAAACCGTGATCGCATGGTTCGATCGTTGGCTCAAGGATCAGCCGGAGGCCTGGGAGCATCTGTGGGGAGGCGACGAGGAGCCCAAGGGGTGACCTCAGGGAGCCCTGGACGGCCCGCCTTGGACCCTTTGGGCGAACGGTAGCCGTCCTAGAGCCCGGTTTTAGAGGCGGCGCCATCGATCACAGCTAGCGGAGGAATCGGAGACGTACCATGAGCACCCCGACCGACCCCGGCTTGCCGACGCCTACTTCGGACAGCTTGTTGACCGAAACGTTGGTGGATCGGGAGCAAGACTCGGTGATGCCGGTGTCTCCCCCGCCATCACACATCGGTCCCTGGCGTCTGATCGAGCCCCTGGGGGTTGGGGGCATGGGCACGGTCTACCTTGCCGAGCGCGATGATCAAGAATACGAGCGCCGAGCGGCGATCAAGATCATTCGTGCCGGGGTCGAAGGTCGGGCGGTGATTCGAAGGTTCCGGGCTGAGCGTCAAATCCTCGCCAGTCTCGATCATCCGAATATCGCCCGCATGTACGACGCCGGAACCTTGCCGGACGGTCGTCCCTATTTGGTCCTGGAATATGTCGGCGGTGTGCCGATCGATCGCTATTGTCGGGACCATAGGTTGTCGATGGGCCGTCGGCTGGAGCTTTTCCAGAAGGTCTGCTCCGCGGTTCGTCATGCTCATCAGCATTTGGTGATCCACCGAGATCTCAAACCGAGCAATATTCTGGTCGGCTCCGACGGCGAGCCGAAGCTGTTGGATTTCGGCATTGCCAAGCTGTTGGATCCCGGCACCTTCCCCTTGCCGGTCGACGACACGCAGACCGGGGTTCGACCGATGACCCCTCGTTACGCCTCACCCGAGCAGATTCGGGGCCTGCCGGTGGGCACTTCCTCGGATGTGTTTTCCCTGGGGGTGTTGCTCTACGAGCTGATCACTGGGTCCTTGCCGTTTTCTTATAAGTCGACATCGGCCGTGGAAATGGATCGGGTGCTGAGCAGCACCCGTCCGAAACGGCCGAGCACGGCCATGGTGGCGGAGCGCATCGGCCTTGTCGATCGCGAGCTGAGGCGGGGGCGAAGGCTTTTGCGCGGCGACCTCGACAACATCGTGCTCAAGGCCCTTCGCGAGGAGCCCTCGAAGCGTTACAGCTCGGTGGAGGCGCTCCAACAGGATCTCAGCCATCTGTCGGCAGGCAGGCCGGTGTCCGCCACCCGGGATTCAATCCCCTATGTGGCGGGAAAGTTTCTGCGGCGACATCGTCTTGGGATCGGCGCCTTGGCGATATTGCTCGTAACGTTGGCGGGCTCGACTTGGCTGGTGTCGGAGCAGGCGAGCAAGGCGGCGTTGGAGCGCGATCGCGCACGCACGGAGAACGCCCGAGCCCATCGCATGCTGGATTTCTTGATCGACACGTTCGACGTGGTGGACCGCAACAGCAACCTGGGTAGCAGTGTGACGGCCAAGGAGATTCTCGACGAGGCGATTCTGCGTATCGACCAGGATTTGGAGCAGGATGCGGACGCTCAGGTCAGACTGTTCAGGACCACGGGCGGCATCTACAAACGTCTGGGTTTGGTGTCCAAGGCCCGAGAATCTTTGGAGAAGAGTCTCAGCTTGGCGGAATCTCACCTGGGCCCCAATCATCCCCAGACCTTGGAGTCGATGTTGGCCCTGGGGGACCTTTTGGAGTCGATGACCCTGAGTGCCGAGGCGGCTGAGCAACAAAAAGAAGCCCTGAAGCGAAGCGACAGCAGCCTGCGTCGCGATCATCCTTTGCGGGCTCGCGCCTTGTTGGATGTGGCGGGAGCTCTGACCATAGAAGGGCAATTGGAGGCGGCTGAGCAGCGGGTTCGGGAAGCGCTCGGGATCTTTGAAACCCAACCGGTGAGGGATGTGGTGCCGATGATCGATTGTCGGCAGCTCCTGTCCAGGATTCGTCGAGCGCACGGAGACCTGGAAGGGGCCGAGGCTATGTTGAAGGCCTCGCTCGACGATGCTCGGGCGGGTTTGGGCGAGAAATCCTATTGGGTGGCGATCGCGCATCAGGATCTCGGGGATTTTCTGTTCAGCCTGGGGCGGGTGGATGAGGCGGATCCCCATTATCGTCGCTCTTTTGAAATCGGCTCGGTGGCCCATTCCCGCTCACCGACTTTCGTGCCTGTCACCCTGCGTCGTCTCGGGGCGTTGGCCGACCACCGGGGTGATGTTGAGAAGGCCCTGGAGATCTATGACCGGAGCATTCGGGAGTCGGAGAAGCTGGTGGCGGGCAACTCGGAAAATGTGCTGTTCAACCTGGGTTTGGTGATCACTCGATTGCGCGCGGCGGAGGCGTGTCAACGGAGTGACGATCCGGATCGGGCTGAGGACCACTACCGCCGAGCTCTGGAGCCTTCGTTGAGAACCTTGGTGACGGGCACACAAACCGCGGCGTATCACCATGCGCGGGTTCTGATCGGTTTGGGGCGAATGGAAGAGGCGCGTTCGGCTTTGTTGGAGCTGAGGGAAAAGCTGTCCGATCCGAGCGCTTTGGACCCCCTCTTTCAACAACTCGACGAAGTGCCTGGCACCAATTGACTTGGAACGCTTCGAGACAACTCGACGAAATGCCAACTCGACGAAATTCCTGGCACCGGATGGATCAGAACGCTTCGAGACAATAGTTTTTCCTCTAGGAAGTGCCAGGGGCGCTTAAGACGAGAGGGCATCTTCGTGGTCCGGATGAGAGCACAGGTAGAACAATTTCGAATTGAAGGCTCTTCTGACTGGCATAGACGCACCTCCCCCCAGTCTGACCTGCGGCCCGACGACTTCCCCGGATATCAAAGAGCAGGGAGCAATAGAGTTGCAGGCCAGATCGAGCTCTTCCGGTGGAGCCCACCGATCCCTAGGCCTCAGGGTTGTCAGCTCGGGCTCGACTCCCAAATCGTCTCTGAGCTGAACGGCACGAACGGCAATCCGGGAGGGAAGGTCCCCTCGGGAAAGGCCGCGTTTCGGAGCCCGGACCGCAGCAGTTCCGAAGCCTCGCGGAATGAACGGATGATCTCGCGCCAGACCTCCAGCATCGCTTGATAAACAGCTGTATTTCGGGCGTGAAATCTTGGCTTTGGAGACTTTTCGACATGATCCGGACGACTCTTTGGATCCACGGTCAAGATCTTCGCCACGCCGAGGCTCGACTTCTCCTGGTCTCGTCGGATCACTGCCGCCTCCCGATCGATGTCTTCCACCAAACCCGCCACCGCTCGGCGCCACTGCGCCTCCGGCACGTGTTGCCAACAAGGCAACGGTGAAATCACGACGCGCTCCTCGGTGGCAAACGCTTCAGGGTCGACCGGCTCTGTGTTTCGGGCTCGAAAGTTGTATTCGGACGTTCGATCGAGCCACTTCCCGACCATGTCCTCGCCTTCGATCGTCGCCATGGCGCTGTGGACGCCGGGCCACTCCGCGACGGTATCCACCAAGAGCTCCTTTGGACCATGGGCGAGTAGGTAACGAAGCACTCCCACTTGATCGATCTCCTCTTCGGAGACGGTCGTCGAGTGGTATCGACCGTCGAAGAAGGGGCCATCCCATCCCAGGAGCTTGTTGCCGATCTCTTTGGAAACATTGGTCTTTACAAAGCACATGAAGGACGAGAGGTGGGCGGCGTCCCGGGGACGCAGAAGAAAATGCCAGTGGGTGGAGGCCACGGCCACACCGTGGATCACCATCTCGTACTTTTTCTGCGCCCGTCCGATCACACCGAGGAGCCTCTCGTTGACTTCCTTGGAGGGACGCAAGAAGTGGCGGTTTTGAAAGGTGACGTCGGTGACGTGCTGCAGGCTGTTGGGGGGAACGAATCGAAGCTCTCTACCCATGGCAATCCTCCTATGAAAGGGTTTTCCGAAAGAT
>JAUIJL010000042.1 GCA_030431255.1 Thermoanaerobaculia bacterium | reverse complement strand
ATCGACGTTTTTGTGCCGAATGGGAAGGTGCCGAATGGGAAGGTGCCACACAATTTCCAAAGCATGAGCTTCTGAGAGGTGCCACACAACTTCCGAGGCACAGAGGTGCCACACAACTTCCGAGGCAGCACAGCTGGGAAAGTTAGGCGGGAATCGACGTTTTTGTGCCGAATGGGAAGGTGCCGAATGGGAAGGTGCCACACAATTTCCAAAGCATGAGCTTCTGAGAGGTGCCACACAACTTCCGAGGCACAGAGGTGCCACACAACTTCCGAGGCAGCACAGCTGGGAAAGTTAGGCGGGAATCGACGTTTTTGTGCCGAATGGGAAGGTGCCGAATGGGAAGGTGCCACACAATTTCCAAAGCATGAGCTTCTGAGAGGTGCCACACAACTTCCGAGGCACAGAGGTGCCACACAACTTCCGAGGCACAACTTCCGAGGCAGCTGCACGATCCCCCACGCGTGTTAACCTCAACACCTGACGAGTTGAATGGAGGTAGCGTCCTTGCAGCCCAAATTGGTGGTCGTCGATGGACCGGACCGTGGCCGAACCTACGCGTTGGACGAAGCGGTCTTCACCATCGGCCGCCAGGAAGCCAGCCATCTCCAACTCCTCGCGGCGTCGGTCTCGCGACGCCATTGCGCGATCCACCACCTAGAAGGCCGTTGGGATCTACGAGACACCGGCAGCGCCCACGGCACATTCGTCAACGGGGTGCCGGTGGATCGACAAGAGCTCGACCACGGCGACTTCCTCCAAGTCGGCACCGTCGCGCTCGTTTTCCTGCACGAAAGCAGCGTGAGCGTTGCGGACGGTGCCCAAGCCACCGGAACGACGCAAGTCGGGTTGCCCCAGGACATCGCGGAAGCTTCGCGGCGCTCGGCGCGGCAGAACCATGGCTTAATCGGCGAAGGACCGGCCATGGCCCGCCTCCACGACTTCATCGACCGGGTCGCCGACGTCGACTCCACCGTGCTGCTGCATGGCGAGTCCGGCACCGGCAAGGAGCTCGTGGCGCGGGCGCTGCACCGTGGCAGCTCACGCTCCGACGGCCCCTTCATCGAGGTCAATTGCGCCACGCTTTCTGAGACCCTCTTGGAGAGCGAGCTTTTCGGCCATGAACGGGGCGCCTTCACCGGTGCCGTGGAACGGAAGATCGGCCGATTCGAGGCCGCGGACGGCGGGACTCTATTTCTCGACGAGGTCGGTGAGATTCCGGTCACTTTACAAGCTCGCTTGCTCCGGGCGCTCCAGGAGCGACGATTCCAACGTGTCGGCTCATCCAAGCCTATCGAGGTCGATGTCCGGGTCATCGCCGCCACCAACCGGGATCTCAAATCGGCGATCCGCGATGGCGCCTTCCGTGAGGATCTCTTCTACCGCCTCAATGTGATCCACTGCGAGCTGCCGCCCCTTCGCGAGCGGCGCGAGGACGTGCCCCTCTTGGCTCGCCACTTTGTTCGCCTGCACGGCGAGCGCCTTCACCGACTGGGCGTCGGCATTGATCCCATGGCCCTGCGCACGCTGACCGCCTACGACTGGCCGGGCAATGTGCGTGAGATCTCCAACGTTATCGAACGCGCCATCGTCTTAGGGGATGGCGAGATGATCCGACCGGAGGATCTGCCCGACGAAATGCTCACCGATCTCGACGACGAGGTTCCGTTGAGCGACTATCAGACGGCGATCAACGAGACCAAGCGGCGTCTGCTGGCCACCGCCCTCGCCGAGGCGGAAGGCAATGCCGCCGAAGCGGGACGACGCCTCGGTCTGCATCCCAATTCCTTCCGCCGGCTGCGACGCCAGCTGGGATTCCAGGACCGTGGCGGTGGTTAGACCATACGGATGAGCCAAACAGTTCACATCTTAGGGCGATAAGCCCAATACAGTGGGCGAAAAGTGAACCGATCGGTTCGCATCTCAAGCATCTATCCCAAATCCAGCGCCTGGCACATCGATTGCTTCTCACTCTTACCAGTGAGTTGATCGTCGAGCGAGAGGTAGTCAAGCTATCGCGCCCTGAATTCGCGGGTGAGTATCCGCAGACAGAGAGGAGCAGAATCATGAGCAGCACCGAAATCATCAAAGTCAACTTTACTCCCCCGACCGGCACAGCTGGCGGAGCCTCGGTCGAGTATTGCGACAGCAACGATAATCCTCTGACGTCTGATCCGATCGTCTACGGCGGTATCTCTCAAACTTTTCGCCTAGAGCTTGGCAATGACAATGGCTGGTACTTCTACGCAGTCTCGTTTTGGGGTGAAACCGATTCGGTCCAATCCACTCTCGCAGAAGTGTTTCTCGATGGATGGTACAAAGGCGACGCACAATTCTCGCCGAACGGCAAATCATTCGTTTATATTTCCGATATCTATGTGAACATCGACTCCAACAAGAATAAGAATAACCAGATCACCTTCACCGTCAACAATACCAACGGATCCGAAGGTGAGGATGGGACGATCGGCGTTCATGTGACGTTCACCAATTCCGGAAAGACCCAGTTCCTCACCGGCCGCGACCCGGAGATTCAGCTGCGCAAAACCCCTCCAGGGTGACCGCTACCACCGAGCCAGAGCCCTCTAGCTGATGCCGAACCGGGCGAGAAAGTCCACGTAGCTCGGATGACGGTAACCGATCACAGCAAGTCGGTCGATGACCATTGCCGCCTCTTCTATGTTTTGATTGAGCACGAGCATCTTGACCAGAGTGCTCTGATGCTCTGGTGAAGGCACAGCCGCCACCAAGTCTCGTGCCAACAACAGCCCTCGACTCCAGGTTTCGGCGGCACGTTCCAAGTCCCCAGTCTGCTGATAGCTTTCACCCAGACTCTCCAGTGTTTTTGCCAGCCAGAGCCGGTATCTCAGAGAGTTGCTCTCCTGGGTGAGCTGCTGAAGGTCTTCTGCGGCGGACTGGAGATCTTGCCTTGCCTTGACCGGCTGCCCCCGACGCATGCTGATATTTGCCCTCGTCCAAAGGGCATAAGCCATGAGATAGCGAGTTTCAGGGGATCCGGGGGCCTTTCGAAGGATGGATGAGCCGAGCTCTATGGCCTCACCGACGAAACTTAATGCCCCTCCCAGATCACCCTGGTCGAGCAACATATTGGCAGACAAACTGAGGTCGAGACCGAGTGTTTGCTGCCATTCTTGGTTTTCCGGCTCATGGGCCACCAAGCGCCTGCTGATCTTGAGAGCGGCGCGGTAGCGTTCCGACGCCAGGGAAGCTTCTCCTTGCAGGAACAAGACTCTGCCTACGTGGAAGAGAGCCCGATTCATGTAGAGCAGAAGATCCATATTTTCAGGATGCGTGTCCCACGCATTGCTGATGAGCGTCAGATAAGCCTCCAGCCGAGCCCGGGCCTGGGGCAACTCTCCGCGTAGCTCCGCCACCCGGCCGATCTTGCTGTAGGCAAAGGCCAACGAGGTGGTGACAGACAAATCGTCGGGTGCCTCGAAGCTCAAGCCTTCGAGGATACGCGCGTTGGCTTCGAGGGCACGGGACGCCTCCACCAGCCGTCCTTGCTCTTCGTAGGTCTGTCCGAGATTGCTGTAGGAGTAAGCCAGCTCGCGCTGCCAGGCAGAATTCTCCGGGTCCCTTTCCACCAATGCTTCGGAGATGCTCCTATAAGCCTCGAATTGCTCGAGCGCTCCATCGAGATCTTGTCCGAGCCAGTGGGCATATCCCACCCAAAAATGACTCTGAGCAAGCTCGAATTGCGCACCGGGGTCTTCAGGATTTCGTGCCGCCAGCTCTTTCGACTTGGCCAGAGACTCACGAAACACCTCGGCCGCTTCTTCCATCTCACCCAGCGCAAAGCGCACCTGGCCGATTTGGTGGAGGGCCCTGGCATAGCTCGCCGTCTCTTCGTCACTGAGCTCACCTTCCGGGACCGCGGCGAAATATTCCATCGCCTGATCACCGATCTTGTCCAGAATGGACAGCTTGCCGAGGGGCTGAAGCTCCGCGCGCAAATCGCCGAGCATGAAGTCGATCAACGACTCCGCTTGCTGACGGCGTTGCTCGGCGTTCCTTCGCGCTCGCAGCTCGCGATCTTTGGCCTGGAGGGCTTGATAGGCAAAGACGGAGGTGAGGACGATGATCATCACCGCCGCGATACCCAACACCGAGGCGATCTGCCGACGCCGGGCGGCTCGCTCGGCGACGCGCAGCGCATCCCGCTCCGCTTGTCGCGCCAGCCGCCGCTCGTCGAGTGATCGAAGGTGCTCGGCGAGCTCGGCCGGGCCGCGGAGACGGCACTCCGGGCTGCCGTCGACACAAGCGGCGATGTCGTCGGCCAATAGCTCGTCTTCCACCTCCCGTCGCCAACCCGGCGCCATCGGCCGATCGAAATCGCCGACCACGAGCTGAAAAAACGTCACGCCGAGAGCGTAGACGTCGCCTTGAACCGTGGCCGGCTTGCCCGCCAAGAGCTCCGGGGCCATGTATCGCGCCGTTCCGCCCTGGGAGTCGTCGAGGGTCGTTTCGGTAAACCCACCCAAGGTCAAACCGGGACGGCTCAAGCGGCCGGCGGCCGTCAGCTGGCCGATTCCGAAGTCGGCGAGCCGCGCGTAGGGTCGGCCATCGGCATCATGGCCGATCAACACATTATTCGGCTTGACGTCCTTGTGCAGGATGCCCACCGAGTGGGCCGCGGCCAGGGCCTCCGCAATGCCCGCGACCAATCCCAAGCGCGTCGCCAGAGGCACGGCGGCAAGACCGCCCCGGCGCTCGGCCCAGCGCACCAAATCCGTGCCGTATTCCGATTCCAGAAAGTACGGGGCCTCGTCGAAATCCCATTCGATCAAGCGAGCGATGTCTTGGCGATGCCCCAAGGTCTCGCGCATCAGGCGAAAGAGCGTGACTTCGCGCTTCAGGCTGCGAAGACGGTCGGCCTCGAAACAGAATTTGAACACCCGTTCCTCACCGGAAGTGTGACGGGCCAGCCAAACCTCACCGAAACCCCCTTCGCCGAGCCGCTGGACGAGCACCCAATGGGCCCGTCGCGGCACCACCTGACCCGCCGCCGGTCGCCAACCGAGAGTCGTGCCCTGGCCCGTGGGTTCCGGAGCCCGCTGCGTGCGTCCGCTGTCCGGCGGCTCCACCAGGGGCGCAAAACCCTCCACACCGACCTCGAAGATCTCGAACGGACCCTCATGGCCCTCCAGAAAATAGGGCCCGTGAGCTACCCAACGGGTATTCGGTGCTTTCAGCTCTCCCGGAGAATGGGCGCCGCGCACCAAGTCGAAGACCGCTCGCCCAAGCAGCGTCTGACGGGCCCGGGCGCGCCGGGCCAGAGCCGCGGCCAACTCCGGTGCATCCCCGCCGACCACCGATTGCGCTCCGTGGGACGCCGGAGGCAGATCGAGCTCGCCGAGATACACCCCGACCCCCACCGAAAGCCCTTCCTTTGCCAAGACCTTGTGCAAGTGCAAGGCAAACGCCACCGCCTCCGCCGGACGCTGAAAGAGAAAGCCCCCGTCCGCGTGAGCCTCCTGGGCATGGAATTGCTCGAGCAGGGCGCGGGCCATGTCGGCAACCACTTGCTCAGATTGCTCTTCGTTCTCGATCTCGCCCCCTCCATGGACCGCTCCGATCTGGACCACGGTGCGTAATACCGGACGGTTTTCCACCACCGCGGCAGCCGTGGTCGGCTCGTCGTCCGTGATCGATCCCCGGGCCGACGGCAGCTCGGCGGTCGGTGAGTCCGGATCGGCTTCCGGCTCCGACCCCGTGCTTCTGAGGGAAATCGCGATGTCATCGAGGCGCTCGGCCACCTGGTGAGCGCTCGCCGGGCGGACCGACGGATCCTTCCGCAGGAGCGAGGACACCAAGCCGGCAAAGTCGGCTTGGAGCTGAGGCAGCAGCCTGGTGATCGGCTCCGGCTCCTCGGTCAGCACCCGACGGAGGGAGTCCATGACACTGCCTCCCCGGAACGGCGCCGTACCGGTCAGCAGCTCATACAACAGGCTACCCAGGGCAAAGAGATCGGAACGGTGATCCACCGGGCCGCCGGACGCCTGCTCGGGGGACATGGCGTGGGCCGTGCCGACGATCATGTCGGTGACGGTGAGCTCATCGTCGCCTCCGCGATCCTCTAATCCCACGGTCAGACCGGGGAGAGACTTCGCGAGGCCGAAATCCAGAATCTTTATCCGACTGGCAGCGGTCCCACCAGAAATCCGATCGACGACCATGACATTCGCCGGTTTCAGATCCCGATGCACCAACCCTTGATCATGGGCCGCGGCGAGCCCAGCG
The DNA here is from genome assembly GCA_030431255.1 of Thermoanaerobaculia bacterium. GTDB lineage: Bacteria > Acidobacteriota > Thermoanaerobaculia > Multivoradales > J023 > JAUIJL01. The sequence continues at coordinate 18,638 of JAUIJL010000042.1, read as the reverse complement.
GCGATATCGCGCCCGAAGACTGCGGCCTCCTCCAGGCTCACCAACCCCTCGGCAATGATCTTCGCCAGGTCCTGGCCCTGGACATGCTCCATCACCAGGCAATGGCTGTCGTCCCGCTCGAGGATGTGGTAGACGCGGACAACTGACGGATGGTCGAGGCGAGCCACCGCCCGGGCCTCGCGCAGGAATCGCAATCGCTGGGTCTCGTCCCCGAGACGATCGGTGCGAATGCGTTTGATCGCCACCCGCCGCTGGAGCAGCTCGTCCCAGGCAAGATAGACCTCACCCATGCCTCCCTGACCCAACAGCGACTCCACCCGGTAAATCCCGAGTTGCTCCAAAGGAGTGCTGGGCTCTTGAAGCTGAGGCATCGTCGTCTCCGCGGTTTGCTTGCACAAGGTCTAGCGCAAACAGGCGCGGTGTTCAAGCCGTTTTGCGGCGGCGGGAGCTGAGGAAATGGCCGACGAAGGCGACCACCCACAAACAGCCGGCTCCGACGTGAAGGACCTCCCACACTTTGCGCCAATCGGGCTCGACCGCGGTCTGGAGCAAATAGCCGGAGAGGATCATCGGCACCAGTAGGAAAAGGAGGCTCGAGCCCGAGCGTCGGCTGGGTGAAGCCTTTCGGCTCCAATGGCCCCAAATGTGGCGCCGCCAAATCAGCCCCACCGCGAACACGAAGAACGGGGCGGTCAGCACGTGAAAATGCTGGACGTGGGGTTGGAAGGGATGGTTGACGATCGAAAAGGGATCGTCGCTCTCCATCACGTAGAGCATCCAGGCATAGACCAGGCCGGTCCCGCCGACCGCCAGGTTCGACAGGTGTATCAGCAGGCGTTCGGCTCGGCTCATGGGCTCGGCCCGGCCACCACCGCAGCTTCCGAAGCCGGCGCATCCGCGTGGCCGAGCACCTGATGGATGGCCAGAACCCGGCGGGCCGCATCGGTCGTGGCTCGCGCGGTCAGGGTGGCACCCGTCACCCCTCGGATGCCGCGTTTGAGCTTCATCTCCCGATCGAGGGGACGGCCGTAGAATTGGGCGTACCAACGATCCATGGGGATGTAGTCCTCGGGCTCGCTGAATTCGACCACCTCAATGCGCACGACTCTGCCTTCCGGATCGACGACGATCATGATCGTCTCCGGCAGAGTGCGCACCAGATGACTGTCGAAATAGGCCGTGCCGGCGTACGAGCCGTCACAGGTGGCGCGATAGGAATAGGCCAAGGCCGAGGACAGCTCGACCCCTGCCAGCTCCTTCGCCTTGTCTTTCTGGTCCGCGGTCAAATAGTGAGTCTGCCGATCGACCTCGCACTCCGGAAAGGCCAGCTCGAGGGCTTCGAGGCGGCTGAGGAAGACCTTGGCTTGCGCCGGCTCGGACGACGAGCCGAGCAGAGCCAGGAACCCGATCCCGACACCCAACGCTGACATCCATTTCGGACGGCGCAACACATCGTTGACGCGCTCCATGGCTCTGCTCCTCCGCATGACGTTCCTCAGACTTTCTCAGCGATCAGAAGAGATAACCGATCGCGAAATTCCACTGGTCGACACCGGTGTCGGCTTCATCGGACCAATCCTGGAAGTCGATTTTGAAGACCAGCGGGTCGATCGGCTGCCAGGCGAGCCCGACGGTGAGAATCTCGGCGTCTTTGGAGCCGCTGCGCGAGAAGCCGGTGGGCACCGCCGCCTGGGTATCGAGGGTCTCGTAGCGGAAGAACGGGGTCAGAGCGCCTCGGTCGTCCCGATTGGCGAAGACATCATATCCCGCCTCCACGTAGAAGCCGTCCAGCTCCTCGCCGATCGACGCGCTGCCGGAAAGGCCCAGGGCCTCGTTGAGCCGTGCGACGTCGTCGACCTCGGCTTGGGCGTAGAGGGCGCGTAAGCTGAAGCCGCGGTATTTCCAATCCAAGTGAAAGTCGAAGACCGTGGTTTGCGCGCCGATCTCACGGCCGTTCACGTCCTCGATGCCCTGGCCGGAATCGCCGACGTAAAGGGACGCGCCCACCAGCAGACCGGGGCGACCGATGTAGTCGAGCCGGCCGACCCAACCGAGGCTCTCGGCCTTGGCGCGGGAGCCCTTCTGTCGACCACCGCGCAGGCCCGAGGACGAAAATCCGCTGCCGTCCAAACCGTTCACCAAATAGGTGCGATAGGAGAATCTTTCGTTCTCACCAAAGATGCCGAGGCCGTTTTCGCGCCAAGTGGACGGGATGATCGCGCTCTCGACCCGCGGCCGCTCCGCGCTGTGGAAGAGCGTCGGCTCGTGCAGCTCGTTGAGCAGGCCCACGGGCATCAGCACCATGCCGGCGCGGAAGTTGAGCATGGGTTTGTGCAGGTAGTCGAGGGTGGCGAATTCGAGGAAAATCTCGTCCGCATGCTCGATTTCAATCTCGGTGTTGAGCACCCATTTGTCGTTGAATTTATAACCGAAATAGAGGATCGCGCGCAGAAAGTCGAATTGGTCCGTCCTACCGGAATCGACGCCGTCCTCCCGGGTGTCGTCAAAATTCTCGTAGACCGCCTCACCGTATCCACCGATCGACAGGCCGCGATCCACTCGGTAGACCTTGGACGCGGCAATGCCCAGGCCGAAGCGGGCTTGGTCGAGGGTCGCGGATTCCTCCACGGCGGCGTTACCCAACTTCATATTTTCGAGCTCGGCGGCGAGCACATCCAGCCGACGCTCGAGCTCGATGAATTGGGCCATGCCGACGGCGAGCGGAGCCTCCTCCGCTTTCTCCTCCTGCGCTTCCGCCTTCTCCGCCTTCTCTTTCTGCATCTCCTCGACCTTCTCTTCCGCCGCGCTCTGGGCGGCTTGCAGCTCCAAGAGCAAGGTCCGAAGCTCCTTCACCTCATTTTCGAGGCGTTGGTAATCTTCTTCGGATTGCGCCTGGAGCGGCGTGGTCACCGCGGTCAACGCCAGCAGCGCGGCGGTCGAAATCCAAAGCCGTCCGAATCGACGGCCAAGATGGAAACGGGTCATCCTCTATCTCCTGTGGAATCCCTCATGCGAGAGAGGGATCTATCGTCGCGGCCCGGCGGATCCGGTCGAAGATCCACGAAAGGCCGACTTTTTAGGGGGTTCTTGACTCAACAGCGAAACACGGTCGGATATCACCTCGACCCGCCCGCGCATGCCATCGCTAACACTGACGTGGAGGCGGTCCGCGGTCCGCTCGATGACCACCACCTCTATTCCGTCCCGCTCGCGGGCCAGCTCCAGCGCCGCCTCCGGACCGGCGACGAAAAGGCCCGTGGCTAAGCAATCCGCTTCTAGACCGGTGGGCGCCCAGACGGTCATCGAGCCGAAGTCTCTCGCAGGTCGACCGGTGCGCGGGTCGAGCAAATGACCGATCTTTTCCGCCGGCGACTTCGGATCTGCGGAGATCGTCGCCGACACCGAGCGCTCGCTATTGGAAGACGTGGCCACCGATCCGTCCGGCAGGCTCAGCAGCAGCACTGGAGTTGAGCGGTCGTCGGGATCGGCCACGGCGATCGACCACGGCACGGCGTCGGGCCGTGGATCGGAGAGCAACATCTGCCCACCCAAATCGACCAGCACCCGCCTCGGTGGACCGTCCGCCAAGTGGCGGCGCAAGCGATCGAGCGCAGCCCCCTTGCCGAAGCCGCCCTCATCGACGATCACGTTCTGTCGCCGCAGCCACCCCGCCTCGACCCGTTCGAGCCAATGACTGCCCGTCAACCGCAGAGCTTCATCCAGCTCCCCAGGGCTCGGGCGCCGCCCGTCACCGCGTAGATCCCAAGCCTGGATCAACGCACCGAGGGTCGGATCAAAGGCGCCGCGGGTCAGCTCGGCACAGGCGAGGGCGCGGGAGAGCTCGGCGTCGAGCTCGGGAGAGACGGTGACCGAGCTACCCACGGGAGCCCGGTTGAGGCGATCGAGGTCGGTGCCCTTTCGCCAAGTGGAGAGCTCGTCTTCCGCTTCCCGCAACACGTCTTCGATGTCCCGGGTCGCCTGCAGGCTCTGCTCCCGGCTCTCCCCGACCACCACCAGACGGGCCACCGTTCCCATGAGGATCGAATGCCGCTCCACCTCTGCGTCGAGCGCCGGTGGATCAGCCGTCGGCATGGCGGTCAGGAAGATTCCCACCGCCGCGAGTCGAGCTATGTCGGAAAGGACGAGCATTCGCTGGGCCTGGTTCTCGGGTCGTGATTCGTTGGAGCTTGGGCCCGTGAGGCCCGGGAAGACGGCGCGCCGGCCTGGTGGCCCCGGACCTCCGTCTCAGTAGTCACACTCTATTGAGACTTCATCTCAACTAGAGAGCGAATTTTGGACCTATCTAGTCCGATTTGTCAACCTTCGAAGCAAGACGGAATCCGGAGGCGCCGGCGCGGTCAAGGGTGAGGTCGAGGTCGAGGTCGAGGTCAAGATAAGCAGTCAGGGCTTCCGAGCAACCAAGTCGATGAGCGCCGACCGCCCCACATGACCGTCACCTTCGCTGAGCTCGGCGTCGTAGGAGGTCAACACCTCGATTTTCATCCCGTCGAACGCCCCACGAAGAATTTCCTCGGTGTAGAGGTTCTCCACCTCGGAGGGACCGCCCGTGCGATATTCGAGTTGTTTGGGACGATAACCGTGGAGCAGCACCCGGCCGTCCGATCGAAGGGCGCGGCACATATTCTCGAAAGTCTCCGCCATGGCTTCAGGTCCGAGAAATTGGATGAACACCGCCACCACCAAGTCGAAGCGATCGCGCTCCCAGGTCCAGCCCTCGACGTCGGCCACGTGGTAATCCACTGAAACCCGGCGGGCTTCGGCAAAGGCACGAGCCTTGGCCACCGCCACCGGAGACGCGTCAAAAGCCGTGGTTTCGACCCCTTGCTCGGCCAGAAAGACTGAGTTCCTGCCTTCCCCGTCGGCCACCGCCAGGCCGAAGAGCCCCGGCTTCAACAAGTCCCGATGGCGCTTCAAAAAATCAGCCGGCTCGGTGCCGAACAAATAATCTTTCCGCGAGTAGCGTTCGTCCCACATCGTTAAATCCTCCTTGGGTTGCGCCCCGATTTGGGGCCGTTCCAAAAGGATTTCACTTCAAGTCCACTTGAAGTCAAGGCCTACGCCTTTCTTTTCGAACGCAGCTCATCCTCGCTGGCCCGGAGCGCGCGGCGTAGCTCTGACGACGATTCGGCCCGCCGCAATCTCTCGAGCAGAGCCGTCTTATCGATCAGACGCGCAATGGTGGCGAGCAGCTCAAGATGAAAGCCACGGGCCGACGGTGGACCGAGGGTGACGAAAAACACGTCGACCGGCTCGTCGTCGGGCGCTTGGCAGTCGATCGGCTGCTCGAGGGTGAAGATGCCGAGATGGGTGCCATCGGAGCCCGGCAGGGTCCCGTGGGGCAATGCCACGCCCCGGCCGACGGCCGTGGTCTGGGTCTTCTCACGTTCGATCAGCACCGCCTCCACCTCCGCCGGCGGTGAGCCGACCGCGGGCGCAAAAGCCTCGGCGAAACGCGGGAAAAGGGCCTCGCGACGATCGACGGCCACCCGCGCCGCCAAAGCCCGATCGTCGAGCAGCCCCTCGATGGACGAGGCGTCCCTGGGAGCCGGCGCCACCATCTCGTGGGTGCGGCTCGGCGGCGTCTTGATCCGCAGGACCGAGCAGTTGACCCGGCTCATGAGGCGATCCTCGGGCGTTCCCACCACATGATCCCAAAGGGTCAAATCACGGGGCGCCCCCATCACCAAGAGATCGTAGGAAGCGCCCACCAAAGCGAGGGATGCGACGTCGTTCTCGCCCCGCACGATGCGCGAAGCCGCTTCGCCGTCGTAGAGGCTGGTCAGCTCCTCCAAATAGTCGGTCTCGCTCCTCAGCTCCGCATCGCCCACGTCTTCGTCGACAAAGCTCACGAACGTCGCCGAGGCATCGTTGTCCTCGGCCAGATGCTGCACCGTCGACACCACCAACGCATCGTGAGGTCCGGGGCTGCCGAGGGCCATGATCTGCTGCACGTTGCGCACGCCGGCGTCCTTATAGAGAGCCAGATTGCAAGGCAGATGATTGACCAGCCAGCCCAGGGGATCGAAGATCGTCAGCCGGCTCTCGCTGCGCCGCCACTCCATGAGCAACCAATCGCAACCCGTGCGGGTGGCAATGGCGTGAACATCGACCACCACGTCGTGGCTGACCACAGAGTCGAAATGCACCGACACCCCGGGTCGCTCATTCATGCCCTCGATGCGGCGCCTCAAAGACGCGAGCATCAGCTTCTCCTCGAGACGGGTGTCGAGCACGGTCTGCTCGGGCATGGGCAGGATGCGCACCACCTCCACACGCCGACCGTCCGCGAGCGAGATCGCCATTTCCACCAGGGTTTCCGGGGATCGCTCACGACCGAAGAGCGGCACCACCACCGCCGTGTCTTGGTCTTCCAGATGCAGCTCTTCCGGCCGGGTCACCTCGACCAGGATCTCGCGACGCGGACCCGCGGCACCGAAAACGCTTCGCCGATCGGCTCGATGACGGCCGTACGCGGCGTAGAGCAGGGCGCCGGGAACGCTCATCGCCAACAAGGCGGCGAGGCCGGTGACGCCCAAGGACACGAGCAGTGCGAGGCCGGTCAAGATGCCGAAAATTTGCAACCACGGATAGAGCGGCGCCCGATAACGCGGCTTGTACCATTGGGAGCCGCTCTCGCGCAGCACGACCAAGGCGAGATTCGCCAGGATAAACGCGGTGATTTTGAGCGAGCTGGCGAGCTTGGCGATCTTCGCCACATCGAGAAAGATAATCGCCGCAGCCATCGCCAAGGCGGTGATCAACACGCACGAAATCGGCGTCATGAAACGCGGATGCAGCTGGGCCAAGCGCCGGGGCAGCAGGTCGTCACGGCTCATGGCAAAGGGGAAGCGAGAGGCGGCGAGCAAGCCGGAGTTGGCCATAGAAGTCAGGGTGAGAACGCCGAGCACCGCCGCCGCCACACCCAAGACCGGCCCCCCGACCGACAACGCCAGGGAGTAGATCGGCCGGATATCCCCGGCCAAAGAGGGGCCGAGAGTGCCGGCCAACACGAAGGTGATCAAGCAATAGAGCGCGGTCACGCCGGCGAGAGAGATGAGGATGCCCCGGGGCAGATTGCGGCCGGGATCGCGGACTTCCTCGGCGATCGCCGCCACCTTGGTGACACCGGCGAAGGAGACGTAGACGAATCCGACCGTCGCCAAGAACCCCGCGCTGCCGGCGCTGAAGAAAGGACGCATGAAGTGAGATTCAAAGCGCGTCAAACCCAGAAGCGCCAGGGAGACGAGCCCGGCGACCGCCAACACCACCATGACCACTTGCACTTTGCCGACTTTCTTCACGCCCAGGACATTGAGCACCACGATTGCCGCCAACAAAATGAGCGCCAACGGGCGCAGGGGCAGATCGGTGAGCACGTCGAGATAGGCACCGAAGCCGATCAGCGCAAAGCTGCTCTTCAGCAGCAATGACATCCACAAGCCGACCCCGGAGATCGTTCCCATGAAGGGTCCGAACGCGCGGTCGAGATAGAAGTAGGTGCCGCCGGAAACCGGCATCGCCGTCGCCAGCTCCGACTTGGCGAGGGCCGCCGGCAAAACACACAGGCCGGCGACGAGATAAGCCAACCACAACGAGGGTCCCGTGAGCTCGGCGGCCAAGCCGGGCAGCACGAAGAGACCGCTACCGAGCATGGCACCACTGCTGATGCCGACCACCGACCACAGGCCGAGCTTTCGTTCCATTTCCTTCATCGCGCGGCCAAGGGTAGCCCGCCCGCGACCCCCATGTCGAGGCCTGGGGAGATTCCGTGTCGAGGCGGGCGGGCCGGTCGGCTCGGTTAGACCGAAGCCGCTCGGATGCGGACGATCGTCTGCCATGGATCGGCGACCGTCACCGAACGGCTCTCTCCGGATCCATGCCTCGTCACCGCAAATCCCGCGTCTTCGAGACTGCCCGCCACCTCATCCAAGGCCCCGATCTCCGGCACCTCGACAGTCCATTCGAGCAACCGGGCCTCGTCCTGCCCGGGCGGCTCAGCCCCTGGCCCACCCCACACGTTGGTGCCCAGGTGGTGGTGATAACCCCCGGCCCCGAGAAAAAGGGCCCCTGGATAGCTCCACACCATGCGATCGAAACCCAAAGCTTCGGCGAAAAAGCCCGCGGCCGAATCCAGGTCACCTACCCGAAGGTGGACGTGCCCCATCACCGTTCCCTCCGGAACGCCATGCCAGGGCTCCTCCCCTGCCTCGCTCACCAAGGACCCTAGGTCGAGCCGATCGCTCGTCATCTCCAGCTCCCGGCCGCGACGCAGCCAGCTGCTCCGAGGGCGATCGCAGTAGACCTCGATCCCGAGACGATCCGGGTCCTGTAGATAGAGCGCTTCACTCACCCAATGATCCGACGCTCCCGCCTGAAGGCCGAGGTCTCGGAGGTGAAGAACGAATCGCCCGAGCGCCCCCCGATCCGGCAGCAGAATGGCGACATGGAAGAGCCCGGTCCGTCCGTCGGAACGGGGCCGGGCGCCGCGGTGCTCCCGGAGCTCGACCAGCACTCGACCCTCGGGGCTGCCGAGCCGGGCCCATGAATTCCCTTGATCGAGCAGCTTCAAACCGAGCACCGTTCCATAGAAATTCAGCGATCTCTCAAGATGGGAGACCTGGAGCACCACCGCACCCAAACGAGTGGTCGCGGGCAACCTGAAACCCTTGGGCGCTTGCCCGTAGCTGCCGGGGACCGCCGGAGCAGGATGGGAATCCTGCCTGCCGCGAAGGTTTGCCGAGGCATTCATGACGACCGTCCTTTCTCCGACCCGCCTTCCAAGCTGCTCTCCAAGCCGCTCAGCGCCTCCCGCACGGTTTCGGCCATGGGAGTGGTGGGTCGGGAAATGAGCGTGGAAAGGACCCGATCGTCCTCGAAGAGGGCACCTTCAGAAGCCCCGACGTCCCAGCTTGCAAGGGCCTGAGCGAACGGCTCCGGCAAGCCGGCACCCACCAGGGCCGCGGCGTAGTCCGCTTCGGGCAGATGACGGTAGGGAATCTCACGACCGGTTTGTCGAGAGATCTCCGCCGCCAAGTCGACCAGCGTGTAGGAAGCATCCCCTGCCAGCTCATAGGTCCGGCCGACATGGCCTTGCCCGGTCAGCGCCTCCACCGCGGCGTCGGCGTAATCCGACCGGGATGCCGATGAGATACGCCCCTCACCCGCGCTGCCGAAAACAGCGCCGTGCTCTAGAATCGCGCCCATCGATCCGGTGTAATTCTCAGTGTACCAACCGTTGCGCAAGATGGTGTGAGGCAGACCGAAGGAGCGGAGCATGGACTCCGTCTCCAGATGCTCCGGCGCCAAGCTCAGGGGCGAGGTCTCCGCGTGCAACAAGCTGGTGTAAACCACCCTGCTCACCCCTGCGGCTTTGGCCGCGGCCAACACATGGCGATGTTGTTGGACCCGTTTACCCAGCTCACTGCTCGAAATCAGCAGCAGGGTATCGACTCCGGCCAGGGCATCTTTCCAAGTATCCGCTCGGTCGTAATCCGCCTCGCGGACCGCAATCCCGAGGTCCGACGCTTTCTCAGGGGAGCGTGCTAGGCCTATCAGCTGCTCGGTCGGGACGATTTGCTTCAGCTTCTGGATCACTAAACGTCCTAGCCGGCCTGTGGCTCCGGTGATGGCGATGTTCATGGGGCGACTCCTTATTGTGAGGAATGTAGGTTTGCTGTTCAGCTTTAGTGCAACTACTTTAGTTACACATTTTTATAAAACAAAAGGACACTGCTCAGGCCTCGCATTCGAAGCTGGAAATGCTCGACAGGAGATCCGCGATAGTGGTTCGTCCAAGCTCATTTTCCAATGCTTGCTCCGCTGCTTGAAAGCGTTGCTCGAGACATGCCTGGATGGTTCGGCCCACAGGACAATTGGGATTCGGCGACTCATGAATCGGAATGATGTCGCTGTCTTCCGTGACCGCGCGGTAGACATCCACGAGGGTGATCCTCTCCGCCGGCCGAGCCAACAAGGCTCCACCACCGGGTCCCATCTGCGAGCGGGTCAGCCCCGCTTTGGCCAGCTCCCTTAGCTGACGCCTGATGAGCGCCGGATTGGTGTTGACACTGCCCGCAATCCATTCCGACGTTGCCGGCTCTCCGGCGTTGGACTCCAGGAGAGTCAGGATGTGGACGGCGACTGCGAAGCGAGTATTCATTATGTGACTATATTAGTTACACATTAGGAGCTTGTCAAGCTCTGCCGAGAAAATTCCCGCGACCTGGTTCAGCGTGGGGGTCTCGACGTATCGCCGGTGAGACGCCGGCTCGTCGGGTCGGGCTATACTCGCCCCATCGAAGACAAACCTCGACCAGCTTTGCAGGCTCGATGGGGCTCGGCCGACCGAGGTCGGCAGACCGAGAGCCGGAGCAGGAGCATCCAGTGACTTCCAGGCACAGCCCAAGGAGCCCAGCGCCGAGCCGGCGGCTCCAGCGTTCGCCACTTTTCGTCGGCCTACTCCTCTCAGCCTTGGCCCTGCCCGCGTGGGCCGCCGAAACCTGGGAGCTGGCGATTGTCCGCGATGGGCCGTCGGCCCAAAGTGACGAGATCCAGCGGCAATTCACCGAAGAGCTTCTGGCCCTGACCCGCGGTGAGCTCGCGGTGGAGATCAGGCAGCTCGACGGCGATTGGACCACCGCAGGCATGGCGGAGGCGTTGCAAAAGGCTTATGACGATCCCGATGTCGACTTAGTCTTGGTCACCGGCCTGGCCACCTGCCAGATGGCCGCGGTGCGCGACGTCTTCCCCAAACCCACCTTCGTCCCCATGGTCTTCGACGCCCGTTTGATGGGCATGCCCCGCGCCGGTCTCGGCAGCGGCAAGAAAAACCTCAGCTATTTGGCCGACACCGCCACTTTCGCGGACAATCTGGAGCATTTCCTGAGGGTGGTCGACTTCAAGCGATTGGGCCTGCTGGTCGATCGCCTGGTGGTGGAGGCAGTGCCGACCATTGCCGGTGCCGCCGCCGCCTTGGCCCGAGAAAGGGGCATCGAGACGGTGTTGATCCCCTTCGACGACGCGGACACCGATCTCGCGTCGAAGATCCCCGATCACGTCGACGCGGTGATGATCGGCGGCTTGGGCCGACTGGTCGACCAAGATGTGGAGGCATTGGCGGAAGCCTTGATTCAACGGGGGTTGCCGAGCTTCAGCCTATCGGGCGACAGTCAGGTCCGCAGCGGCATCTTGGCCGGCGACGTCACGGATTCCGATTGGCAGCGCATCGCCCGCACGACCGCCCTCAGCATGCAGGCGGTCATGTTGGGGGAAGCCGCGGCGGATCAACCCGTGGAGTTCAGCTTCAAGCGCCGTCTTTACATCAATCTGCAAACGGCTCAGCGGCTCGATGTCTGGCCCAGCTACCGCGTGCTGGTGGAGTCGGTGATCGTCGGTGACGACCCGGGTGCCGGCGGTCTCGGATGGGATCTCGACTTGGTGGCCAAAGAAGCCGTGCGCATCAACCAGGACCTGATGGCCAAACGTCTCGAAATCGCGGCCGGAGCCCTCGACGTCCGCGAAGCCCGATCGGCCTTTTTTCCGCAGATCTCCGCGGATTTGACCCACTCCCTCTTGGACAGCGACTCCGTCGCCGTGGCCTCCGGCGGAGCCGCGGAAAACTCTCTCAGCGGCGCCGTGACCCTCAGTCAGCTCATCTGGTCGGAGCCCTATCGGGGAAATACCGAGATCTTGCGCCAGGTGCAGCTCAGCCGTGAGGCGGAGCTCGAGCAATTCCGCTTGGACACGCTGCAAGCCGTCACCGTAGCGTTCCTGAATATTTTGCGGGCCGAAACCCAGACACGGGTTCAGCGAGACAATTTGGAACGAACCCGCGAAAGCCTGGAGCTCGCCCGCAACCGGGTGGAGCTGGGCTCCACCAGCCCCGCGGACGTCTATCGTTGGGAGCGAGAGCTGGCCACCGCGCGCCAGAATTCCATCGATGCCTACACCCAACGGACCACGGCGCGGGAAAATCTCAACCGAATTCTCCACCGCAAGTTGTCCGAGCCCTTCGTCATGGTGCCGCCCGGCATCGAGGATCCCAAGCTCTTGGTGGCAGACGGCAGAATTCTGGACGTCATCGACAACCCGAAATCCTTCCGCTTGATGATGGATCTGCAAGTGCGCTACGGCTTGGAGCGCTCCCCGGAGCTCGCCGCCCTGCGGGCAGCCTATGCCGCCAAGCAGCGGGAGCATCTCTCCAACCGCAGGGCCTACTACTCGCCGTCGGTCGCCCTGCAAGGGCAGGTCTCCCACATCTTCCAAGAAGATCGGGTGGGATTGTCCCTGGAAGGCGAAACCGATTGGTCCCTGGGACTCTCCGCTTCCTTACCCCTCTTCTCCGGCGGCGCGCGCAAAGCTCGACTGCGCAAGTCGGAGCTGGAGATGCAGCAGCTGGAGGCCCAAATCACCTCCTTGGAAGAAAAGCTGGAGCAGAACATTCGCTCCACCATGCACCTGACCAACGCCTCCTTCTACAACATCGAGCTGGCCAGGCAGGCGGCCGATGCGGCCAAGAAGAATTTGCGGTTGATCACCGAGTCCTATTCCCAGGGCGCGGTGAGCATCCTCGAGCTGCTCGACGCCCAAAGCGCGGCTCTGCAATCCAATGAAGCCGCCGCCAACGCGGTTTACGACTTCCTCATCGATTTGATGAACGTTCAACGGGCGACCGGTCGTTTCGAATTTTTCCTGAAAGACGAAGAGCGCCGAGCATTTCTTTCCGACCTGGAGAGGTTGCTGGCATATGAGGGCCTCGACCATGAATAAGTGCACGACCGCCGACACTCACTCCGCGAGCACACCGCCACACCGCCGATTTCTCGGGCCGCTCGTCGGCGGCCTGATGATGGTGTCTTTGCTCATCGGTTGCCGAGCGCCCGAGGCCGAGATGGAAGAGGTCATTCGTCCCGTGCGCCACTTGGTCGCGGAGCCGACCTCGGCCAGCCGGGCGCGGATCTACTCCGGCACCTCGAAATCCGCGCTCGAATCCCGGCTCAGCTTCAAAGTCTCCGGCACCGTGGAAGCGCTACCGATTTCCATCGGCGACCAGCTCGAGAAGGGCCGGCTGATCGCCCGACTCGACGATTCCCTGTTGGAGCTGCAAGCCCAGCAAAGCGAGGCCAATTTGATCCAGGCCCAAGCCTCGTTGCGCAATGCCGAAGCCGGCTACCAGCGGGTTCGGGGCCTCTACGCGGGCAACAACGCCTCGCGCGACGACCTCGATACCGCCAGGGCGGCCGCGGAATCCGCCCAGGCGCAGGTGAAAGCGGCGGAAAAACAATTGGAGCTGGCCCAGCTGAACGTCTCGTACTCACGCCTCTACGCCCAAACCGACTGCACGGTGGCCTCGATCGAGGTGGAGGTCAACGAAAACGTCAGCCCCGGCAGCCCGATCGCCACCGTCACCTGTGGCTCGGCCCTCGAGGTGGAGCTGGCGGTGCCCGAGAGCCTGATCGGCGAGCTGAGCAAGGGCATTCCCGCCACGGTTCGGTTCGACGCCGTGCGCGACCGCACCTTCAGCGGCACCGTCAGCGAGGTCGGCGTCGCCGCCGGCAGCGGCGCGACCTTCCCGGTCACCGTGGCGATCCTCGGTGAGCATCCGGAGCTTCGATCCGGCCTTGCCGCGGAAGTGCGATTCGATCTCGCCACCGGCGAGCAGAAGGAGCTTTATTTGGTGCCCCTGAGCGCGGTGGTTGAAGACGGCGGCGAGAAATTCGTCTTCCTGGCGGTTCCCGACGGCGGCGGAGAGCTCGCGATGATCGAGCGTCGACCCGTGCAAGTCGGAGAGCTGACGGATCTAGGCCTCGAGATCTTGGGGGGCTTGAGCCCGGGGGATCGGGTGGTCACCGCAGGCACTTCGGTGATCCGCGAGGGCCTGAAGGTCAAGCTCGGCGAGCCCGATCCATCGACCGCCGGGCGTCCATGAGGTGAATCGGTGAATATCACTCAGCTCGCCATCGACAAAAACCGCATCACCCTGGTGCTGGTCTGCCTGCTGCTCGCGTCCGGAGGTTTGGCCTACATCAACCTGCCCAAAGCGCAGGATCCGGGTTTCACCATCCGGACCGTGGCGATCACGACCCAATTCCCCGGAGCCAGCCCCGAGCGGGTCGAGCAATTGGTCACCGACCAAATTGAGAAGAAGGCTCAAGAGATGCCGGAGGTGGATTTCATCACCAGCGACTCCCGGACAGGTATCTCCATCGTCAAGGTCAACTTTCTCGAAAGCTACACGGAGATGCGCCCGATCTTCGACAGCCTGCGGCGCAAGGTCGAGGACGTGGAGCAAGACCTTCCCGACGGCATTCGGGGCCCCTTCATCAACGATGAGTTCGGAGATGTCTTCGGCAGCGTCTACTCGTTGACCGGCGAAGGCTACTCCTATGCCGAGCTGGAAGACGTTGCCGACGAGATTCGCGACCGCCTGCTCAAGGTCCGTGAAATCGCCAAGGTCGACATCTACGGTCAGCAGGAAGAGGTCGTCTTCGTGGAGTACAACAACTCCCGCCTGACCGAGCTTGGCTTATCCCCCAAAGCCCTGACCGGCGTGCTGAGCTCGGTCAACATCGTGTCGTCCGGCGGCAATGTGGTCAGCGGCCGCGAGCGCATCGTGCTCGAGCCCACGGGCAACTTCGAGTCCGTGGAGCAGCTCCGGCGCACGGTGATCCAGCTTCCCACCGGCGCGGCGGTCTATCTGGGTGATATCGCCGAGGTCTACCGCGCCTACCAGGATCCTCCCAAGAGCATCGCCCGGGTCAACGGCGAGCGCAGCTTGGTGCTCGCTATCTCCATGCGCGAAGGCGGGGATATCACCAAATTGGGCGACCTGCTGACCGAGCTGGTGCCGCGCATCGAGGCGTCGTATCCGTTGGGTATCGAGCTACGTCCGGTTTGGTTCCAGTCGGATCTGGTCAAAGCCAATATCGACGACTTTCTCACCAATCTCTTCCAGGCCATCGGCATCGTCATTCTGGTGATGGTGCTCTTTCTGGGCCTGCGCACCGGGCTGGTGGTCGCCACTTTGATCCCGGGCTCCATGATCATCACCTTCTACTTGATGGAAAGCTTCGGCATCACCATCAATCAGATCTCTTTGGCGGCATTGATCATCTCCCTGGGTCTGCTGGTGGACAACGCCATCGTGATGGTGGAATCGGTGTTGATCAAGCGGGAGACCGGCATGCCGGCGGTGGAAGCGGCGGTGAAATCCGGCCAGGAGCTGATGCTGCCCCTGCTGATCTCCTCCTTGACGACCACCGCGGCCTTCATGCCCATCGCCCTGGCGGAATCAGCGATCGGCGAATACACCGCCGATATCTTCTACGTGGTCAGCCTGACCTTGCTGACTTCCTGGCTGCTGGCGATGACTTTCATTCCCATGCTCACCACGGTCACTCTCAGGGTGAAGCAGAAAGCCGCCGACAAGGAAGAGATCTTCGACGGTCGCTGGTATCGCTTCTATCGACGCCTTCTGGTCACCGCCCTACGCCACCGCCTGCTTTTCCTGATCGGGGTCGCCGGACTCTTTGCCTTCTCCATCGTCGGCATGGGCTGGGTGCCCCAGGTCTTCGTGGCTCCCTCGGAGGATCCGGTCTTCACCGGCAAGCTCGAAATGCCCCTGGGCACCTCCATCGAGGAAAGCCAGGCGGTCACCGCCTCCATCGACCGCTACATCCGCGAGACCTTCCACCAAGGATCCGACGACGAGCCGCCCGACATCCTGACCTGGCTGCTCTTCATCGGCGAGGGCGGCCCCCGTTTCACCCTCGCCCTCGATCCGCCGAGCAGCAATCCCGCGAGCTCGTTCCTGATCGCCAAGACCTCCACCGGCGAGGCGGTCGATCGGATCATTACAGGCGTCGAGGACTTCATCCGTCGCGAGCATCCCGACCTACAGCATCAGCTGTCGCGCCTCGAAAACGGTCCCCCCGTCGGCTACCCCATTCAGGTCCGACTCCACGGACCCGATTACGACCAGCTCTACGAAATCGCCGGCGAGACCACGGATCTGCTCTACGCCCAACCCGGTGTGCAATCGGTCAAGAATTCCTGGGGTCTGAAGACCAAGAAGCTGGTGGTAGAGGTCGACCAAGAGCGCGCCCTGGCCGCCGGAGTCACCAGCAACGACGTGGCGTTTTCGCTCAACACCAGTCTGGCCGGCATCGACATGACCGAGTATCGGGAAGGCACCAGCCTCATCCCCGTGACCCTGCGGTCCGTCGCCGCTGATCGGCAAGATATCGGCAAGCTCGACGGCCTGACCATCTACTCCCAAAGCGGCAAAACCGTGCCGCTCAAACAGGTGGCCGACGTGGAGCTGACCTTCGAGCCCGGCATCATCGAGCGACGGGACCGGGAGCGCACCATGACCCTGTTGGTGACGCTCAAAGAAGGCGTCACCGCCGCCGAGGTCAACGCGGTGTTCTCCGGCCGGCTGAAGGAAAGTAGTGCCGCATGGCCCAAGGACTTCGGCTATGAGGAAGGCGGCGAGTCGGAAAGCTCCGACGAGGCCAACGCGTCCATCGGCGCCAAGCTACCGATCGCCTTCATGGTGATCGTGCTGCTGCTGGTGGCCCAATTCAACTCGATCCGCCGTCCGATCATCATCTTGACCACCATCCCGTTGGGGTTGATCGGCGTCACTTTCGGCCTGCTGGTGGCCAAATCCTCCTTCGGATTCTTCACCCTCCTGGGCCTGATCTCCTTGGCGGGCATCATCATCAACAACGCCATCGTGCTCTTGGATCGAATCAACATTGAAATCACCGAGCTGGGCAAAGAACCCAAACAAGCCGTGGTCGACGCCTGCCAACAACGCCTGCGCCCGATCCTCTTGACCACCGCCACCACCGTGCTCGGCATGGTGCCCCTGTGGCTCGGCGGCACGGCCATGTTCCGTCCCATGGCGGTGACCATCATCTTCGGCCTAGCCTTCGCCACCATGCTGACGCTGCTGGTGGTTCCGGTGCTCTACGCGTTGTTCTTCCGGGTGAGCTTCAAGGATTCCTAGACGGACCCAACCCAGACCGGCCCGTGCCGTCGAGCTCGGCGATGGGGTTGAGGCCGTCTTGGTAGAGCCATCCTCGGGTCAAGGTACCGTCGACCTTCTTGCCGATGCGCCGCTGGGCCGCGTCGATGACGTAATCGATGGTAGTGCCCGACGGTAGGGAAACTTGGCGTAGGTTGCCGAAGACGTCATAGTCGTAGGTGACGGCTTGGCCGTTGGCGGATTTCGACGTCAGCTCACCCGCCTCGTTGTAGGTGTAGTCGGTGTCGCCGTATTGCCGCAGGCGATCTCTTGCGTCGTAGTCGGTGTCGAGCTCGGTGACGGTGCCGAACGGACCGTCATAGGAGGTGCGGTTGGAATGGACGTCGTAGCCGTAGGTCGGCACTAGGGTGCCGTCGTAGCTGACGGTTTCGAGGCGACCTCGGTTGTCGTGGGATGTCTTTCGAGCTGGACCCGTCGAAACCGGGTCCAGCACCGCTTCCCTCCGTGCCCAGCTATTCGATTCGCCGGCACCGAATTGTCTACTCAATCCTAAGTGGCTTCTTCCAGGTTCAATCTGCCGAGATCTCCAATTCATCTAGCCAGACTGCCTCCCGTCGACCAGTAGGGTCTTTGATGAAACCCTCAACGGCAACTGCGCCTAGAATTGCATGGCGACGTGTTCCAATGAACAGCTTTCCTGGAATGAGCTCGAACCAGCTCTCCACCCTCTCGTCAGAAAGGGTTACAACAAACTGGCCCTCAGGCTCGTTGAGGAACCATTTTGCCGAGCTCCCAGTGTCTAGAATCGTTTCTAGTGGCTCGATTGCATTCCTCGATTCGTTTGGAGTTACATCTTCTAGCACTCTGTTTTCGGGTATCAGCGCCATTTCAAGATCACAAAAGAGTCCGCGGGCATTTGTAACCAAGGTAAGTCCGTTCGGCACCAATCTCCCGACTGCTTTATTAGTTAGGTTTGTCGAGACAATGGTGGCAACTTGCCTCGAAGGCGCAAGAAAACAGCGATAGCGGACTGCTGGCGACCAAATCACCTTCATGCTTCATTCACCGGAAAGAAGCTGGGTGGACTCCCACCACAGCGTTGCTAGTGTTGACGAAGAATCGCGTACCGCTTTCAGGATCGACATACACTCTTGAGCCAGGAGTACCTCGACTCGGCTTTGTCCCGAGAGCCCTGACCATCGACTCGGGCTCAATGTGGCGACGGCCGGACTTTCGTAGGCTGTTGAGGAGATGAGAATTTATCGAGAAACCACTTCCGCCTACTTGAAAACCGGTTGCCGCGAGGTTTCGAAAACGTTCCATTCTCGCCAGCCCTTGGGCCCCAGCATCTCCTACTGGCCCCAGCGCTATTGCAGCGGTTCCTTTTCCCCTTGAAACTCCCTTAGCCGCCGCCTTCGCACCAGCCCCATATCCTCCTCCCGGTAGTGCCATTCCGAGCAGCATTCCACCCGCTGCCGCGATTTTCTCACCGTCGGGCGCACAGGGATCTGCCAGGGTCGAACCGGTTTCCCACAGATCCCACAGACTCAAGCCCAGCTCGACACCACCCCACAGCAGGCCCGCGGCGACGATGAGCGGGATGTTGCCTGCCGGGTCGGAAAAGTTG
>JAUIJL010000021.1 GCA_030431255.1 Thermoanaerobaculia bacterium | reverse complement strand
AGCTGTAGCTGCCGTCGGCGAGCTCGCCGAGATCGTCGTACACGGAGAAGGAAGGAACCTCGCCGTCGGCGAAGCTGCGGGCGTAGTAAAAGTCGTTCGGGCCGGAGACGACGAGAGCGGCGTTGCCGTAGGCTTTTCCGAGGGACCAAACCATCTCCCCACCGGCTTCGCTGATGACGTAATCTGCGGCGGTAGCGGGCATGGTGATGAGCGCGAGGCTGAGAGCGGCAGCTAAAACGAGCTGGACTTTCTTGGTCATGATGACCTCCTGGTTCGGATTGGATACGTTCAGTTCGATCGAGACGCCCACCCCAATTGGGCACATTTCGACCGTTGGCGGATCCTTGGATCCACCGCAATTTCAAATCACTTGCTTGGCTTTTAGCTTGTGAAGCCTGGGCTTCGTGGGCTTGGAGGGAGCCGTTCCCGTGAAAATCAGAGGATGTCTTTTCGGGTGGCTCTCATCTCTTTCTGCCTTCACTTAGACCATGCGCGCTGTACCTTCAAACCACATCAGTGTCAGCTTTATTGCTAAAAATTTTCTTGACCACGACAGAACCCGCGGTCCGAAAACCGCGGGTTCTGCGTTTCGGCCGAAGCCGGTAAGTGACCTATTCAGAGTTCTTTACGCTGGGCTCAGCGACCTTCGCCTTCCAAGGTGGCCAGGCGAGCTTCCAGCTTCTGGATCAGCTCGCTCTGCTGCGCCAGGGCCTTGTGTTGGTCGATGGTGTAAAGGGTCAGCTCCTCAACCTTCTCGAGCAGGCTGATGCTCAGCTCGGTCATGTTGATGCGCTTGCCGTATTCCACATCTTCCTCAGACTTCACGTTCGGCAGGTGGCCGTTGGCCTCGATGAACGCTTCCACGGCGTCCAAGGACATCAGCTCGTAGCCGTCGCGGAAGACGTAGTCGGGGTAGGTGGAGCCGGCGGTGGTCAAAGCACCGGCAATGATCAGATCACCACCCGGAGTGACGAGCATCTCGGAGACACCGGAGCCGCCTTTGGACATCTCGAAGCCGGTGCTCTTGACGCTGAACGCCCACTTGTCGCCGCTGTCGGTATCCTCGAGCTGGAAGGAGGGGATGCCGGTGTTCTCGATCTTGAGCAGCACCCGTTGGGTGACCGTGCTGCTGGTCTCTTCGATCAAGAGCTGGCCGTCACCGTCCGTGCTGCGCAAGTGCAGATCCTGGGTGGGGCCGGAATCGGCGACACCGAAACCCGTGCGGCCTTGATCATCGATGAACACGCTGTTCTTCGCAGCACCGGGCTCGACGCGGAACGGGAGCAGGGAGCCGTTGGTGACGTCACGGAGGAAGAAGTTGGACTCGTTGCCGGCCAAGTCCCAGATCTGGGCATCGAAACCGCTGGATTGGTCCTGCTCCAGACGCAGGGTCGGGGTGTTGCCTTCGACCACGTGGACGTCAACTGCTGGGCTGTTGGTTTTCACACCGATCCGACCGTTGCTGTCGACGTAGAGGGTGTTGTTGGGAGAGCCGGCCTCCACCTTGAACGGGGTCTTGCCGGCGGTCACATCTTCGATCGCAAAGTAGTTGGCACCACCATTGTTGGTATCGTTCGCCAACAGCTGCCAATCCGTCGACGGGAAGCTCCCGCTGGCCGAGGAGGTGTCGACAAATTTGATGCGCAGGTTGTTTTCTTTCAAGCGGATCGTGTCGAAGCCGAAGCTCTCACCGCTGGCACAGTCCGAACCCACGCAGGCGCTACCGTCGACGATCAGATCGTCGGCAATGACCTGATCCTTGGTCGGCAGAGCGATATCGGCATCCCCTTCGGCGGCGGGAGCCAGCTCCGGCACGATCAACGCACCATTGCGCTTCACGAAGTGGCCGCTGTAGCCGTTGGAAGAGAAGATACCCCGAGCTTTCAGGTTATCGAGGTACGCCACGTCACCGGCGGCGCGGGCGGCCTCCATGTCACCACGCAAGGAGTCGCTGACCTTGGAGGTCACGGTCAGGGACCAGGTGTAGCTGCCGTCGGCCAGCTCACCGAGATCGTCGTAAACAGAGAAGGAGGGAGACTCACCGTCCACAAAGGTGCGGGCGAAGTAGAAGTCATTCGGGCCGGACACCACGAGATGGGCAGTTCCGAAAGCCTTGTTGAGGGACCAAGCCATCTCACCCCCGGCTTCCTGGATGGAGAAATCACCGGCAGTAGCGGGCAAGGCGAGGAGGGCAAGGCTGAGAGCGGCGGCAAAAACGAGCTGAGCTTTCCTGGTCATGACGACCTCCTGGATGAGGGGATGCTTCGAGGCTGATCGAGGGTGCCTTCCCCAATTAGGCGTTCTCGATCCAGTGAGATGGGCTCACTGCTGAGACAAGGACTGGTTGAATGCAACAGATGTTCGGCGGGCGGTCGAGCTGGGGACGGGCGCTGTAGTAGTGATTCGCCGCTTTCCCGTGGCTCGTGTGCCTTCAACCAAGCTCATGCGAAGGACATCCGAAAACCCCTCCATGCACAGAGAATTTGAGCAAGAAGCTTCATCGCGAGCTTGGAGGTCTTATGCTCAAGACCGTTGGATTTGCCCGGTAAACAGAGCGCGAGGGCCTCTCAGCGGATCGTCTACTTTTCGCCGGATTTCCCGGACCTTCACAGAGAGTAGGTATATTTCTTCTTTGCCCCTCAGCTGCTCCACGTCCGCGAGCCGCCGCTGATCACCCGGAAGCGTGGGAAAGCCCACCGGTTCCCCATGAAAGTCATGAGCCAAATATGAAATTTCCCCGTTTCGCTAAGCCAACTACGATCGGATGCCTGGGTGCCCTCTCTTTTTTGATCGCTTGCTCGCCCTCGACCGCACCCAAGCCGGATACCATTCCCGCCATGAGCGAGGACTCCCTTCTTCAGCGGCCCCGGAATATCGACGCGTTCCTCACCGCCCAACGTCCGATGGTGATCGCCCATCGTGGATTCTCGGGCAAGGCACCGGAAAACACCTTGACCGCCGTGCGCATGGCCATGGAGCTGGGCGCGGACATGGTGGAGATCGACGTGACGTTGAGCTCGGACGGCATGGTGATCGTTTTGCACGACGACACTCTGGACCGCACGACCAGCGGTATCGGTGTGGCGCAGGAGACGCCTTGGGAGGTCATCCGAACCCTGGATGCCGGCTCCTGGTTTCATCGTCGATACGCCGGTGAGCCCGTGCCGAGCTTGGCCGAGATGCTGGATCTGGTGAAGGATCGGATTTTGATCAACATCGAAATCAAAACCGAGGCCGTGGGCGAGTCGGCCCAGGGGGGCATTGAGGAGAAGGTGGCCGTGGAGGTTCGCAAGCGGGACATGGTGGATCAGGTCATCGTGTCCTCCTTCAATCCCCGGGCCCTGATTCACCTGCACCAAGTAGCACCGGAGATTCGCTCCGCATCCCTCTACAACCGGCAGCTCCACCGAGCCCTATTGCCGTCGGAGATCACCGCCCAGGCCCACGCGTCGGCCTTCAATATCAGGCAGGCCTACCTCAGCAAATCCATGTTGGAAGATGCCCACGCCCACGGCGTGCCGGTGTCGGTCTACACCGTCAATTTGAGTTGGCGCATGAGGCGCCTGATCCACCGGGGGGTCGACGCCATTTTCACCGATCGTCCGGACCGCATGCTGCGGCTGGTGAAACGACGCGCGCGATCGGTCCGCTAAAGGTAATCTCCCGGGGCAAAAAATAGGAGGAAGGTGAAGATATGGGGAAATTCACCTCCCTCCCAAACCAGACGATCTCGCTTGTAAGGCGATCTCGCTTTCTACGCAATATCTAGTAGCGTCAGAGTTGGGTGTTTTGAGCCAAAGTCTTTTGCCCACCTGACAAAGCTCTCGTCACGGACCCTATCTTTCACATCCGTTCTACCGGCCGCTCCGGCATGTTAGGGTTCGCGGTCCACCCAGCAGATCCGGCAGGCCGGTCTGGCCGATAGGCCGGTCTGGCCGATAGGCCGGTCTGGCCGATAGGCCGGTCTGGCCGATAGGCCGGTTGGCCAAGCGGCCCTGACTTTCGGAGACTGAAATGAGCATGGCGGAGCACGACACAGCAGCTATCGATTGGGATCTTTTGTACGAAACCGCGAGGGACGCACGCCTCAAGGCCTACGCCCCCTATTCGACCTTCCTCGTCGGCGCCGCTTTGTTGACCGAAGACGGAGAGATCGTGCCCGGCTGCAACGTGGAGAACCGCTCCTACGGCCTGTGCATTTGCGCCGAGCGCACGGCCGTCGCCACGGCGGTCGCCGCCGGCAAGAAGACGTTTCGGGCCATTGCCGTGGTCACCGACACGTCGCCCCCCGCCTCTCCGTGCGGCATGTGCCGTGAAACCTTGACGGAATTCTGCGACGGCGACACCCCGGTGCTGATGGCCGACTTGGATGGCGAGCGGGTCATCAAACCCCTGCGCGAGCTGCACCCCGACCCCTTCCAATGGCCGGAAAACATCCCTAAGGGGAGTTAGGGGCGCGAGGCTTGCGTAGGTCCACAGCCTCCCCTATGCTCTCGCGGCCATGATTGATCTCAAATCCCACCGCCTGCTCCACTACGCCTTCATGAAATTCGCGCGGGACTTCGATACCCGCTACACCATGCTGCTGAAAACCGGGCGGCTGGCCAAGTGGTACAGCCAAATCGGCAGCGAGGCCACCACGGTGGCGGCCGGCCTGGCCCTGGAAAAGGGCGACGTCCTGTGCACCCTGCATCGGGACCTCGGGGCCATCCTCGCCTACTATTTGGATCCCGCCCGCGCATTTCCCGGATTCGGCTTCGGTGAGCCCGACGGCGTCCGCCCGGATCCCGACGAGGTGCTCTACCGGCTCGCTTGCCAGCTGTTGGGCCGTGCCGACGGTTTCTCCAACGGCGTGGAGCGATCCTTCCACTACGGCTATTTCGATCCGGACCACGGCATTCGCCACATCGGCATGATCAGCCATCTGGGATCCATGATCCCCGTGGCCGCCGGAGCCGCCTACGCCCTCAAGCAGGACGGAAGCGACCGGGTGGCGATCAACTTCATCGGCGACGGCGGCACCTCCACCGGTGACTTCCACGAAGGTCTCAACATGGCGGCGGTGTGGAAGCTGCCCTTGGTGCTGGTGATCCACAACAATCGCTACGCTTTCGCCACCCCGACCCGGGATCAATTCGCCTGCGAAAAGCTCTCCGATCGCGCCTTGGGTTACGGCATAGCCGGCGAAACCGTCGACGGCAACGATCCCATGGCCATGTCCAAGGCCATGCGCCGGGCGGTCAGCCGTGCTCGCGCCGGCAAAGGGCCGACCCTCATCGAGGCCATGCTCGGTCGCATGCGCGGCCATAGCGAGGGGGACGACTCCTTGAAGGTCGTTCCGAAGCACGAGCTGGACGTCTACATGTCCCAAGACCCGGTACCCACCTACGCACGCAAGCTGTGGGAGCGGGGTGAGCTCCAGGGGGATATTCAGGAAGGATTGGAAGCTCGTATTTCCGAGTTGGTGGAAACCGCCCTACAACGGGCCCTCGAAAACCCCGTGCCCGGCGACGAGGTGGCCAGCCGCCCGGCCCTGGTGCCCGTGGAGGTGGATCTCGAGGCGGACCAACAGCTGGACGAAACCCTCGACGAAGCGCGGGAAGGGGAAACCCGGCCCTATGTGGAGGGTATCCACCGCGCCCTTTGGCAGGAGATGGAGGCGGACGAAAAGACCTTCATCCTAGGCCAGGACATCGCCGTCTTCGAGGGGGCCTTCCGGATCACCAAGGGCATGCACGAGCGTTGGCCCGATCGAGTTCGCGACACCCCGATCTCCGAGAGCGGCACCCTCGGCATCGCCGCAGGTGCCGCCCTGCTCGGCTATCGCCCGATCGTGGAGATGCAATTCGGCGACTTCATCACCTGCGGTTTCAACCAAACCGTCAACATGATCGCCAAGGTCTTCTACCGCTGGCAGACACCGTGTCCCCTGGTGATTCGCCTACCCGCGGGTGGCGGTGTCGGCGCCGGTCCGTACCACTCCCAAAATCCCGAAGCGTGGTTCACACACACCGCCGGCCTGAAGGTCGTCTGCCCGGCCACGGCCGAAGACGCCCAGGCGCTTTTGCAAGCGGCGATCCGCGACCCCAATCCAGTTATTTTCTGCGAGCACAAATATCTTTATAGGCGGATCAAGTCGGTGCTTCCGGAAACCGGCGCGGTCCCCGCCCTCGGCCGTGCCAAGGTGCGCCGGCCGGGCACCGACCTCACCTTCGTGACCTACGGCGCACAGGTCTGGACCTGCATGGAAGCAGCGGACCAGCTGGCTGAGGACGGCTTCGACGCCGAGGTCATCGACCTCCGGACCTTGGTACCGTTCGACCAAGACACCGTGCTCGAGTCGGTGAAAAAGACCGGCCGAGTCGTGATCGTGCACGAAGCCCAGCTCACCAGCGGCTTCGGCGGCGAGATCGCCGCCCAAATCGCCGACCAAGCCTTCTTCTGGCTCGACGCACCCGTTAAGCGAGTCGCCTATGCCGACCGACCCGTGCCCTACGCCAAGAACCTGGAGCAAGCGCTCCTACCCACGATGGACAAGGTTCTGACGGCGGCCCGGGCCGTGTTGGAGGCCTGACCGCCCTAGCAGCCTGCCGAGCTCCCTCTCCGTCCCCAGAGCCGTTTTCCGAGTCCCCAAGGCCGGTGTGGTGGATTCAGCTTGCAGTAGAATGATCGTTCATGCGATCTCGAAGCCTGGACTCT
This sequence comes from Thermoanaerobaculia bacterium, assembly GCA_030431255.1. GTDB lineage: Bacteria > Acidobacteriota > Thermoanaerobaculia > Multivoradales > J023 > JAUIJL01. The sequence continues at coordinate 149,371 of JAUIJL010000021.1, read as the reverse complement.
GAAGAGGAACGGAGCCCCCGATGCGTGGTCTTGGCTGAGAAACTGGAGGGGGAACGGTGGCTGGGGACAAACATCGGCTATGTAAGCGATCAAGCCTGGGTGAGCGACCGTCTCAGAGTGCGATCAGAGCGTTGAAGCATCTCGCCGTGCAGCTCTTCTGTTTGTGGATGAGCCTCTACGGCCCGCCGGTCTTCGCCCTGCAAGAAGTCGCCGGCAAGCGTCGAGCCATCGAGGCCCGTGTTTATGTCGAGGCCGAGGAAGAAGCTCGGGAGAAGGAGAGGATCGAACGCAGGATCGCCGAGCACCGGCACTACCTGGACAGCTCGCAGTCGACAGCGGCACCGTCGAAACGTCCGGCACCGTCAATAGAGGCCCTAGCGAAGCGCCTGGCACCTATCTCGGCAGCCCTTACGTCCACCGTTTTTGGTGCCGTCCAGGAACCGCCGACCCCTCCGACGCCACCGTCACCTCCGAGCTTCGCCGACTCCAACGCGTCTGGCAGATCGACCGGACCAACAGCCTTCGCTAAGGCCGATCTGGACTCGATTCCGTTCCTGCCGTCGTGGAACCTGATCTCTATCCCCGAAACCCCGACGGTGAGCACCCCGTCCGACGTCTTCGCACCCATCGACGGGAATTATTCGACCGTCTGGTTCTACGACGCCTGTGATCCCTCGGCCGACAAATGGCAAGTCTACGATCCAGCCAACCCGGCCGGCTCGACCTTGACCGCCATCAGCCCCACCCAAGGACTGTGGCTCGACGCCACCACAGCCGGGTCTCTGGCGTCCACCGGCGAGCTTCCACCGACCAGCTCATGGCAGCTCTGCACCGGCTGGAATTTGATCGGCCTTCCAGCGGGCCAAAACCGCCACCTCAAAACGGCCCTTCAACCCATCGCCGGCAAGTATCAGATGGTCTACGGCTACGATCCGTCCGACACCGAAGACCCTTGGGCCATCCACGACGTCACCGTGCCGGATTGGGCCAACGACCTGCAGATTTTCGAGGTGGGCAAGGGCTATTGGATCCTGGTCACCGAGGACGTCACCCTCGAAATTCCCAACCAAGGCAACGCCCCGACGGTGGCGTTCACCACGCCGATAGATCTCAGCGAGGTCACCGAACCGACGGATCTGCTGGGCAACGTGTCGAGCCCGATGCTCGACTTCTGGCGAGTATCGAGCCGTCTGATCGGTTCCTCCGATCGCCTGATCGGTCAAACCGACTGGCAAGAGCTGGCCCGCGGCTCCCAACCCCGCGCGAGCGAAAAGCTCGCCACCTTCGACCCCACCCTGCTGCTCAACGGTCTGCACGAGCTCAAGCTCGAAGCCGTGGACAGTCTGGGACGCATCGTCGAGGATCGCATCTCAGTCGTCGTCGACGGCCAGATGAAGATCGGCCACTTCACTCTCAGCTTTGTGGACCTGCAGATCCCGCTCTCGGGTCTCGATATCCGCATCCTTCGGACCTACGACAGCCGCGACAAGCGATTGGGCGACTTCGGTGTGGGCTGGACGCTGGACATCCGTCAAGGCTTCTACCAGAACAACCGTCCGCCGGGCGACGGCTGGCAAATTCCCGCCACCTCGGGTCCGTGGGGTCTGCCATGCTCAGTGGTCCAGGAAACCAAAAGCCACTTGACGACGGTCCGGCTCTCCGATCAAGAGGTCTACCGCTTTCGACTGGTGCTCAAGCGCCCGAGCACCCTGATCGGCGGCTGTATCGCCGACGCCGAGTTTGAGTGGGTCGATGGCCCGCTGCCGGGCACCACCCTAGAAATCCTCGGCAATACCGAGGTCTTCTACCCCAACGGCAGCGACGGCGTGCTCGATCGCCACACTCAGCAACCCTTCGTGCCCGACGACGTCAAGCTCACCACCCGCGATGGCCGAATTTTCCATCTGGACCTCCAAGACGGCGTCACCCACCTGGAAGACCTGCACGGCAACACCCTGGAGATCACTCCAAACGGCATCACCCATTCCAGCGGCCGGGGCGTGGAATTCATCCGCGACGCGGACGGCAAAATTGAAGAAATCATCGATCCCAGGGGCAAGCGAAACGTCTACAGCTTCGATGGAAACCACGATCTGATTCTGCACACCGACCGAGCCGGCGCCAAAACCCAATTCACCTACCGGGACCACTACCTCGAAGACATCCACAACGCCTACGGCATCCGGGCCGTGCGCACGGAATACGACGACGATGGCCGCATAGTGAAAATGATCGACGCCTCAGGCCGCGAAATGCTCTTCGACCACGACTTGGAAGGTCGTCGCGAGGTGATCACCAACCGCCTCGGTTTCACCCGAGTCATGGAATACGACCCGCGCGGCAACGTGACCCTGGAGATCAACGAGAACGGCGAAAAGACTTGGCGAACCTACGACCGCGATCTCCTGCGAACGGAAAAGAACGACCTGGGTCACACCACCACCTACAACTACTTTGCGGCTTCCAACGACCTGAAATCGATCAAGAACCCCCTCAACGAGGTTACGTCGTTCACCTACCACGACCTCGGCTTGCCGGAAAACATCACCGATCCGCTGAACCACACGACCACCAATCGCTACAAGTCCAACGGCGAGCTGGAGTGGACGCGCGACGCCTTGGATGTGCAGACAGACTTCGGCTACAACAGCCGCGGCGAGCTGAGCTCCATCACCGATGCCTTGGACCACGTGACCTCGTTTGAATACGACACCTACGGCAACGTGGAGAAGGAAACCGACGCCCTCGGCCATGCCACCAGCCACACTTACGACGACCACGGCAACCGCCTGACCTCGACCACCACCCGGACCTTGCCCAAGGGCGAGATCGAAACCCTGGTCACCCGCTACCAATACGATGATCTAGACAGGGTGGTCACCGTCACCGCCCCTGACGGCACTTCCACGAAAACCGTCTACGACTTGCTCGGCAGGGTCACCCAGCAAATCGACGAGCGAGGCCGCGGGATCATCCAGGAATACGACGAGCAGGGCCGCTTGGCTCAGGTGCTCTACCCCGATCGCACCTACACCCGAAACGTCTTCGACGCCGAGGGACGAACTGTGGCCTCGGTGGATCAGCTGGGCCGGATCACCAGGTACACCTACGACCCAGCGGGCCGCCTACTGACCACCACCTACCCGGGCCCCGACGAGCCCACGGTGACCAACGAGTACGACCGGGCCGGCCGCTTGGTGAAAGTCATTGACGAGCGGGGCCACCCGACCCGCTACGTCTACGACGATGCCGGCCGCCGGATCAAAGTCATCGACGCCCTTGATCAGGAAACCATCTACGTCTACGACGATGCGGGCCGCTTGGAGTCGGTCACCGACCCGCGGGAATTCACCACCACCTATCAATATGACGAAGTCGGCCGTCAACGATTCGTGATCTCCCACGATCAGAGCAAAGTGGAAACCGTCTACGACGCCTTGGGCCGTCGCAAGGAAGTATGGGACCAAGAACGCAAGAAAACCGAATACTTCTACGATGCCGTGGGCAGGTTGAAGTCGGTCAAAGATGCCCTCAACCAGATCACCAGCTATGACTACGACGAGCTGGGAAATTTCATCGCCCAAACCGACGCCAACGGCCACACCACCCGTTTCGAAGTCGACGATCGGGGTCGTCAAATCACGAGGGTGCTGCCGGACGGGGCTAAAGAGCACTTCTCCTACGACCTCGACGGCACCCTGAAAGTTCACCAGTCGTTCACGGGAGCGGTGAAGAAATTCACGTACGACGAGCTCGGCCGCTTACTGGAGCGTAAATATTCCGACGACACCGTCCACTCGTTCACCTACACCAAAACCGGTCGCCAAGCCACAGCCCTGGACCCACGAGGGCTCACCCTTTACGAATACGACGATCGCGACCGCCTCACCAAAAAGACCGACCCCACCGGCCACAGCCTGGAATACGGCTATGACGCGGCGGGCAACCGAGAGTCGCTAACCGCCAACATCGGTGATCGAAGATTCACCACCACCTACACCCACGACGCCCTCAACCGGATCCAAACCGCCACCGACCCGAACGGCGGCGTCTACACCTACCGATACAACAGCAACAGCCAGTCCGAGCACCTGGAGTACCCCAACGGCGTCAACACCACCTGGACCTACGACAGCCAGAGCCGACTCGAAGATCTGGTCACCCGGGATCCCGTGGGCCAGGTCCTTCAGAGCTACCACTACACCATGGCCAAGACCGGCCATCGCACCCAAATCGACGAGCTCGACGGCACCGTCCGGGCTTATCGGTACGACGATCTTTGGCGATTAACCCAAGACAAGGTCACCAACGCTGAGGGGCTCGTTTACCAAGAAGACTTCCAATACGACCCGGTAGGAAATCGTCTGCTCTCCAACCTCCAGGAAGCCACCGGCCCGCCACTGATCCAAGGCTACGCCTACGACAGCCGGGACCGTATGGTCAAACACAACGGCCAGCGGGTCGAATGGGATCGCGGCGGTCGGATCAAAGAACAACCGGAGATCTGGCCAGAGGCAGGACGATCATTCCAGTGGTGGTCTGACGATCGTCTGTTGGAAGTCGAGACCACCAAAGGCGTCAAGGTGGAGACTAGCTACGACGTCAACGGCAACCGAGTGGAATCCACGGAGACGGTCGGCGGTCAGAGCGACACCACAGGCTACTTGGTGGATGACAGCGGATGGCTGAGCCACGTCGTTGCGGATTTTGACGGTGCTCGCACGGAAGCGGTTTACGTGCGAGCGGGTGACCAGTTGCTGGGCCTCATTCGTGACGGTCCCGAAGATCGTCACTACCACCCCGACGGTCTGGGTAGCGTCCGCGGGTTGACGGATGCGTCAGGCGGGGTGGCAGAACGTTTGGACTACACGGCGTTCGGCAGAGCCTTGGGTGCGTCGAGCCAGGCCTATGGGTTTACTGGAGAGCCGCATATCGCGGCGGGCCTTGGTCACCATCGGGCGAGGTGGATAGATCCTGGGATGGGTCGGTTTTTGTCTGCGGATCCGTTCTGGGGGACCTCACGTCAACCGATTTCCCAGCAGCCGTATCTTTACGCCAACGGCAGCCCGCAGGTGCTAACCGATCCAACCGGTTTGGTCAGCTCGGCCGAAGTATCGCTCACCAGCTCGATCCAGGCCTACATCACGACCTCAATCCGTTTTCTCGACACAGCTTTCAAGGTCTACAACACCGCCCAGACTATCCGCGACCTGTTGAATTACAGCAAGATTGCGGTCGAGCTGCTGCGCTCAGTGAGCACAGCAGCGACTCCCGAAGCCGCCGCCGCGTCTTTGGCTTCGACCCTAATGTCTCAGGTTGATGCTCGATTTCCTATCCACGCCGCTACGAGGGGATTCAGAGAGGCTTTCGACTTCATGGGCCCAGATCGATGGAACGAGGTCCGTTCGGAGATTCTTCGCTGCTCAGGCTACCTCGCTGCGGAGATAGCTCCGGTGGTGACAAGTCAGGCTGCGGGTGTCTTGAAAGGGCACCGGCGGGGAGCCGGTAATTTGATCCTGTACCTGCCTTCACCACCTGGAGGGCGGCAAGACAAGCAAAAAGGTGGAAGAGACCTCTATGTCGGCAAAAAAGGAAAGCTCGAAGTCGCCATTCCTAAAGGGGGAGGTGGTCGGCTGTTTGGGCTTGGCTATCGCTACAATATTCACCGCAGCAGCGTAACTCAGTACTTCAGAATCGACTATGAAGAGCGGAGGGAATTAGACCTGCATTACCACGTCCTAGATCAGGGAAGTATGGATCTCGACTGTTAGCAGAAGGACCCGATGAAAATCTGTGACAATGGGTTGAAGGTCTTTTTCGTCGAGCGTGAAGACGGCAAACGTAGGTGGTTAGTCGAAATTGACGGAATAAGATCTTTTCTCCACAGGACAATCTCATCCGTTCAGGAAGCTGAGCCCCGATACTGGTATTTGGCGGAGCTGGGCAACCAGACTCTGTTCTTGGATACCAGCGCAGACGTCTCCTATGAGGCCTATGAATCGGTACACCTTGTGGAGAACGACGCCGGCGCGCTTCTTACGGGGGACGCATTTGCAAAGCACTATGGAATCTACGTCGGCGATTGTCCTGCCGTGCTTTCGGTGATGAAGCCACCTATAAAGAACCCAGCTGAGCTTCTAGATTTCTATGCTTCGCGGATGCTCACCGAAATCCTGGAAGAAATGGGGGAAGATGACCTGTACTTCTATTGCCATGAATGGAGTTGGATGAGCTTCTTCGGGCACGGACCGACCATCGAACGGATAAGAACAGTCGCCGTCTCAAGCGGCTTTCCAATCGAAGAAAAATTGAGATTTTCGGAACGCTGACCGAACCTCACGGTCTGAGCCCTAGCCGAAAACCGGCTCGTCGTCTTCCGAAATGAAGTATTGCTTGGAGACCTAGGTGGCTCCGCAGATGGCCGGTATCGAGATCGCCACCAGCAGTTGGATGGAGCTGGAGTGGTTGACCTCGATTTGTGAGAGCAGCTTGACCACCGCTTCGAAGTCGCCTTCCACCATCTCCTCTTTGCCCGGGACCCGGTGGGTCAGATCCTCCAGAGCTACCACTACACCTACGACGTCAACGGCAACCGGGTCGAGAGCAAGGAGACGGTCGGTGGTCAGACCGACACCACGGGCTACTTGGTGGATGACAGCGGATGGCTGAGCCACGTCGTTGCGGATTTTGACGGCGCGGATGCGGAAGCGCTCTACGTGAGAACCGGCGACCAGCTGCTCGGCCTCAGCCGCCCCACCTGGCGAACCAGGGCTGCGGAAAGTGATTGATCTTAGGAATCCTCCCAAGATTCCCGGTTTCGCCGCAGTCGGGGTATTCCACACGCATCCGTATCCACTCTCCATTCGCTCACCGAGACCGAGTTGTGCTGATTTCCAGCTGGCTCACGCTCGTGTGTTCCAGAGCTTGTTAGATCTAGCTTTGGAGTACATGTTTACGGGCCTGGACGCGGGAGAATGGGGTGGCGGAGTGTGGTGGTACTCTAGGGATGGCGGCAACAGCTATCCGGTCATTCAAGAGAATGTCGTAGAGCTTCATCGTTTAGGTGAGACGGAGCACCTGACCCTATTACTCCACCCGTATCGGGCGGCGGGCAAATGTGCCCCGAACCCGGTCGGACGCGTAGCGGATTTCGTAGGCTCCGGGCTCGTCCGGGGCGGTGAGGGTCAGGGGGCTGCCGTTGCGAGCGTAGTCGTAGGACATGTAGGCGCCGTCCGGAGCGCCCGCTTTGACGATGGTGATCCAATCTTGCTCGTCACCGGGGCCGCTCCAACGCACCTCGAATTTCGAGCCGGCGGCGACCGAGGCGGGGGCTTCGAGCACCACTTCCACGGGTACCAGCTCCACGGGCACCGACGCGAAGATGCCGTCCTCCCGCTCGCTTTGGTAGCGCACCTCGTAGGCCCCCAAATCCAACGGCGCGCTCAGCTTTCCGGGCGATCCGTCACGGGTGTAGAAATAGGAGAGATAGGCTCCCGCGGGCTCGCCCTTTTTGACGATGGTGATGTAGTCGCCTTGGCCGTTGGGTCCCTGCCACGGCACCTCGAATACCGTTCCTCCTTGGATCTGGGTCGGCGGGTTGACGGCGAATTCCACCGGCAGAATCTTCACCGCGTGCCGGGCCGCCACCCCGGGCACTCGATCCGACTGGTAACGCAGCTCGTACGACCCCGGATGCAGCGGAGCTAAGAAGGTCAGGGGATTGCCGTCCTTGACCCAATGCCATTGCCGGTAAACACCGTCCTCGGCATCGGCTTCCACCAGGGTGACATAGTCCTGGGCGTTGGCCTCGCCGGTCCAATGGACTTCGAAGCTCGAGCCGGAGGGTATCTCGGCGGGAGCCTTAAGGGTTGCCTCTCCCAGGGGCGGCACCACGTCGGCGACGGCACGTCCGAGCGCAGCCCCGAGAGCCTTGGCGTCGGCGGCGTGCTGAAAGTCCGCCAGCTGCTCGAAGGCTTTGGCATCGGCAGGGTCCAGATCAAAGCCGATGATCTTGAGCTGGATGCCCTTCAAAGCCTGAATAGCCGCCCGCACATCGCCGTCACAAGCTTCCTCGCCGTCGGTCACCAACACGATCAGCTTTTCGCCTTCGCCGGCGGGAAAATCCGCGGCGGCCTGCTTCAAGGACAGGGCGATGGGGGTCGAGCCGAGGGCGGTGGCGTCTTGAACCGACGCGCGCAGGGCGCTTTTGTCGACCCCTTTGAGCGGCACCACCAAGCGAGAATCCTCACACGCTCCAGGCTGTCCCGCTTTCACCGAGGCACCGTAAATCCGTAGGCCGACCTCGAGCCCTTCTTCCGGCAGACCGTCGATGAAGCCACCCATAGCCTCTTTGGCGGCGGTGATGCGAAAGCGGCCGTCGTCCAAACGGTTCCACATGGATCCGGAAGCGTCGAGAATCAGCTCCACGTGGGAGCCGGCCGAGAGCGGCGACGCGGGTAGGATACCGGTGCACAGAATCAACGGGGCCATCAAAAGACGAAAGCGGGTCGAAGGCATGCTGCTTTTCTCCAAGACAATGTTTCTCTAGATCACTCGGTTTGAAAGATGGATCGTGGGTTCTCAGCCGATTCCCTATTCATACACGGAGTCCGATCCAGGGATGGGACATCTTGCATCCGAGCCGCCGGCAGATCGGCCGATCTCTCGCGGCGACCGTGAATTCTGGCGACCCTGGATTCCTGGGAGCGTGGATTCTTGGGAGCGAAACCGTAGAATGACGCCGTGGAGCCTTCAAGCTATTTGCGCGAAACCATTCAGCAGCCGCTGACGGAGCTGTGGCGAGACCTCCGGCAGCTCGCCGGTCCGCGCCGGGCGATCCTGGTGGTGCTGCTCGCCGCGGCTTCGTGGTTCGGGGGTCACGCCCTGCACGACAGCCTGTGGAGCTATCGCTATTGGAAAGTCGATCCGTGGGCCCTGGAGAGCCCAGTCCAATGGCCGGTGGTGGGTCGCCACGCGCGATCCATGGACTTGCTGTCCAGCGAGCTTCCTTGTCTGCGACCCGGCGACAAAGTCGCCGTGCACGGCCCGTCGACCTGGCAGGGGCAGGAGCATTACCTCTTCATGTGGCTCGCTTTCAGTCTGCCGGAGCAAGACGTCATCCCGGTGGTTGAGCCCCGGGACGTGGAGCAGGCCGACTCCCTGTTGATGTACTTCGGCGATGCTTCACCCCCAGAATCTCCTCCCCCGGGCATGGCGGAAGCCTGTCGCATGGAGCGGGCCGTGGTCTTCAACCGTCGAAACGCTTCTGAAGTCGAACCTACCCTTCCGTGATGCCCTACCAACCCGGCTCGACATCCCGCTCGGCCCCGTGGCTCCTCACCACGGGGCCCAGAGCCCTGGTCCTCTTTGGAGGCATGCTGTGGACCTTCGACCTCCTCGGAATGGCCTGGTCTCGCCCGTCGGTGGCTCTGGCGGCGATCCTCTGTGTCCTCGTGCTGAAGCTACCGTCTCGGATCCGGCCGCAGGTCCCAGCCGCGGACCCGGTTACCGACGCGCCGATTCGAAAGAGCTTTATCCTGCTGGGCCGGCTCGAATTTCTGATTTGTCTCGGCCTGGGATCGATCTTCGCCATGGCGACCGTCCTGGGTTGGAATGTGATGTCCGACTATGTGTTTCACTGGGGTCTGAAAGCGAAGCACTTTGCCCTGGTCGGGGGTCTCGATCACGAATTCTTGGCTCAGCCGTGGAATGCCCACAGCCACCCGGACTATCCCAATTTGGTGCCGACCCTCTATGCCGCCTCCTACCTGCTGATCGGTGACGACAGCTGGTGGACCGTGGCGTGGCTGCCGGTGCTCAGTTTTGCCTTGTTGTTGCTCGCCTGCCGAGAGCTCGCCGCTCGGGTGTTGCCGCGGGGGCCGGAGAGGCTCCTCGCCGTGACCGTGGTCGGCAGCGCTTGCCTGAGCTTCGCCGTGGGACCGATGGTGGCGGGGGGCGCGGATCTCTTGATCGCATTTGCCGTGACCGCGGGCGTCGCTTTGCCGGCTCAGCCTCCGAGCTCGGGCCGTGATCGACAAACAGCTTGGATCGCGGCCCTCGCCGCGGCGTCTAAGATCGAAGGCATCGTCTTCGCGGCCTGCCTGCTGGCCCTGCACGCGGTTTCATCGGCTCATGAGCGAGATCCACGCGGCCCGGGCGGATGGATCCGGCGGAACCTGGAGATCGCCGTGCGCAGCGGTTGGCCGACGGCGGTGGTGATTGCGTTCTGGCTCGGACCCGTGCTTCACCATGGGCTGTTCCTCGAGAGCAATACGGGAGGGCTCGATCCGACCCGTTTCGGGGCGGTGATCCACGGTCTCGCCGTGGCTCTGCTCGATCCCCGCTGGCACGGCCTGCCGCTCATCTTCCCGATCTTGCCCTTCCTCCTGCTGCGCTCCAAGCTCAGACGGCCGACCGTTCTCGTCGTCTTACAGGCGTGCTTCTATTTCTATGCTTATTTATCGGGCCCGGTGAATACTGAGCTGTGGATTCAAACCAGCGCATCTCGGCTGTTTTTTCACCTTTTACCCGCGACCACCCTGCTGGCTGTGGCGGCTGCCGTGGAGCTCGTCCCGAATCGGAATCCCGACGAGCCGGCGAAAGCAAGTCCAGCCCCTACGTCCGCAGGGGCAGATGGGGCAACATTCGCCGATTGAGACGAAGCTTCGTTAACCCGTGAGGTCGAGCTTTTTGCCGTAGTAGCGGAACGAGCGAAACGTCATCTTGAGCAGCTCGGCGGCCTGGGTTTGCACGCCGCCGGTGCGTTCGAGGGCTTGTTGCATGAGCTGGCGCCGGATTTCATCCAGATGGGCTTCGAGATCCAAACCTTCGTCCGGCAGGAGGATCGGCTCTGGGGTTTCCGCCACGTGGCTCAACACCTGGGCCGGTAGATCCCGCGTGGTCAAGCGATCTTCCATCGCCAGAGCCAGGGCTCGCTCCACGGTATTCTCCAGCTCGCGCACGTTTCCCGGCCAATCGTAGCGCTCCAAGGCGCGCAACGCTTCCACGGAAATGGGTTTCGGCTCTCCCAAACCCATGGCCTCGGAATATTTCTTGATGAAGAATTCCACCAATAGGGGAATGTCCTCCCGCCGTTGGCGCAGGGCCGGCAAGTTCACTGGAATCACATTGACCCGATAGTAGAGATCCTCGCGAAAATCGCCGCTCTCGATCAGCTCCGCCAAATCACGGTTGGTGGCGGCGATGATGCGCACGTCCACCGACTCTTCCCGGCTGCCGCCCACCCGCCGAATCCGACGATCCTGGAGCGCTCGCAGCAGCTTGACCTGCATGGGTGGAGTCATTTCCCCGATTTCGTCGAGGAATAGGGTGCCTTGGTCCGCCTCTTGGAAAAGACCCTTTTTCTCCCGAACGGCGCCGGTAAATGCCCCTTTTTCGTGACCGAAAAGCTCGCTTTCCAGTAGGTTCTCGGGCATCGCTCCGCAATTGATCGACAGGAAGCGACGGTTCGACCTGGGGCTGGAATGGTGAACCGCTCGGGCGATCAGCTCCTTGCCGGTGCCGGACTCTCCCCGCAACAACACCGTCGAGCTGGTTTTCGCCACCCGCTCGATGAGCGAAAAGATCTCTTGCATCTTCGGGCTGCGGCCGATGATGTTCGAGAATTGGTACTTCTGCTCCAGCTGACGCCGCAGGTAGACGTTCTCTTCTTCGAGACCGGTTTTTTCCAAGGCGCCGCTGGCCAGGACCTTGAGCTCGTCGACGTCGAACGGTTTGGAGATGTAGTTGTAGGCACCGAGCTTCATGGCCTCGATCGCCGATTTCGACGACGCGTAGGCGGTCATCATGATGACCGCCGTTCGAGGCGAGCGTTCCTTGATTTGTTTGAGCAGATCGAGCCCGTTTCCGTCCGGCATCAGGATGTCGCACAGCACCAAATCGAAGGATTTGTCGGCGATGCCTTCCCGCGCCGATTTGACGGAATCGGCGGTGGTGACCAAATATCCTTCCTCTTCGAAGAGCAGACGCAGGAATTCCACCATGCTTTGCTCGTCGTCGACTATCAACACGCTCGATCTCAAGATGCGATCTCCTTGGCGACGGCTTCCGCCCCGGCCGACTCGGCCGATTCAGGGGTGATGTGAGACCGGGACGGCGCACCATCCCGGTCGGCGCGCTCCGACGGGTCCTGCCACAGGACCACGGAACGAACCGCTTGTGCCGGCTCCACCGGCAAGTCGACCGTGATCACCGTGCCACGGCCGAGGCGGCTGTCCACCTCGATATTGCCCCCGTGCTCTTCGACGATCCGATAGACAATGGCCATACCCAATCCCGTGCCGGCACCGAAAAATGACTTGAACGGTTGAAAGAGCTCCGTCCGCTCTTTCTCGGACATGCCCTTGCCCGTATCGCGAAACTGAACCTTATACCTTCGGCCTTCTAAACGTCCGACCAAATCCAAACGTCCACCGTTGGGCATGGCTTGCAGCGCATTGCGAGCCAGATTCCAAAACAGCTGGCTGATCTGATCCAAATCCGCGTAGATCACCGCCGCGCGCGGCTGGAGGTCCAGGTGAATTTCGTGGCTCGGCAAAACCTCGTCGCTATTTCGCAACAGCTTGATGTCGTCCGCCAATAGGCGGGCCACATCAATGTCCTTCGGCTCCCGCTGCCGGGGACGAGCGAATTGCAGGAACGACTTCACCGTCCTATCCAAGCGCTGGCTTTCCTTGAGGGTGATGCCCAAGAGCTTGCTTTGGGCCGAGCCGTCTTTCACCGACCGTGAGAGCATCTGCACCGAGCCGGAAATGGCGGCCAAGGGATTGCCGACCTCGTGGGCCAAACCCGCCGCCATTTGTCCCAACGCGGCCATTCGATCTTGAACACGCACCTGCTCCTGCAGCTGACGCGTCTCCGTAAGATCCTGAAAGATAAGAATATAACCGCGATGCTCTCGATGTCCGTCTTTGAGATCGGAGAGACTGAAACCCACGTGGACCTGGCCGTCTGCCACCTCCAGCTCCAGCTCCCCCCGAACGACCCCATGTCGACATTCCTGGGTGAACCTATCCCAAGCCCGGCGCTCGAAAAGTCCCGACTCCTCGATGTGAAAACCGATCAATTCCTGGCCGGGACGCCCGAGAATTTGCTCGCCCGACCGATTGATGCTGGTGGTGATGCCGGAGAGGTCCGTGACCGCCAATCCGCTCGAGATGCTTTGGATGACATCCCGATGTAGGACTTTCAAATAGGCCAGGTCGAGAGCGCTCTTCTTCAGCTCCCGCTCGAGGGCTTGATCGCGAGCCAAGTAGGCGGTGAAGAAGGCTACCGCCAGGAACCCGATCCAATGGATCGTCAAGGTGTAGACCACCGGCACGCCGCTGACGGCGTCGAGGCCCGGAGGCTGCAATCCGAGCATCAGCTTTTCGAGCAACGTGGTTCGGGTGGGCTCACCGCTGACCGCGTCGATGGGCGGCAGGGCGGCCAGGGGTCCGCCTTCCACCCAGAGATCATGGAATCTGGTGGATTGATGGAGCATCACCACGGCGCCGTAGAGGAACGACGCGATGGCGGCGATGATCAGCCCCGCCTGACGGCGCAACAAGAAGGAACCGACTCCGATGACGACGAAATAGAGGATAGATAGATTCGCCGTCAGGCGACCGAATTTGTAGATCAAGAGGGTGATCAGCAGAAGATCACCCACTAATTGCACGTAAGCGTGAGCCACCGGGCGATTCTTCAACAACCGCATCAAACCGGCATACACCAGGGTCTGCAAAGACACCAAGGCGACCAACAGCTGCAGCATATTGTCGAAGGGACGGGGGGGCTGCCGGGGCACGCTCTCCGCGTCGGTGCCGGCGGGCAGGGGCTCGAATACCAGCTCCCACACGGCATAGGCGAAGCTCGACAATCCGTCGGAGCCGCCGCCGTTCTCCCCCACCGGACCCAGCAGGTAGGGTAGCAACACGCTGAGCACAACCAGCACCCGGATGGCCATCAGCGAGAGCAGCTTGTTGTTCAGCTCTTGCATTGGTTCCAGTCTATCGTTTGAAACGCGAAAAGGGCGTGTGAAGATCACACGCCCTTTTCAGACGAATCGGCTCTGTCGGAAGATCAGGCGATCTGGGTCAAGATCGAGAACATCGGTAGGTACATCGCGATCACGATCGTACCGATGACCACACCCAAGAACACGATCATGATCGGCTCGATGAGCTTCATCAAACCGTTGACCGCGGTATCCACCTCGTCCTCATAGAAGTCGGCGATCTTGGACAACATGGCGTCCAAAGCACCGGTTTGCTCACCGACGGCGATCATCTGACACACCATGGACGGGAAGACCTTGGTTTCGGAGAGGGGTTGGGAAATGGTTTTACCTTCTTCCACGCTCTTGCGCACGCTCATGATCGCGTCTTCGATGATCGCGTTGCCGGAGGTGCGGGCGGTGATTTCGAGACCGTCGAGAATCGGCACACCGGAGGAGGTCAGAGTCGCCAGGGTCCGACAGAAGCGAGCAATGGCGATTTTGCGCATCAACATGCCGAGCACCGGAATCGCCAGGATGGCCCGATCCAGCACCCGGGCTCCACGGTAGGTCTTATGCCACTCGCGCAGGGCGACGATGATGAAGGCGATCAGGGCCGCCACCCACAGGGCATAGGACTGTAATATCTCGCTGGCTTGCACCACCATTCGGGTCAGCCAGGGCAATTGGGCGCCCATGGACGCGAACATCTGGGCAAATACCGGAATCACCTTGAGCAAGATGACCGCCACCACGCCCATGGCGATGACGATGACCGCGATCGGGTAGGTCATGGCGCTCTTGACCTGGCCCTTCAGCTTCACCGACTTCTCGATGTAAGTCGAAAGGCGCTGCAAGATGATGTCGAGAATACCGCCCGCCTCGCCGGCCGCGATCATGTTGACGTAGAGATTGTCGAAGGCCGCGGAGTGACGCCGCATGGCCTCCGCCAAGGAAGTACCGCCTTCGACGTCGGACCGCACGTCGTCGATAATTTTCTTGAAGACCTTGTGATCTTCTTGGCCGCCGAGGATCTCGAGGCATTGCACCAGCGGCAAGCCGGCGTCGAGCATGACGGAGAATTGACGGGTAAAGATGGAGAGCTTCTTCGACGGCACCTTGCCGCCGATTTTCGGCATCAGCCGAATGCGTCGCTCGGCCTCACGCAGGTTGACGACCTGAATGTTCTGGCGTTTGAGAATCGCGGCGGCCGCGTCACGGTTCTCTGCGGAAAGCACGCCCTCTTCCATCGAGCCTCTGCCGTTGCGACCTTTCCATGCGAAATTGGGCACAGCTTACCTCCTTGCGGAATTCTGACCGACGCTGGGATTGAGCGATTGCGGGCCCCTGGAAATGATCTCTTGCAGCTCATCGGGCAGCTGGGATCGAGCCATCGCGATTTGCAGGGTAATCAAGCGCTTGAAATAGAGATTGGCGAGACTTTGGTTGAACGTCTGCATACCGTATTTCGCTTGCCCCGTTTGCATCATGCCGTAGATTTGATGAACTTTGTCTTCGCGAATCAGATTGCGGATACCCGAGTTCGGGATCAGGATCTCCATCGCTAGGGCCCGTCCTTTGCCGTTGATCCTCGGCAACAGGGATTGACAAACGATGCCTTCGAGCACCAGGGACATCTGCGCCCGAACTTGGCTTTGTTGGTGGGCCGGGAAGACGTCGATGACACGGTTGATGGTCTGGGCCGCCGAGTTCGTGTGCAGGGTGCCGAAGGTCAAGTGACCGGTTTCGGCGATACGCAACGCCGACTCCACCGTTTCGAGATCGCGCATCTCACCGATCAGCACCACATCGGGATCTTGACGAAGGGCCGCGCGCAACGCGGCGGAAAAGCTGTGGGTGTCGGCGTTGAGCTCGCGCTGATTGACCAAGCAGCCTTGGTGCTGGTGGAGGTACTCCACCGGATCCTCGATGGTCAGGATGTGCTCGTTGCGCTCGCGGTTGATCTTGTCGACCATCGCCGCCAAGGTGGTGGATTTGCCCGAGCCCGTCGGCCCGGTGACCAGCACCAGACCCCGCGGCTTGTCGCAAATCTTCTCTAGGACCGTCGGCAGACCGAGCTCCCGGAAGGTCTTGATCTCATAGGGGATCGTCCGGAAGACCGCCGCGACCGCTCCACGTTGGTGGAAGATATTGCCGCGAAAACGCGCCAAACCCTTGATGCCGAACGAAAAGTCCAGCTCCAAGTCCTCTTCCAAACGGTGTTTTTGGATGTCGGTCAAGATCGAGTAGGCGATCTGCTTGGTGTCGGTAGGGGTGAGCGGCGGCAGATTCAACGGCCGCAAGCGCCCGTCCACTCGGATTTGAGGCGCGGTGTTGGTGGTGATGTGCAGGTCGGATCCACCCTGCTCCACCATGGTCTTTAGTAGCGCATTCAGAGTCGGCGGCACGCTTCGAGTCTCCTGATTCGTACGACAAGCGCTAGTTTATCGCTAAACGTCTATGTATGAAAAGCGGCTTCTTGGAAGCCCAACCTTAGCAGATCTGAACGACTCCTCTGACCACGGCGCGCGCGGAGCGCTCGCTGCCCATCCAGCTCTCCTGCCAAGCGGCGCTCCTTCGGGTCGAAAAACCCGGAAGAAACGGTATCTCGTTGGGTCGGCCGGCTGACCTGCGGTATCTTACGAAGCGATGAGTGAAACGGACTTCCACGAAGAAGAAGAGGTCGGCAAGGTCTACGACGGCGCCTTGGTGCGCCGCCTGCTTTCGTACGTCAAACCCTATCGCTGGATGGCGGCGTCGGCGGTGGTATTGATCCTGCTCAGCTCCCTCTTACAGCTGGTGGGGCCCCTGGTGACCGCCCTGACCCTCGATCTTTTCATCGAGCCCGTAGACAGCTCCCAATCGCGCTCGGTGATCACCCGCGGGTTCATCGATTGGATGGCGGCCGTTGGCTACGCGCCCCAGCCCGTGGACGGCATCTTGCTCGCCGCGGCGGTTTTCGGTCTGTCGATGCTTCTGTCCTTCGCCGTGCTCTACGCCCAGGGCTATGTGATGAACATGATGGGCCAGCTGATCATGTACGACCTACGGCGGCAGGTCTTCGACCGGCTGCAACGGCTGAGCGTGTCCTATTTCGACCATCGACCCGTGGGCCGGTTGGTGACCCGCGCCACCAACGACATCGCCGGCCTGAACGAAATCTTCACCTCGGGTTTCGTCGCCATTTTCGGCGACGTCATGTTGCTCGGCGGCATCGTCGCCGTGCTCTTCGCCCTCGATTGGCAGCTGTCCCTGGTGACTTTTTCCGTCCTACCCCTGCTGCTTCTGCTGACCCTGTGGTTTAAGAAGAAAGCGCGGGTCATGTATCGGCGGATCCGCACCCGTCTGGCCAAGATCAACGCCTTCTTGCAAGAGCACCTGAGTGGCATGGCCATCGTGCAGCTCTTCGGCCGTCAAAAGGATCGTCTCGAGGAATTCGAGAAGATCAACGACGAATATCGGGCAATCCACGTCAAAACCATCATCTACTACGCCATCTACTTCCCGAGCGTCGAGCTGATCACCGCCCTCGGCCTGGCTCTGATCATTTGGTACGGCGGCGGCCAGATCATCGCCGGGGCCATGACCCTCGGTGCCCTGGTGGCCTTCCTGCAATATTCCCAACGCTTCTACCAACCCCTGTCCGATCTCTCGGATAAATACAACATCCTGCAGGGGGCCATGGCCAGCGCCGAGCGCATCTTCGAGCTGATCGACGCCGACTTGGAGATCGAAAGCCCGCGGGACGGATACCGCGCGGAGCAGCTCCGGGGCGCGGTGGAATTCGACCAGGTGGAATTCTCCTACTTGCCGGACGAGCCGGTGCTGCGCGGGCTGTCGTTCCGCATCGAGCCGGGGGAAACCGTGGCTGTGGTCGGCCACACAGGCGCCGGCAAAAGCACCCTCGCCAGCCTGTTGCTGCGCTTCTACGACGTCGATGCCGGCAGCGTGAAAATCGACGGTGTCGACGTGCGGGAGTGGGATCTGGAAAACCTGCGGGGCGGCATCGCCATGGTGTTGCAGGACGTATTCCTCTTCGCCGGCGACCTGGCCGAAAACATTCGCTTGGGTCACGAGAACATCGACGATGCGTCCTTGCGCCGTGCGGCCCAGGAGGTCCACGCCCTCGACTTCATCGAGCGTCTGCCGGAGGGTTTCCAAACCCAGGTCAAGGAGCGGGGCGTCGGCCTCTCCGTCGGCCAAAAGCAGCTGATCGCGTTCGCCAGAGCCCTGGCTTTCGATCCCCAAATCCTGATCCTCGACGAAGCCACGGCATCGATCGACACGGAAACCGAGCAGCACATCCAGGCGGCTCTGGATCGCCTGTTGCACCAGCGCACGAGCTTGATCATCGCCCATCGGCTGTCGACCATCCGCAAAGCGGATCGCATTTTGGTGCTGCACCGCGGTGAGCTGAGGGAGCAGGGCACCCACCAGGAGCTGCTGAGCCAAAACGGTCTCTACCGCAAGCTCTACGAGCTGCAGCTCGAGCAGGAACCCGCGGCCGAGGACGCCCAATCATCGGGCGCCCCTGAGCCGGTGACCTTGAGCCCGGCTTGAGCCACGTTCTCAGCCATTTGGCCGTCTGGGCTTGGATGGCGACGGTCGCCTACGGCAGCGGCTGGGTCCTACATCTCCGGATCGAAGGGTTGACGCGCGACGGATCGGCGAGCGACGGATCGACAAACGAGGACGCCGACGCCCTCACCGCGACGACCCGATGGGTTCTCGGTCTGGCCTGGTGGACCGTCGGCCTCTTCGTGCTCGCCGCCGTCGGGTTCTTGTCGGGCGTCGGTCTCGGCGCTTGGGCCTTGCTGACCTGCGCTCTCGGCGTCGGGGCCCGCGGCGGGTCGTCGACCGTGCCGTCGACGGCGCCGTCAAATCGGCTCACCGCTCGCGCTGTCTTGCCTCGGCTCGCGATCCTGGTCGCGGCGCTGCCCCTGTGCTTGATCGCCTTGGGACCCACCCGGTCCTGGGACGCGGAGGTCTACCACCTTTCGATCCCCAAGCTGTTCGTAGAAAACGGCGGATTCCGCAGCGTGGAGATGAGCGTCTACTCCAACTGGCCCCTGGGCACGGAGCTGCTCTTTGCCGGCGCCCTGACCTTGCAGGACTTCATCACCGCCAAGCTGGTGCACTTCGGTTTCGGTCTGTTGATCCTGTGGACGTTTTTCGAAAGCTTCAAAACCCGTCGGCTCGCCGCTGCCACCGCCGCTTTGTTGTTCCTCGCCAACGACGTGGTGCTCTTCGAGATGCGCTCCGCTTACGTGGACCTGGCGGTGGCTTTCTACACCTTAGCCGCCTTCCTCTTGCTCGCCCGCGCCGCCGACGCCGACTCTCACCAGGGATCCAACTATTCCCTGGCTTTGGCCGGGGTAGCCGCGGCTTTGTTGACGTCGACGAAGATCACCGGCTTCGTCACCGCCGGTTTGTTGACGGTTGTGCTTCTGCCCCGGCTGACGGCAGAGATCCGTCGCTCAGGAATCGTTGCGGGCTGCCGCCCCCTGCTGATCTTCTACGCTCTACCCACGATGGTGGGCCTCTTACCGTGGTGGGTGAAGTCGGCGGTGATGACCGGCAATCCTTTCTATCCCTTGTTCTGGACCACGTTCGGCGGTCCCGATTGGAGCCCGGGTCTCGCCCAACGCTTCACAGACTGGCAGCAGGGCATCGGCATGGGTCGGGAGCCGATCGACTATTTGCTGCTGCTCCCCCGACTCATCCTTTTCGGCGACCACGGCTACGACACCTTCGACGGCAAGATCGGCGTGTTCTGGATCCTCCTTCTCCCCCTGCTGATCTTGCTTTGGTGGCGTTTCCGCCCGGATCGGCCTACGGCCCGTGCCCTGACCGTCGCCGGCCTGCTCTTCGTCTTCTGGGCCGCGTCCTCCCAGCAAATGCGTTTCTTGATCCCGGCCTTGGCCCTGATTTGCTGGGCAGCGGGCCAGTGGGTCGATCGAGTGCCGACCCAGCTCCGTTGGGCGGTGCCGGTGTTGAGCGCCCTCTTGTTGCTCCGCGCCACGGAATACCCTCGATTGGCCGAGACCAGCCTTCGATACGCCCAGATCTTCGCCTCGGGATCCTTCGATCCCGAACAAGCCGAGCCGGCCGTGGCGAGGGTCGTCGACCAATTGCCCGCCGACGCCAAAATCTTGTTGCTGCAAACCAACCATCGCTTCGCCCTTTCCCGCGAGGTGTTGGCGGACAGCTTTTTCGAGGCGTCCCAGATCTCCGATTGGCTGCAGGACGCCGGCAGCAAAGAAGACCTGGATGCCCTCATCCGTGATCGCCGGGTCACCCACGTGCTGCTGCGCCTGGCACCCCCGCGGGCCGCATACCCGGAGATCCTCATGCAATGGCTACAGGATCCGACCTACGCCCGGCCGATCCACCGCGACCCGCAGCACCTATTGCTCGAGTTGCGGCATCGGGCACCCTAGACGTCTTGAAACGCGTCCGCGGCTGCTAGACTCTGGGCTGATCTAACCTTGGCCTGAGCTTCACTTGAGGAAAGAACATCCGTGACCGCCCCCCCGACCGCTAAGAGCTTCACTTCCCTCGAACAAGCCATCAGCACCTTCGAGCAGGTGCTGGAATCCTCCACTGCCGACGAAACCGAGCTGGTTTGGTTCCAACGCCGCCATCGATCCCTACGCCACGGAGCCGACGCCCCCACCGGTCTCATGCATCTCGAAGGCGGGGCCGGCAAGAGCAAAGTCGACGAAGGCACGGAGCAAAGCTCCGGCGGCGAAAGCCTGTTCGGAGACATCCCCCGTTTGACGGTTCTGATCCGGGTGGTCGAGGGCGGACGGGTCGGTTGGCATCGAACGGACAGCGAGCAGGCGCCGTTTCTTCAAAATGGTCTGCGCCAAGCCTTGGCCTTGGCCAAGGTCCAAGAAAAGGTCAAATCCTTGCCCCTTCTGCCGACCCGCATCGAAGAGACCAGCCCTGAGCTTCCCCTCTTCGATCCGGCCATCGCCGAGCTCAGCCACGAAGATGCCCGGCGGCGGCTCGCCGATTGGTGCGGTGACGACCCGGGATTCCTGCATTGGTCGGAAACCCGAGTCGCGGTGGTCAACAGTCACGGCATTCGCCGCACGGCGAAGACCACCGAGGTCAGCCTGAACGTGCGCAGCGGATCGACGCCCAACGCGGGTTTCGCCGCGGCGTCGGCCCGGAGCCTGGACGCCTTGAACGCTCCAGCGGTCGTCGCCCGGGCCCGAGAGCTCGTCACCGACACCGCCGCCACCCCATTGCCTGAAGGACGTCTGCCGGTGGTGCTCGCTCCGGAGGCGGTGGTGGAGCTGCTCAACGTGCTCAACACCTTCGCCTTCTCGGGACAGGCCTATTTGGAAGGCACGTCATTCCTGAGCAAACACCGCGACGTCCAAGTCTTCGACCGCACCGTGCACGTGCGCGACAACGCCCTGCGCATCCCCGGTATGCCCTTCCCCTTCGACCTCGAAGGCAGCAGCAAATCCCCGGTGGACTTGATCGCCAAAGGCCAGCCGTCCACCCCCGCGCTCAACCGGGCCCAAAGCAGCGAAGCCGGCTTGCGACCCACCGCCCATTCCGTCGGCGGTCAAGACGCCATGTTCGGCAACCTTTTCCTGCTGGCGGGAGCGGCGAGCCAAGGAGATCTGCTTAAAGCCGCCAACGGTGGCCTGTGGATCGGCTGGCTCGATCCGCCGGAATGCCGCGAGCCCCAACGCATGGAGATCCGCGGCCGAGCCCGCGGCGTGCGTCGGATCGTCAACGGCGAGCTCGGACCGCCCCTGCCGGATCTGATCTGGGAAGCCAGCCTGCTGGCCGCCCTCGGTCGCCTGCTCGGTATCGGCAACCAAAGCGTCGTGCGCGCCATGCCCACCACGCCTTTGGGCGGCATCGCCGCGCCGGCCCTGGCCTTGGCGGAGGTCGACGGCTTCTCGCCGGCGCCGGTCTAACCGGTCGATTCGCGGCCGACTCGAGAAGATGTCGCTTTCCGGCAAGCACCGTCCCACCTCGGCGGAGCGCCACGATTGGATCTGCCGGGTGGTGGATCAAGCGCTCGACCTACCGGCGGCCGCGCGAGACGTCTATCTCGACGAGGTCTGCCGGGACGCGGATCTTCGCTCGGAGGTGGATCGCTTGCTGGCCATGGACTCCCGGCTCGAGCCGGACACGGGCTTCCGGACGAACGGCTCCGCTACCCGGGTCGGAGACATTTTCGGTTATCTAGAGCGACTGGCAAAGGACGGAGCGGCGGAAGGAGCGGAAAGAGAATCGGTCGTCGGCCATCTCTCGACCGAAGCGAGCCTCCCCGAATTCCCAGAGCAGCTCGGCGGCTACCGGATCCTCGATCTTCTCGGATCCGGGGGTATGGGATTGGTGTTCCTCGCGCGCCAAGACGAGCCGATCCAGCGGACCGTGGCGATCAAGGTCATTCGGACCCACCTTCGGGGCGCCTATCACCAAGCGCTCTTCGACTCCGAGCGTCAAGCCTTGGCGCGTCTCAGCCATCCCAACGTGGCCCAGCTTTTCGACGCCGGGCGCAGCGAAGAAGGTTTTCCCTTCTTCGTCATGGAGTATCTGCCGGCCGCCGAAACCCTGACCCAATACTGCCGCGAACGAGAGCTGAGCGTGGAGCAACGCCTCGGTTTATTCATGCAGGTCTGCCAGGGCGTGCAGCACGCCCATCAAAAGGGTATCTTGCACCGCGATCTGAAACCGAGCAACGTGCTGGTGGTGGAGCCGGAGGGAGACGCGACCACCGGCCCATTGCCGAAGATCATCGATTTCGGTCTGGCCACGGCTTTGGACGAGGCGCCGATCCCGGAGTCTCCCTTCGCCCAAGCTTCCGTGTCACCGACCCGAGCCGCTAAGGTCCAGCGGATCGCAGGCACGCCCAAATACATGAGCCCTGAGGCGTCGTCCGCGGGCACCCAAATCGACATCCGATCCGATGTTTTTTCCCTCGGAGTGATGCTCCACGACTTGCTTTCGGAGCATCGGCCCAGGGATTCGGCGTCTCCGGGCTCCCCGCAGGAGCCCAGCGGCGAGCTCGGATATATCGTTCGAAAAGCCACCGCTCCCGATCTCGGTCAACGATACGCCTCGGTCTCCGATCTGACCGCGGATCTCCAACGCCACCTCTCCGACCATCCCGTGGTGGCTCGATTGTCGACGCTGGGTGGGGTCCGCGCCAGGGTTTACGAAGGTGCCAAGCTGGTCCGTCGTCACCGAGCGTCGGTCTTGACCGTCTTGTTGGCTATGGTTCTGTTGTCGGGCGGTTTTATCGCCCGCACCCTCGAAGCGGAGCGGGCCCGAGCCGAGTCCGAGAAGGCACGGCTCGCCCTGGCTGAATCCGAGGAGCTGTCGAATTTCTTGGTCCAGCTGTTCAGCGAGGCCGATCCCACCCGAGACGAAACAGGCTCGTTGACCGTTCGGCAGCTGATGGATCGCGGCGCCCGCAATCTAGATTTGCGCTTCGAGGACCAGCCCTTGACCCGCGCCCGATTGCAATCACTGTTGGGATCGATCTACAACAGCTTGGCCCAATACGACGTCGCCGAGCCGATGCTGAACGAGGCTTGGAAGGTCCAAGCCGAGCAGTTGGAGCCCGGCCACGACGACCGCAGCACCACCCTCGGTCGGCTCGGCCAAGTCGACCTGAACCTGGGTCGTTTCGAATCGGCGAAAGACCGTTTCGGCCGGTTGCTCACCCTCTGCGACGAGTCCGTGGGTCGGCAGTCCCTTTGCGCTGCTTCGGCCCTCCGCGCCCTGGGGCAAGTGGCCAAAGGCCTGGGCTCGATCGATGAAGCCCAACGGCGGATCCGCGCCGCGCTCCACATTCAGCGCTCGATCCTCGACCCGAGCGACGCCGCCTTGGGTCAGACCACCTCAGCCTTGGGATTCCTCGAATTCGAGCGGGGCCGGTACGAATCCGCCGAGAAGCTCTATCTCGAGACCCTGCGCATCTACGGCAAGAGCTTCCCGCCGGACCACCCCAACCAGGCCTTGATCCGCTCCAACCTGGGCTCCCTCTATTGGAAGCTCGAACGGCTCGAAGAAGCCGAGGCCCTCTTCTTGGAAGCCGCCCGGATTGAAGAGCAGGCCTTGGGCTCCCATCGACGGCTAGCGGACACCCTCGGCAATTTGGCGCTGGTCTATCGACGCCAAGAGCGATTCGACGAAGCGGAAGATGCAATGACCCGAGCGCTGACGATCCGCCGCGAGCTTTTGGGCGATCACCACCCCGACATCGCCATCAGCCTCAACAACATCGGCGTGTTCTATTGGACCCTCGAACGCTATGCGGAGGCCGAGAGTCTCTATCGGCAAGCCTTGTCGATTCAGGAAGAAGCCCTGGAACCCGGTCATTTCCACATCGGGCACACGGCAACCAACCTGGGTTTGAGCCTGTGGAAACAGAATCGGCCACAGGAAGCCGAAGAGCATCTGCGGCGCAGCCTCGAATTGTGGGAGCAATCCTTGGGGCTGGAGCATCCCGCTTTGGTCTGGCCTCTCTGGGGTTTGGCCGGGGTCAGCCGTGATCAAGGTCGCCTCCGGGAGGCGGAAGCCCACTACCAGCGAACGATGGCCCTGCGCCGCCAACACGACCTGGGAGACAAACCTCCGATGGCCGACGCCATAGCGGATTACGCCGATCTGCTACGAGCCACGGGACAACCACAACAGGCGGAGGAGATCGAAAATGGATGACGATCCCAAAACGATCACCGCGATCTTGCAGAGCGACGAAGATACCCCTGAGGTGATCAACCGGGCGATCCAGGTCGTTTACGGCGAGCTGCGCAACATCGCCTCGCGCCTGCTGCGAGGCGAACGGCGCGACCATTCCATGGTGACCTCCGATTTGGTGCACGAGGCTTATTTGCGCCTCTTCGGGCTCCACCAGCTTCAATTCACCAACCGCCTGCATTTCTTCAACACCGCCGCCGGCACCATGCGACGGATCCTCATCGATCACGAGCGACGGCGGCGGGCGGCCAAACGCATCCCCGCCCAATCCCTGCGGCCGATCGAAGACGCCGACCACTCCCCCCTCTTCCCGCCGACCGTCGACGTATTGCTGCTCCACGATCTGCTGGAGCAGCTCGCCGAGCTGGATCCACGCCAAGCTCAAATCGTCGAGCTGAGGTATTTCGGCGGCTTGAAAGAAAACGAGGTCGCCGAGCTGCTGGAAACCTCGCGCCGAACCGTGTCGCGAGATCTGCGGATCGCCAAGCTGTGGTTGCGGAGCAAAATGAAGGAGCACAACCCGAGCTGACTCCTACGCCGTCAGCCTGGATCCGCCCGCTGTAGGGCGGAAAGACACGCCTCGAGATCCGCTTTGGACCGCAGCAGGAGCGGCGCGTCGGGATCCATGGCGCGCTCGCGAATGGTGACGGCTCGGCGCAGCAGCTGCTCGGCTTCCCGGGCGCGACCTTGCTCAACCAGCAAATTTCCCAGCCGGGAAACGGGATAGGCGGTCTTCGGGTGGTCGGGGCCCAAGGATGTTTCGACATGGGCTATGGATTGTCGAAAGGTGGCCAGGCCCTCCTCGATCCGACCTGCTTGGTAGAGGGCCTCTCCGAGGATGGCCAAGGCGTGGCCGATCTGGGGATGATCGTTCCCCAGACGTTTCCGACGCAGGGCCAGCTCCTCTTGCGCCAAGGTCGTGGCCCGGGGATCCTTGAGCCGGGTCAGGATCACCACCAGGTTCGAGCGGGTCTTGGCGGTGCGGGGATCGTCGTCGTCGTAGAGCCGACGTCGAATCTCCAGGGCCTGGGTGAGGCGACGCTCGGCTTCCTTGGGGTCGCTTTCCAGACCGCCGAGATTGTGTAGGGCGGTGGCCACCTCGGGATGATCCTCACCCAAGGCCTCGCGAAGCACCGGCAAGGCTTGTCGCAGGTTCTCCGCCGCTCGCGTGCGATCACCGACGTCGGCCCATAGCAACCCGAGGTGGACCTGGGTCCTCAAGGTGGAGAGGTGCGACCGCCCGAGCACTTCTTGCTGCGCTTGGAGAACCCGTTCGAAGAGCTCCCTGGCTTCATCGTAGAGGCCTTGCTCCACCCGATGCTGGGCCAAGTCGGACAAGCTTTCGAGTGTCTCGGGATGGCGTGCTCCCAGCGACGCCGAACGCAGGGCGAGGGCCTCGCGCAGGAAGGCCTCGGCGCGGGCATCATCCCCTCGCCACCACCACAAATCGCCGAGAGCAGCGGAAGCTTCGGCGATTTTCGGATGGGTCGCCCCGAGCAGGCGTTGGAGCTTGTGGCGGGCGGTTTGGTAGAGCTCGATGGCTTCGCTGTGGAGACCCAAACCGGCGTGGGTATCGGCCATGATCAGCATCAGCTCGCTTTGTAGGGTGGGATCGTCATCGAGCTCGGCCAAGGCTTGGTTGGCCCCTTTTTCCAACAGCTCGCGGGCCGTCGGCGGGTTACCCCGGGCCGCTTCAGGATCGGCGCTGCTGAAGACCTCGCGCAGATAGCGCGCCACCTGCTCGGCTCGGTCGCGGGCGGCCTGGGCCTCATCCCGCTCCCGGGCCAGCTGACGCCCGTGCAGACTCTGCATCCACAGAAACCCGATCAACACTGAGAACAGCGCCGAGACCAATCCGACCGCCAAGGCCTGACGCTGCACGAAGCGGGTGGCGCGATAAAGCCACCCACCCGCGCCGGCCGAGATCGGGCGGCGCTCGAGGTGTCGCTCGAGATCCTCGGCAAAATGGCGGATTGAGGAATACCGCCGGCTCGAGGATTTATCCAAGGCCTTGACCAAGATGTGATCGAGGTCGCCTTTGAGCTGATGAGGCTGGATCGGCAGCCGTTCTCCCGGGCTGTTCTCCGCCGCCTTTTCCGCGGCTCGTTCCGCCAACAACACACTCGCCGGAGGCGGCTCGGCATGGCAGATTCGTCGTTCGGCTTCGCCGGTGGATAGATCGCCTACGGGAAAGGGCGAGCCTCCGGTGACCAGCTCGTAAAGCAGCAAGCCGAGTCCGTAGACGTCTGTGGCGGTGGTGATGGCGCCACCCGTCACCTGCTCGGGGCTGGCATATTGCAGGGTCAGCGGCCTCTGGCTGAAATGGGTTTGGGTCGGCTGGTGGGGAAATTGCCCGGGATCGAGCACTTTGGCGATGCCGAAGTCGAGCAGCTTCGGGGTGCCGTCATCGGTCACCAGGATGTTGGCCGGTTTCAAGTCTCGATGCACGATCAGCTGTTGATGGGCGTAGGTCACCGCGGTGCAGACATCGAGAAACAACCGCAGACGTTCTTCCAAGCCGAGGCCGCGCTCCCGGCAAAAGCGATCGATGGGCACGCCGTCCACGTATTCGAGCACTAGGTACAGGCGACCGTCGTCGGCCACTCCCCCGTCGAGCAATCGAGCGATCCACGGATGCTCGAAACGGGCGAGGATCTGCCGCTCGGTGCGGAATCGTCGCAACAATCCCGGGGTGCCCGGTCCGGCGAGGATCTTGATCGCGACCTGCTGCTCAAATTGCTCGTCGGCCCGTTCGGCGAGATAGACCTGCCCCATGCCGCCTTGGCCGAGCAGGCTCACCAGGCGATACGGACCAATGCGCGATCCGAGAAGGTCACCGCCGAGGCCGGTTGCACCGAACGACTCCAGCATCGCCGGCCCCGAGAGCAAGGCTCCGGCCTCAAGCTCCAGGGCCAGCAATCGCTCCACGCCGCGCCGAAGCTCGGGGTCCCGCTCGCCGAGCCCACGGAGCAGCGCCCGGCGGTCTTCGCCTTCGAGCTCTAGGGCGGCATCAAACGCGGCGTCGAGCTCTTGCCAGCGGTCATCAGCCAAGAATCTGCTCCCCTTTGAGCTCGGCATAGAGCCAAGTCTTGGCGCGACGCCACTCTCGCTGCACGGTGGCGGTGGAGATACCCAAGCAGCGAGAAATCTCTTCGGTGCCGAGGCCGCCGAAAATGCGTAGCTTGACGATTTTTCCCTTTTGCGGGTCGCGCTGCTCCAAGAGAGAAAGGGCCTCATCCAAGGCGATAAGATCCAGCGGACGGCCTTCCGCGGTCAATGAGGCCGCTTCGTGTAGCGTCACCTGCTGATCGGAGCCACCGCGCTTCAAGCGATTATTGCGACGGGCGTAGTCCACCAAGATCCGACGCATCATCTCGGTCGACACGGCGAAGAAATGCCCGCGGTCGGACCACGAAAGGCTGCGCAGATCCATGAGGCGCAACACCGCCTCATGCAGGATCTCCGTCGCTTGCAGCGTATGACCGGCGCGCTCGCGACGCGCTTGGCCGTGGGCGATACGGTGCAGACGCTGGTAGGCCAGATCCATCAGATCGTCGAAGGCGCCCGATTCACCCGCGCTCCAGCGTTGGAGCAGCTCGGTCATGGCGTCTTGATCGGCTCGGCGCATGGTTTCAGGGCTCACATTCCCTGCAGTCCCGGAGGTTTCCCGGTTCGATGGAGCGAAAGAAGGATCCAGTCTAACAGGCGTCGGCCGACACGGCTCACATCCGGCAGGACACCAGGTGGGTGATCAAAGCGGTGACGGCGGCGTCGGCTTGGGTGGTGTCGCCTTTGATCCGGAGCTCGGTTTCGAGGGCCCGCCAAGGCAGGAGGGGGAGCTCTTCCCGTTTGATTTGCGAGGCGGCCAGGTAGGCCTTGTGCAGGCGGTAGGGGTGCAGGCCGGCTAAGGGATTCTTGCCGCCGTGGGGCAAATCACCTTGTAGGGCCGGGGCCCAGCGGCTTTTGAATTGGTTGTAGTTGCGCACCCCGGGCTGCACGCGAGCGACGCGGGCGACACCGGCCACGGCGCTGAGCTGCCGGCAGAAGGAAGCGAGCAGGGAGAAGAAGGAAAGGCGGGCGGCCATTTCATCGCCCGAGGATTCGATCAAGCGGTGGTAGCGGGCGACGGCTTCGGCCCCCCGACCATTGCCGACGGCGTCGAGGATTTGCCAGACGTCCTCCTCGCCCCGATCCTTGATCGTCTCCTCCACCAGCCCACGGTCGATCTTCTTCTTGCCGTGGCCTTTGGCCAGACCCGCCAGCTTGCGATATTCCCCGGCCAAACGGGCGGTGGACGACGACGCCGCGGATTTATCTCGAAAGTCGCCGGTTCCACGCAGGGTCCGACGGGCCAGCTCTTTGAGCGCGTCGGCGGCGATGCCGACCCCCGTCTCCTGCTCGAGCTCGCGGACCAGATCCGTCAAGCCTTGCCAATCCCCGCCCTTGCCGGCCGATACCGTGGCGACGGAGACCATGGCCTTGCGCTCTTTCAGCGTCGCCACCACGGGGTGATCCGCCGATACCGACGACTCGGCGAGAATAAGACAATGGCCATCGGGCATGGCACCTTGGGTCAGCTCCCCCAGCTCTGCCAGGTCGCCTTGGGCGAAACCCACCAGACCGCTGTTTCGCCCAGCTTCGAGCAGCTCGACCAAACCTTCCTGCAGGGCTTTCAGATCCTTGGCGTTGCGGCCCCGGGGTTTCTTCTTGCGGAAGGCTCGGCCGCCTTGCAGCGCCCATTTCGGTAGGGACGCGATGACCTCCGAGGCGTCACCCACCTCGGTGTCCATGCCGAAGACATGCAAAGCTTGGAAAAGCCGGGAGGCCGCTTCCCGCTGGGCTCCCCCGAGCTCCGCGGCGGGGTCCTCCACCGGCAAGCCTTCACCGGCTTGGTCGATCAGCTCCGCCGCGGCCTTGGAGTCCGCCAGAATCGCCGTGTCGACGACCAACATCACCTTGGCGGGCGAGAACAGGCCCATGGTCCTGAGATCGGCGAAGAGCGTGCTGAGCCGATCCGGACGTTTGTGGGTTTCCACCGAGCAGCCGGCGCGCTCGGCCACCGCTTTCGCCAGGCGCGAGGCTTGGGGCTCGGCGGCCACGAGATCGCCGCTGATCAGGTAGACGGGCTCCACCTCGCCCTTTTCGATCCGCTTCAAGATGCCGTCTAGGGTCGTGCTTGCCATAGGTCGCCGTTGGGATCTTTCTTACGTTGCTCAGGGGGAAGACGGATGCTCAGGTGGAAGACGGAGATTCGATCCCGTCGTCGAAACCATCCAGATCCCAAGCATCCACGGGGCCGTAACCGCCGAGATGGGGAACCGGCGCCATGCCCAGGTCTTCGCGAGTGAGCTGCTCCTTGCCCACGTCGAGCTCGATCGAGCTCCAGGTGCCGCAGCGCTTACACCAACCGTGCCATTCGGAGTAGGTCTCCGCGCAATGACCACAGACGTAGGATTCGTTGGGGATGCCCATGCGCTTGAGCCCGTTCTGGAAGAGCTCTAGGGCAGCGGCCGGATCGTCGCGACGCTTGCGAATTCGTCCCAGGAGATAGTGGAAGCTGGCGGACCCGTCCATGGGCTCGCGGATGCTTTGCAGCACCTTGTAGGCTTCGTCCAACATCTCGACCCGATAGTACAACCGCCCCAAGAAGAGCATCGGCAGAAGGTCGTTTTCCGATTGGGTGATCAGGCCGTGCAGCATTTGGATGGCCCGATCCGGCGCCGAGATCTCAATGAAGTAGTCTTCCAAGCGTTGCAGAAAAACCGGCGAGCCCGTGGCGGTAAAACCTCGGCGCCAAGCTTCCAGGGCGGCACTTTCATCGTCGAGCAGAAGCTGTGCTTCGCCGAGCATGATGGCTGCCGGAACAAATCGCTCTTGCTCTTCGAGCAGGCCGCGAAATACCTCGGCCGCCTCCGCGGCGCGATCCGATTCGAGCAGGGCCACCCCCCGCTGATAGCTCAAGCCCTGGCGAACCGCCGCGTCTTCTTTTTGCAGCTCACCGGAGCCCAGGGCACCGATTTTGTCGTGCCAACGCACCGCCTCGTCCCAGCGGCCGGCCGCCATGGCCGTATCCCGGCGACGGCGCAGGACCTGAAGACCGAAACCCGGGAAATCGCGCAGAATTCGATTCCGCACCTCGTGCGCGACTTGGCTACCGTCACCGTCGACGGCACCGCCCTCGGGATCCGCTTCTTCGTAGTCCGCCGCCAGCTGGTAGAGCACCGCGACACTTTGGGGATAGAGGACCGACGCACGTCGGTGGACGTCCAGCGCTTCCCGATGGCGTCCGAGCAGACGCAAGATCTCGCCGTAGCGGAGCAGGGTCGAAAAATCCTCGGGTTTCTCCGCCAGCACCGCTTCGAGCTCGGCGGCGGCGCGCTGGAATTGGCCGTCTCGCTGGCAATCGATGGCCCGGCGTAGCCGCTGCTCGGAGCTCTTCGCCTCCCGGTGACGTCGGCGCTCCCGCCTTTGGGTCAGATCCCGGCGTAGGCTTTGAACCAAGAGCACGGTGAGCGGGGGCAAGCAGCCGAGCAAGAACACCAGGACGAAGGCGCCGTAGACCGGAATGGTGAATTCCGAGGTCAGGCTGAAGCGTTCGAAAAGAAGGCCTTGGTTGAGCAGGGTCACGGCGGAGGCCTCCACCATCAACACCAAGCCCAACAGCACGCCGATGTAGGTTCGGATCTGCACAGGCCCTCCTTGGTCGGACGCACCACGGCAATGCCACTGCGGCTTCGCCGTCATCCGTGATCACGGGTCTTCTGCCTAGATCTTAACCCGAGCCCGACAAGATCAGTCCAGGAGACCTCTTTCCTTGAGCTCCGCGCAATCAATGCACAGCGAGGCCCATGGAATGGCTTCGATGCGCGCCTTGCCAATCTCGTTCTGACAGTTGGTGCAAGCGCCGAACGCCTGGCTTTCGAGCCGATCGAGCGCTTCGTCGATCTCGAAAAGCAAGCTCCTCTCCGCGTCCGAGATGGCGAACATCGTCTCGCGGTTGTAGGAGTTATTTGCCCGGTCGGCAAAATCGTCAGCGTTGTCGTCGGTGGACTGCTGGCCCGCGGCCACATCGTGCCGGTAGAGATTCAGAACTTCTTCGCGCTTTTTCTCGAGAATCACGCGAAAACCGTCTAGATCTTCCACCGCGATCGCTTCTGGAACAACTTTGGTGTAGGGCACTTCGGGAATTTCCCTCTCGATGTAGTTACTCTGCTGACTCTCGCCCGCCGGCAATCGACCGGCAAGTGATCATACGGATTCAGGGATTCCTCGGTTGCTTTTCAAGCGCCGGATTCCGCGAATTTCGAGGCGCCCTGAAATTCAGCGCCGATGGTACTTTATTCCCCGCCGGATACAAAGAGCTCTGTACAGCTGTTCGTAAAGAACCAGCCGGGCCAGCTCATGGCCGTAAATCATCGGGCCGTAGGAAAGTCGCAGCCGGGCGGCTTTTGAGACCTCTTCGTCGAGCCCGGCGTCAGAGCCGATGACGAAGGCCACAGGATGGGGCCAGTCTTCCTCCAGGCGGGCGAGCTCCCGCGCGAAGGCTTCGGAGCTGAGGGTTTTGCCCCGGGGGTCCAAGGCGACGGTCCAACAAGGGTCGGGCAAAGCGGCCAGCAGCGCCGCACCTTCGGCCTTGATGCGGCCCGGATCATCGCTTGAG
Organism: Thermoanaerobaculia bacterium; assembly: GCA_030431255.1. GTDB lineage: Bacteria > Acidobacteriota > Thermoanaerobaculia > Multivoradales > J023 > JAUIJL01. The sequence goes on along the minus strand of JAUIJL010000021.1, from coordinate 116,975 downwards.
CCCTTCACCTTGATCATTTGGTCGCGAATCGAGGCATTGTGCTGGATCCGACGGCGATAGTCGGCGCACAGATCCTCCCAATCGCGGCGTTGGTGACGGGCAGCCCACAAGACGAGGTAGCCGCGGCTCATCCGTCGCCGGCTCCCTCACTGTCCTCGCCCCGGATCATGAATTGCTCCCACTCGTCACCGAAGGCCAAGGACCGCAGATCGCGCATGCGATCCAAAAAGACGATGCCGTTGAGGTGGTCGAATTCGTGTTGGACGATGCGCGCCTCGTAGCGCTCGGCTCGGAAGTCGAGCCGCTCTCCGTGGCGGTCGAAGGCGTGAACCAACACGGCGGGATATCTGGGCACCAAGCCGCGCATGTCGGAGATGGAAAGACAGCCCTCCCAGTCGTAAACCACCTCTCGGCTCTCGGGATCGATACCGGGATTGACCAGGACCTTGAGCTCGGGCTCGTGCTCGTCGTCGTCCTCGTGATCGGGATCGACAGCGGCGTAAACAAAGAGCTGCCACGGCAGCCCCAGCTGGGGCGCGGCGAGACCGACACCGCCGGCGTCGTCCATGGTTTCCAACATATCGTCGATCAAAGTCTGAAACTCTGGATCGGCCAATTTCTCGAGCGGCACCGGATCGGCCGGGCTGCGTAAGGCGGGATGTCCTAAGCGAACGATGGGGCGAATGGCCATGATGAACGACTCCTTTCGAACATTCTAACCCTACCCGGACCCCCGACATCGTGCCACCACGGTCCGTCACTCCAAGGCTTCGTCGCGACCTCCCCGCCATCGTTTTCGCCATCGTCCTAGGGACCCTCTGCGTGGTATCCTCGGCCCATGGCTCAAAGCAGCGAAGAGGAGCTGCGTCGCCGGAGACGCCGTCGGTTGACCCAGGGTTTGGTGGTGGGCGGCGCTGCCGTGGGTTTGCCCGCTTTGCTCAATTCTTTGGTTGCCCGCCGGGCTCGCAACCTGCCCGACGCCACCTGGGGCAGCGGTGATCGCTATCGTTGGTCCCACGGCGACATCGCTTACCAGCGTTTGGGAGAAGGGCCCGCGGTGGTGCTGATCCACGCCTTCGGCCCCGGTCACAGCTCTGACGAATGGCGCGGGGCGGCGGAGCAGCTGGCCCCGAGCTTTGAGGTTTTCGCCCCCGACCTGCCGGGTTGGGGCCAATCCAGTGCCAGCGGCGATCACCACGACAGTGAGCTGTACATCCAACTGTTGAGGGACTTCCTCGACCACGTGGTGGCGGCCGACTCCCCAGGACGCCGGGTAGTGCTGGTGGCCGCCGGATTGAGCGCTGCTTACGCCGTGCAAACCGTGATCGACCAACCCTCTCGGATCTCGGCCTTGGGATTGATCGCCCCCTTGGGCATGGAGCTCTATGGCGACGAGCCCGACCTCAAGGACGCGGTGCTCAACCGGATGTTGCGCCTGCCGATCCTCGGCACCTCGGCGATCAACGTCTTTACCAGCCGTGCCAACATCGCCGCCTACCTGCGACGGGATGTCTTCGGCTCCCCGTCCTTGGTCGACGAAGCGCTGATCGATTCGCATTATCTGAACAGCCATCGAGACGGAGCCCAGGAGGCGCTGGCGGCATATGTCAGCGGTTATTTGAATCACGGTGTCCGCGAGCTTCTGCCCCGGGTGAACGTCCCCACGTGGATCGCCTGGGGTCGCCGAGCGGTTAGCCCGCCGGTGGAGTCCGCGGATCTTTGGATCAGCCGCCTACCCGACGCGGATCTGGAAGTATTCGAGCAAGCCGGCATCCTGCCCCATGCCGAATCACCGGGTGAGTTTGGAAGGAAATTGGAAGGTTTCTTGGGAGAGCACGGCCTCGATACCGAGCCCGCATCACCCACATCAGACGATTGAGCTCCCGCATTCCGGAGCCGACATCCCAGACGGAGCTCCGAGATGACGGAAAGTGAGCCCAAGCACCGAGCCTCCCCACCACGCCCGAAAGATTTACCTCCGATTTATGCCGGACCAACCCATTTGAGCCAACCCTTTCTAAACAGCAACCCGACACGCGCTCAACCATGACTTACCCGCGATGTTTGAGCCCAAACGTAGGACCCGCAGCGAATGACCCGCAACGATGATTCGCGGATAGCGCCGCCCAAGGCGGCTTGAGGAGAGAGAAGAAGATGGCCGGAATTTTTAAAGCTTACGACGTCCGTGGCCTTTACCCATCCCAGCTCAACGAGGAAATGGCCCGCAAAATCGGACTGGCCTTCCGCCACGTGCTCGATGAGGACGATCTCGAACAGGGCAATAAAGTGGTGGTCAGCCACGACATGCGCTCCCACAGCATCCCGATGGTCGAAGCGTTGATCGACGGCCTGCGAGCCTCCGGCCTGGACGTGGTCGATATTGGCCTGGCCACCACACCGATGAATTATTTCGCCGTCGGCCACCTCGGCACCGCCGGTGGCGTTCAGGTCACCGCCAGCCACAATCCCGCCGAGTACAACGGTCTGAAATTCTCCAAGCGGGGCGCACGACCCGTCTCCGGTGACCACGGCATCCCGCTGATCGAGGAAAAAGCCACCGGTGAGCCCTTGCCGGAAGCCGATCAGCGTGGCGGTTACGAGAAGGTTTCCATCGAAGAGGCCTACGCAGACTTCCTCTTGGACTTCCTCGACAAACCCGCCGACGGCAAGACTTTGAAAGTGGTCGTAGACGCCGCCAACGGCATGGGCACCGTGTACAAGGATCTATTGGAACGGGCAGGCATCGAGCTGATTCCCCTTTATTTCGAGCTCGATGGCACCTTCCCCAACCACGAGGCCAATCCGCTCAAGGTGGAGAATCTGGCGGATCTGCAAAAAGCTGTGATCGAGCACGGGGCCGACCTCGGCGTCTCCTTCGACGGCGACGCCGACCGTTCCGCCTTTGTCGACGAAAAAGGCGCGGTGGTGGGCAACGATCTGACCACCGCCTTGATCGGCGCCGAGCTGCTCGAACGGGAGCCGGGATCCCACATCGTCTACGATCTGCGATCCTCCCGGGCGGTGGCCGAGTTCATCACCGAGCACGGTGGCGTGCCCGTGCGCGAGCGGGTCGGTCATTCGTTCATCAAAGCCACCCTGCGCAAGAACGGCGGCATCTTCGGTGGCGAGCTCGCCGGTCACTATTACTTCCGCGACACCTACACCGCCGACAACGCCCTGCTGGCGGTCTTCTTGACCCTCAACCTTCTGTGGAAGACCGGCAAGCCCTTCTCCGAGCTGGTCGAGCCCCTGCGTCGCTATTCGAAGAGCGAGGAGACCAACTTCAAAGTCGAGGACAAGCAGGGCAAGATCGACTTGCTGGCCGAGAAATACTCCGACGGCGAGATCGACTACCTCGACGGCATCACGGTGCAATACGACGATTGGTGGTTCAACGTACGCCCCTCCAACACCGAGCCCTATCTGCGGTTGGTGGCGGAGGCTTCGTCCCAGCAGCAGCTGGATGAACAAATGGCGGAGCTGATCAGCCTGATCGGCCAGCCGGTCTGATCGGATTCCATCCAGCCCCTACACCACACCATTGGCCGTAGGGGCGATCCTTGTGATCGCCCTTGCCTCTGAAAGGGCGAATACAAGATTCGCCCCTACGCATGATCGCCTTTGCCTCTGAAAGGGCGAATACAAGATTCGCCCCTACGCAGCCGGGGGGCTCAGGTAGATGCGCCGCTCGGCCTCGCCTTCGATTTCGATCCAAAAATAGGCACCCAACCGATCCAAAGGCAGGCATTGGACCAGCATCGCTCCTAGAGCACGCACGTAGAGGGCTTGGTCCCAGAGCTTCTGTAGACCGTTGAAGATCTGCTGGAGATCGTCGACGGGAAATCTCGCGGAGCTCGAACCGCTCTCCGGACCACGGGAAGGGTCGCTGTCGTAAGCCCGAGCCAAGCGAGCCAGGGCAGCTTGGAAATCCGCCCAATCCTCGGAAATGAAGGGATGGCTCTTCGCCTGGGCGGCAAAGGTCAGGTGATTGCGGGTGGCCAAGGCTCTCTCCCGCGAGGCGAGCGATGCAGCACCCTCGACCCGGCGCAGCGCCGTGGCCACCGTTTGGCCCAGCTGCCGCCGACTGATGTTTCGCCGCTCCACGGGAGCCAGACCCAAAAACTGGCGCCACAGAGGACCGTAAGCTCGGCTTCGCAGATCCGCGGACCTTCGGATCTCGAAATCCTGCCAATAGGGCAACGCACCGGCCAAGCCATGGGGCAAAAGCTCATCACCCTCTCGAATCAGATACCCGATCCCCTCTAGCCATGCCCTGTGATCGAGCTTGAAACCCATTTCGGCGGTGAAGCCTTTGCGACCCTTGCTCTTGCCGACCGCCTGCCACAGCTCAGCCAGCAGCTCGTCGACATCATTGGAACCGAGACACCCCCATAGTCGACCCTGATCGAGCAGGACCGCGAGCTCCTGGCGGCTGGCCCGGCCTTCTTGTCGACGCCACGAAATGGCTAGGCCGAGCTCGAATTCCTCGGCATTGGGCTCATAGGGCGCGGGCTCGACGGCAGGCTTCGGCATTTCGGCGATGAAGTCCACCCGCCAGCTGACCGCCTTACCGCCGAATTTGGCTTCGTAGCTGCGATCTCCGACGAAGGCCACCTGATGATGCCCTTGTAGGTCGCTGCGCACGACCCGATGAAAATGCTTTGCGCTCCGGGTCGCGAGACCCCACTTTTGTCCCAAGCTCAAGGAAAAACCCCAGGCGGAGAAGGCTTCGAGACGCTCCATTCGCATGAACCGTTCGATGGAGTCGGGCTGCCGACTCAAAACGTCGATCACAGGTCCCAAGTCACCCTTCAGCAAAGCCCCGTGCCAACTCTTCAGGTGTCTCTTCAAGTCCTGAGGGCCCATCACCGCCTGGAGCAACGACTCGGATTCCTGAATTCGCCGATAGTCGTAGGTGAATCCCGCTTGGATCTTCGCCTCCAGCAGCCGTCGAATCCTCTGATCCACGTCTTTCTTGAACGCTTCCCACGCCTGGTGAATCTCGAGCAGCTGGTGGGTTTGCTCGATCACCGGCTCAGCGAGGAAACCCAGGCGGCCGGCCACGGTCAGGAAGAGAGCCCAACGGGTGGGGTCGGATTGCAGCTCGGAAATGCCGGACGCCTCGAAGAGTCGATCGATTCGCTCGACGGGCTCACCGATCAGGCGGTCCAAGGTGTCCCGCAGGGTCGACTCGAGAGACTCGGAGAATTCGAGCTCGGCCCGAGCCTCGAAGGCCGCGGACAGCCCACGGCTACTGAGGCGCCCCTTCTTGACCGCCAAACGAATTCGCCCATCGTCCAGACGGCTGAAGATCACCAAAAAATCGTCGGTGCAACGGATCGAGGCCTTCATCGTCAGCCCCGAAGAAACACGCAGACCAACCGCCCCACCGCCGCGAGCCAAACCGGCAATCCGACCCGCACAGCCGCTGATCAAATCCGCCACGTTCACCCGGACTTGCAGGCCTAGCTCACCCCGCAAGCCGTAGGCCAACGCTTCCCCTTGTCCGAGCCGCAGCACGTCCTGTAAACGGACCACTGAGCGCGGCGCCCGAATGTCGTCGAGAATCGCGGAGCTCAGGGGTCGATCCAGGGCATGGCGCCGATAATCCAACAAATGGACGGATCTCCCGCCGTCGAGAGTGATCCCGACTTGCCGGAGGCTCTTGCCCCCGAGGCTGTTGCTCCTGTGACTGTTGCTCCTGAGACTGTTGCTCCTGAGGCTGTTGCTCCTGAGACTGTGATTCAATGATCCTTGGATGCCGGCTTCGAACCCATAGACCAGCCAGCCGTGCTCGCCGTCGAACGTCAGCTGCGGACCCAGAGCGTCGGAGTCCGGCTCCGCGGAGGACTTCCCGGTGGAGTCCCCGGTGGAAACCGGCTTACCGACCACCCCAAACGGATCCCGATCAGCCGGGGAGGCGAGCACGCGGACCTCCACACCCACACCCGCCTCGACGCCGAAGCGGATGTCGGACACCGTAGAAGCCGCGTCCGTGCCCACCTCAACCCCCGCTACCAGCTGCCCCGCCGCTCCGGCCACGGTGAGCTCGGGCAACAGCGCCGTATCGAGGGAAAACGTCAAATCGGTATGGGTCGACATGGGTAAATCCTCAAGCTAGCCTTGCGCCGAGGTGGCTCCTTCCGAAAGGTCCCGATCATCATATCCATGACGGCACGTCCCTGCTGCGGCTCTTCAACAGGATCGTCGCGTTCATAGTGGAAGCCATCTGTGGATGCCATTCGGTGGATGCTAATCGGTGGACGCCATTCGGTGGATGCCTCTCCAGTCCGTCACTCCTATCCAGCTTTTGTTCCAGTCCCACTCCAAGCGCCCTCAACCCCCCAGGAGAAGTTATGCTCAACTGCCTTTCCCCCTTCCGCGCCTTGGCCGTGCTCGGCCTCATGCTCGCCGCTCTGCCGCTCGTGCCGAGCGAGCCGGCACAGGCCCAACCCCCGGACGACTTATCCTTGGTGCAAATCACCTCGATCGGCTCCCGGGCAGTAGCGGTTCGCAACGCCGGCGACGGATCCAACCGCATCTTCATCGTCCAACAATCCGGCATCATTTGGATTTACGACCTCAACACCAGCACCCTGCTCGGCACTCCATTTCTGAACATTGAAACCTCGGTGGACGACGGCGGCAACGAGCAGGGGCTCTTGGGTTTGGCTTTCCACCCGGACTACGCCAGCAACGGCTATTTCTACGTCAACTTCACCCGTGATCCCGGACCCGGGCTCGATCGCACGGCCATCGTTCGCTTCCAGGTCTCCGCTGCCGACGCCAACATCGCCGATTCCGCGTCGGCCCTGACGATCATCGAAATCGAGCAAGAATTCTCCAACCACAACGGTGGCGACATCCACTTCGGACCCGACGGTTATCTCTACATCGGCATGGGCGACGGCGGCAGCGGCGGCGATCCCAACGACCGCGCCCAAGATCCCGCTTGGCTTTTGGGCAAAATGCTGCGCATCGACGTCAACGGCGCGATGGAGACTTTCCAGGGCCGCAATCATCCCAAGCTCGGCCAAGCCGGAGACGATCTCGGTGTGATCAACAAATGCGGCTTGGTGGGCAACTACGACATTCCCGCCGACAATCCCTACGATGCCGACGGCAACACCTGCGACGAGATCTGGGCCTTCGGTTTGCGCAACCCCTGGCGCTTCTCTTTCGATCGCCAAACCGGGGACATGTTGATCGGCGACGTGGGCCAAAACGCCCGCGAGGAGGTCAACTTCCAACCCGGTGAATCCTCCGGCGGAGAAAATTACGGCTGGGACTGCCGCGAAGGCAGCATCTTCCACGAGTCGTGCACGGATCCACCGACCTTCGTCGAGCCGATCATCGACTATGCCCACGGCACCGGCGTGTGCTCGGTAGTCGGCGGCTTTGTGTATCGCGGAAACATCACCGGTTTCGGCGGCACCTACGTCTACGCCGACGTCTGCAGCAGCCAGATCTGGTTCGCCACCGAAGCCGGCGGTTGGTCGCCCACGGAGTGGACGGAGAGTGTCTCCACCCCATATTCCTTCGGTGAGGACGAGGCCGGCGAGCTTTACATTTCCACCGCCAGCGGCAACGTCTACCGCTTCAGCTCCGCTGAAATGGGCGGCATCTTCGACGACGACTTCGAAACCGGTGACACCACCGAGTGGTCGTCGACCGAGCCCTGAGCCCAATCTAAAACGCAGGGGAGGGGCTTGTCCCCTCCCTTGCTTCCCCACGCCCGCCTCGATCCCCCGGCTTCCCTAGCCCCGCGGTTTTCGGTACCCTTCCTTGCCCAAGATCGACAGGTCATTCCGACCGGTCGAGGGACCCACCAGAGGAAGCCACCGTGACCACCACAGACTCGCCCACCGAAAGCTCCGATTTCATCCGCGACATGATTCGCGACGATTTGGCAGCGGGTAAGCACCAGCAGGTCGTAACCCGTTTCCCCCCGGAGCCCAACGGCTACCTGCACATCGGCCATTCCAAAGCGATTTGCCTGAATTTCGGCATTGCCCAGGAAATGAACGGTCGCTGCCATTTGCGGTTCGACGACACCAATCCGGAGACGGAGAATCCGGAATTCGTGGAGTCGATCCAGCGGGACGTCAAATGGCTGGGTTTCGATTGGGGTGAGAACCTGTATTTCGCGTCGGACTACTTCGAGCGCATGGCGGAGCTGGCCGAAAAGCTGATCCGCAAAGGCAAGGCCTACGTCGACCGCTCGACCCTGGAAGAAATCCGTGAGCGCCGAGGCACGGTCACCGAGCCGGGGGTTCCGGGACCGGGACGGGATCGATCCGTAGAAGAGAATCTCGAGCTCTTCCGCCAAATGCGCGACGGCGAGCTCGACGACGGCGCCGCCGTCTTGCGGGCCAAAATCGATCTCAGCGCCAACAACATGCAGATGCGAGATCCGGTGCTCTATCGCATTCGCAAGGCCCATCACTACCGGCAGGGCGACAAATGGTGCATCTACCCGATGTACGACTACGCCCATTGTTTGGAAGACGCCTTCGAAGGCGTCACCCACTCCCTGTGCACCCTCGAATTCGAAAACAACCGCGAGCTCTACGATTGGGTCATCCGCGAAACCGAGATCGAGCCGCCGGTGCCCCGGCAGACCGAGTTCGCCCGATTGAGCCTCGGCTATACGGTGATGTCGAAACGCAAGTTGTTGCGTTTGGTCAACGACGGCCACGTCGACGGTTGGGACGACCCCCGCATGCCGACCCTGGCCGGCATGCGCCGCCGCGGTTACACCCCGGAGGCGATTCGCAACTTCTGCACCCGGGTGGGCATTGCCCGCAACGACAACCTCATCGACATCGGCCTGCTGGAATTTTCCGTGCGCGACGACCTCAACCATCGGGCCCCGCGGGTGATGGCGGTGCTCGACCCCCTGAAGGTGGTGATCGAGAACTACCCGCAGGGCGAAACGGAGTGGCTCGAAGCGTCCTATTGGCCCCACGATGTGCCCAAGGAAGGCTCGCGCAAGATTCCGTTCTCCCGGGAGCTGTGGATCGAGCGCGGGGATTTCATGGAGGAGCCGGTCAAAGGCTTCCACCGTCTGGCGCCTGGCCGCGAGGTGCGTCTCCGCTACGGCTATTTCGTCAAATGCGAGCAGGTGATCAAAGACGACCACGGCAAGGTCGTCGAGCTTCGCTGCTCCTACGATCCCGAAACCCGAGGTGGCAATGCCCCGGACGGCCGCAAGGTCAAAGGCACCATCCACTGGTTGTCGGCGTCGGAGGCCGTGCGGGTGGAGGCGCGGGTTTACGATCGCCTCTTCCGAGCCGAGCGGCCGGAGGCCGAGGGTGACTTCTTAGACAACCTCAATCCGGATTCCCTGAGCGTCAACCCGAACGCCTTCGTCGAGCCGAGCTTGGCGGAAGCCGAGCCCGGCAGCCACTTCCAATTCGAACGGCTGGGTTATTTCTTCGTCGATCCGGAGCTCTCAATGCCGGGCGCTCTCGTCTTCAACCGCACTGTCACCCTGCGGGATACCTGGGCCAAAACCCAAGAGGACGTGGACCCCGAGCAGCTCGCCGCCGAGCGGGCCGCCGCCCGGGAAGCGGAAAAAGAGCTCAAGCGGCGGCAATCGGAGCAGGGCCAGGAGACCCCGCTCTCAGCGGAAGAGCAAGAGGTTTTCGACCGCTACGAAGCCTTGGGGTTGCAGCCCCAGGACAGCCGATCGCTGGCCCTCGATGCCGAGCTGAGAGAATTCTTCGACGACGCCCACGGACGCTACTCCGAAGCGAAATCCGTGGCGCGGTGGCTGACCACCGAGCTGGTGGGTCGCATGTCCGACACGTCGTGGGACGAGCTACCGTTCGGCGGAGGGTCGCTCGGTGAGCTGGCTGAGCTGGTGGACGAGGGCACGATCACCAACGCCACCGGCAAACAGGTCCTCGACTTGATGCTCGACGGCGCCGGATCACCCACCCGAATCGTCGATGATCGCGGTCTGCGCGCCCTGGCCGACACCGGCGCCCTGGAAGCGGCGATCGATCAGGTGCTGGCCGACAACGCCGAGCAGCTGTCGGCCTTCCGCAGCGGCAAAACCGCGCTCTTCGGTTTCTTCATGGGCCAAGCCATGCGCGCGACCCAAGGCAAAGGGGATCCGAAGGCCGTCAAAGAGCTGCTGCAGCAGAAGCTCAAGGGCTGACGAACCACCTATCCAGCACCCAGGTGGGTAAGCGGAGCACACCCTGGGTTTGCCGTCAGCGCAGGGTCGCGCCGACGGTTTTTTCCAGCTGGGCCAGGATGCGCCGACGTTGCTTTTCGACGTCTTTGTCTTTGAGGGTCTTGCTGCGGCTTTGGAAGGTCAGGTGGTAAGCCAAGCTCTTCTTGCCCGCTTCCACATGCTCCCCTTGGTAGACATCGAAGAGCTCGACCTTCACCAGGAGCGGCCCTCCCGCCTCCCGCAGGGCGTCCCGCACTTGACCGGCGCTCAGGCCGGCGTCGACCACCAGGGCCAGATCCTCCCGAATCGCGGGATATACCGGCACCGGATCCACCGACGGCGTGGCATCCAGACGCCCTAGGATCAGGTCCAAGTCCAGCTCGGCGGCGAGCACAGGCTGATCCTTCTCCACCCGGAATTCATAGCGCTCGACGGTCAACGGATGCAACTCGCCCAGCACGCCCACAGCGGTGCCGTCGGCCAGGGAAATTCGAGCGGTTTTGCCCGGACGGAAGCCGGCTTGCTCGGTCGGCTCAAAGACCCATTCGGTTTGCAGCCCCTCTGCCAGGCACTCCACGACCCCTTTGAGATCGAAGAAATCCATCATCGACTCGCCGTCGTTCTGCCAATGGGCGTGGTCCCTGGGGCCGGCGACCACCATCGCCAGCTTGGCCAGCTCCTCGGGACGATCCTTACCTTCTGCCAAGGGGAAGATATTTCCGACCTCGAAGAGCGCCAAGCGACGCCGAAAACGACTGTTGCCCGCCGCCACCTCCAGCACCGACGCCAACAGGCTGTGGCGCATCACAGCCCGATCTTGGGTCGACGGGTTGGCCAGGCGCACGTAGGGCGACTCGTCGGGCTCCCCGCTGAGCCGGGCTTCCGCTTCCGGGGTGGTCAAACGGTAGGTGATGGCCTCGTGCAATCCGAGCTCCACCAAGATGTCTTTGACGTTCTCCTCCGCTTCCAGGCTCGGATTGCCCCGTTGGGGCGGCAACGAATCCGCCAACACGGTCATGGGAATTCGGTGGTAGCCGTAGATGCGGCAGACCTCCTCCACCAGATCGTGGGGACCTTCGATGTCGATGCGGTGATCCGGAGCCGTGACCCGCAGAGTTTCACCGTCACCTGCGTTCTCACCCTCGACCTCGAATTCGAGACGCCGCAAGAGGTCCGCCACCTGGGCGCCGTCCAGATCCGTCAGACCGCTCAAGCGACGCACATAAGACACCTCGAGCTCGACCACCACCGGCTCGATCTCCAAAGGTCGATAGTCGACGATGCCTTCAGCCACGGTGCCGCCGGCCAAGACCCGCAACAGCTCCGCCACCCGACGAGCCCCGCGCTCCGCTTGGGCGGGATGCACACCCCGGCTGAAGCGGAAACCGGCTTCCGTGTGCATGGCCAGCTGCCGTTGGGTGCGGCGGATGTTGATGAAATTCCACGCCGCGGCCTCTAACAACACGTTGGTGGTCTCAGGACGGATCTCGCTGTCGTGGCCGCCCATGATGCCGCCGACGCTGAGGTTGCCCTCGGGATCGGTGACCAGGATGTTGTTGGTGCGCAGCTCATGCTCCACGCCGTCGAGGGTGGTCAAGGTCTCGCCTTCGTGGGCCAAGCGGGTGATCAATCGAATGGGCCCGTCGGGCGCGTATTGGTCGGCACGGGCGCGCAGGAAGTCGTAGTCGAAGGTGTGGTTGGGCTGACCCAGCTCGAGCAACACATAGTTGCTGATGTCGACCACCACGTTGATCGGTCGCTGCCCCGCCAAACGCAGGCGATGCTGCATCCAAAACGGCGACGGCTTCTGCTCCACGCCTTCGATCACCATGGCCACGAAACGGGGGTTGAGCTCCGGATGCTCGGTGTGGATCTCCACCCGCCCGGCGATCGGCTCGCCGTCCATTTGCACGTCCAGGCTCGGCATGCGCAGCTCGGCGCCGGTGAGCGCCGCGACCTCGCGGGCGATGCCGACGATCGAGGCGCAACGGGCGATATTCGGAATCACGTCGATATCGAGCACGGCGTCACCCAAGACGTCTTGCAACGGCGTGCCGGCCCGGTAGGCGCGATGCTCGTCTTCCTGGATCAGCAGGATGCCGTCATGGTCTTCCCCCAGCCCCAGCTCCACGGGCGAGCACAACATGGCGTCGTTGTAGATGCCGCGCAAGGGCTTGCCCTTGAGCTTGCGGGGTTTCAGGTCCTTGTAGGGATCGAGGTAGGTGGCCCCTTCCAAGACCATGGGGCTGAAGAGACGACGGTCGGAGAGATCCCCTTGATCGAGGTATTGGAAGAGGTTCGGCGCCCCGGTGACCACGGTTTTCGGCTCGTCGGCTCCGTAGTCCACGGACGCCAAGACCAGCTTGTCGGCTTCGGGGTGACGGTCCACTTTGAGCACCTGGGCCAAAAGGACCAGCTCGCGGTCCCACACCAGGTCCGCCCCTTCGAGGCCGATGATCTCGAGACCTACCCCCTCCATGCCGGCGTTGGTCAGCAGGGAATCGAGCTCGGTGGGGCTCAGGTCGACATCGACATATTCTTTCAACCAAGAAATCGGTACACGCATGTTCGGCTCTTTCTCTACCAGCTCTAAGCGCCGGCTCGCTTGATGGCTAGCTTTAGGTGGCTAGCACTTGAACTATTCGTCAACGGATTCGTGCTCGCGCTTAAAACTGCTCTAGGAAGCGGAGGTCGCTGCTCCAGAAGTACCGGATGTCGTCGATGCCGTATTTGAGCATGGCGATCCGTTCCGGTCCCATGCCGAAAGCGAAGCCCGAATACTCGTTGGGATCGTAACCGCCGTATTCCAACACCACGGGATGCACCATGCCGCAGCCGAGGATCTCGAGCCAGCCCGTGTATTTGCACAGCCGGCAACCCTTGGCGTCACATTGGAAGCAGCTGACGTCCATCTCGGCGCTGGGCTCGGTGAACGGGAAGTAGCTGGCACGGAAGCGGGTCTGGCGGTTTTCGCCGAACAACCTCTTGGCGAATTCAGTCAAGGTGCCCTTGAGATCGGCGAAGGTGATGTGGTGGCCCACCGCCAAACCTTCGATTTGGTGGAATTGGATCTCGCTCCGGGCGGTGATTTGCTCGTTGCGGTAGCACATGCCGGGCAAGATCACCCGAATCGGCTCCGGGTGGTACTCACGCATGGCCAGCACCTGCCCCGCGCTGGTGTGGGTCCGCAGGAGCACGTTCTCGTCGGTGGTGTAGAACGTATCCTGCATGTCGCGCGCGGGGTGCTCCGGCGGCATATTCAGCCACTCGAAATTCTCTTGATCCGTGACCACGTCGGAGCTGCGGTAGATCTGGAAGCCCATATCGCCGAAGATGCGGTAGATATCGCGCATGACCCGGGTCGAAGGATGTAGACCACCGCGCTGTGGACGACGACCGGGAAGGGTGACGTCCAAGGCGTCCCGGGCGATGGAGGCGTTCATCTCCCGCTGTTTGACGTCGGCGCTGCGGAGATCGAATGCCCCTTGCAGGCTTTGCTTGACCTCGTTCACCCGACGACCGAATAACGGGCGATCCGCAGGCTCGATCTCGCCCATTTTCCGGCTCATGAGCTGAATCTCGCCCTTACGGCCGAGATGAGCACGGAACCAATCCTCGAGCGCCTCTGTGGAATCGGCGGCGTCGAGGCGGTCTTTGGCCTCTTGATACATAGATTCTAGGGTTTCGATCATTGGGTTCTCCTGCCGTCGAGGCGGCCGGCTACCGTTGGCTACCTTGAGGTCTGTGCGGGCCGGGAAGGCAACCCGAGCGGGTCATGGCTCAGGGCCCTAAATCCAGAAAAGGCGCGTCCGGTGGGGCGCGCCTCTGGTGATTCCGATGTGGTAATCCTACCGAGTCGCGTTCGTGGAGCGGCTAAAGAAAGCAAAAAATCGGTAGGTAGGAAGTCTGCGGTCCATGATGGGCTGAAATTAGCAGGCCCCGTCGGTCGACGTCAAACCCCCTGGACCCCCACCACGCATCCGTGCGCCCCTCAGCATCCACCATCCGTCCCCAGCGATCGACCGCTGATATCGTCATCAGACGGACCTGGGGGAGAGGCTTGCCCCCACAAACAGAGACATGGCATAATTTAGCGACACCTCGTTGAATCGGAGCCGACTGCTCCGGACGAACCAAGAGCCCCAAAACCCACCTCAAAGAACCTCGTCTCGGAAACGAGGCCTCGTTTCAGGGAAACCTCAGAGAAAAGAAATGAAAGCTTCTAAATTTGCAACCTTTGCGTCGATTCTCGTCGCCTCTTTGATCCTCGCCCCGGTCGCCATGGCCAACCCTCATGCGCCGAGCCAGTGGCAACCCCGTGAAACTCCCGCCGAGCCTCCCACTTTGGGCGGCGGCGCCCCCCAAGGCTCGGTGGATGATCCGGTCGGTGACACCTTCGGCGGCCTATCTCCCCAACACGACCTCACCCAATTCTCCGCCTTCATCGACGGCTCGGGCACCAACTTGCTGCTCGGCATGACCTTCGACGGCAACATCACGCCCGCCGACTCCGGCATGGCCGACGCTCTGGTCGGCTTGCTTGAAATGGATCTCGATCAGGACAATGGAACCGGATCCTCTCCCATTTCGGATTTCTTCTGCCCGATGACCACGAATCTTGGTGTGGAATTCTTGGTCGACCTCGGTACCTACACGGACGGCAGCGGCCAAATGCTCCTGGTGGACCTCGCGAACGGCCCGGTCGGCAACGTCGACGCCACCTTCACCTCCAACTCCGTCAGCATCACCGTGCCGCTGGCGTTGCTCGGCGACGATGGGTTCCTCAATACCGCCACGGTGATCGGCACCGGGCCCGAGCCCACCGATTGTGCTCCGAACGGCGGCTTCTTGACCAGCGGCCCGGCCGCCGTGCCGGTGATCGAGGTTCCGACCCTGCGCACTCTGGGCCTCGGCGCCTTGGCTCTCTTGCTCGTGACCCTTGGAGCCGTCGCCATCCGTCGCCAGAGCTGATTCTCGGCGGCAACACGGATAGGTCTCAAAGCCCGGGCATGCCCGGGCTTTTTGCTGTCTCATGATTCGTATGTGCTCCGAACGTAGGGGCGATCCTTGTGATCGCCCTCGTATTCCGAACGTAGGGGCGATCTTTGTGATCGCCCTTCTATTCCGAACGTAGAGGCGATCCTTGTGATCGCCCTCGTATTCCGAACGTAGGGTGTTAAATCGGGGGAGCGATGAACAGCGGGGTCAGCGCGGTAAGGGATCCGAAATGGTCACCCACCTGGTAGCCGAACGGACCGAGGACGATTTGGACCATGGACCTCAGGTCGAGCAGCGGCAGGGCGGCAAAAAGCCAGACCCGCCTCCGGCCTTTGATGGGCATCATCAGGGCCGGCAGCACCAGGAGGTACCAAAATTGGCCCTGGGTCGACAGCTTGAGCGCCGCCAGGAACATGAAAGGCGCCGGCAGAGCCGGGTCCCACCGACGAAAGATCAAAAACGCCAGTGACACCAGCAATCCATAGGAAAGGATTTGATTGCTCAGCACCAACCATTCCGGATTCCAAAGAAACATGTGGCGGGCGGTGAAATCCCAAAAGTAGGGATTGTAGGTGAGCCCTTTGCTGAACCAAAGATTCCGAATCGGCGAGTACAAAAACACGGCGACGACCATCGGTAGGCATCCCGCCAAGGCGCCCGCAAAGCTTGCGACGAGGCGTCGACGGTCTTTAAACGGGCGGCTTTTGATCAGAAAGTAGGGCACGATGAAGATCGCAAATAATTTGCATTGCACGGCAAGGGCCACACAGGCCCAGGCCCAGCCCGGGCGGGTCCTGAGCAAAAGGAGAGCGGCCATGATCGGTAGATTCTGGAGGCCGTCGAGCTGCCCTTCGTGGGACGTCCACCAGATGGCCGACGGCAGGGCCCAATAGGCCAACGCCCAACCTCCGCTTCGGGTCCATTTCCAAATCAAGCCGGCGGTGAGCAGATCTACCAGGGTTAGGGCGGCTTTGAAGGCGAAAAAGGTGGGCCAGATCCCCATGACGATCAGGTCGAAAACCAGGATCATCACCGGGTAGTTGAAGGGATACCAGCTCCAAGCCACCTCACGGTAGGCCGGGTGGATCTGTTTCAGCGGCAGATCGACCGCGGCGAATCCTTTATCGAAGACCTCGAGCGCGTAGATTCCATGACGGAGGATGTCGATGGTATTGACCGGCAGCTGGAGGCAATACACCAGCCGCAAGCCGGCGACGACGACAAAGAGAGCCCAGCCGGCTCGGACGATCCAACGCTGCTTCGCAGAGGGCGATTCGGACCCGCTCACCTCGGGCGACGGCATCCCCGGCTCGGCAGGATTCGACATGCCGCGAATCTTAGCATCGGCCCTCACTCGCTGCGCAGCGCTGAGCTCGGCTGTACGCGGCCGGCGCGTAAGGCCGGAACCCAACAGGATACGGCCGCCACCAGCGCCAATAGGAGCCCCACTCCCCCCAACATCACAAAATCCAATTCGCCGACGCCTTCAAATGCCCGAGTCAACGCGCGGCTCAACAGGGCCGCGCCGACACAGCCGGCCGCGACACCTCCCAAAGCCACCACCAACCCCTGTTTGACCACCGAGCTCGCCACCTGGCTCGCCTTGGCGCCCAGGGCCATGCGCACACCGATTTCCCGCGTTCTCCGGCTCACCGAATAGGAAAACACACCATAGATACCGGCGGCGGCCAGCAAGAGAGCGACCAGGGCGAAGGCACCGAGCAGAAAACCGAAGAACCTCTCCAAACCCACGGAGCTCTGCAATCTCTCCTCGAGGGATCTCACCTCCCCCGGAGGCAACAGCGGATCGAGCTGGGTGGAGACCCGACGCAAGTGATCCGCGAACACGGCGCCGCCCATGGAGGTTCTAGCCACCACCGCCATGCCCCGGAACGGCATCTGCCTATGGGGTAAGAAAAGCGCGGGCCGAGGAGCCGCGTGCAAGCCGTTGAATCGAGTATCGCCAACCACCCCCACCACCTCGAGCTCGTAGGCGTGACCGAAAAAGATTTCGAGCCGACGCCCCACCGCCGAAGGCTCGTCTCCCCACAGGCGCCGGGCCAAGGTTTGATTGACGATGACCACCTCGGGGGTTTTCGCATCATCGAAACCCGTGAAGTCTCGCCCAGCCACCTGTGGCATGCCCACCGTGCTGAAATATCCCGGGCTCACCACCCGAAACGCAGCTCGCCGACTCGACTCAGCGTCCAGGGGTGGATCGTCCGTGGAGCGATAGGGAACATCGATGATGATGCCGGTATCCGGCACCGGGGGCGTGGTGGTCAGCGCCGCGGACTCCACTCCGGGAATCGCCGCGACCTCCCGCCTCAGCCGATCGAAGAAAACAACCCGCGGAGCCGGGGGATCGTAGGCGCTGTCGTCCAAGACGAAATGAGAGGTATAGACCTGCTCCGGCCGAAAGCCCGGGTCGACTTGATCGAGCTCATGGAGCGCCCGGATCAGCAATCCCGCACCGGCCAGGAGCACGAGGGCCAATCCCACCTCAGCCGCCAATAAGATGCTCCGCCACGGCCCTCCCCGGCCTTCCACCGAACGAGCGCTACCCACTCGCAACGCGACCGCCATGGTCGACGCGCTGCGCCAAGCCGGTACCGCCGCACAGGCCAAACCGGTCACCAAAGAGGCCAGCAGGCCGAATCCGAGGACCGTGCCGTCGACCCTGACGAATTCCGCCCGGGGCAGCACACCAGGATCCATGAGCATGAGGAGGTCGTGCATCCAAAGGGCTGCGAGCATTCCCACCGAGCCTCCCAACACGCCCAAGACCAGGCCTTCCACCAATGTCTGGCGGGCCAAATCCGCACGCCGGGCTCCCAACGCGGCCCGGACCGCCATCTCCCTCTCCCGTCCGCTCGCCCGCACCAGCAGCAGATGGGCGATATTGGCGCAAGCGATCATGAGCACCAAAAACACCGCGCCGAAAGCGATCAAAATCGGTCGCTCGGACTCGCCGACCAAATGTCGGCGCAAGGGCTCGACCACGAGGCTCCAATCTCCATTGGTCGCCGGGTAGTTCTCACCCAGAGTAGCCGCCAATGCCTTCATCTCTTCGTCCGCACGGGCTACGGACAGCCCTTTCGCCAGGCGGCCCACCACCAAAAAATCCCGCTCTTCCGGCCCGAAGCGCATCGGCAAGGCCTCGCCGACCCCCACGGGCACCCAAATCTCCGCGCTGCGGCTCGGCAAGGCGGCCGCTGAGTCGATCACACCGGCGATTTGTACCGCACGGCCGTCAATTCGAACGCTCTGCCCCACAATGCCCGGATCTCCGCCCCAAACCCGCTGCCAAAGGTCCGAGCTGATCAGAGCCGCGTGTCCTCGAGCTCCCGCCGGCGCGTCTTCAGCCGAGAGCGAGCGGCCGGCCAGCGGCGTGATTCCGAGCAGGTCGAAAAGGCCGGCGTCGATGTAGACGCCCTCGAGCTGCTGCACCAGCCCCGGTTCCTCCAAGGTCATGGAATTCCAACCGAAGAAGCTGATCTGCTCGAAGGATTGTTGGTGAGCGCGATAGAAGTCGAAATCCCGGATCGAGCTGCCCGGCCGAGACTCCCCTTCGGTCTGGGAAATCGCCGTCATGGCGAAGAGCTCCGACTCCGCGGCAAAACCCAATGGACGCAACAAGACACCGTGCACCACACTGAAAATCGCCGTATTCGCGCCGACCCCCAGGGCTAGGGTCAAGACGGCGATCACGGTCAAACCGGGGCGTTTTCTCAGACTGCGGCAGGCGAGGCGGAAGTCGTGAATCCAATGGCTCATAAGCTCTCTTTCGGTATCCGTCGTTCGAGCCCATTGAAACAGCAATGTCTATGCCGGCTAGGCCCCGCTTTCTTCCATGCTCTGGGACCACCACCTGCACGATCTTGTCCGCAATTGGGACGTTTGCGTTCGTTTGCGAAAAGAACCCACGACCGGCCACGGCGCCCGGTTCACCATTCTACGGTCATGAGAAAAGGCGGCTCGAAAGCCGCCTTTTCTCATGACCGCCCAAGCGGACGGATACCCCGGGGATCAGTCTTCCAGCAGGAAGGTGACTTTCATATTCACCCGATATTCCGTCACCCGTCCGCCTTCCACCACAATCTTTTCTTCCTGAACCCAAGCACCGGTGATGTTGCGGATGGTTTTCGACGCGCGGGCGATTCCTTTTTCGATCGCGTCTTGAAAGCTCTCGGGGGAAGAGGAAGTGATCTCAGTGACCTTAGCTACAGACATAGTGCTCTCCTTGGAGGTGTCGGACAGGTTGGAAGCCCGACTCGAAAAAAGTCTACGGGCCGGTCCTCCGATGAAATCTAAGCTTTTCCTACACTGTATCAAGACCTGTGCCGGCTCTGGATCCCCAATTTCCTCGATACCAAAGGTTTCTCTCTTGCGTCCTCCCATATTCCCGACGGGAAGAGCTCCCTGGGAGGGCAATTCTCCTCGCCCGGGTTTCGTCCGAGGTGAACCCACTGGGCATGACAAATGTCAGATCGAATCCATGACGACCGACACTGGCGAGCCCGCGCTGCGCTCGGCATGCTTAGACCATGGATTGATCTCGACGAAAGGACCACCATGCACCATGTATCCACCGCGCAGGAATCCACCGCGCAGGAATCCACCGCGCAGGAATCTGCAACGGTCGCACGCCTCAGCGGAGTGACCCAACGATACGGCAACATCGAAGCGCTGACCGGCCTCGACCTCAACGTCCAACAAGGCGAGGTTTTGGCGCTCTTGGGCCCGAACGGCGCCGGCAAAACCACCGCCATTTCCTTGCTCTTGGGCCTGCTACGGCCGGACGAAGGGCAAGCCACCCTCTTTGGTCGCGATCCGCGGGAGCCCGAGGTCCGATGCCGAATGGGCGCCATGCTGCAAGATTCGGGCATCGCCCCGACGCTCAAGGTCGAGGAGCAAATCGATCTCTTTCGCTCCTACTACCCGAGCCCCGCCCCCACCCGTCGGTTGGTGGAGGCCGCCGAGCTCCACGAGCTCATGGATCGTCGATCCAACGAGCTGTCCGGCGGTCAATTGCAGCGGGTGATGTTCGCCCTCGCCATGGCCGGCGACCCGGAGCTGCTCTTTCTCGACGAGCCTTCCGCGGGTCTCGACCTGGATTCTCGCCGTCGGCTCTGGGCCGCGATCCGTGAGCTCACCGCCGGTGGCCGCACCGTGTTGCTCACCACTCACTACCTCGAAGAAGCCGCCGCCCTGGCGGATCGGGTCGCGGTCATCCATCGGGGGCGGCTGATCGCCGAAGGCACGCCCGAGCAGCTCGAAGCCCAGGTCTCCGGCAAGTTGGTGCGCTGCAAGACGTCCATCGATCCGGACATCCTGCGCCCCATGGACGAGGTCTCCAGGGCCGATCGCCGCGGCTCGAGCCTGGAGATCCTGACGCCCCATGCCGAGTCCGTCGTTCGCCGGCTGTTGGAAATGGATCCACAGCTCAGCGACCTCGAGGTCAGCGGCGTGGGTCTCGAGCAAGCCTTCCTCGCCCTGACCGGCGACGATCCCGGCTCGGCCTCCGAGTCGAGCCACAATCAACGGGAGCACGCAGCATGAGCCGAGCACAAGCTTTGAGCCCGCCATGCCCGAGCACTGCCTCGGTGAGCTTGTCGAGACGTCTGAGCGCCTATTGGACGGAGTCCTGCTACGAATTGGTCTCGGTCTTTCGTCAGCTGGATTTCTCCCTGCCCACGCTCCTATTTCCGGCGATGTTCTATCTCTTCTTCGGCGTGTTGTTCGGCAAAGGCAGCGGCATGTCGAGCTATTTGCTCGCGACCTACGGCGCCTTCGGCGTCATCGGCACGGCCCTCTTCGGGTTCGGTGTCGGCACGGCGGTCGCCAGGGAGTCCGGTGAGCTGCGTCTCAAACAAGTGACCCCCATGCCGGCCGGTGCATTCTTGGTGTCCAAGATTATCGCCGCCTTGGTCTTCTCCTGCATCGTGCTGATCGAGCTGTTCTTGTTGGCGGCGACCCTCGGCGGGGTTCGATTCGAGGCCCATCAATGGCTCGGCCTCGCCGCGGTCCTGCTTCTGGGCACGTTGCCCTTCTCGGCGTTCGGCCTCGCCATCGGCACCCACGTCAGTGGCAAAGGCGCGCCGGCGGTGGTGAATCTCTTCTACCTGCCCATGGCCTTTCTTTCCGGCTTGTGGATTCCCATCACCATGTTGCCGGAGGTCATGCAGAAGCTCGCCTTCGCTCTGCCGCCCTTTCACCTGAGCCAGCTCGCCCTCGGGGTGATCCAACTCGATTCCGGCTATCCCTGGCCGATCCACGTGGCCGTCTTGGCCGCCGTCACATTCATCTGCCTGGGTATTGCTGCCCGCGGCTATCGACGCCGATAGGAGATATCCATGTCTGAGCCAGCAATTCCCGAGCATGAGCACCGCCCCAAGGCCCTCCGCTGGGCCGGCCTTTCCATCGTCGGCATCCCCACTCTTCTACTGACGATGACCCTCCTCATGCCGACGCCGGAGATCACCGCGGAGGCATCCCAAGAATCCGCAGAGACCAACTCCGACTCCACAAGCTTTGCCGTCGTGAACGCCCGGGTCTTCGACGGCGAGCGGACCCATCCCAAAGCCACCGTTTGGGTAGAAAACGGCCACATTCAGGCGATGGGCCCGGATCTCGAGCTGCCGGACGATCTCGAACGGGTCGACGGATCAGGGCACACCCTCATGCCCGGCCTATTGGACGCCCACGTCCACACCTGGGGCAGCTCCCGGGCCGACGCCGTTCGCTTCGGCGTCACCACGGTCTTGGATCAATTCACCAGCCCGACCGAGCTTCAAAAGGCGCGGAAGCACCGCGACGGCACCGGAGATGCCGGTCTGGCGGATCTCTTCTCCGCTGGATATCTGGCCACGGTCGATGGTGGACACGGCACCCAATTCGGCATGCCCGTGCCCCAGGTTGCAAGCCCGGAAGCCGCCGACGCCTGGGTGAAAGCGCGCAAGGAGGAAGGCTCCGATTGGATCAAAATCGTCGTCGAGCCCGGTTGGGGCCAATCCCTTCCCACCCTCGACCCGCCCACCATCGCGGCGTTGATCGACGCCGCACACAGGCAGGGATTGAAAGCAGTGGTGCACGCCTCCTTATTGGACGACGCCCTGCGGGTGGCGGAGCTGGGTGCGGATGGCCTCGTTCACGTCTGGCGTGATCGTGAGATCGACGACGCCGAGCTGGAGACCCTCAAGCGCTCCGGCATCTTCGTCGTGCCGACCCTGGTGGTGGTCGAGGGCATGGTGGATCCCGAGCCGTCCATGGCCTTGGCTGAAGGCCCCCTGGGGTCGAGCTTGAGCGCCCCTCAACGGGCGAGCTTGGAGCGACGTTTCCCGCCATCCACAAAGCTCGATTGGGCCGTTCCGACCCAAAGCGTCCGTCGGCTCGCCGAAGCCGGGGTTCCGATTCTCGCCGGCTCGGACGCCCCCAACCCGAGCACCGCCTTCGGTTTCTCCCTGCATCGGGAGCTCCAATTGCTGACCGAGAACGGCCTGTCTCCGGAGCAGGCCCTGCGCGCGGCGACGTCGTTGGCAGCCGACCATTTCGGCGTGCCGAAGCGCGGCCGCATTGCCGAGGGGCAGCTGGCGGATCTGGTCCTCGTGGCAGGGGATCCCACCGCCGACATCACCGCGACCCAGAGAATCCGAAAGGTGTGGAAGTCCGGCCGCCCCGTGAAGTTGGCAGCCGAGCAGCAAGCCGCCCCCGAGATCGCAACCGCGCCGGCACCCGACGACACCTTGTTGGCCGATTTCGACAACGGCTTGTCGAGCCGCTCCGGCCAGGCTTGGATGAAAACCACCGACGATCGCATGGGCGGCAAATCCGTGGTCGATCTCCAAGTCGTCGACGGAGCCCTCCGCATCACCGGTGAGCTGCTCCAGGGCGCCATGTTTCCATGGGCCGGGGCGATGACGTTTCTCGGCCCCAACCCCTCGGTAGCGGTGGACTTCTCGGCCCGCAAGGAGCTGAGCTTCCGCGCCCGGGGAGACGGTCGCAGCTACTCCGTGATGTTATTCTCCGGGGATATGCAAGGTATTCCGCCGAGCCTCACCTTTGAATCGTCGGACGATTGGACCCGGATCACGCTGCCGCTCAAAGGATTTCGGGGCGCGGAACCCGCCAAGCTGCGAGCCGTATCTTTCGCCGCCACCGGCCAATTAGGCGGATTCCGCTTTGAGATCGACGACGTAGAGATTCGATGAGCCTAGACAGCATGGCCTCACAGCGTCCATCCCGATTCATGGCATCGATCCTGGCCCTTCACCGCCGGCTGCTGCCGGCTCGTCCCGAGATCGGATGGACGCCTTACCTTTGGCTTTGCTACCTCGGTTTCTTGGCGTTTCCCTGGTACTTCCGGCCACCGAGCCGTGAGACCCTCGCCTGGGCGGCGGTAAGCCTGGTGGTCTTTCTGGCGCTCTATTTTAACGGCTATTGGCGCGGTGGCTTGGAGCTGCTGTGGAATATCACCGGCCTGGTGATCCTGGGCCTGGTCTGGGTGCCCTTCAACGCCTCGGCCCTCGTCTTTTTCATTTTCGCCGCCGGTTTTACCGGCGCGGTGGGACCACCCAAGATCGGTCGACGGGTGCTGATCGGCATTTCGGTGATCGTCTTGGCTTGCGGTTGGATTCTCGAGCTACCCGCCACGTGGAGCCTCATGTCCCTGACCTTCTGCTGGATTGTGGGCGCCACCAACATCTACTTTGCCGAAATGACCCGCAAGAACGCCCACCTGCGGAGAACCCGCGAGGAAGCCGAGCATCTCGCCACGATCGCTGAAAGGGAACGCATCGCCCGAGATCTACACGACATTCTGGGCCATACCCTGTCGTTGATCACCATGAAAGCCGAGCTCGCCCGCAAGCTCTCCGACCGAGGCGACGCCCGGGCCGGGGACGAAATTGCCGAGGTGGAGCAGATCTCCCGCGACGCCCTGCGCCAGGTCCGGGAGGCAGTGGAGGGTTATCGGGAGACCGGCTTGGCGGGGGAGGTGGCCCGGGCGCGCATCGTTTGCCAAACCCGGGGCATCGAGCTCGACGCCCGCATGGCCCCCATCGCCCTCGAAACCCGTCAAGAAGCGGCTTTGGCCCTTGTGCTGCGGGAAGCGGTCACCAACGTGGCCCGTCACTCAGGAGCTGGTCGCTGCGAGATCACCCTCAAGGAAGAGACCGGCTCCCAGGGCTCGCGGGCGGTGCTTCGAGTCGTCGACGACGGCAAAGGAGGACGCACTCACGGACCCGGTAACGGTTTGACCGGCATGGAAGAGCGGTTGAGCCGGATGGACGGCGAGCTGCACCTGGACGGACAAGGGGGTTGGAAGCTGGAGGCGAGTCTGCCGATCCCAGCCGTTGGACCTTCCGAGCAAACGGTGGAGCTTCCGACGTGGGCCATGGAGGGAGCGGGCCACGGGAGACGACAGGGATGAGCGCTCCCCCATCCACCGACCCCCAGAATCCCAGGACCGAGCCCGACGATGCCCGCCCGCGGATCCGCATCGTGGTCGCTGAGGATCAAGCCATGGTGCTCGGCGCCCTGGCGGCGCTGTTGGATCTCGAAGAGGATCTCGAGGTCGTGGGGCGGGCCGCGGACGGCGATCAGGCCCTGCAATTGGTCGCCGAGCTCGAGCCCGACATCCTCTTGACCGACATCGAAATGCCGGGGTTGACCGGTCTCGACTTGGCGACCCGATTGAGCGGCTCTCCCGGCGCAAAACCCGCGGTGGTGATTCTGACCACCTTCGCCAGACCCGGCTATCTCCGCCGAGCGCTCGATGCGGGGGTCCAAGGCTACTTGCTCAAAGACGCCCCCTCCGACGACTTGGCCCAAGCGATTCGCACCGCCGCCGCCGGTGGCCGGGCCATCGCCCCTGAGCTGGCCACCGAGGCCTGGGGTGCCCACGACCCGCTGACCGATCGCGAGCGTCAAGTCCTCCGCTTGGCCGGGGAAGGCCTCTCCACCGAGCGCATGGCCCAGAAGCTCCACCTTTCCGAAGGCACAGTGCGCAACTACCTCTCCGAAGCCATCGGCAAAACCGGCGCGCAAAACCGCACCGAGGCGGCGCGCATCGCCCGCCGTCAAGGCTGGCTGTAGCCCGCGTTCCGACCGACCTTTTCGGGTCCGAAAAAAAATCCAAATCCATGTGGCGGGTTTCCGTCGGGTGTTGCGCCCTACGGGCCGAGCAGCAGAAATCGACCTGAATCGACCCCCGCTGCTGATCGAAACCCCACGACGGGGACCACAAACACCCTTAGATTTGGAGACACCCATGAAACTCATTCGCAACCTAGCGACCACCAGCCTGGTCTTGGCCGGTGCCCTTTGCCTTCCGGCTATGGGCGCGGCGCAGAACGGCGTCAACTACAACGGCATCGTTCACTTCCCGGTGGGATCGGCCCAGCTTCAATTGGCCTCGGACGGCTCCGTCATGGCGGTGACCAACCTGGGCAACTCCGGCAACGACGGCGTGGTCTCGGTGTTGGAGTCGGCCGTGGAATGGGACGCGAAGATTCGCATCCACGGCAACCAACCGGGCGACGTGCTGACCCTCGGCGCCTTTGCCGAAGGCGTTCGTACCGCTGGAGCCCGGGTCGAGCTGCTGAGCAACGGCCTGAAGATCAGCGGCATCTTCACCGGCGCCGACGGTCCGAGCAACTACATGGTCCGGGTCTTCCAGGACGACACCCTGGTGGGTGAATTCGCAGGCCAGGACAACTCGTCTTCCTTGTCCTTGGATCCCTTGTCTCCTTGGACGCCGCCCCTCGAGCCGATCCCCCGTCCGGAGCCGCTTCCCTGGCCCTGGCCCTGGCCGGACTTCCGCATCGGCACCGTGGGCAATTGCATCTGGGGCTTCCAGCTCGGTGAAGACATGGTGGTGAGCACCAGCAACGGCGACAGCGCCGTCGGCAACCGCGTGATGTTGGTGGAAGCCCCTCCCACGGGCGGCCACTCCCTCTACCTCGACTTCGACGGCCTCAAGCTGCAAAGCAACGGCAACACCCTGGTCTTCGAGGACGAGAATTCCATCAGCAACGGATTCTGATCCCCGCTCCTGGATAGGTCCCGTATTGAAACACGACTCCCTCGGTCGGCCCAGTGCCCTTGCGCGCGTCGCTACGAGCTCGCGCTGCCGCTGCGGTTCCGTTGCAACCTACTGATGTGGTGGATCTTAGGCCGATTCATAGGCTGAGCCGCTCAGACAAGCTTCGCTTCCGTGCTCAGGGCACTGGGCCTCCGTTTTCCGCGAGAGCCTGTTTCTGGACAGAGATTAGCTAGACGAAAGGTAGATCGACATGGATATCAACGCTCAAAGGTTGGGAAACGCCGGCATCGTAGTTGCCTTGACCTTGGTCGGCTTTGCCGTGGGTGGAGGGTTCTCCATCTTCGCCGAGCCCGCTACGGACCACCAAGGCAACTCGCGGCAGCTCCATGGAGAGCTGATCCGAGAGGAAACCGCCGTCTCCGATACCGGACCCCACGCCTTTGGGCGCTCGCTGAAGAATCTGAGGAACGAGCATTGGATGCCCATGCGCGAAGGCAAAAAGGTCTTCGTGCACGGTTTTCGACCCGCGGGCAAGGGCCCTTCCGGGCTCGACGGCCTCGGACCTCTCTTCAACGCGAATTCCTGCTCGGACTGCCATTTCAGAGACGGCCGTGGACGTCGCCCCGAATTCGGGGCGGCGTCCCAACCCGAGCCCTCCACTTTACCGCCATTGATCTTCAGACTTTCCCACGGATCCCACGACCAACCCCATCCCGTGCTGGGCCGTCAGCTTCAGGACCGTCGCATCGACGACGGTGGGAGCCCGATGGGCGAAGGTCGGATCGACATCAGCTATCGGTCGGTCCGCGGCACCTACGTCGACGGTGAAACGTTTACCCTCGCCAAACCACATTATCGATGGACCGACACCGAGCCACCGACCGACACCCATTGGTCACCCCGGGTTTCGCCGACCCTGATCGGCATGGGGCTTTTGGAGGCTGTGCCCAACGATGAGATTCTCGAGCTTCACGACCCTGACGACCTCGACGCCGACGGCATTTCGGGCCGCGCTAGGTGGATCTCGGACCCGCAAACCGGGCAAGGATCCCTCGGCCGTTTCGGCTGGAAAGCCGCCCAGCCAAGTCTCCGAAGCCAGACCCGAGCCGCCCTGCGCCACGACATGGGCATCGAGCACCACGAGCTTCACGACTCCCACTTCGACTCCCTGATTTTGTATCTACGGCTTCTCGCTCCGCCGGCCCGGCGCCAAGCCCAGGATCCCGCGATCCAGCAAGGAGAGCACCTCTTCAGCCAGATCGGCTGCGACTCCTGTCACCGACCCAGCCTCACGACCGGCGCCAGCGACGAGCTGGAGGGACCGTCGGAGCTGGCGAGCCAACGCATCTACCCATACACTGACCTACTGCTTCACGACCTGGGAGCCGATCTCGCGGATCCGACCGACGAGTCCGGGGCGAGCGCCCGGGAGTGGCGCACGGCGCCCTTGTGGGGGCTCGGTTTGCTGGAGACGGTCAACGGCCGAATGTGGCTGCTGCACGACGGACGAGCAAAGACCTTCGAAGAAGCGATTCTTTGGCACGGGGGAGAGGCCCGAGCCGCCCGCGACCGCTTTGCGGCACTATCCGCCGAGCAGCGACAAGCTTTAGTCCAATTTCTCGGCTCCCTTTGAGCCGACTTTCTTCAACCTTCCATCATCCGGTATCCCTTTCCAGAACGTGTCCCAGTCCCCATCAACCACCAAGCCAAGGACACCTAGGAGCCTATAATGAGCATGTCTATCTCTCGTTCTATCCTCGCCACCACCATCCTGACGACCCTGAGCCTCGGCCTGCCGTCCGCCGGATTCGCCGACGGCTGCCAGGACCCCGACCTCACCGGCACCAGCCTGAGCAGCGCCGTTTCCGGCGATACCCTCAACCTCTCCGGCACCGGCTTCTGCGACACGGCGGACGAGCACTTTGCCTGGGTTTGGAACGGCAGCCAAGGCTTTCCCGTCTTCGTGCAACAAACCAATGGCGACACCTTATTGGGAGCCAATGTGGGCCCCACCCCCGAAACCATCACCGGCCAAATGATCCTCTGGACGGGGCAGTCCGTCACCCTGCCCGACAAGATCCTCGAGGCCGCCACGGGCACCTATTGGATCCACAACACGCGCGTCTTCCTACAAACCGAAAAGGACCAAGGCCCGACCTTCACCGCTACGGCCGGTACGACCGCCGGCGTGACCTCGACCCTGGTCTCCGGAGAGCTACGGCTCAACTTCGCACCGTCCTCCAACCTCAACGGATCCCTTCAGAACGACCCCTCGCAATTCGATAAATCCGGGGGCCAAGACGAGGGCATCTCAGTCTTCGTGGTGGCCCGGACCTGCGGCGAGCCAACCGGCGACGACGGCACAGGCGACGACGGAAACAGCGGCGCCGGCCACGGCGTCTTCATCCCCTTCCCCATCGAGTTCTCTGCTCGTTTCCAAGCGGGCTGCTTCGGCACCCAGGGGGCCTGCACCGGCACCCCGACCCAATTCATCGCCTCGGCGATCGAGGATCGCTTCTCGAGCCAAGGCCTGGAGACCCGAATCGAAGGCCAGGAAGTGGTCATCAGCCACCGCAGCTGCTCCATCCAAAGCGGCTTTGCCACGGTCATCTACTGATCACCGGAATCTGGTGCTTCGGACCGTCCCCGATCAAATCGGGCAAGTCGATCGACTTGCCCGATTTTGTTAGTCCGATCAGAGGGTCAACCCTGGCTTTCCAACAACCGATCGAGCTTTTCCAGCAGCTTCCTATGGTCGATAGGAAGCGGCTGAGAAGATCTGCGGTGGACCGCCCGCGCGCGCTCCGACAAGGCTAGGCCGGCCTCTCGATGCCCTCTTTGGAGCTCGACGATCGCCATCCGCAACATGGTTCCCGCCAGCTCGATATGGTCGCGACCCAGCAGCTCCTTTTGCAGCTCCAGCGCTTCTTCCAAGAGCTCCAGCGCGGCATCCGGGTCCTTGCGACCATAGAGCTGGAGGTCCGCCAAATTCAGCAGGGTGGTGACCACCTGATGATGACGCCGGCCGAAGAGCTCGGTTTGCACCTCGAGGGCCTCGCGGAACATGGCTTCCGCCCGATCGAAGCGATGCTGGTTGTAGAACAGCACTCCCAGGCTGGTGAGGTTGCCTGAGATCTTCGGATGCTGATTGCCGTAGAGCTGCCGTTGGCGCTCCAGCAGTCTCTCCAATAGGACCGTGGCTTCGGAGAAGCGCCGTCCACCCAACAACACCGCCGCCAAGGTATTTTCCGTCACCGCTAGGTCCGGATGCTTTTCGCCCAGGGTCAAACGTTGACGTTCCAAGGTTTCCCGGCATAGGACCTCGGAGTCTTCCAGCCGACCCATTTGATAGAACACCGTCGCCAGATTGGCCTGGGTGATCAAGGTTTCTTTGTCGTCCGGACCAATGGTTCGGCGCTGGATTTCCAAAGCCTGGCCATAGACTGCTTCCGCTTCCCGCCAGCGTCCCATGGCCTGAGACACCGCCCCTAGATCGTTGAGCGATTTGCCGATCAGGGCATCGTGCTCGCCGAGCACGGCCTCCCGCTGTTGGAGGGCGTCGGTCAGCAGATTCTCGGCGGAGCCGTAGCTGCCTTTGAAGTAGCGCAAATTACCGAGCCGAGCCACCGCCTCCGCCACCTCTAAGCTGGGGGCGCCGTGCAGCTCTCGACGCAGGGCCAGGGCTTGCTCCAAGAGCGGCTCCGCCTCCACGTACAGGCCGAGGTTTCCGTAAACGGAGCCGATCAGCTCCATCAGCGACGCCCGCATCTCCGGCTGGTCACTGAGCTCGAGCTCCAACCGCGCGACCGCGCCGGCGAGCAGCTCCCGGGCGGTCACGTTTTCCCCTCGGGTGCGATCCGGATCGGCGATTTCCAGCATGCCCACCAACAGGGACGACACCCGCTCCGCCCTATCCGCTTGCCGGCGGGCTTCGTCCCGTTGCCGACGCAGCTCTACGGTGTAGAACACCACCACCACCGCCAGCACGACCGCACCCGCCGCCAACGCCGACACCACCCCGCGATGACGGCTCACCCACTTGGTCCAGCGGTAGAGCAGGCTCTCGGGCCGAGCCAACACGCGGTCGCCGTCCATGGTTCGACGCAAATCCTCAGAGAGCTCGTCCACGGACGCGTATCGCCGCTGGGGCTCCTTGCTCAGGGCTTTGAGCAACACCGTGTCCAAATCGCCCCGCAAGGCCCGTCGCCAACGGTGGGTTTCCTCGGCGACCCCCGCCGCCGTCAAGGTCTCCGGATCGACCACTGCGCTCGGCAGCCGCGGCGGCTCGTGGCAAACCGCGTGGGCGATTTGGGCGACCCGGCGTCCTTTCAGCTCGTACGGCGGCACACCGGTCAACATCCGATAGAGCAACACGCCGAGGGAGTAGACATCCGTGAGCGTGGTGATCATCTCGCCGCTGATTTGCTCGGGGCTGGCGAACTCGGGAGTCAGCAACAGCAACCCCTCGGTGGTGTGGAGCTGGGTCGCCCGGCCTTCGTCCGTGTCCAAGACCTTGGCGATGCCGAAATCCAGCAGCTTGGGCTCACCGCTGGAGGTGACGAAGATGTTGCTCGGCTTGAGGTCCCGATGCACCACCAGATTGCGATGGGCATAGCTGACCGCAGCACACACCTCACGGAAGAGCTTCAATCGACTGCGCAAATCCAAGCTTCGATCGGCGCAATAGACGTCGATCGGCTGGCCGTCGACGAATTCCATGACGAAAAACGGCCGACCGTCCGGCAAGGTTCCGCCGTCCAAGAGGCGCGCGATGTTGGCGTGCTCGAAGCGAGCGAGAATTTGTCGCTCGTAGCGAAATCGCTGCAGCACGTCCTCGGTGTCGAGGCCACGCCGCACCACCTTGAGGGCCACGCTCTTGCGAAAATGCTCGTCGTCACGCTCGGCGAGGAAGACGGTCGCCAGACCGCCACGGCCGATCTCGCGCACCACCCGATAGGCGCCGACCCGCTCCGGCACCGCCTGGGACGGCTGGGCATCGTCCTCGGAATCGAAAGCGGCCACCACCCCTTCCTCGACCACCGACTCCGAGGTCGAGTCCGCTGCCA
Organism: Thermoanaerobaculia bacterium; assembly: GCA_030431255.1. Classification (GTDB taxonomy): domain Bacteria; phylum Acidobacteriota; class Thermoanaerobaculia; order Multivoradales; family J023; genus JAUIJL01. Next base: position 85,684 of record JAUIJL010000021.1, on the reverse strand, counting down.
GCAGCGCCTCCACCTGCCGTCGCAGATCCTCGTCCGCCCCACACTCCCGGACCAAGAATGCCTCCCGCTCGGAGGCCGGCAAATCCACCGCGTCGTGAAAAAGCTCCTCAACCCGCTGCCACGAGCCGGCGCTGCCGGCCGCCTCGCTCATGACGGCGGTGCGGAGCCCATGGCATTGGCCAACCAAGCGCGACCGAGGCGCAAATCGCGCTCGACGGTTCGATGACCCACCGCCAGGATCGTCGCGATCTCGGCGACCGAGGCACCGCCGAAATATTTCATCTCGATCGCCCGGTGCTTCCGCTCGTCCAGCTTTTCCAGATCTTTGAGGGCTTCGTGCAACGCCAGGGTGGGATCGTCGGAAGGTCCGGTGGGAGCATCGGTGGATTCTAAGGGTACCTCCACGCGATCCCCGCCGCGTTTGTCCGCGTTTCGGCGTCGGGCCCGGTCCACCAAAATCTGTCGCATGAGCCTCGCCGAAACCGCGACAAAATGGGAGCGCCCTTCCCACGACATGTCCAGGCCCACCAATTTCATATAGGCCTCGTGCACCAACGCCGTGGTCTGCAAAATCGGCTCTTTGCTCTCGTCGCGCATGTAGTGGTGCGCCAATCGTTTCAGCTCGCCGTAGAGCATCGGGGTCACCTGCTCCAAGGCGTGCTCATTGCCCGAGCTCCATTTCAGCAAGAGCTGCGTCACCTCTCCCTGCTTCGGCATCGGGGAATCATTGTCCAGTGATTTTGCACCTTCCGACACATCTTTTTCCGGGGTTTGTCCGGCTGGCCGAGTCGACATCGAATCCATGCTCCTTTGATAGCCAAGATACCAATCGAGCCCTTTGGCTGCCAAGCTGGAGGGTTATCATAGGGTTTATGAACATTATCGACGCCTGGATGCAACACCCGAACCCGGAATTCCTCAACCAACCCTACTTCGAGTCCTTGCGCCGGTGGATGGGGGATCAAATGGTCCGCGGAATGTGTGCACCTCGACATCCCGGTTTGCTTACAAGTCGGCCATACCGGTCCTTTGTGCCCTTCCGAAACCGGACGCCCCATTCCGTACATCGACCAAGTGGCGATCGATTTCCCGGATCTGACCCTGGTGTGCGGACATATCGGCTATCCGTGGACCCAGGAGATGATCGCCGTCGCCACCAAGCACAAAAACGTGTTCATCGACACCTCGGCCTACACGCCCAAACGGTATCCACCGGAGCTGGTGCAATTCATGAAGGCCCACGGTCGACACAAGGTGCTCTTCGGAACGAATTTTCCCATGATCCCCCACGCCAAATGCCTGGCGGACTTGGACTTGCTCGGGCTCGACGACGAGAGCAAGACGCTCTTCTTGGGAGCCAACAGCGCCCGGGTCTTCCGGCTGGATTGAGGTTCTTCACCCCGCGATCTCGGACGAGCGATTTAGGCTCACTTCTTAAGACGGTTCGCTAGATTGCCTCTGATAACCTGTTCGGGTCGGCTGTCGACGTCGGAGCTCAGCCGCCGAGCCCTCTCTTGAGATCCACTGCAAACCACCCTGTGCCGGATTCGATCCGCGCCGAGCCATCATCCCGATCCCACAACGTGGAGGTGCCAGTGTTCCAGTCTCCCCAAACTCGTCGCTCGCTGCCCCAGGCCGCTCTCACCTCGACCTTGCTCCTCATGCTCACGATCTTCGTGCCCGCGGCCCAAGGGGCGCAAATCGCCGTGCACATCGCCGACGGAGTCTTGCTCGCCACCGAAGCGGACGGCATCTACGGTGAGGCCTTTGCCGTGCCGGAAGAGCTGGTCGATGCCCTGCTCCAGGCACCCGTCGGCGCCAAGCTGTCGGTGCTCGGCCTGCCCACGGCGCCCGGCGAACGCCGCACCATCGTCCTGGAGCGGCGCGATCCTTGGGCTCCCGGAGCTCGATTGATCCAGGTCGCCGAGGGTGTCGAGTCGGAGCTACCCAAAGGAAAACGCCTGCATTTCATCGGTGAGGACCCCACCGACCCCCAATGGCGGCTCGGCCTGATGCTCGACCCCACCACCGGCTACCTCGAGGGCGTGAGCCGGGGACCCGAAAGGTCGTATGAAATCTTTCGGGAAGGAGGCTCCTACGAGATCTCCCACCTCGAGAGGCGGTCCAAAGCCTTGGGTCTAGAGCATGCATGTCGGCAGGGAGATCTTCAGGCCTCGACCCCGGCCGGTCCCACCTATCCACTGGGCCGATCGCTGCTCGACATTCAGCCCACCGCCGCCCTTCCCAGCCCCAAGCTCGGCGGCGACCCGACCTACCAAGCGATCATCGCCCTCGACACCGACAACGAGTTCCACGACAAGAAATTCAACAACAACACGACCGATGCCACGGATTGGATCGAAAGCCTCTTCACCACCATGAACGTGCTCTACGAGCGCGATCTCGACCTTCGATTGATTATCGGTGACACCACGTTCCGCCTCGATACGGATCCGTCGCCGACCTACGACGACGACCCTTGGGTGGTGGGCGGATCCGGCGCCAGCAGCACCCAGCTGGCCGAGTTCGGCACCTATTGGTCGATCAACATGGGAGCGGTGGACCGGGTCTTCGCCGCCCTGCTCTCCGGCAAATCCTCCAGCCAATTCTCCGCGTCGGGTATCGCATGGGTGGACGGCTATTGTGAGACCCAAAACACGGGCGGCGGTTACAGCATCAATCAGATCTTCACCGGCAATGTGGCGGTGTCGAACGATGCCCGTTTGGTCGGTCATGAGCTGGGGCACAATTTCGGCTCGTCCCACACCCACTGCTACAACCCGCCGATCGACACCTGCTACGGCCTCGAGAGCGGGTGTTATAGCGGCAACACCTCGTGCCCCGCCGCCGGCTCGGGCACGCTGATGAGCTATTGCAATTTCAGCAGCGGCTGCAACACCGCCAATCGGCTGGAGCTCCACCCGACGGTCATGAGCCTGATGGAAGGATTTCGAGACGCCCACTATCCGGGCTGCATCACCGACTACATGCCCCCTGGAACGATTTTCGAGGACGGTTTCGAATCCGGAAACACCAACGCCTGGACCGGCAGCTAGCTGCCGCCGGCACGCCGGCTTTGCTCGAGTCTCTCGCGGATTTCGAGCACGTCGGCGTGCTGCTCCCCCAGCCTGGGAGCCAGCACCTCGTCCGCGGTGACATAGGCGTCTACCGCCTCCGCGTATCGCTTCTCCTGCTGGTAGAGCTTGCCTAGAGACGCCCAGGCGTACCCGAAATACGGATGTCGGTTGCCCACCGCCTGCTCCAGGATGTCGACGGATCTCAGATACGCCCGCTCCGCCTCCTCCCCACGGTCCGCATGGCGATAGACTTCCCCTAAATTCAAATACGCGGCGCCCACGTCTCGATGCTCGTCCCCTAGGGAGGCTCGACGAATGTCGAGGGCTTTTCGAAAACCCCGCTCCGCTTGGTCGTAGAGCTCGTCCTCGAGGTCGAGGCTCGCCAGGTTGGTGTAGGCATTGGCCAACCGGGGTGAGGTCGGCCCCAGCTCTTTGCCCATGATCTCGATGGCGCGAAGAAGATGCTGCCGGGCTCGATCCGGATGTCCGACATCCCGCTCCAACGTGGAGAGATTGACCAAGGTGCCCGCCACCGCCGCGGCGTTCGGTCCCAGCACCTTTTCTTTGATCTTCAAGGACTTCAGCTGTAGATCCCGGGCTTCTTCTGTCCGACCCAGATGGTCGGCGATGATCGCCAGGTTGTTGTAGCTGCCCGAAACGTCCAAATGCTCCGGCCCGAACATGTCGATGCGCAGCTCCAGGGCCTGCCTGTGCACTTTCTCCGCTTCCTGATACCGCCCCTGGGCATTGAGCAAATTGCCGTAGTTGTTGTGAAAGTCCGCCTGCTGCTCCGGAGACTGTTGGCCGAGGGTCGTCCTCAGCTCCTCGAATAAGGCCTCGGCCTTCTCGAAATGCCCGCGATCCAGCTCCAAGAGCGCCAAGCTCTTGAGCAACGTCCAATACACCGGCCCGCTGGTTTGCCCGAGCGATCGCCGGATCTCGAGCGACTGCTGATAGAGCGGCGCTGCCTCTTCGAGCTTGCCACGGGCGCGATAAATCGCCGCCAGCTCGTGCAGGCTCTCGGCGGTGTCGGCATGTTGTGGACCGAGCTCCCGCTGCCGAATGTCCGCCGCCTCCCGAGCCGCGGCTTCCGCCTCCTCAAAAAGTCCGATCCTCCGTGACACCTCGGCGATGGTGGCGAGCAGCCGGGCGCGGGTCACGGGCCGATGCTCCAGCTCGTCACGAATGCGCCGGATTCCGCGGTCTAAAAGCTCCCGGGCGCTGATCTCCGAGGCGTTCTGCACGCCGGATTCGGAGCCCGCGAAAAGGCTCTGCAAGAACGCCACGACCTCCTCCGCCTCATCGCGGCTTTGCTCCGATTGGAGCCTCGCGGCCTCTGCCTCTGATTGCGCTCGGCGAGCCCTCGACGCTTCTACCTGGGCCGTGTTGCGTTCCTCCTGCAAGCGCTCGGTATAGAACGCCAATTGCCCGGCCAAGGCCACCGTGGAGATCAGCCCCATGGCGACCCCGAGCCGATGGCGCATGACGAATTTGCGACCCCGATAAGCGAGGCTGTCGCCCCGAGCCGACACCGGCCGTCCGGCAAGGTAATGCTCGATATCCGCCACCAGCTCGGCGGCCGAGCCATATCGACGCTCCGGCTCTTTGCGCAACGCCTTGAGCACGATGGTGTCCAGATCCCCTTTGAGCTCCCTGGACAACGCTTCCACGGTCGCCCGTCGCCGATCCGCCAACGCGCGACCGAGCTCGGCATCCGGCTCGAGCCGCGTGGGGGCGGACGTTGAGATGCGACGCAGCTGAATCGACGGCCGGGTAGGCTCGTCCTCACACACCGCACGCAGGGCTTCCAAGGGTGAGAGGGTCGAGACCCGATACGGTGGCCGGCCCACCAAGAGCTCGTAGAGCAACAGCCCCAATTGGTAGACGTCGGAAGCGGTGGTCACCGGCTCCCCCAGATATTGCTCCGGGCTGGCGTAATCCGGGGTCATCACCAGGGAGGAGGTGGCGGTGATGGCCGGCGCCGCCTGCTCGTCGAGCAGCTTCGCGATGCCGAAATCCAAGAGCTTGACCCGGCCCTCCGAGCTGACCATGACATTGGCGGGTTTGATGTCCCGATGCACCACCAAGGCCCGATGCGCGGCTTCTATGGCTTGACCGACCTCGATGAAAAGCCCCAAACGCTCGGCCACCGTCAAGCGATGAAGATCACAATAGACGTCGATGGTTTCGCCGTCGACGACCTCCATGGCGAAATAGGGTCGCCCGCCGTCGGTCAAACCGGCGTCGATCAAGCGGGCGATGCTCGGGTGCTCGAGCGACGCGAGGATCTGCCGTTCTTGGTGAAATCTCTGAAGCGTCACCTCACTGGCAACGTGCTGGGAAAGCTTGAGCGCCACTTTCTGCTCGAGCTGACCGTCGGCCCGCTCGGCCAAATAAACCGCCGCCATCCCCCCGCGACCGAGCTCGCGGACCACCTGAAACGGACCGATCCGATCACCCGGTTTGGCCGGTTCCGCACGCAGATCGGTGCTGATCGACTGGTAGACGTCGATCAGCGCACCATCGGCTAGGTCGACGGTATCTTCGATCCCGTCGGTGGACTCGAGAAGACGGTCGACCCCTTCGCGGATGGGTCCGTCCGGGGCCTCGCGGTCGAGAAAAGCTTGTCGCTGCTCGGCGGGCAGGTCGAGCGCAGCGTCGAGAAGAGCGTCAATGCGTCGGCGCTCATCGCTCATCTATCGTCACTCGCCCTGGGCTCTTCATCCCGGTCACTCGTCCGGGACGCCGAAAGGAAATTGTCCAACTTCCACCCAAGAGCCGTCCCGCTCGCCTTCCAGGAGAATCAGGTGGTCTCCGGGCCTCAACAAGGCCGCGTCGAAGCGCAAATGCACGGTATCGCGTTCCCCGAGGGTCAGACCGGAGCCCTGCCATAGATCCTCGGTGTTGTGCTTGAGGGTCGCGCGGTATCTCGGGAAAAACGGCGGGTCGAGCTCCAGAGCGAGAATCACCCAGGGCGAGCCCGGGTCCCGTCGAACCTGGTGGCTGGGTGCTCCTTCCGCCGACCGTAGGGGCTGCAAGTGGAAAACCCCCACTGACCCGGCGGCTTCCATCGCCGGTGAGCCCGCTCCCGTCAGCAGGTAGGGCAAACCCGCGGACACCAGCACCAGGGCGGCCAACGCCATCCACGCAGATGGTTGCCGAGACAGCTCCGCCCAGGGGCCCGGCCGCAGGCTGCCCCCCCCATTCACGTCGCGGCTATCGTTGGCGGGCGAAGCGGGCACGGTCGACCCGCTGAGCCGGCCGTCGAGCTCACGTCCCGCGGCATCGGCGCCGATCACCTTGAAGCCGCGTACCCTCAGCTCCGCTTGCTCGAGCTCAGCCACGCAAGTCTCGCAGGTCATGTAGTGATCCTCGAAGGCCTCCGCTTCCGGGCCGATCAGCCGGCCCATGGCGTAGCGATCCGCGAGGTGATCCTCGGCGACCTGCTCGCAGGTTAAAAGGCCGCCGGATCTTTTACTCCTGTCTCCGTTACTCAGTGTGTTGCCCATCAAACTTCCTCCCTAGGATGCTCGACTCAATCGTTGTTGCTTTTCAAAGCTCTCGAAGAGACTTTTAAAACGACGCCGGGCACGAAATAACACTCGATTAAAATGCAAGCTGGACAAACCCAAATCCCGACAGATCGCCTCTTTGCGATCTTCTGCGATATAGAAGCGATAGAGGATCTGACGATCCCTGGGCGGCTCGAGCTCCGCCAATAAATTCCTCACCAAATCCGCAGCTTCCGCGTCCAAGACTTGATGCAGCTGACCCGATCGGGGATCCTCCGCGTCGGCCACCGCCTGCTCGTCGGCCTCCGTGCGTCGACGAGCGGCTTGCCGCCGGGCTCCCAGGTGCAGGTGCCTGGCGGTGCCACGCAAGAATCCCGCAAGGGCTTCGGGCTCGGCAATACCGTCGCCCCGGAGTCGCTCGATCACCACCCGGAACGTTTCCTGGTGGAGGTCCTCCACTTGCTCGGGGGGGCAGCCGAGACGTCTCAGATAGGCATACAAGCCGCGGGTGAATCGCTCCACGAGCTCCGCTTCAGCGCGGGAATCCCCCGCGCCGATGCGCCCCACCAGCTGCGCCATTTGCTCCGAGATCGCAGTGCTCATCATCTCTGCTGCCCCACCCATGGGTCTTGACTCCTAAACCACCGCCGGTTTCAACGTCATCTCAGCTGCTGCGGCGGCTCTGCCGTGAAGGCTAGCCCCCACCTTCTGCTTCGAAGAGCTCTCCCTCCGAAGGAATGGATTGACCCTCGGTGAGAAAGATTTCCGGATATGTGAAGAGTATCTCTTTGGGATTGGCCGTGTTGCCGCCCACATAGCCATTGTCGGCCAGAAAGAAGGTGATCGTGATTTCCTTCGCGGTGCTGTCGAAAACACCTTGAAACACACCATCTTTTAGACCGTCGACTCCGGTTGCTTGGACCTGAGAGCCGTTCATGATGATCAGCTCTCCGCCGTTGGAGAAATCCCACGTGCCTTCGAAGTCCTGGAGATCACTGCCCCAGCCCGCGGTGTGTCGGCCGGACGCCGGGCTCGAGGCGGTTTGGGCCGCTTCCCCATCCACCGGCTGCACATAGGAGAGCTTCCGTTGGCCCCCGTCCAACCCGTCCGCCTGGAGCGCGAAAGTGATCTTGATCTGGGTGTTGGTCCCGTCATAAACACCTTCGTAGGTCTGATTTTTCAACCCTCGGGCATTGGTGACGTCTACATCGAGCACACCGGATTGAGATCCCGCGGAGATCACAAATCCACCGGGATTTTCGAGATTCCAGGTGTCGATGAAATCGGCCGAGCTGCTTGCCCAAAGCTCACTAGCTGTGTTCTGACTCATGAACTGCTCCTAAATCTACTCACAGACTTCAGAATTCCAGGTAACTCATAAACATCTCAGAAAGGCAGCAGATCGACTCTTGGAATCTGTCATGTTTTGGCGAATCTGACCAAAACGACCTCTCCTAGCAAATTATCTCCATGGCCGACTCTCGTGGATCAACGCCAATCCCCCTGCAACACAAAACCCGCCCAATAGTAGGGATCGCGAAACCTCCGGTCCTGGAGCATCTCCAGCTGAGCCCGGCGCAGGGCCGCAGGCGGGGCCAAGCCCTCGACCCATAGAGCGCGGTAGAAGTGGTCCATCAGCTCGGCGGTTGCCCGATCGGCGATCGGCCACAAGCTGGCGAGGACACGCCTGGCACCCGCATGCACGAAGGCGCTGGTGAGCCCCTGAAAGGACTCTCCGCGCAGACGTTTGCCGAGGGCCGTGCCGCAACCCGAAAGCACCACCAGCTCGGCGTCTAATTCGAGCTCGAAGATGTCGTAAACGCGAAGAAAACCGTCCCCCCGCCGTCGACCATCGGGATGAAATTGCGACAGCACGAGGCCTGAGAGCTCCGGGAATTGGGTGTCGATCAACCCGTGGGTGGCGAAGTGGATGACCGACCGCTTGCTCAAAGCCTGCTCCACGGCATCTCGACTGGCACTAAAGTCCAACGCCAGCTCGATGCGTTCCGCCGGCAGATGGGCCGAGATCACCTCCGCTTCTCGGCGGCTTCCGGGAAGCCGCCCGAAGACCGCGGGAGCCTGGCCTGCTCCACGGGTCAATGCGATCGGCAACGCGTTTTGGATCGCGGATGCCGGTCCGGCGACCGCTTCCTGCTCGCCGTCGCTATCGAATCGGACATCACGGCGATCAAAGACCGGATCGGCGACCACCACCAAAGACTGACGCTCCGGCTGCCACACACGATCCGCCGCCGACCGACGATCCGCGACTAAAACCGCCGCGGAGGCCAGCCGCACGCTCTCGAATCGATCCACCAACCGCTTCGCTCCGCCCCGGGCTCCATCTCCGGGCAAACACAGCGCGGCAAAGGGTACGAAATGGAGCGCGCCGTCGGGAAGAATCGCCAACCGCTTGCCCTCCACGCGCGCCAAACCGTCGCCTAGGATCGCCTGGCTCAGCTCGGTGATCGGCCCCTCGCAACCGGAGGCCGCCCCCCCGACCGTGGCCAGGGCGCGATGAGCTCGGGTCGCGAGGGACTCGATCACTTCCCGACCCGGAAGCTGGAAGTGGGATTCTCCTTGCGCGTCCATCATCACCAAATGACCCGCATCCCGACCGATGGAATATTGAAGAAGCACGGTCTCCTGATCGAGAAGAGCCCTGATGTCGCCGATGCTCAGGGACTTCGGCCCCGTCTGGAGGGGAACGCCACGAGCCGTTTCCAGACTGACCTCGGCGTCGATCAAGTCGAGCTCCGCCCGCAGATCGGCAATCGCGGCGGGCAGATTCTCGTTCGGCAAATCCCGTCGATGGCCGAGCGCAACGAGCTCCTGGCGACGAACCAACAGCCCGAGCCGAGACATCAGCGATCTTCGACGTTCCATGATTCCGGCGATCGGACGTTCCGTGCCGCTTCGGGCTTCGATCACCAGGTCCAACAACCAACGACTGCGAGCGCGCTCGCTCAGCTCTACCGCAGCTTGAAGAAACCCACCCCGAGGCTGCCGGCCATGCAAATCCACCAACGTTTGGAGCTGGAGCTCGTATACCTCGCGCCTGGAGGCCAGATACGCGGCTCTCAGGCTCGGGTTGGAAAGGCTCGCCCGTCCCGATTCGGTCAGCTGAATAGCTTGCTCAAAATAGCGACTCGCCGCCATCCAATCCCGCTCGCTCCGCGCGATCTTGCCCAGGGTCAACAAGGCCAGCATTTCTCCCTGAGGGTTCTTCAGCTCTCGCCATTTTTCAGCGGCGCGTGCCGCCGAGCCGGCCGCCGCTGCCAGCCGGGCCCGACTGAGCTCCGCTTCCGCGCGCAGAAAGTGTGCTTGGGCCTCGCCTTCGCCGTCGCCGCGCCCAGTGAGCAGGTCCAAGGATCGATCAAAGGTCGTATCCAGCTCGGACGCCGTCATGAGCGAGGATTCGGCGTCGGCTTCCGCCCCGGGCTCGCCGAGCAGGGCTTCCACCCTTGCCCACCTGGCCTGAATCAATGCCAGGCGACGACCTTCACCTTCCATCTCGAGGTCCAACGCATCACGCCAGTAGCCGCGGGCTCGTTCCAGGTTGCCGCGATGGAATTCCGCGTCGCCGAGATTCGACAGCGTGAAAAGCTCTCCTCGGAGATCCCCGGTGGCTCGCCTCAGCTTCAGGGCGGCTTCCAAATCCTGGACGGCGCGGTCCGAAGAGCCCATCCCCAAGTAGGTGATGCCCCGATGGTTCAGGGCTCGCCCTTGCCATCGAGCGTCGCCCAATTCGTTCGCCAAATCTCCGACCTGATCGAAAGCCCGCAGGGCTGCTTCTGGATCGGCCATGCGGCGATATAGATCCGCCAGATTGTTGAGCGCACCCATCTCGTTGCGCCGATCCCCCAATCGGCGAAAAATCTCCACCGATTTCAGCTGGTCCTCCAAGGCCGAGGATGCGACACCCATTCGAGACTGCACATTGCTGATGTTATTCAACAGGCGGGCTTGCTCCCGCTCCCGACCGGCTTGCCGGTGGAGCTCGAGAGCCTGGCCGTAGTGCTCGAGAGCCAGCGGATAGTCCCCGTCCACGTGGGCGATCAAGCCCAGGCTGGTCAGGGTGTGGGCCGTCTCCGCATCCCGCGAGTCGGCAAGCGGCCAGGTCAACATGGCCTCTTCCAGGGAGGAACGGGCCCTTTCCGGATGGCCGCTCTTGCGCTCGCTTTGCCCCAAACCCAGCAGGCTGGCCGCCAGCCATCCCGGATCGTCGAGGCGGCGCCAAATTTCAGCGGATCGGCCATAAAGCCGGGCCGCTTGTTCCGCGTCGCCGAGCACCCGGCGGTGGTTAGCGGCGCTGAATAGGGCCTTCGCCCGCTCCGCCTCGGGACGGTCGAATGCCGCCGCGATCTCCGCTGACTTCAGCTCGTCGGCCACCGCTTCATAGAGCTCGGCCGCCCGGCGTAAGGCCGGGCTTTCGGCCCCGTGGGCGACTTTCGCCGCTTCGGTCAATCGACGCTCGATGCTCAAGCGGGCGGGCGCCTCGTCAATCGGCAGCTGGAGCTCGATCGCGTATCGGCCGGACGGCTCGGCCCCGGACACGGGCTGAATCGTCAGGGCATCGGCTGTGCTTGGAACCCGGAATATCTCTCGCTCAAAGCGATCTCGGTAGTGGTTGAGGGAGTCGACCGCTGCCCCGTTCTCTCGGGTTTGGACCCATACGTCGATGCCCTGCTGCTCGACCACCACCCGCCACCACAGATCCTCGGGGCCGTCCGGCAATGAGAAGACGTGGCGCTCATCGATGGAAATGTCGCTTTCGAAGCGCTCGCCGGTGGCTAGAGGCCGGACTTGCTCCTCGCGCTCCGGCGCCGCCGTCTCCCCCGGCTCCACGGGCGCAGCCTGGCCGGTCATGCCGACGGTGAAGAGCGCGGCCAAACCCACCCACGCCCCCAAGCGTCGGATGAAGGATCCACAGTCGTTTTGCTTCATGGAGAAATCACCAGCTGCTCCCAAGATAGCCTCCCGCCCCTCGCGGTGGGCACCGCCTCCGTCACATCGCCGAGCCCCCACTGAAGCTTCTTGAGTCGGCAGCTTCTTGAGTCGGTAGCTCCCTGAGTCGGTCGACGGATACCTGAAGTATACACGTATACCGCAAAATAAGGGAATTTCTCGCTGACCTAAAATTTCTGAAATTCGAGTGAGATAAAAGCCGACCTGAGGACAGCTCTAAGTAGACATCGTTGGAAAACCCCTTATTTTCAGGGCTTTTCCGCGATTGAAACCTCGGGGCTCGCGCGACAGCCGGGTCTTGAGAAGCATTAGAAAGTAAAGCACGGGCCCAGCCCGAATGGAAAGGTTGACCTCGCTCCACAGGCTGGATCGAAGGACCAAAAAACGACCATCCGAGCAGACGCCGTCGCTCCACCCGACGACGGGTCGGCCCTTGAAAGAGTTTGGGAGGGTGGGCAGTGATCGACACTCTTTGGGTAGCGCCTTCGGGCGCTACCCGGTTTTTTTGTCCAGTGAAATCTCTCTGCAATGGGTGAGCCCATTTTCTGGGAATGGCGCGTTTTCCCTGCAGGAGGGATCAGAAGGCACAAAGCTGCACCGTGACGCCACACTGGATGGTCCATGAGTGACCTACCTTGAGGCACCTGCACCGTGACAGCTCCAACATGTGGTGAATTTTTCGATTTTCGAGCAGGCAGATGCGGCTTCCGAGGTGCCGGCCATCGCGCGCCGATACCTCGCCGCCGCAGGCTCGCTCTCCCAAAGGAGGCATCATGCGTCCTCAAGTCACCAAGCGTTGGGAAGGGCTCATCGACCAGCTGTACCAGCATCTCGAAGAGCACGATCGACACGTCGCGTTGCTGAGGTCCATCGATCACCACATCCTCGACGGCTCGAGAACCCCGATAGAGATTCTCGATGCCACCATCCCCGAGCTTCTCGAGCTCGCCGGCGCCGGACGGGCCCACCTTTGTCGCAAGCACGAAGATCATTTGGTCCTCACGCGATCCTATGTCGCCGGCACCGAAGCGCCGTTGACGAATGCTCCCAAACGAACCTTCCCGGAAGCCAAGATGGAGCAAAGCCGGGACGGGGAGCCGCTACGGTCGGACGAGGCCAAGTGGTTATTCAAGCTTTGCGACAGTCACAAACGCTCCATGATCCCTGTCCGCCTCAAGAGCAAGGACGAGCTCTGGGGTGTGCTGCTTTTCGAATTCGGCCGTTCCAACCCCAAGGCCCTGGCGAGACGGTACATTCTCACCGTGGCTCAGCAGCTGCAGGTGGCCATCCAAAACTACACCGACCGCAATCAAGTTCAACAATATCGCGAGATTCACAGCGCTTTTTTCAATGAGGCCTTGGGCGAGGACGAATGCCTGCGCATTCTCTTCGAGAACACCCGAAGTCTTTTCGAAGAGCACTCGGGAAAGCTGCTCTTCCAAATCCTCTTTCGCGCCTCCGACTCGGAGATCCCGTCATCCGAGCCGAAAAACGCCTTCGGCGAGGAGCACGACAGCCCCGACGACCGGCTGCGAATACGCCTTTCGAGCAATCCGGAGGACATCGGAGCCTTCGTGCCCGGGGATTCCTTCTGCGGCATGGCCATCGATCGCTCCGAGGGACATTTGCTCGACAACCCCCGCAGCTCGCATTACGCATCGATCTACAAGAACTTCAGCGATTTCCACACCCGAACCGAGTTGGTGGTGCTGATCCGCCGAGACAAGAGCTCCCGGGCCATCGGTGTGGTCAACATCGAAAGCTCGGCGGTCAACGCCTTCACGCAGGAGCAGGTCAAGAGTGTCATCGAATTGGTGGAGATCGTCTCGCCGATCATCGTCGCCATCCGCGACCGCAACGCCCTGAACAACCAGAGCCGTACCGCCGACCACTATGCCCTCAGCAGCTACCTTTACAACCTGAGCAACCTCTACGCCCACAAATTCGCCTCCCGAATCGACGCCATCAAATTCGAGCTCTACAACCTCAAGCTCTCGTTGGGCTCCCCCAGTGAGACGGTCAGCTCTCGAATCACCAAAATCTCCGGCGACTTCAGCTGGATCGACTCCTCCCTGCGTGAGCTCTGGGACAGCCTGCCGGTCATCGCCCATGACGGCAAGATCGACGTCGGTGAGCTCATCAGCGAAATCTATAAAGAGGAAAAAGCGATCGCCGAGCGGTATTTACGCATCGACGACGAGCTCCGATCCATGCCCAGGGTTCGGGCGTCTCGGCTGCTCAAAGAGCATATTCGCAACATCATCATCAACGCCGTGCGCAGCATTGAGCGCAAAGCGGATCGCATTGACGACGGCTATCGACCCGCCATCGTCATCACCGCGAAAAAACACACCATCAGCCAAAAGGGAGGGGTCGAGGATCGTGACGGCGACCAAGTGGCCAAGCTCAACCAGAGGGTCCGGCTGACCATTCGGGACAACGGTCTAGGGATTCCGAAAGAAAACCAACAAAAGGTATTCATCCCCGGTTTCTCCACCACCCGAACCTCCGGCTACGGGCTTCCCGCGGCCCGCGACTACGTGCAACGACAAGGGGGCAGCCTGGACATCGATTCCGACGAAGGGGAATTCTGCGCTGTGATCATCGATCTGCTCGTCTATCCCGAAACGGCTCAGGCAGCCCCCGAGCCTTTGCGCGAGCAATCCATTCACGAGTCTTAAAGAGAAGAGATCGTTGGGCCCCATTGAGCACCGACCTCCGAATCCATAACTGTCCACGCCGCTTATCGAGGTACACGATGAAAAAAAGAATTCTGTTGGTTGAAGACATCGCCTCCACCCGCGAAGCCTATCGGGACACCCTCGAGCTACACGACTTCGAAGTTTCCGAAGCCTCCAGCCTGACGGAAGCCGCCGACATCGTCCACAAAAAAACCTTTCATGTCGCCTGCGTCGACCTCGGCCTGGAGGAGGCGGATCCATCCAACTACCAAGGCCAGGACGTGTTGCGTGAAATCTCTAAACACAAAGAAGGCACACGGATCATCATCGTGTCGCAAAAAGGCGGCGACCCCGCTTTGGATATCGCCATCAAGGGCTACGAAGAACAAAACCTGAGCAAATACCTTCGCAAGGGTCAATTCGAGCCCGAGGAATTCATCCAAGCCATCGCCGAGCAGGCGGAGCGGGCTGAGCTGAAGATCTTTCAGGATCATGGTTACCCGCTTTCCGCCGCCCTCCACGGTTTGGATCAAGACGTGGCGATTCACGAAATCCTCACCGCCTTGGAACGGGGATTCCCCGCGGTCCGCGAGCTGGTGGACAACAGCCTGCGCTCCCTCTGCCCTTTGCGTCCCCATGAGGATCCCGAGCTGCTGCTGTCCATCGACGCCGACCATGGTCGAGTGGAATTCAATCTGTGGAGCAAAGCCATCGGCTCGGCGATCCGCTTGGTGTTGGCCAAAGCCGACGGTGAGCCGGTCGACGGTGAGGTCTTACAGACCCGCCAATCCCATCAAATCGAGGCCACCACCCTCAAGACGTCGGACCCGCGCGATGCCTATTGTTGCTGATTCCTCAGCACCATCGGCCCACGACGGAGAAGCCCGACTTTCTTTCTATGCCGAGGCCGAGAAGCCCCGGGGACCGAGGATGATGTGATGCCCTATTCGATTCTCATCGTCGACGACGATGAAAAGGACGCCAAAAAAGTTGCAGAGTTCTTCGACACCATGATCGACGCCGAGCTGGATTTTGCCGACCATCGACAGCAAGCCTGGCGCATGATCAAGAAAAACAACTACGACGTTGCGATCATCGATATGGATCTCAAGGGCCAAACCGAAGGTCGATTGTTGCTCGAATCGATCCGCAACCGGATCGATCACCCACCCGGCGTGATCATCATCAGCACCCTCGGGCATCGCCCCGGCACCAAGGAGCTGAAAGCACACTTCCCGTTCGTCACCGAGGTGATGGACAAAAGGGAGATCGAAGAGCTTCCCAGAACCTTCAAGCTGGCCCTGGATCGAGCCCTCGGGCTGGGCTCGGGGCTGGAAACTGGAAGCTTCCCGCAAGTGGGTCCTCGCCCCCACTCCGACAAAGTGTTGATCATCCATGGCCGGGGGGAGGCCAAATGGCGAGAGCTGCAAGCTCTGATCAAAAGCGAATTCGGCCTGACCCCGGTCGTGCTCGAGGAGCAATCCCTGGCCGGCAGCCCCACGCTCATCGAGAATTTCGAAAAACACGCCTGCGGCTGCGCCTATGCCATCGCGATCTTCACTCCGGAAGACGAGGTCCGGTCGCCCGACGGAGACGTCTATCTCCAAGCCAGACCGAACGCTATTTGGGAGCTGGGTTGGTTCTGCGGTTATTTCGGCCGTCCCCGGGTCACCCTCTTGCTCAAGAGCGGCACCTCGATCTTTTCCGACTTCGCCGGTGTGGTGCAGAGGCAATTCACCAAAAATGTATCCGAATGCGTGCCGGAGCTCCGGCGCGATCTCACCGAGGCAGGAATGCTCAAGCCATGACCGATGCCGCAACCCAACTCTCCGCCGCCGCCCAAGCCGCCTTCGAGGTCCAAAGCCGGCTGTTACAGGAACCTCCCGATATGGAAGCCATCGACTTGGCGGTCTCCTGGCAGCCCTTTGCCCCAGTGGGCGGCGACTTTTACGATTTCACGCCCCTGGAAGAAGGAAGCCTGGGCATTACCCTGGGGGATATTTCAGGAAAAGGCTATAACGCCGCCCTGTTGATGGTCTACGCCTTGGCCGAAATCCGAGCCCGACTCAAGAATCACGAGCGTTTGCCACACATCATGGCGCAGCTCGACGATTCCTTGCGCAAGTTTTCCGACGACGCAAAGTACGCCGAGGTTTTAGTGGGCATTTACCTACCCTTCGACCGTAAGTTCATTTACGTGCAAGGTGGCAAAATCGAGCCGATCGTCTTTCACAACTCCAACAAGAAAATTCGTTTCTACCACTCCTCCACCTTCCGCATTCCCGGAATCTCCATTCCCGTGGGCCGAAGCAGCCGCTTTGTGCTCAAAACCATCGACCTGCGAAAGGGCGACACCCTCGCCCTCTTCACCGACGGCGTCACCGAGCGGATCGACCACGACGGCCAAGAAATCTTTCGCAAGCGCCTGGACGCGTGGGTCGCCCCGAGCATCGAGCAAATTCTCGCCGAGCACTCCCAAGGCAGCGCCGCCGACAACCTCGAAGCCTTGATCCACTACCTCGCCGGTTTGGAAAGCGAGAGGAGCGACGATCAAACGATCATCATCCTAAAAGCTGATTAGTGGAGGCTGATGAATAAAGGCTGATCGGCAACCCAGGCCTCTCGAGCTCGTATCCATCTTTGGCCACAGTGGCCCAGAATAAGGACTGACCTCAAGGAGAGATCATGAACGTCACGACCCACATCCAAGCCGGACCGAACGAATATCCTTGGCAAGGTGGAGGCTGATCCGGCGGATCCAGCCTTAAATGTTAGGCGCGGACGGGGCTCGGCTCCGTCCGTTATTCGTATTTGAGCAGCTGACGGGCGAGGCGGGCGTCGCGCTCGATTTGACCCAGGTCTTGGTGGATCAGGTAGAGCTCCCAGGCGGCGGAGTCGAGGTCGCGGGTGATGGGAGCGCGCATGCCGGCGGTGCGCAGGACGCCGAAGCCTTCGAAGGACGGCAGCTCCATGACCTCCACGCCGTGCACGGCTTTGATCCTACGGATGTCGTGATCTTGCACGCCGTGCAGGACCCTGGCCTCCAATTGGTCGTAGCGGCTGTAGTCGAGGTCGCCGCCGGTCAGGGGTAGGTTGGCGATGTAGTGGCAGGCGGCCAGCTCCAAGATGCTGCGGCCGTGCAGCTTGGACGCCAGGATCGGCAGACTGCCGCCGGCGAACCGGGCACCGACCTCGATAAGGCAAGGGCCGTCGTCGTCCACTTTCACTTCCATGTGAATCGGCGCCCGTCGCAGGTTGAGGGCTTCCACCACCTCGCCGGCGTATTTCGACACGCTGTGAAAAATGGCCGCGCTGGTGTGCACCTTGAAGGTTTGGTAGAAGAGATTCGGGATGCCGTGGCTTTCGCGACGGTCGTAAATCCAAACATCCGTGATCAAAAGATCGCTTTTGCCATCCACCAAGCCGTCGATCACCACCTCGTGGCCGCCGATATATTCCTCCAGCAGGACCTCACCCGAGCCGCGGGTCAGCACGTGCTGGCAGTATTTCAGCAGGTCGTCGCGGTCCTGGGCGAAGAAGACGTTCTCCGAGCCGGAGCCGGCCGTGGGTTTGACCACGATGGGCCATTTGCCCACGGAACGCTGGAACTCGGTAGCACCGGCCGCGTCTTCCACCACCGCGCTTTTGTTGATGCGCACCGTGCCCTGTTGTCGGAGCCAGTCCTTCATCACCGCTTTGTCGCGGCAACGCTCGATCACCGCCCGGGAATTCCAACCCAGGCCGAGGAGGTCGGACAGGGCTCCCCCAAGGCGCACGGTCTCCTCGTCCCAAGCGATGATGCCCTCCAAGCGGTACCACTTGCGCACCATGGCGGCCGCCAGAATTTCCGGCGATGGAGCCAGGTAGGCCGGAAAGGTGTCGAGCACGTGACGACCGAGGATGCGGGACCATTTGTTCCGCCACAACATGTGGCGACCTCGGCTGCTGAACACAGCGATGGCTTGTCGGCCGGTGCGGCCGAGAAATTCCACGATATGTCGAGGGTACTCCCCGCAAGGGTCAACAATCACGTACGTCATAACATCACTCGTAGCGCAACAGGCGACGGACCATTTGCTGATCGTGCTCCACTTGCCGCCCGTCGGGATGCAACAAGTAGATCTCGTAGGACTTCGTGTTGAGATCTTGGGTGACCGGCGCGCGGCCTCCGGGTCGGCGCAGGGCACCGATACCCGCGAAGGAGGGCAGCTCCTGGATCTCGTCCAGTCCGTAGACCGCCCGAATCTTCGGGATCTCATAAGTCTGGATGCCGGAGACGATCCGCGCTTGGTAATGATCGTAGTGGGCGTAGTCTACATCCCGGGGCGACGACGGCAGCTCACTGAGGTAATGGCAAGCCGCCAGCTCAAAAAGGCTGTGATGGTGCAGCTTGGACGCCAGCACCGGTTGATCGCCACCGGCCATGCGGGCGCCGACCTCGATCAAGCATGGGCCCTGGTCGTCGATTTTGACCTCCATGTGCACCGGCGACCGGCGAAGACCCAAGGCGGAAACCACATCGGCGGCGTAGCGGGCGAGCTGCCAGAAGGGCTCTTCGTCCGTGGAGACTTTGATCGACTGGTAGTAGAGGTTGGAAAAGCCGTGGCTTTCGCGCTTGTCGTACGCCCAGACGTCGGTGGGCAGAAAGTCGCCGTCTCGGTCGACGATGCCGTTGACCGCGAATTCTTGGCCGCCGATATATTCCTCCAGCAGCACCCCGCCCCATCCCCCTTCGAGCACCACTTGGCAACCGCGCAGCAGATCCGAGGGGCTGCGGGCCACCACCACTTGCATGGATCCCGCTCCGCCCGTGGGTTTGACCACGATCGGCCACCTTCCCACTTGCTCTTGAAAAGCCTCTGCTTCTTGGGCATTGTGCACGATGGCCGACGCGTTGATCCGTACCCCGCCGACCTGGCGCAGGCGGTCTTTCATGACGTATTTGTCGCGAAAGCGCTCCACCACCTTCTTAGGGTTCCAATTGAGCTCCAACAGCTCCGAGATCTCCGCCGCCAACACGGTGTGCAGCTCGTCCCAGGGCACGATGCCAGCAAAGCCTTCGGGATAGGTCCGATCGATTTCCTCGCACAGCGCTTTGAGGTCGGTGCCCTCTTCGGCGAGGAAAGTGTCCACCACGCGATGCCCCAAGGAGTGCTTCCACTTATGCTCCCAGGCCCCGTATCGAGCCTTTGAGGAGAAAATCGCGACGGCATCCAGCGGCAGGCGATCGAGAAACGTCTTCTGGCGGGCGGCGTAATCGCCGATGGGATCGAGTAAGAGATATCTCATGGGTTGGAATCCTGAGGAAACCCAGTGTAGTCAGCCGGTTAAACAGACGCTCATGCCACCGCGCGCACGCGCAGGTGATCTCCCGCGAAGCTCATCAGCTTGCACAGCTCGTCGTAGTCCGGGTGCCTCAATCGGAACCAAACGTTGTTGTAATAACCTTTGTAAATCGGATCCGTCGGGGTTCCGCGGACCGGCAATCGATGCTCGAAAAGATAGGGTCTCAAGGCCTTCATCACCGGTCGAAGATTCTCATAACCGGCGATTCGACCGTCACGATCCGGGCGGATCTGCAACGAGCCGGTGGCGAACCGACGGCTCAAAGTCGAAGCTTGTCGGCCGTGAACCATGATCATCGCCCATTCCGTCCACAGGTTGAGGTCGTTGCCCACCGAGTAGAGATCCCAGATCCGCTCACCGGGCGGGCGGGCGCCGATTTCCGAGAATTTGAGCCCCTTGGGCCCGAAGAACCACTCCATGTGGGTGGCCGACGTGCCGATGCCCAAGACCTCGATGACTTTCCGCCCCATCTCCCGCAGCTCGTTGTAGCTTTCCAACTCGACCCGATTGGTGGCCGCGATCTGGGGCGCCACCCGGCGATCCGCGAGGGCCGGCAGCACATTCGGGTAGTAGTGGGAGATGAATTCGTGCACCGGTTTGCCGTCGATCGACAGGGTGTCGTAGAAGCCTTCATGCCCTTCGACGAACTCTTCCACCGCCGTCGACATGCCTTGATCGACTTTGAGCGCTTTGGCGGCCTTCTCCAGCTCCGCCACATTGTCCGCCCGGTGGGTGCCCAAGCTGCCCAAGGCGGCCCTGGGTTTGAGGATGACGGGAAAGCCCTCCCGCTCCACGAATTGCCGCAGCTCCGACAACGAGCTGACCGCCGCGGACGCCGCGGTCGGCACCCCGGCTTCGCGCAGCACGTCTTTCATCGCCGGCTTGTCGCGGCAGAGGGTGGCGGACCGAACGGTCAAGCCGGGCAGCTCAAGGGTTTGACGGGCCTGAGCCGCGGACAGCACCAACGACTCGTCACCGGTTTCGAGCAAATCCACGGGCGCGCGACGTCCGATCACCTGGACGGCCTTCAGCACCTGACCGGCGTCCATGGTGTTGGCGATCTGCTCGTAGCCGTCGAGATATCGGTGCAGGCGCGGGTCGAGCTTCTGGATCGGCGTGTGGCCGATGCCGGTCACCCGCACGCCGGCGCGTTTGAGACCTCGGACCAGGTCGACATACGCGGAGAAGAGGTCGGGACCTAAGAAAACAACGTGTTTGGACATAGTGGGGCTCCGGGCGAAAGACTACCACTTTGGGCGCAGATTTTTTGCCGACTTGATGCCGAGCTCGTGGCCGATGCCGAAGGATCCGTGGGCCCAGGCAACGACATCGCAATGGAGCGAGGAAGGCCGATGCTGGGGCACGGTTGGGCTCCGTTGGACGGAATCCCTTCGAACGCCGGCCAAATCACGGCCGGCCGTTTGAGATAGGGTTCGGCTATGAGCAGACGACCCCGAGGCCGATGGGCGCCGACGCCGTCCGGCTGGATCCATGTGGGCAACGCGCGCACCGCGTTGGTGGTTTGGCTTTCCGTGCGCTCGCGGGGCGGCAGCCTGATTTGGCGGCTCGAGGATCTCGATCCACCGAGGGCCTTGAGCGGCGCGGCCGACGCGGCGATTTTCGATCTACAATGGTTGGGTTTGGACTGGGACGAGGGCCCCGCTTTGGGGGGTCCACACGCGCCCTATATTCAGTCTCTACGTTATGAATTCTATGAGCTGGCCTTGCGGCAGCTGGCGGGCTCGGGACGCCTTTTCCCTTGTGGTCGTACCCGTCGCGAGCTGAAAGACCTGACCATGGCTCCCCATGGCAGCTATGGTCCGAGCACCGCGCCTTATCCCACCGCCTGGCGGCCGCAGATCTTAGCGCCGGATTGGTACGAAAGATACCTCCTCGGGGCGGAAAATTCGTCGAATTCCTCAACCGTCGACGCGCTCCGCTTTCGGGTCCACGATCAACCCGTGACCTTCCGCGACGGATTGCAGAGCGACATCACCGAACGGGTGGACCAAACCGTCGGCGATTTCGTGCTCAAGCGCCGGGACGGTCTCTATGCGTATCAGCTGGCCGTGGTAGTGGACGACATCGCCATGGACATCGACGAGGTGATTCGCGGGGTCGACTTGCTCGACTCCACCGCCCGCCAAATCCAGCTCATCGAAGCGCTCGGAGGTGAGGTTCCCCGCTACGTGCACTTGCCCATGGTGCTCAACGCCGACGGTGAGAAGCTCTCGAAGCGGGACGGTGGTCTGACCCTGCGATCCCTTCGGGACGCGGGCGTCGTGCCCGAGGAGCTCGTCGGATATCTGGCCTTCAGCCTCGGCCTGCTGGACCGTCCCGTGCCGTGCGGCCCCCGGGAGCTCTTGGACGCCTTCGATGTGAGCCGAATCCGGCTTGAGGACTGGCGGCTGCCCGAGAATCTGGCGGAGCACTTGCTCACCTAACGACGGGCCCCAAACCTGCTATGCTCCGCCCCTCCAACCCAAGGCGGGCGCGCTCCAGCCGGCCGCCCAAGGCCTCGAATCGACCCCGACGACTTCTGAAACAGCTCCGGAATCAACGCCATGACCGCGCCGAAAACCGCCGACGAAATTCGCCAAAGCTTCCTCGACTTCTTTGAAGAACGGCAACACACCATCGTGCCGCCTTCCCCGGTGGTGCCCCTGGACGACCCGACCCTGCTGTTCACCAACGCGGGCATGAACCAATTCAAGGACGTCTTCTTGGGCACCGGCAGCCGCGATTATCTGCGCGCCGCCGACACGCAGAAGTGCATCCGCGCCGGCGGCAAGCACAACGACTTGGACGACGTCGGTCACGACACCTACCACCACACTTTCTTCGAGATGCTCGGCTCGTGGTCGTTCGGCGACTACTTCAAGGAAGACGCCATCCGCTGGGCCTGGGAGCTGCTGAACGGGGTCTACGGCATCCCCGCCGAGCGGCTCCACGCGACCTATTTCGCCGGTGACGAGGCCGATGGTCTGCCCGCGGACGACGAGGCCCGCCGGCTGTGGCTGGACACCACCGGCATCAAGGCCGAGCACGTGCACGCCTTCGACAAGAAGGACAACTTCTGGGAAATGGCCGACACCGGGCCGTGCGGGCCGTGCACCGAGATCCACGTGGACCTGACCCCGGACCTGAGCGGTGGGCCGTTGGTCAACGCCGACGATCCGCGGGTCTTCGAGGTGTGGAATCTGGTCTTCATCCAATTCAACCGCGACGCAAGCTCTCGGCTCCACACCCTGCCCTCCAAACACGTGGACACGGGCATGGGTTTCGAGCGCTTGGTGACCGTGCTGCAAGGCCAGAAATCCAACTACGACACCGACGTCTTCTCGCCCCTGATGGAAGCGATCCGCCGCCAAACCGGCGCGCCGGCCTACGCCGCCACCATGCCGTCCGGCCGTCCCTCCGACGAGCAGATGCGCGACGTCACCTATCGCATCTTGGCCGACCACCTGCGATGCCTCTCCTTCGCCATCGCCGACGGTGCCTTGCCCGACAACGAGGGTCGCGGTTATGTGTTGCGTCGGATCCTGCGTCGGGCCTACCGGTACGGTCGCCAATATATGGGCGTCGACCGCCCGTTCCTGCATCTTTTAGTGCCGGCGCTGGTGGATCAAATGGGCGGTGTCTTCCCCGAGCTCAAAACGAATCAAGATCGGGTGACGGAGGCCATCCACGAGGAAGAAGAATCCTTTGCCCGCACGTTGGACACGGGCCTCAAGCTCTTCCAGGTCGCGGCCGACTCCGAGGCCGTGCGCCAAGCCGAGACCATCGACGGTGAAACCGCCTTCAAGCTCCACGATACCTACGGCTTCCCCATCGACCTGACCCAAATCATCGCCGGCGAGCGCGGATTGAAGGTCGATAAGGACGGCTACGACCGCTTGATGGAAGCCGCTCGCGAAAAGGCCCGCTCCGCCGGCAAGGCCGGTGAGACCCATGCCGCCCAGGCTATCTTGGACGCGGTGGCCCAATTGGAATCGAGCTTTTTCGAGATCACCCAAACCGACGATCACCCGAAATTCTCGACGTTCGAGACCGACTCGGAAATCGTCGGTTGGGTGGATGCCGGCGGCTCTTTCCACCAAACGGATCTTCCCGACGGCCAAGATGTCGGCCTGGTGCTCAAGAGCACCTGCTTCTACGCCGAGCAAGGCGGTCAGGTGGGAGATTGCGGCCGCATCCGAGCGAACGGCGGCAGCTTCGAGGTGATCGACACCCGCCGGGCACGGGACACCGTCCTGCACATCGGCCGGATGGTCGATGGCAGGTTGAGCTGTGGTGCCGCGGTGAAAGCGGTGGTCGCCGAAGATCGTCGACGGTCGATCATGTCGAATCACACCGCCACTCACCTGCTCAACCATGCCCTGCGCGACGTGCTCGGAGACCACGTGCAACAAAAGGGCTCGTTGGTGGACGACGAAAAGACCCGCTTCGATTTCTCCCACAAGAAGTCCTTGAGCTCGGAGCAGCTGCAAGAGATCCAGGTCAAGGTGAGTCGTCAGATCGATCAAGGTCTGGTGGTCCACGACCAAGAAATCCCCTTGCCGGACGCCAAATCCGTCCACAGCTTGCGGGCGGTCTTCGGCGAAAAATATCCAGATGTGGTGCGGGTGGTGTCGATCGGCGTGCCGGTGGACGACCTGCTCGCTGATCGCGACAACACGGAATGGGCGAGCTATTCCATCGAGCTGTGCGGCGGCACCCACACCCCGGACACCACGTCGGTGGCGGATTTCGCTCTAGTGTCCGAGGAAGCGGTGGCCAAGGGTGTGCGTCGCATCGTCGGCATTACCGGCGCGACCGCTCGTCAAGCCCAAAAGAACGCCGAGCAGCTTTTGGACCGAGCCGAAGCCCTGACCGATGACGACGCCGAATCTTTGCAGCAAGGCGTGTCGGAGCTCTTAGAGGCCACGAGCCGGGACTTGCTGCCGATCACCGCCAAACAGCAAATCGCGACCAAGATTCAAGACGTGCAGCAGCGGATCAAAGGCCTACAAAAAGCCGACGCCGCCGAGCGTGGTGCCGAAGCCCTCGACGCCGCCGCCGAGCTCTTGGAATCCGCCACCGACGTGGGTGGCACCAAGGTCGTCGTGGGCCCCATGCCCGACGCGCCGGTCGACAAGCTGCGGGAATCCATCGATTGGCTGCGTCACAAAAGCGGCTCCGCCGCGGTGCTGCTCTTCGCACCGGGCAGCGGCTCCAAAGTACCGATGCTCGCCGGCCTGACCCAAGACCTCGTGGCCAAAGGCCTCGACGCCAAGCTGATCCTCAGGGAAGCGGGCAAAATCGTCGGCGGAGGAGGAGGCGGACGTCCCGACATGGCCCAGGGTGGTGGCAAAGACGCCTCCAAAGTGCCCGAGGCCGTCGAGCACGTGCGCGAGTGGTTAGTCGGCCGGCTGAGCTAGCTCCCCACGGGCTGAAGCCCGAGGCTAGGCGCCCCAGCTACATATGTCTTGCCCCTGCCGGGGCTGCAGGCGGGTGACCTGATCTCTCTGGGTGAAGTCGTGATGTCCGACGCCGAGCAGTCCCGATAGGGACAAGGCAAAGGAAGCCACAGAATTCATTCTGTGGTGCGGTCTCCGCCGTTGACCTCACCAACCGTAGACAGCGAAGAACAGCGCCACGAAGACGAGGACTACCGGAACTAGAAATTCCACCAGGATCCCCAACAGCCACTGCAAGGCATAGGCAGTGGTTTCCCGAGGATCCGGCTTCAGCTCGGCCCTCCGCTCTTCAGCTCCTGCTCTTCGATCCGACATCTCGACCTCCTGCTCGGCCCGGCGGAAAGCCGGGCTTTGGTCATACCGGGAGATACGGTCGGATAGTGGAATTATTCTCCCTGTGGCTTCTTCGGCCGACTCTGTAGCTTGTCCGGCCGGCTATGCCGTGACCGCGGCCCGCTCCAGCACCGGCTTTAGGAACCGGCCGGTATGGCTGCGCTCCACCTCGGCGATTTTTTCCGGTGGACCGGTGGCGATGATCTCGCCGCCGCCGGCTCCGCCTTCCGGCCCCAGGTCGACGATCCAATCCGCGGTTTTGATCACCTCGAGGTTGTGCTCCACCACGATCACCGTATTGCCCTTGGAAGAAAGACGGTGCAGCACCTCCAACAGCTTGCGCACGTCTTCGAAGTGCAAGCCGGTGGTGGGTTCGTCGAGCAGGTAGAGAGTGCGACCCGTGGAGCGTTTGCACAGCTCGGTGGCGAGCTTCACGCGCTGGGCTTCACCGCCGCTGAGGGTGGTCGCCGGCTGGCCGAGCTTGATGTAACCCAGGCCGACGTCGTTGAGGGTTTTGAGAATCCGTTTGACCTTCGGGATGTTCTCGAAGACCTCCAGCCCCTGCTCGACCGTGAGAGCGAGAATCTCGGCGATGTTGAGATCTCGATATTTCACCTGCAGGGTCTCGCGGTCGTAGCGCTTGCCGCCACAAATCTCACAGGTGACGTAGATGTCGGGCAGGAAGTGCATCTCGATTTTGTTCTGACCGTCACCCTTGCACGCTTCGCAGCGACCGCCCGCGACGTTGAAGGAGAAACGCCCAGGTTTATAACCGCGCATGCGCGCTTCCGGGGTTTTGGCCATGAGATCGCGAATGGCACCGAAAACGTTGGTGTAGGTCGCCGGATTCGACCGCGGGGTCCGGCCGATGGGGCTCTGGTCGATGGCGATGACCTTGTCCAAGTGCTCCAAGCCCTTGAGGCTGTCGTGGGCGCCGGGTTTCGCGGAGGCACGATAAAAGTGCTGATCCAGCGCTTTGTGCAAGATGTCGTTGACCAACGACGATTTGCCCGAGCCCGACACCCCGGTCACGACGGTGAAGAGGCCCAAAGGGAAGGCGACCTCGACATCTCTGAGATTGTTGTGCCGCGCTCCCTTGACCACGATCTGTTTCTTCTTGGTCGGCTTGCGACGCTCGGGGATCTCGATCCGACGGGTGCCGGACATGAATTGGCCGGTCAAAGATCGAGGATCGTCGAGGATCTGCTGCGGCGTGCCGGCGGACACCACCTCGCCCCCATGGACGCCGGCTCCGGGGCCGAGATCGAGCACGTAGTCGGCGGCGGCGATGGTGTCCTCGTCGTGCTCCACCACCAGCACGGAGTTGCCGAGATCTCGCATGCCTTTGAGGGTGCGGATCAGACGCTCGTTATCCCGCTGGTGCAGCCCGATCGACGGCTCGTCCAAGACGTAGAGCACCCCCATCAGCTTGGAGCCGATTTGGGTCGCCAGGCGGATCCGTTGGCTCTCGCCGCCGCTCAGGGTGGCGGCGGATCGATCGAGGGTCAGATAGCCCACGCCCACGTCGTGCAGGAATCCCAGACGGTCTCGAATCTCTTGCAGCACCTTGGACACGATCGCCTTCTCACGATCGGTCAGCTCCAGGCCGCGCACCACGTC
Organism: Thermoanaerobaculia bacterium; assembly: GCA_030431255.1. Lineage (GTDB taxonomy): Bacteria > Acidobacteriota > Thermoanaerobaculia > Multivoradales > J023 > JAUIJL01. The sequence continues at coordinate 58,688 of JAUIJL010000021.1, read as the reverse complement.
CAACAAGCTTTCCACCGGTAGGGTCGCCATTTCGACGATCGATTTGCCGTCGATTTTGACCGCCAAGGCCTCAGGCCTCAGACGCTGTCCCGAGCAGGACGGACACTCCTGAATCGACATGTACTTTTCGATTTCCGCCCGCACGCCCATGGAATCGGTGTCTCTATAGCGACGCTCCAAGCGGTTGATGATGCCCTCGAATTTCCCTTGCCAGGCGTAACTCGACTTTTTGCCTTCGAGCTTGAATTGCATCTCCTTGGCACCGGATCCGTAGAGCAGCAGCTGGTGCACCTTCTTCGGCAGCTTTTTCCAAGGGGTTTTTAGGGTAAAACCCACCGAATCCGCCAGGTTCTCCACCATCTTCATCTGGAAGGATCCCGAGCCCGATTTCCAAGGGCCGATGGCGCCGGCGTCGATCGATCGATCCTGGTCGACCACCACCTTGTCGGGATCCACCTGCATCAGGGTGCCCAGCCCCGAGCACTCCGAGCACGCGCCGTAGGGGCTGTTGAAGGAGAAGAGACGAGGTGCCACCTCGGGCAGCTGGAAGCCGCAATGGGTGCAGGCGTAGCTCTGGGAGAGCAGCTCTTCCTCGCCGTCGGTGGGCGCGAGGATCGCCAAGCCGTCGGCGACTCGCAGGGCTGTTTCCAGGGACGACGCCAACCGTTTCTCGATGCCTTCCTTGACCACCAAGCGATCGACCACGATGTCGATATCGTGTTTCTTCTGCTTGTCGAGCTGCGGGATCTCGTCGTTGGCCAGGTCGTAGGTCTCGCCGTCGACCCGCGCACGCACGAATCCCTCGCGCCCCATCTGCTCCAGCTGCTTCTTGTACTCACCTTTTTTGCCCCGAACGAACGGCGCCATCAGCACCAATTTGGTCCCGGCGGGCATGGCCATCACCCGATCGACCATCTGTTGGACGGTTTGGGGCTGGATCGGCAGATCGCAGGTCGGGCAGTGGGGCACGCCGACGGACGAAAACAGCAGACGCATATAGTCGTGGATCTCGGTCACCGTACCGACCGTCGAGCGCGGATTCCTCGATACCGACTTCTGCTCGATGGAAATGGCCGGCGACAGCCCTTCAATCGAGTCCACATCGGGTTTCTCCATCTGCTGCAGGAATTGCCGCGCGTAGGTGGAGAGGGATTCAACGTAGCGTCGTTGGCCTTCGGCGAAGAGGGTGTCGAAGGCCAAGGACGATTTTCCGGAGCCCGAAACGCCGGTCACCACCACCAATTGGTTGCGGGGGATTTCGACGGTGAGATTCTTGAGATTGTGCTCGCGCGCACCGCGCAGGATGATCTTTTCCATGGCCCGGGGACTCTAGCAGAAAAGCGCGAACAAGGCGTAACATTCTCCGTCCAGATTTTGAGATTTTCTCCGAAAACACTCCTGCAATAGAACCATCTCCTTCATTCCTGACACAATTCACTGCCCATGAGCCGTTCCCTCTCCCAGCGGCATCCCCCCGCCGTCATGCCACCGATGTCCGACCCGGACGCAGCTCCTTCCCCCCTGCGCACGACCTTTTCCGGTTGGCGTTTGCAGCTCGCTCTGTGGACGTTGGTAGCCACCATCCCCACCACCCAGGGCTGGCTCTACGGCATGCTCTCCGAGGGACCGGCCATCCCGTGGTGGCGCTTGTGGCTCTATCACTTGCCCTTATGGTGGTTGTGGCTACCCCTCACTCCGGCCATTCAGGCCTTGGCTCGACGCTTCCCCGTGACCCGACGACGCGGCTTTTTCGCCCTTACGGTGCACCTGCCGGCGAGCCTGGTATTGGCCGTCGCCCACTTGGCTCTGAGCTGGTTGTGGTGGCGAGCCGTGGGGCCGGTGCAAACCGACGCGAGCTTCACCGCATCTATGATCGGCCTGCTGCGTTCCTCGCCTTTGCAAACCGACCTCTTCGCCTATTGGGCGGTGCTGGCGGTGGTCAGCTCCCAGGAGGTCTATCGCGAGGTCTTGAACCGGGAAGTGCAAAACTCACGGCTCCGGTACCGCTTGGCCCAAGCCCGCATCCGCGCCCTCAAGACCCAGCTCCAACCCCACTTCATATTCAATGCCCTGAACGCGGTCTCGACCCTGGTGATCCGCAAGGACGGATCGAGCGCCGCTCGCATGCTCGGTCAGCTGGCGGAATTCGTGCGCCTGACCCTGAGCGATTCCGGACAAGAAATCGCCCTGGCGGACGATGTCGCCCTGGCGGAAAAATATCTATCCATCGAGCAGGTGCGTTTCGAGGATCGACTGCGTTTCACGGTCGACGTCGATCCCCGAGCGGCCCGGGCTTTGGTGCCCCAGCTTCTGCTTCAGCCCGTAGTGGAAAACGCCGTGCGCCACGGCATTTCTCCCAAGGCGGAAGGTGGGCATATCGAGATCTCGGCCTCTTTGCACGGTGATCGGGTGCGTATCGAGGTCGCCGACGACGGCGCCGGGCTGCCGGCTAGACGGCCGTCCATCCGCCGCCGGTCCGACGGTGGCATCGGCCTCTCCAACACCCGGGATCGACTCCAACACCTCTACGGTGACGACTTCGGATTTGAGCTCAGCGGCGCCCCGGGCGAAGGCACTCGGGTCTATTTCGACCTTCCGTTCCGCTCGTCGTCCGCCGCGGAATCCGACGACACCACAGAGGCTCAGGTGCAGGTGCCATCCACGGTCCCAGCCCGCTCCGGAGACCTTGCCCCTGGAGACGTCGAGGAGGCCGGCGACCATGGCTGAGCCCGCACCGACCGAAGCCTCGATCACCGGCTTGCGCGCCGACAGGCTCGATCCCAAGCTGCTGTTCTTGATTTGGAGCTTGCCCGGCCTAATGCACGCTCTCCAAGGATGGGTCTTCGAAACCGCCACCGTGTCGCCCTTGCAAATCTTTGTTTTCTACGTGCCTTGGTGGTGGCCTTGGATCGCGGCAACCCCTTTGGTCCTACGCCTGGCGGACAAGCTGCCCATCTCCGACGACCTGGAGCTCTTGCCCACCGCCGACGAGCCGGACCACCCACCCATGGTAGAGCCCGGGCCCAAAACCTGGTGTCTCCACGCCTTGGCCGCGCTCCTTTTCGCCGCCCTGCACATGGGGTTGTTGCTGCTCTGGGGCAGTGTGTTTCCGGCCTTCGATCGCCCCGAGGTCCATGCCCAATCGTTCCTGCGCAGCCTCGCACAGCCGGTGTTCATGGTCAGCCTGTCGAGTTATTTGCTCATCCTTTGCGCCCATTACATCACCGGTTTGGCGGCCCGCCTGCATCAACGGAACCTCCAAGAGAACCGCCTCTTGGGCCGCCTGGCCGAAGCGGAGATCCGTTCCCTTCGCATGCAACTTCGCCCGGAGGCCCTGGCGGAGAGCTTTGAGGCGATTTCCGAGCAAGCCCTCAACGGTGAGCTCGATGCCGCCGAATCGGCGATCAGCCAATTGGCCCGCGACTTGCGGGAAACCCTTCGCCACGGCGACAATCTTCCCGAGGTGTGGTCGAACCCCGATCTCGAGCGCAAATCCCGGCGCCGGCGTCCGACGTAAGCACCGTTGAGGTCGTCCACCGCCCTTCCGCCGACACCTTCTCGTAGCGGTGCCAGGTAATTTCTAGAAGCGGTGCCAGGTACTTCCAGCGACACTTTCTCGTAGTGGTGCCAGGTACTTTCCCGCATCTGACTAGACCTTCTCCACATCGCCCATTTCTACAGGACGCGCCCTTCATGACCGCTTTCTCCTACGCTTCATCGAAAGCTTCCGCACGGCGAGCGCCGCGTCTTCCAGCGCTGGTGATCTGCCTGCTGCTCAGCTCCACGCTTCACTCTTGCGGACCTTCCGGCCCAACCCGATCCGAACCTGAATCTACAACCGCGGAGCGCCAACCCATGCCCGACTTCCTGCTCGGTGGCATCCAAGTGAACGAAGCCGACCACGATGAATGGTTCAAGAACCTCAAAGCCCAGGGCATGAATATGGTCCAGGTGACCGAATACGCCAAACAGGGGGATTGGGACACCGACCATATGTGGTGGGATGAGGAAGCCCCCTACGTGGTGAAGGAAATCCGCGGCGCCAAGAAACATGGGCTCCAAGTGATTCTGGTGCTGCGAGTGGCCTTGGACCATGCCCATGAGCGCAACGCGTTCCTCTGGCACGGCATGATCATGCCCAAGGACGAGAAGCTGCTGGCCTCCTGGTTCGAGCAATACAGCCGATTCTGTCGTCAATGGGCCGAGATCGCCGAGCGCGAGGGGGTCGACGTCTTGATGATCGGCAGCGAGATGAACGCCTTGGCATCCACGTTGCCGGTCAGCGAGATCCCCGCTCTGGAGGAATATTTCCTCAACGAAGAGAAACAACAACAGCGCCGGGACGAGGTCTTGGCCCAAAAGCAGCTGATCGAGGAGAAGAATCTCTATCTCGGAGATCGAGAATCCTTCGACACCGTGGAGCAATACCTCGAAGCCCGGATCCAAAACGAGCAGACCTGGGCGTCTCAAATCACTGCGGAGTCCGGAGGAGTGGAGGTCATCAATGCCCGGAGGGCGACGCTCCAAGACCATTGGGTAAAGCTGATTCGAGACCTCCGGACGGTCTACGCCGGCCCCATGGGATACGCCGCCAATTTCGATCAATACCACGAGGTGGGGTTTTGGCCGGAGCTCGACCTCATGGGCATCAACGCCTACTTCCAGCTGCGGACCGACCCGCTCATCAGCGTCGACGAGCGGCAACGGAACAACCTCCTCTATCCGCTCTTGGTCCAAGGCTGGGGAGATGTGCTGGGTAGGATCGCCGGCTTCCGTCAAGAGCAAGGATTGTCCGAAAGACCCCTGATCTTCACCGAGATGGGGTATACCTACCGCCGCCAATCGACCCTCGAGCCGTGGGCCGACACCGGTTTCTCCATGATCTACCACCCCACCACCCTGCCCGACGGATCCCAAGGTGAGGCGGAGAAACACGTCATCGTGTGGCGAGAGCAGCCCGACGACTTCCAGGAACGAGCCCTCGCCGTGCGCGCTCTGCACGAGGCCCACAGCCGATTGGAGGATCCGTTCCTACGCGGCATCTCCTATTGGAAGCTCTCCAGCCACGACTACCACAAGGATGTCGAATCCTTCATGGTGCACATTGGCGAGGGCAGCGACGACCCCATCTTGCCCGAGCTGCGCCAGTTCATGGAGCCGTAGCTACGCTTCGGGCAAACGGAAGGCCGCCATTTCCTCGGCGTTGCGCACCAGCAGAACATCCTCGACCCGGACCGGATGATTCCAAGTCTTTCCTCGGATGCCGGGCAGCCGCGCCAGCTCCTTGAAACCACCGGTTTCCGCTTCTACCAAAGCGAGCTCACCCTTTTCGGACAACACCATCAATAGATCTTGATCGGCGAGCAGAATCAATTGACCGCTACCGTAGCGGCCGCCTTTCCACTTGCGTTTACCGTCTTCGAGGTCGATGCACGACAGAATCCGGCTGTCGAAGCCGTAGGCGTGCCCTTCGTGGATGACGAAATCGTTGAAATAAGGTTTCAAACCCATGGTCCGCCAGACTTCCTCGACTTGCCAGCCCTCGGCACCTTGGGAGACCTTCAGCCTGCGGATGCCGCTGCCTTCGCTGGCGCTCGCAAGCAGGTCACCGTTCGGCATTTGGGCGGGTTGGACCATGGGATATCCAGACCAGTCGACTTGCCACAACCGACGACCATCTGCGGGATCCACTCCCGTCACGCCGTCGCCGTGCACCAAGACCACCTGGAGCATGCCGTCGAAGCGCATGGGCTGGGGTGAGCTGTAGCTGATCCCTCCTTTTGGGCCGGTCCAGCGCAACTCCCCGGTATCCAACCCATAGGCCACCAACGTGCCCGACGCTGCCGTGATCAGCAGCCCATCGCTTTCGGGCTCGTCGATCACCAACGGTGAGCTAGCGTAGGCCCATTCCGGAATATCCGTTTGGGTGTCGGTGGCCACATTCCGTGACCAGACCACGGAGCCGTCGCGCGCGTTCAAGGCGTTGAGAATGCCGGTGGCGCCGAGGGTGTAAACCCGATCGCCGCTCAGGGTTGGAGTGCCACGGGGACCGGCGCCGCCGTTCGACTCGAAGAAACGGGCCGGATCACGGTGCAGCCAGACCGGCTCGCCGGTTTCCACGCGATAGCAGGCGACCACCTCGTCGTCTCCCCTCTGCTCCTGGGTGAAGAAGAGCTCACCGTGGACCGCCAGGGACGACCAGCCGGGACCCACGGGCCGGCGCCACAGCTCGACCGGCGGAGAGCTCGACCAATCCGTTCCGAAAGCTCGGCCCGACCGGCTCACGCCGTCGCGCCCCGGCCCGCGGAAGCCCGGCCAGGCCGGAGCATCCGCCGGCGATAGAGACGCCGTCTGGCCAGTGGAGCCGGCCTCCTGCCCAGCCAGCTTCTGCTCGACGGTTTCGGACCAACGCCATGCGTAGATGCCGTCGTGATCGCCGTCGATGCCGTCAGTTCGGACAAGCGACCAGCCCGCTCCCACCAAGAGCACTGTCACCGCGACCACCAGCCGCCGTCGGGATTCCGGTAAGTGTCGGCTTGCCACCAACGAGCCGACGAATGCCAGGTAGAGCACCGGCAGCGCATAACCCACCAACCAATGGGGCCCCATGGACTCATGTTTGAGCCCCCAAGCCACTCCCAAGGAGCCGACGAGCAGCAAGAGACCCCCCAATCGATCCATCCATCGGGCTCGGCTGAAGAACAGCCACCACAGGACGATCACCAGCCCGAGGGCCATGGAAGCCATCATGCCGCGGCTGAAGCCGGTAAAACCGGGCAAAATCACTTTGGTGCCGAAGCGCGCCAGCCAAAGCAATACCAGTGCTACCACACCGGGCCAAAGTCGCAATGTTCTATCGTCGGTGCCGGAATCAATCATTGACATTTAAGGTTCCACCTCAAAGCAAGTATTTAGTTCGCTAGATGAATCGACTCAAACCGCGGCCCTAAAAGCCGCACAGAGAAAGATGAATCCCAGGATCACCATCCACGGGACCAGACAAAGCAAGTAGTGGAAAAACGAGGGATTCTCTTCGGGCTCCCTCACAACGAGGGTCTTGGCCACGATATCGAATGCCCGTTGTTTCTTTTCCGTGAAAATCGCGAATACTCCGTCCAGCCAGATGAGCTCGAAATAAAACGGTAGGCGTCGAATGAACGCCGCCCCCAGGCTGACGGAGCCCCCCTCTTCGGACACCACCCGGATTTTCATCAGCCTCTTGCCGACGGTCCAGCCGAAGAAGTGCTCGAGAATCGGGAAGTAGAGCAAGAAGCTGCCGAAGGTCGCCAAGGCGAAGAAGGCGAAAAAACAGAAGAGCATAAACGAATAGAAAGGCGCCGCGTCTTGGTTGACGGCGTTGGACAACGCAAAGCCGAACATCACCGCGGGAATGGCGAATAAAGCGCAAAAGCCGATATCCGCAAGGAGCGCGACGAAACGCCGCCAAATACTGGCGTAGCGCAGCTCAACGCCCTCCATGAACGACGCCGCCACCTCTTCCGGATTCCCCAGCCTGCGAATGACCTCCTCCACGGGCTCATGCCCTTCCTCGGCGGCGACAAAATGCTCCCGCAAGTCCGCGCGCAAGCTGTCCTTCCGCGTCGACGGTAGAACCACCCGACGCATCACATCCTCGATATAGCGATCTGCTTTACTCTTCATCGTCGCTCTCCGTTTTCGGATCGTCCTCCGACCCAGCTTCTGCCGGCGGCACCGGTGCATCCGGTATCGACGGCTCCGAAGCCGGCTTCTCCGGCGTCGGCACGTCAGCTCCTTCAATAGCCCCTTCAACCCATCGAACGTAGGCTCTCCACTCCAGCAGGAGCTCCCGCAGGCGAGATCGCCCCTCCGCCGTCAGCTGGTAGTACTTGCGCGGCACACCGCGCGATCGCGCCTGCCATTCCGGCGCCACCAACCCACGCTCCTCCAACCGGTAGAGCACGGGATACACCGTGCCCTCCTTGATTTGGATGTCGTCCCCGGACTGAAGCTCCCGCACCAGCTCATAGCCGTATTTCGGTCGCTCCTCTAAGAGACGGAGCAAGATCAGCTCCAGGGTGCCCCGCTTGAGCTCGGTCGCGAATCCTCTTGAATCCTTGGTTGCCATACCTCTACTACGGAAGGCCGCATACTTTGTTACACCAAGTATTCAGATTTCTTGAACGCTCAAGCAAGGCAAAGCAAAAGCCTAAACAAGCCTCAGACACCTAAACCAAATGTTTTCAGCTATTTAATGTAAATCGCCCCACGGAAGGGCAGGAAGCGTCGGCCCTAACCGAAGCTTCGACCGATGGCCGCGTAGCCTCTGCCGGTGCCCGGATGGGCTTCGTGGGTGCCGACGAGGGGGAGGTATTTGGCCGGCACGGGGCCGGGTATTTCCGGCTTGGGGACGCGCTTCTTCTGGCGCGGCAGGAGCGTCGGCGCGGTGTCGATGTCGTGTTCGAGGAGCTGAGCTCGGATTTGTCGGGCGAGCACCTCACCGAGGGCGGACGGCACCGCGTTGCCGGCTTGTTTCTGGGCGGAACGGATGGAGCCCACGATTTTGAATCCCTTGGGGAAGGTCTGCAAGCGAGCCAGCTCGCGGGCGGAGAGCCGTCGGTTTTTCCAGTGAAAGGGTCCGATGGCCGGCCCGGGTTTGGCTTGTAAGGTCCATGAGGGCAGGCGTTTCGCCAACTTGAGCAGGAAGCTCCAATAACGTCGACGCCAGCCGAATAGGCTCAAGCCATCGCCTCGCTCGGTGTGGTAGAGGTAATTCTGGCCTTCGGGAATGGACGCCAGCAGATCGGCCCATTTACCGCGCATCTTCAGCTCGGGATGATTCTCGTGGTTGAGATCGCCGATCGCGTCCCAAGCGGTGGTCCACGGTTTCAAGCCTTCACCTTGCCCGTGGGTGGCTTCGGGAAATTGAAAATCCGCGCCGGACCGGCTGCCGATGACGAAAACCCGCTCACGCGTTTGTGGCACGCCGTAGTCCGCGGCGCTCAGCTTCTCCACCGACACGCTGTAGGACACACCCCGTTCGCGGTTGATGGAATCGATGGAGCGGCGGATGAGGTCGAGCCCTTCGCTCTTCTTGCGAAACGCCAACCCGGGCACGTTTTCGAGCAGGAAGGTCGCGGGCAGGGTTTCCCGCAGCACGTTCAAATAGGCCGTGAGGGTGCCGGATCGGGGATCGTCCAGGCGTCGGGAATCGCCGGAAGCCCAATATCCGGATTTTGAGAACGGTTGACACGGTGGCCCTCCGATCAGGGCGTCCGCCTCGCCTTCTTGGAGCCCGGCGGTTTCGAGCATTTGCGACGGCGATACGGAATGGATGTCTCGATCGATCACCGGCCACTCGCGATTCGCACGCAGGGTCGCCACGGCCTCCGGGTCCATTTCCACGGCGACCCGAGTGTCGAATCCCGCGGCCTCGAATCCGAGATCGAGGCCTCCGGCACCGGTGAATAGGCTGATGAGCTTGGGTTTGTTCCGCATATCTCGTTTATCCACGCCATGATCCCACGGCGACGAAGCGCGAGTTTAGCTCATGTCCGCGACCCCTGAGCCCAAAGACCCTTACGACCGTGACGACTCCTCTAGCCGCAGGTGTCGAAGGCGGAGATGTCGAAAATCGGGGCGAAGGGGCTGTTGGCGGGATTGTTGTAAGTGCGCACCTCACCGCTGACGGTGTCGGTAACCCTCAGCTCCACCTCCAAGTTGGTGAGACCTGCGGAGAAGACCCAGAATCGATTGTAGGGTGGGTAGCAGGCGTCCAAGACCTTGACCATCACCTCGATGTTGCGGGCGTCGAAGAACCAGAAATAGCCGGATTCGTCGGTCAGCTGCACGGCCGGCGCGGGCTGCTCGGCGCTTTGGGGGGCGCGGTAGGTGAGCTCGGCTCGGAACCGGTTGCCGCTTAAGCAGAGGTGATCGTCTCCGGGCTCGCAGGTCCCTTCCATCTTTTGGGTGGTTTCAATTGCGGTCCGCAAATCGACAGTCGAGCTCGCCGACCCGCGGGTCGTCGACGCCGGCGGCGCAGATTCCTGGAATCCCTGCGGTGCCTGGAATCCAACATGGCAAGAGCTGAAGGCATCGGTGTCTAGGATCGGCTGGAAGTTGGTGCCGGCGGGGTTTCGATATTCCTTGGACCTGCCCGTGGCGGTATCCGTGACCACCAGGGAGACGTCCACGTTGGTCAAACCGGCGGCGAAAACCCAATAGCGATTCGAGGCGGTACCGCAAGCGTCGAGCACCTTGACCAACACCTCGATGTTGGCGTCGTCGAAGAACCAGAAATACGCGGAGTCGTGGGTCAACAGACCGCGCCGCCCCGGGGTGCCCAAACCTTCGGCGTTGCGCCAAATGGTTTCTACCCGAAAGCGACCGCCGTTGAGGCATAAGACGGTGTCGGACGGGATGCAATCGAAGACGTCGATGCCGTCCAACACGAAGTCGATGCCCTCCACCAGCTCCGTGCCGACGGCCACGGGGTCTCCGGTTCTCGGATCGCAAGCCCCCGCGATCACCGGTCCCGCGGGGCAAAGCGCCTCGGGATAGACCTTGTCGAGACCACCACGGCCGTTGTCCGTGGACACGTACCACAGCCCGTCGGGCACGAAGACACTGTAGCGGCCGTCCGCCGAGGTCAGCCCTTGGCTGTAGAGCTCGCCGTTTTCGTCCCAAATATCGATGGCGACCAGGGGCACGGGCAACCCGGAATCGGCGGCGACCACCCGACCCGCAATTCCTCTGTCGTGCTCCAAGCGCAAGTCGACCTCGGTTCGCCCCAAAGCCTCCTGAGCTGAGATGGGCTCGACGCTTTTGAATGCATAGGTGTCCTTGTCCGCACTGATCCGATAGTCGCCGGTGGCCAGCCCGTCGAATGCGTACAAGCCGCCGGCGCCGGTGGTGTGGTGAGCGATCACCTCATCGAGAGCTAAATCTCGCAGCCAGATCTCGACCCCGCTCAAAGGTCGATCGAAGGTATCCGTGATCCGACCGAAAATACCTGCCCGACGCCCGAGGTCGAAATCCGCTCCGTTCCGGGTCGTGGAATCGGTCACAGTCAATGGATCCCCTGCCCGGGGATCACAGCCGAAGCGACAATCCCGATTCGGGTAGATCTGGGTCCAACCGTGGAATTTCATGGTCAGGTAATACGCGCCATCGACGAGGCCGCCCACCCGGTATCGCCCCTCGGCGTCGGACTCGACCGTGGCGACCAGACGCCCTTGATCGTCGTAGGCGGATACCGTGACCTGCGCCAGCGGCTCGCCCGCCAAATGCGTCGTCCCTTCAATGCCTCCCCCACGGCTCAGCTGGAAATCCGTCTGCATCAGCTCGCTGTCAGCGGGAACCTCGATGGCCTGACCGAGGGTCGGATCACAATCCTGGGGCGGACAAGGCAAAGACGAAAAAGCCTGCGGGATAAAGTCATCGGCCGTCGCCAGCAGGTAGAGCGGATCGGCAGAGCCCCATAGATGACGATAGAAACCCGCTGCGTCGGTGGTCACAGTGAGTACGCGCACACCGTCCTGGCGGTAGACCGACACCGTGGCGCCGGTCACCGGATCACCTGTTTCCGCGTCGAGCACTCGACCGGAAACCGACTGTCGGCTGCTGAGATTGAAGTCGATGCCGGTCGTCTCTTGACCTTCGCCCACCACGATGGGCGTGGCCCCGCCCAGCGAGCAAGGTACATTGTGGGGCTCCGAGCAGGGTTGCTGTCGGTAGACCTGCCGTTGCCAGGTCCGCTGAGTGGTGTGGGAGGCCACTGCGAAATAGGTGCCCGCGCCGAGAATCGGAAAAGAATAGCTTCCGTCTTCAGCGGAAAAAGCGCGGGCCCGGTAGGTGCCGTCCGTGTCGTAGGCTCGAATCTCGAAACGGAACAGGGCATGACCGAGGACATCTTGGACCGTTCCCGAAAACCTGCCGCTCGGCGCAAGCTCAAAGTCCACCCCCGCCACCACTTCCTCGCCGTCTTCTCCGTCGGCGATGACGATAGGGGCTCCATCCCCGAGCTCGCAAACGCCATAGCTACAGCCCACCTCATCGAATAGCTCGGTCGCGTAAGTCCGCGCGTAGGCGCGTACGTAGTAGGTTCCTGGGGGCAGCGCCGCTCCGTAGCGCCCGTTTTCGTCGGCAATGGCCCTGAAAAATATCTCTCCGTCGGGTTTGAGGATAGCCACCTGTGCAAACGGGATTCCCAAACCCGTGTTTTCGTCCGACACTCTCCCCTGCAAGCCGCTACCCGGGCTGAGCGCGAAGTCCACGCCTTCGGCCGGCAGCCGATAGTCGGTGAACACCGGCGTCCCCTGTGGGCTGAAACAGTCGAGGGAGAGCCCTCGATAGCAGGGAATGTCTTCATAAAGCTCGCCCACCAGCGGACCGGAAAAAGCGGTCACCAAGAAATGTCCCTTTCGCAATTGGGGAATCTCGTAGATCCCATCGGCGTCGGTCATGGCAGAGCCGGGGCTCCCATTGTTGACCGCCGCGGCCTCGACATAGGCACCCTGACGGGGCTCTCCGGTCTCGCCGTGCACCACCCTTCCGCGGATCACCGGCTTCGGGTCGAGCGCGAAGTCAATGCTTGGAGTCACGGTGCCCGACTCTACGGTCACGGCGTGACCCGCGGAGAATTCCACCGTGTAATAAAAGACTGAGCAGATGAGAGAGACACACGGACGGTCGTCGTAAGACTCGTTGCGATGGGTAAAGCTTTGGGTGTGGACGTGGTAGGTCCCGGGCGCGACATCCGTCAGCTCATAATTCCCCGCTTCGTCGGTGACAGTGGTCTGCAGGAGATCGGTGCCGAGGGAACGCAGGGCCACCACCGTGTCGGCCAAAGGGGTGCCGTCCACGTGATCCACGACCCGACCGGAGATCCCACCGCCTCCCAGCTTGGCCTTCGCCAGGACTTGGGAACGCAACAACCTTTCGATGTCTCGGCTGAGCGTTTCGGGCGGAAAAGCCCGCGCCCGCTGGGCAGCGTCCTCGAGACGCAGCCGCAAGGGACCGAGGCGGCGGATAGCCTGTCGATGGCGCCCGCTCCGAGCCTTGGCTTCAATCCAACGTAGGACGTCCAGCTCCGACTCGATCCACGGATGGAGGTCCTCAGCTGCCAGATCCTGCGCGACCTCTCTCAAACGCGCGTCCAGAGCCTGATCGAGCCTCTCGACGTGCGCCTCCACAGCGTCGTTGAATACCGCCGCTGCACGATCGGGCTGGTCGGAGGAAGTCTCGGGATCGGGCTCTTGTGCCGAAGCTACACCCGACGAAACCACCACCACAAGAAGCGAAGCCATCCATCTCCCCAACATATCGATCCCCTTTGACGCCGTTGGTCTGCCCTCGGCCCGACTATGTCATGAAGACATTTTCTTGTCCAAGGATTTCCCTCACGAAATCGTCGACCGACGATCAAACTTCGATCCGATAGCTCAGCTGCACCTCATCGCCGTGGTATCCCCTGAAGCCCCAATTACAGGCAGGGCTTTCCAAGATACAGATCTCCAGATCTTGGTGCTCGATACCCACCTTGTCTCGGATGTTGTCGAAGAGCAGCCGAACCAGCTTCTTACGCGCTTCCACAGACCGCCCCTCGATCATGAGGATTTCAATGATCGTATACGCATCCGAGCGACCCGCCGGCATGAGCATGTCCTGCTGGTCCATGAGGAAGAAACGATGTGCTCTTTTGTCGGCCGGAAATTCGAGGGCCTCCATCACGCAGCCGTGGATGACCTCGGACAGCCGCTCTCTGACCGGCCCCAGCTTTTCCCGAATTCCGTAAATCTTGACTTGCCCCACGGCTTACCGCCTCCATTCGGCTCTTGGTCCGGGAGCACCCGGTACGATTTCCGGACCGTCTCTCAGCTCGATTTCATCCAAGTGCTCACCCCGGGCGAAGGCTTGATTATGCAACCAAGAACCCAAAGCTTCATCGCATTTCTCGTTTTCCTGGGACTGTCTTTTTCGGCCGCGACCTTCGGAGCGTTCTTCCCACCCGGGGAGTGGTACGCCGCTCTCGACAAACCCAGCTGGAATCCACCGAATTGGCTCTTCGGCCCGGTTTGGACCGTCCTTTACTTGATGATCGCCGGCGCGGGCTGGCGGATCCAGCAAAAATTCGGCTTCAAAGCCAAATCCGCCCTCCTATTTTGGGCGGCACAGATGGTGCTCAACGCCATGTGGTCGTGGCTGTTTTTCGGCTTGCAGCGGCCGGGCCTCGCCTTTGCGGAAATCGTTCTGCTTTGGCTGTCGATCGCCACGACGATCGTGCTTTTCTGGCGACGGGATCGAGCGGCCGGCCTGCTGATGGTGCCCTACCTGCTCTGGGTGAGCTTTGCCTCCCTGCTCAACTTCACCCTCTGGCAGTTGAATGCATGAGCTGGATCGCGGCTTAAACCAGCGGACGGGGTGACACCGGGAGTGATCGCAACCCACATCACCCCATCCGCGAAGCCGATGCAGGAAACTTCCCGGCGGCTTCTACCAGCAAAGCGCAGGATTCGACACCTTCCCATCAGCCAGCTCCAACAAACCAGCTCCATCGAACCAGCTCCATCCAGAAGCAAGTCTTACAAAACCAGCTGTAAACCGTTCCACTCTAAACCTCGTGACCAACGAGATGACGTGATTCCGGCCTTAAAACCTGCCCGGCATAATCCTTGCTCTTTGTGTAACGAACGCGAGCTTAAGATATCTTTGAGACCCAACCGTTGAGAGGAGCATCCATGGCACCAGCTATCGCCACGCCCAGCAGACCCCCACGCCAGGAGGACCCTTCCTGAGATGAGAATCGACTCCGCCCAATTCCGATCCGATGAGCTCCTTCGACGCTCCGTCGGCCTTCTTCAGCTCCTTTGCCTCTGTCTCGGCTTGTGCTTGCCGGCACTCGTATCGGTTCCGATCCTCGCCCAAGACGCTTCACCGGCAGAAGAGCCGACGGCCCAAGAGGAAAGCTCGACGCTGCCGGTCGAGGTGGACCCGCAGGCCCGCCTGAGCGAAACGCTCGACCAAGCGTCGGACCGACTCATGATGTTGGTCTCCTACCTACCCTTGTTGGGTGTCAGCCTCGCCGTGCTCGCGATCTTCTATTTGTTGTCGCGGTGGATCGGCAACCGTGAGCTGCTCTTTTCGAAGCTCGGCCACAATCGCTTTGCCAGAGATCTCAGCCGGCAGGCCGTGCAAATCACTATTTTCTTGTTGGGTGTTTTGGTAGCGCTCGAGCTCCTCGACGCCACGGCTTTGGTCGGGGCGGTGCTCGGAACGGCCGGTGTTTTCGGCTTGGCCGTGGGTTTCGCGTTTCGCGACTTGGTCGAAAATTACATCTCCAGTGTGCTGCTGAGCCTGCGTCAGCCCTTCGCCCCGAACGACCACGTGCGCATCGGCGATTACGAGGGCAAGGTGGTTCGTCTAACCTCAAGGGCCACCATTCTGATGACCCTGGACGGCAACCATCTGCGCATACCGAACGCCCAGGTGTTCAAGGGTGTCATCCTGAATTTCACCCGCAACCCGAAGCGGCGTTTTGATTTTGGAGTCGGCGTCGGTGTCGGCGAGGATCTCAATGAAGCCCGTGAGCTGGGGCTGGCGGCCCTTGAGCGCATGCCCGGCGTGCTCGACGATCCGGCGCCCATGGCCGTAATCGAGGAGCTCGGGGATTCCAACGTGCTGATTCGTTTCTACGGCTGGGTGGACCAACAAGAGGTCAGCTTCTCCAAGGTTAAAGGCGAATCCATTCGGCTCGTGAAAACCGAGCTGGAAGAAGCGGGAATGGATCTGCCCGAGCCGATCTACCGAGTGCACATGGTGAACAGTGCCGGTGGTGTCGGCGTGGGTTCCGCGGTGCGTGTCGAGGCCCAAGCCCAGACCGCCGAGCCACGGCGCGACCGATCCGCCGAGCCGGAAACCACGGCCGACATCCGCCCGGACGATTCCTTGGAGCAACAAATTGCCGAGGATCGCAGCGCCTCCGACGAGGATCTTCTCAACGCCTCCGCAGACACGGAATAGCCACAGCCCCAGGCCGCGGGACCCCGGGGACCTATGACTTTTGGGGGTCTGAGCCTGTGTCCCCGGACAGCCATTCAACCATCTCCCGCTGCCCTCGGGGCGAGAGGGCATACACCCCAAGAGACACGCGATCGAACCAGCCGTAGACGTCTCGATACAGGACGTCTCGCGCTTTGGGTTGATGGAGCATCTCGGCCACTTCCGAGGCCTTGGTCGGCCCCTGGGCTTGCAGCAGCTCGGCGATGGCCAAAGCCCGTTGTCGGTAAGCGGTCATGACGCCGCGCTTTTTCTCAGATCCCCCTAGATTCGGATCCCCCACCCGCCTCTCAAACTCACCCAACAATCGGTCCCGGCGATGCTTGGAAGCCCGCGGCCGATATTCGGACGGGTCCAAGATCACATCCACACTCGGCCTCTCGTCCATCTCGGTCCTGCCGGAGGGATCGATAGTCACCAATCCCAGCCCGAGCATTCTCAGCAGCTTGAGCACCCGCTTTCGGCGGCTACCCAGGGATTTGCTACCTTTCGGAATGCCGACATAGACCTTGGGAGTCAATGAAAGCCGATCCACGGCCTGGAGCAGGAGGTTGAGGTTGAGAGACGTCTTCAGCTCCACCACCACCGGTGCTTCCGAGCCCCGAACAGCCACCACATCACAATCCAACACCTCCCCCTTCACCTCATAACCTTGATCTTCTAAAAACCTTTTCAAAGGCGAATAGAGGTCGGACTCCTTGGTGGGCATTAAACTGATTCCTCGCGGACCGTGGCTTTGCGTATCTTTGTCATGGGAGCAGAAGTCTAACGCCGAGCAGGGCGTGCCTACAGTTTTATAGGTCCGAGACAGATTTGCCCGAGACTAATCAAAAAAGCTTGACATTTAGAGAAAGTTGACGCAACTATAGCCCATTCACCTCGACTCGAAAAACCCAGGAGAGGTCCCCAGGACCTTTGGTCTGTTTCCTGCCGATCTCGACTCGTGGGAAGCTGGTGTACAGCTGTGGCCACCTGTCCGTCCGGTCTACAAATCAGCTGTACCTCTTTTGAGGGCTCTGCCTTTGCCGGCATCCAAACACCGGTCGACAGACCCGGGCAGACCATCACATTCGTGCTTTGCGGCAACGAAAGAGCGTCATGTTCTTGAGAGCTTTCGGCTTGGTCTTGGCCTTCGCATGGTTGTTCCTACCCTCACGCCTGGCGGCTGAGCTGACCCTCAGCGCGACCGTTAGAGCCCCCCAGTCCCTGGAATACGTCACTCTGAAGCCTGCCCGCTCAACCTGCGCCCAAACCCCTGCTATCCCGTCTAAAACTATGCGCTGGCGGGTGTTGCCGTCGGCGGGAGTAGAGGGAATCCTACCGAATGCCGGCCCATGGGAAATTCTCCTGCGGGACCGGGGGCGCTTGCTGGTGGTCACTACCCCTCCCATTCTGTGCCCGACTCGTATTGCCCCGATTCAATTCCCATCGCTAATTAGACTCAGCGCCAAGATCCTCGACGAGTCAGGATCTCCGCTTGCCGGAGCTCGGCTCCGCTCCTACGGGGCCGACCTGGGCGAAGGCGCTCGCCTCGCTGAAACTAGCACTCTTACTTCGGAAGACGGCGACGCGCTGTTGTGGCTGACCGACGAGGAAATCGACCATTTGTTCGTCGAAGGCTACGAGATCACCAAGAAGCTTCGTTCGAGGAATCATCTCGATTTGACGCTGTCGCCATCCGACACGCCAACGAGCCATTCACTAGCAGACGCCCATAAGCGACGCCAGCAACCGGGCCGAGTGATCGACATCGAAGGTCGACCCATCGAAGGAGCCTATGCTTGGACTCCAAAAGAGCCGGAATGTTGGTCGGTGACGAATCGCGAGGGCCGCTTTCAGCTGGACGGCGCCCTTGTCGACCACCCAATCCTCATCGGATCACCGGGCTCAGAAATAGTTGGGTTCAACAACGGCACCACTTCCGCTCAATCGACGGCTCGGCTCGCTCCCGCCACGGGAGCCTTCGCTTTTCAGTTGAAAGACAGTTTCGGCCGACCCATCCGCGATGCTCGGGTCGAGATGGTCGACCATGGATGGGCCGGCTTTTCGACCCTGGACGGGCGCCTGGTGTTGCGAGGTGTAGCGGCACATCGAGTAGGTACCGAGCTACACATCACCCACCCTGATCACGTCGAGCTTCGACGCAAATGGTCTTCGGTGCTCACCGACCAAATCCCAGACGTTCGGATCGCCTGGAAGCTTGACCGCCCGACCCTTGTGGTCGGCCGGCTATTGGACGCTCAGTCCCGCCCCATCACCGACGCCCAAGTGGAGCTTCAAGGAGAACCCAACCAACATCTGCTCACCGACTCCAACGGGGCTTTTGAGCTCCGCGGCTTAGGTTCGGGAATCCATTTGGCCCGGATAGAAACGGCGAGTGGAGAGACTGGATGGCTCTCTTTTGAGACCTCGCCCGAAGGCGGCCGGCTCCAGCTCGAACCTTTTCTGATCCGGCCTTCGGAAGAAATCTGGGGTCGAGTGACCAACTTCCAGGGCGATCCGATCGCTGGGGTGTCTATTCACCTACACCAGCTCGACGACCGTCAGGCGACGGTCAACAGCTTCGGAGAAACCCGAGCACCGGTCATAGCTCGAACCGAAGCCGACGGCTACTTTCGAATCGACGGGTTTCCTGAGGTAGGAAAAATCAGGTTAGGTTTTGTGAAGCACGGTTTTTCCTCCAGAGTCGAGCTCTTCGATCTGAGCCAAGCGGGCTCGCCCACCGAAGCCGTCGAAACCCAGCTGCTCGCATTGTCGCCGGTCAAGATCCGAGTGACGTCCAAGACATCGAACGAGCCGATCGCAGCGGCTGGGCTTCTGTGGAGCCACAGCAATTTCGCGGGCGGAACCGGCTCCAGTGAACGGACTGGACATTTAGTGACCGGTGCCGACGGACAAGCGACACTGCTTTTTTCACCCATGGGCGAGCCCAAAATCTCCGTCGATCATCCCGATTTTGTGGGTATCGAGCGGCGGCTGAGCCAGCGAGAGATCGAAGCGGGAGAAGTAGTTTTCGAAATGGCGCCGGCTACCCGTTTCATGGGTCGTGCTGTAGACCAGCAGGGTAAACCGATCCAAGGGCTTCGAGTGAACGCACAGCTTCCAGCCCACCAGACCCATTCTCTTGGAAGCTCCTCCACCACGGACGTTCACGGAGCCTTCGAGCTCAGCGGGTTGAGCCCTGGAGCTCGCCTGGAGCTCATGTTTCGTGATCCTCGGATCGGCACGGTATCGAGATGGATCAACGTTTCAGAGGTGGTCGACGAAGTCGAATTCGTGTTGCCGCTTCAGCAGCTTCGCATGCTGGCCGGCGTGGCTCAGTGGAACGACGGCCTACCCGTGGCGAACATGCCCCTGGCTCTCCGCGGAGCCACCGGCAACGAGTGGATCGTGATGACTGACGACAGCGGTGGGTTCCGCCATGGCTCCTTACCCCAGGGTCGATATGCACTGGACCTCCGAGCTCACCGTCGGCCCATTCAACCCGTGGCCGGTCAAGAAGTAGATCTCGACGACGATATTTCACGCTGGATCGTCGTATTCGATGCCTCGGACTCGACGGAGCGCGCTCACTGATCACTCCCGCTCTCAAATCCAACTCCCTCCCAGCGCGATGGATCTGATGGCACAGAATCGTCACCGTTTACGCCCTGCATCATGTCGGGCCGATCCAGGCTCCTGACGCAATGATGGAGGATTTCAACATGCATGTGACGACCCACCTGCAGGCTGGACCCGGCAGTAGCTTTTGTCCGTCGTGTCCCATCCATCCCTCGCCCTGACGATCCCTCAACCTGAAGTCAGGACGCCTCACCTTGGGTTGTTGGAGCGCTGGGCTCACCGACGCCTGAGGTCGAGGCGGAGACCGGGATCGAGAGGCCGACTAGGCCGTTCAGCAAGTCGGTGATGTCTCGCAAAGGAAAGGTCCCGTGTTTGAAATGATTTTCGGTCATGGGTATCGAGCCTTGGCTGGTCTGGACGATGATTCTCCCGCCGACCCAATCGTCAAGCTCGGGCTCTTCTTTCTCTTCTATGTAAATACTTTCGATTCGATCGAAAGGCACTCGACCCTTTTGGCTGAAACCGAGGGATTTTCGATCCCAAATCATAATCCGACGCCGGGTGTCGAAGATGAATCGACTCCGTTCGTAGATGCGAGCGGCGCAGATGATCACCAGAATCAAGCAGACGCAAGACCCGGCCTGATGAATCAGCCCGTCGGGCTCGGAGGGTCGGGTCATGAGGATGACGAAAACGAGCGCGATCGCTAGGAAAGCCAGCAAGAGGAGCCACCGCCACGGTCCGTAGACGATCTGGTGGATATCCGCGCCCTTCTGTTTGATTTTCATGAGATCCCGTCCATTTTCGCCCCTCACCCCTTGCGACCCCGTTATCGGTCGCTTTCGGGTTTCTCCAAGCTGATCGTCGAACGCCGCCCGAGGCGCCTCGGTCAGTCTACTCCCAAAGGGCTCACCCAATTCATCTAGGCCGATCTAGCCCGGAAATTTCACCAACTTCGTCGCGAGACGCCGGAGACGCCTGTAGATACAAGGAAGAAGACGCATTCTGCGACGCAGGCATACTTGCAGTATGTTGAGGAGCAGAATCGGCTTCTGACGCCGTAGATGCAGGTGGATACGGTGTCGCAGCAGAAGGCTGGTGAACTTTGCGGGCTAGACATCTACTAGTCTCCATGTTTCACAGACGGGCCGAGCTGCCGCGAACACCCCTGATCAAGGCAGACCCGGCGTAGGGGCGGGGCTTGTCCCCGCCCGAAGGCGAGGCTATGCCGAGCCGACACAGGCACGGTTGGGGGCAAGCCCCAACCCTACGTCCGTCGGTTTGCAAACGGTTGGGGGCAAGCCCCAACCCTACGTCCGTCGGTTTGCAAACGGTTGGGGGCAAGCCCCAACCCTACCTCCGTCGGTTTGCAAACGGTTGGGGGCAAGCCCCAACCCTACGTCCGTCGGTTTGCAAGGAGTCGGGCTTTTTGACAAGGGGCTTTTTGACAAGGGGCTTTTTGACAAGGGACCTCCGTTCGTGTACTTTCTATAAACCGAGCGACCGTTCTGTTTTTGGACTACCGACCTGCACGTGGATCAGCCTGCTCTGCGCTGTGATCACCACAATGAGGCATTGCCGGCCGACACAGTGGGTCAAGCACTGTTGATGAGGAGCCCCACTATGCGCTTCAGCCCGCGGATTTCGTCTGTCGCGTCCGTATTTCTGTGCCTGCTATGCGCCGTCGGCGCCCAGGCCGGAACGTTTACCCAAGAATCCTATGGAGGGCGGACCTACTGGCTCTATGTGCCCTCTGGATATCAACCGGGCACCCCGGCACCGCTGGTGATGATGCTGCACGGCTGCACCCAAACCGGCGACGGATTCGCCACCAGCACGGGCATGAACGCCATCGCCGACCAAGAAGACTTCTTGGTGATCTATCCCCAGCAGCCGAGCTCCGCCAACAGCTCCCAATGCTGGAATTGGTTCCAGACCACCCATCAATCCCGCGGAAGCGGCGAGCCCGCCCTGCTCGCGGGCATGGTAGGTGACGTGCAATCCAGCTATTCGGTAGACGCCTCCCAGATCTTCGTCAGCGGCTTTTCCGCCGGTGCCGCCATGTCCGTCATCTTGGGCGCCACCTATCCGGACGTCTTTGCCGCCATCGCCGTGCACTCCGGCCTCGAATACAAGGCCGCCACCAGCACCAACAGCGCGTTTACCGCCATGTTCAGCGGCGGACCACCGGCGGATCCCCAGGGTCAGGCCGCCTACAACGCCATGGGCTCGCGAGCCCGGGTGGTGCCGGTAATGATCTTCCACGGCACCTCCGACTTCACCGTCGCCACCGTCAACGGAGATTTGACCCTCAGCCAATGGGCACAAACCAACGATCTGGCGTCGGACGGCAGCGACAACGACGATATCGACGACCAAGCCGAGCTGATCCAAGGTGGCCAAGTTCCGGGCGGGCGCAGCTACACCCGCTACGTCTACGAGGACTCCAACGGCCAGGTGGTGATGGAGAAATATTTGGTCGACAGCATGGGCCACAATTGGTCCGGCGGCGTGCTCGGCGGCACCTACACCGATCCCGACGGTCCCGACGCCACCCAAATCATGGTCGATTTCTTCCTTGGATCCACACCGCCGGTGGACACCACACCGCCGACCACCACGGCGTCACCCGCGGGGGGCACTTACTCCAACGCGATCAACGTCACGCTCTCCGTCAACGAAGCCGCCACCACCTACTTCACCACCGACGGATCCACCCCCAACACCGGGTCGACCGTCTACGCCGGCCCCATCGCCATCACCGCCGACGCCACCGTCAAATTCTTCAGCGTCGATACCGCAGGTAATACCGAGACTGTGCGTTCGGAGGTCTACGTGATCGATGCGGGCAGCGACACCACGCCGCCCACCACCACCGCCGCACCCGCCGGAGGCACGTACTCAAGCGCCGTCGACGTCACCCTTTCCGCCGACGAGCCCGCCACCACCTACTTCACCACCGACGGTTCCACCCCCAGCACCGGTTCGGCCGTTTACACCGCACCTATCAACATCAGCGCCGACACCACCCTGAAATTCTTCAGCGTCGACACCGCCGGCAATCCGGAATCCGTGCAAAGCGAGAGCTACACCTTTACCTCCGCCAACACCTTGGTGCTGACCTCCATCGACTCCGAGGACGGATTTGTCGGTCAACTCTGGGCCGACGGCTCCAGCAATAGCGACCACAAGGTGGGCGACAAAGGCATGTTCAATACCGACACCTACCGGCTTCTGTTGTCGTTCGATACCAGCGCCCTGCCGAGCGGCGCCAATGTCACCGCCGCCACCCTCACCTTCTACCGCTCGTCGCTCCAAGGCAGCGTCACGCAGCTGACCGTGGACGTGGCGGACACGTCCTTCGGCTCCACCGCTCTGGCTCAAAGCGACTACTTCGCCGCCTCGAGCCAATTCGGCGCCTTCACCGCAGCCGTTCCGTCGAGCAACGGCGCGGCATCGTCTACCGCTCTGCCGTCGTCGACACTGAGCTTGATCCCCGGCAGCCGCTTCCAGCTGAAGATCCGTGCTACCACGCCGATCAACTTCGCGTCCGACGTGCTCACCATCCACGGCGGCGGAGCCGGAGCCCTCGCCCCGACCCTGGAGGTCACCTACGACTAACCTCTCAGCGGGCCGACGCGGCGCCATGATCCGGAATTCCGAACGTAGGGGCGATCTCGTGATCGCCTCCAGACGTGGACGTAGGGACGATCTCGTGATCGCCTCCGAACGTGGACGTAGGGGCGATCCTTGTGATCGCCCTTGCCTCTGATTGGGTGAATACAAAATTCGCCCCTACGAATGGCATGCCGGAACGCTTGGTTCCGCCGCCGGTCCTGTTCCTAGGGAGTCGCCTTGAGCAGGCTCCAGATCTCTCGAAATTGGCCCGCGGTCTTCTTGTTGAGCTCGGTATTGGTGATGAACACCCATCCGCGCCCCGACTTGGGATCAAAGGCCATCACACTGGAAATTCCCGGATCTCCTCCCGTGTGACCGATCAATCCTTTTTTGTCGAGGCTCCAGAAGATTCCCGAATTCTTCTCGCCCCAATCCTTCGGCGGATCCCGAGGATCGAATTGGGGTGCGATCATCGCCGCCACCGAGGTCTCGGTCAAAATCCGAGAGCCCTCGACGGCACCCCCACCGAGCATCGCCGTCAGATATCGCCCTAGGCTGGACACGCTGGTGCGAAGCCCGCCGTCGGGATAGGTCACGAGAGTGTAGGGCTCGACGATGTCATTGCCGTCGTAGAGCACGGCGTGGCTGTCGAGCTCGATATCGCCGTAGGACCAACCGGAATCGTGCATGCCCAAAGGTTTGAGAATGGACTCGGTCGTCAGCAGGTCGAAAGACCTCCCCAGAGCCTTCTCAAGCACAAAAGCCGCCAACGCGGCACCGATATTCGAATACTCGTAGACCTCACCAGGCGGACGCTTGCCGAAGTTTCGGCGGTCGTACATGCGACCTTCGGGATCGAGATATTGGGTCAGATAGTCGCCGAGCTCCATCGACGGCTCCATACCCTCGGAATAGGCCTGACGATAAATGGATTCCCGATCCGTCACGCCCGAGGTGTGGGTCGCCAGATGCCTCAGGGTCATCGGCTTGTCGGGAAATCGAGGATTTCGAGCCTTGAAACCCAAATACCGATCGATCGGCGCGTCCAAGTCGATCTGCCCCTTCTCCACCGCCTGCATCAACGCCACACCGATGAAGGTCTTGCTCACCGAGCCGATATTCATCACCGTCTGAGCGATAAAAGGCTTTCGGTTCTCACGATCCGCCCAGCCGAATCCCTTTTCGTACAAAATCCCATGCTCGCGATCGACGATGGCGACGGCGAAGCCCGGAAAGTCGGATTTGGCGTGCAAAGCCTTCAGCTGACCCTCGAGCTCGGCAGTCGGCTCGGAGCCGGATGGGGCGCCAGGCTCGGAGGCCGTATCAGCTATCGCCGGTCCGGGGAACAGCCCCAAAAGACCGACCAGAGAGCACATCACGACACTGCGGATCACTGAGGCTCGAGCGGTGGATTCAAAGTATCGAGGCCGTATCGTCCCAGCTGCTTGCATAGATTCCTCGCGTTCATTCCATGAAATAACTGCTCAGGCCGAAATCCAACAAAGATCCGGCCCAAGACCCGACAGAGAGGAAAACGGAAGAGGCGACCAGGAAGTTCCAAGAACGGACCGCCGGATCTCCGAAAGACTCCGAGCCGGCCGATCACCGGCAGGCTACCGGCGCTTCATCGCTTGCTCCTCGATGGCCGCCCGCAGATCCGGTCGGTTCTTGAGGAAGAGCTCAAATTGCCGGCGCTGTAGGGTGAGCAGCAGGGTCGACGACAGGGTTCGTACGGTGGCGCTGCGGGGTTTGGCGTCGAGCAAGGCCAGCTCACCGAAGAAATCACCGTCCTCGAGCACGGCCCGGCGTTGATCTTGCCGCTCGTCTTCCACCAGCACCTCCACCCGGCCTTTGACGATGATGTAGAACGCTTCGCCCACATCACCTTGGCGGAATACAAAGCGCCCCTCGGGAAGGAATTGGGAGGCGAATTGGTCGGCGATCGATTGCGAAAATACCTCGCCCAAACGCGAGAGCAGGGGGATTTGCTCCAGACGCGAAGGGGACACTTGGGCTTGTCGACCGTCTTCGTGAATTTCGAAGCCGCTCTGCTTTCGCCACAGCTGGAAGTAGGTGCCGCCTCGGTCGAGCAGCTCTTGGTGACGTCCCTCTTCCACCAAACGTCCTTTTTCCAGCACCAGAATCCGATCGGCCTCCACTACGGAGCTCAGGCGATGGGTGGCGGCGAACACGGTTCGTCCTCGGCCGACCTCGGCGAGGGTTTTGTGCACCGCCGCTTCCGTGGCCGGATCCAGGGCCGAGGTGGCTTCGTCGAGCACCAATAGGGCGGGATCCCGGAGGATCGCCCGGGCGATGGCGATCCGCTGCCGTTGACCCACGGAGAGATGACGACCGGCCTCGCCGACCAAGGCGTCGTATCCCAGGGGTTTCTCCATGATTGCCCCGTGGATCTTGGCCAGCTTTGCGGCTTCAACAATTTCGGGCTCAGAGGCGGCGAGGCGACCCAACCGGATGTTCTCCGCAAAGCTGGTTTTCAGCAAAAAGGTCTCTTGCAGCACAATGCCGATCTGGTCGAGCAGCGACTCCTCTCGGGCTTGGCGGATGTCGGTGCCGTCAAAGCGAATGGCCCCGGCGCTGGGGTTGCGCAACCGCAACAAGAGGTTGAGCACCGTGCTCTTGCCGGAGCCGGAAGGACCCACCAAGGCCACGGATTCCCCGGCTCGCACGCGGAACGACAAGCCGTCGAGCAACGGGTTCTGATCCTCGTAGGCGAAGCTGACGCCGTCGAACACGATGTCGCGGGACAGACGACCGAGGGCCTCGGTACCCTGCGGCTCCGCGCTTTCGGGCTCTTCGGAGAGGAATTCCTGCACCCGTCGGACGCCACCCGAAGCGCGCAGCAGCTCCGGCGTCACAGCCGCCAAATGATTCGAAGCGTTGGCCACGTTCTGCAGCAGCGCGGCGAAGCCCACCAACGCACCCACCGAAAGGGCGCCCTCGATGGCCAGCCAACCGCCGAGACCCATCATCATGATCTGGACGAAGAACACGCTCTGACCGGCGGTCCGCCCCACCAACGCCGACGAAAATTGGGCCGCCACGGTTTTCACCGCCAGGCGATCCAAGAGGGCCCGGAACTTGGCCGACACATATTCCCTGAGGTCAAATGCCCGGACCATGGAGTGGGCCCCGATGCTCTCCTGAACCGCCGCCGCCACCTCGGCTTCGGACGCCTTGCGCTCATAGGCCTTATCCCGCGCCCGGGGGCCCAGCAGGCTCGGGAAGAGGTAGGCGGCGACCAAAATCGCGAGGGTCACAGCCGCCAACCGCCATTCCACCCAAAAGAGCAAGACGAGACTTCCCGTCAGGTTGAAGAAGCTGAAAAACGCCGTGTAGATGCCCTGCGCCAAGGCCTGCTCGATCACCGCCAAGTCGTTGGAAAAACGCGACATCACATCGCCCGAATCCACCCGGGCGTAATAGGCGCTGGACAGACGTTGCAGCTGGCCGAACATCCGCTCCCTAAGATCGTTCATCGCCCGACTGCTGATCCACGCGGACAGATAGTCCTGACCCAGGCCGGCGAAACCGTGCACGGCCCAACCCGCCATCAGCAGGGCGAGCAGGGACGTCAAAAGCTCCAGGTCGCGTTGGACGATCGCTCCGTCGAAGATCTCCTGATAACCCATGGGTACCAAGACCCGAAAAGCCACCTGCATCAAGATGGCTAAGGCCACCAGAAGACACCGGCCCCAATAGGGCGTTAGCCGATGCACCAACCAAGTCATGAAGCCGACTTCGTTCGCCGACCTACGCTCAGACACGGGCTCCATTGCGGTCTCCAGGGAATTTCGGTACGGTCTCTGCCGCTCATCTTACTAGCGAGCGTGCCCGTTGCCCGACACCCGCCCGACGGGACGGCCGAGCGACGGCGCCCGCGGAACCGTTTCCGAAACCACGAGCCATTGAGCAACCGTCAAGTCATCGTCCTGGTGGCCGCCACCATCGTCGCCGGTCTGAGCCTCGACACCTGGATGCCGATCCATGGACAAGCCCTGGCGAATATCGTCGTCTTGGGCATTTACGGCTACATGCTGTTGAAGACCACCCGCGAGGAAGCTCGGACGCTGGTGATTTGCGCGGTGATCGGATGCTTAGGCGAAGTCTTCCTGTGTTTCGCCTGGGGGCTTTACACCTATCGCTTGGGCAACCTGCCCATCTTCGTGCCCCCCGGCCACGCCCTGCTCTTCTTGGCCGGCTGTCGAGCCGGCCGAATGGTGCCGGACTGGTTTTCCCACCTGATCCTCGGATCGTCCACGGCGGTGGTCGTCGCCATGGTGACGGTCTGGGGTTATACCGCCGAGCTGCTCTGGTTCGGCCTATTCCTCACCGTACTGGCCTTCGGGCGAGATCGCCGGCTCTACTCGGTGATGTTGGTGATGGCCTTGCTGTTGGAGCTGCTCGGCACCTACGTCGGGGCGTGGGTTTGGGCGCCCCAAGTGCCATATTTCGGCCTGCGCAGCAGCAATCCACCGCTGTCGGCCGGTGCTTTCTATTGCTGCTTGGATCTCTTGGTGCTGGCGTCGGCCCGTCTGTGGACCCGCCCCTCGACACCCTTCGAGCCGCGTCACTAAACCAGCACAGGCACCACCGACGCGACCACACACCAGACCACCACCCACAGGGGTGACAAGCGCCAGATCCTCAGCATGCCGAAACCCACCAATGCGATGGCCATGTCGACGCCGGAGCGAACGCTGGACGTGAAAATGGGATCGTAGAGGGCGGCTCCGAGAATGCCGACCACCACCGCGTTGACCCCGGCGATGGCGCTCACCGCCTTGGGTTGCCGGGAAATCATCTGCCAAATGGGTAGGGTCGCTGAGACCAGCAGGAATCCCGGCAAGAACATGAAGGCTACGGACACCGCCGCGGTCGTCAAGATGCCGGCATCCGAAGGCATAATCGCGCCGAGGTAGGCCGAAAAGGAGAACATGGGACCGGGGATCGCTTGGGCCGCGCCGTAACCCGCGAGAAAACGCTCCTGGCTCACCCACCCCGGACCGACCACGGATTCCTCGAGCAGGGGCAGCACCACGTGTCCACCACCGAAGACGAGGGCACCGGCCCGGTAAAACGCGTCGGCAACGGCGATCAGGCCTCCCTGGCTTTGCGCCAAACCGGGTAGCACGAGCAGCAAGGTCGAGAATAGCGCCACCAAAACCCACGCCGATCTCCTGCCCAGGTCCACCTCGACGGGAGAATCGTTGGGGGTGGACGGTTCCCGGCAGAAGAGCCAACCCGCTATTCCGCCCGCGATCACCACCAGCACCTGGGTCCAAGCCGACCCCGAAGCCACGAGCACGGCGGCGGCGAGCACCGCCATGGTGCGACGCGGCGGGTCGGGGCACAGCTTCGTCGACATGCCCAACACCGCGTCGGCCACCACCGCACAGGCGACGATCTTCAACCCGTGGATCGCCGCTTTGCCCACAGGCCCTGACAAGTTGGGCAGCAGCTCCGCGAAAGCGATCAGCAGCAGGGCCGACGGCAAGGTAAAGGCGAGAAAAGCCGCCAGCGCTCCGAGCCACCCCGCACGCAGAAGTCCCAGTGAGAACCCAAGTTGGCTGCTCGCCGGACCGGGTAGGAATTGGCAAATGGCCAACAATTGGCTGAATTGACTCTCCGTCACCCAACCCCGACGCTCGATCAGCTCCTTGCGGAAATAACCGAGATGAGCGACGGGTCCGCCGAAAGAGGTCAAGCCCAGCTTGAGGAATACACCGAGCACCTCAAGGGCGCTGCCCTTCTCACCGTTTAACCGGTCCATGTTCGTCTCCTGGGGTCCGCCACCGTGCCAACAAGACCCGCAGGTCGATAAAACCCGCTGGCTCAGGGATTCTGCTCGAAGCTCTCCTGGCAGTAGACACAAAACGGAGATTCGGGCAGCACGTCCAATCGCTCGAAGGCGATCCCTTCACCGCAATGCCGACACCGGCCGTAGGTGCCGCGTTCGAACGCTTGCAGGGACGCCTCCACTTGTTTTTCGCGAATGGTCAGCTGGTGGCGGTTCATCTGCGCCATGCCCTGCATCTGGATGGCGTCGATACGCGTCAGCCGTCCGATGGGCAGGTTCAAATCCACGGGTTTGGTGTCCGCTGCGGTTTGGTCGAGCAAGGCGGCGATATTCTCTTTGGCCTCCAGCAATTTCTGGTGGAGAGTCTTGAGCTGCTCTTCGTTGAGGTAGGACATGACGGCGCTCCCGGGGTGTCAGACAACAGATCTAATCGGACCTGGGCAGGGTATCAAAATGAACACCGCTGGGATCGCGCCCAACGGAAACGGGACCCGAGGCCGAAACCCCGAGTCCCGTTCTGATTGGGCCTAGCCCGGTCCGCTGCGATCAGGGCAGGGACGGGCTGTTTTCCGCGAAGTACTCGTGGCTGTCGGCGTTTTTGATCGCCTGGTTCGGATTGGCGTCCGCCAGGGCACGGCACGAGCTCTGACCGTAGGTCACGTCGTCGGTTCCGGCCACCACGTTGAAGTGGCTCATCTCGTGCACCAGGGTGCCGGCTTTAGAGTCGGTGCCGGTGGTGGACGCCCGCCAGAAAACCCGGCAGAGATAGATCTTGTAGGGCTGGCTCGGGTACACGTAGGCGTAATAGTTCTGGTTGCAGGTGCAATCCCATTCGATGGGAGCGTTGTCGAGGGCGTCGCTGATGGCCTGGAAGTTGTTCTCCACCGTATTCCAACGGCTGGAGGAATAGGCACCGAACCACTCGGCGTAGCGCTGGCTCGACGCGTCAGGGCCGGCGGCGAGGTAGGCGTAGGATTCCGCTGCGATGCCGCGAGCCGCCACCAACGCGCTGTCGAGCTTGTTCAGCTCTTGGTTCGAGCAGCCGCCGGGATTGTCGCTACCGGGTTTGGCTTTGGACCAATCCTGGCGTGTCCAACGCTGCAATCTCGACTCGGGCAAGACCGGCGGCTCCTCACCGTCGACCCACAGCACCACGGCGTTGGAGCCCATCTCCGACACATCGCCGTGTGCGCCCTTGGCGGGCAGGTGGTCGAAGCCGGTGCCACGGAAACGAATCGTGTACTCACCGGTGAAACGCATGTTGTAGAACGCCGACAGCTCCACGCCCGTCGCCACGCTCTCGCCGGGTTGCAGCAGCATGAAATGCTCCGGTCCAGGGGTGCCACGCTTGTAAACACGACCGAGGTAAGGCACCAAATCGCCGTTGCGGCTGACCTCGAAGAGGTTGCCTTCGATGCCGTCGAACGGGGTCTGCCAGCGCAGCACCCGAACCGCTTGGTCCGAGTCGTTGGTCATGGTGAAGGTCAGCTCGACGTTGTCGGAAGCCTTCAAGAAGGGATTGGCGGTGGTGATTTCCGTAGAAATCGGGCCGGCGAAGAGGGGCGCGGTCACCAAAGCGGCGAGGGCGACCCAAATCCAAACACGTGCAAAGCGACTGATCATGGAGATTCTCCATTCGTAAAGAAGGCCTGAACGCACCGAGGCACGGCCGGGGCGCGCGCGGACCTAATTGGGAAGATACTCAATAGAGAATCGGCGAGCAGTGAAAAATATACTTCCGCAGGCAAGCCCTTTACCGATCTTCAGCTATGCCGCTATGAAATCAGCTTCAGACTGGCCGGCTCCAGCTCCCTTTTTTTGAGTGAATGGCGTGCTATTGATATCTTAGGGGTAACATTCTTAGGGGTATAAGCGTAATGGGTACGGAGGTAACCGATGAGTCGTCATTCCATGGATCTGATCAAGGGCACGCTCGACGTGCTGATTCTCAAAACCGTCAGCTGGGGGCCGATGCACGGCTACGCCATTTCCCGCTGGTTGCGGGAGACCACGGAAGATAGCTTCCAGGTGGATGAAGGTGCTCTGTACCCGGCGCTCAGACGGTTGGAAAAGAAGGGTTGGTTGGATTCCGAGTGGGGGCTCACGGACACCCGACGGCAAGCCAAGTTCTACCGTTTGACCCGGGCCGGCAAGCAGCGGCTCGAGCAAGAGGTGGACCTTTGGAGCCGTTATGTGGAGGCCATGGGTCGAGTCTTATTCCACGCCGGACCAGCGGAATCGTGATTCGAGCACCGATGGCGCGAAGGCTGCGCCGCATCCTGCCCTTGCCGGTGGACGAGGACGTCCGCCGGGAGCTGGAGCTACACGTGGAGCTGAGAGCCGAAGAGCTGGAGGAGCAGGGCTGGTCCCCGGCCGAAGCTCGCCACGAGGCTCTGCGGCTCTTCGGCGACTACGAGCTCATCGCCTCCGATTGTCGAAATGTGACGACCCGACACCGACGCTCCCGGAGGCTCAGCGATATGTTCGATGCCCTACGCCAAGATCTCGTCTTCGGTTTCCGCGCCCTGCGCCGAAGCCCCACCTTCACCGCCGTGGCCCTGCTTACCCTGGCCCTCGGCATCGGCGCTACCAGCGCCATTTTCACCGTGGTCGACGCGGTGCTCTTCGAGCCTTTGCCCTACGAGCAGCCCGAGCGTTTGGCGGCCCTGTGGGAGCTTTCCGAAAACGGTCGGGACATGCGCATTCCCCATCGCAATTTCGTGGATTGGCGGGAACGGACCCGAGCTTTCGACTCCATGGCCATCTATTCCGGCTTCGGCGGCACCACCACCGCCGAGGTACCCGGCCGAGCTCCGGTGAGGGTGAGGGTCTCGCCGGTGTCGGTGGATTTCTTCCGAGTGATGGGATCTCCGGCCAAGCTCGGCCGCACCTTTTCCACCGAAGAAAGCCGATTGGGCGCCGCGCCGACGGTGGTCGTGAGCCACCGTTTTTGGAGCCGACACTTGGGCCATACGCCGAGTCTAGACGGCGCGGTCATCGACTTTCGCGGCGACACCTACCAGGTGATCGGCGTCTTGCCCGCGAGCTTCAACTTCCCGGCCGGGGTCGACCTCTTCTATCCGTCGGAGCTGAGCGTGCCCACCGAAGCCCGGACCGCCCACAATTGGAACGTAGTCGGACGCTTGAAACCCGGCGTTTCCCTGGAGCGAGCGGAGCAAGAGCTCGACGCCGTGGCCAAGGATCTGAAGGCGACCTTCGGTGACGAAACGGACGCCGTGGGCGCGCGGGTCCGCGACCTGCGCGAGGAGCTGGTGGGCGACCATCGGCAAAGCCTACTCGTACTGCTGGTAGCCGCGGGCATGGTGTTGTTGGTGGCAGCGTCCAATCTGGCTTCGACCCTGTTGGCGCGATCCGTGGAGCGGCAGCGGGAAATCGCCATTCGCTCCGCCATCGGTGCCGGTCGCTTGCGGGTGGTCCGCCAGCTGTTGACCGAAACCTTATTGCTGACTTTGCTCGGCGGCTTGGCGGGCCTCGGCGTCGCGTGGGCGGTGCTCAAAGTGCTCCTGACGCTGCGACCGTCCGGCCTGCCGCGCCTGGACGAAATCAGCCTCGACGGCGAGGTATGGCTCTTCACCCTCGGAGTGTCGGTGCTGACCGGCCTGCTCTTCGGCCTCTTCCCGGTCTTGCGGCTCCGCCGAGTGGATCTTCGCGAGTCCTTGAGCGAGGGTGCCCGTCACGGCGGAGGTCCCCACCGCGGACGGGCCTGGGATCTGCTGGTGGCCGGCGAGGTCGCCCTCGCCTTGACCCTGCTGGTGGGCGCCGGTCTCTCCGTGCGCAGCTTCCACAACCTGACCACCATCGACCCGGGCTTCGACGCCGGGGAGGTGGTAACCCTCCAGCTGACGGTGCCCGACCTCGAATTTCCAGCGGGATTCGACGTCGAGGCGTTGCTGCCGGTGGAAAAAGAAATCGCCACTTTTTTCGCGGCCTTCCTCCAGGACCTGCAGGGCATGCCCGGGGTCGAAAGCTTCGGCGTGATCAACGAGCTACCCCTGAGCGGTAGCGATTCCCATGGCGCCGTCTTGCTCGACGGCTGGGATGTCAAAGACTACCGAAGCGCTTCCTATCGAGTGGTGGCCGGGGATTATTTCGACGCCCTCGACATCCCCATCGTA
Source organism: Thermoanaerobaculia bacterium (assembly GCA_030431255.1). Taxonomy (GTDB): domain Bacteria; phylum Acidobacteriota; class Thermoanaerobaculia; order Multivoradales; family J023; genus JAUIJL01. The sequence goes on along the minus strand of JAUIJL010000021.1, from coordinate 25,520 downwards.
CGCGGCCGTGCTTTCGATCAGCGGGAAGTCGACGGGCCCCAATCGGTGATCATCAACGAGGCCTTCGCCCGGTCGTTCTTCCCCGATCAAGACCCCTTAAGCCAGCGGGTTCAGAGCTACGGCATGGACATCCACTACGACGAGAAAATGACCGTCGTCGGTGTGGTGGGTGACGTCCTGCACCGAGGGCTGCGCGGGGAGCCGACGCCCGAAATCTACGTGCCCATGGACCAACGGGCGATCCGCGCGTCCACCGCTACCCTGGTGTTGGAAGGGTCCGTGGACGCGGCCCAGATCGTGCCGGTCCTGAAACAACGGTTGCAGCAGACCCATCCCACCTTGCCGTTGCAGATCAAGACCATGGGCTCCGTGGTGGATAAACAGCTCGACCGCGACCGCTTCAGCCTGCTGCTGATCGGCGCCTTCGCCACCCTCGCCCTCATCCTGGCGGCCCTCGGCATCTACGGCGTGGTCGCCTACAGCGTCGCTCGACGCACCCGCGAGCTGGGCATCCGCATCGCCCTCGGCGCTGCCCCGAAAGCGGTCATCCGCCAGTTGATGGTCGATGTCCTGAGAGTGGTGTGCCTCGGCGCAGCCGTAGGCTGGGTCGGGTCGTACTTCCTCGGCAAGGGCCTGGAAAACCGGTTGCACGGGGTCGGCTCCATGGATCCCATGGCCTTGGTGACCATGAGCCTGGTTCTTATCCTGGCCGCCGCCATCGCCTGCTGGATCCCGGCTCGCAGAACCGCTTCCATCGATCCCATCTCCGCCATGCGGGAGGGATAGCGTCCCCGGTAGCGGGCTGTGCTAGGGTTTCTCTATGTCGACTTCGTCCAAAGACCTCTCCGAGCTCGCCCAATCCTCCCGGCGCTGGCTGCAGCGTCGGGAGGACGAAAAACGAGCTCGGCGAGAGCGGCTACGAAGCGAGGTGCGAGAGCGGATCCACGATGCCGTCCAGGCCATCGCACCGCGTTACCCAGGGGTCCGAAGCCTCACCCTTTTCGGCTCAATCCTGGAGCCGGGATGTTTCTCCAAGCACTCCGATGTGGACCTGGCTATCGATTGTGACGATGCGGAGACCCTGAGCGACCTGTGGCGGGAGCTGGAGGAAAGCTTGAGGATCCCGGTCGATCTACGACGGAACCAAGGGACAGTCGCTTTGGCGGTCGAGATGAGGGGAGAGCAGATCTATGCACGAGAATCTGCTGCTACTGAAACGTAGCATCGAAGCGGACCTCGACACGATTGAGCGGATCTATGGGCAACTCGAAGGCGCCGAGCTAAAAGCGGAAACGTCCAAAGAAACCATCATCGTCGTCGGCTATCGTCTACACAATCTCTACAACGCTTTCGAGAGCATCTTCCGGCACGTGGCCAAGACGTTTGAGAACCAGCTCGACGAGGCCCGAGGATGGCACTCCGAGCTGCTTCGACGTATGCGTTTGGACCTTCGGCCTTTGCGTCCCGCGGTGATCGATGGCGAAGCGTACGCACGGCTCGACGAGCTCCGGGGATTCCGTCACGTCTTTCGTTCGCTCTACGGAGACGAGCTCGATCCTGCCCGAATGGACGTGACCCTTCGCAAGGCCCATGAGCTTCGAGAGCTCTGGCCCGATCAAGCAAAGGCGTTCTTAGAATTCCTCGACCAAGCCATCGAGTAACCTCTCACTTCTGCCAACCGCAGTCACCCGTAGATCGACAGCTCCCGAAGCTCTCGGTTGCGAGCCATATCCCGTTTAGGTGACGTAGATTCGAATCACTCGACATCCCTATGGTAGCGCCAAACGAGAGATCTGCAGGCCCTAGGCCGAAGAGAGCCTCCATGCCTCAAGGTGGATAGAATGCGCGCAGATCCTACCGACAATATCCCCGGCGAGGTGGCCAGGTGGTCGGAGCCGCTAGCCCAGCCTCGTCTTCGCAGAGGAGCAGCTCATGAACGATTTTCTGGCCAAGACTTTCTACGGCAATACCTTCGACCAGTGGCTCATCTCTTTCGGCATCATCATCGCGGCGCTGCTGGTGGGCAAGATCCTCTACTGGCTGTTCTCTACCGTGCTGCGACGCCTGACCGAGAAGACCGCAACCACCTTTGACGACATCGTGCTCGATATGATCGAAGAGCCGATCGTGTTGGCGGCGACCATCTTTGGGGTTTGGGTCGGTCTCGAGCGGCTGGAGTTCCCGGAGCAAGTGGACACTTGGCTGGGTTACGGCATGAAGGGCGTGATCATCCTGAGCGCCACCTGGCTGGTGGCGCGTTTGGTCGACGCGTTGATCCGAGCCTACCTGGTGCCCCTGGCGGAGAAGAGCGAGAACGATCTCGACGATCAATTGCTACCGATTCTCCAGCGCTCGGCCAAAGGCGCGATCTGGGCCGTCGGCATCATCGTGGCGTTGAACAACGCGGGTTACGACGTCGGCGCGCTGATCGCCGGTCTCGGCATCGGCGGCTTGGCCCTCGCCATGGCGGCGCGGGACACGGTCTCCAACGTCTTCGGCGGTTTCACCATCTTCACCGACCGCCCCTTCACCATCAACGATCGGATTCGGGTCTCCGGATTCGACGGCAACATCCGCGAAATCGGCCTGCGCAGCACCCGCCTACAAACCCTCTCCGGCACGGTGGTGACCATTCCCAACTCGAAATTCGCCGACTCGCCGGTGGAGAACGTCAGCGCCGAGCCGTCGCGAAAGGTGACCCTCGAGCTCGGCCTCACCTACGACACCAGCCCGGAGAAGATGGAAGAGGCCATGGCCACCCTGCGAGCCATCGCCGAAGCCAACGAAGGCCTCGAAGAAAAAGTCGTCATCGGCTTCACCGCCTTCGGTGATTTCGCCATGACCCTGCTGTTTATTTATTACATCCGCAAAGACAGCGACATCGTCGGCACTCAAACCGAGATCAACCTCGAAATCCTGCGCCAATTCAACGAAAAAGCCCTGGAATTCGCCTTCCCCACCCAAACCATCCTGCACCAATCCATGGACGAGGCCAACTGAGCCGAGGATCGATCCCGGGCACAGCTTGTCTATGGCCCGGCGGTTCCGTGGAGCCCGAGCCAACGGTCCATCTCCCACAATAGGTGCAACACGGATTCCCGTCCCCGGGGACGATGCCCTTCGGCGTGGAGCAGCACGAGGCGAGCGGGCCGCTCGAGGCCCCGCAAGGCCTCGTAAAGCCGCTCGCTCTCCTCCGCTCGAGTGGCGCGGCGGCTGTCGTCACGGCCGTGGATCAGGAGCAGGGGCTCGTGGATCTGGTCGGCGTCGAAGATCGGGGACATGCGGCGATAGACCTCTTCCGCTTGCCACAGGGTCCGCGACTCTTGTTGGAAGCCGAATGGGGTGGTGGTGCGGTTGTAGGCGCCGGAAAGGGCGATGCCGGCACGAAAGAGGTCCGTATGGGCGAGCAGGGAGACCGCCATGTGGGCGCCGTAGGAGTGGCCGACCACGGTCAATGCATTGGGATCCACGCCGTGTTTTTCCACCGCGGAGACGGCCGCTTCCGCGCCGGCCTGCAGCTGGCTCAACCAGGTGTCGTTGGCCGGGCTATCTCCTCGGCCGACGATCGGCATATCCGCTTCCAGGACGGCGTAACCCCGCAGTGTCCACAGAAGCGGAGACAATGGGTCGAGGCGCAGAGATCGAGCCGCGGGACGAGTATCACGAGCGGCCTGGGCACGGTTGGAATAATTGCGTGGATAGGCCCAAAACAGGGCCGGCAAGGGCCCTTCGCCTCGAAGGGACGGCGGCGGCAGGTAGAGATCCGCGGCCAATGGCAGGCCATCGGGCCGTCGCTCGTAGTTCAAGACCACGTGCTCGACGGCGGCCAGCTCGGGGATCGGGTGGTCCCAACCGGTGACCGACCGAGGGCCCTCGTCGGTGTCGATTCCGAGGTAGAGAAAGAGATTCGACGGTCTGCCCGGGACCTCACGCACCACCAAAACCTCGCCGGCATCGGTGACGGTCAAGGGACGCTCGAACACACCCTCCGGGTTTTGCCGCAGGGTGCGGACCTGCCCACTGCGGAGATCCTGGAGCCCCAGAGTCGGCATCGGGCCCGCCGCACCGAGCTCGCCTCCGCGGATCCACAAATCGCCGTCGCCACTGAGCAACGCCACCTCGCCGTGTGCCCCGGGACGGGTCAAGGGCACGGCGGGATCGCCACCGGTGACCGCCGCCGACCAGCGAGCCAAGAGGACGGGCCCTGTCGTCTCGTCGGAAGTCGTCTCGTCGGAAGCCGACGCACCCAGCCGCACGGCGTAGCGGCTCAGCTCACCGGTGCCCGCCGCCCCGTCACCCCTCGTGGTTTCCACCAACAAAGTCGCCGGCGGGCCGCCCCACAGCAGACGGCTCACGGTTTCCGAACCCTGGGTTCCGGAGCCGGACGCGCTCTGCCGGACAGAGAAGAGCAGGCGCGGCTGCCCTTCGAATGGCTTGGCCCACGACCTGACTTGATCGTAACCTTCGGCATCGCGCTCGATCCAAACGAGCGTCTGGGCACGATCCGGACGCCAGGACACGTTCCGCACCTCGCCGCGTGATGCTAAAGGACGCGTCGCATCGGTCGCCCCGGCGCCTGAAGCCGAGCGGACCTGAAAGCGAGCCGACGTGGTGCCGACGGCCTCCAACAGCATGGACTCGCCGTCGGGCGAAGGAACGGCCGAGCGCCACAGGCCGATTTCGGCCACGGGCTCCGTGCGACCGTGCCAAAAGATCCGGGTTACCTTCGAGCGCAAATCCGCCAGCCGCATCGAGCCCGCTCGGGCCGCGCCAGAGCTCGTGGAATCACGGATTTCCGGGGCCGAGACCACCGGCTCTAGAGCCTCGAAACCACGATCGGCACCCGCTGGTCTCACTGTACACACCATGCTTTCGCCGGTGGGATCCAGCCGGCAGGGGGGACCGAGAAGATCGTGCAGGGAAAGCTCGCTCAGCACGCGAGATGTGAGGGGGGCTTTCTCCGGCGGAGTCACATCGGTGGAGAAAGCATCGACCAGAGAAACGTAGCGGATTTCCATGCCGCGGGCGTGCAGCCTCGCAAACACCAGACCGTCACCCTCGGGCGTGAATTGGGGGTAACGCAAACGTTCGCCTTCGGAATTCTCGAGCCAAATACAGCCCTCGCCTCGCAAATCGCAAACCCCCAAACGCAGATAGTCCAGGGCGTTCACCCGCGCGCCCGCTCGAGGGTAGTAACGCAGGGCCCCTATCCGAGCCTCGGGCCAACCGAGCTCGGCCACCGGCACCAGATCCGCCGCCTCGGTGACCAAGATCCGGCGCCGGTCGGAATCGGTGCCCAGGGCCGATGGACGACTGGCGGTGGCTGCGGCTTCCAAGGCACCGGGTGGACGATGAAAGCCGGCGGGCGCCTCTCCGCTTTCGGGCTCTGGGGAAGCGGAGAGCGTCGCGGCCGAGACGGCCCCCAAGAAACCGAGAATCCACATGAGCCCCCGGTCCGCCCATTGAATGTGTTTACCCACGGCAAACCTCACGGAATGAAAAGTGACCCGAATCTACCTCGGCCAAAGCTCGGGCGCATGGGTCATATGACTCAAAAAAATCGGGTATCAACGACTCTGGTCGATCATCGAAATATAGCCAAGAATACAAAAAGTCCCAATTGAACATGGATCGCAGGTGCCCGCCCCGATGATGGGAGCCCGCATCGCACCTTCTCGGCCGCGGATTCGACCCCGCCTCGAGACGGTATCCGATCCCCGATCAACCCAATTTTGGAGATCTTGAAGTCATGAAGAAACTCATCGCCGTCCTCTTCGCCCTGTTGATTTTCGCCGCCGTCCCCGCCACCTTCGCTCACGAAGCACCGGCACAGGACGAAGCCCTGCAAAGCGAGGCCGTAGAGGTGGAAGCCGCGGATGCCGCCCAAGCGGAGCTCGATGCCGCCGAGGAAGCGGAGGTGCTGGAAGCCCTCGGTGTGGATCCCATTTTCGAAGGCGAGACCCAAGAGGGAGTTTGCCATCCCGTGCCCTGTCAGTACTCGGGCTGCCCCACCCAATACCCGACCTGCATGGCCAACGGCTGCTGCTGCTGATTCGGGCCTAGCCCGGAAACGATCCGCGGCGGTTTATGCGTCACGGATCGTTTTTCGTTTGGCTCAGCCCAGATCCGCCAAGCCGCTGCGCCAAGCCCAGGCCACCACCTCCGGTTGGCTGTGCAGATCCAACTTGGCGTAGACGTTGGCCAAGTGATTGCGCACCGTGCGCACGGAAATCCCCAGCTCGCCGGCCACCTCGGACACCCCACGCCCGGCGGCCAACAATCGCACCACCTCGGTTTCTTTTGGTGTCAAGGGATCCCGCCACGCCTGTTGGAGCTCTGCGGCCACCGCACGGCTGAGCCAGCCACGACGACCGGCCGCGGCGCCGCGCACCGCTTCCACGATCACGCCCGCCGGCTCGTCCTTGAGCAAATAACCGTGGGCTCCCGCCTCCACCGCCGCTCGCACATAAGCCTCGTGGTGATGGGCGCTGAGCAACACCACCGGCACCGGAGGTCGGCAAGCCGCCAAGTCGCCCACCACCTCGATACCGTTGCGTCCGGGCAGCTGCAAATCCACCACCGCCACATGGGGACGAAGCTTGCGGGCGGTGTCGGAGGCCGCCTCGCCTTCCGCCACCTGGGCCACGACCTTCAGATCCGGCTCGTCTTCCAACGCGGCGGCCAGCCCTCGACGAAACACGGGGTGGTCTTCCACCAGCATGACGTGGATCACTCCGTCGGCGGTTCCTCGGCTCGTGGCATCGTTCATCTCTCGTCTCCATGACCGGCCCGGCCACTCTTTTTCGTTCCGGGCCCCGATCCGGACGCCTCGGGCACGGGCAGAGTGGCCGTCACTCGGGTGCCGCGCCCGGGTGACGACCACACCTCGAGCGTTCCCCCCAAAGCGTCCATGCGCTCGTCCATGCCGAGAATGCCCAGGTGCCCTCGGCGAGCCGGCTCGATCCACCGCTCGGGCACCACGAAACCGCGGCCGTCGTCGATCACCCGCAACCGGACCACCCGGCGCCGGGGCCCCTCGGCGGTGTCGAGCTCAAGGGTCAGGGCGCTCGGCTCGCCGTGTCGTAAAGCGTTTTCCACCGCCTCCCGGAAGACCCGAAATAGGGCCAATCGTTGCTCCTCGCCCAGGGGATCCTCGTCCGAGCCGCCGAGGTGGAGCTCCAGGTGCCAGCGAACCCCAGTGTGGGTTTCCCTCAGCTCGTCGACTTGATGACGGATCGCCGCCTCAAGACCGAAGAGCTGCAGGACCGGTGAGCGCAAGCGAGTGCAGACTGTGCGCAAATCGGTGACCAGCTCGCCGAGATCCCGCCGAAAGTCGCCCAAGGCCTTGGGCCCGCGGCTGGACGCTAATTGCAGCGCATGCAGGGCCTGGAGGGGGCCGTCGTGCAGCTCCCGCGCCAGGCGCAGGCGCTCCTGTTCCCGCGCCGCCAAGAGCCGATGCCGCACCTCGATAGCTTCCTCTCGCTCCCGCTCCAACTTGCGCAAACGCCGTTGAGAGCCCGATTGAATCGCCGCCGTCACAAAAACCAACAAGAGCAAAACCGCGCTCGCCCGAACCGCGCCGCGCTCCCAAAACGTGGGTCGCACGTAGAGCTCCAGGGTCACACCGGGGAGGTTCCACACTCCTGCGCCGCCGGCCGCGCTCACCTGCAACGTTTGACGCCCCGGCGGCAGCCGAGCGAAGCGGGCCTCCCGCTGGTGGCCGGAGTCGATCCACTCGCTTTGCCCGTCTCCCAACCGGTAGGCGAATCGCTGATGCTCCGTGTCGGCGAGCCAAGGGGCCGCAAAAGCCACGGTCAGGCTTCTCTCCCGAGGTGTCAGCTCCAGAGCGCGGCCCCTTTCCACGAGGTCTTGAAGGGATGCCTGGGAGAGACTGCGTCGGTTGGTGGCCAACCGGGTCAGAAACACAGGCGGCGGCTCCCCATGAGCAAAGAGATCCGGGACCGACGACGGGTGGGGATCGAAGAGATTGAATCCGCTGACACCGCCGAAGAGCAGCTCGCCGTCGAGCCCGCGGGCGACGGCACCCACGTTGAGCTCGTCAGCCTGCAATCCGTGGCGGGCGGAAAACTGTCGAGCCGAGGGAAAGATCGGCTCACCGAAGCCGGGGGGAACCGATAGATCGACGGCGGCGTCCGTCCCACCGGCCAAGACTCCGCTAGGGGAGAAGTGCCACAGGCCGCGACCGCTGCCAGCCCAAAGGTGACCGAGAGAATCTTCCGCCAAGCTGAAGACCACCGTGCCTTCGAACGGTGCTACCTGAGAAAAACGGACCGAATCACCGATCACCTCCATGCGATCCAAACCGCCGGCCGTGGCCACCCACACCCGGCCGTGGCCATCCAAGTGCACGTCGGCCACCTTGTCGCTCGAAAGGGACTTGGGGTCCGCCGGGTCGTGGCGAAAAGCGCGGGCCCGACCGTCGACGGTGTCGAAATACACCAAACCCCCACTCCAGGTGCCGACCCACAAGCCCACCAGCCGACCGCCGTCCCACACGGGCTCCAGGCAGATCAGCACATTGTCGCTCAGCGAGTGGGGATCGTCCGGCCGATGCACAAAGGCGTCGACGGAACCATCGGCGCGCAGATGGCGTAATCCGTTGCCCCAGCCGGCGACCCACACCCCCGTCTCGCCGTCGGCTAGCAGAGCCCGGATTGCCCGGTCTCCGGGGATCGGCAAACGCCGCATCTTGCCCGAGCCGGGCTCCACCCGGTAGACCCCGCCGGCCACTGTGCCCACCAACACGGTTCCGTCGGCGTCCCCCGCCATGGCCGAAATACGGCGGGAGTCCAAGGCGTCGGGGTGGCCGTCACCCAGGCTCCAATGGCGCGCCCGGCCGGTCCTCCGATCCAAGGCGTAAAGTCCCCGATCCCGGGTGCCGATCCACACCTGGCCGTCGGGGCTCACGTGCAGGGCGAACACACTGCGTAGCTGCTCCAAACCCTCTGCCGTCAGCAGACCCCGGCGGCGGCCGAAAGACCGCCGTAATCGCGAGGTATAAGCCACACCCCCTTGTTCCATGCCCACCCACAGGGTGCCCGCTCGGTCCAGGTGCAGGCTGCGGATCACGTCCGTCACCAGGCTTTCGGAATCGAAGGCTCGGCTACGCCGGCGGAATAGGCTGCCATCCGCGGGATCGAGGTGCACCAACCCCCCGGACTCGGTGCCGATCCACAAGCTACCGTCCGCCTCTTCCAAGGTGGCGGTCACCACCTCGCCGGACAGGTAGTGGGCCTCTGCTCGACCTGACGCCACATCCACGCAATCCAGACCGCCGTGACCGGCAACCCACAAATCCCCTCGGGACCCACCGTGGAGGTGGGTCAGTCGGGGATCCTCGGTGAGCAGGGGAATGGGCTCGAAACACCCGCCCTCCGGCCGTCGACGTCGCAACCCATCGCTGCCGGCGACCCACAATCCACCCCGAGGGTCGAGCCACAGGCCGTTGATATTGCCCGAAGAGAGGGCGCACAGATCGCCGGGTCGAGGAGCGAAATGCTCGAAAACGGGTTTTTCGTCACCGAGCCGGAAGGCCGCCGGCAATCGACTCAGCCCGGAGCTGCGGCCGCCGATCCATAAATCCCCCTGCCGGTCGAGGGCCAAGGTGAGCACCAAGTCGTCGGCCAAGCTCGTCGGATCCCGGGGATCGTGGACGAAATTGCGGAACGTCTCCGTCCGTGGATCGAAACGGGCGATCCCGGCCCCCTCGGTGCCGATCCACAGAAATCCCAGCTCGTCTTCCACCATGGCGCGTACGAATCGCCCGTGCAACGCCTCAGGATCGTCTTGGGGCCCGGCCCGATAGACCCGAAAGCTACCGCCGTCCCAGCGGTTCAGGCCGTCTTCGGTCCCGAGCCACAAGAAACCGTGCCGGTCTTCCATGAGGGCGAAGACCGAATTCTGCGACAAGCCGTGATCGGTGGAGAGGGCCGTGAGTGCCAGCTCCGCGCTGCCCACGTCGGCAAAGGCACGGAGCGCGAACATGCCGGAGGACACAGCAACGCTTGAGATCAGAGCAAAGGCCCCGATCCGGAGTCGGGCCTTCAGATGGCGCAGGCGGAAGGTTGAGCTCACCGCCGAACCATATACCGACGACGGCAACATCCGCGACATCGGCTTGCACAGCACCCGTCCGCAAGCCCTCTACGACACGGTGGTGACCATTGCCGACTCGAAGCTCGCCGATTCACCGGTGGAGAACGTCAGCGCCGAGCCGTCGCGAAGAGTGGTCCTGGAGCTGGGGCTCCTGCACCAATCCATGGATGAGGCCATCTGAGCCGGGGATCGACCCAAGTCATAAGATTCGAGGCCCACCGTATTTACGATGGGCCTCGGTCAAATGAGCAATATGCCGGCTCTACTCCGCCGCGACTAGGAGCTCGCCGCGGCTCCACACCGCGGTGTCTTTGCCCGGATCGACGACCAGGGCCGATCTCGCCACCGGCTCGTTGATCTCGAGCGCCTCGATCGAATACTCCGTCATCACGGGCGTGCTGCGGCTCGGCTCCTCGCCCGGAGCGTGGGCTGCGACCTGGATCCGCATGGGGAAGAGCCGTCCTTCAGCACCGTTCACCGGCCTGAAATCGGAAAACACGTAGGTGGCGAGCACCTCACCGTCGGCTCGGAGTCTTTCCATGCGCACGATGCCCCTCGAGCCTATGGGCGCAACGCTCCTTGCGAGAGCCGGTTTCGGCGGCTTCGTCGGTCCGAAATGGATCCGCATTCGATAGGGATCACCCTCTCGATAGCCGATGAACCGTTCCGCTGTGCTCGGAGATGCACCTTCGTCGACCGCCATGTCGGCATGGGCTGCCTGCCATCGGGAGGTTTCCGACACATAGTCCAAGCTCATTTGGCACGCGGGGCAAGCATCGTCGCCGGGAGCCAGGAAGAGCGCCGGCAGGTAAAGCGGATTAGGTGTCGGCAAGGGCACCGAAACCAAGCCGTCCACAAGGTGCTCCGGCTCTTCGATCGCCAATAAGTCGGCGGCGGGATCGTAAATACGGAAGTCGCCTTCGCTCATCGCGATATCGAGATTCGAGACCAATTGCAGACGAGGGTCGAACGAGGCGCGGGTGCGAAACCCTTGCTCGTTTTCCCAATGCTCAATGACCCCGGCCCCCTCGACCGGCGCGGAATGTCCCTCGTAGAGCGGGGCCCGAATGCTGATCTCGACTTTCGTCTTGAGGTAAACCGACTCGAGACCCCGATAAAAATCGCGAAGGTCCCGAAGCTCCTGCGGCAGCTCCGATCCAACGGCCAGGCCCGGCATGAGCATCGGCATCAGCAGCCCGAGCAGGACAAGAGCCACTTTCCGCGGCGACATCGGCTCAAAGTCAATCACGCTTTTCATAGACAGGGATCCTCACCATCACAGATATTTTTTCCCAACGGCTCACCGCAAGAGCAGACCAACGTTGAGCAAAACTTCCAGCCACAGGGTGTACCCATCGTATACCCACTATCACCGGGTAGCGCCAGGCTTTGCGACAGAATCTTCAGAGACGTAAAGCTCTTGGTGCAGCTCGTATCCCCGCAGCTCTGGACGGATTTCACCGTAAGACAGGCATTGATAGCTTCAGCCGGCTCTTGTGGCCAGAACCAGGCCATCGACAATAGAAGGGCTATCGCCCAAGCGGGTTTCCGGATGTTTAGAAAACGTTTTAGATTTACGACACGGCGCAGCTCTGCCATCGACTTCCCTCCATGATAAATAATCTTTTTAACGTACCTTATGGCCGTGTCTTCTCAAGCGCTCTTGTTATGGGTATCGCTCCCAACAACAAAAGGTGCTCCGCCACTCGCCCGAGGATGAGAGACCCCCGAAAGATTCGGCTAAACTGAGAAGAACGGCTTGCTCCGCGGAGTGTACAGTGAAAAAGCGCAATGCGTCAACGTCAGCGACAGGCAAGAGGATGTGGAAGCAGGACGAAGGGACCCATCGCAGATGCGATGGGTCCCGACGGTGTGGTGTCCCCCAGGACGCCCCTACTCGACGTTGAAACGGGCCACGTTCTCGTGACCGCTGTCGTCGTCCTGGGAGTTGTCTCCGTCGCCGGCTCGTAGGTGGGTCGTCACGTTCATCAGCGTCTCCTAAACATCTGCATTCCGAAAAGGTCTCAACCCCCATGCACGGGGTTGACGGAGGCATATCCTAGCTCGGCCTCAGGCTTGCCCGCCACACGGGGTCCCACGACCCAACCCACGCGACCCGGTCATTGGCCCCAGCTGCTGAGATCTCCGCTTTCGAAGCCGTCGGTGAAGATCTCCGCCGGCAGGACCTGGCCGACGGTGAAGGTGCCTCCGGCCGGTGGGCCGGCGTTGAAAGCGCTGTCGACCGCCCTCACTTGCCAGGTGTAGTCGCCGGCCGCTAGACCTTCGAGGGTCCAGCTGCCGGTGGTGTCGAGGCTGCCCGGGCGTGGCTCCCTTCGCGGCGTCTCGACCGGCAGACCACCACGGTACAGGCTGAGGTCGTAGGTCAGAGCGTGGGACGGGGTCAGGTCGTCGGTCGACGGATTCCAGAACAGGCGCACGGTGCCACCCTCCTCGACCTGGGCCGAGGGCAAGGTAGGTGCCATCGGTGGCTGGTTTTGGACGTCGATGTCGTTGCGGTAGACGTGCATCTGCGCCTCCACCAAGCCGTTGCCGCCCGGCACGTAATATTGGCCGGCGATGAAATAGTCGAGATCGCCGTCACCGTCGAGGTCGAGCCACCCGAAGGTGCCGCCACGCGAGCCCGACGACAGAGGAGCCGGCAGCTGGCCACCCGAATCGAGGAAGCCGGTCCCATCGCCGACGAAGACCTTGGCACGACCTTCGATCTGTTGGCCCGAATGGTAGGTGCCCGCCACCAGGATGTCGACGTCACCGTCGGAGTCGTAATCCGCCCAGCTGGTCGCGACGAGGTCGTACCAGCCGTCACAGGCCGGGCATCCGATGACCTCGACTCGCGTATAGACGCCACCGTCGTTGCGATGGATCACCATGGCGTGCTCAATCACCCCTTCGGCATCGACCGTGCGCCCCGCGATCAAAATGTCGAGGTCGCCGTCGGCGTCGGCGTCACCCCATTCGGCTTCGCCGTGCTCGACCTTCAGACCGTCGAGCAGTGGCTCCGCGGTAAACAGACCGCCGCCGTCATTGCGATAACGGTGGATGAAACCCTGGCCGGTATTCGGGACCTGATTGATCAGCAACAGGTCGAGATCCTCGTCGCCGTCGTCGTCGGCCCAGGTCGATTGGGCGTGACGGGTGGCCGCCAAGCCGACTTGCACCTCGGTGAAGATGAAGACACCACCGTCGATGCCGTCGTTGCGCAACAGGGCGGTTCGGTAGCCGGTGCCGGGCTCGAAGACCGAAGGCACCAGCAGGTCCAAGTCACCGTCGTTGTCGAAGTCGGCCCAGGAGATGGAGTCGAGATCGAAATCCGCCTGAAAGTTGTCCTCGCCGTACGGCGGAAGCACGGTGGCGGTGGGTGTCAGGACGGCGTCGTCGTTGCGATAGAGCACGGTGAGGCCGTTCGAGCCCACCACCAAATCGAGGTCGCCGTCACCGTCAGCGTCGCCCCAGGCCATGTCGGACGCCCCGGCGCTCAGTGTCCCCACTGGCGTGTCGAGCAGCAGATCGACGTAGGTGAAGCTCCAACGCGTGGGCGTCGCTTCGCCGTCGTTTCGGAAGAGCACCAACCGATGCTGAACACTGGTGTTGTAGACCACATAGAAACCGAGCACGGCAACGTCGAGATCGCCGTCACCGTCGTAGTCGCCGGGGGCGGTCGTGGTGACCCAGAAATCCTCGTCTTGGGGCGTCACAAAGAGCGGATCGGGGGGCGTCACCTCCTCGAAGTCTCCGAAGGTGCCTCCCGGGCCGGGCTGTGCCACCACGAATCGACCGTAAATGTCGGTGGCTCCGTCGTCGTCGGTGACGGTGAGCAAGACGTGGAAGGTGTCGGCGGTGGTGTAGGTGTGGCTCGGATGTTGGACACTCGACACGTTGCCGTCTCCGAAATCCCACGCCCAGGCGACGATCGATCCGTCGAGGTCGCTCGACGTGTCCGTGAAGTCGACGGTTTGGCCGGCGGCGGCGAAGGTGAAGGACGCATCCGGCGGCTGGTTCAACGGCGGAGGCAGTGGGCCGTTGAAACGCCGGATCGAGCCGCGCGAGCCCGCTACCCAGGCGAGGCCCGAGGGCGACACCGCAAGCGCTCCGTAGGAGCCGAAACCGGTCGCGCCGGGATCGGCGTCGACCTGGGACCAATTGGCGCCGCCGTTGGCCGAGTGCAACAGCCCGCCGGCCGCGGTGGCGAGCCACACCTCGTCGGCACCGACCGCTTCGACCGCGACGAACACATGGCTCGAATCGGGGGTCGGCAGAGCTTGCCAGGTCGCTCCACCGTCGGTGGTGCGCGCCGCGTACCCACCGGCACCGGCGGCGAAACCGCTCGATGGGCTCGAGAAATCGAGATCGCGCAGCGAGGGTGACGGTCCGGGCAATCGCATCGCCGTCCAGCTGAGGCCACCGTCGGTCGATCGCTGCACCCAACCGTCGGATCGCCCGGCCCAGACCCCCGCGCCGACCACGTCGACCGCACGGTAGTCCCCGAGCACGCCGTCCACCGGCGTCCAGGTGGCGCCGCCGTCGGTGGTGTGCTGAAGCGCGCTGGTGCTGAAAGAGGAGCCGGTCGCCCAGCCGTCGAGCGCGGTGGTAAAGGCAAGATCACGACCGATGAGACCGGGAGCCGGGGTCGGCGCGGGGGTCCAGACCGCGCCTTGGTCGGTGCTGTGGAAGAGCTGTCCACCGTCGTCGATCATCAAGGCGTCGGCGGGACCGATCACCTCCACCGCCATGAAGTCGCCGGCCCCCGGCGCCGGAACTATCTGCCAGCGGTCGGAGGCGGCGCCGCGGATCCATGTTGCCGCTTCACCCACCGCTACCATGGAGCCGTCGTCAAAACGGGCGAGGCCCGCGAGGTTGTGGGCTGAGCCGCTCGATATCTGCTGCCATGAGGAGCCGCCGTCCACGGTTTTGAGCACGAAACCCGGTCCGTAGGCGAAGTAGCCGGTGGTGGCGTCGGCGAAGACCGGCCGTGAGCTGCCGATGAATCCCGGGCGCGGACCGGGCGAGACGAAGACCTGTGAGAAGGTGGCGCCGCCGTCGGTCGAGCGCCACAGCCCCCCATCGAGATCGGCGCCTACGACAACCGAAAGCGCGGGGATCGCCCAAGCCAGCACGCCCGCCGGCAACAGCTCGCCGAGGTCGCTCCAGGTCTGGCCACCGTCCGTCGATCGCAGAATGCGCTCGTCGGGGTCGGGGAAGCTGCCGCTCGCGCTCCACGCGAGCACGGTATCCGACGAAATCGCCTCCACTCGGTCGCGCAAGAGCGCGTCTGGGCCGCTCAGCCAAGTCAGCCCGCCGTCGGTCGAACGCTGGAAGCCGCCGTCGACGATCGCCACCGCCACGGTGGAGGTCAAGAAAGCGACGTCATCCGCTTCGCCCTCCAACGTCTGGATGAAGGTGGCGCCCCCGTCCGCCGTGCGGTAAATGCCGGCCGCCGACGCTCCCAGACCGGTGGAGCCGTCGGCGAAATCCAAAGTGAAGATTCCGTGGGGCGAGCTCGACCAGCTCAGGCCGCCGTCGGACGAGGTCATAACGCCGAAATTGCCGGTCGCCAACCCGAAGCTCGGCGAAAAGAAATCCATGAAATAGGTCGAGCCGAGCAGGGGCAGCTCCGTCCAGGTGGCGCCTCCGTCGAGGGTGCGGTAATTCACGTTGCCCCAGGCCCAGCCGTGTTGCTCGTCGAGGAAAAAAAGACCGTTCAAACCCGACCCGAGACTGAAGGGAACATCCCGTTGCACGAAGGTGTCGCCGCCGTCGGTGGATTCGAAAAGCGCGCCGCCGTCGTCGAAGCTGTCATCGGCGGTGGCCAAGAAGACGTGGGTGGGGCTGGTGGCGGCCACGCCGTTGACGTTGAGATAGGTGGGCCGCGGGCTCTCCGCCGTCCATTGGGCGGCAGCCGGGGAGACCACAGCCAGGCTCGCCAAGGCCAGGGTCGCTAGAGGGGTCGTGACGGTCAGCACGTTCAAAACCGAGGCCAGAAACCGAAGCCGGCAAGCTCGGCGTAGAAGTATCCGCGAGGTAGATGGGACGAAACCGAGATGGTGAGTGTGCATGGGTGTTCCTTTCTGTTCTCGCCAAGGTACCAATGGGGCGATGAACGGAAAATGAACCCAGCCCTCAACGACGTCGGCGGGATTCTTCGGTCCTAAAAGCCCGCAGACCCTCGGCATCGAGCTCCGCGCTCAACGCCGGAATACGATGCGCACCACCAAGCCGTCGTCGTTTTCCAGTCGGATTACAGCGCCGTGTAGCTCGCAGATGGCGGCCACTAGGCTGAGGCCCAGGCCGGTCCCCCGTGGCCCGGAACGGGGTCGGCGTTGGGAGCGGTAGAAGCGCTCGAAGACTTTGCCGTGCTCGTCTTCGGGGATGCCCGGTCCGGAGTCGCGCAGCACGATGCGCGGCGGCGGACCGGGGATTAGGTCGAGTTGTACAGCGCCGCCCGGTGGGGTGTATTTCAAGGCGTTATCGAGCAGATTCGACAGGGCTTGCATCCACAGATCGGGGTCGCCCTGAAGGCGCAGGGGTGCGGCGGGGCTGCGCAGCTCGAAGGCCAGCTCCGCGTCGGCGAAGGCCGGGGCGTAAAGCTCGCCGACATCCGACACCACCTGGGCCAAATCGAAGGGTCGGAATCCACGACGTCGGCTGCCGCTTTCCACTTGGGCGATGCGCAGCAGGGCGTTGAAGGTGGCCACCAGCTGATCGGCTTCCTCCTGCACGGCAGCGAGCATGGGCTCGTCGGCACTGCCGCTGCGACGCACGACGTCGAGCTGACCTTGGAGGCGGGTCAAAGGCGTTCGCAGGTCGTGGGCGATGTTGTCGGTGACGTGGGTGAGGCTGCCGAGGGCGCTGTCGAGCCGATCCAAAATGCGGTTGATTTCACCCGCGGCACGATCGAAATCGCCGCCGTCGCCGGGTCTGCGGAGCCGTGGAAAGGCATCCCCTTCGAGCCGCGCCCGGGCGGAGCGCAGGTCCGACACGAAGCTCACCGTGCGCCGGGCCAGCAGCCAGCTACCGCCCACTGCCACGGCCAAAGCAAGGAGCAATAGGGCCAGGCTGGCGATCAGGGGCACGCCCAGCTCCGGCCGCTCCCACTGGCGCCCCATGCGTAAACGGGAGCCGTCGGCAAGCACCTCTTCCGCCATCAAACACTCCACCACCTCCGCCCCGGCCGGAAGCGACCGGGCGTCCCGCAGCAGGCGGAGGTCGTCTTCGAAGTGGTCTTCGACCTCAACCCCTGGGATCAACAGCATCGAAGCGTCATGGGAATCCTTCACCCCGGAATTCGGGACCGAGTAGAAGCTGCCGAGCCGCCAAAAGCCATCGCGGTCGATCAACGACCAGCACAAATCCATCTCTTCCAGCTCACGCCACAGCTCGTCCGACTCGCTCAGCAGCTCGAAGGCGCGCTCTTCGGTCCAGTCCGCGGCCTCGAACCGCGCCTCGTCGTCGTCCTCACCCTCTTCGTCGCCCTCGTCGTCCGCTTCGTCGTCCTCGTCTTTTGCTTCGGGATCCCACTCCTCTTCTTCCGGATCCTCAACACCCGGCTCCTCGGCCTCCAGATCGTCGAAGGGCTCGGGCTCCTCCTTTTCAACGGTCTGCTCCCATATGGCGGCCACGGCCAGCGCTGACAGCCCCTCATGCTTCGCTCGCTGAATGTCCTGCCGACGTTCCTCCGGGCTTTCCGCAGCGTCGTGGTGGAGCGCAGCCCAGACGCCGAGAGCCGACAGCACCCAAACCACGAGCACGACGCCGAGGGCTTGGCGAAAGGTGGAGCTACCCAGCACGGAGCTTCCTTCAGAAGTGTTCCCGTCGCCGCTCATGATGGGCCCCGCAAGGCGTAGCCCACACCGCGCACGGTGTGCAGCAACGGCAGCTCGAAGTCGTGATCGATCTTTCGACGTAGGCGGCTGACGTGCACGTCGATGACGTTGGTTTGGGGATCGAAGTGGTATTCCCAAACCTTCTCGAGCAACATGGTTCGGGTCACCACCTGATCGGCGTGTCGCATGAGGTATTCGAGCAGGGCCAGCTCCCGAGGCAGCAGCTCGATGGGCCGACCCTCCCGTTGCACCTCACGGGTCAGCAGGTTGAGCACCAAATCGCCGACCCGCAGCTCGGTGACCGGCAGATTCTCGGACCGTCGACGATGCAGGGCTTCGGACCGTGCCAGCAGCTCGCTGAAGGCGAAGGGTTTGGGCAGGTAGTCGTCGCCGCCGGCCCGCAGACCCTCGACCCTGCGGTCGACATCGCCGAGGGCGGTCAGGAAGAGCACGGGCGTAGAATCTCCGGCGCCGCGCAGGGTTTTCACCAGAGCCAGACCATCAAGGCTCGGCAGACCCCGGTCGACGATCAGCAGGTCGTAATCCTCGGCCGTGGCTTGGATCAAACCCTCCCGTCCGTCCGCGCAAATGTCCACCGTATGCCCCGACTCCCGCAGACCGTTTCGCACGTAGTCCGCGACGTCGGGGTCGTCTTCGATCAGAAATATTCGCATGGTCGAGGTCCGAAACATTCAAACGAAAGATGAAGCTCGAATCTTAGCGTCTGCGCCGACGCGCGTTCATGAAATCTCGTTCATGTTCAGTCCATCTGCCGTTTAGATCGTCCCTCCTATCTTGAAACACCTCAGCCCGGACGATCTACCGCCCCGAAGGGAGACACCATGACCGACTCCTCCATGAACCCATCTTCCGCATCCGACCCTCCGCGTCGCCGACGACCGCGCGGTGGACCTCGCCTCGACCGACGAGGCTTTCTCAAATGGACGGGCTTGGTGGGCGCTGCCGCCGGCTCGACCCAAGCCGTCGCCGCCCTACCCTTCGAGCGCCGAACCGGCGGTGCGTCGAAAGCCTTGAGCGCCCAAGAAGAAGCGTCACGATTTCTCGCCCAATGCACCTTCGGCGGTGATCTCACGACCATCAACCAAGTGGTGAGCAACGGCTTCGGTCCCTGGCTCGACGCCCAATCCGCCCTGCCGTACAGCCCCGTTCTCGACCAAGTCGAAGCCTTGGTGGCGACCCTCGGCGAGGAGGACTCTTTTCCCTTCTTCGATTGGATCTGGTGGCAGCGGACCATGACCGGCACGGATCTGGTACGTCAGCGGGTGGCCTTTGCCTTCACCCAAATCTTTGTTATCTCCCGCCGGGAAGATGTGCTCTTCGACACCCCCGCCGCCGTAGGGGCGTTTTACGACATCCTGGCGCGCGGCGCCTTCGGCAACTTTCGCGAGATGCTGCTCGAGGTCGCGCTTCACGCCGCCATGGGCCAATACCTGAGCCACCTGAACAATCGTCGTAGCGACCCCACCATGAATCGCTTTCCCGACGAAAACTTCGCCCGCGAGGTAATGCAACTCTTCACCATCGGCCTCTACGAGCTCAACCCCGACGGCACCCACAAGCTCGATACCGACGGCCACTCGATTCCCACCTACGGCAACGCCGAAATCACCGAGATGGCCAAGATCTTCACCGGTCTGACCCTGGCTCCCGAGCCTGGGGAGCCGGTGATCTTCGGCGAGGATCGTCCGACCTATCACCTGCCCATGGTCATGTTCGAATCGGAGCACGAGCCGGGTCCGAAAACCTTGTTGAACGGATATTTGGTGCCGGCCGGGCAAACGGGCATGCAAGATATCGAGTCGGCGGTGGATCACCTCTTTCAGCATCCGAACGTGGGCCCGTTCATCGGCGCCCACCTGATCCGCTTTTTGGTGACGTCGAATCCCAGCCCGGCTTATGTCGCCAGGGTCACCGCCGCTTTCGACGACAACGGATCGGGCGTGCGCGGCGACATGACGGCGGTGCTCAAAGCGGTGCTGCTCGATACCGAGGCGCGGGACACCACCCACATCGACGATCCCCATTTCGGCAAGGTGCGCGAGCCTTTCGTGCGCTGGGTGCAGCTCGGTCGTACCTTCCACGCCACCAGTGATTCCGGTCAGCTCTACCACTTCGGCGGCGACTTCCCCGGCGAGACCCCCGAAGGAGCCGAGGCCCTGTTCCTGGCCCAATACCCCTTCTTCTCCCCCAGCGTTTTCAATTTCTTCTCCCCACGACATCAACCGGCCGGCGCCCTGACCGAGGCCGGCCTGGTGGCTCCAGAAATGGAGATCATCCACGCGTTCACGGTGATCGCCGGCATCAACCTCATCGACCGGGCGGTGATCGGCGAGGAATATCTTTTCGATCGCGGGGAAGAGGTCATTTGGCTCGAGCTGGAGCCCGAGGTCGAAGCGGCCGAAGCCGGCCCGGAGGCGCTGATCGATCGGCTCGACCTGCTGCTCACCTACGGCACCCTCTCGGCCGGCACGCGACAAATCTTGGTCGACGCCATCCTGCCCCTCGCCGGAGAGCCCTACGAGCAAACCATCATGGCCCTGTACTTGCTCATGATCTGCCCGGAATACGCCGTCCAACGCTGAGAGGCGATCCAAGGAGAAACACACCATGTCGAAGCCCAACATAAAATCCACATCTCGCCGCAAATTCCTGGGTCAAGCCAACTGCGCCGCGATCGGTGCCACGTCCCTCTTTTCCACCCTGCTCAACATGCGCTCCGCCGGCGCCCTGGCGAACCAGACCGGCTTTTCTTCACCCGGTCCTGCGCGCATCGTCACACCCAGGATTGAGCCGAAAGGCGTGCTGCCCGGCAATGACTACAAAGCCCTGGTCTGTCTATTTCTCGCCGGCGGCAACGATTCCTTCAATATGTTGGTGCCCCGCGGCCCGGAAGAGCACGCGGAATACGCCACCGTCCGCGGCGACCTGGCCCTGCCGGCAGCATCGCTCCTGCCGATCACACCGACCAACAGTGACGGTCGGCAATACGGTTTGCACCCGGCCATGCCCGAGGTCAAACAGCTCTTCGACACAGGTGATTTGGCGTTTGTGGCCAACGTCGGCTCCTTGGTGGAGCCCACCACCAAGGCGGGCATCCTCTCGGGTAACGCCCGTCTTCCCCTCGGGCTCTACTCCCACAGCGACCAAATCATGCATTGGCAAACCGGCATGCCCGATCAACGCACGGCCATCGGCTGGGGCGGGCGCACGGCGGATTTGTTGCGGGCGTCGAATACCGACGACACCGTGTCGATGAATATCTCCCTCGGCGGCAGCAACGTCTTCCAATCGGGATCCCAGGTGGTGCCTTACGCCATCCAGCCCTCCGGCAACGGCAGTGTGGGCATCACCGGTTACGGCGCGGGTGATCCGTTCAACCAGCTGCGTACCACGGCGATCAACAGCCTGCTCGATCAGCAATACCAAAACCTTTTTATCGACACCTTCGCCCGCTCCACCCGTCGCGCCATCGACGCCCACCAGCTCTTCTCCACCGCCGTGGCTGCGGTGCCGCCGCTGACCACGGTATTTTCGTCGAATTACGTGTCCCAAAGCTTCCAAATGGTGGCCCGAGCCATCGCCGCCCGCCAAACCCTCGGCGTGCGTCGGCAGACCTTCTTCATCCTCTTCGGCGGCTGGGACCACCACGACGAGGTGCTGAACGCTCAAACCAATATGTTGCCTTGGGTGAGCAAAGGCCTGAGCGAATTTCACGGCGCGCTCACCGAGCTCGGGATGCTGAACGACGTGGTGACCTTCACCGCGTCGGACTTCGGGCGCACCCTGACCTCCAACGGCCAAGGCTCCGACCACGCCTGGGGCGGCAACCATATGATCATGGGCGGACCGGTGGTGGGCGGCGACATCTACGGCGCCTTCCCCCAGCTCTACGTCGACAACGACCTCGACACCGGCCGCGGTCGCCTGATCCCCACCACCTCGTGTGACGAATACTTCGCCGAGCTCGCCCTCTGGCTCGGAGTCGCGCCCTCGGAGCTGACCACCGTGCTGCCCAACATCGGCCGCTTCTACTCGCCGGGATCCGGCGCGCCGATCGGCTTCCTCGGCGGGGGCTCGCCCTCGATCTTCGCCGACGGCTTCGAATCCGGCACGCTCGGGGCGTGGTCGTCGGTGGTATGAGAAACCTTTAGCTCTGCTGGGAGTCTAGGTCGAAAAAGCCATCAGCCCCCTGCATCTCCTCCACCTTCTCAAGCACGAAGAGGATGACCGGGTGAGCCGCATCCCACTCATCGGCAACACTTTTGACGGCCATATACCTTTCATCCCGCGTATTAGCTCTCAGTCTGTCCTGGGTCTCTCATGTTCCTCCTTCACCGAGAAGGTTCAAGGGCGCTGTCAAAATCGGCGCCGAAAGACCAATCTCCTCAGCTCATCACTTCCAGATAAAACTTCCACCCCTTCTCTTCCGCTACCTTGAGGGTTTCCTCATACACCCGAAGGTGCCAGACGAGGTAGGGCGTGAGCTTTAGGGCGTCGGGCAGGCTTCCTCCTCCGGGCTCGGAGGGGTCTAGAACCAGCTGCGGCTTGAGGTGGGCGATCAGGGCTCGGACGATGGGCAGCGCCTCGGAGGGATCTTGCCAGAGATCTTTCAGACGCTCTTCGAGCTCGGCGATCTCCTCTTCCATGTCTTCAATTTCTTCCTCGTCCGCCCCGTCTTCCTTGACCTCCTCGAGCTCTTCGCGCAGGCCTTCCAGCTCACACAACAACGGCTCCCATACGAATGGGCTGAAGGCTCCAACGCCCAGGGACCTGCAAATCTCATCGATGCGATCCACACATTGGGGAATGCCGTCTCCCAACATACCGGGATCCACATCCCATCCGTCGACTGGGTGATCGATGTAAAAATCAACTGCTTCATTGCCATCGTGCAGCTCAACCGATAAAGCCAACATGTTGGATCTCCTTCGTGCCCGAGGGATTGTTCGTGTAGAGACGCTGAAAGCCGTTGGTCCGACCATTCTGAGACGTTGGTGCGAGCAAAGCAACTCGACGCCTCGCCTCGGGCTCGTGGCCCCAACGTGAGCCAACGGATGGGGCGCAATCCCACAGGCCGTGCAGCTGGCGCTTGACGCCTGGCAGCCTTCACCGTATCGTCACCATGAATGATGCATCTTGAGATGCAGAAGAAGATGCACAAGGAGATGAGCTATGCGCACCACCATTACCATCCCTTCCGATCTGCACCGCGAGATTCAGCCCTTCGTCGGCGAGCGGAGCTTCAGTCATTTCGTCCGCGAAGCGATTCAAAGCCATTTGGAGAGGCTCAAGGAGCAGGCATTGGCTAGGGAAATGGAGGAAGGGTATCGAGCCGAGGCGGAGACATCTTCCCTCGACGCTGAATGGGCCGAGACGGAGACCGAGGGCTGGTCGTGAAACGCGGTGAGATCTACCTGGTGAATCTGGATCCGGTGATCGGATCGGAAACAGGCAAAACACGGCCGGCTCTGGTGCTTCAGAACGACCTAGCCAACCGTTCAAGCCCCACCATAACAGTGGCTCCGATCTCAAGCCGGATCGACCGCGTTTATCCATTCCAAGTCCGAATCCCTTCAGGTGAAGGAGGGCTCCAGCGAGAAAGCAAAGTGCTTTGCGAGCAGATTCGAACCGTCTCCCGCCGGCGCCTCGGTCAACGGCTGGGTGAGCTGACGCTGGATCGCCTCCGCGAAGTCCGCCGAGCCCTGGATCGACACCTTTGGCTGGGTCTCTGATGCAGCCGCCGGTCAACGCATGAGGCGATGCGGTCCGCGCATGACCTCGGCAACAATGAGTATTGACCGATCGGTACAAACCGGATATGCTCTCTTCACTGGAGACGAAACCATGCCCTGGGAAAAGCAATTCGACATCGACGAGACCCTCGAAAAAGCCGGCGAGACCTTTTGGGCTCACGGCTATGAGGCCACGTCGATGAGCAGGCTGCTCAAGGCCATGGGCATTCAGAAGGGCAGTTTCTACAACGCCTTCGGCAGCAAGCATGAGGTCTATCTGCGGACCCTCGATCAATATGCCCAGCAGCGCCTGGGGGAGCTTCGCGAGCTGACCCGCGGCAAAGCTGCCGTTGCGGCGTTGCGGGCACATTTCGATGCTCTCTACGAGGATTGCATCAGCCCGCAAGGGCATCGCGGCTGCATGTTGCTCAACTGTGCCTTGGAAACCGCCCATCAAGACCGGCAAGCCCAAGCTTTGGTAAAGAAGGGCCTTGCCAACCACGAGAAGATCCTGCACGACCTGATCCTCGAAGGTCAGAAAACCGGCGAGATCGATCGCAATCTCGATGCAGGGGCGACCGCCAAGACCATGATGGCTTTGGTGATGGGCATGCGCGTCTATTCCCGTTCGGGAAGCGATCCGCAGGCTGTGCGCACCCTGGCAGATCAAGCCATTCGTTTGGTCACTCCAACGGACGCTAGGACCTAGGGCCTCGACACCGACAACCACGAACCGTCAACACGAAGGTTGGAGCCGGCGGTTTCATCGTGACACCGGCCATCTCCGGCATTTTTCAGCTCTACATTTAGACCAATTGGTACAAACAAAAGGAAGGACGATAGATATGTCGACTCAAAAACTAGAAGGTAAAGTCGCAGTGATCACCGGTGGCAACTCGGGCATCGGTCGAGCCGCTGCCATCGAGCTGGCGAAACAAGGCGCTGCCGTGGCCATCGGTGCTCGACGAGAGGACGAAGGCAACGCGGTGGTCGAAGAGATCCGTGCCCAGGGCGGCAAAGCGATCTTCGTCAAAACCGACGTCACCGACGCATCCCAGGTCGAGGCTCTGGTGGCCGCCGCCGTCTCCGAATTCGGCGGCCTCGACATCGCCTTCAACAATGCGGGCATCGAAGGTGCCGCCCTGGCACCGATGATGGACGAAACCGAAGACAACGCGCGCCGGGTTCTGGAGGTCAACTACTTCGGTCTCTGGCACTCCATGCGCGCCGAGATTCCCGAGCTGCAGAAGCGCGGCGGTGGCGTGATCATCAACACCACCTCCGTCGCCGGCCTGCGGGGCTTCCCGGCCTTCTCGTCCTACGTGTCCTCGAAATTCGCCGTCGAGGGGCTCAGCCGATCCGTGGCCCAAGAAGTGGCTCCCCTCGGCATCCGGGTCAACACCATCGCGCCGGGACCGATCGAAACCCCGCTCCTGGACCGCGCCACCGGCGGTGACGCCTCAGGCTTCACCCAATTGGTGCCGCTCCAACGGGCCGGTACCCCGGAAGAAGTCGCCGCCTTGGTGACGTTCCTGGCTTCGCCGGAAGCGACTTACGTCACCGCCACCAGCCTGCGGGTCGACGGCGGCATGATGGCCTGATCCGAGCCACCTTCAACGATCCCGAGAAGGCCGTCGCGGGATCCGCGACGGCCTTCTCGTGTCTGTGCGCCAGCCGCCAGAAACTATGTGGCACCTTCGACAGAAACGGCCGACAGAAACTACGTGGCACCTTCGACAGAAACTACGTGGCACCTTCGACAGAAACTACGTGGCACCTTCGACAGAAACTACGTGGCACCTTCGACAGA